>NZ_MQUQ01000001.1 GCF_001953865.1 Amycolatopsis coloradensis
GTGGTCATGCCCATGATCATACTCGAACACGCGTTCGACAGCAAACGGTTGTGTCGGGCGGTTTCAAGTGGTGAGTGCACCACCGCTAGCCTGGCAACACTTTGCTGAACGCTTCGATCGGCTTAAGCCATCCCAGCGTCTGCCGCGGCCTGTCGTCGAGTTCGTCCTGCGCATATCCGGACAGGTCGTTCCCTTGGCAAGTATCGGCGCGGCAACCCACTCGTGTTCTCAGAATGAGTGTGGATCGCAAAAATACACTGGCATGCCCGTCGCCATGGCGAACTGCTTGTGGCGGCTCATCTCGCCACCCTGGTCCCAGGTGACACTGTTGTCGAAAACGTCAGGCAAGGTGGTTATCTTGGCGGCCAGTCGCGGGGCCACGTTCTCCGCCGTGCGATCGTGAGGAATACGCGCCAGCATGACAAATCGCGTGCGCCGCTCGACCAAGGTCGCGACCTGTGACTGATTGCTCGCGCCCACGATCAGATCACCTTCCCAGAAACCCGGTACGGCGCGGTCCTCAGCCTCGGCCGGCCGTTCGCTGATCAGACCATGTGGCCGAGAACTCGTGCTGTGCGTTGATTTCGCCAAGGGAGGGGACGGGAACCTCGCCCCAGCCCGTGCCGACCACCTCACGCGTCTCGTCGGCCCATCCGAGGCGGCCGTCCCGGAAGCGCTCCACTTTCCGGCGCTCGTGGCCAGCGGCGCCGACCTCGCTGATAATCTCCACGGGTTCCTCGGCGAACTCGTGCGACCACGCGACCCGCGGATACCACATCGCGCATCTCTCCCGCCATGACCGGACCTCTGCCCCGAGGGTAGGGCCAGCCCCCGCACCAACCCACCGGCCCACCGCATTCACCCCACGGCGCCCGCGAACCAGACTCACCACGGTGACCGCAAACCTCCGCACAGGCAGCGATTTCGCCCGCCTGTCCCGCCGCGTCAGCGAAGCGGGCCTCCTCGACCGCCGTCCCGGCTACTACGTTTTCCGCATCGGCCTGGTCGCCACGCTCTTCGTCTCCGGCTGGATCGCCTTCTTCGCGATCGGGGATTCCTGGTGGCAGCTGGGGACAGCCGTCTTCCAGGCGGTGATGTTCGGCCAGATCGCCTTGCTGTCGCACGATCTCGCGCACCGCCAGGTGTTCCGGACCCGCCGTCCGAGCGAGATCGCCGGCCGGATCGCGGGGAATCTCGGCGTCGGCATGAGTTACGGCTGGTGGATGGACAAGCACACCCGCCACCACGCGAACCCGAATCACGAGGACCTCGATCCCGACGTCGACCCGGACATCCTGGTGTGGTCGAAGGACCAGGCGCGGGCCAGCAAGGGGCTTCCGCGGTTCATCGGCCGCTACCAGGCGTTCCTGTTCTTTCCGCTGCTCACCCTCGAAGGCCTGAACCTGCACTTCTCCGGCATCCGCGCGGTTTCGAAGCCGGGCATCCGGCGACGCGGGCTCGAGGCGGCCTTGCTGCTGACGCATTTCGCACTCTACTTCAGCGCGTTGCTCGTCGTCCTCTCCCCCGGCAAGGCGCTCGTCTTCTTCATCGTCCACAAAGCACTGTGGGGTGTCTACATGGGATCGATCTTCGCGCCCAACCACAAGGGGATGCCGATCCTGTCCGGGGACACCGAACTCGACTTCCTCCGCAAGCAGGTGCTCACGTCACGGAACGTCCGCGGCGACAGGGTCGTCGACGTCGCGCTCGGCGGGCTCAACTACCAGATCGAGCACCATCTGTTCCCGAGTATGCCGTCGCCGCATCTTCGCCGCGCCCGGCCCATCGTCCAAGGATACTGCGCGGAAATCGGCGTCCCGTACCACGAGACGGGGCTCATGGAGTCGTACGCGCTCGCGTTGCGCAGTCTGCACGAAGCCGGTGAACCGATCCGACTTTCGGAGGGTTCACCGGCTGGGACGCCCGCGGCACGCCGTTGACACTCCAGATACGGCTTCTTACTTTCGGTGTATGTCGCCCCCGAAGATCTTCCCCGGCGCCACCCTGCGTCCGGAACCGTTCCCGCGAGCCCTGCGCGCGGCGATCACGGCCAGCGGGCTCCCGCTGGACCGGATCCGCCACCGCCTCGAACTCCGGGGGATCTCGATCAGTGTCCCGACGCTGAGCCATTGGCAATCCGGCAGACGCAGACCGGAACGCCCGGAATCCCTCCGGGCGCTCGCCGAACTCGAACAACTGTTGTCGTTGCCGCCGTTGGCCTTGCGTTCCCTGCTCGGCCCACCTCGGCCACGCGGGAGGAAAAGCTCGGTCCCGGCACAACGCCGGGACCGAGCCATCCCCGAGGAGAACTACCCGACGTAGAGCGTGCGGTTCGGGCTGCCGCTGCCGGGGTTGGTCACCAGCCCCGGTGTCGAAGCGCTGATCAGTGCCTGCGCCACCTGAGCCGCGGTGGCCCCCGTGTGCGACGACAGGTACAGCGCCGCGGCACCGGCCACGTGCGGAGCGGCGAACGAGGTGCCGTTGCCGGTGTAGGTCGCGGTGTCGTCGTCCTTCCAGGCCGAGGTGATCGAGACGCCCGGCGCGAACAGGTCGATCACGGAACCGTAGTTGGAGAAGGAAGCCCGGCGGTCGGTGCGGTCCGCCGCGGCGACCGTGAGTGCCTCGGTGACCCGGGCGGGCGAGGAGTTCGAGGCGTTGACGTTCGAATTACCCGCCGCGACCGTCCAGGTGATGCCCGCCTTGATGGAGTTCCGCACCGCGGTGTCCAGTGCGGTCGACGCGCCACCACCGAGGCTGGCGTTGGCCACGGCCGGCTTCTTGGCGTTCTGGGTGATCCAGTTGACGCCCGAGATCACCCCGGCGGTCGTGCCGCTGCCGTCGGAACCGAGGACTCGCACCGGGTACAGCGAAGCACCCTTGGCGACCCCGTACTTCGTGCCGGCGATCGTGGCCGCGACATGCGTGCCGTGACCGTAACCGTCGTCCGCGTTCGTGTCGTTGTCGATGAAATCGTATCCCTGTTTCACCCGCCCGCCGAAATCGGTGTGCGTGGCGCGGATTCCGGTGTCGAGAACGTACACGTTCACATTCGACGCGGTGGTCGCGTAAGTGTAGGCGTTGTTCAGCGGGAGATTGCGCTGGTCGATGCGGTCGAGCCCCCACGACGGCGGATTCGTCTGCGTCGCCTGGGCGCGCAGCACCTTGTCCTGCTCCACGAAGGCGACGGCCGGGTCGGCCGCGAGGCGCTTGGCCTGCCGCTCGCCCAGGGCCACCGAGAAACCGCTGATGCCCTGCGTGTACTGCCGTCCGATGGTCCCGCCGAACTTGCCTGCCAGCGAAGGCTTGTCGGCGGCGGAGCCGTCCTTGAGCACGACGATGTAGCTGTCGGAGATGGCGCCTTCGGCACCGGCGCCGACGATCGAGCCCTCGGCGGCCTGTGCCGGCGTCACCCCGGCCAGAACCGTGACGACGGCGGCGGCCAACCCGATTCCGGCCAGTCTGCGCGAATTCACGTTCACGTTGCTGTCCCCATTCCTTGGTGAGCTTCCGGTGAAAACGCTAAGCGGAAGCACCGGTAAAGAACAGGTTTACATTTTTTCAGTTTTTCATTTCACGGCTCCGGTCAAAGCCAATCGTCCGGACGCGGCCACGGCATGAGCGCCGCGAGTTCGTCCGTCACCGGTTCGGTCACCGTGTACCGCCCGCGGTGGAACAGCAGGGGCCGGCCGTCGGACGGCTCCCCGAGCGCGGTGACCCTGCCGATGACGACGTAGTGGTCGCCCGCCTCGTGCACGGTTTCCAACGCGCAGTCGATCCACGTCAAAGCCCTTGCCAGCAAAGGGGATCCGGACGGGGCGGGGGTCCAGTCGAGCGAAGCGAACTTGTCCGCGCCGCGCGCGCCGAACACCGCGCTGACTTCCTGCTGGTCTTCGGCGAGCACGTTGACGGCGAACCGACCGGATTCGGCGAGCACCGCCCACGTCCGGGAAGTCTTGGCAGGACAGAACAAGACCAGCGGCGGGTCGAGGGAAAGCGCCGCGAACGACTGGCACGCGAACCCCACCGGCGCCCGGCCGTCGTGACCGGTCACCACCGCGACGCCGGTGCAGAAGTGCCCGAGCACCGTACGGAAGCGTGCCGGATCGATGTCCGCCCCGATCTCCGTCACCCGGGTCACGACTGACCCGGCGGGCGGGCGCCGACTGAAAAGTCGTGTCCCCACAAGGAAACCGCCGTACTCTCTCGGGCGATCCAGCTCTCGTCGTCCACTTGCCTTCCCTCGCAGCCGTATTCGACGTCGAATCCGCCCGGGGTCTTCATGTAGAACGAGAGCATCAGATCGTTGACGTGCCGCCCGAGGGTCGCCGACATCGGCACCTTCCGGCGGATGGCACGATCGAGGCAGAGGCCGACGTCGTCGGTGTTCTCCACTTCGACCATGAGGTGCACGATGCCACTCGGGGTCGGCATCGGGAGGAACGCGAGACTGTGGTGACGCGGGTTGCAGCCGAAGAACCGCAGCCACGCCGGAGCGCCGTCAGCGGGCCTGCCGACCATCTGCGGCGGCAGTTTCATCGAGTCCCGCAACCGGAAGCCGAGGACGTCGCGATAGAACCGCAAGGAGGCTTCATCGTCGTGAGTGGACAGGACGACGTGCCCGAGCCCCTGCTCCCCGGTCACGAACTTGTGGCCGTACGGGCTCACCACGCGCCGGTGTTGCAACGCGACACCGTGGAAGACTTCGAGCGTGTTGCCCGAAGGGTCCGCAAAGGACACCAGGCCGTCGACCCGGCGATCGGCCAGCTGGTCGGGCGTTCCTTCCTTGTACGGCACGGAATGCGCGTCGAGCGACGCCCGGATCTCGTCGAGTTCGCCGGCGTTGGCGACTTCCCAGCCCGCCACCGCGAGCCTGTCGTGCTCCCCGGGGAAGACCACCAGCCGCGCCGGGAAGTCGTCCATCCGCAGGTAGAGCGCCTCCGGATGGGTGCCGGAGCCCTCCACCATGCCGAGAACCTTCAGCCCGTATTCGCGCCACGCGGCCATGTCGGTCGCTTCGATGCGGAGGTAGGCGAGCGAGCGGATACCCATCAGGAGGCTCCCAGGAAGTCGAGTGCCAGCCGGTTGAATTCGTCGAACTTCTCCAGTTGCGCCCAGTGTCCGCAACCGCCGAACACGTGCAGCTGGGCACGCGGGATCAGTTTGAGCGCGAGCAGGGCGCCGTCGAGCGGGTTGACCCGGTCTTCCCTGCCCCAAATGAGCAGCACCCGCTGACGCAAGCGATGCGCCTCGCGCCAGAGCATGCCCTCTTCATAGGAGTCGGGCTGGGCGAACGACTTGCCCATCGCCTTCATCGCGGCGAGGGACTCCGGCGCGCTCGCGGCGGCGAACCGCTCATCGATCAGTTCGTCGGTGATCAGGGACTGGTCGTGCACCATGATCCGCAGGAAGGCTTCGAGCTTTTCCCGGCTCGGCCCCGGCGGGGCACTGAACCGGCCCAGGTTCTTGATGCCTTCGGTGGGATCGGGCGCGAACAGGTTCACGCTCAGCCCGCCCGGTCCCATCAGGACGAGACGGCCCGCGCGTTTCGGGTGGTTCAACGCGAGCCGCACGGACGTCCCGCCACCGAGGGAGTTCCCGACGAAGTGGGCACGTTCGATGCCGAGTTCGTCCATCAGCCCGATGACGGCGTCCGCGCTGTGGCGGAAGTACTGCGGATGCTCGGTCGGTTTGCCCGACCGGCCGAACCCCGGCTGGTCGATCGCCAGCGTGCGGTAGTTCTTGCCGAACACCGGCAGATTGCGGCCGAAGTTGCTCCACGCCGACGCGCCGGGGCCACCGCCGTGCAGCAGGATGACCGTCTCCGGATGTTCGCCGCCCGCCTCGTGACAGTGCAGCTTGAGTCCACCTTGGACGGTGACGTATTTGCCTTCGGCCATCAGACCATCGCATTCTCGACGGGCAACCCGAAGGCGCCGGTTCCGAACATGACGTAGGCGCGCTCGGCGTCGTTCGCCGCGTGCACGCGGCCCGCGTGGGCGTCGCGCCAGAACCGTTGAATGGGGGTGCCGGTTTTCAAGGCGCGGCCGCCGGAGTTCTCGAAAAGCCGGTCGATCGCGAAGATCGCGCGTTCCGTGCCACGGACCTGGTCACGCCGGACCCGCAGCCGAGTGGGGAACGGGAGCTTCTCCCCCTTGCAAGCCAACTGGTACAGCTCGTCGATGTTGTGCGTCAGCTGCAACCACGCCGCGTCGATCTCGCTGGCCGCCTCGGCGATGCGCACCTTGGCGAACGGGTCCTCTTTGGACTGCTCGCCCGCGTACGCCGCGCGGACCCGCTTGCCCTGGTACTCGACGTGTGCGTCGTAGGCACCTTGCGCCATCCCGATGATCGGCGCGGTGATCGTGCTCGGATGCACCGAACCGTACGGGAGTTTGTACAGCGGGCCAGGGTTGATCTCCTGTCCCGGCGTCTTGCACTTCGACGTCGCGATGAAGCTGAGCGCGCGGTGCTTCGGCACGAAGACGTCGTCCACGATGATGTCGTTGGAGCCGGTGCCACGCAGGCCCACGGTGTCCCAGACGTCTTCGATCGTGTAGTCGGCGATCGGCACCAGATAGGTACAGAAGTCGACGGGTTTGCCGCCGGAGAACACCGGACCGCCCAGCAGCACCCAGGTCGCGTGGTCGCAGCCGGAGGAGAAACTCCAGCGCCCGCTGAGCCGGTATCCGCCGTCGACGACGTCCGCCTTGCCCATCGGCGCGTATGACGAGGAGATCCGGACGTCGGCGTCGTCACCCCAGACGTCCTGCTGCGCCTGCGCCTCGAACAGGCCGAGGTGCCACGGGTGGACGCCGAGGATGGAGGCGACCCAGCCCGTGGACCCGCACGCGCTCGCGACGAGTTTGACCGCGGTGTAGAAGCTCACCGGGTCGGCTTCGAGGCCACCGAACGTCTTCGGCTGCAACAGCTTGAAGAACCCGGTCTCCTGCAAGGACTTGACGGACCCCTCGGGAACGCGCCGGGCGTCCTCCGCCTCCTGCGCCCGTTCCCGCAGGACCGGCAGCAGCTCCCGGACCCCCGCGATCACGTCCTGCGCGGCGTGCTCGCTCATATGCGTTCCCTCTCTCGCCGTACTCCGTGAACCGGATCCAAGACTAGAACACGTTCTCGTTTTTGTCGACCGATCCCCGGTCGAGCGCACTGTGCAGTCCGGCACGCCGCCCGGAAAACACGCAGTCGGCCAGCGACAGGCCACTCACATAGGACCTAGAACAGATTCCCACCGCGGTCCGCCCGGCCGCGTACAGCCCGCGAATCGGAACACCGGCGGCGGACCGAACCGCCCCGCTCTCTTCGTCCACGACCAGGCCACCCAGCGTCAGCATCGGGCACGGATAGCCGAGGTTGGGCCGGATCGAGACGTCGATCAGCGAATACGGCGCCTGATCCAGCGGACGCGCGAACTCCGCGGGTTTACCCGTCGGATCGGTACCCGAGCGCGAAGCCTCGACACTGGCGACGAGCCCGGCGGGGTCCACCCCGGCCTTGCGCGCGACGTCTTCGAGCGACCCGGCGACGACCCGTTGCCGCAGCAGGTACCGCACTTGAAGCGCTTGGAACCATTGGCTTTGCTTCCGAGCGTCACGCCGCACGTCCCGCACGATGGCGTCGTCGACCAGCAGCCAGCCACGCCCTTCCTGCTCGGTGATCATGCGTTCGCCGACGGCCGCGCCGTACCGGGACTCATCGATGATCCGCCCACCCGCCTTGCCGACGAGCAGCCCGCCCAGAAACGCCGGCGGCGGGGTGATGAAACGCCAGGCGGAGATCCGCCCCAGTTCCGCGGTGGCCCCGCCCGCCTCGACCCCCATCCGGATCCCGGACCCGTCGTCGGCCGAGGTCCCGAGCGCCAGGCCGCCGCGATACGCGGGCGCGTGTTCGCGCACCATCGCACGGTTCGCGATGAACCCGCCCGCGGCGAGGACGACGCCGCGCGTGGCTGAAACTTTCAGCTCACGCCCGTATCGGCGTTCGATCCGCTCCACCCGCCGATGCAGCGACTTCCGCAGCGAAGGCACGTAGATCCCCGGCTTGGCGGCGTACGCGGCCAGCTTTCGGTGCGTGGCCCGCACCCGGGCGGGAGCGTCCCGCAGGGTGGACACGACGACGCCGGTCACGGTCCCGTCGGCGTCCACGATCAGAGTCCGGGCGGCGGTTTGCGGCAGTATCTGGACACCGCGGCTCCGGACGGCCTCGGCCAGGCGTTTCATCAGCAGTTTCCCCGAGGTCCCCGGGCCTTTGACCCGGTGACCGCGCGGCGCCGGCTTGGCCGCGTCGCGAAAGCCGCCCGCCGCCTCGCTGCCCGAGTAGTACAGATAGTGCTTGTCGCTCGGATAGGACGTCTTGTACGGGCACAGGCTCCCCTCGAACGGGACTCCGTTGCCCTCCAGCCAGGTCACCATTTCCGTACTGCCCGCGCAGAACCGCCGCAGGGTCTCCTCGGAGACGACGTCACCGACCTCCAGCCGCAGGTAGTCGTACATCGCGTCGACGCTGTCGTCGACACCCGCGTCCCGCTGCTGAGCCGTCCCGCCACCGGCGTAGACGACACCACCGCTGACAGCGCTCGCGCCACCGCCGGAAAACCGGTCCAGGATCAGCACGCGAGCGCCCGCGTCGGCGGCTTCGATCGCCGCACAGGCGCCCGCCGCCCCGAAGCCCACGATCACCACATCCGCGATGAGGGAGTCCATGACACCCACCCTAGAACTAGAACACGTTCTCGTCTATGGTGACTGAAGCAGCGCGGATGCTGCTACATGCTTCCTACAACGTGTTTCAGGTGAGGGGCGTATGGAGTACGACGTGATCGTGGCGGGCAGCGGGGCCGCCGGGATGACCGCCGCACTGTCCGCAGCCCACCGGGGACTCGAGGTCCTGGTCGTGGAGAAGGCCGCCCACTTCGGCGGCTCCACCGCGCGCTCCGGCGGCGGTGTCTGGATCCCCGGCAATCACGCCCTGCGCGCGGCCGGGATCGAAGAACCCCCGGAGCGGGCGCACGAGTACCTAGAGTCGATCGTCGGGGACGTCGTCCCGGCCGAACTCCGGTCGGCCTTCCTCGACCGCGGCCCGGAAGTCCTCTCGTTCGTCTGCGACAAGACACCGCTGCGCTTCCGCTGGGTCCGGGGCTACTCGGACTACCACCCGGAGGCCCCCGGCGGGCGCCCCGGCGGACGGTCGGTCGAACCGGCCGCCCTCGACGGCAACCTCCTCGGACCGGAGCTGGCGAATCTGGAGCCGCCCTACAGCGCTCCCCCGCTGGGCGTCCCGATCACCCAGGCGGACTACCGGTGGCTGAGCCTGCTCGCCCGGCATCCCCGCGGGATCCTCCGCGTCCTCGGTCTCGGCGGCCGCTGGCTGATCGGGAGGGTCCGCCGTCAGCGGCTTCTTTCCATGGGGCAAGCGCTTGCGGCCGGTCTGCGTGAGGGCCTGCGAAGGGCGAATGTCCCCGTCTGGCTGAACACGCCGCTCATGGATCTCCAGGTCGAAGGCGGTCGCGTGACCGGCGTCGTCGTCCGTCATGAGGGTGAGGAGAAGCTGATCCGCGCGCGGCTCGGCGTCGTCCTCGGCGCGGGCGGGTTCGAACGCAACGAGGAGATGCGGATCAAGTACCAGCGGGCGCCCATCGGCACCGGCTGGACCGTCGGCGCCGAAGCCAACACCGGCGACGCGATCGACGCCGGGCTCAAACTCGGCGCGGCCACCGACCTGATGGACGACGCCTGGTGGGGCCCGTCCATCCCGCTGACCGGCGGCCCGTGGTTCGCACTCGCCGAACGGTCGCGGCCGGGCTGCGTGATGGTGAACGCGCGGGGTGAACGCTTCGTCAACGAATCGGCGCCCTACGTCGAGGCCGCGCACGCGATGTACGGCGAAGGCGACGGACCTGGCGAGAACATCCCGACCTGGCTGGTGTTCGACCAGCGCAACCGCGACCGGTACATGTTCACCGGCCTCGGCCCGCGCCAGCCGCTGCCCGGCCGCTGGTTCAAAGCGGGCATCGCGGTCAAAGCGAGCACGATCGCGAAACTCGCCGAGCGGATCGAGGTCCCGGCCGACGCGCTGGAGGCCACTGTCCGGCGGTTCAACGGGTTCGCCAAAAGCGGCGTGGACGAGGACTTCCACCGCGGGCGCAGCGCGTACGACCACTACTACGGCGACCCGCGGAACAAACCCAATCCGAGCCTGGGCCCACTGGACGTCGCACCGTACTACGCGGTGAAGATCGTGCCCGGCGACCTGGGCACCAAGGGTGGTTTGAGGATCGACACGCACGCGCGCGTCCTGCGCGAGGACGGATCGGTGATCGACGGGCTTTACGCGGCGGGCAACACGAGCGCGGCGGTGATGGGCCGCACCTACGCCGGCCCCGGCGCGACGATCGGCCCGGCGATGGTGTTCGGCTATCTTGCGGCCGAGCACCTCGCGCAGCAAGATCACAGCAAAGCGGGAGGCAGCCGATGACGACGGAATCCGTACGGCAGATCGACGCGGGCGCGCCCCCTTCGCGGTTCGCACGCGGCTGGCACTGTCTCGGCCTGGCCGAGCCGTTCCGGGACGGGAAGCCGCACGCCATCACGGCGTTCGGGACGAAACTGGTGGTCTTCGCCGATTCGTCCGGCAAGCTGAACGTGCTCGACGGGTACTGCCGCCACATGGGCGGCGACCTCACCCAGGGCGAGGTCAAGGGCGACGAGATCGCCTGCCCGTTCCACGACTGGCGCTGGAACGGGAACGGCAAATGCGTCTCGATCCCTTACGCCAAAAGGGTTCCGTTACGGGCGCGGACGAAGACGTGGCAGGTGCTGGAGGAGAACAAGCAACTGTTCGTCTGGCACGACCCGGAGGGCAATCCGCCGCCCGGGGACGTCGTCATCCCGCGGATCGAGGGCGTGTTCGACGGCGAGTGGAGCAACTGGACCTGGGACTCGGTGCTGATCGAGGGCTCCAACTGCCGCGAGATCATCGACAACATGGTCGACATGGCGCACTTCTTCTACATCCACTACGCCTTCCCGACCTACTTCAAGAACGTGTTCGAGGGGCATGTCGCCACCCAGTACCTGAACACGAAAGGCCGCCCGGACAAGGGAATGGCGTCGAACTACGGCGGCGAAGAGAACCTGCTGCGGTCGGAGGCGTCGTACTTCGGGCCGTCCTACATGATCAACAAGCTGCTCAACACGTACCAGGGTTTCGAGATCGAGAACGTGCTGATCAACTGCCACTACCCGGTCACCGAGAACTCGTTCGTGCTGCAATGGGGCGTGAGCGTGAAGAAGTTCGAGGGTGTCTCGGACGAGCACGCGGACAAGATCGCCGGCAAGTTCGCCAAGGGCATCGGCGTCGGCTTCCTGCAAGACGTGGAGATCTGGCGCAACAAGACACGGATCGACAACCCGTTGCTGTGCGAGGAGGACGGGCCGGTCTACCAGCTGCGCCGCTGGTACGACCAGTTCTATGTGGACGCCGCCGACGTCACCGAGGACATGACGCAGCGCTTCGAGTTCGAAGTGGACACCAGCCGCGCCAACGAGGTCTGGGCGGCGGAGGTGGCCGAGAACCTGGCTCGGCGGCAGTCGGAAGAGGCCGGGGTGTGAAGCCCGAGACCGTCGAATTCCTCACCGCCGGGCTCCAGCCGCTGAGCTGCCGTTCGTGCGGGACCTGTGTGCTGGTCAAGAAGAACAGCGTGCAGCACACCAGCATCCAGTGGACGACCGACGCGTCCCGGAGCTGCCCGGTGTTCGCGGCGCGGAAGGCGTCCGGCGCGCAGACGGCGTTGCTCGACACCTGCGGCGATCTCAGCGACAGCATCGACGCCGCTCTGAAGGACGGCCTGCTGGAGGTGCCCGAATGAGTACTCCCGTCACCGTGACCGTGGCCGAGGTGATCACCGAGACGGCCGACGCGTCGTCGATCGTGTTCGAGATCCCGGCCGAGCATGTCTCCGTTTTCGCTTACACGCCAGGGCAATTCCTCACCGTGCGGGTCCCGAGCGAGCGCACCGGGTCGGTGGCCCGCTGCTACTCGCTCTCCAGCGCGCCGCACGAGAACCGGGTCCAGGTCACCGTCAAACGCACCGCGGACGGCTACGGGTCCAACTGGCTCTGCGACAACCTCCAGGCAGGCCAGGAGGTCCAGGTCCTGCCGCCCGCCGGGGTGTTCAGCCCCGCGTCGCTCGACGAGGACTTCCTGCTGCTCGCGGGCGGCAGCGGGATCACGCCGGTGATGTCGATCCTGAAGTCCGCGCTGGAACACGGCACCGGCAAGGTCGTGCTGCTCTACGCGAACCGTGACGAGCGATCGGTGATCTTCGCGCGGGAGCTGGCGGACCTCGCCGCCCGATACCAGGACCGGCTGGTCGTCGTGCACTGGCTGGAAATCCTGCAAGGACGGCCGACGCAGGCGCACCTGCGTGCCCTGGTGGCACCGTACACCGCGCACGAGGCGTTCATCTGCGGCCCCGGCCCGTTCATGGACGCGGCGCGTACGGTGCTCAAGGATCTCGGCCTGCCCCGCAAGCGGATCCACCTGGAACGGTTCCTGTCCCTCGGTGGAAATCCGTTCGAGGTGGCGGAACCCGTCGTCGTCGAAGAGGCCGAGACCCCTGCGGGAGTCGAAGTCACCCTCGACGGAGAGACGAAGAAGCTCGACTGGCCGCGCCGGACGAAACTGCTGGACCTGTTGCTGGAAGAGGGTTTCGACGCGCCGTATTCCTGCCGCGAGGGCCAGTGCAGCGCGTGCGCTTGCCGGATCATTTCCGGTGAGGTGAAGATGCTGAACAACGAGGTCCTCGACGGCGACGACATCGCCGAAGGCATCGTGCTGGCATGCCAGTCCCTGCCGCTGACCGACGAGGTCACCGTCACCTACGAGTAGGAGATGCCCCAGTGCCCATCGATCCTTCGGTCGCGATCGGCGCCGACCTCGGCGAGGTGAGTTTCGCCTGGACCGCGTCGGACGTGCAGCTCTACCACCTGGCGCTGGGCGCGGGCGCGGATCCGACGAGCCCGCGGGAACTGCGCTACACCTACGAGGACGGCCTCCAGGTGCTGCCGACGTTCGCCACCGTGGCGGCGAACCTGCGGGTGTTCGAGCCGCCCGCGGTCTCGTTCCCCGGCGTCGAGGTCGACCTCGGGAAGGTGCTGCACGGCAAGCAGGAGGTGATCGCGCACCGGCCGATCCCGGCGTCGGGCAAGGCGGTGGCCAGGACACGGATCGTCGACGTCTTCGACAAGGGCAAGGCGGCGGTGATCGTGAACGAGACGGTCGCCACCGATTCCGACGGGACTCCCTTGTGGACATTGCGGTCGAGCATCTTCGCCCGTGGTGAAGGGGGTTTCGGCGGCGAGCGCGGACCATCCGATCGCGTCGAACTCCCGCCGCGGGAGCCGGACGTGATCATCGACACCCCGACGTTGCCGCAACAGGCCCTGCTCTACCGGCTCTGCGGCGACCGCAACCCCCTGCACGCCGATCCCGCGTTCGCCGCGGCGGCCGGATTCGACAAGCCGATCCTGCACGGCCTGTGCACTTACGGCGTCATCGCGAAGGCCGTCACGGACGAACTGCTCGAAGGGGACACGGCCCGCGTCGCGTCGTTCTCGGCGAAGTTCGCCGGCGTCGTCTTTCCCGGCGAACCACTGCGGACCCGCGTCTGGCGCGAGCCCGCCGGGCTGCTGATCACGACCACGGCACCGGATCGGGCCGAGGCCCCGGTGCTTTCCGACACTTTCTTGACCACGACAGACTGAATCCCCATACCCGCTGGTAAGTGCTCTGGTTAGACTCGGCGAGGTGCGACCCTTGATCAGCGACCCGTATGCCGAACTCGGCCGGGACTACGCGCGATCGAGACGTCCGGATCCCCGGATCGCGGCCACCGTGACCGCCGCTCTCGGCGACGCCCGCTCGGTGGTCAACGTCGGCGCCGGAGCCGGTTCCTACGAGCCGGAAGATCGCAGTGTGGTCGCGGTCGAACCCTCGCGGCGGATGATCGGGCAGCGCCCGGCCGCCGCCGCCCCCGCCGTCCAGGCGTGCGCGGAAGGGCTGCCCTTCCCCGACAGAGCCTTCGACGTCGGCCTGGCGGTGCTCACCGTGCACCACTGGACGGACGTGACCGCCGGGCTGGCCGAATTGCGGCGGGTGTCCCGTCGCCAGGTGATCGTGACCTGGGATCAGGAGGTGTTCGCACGGTTCTGGCTGGTGCGGGACTACCTGCCGGAGATCGCCGAACACGAGAGCAGGCTGGCCTGCCTCGACCGGGTCGTCGAGGAGCTCAGCGCGGCAGGCGAGACACCGTCGGTGACTCCGCTGCCGGTGCCCTCGAACTGCGTCGACGGATTCCTCGGCGCGTATTGGCGCAGGCCGGAGGCCTACCTGTCCGAGCGCGTGCGCGCGGGGATGTCCGGTGTCGCGTTGCTGGACCAGAACGTCGTCGCGGCGGCGGTCGGGCGGCTGCGCGCCGACCTCGCCGACGGGCACTGGCACCGGCGTCATGTCGGCCTGCTCGGCCGGACCGAACTCGACCTGGGGTACCGGCTCGTCACGACGTGATTCAGTACACAGTGGACGGCTCTCGCGGCGTGGACGGCGGTCGACCCCGGGCCAGGGTCGTGGTATTCATGGCTTTCGTGACAGCAGGGACGGGGGCGGCATGACGGCGGAGTTCTTCGTGGTCCGTGGCCAGGTGGAGAAGGGCGATCAGCGGGGGCGGGAACTGGGGTTCCCGACCGCCAACATCGCGCTGCGCGACCAAGACGGCCAGGTCGGCGACGGAGTGTGGGCGGGCTGGGCCGAACGCGCCGACGGCACGCGGATCGCGGCGGCGGTCTCGGTCGGCAGGCGGCCGACGTACTACGGCGCGGACGGCTACCGGCTCGTCGAGGCACATCTGCTCGATTTCGCCGGTGACCTCTACGGCGAGGTGCTGACCGTGTGGCTGGGCCACCACCTGCGCGAGCAGGAGGCGTACCCGTCGTCGGAAGCGCTGATCGCCGCGCTGAACAAGGACATCGCGAACGCCGCCAAATGGGCCGTGGACCACCCCGCCGAGGATCTGCCGGACGCGGGCGACGCCGGAGACGGTGTGGTCCGGCGGGTCTCCCAGCTCTCCTGAGCGGCTGGGGTCTCGTGTCGCGAAAGCCACTTTCGCGACGTCTGCTGTCCCGAAAGTGGCTTTCGCGACACGCCTCCTCGGCCTGACTCACCTCGTCGCCAGCCCGCGTAACCCGGGATCGGCGTCCTGGTCGCTTGAAGTACAGGAAGGCCCCCTTCCTTGCGCCTAGCACAAGGAAAACGGCCTTCACACACCCTCCCTTGCGGCTGGTGGGACAGGCGGGGCTACCGAGGAGTGTTCCGAGCCATGCACCGCGTTCGGTCGCGAGTTCTCAGAGGGCCGCGCCCAGCAGCATGTAGCCCATCCCCAGTCCCATGAGCACCCGGCACACCCACCGCGACACCTGACCGGAATCGCCGGTGCCGCGCGCCGCCAGTATCCCGGCGCGCACCGCGTCCACCGCGAAATACGCCGCCACCACACCGAAAACCAGCGACAACCACAGCGTCGAGGCGGCATCGTGGCCGGACATCACCAGCCACGGCCCGTGGGTGACGTCGCTGTGCGGCATGAACGTCACCATGAACAGCATCGCCGCGGCGGAGACGGCGTGGTGCCCGCACGCGGCGTGCCCGGTCCGCCGTTCCTTCCACCACGAGACCGCGAACCAGCCCGCGGTCAGCGCCAGCACCGCCTGCCAGCCCGCCGCGGGGATCGGGCCGCCCACCGGGGACAGCATCGCGACCATGGCGACGACGAGCAGCAGTTCGGCCAGATCACCGTTGCGGGCCGCCGCGCCCAGCCGCCCGTAGTCCAACCGGACGAGTCTCCGCACGCAGGGCAGGACCAGCGCGGCGAACGCCGCGGTCAGGGTCCACGCGACGACGATTGGTCCAGACATGGCACCTCCAGCCGGTATTCCTCCCACCGTCGCAGGTGCCGCTCTAGTACACCATCGGGCAATGAGGTGATGTCAGCCCGCGGTCAGGACCAGCCCGCTCGTAGGTACGCCCGTACCGGCGGTCACGAGCACGCGTGTGGCCCCGTCGACCTGGTTGACGGCGTCGCCCCGCACCTGCCGGACCCCTTCGGCGATCCCGTTCATCCCGTGGAGGTAGGCCTCCCCCAGCTGTCCGCCGTGCGGGTTGAGCGGCAGCTTCCCGTCGAGTTCCAGGGTCCCGCCGCCGATGAAGTCCTTGGCCTCCCCCTTGCCGCAGAAGCCGAGTTCTTCCAGCTGCATCAGGACATAAGGGGTGAAGTGGTCGTACAGCACGGCGAGATCCATATCGCCAGGCCTGAGACCGGACTGCTCCCACAGCTGCCGTCCGACGACACCCATCTCGGGCAACGCCGGGAGGTCGTCGCGGTAGTAGCTGGTCATCACGTACTGGTCCGGACCACTGCCCTGCGCGGCCGCCGCGATCACGGCGGGCCGGCGCGGCAGGTCGCGCGCCCGCTCGATGCCGGTGACCACGAGCGCCACCCCGCCGTCACTCTCTTGACAGCAGTCGAGCAGGTGCAGCGGTTCGGCGACCCAGCGGGACGCCTGGTGGTCTTCGAGTGTGATCGGCTTGCCGTGGAACCAGGCCTTCGGATTCGTCGCCGCGCGAGCGCGGTCGATGACGGCGATCCTGCCGAAGTCCTCACTGGTCGCGCCGTACTCGTGCATGTAGCGCCGGGCGAGCATGGCGACGGTCGCGGCGGGCGTCGCGATCCCCATCGGGTAGTGGAACGCGTTGTCGACACCGGACGAGTTCACCTGCCCCGCCGCGGCAGGCGAGACCTGGCCGAACCGCGTCCCCGACCGTTCGTTGAAGGCCCGGTACGCGACGACGACGTCCGCGACTCCGGTCGCGACGGCCATCGCGGCCTGCTGCACGGTCGCGGCCGCCGCCCCGCCGCCGTAGTGGATCCGGCTGAAGAACTTGAGTTCGGGGATGCCGAGTTCCCGCGCGACAGCGATCTCGCTGTTGCCGTCCATGGTGAACGAGACCAGACCATCCACATCGGACGGCTTGAGCCCCGCGTCGGCCAAAGCCGCCGAAACCGCTTCGGCCGCCAACCGCAGCTCGCTGCGCCCGGAATCCTTGGAGAACTCCGTCGCGCCGATACCGGCGATCGCGGCCCGCCCGGACAGGGTCATCACTCACCTCCCAGCGTGAGTTCCACGGTCCCGGTGACGTGTTCGCCGAGACTGTCCACACCGGACACCGCGATCACCACGTCGTCACCGTCCCGTTCCGTGACCCGGCCGGTGAAGGTCAGGGTGTCGTAGGCGTAACAGGGCACGCCGAGCCGGATCTTGATCGACCGCACGAGCGCCTCCGGCCCCGCCCACTCGGTCACGAACCGCTGCACCAGGCCGGTGTCGGTGAGGATGTTGAGGAAGATGTCCTTCGACCCGCGCCGAACGGCGGCGTCCCGGTCGTGGTGGACATCCTGGAAATCCCGGGTCGCCACGGCCGTGCTCACCACGAACGTCGGGGTGACCTCGATGGCCAGCGGCGGCAGCTCGGTGCCGACCGAAAAGTCCTTCATCGCGCGACCCGCCAAGCGGGCAACGTCAGTTCCTCGTCGACCTTCACGAACGCGGCCTCCACCGAAAGTCCGATGTGGACTGCTCCGGGGTCGGCGTCGAGCAGTTCGCCCATCACCCGGACACCTTCCGCCAGTTCGACGAGTGCCACCACGAACGGCAGGTCCTTGCCCGGAACCTTCGGATGGTGGTGCACCACGTAGCTGTAGACCGTGCCGCGCCCGGACGCGACGACGTAGTCCGGCTTCGCGTCGAGGTCGCCGTCCGGCGGCATCGGGCCGGGTGGATGCCGCAGCGTCTCACCCCACCGCTGGATCCGCAGTTCCCCTTCGCGCAGGCCAGCCCAGAAGAACTCGGTGTCCTTGCTGATCACCGGCCGCAGCACCGGAGCGGCCGCCTTGGCCGGTCCGGCGCCCGGCGGGCGGAACTTCAGCACCCGGAACACCATGTCCGCGACGGCCTCGTCGCCGACGTACCAAGTGGTCTTCGTCGTCACGAACCAGCCTTCGCCGAGCGCGGTGCGTTTCGGCCCGACGACGCTCTCGAGTTTCGCGGTCGCCGAGAGGTGTTCGCCGTGCCGCAGGTAGCGATGGTAATTCTGCTCGGAGTTGGTGGCGACGACCGAGGTGAACCCGGCCTCGTCGAGCACCTCCATCATCGCGCCGAGCGGATCGTCCGACGCGCGAGTCCAGTGCGGCCCGCCCATCATCCACACCTGCGCCATCGCGGGCGGCGCGACCAGTCCCTTGTGGACACTTCTCGTGGCGAACTCTTCGTCGACGTAGGCGGGATTGCGGTCCCCGATGGCCTCGACCCAGTTGTTCACCATCGCCTGGTTGACCGCGTCACGGGCGGCCCTCGGCGCGGATTCCCCTTGTGCGGCGATGTGGGCGGCCGCTTCCTGGATACTCATCGCGGCACCCTCGGCAAGCCGAGACCCGCGGTGGCGATCAGTTCACGCTGGATCTCGTTGACACCACCGCCGAAGGTCAGCACCAGGTTGCGTTTGGCCACCACGTCCAGCCACCGGGCCAGTTCCGCGGTTTCGGTGTCGGCCTGATCGCCGTGTCGTGCCACGAGTTCCTCCAGTCTCCTGGCCAGCCGCTGGATGCGTTCGGAACCGAAGACCTTGGTGGCGGAGGCGTCGGCCACCGCCACCGGCCCGGTCGCCGACGACGCCGCGACCTGCCAGTTCAGCAGTTCGTTGACCCGGGCGGTCGCGAGCGCTTCGGCGAGCACGTCGCGCACGTCGGGCAGGTGGAGCAAGGGGGTTCCGTCGGGGGTCTTCCTGGAGGCCGCCCAGTCGCGGACGCGGTCGTGAAGCCCGCCGATGCGCCCGGCCGGGCCGAGCATGACGCGTTCGTGGTTGAGCTGGGTGGTGATCAGCCGCCAGCCCTCGTTCTCCTTGCCCACCAGCATGTCCGCCGGAACCCGGACGTCCGAGTAGTAGGTGGCGTTCACGTGGTGCGCGCCGTCGCAGGTGATGATCGGCGTCCACGAATAGCCCGGATCGCGGGTGTCCATGATGAGGATCGAGATCCCGCTGTGTTTCCGTGCGTCCGGCGCGGTCCGCACGGCGAGCCAGAGGTAGTCGGCGTCGTGCCCGCCGGTGGTGAAGGTCTTCTGGCCGTTGACGACGTATTCGTCGCCCTCACGCACGGCCGTCGTCCGCAGCGACGCGAGGTCGGTGCCCGCGTCCGGCTCGGTGTACCCGATGGCGAAATGCACCTCGCCCGCGAGGATTTTGGGCAGGAACAAGGCTTTCTGCGCCTCGGTGCCGAAAGCCTGCAAGGTCGGCCCGACGGTCTGCAACGTCACCGACGGTAGCTGGACGTCGGCGCGGGCGGCCTCGTCGACGAAGAGGTGCTGCTCGATCTCGCCGAAACCCCGGCCGCCGTACTGTTCCGGCCAGCCGACGCCGAGCCAGCCGTCGCGGCCCATCCGCCGCACGATCTCGCGGTACACCGGCCCGTGCCGCTCGCGCAGCATCGCGCGCCGCTCCTCGGCACTCACCAGTCCGGCGAAGTACTTTCGCAGTTCCGAGCGCAGTTGCCGTTGCGCCGCGGTCAGTTCGATCAGCATCGGTTCACCCCACCGCCAGTTCGCCCAGTCCGGCCAGCCGATGCGAGGCGCCGCCGAGCGTCCGTCCGAGATCCTTGACCGCCGACGAGAATCGGTGCAGTGGATACGTTTCGTCCACGCCGACCCCGCCATGCAGGTGATGGCAGACGGCCAGCGCCTCGGGCGCCTCCTCCGCCAGCCAGTACGCCGCGATGTCGAGTTCCGCTTCGGCGTCGAGCCCCGCCGCGAGCCGCCAGACCGCCGACCGCGCGGCCAGCTGGACGGTTCTCGAAGCCACGTAGACGTCCGCGATCTGCTGTGCCACCGCCTGGAACGCCGCCAGCGGGCGCCCGAACTGCTCGCGTTCGCCGACGTGCTTGGTGGTCAGCGCCAGCGCGCCGGCGAGCAGCCCGTCGCCGAACGCCACCGTGCCCGCGAGCGCGAACCGGTGCAGGGTGGCGATCGATGCGCCGGGACCGTGGCCATTGAGGAGATCGGCGTCGGTGACGGTCACGGAGTCCAGCGTCATCGTATAGTCCGGGGTGCCGGAAGAGGTTCTCGTCGGCGTCAGTGTCACGCCGTCCGCCCGCGGGTCGACCAGGAAGACGCCGGTGCCGCCGGGCAGCGAGGTGGGCGTCAGGATCCGGGCCGCCTCCGCCGCGAACGGCACGCCGACCTTGACCCCGCTCAGCCGCCAGTCCCCCGCCGACTCGGCCACGGTCGCGGGCCGGGTGGTGAACGGTGCGGAAGGTTCGTGCAGCGCGGCCGTGAGCACCGATTCGCCCGTGGCGACCGGCGGCAGCAGCGCGGCCAGCTGATCCGGCGCGCCCAGCGCCCCCACCGGCAGGACGCCGAAGGCCAGCGACGCCAGCGCGGGCACCGGGGAGGCGACGCGGCCGAGTTCGGTCAGGACCAACGCGACTTCGGCCACGCCGAGGCCGTCACCGCCGAGTTCGGCGGGCAGCGCCAGCGCGAGCAGACCGGAATCGGCGAGCGCGCGCCACGTTTCGGCGGGGTCACGCTCCTTGCCGAGCACGCGCGCGGTCAGCGCGGTGACCTCGGTCTGCGTCTCGTCGAACTGGAAGTCCACTCTGGCTCCTCACCGGGCCGGACGGGCACAATACTGAAACCTGTTCTAGTCTTATCCGGAAGGCGGCCGGACGGCAACCCCCTCGAGAAACGGCGGCGCCACCTGACCAGGACCCCGCTGAGCGGCGTGGTGACCGTGAAGGACCGGTTCACCGCCCCGGCGCACCGGCGGTCATTGGCCGCGCGGATCCCCGGGGCGGCGTCCTACGAGATCCCGGCCGGGCACGCCGCCTGTGTCCTGCGGGCGAGCCGGTTCGTTCCCGCGCCGCCGGCCGGCGTCACCTCTGTGCACGCGCGGCTTCGAGCAGTTCCGCGAGCGCGTCCGGGAAGTGGTCGGCGAGCGGCCACAGGTCACCGGTGAGTTCACGGGCGCCGAGCAGGCCGACGTCGACCCGGCCCGCGTTGGACAGCACGGTCACGTTGAGCCCGGCGCCGTGGAAGACCGGACCGAGCGGGTAGAGCCCGGTGATCTCGCAGCCCAGCAGGTACAGTGGCATCGGCGGACCGGGCACAGTGGACACCACCAGGTTGTGCACCACCGGATGCCGTTCGGCAAGGCGCAGCGCCGAATACGCGCGCACCGCGAGGCCGAACATGGTCGCCGCCGAGAACTGGGCCCAGTCTCCGAGCATGTCGGCGTCGATGTCGTGGTGGTGGTCCTTGGACAGCCGGTTCGACTCCGCCAGCATGAACACGCGCGCGGCGGGATCCTCCAGATGGGTGGGCAGTGACGTGAAGAACGCCGAGACCTTGTTGCTGCCTCGGTCGCGTTCGGTCCGCTCGTGTACCGACACCGGCACGGTCGCGACCAGCGGATCGTCCGGCAGCTCGCCCCGGTCCCGCAGGAACTGCCGCAGAGCCCCGGAAACGACGGCGAGGATGACGTCGTTCACGGTCACTCCGAAGGTGTTCTTCACCTGTTTGACCTCGTCGAGGCCGAGGGAGGCATAGGCGACGCTGCGGTGCGCGGTGATCGTCCCGTTGAACGAGGTGCGCGGCGCGGTGAACGGAACCGGCATCCCCTTGCCCTGTAGGGCTTTCCCGAGCCATTTCGGGACGAGTTCGAGCAGGTCCGGCAGCAGCTTCACCAGCGCGACCGGGCCTTTCACGAACGACGTCAGCCCGGCGCCGAGCAACGCCCGCCTGCCCGGTACGCCCGCGTTGCGGCGTTCGTCCCGCGCGATCTCCGGCGGCGGGGCGTCCGGTTCCAGGCCGGCGAGATAGGTGATCAGGCTGGCGCCGCTCACACCGTCCACACTGGCGTGGTGCATCTTGAGCAGGACGGCGGTCTCGCCGTCCGCCAGGCCTTCGATGACGTGCAACTGCCACAACGGCTGCGCGCGATCCAGCCGTTGTCCCGCGAGGTGGGCACAGAGTTCGGCCAGTTCCCGCCGGTCCCCCGGCGCGGGTACGCCGATCCGGTGAACGTGCGCTTCGAGGTCGAAATCCTCGTCCTCGACCCAGACGGGGTGGGTCGGATTCCAGAGTGGATTGTGCAGCTTGCGCCGGAATGCCGGGATCAGCGCCACCCGCTCGGCCAGTTTCTCTTTGAAGCGCTCGAAATCGTAGCCGCCGGGCATGGTCGAACCGTCGAGGGTGAGCAGCCCGCACACGTGCAGGACCTGGGTCGGTGTCTCCAAGTAGAGGAAACTCGCGTCCAGACCACTCAATCTCTGCATAAGAGTCACCCTAGGCGAACTCTGCAACCGGTTCTAGGCTGTCACCCGGCGGTAGGATCGGTGCCCATGCAGCCGAGTTTCGTCCTCCGCCAGGCACTCCAGCTCGCGCTCACCGCGAACGCGTTGAAGCCGCCGAGAGGCGCCCGGACAGCGGTTCCGGCGTTCTTCGCGGGCTGGCTCACCGGGGAACTCGCCCCGCATCTGCTCGCCCTCACCGCGGCCGACGCGGCGGCGCACGTCGCCCGGCACCGGGGCGGATCGAGCAAGACCGGTCTGGCCCTCGCGGCCGCGTCGGCGGCCGGGCTCGGCACGCTGATCGCCCAGTCCCAGCGAGCGCGTGACGAGATCGAGACCGCGCTCACCGAAGGCATCGGCAACGCCTACGCCGACGAACTCGAGCACCCGCCGAGCCCGACCGACCTCGCGACCCCGTGGGGTCAGCTGGCCATGCCGTTCCGCATGCGCGACCCGGAGGTCCGGCGGACGCGCGACATCGCCTACGCCCCCGGCGGGAAGCGGTTCCTGCTCGACGTCTACGCGCCGCGCGAGAAGGTCACCGGCGCGCCGATCCTGGTGCAGGTGCACGGTGGCGCGTGGGTGATCGGCAACAAGGACCAGCAGGGCCTTCCGCTGGTGCTGCACATGGCCAAACGCGGCTGGATCTGCTTCGCGATCAACTACCCGCTCTCCCCCGCCGCCCGGTGGCCCGCGCACATCATCGCGGCGAAACGCGCGCTGGCCTGGATCCGGGACCACGCCGAGTCCTACGGCGGCGACCCGTCGTTCGTCGCGGTGACCGGGGGTTCCGCGGGCGGGCATCTGGCGGCGCTGCTGGCGCTGACCGCGAACGACCCGGCGTTGCAGCCCGGGTTCACCGAGGCCGACACCAGCATCCAGGCGTGCGCACCGCACTACGGCGTGTACGACTTCGCCGCGACCAGCGGACGGCGCTCCAGCCAAACCCGGCTGAAGACGCTGATCGCCCGGCACGTCTTCGAGGCGGACAAGGACCCGGTGAACTTCCTCGACGACTACATCGCGGCGTCACCACTGGACCGCATCACCGAGGACGCGCCGCCGTTCTTCGTCATCCACGGCGTCCACGACTCGCTGGTGCCGGTGGGCGAGGCCCGCGAATTCGTGCGGCGCCTGCGGGAGAAATCCCAGCGTGCGGTCGCCTACGCGGAGATCTCCGGCGCGCAGCACGCCTTCGACGTCTTCCCGTCGATCCGCAGCGCGCACGTGGTCCGCGGGGTGGAACGGTTCCTGGAATGGAGTTACCGCACCGGCTCCTCGTGAGGTGCCCCTGCCTCAAAGTCACCTACTGTCCGGCGGTTGCGCGTGATCAGATGGACGGCACGTGTGATCAGATGGACGACACGCTGCGGCCCTCCCATCACGTGTGTCGTCCGTCTGATCACACGTGCCGTCCGTTCAGACACGCGAAACCGCCGGCTCGGTCCAGCTGCTCAACGTCAGGGTGGGTAGATCACGTCCGTCGGCCGCGTGGACGGCGGGCCGTCGACCCGCCAGCCCTCGCCGTCGCGCACGAAGCGGTACCAGCGTTCGTCACGGCCGTAGCGCAGTTGCAGGCCACCCTGCGTGATCCGGTTACGCCAGGTCTTCGGCGCTCCCGGCAGCCCTGATTCGGCCAAGTCCGTCCTGGCCCGCGCGAGCGGCGCCTGCCCCGGCCGCCACACCTCCCGAACCACCGCCATCCCGCCCCGGCCCGCCTCACCCCAGGCCTGGGCCCAGACGGCGAGGTCCCGCACCGGCACCCCAGCGGCCTCGGCGAGTTCGGTGACCAGGTCCGGATCGCCCATCGCCGCCCGGCGGGCGAGGTCTTCCTCGAACGACAGCCCCGGTTCGCGGCCGGGCCCCATGACCAGCAGTTCCCAGGCCCGCGCGGCGGCGTCGGCGGCGAGTTCGGCGAACGTGTCACTGCTCCAGCCCGTGCGGTGCGGTGGATCGAGGTCGAGGACCGCGGGTGGCCCGACCGTGCCCGGGACCGCCAGTCGCGGCGGCAGCGCCGCGATCCGCCGGGTGTAGGCGCGTTTCGGGTCGACGCCGGGCGCGGCGGGGGCACGCATCCGCTTGCCGGACTCGCTCGCGGGCGCCCGGCGAGACCGTAGTTCCGCGAGGACGGCCTCCCTCGGCCTGCCGCGCAACAGGAACAGCACGAACGGATCGGCGTCGACCTCGTCCGCGACCAGGTAGTACACCGCGGCGACGTGTTTGCACGGGTTCGCGCTGTCGGGACAGGAGCACTTCGGGCGCAGATCGCCTGGGCCGGGGAGCAGGTCCGCGCCGGCGGCCCGCGCGTCCTCGGCCAGCTCGCCGGGCAGCTCGCCGTCGAGGAGGGCGGCGACGTGCCCGAGCCGTGAACCGACCATGCCGAGCAGGCTCTCCCACTGCTCCTCGGTGAACGCCCGCATGTGGATGGTCACCCGATACGGCACGGCACGGCTGCCCTGCACCCGGGCCGTCACCTCGCCCGTGCCGACCGCCAGCTCGCCGACCACGCCCTTGCGCGCGTACGTCCGCCCGCGCGGCAGCCGGTTCGGGTCGAGCTTGGCGCGCTTTTCCAGTGCCTCGACCCACGCCTCGCCCCACCACGTGTTGCCGAAGGTGCGCCGTTTCCGCCCGGTCACGCTGGGCATCAGGTGTCGCCGAGCCGGACGAGGTCGGCGAGTTCGTCGTCGGACAGTTCGGTGATCCAGTTCTCGCCCGCGCCGATGACCGCGTCGGCAAGGCCGCGTTTGGTCTCCAGGACCGTGGCGATGCGCTCTTCCAGGGTGCCTTCGGCGATCAGCCGGTGCACCTGGACCGGCCTGTCCTGCCCGATCCGGTACGCGCGGTCGGTGGCCTGGTCCTCGACCGCCGGGTTCCACCAGCGGTCGTAGTGGATCACGTGGGTGGCCTTGGTCAGGTTGAGCCCGACACCGCCCGCCTTGAGCGACAGCAGGAACACCGGCACCTCACCCGCCTGGAACCGGGCGACCATCTCCTCGCGGGCTTTGGGCGTGCTCGACCCGGACAGCAGCATCGTCGGCAGTCCGCGTTCGGCAAGGCGTTTCTCCAGCAGGCGGCACAGCTGGACGTACTGGCTGAACACGAGCACGCTGTCGCCCTCGTCGAGGACCACGTCGAGCAGTTCCTCGAAGGCGGCGAGCTTGCCGGACCGGCCGTGCAGCACGCCGGGTTCCTTGAGGTACTGCGCCGGATGGTTGCAGATCTGTTTGAGTTCGGTGAGCAGTTTGAGCACCTGCCCGGCCCTCGCCATCCCGTCGAGTTCGCGGATCATCGCGAGGTTCTCCCGGACGACGGCCTCGTACAGCGTCGTCTGCTCGGCGGTGAGCGGGACGAACCGGTCGGTCTCGGTCTTGCGCGGGAGTT
The DNA here is from genome assembly GCF_001953865.1 of Amycolatopsis coloradensis. Lineage (GTDB taxonomy): Bacteria > Actinomycetota > Actinomycetes > Mycobacteriales > Pseudonocardiaceae > Amycolatopsis > Amycolatopsis coloradensis. The sequence goes on from NZ_MQUQ01000001.1 coordinate 25,841, forward strand.
CGGGGGCGATGTCCGGGTCGGTCTTCTTGCGGCGCAACAAGAACGGCCGCACGGTCGCGGCGAGCCGTTCGGTGGCGGCGGTGTCCCGGTTCCGTTCGATCGGGCGGGCGACCTTGCGGCGGAACCCGTCGAGCGAGCCGAGCAGCCCTGGGGTCGTCCAGTCCACAATGGACCACAGCTCGGTGAGCCGGTTCTCCATCGGCGTCCCGGTCAGCGCGACCTTCGCCGCCGCCGGGATCTTCCGCAGTTCCTTGGCGGTGACCGAAAGCGGGTTCTTGACGTGCTGCGCCTCGTCGGCGGCGATCATCCCCCAGTCCACTTCGGACAAGGTCTCTCGATCCCGGCGGAGGACGCCGTACGTGGCGAGCACGACCTCGTCCGGCGCGACCTCGTCGAGATGCCGCCCGCCGCCGTGGAACCGGCGCACCGGGATGCCCGGCGCGAACCGGGCGAACTCGCGTTCCCAGTTGCCCAGCAACGACGTCGGGCACAGGACGAGCGTGGGACCTTCCTCGAGCGGGCGGCGGTGCAGGTGCAGGGAGATGAGCTGGATCGTCTTGCCGAGTCCCATGTCGTCGGCCAGGCAGGCGCCGAGGCCTAGCCCGGTCATCGTCGCCAGCCACGCCAGGCCCGCCTTCTGGTACGGCCGCAGAGTGGCCCGCAGTTCCGCGGGCTGCTCGATCGGTTCCGCGGCGCTGTCACGGATCCGCTGGAGCAGCCCCGTCAACGCCGACGGCGCGGTGAACTCGACCTTCTCGCCGTCCAGCTCCAGTTCGCCGGTGAGAGCCGCGGCCAGCGCTTCGGCCCCGGACAGTTTCTTCGCGCGGTGAGCGCGCACCTTCGCGATCAGGCGCGCGTCGACCTTGACCCACTTGCCCCGCAGCCGCACCAGCGGCCGTTTCGCCTCGGCGAGCGCGGTGACCTCGGCGTCGGTGAGTTCCTCGTCGCCGACGCTCAGCCGCCAGCGGAACTGCAACAGGCTCTTGAGCGTGAACTCGGGCCCGGTGACACTGCCGGGGGCCTGCGTCGCGCTCGCCTTCGCCTTGAGTTCGCTCGCAAACAGGTCCTTCGGCCACTGCACCTCGATACCGGCGCCACCCAGCGCCGCGTCCCCGTGGCTCAGCAGGTCGACGACCTCGTCGTACTCCAGCGCCAGTTCGGTCGGCGCGGCCGACCGCAGCATGCGGCCGAGCGGCGACCACGCCCTGGCCCCTCGCCGCAGCCCGAGCAGCAACTGCGTCTCGACCTGCTCGCCCATCCGCTCCAGTACCGCTTCGGGCGCTTCCCACAACGTCGCCGCTTCGACGATCAGGCTCGGGTCGGCGGCGCTCCGCACGGCGAGGACCGCGGCGAACGTGGCCTCTTCTTCGGGACCTTCGGGTTCGGACACCTCCATGCGCAGGACGAGATGCGCGTCCTGCGCCTGCCGCGCGCTCAGCTCCGCGAGCCACGCGGCGCCGTCCGGCCCGACCAGCGTCGACTCGGCCGCCGCGAACGCCGGACCGCCCGCCGTGACACTCGCGGCGGGCGTGCGGACCAGCACGTCCGCCGTCGCGTCCCAGAGCGCGCGGATCAACGACTCCGGCGAATGCAACCGAATCCGTTTCAGCCCGGACAACGGCAGCGCGTGCGCCTCGGGCGGCAGCGCGGCCGCGAGCCCGCGCAGCAGCTCCTCGTCGGCGACGTCGAGCGGGCCGATCCGCCACGAATCCACCCCGCCGGGTGAGGCCGCGGGCAGCAGCCTGCCGCGGGCGATGAGGTTCACCCCGGCCTCGGCGACGGCCGACCACGCGGCGATGGCCGGGCTCAGGTCGCCCTCGGCGGTCAGCAGCCGCGGAATCGCGCGTGACAAGGGAACGAGCGCCGCGTCGACCTTCGTGCGCCGGAAGACCTTTCCCACCGGCAGCACGAGTTCGATCGGGGTGTCACCCGCTATGCCGTCTCCCCAGAGCGCCAGTACGCCGTCCCGCGGGGGATCCGAGGGGACGAAGGTGGCTTGGGTTTCTGTGCCGAACTCCACGACCGGCACGTTAGAGCACGGGACCGACAGGCGGCGGGCGGTGGGTGTTATGAAAGGTCCGTTCATAACAGATCTTGTTATGAACGGACCTTTCATAACACGCGAGAGAGCCGTGACAGGGACTTTCAGGACCGCGGCAGCCCCAGCAGCCGCTCGGCCGTCAGCGACAGCAGCACCTGTGTCGTGCCGCCCGCGATGCTGAGGCAGCGGGTCAGCAGGAACTCGTGCTGCGCGGGGTCACCGGCGACGAGGGCGTTCCCACCGAGCGCCTCCAGCGCGAACTCCGCCACCGCCTGCCGATGCCGGACGCCCAGCAGTTTGCGCACGCTCGATTCGGCGCCCGGGTCCTGGCCGTCGAGCCGCCGCAGCGTCGCCCGCAGGTCCAGGACCGAACACGCGCTGCCGTCGGCGATCAGCGCGCCCAGCTTCTCCGAGTCGGCGTCACCGTCGAGAGTGGCGAGCAGGTGCTCGACGCCCTCCCCCACCGCGGATCCGCTGCCGAGCGCGACGCGTTCGTTGGCCAGCGTCGTCCGCGCGAGCCGCCAGCCGCCGTTCACCTCGCCGACCACCCTGTCGTCCGGCACGAAGACGTCATCGAGGAAGACTTCGTTGAAGACGGCGTCGCCGGTGATCTCGCGCAGCGGGCGGGTGCTGATCCCGCCGGTGGTCATGTCGACGAGGAAGTACGTGATGCCCTTGTGTTTCGGCGCGTCCTGGTCGGTGCGCGCCAGGCAGATCGCCCAATCGGCTTCACGCGCGAGCGACGTCCACACCTTCTGGCCGTTCAGCAGCCAGCCGCCGTCGACTCGGCGGGCCGTCGTGCGGAGCGACGCGAGGTCGGAGCCGGCTTCGGGTTCGCTGAACAGCTGGCACCAAGTGATCTCGCCGCGCAAGGTGGGCGCGGCGAAGCGGTCCCGCTGCTCCTGCGAACCGTGTTCGAGCAGTGTCGGGATCGCCCAGGAACCGATCACCATGTCGGGACGGCGGACACCGGCATCGGCGAGGGCGGCGTCGATCCGCAACTGTTCGGCGGCGGTGGCGCCCCGGCCGTACGGCGCGGGCCAATGCGGTGCCAGCAGACCCGAATCGGCCAGTGCGACACGTCGTCCCTGCTCGGGCAGGGTGGCGATTTCTCCTACCAGGTCACGGAGTTCGGCGTCTTCGCCGACCTCGACACTCAACGTCCGCCGGTCACCGCGGAGCGCGAGTTCGGCGGCACGACGGCGCCAGCGGGCGGAACCGCCGAGCCACTGACGCAGGGCGACGGCGCGACGCAGATAGAAGTGCGCGTCATGCTCCCAGGTGAAGCCGATGCCGCCGAGGACCTGAATGCAGTCCTTCGCGTTGGCCACGGCCGCGTCGAGGGCGTAGGCCGCCGCCGTCGCGGCCGCCAAAGTGCGCTGCGCGGGGTCGTCTGCCGCCCTCGCCGCGTCCCACGCCAGGGCGTCGGTGGCTTCGGCCCGGCAGAGCATTTCCGCGCAAAGATGCTTGACCGCCTGGAAAGACCCGATGGGACGGCCGAACTGCTCTCGCACTTTCGCGTACTCGACGGCGGTCCGGAGACACCATCGTGCGATACCGGCGGCTTCGGCGGCACCCAGCGTGGCGGCGTAGTCGTCCACGGGCAGCGACGCGAAAACCGCTTCGGGTGTCACACCGGCGCATCGGACGCGGCCGACCAGGCGAGAGACGTCGAACGGGTCACACTGCTCGATGTCCACTCCGGACGTCCCTGGTGGGATGAGGGCGGAGACGTCACCGGTGGAGACCAGCAACCACGCCGACGGATGCACGTCGAGTGCCGGCCCCGACTCGCCGTCGACGACCGAACCCGAGACGGCGAATCCGGGGCCGAGCACCACCGCCAGCCGTTCGGTCCCGTCCGCGAGGCCGGGCAGGATCTCTTTGGCGGCCTGCGGAACCGTCGCGAGCAGCGCGCCGCCCAACGCAGTCCCGAGGACAGGACCGGGTACGAGTGCTTCGGCGGCTTCGGCGAGCCCGGCGGCCAGATCGGCGAGCGTGCCGCCCGCGCCGCCGACGTCTTCGGGAATCGCGACGCCGAACAAGCCGAGTTCCGCCAGTCCTGGCGGCGGCTCGGTGATCCGGCCACTTCGGACGGCGTCGACGGGCCGGGCGGACGCCGCCCAGGCCCGGATCGACGCGGCCAGCGCCGCCTGTTCCTCGGTGAGCGCGATCGACACGGGTGGGACCTCCTCGCCAGACCTACTAGCGAGTGTAGAACGTGTTACAGTTTCTTGCCCAGTGGGTCACGTCTTGAACAGTTCGTCCGCTTAGGTACGCTACGCGGGGAAAGTGGAACAAGTTCCGAAGATCGGTTCGATGAAGGGGGACGTGGCGATGCCAGGGAAGGCCAAGGCACCCACGAGCGCGAAGGCGCGTAGCGGCAACGGTCTCTCCGCGCTGGGCGGCGACGAACTGGGCTCCGCCGCACAACGCGACCGGCGGCGCCGCATCATCGACGCGACCCTCAGTCTCGCCGCGAAGGGCGGGTACGACGCGGTCCAGATGCGCGCGGTCGCCGAAAAGGCGGACGTCGCGCTCGGCACGCTGTACCGCTATTTCCCCTCGAAGATCCACCTGCTCGTCTCCGGGCTTGCCAGGGAATTCGAGCGCGCGCAAGAGAAACTCGAACGCTCCGCCATCCCCGGCGACACCGCGAGCGAGCGGCTGATGTTCGTCCTTGGCCGCAACACCCGGCTGATGCAGCGCGATCCGCACCTCACCGAGGCCATGGTCCGCGCGTTCATGTTCGCCGACACCACCGCGGCCGCCGAGGTCGAGCAGGTCGGGCGGCTGATGGAGAACATGTTCGCCAAGGCGATGGGTATCGAGGACCCGACCGAGGTCGATCGCGACATCTTCCACGTCATCGCCGACGTCTGGATGGCGAACCTGGTCGCCTGGGTGACCCGGCGCGCTTCCGCGGCCGACGTCGCGAACCGGCTGGAGCTGTCGGTGCGCCTGCTGCTGGACAAGAACGCCTGACCCCGTGCTATGAACGGCCCGTTACTTGCAAAATTTGCAAGTAACGGGCCGTTCATAGCAGTAGCGAGATTTAGGCGGTCAGCTTCGGAAGCACGTCCCGCCCGAAGGTCTCGATGAACTCGTCTTGGTTCCGCCCCACGTTGTGGACGTAGATCCGGTTGAAGCCGGCGTCGACGTACTTCTGCAGCGCCGCGCGGTGCACGTCCGGATCGGACGAGACGACCATGCGGCCCTCGAAGTCCTCACGCCGCACCAGTTTCGCCATCTGCGCGAAGTCGAACGGCGAGCGGATGTCGGCCTTCGGGAACTTCATGCCACCGTTGGGCCACTGGTCCATCGCGTTGGCCCACGCCGTCTCGTCGTCCTCGGCCCACGACAGGTGCACCTGCAGCAGCTTCGGCATCGTGTCCGGGTCTTTGCCCGCCTTGCGCGCGCCGGTGCCGAAGTTGTCGAGGATCCCCGCCAGCTTCTCGATCGACGCGCCCGGCGTGATCAGCCCGTCGGCGAGTTCACCGGTCTTGCGCGAGGTGTACGGGCCCGCCGACGCGATGTAGATCGGCGGCGGCTCGTCCGGCAGCGTCCACAGCCGGGTGGTGTGCAGTTTGAAGAACTCGCCGCTGTGCTTGACGTCCTTGCCGGTGAACAGCTTCCGGATGACCTCGAGCGCCTCGAACATCCGCCGTACCCGCTCGGGCGCTTCGGGCCAGTAGCCGCCGATGATGTGCTCGTTGAGCGCCTCGCCGGAGCCGATGCCGAGCCAGGTCCGGCCGGGGTAGGTCGCCTCCAGCGTCGCCGCGGCCTGCGCGACCATCGACGGGTGCAGCCGGAACGACGGGCAGGTCACGCCTGGTCCGAGGTCGCCGGTGGTGTTCTCCGCCAACGAGGCGAGCACGCTCCACACGAAGGACGCTTCACCCTGTTGAGGGACCCACGGCTGGAAGTGGTCGGCGGCCATCTGGCCGGAGAATCCATGCTGTTCGGCCAGCGCCGCCAGCCGGATCGACTCGCGCGGCGAGAACTGCTCGAGTGCCGCGGCCAAGCCGATTTGAACCTCAGTCACGCCTGTTGCCCCTTCCGAAAGCTCTCGGCGACCTTCGCGTACTGGTCGAGTAGCTCCAGTGTCGCCGCTTCGGGCTCGGTCGGCAGGAAGAGCGTGGCCTCGTCGACGCCGCCTTCGACCAGCTTGCTCAGCGCGTCCTCCTCCGGGGTGGCACCGAACGCGGAGAACTTGATGTCGCTCCGGCCCTGGTCGGCCAGCCACTGACGCACCCGGCGAAGCTCCTCCGGCGGTGTGTGGGCGTGTGGCAGCCAGCCGTCGCCGTACTTGGCGATCCGCTCCATCGCCTTCTCCCCCGCCCCGCCGATGTAGATCGGCGGATGCGGCTTCTGCACCGGCTTCGGCCACGCGAAGATGGGGTCGAAATCGACGTACTCGCCGTGGAACTCGGCCTCGTCCTTGGTCCAGATCTCCTTCAGCGCGGCGAGTTGCTCGTCCACGAGCGCGCCCCGCGTCCGCGGATCCGTGCCGTGATTGCGCATTTCCTCCCGGTTCCACCCGACGCCGACGCCGAAGAGGAACCGGCCTCGCGAAACCAGGTCCAGCGAAGCGACCTCTTTCGCCGTGTGGATGACGTCGCGCTGCTGCACCAACGTGACACCCGTGCCCAGTTTCACCTTTGAGGTGGCCCCGGCCGCCGCCGTCAGCGCGACGAACGGGTCCAAAGTCCGGTAGTACACGCGCGGCAGGTCGCCACCGCCCGGGTACGGCGTCTCCCGGCTGACCGGGATGTGCGAATGCTCCGTGATGTGGAGCGAGCTGAACCCGCGCTCTTCGACGGCGGCGGCGAGGACGTCCGGCCTGATGCCTTCATCGGTGATGAAGGTGGCGATTCCGATCTCCATGTTCTGCAACTACCCGAACACGCCCCGCGATATTCCCGCGGCGCTAGACGTTGCGCCGGTACTGTCCGCCCACCTCGAAGAACGCCTCGGTGATCTGGCCGAGCGAGCACACCCGCGCCGCGTCCATCAGCACGCCGAACAGGTTGCCGCCGCGGGTCGCCGCCTCACGAAGCGTCTTGAGCGCGACCTGCGCCTCGGCGTGGTGCCGATGCTGGAAGTCCTCCAGCCGGTGCAACTGCGAGACCTTCTCGTCCTCGGTCGCCCGCGCGAGTTCGACCTCGACGTCGTCCTCGCCGGCGTTCGGGTTGCGGAAGGTGTTGACGCCGATGATCGGCAGCGTGCCGTCGTGCTTCTGGCGCTCGTAGAGGATCGACTCGTCCTGGATCTTGCCGCGCTGGTAGCCGGTCTCCATCGCACCGAGCACGCCGCCGCGTTCGGAGATCCGGTCGAACTCCAGCAGGACGGCCTCTTCGACCAGGTCGGTCAGCTCGTCGATGATGAACGAGCCCTGCAACGGGTTCTCGTTCTTCGACAGGCCCCATTCCTTGTTGATGATCATCTGGATGGCCATCGCGCGCCGCACCGAACTCTCCGACGGCGTGGTGATCGCCTCGTCGAAAGCATTGGTGTGCAAGGAGTTCGCGTTGTCGTACAGCGCGCACAGCGCCTGCAGGGTGGTGCGGATGTCGTTGAAGCTCATCTCCTGCGCGTGCAGCGAACGCCCGGAGGTCTGCACGTGGTACTTGAGTTTCTGCGAGCGCTCGTTGGCGCCGTAGCGCTCCCGCATCGCGACCGCCCAGATCCGGCGCGCGACCCGGCCCAGCACCGAGTACTCGGCGTCCATGCCGTTGGAGAAGAAGAACGAAAGGTTCGGCGCGAAGTCGTCGATGCTCATCCCGCGCGCGAGATAGCTCTCGACGTAGGTGAACCCGTTCGACAGGGTGAACGCCAGTTGCGAGATCGGGTTCGCCCCGGCCTCGGCGATGTGATAGCCGGAGATCGACACCGAGTAGAAGTTCCGGACGCCGTGCTCGATGAACCATTCCTGGATGTCGGCCATCATCCGCAGGCTGAACTCGGTGGAGAAGATGCAGGTGTTCTGCCCCTGGTCCTCCTTGAGGATGTCCGCCTGCACGGTGCCGCGGACGTTGCGCAGCGCCCATTCGCGCAGTTCGGCGGCCTCGGCTTCGGACGGCTCGCGGTCGTGCTCGGCCTTGAACGCCGCCACGCGCTGGTCGATCGCGGTGTTGAGGAAGAACGCGAGGATCGTCGGCGCCGGCCCGTTGATCGTCATCGACACCGACGTGCTCGGCGACGTCAGGTCGAAGCCGTCGTAGAGCACCTCCATGTCTTCGAGCGTCGCGATGGATACGCCGGACGTGCCGACCTTGCCGTAGATGTCGGGGCGGGTGTGCGGGTCGTGCCCGTAGAGCGTCACGGAGTCGAAGGCAGTCGAAAGGCGCTTCGCGTCGGAGTCGGCTGAGAGCAGCTTGAACCGCTTGTTGGTGCGGAACGGGTCGCCCTCACCGGCGAACATCCGCGCCGGGTCCTCCCCCTCGCGCTTGAACGGGAAAACGCCCGCGGTGTAAGGGAAGTATCCGGGCAGGTGCTCGCGGCGCAGGAACGACAGCAGTTCGCCGGACTCGGTGTAGCGCGGCAGCGCCACCCGCGGGATCCGGTTGCCGGACAACGTCTCGCGCCAGAGCTGGGTGTGCAGTTCCTTGTCACGGATCTTCACGACCAGCTCGTCCGCACGGTAGGACTCGGCGAGTTCTTGGAAACGTGCCAGCAGATCGGTCGACTCACCGTCCACATCGGACTCGGCAGCGGCGAGCAGCCCGTCGAGCGCGTCGGTGTTCGCGTCGACGGCGGCCAGCGCTTCCTTGGCGACGGCGAGGTGTTCGCGCTTGCGCAGCGCGGCGACCTGCTGCTCGGTCTTGGTGTGATAGCCGCGGACGGTGTCGGAGATCTCCGCGAGATAGCGCGTCCGGTTGGCCGGGATGATCGTGCTGGCGTCGGTGGACACCTTGCCCGCGACCTTCGGGAGCACGCCGGGCGAGACGGTCAGGCCGCGTTCGGCGAGAGTGTCGCGCAGGTGCTGGTACAGCGCGGTGACGCCGTCGTCGTTGAACTTCGCGGCGCTGGTGCCGTAGACCGGCATGTCGTCGGGCGAGGAACTGAACGCCTCACGGTTGCGGACGAGCTGGCGCGCGACGTCACGGCGGGCGTCCTCGGCGCCGCGGCGCTCGAACTTGTTGATCGCCACCGCGTCGGCGAAGTCGAGCATGTCGATCTTCTCCAGCTGCGACGCCGCGCCGAACTCCGGCGTCATGACGTACAGCGACTGGTCCACGTAGTCGACGATGCCGGCGTCGCCCTGGCCGATACCCGGCGTCTCGACGATCACCAGGTCGAACCCGGCGGCCTTGCAGGCGAGGATGGACTCCGAAAGCCCGGTGGGGATCTCACCGCTGGTGGTCCGCGTGGCCAGCGAACGGAAGTAGACGGGGCTGCCGTCGAGACAGTTCATCCGGATCCGGTCGCCGAGCAGCGCACCGCCGCCCTTGCGGCGCGACGGGTCAACGGCCAGCACGGCGATGCGGAGCTTGTCCTCCTGGTCGAGCCGGAACCGGCGGATCAGCTCGTCGGTGAGCGACGACTTGCCGGAACCACCCGTTCCGGTGATGCCGAGGACCGGCGTCGTCCGCGCCTTGGCGGCTTCGGCGATCCTGTCGAGCCACTCCTGCGACAGCGATTCGCGCTGGAGCTGGGTGATGACCCGCGACAGCGCGGGGATGTCACCCGAAAGCAGTTTGTCCAGCGACCCTGGCGACTGCGCGGACAGATCCGTGTCGCAGGCCTTGATCATCAGGTTGATCATGCCTGGCAGGCCCAACTCGTAGCCGTCCTCCGGCGAGAAGATGCGCGCGACGCCCCGCGAGTGCAGCAGGTCGATCTCCTCGCGGACGATGACCCCGCCTCCGCCGCCGAACACCTTGATATGCCCCGCGCCGCGCTCGTTCAGCAGCTCGACCAGATAACTGAAGTACTCGACGTGCCCGCCCTGGTAGGCACTGATGGCCACCCCCTGGACGTCCTCGGCGATGGCCGCGGTGGCGACCTCGTCGACCGACCGGTTGTGCCCGAGGTGCACGACCTCCGCGCCCTGCGACTGCAGGATGCGCCGCATGATGTTGATGGACGCGTCATGCCCGTCGAAGAGGCTCGACGCCGTCACGAAGCGAACAGGGTTCACGGGCCGGTGCAGGTCGCTGGTCATCTCTCCAAAATACTAGGACTTCCTACTGTTTTACACCCGTCCACTCGCGTGACGGCGCTCTCACTCGCCCTTGACAGAGCGACGCACACCAGTATATTCAACCTAAAGGTTAAACAACCGATCGATTGAGCAGCAATGACCACTGATCAGCTCAGCGCCACGTTCGCCGCTTTGGCGGACCCCACCCGGCGGGCGATCCTCGCCCGGCTCTCCACCGGCGAGGCCAGCGTCAACGAACTGGCCGAGCCCTTTCCAGTCAGTCTTCAGGCCGTTTCCAAGCATCTGAAGGTCCTCGAGCGCGCGGGGTTGATCAGCCGGAGCCGGACGGCGCAATGGCGGCCCTGCCGGCTGGAGGCCGCCCCGCTCGGCGAGGTCGCCGACTGGGTCGAGCGCTACCGGCGTTTCTGGGAAGGCAGCTTCGACCGGCTGGAGGCCCACCTGGCCGAGCTTCAGAAAGGTGATCAAGATGAGTGAGACCATGGCATTGCCGGAAATCGTCTCGCAGGACAAGTGGCAGGTCGCGCGGGACGCGTTGCTGGCCAAGGAAAAGGACCTCACCCGCGCCGCGGACGCGGTCGCCGCCGAACGCAGGCGGCTGCCGATGGTCCGCTACGACGGCAAGTACGAATTCGACGGACCCCAGGGCCGGGTGACCCTGCTGGACCTGTTCGAGGGACGGCGGCAGCTGATCGTCTATCACTTCATGCTCGACCCCGGCCAGAAGGCGGGTTGCCCTGGCTGCTCGATGATCGTGGACAACATCGGCCACCTCGCCCATCTGCACGCCCGCGACACCACGCTGTACGTGGTCGCGCCGGCGACACTGCCCGAGATCGAGCGGTACAAGGAACGAATGGGCTGGACCGTCCCGTGGGTCTCGGCAGCGGACAGCGATTTCACCGCGGACTGCGGCATCGACGGCGGATTCGGCATCAGCGTCTTCCTGCGCAAGGGCGACGAGGTGTTCCGGACGTACTTCACCACCGGTCGCGGCGGCGATCAGCTGGTGGGAACGCTGCGTTACTTGGACCTGACGCCGCTCGGGCGGCAAGAGGCGTGGGAGGAGTCCGGCCGGGGAACGGACGGACCGGGCCACTGGTGGAAACGGCACGACGAGTACTGAGCCAGGCTGATCGCGATTAGTCCTCTAGTTGCGTGATTCCGTGAAGATCACGTGAGGTAGCGAGGCTTGATCGTTCGCTCGCGAAGTCCTTCACTAACCGGACTGCCCGCTACCGCAGCGGCCTCAGTCCGCAGCGTGTCTGTCTCGACCAACCTGAGCCCCGACCACCACCCGATACCTCACCGGTCACACCCACTTCACGGAATCACTCATCCAGTCGCGGTCGGGGCATGTCGAGAACCCCGCGACCGCTCCGACTCCCAGGTGACCGGCGCCCGGAAGGCGGGCGCCACACCGGAGGGATCCAGCCATGCGCAAGCTCGTCTACGCCGTCCACACCTCACTCGACGGCCGCGTCGAAGGCCCGAAGGGCGAGTTCGACTGGGCCACGATGGGCCCGGAACTGTCCGCCCACTCCCAGGAACTGACCGACCGCGCCGACACCCTCGTCTACGGGCGGCGGGTGTGGGACATGATGTCGTCGTTCTGGCCGCGGGCCGAAGAGATCTCGGACCACCCGCACGACGTCAAGTACGCCCCGATCTGGCGCGAGACGCCGAAGATCGTCTTCTCCCGGACACTGGAAAAGGCCGACTGGAACACCGAAGTGGTCGGCGGCGACCTCACCGAGCGGGTCGCCGAACTCAAAAGCAGGCCCGGCAAGGACCTGCTGCTCATGGGAGGGGCCGAACTGGCCACCGCGATGTCGGACCGCGGCCTGATCGACGAGGTCCATCTCGTCGTGCACCCGGTGGTGCTCGGCGGCGGAAAGCAGGTGTTCGCGGGCGGAGTGCGCACGAACCTGCGGCTCACCGGCACCCGGACGATGGACGGGCGCGCGGTACTGCTGACCTACGAAGCGAGGTGAAACCGGGGCGGCAGCCCCTACGCTGCCGCCGCCAGGTTCACCTGGAGTTGCTCGCGCGCAACGCGATCCACTGCCGCATCGCGTATTCGACCAGCGTGATCAGCGTCTGCTTCGTCGACTCCCGTTCCCGGGCGTCACAGCGGACGATCGGGATGTTGGGGTCGATCGACAGCGCTTCACGCACGTCGTTGATGTCGTGCTCGAGGATGCCGTCGAAGGTGTTGACCCCGACGATGTAGGGCAGGCCCCGGTCCTCGAAGAAGTCGATCGGCGCGAACGAATCGGCCAGCCGTCGTGTGTCGGCCAGCACCACGGCGCCGATCGCGCCGCGGACGAGGTCGTCCCACATGAACCAGAACCGCTGCTGCCCCGGCGTGCCGAACAGGTAGAGGATCAGGTCCGCGTCGAGGGAGACCCGGCCGAAGTCCATCGCGACCGTGGTGGTCGATTTGTTGGGCGTCTGGTCGAGGTTGTCGATCCCCCGACTGGCGTCCGTCATCATCGCCTCGGTGGTGAGCGGGACGATCTCCGACACCGAACCGACGAAGGTCGTCTTGCCCGCACCGAAGCCGCCCGCCACGACGATCTTCGCGGATGTCATGGTCGGGGGCGCGGTGTCCCGCGGTGCCTTAAAGCCGACGGAGTCCACTCAAAACCCTTTCCATCAACACCAGATGTGCCTCGGCGCCGTCATTGCCCGAAATCGTCTTGTGCACGCTGACCAGTCCCGCGTCCGCCGCGTCGCTGATCAGCACGCGTGCCACACCCAGCGGTACACGCAGGGTCGCCGCGATCTCGGCGACCGAACGCGGGGTCCGGCACTCCTCGATGATCGAAATACACTCGATCTGCTCCGCGGCCACCGCGGGGAGGCTACCCGCGGCGACATGGTCCTTGGTGGAGATGAGCGTCTCCAGCTCAAGAGCGTAGTTCGCCTTGGTCCGGCCACCGGTGAGGGCATAGGGACGGACGATCGCCGTCTCTTCGAGCGGCGACGGCGCCTGCTCGAAGACGGCGGGCATGATGAACTCGCCGCTGGGCGGGCCCGGGTCGAAAAGACCACCTGGTCTCGGCCCGACGGCACCTGCGCCGCTGTCGGGTGGAGAAGCAAGTGAGGTCACGCGGTCTCCTTGATCGGTCGGCTGCGGGACTGCCGTTTCCCCGGCGGCGTGTGCACCGCCCGCCTGGGGAACAGGGGCATCTTCGGACTGCTTGCTCTTCTTGCGCTTCCGACGACCACGGCCCGAATCCAGGGTGAAGCCGTTCAGGACGTCGGCGAAGGTGCCGTCGTCCCGTGAACCGGCAGTATCGGCAGCCCGCGCGCGCGAGGGCTGGTGTTCACCCGTTCCCGGCGGTTCGCCGAAGGATCCGGACCCGGTGCTCATCGAGACATCATCCCACCGGTTCGCCGATCAGCGACCCACCGGCGCCCTGCAATTGTGCGCGGAGTTCCGGCGTGAGGATCTGGCCGACGCGGTCGACGAGCATCGTCATCTCGTAGGCGACCTGCCCGATGTCGCAGTTCGGGGCGGCGAGGATGGCCAGGCAGGAGCCGTCGCTGATGGACATCAGCACCATGATGCCGAGTTCCATTTCGACGACGGTCTCGTTGACCGCGCCCGCTTCGAAGCACCGCGCGGCCCCCTGGGTCAGGCTCACCAGACCGGACGCGACGGCGGCCAGCTGGTCGGCCCGGTCCAGCGGGAGCCTGCTGGAGGCGGTGAGCAGGAGGCCGTCCGCCGACACGACCACGGCGTGCGCCACTCCGGGCACTCGCTCGGCGAAGTCATTCACCAGCCACCCGAACTGGTTCTGCTGGGGCTGGGCCGGGTTCGGCGAGGTCATTCACCCTCCAGGGTTTCGTGGTTGGCTTCGGTCGCCTGGGCTGTGTGGTGCCGTCCGCGCTGGATGCCCTGCTGGAAACTGCTCAGGCGGCCGCGCACGTCATGCGCGTCCCGCTGTGGTCGGGGGGTGACCGCCGCGGTGGGCGGTCCCGCGCTGCCCGGGAGCAGTTGCTCCCCGCGACGGCGCCGGGGTAATCCTGCCGAAGTCATCTTCGGGGGCGTGGACTGGGACACCGCTTGGGCGGCCTTCCAGCCTTCGTCGGAGCCGAAGTTCCACGCGTCGGTCTCCTCGACGGCCGAGACCGGTTCCGATTCCGGTCGCGCTGCCTGCGGTTTCTTCTCGGGCTTCCGGCTCGGCAGCGCGGCGGGCGGCGCCATCGGACGCGCGGCCGTCTCCGGTGCTTCCGGGGGCTCCGGTGCCTTCGGAGGCTCGGGGGTCGCTTGCGGCTGGGTGGCGGGAGCGGCCGGCGCCGCCTTGTCCGCCATCTCCTTGCGGCCTCGTTTGACACCCTGCTGGAAGCTGCTCAGCCTGCCGCGCACGTTCGCCGGATCGCGGACCGGCAGATCCGATTTGGCGGCGGGCTGGGCGACCGGAACCGACGACGCCGCGCTGCCCGGCAGGAGCTGCTCGCCCTTGCGGCGGCGCGGCAACCCGGCCTGGGTGAACGTCGACGGGGCGGTCTGGGAAACCTCCTGGACCGTGCGGAAGGCCTTGTCACTGGCGAAGTCCCAGTTGCGGGCCTCCTGCTCGGCGGTGACCCCGGCCTCCGCGGGGGACTCGGGTTCGGCGGCCTTCTTCTCTTCGGGCGCCTTCTTCCCCGGCTTCTCGACCGCGGGCTTTTCGGGAGCGGGGGCGGGCGAACGGAACCACGCCGAGAGCATCTCGTCGAAGATCGGTGTCGTCTCCGACGCGGTGGGCGGCGTCGGCACCGGGGGTGGCGTGGTCGCCTGGTTCCACCACTCGCTCAGTGTGGTGCTGTTCTTGGCTTCGAACAGTTCCTTGCCACTGGGCAGCTCGCCTTCCACCGAAGACGACGTGGATTCGGCGAGCTTCGGCGCCTCCTTGGCGACCGGCTCGGGTTCGGCGCCGGGCTCCGGCGAGCGGGGCTGCGGAGTCGACGGCGGCTGGGCCGGCTGGGCGGGCGGGGGTGTCGCCCGGTCCTCGGGGATCGGGCTGAACAGCGCCGTTCCCGAGATCTCCAGATCCGACGGCGGCCGCGGGTCCTGGGTGTGGGTGTGCCCGTTCAGCCCGGGTTCGGTGTGGCCCGCCAGATCGGTCGCCGACGGCCACCGTTCACCGCCCTGTGAGGGCACGCTCGGCCGCGACCCGTTCACGGGACGCCGGCGGCGGGGCAGGCCACCCGGCTGCTGCGGCGGCAGCGGCGCGAGGCGCTGCGTGATCGGGCCCGTGGCGGGGCCGGGGTCTCCTCCCGGCGGGGCCATCACGAGGTCGGCCGGGACCGAGACGGTGGCCCGCACGCCGACGATGTCCTTGCCGCCGTGCAGTGAGACACCGATGCGGTGCCTGCTGGCCAGCCGTCCGACCACGAACAGGCCCATCCGGCGTGAGGTGGTGAGGTCGACGTTGGGGGCCTCGGTGAGCCGGGCGTTGGCCTCGGCGACCTCGGCCTCGTTCATCCCGATGCCCTTGTCGAGGATGTCGATGCCGAACGAGCCGTCTTCGACGAGCCTGGTCGCGACGGTCACCTGGGTCTCCGGCGCGGAGAACGCGGTGGCGTTGTCCAGCAGCTCGGCGATCAGGCGCATCAGGTCGTTGGCCGCGTACCCGACCAGCCGGACCGGTGGCGGGTTCTGCACGGTGACCCGCTGGTACTGCTCGATCTCGGACACCGCCGCGCGCACCACGTCGGTGGCGGAGACCGGCTGGCCGGACCGCCTGCCCGGCTCGGCGCCGGAGAGGACCATCAGGTTCTCGTTGTTGCGGCGCATGCGGGTGGCGAGGTGGTCCAGCTGGAACAGGGTGGCGAGCTGGTCGGCGTCCTCCTCGTCGCGCTCCAGCCGCTCGATCAGCTGCAACTGCCGCTGCACGAGACTCTGGCTGCGGCGGGAGAGGTTGACGAACACGTTGCTGTAGCCGGTCCGCATCGAGGCCTGCTCGGTGGCCAGGCGCAGCGCCTGGTGGTGCACCTTGTCGAAGGCCCTGGCGACCTCGCCGATCTCGTCGTCGCCGCCGACCGGCACCGGCCGCACGTCGGTGCCCTGCGAGCGGCCCTCCTGGATGTTGCGGACCGCGTCGGGCAGTTGCGTCTCGGCGACGTCGAGGGCGCTGGCGCGCAGCACCTTCAGTGAACGCAGTAGCTGGCGGGTGATGAGGAAGACGACCGCGACGGTGAGCACCATCGCGCCGAACAGCAGGACCGCGAGCAGGCCCGCGCCGCTGCTGGCGTCGTCGACCAGTTCGGCCGACACCGAACTCGCCTGCGCGCCGAACTTGGTGGCGACCTCGCCCGTCTTGGTCAGCACCGCGTTCGACGCGTCGTTCCAGCCCTGCGCGGACAACGTGCGGAACGCCTGTGCGGACGGGGTGCCCTGCTCGCCGAGGGCGGTCTTCGCGAGTCTGTCGCGCGTCTCCACCGCGTCGTCGGTGACGGCGGCGGCGTACTCCTGGCGCTGCTGTTCCGAAGCGGCGGCACGGAAGTCGGTGAAGCGGTCGGACAGCCGGAGTTCGGCGGTGCGCAACTGGTCGAGTTCGCTCGGCGCGAGGCTCGAGCGGGCGATGCCGAAGGAGACCAGCGCCTGGCTCAGCGAGAGCTGTTCCTTCATCACGACGAGGTCGTGCAACGCCGCGGGCGTGCCGCCGAGGACGTCTTGGCTGGCGCCCGCGGACAACGCGGTGTCGACGGCGAGCAGCGCGGTGGTGACGTCGGTGTACTCGCCGATCGCCTGGACGGGGTCGAGCTGTCCGGCGGAGGCCCGCTGCCGGATGTCGGCCAGCCTGTCCAGCTGGACGGCGGCGGCGTCACGCGCCTGGCGAAGCGACGGCTCGTTCTCGACGGCCCGGGAAGCGGCGGCCACATAAAGAGGGATGGCGGTGTCGACGTCGGAGCGGGCGGAGCCGAGTTCGAGGGTGCCGCCGACGGTGCCGGCGGTCAGCCCGGCGGCGGACTGGGTGCGTTCCCGTCCGAGCCCGTCGGCGAGCGTGCGGATCTGCCCGCTCAGCGCGACGAGACGGTCCAGTCGCTGGTAACCGTCGGACCGGCCGACCTGGCCCGCGATGGTGGCGATACCCAGTGCGAGCGCGATGAGGATCGGCACCAGTGTCACGGCCGACAGCTTCACCGGCAGGCTCCAGTCCCGCCAGCGCACCAGCGTGCGCCAGCCGGTGGCCCACCGCGATGGCCGGGGAGTGCGTCCCAGCAGCTCCCCGACAGGCACTTGGCCTTCTCCTGCAACGGTCACGTAGGTGACTCCCTGTCCGGCGTCCTGGCACGGTCTGAGGCGTCCGTTCCCGCGAGGTGCTCACCTGCGGGGAACTCGGCCCCGGCCTGACCACGTGATCGATCGCGACACGAGGGACCCCGTCCGGCGATCCGGGTGTCCCCAGGAACACCGGTCCGCTTCGGGAGGTCTTGCACCTGCACGTGCAGGTCGCAACCTGCGAAGTGCATGGTCGTCGAGATCAACTTTTCTTTGCCAATCGATCACTGCGGGTCAGCCGGGCCAAAGAATCGTACACCAATCCGGATGCCGTCAATTCCGTTCAGCACACGGGTGCTGACCTGGGAAAAGTGTGTATCCGAACGAGGTACGAGGCCCGAAAACCGTCTCCGCGTCACAAACGGGGTAATTCCGGTTACAAGTTGCGCCGATGCACAGGATGCCTGTGTCACCCAATCAGCCTACGCAGGGTAGCCGCGCCGCCCGGTCGAACTACTTTCCGTGCCCCCAACGGGTGGGTCAAGCCCAAATGTGTGCCCGATGTTGTGGCCTTGCCACGCTGGTCGGCTCTTTGTCGCTCGACGTGGTGATTTCTTTCGAGATGACCAACGAACCAGGGGATCTTCCCCGGTCCGCGATGGCGGGCACAGTATCGAAGCTTGTCGCGGCCCGGAAGCGGAACTACGATCTGTCACCAAAACGAGGGACACAGCGTGGTCACTCCCCACCGTTTGCCGCAGTGGGCCGTTCGGGCGACGACCGCCGGTGACAATCCGCCTCACTATTACGAGTGAGAAAGTCGGATCATTTCGACCGAAACGAATTCCCGGCGCACTATTCCGATGGGAATGCGAATACCGGGCCGTGCGTTCGTGGATACGGGGTCGCCTATTCAGAGCGCCCGAAGCCGCAGTTAGTATGTGCGCTCCGCACCGCGCCCGGATGCCAGCAAGCCCCCGGAGGAACCCCATGCCCGACGTCGCGCGCCCCTACGCGGCGAGCAACGCCCTCGAGGACACCGGGCAGATGCCCGTGTTGTTCGTCCGCGAGCGCCCGACCGCTGCCCCGCCGCCGCGCGGTACCGGCCCGGACTTCGACCGGATCCAGCACGGCAAGGAGTTCGTCGCGCTGCGCAGGACGTTCCGGCGGTTCGTGTTCCCGATGAGCCTGCTGTTCTTCACCTGGTACATGACGTTCGTGCTGCTGGCGGCCTACGCCCACGACTTCATGAGCCGGAAGGTGATCGGCGAGGTCAACGTCGGCATCCTGCTCGGCCTCGGCCAGTTCGCCAGCACGGTCCTGATCACGATCGCCTACCTGCGCTTCGCCAACAAGCGGCTCGACCCCAAGGTCGAGCGGTTGCGGGCCTCGGTCGGGGCGGGTGAGCGATGAGCATCCCCGACAACGACCCGGTCCTGAACATCGCGGTGTTCGCGCTGTTCGTCGCGATCACCCTGTACGTGGTGTACCGCGCCAGTACGCGGAATTCCTCCACTTCGGACTACTACGCGGCGGGCAGCGCCTTCACCGGGCGGCAGAACGGCATCGCACTTTCGGGTGACTTCCTCTCGGCGGCGTCGTTCCTCGGCATCGCCGGTGCGATCGCGATCCACGGCTACGACGGCTTCCTGTACTCCATCGGCTTCCTCGTCGCCTGGTTGGTCGACCTGCTGCTGATCGCGGAATTGCTGCGCAACACCGGCCGCTTCACCATGGGCGACGTGCTGAGCTTCCGGATGAAGCAGCGGCCGGTCCGCGCCGCGGCCGCGACGTCGACCCTGGTGATCTCCTTCTTCTACATGCTCGCGCAGATGGCGGGCGCCGGCGGCCTGGTGGCGCTGCTGCTGGACATCCACGGCGGCATCGGCCAGGCACTGGTGATCGGCGTCGTCGGCATCGTCATGGTGCTGTACGTGCTGGTCGGCGGGATGAAGGGCACCACGTGGGTGCAGATCATCAAGGCGACCATCCTGCTGCTGACCGGGGCGCTGATCACGGTGTTCCTGTTCGGCAAGTTCGGCTTCAGCTTCTCGAACCTGCTGGCCGCCGCCGCTGACAAGAGCCCGCTCGGCGACGAGCTGCTCCAGCCGGGCGGCTCGTACGGCAAGAGCGAGATCACGAAACTCGACTTCGTCTCGCTGGCGCTGGCGCTGGTCCTCGGCGCCGCCGCGCTCCCGCACGTGCTGATGCGCTTCTACACGGTGCCGAACTCGCGCGAGGCGCGGCGCTCGGTGGTGTGGGCGACCGCGTGCATGACCGTCTTCTATCTCTGCACCCTGGTCATCGGCTTCGGCGCGGCCGCTCTCGTCGGTCCGGAGGCGATCAAGAACGCGCCGGGCGGGGAGAATTCCGCCGCGCCGCTGCTCGCGCTGAACATCGGCGGCACCGTCCTGCTCGGCATCGTCTCGGCGGTGGCCTTCGCGACCATTCTCGCCGTCGTCGCCGGGCTGACGATCACCGCTTCGGCCTCCTTCGCCCACGACGTCTACGCCAACATCTTTCAACGCGGCAAGGCGGAACCGGCCGCCGAGGTCCGGGTCGCCCGGTTGACCGCGGTCGCCGTCGGGGCGTTCGCGATCGTCGGCGGCATCCTGGCGAACGGGCAGAACATCGCGTTCCTGGTGGCACTGGCGTTCGCGGTCGCGGCGTCGGCGAACCTTTCGACGCTGCTGTACTCGCTGTTCTGGAAGCGGTTCAACACCACCGGCACGCTGTGGGGCATCTACGGCGGACTGATCGCGAGCCTGGTGCTCGTGTTCTTCTCGCCGGTGATGTCCGGGGCCGCGGACTCGATCATCAAGAGCGTCGACTTCCACTGGTTCCCGCTGAAGAACCCGGGGCTGGTGTCGATCCCGTTCTCGTTCCTGTGCGGCATCGTCGGCACCTTCGTCGGCCGCTCGAAGGCGGACCCGGTCAAACACGCCGAGATGGAGGTGCGGTCCCTCACCGGGATCGGCTCCTGACCCCCGCCACCCATGCCATGGAGACACTCGGAGGCCGTCCAGCACGCCGACCGGCCTTCGTCAGAACGTGCGATCGAACCGCAGGCCGTGATCGCCACCTTGAGTCTCAGCAGCCTCACCAGTCACAACGATGCCGCGTGAAGCCGAAGGTCATCGCACCCGGAGACCGTCCAGCACGATCGCGAGCAGCCGCTCGGTGTCCTCGGGCGACGCCTTGCTCGCGGCCGACCCCACCCCGTGGCCCAGCCGCAGGATGTCGACCCCGGTGACGTCGGTCCGGATCACACCCTCCTCCTGAGCCGCCTTCACGATCGCGTCGGCAGCGGTCCGCAGCCGCGCCTGGCACCAGCCGAAGACCTCGGATCCGGCGTCGACCGACGCCTTCAGCGTCATCGCCAGCCCGTGTTTCTCGACCACGTAGATGACGTGCGTCGCCAGCCACGTCTCGAGCGCCTTTCCCGGCGGTAGTTTTTCGAGCAGGTCGAAGGCCCGCTGCGCCAGCCCGTCGATCTCGTCGCGGTAGACCGCCTCGATGAGCTTGTCGCGCGTCGGGAAGTGCCGGTACAGCGTGCCGGCGCCGACGCCCGCGCGTTTGGCGATGTCGTCGGCGGGCACGTCCACGCCGTCGGCGGTGAACGCCACCTTCGCCACGGCCACGATGCGCTCGTAGTTGCGCCGGGCGTCCGCGCGCATGGGGCGGGCCGGATCGGCCGTGACCATCTGCACCTCCTCGGGCGACGAAAACGGAGAGGTTCTCCGAATCCACTTGCGTAAGCGGAGACACTCTCCATATCATCGCTCACGACCTCAAGTGGAGAGTCTCTCCGCTTCATCTCGTTACGTCTTCGGAGTATTCCTTGACAGAGCGAACCCTGCGTGCCGAGCCTAGGCCGGAGACGGCCCAGGCCCCACCATCCCCACACCGGCTGGTCCTGCCGATCGTGCTGACCTGCCAGCTCATGCTCATCCTCGACGCGACGGTGATGAACGTCGCGCTCCCCCGCATCCAGTCCGAACTGGGCTTCACCGACACCGGGCTGTCCTGGGTGATGACCGCCTACAGCCTCGTCTTCGGCGGTTTGCTGCTGCTCGGCGGACGGGCGGGCGACCTGTTCGGCCGCCGCCGGATGTTCGTCGTGGGCACCGCCGTGTTCACCGCCGCGTCCCTGCTCGGCGGCCTCGCCGGTTCGGCGGAGATGCTGATCGCGGCCCGGATCGCCCAAGGTGTCGGCGCCGCGATGGCCGGGCCGAGCACCTTGGCGCTGATCACCAGCACGTTCACCGAGGCCAAGGCCAGGGTGCGCGCGCTGGCGCTGTTCTCGGCGATGTCCAGCGGCGGTTTCGCGATCGGCCTGCTGCTCGGCGGGCTGCTGACCGAATGGATCTCGTGGCGGGCGGCGCTGTACATCAACGTCCCGTTCGGGCTCGCGATCGTCCTGCTGACCTCGCGATACGTAGCCGATCCCCCTCGACAGCGCGCACGGCTGGACCTCCCCGGCGCGTTCACCGGCACCTTCGGCGTCGGCTCGCTCGTGTTCGCGTTCACCCACGCCGCGTCGGACGGCTGGGGCGACACCGTCACCCTTGGCAGCCTCGCGGCCGGGCTGGCCCTGCTGGCCGCGTTCCTCACGATCGAGACGCGGGTGAGCCGGCCGCTGATCCCCTTGCGGCTGTTCGCCGAACGCAACCGCGCCGCGGCCTACGTCAACTTCTTCCTCGGGCCGATGGCCATGATGTCGATGTTCTTCTTCCTGACCCAGTTCTTGCAGGACATCGCGGGGTTCGCCGCGCTGGAGACCGGCTTCGCGTTCCTGCCGATGGCCCTGTGCATGTTCGGGCTCAGCAGGCTGATCCCGCGGCTGCTTCCCCGGTTCGGCCCGAAGCCGCTCGCGCTGACCGGCACGGCGTTGATGACCGGCGGGGTCGCCTGGCTGACCACGCTCACCACCGAAAGCGAGTACTTCTCGCACCTGCTCGGGCCGATGGTGCTGATGGGTGTCGGCGCGGGGCTGGCGTTCTCCCCGCTGAGCGTGATCATCATGGCGACGGTGCCCGCCGAAGACGCGGGCGCGGCAGGCGGGGTCTTGCAGACTTTGCAGCAGACAGGCGCGACGCTGGGGCTCGCGATCCTGATCACGGTGTTCGGCGCGGTGACGCGGACCCCGTCCGGGGACCCGGCGCAGACCACCGTCGACGGGATGACCTCGGCCTTCGCCACCGCCGCCGCGGTGACGGCGTTGTCCTTCCTGGTGGCGCTGACCTTCCGGCGCCGGGCTTAGAGCTTGACGCCCGCCTGGACCTTGTGCGTGACCTTGCGCTCCATCACGAAGGAGAAGAACGGGACGCAGCCGGCGATCAGCACGAGGAGGGTGCCCTTCATCGACCAGCGGGCCTTGATCGCGAGGTCGACCGAAAGCAGCAGGTAGATCAGGTAGAGCCCGCCGTGGACCATGGGGATCATCTTCACGAACTGGGGAAGTTCCACGCGGAAGACGTACTGCAGCAGCATCTCGACGACCAGCCCGAGCAGGGCGACACCGGTGGCGTACGCCGCGACGCGGAAGCGGATCAGCGGCCCGCCCAGCGAGACCGGGCGGGCCGGGGCGGCGTCGTCAGTTCGGGTGGTCATAGGGTCTCGAACCTCTCTGGGGACTACTTGTCGCGGGCGTTGAGTTCGCGCAGGTACTTGTTGTACGCGGCGAGCTCGTCGTCTTCGGGAGCGGACGGCGCGGGCTCCGGAACACGCCTCCGCCGGGGCGCGGGCACTTCGGGGACGACGGTCCCGGCCGTCCGCTCCGGGGTGTCGGCTTCCGCGGCCTGACGGCGGAGCTTGCGGATCCGCCAGAACATGAACGCGGGGAACAGCCCGAACAGTGGCCACTGGAGGACGTAACCGAGGTTCTGGAAGGTCCCGCTCGCCGAGGAGAAGCGCTCCCACTGCCACCAGGCGAGCCCGCAGCACAGCGCCAGGCTCACCAGGCAGACGCCGGCGATGCCGAGGCGGCGCAGGGTGACAGGCGATGCGGGCACGCGTCGACGCTAGCACTGGCCGCGCGGCGAAAGTTCGGCGACCGGGCCGCTCGGGACCTTGGTCCCGGCCGCTCCGGAGATGTCATGAGCGGTCACTTCGCGGTCTGAACGGCCTTCGCGTAATCGTCCGCCAGCCCGAAGACCTTCCGCGCGTACTCCGTCGAGTTGTTGTACGACAGGATCCCGGCCCACCAGCCCGAGGCCGCCGACATGTCCCGGTTGTTCACGCACAGGTAGCGCGCCGCCGCCAGGGTCGCGTCGTCGATCTGCTGCGGGTCGCCGGCGCCGTCGCGGTTGCCGTCGGCGGCGTACCGGCGCCAGGTGCTGGGGATGAACTGCATCGGGCCGACAGCGCGGTCGACGGCCGCGTCGCCGTCGAACTGGCCGCCGTCGGTGTCGCCGATCGCCTTGACGCCGGGCGACCCGTCGAGCGGGACGCCGATGATCGGCTTCGAGGGCCGTCCGTCCTGGCCGAGGACGGCACCGCCGTACTGGCCATGATTCGACTCGATCCGGCCGATGCCCGCCAGGGTGGCCCACGAGATCTTGCAGTTCGGCTGCAGCTGGCGCATCGCCAGCTCGGCGTTGCCGTAGGCGAGCAGCGCCCTGGCCGGGATGCCGGTGGCCCGCGCCGCCCGGTCGGTCCAGGCGGCCAGCGGGTCCTTGCCCGGTTTCGGCTGCGCCTGCTGCGGGAGGGTCTGCTGGGCCGCGCCGCCGGCGGGGGTGGCGTTGACCGGGACGACCGTCCCCGGTTTGACGTCCGCCGCCTTGACCTGCAAAGCGGGGATCTCCATCGTCGTCGGGCTCGCGACCGGGGCGGACGCCTTGGTCACCAGCCAGATCCCTCCCCCGGCGAGGCCGAGCACGGCCAGCACGATCACCAGCCTGCCGAGGACGGCGGCGCCCACCCCGCGGCGTGGCGGCGCGGGCGTGGCCTGGTCGGCGACGAACTCGTCGTTTTCCGGGGTGGTGCGCACGAAGCGAGTCCTCCAGCGTGGGCGGCGATCACGACCGATGCTCCAACAACGAGCCCGCGCAGGTTAGCGTTACGCGGTTGCCGAGATCGCCCCTGCCACGCCGGTTCACCCGGGCGTGCGAGAAGTTCTCGTCAGGCGGACTTCTGCTGCCTCGCCAGTCGCGCCACGCACCAGGCCGGAGCGCTGCCGCGGCGAAGGTGCTGCAAAACGGTCATGGGGCCGAGACGGCGGCTCAGGTCGGACGGGGCGAGCCCGGCCGCGCGGTAGTCGAGGGCGCGCTGGTCGAGCGGGCTGATGCCGGCGTCCCACCAGGCTTCGGCCTCGGTGACGCCGCCGACCATCTGCCACCAGCCAGCGGCGGCGACGAGCAGGTCCTGCGGCACGCCGGGAAGACGGCTGCGCATCGCGTCGAGGTAGCCGGGGTCGGTGGCCTCGACCGGCGCCCACCGCGCCTGGCCGGACTGCTGCCGCTGGCCGGGGATACCGGGAGCTTGGCGGGGCACGTCGGCCAGCCACGCCGACGCGATCCGGTCGGCCTCCTGCTCCTCGGGGGTTTGCTCGCGCTCGGCGGCCCACTGCCGGATCAACGCATCGACTCCGGGATCTCCGGTCATCCCTGCCTCCTCATGATTCCCCGACTGACAAGTCCTGACTTACTTGCCCGGCTGGAAGTTCCCGCTGCTCTGGGGCTCGCACCTGCGGAAACTCCTCGCCCAGGAGGCCGGCTCCGGCGCCTGGAGGGCCAACCGATCACG
Source organism: Amycolatopsis coloradensis (assembly GCF_001953865.1). Classification (GTDB taxonomy): domain Bacteria; phylum Actinomycetota; class Actinomycetes; order Mycobacteriales; family Pseudonocardiaceae; genus Amycolatopsis; species Amycolatopsis coloradensis. Next base: position 51,008 of record NZ_MQUQ01000001.1, read on the forward strand.
CAATGTGAGCACCGTAGGGGCGCGGAGGTCTCTTCCGCCAGAGCTTCCCGGGCACGAATTCGTCGACCAGCGGGTTTCCGGGGGCAATCCACCCGGATGGTCGAGTCACCCGACCGAAATCTGAGACGGGTGACTCTGAGTGATAACCGCTGGTGGATGCGCACGGTGATCACCGGCGTCACCGAGGACACCGGGAAAGGGCACGACCGGTCAGGAGAAGAGGCTCCGGACGAACGTCACGATGGCTTCGGCACCGGACCGGAGCCAGCCGAGCGCGGTGTGGACGGCGTCGGCGGATTGGGTCGGCCTGCTGATCAAAAAGAAGAGCACGAGCGCGACGACGGCGATCACAACGAATTTCTTCAAGCCGGGCGACATGGCTCCATCCCATCACACCGTAGTGTCCAGACGATGACTCCGCGCGCACTGCGGACTTTGTCACCACTTTAAGGAGATCCGGGCCCCGCTGCCCACTCTGCCCACCCGGATTCGTCTCAGGGAGCGATCGATGAGCGAAAACGTTCTCGTCCACCGGGACGGACCGGTGACGACGATCACGCTGAACCGGCCCGAAGCCCGGAACGCGGTGGACGGCCCGACCGCGGCCGCGCTGGCGGACGCGTTCCGCGCCTTCGACAGCGACGAGGAGACCGCGGTCGCCGTCCTCACCGGTTCGGGTGACGCCTTCTGCGCAGGAGCCGATCTGAAGGCCGTCGGCACCGACCGCGGCAACTCGCTCGGGCCGGCGGGCGACGGGCCGATGGGACCCACGCGGATGGTGTTGTCGAAGCCGGTGATCGCCGCGGTTCGCGGGCACGCCGTCGCGGGCGGCCTGGAGCTGGCCCTGTGGTGCGATCTGCGGGTCGCCGACAGCACAGCCGTGTTCGGGGTGTTCTGCCGTCGCTGGGGCGTGCCGCTGATCGACGGCGGCACGGTGCGCCTCCCCCGGCTGATCGGGCACTCCAGGGCGATGGACCTCAGTGGCGGCGCGGGGCGGCACGGCAGTTTCGGGAACAACCGGCCCTGAGCGGCCGGTGCACTGTCGTGAGTGGCGGGCCTCCCCGTTCGCCGAACTCACGTGCTTGGACACGTCACTCGCGTGCTTGGAAACGTAACTCGCGTGTGCGGTCTCCAAACACGCGAGATACGGCTCTGATCACGCGAGTGCGGGGTTTGAACCGGGCTCCTGCTGGACGCACAAACCTCCGGCGCGGGACACCAGGCGCAAGACGTACCCGGGGCGTCACGATGGTTCGGCGGCCCTCGGTCCTAGCCTCAGCGGATGGACGAAACCGGAGTCTCGCTCAGACCGGTGTACGAAAACGACCTGCCGATGCTCGAAGCGCTGACGAACGACCCACAGGCGGCGGGCACGTTCGAATGGCACGGCTGGCACGACCCGCACTTCCTGCGCCGCCGCTGGGCCGAGACCGGCATGCTCGCGGCGGACAACGGGATACTGATGATCATGCTAGACGGGCGGCGGCTCGGCTTCGTGTCCTGGCACAAGACCAGGTCCGGGTCGACGTCGTACTGCTGGAACGCCGGCCTCGTGCTGATCCCCGAGGCACGCGGCCACGGCCACGGGACCGAGGCGCAGCGGCAGCTGGTCCGTTATCTCTTCGCGCACACGCAGATGAACCGCGTCGAGGCGTCGACGGAGGCGGGCAACGTCGCGGAGCAGCGCTCCCTGACGAAGGCGGGCTTCACCAGGGAGGGCGTGCTGCGCGGCTACGGATTCCGGGACGGGGCCTGGCGCGACCACATCCTCTATTCGATGCTGCGGTCCGATCTGGACCCCGGCCCGGAAAGTCCTTAAACGATGGTGCCCGCGGCCTTGAGCCGCTCGATCCCGGCGGCGTCCACCCCGAGTTCGGCGAGGACGTCGGCGGTGTCACCGCCCTTGGGTCGCGGCGGTTCCGGCGTCTCCGCCGGGGTGCGGTCGAACCTCGGCGCGGGCGCGGGCTGCACCACGCCACCGATGTCGACGAACGTCCCGCGAGCGACGTTGTGCGGATGCGACGGTGCTTCCCCCGGCGCGAGCACGGGCGTCAGGCACGCGTCGGTGCCTTCGGCTTTCGCGACGAGTTCGTCGCGGGTGTGCTTCGCGACGGCCTCGGCGACGATCTTGCGCAGCTTCGGCCATTCGTTCTTGTCGACGTGGACCGGGGTCTCCTGGGGATCGAGGCCGAGCACCTTCACCAGGTCGCCCCAGAACCGCATCTCGATCGCGCCGATGGCGACGTACTTGCCGTCGGCGGTCTCGTAGGTGTCGTAGAACGGCGCGCCGCCGTCGAGCATGTTCTCGCCGCGCCCGCCCGGCCACAGCCCGGTGTTCAGCAGGCCGTGCAGGCTGGTGGTCAGCAGCGCCGCACCGTCCACCATGGACGCGTCGACCACCTGGCCCTTGCCGGACGACTGGCGTTCGAACAACGCCGCCAGCACGCCCATCGCGAGCAGGAGGCCACCGCCGCCGAAGTCACCGATGAGGTTGAGCGGCACCACCGGCCGCTGACCCGCGTGCCCGATGGGTTCGAGCGCGCCGGCGATGCCGATGTAGTTGATGTCGTGCCCGGCGACGGTGGCCAGCGGGCCGTCCTGGCCCCAGCCGGTCATCCGCCCGTAGACCAGCCGCGGATTGCGGGCGTGGACCTGCTCCGGCCCGATGCCCATCCGCTCGGCCACCCCTGGCCGGAAACCCTCGATGAGCACGTCGGCGTCGTCGGCGAGTTTCAGCACCAGCTCGACCCCTTCGGGGGTCTTGGTGTTGATCCCGATCGATCGCCTGCCGCGGGCGAGCGGGTCGTTCGGGAACGCGATGACGTCGTCGCCCGGTGTCGCCCGGTCGATCCGGACGACCTCCGCGCCGAGATCGGCGAGGATCGTGCAGGCGAACGGCGCCGGGGCGAGCCCGGCCAGTTCGACGACCTTGAGGCCGCTCAGTGGCCCAGCCTTCATCGCCACGTCCTTTCCATGTACGGCAACGGTTTTCAGAGCGTGCGGGAGATGATTTCCTTCATGATCTCGCTGGTGCCGCCGAAGATACGGGAAATCCGGATGTCGGCCCACGCGCGCGCGATCGGGTACTCGGTCATGTAGCCGTAGCCGCCGAACAGTTGCAGGCAGTCGTCGACGACCTTGTTGACCCGTTCGGTGGTCCACAGCTTCGCCATCGCCGCGCCCTGCACGTCGAGTTCCTTGCGCAGGTGCCGCTCGATGCACTGGTCGAGATACGCGCGCGACACCGCGGCCTCGGTCGCGGCCTCGGCGAGTTTGAACTTCGTGTTCTGGAAGTTGTAGATCGGACGGCCGAACGCCTGGCGGTCCTTGGTGTAGGCGATGGTCTGGTCGATCGCGGCCTCCATCCCGGCGACCGCGGTGACGGCGATGATCAGCCGTTCCTGCGGCAGCTGCTGCATGAGCTGGATGAAGCCGAGGCCCTCTTGGTCACCGAGGAGGTTCGCGGCGGGCACGCGGACGTCGTCGAAGTTCAGCTCGGCGGTGTCCTGGCCCTTGAGGCCGATCTTGTCGAGGACGCGGCCGCGGCTGAAGCCCGGGGTGTCGGTCTCGACGGCGATCAGGGAGACGCCCTGCGCGCCCGCGTCCGGGTCGGTCTTCACCGCGACGACGACGAGGTCGGCGTGGAAACCGTTGGTGATGAACGTCTTCGCGCCGTTGATGACGTAGTGGTCGCCGTCGCGGACCGCGCGGGTCTTGATGCTCTGCAGGTCCGAACCCGTGCCGGGCTCGGTCATCGCGACCGCGCCGACCATTTCACCGGAGGCGAATTTCGGCAGCCACTCCCGCTTCTTCTCCTCGGTGGCGTACTCCAGCAGATAGTGCGCCACAATTCCATTGTGGACGGTGACGCCCCACGCACTGTCACCGGACCGGGCCTGCTCTTCGTAGAGCACGGCCTCGTGGGCGAAAGTGCCGCCGCCACCGCCGTACTCCTCCGGGATGGACAACGCCAGCAGGCCGACCTCGCCCGCCTTCGTCCACAGCTCGCGGTCGACCTTCTTGTCGGCCGCCCAGCGCTCCTGGTTCGGCGCGAGTTCCTTCTGGCAGAACGTCCGGGCGAGGTCCCGGAGGTCTTCGAGCTCCGTCGTGCTCCACGAACTCTTCTGGATCTGCAAGGGCACGGCCAACGCCTCCTGATCAGGACCTGGAAAACATGACGCTTAGGATGTAAGTTCCAACCGGAATGTACATCCGTACCGAGCTGCACGTAAAGGGGGTTCGGTGACCGCACTGGGCAGGACCCACCGGACGCAGGCCGAACGGCGCGAGCAAACCCGCACCGCCCTGCTCGACGCGACCATCGAGTGCCTGGTCGACCTCGGATACGCGCGCACCTCGGTCCAGGAGATCTGCGCTCGCGCCGGGGTCTCGAAGGGCGCCGTGCAGCACCACTTCTCCGCGAAGGCCGAGCTCATGGCGGCCGCCGTCGAGCATCTGACGGAGCGGCAGCGCGGACAGCTCGCCGCGTCGATCTCCACGCTGCCCGGTGGCGCCTCGGGCGTCGCGGCGGCGATCGACCTGCTGTGGGAGGGCTACTCGGGCACGCTGTCCACGGCCGCCACCGAACTGTGGGTGGCGGCGCGGACCGATCCCGAACTCCGCGAGGCGATCCGCCCGGTCGACCGGGCACTGGGCCGCTCGACGCTGGAGCACATCACCGCGATCGCCGGGGACCTGCCGAAGGAACGCGCGGAAATCCTCTTCTGGCTGACCGTGAACCTCACCCGGGGCCTGGCACTGGACGCCGAACTCGGCGGCGATCCGAAGCGGCGGCGGCAGTTGCTCGACGAATGGAAGCGCGTCGCGGTGATGTTGTACGAGGACACCACTCCGTAGCCACCAGAATTGCGAATTCCCAAAAGCCTGGGGGCCACGCTTACGAAAGCGTGAGAAAGAAGACAAGCCCTACCCGCGTTTACTACGCTGGATATTCGGGTGGTTACGCAGGGGAGGCGACACCGACGTGTCCTGGAAGGCGGACGAGCTCAGACTCCGTGCCGAGGAACTCGACGCGGAACTCGGGCGGAACAGGTACCCGGGCCGATCGCACGACGGGCTGGCCTTCGCCGTCGTCACCGGTCAGGGCAGGCTGATCGGCCTGTTGCTCGCGGATCACGCGACCGGCATCCCGCATCCGCAACTGGCCGGGCCCGCCGTCGTGGAGGCCGTGCACGCGGCCAGGAAAGCGGCGGCGGAAGTGAGCCTGGTCAAAATGCGGGCGATGTTCGGCGAAACGGATCACCGGCACCGAAGATCGCCGGAGCCCGACGAGGTGAGTATCGAGGAAATCGACTTCCTGGACGGCGGTCTCCGATGAATCACGAAGACGATCTTTATCACCTCGCGAAAGAAATAGACGCCAAGGTCGAGAGCGCGAAAGAAGCCTCTTCGGCCGCGGCGCGGGCGCAGCGGACATGGCGGCTCCCCGGCGAGATCGGGACGTTCACGACCACCGGGACGGGCGAACTTGTGGACGTGTCCTTGAACCCCTCGGTGGTGAAGTCCTACTCCGCCGCGAGCCTGTCCCGGAAGCTGCTCGCGGGCATCCAACGGGCCGAGCGGGAAGGAGGGATCGCGTGAGTCATCCGCATCCCTTCGATCCCGGCCCTGGACAGGGTTTTCACGTCTACCCGGAGAAACTCCGCGCCGCGGCGGACACCATCGACCAGGCGGCGGATCTCGTCCGCGGCTTCGCGCTCACCGACCTCGCCGACGTCCGGCTCGGGCGGAACGACCTGGGGTTGCCGGGCACTCTCGCCGAGCTGATGCGGGGCGTACGGGGCGCGGGCACCGTCGACGCCTACAACCGGGCCGTCGACCAGGTCCGGGAGATCTCCGTGGCCAACTCCGCCGAACTGGGCGAACTGAGCGCGGCGCTTCACCGCGCCGCCGAGCACTACGAGCGACTCGACCGGCAGGCCTACGACGAGATGAAGAGGCTCGAAGGAGGGACCCGATGACCGGCCGGAACGCGTCCGGGCTCCAGTACCCCGGCAAGGCCGACCAGGAGGTCCGTTTCTACGCCGACCTGATCGGCGCGGACGGCATCGTCGAACTCCTGGACAACCTCAAGAAGTTCCTGGTCGGCGACCTGCGAAGGTCGCTGGAGCTGGCGGACAGGTTCGCCTCGCAGAGCAAGCTCAAGTCGGCGTCCGAACTCGTCACGAAGACGAAGCTGGAGTTGCGCCCCGCCTGGCAAGGTGATGGCTTCGACCAGTTCGACGCCTACGCCGCCGAAACGACGAAAGCCCTCGACGCGGGACAGACGTCCTTGGGGAACCTGACGACGGTCGTGGCGAATCTCGCGACCACCGTCATCAACACCTACAAGAACCTGCTCGAACTGCTGGGCAACTGCGCCTCGACGCTCGCCCAGCTCGGCGGGAAGTTCGGCGTGGTACTCGGGTCTGCGGCGTTCCCGCCGCTGACCCCGCTCGCGGTGCAGGACCTGATCGACGGCATCAACTCGGCGTTCACCACTTTATGGCGGGACTGCAACGCGAGCCTCACCCAGCTGCTCACCGACATGACGACGCTGATCGGCGCCGGGTTCCAGCTCCAGGTCATCAAGGAGACCTTTCCCAAGATCCCGTCCGTCGGCACGAGCGCGGTGGTGGTCGCCGATCCCCGGCGCTGGCGGATCAAACCCGAAGCGGATCCGGCATGAGGCGCCTGGCGATCGTCCTCCTGACACTGCTCGTCGCCGGATGCGGCGGGACGGCGACCGGTCCGCCGCCGGGTTCGCCCGCTGCGGCGCCGCCCATCCCCGTTCCACTCGACGGCGCCAGATTCATCGCCGACCCCTGTAGCGCGATCACGGTGGAGCAGGTCGAAAGCATCGGCTTCACCGACGGGGTCCGCGACACCGGCGGTGAAGCCCGCTGCGTCCTCGCCTTCGGGCCGATCGTCCGGGTGCAGACCTCGTGGCTGAGCCCACTGAGGGAAACCCTCGACACCCTCTACGCCGACCACGCGAGCGGCAAGGACACCGGCAACCGATGGGAGGAACTGATGATCAAAAGCTATCCGGTGGTGGTGGTCTGGGCCGAGGAGAACATCACGGGCCGCCAAGACAAGGGACCACTCGCCTGCCGGCTGGCACTCGGACTGGACGAGGAGACCTTGATGTACGTCGGCACCAACATCGACGAACGGGCCGAGGCGGGCCCGTGGCAGTACGACTCTTGCGGCGCGGCGAAGAAGGTGACGGAATTCGTCATCGACAATCTCCGCGCCTAGCACGCGCGAGAGCCGCCGACCAGCGCACAGGTGACACTTATCTCCGAGCCCGATCCGTGGTGGAATTCCTTGCTGGACAACAGAACCGGCGGAGGAGCCGACCATGAACGCGCCGCAGCAGCAGCCGTACCAGCCGACTGGCCCGTTCGGTGCATCACAACCCGCCCCACCTCCGGCCGCGGCGCCGCGGCCGCCGTCCGACCTGCGCCTTCCCCGGTTGTTCGCCGCGATGATGGGGGTTTTCGCCGGACTGCTGGTGCTCATCGCGACCTTTCTTCCCCAGTCGACGTACGAACAGGTCTCCGATGGCAAGACCGTGTCGAAATTCGCCGAGACCGGCTGGACGCGGAGTTTCGACATCGAACCGTCGGCGGAGGAGAAGGAGTTCTACGACAAGACCCACGTCGCCCGCTACGGCATCCCGCTGTCCGCCGCCGCGCTGACCCTGTTCGCCGGGGCCGCGGTGGGCTTCGCGTCGTATCGGCGGAGTTCAGGGTCGCTCGCCGCCACGACGTCGCGGACGCTGCTGGTCGCCGGCGGGGCGGGGACCGCGATCGGCGTCTGGATGTTCGGCATGGACATCTCGGCGAGCCTGAGCTTCGGCCAGGACACCGGGCGCTTCGTCTCGCGCTACGGCACCGGGGGCGGATTCTGGATCCTGCTCGCGGGCGGGCTCGTGGCGTTGCTCACCCTCGGGCTGGCGATCGTGGCCAACCGCCGGGAACCCGCGCCATCCCGTCAGGCCCCTTACCCGGCGGGCTACGCGCCTTACGCGCCCGGAGTGCCACAGCAGCAGTATCAGCCACAACCGCAGGCCTACGAGCCGCCGTCGCCCCCGACGCCGCCCGCGGGATCCGCCTTGCAGCAGCAGGACATCCTGCGCCCGTCCCCTGAGAATCCGCACCAGCCCGGCAATAGGTGAAGATTATTCACATCGACGGTGGACAGTCTCCATACCGGCAGTATGCTGTACTCGTCGGTAACACCTGGGCTCTGCGTGGCGCCTTCCGGCTCCACGCGCGGCATGGAACGGAGACGGCATGACGAGCACGACACCGGCCAGCGCGGGCCACCACACCGAAGGCCCGGCGACCATCGGCGGCGTCCCCGGCGCCCCGGCCACGGCCAGGGCGGAACGGCTCGTGCGGCGGGTCGTGGGCGGCGAGAACACCACTGTCTCCGCACCAGTCACCATGCTCGCCCCGTTCACCGGGCAGCCGATCGCGACACTCCCCCAGGCCACCGACGCCGACGTCCGCGCCGTGTACGACCAGGCGCGGGAGGCACAGCGCGCGTGGGCGCAGCGGCCGGTCGAGGACCGCCAGCGCATCCTGATCCGCCTGCACGACCTGGTCCTGAAGCGTCAGGAAGAGGCGCTCGACCTCGTGCAGATCGAGGCGGGCAAGGCGCGGATGGACGCCTTCGACGAGGTCAGCGCCACCGCGCTCGTGGCCGCCTACTACGGCAAGCACAGCGCGAAGTTCCTTTCGCCGCGTCGCGCGGCCGGACTGATCCCGGTGCTGACGAAGGTCGGCGAGATCCGGCACCCCAAGGGCGTCGTCGGGATCATCTCACCGTGGAACTACCCCCTCGCGCTCACCGCGATGGACGTCCTTCCGGCGCTCGCGGCGGGCAACGCCGTCGTGCAGAAGCCGGACAACCAGACCGCGCTCTCGGCGCTGTGGCTCCAGGAGATCGCCGAGGAGGCCGGGCTGCCGTCCGGTGTCTGGCAGATCGTGCTCGGCCGCGGTTCGCGGATCGGCGACGCGCTGGTCGAAGAGTCGGACTACCTGTGCTTCACCGGATCCACGCCGACAGGTAAGGGGCTCGCCGCGAAGGTGGCGGAGCGGCTGACGAGCTACTCGCTGGAACTCGGCGGCAAGAACCCGATGATCGTGCTGCCCGACGCGGACATCGCCAAGACCGCCACGGGCGCGGTGACCGCGTGCTTCTCCTCCGCGGGCCAGCTGTGCGTGTCCGTCGAGCGGATCTACGTCCACGAGTCCATCCGCGAGGAGTTCACCCGCGCCTTCGTCGCCAAGACCGCCGCGGTGCGGCTCGGTGGTGCGCTCGACTACCAGGCGCAGATGGGGTCGCTGACCTCGGAAGACCAGCTGGCGACGGTGTCGGCGCACGTCGAGGACGCCCGGTCCAAGGGCGCGACCGTGCTCGCCGGCGGCAAGGCCCGGCCCGACCTCGGCCCGCTGTTCTACGAACCGACCGTCCTCACCGACGTCACCGAGGACGTCAAGCTGTTCGCCGAAGAGACCTTCGGGCCGGTCGTGTCGATCTACGGCTACACCGACGTCACCGAGGCGATCGAGCGCGCCAACGACACGCGGTTCGGGCTGAACGCGAGCGTGTGGTCGCGCAACGGCCGCGCGGGCTGGGAGGTCGCGGCGCGGCTGAAGGCCGGGACCGTCAACGTCAACGAAGGCTTCGCGGCGACCTTCGGGACCGTGGGACTGCCGATGGGCGGGATGAAGGAGTCCGGCGTCGGGCGGCGCAACGGCGCCGAAGGGCTGCTCAAGTACACCGAGGCCCAGGCGATCGCGCTTCAGCGCGGGATGCCGCTGCGCCCCGGCCGCGGGATCCCGCCGAAGCTCTGGGCGCGGGCCCTGAGCACAAGCCTGAAGGCCCTTCGCCGCCTTCCGCGCCGCTGACCCCCTCCTGCGTTTCGTCCTCTAGTTGCGGTCCTTGCGCGTGCAACTACCGCAACTAGAGGACGAAACGCGGGTCAGGAGGACGTGGGCGCGGCCAGCAGGCCTCGGTCGTAGGCGATCGCGACGGCCTCGGCCCGGCGGCTCGCGCCGAGTTTCGCCATCACGCGCGAAAGGTGGACGCTCACCGTCTTCTCGCTGATGTACAGCTCCTCGCCGACCTGCCGGTTGGTCCGGCCGAGCGCGACGCGCTCCAGCACGTCCCGTTCCCGGTCGGTCAGAGGATCGACGACGTCTCGGCGCGGGGCCGCGGGCGCCCCGGGAAGCTCGACACGCGCCCGGTGGCTCAGATCCTGGACGGCCTCGCGCAGCGGGCAGGCCCCCAGCTTGTCGGCCACCGCGTGCGCGGCCAGCAGCTCCGACGCGGCGAGCGCGGTGTCGCCGTCGGACGCCAGCAAGGACTTCGCGTGCTGCAGACGGCACATGGCCTGCTCGTACACCGCGCCGTACCCGAACGCCTCGACCGCCTTCGCCCACAACGCCGGATCGCCCGCGCCGCGCAGACAGCTGCCCAGCGCCTCGAGCCGGGCGAGCCACGCCAGCGCCTCCGGGCCGAGCGACACCGAACGCGGGATGCCGTGTTCGGCGCACCGGCGGCCGTGGGCGAGCATCTTCTCGCCCGACTCCACCGCGGCGTTCACGGTCGCCTGATCCCCGCGGACCCGGGCTTCGGCGGCCTGCGCGACGGCCGCCGCGAGGCCGTGCACGCTGATCCGGATCCCCCCGAGCACCGCGGGTTCGACCTCTTCGAGCCAGTCGATCAGCTCGTGCGCCTGCCGCACCGCGCCCGCGTGGTCCCCACGCCAGGTCGCGAGCTGGATGGCGGCGTCCCCCGACGCGAGCGCGATCGAGTAGTCCGCGCTCCAGTGCCGGTGCAGGCTCGGCAGAATCTTGTCCGCGTCCGCGAAGCGGCCCTGTCCGACGACGAACTGCGCCCAGATCCCCAGGAACCGCCCGGCGACGACGCTCGAAACGCCGCGGCCCGCGCGGCCGGCGTCGTCGTCTTCCGGCCAGTCCCCGCTGACGTAGCGCAGCGTGAGGTGCTTGGTCCGCAGTTCGATCCCGAACGAACTCCAGGTCAGCCCGGTCTCCTTGGCACGCTGGATGCCCTTGGCGTAGTACTTCAGCGCGGAAGGGATCTCCGCCCTGTCGTCGTAGCTCAGCCCGAGGAAGTGCAGTGCCCGCAGTTCGCCGTTGAGCGCGCCGGAATCCCTCGCCTTCCGCTCGGCCTGGCGCAGCCGCTCCCGCGCCTCCTCGACGTCGCCCGCCGAATCGGCCAGCGTGCCGAGCGAGACCAGCGCGGCCGCTTCCGCCCCGCCGGCACCGATGGCCCTGGCGTCGGCGACCGCGGCCAGCGCGCAGTGCAGGGCCTCGTCCTGCCTGTCGATCAGCCTCAGGATGCCCGCCCTGGTGGCGAGCACCCAGGCCCGTGCGGAACTCGCTTCGGTGTGTTCGACCAGGCTCCAGGCCTTGTCGATCGCCTCGACGACCTCGTCCAGCGTGCCGTCGACCGAAAGCAGCGCCTCCGCGTGCCGCCGCCAGACCTTGGCGGCCCGCTCGTTGCCGGTGTCCGGGCCGAGTGCCTCGGTCGCGGACCGCGAATACGCGACCGCCCGCTCCGGCTCCCCCGACGTGCTCGCGAAATACGACGCCTCGTGCAGCAGCCGGAGTTCGTCGAAGTCCGAAGGCCGTTCCGGCGCGGGTACGGCGTCCCAAATGGACAGTGCCTGCTCGACGTGCCGCAACGCGGAACCGGGCGCGCCCAGCTTCTCGGCCTCGTCCATCGCGCGCAGCAGCGCGGCCAGCGCGCCGACGAAGTCCTTGCTCTCCAGGCTGTGGTGCGCGAGCCGCGCGTCCTGGCCGCGGCTCTGCGTCCGGGTGCGGATCCGCGACGCGTAGGCCGCGTGCATGCGCACCCGCTCCCCCGGGAGCAGGTCGCCGTAGACCGCTTCCTGTAGCAAAGCGTGGCGGAAGGTGTAGAAGCCGTTCTCGATCACCAGGACGTGATGCTGCACCGCCTCGCGCAGGGCCTCGTCGAGGTCGAGTTCGTCCAGTCCGGAAATCTCGGCGAGCGCGGCGTGCGCCACCGAGTCCTTGGCGACCGAGACCACGCGCAGCACCCGGCGGGTGACCTGGGAAAGCTGCTCCACCCGGGCGAGGAGCACTTCGGCAAGCCCGGCGGGGAGGTCGCGGCAGTCCTTCGCGGACGCGAGCAGTTCCTCGACGAAGAACGGATTGCCCTCGGACCGGGAGACGATGTCGGCGACCATGTCCTGGCCGATCGGCTCGTCGGCCAGCGCCTCGACGAACGCGCGCGCGTCCTCGGCGCCGAACGGCTTGACCTCGACGCGTTCGACCGCGCCCAGCCGCACCACCTCGGACAGCAGCCCCCGCAGCGGATGCCGCCGGTGGACGTCCTCCTCGCGATAGCTCGCCACCACCAGCAACCGCTGGGTGCGCAGCCTCGTCATCAGGAAGGACAGCAGGTTCCGGGTGGAGCCGTCGGCCCAGTGCAGATCCTCCAGCAGGATCACCACCGGCCGGACCTGCGCGATGACGCTCAGCACCCCCAGTACCGCGTCGAACAGCTGGAGCTGGCCGAGGTCCTGTTCGGGCCTGAGCCGTTGCGTCGACACCCGTTCGCTCGCGGTGAGCTGACCGTCTTCGATGGCGGGGAAGTCCTCCGCCTGTGGCATTTGCGGGAGCAGCCTGCCCAGTGCCGGCCGGGCCCGGACCGCGGCGGTGACCGCGGGATCGGACGTCGTCGCCAGCGGCGCCAGCGCCTCGGCGAACGGAAGATAAGGAAGCCCGCCCTCATGGACGTCGATACAGCGCCCGCTGAGCACCAGGGCGCCCGCGCCGGCGGCGTACTCGCCGAGCGCGGTCAGGAGGCGGGTCTTGCCGACGCCGGCGTCTCCGGAGAGCAGCACCGCGCCCGCCTCTGCCCGTTCGGCACGGGCGAAGGCGGCGCGGAGCTGCCGCATCTCCTGAGTGCGGGCGACGATCGGGATTCCGGAGCCAAGACGGGGCACGAGGTGCATTCTTGCCTACCGGACCGACAACTTCGCCTGGGTTTCTGTCGAGAGCTTCATCGCACTCGGCCTCTACCGGGTGATCTCGCCGCTGCGGGCGGGCACCTGCCCGGTCTCCCGGCGCTGCTGGGCGGGCACCTGGACCTCGGCGCGGTTCGCTCGGATCCGCTTGCTCGCCCGGCGGGCCCTGTCGACCCATACGCTGCGGCCCGCCCGCTGCAACTCTTGCCGCCGGTACTCGACCTCGGCCAGTACTCCGGTGAGCAGAGCGTCGTTCGTGTTCATCACTGTTTCCCCTTAGGAACTCACTACCTGGTTTGGTAGTGACCAGATTCGTCCTGAGGGGTGCCTCGCGGCATCGGGTGATCACCTACACCCGGCCGTGGTTCGACCCCTTACTCCCGCCCATCCCCTGCTCGGGAGTCGTAAGGGGTCGAATTCCAGCGGCTCTAGGCGTGGTCCGGGCCGCTCGGGCGCACGGCGCCGAGCAGCCCCCGCCAAGCGTTCGGCGAAAGGCGGAAGGCACCTCCGTCAGGGTCCTTGGAGTCCCTGAGGGCGGCGCCGGAACCGGTGAAGGCGACCTCGACGCAGTCGTTGCCGCCACCACTGTGGCTGCTCTTGCGCCACCGGGCCTGGGAAAGATCATCGTTGGGCGTCATGCTCCCCACTCCTTACTCGTTCCGGGGACTTCGGCATGCCGAAATCCCGATAGTGCGGTTTCTCCGGCAGGGCCGCCTGTTCGGCGAACCTCCCGGCGGCCTCGGCGATCACCTCGACCGAGTCGTCCGGTTTCAACGCGGCGGCACGCAGATGGTCGAACATCAACGCGTATCGCCGGACGTCCGGGGGTTCCTCCAGGTAGAGCCCGCTGGAGGTGCTGTCGACGTAAACCACGTCGGTGTCGGCCAGTTCGGGGAAGCCCATGACGAGGAACGGACCCTCCATCCCGGGATGGGCACCCGCGCCGAACGGCACGACCTGGACGGTCACGTTCGCCCTCGCCGCCATCGTGACCATCCGGTACAGCTGTTCCGCCATCACCTCGGCGCTGTCGATCGTGCGGTGCAGGACCGCCTCGTCGATCACGGCCCAGTACTCCGGCGGCGAAGGGTCCGTCAGCAGTTCCTGCCGCGCCATCCTCGCCGCCACGCGGCGCCTGATCTCGGCTTCCTCGGCGTCGGGCCGCATCGCCCTGATCACGGCCCTGGCGTAGCGCTCGGTCTGCAACAGGCCCGGCACCAGCAGCGCCTGGAACGCCCGCAGCGAACTCGCGTCCGCCTCCAACCCGACGAAGGTGCCGGTGAACACCTCGTTATACGCGTGCCACCAGCCGCGTTTGCGGGCTTCCCTGGCCAGCTGTACGAGTGCTTCCTGTTCGTCGCCGGCGATGCCGTACAGCTCGAGCATGTCGCGCGCGTCGCGCGGGGTGACGCCGACGTGCCCGGTTTCGATGCGGCTGACCTTCGACGCCGAGCATTCGAGCTTCTCGCTCACCTCGTCGATGGTGAGGTCCGCCGCCTCGCGCAGCCGCCGCAATTCACTCGCCAGTCTCCGGCGGCGCACGGTGGGTCCCTGACCCCTCGTCATCACGGCACCTCCACACCTGTCCGAGCAACACCGATCGTGACGCGGCGAGAGAGCAGTGTTCGCCGAACCTCACTCGAAGCACATCTAACCAGCCTCGGACACATTCGGTGAGATGGTCACCCGACCATTTTCCAGCACGTCCGGATTTTCATCCTGCAATTTGCAGATTGCCGTCGTAGGTTGGGCATTGTGCAACGCGGTACGCCCGCCTTCATCGGCGATGGCGGATCCACTCGCGGCACGGGCGCGGGGCCGCGAGCTGCACCGATGGGCTTTTGTGAGAATACCCGTCGAAGCCGGATTCACCCCGGTGCAGGGCCGGAGTCGTCCCCCGATCGGTTCCGGCCCTCCCTTATGTCCGGAGCCATTGCGTAATGCTTTGGCTCCAGATGTCAAGGCATTTCGCTATTCCCTCCAAAGGGTGGACAAGGCGTTCCGCCGATGCGGAACGTCACCGTTCACACCACCCGGAGAAGGCCTTCTTGCACAACGGTCGCGATGTGCGTTCCATCCGCGGCGAAGAACCGGCCGGTGGCCAGGCCGCGGGCACCCGACGCGGTCGGCGACGCGCTGT
Organism: Amycolatopsis coloradensis; assembly: GCF_001953865.1. Classification (GTDB taxonomy): domain Bacteria; phylum Actinomycetota; class Actinomycetes; order Mycobacteriales; family Pseudonocardiaceae; genus Amycolatopsis; species Amycolatopsis coloradensis. The sequence continues at coordinate 66,181 of NZ_MQUQ01000001.1, forward strand.
CGTAGAGGAACCACTCGTCGGCCCGGAACGGGCGGTGGAACCAGAGCGCGTGGTCGAGACTCGCGCCGATCACCTTGTCGAGGTCCCAGTAGACGCCGTGGCGCGCGAGGACCGAGTCCAGGAGCGTCATGTCGGAGGCGTAGGTCAGCACGCAGACGTGCAGCAATTGCTGGTCCGGAAGCTTGCCGTCGGCCCGCATCCACACCTGGTTCCTGGCGGGGCGCTCACCCGACTTGCGGGTCACCCACGGCGGATCGTTGACGTACCGCAGGTCGATCGGGCGCGGGCGGTCGTGGTGGCCGGTGAAGTAGCCCTCGGCCCGCTCCTGCAACGTCGGGAGCGACTCCGGGCCCGGGACGTCCGGCATGCCCTCGGAGTGCTCGATGCCGCCCTCGTCCTTCTGGAACGACGCGGACAGCGAGAAGATCGCCTTGCCGTGCTGGATGCCGACTACGCGGCGGGTGGTGAACGAACGACCGTCGCGGATGCGGTCGACCTCGTAGACGATCGGGACGCTCGGGTCACCGCCGCGGATGAAGTACGCGTGCAGCGAGTGGACCTTCCGCTCCTCGGGCACGGTGCGGCCGGCGGCGACGAGCGCCTGCCCCGCGACCTGTCCGCCGAACACCCGCACCGGCGAATGGGCCGGTGAGACACCACGGAAGATGTTCTCTTCGATCTTCTCCAAGTCCAGCAGCGCGACCAGCCGGTCGAGTACCGGCTGACCGCCGACGCCCCCGGTGCTGTCGAATCCGGCCGCGGCCTCCCTGGCCATCTCAGTCATATGCGAAGCCTAGGCGGTGGGGCGCGGCGAGCCTCTGCGAGGCGGGGCGTTTGTCGCGAAAGCCACGTTCGCGACGTCTGACGTCCCGAAAGTGGCTTCCACGACGCGGCCGCCGGGCATCACGGACCGAACCTGCGATGAACCGCACCCAAACCAGTAGGTACCTAAGACACCCCTGGCCCTGACCCGAAACGTCACACACGACCACCGCAACCGACCGCGAAGGCCGCCTTCGGGACAACCCCAGACGAGATGAACGGGACTTTCATCGCAAATTTCGCGATGAAAGTCCCGTTCATCGCACGGCCGTGCGAGTAGACCAGGGTCAGGCGTGGTCGTCTTCGCCGAGGCGGTGCACCCGGATGAGGTTGGTCGAGCCGACGGTTCCCGGCGGGGAGCCCGCGACGATGACCACGAGGTCGCCCTTCGCGTACTTGCCCATTTCGAGCATCGCGTGGTCGACCTGCTGGATCATCTGGTCGGTGGAATCGACCTTCGGCACGATCCGCGTCGTGGTGCCCCAGGTCATCGCGAGCTGGCTGCGGACGCTCTCCTCCGGTGTGAAGGCCAGCAGCGGCAACCGCGTGTGCAGCCGCGCGAGCCGCCGGACGGTGTCACCGGACTGGGTGAAGGCGACCAGCGCCTTGGCGTTCAGCCGCTCGCCGATGTCACGGGCCGCGTAGGAGATGACGCCGCGCTTGGTGCGCGGGACGTGCGACAGCGGCGGCACGACCGGCGAGTCGGTCTCGACGGCTTCGATGATCCGTCCCATGGTCTGGACGACCTCGATGGCGTAACGGCCGACGCTGGTCTCACCCGAGAGCATGAGGGCGTCGGCGCCGTCGAGGACCGCGTTGGCGACGTCCGAGGCCTCCGCGCGGGTCGGGCGGGAGCTGTTGATCATCGATTCGAGCATCTGCGTCGCGACGATGACCGGCTTCGCGTTCTCGCGGGCGATCTGGATGGTGCGCTTCTGCACCAGCGGGACCTGCTCCAGCGGAAGTTCCACGCCGAGGTCGCCGCGGGCGATCATCACCGCGTCGAAGGCAAGCACGATGGCTTCGAGGTTGTAGACCGCTTCGGGCTTCTCGATCTTCGCGACCACCGGGAGGCGGCCCTTGCCGACGCGGTCCATCACCTGGTGGACCAGGTCGATGTCGGCGGGCGAGCGGACGAACGACAGCGCGATGAAGTCCACGCCGAGTTCGAGCGCGAACTCGAGGTCCTCGATGTCCTTTTCGGACAGCGCCGGCACGGAGACGTCCATACCCGGCAGGGAAACGCCCTTGTTGTTGCTGACGGGACCACCTTCGGTGACCTCGCACACGACGTCCGGGCCCTCGACCTCCTTGACCACGAGGCCGACCTTGCCGTCGTCCACGAGGAGACGGTCGCCGGGCTTCGCGTCGTCGGCGAGTCCCTTGTAGGTGGTCGAGACACGGTCGTGGGTGCCCGCGACGTCCTCGACGGTGATCCGCACGATGTCGCCGTTGTGCCACTCGACCGGCCCGCCCGCGAAGGTGCCGAGACGGATCTTCGGGCCCTGGAGGTCGGCGAGGATGCCCACCGCGCGGCCGGATTCGGCGGCTGCGGTGCGGATGAGGTCGTAGACCTGCTTGTGGTCGCCGTGTGTCCCGTGGCTGAAGTTCATCCTCGCGACGTCCATCCCGGCGTCGACGAGTTGCCGCATCTTCTCCGGCGTAGCGGTCGCGGGGCCAAGGGTACAAACGATCTTCGCGCGTCGGCTCACGTTCGCACAGCGTAGTCCCTCATCGGTGCCACGTCTTTACCGATACCGAAAGTTCAAGAAAAGTGTCAGTTCACCTGGGCGATGGACACCCACCGAACCAGGTTCGATGGTTATCGACGCGGCTTCTCGCTCGCGCCGACCCGATCGCGTGCCCATTCGTTGAACACCCGGACCTGCCGCCACGCCTTCCGCACCCGGTCGAGCGCGCCCCGTTCGTGCAGGACGTCGTCCGGCTCCCAGCCCCGGACCGCGTACACGGAGCGATTCCTCAGGAGGTCGATGCGGGGATGGTCTTCCGCGAAACCGCGCGGCTTGGACTTGAGCCTGTCACCTTTGACCTCCCAGCCGGACTTTTCCAGCTTCGCGAGGACCTTGGCCAGTTCGGAGCCGTGCACTTCGGTGTCGACGGCCCGGCGGAAGCGGGCGAGCTGATCGGACTCGAAGTGGAAGCAGCCGCCGCCGACGCGCAGCCCGGCCGGGCCGACCTCCACGTAGTACGCGCCACCGCCGCGGCCCTGTTCGATCACCGCGCCGCAGTGGGTCTTGTACGGCGTCTTGTCCTTGGCGAACCGGACGTCGCGGTACGGCCGGAAGACCTTCCCCTCGCCGAAGCCGTCGCCGAACTCCGGGACCAGTTCCGCGAGCAGCGCCTCCATCGGCGCGCGGACGTCGGCCTTGTAGGTGGCCAGGTTCGCGTCCCAGTACGACTTGGAGTTGTCGGCCTCGAGACCGTCGTAGAAGTCGATGGCGTACTCGCCGAAACCCTCGAAACCCATGCGGTGACGTTAATCCCCGCCGCCGACGAGTACATGAAGGACCCCTGGCTCCGCCTTGAGTCCGTGTGCCGGAACTGGCGTGACGGGTGAAGCTGCGGCCGGTGCGGGTCGTGCTTTGGGCCGCTGGAGCCATTGCCGTTTCGTCCTCTAGTTGCGGTCCTTAGCACGCGCAACTACCGCAACTAGAGGACGAATTGCGGAGGGGTCAGCAGCAGCCCCGGCGAGCCAGGGACTGGAGCCGGGCGGTGGTCGAGGGCGGCCGGTTCGCGGCGGCCTCGACGGCGTCGAGCATCCGCCGCCGTGTCGTCTTGTCCAGGACGCGGCCGCGTGTGATCACCAGGTCGATCTTCGCGACGTTGCGGATGTCGGTGGCCGGGTTCGCGTCCAGCAGCACGAGATCCGCCTCCTTCCCCGCCTCGATCGTGCCCGAAGTCCGTTCCCTGCCGAGGAATTTCGCCGCGTCGCCCGTGACGGTCTTCAGCGCCCGCACCGGCGAGAGCCCGGCCTCGACCAGGAAGGCGAGTTCCTCGTGCAGCCCACTGCCGGGGAAGGTGTACGGGTTGAGGCAGTCGGTGCCGCCGATGATCCCGACGCCGGCGTCGTGCGCGACCCCGACCAGCCGCAGCGTCTCCTGGTAGTACCGCTCCTGCAAGGCGATCTCCGCCGGTGTCTTCGGCGCGAACCGCTCGATGCCCACGGCCCAGCTCTCGCGGATGTCGGCGGGGACGTACTTCAGCCGCGGGTCCTGCTTGTGGGTTTCGGCGGGCTGGGTGACGATGCGGTTGATCGTCAGCGTCGGCGAATGCCAGGTGCCGTTGCGCCGCAACCGGGTGAAGTAGTTCCACGCCGTGTGGGGGCTGTATGTGGAGACCGACTCGAATTCCAGTTGCCGCGTCTCGGTGAAGAAAGCACGCGGCGCCGCCGGGTCGTAAGGCATCGCCTTCAACCGGGCGAGGATCTCGTCGCGCCGGGAAGAGCAGTGGATGGACACGCCGAAGAAGTGCTCGAAACTGTGCTGGCCGAGATCGCTCGCCTCGGTGTGGGACACCTTGTACGGCCAGTGCCCGGAGAACCTCAGCCCCTGGCCCCGGACCTCGTCCGCGATCGCGCGCAGTGCCTCGGGACCGAGGTAGGAATAGACCTTGACGAACTCGGCGCCCGCAGCCGCCTCCGCGCGGACCACCGCCCGCGCCTCGGCTTCGGTCGACACCTGGAGCACCGGTGGGCCCAGCAGGGTGACCGGCCCGTCGACGATCCCGCTCCCCACCACCAGGCGCGGGCCGAGCAGCTCACCGCGTTCGATCTTGTCCCGGGACGCGCGGTTCTCCGCGTAACCCCACATCTCGCGGGCGCCCGTGACGCCGTGGGCCAGATGCAGCGGCGGAATGATCTCTTCGAGGTCCGCGCCGTGGGTGTGCATGTCCCAAAGACCCGGGATGAGGTACTTGCCGCGGCCGTCGATCACCCGCGCGGCACCGGTTTCCGGGAGCTGCTCCGAGCCGCCGACCCAGGCGATCCGGTCGCCGACGAGGACGACGGAGACGTCACGCCGCGGAGCCGAACCCGTGCCGTCGATCAGCGTGACCCGGCTGAGGACGACGATCTCGTCCGTGGCCGCGCCTGCCGTGCCGGGCAGCAGCCCGGCGAGCGCCACCCCGGTCCCGCTCACGGCCAGCCATTTCAGAAACTCGCGTCTGCTGGATCCCGTTCCGGCCATGAGAACCCCCACCTTCCACCCGGATCCCCCCGGGTGGCCGATTCAACTCGCGGTGAGGGCGGGGCCGCAAGGAAAAGCGAAGGCCCCTTACCGAGCACAGCACAAAGTAAGGGGCCTTCTCCTGTAACACAGCTCAGCCGAAGAAGACCTCGGCCTCTTCGTACCGCTCGGCCGGGACGGTCTTCAGTTCGGCGGTCGCTTCGGAGAGCTTGACGCGGACGATGTCCGTGCCGCGCAGCGCGACCATCACGCCGAAGTCGCCGTCGGCGACGGCGTCGACGGCGTTGAGCCCGAACCGGGTGGCGAGCACGCGGTCGTACGCCGTCGGGGTGCCGCCGCGCTGGACGTGCCCGAGCACGACCGCGCGGGACTCCTTGCCGGTGCGGGCGGCGATCTCGTCGGCCAGCCAGGTGCCGATCCCGCCGAGCCGGACGTGCCCGAAGGCGTCCTTCTCACCGGTCAGAAGCTTCTCCTCGCCGCCCTCGGGCAGCGCGCCCTCGGCGACCACGATGATCGGCGCGTACTCCTTCTCGAAGCGGCGCTCGACCCATGAAACGACCTGATCGACGTTGAAGTGCCGCTCCGGCACCAGGATCACGCTCGCGCCACCGGCGAGACCGGAGTGCAGCGCGATCCAGCCGGCGTGCCTGCCCATGACCTCGACGACGAGGGCGCGGTGGTGCGACTCGGCCGTGGTGTGCAGCCGGTCGATGGCCTCGGTGGCGATCGAGACGGCCGTGTCGAAACCGAAGGTGTAGTCGGTCGCGCCGAGGTCGTTGTCGATCGTCTTGGGCACGCCGACGACGCCGATGCCGTCGTCGGTGAGCCGCTTCGCGACACCGAGGGTGTCCTCGCCGCCGATCGCGATCAGCGCGTCGACCTGCTGCTCGCCGAGTACGGACTTGATCTTGTCGACGCCGCCGTCGACCTTGTACGGGTTGGTCCGCGAGGAGCGCAGGATCGTGCCGCCGCGGGTGAGGATGTCCTCGACGTCGTTCAAGCCGAGCGGGCGGCTGTCCCCGGTGAGGGGCCCGTTCCAGCCGTTGCGGAACCCGACGACGTCCCAGCCGTGCACCTCGATGCCCTTGCGCACCACAGCGCGGATCACCGCGTTGAGCCCCGGGCAGTCGCCACCGCCGGTCAGCACACCGACACGCATCAGAAGCCTCCGTCTTGTGTTCCGTAGAGATGACAGTCACATGTCCCGATGCCAGCGTAGCGGCAGTTCTCTGGATCGGTGCAGGGCGGACCACCTCGGGAATCGGTCCACGACAGCGGGTGTGCTAGCTTGGCGTCGTGCAGCGCTATTTCTGGTTTACGAAGCCGGCCCCGGGTGGGCACGGCGGCGTGAACCCGCGCTGACTTCCACCCCGAGCCGGAATCACACCGGCTCGGCGAGTTCCCGCGGGTCGGTTTCCCTTATCGAAAGGAACCAGACCCGCGATGTCTCCCTCCGCTGACACTCTGATCGCCCTCGACGGGCATCGCACGGCGGCCATCAACCCGCTGCTGTCGCCCGCCATGCTGCGCCACGAACATCCGATGACGGCGGAAATCGCCGATACCGTCCTAGCCGGGCGGGCCTCGGCCGTCGACATCCTCGACGGCCGGGACGACCGGCTCCTCGTCGTCGTCGGGCCCTGCTCGGTGCACGACGCGGACGCCGCGCTCGACTACGCCCGCCGCCTCGCCGCCAAGGCCGAAGAACACCGCCGCGACCTGCACATCGTCATGCGCGTCTACTTCGAGAAGCCGCGGACCACGCTCGGCTGGAAGGGTCTGATCAACGACCCCGGCCTCGACGGCACCTACGAGGTCAACCACGGCCTGCGGATGGCACGCGAACTGCTGCTCGACATCTCCGCGCTCGGCCTGCCGGTCGGCTGCGAATTCCTCGACCCGATCACCCCGCAGTTCATCTCCGACACCGTGACCTGGGGTTCCATCGGCGCGCGGACCGCGGCGAGCCAGGTGCACCGGCAGCTGTGCAGCGCGCTTTCGATGCCGGTGGGCATCAAGAACTCGACCGAGGGCGACGTCCAGGTCGCCGTCGACGCCACCCGCGCGGCCGCCGCGAGCCACGTCTTCGCGGGTATCAACCCCGACGGGCTCGCCGCGCTGATCACCACGGCCGGGAACGAGGACTGCCACGTGATCCTGCGCGGCAGCTCGGCCGGTCCCAACTACGACCCCGCGACCGTGTCCGACACGCTGGCACGGCTGGCGAAGTCGGGGCTGCCGGAGCGCGTGATCATCGACGCGAGCCACGGCAACAGCGCGAAGGACCACGTGCGCCAGGCTTCGGTCGTCCGCGAACTCGCCGGGCGGATCAGTGCCGGTGAGCGGGGCATCGCGGGGCTGATGCTGGAGAGCTTCCTCGTGGCCGGGCGGCAGGATCTGACGCTGGGATCGGCCGCGTCGCTGACTTACGGGCAGTCGATCACGGACGCCTGCCTGGGGTGGGAGACGACTGCCGAGCTGCTGGACACGCTGGCGGAGGCCATCGACTCGCGGCGGTGAGTGCGTGGGCGCGTTGGTCGTGCCCACACGGCCTCCTCAAGGGCGCCCTTCGCCCGACGGAGACTTCACCGTCGCGCGCCCTCTTTTGGGCCGAAGGCCCCCGGGAACTCGATGAAGGGGCGCCCTCCGCTCACGTGAGCAGGGTATGGAACGGCGCCCCTTCGGCGAGTTCCCCGCAGCGCGCGACAGACTAGCGCTGCCAGTAGGACTCGATGATTCCCCACCGCTGGAAGTTGTGCCTCGCGTCGGCGAGCGCGTCGTGCTGATCGTCCGGGGCCGCGGGGAGCTTCGGCTTGCCCGCGTCCTCCCAGCGTTGCCGCAGGTCACGGGTGAATCGCGGCAGCTGACGCGGCAGCGCGGGCATCGGACCCCACAGCTGCGCCAGCGCGACGTGGTCGTAGGCGGCGAACCAGGCCCACAGTTCGATCCCGCCGGGCGGCTTGCCGAAGAACTCGAGCAGGTCCGTGCGGATCTTCTCGCGGCTGCGCCACGCCGGGTCGGCGGGCGACGGGAGCTTCGGGAGCACGTTGTCGCGGACCCAGGGGCCCGCCTTGCCGGGGTCGAAATCGGTCGAGACCGCGTAGAACTCGCGTCCTCTTTCGTCCACGACACCGATCGACACCAGGTCGATCGTCACGCCGTCCTCGATGAATTCGGTGTCGTAGAAAAAGCGCACCGGAGAACCCTAGTGGGCGCTCACCCGACCTTGGTGTCCGGGATGCGGGCGACGTCCTGCGCGGACGGCTGCGCGGGCACCTTCGGGCGGATCCCGGCCTCTTCGGCGGCGAGCAGTTCCTTCGCCTTGGCGGCGTAGATGTCGACGTACTCCTGGCCGGAAAGCTCCATGAGCGCGTACATGATCTCGTCGGTGATGGACCGCTCGATGAAGCGGTCGCCGGCGAGGCCCTCGTAGCGCGAGAAGTCGAGCGGCTTGCCGAAGCGGATCTCGAGGCGGCGCGGCCACCACATCTTCGAGCCGATCGGGTTGACCTTGTCGGTGCCGACCATGGCCACCGGGACCACCAGGCCGCCGGAGTCGAGCGCGATCCGGGCGACGCCGGTCTTGCCCTTGTACAGGCGGCCGTCCGGGGAGCGGGTGCCTTCGGGGTAGATGCCGAGGAGGTGGCCCTCGCGGACCAGGCGGGTCGCGGTGTCGAGGGCGGCTTGCGCCGCGTTACCGCCGGAGCGGTCGATCGGGAACTGGCCGACGCCGGTGAAGAACCACTTCTTCAGCAGGCCCTTGAGGCCCTTCTCGGTGAAATACTCCGATTTGGCCGGGAAGGTCACCTTGCGCTTGACCCGGAGCGGCATGAAGAAGGAATCCGCCACCGCCAGGTGATTGCCCGCGAGGATCACGCCACCGTCGTCGGGGATGTTCTCCGCGCCGACGACCTTGGTGGGCCACAGCGCCTTGAGCAGTGGCCCGATAAACACGTGTTTCATGAGCCAGTACAGCACTGCGAAAACTCCTCCTAGCAGCTCAACCCCCGCGCCCGATGGTCAAGACTACGAATCGCGACCCCCAGGCACAACGAGGTCCACCCGGTTACCCGCACCCAGCGACGGATCTCACACCCGATCCGGCCTGATTCCGACAGCGGCCGGTGGCCCACAAGCGGCTCCGCTCGTGCGAACATAGAAGACCTATCCAGCTCTCACGGAAGGCGATCGCATGGCCGTCCTCGCCGGCGCGGAACCGTTCGCTCACACCGGTTCGACCGAAGCAGGGTTCCTGCTGTGCCACGGGTTCACCGGCACCCCCGCGAGTATGCGGGCGTGGGGCGATCATCTGGCCGAGGCCGGTTACACGGTGCGCTGCCCGCTGCTCCCCGGGCACGGCACCCGGTGGCAGGACATGAACCGGACAGGCTGGGAGGACTGGTACGGCGCGGTCCGTGAAGAACTGCTGGCACTTCTCTCCACGTGCGACTCGGTGTTCGTCGCCGGGTTGTCGATGGGCGGAACGCTGACCCTGCGGCTGGCCGAGGAGTTCGGCGACCGGATCGCCGGGATCGTGCTCGTGAACCCCTCGATCATGCGCCGCGGACTGGACACGAAGCTGCTGCCGCTCCTGGCGAACATGGTGCCGTCGGTGAAGGCGATCGCGAACGACATCGCGAAACCGGGCGAGACCGAGCTGGCCTATCCCCGCACCCCGGTGCGCGCGGCGGCGAGCCTGGCGAGGCTGTGGGCCGTCGTCCGGCCGGAGCTGGCGAAGGTGACGCAGCCGGTGCTGCTGCTGCGTTCGGCCGTCGACCATGTGGTGGAGCCGCTGAACTCGCGGATCATCCTCGACGGGATCGGCAGCGACGACGTCACCGAGGTGGTGCTGGAGAACAGCTTCCACGTCGCCACCCAAGACCACGACGCGGGCCTGATCTTCACGCGTACGGTGGACTTCGCCCGGTCCGTGTGCCGGGAGGGACAGGTGGGCGCCGGATGAGCAGGGGCAAGGACGGGCCGGAGGACGTCGACGCGACGTTCGCCGAGATCGTGGCCGACCTCCGTGCGGAGGGCGTCGGTCTGTTTCCGGAGGACGAACTCGAAAAACCCGCCGGGAAGGCCACCGAAAAGGCCGAGAAGGCGGAGAAGCCGTCGGAGAAGTCACCGCGGCCCGAGACGTCGGAAGCCGAACCCGAACCGGGCTGGCGCGGCGGCGGCACCAGCTGGGACAAGACCCTCTTCGAGGACGACCCGGCCGGGTCGAGCGACGACGAGGGCCATTTCGTGCCGCCCGAGCCGCCACCCCTGCCGCGTCCGCGTAAGGGCGCGTTCATCGTCCTGCTGTTCTTCCTGCTCGGCCTGCTGCTCCTGATCGCGCCCACCCTGATCGGCATGGGCACCCGGCTCGGCACACCGCTCGGCATCCTCGCACTGGCGACCGCGATCGCGCTGCTCCTGCTGCGGGTCCGTCAGGGGCCGCCGCCCGGCGCGGACCCGCACAACGGCGCCCAGGTCTGAGCTGTCGGACAATTCCGGACATGAAGATCGACTTCACTCCCTCGCGCCGGTCGACGGTCGGCGCGGAATGGGAGCTCGCCCTCGTCGACCGGCGGACCGGTGAACTCTCCTCGGTCGCGGAGCAGGTGCTCGACGCCGTCCGGCCCGACGGCGAGGACGAGCACCCCAAGATCAAGCAGGAGCTGCTGCTCAACACCATCGAGGTGATCAGCGGGATCTGCGACACGATCGCCGAGGTCAAGGCCGATCTGAACGAGTCGCTGGACGTCGTGCACTCGGTACTCGACCCGCTGGGTGTCGAGCTGTTCTCGGCCGGGTCGCATCCGTTCTCGACCTGGTACCGGCAGAAGGTCACCGACAAGGCGCGGTACGCCAAACTCATCGACCGGACCCAGTGGTGGGGGCGGCAGATGCTGATCTACGGCGTTCACGTGCACGTCGGCCTCGACCACCGCGACAAGGCCCTGCCGATCCTGGACGCGCTGCTCAACTACGCGCCGCACTTGCAGGCGCTTTCGGCGTCTTCGCCGTACTGGGGCGCGGAGGACACCGGGTACGCGTCGAACCGCGCGCTGATGTTCCAGCAGCTGCCGACGGCGGGGCTGCCGTTCCAGTTCCGGAAGTGGAGCGAACTGGAGAGCTACGTCGACGACATGTTCACCACGGGCGTGATCGACCACTTCTCCGAGATCCGCTGGGACGTCCGGCCAGCCCCGCATTTCGGGACGATCGAGATGCGCGTGTGCGACGGGCTGCCGACCTTGGAGGAGGTCGGCGCGATCTCGGCGCTGACCCAATGCCTGGTCGACGACTTCAGCGCGCGCCTCGACGACGGGGAGATCCTGCCGACGCTGCCGCCGTGGCACGTCCAGGAGAACAAGTGGCGCGCGGCGCGCTACGGCGTCGACGCGATCGTCATCCTCGACGCCGCCGGCAACGAACGACTCGTCACCGAAGACACTCTCGACCTGCTGAACCGGCTCGAACCGGTGGCCCGGCGGCTGGACTGTGTCGAGGAGCTGCGGGGGGTGGAGGCGATCCTGCGCCACGGGCCGAGCTACCTGCGTCAGCGCGCGGTGGCGAAGCAGCACAACGGGAGTCTTCGCGCCGTCGTCGCGTCTCTCATCTCCGAGATGCGAGAGGGAACGATCGCCCGCCCCTAAGTCCGCGTTTCGTCCTCTAGTTGCGGTAGTTCGACGTCGAAGTACCGCAACTAGAGGACTAGTTGCGGGGATCCAGGTGGGTCAGGAGGGTGCCGGGGCCGAAGGTGGAGGCGCCAAGGGCCTCGACGCGGGAACGGAGTTCGCGGTCGGCGGTCACGACGACGACGTGGTCGTCGGGGCCCTCGGAGCGGGCGGACCGGGCGACGGCGACGATCTGGGAGTCCCCGTCCGTCTCGGCGTCGGCGACCTCGACACCGGGCACCGCCGCGACACCCCGCGCCTTGCCCTCGACGACCAGCACGACCTTCGGCCACCACGACCATTCGCCGCCGCCGGGCAGCGCCGGATCGGCGAACCCGGTTTCGGCCAGCGTCGCGAGCTTGTCCCGCAATCGCATCCCCGCGCCGCGCCGGTCACGCCACCAGCCGTCCGGCCGCGATCCGACGACGTTCGCGCCGTCGACCACCAGTACCAGCCTGCGATCCAAGTGTTCCCTCAATCCCGGCCACGCCGCCGCGAAGTCGCGGTGCAGCCGGAAATCCGCGACCTCGTCCGGGCGGACCCACCGCAGTTCCGCGCTCTCCGCGTTCTTCACCCTCGCCGAAAGCGTGCCGATCGGCGCGGCCAGGATCGTGGTGTAGCGCCAATTCCCGTGATCGACCTTCGACGCCGACAACGGCCGCACCCGGGCGGGCGGGACGTCGGCCTCCTCGTACGCCTCGCGGGTGGCGGCCTCACGCGGGCTTTCCCCCGCCTCGACGGCGCCGCCGGGCAACGCCCACGTGTGCCCGTGATGCACCCACCACGCCCGGCGTTGCAACAGGACACCGCGCGCGGGATCGGACAGCAGCAACCCTGCGGCGCCGTTCAAACCCCAGTGAAGATGGCCGAAGTCGCATTTCACGAAGCCGTTGCCGTCCAGACGGGTCACGACTTCAGCCTGTCACACCGACCTCGGCGCCGGGAGCCTTCGCCGCGTCGACGGCGAGCGCCGCGGCGCCGACGATGGCGGTGTCGTCCCCGTGCTGGGCCGCGCGGATCCGGGCCAGCGGCCGGTGCCCGGCGCCGGTGATCTTGCCCGCGTAGTGCTCACGTGCCTCGTCGAGGAACAGCGGAGCCGATTCGGACACCCCGCCGCCGATCACGATGATCTCGGGATCGAAGACGTCGGCGACCAGTGCCAGCCCCTCGGCCAGCCACTTCGCCAGTTCGGTCATCGCGCGCTGGGCGATCGGGTCGCCGTCGCGGGCGGCACCGGCGACCCGGCGCCCGGTGACCGAACCGGGGTCTCCCCTGGTCTCGCGCGCCAGCACGGTCGAGCGGCCGGGATGCCGCGCGAGCAGTTCCACCGCCGTCGCGGCCAAGGCCGTCCCGCTGCAGTACCGCTCCCAGCAGCCGTACTTCCCGCACGGGCAGGCCCGTCCGCCGGGGACGACGGTCAGGTGCCCGAGTTCCGGCGCGACACCGTACGCGCCCCGGTAGATCTTGCCGTCGAGCAGCAGGCCCGCGCCGATCCCGGTACCGAGGGCGATCAGCGCGGCGACATGGGCGCCTCGCGCGGCGCCGAAGCGGTATTCGCCGATCGCGGCGGCGTTCACGTCATGCTCAAGGGTGACCGGAAGGCCGACGCGCTTCTCGATTCGCTCCGCGACCGGCGCGGCCCGCCACGACAGATGCGGCGCGAACATCACCGTCCGCCGGTCGCTGGCGACGAACCCGGCCACCGCGAGCCCGACACCGGAGACCTCGTGCCGGTTGCGGAGGTCTTCGACGACCCCGGCGATGGCGTCTTCGAGCGCGTTCTCCTCGCCGGGGGTGCCGACCCTGGCGGTGTCCATCAGCGAGCCGTGCTCGTCCACCACGCCGGCGCGCACACTCGTGCCCCCGACGTCCACCCCTACCGTCAGCACTCAGTTCTCCCGGTCCGGCTGCCAAGCGTCGCGCCTGGTCACGGCGATGTGCTGGACCCGCGAAGCTCCCTCCGGCGCATCTTCCCGCGCGGGCTCCTTCCGCGCAGGCTGGAACCCCGGCATGTGCACCCCGCCCTCGGGTTCCCAGCGGTCCGCGAGCACCGCCCGCAGCAGCGCGACGAGTTGCGCGGCCTGCTCCATCAGCCGCGCCACGAACTCGGGCCGTTCACCGCGGAAGACCTCCACGACGGCGCAGAGCGGGCACCAGCCGGTGTCCCCGCCGGCTTCGTGTTCGGTGCAGCCGTGCCCGGCGGAGATCAGGTCCTGCAGCCACGGCGCGGCGTGCTCGACGACCAGTTCGACCAGCAGCCGGATCTCTTCGGCCAGCTTCAGGCCATCTTCCGTCGTGTGTGCCCTGTGTTCGCTGTTTTCACTCACCCGGGTCCCCGGTTTCCGGCCAGGCTCACGACCAGGCCGTGCGCGTCGGATTCCGCACCGGTGATCCGGCACGGGCGCAACATCTCCGGCAGCGCGATCAGCCGCCGGAAACCGTCCACGGTGACGGCGAGATCATCGTCCACTCTGGCCAGGTCCACTTCGGAATCCCGGTGCAGCGGCACCGCGATCCGCAGCTGATAGCCACTGTCCGATTCGGACACGTCGAGCAGCGGGGTGACCCCTTTCCCATTGCCGGTCAAGGGGTCCAGGCCTTGATAAAGCTCGAACGCGATTTCCTGCAACGCCGTCAGCCCGACCGGCTCGACGGCGCGGTGTTCGACCGGTTTCACCGCTTCGGGCCCGAATCCGGCGTCGGCCAGTTCGGCGAGGACGAGGTTCTGCTGCGTGCGGCGGGTCCGCATCCATGAGGCAGCCGCACCACGCCAGAACCCGGGGGCGGGCATCAGCCGGTTGACGATCAGGCCGTCGACCAGTATTCCGCGCAGGGCCAGTGAACTGAGCGTGCGGCGGGCTTCGGCGACGACGACGCGTTCCGGCGTCAGGACGAGCCGGACCGTGGTCGTCGCGGGATCGGTGAGCAGCGCGCGCAGCGACTCCAGATGTGCGCCGAGCCGCCGCACCGCGGCCGCCGTCCGCCGCGCGCCCGGTTTGAACATCCTCGTCAGGTACCCGGAAACCGCTTCGGGCAAAGCCAGCAGACGCAGGGTTTCCGCGGTCGGCCCGCAGTCGACGACGACGGTCTCCCAGGGACCGTGCTCGGCGAGACGCTGGACTTCGGTAAGGGCGAGGAGTTCGTCCACGCCGGGGACCACGGTCAGCTCTTCGGCGTCGAGCGAGCCGAGGCCTGCCCCCGCGAACGCGGTCTGGAGTTCCTGCCGGAGTTCGCGCCAGGTGCTGTCCACGAGACCGCGGGAATCGATCTGGGCGGCATGCAGGAGCACGTCCACTTCGGACGGTTCGGCGCCGAGGGCGCGGCCGAAAGCGTCACCGAGGGAATGCGCGGGGTCGGTCGAGACCACGAGCGTCTTCCTGCCCCGGCCCGCCAGTGCGGCGGCCGTCGCGGCGGCCAGCGTGGTCTTGCCGACACCCCCCTTGCCGGTGAACAGCAGGATCCGCATGCCTCCCCTTCGACTCAGGACGCTTCAGCGCGCTTCTTGAGCTCCTTGAGCGCGGTGTCCATGACCATCTTCTCGGCCTTGCGGCGCAGCAGCCCGATCATCGGCAGCGCCAGCTCGACGGACAGCGTATACGTGACCTTGGTGCGGCCGGCGGCCAGCGCTTCGAGGGCGTAGCGGCCGTTCTGGGCCTTCTGCATCTGCCCCTTGACCAGGTGCCAGCTGACTCCCCGGCCGTCGGCGTCCCAGTCGTACTCGAGGGTGTAGACGTCCTTGATGGGTCCGGCGTCGAGGGTGAGCTTCACCTGCTTGGCGCGGCCCGTGTCGTCCTCGCCGAGCACCTCGGTCTCCCGGACGGCCTTGGCCCATTCCGGGTACGCGGGAAAGTCGGCGATGACGGCCATGACCCGCTCGGGCTCGGCGTCGACCTCGATGGATTGCGTGGACTGCTCGGCCATGATGCGAACTCTAGCCGGAGCCGGGTGTCACCAGCGAAGCACGTGCGGCTGCGCCGTCTCCTTGAAGTGACCGACGTTCCGGCATTCGGTCCTGCCGAGCCTGGTCCGCGCGGTCAGCGGCTGGTGGACGTGCCCGAAGACCGACCAGCGCGGCCGCTGCTCGCGGATGAGGCCCACCAGCGCCGCCGACCCGATCTCCGGCCGCCGCGCGATCACGTCGTAGGTCAGTTCCGGGATGGCGGGCGGGATGTGGGTGCACAGGACGTCGACGTTTTCCAGCGCGCTCACCGCGACGTCGTACTCCTCACGGGTGCGCAGATACGGCCGCCAGAAGCCGTTGCGGCGCGGGACCACGTTCGGCGGGAGCAGCGCGCCGCCGACGAACCCGAAGCGCAGGCCGCCGAACTCGGCTACCTCGCCGTCAAGCACCTGGATGCCGTCGCCGGCGAAGTCGGGCCACAGCGACGGGTCGTCGACGTTGCCGGGGGTCGCGAACGTCGGCGCGGTGAGGGCGCCGAACAGGATGGCGTACTGGTCCTGGATCGCGTCCCCGACGGCGGCGGCCGGATCGGCCAAAGTGGCCCACAACGATCGCGAGAAGGCAACGGTCTCATCACGAGTGCCCTCACGCCGCAGCCTCGCGAACTCGCCGACCTTCTCCGCGCCGAACAGCGCGCCCATGATGCCTTTGTCGTGCTCGCGGTAGTCGACGAAGTCCAGCAGGTCGCCGAGGACGATCAACGCGTCGGCGCCGTCGCCCGCGCGTTTGAGCGCGTCGGCGTTGCCGTGCACGTCCGACACCACGTGAACCCGCATGCTCTCCCCTACCCGGCCTGGGGACCGACCCCAGGCTCGCGCCCGTCCTCCAGGACTTCCTTGAGCCCGAGCGCGATCGCCTTGGCGGCACGGGCCCTGCGATCGAACTCCCGTCGCAGGTCCCGGGGTTCCAGCGCACGCGCCTCCCCGTCCGGACCGGCGGGGGTGGCACGCAGGAAATAGTGCAGCAAAGTGCCGTCGAGCACCGGCTCGAGCCAGACTTCCATGGTACCGATCAAGGCACCTCGCACGGTCCAGCGCAGCCCTTGGTCCCCACGGTCGGTGTAGACCTCGAGAACGAGGTCAGGCCAGTAACGTGACCAAGATCGCGGATCGGCGAAAGCAGCGGCCACGGTGGAGGGCGGGACCACGAGGAAGGTCTCGTCAACGATGTCGAGAGCTGGCGGAGCCTGGTTCACAGCGGCAGAATGTCATGCCCTGGGTATGGCCGATTCGCCAGCATGGTCTTAAGGTGCACGGCACGCTAAGTTGACTGGCGGGTAACACCGGTCACACCACTTGCACGCGAACACGGAGGTTCCTCGTGCGCGAATACAGCGCCCCCGCCGCCAATCCGGTGACCGACGACGAGAACCTCGCGGACGTCGTCTGGGCGAACGCCGAGCGGTTCTCCGATGTCGTGAGTTTCCGCCGCCAGGTCGACGGTACCTGGTTGGACATCACCGCCAAGGATTTCGCCGCTCAGGTTCTGGCGGTGGCCAAGGGATTGGCACAGGCGGGCATCGCACCGGGCGACCGGATCGGGCTCATGTCCAAGACCCGCTACGAATGGACCCTGATCGACTTCGCGGTCTGGGCCGCCGGCGCGGTCACCGTCCCGATCTACGACACCTCCTCGGCCGAGCAGGTCCACTGGATCCTTTCGGACTCGGCGGCGAAGGGCGTGTTCGTCGAGACCGACGAGCACCTCGCGACGCTGGAGACCGTCAAGGGACGCCTCGACACGCTGGAGCACACCTGGCAGATCGAGGCCGCCAAGCCCGCCGTCGACGACCTCACCGACCAGGGCGCCGGACTGAGCGACGACGACCTCCACGAGCGCCGCCGCACGGTGAAGGCGGGAGACCTGGCCACGATCGTGTACACGTCGGGCACGACCGGCCGTCCCAAGGGCGTCGAGCTGACCCACCGGAACCTGCTCGCCGAGATCCGCGCCGACATCGCCGCGTTCCCTCAGCTGATGGAGCAGGGCAACTCGCTGCTGGTGTTCCTGCCGCTCGCGCACGTCCTCGCCCGCGCCATCGCGGTGACGGCGCTCAGCGCGCGAGTGACCCTCGGGCACACCTCGGACGTCAAAGACCTCGTCGCCGACCTCGGCACCTTCCGGCCGACGTTCGTCGTCGCCGTGCCGCGCGTGTTCGAGAAGGTCTACAACGGCGCGAAGCAGAAGGCCCACGGTGACGGCAAGGGCAAGATCTTCGACGCCGCCGAAGCCACCGCCGTCGCCTACAGCCAGGCCCAGGACACCGGCGGCGCCGGGCTGGGCCTCAAGATCAAGCACGCGCTGTTCGACAAGCTCGTCTTCAGCAAGCTGCGCGCCGCGCTGGGCGGCCGGTGCGTCGCGGCGGTGTCCGGCGGTGCCCCGCTCGGGGTGCGGCTGGCGCACTTCTTCCGCGGCATCGGCGTCCCGGTGTTCGAGGGCTACGGCCTGACCGAGACGTCCGCCGCGGCCTGCGTCGGTACCCAGGACGGGTTCCGCGTCGGCACCGTCGGGCGGCCGGTCGCCGGCACGTCGGTGCGGATCGCCGAAGACGGTGAGATCCTGCTGAAGGGCGACGTCGTGTTCGGGGGGTACTTCAACAACCCCGCGGCGACGGCGGAATCGCTGGAGGACGGCTGGTTCCACACCGGCGACCTCGGCGAACTCGACCGCGACGGGTTCCTGAAGATCACCGGGCGCAAGAAGGAGATCATCGTGACCGCGGGCGGCAAGAACGTCGCCCCGTCCGGTCTCGAAGACACCATCAAGGCCAGCCCGCTGATCAGCCAGGCGATGGTCGTCGGCGACCAGCGGCCGTTCATCGGCGCGCTGATCACCATCGACGAGGAGTACTTCCCGTCGTGGAAGTCGCAGCACAACAAGCCCGCCGACGCCTCCGTGTCCGATCTGGCCGACGACGCCGAACTGCGCGCCGAGGTCCAGCAGGCCGTCGATCAGGCCAACAGCGCGGTTTCGCAGGCCGAGGCGATCAAGAAGTTCACGATCCTCACGAAGGACTTCACCGAGGCCGGCGGCGAGATCACGCCGAGCCTCAAACTGAAGCGCAACATCGTGAACAAGAACTACGCGAACGACATCGAAGCGCTCTACAAGAAGTAGGCCAGCAGTACGTGAAGGCCCCGCGTTTCGTCCTCTGGTTGCGGTAGTTGGCGGCACGAACGACCGCAACTAGAGGACGAAACGCGGGTAGCGCGAGCTCTCACCCGGCCGAGATCGGTGAGTCCCACTCGATGTGGTGCTGATAGAGCCAGTTCCGGTCCCTGTCGGCCGTCGTCGACGACGACACCGCGGCGCTGCTCGCCACCAGCTTCTCCACCCGCGCCCGACGCAACCGCTCGTAAGCCGCGAAAGCCGTTGGCGCGTCAGGAAGATCCCGCAAACACTGCGCCAGCACGACGCTGTCCTCCAGCGCCATCGACGCGCCCTGTCCCGCGGCGGGCGAGGCCGCGTGCGCCGCGTCACCCACGAGCACCATCGACGCGGTGAACCACACCGGCGTCGAAGGCACGTCGTAAGAGTGACCGCCGAAGACGTCGTCGCCGGTCGCTTGGATGATCTCCGCGGCAGGCAACGGTTCCCCGTCGAAAGCGGCGAAGGCCGTCGAGCGCCATTCAGCCGCCGAAAGGCCGCTCCGCACGCCTTCAGCGGCGGGAAGCCGCGCGAACCAGTACGTCGAGCCGTCCGGGGCGCTGGTGTAGCCGAAGGAGGCATGCAGGCTCTGGATCATCCGATAGAGCGACGGCGCCCGCGGGACGCTCGTGTCGGTCGTGTAGCCGTAGACGACGTCCAGCCCCGTCGAGCGCGGCGGCGGGCACGACGGGTCGATGAGGTTCCGGACCACCGACCGCAGGCCGTCCGCACCGATCAGGATGTCGCCCTCGGCGACAGACCCGTCCTCGAACCGCGCGGTGACACCCGGCGACGCCGAAACCAGCCGCTTCCCTCGTTCGAAGGTGATCCCCCGCGAGACCGTTTCCTCTTGCAGCGCCCGATAAAACGCCGCGCGGGTCAAGGTGCGCGGTCCGGCGAGACCGTCGATGCCGAACGAACGCCGCTCGACGGTCCGGCCGTCCGGCGTCACCAGTTCCAGGCCGACGGCGGCGAACGAGTTCTCGACGACCGGCCCTTCGGCATCGATGGCGCGCAGGGCGTCCATGCCGTTGTGCATGATCGTCAGGAACGCGCCCGCGTCCTCACCGCCTGTCGGGTACGCCTCGTGGACGCTCGCCTCGATTCCGGCCCGCTGCAACGCCATCGCGGTCACCGTCCCCGAGATGCCACCGCCGATGATCACAGCCTTCACCGCGAACCCCCTGTCGTGTCGCCGTCACCCGACGGTACCGGGAACGGCGACACGACAGCGGGGTCACGCGCCGCCGCTGGCGACGATGTCGCCGTTCACTCCCTTGGGGAAGAACCCGCCCCCCTTCACCGGACCGGGGTTCAGGTAGACGACGTTCAGCACCCTGTCGGCGCTTCGGCCGAAGCAGATGCCGTTGTTGTCGGCGGGCACGATGTTGGCCTGGTTGCCCAGCACGATGCCCTGATCGTCGTCACCGGGACCGTCGAGGGCGTCGCGGGCGTTGGAGATCTTGGCGGCCGCGTCGCCGAGGTCCCGGTCGAACAGTGACGTCCGGATGGTGGCGGCGTGGTACGCCTCGGCGGCCAGGATCCCGGCGGCCGCGTCCAGGAACGCCGCGAGCAGGAAGTCCTTCTCGTTGGCAAAGGGGGCGAACCGCTGGTACTCGCTGATCAGAACTTGACGTGCGCGACCTCGTCGCCCGCGATCTCCTTCGCGAACTGGTGCAGGGCCTTGTCGTGGAACATCACCTTCTTGCCACCCACCACCCCCGCCCTGGGCGCCGGTGGCGATCCGTGCGGTTCTCGGCACTACGCGAAATCAGGGTGCGAACGAACGGCTTCCCGAACACGAGTGGTTCCTCTCGCCCTTGCGGTGTACACCCACCCACTCGGACGTTCGGAACCACCCGTGACCCGGATGGGAAAAGATCTCGAACTTACTTCTTCGTCGCCGCGGCAAGGCGAACGCAGACCGCGAGACCGCGGATCGCCTCTTCGACCTCGGCCAGCTCAGGGTACGTCGGCGCGATGCGGATGACGGCGTCCTCGGGGTCGTCGCCGTAGGGGTGCGTCGCGCCGGCCGGGGTCAGGGCGACACCGGCCTCCTTGGCCAGCCGCACGACCTCCTTGGCGGTCCCGGACGGCACGGTCAGCGAGACGAAGTACCCGCCGGTCGGCTTGGTCCAGGAGGCGAGGCCGGATTCGCCCAGTTCCTTGGTGAGGATCTCGTCGACGGCCGCGAACTTCGGGCCGATGAGCTCCGCGTGCTTGCGCATGTGCGCGCGGACGCCGTCCTCGTCACGCAGGAACAGCGCGTGCCGGAGCTGGTTGACCTTGTCCGGGCCGATGGTCCGCTTGCCGACGAGGCCGGTCCACCAGGCCAGGTTGGCCTCGGAAGCGCCGAAGAAGCCGACACCGCCACCGGCGTAGGTCACCTTCGAAGTGGAGCCGAACACGAGCACGCGGTCGGCGTTGCCCGCCTCGGCGCAGAGGGCGAACACGTCGGCCAGCGGCGCCTCGACCTCGGTGAGGTGGTGCACGGCGTAGGCGTTGTCCCAGAAGATCCGGAAGTCCGGGGCGGCCGTGGTCATCGTGGCCAGGCGGCGCACAGTGTCGTCACTGTAGGTGACACCGGTCGGGTTGCTGTACTTCGGCACGCACCAGATGCCTTTGACCGCGGCGTCCTCGGCGACGAGGCGCTCGACGACGTCCATGTCCGGGCCGTTCTCGGTGAGCGGCACCTGGACCAGCTCGATGCCGAAGCGCTCGGCCAGCGCGAAGTGACGGTCGTAACCCGGGACCGGGCACAGGAAGACGACCCGCTCCTCGTCGGCCCAGCGGCGCTCGGCGCGCGGGATCTTGCTGAGGTAGGCCTGCACGATGGCGTCGTGCATCAGCTCCAGGCTGGAGTTGCCCGCGGCGAGCAGCTGCTCGGCCGGGACCTGCAGCGGCCCGGCGAAGATGCGGCGAAGCTCGGGCAGGCCCTTGAGGCCTCCGTAGTTGCGGACGTCCGTGCCGTCCTCGGCCTTGCGCGTGTCTCCGGGGAGGGCGAGCAGCCCGTCGGCGAGGTCCAGCTGGCGGGGGGACGGCTTGCCGCGGGTGATGTCCAGGGAGAGGCCACGGTCGACGAGGGCCGCGTAGTCGCGGCGGGCGCTCTCGACATCGACAGGTGCAGTGGTCATGCCTAACGCTAAACCCGGCGGCCGATCGGTGTGAGACGAGGGTGGCCCTACGCCGCCGCGCACAAGATCCGATAACGGTTCCAGTGCGTTTTTCAGCATTCGTAACGAGGCCAAATCCCCTAGTGACGAGGACCCCTTTCCCGCATTGTCGGTATCACGAGGAAAGGGGAACAATGGACGCGAAGAAATGGGCGACGGTGACCTTGCTGGCGGCGGGGGCACTGGCCGCGTGCGCGGTCCCGAATCAGGGCACGGCGACGCCGGTGGTCGCGGCGGCCGCTCCCCCGAACACGATCGTGCTCCAGCCTCCGGCCGTCGCCGCTCCACCTCAGACGGTTTATGTCGCCCCGCCACCGCCCCAGACCGTTTATCCGGCACCCTCGGCTCCGGTGGCGCGAACGGTGATCGCCTACTACGACGCGATCAACCGGCGTGATTTCCTCACCGCGTGGAATCTCGGTGGCCAGCGGCTGGCGAAAGGCGGCACTTATGCCTCCTACGCCAAGGGATACGCGACGACTTCATGGGCGGCCCTCACCGTGACGAACGTGAGCGGCAACACGGTGTACGTCGATCTTTCGGCCCGGCAGACCGATGGTTCACTGCGTACTTTCTCCGGTTCCTACACCGTTTCCGGCGGTTCGATCACCGGTGCGGACATGAAGCGGCTTTCCTGATTTCAGGATTCCGCTGACGATGAAGAAATGGGCGCGGTTCGTGGCAGACGCGGTCGCCGACCCCCAATTTTCAAGTACCTGAAGGCCCCCTTCCTTGCGCCTAGCGCAAGGAAGGGGGCCTTCAGGTACTTCCAAGAACCTCAGCGCCCGACAGCGTCACCGAACGTCCCCAGTCCTTCATGGTCGCGGGGTCACACTGGTCGCGGGCTTCAACGTCCGAGATCCTCCCCGCTCGGTCCTTGCGGGCATTAGCGATGCCAGGTCCGGATCACCAGAAGCGGCGCTGACCAGCAGCTCCGCGATTCGCCGGAACCCTTGGCCGGAATCACAGTGGACTGAGCTGGGAGATCTTCCAGCGGCCATCGATCCGGACAGCGGTGACCGAAAGCTGGGAAACCGTCGATTGCGGGGCGGCGCCACCGGGGGTGAGCGTCTGCTGGTCGAGGAACAGCAGCACTTCGGCCTGGTCGCCGCGCAAGGATCGGACGCCGAGCGAACGGACGGTCGTGGTGCGCACCAGTTTCCGTTCTTCCGCCCGTTTCCGCGCCGACGCGAACTGGTCCCGGTACTGTCCGGTCGCCTCGCCGGTCAGTACGTCGGCCGCGGCCCGTTCGGTCCGCGCGAGGTTGCTGTAGTCGTAGGAGAAGACGGCCTTCACACCGGCGCCGACCTGGTCCGAGACCTCGGCGGTCGCGGCCTGGTCCACCAGTGCCGCGTTGCCGTCGGAGCCCAGTGACGACGCCTCCAGCCCGAACCACACCGCGCAGCCGGTGGCCAGCGCGATGATCGCGGTCAGGATCCGCGGCAGCCTGGCCGTCATGAGCCCGCCGCCTGCACCGCGCTGACCTTCCAGCCGTCCTCGGCGCGCTGGTAGTCCACGGTCAGCCTGCTCATCTTGGGTGCGGCCGGTCCGCCGCCGGTGCTGACCTTCACCTCCAGTACGGCCATCAGCCGTGCCGTCCCGGCGGCGGCGTCGAGTTCGGTGACCGCGGCCTGCTTGAGGTTCGCGGTCGCGACGGTCTTGCCGGTGTTCGCCCGGTCGATCTGGATCTGCCGGTCGCCGGTGAGGTCCTTCCCGAGCCGTCCGGTGGTGACGCCGAGCCAGCGGTCGACGTCCTTGGCACCGGTGCGGTAGTCGATCGTGTTGAGCACTTCCAGCTGGCCGGACGCGGCGGTGAGGACGGCTTCCCGTTCCCGGCCGCGCGCGAGGCCGTCGTCCTGGGCGGCGCTCCACCACGACCAGCCGAACCAGGCGGCCACGAGGACCGCCAGCCCGGCGACGACGGTGAGCGAGCGGGTGAGCATTACTTGCCGCCCAGCAACGAGCCCAGTCCGCCGGGACCGGAGCCGGTGAGCAGGCTCAGCACACCCGGTAGCTGCGCGGATTCCGCCGCCTGTGGGGTCTGCTTCGGCCGCTCCGGGACCGCCGGAGGTTTTCCGGCGTACGGCGCGTTCTGTGAGCCCCGCACGCCGGTGGGGCTTCCCGGCGGCTCGGCGCAGTACGCCTGCGTGTTCACCGGCGCTTCGGTGAGGTCGTTGGCGGGACGCTGTTTCGTACCCTCGTAGCCCTTGGTGCACGAGGCCGGGTCGAAGAAGTTGAACACGACACCGAGGTGCCCCGTGCCGTCCGGTGACGTCGACCGCGAGAACGCCGAGATGATCGGGTAAGCGACGAGGAGTTCCTCGATCGCGTCGGTCCGCGCGGAGGTGATCTGGGCGGTGGTGAGGGTGTTCGCGAACAGCACCCCGAGGTCGGTTCCCGAAACCGCCAGCACGTCGCTGATCTGGCGGCTCAGCTTCGGCGCTTCGTCGATCACCCGCCGCAGGTCCGGGTCGGACGTCTTCAGCTGCGCGGCGATCGTCTTGAGGCCGCTGGAGAACTGCGTGATGTTGTCCGCCTGCCGCCGCTGGGTGTCCAACACCGTCCGCGAGTTGGCCAGCAGGCCCTGGGTGTCGGGCAGGTACTGCGTCGCCGTCGCGGTGAGGGATCCGGTGCTGTCCAGCAGTTGCCGCAGATCGGGGCCGGCGTTCGCGAACGCCTCGTAGGTCTCGTCGACGACGGTCTTCAGCGACTCCGGTTTCACACTCGACACCAGTTTGTCCAAATTGGACAGTACGGTGTCCGGTGCGAGCGGGATCGAGGTCTTGTCGCGGGCGATGACCGAACCTTGGGCGAGGTACGGCCCGTTTTCGTGCATGGGCAGCAGATCGACGTACTGCTCCCCCACCGCCGACCGGTTCGCGACCGCGGCCTTCGTGTCCGCCGGGATCTTCGGTGCCCCCGGATCGATGTCGAGGCCGAGGTCGATGCCGTGCTCGGTGAGCGCCATCGACGCGACCTTGCCGACCGCGACACCACGGTAGGAGACCTCGGCGTTGACGAAGATCCCGCCGGAGTCCACGAGTTGCGCCGTGACGAGGTAGCCGCGGGTGCCGAACAACCGGTCCAGCCCGGCGTACTTGCCGCCCGCGTAGACGACCGAAACCACCGCGATGACGAGGAACACCGCCATCTGGATCTTGGTCTTGCGCGTGATCACCGGCCACCTCCCAGCAACGGCCCGAGGAGCCCGCCGAGCACGCCGCCCAGGACGTCCCCGCTCTGTCCTTGTGGAGCCTGCGGCACCTGCGGGAGATCGCCGGTGGGCAGCGGCAGTACCGGTGGCGCGGCGCCGTCGTTGAACGGGATCGCGCCGGGCGCGCCGGTGCCCTTGTTCCCCGGCAGCCCGATGATCGGCTGCGACGAGTTGTTCATGTTCTCCAGGAACGTGTCCAGGTTCAGGTCGATCTTGGCTTCCACGTTCGCGTAGTCGCCCTTGATCACGTTGCCCGCGTAGTCCGGGAACGGGTACGTGAGCAGGATCCGCAGCGCGGTCGGCAGATCCTGGCCTGCCTCGGTCAGTTTCTTCAACGTCGGCTGCAACGCGCGAAGGTTCGCCACCAGCGAGTCCTTGCTGGCGTTGATCGTGTCGGTCGCGACGCCGGACAGCGTGGTCAGCGACTGCAGCATGCCGACGAGCTGATCCCGTTGCTCGGTCAAGATCTTGAGCCCCGGCGAGAGGTTGTCGAGCGCGTTCGTCAGGTTCCGCGTCTGGCCGACCAGGGTTTTCGACAGCTTGTCGAGACCGTCGATGGCCCGCAGGATCTCGCCCTTGTGCCCGTCGAGTTCGGTGGCCAGTTCGTCCACCTGGGACAGCAGCGAACGGACCTCGGCCTCGTTGCCGGTGAGCGCGTCGTTCAGTTCATGGCTGATCTTCTGGATCTGCTCGACCCCGCCACCGTTGAGCAGCAGGGAAAGCGCGCCGAGGACCTCTTCGACCTCGGGGTTGCGGTTCGTCCGGTCCAGCGGGATCTTCGCGCCCTCGGCGAGCGCGCCTTCGGGTTTGTCCGGCGCGTGCAGGTCGACGAACTTCTCCCCCAGCAGGCTCGACTGCCGGAGTTCGGCACGCGCGTTCGCGGGCAGCGCGATGTCCCCGTTGACGACCATGTTCACCCAGGCCGAACGCGTGTCCGGCGCGAGGTCGATCTTCTCGACCCGGCCGACCGGGACGTCGTTGACCTTCACACTCGCCTGCGGCACGAGGTCGAGGACGTCGGAGAACTGCGCGGACAGCCGGTACGGGCGGTCACCGAGATCGGCTCCGCCCGGCAAGGGAGTGTTGTACAGCCCCGAAAAGCCGCCGTCACCGCATCCGGCCAGCACCAGGACACCCGCCATCACCCCCGCGATCTTCTGCCGTTGCCGCCTCATTTCGGGAGCCCCTTGCTCATGACGTCGATCAGCGGGAGCGGCAGCGGCGGCAGTTCGCCGCTCTGCAACGAGGCCAGTACTTGCGGGACCGAAGGGAGTTTCAGCGTGCCGTCGAGGACCGGCGCGAGCTGCTTGCAGATGGTGCCCAGCGCGTCCGGGATCGGCTTGGGCGTGCTCGCGCTGATCAGACGGCAGACGGTCAGGATCGGCGGATGGGTCAGCTCGTTGAGGTTGTACCGCACGGCGATCGTGCCGGACGCGGCGTCGTAGGAGTTGATGAAGTTGGTCGCCCCGGTCGGCGCGATGTCGATCACCTCGGCGAGCGAGGCCCGCTGGTCCACGAGCACCTTCGTCAGCCCGGCCAGTTTGTCCACATTGGACGATAGTAGGTCCTTGTTCTCCGCGACGAACTTTTCGACGTCACCCATCGCCGTCGCGAGTGAACTCAGCGCGCCACCAACGTCGGCCGAATCCGCGGCGAGGAAGCCGCTGACGTCGGCGGCGCGGCGGTAGAACTCGTTGAGCTGCTGGTCGCTTTCGGCCA
This sequence comes from Amycolatopsis coloradensis, assembly GCF_001953865.1. Lineage (GTDB taxonomy): Bacteria > Actinomycetota > Actinomycetes > Mycobacteriales > Pseudonocardiaceae > Amycolatopsis > Amycolatopsis coloradensis. The sequence goes on from NZ_MQUQ01000001.1 coordinate 93,087, forward strand.
AGGCACCGGTGAACGAGTTCAGGTTCCGCACCGTGGTGAACAGGTCGCCCTTGGAACCGTCCAGTGTCTTGGCCAGTTCGGACAGCCGGGTCACCGTGGTGTTGAGGTTCTTCCCGTTACCGCCGAGGTTCGCCGCGGCGGTGTCGAGTACGTCGGACAGCGCGCCGTTCTTGTTGGCGCCGTTGGGCCCGAGGCTCGTCGAGAGCTTGTCGAGACTCGTGTAGAGGTCGTCGAGTTCCGCCGGGGTCGCCGTCTTCTCCTTGGCGATCACCGCGTCCGTCGCCATCTCGGGGCCGCTCTCGTACGCCGGGGTCAGCTGCACGTACCGGTCGCTCACCAGGCTCGGCGAGACGACGACAGCGCCCGCGTCGGCCGGGATCGGGGTGCCGTCGTCGACCCGCATGTCGACCCGGACGGCCTCGCCCTGCGGCGTCACGCCGGTGATCTCGCCGACCTTCACCCCGAGCACCCGCACCGACGAACCGGCGTAAAGCCCGACGGTCTTCCCGAAATACGCGCTGATCCGCGTCCCGCCCGGTTCTTTGAACACCAGCCACAGCCCGGCGGTCACGATCAGCACGAGGACGCAGGCGAAGGCGACCCACGTGTAGAGCGTGCGCCCGGTGCGCGTGTGGATGGTCATCGTCCCCCCACTCCCTGGTTCGGCGCGGCGATCGGCGGCGTGCAGCCCTCCGGGTTGACCTGGAAGGCGCCCGCGATGATCGTCGGCGGCAGCAGCCCGCACAGGTACCCCTCGAACCAGCGCCCGTTCCCGGTCGCGTTGGCGCCGACGCGCGCGAACGGCGCCATCAGCGCGAGGCTGCGGCTGAGGTTGTCCTGGTTGCGTTGCAAAATGTCGGTGACCTTGCCGAGTTTTTCCAGTGTCGGCCTGAGCTGTGTCCGGTTGTCGGCGACGAGCCCGGACAGCTGCGCCGAAACCTGTTGCGTGCCCTTGAGCAACGTGCTGATCGCGTCCTTCCGGTTCCGCAGTTCGGCGAGCAGGAGGTTGCCGTCGTCGAGGATCCGTTTCAGCTGGGCGTTGCGGTCGGACAGCGTCTTGGACACGGTGCTCGTGTTGGCCAGCAACGTCTTCAGGTCACTGTCGCGTGAGGACACCGTCTTGGCCAAGGAAGAAAGCCCGCCCAGCGCGTCCTTGAGGTACTGCGGGCTGTCCTTGAGCGCGTCGGAGAGGACGGTGAAGCTCGTCGCCAGCTGCGCGGTGTCGATCTCGCCGACCGTGCCCGAGAGCTGCTGGAACGCGTCCTGCAGTTCGAACGGCGTCCGCGTGCGGTCGAGCCCGATGGTGGTGTTCGGATCCTGGTTCGCCTTGCCTTTCGGCGTCAGCGCCAGCAGCTTCTCGCCGAGCAGTGTCTTGATCTCGATCGAAGCGGCCGTCGCGTCGCCGACGCGGGCATCCTTGACCCGGAACTTCACCAGCACCTTCTTGCCCGCGAGTTCCACCGAGGTGACCTGGCCGACCTTGACCCCGGCGATCTGGACCTCGTTGTCCGGCGCCAATCCGGCCGATTCGCCGAAGTACGCGGAGTAGGTCGTCCCGCTGCCGAACAACGGGATCCGGTCGGAGAAGTACGTCGTCGCCGTGATCAGCACGATCAGGATGAGCGTCACCGCGCCGACCGCGGCCTGGTTGCGTTCCTTCAGCGGCTTCACGGCCCGCACCTCTCCGGTCGCTGCGTGCCGGGCAGCGGCGTGATCGGCAGTTCGATGTCGAGCGACTTGATGCCGATGCTGCCGGAGATCCCGCACAGGTAGTAGTTGAACCAGCTGCCGTAACTCAGCGTCCTGGTGAACTTCTGCAGGTTGCCCGGCAGCACCTGGAGGAGCTGGTCGATCAGCTGTTCCGAATCACCGAGGTTCCGCGACAGCGCACCGAGTTGCACGACGTCGTCCTTGAGAGCGGGGCGCGCGTCGGCGAGCAGGCCCGTCGTGGCGACGGTGAGGTCGCCGAGCGCTTTGACCGCCTCACCGATCGGCTGCCGCTGCTCGGCGAGGCCGGTGACCAGCCGCTGGGTCTGGTCGATCAGCTCGCCCAGCTGCGGCGAGCGCTTCTCGACCGTGCCGAGCACGGTGTTGAGGTTCGCGATGACGTCGCCGATGATCTTGTCCTTGCCCGCGATGGCCGACGTGACCGACGCGGTGTGCGCGAGCAGGCTGGTGATCGTGCCGCCCTCGCCCTGGAAGACCTGGATGATCTCGTAGGAGAGCTTGTTGACGTCCTCGGGGTTCAGCGCGCGGAAGAGCGGCTTGAACCCGTTGAAAAGCACCGTCAGGTTCAGCGCCGGTTTGGTGCGCTCGGGTGGGATGACTCCGCCGCGTGGCAACGACTTCTCGTCACCGATATCCGTGCCGAGCGAGAGGTACCGCTGTCCGACGAGGTTGCGGTACTTGATGGTCGCGGTCACCGACGCCGGCAGCCGATGCGTGGTCTGGATGTCGAAGTGGACCTGGGCGAAGTTCCGTTCACCCTGTTCGATCTCGATCTCGCCGACCTGCCCGACCTTCACCCCGGCGATGCGGACGTCGTCGCCCTCCTTGAGGCCGGACGCGTCGGTGAACTTGGCCGTGTAGCCGGAAGTCTCGCCGAAGTTGGTGTTCGCGATGGTGGCGCCGAGGATCGCGGTGAGCAGCACGGTGACGACGGCGAAGACGAGGATCTTGACCAGGTCGGGAACGAAGGACCTCACGAGCCCGGCCTCCCGCCGAATCGCCACTCATGACCCTCCGCACCCACCACGAGCGTGTCGCGAAAGCCACTTTCGGGACACGTGACGTCCCGAAAGTGGCTTTCGCGACGTGGCCGGAGCCCGGTGCCGGCGAGTGCTCTCATCGGAGTTCCACCTCGGCTCCGCGGTAGAGCGGCCCGACCAGCAGGCTGCCCCAGTTCGGCACCTGATCCGGCGTGGTGCCCATGGCGGGCGACACGAGCAGGTCGATCAGCCGCTGCTCGTCCGGGGTGTTCACCACCGAACCACCCGCGCTCCCGCCGGCGGGCAGCTTGCCGTCCGGGTCGCGCGGCGGCGCGGGTTTGGACGAACCGTCGTCGATCGCGCCGTCCGGCGGGTACTGCGGCCAGCGTCCCGGCGGCGGCACCTCCGGGTAGCACCGGGGGCCGCGTTTGTCGTTGTACTTCGGCTCGTCGACGCCGGGCAGGTACTTGCCGCGGCTCGGCGTGAACTCGATGGTCACCCGGCTGACCTCGGGATGCGCGGTGCCCTTGCCGAACGCGAGTTCCGCGCGCGGCACCGAACCGGCCAGCTGGTTGAGCAGGCACGGGTATTCCGGCGCGTACTTCGCGAGGACGTCCAACGTGGGCTGGAGGTTGGTGGTGAGGCGAATCAGGTTGTCCTGGTTCACTTTCAGGAAGCTCGTCAGGTCGAGCGAAGCCGCGGTCACCGTCGAGTAGACGTCGGCGAGACCGCGCTGGCTCTCGACAAGGGTCTTGCTCGTGGTGGTCAGGTCCGAAAGCGCGGCCAGCAGATCCGGCGCGGCCTTGTCGTAGATCGCGGCGGCGTCGGCCAGTCCGGTGATGTCGGCCTTGAGATCGGGCAGCGACGGGTTCACCTTCCCGAGATAGTCCGAAAGCCCGGCCAGTGTCGTGCCGAGTTGCTTGCCCTGACCGTCCAAAGCGGACGCGACGGCGTTGAGGGTGCTCGCCATCTTCTCCGGCTGCACGGCCTGCAACAACGGCATCACGTTGCCGAGGACGGTTTCCAGCTCGATCGCGCTGCTGCTGCGGTCCTGCGGGATGACGTCGCCCGCGCCGATGTGACGGTCCGGCTTTCCGGGAATCTGGAGGGCGACATATCGCTCACCGAACAACGTCTTCGGCAGCAGCCGCGCGGACACGTTCGACGGGATCACCTTGGTCTTGTCCGGTTGCAGCGCCAGATCCATCGTCGCGCGGTCGCCGTGGGCCTGGATCGACCGCACCTCGCCGACGACCATCCCGCGCACCTTGACGTCCGCGCCCTCGCGCATCTGGTTGCCGATGCGGTCGGTCTCCAGTTTCACCAGGGTCACCGTGGTGAAGGCCTTCTGGTAGAACGCGATGGTGGTGACGAAGAACAGCACGACCACCACGAGGAAGACCAGCCCCAGCACCTGGTGCCGGAGCCGTTTCAGCAGTATCCCCCTGTTCACCCGGAAATCCTCACCGTCGTCGTGGCGCCCCAGATCGCGAGGCTGAGAAAGAAGTCGAGAACCGAGATCAGCACGATCGACGTCCGCACCGCGCGGCCGACGGCGATGCCGACCCCGGCGGGCCCACCGCTGGCGGTGTAGCCGTAGTAGCAATGGGACAGGATGACGAGCACGCTGAAGATGATCACCTTGAGGAACGACCAGAGCACGTCTTCCGGCGGCAGGAACAGGGTGAAGTAGTGGTCGTAGGTGCCCGCGGACTGGCCGTAGAGCCAGATGGTGATCTGCCGTGAAGCCAGGTAGGACGAGAGCAGGCCGACGGCGTAGAGCGGGACGACCGCGGTGACGCCGGCGATCACCCGCGTCGTCACGAGGTACGGCAGGCTCGGCACACCCATCACTTCGAGCGCGTCGATCTCCTCGGAGATCTTCATCGCCCCCAGCTGCGCGGTGAAACCGCAGCCGACGGTGGCCGAAAGCGCGAGCCCGGCGGAAAGCGGCGCGACCTCGCGGGTGTTGAAGTAGGCCGAGATGAACCCGGTCAGCGCCGCGGTGCCGAGCTGGTTCAGCGCGGAATAGCCCTGCAAGCCGACGATGAGACCGGTGAACAACGTCATCCCGATCATCACGCCGAGCGTCCCGCCGATCACCGCGAGCGCGCCGGTGCCGAAGCTGACTTCGGTCAGCAGGCGGAAGATCTCGCGGCCGTAACGCCGGATCGTGCGCGGAGTCCAGGCCAGCGCCCGGAAGTAGAACGACAGCTGGCCCCCGAAGCCTTCCAGCATGGCGCCAGGACGCGCGATGATCTCGAGGGTCCGGTCCGAAACAGCGGGTTCGGCTGCCATGTCACATCGCCTTCGGCGGGACGATCCGCAGGTAGATCGCGGTCAGTACGACGTTGATCAGGAACAGCAGCAGGAATGTGATCACGACGGCCTGGTTCACCGCGTCGCCGACGCCTTTCGGCCCGCCCGCCGGGTTGAGCCCGCGGAAGGCCGCGACCACCCCGGCGACGAAACCGTAGAGGAGCGCCTTGAGCTCGCTGATCCACAGATCCGGCACCTGCGCCAGCGCGTTGAAGCTGGCGAGGTACGCGCCCGGGGTGCCACCCTGCATGACGACGTTGAAGAAGTAGCCGCCGAGCACGCCGACGACGCTCACCAAACCGTTCAGCAGCACCGAAACCACGATCGCGGCCAGGACGCGGGGCACGATCAGGCGCTGGATCGGGTTGACCCCGAGGACCTCCATCGCGTCGATCTCTTCGCGGATCTTGCGGGCGCCGATGTCGGCGCAGACCGCGCTGCCGCCCGCGCCCGCCACCAGCAGCGCGGTGATCAGCGGGCTCGCCTGCTGCACGATGGCGAGCGCGCTGGCCGCGCCGGTGAACGACTGCGCGCCGATCTGCTGGGTCAGCGAACCGAGTTGCAGCGCGATGACCGCGCCGAACGGGATCGCGACCAGCGCCGTCGGCAGGATGGTGACGCTGGCGAAGAACCAGCATTGCTGAATCCACTCGCGGAACTGGAACGGGCGTTTGAAGATCGCGCGCAGGACCTCCCACGACAGCGTCGCGAGCCTGCCGACCTGTGTGAGCGCACCCGTACCGGGGACAGACACCGTCGCTCCCACAGAACCTCCCAGTAGCCTGCCCCGAGTCTTACTCCCCCCGCTGACGCCTCGTTGCGTTAGCGGTGTTCACTCTGCTCTCGGCACCCCCGATCTAAAACTTGAGACCATGCGTGGCGCAGGCGCCGCCGTCGGCGACGAACTCCGAGCCCGTGCTGTACGAACTTTCGTCACTGGCCAGGAACAGCACGAGTTTCGCGATGTCCTCCGGCTGCCCGACGCGGCCCAGCGCGACCTTCTTGCCCACCCACGACATGTCGACTTCCCGCCCGCCCGCGGCGGCGGCGACCATCGGGGTGTCGATCGCGCCGGGATGGACCGAATTGACCCGGATGTTCTTCGCGCCGAGTTCGAGCGCCGCGACCTTGGTCATCCCGCGGATCGCGAACTTGCTCGCGGTGTAGGCGACGAGATACGGCATCCCGGCGAGCCCTTCCACAGAGGACACGTTGACGATGGAGCCGCCTCCGGCCCCGGTCATCGGTTCAACGACCGAACGCATCCCGAGAAACGCCCCGATCTGATTGACCCGGATGACGCGTTCGTAGTCGGCGAGCGTGGTCTTGCCGAGTTCGGAGAAGTGCAGGATGCCCGCGTTGTTGACCAGCACCGTCGGCGGGCCGAACTCGGAAACCGTGCGCTCGATCGCGGCGTCCCACTCGGCCTCATCACCGACGTCGAGATGCTGGTAGACGGCCGATTCACCGAGATCGGCAGCGAGTTTCTCGCCGTCGAGGTCGTTGATGTCGGCGATCACCACCCGCGCGCCCTCGGCGATGAACAGCCGCGCGGCCGCCTCGCCCTGTCCCCGGGCGCCGCCGGTGATCAGGGCGACCTTGCCCTCGAGCCTGCCCATCGCTATCTCCTCTTGTTCACGGCAGCGACATGATTTCGGACGCGGAGAACATGCGTTCCGGGTCCCGATCGGCGAAGTAGCCGCCCACACATCCGGCGAGTTCTTCGGTGGTCCACGTGCCGTTGACGGTGTCGAACCGCCGCTCCACCGACGGCGGCCGCATGAGCGCGACCATCCCGCCGTAGACGAGGAAGACCTGACCGTTGACGCGGTCGGACTCGGGCGAGCAAAGGAAGGACACGAACGGCGCCACGTGGTCGACCGAAAGCGGGTCGACACCCTCTGGTGCTTCGGCCCCGAAGACGGCTTCGGTCATCGCGGTGCGGGCGCGCGGGCAGATCGCGTTGGCGCGGACGCCGTACCGGGAAAGGCCGCGCGCGGTGGAGACGGTGAGCGCGGCGATGCCCGCCTTGGCCGCGCCGTAGTTCGGCTGGCCGGGGGCGCCGAGCAGGAACGACTCCGACGCGGTGTTGACCACCCGGCCGTACACCGGCGCCCCGTCCACTTTGGACTTGTCGCGCCAGTACGCCCCGGCGTTGCGGGAAAGCAGGAAATGCCCGCGCAGGTGGACGCCGAGCACGGTGTCCCATTCCTCGTCGGACATCGAGAAGAGCATCCGGTCGCGCAGCACGCCCGCGTTGTTGACCAGGACGTGCAGCCCGCCGAAGTGGTCGACGGCGGCGGTGAGCAGCGCGTCCGCGGTCGCGGATTCCGAGACGTCACCGGTGACCGCGACGGCCTTGCCGCCCTCGGCCTCGATCTCGTCGGCCACCGCCCGCGCCGCGGCCGAGACGTCGTTGACCACCACCGACGCGCCCGCTGCGGCCAGCGCCAGTGCCTCCGCCCGGCCGAGTCCCGCGCCGGCTCCGGTCACGATGGCCGTCTTGCCGTCCAAGCTCACTCCAGGCCTCCTCGCCTCTCCGCACACATTAGAATCTGTTCTTGCTGCGTGCAAGGTCCAAATAGACGGCACTAACCACGTATGAGCAGGGCGTTTTTCGGACAGCTCGCCACGGCTTGAGTAACGCGTTCTACTTGATCCCGTGGAACTTCGGCCGACGTGAGGACCAGCTCCTCCTCGTCGTCGAGATCGAAGATCTCCGGCGCGAAGCCGACACAGATCGCGTTCGCCTCGCAGAGCGAGCGATCGACGTCGATCTCCATATTCCCTCCTCGCCGCCATACCTGGTACAACTAGAACAGGTTCTACCCTACCGCCGCGAGCGGCCATGGCACCAGTAACGAGCACCGACGGCAGAGGTGACGGATGCGGATCGACTACACGCCGGAACAGCGCGCCCTGGCCGGGGAACTCCGGGAGTACTTCACCGGGCTGATGACCCCCGAACGCCGTGAAGCCCTGGCCGGTGACGGCGGCGAGTACGGCGACGGCCTGGTGTACAAGGAAATCGTGCGAGATCTCGGCAGTTCGGGCTGGCTCGCGATCGGCTGGCCCCGCGAGTACGGCGGGCAGGCCCGGCCGATGCTCGACCAGCTCGTCTTCACCGACGAGGCGGCCGCGGCGGGGGTGCCGGTCCCGTTCCTCACGGTGAACACCGTCGGGCCGACCATCATGCGCTACGGCACCGAAGAACAGAAGGCGTTCTACCTGCCGAAGATCGCCGCCGGCGAGCTGCATTTCGCGATCGGCTACTCCGAGCCGGGCGCGGGGACCGACCTGGCGTCGCTGCGCACCCGCGCGGTCCGCGACGGCGACGACTACGTGATCAACGGCCAGAAGATGTGGACGAGCCTGATCGAGTACGCCGACTACGTCTGGCTGGCCGCGCGCACCGATCCCGAGGCCCGCAAGCACAGGGGCCTGAGCATTCTGATCGTGCCGACGACGGCCGACGGCTTCTCTTGGACCAAGGTGCGCACCGTCGCCGGGCCGGGTACGAGCGCGACCTACTACGACGACGTGCGGGTCCCGGTGACCTCCCGGGTCGCCGGGGAGAACGAGGGCTGGCCGCTCATCACGAATCAGCTCAACCACGAACGGGTCGCGCTGACCTCGGCCGCCCCGATCCAGACGTCGTTGCGCGACGTGCGGACCTGGGCGCAGACGACCAAGCTGCCCGACGGCACCCGCGTCGTCGACCAGCCGTGGGTGCGGCTGCACCTGGCGCGGATCCACACGCACGCCGAGTATCTGAAGGTGCGGAACTGGCGGATCGCGTGGGCGGCCGCGAGCAGTGACCTCGGCCCGGCGGAGGCGTCGGCGACCAAGGTGTTCGGCACGGAGTTCGCGACCGAGGCGTACCGGCTGATGATGGAGATCCTCGGTGCGGGCGCCGTGGTCCGCGAAGGCTCCCCCGGCGCGCTGCTGCGCGGCCGGATCGAACGGCTGCATCGTTCATCACTGATCCTCACCTTCGGTGGCGGCACCAACGAGATCCAGCGGGACATGATCGCCGCGACCGCCCTCGGCCTGCCCGTCACGCGCTAGGAGGCATTGATGGACTTCTCGCTCACCGAAGCGCAGCAGGACCTCGCGTCGCTCACGCGCCGGATCCTCACGGACAAGGTCACCCCCGACGTGCTGGGGTCACACGGTTCCGGCGGGTTCGACGCTCCACTGTGGACTTTCCTGGCCCAGGCGGGCGTGGTGGACGCCGCGCTGCCACAGAGTGTCGGTGGCGGCGGGTTCGGGCTGCTGGAGCAGTGTTCCGTACTGGCCGAGATCGGCCGCGCGGTCGCGCCCGTGCCGTACCTGACGTCGGTCGTCATGGCCGCGGCCGCGGTCGCCGAGTTCGGGGACGGGCGCTTGGCCGAGCAGTGGGTCGTCCCGGTCCTGCGTGGCGAGCACGTCCTCGCGGTGGCGCTGCCGGACTACGGCGTGCCGTGCGGCTTCACCGCCGAGGCCGACGGCGGCGGCGGCTGGCGGCTCACCGGCGCCCAGACCGCGGTGTCTTCGGGCGCGTTCGCGCACGGATTCCTCGTGGAGGCCGCGATCGACGGCGGTCGTCAGGTGTTCCTGCTCGACCGGGACTCGGTGACCGTCTCGCCGCAGCGGACCGTCGACCACGCCGACGCCGCGCTCATGGAACTGTCCGGTGCGAAGGCGTCCGTCTCGCTGGGCGATGTCGGTGAATGGCTGCGGTTGCGGGGCACGATCGGTGTCTGCGCGCAACAACTCGGCGTCGTCGAACGGGCGCTGGAGCTGACCGCGGCGTACGCGCGGGAGCGCGAACAGTTCGGCCACCCCATCGGGAGCTTCCAGGCGGTGCGGCAACGGCTCGCCGACGCCTATGTCGACGTCGAAGCCGTCCGGTTGACGTTGTGGCAGGCCGCCTGGCGGCTGAGCGAAGGGCTTCCGGCGGCCGAAGAGGTCGCGACGGCGAAGTTCTGGGCGGCCGAGGCCGGACACCGCGTCGCGCACACCGCCGTGCACGTCCACGGCGGGGTCGGCATCGACGTCGACCACACGCTGCACCGCTACTTCGTCGCGGCGAAACGGCTGGAGTTCACGCTGGGCGGGGCGACCGCGCAGGCGCGCGGGCTCGGCGACCTCCTGGCCGCGGACCCGGCATGACGCCCACGGTCACGGATCTCCTGCTCGCCCGGGCAGAAGACCCGTCGACCGGGCTGCTGTTCGAGGACCGGCGCTGGTCCTGGGCCGAACACGTCCGAACCTGCGCCGGTCACGCCGCCACGCTCACCGCGATGCTGCGGCCCGGCGGGCATTTCGGGCTGCTCGCGGACAACGTCCCGGAGTTCTCGTTCCTGCTCGGCGGCGCGGCGCTTTCCGGCCATGTCCTGGTCGGCCTGAACCCGACGCGCCGGGGCACGGCGCTGGCCCGCGACGTCGCGCTGGCCGATTGCGAGCTGGTGTTCGCGGAGGAGAAGTACCTTCCACTGCTGTCCGAGACGACCGTCCCGGTGCTGCCGCTGAGCGATCTCGAACCGCCGCGGGAGGCGGTCGTTCCCGTGGCCGCGAGGCCCGAAGACCTGCTCATGCTGATCTTCACCTCCGGTACCAGCGGGGACCCGAAGGCCGTCCGGTGCACACACGGCAAAGTCGCCTATCCCGGCGAGATGCTGGCCACCCGGTTCGGGCTGTCCACCCAGGACACCGTGTACGTGTCGATGCCGATGTTCCACTCCAACGCCATCATGGCGGGCTGGTCGGTCGGGCTCGCCGCGGGTGCGGGCATCGCGCTGCGGCGGCGGTTCTCCGCCTCCGGATTCCTGCCGGACATCCGGAAGTTCGGGGCGACGTACGCCAACTACGTCGGCAAGCCACTGTCTTATGTGCTCGCTACTCCCGAGCGGGATGGCGACGCCGACAACCCGCTGAAACTGGTCTACGGCAACGAAGGCGCGGAAGCGGACCTCGCCGCGTTCGGCATCCGGTTCGGCTGTCACGTGGCCGACGCGTTCGGTTCGACCGAGGGCGGCGTGAACTTCGGCCGGGACGCCACCACGCCGTCCGGTTCACTCGGCCGTCTGCTCGACGGGATCGCGATCCTCGACCCGGAGACCGGGAAACCCTGTCCCCCGGCGGAATTCGACGCCGCCGGGAAGCTGCTCAACGCCGCCGAGTCGGTCGGCGAACTGGTCAACACCGGTGGCGCGGGCTTCTTCGCCGGGTACTACGGCGATCCCGACGCCGAGGCCGAGCGGATGCGCGACGGCATGTACCACACCGGAGACCTGGCGTACCTCGACGCGGACGGCTACTGCTACTTCGCCGGCCGGCTCGGCGACTGGCTCCGCGTCGACGGCGAGAACCTCGGCACCGCCCCGATCGAACGCGTGCTCCTCCGGCATCCCGCCGTCCGCGAGGCGGCCGTGTACGGGGTGCCGGATCCGCGGGTGGGCGACCAGATGATGGCCGCGCTGGTCTGCCGGGCACCGGTCGACGCGGGCGAACTCGCCGCTTTCGTGGCGGCGCAAGGCGATCTCGGGCCGAAACAGCGGCCTCGCTTCGTTCGGGTGGTCGAGGAACTACCGCGGACGGCGACGCACAAGGTACTCAAGCGGGAGCTGGCGGCGGACGGCCCCGGCAACGCCTGGGAACTCCGGTACCCCCACCCCTGACTCCCGCGTTTCGTCCTCTAGTTGCGGTAGTTCGCGTTGCCAACTACCGCAACTAGAGGACGAAACGCGGGGTGGGTGGGATCCCTACGTTCGGTGCCATGACACGAACACCGCGCCGGATCGGCGTCCTCGCCACCGCGCTCGCACTGCCCGCCGTACTCGTCACGTCGTCCGCGTCGGCGGCACCCGTCCGCTTCGGCCTTTCCGCACCGACCGGCCCGTACGCGGTCGGCAGCACCGACCTGCACCTGGTCGATCACTCCCGCCAGGACCCGCGGGTTCCCGGCGTCACGCGGGAACTGATGGTCACCGTGCGGTACCCGGCCCTGCCGAGCGGGAAACCGAGGGCGCCGTACATGGCGCCGGGAATCGCGGAGTTCACCGGCCACGATGCGGGCCTCGCGGCGCGGTCTCCCCAGGACTGGGATTCCTGATCGGCGCCGTTCCCGGCAGACTGTCGGCGTGACACGTCTGAGGAAGCACTGGCTCTGGCCGCTCGTGATCAGCGTGCTCGCACTCATCGCCTTCGCCGGGCTCGGCCTGCTGACCCGGGCGGTGCTCGGCTCGCGGGGCAACCGGGCGCTGGCGGACACCGGCGAGTTCGGGGTGTGGTCGCTGCTGATCGGGGCGTCGGCGGTGCTGTTCGCCTTCCTGTTCGCGCACTCGGTCCACCTGACTGCCTGGCGCCGTCTGGCCGGTGTCGCGCTGTGGAAACCGGCGCTGGCGTACGGGATCTTCGCGGCGATCCTGTTCGCGTTCCAGTGGAAGGCCGGTTCGCCGATCGGAGACCTCAAGCCCACGACGGCGATCGGGATCTCGCGGACCCTGCTCGCGCTCGGCCTGATCGCGGCGGCGCCCGCGGTACTGGGCCTGTGGCTCAACCACACCCGCCTGCGCCGGATCTCGCGGGTGCTCGACGGCGAAACGCGGGCGCGCGCGGACGACGTGCTCGGCGAACTCCTCGACTGCAAGCGCGCCAACGAGGTCTGTCTCACGGTACTGGCGCTCATCGTGTCCACGGCGGTCATCGACGCCGGGGCCCAGCGCCGGGCGTTCCTCGCGACCGGGACCCCGAAGGAAGCCTTCCCGGCGGAAAGCGTGCTGCTCTACGGCGCGCTGTTCACCGCGATCTCGCTGCTGCTCTACGTTCCGGTGTTCCTCGCGTGGAAGACCCGGTCCGTGCGGCTGGTGGACGAGATCTACCCGCTGCCGCGCGACGCGCGTCCCACCGAGGACTGGCTGGCGGGCCGTGCCCGCCTGACCCAGCTTCTGGGCACCGACGCCACCGTGGGCAAGACCGTCACGGTGGCGTTCGGGATCCTCGCGCCGCTGGCGGTGAGCGCGCTCAGCGTGGCGATCCCCGGACTCAAGTAGGGGCGTTGATCGGCCGCAGCCGTCGCGGCCCGGTGTCGGGACGGGACGGGGGCGGGCCCAGCACGATCCGCGCGTTGGCGACGAAAGCGCCGTCCGGTGAGGCCAGGATCGGGTCGAGCGTCATCGAGCGAATCTCGGGGTTGTCCTCGGCGAGCGCCGCGACACGCAACACGATGTCCTGCAACGCGGCCAGATCCGCCGGTTCGTCGCCGCGGTACCCGGTGAGCAGCGGTGAGGTCCGCGGTTCGCGCAGCAGTGTGGCGGCGTCGACGTCGGTGAGCGGGACGGCGCGGTAGGCCCGGTCCCCCAGCAGGGTGCTGACCAGACCGGAGAGACCGAACGACACGAGCGAGCCGAACGACGGGTCGTCCTGGAGCCCGATCACGCACGACAGGCCCTTCGGCGCCATCCGCTGGACGTAGACCTCCTCGTCGCCGGAGACCTCCCGCAGATCGAGGTACGCCCGGCGCACTCCGTCCACAGAGGACAGATCGAGCCGCACTCCGGCGAGGTCCGGCCTGCCGCGCAGCCGCTCGTCGACGGCCTTGAGGGTGACCGGGAACCCCAGGTCCTCGGCCGCTTTCACCGCGTCGTCCGCGGACGTCACGACCTGGAACGGGACGACGTCGATGCCGTAGCAGCCCAGGAGCCGGACCACGTCGTCGTCGGAGAGCAACGTCGTCCTGCCGTCCTCACCCGCCAGCAGTTGCGCGACGACCACCTGCGCCTGCTCGGTGTGCAATCCCGCCGGCCGCACCAGGTTTCCCTGCGGCCGCTGCCGCCAGGCGGCGTAGCGCACGACTCGCGCGAGCGCGTTCACCGCGCGCTCCGGGCTGGGGTACGACGGGACCGAGCCCCTCGTCGGCACGCCGTCCTCGGACAGCACGGCCAGTTCGTCCGGCACGCCCTCGACGGCGAGGAAGGTCGACACGATCGGCTTGTTCTTGTCCATCTGGACCACGGCCTCCCGCAACGCGCGGGCGTAGGCGGTGCCCGGGATCGCGAGCGGTGGCACGAAGACCACGACGAGCGCGTCGGTCTCCGGGGAGTTCAGTGCTTCGCGCACCGCCCCGGCGAACTCCTCCGGGCTCGCCTGCGGCCCGACGTCGACCGGATCGGAGGCCAGCCGGAGGCCCTGCGCCCGCGCGGTGTCGGCGGCGAGCAGCCCGATGGCGCTGGAGTTCCCGACGATCCCGATCCGCGGGCCCGCGGGCAGCGGCTGGTGCGCGAAGACCAGCGCGGTGTCGAAGAGTTGCGCGAGCGTGTCGACGCGGACGACGCCCGCCTGCTCGAACAGGGCCTGGACACTGGATTCGTCGACCTCGGCCGAGGTCGCGGCGAGTTGCGGGCGGACGGCGTGCCTGCCGGATTTCACCGCCACCACCGGCTTCGTCCGCGCCAGCCGCCGGGCGAGCCGCGCGAACTTGCGCGGATTGCCGAACGATTCCAGATACAGCAGGACGAGGTCGGTCGCGGGATCGGTTTCCCAGTACTGGAGGAGGTCGTTGCCGGAGACGTCGGCCCGGTTCCCCGCCGAGACGAACGTCGAGAGCCCGAGGCCGCGTGACTCGGCGTCGGCGAGGATCGCGGTGCCCAGCGCGCCGGACTGGCAGAAGAACCCGGTGCGGCCGCGGGCGGGCAGGCGCGGCGCGAGGGTGGCGTTGAGCCGGACCGAGGCGTCGGTGTTGAGCACGCCCAGCGCGTTCGGCCCGACGACGCGCATGCCGTGCGCCCTGGCCTCCCCGACCAGCCTCAGTTCGGCGTGCAGACCGTGCGGCCCGGCCTCGGCGAACCCGCCCGAGACGATGAGAAGGGTCTTGACCCCCTTCGCCAGCGCACCGTCCAAAACGGACTCGACGGCTTCGGCGGGGACGGCGACCAGCGCGAGGTCGACGTCGTCGGGAATGTCCACGACGGACGGATACGCGCGCACGCCGCGGACGGACTTGTGCTCCGGGTTGACCGGGTAGACGGTTCCGGCGAAATCGGCGCTCAGCAGGTTGGTGAGGGCGACGTAGCCGATCTTCGTCGGATCGGTGGACGCACCGATCACCGCGACCGACTTCGGGTGCAGCAGATTGTGCACGCTGCGTGCCTCGGCGGCCTGCTCCCGCGACCGGGCGACCGCGAGGGACTCCTCGGTCGGGTCGATGTCGAACTCCAGGTGCAGCACGCCTTCTTCGATCTCACGGCTGACCTGGTAACCCGCGTCGCGGAACACGCGGACCATCCCCGCGTTCTCGGCGAGCACCTCGGCGACGAACCGGCGCAGCCCGGATTCCGAGGCGGCGGCGGCCAGATGCTCCAGCAGGATCGACCCGAGACCGCGCCCCTGGTGGGCGTCGTCGACAACGAACGCGACCTCCGCCGACGGCCCGTGTTCGAGTCGTTCGTAGCGGCCGACCGCCACGATGTCGTCGCCCAGCAGTGCGACGAACGCGACCCTGTCGTGGTGGTCGACGACGGAGAACCGTTCCAGATCCCGCTGCGGGATCCGGGGATAGGCGCCGAAGTACCTGAAGTACCGGGTGCGTTCGGACAACCGGCCGTGGAACGCGACGAGCCCGTCGGCGTCACTGGGGATCACCGGGCGCAGGTGCACCGTGCCGCCGTCGGAGAGCAGGACGTCGGCCTCCCACTCGCGTGGGTAGTCGAAGGGGTCGCGGTTATCGGTGCCCTCACTGGTCATGTCAGTCCCTCGGATCGTCCGGATCGAGGCCGTGCAGCGGGAAGATCGCGCGGCGGGTGTCGCGGATGGCGATGTCGACCGGCTCGTCCGCCCCGTCTCCCCACGGGACGAAAGCGGTGTCGCGGTCGTCGGACATGCGGGCCGGGATCTCGGCGTTCGGCGCGGCCCTGGAGACGGACGCGACCCAGTTCGGCGGTAACGCCGTCGCCGGATCGACGTCGCGGTCGAGCACGGTGGCGAGCAGATGCGTCCAGGAACGCGGGACCACGCGGATCAGCTGATAACCACCGCCGCCCACGGCGAGCCAGCGGCCGCCGGCGTGCGCTTCGGACAGTTCGCGCAGCCGCCGGTAGATGGCGCGGTGACCGTCGACCGAGAGCGAGAGGTCGGCCAGCGGGTCCTCCTCGTGCGAGTCGACCCCGCACTGGGTGACGAGGATCTGTGGCCGGAACTGCTCCAGCATCGACGGCACGACCGCTTCGAACGCCCGCAGCCAGCCGCCGTCACGGGTACCGGGCGGCAGTGGGAGGTTGACCGCGGTGCCCTCGGCGCCGCCTTTGCCGATCTCCGCCGAGTAGCCCGTTCCCGGCCACAGCGTGAACGGATGCTGGTGCAGTGACAAGGTCAGCACGCGGGGATCGTCGTAGAACGCGGCCTGTACCCCGTCGCCGTGGTGCACGTCGGTGTCGACGTAGGCGATCCGGTCGAAACCGTGGTCCAGCAGCCACGAGATCGCCACCGAGCAGTCGTTGTAGACGCAGAAGCCCGACGCCCTCTCCGGCATCGCGTGGTGCAGCCCGCCGGCGATGTTCACCGCGCGGGTCGCCTCGCCGTCGGCGATCTTGCGGGCGGCGAGCAACGTCGAGCCGACGACCAGTGCCGAGGCCTCGTGCATCCCGGTGAACACCGGATTGTCCTCGGTGCCGAGCCCGTGCGCGAAATCGGCGCCGGTCATCGGGGCCTGCCGGACGGCCTCGATGTACTCGCCGAGGTGGACGCGGCGGAGTTCGTCGTCCCCCGCCGGGCCGGGGACGAGCAGTTCGACCCCGTCGAGCACGCCCAGTTCGGTGGCGAGCCGGATGGTCAGTTCGAGCCGCACCGGATTGAACGGATGCTCGCCGCCGAGGTCGTAACCCAGCAGCGAGGAGTCCCAGACGACGGCCGGTGCTCGCATGGCACGGACTCTAGTGCCCGGAAGCGGCTCATGCCCCGTTTCCGGGCAGCGGCGGGTCAGCCGGGCAGGTCCCCCGTGGCCACCGGACGCTCCGGATCGCGGGACCAGTGCGACCACGAACCCGCGTACAGCGCCGCGGGCTCCGGGTGACCGGCGACCTCGAGCGCGAGGACGACGGACGAGGCGGTGACGCCCGATCCACAGTAGACACCGATCGGGGTCTCCGTGGTCACGCCGAAGCCTTCGAACCGCTCGGCCAGTTCCGAGGCGTCGCGCCAGCGGCCGTCCTCCGCGAGATGCCCGGAGAAGTGCGCGTTGACCGCGCCGGGGATGTGCCCGGCGCGCGGGTCGATCGGCTCGGTCTCCCCCGCGTACCTCGGCTTGGCCCTGGCGTCGAAGAGCAGTCCTTCCCTGGCCAGCGTGGCGGCCTCGGCCGCGTCCAGCACCGGCATACCGCCGGGCTCCACGACGATGTCGCCCTCCTCGGGTGCGGGGACCTCGTCCGTGAGCGGGCGCTCCTCCTCGGCCCAGGCGGCGAACCCGCCGTCCAGCACGGCGACCTCGGTGTGCCCGGCCCAGCGCAGCAGCCACCACGCCCGGGCCGCGACCGATCCGTCGGAGTCGTCGTAGACCACGACCGGGTGACCGGCGCGGACCCCCGCCGCCCGCAAATGCCGTTGCAGCGTCGCCGGATCGGGCAGCGGGTGACGGCCGCCGTCGCCCGGCTCCCCGGCGAGCGCCGTGTCGAGGTCGACGTACACCGCTCCCGGGAGATGTGCCTCACGATAGGAATCGGCACCGGGCGGGCCCACGAGCCGCCAGCGGACGTCGAGGACTACGGAGCGTGCCGATTCCGGTGTGGAGAGCTGCGCGGCGAGTTCGCTGGTGGTGATCATGGGGCGCATGGGCCCATCTTCCCGCGCGTGGTGGCTCCACGCCCAGCTTGGGGGACTTTTCCCGCTTCGAAGCTTGTTGTCCCCACGCCTGCGTCGCTGTCGGTGCCAGCGACTACGATGAGCTACGCGGACGAAGGGGACAGCGTGAACGATCTCATCGACACCACAGAGATGTACTTGCGTACGATCTACGAGCTCGAAGAAGAGGGTGTCGTCCCGCTGCGGGCCCGGATCGCGGAGCGGCTGCAACAGAGTGGCCCGACCGTGAGCCAGACCGTCGCCAGGATGGAACGCGACGGACTGGTCGTGGTCGCGGACGACAGGCACCTGCAGCTGACCGACCACGGTCGCGAACTCGCGATCGCCGTGATGCGGAAGCACCGGCTGGCCGAGCGCCTCCTGGTCGATGTGATCGGCCTGGAATGGGAGCACGTCCACAACGAGGCCTGCCGCTGGGAACACGTGATGAGCGAGGCCGTCGAGCGCAAGCTGGTCAAACTGCTCGACCACCCCACCACCTCTCCCTACGGCAACCCGATCCCGGGACTGGACAAGCTCGGCGACGGCGATCCTGCCCCGCCCGCCGAAGCCGACCTGGTGCGGCTCGACGAGTTCGCCCGCATGGGTGGCGGTGACGTCGAGATCCGCCGCATCGCCGAACACGTGCAGCTCGACGAGACGCTGATGACGGAACTGAAGTCGGTCGGCATCGTGCCCGGCGGCCGGGTCAAGGTCGGCAAGACGGCACCCGGCGGGACCATCGAGGTCACCGGCGGGAACAACATCGCCCAGGTGCCCGTTTCGGCGCTGCACGCCGTGCTGGCGCAGGCCAGGTGAGGGCCGCGTCCGACGCCGCGGCGACCTTCCGGACCCTCCACGACCGGGCTCCGGCAGGGGTGTGGTCCGCGCCCGGCCGAGTGAACCTGATCGGCGAGCACACCGACTACAACGACGGTTTCGTGCTGCCGTTCGCCCTGCCGCACCGGCTCGCCGCCGCGGCGAGCCCGCGCGAGGACGGCGTCCTGACCGTCGCCACCCTGGGGTCGGACGGCCGGGTCCAGGAATCCGGCCCGCTCACCATCGCCGACCTGCGCCCCGGCGCGGTCGAGGGGTGGGCCGCGTACCCGGCGGGGGTCGCTTGGGTACTGCGCGACCAGGGACTCGGCGTCGGCGCGGACGTGGTGATCGCGGGGAACGTGCCCTCGGGGGCGGGGCTGTCCTCCTCCCACGCGCTCGAATGCGCCGTCGCGCTCGCCCTCCTGGGGCTGACGGGCGTCACTCCGGGGACCGGCGCGGGCGCGCCTGCCCTGCATGAAGTGGCCCGCTGGGTGCAGCGTTCGGAGAACGACTTCGTCGGAGCGCCGACCGGCCTGCTCGACCAGACCGCTTCCTTGTGCTGCACGGAATCGAACGTGCTGTTCCTCGACGTCCGCACCGGCGAGATGGAGCAGGTGCCGTTCCCGCTGGAGGAATCCGGCGTCCGGATCCTGATCATGGACACCCGCACGAAGCACTCGCACGCCGAGGGCGGCTACGGCGAACGCCGGAGGGGCTGCGAGCGCGCCGCGGAACTGCTCGCAGTGAAGGCGCTCAGGGACATCGGCGTCGCTGGGCTGGACACCGCGCTCGCCAAGCTGCCGGACGACTTGGTGCCGCTGGTGCGCCACGTGGTGACGGAGAACCAGCGCGTCCTCGACACCGTGGACCTGCTGCGGGCGGGCCGGATCACCGAGATCGGCCCCCAGCTGGACGCCTCGCACGTCAGCATGCGCGACGACTACCGGATCTCCACCCGTGAACTCGACCTCGCCGTCGAGTCGGCTCGCGAAGCCGGGGCGCTCGGCGCGCGGATGACCGGCGGCGGTTTCGGCGGCTCGGCGATCGCGCTGGTCCGCGAGTCCGATGTGGACACCGTGGGGCGAGCGGTCAAGGCCGCGTATGAGGCGGCGGATCTGCGTCACCCCAGGCTGTTCACCGCGGTGCCTTCGCGCGGCGCGGGTCACGACGACCTTTAGGCATCTGGCGAGAGGGCTGCCCACCGTCCCGATCGGCCGGGCGAGGCAGGACTGTGCGAATTTATGGTCATCCGAACGACGCTGTTGGCGAAGGCGCCACGCGAAAGGCCCCTGGTCGCCGCGTGCTCTTGGGCGGGACACGCGTGCTTGGATGGCGATCACGTGTGTTTGAAGGCGGAACTCGCGTGTGTGGAAGCGGAACACACGGCGGATCCGCCTCACGAGAGGCCTTTCGACCCCCGGACGCGTCCGGTGCCCGGGGGCGTGGAGACTGAGCCGCGACCGCATCCGCAGCAGAAAGGCGCGAACGTGACCGACGAACCGACCAGGACCCTGAAGCTGATGGTGACGGGCGGAGCCGGTTATGTGGGCAGCGTCTGCGCGGCCCGTCTCATCGAGGCCGGGCACGACGTCACGGTGGTCGACGACCTCTCCACCGGGCACGCCGACGCGGTGCACCCGGACGCCACCTTCGTCGAGGGCGACGCCGCCGAGGTCGCGCGGCGCATCCTCGGCGACGGGTTCGACGGTGTCCTCCACTTCGCCGCCAAGTCGCTGGTCGGCGAGTCGATGACGGATCCGGCGAAGTACTGGGAAGGCAACGTCCTGACCTCGCTCCGCCTGCTCGAGGCGATGCGCGACCACGGCACGAAGCGGCTGGTGTTCTCCTCCACCGCCGCCACCTACGGCGAACCCGAGTCCTCTCCCATCCCGGAAACCGCGCCGGCGCGGCCGACGAACACCTACGGCGCGACGAAGCTGGCCATCGACCACGCGATCACGTCGTTCTCGCGCGCGCACGGCATCGCCGCGGTGAGCCTGCGTTACTTCAACGTCGCGGGCGCCTACGGCTCCTTCGGCGAGCGGCACACCACAGAGACCCACCTGATCCCCCTCGTTCTCCAGGTCGCCACCGGGGACCGCGAGCGGATCCAGATCTTCGGTGACGACTACCCGACCGCGGACGGCACCGCCATCCGCGACTACATCCACGTGGTCGACCTCGCCGACGCACACCAGCTGGCCCTGCGCCACGCCGCCGACGGCGAGCACCGCATCTACAACCTCGGCAGCGGCACCGGTTTCTCCGTGCTCGAGGTGATCGAGGCGTGCCGCCGCATCACCGGTCACGAGATCCCCGCCGCGGTCGCGCCGCGCCGGGCGGGTGACCCGTCGGTGCTGGTGGCCTCCAGCGAGCGCGCGGGTGGCGAACTCGGCTGGAAGCCCGAGCGCACCGACCTCGACGGCATCGTGGCCGACGCGTGGGAGTTCACGCGGTCCCGCCCAGCGGCCCGAGGCTGAACGGCGGCGGCCTTTCCTCCCGCTGCCGCAGGATGATCCCGGCCACTTCGGACGGAGCCAGCATCCCGTCCAGGGCGGCTGTCAGCAGTCCGGTCATCCTGTGCTCCGGATCGACTTCGCGAGCCCTGGCCAGCGCCATCCCGGCGACGGTCAGGTCACCGCGAGCGTAGGCGGCGTGCGCTTTCAAGCACAGCGCCTCGGCGGATTCCGGCTCGGGCAGCTCACGGGCGAGGCAGAGCCAGAGATCTTCCGCGGTCCGAGCCAGCGGCGAGTCCGCCGGTGCGGCGGTGAGCAGGCACGCGTCCCGGACTTCGACCAGGGACAGCGCCCAGGCCAAGCGGACGGCCTGATCGTCGGTGACCACCTGGTCACCACGCTCGACACGGGCGAGCGCCGCGTTCACCTCGGCGAGCGCCGCCTCGGCGACGGCGCCTCCTTCCCAAGGCGGCTCCGCCAGCCGGGTCAGGAGTTCGGAACGCCGCGCGAGCGTTTCCGGCGGACCGGCTTCGAAGAGACGCTCCAGATCCTCCCTGCTCTCACGGGTGACGTGGCCGGCGCTGGTGACGACCGCGGCGATCACCGACTCGCGAGGGTCGGGCAGGAGGCCGCCGCAGTCCCGGTCGCGGTAGCACCCCCACCGCACGCCGGCGGTGATGGACGGCACCCACAGCGAGTGCAGCAGGGGGATGTCGTGCTCGGCGAGCGCGGATTCCAGGCGCCGGACGAAGCGGCGGCGCGGTGGCCGCCCGGCCGGATTCGGGGAACCGCCGCCGACGACGGCCACCGTGGTGCCGGTGTGCGCGGTCGCGGCGAGCCTGCCCGCGACGGCCAGCGCCTGTTCCCGCTCGAGACCGGGAGGCGGGAGGTCCACACGCAGGGTCATGCCCTGCCGCTTGCGGTCCGGCCCGCGCTGCCCGAAGACGACGACGGAGTTCTCGGGGTGAAACCCGAGGATGTACGGGATCGCGGCGAGCAGGTCCGCCGGATCCTTCAGATCGACCTTGGTCCTGCCGGTCGGGGTGGAAGTGGTCATGCCCCCACTCTGCGGCGGGAATGGGGCCGCCGGGTGGGGGCAGGACACATCTGTGGACAGCCGGGACCGTTGTGCACAACCGCCGCGGACCGGGCGCGGGAACGCGGATCCTGTCGGTGGGGTGGTCTATCGTGCCCGGCCCTTCGGGGTCAGTCGCAGTGTTCGAACGGGCTCTCGTAGGCGTTCGCCCCGACCGAACCGCCCCACTTGACGCAGGTCGAGGCAGCCGTCTTCTTCACGGGCCCGGCGTAGTAGGTGAAGCTGCCGGAGTCGGTCGTGCGAGCCGATCCCTGGACTTCGAGGAACGCCGACACCGGCGACGCGGTGCCGAGCGAAACCGCCTTCAGCGTGGTCACGCAGTTGGACTTGGTCGAAGAGTTGTAGAGCAGGTACGCCGTGCCGGAGCCGTTGGCGAGCGACTGCGAGTCGACCACCGAGAACCCGCTGCCGCACACCTCGGTGGCCTCATACGGGTTGCCGCCGCACGAGTTCTTGCTGGTGAAGTTCGTGTGGCCGTAGTACGGCACCGCGACCCCGTTCAGCTTCGCCTTCTGCGCCGTTCCGTTGAGCCGCTCTTCGAAGTGCAGGTGCGGACCGGTCACCCCGCCGGTGGCCCCGGCCGTGCCGATCTGCTTGCCGAGGCTGACGGCCTGGCCGACCGAGACCGACTGGGTCGACAGGTGGGCGTAACGGGTGGTCCAGCCGCCACCGTGATCGATCTCGACCCAGCGCCCGTAGCTCGTGCTGCCTTCGTTGGCGACCCGGCTGACGGTGCCGCCCGCCGAGGCGAGCACCGGCATCCCGGTGATCCCCGACTTCTGGAAGTCGACCGAGTTCGCCGGGCTGTGCCCGCTGAACGTCGCGGCCGTGACCGTCACCCCGCACTTGAACGGGACCTGGAAGTTCGGAGCCGCCGACGCCTGCGTCGTTCCGGCCAGGGTCAGGCCGAGCGCGGGAATGACGGTGGCCGCGGCGAGTACTGCGAGGCGGCGCAACCTGGACATGGAGACCTCCATCGGATGGGGAAGCCGGACGCCGCGAAGCAAAGCCGGGCGAAATACATTTTCCATACAAGGCCGAGGTCGGGTCGGCGTTTTCGGCCAGGAAACGCCGGATGCCACGCCCCCGAGGGGAACGTGGCATCCGGAGCGGGACGGCTCAGCCGAAGGCGGCGCGCAGCGCGGGCTTCCCGCCCGTCACCGGCAGCACCACGGTGGTCCGGTTCAGTTCGAGCGAGATCCCCGCCCCGGGCTTCGGCCGGAGCGTGTAGTCGTGGTCGCTGGAGGCCAGCAGGAACTCGATCTTGTGCCCGGCCGCGAGCAGGTAGTCCTTCGCCACCAGCTCGACCTCGATCTGGTAGCTCTCACCGGGGGTGATCGGGTCGGTGCGGGCCGGGTCGCGGCGGTTCTGCGGGTCGGTCCAGCCTCGGCTGATCACCTTGGCCGTACCGTTCGGGGCGCGGTCGACGAGCACCGCCGTCACGTTGGCGGCGGGCTTGTCGAAGGACACCGACAAATCGACCTTCGCGGTGCCTGCCAGGCGTACGGGCTGTTTCGCGGCGGTGGTCGAGTACAGCAGCCGGTTGCCCGACGAGGTCGCGTTGGCGAGCTGTTCGACGGTCTTGCTCGCGTCGTCGGCCAGCTTCTCGACGGCGGCCTTGCCCGGAACGGAGTTGCGCGTGTCGAGCTTGCCCTTCGAGGAACCACCGGGCCACGGGTGAAGCTTCACGTCCTGGGTGCCGGGCAGCGGCCACTCCGGCTCGTCCACCCACGACTTGTCCTCGCGCTGGATGGTGGCCTTCGGCTCGCGTTCGATGCCGTTGTCCACGTCGTAGAGGTAGTGCGACATCCACTTGTTGATCGTGGCGAGCCAGACGTCGCGGCGGAGGCTGATCGGGTCGCTGTGGCCGGACTGGTGCAGCCAGATCTTGTGCTCGACGCCGTGCTGCTTGAGCGCTTCGTACCAGCGCGTGCCCTGATCGGTCTTGACGTTCCAGTCGTTGAGGCCGTGCACGACGAGCACCGAGGCTCGGACCTTGCGCACGTCGTCCCGGTAGTTCCGCACGTCCCAGAAGGGGCTGTAGTCGCCGGTCACCCGGTCCTGGTCGACGGCGATACGGTCGATCAGCGGGCGGCAGACGGCGCGATCCTGGCGTGTGTAGACATAGTCCGCGAGCACGTCCGCGTCCTCGCCCTGGAAACCGCCCGCCGCGACGACGGCGCCGTCGTTGCGGTAGTAGTCGTACCAGCTGGAGATCGCCGCGATGGGGACGATCGTCTCCAGCCCTTCGACGCCGGTGCTGGCCACCGCGTTGGGCAGCGTGCCGTTGTAGGAGACGCCGGTCATGCCGGTCTTGCCGGTGCTCCAGTCCGCGACCGCGGCCTTGCCCGCGGCGTCCCGCGCCGCCGCGCGGCCGTTCAGCCAGTCCACAATGGACTTCGCGCCGATGGTCTCGTTGACGTCGCCGGTGCTAGGGCAGCCGGTGGACTGGCCGCTGCCGAGTGACTCCCCGTACACCACGGCGAAGCCGCGGGCGATGAAGTAGTTCTGGTAGCTCCAGTTGATGGGCGCCGGGTTCGGGCCGACGGTCCTGGTCGCGATCCGCGGGCCCGCGGGGGCGCGTTTGGCGCCGGGCACGTACAGCTCGGTGTCGACGTTGTGGTTCGCGACGTCGTTGCCGCCCGCGTAGTACGGGCTGGCCTGGTAGACGACCGGGACCTTCATGCCCTGCTGGGTCGCGCGCGGCCGCACCACCTCCGCGTGCACGAGGTCGTCCTTGCCGTCGCCGTCGCTGTCGACCGGCGCGGTGACCCAGACGTTCTCCCGGATGACGTCCGCCGGGTCGAACACCGGTTGCGCCTGCCCGTCCTTGAAGACCGGTGTCGGCGGCGTGTCGGCTTGAGCAGGCAGAGCCGTCGCTGGAAGAACCAGGACGGCGGTGAACAAGGCGGCGAGTCTGGCGACTCTCACGTGACCCCCAAAGGCGGGCGGGTAAGACGCAGCTGAGGTTTCCGGCCCCCCGAACAGGTGTCAAGAGACTAACGTCGGAGGCATGCCGAGCATCGTGGAAGCACCGATCGTCGCCGTCACCGTGTACCCCCACCATGCCCGGATAACGAGACGGGCCTCGGCACGCCTTGACAACGAGACGCGGTTCAGCTTCGCCGGCCTGCCCTGGAACCTGGACTCCGATTCGGTCCGGATCACCGGCTCCGGTCCGGCGGTCATCGCGGGGGTCGACGTCGCCGTCGAGCGCCATCCCGCGCCCGCCGACGCTTCCTTGCGCGCGCTGACCGAGCGGCGGCACGCCGACCAGGCCGTGGTCGACGAGGTCGCGGACGCCGTCGCCGCGGAGACCGCGAAGGTCGAGCTGCTGACCGGGGTGGCGAAGCGGAGTGGCGGCAGCTTCGCGAAGGCGCTCGCGGCGGGCACGGCCGAACCGGTCCGGGTCGCGGAGGTGACCGACGCGCTCGGCACGCAGCTGGCGGACGCGCTGGGCAAACGCCGCGAACTCGGCGTCCGGCTCGCCCGGCTTCGTGACGACCTCGGCGCGCTGGACCGGGAGATCCAGTCGAAGCAGGGACTGGCCGAAGTGGACAGCGCGACGGTCACGGTCGAGCTGGAAAGCCAGGAGGACGGCGCGGAGATCGGCCTCGAACTGTCCTATGTGGTCGCGAACGCGAGCTGGGAGCCCGGTTACGACGTCCGCGTCCGTGGCGAGGACGTCAGCGTGACCTGGTACGGGAGGATCACCCAGCACACCGGCGAGGACTGGCCCGAATGCGAGCTGGCCCTGTCCACCGCGCGGCCGGCGAACACCGTGGAGGTCCCCGAACTCGAACCGTGGTTCCTCGACCGCGTACGCCCGGTCCAGCCGGTGATGGCACGCGCCGCGTACGGCGGGGCGTCACCGATGGGCGGCGGGATCCCGGAAGCGGTGAGCATGGCGCCCGCCGGGGCCCCGATGGCGGTGCGGACCGCGACCGCCGAGGAGGGGGCCACCGCGGTCACCTACCGGCCGGGCCGTCCGGTGGCGGTGCCTTCGGGCGCGCAGGGTCATCGCACGACGCTGGCGCGGCTGGACCTGACGGCGAAATTGGGCTACGTCACCGCTCCGGCGGTCTCGTCGGAGGCGTATCTGCGGGCGGCCGTGGTCAACACGTCGGAACACACCCTGCGGCCCGGGAAGGCGTCGGTGTTTCACGAGACGGAGTTCGTCGGCACCACGCGGCTCGACGTCTGGGCACCGGGCGAGGAACTCGAACTCGCTCTCGGCGTGGACGACCGGATCCGGGTCGAACGGGAACTCTCGCATCGCTCGGCGAGCAAGGCGACGCTGTCCGGCGTGCGCAAACGGGAGGCCGCCTACACCACGACCATCAGCAACCACAGCCCGCGCGAAGCGGTGGTGACCGTGCTGGACCAGGCGCCGGTCTCCCGCGACGAAGCGATCACGGTCCGCGACGTCCGCGCGGTGCCCGAGCCGGTGGAGCAGACCGATCTGGGTGAGTTCACCTGGCGGCTGACGCTCGCTCCGGGCGCGAAGGGCGTCGTGACACTCGGATACCGGGTGGATGTCGCGAAGGGTGTGGAGCTTTCCGGCTGGCGCGAGTAGCCGTCGGCGATGTTATGAACGGACCTTTCATAACAGATTTTGTTATGAAAGGTCCGTTCATAACAAAGATCAGCCCTGCGAGATGTACGCCTCGAGCTGTTCCTGACTCTTCTCCAGCTGCTCCATTCGTGTCTTCACGACGTCGCCGATGCTCACGATCCCGGCGAGCCTGCCGTCCACCAGGACCGGGACGTGCCGGATGCGGCGTTCGGTCATCAGGACCGACAGCTGGTCCACCGAGTCCTCGGGGGTACAGCTCGCAACCATCTTCGTCATGATCGCGGACACCGATCCGTCGAGCAGCTGGGGCCCGCGCTCGTTGAGCCGTCGCACCACGTCCCGTTCGGAGACGATCCCGACGATCCCGCCCTCGTCGTCGACGACCACCAGGGCGCCGACGTTGTGCTTCGCGAGTCTCTCGAGCAGCTCAGTGACGTTCGTCTCCGGCGAGACGGTCGCGACGGCCGCCCCCTTGTTCCGCAACAGATCGGAAATCCGCATACGCGCTCCTCCCGGATGGGTGACCTGAGTCACTCCAGGTTATGGCCTCACCGCCGTGCGCGGAAGTCCGGAGAGTCCGATTCGATGCCCAGCCTGGCCGCGAGCGCGTCGTAGGCCTCGACGATCCCAGTGCCGTACGGGTCGTCACCGAGCGCGCCGAGGGTCCCCCGACCGAGCTCCCACTGGGCCTTCGCGGCCTCGTGATCACCGAGTTTGCGGTAATCCTCGGCGAGGTTGAGATGCAGCGACGGGTAGAACCCGCGCACGGCGAGGGTCGCGTGATACTCCTGGGCGCGTTCGTCGGTCAGTGAATCCGCGGCCGCGAGCGCGCGGAGATCCCAGGCGAGTTCGTCGGCCGGGTCGTCGCGGACGTCGGCCATGTAGTGCGCGAGCGCGCATCGGTGCAGCGGGTCGCCTTCCGCACCGATCCGCTCCCACAGCGCGGCGAACTTCTCGCGCGCGCCCGCCCGGTCGCCGGAGATGTGCAGCTGGAGACCGGTGTGGATCTCGGCCATCACGTCGTCGCTCATTTGACCTCCGAAGCGGGTGCCGCCCAGGTGTTGCACGACGACGTCGTCTTCCCGGAGAACCCGGCCTTCGCCCATTTCAGCTGGTTACGGCCACTGCCGTGGGTGTCGCTGTCGTCGGTGTCGCCGTAGGTGTCGAGCGCGGCGGTGGCCAGCGAAGTGCTGATCGACCCGCGCCCGGCGGCGGCCGCGAGGGCGAGCGCGCCGAAGCAGTTCGCCTGGAGTTCGATACGGCGGACCCGTTCCTTGTCGGCCGGGCTGTCCTCGTCCGGCGAGGTCATCTTCTCCGCGGCGGCCGACAAAATCCCGCTGGAGCGCTGGATGTGGTGCCCGTACTCGTGGGCCATGGTCGCGAGGTGACGGGACCGTTCGAGACCGGCGTCGCTCAGCATCCACTCGGTCGGCGCGTAGATCGTGGTGTCACCACCGCAGTAGTAGGCGACGGCCTCGGCCTCGCTCGGCACCTTCCCGCAGGCGCTCGTCTCCGGCAGCGTCACCTGCACGGTCACCGTCAGCGCGGGTTCGTTCGCCTGGTCCAAAGCCGGTTTCCAGGCTTCGGCGAGACAGGACGCGAAGGTCTTGTAGTACCGCTCCAGCTTCGCGGGGTCCCGGCTGATCGCCGGCAACCGGCAGGTGACCGCGCCGAGCGCGACCCCGTCGGCCAGCAGCGGGTTCGTTTCCAGCTCCCGCACCTCCTCGGGCGCGGGTTTGGCCGGTGCCTTGGCGCGTTCGGAAGGGAGCGCGTCCGGTACAGGAAGGGCCTGGCCGTGGATCTCCCGCGGTCCGCCCGCCATCGCCATCCCGGCGGCGGTCAAGGCCGCGACGATAAGCAGGCCGACCACGGCGGTGCCCGGATGGCGGGATACCTCGTCGGTGCCGGTCATGGTCTCCCCCCAGCGTGCGAGCCCTCAGCATACGAAACGCCACACCTGGTGGCGCCGGGGCCGACACCCCGGCGAGACTGTCAGCATGAGTGACGAGGACCCGTACCTGTGGCTGGAAGACGTGACCGGCGGCGACGCGCTGGACTGGGTGCGAGCCCGCAACTCCGAATCTCTGGCGGAGCTGTCCACCGGCGAGCGGTTCGCCGGCATCCGTGACGAGGTCCGCGAGGTCCTCGACGCCGACGACCGGATCCCGTACGTCCGTCGCCGCGGCGAGTACCTGTACAACTTCTGGCAGGACTCGGCCAACCCTCGCGGCCTGTGGCGCCGCACCACCCTCGAGCAGTACCGGCTCGACGCGCCGGAGTGGGATCTCCTGCTCGACGTCGACGCGCTGGCCGAGGCCGACGGCGAGAACTGGGTGTGGCAGGGCGCCGCCGTCCTGCGGCCGGGCTACGACATCGCGCTGGTCGAACTGTCGCGAGGCGGGGCCGACGCGACCGTCGTCCGCGAATTCGACCTCGAAGAACGCCGTTTCGTCGAGGACGGGTTCTTCGTGCCCGAAGCCAAGACCCGGATCGGCTGGATCGACCGCGACCGCGTCTACATCGGCACCGATTTCGGCGCGGGGACGCTGACCAGCTCGGGCTATCCGAGGCTGGCCAAGGAATGGCGGCGCGGCACCCCGCTCGAAGAGGCGACGGTGGTCTTCGAGGGCAAGCCGGATGACGTCTCGGTGTCGGCCCACCACGACCCGACCGAGGGATACGAACGCGACTTCGTCTACCGGTCGATCGACTTCTACCGCACCGAGCGGTACGTCAGGACGGCTGACGAGCTGAAGCGGATCGAGGTCCCCGAAGACGCGCAGACGTCCTCGCACCGCGAATGGCTGCTGATCCGGCTCCGCTCGGACTGGACCGTCGACGGCACCACCTATCCGTCCGGCACCCTGCTCGCCTCCGGATTCGACGCCTTCATGGCGGGTGAGCGCACCTTCACGACGCTCTTCACGCCCGACGCGCACACGTCGCTGGAGTACTGGGCCTGGACGCACAACCACCTGCTGCTCTCGACGCTGTCCGACGTCCGGACTGAACTGCACGTGCTCACGCCGTCGGACGACTGGAGTTCGCAGCCGCTCGCCGGCACACCGGAATGGGGCACGGCGCAGATCACCGGCACCCACCCCGACGTCAGCGACGAGTACCTGCTCGACTCCAGCGGCTACACCCAGCCGTCGACGCTGAGCTACGGGCACGTCGGCGGCGACGTCGAAGTCCTCAAAAGCGCGCCTTCGTTCTTCGACAGCGACGGCATGACGGTCTCGCAGTACTTCGCGACGTCGGAGGACGGCACGAAGATCCCGTACTTCGTCGTACGCCCCTCCGGCGCCGAAGGCGGGCCGACGCTGCTGACCGGGTACGGCGGCTTCGAGGTCTCGCTGACCCCCAGCTACAGCGGCGTGATCGGCCGAGGCTGGCTCTCGCGCGGCGGGACCTACGTCGTCGCGAACATCCGCGGCGGCGGCGAATACGGGCCCGCCTGGCACACCTCGGTCACCAAAGCCAAGCGGTACAAGGTCTACGAGGACTTCTCGGCCGTCGCCGCCGACCTCGTCGAGCGCGGCATCAGCGAGCCGGACCGGCTCGGGATCCAGGGCGGCAGCAACGGCGGGCTGCTGATGGGCGTCATGCTCACGCGGTACCCGCACCTGTTCGGGGCGATCGTGAGCCAGGTGCCGCTGCTGGACATGAAGCGATACCACAAACTCCTCGCGGGAGCGTCGTGGATGGCCGAGTACGGAGATCCCGACGATCCCGCGGAATGGGACTTCATCGGGAAGTACTCGCCGTACCAGAACGTCCACGGTGGACGGGACTATCCGCCGGTCCTGTTCGTCACCTCCACCCGGGACGACCGGGTGCATCCCGCGCACGCGCGCAAGATGGTCGCGCGGATGCTGGAGCAGGGGCACGACGTGCGGTACCACGAGAACATCGAGGGTGGCCACGGCGCGGCGGCCGACAACGAGCAGCTGGCGTTCAAATGGGCGCTGATGCTCGAATTCCTGTGGGAGAAGCTCGCCTGACGTGTGATGAAAGGGTCTTTCGCTTCGAAAGACCCTTTCATCACACCCGGCTCACTCCGTCACCTTCGCCAGCACCACCCCTCCGACGATCAGCGCCATCGCCGCGAACCGCCCGAAACCGAGCGGATCCTGGTGGATCACGATGCCGAACACGATCGCGCCCACCGCGCCGATCCCGGTGAACACGGCGTACGCGGTCCCGACCGGCAGCGTGTCCATCGCCTTCGAAAGCAGGTAGACGGCCGCGACGCCGAGTACGAAACAGAGCACGGTCGGCCAGAACCGGGTGAAGTTCTCCGTCGGTTTGATGCTCTGCGACCAGGCGACCTCGACGACCCCGGCCACCAGCAGGATTCCCCAGCCCATCAGACCGCCCCTTCCGCCGAGGCGAACGACTCCGCCGCCCGCAGCGCCGTTTCCCGCGACGCGACCCGGTCGGGGTCGCGCGGGCTCAGCCGCGGGTCGACGAGCGCGTTCGTGAGTTCGGAATGCAGGAACGTGACGTCGTGGACGTCGTAGTGCCCGGCGAAGAAGTCACGGAGATAGCGCTCGTGGTGGTCGACAGGCTCCCTCGGCGTGCCCGGCAGGTAGGTGCCGCCGCGCGCCCCGGCGACCACGAAGGCTTTGCCCGCCAAGGACATCTTCGGGAACGTCACCTGGTCGATCCACAGCTTGAGCGTCGCGGGAATCGAGAAGTTGTACATCGGCGCGCCGATCAGCACGACGTCGGCGGCGAGCAGTTCGGCCAGCAGCGGCTCGACCACGGCCCAGGCCTCCCGCTGTTCCGGAGTCTCGACCACCGAGGCGTAGCCGTCCGGGTCGGTGATCCCGGCGGCGAGGAGGGCGTCACAGATCTCGGTCCAGGCCTGCCCGATCGGCGGCACCGGCTCGGCGGCCACGTCGCGGTAGGTGTAGCCCGCGCCAGGACGCGCGGCACGCCAGACCTCGGCGAAACGAGCACTCAGTTCGCGGGAAAACGACGCGCCGCGGGCGCTGGAGTCGAGGTGGAGAAGGTGGCTCATCGGGGCCTCCCAGCCAGGAAATGGACACAGCGTCCACTTGCTTCGCCGGGTACAAGTGGACGTCGCGTCCGGATATTCCCTAGGCTGCGGACATGCCGAAGGAAGATCTGCTCGCGAACGGCCCGGGACGGGAGCGCTCGGACGCCGCCCGTAACCGCGCGAAGATCCTGAAGGCCGCCGAAGAACTCTTCGCCGCACGTCCGGCCGCGGACGTCACCATGGAGGACATCGCCAAAGCGGCCGGGGTCGGCCGCGCCACCTTGTACCGCCGCTACCCCGACCGATCGGCGATCGCCGTCGCCTTACTGGACGACCACGAGCGGGAACTGCAGGAGCGGTTGCTCACCGGCCCTCCCCCTTTGGGCCCCGGCGCGCCACCCGCCGAGCGGCTGGCCGCGTTCTACGCGGCGATGACCGGCCTGCTCGCCCGGCACGCGCATCTCGTCCTCGGCACCGAAGTCGGGCACTCACGGTTCACCACCGGCCCGTACCGGCTGTGGCGCACGCACGTCCGTTTCCTCGCCGAGCAGGCGAAGGCGAAGGACCCGGACGTGCTAGCCGACATCCTGCTGGCGCCGCTCGCTCCCGAGGTCTTCCTCCACCAGACCGGCGAACTCGGCCTGAGTCCCGAACGCATCACCGGGGCACTGGACGAACAGGCGCGGCGAGCACTGTCCTGATCAGGCGGCGAGGCCGTCGACGACGACCTTCATCACGGTCCGCCAGTGCTCTCGCTGCGCGGCACGCTCCTCCGGACCGGCGAGCCGCTCCTGATGGAAGACGACGGTCGTCTTGCCCGGTCCGGCCGGACGGAGTCCTACCTGGACCGTACTCTCGTGATCCCAGTCCTTCGGCCGCCAGGTGAGACGGATCTTCTCGCGCACGCGGTAGCCGCGAACCTCGCCGACCGTGCCCTCGGCCGTCTCGTACGGCGCGCCCTTCTCCGGCTCCAGCCGCACGTCGCCCAGCCAGGCCGCCAGACCCGGCCCCGAGAGGTACTTCCACACGTGTTCCAGCGGATGGGCCACCGTCTTGGACACGCCGATCTCCCAGCCCGCGTCCTTCGTCTTCCCGATCATCACGCCTCCGCCGTAACCGTCTTACCTGGTTTCTGAAACCGACTATAGTGGTTACATGACTCCGGGAACAAGACTTCTCGTGAACGCCCAGGGCGAGCGGTACCGGTTCGACCCGGGCAGCCTCAGCCTCGAACTCATGCTGACCGGCGGCCCCGGCCCGTACGAGCGCTACGAGATCGCGCATACGCCGTCCGGCCTCGCCGAGTGGTTCACCGGCTCCCGGCTGGCGCTGACAGCGCCCTTGACCGACGTCCGGATCCGGCCGTCCGAACTCGCCGCGCTCAAGGAACTCCGGGACGCGCTCTACCGCGTCGCGCCCGCCCTCGCCCGCGGCGAAGCGCCGTCGGAGGAAGACCTTGTCCTGCTGAACGACGCGACGGCGGCGACCCCGCGGCCGGTCATCGATCCGGAAACGCGGCGGCTCACCTGGGCGCCTCCCGTCACCGGGAAACAGCTCCTGGGCGCCGTCGCGCGCGACGCGATCGGGCTCGTCGCGGGCGAACGGTCCGGCCGCGTCCGCGAATGTTCGGCCGACGACTGCCACCTGCTCTTCTTCGACACATCCCGTTCGGGCAACCGCCGCTGGTGCTCGATGGAGCGCTGCGGCAACCGCGCCAAGATCCGGGCCTACCGGGCGCGGGCCGAAACCGCGTGATCGCTAGGATTCCCGGCGATGCAGGGTGAGGCGAAACTGGAACAGCGCGTCGTGGAGACGGCGGAGAAACTGCTGTCCACACGCAAATCGGTGACCGCGCTCGACGTCCTGACGGGGATCGGCTGGCTACCGGACCCCGTCCTCAGGTCCTGGCAGCAGGGCCGGATCCCCGACCTGTCGACGGCGTTGCCGGTGAGCGCGGAGAAACTGAGCTTCGCTCTCGGCGCGCTCCGGCGATGGGCGACCGGGAAAGGCCTCGAAAGCGCGGACATCGAGCACGTCGGGGCGACGCGCGACCGAGCCCCGCTGAAGGCGGCCTCGGGCGAACTGGCCGGTCTCGAACCGGTGTTCCGGACGCAGTGGATCATGCCCGGGTTGTCCGAAGCCAAACGTGCGCAAGTCGTGGCCAGGCAACGGAAAGCTCCCGATCTCATCGTCTCGGTGGCTTTCAAGGACTGGGCGTGCGCCGACTGCGGCGGCACCGGCGACCTGCTGTTCCTGGAGAACGAGGTGCCGCACTGCCTCGACTGCGCCGACCTCGGCCACCTGGTCTTCCTGCCTTCGGGTGACACCGCCCTGACCCGCCGGGCGAAGAAGGCGAGCCGGCTCTCCGCCGTCGTCATGAAGTTCAACCGGTCACGGAAACGCCATGAGCGGCAAGGGATCCTCGTCGAGGACGCGGCGTTGCGCAGCGCCGAGGACCAGTGCCTCGCCGACGAGGACGTCCGGGAACGACGCCGCGGGCGCGATCGTGAACGCCGCGCGCACGAGGACGTCGAGTTCACCGCGCGGTTCTTCGCCGCGATCACCGCAATGTTCCCCGGCTGCCCACCGGAACGAGCCCGCGCCATCGCCGAACACGCCGGCCTGCGCGGCAGCGGCCGGGTCGGCCGGTCGGCCGCCGGACGGGAACTGGCCGAACGAGCGGTGTTCCTCGCCGTCGTCGCCTCGATCCGGCACCTGGACACCGACTACGACGACCTCCTCATGGCGGGCGTGGAACGACAGGCCGCCCGCGACCGCATTCAGGCCGCCATCGACGCCGTCCTCGACCGCTGGCGTTCCTGATCCCGGTGGCCGGTCACAACAGATAGTGGGCTCGGCCCCACCTGCCGAACTCAGCACCGGTACAGGGCAGGCGCGCACCTGTGGCTCGGACCAGGTCGATGAGATTTCCGGCAGCCACTTCGGTCAGCTTCCCATCCCGGCAGGCCCGGGGCCAGGAGCCATACGGTTCCGTGAACTTCAATCCCGTACCGCCGGGCCACCCGAATCGCGGCCTGGTCATCGGTTATCAGTGTGGTGCGATTTTCGCACATTCGCCAAGTCGACCGATGAAACAGTACGGCCGGGTTGTGCTCCAGCGGCTGTCACGTTCGGGCCGCGGGCCTCGTCCAGAGCGCATGTTCACCGCTTACCTCACCTTGGCCATCGTGACGGTCGTGTTCAACGCCGGAATCGCCGCCGCTGACCTCGCGCGTATCCCGTTCGTCCTCAAGAACTCCGCCGAAGTCGGCGTGCCCCAGTCCTGGATCCCGCCGCTGGCCGCGCTCAAAGCGGCGGGTGCGGCTGGACTGCTGCTCGGCCTGTTCGGGGTGACGTTCCTCGGCACCGCGGCGGCTGTCGGGCTCGTGCTGTTCTACGTCGGCGCCGTCATCACCCACATACGCGCACGCGTGCTCTACAACATCGCCTTCCCGGCGGGTCTTCTCGCGCTGGCGGTGGCGACGCTCGTCCTCGACCTGGCTCGATGAGGGGTCGGCCCGATCTCCGGAATTCCGACCGGCTGTCGGCGCTCCGTGCCAAGCTTGGGTTCGTCCACGTTCTCAGAGGGAGCGACTTTGACAGCACCACGTTATCGCCCGGATCGTCGCGGGAAACACCTCGAGGATTGGCGACTGGAGCGATCGGCATCGGCATGGTTCCTCGAATACCGCGGTGTCCCGGCGATCACCGATCACGTCCTCGGCGTCCTGCCGCGAGCCGAAAGAGTTCGCACGCTGAAACACGACGCGGCGTGGCCTTACCGGATCCGGATGGACTTCGAGCCCGACAGTTCACTGAATGAGTTCATGGACTTCCTGCGAGAGGTTCTCGTCATCAACATCGAACAGAAGGGCCATCTCGACGCCGCGGTCGCGCTGGACTTCTATCAGCGATCGGTCAGGGAAGGCTCGTCCGAACTCGTCCATACCGAAACGGCCGACCTCATCCGGCTGATCAAGGGCTACGCCGCTGCCCGCCGGGCGGAGGTGGATCACGCGGGGCTGAGGTTGTGCCGGTCGTTGAGCGATGTGGTGGTCCGGCACGAATGGTTCAACGAAGCCACTCGCATCCTTCCCGTTCCTGGCCACGCTCGGGACAAGCCGTCGGTGAGCGTCATGATCGGGACGCTTCTCTCCCAGGAGCTCGGCATTCCCCTGACCACGGTCGAATCCAGAAGCGAGGGCCGGAAGCCTGCCAAGAAAATGACCGACCGTGAACGCGCCGCGCTGCTTCACGAGTTCCGGATCGACGAGGATCTCGAAGGCCGGACCGTTCTCGTTCTCGACGATATTTACCACACCGGCTACACGATGGCCGGTGTCGCCTACGAGGCCAAGCGGTCGGGAGCCAAGATGGTTCTGGGCTTGGCCGCCGCCAGGAACATCCGCCGTCAGGCTGACAGCGATCACTGGACAGCGCGGAAGCGGTGATTCCGCGCTGCCCAGTGTCTTGGCCTCTGTAGTTCGCGGGCGTCAGCTGCAACCGGAGGTCGCTCCGCAGCCTTCGCAGGCGTAGCAAGAACCGGCGGGTCGCATCTTGGTGCCACAGGTCATGCAGAGCGGCGCGTCGGAAGCCGTGCCGAGGTTCAGCTCCACCAGTTCCGCCGTCGAATGGGCCACCCGCTTGGCGGGGTCCGCGGCCGACGAATCCACAGTGGACCGAAGTGCCTCGATGTCGACGTTCTCCGGTTCCGCGGCCGGCGCGGCGCCGTAGTTCGCCTCGACCTGCGCCGACCGCTCGTCAGCGGTGAAGATGCCGAGCTGCACGCGCTTTTCGTACGGCAGGTAGTCCAGCGCCAGCCTGCGGAACAGGTAGTCCATGACGCTCGTGGCGATCCGGATGTCCGGGTCGTCGGTCATCCCGGCGGGCTCGAAGCGCAGGTTGGAGAACTTCGAAACGTAGAACTCCAGCGGGATCCCGTGCTGCAGGCCGACCGAGATCGACATCGAGAACGCGTCCATCACGCCCGAGAGGGTCGAGCCCTGCTTGCCGAGTTTCACGAAGATCTCGCCGAGCCCGTCGTCCGGATAGGAGCCGGCGTGCAGGTAGCCCTCGGCGCCGCCGACGGTGAAGGACACCGTCTGGCTCGGGCGCTTCTTCGGCAGGCGCTTGCGGACCGGCCGGTACTCGACGACCGTCTCGGCCTCGGCCTTCTCCTTCTTCCCGCTGGACAGCGGCTGCCCGACCTTGCAGTTGTCGCGGTAGATCGCGAGTGCCTTGAGACCGGACTTCCAGCCCTGGAAGTAGATCTTTTCGACCTCCTCGACGGTCGCCGACTCCGGCATGTTGACCGTCTTCGAGATCGCGCCGGACAGGAACGGCTGCACCGCGGCCATCATCCGGACGTGCCCCATCGGCGCGATGGACCGCTCCCCCACGGCGCAGTCGAACACCTCGTAATGCTCGGAGCGCAGTCCAGGAGCGTCGACGACGTGACCGTGCTCGGCGATGTACTCGACGATCGCCTCGACCTGTTCGGCCTGGTAGCCGAGGGCGACCAGCGCGCGCGGGATCGTCTGGTTGACGATCCGCATCGAACCGCCGCCGACCAGCTTCTTGAACTTGACCAGCGAGAAGTCCGGCTCGATGCCGGTCGTGTCGCAGTCCATCATGAAGCCGATGGTGTTGTGACTGACGAAGCCATTGGCGACGTAGGTGACGTTGTCCGGAACCGACAGGTCGTAGGTGGGCTGAACACCGCCGTCCTCATTGGACTCGACAGGCTCGAAGAGGTAGTCGAGCGCCCGGCCCAGCCTGGGATCGAAGGTCTCGGAGTAGATCCGGCGGGCGAGCATCCGTGCCACTCCACCGGTCTGCCGCAGCGACTGAACGACCGCGTCGCGGTACTCGTGTCCGAACGGCACGAGTATGTCCCACACCTGCCGCGGAAGGTGCACTCGATCGCCCTTGGCCGAGCCCTTCGGCTCCAAGCACACCATCGCCCGAGCCTTGCGCTCACCGATGAAACCGACGATCTCGTCGAAGACCATGGCGTGGTCGACGTCACGCGGCCGAATCTGAACTATCGGCCCGCCGGACCCGCTGGTCGTCCGGCGGGTCGTGGTCGCCATGCCCAAGGCCAGCAGCAGAGTCCGGATGTCTTCGCCGAAAAGTTCCGAAGAGGTCGAGACGCTCGGAACTCCTTCGAGCACGGTCCCGTCCGCCTCGAAGACTCCGCGCAGGAAAGCAGCGTAGACCTCAGGGTCGTTGGACTCACGGATGGTCGCGGGGACTCGGGGAGTCCATCCCTTGCCGACGTGGTCGGAACCGGGAAGCTCCTTCGCGAATCCAGCCGCCTGCCACCATCGGGCCAGCCGGACGGACTGAAGTGTCACCTCCCGGTAGCCCTGACATGGCCGGACCGCGGGTTCGAGACCGAAAAGCCCTTTGCTCAGGATCCGCAACCGGTCGACGACATCGAGATCGGTGTCGGCCACACAGAGCCGGATGCCCTTCGAGTGCGAGCTGCCGTCGCCTTCGAAGTACCCCACCAGTTCCGCGAGATCGGCGGTGACCTCGTCCGGCACCCGGATACCGCGGTCGCCCGCGTAGTACGCCTGGTCGAGCACCGGCAGCGGCACCCGGCGGGGGGCACCGACCAAGCCGCCCAGTCGCAGGGGCACCAGGTCGCCGGACCGGATGTCGGCGAGCCGTTTCCAGACCCAGGCCCCGGTTCCCGGCTCCACCACCTTGACCCGGTGGGCGAGAGTGCCCTGGATCCGGTATCCGCCCTTGGTCTCGATCCGGCGGGTGGGCTCCTCGCCGTTGACGAAGAACTTCGCGGCCCTGCGCGGGCCTTCGTCGGTCGCGACCGTGAATTCGGCGTTCTGCCAGCGATCGCCGTACAGATCGCCGAGTTCGGAGAGCCGGGCCAGCCCGCGGTCGGTGGTGACCAGGGTGTCCGCGGTCAGGCATCCGGTGGGCGCGAGTACCGAAGCCTGCGCGTTGCGCCAGCCGCTGGTCTCGCCCAGTTCGATACCGCGCTTCCATTCCTGGGTCGCGAGCGCGCGGATCGCGGCGTCGTTCGCGTGGTAGGTCCGCACCAGTTCGTTGGCCGCGGCGTGCTTGCGCATGACCCGCCGATGCGCCTCGGAGTTGCGCGCGTAGCCCTCGTACGGTCCGACGACCGCGGCGAGTTCGGCCGAACGCCGGTACGAGACGCCGGTCATCAGCGACGTGATCGCGGCGGCGAGCGCGCGGCCGCCGTCGGAGTCGTAGGCGTGCCCGAGCGCCATCAGCAGCGCGCCGAGGTTCGCGTACCCGATGCCCAGCTGGCGGAACTTACGCGTGGTCTCACCGATCGCCTCGGTCGGGAAGTCGGCGAAACAGATCGAGATGTCCATCGCGGTGATGACCAGCTCGACGGCCTTCGCGAACAGCGGCGCATCGAAACCGCCGTCGGCGGTGGCGAACTTGAGCAGATTCAGCGAGGCGAGGTTGCAGCTGGAGTTGTCCAGGTGCAAATATTCGGAGCACGGGTTGGACGCGGTGATGCGGCCCGATTCGGGGCAGGTGTGCCAGTCGTTGATCGTGTCGTCGTATTGCAGTCCCGGGTCCGCGCATTCCCAGGCGGCCTGCGCGATGGTGCGGAACAGCTTCTTGGCGTCGACCCGGTCGATGACCTCGCCGGTCATCCTCGCCCGCAGGCCGAACTCGCCCTCGGACTCGACGGCCCGCATGAACTCGTCGGAGACACGGACCGAGTTGTTCGCGTTCTGGTATTGGACGGAGGTGATGTCCGAACCGGAGAGATCCATGTCGAACCCGGCGTCGCGGAGGACCTTGATTTTCTCCTCTTCGCGGGCCTTGGTTCGCACGAACTCTTCGACGTCCGGGTGGTCGACGTCGAGGACGACCATCTTCGCCGCGCGCCGGGTGGCGCCGCCGGATTTGATGGTGCCCGCGGACGCGTCGGCGCCGCGCATGAACGAGACCGGGCCGGACGCGGTACCGCCCGAGGACAGCAGCTCACGCGAGGAACGGATGCGGGAGAGGTTCAGGCCGGCACCGGAGCCGCCCTTGAAGATCAGCCCCTCTTCGCGGTACCAGTTGAGGATCGACTCCATGGTGTCGTCGACCGCGAGGATGAAACAGTTGTGGACCCGGAGGTTGCCGGAGAGGTACTCGCCGGATTCCGTCTGGATGTCGTAGACCGGCATCTCGCCGCGGCTTTCGATGCTCGCGATCTGCGGCCGTTTGGTCTCCAGCGCGGGACGCCCTGGCTTCTCGAACGATGCCTCGAGCTTCGCGGCCTTGATCGGGTCGAGGAAGCCGATGGTGTCGGCGAAGACCCGGCGATCCCCGGCGTTTCGGATGCGGATTCCCCACAGGTCGTGCCGGTCGTCCCGCTTCTCTTCCTTGCGGCCGACCCGCGCGAAGATGCCGAACCTGGACAGAAGGTGCTGGATCCCGCGGATCAGCTCTTCGCTGATCATGTCGAGACCGACCAGCGTCGACCGCTCACGCTCGGACACGTAGCCCTCGGCCTGGAAGATGCTCCGGAGATACGCGGCGACGACGGGCAGCGGCGCGGTGTTCAGATCCTCGGGGACCGTCATGGCGCGGCCGCGAGCGCGCAGCCCCCAGTCACTCACGAAGGCTTCCAGCTTGGTCCCGTAGAGACGGGTGCGACGGCAGTCCAGCGACTGGTCCTGCGTCTCGACTTTCCGCTCGTGCCGATGGACCTCGGGGAAAACCCGGTCCAGAGCACGCCGCACCCATGCGAGTTCGGCGTCGGTGACCGTCATGGCCTCGATCGTCAGCGAACGATTGGTTCCTTCGTACTGGCCGACGAAACCGTCCGACTGCAACCAGCCCGCGAGCGCGGCTTCGGCCACGTCCCGCTCGTTGATCTCGGCCTCGCCGAAGGCATCGCGCCGGTGCCATTCGAGGGTGTCTCCGGCACGGAGCTCCCCGGCGGGCACGAAGGAGCCACCACTCCCGGTCGAGCGCCAGACGAGGTGATCTGCGGTCACGTCGAGCCGATGACCGGACTTCGTCGTGAGACGAAGGACTTCCTTGATCCCGTTCGCTTTCGTCGCGACGACCTTGGTCAAGCCCTGGGCGTCGTAGACCTTGGCTCCCACCGCGTCCAGTTCGACGATGCGCCCGATGGGCACCGCGCCACCGGGGGTGTTGACCAGCGCGTCATAGGGTTGGCATGCCGAGACTTGCTGCTTCGAGGCGGTGCCGACGTTGAACCACACCGGCGAGTTGAAGCTGAACACCTGGTGCAGCAGCATCCAGGTCAGTTCGTGCTCGAAGACCTCGGCGTCCTCGGAGGTCGTGAAGTAGCCGTGTTCGCGGCCCGCGCCGACGTAGGAGTGGACGACGCGGTCGATCAGCTGCTTGAGGCTCTGCTCGCGCTGAGGTGAGCCGACGGCGCCGCGGAAGTACTTGCTGGTGACGATGTTCGTCGCGTTGACCGACCACGAGTCGGGGAACTCGACACCCCGCTGCTCGAAGTTGACCGTACCGTCGCGCCAGTTCGTCATCACGACGTCCCGCTTCTCCCAGGTGACCTGGTCGTACGGGTGGACGCCCTCGGTGGTGAAGACGCGCCGGACGGTGAGCCCGCCGGCCTGCTTCTTTTTCCCACTCGTCCGCGCTGTGCCCGGGTTGCCTGTTCCCACGGTGTCGGTCATGGGTCTTCCCTCACTCCCACGCGGGAGGCGGCATCAGCCGTCTTTCGCGTCTTGATCGCTCTCGTCCGGTGCGGCGGCCATGGCCTCACGAAGGTCCGAGATCTCCTTCTCGAAGTCCTCGACCGAGGAGAAGGAGCGGTAGACACTGGCGAACCGGAGATAGGCGACGCCGTCGAGTTCGCGCAGGGGGCCCAGGATCGCCAGGCCGACCTCGTGACTCGGGATCTCCGCCAGCCCCGCTGACCGGATCGATTCCTCGACCCGCTGCGCGAGCTGCTGCAGCGCGTCGTCGTCGACCGGCCTGCCCTGACAGGCGCGGCGCACCCCCCGGACCACCTTGTCCCGGCTGAACTGCTCGGTGACCCCGGATCGTTTGACGACGGCGAGCACCATCGTCTCCGAAGTGGTGAAGCGCCGGCCGCAAGCGGCGCACGAGCGCCTCCGCCGGATCGCCTGACCCTCGTCCACCTCTCGGGAGTCGACGACCCGAGAGTCCGCATGCCGGCAGAACGGGCACCTCATCCGCCGATCACCTTTCCCCTCCGCGCCGGCCGGTCCCGAGTGGACGCCCGCTCCCGCCGCCACGCAACGACGGGAAAGATCGACATGTGGATCGATCTGTGGACATCCGGTGGGTGAACGCCAGCCAGCTGTGGACAACTGGTACCGAGTCTACCCCAAGCTATGGACCAACTACAGCCATGTAACTACTACATATAGCGGTGGAGACTAGATCGCAGGTGGGGCGCACGCAACCGCGGCTGCGGGCCTGATCAGACACGAAAGGGGACATCACCCACGGCGGGTGAGAGCGTCTTCCAGGGTTACCTCCCACCCTCGGCGACCTCGGCCGCGACGGGGACCGTGAGCGGCAGTCCGGGCACGAGAACGGCGTCTTCCAGGGAGTTGAGTTCCTTGATCTTGGCGACGACCGCGCCGGTGTCGCTGCCTGGCGCGAATCGGGCCGCGAGATCCGACAGCGTCTCCCCCGCGGAAACGGACACCGTGGTGGTCCGTTCGGGCACCGCGGCGCCGGGAATCCCGGCCAGGAACAGACCCAATCCGGTGACGACCCCGGCGACGAGCAAGGCCATCGCGACGAGCGACGGCCACCGGAGCGGGAGTCGCCTGGGCGCCGGGCACGCCGGTGAGGCGGTGACGACGCCAGGGCGACGGCCTGCCACGACCCGCGCCCTGGTCGGCGGACGCAAGGGCTCGGCACGCCTGCCCCGAATCACGCGCACGGGCCTGGTCGCCCCTGCCGGAACGGGCCCGGGGGAACTGGGGCGCACCAGTCCTCGATCGGCCAGAATCGACATCGGAACCTCCTCGCAAGTCCTGCTTAACTCAGGTCCAGCGCCGGGCGGACCCGGCGATCATGATCGAACACGCGTTCTATCGAA
Source organism: Amycolatopsis coloradensis (assembly GCF_001953865.1). GTDB lineage: Bacteria > Actinomycetota > Actinomycetes > Mycobacteriales > Pseudonocardiaceae > Amycolatopsis > Amycolatopsis coloradensis. The sequence continues at coordinate 135,947 of NZ_MQUQ01000001.1, forward strand.
CGCCCGTGCGAATGTGTACCACCTTCCACCGACAAAAATCGAGCGACACGGCGTGTCCATCGAACAGATGTTTGAAATCGTCGTCCCGGCGGGCTAACGTCGTTGACCAGGGCGTCTGCTGTGCGGACGCCGCCGGTGCCGTGGGCGGGAAGATCGCCCGTCACCGGCGAAGACACGCGAAGTCGGTCCGGGGAACCGGACGTGCTGGGAGGCGACGCAGGAGATGAAGGAGCGATACGGTGGCTAAGGAGAGCAAGGCGGGGAACGCGCCTAGGCGCTCGGGCAAGGTGCGCGCCTTGCCCGAGGTCTACGAGGTGGACGAGACCCTGACCGTGCGGCAGCAGCAGGTGCTCGACGTGATCAAACTGTGGGTGAGCCGGTTCGGCTACCCGCCGAGCGTGCGTGAGATCGGCGAGGCGGTCGGGCTGACCTCCACCTCATCGGTGTCGCACCAGTTGCAGGCCCTGCAGCGCAAGGGATATCTGCGACGCGATCCGAACCGTCCGCGCGCGGTGGGTGTGCTCGCCGTGACGGACGACAACCCGATGGGCATCGACGTCGAGCAGCCGCAGTCGGCCGCGAAGGCCGCGTACGTGCCGCTCGTCGGCCGGATCGCCGCCGGTGGGCCAGTGCTGGCAGAGCAGGCGATCGAAGACGTCTTCCCGCTGCCCAGGGAAATCGTCGGTGAAGGTGACCTCTTCCTGCTCAGCGTCACCGGTGACTCGATGGTCGACGCCGCCATCACCGACGGCGACTGGGTCGTCGTGCGCCAGCAGCCCACGGCCGATCCCGGCGAGATCGTGGCGGCGATGATCGACGGCGAGGCGACGGTCAAGACGTTCAAGCGCAAGGACGGCCACATCTGGCTGATGCCGCACAACGAGGCGTACGAGCCCATCCCGGGTGACGACGCCACGATCCTCGGCAAGGTCGTCGCCGTTCTCCGCAGGCTTTAGTCCAGAGCTGGAGCACGCCGGGATCCCGGGTCCACGAGACCACGGGTCAGACCCGGCAGGCTTCGGCCGACTCGTCGCTTCGGGTCAGGCACGCCGTTTACGGAGCCTGCCGACCAGGAGGAAGCCGCCGATCACGACGATCGCGGCGATACCGACCTGCACGTACGGGAAAGTGGATCCCTGGCCCTCGCCACCGGCCGCGGACGTCCCGCCCGAAGTCCTGCCCTCGGACTTGGCCACGGCGAGGGCGGCCGCACCCTTCACCGCGCGGATCTGCTCTCCGACGCCCTCCCCGCCGGACAGCAGGGTCCCGTCCGGGTCGAAGGCGAGCGCCTCCCCCTGTTTTTCGTTCGGCAGGGGCACCCGTACGGGTTCGCGTCGCAACGCGCCCGCCAGGTCTCCGTCGGTGACGGCATAGAGATAGGCGTCTGTGTAGGTACGCAACGCGACCACCGAACCGTCGGCCATCGACGCAGCCCCGGTCACCGTCATCGAGCCGATCGACCCGGCGGGCCCGCCCGTCGTCGAAGTCTCCTTGATCTGCAACGACCCCACGCTTTCCAGCGGCGTCGGGCCGGGACTGGCGAGCGGGCCGGTGGGCCGGTACACCTTCGAGTCGCCGAACAGGTCCTTGGTGATCAGGTACGGGGTACCCGAGCGGTCCATGATCAGTGCTTCGACGTCGTGCTGCCCGTCGGGATAGGTGAGCCGGTGCAGGGTCGCCTTGCCCTGCGGGGTCAGCGAGATCAGCGCGACCGTGTCCCGCTTCTTGCGGTTGTCGCCGGTGTCGGAAAGCCAGAACGTGCCGTCCGCGGTGCGGGCGAGGTCCTCGGGATCGTAGGGATCCGTCGGGGCCGAGATGACCTTCTGGACCTTGCAGTCCCGGCCGAGGACGAAGACCTGCGTCTTGGTTCCGCCGTCGTTGAGGGCGTACAGGCGCTCGCCGTCCGAAACGAGACCGGACAACTCGCTGAGCCGGGACTCGCGGTTCACGCACACCGGCTGCGGTGCCGGTACCTCCTGCGCCGCGGCGGGAGCGGTCCCGCCGATGAACGCCCCCAGCACGATCGCGGCCGCGACAATCCCCCGCACATCCACCTCCGTACCGTGGAACCCCTGAAACCCCACACTACGGAGACGTCCGGGACGACGCGCAGTTCGGTGCGAACGCTGAGATGGGGCGGAATGTCGCGTAGGCCACGTTCGACCCGAGGCGACTCCCTGGTCACCTGAAGTACGTGAAGGTCGAGTTTCCTCGGCTGAGCCGCGTGAAGGGGGCCTTCACGCGCCATCGCTGTGACTGGTGGGCCAGTGGTGCTACCTGCGAGTGTTCCAACGCCGTGAAGGCCTCCTTCCCTACCTCGAGAGTAGGGAAGGAGGCCTTCACGGACCTGCTGCTTGCTTACAGAGCCGAGCCGTCCGTTTGGAAGTCGCTCAGCGCGGCGGCCAGTTCGGGCCGTCCCCGGACGAGCAACCGGGTGCCGGTCTCGACGTGTTCCTCTTCCAGCACCTCGCCGTCGGCGTGGGCGCGGGAGACGAGTTCGCCTCGCGAGTACGGGATCAGTGCCTCGACCACGATCTCCGGCCGCGGCAACCGCTCCGCGATCACGTCGGCCAGCTCCGTGATGCCGGTGCCGGTCCGCGCCGACACCTGCACCGAACCGGCCATCTGGTGCCGCAACCGGACCAGCGACACCTCGTCGGCGGCGTCGGCCTTGTTGATCACCAGCAGCTCCGGCGGGAGCGGCTCGGAACGGCGTTTGGTGATCTCGGCGAGCACCTCGCGCACCGCGTTGACCTGCTCTTCCGGCGTCGGGTCGGCACCGTCGACGACGTGCACGAGCAGGTCGGCGCTCGCCGCCTCCTCCAGCGTCGAGCGGAACGCGTCCACCAGCTGGTGCGGCAGGTGCCGCACGAAACCGACGGTGTCGGTCAGCGTGTACGTGCGGCCGTCGGGTGTCTGCGCCCGCCGGGTCGTCGGGTCCAGCGTGGCGAACAGCGCGTCCTCGACCAGCACCCCGGCGCCGGTCAGCGCGTTGAGCAGGCTCGACTTGCCGGCGTTGGTGTAGCCGACGATCGCGACGCTCGGCACCTCGTTGGCCACCCGGCGGCCACGTTTGGTCTCGCGGATGGTGTCCATCGCGGCGATCTCCCGGCGCAGCTTCGACACGCGTTTGCTGATCCGCCGCCGGTCGGTTTCGAGCTTCGTCTCACCGGGACCACGCAGACCGACGCCGCCGTTGGCACCGCCCGCCCGGCCACCGGCCTGCCGGGACAGCGCCGCACCCCACCCGCGAAGCCGCGGGATCAGGTACTGCAGCTGGGCCAGCTCGACCTGCGCCTTGCCCTCCTTGGAGCGGGCGTGCTGCGCGAAGATGTCGAGGATCAGGGCGGTGCGGTCGATGACCTTCACCTTGACCTTCTCCTCCAGCTGGCGTAGCTGGCCCGGCGAAAGTTCACCGTCGCAGATGACCGTGTCGGCACCGGTGGCCACCACGATCTCGCGCAGTTCCTTGACCTTGCCCGAGCCGATGTAGGTGGCGGGATCCGGGCGGATCCGCCGCTGCACCAGGCCTTCCAGCACCTCGGAGCCCGCTGTTTCGGCGAGCCGGGCGAGTTCGGCGAGCGAGGCCTCGGACTGGAGGGCACTGCCCTCGGTCCACACACCGACCAGAACGACGCGCTCCAGGCGCAGCTGCCGGTATTCGACCTCGGTGACATCCGCGAGTTCGGTGGACAGGCCCGCTACCCGGCGGAGCGAGGCGCGGTCCTCGAGCTCCAATTCGCCGGTCGAAGGGTCCATGTCGTTCAGATCGTTGTGTGTCAGTTCCGTCATCGTGCCTCCATGGTCCCACGTTTCGGCGGCGGGACCGAATTCATTACCTACTGGGATATTTCGACAGGTAGATGGCCGTGCGTTTCGCGTCGGGATCCAGCGGCCGGGTGATGAAGTCGTCGAGCAGCTCCATCAGCCGCTCTTCGAACTCGGCGATCTGCTCGTCCGGTACCTGGACGACCATTCGTGTCTGCTGCACGTGGTCCAATCCCACATCGGCGATCTCGGCGAGATAAGCCTCGAAGATCGCCTGATCGATCCCCCTGTCCCGGGCATCAAGATGCCAGGACAACCCGGTCGAGCGATACGGAATTTCTTTCGCGCCGCGTGTGCCGCGTCTCGGGGGGAGCGCTTCGAGGAACCCTGTGTCGACGAGACGGCGCACGTGATGCAGCGTCGTCGCCGGGTCTCGATCGAGACGTTCGGCGAGTTCCTTGTTGGTCAGCGCCTCCGAGTAGGTCAACCGGATGATGCGCAGCCTTATTCCGGACGCCATCGCGGCGATCTCGGCTTCGGTCGCGTCGCGTCGCGGGGTAGCCACAGGGACAGCCTAGAGCGAAAGTGATTGACAGTTTCCAATCACTCACGCCAAGGTGGCGTCGTGCGCAGAGACTCCCTCTTCTTCCACGCGGACTTCCGGCGGCTCTGGGCGGGCGACACGGCCAGTCAGGCGGGCGCTTTCGCGGGCCACACGGTGATTCCGCTGCTCGCGGCCACCGTGCTGGCCGCGACGCCGTTCCAGATGGGACTGCTGACCGCGGCCGAGACGATCGCGTTCCTGATCATCGGGCTGCCCGCCGGGGTATGGGTGGACCGGATGCGGCGCCGCGTGCTGATGCTGCGCGCCGACTTCGTCCGCGTGGTGCTGCTGCTCAGCATCCCGGTCGCCTGGTGGGCGGGGGTCCTGACCCTGACCCAGCTCATCGTGGTGGCCACGCTCGTCGGCGCCGCGACGGTGTTCTTCGACGTCGCGTACCAGTCGTATCTGCCGAGTCTGGTCGGCCGGGAGCATCTCCTCGAAGGCAACGCGAAGCTCCAGGCCAGCCAGTCCGTGGCTTTCCTGACCGGTCCGGGTATCGGCGGCGGGCTGGTGCAACTCGTCGGTGCGGCCAACGCCGTGCTCACGACCGGACTCGGTTTCCTCACCTCGGCGTTGTTCCTGCTGCGGATCCGCACCGTCGAACCGGAGCCCGAGCGGCACGAAGACACGAGGCTGCTCCCCCAGATCGTCGAGGGACTGCGGTTCGTGTTCACCGACACCGCGCTGCGTGCGATCGTCGCCTGCACGGCGACAGCCAACCTGTTCAACGGCGTCTTCGTCGCGGTGGAGATCCTGTTTCTGAACCGGGAGCTGGGACTTTCCCCGGCGGCCGTCGGCCTCGTGCTCGCGATCGGCGGGGTGGGCGGCATCACGGGCGCGATCTTCGCCAACGCCATCACCCGAAGGATCGGGCAGGCCAGGTCGATCTGGCTCGTTCCGCTGCTGACGTGGCCGTTCTACCTGCTGCTACCGCTGGCCGCGCCGGGCTGGCGGATCATCCTGTTCCCGGTGGCCATGATGATCGCCGGGTTCGGGATCATCGTCTACAACGTCGCGCAGGTCTCCTACCGGCAGGCCGTCTGCCCGGACCGGCTGCTCGGCCGGATGAACGCGAGTGTGCGGTTCGTCGTCTGGGGGATGCTGCCGCTGGGCGGGCTGCTCGGCGGTGTCCTGGGTGAGGTGATCGGGATCCGGGCCACGCTGTGGGTCGCCGCGGCAGGCGAGACCGCGGCGCTGCTGTGGGTGATCTTCTCGCCGATCCGGAAGCTTCGCGACCTGCCCAAGGAGCCTGTCGCCGTCGGCTAAGCGCCGAGCCCGGCCCACCAGGCTTCGTCGAGTTCGCCGCGCGCGACGATCTCGGCGGGACCGGTGAGGGTGGACGCGCCGCGGCGCACCTCGACCACCACGCGGCCGCCGGGGATGTCGACGGTCGCTTCGCCGGTGTCGGTGCCCGCGAGGTGCAGGGCGGCCGCCACCGCGGCGACCGTGCCGGTTCCGCAGGACCGTGTCTCACCGACGCCGCGTTCGTGGACGCGCATCTTCAGCGCGTTGTCCCCCAGGAGGTTGATGAACTCGAGGTTCACGCCGTCCGGGAACACGTCGGAGTCGAAGTCGGGCTGGTCGCGCAGGTCGAGTTCGTCGACGTCGTCCTCGACGACCGACACCAGATGCGGGTTGCCGACGTTCACGGCGACTCCGGAGAACGGCTTCCCGGCGACCACGGTGACCGAGGTGCCGGTGATCGTCGCCGGTCCCATCAGCACGGTCACCGAACCGTCCGCGTGCAGCTGAACGGGCCGGTCGCCCGCTCGGGTGCCGATGACGAAATCGCGTTCGGTCACGAGTCCGGAATCGACCAGGTAACGCACGAAGACCCGCACGCCGTTGCCGCACATCTCGGCGATCGAACCGTCGGCGTTGCGGTAGTCCATGAACCATTCGCCACCGGACTCGACATCCAGTGCGGCCGAGCGCACCACGCGCAGCACACCGTCGGCCCCGAGACCACGCTGGCGATCGCACAGCGCCGCCACCCGCGCTTCGGTCAGCTCGAGGCGGCCGTCGGGGTCGGGAAGCAGCACGAAATCGTTCTGTGTGCCGTGCCCCTTAAGGAATTCGATGCCGCCCATGGTGCTCAGGTTACTGGGCCGTCGCCTCGAGGACGCGCTCGGCCAGCCGCTCCGAACCCCCGTCGAACCACTCGATGCGCTTGTCCCGCCGGAACCAGGAACGTTGCCTCCGCACGAATCTCCGGGTGGCCTGCGCGGTGGCGTCCGCGGCGGCCTTGAAATCCTCGTCACCGTCGAGTGCCGCGATCACCTGTTGGTAGCCCAGCGCCCGTGACGCGGTGAGGCCGTCACGAAGCCCTTGGCCCAGCAGGGTCCGGACTTCGCCGACGAGTCCGGCGTCGAACATGAGCTCCACCCGGCGGTCGACGCGGGCGTCGAGTTCGGCCGGTTCGCGGTCGATGCCGATCAGGACCGTGTCGTAGCGCGCGGGCCCCGGTTTCGGGAGGTTCGCCGAGAACGGTTCGCCGGTGATCTCGATGACCTCCAGCGCGCGCACGACGCGGCGGGTGTTGGTCGGCAGGATGGCCGTGGCGGCGACCGGGTCCAGTCCGGTGAGCCGGTCGTGCATCGCGGCGACGCCGATCTCGTCGGCCTCGGCGGTCAGCCGGGCGCGGACGGCGGGGTCGGTGCCCGGGAACTTGAGGTCGTCGAGCACGGCCTGGATGTAGAGCCCCGACCCACCGGTGAGGATCGGCACGCGGCCGGCGCCGAGGAGTTCTTCGACGCGTTCGCGCGCGTCGCGCTGATACGCGGCGACGGACGCCGTCTCGGTGACGTCGAGGACGTCCAGCAGGTGATGCGGCACGCCTCGCCGCTCCTCGGCGGTCGCCTTGGCCGTCCCGATGTCCATCCCGCGGTACAGCTGCAACGCGTCGGCGTTGACCACCTCACCCCCGAGGGTGAGGGCGAGTTCGACCGCCAACGCGGTCTTCCCGGTCGCCGTGGGGCCGACGACCGCGACCGGCCGGATCACGCGTGCTCCCAGACGGCGACGTGGTAACCGACCCCGAAGGGCGCTGCCGAATAGAGGACGTCGGCGGTCCATTCGCCGTCCGCCGCCAGCCCGGCGAGGACCTGCCAAGGCGCGCGGCCACCGGCCCCGAGTTCGGCGGCGAAGTCCGGATCGAGCCCGGCCAGCCACCCGGCGTCGGCCCTGTCCAGCGCGTCACGGACTCGCGTGTCGAAGAACCCCGCTCGTTCGTCTTCACCGCCGGGGGAACGCGGACCATGGCGGCTCGAACCGTCACCGAGCACCAGCACCGCGGCGGGCTCGCCCAGTTCACGTCCGAGCAGTTCGCACTGGTCAGGCGGAGTGCCGGGATCGACGAGGCGGACACGGGCGGACGTCGCGCCACCCTGCTCGCGCAACCAACCGGCCACGAGCGCGGGCAACGGCAGCTCCGTTTCGGGCGTTGTCACCCGGCCGAGTGAGACACCGAGGTCGACGCCGAAACCGCGGAAAGAGCCGCTCGCGAGTTCCGGGACCTCCGGTGCGCCCGCCGCCGCGCCGATGACGAGCCAGTCTTCAGAAGCGCTGGTCAGGCGGCGCACGGCTTCGAGACAGGCTTCGCGCAGCTCGGCGCACTCGTCGGCCGCTCCGGCGGCCAGTTCGGGGATGAGCAGCGGGGGTTGCGGGAGCACGGCGACACGGCGGATCACGGCCGCCGACGTTACCTTCCCTCGCCCGGACGACCGGCAACCCACCGACACAACGGGTCCACCGGAAGTAGGATCACTGCTCTCTGGTGATTCATCCGGTTCCACGGTGGACGCTGAGCTGCTTGAATGCCGCAAGGGGTTGATACCCCCGAAGCACGACGGCAACGCATTACCCGGCCCCGCCGCTTGGCGGGGCGCCCGCGCCAGCGGGCGTACAGGCGATAAGGAGCCTGCGATGGCCCAGGAGAACACGTCCACCGGTACCCCGGCTCCGCACCCGGTGCCGCACGCGCTCGGTGGCGGGCACCCCACACCCCCCGTGCCGCCCGCCGAGCCCAGCCCATCCGCTTGGGGCAGGGTCGACGACGAAGGAACGGTCTACGTCAACACGCCCGACGGCGAACGCGCGGTCGGTGTCTGGCAGGCCGGGAGCCCGGACGAGGGTCTGCTCCACTACGCGCGCCGGTTCGACGACCTGCGCACCGAGGTCGAACTGCTGGAGACGCGGCTGGAGTCCGGTGCCGGCGATCCGAAGCACGCGCTGGCGACGGCCACGCAGTTGCGTGACGGCCTCGCCGAAGCCGCCGTGGTCGGCGACATCGCCGCGCTGGGCGGACGCATCGAACAGGTCATCGCCCACGCCGAAAAAGCACTGGCCTCGGCCAAGCAGGAACGGGAAGAGGCCCGCGCGGCCGCCGTCGTCCGCAAGCAGGCCCTCGCCGACGAGGCCGAGAAGCTCGCCGCCGAGTCGACCCAGTGGAAGGCGGCGGGCGACCGGCTGCGCGCGATCCTGGACGAGTGGAAGACCGTCAAGGGCGTCGACCGCAAGACCGACGACGAACTGTGGAAGCGGTTCTCCAAGGCCCGCGAGGCGTTCAACCGGCGCCGCGGCTCGCATTTCGCCGAGCTGGACAAGCAGCGCGCGGGTGCCAAGAACCGCAAGGAAGAACTGATCGCCGAGGCCGAAGCGCTTTCGGAGTCCGAGGACTGGGGCGACACGGCGGGCCGCTACAAGGACCTGATGACCGAGTGGAAGGCCGCCGGGCGCGCGCCCAAGGACAGCGACGAAGCGCTCTGGCAGCGTTTCCGCGCCGCGCAGGACAAGTTCTTCGCACGCCGGTCCTCGGTGTTCTCCGAGCGGGACGCCGAGTTCGCGACCAACGCGCAGCGGAAGGAAGAACTACTCGTCGAGGCCGAGAAGATCGACCCGGCCGCGAACCTCGACGCGGCGAAGAACCACCTGCGCAAGATCCAGGAGCAGTGGGACGAGATCGGCAAGGTCCCGCGTGAGCGCATCCGCGAACTGGACGGCCGCCTGAAGGCCGTGCAGGACGCGGTCAAGTCGGCCGAGGACAGCAAATGGCGGCGGACCGACCCCGAGGCGCAGGCCAGGGCGGCGCAGTTCCGGGAGCGGGTCGAGCAGTTCGAGTCGCAGGCGGCGAAGGCCCGTGCGGCGGGCGACGAGCGGCGCGCGAAGAAGGCGGACGAGCAGGCCGCGCAGTGGCGTGAGTGGCTCGAAGCGGCTGAGGCCGCCATCGCGGACCGGTAGGCCGGGACCGGCTCACCGCCTTGTCAGCGGGTGAAGTACATGAAGGCCCCCTTCATGTACTTCACCCGCTGACAAGAGTGGCAAGGGCTGCGATGAAGGACGCTTTCATAGCGAAATTCGCTATGAAAGCGTCCGATCCCTCCGCGCGGTTGATTCCACTGTGGAGGGACACATCGCCGTGCTCGACTTCGATCGAGAACCAGACACTGATTCCCCACCCTGCCGGCCGAACTCGACGTTCTCCCTGAGGCTCAGGCCTACCACCCCGAGACGGCGCTTTACGCGAGCGCCTCCACGTCCGGCAACCTCACCTTGCGCGTCGGCTAGCTCCGAGAGAAGGCGGCACGCATCCAATAGATGGCCAGTGCGACGGTGGCGAACCAGGCGAGGATCATCCCGAAGCCAGGGCCCCCACCGGCCGCGCCGGTGGCGTGCGAAGACTGCTGCGACCAGATCGCGAGCATCCCGTCGACCGAGGCGAACCAGCCGCCCGCGGCGCAGACCCAGGCCAGCCACCAGCGCCGGGTCACCAGCGCGACGGCGGAGGCGAGCACCCCGATGCCGGTGGAGGTCGCGGCGAACAGCTGCGGGATCCCGCCGCCGCGGCCGAGCAGCACCTCCCAGCCGGCGTGCTCGCCGACCCACGGCAGCAGCTGGGCGATCAGCAGCACGAACGCCAGCACGGCGATGGAGAACCCGCGCCTGCCCAGGTCGATCGTCTTGGCCGCGCGCTGGCCGACCTCGTTGATCTCGGCGGCGAGTTCGTCGATCTTCGGTTCGGTCACAGTGCACATCCGCTCACCGGTTCCGGCGCGACGGCCGGGGCACCGAAGCCCGGCAGGCCCAGCGTCACGCCGTTGGTCTTCGGCCGGAGCCCGGCCTCGGAGTTGTCGCCCGCCTTGGTCCGGCGGTGCAACAGCAGGTCGCCGTCGGCGACGAGGTGGTGCGGGGCGCCGTAGGTCACCACGGTCTCGACGACGTCGCCCGGCCGGACCGAGCGGTCGACCAGCGGCCCTGTCGGCGTGAAGTGGACGAGCCTGCCGTCGCGGGCACGGCCGCTCAGGCGCCTCGTCTCGGTGTCCTTGCGGCCTTCGCCGGAGGCGACCAGCAGCTCGACCCGGCGGCCGACGATCTTCTTGTTCTCGGCCCAGGAGATGTCGTTCTGCAGTTTCACGAGCCGTTCGTAGCGCTCCTGCACGACCTCCTTCGGCAGCTGCCCGGCCATCTCGGCGGCCGGCGTGCCGGGCCGGATCGAGTACTGGAACGTGAACGCGCTGGAGAACCGCGCCTGCTCGACCACGTCGAGCGTGGACTGGAAGTCTTCCTCGGTCTCGCCGGGGAAGCCGACGATGATGTCGGTGGTGATCGCGGCGTCGGGCATCGACTCGCGCACGCGGTCGAGGATCTTGAGGTAGCGCGCCGAGCGGTAGGACCGCTTCATCTCGCGCAGCACCCGGTCCGAGCCGGATTGCAGCGGCATGTGCAGCTGGTGGCACACGTTCGGCGTCTCGGCCATCGCGTCGATGACGTCCTCGGTGAACGCCGCCGGATGCGGCGAGGTGAACCGGACACGCTCCAGCCCGTCCACCGAACCGCAGGCGCGCAGCAGCTTCCCGAACGCGAGACGGTCGCCGAATTCGACGCCGTAGGAGTTCACGTTCTGCCCGAGCAGCGTCACTTCGAGTACGCCTTCGGCCACTAGCGCCTGGACCTCGGCCAGGACTTCGCCGGGGCGGCGGTCGCGTTCCTTGCCACGCAGTGCCGGGACGATGCAGAACGTGCAGGTGTTGTTGCAGCCCACCGAAATCGACACCCAGCCCGCGTACGCCGACTCGCGGCGCGCGGGGAGCGTCGAAGGGAAGGTCTCGAGTGCTTCGAGGATCTCGACCTCGGCCTCGGCGTTGTGCCGCGCGCGCTCCAGCAGCGTCGGCAACGCGCCGATGTTGTGCGTGCCGAACACGACGTCGACCCAGGGCGCGCGTTTGACGATCTCACCGCGGTCCTTCTGCGCGAGGCAGCCGCCGACGGCGATCTGCATACTCGGCTTCGCGGTCTTCTGCGGCCGGATATGCCCCAGGGTGCCGTACAGCTTGTTGTCCGCGTTCTCCCGCACCGCGCAGGTGTTGAACACGATCAGGTCGGGTGTGGCCTCGCCGTCACCCGGTACGTAGCCGGCGTCCTCGAGCTGCCCGGCAAGACGTTCGGAGTCATGCACGTTCATCTGGCAGCCGAAGGTGCGGATCTGGTAAGTGCGCGCGCTCATCTCGCCTTCGAGGGTACGCGGACGGGGTTCCATGGCACGATCGACCCTCATGAGGAGACCACGGGTACTGGCGGCGGTGGCCGCCGTGGTCTGCGTCCTGGTCACCGGGTGCGGACCGGATCTGTCCGGCTCGCGCGTCCGCATCGCGGCCGGGCTGAACGGCGGCGTCTACGACAAGCTCGCCGAGCCACTGGCCGACGCCTGGGCGGCGGAACTGGACTCCGCGCGCCCCGAGGTCCAGGAGACCCAGGGCTCGCCGGACAACATCAGCCGGGTGCGCGCGGGCAAGGCCGACGTCGCGTTCGTGGCCGCCGACGTCGCCACCGAGAACACCGCCGGGCTGGCCGCGCTCGCCCGCGTCCACGACGACTACCTGCACGTCGTCGTCCGCGCCGATTCGCCGATCACCTCCTTCGCCCAGCTGCGCGGGCGCAAGGTCGCGATCGGTTCACCGGACTCCGGCGTCGAATACCTGTCGAAGCAGCTGCTGAAGGTGTCCGGGCTGACCGGCGCGATCGACCGGCGCAACCTCGGGCTCACCGAAGCGCTGCCCGCCCTGGAAAACCGGCAGATCGACGCCGTCATCTGGTCGGGTGGCGTGCCCACGCCGTCGATCACGGAGCGCGTGCGGACGGTGGGCCTGCGGCTGCTCGACATCACCGACCTGGCGGACGCGCTGCGGGCGACCAGCCCGGTGTACCGCACGGCCACCATCCCGGTGACGGCCTACAACCTCAAGACGCCGGTGACCACGCTCGTGCTGCCGAACTTCCTGGTCGTGCCGTCTTCGATGTCGGACGACCTCGCGGAGGCCCTGGTGCGCGGGCTGTTCGACGCGCGCGGTGCGCTGGCGAAGGCGGCCGGAGCGGCGTTGTCGATCGACATCCACCCGGCCATCGAGACGGCCCCGCTCCCGTTGCACCCCGGAGCGCTGCGCTACTTCCGCTCGCTCAAGGATTGACGACCGGCAGGGTCACGGTCACTTCGAGACCGCCGCCCTCGGGTGAGCCGAGCCGCAGCGAGCCTCCCGAGCGGACCGTGATCTCGGTGACGATCGCCAGGCCCAGCCCGGACCCGGGCACGTTCTGATGCGCGGTGCTGCGCCAGAACCGGTCCGCCGCCCGCTCGAGTTCCTCGTCGCGCAGGCCCGGCCCGTGGTCGCGGACGGCGATGTCCACCTTCCCGTCCGTGGCGGTGACGGTGACCCGCACCTCGGTTCCCGGTCCGCTGAACTTCATCGCGTTGTCCAGCAGCGCGTCGAGGACGACTTCGAGCCCGCGCGCCGGGGTGAGCACCCGCAGGCCCGCGCCGAGCCCCGACGCGACCAGCGCGATTTCCCGCGTCTCCCCGACCACCGTCCAGTCGGCGATGCGGGCACCGACCATCTCGTCGAGGTCGACGGGTACGAGTTCGCCACCGGAGGCCTCGGCGCGGGCCAGCGACAGGAGTTCGTCGAGGATCTGGTTGAGCCGCCGCGCGTCCACGACAGCGGCTTCGAGGTCGGCCGCCGCCAGGTCGTCGTCGACGTGCCCGCCGAGGTTGCCGAGCCGGATCTTCAACGCGGTCAACGGGTTCCGCAGCTGATGGGAAGCGTCGGCGACGAAGGCGCGCTGCGCCGAAAGCGCCTCGTCGACGCTCGCGGCCATCCGGTCGAAGGACCGTTCGAGCTGCCGCAGTTCCGGCGGCCCGCCCGTCTCCCCCACCCGCTGGACCTCCCGGCCGCTGACGACGGCGGCGACCAGTTCCCCGGTCGCGTCGTCGAGTCTGCGCACCGGGCGCAGGATCCAGCGCACCACCGGCACCGCGACGACCAGCGCCAGGCTGAACGCGAGCACCGCGCCCGCCGCGATGAGCAGCCACCACCACAGCAACGCGGCGCGGGCCTTCTCGGTCGAGGAGGAGGTGATCACCGCGCCCCGCACCTCGCCGTCGATCAGGATCGGCTCCGCGATCACCAGCGGCTCGGAGTTCCACGGCATCAGGATCGGCCCCGGCTCCGACCGCCTTCCGGCCAGCGCGGCCTGCACATGCGAGGCGATGACGTCGCTTTTCAGATCGATGCCGGTGGCCGGCCCGTTGAGCGCCTTCGCGACAATCTCGCCGTCCTGGTCGACGACCATCACCGGCACGTCGTAGACCTCGGTGTAGCGGCGGAGTTCGTCCTCGATCAGGCCGGGCCGGTTCTCCACCAGCGGACGCTGGGCCAGCGACGCGAAGCGGGAGGTGTCGGTGAGACGGTCGAGGAAGAGGTCGAGCTGCGCACTGGCCGCCACACTGAGCGCGAGCGGGATGCCGAGGCCGAACACGAGCGCCGCGACCAGCGTCAGCACGATCGCCTGGAGCCGGACGCGCACCGGTTCAGCCCTCTTCGGCCGGGCCGTAGGCACCGCCGAGTCGATACCCGACGCCGCGGACGGTCTCGATCAGCGCGGGCCTGCCCAGTTTGGTCCGCAGGGTCGCGACGTGGACGTCGAGCGAGCGGCTCTCGGCCGGGCCGCGGTGCCCCCAGACCTCGTTCAGCACGTGGTCGCGGGCGCAGACCGCGCCGCGAGCGGTGACCACCAGCGCGAGTACCTGGAACTCCTTGCGGGACAACGAAACCGGCTGGCCGTCGACCTGCACCTCATGCCGCCCGATATCGACCGACACATCACCCGCCCGAATGACACCCGCCGGTTCGGGCGCGGCCGGGCGTTCGCCACGGCGACGGCGCACGGCCTCGACGCGGGCGACGAGTTCGTCGACGTCGTAGGGCTTCACCAGATAGTCGTCGGCACCGGATCGCAGGCCCTGGATCCGGTCGTCGACCTCTCCCCGCGCCGAAACGACGATCACCGCGACATCGCTGACCGCGCGGATCCGGCGGCACAGCACCATCCCGTCGATGTCGGGCAGACCGAGGTCGAGCAGCACGACGTCGACCTCGTGCACCAGTTCGAGCACCCCGGCGCCGGAGGCCAGGCGTTTGATCGTCAGGCCACGCCGGGTCAGCGCGGGCGTCAAGGCGCCCGCGACCCGGTCGTCGTCCTCCACCAGCAGTACCCGCACCCGTGTTTTCCCTTTCACGCCGTCCCCGCACCGCGACGACTGGAGAACGACTCTATGGGGTGAGTCACCTTTCGCGCTGCCCGTATCGCTCGGCCATCCGGCCTAGTGCGCGGCCCGCCCGGTCACGATGCGTCACAGATCTTGTGTGACCCCGGTTACGAGAGACCCCTGTCTTGTCTAGGCTGATCAGCGCCGGACGGGCGTGGACCGGGCCGTCCGGCGGCTTGAGAACGATACGGACTTGAAACCCTAAGTATTGGTCAAGCCGCCTTTACAAGCGGTCCGACGGGAGTAGGTTTCCGCCATCGCGTGGTGCCTGACCCCGCAGTCCCCTGCAAACGAACGCTCCTGGAGGCCAGATGACCGCGGAGGTGGCGGCGCCGATGATCAAGGCGGCCGCCGTGAACAAGTACTTCGGCGACCTGCACGTGCTCAAGGAGATCAACCTCGAGGTGCCGCGTGGGCAGGTCGTGGTCGTGCTCGGGCCGTCCGGATCTGGCAAGTCGACGCTGTGCCGGGCGATCAACCGGCTGGAGCCCATCAACTCCGGTGAGATCGCGGTGGACGGTGTTCCGCTGCCCGCCGAAGGAAAGGCGCTGGCCGCGCTGCGCGCCGACGTCGGCATGGTGTTCCAGTCGTTCAACCTGTTCGCGCACAAGACGATCGTCGAGAACGTCATGCTCGCGCCGATGAAGGTCCGCAAGGTCAACTCGGGCGAGGCCCGCAAGACCGCGATGGACCTGCTCGAGCGCGTCGGCATCGCCAACCAGGCGGACAAGTACCCGGCGCAGCTGTCCGGCGGGCAGCAGCAGCGGGTGGCGATCGCCCGCGCGCTCGCCATGCGCCCCAAGGTGATGCTGTTCGACGAGCCGACCTCGGCACTGGACCCGGAGATGGTCCAGGAGGTCCTCGACGTGATGACCACGCTCGCGAAGGACGGGATGACGATGCTCGTCGTCACCCACGAGATGGGCTTCGCGCGGCGCGCGGCGAACCGGGTGGTGTTCATGTCCGACGGCGAGATCGTCGAGGACTCCACACCGGACGAGTTCTTCACCAAGCCGAAGACGGACCGCGCCAAGGACTTCCTCGGCAAGATCCTGACCCACTAAGGACTTCCCCGCCGGCTGGTAAGGCTGGAACAAGATTCGGAAGGAAACTGAGAAGAATGCGGTTGAACCGAGTTCTGCGAATGAGCGCGGCCGTCGTGGCGGCCGGTCTCGCCCTCTCCGCCTGTGGTGGCGGCGGGTCGGACGCCGGCAGCGGCTCCGGCGGCGCCAAGAACCTGGTGGCGAAGGCCAAGAACGACAAGAAGTTGACCATCGGCATCAAGTTCGACCAGCCCGGCCTCGGCCAGAAGCAGGCCGACGGCACCTACGCCGGTTTCGACGTCGACGTGGCGAAGTACATCGCCAAGGAGCTCGGCGTCGAGGAGTCGGCGATTTCCTGGAAGGAAGCGCAGTCCGCGCAGCGTGAGGACCTGATCAAGAAAGGCGAGGTCGACTTCATCGTCGCCACCTACTCGATCACCGACAAGCGCAAGAACGAGGTCTCGTTCGCGGGCCCGTACTTCATCGCCCACCAGGACCTGCTGGTGCAGGCGGAGAACACCGACATCACCGGCCCGGAGTCGCTGACCGGCAACAAGAAGCTCTGCTCGGTCAAGGGTTCCACCCCGGCGCAGAACGTCAAGGACAAGTACGCCAAGGAAGTCCAGCTTCAGGAAGTCGGCAAGTACACCGACTGCGTCACCTCGCTGCTCAACAAGACCGTCGACGCGATGACCACCGACGACGTCATCCTCGCCGGCTACGCCGCGCAGCAGCCCGGCAAGCTGAAGCTGGTCGGCAAGGGCTTCACCGACGAGAAGTACGGCGTCGGCCTGAAGAAGGACGACACCGAGAGCGTCACCGCGATCAACAACGCCATCAAGAAGATGCAGCAGGACGGCGCGTGGAAGGCCGCTCTGGAGAAGAACGTCGGCCCGTCGGGCTACAAGATCCCCGAGCCCCCGGCCATCTCCTGACACCCGGCTCTCTGAGCCGCTGAACCAAAGGAATCGAACGGTGCGCCGTGTACCGCGGCGCACCGTTCCCATACCGAGGCTGGGTTGAGCACCTTGTTCGATTTCCTCGACAATCCCGATTACGACTTGCTCGGCGCCTTCTGGATGACGATCAAGCTGACCTTCTTCTCCGCGATCGGCTCCCTGATCTGGGGAACCATCCTGGTGGGGATGCGGGTGAGCCCCGTTCCGATCATGCGGGCGTTCGGCACCGCCTACGTCAACATCTTCCGGAACACCCCGTTGACGGTAATCATCGTCTTCACGTCGCTGGGATTGTCCTCCACTCTGGGGCTCAACCTGGCCTCGTCGGACTCGACGACGTCGTTGGAGGACAACTTCTTCCGGCTCGCGGTCCTCGGCTTCATCGCCTACACGGCGACGTTCGTCTGTGAGTCGCTGAGGTCCGGTATCAACACCGTCCCGGTCGGGCAGGCCGAAGCCGCTCGCGCGCTGGGCCTCGGCTTCTTCCAGGTGCTGACGCTCATCGTGCTTCCGCAGGCGTTCCGGTCGGTGATCGCACCGCTGACCAACGTGATGATCGCCCTGTTGAAGAACACGACGGTCGCGTCCGTCATCGGTGTGGCCGAAGCGGCGCTGCTGATGTCGGCGATGGTGGAGAACGAATCCGACGCGCTTCTGCCGGTCTTCTTCGTCTTCGCCGCCGGGTTCGTCGTCCTGGTCCTCCCCCTCGGCCTCCTGCTGGGCTGGGTCGCCAAGAAGGTCGAGGTCAAGCGATGAGCACACAGGCTGTCCTTTACGACGCCCCCGGCCCGAAGGCACGGGCACGGAACTGGCTCTACAGCGTTCTTTTCGTCCTCGTCCTGGCATTGGTCGCCTATTACGTCTACGTGGGCTTCGACGAGAAGGGCCAGTGGGCCGGAGCGCTCTGGAAGCCCTTCATCGACGGTTCGACGTGGACCCAGTTCCTCCTTCCCGGTCTGCTCAACACCTTGAAGGCGGCCGGGCTGTCGATCGTGATCGCGTTGCCGATCGGAGCGCTGCTGGGCATCGGCCGGATGTCGGAGCACAAGTGGATCCGCGTCCCGGTCGCCGCCATCGTCGAGTTCTTCCGGGCGATCCCGGTGCTCCTGCTGATGGTCTTCGCGGCCGCGTTCTACTCCTTCTACACGGACATCGACGCGGAGATCCGGCCGCTGTTCGCCGCGGTGACCGGTCTGGTGCTCTACAACGGTTCGGTCCTGGCCGAGGTCTTCCGCGCGGGCATCCTGGCACTGCCCAAGGGCCAGGCCGAAGCCTCGTCCGCACTGGGCCTGCGCAAGACCCAGACGATGATCAACGTGCTGCTGCCGCAGGCGGTCACCCTGATGCTGCCCGCATTGGTCAGCCAGCTGGTGGTCATCCTCAAGGACACCGCACTGGCCGGGCAGCTGACGATCAACTTCGATGAGCTGATCCGCGCTTCGGGACCGCTCACCGGTCTGTACGGCAACACGATCCCGAGCCTGATCGTCGTCGCGATCATCTTCATCGTGCTGAACCTGCTCCTGACCAAGCTCGCGAGCTGGCTGGAGAACAAGCTGGCACGGCGGAAGAAGGCACCTAAGGGCACGAAGCCGTTGCACGACGCTCCGGCCTCGGTCGTCAACGCCACCGACTTCAACACCGGTCGCGCAACGTAGCTCCGCAAGTACATGAAGGCCCCCTTCCTTGCGCCTAGGTACAGGAAGGGGGCCTTCATGTACTTCGGGATACGCCTCTTGGTCCTGTCGGGACAGTGACCCAGTCGGCTAGCGTCGGCGCTATGGCGGACCAGGCCACGACGCTGCTCGAAGCGCTGCCGGACCTGGCGGGCAGGTCGGTCCTGGTCGTCGGATGCGGCGATGGCCGCTACCCCCGGCTGTTCCGCGGCAAGGGCGCGCGCCGCGTTGTCGGGGTCGACGCGGACCAGGTCCTCATCGCGGCCGCGCAGCGCGAAGAAGAGCGCGATCCGATCGGGATCTCCTACGAGGTCCATCAGGTCGCCCGTTTACCGGTGATGGGCACCTTCGACATCGTCGTCGCGTTCGTGGACGCCCCCGACCATCTCGGCCGGATCGCCGCGAGTCTCGTACTGGGCGGGTTGCTCGTGGTCGTCGCCACGAACGGCCTCACGATGGAAGAGGGCTTGCGGGACAACGGCTTCCAGGACATCGTGCTGCATCGCCACGAACGCGGCGACGTGCACAGCGCCCGCAAGGCGTCCTGAGTCGCGCACCCTGGTGTCGAGCCAGGCTGGCCGGGGCTATGAATCCCGGCCGGTCACCGGACCGTGCGCGTTCTGGCGGTGCGGGGCACACGGACCCCGCACCGCCGCACCGGACGACGGAACAGATTTCCCCGCCGTGCCGGGGGTTTGGCCTGGAACGCGGTCCGGTGCACACTGCGCACCGGACCGCTTCGTTCCAGAAGTACCCCTGCCAGGAATCGAACCTGGACCCCGGCGTTCGTAGCGCCGTACTCTTTCCGTTGAGCTACAAGGGTTCACCATGAAAGAGCCGCCCGATTCGGTTTCCCGAAGGGCGGCTCCACGTTTGCGACGTCGTGCTACGACGTCGGCGGGGAGCCGTTTTTCTCTTCCATGCCAAGGAAGAGGCGGGCCGTGCGGCGCGGCGTCATACGTCCTCCTCGGTCGGTGTGCGGTAAGTGTGCAACGGGCGGTTGAGTGGCGGCAAACGATTAAGCTCATGGGTGAGCGAGGCGTCTGGCTGTCACCGATGTCCTCCGTGGCACGTGGTCATCGTCGCGAGTCGACCCGGGGCAACCTCGGATCATGGTCGTATTGATGAAGGAATCGGGACGTCGAGTGTCCCGATTCCTTCATCAACGAACCCCGTAGGTACCTGAACGCTGGTGGTTCTCACCGCCATCACCACTCACGAGCCGGTGCTACTTGTCCCGCCGGAACAGTTTGTTCCCCAGCCACACGATGGGGTCGTACTTCCGGTCCGCGACGCGTTCCTTCATCGGGATCAGCGCGTTGTCGGTGATGTGGATGCCCTCCGGGCACACGTCCGAGCAGCACTTGGTGATGTTGCAGTAGCCGAGTCCGTGCTCCTCCTGCGCCTCGTCACGCCGGTCGGCGACGTCGAGGGGGTGCATCTCGAGTTCGGCGATCCGCATCAGGTACCGAGGCCCGGCGAAGGACTCCTTGTTCTCCTCGTGGTCGCGCACGACGTGACAGGTGTTCTGGCACAGGAAGCACTCGATGCACTTCCGGAACTCCTGCGAGCGCTCCACGTCGACCTGCTGCATCCGGTACTCCCCCGGCTTCAGCTCCGGGGGCGGTGTGAACGACGGGATCTCGCGGGCCTTGGCGTAGTTGAACGACACGTCGGTCACCAGGTCGCGGATCACCGGGAACGTCCGCATCGGTGTCACGGTGATGACCTCGTCCTCGGTGAAGGTCGACATCCGCGTCATGCACAGCAACCGCGGTTTGCCGTTGATCTCCGCCGAGCACGAACCGCATTTGCCCGCCTTGCAGTTCCACCGCACCGCCAGATCCGAGGCCTGGGTGGCCTGCAACCGGTGGATGATGTCGAGGACGACCTCGCCCTCGTTGACCTCGACGGTGTAGTCCTGCAGATCACCCGAATCGGCGTCGCCGCGCCAGACCCGGAAACTCGCCTTGTAACTCATGCCTGGCTCCCGGGGTGCGACGTCAGTTCTTCGTCGGTGTAGTACTTCCCCAGTTCGGACAGTTCGAACAGCTCCAGCAGGTCCTGCCGCAGCGGGGTCTGCGCCTTGACCTCGATGCCGATCTCCGGCACCACCGGGTTGCCGCCCGGACTCGCCGAACACACCAGGAGCTTGTTGCGCCACTGGGCGTCCATGCCCGGATGGTCGTCACGCGTGTGCCCGCCCCGGCTTTCGGTCCGCAGCAACGCGGCCCGCGCCACGCATTCGCTGACCATCAGCATGTTCCGCAGGTCGACCGCGAGGTGCCAGCCCGGGTTGAACTGCCGGTGCCCTTCGACGGTCACGCGCAGGATCCGCTCCCGGAGTTCACCGAGCTTCGCCAGCGCCCGCTCGATCTCCTCCGATTTGCGGATGATGCCGACGAGATCGTTCATCGACTGCTGCAGTTCGGTGTGCAGGCTGTACGGGTTCTCCTCGACACCGTTCTCCGGCGGATCGAACGGGGCGAGCGCCATTTTCGCGGCGGCGTCCACATCGGACTGACTGACCGACGGACGGTCCTTCAGCTCCGCGACGTAAGAAGCGGCGCCGAGCCCCGCCCGGCGGCCGAAGACGAGCAGGTCCGACAGCGAGTTGCCGCCGAGCCGGTTCGATCCGTGCATCCCGCCCGAGCACTCACCGGCGGCGTACAACCCCGGCACGCTCGACGAAGCGGTGTCCGGGTCGACCTCGATGCCGCCCATCACGTAGTGACAGGTCGGGCCGACCTCCATCGGCTCCTTGGTGATGTCGACGTCGGCGAGCTCCTTGAACTGGTGATACATCGACGGCAGCCGTTTGCGGATCTCCTCCGCGGGCAGCCTGCTGGCGATGTCGAGGAAGACCCCGCCGTGCGGCGATCCCCGGCCTGCCTTGACCTCGGAGTTGATCGCGCGCGCCACCTCGTCCCTCGGCAGCAGGTCCGGGGTGCGCCGGTTCTTCTCCTGGTCGGTGTACCAGCGGTCGGCCTCTTCCTCACTGTCCGCGTACTGCCCCTTGAACACCTCGGGGATGTACTCGAACATGAACCGCCTGTCCTCGGTGTTCTTGAGGACACCGCCGTCACCCCGGACGCCTTCGGTGACCAGGATCCCCTTCACACTCGGCGGCCAGACCATGCCCGTCGGGTGGAACTGGACGAACTCCATGTTGATGAGCTTCGCCCCGGCCCGCAGTGCCAGCGCGTGCCCGTCACCGGTGTACTCCCACGAGTTCGAGGTGACCTTGAACGACTTCCCGATACCGCCGGTGGCCAGCACCACCGCCGGCGTCTCGAACAGGATGAATCGGCCGCTCTCGCGCCAGTACCCGAAGGCACCCGAGATCCGGCCGTCCTCGGTGAGCAGTTCGGTGACCGTGCATTCGGCGAAGACCTTGATCCGCGCCTCGTAGTCGCCAGTCTCCTTGAAGTCCTCTTGTTGCAGCGAAACGATTTTCTGCTGCATCGTACGGATCAGTTCGAGGCCGGTGCGGTCACCGACGTGCGCCAGGCGCGGGTACGTGTGCCCGCCGAAGTTGCGCTGGCTGATCCGGCCGTCGGCGGTGCGGTCGAACAACGCGCCGTAGGTCTCCAGTTCCCAGACCCGGTCCGGCGCCTCCCTGGCGTGGAGCTCGGCCATCCGCCAGTTGTTGAGGAACTTCCCGCCACGCATGGTGTCGCGGAAGTGCACCTGCCAGTTGTCGTTCGAGTTCGCGTTGCCCATCGACGCCGCGCAGCCGCCTTCGGCCATCACCGTGTGCGCCTTGCCGAACAGCGATTTGCACACCACCGCGACGCTGAAGCCGCGTTCTCGGGCTTCGATGACCGCGCGGAGACCTGCGCCGCCGGCACCGATCACCACCACGTCGTAGTTGAACGTTTCGACCTCGGTCATAGAGAGAGCCACCTCAAAGCTTGTCGCCGGGGACGGGAGATTCCCTCGCCGCTAGTTGATGAACCGCAGATCCGAGATCGCACCACTGGCCACGAGCATCACGTAGAGGTCGGTCAGCACGAGTGTGCCGAGCGTCGTCCAGGCGAGCGCCATGTGCCGGGTGTTGAGCTTCGTGATCTGGGTCCAGATCCAGTAGCGGACCGGATGTTTCGAGAAGTGTTTGAGCCTGCCGCCGGTCACGTGACGGCACGAGTGGCACGACAACGTGTACGCCCACAGCAGGATCACGTTGCCGGTCAGCACGATGTTGCCGAGCCCGAAACCGAACCCGCCGTCGATGCCGTGGAACGCGGTGATCGCGTCGTAGGTGTTGACCAGCGAGACGACCACGGCGACGTAGAAGAAGTAGCGGTGGACGTTCTGGATGATCAGCGGCAGCCGGGTCTCACCGGTGTACTTCGCGTGCGGTTCGGCTACCGCGCAGGCGGGCGGCGAGAACCAGACGGCCCGGT
The DNA here is from genome assembly GCF_001953865.1 of Amycolatopsis coloradensis. Lineage (GTDB taxonomy): Bacteria > Actinomycetota > Actinomycetes > Mycobacteriales > Pseudonocardiaceae > Amycolatopsis > Amycolatopsis coloradensis. The sequence goes on from NZ_MQUQ01000001.1 coordinate 159,000, forward strand.
AGTAGGCCTTGCGGTAGTAGTAGCAGGTCAGCCGGAAGCCCAGCAGGAACGGCAGGACCAGGAAGCCGAGCGGGATGAAGCCCGGGAGTTCGCCGAACCAGGCCCCGAAGTGCCGGGAGCCTTCGACGCAGGATTCCGAGACGCAGGGCGAATAGAACGGCGTCAGGTAGTGGTATTCGGGCACCCAGTAAGCGGTGCGGACGAAGGCCCTGATCGTCGCGTAGATGATGAAGGTGGAGAGGCCGAGGACGGTCAGCAGCGGGGAGAGCCACCACCGGTCGGTGCGCAGCGTTCGTTCGGCGATCCGGGCCCGCGACGGTGCGCGGACCCCCGTACCCCGTCCGGCCTCTTTGCCGGCGGGGGCGCTCACCGCTGGTCGCGCTTGTAGCCGCCGACGCCTTCGTCATCGGCGCCGTGCCAGAGCGCCGGGTCGTAGGGCGTATCGGGTATTTGGACCCGGTCGGCGGCCTTCGCCTGCGCGGGCACCGCGTTCGGGGTCGTGTCGAGATCCGTCGCGTCGATGTCGAGTCGCTCCACGTCGTTCGCCAGGCGTCGTACCGCCGAAGCATCGCCGTATCGGGACCGCAGCGCGCCGACGCACTGCCTCAGCTGACCGATGGCTCGCCGAAGCTCGGCGATCTCTGTGGTGGACATCGGTACCTCCCGATGGTCGGTTCGGTTGGCCGCTTGAGCCTGAGAAGGCCGGCGATCCTCGCCGTCTCGACTCTGCCGCGCGTTGTGCAATGTGACAAGTAGCACAGTGGAACCTAGGTGCGTGACGGAGATCACGCGAGTCGATCTTCTGTATCGATTTTGATCCGCGCTTTCCGTCGAGGTACTGTGGCCACTGTCACGACCCAGCGGCGCCAGCGTTGCCGTCCCGCGGACCACCACGACCAGTGATCCGGAGCCGGACAATGAGCACCGCCCCGAACGTCCACCCCATCATCGCCGAAGTCACCGAACGCGTCATCGCCCGCAGCGCCGAGACCCGCACCGCGCACCTCCGGCGCGCCGAGGCCGCCCACGACGAGGGCCCGATGCGGCGCGGACTCGATTGCAGCAACCTCGCCCACGGCTTCGCCGCGATGGAGGGTGTCGACAAAGCGGCACTGCGCGCCGTGCGGGCGCCGGGCGTCGCGATCGTCTCGTCCTACAACGACATGCTTTCGGCGCACCAGCCGATGCAGGAGTACCCCGGGTTGCTGAAAGGTTCGGTCCGCGAAGCGGGCGGGGTGGCCCAGTTCGCCGGTGGCGTGCCCGCGATGTGCGACGGCGTCACCCAGGGCCGCCCGGGGATGGAGCTGTCGCTGTTCAGCCGCGAGGTGATCGCGATGTCGACCGCGATCGCGCTGTCCCACGACATGTTCGACGCGGCGCTGCTGCTCGGCGTCTGCGACAAGATCGTGCCGGGCCTGCTGATCGGCGCGCTGTCCTTCGGGCACCTCCCGGCGATCCTGGTACCGGCCGGGCCGATGAACTCGGGCCTGCCGAACAAGGAGAAGGCGCGTGTGCGCCAGCTCTACGCCGAGGGCAAGGCGACCCGCGAAGACCTGCTGGACGCCGAAGCGGCTTCGTACCATTCGGCGGGGACGTGCACCTTCTACGGCACCGCCAACTCGAACCAGATGGTCGTCGAGGTGATGGGCCTGCACCTGCCGGGCGCCAGCTTCGTGCAGCCGAACTCGCCGTTGCGGAAGGCGCTCACCGAAGAGGCCGGGCGTCGCGTGGTGAAGCTTTCCCGCGGCGAGGAGTACACGCCGGTCTCACGGGTGATCGACGAGAAGGCCGTCGTCAACGGTGTCATCGCCCTGCTCGCCACGGGTGGCTCGACCAACCACACGATGCACCTGGTCGCCATCGCCGCGGCCGCGGGCATCCAGCTGACCTGGGACGACTTCTCCGACCTGTCGTCGGTGATCCCGCTGCTGGCACGTGTCTACCCGAACGGCAGCGCGGACATCAACCACTTCCACGCCGCCGGCGGCGTCCAGTTCCTGGTCGGCACACTGCTCGACGCGGGCCTGCTGCACGAGGACGTCCAGACCGTCGCCGGACCGGGCCTGCACCGTTACCGTCAGGAGCCGATCCTGTCCGAGGGCGAACTGGTCTGGCGTGACGTCCCGACGCGCAGCCTCGACGAGGACGTCCTGCGGCCCGTGTGGCGGCCGTTCGCCGCCGACGGCGGACTGCGGATGGTCGCGGGCAACCTCGGCCGCGCGGTGATCAAGGTGTCCGCGGTGGCTCCGGAGCACCGGGTCGTCCAGGCTCCCGCGCGGGTGTTCACCGACCAGAAGTCCTTCAAGGACGCTTTCGAGGCGGGCGAGCTGGACCGCGACGTCGTCGTGGTCATCCGGCAGCAGGGCCCGCAGGCCAACGGGATGCCGGAGCTGCACGGCCTCACCCCGGCGCTGGGGGTGCTGATGGACCGCGGGCACCACGTGGCGTTGCTCACCGACGGCCGGATGTCCGGCGCGTCCGGCAAGATCCCGGCGGCGATCCAGGTGACCCCGGAAGCCGCTGTGGGCGGCCCGATCGCGCGGATCGCGGACGGCGACACCATCCGCCTCGACGCCAAGGCCGGGACGCTGGACGTCTTCGTGGGTGACGAAGAACTCGCCCGTCGTGAACTGGTGGACTCCCCGCCTTCGGAGGCATCCTGGACCGGCACCGGCCGGGAGCTGTTCGCGGCGCTGCGCCGCGCGGTCGGCCCCGCCGACCAGGGCGCGAGCGTGTTCGGACCGCTCACGCCGGAACACTTCGGCGCTCCGGCGCACACGTTGACCCCTGTGGAGGTAACCCAGTGACCACCGGCGCCGACCTGCTCGGCCTGTCCCCCGTGATGCCCGTCGTCGTCCTCGACGACGCCGCCGACGCGGTCCCCACCGCGCGGGCACTGCTCGCGGGCGGGATCGGCGTGATCGAGCTGACCCTGCGCACCCCGGCGGCACTCGCCTCGATCGAGCGGATCGCCGCGGAGGTCCCGGAGATCGTGATCGGCGCCGGCACGGTCACCGCACCGGAGCACGCCAAGCAGGCCGCCGACGCCGGCGCGAAGTTCCTGGTGACCCCGGGCTGCACGGACTCGGTCCTGGACGCCGCGTTCGACACCGGACTGCCGTTCCTGCCGGGCGCGAGCACGGTTTCGGAAGCGATGCGGCTGGCCGAACGCGGGCTGACGGCGCTGAAGTTCTTCCCCGCCGAGGCCAGCGGCGGCGTGGCGTACCTGAAGTCGATCGGCGGGCCACTGCCCGGGCTGCGCTTCTGCCCGACCGGCGGGATCACCGTGAAGACCGCTCCGGACTACCTCGCATTGTCCACTGTGGGCTGCATCGGCGGTTCGTGGCTGACGCCGAAGGGCGCTTTGGCGGCCAAGGACTTCGGAAAGATCGAGGCTTTCGCCGCGGAGGCGTCGAAGCTTTGACCGGTTGCCAGTGAAGGCCACCCGCGTTGGGTGGCCTTCACTCTTTTCAGAGCGGTAGCTGGTACTGGATGAAGCCCCGGTTGACCGCGACCTGGTCGTACAGGCGGCGCGCGGTCGCGTTGGATTCCCTGGTGTGCCAGTAAACGCGCTCGCAGCCTCGGTCTCGCGCCCAGCCCGCGACCGCGTCGATCAGTGCCCGCGCGACGCCGTTGCCCCGGGCTTCCGGCGCGGTGAACAGGTCTTGCAGGTAGCAGACGTCGGTGAGCGCGGAAGTGCTGGGGTGCACCAGGAAGTGCGTGATTCCGACGAGCTTTCCGTCGAGGTGGGCGACGAGTGCGTGCATCCGCCGCCCTTCGCGGAACTCTCGCCAAGCGCGGTCGTAAACCTCTTGTGGCGCAACACGTTCATAGAAGGCGATGTAGGCGCGGAAGAGGTCTTCCCAGGCTTCGCGGTCTTCGGATGTCAGTGGAGCGATGGTGATCATGTGGTCCTCCCGGTGATCACCCGAGCCTAGGGATTCCTTGCCGCGTTGAGAGTGGCCAATCGCGTGGTAAAGCGACCTGCCACTCACACTCGGCCCGGCCCTCCTGGCACCGCCGCCCTTGTCACCTGAGTACATGAAGGCCCCCTTGCTTGCGCCTAGGTACAGGAAAGGGTCCTTCACGGACCGCAAGTCCCGACCCAGCCATAACTCTTGGCTCTGCCCGAATCGCCACTCACGGGCTCAGCTCACGGCCTGCTTCACCAGGGCGGCGATGCGCTCCTCCACCGCGGCCGTCATCTTGACCAAGGCGAAACTGGTCGCCCACATCGCGCCGTCGTCCAACCGGGCCTCTTCGTTGAAGCCGAGACTCGCGTAGCGCGTTTTGAACTTGGCCGCCGCCTGGAAGAAACAGACGATCTTGCCGTCCAGCGCGTAGGCGGGCTGGCCATACCAGAGCTTCGGCGCGAGCATCGGGGTGTTGGCCTTCACGATGGCGTGGACCCGCTCGGCCAGGACCCGGTCCTCGTCGGGCATCTCGGCGATCTTCGCGACCACGTCCTGCTCCGCCGCCGCCGCTTTATCGGCGGCGGAGCCGCGGCGCGCGGCCTTCTTCATGTCCTGGGCGTGTTCCTTCATCGCGGCCTTCTCTTCGGCCGTGAATCCTTCGTACGTGGTGCTCATGGCGTTTTCTCCCTGATAGGCGGCGAGCGGGGGCAGCCGGTAGTGGCACATCAGGACTGGGCGGCGAGTGCGGACGTCTCCCAGGCGAACCCGTCCAGGTCGGTGAACGGGGCGGCGCCGCAGATCGCGATGCGGTGCGAGCCGGTGCCTTCCGGGGCGACGCCGGCGTCCTTGGCCAGTGCCTTGCGCCGGTACAGCGCCAGCTTGACCGGGCTCGAACCGGATTCGAACTCGACGTACACGCGGCCGAAGCTCTTTCCCACGGTGAGACCGTGCTCGGCGTAGAACTTCTTGCTCGCGGCCACGTCGGCGACGCCCAGCAGGAGCACGATGCCGTCGATCTCGCGGGTGGCCGGGCCGGTGTTCTTCTTCGCCGAGGTGGCGATCTTCCAGAGGGCACCGTCCGGGGCCTGGACGACGCCGCCGTAACCCCACATCGATTTCGTGGCGGGCTTGATGGCCGTCGCACCGGCGGCGAGCGCGGCTTCGATCAGGGCGTCGACGTTGGCGGGCTGGGACACCGTCAGGGAAAGGGTGTAGCCGCGGAAGCCGGTGGTCGGCTCTTGCGCGGCCCGCAGGCGAAGCTGGGTGTCAAGCCCGAAGGCGGTGGCGTAGAAGCGTTCGGCGGCCGCGGTGTCGGTCACTTCGAGGGTGATGGCGTCGATGAGGTTCATGCCGGTAACGCTATTTCCGAGCGGGCGTCCGGTGCTTCTTGATTCCTGATCGGTCGTATCGACGCTGGTCGGAGCCTTACCCGGACAGCAGAACACCGGCAGGCGGGCAAGGGCTTGCTCAGCCGGTGAGCAGCTCAGGTGAAGGGTGATTCAGTCGAGGGCGGCGTCGTCCAAGAGAGCCGCTTCGGCGCCGAACTCGCGGAGTTCGTCGCGGATCACGGTGTAGGCCAGCCCCTGGGGATAGCCCTTGCGGGCGAGGAAGCCCAGCAAGCGGCGGATCGCCGTCTGCTCGTCGACGTTGCCCAAGGAGCGCATGCGCTTCCGTACCAGCTCTCGGGCGCGCTGCTCCTCTGCCTCTCGGTCCACCTCGTCGGCGGCCTGGACGGCGATATCCCCATCGATTCCTTTGCGTTTGAGTTCGGCCACGAGTGCGTTCCGCGCCAAGCCCGTGTTGGCATGACGGGAACGAACCCACATTTCGGCGAACTCGGCGTCGTTGATGAGCCCTGCCTGGTCCAGCTTACCGAGCAGGGTCTCCGTCGTCTCCTCGTCGAAGCCCTTGCGTTTGAGAGCCTGACGCAGTTCCTCCGTGGAGCGCGGGCGCGCGGCCAGGAGATCGAAGCAGATCTCCTTGGCCTTCTTCCTCCGCTCGTCCGGCGGCAGCTCCGCCGGATCCACCTTGGGCGCTCGCAAGCCTGATCTCCTTAGAAGTCGACCGGCGCCGGGGCGGCTTCGGCGTCGACGACGGCGCCGATACCGAGCTTCTCCTTGATGCGCTTCTCGATCTCGTTGGCGATGTCCGGGTTCTCGAGCAGGAACTTGCGCGCGTTCTCCTTGCCCTGGCCCAGCTGGTCGCCCTCGTAGGTGTACCAGGCGCCGGACTTGCGCAGGATGCCCTGGTCGACACCCATGTCGATCAGCGAACCCTCGCGGGAGATGCCCTTCCCGTACAGGATGTCGAACTCGGCCTGCTTGAAGGGCGGCGCGACCTTGTTCTTCACGACCTTGACCCGGGTGCGGTTACCGACGGGCTCGCCGCCGTCCTTCAGCGTCTCGATCCGCCGGACGTCCAGGCGGACCGACGCGTAGAACTTCAGCGCCTTACCACCGGTCGTGGTCTCCGGGGAGCCGAACATGACGCCGATCTTCTCGCGCAACTGGTTGATGAAGATCGCGGTGGTGCCGGAGTTGCTCATCGCACCGGTCATCTTCCGCAGCGCCTGGCTCATCAGCCGGGCCTGGAGACCGACGTGGCTGTCACCCATCTCACCCTCGATCTCGGCGCGCGGCACGAGCGCGGCGACCGAGTCGATGACCAGGATGTCGAGCGCGCCGGAACGGATCAGCATATCCGCGATCTCGAGCGCCTGCTCACCGGTGTCCGGCTGGGAGACCAGCAGCGCGTCGGTGTCGACGCCGAGCTTCTGGGCGTAATCCGGGTCCAGCGCGTGCTCCGCGTCGATGAACGCGGCGATGCCGCCGTTCCGCTGCGCGTTGGCGACCGCGTGCAGCGCGACGGTGGTCTTACCGGAGGACTCCGGACCGTAGATCTCGATGACCCGGCCACGGGGCAGGCCACCGATCCCGAGCGCGACGTCGAGCGCGATGGCACCGGTCGGGATGACCTCGATCGGCACCCGGCCCTCTTCACCGAGGCGCATGACCGAGCCCTTGCCGTACTGCTTGTCGATCTGGGCCAGGGCCAGTTCGAGCGCCTTGTCCTTGTCGGGTGCTGCTGGTGCCATGGAGTCCACCTCGTTGGTTGAGCCGGTAAGGCTTGTTTCAGTTCTGAGCTGTCGGGTCCGACGCTACGGGTGACCACCGACAATTCCAGGCCTCGCGCCCAAGCTGTGGATCGCTGACCCCGTTGTGGACAACACCCTAGACGAACGTGTGTTCGAGACCGTGACCGACACGCCGTTGCGCTAGACTTCTTGCCCTTTCCCCGAGGTCAGCGTCGCTCCGGCGGCACCTCGAAGGCGTCGCAGACCGCCCGCCAGACGTCCTTGGCCGAGGTTCCCGAGCCAAGAGCCTGCTCGACGGTCTGTCCCCCGAGTTCGCCGAAGACGTGATCCCTGGAGAGGGTTTCCGCACGTCCGGGACCGAATTCGTCGGCCATGAGCCGCCGGAAGACCGTGATACGCATCGGGCGAAGTCTAGCCCGGCGGAGAGCCTGAGCCGCGTGAAGGCCCCCTTCCCTCGACTGAGTCGAAGAAAGGGGGCCTTCACGCGCGGATCAGGGACTTACTCGCCCGGCTGGACGCTCTTTTCGAAGTAATCGGCCAGTTCGCCCGGCGTCGGCGTCTGTCCTTCGGCCGGGACTTGGTAGATGAAGCCGACCAGCGGCCGGTCGGTCACGGTGAAGACCAGGACGGCCGCGTTCCGCCCGGCGGCCGAGGAGTACTGGCCTTCCAGGGCGTTGCCCGCCCACTTGGCCTCGGTGCGGTCCCCGCCCGCCGACTTGAGCAGTCCGTCGGTGTAGGCCTTGAGCTTCTCCGCGGAGTCGCTCTGCAAATAGGTCACCTGGGTCCCGGCGCGGCCCGGCGCGGAGCAGGTCGACGTCACGCCGAGCTCCTCGGCCGGTTTCGCCGGCCCGTTGCCCATCCCGGGTTTGCAGTCGCCGGTGTCGGCGATCTTGCCGGCGAGCTGGCGCAGGCAGCCGGTGAGGCCCTTGTCGTCGGCCGCGGCGGGTGTCTTGCACTCGTCCGCCGTGTAGGTGGCCACCGAAGAGGACGTCAGGAAGTACACGAGCCCGGCGGCGATCAGCACGACGACGGCCGCGACGGCGCCGATGACGAGCGGCTTCTTCTTACTCGCGGGGGCCTTGTCGTCGGCGGTCTGCCCGGCCAAGGCGTACGTCGGGAAGTTCGTCGGCGCGGGCTGCTGCTGCACCTGCTGCGGGCCGCTGTTCGGGTAGCCGGACTGCGGGAAGCCGCCCGACTGGCCGGGTCCGCCGTTCTGATAGCCGGGGATCGACGCGACCTGCTGCTGCGGTGGGGCGTACGGACCCGAGACGCCGGGATGCGCGCCGGATCCGGCCGCGACCTGCCCTTCGACGCCCTGTGTACGGCTGCTGATGCCATCGGAGGCGACGTGCTGCGCGCCGAGCGCGACCGCGGTCTCCGGCTGGTCGAGGCTGCCGGGGACGACGCCGAGCTTCTCCGCGATCAGGCTGCCGACCAGCGGAAGCCTGCTCGAACCGCCGACGAGGTAGATCCCGGCGAGCCGGTCGGGGGTCATCCCCGCCGAGCGGACCACCCGCGACATCAGCTCGACACTGCGCAGCATCGACGGCCGCACCAGTGCCTCGAGTTCACCGCGGGTGACGAGCACGTCCTCGAACGGCTCCGGCATCGGGACCTCGGTCTGCGGGTGCCGCGAAAGGGCCTCCTTCGCCGCCTTCACGTCCTCCTGCAGGGCGCGCCGCGTACGACGGTCCGGAGTGGACTCCGGCCGCAGAACCCGCTGCCAGCGCTGGGGGTCCTTGTGCGAGACCTCACGGCCGACGTGCACCAGCAGCGCCTGGTCGACGTCGAGGCCGCCGAGGTCGGGAAGGCCGTCTTCGGCGACGACGGTGAAGCCGCCGTTCGGGGTCGCGCCGACGATGGCGACGTCGAAGGTGCCGGCACCGAGGTCGTACACGGCGAGCGCCTGCCCCGGCGCGAGCGTCTTGCCGGGGAACGACGCGAAATGCGCGGCGGCGGCGACGGGCTCGGGGACGAGCACCAGGTTGCCGCCCATCCCGGCGAGCCGGGCGGCGGACAGGAGCACGTTGCGGCGGGTCTGGCCCCACTGCGCGGGGTGGGTGAGCCGGACCTCGTCGGGCAGTTCGCCGCCGAGCTGGCGGGTGGTCTCGTCGAGGACGCGGCGCAGGATCGCGGCCAGCACCTCGGTGACCGGGATGACGTCGGTGCCCAGCAGGAGCGTCTGTTCGTCGATGCGGCGTTTGGGGTTGGGCTCGAAGCGGGTCGGGTCGAGGCGGGCACGGCGTTCGGCGTCGCGGCCGACCATGATCGTGCCGTCCTCGGTGGCGAACACCGCGGACGGCATGTTGGCCGAACCGTCGACCTCGACCACCCGCGGCGGCCTTCCGTGCGCCGAAAGCACGGCCACGGTGTTGGACGTACCGAGGTCCACCGACAGGATCCGCACAGCTCTTTCCCCTTCACAGACGAACGGCGGCCGCCCCAGTACCGATCCGGCCGCGATGGCCGTGATGCTCCCACGAGCGAGGTCACCGTACGTGCGGAACCCACCGAACTCGTCCCCGACCGGGTGCCGTGTCACAGCCCTCGGAGCGAAACTGTCGGTGGTTCGGCGCACTATGGAGGGCGTGGCAGACGTACTCGACCTTTTCTCCCCCGCGACCAGGGACTGGTTCACCGGGGCCTTCGCCGCGCCCACCCGCGCGCAGGAGGGGGCGTGGCGTGCCGCGCACGCGAGGGAACACGCGCTGGTCGTGGCCCCCACAGGGTCCGGTAAGACCCTGTCGGCGTTCCTCTGGGCGCTGGACAGGCTGTCCGTGGAACCGCCGCCCGCCGAGCCGCGGAAACGCTGCCGCGTCCTCTACGTCTCCCCGCTGAAGGCGCTGGCGGTCGACGTTCAGCGCAACCTGCGGGCCCCGCTGGCCGGTATCTCACAGGCTTCGCGGCGGCTGGGGCTGCCGGTGCCGGACATCGGCGTCGGCATGCGCACCGGCGACACCACGGCCGCCGAGCGGCGGTCCTTCGGCAAAACGCCACCGGACGTGCTGGTCACGACGCCGGAGTCGCTGTTCCTCATCCTCACCTCCTCCGCGCGCGATTCGCTGCGCGGCGTGGAGACGGTGATCATCGACGAGGTGCACGCGGTCGCGGGCGGTAAACGCGGCGCGCATCTGGCCTTGTCACTGGAGCGGCTCGACGCGCTCTTGGAGAAACCCGCCCAGCGGATCGGGCTGTCGGCCACGGTCCGGCCGATCGACGAGGTCGCCTCGTTCCTGGCCGGTGGCAGGCCGGTCACCATCGTCCAGCCGAAACTCGCGAAGACGATCGAGGTCCGCGTCGAGGTCCCGGTCGAGGACATGTCCAATCTCGACAGTCCACAGGGGCCGAAGCAGAACGAAGACCTCGACGCGGGCCTCGCCCGGTTGCCCGGCTCGCTGGACGAGGTCGACGGCACACCGCGAAGGCCGTCCATCTGGCCCGCCGTGGAGGAGCGGGTCCTCGAACTGATCCAGGCGCATCGGTCGACGATCGTGTTCGTCAACTCGCGACGGCTCACCGAACGGATGACGGCGCGGCTCAACGAACTCGTCGCCCAGCAGTCCGAACTGGAGCCGGACCAGCGGTATCCGGCCGAGGCGATCGGCCAGTCCGGGCTCACCACGGGCGCGGCGCCGGTGATCGCGCGGGCGCACCACGGGTCGATGTCGCGTGAGCAGCGCACCCACGTCGAAGAGGAACTCAAGACCGGCCGCCTCGCCTGTGTCGTGGCGACGTCCTCGCTGGAACTGGGCATCGACATGGGCGCGGTCGATCTCGTCGTGCAGATCGAGGCGCCGCCGACGGTCGCTTCGGGACTGCAACGGGTCGGCCGGGCCGGGCACCAGGTCGGCGCGGTGTCGAGCGGGGTGATGTTCCCGAAGTTCCGGGGCGACCTCGTCTCCTGCGCGGTGGTCGCGGAACGGATGGCGTCCGGGGCGATCGAAGCGGTGCGGTACCCGCGAAACCCGCTGGACGTGCTCGCACAGCAGGTCGTGGCCATGGTGGCGCTCGAATCGTGGACGGTCGACGACCTGGCCACCCTCGCCCGCCGCGCGGCGCCGTTCGCCTCCCTGCCGGACGACGCGCTGCACGCGGTGCTCGACATGCTCGCAGGCCGGTACCCGAGCGAGGAGTTCGGCGAGCTGCGCGCCCGGATCACCTGGGACAGGGTCAGTGGCGAGCTGCACGGCCGTCCCGGTTCGCAGCGGCTGGCGGTGACCTCCGGCGGCACGATCCCCGATCGTGGCCTGTTCACCGTGATGACGCCGGGCGCCGACGACAAACCCGGGTCGCGGGTCGGCGAGCTCGACGAGGAGATGGTCTACGAATCCCGCGTCGGGGACACGATTCTGCTCGGCACCTCCTCCTGGCGGGTCACCGACATCACCCACGATCGCGTGATCGTGGTGCCCGCGCCGGGTGAGCCCGCGCGGATGCCGTTCTGGAAGGGCGACGCCCCCGGCCGTCCGCTGGAACTGGGGCGGGCGCTGGGCGCGTTCGTCCGTGAACTGTCCACTTCGGAGCCTTCGGTGGCCAGGGAACGCGCGGCCGTCGCCGGGCTGGACGAGTACGCGTGCGACAACCTGCTGGGGTATCTGGAAGAGCAGAAGTCGGCCACGCGGCACGTGCCGAACGACAAGACCGTGCTGCTCGAACGGTTCCGCGACGAACTGGGCGACTGGCGGGTCATCCTGCACTCCCCGTTCGGCGCACAGGTGAACGCGCCGTGGGCGCTCGCGATCGCGGCCCGGCTGCGGGAGAACCGCGGGGTCGACGCGCAGATGGCGCACTCCGACGACGGCATCGTGCTGCGGCTGCCGGAGGCTTTGGACGCCGAGGGCTCGGAAGTCACCATCGGCGTCGACGACGTGCTGCTCGATCCGGAGGAGGTCGAGCAGCTGATCGTCGCCGAGGTCGGCGGCTCGGCGTTGTTCGCCGCGCGGTTCCGGGAATGCGCGGCACGGTCGTTGCTGCTCCCCCGCCGGGATCCGCGCCGCCGCACCCCGCTGTGGCAGCAACGGCAGCGCGCGTCGCAACTGCTTTCGGTGGCGGCCAAGTACGAGCGGTTCCCCGTGGTGCTGGAAGCGATGCGGGAAGTCCTGCAGGACGTGTACGACGTCGGCGGGCTGCGCGAACTGATGGCCGACGTCCGATCGCGGAAGGTCAAGCTGGTCGAGGTCGAGACGCCGTCGGCGTCGCCGTTCGCGCGCAGCCTGCTCTTCGGTTACGTCGGGATGTTCCTGTACGAGACGGACGCCCCGCTCGCGGAACGCCGCGCGGCGGCGCTGGCGCTCGATTCGACGCTGCTGGCCGAACTGCTCGGCACCGAGGCGATCCGGGAGCTGCTGGACGCCGAAGTCGTCGCCGAGGTCGAGCGCTCGTTGCAGCGCCTCGATCCCGACAGGCACGCCCGCAACGCCGAAGAGGCCGCGGATCTGTTGCGGTTCCTCGGAGATCTCTCGATCGAGGAGGCCGCCGCGCGTGGCATCCACCGGGAATGGCTGGAGGAACTGGAGTCGGCGCGGCGGGTGATCCGGGTCCGCATCGGCGGCGGCGAACGGTTCATCGCCATCGAGGACGCGGGCCGGGTGCGGGACGCGCTGGGCACCGCGTTGCCGGTCGGCGTGCCGGAGGCGTTCACCGAACCCGTCGAGGATCCTGTCGGCGATCTGCTCTCCCGCTACTCCCGCAGCCGTGGGCCGTTCAGTGCCCGGCAGGCCGCCGAACGCTTCGGGCTGGGGACGGCCGTGGTCACCGGTGTGCTGGACAGGCTGACCGCGCAGGGCAGGCTGGTCCGGGGTGAACTGAGCCCGGTCGGACATCCGGAGACCCACGGCGTCGGCATGGAGTTCTGCGACGCGTCGGTGCTGCGCAGGCTCCGGCGTGCGTCGCTGGCCCGGCTGCGGGCCGAGGTCGAACCGGTCGAACCGGCGGCATTGGGCCGGTTCCTGCCGTCGTGGCACGGCATCGGCGCGCGAGTGCGGTCCGCGCCGACGGCCGACGACGTGCTGTCCGTGGTCGAGCAACTGGCGGGCGCCCCGCTCCCGGCGAGCGCGGTCGAGTCGCTGATCCTGCCGAGCAGGCTTCCCGGCTACACGCCGTCGCTGCTCGACGAACTGACCACGGCGGGCGAAGTCACCTGGTGCGGCTGCGGTTCCCTGTCCGGCGGCGACGGCTGGCTGGCGCTCGCGCCGACGGACGTCGCCGATCTGCTGCTGCCCGACCTCGACGACGATCTGCCCTCCGGCCCGCTCCACGAAGCCATCCTGTCCACTTTGGAGGGTGGAGCGCAGTTCTTCCGCCAGCTCGTGGACCGGGCGTCGCCGTTGGTCGAAACCCCGCCCAACGACGGCGAAGTCGTTGCCGCGCTGTGGGATCTGGTGTGGGCGGGGTTGGTCACCGGCGACACGCTCGGCCCGCTGCGGGCGCAGGTCTCCGGTTCGGGCGCGGCGCACAAACCCCGTCGGCAAGCTCCCCGAGGCCGGTACGCGCGGCTTCGGGCCGGACGGCCGGCGATGCCGTCGCGCACCGGGCCGCCGACGGTGGCCGGCCGCTGGGCGCTGCCCCCGGGACGTGAAGCGGATCCGACCAGACGAGCGCTCGCGCGGACCGAGGCGTTCCTGGAGCGGCACGGCGTCCTCACCAGGGGCGCGCTCGACACCGAGCGGGTGACGGGCGGGTTTTCCGGGATCTACAAGGTCTTGCGCGGAATGGAGGACTCGGGACAGGTCGTCCGGGGTTACGTGGTCGAGGGGCTCGGCGCCGCGCAGTTCGCGGCGAAGGGCGCCGTCGACAGGCTGCGCGCGCAGTCCGGGAACCAGCGCACCACCCGGGAAGGAGCGGTCGTGCTCGCCGCCGCCGACCCGGCGCAGCCCTACGGTGCCGCGTTGCCGTGGCCTGCCGCGACGGGCGACACGAAGCACCGTCCGGCGAGGAAAGCGGGCGCGCTGGCGGTGCTCGTGGACGGTCTCCCGGCGATGTACGTCGAACGCGGTGGCCGGTCGCTGCTGAGTTTCACCGAGGACCAGGAGACCTTGCGTTCGGCCGCGCGGGCGCTGTCCACCGCGGTACGGGAAGGCTGGCTGGGGCAGCTGGCGGTGCAGAAGGCCGACGGCGAGGTGGCGCTCACCTCGGAGCTTTCGTCGGTGCTTCAGGAGGCGGGATTCCGGGCGACCCCGAAGGGCCTGCGCCTGCGGGCCTAGAATTGCCGCTCAAGCCGGCGAGAAGGACGTTCGAACATGGTGATGCGCGACCTGCGCTACTTCGGGGACCCCGTGCTCAAGACCGTATGCGACCCGGTCACGACCTTCGACAAGAAAATCGAGTCACTGGTCACCGACCTGATGGACGGGGTGAAACCGGCCGGGCGCGCGGGTCTCGCGGCGCCGCAGATCGGGGTCGGCCTGCGGGTGTTCAGCTACGACGTCGGCGGGTTGACCGGGTACGTGATCAACCCGGAGATCGCCGAACTGTCCGAAGAGACACACGAGATCGGCGAGGGCTGCCTTTCCGTGCCGGAACTCTGGTTCCCGGTCGTCCGCGCGAAGCGTGCCGTGGTACGCGGTGTCAACCTGCGCAACGAACCGATCGAGGTCGAAGGCGTCGACGTGCTCGCGCAATGTTTGCAGCACGAGACCGACCATCTTGACGGCAAGTTCTACCTGGACAGGCTCACCGCAGAGCGCAAGAAGCGCGCGTTGGGCGAGGCGCGCGGCAAAGACTGGTTCTGGAACCGCAAGTAGTCCTCTAGTTGCGGTAGTTAGGAGACCGAACTACCGCAAGTAGTCCTCTAGTTGCGGTAGTTGGGAGACCGAACTACCGCAAGTAGTCCTCTAGTTGCGGTAGTTGGGAGAGCGAACTACCGCGAGTAGGGGACTAAACGCGGGGGGTGGCGAGGGTGAAGCGCAGGGTGCCGGAGTCGCCGGGGACGCGTTCGGGGCGGAGCCCCACGCGGGTGGCGGTGCGGTAGAGGGAGTCGTCGCCGGGCAGGCAGACGGCGGCGAGTTCGCGCTCTCCCTTGGCCGTGGCGAGAACGGCGAGCCTGGCCAGCAAGGCGGTGCCGATGCCCTGGCGCTGCCAGAAATCTTCGACCAGGAGCGAGACTTCGGCCGCGCCGCCGTTGGCCGACGGGATCAGCTGCCCGAGCCCGATCACGTCACGGCCGCAGACCGCGAGCAGGCTCACGCCGCGCGGCGGCATCAGGAGCCGGTGCAGCCAGCGACGCGGCACGGCACGCATCCCGGTGTGGTAGCGGTGGAAGAGCGTCGTCATCGAGCATCTCTCGTGCAGCGCGGACACCGCCTCCGCGTCACCGGGGAGCCCCTTCCGCAGGACGATCGCGACACCATCCGGCCGGTCGAGCACGATCGGCCCGGTCACGTTGTCGCGAACGGCGGTCATCAGGCCGATCAGCGCCACGGCCCGGCTCAGTTCCAGTTCGACGAACGGCGACCACTGGCGACGCGCGACGAACGCGGTGCCGTCGCCCACCGGGAACACCGCCCGGTGCCCGCCCTCCGTGCGAGCCGGGTTCGCCTCGATCGACGGGACCTTCGTGACGACATCGGCCGCGAGAACCCCGCGGAGCACCTCCGCGAGGCCACCGGGCTCCTCGACGGCTCTTTTGGCCGAGGTGAGCGTCGCGGTGGCCGGATCGACCAGTTCGGCCAGATCCGCGTCGATGACAGCGGAGCATTCGCACCCTTCGTCGCGGAGGGTGTCGATGAGCAGTTGTCGCGGTAGGCCGGTCGCCGGGCGCAGGACGATCTCATCGAGCACGCCGCCCGGGACCGGGAGCACCGATAGCCCGAGGATGTTGCACTCGAGATCGGCCAGCCGGATCGCGATCCTGGCCAGGGTGCCCGGCCGGTCGTCCACGCGGACCCGGACCCGCCAGGCGGACGCGACCGCCGTCTCTTCACCGGGATGAACCTGGGTGGGCCGGACTCGATAGGTCTCCATGACCTCAACGGTCCCGGCCGGTTGTTGCCTGCCCACGGCGCCGGTGTTTCGCTCAGGTCAGCGTTCGGCGCCCCCACGCAACCCGGACGAAACAACGCAGGCGAACCAGCTCAGCGGGGCGTGAGCACACTGAATTCGTTGCCTTCCGGGTCCACCATCGCCTCACCGCCTTGCCCTGTCGAGCCCAGGCCTGTCGCGCCGAGTTCCCGCAGGCGCCGGACTTCGGCCACCCGGCTGCCGCCTCGCCGGGGCGCGATCTCGAACCGCAGCCGGTTCCTGTGCTGTCTCTCGTTTTCTGAGGCCAGGAACTCGACGCCGGGACCACGGCCGTCCGGCGGCCGCAGGCCCACGATCGCCTCCTCCCGGACACCGATTCCCCAGCCCAGAGCGGCCGACCAGAAGCGCGCGAGCCGCTCCGGGTCCCGGGCGTCGATGACGACCGAGGCGATCGCGCCGGTGCCCGCGTACTGCTCGCGGGGCTCGAGGACGCAGAACTCGTTGCCCTCGGGGTCCGCCAGCACCACCCACGGCACCCGTTTCTCCTCCGGCGGGCCCTGGCCGATGTCGACGTGCCGTGCGCCGAGGGACAGCGCACGGTCCACCAGTTCGGCCTGGTGTTCCAGGGAACGGCTCGCCAGATCCAGGTGCAGCCAGTTCTTTCCCTGTTTGGGCCCCGCCTCGGTGCGAAAGGCGGGTTCGAACGGGGCGTCCCAGCTGAACAGCCCTTCCCAGAAACCCGCCAGATCTCTGGGAAGGGCCGAGTCGAAGACCAGGTTCACCAGGCGCGCTGTCACACCGGTGAACCTAGACGGAACCACCGACACTTTCGCGTCATAGGTGGACCCGCGTCCGCGATCGCGGGGCCTTCAGCCAGGGCGGGTTCACGCGTTCGGTTGCTTTCAGGCACATCTTCAGCTCCGCTGACTGGCTCTGACCGGTTTGGCTTCCCCACCGACCGGTCATCGGGTCGCGAGCCGCAGAAGGGCCCAAAGTTGTCCCGCCATGTCCTGGTCTCCGCTGACCGTCACCGCCGTCGGACCCGCCCGGCCCCAGAGCCAGCGGTAGATCTTGTCCGGTCTGCCGGTGACCAGATCGTCCGCGCGCTGGGCTTCCTCGGCCGAGCATCGCCAGGCGACCGTTTCCGCGGGCCCGGCTCTGGCGATCCAGTTGTGGCCCGCGGTGCGCAAGCCGACCGAGCCGGTTTTGGTGCCGGACAGTCCCAGCAACGGCAGCCGCTGGCCGAACCAGAGCGCCAGCGCCTCGTCGATCCCGTCGAGTGCCACGTCTTCCGGGATCTCCGACACGTCCCGTCCGGCCGCGCTCTCCGCGTCGATCCGGTGGATCGTCGCCTCGTGCGCCATACGCCGCCGCCAGAACCCGTAACTGCGGTCCGCCGGCCACCAGGTCGGCGCCAGTTCGTCCGCGTCGTGCGCGGACAGTTCGGCGACGAGTTCGTCCCGGCCCTCGCGGAAGTACTCCTCCAGCGTCTGTCCCGGCCCCGGCTTGCGCTGCCAGTGCTCCGGACGCCGCCCGTCGGTGACCCACCGCAGAGAGACCCGGTAGACGCTGCCCACATGCCTGAGCACCTCGCCGAGGGTCCAGCCGGGGCAGGTCGGGACCGGCGCGTCGGCGGACGCGGTGTGCGCCACCCGAGCCATCAGCTCGGTCTCGGCGCCGATCACCTCCAGGAACCTGCCCTGGTCGATCATGGCCTGCCCGGCCATCGGGCACCCCCTCTCCGTGGCGCGCTAGGCCACATATGCCCCGTCACCCATCGACAGCCCGTGCACCACCCGGCGCACCAGTTCCAGGAACACCGAGGCCGCCTGCGCCAGATCGTCCGCCATTTCGACGGTGACCTTGCCGGTGATCCCGGCCTGCGCCGCCGCCCTCGTGGCGGAGTTGGCCGCGAAGAACACCGCCCAGTCCTTCAGCTCGGGTGCGACCGATTCGAGCAGCACCCAGCCGCTCGCCGGCCGGGCACGGCCACGGTGCGGACGCCCGCGGGCCTCCAGTACCGCCGCGGCGCCCCTCAGCGCGGCGAGATACGCCCCGATGAACCGCTCCGCGGGATCGGTCTCCCGCTCCGCTTCGCCGAGGCCGCGCCTTGCCTGTGCGTACAAGGAGACCGCCGCGGGTGGCGCCGGCGGGCGCAACGACATCGGCAGGGCGGGCTGTGCGGCGTCCCCCGGCCTCTTGGCTTCGTCGGGGGACACGACCGAAACGGACATGACGACCCTCCTCCTGTACGTGAGCGCCGGGCCGGTGCCCGGTGCGGAGGCGCTTCCCCCGCCCCCGCTCCCGGGCACCTACCGGTGCGCGCTCACCGAATGTCGAACGTCTGTTCGAACAAGTCCAATGTAACCCTGAAGTGCCCCTTTCTTCAACCCCGGCCACCTCGACCCCGTAGCCGGGTGATCGCCGCATGTGGTGCGGGACACGGGATCGGCCACGTGATCTCATAGGCTCATGAGCACCATCGACCAGTCCGGCCACCCCTCCTCCGTGGCCAAGGTCGCGGCCGCGCTCGCGGAGGCGGGTCAGCAGGCCGCCGCCGACGGGATCCGGATCCTCCCCGCCGAAGTCCGCACGGCCGCCCAAGCGGCCGAAGCACTCGGTGTCGAGGTCGGCGCGATCGCGAACAGCCTCGTGTTCCGCAGTCGTACCGGCGGATCCGAGACCGCCCTGCTCGCACTGACCTCCGGGGCGCACCGAGCCGACACCGCGTTCCTCGCCTCGCTGACCGGCGCCGACGAGGTCGGCAAGGCGGACGCGGATTTCGTCCGCGAGCACACCGGGCAGCCGATCGGCGGGGTCGCGCCGGTCGGGCACCCGGCGGCGCTGACCACCGTCGTCGACACCGCGCTGCGAGCCCACGACGTCGTCTGGGCGGCGGCCGGGCACCCGAAGTCGGTGTATCCCACGACGTTCGACGGGCTCGTCGCGCTGACCGGGGGCACCCCCGCGGCCGTCGCGGGCGGCGGGCAGGATGGGCGCCCGTGACCGCGATGTCCTCGGAATGCACCCGTTACGTCCAGCTGTCCGCGGACGAGTTCCGCGCCCGGCTCCCCGAGGCGCTGACCATCTACGTCGATGCCATGCGTTATCCCGAAGGCACGGCGGAACAACGCGCGCCGATGTGGCTCACGCACGCGCTGCGCGAAGGGTGGCGCTGCATGGCCGCGCTCGACGCGGACGGCGTCCTGCTCGGGCTCGCTTACGGCTACAAGGGACGCGGCGGCCAGTGGTGGCATGAGCAGGTCCGCCACGGCCTGACCCGCCGCGAGGGCCAGGCCGCCGCCGAGCACTGGATGTCCGACTACTTCGAGCTCACCGAGATCCACGTCAGCCCCGCGAGCCAGGGAAAGCGGATCGGCGAGGACCTCCTGCGACGGCTGCTCGACGGCGTGCCCAGCGCCCACGTCCTCCTTTCCACCCCGGAAGGCACCAGCCGGGCCTGGAACCTGTACCGGCGCACCGGGTTCGTCGATGTGCTGCGGGACTATCACTTCGCCGGGGATCCGCGGGCGTTCGCGATCCTCGGCCGGACGCTGCCCCTCTAAGGCTTCGTATAGGCGACGGCGAGCGCGGCGATCAGCACCGCCGCGCCGCACCAGCCGATGGCGCCGAGCCGTTCCCCGAGCACGGCCATGGACAGCAGGGCGGCGGTCAGCGGTTCGAGCAGGGCGGACAGCGCGGCCAGTACGGGATGCGCGCTTTCGAGGCCGCGGAAGTACGCGGCGTACGCCAGCGCCGTCGGCACGACGCCGAAGTAGAGGACGAGCGCGAGCACGTCGGCTTGCGGTGGCACGGCCATTCCGAACCACAACGCGGCGGGCAGGAGCGCCGCGCCGCCGATCAGGCAACCGAAAGCGGTGGTGGGCAAGGGATCCAGGCCTTCGACGCGGGTCGCGGTGACCAGCGTCAGCGCGGCGAACCCGGCCGCGGCGAGGAGTGCGAAGAGCACTCCGGCGACGTTGGCCTTCTCCCCCGGTGTCCACTGCAACAGGGCGAGTCCCACCAGGGAACCGGCCAGGGACACCAGCGTCCACGTTCCTGGCAAGCGCCGGGTTCTTCCGACCGTCGCGACGGCGAGCAGCACGGGGGCGCTGCCGATGGTGGTCATGGTCGCGACGCTCACGGAACTCAGCGAGACCGCGGCGAAGTAGCTGGCCTGGAAGAGGGCGAACAGGCCGCCGACCACCAGAAGGCGACGGCGGGCCTGTGGTGTGCGGGGAAGGCCGCGAAGTCCTCCGGTGAGCCAGAGGTAGCCGGTGGCGACCAGGCCGCCGATGAGCAGCCGGTACGCGGCGACGCTCAGCGGAGGGAGTTCCGCGCGGGAGGCGAGCAGGGAGCCGGCGAGACCGCCGGTCCCCCAGAGGACGCCGGCGAGGACCAGCGCGGCCGACGATCGGGCGCGCGTGGGTACGGCAAGGGACATGGGAAACGCTCCTGCGTCTGTGTCTGTCGGAAGGGACGTCGACGACGCGGGGTGCTTTCAGCGCATCACGGATCGGCCGGGCGGCTGGAACGCCGCGCGGCCGCGCACACCCCGCTCAGGAGGCGGGGGGTGGGGTGACGAGAAAGATCCGGTGCACGGAGGGAACGTAGCAAGGCAGCGGCGGCGTGCGCACGTGAATTGCGGCACGGGGCTGAAGAGCCCCTTCGGCTTAGCAGGGCGCTGACCGCCCTGCCGACGTCCGGAAGTGCGATGAAGGACGCTTTCCTGGCGAATTTCGCGGGGAAAGCGTCCTTCATCGCGGCGTGATCACCCGCACGAAGAACGAGAGCGGGGCTCAGTCCAGCGCGGCCAGCATCTCGCGCAGCGTGTCCAGCCCCATCCCGCCCAGCGCGAGCGCCCGCGTGTGGAACTGCTTGATGTCGAAGGCGTCGCCCTGCCGGGCACGGGCCTCGTCGCGCGCGGTGAGCCAAAGGCGTTCGCCGAGCTTGTACGACGGCGCCTGTCCCGGCCAGCCCAGGTAGCGGTCGATCTCGTCGTACACGTGGGCCGCGTCGGTGACGGTCCGGGTGAGCATGAACTCCAGGCCGAGGTCGGGCGTCCACCGCTCGCCCTCGTGGAAGCCGGTGCCCGCCGGGATCTCCAGCTCCAGGTGCATGCCGATGTCGACGATCACGCGCGCGGCGCGGAACAGCTGCTCGGACAGCATGCCGAAGAGCTCACCGTCGTCGGAAAGGAAACCGAGGTCCTCCATCAGCCGCTCGGAGTACAGGGCCCAGCCCTCGGCGTGCCCGGAGGTGAACGCCAGCAGCCGCTGGTACTTGTTGAGCGACCGCGACTGGTCGACCGCGGTCGCGATCTGCAGGTGGTGACCCGGCGCGCCCTCGTGGTAGACGGTGCTGACCTCACGCCAGGTGGTGAACTCGTCCTTGCCCTGCGGCAGCGACCACCACATGCGGCCGGGACGGGAGAAGTCCTCGCTCGGGCCGGTGTAGTACGCGCCGACCGTGCCGCCGGGCGGAGCGATCTTGCATTCCAGCTCCATGACCTGGTCGGAGATGTCGAAGTGCTTGCCACGCAACGACTTCAGCGCGTTGTCGGACAGGTTCTGCATCCAGGCCTGGAATTCCGCCCGGCCGCGCACGACGTACTTCGGGTCGGCGTCGAGGGCGGCGGCCGCCTCGGCCAGGGTGGCGCCGGGCTTGATCCGGCCCGCGACCTCGCGCATCTCCGTTTCGATGCGGGTGAACTCGGCCCAGCCCCAGGCGTAGGCCTCGTCCAGGTCGAGGGTGGCTCCGGTGAACAACCGCGACCACAGTTGGTAGGCCTCGGCGCCGACGGCGTCCTTGACCGGCGCCAGCGGGGCGAGTTCGGCGCGCAGGAAACCGGCGAATTCCGCGTACGCCTCCTGCGCGGCGTGGGCGGCCCGCTCGAGTTCGGCGCGAAGCTCGTCGCTGACGCCTTTCGCGCCCGACACCAGCGTGTCGAAGAACCCCGGCTCGTCCTTGAGACCCGCCCAGGTCTCCGCCTGCTCGGCGACCTTGCCGACCTGGCGGAGCGCGGCGACGTGGCCCGCGTCGGCACCGGCGAGCAGCGACGCGCGGTACTGGTCGAGCGCCTCGGAAACCTTGGCCATGCGGGCGGCGATGTTCGCCCAGTCCGCCTCGGACTCGGTGGGCATGAGATCGAAGACCATCCGCAGGTTCTGCGCGGGGCTCTCGATCACGTTCAGCTCGGCGAGGTCGAGACCGGCCTCGTGGATCTCCAGGATCAGCCCGGTCCGCTCGGTGAAGACCGCCTTGGCCGCGCGTTCGCCGTCGTCGCGTGGCTCGGCCGCTTCGATGTCGGCCAGCGCGCGGGAGGCGATCGCGGCCCGCGCCGCGTGCCCGGCGGGCGAGTAGTCGGTCAGCTGGTCGTCGTATCCGGAGATGCCGTACGTCGTCGCGGTGACCGGGTCGGCCGCCGCGTACTCGTCGACGTACCGGTCACAGATCTGGTGCACACTTTGCGCGGTCGAAGCCATGACCAGCACGCTACCGGGACGACGGGCGACTTCGGTACGGAGTTACGCGCGGGCCGGGACCAGGCCGAGCCTGCTGACCACCTCACGCGTGGCCTTAGACCGGTTGAACGTGTAGAAGTGCAGGTCGGGGACACCTTCGGCGATGAGCCGCTCGCACAGTTCGGTCACCGCGTCGATCCCCGCCGAGCGGAACGACTTCGGGTCGTCGGCCAGCGGTTCGAGCCGGTCGAGCAGCCGCCGCGGCGCGGGCGCGCCGGAGAGCTTGATCGACGTGTGCAGCGTCCGCAGCGTGGTCAGCGGCATGATGCCGGGGATGACCAGCGCCTCACAGCCGGTGGCCGCCACCCGGTCCCGCAGGCGGAGGAAGTCCTCGGGCTCGAAGAACAGCTGCGCGATCGCGAAATCCGCGCCCGCGCGGAGCTTGCGCACCAGGTACTCGGTGTCGGCTTCGAGATTCGCCGACCTCGGGTGGCCGTACGGGAACGCCGAGACGCCGACGCAGAAGTCGCCGAGCGACCGCACCAGTTCGACGAGTTCCTCGGCGTAGTTGAGCCCGTCCGGATGCGGGACCCAGTCGCCGTAGACGTCGCCCGGAGGGTCGCCCCGCAGCGCGAGAATGTTCCGCACGCCGACAGCGGCGTACCAGCCGATGACGTTGCGCAGTTCCGCGACGGAGTGGTTCACGGCGGTGAGGTGCGCCATCGGTACCAGCGTGGTCTCGGTGGCGACGCGGGCGATGCTGCGGATCGTGCCGTCGCGGCTGGAGCCGCCGGCGCCGTAGGTGATCGACATGTACGCCGGGTCCAGTGGCTCGAGTTCCCGGATCGACTTCCACAGCACGGCCTCGTCCACCGCGTCCCTCGGCGGGAAGAACTCGATGGAGAACACGGGTCCATCACCCTGCAACCGCTCGACCACCGACGTCATACCGCCATGTTAGGGGGGAAAGCCCGCTGGCTGGGAGCCCCCTCTCAGGCAAGGGACGGGCGACTTCAGCCACTCGCGAGCGGTTGCCGAGCGACGTCCACCTGGGGAGACTCTGGAGCCATGAGCGCCGAAGACGACACCAGCTGGGACGAAGACGTCCGCGTCGCGGTCTACCGCGCGTTCGCCGAGCACGGGAGGCGGCCGACGGCGCCGGAACTGGCCGACGCCGCCCACGGGTCGCTCGCGGTGGCGAAACAGGCGCTGCACCGGCTCGCGGAGCAGCGGCATCTGGTGCTCGACGCGCGCGAACACGTCGTGATGGCGCATCCGTTCGCGGCGATCCCGCTCGGGTTCTCCGTGATGGGTGAACGGACGCTCTGGTGGGGCGGCTGCGCCTGGGACGCGTTCGCGATCCCGCATCTGGTCAAGACCGAACCCGAGGTGCTCGTGTCCACGCGCTGCCGTGGTTGCGGTGGGCCGCAGGCTCTGCTGGTGAACGACCGGACCCCACCGAAGGGTGAACTGGTCGCGCATTTCCTGGTCCCGGTGGCGCGGATGTGGGACGACGTCGTGCACACCTGTGGCAACCAGCGGCTGTTCTGCGGCGAGTCCTGTGTGGACGGATGGCTGACGGAAACAGGACAGGACAAGGGATACGTCCTGGATCTCGCGACGCTGTGGCGGCTCGCGGCAGGCTGGTACGAGGGCAGGCTCGAGCACGGCTACCAGCGCCGCGATCCGGCCTCGGCGGCCGCGTACTTCAAGCAGGCGGGGCTGGGCGGCCCGTTCTGGAGCCATTGAGGGCGGCGAAGGAAACCTTCGGCACCACCGGCCACCCACGGACACGACACGTGCGGCCTTCTCCTCGCCGAACTCGCGTGCGGGGTTGATCCAGGCTCCCGCAGGACCCTAGATCAGGAAGCGCAGTGCGGCGGTGACGACGACCCCGCAGAGGATCGCGGCGAGCGCCGGTACACGCAGCACGTAGGTCACCGCGATCGCGGCCAGCCCGGCGCAGAGCGTCCAGTCGACCCCGGTCCAGGCCGGGCCGGTGATGTCGGTGAGCACCAGACCGGCCAGCAGGGCGGGCGCGAGCAGCGCGATCATCCCGGCCAGCCGGGGCGGCAGTTCCCGGTCGCCGAGCAGGGCCGGGCCCGCCGCCTTGAACCCGACGCTGATCAGCGCGACGACGACGATGGTGATCCAGAGCGTCATCGCCGGACCCCCACTCCGACCAGGGCGGCGGCCGAGGCGCCGATCAGCGCGAGCCCCACCGGGACGAACAGCACCAGGATCCCGGCGAGGCAGGCGGCGAGCGCGGCCGTCCAGACCGCCTCGCGGGAACGGCGCAGTTCGTCGATGAGCAGGATCAGGAAGAAACCGGGGAACACGACGTCGAGCCCGAAGCGCGCGACGATGTCCGGGGACGGGGCGGCGAGGACGCCGAGCACCGTGCCCAGCACCCACGCGGGTAACTGGACGAGCGTGCAGCCGATGAGCTTCTCGCGGTCGAAGCGCCCTTCGCCGAGATGGGCGGCCACCCAGGAACCGTCGACGACGGCCTGACCCTCCCAGGCGCGGCGCAGTCGCCCGCCACGCAGGTCCTTGGCGACGGCGACGCCCATCGGCAGGAACCGGGCGTTGATCAGGGCCGCGGCGCCTGCCGCGACGGCGAGGTTGCCGCCGCCCGCGAGCGCGGTGGCCATCGCGAACTGGGCCGAGCCGGAGAACACGATGATCGACGCGACGATCGGGGCGGCGATCCCCCAGTTCAGAGTCTGGCTGTAGGCGCCGAAGGTGACACCGAGGACGAAGGTCGCGACACCGAGCCCGAGGCCGACGCGGGCGCCGGCCAGGTAGTGCCGCCGGAACGTTGTCATGCTTCGACCCTAACAAGCTAAACTGAGTTTGACCATTAGGAGGATTCGTGGACGGCCACTGGGACGGATACGACAGCGTCGGTGGGAGCGTGCCGTTGGACCTGGTCAACACCGTGTCCTGGCGGCGTGATCCGGCCAGGCGGGACGACCGGCTTTCCACCCCGGTGCGGCTGTCCGAGTGGGTCGTCCTGGTCGGTGCCGGCGACGAGCGGCTGGAAATCTCCGAGGCCGTCCTGGAGACGGTGAAGGCGTTCCGCGAAACGCTCTACCGGGTGCTCGTGTCGGACCCGCCGGATGCCGGGCCGCTGCGGAAATCGCTGGTCTCCGCGTACCGGCACGCCGAACTCGCGCCGTCCTTGCCGCTGCGCTGGACGGTTCCGCTGGTGAACGACACCGCGTTGCCGCACATTCTCGCGCTGGCGACCGAGGACCTGCTGCGATCCGGGGATCTCGATCGGATCCGGGAATGCGAGGGGCCGGGCTGCGGCTGGATCTTCACCGACCACACGCGCAACCGGTCGCGGCGCTGGTGCAGTTCGTCGGACTGCGGGAACCGGGCGCGGGCGAAGCGGCATTACGACAAGGGGGCGCGTGACAAGGTTCCGCGCGATTAGTCCTCTGGTTGCGGTCCATGCGCGTGCAACTACCGCAACCAGAGGACTGGTCGCGGGGTCTGTTTCACCACATTCCACGCCACCCGACTGGGTCACGACGGCGCCCTTCCCGGAGGATGTGCTCATGGACACGTCCGCCTACGACGCCGATCTGCCCGCCAACGTCGAGCGGGCGCTGGCCGGGTTCCTCGAGCGCGCCGGCGCCGAGATCCGCCGCGCCGAACCGACCGTGGGAATCGGGATCGACGCTCTGGCCGGGTTCGTGCTGGGCGGCGGCAAACGCCTGCGTCCCACCTTCGCGTGGTGGGGCTGGCGCGGCGCGGGCGGCGATCCGGCGGGGCCGGACGTCGAAGGCGTACTGCAGGCGGTGGCCAGCCTGGAGCTGATCCAGGCGTGCGCGCTGATCCACGACGACCTCATCGACTCTTCCGATTCGCGCCGCGGTTCGCCGACGGTGCACATCGCGGGCGCCAAACTCCACGCCGACAGCGGGTGGCTGGGTTCGCCGAGCACGTTCGGGCTCGCGACCGCCGTCCTGGTCGGCGACCTCGCGCTGGCCTGGGCCGACGACATGTTCGGCGAGGCGCCGCTCCCGCCCGCGGCCCTCGCGGCGGCCCGGCCCGCGTGGCGCGCGATGCGCACCGAGGTGCTCGCCGGGCAGTACCTCGACGTCCGCACCCAGGCCACCGGCGACGCCTCCCCCGAGGCGGCACTGCACATCTGCAAGCTCAAGACGGCCGCGTACACCGTCATGCGCCCGCTTCACCTCGGTGCCGCGCTCGGCGGCGCCGACGACGCCCTGATCGCGACGCTGCGCGAGTTCGGTGACGAGGTCGGCGTGGCGTTCCAACTGCGGGACGACCTGCTCGGCGTGTTCGGCGACCCGTCGGTCACCGGGAAACCCGCCGGTGACGACCTGCGCGAAGGCAAGCGGACGCTGCTGGTCGCGCTGGGGCTCCAGCGGGCGGCCGAGCAGGGCGAGGACGCCGCGACCCGGGTCATCTCCGACGCCATCGGCGACGCGCACCTCTCCGAGGACGCCGTCGAGACCGTGCGCGAAGCACTGCAGGACGTCGGCGCCGTCGACGCCGTGGAACGCCGCATCGACGAGCTCACCGAGTCCGCGCTGGCCGCGCTGGACCGCGCCCACCTGGCCGAGCCCGCTCCCGCCGCGCTGACCGGATTGGTCGTCAAGGCGACCCAGCGGACGTACTGATGCGCACCGTCACCGGTCCGAGTGACCACGTGGTGGTGATCGGTGGCGGGCTCGCCGGGCTCTCGGCGACGCTGCACCTGCTCGGCGCCGGACGCCGGGTGACCTTGCTGGAGCAGGACAAGACCCCCGGCGGCCGGGCCGGTCAGTCGGATTTCGGCGGTAACACCGTCGACACCGGTGCCAGCGTGCTGACCATGCCGGAACTGCTCGACGAGGCCTTCGCGGCGGTCGGCGAGTCGCTGGCGGGCAACCTGACCCTGACCCGGCTCGACCCGGCCTATCGCGCGCGGTTCGCCGACGGCAGCACGATCGCCGTGCACACCGAGGCGGCGGCGATGGAGGCCGAGATCCGCGCGGTCGCGGGCCCGGCCGAGGCCGAGGGTTACCGTCGCCTGCGGCGCTGGCTCACCGAGTTGTACGCGGTGCAGAAGGACCACTTCATCGGCGCGAACTTCGATTCCCCGCTCGACCTGGTCCGGCCGGAACTGGCGAAACTGGCCGCACTGGGCGGTTTCGGGCGGCTCGGCCCGAAGATCGGCGGTTTCCTGCGTGACGACCGGGTGCGCCGCCTGTTCTCCTTCCAAGCGCTCTACGCGGGACTCGACCCGGCCCGCGCGATCGGCGCGTACGGCGTCATCTCCTTCATGGACACCGTCGGCGGGGTCCACTACCCGGCGGGCGGGATGGGCGCGATCGCGCGGGCGATGGCGAGCGCGGCCGAACGCGCCGGCGCGGAACTGCGGTTCGGCACCGAGGCTGCCTGGCT
Organism: Amycolatopsis coloradensis; assembly: GCF_001953865.1. Lineage (GTDB taxonomy): Bacteria > Actinomycetota > Actinomycetes > Mycobacteriales > Pseudonocardiaceae > Amycolatopsis > Amycolatopsis coloradensis. The sequence continues at coordinate 186,854 of NZ_MQUQ01000001.1, forward strand.
GGAAAGGGTTTCCTCGCGGGTGCGCGCGGTCCGGACCCGCTCGGGTGAGCGGATCCCTTGCGACACCGTGGTTCTCGCGACCGAACTCGGCACCGCGTACCGGCTGCTCGGCGCCCGCCCCCGGCGTCCGCTGCCGCTGCGGTACTCGCCGTCGGCGGTCGTCCTGCACGGACATTCGCGAAGAATTTGGCCGGATTTGGGCCACCACACCATCTTCTTCGGCCAAGCGTGGGAAAAGACGTTCTCGGAGATCATCCGCGAGGGCAGGCTGATGAGCGATCCGTCGCTGCTGGTGACCCGGCCGACCGCGACCGAACCGGGGCTCGCCCCCGGCGGCGACCAGGTGATCTCGGTGCTGGCCCCGGCGCCGAACCTGCGCCGCGGCAAGATCGACTGGGGCCGGGTCGGGCCCGCCTATCGCACGGAACTCCTGCGGACACTGGAAAAGCGCGGCCTCACCGGATTCTCGGACGACTTCGCCGTCGACGAGACGATCACTCCGGCGGGCTGGGCGGAGCGCGGCCTCACCGCGGGCACCCCGTTCTCCCTTGCGCACACCTTCGCCCAGACCGGTCCGTTCCGGCCGGGAAACCTGATGCGAGCGGCGGAAAACGTCGTGCTGGCCGGCTGCGGGACCACGCCGGGCGTCGGTATCCCGCCGGTGGTGATCTCCGGCAGGCTCGCGGCGGGAAGGGTCACCGGCCGATGACGGAACTCGACGCCGCCGGCATCACCGAACCGGCGTTGCGGGCGGCGTACACCGAATGCCGCCGCATCAACGCCCAGTACGGCCGCACCTTCTTCCTCGCGACCCGGCTGCTGCCGTCGCGGACGCGGCCGTTCGCGCACGCGCTGTACGGCTTCGCGCGGATGGCGGACGAACTGGTCGACAATCCCGCGCCCGGCACCGATCCGGCGTTCGCGCTCGGCGAGGTCGCCAGACGGGTCGGACAAGTCTTCGACGGTGGCACGCCGTCCGATCCGGTGCTGACCGCGCTCGCCGACACCGTGCGGCGCCACGACCTGGACCGCGACCTGTTCGACGCGTTCCTGCGGTCCATGGCGATGGACCTCAAGATCACCGAGTAGACGACCTACGCCGACCTCAAGGACTATGTCCACGGTTCGGCCGAGGTGATCGGCCTCCAGCTGCTGCCGGTCTTCGGCACCGTCGTCCCGGTCCCCGAGGCCGAACCCGGTGCCGCCGCGCTGGGCGAGGCGTTCCAGCTGACCAACTTCCTGCGCGACATCGGCGAGGACCTCGACCGGGGGAGGCTGTACCTGCCCACCGAGGAACTCGCGGCGTTCGGCGTCGACCGCGAACTGCTCGAATGGTCGCGCGCCCGCGGGCTGCCGGACCGGCGGGTGCGGCGCGCGCTCGCCGTGGCGGTGGCGGTGGCGCGCAACCGGGCGGTGTATCGCCGGGCCGAAGCAGGAATCCCGTTGCTGCGCGAGGAATCCCGGGCCTGCGTGCGGACGGCGCTCGTACTCTGCGAAGGCATTCTCGACGAGATCGTCGCCCTCGGTTACGACGTGCTGAGCACCCGCGCGGTCGTCCCCCGCCGTCGTCGTGCGGCCGTCGCCCTTCCGAAGTTACTGGCGAGCGCGTGGAGCAACTCCAGGCTTAGGCTTCCATCATGACCACTGCTTCGAACAGGAAGATCCGGATCGGCGTCCAGTTGCAGCCGCAGCACGCCGAATACAAGGCGATCCGCCGGGCGGCTTCGGAGGCCGAAGACCTCGGTGTGGACATCGTGTTCAACTGGGACCACTTCTATCCGCTGTACGGCGAGCCCGAGGGCCTGCACTACGAGTGCTGGACCATGCTGGGGGCCTGGGCGGAGTCCACGTCACGGGTCGAGATCGGCGCGTTGGTGACGTGCAACAGCTACCGCAATCCCGAACTGCTGGCCGACATGGCCCGCACCGTCGACAACATCTCCGACGGGCGGCTGATCCTCGGCATCGGCTCCGGCTGGTTCGAGAAGGACTACGACGAGTACGGCTACGAGTTCGGCACCGCGGGTGGGCGGCTCGACAACCTCGCCGAGGCGCTCCCCCGGATCGAGAGCAGGCTCGGGAAGCTGAACCCGCAGCCCGTCCGCAAGGTCCCGGTGCTGATCGGTGGCGGCGGCGAGAAGAAGACGCTTCGCCTGGTCGCGAAGCACGCGGACATCTGGCACGGCTTCGGCGACCCGGAGGTCGTCGAGCGCAAGGTCAAGATCCTCGACCAGCACTGCGCCGACGTCGGCCGGGACCCGAAGGAGATCGAGCGTTCGGTCGCCGTCGAGGGCGAGCCCGAGGAGCTGGGCCCGAAGCTGCTGGCGCAGGGCGTCTCGCTGTTCACCGTGGCGACCGGCGGGCCGGACTACAACCTCGACAAGCTGCGTTCGTGGATTCAGTGGCGGGACAAGCAGGGCTGAATCGCTTTCAGGTGTTAAGAACGGGACTTTTATGGCAGATTTTGCGATGAAAGTCCCGTTCCTGACATTCAGGACCGATCGCGCCGGTGAGCCGCGACCCGCTCCCGAGTAGCGCACCGCGACGAGCAGTATCGCCGCGGGCTCCCCCCGCCCAGGTGCACGAAGGGCTTCCCGCAGCCCGAGGCGGCGCACAGCCCACCCGGCGGCGCCTGGCGGTCCGCGAGCAGCACCGCCAACGCCAGCGCGGACGACGTCACCAGCCACGCGCCCCACGGCCCGTCGTCATCGGTGTCCACGTGCAGATGCCAGCCGAACCCGTCGGCGTGGTCGGTCAGCCGCGGCGGATGCCCGTACCGGGCCAGCAACCGGTTGAGCACCCCGGTCGCCGACGCGACATCCCGCGCCGCGAACACCTCCCGCAGCTCCGAAGCCGCCTCGCGCAAAGACGCCACGTCCGACGGCGCCAGCTCGACCGAGGTCTCGCCGTGCGCCTCCAGCACGGCGCGGACAGCAGGAACCGACGGATCTGGCGAGAGCAGGACGACCAGCAGATCCACCGCCCGCTGCGCCGCCGCCCGCGCCGACCGGCCGGGCAGGAAATCCCGCTGCGCTGAAGTCATCCCTCACTGTAACGTCTCACCCATGAGAGGCCGTTACAGACTCGCCGTCTACCTCACCGGCGCAACGGTCGCCAGAACCGGCGATGAACTGTCCGGACCGGCGTTGCTCCTGCTCGGTCTCAGCGTCGATGGCTCGGCCGCCACCGGGTCCGCGCTGCTGGCGGGCCTGACGATCTCCGCGGCGGCGGGCGGGCCACTCCTCGGCGCGCTGCTCGACCGCAGTACCAGGCCTGGTCGGCTGCTGGCGTGGGCGTTGCTCGCCTACGCGGGCGGGCTCGGCGTGGTGCTCGCGCTCATCGAAGTCCCCGCGGTGATCGCGGTCGCCGTCGCGGCCGGGTTGCTCAACCCGGCCTTGGCGGGCGGCTGGACGGCCCAGTTGCCGCAGGTCCGCGGCCGGACACCGCTGCCGAGGGCGAGTGCGCTGGACGCGATGACGTTCGCCGCCGCGAGCCTCGCCGGTCCGGGACTCGCCGGGCTCGTGGCCGCTTACGCCGGCGCCCCGGCCGCGGTGGCCGTTGCGATCACGCTGGTCGCGGCTGCTTTCCCCGCGGCTTGGGCACTCCCCGCCGCCGAAGCGAAGCCCGCGAAACCGATCCGCCGACGGCTCGCCGAGGGGTTCGCGGTCCTCTTCCGCAACCGCGCGCTGCTTCGGGCCACCGCGACGTCCACGGTGTCCTTCGTCGGTATCGGGATCGCGCTGGTGTGCTACCCACTGCTCGGCGCCCAGCGACTGGACGCCCCCGGATTCGGCGCGCTCCTGCTCACCGTGCTGGCCGCCGCGTCGCTGGGCGCGAACGCGGTACTGGCCCGCAAGCCGCCACCGCCGGACCGCACGGTCCTCGCCACGACAGGCCTGCTGGGCTCGAGCTTCCTGCTCGCGGCCACCGGACACGACGTGGTGACCCTGACGGCCGCCGCCGTACTCGCCGGATTCGCCGAAGGGCCGCAGCTTTCGGCGCTTTTCGCCATCCGTCATCGCGAAGCGCCCGCGGAAGTACGGGCTCAGGTTTTCACGACGGCGGCGAGCGTGAAGATCACCGGACTCGCGGCGGGTGCCGCTGTCGCGGGGCCGTTGAGCGCACTCTCCGTGACCACGGCGCTGAGTGCCGCGGCGGGGTGTCAGCTCCTCGCGGCCGCGACGTTCATGCTGGTCAGAGCTAGAACGCCATCGCCTGCGCGCGCCGTTTGACCTCGGTGCCGTGGCTGGTGCGGAGCGCGTTGACCGGGGTGGCCCCCGGCAGGGTGTCGTCCTCGGCGAAGAGCCAGCGCAGCATCTCCGTCCGGCTGAAGCCGGAGTCCGCGAGCACGGTAATGGTGCCCGCCAGGCCCTTGACCACGCCGTCCTTCACCAGGAACGCGGCAGGGACGTAGAGCTCACCCTTGCGCCGGACGGCGATCAGGTGACCGTCACGCAGCATCTGGCGGACCTTGCTGGCCGAAACGTTCAGCGCGGTCGCGGCCTCCGGAAGCGGGAGAACGGCCACATCTGCACCGAGAACGTCGTCGGCGACGGGAATACCACTCACAGGTGACACTGTGCCACATTCCGTCTCCCGCTCCGCTGGTACGCCTGGGTGACGGGATGGGCATGACAGAGCGTGCCCGCGTGGTCACGCATACCGCCGATTCGAGGGAATGACGGAAATCGTGATCCTCGGCGCGCCAGGTCCCGTACACCAGAACATGGGCACTTCCGTACGATCCATAGCCGTGACACGCACGGACCCCACTCTGGTGGGCACTCTGCTCGAGGGCCGCTACCGGGTGGACAAGCTGCTCGCACGCGGTGGGATGTCGTCGGTGTACCGCGGCGTCGACACCCGCCTGGACCGCCAGGTCGCCATCAAGATCATGGACCCGCGCTTCGCCGACGACAGGTCGTTCGTCGAGCGCTTCGAACGGGAGGCCCGCTCGGCGGCCCGGCTGCATCACCCGCACGTGGTGGCGGTGCACGACCAGGGCTTCGACACCCCCGGCGGGGAGGAGTCCGGCCGCGCGTTCCTGGTCATGGAACTCGTCGACGGCGGCACCCTGCGCGAACTGCTCACCGAACGCGGACCGCTGGACGTCGCGCTCGCGCTGAGCATCACCGAGCCCGTGCTGTCCGCGCTGGCCGCGGCGCACGCCGCCGGCCTGGTGCACCGCGACGTCAAACCGGAGAACGTGCTCATCGGCCGCGGCGGCACCGCGCTTTCGGGTGGTGTGGTCAAGGTGGGCGACTTCGGCCTGGTCCGCGCGATCGCGAGCGCGGGCACCACGAGTTCGAGCGTCATCCTCGGCACGGTCGCCTACGTCTCGCCCGAACAGGTCGCCACCGGCGCGACCACGTCGAGCGGCGACGTCTACTCGACCGGGATCCTGCTGTACGAAATGCTCACCGGGCGAGCGCCCTACACCGGCGACACCGCCATCTCGGTGGCGTACCGGCACGTCAACGACGACGTCCCGCGCCCGAGCGAACTGCGCCAGGGAATCCCTCCGCAACTGGACGAGCTGATCCTGCGCGCCACCCGCCGCGACCCCGGGCAGCGCCCGGCCGACGCCGCGGTGTTCCTCGCCGAACTGAACCATCTGCGCACCATGCTCGGCATCCCGGCGGTCCCGGTACCCGTGCCGCTGCCGCCGGACGCCGGCCGGGAGACCGACGCGGAGCGCACCACCCCCGGCATCCCCGCCGTCCCGGCGGTGAACCCCGCCATGGCGACCGCGGTGCTGACCCCGGTCGCCGAAGCCACCATGCCGGTCACCGGACCGCGTGGAACACAGGCGCTGTACCGGGAACCGCGGCCGCCCGCCGCACCGCCGCCCCGGACACCTCCCCCTCGGCCCGAACCGGCCGCGGACGACGACCAGCCGCAGTCGCGCAAACGCCTCTATCTGATGATCGCGGCCGCCGTGGTGATCTTCGGCGGCCTGATCGGCGCGTTCGCGTTCATCCTCAACGACACGGGCCCGACCGCGTCGTCGGTGCCGAAGCTGGCCGGGATGAACCAGGCCGCCGCCGGTGACGCGCTCCGGTCGGCGAAGCTCACCCCCGCCTACACCGAGGAGTACAGCGACACCGCCGCGCAGCACACGGTGATCCGGTCCGATCCCGCGGCGGGCACCTCGCTCGCGCCGGGCGCCACGGTCAACGTCGTGCTGTCCAAGGGCCGCCCGATCGTGCCGGACATCCAGGCCGGGACGAGCCAGCAGGACGCCGAGACGGCGATCAAGGCCGCGCAGCTGACCCCGGTCCAGGGTGAGCAGCAATTCAGCGACGTCGCCAAGAACAAGGTGATCCGCGTCGACCCGAGTCCCGGTTCGCAGCTGAACATCGGCGGGCAGGTCACGATCGTCCTGTCCAAGGGCCCCGAACCGCTGCCGCCGGTCCCGGACGTCACGGGCCAGGCCAAGGACGCCGCTTTCGCGATCCTGCAGCAGGCGGGCTTCCAACCGTTCCAGGCGGGCGAGGAGTTCTCCGACCAGTTCGCCGCCGGACTGGTGATCCGTACCGATCCGAAGGGCGGCGGCAAGGCGGGCAATCGCCGGATCGGGGTGTTCGTTTCGAACGCGGTCGAAGTGCCGAACGTGACGTTCAAGCGGATGGAAGAGGCGATCCAGATCCTGCGTCAGGCGGGCCTGGAAGCAGACCGTGAGGGTCGCGGAAACGGCAACGGTCATGGCGGCGGAAACGGCGGTTTCGACTTCGTCCTGCAACAGGATCCGCAGCCGGGCACCAAGGTGCCGAAGGGCACGAAAGTGCGGCTCAGGGGCTTCGGGTGACGCGAAAGGTGCGCTGAAACCGTTCAGTACCGGCCCGGTCATCGGATACCGTGAACCGCATGGTGGTCTTCGACGGCGTGAGCGGCGTGTCAGCCAGGTTCGCCCCACCCGGTCCGCGATGAGCTTCTTCACCGACGGTCCGCGCGGTCGCCCCCTGTTCCCGGTGCCGGAACAGGAACTGTTCGGCTACAACGGCCGCCCTTGGGTGGACTCGCCGCACGAGTACATCGTCCCGGCGATCCTGCCCTGGTCGATGCCGCTCGGCCGCGCCGAACGGACCATCGTGGCGCTGCGCGGCATCGAGGTGTGGCCGGAGGCGGTGTCCTTCCAGCTGTCGGTGTACTCACGGGATCTCCTACTGGACGAGCCCGGCGAAGGCCTGATCGACCACCGCCGGGTCCCGGACTACAACGCGCTGCTGGTCGGGGTGCTCTTTCCCGACGGCCGCCGGGCCAGTTCGGAGACCATCTCCGTGCCGTCCGCGTCGAAACCGGATCAGCCGGTGCTGCGCGCGCGGGGGCTGGGCGGCACATCGTTCCACGTCGACCACGAGATCTTTCTGTGGCCACTGCCGCCCGCCGGACCGCTGGAGTTCGTCGTCCAGTGGCTCGACCGGGACATCGAAGAGACGCACACCTCGCTCGACGGCACCGCGATCCGCGACGCCGCGAAGGAGGCGGGCGAGATCTGGCCCGGCCTGCCCTCCCGCGAGGCGCACGGACTGCCCGTCCGCCGGGTCGGGGCACAGGCGATGATCACCCCGGCCTGGCCCCGCGAGTCGCAGGCGCCGCCTCCGCTGCCCCAGCCCCAGCGGTCGTCCCCACCGCCGCAGCCGCCCGCTCCGGTGACGGCGGACCGGCCGCCACGTGGTGCGCCGCTGCCGACCCGCCTCCCCCGCCGGGCACGCTGACGTCCGTCTGATCACGCGTGCCGTCCATCTCCTCACGCGTGCCGTCCGTCTGATCACGCGTGCCGCCCAACCAGCCCGCACAACCACCGAGTCGGTACAGCTGGTCGTGAATGGCGATTCGGTTAGGGCGACCTGTATTCAGCGTCCTGATTCCTCCATCGTCACCAAGCCGCACTGGGCTCGACCTTGATCAAGCACAGCCACTCACGCGGTGGGGCTCAGCGGAACGCTTCGACGTTCGCCGCCGCCCACTCCGCGTAGGTGACACCGGGCCGCCCGGTGAGTTCCTGGACGACGCCCGTCGGCGTGTCCGGGTTCTCGGTGAAGTACGCGAAGCCGTCGAGCAGCCACTTGGCGATCTCCGCCGGAATCCCGGCGGCGGCCCACTGCTTGTTCGCCTCTTCCCGGGTGAGTTCCTGGAAGACGACCTCTTCACCGAGCGCGGCCGAGATGGCGGCGACCTGTTCGCGCTGGCTGATCGCCGTCGGCCCGCTCAGGGTGTGCTTCTTGCCTGCGTGCCCTTCGGTCAGGAGGACGTGCGCCGCGACGGCGGCGATGTCCCCGAGGTCGATCGGTGTCATCCGCGCTTCGGCATAGGCCTCGCGAACCACGCGCTCGGCCTTGATCGTCTCCGCCCAGCCGAAGGTGTTCATCATGAACGCACCCGGCCGCAGGAACGTCCAGTCGAAGCCTGCCTCCTGGACCGCCTTCTCGATGATCGCGAACTCCACGCCACTCGAGTTCTCCTCCGGGTCATCGGCGTTGCTGCCCGACAACGCCACCACCCGGCGCACTCCGGCCTCCTTCGCCAGCTTCACGAAGTCGTCCACCTTGTCCGCCCGCGGCGCCAAGTACACGGTGTCGATGCCCTTCAGGGCTTCCGGCAGCGTCTCCGGCTTGCCCAGAAAACCCTTGACGACCTCCACCTGCTCCGGCAGCGCCGCCTTCACCGGGTTGACGGTCAGCGCCCGCACCGGCGCTCCGGCCTTCACCAGTTCGTCGACCAGCAGCCTGCCGACATTTCCGGTCGCACCGGTCACCAGGATCGTCACGATTCCCCACTCCTTTTCGTACGTCCTACGGGAATGGTTAACCGTACCTCATACGAGAATGTAGAATCCAGTTCCCGGCCGAGTGGAGTGTGGATGGACCTCGAGCGCAGCCTCGATCTGTTGTGGCGTGACCGCGGCGAAGCCCGGCATCCGACCAGGGGACGAAAGCCGAAACTGACCCTCGACCAGGTGATCTCCACCGCCGTCGCGCTCGCGGACGGCGCAGGCGAGGCGACCGTGTCGATGAGCCAGATCGCCAAGGAACTCGACGTCGGCACGATGACGCTCTACACCTACGTCCCCGGCAAGACGGAACTGCTGGACCTCATGGTGGACTCGGTGCTCGCCGCCCGTGACCTCCCTGGCCCCGGCGACCCCCGGCCGGACGGTTGGCGCGAGCAGGTGCGGCTCTACGCCGGGCGCACCCTGGCCGTGTTCCGGGCACATCCGTGGCTGCGCTCGACGTCGATGGTGCGGCCGGTGCTCGGACCAGGGCTGATGGCGGGCCAGGAGTACCTGATCGCGGCGGTGTCGGACATCGGGCTGGCGCCGCGCGAGGCGGCCGCGGCCGCGAACAGCATCGAGATCTACGTCCAGGCGAACGCGGCGCTTTCGGCCGAGACGGCCCAGGTCGAGCAGCAGACCGGGCAGTCGACCGACGCCTGGTGGGGGCAGCGGTCGGTGTTCTGGGAGAAGTACTTCGACGTGGAACGGCATCCGGCGATGACCCGGATCTGGGAAAGCGGGGGTTACGACGCGGAGACCTGCGAAGCCGCCGACGAGACCTACACGTTCGGCCTGGAGCGCATGCTGGACGGCATCGAAGCCCTCGTCACCCCCTGACGCCCTCCCCGCCGCCGCGTTTCGTCCTCTAGTTGCGGTAGTTCGTGACGCGAACTACCGCAACTAGAGGACGAAACGCATCAGGAGACGGTGGGCAAGTCGGGGGCGGAGACGTCGAAGACCTTGCCCTCGCGGGTGAGAAGCGCGGCGAGGACCTTCGCCTTGCGCTCGGTGTCGGCCGAGGTCCCCCAGCGCACCGTCTTCCCGTCGGCCAGCGCGAACTCGACGCTGCCGGGGGTCTTCGCCGTCGCGGTGGTGACCTGCTTCAGCAACTGCTGCGGGATCACGCCGAGGACGCCGGTCACCGCGCGGGTCACCGGGTCGTCGGCCGACACCAGCGGCAGCTTCAGTTCGGGCAATCCCGCGGGTCGCTCCTTGACCGTCTTGAACACCACACCCCCGCCGTCGACGAGGTGCACGCCGTCGCCGCCGGGCCCGCTGTCGAAGAACGCGATCGCGACACGTTCGGTCACGGTGATCTCGAGTGTGCTAGGCCAGGACCGGGAGACGTCGACGGTGGCGATGCCGGGCATCTGCGCCACCCGATCGCGGATCTCGTCGGTGTCCAGGCGCAGCATCGGCTTCTGGTCCGGTACCGCCGCCGCGGCCCGGATCTGGTCCCCGGGCACGGAACTCGCCCCGACGACGTCCACTTGCCGCACGCCCAGCATCGAGCTGAACCACAGCAGGTAGACGAGGGCGACGACGGTCAGCACCGAAAGCACCGCGACCCAGCGCCGCCGCATCTCCTTGCGCTTGACCGGCCGGGTGATGCGGCGGCGGTCCTGGACGGATCGCCTGCCGCGCCGGGCCTTCGCCCGTTGGATCCGTTCTGTCCGTTGAGCCCGTTCGGCCCGGTCCCTGCCCGGACGCCGACCGGGTTCGGCCGGGCGGCGGCGTTCCCCGGTCTGCGTCATGGCTAGCCTGCCCGCCGGTCCAGCTCGGCCAGGATCTCCGGGCCGAGCTGCGTGACGTCGCCGGCGCCCATGGTCACCAGCAGGTCGCCGGGCTTGACCAGGTCCGCCGCGAGCTTCGCCGCGACGTCGAACGCGGGCTGGTAGTGCACGGTGGCGCCGGAGATCTGATCGGCGATGAGCGCGCCGCTCACCCCGGGTTCCGGCTTCTCGCGGGCACCGAAGACGTCCAGCACGACGACCTCGTCGGCCAGCGACAACGCGGCCGCGAACTCCGTCGAGAACGTCTTCGTGCGCGAGTACAGGTGCGGCTGGAAGACCACGATGACCCGCCCCTGCCCGGCGGCGGTCCGTACCGCGCGCAGCTGCGCCTCGACCTCGGTCGGGTGATGCGCGTAGTCGTCGTACACCCGGACGTCGCCCGAGCGGCCCTTGAACTCGAACCGCCGCCGGACGCCGCCGAACGCGGCGAGCCCTTCGGCCAGTCCTTCGGCGGGCGCGCCCAGCTCGATCCCGGCCAGCAGCGCGGCGATCGCGTTCAACGCCATATGCTCGCCGGGCACCGCGACACGGAGATCGATTTCCTTGCCCTGCAAGGAGATCCGCACGAAGCCGCCGTCGGGGGCCGGAACGAAGTCCAGCACCTTGGCGTCGTCCGCGCCGGTGACCGAACGCCCGTAGCGGCGGACGCGGATGCCGCGTTCCTCCGCCTGCGCGCCCAGCCTGTCGGCGCCCTCGTCGTCACCGCAGACGATGAGCAGCCCGCCCGGTTCGATCCGGCCGAGGAAGTCGGTGAACACCGCGACGTACGCCTCGGCCGTGCCGTGGTGGTCCAGGTGGTCCGGCTCGACGTTGGTCACCACGGCGACCGACGGCGAATAGGCCAGGAACGACCCGTCGCTTTCGTCGGCCTCGGCGACGAAGACGCCGCCCTCGCCGTGGTGCGCGTTCGCGCCCGACTCGTTGAGGTCGCCGCCGATGGCGAACGACGGATCGAGGTGGCAGTGCATCAGCGCGACGGTCAGCATCGACGTCGTCGACGTCTTGCCGTGCGTCCCGGCGATGCACGCGACACGGTGGCCCTCCATCAGCCCGGCCAGCGCCTGTGCGCGGTGCAGCACGGTGATCCCGCGTTCCCGCGCGGCCGCCAGTTCCGGGTTGGTCTCCTTGATCGCGGTCGACACGATCACCGAGGACGGGCCCTCGGGGAACGCGTCGAGGTTCTCGGCGCGCTGGCCGACGGCGATCTCGGCACCCTGGGCACGCAGCGACAGGAAAGCACGCGACTCCTTGGCGTCGGAACCGGACACCTGGACCCCGCGGGCCAGCAGGATGCGGGCGATCCCGCTCATCCCGGCGCCGCCGATCCCGATCAGATGGGCACGCGTCAGCGTGTCGGGCAGATTGTCAGACACCGGCGGCCTCCAGCACGATCTTGGCAAGGGTCTCGTCGGCCTCGCGGTGGCCGAGCCCGACCGCGGCGGCACTCATCTTCGCGATCCGATCGGCGTCGGAGACCAGCGGGATCACCAGTTCCGCGATCTTGGCGGCGGTGAGGTCGGCGTCGTCCACCATCAGCCCGGCACCCGCGTCGACCGCGGGCCGGGCGTTGACCGCCTGTTCGCCGTTGCCGTACGGCAGCGGGACGAACACCGCGGGCAGGCCGACGGCGGAGACCTCGGCGACGGTCATCGCGCCGGAGCGGCACAGCACCGCGTCGGCGGCGGCGTAGGCCAGGTCCATCCGCTCCAGGTACGGCACGGGCACGTACGCGGGCTTCCCGGGGAACTCCTGGACGACCAGCGTGTTCTTCGGCCCGTGAGCGTGCAGCACACCGACACCGGCGTCCGCGAACTCCTTGGCCGCGCCGGAGACGGCGCCGTTGATCGACACCGCGCCCTGCGAGCCACCGAAGACCAGCAATGTCGGGGCGTCGGGGTCGAGCCCGAAGTGCTCGCGGGCTTCGGCGCGCAGCGCCGCCCGGTCGAGCGAAGTGATGGAGCGGCGCAGCGGGATGCCGATGACCTCGGCCTTCGCCAGCGGTGTCCCCGGGACGGCGACGGCGACGCGAACGGCGAACCGCGCGCCGACCTTGTTCGCCAGCCCCGGCTTCTCGTTGGCCTCGTGCACCACGATCGGCGTGCGCCCGCGCGCGGCGAGGTACGCCGGAAGCGCGACGTAACCGCCGAAGCCGACGACGACGTCCGCGCCGACGCGCTCCAGGATCTCCCGGGTGCGCTTGACCGAGTCGCGGACCTTCATCGGCATCTTCAGCAGCTCGGGTGTCGGCTTGCGCGGCATCGGCACCGGCGGGATCAGCTCCAGCGGGTAGCCGCGCGCCGGAACGAGCTTGTTCTCCAGTCCGCGCTCGGTCCCCAGCGCGATCACCTTCGCGTCGGGACGCAGGCGCATCACCGCGTCGGCGAGCGCGAGTGCGGGCTCGATGTGTCCTGCGGTGCCGCCGCCGGCGACCACGACCACCGGCGCCTTGCCCGCGACCTCGGCTGCGGCGTCGGCTCTAACGGGGTTGTTCACCTATGACCTCTCCGGTTTGCGGTACCGGCGTTTCGCGGTACCGCGGTTCACTGCCGTTCGCGCGGCCGTCCTCCTGCCGGGTTCCCGGACCGAACGGCGCCGCTCCTGGGCGGGCGACGGCCTCGCCGTCCTCGGCGCGGGCCTCGCCGCCTTGGCGGCGAGGCCCCTGGCCGCGGAGCCCTTGCGCTTGGCCGGCGGGCGGTACGGCTCGGGCGCGGGAAGCCTCAGCAGGCGTCCGAATTTACCCGGCCCCTGCGAACGCAGTGCGGCCACCGCCTCCGGTTCGTGCCGGGCGGCGTTGGCGAGGATCCCCATGATGAGCATGGTGATCACGAGCGACGTCCCGCCGTAGGAGATCAACGGCAGCGTGACCCCGGTGACCGGCAGCAGGCCGACGACGTACCCGATGTTGATACCCGCCTGCGCGACCAGGAAAACGGTCAGCGTGCCGGCGACGATCCGGATCCACGGGTCGAGATTGCGGGTAGCGATCCTCAGGCCGACGACGGCGACCCCGGCGAACAGCCCGAGCACCACCGCGCAGCCGATGAAGCCGAGTTCCTCGCCGATCAGGGCGAAGATGAAGTCGTTCTGCACGTTCGGCAGGTAGCCCCAGTTGGACTGCCCCTGGCCGAGGCCCTTGCCGAACAGCCCGCCGTCGGCGAGCGCGAGTTTGGCCTGGTTGGCCTGGAAGCCGTCCGCGCTGGTGTCCGGGTCGCCGGAGACGAACGACAAGACCCGCGCGAGCCGGTACGGCTCGATGATGGCCAGTACCAGCACCCCGACGAGACCCCCCGCGAGGAGGACGCCGAACAGCCGTTTCGGCGCGCCCGCGAACCACAGCAGGGCCAGCAGCACCACCGCGAGGGTGATCGTGCCGCCGAGGTCGGGTTGCATCATGACCAGCGCGAACATCAGGAGGGCGATCGGCACGAGCGGGACGAGCAGATGCCGCCACTGGTTGATGATGTTGTACTTGATCACCAGGATGTGCGCGCCCCAGAAGGCCAGCGCGACCTTGGCGGCCTCGACCGGCTGGAACGCGAACCCGCCGAGCCTGAACCAGCCCTGCGAACCGTTGACCGTGGACCCGAGCGGGGTCAGCACCAGCACGAGCAGCCCGAGGCAGACCACGGTCGCCGTCGCCGACAGCCGCCGGACGCGTTCCAGCGGTATCCGCAGCCCGACCCAGAACACGACGGCGCCGATCGCGGCGAACATGATGTGCTTGCCGAACTGGGCGTACACGCCGGTGCCGGTCTTCGGGTCGTACGAGGCGACCGAGGACGCGGACAGCACCATCACGATGCCGATCACGGTCAGCACGCCGGTGAGCGCCAGCACCAGGTGGAACGAGGCGAGCGGCCGCGAAAGCCACGCCGTCAGCGCGGTGCGGAAGGCGACGAACGGGCTTTCCTTGCGTTCACGCCTCTCACGAGACTTGCGCTGCCTCGGCGCGGGCTCGCGCTTTCTTCTCTCCTCAACCGCCGTCACTGGTCTCCCCCGCACCGTCGCGCAGGACACGCACCGCGCTCGCGAACGCGTCGCCGCGTGCGCCGTAGCTCGAGAACATGTCCAACGACGCCGCGGCGGGGGCCAGCAGCACCACATCTCCGGGGCGCGCCAGGGCGCGGGCCGCCTTCACCGCCGCAGTCATGAGGTCATCGTCACCCGGAAGGAGGCTGTTGACCGGGACATCCGGCGCGTGTCGCGCGACAGCGGCGGCGATCACGGGTGAATCGACGCCGAACAGCACGACTCCGCGCAGCCTGCCTGCGATCGAGGCGACCAGTTCGTCCACAGAAGTGCCCTTGAGCTGGCCACCGGCGATCCAGACGACGTTCAGGTGCGCGCGCAGCGAGCCACTCGCCGCGTGCGGGTTGGTCGCCTTGGAGTCGTTGATGTACCGGACGCCGTCGATCTCGCCGATCTCCTCGGCCCGGTGCGGGGCGGGCCGGTACTCGCGCAGGCCCTTGGCGACGTCCTCGCCGCTGACGCCGTACGCGCGGGCCAGCGCGGCCGCGGCGAGCGCGTTGGAGACGTTGTGCGGACCGGCGGGGCGGACGTCGGCCAGCGTGCCGAGTTCGTCGGCACTGGTCGCCGGGTCGGCGACGAAGGCGCGGTCGACCAGCAGGTCCTCCACGATCCCGAGTTCACCGGGACGCGGGGTGTCCATGCCGAAGGCGACCCGGCGGGCGTCCGCGGGCGCGTGCTCGTCGGCGAGCCGGGCGGACCACTCCTCGCCGAGGTTGTGCACCACGTTCCGCGAGTGGGCGTGGACACGGCCCTTCGCGGCCGCGTACTCCTCCATCGAGCCGTGCCAGTCGAGGTGGTCCTCGGCCAGGTTCAGCACCACCGAGGCGTGCGGGGCCAGCGTGGACGACCAGTGCAGCTGGTAGCTCGACAGCTCCACGGCGAGCACCTCGTGCCCGGCGCGGACCGCGTCCAGCACCGCGAACCCGACGTTCCCGCAGGCCACGGCGTCGACCCCGGCGGCAACGAGGATCGACTCCAGCATCCCGACCGTGGTGGTCTTGCCGTTGGTGCCGGTGATCGCGAGCCAGACCGGCGGTCGGTCACGCAGCTGCCCGACGCGCCAGGCCAGCTCGACGTCGCCGATCACCTCGATCCCCGCTCCGGCCGCCGCCACCAGCAACGGCGATGTCGGCTTCCAGCCGGGGCTGGTCACGACCAGCTCGACACCGTCGGGCGGCTCCGACAGACCCGGCACCAGTTCGGCGCCGAAACCTTCCAGCTCCGCCAGTCGCCCGGCGTCGCTGTCGGTGACGGTGACCCGCGCGCCCTGCTCCAGCAGGACGGGGACGATCGACTTGCCGGTGACCCCGGCACCGGCGACGAGGACGTGACGACCGGCAAGTGTCGCGTGGCCCCAGTGTCTCGCGTCCGCAGTGGATCCACGTGGTTCCTGGCAAGCCGGAGAAAAGCCGCTCGTACTGGATGTACTTGGGCTTTTCTCCGGCGCAGCCAGGGGCCGCGTGGGCCGCAGCGAGTGCGTGGCACTGGGGTCACGTGACACTTGATCCACCGCTTAACCCCCGAGACCGAGCTGTTCGCTGTAGAACAGGCCGAGGCCGAACATGCAGCAGATGGCCGAGAGCAGCCAGAACCGGATGATGACGGTGGTCTCCGCCCAGCCCGCGAGCTCGAAATGGTGATGGAACGGGGCCATCCGGAACAGCCGTCGCCTGGTCGTGCGGAACACCGCGATCTGGGCGACCACCGAGATCATCTCGACCATGAACAGGCCGCCGATGACGATGGCGAGCAGTTCGGTGCGGGTGGTCATCGACAGACCGGCGACGAGGCCACCCAGGGCCAGCGATCCGGTGTCGCCCATGAAGATCTTCGCCGGGGCCGCGTTCCACCAGAGGAAGCCGACACAGGCGCCGGTCGCCGCGGCGGCCACCACGGCCAGGTCCAGCGGGTCACGGACGTCGTAGCAGGCGGCCTGCGGGGTGACCGCGCACGAGAGGCGGGTCTGCCAGAAGGCGATGACGACGTAGGTCGCCAGCACCATCGCCGCGGTGCCGCCGGCGAGACCGTCGAGGCCGTCGGTGAAGTTCACCGCGTTCGACCAGCCCGAGATGACGATGTAGCAGAAGATCACGAAGAACACCGACGGGAAGGTGATCAGCGCGAGGTCCCGCACGTAGGACAGGCTCTCCGACGCCGGGGTCAGCCCGCGCTCGTCGGCGAACTGCAGCGCCAGGATCGCGAAACCGATCGTGACCACCAGCTGGCCGACCAGTTTCGCGGTCTTGTTCAGCCCGAGGTTGCGCTGTTTGCGGATCTTGATGAAGTCGTCGAGGAACCCGACGATCCCGAGACCCACCGCCAGCGCGAGGACCAGCAGCCCCGAAGCGGACGGGCCGCCGGTGCCGTTGCCGCCGCTGAGCGAGCTGATCAGATGAGCCACGAAATACCCGACGACCATCGCGACGATGATCGCGACACCACCCATCGTCGGGGTACCGCGTTTGGATTTGTGTCCCTGCGGTCCTTCCTCCCGGATCTCCTGGCCGAAGCCCTGCCGGGAGAAGACCCGGATCAGATAGGGAGTGAGGAGGATGGAGACCAGCAGGCCCGCCGCGGCCGCGATCAGGATGCTGATCACGCGTCACCACCGTTCGAGCGTTCTTGAGAGGGGGAAGGGGGTACTACCGGGGAATCAGCGTTCGTTTCGGGGGAGGCGAGGACGGCGTCCGCCACTCGCCACAGTGCGGCGGCCTTGGACGCCTTCACCAGCACCACGTCGCCCGCGCGGAGCTGATCATGCAGCAGGGCGATGGCGGCCTCGACGTCGGGTACCAGTACCGACTCCTCGCCCCAGGAGCCCTCCTGCTGGGCGCCCTGGTGCGTGGCCGCGGCTGCCTGCCCGATGACCACGAGCTTGTCGATGTTGAGCCGGACGACGAGCCTGCCGATGCCGTCGTGCGCCGTCACCGAGTCCTCGCCGAGGTCGCCCATCACGCCGAGCACGGCCCAGGAACGGCGCTGCGTGCTCATCGACGCGAGTGCCTTGAGAGCGGCCCGCATCGACTCGGGGCTGGCGTTGAACGAGTCGTTGAGCACCGTGACGCCGTCGGCGCGGGTGGTGACCTCCATGCGGCGGTCCGAGCGTCGCTCAAGGCTCGACAGGCGGGCGGCGACCTCCTCGACCGTCGAGCCCATTTCCAGTGCCACGGCGGCGGCGCTGAGCGCGTTGCCGACGTGGTGCTCGCCGTAGAGCGGCAGCTTCACCGGCGCCTCGCCGTCCGGGGTGATCAGGCGGAACGACGCGCGTGCCTCGTCGTCGAGGGTGATGTCCGCGGCGCGGACCCGCGCCGACGCGCTCTCGCCGACGAACACCACCCGCGCGGTCGTGCGGCTCGCCATCGCCGCGACGTACGGGTCATCGAGGTTCAGGACGGCGACTCCGCCGTCTTCCGCGCTCGGCAGCGCCTCGACGAGTTCGCCCTTGCCCTTGGCGATGCCCTCACGCGAGCCGAACTCACCGACGTGCGCGGTGCCGACGTTGAGCACGACCCCGATCCGCGGCGGCGCGATGGCCGCCAGCTCGGCGATGTGGCCGGGCCCGCGCGCGGACAGCTCCAGCACCAGCTGCCGGGTCGAGGCGTCGGCCCGCAGCGCCGTCCAGGGGTGGCCCAGCTCGTTGTTGAACGACCCCGGCGGCGCGACCGTCGGGCCGAGCGGCTCCAGCAGCTGGGCGATGATGTCCTTGGTGGAGGTCTTGCCCGCCGAACCGGTGACCCCGACGACGGTCAGGTGGTCACTGGAGAGCTTCTGGATCACGTGCCGGGCGAGCTTGGCCAGTGCGGCCAGCACCGCGGCGCCCGCGCCGTCCTTGTCCGAGACCAGCGCGAACGCCCGGTCGTGCGCGACCCCGGCGGCCGGCGGGGGCACGATCACGGCCGGGGCGTCGACCTCGCGGGCCGCGAGCACCGCGACAGCGCCGGACTCGACGGCCTTCGCGGCGAAGTCGTGGCCGTCGACCTTCGCACCGGGCAGCGCGACGAACAATCCGCCGGGCGTGACCTGGCGGGTGTCGAATTCGACGCTTCCGGTGACCTCGGCGGTGCCGTCGGTCCGATGCAGCCTGCCGCCGACGATGGCGGCGATCTCGGCCAGGCTGAGCACGATCACTCTGTCTCCAGACGTCTGCGGATGGCGGAAGCCAGCTCGTCCCGGTCGGAGAACGGGTGCACGACACCCTGGATCTCCTGGCCGGTCTCGTGGCCCTTGCCCGCGATGAGCACGATGTCGCCGGGCCTGGCCAGCTCGACCGCGTGGACGATGGCCTCATGACGGTCGGCGATCTCGAGGATCTCGCCGCCCAGCGCCGGTCCGGCGTTGCGGGCACCGGCCAGCATCGCCGCCCGGATCGCGGCCGGATCCTCCGAACGCGGGTTGTCGTCGGTCACGATCAGCACCTCGCTGCGCCGGACCGCCGCCTCGCCCATCACCGGGCGCTTCGCGGTGTCACGGTCGCCGCCGCAGCCGAGGACGGTGATGATCCGGCCCTCGGTGCGGGCGCGCAGCGCGTCGAGCCCCTGCGCGACCGCGGCGGGCTTGTGCGCGTAGTCGACCACCGCGGTGAACGGCTGGCCGAGGTAGACCCGTTCCATCCGGCCCGGCACCTCGACCGACGCGAGCCCGTCGACGATGGTTTCGAGCGGGACACCGGCGGTGCCGAGGATCGCGGCCGCGAGCACGGCGTTCGCCACGTTGAACTCGCCCGGCAGCGGGATCTTCGCCGAAGCGGCGAGACCGTCGGGGCCGTGGAGGGTGAACGTCTGCTCCCCCGCCGGGGTGGGGGTCAGGTCGGTCGCGCGCCACAGCGCGTCCGTTCCCGGCTCGGTGGAGACGGTCACCGTGTGCGGGGTGAGGAGTGCGTGGCCCCAGGCGCTGTCGACGACGACCACCTCGGCGGTGGAGCGTCCGTCGAACAGCAGCGACTTGGCGGCGAAGTACTCCTCCATGTCCTTGTGGAAGTCCAGGTGGTCCTGGGAGAGGTTGGTGAAGGCCCCGACCGCGAACCGCGTGCCGTTGACCCGGCCCAGCGACAGCGCGTGGCTGGAGACCTCCATCGGGACGTGCGTGACCCCGCGCTCCACCATCACCGCCAGGAGCGCCTGGAGATCCGGCGCCTCGGGGGTGGTGAACCCGCTGGCGAGCCGCTCGCCCGCGATCCGGGTCTCGACCGTGCCGATCAGCCCGGTGGTGAGCCCGGCCGCCTTGAGCCCGGCGTCGACCAGATACGACGTCGTGGTCTTGCCGGACGTCCCGGTGATGCCGAGGACGGACAGCTCCAGTGACGGCTCGCCGTAGATCCAGGCCGCGATCTCGCCGAGGGCGGCCCGCGGGTCCGGGTGCACCAGGATCGGCACACCGGCGTCGCGGAGCACCGGGCGCCCGGCTCCGGCCTCGTCGGTGAGCACGGCGGCGGCACCGGCGGCGATGGCCTGGTCGCTGAAGTCCGCGCCATGGGCGCGAGCACCGGGAAGCGCGGCGAAGAGGTCGCCGGGGAGGACGTGCTGCGCGCGCAGCGTGCTGCCCGTGACCGTCAGCTCGGCCGCGGCCGGGTAGTCGTCGCCCCCCACCACGAGCCGTGCGCCCGCCCTGGCGAGCAGCGTGCCCAGCGGCATCGGCTCGATCCTGGCCGGACGGGGGGGCGCGGCGACGGCCTTGACCGGGCTGTCCGGGACCTGGGCAGCCGTCGCGCCGGACCCGCTTTCGACGGCGGGACCGCTGCGGGGATCTGAAGTAGGCACCGACACAGCCAAGGAGGTTACCGGCGCGGCATTCGGGTGACGGAAGCGGTGCGGGGTGTGAGCGCGGCGAGCACGCTCGTGGTATTGGGTTTCGGAGGCTCTCCTTGGCACGCAAGGGCTTCCGACTGTCGCTTGAGGACTTCGGCGGTGAGCGCGCCCGGGGTTTCGAGCGGCGCTCGACGCGGGGAACCGGGCACGGACAGCGACGAGCACCTTTTGGGCGTGGGCCAGGAGTCCGTGCCGGAGCCCCTGCCCCTGCGGGTGGACAAGGTCTCGTGTGGTCCGGCGCCAGCAAGGTCGTGTAGTACATGAAGGCCCCCTTACTTGCGTCAGGCGCAAGTAAGGGGGCCTTCATGTACTACAGCCGACCGACACCTCAGGAGAGCACCAGCGGGACCTGAGGCGTCGGACCGTCCGAAAGCGGGATCTGGAACCGCTGCGCCAGGTAGGCGGCCACCGAGTGGAACAGCGGCGCGGCCGAGGCCGTGTTCGCCGGCGCGTCGAGCCGGATGCCGACGACGAACCGGGGGTGGTCGGCGGGCAGGATCCCGGCGAAGGTGATGTTGTACAGCGAGTCGCTGTACGTCTTCGTCTGCGGGTCGACCTGCTGGCCGGTGCCCGTCTTGCCCGAGATCTGGTAGCCCTCCAGCGCCGCCTTCGGCCCGGTGCCGCTCTGCTGCCCGCGGCCGCTCTGCGTCACGGCGCGCATCATGTCGCGCACGGTCTTCGCCGCCTGCGGGCTGATCACCTGCACGGTCTTCGGCGCCGGTTCGGGGACGACGGTGCCGTCCGGGTTGACCTTCGCCTTGACCACGCGGGGTTCCACGCGCAGCCCGTCGTTCGCGATGGCCTGGTACATCGCGGCCATCTGCACGACGGTCATCGAAAGCCCCTGCCCGATCGGCAGGTTTCCGAAAGTCGTGGCGTACCACTGGTTGCGCGGCGGGACGACGCCCGGGCTCTCACCGGGCAGGCCGAGACCGGTGCGCTGGCCGAGACCGAACTTCTTGAGCAGGTCCGCGTAACGGTCCTCGCCGATCTTCTGCGCCAGCAACAGGGTTCCGACGTTCGACGACTTCGCGAAGATCCCGGTGGTGGTGAACTGCTGCGCCCCGTGATGCCAGGCGTCCTTGACGATCTTGTCCGCGACCTGGAGCGAACCCGGCACCGACATCGACGCCTCGGGGGTGGTGATGCCCTGGTCGATCGCGCCGGCGGCGGTGACGATCTTGTTCACCGAACCGGGTTCGAACGGGGTGGTCACCGCGCGGTTGTTCAGGTTCTCCGTCTCGCTGCGCGAAGCCGGGTCGTTGAGGTTGACCGTCTTGTCGTTGGCCAGCGCGAAGACCTCGCCGGTCTTCGAGTCCATGATGACCGCCTGGCCGCCCTTGGCCTGTGACTTGGTCACGTACTCGCTCAGCTGCCGTTGCAGTTCGTACTGCAGGTCGGTGTCGATCGTCAAGTGCAGATCCGAACCGGGGACGGCGTTCTGGATGTCCCGCTCGGTACCGGGGATGACGAGGTTGTCGTTGCCGTTCCGGGTGTTGACGATCTTGCGGCCCGGCGTTCCGGCGAGGTCGTTGTCCCGTGAGGCTTCGAGTCCGTAGCCGCCGTGCAGGTTGTGTTTGGAGACGTCCTTGTCGTCGGTACGCCAGTTCGCGTAGCCGATGATGTTCGCGCCCACCGAGTCACCGGGATACTCCCGCTTCGAGCGTTTCTCGACGCTGATCCACGGGAATTCCTTGACGATCGCCTCGGCGACCGACGGTTCGATGTCATGGACCAGGTAGGTGAACCCGTCCGGCTTGTGGAACTTGTCCAGCAGTTCCTTCTCGGTGATCACCCCCGGCAGCTTGGCCGCGATCGCCTTCGCCGCGGCCGCCACGTCGGCCTCGAAGGTATTGCCCTTGGCCGGGTTCTTCGCGGCGAAGTCGTTCCTGGTCTTGTGGAGCCAGTTCAGGCTCACCGCGAGGGTCCGCACCTCGATGCTGAACGCGATCTTCGTCCCGTTGCGGTCCATGATGGCCCCGCGCTGCGCGGGGCTTTCGATCACCGACGTCCGCTGCCGTTCCGCGGCTTCGGACAGCGCACCGGCCTCGAACCACTGCACCTGCACCAGTTTGAGGCCGGCGAGCACCATCATGATGATCAGCATGATCCGGACGCCGGTGAACCGGCTCGGATGTCCGCCGTTACCCCGCCGGGCGGTGGCACGGCGGGTCCCGGCGGCGTAGGTCCGCCGCGCGCTCCCCGCCGACCGGGCCCGGTTCTGCGCCGGACGGCCGGGTGACATCACTGACCTCCCTGCGCCGGCGGTGCCGCGTCCTCCTGGGGGATCGCGGGCAGGTCGCCCTCGATCACCCCGTTCTGTGTCCCCTCGGCCGGCGGCGGCGCCGCGATCGAGGTGGCGGGGGGCGCGTCGGCTTCGGCCTTCTTCGGCTCACCCACCACAGTGGACTGCCCGTCCGGGCCGACCACGATGTGCGCGGGGTCGCCGCCGGGCACCATGCCCTGTTCCCTCGCCTTGGGCGCCAGGGAAGCGGGCGACTCGGCCTTCGCGACCTCGCGCTGGAGCCGTTCCTTCGCCTCGGCGAGCCCGGCGTTGGTGGTGCGGAGTTGTTCGAGCCGGTACGAGTCGGCGATGGCCTGCGTGGTCAGCCACAGCGTGCAGGCCACCCCCACGGCCAGCATGCCCATCATCATCAGCACGAAGGACGCGCGCGAGCGTGGCCAGCGCAGCGTGACCTTCTTCCGCGGCGCTTCCTTGCCCGCGCCGCCGTCGGGACGGTTGCGCTGCTGGTCCCGCTGCAACAGGTCGGCGCGCTGCGCACGGCGCGCGTAGGCGCGTTCGGCCGCCGACGTCCGGCCGCGGGAGGCGCGAGTGGACGTCGTGGTCTCGGTGGCGTCCGGCGTCTCGTCGACCGTGCTGGTCGCGCGGGCACGCCGTCCGGGCGCCGGTGTCCGGCGGCCGCGGGACTTCGCGGGAGCGGTCATCGTGCTCGGTCTCCGATCCGTTCGGCGGCTCGCAGCCGCACGGAGGCGGCCCGTGTGTTCTGTTCGGTCTCCGCCTCGCCGGCCTTCTCGGCCCCTCTGGTGAGCAGTTTCAGTTCCGGGCCGTGGCCCGGTAGTTCGACCGGAAGCCCTTCCGGCGTCCGGGATTTCGCCAGTTCCGCGAAGGCCTGCTTGACCAGCCTGTCTTCGAGGGACTGATAGGACTCCACGACGATGCGACCGCCGACGGCGAGCGAGGACAGCGCCCGCGGCATCGCCCGCCGCAGCACCTCCAGTTCACCGTTGACCTCGATCCGCAACGCCTGGAAGGTGCGCTTCGCCGGATGCCCGCCGGTGCGCCTGCTCGCCGCGGGGACCGCGTCGTACAGCAGTTCCACCAGCCGCCCGCTGCGCGTGAAGGGTTCCTTCTCTCGTTCCGCCACCACGGCTTGGACGATCCGCTTGGCGAAGCGTTCCTCGCCGTAGTCGCGCAGGATCCGGATCAGCTCGCCCGGCCCGTAGGTGTTGAGCACGTCGGCCGCGGTGATCCCGGTGGTCGGGTCCATCCGCATGTCGAGCGGGGAATCCTTGGAATAGGCGAAACCACGCTCGGCGCGGTCCAGCTGCATCGAGGAGACACCGAGGTCGAACAGGATACCGTCCACTCTGGACAGTCCAAGACCTTGCAGCGCGGACGGCATCTCGTCGTAGACGGCGTGCACGAAGTCGACACGATCACCGTGCGGCGCAAGCCGTTTCGCGGAAAGTTCCAGCGCGTTGGGGTCACGATCGAGCGCGACGAGGCGCAACGTGGGAAACGCGGTGAGCAGCGCGTCGGAATGACCGCCGAGTCCGACGGTCGCGTCGACCAGCACGGCCTCGCGGTCGGAGAAGACCGGCTCGAACAGTTCGACGATGCGCCTCAGCAGCACCGGAACGTGCTCGTGATCGCCCGCCATGTCTTCCCCCTTTCCTGTAGTGCCGGGGAAGATGCCGGATGCCGTCAGGTCCCTGTCCGCCCGCCTGCTGACCTGGTACCGGGGAAGGTGTACCAGGGCCACTGAGCGGACAGAGGCCTCACGGCATCCGTGTGGACGGTTCCCGGCGTGCCCGAAGCATGAACCCGCGCCCCCCGACGGCGTGGGTGCTTCCTCGGTCACGTCTAGAAGACGCCCGGCAGAACTTCCTCTCGAGCCTTCGCGTAGCTGTCCTCGTGTTCGTCCAGGTAGCCCTGCCACGCTTGGGCATCCCAGATCTCCAGCCGGGTGATCGCCCCGATCACCACGCACTCCTTGTTCAACCCGGCGTAGCGTCGGAGCTCGGACGCGATCGCGACACGTCCTTGCCCGTCCGGGCGTTGTTCGTCCGTCCCGGCGAAGAGATAACGCTGGTAGGCCCGGACCGCCTCGTTCGTGAACGGGGCGTCGGCGACCTTCCTCGCCATCTGCTCGAACTCGGCCCGGGGAAAGACGAAGAGACAGTGATCCTGTCCCTTGGTGACCATCAGCCCACCGGCGAGCGCGTCGCGGAACTTCGCGGGCAGCGTGAGCCGCCCTTTGTCGTCCAGTTTCGGGGTGTGGGTGCCGAGGAACACCGGCTCCACCTCCCTACCGACTTCGGCTGTGAACAACCAAGGCCGGTCACGGGGCTCCCTACCGCCCCACTTCGCACCACCGTACCCCACTTTTCTGCACAGTCAACGCGACAAAAGCCGTGACCACTCCGTCGTGTTAGGCGTTTTCGCTGGTCAGCCAGGTGGGGCCAGGTGGGGGCGTGGTGGGGGACGGTGGCCAAGATCCCCCTGGGCGGTATCGAAGCAACCTCATCTATGCCTGATGCGTCCGGATATCGGCAGCCGGAACCCTGCGGTGGGGCGAAGTGGGGGTGAAAGTGGGGAATCCGGTGTGGAGCGGTGGGGGACGGTGGGGACAGCCGAGGACACAGTGGAGCGTGGGCGGGTCGCCTGAAGTACATGAAGGCCCCCTTCATGTACTGGGCAGGAGTCCTTCACGAGACCTGACGTCATCGGTTCATCCCAGGTATCCGGCCGTCCCAACCGGACTCGCGACTCCGCGTCCGCTCTTGCGGCGGCGTCCGGTCACCCCAGGGATGGTGCGACGGCTGATGCCGCACCAGTCCTTCGGCTCCGCTTTCACGACCCTCGGCAATACGGACGTCCGGCATCTAATCGGACGACCAGGCTCGAAGGTGTCCTCTATGGACAGTCACGGCGTCTCACTGAGCCGCGCGTGATCCTTCACGGAATCAACCGCTCAACGGTCCGGATCGAGAAACCCGGCCAGCCGCGCGGCCAGCCGGGGACCGTCCACCGGGGACACGTTCACCCACGCCTGCCCGCCACGGCCCTCGGTCCGCGCCGCGCAATACGCGCCCACGTCGGTGTCGAACCAGGTCAGCCCACCGGCCCGCTGGGCCCGGCCGTCCCGGTCGCGGGTCCGCACGGTGAACTGGCCTGCACTGTAGACCGGCCGCGCCTGGATCGCGAGCACTTCACGCAACTGACTGTCCGAAGCGGACGACCGGCCTTCGCCGAACACGGGATCTTCGAGGTCGCCGTCGAACCGCGCGGCGGGCAGGCTGATCCCGTAGCCGGGTCCGGGACGCAGCGCCGGCAGGACGTCGACGATCGCGGCGAACACCTCGCCGTCGCCGATCCCGGAAAGCGCGATGGTTTGCTCGGGCTGAGTGGCCAGCACGCCGTGCCGCCCGCGCGCGGCCGCGACGGCGCGGAACGGCGCTTCGGCGGTCATGTCGGCCAGCGCCTCGCATTCGACGTAGACCTCGGCGCGCGCGAGCAGGTCGAGCCGCGCTTCCAGGGCGGCATCGAGCCTGTCGCCGTCATGGAGGCCTCGTTCGGCGAGGTTCTCGTAGACCGCGCCGCGGATCTCGGCACGTTCCGCTTCGGTGCCGCCGACGCTGCGGACGGACAGCGGCCACGGCGGGGCCGCGTGGCCGAGATCGGACCAGAGGACGTCGAACGCCGACGCGGAAACGCGGATCAAGACCGCCCCAGCTGGGGCGGCTTCCCGAAGGAGACCTGCGGAGTCAGCGAATGCAGTGAAGCGTCGCGGGTGTTCATCACGTCGACGGCCTTGCGCCTGGCCTCTTCGGCCTCGGCGCGGCGGGCCTCCATCTCATCGGCGAGCGCCGCGAGAGCCAGCAGGTTCCCGCCCGCGGCGGCACCGCGGATCATCGCGCCCGGATCGAAGTCCACCGGCGGCGGCATGTCCGCACGGGCCCGCGCGGCCGCCTCGGCCTGGCCGGAGACAGCCTGCCCGAGCGCCGACGAGAGGTCCGCGGACCGGGTCAGCCAGCCCGACGCCGTGGCCAGTACGCCGCGGAGCGCGTCACCCGCTTCCCCGCGCCAGTTCTCTTCACTGCTGCCGACGAGTCCGGCCAGCTCGGACGTCGCGTCGTGCATGCGCCGCGCGAGCGCGTCCCAGGCGGCACCGATGCCGCCCGCCACTTCGGGGTCATTGCCCGCTTCGACCTCGGCGGCCAGCGCCTCATGACTGTAGGCCTCGTACCGCGTGGCCGCGACCGGGACCTCACGCCCCGGCGTCTCTCCTTCAGGCACGGCAACTTCTCCTAGGGCAGTTTGGGTTCGGCCAATCCCGCCACCGTCACCGCGCGCTCGCAGGCGAGCGTGGTGTCGGTGAAGTTCGTGTTGCTCACGTCGATCTGGACGCTCGCCTTCTCCCCCATGCCGAGCAGGACCGCGCAGGTCCCGTCGGCGGCCTTCTTGTCGGCGACCTCGAGCGCCTGCCGATCGCCGACCTTGATCTTGGTGGCGGTCTTGCGCGCGATCTCGAGGTCGGTCAGCCCGTTCTTCTCGTCCACGGTGACGGTC
This sequence comes from Amycolatopsis coloradensis, assembly GCF_001953865.1. Lineage (GTDB taxonomy): Bacteria > Actinomycetota > Actinomycetes > Mycobacteriales > Pseudonocardiaceae > Amycolatopsis > Amycolatopsis coloradensis. The sequence goes on from NZ_MQUQ01000001.1 coordinate 214,070, forward strand.
ACGCCGAAGGTCGCGGGCACCGTCCAGTCGCACGCGCGGGCACCGTTGATCTCCTTCGGGACGCCGAGCACGTTCAGCCCGGCGCTCGACCGGTCCTGCGGTGACAGGAGCGCGCACGGATCCACCTCGCCGCTCGACGCGGGCGCCGAGGACGCGGGAAGCGGGGCGACACCGTCGTCGGCGGCCGGGATCCGCGCCTGACCCGCGACCCCTTGCCCGCAGGCGGACACCGCGAGGACGACAAGGACGCCGAGTGCGAAAAGGCGGGACCTCATGGGTTCAGCCGCCGACACAATCCACGTCCGCCGCCGCTTGTTCGTCCTGACGGGTGTACTTGGCCAACGCCTTCTCCATCCGGTTCTTGAGCGCCTCGAGTTCCTTGCCGAACGCGGTGAGAGCCTCGACCGCGGACCCTTCGGCGCCGATCCCGTACTGCGCCATGAACCGGCCGACCTCGTCCGCGTATCCCCCGCCGAGGGGAACCGTGCGGCCGAGCACCTTGGCCTCGCGGACCATCTGGCCGACCACGTCCTGCAGGGCGGAGATCTTCACGTGGGCGTCAGCGGCCAGCTCCGGGGCGACCGCGAACCCACTCAGATCGAACCGGGGTTGGGCGGTTCTCACCTCGCTCATATGCGATTACGCCTCTCCGTAGTCGAGCGACCTCGCACCGGAGCATACGACAAAACCCCGCGTCAGCGGGAGCACCCGAAAACGCGCTCACCTCACACGATCGAGGTAAGGTCTCTGGTTGCACAGAGTCATCGACTGGGGTTGGCGGGGTTCCCCCCACGAGTTCGCCCGAGTTTGACACACTTCGTGGGAGGCTGACCGCTGCTCGGGGGACCACCCGAGTGAAGAAAAGCTGGCCTTCAGCGGACCTAGCGGACATCCAGCCACGTGGCATCAGGAGGTCGAGTGACGTCGAGAATCCAGTCTGCGACGCCCGGCGAACAGCAGGGTGAGCAGGCAACCGGGCAAGCGCCGTACCCCACGGCCGCCGGCTCGGTCAGCGGCCGTCAGAACGGCCGTGCGAGCAGAGCGTCCCTCGACGAACTGCACGAGACGGCGCGGCGGATCGCCGCCAACGTGGAGCGGGTGCTGGTCGGCAAACCCGACGTCATCCGTATCGCGCTCGTCACCCTGCTCGCCGAAGGCCACCTCCTCGTCGAGGACGTCCCCGGGGTCGGCAAGACCTCGCTGGCGAAGGCGCTGGCCCGCTCGATCGACTGCACCGTGAGCCGGATCCAGTTCACCCCCGACCTGCTGCCCAGCGACGTCACCGGGGTGTCCATCTACAACCGGCAGACCGGCGGGTTCGAGTTCCGGCCCGGCCCGGTGTTCGCGAACATCGTGGTCGGCGACGAAATCAACCGCGCCTCGCCGAAGACGCAGTCCGCGCTGCTCGAATGCATGGAAGAGCACCAGGTCACCGTCGACACCTCGACGTACCACCTCGAAGAGCCGTTCATGGTGATCGCCACCCAGAACCCGATCGAGATGGAGGGCACCTACGCGCTGCCCGAGGCCCAGCGGGACCGGTTCACCGCGCGGGTGTCCATCGGCTACCCCGACCAGCAGGCCGAACTGGCCATGGTCGACGAGCACGCCGGGCACAACCCGCTGGCCGATCTCGAACCCGTCTCCGACCGCGAGTCGGTGCAGCGGCTGATCGAGACGGTCCGGTCGGTGCACATGTCGCCGGAGGTCCGCCGGTACGCCGTCGAGCTGGTGTCCGCGACCCGGCAGGTGCCGGAGATCCGCCTCGGCGCCTCGCCGCGCGCGACACTGCAACTGGTCCGCTCCGCCCGTGCCCAGGCCGCGCTTTCGGGCCGCGAGTTCGTTGTCCCGGACGACCTGCATTCGGTCGCGGTCCCGGTGCTGGCGCACCGCATGGTGCTCACCACCGAGGCGCACGCCGCCCGTCGTTCGGCCACCGACGTGGTCCGCGCGATCCTGAACCGCGTTCCCGTTCCGCAGGGCTCCGCGGGTACGAACCACCGCTGAGAGAGAAGATAAGAGAACAGCCATGCTGCGTGCGCTGTCCGGCCTGACCACACGTGGCCGCTGTCTCCTCGCCGCCGGCGTCGCCGCGGCGGTGTGCTCGTTCGTGCTCAACGAACGGGATCTGCTGCGGGTCGCGGTGTTCGTCGTCGCCCTGCCCTTGCTGGTCGCCTTCTTCATCTCGGCGACCCGGCTGCGGCTGGGCGCGGCCCGCGCGCTGCGCCCGGAGCGGGTCTCGGTCGGTTCGCCCGGTGAGGTCCAGCTCGAACTCTGGCGCGACGGCAGGCTTCCCGCCGGCGAGGTGCTGCTCGAAGACGGCGTGCCGTACGCGCTGGGTTCGCGGCCGCGCTTCGTCGTCGAGCGGCTGCCCCACGACCGGCGGGTCGCGCTGCGGTACCCCTTGCAGCCGGTGCTGCGCGGGATCCAGCAGGTCGGCCCACTGCGGGCGACGATCACCGACCCGTTCGGCCTGTGCGAGTTCGAACGCGAGCTGATCGGGCATTCACGGCTGGTCGTCGTGCCGAAGGTGGTCGGCCTGTGGGGCCTGCCCAGCGGCGCCGGGATCGGCGCCGGTGACGACGGCAGCATCCGCCTGCACGCCGGGCAGGGCGAGGCGGACGTGATCGTCCGGCAATACCGCCAGGGTGACGACCTCCGGAAGGTCCACTGGCGCTCGACCGCCCGCCGCGACGAGATCATGGTCCGCGTCGAGGAGCGGCCGTGGCGTGGCGGCACCACGGTGCTGCTGGACCACCGCGCGGCCGCGCACCACGGCACCGGTCCCGCCGCGAGCCTCGAATGGGCCGTCTCGTTCGCCGCTTCGGTGGGGCTTCACCTGCGCCGTTCCGGTCACCGCGTCCGGCTGATCACCGAACACGGCCAGACCCTGGCCGACACCCCCGGTGAAGGCGGCGAGCACTACGACAACGTCGTGCTCGACGTCCTCGCCGCGCTCCAGCCCGCGCACCAGCGCGACATCACCCTCGGCCACGATCCGGCCGAAGGACAGGAACTCATCGCCGTGCTCGGCACCGTCAGCAACGAATCCGTGCACGAGCTGTCCCGGTACCGCCCGCGCGGGATCCGGAGCCTCGCCGTGCTGCTCGACACCCCCGGCTGGTCCTCGGGCGTCAACCGGCCCGAAACCCGGGCCGCCGCCACCGAGGAATCGGTGGCGCTGCTGCGCGCCGCGGGCTGGGGCGTCGTCGTCGCGGGCCCCGGATCGCCCATGCAGCAGGTCTGGGCCGAACTGTGCCAGACGGCCACCCGCCGGGGCACGCTGATCGGAGGCGGCCTGTGACCGCGACGGCGCCACCCCGCCCGCACACCCCCAAACCGCGCCCCGAGGCACCGGCACCGGTCTGGACGAGCAGTGTGCTCGCGCCGGTCGCCGCCGGGCTCGCCACGCTGTTCGCTTCGACCTCGCTGACCGGCGTCGTCTCCGGCTGGGCGTGGTTCGGCTACCTGCTGGTCGCCGTCGTGCTGATCGCCTCCACCGGGCTCGCCCTGCGCTCGCTGCGCGCGCCGACCATCGTCGTCGGCCTCGCTCAGCTGCTGGTGCTGCTGTTCCTGATCACCGGGGCGTTCACCACCAGCGGGATCCTGAAGATCATCCCTGGCCCGGACGCGCTCGAGGAACTGCGCGGCGTGCTCGCCGCGTCGGCCGAGCAGATCCGTGTCGGGCTGCCGCCCATCGAGGGCACGCCGCCGATCCTCTGCCTGGTGACCATCGCGATCGGCCTGGTCGCGGTGCTGGTCGACACCCTGGCCGTGGCCGCCGCCGCGCCCGCCGCGACCGGTCTCGTGCTGCTGTGCGTGTACGCCGTGCCCGCCGCGCTGGCCGAGGACATGCTGCCGTGGTGGACGTTCCTGCTCGGCGCGGCCGCGTTCGCCGCGCTGCTCGCCGTCGACGGCAACCACCGGCATCGCCGCTGGCGCAACCGGGAGGCGCCCGGACTGGGCAACTCGGCGAGCACGCTGTCCGCCCCCGTCGGCGTGGTGAGCGCCGCGATCGCGCTGGGCCTGGTCATCGGCACGGCCGCCACCGGCGTCGGCACGGTCGGCAGTCTCCCCGGCGGAACAGGGTCGGGCCGGGGCGGCGCGGGCGGTTTCGGCGTCGAACCGTTCACGCAGCTGCGCGGTCTGCTCGACCAGGGCGAGAACGTGGAACTGTTCAAGATCTACGGGATGGGCGCGGACAAGCGGCTGCTGCGCGCGTTCACCCTCGACACCTACACGCCGAACAAGGGCTGGGGACTGGCACAGAACGGCCGCGCCCAGCAGGGTGTGCAGGCCAACCAGCCGCTCCCGGCCGTGAAGGGCGACGACCGCACCGGCCCCGGACGCGAGATCCGGATCGAACCGACGAACTGGGTCGACAACTGGCTGCCGTTCTACGGCGTGCCGCGGACGTTCGCCGGCCTGGCCGACAACTGGCTGTACGACCCGGTCGGCGGTGCCGTGTTCACCACCACCAAGCAGAACGCGCCCGCGTACACGGAGACCGCGTCGATCAGAGAACCGTCGAAGGAAGAACTCCGCCTCGACGACGCTCGCCTCGCCGAAGTCCCACCTCAGTTCACCCAGGTCGACCAGGTCGACCCCCGCGTGGTCGCGAAGGCCAAGCAGCTGACGGAGAACGAGTCCAACAACTTCGACAAGGCACAGGCGCTCTGGTCGTTCTTCACCGCGCAGAACGGTTTCGTCTACGACACCAAGACCGCCGACGCCACCGACTCCGACGCGCTCGCCGACTTCATCCTCAACGGCAAACGCGGGTTCTGTGAACAGTTCGCGTCCGCGATGGCCGTGATGCTGCGCGCGGTCGGCATCCCGTCCCGGGTCGCCATCGGCTTCGCCTCCGGTACCCCGAAGGGCGACTACGTCTCGATCAGCTCCGAGGACGCGCACGCGTGGGTCGAGGTCTACTTCCAGACGAAGGGCTGGGTCAGCTTCGACCCGACCCCGCTGCTCGACGGCCGCGCGGTCGTCCCGCCGTACCTGCAGCCCGACACCAGCGCCTCCAAGCCCAACGACACCCAGGAGGTGCCGACCGCGGCGGCGTCGAGCGCTCCCGCGACCGGCACGCCCCGTGACCCGGACACGAACCCCGGCGCGGACGGCACCGGGAACCAGCAGGAGGAGGAGCCGCTGTGGCCCGCCATCCTCGCCGGTCTTCTCGGCGGGCTGGCGGCCGCGGTGAGCGTGATCGTGGTCGTGCGCACCCGCTTGAGATACCGGGCGCTCCTGCGCTCGTCGCCCGCGCCCCGCGCTCCGGACGCGCCTGTTCCCCTCCGTGAGGAGGGCGGGTTCCTGAACAACCCGAACGTGACGAACTGGCTCCCGCTGATCGCGATCGGACTGTGGGTGGGAGCGTTCGCGTTCCTCGCGGCATGGGTGTCCTGGTGGTTCGCGCTGGCCGTGGTGGTCGTCCTCGGCGGCCTCGGCACGCCGACGGCGATCCGGGAGATCAAACGACGGCTGCGGTTGCAGAAGATCACGTCCCACTCCCCCGCCGCGGCCGACGCGGCGTGGCGTGAACTGATGGACGAGTGCGCGGACCGCGGCCTGCCGCTCTCCGAAGGCGACACGGTGCGCGTGGCGGGCCGGAAGGTCGTCGAGAAGCACCGCCTGGACGAAGAAGGCCGCTCCGGCCTGCGGACGGTCATCGGCGTCGTCGAGAGGTCCTGGTACTCGGACGAGCCGCCGGACGCCCAGGCGCTGGGCCCGGCTTTCGACGAAGTCCGCAAGAGCCTGAAGCGGAACGCGCCCATGTCGTGGAAAGGCCGCCTGTTCCCGCGGTCACTTCGCCGAGGAAAGTAAGGCTTGGGTCCGTGCTTGCGGGCTCCCCGCGCGGGCTGCCGACAGGTCGGTAGGCGGCCACGCCACCCACGGCCGCGGCCTCGATGCGGCGGGGTGATCCAGGTACATGAAGGACCCCTTCACTGCGCCTAGGTACAGGAAGGGGTCCTTTACGTACTTCAGGACGGGACGCCAACGTCACAGCAGCCCAACGTCACCAGAGATCACATCGTGAACTCGGCCGACTCCGAGGGGTGGCGACCAACGCAGCCGCCGGGTGGTCCACTGATACAGGCTCAGCCGGGCGAAAAGACCTTCACGCGAACTCACCGTGGTCATGGATGCTGCCGGGACGGCAGTGGCGCCGGTCGGCCCACGCCGCAAGTAGTCGGCTAAACGCGTATGACAACGCGAACGTGCCGACAGGGCATCGCCCTGCCGGCACGTTCGCGTGTGTGTGAGCTACTGCTCCTCGAAGCGCTGGCGGAAGCGCTCTTCCATGCGCTGGGTGAAGGAACTCCGGCGCGGGGACGACTTGCCGCCGCCACCTCCGCCTGCCCCTTGGCCACCGCTGTCCTTGCCGCCTTCCGCTTCGGCGCCATGCCGAATCGACGTGACGGCCATCATGACTCCGAAGAACATCACGAGGAACCCGAGCACGCTGATCACCGGGATGTCGACGACCCGGATGTTGACCACCACGCCGAGCACCAAAAGTGCGACGCCCACTACGAACAGGGCGATGCCCTGCAAACGCCGTCGGCGGGCGGGGCGGCGCAACCGGGTGCCTCGCACCGTGGATGCGAACTTGGGGTCCTCGGCATAGAGCTCGCGCTCGATCTGGTCGAGCAGCCGCTGCTCATGCTCGGAGAGTGGCATCTTTCCTCCTCCGGCACAGCTGTCGCGGGCGCCGGGCCGCGCAACGTCATGGACCCAACAGACAACCCCAGGCGGGGTGTCTCTGTCCAGGATACGAGCCCCGCGCTCGTCCGACTACCCGATCCCGTATCCAGAAGGGATCGAATTGGCCGAAACCACCCGACTCGGCTCTCTCGAAGACGGCCGAACAGGCAATGTCACTGGTCACGGGGGGTCAGCAGGGAAGCGGGCCGCACCGCGGCGGCGCCGAACTTCGACCTCGCGACGTCGGCGGCGACTTCCGCGTCCCGCCAGCGAGGTTCGGGTGAAGCGAAAAGTAGCTGTTCTCCGTCACTCTCCGTGTCCAAACCCTCGACTCTTACGCCGATCAGGCGGACTGCGCCCGTCGGCGCGTGCTCGGTGAGGAGTTCGACGGCGGTGCGATGGAGGTCGCGGGCCACGTCCACCGGGACGGCGGCCGTCCTGGCGCGGGTGATGGTCTTGAAATCCGCGAACCGGACCTTGATCGACACCGTCCGCCCGCGCAGCCCTCGTCGGCGCAGGGTGGCGGCGACGCGTTCGGACAGCCGGAGCAGTTCCAGCCCGAGCGCCGAGCGGTCGTGGAGGTCGACGTCGAAGGTCACTTCGGCGCCGATCGACTTGTCCGGGGTTTCAGGGACCACCTCGCGCTCATCGTGCCCGTTCGCGAGCGCCCACAGATGCTCCCCCAGCGCCCGCCCGAGCGAGCGCCTCAGCCGGGGCAGCGGCGCGGCGGCGACGTCGGCGATCGTGTCGAGGCCCTGCTGCCGCAGGTGCTCCTCGGTGCGTTTGCCGACACCCCACAGCGCCGACACCGGCAGTGGACGCAGGAACGCGAGCGTCTCGGCCGCCGGGACGACGACCATGCCGTCCGGTTTCGCCATCCCGGACGCCAGCTTCGCGACGAACTTGACCTTCGCGACGCCGACCGAGCAGCTGATCCCGAAGTCGGCGGCGACCCGTTCCCGGATCCAGGCGCCGAGCCGCGCGGGCGAGGAGTCCAGCCGCTTGAGGGCCCCGCTGACGTCCAAAAAAGCCTCGTCCAGGCTCAGCGGCTCCACCAGTGGCGTCAGCTCGCGGAAGATCCCCATGACGCCCTTCGACACCTCGCCGTAGAGGCCGGGCGTCGGGGTGATGCAGATCAGGTGCGGGCAAAGCCGCTTGGCGGTCGAGAACGGCATGGCCGACCGGACACCGAACTCCCGCGCCGCGTAGCTCGCCGCCGCCACGACCGACCGGGGACCGCCACCGGAGACGACCACCGGTTTGCCTTCCAGTTCCGGACGCGTGCGCAGCTCGCAGGACACGAAGAAGGCGTCCATGTCGACGTGCAGCAGACCGCAGCCGGTGTCGTCCGGCCAGGTGGTGGCCCCGGTGGCCACCCGGTAGCGGGCCATCGCACCGGGCAATTCAGCGTTTCTCCCCACGAGCAGACGCTAGCCCGGACCACCGACAATTCCGCGCACCCCGAAGGCGGAAGTGTGACGAACGGGACTTTTATCGCAACCCGGCGGGGCGGCCGGCGATCAGGCCGGACGGCGCGCCAGGATGTGCAGCCTGCTGGAGATGTCCCGCAGCGGCGAGACCGACGCGGCCGCCAGCTCGAACTCCGCCAGGTCCTCTTCCCGCACCCCGCCGGGCACGAAGTCCGCCACGACCCCGTCACCCTGCAACGAGACCACTTCGAGCCCCACCGCGGTCAGCTGCGCCTGGAGGGCCTCGGCGTCGAAGCGCCGCAGCACGGTCTCCCGGCCGCCGCCCAGCACGCCGCTCTGGGCCGCGAGCAGCTCCCGTGCCTCGCCGAGCCGTCCGGCCAGCGCGCGCTGCAGGATCGCGGCGTGGCGGTTCGCCACCAGCACCGAGACCGCGCCGCCGGGTTTGACCGCGGCGGCCAGCGCGGCGAGCACCGCAGCCGGGTCGTCGACGACTTCGAGCAGGCCGTGCGCGAGCACGAGGTCGGCCGATCCGGCCGCGACGTGGGCGCCGAGCGCGTCGGAGTCGTCGGCGATCACCGTGATGCTGCCGGAGACGCCCTCCTCCTCGGCGCGGCGGCGGAGGGTCGCCAGCGCGTTGGGGTTCGGCTCGACGACGGTCACCAGGCAGCCCGCGGATGCCAGCGGCACCGCCCAGCCGCCGCTCCCGCCGCCGACGTCGACGACGTCCGGCTGTTGTGCGCCTCGCGCCCGGGCGGCCCGGAGTTCTGCTTCGAGAACCCGGCGGACCGCCCCCGAGCCCCGCGTGGCCACGGTGTCCGTCTTCATAAACGCACAGGGTAATGCCCGCCCTCGAGCGCCCTGCGGGTGTAGTCCGATGCGGTGTTCGACACCTTGCCAAGGAGCCACCCCGCCGACTGCCCGTAGGCTGTATCGAGTGCACACGGTCGCTGTTCTCAGCCTGAAGGGTGGCGTCGGTAAAACGACGGTCGCCCTCGGTGTCGCGTCCGCCGCCCTGCGCAGGGGCGCCCGGACCCTCGTGGCCGACCTCGACCCGCAAGGCAACGCCACCACCTCGCTGGACCCGCCTCTCACCGAGCGCACGCTGGCCGACGTCCTGGAGACGCCGGTGCGGTCGGTACTCGAACGCGCGATCGCGCCCAGTGTGTGGAGCGACCAGATCGACGTCCTCGTCGGCGCCGAAGAGCTGGAGATGCTCAACGAGCCCGACGCCGACAACCGCCGCCTGGAGAACCTCTCCCGCGCGCTCGACGAACTGCACACCAACCCGCTGCGCGAAGAACCCTACGAACTGGTGATCCTCGACTGCCCCCCGTCGCTGGGCAGGCTGACCCGTTCGGCGCTGGTGGCCGCGGACAGCGCCCTGATCGTCACCGAGCCGACGATGTACGCCGTCTCCGGCGCCCGCCGCGCGCTCGAGGCGATCGAGAAGATCCGCGAGGAGCAGAACCCGGGGCTGCGCCCGATCGGCGTCGTGGTCAACAAGCTCCGTGTGCGCTCCTACGAGCACCAGTTCCGCGTCGCCGAACTGCGGGAGAACTTCGGCCCGCTGGTGATGCCGACGGCGATCCCGGACAGGCTCGCGGTGCAGCAGGCGCAGGGCGCGTGCAGCCCGATCCACGAATGGCACTCCCCCGGCGCGCAGGAGATCGCGCTCACCTTCAACATGGTGCTGGCGAAGGTCCTCCGTTCGAGCCGGGCCGGACGGCATCGCGTCCGCGGTGACGAAGACGTTCCAGAGCCCGAGACGACCGAAGCTCCCGCCAAGCTGAGCGACACCGGCACGGGTTAGCGCCGATGCCCGAAGGCGACACTGTCTTCCTCACCGGCAAGGTCCTCGACAAGGCGCTGGCCGGGAAGACGCTCGTGCGCGGCGAGTTCAGGGTGCCGCGGCTGGCCATGGCGGATCTCGCCGGGCGGGACGTGCTCGGCGTCGGCACGGTCGGCAAACATCTGCTGACGCGCTTCTCGGGCGACCTCACCCTGCACAGTCACCTCCGGATGGACGGCAAGTGGGCGGTCTATCCGGCGGGCGGGCGCTGGAGCCGTCCGGCCCACCACGCGCGCGTCATCCTGGCGGCCGAAGGTGTGCAGGCGGTCGGCTTCCGGGTGCACGATCTCGAACTCGTGCCCACGGACGAAGAGCACCGCCTGGTCGGGCATCTCGGCCCGGACCTGCTCGATCCACAGTGGACGGACGAGCTCGCGGAACGGGCGGCGGCCGCGCTGGCCGCGGACCCGGATCGCGAACTGGGCGACGCCCTGCTGGACCAGCGGATCATGGCCGGGATCGGGAACATGTACAAGGTCGAGATGTGCTTCCTGCTCGGCGTCACGCCGTGGACGCCGGTGTCCGCGGTCGACCCGGCGAAGGCCGTCGCGCTCGGCCGCAAACTGTTGAAGGCCAACGCCTGGCGCACCTCGCAGACCACCACCGGGGATCTGCGCCGCGGCCGCGAGCACTGGGCCTACGAACGGACGAAACAGGGCTGTTTCCGCTGCGGCGGACGGCTCCGGGTCGCCCCGCAGGGCGCGGGGTATCAGGCGAGGCCGACCTGGTACTGCCCCCGATGCCAGACCGGACCCGCCCCGGGCCGCTAAGCTGGCCATGTGACGCTGTTCAAGCTCCCGCTCTACGGGACGGACACCGAACGCGGCGACCTCGCTCCCTGAGCCGCCCGCTCCCTTCGCACGTCACCCTCCACCTCTTTCCAGGGAGCTTTGTCATGCCCGGATTCCTCACGGGCGAGGCGCTGCGCGCGTTCGTGCACGCCCTGCCCAAGGTCGAACTCCACGTCCACCTCGTCGGTTCGGCGAGCCTGCCCACGGTGCTGGAACTGGCCAGGCGGCGCCCCTCGGCGGGGGTGCCGACCGAGGCCGAAGCACTCGCCGGCTTCTTCACCTTCCGCGATTTCCCGCATTTCCTCCGCACCTACCTGGCGGTGACGTCGCTGGTGCGCGACGCCCGCGACGTCCACACCCTCGTCACCGGGCTGGCGGCCGATCTGGCCGCGCAGAACGCCCGGTACGCCGAAGTGACCGTGACCCCGTACAACCACGTCCTCGACGGGATGTCCCCGGACGATCTCCTCAGCGGTCTCGCCACCGGGCGAGCCGCGGCACGGGCGGAGCACGGAGTGGAACTGGCCTGGTGCTTCGACATTCCCGGCGAGAAGGGGGTCGTCGCCGGGCGCGAGACGGTCGTGTTCGCGCTCCGCGAACGCCCCGAAGGCCTGGTGTCCTTCGGGCTCGGCGGACCCGAGGTCGGCGTCGGCCGCGCGCAGTTCGCGCCGTTCTTCACCACGGCACGGGAGGCGGGGCTGCACAGCGTCCCGCACGCGGGCGAGACGACCGGTCCGGCCACCGTCTGGTCGGCGGTGCACGACCTCGGCGCCGAGCGGATCGGCCACGGCGTCGGCGCGTACACCGATCCGGCACTCCTGGAACACCTTGCCACCCAAGGGATTCCGCTGGAGGTTTGCCCGACGTCGAATGTCCGAACAGGACAGTTTCCGTCGATCGAAGCGCATCCTGTGCGGCGGCTGCTCGACCACGGTGTGCTGGTCACGCTCAACACCGACGACCCGCCGATGTTCGGTGCCACGCTCGACGGCGAGTACCTGGCCGTCGCCGAAACACTGGGTCTGACCACGACCGAAATCGCCCGGTTCGCACGGAACGCCGTGAACGCGTCGTTCCTCGCTCCGGCGGCCAAAACCGTCCTGCTGACGGAGATCGAAGAAATCTTGTTGCAGGACCCTGAAGTCCTCGCATAGCGTGGCGGTACACGAGAGAGGAGGTGGTCCAAAGTTGTATTCCAACAGGACTCGTGAGGTGACTGTCCGCTAGCGGACGGCACGCGTAGGACTTTTGAGCAGCGATACAACGCAAGTTGGAGCCACCTTCGGCTCGTCGTCTCTGCTTCGCGTGGTGCCTGATAGCGAATACCAGGCAGTCACCGGGCCCCCGAGGTTCCCGAGCACCGGTCCGGCTCGGGCCCGGCCGCCGATTCCGGCGTCCGGGAGCCACCTCGGGGTTCCCCTATTTCCGGGGTTATCGCCCTTTTGCGCGGCTTCGGGGGACCGCCGACCGCCCTGGAGAACCGTCCGCCGCCGGCCCGCCCCGGAACTCCGAAGACTGGATAGCCTGACGCCATGTTGAGGCCCGATTTCCCGATCACCACGCCGCGACTCACCCTCCGCGCTTTCCGCCAGGACGATCTCGACGAACTCAACTCCTTCCAGTCCCGCGCCGACGTCGCCCGCTACCTCTACTGGGGCCCGCGCAGCCGCGCCGAATCCGCCGCCGCGCTCGCGAAACGAGTGCACAGCAGCACCCTGTCCCAGGAAGGCCAGTTCCTGGCCGTGGCCGTCGAGCTGACCGAGACCGGGCAGCTGATCGGCGACCTGAACCTCGAGTACATCAGCAGTGAGCACCGCCAGGGCGAGATCGGTTTCGTGTTCCATCCCGATCACCACGGCAAGGGGTTCGCCGCCGAAGCCGCCGTCGAACTGCTCCGGCTCGGCTTCGAAGACCTCGGCCTGCACCGGATCATCGGCCGCTGTGACGGCCGCAACACCGCGTCGGCCACGCTGATGGAACGCCTCGGAATGCGCAAGGAAGCGCACTTGCGCGAGAACGAGGTCGTCAAGGGCGACTGGACCGACGAACTCGTCTTCGCGATGCTGGAGGGCGAATGGAAGGCGCGCCACGCGTGACCCAAGGAAGATCGACGTGTTCTCCCTCTGATCACGGGTGATGTCCGTTCAATCACGGGTGATGTCCGTCTCGGCACGGGCGAGCGTCGCTACCGGCGTTAGGCGAGCACGGTCGAGCCACACGGCGGCCACCAGGCATGATGGGCGCGTGCTCTTCGACAAGATCGTCCGCCCCGCTCTCTACCGGGTTTCCGGCAGCGACCCCGAAACCGTGCACGAACGCACCATCGGCACGCTCGCCAGGCTGAGCCGGGTCTCCCCCGCGCTCGGCGCGCTCGGCCGCGTCTACCGGACGGACGATCCGGTCACCTTTCTCGGGCTCCGCTTCCCGAACCGGGTCGGCCTCGCCGCCGGGATGGACAAGAACGGCCGGGCACTGCATGCCTGGCCGGCGCTCGGTTTCGGCTTCGTCGAGGTCGGCACGGTGACCCGGCATCCGCAGCCGGGCAACGACAAGCCGCGGCTGTTCACCCTCGCCGAGACCGACGCGGTGATCAACCGGATGGGCTTCAACAACGAAGGCGCCGAAGCACTCGCCGCCCGGCTCGCCGCGGGCGGGAAACCGGGCGTGCCGCTCGGTGTCAGCATCGGCAAGTCCAAGGTGACCCCGCTCGACGAGGCCGTCGAGGACTACCGGTTTTCACTGCGGGCGCTGTACCCGTACGCCGACTACTTCGCGATCAACGTCAGTTCGCCGAACACGCCGGGATTGCGGGCGTTGCAGGACAAGTCCGCGCTGGCCGAACTGCTCGGCGAGCTCCGCAAGACCTCCATCGAACTCGCGGGCGACGCCGTGCCGACGCCGGTGCTGGTGAAGGTCGCCCCCGACCTCACCGACGAAGCCCTCGCGGAACTGCTGGAGGTCTGCCTCGAACACGGTGTCGCCGGGCTGATCGCGACCAACACGACGCTGTCCCGCGAAGGGATCGCACCCACCGAAGCCGCCATCGGCGGGCAGGCTGGCGGGCTCTCCGGCCGTCCGCTCACCGCCCGCTCGGCCGAGGTGGTGCGGTTCGTGCACGACGAGACCGGCGGCAAGCTGCCGATCATCGGTGTCGGCGGGATCTTCGACGACGGCGCCGCCGCCCGGATGCTCGACGCCGGCGCCGGTCTCGTCCAGCTCTACTCCGGTTTCGCCCTGCACGGTCCCGGCCTGGTCAAGCGGGTCGCCCGAGGTCTCGCGGCCCGGCCGTACTGACGAACCTGAGGTAGGCACGCCAGCACCGGTACCGCGTCAACTCGGTGGCCGTCGCCGTGGCCGACTGGTCGCAGAGGACGGCCAGCGGGGTTTCCCCGTCGTCCAGCCGGATCCGGCCGAGCACGAACGGTTCGGGCAGCGTGGCGGCGAACGCGCCGAGGGCGGCGGGCGACAGGCGCCACCGTTCCCCGGACAGCATCGTGTGTTCGCCCGCGGCACTCACCGGCACCACACCCGGCTGGGGTGGATCGGCAGGCAGCAACAGCATCCGGTAGCCCTCGCCGGTCCGGACCGGGCCGGTGAACCGCGCGCCCGCGGCGACCAGCCGTCCGTTCAGCGGCTGGCCGCGCAGATGCGCGCCGAACACCACGAGATCCGCGCCCGGTGCGGGATAAGGGAAATCAGCCTGTTCGTCGGTGAGCACGGCGGCGAGGTCGATGGCGATCTGGTCGTCGAACGGCCGCACCACCACCGACACCCCGTACGGCCCGAGATCCGACGGGGACGACGGCACCGTGACCGCGGCGAGGTCGAGCAGGTTGACGAACGCCGTGAACCGCTCCAGCCGGTTCGCGACGCCGTCCGGATCGGACAGCGCCTCGGCGACCTCGGGATGGTCCGCGACGGTCGGGAGGACCAGGGCGTCGTACTCGGACAGTGTCCGGAGCGCGAGCATCCCGGCCTCGGCGACCCGCTGCCGATCGGCGGTGAAGCCGTCGTCGTGGATCAGCTCGCCGACCGCCAGGAGCGCCGAAACCTCCACCGTCTCCACGACGGCCCCGGACGCCCGCAGCGCCGAAACCGCGCCGAGGAAAGCGGACCTGGACCGCAAGGAGAGCGCGGTGAGGGTTTCGGCGCCCGGGATCGCCACCCGCGGCCGATCCCCCGCGGAGAGCCGGACGTCGGGCGGCCAGTCCCGCGCGAACGGGTCGTTCCCGTCAGGGCCGGTCATCAGTCCGAGCGCGCGCTGGCCCAGGGTGAGGCTGCGCGCGAACAGCGCGATCCCGCCGCAGGGCGCGGCACCGGTCTTGGGCACGAGGCCCAATGTCGGCTTGAGGCCGACGATCCCGTTGAGCGAGGCGGGCACCCGGCCCGCCCCCGCCGTGTCCGTGCCGACCGCCAGATCGACCAGGCCGAGCGCGACGGCGACGGCCCCGCCGCTGCTCGCGCTCCCGGAGACCCTGGCGGTGTTCAGGGCGGCGCTCACGGCACCGTACGGGCTGTGGGTGTGCTCGAGGTCGCTGCCGAACCGGTCGCAGTTGGTCTTGCCGACCACCACCGCTCCGGCGGCGGTCAGCCGGGATACCGCGGGGGCGCCGGCGCAGCAGACGTCCTCCCCCGCCGAAGGAAGACCGGCGACGTCCATGACGTCGGCGACCGCCACCAGGGTCCCGGCGAGCGGGAGGTCCGTCCCGGCGCGCACGCGTTCATCGACCGCCTTCGCGTCCACGAGGGCGTCTTCCAGTGGGCGGAGCATGATCCAGACGTCGGGGCGGTCGACCTCGGTGATCCGGTCGTAGGCCGCGATGACGCGCTGAGAAGAGCTGGGCGGCGGGGTGGGGATCGGCTCTGGTTCCGGGGGGAGCGTCGTCACTGGGCGTCCTTTCCTCGGTGGGGACGAGAAAGACCACTGCGCGAGATCCACTGTGTCCGGTCCGCCACCCTGGAACGCCCGCTCACGCGGGCTGGGTTCAGGCCCGAGCTGGGAGGAGCACTGCGTGCATGAGAGAAACGTTAGGCACCGGGGGTGGCCGTCACCAGCGGTTTCGGGTCACGCGAGCGTTTCGGTACCACACAGTGAGCAAGTCGTTACGCAATGGAGTATTAGCGACGACGAATGGGACGATTGTCCAGGAAAGCGCCTGCTCAGGTCCACTCTCTCACCGAGACTGCGTCGTCTCCGGGATCGTGAGTGGCGACTCGGGTTAGGCGGTCCGTATACCCAGCGGCCGTGTCGCGAAAGCCACTTTGGGGACGTCAGACATCGCGAGAGTGGCTTTCGCGGCACCCGGAAGGGAAGGTAGCCGGATCAGCGGCGTGGCCGGACTCGCACCTCAGGAAAGCTCGCGCAGCGCCATGGCCAGTCCGGCGAGCTTGTCGGTCGCGTCGGAGAGCGATTCCTTGGACGACGTCATGCCGTCCGAACTCGCGGCGACGGTGTGCCCGGCCGCGGCGACGAGACCGCCGTAGCCGTCGAGGCCGTCGTCGAGCTGCACGCGCAGTTGCTTGACGGCGGCGTCGAGAGCGCCCCGTTCGCGCTCGGGGGCGGCGTCACGGCCGCGTTCGATGGCCTGGATCCGGCCCGCGAGACCACGCAGGGCCTGTGCCGCCTCGGCGGCGGTGGTCCGCGCATCGGCCACGGCGATTTCCGACACCGGCATGGTGCCGAGCGACGTCGGCTGCGAAAGCTGGCGAAGCAGCTCCGTCAGCGAAGCCTCGCTCTCCACAAGGCGCTCCATCGGCTCCCGCGCGACGGACCGCGCCGGGGGCAGCGGCGGCGGAGTGACGGGTGCGGCGGGCAGCACGGTGCGCTTGAGCGTCCGCAACCGCAGTCCCGACCGGACACCGAAGGTGCCGAACACGATGGTGAACGCGCCACCCGCGATGGCCTGGAGGACGTCGGCCTGTCCCGCCCTCAGCAGGCCGGTGCCCGCGACGACGGCGAGCAGTCCACAGAGGATGGTGAGGAGGATCCAGAACGTCATCGCACGGGAAGTGCGGCGTTTCTGTCTCTCCAGTTTGGCGGCGGGCTCGTTCCAGCGGGCCCATTTGGCCTTCGCCTCGGCGACGACGGGGATCTGCCCCGCGGCCATGGACGTCAGCTGCTGCGACATCTTCGGCATCGGGGGCAGCTTCGGCATGACCGGCCGCGGCCGGGACGGCGTGGACGGGGTGGACGGGGTGGATGCCGGCGGCCGGGAACCCTGCTCGGAGGGCGGGATGTAGCGCTGGAGTTTCTCCTGCGCGCGCTGGGCGTAGTCGGGCAGCTTTTCGATGTGTTTCTCAAGCTTGGCGGTGAACTCCCCGAAGTCCTTGCGCCTGCCCTGACCCATTGCCCTCGCCCCTCTGATCGGTGAGACCGGTCCCGCACCCCGCGGGATGCGGGACCGGCTCTAGGTGGTGTGTCAGGCGGGGTTCTTGCCCTGTTCGGCCTGAACCCGTGCCTGGATCTCACGCTGGATGTCCGCACCGCTCGACGCCTTCGGCGCGGCAGCGGCGGTCTTGCCGTCGGTGACCTGCGCGACGGAGTCGCCCTTCATGGAGGCGCGGATCTGCTCCAGACGCGAGTGTCCGGCGAGCTGCGTCGTCGAGGCCTGGACCTCCATCATCCGGCCCTGGACGGAGTTCTGTGCGAGTTCGGCCGAGCCGAGCGCGGTGGTGTAGCGCTTCTCGATCTTGTCGCGAACGTCTTCCAGTGACGGGGTGTTGCCCGGCGCGGCCAACTCGCTCATCTGGTTCAGCGAAGCGGAGACCTGCTCCTGCATCTTCGCCTGCTCCAGCTGCGAGAGCAGCTTGGTGCGCTCGGCCAGCTTCTGCTGCAACATGGTCGCGTTGCGCTCGACGGCCTTCTTCGCCTGCGCAGCAGCCTGGAGCGACTGGTCGTGCAGGGTCTTCAGGTCCTCGATGCTCTGCTCGGCGGTGACGAGCTGCGCGGCGAAACTCTCCGCCGCGTTCTCGAACTCGGTCGCCTTCTGCTCATCGCCCTTGGCACGCGCCTCGTCGGCGAGCACCAGCGCCTGGCGGGTCGAGGCCTGGAGCTTCTCGACGTCGCCGAGCTGGCGGTTCAGCTTCATCTCCAGCTGACGCTGGTTACCGATCACCGAGGCGGCCTGCTGGGTCAGCGACTGGTGATTGCGCTGCGCCTCCTCGATGGCCTGCTGGATCTGTACCTTAGGGTCGGCGTGCTCGTCGATCTTCGACGAGAACGCCGCCATCATGTACTTCCAGAACTTCACGAACGGGTTGGCCATCTCCTCCGCCTGCCTTCTCGCATCCCACGGGCTGTTACCTCGAGGTGGGGCGTCCCCTCTTGTGATGTTGCAACGTCCCGACCCCGGCGTTGAGTTCCATCGTGTCAGGTCGGCGTCCCGCGTTCCAGGCGACCCCGACGGAATTCAGGGATCCCCCTGACTGTGATGTTCACGACCTTTGGGCTTCACCGGCCGGTGACCCTGGGTGAAGACGGCCCGGGCAGGCGGCCCGGAATCAGCGGCGGAGGGTGATCGCCCGCTCGATCCGCGACAGCTTCTCGGGGTTGCGCACGGCGTAGAGGCCGGTGATCAGGCCGTCGTCGACACGCACCGCGACGACGGTGTCGACCTCGCCGCCGAGCCGGAGGATCAGCGCCGGATGGCCGTTGACCTGCGCCGTCCGCATGATGGCCGCCCCGTCCGTGGCCGGGCGGCTCGTGGCAAGCAGCGATGCGACGCGGACTGCCCCGACCACGGGTTCCAGCACGGCCTGCACCACTCCGCCGCCGTCGCCGAGGAAGACGACGTCCGGTGCGAGGACGTCGAGCAGTCCTTGCAGGTCTCCCGTCCGGACCGCCCGGTGGAACGCGTCGAGCACGTCCCGGGCCTCGGCCGGGGACGCCGCACCGCGCGGCCGCCGGGCGGCGACGTGCGCCCTGGCCCGGTGGGCGATCTGGTGGACCGCGGCCGGGGTCTTGCCGACGGCTTCGGCGATCTCGTCGTAGGCCACGTCGAACACTTCGCGCAGCACGAACACCGCGCGTTCGGTCGGCGCGAGGGTCTCCAGCACCAGCAGCATCGCCATCGAAACGCTGTCGGCCAGCTCGACGTCCTCGGCTACGTCGGGCGTGGTCAGCAGCGGTTCGGGCAGCCAAGGACCGACATAGGACTCCTTGCGGCGGCCGAGGGTGCGCAGCCTGCCGAGCGCCTGCCGGGTGGTGACGCGGACCAAGTAGGCCCGCGGGTTCTCCACGGTGCCGAGATCGACACCCGACCAGCGCAGCCAGGTTTCCTGGAGGACGTCCTCCGCGTCGGCGGCCGAGCCGAGCATCTCGTAGGCGACGGTGAACAGCAGGTTCCGGTGGGCGACGAACGCCTCGGTGGCGGGGTCCGGGGCGGGCATGGGTGGCTCCTGTCTCCCTCGACGGTGGTCGCGCACAAGACACCGGAGGACGCCGGTTTCTGACACCTCTCGGGCGTGTTTCACGTCACGTGACCGTGCTGTCAGAAAGCACGGGTCAGCGGCGTCTGGTGGTCGTTCGCTCCACCACCGATCATGAACGAGGACGAAGTCATGGACAGCCGTTTCGATCTGAACAGCAACGAGCTCGGCGCCAAACTCGGCAAGCGGTTCGCCGCCGTCAGCTTGGTCATCAAGGGGTCGACCCTGCCGAAGGTCACCCAGGAATTGGTGTCGCTGCGGGCCAGCCAGCTCAACGGCTGCGGGTTCTGCGTCGACGCGCACGCCAAGGACCTGGCGGCGGCCGGCGAACCCGCGGTCCGCGTCAACCTGGTCGCCGCCTGGCGCGAGTCGACCGTGTTCACCGAGGCCGAACGGGCCGCGCTGGCCTTCGCGGAGGAAGGCAGCCGCGTCGCCGACGCGCACCAGGGTGTCTCGGACGAGACCTGGTCGCGGGTGCGCGAGCACTACGACGACGACCAGGTCGCCGCGCTGGTCTACCTGGTCGCGATGATCAACGCCGCCAACCGGCTGCTCGTGATCACGCACACCAAGGGTGGTTCCTACCAGACGGGCACGTTCGACGACTGACCTGGGAAAACGGAACAGGCCCCAGGCGGATCGCCTGGGGCCTCTTCTCACGGCACAGCCGCTAGGCGGCGACCATTTTCGGTGCGGAGATGGTCGTCCGCAGCGCGGGGCTCATCCGCGGTGGCGGCGAGATCCGCAGGTCGGCCAGGTCGTTGCCGATCAGCTCGGAGACCAGGCGGCCGCCTTCCAGCCCCGCCTCGGCGCTCTCGCGCTCCGGGGCCCGGCGCTTGCCGGCCTCGACCTTCTCTTCGACCGGGGCGACTTCGACGTTGTCGATCGCCGAGACGTCCGCCGCGACCTTGTGCAGGAGTTCGCCGAGCGGAAGCTCCAGAGCTTCGCAAATGGAGGCCAGCAGCTCGCTGGACGCCTCCTTCTGCCCGCGCTCGACCTCGGAAAGGTAGCCGAGGCTCACCCTGGCGGCGCGGGAGATGTCCCGCAGCGTTCGACGCTGGTTCGTGCGGGCGTGTCGGAGCCGGTCGCCGATCGCCTCGCGCAACAGCACGGTCATCACGCGCCTCCCTTCCAGGACTGACTGTCCCCTACGTTACCCAGTGCGGTGCCCCGGGCGCAGGTGTTGACACGGCAATACGCCAAGGGCGAACGCGGCGATCAAGCGAGATGTTCCCCCAGCAGGGCGAACGCGCCGCGGACGGCCCCGGCCCTGACCGAAGCTCGATCACCGCTCAAGCCCAGCGTACGGACGGTGAGCACGCCCGGTCCGGCGAGACCGACATGGACGGTGCCGGGTGCGGCGCCGTCCTGCCCCGAGGGACCCGCGACACCGGTCAAACCGAGACCCCAGGTGGCGCCGCAGCGGTCCCTGGCGCCGGCGGCCAACTGAGCCGCGACCTCGGGATGAACGGCGCCGTGGGCGGCGAGCAGGTCTTCGTCGACTCCGGCGAGCGAAGCCTTGAGGTCGGTCGCGTAGACGATCAGCCCGCCCCGGACGGCGGCACTCGATCCGGGGATCTCGGTCAGCGTCGCGCAGACCAGTCCGGCGGTCAGCGACTCGGCCGTCGCCACCGTCTCCCCTCGCTCGATCAGGTGAGTGATCAAGGTCTCAACTTTCATGCCCCCGCGGCGCGCCTTCCGGCCGCGCGCAGCCGTACCGCGCGCACGACGTAGTCGAGCCCGGTCACGACGGTCAGCACGAGCGCGAGCCCCATCAGCACCCACCGCACCGGCTCGGCCGCCGCGGGCAGGGGCAGGAGGTACGCGGTGATGGCCGCGATCTGCGCGAGTGTCTTGGCCTTGCCGCCGCGGCTGGCCGGGATGACGCCGTGCCGGATCACCCAAAACCGCAGCAGCGTCACGCCGATCTCGCGGATCGCGATGACGATGGTGACCCACCAGCCCAATTCGCCGAGCACGCTCAGCCCGATCAGCGCGGCGCCGATCAGCGCCTTGTCCGCGATCGGGTCGGCGATCTTGCCGAAGTCGGTGATCAGCCCGTACTTGCGCGCGACCCAGCCGTCGACCTGGTCGGTGAAGGACGCGATCGCGAACAGCGCGGTGGCGATCGCGCGCCAGAACGTGTCCATCCCGTCGCCGGTGAACAGCGCCGCCACGAACAGCGGCACCAGCACCAGCCGCGACATCGTGAGCAGATTCGCCAGGTTCAGTGTCGGGACCGGGGTGGCCTCGGGGACCCTGGCGTGCTCACCGCCGGTCCCCTCGCCCGCCCCGGCGTCGCTCGGGGCGGCATTCACCGGTCGGCCTCGAGCGGCGCGGGCCGCACGATCAGATCGACACCCTCGGAGTCCACGACCTCGCAGCGCACGAAGTCACCGACCGCCGGCGAGGGCAGGCCGTCCGTCTCGATCAGCACGCATTCGCCGTCGACCTCGGGCGCCTGGTGCGCGGCGCGGCCGATCGGGTCCTCGCCGTCCTCGGCCTGCTCGATCAGCACGTCGACGAAGTCACCGATGCGGTCCTCGGCCCGCTGCGACGTCAGTTCCTCGACCAGCGCGGAGATCCGCGAGACCCGCTCGGCCACCACGGTCTCGTCGAGTTTGCCCTCGAAGGTCTCGGCCTCGGTGCCGTCCTCGTCCGAGTAACCGAAGACACCCACCGCGTCGAGCCGCGCGCCGGTCAGGAAGCGCTCCAGCTCGGCGACGTCCGCTTCGGTCTCGCCGGGGAACCCGACGATGACGTTGGTGCGGATGCCCGCGTTGGGCGAGTACTCGCGGATCTGGTCGCACAGCGCGAGGAACGAGTCCGTGGAGCCGAAGCGGCGCATGCGGCGTAGCACGGTCTCGCTGGAGTGCTGGAAGGACAGGTCGAAGTAGTCGGCGACACCCGGCGTGGTCGCGATGGCCTTGACCAGGCCGGGGCGCGTCTCGGCGGGCTGGAGGTAGGAGACGCGGACCCGCTCGATACCGGGCACCGCGGCCAGGCGCGGGACCAGCAGTTCCAGCGCGCGGGCGCCGTCACGGCCGAAGTCCTTGCCGTAGGAGGTGGAGTTCTCCGAGACGAGGAAGACCTCCTTGACGCCGTTCTCCGCGAGCCACATCGCCTCGGCGACGATCTCGTCCGGCTGCCGGGACACGAAGGAACCCCGGAACGACGGGATCGCGCAGAACGAGCAGCGGCGGTCGCAGCCGGACGCGATCTTCAGCGCGGCCACCGGGGAGGTGTCGAGCCGGGTCCGCAGCACCCGCGGCCCCCAGCCACGCTGCGCGTGCCCCGGCACCTCGACCGTCTCGGCGGCCGTCGGGCGCTGGACCGGGCTGATCGGCAGCAGCTTGCGACGGTCGGAGGGGGTGTGGGACTCGACCTTGCGGCCCGCCACGACGTCGTCGAGACGGTCGGAGAGGTCGGCGTAGTGGTCGAACCCCAGGACCGCGTCGGCCTCGGGCAGGTTCTCGGCCAGCTCGTTGCCGTAGCGCTCGGCCATGCAGCCGACGGCGACGACCTTCTTGCCGGTGTCGGCCGCGGCGAGCAGGGTGTCGACCGAATCCTTCTTGGCGGACTCGACGAAGCCGCAGGTGTTGACCACCACGACGTCGGAGTCCTCGGGCTCGGCGGCGAGCTCCCAGCCGCCCGCCGCCAGCCGTCCGGCGAGTTCCTCGGAATCGACCTCGTTGCGGGCGCAACCGAGGGTCAGCAAGGACACGCGGCGGGTGGCGACAGGATCAGTGGTGGGAGAAGGCACGTGCCTTAGGGTAGCTGGCCTGCTCTCGGGGTCGGCGATCGCTCGCTCGGGCGAGCCCTCGGCCGGGCGGCGCCTCGCGGATGGCTTAATGGTGGACGTGCCCTCAGACCCTCTCCTTCGCCGCCATCCGAGCGTCCGCCGAGCGCGGATCGCGGACGTCCGCAAGATCAAGGCGCTGGTCGACTCCGACGCGGGGACGGTGCTGCTGGAGAAGGAGCTCGTCACCCTCTACGAGAGCGTCCAGGAGTTCTGGGTGGTCGAAGACGGTGACGACGTACTCGGCTGTGGCGCCCTCCACGTGCTGTGGGAGGACATCGGCGAGCTGCGCACCATCGCGGTCGACAAGAAGGCCCGGGGTCACGGCATCGGACACGCGCTGGTGGAGCAGTTGATCGACTTCGCCCGCGAGATCGGGCTGAAACGGCTGTTCGTGCTGACCTTCGAGACTCGTTTCTTCGCGGGCCACGGCTTCGTCGAGATCGACGGGACACCGGTGACGCAAGAGGTCTACGAGGAAATGCGGCGCTCGGCGGATCCGGGTGTCGCGGAGTTCCTCGACCTGCCGTACGTGAAGCCCAACACCTTGGGGAACAGCCGGATGCTGCTGGAGCTGTAGCCGAAGGGGGACCCCGGAACACTCGCCGGGAGCCACCCAGTTACGCGTGTCGTCCATCCAGTCACGCGTGACCGCCGACAGCAGGTAACCGCCATCACGACCGGTGAGGACTCAATTTTCCTTCTTCGCGTGACGGGCGACCCGGACCCGGTTGCCGCACAGCGACGGCGTGCACCAGACCCGCCTGCTGTTGGCCGCCACGAACAGCATCGAGCAGTCGTGCGCACCGCAGCGCTTGAGCAGGTTCGCGCGCGGCCCCGAAACGAGGTCGATCGCGGCCACCGCGGCAGCCGCGAGAGCGATCTCACCACCGTCCTCGCTGTGCCAGGTCGTCTCGGCCCCTCGGGCGGTGAGCCGTGGGCTGACCGGGACAGCGGCCGCGGCCGCGTTGACCCGCTCGACCGCCCACGCCTCGGGCTCCCGCGCGGCCACGGCCGCCTCCAGCACCTCTCGCACCGCTGACCGCAACCGCCGCGTTTGCTCGGCCGACGGCGGCCGAGCGCCTTTAGGCAGCCGGGACGCCTGCGTCGCCCAGAACCAGTCGTGACCGTCGTCGAGCAGGTCGATCGACGGCGAGGCGGCCAGCAGGACGGTGTCCGCGAGGTTCACCGCGAGATCGTCACCGGGAAGCGAGTCGAGATCGAGCATGCCTTGACACTATCAGGTACTAATGGTTCAAGGCAGTTCTAACCATTAGGGAGCGCTCATGGCGGCCATCCGGCACCGTTCAGTCCAGCTCGGCGACGTCGAGGTCTTCTACCGGGAGGCCGGCAATCCCGACGCGCCCGTCCTGCTGTTGCTGCACGGTTTCCCCACCTCGTCGCACCAGTTCGCGGGGCTGATGCGACGGCTCGCCGGGAGATGGCGGCTCGTCGCGCCGGACCTGCCCGGGTTCGGGCAGACCGTGACCCCCGAAGGCTTCCCGTTCACCTTCGACCGGCTCGCGGAGGTACTCGGCGACTTCGTCGAAGCGCTGGGGCTGCGCCGGTACGCGCTCTACGTTTTCGATTTCGGTGCTCCGGCGGGCCTGCGGCTGGCTGTCGCACGCCCTTCGCAGGTCACGGCGCTGATCACGCAGAACGGCAACGCCTACGTCGAAGGACTCGGGCCCGCGATGCCGGACTTCGCGAAGCTGACCGACGAGGCCGAGGCGAAGCGCGGCTTCGCGGAGATCCTCGGGCTGGAACAGATCAAGTGGCAGTACACCGAAGGCGCGCGCGATCCGGAGACCATCGATCCGTCGAGCTACCTGCTGGACCGGTACTTCCTCGACCGTCCCGGTAGGACGGAGGCGATGCAGGACCTGTTGTGGGACTACCGGAACAACCCGCCCGTGTACCCGAAGTTCCAGGCATGGCTGCGGGAAGCACAGCCGCCGGTACTCGCGGTGTGGGGGCGCAACGACCGGTTCTTCGTCCCGGCGGGAGCCGAAGCATTCCGGAATGATGTCCCCTCGGCGGAGGTTCACTTCTTCGATACCGGGCATTTCGCGCTGGAGGAGGACGTCGAACCGATCAGCGAGCTGATCGACCGCTTCCTGGCGGCGCATCACTGAAAGGCAAGGTATGGACACCTCGGTCACCGACCACCTGCTCAGCACGACGCGGTCGGTCCGCCGCAAACTCGACCTGGACCGGCCGGTCGAACCGGAGGTGCTCGACGAATGCCTGCGGCTCGCGTTGCAGGCACCCACGCCGGGCAACCAGCAGGCCTGGCGCTGGCTCGTCGTCCGCGACCAGGGGGTGAAGGACAAGCTCGCGGAGCTGTTCCGGCGAGCCGGGAACGCCTACCTGGAGGCGAACGCCGCCGCGCTGGGTCAAGCGATCACCGAGCCGTCCGTGGCGAGGGCGTTCGCCTCGGGGCAGCACTTGATCGACGTGATCGACCGGGTGCCGGTGTACGTCATCCCGTGCCTGACCGGCAGGCCGAGCGGCGACAACGCGACCGACGCCGCGTTCTACGGCGGCATCTTCCCGGCGGTGTGGAACTTCCAGCTGGCGCTGCGGTCGCGCGGCCTCGGCTCCACGCTCACGACGTATCACCTGACCCACGAGGCGGAAGCGGCCGAGATCCTCGGCATCCCCTCCGATGTCACGCAGATCGGGCTGGTGCCGGTCGCCTACACGACGGTGCCGGACTTCAAGCCCGCGTCGCGCGTGCCGCTGTCGGAAATCGCGTATCTCGACGGCTGGGGCAACACGCTCTAAGCCTTGGACACCCGCAGGGTGACCTGGTCGCCCCCCGAACTCACGGCGACCAGGTCCACCCGGCAGGCGGCGAACTCGACGGACTGCCTGCCGCCCCGTCCGGTGGAGGCGACCTCCGCTGTCGTCCGCTCACCGCGTCCGGGTTCGGCCAGGGTCAGCTCGACCACGGCCTCTCCTTCCCAAACGCAGACCATGCCCGCGCCGCAGCGGGAATCGGACACCAGCCGGGTGAAGCGGACACTGACGTCCTTCGACGCGACCTCGGTCGTGTCACCGACATTGAGGACGACGGTCTCTCCCAGCTCCACGGTGCTCTGGGGTTGCTTCGTGGTGGGTTGAGGCTGCTGCACCGGCGCGGGCTGGGTCGTCGACGGCTGGGTCGCGGCGGGTTGTTCGCGCGCGGCGGAGCTGCCGGACCCGCAGGCGAGACCGGCCAGGGCGCAGAGGACGACGAGCAGCTTCTTGGTGTCCACGAGTTCTGGACGTAACGGAGCCCGCGGTCCGTTGCATCGGCCCTTCAGTTGATCTTGTCGGGCTTCCTCGCGCGCAGGACCGCGGATCCGATCCGCTCTCGTAGTCCGCGAACCGCAACGCCGACTTGCTGACTCCCGGAACGTGCTTGCGCAGGCGTTTGGCCCCGTCGCCGTACCATGTCAGCAGCGCCGAGCACGCCTCGGAATGCAGCAGCAGCCAGAACTTGAGGTCACGCCGACTCCGTCGAACAAGACTCGCCGTCGCTTTTCGGGGTAGGAGTACAACCGCTCCTCGTCGATTCCGTCGGCGTCGACGCTGAAGCCATAGGTGTACCGCGGCCCTTCGGCCGATAGTCGGACCACGAACGTCGTCGGCCGAGTCGCTGCCTCGGGATCGAGCCGGAAGACACCCCTGCCAGAGCCGACGACCCTCAACCCGACCACCGCAGCGGCCATGTACACGAGCCCGTTGAGCAAGTTCGACTTGCCGGAGGCGTTCGCTCCCTAGATCGCCGCCACCGGACGGCGGCGCGCTCGTCGCCCGGCATGGCGGGCTTCAGGAGCATTTCCTGTTCGTCGCGGAACAAATGATGGTGACCAACCGGAAGCCGCGCAGCATCCTGACCACCTCCCTGGCAGAGTTTCATCCAAGGCCGGATCAGTCGTCGTCGGAGGCGTCTCCGCCTCCCCCGTCCCCGCCGCCGCGGATCATGAACAGCACCGACTCCAGTTCCTCCGGCTTGATCAGCACGTCCCGCGCCTTCGAGCCCTCCGAAGGCCCGACGACGCCGCGGCTTTCCAGCAGGTCCATCAGGCGTCCGGCCTTGGCGAACCCGACGCGCAGCTTCCGCTGCAGCATCGACGTCGAGCCGAACTGCGAGGTGACGATCAGCTCGGCGGCCTGGAGGAGGACGTCGAGGTCGTCGCCGATGTCGGAGTCGATCTCCTTCTTCTCGCCGGCCTTCGCCGCGGTGACGCCGTCCTGGTAGTCCGGCTGCGCCTGCTCCTTCGCGAAGTTGACGACGGACGCGATCTCTTCGTCGCCGACGAAGGCGCCCTGGATGCGGACCGGCTTCCCGGCACCCATCGGCAGGTACAGCGCGTCACCCATACCGATGAGTTTTTCCGCGCCCGGCTGGTCGAGGATGACCCGCGAGTCGGTGAGCGAGGAGGTCGCGAACGCCAGCCGCGAGGGCACGTTGGTCTTGATCAGGCCGGTCACGACATCGACGGACGGGCGCTGGGTCGCCAGGACCAGGTGGATACCGGCGGCACGCGCCTTCTGGGTGATCCGGACGATCGCGTCCTCGACGTCGCGTGGCGCGGTCATCATCAGGTCGGCGAGCTCGTCGACGATCGCCATGATGTACGGATACGGCGCGTACACGCGCTCGCTGCCGGGCGGCGCGGTGATCTCGCCCGAGCGCACCTTTTTGTTGTAGTCGTCGATGTGCCGGACCTTGTTGACCTGCATGTCCTGATACCGCTGCTCCATCTCCTCCACCAGCCAGGCCAACGCGGCGGCGGCCTTCTTCGGCTGGGTGATGATGGGCGTGATCAGGTGCGGGATGCCCTCGTACGGGGTCAGTTCGACCATCTTCGGGTCGATCAGGATCATCCGGCACTCGTCCGGCGTCGCCCGTGCGAGCAGCGACACCAGCATCGAGTTCACGAAGCTCGACTTACCGGAACCGGTGGACCCCGCCACCAGCAGGTGCGGCATCTTCGTCAGGTTCGCGGTGACGAAGTGGCCCTCGATGTCTTTGCCGAGCCCGATGACCATCGGGTGGTTGTCCTTGACCGTCGACGGCGCGCGCAGCACGTCGCCGAGGCGCACCATCTCGCGGTCGGAGTTCGGGACCTCGATACCGACCGCGGACTTGCCGGGGATCGGCGCCAGCAGCCGGACATTGTCGGTCGCCACCGCGTAGGCGATGTTCTTGGTCAGCGCGGTGATCTTCTCGACCTTCACGCCGGGGCCGAGTTCGACCTCGTACCGGGTGACGGTCGGGCCCCGCGTGAAGCCGGTGACCTGCGCGTCGACGTTGAACTGGTCCAGTACGCCGGTGATCGCCTCGATCATGGCGTCGTTGGCCTTGCTGCGGGACTTCGGCGCGTCGCCGAGCTTCAGCAGATCCGGCGGCGGGAGCTTGTAGTCGCCTTCGACGGTCCGGGTGACCGCCATGGGCGGCTCGGCCTTCTTCGGCTTCTTTTCTTCGACAGCTTTTTTGGATGAACTCTGCGGAGCGGGCTTCGGCGGGCGCAGTGGCGTCGGCGCTTCGGCCAGCGCGGCTTCGATGTCGAGCTGCTCCGCCGCGTTGTCGCCGGCGCCCTGGCGGCGCCGCGACGGTTTCCGGAGACGGACCGACTTCGGGTCGGCCTCGGTGACGGCTTCGCGTTCGTCGTGGATGGCCTTGCGCTCGGCCTCGGCCTCTTCGATCTCTTCGGGGTCGAGGCCCCAGTTGCGCAGCCGGTGCGGGATCTCCCTGACCGGGGTCCCGGTGAACACGAGCGTGCCGAACAGCAGCACCAGCACCAGCAGCGGTACGGCGACCCAGGTGGTGACGCCCATGGTCAGCAGGCCGCCGGAGAACGCGCCTATCACCCCACCGGCGTACATCCGCGCGTCGTTGGTCTGGGGCAGCGCGGTGAAGATGTGCAGCAGGCCGAGCACGGACAAGATGACCAGGAGGGTGCCGATGACCATCCGCGGCCGGGCTTCCGGCACCGGTTCCGACCGCATCAGCGCGACGGCCGCCACGACCAGGACCAGCGGCAGCGTCACCGCCCCGGCCCCCAGCACCGAGCGGGTGCCGACCTCCACCCAGCCGCCGACGGGGCCCGCGGCCCGCCACCAGACGCCGAACGCGATCACCAGCGCCAGCGCGATCAAGCCGAGTGCGAGACCGTCGCGGCGGTGTTCGGGTTCGAGCTCGCGGCTGCGGCCGACCGTCCTCGCGAGCGTGCCGAGCCCCTTCGCGAGCAGGTTCCAGGTGCCGCGCACGCCCTTGGCGAACGTGCCGGAAGACTTCTTCCTCGGCGCCGGGCGCCGTGGAGCGGGCTTCCTCGCCGCCGTTGTCCTGGGCTTCGCCGGGGTACGCGGCTTTCGCGCCGGCCCCTTGCTGCCGCCGCTTCGCGCCGTACTCCGTTTCCTGGTCGTCGACCCGCTAGCCATGTCTCCACGGTAACCGTCTCGACCCGCCGGCCCCGGGTGCCACTCGGAGCACAGTCGGAACATTCGTCTCAGGTCACAGCTTGAGCGGCCATCCGGGTGAAACGCGGTTCATGACATGCTCTGCCCCATGTTCGCGCTGCATCAGGATGAGAATTCGGCTCGCCGCGCCCCAGCGATCTGGCGCACGATGCTGAACATCGACCGGGGGCTGGTCAATTTCGTCGGCAAACTCACCGTCACCGGCGGTGTCCCGGCGGCCCTGCGCCGGAAACCCTTGCTCATGACGGCCAACCACATCGGCGTGTTCGACGCGTTCGTGCTGATGGCGGCCTGCAAACGGATCGGCATCAACCCGCGGTTCATGCTGGCGGGCGGCATCCTCGACGCGCCGGTCATCGGCCCGGCGCTGCGGGTCAGCGGCCACCTGCGGGTCGACCGCAAGCAGGCGTCGACGGCCATCGGCCAGTTCGCCGACGCGACCGAGGCCCTGCGCACCACCCATGACCCGCTCATCGTCTACCCCGAGGGCCGGATCAGCCACGATCCCGGCCTGTGGCCCGAACGCGGCAAGACCGGCGCCGCCCGGCTCGCGCTGGCTGCCGGGGTACCGGTGATCCCGATCAGCCAGTGGGGCGCGCACGAAGCCGTCTACTGGGGGACGGAGACCATCAACGGCCCCGCCGACCTGGTGCCGCTGGCGAAGTCCGGGCTGAGCGCGCCGATGCGCCGTCCCCGCTTCCAGGTGCACTTCGGCGATCCGGTGGACCTCTCGGAGGTCGAGCCGGAGCGGCCGGGCGCCGGTGTCCGCGCGCACGCCGAGATCATGCAGGCGATCACCGACGGCCTGGTGCCGCTGCGCCGCGGCGAGCTGGACAAGCCGCAGTTCCACGACCCGACGCGGCCGACCGACACCGTCAGCCCCTGGAAGAAGTACTGAGTTCCGGATCCTGGGACGGGTGCTCACCCTCGCCTAAGGTCGGCGGACGTGAGCACCCGCATCCTCGTCGTCTACTACAGCGCGACCGGCAACACCGCGAAACTGGCGTCGGCGCTGGCAGGCGGCGCCCGTGAAACCGACGCCGAAGTCCGTGTCCGCACGGTTCCCGAAACGGCCCCGCCCGATGCGGTGGCGAGCAATCCGCGCTGGCAGGCCTGGATGGACGCCGGTCCGCACCATGCCCTCGCGACACTGGAAGACCTGGAGTGGGCCGACGGTTTCGCGGCCGGGAGCCCGACCCGGTTCGGTGGCCCCGCCGCCCAGCTGAAGTCCTTTTTGGACAGTACCGGCGGCCTGTGGGCCAAGGGAAAGCTGGCGAACAAGGTCGCGACGTCGTTCACCACCGCGTCCACCGCGCACGGCGGGCTCGAAGCGACGGTGCTGGCGACGAACAACATCTTCTACCACTGGGGCGCCATCGTCCTGCCGCTCGGCTACACCGACCCGCGGCTGCTCGAATCGGGCAATCCGTACGGCGGCTCGTTCGTCTCGCGCAAGTCGGCCGAACCCGACGACCTCGCCCTGGACGCCCTTCGCCTCCAGGGGCGACGGCTCGCCACCGTCTCGCGCTATATCGCCGACGGCCTCCTCAAGGACGGGTGAAGGGAACCGCTCGCCCGTCTCCCGCGTCGTAGGGTGGTCACACAACGTCACGCTACGGGGAGGAAGCGGGATGACCGGCGGGTACGAGGTGGTCCTGGAAGCGATCGGCGCCGCGTCGAACGCGGCGGAACGGGCTTCGGGCGACGTCGGGCAGGTGAACCTCGCGGCCACACTCGCCGATGTGGCGGCAGTCCTGCCAGGCGGTGTGTCCGGCGAAGCGGCGCGACTGCTCGCGGACGCCTGGGGCCGCGCGGTGCCCGGCTGGGCGGCGAACGCCTCGGAGTACGCCGCGCAACTCGACGAAGCCGCCGTCCGTTACCGCTCGAACGAGCTGGCGGCGTCCCGGGAACTCCCCGTCTGATGCTCGCCTGGGGCGACGTGCGCCGATGGGATCCGGCCGCGATCGGCGCTGTCGCCGACGCGCTCGGCGACGGCTGCACCCGGATCATCGCCGTGAACGACGACGTCGAGTCCATGGCGCGGTTCCCCGGCTGGACCGGCGAGGCCGCCACCGCCGCGTCGACGCGGGCCGAATCGCTGACTTCCACCCTGGAACAACTGGTGGTCGAAGCGGCCGCGGTCCGGCGGGGCGCGCACGAGGTGCAGATCGCGCTGGACCGGATCGTCGCGTTCGTGCGGGAGACCGACGAACTCGCTTCCCGGAACGGCCTGACCATCGGCGCCGGTGGGGAGATCACTTCTTCCGGTGGGCCTTCGGAGCCGCGGGTGATGGCGGAACTCGCCGACCGGATCGAGCAGATCCTGCGCCGCGCCACCGACGTCGACGCCGATTTCGCCGCCATCCTGCGGCGGGCCCTTCGCGGGGAGAACACCGAACAGGGAGTCGGCACCCTCGCCCAAGCCGCGGACGCCGGCGCCGCGCAAAGTGGCCTGTCGATCATCGGGCCGCCGGAGAACGGCTCCCCCGGCGACAACAAGTCCTGGTGGGACAGCCTGTCGGATACGGCGAAAGTCGCTGTGCTGCAAGGAAATCCGGGTCTCATCGCAATCTCGACGGTATCCCGGCCACCGACCGCGACGCCGCCAACCGTGCCGTCCTCGCCAGTGAAATCGCGCGGTTCCAAAGCGATCCGAAGGTGAAAGGCCTGGAAGCCATCGCGCGGCGGCTGGACCAGCCGGAACCGCGGGCGTTCCTGCTGGGGCTGGACACCGGCGGCGACGGGAAGGCGATCGTGTCCGCCGGGAACCCGGACACGGCGGCGAACGTGGCGGCGAACGTGGCGACGTACGTGCCGGGGACCGGGTCGGAACTGGCGAAGATCGGCGGCGACCTGAACCGCTCCGACAAGATGTGGGCCACCGCGACGACCGCGGGCTCCCCGTCGACCGCGGTGATCACCTGGCTCGGCTACGACGCCCCGGACGGGCTCACCGACGCCGCGAGCGAGAAGTACGCCGATGGCGGTAAAGCCGCGCTCGCCGGATTCCAGGACGGGCTGAGGGAAACGCGTCAAGGGCCGCCGTCGCACAACACGGTGCTGGGCCACAGCTACGGCACGACGGTCGTCGGCCACGCCGCCCGCGACGGCGGCCTCGCCGCGGACGAACTCGTCTTCGTGGCGAGCCCGGGTGTCGGCGCGCACGACGTGAGCGAACTGCACCTCGATGGGGTGGGCCAGGGCGACGTCGGCAAGCATGTGCACGCGACGGTGGCCGAACACGACATGATCGCTCTGGCGAACCTCGAGGTCGCCGGGTACGACCTGGTGCTCGGGCAGGACCCGACCGACGCGGACTTCGGCGGGCAGGTGTTCACCTCGGCGCCGGGAACGGACGGGTTCGGCGGGTACAGCCAGGAAGCGCACAGCGAATACTGGGAAGACAACAACCCTTCGTTGACCAACCTCGGCCAGATCATCGCCGGATTGCCGACGACATGAACAACCGGGCTCTTCCGGCCATCCTCGTCCTGCTGATACTTTCGGCGGCTTGTTCCCCTGGAGGTGGGAGCGAAATGAAATCGACGATCACCGAGCAGCAGGCTTACGACAAGGTCGAGAACTACATTCAGGGCGCGTTCGCGGCCTTGCCTGCCCCCGCCGAGTTGAAGTTGTTCACGCGGAACCGTTCGGAGTGCACCGACCCCACCGACAAGGGCCCGCAGGGCCGTTTCGAGATCTCCGCTACTTATGAGGTCGTCGGACTGGACTCCGCGCGGTTCCCCGAGCACTTCGTGGCGATCAGCAAATGGTGGGAATCGCACGACTTCGAGGTTTTGACCGACTCGCGGCCGACAATTCAATACCTCTTCGCGCGCAACACCGGCGATGCCTTCGACATGTCGCTCAAGGCGAACGATCTCGGCAAGTTCTATGTCGGTGCGACCTCCCCCTGCGTCTGGCCGAACGGCACTCCCGAACCGCAAGCTCCCGAGGCACCTGCCGCCGCTCCCCCGGAGCCGGAACCCGAACCCGCTCCGGCCCGCAAGCCCCGCCGCGCTCCCGTCGACGATGCAGACTTCGACCAAACCGACTGGGCCGACGGCGGCACCTCCTTCTGACGTCGCAGTCCACGATGGACGGCCATCGGAACAGCACGTCGCTCTTCGGCCTGACCCCGATGTGGCATGGGGTGCGCTGAGTGCGCCCGATGCCCCATCGGGTGCAGGCCGGCGCGACCCAGCCGGTGGGAAAACGGCTGGCGCCGCCACCACCTGGCCTCTACCCTCCGGCCGTGACCGCCGAACTCGCCGCCCCCTCCCGGCACGTCGCGCGCCGCGGCCGGGGCATCGTGCTCATCCTGCTCGCCGCGCTCTTCTTCGGGACGTCGGGCGTGCTGGGCAAACCGGCGATGCGGGCGGGGCTGTCGCCGGAGCAGGTCGCGGCGATCCGGATCGGGCTGTCGGCGATCGTGCTGCTCGCGCTGGTCGCGGTGTTCCGGCCGAGACTGCTCAAAGTGGCGAAACACGAGTGGCCGCTGCTGCTGGCGTACGGCTCGCTCGGCGTGGCGGGCGTGCAGCTCATGTACTTCCTCGCGGCGGGCCGGATCCCGGTCGGGATCGCGATTCTGCTCGAGTTCACCTCGCCGGTGCTGATCGCGCTGTGGGTCCGGTTCGTGCGGCGGGTGCGGTTGCCGAGGGCGATGTGGGCGGGGATCGCGCTGGCGATGACCGGGTTAGTCCTGGTCGCGCAGGTCTGGGAGGGCCTCACCCTGGACGTCCTCGGGTTGCTCGCCGGGCTCGGCGCGGCGTTCTGTTCGGCGGGGTACTTCCTGCTCGGGGAGCGCGGCGTCGCGAACCGGGATCCGCTCGGCATGGTGACCTGGGGGATGACGATCGGCGCGGTCCTCGTCTGCGCGGTCGCGCCACCGTGGACGATTCCGTGGGAAGTCCTCGCCGCGCCGACCTCGTTCGGACCGTGGCGGCCGCCGGTGTGGTCGCTGCTGATCGCGCTGGTGCTGATCGCGACCGTGCTGGCCTACGCGACCGGTATGACCGCGCTGCGCCATCTTCCGGCGTCGGTGGCGAGCGTCGTGGGGCTGGTGGAGCCGCTGGTCGCCGCCACGGCGGCCTGGCTGCTGCTGGGTGAGGCGCTCAGCTGGATCCAAGCCGCGGGCGCGGTGGTGCTGCTGACCGGCGCGTACATCGTCCAGCTGAATTCCCACGTGGTCCAGACGGACTCAACCTTGCTGGAAGCCCCGTAGGTCGCTGATCTCCTGCTGTTGCGAACGCGACGTCGTCGCGGCGAGGTCGCGGGCGTCGGGGTTGCGGCCGTGCCGGGTTTCGGCGTCGGCGATGCGGACGCCCGCCTCGCGCTGCTTCTGCAACCGCGAGACGAACTTGCGGTCGAAGTCCTTTCCGGACAGTCCGGCCAGTTCCGCCATGTCGTCAGGGCCGAGGTAGCCGTCGCGCTGGACGTGTTCGAGGTTCGGGTCGTCCGGCGCCGGCTGGCCCCAGGACTCGATGAGCGCCGACAGCCGCGCGATCTCCGGTTCGTGTGTGTCGATGACCCGCTTGGCGAGGGCCTTCAGCTGGGCGTTCTCGGCGCGGGTTTCCGCCAGGGAAGCCAGATCCACACCCTGCTGGTGATGCGCGAGGGCCTGCCGCGCGAACGCGACGTCGGCGTCGTTGAACGGAACGGCGGCCTGCTGCGCCGGCGGTGACGACCCGGGAGGCGCCGTCTGCGACTGGGGTGCCCCGTCCGAGCAGCCGGCCAGCACGGCGGCCAGGGCGACGGCAGGCAGTAACCGGAGGACGGCGTGCGGCATCGAAGTGCTCCTCGGAACGCGCGGTGGAGGTGCCTAGGTTCGCAGAGCCCGCATCGGCCTGTTCACCGGGGGTTGCGCAAACACTTTTCCTCCGGTCCTTGCGGTGCGAAAATTCCGCGATTCACCGCCATGGTGTCAGGAGGTGACCGCGAATGGGCGCAAAACCACTCCGGACCGGACCACCGAGCGGGCGGACCTGCGGCAACGCCACGTCCGGATGATCGCGCTCGGCGGCATCATCGGCGCGAGCCGCCGTCCTCTCCTACGCCATCGGCGGCTTGATCGTCGTGCTGGTGATGCGGATGCTCGGCGAAATGGCGACGGCCGCGCCGTCACAGGGTTCCTTCATGGAGTACGCGCGGACCTCGCTCGACGGCTGAGCGGGTTTCACCGTCGGCTGGCTGTACTTGTACCTGGATTCCCGTTGTACCGCAATGGATCTTCTCGCTCGTGCTGATGCTGCTGCTGACCGCGGCCAACCTCGCCTCGGCCCGTTCGTTCGGGGAGACGGAGTTCTGGCTCGCGTCGGTCATAGAGTCCGGTCTGCCCCTCCCTTAAGGGAAGGCTGCGACCTGCGGCGTATTCGAACCCTCCCGAGGCGGGAGGTGCCCGGGAGCGGATCGCGGAACACTTGCCCCGTAAGGAAACACTCGAAACCGGGGGAATCCGTGATGAACCGGCCCACTCGCGCCGAACAGCGCAAAGCCCGCAACGCCCTCTTCGGTCAACTGATCACGGTCGCCTTCGCCCTGCTGATGGTCGCGGCGACTCGCTAGTCCTTGCGCGGCAGAAGGCGTCCCTGAGCGACCGGCGAAGCCGCCTGGACATACCAGGACGACGGCCACGAGTCCGCGTCGCCGGGCCGCTCCACCCGGGCGTCGGAGAAGTCGGGGACTTCCGAAAAATCGGCGTCGGCGAACGTGATCGTCCCGGCGAACAGCGCGCCGCTGAAGCTGGCGTAGTGGGGGAAGCTCGCCTCGCGGAAGTCGGTGTCGCCGGTGAAGTGCGCGCGATCGAAGTTCGCGAAGCGCGGGAATCGGGCACGCCGGAAGTTCCCGCCGACGATCGCGGCGTCCCGGAAGTCGGCACCGACGAGGTCGCAGTCCGCGAAGTCCGGCTCGACGAGGACCGCGTCCTGGAGTTCCAGCTCCTCGACTTCCCGGAATTCGGGGCCACCGGATCGCCGGAGATGCCGGGTGAGGAGGCTCTGCGCGACGAGGCGGATCGCGAACTCCTCCTCGTCTTCGACGGGGAACAGGAAGGGCCTGCGCAGGTAAGCGCAGGTCAGCTCGATGACGTCTTCGTGAGCGTCGGCGTCTTCTCGCCCGTACTGATCAAGTTCCGCGAAGCCTTCCAGGCGCTCCGCGGCAGCCTCGCTCTCCAGCTTTCCGGCAGCACGTTCCCAGCGCTCCCGCCGGCGGCCGACGGCGATCTGTTCGGGCCGTTCCCGCCGGTCGCGGCGAACGCCTTCGATGACCATCCGGGCGACGTAGACCGCCCCGATCC
The DNA here is from genome assembly GCF_001953865.1 of Amycolatopsis coloradensis. Classification (GTDB taxonomy): domain Bacteria; phylum Actinomycetota; class Actinomycetes; order Mycobacteriales; family Pseudonocardiaceae; genus Amycolatopsis; species Amycolatopsis coloradensis. The sequence goes on from NZ_MQUQ01000001.1 coordinate 250,842, forward strand.
CGAGTGCGACGCCCGCCAGCGCCGCCACGACGTGTACCCCCACCATCATGAGGCGATTATGCGCGTGAAGGCCCGTCCTCGACCGAGTTGGCTCTTCCGGGATCTGTGAAGGACTCCTTAAGGGACCCAGAGTCTCTCAAGGAGTCCTTCACGGACCTGCACCCAGCGTCTGGGCTAGACCGGGATAACCGTCGGCACGATCATCGGACGGCGCCGGTAGGTGTCGGCGACCCAGCGGCCGACGACGCGGCGCACGGCCTGCGCGATGCGGTGCGTGTCGGTGATGCCCTCGGCCTCGGTCCTGGCGAGTTCCATCTCCACCATCGGCAGCACGGCGTCGAGTGCCTTCGGGTCGTCGGAGAACCCGCGCCCGGACACGGTCGGCCGGGTCACCGCGCGGCCGGTGCTGGTGTCCACGGCGACGGTGATCGCGATGAAACCGCCTTCGCCGAGCACGAGCCTGTCGGACAGGGTCGACTCGCCGACGTCGCCGACCGAGAGGCCGTCGACGTACACGTGCCCGACCTCGACCCGGCCGGTCCGCGTGGCCTTGCCGTCGACGAGGTCGACCACCACACCGTCCTCGGCGATGACCACGTTCTCCGGCGCGACACCGGTGCGCACGGCCAGTTCGCCATTGGCGCGCAGGTGCTTCCACTCACCGTGCACCGGCATGACGTTGCTGGGGCGCACCGCGTTGTACAGGTACAGCAGCTCGCCCGCCGACGCGTGCCCGGACACGTGCACCTTGGCGTTGCCCTGGTGGACGACGTTCGCGCCGAGCCGGGTGAGGCCGTTGACGACGCCGAAGACCGCGGTTTCGTTGCCCGGGATCATCGAGCTGGCCAGCACGACGGTGTCACCGGCGCGGATCGAGATCTGCCGGTGCTCGCCGCGCGCCATCCGCGACAGCGCCGACAGCGGCTCGCCCTGCGAACCGGTCGACACGAACAGCACCTTGCTCTCGGGTAGGTCGCTGGCCTGGTCCAGGTTGACCAGCAGGCCGTCCGGCACGTTCAGCAGGCCGAGGTCGGCGGCGATGCCCATGTTCCGGACCATCGACCGGCCGACGAAGGCGACCCGGCGGCCGTGCCGCACGGCGGCGTCGAGCACCTGCTGGACGCGGTGCACGTGGCTCGCGAAGCAGGCGACGATCACGCGCTGGCCGACCTTGCGGACGACGTCGTCGAGCACCGGGCCGATGTCGCGTTCCGGCATGACGAACCCGGGCACCTCGGCGTTGGTCGAGTCGACGCAGAACAGGTCCACGCCCTCGTCGCCGAGCCGGGAGAACCCGGCGAGGTCGGTCAGCCTGCCGTCGAGCGGGAGCTGGTCGAGCTTGATGTCACCGGTGTGCAGCACGACCCCTGCGGGCGTGCGGATGGCCACCGCGAGCGCGTCCGGGATCGAGTGGTTGACCGCGAAGAACTCGAGGTCGAAGGCGCCGACCGTGCGGCGCTCCCCCTCGCGGACCTCGATCAGGTTCGGCCGCTGACGGTGCTCCTTGGCCTTGGCCGCGAGCAGCGCGTTCGTGAACCGCGAACCGTAGATCTTCAGGTCCGGGAAGAGCCGCAGCAGGAACGGGACGGCACCGATGTGGTCCTCGTGCCCGTGGGTGAGGACGAGTCCGTCGATGTCCTCCAGGCGGTCTTCGATCGCGCGGAAGTCGGGCAGGATCAGGTCGACGCCGGGCTGGTCGTCTTCGGGGAAGAGGACACCGCAGTCGACGATCAGCAGACGGCCGCCGAATTCGAAGACGGTCATGTTGCGGCCGACTTCGCCGATCCCGCCGAGCGCCACGACGCGCAAGGCGCCTTCGGGCAGCGCGGGCGGCGGGGTGGTCGGTCCGGGTCCGGTTGGCAATGAAGTCACCGAGGCATGGTCCCAACGCTGGTATGTGAGGTCGGCGCCGTGTAGGCCGCCGCTGAATCTGCTTGTGCCACCCGAGCACCATGCCAGTCGCCGGCGGCGCTTTCGCCGAGCGGCACGCCACCCTGGGCGAGATCGGCGGAAATCGCCTGGAGCTGCTCTTCGTTCGGGGGGACGATCGGAAGTCGCGGGTCGCCGATGTCGAACCCGCGAAGCCGCAGGGCCGCCTTCGAGAACGCGACGCCGCCGACGCGGGACATCGCCCGCAGGACGGGCAGCATGCCGCGGTGGTTGGTGCGCGCGGTGGAGGTGTCGCCGGATTCGTAGGCGTCCATCATGCCGCGGATGCGGCCCGCCGCGACGTGCCCGATCACGCTGACCACGCCCGCGCCACCGACGGAGATCCACGGCAGGTTGAGGCCATCGTCACCGGAGTAGTAGGCGAGCGGCGAGTTCGCGATGACCTCGGAGCCGGCGATCAGGTCGCCCTTGGCGTCCTTGACCGCGAGGATGCGCGGGTGCTCCGAAAGTCGCAGCAGCGTGTCGACCTCGATCGGGACGATCGACCGCGGCGGGATGTCGTAGAGCATCACCGGCAGGCCGGTCGCGTCGGCGACCGTGGTGAAGTGCGCGTAGAGCCCGGCCTGGCTGGGGCGGGAGTAGTACGGCGTGACGACGAGGATGCCGTGCGCGCCCGCCGCTTCGGCCTGCTTCGCCTGCTCGATGCTGTGCGCGGTGTTGTTCGTGCCCGCGCCCGCGACGATGGTCGCCCGGTCGCCGACGGCCTCGACGACCGCGCGGATCAGCTCGGCCTTTTCGGCGTCGGTCGTGGTGGGGCTCTCCCCGGTCGTGCCGTTCACGACGAGACCGTCGTTGCCCAGTTCCACGAGGTGTTCGGCCAGCTCCTGCGCCCGCTTCAGGTCCAGCGCGCCGTCGGCGTCGAAGGGGGTGGCCATCGCGGTGAGCACGCGCCCGAACGGTCTTCCCGGCGCTGCGGTTGGTGGAGTGGACATGGTGTGAAGGTACCTCCTGAGGCCGTCTGTCCCCTTGCCGACGTGGTCGTTCCCGGAAATGCGGGAGATTTTCCGTGGCGAAGGCGAACTCGGCGCAAACTCTTTGTGACCTATTTGACCTTGGTGGTGATCTGCTTCGGGATCTGGCTGCCGTCGACCTTGGCCAGCAGGCAGAGGAACCCGCGGGAGTAGTTCCGATTCTCCTCATTGGGCGGACGGAGCCATTCGGCCTCGGTCGGGACGACCGGACGCCAGATCAGGGACGACCGCTGCTCCGCCGGGACGACGTTCGAGTTGAACGTCACCGAGCACAGCGCTTCGGCGATCCGGTTGACCGCTTCGGCGCCCGGATACCCGGCTTCCTGGGCATCGTCATCGGAGGAGGACTCGACGTCGAGCAGGCTTCCCTTGGCGAAGACCTCCAGCAGGTGGTCGTCGCTGCAGCTGGTCCCGTTGTTCAGGTTGATGCCCTCTTTGAGCGGCACGTTGTAGCAGTCGCCGGAGGAACCGAGTTTGACCTGGCCGTTGATGCCGTAGGTCAGCGTGGGCTGCGCCTGGTTGTTCCCCTCCGGCGTGGCCATCCAGCGGCCGAGGAAGATCCCGCCGACCAGTGCGCCGATCACCGCGACCGCGGCCAGGGTGATCCACAAAGGACGCAGGTTGCGCTTGGCGGGCGCGGGCGCGAGCCGGGTCATCGGCCGGCCGGGCTGCATCATCGCGGTGCCGCCGGAGGGCGGCGTCGGCTGGGCCTGCACGCCCTGCGCGGCCGCGAACAGGCTGCGCACCTGGTCGTACGACATCCGCGCTTCGGGTTTGGTGACCAGCAGGCCGAGGATCGCGGCGGCCAGCGGGCCCTGGACCCGGGTCAGGTACGGCGCCTCGGTCATGATCGCGTGCAGCGTGGCCGCCGTGGTCGACCGTTCGAACGCGACGATGCCCTCGGCGGCGAAGAACAGCGTCGTGCCCAGCGACCAGAGGTCGGATTCGGGCATCGCGTCGCGGCCTTCGACCCGCTCCGGCGCCATGAACGCGGGCGAGCCGACGATCATGCCGCTGGTGGTCAGGCGCGGGTCGTCGGTGGCGTGCGCGATGCCGAAGTCGGTCAGCTTCACCCGGCCGTCCGGCGCGACCATGATGTTCGCGGGTTTGACGTCGCGGTGCACGATCCCGGCGGCGTGCGCGGCCCGGAGCGCGGACAGCACCCGCTCCCCCACCAGCGCGACCTGCTGGGCGGGCAGGGGTCCGCGCTCGCGGACCAGATCGGCCAGCGTCGGCGCCTCGACCAGCTCCATCACGATGTACGTGGCGCTGTTCTCGGTGACGACGTCGTACACGGTGACCACGGCCGGGTCGTTGAGACGCCCGGCGGAGCGGACCTCGCGCAGCATCCGCTCCGTGAGCACCGAGGCGTCCTCGGGAGCGTTCGGGAACTTCAGCTCCTTGATCGCCACCTGACGGCCGATCACCTGGTCCTGAGCGCGCCAGACGATCCCCATCCCGCCGCGGCCGAGCTCGCCCAGCAGGGCGTAACGGCCTGCGACGATCCGCGCGCCGGCGGCCTGATACGTCTGCTGGGGCGGCGGCCCGTACGGACGGGTCTTTTCGTCGGTCAAGGTTTCGGCGCTCCTTCGGTTCGCGCAGGATGCTAACTCGGACCTGTTCGCGCGCCGAAAGGTTCCTTCTTCCTATCGCCGGGATTCAGACCGTGACCTCGTGCCCGGACTCCCGGAGCGCCTTCACCGCGCGCTCCAGCTCAGGGGCCCGGACCAGCACGTGATCGGTGTCGAAAGTGGACATCGAGAACAGCGCCACCCCGGCGGCGGCCAGTTCGCTCGACAGCGCCGCGATGATGCCGGTCAGCGTGAAGGCCAGCGGCCCGCGGACCGACAGCAGCCGCCAGCCGTCCTCGACGGTGGCACCGGCAGGCGCGAGACCCGCCGGGCAGATCACCGACAGCTCCTCCGGCGTCCGCGTGATGGAGATCAGGACAGGCTCGCCGGGATCGAGCAGGTTCGCCGGAATCGGCGCGTCCGGGGCGAGGCGGGCGACCGCGTATTCGCCTGGCCGGACGTCGATCGCGAGGCGTCGCATCAGCCCTCGAGGACCTTCGGGCTGGACGCGACCTCGGTGCCGTCGGGCAGCGCGGAAATGGTGAAGTCCGCGAACACGTTGCCCGAGGCCTTCTGCAGTTCGCGCAGGCAGTCGATGGCCAGGGCGCGGATCTCGACGTCGGCGTGCTCGGTGGCGCGCATCGCGATGAAGTGGCGCCAGGCTCGGTAGTTGCCGGTGACCACGATGCGGGTCTCGGTCGCGTTCGGCAGCACGGCTCGGGCGGCCTGGCGGGCCTGCTTGCGGCGTAGGGTCGCGCTCGGCACGTCGGCGAACTTTTCCTCGAGCCCGGCGAGCAACTCGGTGTAGGCGTCGACGGCGGCCTGCGAGGCGGCGAGGAACTTCGCGTGCAGCTCCGGGTCCTGCGCGATGACGTCGGGCTCGACGAACGCGGCGTCGCGCTCCGGGACGTAGCGCTGCGAAAGCTGCGAGTAGGAGAAGTGCCGGTGACGGATCAGCTCGTGCGTCAGCGACCGGGAGATGCCGGTGATGTAGAAGCTGACGGATCCGTGCTCCAGCACCGACAGGTGGCCCACGTCGATGATGTGCTCGAGGTAGCCGGCGTTGGTGGCCGTCTTCGGGTTCGGCTTCTTCCAGGACTGGTAGCAGGCCCGGCCCGCGAATTCGGCCAGCGCCTCACCACCGTCGGCATCGGTCGACCACGGTACGTCCGACGGCGGGAAGAACTCCGTCTTCGCGATCAGTTGAACCTTGGGTGACACGGTCTCGGCCACGTTCGCACTCCCTTTCGACCCCTGCTCCACGACTCCGGGCAGCGTAACCGCAGCCATCTCTGACACCTCGGCGACATCATGGTGACGTCATTGGCTCCTTGACTGACATCACAAGTGACGTCATAGTGGTGTCATGGATCTGACGCCGTACATCACAAGCCTTCGCGAGGACCTCGCGAACACGGCTTCGGCCGGCGACGAGCAGACGCGGCGCGCTGCCGCGCTGCTGTCGTCGGCACTGGAGCCTGCCGCCCGACTGACCATCATGAACGCCCTCGCGGACTTGGCCGCCGAAGTGACCTCGGCGCTGCCGGGGCATGTCGTCGACGTCCGGCTCGATGGCCGCGACGTGCGCGTCGTCGTCACCGGCTCCGGCGAGACCACTGAGCAGTCCGCACCCCGCAACGAGGCGCCGCGAGAGGCTCCGCGCGCCCCCAAGGTGGACACGGGCGACATCACACGAATCACGCTACGCCTGTTCGAGCAGGTCAAAGGCCAGGCCGAAGCCGCGGCCGCCTCTCAAGGCGTTTCGCTGAACACGTTCGTCTCGCAGGCCGTCCAGGGGGCGCTGGGCAAGAGCGGCAGCGAGCACTGGCAGTACAAGCAGAAGCCGGGCGGCGGTGCCGGTTCGCACCTGCACGGCTGGGTCCAGGGCTGAGGGGGACGAAATGACCGAGGAAAGCATTCCCGCCGGTGAAGAGACCGTGCGCGTCGAAGACTTCGAGGCCGACGGCCCGATCGAGATCGACGTGAGCGTGGCCATCGGCCGAGTGACCGTCGACCTGACCGGTGAGAGCGGTATCCACGCCGAGGTCCGCCGTGACGGCGGCGAGCAGCAGCCGTGGGTCGACGGGATGACGAGCCTGCTCAGCTGGGTCGGGGAACGCTTCGGCGACCAGCTCGGCGGCCCGCAGGGAGCGTCGGCGGGCGACGCCGTGGCGCAGACGCGGATCGAGAAGGTCGGCAACCGGCTGGTCGTCCAGGCGCCGAAGGCCTGGCAACTGAAGAACGTCCCGCTCGCCGTGACCGTCCGTGCCCCCGCCGGTTCGCACTTGGAGGTGCGGGCCGGGGCGGCCGCCGTCACGGTGACCGGGTCCGCGGGGCGGGCCGACATCCTCACGGGATCCGGCGACGTCGGCCTGGAGCGGGCGGACGGCTCGGCGATCGTGCGCACCGGCACCGGCGACATCAAGCTCGGCCCGACCCTGTCCGGCCTGCAACTCCGCACCGGCAGCGGCCACGTCGAGGCGTCCTCGGTGAGCGGTTCGGCCACGGTCGCGACCGGTACCGGCAACGTCTGGCTCGGCGAGGTCGCGGGCGAGGTCCTGGCGCGCACCGGCAGCGGCGACCTCTCGGTGGCCGACGCCGCCTCCGGATCGCTGGAGCTGACCACCGGATCGGGCGAGGTCCGGGTCGGGATCCGCGGCGGTGTCGCCGCCGAAATCGACCTGTCTTCGACGACCGGCTCGGTGTCGAGTGAGCTGGATGTCGCGGAGAGCGCCCCTTCCGAGGTCTCGCTGAAGGTGCGGGCGCGGACCGGGACCGGCGACGCGGTGGTGACCAGCGCGGCCAGGTGAGGCCGCGAGCTGCGGGGGGGGATCAAGGGACCTTTGCTCTCACTTTTCCACGGGGGTGGGAGCAAAGGTCCCTTGCTCCACCAGTCACGTCGATGGCGCGTGAAGGCCCCCTTCCCTCGGCTCAGCCGAAGAAACTCGACCTTCACACCTTCCCGAAGTACATGAAGGACCCCTTCACTGCGCCTAGCGCAGTGAAGGGGTCCTTCATGTACTTCAGGTGACCAGGGCGTCGGTGCCGGAAGGCTCGGGGTGGGCGTGAGTGGCGAAGGAAGCCTTCGCGGGCGCTCCTGAGAAACCGGATGCCATGAAGCCCGTCAGCGCACCAGTCGCGCGAGCACCGGAGCGAGGGCGCCCCGCTCCCCCACCACGACCCCGTCCAGCCCCTGCCACTCCGCCATCAGCCGCAGCTCCCCGGCCAGCTCACTCGCGACCCGGGCGACGTCCACCCCAGGCTCGGCGAAGGCGCCCTGAACGCGAAGCACTCCGGCGGCCCGATCGCATTTGAGGTCGACGCGGCCGACGAGTTCGCCGTCCAGCAGGAACGGGAAGACGTAGTAGCCATAGATCCGCTTCGGCTCGGGGACGTAGATCTCGATGCGGTAGAAGAAGTCGAAGATGCGCTCGGTCCGGGCGCGTTCCCAGATCAACGGGTCGAACGGCGACAGCAACGCGCGACCGGTGACCGTGCGAGGTGTCTTCGCCGCCATGTGCCGATACGCCGGCGCGGGCCAGCCGTCCACGGTCACCGGTTCCAGCACCCCCGCGTCGACCAGTTCGGCCACCGCTCGCTTGCTGACGTCGGGACCCAGGCGGTAGTAGTCCCGCAGGTCCGGCTCGGTGCCGACGCCCAGCGCGACGGCCGCCCGGGTGATCAGTTCGCGGGCGCCCTCCTCCGGGCTCACCCGGCGCGACAGGATCTCCGGCGGCACCACGCGTTCGGTCAGGTCGTACAACCGCTCGAACGACCGGCGCGTGCCGGTGGTCAGCTGCCCCATGCCGAAGAGCCACTCGCAGGCCTTCTTGACCTCCGAGCGCTCCCACCACGAGCCGGGTCTGTAGCCGCCCGAGTCGCTTTCCAGGGCGCGCTCGATGCCACCCGCGCCGATCGGCCCCCGCTCCTTGACCACGGTGAGGATGTCGTCCACCAGCCGCGGTGTCTGCTCCAGCACACGCGCGTAGTTCGTCCACCAGCCCATGCGCTTCGCCCCGGACCGCAGCAACGGCCAGTCCTCCACCGGCAGCAGGCTCGCCTCGTGCGCCCACGATTCGACCAGCAGCCGGGGTTTGCGCGCGGAATGCGACCAGGCCGCGTCGTCCACCAACGTGGGCTCGTACGCGCCGAGACGCGAGAAGATCGGCATGTAGTGCGCGCGGACCGCGACGTTCACCGAATCCAGCTGCAGCAACTGGGTTCGCGACAGCACGCGTTGCAGATGCCGCCTGGTCACCGCGCCGCTGGGCCGCGCGTCGGCGAACCCTTGTGCGGCCAACGCGATCCGGCGCGCGACCGGCCCGCTGAGGGTCGTAGTGCTCATCGTCGGAATGGTGCCATCCGCCACCGACAGTTTCCGGCGGTATCAGTGGATTCTCCGCATTCCTCCCCGCTACCGCCCTCACCGGAGGAGCTTCGCTCCGCTGTAGGTTCTCCTCATGGCCGCCGCCGAAGTCCGCCCCGCCGTCGTGTCCGACGCTCCCGAGATCGCCCGCATCCAGCACGACACCTGGCGAAGCGCCTACACGGAACTGCTCGGCGAAGCAGCTGTCGCCGAACTCGACGTCGTGGAGCTCGAAAAGACCTGGGCCGAGACGATCGAATACCCGGGGACGCGTGTCTTCCTGGCCACCGAAGGCGAGTTCACCGTCGGCTTCTGCGTCGCGGGCAGGGCGCCGGAGAGCGAAGTGGCCGCCGCGGACGGATCGCTGCCCGACGACGCCGCGACGACCGCGCTCATCGCGTCCCTGCTGGTCGAGCCGCGCTGGGGACGGCGCGGGCACGCGGGCCGGCTGCTCGCGAACGCGTCCACCTGGCTGCGCGAGGACGGCGCCACGCGCGGGATCAGCTGGGCCGCCCAGACCGATCACGCGTCACTGGGCTTCTTCCGCCGCGCGGGCTGGTCCCCCGACGGAACCGTCCGCATCCTCGACACCGGAAGCACGAACGTGCGCGAAGTCCGGCTCACCGGCACCCTCGCCCTCGAGCTCACTCCCTGACTTCGCGAACACGACCCAGCGCATCACCGAGTACATGAAGACGCCTTCGCACGCCCCGGCGATCAGCCGGGAGAGGCGATAGTCGACGCCCAACGCGGCCAGTCCCGCGCCGACGCCGAGCAGGAACGCCACGTAGTTGATGACGATCGCGACGACGTACAGCACCGCCTGCCTGCCCACGGGCGCGTGCGAGCGGAAGTTCATGCTGCGGTTCAGCACGAAACTCAGCCCGAACGCGACCCCGTACGCGAGCGTGATCGCCAGCCACACCGGCAGGCCGAGCCAGCCGCGGAGCAGGGTCAGCAGGAGCAGGTCGACCCCGAAGGTGAACCCGTTGATGAGCGCGAAACCGAGGAAACTCGGCGCCACCAGCCGGGAAAGCCCGAAGGGGAGGCGCCGGACCACGGCCGCGCAGAAGTCGGCGAAGCGATCCGCGAAACCCTTGCCGCGGACCGCGTCGTGCACGTCGGCCACGGATCCAGCATGGCAGCGCCAGATGGCCGCGAGCCGACGAAGAGGTGATCTTCTGGTGCGGCCCCGAAACCGGGAACGGGGGTTATCCCCAGTGCGTCCTGGTTTTCAACTGATAGCTTGGAGAAGACGAAGATAACGGGGAGGCAACGATGGTGGGCTGGTTGCTCCTGTCGTTCGGCGTCGCCTTCGGCTCGGCGATCCTTCCCATCGTCAGCATCGAGATGTTCCTCATCGGCCTGTGCGCGAGCGAGCCGACGCTGCCGTGGCTGCTGCTCGGTGCCGTCGTCGCGGCCGGTCAGGTCGGCGGGAAGACGCTCTACTACCTCGCCGCGAAGGGCACGATCAAGCTGCCGAAACCCCTGCACGACCGGCTCCACCGGGAGCGGCCGCCCACCCCGCGCCGGGAAAGATGGCAGGCGCGCACCAAGAAGATGCGCGCCCGGCTCGACGCCCTTCGCGAACGCTGCCACCGGCATCCGCACTGGATGGCGGGCACGTACGGGGTGAGTTCGGTCATCGGCCTGCCGCCGTACATGGCCACGAGCGTGCTCGCGGGGCTGGTGAAGATGCCCCTGGCGAGCTTCCTGGCCACCGGTTTCCTGGGCCGCTGGCTGCGGTTCAGCCTGCTGGCCGCCTCCCCCGCCCTGTTCGCCGGCTGGTTCCACTACTGAGTCCGCCGCGTCACGGGCCGCGTTTCGTCCTCTAGTTGCGGTAGTTGCACGTGCATGTACCGCAACCAGAGGACGAAACGCGGGAGTCACGGAACGCGTTTAGTCCTCTAGTTGCGGGAGGTCGCTTCCAGCTCCACGGCGCGCCGCATGGTCGCCCGGGCCCGCTTCCGGTCACCGGCGATCTCGTACGCGTAGGCCAGCCGGTACCAGACGCGCCAGTTCTCCTGGTCCGCCTCGACTTCGGCCCGGCGCTCGTCGAACCACGCGTCCGCGGCGTCGCGATCCACCCGTCCCGAGGGACGACGGGGCAGATCGGACACGTCGGGCAGGCCGCCTTCTTCGTCCAGCCGCCGCGAAAGCCGCTGGATCTGGACGCCGGAGCGCCAGGTGGTCACGATGATCCAGATCCCGAGCAGCGGCAGCAGCAGGACACCGATGCCGAAGATCACCGGCACCGTCTCGCCGGTGCGCAGCAACGCGATCCCGCGGCCTGCCAGCAGCACGACGTAGACCGCGAGCGCCGCCGTCATCACCAGCGCGAAATTGCGGGCCCTCACAAGTCGAGGATGTTCTCGAGACCGACCGTCAAGCCGGGTCGCGTGAGCACCGAGCGCACTCCCAGCAGCACTCCCGGCATGAACGACGTGCGGTGCAGCGAATCGTGCCGGATGGTGAGGGTCTCCCCCTCGCCGCCGAACAGGATCTCCTCGTGCGCCACCAGACCGGGCAGCCGGACGGAGTGCACGCGGACGTTCTCGACGAGCGCGCCGCGGGCACCGTCCACTTCGGACGTCGTCGCGTCGTCACCCGGTTCGAGACCGGCCGCGGCACGGGCCTCGCCGATCAGCCGCGCGGTGTGCGCGGCGGTACCGGAAGGCGCGTCGGCCTTGCGGTTGTGGTGCAGTTCGATGACCTCGGCCGAGTTGTAGAACCGCGCCGCCTGCTGGGCGAACCGCATCGCCAGCACCGCGCCGAGCGCGAAGTTCGGCGCGATCAGCACGCCGAGCGACGGGTCGGCGGCAAGCCACGTACGCAGCTTCTCCAGCCTGTCTTCGCTGAAGCCGGTGGTGCCGACGACCGCGTGGATCCCGTTGCCGGTGAGGAACTCCAGGTTGTCCATCACCGCGTCGGGATGGGTGAAGTCGACGACGACCTGCGCCTGCTTGAGCGCCGAGAAGTCGTCACCGGCGTCGAGCGCGGCGACGAGTTCCATGTCGTCGGCGCCGTCGACGGCGGCGACGACTTCCTGGCCCATCCGGCCGCGTGCGCCCAGCACGCCGACGCGAATTCCCGTGGTCATGATGCGATCACCTCGTGCAGATCGTCCGGAAGGTCGTCGGCGTGAGCGTACGGCCCGACCACCGCCGCCGCCGTCACGCCACCAGGGCGGTGCAGCAGAGTGCGAGCGAGCGCACAGACCTCTTCGGTGGTGACGGCGTCGATCCGCGCCACCGTGTCGTCGACGCCGAGGTACCGGCCGTAGTTCAGTTCGTTCTTGCCGATCCGCGACATCCGCGAGGAGGTGTCTTCGAGACCTAGCACGAGCCCGCCCCGCAACTGCCCCTTCGCGCGCGCGACCTCGGCTTCGCTCAGCCCGTCCTTGCCGACGAGTTCGAGCACCTCGCGGATCACGCCGGCGACCTCGCCGAGCTTCTCCGGCTGGCAGCCCGCGTACACAGCCATGTGCCCGGCGTCGGCGTAGCTCGCGACGGACGAGTACACCTGGTACGCCAGCCCGCGCTTCTCGCGGACTTCCTGGAACAGGCGCGAACTCATCCCGCCGCCGAGCGCGGCGTTGAGCACCGACTGCGCGAACCGCCGGTCGTCGTGCCGCGACAGCGAACGCAGGCCGAGCATGACGTGCGCCTGCTCGGTGTCGTCGGTGTGCAGCGCGAGTTTCGGCGCCATCGCGATCCGCGCCCGCCCGCCGCGCGGCGGCACCGGCGTCGCGGTCCCGGTCAGCCGGTTCCGCAAAGCCTTGCGCACCAGGCGAAGCACCTGACCGTGCTCGATGTTCCCGGCGACGGCGAGCACCATCCGCGGCAACGTGTAACGGCGCCGGTAGAAGCCCCGCAGCGCCGACGCGGACATCTCGATGATGGACTTCTCGCTGCCGAGCACCGGACGGCCGAGCGCGTGGTCACCCAAGATCGCGCCGACGAACGTCTCGTGCAGCAGGTCTTCGGGATCGTCGTCACGCATCGAGATCTCTTCGAGTACGACACTGCGCTCGGTCTCGACGTCCTTGTCCGTGCACAGGGCCTCGAACACGACGTCGGTGACGAGGTCCATCGCGAGCGGCAGGTCCTCATCGAGCACCTGCGCGTAGTAGCAGGTGTGCTCTTTCGCGGTGAACGCGTTGAATTCACCGCCGACCGCGTCGATCTCCTCGGCGATCTGGGTGGCGTCGCGGTTCGTGGTGCCCTTGAACAGCAGGTGTTCGAGGTAGTGCGCGGCGCCTTCGACCGACGACGGTTCGTCGCGCGATCCGACGCCGACCCATAGTCCGACCGTCGCCGACCGGGAGGCGGGAACGTGCTCGGTGATGACCCGGAGCCCTCCGGCGAGCACACTGCGCTTGACCACCGCACCGTCTGAAGTGGACTCCAGCGTGCGGGTGCTGCCGACGGGCTGTTCGTGCCCGGAGATCTGACGTGCCAACGGATCCCTTACTCACATGTCAGGAAAGGGTCGCTCAGGACGGAAACCGTCCCGAACGACCCTTTTCTGACGTTTCACACCGGTCTTGCCGGAACTGCTACGCGTCGGCCTTCGGAGCGTCGGCCTCGGCGCCTTCGGCGGGCTTCTCCGCCGAGGCGGCGTCGTCCTCCTGGACCACGATCAGGCTGATCTTGCCGCGGTTGTCGATGTCGGCGATCTCGACGCGGAGCTTGTCGCCCACGTTGACCACGTCTTCGACCTTGGCGATCCGCTTGCCGTTGCCCAGCTTGGAGATGTGCACCAGGCCGTCCTTGCCCGGCAGCAGCGAGACGAACGCGCCGAACGCGGCCGTCTTCACCACGGTGCCGAGGAAGCGCTCGCCGACCTTGGGCAGCTGCGGGTTGGCGATGGCGTTGATCTTGTCGATCGCCGCCTCCGCCGACGGGCCGTCGGCCGCGCCAACGTAGATCGTGCCGTCGTCCTCGATGGAGATGTCGGCGCCGGTCTCCTCGGTGATCGAGTTGATCATCTTGCCCTTCGGGCCGATGACCTCGCCGATCTTGTCCACCGGGATCTTCACGCTGGTGACGCGCGGGGCGTACGGGCTCATCTCGTCCGGGCCGTCGATCGCCTCGGCGATGACCTCCAGGATGGTGAGGCGAGCGTCCTTCGCCTGCTTCAGCGCGGCCGCGAGGACCTCCGACGGGATGCCGTCGAGCTTCGTGTCGAGCTGCAGCGCGGTGATGATGTCCTTGGTGCCGGCGACCTTGAAGTCCATGTCGCCCATGGCGTCTTCGGCACCGAGGATGTCGGTCAGCGCGACGTAGCGGGTCTCGCCGTCGACCTCGTCGGAGATGAGGCCCATGGCGATGCCGGCGACCGGCGCCTTCAGCGGGACACCCGCGTTCAGCAGGCCCATGGTCGACGCGCAGACCGAGCCCATCGAGGTGGAGCCGTTGGAGCCCAGCGCCTCGGAGACCTGGCGGATCGCGTACGGGAACTCGTCCCGCTTCGGCAGGACCGGGACCAGGGCGCGCTCGGCGAGCATGCCGTGGCCGATCTCGCGCCGCTTCGGCGAACCGACGCGGCCGGTCTCGCCGGTGGAGAACGGCGGGAAGTTGTAGTGGTGCAGGTACCGCTTCGTGGTCTCCGGGGAGAGCGAGTCGATCTGCTGCTCCATGCGGAGCATGTTCAGCGTGGTGACGCCCAGGATCTGCGTCTCCCCGCGCTCGAACAGCGCCGAACCGTGCGCCCGCGGGATCACGGCGACCTCGGCGGCGAGCGACCGGATGTCGGTCAGGCCGCGGCCGTCCATGCGGATCTTGTCCGTGAGGACGCGCTTGCGCATGATCTTCTTCGACAGGGCTTTGAACGCCGCGCCGATCTCCTTCTCACGGCCCTGGAAGGCTTCGCCCTCGCCCAGGCCGATCTTCTCCAGCACCGCGGCCTTCACCTGGTCGGTCGCGTTCTCACGGTCCTGCTTGCCCGCGATGGTCAGGGCGTTGGCGAGGTCGTCGGTCGCGATGGCGGCGACGGCGTCGAACGCGTCCTGCTCGAAAGCGAGGAAGACGGGGAACTCACCAGTCGGCTTGGCGGCGACGTCGGCCAGCTGCTGCTGGGCCTCGCACAGCACCTTGATGAACGGCTTCGAGGCCTCGAGACCCTCGGCGACGGCGATCTCGTCCGGCGACTTGCCGCCGTCGGCGATCAGGTCGAGGGTGCGGTCGGTGGCTTCGGCCTCGACCATCATGATGGCGACGTCGTCACCCACGATGCGGCCGGCGACCACCATGTTGAAGGTGGCGTCCTCGAGCTGCTTCCAGGTCGGGAACGCGACCCACTGGCCCTCGATCAGCGCGACGCGGACGCCGCCGACCGGGCCCGAGAACGGCAGGCCGGCGATCTGGGTCGAGGCCGAAGCCGCGTTGATCGCGAGCACGTCGTACGGGTCGTCCGGGTTGAGGCTCTGGACGGTGATGACGACCTGGATCTCGTTGCGGAGACCGTCGGTGAACGACGGGCGCAGCGGGCGGTCGATCAGGCGGCAGGTCAGGATCGCGTCGGTCGACGGACGGCCTTCACGACGGAAGAACGCGCCGGGGATGCGTCCGGCGGCGTACATCCGCTCCTCGACGTCCACGGTCAGCGGGAAGAAGTCGAAGTGGTCCTTCGGGTGCTTCGACGCGGTGGTCGCCGAGAGCAGCATGGTCTCTTCGTCGAGGTACGCGACGACGGCGCCGGCGGCCTGACGGGCCAGGCGGCCGGTCTCGAAGCGGACGGTGCGGGTGCCGAAACGGCCGTTGTCGATCACGGCTTCGGTTTCGTGCACGGTGACTCCGGTGGAGTCGGTCATAGGGTGTATCTCCTCTTTTGATCCTCTGTAACGGCGCGAGTCTCCCACCCTGGGACCTGTTTCGCCTGCGGACGCTCGAGGAGTGAGGCCGGTCTTCGATCGAAGCCCCCGGGCCGTTGCCCGGGAACCACTACCGAGGACCGGCGGACGGTTCCCCATGCGCGCTCGCGCCGCGTGGTTCTTTGTTCTTGGACCGAGGGGGAGCGACCGTCGTGGTCACTCCCCCTCGGGTTCAAGCTATCGGCGGAGGCCGAGACGCTGGATCAGCGCACGGTAACGCTCGATGTCCACCTTCATCACGTAGTTCAGCAGCCGGCGGCGGCGGCCGACCAGCAGCAGAAGCCCGCGACGGGAGTGGTGGTCGTGCTTGTGAGCCTTGAGGTGCTCGGTGAGGCCGACGATGCGCTTGGTCAGCAGCGCGACCTGGGCCTCGGGGGATCCGGTGTCCGAGTCGTGCACGCCGTACTCGGCAAGGATCGACTTCTTCTCTTCGGTGGACAAAGCCACAGTGGTGCTCCTAGATATTCTGTGCCGTGCGGCCCGGACGATGTCTTCACGCCGGGTGAGACGGTCACGGCCGCCACGGACTGCAGCCGGACCCAATCATCGAGGTTACCAGTCTCGTGATCAGCGGCTTCAGGCGCGGGCGTCGGCCAACTCGTACGACCGGATCACCCGGTAGTGCGAAACGTCCTGCTCACGGTCACTGCGAATCAGCACGGCTTCGGTGGCCGTCCAAGTTCTGCCGGTGAACCCGGCCAGCCGCTCCGCCCACGCGCTCGCGGCTCCGGGCCGGTCGCGGGGGAAGCGGGCCAGTGTCAGGTGGGCCACGTACGGCCTGCCCTCGTTCCCCGCGCCGGCCTTCGTGGCCAGCTCGTGAAGCCCGGTTCCGGTGACACTCAACCACAGCACCCCGGGGAATGTCGCGGCCTTTTCCAGGGAGACGTCGATCGCGGCCGCCCTCCTCAGCCGTCCGGCCAGCCACTCGCCTCGTTCTTCAGCGTCGTCCTCACCATAGAAACCGAGGGTGACGTGCCAGTGTTCGCGCCGCGACCAGCGCAGATCGCCGTCTTCGGGAGTGCCCAGCGCCGCGGCGATCTCATCGAGGACGTCGTCCGGCGGGACCAGGGCACTGAAGAGGTTCATCAGGAATTCTTGGCCGCCCGGCGCAGCAGGTCCGCGAGGGAGGGGAAGTCGTCGTCGAGCAGCTTCGCGGCTTCGGTGAGGTCTTCGTCCTCGCCGATGTCCCGCAGCGCGGCGAGCACACCCTGGTCATCGGCGACGGCGCCGACCGGGATGCTGTCGCGGCCCACCGTCGGCCGCGAGTCGCGGACGTCTTCCAGGGCCTCCTGCATGGCCTTGCGGTCGCCCGCGGCGACCGCCGGGACCAGCACCTTGCGCTCCAGCATGATCATCTTGGCGAGTACGACCGGGTTGCCGATCTTCGCGCGGCGGCCGCTCATCACCTGGCTGAGCATGGGCGCGCTGATCCCGAGGACCTCGGCGAGGAAGGCCTGGGAGATGTCGAACGCGACGACCAGTCTCCGCACGCGATCGCCGAGCGGCTCCCCGTACCACTCCCTCTGCAGCGCGATGTTCCGCTGGACGATCTTGTGGTCCTCCACCTGGCCCGCTCCCCTAACCCCATCGAACGCCTCTGCGGTCCGTGACATCCTGCCACCGCGACACACCTTGACGGGCGTGTTTGCCGATTGTCGCCCGGCCGCGGCCGGGTCTCCTCAGCCCTGCTCGCCCAGCAGGTCCCTGGTACGGGCGACGTCCTCGTCGATCTGCTTCACCAGACCTTCCGACGTCGGGAACCGGACCTGATCCCGTAGCTTGGCGACGAAATCGAGCGAGACGTGCTGCCCGTAGAAGTCCTCGTCGATGTCGAGGACGAAGGCCTCGACGGTGCGTTCCCGCCCCGAGAACGTCGGGTTCGTCCCGACCGAGACGGCGGCGCGCAGCCGTCGGCCAGGATCCGACGAACGGGTGAACCAAGCGCCGTAGACGCCGTCGGCGGGCACCGCCGCGAACCGCGGCGTCGACAGGTTCGCCGTCGGGTAGCCGAGATCGTGCCCCCGGCCGTCGCCCCGGACGACGATGCCCTCCAGCCGGTGCGGCCTGCCCAGCGCTTCGGACGCCGCGACGACGTCCCCGGCGTCGATGCACGAGCGGACGTAGGTCGAGGAGAAGGTGATCTCGTTCTCCGACCGCTGCTGCGCGAGCAGCCCCTGGAGTTCCGCGCCGTGCGCCACGAAGCCGAACCGCTTCCCCAGCGTGCGCAGGAGACCGACGTCACCGGCGGCCTTGGCGCCGAAGGTGAAGTTCTCCCCCACGATCACCGCGGCCGCGTGCAGCTTGTCCACCAGGACCTCGTGCACGAACTCGTGCGCCGTCAGCCGCGACAGCTCCAGGGTGAACGGCAGCACGCAGAAGACGTCCACGCCCAGGCCCTCGACCAGTTCCGCCTTGCGGCGCAACGTGGTCAGCTGCGCGGGATGGCTGCCCGGCCGGATCACCTCCGACGGATGCGGGTCGAAGGTCAGCACCACACTCGGCACACCGCGTTCGGCGGCGGCGCGGACCGTCCTCGAGATCAGCTCCTGATGTCCGCGGTGCACGCCGTCGAAGACGCCGATCGTCACCACGCACCGTCCCCAGCTCCCGGGAAGGTCACCCAAACCACGCCAACGCTGCACTTGTAGCCCCGTCTCCTCCAGGCCCGCTTCGTGCACCAGCCTAGGCGGGAAGCAACACGACCACCGACCGGGCCAGTTCCCCTTCGTCGGCGGCGAGCGCGAGCACCCGGCCGTCCGGTCCGAACATCCCGTACGTGCCCTCGATCCCGGCCGAAGGCACCCTCTGTCCATATCGGACCGACTGCGCCATGCGGGCGTCCAGGTCGCGGCGCGGGAACGCGGCGGCGACGGCCGCGTCGAGGTCCAGCGACAGTTCCGGCTTGTCTTCGAGCTGGTCGAGAGTGCGGGCCTTGGCGAGCGTGAACGGCCCGACCGTGGTGCGCCGCAACGCGAGCAGATGTCCGCCGACGCCCAGTCCCGCGCCGAGATCGCGGGCCAGTGCCCGGACGTAGGTTCCGGACGAGCACTCGACGACGGCGTCGAGTTCGATCCGGCCCGCCTCGCGGCGGGTGGCGAGCAGATCGAACCGGTGCACGGTGACCGGACGCGGCGGGATCACGACCTCTTCGCCGGCGCGGACCCTGGCGTACGCGCGCTTCCCGTCGATCTTGACCGCGCTGACCGCGCTCGGCACCTGCTGGATGGCTCCGGTCAGCGCGGCGATCCCGGCGGCGATCGCGTCGTCGGTGATCTTCTCGACGGCTTCCGGGGCGGCTTCGGCGATCGGCTCGCCCTCGGCGTCGTCGGTCGTGGTGGACAGTCCCAAGGAGAGGGTCGCGAGATAGGTCTTGCGGTCCAGTGCCAGATGGCCGAGGAGTTTCGTCGCGCGTTCGATGCCGAGCACCAAGACGCCGGTGGCCATCGGGTCCAGGGTTCCGGCGTGCCCGACCTTGCGGGTGCCCATGAAGCGCCGGGCTTTGGCGACGACGTCGTGGGAGGTCATCCCGGACGGCTTGTCGACGATGACGAGACCGGGCGGCGGGGCGGGACGTTTCCTGGCGGGGGCTTGATCGGAGCGCGACACGCGCCGAACCCTATCTTTCGGGCCTGCCCCTAGGACGAGACGGGCAGCGGCGCTCCGGCGTCCCAGCGACGGCGCCGGATCTGCACCGGGATCCGCTCGCCACGCGCCTCGGCCTCGAACAGCACGGCGCGGGTACGCCGCCACCACACGAGCATCCGGAAGGTGCCCAGCGCGAGCACCACGATGACGGACAGCAGCGCCAGCCGGAACGCGCCGCCGGTCCACTCCAGCAGTACGCCGACCGCGAGCGCCGAGATCGTCGTGGCCACGAACCCGCCGACGTTCACCACACCGGTCGCGGTCCCGACGCGCGAGAGCGGGTTGTAGTCCCGCGCCAGCGCGAAGCCGATCATCGAGGCGGGGCCGCCGAGGGAAAGGAAGGCGAACGCGGGGACGAGGACCGCCATCGGAGTCGTCCCGCTCCAGCCGAGCAGGACCGCCCAGATCACCGCGGCGACACCGATGTACCCGCCGACCAGCGGCATCCGCAGCGACGGGCGCCGTCCGATCAGGCCGCCGACGAACGGGCCGCCGATCATCGAACCGAACACGAACACGATCAGCAGCGAACTCGCGGTGGACTTCGGGTAGCCCTGTCCCTGCACCAGGAACGGGACACCCCACAGCATGGTCAGCACGTTGGGCGCGAACATCGTGCTGAAGTGGACCCAGAATCCCAGCCTGGTCCCTGGGGTGCGCCATGCCTCGGCGACCTGGCGGCCCAGCAGCTTCGGGTGCACCCGTCCGCGCACGGGCGCCGGCCCGCCGGGCGGGGAATCCTTGACGCGAAGGGCGACGACGGCCGCGTACAGCGCGGTCACCAGGCCGACGGCCAGGAACGTCGGGGTCCAGCCGGGGCCGTCGAGCAGCAGGCCGAGCGGGACGGTCGCGGCGAGGTTGCCGACGTAACCGATGGCCCCGGTCAGCGCGGCGAGCAGGGCGTACTGGCGGCCGGGGAAGTGCGCCGCGATCAGCCGCATGATGCTCACGAACGTCAGCGCGTCGCCGAAGCCGACGACGGCGCGGGCGATCAGGCCGAGCGGGTACGAATCGGCGACCGCGAGCAGTATCTGGCCGAGGCCGAGGAAGAACACGGCGGCGGTGAGCACGCGGCGCGGGCCGTAGCGGTCGACGAGGACGCCGGTGGGGATCTGCATCGCGGCGTAGACGCCGACCTGCAAGACGGTGAACGTGCCGAGCGCGGCCGCGCCGACGCCGAAACGGTCGGCGGCCTGGAGCCCGGCGACGCCGAACGACGTGCGGTGGAAGACGGCGAGGAGATAGACGGTGACGGCGGCGAACCAGATGAACCAGGACCGGCGAGTGGCTCGGCCTGTCACAGTGTTTCCTCCTCGAGAACGGTTTCGGGCGAGACGAGACGCCCGCGCTGCCGCCTCATATAGTTGTAGCCCCTAAGTAACGGCGAAACCCACCCGTTACCCGGGTGCTTTTCGCCACACGCCCGCGCTCCCGCTCCCTCCCCCCTCCCCCCTCCCCCTCCCCCGCGTTTCGTCCTCTAGTTGCGGTAGTTGCGCGTGCAAGTACCGCAACTAGAGGACGAAACGCGGCGGGGGTCAGGCCGCGCGGACGGCGCCTTCCACGGCCCACCGCCCCGACCGCCACCGCACCAGCAAGGTCGCCAGCCGCAGCAGCATGAACAGCGAGAGTCCGGTCCAGATCCCGGCCAGTCCCCAGCCGAACGCGAGCGACAACCAGATCAGCGGCAGGAATCCCGCCGCCGCGCTCAGGAGTGTCGCGTTGCGCAGGAACGCGGCGTCGCCCGCGCCGAGCAGGACGCCGTCCAGCGCGAACACCACCCCGGCGATCGGTTGCAACGCGACGAAGAACCACCACGCGTGCGGGATCTCGCCGAGCACGGCCGCGTCGGAAGTGAACACCTGCGGAAGTACCCCGGCCACCGACGCGAACACGACACCGAGGAAACAGCCGAACACCAGTCCGTAGGCGGTGATCTGGTTCGACACCCCGCGCGCCCGTTTGCTCGCCCCGGCGCCGAGAGCGGCCCCCACGAGCGACTGCGCGGCGATCGCGAGCGAGTCCAGCACGAGCGCGAGGAACGTCCACAGCTGCAACACGACCTGGTGCGCGCCGACCGCCTCGGTGGACGTCCGCGCGGCGACCGCCGCGGCGGAGACGAAGCACGCCTGGAAGGCGAGACTGCGCAGGACCAGGTCCCGGCCGAGGCCGAGCTGGGCGCGCATCACCTTCGGCTCCGGGCGCAGCGGGACCCGCTTCCGCACCAGGGCCACGATGAACAGCGACGCCGAAATCACCTGCGCGACGACGTTCGCGATCGCCGAGCCCTCCAGCCCCCAGTCCGCGCCGTACACCAGCACCGGGCACAGCACGGCCGAGATCCCGTTGCCCGCCAAGACATAACGCAGCGGTTTCGCGGAATCCTGCACGCCCCGCATCCAGCCGTTCCCGGCCATCGTGATCAGGATGAACGGCGTCCCGAACAGCGCGATCCGCAGCCAGGAAACGGCGGCGTCGGTGATCGCGGCGTCCCCGGAGAGGACCCGGGCGATGGGCGCGGCCAGCAGCTGCCCGGCGACGATCACCACCAGGCCGACGATCACCGCCAGCCAGGTCGCCTGGACACCTTCGCGGACCGCCTCGCCACGACGTCCGGCGCCGTGCAGCCGCGCCGTCCGCGACGTGGTGCCGTAGGAGAGGAACGTCAGCTGGCTCGAAACCTGCGAGAGCACGACACCGCCGACGGCGAGCCCGGCCAGCGGCAACGCGCCGAGATGCCCGACGACGGCCGTGTCCACCAGGACGTACAGCGGTTCGGCGGCGAGCACGCCGAGCGCGGGCAAGGCGAGCCCGAGCACGCGTTTCGGCGGAATGCGCTCGTCGGTTTCAGAAGCTTCAGGCACCACCGCAGACTAAAGGTCTGGTACGACAGTCCCATCCTCCGCTCAGCGGAGGAACGGTGCGTAGCGTCGCTGCCGGCGTAGTGACTCGATCTGCCGCGTGGTGTCGAGCGTGACACTGACGAGGAAGACGAGGACCACCAGCAGGGTCACCCCGGCGACGGGAATCCTCGGGCTCGCGTCCAGCAGGGCAAGGCCGAGGGCCGGGATCAGCGCGACCACTCCGGAACAGACCGCCCCGAAACCGATGACCCGGTGGTTCACGTACCCGAGATAGTCGGCGGTCGGGCTTCCCGGCCGGATCCCGGGGACGAAGCCGCCGACCCGCACCAGGTCGCGGGCCACCTTGTCCATGTCCTGCGACGCGGCGGCCCTGATGAAGGCGAAGAGGCACACCAGGACGAAGTAGACCGCGATCCGCCAGGGATCTCCCTCGTCACGCAGCCACCCAAGCCGGCTCACGCCTGGCCAGAGCACCGGCACGGACAGCAGCGCCGCGGCGAGGACGGCCGGGCTGTTCGCTTGGGGGAACCGAAGGGGAAGGTAGGTCGGGGATCCGCCGTAGGTGCGCACGCCGATCATCCGCTTGGCGTACTGCACCGGGACGCGGCGCTGTCCCTGCGCGACGACGATCGTGATCACCGTGATCGACAACGTCACCACCGCCATGACCACGATGGCGGTCCAGCCCGTCCTTTCGCAGAGGCGCAGGAACTCCGGCGGCAGCACCGCGAGGACCTGCGCGAGCAGCAGGATCCGGACGCCGTCACCGAACCCCCGGTCGGTGATCACCTCGGTCAGCCGCAGAACCAGCGCGGTGCCCGCCGTCAGGCACGCCACGGCGACGGCGCCGCGTCCGTCGAGGACGTCCTGACCGCGGAACCCGAGCACACAGATGGCGCCCGCCAGGCCGAGTACGACGGTGAGCCGGCGCCGGTACCTCGTCAGCACCCGGGCGCCGGCCTCGCCTTCGGCCCGGAGCGCGGCCAACCTCGGGCTCAGGACGATCAGGGCTCGCAGGAGACGCGGGGCGACCAGGCAGGGAAGGACGCCGAACGCGAACACCGGCAGTGTGGACAGGCCACCACCGGTGAGAAGGTCGAGGATCCAGCGCAGCGGAGGATCGTCTTCCGGCGCGCGGACGGTCACGTGGGGCGCTGGCAGGCTCTGGCCAAGCCGGAACAGCACGATCACGCCCAGCGTGACCAGGATCCGGCGGCGGAGGGAGGCTCGGTCGTTCATCGTGGGGATCACGTTAGGAACCACGGATGAAATTCCGATGACACCGCCCGCCCGGGGTTACAGCAGCGGCGCCCTCGACAGTGCCGCCCTCAGCTTGTCGAGAACCTCGCCCGCCGTGCCCTCCGCGGTGCACCCGGCCGCCTGGCGATGTCCGCCGCCGCCCAGTTCCCCGGCCGCGGCCGAGACGTCGACACCGCCCGCCGAACGGAGCGAGACCGTCCACCGCTGCCGCGGCCCGGCCGGTTCGGTTTCCTTGAGCACCACGGCGACCCCGGCCTCGCGAGTGGACCGGACGACGTCGATGACCGCTTCGACCTCCTCCCCGCGCACGGTTCGCGCGGCGTCGAGCGTCACGACCGCGTACGCGAGCCCGAAGCCGCGCGCCTCCTCCGGTTCGAGCCGGGCCCCCGCGAGGACGTCGGAAAGCATCGGCAGCCACGCGAACGGGTGATCGTCGACGATCTCGCGGACCACCTTGTCCGGGTCGACACCGGCTTCGAGCAGCTTCGCCGCCATCAGGTGGGTGGACGGCCGGGCCCGGCGGAACCCGCTCGTGTCGGTGACCAGTCCCGCATACAGGCAGCGCGCGATCGGCTCGTCGATCTCGGCGCCGAGTTCCTGGAGCAACGCGAAAACGAGGACGGCGGTCGCCTCGGCGGTGTCGTCGACGACGTGCTTGGTGCCGTAGAAGACGTTGGACGCGTGGTGGTCGATCACCAGGACGTCGCCGCCTGCCGCGCGGACGGCGTCCACGCGCGGCGCGAGTTTCCCGAGCCTGCCCGGGGTGGGGGTGTCGAGCGCGACCAGCAGCTGTTCACTTTCCGGAAGCTCGCTCGCGGGGACGTAGAGCCCGCCGACGTCCAGGCCACTCAGGGTTTCGGGCATCTCCTCCGGCTCGCCGACCGAGACACGGACCTTGGCGCCTCCCCTCAGCTGAAGGGCCCTGCCGAGCGCGAGCGCGCTGCCCAGCGCGTCCGCGTCCGGGCGCACGTGGCCGAGCAATGTCACGTCGTTCGCACGCGCCAGCAGGGCGGCGGCGTCCTTGAGGTCCTGCGCCAAAGTGGTCGTCACAAGCAGTCAAGCTACGCTCTGCGGGATGTCCGAGTACGCGATCCTGGTCTACCCGTCCGCCAACCGGGTGTACACCGATTCCACCCCGGCCTTGCTGCGCGCGGAGCTGGCGGTGTTCGGCCTGTCCGCTTTGGAGACCGAGATCTCCGAGATCGGGGACACGACACTCGGCGGCGTCGGCTATCTCACCTTCAGCACGCCCGCCCCGCTGAGCGGACGCGATCTCGCGCTCCTGTCGAACCTTTCCGCGCTGTACGCGCTGTTCGAACTCGGGGACGGTGTGCTGAAACCGGTCACGATCAGCCCGCTGGCGAACTTCGACTCGGATCTGCTGACCATCCAGAAGTACCCGGGCAAGACGAACGAACTGTTCACCAAACTCCTCGTCAACGTCACCCTGCTGACGACGGCGGACCCGGCCGCGATGCTGGACAAACCGCTGCACCTGCTGGATCCGCTGTGCGGCCGCGGCACCACGCTGAACCAGGCGATGATGTACGGCTTCGACGCGACCGGCCTCGACGTCGACGGCAAGGACTTCGACTCCTATGAGCTGTTCGTCAAGACCTGGCTGAAGCAGAAGCGGATCAAGCACACCGCCGAAGCCGGGCAGGTGCGGCGCAACAAGGTCCGGCTCGGCAGGCGGCTCGACATCGGCTTCGGGATCACCAAGGAGCGGTACAAGGCCGGCGAGGTCCGCAGGCTGAGCTACCTCAACTGCGACACGCTCACCACGGACGAACTGCTGCGGCCGAACTCGGTCGACCTCATCGTCACCGACGCCCCGTACGGCGTGCAGCACGGCAGCCATCGCACCCAGGACGCGTCGCTCGCGCGCAGCCCGCGGGACCTGCTCGCGGCCGCGGTGCCGGTGTGGACGCGGGTGCTGCGGCCCGGCGGCGCGCTCGGCGTCTCCTGGAACACCAACGTCGCGCCGCGCGAAGAACTCGCCGCGATCCTGGACAAGGCGGGACTGGAGGTCCGGGAGGACGGCCCGTTCGCGGAGTTCTCGCACCGGGTGGACCAGGCGATCGTGCGGGACCTGATCGTCGCGTCCAAACCCGTCTGAACCCCGCCCCTTCCCGCAAGTAGTCCTCTACTCGCGGTAGTTCGTACCGCCAACCACCGCAAGTAGTCCTCTACTTGCGGTAGTTCGTATCGCGGACCACCGCAAGTAGAGGACTACTTGCGGTGGTCGGGCTTCCAGCATCTGGAACCGGAGCCGGGTTCGTTGACCGGAACGGGCACGCCTTCCTAAAGTCGGCTCGACGAGAACGCAATCGGCGATCAATGCCGCCCCGACGGCATTCCTTTTCGATCTTTCCGCTCGAGCCGGATTCAGGCTGCCCATTTCCCGCGAGACAGGTGTCGTATGACCAGTGACCTAGACGCGCCTCCGGCGCCACCGCCGGCACCTGCCCGGCCGGAGGAGCGGCTCAAAATCGTGCCCGCCCGGCGGCCGTTGACCTGGCTGGCCGCGGCGATCGTCGCCGTTCTGGTGGCCATGGCCGGACACGCGCTGGTGACCAACCAGGCATGGGACTGGTCGGTCGTCGCCGATTACGTATTCGCCGACGCCGTTCTCTCCTCGATCGTGCTGACGGTCGAATTGACGGTGTTCGGCGTGGTGTCGGGCTTCGTATTGGGCACGATCCTGGCACTCATGCGCATTTCCCGGAATCCGCTTCTGCGTTCGGCCAGCTGGACCTACACCTGGATCTTCCGTTCGGTCCCGCTCATTCTCCAACTGCTTTTCTGGTACAACCTCGCCATTCTCTACAACGAGCTTTCCTTCGGGATCCCGTTCGGCCCTTCCTTCGTCTCGATCGACACGATGAGCCTGATCCCGCCGTTCCTCGCCGCCGGGCTCGGCCTCGGCCTGCATCAGGCCGCCTACTCCGGGGAGATCGTGCGCGCCGGTTTCCTCGCCGTCGACCAGGGACAGCGGGAGGCGGCCGCGGCGCTCGGCATCCCGGCGGGCAGGCAGTTCCGCCGGATCGTGCTGCCGCAGGCGATGCGCTCGATCGTGCCGAACGCGGCCAACGAGATCATCGGCATGGTCAAGAACACCTCGCAGGTGTACGTGATGGCGCTGCCGGAACTCTTCTACCAGGTCCAGGTGATCTACAGCCGGAACGGCAGGGTGATCCCGCTGCTGCTGGTGGCCACCGCCTGGTACCTGCTGCTGACCACGCTCCTTTCGGTGGCGCAGTTCTACGTCGAACGCCACTACGCCAAGGGCGCCTTGCGCACCGTCCCGCCCACTCCCCTCCAGAAGGCCCGCGCCGGGCTGGCCAAACTCAAGGCGGCCCGATGAGCGACGACTTCAAGGTGGACGTCCGCGGCGTGCACAAGGCCTTCGGCACGCTGACCGTGCTCGACGGGGTCGACCTCCAGGTCCGCCCCGGCGAGGTGACCGTGGTGCTCGGCCCGTCCGGCTCCGGCAAATCCACGCTGCTGCGGCTGATCAACCACCTCGACCGCGCCGATCGCGGATTCATCAGCGTCGGCGGCGAACTGATGGGTTACCGGCGCGCGGGCGGCAAGCTGCACGAACTGCGCGAACGCGAAATCCTCAAGCAGCGCACCAAAATCGGGTTCGTGTTCCAGAACTTCAACCTGTTCGCGCATCTCACCGCGCTGGAGAACATCGTCGAGGCACCGGTTTCCGCGCAACGCCGGTCCCGCTCGGAAGCGACCCGCCACGCACGCGAACTGCTCGCGCAGGTCGGCCTCGAAGACAAGGCCGACACGTATCCGCGGCAGCTTTCCGGCGGGCAGCAGCAACGGGTCGCGATCGCCCGCGCGCTCGCGGTGCGACCGGAAGTCCTGCTGTTCGACGAACCGACGTCCGCGCTCGACCCGGAATTGGTCGGCGAAGTGCTCGATGTGATCAAGAAGCTCGCGCACGACGGCACGACCATGATCGTCGTCACCCACGAGATCGGCTTCGCCAGGGAAGTCGCCGACACCGTGATGTTCATGGACGCCGGCCGCGTGGTCGAACAGGGCGCGCCCGCGCGGATCCTCGATTCGCCCACCCATCCCCGCACCAAGGCGTTCCTCGAAAAAGTCCTTTAGAAAGCTGGGAGTACCACCGTGAGAAAGCTCCTGTACCCGATCCTGCTCCTGTCCACGGTCGCGCTGGCCGCGTGTGGGACGACCGAGGCCGCTGCCCCCGCCGCGCCTCGGCCCGGTTCCGAGGGGATCAACATCACCGCGCACCAGGACCGGATCCGCGCGCAGAAGGTCGACGCCGTCGCGAACCTGGTGCCGAAGGCGGTGCGCGACACCGGCAAACTGACCATCGGCACCACCGGCAACGGCACTCCCCCGCTGTCGTTCCGCGCCGACGACGACAAGACGGTGATCGGCGTCGAAGTCGACATCGCGCAACTGGTCGCGGACGTGCTGGGACTGGAACTCGACATCCAGGCCACGTCCTGGGAGAACCTCTTCCTGTCGGTGGAGACCGGCCAATACGCGGCCGGGTTCTCCAACATCACGGTGACCGAGGAACGCAAGGACAAGTACGACTTCGCGACCTACCGCAAGGACACCATCGCCTTCGAGGTCAAGAAGAACCGCGACCTCACGGTGAAGGAGCCCAAGGACATCGCGGGCCTCAAGATCGGCGTGGGCTCCGGGACGAACCAGGAGCAGATCCTGGTGCGCTGGGACGAACAGAACAAGGCCGCGGGCCTGAAACCGGTGGAGTTCCAGTACTTCCAGAACACCACCGACTACTACCTCGCGCTGCAATCCGGCCGGATCGACTCCTACGCCGGTCCCAACCCGACGGCCGCGTACCACGTCACCGTCGACGGGCAGACCAAGATCGTCGGCACGGTCTCCGGCGGTGGTCAGATCCCGGCCGACATCGCCGCGATGACCAAGAAGGGCAACGGCCTGGCCGAACCGCTGCGCCAGGCCATCCAGTCGGTCCTCACGAGCGGGCGGTACGCCGAGGTGCTCAAGCGGTGGAACCTGGGGAACGAGGCGGTGGCGACCTCGGAGATCAACCCCCAGGGCCTCCCCCGCAAGTAGTCCTCTTGTTGCTGGTTCCCTGCTCGCGTCACTTCGCCCAGCTCTCGCCCCGGCCGAAGTGCTGCTCAACTGAGCTGTCCTGAAGGCCACCGCTGAGACGATCAACGTCTCAACGGTGGCCTTCGAGACACAGGAAACGCTCCGCGGCCACTGTCCCGAGGCGACCGCCCTCGGCAAACCCGGAACTCACGTGATCAGCCCCGCGTGACCCCGGTCAGGCGATGCGTTCCCCCACGAACTTCATGACTTCGGGCATGATGCCGCGCCAGTAGTCGTCGTTGTGCTCGCCGGGGGACATCTTCGCGACGGCGGGGTCGAGCGCCTTGATGAGTTTGCGGTCGGCGCGGGCGAAGGGATCCGAGTTCCCGCACCACACCCCGGTCGACGACGCCGAGAGATCGCCGGTGTGCAGCAGCGGCTCATGCGATTCCCAGTGCCCGCGATCCGCGAAAACCTTGCGGGACTTGGCATCGGGCCAGCTCACGAACAGCGCGGCGCTCGCGACGGCGACGGCTTTGAGATCCTTGTGCTCGCGGGCGTAGCGCAGCGCGCCGAAACCGCCCATCGAGATCCCGAACATCGCCGACGGCGGCCGCAACTGACGCTGGGCGAGCCAGCCGGGCAGTTCGCCGGTCAGCATCCGCTGCGGGTCGTCGCCCTCGCCGACATCGACCCAGTAGTTGTCACCATCTACGGCGGCCACCGCGAAACCGGGCAGTCCGGCCGCGACGACCTGGTTCAGCGCTTCCTGCACCCCCAGGTTCAGGAACGTCCGGGCGTCCGCGCCGCGCCCGTGCAGGGCGACGCAGACCGGCATCCCGACTCGCGAGCCGCGATCGGGCGCGATGATGACGAGGTTGACGTCCCGTTTCCGGGCCGCCGACCGCATCTTCTGCACCGTGACCGCTTCGGTCAGCGGCGTCGGGCTGTTCGGCGGGGCCACCGGCGGCGGCCCCATCAGCGGTGGTTTCTCCGTGCCGCACCCCGCGAGGAGCGTCAGCGCGGTGGCCCCCAGCAGCAGGCCACGCCGGCTCACGGCGTGGCCCACTCCGTCAGCTCCGGGTCTCCTCATCGGCGAACTCATCGTCTTCGGCCTCTTCCCGCGGCGGCTTGTACGGGTCGGCTTCACCGGCGTGCTGCGCGCCGGTCGCCCGGCGGGCGACCTCCGCGTCGGCTTCCCTGGCCTTCGCGAGGAGGTCCTCGATGCGCTTGGCGTCCTCGGGAATGCTGTCGGCCACGAAGGCCAGCGTCGGCGTGTAGCGGACCCCCGTGCCCTGCCCGACCTTCGTGCGCAGAACGCCACGAGCGGATTCCAGCGCCGCCGCGGCACCGGCGTGATCGGGTGTGGACTCCAGGTTTTCGCCGAGCACGGTGTAGTAGACCGTGGCGTCGTGCAGATCCGCCGTGATCTTCGTGTCGGTGATCGTCACATGGTTGAGCCGCGGATCCTTGATGTCGTGCTCGATCGCGTGCGCGACGATCTGTGAGATCCGCTTGGCGAGCTTGCGAGCCCGAGCGGGGTCGGCCATGGGGATTCGTCTCCTCGAAAGATCTTTCCGTCAGTCATCCGGGCCGAGCAACCGGCGGTGGGCGGAGAGCAGTTCGAACTCCGGCCTTCCGGCCACGAAGCGCTCACACGAGTCGAGCACGTCACGGACGTGCTCGCCAGTCGCCGCGACCACGGCCACACCGATCAGCGCCCGCCGGTGCAGATCCTGTTGACCGGCTTCGGCGACGGAGACGTCGAAACGCCTGCGTACCTCGGCCAGCACCGGCTTGATCACGGATCGCTTCTGCTTGAGCGAGTGGACGTCGCCCAGCAGGATGTCGAGCTCAAGAGCTCCTACGAACATGGGAGTTCTGGGTTGGATAGCAGTGAAGCGGCGCTCCCCCGCCCAGCTGCGAGGGAGCGCCGCCGTGTCACTTACGCACGCGGCTTTTCGCGCTGCTCGTACGTCTCGATGACGTCGCCGAGCTTCAAATCGCTGTAGTTGCCCAAGGTGAGACCACACTCGAAGCCCTCGCGGACCTCGGTGACGTCGTCCTTTTCGCGCTTCAGCGAGTTGATCGGCAGGTTCTCGACGATGACGTTGCCGTCACGGAGGAGACGTCCCTTGGCGTTACGCCGGATCTCGCCCGAGATGACCATGCAACCGGCGATCGTACCGACCTTCGACGACTTGAAGATCCCGCGGATCTCGGCCTTGCCAAGCTCGACCTCTTCGAAGATCGGCTTGAGCATGCCCTTGAGCGCGGCTTCGATCTCGTCGATCGCCTGGTAGATGACCGTGTAGTACCGGACGTCGACGCCCTCGCGGGTGGCCCGCTCGGTCGCCTTGCCCTGTGCCCGCACGTTGAAGCCGAGGACGATCGCGTTGGACGCGGTCGCCAGGTCGATGTCGGACTCCGTGACGCCACCGACACCGCGGTGGACCACGTTGAGTTCGACCTCTTCTTCGCCGACATCCAGCTGCATCAGCGAGGCTTCGAGGGCCTCGACCGTACCGGAGTTGTCACCCTTGATGATCAGGTTAAGGGTGCTCGTCTCCTTCAAGGCCTCATCGAGGTCTTCCAGGCTGACCCGCTTACGACGCGACGCGTTGAGCGCGTTGCGAGTACGGGCCGAACGCCGCTCGGCGATCTGCCGGGCGACCCTGTCCTCGTCGACGACGAGGAACGTGTCACCGGCGCCGGGCACCGAGGTGAACCCGATGACCTGGACCGGACGCGACGGGGTCGCTTCGGTGATGTTGACGTTGTGCTCGTCGACCATCTTCCGCACGCGGCCATACGCGTCACCGGCGACGACGGAGTCACCGACGCGCAGCGTTCCGCGCTGGACCAGCACCGTGGCGACCGGACCGCGACCGCGGTCCAAGTGCGCCTCGATCGCGACACCCTGCGCCTCCATGTTCGGGTTGGCCCGCAGGTCAAGTGCGGCATCCGCGGTCAGCAGGATCGCCTCGAGGAGACCATCGATGTTGATGTTCTCCCGCGCCGAGATCTCGACGAACATCGTGTCGCCGCCGTACTCCTCGGCCACGAGGTTGTACTCGGTGAGCTGCTGCCGGATCTTGTCCGGGTTCGCGCCCTCCTTGTCGATCTTGTTGATCGCGACCACGATCGGGGCCTTGGCGGCCTGCGCGTGGTTGATCGCCTCGACCGTCTGCGGCATGACGCCGTCGTCGGCCGCGACCACGATGACCGCGATGTCCGTGGCGTTCGCACCACGAGCACGCATGGCGGTGAACGCCTCGTGACCCGGGGTGTCGATGAACGTCACGAGACGCGGGCTGCCCTCGAGCTCGGTCTCGATCTGGTAGGCGCCGATGTGCTGGGTGATGCCACCGGCTTCGCCCTCGCGCACCTTCGACTTGCGGATCGTGTCGAGCAGTCGGGTCTTACCGTGGTCGACGTGACCCATGATGGTCACGACCGGCGGACGGACCTGCAGGTCCTCTTCTTCACCCGCGTCTTCGCCGTAGGTGATGTCGAAGGTCTCCAGCAGCTCGCGGTCTTCTTCCTCCGGGCTGACGACCTGGACGACGTAGTTCATCTCGCCGCCGAGCAGCTCGAGGATGTCGTCCGACACGGACTGCGTCGCCGTGACCATCTCACCGAGGTGGAAGAGCACCTGCACCAGCGAAGCCGGGTTGGCGTCGATCTTCTCGGCGAAATCGGTCAGCGAAGCGCCACGCGGCAGGCGGATCGTTTCGCCGCTGCCCTTGGGCAGGCGAACGCCGCCGACGCTGGGCGCCTGCATGTTGTCCATGTACTCCATGCGCTTCTGGCGCTTGGACTTCCGGCCCTTGCGAGCGGGGCCACCGGGACGCCCGAAGGCACCCGCGGTACCGCCACGGCCACCGGGGCCACCACGGCCGCCGCCGCCACGGAAACCGCCACCACCGGCCGGGGCACCGCCGCCGCCACCGGGGCCACCGCCACCGGGACGGAAACCGCCGCCACCGCCGCCACCGGGACGGAAACCGCCACCGCCACCGCCGCTACCGCCACCGGGACCGCCGCGGAAACCTCCGCCGCCGCCACCGGGACCGCCACGAGCGCCGCCGCCGGGGCCACCACGGGCTCCGCCGCCAGGACCACCACGGCCGCCGCCGGGGCCACCGGCCGGACGGGCCGGGCGGCCCGGCATCATGCCGGGGTTCGGACGCGGGGGCATGTTGCCCGGGTTCGGCCGGTTACCGCCGGGAGCGCCGCCACCGGGACGCGGGGCCGGCCGGTCGCCGCCCTGCCCGCCACCGGGACGCGGCGGGCGGTTGTCGCCGCCCTGCTGGCCGCCACCGGGACGCGGACCGGACGGACGCTGGGCCGGGGAACCGGAACCCACGCCGAACGGGTTGTTGCCGACACGCGGGGTGCGCGGGCCGGGCTTCGGGCCGCCGGGCTTGGGGCCCTGCGGCTTCGGCGGCACGACCGAACCCTGCGACGGCGTCGAGGACGCCGGCGGGGTGGCCGGTGCTGCCGGGGCTTCCTTGGTTTCGGACTGCTTCGGCTCGGCCGCCGGAGCGGCCTTCGCCGCCGGAGCCACCTCTTCCTTGGGCGCCGGCGGCCGGGGGCCGGGGCGCGGACCCGGGCGGACACCCGGGGTGGAGGGGCGGGACGGCTGCTGAGCCGGGGCCGACGAAGCGGACGCCGCGGGGGCGGAGGCCGCCGGAGCGGCCGGAGCCTCGGTCTTCGCCGCGGGCGCCGGCTGAGCCTGCTTCGCGGCCGGAGCCGGGGCAGCGGGCTTCGCGGGAGGCGCGGGCGAAGGGCGCGGGCCGGGGGTCGGAACCGACTTCTTCTTGCCGTCCTTGGACGGGTACGCGTCACGGAGACGGCGGGCGACCGGCGCCTCGACGGTGGACGACGCGGACTTCACGAACTCGCCCTGTTCCTTCAACTTGGCGAGAACTTCCTTGCTGGTGATGCCGAGCTCTTTCGCGAGCTCATGTACTCGGGCCTTGCCTGGCACAGCTCTCCTCATCTGGGGAGGCCGGCGGCAGACCCGCAGACCTCGTCCTATTGTCGCGCGTTCATTGATTCAGCTTCACGGCTGACTCATGACGGGTCGACCTGCTTCCTGATTCCATCCGGCGCCGGGGATGTCCCGGCGCCCTTAGCCTTCGGCGAGTCGCTCCAGGCGTTCGTGGACACCCTGGGCGTCGAGCGACCCCGGAACACGAAGTGCTCGGGGAAACGCCCTGCGCCGCTCGGCCTTGGCCAGACAGTCCGGCACGGGGTGCAACCAGGCACCCCGGCCCGGCAACCGCCGACGTTCGTCGACGATCAGCCGTCCATCCGCCGCGACCACTCGCAGCAACTCGCCGATCAAGGCCCGCCGACGGCAACCCACACAGGTGCGGACCGGGGATTCCCGGTCATACTGGAGGTCGGTTCCCGGCCGCGGGCTCTGAACCACTCGTAAGTCTAGCGCTTCGACCCTCACTCAGCCGAACCGGTTGCCGCAGCGGGCCGCGCCTGCTCGGCGTGTGCTTCGTCACCCTGCTCAGGGGCGGCGTCGCTGCGGATGTCGATCCGCCATCCGGTGAGGCGCGCGGCGAGGCGGGCGTTCTGGCCCTCCTTGCCGATCGCGAGCGAAAGCTGGAAGTCCGGGACGACGACGCGAGCGGTCTTCGCCCGCTCGTCGACGACACGAACCGATACAACCTTCGCGGGCGACAGCGCATTCCCGACGAACCTCGCCGGGTCCTCCGAGAAGTCGATGATGTCGATCTTCTCGCCTGCCAGTTCACTCATCACGTTGCGCACGCGGGCACCGACCGGGCCGATGCACGCGCCCTTGGCGTTGACGCCTGGCACCGTCGAGCGGACCGCGATCTTGGTGCGGTGTCCCGGTTCGCGCGCGACGGCCGCGATCTCGACCGTGCCGTCGGCGATTTCGGGGACCTCGAGGGCGAACAGCTTCTTCACCAGGTTCGGGTGCGAACGCGACAGCGTGATCTGCGGGCCGCGGTTGCCGCGCGAAACGGTGACGACGTAGGCCTTGATCCGGCTGCCGTGCTCGTAGGACTCGCCCGCCACCTGCTCGACCGAGGGCAGCACGCCTTCGATGTCGCCGACCTGGATGACGACCATGCCGCGGGCGTTGGCGCGGGCGTCGCGCTGCACCACGCCGGCGACGATCTCGTTCTCCTTGGCGGAGAACTCGCCGAAGGTCTTCTCGTGCTCGGCGTCGCGCAGGCGCTGCACGATGACCTGCCGGGCGGTGGTCGCGGCGATCCGCCCGAAGCCCTCGGGGGTGTCGTCCCATTCCTCGTCGGTCTGGCCGTCCGGGGTGAGGGTGTGGGCGAGGACGCGGACCAGCCCGCTCTTGTGATCGATGTCGATCCTGGCGTGCGGCTGGTGGCCCTCGGTGTGCTTGTACGCGGTGAGCAGCGCGGTCTCGATCGCTTCGATCACCGTCTCGAAGGGGATGTCCTTGTCCCGTTCGATCGCGCGCAGCGCGGCGATGTCGACGTTCACTTCGGCTCCTCCTTCGGTTCGGTGGTGGCGGCGTTCAGTGCCGACGCATCGGTTTCCAACAGTTTCAGGTCCTCGGCAGGTGGTTGCTTGAACTCGATCTCGATGACCGCCTTGGCCACCGAGGCGTAAGGGACGTCCCGGATCTCGCCGTCGACGAGCAGGCGCGCGGCCTTCTCGCCCGCGTGTCCCACGCGGCCGATGAAGGCGGCGCCCTCGGCCGGGGTGACCTTGACGAGCCGGAACTTCGCGCGCCGCCAGTGCCTTTGCACGGTCAGCGGCCGGTCGAGGCCCGGCGAGGTGACTTCGAGCGTGTACGCGCTGGCGATCACGTGCTCGTTCTCGTCGAGCGCGGCGGAGACGGCGCGGCTGACGCTCGCCACCTCGTCCAGCCCGACGCCGTCGTTCCCGTCGACGACGACCTTGACCAGCTGACGGCGGCCTGCTTGCTGGACCTCGAAGGAATCGAGATCGAAACCCGCGGCCTTGACGGCTTCGGCCACGATGGGCTCCAGCCTGCTGGCGAGGTCGTTGGGCACGGTGAAGCGCTCCTGTCCGGCTGTGGGCGACCCGGCGGCGTGGATCCCGGGTTCGGTAGTGGACCAGCTTATCTGGTGACCCTCGCGTGACGCGCGAGCGGCGGCCCCGCACGGGGTACTGGCAGGATGGGGCGGCGTGACCGGAAGACCGACCGAGCCCACCATGCAGAGCCGTCGTACTTTCCTGCGAAGGGGAGCGCTGGCCGCGATGGCCGTGCCGCTGGCCGCCGCCTGCGGCCCCGGGTACGACGAAAGCCCCGATCCGCTGGGACCGCTGCTGCGCGCGGCCGAGACCGACGCGGCGGGCGCGAAGGCGCTGACCGGCGCCGAAGCCGAGTCGGTCGCCACCGCGCGGGCCGCGCACGCGGCAGCACTTAAGACCGAGGTGGATCGGCTCAACCGGCCCAGGCCGACGCAGGCCGGACCGGCGGAGGACCCGCCGT
This sequence comes from Amycolatopsis coloradensis, assembly GCF_001953865.1. GTDB lineage: Bacteria > Actinomycetota > Actinomycetes > Mycobacteriales > Pseudonocardiaceae > Amycolatopsis > Amycolatopsis coloradensis. The sequence continues at coordinate 286,899 of NZ_MQUQ01000001.1, forward strand.
CGTCGGTCGACGGGCTCAAGGAACGGCTCTCCCAGGCCCGCAAGCAGGCGGAGGGCCTCGTACCGTCGCTGCCCCGCTACCGCGCCGGGATGGTCGCCTCGATCGCGGCGGGCTGCGCGGCCTTGCAGCAGAGTTCGGACAAACTCGGCCGCGGTGACGACGCCGGAGCCGTCGAAGTGCCCGCCGGAGCCCCGCTGGGCCAGGAGACCGCGGAGGCCGTGCAGCAGGCGTTGGCGGCCGAACACGCGGCGGTCTGGGTGTACGGGTTGGTCAGTGCCTACCTGCCGGCCGCCTTCACCGGCGCCGTGACGCGAGGGGCGGCCGAGCACGTCAAGCGGCGGAACGTCTGCGAGCGCATGCTTTCCGCCGGAGGCCAGACGCCCACGGGGCCGGAAGCCGCGTACGTGCCGCCGAAGCCGGTGACCGACGCCGGCACGGCGATGGAACTGGTCGCGACGGCCGAATCGGACGCGTCGGCCGCCTGGCTCGGCGTGATCGACCGGACCGACGACGCGGCATTGCGGACGACGGCGTTGAACGCGCTGATCGGCTCGGCGCGGCGAGGGACGGCCTGGCGGGCGGAGTTCGGCGCCACGCCGGTGGCGATCGCGATGCCGGGTCAAGCGACCTGAGGTTTTTCGCGCGGCGGTTGCGCCCGCAGGTCCGTGAAGGACTCCTTAAGGGACCCAGAGTCCCTCAAGGAGTCCTTCACGGACCCTTCATGTACTTCAAAACTCAGCGGCGCAGGTCACCTGAAAGCCGCAGGGCGTCGGTCGCGATCCGCTCCAGCACCGGCTTGTCGGTCTTCTTGTCGTAGAACCCGGCCAGCACGATGGCCACGTCGGGCCCGGTGACGTGGGAGTCGTAGGCCGCGTCCTGCCCGGAGATCTTCGGGACGCCCTGTTCCTTGAAGGTGCCGTCACGCACCAGGTCGGACACGTTGCCCGTGCCGTCCTTGTCGGTGAGCGCCTTGAGCTGGGTCGCGGTGACCTCGCCGGGCATGGTGACCAGGACGACCGACACCAGCGCCTTCTTCCCGCCGGTCTCGGTCGTGTACAGCGCCCGTGACAGCCGCGTGCACGGCGTCTCGGTGAAGAACGCCTTGGTGTCGCCGTAGGACTTGCTCGCGCAGTCGGAGGTGACCTGCGGGCCCTCGATCAGCGTGTACTGGAACTGGCCGTTCTTCGACGGCGTGTCCGCGACCGGGGTCGTCTCCGGCTCGTGCCGGATCAGCCACCAGAGCAGGCACGAGACGACCGCGATGGCGACCAGTCCGGCACCTTTCAGTGCCAGGGTCTTGGTGTCCCTCGGCGGCTTCGGCGCAGGCGGCGGCCCGCCCGGCCCTGCCGGTCGCACCGGCTGAAGCCGGGCCGTTTCCGTCACTCCCGGGGTAAATTGCGCACCAACCACGGGAACATACGGTAGTTCACTCCGGTCCGGCGGTTCACCTGAACGTGCTTATCACCCGTTCCACGTCGTCAGCCGTGTTGTAGAGATGGAACCCGAATCGCTGCCTTCCGGCCCGGGTACCGGCCACGACGCCCGCTTTCTTCACTCGGTCGGCGTCAACGGCGAGCGAGACGATCGCGCTCCCCTGAACGGGTGAACCGAGGGCTTCGAGGAGTGAGTCGGCGAGCCCCACGCAGTGCGCGCGGACGGCGTCGAGGTCCAAGGACCCGAGGTAGTCCAGTGAGGCGGCGGCACCGACGAACGAGAGCCAGGCCGGGGACAGGTCGAGCGACCGGGCGCCCTCCGCGAGCCTCAGCGGGAGGCCGTAAACGGTCTGCCAGCGTTCCTCCCCGGCGTACCAGTTCGCGGCCACCGGCAGCGCCCGCCCCAGCACCCGTGGATGCGCGGCCAGCCAGGCCGCCCCGCGCGGCGCGAGCAGCCATTTGTAGCCGGCGGCGACCACCCAGTCGGCCCAGTCGAGGTCGAGCGGCTGCCAGCCCGCGGCCTGGGTGGCGTCGAGCAGGACGGCCGCGCCCGCCGCCTCGGCCGCGGCGCGGAGCCTGTCGAGGTCGACTTGCGCACCGTCCGCCGACTGGACGACGCTGACCGCGACGAGGTCGTGCCCTTCGAGACGTTCGGTCAGTTCGGCCAGCGGGACTTCCGTGACCTTCACCCCGCGGTGCGCCTGTGCCGCGAACGGGAAGGTGACGCTGGTGAAGTCGTTCCCCGCGACCAGCACGCTGGCGCCCTCAGGCAACCCGGCCGCCACGTTCGCGATCAGCTGCGAGACGGACGCCCCGACCGCGACCCGGTCCGCCGGGACCCCGATCATCGCGCCGAACCCGGCGCGGGTCCGCGCGACGGGCTCGTCGAAGTCCGCCGGGCGGGCCTCGCCGCGCCGCCACCGCTCGACCGCTTCCGCCACCGCGTCGGCCACGTGCGACGGCGGGACGCCGATGCTCGGGGTGTTCAGATATCCGGGCGGGACGGCGAATTGACCGTTTCCCATGACAGGTGTTCTCGACTCTGTCCGCAACTCCACTCCCGCTCGTTCGTCTTGGGATCGCGACGCATCACCGGAAGCCGCGGCTTTCACCGGCTATGGCTCGGCACGGACCGGACGAGCGGCCGACTTCACCGTTCACGGATCACCGGAAAGTAATCTCCGCCAAGCTTGATCTGCCCACTGGCATCGATGGAGTTGTCCCGATCGCCCGTCACATTGCGGAGGTAGGTGTAGGCGTAGGCGGTGAACCGGACTCGACCGTCGCCGAGGTTCGTGATCCCCTGCGGCTCGTCCAGCCGGTCGAATCCCACGGCGTAGTGCGTTCCCACATCTGCCGTGTACGTCGTGGGGTCGTTACGGGCCCGCTCCGCCGCGAGTCTGGCTCGCGCTTGCCCTGGAGATACGCGCTCTTTCATGGCCCCTCCTGGATCCGGCTACGACCAAGGTATCGAGCGAACGCGGCTCCGGACGCCGACAATCGGGTCTACTTCGCCGCGGTCCGGTTCCGCCGACCGCGACACCGATGGGGCTGAGTAGCCGGGCGGAACGGCGAATTCGGCTCCGAAGGTCCGCATGCTCCCGAGGCTAACGAGCTTCCGGGAGCAGGGCCGCGACGTCGTTGTAGGAGGGCGGGGTCAGCGGGAGTTCGCCGCCGTCGCGGACGGCCTCCACCGTGCGCAGCGTGGCCGCCAGCGCCATCCGGTACGGCAGCGAACCGAGGCTGATCCGGGCGACGCCGAGTTCGGCCAGCCCCGCGACGGTGACCTTGCCGGGAAGGAACAGCAGGTTCAGCGGTTTCGCGGTGGCCTTCACCAAGCGTTCGACGTCGGCGGGTCCGGCGAGCCCGGGGACGAACACGCCGTCAGCTCCTGCGTCCACATAGGACAGTGAGCGCTCGATCGTGGCTTCGATGCCGGGTTCTCCCAGCCAGTACGTGTCGGTGCGCGCGTTGACGAAGAGGCCAGGAGCGCGTCCCTTCGCCGCCGTGATCTTGGCCGCGTGCCGCACCGGGTCGCCCAAGGCGTCTTCGAGGTTGATGCCCGCGACACCGGCTTCGGCGAGTTCCGCGGCGAGTGCCCCCACCTCGCCGGGGTCGTCGCTGAACCCGTCGGCGAGGTCGACGCTGATCAGCGCGTCCAGCCCGGTGAGCCGCCTGGCGAGCCGGACGGTGGCGTCCTTCGAGGACGGGGCGCCGTCCGGCTCGCCCTCGGCGGCCGAAACGCCGAGGCTCGTCGTGCCGAGCGCGGGGAAGCCTTGCGCGGACAGGAAGGCGGCCGCGCCGAACTCCCAGACGTTCGGCAGGAGCAGCGGGGAACCGGGGACGTGCAGTGCGGCGAAGGCGGTCATGACACGACGGTAGCCAGCGGACGCTTCGGCGACGGCCGACGTGTCGGGCGTAAGTACAGGAAGGCCCCCTTCCTGTACCTAGGCGCAGGGTCCCGGCGCAGTCGGGATCTTTCAGGTCAGGCGGTTACTCGTCGCTGTGTGAGGCTCGCGATGGAGGAATCGGGACGTCGAGTGTCCCCAGCGGGCACCGGTGGCGGAGCCCTGAGCGGGGAGGCGAGCGTGTCCGCCGGGTGACGCGACACGCCATCTCACGACCACCCAGGCCCACATGCCAGGCCTGGAAACCGCGTGAAGGCCCCCTTTCCTCGGCTGAGCCGAGGAAAGGGGGCCTTCACGCGGTAGGCGCGCCCACGACCACCGCGGGTCAGACCCGTTCCAGGAACGGCGTCAGCAGCTCCGGAACGGACTCCTCGGCGAACAGCAGGCCCTGCTCCTCCCCCGCGTCGTAAACCGAATACGCCCCGCCACCGGCGGCCGTGGTCGCGACGACGGTCAGCAAACCCTTGCGCCGCTGGAATACCGACTGCTTCACCGTCCAGCCGATCACGCCGTCGCGTTCCAGTGCGAACGTGCTCCGCCGTACGGTCCCGTGCCGCCCCACCAGGTACCGGCCGGTGATTCCGTGCCCGAGGTTGCGATAGGCGTCCAGCGCCAGCAGCACCGAAACCGGCAGCAGCACGACACCGAGCGCGGCGCCGATCACCAGCAGGACGTCGGTTAGCAGGAAGCCGAGGATCGCGAAGATCGCCAGCAGCACCACCACCGAGCCGGCCCACCAGCGCAGCAGCCGTCCCCGCGCGGCGCGGGGATGTCCGGTGAGCCGGACGGCTTGGGTCGGCGAAATCGGTTCGCGCAGCACTTCGGCGGCGATTCGGTTGGCCGTCGCGACCGGCGTGGCGGGCAGGAGTGTGTGGTAGTCGGTCTGGTCCTTGTCGTCGCTCTGCCGCATGCCGGTGGCGATCGCGTCGACGCGTGCCGCGCCGGAGATCCGGTTCCCGAGCGGCTCGACGAGGTCGATGCCGCGCAGGCGGCGTTCCTCGATCGAGATCGAGCGCGTGGTGAACAGTCCGCGGCGCACCCGCAGGGTGCCGCCGGGCTCGCGGTCGAGCCGGTAGTTCCACCACATCTCCACCCACAGGCCCAGCGCGCCGACCAGGCCGACGACCATCGCGAGCGCCAGCAGGATCAGGATCGCCACCACCAGCGGAATCCCGCGGAACAGGCCGATCACCCAGTCGATCAGGCCTTTCTGCAACCCCATCCACTCGGAGACCTGCATGAGCCCGCCGCCGGCGGCGAGGCCGAGTGCCGGGGTCAGGAACGACATCGGCGCGTAGCGGATCCAGCTCCGGTCCAGTTCGGCGAGCGGGGCGTCCTCGTCGGTCTCCGCGATTTCCGCGCGGCGCAGCAGGTCCGCGCGCAGCCGCTCGGCCTCGGCGCGTGAGACGGGGTTGAGCTTGATCCGGCCCTGCCCGCCCGACTCGTGCGAGCCGGTGCCGATGGTCACCACGGCGACGCCGAGCAGGCGGTGCACCGGGTTCGCCGTCAGGTCGACGTTGCGGATCCGTTCGCGTTGCAGGGACTTCCGCGACCGGAAGATCAGCGTGAACGCCGTCTCCAGCCGGTCCGGCGTGACCCGGTACCGCACCCCCTTCCAGTAGAACAGCTCCATCAGCACGCCACCGCCGACGAGCACCACCCCACCGGCCACGACCCAGGCGAGCGCGACCCAGAACCTGGCGCCGCCACCGACGATCGCGACCGTGACCGGGATCGCCGCGCTGACGGCCGCGCCCGCGAACGTCAGCGCGGTGACGGCGAGCGTCCGCTTGTCGAGCGTGCTCCAGCCCTCGAACTCGCCCGAGGTCATGTCGCGTCCCCCGGCGTCGCCTGCGTCGTTTCGGTGAGCTGCTCCGCGAGGCTCGCGGCCAGTTCGTGGTCGAGTCCCTTGATCTTGACCGCGCCCCGCGAGGACGCCGTCGTGACCGTGACGGTCGCGAGCTTGAACACCTGCTGCAAGGGTCCGCGCAGGGTGTCCACGGTCTGGATCCGCGACATCGGCGCGACGCGCCACTCCTGCCAGAAGAACCCGGAACGCGTGTACACCGCGGTTTCCGTGACCTCCCAGCGGTGCACCTTGAACCACCACAACGGCATCGCGATCACCCAGGCCACGCCCAGCACCGCGAACACCGCCGCCGGTGTCAGCAGCCAGAACCGCGCGGGCTCGATGAGCAGCCCGAGCAGGGCCGGCACGAGCACCGGCAAGACCCAGAAGAGTGTTCCCTGCAAGCGCCACCAGCCCACAACCCGCTGATCCAACGCGTTCCGTGGCGGCCTCAGCCGCACCTTCCCCCGATCGGCTTCCACCGACTTCACCCCCGACGGTCGTTTACAATGCGATCGCATCGTAATAGCGTGGGACAGTAGTGGCAATGCGATCGCATGGCAAACGGCGGAACGGATGGTGAAGGTGCCGAAGCAGGTGGATCACGCCGCGCGCCGCGCGGAGATCGCCGAGGCGCTGACGAGGCTGACAGCCACGCGCGGTCTCGAAGGAGTCAGCCTCCGCCACGTCGCCGCCGAAGCGGGCATGTCGATGGGCTTGGTGCAGCACTACTTCAAGACCAAGGACGAGATGCTGCTCTTCGCCATCGAACGCCGCTCGCAGGTGTACGAGGAGCGCCTCAAAGCCCGGCTGGAAACGGGTGAAGTGCCTTCGACTCCCAAGTCCATCCTGCGCGCGATCATCGCCGAGATCCTGCCGCTCGACGAACGCCGCCGCGGCGACTGGCTGATGGGCGTCGCGTTCTTCATCCGCTCGATTGCCGATCCCTCCTTCGGGGTCGCGCTCACCGAAGGCGTTCCCCAGTTGTTCGAACTGTTCGCCGTGCTGATCCGCCAGGGCCAGGAAGCGGGCGATGTCGACAAGTCGGCCGACGCGATGCACGAAGCGACCATCCTCTGGGCGCTCGCGGATTCGCAGGGCACCAACATCGTGATGAAGCACCGGACGCCGGACGAGGCGATGTCCACTGTGGACTATTACCTCGACCGGCTGTTCGGCTCAGCTCCCGCCGGATGAGGACGCCGCCGACGCCCGTATCGCCCGCAGCTCACGGAACAGCTTCCGCAACGCGGGAACCGCGTCCCCGCCCCGTTCGGTCAGCTCCTCGATCCGGTCCTTGTACCGGCGTTTGTCCCGGCCGGGAATGACGTCACGGAGTTCGACGGCGGCCACCAGCGCGGTGAGCGCGGCATCGCGCGCGTCCACATCGGACGACGGCGCCGGCCCGCGCAACGCCTGATCGACCAAGGCACGCAGCCTGTCGACCACGGCAGGATCCCGCACGATCGGGTGGCGCGACGGGAACAGGCCCAGCGTCCGGCCGGTCTTCATCTCGATCACGCCCGCCGCGTCGAGCTGGGACTCCACCGCCTCCAAGGTGCCGCGCGCGTCCTTGCGCACCCACCATTTCCACTTGCGGGGGCGCTCCCCCGCGATCTCGGTGAGCAGTTCGTCGAGGACGAGGTCGCCGGTCGGCCCGGCGCCCGAAACCGCGACCCGGCCGTCCTCGTCGGCGACGCGCCCGCGCAGCGCGAGGTCGGTCATCGCGGCGCCGCTGACGAGCAGGCCCGCCCGGTGCCGGTCCCGCAGTTTGCCCTTGCCGACGTCGCAGGCGAGCAGATACGCCTTGGCGGGTAGGGAAAGTTCGGTCATCGTCAGTGCCTCTCCAGCTTCGGCCAGATTTCGTCCCACGACCCCCGTCTGCCGTCATACCGCCACAGCAGCCCTTCCACCACCGGCGTCACCGTGGCGAAGTACGGCTCGAGCAGGCCCGGATCGAACCCGAGGAACAACACGCTGTCCGCGGACTCCGGTGGCCTGTCGAAGTACCAGTAGCCGCGGTGGCCACTGTAGACGTGCTGGATGCCGTACCGCGGGCCGTAGAACTCCGTCGCGGCGGCGAACGGGTAGATCTCGGCGTAGACCGCGGTGCGTGCTCGCTGCTCCGGCGGCAGGGCGGCATAGGTCTCGCCGACCGCCTTGACCAGTTCCTGTTGCGGCAGTTCTCCACCGGCGAAGGAACTGCCGAGGGTGATCGGCCCGAGGCTGGTCCGCGTCATGCCCACCGGATAGACCGGCAGGCCGGCGAGGGTGATCACCGCCGAAAGCACCATCGCGGGCCAGGCGATCAGCCGCCACCGGGGCACGTGCTGCACGAAACCCGTCGCCGCGGCGGCGAACGGCAGCGCGAAGACGCTCATCAGATAGTAGGAACGCCCGTGCGGCAGCAGGAACGCGACGATGAGCGCGGCTATCGCCACCCCCAGGAAGCGATAGCCGCGGAGTGCACGGGAAAAGTTCAGCCGGACGAGGCCGTAGACGAACGCGAGCACCCCGGCCCCGACACCCGCCGTCAGGAAGCCGTCACGCAGAAAGGCCCACGTGCCGGGGAATTCCGCCGCCACGACGTCGGTCATCACCAGGTACGGCCAGCCGTTGCCCGCCTGCCAGAGCAACGTCGGCACGGTGACGACGACGGCGATCCCCGCGCCCAGCCATAATTTCGGGCGCCGCGGGAGTTCCCTCGGCCCGAACACCAGAGCGCTCAGGAGAGCGAGCCCCCAGAACGCGGGGATGAGGAACTTCGTCTCCAGCGAGATCGCGGTGACGACACCCGCCCAGACCAGCAGCCCGTCACGGCGGACACGGACCCAGCGGACGACCAGCCAGACGATCACCGTCCAGAGGAACGGATCGAGGACGTAGGTGCCGATCCAGTGGCTGACGATGATCACCCCGGACGTGGCGTAGAACCCGGCCGCGAGCACCTGCGCGCCGCGTCCACCGCCCAGTTCCCTGGCGATCAGGGCGGTGACGACCACCCCCGCCACCGCGGCCAGCGTCATCGGCAGGCGCAGCATCACCAGCGAACCGGGGAACAGCGAGTCCATCGCCCCGGCCAGCGCCGGGATCAGCGGCGGCTGGTCGAAATAGCCCCACGCCAGGTGCTCCCGGCCCGCCATCAGGAAGTACAGCTCGTCGAAACCGTGCGCGTACCGGCCGCTCGTGGCCAGTAGCGCGGCTCCGGCCAGCGCGGCGACGGCGAACACCGGCAGGCGGGCGAAAACCGCCTCCCGATCCTGTCCTGTTTGGACTGTCTGGGTCGCGTTGCTCATGTTCCCCAGTCCACCGCGGGCGGCCACCGTCGGGAAACCGGGTAAGGAGGGTGACCGGATAGACGAAAGTTGCGGATCCCGGGCGGCTTCGTCCCCTGCTGGTTACCGTCGTCGCGTGGAGAAAAGCAGGCCGTTCCGGCCCGGTCCGGTCGACACCTTGTGGCTCACGCTGGCGGCGCTCGCGTTCGCGGGACTGGACATCTCGCTGTACGTGTTCGGCGAACCGACGACGGGGTGGGCGGGACCGGCCGCGGGTGTCGCCATGCAGGTGCTGTTCGATCTCTCGCTGATCCTGCTGTTCCGGTTCCCGCGGCTGGTCGGGGGCCTGATCACGGTGGGTGCGCTGCTGATGCTCGCCTCGGACCTGTTCTCCCCCGGGCTGCTGGTGCCGGAGCGGCAGCTGACGCTGATGACCGTCCCGACGATCACCCCGGTGGTACTGAGCCAGCTGGCCCGGCTGATGGACCGGCGGACCGTGCTCTGGCTGACCGCGATCCTGGTGGTCTGCGCGTCACGGCCGTGGGACGCGCAGTGGAACACCACTCCGTTCGGGCTGCTCAGCACGGCGTTCCCGACCGCGATTTCGCTGTACTTCGAGGCGCGGCGCCAGCTGCTGCGCTCACTGCGGGACCGTGCCGAACGCGCCGAACGCGAACAGCACCTGCTCGCCGAACGCGCCCGCGCCGAGGAACGGCGGAAGCTGGCGGAGGAGATGCACGACGTCGTCACGCACCGGCTGAGCCTGATGGTGCTGCACGCCGGCGCGCTCGGCGTCGTCTCGGCCGACAAGGCGGTGCGGACCTCCGCCGAGGACATCCGGCGCGAGGGCGCGCTGGCGCTGGACGAACTGCGCGATCTCGTCGGTGTGCTGCGCAACGGCGCGAACGCCGAGCCGCGCACCCTCACCGGCGGCGCGGCGGGCGATCCGGCGACGCTGGTCGCGGAATCGACGTCGGTGGGCATCCCGACCGAACTGACCGTGCACGGCGATCCCGGGCGGATCTCCCCGGCCGTCGCCCGCACCGCGTACCGCGTCGTGCAGGAAGCGCTGACGAACGTCCGCAAGCACGCGCCGGGCTCGACCGCGACCGTCGAACTCCGCCATCACGCGGACGGTCTGGAGATCACCGTGGAGAACACGCGACGAGGCGCCACGCCGGATCCGGCGCTGGCTGGCAGCGGGTCCGGCGCGGGGCTGGCCGGGCTGCGGCAACGCGTCGAGCTGATCGGCGGCCGGTTCGACGCGGGCCCGAGGACGGGCGGCGGGTACCGCGTCAGTGCGATACTGCCCGCCTACGTCCCGACGGCGGAAGGAAACGCGTGATCCGGGTGGTCGTCGTCGACGATGAACCGATGGTCTGCGCGCATCTGCGGACGATCCTCGGTTCCGCGGCCGACATCGAGGTGGTGGCGCAGGCGCAGGACGGCGCCGAGGCGGTCGAAGCCGTGGTCCGGCACCGGCCGCGGGTGGTGCTGATGGACCTGCGGATGCCCGGCGTCGACGGGCTGACCGCCATCGAACGGATCGCGAACCTCCCGGAACCACCCGCCGTCGTCGCGCTGACGACGTTCGACGCGGACACCTACGTCATCCGCGCGCTGCGGGCGGGCGCGGCCGGGTTCCTGGTGAAGTCGACGCCGCCCGAGGACCTCATCGGGTTGGTCCGCGTCGCCGCCGACGGGCACACCGTCCTGTCCCCCGAGGCCGCGCAACGACTGGTCGCGATGTCGGCCGACGGACGGCGTCGCGGCGACGACGCGCGTCGGAAGACCGAGGGGCTGACGGAGCGGGAGAAGGATGTCCTGGCCTGTCTCGGCGAAGGACTGTCCAATGCGGACATCGCCGCGCAGCTGCATCTGGCCGAGGCGACGGTGAAGAGCTACGTGTCGAGGATGCTGGTCAAACTGGACTGCGCGAACCGGACGCAAGCCGGGCTGCTGGCGCACGAGGCCGGTCTGGTCAAGCGCTGAGCTGTCTCCCGAGGACGCCTCAAGCGGTGACGCGAGGTGCCCGCGCTCCGGCGCCGTGCGAAACGTTTCCGTCGGCGCGCGAAAGACTGGCGTCGTCGTGGCTCTTGCGGGCGTCGAGGACCTCGCCCATGTGGACGCGCGCCCACCGGTCGAGCATCTCCAGCGGTTCGGCGAGGTCGCGGCCGAGCGCGGTCAGCTCGTACTCGACGTGCGGCGGGATCTCCGGATACGCGGTGCGCGTCAGGATGCCGTCGCGGACGAGGCTGCGGAGCGTCTGGGTGAGCACCTTCTGCGAGATGCCGCGCACGCGTTTGCCGATCTCGGTGAACCGGAGCGGGCCGTCGCCGAGCACACCGACGATCAGCACGGTCCACTGGTCGCCGATGCGGTCGAGCAGCGCGCGGGTGGGGCAGTCGGGGTCGTACGGGTTTCCGAGCACGTGACCTCCTCACTCTCCCCGGGAGAGTAACATGCCTAGCGAGAGGGAGCGGGCTGCATCAGCGCCTCGAACAGCAGGATCAGGTGACGGCGGCCGCGCTCCCAGCGCGCCTCCAGTTCGGCCTGGTCACGGGTCGCCCAGCTGGCGATGAGGATGCCGCGGACGACGTCCATCGCCGTGTACACCGCGTGCAGGAACTCCGGATGCGCCGAATGGTCCGGAAGCAGCGCCTTGCCGAACTCGACCAGGCTGCTCGTCGCGATCGGCTCGACCACCGCCATCTGCGCGCGCAGATCCGGGTCGGTGCGCGAGGCCACCCACAGCTCGACGGTCGCCGAGAAGACCGGGCCCTGGTGCATCTCCCACATCAGCTGCAACGCGTCCCCGACCGGGTCGGCCGACGCCTTGAGCCGGTCGATCTCGGCCATCGCGACCTCGGTGCGCCTGGCCGCGAGGTGCCGGATCGCGGAAGTGACGAGGTCGGTTTTGGTTGGGAAGTGGTGCACCTGCGCACCGCGGGTCACCCCGGCGAGGTCCGCGACGCGAGTGGTCGTGGTGCCCGCGTAGCCGTACTCGACGAGACAGTCGATCGTGGCGTCGAGCAGCCTGACGCGCATCGCGGCGCTGCGTTCCTCCTGCGTACGTCGTGGGGCTGGCATGCGCCTACTTTATGGGGCGCCACGCGAGGCGCGCGTCACGAGGCTCTCGGCCATCCGCCCGATGAAGTGGCCGAGGAAGCGCCGGAAGAACCAGCCGGTGGGCTGGCGCCGGACGATTACCCGGTCGCGTGCGACCGCGGGGTGCTGAACAAGCGGTATCGCGACAGCCGTCCGGTCGGTTCGGGCATCGGGCTCGCGCCGGCCCACGGCCTGGTCACGCGGATGGGTGGAGCCGCGTTCACGCTCGCGTTGCGGTTAGGGTGATCAGGTGGAGATGTTGCACCTGCGGTATTTCGTCGCCGTCGCCGAGGAGCTGAACTTCTCCCAGGCGGCCAGGAAGCTGCACATGGCCGCCTCCCCGCTGAGCCAGCGCATCAAGGACCTCGAACACGAACTCGGGCACAAACTGTTCGACCGCAGCACGCACCACGTGACGCTCACCGCGGCGGGTTCCGCGCTGCTGCCGATCGCGCGGGACGTCCTCGACCAGGTGAACGCGATTCCCTGGCGGCTCCAGGAGGCGGTGAAGCCGCGGCGGAGCACCGTGTTCATCGGGATGCCCGCCGGCGTGCACCCGGCACTGCGGGAACGGGTCAAACGGCTCGGAGAACGCTGTCACGACCGGTTCGAACTCAAACGCTGGCCGGGGACGACGCCCGATCTGGTCGCCGCGGTGCACGAGGGCAAACTCGCGTTGTCGCTAGTCCGGATGCCGGTGACCGATCCCGCGCTGGAGCTGATCCCGGTGCAGGTCGAGCAGCTCGGCGCCGTCGTGCCCGCCGACCGGTTCGCCGGACGGGAAACGGTGGACATCACCGATTTGAGTGATCTGTCCTACATCCCGTCGGCTTCGGAAAGCATTCCGGCCTATTCGGACGACATGGACCGCACATTGTCGAACGCGGGCATCAAGAAAAGGCTCAAAGTCGGCGGAACCGAATATTCGGGTATCTCGGAATTGGTGGCGAACGGTTCGTCGTTCTCGATCACCATGCTCGATCCGGCCAGCCCGATGCATCTCTTCCTCGTCGACGGCGCCACCATCCTGCCGTTCGCGGATTTCCGGCCCCGGCTGGAGACCGCCCTGGTCTGGCGCCGTGACCGCGCCGAGGACGGCGACCTCGCCGGACTCATCGAAGGCGTCCGCGAGATCTTCGCCGAACCGCTTTCGACCTGATCGAGGTGACGCCGCACCGCACGCCTTCACCTCGGCTGCGAACCCGGTATGTCGCGAAAGTGGCTTTCGCGACACAGCCGCTGGGCGCATAGCTCAAAACGGACACAAGAATGGTATGACCACCCCGGTCACACCATTCTTCTTTTCTTGATCATTCCCTTTATCGCTATTCGAGCCTAACTTGGAAGGTAGAGCGAACAACGGCGAAGGGAAAGCAAATGACTCAGACCGCCACCGGACCACTGGACGGCGTTCGCGTGATCGACCTCTCGACGGTGGTCATGGGCCCGTACGCCGCGCAGATCCTCGGCGACCTCGGCGCGGACGTGATCAAGATCGAGTCCCCCGCCGACACCGTGCGCGTGGGCAAGTTCCGCACGACGCCGGGCATGACCCCGCTCAACCTGAACGTGAACCGCAACAAGCGCAGCGTCGCCCTCAACCTCAAGGACGAGGAGCAGCGCGAGCGGGCCCTCGAGCTGATCGACACCGCCGACGTCCTGATCACCAACATGCGACCGGGCGCGCTGAGCAGGCTCGGCATGAACTACGCCGACGTCGCCGCGCGCAACCCCGGCCTGGTCTACGCCCACGCGCAGGGCTTCCGCAGCGACTCCGACCGCGCGGGCCACGCCGCCTACGACGAGACCGTGCAAGCCGCGTCCGGCCTGGTCGACGTCGCGAACCGCGCGCTGGGCAAGCCGGTCTACCTGCCGACGATCATCGGTGACAAGGTCTCTTCCCTGACCATCGCCTACACCGTGCTCGCCGCGCTGGTGCACCGTGACAAGACCGGCGAGGGCCAGCGCGTCGAGATCCCGATGACCGACACGCTGATCGCGTTCAACCTCGTCGAACACCTGGCCGGGCACGTTTTCGAGCCCGCGGAGAGCCCGACCGGCTTCGGCCCGTCGATGAACCCGGGGCACAAGGCCGTGCACACCAAGGACGGCATGGCCTGCGTGATCCCGTACAACCCGCGGAACTTCCGTGACTTCTTCCAGGCCGCGGGACGGCCGGACCTGGCCGTCGACCCGCGGGTCAACGGCGACGCCATCGACGGCGCCGACCACGAGGCGCTCGCCGAGATGATCGCCGACTGCGCCCCGGCACTGACCACCGAAGAGTGGACCGAGGTCTGCGCGAAGCACAGCATCCCGATGGCCCCGGTCCTGGAACTGGACACCGCGCAGGACGACGAGTACGTCCGCGACGGCCACCTGCTCGACGTCGTCGAGCACCCGAGCGAGGGCTCGATCCGCACCATCGGCATCCCGGTGAAGTTCTCCGCGACCCCAGGTTCCGTGCGGCGCCTGGCTCCCCTGCCGGGCCAGGACACCGAAGACGTCCTGCGCGAACTCGCCACCACTCGCTGAGGAAGAAACATGAGCACCACAGAAGTAAGGACAGAACGGGTCGGCGGCACCCTGCTGATCACGATCGACCGGCCGCGGGCCCGCAACGCGGTGAACGCCGCCGTCGCGGCAGGCCTGGCCGAAGCACTCGACCTCCTGGAAGCCGATCCCGCGCTGCGAGCCGGTGTCCTGACCGGCGCGGACGGTTCGTTCAGCGCGGGCATGGACCTCAAGGCCGCGTTGAAGGGCGAGTCGCCCGAGGTCCCCGGCCGCGGTTTCGGCGGGCTGACCGAGGCCGAGTTGTCGAAGCCGCTGGTCGCGGCCGTCGAAGGCTGGGCCATGGGCGGCGGTTTCGAACTGGCGCTGGGCTGCGACCTGATCGTCGCCGCCGAAGACGCGAGGTTCGGGCTGCCCGAGGTGAAGCGCGGGCTGATCGCCGCCGGCGGTGGCGTGATCCGGCTGCCGAAGCGGATCCCGCACCACCTGGCGATGGAATTCCTGCTCACCGGCGAGCCGATCAGCGCCGAACGCGCCGGAAACCTCGGCCTGGTGAACCGCGTCGTCCCGACCGGTGAGGCCGCCGCCGTCGCACTGCAACTCGCCGAACAGATCGCCGCCAACGCGCCCCTCGCGCTGGCACTGGTCAAGAAGATCGTCCGCGCCGCCGACGGCGTCCCGGACGCGCAAGCGTTTGCCACCCAGCGTTCGGAACTGCCGGCGCTGATGAAGTCGGCCGACGTCCGCGAGGGCATGCGGGCCTTCGCCGAGCGTCGGACTCCACAGTGGACAGGTGAGTGACATGAAGCAGCAAGAAGTCCTCCGGCACGTGACCACCCCGCTCACCAATCCGGCGTACGCGCCGGTGGTGCCCCGGTTCACGAACCGCGAGTACCTCAACATCGTCTACCGCACCGACGCCGACGCCCTGCGCGCCGTCGTCCCGGAGCCCCTGGAAATCGACGAGCCACTCGTGCGGTTCGAGGTGATGAAGATGGGCGACGTCAGCGGTTACGGGCCGTACACCGAGTCCGGCCAGGCGATCCCGGTGAGCTTCGAGGGCGAGCGCGGCGAGTACCTGCACGCGATGTACCTCGACAACTTCCCGGCCACCGCGTCCGGCCGCGAGATCAGCGCCTACCCGAAGACGATCGGCTCACCGGAGTTGTTCGCCGAGAACGGCGCGCTCGTCGGGACGCTCGACTACGGCAGCCAGCGGGTCGCGACCGCGACCATGGGCTACAAGCACCATCGGCTGGACGCCCGCGAAGCCGAAGCGCAGATCACCGTGCCGACGTTCATGCTCAAGACCATCCCGGACTACGACGGTTCGCCGCGGGTCTTCGAACTGGTCCGCACCGAGATCACCGACGTGGTCGTCAAGGAAGCGTGGACCGGGCCGGCACGGCTGCAACTGTTCCAGCACGTCCTGGCCCCGCTGGCCGATCTCCCGGTGCTGAAGGTCGTTTCGGCGAGCCACATCCTCACCGACCTGACGCTCGCCCCGGTCAAGCCGGTCTTCGACTACTTGAAGGGAGCACGGTCATGACTTTTCGCACTGCCGCGGTG
Organism: Amycolatopsis coloradensis; assembly: GCF_001953865.1. Lineage (GTDB taxonomy): Bacteria > Actinomycetota > Actinomycetes > Mycobacteriales > Pseudonocardiaceae > Amycolatopsis > Amycolatopsis coloradensis. Next base: position 303,052 of record NZ_MQUQ01000001.1, read on the forward strand.
ATCGGCGCGGGAACCATCGGCCTTTCGTGGACGGCGTTGTTCGCCTCGCACGGGATGGACGTCCGGGTCTCGGACCCTCGGCCGGACCTCGCCGACGCTGTCACCGGCGCGCTGGAGGCCTTCGCCCCGCACCTCGGCCAGGCCGCCGCGGACCTCGCCCCTCGTGTCCACCTCGCCGTGGACGTCAAGGAAGCCGTCCGGAACGCGGATATCGTGCAGGAGAACGGTCCTGAGGACGTCGAGTTCAAAAAGGACCTGTTCGCGACGCTGGTCCGCGAGGCTCCCTCGCACGCACTGCTGCTCAGCTCGTCTTCGGCGATCCCCTCAACGGCGTTCGCCGGGGACCTCGGCGACGCGTCACGTGTCCTGATCGGGCACCCGTTCAACCCGCCGCACCTGATCCCGCTGGTCGAGGTCGTGCCCGGTGAGCGCACGAGCGCCGAGTCGGTCGAGCGGGCTGTCGAGTTCTACCGCTTCGTCGGCCGTACGCCGGTGGTGGAGCACAAGGAGATCCCGGGATTCGTCGGCAACCGGTTGCAGAACGCGCTGAGCCGCGAGGCGATCTACCTGGTGGAACAGGGTGTCGTATCACCGTCCGAAGTGGACGCCGTGATGACGAACTCGCTCGGCATCCGCTGGTCGGCCGTCGGGCCGTTCCTCGGCTCGCATCTGGGCGGCGGCCCCGGCGGCTATCGGCACATGGCCGAGCACATCGGCAAGTCGATGAAGAAGATGTGGGCGGGCCTCGGCCAGCCCTCGCAGAACCCGGAAGAACAGGAACGGCTCATCGAAGCCGTGGAATCCGCTTACGGCTCCTCCACGTACTCGGAACTCGCCGAGGCGCGCGACCGCAAGCAGCTCGCGGTGCTGTCCGCTTTGGACAGTGCCCGTACGGAGGAGAACTGACATGACCGCCGACTTCTACGACTACGAGGCCCTGCTGCCGGAGGAGGAGCGCAAGCTGCTGCTCAAGGCGCGCGACTTCATGCGCACCGAGGTCAAGCCGCTCGTGAACGAGTACTGGGCGAAGGGCGAGTTCCCGCACGAACTCGTCGGCAAGTTCCGCGCACAAGGTCTCGCCGGGCTGCCCTACGAGGGCTACGGCGAGCACCTTCCGGCCACCAGCCACCTGCTCAGCGGCATGATGGCGATGGAGATGACCCGCACGGACCCGTCGGTGGCCACGTTCTTCGGTGTCCACAACGGACTCGCGATGTACAGCATCTATTCGGGCGGCGACCAGGAACAGCGTGACCGCTGGCTCCCGTCGATGGCCGCGATGGACAAGATCGGCGCGTTCGCGATGACCGAGCCGCTCGGCGGCTCCGACGTCGCGGGCGGCATGCGCACCACCGCTCGACGCGATGGTGACACCTGGATCCTCAACGGCGCCAAGAAGTGGATCGGGAACGCGACCTTCGCCGACCTGGTCATCGTGTGGGCCCGCGACGAGGAAGACAACAACGTCAAGGGTTTCGTGGTCGAGAAGGACTCCCCAGGGTTCGTGCCGGTGAAGATCGAGAACAAATTCGCGTTCCGGATCGTGGAGAACGCGGAGATCACGCTGACCGACGTCCGGGTTCCGGAGGCCAACCGGCTGCAAGGCATCGACTCGTTCCGCGACGTCGCGGAGATCCTGCGCGCGACCCGCGGCGGCGTGGCGTGGCAGGGATTGGGCGTGATGATCGGCGCCTACGAACTCGCGCTGGACTACGCCAAGGAGCGCAAGCAGTTCGGCCGTCCGATCGCACGGTTCCAGCTGGTGCAGGACATGCTGGTGAAGAGCCTCGGCAACATCACCGCTTCGTGGGGGATGCTCGTGCAGCTCGCCCGGTTGCAGGACGCGGGGGTCTTCAAGGACGAGCACTCGTCGCTGGCCAAGGCGTTCGTGACGTCGCGGATGCGTGAGGTCGTCGCCTGGGGCCGCGAGATCTTCGGCGGCAACGGGATCGTGCTCGACAACGACATCATGCGGTTCTTCACCGACGCCGAGGCGATCTACTCGTTCGAAGGCACGCGGGAGATGAACACGCTGATCGTCGGGAAGGCCATCACCGGCCAGAGCGCCTTCGTATAAGCACTGTTGCCGTGAAGGCCTCCTCTCCTACTTTGAGGTAGGGAAGGAGGCCTTCACGGACTTGCCAGCGGTACTTCCCGTCCCGGACGTCCCCGGCGACCAGGCTGTTCCGCGTCAGCATCTCGGCGACGGCTCGTCGTCACTGAAGTTCTTGCCGTCGACGCTTGAGCCGCAAGTAGTCCTCTACTTGCGGCTCCGGCCGACCGCAAGTAGAGGACTACTTGCGGACGGCCAGGCACATACTCCTCAGTTCACGCAGCCGGGCGGCGCGGAAGGCGTCGGCGAAGGCGGAGCGGCGACAGAGGAAGTGGCCGCGACCGGCTTGATCCCGATCCCGCCGGTCGGCTCTCCCACCGCGGCGACGTTCGTCGACGTCAGCGCGGACTCCACGAACGCCTTCACCTCGGCGGGGTCCACCTTCACCGCGTCGCCGTCGGACGGCGTCGGCAGGGAAAGGCTCTGTACCGGGATGGTCTGGAACTTCAGCGCACCCGAACTCATCCCCCGCAGCTGCTGCGCGAAGCTCACCACATCCCAGCCGCGGTCGAGCACGACCGAACCCTGGACGGCGCCGACCAGCGCGCTCAGCCTCGTGGGGTCGGTGAACGTCCCGGCGTCCAGCATGGTCTTGGCCATACTCGAAAGGAACGCCTGCTGCCGCGCGATGCGGTCGAGGTCGCTGGGCAGCCCGTGCCGTTGCCGCACGAACGCGAGCGCCTGCGGTCCGGAAAGCAGCTGCTTCCCGGCGGGGAACGAGGCCCCGGAGCGCTTGTCCTGCACCGGTTCCTTGAGGCAGACCTCGACCCCGCCGATGGCTTCGCTCAGTGCGGAGAACCCGGCGAGGTTGACGGCGGCGTAGTGGTTGATGGACAGGCCGGTGAACTGCTCGATCGTCTGGATCGTGAGTTTGGCGCCCGCTTCGTTGGCCTTGACCTCGAGCTGCGCGCCGGTCAGGCCCTGGGCGCGCAGCGAGTTCATCGCGGCGTTCTTGCCACGGCTGTACGCCGAGTTGATCTTGTGTTTGCCGAAGCCGCCCGCGATGTCCACATAGGAATCGCGCGGGATGGAGACGGCGCTCGCCGCGGCCCCGCCCACCGGGATGTGGACGACGATCATCGTGTCGGTGGTGTCGCCGCCGTCATCGCCGGCGCCGGCGTGCAACGTGTCGAGGACGTTCTGCGGCAACGGGTTACCGTTGGTGTCGGTGCGGGAGTCGATGCCGACGAGCAGGATGTTCTGCGCCACCTTCAGCGGTTCACCCGCCGGGCCGTGGGGAACCTGGGCGGAGGGCGCGATCACGTCGGCCGTGACGATCCCGTCGTCCAAACGGCTCAACTGGGTCCACGCGTACCCCGTGATCCCCAGTACGGCTGTCGACACCAGGCCCAGTGCGACGCGGCCGCCGATCCGCCGTCCTCGCGACGTGAGCAGCACGACCTTCTCCCCGCTTCCGTGAATGATCCCCCGCAATCGAGGATCACCGCGTTAGCTGGGAATTACCTGAGAAACTCGTCATGAACGGGTCTTAAAGCCCGTTCGGACCAGCGGAAGTGAGCAAGCAGACAACCCGTCGCGACACCCAGTGCCGGACCGACCGCGCTGCGCTTCCTAGCGGGGCAGCCGGCGCCAGATCGCCCGTGGCACCACACGCATCACGGCGAACACCAGCCTCAGCAGTCCCGGCACCCACACCGTGTCCCGGCGTTTCCGGAGCGCGGCGACCGTCGCGTCGGCGACCTGATCGGGCGTGCTCGAGAACGGCGCCGGAGACATGCCCTCGGTCATCCGGCCGATCACGAAACCGGGCCGGACGAGCAGGAGGTGCACCCCGGTGCCGTGCAGGGCGTCGGCCAATCCGCTCGCGAAGCCGTCGAGGCCCGCCTTGGCCGATCCGTAGACGTAGTTCGCCCGCCGGACCCGCACCCCGGCGACCGACGAGAACACCACCAGGCTCCCGTTTCCTTGCTCACGAAGCACAGTGGCCACCTGAGTCAGCACACTCACATGAGCCACATAGTCCGTGTGCACGATCGCGACGGCGTGGCCGGCGTCCGTTTCGGCACGCGCCTGGTCGCCGAGGATCCCGAAAGCGGTGACGACGACGTCCAGCGGCCCGTGCTCCGCGACGACCTTCTCCAGAAACGGACCGTGCCCGGCGAGGTCGTCGGCGTCGAACTCGACCGCGGCGACCTTCTCCGCGCCCGCCGCCAGCACTCGCTCCGATTCGGCGCCGAGGTCCGCACTCCGCCGCGCGGCCAGCACGATCTCGCGTGCCCCGCCTCTGGCGAGCCGCTCCGCGACCGCGAGGCCGATCTCGCTGCGCCCGCCCAGTACCAGCACCGTTCCGCTCACCCGCCGCAGTCTGCCAGGCGGGATCTGCCCGCCTGCGAGTGGCACGGTTCACAAACTGCAATTTTGCAGTCTCTGCATCTTTGTGCGTATCGTGGTGCTCATGTCCGAACCCATCCTCGGTCTCCGCGAGCGCAAGCGGCTGGAAACCCATCGCGCGCTGGCGACCACCGCCGTCCGGCTCGTCGCCGAACGCGGTCTGGATCAGGTGACGGTCGAGGACATCAGCGCGGCGGCGGGGGTCTCGCCGCGTACCTTCTTCAACTACTTCGCGTCCAAAGAGGACGCCGTCGTCATCGCGCACGCCGACACCGCCGAGCAATCGCGGCGCATCATCGAAAAGTTCCTTGCCACACCGAAGGAAGTCAGTGCTCCGCGCGCTCTCATCGACGCGTTGAAAGAGGAAATCGTCCACATCGACGAGAACCGTGAAGAGTGGCTCGGCCGGATGAAAGCGATCCACGAGAACCCCACCCTGCATTCGCGCGCGGTGGCCATGAACCACGACACCATCGCGCCGACGATCGAGGCAATCGCGCAGCGCGTCGGGGTGGATTCCAAGGCGGATCTCTACCCGACGTTGCTGCTGTCCGCGCTCGGCGGCGCGGTCAACGCCGCACTCCTCCTCTGGTACCAGCACGACGGCCGGATGTCCGCGCTCGACCTGCTGGACGAAGCCGTCGAAATGCTTCTCGCCGGGCTCCCGGAGCCCGGCGGCCGCGCGCGCTGACGCGCCCGGCATCACAGAAACACGAAGGGGGACAGCCATGTCCGTATCCATGACCGAACCACGAGAACCGGACGCCGCACCGGGCACGATGGGCCGTAAACAGGTTCTCGAAGCCATGTCGGGGCTGATGATGGGCATGTTCGTGGCCATCCTCGCCTCGACGGTGGTCGCGAACGCCTTGCCGCGTATCGTTTCCGAACTCGGCGGCTCCCAGTCGTCCTACACCTGGGTGGTCACCACCGAACTGCTCGCGATGACCGCGACGGTTCCGCTCTGGGGCAAACTTTCCGACCTGTACAACAAGAAACTGCTGATCCAGCTCTCGCTCGGGCTGTTCGTGGTCGGCTCGCTGGTCGCCGGGTTCGCCGGGAACATCGAACTCCTGATCGCCAGCCGGGTCGCGCAGGGCATCGGCGCGGGCGGGCTCACCGCGCTCGCACAGGTGATCATGGCGGCCATCGTCTCGCCGCGTGAACTCGGGAAGTACTCGGGGATCTTCGGCGCCGTGTTCGCCGTCGGGACCATCGCGGGCCCGCTGATCGGCGGCGTCATGGTGGACACCTCGTGGCTCGGCTGGCGCTGGTGCTTCTTCCTCGGCGTCCCGTTCGCGGTCGCGGCGATCCTGCTGCTGCAACGCACCCTGAACCTGCCGACGATCCGGCGTGACGTGAAGGTCGACTACCTCGGCGCGTTCCTGATCATGGCGGGTGTCTCGACACTGCTGGTCTGGTCGTCGCTGGCCGGGCACCAGTTCGCGTGGGGCTCGTGGTGGACGGCGGGCCTGGTGGGCGCGGGCGTGGTCATCCTCGCCCTCGCCGTCTACGTCGAGTCGAAGGTGGCCGAGCCGATCCTGCCGCTCGGCCTGTTCCGCAATCGCACGGTCACGCTGACCACCCTCGCGAGCTTCCTCGTCGGTGTCGCGATGTTCGGCGGGACGGTGTTCCTGTCGCAGTACTTCCAGCTGTCGCTCGGCAAGTCGCCGACGGTGGCCGGGCTGCTGAGCCTGCCGATGATCTTCGGCCTCCTCGTCTCCTCCACGATCTCGGGCCAGCTGATCAGCCGGACCGGCAAGTGGAAGAGCCACCTGTTGCTCGGCTCGGCCTTGATGACCGTGGGCCTGGCCCTGCTGGGCACGCTCGACGCGAACACGAACCTCGTCGTGCTCGGCGCGTACATGGTGGTCCTCGGGGTCGGCGTCGGCATGCTGATGCAGAACCTGGTCCTGGTGGCGCAGAACGACGTCGACGCGCAGGATCTCGGCACGGCGACCTCCACGCTGTCGTTCTTCCGCAGTCTCGGCGGCTCGATCGGCGTGAGCGCGCTGGGCGCGGTGCTCGCGAACCGGGTCGTCGCGCTGATGAGCGAGAAGCTCGGACCGCTGCCCGGTGGCGGCGAAGGCGGTGGCGCGGTGCCGAACATCGCCACGCTGCCCGAGCCGGTCGCGAACGTCGTCCGCGAGGCCTACGGCGAGGCGACCAGCGAGTTGTTCCTGATCAGCGCGCCGATCGCGCTGCTGGTGATCGTCGCCGTCGCCTTCCTCAAGCACAAGCCGCTGAAGACCCAGTCGGGTAACGAGCGGCTGGCCGAGGAGACCGCGGCCGACGCGGTCGCCTGACCCACCACGAAGCGAGGGGCCCGGTTCGCCGAACCGGGCCCCTCTTTTTCGCGCGCGAAAACCACCGGGGCAAATTCAGTCGCGCGTTCGAGTGGTTTCAGGCGGCATTACCGACGCGAATCGGACGGCGCCGTTCACTGCCGGTCAGCCCGCCGAAAACGCCATGGGCCAGTCCGTTGTCCAGCGCGTAGGCCAGGCAGGCCGAAGTGACCGGGCAGCGTGCGCAAACGGCCTTCGCCCTGGCAGCCTGCCGTGCGCCGGGACCGGTTTCGGTGACCGGGAAGAACAGTTCGGGATCCTCACCTCGGCAAGCGGCCTCGCTCAGGGCGCTCACCATCCTCGTTTCCATTTTCCTATCACCTCCTTTTCTTCGATTTTCCCTTCCGCGTCAAACGACTTCCGCTCGCACCTGGTTAACCACGCACGGCGGTGGCTCAAACATCACCTTGACCGAATCGTTACACTCAGCGGCCGGCTCACTGCACCTGTTCTGGAGAGGGCATTCGCGTCAGGCGATTGAGAGCGGTGAGTGCGGGTGATGGGCCACGACAAGTTCGACGAGTTCTTCCACGCCGAATTTCCGCTGCTCACCGGCTTCCTGTGCAAGGCGGGGTTCGCACTCGACCCGGCGCGGGACGCGGCGGCGGAGGCGATGCTCAACGCCTACGAAGACTGGCGGACCATCACCCAGCCGAAAATCTGGGTCCGCCGCGTCGGGCACCGGCGAGCGAAGGAGCAGACCGCCGTCCGGGCGGACTGGGCCTTCACCGACGCGGGCAGGGAGGACAAACTCACGGTTCTCGCCGACGAGGCGTCGTCCGTCCTGACGATGCTGGGGAGGCTGCCGAAACGCCAGCAACTCGGCATGGCCTGGGCGCTGGACGGTTTCACGTCGCGGGAGATCTCCGGGGTGCTCGGGATCGCGGACGAGGCGGTCAGCGCGACGTTGCGCCACGCGCGCGGCAGACTGGAGGAGGACGACCCCGAGTTCGTCGGCCGCCTGGACAACGCCAACGAAGCCTTCGTCGACGCGCTGAGGGTGGGGCTCGACGTCGAAGACACCCTGTCCCGGATCAAGAACCGCGCGATGGTCCGGGAACTCGCCCTGGTGGAGCCGGGCGCACCGGCGAAGGCAGAGCCCGAACAGGTGACTCCCGCCCACTGGTACTCGCTCGACGCACCCGTCGCGGCCGCCGGACAAGGTGACCGCCGGGCGCTGGACCATCTGCTGACCACCATCCGCCCGCTCGTGATCAAGTACTGCCGGGCGCGGATCGGCCGACAGGAACGGACATACGCCTCGGCGGACGACGTCGCGCAAGAGGTCTGCGTGGCGATCCTCCGCGCACTGCCCACCTACCACGAACGAGGCCGCCCGTTCCTCGCCTTCGTCTACGGCATCGCCCAGCACAAGGTCGCCGACGCCCGCCGTGCCGCCGCCCGCAACCGCTCCGACCCCGTCGCCGAAGTCCCCGACGGGGTCTCGGATTCGGCGGGCCCGGAACAACACGTGCTGCACAATGAATTGAGCGACCGGATGGGCGAGTTGCTGCGGATCCTGCCGGACAGACAACGCGAGATCGTCGTCCTGCGCATCGTCGTCGGTTTGTCGGCGGAGGAAACCGCGAAGTCCGTCGGTTCGACGGCGGGCGCGGTGCGCGTCGCCCAGCACCGGGCTTTGACGCGACTCCGCAAGATCCTCATGGAAAACCCGTGAGGGGCAGGGACTGCTGAGGTCTCCTCGCCAACTCCCCCGTGGCCGTGTCGCGAAAGCCACTTTCGGGACACCAGACGTCGCGAAAGTGGCTTTCGCGACACCCGGGATGGCCGCGCTCACCGCTTCGGCCGAGTGAGTCGCGAGTGGTGAGGACGGTGGGAGCGGACCGGCATTCGCCTCCCTGAGCCGGCCCCACGAGGTCGCGCCGGTCTCGAAGCTTGGGCCCGGCACAGTCGAGCGGGGAGGCGAGTACGGATCCACCAGAACCGTCCTTACCACTCACGGCTCAAGGGCGGCAGCGTTCCGCGGTCGCCGCGGCCGTTTTCAGCTCGGGAGCCCCGAGAACGGCCGCGACCGGATCGAGTGCGCTGTGCGTGTCCTTCTGGGCGGCGATGAGTCCCTCGACCGCACGACCTTGCGCCGCCGTGTCGTTCTTCCCCGCCGCGTCCAGGCCGGTCTTCGCCTTCACGGTCTTGTCACGTGCCGAGGTGTACTTCCCGAGAAAGTCTTGCTTCGCGGCCTCTCCGGCCGGGACCGGCGAGGCAGGCAGCGCATTGAGATCATCGACGGTCTTGGCCAGAATGGCCGCGTAGTGCCCGAGCTGATCGCTCGTGCTCTTCTTGATGGCCTCAACGGTTTCCCCGCTCGCCGAGGGCATCTTGTTGTTGCCGTCGACGAAATCCTTGACCGCGCCGCAGAATCCGTTCATCCAGGTCACCGCGGCGGCGGAATCCGCGACGGACGGCGAAGGCGCCGCCGGGGCGGCCTGCGGTGCCGGGTCCGGCGCGCAACCGGCCAGCACCATCGCGACCAGGGCGATTCCCGCCGCACCCAGGAGTCCGGCCGATGTCTTGTGGGCAGCGCACATGTCCTTTTTCCCCTCTCCGCCGGCTGGTGTTCCCCGCCGGCGGGAGGACCCTGACACGGCGGAACGGCCGAGGTCTGCGTCATCTGACTCAGAACGGACGCCCCGTGCTCGAACTCGTAACGTTCGAGGCACGGCCCCGGGGCGGCGTAACGGGGTGCGGACAGGTGGCGAGTACAGCATTACCCCTGTTCGCTTAGCGGGCATCCAGCCGAAGAGGTAACACCATGGCCATCAAGATCATCGCAGCGCGGCTCGAAAGTGGGAAGTTCCACGAAAACATCACGAAACTGCGCTGGACCAACCCCGGCAGCGGCGAAACCGGCGAGAGTTTCGTTTCGGCGATCGTGGCGTGGATCGAGGACGACGACGGGAAGGCCTACGTCGACGAAGGAATCCACCGGGTGGCCGTGGAGATCATCAAGCCGACCTTCGGGCCCGAATTCCTGCGCACGCGGGCGGACGGCATCTGGAAGAACAACCTGCTGGAGCTTCCGCGCTTCTGAACGACACCCCGGGCGGCTTCCGATTCAGCCCACCCCGGCCGCCGCCGGAACGGGGTGCGTCGATCAACCCGGCATCCCACTCGCGCACCACGGGTGGCGAGGTGGTGCCGAAGTCGTTCCGAGGACAGCCCGGACTCGTCGATCGCAGCGTCCAGCGTGATCGCGAAAACGGCCGCGTCACCCCTTCATCACGATCACCAGACCACCCAGCCGAAACCGACGAAAGTCCTGGGACAGCGAATGTTCCTCGCCGCCCCTCGGACTCGAACAGGCGTACCAGCTCATCCAGATCGCACACCGTAGGCAGCTCCATCGCCACTGCGTCCGCGCGTTCCCGATGGCCGTCCGTGGTGAGACGGCGTGCTGAATGGGTATTCCCCTGCCATGACAGCGGCACCTGCTCGCAAGCTGCGGCGCTACCAGGACATGCGCGACTTCGGCCGCACCGCGGAACCGGCGGGTGGAGGTGCGCCGCCGTCGGACGGGCACCGTTTCGTGGTCCAGCGGCACCGGGCGCGGCGGCTGCATTACGACTTCCGGTTGGAGCTCGACGGTGTGCTGGTGAGCTGGGCGGTGCCGAAGGGACCGACGCTGGACCCGAAGGCCAGGCGCCTGGCCGTCCACGTCGAGGATCACCCGGTGGAATACGCCGACTTCGAGGGCGTGATCCCCCGTGGCGAGTACGGCGGCGGCGACGTCATCGTCTGGGATCGCGGGACCTGGTACCCGGTCGAGGCCGACCCGGCCCGCGCGATCGAAGCAGGCACTCTCCACTTCGACCTCGACGGCGAGAAGCTGACCGGGCGGTTCGTACTGGTGCGATCCGATCGCGGTGGCGACAAGGAACACTGGTTCCTCCTTCACAAGCGCGATGACCACGCCCTGCCCGGATGGAACGCCGAGGACCATCCGCGTTCGGTGAAGAGTGGCCGCACCAACGACGAGGTCGCTGCCGCACCTGACGCACTGTGGCATGGGGACCGGCCCGCCGCGGAGGCGGAGGTCTCCGTGAGGACGACCTGGCAGGCAGCGACCGAGGAGGAGCTGGCGGCCCTCGATGATCTCGGCACGAAGGGAAAGTGGTCGGTCGACGGGCGGGACCTGGCCCTGACCAATCTCGACAAGGTGCTCTTTCCCTCGGCAGGCGACGGCGAGCCGGTCACGAAGCGTGACCTCATCCGGTACTACGTCACCGTCGGCCCGGCGATGCTGCCCTACCTGGCCGACCGGCCGCTCAACACTCATCGCTTCCCGCAGGGCGTCACCGAACCCGGCTTCTGGCAGAAGGAGGTCCCCGCCCACGCCCCGGACTGGTTGACTACCTGGCACAACGAACGTGCGAAGAAGGGGGAGACCCGGCGCTACGTCGTCGCCGACGACATAGCCACGCTGGCCTGGCTCGCCAACTACGGTGCGCTGGAACTGCATGCCTGGACCTCTCGCGGCGGCGACGTCGACCACCCGACCTGGGTGCTGTTCGACATCGACCCGGGCCCGGCGACGACCTTCGACGAGGTGCTGGAGCTGGCGCGGCTGCATCGCACCGCCCTCGATCATCTCGGCCTGACCGGCAGGCCGAAAGTCACCGGGCAGCGCGGAATCCAGGTCTGGGTGCCGATCAGACCGCGGCTGACCTTCACCCAGACCCGGCAGTGGGCGGAAACCGTGTCCAAGACGATCGGCCGGGTCCTTCCGGACCTGGTCAGCTGGGCCTGGACGAAAGACAAACGCGAGGGCCGCGCCCGGCTGGACTACACACAGAACGCTGTCAACAAGACACTCGTGGCGCCCTACAGCGCACGTCCGCGGCCAGGCGCCCCGGTATCGGTCCCGCTCGACTGGGAGGAACTGGACGACCCCGGGCTCACACCCGATCGGTGGACGATCCGCGACGTGCCCGGCCGGCTGGCCGAACGCGGCGACCCCTTCGCGGCGTTGCTCGGCGTGGAGCAGGACCTTCCCGACCTCTAGAAGAGTGAATTCCGTGGGATCGCGTGAAATGCCTTCGGCGCGTACCAAGGCCGTGAGGCCTGCCTTGAGGGGCAATGCGAGGATCGTGAAGGTTGATGGCGCGGACGTGTTTCTCCTGGTCGGACGGGCGTTCAGGAGGACGGCGACAGAACCTGGACGGGTTACCCCCGCAGGGCTCCCTTGGCATCCTTTGTGGATAGTCCGAGAGCCGCAGCCGCTGTACCTTGCGTTCCCGGCATTGGCCCTGAGCGTGGGCAACGAGGCCTTGACGTGCGGACATACGGCCGCCGACAGGACGCTTTGACTCGAAAAGTCTCCTCCATAGACAGTCGCAGCGCCTCACGGCCTCCACGACTTTCACGGAATCTACGTCTAGCGCGGTAGCCGACTCACCTACTCGGGGGATTTCGGGTTCGAGGATCCGTGTGGGGGAAACCTGGACAGAACGGGTGACCGACGAAAGTGAGGATGGCGATGACAGCGTGGTGGGGCCTGGCCGGGCTGCTCGGGCTACTCGGCGGTTACGGTCTGGTCCGATTCCGCCAGCGGAACGACGCTCGACATCACGAGCCGGCTGAGGAGGTGTTCGCGCGCTATCCCCTGGCCCGCGGACCGGCGTTGCCGAACGCCGACGCCGCGCACACTCCGCTGATGACCCCGGCGATCACCCCGGCGGCACTTGCCGACCAGGCACCGTTGCGGACTCCTCCCCCGGACCGAGAACGGCCACCCGGGCCCGCGCGACCTGGTGCCGAACTGCGACCACTCACGCCACCCAGGCCGGCCGCCGCGCACGCGCGTCCACCGTCCGCGAGCCCGGACCCCACGGCGCACACCGCCCCGATCCACGAAGCCACCCCTGCGGTGTCACCACCGACGGACAACCCTGAACCTCGGGCCGACACCGTGGTGCCGCGGCAACGGCCCGCGGCAACGGGAGCGATCGCCGGGGAGCTGCCCGTGGACCCGGAACCCGCGCGAGTGTCGGATGAGCAGGACCACGAACTTCCCAGCCCCGCGAAACCCGCCATACCGAAACAAAAAGGTTTCCACCCGCGAAACCTGATCGATCCGGTGATCGGCAAAGCCAAAGCGGTCCTCCGACGAGGCTGATCCTTGAAAGCAGTCCCGAAAGGGATCACAGGGTCGGTGGCCGCGAACTCTCCCACGTCAGCGCCGCCCGCCCGACGGTGGCAGGTTTCCCCGGTGTGCACGCATTAGGTCGCGAAGCCGACCAGTGCGGCGAGGGCATGCCGGACCGATTCGGCGATGGGTGCGTCGTCCACTACGGACCGGCACTACCGCACCCGGTGGTCGATCAGCTCCGCCACCGCCGTGTCCGCCGCGGTACGCTGGATGATCGCGCGGAGCAGGCCCGCGCCCTCGTCGTCCAGACTGGCATTCCCGTGCGGCTCGTCCAGCACCTCTCGCTCGGGTGAGTTCGCCCGTTCGCGTGTGAAGGTCATCAGCACCGCGGATTTGCCGGTCACCCATTTCACCGCACACAACCGACGGTCCGGCCACTTCACCCGACTCGGGTCGCCCTGTCGCGAAAAAGGATTGCGAACAGTTTTCGGCTGTGGGCTTTTTCCTGCGGGGTAACGTTTCCGATACCTTCGACGCCCGGTGCACGCCGACACCCATTCCCGTGAAAAAGGCCGTGGCTCTTGAATTCGGCGACGCTGACGATCATATTCGAAGTCATTCACAGGAATGAACCATTCCCGGGCCGCCGGAAGGAATCGCATGGACAACAGCGCGCCAGTGGCGCTCGCGCCTCTGACTGCCGGGCCCGCTCCGGCATCCCGCCGCGAAAGCGCGAAGTTCGCCCTGCGCCCCTTCTTCTGCCCTCTCGAACCCGCAATACACCCGTCGGTCGACGCCATGGAAAGCCGCTGCGTCGGGTGGCTCGACCGCGTCCGTCTCCACCGGGACGAGCGGCAACGCGCCCGGCTCGTCGGCACCAACAGCGCCGAATTCTACTGCCGGTTCGCCCCGTCAGGTGACGAAGCGAGCCTCGAGGTGGCGGCACACTGGGTGTACTGGGGTTTCGCCTTCGACGATGCCCGCTGCGGACGCGGTGAATTGAGTGCCGACCCGTCGGAGTTCCTCACGATGGCCGGTCTGATGCAGCGCGCGCTGGAGGCCCCGTGGGACCCGGTGTGCGAGAACGACCGGTTCGTGACCGCCCTGCAGGACATCGGGCGGGACTTCCACCGATGCGCGACCCCGGTACAGGTACGGCGTTTCACCGACGCCCACCGCACCTGGCTGTTCGGTGTCGCGTGGCAGCTCGCGAACCGCGCTCACGGGCGGATGCCCAGCCTCGGCGAATACACCGCGATGCGGCTCGGCAGCGCGGGTGGCCCGCCGACACTGGCGATGCTGGAAATCGCGAACGGCGAGGAAGTACCCGCCGCCGAGATGGACAGCCTCGTCGTCCGCGGCCTCACGGAGATGGCGATCCTGGTCGCGTCGTGGGACAACGACTTGCAGTCCTACGCCAAAGAGGCCGACGAAGCCAACACGGACCAGAACCTGGTCAACGTCCTGAAAGCGGCCCACGACTGGGACACCGAGCAGGCCGTCGACGAGGCCTATGTCCTGCGAGACCAGGTCATGAGCCATTTCCTGCAACTGCGCGAATGCCGGACCCGCCGCCCGGCGAGCCGCGCGCTGCACCGCTATCTGGAAGGTCTCGGCCACGCGATCCGGGGCAACATCGACTGGGCACTCGGGGCACCACGCTACGACGACATCGACGGCATTCCAGCCCAGTCAGGCCCCCGGCACCCCCTCGTCGGGTGCACCGACCAGCCGACGACCCACCGCGCCGGTCCCCTGCCGATACCGGCCATCGCGTGGTGGTGGGGACTCGCCTGAGACACCCGACGGGACAGGGCACGACTGCCAGCGCAGAACACCCGCCCAGCACGAGCCACCTTGTCGGCTGTTATTGAGGGTAAGTCAGATGCCGCCGTGTTAGTGGGCGAGGCTGGCGACGGGATGAAGGCGTCCTTCGCCGCGTCCAATGCCGAGTGGCCGCGTGTCGCGAAAGCCACTTTCGGGACATCAGATGTTCCGAAAGTGGCTTTCGCGACACGTGGAGGGGGCCGGGTCCGCTGCTGTGAGGGCCGAGCCCATCTTGCACGGACGGATGGTCACTGGTGCTGGATCTCGGGTTCGGGGTAATCGCCTCGCTTGCGCTCGATGGCGGTGGTGAGGAGACCCAGAGCGATCATCCCGGCCCCGAGCCCGAGGTGCAGCCAGTTGTCCGCGTGGTTCACCGGCAGGAAGTTGGCACCGGGGTGGTCGGCCGTGCCCAGGCCGTAGACGCTCAAGAGCAGGTAGATCCCCCCTCCCACCATGAGGAACACGCGGGACGCTGCTGGCGAAGCGGCTCCCGCCAGAATCCCGATGGCGCCGAAGGCCAAGTGCACGACGTTGTGCAGCACCGAAATGGCGAATACGTCGAACAACCGTGCGCCTGAATGCGAGCCGGAAAACTCGAGCAGGTCGAAATGGGTCGTGATGCCCGGGACGAATCCAGCCAAGCCGATCACCAGGAAGACCGCGCCGACGGCGACCGCGGCTTTCTGGGGCGGATGCCGTCGGGCGGAGGGATGTGCTGGAGTCATAAGCGGCGTTTACCCATCTCGGCGGCGGGAAAACATCCGCTCGGCCTCCGGTCGAGGCACACTCTTTCCGGACTGATCGCCTGGGGGCTGGTTCGCGTCGACGGATGACTTGAATCGCTTTGTGCCACAGCCTCTGGACTTGCCCCTTCCTGGCTACGACCATCTGCCGCAAGGTTCCCTGGCAGATCGCGTCCGCGCGCTGGACGACGACGATGTCCGGCGGATCTTGGACTACGAGCGCGGCCACGCGGATCGCCCGGCGGTCATCGAAATGCACCTTCGGCCGGGGATCAGCGACGGCAGCCGGAGAACGCGCCGCCGCCTACGGGTGGCTCGCGGGTGAGCACGGCGACCGCCGCCGAGCAGAACCATCGCGGTCTCGGCTGAAGGGAATCATGAGCACCCCGGAAATCGACCCCGTCACCGCCGAAAGCATGGAGGAAGACGAGGAACACACGGAACCGACCCTCGGCGACCAGGATCCGGGCGAGAACCCCGAATCAATAGAGGACCGCAACGAAGACAGCAGCGGCATGCCACTGGCTTGACGGTGGCGAGTTCGTGCCGGTTTGCCATCGCCTGTTTCCGGCTTCGACGCGGTCCGGCCGGTCGATCGGCCATCGCCTTCGGCGGGCTCCGCCCGGCGTAGCGCGGGCGTACGCCTCCAGGCGCATTCGCCCCCCGGCCACCAATTCCGGTGGTCAGGAGTATCCGCTTCACCACGGGGTAAATCCAGAGAGTTGCCCCACTCGCCTGCCGCTGGAGGACCACATGGCCGACCTACCGACTCGCGACGCCGCGACACTGCCCGGCGACGTACGGGACTGGCTACGCTCGCACACCAGCACGGCCGCGGATTGGCCTGCCTCGAGGTTGATGGCCGCCAAAGGCGACACCACGATCAGCGTCGTGCTTCCGGCCCGCAACGAAGCCGCCACGGTCGGGGTGATCGTGGAGATGATCCGAGAGTCCCTGATGCGCCGGTACCCGCTCATCGACGAGCTGGTCGTGGTCGACTCCTGCTCGACGGACGCGACGGCGAGGGTGGCCGCCGAGGCGGGAGCCCGCGTCGTGCGCCAGGACGAGGCGCTACCGGAACTGGGTGTTCAACGCGGCAAGGGCGAGGCGCTGTGGAAGGGACTCGCCTCCACATCGGGTGACTTGGTCGCCTTCATCGACGCCGATCTGATCGGCTGTCCGCCGGAGTTCGTCACCGGATTGCTCGGGCCGCTGCTGGCCGATCCCGGCATCGTCTACGTGAAGGGATGCTATCGCCGCCCGCTGGTACACCAGGGGCGGGTGGAGCCGGACGGGGGCGGCCGCGTCACCGAACTGGTCGCACGGCCGTTGCTGAACCTGTATTGGCCACGGCTGGCCGGATTCGTCCAGCCGCTGGGCGGTGAGTACGCCGGCCGCCGGGAAGTGCTGGAGTCGGTGCCGTTCGCCACTCAGTACGGGGTCGAGATCGGGCTGCTCATCGATCTGCTGAACCGGGCCGGACTCGACGCGCTGGCCCAGGTGGATCTGGGCCAGAGACGGCATCGGCATCAAGAGACCGAGGCGCTCGCGGTGATGTCGACGCAGATCATGCTGACCGCTTTCGCCCGCCTGGCGCGGGAGGGCAGGGACGGTCTGAATGCCGCGACGGCGACGCTCGCGCAGTTCCGCCACGTCCCCACCACCGGCGGGGGCACGGAACGCCAGGTGGTGCTCAACGAGATCGAAGTACCCGAAAGACCCCCGTTGGCCACCGTGCGAGAGCGTGCGGCGAAAGTACCGGTGAGGGCATGACCATGCGAGTGCTGATCAACGCCGGGCCTTGGCTCACCGTCCCGCCCAACGGATACGGCGGCATCGAGAACGTCGTCGCGACCTTGGTCCCGGAGCTGCGCCGGCGCGGGGTGCGTGTCGTGCTGGCCACCGTCGGCGAGGGCGGCCTGCCCGTCGACGAAGTCGTGTCCGCCTACGACAAGCCGCAGTTCCATCAGTTGCAGCGGCCGTACAACCGGGTGATGGGCTGCGCCACCGCCCATATGCAGCGCGTGGTCGCGACAGTGCGGGAGCGGGCGGACATCGACCTGGTGCATGACCATCTCGAGGCGGTCGGCCCGGCGGTGCTGGGGGCGATGGGTGCCTCCGGTCCGCCGGTGCTGCACACCCTGCACTGGGATCTGACCAAACATCCGGAGTTCTACGGCTCGTTCGACGGTGGCGGCCGGATGTTCGTCAACGGTGTTTCCGCCTCGCAGCTGGCCAGGGCGCCCGAAGCGCTGCGTGCGGCCAGTCTCGGGCCGGTGCTGTTGGCGACGCCGCTGGCCGAGGACGCCCACCTCAAGCCGCAGCCCGCGAAGGCCGATTACTTCACGGTGCTGGGCCGGATCACTCCGGGCAAGGGGCAGCACATCGCGGCACGCCTGGCGCGTTCGGCGGGGCTGAACCTGATCCTCGCCGGACCTGTCGGCCCTTACCGGGGGCCTGCCGAGCTGTCCGCGGCGCTGGCCGCGGATCCCGACGCCGCGAGCAATCCGGATATCCGGTATTGGTGCGACGAGGTGCGGCCCTGGGTCGATGGCGTTCGTGTCCGCTGGGTCGGTTCCCTGCCCGCGCGGGAACGCGACGAACTGCTCACCCGCGCGGTGGCCAGTGTGTTCCCGCTCGAGTGGGAGGAGCCGGGAGGAACCGCCGTGGTCGAGTCGCTGGCGCTGGGCACCCCGGTGGTCGGCTATCGCCGCGGTTGCCTGCCGGAGTTGATCGACGAGGCCAGGACCGGCTTCCTGGTGGACGCCGGCGACGAGGACGGGCTGGTGCGCGGTTTGAGAGCGGCCACCGCGCTCACCTCGGCCTCGTGCAGGGGCGCGGCGGCCCGTCGCTTCGCGCCGAGTGTGATGGCTGAACGGTATCTGGAGCTGTACGAAACCGTGCTGGACCGGGCAGCCGTCTCCGACGGCAGCCCGCTGGCGGCGGAAACGGCGGTCGCGGCACCGGCGTGACCGCCGTCCTCCCTCGGCACGGACAACCGGACACGCCTTAGACGGTTGATCAGTGAATCATGTGCAGCTCTGTAGGCACTGTGACTGTCTGTGAGGAAGTTTTCCGAGTCCAATCGTTCTACTGATGGCCGTGTTTCCGTGCGGCAAGGCCTCGTTGCCTACGCTCAGGGCCAATGCCGGAGCGTAAGTATCAGCGGTTCGACGTGTGAAGGCCTTTTTCCTTGCGCCAGGCGCAAGGAAAAAGGCCTTCACACGCTTTGGTATTCCCCGCAGGACCGCACTTCACACTCATCTAGTCGAAGGTGAACACCGCCTGCAGGACGTGCCGTCGTCGCTCGGCGAGGTCGGAGAGCAGTTCGGGCGCCTTCTCCACCGGGACCAGGTCGGTGACGACCTGGTCCCGGATCCCCTGGCCCTCGGCACGCAGCAGATCGATCGTCTCCGCGGACAGCCGTTCACGGTCCCACAGATGGCCGAGCCCGCGTGGCACGCGCCCGATCTGCGCGCACCGCAGGGCGAGGCCGTTGTGATGGAACTCTTCACCGAGCCGGACGGCGTCCGCTCCGCTTTGGTAGAACGCCAGATCCACCACGGTGCCCTGCGGTCGCAGGAGCCGGAGCGCGGTCGCCAGACTTTCGGCCTGCCCCCGGCACTGGAACACGACGTCCGCGCCGCGGTCGCCGGGCCGGTGCCGCCAGCGCGCCTTCAGTTCGGCCGCCGGATCGCACGCGCCCGGGTCGAAGGTGGTGAAGCCCAGCGCCTCGGCGACCTCCCGGCGACGCGCGGTGGTCTCCACCAGCACCACCTCGGCGGCCCCGTGGCGCCGGGCGAACAGGGCGGTGAGCAACCCCACCACGCCGGCTCCGGTGACGGCCACCCGCCTGCCGAGGACCCCGTCGGCGAGGGAGCGGACATCACCACCGTGGACGTCCGCCGCCGCATGCAGCAGGCCGTTGGCACAAATCGGGCCCATATGGGCGATGTAGATGCCGAGCACCGGGTCGAGGTCCGGGGGCACCGGCACGGCCCGCTCGGCCAACGGGTCCGCTCGGTGCCCGCCGCGGTGGCCGTAGGTCATCGCCACCACCGTGCCCGCCTCGAAACCGGGTGCTCTGCTGGCGGCGATCAGACCGGTCTGCATGTATCCCCATCGCAGCACCGGGAACGCCGCGGAATTCGCGCCGTCGCGGTGGAACAGTCCGGTTTCGCTGTCCCAGCGAGTATGCAGCTGCGGATGGCTGCCCTTGAAGAAACTCAGATCGGTACCGGCGGACAGTCCACTGTAGAGCGTCCGGACGTCGAAGGCGCCCTCGGGCAACGGCGGACGCGGCGGTTCGGTGCGCAGTTCCACCTCCCCCGGGCCGGTCACGACCAGTACCCGGTCACCGGAGGACATCGTGGGCCTCCGGCAGCCGGACCGGCGCGCCCTCGCGCGCCGAACGAGCGATCGCGCAGGCGAGCCGATGGGTTCGCAGCGCGTCCGAGTACGGTGTGCGCAGGTCTTCCCCGCGACCGAGCACGGCGTCGACGAACGCGCGGTCCGCTGCCCGCTTCGCACCTTCGGGATCGATCGGCCGCATCTGGGGCGCTGCGTCCCCGTTCCGCATCTCCAGCGCGTCCTCGGTCAGCGTCAGCGCCAAGCCGTCCGCGCAGATCTCCAGACCCGCCCGATGTTTCCAGCGCAGAAGACAGGTCGCCGCGAGCGTGCCGACCGCGCCGTCGCGGAACCGCAGGTTCGCCACGGTGGCACCGTCGACGTCGAAGTCCGTTGTGCCGGGCGAATCCGGGGGCCTGCCGTCGGCGAAGGCGTGCACCTCGGCCACCTCGCCGACCAGGAGACGAGCCAGATCCAGCACGTGGATGGCCTGCTCGATGACCTGCCCCCCGGACCGGCTCCGGTTCGCCCACCAGCTCACCGGAGGGATCTTGTCCAGCCAGGCGCCCATCAGTAAGCGCACGTCGTGGTCGGCGAGCACTTCACGAGCCCAGCCGACGGCAGGCGAGTACCGCCAGTGGTGTCCGACCGAGGCCACCACCCCGGTCTGCTCCAGTCGTTCCGCGATCGTCTCGGCGGTGGCGGCGTCCAGGCCGAGCGGCTTCTCCACGAACAGGGCCGCGCCGGCTTCGGCCACCCTGAGTTCCACCGGCCCGTGCGCGAACGGCGGCACGCACACGTAAACGGCGTCGACACCGGAGTCCAGCACCGCCTGGGCGTCGGGAACCGCACGAAGCCCGAAATCCGTGGCGAAGGACCGGGCCCGGTCCGGATCGACATCCGTCACCGAGATCAGCCGCGTGTCGTCGAACTCCGCCAGCATCCCGGCATGCCGCCGGGCCACCCCACCCGCACCCACAAAACCGATCCGGCATCCCGCCACGGCAACTCCCCGGGGTCGATGGACAGTCATCGTCTCCGGATACCCGCCACCGGACGAGACAACCGCGCCGGTTCCGAAAAGCTCAGTCCTGCCCGCCTCCGAGCACGTCGAGGACGAACAGCGGTGCCGCGGCCGCCCACGCCTGCGGTGAACACGAATGCGGGTAGGGCACCGGTTCCGGAGTCTCGTCACGGCCGAAACCGGCCATCACCTCCGGCAGCCGGTACTGGAATCGCGCGGCGGCGGCGAGCAGATCCCCGGCCATCGCGGCGGCCTCCGCGGTGAAGCCGTAGCGGGCGAGTCCGGCGATGGCCAGCGCCGTGTCGTGCGGCCAGACACCACCGTTGTGATACGAAAGCGGGTGATATCCAGGCTGTCCGGCGGCCACCGTGCGCAGTCCCCAGCCACTGGAGAACTCCTTGGCCGACAGGCGCCGGGCCACCGCGGCGGCCTGCGGGCGGTCCAGCAGTCCGCTCCACAACAGGTGACCGGCGTTCGAGCCGAGCCGGTCCACCCGTCGCCATCGGCCGTCGAGCGCGATGGCCGGGAAATCCGCTTCGCTGAGCCAGAAATCGGTGCGGAACCGGATGCGGAGGTCGTCGGCGGCTCTCTCGAGACGCTCGGCCGTCGCAGCGTCCCGCCAGACTTCGCGGGCGAGGCGGGCGGTGTGCTTGAGCGCTTCGTAGGCGTAACCCTGAACCTCGGCCGCCGCGATGGGGCCGGTGGCCGCTTCCCCGGTCGAGAAGGCGATCGAGTCCGCGGAATCCTTCCAGCACTGGTGGATCAGCCCGGGTGTGTCGGTGGGATAGACCAGATAGCCGTGGCTGTCGAGGCCACCGTGGCGTTCCATCCACCCGAGGGCGGCCCGTGCCGCCGGTTCCAGCTCCGTGGCGGCCGTTCCCGCCAGGCCCCGTTCCTGCAGTCTTCCCAGCAGGACCAGGAAAAGCGGGGTCGCGTCCACGGTGCCGTAGTACCGCGAGTAGGGCACCTGGCCGAACACGCTCAGTTCTCCGGAGCGGAGTTCGTGCGGGATCTTCCCCGGCTCCTCGCACCGGTCCGGCCGGAGTTCGGCGCCCTGACAGGCGGCCAGCGCGCGCAACGTCGTGACGGCCAGCCCGGGCGCGTAGGGCAGCGCGGCGAGTGCGGTGATGAGGCTGTCCCGGCCGAAGAGGGTGAGGAACCACGGTGCTCCCGCGCCCGGGACCCGTGCCCCCGGCACGCCAGGTACCGGTACCAGCAACGACGCGAGGTCCTCCACTCCCCGGTGGACGGCCTCGCGCAGATGCCGATCCCCGATCGCGGGCAAGGTGAACCCGGCACGGAACTCTTGGTGCACCGCACGGCGGGCCGCGCGCAGCCGGGCGGTGGACGGCGGACGGTGACCGGAGACCGAGACGCCGATCTCGTAGACGGCCTCGGCGTGTGGGGCCAGTTCGGCGCGCAGGCGCAGCCCACCCGGCGCCGCGGTCGCGGCGGCTCCGGCGAACAAGGTGGTCACCTTGACGAAGTCCGCCCGCCGGTAGGAGAACACCGTGGTGCCGTCGGTCACCTCCGCGGTGCGCCGTCCGCCGGGCTTGTCGTAACTCCGGTCGCTGCGCAGCTCGAATTGGTCGGCGAAGTCGGCCTCGGCCCGGTAGCCGAACTCGATGGTCTGGTGACGGCCGAGCAGTTCCCGGACGCGCAGCCGCTCGGTCAGTCCGTCCTTCCCGAGTGCCTGCGTGCGAAAGACGGCGAACGGCGGTGTGCCACCCCGCGCGGCCGAGGGTACGAGCACGGTTTCCGCGCTTTCGGTGTCCCGGCGCGCCGACAACGGCACCAGTCGCTGCCCCTCCACGCGCAACTGCCAGACCGAGAGGTGACGGGTGTCCTCGGCGAACAGGCCCGTGGTCCGGCCCGGCGGGACGTCCCCGGATTCGTCGGTGAGCAGGAAGGTGGTTCCCGCTGTCAGTACCGGCTCCGTCACGTCAGTTCGCCCGCTGTGTCAGCAGGTCCAGCACGACCGCCGCGGTCCAGCTGAAGTCGCGGACACCGTGCCCGCTGCCGGTCAGCGGATCCACGTACTCACGGAATCCGGCGTTGTCGGCGGCTGTCAGCAACGCGTTCCGCACCGTGGCCGCCACCTCGGTCGCGCCGTGCAGGCGCAGCCCGTGCCAGAGCAGCCAGCCGATGTTGAACCAGACCGCGCCCCGCCAGTAGCGGTGTGCCTCGAACAACGGGTCGGTCAGGTCGAAGCTCGGCGGCAACCCGGTCTCCCCGAGCCGGAACCGGTCCCCCAGCGCGGTCTTCACCACCGCGTCGGCGACGGGGAGACCCGGCACCACCAAGGGGGTCAGCCCGGCGATGCTGCCGCTTCGCAGCGGGAGTCCACTGTGGACGTCGTGGGCGTGGAAGACGCCGTCGCCCCCGTCGAAGAGCCCGTTAACCAGTGCCTCTCGCAGCCGTTCCAGTTCCGCGGCATGGGGCTCCGGATCCGCGCCGACCTCGGCCGCGATCTCGGACATCGCCTGTTCGGAAGCGGCGAGCAACGCGTTGGTCAGCGGATCTTCCACCGCGAAGGCGTGCCTGGACAGCTCGTCGGCGTATCCGTGATCGCGGTAGGCGGCGGCCAGGCGGACGTAGCGTCCGTAGTCGTCGTCGGTCGGCCGCTCCGCCTCTCTCGCATGGCCGAGGTCACGGCGGGTGAACCGGTCCGGAGGCACCGGGCGCACTCTCGACAGCGGCACGTCCCACGCCGGGCTGTTGTCCATTCCGGACTCCCACGGGTGCACGATGGAAACCAGCCCACGCGAACCGAACGCGCGACGGCCGGTGAGGTACGCGTGCCAGGCCCGCAGGCGTGGGTACAGCCTGGGCAGGAACCCCCGTGTCCGTGCCAGGCCCGGGTCGGCGAGGAAGGTCTTCCACGCCGCCAGCGCGTGGACCGGCGGTTGGATCAGCCCGGACGTCGCCGGGTGCCGAGGGCCGGTTTCCCTCTCGGACCGCCAGAACTCCGGTCCGGGAAAGTACGCCACCGCCGGAACGATCCGGTCGAAGACGATGTGCGGCACCCGGCCGTCCGGCCACTGGGCCCCGAAAAGCGCCTCGAGTTCCCTCTGCGCCCGCAGCGGCGACAGGTGCCGCAGGCCGAGTGCGATGAACGCCGAGTCCCAGCTCCATTGATGGGGATAGAGACCGGCGGCCGGCACGGTGGACTGGCCGCGCCAGTTCGCCAGGAGGACGTGGCCGGCGCGCCGGTGCAGCGCCGCCGTCACGACGCGCGCCGGAGGAACGTGGGCACCTCGCCGAGCGCGGCGGCGGCCTCGCCCCGGAGACGGCATTCCAGCACGAGATAGCCGTCGTAGCCGGTGGCGGTCAGCGCGGCCAGTACCGCCGGCCAGTCGATGTGCCCGGTACCGGGCTGGGCCCGGTTCGACTCGCTGACGTGCACGTGTCCCACGTACCGGGCGGCGCGCAGCAGCGCGGTCGCCGGATCGTCCTCCTCGATGTTCATGTGGTAGGTGTCGGCGGCGATCCGGATCGAATCCAGCCCGGTGGCCTCGATCAGGTCCGCGGCCTGCTCCAGCCGGTTGACCATGTGGTCCTCGTACCGGTTGAGCGGCTCGAGATAGAGCCGGACACCTTCGGCGGCGGCGTGCTCGCCCAGTTCGGCGAGGCCGGCGAGCAGCACTTCCCGGTCACCCGCTTCGTCGCGCGGTGGTTCGAAGGGCGGCAGCCGCCGGGAGAACATCCCGTACGAGGCCGGCGTCATCGCCCCCTGGCCGCCGATCTCGGCGATCACCGACAACTGCGATTTCAGCTGCTCGATGGCGTCCGCCCGCAGCCCGGGATCGAAGGCACCGAAGAAATGTGCCATTTCCACGCACACCGTCGGCATCACCACCCCGGCGGCGGCCGCCCTGCGCAGTTCGGGCAGGCGATCACGGAAGGCGAACCCACCACGCCCTCGCAGTTCGATGGCCTGGAAGCCGGCACCGACGGCGAACTCCCATTTCTCTTCCAGTGTGGCTCCCGGAAGGAGCTGTTCCTGGCAGGCGAAGCGTGACAAGTCCTACTCCTGGTCGAAATCGAGCACGATCTGCAAGGCGTCGGCGGGCGAGGCGTCGAGGACCTCGTACGCCTCCGCGACGCGCGACGGCGGCAGCTGATGGGTGACCAGCGAGGCCGGATCCAGCAGCCCCTGTGCACAGAGCCGCAGGAAGGTGTCGTTCAGCCTGGCCTGGTCCCACCGGCCGGAGAGCCGGGCCAGCACCCCGCCGATCTGCGAGCTGACCAGTTCCACCCGGTTGTGGTGGAACTCCTCGCCGAGCCGTAGTCCCCGTCCCTCGTCCTGGTAGAAACCGGCGGCCACCACCCGGCCGCCGGGCGCCACCGTGCGGATGGCCTCGTGCAACGCCAGGTACGAGCCGCTGAGTTCGACGGCGACGTCGGCGCCGGAGCCTCCGCTGTACTCGCGGACCCGCTCCGCGACCAGATCGGTCACCGGGTCCAGGCCGAGTGCCGCGCCTGCCTTCAGCGCCGCGGCCCGCCGGGGCGCCAGCGCGTCCACCGCGATCACCTCGGCCCCGCTTCGGTGCGCCATCTGGGTGGCGAGCAGCCCGATGACGCCCTGGCCGAACACCGCGACCACCTCGCCGAGGTGCATGTCCGCGGCCAGCACCGCGTTCAGCGCGACCGCGCCGACCCTGGCGAACGAAGCGGCCAGCGGGTCCACCCCGTCCGGCACCGGACGGACCTTTTCCGCGGGCAGGACGGCCTCACTGCGATGTCCCCAGATTCCCCACACCGTGTCACCGACCCGGGGACCGCCGAGGTCTTGGACGTCACGGGCGACTTCGATGACCTCGCCGACCTCGGAATAGCCCCACCCGACGACGGGATAGCGCTGGCCCGGCACGGCCGCCGAGGTGAACAGCCGTCGCTCCGGATCCCAGGAACGCGTGAGGTAGGGGTTGGTGCCGCGATAGGCCGTCAGCTCGGTGCCCGCCGAAATACCGGAGAACCGGGTCCGGACCCGCACCTGCCCGGTACCGACAGGTTCCGGAGGCACCTCGGCGAGTTCGACCTGTCGGGGCCCGGTGAATTGGACGACACGAGACACAGCACGCTCCTCTTCTGAACGCATAGGAACGAAACTATACCCACTTATGACCGCTTGCCATACATAAGTGGGGGTGAAAGGCTTCACAGCAGTCGAAACCGCAGGAGGGCCGATGTCGATCACCCGGCGGGCCGCGGCCATGGTGCTGACCGCGCTGGTGGGAACGAGCCTGCTCACCGGCTGCGGCGGGGATTCCGGCGAATCCGGCTCGCCACTCGTGGTGTGGAGCATGGAGAACCTCCCGGACCGGGTCCGGGTCACCGAGCGACTCGCCGCGGGGTTCACCGAGCGGACCGGTATCCCGGTCGAGCTGGTGGCAGTGGACGAGAACCAGTTCAGTCAGCTCGTGATGTCCTCGGCGGCGGCCGGGAAGCTGCCCGACGTGATGGGCGCGCTGCCGTTGACCACGATCTGGCAGCTGGCGGGCAACGAGCTGCTGGACGCGGGCGCGGTCCAGGCCGTGGTCGACCGGCTCGGCACGGGCACGTTCTCGCGCCGCGCGCTGGAGCTGACCCGTGACCGGGATCGGCAGCTGGCCGTGCCCTCCGACGGCTGGACACAGCTTCTCGTCTACCGCAAGGATCTGTTCGCCGCCGCCGGGCTGGCTCCGCCGGACACCTATGAGCGGATCAGCCGGGCCGCGGCGGCGCTCTCGCGGGATCGCCTCACCGGAATCTCGTTGGCGACCGCGGCCAACGACGCGGCCACCGGTCAGGCCTTCGAGGGTTTCGCCGTCGCCAACGGCTGCGATCTGGTGACCGCGGACGGCGCGATCGGGCTCGACGCACCACCGTGCCGCGAGACCTTCCGGTTCCTCGGTGAGCTGGCGGCCCGCTACTCCCCGCCCGGCGCGCAGGACGTCGACAGCACCAGGGCCACCTACTTCGCCGGCAGGTCGGCGATGATCGTCTGGTCTTCGTTCCTGCTCGACGAACTCGGCGGACTGCGCGAAGACGCCTTGCCCGCCTGCGCGGAATGCGTCGGCGATCCCGGCTTCCTGGCCCGCAACAGCGGGGTGGTCAGCGCGATCGCCGGGACGGCGGCCGAACCCGCGCAGTACGGCGAGCTCACCTCGTGGACGGTGCCGGTGGGCGGAAAACGCGAGGAGGCCCAGCGATTCGTCCAGTACATGATGGAGAACCAGGCCTACGTCGACTGGCTGGGGATGGCCCCGGAGGGGAAGATCCCCGCCCGCCGCGGTGATCCGTCCGATCCGGAGCGCTTCCTCGACGCGTGGGAACGGCTTCCGGCGGGCGTGGACACCAAACGACCGCTGGCCGAGATCTATCCACCGGAAGTCCTGCGCGCGCTCCGGGAAAGCCCGGAACGGTTCCGCCGCTGGGGATTCGACCAGGGACAGGGGTTGCTGATGGGAGCCACGCTGGCGGAAATGCCGGTGCCGAAGGCGGTCGACGCGATGCTCGGGGGCACCGAGCCGGGCGAAGCCGCCGAAGAGGCCGCGGAAGAGGTCCGTTCCATTCAGACTTCGCTGAGGTGAGCGGCGTGCGGAGAACTCGTCCGAAGGGCGGCCGTACGCTGCGGCAGCAGGAGAACCGGGCCGGTCTGGCCCTGATCTCACCCACCTTGCTGGTGGTGCTGGCGATCGTGGTCCTGCCGATGCTGTGGACGCTGGTGCTGGCCTTCCAGCGCATCCGGCTGATCAACGTCCGCGAGACCGGCCTGTTCGAGCGCTACACCCTGCACAACTTCGTCACCGTGTTCGGCTCACCGGGCTTCTGGAGCTCGGTGGCCACCACGCTGGCCTACGCGATCGGTGGCACGGTGCTGGCGCTCGGACTCGGGCTCGTCGCGGCGCTGGCGTTGCGGAAACCGTTCCGTGGCCGGGCTTTCCTGCGCGGAACGATGCTGCTGCCATACGTCGCGCCGGTGGTGGCGGTGGCTTTCGTCTGGGAAGTGATGCTCAGCCCGCAGTACGGGGTGATCAACGAATGGGGTACCCGGCTGCTCGGCTGGGACCGGCCGATCGCCTTCCTCACCCAGCGGGAGACCACGATCTCCTTGCTGGGCTTGGAGATCCCGGTGCCGGTGGCGTTGCTGACGGTCATCGTGTTCGAAGGCTGGCGGTACTTCCCGTTCGCCTTCCTCTTCCTGCTGGCGCGGCTGCAGGCGGTACCGGCGGACTTGGAAGAGGCCGCCCGCGTCGACGGAGCCACCCCCACCCAGCGATTCCGGCACATCCTGCTGCCGCAACTGGCCGGTGTGATGGCGCTGCTGGCGATGTTGCGGTTCGTCATGAACTTCACCAAGTTCGACGACGTCTACCTGCTCACCGGCGGCGGCGCGGGCACGGACGTGGCCAGCGTGCGCGTCTACGACTTCATCACCGCACGGTTCGACGTGGGCGCCGCCTCGGCGCAGGCACTCGCCCTGGCGGCGGTGCTGCTGGTGTTCCTCGCGGTCTACCTGAAGTTCTTCGCCCCGAAGCCGGAGTCCAGGTCATGAACCGCGACGCCATCGAGACCAGGATTTTCGGGGTCCTGCGCTGGGTCGTGCTCGCCGCACTCGCGCTGATGACCCTGTTCCCCTTCTACTACATGGTCTTGCTGTCGATCCGGCCGATCGAGGACCTGCTGCGCGATCCCGGCGCGCTGTGGGTGAGCGTGGCCGACTGGACCACCGCGACCTATGAGGAGGTCCTGGTCTCCCAGGAGTCCGGTGGGCAGGGCATGCTGGCGCTGCTGGTGAACTCGGCACTGGTCTCGGTCGGCACGGTGCTCCTCACCCTGGCCGTGTCGATCCCCGGCGCCTACGCGGTCACCCGGCTCCGGTTCACCGGGCACCGGCAGGTGCACTTCCTCTTCCTGGCGGTCTACCTGTTCCCGGCGATCCTGCTGGCGGTGCCGCTGTTCGTGCTGTTCACCAAGCTGGGCCTGCGCGACTCCCTGATCGGGCTGACCATCGTCTACATCGCGCAGACCATCCCGGTCTCCATCTACATGCTGCGCAACTACCTGTCCACGATCCCGGAGAGCGTGGAAGAGGCGGCCGCGATCGACGGCTGTTCCCGCGGGCAGGTGCTGTGGCGGGTCACCGTTCCGCTGGCCGCTCCGGCGATCATGGCCAACGCACTGTACGTTTTCATGATCGCGTGGAACGAGTTCCTGTTCGCTCTCCTCTTCCTGGTGGCGGACCGTTCGAAGTGGACGGTCTCACTCGGGCTGGCGCAGCTCTCGGGAGGCATCGAGGTGCCGAAGACCGTGCTGATGGCGGGCTCGGTGCTCTTGACCGTCCCCATCGTGCTGTTGTTCTACGCTGCGCAACGGATGCTGACCGAAGGGCTGACCAGCGGTGCTGACAAGGGTTGACCGGCCACCGGCCGGATCGTCGCAGCATTCGGCGGGACACCTGCTGTGGCTGGTACGGACGGGCCGGGCCACCACCCGCGCGGAACTCCAGCGGCGGACCGGCTTGGCCAGGTCCACCGTGGGGCAGCGGCTGGACGCCTTGCGGGACGCCGGGCTGCTGCACGCCAACGGGGTGACGACCTCCACCGGAGGCCGTCCGCCGTCGAGACTGGAGTTCAACCACCGGCACGGGGTGGTGCTCGCCGCGGATCTCGGCGCCACCCACGCCCGGCTCGCGGTTTTCGACCTCGCCGGCGCCCTGTTGGCCGATTCGGTCATGCCGTTGCACATCGGTGACGGCCCGGAGCCGGTACTGGACTGGGTGGACGGCGAACTCCGCATAGTGCTGCGGCGGTCGGGGCACGCCGACGACCAAGTACGCGGGCTGGGCATCGGCGTGCCCGGCCCGGTGGAGTTCACCACCGGCGTCGTGCACCAGCCGCCGATCATGCCGGGCTGGGACGGTTTCCCGATCGCCGATTCCCTGCGGCGGCGATGGAACGTGCCGGTGCTGGTGGACAACGACGCCAACGCCATGGCCTTCGGCGAGTACACGAGCACCTACCCGGACTGCCCGTCACTCGTGCTGGTGAAGGTGGCCACGGGAATCGGGGCCGGGCTGGTCCTGGACGGTTCGGTGTACCGCGGCATCGACGGTGGCGCCGGGGACATCGGGCACATCCGCGTCGACGCCACCTCTCAAGCCCGGTGCATGTGCGGTGCCTCCGGCTGCCTCGCCGCGCTGGCCAGCGGTGCCGCGCTGGCCGAACGTCTCACCGCCGCCGGGATTCCCGCCGCGTCGGGCCGCGAATTCGTCTCGCGGCTGACGGAGGGCGGGCCCGAAGCCGCCGCGCTGGCGAGGGAAGCCGGGCAACTGGTGGGCGTCGTCCTGAGCACGGTGATCAGTCTGGTGAATCCTCAGGTGCTCGTGCTGGCCGGGGATCTCGCCGGCACCCAGTTCGTCACCGGAGTCAGGGAGGTGCTGTACCAGCGTGCGCTGCCGAGAGCGACGCGGAACCTCGAAGTGGTGACCAGCGCTCTCGGTGACCGTGCCGGAGTACTCGGTCTGAGCGCGCTGGTGGTGGACTCCGTGTATTCACCGGCCGAGGTGGACCAGCGGCTCGAACTGATGAACGCGCTCGAAGCATGAAACCGCTCGCGGTGGGGCTTGCCGGAGCGGGGCCGTGGGCGGGGGCGATGCACGCGCCGACGCTGGCCAAGGGGCCGGAGACCACGCTCGCCGCGGTGTGGACCCGCCGGCGGGAAGCCGCCGAGACCCTCGCGAAAGCGCACGGGAGCGTTCCCGTCGCCTCGTTCGACGAACTGCTCGATCATTGCGAGGCCGTCGCGTTCGCCGTGCCGCCCTCGGTGCAAGCGGTGCTGGCGGTGCGCGCCGCGAACCGGGGAAAGGCGCTGCTCCTGGAAAAGCCGGTGGCGCTGACCGTGCCGGACGCCCGCCGGGTGGCCGAGGCCGTCGGGGAAGCCGGGGTGGTGTCGCAACTGGTTCTCACCAAGCGCTACCACCCGCGGACCCGGGACTTCCTCGAACGGGCCGCCACCTTCACCGCCACCGGTGCGCGTTCCTGCTATCTGCACGGAGCTTTTCTCGGTGGCGAGCAAGCGACGTCCTGGCGTTTGGAACACGGCGCGTTGCTGGATCTGGGACCGCATCTGCTCGACCTGCTCGAAGCCGCGGTGGGTCCCATCGCCTCACTCCGCGGCACCGGGGATCCGCGCCACTGGCTGGAACTGACCTGTGAGCACGAGAACGGGGTGGTCAGCCAGGCCTCCCTCTCCGGTTCCATCGGCCTGCGGCGCGCGAGCACAGTCGTGGACCTGTTCGGGCCCGACGGCCAGCTCCACTACGACACCGCCGAACTTGACCACGCCGAATGCTGGCCGGTTCTGCGGAGGGAGTTCGCCGCCGCCGTCCGCTCCGGGCGGCCTCCGGCCTTGGACGTGTGGCACGGACTACGGCTGCAGGAACTACTGGACCGGGCTCAGCCACCTCGCTGACGATGCACCTACCCGGTGGAGCCCGAAGCCCACGGCGGACTCGCACCGTGCCCCCGCTCTGTACGACACCTACGACGCCGGTCAGGACCAGAGAGCCGAATGGGTCCTGACCGGCCGTGAGATTCAGCGGCCGAGGACGTCGCGGATGGCGTCTCGGGCCCGGTCCATGATCGCGACGGGCGGGCCGAGCAGAAAGTTCGCCGTCGCGCTCTCCACTCCGGGATGGGGCCGGGTCGGAGCAATCGCCTCCGCCACTCGGACGGTCGCGGCCATGGCGCGGAGCCGGTCCGGCCCGTGTGCCGCCCGGAGCAGGGGGAATTCCTCCTTTTCTTCGTGTTCGGCGTGCGCGAGAACGTCTTCGCGCAGTTGGACGAGCAAGGTGTCGAAGCCCTCGGCCTCCGGGCCGATCTCGGTCAGGGTGACGAGCAATCGCTTGGCGCGGTGTTCTTCCCCCACGCGGGCTTCGACGACATGTTCGCCACCCCGCAGGCGGCGCACTTCCGGGTGGATCACCTCTTCTTCGGCGGTTTCGTGCACCGCGAGCAGCCGGACGAGGTCACGGAACAGGTCCCGGCGCCGTTCTCCCTCCGCGGTCTCCAGGTCGGTGAACAACTGCCGGATTTCGTCGTGTTGCCGGTGCAACAGGGCGATGACGTCCTCGTTTTCGTTGTCGGGCATCATCTTCTCCTTTGTCCGGGGTTGGATGTCCGGTTGCCGAAGGGTTCCCGGATCACCCTGCTGCACACCTCACCGCGAAGGTGTGAAAGCCGAAAAACCCGGGTACACGCGTGCGACGCCCCGGGACGAAGGACAGGTAGTTCCATGACCCAGACGCCGGCACGGGCCGCACCGGTCCAGCACCCACCTCGCCAGTCAGGCAAGCGGGGAAACACCCTGTTGAAGCTGATGAGGACGACCGATCCGAAGACGATCGGCGTGCTGTACATGGTCACGTCGTTCGGGTTCTTCCTGATCGGCGGGCTCACGGCGCTGCTGATGCGGGGCGAACTGGCGCGGCCGGGCCTGCAATTCCTTTCCCCGGAGCAGTACAACCAGTTGTTCACCATGCACGGCACCATCATGTTGCTGCTCTACGCGACGCCGAACGTCTTCGCCTTCGCCAATTTCCTGGTACCGCTGCAAATCGGCTCGCCGGACGTGGCGTTTCCGCGGTTGAACGCTTTCTCCTATTGGCTCTACCTGTTCGGCGCGATGGTCGTGCTAAGCGGCTATCTGACACCCGGCGGACCGCCGGACTTCGGCTGGACCGCCTACACCCCGCTGTCGACCGCCGTGCACAGCCCGGGTGTCGGCGGTGACCTCTGGATCGCCGGGCTGATAGTGACCGGACTGGGGACGATCCTGGGCGCGGTCAACATGATCACCACGATCGTCTGCCTGCGCTGCCCGGGAATGCTGATGTGGCGAATGCCGATCTTCACCTGGAACATCCTGTTCACCAGTATCTTGATCCTGCTGGCGTTCCCGATCCTGACCGCGGCGCTGTTCGGCTTGATGGCCGACCGGCATCTCGGGGCGCACGTCTTCGACCCGGCCAACGGCGGGGTGATCCTGTGGCAGCACCTGTTCTGGTTCTTCGGCCACCCGGAGGTCTACATCGTCGCGTTGCCGTATTTCGGCATCGTCACGGAGATCATTCCGGTGTTCAGCCGGAAACCGTTGTTCGGCTACAAGACCATGGTGTTCGCGACGATCTCGATCACCGCGCTGTCGATCGCGGTGTGGGCGCACCACATGTTCGCCACCGGCGCCGTCCTGCTCCCGTTCTTCTCGATCATGACGTTCCTCATCGCGGTGCCGACCGGGATCAAGTTCTTCAACTGGATCGGCACCATGTGGAAGGGACAGCTGACCTTCGAATCGCCGATGCTGTGGTCGGTCGGGTTCATGGTGACGTTCCTGCTCGGCGGGTTGACCGGGATCATCCTCGCCTCCCCGCCGCTCGATTTTCATGTGCACGACAGCTATTTCGTGGTCGCGCACTTCCACTACGTGCTGTTCGGCACCATCGTGTTCGCCACCTTCGCCGGGATCTACTTCTGGTTCCCCAAGATGACCGGCCGGATGCTCGACGAACGGCTCGCGAAATGGCATTTCTGGACCACGTTCCTCGGCTTCCACACGACGTTCCTCGTCCAGCACTGGCTCGGCAACGCCGGCATGCCACGGCGCTACGCAGACTATCTGCACAGTGATCAGTTCACCGGCATGCACATGGTCTCGACGATCGGCGCGTTCTTGCTCGGACTGTCGGTATTGCCGTTCCTCTGGAACGTGGTCAAAAGTTACCGTTACGGCGAACCGGTCGACGTCGACGACCCGTGGGGATTCGGCAACTCACTGGAATGGGCCACCACCAGCCCGCCGCCGCGGCACAACTTTTTCGACCTGCCCCGCGTCCGCTCCGAACGCCCCGCCTTCGAACTGCACTATCCGCACATGATCGAACGTATACGCGCGGAGGCCCACCGCGGTCCGGGACATCCGAAGGACGTCGCGGACCCGGCCGAACTCGCCGCCGCGGCCACCCAGCCGGACGACCAAGGTCCGGGAAGCGACCCCAGGGGCCGCTGAGTCGCGCCGCGACGAATTCACCTGCCGGACATCAGTGACATTCTTTCCGTGATGCGGTCATCGCATGGATCGACGGGGACACGAACTGGTACAGCGGGGCAGAGACCGTTCCGTCATCGAGCCCGAGGAGATGCCGCCATTGTCGGTGCGGTGTTCCTGCTCGACAACCGGCTGCATCTCGGCCTCACCATCGGCGTGATCGCCCTCGGCGCCATCGCGTCCGCGGCGGCCCGCCGCCATCCGGTGCCCCGGGGGGTGTGATCGCCAGGACGTCCACGCGCCTTGTCCGTGGGCCTGCGGTACCGGGCGCAGGCGCCAGTGACACCACCCCGACCGCGCCTCGCCCGTGAACACGTCCTGCTCACGATGCCAAAGATTCTCCGGCTGCTGTCGCGACGGCATCGTGCCCTGGCGCCTCAGCCACGATCCACCCGCCACGTGCGGAGAGTACGCGAGCATGGGATTCGATCTTGCCGTCCATACCGCTTGGAGGTGTGTTTTCGCCCCTGACTGGGTATCCACCGCACGACCGTGTGTGCCCAGCCGAAGGAACATCAGATGAGTGACAACACGCAGCCGAGCGACACTCCGAGTCCGGAGAAACCCCGCGAAGACTGGGCGACCGGCGACGAGCCGATGACCGGACCGCAGCGTTCCTATCTGGGCACACTCGCCCAGGAGGCGGGCGAAACCGTCCCGGAGAACTTGACCAAGGCACAAGCGTCAAAGTTGATCGATCAACTCCAGAACCAGACTGGTCGCGGGCAGTAACGCGCAGGAAGAGTCTTTGACGTGTCCGTCCCGGCTCAGGATGCAAAGCTGTGAGCAGTGAGCCAGGGCGCGGCACGGGCTCGACCGCCATCGCGAACGAAACAGACACCGACAGTGTTGTCACAGCAAGTACTCCGGCGACGACTTCTCTGGTGTCCGGTCCACGACCGAGTCGCTGCCGCCGCGAACACCCCAAGGGCCTGGGCACGGGGTGCCGCCGCGGCGGCACCGCATCCAGCAGCCGTTACCGATCAGCGACACCGGCTATTACATCGATCTCGGCGTCCACGGGGGAGACCAGCGGGACATCGCACGCACCATCAGCCTCACCGTAAACGGTGATTCAGGTGTAGGGCGTGGTTCGGCGGGGAAGTCCAGGTGCATGACCCAGATAGCCAGCGCGCACGTGGGGATGACCGAAACAACCGGAAGGGCAGGCAACATCGCCGCCGTCCGGCGAATGCTGCTCGCCTTCGGCGTCGGCGGAGCGCTGGGATGCCTGTTGTGGATGGCGATCTGGCTGTCGACTCAATTGTGAGTCGGCCTGTTGAGCACGGACACTCGCCCGCGCGAACGGTAGCGGTTCCGGTTGGCAGCGCCGTCGAAACGCCTGGGGCCCTCGATCAGTGACCGGGCTGGAACTCGGGGTGGGAAGTGCCCACCAGTTATCTCTACGCGTGACAGGAGTGGCGTCGCGCAGGACGCGGTTCCAGGCCGAGGGGTTCGATGAACCGCCAGTAGGCGTGCGGTCCGTCCCGCACCGCGCGCTCGAGGTCGTCAAGCCCTAAGCGCTGCCAGGACCCAGAAACCGGGCGCGCCGACCTTGATCCACCAACGTCGGCGGGAGTGGGAGTTCCCGGTGGGTTTAGTCCCGAAGCTTGCAGGCTTCCAACGCCCATTGCTGCCGGCCGTACTCCTCACGGAAAATCCGGTAGCAATCCAGGAGCGAGTCTTGGCGGCAAGCGTCAACGGCGATATCCGGATCGGCCGTTCCCTCATACGCCGCATGAAACACACAATCCTGGACGCTGTGGGTATCCGCTGACGCGCTCAGCGCCATCGGCACCATCGCGCCCGCCGCCAGCACGAACGCGGGCACCATCACTTTGCCGAACATTCCCTCATCCTTCCGGTCCGTCCGGCGAGAGCCCGCCGGTACACGCTTTCCAGCACAACGTCTCCGCGGCCACGGCACCAGAGCTTTCCAGCGGGACCAGCCAACCGCGCCAGCGCGTCACCGCATCGTGGCCAATGACCTCACTGGTCGTAATTCGTGCCGGTCAGCGCTAACGCGCCGTCCGTCGTGCATGCCAGGCCAGGCAGCGGTTGTGCTCCGGGTTCGGCATGCACGGCGAACAATCCGACACCGTGCGCTCAGGCTCGTCCCGGCGAGCATTCCGAACTCGACATTCGTGACGAAACCCGCCAGCAAGGCCGCGTTGCGGGAAGTCCAGCCCATCGCGGCAAGTGGCCCGTTCGTCTTCATGAGTGCTCGCCCGAGCGGGCACTGTGCTGGCCGGTGGTGTCGACCACCCATCTGGGCCTGCGTTCGTGATGGCTTCGCTGGCGTGGAACCGTAGCCTCGTAAGGGGCCCGGCGGCTGGAATGGGCTTGAGATCCGCCTTGTGGAACTCCTGCACTCATTTCTGGTCCGTTGCCGACAATCGGTCGAGGGCCCAGTTCATCTGACGCTCGAGCACGGCCCACTCCAACGTCGCCGT
Source organism: Amycolatopsis coloradensis (assembly GCF_001953865.1). Lineage (GTDB taxonomy): Bacteria > Actinomycetota > Actinomycetes > Mycobacteriales > Pseudonocardiaceae > Amycolatopsis > Amycolatopsis coloradensis. The sequence goes on from NZ_MQUQ01000001.1 coordinate 339,454, forward strand.
GGGTGTCACGAGCCGGACCACGTCCGTGCCGGGATCAACCGAGAGCACCTCGCGGCCCGTGGGGCTACGACGCTCATTCACCTCGATCTTGTCGACAATGATCTCCACCGCTTTTCGCCGCAGGAATCGCACGCCGCCGACGACGGGAACAAAATGGACGCGACCGGGCGACACCATGGCCTCACCGGCCCACCACTTTCCGCTCAACCCGTCGTGCGTACCGGTCACCACCCGGACGCTGCACTCAAGCCGGTCGACGCGTTGCAGACGTCTCGCCCGACGTCGCTGCAGTATCACGCCAATACCAGCGGCGATACCACCACTGGCAACGGCGACGATGAGAATGCGGATGATGTCGGGCACCCCAAACCTCTTTCCACGTTGCACTACTGCCGAGCACCATGTTGGCCGACAGACTGGAGCGGCGAAACCATCGATGGCGAGGTTGGCGTAGGTCGCTGCTCATGCCGAGAACGGACGTCGTGCCGTTCGCGTGGCCAGCAGGGTGGAGCAGAGAACTTCTGGACGACGCATCGTACGGCGTCCTGGTGATGCGGCGGGCCGAAGTCCGGCGAACCGGTCGGCAGGGTGCGTTCGACGAGACTGGCGCATCTGGACATCGACCGTTTCGTCGTAGCCGCGCATGGCGGTGCCTCACAGACGAAGGAGACCCTTGTGGGCACGACCTCCGACGAACTCGTGTTCGGCGCGCTGCGCCGTGACGTGCTCGAAGCCGCGATCGTCACGAACTGCAACGACACGATCGAGGGCCGCAAGGCTTGCCTCACCGAGAGCAACCCACAGCGCCAATGGGGCGACTTAAATCTTACCTCCACCTGCATGGGCGGTGATCCCCATCTGCGCATCGAACGCGTCGACCCGGACCTGGGCGGTCGTGGCGAGGAGTCAGAAAGGCTGCCACGATGCGCACCAGCTCCGAAATCGCCTGACCGAAAGACCTGTGAACACCGGCACCCACTCCGGCCGCTCCACGCTGATCACCTGCTCCACGCCAAGACCCTCTTGGCGTGACACTGTCACGGGACAATTTTCAGCGCGGGTCGCACACAACGTCGTGGAGAAAATATGTATCCGATAGCCGGAAATCACGCCACCGTTCCCCGTCCGCATCAAGGCATTTCCGGTATTGATCCGGCTTTCCAGCCTGCACGTGCTGAAGAACCGCCGGCGCCGCCTTTTCACCGGATCGTCAGTCGCGCATTCGGGATCACGATCGTTCCGCCACGCACCTGGGCGTTGATCGTGGTCACCTCGGTCAGCACCACGGACGGCGGCACCAAGGGCGGTGGGTGGCCGGGAGTGAAGTCGACCGGAATTCCCACTAGGCCCAGCAGGTTCACGACACCGGTCACCCTCAGTGCGAACAGCTCGATCGTGCTGGATGCCGTGGAGAAGCCGCGCCGTGCGGCAATGACGACCTTGTGGCCGTTGCCCAGTTCGCCGACCTGAACCGGATCGGTCGCCTCGATCCGCTTGACAGTGAACTTCATCGTCATGGTCGGCGAGCCGTCGACCAGAATCCGTTCGATACCGTGGTAGACGACGCCGTAGAGGCGGAGAGTGCTCGCCGAGAGTGTCCAACTCCGCGCGGGCGTGACCTCGTCGCGCGCCGCCACCGGCAGCACCTCGATGGCGACCGCGACGAGGCCGATCACCACCAGGCAGCGGAGCACCGATCGGCGCTTGCCGCGGGGTGCCCGTGGCTGGTCGGTCCAGGCCAGTGCCAACGCCGCGCCGATCACTCCGGCCAGGGTGCCGACCAGGAAGCCGCCCAGATTGGTCACGCCGAGGGCCACGAGCGACAAGAGCATCGCCGTCAAGGCCGCGGCGAACCGGAACTGTGGTCGAAACCACAGCGACAGGCCGCAGATCGCGAGCAACGTGCCGATCAGCAGCGCCGACACCCCTCCGATCGTCGTGATCGAAACAAGCACGTCTCCCCAACGGAAAGTGGCGTACGGCGGAGTCATGATCGCGACGCTGGACAGCACCAGGAACATGCCCGCGGTGAACGGCCTGCTGCGGCGCCAGTGCCCGAAGTCGCGCAAGACCTGACGTGCCCGCTCCTGTGCCATACCCATCAGCACCTCCCCCGCGTCATCGACGTCAGTAGCATTCGCCGGCATCGGTGTGCAGGGTCAGCTTGGAGTTCTTCAAACGCAGGGTGTAGGCGGCGGCACTCCAGGCCGCCATCCGCGGCATGGCGATGGCGGCACGGTCCGCCTGCTGGGCGAACCCACCCGGTTGGCCGACCACGCCCGCCGGTCCTTTCGACACCTGCCCGGCGTCCACACCGATCTGCGGGTTCTCCAGGGTGAGGTCACCGCTGAGTTCCGCCACGCCGAGCACGATATTCGTCGCGGCCATGCCCTCTTCGCCGGTGGAGGCGATCCGCAGGGTCACGTCCCCCACCAGCGGGAGTGAGCGCAGTGAGACGGACTGACAGAAGTTGTCGAGGACGACGGTACGGAAAGCGCTGGTGGCCACCGGGTGAGCCGCGCCGCCCCCGCTGTCCACACCGCCGAACTGGACGAATCCCGTTCCCTGCAATCTATCCGCCGAGATCTTGAAGCTCGTTCCCGAAACGGCGAACGATGCCGCCAGTGCACCCTGCGACAGACCGGCCAACAGGACCGCCATCCCCGTCAACCCCGCGACCAACACACCGGCGAACAGCTTTCGGCGCGTTCTCCCGCGTACCCGCGACTGCGGCATGTCGTCCTCTTCCGTCGGTGGACCTGACCATGAGGTTCACCCCGTGGCCTCCGGGTGGACAAGGGTGTTGCCCGATGTTCACAGCCCGACCGGCCCCACGCGGGCCACCACCGGCGGCGGACAAGGCACGCTCCACCGGCGGGTCCTCCGCTTGCGGGTATCGAATGTCCGGAGCGGATGGACCGCACCACCGGAATCCGAATCCCCTGTGCGTGCGACCCATTGCAGGCACAGGGGATTCGGGAGCAGACTTCAGGTGGCGACGCAGAAGACACCGACTCGTCGTGATGGCGTGATCGTTCTCGGCCCGAGTCCTCTGTGGACGGACTGATCGGCCGGGATCGTAATCCCCCGCACCGACGAACCATGGCCGACCTTCCCCTGCCGCTCCAGACTCGTCGGTGAAGGCGCACCAGTTGATGACCACCGGGGAGCGACGAATGGGCCCGCACGACCTGGTCGACACGAACGGCGACGGCACCGGCGAACCGCAGCAGGCCGAGAGGCCGGACAGCAACCGCGCTGTGCTTGACCGACTCTACGACTGGCCCGCCGGCGACTGGCAGCGGTGCTCGTCCTGTCAGTGCGTGCTCCACCGCACCACCTGGGCCAGGTCGCACGGCGTCTGCCCGGCCTGTGAGAAGACTCGTCGGCTGAGCGCCGCCGAACGCATCGCCCAGCTCGCCGACGCGGACAGCTTCACCGAGCGCTTGGCGGGACTGCGGTCCACTGACCCGCTGGAGTTCACCGACTCGGTGCCGTACAAGGCACGGCTGCGCAAGGCCCGTACCGCCACGGACGCCTCGGAGGCCGTGGTCATCGGCACCGCGCGCGTCGGTGGCAAGCCGGTGGTGCTCTTGGTGATGGATTTCGGTTTCCTGGGCGGCAGCATGGGGGTCGTCGTCGGGGAAAAGGTCGTGGCGGCTGCCGACCTCGCCGTGGAGCGGGGCGAGCCCTTGGTGGCGGTGTCCTGCTCGGGTGGCGCGCGGATGCAGGAGGGCATGTACTCCCTGCTCCAGGTCACCCGGGCGTGCGACGCCATCCGCCGGCTGAACGACGCGAACGTGCCTTACGTCAGTGTCCTCACCGACCCGGTCTACGGCGGTGTCGCCGCGTCCTTCGCCTCCTTGGGTGATGTCATCCTCGCCGAGACGGCCACCAGATCCGGGTTCGCCGGTCCGCGCGTGATCGCCCAGGCTCTGGGCGAGCGGCTGCCCGCCGACTTCCAGACCGCCGAGTTCCTGCACACTCACGGGCATGTGGACCTGGTCGTGCCGCGCCCGTCGTTGCCGGAGGTGCTCGACCGGGTACTCACCTGCCTGACCGGACGGCCGGTGCCGGGCTCGATGCCTCTACCGGGAGTCACCGGTCTCCCCGAAGCGCCCGCCGGCGCGACGCCGGACCGGCAAGGCAGCGCGTGGGACGCCGTGCGGCTGGCGAGGCATCCGGCGAGGCCCAACGTGTTCGACCACGTAGCCGGGATCTTCGACGACTTCGTGGAACTGCACGGCGACCGGCACACCGGTGACGACCCCGCGGTGGTCGGAGGGCTGGCACGGTGGGGTGAGGTCGGGTTCGTGGTCCTCGGACACGCGAAGGAGCACGACCCGGTCAGAGCAGGCGAGCGGAACTTCGGAATGCCCCACCCCTCCGGCTTCCGCAAGGCCACCCGGCTGCTCCGGCTGGCCGGACGCTTGGGCCTGCCCGTGGTCACCTTCGTGGACACACCCGGCGCTTACGCGGGCCGCCGTGCCGAGGAAGGCAACCAGAGCGGAGCCATCGCCGAGACTCTGCTGACCGCTTCCGGCGTCCCTGTTCCGCTGGTGTCGGTCGTCATCGGCGAGGGCGGTAGCGGCGGCGCGCTCGCCCTGGCCGCCGGGGACGCACTACTGGCCATGGACAACTCCTACTTCTCCGTCATCAGCCCCGAGGGCTGCGCCGCCATCCTCCACGGTGACGCGAGCCGCGCCCCGGAGGCCGCGGAAGCGCTGCGACTGCGCGCGACGGACCTGCACGCGGCAGGACTGGTCGACCAGCTGGTCCCTGAACCCGACGGCGGCGCGCAGACCGACCCAGCGGCCGCGGTGCGACTGGTCAAGGCGGCGCTGCGCACTTGCCTGGCGGAGTTCGGCACCTTGCGGCCCGAGGCCCTGTTGACCCGTCGAGACCACCGACTGCGCTCCCGGGGAGCCTCCGCGGACGCGGTCCGAACAGAACAGTGAGGCGGTAGTTACGTGTCGACGCACGTGTCCCCGGTGCCCTCCGAAAAGCGCAACCACGCCCCCGCGCCACCGACGGGTTCCCCGGTTGTCCCGGTCGACGTGGTGCGGCAGCTCATGGCGGCGGCGAACCAGAACTCGGTGCGCCACCTGCTCGTGCGCACCCTGGACGTCGAGATCGAAATCGAGGTCGAGCCGCAGACGCAACCGGCGTCCACCCCGCCGCGAGAGTCGCCGCCAGGCGATGGACCGGCGCGGGAAGCGGGGCTGGTGGAGGTCTTGGCGCCCGCGGTGGGCGTGGTCCGTCTCATCCGGGGCGACACCGGCTCGGCCGAGCCGACGGTGGGCGCCGTCGTCGGTCCCGACGACCAGGTCGCGCAGATCGAGGCCATGAAGATGACCACACCCGTGCGGGCGGGTCACGCGGGAATCATCCGCGAGGTGTGCGTCCGCGACGGCGACGTGGTGGAGTTCCGGCAACCGCTGCTGCGGCTGGAACCCGCCGGGGAAGTGTCCGATGACGCGTCTTGAGACGGTCTTCGTCCCCAATCGGGGTGAGGTGGCGCTGCGCATCGTCCGCGCTTGCCGCGACCTCGGCCTGCGGTCGGTCGTCGGGCATTCCGCCGAGGACGCCGACAGCCTGCCCGTACGGCTGGCTGACGACAGCTTCTGCCTCGGTCCCGCGCAGGCCACCCACAGCTATCTCAACATCCCCGCCGTGCTGTACGGCTGCGCCAAGACCGGCGCTGACTCCGTGCACCCCGGCTACGGCTTCCTGTCCGAAGACCCGCTGCTGGCACGCGCGTGCGCGGACGCCGGTGTGGTCTTCGTCGGCCCGTCCGCCGAACAGCTGGCGCTGTTGGGCGACAAGATCGCCACGCGCCAGGCGTTCGCCGACACCGGCATACCGGTGCTGCCGGGCTCGGCCGGTCCGCTGCGCGGCGTCGACGACGCCCTGGACCAGGCCGCGCGCATCGGCTACCCGGTCGTACTCAAGGCGGCGGCGGGCGGCGGTGGCACCGGCGTGCACCCGGTGGCAGGGCCGGACGAGCTGATCGGGGCGTTCCCGCGGATGACGCGCAACGCGGATCGGCTGTTCACCGACGGGCGGCTCTTCCTGGAGCGGTACGTGCCGTCAGCTCGCCACATCGAGGTGCAGCTGCTCGCCGATCAGCACGGCGACATCGTCCACCTTGGCGACCGCTGCTGTTCGGTGCAGCGCCGCCACCAGAAACTTCTGGAGGAGGCGCCCGCGCCCGGCCTGCCGGGCCGGTTGCGAACCGAGCTGCACCGCGCGGCCGTGCGCGGCGCCGAGGCGATCGGCCTCACGAGCGTCGCCACGTTCGAATTCCTGGTCACCGGACCGGAGGAGTTCTTCTTCATCGAGGCCAACCCCAGGTTGCAGGTGGAGCACCCGGTCACCGAAGCGATCACGGGCATCGACCTGGTCGAGTGGATGCTGCGCGTCGCCGCGGGAGAGCGGCTGGCCTTCGACCAGGACGGCGTGGTGATCCGAGGTCACGCGTTCGAGGCGCGGATCAACGCGGAGGACCCGGAAAAGGGATGGCTGCCGTCGACGGGCCGGATCACCGACCTGGTCCTGCCGGGCGGTGTGGGGGTGCGGGTGGACACCCATGCCCATCCCGGCTATCGGGTCCCGCCGTTCTACGACTCCCTGCTGGCGAAGGTGATCGTGCGAGGAGACGACCGGCCGGAGAGCCTGCGCCGGTTGGGCCGGGCGCTGGCCGAGTTCGACTGCGTGGGCGTGTCGACCAACACCGGGGTCCAGCAACGGGTGCTGGCGCATCCCGCCTTCCAGGCCGGCGACTACGGCTTGGACCTGGTCGAGACGATCACGGCGGCCGTGGTCCGCTGATCGTGCCGGCAGTGTCGTGCCAGGGGATCCCGGTTCTTCCTCTGGCACGACACTGGCGTTCAGGAGCAGGTCGCGCCGCCGTCGACCGGCAGCGCGGCGCCGGTGATCCCGGCGCCCGCCTCGGCCGCGAGCAGGACGGCGACCGCGGCGACCTCGTCGACGGTCGTCGCGCGACCGGTCGCGGCCTTGCCGGTGAACACGCCGAGGAGCTGGTCGTACGTCACGCCGAGAGTCCGGGCGGCGAGCGGGCCCTGGTCGCGGATCATGTCGGTCAGCACGATGCCGGGGCAGATGCAGTTGGCCGTGACACCCAGCGGACCGACTTCACGTGCCACCGCCCGCATCAGCCCGATCACCGCGTGCTTGGCCGTGGCGTAGGCCCCGAGCCCCGGATCGGCCTGCTTGCCCTCGATGGAGGACAGGGTGATGATCCGACCGGACCCCTGGGGCACCAGATGTGCCAGCGCACGCCGGGTGGCGTAGAAGACCGCGTGCAGATTGACCGCGAGGGTGTCGTGCCAAAGGGCGTCGTCCGTCTCACCGACCACCGCGAAGCCCGGCATCCCACCGGCGTTGTTGACCAGCACGTCCAACCGGCCGTAGCGCTCGACCCCGGCGTCGACCATGCGCTCGGCGTCCTGTCTGCGCGTGACGTCGCCTTGGACGAACGCCGCCCGGTCGCCCGCTTCGAGTTCTTTGAGCGCCTGCGCCCCCTTGGCCTCGTCACGCCCGCTGAAAACCACAGACGCCCCCTCTTCGAGGTACCGCTCCACGATGCGCCTGCCGATTCCCCGGGTGCCGCCGGTGACCACGGCGACCTTGCCGTCCAGTTCCACTTTGCCTCCTCCTCGCTCGGGTGACGCGTTCAGACCGACACCGCGGCACCGGTGATCCCGACCCGCCCTTTGGAGACGGTCTGGACTCCCTCCATCACGGTGAGCGGATTCCCGTCCGGCGCGACGGCGGAGAACACGCCGGTCGCGGCGTCCCAGTGCAGGCGGATGCCCGCCGGGTGGCGCTCGGCCAGGTCGACGTCGGTGTCGCCGGTGAACCACTCGACGCGGCGGACGTAGCGGGGCACCTCCAGCTCCTGCACGCCCTCGGCCACCGGGCACAACGGACGGGTGCGGGCCAGGCCGTCCAGCAGCAGAGTCGGCAACGCCAGCACCGCGCACACCTCCGGCAGCGAGCCGGGGTCCGGCCGCCACAGCGCCGATGCCCCGGAACGCCCGGCTCGCCACTCGCTGGTGGTGCGGAAGCCACCGGACAACAAGACCGGGGACCGCGGGTCGTAGTAGGGCGACCCGACCGGCTGGTCGATGTCCTCCCCCGGTACGGGGGTCGTCACCCGCCTCGGCGGGCCGGTCAGCACCGTCGCGCGGAAGTGCTCGCGGTCTCGCCGGAGCACCCGCCCGCCGGGTGTGGTGACGTCCGAAGTGACGCGCACCAGCACCGAGGGCCGTGCCGTCGACCGGCCGTGGTTGACCACCGCGGTGATCCGGTACTCCGCGGTCCGGGCCGTGGCCCGGACCCACTGGGAGAAGGACAGGTCGCGCAGCGCGTGGATGGGCTCACCGGGCAGGAGGGCCCGGGCCGCCTCGACCGCGACGCCCATCAGCATCGTGCCGGGCAGGGTCGGTTTGCCGTCGACGAGGTGTTCGCTGAGGTAGCCGGCCCGGTGTTCGTCGAGCACCAGCCGCCAGGTGGCCGACCGCTCGTCGTGGCTGTCCGCCACGCCGAGGAACCCGCTCGTCGGCGCGGCGGACGGCGGGGTGGCGAGGTAACCGGGGAATTGCCGTTCGAACGATTCGCGCTCACTGGCCCCGATGAACGAGACCACGGAGTCGCGGGGACCGGGCTGGGCCAGCTCGGTGACGAAGTGCGCGACGCCCTCGGCCTTGCTCATCGAGCTGAGCCGCTGGACTCGTGTCAGCAGAGACTGGGTGACCGCGTTGCCACCGAGGCCGACCTCGTCCCACACCGTCCAAGCGATGGTGTATTCGTCGCGTTGCCCCACCACTCGCTCGTGGCGTGCGGCGGCGGCGAGGAAGTCGTTGCCCGAGGAGTACTCGACCTCGCCGGGCAGACCGACCAACCCGGTGACCGAGCCGAAGTTGCACCACAGGCGCGGCGGCGAAGCGGTGAACGCGTCCTTGAGGTTCCGGTATCCGTCGAGCTTGACGTCCCTGACGCGGCGGAATTCCCGCAAGGTCTTGCGGGCCAGGTCGCCGGGGTGGTGGACGCCGGCCCCGTTGATCAGCAAGTCGACCCGGCCGTCCTGCGCCAGCACCGTGCCGACGGCCTCCCGCACCGCGGCGGGATCGGTCACGTCACAAGTCAGGTAGCGCACCGAGTCCTGTCCGCAACGCCGCCGCAGGCGTTGCAGTGTCAGCAGACTCTCCCTGGCGCGCAGTAGCCGCTCAAACCCGCGGTTGAGCTCGGCGACCGAGGCACCGTCCCCGGAGTTCCTGCCCTCGGCGATGAACCGGGCGCGGTGGCGCGGCAGCTCCTCCTCCCCGGCGGCCAGCAAGTCCGCCGGGACGTCCGGCAGGGACGACGACCCGAGCAGCCACACTTTCACCGGCACGTGGTCGAGCAGGCCTTCCACCGTGGCGGCGGTGATGCCACGCGCGCCCCCGGTGGCCACCACGACGTCACCGGGCCGCAGCGGGAGCGGTCCCGTCCTCGGTGGTACCGGCCGCAGTCGCTGCCGGTACCGGGTACCTGACCGCCGGAAGGTCAGCGGCAATCCGCGACCGTGGCCCAGCTCTGCTTCCAGCTCCCGCCAGCTCACCTCGACCGGTTCGTCGCAGATCAGCACGCGGCACGCGCATCCGGGCAGTTCCCAGCTCAGGCTCTTGACGAAGCCGGTGAACATCCCGGTGACCGCCCCTGGCACACCCTGCCGCATCGGGTCGGCCAGGAGTACGCCGAGCGATCCCTCCTCCAGGTCGTCGGCGCAGCGTTGTGCCGCGAGGAACAAGGCCTCGTGCAGGGCGAGAGGGAGAACCGCCGGACCGGGCTCGTCCTGACAAGACGCGTAGACACGCAGGTGCCGGTACCGCCGGTCGGAGGTTCCGAGCACCGGCTCCACCACAGCCTCGGGATCGTCACCGGGGCGCACCACGACGACGGTCGCGGACGCCGCGCCGGCCGGAGCCGTGACGGCCGGTGCGCTCACCTCGTCGGTCAGTACCAGGCAGCCCGCCGGTATGGCGCCACCGGCGTCCGGCAGCGGCGGCAGCGGTTCCAGCCTGGGGACGTGTCTCGTGGTGACGGTATCCCGCGGCGGTACGGGCACGACGTGATTCGCGCGTCGCGAAGCGTCACCGGTCTCGATGGCCGGGTGGACGGTGACGGCGGGGCCGGGGAAGGCACCGGTGACCGTCACCGGCCGCTCCGGCTGGCCAGCCAGTGCGGCGAGCAGGTCGATGGCTCCGTCCGCGGCGAGGTAGGTGCGGGCGCGGGCCGGGCCGTCGGGCACGGAGCGCCGGTCGGGCCGGGGGTCGGTGGTCAGCGCGCACAGCACCGGCCAGCCTTTCGCCTCGGCGTCGGATCTCTTCGCCAGCGCCAGCAGGAAGGCGCCCTCGGCCAAGCGGTCCGCCGGCTCGTCCAGCAGCGCCGCCAACTCGGGCGTGCTGTTGCCGTTCATCGCCAGCACCAGTGCCAGGTCGATCTCACCGGCGGTCAGGTAGTGGGAGGCGGTCCGCACGGCGGTGAGTGCCGACGAGGCGCCCGTGTCGAGCGTGAGCGCGGGGCCGTGCAGGTCCAGGCGGTTGGCCAACCGCGCCGGGATGATGTTGGGCCCGATCCCGGGGAGGGTGTCCTCGTTGGTGACCTCGCACTCCCGGCGAACCTCGTCCAGGCAGTCGCGCAGGGCCGACTCCAGAGCGGCCGCGGGTACCCCGTCCTCGGGACGCGCGCGGAGATTTCCCAGATCGTCGGCGTAGCAGCGCAACGCAGTGACTATCGCGGTGGTGACCGGACCGGTGTGGGCGGCCAGCACGCCGGTGCGCTCCTCCACCCCTTCCCAGAGCGCCCCGTGTTCCTCGGCGAACCGCGCGGCGACGGCGAGGGCCATGAGCTGGGTGTGGTCGACCGTTCGCACCGTGCGCGGGGCCATCCGCAGCTCACGGGCCGACGGCGCGGGGTACGGCGTCGGGAACGCGGCGAGCGACGCCGGTGGCTCACCGGCGGCCAACCTCGCGCGCACCTGTTCCGGCGAGGGGTCACCGGGCAGGTGGGCGCTCCACCCGACCAGCACCACGTCGTCGAGGTCCGGGCACGGAACCGAGCGGGGCAGCGGGTGACCGGCCGGCGGCACGTCTTGCACGAGCAGGTGGGCGTCGGTGCCGCCGAACCCGAACGCGGACACCCCCACGGTTCGCGCCCGGTCGTCCCGCCGGGGCAGCGGCACGTCCGCGGCGGGGACGCGCACCCGTTTGTCCCGCAGATCCTCCGGCAGGTCGGTCGGCGGACGCTGCGCCGGGATCAGCCCATGGCGCAGCCCGAGGACGGCGTGGATCAGCGACACCACGCCGGCGGGCCACCCCGTGTGCCCGACGAGGGACTTGTTCGACGTGCACGGGTAACCGGCCGGTGGTGCGAGAGCCTCCAGGGTGTCCAGCTCCACCCGATCCCCCACCGACGTGCCGGTGCCGTGGGCGACGATCCAGTCGACGTCCTCGGCGGCCAGGTCGTTGACCTGCCTGGCGCGGCGGACCGCCCGTTCCTGTCCGCTGCGGTTGGGGGCGTAGACGGCCTTGCCCCGGCCGTCCGACGCCGCGCCGAGCCCGCCGAGCAAGGCCAGCACCTCGTCGCCGTCCTCGCGCGCCCGGCGCAAGGTCTTCAGCACGACGGCACCGGCGCCGTCGGAGAACAGGGTGCCGTCCGCGGCCCGGTCGAACGCGTGCACGCCACCGCTGCCGCTCAGCCCACGCAGTGCGCTGAACATGATCGAGAACCGCGGGGTGTTGGTGAACACGCCCGCGCACACGGCGACGTCGCACCCTTCGGCCATCAGGATCTTCGTGCCGAGGTCCACGGCGTAGAGGCTGGACGAACAGGCGGTGTCCACTGCGGTGTACGGCGAACCCGGCGGCAGCAGTTCGGCGATCGCGGCATCGACGACGCGGTCGGGCAGGTGGCCGGGCCCGTGACCGGTGGCGAACGGGTAATGCCGGCGCAGCAGCGCGCGCAGGCGTCCGGGCAACGCGTCACGGTCGGCTCGCGGGTCCGGCCAGTGGGCGGGCAGACGCCGCGCGGAGAGCTGGACCAGCAGCGACTCCTCCAGGTGCTGATTGCCCTCCACCGTGGTGCCGACGAAGCACTCGACGCGGTCTTCGGGCCGCCGGGTGACGTTCTCGTACGCCTGGGCGATGCTGTGCCGCAGCCACTGCGCCGAAACGTCCTGGGCGCAGGACCGCGCCTTGGCCTCTTTGTGCAGGCGCGGCTCGTGCAGGTAACCGCCGCGGAAGGTGTACGCGCGGTCTTCCGCGCCCGGCTCGTCCGACAGGAAGGCATCCCGGCGGAAGCGCTCCCCCGGCTCGTCGAACACCGGCTCACCGCCACGCAGCAGTTCCCAGAACTCCTCGGGGCCGTTCGCGCCGGGCAGGACCAGGCCCATGCCGACCACCGCCACCACGTTCGCGTCGTCGCCCGGGTCCGCGGCGCGCGGTGCCGGACGGGCGGGGAGCCGCATCCGCGGCGCATCGGCGGGCGCTGCCACCGGAGAAGGCGTGTGCGCAGCCGTTCCGGGCTCCGGCCGGGAACTCGCGGGCCTCTCGGCGGTACGCGCTCGTGGCACTTCCGCCGGCGGTGCCGGTTCCGGGTCGGGGGCCGAGGTGACCGGCGGGTCGGACGCCGCACCCGCCGGGGAGTTCGGCCGCAACATGGCGTGCCCCAGGGACAATCCACCGTCGGCCAGCACACTCTGCCCGGTGACCCAGGACATGCGCGGGGAAGCCAGCGCGGTGACCAGACGGGCCAGTTCCTCTTCCGTCCCCAGCCGGCCCAGGGGGGCACTCGCGACGGAGGTCTCGCGCAGGGCGGCGTTGCCCGGGAACAGTTCTGCGGTCGGGTTGTCCAGCAGACCGGCCGACGCGACGTTCACCCGCACGCCGGATGCCGCGAACTCGACGGCGAGATAGCGGCTCAGCGCTTCCAGTGCCGCCTTTCCGACCCCGATCGCGGCATAGTTGTCCACCACCATCCCCGCCCCGATGGACGACACGTTGACCACCGACCCGCCGGTCTCGGCCAGCAGCGGCAGGGCGGCCCGCGCGCACCGTCGCGCACCGTGCACGTTGACGTCGAAGACCTTCAGCCACTCCGCGTCAGTGAGGGAGTCGGCGGCCGCCAGCACGCCGCGCGCCGCGTTGTTCACCAGCACGTCCAATCGGCCGGAGCGCTCGCGCACGGTCTCGAACATCGCCGTGACATCGGCTGCCTTGGCGACACTGGCCCGGATCAGCTCGCTCGACCCGCCCGCTTCGGCGATCTCCGCCGCGACTCGCCGAGCGGCCTGCTCGGAGTGGAAGTAGTTGACGACGACGTGAGCGCCGAGCGAGGCGAACTCTCGCGCGATCGCCCGTCCCACCCCCTTGCCGCCGCCGGTGACGAGAACCACCTTGCCCGCGAACTCGTTCGGCATCGTCTTCGCCTTTCCAGGTGACCGGCTCACGTGCGCGCTCCCACTGGCCGCCGTCCCTCACGCAGCTCCAGAAGGAGGTCGACGATGGCGTCGAGGGTCGTGTAATTGGTCAGGCGCACCTTCGATTCCGCGACGGGCAGGTCGAAGCGCTCCGAGGCCCGCGCGAACGCCTCGGTCTGTTTGATCGAGTCGATGCCGAGGTCCCCTTCCAGGTCGGCATCCGATTCGAGGGCGTCTGGGGGGTACCCCAGCAAATCGGCGTACAGCTCCCGCACCACCTCGAGCACGGCCTCGCGGTCGCCGTCGCCGTTCACCGCGGTGGGAGTCCGGGGTTCCGGGCGTTGGCGGGACGCGGGAATCCGCGGCGGAGTGGGTGCGACGTCATCCCGCGCGGTGGTTCGCCGCGACACCCGCACCGGTGCGACGGGCGCGTCCGCCGGACGGGTCGACGGCCTGCCGTTGTCCTGTTGCGACGCCAGTTCCTCCACATCGGACCGCAGCGACCGGGTGTCCGTGCGCTTGCGGAACGGCGCCGCGGTCGTCACGCCGGGGACGATGCCTGCCACAAGGTCGGCCAGGACGCCCTTCGGGCCGGCTTCCACGAACCGCCGTGCACCGTCCGCGTGGACCGCACGCACCGCGTCGAGGAACCGCACACGCAGGACCAGGTGACCGCTGATCACCCGCTCCACGTCCGCGATGTCCTCGACGTACCGGCCCAGCAGCGACGAGTGGACGCGCAGCCGCGGTGCCCGCTTGGGCACGTCGGCCACCCGTGCGCCGAAGTCCTCCGCCGCGCCCGCCATGAGACGGTTGTGGAACGGATAAGGGATGCGCAGGCGTGTCGCGGTGATGCCAAGCACTTCGGCGACCTCCTCCAGCCGCTGGAGGTCGGTGTCCGGTCCGGATACGGCGACCTGGTCGGGGCTGTTGTCCGCGGCGACCGCCAGGTTCCACTCGTCCAACGCGTCCAGCAAGTGCTGTGCGCGGCGCGCGCCGCAGTTCAAGGCCACGAGGCCACCGGGTGGCGCGCTGGACCGCCGCAGCGACTCGTCCCGCCTGCCCACCAGGCGCGCGCCATCCTCCAGGGAGAGGGCCCCGGCGGCGGTCAGCGCCACCAGTTCGCCGAAACTGTGTCCCAGCAGGATGTCCGGACGCACGCCGCAGTCCTCGACCACCAGCCGGAAGGCGGTCACGGAAGCGGCGAAGATCGCCAGGTGCAGGGCGGGCGGGTCATGGTCCACGAGATCGTGCAACGTCGGCGAGTTCGCGTCGAGGAGCATCGGTGAGACCGGCTCGCGGCCCAGCTCGGCCGCTACGTCGTCGATGGTGGCCAGGGTCGCGTCGACCAGCGGGTGACGGTCGACCAGGTCGCGGAACACCCCGGGCAGATAGCTGCCCTGACCGGGAAAGAGAAAGGCGTTGCGTGCTGTCATCGATGTCCTCTGGGAGATTCGGGGCGCTTCCGGGTGAGGTTCCGGGCACCGGGGCAGTCGGTGGCAATGCGCCCTGTTCCGATGCCGACGGCATTCCGGGTTCTGCTGGCGATCAGTGCGTCGGTGGGACGAGCAGGTGTGGAGGAGTCGCCGCGCCCGAAGCGAGCGTCCTGGCACGACGGCACTCCTCCGGGTCGACGAGGCGCTCGCACAGAGCGGTGAACGCGGCCTCCGTCCTGGTGGCGGCGCCGAGTTTGAGCAGAACGGTGTGCACGTAGTTCTTGGCGGTCTTGTCGGAGATGTCGAGCAGCTCCGCGATCTTCCGGTTGGACAATCCCGCCGTCACCAGCGTGAGCACCCGATTCTCCTGGTTGCTCAGCCGCAGGTCGCCGGATCTGTCACCGCGGGACGGCTCCGCCGGCGCCCGCGGTCCGCCGGTATCGGCGCCGGAACCGCCCCGATCGGACAGCAACCGGGTGGCCAGCGCCAACGAGTCAACGGCTTGCCGGACGCAGAGGAGGGCGTGTTCGACCAGTTCGGTGGTGTCGTCGTCCTGGTTCCGTCCTTGGCCTCTCGTCGGCATGGTGAGCACGTGTGCACCGGTTGTCGTCACTGAGGTCTCCTCGATGTGGTCGGCGGAAGGGTGTTCAGCGACCGCGTTGTGCCGTGGGTTCGCCGCGCGCCTGCTCCTGGCGGGAGGCGAGCCCGATGACCTCGTCGAAGCTTTCGCGCAGGCAGCGAACGAAAACCCCGGGTTCGGTGATCGCACCCGTGTCCAGGTTGACGCCCATCTGCGCCTGGTCCACATAGGAGACCAGCGCGACGCTCACCGCACCGCGGAGCAGCGGCGCGTACGGCTGGATCGCGACCACCTTGGCCCCCGCCAGGTACACCGGCTGCGGGATACCCGCGAAGTTGCTGGCCAGCAGGTCGTTGTCGCGGAACATCTCCTTGGTGATCCGGCCCACCACCGACGGCGGCAGCGGGGTGATCGGGCGGGAAATGAGGCTGAGCGCGTGCAGGGTGGGCCCCTCCCGCACGGCGGTGACGGCGTCGTGGATCAGCCCCACTCGCTCGGCAGGCGTGCGACCACCGACCGGGAGCACCAGGCGGGTACTGGCCAGGTGGTTTCCGCCCGCGACCGCGCCGGGACGGCGCACGCTGATCGGCAGCAGGGCGGGCAGGATGTCGAGTGCCAGGCCGAAGCGCCGGTGGTAGCGGTCGAACGCACCCGCCAACCCGGCGAGGTAGGCGTCGTTGAAAGTACCGCCGCAGGCTTTGCCGGCAGCCCTCAGCGCGGCGAACGGCACGTCCACCATCTCGAAGTGGGCGTAACGGCTGCGTCCTGCCAGCAAGGGTGCCGGTGGTGCCGACGGGAGCACGGTGGCGTGGGCGAACGACTTCGCCATCCCGAGCAACGCCGCCACATCCGGCAGACGCCTGCTCCGTGGGGCGGCGCCGTTGCGCTGGGCACTGCTCAAGACGCTCACCGCGGGCGCGGCACGGTGCCGGATCTTCCCCGAAACCCGCGGCGGACGCAGCCGACCCAGCATCCTCGCGAATCGTCCGGCGACGAGCAGGGTGCGATTGTCCGCTCGCCGGTTCGGCGGCATCGGCGGCAGCAGTTTCTCCTCGGCCGGTTCGGCCTCGGCGTCGACAAGCAGGTACACCAGTTGGGACGCACCCGTCCCGTCCGTGAGGCTGTGGTGGAGCTTGAGCAGATACGCCGCGCCGTGCCCGTCGACCCCCTCGACCAGAACGGCTTCCCACAGTGGTCGCGCGGGACTGAAGGGCGACATGCTCAGCGTTTGGGCGAAGTCGAGCAATTGTCTGCGCGAACCGGGTGAAGGCAGCCGGACCCGGCGCAGGTGGTGGGTCACGTCGAACGCCGGATCATCGGCCCAGAAAGGCCTTCCCCAGTGCAGAGGCGGTTCCACGAGCCGCTTGCGCAGCAGCGGCGCGGCCCTGACGACCCACTGGTGCCGGTCCACGAGACGCTCCCAGTCGGGAGCACGGTCCAGCAGCAGAAGACCGACCAGATTGGCCTCGACCCCCGCGCTGCTGTCGACCCGCCAGAACATGGTCTCCACCGCGTTCATCTCCCGCACCGCACCCCAGGACACCGAGTTCGAGAGGTGCCGGAACGGACTTGAGTTCATGTTGTACCCGCTTTCGCCGTCGAGAATGGACATTGACGAAACTCCACATCGGATTCGACTCGACGGCGCCGCCGCCCATTTCGGTCGATTCCGCTGACAGCTCACGCTACTCGGAAGAAATGGCCGCACAACGGTCATTCCCACGCATATTGTTGAACGTGTTGAAAAGGGAGACCGTTCACCCGTGACATTGGTACTAGTTCGAGAAGACCATTGGCCCGCTCTCCCCTTGCCCGGAGACTGGGCGTGGCTGCTTGAAGCCTTTCGACCGGTGCCGATAGAGGCCCGGACGGTCCCACGTCGCCCGGCGTGCACGGACGAGTCCGTCGAAAAACCGGACCTCACCGAATCGGCCCGGACACCATCACGCGAGGAGAGCGACCATGACGACGAGCAAGACCAGCCGGAAGCGCACCGGATTGTTCGACTACGTGGGCAACATCGTCGACGACACCAAGGAGTTCGTGGACGACGTGCTCGACCGCGGCCGTGAGGTCGACGACGACAACCGCCGGACCGCCCGCCGTGTGCTGCGCCCGGACGAGGAGAAGGACACCTCCGAAGACCTCGCGGACCTGCGCGAACAGTTGGAAGAACTGTCCAAGACGGTACGGAAGCTGAGCTCCGCCGACTCCACCCACAGCCAGCCGTCGAAGAGCAGGTGACGAGCCGGCGCCGGGCGGCACGCACACCAGGGCCGTCATGACTCGGGATCGGGCCGCCGGCGCCCGGACACGGAAGCGGCGGGCGCTGCTACGCGAACCGGACGGCACGCTCTTCGACATCGAGACGAACCGTGTGGTCGACCTCGTCGAGTTGCTGGACGAGGTCAAAGCGGGTCGCCGCTTCCGCGCACACCGCCGCAACGGCGCCGACTGCACCGTGGAGGTACTGGTCCAGATGTTCGATGACGCCTTGACCGGGCAGCACGCCGGCTTGCCCACTCCGGGGCTGCTCGCGCTGCTGGCCCCACGACCACCGGCGAGGCCGGCCCCGGTCGCGCGGCCCGATGACACCGTGGTGCCACTGCACCCCGTGGAGGGGCCGACCGGGACGGACGGCCGTGGCTGAGCACAGGGTGCGCCTGCTCGCGGCCACGCTCGCCCGCCTGGCCGTACGCGAGGTGGCGAGTTCGAGCGGGGGTGAACCCGAACATCGCCGTCGCGAACGGGCACAGGCGATCCGGGCCGCGTTCGAGCGGCTGGGGCCGTTGTACATCAAGGTCGGGCAGATGCTGTCCACCCGGCCGGACTTCGTCTCCGCGGCCACCATCGACGAGCTCGGCAAGCTGCACGACCGGGTGCCTGCCGCACCGTTCTCGGAGTTCGAGCCGGTCCTGGAGGCGGAGCTGGGCTCCGGGTGGCGGCGCGCCTTCCGCCACATCGACACCGAACACCCGCTCGGGTCGGCGTCGCTGGCCCAGGTGTACCGGGTGCGGCTGGCCGACGGCAGGACCGGGGCGCTGAAGGTCCAGCGCCCCGGTATCCGCTCGATCGTTCACACGGACATGGCGGTGCTGCGCACCGCCGGCAAGCTGCTGGCCGCCATCCGGCCGAAGTTCAACGCCGTGGTCGACGTCGACGCCATGGTGGACCTGATCTTCGAATCGGTGGACAACGAACTGGACTTCACCACCGAGGCCGGGCACATGGAGCTGGGCCGCGCGCAGGCGGAGGAATTCGACCTCCTCACCGTGCCCGAGGTCCTGATGGTGACGCCTCGGGTGCTGGTGCAGGACCTCGCCGGAGGGCGGTCCATCCGTGAGATCGCCCGCGGGGAACTGGCCGAGGACGAGCGCGTGGCCATCGCTCACGACCTGCTGGCGTTCATGTACCGCAGCTACTTCGTCGGCCGCCTCTTCCACGCCGATCCCCACCCCGGCAACATCTTCGTCGAGCCAGGACGGGGCGCGTCCCTGATCGACTGGGGCATGGTCGGCAGGCTGGACCGCCCGATGAGCCTCAAACTCGCCCTCACGCTGATCAACATCGTGCAGAACGACGGGGACGGTGCGGCGAGGGCCTGGGTGGAGATGGGCAAACCGACGCAGTGGGCGGACATCGGCGGGTTCACCGGCGACGTCGCCGGCCTGGTACCCAAGGCCGCGACGGCGTCGCTGGAGGAGCTCAACTTCGGCATGACGCTGACCAGGGTTCTGCGCCACTCGACCAACCGGGGCATCAAGATCGGCCCGGTGATCCCCATGCTGGGCAAGTCCTTCGCCAACATGGAGGGGTCGATTCGCTGCCTGGCGCCCGAGCTGTCGGCCGCCGAAGTGCTGCAAGCGGAGCTGGCCGACATCGTGCTCGACCTGGTCTGCGAGACCTTCTCGGAGTCCCATCTGGCTCGCGGCGTCGTGGAGCTGCTGTTGGCAGCGAACGGCAGCTACAACCACGCGCGCGGGATCCTGCGGGACGTGTCCAATCGTGACCTGCAGATCCCGGTGGACTCGAAGAGCGCCTCGAACCAGGAACTGACGGCGAGCAAGATCTTCTACGGCACGCTGACGGGGGTGGGCGGGGCCTGGCTGTGGCAGCGGCTGAAGCGGTGACGGCCCGCTTGTCAGGTGCGGCGCATCAGCCTGATCACCGCCTGGGTGCGGTCACTCACCCGGAGCTTGTAGAAGATGGCGTGCAAGTGGTTCTTCACCGTGCGTTCCGAGATACCCAACGCGCGGGCTATTCTGCGGTTGGAGAGCCCCTCGACGAGGAGTTTCGCAACTTCGTCCTCGCGTCCCGTGAAATTCCATCGCGAATAGGAACTGCCTTCGACCGGACCGATGGCAGAGGACTCGCGACAAATCTTCTCCGCCCGGCTCAAAAACGTATGCGCGATGTCCTGGTGCGTGCGCGCGAGTCGGATCAACTCTTCCAGCGCAAGGTCTTCGCCGGTTTGACCCTCGGATGTCCCTCGGCACACCGACGACTCCTCTGCACTTCGCTGACAAGTAGGCGTGCTGCCATGACAGTGCTAAAAGTAGCGATCATTCACGAGAGACAATAGCGGCCATTCAGGCGGCTTGCCCCACCGTCTGAATGCGCATTCGAAGGGTGCATTCGGCCCAGCCCATCCGCTCGAGGATGCCTTCAATTAACGCCGGGGAAAATTCCCATTGCGGACGCGGCCGACGCCGTGCCGCGCCACGGCCCATTTTCAATCCGCCACCACGCGGAGACCGAAATCCGCCTGGTAGATCCACTTCCCGTCGACCCACAGTTCCGCCGAGGCGACGACCAGGTGCCCGTGCTCCTCCTCGACCACCTCGAGGACGTCCGCGGTGACGATCACCCTCCGATTCGTCGGCAACACCTGCCCGCGGTACTTCCACGTGACCGGCCGTCCGAGCGCCACCGGCTCGAAGTGCGCGCCTGCCACTCCACGGCCGAGCCCCTCTTGACCGGCGTACCACCGCAGGAGCAGGCACATCGCCTCCAGGCCGAGGGAACCCGGCTGCACCGGATCCTGGAAGAAGTGCGCGCGGAAGAACCACTCGCTTCCGTCGACCTCCTTCTCCCCCCGCACCCGCCCCAGTCCCGCCCGTCCACCGTCAGGCCAGTACCCGGTGATCCGGTCGAGCACCCGCAGCATGGCGCCCGACGGCAGGCCGGTACCCGGGCGCCGCTCGCCGCCCGGCTGCTCGCGCCACTCCGACGGCTCCGTCAAAGCCGCGCGGTGCGCCGGGTCGGCGAGCAGGCCGCCCTGCCCGGCGAACGCCTCGGGCGGGAAGAATCCGAAGGTGGTCGAAAGGGTCAGCACCGGGGTGTCCCCGAGGCGGCACTCGACGACGAATCGCTGGATCGTGGTGCCCCCGCTGGTGGCGGACTCCCGCAGCAGGGCGCGGGTGCGCAGGACCCCCGCGCCCGGCCCGACCTCCGCCAGCACCGTCACGGCGCCGTCCAGGTTGCGGAATTTGCGGTCCTGGTCGAATCCGTGGCTGTACGCGGCGAGCCAGCCGCACGGTTGCAGGGCCGCCTCCAGCAGCACGGCGAACGGCATCACCGGGCGATCGTCGTGCTCGAAGAACCACGCCCGCTCCGGAACGTCGTACTCGACCTCGGCCACCGTGCCCGCGCGCAGGCCGCCCATCGGGCCGGTCACCTCCGCGATCCGGCTCATGAAGTGGTACGGCGGCCCGGGGCAGCGTGGCGAAATATCCTTCGCGTCGTCCAGCGAGGCCGCGGCCGGACCGAATGCCTCGCTGGGCCGCCCCCACGCGCACGCCAGCAACGAGGCGTAGTCGAAGCGGAATCCGTCGGCTTCCGCGACCATCCGCGGTTCCCGGTGACCACCCAGCCCGCCCAGTTCGGCGGACGGCAGCGCGGGTGCGGTCCCGCGCGGTACCGCCGGACCCGAACGCCACTGGTCCAGCGGCCAGTCCGGCACGAGGCGCACCGCCAGCTCCCGTGCGTGCAGGGCTCCCACCCCGTCGACCGAGCACAGCACGTCGGCGACCAACGTCGGCCGAGTCCCGGTCGACAGCTCCCTGACGAACACCTCGTAGACGATCCGCCGGTTGCGGGGAGTCGCTTGAGCCCGGCAGGTCAGCCGGACGGGACGGTCGGGCACCGGCTCGAAGCGCCACCCGTCCCGCTCGACGGTGCATCCGGTGGCGCTGAGGTAGAACGCCATTGCCTGGTGGCAGCCCTGGAGCATCAGTGACCCCGGCATGCACGGGTCGTTTTCGAAGTGAGCCGCGAAATACCACTCGTCGGGCGCGATGGCGCTCTCCGCGCGCAGATGACCGCGCCCCCACGGCCCACCGGTCCAGTCGAGCGCGGTGACCTCGTCCAGTGCCCGCAGCCGGCCGCCCGCGATGCGGGGGGTGCGCACCTGCGACCGGGTCTGCCCCCACTCGTCGCCGAAGCAGTCGGCCAGCCTGCCTTCGAGCAACGCTCGCACCTGGGTCGGGCCGAAAGCCGACCGCGTGGCGCGACGCAGAGGTAGGTCCAGCGGTCCCTGCGGCGGGGGTTCGCCCTCCGGCCGCCACGTGATCCCTGTTCCACC
Source organism: Amycolatopsis coloradensis (assembly GCF_001953865.1). Taxonomy (GTDB): domain Bacteria; phylum Actinomycetota; class Actinomycetes; order Mycobacteriales; family Pseudonocardiaceae; genus Amycolatopsis; species Amycolatopsis coloradensis. The sequence goes on from NZ_MQUQ01000001.1 coordinate 361,536, forward strand.
GTCGAGTTCGTCCTGGTCGAAGAAGCCCGCGCGGGCGTGACGCACGGTCAAGCGGGGCGCGCCGTTCACGTGGCAGTCGGCGCGGAACGACGCCAGCAGCACCCCGCCGTGTTCGGCGACCCCCTCGACGGTGGTCTCGAAGTCCACCGTGTCGCCGGCACCCGGCGGACTGCCGTGGTGGGTGACCTCGCAGTCGAGCATTCGGTAGACCTGCTCCTTGCTGGTGCGTAGATCCACGCCGAGCCAGCTCAACAGCAGGATGTTGCCCTGGCCGAACTCCGCGAGCAGGGCAGGCGCCACGCGTCCGGTGGGGTCGAGGTACCAGTCACCTTCACGGACATCGGTCTGCGTGCGGATCACCCCGCCCGTCATGGACGCGGGCTCCGCGTCCAGTGCGACGACCCGGTCCACGAGCAGCACCGGCGGCTTGGGCAGCCGGGTTCGCCAGCGGGAGCCCCGAAACCCGGCGAACCGTGGCCCGAAGACCTCCGCGACCCGGCCTTCGGCATGGCGCTCCAGCTCGGCACGCCCGAACAACGGAGCCGGGCCGGTGACAGGCGGGGTGGCAGGCGAGGCAGTGGCGGGTGAAGCGGTGGCAGCCAAAACGGTCGCGGGCGAGGCGGTCCCCACGGTGGTGCCTGCACCGCGCAGCAGGGCGGCCATCTCGGCGCGCAGGTCGAGAAACCTGTTGTGCACCACCGCCTCCCGCTCGACGAACTCCCGGTGCAGCCGGGCCACCCGCCGATGGTGGGCGACCAGCGGCACGGGCCGTACGGGGTGCAGCGGGGGCCGCACGAGCCGCTCCAGTAGCGCCGGCACGTCCATCCGCACGCCCGCCGCCGCCATCTCGGCCACGGCCCGCAGCAGCTGGCGGACGCCCCCAGCCCCCGGCACGTCGAGTGCGACGGCCAGGTGCTCTCGTGCACCGAGCACCTGACGCACCCAGTTGGCGCACAACCCCTTGGGGCCGAGTTCCACGAACACCCGGACCCCGTCTTCCCACGCACGCCGCACGGTTCCGGCGAAATCGGCCGTCCCGACCAGCTGGGCGGCGAGCGCACCCGCCACGGCGTCCGGTGTCGGCGAGTACCAGCCGGTGGTGGCGCACGAGTAGTACCTCGTGGTCCCGACGTCGACCGTGGGGTGGTGGTACAGCCGCCACAGCTGGTCCCGCACCTCGGCCAGCTCCGGCACGTGCGCGACGATCGGGTAGTCGACCTCCCACGAGGGGCCGCCGAGCCGGCGCACCACGCGGGCGCACGCGGCCGGATCGCCGCCCACTACGCACGACTCCGGCGAGTTGACGAGCATCAGGTACGCGGTTGCTTCCCCCTCGATCGCCCGTCTCACCCTGTCGGCCGGGGCGCCGACCAGCCGGCACGACCACTCGCCACCGGCCGCGCCGTCGCGACGGCGCGCCTGGCGCCACACGTCGAACCGGCCGACCACCCCGTCGGTGTAGAGCCAGGAGTCCCGAACCCGCCGGACCACCTCGTCCGGGTCGCGCCACGCACCGGTGGCGACCAGTGCGGTCATTTCACCCGAGGAGTAGCCGACCACGGCGTCCGGCCGGAGACCGAGCAGGTCCGCCACCACCCCGTGGTGCACCCCCGCCAGTACTCCCGAACCCCAGATCTGCCGCAACGCCCTCGGCAACGCGGAGCCGTCGGTGACGCCGAGGAGGTCATCGATCGGTCCGTAGCGCTGTTCGAGGCCTGCCACCAAGTCCGGGAACGCCAGCAGCAGCTGCGTGCCCATGCCGGGATAGGACGCCGCGCCGTTGCCGAAGAGAAAGGCGACCTGCCCCGGTAACGGCCGGTCCCGGTACGCCACCCCATCGGGGCGCGGACCGCCGCTCCGCAGCCACTGTTCGGCGGCGGACTCGGCACCGAGCGGCGGCTCCCCACCGGCCGACCACACGACCAGCCTCGCGGGTCCGCCGTCCCCCTGTCGTCCGGTTCTCACGGCTTCGAGCACTTCGCCACGGTCGGCACCGGAGTAGACGCGCCACGACACCGGCGCCCCCACCACCCACGGCACCACGTCGGCGAGCCGCAGCCGCACCGGTCCGGCCGAGGTGGCCACCTCGGTGTCCCGCGTGCCGATCAGCAACCGGGCGGGCGCGTTCGGCCTCGGCATGGCGCGATGGGCGATCGCCAGCACGGCGCACGCCACGCGCAGCAGGTCTCCGCCGGACTGCGACGACCCGTCGAGTCGCGGCCTTGCGACGGCCGGGTCGGCACTGCCGTCCTCGACCAGCGCCAACGACCGGTTCCCGTCCCGCCGCGCGGCGGTGTGCCGTTTGAGCACCACCGCGACCGCGCAGCCGGTCGCCGCGGACGCGACCACGGCGGTGTCGAGGCGGCGTTCGGCCACCGCCCGGACCGCCTCGTGCAGATCCTCGGTGATGTCTCCCGCCCAGGACGAGCCGGCGGCTCGCGCGGCCTCCCGAGCGACATCCGGCACCAGGTCCGTCCCGTTCCCCGGACCGGGCTGCCACGCAACACCGTCGAGCAGGCAGTGGCGCAGGTCGTCCACCGTTCGACCGTCCGGGGTCCGGACGGTCACCGCCACGACCGCTACCTGTTCAGAGCCCACCGGGCAGCCCTCTCCCCCGCCTGCTCGTCGACCGGCACGTCGGGCCGTCGCACGAACACCACGTCCGCCAGCTCCACCACCAGCTCACCCGCCTGGTCCACGAGCTTGACGTCGCAGGTGACGACATCCCGCTCGGTGTCCCCGACGCGGACGAGGCACCGCACCGGAACGGACACCGGTCCCTCCCGCCCGAGCAGTAACCGCCCCACTGACATCGGCAGCCACGCGCCACCCAGCCGCTCGGCGGCCCACAGCCCCGCCAGTTGGAGCGCTCCGTCCACCGCGGCCGGGTCGGTGTGCCACGGGCCGTCCGGCCAGCCGACCGCCCGCAGGCCGAGCACGACGCCGGTCGCGCCGTCGGCCGTGAGCACGGGCGGACCGTCCAGGACCTGGAACCGCGGGCCGTGGAACAGCACGACGCCGTCGTAGAGCGGGGCATCGTCGAACGGTTCACCGCTCGACGGCGGTGACCAGATCCGTGGTGCTCCCGCGCTCGCGGAGACGGTCGCGTGGTAGTGCGCCGCGCCGGACTCGCCGAGCAGCTCCACCTCCAGCACGACCTCCCCCGCGATCACCCGCTCGCGGCCCCGGACGGTGAACCGGTGCCCGCCCCGGGCCAGGTCGGGCAGCACGGCTTTACGCAGCACCCGCACGTCGCCCACCGTGACCGGACCCCCGGGGCGCCACACCGCGGCCAGCGACAGGAACCATTCGAGCGTCAAGGCCACGGGAAGCACCGGTGTGCCTGCCACGCTGTGGTCGGCCAGGTAGCCGTGAGTGGCCTCGCTGACGACCACGTCGGCCCGCAGGTGGTGTTCTCCGCCGTGCAGGGTCCTCGTGCCCTCCACGGCGATGACGACGTGGACGTCCGGATGGGCGCCGGTCACTTCGGTGACGAAGGCCGCGGCCCCCGCGCCGGGGTCGACCAGCGGCACGCCGCGCTCGTCGAATCGCTCGGCCAGCGCCCGGGTCACCATCCCGCCCCGCCACGGTCCCCACGCGATCGACCGGACCCGGCAACCGGGACGTCCGGCCTGTTCGGCCAGCGCGACCTGAGTGAGCACCTCATTGCCCATCGCGTAGTCGATCTGGCCGACGTTGCCGAACTCGGCGGCCACCGACGAAAAGACGCAGATCAGGTCGAGCGGGTCGGTGGCAGTGGCGTCCAGCAGTGACCGCAGGCCGTCGACCTTGGTGCCGAAAACGCGGTCGAAGTGCTCGTCGGTCTTGTCGGCGAGTGCTTGGTCGGCCAGCACGCCGGCCGCGTGGACGATCCCACTGACCGGGCCCCACTCGGTTCGCACGGACGTGAGCGCGGCGGCCACGGCCGCCGCGTCGCGCACGTCGACTTCGAGGTAGCGGACCTCGCTGCCGGCGGCACGCAGCTCAGCCAAGGCACGCCGCAGCTCACGGCCCGCCAAGACGTCCCGGGCCCGGGCGCCCGCCTCCACCGGCGTGAGGACTTCTCCGGCGCGCTCGCGTTCGCGTTCGACCAGCACGCGGACGAGGGACTGCTCGTCGGGACAGTCGCGCAGTTCGATCGGCTCGTCCGCGAGCGGGGTGCGCCCCAGCAGCACGAGCCTGGGGCGGGCGTGCTCGGCCAGCCCGCGCAAGGCCTGTGCGGTGATACCACGGGCTCCGCCGCTGACGACCAGGACGGTTCCGGGACCGATCCGGTCGTCCCCCTCGGCGGGTGCGGCGGGGCACCGGACGAGTGCCGTGCGCGAGCCGTCGGCCCGCAACCCGATGTCCGATGCCGGTCCACCTTCCAGCAGTTCCGCCGCCAGGACGCGGGCGATCTCCTGGGGGCCACGGTCGCCGCGTTCGCAGTCGAGGGCCTTCACCATGGCGTCCGGCCACTCGGTGGCGGCGGTGCGCGCGGCCGCCGCGACACCGCCCAGCCACGCGCGTTCCGGCTGCCTGCCGCTCGCCCCGAAATCGCCACCCGTGTCCTGCACGGTGACCAGCAGGCCACCTTCGCGTTGGAAGCGCGGAGACACCCGGCGCAGGTCGCGGAACACCTCACGCTCGACCACGAGCGCGTCGCCCGCCGATCCCACGTGCCGCAGTCCCCCGAGGTGCACGAGGGACGGGGTGTCGGCGGGAATGTCGGTGAGCACCTCCGCTGGTATCCCCCGTCCGACGAGTTCGGCGGCCAGAGCTTCGGCGACACCGCCCCCGTCCGCGGTGATGGTGACCGGGCCCGCGGACAGACCGGTCGCGCGCAGACCCGGCAGCGGCGCGGGAACCGCGCGCCTGACCAGCCGGGTGAGGGGAAGACGATGGGGTCGCTCCGGCGGGGACGCGGCTCGGCCGGCCCCGTTCGACGTCTCGCCCGGCGGCGCGTCGAGCTTTACCGACGGCCCCGGTGCGGGTGCCGTCATGGCGACTGCTTCTCCTCCCGCCATCACCTCGCCGAACACGTCGGTGATCTCGCGTAGCGAACGCAGGGCGCCGAGCCGCGCCGCGTTCACTTCCGGCAATCCGTCGACCTGCTGTCGCAGTGCGGAAAGCACTTCCACCCGCTTGATGGAGTCGATGCCGAGGTCGGCCTCCAGGTCCATCTCCCCGTTGAGCATCTCGACCGGGTAACCCGTCTTGTCCGCCACTACGGCCAGCAGCACGGATTCCAGATCCTGTTCCGGCTCGGCGAGCGGAGCGGGCAGGGGTGTGGGCACGGTGCCCGGTGTGGTCCCGGGCGGCGGCGGCAAGTTCACCGGGGCTTCGGGCAACTGCACGGGTGCGGCGGGAAGAACCGCCTCCGGCGGGGGCGCGGGTGCGGGCGGAGCCTCGGGTGCACGGGAGGTGTCCGCTGTCGGTACCGTGCCGTCGCCGACCACCGCCGCCATGCCGGCGAGCGAAACCTCGGCCAGCTTCAGGAACGCGGTGTGGCTGTCTCCCATGGCCTTCTGGTACGCGGTGTGCGCCGCGGCCGTCTCCCGCTGGGTGTCCGTCATCGCGGCGAGCCAGGCCGGGTCCGGCGCGGGCCGGCTCGGTGCCGCGGGAACGGGAGGCCGGGTGCCCGCGCCGTTGGTCGGGGACGCGGGTCGCGCGGGCACCGGCGCCGGGAGTGCCACAGCACCGCCCTCCGGTGGGTAGTGCTTGCCATAGTTGGCGCCCAAGATGGGCACGGTCGCCCGGCCCACCGCCGGCTTCGGTTCCGGCTCACGACGATCGTAGGACTCCCACAACGCGGCGAAGTCCATCCGCACCCCGGCGACGGCCAGTTGTCCCAGCGCGTCGAACAGGCTCGCGACCCCGTTGCCGCGACGGGAGTCGGTGCTGATCGCCCGGTGGGGCCGGTCACCGAGCACGGCGTTCACCAGGCCGGTCAACACCGAACCCGCCCCCACCTCGACGAAGGTGCGGGCACCGTTGCGGTACAGGGCCTCGACCTGCTCGAGGAACCGGACCGGCGCGCTGAGCTGGTCTGCCAGCCTGCGCCGGATGTCGTCCGGGTCGTCCGGATACGGGGCCGCGTCCTGATTGCCCAGCACCGGCACGCTCGGACGGTGCACCGGCACGGAAGAGAGGAAGTCGAGCAGCGGCTCGCCGGCCGCGGCGACCAGCGGACTGTGGAAGGCGTGTGACACGGCCAGGCGTCGCGATCGGATGCCTTCGCCGTCCAGGAGGCGCTCCAGACGCTCGACCTCGCCGACCCGGCCCGAGACGACCACCTGGTCCGGACCGTTGTGGTTCGCCACCCACAGCCCGTCGTCACCGAGGGTCCGGAGCAGTTCCCGGATCCGTGCCGCCGGAGCGCTGACCGCGAGCATCGTCCCCGGCTCGGCGTTCACCTTCACCATCAGCTCGCCGCGCTCACGCGCGAGGCGCACCAGAGTCGGCGCGTCCATGACGTCGGCGGCATGCAGGGCGACCAGCTCGCCGAGGCTGTGCCCGCCGGTGAAGTCCGGGCGGATGCCCAGCGACCGCAGCACCTCCAGCAGCGCCAGGCTGTGCACGGCGAGGGCGGGTTGGGCCCATTCCGTGCTGGTCAGCGTTTCCCGCTGGGCTTCGCGCTCGGCGTCGGTGAAGACGGGCACCGGATGCGCCACCTCGTGCAGGGCGTGCTCGCCCATGGCGACCGAAGCGGCCAGATCCCACGCCGCCAGTGCCTTCGGCAGATGCATCGCCACGTCCCCGCCCATACCGGGGTACTGGCTGCCCTGGCCGGGAAACAGCAGGCACAGCCCGCCGGACTCGGCCTCCCCGGCCGCGTAGTGGGAGCCGGCCGGGGTGGAGAACGGTTCCTCCGGCCGTGCCTCGACCTGTCGCCGCACCCGGTCCACTTCGCGCAGTAACTCGTCCCGGTCGCCCGCCACGAAGGCGACACGGTGGGCGTCTTCGCACCGGAAGGCGCGTTGTGCCGTGCGAGCCGTCGCCGTCAACGGGCCGCCCTCGGCGAGCCCGTCCAGCCGCTCGAGCAACTCTGCCGGAGAAGACGCGCTGAGCGGGACCAGTTCGGCGGGCAAGGCGCGGAAACGGGGCGCCCGGCGTGCGGTCGAGCCATCCCCCGGCCGGTATTCCTCGACCGTCACGTGGAAGTTGCTGCCGCCGAACCCGAAGCTCGACACCGCGGCACGACGCGGGTGAGAACCGTCGCGAACCCACGGACGGGGCGTGGTGTTGAGGTAGAGGGCGCTCTCGTCCCAGTGGAGGTCCGGGTTGGGCCGGTCCACCTTCGCGGTCGCGGGGAGCACGCCGTGGTTCACCGCCAACAGTGCCTTGAGCAGGCCGACCGCACCCGCCGCCGACTTCAGGTGCCCCAGCTGAGACTTGACGGAGCCGACCGCGCACCGGGGCCTGCCATCACCGGAGCCGAAGACCTCGAGCAGCCCGGCGGCCTCGGCGGCGTCCCCCGCCTTGGTGCCCGTGCCGTGGGCCTCGATCAGCTCCACGGTCTCCGGGCCATACCCGGCCGCCCGGTACGCCCGGCGCAGGGCACGGGCCTGCCCCTGCGGCACGGGGGTGTAGACGGCGGAGCCCCGTCCGTCCGACGAGCTGCCCAGCCCTTTGATCACGCCGTAGACGCGGTCGCCGTCGCGTTCGGCGTCGGCGAGGCGCTTGAGCGCGTACACCACCAGGCCCTCTCCCAGAACGGTGCCGTCGGCGCGGTCGGAGAACGGACGGCAATCGCCCGACGGCGACATGGCGGGTGTCTTGGAGAAGCACATGTACATGAGGATGTCGTTGGCGGTGTCCGACCCACCGGTGATCATCACGTCGGCCCGGCCGAGCGACAACTGGTCCACGGCCGCCGACAGGGCGGCCAACGAGCTCGCGCAGGCGGCGTCGGTGGTGAAGTTGGTGCCGTGGAAGTCGAACCGGTTGGCGACGCGGCCGGCGACGACGTTGTCGAGCAGCCCCGGGAAGGTCTCCTCCTGCCACTCGGGATAGTGAGCGGCGATGCGGTCGCAGATCCGCTGCGCCTCGGGTTCGGCGACGTTCGACTCGCGCAGCGCCTTGAGCCACACGGGACGCTGCATCCGCGCGGCCATGGTGTACAGCAGTTCCACCGCGGCCGTGCCGAGCACGACACCGACGTTCTCCCCGTCGGGCGGTGTCCGGCCGCCGAACGCGTCGGCGAGCACCTTCTCGACCGCGACCAGCGTGAGAAGCTGGGTGGTGTCGGTGGCGGCCAGCGCCTTGGGCGGGATCCCGAACGACAGGGTGTCGAAATCGGTCGGCCCCAGGAAGGCGCCACGTCGGCTGTAGGTCTTGTCCACAGCGGACGGATCGGGGTCGTAGTAGTCCTCCGCCAGCCAATGCGTCGGAGGAATCTCGGTGATCAGGTCCCGTCCGGTGAGGACCGCCCGCCAGAAGTCCTCGATGGTGTCGCAGCCGGGCAGCAGCGCACTGACTCCGACGACGGCGATCGGGACCTGGCGCGGGTTGGACGGATCGGTCATCGTGTCCACGTGCGACTCCGGGTATGTCAGGCCAAGCGGCGCGGGGCGGGGATGAACGCGGTAGGGGGAACGGGGACACCGTGGCCGCGCAGTTGCTGCGCCCTCGTCACCGAGGCGGCTCCTTCGAGCAGGTTCAACGCGATCTGCGCGACCGACCGGTTGGCGGGCTCGGCGAGGTGGCTGCCGGCGGTCCACCGGTTGAACGCACCCATCGCCGGACCGCACCAGACCTGGTAATCGGTGCGGCGGCCGGAATCGCCCGCGATGGCCCACCGGCTGGCCTTGCCCAGGTACCAGCGGAACACCAGGGCCATGCGGTGTTTGGGTTCGGTCTCGGCACGGAGGACCTCATCGGGATCGGTTGCCTTCCAGAACCGGAGGGTCTCCGCCCACACCTCGGCGAACGTGGCGTGCAGGACGTCGCGTTCCAGCTTCACGCGCAACGACTCGGGTATCGCTTCCAGCGAAGGGTGGTCGAGGTAGACCTCGTAGAGCTTCGCCGCTCGTGAGGCGTACAGCGTGCCGCGCCGCAGAACCTGGACTTTGCCGCCGAACTCGAACAGGTCGGCGGACGGCGCCATCGCGACGTCCGCGATGTCCGCTTGGGCCAGCATCGCCTTGGCTTCGTCGGACAAGCCGGACTCCACCGCGGACTGATTGACCGAGCCGGTCAACACGTACGAGGCACCCAGCGAGAACGCCGCCGCCACGGCGGCCGGTGTGCCCAGCCCGCCGGCCGCCCCGACGCGAAGGGAACCGCGGTAGCCGTGGCGCCGCACCACTTCGTCGCGCACTGACATGACCGCGGGCAGCAGAGCCGTGAGGGGCCGGTTGTCCGTGTGCCCGCCGCTGTCCCCCTCCACCGTGATGTCCTCGGCCAAGGGGACCTCGGCGGCGAGCTGTGCCTCCTCCGGCGTCAAGGCGCCCTCGTCGACCAGCGCCCGCAACAGATTCGCCGGAGCGGGGGACAGGAAACGCTCGGCGACCCCCGGATGCGAAACCTTCGCGAACAGGTGAACGGAACGGCGCACACCATGCGGCCCACGCCGGAGCCCGGTGGCCGCACAGCGCACGACGGCAGCGGTGGGCTCAGTGAACGCGGACACGGAGATCCGGCGGACACCCCGGCGCAGCAACAGATCGGCCAAGTGGCGCTCCACCGACGGCTCGCTGGGCGAGTGGATGAGGTTCACCCCCCAGTTGTCCCGTCCGGACAGAGCGGAGGCCAGCTCGCTCACGGCGCTGTCCACTGTGGACACAGGCAGGCCTGCCGCCCCGAAGAAGGCGAGCAGGCCGCTCCGCGCCGCGGCGACCACCATGCCGACCGTGGCGATGCCGTTGGCCATCTCCCCTACCACGTAGGGAAAGCGTGTCCCGTGGTCGCGGCAGAACGAGAGGTCGCCCAACCACTCGGGGTAGAGCGGTGGCAGCGTGCCGAGATGGCGGGCATCCCCGAAGGGTGTCGCCACCGCACCGGTCACCGGACCGAACGCCACCCCGGAGTGACCGCCGGCCGTCATCACATGGGTCGGCTCACGGACACGTGCCGCCGCCGCGGCCAGTCCTGTCGCGTCGAAGACCACCCGTTCCGACACCGCGTCTCGGAGCTGTTCGCTCCACACCTGGGAACGCATTCCGGAACCGGCTGACATCCACCATCCCCCTTCCGCGTCCCCACCGCACATCGGTGCGGAGCCACCTGACCGAGTCTGCTTCCCCGCGATGGAACGCATAAGCCGCCTCATCGTGCTGGCCCGGAAGCGTGATGAATCACCGCGACGCGCGTGGACGGCCGCACGCCGGAGCGAAGGGGCGTGGTGGGAGCGTCGCCACCACATGATCCGGATCGTGTGGCCGGGGCCGAGCGCACCATTGCCGCCACCACGGCACGCCCGTGATGTTGAGTACACGACAAGGCGGGTGAAAGGAATCGGTATGAACGAGGCGAGTGGCCTGTCCCGGCGTACTCTGCTGGCCGGTGTCGGTGCTGCGGCCACGGCGGCCGTGCTGCCCGTGTCCACGGCCTCGGCCGCGCCGGCCGCCGTGCCGTCGCGGGAAGAAACGTACCGGGCGGTGGTGGTGGGCAGTGGCTTCGGTGGTTCGGTGGCGGCGTTGCGCCTGGCGCGGGCCGGGATACGGACGTTGGTGCTGGAGCGCGGCCGGTGGTGGAACAGTCAGCCCCACGACAACACGTTCCCGCGGTTCTTCCACCCCGACCGCAGGGTGAGCTGGCTGGAGCCGACGCCGGTGATGCCCACGTCGCCGCCGGCGGTGTTCCAGCCCTACACCGGTCTGGTCGAGCGGGTCCGCGGGCTCGGCCTCAGCGTGCTGTGCGGCGCCGGTGTCGGCGGCGGTTCCCTGCACTACGAGGGTATCTCGTTGCAGCCGTCGGAGGAGTTGTTCACCAGGGTGATGCCCTCGAGCGTGGACTACGACGAGATGGCGGCGGTGTACTACCCGCGGGTCGCCGCGATGCTGGGCTACTCGCCGATCCCGGACGACGTGCTCAACCACACCCGGTACACCTCCAGCAGGCAGTTCCTGGCCGACGCCGCCCTCGCCGGGGGGCAGCCGGTCAGGGTGGGCCAACCGATGGACTGGGACGTGGTGCGCGCCGAACTGCGCGGCGAGCTTCCGCCGTGGTCGGCACACGGCGACGTGCTTTACGGTGTCAACAACGGTGCCCGCCACTCCACCGACAAGACCTACCTCTCCCAGGCCCTGGCCACCGGGCTGGTCACCATCGCCCCCCTCCACGTGGTCAGCGACATCACCACCGGCACCGGCCGCCGCTACGTCCTGCACTGTCGGCACATCGACACCGATGGCGCGGTCCGGGAGAACGTCACAGTCGAAACCGATGCCCTGTTCCTCAACGCCGGCTCCGCCAACACCTCGAGACTCCTGGTCCGCGCCCGCGGCACGGGAGCCCTACCGGACCTCCCACCCGACGTCGGCCATCACTGGGGCAACAACGGCGACCGCCTCTACCTGCGCACCAACCCGCTTCGCCCCACCCTCCCCCGCCAAGGCGGGCCGTCCCCCGTCGCGATGCTGGATTGGGACGCCGCCACCGGACCGGTCACCCTGTTCCACACGCCCGCTTCGTTCGAGACCGAGACGTTCTCGGCCTACGTCGTGGGCATGGGCATCCCGGAGGGACACGGCAAGTTCGTCTACGACCCGATCACCGACAACGCCCAGCTGATCTGGCCACCCACCGCCGACCTCAACGTCGAAGCCGCCCTCGCCGCCGCCACCCTCCGCATGACCCTCACCAGCGGCGGAGTGTTCGCCCCTGGCAACGCCGCCGACCCCACCACCTTCCATCCCCTCGGCGGCGCCGTCATCGGTCCCGTCTGCGACCCCCACGGCCGCGTTCACGACAACCCCGGTCTCTACGTCACCGACAGTGCCCTCATTCCCGGCTCCACCGCCTGCTGCAATCCGTCCTGGACCATCACCGCCCTCGCCGAGCGCTGCCTCGACCACATCACCACCCACGACATCGGCACCACCATCTGAGGACGAGCACGGATCGGCGAGCAGCCGACGGTCCGACCGCGCGCCTGATCCGCGGGACGACCAAGAACCATTGAGTGGCCCCGATTCTTTCGACCGGAACTCGACGCCATCGCCGATGGATAACCGATCAGTCAGGCACATCACGGTCGACTCGACTTCACGAAGTCTTGAAGTGACACGCCGATCGGTTGTGCCAGCCGCCGGGACAATCGTGCCTTGAAACGCCCCATCAGACTCCAGGGCAACGGAATTCGCGGCCGGGAAACGCCATCTGATGAAATCGTGGCACCGAACTGGGGCTATTTTGGAATTCGGTTCCGTAGCCCGCTTCGTCATCAAGTCGATGCCGTGGCTCCGGCTTCGACAGACGCGTCGAACAAGTTGACGTTGAACTCGGTGAAAATCGTCGCGATCGAATTCACCGCCGCCAAAAGGAGCAGAACAAGCGCCATATGAGCCGCACACGCTGTGCGGACCCGGAACCAGGCGTGCTGACGACTGCGATTCAACCCGCCCATCCGGTGCACGGCACGAAGGTGATCGGCACGTTGGGTGCCTCTCCGCCGGCTGATGTCACTCACCCTGACGCCGATCCGTCACAACCGGGCTCACCCCACCGTCCGATGGCCAAGCGTCCAGCACTGCAAGTTGACTGAAACCGAAGTCACGAGCGGGAAACCGAGCGATCCCGCCCACCTGCCCCGATCACCTCACCGGACGCGGCGGTGTCGCTGCCGCGCCGGTGACCTGCATCCGACCAGGAGAGCCGTGACACCGCGAAAGCGCACATACAACGACCTACTCCGCGGCCTGCTGACGGAAGCGCGGTGGACCAATCACAACTTCGCCTTCGCAGTGAATCGCGTGGCCGCGGAGGCCGGCATCACCCTGCACTACGACCGCACCAGCGTCTCGCATTGGCTGTCCGGCACACGTCCGCGCCCGCCGGTACCTTCGTTCGCCGCCGAAGCACTGTCCCGCCGGCTCGGCCGTCCGGTCTCCGCGACTGACACGGGCATGGCGGACACCACCGCGAATGAGGTCGATCCCGTCTTCGCGACACGAGAATCCGGTTTTACCGCGCTGCACCGACTGCTGCGATCGGACTTGGAATCACGTCGGCGGACCGCCTTGCGCGAGCAGCCGTTCCGGGTCGACTGGGCATCGGCGCCCCGGCGGTATGGACGCCCGGAAAAACCTCATCTTCGTTCGGTCCTCGACGGTGACCACCAGTCCGGACTTCTGGCGGCGGTTACTGCGATGACTTCGGCCTTCGCCGCCGCCGACCGGGCGTTCGGTGGCGGCCACGCGCGCTTGGCGCTCGTCGCTTACCTGGAGACCGACATCATGGGATTGGCGCGCTCGGCCACAGCCGAACGTAACGGCGGCCAGCTGGTCAGCAGCTTGGCCGGGCTCACTGATCTGGTCGGCTTCATGTGTTTCGACGATCTCCAGCACCATCTGGCTCAGTGCTACTACCGGATAGCGCTTCGCTTGGCCGACGAGGCGGGCGACAGCGCCGGCCATGCCCTGGTTCTCCGAGGTATGAGTACGCAGGCATGCTTTCTCGGCCACAACCGCCGCGCGGCGCGACTGGCGGACGCCGCCGTGGATCGGATCGGCACGGTCCAGCGTCCCGGCACACGCGCGGCGCTCCTGGGCCAGGCCGCCGTCTCACACGCCGCCCTGGACGACCGCAAGACCGCGTTGAGTCGATTGTCAGGGGCCGAGAAGTACCTCGACGGGGCTGACGACCCGCAGGAGCCGAAGGGATCCACCGACCGGGCCGACATCGAGCACCTTGTGGGCCTGGCGCTGATTTTGCTCCACGACCACGGGCACGCCGAGCACGCACTCCGGGAATCGCTGAGACACCGGCCGGACGGCGAGCGACGTGCGCGCCTGCTGACCACGCATCAGTTGGCCACATTGCAGCTACGCCAGGGTGATGCCGAACGGGCGTGTGCGACTTGGCAGTGGTTCCTGGACGAGTGCTCGTGGGTCCGCTCCGGACGCGTGCACTCCGCGCTGCACGCGATCAAGCGACGACTGCATCCCCATCGCGGCAACATCGTCGTGCGGCAAACGTTGAAACGGGCGGAACGACTGATCGACGCACACCGCTGATCCCGGGAGCCGGGTGCGTTGTGCCAGACCGAATCTGCTCAGCTGCCGCCGCAGTCTGACCAACGTCTCGGCGCGGCGGTGTTCGACATGTTCGCGGGCTGGCCCCATCGCGGGCCAGAAGTGCTCGGCAGCCGAGTCAGGACGACACGAACGAGGCCGGCCTGCGGAACATCAGTGATGTGTGACCTGACAAGGAGCGCTATGGACAGGCTGATGAATACCGCTATCCGGTGGTGGTGGACAGCCAGGTGGTGGTGGCACCTGCACACACCGGCACACCTCTTTCTGCGAGGGCGACGCCGTGGTAGCTCGGGTCGGCCGCCGAACAGCCGAGGCTGACGCCATTGCGCGCTGGCGCGGCAAGTACCGTCCGTCAAAGAGCGTTTCGCCCTTGCAGGCACAAGATTGGAGCCGGGCCCGCGAGTGCTTGCTCTTGACACCCGAGTGGCCGGATGACCTCTACACAGGGCTCGTCGGGCGGTGAGGTACCAAGCCTGATTGGCGCTTGACGAGCGGGCTGTGACGGTCGTGGCTGCCGAAGAGTGGCGGCTTCGCGGTCGCGCCGGGGGCGAGCGAAAGTAGGCCGGCTTCCACCCGGTTCGTCGGTCCACTGGTCTAATGACCGGAAAAGTAACTCGGTCATTAGCCGCTACGCTAGGTCCCGGCGGCGAGGTCGGGTGCTGGGGACGCCTGGCCGTGCTCACTTGCGAGTAGCTCGGTGATGCCAAGCCCGGCGACTATGGTCACGCTTTTCTCCATGTTCAGGAAACGCAAACCCATGAAGTTGTCGCCGGTCGTGAATCCCGGCAGCGCCCACACCCGCTCGTAGGGGATCGTGACCGGACAGAAGGTGCGGAAGGTGTAGACATTGCGCCACAAACAGCGGGCCGGATCCGGGGACCACAGTCGACGGGCGAGTTCGTCGTTGCGCAGGAAGCAACCGACCGCCCCGATCCCACGCACATGCTTCTGCCCGGTGAGAAGTACGAAATCCTCCGCTTCGAGCGTGTCCATTTTCCTGTCGTGCTGTGCGGTCGCGCCCCAGAAGTGAGCTTGCCCGTCCGGGTGCTCGGCGTCCAGTTCGGCGCGTTCCGCGGGGCTCAGCACCTCGGCATACCGCTGGCGCCGGAAGGGCACCCGCCGATCCAGCGTCTGTGCCCAATGCCGCCGCGCCTCTTTCGTGCGGTACGACGGCTGAATTATCACCCGCATGGTCTACGGTTGCCCGCCTCGTGCCCGCCGAAACCTGGGTTAGGCGTGGGGTTGCCGAGGCGGGACGGCGGCGATGAAGTCCTTGATCGCGGGAACTGCTCGTCGCAGCCGCGCGGCGCCGACAGGACCGGATCACGCGATGCGCGAGTCGCGCTCACGGAAGTCCGCGTTCGTCGTGATCGCGTCAGTGGGTGTCTCGAGGTGTGATCGTCAACCACGTGCTCGCCGCGGCCGAGTCGCCGGCACAGGCACGAGCCCGCAACTCCGCGAGCGCGGTCGCGTCGCCCCGGTCAGCCAGTAACCGGGCCACCTGTTCCGCCTCCATGAATGCCCAGTCCTCGGGGTCGTCTTCACACTCCAGCCGGTCCTCGTCAGGCAGCGTTTTCAACCACGACGCATGGCTGCCCTCCGGGTTCTGCCGCATCGCGTCCGAGAACCGCCACGCCGACACCGCACCGGCCACGTCGCCTCGTTCGGCCAGTAGTTCAGCCAACCGCTTGGTCGTGGGCGAGCAGTCACCGTAAGTGCGGGCCCACACCGCCAGCGCGCCTTGCTGATCACCTTGTCCGGCCAGCACCTCAGCCAGTCGCCCGGCCGCGTCACGGTCACGGGCATCAGCCCGGACCCGCGACGCCTTGAGCTGATCCGGGCCCGGCATGCCACTGCCCGAGTGATCATCCGTCATGAGTCACCTCATCCGTAAGCCGATCGGCGCCGTCCGAGTGCCTGTCCCGTCGAGCGTAGCCACTTCACCGCACCCGAACGAGCGGCCAACAGGGCGAGTGCGGTCCTTCGCCGCGGCCTGCGATGCCCGCGAACAGTTCAGACCATGGATGGGACGGAATGGTCCCCTTCTCGCCTGGGCACGTCGATGCGGATATCCCGAAGTATTGTTCGACTTGCCGGATTTCGAGCTTCGGCGAACGCCGATTCGACGGCCATCGTGGTCGAGCTGTCTCATGGGCTCGGTATCACTCACCCGGTTCGCGCCTTACTCGTGACCGTGTCCAACTCGCGGATCGGCTTGCTCGCGAAGATCCACCTGTTGCTTGCCAGTGCGTCGTCTGGCTCCGGCTGCGGACCGCGTCCGAACTCGCGAGTGAAGTCGAAAGGGGTCTTGACCTCAAGAGACCACCCTCGGCTCTCGAGATGTCCTGCGGATTCGGGACGTGGTTCCCGGTCGAACAGGCCGAGCAGGTCGACCCCGATCCAGTGTTTCGCCGAGGAGTACACGGCGTTCGCACGGACTTCGGGACGCTCTGGGCCGAGTTTGACTTCGAAAGCCATGGCGCTGCCGGAGACGCTCAGCTCGTCCACAGTGCGGACGATCTGCTGTTCGGCGGTGCTCGGCAAGTACAACATCAGGCCTTCGGCAAGCCAGATGGACCGTATCGCGGGATCGAACCCGGCCGTGATCAGGCTCGTCGCCCACTCGTCGCGCACGTCACCCGCGATCGGCACGCGCCGTGTTTTCGGTTCAGCTCCCAGCTTGTGGAGGACTTCCTGCTTGAAATCGAGCACCGGCTCCCGGTCGAGTTCGAACACCACACAGCCAGGGGGCCAGTCGAGCCGGAAGGCGCGTGAGTCCAGGCCCGCTCCGAGGAGCACGACTTGACGTCCTCCGGCCCGCGCCGACCGGATGACGAAGTCGTCCAGGACCCTGGTGCGCAGACCGAAATACCGACCGAGCCTGCCCCAGAGCGGATCGGCGTCCCCGCCGGCCACCTGGTCCGGTCGCAGTGGCCAGTTGCCACAGCTAGAGGCGGCGCGTACGAAGTGTTCCGCGTAGTCGTCCCGGGCGAGCGAGTCCGGCCGGTGGGTTTCGATCGCACGGGCGGCGGCGACCATGAGCGCGGTACGGCCGACACCGCGTTCTATGGCGCCGCTGTCCTGCTTCGTGTCGGCCAATCTTCTCGCCTCCCAGGCGGGGACCAGGTTTCCGGATCATCGAGGATGCGCAGGCGGGCGCCGTAGACGGTGTGCATGAAACGCCGGATCGTGTCGTCCGGCAGGTGGAGACTGGTCGTGCAGTCGGTCAGGACGGTCACGTGGAAGCCTTGCTGGAAAGCCGTCCGCGCCGTGGAGTCCACGCAGACGTCGGTATAGAGACCCGCGAACACCAAATGGCCCACTCCGCCGCGGATGAGGTGTTCTTCGAAGCCATCGGTGAGGAAGGCGTCGAAGCGGGCCTGTTTGGTGAAAACACGTTCACCGGGGACGGGTGAAACCCCGTGAAATTCGGCGCCCCAAGTGCCCGCGCGGCATTTGGGGCGCTTCCCGAGGTTCAAGTCCCGGTCCCGCCAGCTCAGGCCCTGATACTCGATGTCCCCGTGGAAACGAACGAAGATCACCTCCACACCGAGAGTCCTCGCCACGTCCAACGCCCGTGCGGTACCCATCACCGCCATGTCCACCAAGGACTGCCTGCCCGCGTACCTCGACGCGACGGCCGGGCCGATGCAGAAGTCGTTCTGCAGGTCCATGACGATCAGTGCGGTGCCGGTCAAGCGTCCACTGCCAGCACCGAGCCGACGGGCCTGTCGTCGTCGCCGGAAAAGCTCAGCAGCTCCACCACCGCGTCCACCACTTCCGTGGTGGAATGGCGCCCACCGAGATCCGGGGTGGTGATGCCGCGGCTTCCGACGGTGTCGAGCGCGGTTTCCGTGGTCCGGATCGCGTCGGCGCAGCCGGCGTGCCGTTCCGCGATCGCCGCCGCGGCCCGGATGGTCGCCACCGGGTTGACGATGTCCAGGCCCGCCAGGTCGTCGGCGGAACCGTGGACGGTCTGGTACTCGGTCAGCCCGGCGACGTGGGGATGCAGGAACACGTTCTCGGTGTAGCGGTTCTCCTGGCGTTCGGAGCCCAGCCGGTCCAGCAGGACGACGTGCATGATGTCGGCCCATTCGTTGCTCCCGATGACGACGGAACGCGAAGGCAGGCCGAGTTCGATGAGGTTGCGGTTGACGGTATCGGGCTGGGCCAGGTCGATCTCCACTCCGTGTCGCGCGGCGATCTCCGTCACCCAGTCGCCGAGAACACCGTCGAGGAGGTGGAACTTGTAGGCCATGACAACGCGTTCCACCTGCTCGCCGGGCCACTGCCGGCGCGCCCGCTCCAGCGCGGCGGCGATGACCTTTTCGGTGACGTCCTTGCTGAACTTCATCCTGCGGTCGACGAGCCCGGGGGTATGGCTGTTTTCCCCGGTGTAGAAGCCTTGTGCTTCGTCACGAACCAGAAGAAGCGACGAGTCCTGGTCGGCGATGAGGTCGAACTTCACCGCCTGCAGACGTTCACGGACCAGATACAGCGACTGGGCGTTGATCGCCGTGCGGAAGACGGCGGTGGTACCCAGCCGGGCTTGCGTCCGGCAGAACCGCTCATAGTGGTCGGCGTCTTGCCGGGTCAGCTCGGAAATCTTCTCGATCTCGTCCGTTTCGGCCTTGAGGGAGAAGTACGAGTGATAAAACCTGGGCGAACGCGCGATGCGGATGGTCGCCGAGGAGGTTCTCGCGAGAGTGGTCAGGACGCGTTCGAAGACGTTCGCGAGTTCCGGCCCGGTGCCTCGTCCGACGGCGAGGCCAATGGTGGGGTCCACCGTGCTTCCTCTCCTGCTCGGATGCCGGGCTCAGACCGTGGCGCCGCTGACCAGATGGTCGCCGGCGATGCCGGTTTTCGTGGGGCTGTAGTAGTCCTTGATTCCCTTGACCCAGGTGGACACGGTGATCTGGTCCGAAGCCGATGGGCCGAAGGCGTCGAAAAGGGCGTCGATGTTGGCCCGTTCGAAGCCGATCGCCGTCATGAGAGCCACAAAGACGGGTCGTTCGATGAGACCGTCCCCGTCCGGGTCGCCCAGCGCGGCGAGCGACTCGGCGAAGTCGCTGATGGTCGCGTCGAACCGTTCCGGTGACAGCACCACGGCGGTGTACTCGTCGAACGTGATCTCGCCGTCGCGGTCGGAATCTAGTTCGTCGACCAGGGTCTCCCAATATCGCTGGAAGGCCGTCCGCATCGCGTCTTTGGCCGTCTCGTCGGAGTCAGGGGCCGCTTTCACGACGTCGGCCGCCATGATCTCGAAGTCTTCGGCTTCAAGATGCCCGTTTCCGTTGTGGTCGAACAAGGTGAAGATGAGGGCGACGCGGTCGAGGGCATCCTTTTGCATCAAGAGACCATCTTTCACTCGGATCGGCACCAGGCACGGAGGAGACGAAATTTCGTTCTCGACTATGCCAGCGGTGATACCGAAGTAAAGACAACGGGCACGAAGGCACCGTAAAGCATGAAAGTAGCCGAGTACTCGCAAACCGCCTGAATGCCCGTTGCCCACGGATCGTCGTCGTGAAGACACGTCGCGGAACTACTCTCTGTCTTCCGTGACGTGTCACGGCATCCATCCCGCGGCCCGCACCGACCCCTCAACGAGTCCCGGATCGCGACCGAACGTGACACCGTTCCTCTGCTCCTGAAACGTCGTCGACAAGAGGTAGTCCACGGGAAGTTCGCCGAAGTCCCGTCGAAGCACGCCCTCCCAGCCTGCCCACGATCTCGGACACGCCCCGCAGGAACCTGGTCCGGCGGCGGTGCTGACGGTCCGTGACGACACGGCCCTGGTATCAGGCCACCAACGTGTTCCCAGTCGCGCCCGCTTCGACTGTTCAACCTCGCGAAAGGCGTCGAATCAAGCCTGGACAAACGACTAGTGCTCGGCCTACGCGGACTTGAACGGAGTCCAGTCACGATTGACGCCGAGGCGAAATTGCCACCGAAGGATCAACATCCCCGCAGGTCGGCAGCGATATTGATCTTGTGGGCCGGGTCTGGCTCGAACCGACGAGGTACTGGAAGATCTCGTTGGCCAGTTCGGTCCGGGTTTTCCATTTTCTTCGGTCGAGAAGTTCGGTCTGCATCTTCGACCGGAACGACTCCATCATCGCGTTGTCGTATCCGTCGCCGACGGTTCCGAGCGAAGGCATCAGCCCGGCGACCTTGACTCGGTTGGTGAAGGTCCAGGACGTGAATTGCACGCCGTGGTCGGGAGTGAAAGACGGTGCCAGGATCAGGATTCCGGTTGCTGAGTGCCATCTCCAGGGCGTTCACGAGGGGGCGGTGTTCTGACTGCTTTCGATAGACCAGCCCACAATCTTGCGGCTGAACGCGTCCAGCACCGCGCAGCAGTAGAGCTTCCCTTCCCAGGTGGGATGCTCGGTGATGTCGCACACCCACAGCACATTGGGTTGGGTGCGCAGGAAATTCCGATTGACCAAGTCCTCGCTGCGGACCCTCGATCTTGGGGTTCCCGCGGGTCTGCCGTCGCGGAATCCCGGCCAGCCCGGCCGCCCGCATGAGTTTCGCGACCATCTTACGGCTGACCATGATGCCCATCCCCAGCCGAAGTTCGGCGTGCACCCCTGGAGCGCCGTAGGTGCCGCGGGAGCGGGCATGGATCTCGATGATCACCCCGGTCAGCCACTCCCGGCGCAACGCCGCCGGCGGCGTCGGCCTCGATCACCACTCGTAGAACCCGGGATGACTCACCTCCAGCAGCCGGCAGGCCAGCTTGACCAGTAGTCCTCGCTCCGCGAGCCGGGCGACTACCGGGAACGCCCTTGTGGGTCGCCGTTCAGCTCCTCGTAGATCTTCGAGGCCTCGCGCAGGACCTCCAGCTCGGTCTCCAGCTGCCGGATCCGGCGCTTCGCGGCCGCCAGGTCCGCGTGCGCTGCGCTGCTCAGCCCGGGACGTTCACCGTGGTCAATGCGGTCCTGCTTAACCCAGTTGTGCAGGCAGGACTCGCTGATCTCAAGCTCACGTGCGGTCTCCCGGATCGACTTGCCAGCCCGGACCAGAGCGACCGCCCGAGCCCGGAACTCAGCGGGATAAGCCTTCGGCATGATCGACAGCCTTCCAGACGACAAGCCCTCGACTCCACAAAACCCGAGTCCGTCATCTGAGGACAACGCCAATCCGGTTGGCGGTGTGTTTCGGCCATTTACGACGATAACGTTGTGTAAGCATGAGTTGAGGCGGCTGGAATTCTGCACATACCCCATGACGATGCTGGAGATTGCAGTGACCGAACCCGACGGTGCATCCGCTAGTCACGACGCCGCGGTCATTGGCTGCGGAGCGATGGGCACCGCTCTCGCGCGGGCCCTTGCCGCCAGCGGTTATTCGGTAATGGTCTGGAATCGTACTCCCGCGCGGGCGGAAGCGCTTGCCGGCGACAACATCAGCCCAGCGCGGTCTGTCGGTGACGCGGTACGGTCATCAAGTCTGGTGCTGGCCTGTATGTCGACCTACGGTGTCACGCGCACGGTGCTCGAGCCCGTCACCGGTTGGCAGGAGACCGTGCTAGTCAACCTCGCCAGCGGCGGGCCCGAGGAAGCCGAGGAGCTGGAACGCTGGGCGGTACAGCGACGTGTCGAGTATCTGGACGGAGTTATCGGCTGCTTTCCCCGGGACATCGGCTCGTCCGAGGCGATGATTGTCTTTTCAGGCTCGTCGGCCGCTTGGTCGAGGCATGAGCAAATGCTTTTGAGTCTGGCCGGGGCGTCGCGTCACATCTCCGATCAGGTGGCGGCCGCTAGCGTGCTGAATGTCGGACTGGCCGGTGGCTTCTTCACCGCGGCGCTCAGTGCCTACGTCGAGTCGGCGACCTACGTACTCGATCAGGGCGTGAAAGCCGAGGTGCTGCGCGAAAGTACTCTGCTGGCCATCGACACTCTTCGGCAGACGACTCAGGAAACAGCGACAGCGATCGCAAGTGGAGAACACGAGACAGATCAGGCAACTGTGGAGACTTACGCCGAATTGGCACGCTCCGCCCTTGCTGTCATGCGCAAAGCTGGCCAGGGAGCTCAGGCCTTGGCGGGGGCGGTCGACAATCTTGAGGCAGCCGAGGCCGCCGGTTTGGGGAGACTCGGGTTCTCCGTGCAATCGCGAGGGGCGGTCAAAACCCCGAAGGAAACCGAGAACTCCGTGTTGAGTGTTGATTGCCCGTCCTTGTTGTTCAACGGGAAGTTCGCCGATGTCGATGCTCTCAGCAGGGGGGACGCCACGGCGCTACGTCCTGTGGTGGCGTCGGAGGCACGGGAACGGATGGCCGGGCTGCCCGCAGCAGGTAGCGAGGTCGCGCTTGTGCTGGGTGGCAACGGGTTCGTTGGCGCGCATCTGGTAGCGCGGTTATCGCGGGAGCCCGGCATCCGGACGGTGTTCGTCATCGTACGCGCGACTGCGGAACACACACCGGAGCAGCGCCTGGCGCAGACGCTGGACCAGTACCGGGTGGCCGATTTCGACCGCGGCAAGATCGAGGCGTTGGACGCGGATCCGACCAAGACTTGTTTCGGCTTGCCGCCGCGACGGTATGAGGTGCTCGCGGAGAAGGTGGACCTGGTCTTCACGTGCGCCAGCTCCACGGACTACACGGTTGGCTACCTTGATTTACGCGATGCCTGGGTGAAGGGCCTGCTGCGCGTTCTGCAGTTCGCCGGCGAGGCCAGGCGCAAGCACGTAACCTATCTGGGCAGCGTCGGGTCGTACTTCTACCGGCGTCCGGCCGACTTCCTGCGCCCCGACTCGTGGTGGTATTCGGGGTACGTGCAGATGAAATGGGTCAACAGCCGGTTGCTGGGCTGGCTTGCGCGGGACGGCGCGTTTTCGGTCACGCTCTGTGAGGCACCTTATGTCCTGGGGTCGACCACCGTCGGGCTCGATCCCGGGCGGTATTACAGCTGGTGGCGCATCATCGAAATCGCCCGCAGCATCGGCGTGATTTGGGACGGCCCGGGCATGGGTTACATCCCGGTCGACGTGCTCGCGGACTTGCTGACCACGAACGCGATACGGCACTCGCCACTGCCGCGGTTACTGCCGCGCAACCCGACGCCGTACGACAACCAGCTGCTCGCCGACCTGCTCGGCCTGCGGACCGCTGACTGGACCGAGTTCAAGGCGGAGGCGACCAGGCTGGTGCACCCGGACCGAGTCCGCACCGTACTGGCGGAGAACATCGACGAGCTGATCCGGGTCACCAACGCGCCACCGGACGTGCTGCCGGCTGACCACGATTCGTCCTGGTGTGACAACCGCCGACTCATGCAGATGTACCTGGGCAACGTCGAATTCCGGGATGTGCGCACAGAGGCGGGCGCACCGCATGTCTAGCGAGCCGCGTTTCCTCGACAGCGGCCGGATGTACATGATCGGGACGCTCGTCCGCGATTTCGGCAATTTTGTACTCGGGCTGGTGTTCTACGCGCTGTGCTGGTCGGTCGGCGCCGTAGCGTTCCTCATCGACAAACTGTTCCGTACTGAACTGTTCGAGCGCTTCGTTCGGCTCGCTGAAATCGTGGACGACAGGGGTCGATGATGCCAAGAGCAGTCGTGGCACCGGCGGTGCTGGCCTGCGGGCTGGTCGGCACGTTTCTGTACTGGCGGTTTGCCTACTTCCTGCGCGACCCACCCCGCGAGATCCCGCCGGGCGAGGAGCAGGCGGTGGCCGCGGCGGACGGCTTCGTCACCTACGTCAAGCGGGTCGAACAAGGGCAAGTGCCGATCGCGGTCAAGGGTAATACACGGATCCCTTTGAGGGAGCATGTCGGTCTGGGCGTCGAGCAGAGCGGCTACCTCATCGGCACGTACATGACGGAGCGTTCCGTGCACCGCAACCGTGCGCCGCTCGGCGGCGAGGTGGTGTACCGGTGGCATCGTTCCGCGGACCCGTTCAACCGGTCGATGGCGCGGATGGCGGCGAACCTGCTGTTCCGTCGTCAACCCTATGACCAGGGGTGCCGATACTTGCTGAGCAACGAGCGGCTGACGATCGGCATCCGGCATACCGGCGGCTCGCTGGTACTGGTGACGCAGATCGCCGACCTCTGGATCAACCGCATCGTCGCCCAAGTCGACGCCGGTGACACGGTACGGCGCGGGCAGCAGTACGGTTTGATCCGGTTCGGCTCCCAATGCGACGTATTCCTTCCCGACGTCCTCGTCGACACGATTCTCGTCCAACCTGGACAGTACGTGTTCGCGGGCGAGACAGTACTCGCGACCATCCACACCGGACAGTGAAGGTCGCAGTCCATTGCGCCCGGTATTCTTGTGCTCGGAACCGAAAAGCGCCCGGCGCCCGTTTGCCGCACGTTCGCGGAGCAGCCCTGGCCGCTGTTCATCGTGACCAAGCGAGATCTTGACGACTTCGCGAACCAGAAGGCAGGAACCGGCCGTGGCACAGCACTCGGTGGAGGTGATCGTCGTTGGCGCCGGTGTAGCGGGGTTGGTTACGGCGATGCGATTGCGCGAATCCGGATATCACGTGGCGGTCCTCGAGGGCCGCGATCGGGTCGGCGGCCGCACCGTTGATCGCGAGATACCGAACTCCGGCGGACAGGCGATCGAGATGGGCGGCCAATGGATCGGTCCGACTCAGCATCGCGCTCTCGGCCTTATCGCGGAACTCGGTCTCGAGCTGTATCCGACCTACGACAGCGGCGAACACATCGCCGACTTCAACGGCCGCCTGCGCCGGTACGAGGGACGCATCCCATGGCTGGGCGCGTGCACACTGATCAACATCGGACTCGCCCAACTGAAGCTGGATCGTGCGGCCAAGAAGGTGGTCACCGACGCGCCGTGGAAGAGCCGGAACGCTGGCATGTACGACCGGCAGACGTTCGCCGACTGGATCGCCCGCAACGTTAAAACCAAGAGCGGTAGAGAGTTCTTCCGAATTGTGACCGAGACCGTCTTCTGTGCCGAACCGGAGGATATGTCGGCGTTATGGGCTATATTCTATCTCGGATCGGCGGGTGGCCTGGACGCACTCATCACCACGCGCGAAGGAGCCCAGCATGCCCGTGTCGTCGGCGGTGCGCAGCTGATCAGCATCCGGCTCGCCGAACGCCTCGGCGACGCGGTCACGCTCAACGCTGCGGTCGCCGCAATCGACTGGTCCGGCGAACGGGTTGTGGTCACGACCCGGGATGGTCGCAGGTTCACAGCAGGTCGGGTTGTGCTCACCGTTCCGCCGGCACTCGCCGGAAGCATCGCCATGACACCTCCTATGCCGCCCGCGCGCAATGCACTCATCGCGAGCATGCCGATGGGGTCCGTCCTGAAGGTCAACGTGATCTACGAGACGCCATTCTGGCGCGAGACCGGACTGTCCGGCCAGGCAAACAGCGACGTCCGTGCACTGAGTTCGGTGTATGACAACACCCCACATACGGGCTCGCCCGCCGTGCTCCTTGGACTTTTGGAAGGTAAACACGCCAAAGCGACCGCGGCGATGTCAGCCGACACGCGTCGCCAGCTGGTCTTCGATGACCTGGCCGGCTACTTCGGGCCAAAGGCCTACGACGCTGTCGATTACCTCGAAATGGATTGGTGTGCCGAGGAGTTCAGTGGCGGGTGTTACGGCGGGTTCGCTCAGCCAGAGATGCTGACCAGGTACGGGACCGCGCTACGCGAGCCGGTCGGGCCGATCCACTTCGCCGGCACCGAGACCGCGACCCGCTGGGCGGGCTACATCGACGGTGCGGCCGAATCGGGCGAGAAGGTCGCTGCGGAGCTTAAAGCAATCCTCAACGCGGCATGACAGGACGTTCGTGGACACGCAGAAGGCTGCTCGCAGATCACCGACACAGCCATGCTGAGTGTAAGCGAAAGCCGAACACAGATACCCCAGGATATCGGTACTCGAGCCAGCAGCAGCTCGTCGCCGCGGCCCATTACCGGGACTGTAAAACGTACGTTGACAGACCCCGACGAGGTGCGCGTTCTGCTCAACGTTCCGCTGGAACCCCGCACCGCTTACACGGTTGTCATGACACGGCCGGTGACCTGATCCCCGCGGAGACACAGCCCGGACACGGTGCTGATCGTGGACGGCACGCTGGTGCCCACCCACGACCGCAGCAGGTCCGCCTCCAGCAAGAACTATCGGTGTTCGGTGAATATGCAGGTCCTTGCCGACCTCGTCGGCGCCCCGAATACCGTCTGGACGGCGAGGCGGCGCGCGATGCCCCTACCAACCGTGGCCTACGCGACTACCGTCAACCTGCCCGAAACGACCCCCGGCTACGCCGACGGCCCTCGCAGAGGTACAACTCAGGTCTTGCCAACCAGCAGAATCCGCATCCGTGTCTGGCTCCAAGAGCCCGAAGTTCGAGGTCGACCAGTTACTCGGCTAGATCGATGCGTCGCCGAAACCGTCCAGCGCTGGTTTCCCGAACATGTGGTCCAGGGCGTCGACGACCCGGCGCGGCTGGTAGATCATGACCTGTCGGACGCGCTCGTCGAGGGTGACTTGCAGGTTCAGGTGCTTGTACGAGAGCCGCTGGCGCGCCCCATATCCGCCATACTGATCGCCGGCCTGGGCGTCGTCACCGCCAACCCCTACCGCTGTCCGGCGACACGTCGGGGTGGTGATCCACCGACCCAGTATTCCAATCTTGCCTCCGCGCGCAGAGCGCAGGAACCGGCACTGACCCGAACCGCGAAATATCAACCCACTCGGTAGCGTTCTGAGCAGACTTCGATGGTTAGCTGTAACCACACTTGAGCCGATCAGTCCGCTCATCGGCATGAGCGGACAGTCACGTCCGCAGGAAGGTGTCCGTCAAGGCGAGCGTCGGATGAGTCCGCACGAATACCCGGCCGCGGCAGCCTTCCGCGTGATACTCCACCACGACGACAGGACCAGCCTCACGGTCGCCGACCGTGAGAAGGGTCGCGATATAGCCCGACTGGGTAGCCCTTGCTCCTGGGGCGAGGTCACGTCGACCGCGGTACTTAGCCGGTCGACGCCACCAAAGCCGCGCAGCGTGACAGCGAGATGTGCCGACGACGCGCCATCTCCCTCAGTTCGCCACCAGCCCGCTCACGGCTGACACCTCGAGCAACCAGAACTGCCTCCGCCCGCTCGAGATCACCAACGGGCATGGTTACTTTCCTGCGGAACACCACTACGTTTCCTCCGGCGATAATTCACGGCGACTCACGGGACCTACCCACGAACTGCGGACCTCAACCATGAGATTCGGCGCGCGTCGGTCACGACTACATGTCCCCAGTTTCCCGGTACAGAAGAAAAAAACCGGTCGGCGGCGTTTGACGAGACGCCGGCGCGGGCACTACCAGCCCAGTTCCCATCGTGGCTGAAGATTCGTTTCGGCCGCTCCAGGAGGTTGAATCACCATGATCGTGCTCGGAGTCATCATTCTCGTGATCGGCCTGGTCGTCGGCATTCCCGTGCTGACCACCATCGGTGCCGTTCTCGCCGTCGTGGGCGTGGTTCTCGCGATTCTCGGCAGCACGGGACGCAAGGTGGGCGGCCGCGCCCACTGGTTCTGAGCCACTCGCCGTGCGAACCGACGGCCCCGGTCCGCGTTTCACCCGGACCGGGGCCACCTTCTTCCTCCGAACACTTCCTTCTCCACCGCACCTGCGAGGACCACGATGCCTGAGCCGACGACACCGGAACCCGTCCCGGCCGAACTACGGACCCTGGCCGCCGAGGCCGACGCTCTCGCCGAGCGGACCGCGGAAATGGCCGCTCGACTGGAGGCCGCGGACGACGGGCACTTGCAACGGC
Organism: Amycolatopsis coloradensis; assembly: GCF_001953865.1. Lineage (GTDB taxonomy): Bacteria > Actinomycetota > Actinomycetes > Mycobacteriales > Pseudonocardiaceae > Amycolatopsis > Amycolatopsis coloradensis. Next base: position 389,499 of record NZ_MQUQ01000001.1, read on the forward strand.
TCGCGCGGCCGATGAACAAAGCCACCCACGATCTGGCCGACTACACCACCGAGATCGCCAGGACCGCCGCGTACCTGACCCGCGTCCGAGTGGCCCGCGATCCCCATCTATGCGACGTCCCCTGGGGCATCTGCCCTGTCCACGGCGTCACCCTCCACTCGCTCGGAGACCGGGCTTGGTGTACCGCCACAGGCTGTGACAACTCCTGGGACTACGACCGGCTGCACACCCCCTGCGCGGAACCAGCCGCGGCGATCGCCACCGATCGCGACGGAGTGACGGGCTCGCTCTGCTCGGCCCACGCGTCGGACGCCGAGCGACGACTGGACGGATGCAGCATCGAATACCTCGATCACCGGGCAACGAACGCCTGACCAGCTTTATGCCCATCGGCTCCACTGAAGGCGGTGCTAATGTCGATGCCGGTGAAGTCGGCCAAGGCCGCGGCGGAACGTGCGCCGACCAGAGTGTCGGCCTTGAAGCTAAGCGCGTCGACGAACGCGGCGACCAGACCGGCGTACTCTCCGGACCCAAAGCCGTGGCCGGACTTCGGCGTCGACAGCCCTAGTCTAGTCGCCTGTTCTCTGACACCTTCGGCTGGATGCGCGGGGTCAACCTCATTGAGCTGATTCCGCAGGACTGCGGCTCGTGCTCGGTTCGGCTCAGCGGTATGTGCCTGGCTCCGGCGCGGCCCGTGCCCAGTCTCGTTCGGCCATATCGATTCGCTCCGACGTGGCCATGGTCATTGGCTCGGCCGTGGCCTGATTCGGTGGCGGGATGGCCGATGCCGCACGGCGCTGACTGCACGACCGAAGCATATCTGGCAGCGATAGATGGCGATCCGCTGGAGCGGCGAGTGATCAAGTAGCGCGAACGCGAGCCGCTCGGGTGATCACGTCATGCGGAGCACCTGGTTGCCGGGTCATATTTGCTCATGTCCGCGCGGAAGGTACAGAAGGTCGCCCCCGAGTGGCAGCGAGATGAGCTTTGCATAAGTTCGGCGGTGTCATCCCCGCGCTGGACCATGGGCACGCGGGCTTTACTCGGCCGTTCCACACCGCAACTAAACCCTTGTCAGCGCCGGTGACGGCTTTGCGCTCCCAGCCAAGGCAGGGAGCGCAAAGCCGTACGCAAGAAGTACCAAGCTGGTGAATCCTTCGGCGGCGACACGCCGACAAGACACACCTACAACCTGTACTCTTCTGGACATTCCGGATTAAGCAGGATCGAACCGACCGTCAGAACGCACGAAATCCTCGAACGTTGCACTAGGTCGCCACCACGAATCGCCGGGTGGCATCATATGGATCCATGTTCTGACGACAGTCAGGCTTTTCGATCCCCGAATATATCTCGCTGGATCCGCTCTGCTTTCTCGCCACCTAACTCGATCAGGTCAAAATCTTCGCCATACCACTCCAGCTCTCCTGAATTCAGTTCTTCCCCTGCTGCGGCGTCGGGTCCAGTGTCGACTCGATCTTCATAGCGCCAGCCGTTCGGCTCGGATTTATCGGGGCGAGCAAAGAGGACTTCGACATGCTGAATAACGGGTCCCCGCCTATACCAAGGCGGCTTTTTCATTTCTGGGACGACAACTTGAAGATATCCTTCGAGTCGACCGTCCCGAAATACTTCAGCGATTCGCCCGTCGAAACGGTCTTCGCTGTCAGTCATCGTGCTCTCCCACACCGCCTGGTCACTAGTGCCGAACATGGTAGTTGTTCTTGTGGCCGACTACCGCCTTCACCCCGAGGACTTGCCCGCCCCCGTGGGACTCATGGTCTATGAACGCCCGCCCGTCACCCGAACCGCCAACGTGCTGCACAACGACGTCTCTGAACCGCCCCGGGTTTGATGGAGGCTCCTCGTGTGAGTGAGGATGTGGATCATGACCCGGAGGCCCAGGTATCCGCTGAGGTGCGGGAACGCGCTGTCGCGTTGGTGTTGGAGCAGGTAGAGCAGTATTCGTCGCAGTGGGAGGCGATCTGCTCGGTCGCAGCGAAGGTGAACGTGTCGAGTGAGACGTTGCGCAAGTGGGTGCGACAGGTCGAGGTCGACGCCGGGGCCCGGCCGGGAGCGACGAGCGAAGAGTCCGAGGAGTTGAAGCGGCTGCGCCGGGAGGTCGCGGAATTACGTCGGGCCAATGAGATTTTGAAAGCCGCGTCGGCTTTCTTCGCGAGGGAGCTCGACCCTCGACTGCCACACTCGTAACGTTCATCACGGAACATAAAGACCGGTTCGGGGTCGAGCCGATCTGTGCCGTGCTGACCGAGTACGGCTGCGCGATCTCGTGCTGCGAAAGGTGGCCATGGACTCCGCAGTGCAGCAGCCGCAGTTGAAGAGCGCTGATTCGGGTGAAATCCATGCACTGACGCCCCAGCGGGCCCGCGGCGTTGACCGATACCGCCGAGCGAGACGCTGCGTCGCCGCCGAGCCGAAATCGACCGTGGCCGCCGAGCAAAAAAGTGGTGCCGCGGTCGCGACCTCGGACGGGCCGTGGTTAGCGGCCCGGCCGCCGCGAGTGGGTACCCGACCGCGATCGGCACGGTCGGAGGTGGTGCGCAGTCGGGCATGCACCGGCCTCTCAGCGGCCGGACCAGGCCGAAGGCACAGCTGTGGCCCGGGAGAGTCCTTCCGAATTTCTTCGTCGGCCATCGCCTCGCTCAACGACGCATCCCAACGGCGACGCCAGAAGTCAAGATGCTCATTGGGACCGAACCTGGCAATGATCTTGGCAATCATCGGCCATGTTGGTGTCACCGACCCTCGCCCCTGGCCCAGTTCGTGGATCACGCCGACGTTGAGACCTGCGCGTCGCGCGACGGCATCATCGTCTGTGGTCGGCAAGTACAGGACGAATTGCGCGAGACCCCGCATCACCGGGACAGTCTTCGCGCGAAGGTCAGCGCGAACACGCGCCTGCAGCGCCTCATTCCCAGCAGGGGCACTGAACCAGCGACTGACAACGACATCTGCCATAGCCACGCCATGGTCGCTTTCTTGATCACCTCGTCCGGCAAGACCGCAGAGATCTCCACACCCGCGAACGCCCTTATCTCACTGTTCTTGCACGTCGACTCGAGCGGAGCGAAGATGCCGGAGGCGTCAATTCGACGATGGGGCGGTGGCCGCCGGTGATGTCGTCGCCGGGATCGCCGAGGGCTCTCCACCCGGAGACACAGATCACGCGACTGCCTGCGGAGACAACGAAACCCAAGCCAGCGCATGAGCCCTCCGCGAGCGGGTCTTCGGCCCCGAGCATCCGGCGACCGAACCTCTCCGCTCGAACCGCCAACGATCGATCAGCGGCATGAGCGGATGTTTAACGGTGAATGAGCTCTTTCAATGGGCTCATATCGGGCGTTCGGCCATCGCCGGGTACGGGCCCCGGCGATGGCGGTGGTTTACAGGTCGTTGCCGGAGAGTGCCTGTGCCACGGTGAGACTGTCCTCGTAGACGTGGTAGCGGGCGATCAGGCCGTTGTCGATGGTGAGGTGCAGCGCGCAGCGGGCGATGTAGGCTTTGCCGGTGGCCTTCACGGTCTGGCGGATCTCGCCGAGCACCACGACGTCTGGGCCGTCAACGAGGATCCTGGGCACACCTCCGCCACGCTTGTCGGGCACGTGGAATGTGTTGAGCGCACGGAAGTGGTCGGCCACCTCGGCGCGAGTCGAGCGGGGCTTGATCCATGGCACGGCTGGGTGTCCTTCGGCCGGCCAGTCCAACTGCCAGTCGACCGTCTCGGCGAACAACTCGGCGATCTGCTCCGGCTTTCCCTCGGCCAGGCGGGCAAGGAACCCAGTCACGACGGCGCGGGTGGCTGCCTCGGCGCCGGTGAACTGGTAGTCGCGCTGGATCCGCCCGTCCTCCCCGAGCAGGGCGAACACGACACCGGCCCACACGGGTTCACCGCCGGCGGCGGGAACCATGTGCACGGTGAAGGTGACGGCATCGTGGTGATGTACGGCGTCGTGGGCCGCCACGAAACGGAATCCGCCGGTCGCGACGAACTGCTCGTGCGCCTCGGCGACGCGGGTCTGGATAGCGTCACGCCCCCGGTAGCCGGCGGAACCGATGAACTCGACCCCGTCCTCGCCCCACAGCGCGGCGATGGCCGCACTGCGCCGAGCAGGGTCGGGCTCGTTCCACATGGCGGCGTAGCGGTTGACGAACGGCTCGATGTCAGTGGTGCTGGTCATGGCCGAAACGCTAACCAGCCTCCCTGACATCTTCTGTCAGTGGGGCGGGGCACAATTCGAGTCATGCGCGCCAGCCGCCTGGTGTCCCTGCTGTTGCTGCTGCAGACACGGGACCGGATGACCGCCCAGCAGCTGGCCGACACCCTGGAGGTTTCTATACGGACCATCTATCGGGACGTGGAAGCGCTGAACGCGGCAGGCGTACCGATCTACGGCGAACCCGGCAACGAGGGTGGTTACCGCTTACTGGAGGGCTACCGAACCCGGTTGACCGGTCTGACCGCCACCGAAGCCCAGACGTTGTTTCTGACCGGATTGCCCGCGGCGGCCGCCCAGCTAGGCCTCACGACCGCGGTGACCGGCGCGCGGCTCAAACTCGCCGCCGCGCTGCCCGAGGAGTTGCGTGACCGCGCCGACCGCGTCGCCGACCGGTTCCACCTCGACGCGCCCTCGTGGTTCCACGAGGACGACCGCACCCCCCACCTGGCTGTGGTCGCCGACGCCGTGTGGAACCAGCACGCCCTGCAGATCCGCTACCTGCGCTGGGCGAAACCGCACGAGATCACCCGGATCACCCAACCGTATGGTCTCGTCCTCAAAGCCGGTCACTGGTACCTCGTGGCCAGCCACCAGGGCCAGTTCCGCACCTACCGGATCTCCCGCATCCTCGACGCGCACGCACTCCCTGAATCCTTTGCCCGCGTGGAAGACTTCACCCTCGCCAGCTACTGGCGTGGCTATCTCGAGCACTTCGACCAGCGCCGGCACCAGCACCAGGCGACGCTGCGGGTCTCCCCCCACGGCCTTGACCTGCTGCCCCACCTGCTGGAACCGGCCGTGGTCCACGCCGCCCGGCAGACCGCGACGGAACCGGACCTGCAAGGCTGGACCCAGATCACCATCCCCACCGAGTCGGTCGAAGCAGCTCTGCCCGAACTGCTCAAACTCGGCGCCGATGCCGAAGTCCTCGCACCCGAAAACCTGCGCGCCCACATCATCCATACCCTCCGGGCAATGAATCACGTCTACACCCTGGGCACGAGCCCCCACCAGCCCTGACGCCGCGCCATCGAGGGACTGCCCCGAGTTTGGTTGACACCGGGGATGTGGTGTTTCAGGCCGCTGACGCGGCGGTGTAGATGGTCTCAAACTCGACCGGGGTGAGTTTGCCCAGGGCTCGTTGTCGGCGTTT
>NZ_MQUQ01000010.1 GCF_001953865.1 Amycolatopsis coloradensis
CGCGTGAAGGCCCCCTTCCCTCGGCCATGGTTTTGAGTGACCAGCCGAGGGAAGGGGGCCTTCACGCGACAAGAGATCAAGCGGGGGCGACGGTCTTCCGTACCCCAGCGGACAGTTCGGCCGAAAGCTCGCGAACCGCGTCGAGTCCGCTCGCCGCGGCGGTCACCAAGGCCGAGCCGACGATGACACCGTCGGCGAAACCGGCGACCTGGGCCGCCTGCTCGCCGGAGCGAACGCCCAGCCCGACACCGATCGGCAGATCCGTATGCGCGCGGGCCCGTGCGACCAGGTCTTCGGCGTGCACGCCGACCTGGTCACGAGCGCCTGTCACACCCATCACCGCGGTGGCGTACACGAAGCCCGAAGAGGCCTCGACGGTTTTCGCGATCCGCTCCTCCGAGGAGGACGGTGCGACCAGGAAGATCCGGTCCAGACCGTGCTGCTCGGACGCGGCCATCCACTCGTCGGCCTCGTCCGGGATCAGGTCCGGGGTGATCATGCCGAGTCCGCCCGCGGCGGCGAGATCCCGCGCGAAGCGGCCGACGCCGTAGCGGTGCACCGGGTTCCAGTACGTCATCACCACGGCCTTGCCGCCGCGCGACGACACCGACTCGACGACCTCGAACAGGTGCTTGAGCTTGAAACCGCCGGAAAGCGCGCTCACCGAAGCGGCCTGGATGGTGGGGCCGTCCATCACCGGGTCCGAGTAGGGCACGCCCACCTCGACCAGGTCGGCACCGCCGTCCACCACCGCGGCCAGCAGGTCCTTGGACCCGTCGACCGTGGGGAATCCGGCGGGCAGGTACCCGATCAGGGCGCCGCGGCCCTCCTCGCGCGTCTTCGCGAAGACGTCGGACAACCCGCTCATGCGTTCTCCACCAGGCCGAAGTACTTCGCGGCGGTGTCCATGTCCTTGTCGCCACGACCGGACAGGTTCACGATGATCAGCCCCTCGGGACCGAGTTCACGGCCCAGCACCAGCGCGCCGGCCAGCGCGTGCGCCGACTCGATCGCCGGGATGATGCCTTCGGTCCGCGAAAGCAGCTTGAAGGCGTCCATCGCCTCGGCGTCGGTGACCGGCCGGTACTCGGCGCGGCCGCTGTCCTTGAGCCACGAATGCTCCGGGCCGACGCCCGGGTAGTCCAGGCCCGCGGAGATCGAGTGCGACTCGACGGTCTGGCCGTCCTCGTCCTGCAGCAGGTACGTCATCGCGCCGTGCAGGTTGCCGGGGGTGCCCTTGGTCAGCGTGGCGCCGTGGCGGTTGCCCTCGATGCCCTCACCACCCGGCTCGAGACCGACGAGGCGGACCTCCGGGTCGTCGATGAAGCCGTGGAAGATCCCGATCGCGTTCGATCCGCCGCCGACGCAGGCCGCGACGGCGTCCGGCAGGCGTCCGGCCTGCTCCAGGATCTGGACGCGGGCCTCCTCGCCGATGATCTTGTGGAAGTTCCGCACCATCATCGGGAACGGGTACGGGCCCGCCGCCGTGCCGAACAGATAGTGCGTGTCCTCGGCATTGGTGACCCAGTCGCGCAGCGCCTCGTTGATCGCGTCCTTGAGTGTGCGGGAACCGGTCTTCACCGGGATGACCTCGGCGCCGAGCAGCTTCATACGCGCCACGTTCAGCGCCTGCCGCTCGGTGTCGACCTCGCCCATGTAGACGACGCATTCCAGGTCCAGCAGCGCGCAGGCGGTGGCGGTGGCCACGCCGTGCTGCCCGGCCCCGGTCTCGGCGATGACCCGCTTCTTGCCCATCCGTTTGGTGAGCAGCGCCTGGCCCAGCACGTTGTTGATCTTGTGCGAACCGGTGTGGTTCAGATCCTCGCGCTTGAGGAAGATCCTGGCGCCGCCGGCGTGCTCACCGAAGCGCTTGGCCTCGGTGAGCAGCGACGGACGGCCGGCGTAGTCGCGCAGCAGGCGCCGGAACTCGTTGACGAACTCCGGATCGGTCCTGGCCTTGTCGTACTCGGCCGCGACCTCGTCGACGACGCCGATCAAGGCCTCGGGCATGAACCGGCCGCCGTACGGGCCGTAGTAGCCCCGGCCGTCCGGATCGTGCTTGCCGTGCGGTTCTTCGTGGTACTCAGTGGTCATCGAGAAGGCCTCGGGCACGCGGGGTGTGATCCGGCGGTGACCAGCTTGACCAGGGCGCCCTTCGGGTCGCCGGAAGCGACGAGCCCTTCACCCACGAGGACGGCGTCGGCGCCGTGACCCGCGTAGGACATCAGGTCACCAGGGCCGCGGACACCGGACTCGGCGATCTTGAAGACGTCCATCGGCAGGCCGGGGGCCAGCCGCGAGAAGACGTCCCTGTCGACCTCGAGCGTGTGCAGGTTGCGGGCGTTGACGCCGATCACCTTCGCGCCTGCTTCGAGGGCCTTGTCGGCCTCTTCGGCGTTGTGGATCTCGACGAGCGCGGTCATCCCGAGGGATTCGACCCGGTCCAGCAGCGCGATCAGGGCGTTCTGCTCCAGCGCCGCCACGATCAGCAGGACCATGTCCGCGCCGTGCAGCCTTGCCTCGTGGACCTGGTACGGGCTGACGATGAAGTCCTTGCGCAGCACCGGGATGTCGACCGCCGCGCGAACAGCGTCGAGGTCGGCGAGCGAACCGCCGAACCGCCGCTGCTCGGTCAGCACGCTGATCACCCGGGCACCGCCGTCGGCGTAGTCCTTCGCCAGCGCGGCCGGATCCGCGATCTCGGCCAGATCGCCCTTGGACGGGCTGCGCCGCTTCACCTCGGCGATGACGCCGATCCCGGACTCACGCAGGGCCGCGAGCACGTCTCGGGGAGGCGCGACCTGGGTCGCGCGCTTCTTCAGTTCGTCGAACGGCAGAACCGCCTCGCGCTCGGCGAGATCGGCCCGGACGCCGGCGACGATGTCTTCGAGCACGCTCACCGGAGGTCCTCACCGGCCGTCGTACTCACGGATTCCTTCGCAAGGTCGCTCACAAAAACCTTCCCCTTCCCGCCGAAACGATGCTAACCCCCGCACGAATACGGCCTGGTTCCGGGTATGTCCGTTACTCCGAATGCCAACCGTGTCATCTTTGCCGGGAAAGATCTCCGGAACCCGCGAATTCCGCTGTCGTCACCGGGTCGCGGTGGGATCTTCGCCTTCGGACAGCGCCTCCCACAGCTCGGTCTCCGGATCCTTCGCGGCCCGCTTCTTCGTCCCCGGCGCCGCGTACTTCGCGCCGAGGCGTGGCATCCGGCCCGCGCCCTTGATGGCTGCCAACCCCCCGGCGGTCACGAGAATTCCCCCGAGGATCGCGAGACCGCGGGCTCCCAGCATCTGGGCGACCGGCAGCCCGTCGGCGAACCCGCCGAACGAACCGCCCACCACGCCGACCCACACCGCGGCGACGCCCGCCACGGCGAGCACCACGCCGAGCACCCGGCGCGGCCAGCCACCGGTGGCGATCAGTCCCGCCGTGCCGGCGAGCGCCAGCAGCGCGAGCGGAATCAGCGCAACCGCACGCTCTGAACCGGTTTCCGTGTACTGCACGGCGCCGCGCACCCCGCCGTCACGGAACTCCGCGAACCACACCAGCTGAGAAGATCCCCACAACGCGACCGCGCCCAGCACCAGGCCGACCACGGCGATCCACAGTGGACGCTTGGCCTTCTTGACGGTCGGGGCCGCGTCTTCCGGGGCCTCAGACACGAGCACCGTCACCCGCCGGGTCGAGTTCGTCCGCCGCGATCATCGTCTGCGCCGCCGCGACGGCGGACAGCACGGTGCGGGCCTTGTTGAGCGACTCGTTGTCCTCGTAGTCGGCCACCGAGTCGGCGACCACCCCCCCACCGGCTTGGACGTACGCGACGCCGTCCTTCATCAGCGCGGTGCGGATGGCGATCGCGGTGTCGGCGTCCCCGGCGAAGTCGAGGTAGCCGACAACGCCGCCGTAGAGCGCCCTGCGGGTCGGCTCCAGCTCCTCGATCAGCTGCATCGCGCGGACCTTCGGCGCCCCTGAGAGCGTCCCGGCCGGGAAGCAGGCGGTGACCGCGTCGAAGGCCGTCTTGTCGTCGAGGAGTTCGCCGGTGACCGTGGAGACGATGTGCATGACGTGGCTGTAGCGCTCGACGTCGAAGAAGTCGACGACGCGCACGGTGCCGGGCTTGCAGACCTTGCCGAGGTCGTTGCGGCCGAGGTCGACGAGCATCAGGTGCTCGGCGCGCTCCTTCTCGTCCGCGAGCAGGTCCTTGGCCAGCTGCGCGTCCTCTTCCGGATCGGCGCCGCGCCAGCGGGTGCCCGCGATCGGATGGGTGGTCGCGCGGCCGTCCCGGACGGTGACCAGCGACTCCGGGCTGGATCCGACGATGTCGAAGCCGTCCAGGCGCAGCAAGTACATGTACGGGCTCGGGTTGGACGTGCGCAGCACGCGGTAGACGTCCAGCGCGTCGGCCTGGGTCTCGATCTCGAACCGTTGCGACGGCACGATCTGGAACGCTTCGCCCGCCTTGATCGCCTCGACGGCCTTCTCGACGGCCGCGTGGAAGTCCGGCTTGGACCGGCGGCGCGTGAACTCGGGCGCTGGCCGGTCGAAGACGGCCGCCGTGGCCGGGGCCGCGACGTGCAACTGCTTGGTCATCGCGTTGAGGCGCGCGACGGCGTCGTCGTACGCGGCGTCGACGCGCTCGGCCGAGTCGTCCCAGTTGACCGCGTTGGCGATCAGCGTGACCGTGCCCTCGTGGTGATCGAAGGCGGCCAGGTCGGTCGCCAGGAGCATGGTGAGTTCGGGGATGTCGAGGTCGCGCTCGGCGAGTTCGGGGAGCCGTTCGAGCCAGCGGACGGCGTCGTAGCCGATGTAGCCGACCATCCCGCCGGTGAGCGGCGGCATTCCGGGCAGCTGCTCGGTGTGGAGCGCGGCGACGGTCTCGCGCAGCACGGTGAGCGGGTCGCCCTCGGTCGGCAGGCCGACCGGCGGGGTGCCGGTCCAGACGGCCTCGCCGTCACGCACGGTCAGCGAGGCGGGGCTGTCGACGCCGATGAACGACCATCGGCTCCAGGAAGCGCCGTTCTCCGCGGATTCGAACAGGAACGTCCCCGGCCGGTCGGCGGCGAGCTTGCGGTAGACCCCGATGGGGGTCTCGCCGTCGGCGAGCACGCGGCGGACAACGGGAATGACGCGACGGCCCTCGGCGAGCGCGCGGAACTCGTCGCGCGAAGGGCTGACCGAGCCGAGCCCCGACGGGCTGGCGTGTGCGGCGCTGACCATGTCGCTCATTGTGCTGCAACCATCGGGAGGGCGGGGACGGGGGATGAATTCAAAGATTGTTGAATTCTGCGCCGGGCCGGTTCATGATGACGCCATGGCTGGTGAAGACATTACCGCGCGCCGCCGCGGGCGGCGTCCCGGTGGACAGGACACCCGCACCGCCCTGCTCGAAGCGGCCCGCGCGGTGTTCGGCGAGAGCGGCTTCGACGGCGCGACCGTCCGCGTGATCGCGACCCGCGCCGGGGTCGACGCGGCGATGGTCAACCACTGGTTCGGCAGCAAGGAGGGGCTGTTCGCCCAAGCCGTGCTGAAACTGCCGTTCGACCCGCACGAACTCCTCGCGGAACTGACGAACGGCCCCGACGACGAGTTCGGCCGCCGGATCGTGCGGACCTTCCTCACCCGATGGGACGGCGCGGGCGGCGACGTCTTCCAGGCGCTCGTCCGCAGTGTCGCCGGGCACGAGCAGGCCGCGCTGGTGCTGCGCAGTTTCTTCCAGAACTTCTTCACGAAGATCATCGCCGGGCTGGGCTCCGACCGCGTCGAACTGCGGACGTCGCTCTGCGCCTCCCAGCTGGTCGGGATGGGGCTGGTGCGGTACGTCGCGAAGTTCGAGCCGATGGCGACGAGCGAGATCGAACCTTTGGTGACCGCGATCGCCCCGACGGTGCAGCGATACCTGACCGGCGACATCGACTGACGGCGGCGGGTGCCGTCCACCCAGACACGCGAAACGACCGGCCCGGCACGGGACGATTCCGACAGGTCGCCGCGCGAGCAAGCAGGTTCCAGCGGCTGATCCGTGCCCTCACCGCCGACGAAGACGGGGACCTTCCGATCAGAGGTGCGGCCACTTCTTCGGGTACCGTCTGCGCGGCGAGGCTTCCGGGGAAAGTGGCTTTCCCCGGACAACGAGTCCCCTGTCGCTCCAGGACAACCGCGGGCGCTCTTCGGGCGGGCAAGTGAGCAGGCGTCAGCCCGCGAGCAGGACCGCGATCAGCGCCAGCGTGCCGGGGACCACCTGGACGAAGAAGATCTTCTTGCTCGCCGTCGCCGTCCCGTAGAGCCCGGCCACGATCACGCAGGCGAGTCCGAAGATCTTGAACTGCCAGGCGGTGCTGCCGCTCGCGACCAGACCCCAGATGAGGGCCGCGGCGAGAAACCCGTTGTACAGCCCCTGATTCGCCGCCAGCGCGGAGCTTTCCTTCGCGAACTCCTCGGTGGTGCCGAAGGAGGCGCGGGCGCGCGGCGTGGTCCACAGGAACATCTCGAGCACGACGATGTACAGGTGGATCAGGGCGACGATCCCGACCAGGACGGTGGCGACGACGCTCACAGCCGCTACTCGCTCCCGTCGGTCAGCAGCAGCCGATCGCCGGTGTCGAAACAGGTGTGCGTGCCGGTGTGGCAGGCCGGGCCGGTCTGGTCGACGCGCAGCAGGACGGTATCGCCGTCGCAGTCGATCCGCACCTCGCGCACGTGCTGGACGTGACCGGAGGTCTCGCCCTTGACCCACAGTTCCTTGCGGCTGCGCGAATAGTAGGTCCCGCGGCGGGTGGTGAGGGTGCGTTCGAGGGCTTCGTCGTCCATCCACGCCATCATCAGCACGTCCGAGGTGGAGTGTTCGACGACGACGGCGGCGATCAGCCCGTCGGCGTTGCGCTTCAAACGGTCCGAGAGAGCGGGATCAAGCGTCATCAGTGGCTCCGAGAAGGTGCCGTTTCACCGGCATCGAGTTGAGCAGGACCGCCACGTAGATGTACCCGGCGAACAGCAGCCCGGAGACGATCTTCACCCAGAAGAGTTCCGCCGCCAGCATGGACAGCGCGTGCAGCAACGCGAACAGGAAGCTGACGCCGAAACCGGCGAACCGCGCCGAAGACATCCTCAGCACCAGTCCCGCCACGACGAGACCGCCGAGCACCAGCGACGTCACCGGCAGCAGGAACGTCCGTGCGGAGGAGTACGGCGCGAACATCAGGATCACGGCCATCCCGACGTACCCGAGGCCGAGCCCGAGCAGCAGCGCGCAGACCACCTTGACCTCGGTGGCGGCCTTCCACTTGTCCATGATCACCGGACCACGACTCCCCCGGCGCGCAGTGCGCTCTTGACCTCACCGATCTTCAACTGTCCGAAGTGGAACACGCTGGCCGCGAGCACCGCGTCCGCGCCCGCCTCGACGGCGGGCAGGAAGTGTTCGAGCGCGCCGGCGCCGCCGCTGGCGATCACCGGGACGCGGACCGCCTTCCGCACCCGGGTCAGGAGTTCGAGGTCGAAGCCGTTCTTGGTGCCGTCGGCGTCCATCGAGTTGAGCAGGATCTCGCCGACGCCGAGTTCTTCCCCGCGCGCGGCCCATTCGACGGCGTCGATCCCGGTGCCGCGGCGGCCGCCGTGCGTGGTCACCTCGAACCCGGACGGGGTCGGTTCGGTCCCCTCCGGAACGCGCCGGGCGTCCACCGACAGCACGACGCACTGCGCGCCGAACCGCCGCGACGCCTCGCGCAGGAACTCCGGCCGCGCGATGGCCGCGGTGTTGATGCTCACCTTGTCCGCGCCCGTGCGCAGCAACCGGTTGACGTCGTCGTTCGTGCGCACGCCGCCGCCGACGGTGAGCGGGATGAACACCTGCTCCGCGGTCCGGCGGACCACGTCGAAGGTGGTCTCGCGGTCCCCGGAGGACGCCGTGACGTCGAGGAACGTGAGCTCGTCGGCGCCCTCGGCGTCATACAGACGGGCGAGCTCGACGGGGTCGCCGGCGTCGCGCAGGTCGGCGAAGTTGACGCCCTTCACCACTCGGCCCGCGTCGACGTCGAGACACGGGATGACCCTGACTGCGACTGACATGGGGGCAAGCGTAGTCAAGGGCTCCTTAAGCTCGCGGAATGGCACAAGCGGGGAGGACCGAGACGCGGGAGGGGAACCTCGACGTGGCTCGGCGAGATGGTCCCCCGCATCCTCGGACGACAGGCTTCGCCTTCGTCCGGCTGGAGACCGCCCCGCGGTGATCGTCTTCACCGGGAAAGTTCCGCTCCCGATGCATCAGCCGGGTGGTCTCGTGCGTCACTAGAGCGAGACCACCGGCTGAGGGGGAACACGTGCCTGCGACCTTCGACGAGTTCGTCGCGGATCGCCTGGACGGACTCCTGCGCTACGCGACCGTTTTGACCGACGATCCGTATCTGGCGCAGGACATCGTCCAGGAGGTGCTGCTGCGTGCCCAGCAACGCTGGCCGAAGATCGACTCACCCCCGACGTACGTCCGCCGGATGGTGACCAACGAGTACCTGTCGTGGCGACGGCGCCTGGCGGTCCGCCGCGTGACGCCGTCGTCGCCGGAAGTGCTCGACCTGATGAGCCCGCCGGTCTCCGATCACGCCATCGAGTACGACGAACGCGACGCGATGCTGCACCGGCTCGCGAAGCTCCCGCGTAAACAGCGCGCCGCGATCGTGCTCCGTTACTACGAGAACTACTCCGACGAGGAGATCGCCGCGGTGCTCCGCTGCGCGACGTCGACCGTGCGCAGCCAGATCTCGCGCGCGCTCGCGACGCTGCGGGAAACCGGGCAGTCCACGTCTGTTCAGCCCACGGGAGCCCGCAGATGACCCGACTGAGTGATGAGAACACCGAGAACCTGATCCGGGAGAGCCTCGACCATCTGGCGACGCGGGCGCCCGACGGGGCCGAGATCCGCGAAGCGCTGGCAGAGCGGCCGCGCGGCCGTCCGAAAATGGCTTTGGCGCTGGTCGCGGCGGCGGTCGCGATCATCGCGCTCGGCGTGCCGCTGGGCCTGCGGGCCTACACCGCGGTTCCCCCTGCCTCACAGCGCAACGCCGATTGGTCGGTGCTGCCGTACAAGCCCGGCTGGCTGCCCGACGGCTTCCAGGAAGTGAGCCGGGGCGGGAAGCCCTATCCCGCGCCGCTGTCGAGGTCTTGGGCCGGCGGGGGGCTCGGCCGGATCGACTTGCTCATCACGCCGCTGAGTGAACGGTCCGCGCCGTGGACGATCGCACCCGCGCCGAACCAGATCATCGTGCACGGCAAGGTCGGCATGGCGACCGAACTCCACGCCGGGTCGACGATGCTGACCTGGTCCCCCGACGACGTCTATCTGCTGAGCATGACGTTGTCCGACATGACGGAGCCACGCGCGGTCGGTGAGCGGATCGCCGAAGCGATGGTCCCGGACGGCCGTGCCCGGGTCTCGGGTGAACTGCGGTTCGGCAGGCTGCCCGCCGATCTGGAGTTGTCGGGGGTGAAGACGTCCGTGAAGGTCAACGGGGCCGCGACCGAAGTGGAAGCCACCCGTGCCGGGCAGCCCACCGCCGCGGCGGTCGTGACGGCGTCGCTCAGCGGCGACCGGCCGGTGCCGGACGGGGCGGAACCGGTCCCCCTCAAGGTCAGGGGGCTCGACGGTGTCTATCTCCCGGAGCGGGCCGGGCCGCTCGGACAGCAGCACGGCGCGATCACCGTCCAGCTCGACGGCGGCCGATGGCTCACCGTTTCGGGCAAGCGGGATCAGGCCGCCCTGCTCGACGTCGCGAACAGTCTCCAGCTCAGCCAAGGCGACTACAGCTGGGCCGGGAAGCCGCCGGAATAGGCACCGGCCGGGAGGGGTTGTCGACGGCATGACGGACACCTACCGCTCCATCGCGTTCACCGAATACGGCGACTCCGGGGTTTTGAAGGTCCTCGTCCGGGAGCTTCCCGAACCCGGCCCCGGCCAGGTCAGGATCGCCGTCCGCGCGGCGGGCGTGAACCCGATCGACTGGAAGATCCGGTCCGGCCTGATGGCCGAGGTGTACCCGTCGACGTTCCCCGCGGTCCCCGGTGGAGACGTCGCCGGCGTGGTGGACGCCGTCGGAGAGGGCTTGTCCGCGTTCGCCGTCGGCGACGAGGTGCTCGGGCGGGGGAACGGCGGATACGCGGAGTACGTGCTCGCGGATCCGGCGGGCCTGACCCGCAAGCCCGGGGCGCTGTCCTGGGAACTGGCCGCCGCGCTGCCCGTCGCCGTCGGCACCGCCTACCGCGCGCTCAACCTGCTGGACCTCGCCGAGGGCGAGACGCTGCTCATCGACGGCGCGGCGGGCGGCGTCGGCACCATCGCCGTCCAGCTGGCCGTGGCGCGCGGGCTCACCGTCGTGGGTACCGCGAGCGAAGCGAACCACGAGTACCTGCGCTCGCTGGGCGCAGTGCCCGTGCAGTACGGCGAAGGGCTCGCCGACCGTGTACGCGCCGTCGCGCCGCAGGGCATCGACGCGTCCTTCGACACCTCCGGGCGCGGCTCGCTGGCGACGCTGGTCGAACTCACCGGTGGCCCGAAGCGCGTCGTCACCATCGCGGCGCCGGACGCGGCCGACCACGGCGTCCGCTTCACTTCGGGCGGCCCGGGCGAGCAGGTTCCCGGCGCACTGGCCGAAGGCGTCGCCCTCGCCGCCGAAGGCAAGCTCGACCTGCCGATCGCCCGGGTCTACCCGCTCGCCGAAGCGGCCGCCGCCCAGGACGAGAGCGAAGCGGGCCACGTCCGGGGCAAGCTGGTCCTCGTGCCGTGAAGCTCAGGATGTCCGTATCGCCAAGGTCGTGAAGGCCCCCTCGGGGCCGCACTTCACGCGATCCTCAC
Organism: Amycolatopsis coloradensis; assembly: GCF_001953865.1. Taxonomy (GTDB): domain Bacteria; phylum Actinomycetota; class Actinomycetes; order Mycobacteriales; family Pseudonocardiaceae; genus Amycolatopsis; species Amycolatopsis coloradensis. The sequence continues at coordinate 10,847 of NZ_MQUQ01000010.1, forward strand.
GGAATCACTTCATCTAGACTCTCCACATGGGATCGGAGTTCGAGCGGATCGCCGCCGAGAAGTACGTCGTCCTGACCACCTTCCGCAAGAGCGGCGCCCCGGTGCCGACCCCGGTCTGGGCGGCGGGCGACGGCGGCGAACTGGTGCTCTGGTCCGAGCGGAAGGCCGGCAAGGTCAAGCGCATCCGCAACAGCGGCCGGGTCGAGGTCCAGGCCTGCGACTTCCGCGGCAACAACACCCACGGCGACGTCGTCGCGGGCGAGGCGCGACTGCTGGACCTCGAGGCGACCGAACGCGTGCGCAAGGCGATCGCGCGGAAGTACGGCATCACCGGGCGGGTGACGATGTTCTTCAGCAAGCTGCGGGGGCCGAAGGACCGGACCGTGGGAATCGCGATCAAACTGGCCGAGTAGCCCTGCCTGGCGACACTGGGGCCGGACGTGACGCCGGCTACCGCCGCTGGGCCGCCCTTCACGACACGGGAAACGACCCACGGTCACTGCCGGACACCTTCGCCTTACCCCGATAGCCGTCCTTACCACTCACGAGGCCCGAATCAAGCGGCCTGCGCCGCCCGCATGGCCGCCGCCATCGCCGCCGAGTCGTGATCCGGTCCGCACCCCTCGACCAGGATCAGGTCACCAGGGATGTGATCCGCCCGCAGCGGCAGGATCTCCTGGTACGCGGGCGAGTCGTACCACTCTCGCGCGACCTCGACGCTCGGGAACTCGATCATCACGAGCGCGCCCGGCCATTCCCCCTCCAGCACCTGCGCGTCGGCGCCGTGCACGAGGAACTTGCCGCCGAAGGGGTCCAGCGTGGCCTGAATCCGTTCCATGTACTCGAAGACCTCTTCCGCCGGCACAGCGGCGGGACGAAGGTGGGCGATTCCGTAGGCGGTCATGATGTCCTCCAGGTTTTCGTTGTCCTGGAAGGAATTCTGACCGAGCAGGCGCGTGGCGTCGATTACCCGGGAGGTAAAGCTCAGAACTTCGCGACGGCCGCGAGCGCCTCGGGCAGGGTGAACGCCCCGGCGTAGAGCGCCTTGCCGACGATGGAACCTTCGACACCGTCACGCGCCAGGGCGGCCAGCGCGCGAAGATCGTCCACACTGGACACACCGCCGGAGGCGATGACGGGCGCGTCGGTGCGGGCGGCGACCTCGCGGAGCAGGTCGATGTTCGGGCCCTGGAGGGTGCCGTCCTTGCTCACGTCGGTGACGACGTAGCGCTGCGCGCCGTCACGGTCGAGCCGGTCGAGGACCTCCCAGAGGTCACCGCCGTCCTGCGTCCAGCCGCGGGCCGACAGCCGGTGCCCGGCCTCGGTGATCCGCACGTCCAGCCCGATGGCGACACGGTCGCCGTAGGAGGAGACGACCTTCGCGGTCCACTCCGGGTCCTCCAGCGCGGCGGTGCCGAGGTTGACCCGGCGGGCGCCGGTGGCCAGCGCGGCCTCCAGCGAGGCGTCGTCGCGGATGCCACCGGACAGCTCCACCTGGACGTCCAGCTTCGCCACGACCTCGGCGAGCAGTTCGCGGTTGGAGCCCTTGCCGAACGCGGCGTCGAGGTCCACCAGATGGATCCACTCCGCACCATCACGCTGCCAGGCGAGCGCCGCCTCCAGCGGGCTGCCATAGGAGGTCTCGGTGCCGGCCTCGCCCTGGACGAGTCGCACGGCCTGGCCATCGGCCACATCAACGGCGGGAAGGAGCGTGAAAGTCACGCGCCCACTCTAAGCGAGGGTCGCGAGCCAGTTGCGCAGCAGGTGCGCCCCGGCGTCCCCGGACTTCTCGGGGTGGAACTGCGTCGCCCACAGCGGCCCGTTCTCGACCGCGGCGACGAAGTCCTGGCCGTGGTTCGCCCAGGTCACCTTGGGTTGCTGCCCGGCGAGGCCGGAGTCCAGTTCCCAGGTCCGCGCGGCGTAGGAGTGCACGAAGTAGAACCGTGTGTCCGCGTCGAGGCCGGCGAACAATTGTGAGTCCTCCGGCGCGCGGACGGTGTTCCAACCCATGTGGGGGAGGACGTCGGCCTCCAGCCTGTCGACCGTGCCGGGCCACTCACCGGCGCCCGCGGCCTCTTCACCGTGCTCGACACCGCGTTCGAACAGGATCTGCATGCCGACGCAGATACCCAGCACGGGACGACCGCCGGCGAGGCGCTTGCCGATGATCTTTTCCCCCGACACCGACAGCAGCCCCTCCATGCAAGCGGAGAAGGCGCCGACGCCGGGGACGACCAGGCCGTCCGCGTCGAGCGCGGCATGGGGGTCGGAGGTGACCTCGACGTCCGCGCCGGCGCGCTGAACAGCGCGTTCGGCGGACCGGAGATTGCCGGACCCGTAGTCCAGGATCACCACACGAGGAGTAGCCACACGCCCAGGCTAGCGGACCGGGTTTTCTCCGGATTCCCTGTTTCAACCTTCACTCTTCTGGGTATTAACGCCCCCGAGTGAAAGGCCGGCGCGAGACCGCCTGCACTCCTGGAGGAACGATGCAGGACGTCGACGAACTGACCTGCTTGCTACACGCGTGGCGAGAGGACATCGACAGCGTGCCTTTCCCTACCTTCGCGGAGCTGCTGATCCCGGTTCAGACGCAGCGCTCCGCTCCCAGCCGTCCGGTCACAGCATCGGTTCAGGTGACGAACACCACCGGATGGCGCGATCTCTGACACCCGGCTCCGGTCCTGTGTGTGGTTTTCTTCATGGGTCGTGACCCCCCGAGCCGACCAGGAGTGACCGCATGAGCAGCAGCCCGGATCCGCGCGACTTCCTCGATCTCGACGCCGAACTCTCCGAGGAAGACCGGGCCATGAGGGACGCTGTCCGCGCGTACGCGCACGACCAGCTCCTCCCGAACGTCGCGGAGTGGTACGAATCGGGCGCGCTGCCCGCCGCCGAGCTCGCCAAGGGCTTCGGCAGGCTCGGACTGCTCGGCATGCACCTGGAGGGTTACGGCTGCGCCGGGACCAGCGCGGTCGCCTACGGCATCGCCTGCCGCGAACTGGAAGCCGTCGACTCCGGGCTTCGCAGCTTCGTCTCGGTGCAGGGTTCGCTGGCGATGTACGCGATCCACCAGTGGGGCACCGAGGACCACCGGCGGGAGTGGCTCCCGCGGATGGCCGCCGGTGAAGCGCTCGGCTGCTTCGGCCTCACCGAACCGGACGCCGGCAGCGACCCGGGCAGCATGCGGACCCGCGCGGTCCGCGACGGCTCGGACTGGGTGCTGAACGGTACGAAGATGTGGATCACCAACGGAACCGTCGCCGACGTCGCGGTCGTCTGGGCGCAGAGCGACGAGGGCGTGCGCGGCTTCGTCGTCCCCACGGACACGCCGGGCTTCACCGCGAACGAGGTCAAGCACAAGCTGTCACTGCGGGCCTCGCTGACCGCGGAACTCGTCCTCGACGGCGTCCGCCTGCCGGAGTCGGCGGCGTTCCCGGACGTCAGGGGCCTGCGCGGACCGCTGTCCTGCCTGAACGAAGCGCGCTACGGGATCCTGTTCGGTGTCGTCGGCGCCGCCCGCTCCTGCTACGAATCCGCGCTGGAATACACGCTGAGCCGCGAGCAGTTCGGCAAACCGCTGGCCGGATTCCAGCTCACCCAGCGCAAACTCGCCGACCTCGTCGTCGAGGTCAACCGCGCCGGGCTGATCGCGCTGCGGATCGGACGGCTCAAGGACGCCGGAACGCTGCACCACAACCACGTCAGCTTCGGCAAACTCGCCAACGTCCGCTCCGCGCTGGAGGTCGCCAGGACCGCGCGGACCATGCTCGGCGCCAACGGGATCTCGCTGGAGTATCCGGTGATGCGGCATATGTCGAACCTCGAAACCGTGCTGACCTACGAAGGCACCGAAGAGATGCACGCGCTCTCGATCGGCCAGTCGGTCACCGGGCTCGCCGCCTTCCGCTGAGCCGCCGGAAAGTGTCGGTGCGGACCTCTAGAGTCCGCCGCATGACCGATTTCGCCGAGTTCCAGTCCGTCGTCGAGCTGCGCCGGTACAGCCTGCGCGACGGCCGCCGGGACGAGCTGATCGAACTCTTCGAGCGCGAGTTCGTGGAAACGCAGGAAGCCTGCGGCATGCACCTGTTCGGCCTGTTCCGTGAACCCGCCGAGCCGGACAGGTTCGTGTGGCTCCGCGGATTCCGGGACATGGAGAGCAGGCGGACGGCGCTGGAGTCCTTCTACCACGGACCGGTGTGGCGCGAGCACGGCCCGGCGGCGAACGAGACGATGATCGACGCGTCCGACGTCCTGCTGCTGCGGCCGTCCGGGCCGGGATTCCCCGCTCCGGGCGGCGAACCGGGTTCACGGGTGGTGGCGACGGTCTGCCATCCCCTGGGCCCGGTCAAGGAGTTCTCCAAGTACTTCGCGGACTCCGTGGCTCCAGCATTGCGGGAGGCCGGTGTGGACACCTTCGGCCACTTCGAGACCGAACCCGCCGAGAACACCTTCCCTCGTCTTCCCGTCCGAGAGAACGAGACGGTGTTCGTCTGGTTCTCGAAGTCCGCGGAGGACACGGAGGCGCACCGGGAAGTCCTCGACCGGACAGACGCTGGGCTTTCGGGCGAACTCGAACGCCCGCCGCAGCGACTGGAACTCACGCCGACCCAGCGCTCACTCCTGCGCTGAAAGGAGTTCCGCGAGTCCGTCCGGATACAGGATCGCCTTGCCGCTCACCACGTCGGCCATCGGCAGCCAGTGCACACGGGTGCCCTCCTCGTCGAGCACCACGCCGACCTCGTCGCGTTCGTAGAATGCTTTGTCGGTCAGGTCGGCGGTGAACAGGAACACGATTTCGTGCCCTGGCCTGCCTTCGAAGGTGTAGACGTTCTCCAGCACCGCGATCTGCTCGACAGCGGTCAGTTCCGCCGCGAGTTCTTCCTGGAACTCACGGTGCAGCGCCTCGGCGGCGGTCTCCCCGAACTCGATCCCGCCGCCGAGCGGGCGATGGTAGGTCTCCCCCTTCACCTCGTCGCGGCCTTCGAACACGAGGAGGTCTTCGCCGCGGCGGATGACCCCGAGCGCGAGCGGGCGGATCTTCGTCATCCTGGTGACGCTAGCGGAGGAATTCCTTGACCGACAAGGCGATGGACCCCGCGTCGAGGCCGTGCGCGAGATCGTGGTCGGCCATCTCGCCGTAGATCCGCACTTCGGCGTCACGCCGGACACCCAGTGACAGCAAGCGATGCGGCGTTTCGGACAACGCGGCGGACACCACATGCGCCGAAGTCCCCGCGAGATAGGGCTCGATCAGCACGACGTCGCCCGCGCCCGTGGCCTCGACGGCCGAGCGGAGACCGGCGGCGTCGAACGGCCGGATCGTCGAGGTGTAGAGCACGGTCACGTCGAGATCGGTGGTCGCCTCCATCGCCCTGTCGAGCATCGGCCCGACGGCCACGACGACACCTCGGCCGCCTTCGCGCAGCGTCTGCAACCCGGCGCCCAAATGCGGTTTCGCGTTCTCCTGTGCGGAAAGCCGGAGATAGACACGACCGTCGCCCGGGATGGACTCCAGCAGCAGCCGCCGTGCTTCTTCGGGGTGACCCGGCACGTGCACGGTCCACCCGGGCAGCGTGTCGATGAGGGCGACGTCTCCGGGCGCCTGGTGCGTCCGTCCCGCGGTCGGCATGTCGTAGGACGCGCCGGAAGACACCAGCACGGCACCGACGTCCTGGTGCCCGAGGTCGAGTTTGACCTGCTCGAACGTCCGCTCCACGAGGAACGACGAGAAGGTGTGGACGATGGGGCGCATCCCGGCCAGCGCGAGCCCGCCGGCGGTGCTCATCATCAGCTGCTCGCGGATGCCGACGTTGAGCACGCGGTCCGGATGTTTGCGGGCGGCGAAGGCCAGCTGCGCCGCGGAGATGTCGGCGAGCACGATGGCGACGTTCGGGTCGGCGTCGAGTACCTCGGCGACGGCGCACAGGAAGGTTTCACGCATGTCCATGGGTTCAGCCCTTTCGCTCGACGGTCGCGACCACGGCGAGCGGCCGGTCCGGATGGGGTGCGGTGAAGGCTTCGTAGAGCGCTTCGTGATCGCGGCCGTCGACCGTGCGGGTCTCCCAGCCCTCGACCTCGAACCGGCGCGCGATCCCGCCCGGCCAGCCGTGGGTGGCGGAAGAGTTGTCGACGACGACGGTGGTCAGCTGCGGCATGCCGATCCGGCCCGCCACCGCGATGGCCTCCTGATTGGAGCCCTCGTCCAGTTCCGCGTCGCCGATCAGGGTGACGACCTTGGCGTCACGGAATCCCTTGGCGCGCAGGCCGAACACGGTGCCGATGGCCAAGGGCAGGCCGTGCCCGAGTGACCCGCTGGCGATCTCGGCGCCGGACAGCCTCGCCCGGTCGGGATGGTGCCCGAGCCGGGATTCCGCCGAGGTCCAGTCGGCGAGTTCGTCCTCGCGGATGAAGCCTTTCTTCGTCAGGACAGCGTAGTAGGCCATCGGGCCGTGGCCCTTCGACAGCATGAAGCGGTCTCGGCCGGGCTCGCGGAAAGTCTCGGGGGTGATGTCGAGCACGCGATCGTAGAGCACCCATAGCACGTCCACAGTGGACTCCGCGGCGGCTTGGTGCTTCTCGTCCCCGGTCATCAACGAGATCAGCCGCGGCAGATCCTCGTAGCCGGTCATGGTGTCGGTGGTCATGAACCGAGGGTGCAACCTCGACTTAGGTCGAAGTCAAGGCTAACCTGGCGACGTGACGAGACTGGCTGAACACCTGAGCATCGGACAGGTCGCCGACCGCAGCGGCGTGCCCCACACGGCTTTGCGGTTCTACGAGGACAAAGGGCTGATCAGCTCGGAGCGCTCGGTGGGCAACCAGCGGCGGTATCCGCGTTCGGTGCTGCGCCGGATCGCCTTCATCCGTGCCGCGCAGCGGGTCGGCCTCAGCCTCGACGACATCAGCTCGGCGCTGGAGACCCTGCCCAAGGACCACGCCCCCACCAAGGCCGACTGGGCGCGCCTTTCGAAGGGCTGGCAGACCGAACTCGACGCGCGGATCGACGCGTTGCAGCGCCTGCGGGACAGGCTGACCGGCTGTGTCGGCTGCGGTTGCCTGTCCCTGCGCAGTTGCGGGCTCTACAACGCCGACGACCAGATGTCCCGCTTCGGCCCCGGCGCGGGGAAACTGCGCCCGGCTTCCGAGGGCGGCTTCTGAATTCCGTTGCCACGCGGGTGCCGGATATGCGTCACTGTGACTCGAAATGGACAAGAAACACCTCATCCGAGTCTCGAAACGACTCTCCCGGCACCTGCGGCACGCGCCCGGTGACATCGGCATCACCCTGACCTCCGACGGCTGGGTCGAAGTCGGCACGCTTTTGGCCGCCCTGCGGCGCGACGGACTGCCCCTGACCCGGAACCAGCTCGCCGAAGTGGTCGAAGGTAACGACAAACAACGGTTCGCCTTCGATGAAAGCGGGTCGCGAATCCGGGCAAGCCAAGGTCACAGCGTGGACGTCGACCTCGCCTTGCCCGGCGCCACTCCGCCCGGCGTGCTCTATCACGGGACCGTGTCCCGGTTCTTGAGCGCGATCACGCACGAAGGGCTCCGCCCGATGAGTCGGCATGCCGTGCACCTTTCGGCAAACGTCGAGACCGCGCGCACGGTCGGGGGCAGGCGCGGTGTCCCGGTCGTGCTCCTCGTCGACGCGGCGGATATGGCGGCCGCCGGGCACGAGTTCCAGGTGAGCGCGAACGGCGTCTGGCTCACCGCGGCCGTTCCGCCGGAGTTCCTGCGCCGCCTCCCCTAGATCAGGCCGTTGGCCCGCAGGAGTCCCAGCGTGCTCACGGTGAACAGCCCGTTCCACTCCAGCGCGGCCGCGGGCGAATAGCTCGTGTAGTCGACGCGCCAGCCGCCGTCTTCGTGCTGAGCACCGGCCACCCGCCGCAGATCGGCTTCGATGACTCCGGGCGTGAAAAGCTTCCGCGCCGGGCCACCCGGTTCCGGCGCGAAGTCGAGCGGGCGCATGGCCTCGCCCTCGATCCCGCCGCCGACGGCGACCACGCCGTCGTCCGGGACGAACCTCCCGAGCTTCTCGACCAGGCGCGGGTCGCCGATCCGGTCCACCAGCTTCATCGCGAAAGCGAGCACGAGCGCGTGCGGCGCCTCCTCGATCTTCTCGATCGCGTCGAGGCAGTAGCGCGTGGCGTTCGCCAGCCACGGATGCGCGGCGACCGCCGGATCGTGCGAGGCGACGCTGTGCGCGGTGACCGCCACGATCGCGGTGATCTGCAGCGAGGACACCGAAGAGTCCGCCTCCGCCCAGAACGGCGCGCTGCCCGCCGGGTCCGGCATCGGCAGGGCGAACGGGATTCCGCCGTCGGGCAAGGAGATCGAGGCGAGCCAGTCGCAGAGTTCGGCCGCACGCGGGCTGGTCGCCGGGCCGACACCGGCGAAGACCTCGAAAGCGTGCAGCGCGCCACCGGGCTGGCTGGTAGCCGAGCGGCAATCCGGTTCGAGTCCGTGACCGTAGCCGCCGTCGGGATTGCGGTACCCCTCCAGCGCCGCGAGGGCGGCCGCCGGGTCACCGTCGCGGAAAAGGACCTCGAAACGGCGCTTGTCGAGCAGCCGGGCCTGGGTGGCCATGAAACCGGCCGCCGCCTTCAGATCGATGTTCATACCGACAGGGTCGCGCGGATCGCGGCGCCTGTCTTGAACACATCGGTCACGTGCGGCGGCGCGGGCGATTGTAGAGCTTGCGCCCGACGCCGAGGAGCGTTTCGCGCAGCGTCTCGTCGTCGAGCGGGGCGACCTCGGGCGAACCACCCGCGATGGCGATGCCCGCCAGCAGTACCTGAGCCGTCACGATCGCGGTGAGATCCGGATCCGGGCCGACCAGGACCTCCAGCAGCCGGTTCTTGAAGCTTTCCGAGCTGTGCACGGACTTCTCGACCGCGCGGGCGATGCCGGGGTCGCTGGAGAACAGCGCGACCAGCGCGCGGTGCCGCACCACGAGGTCGACGAACCCGTCGAGCAGATGGTCGATCTGCGCGCCGCGGGTGCGCTGGGCGCGGGCGTCGTCGACGATGCCCTCCAGCTCGCGCAGCACGGGCTCGGCGACGGATTCGGTGATCTCCGCCTTCGTCTTGAAGTGGTAGTAGACGGCGGCCTTGGTGACGCCGAGGGCGTCCGCGATCATCTGCAGCGAGGTGCCCTCCACGCCGTGTTCGGTGAACAATCGCAACGCCGTGCCCAGTAGTCGCGTGCGGGTGTCCTCCGCGTGGACGACGTCCATGTTCCCTCCTCGTTCAGCCGTCGGAGGTTACGTCACACGCGGCCGTCGAGCCAACCGAGTACTAGCCGTGCGGCTAGTCACATACTTGCTGCTCGGCTTGTTGGCCCCTAGCCGATCGGCTAGCTTGGAATGAACCTGATCGAGTGAACGGGAGACTTCTGTGGCCAGCTTCCTGTACCGCCTTGGCCGGTTCTCGTTCCGGCGCCGGGCACTGGTGGCGGCGGTCTGGGCCGTCGTACTGGTGGCCCTCGGCGCGGGGGCGCTGACCTTGTCCGGCCAGCTTTCGAACTCGGTGACCATCCCCGGCACCGAGTCACAGAAGGCGATCGACCAGCTCGCGGACCGGTTCCCGGAGGCCGCCGCCGGTGGCGCCACCGCCCGCGTCGTCATCTCCGCGTCCGGTGACATCACCGACGCGAACGGGCAGGCGGCGATCGCGGGTCTGGTGAAGGGACTCAAGGACGCGCCGAAGGTCGCCGGAGTGGTCAACCCGCTGGAGATGCAGGCGGTCTCGCCCGACAAGCACGTCGCGCTGGCCCAGGTCAGCTACCGCGTGCCGGGCTTCGAACTCACCGATGCCGACCGCGAGGCCCTGATGGCCACGGCGGATCCCCTGAAGGAGGCCGGGTACACCGTCGAGTTCGGCGGTGACGCCGTCCAGGCGATGCCCGCCACGAACGCCACCGAAGGCCTCGGTGTCGCCGTCGCCGCGGTCGTCCTGATCATCACCTTCGGCTCGCTGCTCGCGGCGGGGATCCCGCTGCTGACCGCGCTCATCGGCGTCGGCATCGGCATGGCGGGCATCACGACGGCGTCCGGTTTCCTCGAACTGAACACGAACACGCCGGTGCTCGCGCTGATGATCGGTCTCGCCGTCGGCATCGATTACGCGCTCTTCATCGTTTCCCGCTATCGGCACGAACTGACGATCGGCCGCGACCCGGAGGAAGCCGCCGGACGTGCCACCGGCACGGCCGGTTCCGCCGTGGTGTTCGCCGGGCTGACCGTGATCATCGCGCTGGCGGGCCTGACCGTCGTCGGCATCCCGTTCCTCGGCGAGATGGGCGTCGCGGCGGCGATCACCGTCGCCATCGCCGTCGTCATCGCGCTGACCCTGCTTCCCGCGATCCTCGGCTTCGCGGGCGGGAAACTGGCGGGCGGCAAGATCCGCTTGCGCCGTAAGGAAAGCGAGACCACGCACGGCGAGCGCTGGGCACGTTTCGTGGCCCGCCACCGGATCCCGGTGCTGATCGCCGCGATCGCCGGACTCGCGATCGTCGCCGTCCCGGCCGCGAGCATGCAGCTCGGCCTGCCGAACGACAGCACCGCCGCGCCGGACACCACTCAGCGCAAGGCGTACGACACCGTCAGCCGCAGCTTCGGCGAGGGCGCCAACGGCCCGCTGGTGATCGTCGTCGACCTGACGGGCAGCACCGACCGGCAGGCCGCGCTCCAGCAGGCCTCCACCCGGATCAGCGGCCTCGGGGAACGCCCGATCGTCACGCCGCCGAAGGTCAACCGGAACGGTGACCTGGCACTGCTGACCGTCATTCCGAAGAGTGGCCCGAGCAGCACCGCGACCGAAGATCTCGTCAGCGACATCCGGGGCCTGAACGCGCAACTGGGCACGGCCACCGGAGCGTCCCTGGCGGTGACCGGCCAGACCGCGGCCAACATCGACGTCTCGGAGAAGCTCGCCGACGCGATGTTGCCCTACCTCGCGCTGATCGTCGGACTCGCGTTCCTGTTGCTGATGCTGGTGTTCCGCTCGGTCGTGGTCCCGATGAAGGCGACGCTGGGCTTCCTCGGCTCCGTGGTCGCGACGTTCGGCGCCGTGGTGGCGGTGTTCCAGTGGGGCTGGCTCACCGACCTGCTCGGCGTGAAGACGACCGGGCCGATCATGAGCATGCTGCCGATCCTGCTGATCGGCGTGCTGTTCGGGCTCGCGATGGACTACCAGGTGTTCCTGGTGACGCGGATGCGGGAGGAGTATGTCCACGGCGCCGACCCGCAGCAGGCGATGGTCACCGGCTTCCGGCACGGCTCCCGCGTCGTGGTCGCCGCCGCGCTGATCATGATCAGCGTGTTCGCCGGGTTCGTCCTCGCGGAGTCCTCACTGATCCAGTCGATCGGGTTCGCGCTGGCGTTCGGCGTGCTGGTGGACGCGTTCGTGATCCGGATGACCATCGTGCCGGCGCTGATGTCCCTGCTCGGGCGCGGTGCGTGGTGGCTGCCGAAGTGGCTGGACCGCGTGCTGCCCGACGTCGACGTCGAAGGCGAGAAGCTCACGAAGCAGCTCGATGCTCCTGACGAGCGAGAGCTGGTCGACGCCTCGAAGTAGGTAGTGGAAGGGCCTGGTGCTCAGGTCGCGAAAGCCACTTTCGGGACATCAGACGTCGCGAAAGTGGCTTTCGCGACACGCCACAGTTGCCTTCCCCCTAGCGAAGATTCCGGGCGAAGGCACCGTCGAGCCAGCGGTCGACCTGACGCTGCCCGCGCAGGCGAACGATGACGAGGTCGGCAGCGCACGGATCGTCGCCGCGCAGGTGCCGCTCGCCCTGCGCACGATGCTGGTTTCGATGATGGAGCGTGCGGGCGAGATCGGCCTCAGACGAGCGCTGGGCGCCCGGCGCGGACATATCACCTGCCCGATTCGTCACCGGATCGGCCGTGCTCGGCTTCATCGGCGGGGCCAGCCTCGGCGTGCTCACCGTCGTGATCGCTGCGCTGATCAGGGACTGGACAGCGGTGCTCGGCCTGCTCCCCGGAGCGTATCCGGCGCCGCGTCGATCGAGCCTGTCGAAGCCCTGCGCGGCTGGAGCTGGAATATGCGTGTGAGTGCTGTTGGGGAACAGCGGATCAGTGTGCCCTCGGCAGGATTCGAACCTGCGACACCTGCCTCCGGAGGGCAGTGCTCTATCCCCTGAGCTACGAGGGCGTAGCCGCCTGAGCGACTTCGGAAAGCTTAGCGCACACCGTCCGGCGTCCTCGCGGGCGGTGGCCGTTAACCGTGGTGATGGTCCACGAGACGGGCGAGGAGCCGGGTGAGCTGCTCCCGCTCGGCGGGTTCCAGTGGTGCGAGGAAGAGATCCTGGGTCGCCGTGACCTGGTCTTCGAGGTGCTGGAGCCGCTGGACGCCGGTGGCGGTGAGGGTGATCAGGTTGCGCCTGCCGTCGGCGGGGTCGGGGGCGCGCTCGACGTGGCCCGCGTCGGCCAGTTCGTTGATGACGGCGACGACGTCGCTGCGGTCGATCCCGGTGGAGCGGCTCAAGGTGGCCTGGCTCGACGGCCCGTTTTCGTCGATGGCCGCGAGGATCCCGTAGTGGTACCGGCGGGCGCCGCTGCGGGCGAACTCGTCCATCGCGAGCCGGTGGGCAACGGTGGCGGCCTGGTTGACCAGCCAGCTGGCCTTGCCGCGAAGCCGGACGGGTGCGGTACTCATCGGGACAGCGTAGCGTTGGTGACACCAACGAACTGGGAGGACGTCGTGATCGAGCCGTTCGAGGTGCGGATCCCCGAGCCCGCCATCGCCGATCTGCGAGCCCGGCTGCGCGCCACCCGCTGGCCCGAGCCGGCCACCGTGGACGATTGGACGCAGGGAGTCCCGCTGGAGTTCGCGCGGGAGCTGTGCCGGTACTGGGCGGAGGACTACGACTTCGGTTTGGCCGGGCGGGTCAACGCTTTCCCCGGATTCAAGACCACTGTGGACGGTCTGGGCATCCACTTCCTGCACGTCCGCTCGCCGGAGCCGGACGCGACCCCGCTCGTGCTCACGCACGGCTGGCCGGGGTCGGTCGTCGAGTTCCTCGACGTGCTCGGCCCGCTGACCGATCCCGCCGCGCACGGGGGTGACCCCGCGGACGCGTTCCACGTCGTCGCGCCGTCGCTGCCGGGCTTCGGCTGGAGCGACAAACCGTCGTCGACGGGGTGGAACGTCGAGCGGATCGCGCGGGCGTGGGACGAGCTGATGGGCCTGATCGGCTACGAGCGCTACGCCGCGCAGGGTGGCGACTGGGGCGCCGGGGTGACGAACGTGCTCGCCAAGGTCGCGCCGGAGCGGGTGATCGCCGTCCACGTGAACATGGCGAGCGTCCCGTACGACGAGACCAAGCTGGGTGAACCGACGGCCGAGGAGAAGGCGGCCCTCGGCGATCTGGCCCGGTTCCACACGGGCGGGTCCGCGTACTCGCGGCAACAGGGCACCCGCCCGCAGACGATCGGCTACGGGCTCACCGATTCGCCGGTGGCGCAGGCGACGTGGATCGCCGAGAAGTTCCGGGAGTGGACCGACAACGACGGCTCGCCGGAAAGCGCGCTGTCCTGGCGGCAGATGCTCGACGCGATCTCCGTCTACTGGTTCACCGGGACGGCGGCCTCGTCGGCGCGGATCTACTGGGAGAACAAGGAGCGGGACGGTTCCGCGGTCGAGGTTCCTTCGGGTATCTCGATCTTCCCGCACGAGATCGTCCGGCCGTCCCGGCGCTGGGCGGAGCTGCGTTACACCGATCTTCGCTGGTACGAGGTGTTGGCCAAGGGCGGTCACTTCGCCGCGTTCGAGCAGCCCGACGTCTTCGTCGGCCAGTTGCGGGGGTTCTTCCGGTCCCTTCGGTAGCGGTGCGTGTCGGTTTCAGGTTTCGGGAAGGCCCTCCTGGGGGATGGCTTCCTTGTGTGGCTTAAGACAGGGTGAACTTAGGCTCACCTGTATTGCACATATGCGCATGTGACAATATATTCGGCCTGTCGACTTCACGAGAGGCGGAGCAATGGGTCACGGGCACGGGCATGGGACGGCGTCGCCGTCGAGCGCGTCAGGCCGCTACCTCAAGAGCTTGACGATCGCCCTGGTCATCGGCGCCTGCTTCATGGTCATGGAGTTCATCGTCGGGTTCGCCACGGGCTCGCTCGCGCTGATCTCCGACGCCGCGCATATGTTCACCGACGTCCTCGGCATCGGGATGGCGCTGGCGGCGATCATGCTGGCCAGGCGCAGCGGCCCGACGCTCACCCGCACGTTCGGGTTCTACCGGGCCGAGGTGCTCGCGGCGCTGGGCAACGCCATCCTGCTGTTCGGCGTCGCGGGCTACGTCGTGATCGAGGCGATCGGCCGGATCAGCGACCCGCCCGCCGTACCCGGCCTGCCCGTGCTGCTGGCGGCGGCCGCCGGCCTGGTCGCGAACATCGTGTCCTTCCTCGTCCTGCGCAAAGGCGCCGAGGAGAGCATCAACGTCCGGGGCGCGTACCTCGAAGTCCTCGCCGACCTGATCGGCTCCGTCGGCGTGCTGCTGAGCGGCGCGATCACCCTGCTGACGGGCTGGCGCTACGCCGACCCGATCATCGGTGTCGCGATCGGGCTGTTCGTCCTGCCCCGGACCTACGCCCTCGCCCGCCGCGCGCTGCGGATCCTGTTCCAGCACGCCCCGAAGGGGGTCGACGTCGCCGGGATCCAAACCGAACTGGGTGCGTTGAAGGGCGTCGAGGACGTCCACGACCTGCACATCTGGACGCTGACTTCGGGCATGGAGGTCGCTTCGGCGCATCTCACCATCGCGCCGACCGTCGAACAGGCCACGGTGCTGACCGAGGCGCAGAACCTTCTGGCGAACCGCTACTCGATCGAGCACGCGACCTTGCAGATAGAAGTGCCCCAGTGCGCGCGACGCTGCCGGGAACTCTCCTGGTAACCCCCACGACGCGTTTCGTCCTCTAGTTGCGGTAGTTCGTGAAGCCAACTACCGCAACTAGAGGACGAAACGCGAAAGGGGGGAGGCGTCAGGCGGGGAGCGGGGAGCCGCCGCGCTCCTGGAGCAGGCCCTTCATCAGGTCCATCTCGGCGCCCTGCGAGACGAGTATGCTCCGCGTCAGCGCCTTCACGTCCGCGATGGACGTGTGGTCGTTGCCGTACCGCGCCATCTCCGTCCCACCCAGGTGATGCCGCAGCATCAGCTGGAGGAAGAAGACGTCCATCTCCTTGCCGGTCAGCGACCGCAGTTTGGCCAGTTCGGCCGAAGTCGCCATCCCCGGCATCGGCGCGCCGTTCGACGGCTTCATGTCGACGCCCCCGTGCCCGGCGTGGCCGGACGGTTCGGTCATCCAGGTCATGTAGGCGCCGTTCGCCTGCTCGGGCTGGCCCCACAGGCCCAGCCAGCCCTTCATCCGGCCGACCTGGCCGGTCTGCGTGCGCTCGATGTCGAACGCGAGGGTCTTGATCGCCGGATCGGCCGTGTGGTCCCGCGCCCAGCCCGCCATGGTGACGGCCTGGAGGTGGTGCACCGACATGTCCTGCGCGAAGCCGACCTCGACCGAGCCCGCCCCCGGGATGGTCGGCTCCGCATCGGAGTCGGCCAACCTGGTCGTCAGGGCGCCGAAGCCGAAGCCCACGATCAGCATGACGACCAGGGCGGCCCCGATCACCAGCCACCGGCTCTTGGTCGAGCGCGGTACCTCGTCGCCGGGTTCGTCGACGTACTGGGGATCGGGGTCCATCCGGCTCACTTACCTACTTGCTCGCGGGCGCCGACGGCTGGGTGGCCGGGGGCTGCGACGGCTGGCCGGCGCCGGGCTGCCCGTCCTGCTGGGTGCCCGCGGTGCCCTTGTAGTCCATCGGCTTCGCGTCCGGCCCCGGCGGGGTCGGGTCGAACTCGCCCGGCTCGATCTGCGCGTCGCAGGTGGCGTCGCGCTCGGGGTAGGTGCTCGGGTTGGTGCGCAGCGCGGCGATGAACTGGTCGATCCGCTCGTCGCTGGCGCTGTCCAGCTTCAGCTGGTGGCCCCAGGACTGCAGCGAGATCGGCTTGTCGAGGTTCGGGTACGGCGACATCATGGTGTACGGCTTGCCCTCGACGCGGACCTTCAGCAGGTCGAGCGCCTCGCCGGTGACCTGCGCCGGGTTGTAGGCGATCCAGACCGCGCCGTGCTCGAGACCGTGGACCATGTTCTCGTTGCGGACGGCGTTCGGGTAGACGACGCCGTTGCAAGCGGCCCACGACTGGTCGTGCGGTCCGCCGTAGGGCGGCACCTTGTCGTACGCGACGCGCTCGGCGGCCGTGACGTGCGCCTGACCGGCGTATTCGTTGATGGCCACGCCGGAGATACGCTTCGACGGGTCCGGGTCCTGCGGCGAAGGCGTGAAGGCGGCGGCGGCCTCTTCACGGGTCTTCTGCTCGCGCTTCGGCGCCGAGGCGACCATGTAGTAGGTGACCACCGAGGCAGCCAGGACGACGATCGCGACGACCGCGATGATCGTGCCCCAGGGCGTGCCCTTCTTGGACACGACGGAGCTACGGGCGGCCTTCATGGCGTTCTTCGACGACGCGCCCTTTTTTCTGGTTGTCCCGTTAGCCATGGCTCCTGCGTTCTCCGAAGGGGGTGGTCCCTGCGCGGGCCAGTGTAGAGACCGCGAGTCTGATCACCGTGAACGCACCGGCCGATCACCGGCTTGGCTCACACCTTCCGGCGGTCGCTGCGGAGCCCGGACCAGGTCACACCTAGAATTCCGCGAGTGACTCCCGCAGCTCTCGCCGACCTGGTCCGTAACTCAGCCGTGCAGGTTCTCACCGCGCGCGGCCTCGACGATTCCGTGCTGCCGGAGAAGGTGACGATCGAACGTCCCCGCAACCCCGAGCACGGCGATTACGCGACCAACCTGGCGCTGCAGGTGGCCAAGAAGGCGGGGATGAAGCCCCGTGACTTCGCCGACGCGCTGGCCGAGGCCCTCGCCGCGGCCGATGGCGTCGACTCGGCCGAGGTCGCCGGGCCGGGCTTCCTCAACCTGCGGCTCGCCGCCGGCGCGCAGGGCCAGATCGTCCAGCAGGTCCTCGACGCCGGGGAGAAGTACGGCCTCGGTGACGAGCTGGCCGGGGTCAAGATCAACCTCGAGTTCGTCTCGGCGAACCCGACCGGCCCGATCCACCTCGGCGGCACCCGCTGGGCCGCGGTCGGCGACGCGCTGGGCCGGGTGCTGTCCGCGCAGGGCGGCCTGGTCACCCGCGAGTACTACTTCAACGACCACGGCGCGCAGATCGATCGCTTCGTGCGGTCGCTGGTCGCCGCCGCCAAGGGCGAGCCCGCTCCGGAAGACGGCTACGCGGGCGGCTACATCAACGACATCGCCGCCGAGGTCATCCGCCAGGAGCCGAGCGCGTTGTCACTGCCGGACGACGAGCGCGCCGAGACCTTCCGCCGGGTCGGCATCGAGCTGATGTTCACCGAGATCAAGCAGAGCCTGCACGATTTCGGCACCGATTTCGACGTCTACTTCCACGAGAACTCGCTGCACGAGTCCGGCGCCGTCGCGTCGTCGGTCCAGCGGCTGAAGGACTCCGGGAACCTGTACTTCTCCGACGGCGCCTGGTGGCTGAAGTCCAAGGAGCACGGCGACGACAAGGACCGCGTCGTCATCAAGAAGGACGGCAACCCGGCCTACATCGCCGGTGACCTCGCCTACTTCCAGGACAAGCGCAAGCGCGGTTTCGACCTCTGCATCTACATGCTGGGCGCGGACCACCACGGCTACATCGCCCGGCTGAAGGCCGCCGCGGCCGCGTTCGGCGACGACCCGGCCGTGGTCGAGGTGCTGATCGGCCAGATGGTCAACCTGGTCTCCGACGGCAAACCGGTCCGGATGAGCAAACGCGCGGGCACGGTGATCACCATGGAGGACCTCGTCGGCACCGTCGGTGTCGACGCGGCCCGCTACGAGCTGATCCGCTACTCGGTCGATTCCACTCTGGACATCGACCTCGACCTGCTGCGCAAGCACTCCAACGACAACCCGGTCTACTACGTCCAGTACGCCCACGCGCGGCTGGCCTCCTTGCAGCGCAACGCTTCCGACCTCGGCCTCACAACCGATGGCGATGTCGACTTCGGTCTGCTCACGCTGCCCGCCGAGGGCGATCTCATCCGCACACTCGGCGAATTCCCCACCGTCCTCCGCCGGGCGGCGCAGCTGCGCGAACCGCACCGCGTCGCCAGGTACCTCGAAGAACTCGCCGGCGCCTACCACAAGTGGAACGCCGTCGGCCGGGTTCTGCCGAAGGGCGACGAGGAGACCACCCCCCTCACGTTTTCCCGGCTCGCGCTCTGTGAGGCGACCCGCCAGGTGCTGGCGAACGGCCTCACCGTGCTCGGTGTCTCTGCTCCGGAACGCATGTGATGGCAGGCGGAGCTGAGGTGTTCCCCGGAACCCGGCCGAGCACAACAGCCGCGCCCCGCCCGAAGGGCTCGCCAACGCGGAGGCAGGGCGTCCTCCGAGCGCAAGGCAACTTTTCCGACCTAACTGACGCCCTGGCTACGCGTTCGCGATCGCGCGGCCTCAATCGAGCGGAGTAATCGATGGCTCACCCCGCGGGCCCCCGCCACGCCGACGTCTACCCCCACGCCGACGCCTCCGGTTTCCCGCCGTCGAGTCCCGCGGAACTCGACCGGCTGTACCCGAAGGTCTGGCCCCGCAACACCTTCCGCGGAGGGGACGGCGTCGTGCGGATCGCGGGCGTCGACGTCCGCGAACTCGCCGAGCAGTACGGCACGCCGCTGTTCGTGGTCGACGAGGCCGACTTCAAGTCGCGCTGTGCCGATTACGCCGAGGCGTTCGACGACCCGGCGCTCGTGCACTACGCGTCCAAGGCGTTCCTGTCCATCGAGATCGCCCGCTGGGTGGCCGAGCAGGGGCTGAGCCTGGACGTGTGCAGCGGCGGCGAACTCGCCGTCGCGCAGCGCGCGAACTTCCCGGCCGAGCGGATCACCTTCCACGGCAACAACAAATCGCTCGCCGAACTCGAAGCGGCCGTGGAGGCGGGCGTCGGCACCGTGGTGGTCGACTCCTACTACGAGATCGCGCGGCTGGCCGATGTCGCCGCCCGGCACGACGTCGTGCAGAACGTGCTGATCCGGGTCACGGTCGGCGTCGAGGCGCACACCCACGAATTCATCGCGACCGCGCACGAGGACCAGAAGTTCGGCTTCTCGCTGGCTTCCGGTGACGCGGCCGAAGCCGTGCGCCGGGTGCTCAACGCGCCTTCGCTCAAGCTGATCGGCCTGCACAGCCACATCGGGTCGCAGATCTTCGACGCCGACGGTTTCGAGGTCGCCGCCCGCCGTGTGGTCGGTCTGATGGCCGAACTCGCCAAGGAGCACGGCACCGACCTGCTCGAGCAGCTGGAGATCGTCGACCTCGGCGGTGGTTTCGGTATCGCCTACACCGACAAGGACAACCCGCCGCCGCCCGCGCAGATGATCACGCAGATCCGTGAGATCGTCCGCAAGGAATGCGAGTACGCGGGCCTTCCGGTGCCGAAGATCGCCGGTGAGCCCGGCCGTGCCATCGCCGGTCCCGGCACGATCACGCTGTACGAGGTCGGCACCATCAAGGACGTCTCGCTCGGTGACCAGGCCGCCCGGCGTTACGTCAGCGTCGACGGCGGGATGAGCGACAACATCCGCACCGCGCTCTACGACGCGGTGTACGACTGCCGTCTCGTTTCCCGCTCCGCCGACGACGACGGTGACGGCCAGGCCGCCGCCGCGCTGTCCCGGGTCGTGGGAAAACACTGTGAGTCCGGCGACATCGTCGTCCGGGACTGCTGGCTCCCCGACACTCTTGCTCCCGGCGACCTGCTCGCCGTGGCGGCCACCGGGGCGTACTGCTACTCGATGGCCAGCGGATACAACCGGCAGCCGCGGCCCGCGGTGGTGGCCGTGCGCAACGGCAGCGCCCGCGTGCTGCTGCGGCGGGAGACGACGGACGACATGCTGCGCCTGGAGGTCTAGCAAGTGTCTACTGTGGACGGACGCGTGATCAGGGTCGCCCTGCTCGGCTGCGGGACGGTCGGCGGTGAGGTGACCCGGCTGCTCACCGAGCAGGCCGATGAGCTCGCCGCCAGGGCGGGCGCGCGTGTGGAGCTGGCCGGGATCGCGGTGCGGCGCCCCGACAAGCACCCCGAGCTGCCGCCGGAACTGGTGACCTCCGACGTGACGAAGCTCGTCACCTCTGACGACGTCGACGTGGTCGTCGAACTCGTCGGCGGGATCGAGCCGGTGCGGCAGTGGCTGCTCGACGCGCTCAAGGCCGGGAAATCCGTTGTCACGGCCAACAAAGCGCTGATGGCGGAGCATTCCGCGGAGCTGTTCGAAGCCGCGGACGCGTCCGGTGTGGACCTGTACTTCGAGGCTGCCGTCGCCGGGGCGATCCCGTTGCTGCGCCCGCTGCGCGAATCGCTGGCCGGGGACCGCATCACCCGCGTGATGGGCATCGTCAACGGCACCACCAACTTCATCCTGTCCGCGATGGACCAGACCGGCGCGGGTTACGCGGAGACGCTCGAAGAGGCCAGCAGGCTCGGATACGCCGAAGCGGATCCGACGGCCGACGTCGACGGTTACGACGCCGCGTCCAAGGCCGCGATCCTGGCCTCGCTCGCGTTCCACACCCGTGTCACGGCCTCCGAGGTGCACCGCGAGGGCATCGCCGACGTCACCGCGTCGGACCTCGCCGCGGCGAAGGTGCTGGGCCGTACGGTGAAACTGCTCGCCATCTGCGAGCGCGTCACCTCCGACGACGGCGCCGAATCCGTTTCGGCGCGCGTGCATCCGGTGATGATCCCGCGCGGGCACCAGCTCGCCGGGGTCGGCGGCGCGTACAACGCCGTCTACGTCGAGGCCGACGCCGCCGGTGAGCTGATGTTCTACGGTCAGGGCGCCGGTGGCGCCCCGACCGCGAGTGCCGTGCTCGGCGACCTCGTCGCGGTGGCTCGAAACCGGGTCGTCGGCGGCCGTGGCCCGCGCGAATCCGCGCACGCCGCGCTCCCGGTCAGGCCGATGGGCCAGACGCCGACGCGATACCACGTCAGTCTCGACGTGGCCGATCGAGCGGGCGTGCTCGCCCAGGTGGCCCAGGCGTTCGCCGGGCACGGTGTCAGCATCGCCGCGGTGCGGCAGCGCGACGCCAACGACACGGCCAGCCTGGTCGTGGTCACCCACCTGGCGCCGGACGCCGCTTTGCGGTCCACTGTGGACGAAATCGCGAAGCTCGACGTGGTGAACCAGGTCGTCAGTGTGATGCGTGTGGAAGGCGAAGACCAGTGATTCCCCAACCATGGCCAGGAATCATCCAGGCCTACCCCGACCGGATCCCGGTCCCGTCCGGCGCGAAGGTGATCACCCTCGGCGAGGGCAACACCCCGTTGTTGCCCGCGGCGCACCTCTCGGAACTGACCGGCTGCGAGGTCTACCTCAAGGTCGAAGGCGTGAACCCGACCGGGTCGTTCAAGGACCGCGGGATGACCGTCGCCATCACGCACGCGCTCGCCAGCGGGCTCAAGGCGGTCATCTGCGCGTCCACCGGCAACACGTCGGCGTCGGCCGCCGCCTACGCGGCCCGTGCCGGGCTCACCTGCGCGGTGCTGGTGCCCCAGGGCAAGATCGCGATGGGCAAACTCGCCCAGGCCGTGCAGCACGGCGCGCGGATCCTCCAGGTGGACGGCAACTTCGACGACTGCCTCGAACTGGCGCAGAAGACCGCGATCGATTACCCGGTGACCCTGGTCAACTCGGTGAACCCGGTGCGGATCTCCGGCCAGAAGTCGGCCGCGTACGAGATCTGCGATGTGCTCGGCAAGGCACCGGACATCCACTGCCTGCCGGTCGGCAACGCGGGCAACATCACCGCCTACTGGGCGGGGTATTCCGAGTACGCCGGTGACGGTGTGGTGAAGAACACCCCCCGGATGTTCGGTTTCCAGGCGGCCGGTGCCGCGCCGCTCGTGCACGGCGAGCCGGTGGCCGATCCGGACACCATCGCGACCGCGATCCGCATCGGCAGCCCCGCGTCGTGGGACGGCGCGATGAAGGCGAAAAACGCCTCCGCCGGGCTGTTCGAGGCCATCACCGACGCGAAGATCCTCGAGGCGTACCGGCTGCTGGCCCGCAAGGAAGGCGTGTTCGTCGAGCCCGCTTCGGCGACCAGTGTCGCGGGCCTGCTCGCCACGGCCGCCGACGGACGACTGCCGAAGGGCTCGACCGTCGTGTGCACCGTCACCGGTCACGGCCTGAAGGACCCGGCCACGGCGCTGGAGGGCAACGTCGAGGTCGAGCCGCTCGCCGTCGACCCGACCGCCGTCGCCGCCGCGCTGGACCTGCGATGACGTTGCTCAAGATCAAGGTCCCGGCGTCTTCGGCGAACCTCGGACCGGGGTTCGACACATTGGGACTGGCGCTGGCGCTCTACGACCGGGTCGAACTCCAGATCACCGACGCGGGACTCAAGATCGAGGTGATCGACGCCGGCGCGGGCGGCGTGGACGACGTCCCGACCGACGAATCGCACCTGGTCGTGCGGGCTTTCCGGCGCGGCTGCGAGCACCTCGGCCTCCAGCCGCCCGGTCTGCACCTGCGCTGCTTCCACGCCATCCCGCACGCCCGCGGCCTCGGCTCGTCCGCGGCCGCCGTCGTGACCGGCGTCGCGGCGGCGTACGCGCTGGCCGAGAAGGCCCTGGACGACGACGCGCTGCAACTGGCGGCCGAGTTCGAAGGGCACGCCGACAACGCGGCGGCGAGCCTGCTGGGCGGCTTCGTGGTCGCCTGGAACGAGGGGATGCGGTTCCGCGCCGAACGTCTTCAGCCGCATCACGACATCCGGCCCGTGGTCGCGATCCCGGCGCTGCGGTCCTCGACCGACGCCACGCGGGGACTGCTTCCCGCCCAGGTCCCGCACGCCGACGCGGCGTTCACGGCGGGCCGCGCGGCGCTCGCGGTGCACGCGCTCACCGCGCGCCCCGACCTGTTGCTCTCCGCTACCGAAGATCGGCTCCATCAGCATTACCGGGCACCCGCGTATCCGGCGAGCAGCGAACTGGTGCGCGCGCTGAGGGCCGAAGGGGTGGCCGCGGCCATTTCCGGGGCCGGTCCGGCCGTGCTGGCGCTGACCACCGGGGGAATACTCCCGGCGGGTGTCGACGTCGCGTCTTTCGACGTCACCGAGCTGCCGATCGATCCGGGCGGCGTTCAGGTTGCGGCTCAGTAAAGCCTCGGTCACACGCGACGCCCCGCACCCCGCCACGCGGGGGGTGGTTGTTGCACCTGGCGGTGACGCGGTCTACGCTCGGGGGCGTTCGATCACCGTGCGTTTCCGCACCCGGTGCCGGTCCAGGTGAGCAGTGTCATCCTTGGCCCGCATCCTTCGTTGATCCGCCAGTTCCGCACACCGCCTGGCAAGCGGGAGTGGCGGAGGGACGCAGGCGGGTTCCCGGTTCCGGCGGTGCCGAATTCCACTTCCTCCGTTTGGAGGAGGCAAACCCCTGTGCTGGAGGCCTTCTAGCTGTGTTCAACACGGCCGAGGAGCTGATCGCCCGTATCGGGGGACAGATACGCCGTTTCGCAATCGGACGCGAACGGCGGTCCGCTGATCCGCCTGGAGGCGTGGATCGGTCAGGAAGGACATTTGTGAGCAACACCGATCTTTTGAGCGACGTCGAAGGTGGCGCCGCCGAGTCGAACGGCGCCGTCGCTCCCAAGCGGACGGTCGGCGGGTTGACCGGCAAGACCGTCGCGGAACTCCGCTCGATCGCTGGGGACCTCGGCATCGGCGAGACCACGGGTATGCGTAAGGGCGACCTGATCGCGGCCATCCGCGAGCGTCAGGGCA
This sequence comes from Amycolatopsis coloradensis, assembly GCF_001953865.1. Taxonomy (GTDB): domain Bacteria; phylum Actinomycetota; class Actinomycetes; order Mycobacteriales; family Pseudonocardiaceae; genus Amycolatopsis; species Amycolatopsis coloradensis. Next base: position 34,723 of record NZ_MQUQ01000010.1, read on the forward strand.
AGACCAAGCGCAAGTCCCCCGCCGCGGCGAGCGAAACGCTTCCGCTCGAGGGGATCGATGCGCCGCGTAAGGCTCCCAAGGCCGAAGCGCCCAAGACGGAGGCCCCGAAGCAGGAGGCCCCGAAGACCGAGACGCCGAAGACCGAGGCGCCGAAGGCGGAGGCCGCACCGGCTGAAGCCCCGCGCGCCGAGAAGGCCGAAAAGGTCTCGGAGAACGGTTCCACGCCCGCCGCCGAGCGGCCCGCCCAGCAGGAGAACCAGCAGGACGGCCAGTCGCAGGAGGAGGGCGGCCGCGGCCGTCGTCGCCGCGGCTCCAACCGCGCCGCGGGTTCGCCCGAGCAGGGTGGCCAGCAGCGTGACCGCGGTGAGCAGCGTGAGCGCGGCGACCGCAACGAACGCGGCGACCGCAACGAGCGTGGCGACCGCAACGAGCGCGGCGATCGTGGCGAGCAGGGTGGAAACCGTCAGGGCAACCGGGACGGCAACCGCGACAACCGCGGCCAGGACAACCGCCAGCGCAACCAGCAGGGCGGTGGCCAGGACAACAGCCAGCGTCAGGGCCAGGGCCAGCAGGGTGACGACGACGAGGAAGGCGGCCGTCGCGGCCGTCGCTTCCGCGACCGTCGCCGCCGGGGTGCCGGCGGTGGCCGCGAACAGGCCGGTTCGCCCGACACCGAGATCCGCGAGGACGACGTCCTGCTGCCCGTCGCGGGCATCCTGGACGTGCTCGACAACTACGCGTTCGTGCGTACCTCGGGCTACCTCGCCGGGCCGAACGACGTGTACGTCTCGCTTTCGCTGGTCCGCAGGTACGGTCTGCGCCGCGGTGACGCCATCACCGGTGTCGTGCGCCAGCCGCGCGACGGTGAGCAGCAGCGGCAGAAGTTCAACCCGCTGGTGCGCGTCGACTCGATCAACGGCCTGGAGCCGGACGAGGCGAAGCGTCGTCCCGAGTTCACCAAGCTGACCCCGCTGTACCCGAACGAGCGGCTGCGCCTCGAGACCGAGTCGCACAAGCTCACCACCCGCGTCATCGACCTGGTGATGCCGGTCGGCAAGGGGCAGCGTGCCCTGATCGTGTCTCCGCCGAAGGCCGGTAAGACCACGATCATGCAGGACATCGCGAACGCGATCTCCACGAACAACCCCGAGTGCCACCTGATGGTCGTCCTCGTCGACGAGCGTCCGGAAGAGGTCACCGACATGCAGCGGTCGGTGAAGGGTGAGGTCATCGCCTCGACCTTCGACCGCCCGCCGTCCGACCACACCTCGGTCGCGGAGCTGGCCATCGAGCGGGCGAAGCGCCTGGTCGAGATGGGCCACGACGTCGTCGTGCTGCTCGACTCGATCACTCGTCTCGGTCGTGCGTACAACCTGGCGGCCCCGGCTTCCGGCCGGATCCTCTCGGGTGGTGTCGACTCGACCGCGCTGTTCCCGCCGAAGCGTTTCCTCGGCGCGGCGCGCAACATCGAGAACGGCGGTTCGCTGACGATCTTCGCCACGACGATGGTCGAGACCGGATCCACCGGTGACACGGTCATCTTCGAGGAGTTCAAGGGCACCGCGAACGCGGACCTCAAGCTCGACCGGAAGATCGCCGAGCGGCGCGTGTTCCCCGCGGTGGACATCGCTCCGTCCGGTACCCGCAAGGAAGATCTGCTGCTTTCGCCGGACGAGCTCGCGGTCACCCACAAGCTGCACCGGGTGCTGCACGCGCTGGACTCGCAGCAGGCCATCGACCTGCTGATCTCGCGTCTGCGCAAGACGAAGACCAACCTCGAGTTCCTCATGCAGGTCTCGAAGACGGCCCTCGGCTCGAACGACGACGACTGATTTCTCGGTCTCGAAGTACAGGAAGGCCCCCTTCCTTGCGCCAGGCGCAAGGAAGGGGGCCTTCCTGTACTCGCGCCGGGGAGCGCACCACCCGTCCGACTCCCGGCCCGGACGCCGGCCGAGCGCCCGGGGCTGCCGGGGCGGGTAAAGACGGTGAGCGCCGCCGGTGCGCGATGGCGGAACCCTCCGCGGCCGTGTCGTCCGCCGGATCACGCGTGTCGTCCATCTGGACACGCGTGTCGTCCATCCAGTCACGCGACACGGCCAGTCCGGAACGAGAAGCTCACATGCACCAGCGGTACGCCTACCCGGCAGGGCAAGAACACCGGTAGCCGGTCAAGCCCTCATGAGTGGGTGAAGACGGTGGGACCGTCTTCACCCACTTACGAACAGGTGCTCAGCGGTGCGGGACCGCGGCAGGAGTCCAGCCCCGGTAGTTGTTGAAGTAGTGCACGCTCGACGCGTGGCCGATCTTGCCGCCGATGCTGGAGGCGTAGATCCCGCCGGAGCCGTCGGCGATGCCGACGTGGCCCCACTGGCTGATGTTCCAGTACACGAAGGAGCCCTTCGGCGGCGTCCCGGTCGTGTGCTTCGGGCTCGCGCCGTTCCAGTGCGCGTTGGCCGAGGCCCAGACGCCAGTGGTGCCGTACGCGTTCTCGACGGCCTTCTCGCAGAGGCCCTGGTACGCGGTGGAGCCGGCCTTGTTCTTGAACCACTGGACGGCGCCGGCGGGCGTGCCGTCACCGGCGCCCTGGATCGCGAGGTCACCCTCGGGCACCGTGGTGAACGTGCCCGCCGCGGGGTTGATGTCGGCGGCGGTGATGGTGGCGCCCGCTTCGGGGGCGGCCGGAGCGGCTCCGGCGACCGGAGCCATGGCGAAGGCCGCGACGGCCAACGCCGCGACGGTCGCGGGCTTCGCCACCTTGGCGAGGATAGTGCGCATGATGCCAACCTCCCGTGGAGTATTTTCCAACAGGAGGACGATCTCGTGATCGAGTACAAATTTCATACAACCAGGTGTCGATAGTTGATTACTCAACGTGTTGGAATATGTCGGGGGAGGGGTGCGTTGACCCCACTGCCAGCGCATCTGGCAAAATCATCCGCTGAAGTCCGGCACCGGTTCACCCCGCTCGGGGACCCGGGGCCAACGAGAGAGGACACCATGAAAAGCGGTATTCACCCCGAGTACGTGGTCACGAACGTGAACTGCGACTGCGGTAACACCTTCACCACGCGCAGCACCAAGACCTCCGGCAACCTCCACGTCGAGATCTGCTCCAACTGCCACCCGTTCTACACCGGCAAGCAGAAGCTCATGGACACCGGCGGCCGCGTCGCGCGCTTCGAGGCTCGCTACGGCAAGCGCAAGAAGGCCGAAGACGCCAAGTAGCTTGTTCGACGGCGCCTACCCGCATGTCCGGGTAGGCGCCGTTTTCGTTGTCTGGCCAAAGGTCTTGAGAGAGGTGGAGTGGTGGATTCGAGTTCGCTGAAGGGTCTGCTCGAAGAGCACGCCCAGCTGGAAGAGCAGCTGGCCGACCCGTCCGTGCACGCCGATCAGACGCGCGCGCGCAAGCTCGGCCGCCGTTATGCGGAGCTGAGCCCGGTCGTCAAGACCGTCCGAGAGCTCGACACCGCCCGCGACGACCTCGAAACGGCGAAGGAATTGGTGTCGGAGGACGCGACCTTCGCGGCCGAGGCCGAGGAGATCTCCGCCAAGATCCCCGTGCTGGAGGCCAAGCTCACCGAGCTGCTCCTGCCGCGTGACCCGTACGACGGTTCCGACGTGGTCATGGAGATCAAGTCGGGGGAAGGCGGCGAGGAGTCGGCGCTGTTCGCCGGCGACCTGCTGCGCATGTACCTGCGCTACGCGGAACGTCACGGCTGGAAGGCCGAGGTGCTCGACTCGGTCGACTCGGATCTCGGCGGCTTCAAGGACGTCACCGTGTCCATCAAGAGCCGTACGGCCGACGTCGACGGTGTCTGGGCGCGGTTGAAGTTCGAGGGCGGGGTGCACCGCGTGCAGCGCGTGCCCGCCACCGAGTCGCAGGGCCGTATCCACACCTCCGCGTCCGGCGTGCTCATCTACCCCGAGCCCGAGGACGTCGAGGTCGAAATCGACCCGAACGACCTGCGGATCGACGTCTATCGTTCGTCCGGTCCCGGCGGTCAGAGCGTGAACACGACCGACTCGGCCGTGCGCATCACGCACCTTCCGACCGGAGTGGTCGTCTCGTGCCAGAACGAGAAGTCGCAGATCCAGAACCGTGCCCGCGCTCTGCAGGTGCTGCAAGCCCGCCTTCAGGCGATCGCCGAGGAAGAGGCCGCCGCGAAGGCTTCGGACGCCCGTCGTTCGCAGGTCCGGACGGTCGACCGCTCCGAGCGTGTCCGCACCTACAACTTCGCCGAGAACCGCATCGCCGACCACCGGGTGAACTACAAGGCGTACAACCTGGACCAGGTCCTCGATGGCGACCTCGACGGCGTGCTGGACGCGCTCATCACCGCGGACCGCGAGGAACGTCTCTCCGCCCACGCGGGATGAGTGTCAGGTATCCGGAAATGCGGGCGATGGTCATCGACGCCGTCCGCGCGTTCTCGGACGCTTCACGAGGCAGCTGAACGCACTGGACGATGTCCGGATGCGTGACGAGCGCGAGGCGGCGGCCTTCGGTCCGCTGAACGACGCTCTAAAGAACCTGTTCGCCAAGCTGGGCACGGAGCTGTCGGACGAGGAGTACCTGAACGCGGCCGAATGGGCGCAGGTGGTCGCCGCGGCCAAGGATGCTTTGACGGTTCTCCTGGAGAATCGCTAGCCCGGCTCGGTGTAGAACGGGTCGTCCTCCAGCCCGGTGTGGATGGCCCGGACGGACATGTCCACGCGGGAGAGCCGCTCGGTCACCTCGTTCGTGACCCTGCCGAGCGCCTCTTCGCCGCTTTCCCCGGCGACAGCGGGGAAAGCCGACAGCAGCACCGCTTCGCAGGGACCCGCGTCCGTGCTGATCCGGATCAGTGACGCCGCGAGGTCGGTCACGGGCCCGCCGCACAGGTCCACGGCCAGCCGCAGGTCCCCGGTGGGGACGTAGAGATGCACCCGCGAAATGACATCTGTTTCCGCGCGCGGGGTGAAATCGTGGCGGGGTACGTACGCCGGTTCGCGCGGGTCGGTGCCACCGACGGCCGCCATCAAGGAATAGAGCGTGCAGCCGTCGGCCGGGGTGTCGTAAGCGTCGTAGCTTCCGTATTGCCCGGTCTCCGGCGTGCCGTGGATTTCGAAGAATTCCGCATTCAGGCCGAAGTGGAAGAGCGCGGGTACGGCGGCGCGGTGCAGTGTGTCGGCGAGCTCTTCACCGTCCGCGGGCGGCGTGCGATAGCCGACGGAGACCGAATAGCCCTTCCAGCCGCCTTCGGGATCCGCCCGGCAGATCTCCAGTTCGGTGGCCTCGAACTCGCCGATGAAGCGGTCACCCAGTGCGGCGGCGGTGGCGAAATCGTCGGTTTCGATATTCGCGGATATCCGCGTGACGACTTCCGTTTCCCGGAGATCCATGACTATTTCGCTTGCCCTTCGGCGACTACAGGTACGTGCAGCCTACGGGCGGCACGGCCGGGCGCCCGATCGGGCCTGTCGCCGATTCCCCGCTTCCGCTACGGTCCCTGGGCGGTAAGGGAAATCTGTCCGGGTAACACGAATCGTGGCGTGTGCAGACGACGTGGACATCAAGGAAAGATCGATTCCGGCGACTCGGAAAAGTGTTCTGCTCGCCGCCGGAACAGCCCTGCTGAGCGCGGCCGTCGTCGCCAGGATCGGCCGGTTCGGCTTCAACCCGACCGATCAGGGATTCGTCTTGGCGCAGGTGTGGCGGGTGCTGCACGGCGAGATCCCGCAGGTCGATTTCCTCGGGCCCCGGCCGTTCGGCTCGGCTTATCTCCATCTGATCGATCAGCTCGTCCCGGCGCCGCTGATGATCGGGTCGAGTTTCGTGATGATGGTGCAGCTGACCGTCGCCACGTTCGCGCTCGCCGCGTTCTTGACCGGGACTTCGCCGCTGGACTGGGGGCCGCTTCGGCTCGGCCTGGTGTTCACCGCCGCGCTGGTCGGCCTGAACACCTATCCGCTGATGGCCTGGCACACCGTGGACGGCGTCTTCCTGGTGGCGGTCGGCTGGTGGCTGCTCGACAGCGGGCTGCGTTCCGGCTCGCGATGGCGGCGCCTGCTCGGCCTGTTCTGTCTCGGATTCGCGATCATCGTCAAGCAGAGTTTCCTTTTCGCCGCACCGATCGGACTGCTGATCCTGCTGTTCCACCCCACCGCGCCGCCGAAGAAAGGGTGGCGCCTGCTCGGTGACGTCCTCGTGCTCGGCGCGGCGCCGTCGCTGTACTTCGGCGTGGTCACCGTCGCCGGGGGACTGCGATCGGCGATCGCGCAGCTCTCCGGTGGTCACCAGACCTGGGGCGAAGGCCTGTTCCTGTTCTGGACGGCGGAGTTCGCGGGCCGCGCGGACCCGAGGACGTATGTCTTCCCGGTGCTGCTCGGGGTGTTCGTGATCGCGGTGGCGTTCCAGGCCCGTGAACGGCTCGGGGACTTCGGCCGATGGCTCCGGATCGTGACGGCGGCGTGTGTCGTGGCCGTGGTGGTGTTCGTCGTGGCAGACGGCGGATTCGAGCACGCGGGCAACTGGCCGGTCACCCTGCTGTGGCTGTTCTCGGCCGCCGCGATCCTCGACGCCGTCGTCCGGCGGCGGTTGCCCTGGCGGTACCTGGCGATCGCCTGCCTCGGCTGGATGGCCAGCCTGTCATGGGGCTACCCGCTTCCGGGACTGCTCGCCGGGATCTTCGCGCTGGGTGTGCTGGAAGCGGTGCGGCCACCGGATCTTCCGCGCCCGCCCGCGCTCGCGGGCGGCGTTCTCGGCGCGACCGCGTTCGTGCTCGCCGGCCTGCTGTTGATGTCCGCGCACGACAAGGCACCGTACGCGGACAGGCCGCAGGGTGAGCTGACGAAGGACCTCGGCGAGATCGCGGCGCCGATGCGCGGCGTCCGCACGAATACCAGTGTGTACACCTATGTCGCCCAGATCCGCGGCTGCCTGGACCGCTACCCGGCCTCGAACGTGGCGATCCTGCCCGACAATCCGTTCGTCGCCCCGGTCTTCGGGGTGCGCAACCCGTTCCCGCTGGACTGGCCGCTTCCGATGGAACTGACCGGCGACAGTCCGGAAAGGATGGTCGAGGCGGCGGAACGCCTCGACCGGGAAGGGAACTACCTCGTGCTCTTCCAGACGGTCAAAGCCGTTTCACTGACCGCGGGCGGCCCGGTGCCCGACGCCGTCGCCCCGGACGCGCCGACCATCCGCCTGAGCGGGGTGGAAGACCGGATCAAGGACGAACTCACCGGCGCCGAAGTCAGCTGCGGCAGTTTCGCCGGCTATTGGGCTCCGCCACGCTGAGCGACGGCGAGTTCCGGCTCGGGTTCTTCGACCGCCGAGGGTACTTCCTTGCGACGCGGCAGGAACGAAAGCGCGGCGAAGGCGGCGGCGAGCAGGGTCGGGTAGATCGTCAGCTGCTGGTGCTTGACGTTCTCGATGCCTTCCGCGAGACCGGAGACCAGGAGCTGGCCCATCGCGAAGAGCAGGAACATGAGCACCACGATGCCGACGTCGCGGCGCCCGGTGCGGTCGCGGAAGGCTCGCAGCCCGGCCCAGCCGATGAGCAGCCAGATCGGCAGCAGGGCGAACAGCCCCAGCGGCGCGATCCAGCCGGTGATCCCGGACAGGACCGGGATCCGGTACTCCTTCGCGAGCGGCGGCTGACCGGCGTGCTCGCCGAAGCTGCCGAGGTTCGGCACCCGCGCGGTCAGCGTTTCCTGCGCGGACCTCTGCAGCATCTGGACCACGCGCCCCGGATGGTCGAGGTAGTACTGGGCGACGTTGCGGCGGCTGATCTTGTCGCGGTACTGGGCGTACTCGGGGGATCGCCAGGCCGCGTTCGCGCTCCACCAGCCCGTGCCGATGTACTTCGCGAACTCGGGCGGGAGGCCCAGCGCGGCGAGGTCACCGATGGTGTCGTGGTTCCCGTCCACGATCCCGTTGAACACGACGTGGTACATGTTGGCCTCGCGGTACTCCGCGTTGGCCGAGTCGCCCGCGCCCTGCACCAGCGCGGTACCGGTGCCGACGACGGCGAGCACGGCCAGCGGCAGCGCCCACCGGGCGAGGCCGCGGCTGCCCGCCGGGCGGACGAACAGCAGCGCGAGCGCGAACAGCGGGATCAGCAGCAGCGTCTGCGACTTCGCGTTGATCCCGATCATCGCGCCGAGCACGGTGACCGCGGCGCCGGTGTAGCGCCACGGCCCGGTGCGGTGCATCAGCAGGAGCCCGCCGGCGAGCAGCAGCATCCCGACGAACGCGGCGCCTTCGCTCAGCACGGAGGCGAAGTACCCGAAGAAGGCCGAGTCCGCGGCGACCAGCAACAGTGCTGCCGTGGCGATGAAGCTGTCGCGGACCGAGAGGCGCAGGCCCACCACGATCGCGGCGATCCCGCCCGCGACGAGCAGACAGCCGAGCACGCCCAGTACCAGCAAATTCAGGATGGCGGACGAGCCGAGCCACTGCCCGATCTCGCTGGCGATCTTGTCGATCCAGCTCTGGCTGGAGATGTACTCGCTGTTGCAGGCCGGGGCCGGGCCGTAGGAAAAGCGGACGAAGTATTCCGAAGGCCGGTCCAGTTCGCGGGCGCCGAGCCGGCACAGGATGCGCCAGCCGTCGCCGTTGTCCGCCATGCCGATCGGACGAGGAACCAGGAAACGGACGAGGAGTACCCCGAGTGCGGCGACAAACACGCCCAAGGTCAGTCGGATTTCCCGGATCTTCACCCGCGTCACCTTAGAAGATTCCGGAGGGTGATCAGTTCGTACCCTCTCCAACACTTGAGGAGAGGAACTTTCGGATCACGTCGAGCCATTCGTCGCGGGCCTCGACACCGAGATGTCGGGGTTCACATGCTGATCGGCGAGCTGTCCCGGCGGACCGGTGTGAGTCACCGGTCGCTGCGCAACTACGAGGAGCAGGGTCTGCTGGTCTCGCGATGCGATTCCAACGGCTATCGCACCTTCGGCGACGACGCGGTCACCACCGTGAGGCAGATCCGCGCGCTGCTCACGGCCGGGCTGACCACGCAGGTCATCGCCAAGGTGCTCCCGCGCGCGAACGGTGAACCGCCGGAACTCGACCTGTGCCCGACGGTCGTGACGGAGATCCGGCGCGAACTGGCCGAGATGGACGACCGCATCGACACGCTCAGGCAGCGTCGCGGGACACTGGCCGGATATCTCGTTGTCGACGCGTAGGGGAGCAGCGTGGAAGCCCTGGCCAGGTTCGGATTCGAACTGGGTGTGCTCAAGCGGATCCGGCGAGCCGGGTGGTGGCAGGCCGGGGTCCGTGATCCCGAATCGGTCGCCGAGCACACCACGAGGGTCGCGCAGCTGGCAGGCTTGCTGGCTGCCGAGGGCGGCGCAGACCCGGCGCGGGCGGCGTACCTCGCGCTCTGGCACGACACGCAGGAGACGAGGACCGGAGACCTTCCGCACACGATCAAGGGTTTCGTCGAGAAGCCGGACCCTCGGGCCATCACCTCCGCGCAGACGTCGGCCCTTCCCGGCGCCGCGCGTGACTCGGTGCGCGACGCCGTTGACGAGTACGAAACCGCGGAGAGCCCGGAGGCGCTCTACGCACGCGACGCGGACAAGCTCGAAATGCTGCTCCAGGCTGTCGAATACCGCGATATCGGCGTACAGAACGTCGATGAGTGGATTGCTTCGGCGGCGAGGAGCCTTCAGACCGACCTGGCGCGGCGAGTGGCCGAAGCGGCGCTGACGTTGTCGTCACTCTCGTGGCGGGTGCGCTGAAAGGAATCGCTACCCTGAGCCCGCGTGTATCGACCCCGGCACGCGTGCGTCGTGTGTCAGGCTTGACTCTGTGAAGGAACATCAGTGAACCGGCAGCCGTTGCGCCTCGCCATCATGGAAGCGACCCGCATCCTCACCGAGGCCGGGGTGGCGTCCCCGCGCTCGGACGCGGAGATCATCGCCTCCCATGTCCTCGGCGTCGAACGCGGCCGCCTGCCGATGGTGCCACTGGTGGACCCGCCGGTCATCGACGCGATCGGCCAGCTCGTGAACCAGCGGGCCAAACGGATCCCGTTGCAGTACCTCACCGGCTGGGCCGCGCTCGGCGACATCACGGTCAACGTCGGCGCCGGGGTGTTCGTCCCGCGCCCGGAGACCGAACTGCTCCTGGAATGGGGCCTCAAACTGCTGCACGGGCGCGAGTACCCGGTGGTGGTCGACCTCTGCACCGGCTCCGGCGCGCTGGCGCTGGCCGTGCAGCACGCGCGGCCGGACGCCGTCGTCTACGCCGTCGACATCGACGCGCAGGCGCTCGCCTGGGCCAGGCACAACGCCGACGTCCACGCCGACGCGGGGGACACGCCCATCCGGCTGTACTCCGGCGACGTCGCCGACAGCACGATGTTCGCCGAACTCGACGGGCTCGTCGACCTGGTCCTGTGCAACCCGCCGTACGTGCCGGAAGGCACGCCGGTGCCCGCCGAGGTCGCCGAGCACGACCCGGCGCGGGCGGTCTTCGCGGAGGAGAGCGGGCTGGCGGTGATTCGGCACGCGATCGCCGCCGCCGCGCGGCTGCTGCGGCCCACCGGCGGGATGGCGATCGAGCACGACGACACGCACGGCTCCGCCGTCCCGGCGCTGGTACGGGCGCGCCGGGTGCTGACCGACGTCCGGGGCCACCTCGACCTCGCCGGTCGCCCGCGGTTCGTGACCGCCCTGCGCGTCTCCTGACGCCCTTTCTCTCCCGCGTTTCGTCCTCTGGTTGCGGTAGTTGCACGCGCAACTACCGCAACCAGAGGACGAAACGCGAGAGGGGGTGGACACGACGAGCCGCGGGGTGTCCTGAAGGCCACTTCGAGACGTTCAACGTCCCCAAGGGCACCTTGGAGACAGCGGGCGGCCGGATAGTTAGCGGGACTCACGACTTCCGGCGGTGCCCAGGGCAAAGCCCACCTCCTACCGTCGATCACGGCCGCCTCATCGGCGGTCCGACTGGGAGGTGTACCCCGATGCGATCGTCTCTCCGACGAGCCCCACTCAGAACACTCGCCGTCCTCGCCGCCGTCACCCTGTTGCCCGGTTTGGTCGCCCAGCCCGCGTCCGCCGCGGTGCCGGTGAAGGGCTGGCCCGCCCCCATCGACGGGTCGACCTGGGAAAATCAGGACCATATGACGTGGGACGACTACCGCAAGCCACCCGGCACCGACTGGGCCGATCCCGCGCTGAAGCCGACCAAGCGGACGTTCAAGGGCGCCGTGGTGCTCGCGGACTACCCGGACCAGGAGTTCGCCGTCACGCAGCCGACGCGTTCGACGGTGTTCGGCAACCCCGGCCCCGCGGCCAGCGACATCCCCCGGGCGAACGTGGCGAAGTTCTACCAGGACTTCCTCAACAAGCCCCAGGCGCTCAACCAGGGCCACACCATCAACGAGTACTGGATGGAGGACTCCGGCGGCAGGATGGGCGTGGACCTGACCGCGTTCGGGCCGTACCGGCTGCCGGGCAAGTCCTTCGAATACGGCATGGAGTTCCAGCCCGGCGCGTGTCCGCCGGGCGCGAACTGCAAGCGTGACCTGCGTGCCGACGCGGGCGCCGCCTGGCGGGCGGACGTGGGTGACGTCGCCAAGCAGTTCGACTTCATCTTCTATCTTTCCGCGGGCCAGGACGAGAGCGCGACCTGGCAGGAATTCGGCGTGATGAAATTCGGCGAGCGTGAGAACGTGCCCGACGAATTCGGCCCCGGTGTCGCGGGAATGCCGAACGCCGCGGCCACCCGTTATGTCCCGTGGACGTCGTGGAAATCCGCGGCGAGCATCTGGCCGAACGCGGTCACCGGTTCCTCGACCCAGGCCGAAAGCTCGGGCCAGGCGGTTTACGCGCACGAATTGAGCCACATTCTCGGCATCGGCGACAACTACAACAACCCGTTCGGCACCCCGCCGTCCAGGACCTACACCGGCCCGTGGGAGATGATGTCGCGCGGCAGCTTCAACGGCCCCGGCGGACCGCACACCCGCTGGCAGATCCCGGCGACGCAGGGCGGCTCGATGGGGTCGCACCACATGCTGCGCACCAAGATGAAGCTCGACATCATCGACGCCGAGGACGTGCTGAAACTCGACCGGAACTCCCTCGCCGAGAACGGCCCGGTTTCGACCAGGATCACGGCGCGTTCGGTCCTGCCGGGACAGGGCGCCTACAGCGGCATCAACATCGCGCTCAACGGCGGGGACCTTTCGCCGAAATGCGATCGCTCGAAGGATCCGTTCTGCGACGGCGGTGGCTACGACAATTACACCGTCGAGGTCGTCGACCGGATGGGCAGTGATTCCTTCGCCCCCGATTCCGGCGTCATCATCGCGAAGACGAAGAACCAGGACAACGCGCCCTTCGAATGGATCGTCGACGCGCATCCGGCCGACATCGGCATGACCGACTACAAGAAGCCGGACGGCACCCCGGTCCCGATCTCCATCGGCGACTACCGCCAGCTCAACGACGCCGCCTTCAAGGCGGGCACCGGTTCGGCGAGCAAATACGAGTACACCGACGAGGCGAACCGGCTGAAGTTCCTCGTCTCGGACGTCGAGCGCGACCGCAAGGGCGTGCTGTCCTACGTCGTCACGGTGGCCTCGCTCGACGGCGCGGGCTCGCAGGCCAGGGGCGTCTCGCTGTGGCCGTCGATCCCGGCGTTCGCCAAGCAGGGGCTCGCGAGCTGCTCGTTCCCGGTGCTCAACACGGGCGACGCGAAGGGCGCGGCCGCGCCGTTCGACACCGACACCTATCGCCTGAGGGCGTCCACCACCGCGAAGGGCTGGGAGGTCCGGCTGCCGAACGAGCTGTCCACCGTCCCGTTCGGCGGGCGGTCGTCGGCGACGGCGCACGCCAAACGGGCCGGGGGTGGCGACCACGTCGCGCAGATCAAGCTGACCGCGACGTCGATCGCCGATCCGGGCAAGACGGCGACGTCGTACTGCACCGCTTTCGCCTTCTGACCCAGCTCGGCTCGTGAGTGGTGAGGACGGTTCCAACCGTCCTCACCACTCACGAGGTGCGTCCCGGGATCGTGGGGTCGCGAAAGCCACTTTCAGGACATCTGACGTCCCGGAAGTGGCTTTCGCGACATCAGCGTTCCGGTCTGAAGTCCGTGAAGGGTCTCTTCCCGACTCTCAAGGCAGGGNNTCAAGGCAGGGAAGGGCCCTTCACGGACCTGCGATCCCGGCCGACCTCCGTCGGCACCTACAGCACCGGCGGTTCCCACCGTCCTCACCGCTCACGAGGGGGCAGGGCTACGCTCATCTGCCATGAGCGCGGTGTACGACTGCAGCAAGCGTGAATCCCGGACCGACGGACTCGCCGCGGCGGCGAGCGCGGTCCGCTCCAGCCGTCTCGTCGTCCTGCCGACCGACACGGTCTACGGCATCGGCGCGGACGCCTTCGACAGCGGCGCCGTCCAGTCCCTCCTGCGGGCCAAGAACCGCGGCCCGGACATGCCGGTCGGTGTCCTCGTCGGCTCCTGGTCCACTGTGGACGGACTGGTGCTCGGCACGCCGCCTGCCGCCCGAGCGCTCATCGAGGCCTTCTGGCCCGGTGATCTTTCCATCGTCCTGCCGCACGCGCCGAGCCTGCAATGGGACCTGGGCCAGTCACGCGGGACGGTGATGCTGCGGATGCCGCTGCACCCGGTCGCGCTGGAACTGCTGCGTGACGTCGGCCCGATGGCGGTCTCCAGCGCCAACGTCTCCGGGCAGCCGCCCGCCTCCACCGCGCAGGAGGCCGTCGACCAGCTGGGCGACAGCGTCGCGGTCTACCTCGACGGCGGGTCGACGGGCGACCCCGTTCCGTCCTCGATGGTCGATCTCACCGGCGACGACCCGGTCGTCCTGCGGGAGGGCGCGGTCAGCCGGGCCGCGATCGCGGAAGTACTGGGAGTGCCCGCGGAGTCACTCGCCTAGGACCGTTGGCCGCCGTATCCCCCTGGCGCGGTAGCGTGTTCAGGTGACTTGGACCTCGGCGGCGTAACGCACCATGCCACCTACGCAAGGCCTCCCGATCCGGGAGTACATCCTCGTCGCCCTCACCGCGGCGGCCGTTACCTTCCTGCTCACCGGAGTCGTACGGCGGTTCGCCATCCGGATCGGCGCGATCGCGAACCCGCGGGCCCGCGACGTCCACGTCACCCCGATCCCGCGGATGGGCGGCATCGGCATCTTCCTGGGCGTCGCCGCCGCGATGGGGCTCGCGCACCAGCTGCCCGCGCTGAGCCGCGGCTTCGATTTCTCCTTCGACTCGCTGGGCGTCCTGCTCGCCGCGGGAGTGATCTCCCTGATCGGCGCGCTCGACGACCGGTTCGAACTGGACGCCTGGACGAAACTGGCCGGTCAGGTCATGTGCGCCGGGATCCTGGTGATCTTCGGCGTGCAGTGGGTGTCGTTCTGGGTGCCGTGGGGCGGCGTCGGCGATTCCTTCGGCCAGGTCCTGGTGCTGGACAAGAACCAGGGCGCGCTGCTGACCGTCGTCCTGGTGGTCGTGATGGTCAACGCGATGAACTTCGTCGACGGCCTCGACGGGCTGGCCGGCGGCCTCGGCTTCATCGCCGCCGCGGCGACCTGCTCGTTCTCGCTCGGCCTGCTCGACTCTTCCGGCGGCGACGTCGGCGCGTATCCGCCCGCGCTCATCGCGGCCACGCTCGCCGGGGCCTGTCTGGGTTTCCTGCCGTACAACTTCCAGCCCGCGAAGATCTTCATGGGCGACTCGGGTTCGATGATGATCGGCCTCATGCTGGCCGGGGCGACGACGTCCGCGTCGGGCCGCGTGCCGTACCCGCAGTTCAGCGGTAAGGACGCGCTCGCGCTGCTTTCGCCGCTGGTCGTGGTCGCCGCGGTGCTGTTCGTGCCGCTGCTCGACCTGATCATGGCGGTCATCCGCCGCACCCGCCGCGGCGAGAGCCCGTTCGCCGCGGACAAGATGCACCTGCACCACCGTCTGCTGGAGATCGGCCACTCGCAGCGCCGCGCGGTGCTGCTCATCTACTTGTGGGCCGGCCTGCTCGCGTTCGGCGCCGTCTCGGTGACGTTGTTCGACGACGCCGCGGTTTTCTGGATTGTCGGATTCGGCTTCCTGCTCGCGACTCTGGTGTCGGTCATCCCGCGGCTGCGGTCGCGGAACCGAACCGCCTGAAGGACGGGATCGGCGCGGGCCTACACTGGACGGCTGAGACGATCAGGGAGTTTTCTGTGAGCGAGACCGAGAAGACCGTCGAGGCGGAGGAGAACCCCCACGCCAAGGTGGTTCTGCAGGCGGCCAACGCGATGATGAAGGCTTCCCTGAAGCTGGTTCCGCCGGCGGTGCTGATCTGCATCGTGGTGTTCACCATCCTCAAAGGACAGCCGGGCCTGCTCGGCTCGGCCATCGGCGGCGTGCTCGCCCTCGTGTCCGCCGTCGCGACGCTGGGCCTCATGCGCTTCAGCGCGGGCATGGACCCGATGTTCGTGATGGTGATCGCTCTCGGTGGCTACGTACTCAAGCTCATCCTTCTTTTCGCGGCGCTGAGCGTGCTTCGCGGAGTGGACTCGATCCACCCGATGGCGCTGGGCGTCACCATGATCGTCGCGATCCTCGTGGCCGCCGCGGTGGAGTTCGCCGCGTTCCGCAAGACCAAGATCCCGACGATCATCCCCGCCTCCCACTGATTTCGGGACTCAGGTCCTGACCTGGGCCGGGACCTAGGTCCTCGGCCGTTCAGGGGCAATGTAGTACGCCTGTACGGCGCGTCGGAACCTGCTGATATGGTCCGCGTATGGGCGGCGGCCTCGGCTGCCGGCTCCCGATGACGAACCCCGAACAGCAGTGTGGCGACGGTGTTGAATCGTCCCTCATTACCCGCTGGTAGGCGTCTGTCTCCCGGGAGCACTGCATCGAGAATCCTCGTGTGCGGAACGTGAAGCCGTGTTCAGCACATCGTGGGGTGGCCGCCTCCGACGGCCCGATACGTGTCGGGTACGTTAAGTCCAGATCGTGACGATTCCCCCGGCGGAGTGAACGCCGGCCGGGAGAACCGGAAGGAGCCCAGTGGGCGCGCTGGTACTAGCCGAGGGTGCGGAGTTCGCGCCGCCTGGCGTCAAAGACTTCAACCTACCGCCGTTGTTCGGTTCCGGCTATTGGTTGAGCTTCACCAAGCCGATGCTGCTGGTGGTCATCTCCCTGATCATCCTCGTCACCTACTTCATGGTGTCGTCGCGCAGGCTGAAGGTCGTCCCGGGTAAGGGGCAATTCATCGCCGAGTCGATTTACAACTTCGGCCGCAACAACATCGCGCGGGAACAGATCGGCTCTGCCGACTTCAAGCCGTTCATTCCGCTGATCCTGGGTCTGTTCAGCTTCGTGCTGGTGAACAACCTCTTCGGGATCATCCCGTTCTTCCAGTTCCCCACCATGGCGCGAATCGGCTTCCCGGTCGCACTCGCGTTCCTTGTCGTTTACCCGGTGTATCACTACGTCGGGTTCAAGCGCCACGGTTTCAAGGGCTATCTGAAGAAGGAACTGGCCCCGGCGGGTATTCCCGGATTCGTTCTGCCGCTGTACTCCACCATCGAGTTCGCGCAGAAGTTCTTCATCGCGCCGGCCACGCTGGCGATCCGAGTCTTCGCGGCGATGTTCGCCGGGCACCTGATCATCATGGTCTTCACGCTCGGTGGGAGCTTCCTGCTGACCGAAGGCGAAGGCCTCGTGAAAATCGCGTCTCCGGTGGCGTTCCTGTTCGCCATCGCGATGACCTTCCTGGAGGCATTCATCCAGGTCCTGCAGGCATTCATTTTCGCACTGCTGTCCGCAGGGTACATCGGCGCCGCACTGGCGTCGGAGCACTGAGAAACCAAAAGCCCCCGATCCGCGTGAGTCGCGCGGACCGAGTTTGAAGGGAAACGCACGTGAGCAACATCGTTCTTGCGCAGCAGGCTGCCGAGGCCGTCAGCATCAACAAGGGTCTCGCCGCCATCGGTTACGGCCTCGGCGCGATCGGCCCCGGTATCGGTGTGGGTCTCATCTTCGCCGCCGTCATCAACGGCACCGCCCGTCAGCCGGAGGCCCAGGGCAAGCTGCAGAGCATCGCCTTCTCGACCTTCGTGCTGACCGAGGTGCTGGCGCTGATCGGTATCGTCATCTACTTCCTCGCCTCCGCCTAGGGCTGAGTTCCGCTCATCGCTTAAGGAGACGTTGTGCTGAAGACCGAATTGGTGTTGGCCGCCGAAGAGGTGCCCAACCCGATCGTGCCGCACGTTCCCGAGCTCATCCTCGGTTTCATCGCCTTCCTTCTGCTGCTGTTCGTTCTGAAGAAGTACGTCGTCCCGCGTTTCGAGACGGCATACGAAGAGCGCACCAAGCTGATCGAGGGTGGCATCGAGCGGGCCGAGAAGGCGCAGGCCGAAGCCGAAGAAAACCTTGCGCAGTACAAGGCGCAGCTGGCGGAAGCCCGTTCCGAGGCCGCGAAGATCCGCGACGACGCCCGGCTCGAAGCCGAGCAGATCAAGGCGGAGCTTCGCACCGAGGCGGAGGCCGAGTCCCAGCGCATCGTCGCCCAGGGGCAGGCACAGCTGCAGGCCCAGAAGGCGCAGATCATCGCCGAACTGCGCGCCGAACTCGGCCGTAACTCCGTGGAGCTGGCAAGCCGCATCGTCGGCGAGTCGCTCGCGGACGACGCGCGCCGCCACGGCACCGTGGACCGGTTCCTTGCCGAGCTGGAGACCGCCGGTGCCGCAGGCGGAGCGGGGAAGTAGACCAGAATGACGCTGCATGCTGCGAGCCGTGAAGCGCTCGACCTCGCCGAGAATCGTCTCGGCGAGGTTCTGGCCGCCGCGGGTACGGACCCGGCGACGGTCGGCGACGAGTTGCTTTCGGTCGTCGCCCTGCTGGACCGGGAGATCGGCCTGCGCCGGGCCGTCGCCGACGGTTCGGCCTCGTCCGAAGCCCGGATCGGCCTCGCCCGCGGGATCCTCGCGGGCAAGGTTTCCGAACCGGCCCTGCAGGTGCTCGACTCCGTGGCGGGCAGCCGCTGGTCGAGCCCGCGCGAACTGACCGACGGGCTCGAGGCCCTCGGCCGCTCGGCGCTGCTCACCAGTGCGGAGAAGTCCGGGAACATCGACGCTGTCGAAGACCAGCTGTTCCGGGTCACCCGTATCGTTGCGGGCGCCCCGGAGCTCGAACGGGCACTGTCCGACCTGGCCGCTCCCGCCGAGGCGAAGCGGGCCCTCGTCCGCACCCTGTTCGCCGACAAGGTGGACGTGGTCACCGAGACCCTCGTCGAGCAGGTCGTCCTGCGCGCCAAGGGCCGCGGGGTCGCCAACGCCCTCGAGCGGCTGGTCCAGCTGGCCGCGGAACGCCGTGAACGCTCGGTCGCCCAGGTGACCAGCGCGAGCGCGCTGTCCGACGAGCAGCAGGCTCGGCTGAGCGAGAAGCTCAACGCCCTCTACGGGCGGCAGCTCGCGCTGCACGTCGAGGTGGACCCGTCACTGGGCGGCGGACTCGTCGTCCGCGTCGGCGACGAGGTCATCGACGGCAGCACCGCCGGGCGCATCGACGCCCTGCGTCGCCGGCTGGCCGGCTGACCCACAACAACGACTTTGCACACTGGCACGAACGAAGCGAGAGCGGGATTGAAATGGCGGAGCTGACGATCTCCTCGGATGAGATCCGTAGCGCGATCGAGAACTACGTCTCGAGTTACGCCCCGGACGTGAGCCGGGAAGAGGTTGGCGTCGTCATCGACGCCGGTGACGGTATCGCCCACGTAGAGGGCCTCCCCTCGGCCATGGCCAACGAGCTGCTCGAGTTCCCGGGCGGGGTCCTCGGTGTCGCGCTGAACCTCGACGCGCGTTCCATCGGTGCCGCGATCCTCGGTGACTTCGAGACCGTCGTCGAAGGCCAGCAGGTCAAGCGCACCGGTCAGGTCCTCTCGGTCCCGGTCGGCGAGGGCTACCTCGGCCGCGTGGTGAACCCCCTGGGCGCCCCGATCGACGGTCTCGGCGAGATCGAGACCAGCGACCGTCGTCCGCTGGAGGTCAAGGCCGCTTCGGTGGTCGAGCGCCAGCCGGTGGCCGAGCCGCTGCAGACCGGTATCACCGCGATCGACGCGATGACCCCGATCGGCCGTGGCCAGCGTCAGCTGATCATCGGTGACCGCAAGACCGGTAAGACGGCCGTCGCGGTGGACACGATCATCAACCAGAAGGCCAACTGGGAGACCGGCGACCCGAAGAAGCAGGTTCGCTGCATCTACGTCGCGGTCGGCCAGAAGGGCTCCACGATCGCCGCGGTGAAGAAGTCCCTCGAGGACGCCGGCGCGATGGAGTACACCACCATCGTCGCGGCTCCCGCGTCGGACTCCGCCGGCTTCAAGTGGATCGCGCCGTACACCGGTTCGGCCATCGGCCAGCATTGGATGTACGAGGGCAAGCACGTCCTCATCGTGTTCGACGACCTGACCAAGCAGGCCGACGCGTACCGCGCGATCTCGCTGCTGCTGCGTCGCCCGCCGGGCCGTGAAGCCTTCCCCGGCGACGTCTTCTACTTGCACTCCCGTCTCCTCGAGCGGTGCGCGAAGCTCTCGGACGAGCTGGGCGCGGGCTCGCTGACCGGTCTCCCGATCATCGAGACCAAGGCGAACGACGTGTCGGCCTACATCCCGACGAACGTCATTTCGATCACCGACGGTCAGTGCTTCTTCCAGTCGGACCTCTTCAACGCCGGTCAGCGCCCGGCCATCGACGTGGGTATCTCGGTTTCCCGCGTGGGTGGTGCCGCGCAGGTCAAGGCGATGAAGCAGGTTTCGGGTTCGCTCCGGATCGATCTGTCGCAGTACCGCGAGCTGGAGGCCTTCGCGGCCTTCGCCTCGGACCTCGACGACGCGTCGAAGGCGCAGCTCGAGCGTGGAGCGCGGCTGTACGAGGTGCTCAAGCAGCCCCAGTACTCCCCGATCCCGGTCGAGGAGCAGGTCGTCACGGTGTACCTCGGTACCAACGGCCACTTCGACACGGTCCCGGTCGAGGACGTCCGCCGCTTCCGTGACGAATTCGTCGACTCCGCCCGTCGCAAGCACGGCGAGCTCCTCAAGGACATCCGCGAGTCGGGCAAGTTCTCCGACGACACCGCCTCCGGGCTGGTCGACGCGGTGAACGAGTTCAAGAAGGAGTTCACCACGGCCGAGGGCAAGAGCCTGGTCGAGGTCTCCGACGCGATGGACGCCGAGAAGGTCGGGCAGGAGACCGTCAAGGTCAACAAGCCCGCACCGAAGAAGTGAGCTGGTAGCTCATGGCCGCACAACTCCGAGAACTCCGGTCGCGTATCAAGGCGACCAAGTCCATCGGCAAGATCACCAAGGCGATGGAGCTCATCGCCACCGCGCGCATCACCAAGGCGCGGGCGAAGGTCGCGGCGTCGCGGCCCTACTCGGACGAGATCACGAACGTGCTCTCGGCCCTGGCGGGCGCTTCGGCCAACCTCGACCACCCCTTGCTGGTCGAGCGCGCCGACCCGAAGCGCGCGGCGGTCCTCGTGATCACCAGCGACAAGGGCCAGTGCGGTGGGTACAACTCCAACGTGCTGAAGGCGACCGAGGAACTCCTCACGCTGCTGCGCAAGCAGGGCAAGGAGCCGGTGCTGTACGTGACCGGCAACAAGGGCCTGAGCTACTACCGGTTCCGTGGCCGCGAGGTGACCGAAAGCTGGACGGGGTTCTCCGACCAGCCCGGTTACGTCAACGCCTCGACCGCCGGTGAACTCATCGTCGAGTCGTTCCTGAACGGCGCCGACGACGAGGCAGGCAACGCCGACGGCATCCTCGGTGTCGACGAAATCCACGTCGTCTACACCGAGTTCGTCTCGATGCTCACCCAGCGTCCGGTCGCCAAGCGCGTCGCGCCGCTCGAGGTCGAGTACACCGAAGACGAAGAGGAGAAGCCCGAAGGCCTGCTCCCGAGCTACGAGTTCGAGCCCAACGCCGAAAAGCTGCTCGCCGCGTTGCTGCCGAAGTACATCAACACGCGGATCTTCGCGGCGATGCTCGAGTCGGCCGCATCCGAACTCGCGGCCCGCCGTACCGCGATGAAGGCGGCGTCGGACAACGCGAACGATCTGGTGGGCACGCTCACGCGGGAGATGAACCAGGCCCGTCAGGCGCAGATCACCCAGGAGATCTCCGAAATCGTCGGTGGCGCGAACGCGCTCACCGCAGCAGGAAGTGATGATTGATGACCAGTACTGAAACCCCGCGTGCCAAGGGGCGCATCGTGTCGGTGACCGGGCCGGTCGTCGACGTCGAGTTCCCGCGCGGTTCCGTGCCAGACCAGTTCAACGCGCTCAAGGTCGAGATTGAGTTCGAGCAGCTGCGCAAGACGGTGACCCTCGAGGTCGCCAGCCACCTCGGTGACAACCTCGTCCGCACCATTTCGCTCCAGCCGCAGGACGGCCTGGTGCGTGGTGCCGAGGTCACCGACACCGGCGGCCCCATCACGGTCCCGGTCGGCGACAAGGTCAAGGGCCACGTCTACAACGCGCTCGGCGAGTGCCTCGACGAGCCCGGCTACGGCGACGACCTCGAGCGCTGGGGCATCCACCGCAACCCGCCTTCCTTCGACCAGCTCGAAGGCAAGACGAAGATGCTGGAGACCGGCCTCAAGGTCGTCGACCTGCTGACCCCGTACGTCGAGGGCGGCAAGATCGGCCTGTTCGGCGGTGCCGGCGTCGGCAAGACGGTGCTCATCAAGGAGATGATCACCCGGGTCGCCCGGAACTTCGGTGGTACCTCGGTGTTCGCCGGTGTCGGCGAGCGCACCCGTGAGGGCAACGACCTCTTCCTGGAGATGTCCGAGGACGGCGTCATTAACGACACCGCCCTCGTCTTCGGCCAGATGGACGAGCCGCCGGGCACCCGTATGCGGGTCGCGCTGTCCGCGCTGACCATGGCGGAGTACTTCCGCGATGTGCAGAACCAGGACGTGCTGCTCTTCATCGACAACATCTTCCGGTTCACCCAGGCCGGTTCCGAGGTGTCGACCCTGCTGGGCCGCATGCCTTCGGCCGTGGGTTACCAGCCGACGCTGGCCGACGAGATGGGTCAGCTCCAGGAGCGGATCACCTCGACCCGTGGTCGTTCGATCACCTCGATGCAGGCGATCTACGTCCCCGCGGACGACTACACCGACCCGGCCCCGGCCGCGACGTTCGCCCACCTGGACGCCACCACCGAGCTTTCGCGTGGTGTCTTCCAGAAGGGCATCTTCCCGGCGGTGGACCCGCTGGCGTCGACGTCGACGATCCTCGACCCGGCCATCGTCGGTGAGGACCACTACCGGGTGGCCTCCGAGGTCATCCGGATCCTGCAGAAGTACAAGGAACTGCAGGACATCATCGCGATCCTCGGTATGGACGAGCTCTCGGAAGAGGACAAGCTCACCGTTCAGCGCGCGCGCCGCATCGAGCGGTTCCTGTCGCAGAACATGCTGGTCGCCGAGGCGTTCACGCAGATCCCGGGTTCGACCGTGCCGCTGTCGGAGACCATCGAGTCCTTCGACCGCATCACCAAGGGCGACTTCGACCACTACCCGGAGCAGGCGTTCCTGGGTATCGGTGGCCTCGAAGACCTCGAGAAGAAGTACAAGGAAATCACCAAGAAGTGATGTTCCGACGAGCGGCGGGATCAGTGTCTACTGTGGACGCTGGTCCCGTCGTTCGCATACAGGGAACTTCGACCATTACACTCGGTGCCAGCACCTGAGGTGAAGGGAAGCTACGTGGCTGAGATTTCTGTCGAGCTGGTAGCCGTCGAGCGCCGTCTCTGGTCCGGTACCGCCACGTTCGTGGTGGCCCAGACCACCGAGGGCGAGATCGGCATCATGGCCGGTCACGAGCCGGTTTTGGGCCAGCTCGTCGAGGGTGGCGTCGTGAAGGTGACGACGACGGACGGCGAGACCGTGACCGCCGCGGTGCACGGCGGGTTCCTGTCGGTCACCGCGACCGGCGTGAGCATTCTCGCCGAGAGCGCTGAGCTTTCGCACGAGATCGACGTCGATGCGGCCAAGAAGGCGTTGAGCGGCGAAGACGAGCAAGAGCGGGCTAGGGCGACCGCCCAGCTCCGCGCGGCCGGTCAGTCGGTCTGACCGGGAATCGGGCAGGGGCCGGGCCGTGGAAATCGCCGTGGGTGTTCTCGGGGCCCTGACCATCCTGGCCGTCGTCGCGGCCTGGTATTCGTTGCGGTGGGTCCGGATGCGCCGCGGTGGTGGCGTGAGCGTCGCGCTGCGGTGGCGTCCGGACGAGGCGCGGTCCAGTTGGCATCTGGGGCTGGGCCGCTACGAGGGCGACGAGTTCGTCTGGTTTCGGGTGTGGAGCCTGCGGACCGGCCCGGACCGGGTGTTCCAACGGGCGAGTATGGAGATCGCGGACCGGCGCGATCCTTCCGGCACGGAGGCGTACGCCGTCCCCGACGGCTCGATCGTCCTGCGGTGTGAGTCGGCCACCCAGGAGGCGATCGAGATCGCGATGGGCCCCGGCGCCCTCACCGGTTTCCTCTCCTGGCTCGAGTCGGCCCCACCCGGCCGCCGCCTCCCGCGCGCTTCCTGAGTTACGCCCCCAATCACGCGTGTTGCGCCTCTGATCACGCGAGTTCGCCGTTCCGGCACGCCGTATGCTCACGCGGTGACCATCGTCGACATCCCCGGTTCGAAGTCGATCACCGCCCGAGGCCTGTTCCTCGCGGCCGCCGCCCACGGCACGACCGTGTTGAGCAAGCCGCTGCGTTCGGATGACTCCGAGGGCTTCGCCGAAGGCCTCCTCAAGCTCGGCTACCAGGTCTCCCGCACTGACGGGGAGTGGACGATCGACGGCAGGCCTGAGGGTCCCGCCGTCGACAACGCCGACGTCTTCTGCCGCGACGGCGCCACCACCGCCCGCTTCCTGCCCGCACTGGCCGCCGCCGGTCACGGCACCTTCCGGTTCGACGCTTCCGGGCAGATGCGCGCCCGCCCGCTGGGGCCGCTCACCGACGCGCTGCTGGATCTGGGCGTCGACCTCACCTTCGAAGGCGCGCCGGGCCACCATCCGCTGGTGGTGCGGGCCGCCGGGATCAAGGGCGGGGGCCTGACGCTGGACGCCGGGCTGTCGTCGCAGTTCCTGACCGCGTTGCTGCTGGTCGGCCCGCTGACCACGGAGGGATTGCGGATCACCGTCACCGACCTGGTTTCGGTGCCCTACGTCGAGATCACCATCGCGATGATGCGGCGCTTCGGCGTCGAGGTCGTCCGGGAGGGTGACACGTTCCTCGTGCCACCCACGCCGTACCGCGCTTGCCACTACGAGATCGAGCCCGACGCTTCGACGTCGAGCTACTTCTTCGCCGCTGCGGCGTCGACCGGGCGTTCGGTGACGATCCCGGGTCTCGGCGCCGGGGCCCTGCAAGGCGACTTGGGGTTCGTCGAGGTGCTGCGGCAGATGGGCGCGGACGTCGAGGTGGGGGCGGACGCGGTGACCGTGACCGGGACCGGCGGGCTGCGCGGCGTCACGGTGAACATGCGCGACATCTCCGACACCGTGCCGACGCTCGCCGCCATCGCGCCGTTCGCGGACGGGCCAGTGCGGATCGAGGACGTCTACAACACGCGGATCAAGGAATGCGACCGGCTCGCGGCGTGCGAAGAGAACCTGCGCGCGATGGGCGTTCCGGTGGAGACCGGACGGGACTGGATCGAGATCCAGCCCGCTTCGCCTTCGGGGGCGCTCGTGAAATGCCGCCGGGATCACCGGATCGCGATGGCGTTCAGCGTCACGGGGCTGCGTACGCCGGGAATCACGCTGGATGATCCGGGATGCGTGAAGAAGACCTTCCCTGGCTTCCATGACGCGCTCGCCGTGCTTCGGGCTTCCTGGGGGCTGTGACCCACTCACGCAATTAGTCCTCTAGTTGCGGTCGTGGGAAGGGGGTCACGCAGGGGTAAGCGCACCGGCGTTGTCGCGCCCCAGCATCTCCGAAGCGAACATGAGATCTTCACCGACCGGCATTTCTACCGGGCTTCGCACGTGATCCACGTCTATTCTCGGCGTATGACTCAGAGCGAGGACGCGAACCGCTGGAGCCACCTTCCCGAGTCCGTGTCCCTGGAGGACACGATCACGATGAAGGCGATCGACCCGGGCAAGGACGGCACGCCCGACGTCGACCTCGAGCGCTATTGGGCGACACGGGAACAGGGCTGAACCCCGCCCCGTCACGCACTTCGGCACCTGCTTGCGGTACTTGCAACACGCAACGATCGCGATCAGGTGCCGAATCGCGTCGTCAGGAGGCGCCACCCGGCTGCCACAGGATGTCGCCGTCCGGATTCGCCAGCCGCGACAGGATGAACAGCAGATCCGAAAGCCGGTTCAGGTACTTGATCGCCAGCTGATTGGTCGTGGCCTGTTCGGCCTCGTACAGCGCCCAGCCGGAGCGCTCGGCCCGGCGCGCGACCGTGCGGGCCTGGTGCAGGAACGCCGCCCCCGGGGTGCCACCCGGCAGGATGAACGACGTCAGCTTCGGCACGCGTTCGTTGAACTGGTCGCACCAGCCTTCCAGCCGTTCGATGTACCGCTCGGTGATGCGCAGCGGCTCGTACGGCGGGTTCTCCACGATCGGCGCGCACAGGTCCGCGCCGACGTCGAAGAGATCGTTCTGGATCCCACGCAGGACATCGGCGATTTCGCCGGGCAGACCGCCCATCGCGAGCGCGAGCCCGATGACGGAGTTGGCTTCGTCGACGTCGGCGTACGCGGCCAGCCGCGGCGACGTCTTCGGCACGCGGGAGCCGTCGCCGAGTGCCGTGGTGCCGTTGTCGCCGACCTTCGTGTAAACGCGGTTGATGCGAACGACCATGAAGCCGACTCTACCCGGCCCGGCGTAAGGCAAATCCGGGTGAGAGGGCATGATTGGCGCCCATGAGTGAGCACTTCGACGTGCACGGCGGAGCACGGCTGGTCGGCGAGGTCGACGTGGTCGGGGCGAAGAACAGCGTCCTGAAACTGATGGCCGCGGCCCTGTTGGCCGAGGGTACGACGACCATCACGAACTGCCCCCAGATCCTGGACGTCCCGCTGATGGGCGACGTCCTGCGCAGTGTCGGCTGCGACGTCGTCATCGACGGCGACACCGCCAAGATCACCACTCCGGCCGAACTGTCGCACCGGGCCGATTCGGCCGCGATGGGCAAGCTGCGCGCGTCGGTGTGCGTGCTCGGCCCGCTGGTCGGACGGCTCAAACAGGCCGTCGTGGCGCTGCCGGGCGGTGACGCCATCGGCTCCCGGCCGCTGGACATGCACCAGAACGGCCTGCGCAAGCTGGGCGCCACCAGCACCATCGAGCACGGCTGCGTCGTGGCGAAGGCCGACGGCCTGCGCGGCGCGCAGATTTGGCTGGACTTCCCGAGTGTCGGCGCCACCGAGAACATCCTGATGGCCGCCGTGCTCGCCGAGGGCACCACGGTCATCGACAACGCCGCGCGCGAGCCCGAGATCGTCGACATCTGCACGATGCTGACCGAGATGGGCGCGAAGGTCGAAGGCGCCGGCACCTCGACCCTCACCGTCGAGGGCGTCGAGAAGCTGCATCCCACCGAGCATCGCGTGATCGGCGACCGGATCGTGGGCGCGACCTGGGCGTTCGCCGCCGCGATGACGCGGGGCGACCTGACCGTCCGCGGGGTCAACCCGCATTACCTCGACCTCGTCCTGGACAAGCTCCGCCTGGCGGGTGCCGAGGTCGAAACGTTCGGCGACAAGGGTTTCCGCATCGTCCAGACCGAGCGCCCGAAGGCGGTCGACTGGGTGACGCTGCCGTACCCCGGCTTCGCGACCGACTTGCAGCCGTTCGCGGTGGCGCTGTCGGCGGTGTCCGAGGGCACCTCGATGATCACCGAAAACATCTACGAGGCCCGGTTCCGGTTCATCGAAGAAATGATGCGGCTTTCCGGCGACGCCCGCACCGACGGGCACCACGCCGTCGTCCGCGGCGTGGAGAAGCTCTCCAGCGCCCCGGTATGGGCGGCGGACATCCGCGCCGGCGCCGGGCTGGTGCTGGCCGGATTGTGCGCGGACGGCGTCACCGAGGTCTGGGACGTCTTCCACATCGACCGCGGCTACCCGCATTTCGTGGAGAACCTGAACCGGCTCGGCGCGCGGATCGAGCGCGTTTCGGGCGAACCCGACCGGGCCTAAGCTTCGAGCACGAGCGCGGCGCCGAAACCGACCAGCGCGGTTCCGGTGACGCCGTCGAGCGCGCGGCGGACCTTGCGTCGTTCCAGCCAGGTCCGCACGCGGTGCACGAAGAACAGCAGTGTCATCAGCCAGAGCGTGCCCAGCACCGCGACCGTGTAGGCGAGCAGCAGCGCGTCCCACGCCGAGGTCGTCACCGGGTCGAGGAACTGCGGCAGCACCGACAGGTACAGCACGAGAACCTTCGGGTTGGTGATGTTGGAGAGGAAGCCCTCGCGGAAGCGGCGGAATCCGCTCGCCTGCTGCTGTTTCGCCGCCGCGACGCCGGAGTAGTCGCCTCGCCACGCGCCGCGCAGCGCCTGGAAACCGAGGAAGACCAGATAGGCGGCGCCGACCCACTTGAGCGTCACGAACACCGGCTGCGACTGCGCGATGAGGACGCCGAGGCCGAGCGCGGCGGCGGTGCCCTGGACGGAGTTGGCCACGAAGATCCCGGCCGTCGCCAGCAGCCCGCCGCGGGTGCCGCCGGACAGCGAATTCTTGAGCATCACCATCGTGTCCGGCCCCGGTGCGAGCACGATCAGGACGACGATGAGCAGATAGCTGCTGTACGAACTCCAGGTCACGGTCGCCAACGCTAGATGCCGGACGCGGCCGAGTCTCGTGGATTTCGGTCACAGTCACGATTCCCCCGGCGAACGCCTGATCTGGGAAGGCGCGCCGCGTCCGCGACCTGATCACCACGGCGCGGCAACGCGGCCGATAAGCCCGTTCGGCCCGGAGGTAACCGACGAACGGACACTGTCGCCCGCCTCCCGGACGGGTAGGGTGCGATGCCATGCATGAGGGGCAGATCGACCTCCTTCCGGGTGAACGGGTCATCTGGGCCGGGACTCCGGTGCGCAGGCCCCTCTTCAACCCCGGTGACTACTTCAACGTCCCCTTCGGCCTGCTCTGGCTGGGCACCGTCACGGTTTTCTTCTTCTACAACCACGAAACGGCGTTCCACACGGCCGCCTGGGTCGTGCTCACCGTCGCCGGCGTGTTCCAACTCGTCGGCAGGCCGCTCATCAGGTACCTCAGGCTCGCCTCGACCACCTACGCCGTGACGGACGGCCGGGTCATCGTGACCAGTTCGCTGGTGCGCCGCAGGGAGGAGTTCGCGGCGCTTGCCGGGCTGGCGGATCCCGTCGTCACCCCGGGACCCGGAAGGACCGGGACGATCACGTTCGGCAGGCTCGGCGTGCTGGTGTGGGCGTCGGCGAACTTCGGCGCGGGCTCCGGGAAGGATCGCAAGCCGCCAGTCATCCTCGTGGGTATCAGTGAGGTGGCGAAGGTGCGGGAAAAGCTCGCGAAAGCCGTTGACGAGGCACGAAAGCGCCAGGACTCGGCCGCCGGAGAATAACCCGACTGTGTCCGATTCAACTGGGCGCGCCATGTTACCGGCCGGTATGCTCGGACGGTCGTCCGCTGTGTCCGACCCGGAGGTGCACCGTGCCCTATCCCACGGACCGTGAACGGGACCGCCCCTGGGTGATGCGGACCTACGCGGGCCACTCGTCCGCGGCCGCGTCCAACGAGCTCTACCGGCGCAACCTCGCCAAGGGGCAAACGGGCCTTTCCGTCGCCTTCGACCTGCCGACGCAGACCGGCTACGACCCGGACCACCAGCTCTCCAAGGGCGAAGTCGGCAAGGTCGGCGTCCCGGTCTCGCACCTCGGCGACATGCGGCGGCTCTTCGACGGCATCCCGCTCGCCGAGGCCAACACGTCGATGACGATCAACGCGCCCGCCATGTGGCTGCTGGCGCTCTACGTCTCCGTGGCGCGCGAGCAGGCCGAAGCCGAAGGCCGCGACGTGGACGAGGTGCTGGCCCGGCTCACCGGCACTACGCAGAACGACATCATCAAGGAATACCTCTCCCGAGGCACCTACATCTTCCCGCCGGGGCCGAGCCTCCGCCTGATCACCGACATGATCGCGTGGACCGTGCACCACGTCCCGAAGTGGAACCCGATCAACATCTGCAGCTACCACTTGCAGGAAGCCGGCGCGACGCCGACGCAAGAGGTCGCGTACGCGTTGTGCACCGCCATCGCCGTCCTCGACGCCGTCCGGGATTCCGGGCAGGTCGAGCAGGCCGACATGGCCAAGGTGGTCGCGCGGATCTCCTTCTTCGTCAACGCCGGGGTGCGTTTCGTCGAGGAGATGTCGAAGATGCGCGCGTTCACCGCGCTCTGGGACGAGATCACCCGGGATCGTTACAGCGTAACGGATCCGAAGGCGCGGCGGCTGCGCTACGGCGTGCAGGTCAACTCGCTCGGCCTGACCGAGGCCCAGCCGGAGAACAACGTCCAGCGCATCGTGCTGGAGATGCTCGCGGTCTCGCTTTCCCGTGGCGCCAGGGCCCGCGCGATCCAGTTGCCCGCCTGGAACGAGGCGCTCGGCCTGCCCCGGCCGTGGG
This sequence comes from Amycolatopsis coloradensis, assembly GCF_001953865.1. Classification (GTDB taxonomy): domain Bacteria; phylum Actinomycetota; class Actinomycetes; order Mycobacteriales; family Pseudonocardiaceae; genus Amycolatopsis; species Amycolatopsis coloradensis. The sequence goes on from NZ_MQUQ01000010.1 coordinate 64,370, forward strand.
ATCAGCAGTGGGCGCTGCGGATGCAGCAGGTGCTCGCGTTCGAGACCGATCTGCTGGAGTACGAGGACATCTTCGACGGCTCGCACGTCATCCAGGCCAAGGTCGACGAGATCATGGCTGGCGCGCGCGAAGAGATCGCACGAGTGCAGGATCTCGGCGGCGCTGTCGCGGCTGTCGAGAGCGGCTACATGAAGTCCCAGCTCGTCGCCGCGCTCGCCGAACTGCGGCGTGGCATGGAGAACGGCGAGCGGATCCTGGTCGGCGTCAACAAGTTCGAGACCACCGAGCCTTCGCCGTTGCAGGCCGAAGGTGCCAAGGCGATCGAGACGATCGACCCGGCCGTCGAGAAGCAGGCCGTCAGCGCGATCGAAGAATGGCGGGCGCAGCGTGACACCGCGGCCGCCGAGTCGTCACTGGAAAAGCTGAAGGCCATCGCGAAGACCTCGGAGAACCTGTTCGAGGCCACGATCGACTGCGCCCGCGCCGGCGTCACCACCGGCGAATGGTCGGGGGCCCTGCGCGAGGTGTTCGGCGAATACCGCGCTCCCACCGGGGTTTCCGCGTCGGCGGCCGCGGGCGAGGGCAACGCGGAGATCCGCCGCGTACGCGACCGGGTCAAGGCGACGAACACCGAGATCGGCGAGCGGCTGCGGATCCTGGTCGGCAAACCCGGCCTCGACGGGCATTCCAACGGCGCCGAGCAGGTGGCCGTGCGGGCGCGCGACGTCGGTTTCGAGGTGGTGTACCAGGGCATCCGGCTCACGCCGGAACAGATTGTCGCGGCGGCGGTCCAGGAGGGCGTGCACGTGGTCGGGCTTTCGGTGCTCTCGGGGTCGCATCTCGAGGTCGTGCCGCAGGTCGTGGACGGGCTCCGGGCCGCGGGCGCGGGCGACATCCCGGTCATCGTCGGCGGCATCATCCCGCCCGACGACGAGAAACTCCTGCTGGACCGCGGGATCGCGAAGGTGTTCACGCCGAAGGACTACGAACTCACCGACATCATGGACGGAATTGTCGGTTTGGTGCGGGAGCGCCACGGCTTGAGCACGTAAAGTCACCGTAAATCTCGGTACCGTAACGGCGGCTGGCGGGGGAGTCACTCACATTGCCTGGGCTAAGGTACCCACCTACGTTTCGATTAAACCGATTAATCGAAAAGGGGTGCGGCTATGGCGCACGGCGAGTGGTCGAGGCGAGAATTCTTCCGGCGGTCGGCCGTTCTGGGGGCGGTGACGATCGGCGGTCCGGTGCTGTTGTCCGCGTGCACGTCGACGACCTCCGGAAACGCGTTGGAGGCGGCGAAAAGCTCCAAGAAGATCAAGATCGGTATCGCGAACGAAGCACCGTACGGTTTCACGGATCAAAGCGGCAAGGTCACCGGTGAGGCGCCGGAAGTCGCGCGTGCCGTCTTCAAGGCCATGGGCATCGACAACGTGGAAGCCGAAGCGGTCTCCTTCGACCAGTTGATCCCCGCGCTCAACGCCAGGAAGTACGACCTCGTGGCGGCCGGGATGAACATCAAGAAGGAACGGTGCGACGCCGCCGCGTTCTCGATCCCCGACTACTCGGCGCTGACGGCTTTGCTGGTGCCGAAGGGAAATCCGCAGCAGGTCCGGAAGTTCGAGGACATCGCCGCGAAGAAGATCAAGGTCGCCGTGCTCTCCGCCGCCGTCGAGAAGGGCTACGCCACCGATGCCGGGGTGGCCGAGGACCAGATCGTCACCCTCGATTCGCAGGACAACATGCTCCGCGCGGTCACCGACGGACGGGTCTACTGCGCCGCGCTGACCGACATCTCGCTCAAGGACGTCCTGGCGAAGAACGCCGGTGCCGCGGCGGAAGTGACGCCGGGCTTCGATCCGATCAAGAACGGGCAGCCGGTCGTCTCCGCCGGCGCGTTCGTCTTCCGCAAGGACGACAACCCACTGCGCGAGGCGTTCAACGCCGAACTCGGAAAGCTGCACGACAGCGGTGAGTGGACCAGGATCGTGACACCGTTCGGGTTCTCGGCGGACAACCTGCCGAAGGCCGACGTCACCACCGAGAAACTCTGCGCGGTGTAACGGGGCTGACGTCATGTCGTCGTCGGTATCGCATATCGTCACTTCCGTCCTCAGTGGACTGACCGCGACCGTAACCGCCGCGCTCGGCGGAATCGCGGTCACCGTCGTGCTCTCGTTGATCGCGGGCCTCGCGCTCCGATCACCGTCCAGGATCGTGCGGGGGATCTCCCGGGTCTACGTGGAGATCTTCCGCGGCACCTCGGAGGTCGTCCAGCTGTTCTGGCTGTACTTCGTCCTGCCGGTGCTGGTGGGTTTCCAGCTGGTCCCGATGTTCGCCGGCATCCTGGTGCTCGGGCTGAATCACGGCGCGTACGGCGCGGAGATCGTCCGCGGCGCGGTGAATTCCGTCCCGCGGGCGCAGTTCGAAGGCGCTGTCGCGCTCAACCTGACGCCTGCCCAGCGGATGCGGCGGGTGATCCTGCCGCAGGCGTTCGCGGAAATGCTGCCACCGTTCAACAACCTGTTCATCCAGTTGCTGAAGAGCACCGCCCTGCTCTCGTTCATCGCCGTCCCGGAGATGGCGCGGCAAGGTGAACTGCTGCGGCCGGTGTTCGGTTCCGAGATCGGCTGGATCTACGGCACCGAACTCGTGCTCTACCTCCTGATCGCGTTGCTGATCACCGGCGGGATGCGGGCGTTGGAGCGGGTCGCGGCGCGGCGCCTCGGCAGGTCTCCGGCGAAGATGACGGCCACGGCGGGGGGTGTCTGATGGACTGGAGCTGGGAAGCGGCGTTCGACTCGATTCCCTTGCTGCTGAAGGGTTTGCTCGTCACCGTCGAGATCACGCTGCTCGCCTCCGCCGTCGCCTACGCGCTCGGGCTGGTGTTCGCGCTGATCCGCCGCACGGGGATTCCCGTGCTGTCGCAGGCGGTCACGTTGTTCATCGAGTTCGTCCGCAGTACTCCGTTGCTGATCCAGGTGTTCGCGATCTACTACCTGGTTCCGCCGCTGACGGGGTTCACGATGTCGGCGTTCGTCACCGGTGTGGTGGCGCTCGGCGTGCATTACGCGACCTACTCGGCCGAGGTCTACCGCGCCGGGATCGAGGCTGTCCCGAAAGGACAGTGGGAGGCCGCGACCGCGCTGAATCTGCCACGGTCTCGGGTGTGGACGGCCGTTGTCCTGCCGCAGGCGGTCCCCCGGGTTCTGCCCGCGCTCGGCAACTACACGATCTCGTTGTTCAAGGAAACCCCGCTGCTCCTGGGGATCGGCGTCCTCGACGTGCTCAACCGGGCGAAAGAGGTCGGCGCCGAAACGTTCCGCGTCATCGAGCCGTACACCCTGGCCGGGGTGCTGTTCCTGCTGGTGAGCCTGCCGGCGTCGATTCTGGTGAGAAGGTTGGAGCGTCGTGCCGCCCACAGTTGATTCCCCGATGATCCGGTTCTCGCAGGTGGTCAAGTCCTACGGTGACCACGTCGTGCTGCGGGACCTCGATTTCACCGTCGCGCCGGGGGAGTTCGTCTCGCTGATCGGGCCGAGCGGGTCCGGGAAGACGACGATCCTGCGGCTGCTGATGACCCTGGAGCGGGTCGACGGCGGCACCATCGAGGTCTGCGGTGACTACCTGAGTCATCTGAAGCGCGGCGGGAAACTGGTGCCCGCGGACGAGAAGTACCTGCGGGCCGTGCGCAAACGGATCGGCATGGTGTTCCAGCAGTTCAACCTGTTCCCCAACATGAACGTGCTGCGCAACATCACCGAGGCGCCGATCCATTCGCTCGGCCTCGCCCGCGACGAGGCCGAGGCACGAGCGGTCGACCTGCTGGAGATGGTTGGGCTTGCGGACAAGAAGGACGCGCATCCCACGCGGCTTTCCGGCGGCCAGCAGCAGCGCGTCGCGATCGCACGGGCGCTCGCGATGCGGCCGGACGTGCTGCTGCTGGACGAGGTCACCTCGGCGCTGGACCCGGAACTGGTCGCGGACGTCCTGCGTGTGCTGCGCGAGATCGCCGCGTCGACCGACATCACGATCCTGTGCGTCACGCACGAGATGCAGTTCGCCCGCGACGTCTCGGACCGGGTGATGATGTTCGACCAGGGACAGGTGCTGGAGGACGCCGTGCCGGACAAGTTGTTCAACGATCCCGATCACGACCGGACACGGCGGTTCCTCAAGGCGGTGATCGACCGTGCCTGAGGGAGCACGGCGGCGGTGAGGCCGTCGGCCGGGTGGTCATAGATCTGGTCCCCAGTACGTGAAGGCCCCCTTCATTGCGCTAGGCGCAATGAAGGGGGCCTTCACGTACTGCAAGAGAGGTTGCTGCGGCCCCACTCTCAAAGGTTGCCGAGGATCTCCTTCGTCGAGGTGACCGTGGCGAACCCGCCGCCGTGCAGGTTCGTCGCGGTCGCCTTGGACAGCTCGTCGGCGGTGAGGACGCTCCCGTCCGGCCCTGCGAGGTCGAAGGTGAACGTGGCGTCGAGCGCGAAAGTGACGTCGTAGCCGAGGTTCCCGCCGACACGCGCGGTGGTCTCGCAGCAGAAGTTCGTCTGGATACCGGCGAGCACGAACGACGTGATGCCGCGTGTCTTCAGCCAGCCGTCGAGGTCGATGTCCCCGTGGAAGGCCGAGTTGACCTTCTTGCCGAACACCAGATCCGCGCGCACTCCGTCGAGTTCGGGCTTGAAGTGGTTGCCCTCCTGGCCGGGCTGGAGCGACGAGCCGGGCCGCACGGAGTCGTGATGCACCAGCACGATCGGCAGCCCGCGCTCTTGGTAGGCGTCGACGAGCGCCTTGATGTTGGCCTCCGCGCCGGGGTTGTTGCGTGGTCCCCAGACCGGCTTGTCGAAGCCTCGCTGGACGTCGATCACGAGCAGGGCCTTGGTGTTTTCAGTGGTCATGGCTTCGAGTTTCCTGTGATCCGCGGCCGGACGGGAGTGGCAGAAGAAGCGCGATGCGGTACTTTTCTGCCATGCGCATCGTGGGTGTTCTCCTCCTGCCGGGCAGCCGGGCCTTCGACCTGGGCGTGATCGGCGAGGTCTGGGGCGTGGACCGGGCCGACAGCGGCATCGGCCCGTTCGAGGTGCGCCTGTGCTCGTCGGGCCGGATGCCGGTCGCCAGCCATCCGTTCGGGTCGCTCGGGGCGACTCATGGGCTCAGCGGCCTCGACGGTTGCGATCTCGTCCTCGTGCCCGGCAGGGTCGATCCGCGTGCCGAGGTGCCGGCGGCCGCCGTCGCCGCGCTGCGCAAGGCACACCGGGCCGGAGTCACCGTGGCGTCACTGTGTTCCGGGGCCTTCACACTGGCCGCGGCCGGGCTGCTCGACGGCCGCTCGGTCACCACCCACTGGCGGCTGCTGGACGATCTCGAAGCCGCTGCCCGCGACGCCGTCGTCCAACGGGACGTCCTGTTCACCGACGAGGGTGACGTGCTGACGTCCGCCGGAGTGGTCGGCGGCCTGGACCTGTGCCTGCACCTGGTGCGGCGCGATCACGGCGCGGAGGTCGCGGCCGCGCTCGCCCGCCGTCTCGTGATGCCGCCCGCGCGGGAAGGCGGGCAACGGCAGTACGTCGACAACCCGTTGCCGCCCAAGCCGTCGCGACCGAGTGTTTCGTCCACAATGGACTGGGCGCTGGAGCGGATCGCCGACGACATCGGCGTCGACGACCTCGTCGGCCATGCCGGGCTGAGCGAGCGGACCTTCCATCGCGAGTTCGCGGCGGCCACCGGCGTGACGCCCGGGCGATGGCTGCGCGCGCAGCGGGTGCGGCTCGCGCGGCGGCTGCTGGAGACGACCGAACTGCCGGTGGAGCGGGTCGCGCGGCGCTCCGGCCTCGGCACGGCCGCCAACCTGCGGCGACGGCTGCGGGCCGACGTCGGCGTCGGCCCCGATTCGTATCGCCGCACGTTCCGGTCGGTTACCGTCGAAGCATGGCCGAGTACGAGCACATCCTCGTGAAACGTGACGGCGACACCGTCACCATCACCATGAACCGCGCCGCGCGGCGGAACTCGCTTTCGGCGGACCACCTCGCCGAACTGCTCGCGGCGTTCCGCGAGGCGGGGGAGACCGACGCCACCGGCATCGTCCTGGCGGGCGCCGGGCCGGTGTTCTCGGCGGGACACGACTTCGGCGACGTCGCCGCTCGCGACCTGGCGGGCGTGCGCGAGCTGCTGCGGCTGTGCACCGACTTGATGAGCACGATGCGGTCGGTGCCGCAGGTCGTCGTCGCGCGAGTGCACGGGCTCGCGACCGCGGCGGGCTGCCAGCTGGTGGCGACCTGCGATCTCGCCGTCGCCACCGAATCCGCCGGGTTCGCCCTGCCCGGCGGCAAGGGCGGCTGGTTCTGCCACACCCCCGCGGTCCCGGTCGCCCGGTCGATCGGGCGGAAACGGCTGATGGAACTGGCGCTCACCGGCGACGTCGTCGACGCGGCGACCGCGCTGGACTGGGGCCTGGTGAACCGCGTGGTTCCGGACGATTCGCTGGACGACGCCGTCGCTTCGCTGCTGGAGCGCGCGACGCGGGGCAGCCGGGCGAGCAAGGCGTTGGGGAAACAGACCCTGTACGCGCAACTGGACCGGCCCGAAGCCGACGCCTACGCGCTGGCGCTGGAGGTCATGGCTTCGGCGTCGCAGCTGCCCGGGGCGCGCGAGGGGATGGCGGCCTTCCTGGAAAAGCGTTCCCCGGTCTGGCCCGACTGACCCTTATCCGGAAACGCGTTCGCGCAGCAGCAGGAGCGTGTAGGCGGCCAGCGTCTGGGCGTCGGTGATGTCACCCGAGGTGATCATCTTCTCGAACTCGTCCCGCTCGAACCAGGCCGTCCGCATGTCCTGCTCCTCGATCTCACGCTGGGGTTCACCCTGAGTGAGGTCCGTGGCGAGGAACACGCGCCCGCGCTGACTCGACATCCCGGCGGCGACGTCGGTGCTGCCGAGGTCGGCCATCGACCCCGCGATCAGCCCGGTCTCCTCGCGGAGTTCGCGGGCGGCGAGCTCGGGCGGCGGGACGTCGGCGCGGCCGGGGGCGGTGCCCATCGGGAACTCCCAGCGCCGCAGGCCGAGCGGGTAGCGGAACTGCTCGACCAGGTGAAATCTGGCCCCGTCGAAAGGGATCACCACGGCGCAGGTGGGCTTGTCGACGACGGCGTAGATCCCTTCGGAACCATCGGGCCGCCGCACGGCGTCCTCGCGCACGGTCATCCAGTTGTTCCGGTACACCTCGCGCGAGCTGACACGCTGAATGGGGTCCATGCGACCAGTATCGCGATGCTTGTCCTACCCTCGCGGGGTGCGCTTAGTGATCGCTCGCTGCCAGGTCGACTACGCTGGCCGTCTGACCGCCCATCTGCCGATGGCCACCCGCCTGCTGCTGGTGAAGGCCGACGGCTCGGTGTCCGTGCACTCGGACGACCGCGCCTACAAGCCGCTGAACTGGATGAGCCCGCCGTGCTGGCTGATCGAGGACGGCAAGCTGTGGATCGTCGAGAACAAGCAGGGGGAGAAGCTCGTCATCACGATCGACGAGATCTTCCACGACCACGCCCAGGAACTCGGCGCGGAACCGGGCTTGCGGAAGGACGGCGTCGAGGCGCACCTGCAGGAACTGCTCGCCGAGCACATCAAGACCCTCGGTGACGGCTACACCCTGGTGCGGCGGGAGTTCCCGACCGCGATCGGGCCGGTCGACATCATGGCGCGTGACTCCTCGGGCGCCAGTGTCGCCGTGGAGATCAAACGGCGCGGCGAGATCGACGGCGTCGAGCAATTGACGCGGTACCTCGAACTGCTCAACCGCGACCCGCTGCTGGCGCCGGTGCAGGGCGTCTTCGCGGCGCAGATCATCAAACCGCAGGCGCGCGTGCTGGCCGAGGACCGGGGGATCCGGTGCCTGGTGCTGGATTACGACGCTCTGCGCGGCACCGACTCCGACGAGTTCCGCCTCTTCTGACCCCCTTCCTCTCTCGCGTTTCGTCCTCTAGTTGCGGTAGTTCGAGGGCGAACCACCGCAACTAGAGGACGAAACGCGGTGGATCACGGTGCGGAGAAGCGAGGGTCGTATCCCCACTGTGGCGTTGGGTGCGCTGGGTGCGCCAACGCCACATTGGGAGCGCCGGGCCCGGCCGGACCGTACGCAAGTAGTCGGCTACTTGCGTGGGGGCTCGGTGGTCTTGAAGGCCACCTTTGGGACGTTGCACGTCTTGAAGGTGGCCTTCAAGGCATCAGGCTGGGCTGGACCCAAGCAAGTAGTCGACTACTTGCGGCCGGGGCACACGCGAGGCCGCGCGCACCCAATGCCGCATTGGGTGCACCCAATGCACCCAACGCACCCAACGTGGCATTGGGTGCACCCCAATGCACCCAATGGCGCATTGGGCGCACCCAACGCGCCCAATGTGGCATTGGGGGCACCCGCGGCCAGCCACCACTCGCGGCCACTCGGACCGGCGGACGACCGCGCCCCTCGCGTTTCGTCCTCTGGTTGCGGTAGTTGCACGCGCAACCACCGCAACCAGAGGACGAAACGCGAGGGGCGCGGTGAACAGTCGATATCCAATCGAGTCCTGCGTTTTGTATCTGCATTCTTTACCGCGCCACAGGATGCCCTAAAGGGCGGCGGGAATTAACGAACTCGGCTACTTCGGCAAAAGAACCAGCTATTTATGGGTCATTCGGGTGAACGGCGGATTCCTCTGTCTCGCGCTGTGTCACACTCGATTTCCGCGAGGGGTACCACCGACATCCGGTGGTCGTGGGTGCAGGGGTGACAAGCCATGAATGATTCCGAAAAGCGCGTCGACCTGGTGTTGGAAGGCGGCGGCGTCAAAGGTGTCGGGTTGCTCGGCGCGGTGCTGGAGTTGCACGAAGCCGGTTACTCGTTTCCCCGGATCGCCGGGACGAGCGCGGGCGCGATCGTCGCGACGCTGGTGGCCGCTTATCAGAAGGCCGGGAAGGATCTCGGCGACCTGGAAGCGGTGATGAACGACTTGGACTGCCTCCGGTTCCAGGATCAGTCCCTGCTCGACAAGGTCACCGGCGTGATCGGTGACGGCGTCGATTTGATCCTGCACGACGGGATGCACTCCGGTGACTATCTCGCCGAATGGCTCGCGCCGTTGCTGGACGAGGTCGGCGTGCGTACTTTCGCCGATCTCGCCATCGACGATCCCGAAGGTACCTTGCTTCCCTACCAACGGTATTCCCTTGTCGTCCACGTCAGTGACCTGACCCGCCGCGCGCTCGTCCGGTTGCCTTGGGATTATTCCCAGTACGGCCGCGATCCCGGTGCGGAAAAGATCGTCGACGCCGTTCGCGCGTCGATGTCCATTCCGCTCTACTTCCGGCCGGTGCAGTTCGACGTCCGCCCGGAGGGCACCGTCACCTGGGTCGACGGCGGTCTGCTGTCGAACTTCCCGATCACCGTCTTCGACCGGACCGATGCGAAGCCCGCGCGCTGGCCGACCTGGGGCATCAAGCTTTCCGGGGAACCCGTCGGCGGCAAGGACGAACCGGTGAAGAGCGCGTTGCGGATCGCCATCGGTTCGCTCGAAACCCTGATGTCGGACTGGAATCGTTACCGGTTGCACGAGGAAGGTGTGAACCGGCGGACCGTGTACGTCGACACGACCGGAGTCTCCGCCGTCGACTTCGGGCTCGGTGAAGAGGCGAAGAAGCACCTCTTCGAAAACGGGCGGGAGGCCGCGCGGCGGTTTCTGGAAAAGATCGTGCCGCAGTGAACTCGCCGGCGGTATTCCGGTGGGATGAGGGATAGGAGGATCCCATGCGTTATCGCCCGATCGGCAGTGAGCCCGCGGATGGCCGCCTCGGCCGGTTCGTCCCGGACGACTGGCGCCACGTCGAGCGCTATCCGTTGACCGCGCTGGCAACGGAGGACCGGCCGACGAGGTCGCCGGTCGTCATCGGTGTCAACTGGTACAAAGAATTCGATGTGCCGGAAAAGGACGAGAAATCCGGCGAGTTCTTCGTCGCGAAGGGCGGCGCCAAAACGCTCACCCGAATCCGCGGTGGGCACTGCGTCTGCCTCGAGCCCGGCGAATCGACCGACGGCGACACCCAGTACGCCTTCTACGACCAGGGCAAGGAAGGCGCCTGCGTCGGATTCGGCTGGTCGCGCTGCATGACGTTGTTCAACGGCGACCTCTACGCCGCGCGGTGGCTGTGGGACCAGTCGAAGTCGCGCGACGAATGGGACGAGACCAATCCCGGTGACAACAACGGCACGTCCGTCCGCGCGGCGGCCGAGGTCCTGCTCGAACTGGGTCACGTCCCCTGGTCGGAGGGCTATGCCGACGACGATCACGTCAAGCGGGCCGCGTACACGCCGGACGTCAAGAACGGCATCCACGCCTACCGGTGGGCGAAGACCGTCGACGAGGTGCACGAGGTACTGGGCAACCCGCGCGCCGACGAACTCGGCGCGGTGCCGTTCCTCAACTCGTGGGGTTCGGGCTACCCGCACCGCACGTTCCTGCCGGATGACGTCCTCGCCCGGTTGATCAAGGAGGATGGCGAAGTCGGCCTGCCCACGGACCGGTAACCCCTCGCCGGTCGCGGAAGGGGTCGTTCCTGACCGGAGCGGCCCTTTCTCGCATGGCCCTCACCGGACAAGAATTGTCAGGAACAGCCCCGAAACAGACACTTCAGTGCGGTCGCCCACCACCCGCGCTGCCGTTCCTGAATCCATGCAGTATGGTCCGCGATTGACGCGTTACCGGCGTTTCTCGTGGACATTTTCACTATGGAGGTGGGTCGGTTGCACGTGCTGGCCGATGCGAACCTGCGGCTCGACGCGAGTCCTGTCGACTACGTCCTGCTGGCCTTTTATTTCGCACTGGTGCTCGGCATCGGGTACATGGCGCGAAGGTCGGTCTCGAGCAGCCTGGACTTCTTCCTCTCCGGCCGTTCGCTGCCCGCCTGGGTCACCGGCCTCGCCTTCATCTCGGCGAACCTCGGCGCGGTCGAGATCATGGGTATGTCGGCCAACGGCGTGCTCTACGGCCTCCCGACCGTCCACTACTTCTGGATCGGCGCGATCCCGGCGATGCTGTTCCTCGGCATCGTGATGATGCCGTTCTATTACGGCTCGAAGGTCCGCAGTGTCCCGGAGTTCATGCTCCGCCGGTTCGGCAAACCCGCCCACCTGGTCAACGGAATCAGCTTCGCGAGCGCGCAGATCCTCATCGCCGGCGCGAACCTGTTCCTGCTCGCCAGCGTGGTGAACCTCCTGCTCGGCTGGCCGCTGTGGGTGTCGATCATCGTCGCGGCCGCGGTCGTGCTCTCCTACACCGCGCTCGGCGGCCTCTCCGCCGCGATCTACAACGAGGTCCTGCAGTTCTTCGTGATCGTCGCGGCGCTGCTGCCGCTGACCATCGTCGGCCTGGTGAAGGTCGGCGGCTGGCAGGGCCTGGTCGACAAGGTCTCCGCCAGCCCCGGTGGCGACGCGCAGCTGTCCTCCTGGCCGGGTGACAACCTCACCGGCTTCGGCAACAGCTTCCTCTCGATCCTCGGTCTCGTCTTCGGCCTCGGTTTCGTCTTGTCCTTCGGTTACTGGACGACGAACTTCGTCGAGGTCCAGCGCGCCATGGCGTCGAAGAGCATGTCGGCCGCGCGGCGGACGCCGATCATCGGCGCGTTCCCGAAGATGTTCATCCCGTTCATCGTGATCATCCCCGGCATGATCGCCGCGGTCACCGTGTCCGAGTACGTCCAGGACAAGCAGATCCTGCTCGACGGCGGCGAAGCGCCCAGCGGCGTCACCGCGAACAACGCGATCCTGCTGCTGATGCGCGACCTGCTGCCCAACGGCATGCTCGGTGTCGCGCTCGCCGGTCTGCTCGCCTCGTTCATGGCCGGGATGGCCGCGAACCTGAGTTCGTTCAACACCGTCTTCACCTACGACATCTGGCAGTCGTACGTGAAGAAGAACGAGTCGGACGGCTACTACCTCCGGCTCGGCCGCCTGGTCACCGCGATCGGCACGGTGCTGGCGATCGGCACCGCGTTCATCGCGTCGAACTCCGGGAACATCCTGACCTACCTCCAGGACCTGTTCTCCTTCTTCAACGCGCCACTGTTCGCGACCTTCATCCTCGGCATGTTCTGGAAGCGGATGACGCCGACGGCGGGCTGGGTCGGCCTGGTGTCCGGTACCGCGTCCGCGATCACCGTGTGGCTGCTGTCGCAGGCCGGGGTCCTCGGCCTCACCGGGCAGGGCATCAGCTTCGTGGCCGCCGGTACGGCGTTCGTCGTCGACATCGCGGTCAGTGTCGCGGTTTCGCTCGCCACCGCGCCGAAGCCGGAATCCCAGCTGGTCGGCCTCGTGTACTCCCTCACCCCGAAGGAGTCGCTGAAGCACGACGAAACCGGCGACGACGCGGGCTGGTACCGCAAGCCGGGCCTGCTCGCTGGCATCGTGCTGATCCTGACCATCGTGCTCAACATCATCTTCTAGGAGGCCGGAGATGGCTGCGTCCCAAGCTCCCAAGAAGGCCGGCGTCTTCGACATCCGGCTGGTCATCGCCCTGCTCATCGGCGGCTACGGCCTGGTGCTCACGATCATGGGCATCGGCTTCACCACCGAAGAGGAGCTGGCGAAGGCCGCCGGCGTCAGGATCAACCTGTGGGCGGGCATCGGCATGCTGGTGTTCGCGGCGTTGTTCGTGCTGTGGGCGAAGCTGCGGCCCATCGTGGTGCCGCCCACGGCCGAAACCGGCGAGGACGGCGAATAGCCGGGTTGTCCGGACAGCGGCGCGGCGCTCCAGCTACCGTGCACTTCGTGCTGCTCAACGCTCGACGTCGCCGGATCGCGTCCGCGCTGGCCATGGTGGCCGCGCTCGGCGTGCTTTCCGCCTGCGGTCAGGACCTCGGCAAGTCCAACTTCGCCCGTACCACCGTCGCCGCCGAAGGAGGCAGTGGCGGAGAGGTGCCGAGCGGGGCGATCAACGACCCGGCCGTCACCCCCGCGGTGATGCGCACGATCGACCCGTGCCCGCTGGTGAACAAGGACGTGCTGAGCAGTCTCGGCACCCCGGAGGACCCGGTGCCGGGGTCCGTCTCGTTCGGTACCTGCCGGACGAAGGTCGTCGACGCCGGTGGCAAGAAGCTTTCCGTCAGTGTCGACATCGGCGCGTCGACCTACTTGACCAACACCGGTGGTGCCGTGGTCACGGCGGTGGAGGGCCTGCCGCAGGTGGAGCGGAAGGCCAAGGACGGCAAGAGCTGCGACGTCGGTGTCTTGACGCTGCGCCAGCCCGAGCGCGGCATGAACTTCTCGGTCACCTACGACGGCGGCGACCCCTGCACGGCTGCCCGTGCGGTGGCGGCGAAGGCCGTGAAGAGCCTGCACGAGTCCCCCGCGAAGTTCCCCTCCAGCGCGGGCACGCTCACCGCGGTCGACCCGTGCACCGCCGCCGACGCCGCCGTCCTCGGCGAGGTGGTGCCGCACGGCGCGACCTCACTGTCGAGCTTCCACTCGTGCGACTGGACGCCGGGTTCCAACCCGCGGATCTCGATCGGCTTCCGCCCCGGCCTCCCGCCGCAGGAACGCGACGGGACCAAAAAGGTCGAGATCGACGGCGTCACCGCCTTCCAGAAGGTCGGAAGTGGCAACGACGCCGAGTGCAAAATCGAGTGGCAGCACAAGCCGTGGGTCGACGACGACGTCGAGCTCGTCAGTGTGATCTACAAGAACTACGACGAGAAGAAGGACGAAGTCGCGTCCTGTGAGAAGGCGGCCAAGATCGCCGAATCGGTGATCTCGAAGCTCCCGAAGCCCTGACGCTGGCGGCATCCGGCCGGGCGAGGTAGGAAGGGGACATCCCACCCGCCGACGTGTCGGAGACCGCCATGAAGAAGATCATCAACGACCCGAAGACGGTGGTCGCGGAATCCCTGCGCGGGCTCGCCGTCGCGCACGCGGACGTTCTGCGCGTGGAGGACGATCCGGCGATCGTGGTGCGCGTGGACGCGCCCGTGGCGGGCAAGGTCGCCGTGATCTCCGGCGGTGGATCCGGCCACGAACCCCTGCACGGAGGCTTCGTCGGGCAGGGCATGCTGGCGGCCGCCGTGCCGGGCGCGGTGTTCACCTCGCCGACGCCGGACGCCGTCGAGGCCGCGGTCAAGGCCACCACCGGCGACGCGGGCGCGCTGCTGATCGTGAAGAACTACACCGGCGACGTGCTCAACTTCGAGACCGCCGCGGAACTCGCCGCCGCCGAGGGGCTGGACGTGCGCAGTGTCGTGATCGACGACGACGTCGCGGTCAAGGACTCCACGTACACCGCCGGTCGCCGCGGGGTCGGCGGCACGGTGCTGCTGGAGAAGATCACCGGCGCCGCCGCCGACCGCGGAGACCCCCTCGACGCGGTGGAAGCCTTGGCGCGCAAGGTGATCGGCCAGGTCCGCTCGATCGGCGTCGCGCTCACCGCGCCGACCGTGCCGCACGCGGGGGAGCCGAGTTTCGACCTCGCCGACGACGAGATCGAGTTCGGCATCGGGATCCACGGCGAACCCGGAATCGCAAGGACACCGGCCCTGTCCGCCGACGAACTCGTCGCGCGGATGGTCGAGGCGCTGGTGACGGATCTACCTTTCGGCGAAGGCGACAAGGTCCTGCTGTTCACGAACTCGATGGGCGGCACCCCGCTGGTCGAGCTGTACCTGGCACACGGCATCGCCGAGCGGCTGCTGGCCGAGCGTGGGATCGTGGTCGAACGGCGCCTGGTGGGGCCGTACATCACCAGCCTCGAGATGCAGGGGATGAGCCTGACGTTGCTGAAACTGGACGACGAGCTGACCGAGTTGTGGGACGCGCCGGTGAACACCCCGGCCCTGAGGTGGGGAGTCTGATGGCCTGCACCGCCGAGACGCTCGCCGCCGCCTTGCGGGCGGCGGCCGCGGTGATCGCCGGACATCGCGGCGAGCTGATCGACCTCGACCGTGCGATCGGCGACGCCGACCACGGTGAGAACATGGACAGGGGTTTCGCCGCCATCGTGTCCGCTTTGGACGCTCTGGCCCCCAAGACACCCGAAACCCCCGCCGCGGTGATGAAACTCGCCGCCACGACGTTGATCTCGAAGGTGGGCGGGGCGGCGGGGCCGTTGTACGGCACGGCTTTCCTGCGCGCGTCGGTCAAGCTGGGTGACGCCGCGGAGGTGGACGGCCCGTTGCTCGTCGAAGCCTTGCGCGCGGCACTCGAAGGGGTGCAGGCGCGCGGCAAGGCCGTCGGAGGAGACGCGACCATGGTCGACGCGCTCATTCCCGCGGTATCCGCCGCCGAAGAGGCGGCCGGTTCGGACATCGCGGCCATCCTGACCGCCGCGGCGGACGCCGCGGACAAGGGCGCCGAGTCCACTGTGGACCTCGTGCCGCGCAAGGGTCGCGCGTCCTACCTCGGCGAGCGCGCGAAGGGGCATCTCGACCCAGGGGCCCGTTCGACGGCGCTGGTGCTGCGCGCGTTCGCGGAGGCGGCCCGGTGAGCGTCGGAATCGTGCTCGTCTCCCACAGCGCCAAACTCGCCGAAGGGCTCGCCGAACTCGCCGCGCAGATGGCACCGGACGTCACCATCGTGGCGGCCGGAGGACTGTCCGAAGGCGGGATCGGAACGGATTACGACGAGGTCGTCGCCGCGACCCAGCGCGCCGATTCGGGGGCGGGCGTCGTCCTGCTGTACGACCTCGGCAGCGCGCAGATGACCGCGGACCTCGCCGTCGAATCGCTCGCCGACCCGTCGGCCGCAGTCGTCGTGGACGCACCGCTCGTCGAGGGCGCGATCGCCGCCGCCGTCGCGGCACAGGGCGGGGCGGATCGCCAGGCCGTCGCCGGAGCCGCCGCCTCGGCGGGTGCCCCGCCGGACCTGACGATCGACAGCGGCGCGCGAGACGGCGAGAGCGGTGTCGAACTCACGCTGCGCAACGACGTCGGGCTGCACGCGCGGCCCGCCGCGGTCCTGGTCCGGAGCATCGCTGGGCTGGACGCGGAGGTCACCGTGCGGCTCGGCGAGGAGACCGCGGACGCCAACAGCGTGCTCGCGCTGATGGCTCTCGGCGCCCGTCAGGGTGACCGGATCGAGGTCCGCGCGCGGGGTGCGCAGGCCAACGAGGCGCTCGCCAAGGTCAAGGACCTGGTCGAGCAGAACTTCGGCGAGTGAAGCCTGAAGTACATGAAGGACCCCTTCCTTGCGCCCAGGTACAGGAAGGGGTCCTTCATGTACTCGGGGCTGACCAGGGACTGTCTCGATCCGGAGGGTGACAGCCGCTGCTTTCCGCGACCCGGCATGGCACGATCGGAGAAAACTACCAGCGAGTAACCTCCGGAGGCCGGTTGTGGCGCGGGAAATCTCGAGTGTGGGAGTCATCGGTCTCGGCACCATGGGTGCCGGGATCGCCGAGGTGCTCGCGCGGAGCGGCGTCTCCGTGGTCGCGGTGGAGATCGACGACGACGGCGTCAGCCGGGGCCGGGGTCATCTGGAACATTCGTCCGAACGGGCGGTGTCCGGTGGCAAACTCGACGCGGACGGCCGGACCGCGTTGCTCGGCCGGATCCGGTACACCACGTCGCTGACCGAACTGTCCGATGTGGATCTGGTGATCGAGGCGATCCCGGAGAACCTCGAAGCCAAATTCGACGTGTTCGCGGCGCTGGACAAGATCACCGGCGCGGACACGATCTTCGTGTCCAACACCTCCTCGCTGTCGATCACCGAGATCGGCGTGCACACCGGGCGGCCGGGCAAGGTCGTCGGGATGCACTTCTTCAACCCGGCGCCGATCCTCAAACTGGTCGAGATCGTCCGCACCGTCGTCACCGAACCCGAGGTCGTCACCGACGTCGTCGCGTTCGCCGAACGCCTCGGCAAGACCCCGGTGGTGATCGGCGACCGCGCCGGGTTCATCGCGAACGCGTTGCTGTTCGGCTATCTCAACCACGCCGTGCGGATGTACGAGCAGCGCTACGCCACCCGCGAGGATCTCGACGCGGCGATGCGGTTCGGCTGCGGATATCCCATGGGGCCCTTGGCTTTGCTCGACCTCATCGGGCTCGACACCGCGTACGAGATCCTCGACACGATGTACCACCAGTCGCGTAACCGGCTCCACGCGCCGGCGCCGTTGCTGAAGCAGATGATCACCGCCGGACTGCTCGGCCGGAAGACCGGACAAGGGTTCTACACCTACGACGAGCCCGATTCGCCGACAGTGACCGACGCGGTCACGGCGTCCACTGTGGACACGATGGCGCCGCGCGAGGTGCGCAAGGTCGGCGTCGTCGGAACCGGGACCATGGCGACCGGCATCGTCGAGGTGTTCGCGAAACGGGGTTACGAGGTCATCCTCCGGGCGCGGAGCGCGGAAAAGGCCGCGGCGTCGGTCGCCCGGGTGAAGAAGTCGCTGGACAAGGCCGTCGTCAAGGGCAAACTCTCCGAAGAGGACGCCGGCGCCGCGCTCGGCCGGATCTCACCGGCCGTGGAGTTCGAGGAACTGGCCGACGTCGACTTCGTCATCGAGGCCGTCGCCGAGGATCTGGCCGTGAAGCAGGCCGTTTTCGCCGCTCTCGATGACGTCGTGAAACCCGGCGCGGTGCTGGCGACGACCACGTCCTCGCTGCCGGTGATCGAATGCGCGGCCGCCACCTCGCGGCCGTCGGACGTGGTCGGCGTGCACTTCTTCAACCCGGCGCCGGTGATGAAGCTGGTGGAGGTCGTCTCGACCATCGCGACCGCGCCCGACGTGCTCGCGACCGTGGACGCCGTCTGCGCGGGGGTGGGCAAGCACCCGGTCCACTGCGGCGACCGGGCCGGGTTCATCGTCAACGCGCTGCTGTTCCCGTACCTCAACGACGCGGTGAAGATGCTCGAAGCGCACTACGCGGAGGCCGACGACATCGACACGGCGATGAAGGTCGGCTGTGGGCTGCCGATGGGCCCGTTCGAGCTGCTCGACGTCGTCGGGCTGGACGTTTCGCTGGCGATCCAGCGGACCCTGTTCAACGAGTTCCGCGAAGAGGGCTTCGCGCCCGCGCCGCTGCTGGAGCACCTCGTGACCGCCGGACGGCTGGGCCGGAAGACGGGGAAGGGTTTCAAGGACTACTCGGCCAAGTAGGGCGCGTTGGCGCGAGTGGGCGACCACTCGCGCCGGCGGCCGGTAACTTGGATCGCATGCCGGTTTCCTCGGGGGTCAGGAGGCGGATCAAGGAGTTTCTCGATCCGGACGACGACCTCCAGTACGTGTTCCCAGCCGACATCTTCGGCAGCGCCAATCCCAGCGTGTTCATCGCGGTCACCCGCAAGACGATCACGGTGCTGTCGACTGGGCACTGGAGCAGGACGACGCCGAAGCGGGTCATCTCGACAACCCTGCGCGACCAGCGGATCGGGCCGGTGGACACGGCGACCACCCCGTGGTTCAAGTTCTGCGGCATCGTCTACGAGCTCGACGACGAGTACGTCTCGGTCGTCCACGCCGCCGACGCGGAAATAATGCGTGACGCGGCAAAACCTGAAGATCCCCTGCCGGACCTCTAAGCTCGCCGGAGTGCGCCAGCTGACATACGACGGGGTGCCGATCCCCGGCTTGAACGACCTGGTCCGGACGGCCATCCGCCTGCATCCCGCGCAAGGCGACCCCCGTCCGGACGAAAGCCATCTGGGCGGCCCGCTGCTCTGGCCGTCGGACGAACCGTGGCCGGAATGCCCGGTGACCTGGCCGCCGGACCCGGACGCGTCCGACGACGCGTGGGCGGGCGGGCATCCGCTCGACGAGCCGGTTCCGGCGATGGTCGGTGCCGCGCAGTTCTTCCGTGGCGACTTCCCCGAACTGCCCTTCCCGGAGGGCACCGACGTCCTGCAGATCCTGTTCTGCCCGATGGAGCACAACAGCCCGCATCACCAAGGGCCCGCGCTCCGGCTGGTGTGGCGTGATTCCGGCGAAGTCGAGGACATCTCGGACCCGCCGCCCGTGCCCGAGGACGCCGACGCCGCTCTTCTGCCGGTGCCCTGCGTGTTCGAACCGTGCTCGATCGACGAACTGCCCCGTCTCTGCGACTTCCCGCCGGAAACCCGCGCCGCGCTCGGTATCCCCGAGGGCGCGCAGGACGACCCGGAGGGCTGGCCGGAGCTGGACCAGTACTCGAAGATCGGCGGCTGGACCGCCTGGCACGCGACCGCTCGTCACGAGCTGGGCTGCCGGGAATGCGGCGCCGAGCTGCGGCAGACGATCGCGCTGGCCACGGAGGAGCACGAGGTCGGCTGCGGGTGCGAGGTCGCCGAAGCGGAACCGGCAGGCTGGTCGTTCACCCGGAAGGGGGTGCTGAACGTCTTCACGTGCCCCGCCGACGTCGCGCATCCGTTCAAGGTCCGGATCGACTAGCGGTCCCGTGCCACCAAGCCGTGTCCCTCGATTCGCTGTCCCTCATCCGCAGTGACCAGTGGGGCACAGGTGACGTGTCGGTACCCCCGATCCTCTCGGTACCGGCGCCTGTTCGGGTCCGTGAAGGACTCCTTGAGGGCCCAGGTCTCTCAAGGAGTCCTTCACGGACCGCGGGTCCCGGCCCAGCCGCCGTAGGTACCTAGAACACCCTTACCTCTCACCCGAAAACGTCACTCTCGATCACCTGTACCGAGCACTGATCTGCGAGTGCGGCCTAGGCGGGCGGTAGCAAAGGTCCCCCGCTCCAGTGCTGGAAGACGAGGTTCGTGTGCACCCGGGCGATCTCGTCGCGGGCGGTCAGCTCGTCGAGCACCAGGCGTTGCAGTTCGGTCGCCGAAGCGGTGGCGACGTGCGCGAGGAAGTCGTCCGGTCCGGTCAGGTGGTAGACGGCGCGGACCTCGGGCAGTGCCAGCAGATGCTCGACGAACGAGTCCACCAGCGTCCGCCGGTGCGGGCGGACCTGGACGAACAGGAGCGCTTCGAGCGGACGGCCGAGTTTGGCGGCGTCCACCTCCGCGCGTTGTCCGATGATCACCCCGAGCTCACGAAGCCGGTTGACGCGGTCGAGGCAGGTCGAGGGCGCGATGCCGGCTTCGGCCGCCAGATCCTTGTTCGAGATCCGGGCGTCGTTCTGGAGCAGCCGCAGAATCCGCAAGTCGACCGTGCTCAGTTCGACAGAATCCGACATTGGCGAATGATATCCGAGGATATTGCTTCCGATCCGGAGAAAACCGCACCATCTCGGTATGACCGCAACGCTGCGCACCCGAGCCGTCCACGCCGGCCGTGACGACCTCACGGACCTCGGCGTCCACGCCGCTCCGCTCGACCTGTCCACGACCTACCCGTCGCGGGACAGCGTCGAGGAGGCGGGCCGCATCGACGAGTTCGCCGCTACGGGCTCGCTGTCCGGGCTCCCCGTCTACGGGCGGCTGAGCAATCCGACCGTCGAACGATTCGAGAAGGCGCTGGCCGAACTCGAAGGCTTCGAAGACGCCGTCGCGTTCGCCACCGGCATGGCCGCGGTGTCGGCTTCGCTGCTCGCCGCCGTCGCGCGGGGCAAGCGGCACGTCGTCGCCGTCCGGCCGGTCTACGGCTGCACCGACCACATGCTCACGTCCGGTCTGCTCGGCACCGAGGTGACCTGGGCCGATCCGGCGGGACTCGCCTCCGCGGTGCGTCCCGACACCGGACTGGTGCTGCTCGAAACGCCCGCGAACCCGACCCTGCGTGAGGTCGACATCGCCGAGATCGTGCGTGCCGCGGGCGATGTGCCGGTGCTGGTCGACAACACCTTCGCGACTCCTGTGCTCCAGCGTCCCGGACGGCACGGAGCCCGGTTCGTCCTGCACAGTGCGACCAAATTCCTCGGCGGCCACGGCGACGTCATGGGTGGTGTGGTCGCTTGCAGCGCCGAGGACGCCGGGATGCTCCGGCAGATCCGCTTCGCCACCGGAGGCGTGCTGCACCCGCTAGCCGGGTACATGCTGCTTCGCGGCCTTTCGACGCTCCCGCTGCGCGTCAGCGCCGCGTCCGCGACGGCCGCCGAACTCGTCGAGCGGCTTCGTTCGCATTCGAACGTCAGCGCGGTGCACTACCCGAGCGTCGGTGGGCCGCTCATCGCGTTCGAGGTCGAAGGCGATCCGCACGCGCTCATCGGCGCGGTCCGGTTGATCACCCCGGCCGTCAGCCTCGGCAGCGTGGACTCGCTCATCCAGCATCCCGCCTCGATCAGCCACCGGATCGTCGCCGAGGACGACCGGCACGGAGCGGGCGTCACCGACCGGCTGATCCGCATGTCGGTGGGGCTGGAGGACGTCGAGGACCTCTGGCATGACCTGGATCAGGCACTCAAGGCTTGCTGAGTTCTGCGATCGCCATCACCAAGATGTCGACAAATCGTCCGCCCTGGCTAACCTGGTCGGGTGAAAGATCTGGTCTCGTCCTGGGTGGAATCTTCGGCTCGTAGCACGCTTTCCCGGCTGCACCAGCAGATCGGTGTCGCCGGGCTCGCGGCGGCGGCGGCCGTACCCGGGCTGTCGGCCGTCTTCGATCAGCACTCCGCCGCGGTGCGGGACATCCTCGCGGCGGGGGTCGAAGGCTCGGCGGCGGTCGCCGGGGTCGTCCTGCTGGCCGGCTACACGCGAGGGCTGCTGGACGAGGCGAAAACCACGGGCTGGACGTTCCGTGCCCCGGCCGATCTGTCCGCTTGGACCACCAGTGACTGGATCACCGCGCGGCTGGTCGGCGTGTGTTCGCTGGCCGTCACGATCGACGACCGGCCGACCGGGAGCGGGTAGGGCGGCCGGACGCCCCACCCGCTCCTGGGGAAGGTCAGCGGTACTCCGGCGGAGGGGGCATGTTTCCACCGGGGGACCGCTGGCCGGGATCCTGGTGCTGGGACACCTGACCCTGGCTGGGCGGGAACTGCTGGTGCTGCGTCGGCTGCTGACCCGTCCGGTTCGGGTCGGCGGCGTGGTGCCCGGCGGACACCGGCTGGTCGACCGTCGTGCGCTCGGTCGGCACGTCACCCGAGCGGCCTGCGTCTTCGCGACCGCGCTGGTAGGCCTCGGCCTGTGCCTTCGCGGCGGGGATCTCCGACTCGGCCCGGCCGAGCCAGGTGTCCCAGCGCTGCTGCATCGGCTTGATGAGACCACCGCCGACACCGACGACGGCGATGCCGCCGACCGTGGCGAGCACGGTGATCAGCACCGGCAGCGTGACCGCGGTGGCCACGCCGATCTGGTTCAGCGCGGCGATCACACCGAGACCCCAGATGAACACCGAGGCGATGGTGGCGAGCACCTTGCCGTAGGAAACTCCGGCGAGGGCGTTGGCGACCAGGTCCTTGACCGCCTTGGCGATCGCGCCGGCGATCACCACGATGATGATCGCGACGATGGCGCGCGGCAGCCAGGCGACGATCTCGTTGAGCAGTGAACTCACCGGGTTCGGGCCGAACACGCCGAACGCGAACTGCAGGGCGATCAGCAGGATCGCGTAGTAGACGATCTTGCTGATGATGTCCGACGCGTCGAACTGGCTTCGCGCGAGCATCTGTTTGAAGCCCCCGCGTTCGAGGAGCCGGTTGAATCCGACCTTCTCGAGCACCATGCTCACGGCTTTGGCGAGCGCTTTCGCGATCAGCCAGCCGATGAACAGGATGACCAGGAACGCGAGTAGTTTCGGGACGAAGGTGGCGACCGAACTCCAGGCGCTCGACACGCCTTGACCGAAATCGACGGCCGCCAGTGCTGATGTGGCCACTGGACGTTCTCCCTTCCACCACTGGAGGTTCCAGGCTGGTGGGACGGGAATACCCGCCATTCGGGCGAGCACACGTTAGGCCACCCGAACGAGTGGGTCAGCCGCAACAGCCGCCTCCGCAGCAACCGCCTCCGCCCGATGGGACGGGGGCCGGACCGGAAGCCGAACCGGTCAGCGCGACGGTCGTCAGCAGCTTGACGGTGTCCTGGTGGCCTTCGGGGCACGGCGCGGGCGCGCCGGACTCGCTCATCGGCCGGAGCAGTTCGAAGGTTTCGGTGCACTCGCGGCAGCGGTAGGCGTAAGTCGGCATGCGCTCATCTTCTCATCTCCTTTCCTCTCGCGGGATGGCAAGCTGGCCGGGTGGAACTGCCTGTCGCGGCGCGTGTGCCGCACCTCGGCCAAGTCGTCCCGTCCGTCCTCTCCGCCCTCGGCGCCGCCGGGTTCGCTAACTCACTGAACCTCGCCGAGGCGTCCAGCGCCTGTGTCCTGCTCATCGACGGTCTCGGCTGGGAACTGCTGGCCGAGCATGCCGCAGACGCGCCTGTGCTCACTCAACTGGCGAAGTCGCCGCTGCGGGTCGGTTTCCCGGCCACGACCGCGGCCGGGCTCGGCGCGATCGGCACCGGGCTGGCCTCGGGGGAGCACGGCCTGGTCGGCTACAGCTTCGAAGTCCCCGGGGCGGGCGTCATGAACGCCTTGCGTTGGGCCAGTCACGTGGACGGCGGCGATCTCCGCGGCGCGCTGCCGCCGCGCGAGGTCCAGCCCCTGCCGACGACGTTCGAGCGCGCGGCGGCCGCCGGGATCACGACCAGCGTGGTCTCGTCGGCGAAGTTCGCGGACACCGCGCTCACCCGCGCCACGCAGTCCGGCGCCCGCTACGTGGGCGTCCACGCGCTCGGCGACCTCGCCGCCCGCGTCCTGAACTGTCTCCAGGCACGTCCGGCGTTCTGCTGGGGCTATCACAGCGAACTCGACATGCTGGGCCACATCTACGGACCGGGTTCGTCTCCGTGGCGGATGCAACTGCGGCACGTCGACAAGCTGGTCGAGTCCGTTGTGGACGGTCTGCCGTCCGGTGCGCTCCTCGCGGTCGTGGCCGACCACGGCATGGTGACCGTCGAGGGCGCGCTCGACATCGACGAGACGCCCGCGCTGCTCGGCGGGGTCCGGGCCATCGGGGGCGAGGTCCGGGCCCGGCACGTCTACAGCGAACCGGGGGCGGAGGCCGACGTGCTGGCGGCCTGGCGTGAGGTGATCGGCGACCGGGCGTGGATCACCTCGCGCGAGGAGGCCGTCGAGGCGGGCTGGTTCGGGCCGGTCGCCGACCGGGTCCGGCCGCGCATCGGCGACGTCGTCGTGGCGGCGAAGGGGCGTTTCGGTCTCGTGCGGGAACTGGCCGAGGCCGTCGAGTCCTCGATGGTCGGTCAGCACGGCTCGCTGACCCCGGCCGAACAACTCATCCCGCTGGTCCTCGCGCGCGGTTAAGCCGCGTTTCGTCCTCTGGTTGCGGTCCTTGCGGTGCGCAACTACCGCAACTAGAGGACGAAACGCGTCAGTCCGGCTTCCTGGCCGAGAAACTGATGGAGCGTTTCGGGACGTGGTCGACCTTGATGTCGGTGAATCCGGCGTCCTGGAGCCGGGGCCAGACCGAAACCGGGTCGAGCGCGTTCATCGTGTCGCCGAGGTGGAGGAGCCGGAACGGCGCGCTCGCCAGGCTGTCCATCGCCCGCAGGAGACCGCCGGAGCGGAGCACCCGGAACGCCTCGGCGAAGATCGCGTCCTGCAACCCCGTCGTCGGCACGTGGTGCAGCATCGTGAAGCAGACGACCGCCGAGAATCCGCCGTCCTCGAAGGGCATCGCCGCGCCGTCACCATGGACGATCCGCACCCGGCCGTCGAACTCCCGCTTGAGGAGATCCACCGACGCTTCGTCGATTTCGAGGGAGGTGAGCCGGGGGACGAGCCCGGCCAGGGCCCGGGTGGTCGCGCCGTAGCCGGGGCCGATCTCCAGTACGGAGTCGCCGAGATCGAAACCGGCGACGTTGCGCGGCATCTCGGCGGCGACGGCCTTAGCCCACAGCGCGGAACTGCAGAGTTTGCGGTGCACCAGGTTCATCGGCATGAATCCGAAGCTAGCCGTGACCGGTAGGCGATAGGCTGCCAAGTGATGTCGAATATCGGACTCCTTCCCCCGATGGCGACGGCGATGGTGCTCGGCGAAATGGACCTGCCCGCGGGCACCTGGTTGCCGTGGCACGAGCACGACGGTCACCAGCTCGCGTGGGCGGCGCGGGGGATTCTGAGCGTGAACGTCGGCGAGCAGCACTGGGTGCTCCCGCCGACGAGGGCGTTGTGGATCCCGGCCGGAGTCGTCCACCGGACCGGCGCCACCGCGCAGACCGTGTTGCGGGGTGTCTACGCGGCTCAGGACCGGTGTCCTGTTCGCTGGGCCGTGCCGACGCTCGTCGCCGTCCGGCCGCTCCTGCGGGAGCTGCTGGAACATTTGGGCTCGGCCGAGCTCGACGACGGCGCCCGCCGCCGCGCCGAAGCCGTCGTCTTCGACCTGCTCGAACCGGTGGACGTCGTGCCGATCAGCGTGCCGATGCCCTCCGACGGGCGCGCGCTGGCCGTCGCGCGTGCGGTGATCGCCGATCCGGCGGACCGGCGTGGCCTCGCGGACTTCGCGCACGGCGCGGGCGCGAGCGAACGCACGCTCGCGCGGCTGTTCCTCACCGAGTGCCGGACGACGTTCGGCGCGTGGCGGGTGCAGGCCCGGTTGCGCGCGTCGCTGCCGCTGCTGGCCGAGGGCATGCCGCTGACCGCGGTCTCCCGCCGGATCGGCTACTCCTCGCCGAGCGCGTTCGTCGTCGCCTTCCGCCGGGCCGTCGGTGTGACACCGGGCGCCTACTTCGGCGGTTGAGCGAGGACTGGAACCACGGCGTGGCTTTGCGCGTGAGGCGTTGTCCCGTGTCCGCGAGACTTCACCGGAGCGCCCCTCTCACGGCTCGATCGGCGCGCTCAGAAGGGACACGGTTACCGTTTCCGCGTGCCTCGACGTAACCGGCCCGAACGCGGTGGACGCCCAGACCTCGGCGCGTCGACCGGCTGGGCGCGCTCCGAATCGGCCACGGACGGCGAATGGCTGGTCCGGACCGTGCCCGGCGCGCAAGCCACCAAGGACTACCGCTGCCCCGGCTGTGACCACGAGATCCGGCCGGGGACCCCGCATCTGGTCGTCTGGCCCGCCGACGACACCGGCGGGGTCGCCGACCGACGCCATTGGCACAAGGCGTGCTGGGACGCGCGGTCCCGGCGCCGCCCCGGCCGCTGGTGATCCGGCACGACTCAGCGCCGCAGGTGCAGTGAAGGCGCTCCCTCGAACTCCTCCTTCGTGTGGATCCTGAAACCGAGCCGCTCGGCGACCCGGATCGACGGTTTGTTGGACTCCATGATGTTCGCGATCACCGGGACGTCCGGGATCTCCCGCTCCGCCCAGTCGACGACGGCGGCCGCCATCTCCGTCGCATAGCCTTTGCCCCAGGCGAACGGCCAGAAGCGGTACGCGAGGTTCAGCACGCGCTCGCCGTTCCATTCGTGATACCGGACGCCGCCGAAGCCGGCGATCACGTCCGGATCGTCCAAAGCGGACACCGTCACGTAGCCGAAACCATGCTCGGCCCATTGCTTCATCCAGACGTCGAAGAGTTCGCGCGAACCTTCGACGGTGTGCGGCACGACGTTGAACTTGTTCGTCTCCGTATCGGCCTGCAGTGCGACGATGTTCTCGCGATCCGCCTCGTGCAGCGGCCGCAGCAGCAGCCTCTCCGTCTTGATCTCTGTCAGCACGGCTCCGACGGTAGACCCGGGGTACGACAGAATTGTCGCCATGACGGATCTCCCGCTGGTACTGCTGCACGCCTTCCCCGTCGACGCCCGCATGTGGGACCCGGTGCGCGCGCCGCTTTCGGAACGCCTTCGGTTGATCACCCCCGACCAGCGCGGTCTCGGCCGCAGCCCGCTGCCGGAAACCGACCGGGAGCCCGACCTGGACGACGCCGCCCGCGACGTCGTGGCGCTGCTCGACCGGCTCGAACTCGACAAGGTGGTCCTCGGCGGCTGCTCGATGGGCGGCTACCTGACGATGGCGGTGCTGCGCGTCGCACCGGAACGCGTGGGCGGTCTCGTGTTCATCGACACCAAGGCGACGGCCGACACTCCCGAAGCCGCGCAAACCAGGCACGACCTCGCGGCGCGGGTCGAAGTGGAAGGCACCGGATGGCTGCCCGAAACCCTCACGCCAGGACTGCTCGCCGAGAAGGCCGCCCCCGAGGTGTCCGAACGGCTTCGCGAACTGATCACGACGCAGCCACCGTCGGGGATCGCGTGGGCGGCCCGCGCGATGGCGGCACGGCCCGATTCGGCCGGGACACTGCGATCGGCGAACGTACCAGCGCTGGTCGTGGTCGGCGAAGAGGACCGCCTGACCCCGTTGGACGCGGCGAACACCCTGGTGGAGACGTTGCCGGACGCGACACTGGTCGTGCTGCCGGAGGCGGGACATCTCACGCCGCTGGAAGATCCGGCCGGAGTCGTCGAAGCGATCTTGGGCTGGTACCCCGCGTAGAAACGTTTCCCTCGCCCCTTTGAAGGTATAGCGGACAGGGGGACTTGTGGCAAGCCCCCATTCCCGGTCCACAATTCGTGCCTTCACGTTTTGCCGAAGGGGGATTCCCATGCGTGTACTCCTGTCCACTATCGGGACGAGGGGCGAGGTGCAGCCACTGGTGGCGCTGGCGGTGCGATTACGGGAACTTGGCCAGGAGGTCCGGCTTTGCGCGCCGCCGGATTTCCGGGAATGGGCCGAAGGGCTCGGGATCTCCTTTGCCCCGTTGGGGCCCGGGCTCCGGCCGACCGCGAAACCGGATTCCGGCATGACCAAGGCGATGGCCACGCCGGAAGGGCGCCGTGAGCTGGCCGAGGCCATGGTGGTGAACCAGTTCGAGACGATGCCGGAGGTGGCCGAGGACTGCGACGCCGTCGTCGCGGGAATGGCTTTGAACATCGCCGCCCATTCGGTCGCGGAGCGGAAAGGAATTCCCTATTTCTTCACCGCTTATTGCCCGATAACGCTGCCTTCGCTGCACCATCGTCCACCCGTTTTCCCCGGATGGGCTCCCCAAGATCCCGAAGCCGCCATCCCGGCCTTGTGGGCCGACGACGCGGAACGGTGGAACGGGCAATGGGGTGGCGTGCTCGCCGCGCGGCGGAAACTGCTGGGCCTGCCGCCGGTCGACGACGTCCGCGGGCACATCTTCACCGAGCGGCCGTGGCTGGCCGCCGATCCGGTGCTGGCGCCGTGGCGGGAACCGTCCGCGCTGGACGTGCACCAGACCGGCGCCTGGATCCTGCCGGACCACAGCCCGTTGTCCCCGGAACTGGAGGCGTTCCTCGACGACGGGGAACCGCCGGTCTATTTCGGATTCGGGAGCATCCGCGCGCCGGAAGAGATCGCGAAGGCGATGATCGAGGCGGCGAGGGCGCACGGGCGGCGGGCGATCGTGTTCCGCGGCTGGACCGAACTGGCGCTGATCGACGACGAACCCGACTGCCTCGCGATCGGGGACGTCAACCAGCAGGCGCTCTTCCCGCGGGTCGCGGCGGCCGTGCACCACGGTGGTGCCGGTACGACCACGGCGGCGACCAGGGCCGGGGTCCCGCAGGTGCTCGTCCCGCAGAAGTTCGACCAGCCCTACTTCGCGCAGCGCGTCCGGGACCTCGGGGTGGGGACCTCGATCACCGGGGAACCGACGGCGGAGTCGCTGACCTCGGCGCTCGCGGAGGTGCTGCGGCCGGAGGTCGCGGAGTGGGCGCGTCAGGCCGGTGGTGAGGTGCGGGTCGACGGGGCCGATGTGGCGGCTCAGCTCCTCATGACTTCGGTCTAGCCCCCGCGCGTTGTCCCGGCGCACCCAATGTGGCATTGGGTGCACCCAACGCACCCAATGCCACATCCGGCGCATCCGGCTTCGCGTTCGCCCCGCCCGCAAGTAGTCGACTAATTGCGGGAGAACGGCCCGGGCTTGATGATCTCGAAGGCCACCTTGAGACGGTCAACGCCCCAAGGTGGCCTTCAGGACCCCGGGCCCGCCCGCAAGTAGTCGACCTCTAGTTGCGGTGGTTCGCACTACCGACTCCCGCAACTAGAGGACTACTTGCGGGAGAAGTAGCGCTCCAGTGCCGCCTCGGCCTCCCCGAGGCGCGAAGGGAACCGCCGCGCGATCACGAACCGCCAGGGAACCTCGAACAACCGCCGAAGCGCGATGAACGGCTCCAGCGACGAAGGCGCCACGTCCGCCGGGTACGCGGAAAGAGCCGCGGCACCCGCTTCCGCGTAGAGCACGCCGAGATCCCAGCCGAGCGGCCCGCGCCAGGTGTCTTCGAAGTCGAGCCAGCACGGCCCGGCCGCCGTCGCGACGACGTTCCCCGGGTGGGCGTCCCCGTGCAGTGGCCGCACAGGCGAGTCAGGCAGTGCCGCGACGACCCTTTCGAGTTCTTCGTACAGTCGCGGCGCCGCTCCGTTCATGAACGACCCGTGCCGGTCGAGCAGCGTCCGGAGTTCACCGACGGGTCCGAGTTCGGGCAGTTCACCGGGGTAGTCCGCGAGCGCCGCGTGCACTCGCGCGAGTGAAGACGCCACCTCCCGCGGCGGCAGGGTGGCTCCCGGCTCATGGGGGGTGTAGTGCCAGAGAGTGACCGGCAACCCCTTGGCGAAATGCGGTCCGGCCGGGGGATCCGTGGTCGGTGAGACGACGAGCACATCACGTTCCGTGAGGTGCCTCGACAGCTCGACGTCGCACGCGAGCCAGTCCGCGGGGGACGTCCGGGCCAGGCGCGTGGTTCCCGGCGCTCGCGCCACCACCGGACCCAGTCTCACCAGCACGTTCGACTTGAAATGCAAGACATCGGGATCCCCGGTCGGCAGCCCGTACCGGTCACCGACAGCGATCGCCGCGGCCACTCCCGCCCGGGTGTGTTCGTCGGTCACGGCGCGATCTTGCCAGCCGGTGCGCGCGACAGTGGGTAGTGAGGGCTACGATCCCCATTAGCCGCCGAAATGGGTCCCGAACCCGGCCGACGGCAGAACATTGACCACCACAAGGTTTGAGTGTTGGAGGCAGGAGTGACGGCCGTAGCCCCCAAGCCGATCGCCACGCGCCCATACCCCGCGCGCGAGTCGGTTAAGGGTTCGTACCTGCTGCGGTTGTTCCGCACGACGGACCACAAGCAAATCGGCATCATGTACCTGGTCACGTCGTTCGCCTTCTTCATGGTGGGCGGCGCGATGGCGATGCTGATCCGCTCCGAGCTGGCACGTCCCGGGCAGCAGTTCCTTTCGCAGGAGCAGTACAACCAGCTGTTCACGATGCACGGCACGATCATGCTGCTGCTGTACGCGACGCCGATCCTCTTCGGATTCGCGAACTTCGTGCTGCCGCTCCAGATCGGTTCGCCGGACGTCGCGTTCCCGCGGCTGAACGCGTTCTCGTACTGGCTGTACCTCTTCGGCGGCCTGATCGTGATGTCCGGCTTCCTGACCCCGGGTGGCGCCGCCGACTTCGGCTGGTTCGCCTACACCCCGCTGTCGGACGCCATCCACTCGCCCGGCGTCGGCGCCGACCTGTGGATCTCCGGTCTGGTCGTGTCCGGTCTCGGCACCATCCTCGGTGGCGTCAACATGATCACCACGGTGGTCTGCCTGCGCGCCCCCGGTATGACGATGTACCGGATGCCGATCTTCACCTGGAACATCCTGGTCACCAGCATCCTGATCCTGCTGGCGTTCCCGATCTTGACCGCGGCCCTGATGGGCCTGCTGGCGGACCGGCATCTCGGGGCGCATGTGTTCGACCCCGCGAACGGCGGCGTGATTCTCTGGCAGCACCTGTTCTGGTTCTTCGGCCATCCAGAGGTCTATATCGTGGCCCTGCCGTTCTTCGGGATCGTGTCGGAGATCTTCCCGGTCTTCAGCCGCAAACCGATCTTCGGCTACAAGGGCCTGGTCTGGGCGACGCTGGCGATCGCCGCGCTGTCGGTGGCCGTGTGGGCGCACCACATGTACGCGACCGGCGCCGTGCTGCTGCCGTTCTTCTCCTTCATGACCTTCCTGATCGCGGTCCCAACCGGCGTGAAGTTCTTCAACTGGATCGGCACGATGTGGAAGGGCCAGCTGTCCTTCGAGACGCCGATGATCTTCTCGATGGGCTTCATCGTCACGTTCCTCTTCGGCGGTCTGACCGGCATCATGCTGGCCGCGCCGGCGATCGACTTCCACGTGTCGGACAGTTACTTCGTCGTCGCGCACTTCCACTACGTGCTCTACGGCACGATCGTGTTCGCCACGTTCGCCGGGATCTACTTCTGGTTCCCGAAGATCACCGGCCGCATGATGGACGAGAAGCTCGGCAAGTGGCACTTCTGGACCACGTTCATCGGCTTCCACGCCACGTTCCTGGTGCAGCACTGGCTGGGCGCCGAAGGTATGCCGCGGCGGTACGCGGACTACCTGCAATCCGACGGCTTCACCACGCTGAACACGATCTCCACGATCGGCGCGTACATCCTCGGTGCGTCGACGCTGCCGTTCATCTGGAACGTCTTCAAGAGCTACCGGTACGGCGAGATCGTCACGGTGGACGACCCGTGGGGCTACGGCAACTCGCTCGAATGGGCGACGTCCTGCCCGCCGCCGCGGCACAACTTCACCGAGCTGCCGCGGATCCGTTCCGAGCGGCCGGCGTTCGAGCTGCACTACCCGCATATGGTGGAGCGCATCCACAAGGAGGGTGAGATCGGCTTCTTCGGGAAGCAGAAGGTCAACTCCCACCGGGCGCCGTCCCAGGTGCTCACCGAGGCGGTCATGCCGGGTGATCACTCCGAGGACAACTCCAGCGAGAAGTGACCCGATAAGCGGAATCGGCGCGTGCCTTGCCTCACACAGGGGCAAGGCACGCGCCTTTTCGTGGTCGGCTGAGGGAGACTGACCCCGTGACGCAGACACCAGTTCTCATCACCACCACCGGCCCCGACAAGCCGGGCGTGTCCTCGGTGCTGTTCGCCGTGCTGTCGCGCCACGACGTCGACGTCCTCGACGTCGAGCAGGTGGTTATCAGAGGCCAGCTGGTGCTCGGCGTGCTCGCCGGGGTGTACCGCGACCCCGAAGGCCTCCAGGAGTATGTCGAGCAGGCGATGGCGTCGGTCGGCATGCAGGTCGAGGTGAAGATCGGTTCGGCCATCGGCGCCGACCCGTTCGCCAGCGGCCAGAAGGACTCGACGCACGTCCTGCTGATGCTCGGCCGCCCGGTGACCGCGCGGGCGTTCTCCGACGTCGCGCGCCGCCTGGCCGCGCTGGACGTCAACATCGACTCGATCCGCAGTGTCGCCGACTACCCGGTCACCGGGCTGGAGCTGTACACCTCGCTCGCCCAGGACACGCCGGAGGCCGACGCCGCGTTGCGGACCGCGCTGGCCGATGCCGCCGTCGAGGCCGGGATCGACATCTCGGTCGAGCGGGCCGGGCTCGCCCGCCGGGCCAAGCGGCTGGTCGTCTTCGACGTCGACTCCACGCTCATCCAGGGTGAGGTCATCGAGATGCTCGGCGCGCACGCCGGCGTCGAACCGCAGGTCCGCGAGATCACCGAGGCCGCGATGCGCGGGGAACTGAACTTCGGTGAGTCGCTGGAGCGCCGTGTCGCGCTACTCGAAGGGCTTCCGGAGACGGTGCTGGACGAGGTCGCCGCGTCCATCGAACTCACCGCGGGTGCGCGCACGACCATCCGCACGCTGAAGCGGATGGGCTTCCGCTGCGGAGTCGTTTCGGGCGGGTTCACCAGGATCATCCAGTCGCTGGTGGACGATCTCGGCCTCGACTTCGCCGCCGCGAACGAACTCGAAGTGGTCAACGGCAAGCTCACCGGCCGGGTGGTCGGGGAGATCGTCGACCGCGCGGGCAAGGCGACCGCGCTGCGCCGGTTCGCCGAGGAGTATGAGATCTCGCTTCAGCAGTGTGTCGCGGTCGGTGACGGGGCGAACGACATCGACATGCTGTCGGTCGCCGGGATGGGTGTCGCTTTCAACGCCAAGCCCGCGCTGCGCGAGGTGGCCGACACCGCGCTTTCGCATCCGTACCTCGACGCCGTGCTGTTCCTGCTCGGTGTCACGCGCGGTGAGATCGAGGCCGCCGACGCGGCCGACGGTCTCGAACTGTCCCGGCCATGAGCGTGCTGGAGCCGCTGGCCGCGCGCTACGCGTACTGGCTGGGCCTGCCCGCCGAGGCCACGGAAGACACCTCGGACGAGGATCCCGCCGAGGTCCGCGCCATGCCGGTCATCCTGCGGATGGAACGCGCCGAACCGCCGTCCCGGACCGCTTTGCTGGAAGCCTCCGCGGCGGCGGCCGTCGCGGTCTGCCTGGATGAGCGCGCCCTGCCCGAAGGCGAATGGCACGAGCCGCTCAAGGCCTGGGTCGACGGCCGGATCCGCAAGGTCGCCCGGCGTGCGCGGGGTGCGCACTGGCAGGCGGTCCAGGAGTTGCCGGGCATCACGGTCGAGGTCGACGGCGCCGAGGCACGGGCCTTGCTTCCCTGCCGCGTGATCGAGACGCCGAAAGAGGTCTCGCGGTTGCAGATCTCCGGGAGCGAACTCCCGGCCGACGAGCCGGGGGCCGCACCGGCCGGTGTCCCGCGGTTGCTGCTGAACCCCGAGGTCTCGATGACCGTCGGCAAGGGCGCCGCCCAGGTCGGGCACGCGACGATGATCCTGGCCTCGCTGCTGGACGAGCCCGGACTCGCCGCCTGGGCCGAGGCCGGTTTCCGCTGCTCGGTGCGGACCCCGCCGGTCGCGACCTGGAAGGCGCTGTGCCCGGTCGAGGACCCCGAGGGCTCGTGGCGCCGGGACGGAGTCGTCGCGGTCCGGGACGCGGGATTCACCGAGGTTGATCCCGGTACGGTCACTGTCCTAGCCCAAAGGGCTTAACCTCTTATACTCCCCGCATGGGTGACCGGCTGATCGCCGGGCGCTACCGCTTGGAGGAGCGGATCGGCGCCGGAGGCATGGGCGTGGTCTGGCGTGCCACCGATCAGGACCTCGGACGGGTTGTCGCGCTGAAGCGTTCGCAGGCGGGGGACAACGGCCAGATCCGGCGTGAGGCGCGGATCGGCGCGGGCTTGCATCATCCGAACGTGGTCACCGTCTTCGACGCGGTGATGGACGGTGACGAGCGCTGGCTCGTCATGGAGTACCTGCCTTCGCGCAGCCTCGCGGACATCCTCGAAACCGACGGTCCGTTGCCGCCCGGCAAGGTGGCGAAGATCGGCGTCCAGCTCGCCGCGGCGCTCGCGGCGATGCACGAGAAGGGCATGGTCCACCGCGACCTCAAACCGGGCAATGTCCTGGTGGCGGCGGGCGGAGCCGCCAAACTCACCGACCTCGGCATCGCGCAGTGGGCGGAGGTGACCCGCACCGGGGGCGCCCTCGACGTCGGGACTCCCGGCTACGTCGCGCCCGAGATGGCCGAGGGGCGGCAGGCGGGTGCCGCGGCGGACGTGTTCTCGCTGGGTGCGACGCTGTTCGCCGCCGTCGAAGGCACGTCGGTGTGGGGAGACGCGAACGCGGGACCGTTCGTCCAGCTCCGGCGGGCGACGTCGTACACCCTGGAACCGATCCGCCAGGCTGGACGGCTGGCGCCGGTGCTGACCGAGCTGCTGCGGCGCAAACCCGCCGGGCGGCCGAACGCCGTCCGCGCCGCCGAGCTGCTGGCCGAAGTCGCGGACGTCGACGTTCCGGCGCGGTCACGACGTTTCCGGGTGACCAGGCGCGCCGTCGCGATCGGAGCCGTCGCCGCGGTACTGGTACTGGTGGGAGGCCTCGTCTACGCCACAAAGGAACCGGCGTCGATCGCGGCCGCCCCGGTCCCCGCCGATTCGGTCGGCGACCCGCGCACGGCGGATCCCTGCGCGCTGGTGGATCCCTCGGTGCTGAAGCAGTTCGGCACCCCCGAACTCGACACCGCCAACGGCAACTTCAACGCCTGCGGAATCCTGCTGCGCGTGAGCCCCGACGACGGCGACATCGTCGACGTCCGGCTCGAACTGACGATTCCGAAATCGCCGTTGCTGGAGAGGCCGGCGCCGGGGCGCTTGACCGTGCGCGAAGTGCCGGGTGAACCCGAAGAGAAGTGCGGCCGGGTCATCCCGTTGCCGGACGGGAACCAGGTCTGGGTGCACGCCCGGCACATCCAGGACTGGCACGCCCATCTGTGCGACTACGTCGACCCGGTGGCCGTGCACGCGGCCGCCGTGCTGAACCGGGAACCGCTCAAGCGGCGTCCCGTTCCCTTCGCCGCGGGAACGCTCGGGAGTCTCGACGCCTGCGCGCTGGGCGGGGAGCTGCCGCGGGCGATCGTCGGTGGCCCGGCCGCGCCGGATCCGGTCTTCGGCAACTGGGAGTGCTACTGGAACCATCGTGAGACGGAAGTGACGATCCGGTTCGAGCGGGAGTGGGCGCCGTTCGAGGCGGACGGCACCCGGGTCGCTCTCGGATCGCGGGAGGCCTTCGTCGAGATCGCGCCCGAGTGGGACGCTTGTCAGGCGGAGATCCCGCACCGGACCTTCACCGGGAACGGCCGTGCCATGATCGAGACGGTGGAGATCTACGTCTCGGACAAGGTCAAGAAGCCGCCGGAGATGTGCCCGGCGGCGGAACGGCTCGCCAGGGAGATCGCGCCAAGGCTGCCACCACTCTGAAAGGGAAGCCCGTGTCTTTGGAAGTCCAGCGCGACGGCGAGCACCGCTTCGTCGGCCGCAACGAACGCGGCGCCGAGGTCGTGATCGGCCGCAAGGGCGCCGAGGGCGCCTTCTCGCCCGCCGAACTGCTGCAGATCGCGGCGGCGGGCTGCTCAGCCGTCACCGCCGAGAACCTCATCACGCGGCGGATCGGGGAGGACTCGAAGTTCCGGGTCGGCGTGACCGCGGACAGGCGCGAAGGCGCTTCGGAACTCGACGGCGTCCACGTGGCTTTCGACGTCGACGTGTCTTCGCTGCCCGCTGAGGACCGGGAGGCGCTCGCGGCGGCGGTGGATCGCGCCATCGAGCGGTTGTGCACGGTGAGCCGGACGCTGAAGAAGGGGATCCCGGTCACGGAGAGCTTCCCGGTGGAGTAGGGCCCGGGGATGTTATGAACGGTCCGTTCATAACAAATTTTGTTATGAACGGACCGTTCATAACACTTCGTTAGTGCTTCGCGGCGTGGCCTTCGGAGCTCCAGACCACGTACGCCTCGTCGGCGTCGGTGGTCATGGCCTCGATGAACTTCTCGTTGTCGAAGCCGGGCAGCGTCTGCAGCCGCTCGATCAGCGCGTCGGCGGCGGGGTCGCCGCTGGGGATCGCGGTGCCCTTCCCGTCGGCGCCGGCGAGCATGAAGAAAACGTCTTCTTTCCACGGGCCTTCAGGGATCACTCTGACCACCACCGCGGACAGCTCGGACCACGTGACGGCTTCCTCGCTTCCGTCCGCGAGCTGGCGCCGCACTCCGGTGTCATCGACGCTGACGGTCCGGGATTGTGCGTTGGGCGACTCGTGGGACAACCGGCTCTCCCTGTCTTCGGCGTTCCGTTTACGGTACTCGGCCGTGTTCCAGACCACTCAGGCCGGGGCGGCGGCGTCGAGGCGGCGCAAGGCGTCGCGGGCGACCTTCGGGTCCATGGTCGGCCAGAACGGCGGCAGTGAGGCGCGCAGGAATCCGCCGTAGCGAGCCGTGGCCAGCCGCGAGTCCAGGATCGCCACCACGCCGCGGTCGGTGACCGAGCGGTGCAGCCGTCCGGTGCCCTGTGCGAGCAGCAGTGCGGCGTGCGTGGCCGCGACGGTGAGGAAACCGTTGCCGCCCCTGGCTTCCACGGCTCGCTGCCGCGCGGACGAGACCGGGTCGTCCGGGCGTGGGAACGGGATGCGGTCGACCACCACGAGCTGGAGCGACGGACCGGGCACGTCGACGCCCTGCCACAGCGACAGCGTGCCGAACAGACAAGTGCGCGCGTCCTCGGAGAACTTTTGCACCAGCAGGCCGGTGGAGTCGTCGCCCTGGCAGAGGATCGGCACGTCGAGCCGTTCCCGCATCTCCTCGGTGGCCTGCTTCGCCGCGCGCATCGAGGAGAACAGGCCGAGCGTGCGCCCGCCCGCGGCCTCGATCAGCTCGGCCAGTTCGTCCATCGTCGAGGGCTGTAGGCCGTCCCGGCCCGGCGGCGGCAGATGTTTGGCCAGGTAGAGGATGCCGTTGCGCTTGTGGTCGAACGGGGAGCCGACGTCGAGCCCGGTCCACTTCGGGCCGTCGCTGTCGGCCGGGACCGCCTTGTCGGTCGCCGCGCCGGGTGCCTTCTCGACCCTGGCCCCGCCGGGCGGCAGACCCCATTGCCGGGCCATCGTGTCGAAAGTGCCGCCCAGGGTCAGCGTCGCCGAGGTGAGGACGGTCGTGTGCTGGTTGAAGACGCGCTCCCGCAGCAGGCCCGCGACACCCAGCGGAGCGACCTTCAGCGCGGGCGGACGCGGGTTCGTGGAGAAGCGGTCTCCGGTCAGCCAGACGACGTCGCGTTGATGCGCGTTGTCGTCGTCGAAGGCTTCGAGCAGCCGGACCGCGGTGTCGTGGACCTCTTCGAGCAGCGACCGCGCCAGTTTGCGGGCGGTGGCCTCGTCGACCTCTTCCTTCCGGTCCTTGCCGAGCGCGGTGAGGCAGCGGTGCGCGGCGTCGCGGACGGCGGGGATCGCGCCGGTGAGGGCCTGCGGCAGCGAGTCCATGCGGCCCGACGGCAGGTCGTCGAGGATCAGGGCCAGCCCGTCGCTCGCCTCCAGCAGCTGGTCGGCCACCTCGTCGTCGACCAGTTTCCCGCAGCGCCGGGCGGCGGCGGTGACCATGCCGCTGGTCAGTTCGCCGGTGGCCACGGACGTCACGCGGTCGACAAGGTCGTGCGCCTCGTCGATGATCACCAGGTCGTGATCGGGGAGCACCTGGTAGCCCTGCAGCGCGTCGATCGCCAGCAGCGCGTGGTTGGTGACCACGACGTCGGCCTTGCCCGCCTCGGCGCGGGACCGTTCCGCGAAGCAGTCGGTGCCGATGGGGCAGCGTGAGGCGCCAAGGCATTCCTTGGCCGTGACGGAAACCTGGCGCCACGCCTGATCCGAGACGCCGGGGACCAGCTCGTCACGGTCGCCGGTCTCGGTGTCGGACGACCATTCCCGCAGCCGCGTGACCTCTTTGCCCAGCCGGGAGACGGCGAACGGGTCGAACAGCTGCTGGTCCTCCGGCTCGTCCGGGGCGCCGGAATCGAGCCGGTGGAGGCAGAGGTAGTTCCGGCGTCCCTTGAGGATCGCGAAGGTGGGTTCACGGCCGAGGGGCTTCTTCAGCGCCTTCGCGAGCCGGGGGAGGTCTCGGTCGACCAGCTGGCGTTGCAGGGCGATGGTGGCCGTGGAGACCACGACCGTCGCCTCCTTCTCGACCGCGTGCCGGATCGCGGGAACGAGATAGGCCAACGACTTCCCGGTGCCGGTGCCCGCCTGCACGGCCAGGTGCTCGCCGGTGCGGATGGCGCGGCCGACGGCGTCCGCCATCCGCACCTGTCCCTCGCGCTCGGCACCGCCCACGGACTCGACCGCGTGGGTCAGGAGTTCGAGGACACCGGGGAAATCAGCACGGGTTGGCACGGGTCAAGACGATAGCCGGGGCCACCGTCAGGATCGGCCTCGCGGTGTTATGAAAGGTCCGTTCATAACAAGATCTGTTATGAACGGACCTTTCATAACACGCGCCGGAGCGGTGAAAGGGCCGGTCACGCGTCCTTGCGGAAGCGTGAGACCAGCGCCCAGGTGCCCGGAAGCAGCGCCGCCGCGACGGCGATCTTCAGCGCGTCACCGATGAGGAACGGCACGACACCCAACGCCAGCCCGGTCGACAAGCTGTACCCGGCCGAGGCCATCAGCCACGGCACGCCGATCGAGTAGATGACAAGGTTGCCCAGCACCATTGTTCCCGCCATGCGCAGCGGTGTGCGGTCTCCGCCGCGGCCGGCGAGCGCGCCCACCAAGGCGCCGGCGAAGACGAACCCGACGATGTAACCGGCGCTGGCGCCGAACAGTCCGGACGAGCCGTCCTGGAACCAGCCGAAGCCTGCCGCGCCGACGGCGAGGTACAGCGCCATCGACAGCGCGCCGCGCTTCCAGCCCAGCGCCGCGCCGACCAGCAGGGCGGCGAACGTCTGGCCGGTCATCGGCACCGGCGAGCCGGGCACCGGGAGCATGATCTGCGCGGCCGCGCCGGTCAGCGCGGCGCCACCGGCGACCAGGATCGCGTCACGGACCAGTGCGCCGGGAACGAGGTCGGCGAGGACGACATGACGGTCGGCCACAGACAGCGAAGACACTCAGACCTCCTATGAGTACACAAATGTGAACCGAGGTTAACGCCAGACGACGGGTCGCGGACCGAATGTCGGCCACCTCACGGTCATCGCCGATCCACCCGTCCGGGTGGCGTGGCCCTGCACCGGTCAGGGACTTGGTGGAGGCTGCCAACCATGACGAAACCCAGGACGGCGGGGCGGCTGCTGTCGGTGACCATGCTGACCGGAGCACTGGTGGCGGGAGGTACCGCGACGGCGACGGCGGAAGCGGCGCCCGCGACGGCTTCGGCGGCGGTCGGCTCGCTCGACGTGGAGATCGGCGACGAGCACGTCGTCACCGGTGATCTGGCGCCGTGCGACGTCGACGGGCCGCTGACCGGGACGACCCAGGGCGGGGCGACCGGCGATTTCGCCCGGTTCGGCGGCGGTGAGTCGAACTGCGGCCGGACCGGCGCGGTGGCCGTCGGCGAGGCGTCCGGGCAGCGGTTCGAGACGACCCTGCTCGAACGCTTCGGCGGCCCGGTGATCAAGGTCCGCACGTTCATGGCGAAGTGCAGCACCACCAAGGACGGCAGCCTCGGCTACATCGAGTTCGGCGACGTCATCGGGTTCACCCTGCCGGAGAACATCCCGCAGAACTATCGGCTGACCATCGCCGGTGGCGAAGACGGGACGACCCTGGCGTCGCTCACGGTCAACGAGACCGTCACGCCGACGCCGCCCGACGGGAGCCTCGTGACGCACATGCTGCACATCAAGCTGTTTCCGCAGGGCGGCGGACCGGCGAAGGGCGACATCTACCTCGGGACCGCGCGCTGCGACCCATACGGCAAGAAGAAGCCCTGACACTCGAGCTGACACCCACGCGTTTCGTCCTCTAGTTGCGGTACTTGCACACGCAAGGACCGCAACTAGAGGACGAAACGCGAGAGGGGCTTAAGTGCGCGAGACGTACTTCGCGGCCGCGGCGACGAATTCGCTCGCCCTGGCCGCGAGGTCCGCCAGTGACCCGCTGGAGGTGAGCGAGTCACCCAGCAGCGGCGTCGCGGCGGCGACGGCGATCGAACCCGACTCGAGGTACTTCGCGACGTCGGCGAGGTGGACGCCGCCGGTCGGCACCAGCGGGATGTCCGGCATCGGCGCCCGGATCGCCCGCAGGTAGGCGATCCCGCCGACGGCGGCGATCGGGAACACCTTCACCGCGGCCGCGCCCAGGCGCCAGGCCTGGTCGATCTCGGTGGGGGTCAGCGCGCCGCAGACCACCGGCAGCCCGCGCTCGTGCGCGCGCTCCAGCACCAGCGGGTTCACCGTCGGCGTGACCAGGAACGTCGCGCCCGCGTCCGCCGCGATGTCCACATCGGACGGTTCACGGACGCTCCCGGCGCCGACGTGCGCGTCGTCGCCGAGCTTCTTGCGGATGGCCGCGATGGCTTCCGGGGCGCCCGGCGTGGTCAACGCCGCTTCGAGCACCCGGACGCCCGCCGCGTGCAGCACTGTCGCGGCGTCGGCGAAGCGGTTCGCGTTGTCGGCCCGCAGGATCGCGACGAGCCGGTTTTCGATCAGGGTGTCCTGGAGGTGGTGCTGGATCATGCGGCCGGGACCGGCGCCTTCCCGGTGTAGGTCACGCCCGCCTCGTCGAAGTCCTTGAGCGCGGCGTCGACCGTCGGCTGCGAACCGCCGACAGTGAGATCGAGCAGCACACGCACGGTGAAGCCCGCCTTCGCCGCGTCGAGCGCGGTGGCGCGTACGCAGAAGTCGGCTGCGATGCCGACGACGTCGACCTCGGTGACGTCGTGCTCCTTCAGCCAGGCGTCGAGCGTCTTGCCGTCCCGCGCGTTGCCCTCGAAGCCCGAGTACGCGGCGGTGTACTCGCCCTTGGAGAAGACCTCGCTGATCGGGACCACGTCGAGCGCCGGGTGGAACGAAGCGCCGGAGGTGCCCGCGACGCAGTGACGCGGCCAGCTGTCCTTGAAGTCCGGCGTCTCGCTGAAGTGGTCGCCCGGGTCGATGTGGTAGTCGCGAGTGGCGACGACGTGCGCGTAGCCGCCCTCGGCGGCCTGCTTGGAGATCGCTTCGGCGGCGGCTGCGCCACCGGGCAGGCCGAGCGACCCGCCTTCGCAGAAGTCGTTCTGCACATCGACCACGATCAGGGCGGTCCCCATGTGTTGCTCCTGAGTTCTCATCAGACGAATACGGTCGGGATGGCGGGCTCCCCGTGCGAGAGCTTGAGGCCCTCCCACGGCAGGCTCACCAAGGCCCGGCGAAGCCGCTGGCGCGCGTCGTCCAGCGTGGGCAAATCATTCACCGTCCGGCCGTCCCGGACCAGCGGAATCTGCAATTCGTGGTCGTTCGGTCCCTGTTCCGGGACCTGCGAGGACGGCGCCGCGGCCGTCCAGATCACCTCTTCGACGGCGGTGCCGGTGTCGCGGTGCCGCCGCAGCACGGATTTCCGGCCGCCGCGGGACTCCTTGTGCGCGCTGCGCTTGGCGACCGGTTTACCGTCGACGTCCACGAGTTTGTAGACCATCCCGGCGGTCGGCGCGCCGGAGCCGGTGACGACCGAAGTGCCGACGCCGTACGCGTCGACAGGCTCCGCCCGGAGCGCCGCGATGGCGTGTTCGTCGAGGTCACCGGACACCACGATGCGGGTGTCCTTGGCGCCGAGGGCGTCCAGCTGCTCGCGGGCCTTGCGGGCCAGCGGGCCCACGTCACCGGAGTCGATGCGGATCGCGCCGAGTTCGGTCCCCGCCACCCGGACAGCTGTTTCGATGCCCTTGGTGATGTCGTAGGTGTCCACCAGGAGTGTGGTGTCGGCGCCCATCTTGTCCACCTGCGCGTGGAACGCCTCCTCCTCGCTGTCGTGCAGCAGCATGAAGGCGTGCGCGACGGTGCCCCGCGTCGGGATCCCGTAGCGGCGACCCGCTTCGAGGTTGGACGTCGTGGCGAAACCGGC
Source organism: Amycolatopsis coloradensis (assembly GCF_001953865.1). GTDB lineage: Bacteria > Actinomycetota > Actinomycetes > Mycobacteriales > Pseudonocardiaceae > Amycolatopsis > Amycolatopsis coloradensis. The sequence goes on from NZ_MQUQ01000010.1 coordinate 106,475, forward strand.
GAGGTACGCGGCCCGCGCGGCGGCGACGGCGGCCCACTCGTGGGTGCGGCGCCCGCCCATCTCGATGATCGGCCTGCCGTGCGCGGCGCCCGACATACGCGCCGCGGCGGACGCGATCGCGCTGTCGTGGTTGAGGATCGACAGGATCAGCGTCTCCAGCACGACGGCCTCGCCGAAGGAACCGGCGACGGTCAGGATCGGGGAGCCGGGGAAGTAGAGCTCGCCCTCGGGGTAACCATCGATGTTCCCCTGGAAGGAGTAGTCCGCGAGCCACGAAAGGGTGGCGTCGTCGACGACGGCGGTCGCCTCCAGCTGGCTCAGCTCGGCGTCGGTGAACCGGAAGTCCGCGATCGAGTCGAGGACCCGGCCGGTTCCCGCGACGACGCCGTAGCGGCGACCGTCGGGCAGGCGACGGGCGAAGACCTCGAAGACACACGGCCGATCCGCGGTCCCGTCGGCCAGGGCGCTGGCCAGCATGGTCAGCTCGTAGTGGTCGGTGAGCAACGCGGTGCCGGCGCCAGTGGCCGCCTCGGGGAAACCCATGCTGCCAGCCTATTCACCCACATGGCCGGACCTGCCAGCCCGTACCGGGTTGGGCCCGTGACACCATGGAGTGCATGTCCACGCCTGTCGCATCCGAGCAGACGCAGGTTGATCCACAGGGAGTAGAGGTCGTCTCTGAGGACAACCCCTGGCGGACGGTCGTCTGGAACGATCCGGTGAACCTCATGTCGTACGTGACGTACGTGTTCCAGAAGCTGTTCGGTTACAGCCGGGACCATGCGACGAAGTTGATGCTCGACGTGCACCAGAAGGGTAAGGCGATCGTGTCGTCCGGCTCGAAGGAGAAGGTCGAGACCGACGTCGCGAAACTGCACGCGGCCGGCCTCTGGGCGACGATGGAGCAGCCTTCATGAACGGATGGCGCCGCAAAGGCGAAACCATCGTCGCCGGGTTCGAGCAGCAGGAGGCCGCGGTGCTCCGCGGTCTGGTCAGCCAGCTGGAGGACATGCTCACCGCGCGTGCCGAGGAGGCGCCGCAGGACGAGCTGGCGGAGCTGACCGGGATCCGCACCGGCCCGACCGAGTCGCCCGACGATCCGGTGCTTTCGCGGCTGTTGCCGGACTTCCACAAGCTGGATCCGGACAACCCGACCCGCGAGGACATCGATTCGGCCGCGGCGATGCGGTCGATCCACGAACCCGATCTGCTGGACAGGAAGGTCGGCGTCGCCAAGATCGTGCTGGACACCCTGCCGCGTGACGGCGGGGACGTGCGGCTGACCTTCGAGCAGGCCGACGCGTGGCTCGGCGCGCTGAACGACGTCCGGCTGGCGCTGGGCACCGCGCTCGACGTCACCGAGGACATGCCCGACGAACTGCCCGAGGACGATCCCCGCGCGCCGCATCTGGGCGTCTACCACTGGCTGACCTGGGTTCAGGAGACCCTCATCCAGTCGCTGACGTCGTGATCACCGACGTTCCGGGTGTGCTGGTCGGGCACCACGAGCGGGTCGGCGACGGGTGGTCGACCGGGACGACGGTCGTGCTGGTCCCCGGCGGCGCCGTCGGGGCCGTCGACCAGCGCGGCGGCGCGCCCGGCACGCGGGAGACCAATCTGCTGGAGCCGGAGAACCTGGTCCAGCACGTCAACGCGATCTGCCTGTCGGGCGGGAGCGCGTACGGCCTGGCCGCGGCGGACGGCGTCATGCGCTGGCTCGCCGAGCGGAACCTGGGCATGCCGGTCGGTGCCGAACCGCACGAGGTGGTGCCGATCGTGCCCGCGGCGGTGCTGTTCGACCTGCCGCGCGGTGACTGGGGCAACCGTCCGGACGCCTCCTTCGGCTACGCGGCCTGTGAAGCGGCCGCGGCCGGTCCTGTGCCGCTGGGCACCGTCGGCGCGGGTGCCGGGGCGAAGGCGGGATCACTCAAAGGCGGGATCGGGACGGCCTCGGAACGGGTCGGGGAGTTCACCGTCGGCGTCGTCGCCGCCGTGAACGCCGCCGGCGAGGCCGTCGACCTCTCGACCGGCCGCGCCTTCGCGGCGGATCACGAGGTCGACGGCGAGTTCGGCGTCCGCTGGCCCGACCGGCCCGGCGACGTCGAGGCGAAGGCGGCAGGGCTCAACACGACCATCGGCGTGGTCGCGGTCGACGCGGCGTTGTCCAAGGCGGAGGCGCGACGGCTCGCGGTGGCCGCCCAGGACGGTCTCGCCAGGGCCGTACGCCCGGCGCACACGATGTTCGACGGCGACACGGTCTTCGCGCTGGCGACCGGCGAGCGGGAACTACCCGGCGGCGCGGGCCCGATCGCGGCGACGCGACGGGCGGCGGTGCTGGACACGCTGTGCTCGGCGGCCGCGCGGGTGTTCGGGCGGGCGATGGTGCACGGCGTGCTGAACGCCACTGCGGCGGGTGGCATGCGCGCGTACCGCGACGTGTGGCCCGAAGCCCTCGCGTAACGAGGAACGGACGCTGACGATCAAGTCGGCATGCAGCACGGGGGCTCGTGGATCGTCGAGATCCACCACGACAACATCAACACCAGAATGGGCTTCATGCTGGTCTTCGAAGAGCTGCTCGGCATGTCCGCCGGCGAAGGGGCCCAGCTGGTCGACACCCTCGACCAGAACGGCCATGCCGACTTCACGCCCCTGCCACAGCCCGAGGCAGAGCGGTTGGTCGCCGCGTTCCAGGTCCGCGGTGTCAGCGCGAAGCTGCGGAAGGCCCGGCGTGCGTGACGCGGCGCGGGTGGCCCGCGAGGGCGACGGCGCCCGGATCGACATGGTGGAGAACGTGGCCGAGGTGCTGCGGTTCGTCCTGAGCGACTTCGCCGCCGCGCTGGCAGCCGATCCGGCAGGACCGGAGGGCATACCCGGCGAGCTGCTGTTCCCGGACGCCTACCGCCGGAAGGCCGACAGCGCCGAGTTCCGGGCGACGTACGGCCAGGCCATGCGGAGCGAGGTCGCCGCCGCGACGACCCGCGTGATCGAGACCTGGCCGGACGGGCAGGTCGTGATCCTCGACCGGGCCGGAGTGCGTGACCTGCGTCTCGTACTCGTCCACGCCCAGGTCCGGTACTTACGCAAGCCGCGCTGGAAGACCGCCCCACCGGACGAGCGCTACGCGAAGAATGACCGCGAGGTGACGTCTTTCTGGCTTCAGCAACTGGACCGCATGATCAGCGGGGTGGTCTACGTCGATCCCGCCGAGCCGATCGTCTACACGCTCTGAGTGGCGGCAATCTCAGAGTGTGGACCGGCCGCGTCCAGCACCTAAGATGTGCGATGTGCTCCGGATCCGCCGTGAACTAGTCGACGAGATCGTCGCCCATGCCCGTCGTGACCATCCCGATGAGGCGTGCGGGGTGATCGCCGGACCCGAAGGATCGGACAGTCCCGAGCGGTACATCCCGATGCTGAACGCGGCACGCTCACCCACGTTCTACGAATTCGACTCGGGCGATCTGCTCAAGCTCTACCGCGAGATGGACGCCAACGACGAGGTCCCGGTGGTCATCTACCACTCGCACACCGCGACGGACGCCTACCCGTCGCGCACCGATGTCTCGTACGCCTCGGAACCGGACGCGCACTACGTGCTCGTGTCCACGAAGGACCCCGACTCGCATCAATTCCGGTCGTACCGGATCGTGGACGGGGAGATCACCGAGGAGCCCGTCGAGATCACCGGCTGAACCCCCGCCCCGGAATAAGCCGGGCCCGCCCGAACGTCTGCGTTGTAGAGAACACCACCGGAGGTAGAAAACCATGGCCGTGACCGTGTCCATCCCGACCATCCTGCGTACGCACACCGGCGGCGAGAAGTCCGTCGAGGCGACCGGCAAGACCGTGCTCGAGGTGATCGACGACATCGAGTCCCGCCACGGCGGCCTCAAGGCCCGTCTGGTCAAGGAAGAGAAGCTGCACCGCTTCGTCAACGTCTACGTCAACGACGAGGACGTCCGCTTCTCCGGTGGTCTCGAGGCCGAGGTCAAGGACGGCGACACGCTGACCATCCTGCCCGCCGTGGCCGGAGGCTGATCCATGGCTCGCTTCGAGTCGCTGCTCGACACGCTCGGCGGGACCCCGCTGGTCGGCCTGCCCCGGCTTTCGCCCACGCACGACGTGCGGTTGTGGGCGAAGCTGGAGGATCGCAACCCGACCGGTTCGATCAAGGATCGCCCGGCGCTGGCGATGATCGAGGCCGCCGAGCGTGAGGGCACCCTCCGGCGCGGCTCCACGATCCTGGAGCCGACGTCGGGCAACACCGGGATTTCGCTCGCCATGGCCGCGAAGCTCAAGGGCTACGGCCTGGTGTGCGTCATGCCGGAGAACACCTCCACCGAACGTAAGCAGCTGCTCCAGGCGTACGGCGCGCGGATCGTCTTCTCGCCGGCGGCGGGCGGGTCCAACGAGGCGGTGCGCCGGGCGAAGGAGCTGGCCGAGGCGAACCCGGACTGGGTGATGCTCTACCAGTACGGCAACCCGGCCAACGCCGAAGCGCACTACCGCGGCACCGGGCCCGAACTGCTCAAGGACCTGCCGACGCTGACGCATTTCGTCGGCGGCCTCGGCACCACCGGCACGCTGGTCGGGGTCGGGCGCTACCTGCACGAGGTGAAGCCGGACGTGCAGATCATCGCGGCCGAGCCGCGCTACGGCGAGCTGGTGTACGGCCTGCGGAACCTGGACGAGGGCTTCGTCCCGGAGCTTTACGACGCGAGTGTGCTCAACGGCCGCTTCTCCGTCGGGGCGTACGACGCGCTTCGCCGGACACGTGAGCTGCTGGAGCACGAAGGCATCTTCGCGGGGATCTCGACCGGTGCGGTGCTGCACGCGGCGCTGGCCGTCGCCGAGAAGGCCGCCGCTACGGGTAAGCCCGCCGACGTGGCCTTCGTGGTCGCGGACGCTGGGTGGAAGTACCTCTCTACGGGCGCTTACTCCGGCTCGCTCGACGAAGCGGCCGAAAGGCTCGATGGGCAGCTCTGGGCCTGACCTACGTGTTATGAACGGACCTTTCATAACAGAATTTGTTATGAAAGGTCCGTTCATAACAAGGGCGCTGGCATGATGGCGGGCGTGAAGACCATCGGGTTGCTGGGCGGGATGAGCTGGGAATCGTCGGCCGAGTACTACCGGCTGGTCAACGAGCGCGTCCGTGAGCTGCGCGGCGGGTACCACTCCGCGCGTACCGTGCTCTACTCCGTGGACTTCGCCGACTTCGAAGCGATGCAGGCCGAAGGCCGCTGGGACGACGCGGGCCGGGAACTGAACCGTGCTGCTCGCGGCCTCGAAGCGGCCGGAGCGGACGTCGTCGTCTTGTGCACCAACACGATGCACAAGGTCGCCGATCAGCTCACCGACGGCCTCGGCATTCCGTTGCTGCACATCGCCGACACCACGGCCGCCGCGATCAAGGCCGGGCACCTCGAACGCGTCGGGCTCCTGGGCACCGGCTTCACCATGACCCAGCCGTTCTACCGCGAACGCCTCGCCGCGCACGGGCTCGACGTGCTCGTGCCGGACGAAGCCGATCGCGAGACGGTGCACCGGGTCATCTACGACGAACTCATCCACGGCGTCGTCACCGAGGACTCCCGTGCGCGGTACCGCGAAGTCATCGCGCGGCTCGTAGAGGCGGGTGCCAACGGCGTGATCTACGGTTGCACCGAGATCGGACTGCTCGTCGGCCCCGAAGACAGCCCCGTGCCGACCTTCCCCACCGCCAGGCTGCACGCCGAAGCGGCCGTGAACTACGCGCTCGGCGAGATCTCACTCCCTCCAGCCACGTGACGCTCGTGCTGGGAGACGGCCTGCCGCCACAGCCTGTCCTGTTCTTCACCGGTGAAACCGCCGCGCGGCACGCCGAAAACGTCCTCGATCGCCGTCCACCACAGGGCGGGTGACTCCAGCACCGTCTTGTCGCCCGGCAGCCTGCTCAAAGTCAGCGCGCGCAGTGAGTCGACGCCCTCGGCGTCCCGGCGTTGCAGCACGAGCGTGCGGACGAACCCGGAGTCCGCGGCCGTGGACAGCTCGACGTGCTTGTCGGCGAAGTCCGCCATCACGGCCGTCTCCGGCGCGAAGTCCATCCCGACGAAGCTGCCCTGCGGATCGTGGTCAAACCGCCAGCCACCCGGCGTGACCTCCGAGGCCCGCATGCCGAACACCAGCGGCCCCTGTTTGTACTCGCCTTCGAGCAGCGGGAGCGGCTCGTGGATGCCGTCGCCGAGCCCCACGTCGGCGAACCAGCTCATTTCCGGTGTCTCCGCCAGGCCGGACACGGTCAGCGGCAGGTGGTTGAGGTGGATCCCGGCCGGGTCGCCGGGCAGCTGCGCCCCACCCGGATGCCTCGTGACCCGGTAGCCGAGTGCGCCCAGCAGCGCGGAGAACGCGCCGTTGAGGTGATAGCAGTAGCCGCCGCGACCGGCGGCGATCCGGCCGAACGACACCGCCGGATCCAGCGAGGTCACCCGGCCCAGCTGAACTTCGAAGTCTTCGTACGGCACCCGTTCCACGTGTGCCGCGTGCAGCCGGAAGAGCGCGCCGAGGGACGGCGGCTCGTGCTCGAGGCCGAGTCGCGCGAGGTAGGCAGGCACGTCGACGTGCTCGGAAGAAGAAGTCCCCATGCCGACGACCGTAGCGCCGCCCACCGACAATTCAGGGTTCTCACGGAGGCGATCCCGCCGTTCCCCGTCGTAGCCTGGGGAGGTGACCACCATGCCTTCCCAGCCGGTCCCGGCGAGCGAGTCGTCCGGTACGGATCCGGCCAAACGCGTCCTGCCGCCGAACCCGAAGGCCGCCGTGCTCGTGGCGCTGGCCTTCACCGTGCTGCTCTACCTGGTCGAGCTGGTCGACGTGGTGCTGCCCGCCGACCTCGACCAGGGCGGCATCCTCGCCCGCGATGTCTCTGGCCTCGACGGCGTGCTCTGGGCGCCGTTGCTGCACGCGGGCTGGGGGCATCTGTTCTCCAACACCGTCCCGGTCCTGGTGTTCGCCTTCCTCGCGATGGCCGCGGGTATCGGCCGGTGGGTGCTGGTCACCGCCATCATCTGGGTGCTCTCCGGGCTCGGTGTCTGGCTGATCGCGCCAGACAACACGGTGACCGTCGGCGCATCCGGCGTCGCCTTCGGCTGGCTCGCGTTCCTGCTGGTCAGGGGTATTTTCAACCGGGCCGTCGGGCAGATCCTGGTGGCCGTGGTGCTGCTGGGCATCTGGAGCGGGATGCTCTGGGGACTGCTTCCGGGTGATCCGGGCGTCTCGTGGCAGGGCCATCTGTTCGGCGCGCTGTCCGGGGTCTTCGCGGCCTGGGTGGTGGCGCGGATGGGCAAGACCCAAGCCCGGAAAGTGACCTCCGCCGGTCCGGGTAGCCTCGCCGGGTGACCAAGCCGAGCGCCGACGCCCCCATCGGCGTCTTCGATTCCGGAGTGGGCGGACTCACCGTCGCCAGGGCGATCCTGGAGCAGCTGCCCGGTGAGCAGCTGCGCTACGTCGGCGACACCGCCCGTAACCCGTACGGTCCGCTGCCCATCGCGACGGCGCGCGAGTACGCGCTCGCGGCGTTGGACGACATCGTCGAGGGTGGGGTGAAGGCGCTGGTCATCGCCTGCAACACCGCCTCCGCCGCTTGTCTTCGCGACGCGAGGGAGCGCTACGACGTCCCCGTGGTCGAGGTGGTGCTCCCGGCCGCGCGCCGGGCCGTCTCGGCCACGCGCTCCGGCCGGATCGGCGTGATCGGCACCGAGGGCACCGTCCGGTCCCGCGCTTACGACGACGCCTTCAACGCCGCCACGGACGTCGAGATCACCAGTGTCGCGTGCCCGCGGTTCGTGGACTTCGTCGAACGCGGGATCACCACCGGCCGCCAGGTGCTCGGCCTCGCACAGGGATATCTGGAGCCCTTGCTGGACGCGCAGGTCGACACGCTGGTCATGGGCTGCACGCATTACCCGTTGCTGTCCGGCGTGCTGCAGATCGTCATGGGCCAGGACGTCACGCTGGTGTCCAGCGCCGAGGAAACCGCGCGTGACCTCGTGCGAGTCCTCACCGAGAACGATCTCCTCGCCGAACGCGACACCCCGCCGCGGCACGAGTTCGTCGCCACTGGATCCGCCGAGCCGTTCACCCGGCTCGCACAGCGGTTCATGGGTTTCGCTCCGGGTGTGCTGGCTCCCACCCGAGCGTAAATCGCCGATTCCACGCTTAAGGTGTCACAGTGCGTCTCACGATCCTCGGCTGCTGCGGCAGCATTCCCGGGCCCAACGCCGCCGCGTCCGGCTACCTGATCGAGGCGGACGGGTTCGTCCTGGGGCTCGAGCTCGGCAACGGGACGCTCGCCGGATTGCAGGCCCTGCGCGACCCGTTCGATCTGGACGCGCTGATCCTTTCGCACCTCCACCCGGATCACTGTGCCGACGTCAGCGCGCTGACCGTGCTGCGGCGCTACCACCCCGCGCTGCCGTATCCGGCGAGGCCGCGGCGGCTGCCGGTGTACGGGCCGTCGGACGTGCACGAGCGGCTCGCCTACGCCTACGCGGCGAACGAGGAGGAGCGGGCGACCACCGATCTCTCCGACGTCTTCGCCTTCGACGTCCTGCGGGCGGAGCCCATGGAGATCGGGCCGTTCGGGATCACCGCGGTCCCTGTCGACCATCCGACCCCGGCGTTCGGCCTGCGGATCGCCCACGGCGGCAAGACACTCGCCTACACCGGCGACACCGGCGTCTGCGACACCTTGACCGACCTCGCCGCGGGCGCCGACGTCCTGCTGTCGGAGGCGTCGTGGACCGACTCGCCCGAGCGGCCCGCCGGCGTCCACTTGTCCGGCAAGGAAGCGGGCGAACTGGGGCGCAAGGCCGGGGTGGGGCGGCTGCTGCTCACCCACGTCGCGCCCTGGACCGACCGCGACGCCGTGCTCGCCGAGGCGGCCGTCGCGTTCCCCGCCGCCGAGCTGGTCGAGCAGGGCGCTGTCTACGACCTCTGACGCGGGGTTCTAGAGTGACGGCCGTGGCGAGAAAAGACGGCAGGAACGACGACCAGCTTCGCGACATCAAGATCACCCGCGGCTTCCAGCGGTGGCCGGCGGGCTCGGTGTTGATCGAGTTCGGCGACACCCGGGTGCTGTGCGCGGCGAGCGTCACCGAAGGCGTCCCCCGCTGGCGGGCCGGTTCCGGTCTCGGCTGGGTCACCGCCGAGTACGCGATGCTGCCGTCGTCGACCAACACCCGCAGCGACCGCGAATCCATCAAAGGCCGCGTCGGCGGCCGCACGCACGAGATCTCCCGGCTGATCGGCCGGTCCCTGCGCGCCTGCATCGACCTGGCGGCGCTGGGGGAGAACACGATCGTCATCGACTGCGACGTCATCCAGGCCGACGGCGGCACCCGCACGGCCGCGGTGACCGGCGGCTACGTCGCGCTCGCCGACGCCGTCACCTGGCTCGGCGCGGCGGGCCGCCTCGCCGACCCGCAGCCGCTTTCGTCCTCGGTGGCGGCGGTGAGCGTGGGCGTCGTCGACGGCCGCGTGCGGCTCGACCTGCCCTACGAGGAGGACTCGCGCGCGGAGGTCGACATGAACGTCGTCGCCACCGACGCGGGCACCATGATCGAGGTCCAGGGCACCGGCGAAGGCGCCACCTTCGCCCGGTCCACTTTGGACACCATGCTGGACATGGCGCTCGAGGGCTGCGCGGAGCTGACCCGCTTGCAGACCGAGGCGCTCGCGCTGCCGTACCCCGGCGAACTGCCCGAGCCGCGCACGGACAAGAAGAAGGGCGCGAAGTGACCAAGCTGCTCCTTGCCACCCGCAACGCGAAGAAGCTCGGCGAACTCCGGCGCATCCTGGTGGCGGAAGGGATCGAAGGCGTCGAGGTCATCGGCCTCGCCGACGTCTCCGAGTTCCCCGAAGCACCCGAAACCGCTCCGGACTTCGAGGGCAACGCGCTCGCGAAGGCGCGGGACGCGGCCGCCGCGACCGGCCTCCCGTCCATCGCGGACGACTCCGGTATCGCCGTCGACGCGCTCAACGGCATGCCGGGCGTGCTCTCGGCCCGCTGGTCGGGCAAGCACGGCGACGACGAGGCGAACCTCGACCTCGTGCTGGCGCAGCTGTCCGACACTCCCGACGAGCGGATGGGCGCGGCCTTCGTCTGCGCGGCGGCGCTGGTCGTCCCCGGCGGCGACGAGACCGTGGTGCGCGGCGAATGGCGAGGCTCGCTGATCCGGGAACGCCGTGGCGCCAACGGATTCGGCTACGACCCGATCTTCGTGCCCGAAGGTGGGACGCGGTCGTCCGCTGAGCTGGAACCGTCCGAAAAGGACGCTTCTTCGCACCGAGGGCTGGCGTTGCGGGCGTTGGTGGGAGAACTCCGGAAACTGGCGGGCTGAGTCTCGTGACCCACCGCGTTTCGTCCTCTAGTTGTGGTCGTTGCGTGTGCAACTACCGCAACTAGAGGACGAAACGCTCAGGACGCCAGCGAGAGGTCCCGCAGCAGCTTCGCGACGTGCCCGGTGGCGCGCACGTTGTACTGTGCCACCGCGATCTTGCCGTCCGCGTCGACGACGAAAGTCGAGCGGATGACGCCTTCGTAGACCTTGCCGTAGTTCTTCTTCTCGCCGAAGGCGCTGTACGCCTTGAGAACGGTCTTCTCCGTGTCGGACAGCAGCGGAAAGGTCAGCCCCTCCGCCTCGGCGAACTTCGCGAGCTTCGCGGGCTTGTCCGGGGAGATGCCGAGCACCTGGTAGCCGGCGTCGTTGAGTTGCGCGAGGCTGTCCCGGAAGTCGCAGGCCTGTTTCGTGCAGCCCGGCGTGCCGGCGCTCGGGTAGAAGTAGACGACGACCGACTTGCCGCGGAAGTCGCTGAGCTTGACGTCGTTGCCCTCGCTGTCGGGGAGGGTGAAGTCGGGTGCTTTGTCGCCGGGGGAGAGTCGCTGCTCGGTCATGACGCACACGGTAGCGAAACCGGCGGCGTCAGACCTTCCCGCAGTACTTCGCGGCGACGGGTTCCGCGGGGCTCGGCCGCACCTGGAGGCGCAGCTTCACCGGCTTGTCCGGAACGGCGAACGCCAGGTTCAGGTGGACGGACCGGCCGGGCGCCACGTCCTTGCCCGCGTCCGCGATGCCGTTGTAGCCCTGCACGGCGTCGACGACCTGTTTGACGGAGGAGCTTTCGCCGTCGACCTCGCCCGTCACAGACAGGCCGGAGAGCCGGTAGGTCCCGTCGCCCGCGTTGGTCACCTCGATGCCGAAGGCCACCGCGCGCGGGCTCTGCGGGTACGCCGACGTGCTGGGGCGGAACGACTTCGGCGCGGACACGGAGATCGTGACGCCGGTCGCGAACCGGTGCGGGGCGCCGAACGCGAGGTCGCCTTCCGCGTGGGTGGCGGCCAGCCCTTGCGCCGGGGCGTCCGCGGCGAGGGCGGCGGCCCCCTTCTCCGGTGCCTGGACCCCGCACGCGGCCGCCAGCATCAGTGAGCAGGCGGTGAGCAAGAGCTTCGGGGTGCGCGGGGGCGCCATGTGCGGTTACTCCAGTCGGCGGTGCGGGTGGGCCGTTCGAGGTAGTCATTACTGCCGAAGAGTCCAGAGTGACGGTCTTCTGCTGCTGAGAGGAGCGGCGCGGCCGGGTTGAGGCGCACCTGGTGTACAGCCGTGGCCGATCCGTGATCGGAAGGGTACGGCTAGTGACAGTCGTCACCTCGGTGGCACACCGATCAGGGTCAGACGGCGATGGCGAAGAACAGGATGAAGATCGCCAGACCGGACACCCAGGCCACGATCAGCCAGCCGAAATCACGCATCGGGTCGACCGCGCGGCTCTCCTCGCCCGGGACGTAGACGCCGCGCTCTTCGAACCAGTCCACCCACCGTGTCATCCAGCGAAAGGGGCTCCGAGACGCCATGGTCGTCACAGTACGGGCACGGGTGAGCCGGGTCAGTCAGGGAGGGGCCGCCCGAAAGGGCGAACTGGATGTCCTATTAATCGCCCACTAGGCCCTTTTGTCCAACTCGTTCGGCCGTCAGGCTGTAATGATGGCGCTGGGAATAGATGTCTACAGCCGCTTCCAATCCGTTACCAACTGGCAATCCGTGAAGAACCACGGCGTTTCCTACGTTTTCGTGAAACTCACCGACGGTGGGGGCCTGCCGAACGGCGGCCGCAACACCGGAGACGCTTTGGTGGCCGGAGCGAGATCCGTGGGAATCCCGGTGGGGGGCTACCACTTCGCTCAGGCGAGTCCTTCACCTGAGGCACAGGCGGATGTGTTCATCGCCGAGGTCCGACGGCTCGGGGCGACCGGCTGCGCCCCGATGCTCGACCTCGAGGACAACCCGCAGGGTTCGGGGGCACCCAACATCCCCGACGGGCGTAAGCGGGACTTCTCGATCAGGTTCTGCAACCGCGTGGCGGGACACGGGTTCCGGCCGGGCGTGTACATGAACAACTCACTCGCGAAGATGCTGCGCCCCGACCGGTTCGGCGTGCCGGACCTGGTGATCTGGATCGCGCGTTACGGCGCCAAACCCGACGCCGCCGCGGGCCGCTACGACGTGCACCAGTACTCGGACGCCGGTCAGGTCCCCGGTATCCGCGCGAGCAGTGTCGACCTCAACGAGTCCTACACGAACGCCCACTTGACCGGCGGCGGCGCCGCCCCGAAGCGGAAGGCGACGACAGAACTCATGGAACGCAGGACCATTTCGGCCAGCCCGTCCACCACGTCCGTGCGGCTGCTGCTCTCCGGCAGTGAGACGGCCGCGATCATCGTCCGTCCGCGGGTCGACGGCGACGGCATCACCGACGCGCCCGTATGGCAGGGAAACATCTACGCCTGGGGCAGCGACAAGGTCGGCGTCGGCGGGAATCCCTTGCAGACGCCCGGATTCAACCCGAAGACGGTTTCGCACCGGCGGTACGCCCTGCCGGGCGCGGTGTGGGCCGACTTCGAATACAGCTCGAACGTGGAGTTCGAGATCGACATCGTCGGTTGACCCCGGACCCGACCCGGCACAGGGGCTTCAGGTACTTCACCGGCCCGGCGCCGCGTCCCGGATGGCGTCCACGATGAACTGGTAACCCGTGCACCGGCACAGGTTTCCCGAGATCCCCTGCCGGATCTCGGCGTCCGTCGGAGCGGGGTTCTCCTTCAGCAACTCGAGCGCCGTCGCCAGCATCCCGGGCGTGCAGAAACCGCATTGCAGGCCGTGGTGCTTCCGGAACGATTCCTGGAGCGGATGCAACTCGCCGCCCGAGGCGAGGCCCTCGACGGTGACGATTTCCGCGCCGTCCACCTGCGCCGCCAGCAGACAGCATGAACGAGCGCTCGCGCCGTCGAGGGTGATCGTGCACGAGCCGCAGACGCCGTGTTCGCAGCCGACGTGCACCCCGGTGAAACCCAGGTCGTGGCGCAGGAAGTCGGCCAGCGTCCGGCGCGGTTCGCAGTCGGCGCGGTAGGTCCGTCCGTTCACCGTCAGGGTGACCGTGATCATGCGCCCTCCTTCGCTCGCGTGATCGCCCGCCTGGTGAGGACCGCGGCCATCTCGCGCCGGTAGCCGGACGGGGCGTGGAGGTCGCCGGGCGGGTCGGTCGCGGCGGCGGCGAGATCGGCCGCGGCGGCGATCACACCGTCCGTCAGGGGCCGGCCGGTGAGCGACGCTTCGGCGGCGATGGCCCGGATCGGCGTGGGGCCCGCGCCCGCGACGGCGATCCGCGCGGTTTCGCAGACGCCGCCGGACATCGTCACGGTGGCGAAGACGGCGACCAGCGCGAGGTCACGGCTGCGACGGCTCAGTTCCTCGACGGCGCAGCCGCCGGGAAGCACCGGCACCGAAATCCGGGTCAGGAGTTCACCGGCCCCCAACGCGGTCCGATACGGGCCGAGGAAGAAGTCCCGTGCGGCGATCGTCCGTTCGCCGTCCGGCCCGTGGACGGCGAATTCGGCGTCGAGCGCGACCATCACCGCGGGCAGCTCCGCGGCCGGGTCGGCGTGCGCGAGGCTGCCGCCGATCGTGCCCCGGTTCCGGATCGCCACATGCCCCACGTGACCGAGCGCTTCGGCGAGCAGTGGAACGTCCGACCGGACGACGTCGGACGTCTCGGCGACCCGGTGCCGGGTGAGCGCGCCGATTTCCAGGCGCCCGTTCTCCTTGCGCAGAAAGGAAAGCTCGTCGACACGGTTGATGTCGACCACCAGCGACGGCCGAGCGTGGCGCAGGTTCAGCAACGGCACCAGACTCTGCCCGCCTGCCAGTGCCAGCGAGTCCGGTGTGCCCAGAGCCCGGACGGCCTCCTCGACCGACGACGCCCGGAGATAGTCGAACGGCGCGGCCTTCATCGGTGGGTCCCCCGCTTCATCGCGGCCAGCAGCCGGGGCGGCGTGATCGGCAGCGAAGTGATTTCGACGCCGTAGTCGCGCAGCGCGTCCTCGACAGCGTGCGCGATCGCCGCGCCACCGCCGATCACCCCCGCTTCCCCCATCCCCTTGAACCCGCCGGGGACATGCTCGGCCGGCGTCGCCATATGGGACACGGAAAACGGCGGGATCTCGGTCGCGGTCGGCAGCAGGTAGCCGGTGAACGAAGTGGTCTCCATCCGCCCGTCGGCACCGTAGACCAGCTCCTCGTACAGCGCGCCGCCGATCGCTTGCGCCGCACCGCCGTGCAACTGCCCGTCCACGATCGTCGGGTTGATCACCGTGCCGCAGTCGTGCGCGATCAGGTAGTCCAGCAGCGTCACCACGCCGGTCTCACGGTCGACTTGGGCGAGCACGGCGGTGCAGCCGAACGCCGTCGCGACGTTGATCGGGTCGTAGACTTCCCGCTCCTCCAGGGTCGGCGTTTCGTCTTCCGGCCAGACACCGTTCAGCCGCCGGTATGCCGCGTCGCCGATCGCGGCCAGCGTGACCTCCTTGCCCGGCACGCCTTTCACCGACACGACACCGTCCTCAAGGGACAGATCGTCGGGGGAGGCCTCCAGGATGTGCCCGGCCACCCGCAGGATTTTCGCCCGCAGCCGGGTCGACGCGTTCAGCACGGCGGCGCCACCGACGGCCGCTCCTCGGCTCGCCGCCGTGCCGTAGCCGGTGTACGGGCAGCTGTCGGTGTCCCCGGACAGCACGGTGACGTGGTCGAGCGGGACGCCGAGCGTGTGCGCGGCCACCTGCGCCAGCGTCGTGTGGATGCCCTGGCCGATCGCGGACAGTCCGGTGTAGACGGTGACGTGGCCGGTCGAGTCGACTCGCACGACCTCCTCGTCGAAACCGGAATGCCCCAGGCCGGAAAGGTTGATGATCCGGCTCGGCCCGAAGCCGGTCAGTTCGTTGTGGAACGAATACCCGATGCCGACACCGTTTCCGCGGCGTTCCGCCCAGCCCGCGTCTTCGACCGCCTTCAGACAGAGATCCAGGCACTCTTCGTAGCGGCCGCTGTCGTAGACGAACACCGGACTCTGGTAGGGAAAGGCTTCCGGCGGAATGAAGTTCTTGCGCCGCACCGCGTGCGCGTTGAGGCCGAGGCGTTTCGCCAGTTGTTCCACCAGATGTTCGTGCACGAAGTTCGCCTTCGGCAGCCCGTACCCGCGGAACGACCCGTACGGCGAGCGGTTCGTCATCACGGCGACGAGGCTCAGTTCCACGTTCGGGATGGCGTACGGCCCGGTCAGCAGCGCGGTCGTCGTCCAGCACGGGCTGGGGCCGACCGTCCCGAGCACGCCACCGAGGACGCCGTACACCGTGGCGCGCAGACCGGTGATCGTGCCGTCGTTCTTGGCCGCGAGTTCGACGTCGATCTTCTGCTCGCGCGAGTGCGCGTTGGCGACGAAGCTTTCCGCCCGGTCCTCGATGAGCTTGACCGGCTTCTCAGTGCGTCGCGAGAGGATCGCCGCGAGGACCTCTTCGGCGTAGAAGTCGAACTTGTTCCCGAAGCCGCCGCCGACGTCGGGAGTGCGCACGCGGATCCGGTCCATCGAGAGCCCGAAGACCTCACCGAACAGTTCCCGCGCCAGATTGGGTGCCTGCGTCGCGAGCCAGACGTCGAGCCGGTCGGTGAACGGATCCCAGGTCGCCACCACGCCGCGTGTTTCGATCGGCGTGCCCATCTGGCGTGCGAAGCGGAACGATTCGGTGAGCACGACGTCGGCCTCGGCGAACGCGGCGCGCACGTCACCCATCGGGATGGTGCCGGTGCCGGCGATGTTGTCCGGCCAGTCTTCGTAAAGCTTCGGCGCGCCGTCCGCCAGCGCTTGTTCGAGCGTGCTGACGGCCGGGAGTTCCTCGTACTCGACCTCGATCAGCTCCAGCGCGTCTTCTGCGGTCGCCCGGTCCTTCGCCGCGACAGCCGCGACGCCCTGCCCGGGATACCGCACCTTGCCGACGGCCAGCGCGTGGCTCTCGGACACCCGCATGTCCGGCAGGTTCGCCCAGATCACCGGCTGCGGTGCCTTGGTGCTCGCCAGCACGTCCTCGCCGGTGATCACGGCGAACACGCCGGGATGGGCGTTCGCGGCGGTGACGTCGACGCGCACGATCCGCGCGTGCGGCAGGGGACTGCGGAGGATCGCGGCCTCGAGCATCCCCGGCAAGCGGACGTCGTCGATGTACCGCGCCCGGCCGGTGAGCAGGCGGACGTCCTCCTGCCGGGTCACCCTCGCGCCGATCAGCCCCTCGCCCATACGTCCACTTTTCCGTACCGGCGGGCCTTCGCGCATCGTGCACATGGGTCAGAGGATCCTGGCGACCCGGTACGCGATCCCGTCCTCGACCAGGTAGCCCGAGCCCGCGCAGACGACGTCGTTCAGCCAGGAGTAGCGCTCGGAACCGGTCTCGAACAGCGGATTCGTCCGGAAGTAGTACCGGGCCGGATCGACCAGATGCCGGGTCGCGGGGTCGGCGACTTCGGCGCGGAGCCCGGCCGGGATCCGCCAGCGACCGCCGTAGGTCATGTGCAGCAGCGCGTCGTCCTGGGTGCGCAGGGTCAGCCGGACGTCGAGCGTCATCGTCCCGTCGGGACGGAACACGGCCCAGTCGCCGCCGATCGGAAGCACCTCGCCGCGCAGGTCCGGGCCCTCGAACGCGCCACCTGCGGCGCCGAAGAACACCCGGCCGCCGCCGATGTCCAGCCGCGGGTGCAGGTCGACGACGAGGTCGAAGAGCAGCTCCGTGCGGAGTTCTCCGACGTCCTTCACGCGCGTGATCACGAGCCGAAAACCTTTCGCCGGACGGCGTCGGTCGAGACGCCGGACTGGGCGCAGAGCGCCGAGAGGTCGAAGAAGAACCGTTCGGACGCGATGAGGCCGTCCGCGAAGGTGAACTGGATGAACACGGGGAGTTCGGCGCGCCCGCCGTGGGGCACGACGCCGAACCGGTCGCCGGTCATGGTCATCCGCGCGGTGCCCCAGCAGACGAGCGTCGCGCCGTCGCTCACGTGGCCGTCGAGGGTGACGTCGTAGTCGGGAAAGGTGGCGAAGAAGCGCTTGAGCGCCTTCTCGTTCTCGGCTCGGCCCTTCGCTGTCGTGCCGAAGGCGGGGGTTTCAAGGGTCATGTCCGGATGGAGCAGGTCCAGTGCGGCGGGGACGTCCTGTCTGCTCTTGGCGACGGCCAGGGCTTGGACGAGTTCGAAGGTCACCAACCAAACGTACGATCGTTCGTATAGTTAGGCAAGTGGGTGCTCGAGTCCTCAGCCCTGGGCGCCCATCGCCGCCCGGTCCGCCACCGGCAACCACTGCCGATCCGCGTCGAACGGCCGGTACCCGGTCCGGACGTGCTCGATCAGCAGAGGCAGCGTGGGGTGCCGGTTTTCGTGCCGCCACAGCAGGGAGAACGGGTACACCGGAGTCGGGTCGACGAGCGGGATCCGGACGACGTCCGGATGCCACGGCACGTGCATCTTCGCGCCGACGAAGCCGAGGCGGTCCTTCGATCCGCTGAGTACCTCGATGTGGTGTTCCAGCCCGAAGTTCGGGCCGTCGGTGTCGACGAGGATGCCGAACGCCGGGCACAGTTCCTGCCAGAATTCCGCCCACTCGCTGGCCCGCGCGTTGTAGGGCATCCAGGCCGTGAGGCCGTCGAGTTCCGCCATCTCGACCCGCCGCCGTCGCGCGAGCGGGTGCCGCCGTCCGACCAGCAGGTGGGCCGGCTCCAGATAGGCGGGTGTGCGGCCGATCGCGGGGTCCGTCACGGTGCTGACCCGGGCGAAAGCGGCATCGACCGACTCGGGCGGCATCGGACGGCGCACCGCGCCCAGTCCGGGCGTGACGAGTTCCAGTTCGTCGTCGTGATCGGCGTGGAAGGCGCGGATCACTTCCATGGTCGCCAAGCGCGTGCCGAGGACGTCGACGCGCAGTGGGCGGCGCCTTCCGTGAAGGCGCTCGACGGCCTGGTCCGCGAGGCTGATCAGCGCGCGAGCGTGCTTGAGGAACTCCTCGCCGTGCTCGGTCGGCTCGGCCCCGCCGCGTGTCCGCGACAGCAGTCGCACGCCGAGGTCCGCTTCGAGTTTCGCGACCCGTTTGGAGATCGCCTGCTGGCTCATCTCCAACCGGATCGCCGCCTCGCTGAAGTACCGGTCCTCGGCCACCGCGACGAAAGCGCGCACCGCGCCGAGGTCGAGTTCCACCGTGTCCTCCTCGTACAACCCAGGGTTGTCGCCTGCCGCGTGTCGCTTGTCGGACAACGCCTGTGCGCCTTGGGTCCAATCGCCGCGACAGGCCGGAATCGTACAACCGTGGGGAGTGGCCGATAGACTCCTCGATCTTTCCGCCGCGGAAGACGAGGAACCGCCCTTGACCCTGCACGCGACCGCCGAGCGGCTGACCGAGGACGCCGTCCTCGAACTGAAGCGGACTTTGCTGGCGCATCAAGGGGATACGCCGGTCCGGGTGAAGCTCGCCGGGAGGTCGTACGCGCTCGACGACTACCCCGTCGCCGTCAGCCCGATGCTTTGGGGCGAGCGGATCGCAGCAACCTGAGCTGCCCGATCTCGGACACGTTCTTCATCAGCTCGGAGTTCACCCAGGCGACCGTGTGCGCGAAGGTGAGTCCGGCTTCCTCGCCCCACGGGTAGCCGGAGGACACGTCCAAGTCGTCGTCGGTCAAGCGTTCCAGCACGACCAGCCATTCCTCGCGCAGTCCGCGCAACCAGGCGATGGCGGAGTCCTCACCCGGCCAAGTGATCTCCTCGCGCTCACGTGGGGTGCGTCGGTTCGCGTGATCGAGGGCGACGCTCCACCACCAGCCGATATGCCAGGTGAGCCAGGCGATCGTGGGGACCGGGACGGGTTCGGGTTCGGTATCGGCCCAGTCGGGAGTGCCGTCCGGGCGCACCGTCCAGCACAGGGCGGCGGGCTCCCAGAGGAAGTCTTCCGGCGCCGGCGCGGCGAGGTGGTGGTCGAACAACGACCAGGTCAGGTCGAACTGCCAGCGCAGCAGTTCGGAACGCGATACGGACACCGGCGGATCTTTCCCGCGCGGCCGGAGCGGCCGCAACCGGATTACCGTGCGGACATGAGTTCTCCTGTCGCGCAGCGGAACGGCCGGACGGCGACCGCCGAAGACCTGGCGCCGCTCGCCTTCGCCGGTTTCGCCCACTTCACGGCCATGCAGGTGCGTGACGGCCGGATCCGCGGTCTCGACCTGCATCTGGACCGGCTCCGGACCGCCTCGCTGGAGCTGTTCGGTGACGCCCTCCCCGACGACCGGATCCGGTCCTGTCTGCGCAAGGCGCTGGAGTCCGGTCCCGCCGACGTCTCCCTGACCGTGACGATCCATCTGCCGGATGAACTCGAAGTCCTGGTGCGCACCCGGCCCCCGGCGTCCGGCCCGGCGGGTCCGCTGGCGCTGGCGGTCGTCGAGCACGAGCGCTTCCTCCCCGCCATCAAGCACACGGGCGAGACGGCGAAGACGCACTTCCAGCGGCAGGCCGTCGGCGAAGGGTTCGACGACGCGGCGTTCGTGGACCGTGAGGGCAGATTGAGTGAGGCGACGATCTGGAACCTCGCCTTCTGGGATCGCGATACGGTGGTGTGGCCCGAAGCCGGTCTGCTGCGGGGAACGACGATGGGCATCGTCCAGCGGCGTCTGGAGGGGCTCGGTGTGCCGCAACGGGTCCAGGAGATCACCCGCGCGGACCTGCCGGGGCTCGGCGGCGCGGTGGTCATGAACTCGTGGACGCCGGGGATCGCGGTGCGCCGGATCGGCACCACGCCGCTGCCGGAAGCGCCGTCGTTCATCGAAGCGCTGCACCGGGCTTACCAAGCGGAACCCCTCACCCGCCCCTGAAAGGAACACGCCGATGAAGATCCTCGTGGTCGGTGCCACCGGGACGATCGGAGCCGCGGTCTCCGAAGCGCTCACCGCGCGCGGGCACACCGTGCTCCCCGCGTCCCGCTCCGGCGACTTCAAGGTGGACGTCGAGCAGCCCGCCACCCTCGACGCGCTCTTCGCCACCGAGCCGGGTATCGAGCATGTCGTGTGCTGCGCGGGGAGTGGCTCGCTGGTGCCGGTCGACGGCGGCACCGACGAAGAGTTCACCCAGGGCCTGCGAGGGAAACTGCTCGGCCAGGTGTTCCTGCTGCGGCACGCCGTCCCGCATCTGCCGGACGGCGGTTCGGTCACGCTGACCGCGGGCCGGATCCCGGAGACGTTGCGTGGCGGCGCGTTCGGCATCCTGACCAACGCCGGTCTCGAAGCGTTCGTCGCCGCCGCGGCCCGCGAACTGCCCCGCGGCCTGCGCGTCAACGCCGTCAGCCCCGGCTGGGTGAGCGAAACGCTCGCCGCGCTCGGCGAACCGGACGGCGGCACCCCGGCGGCGGACGTCGCGCGGAGCTACGTCGAGGCGGTCGAGACCGCGGGCCTCACGGGGCGGACGCTGACACCTTAAAAGGATTGACCGCGCTGCCACAGTGGACAGCCGTGACCACTCATGACAAGGACAGACAGGAATTCCTCCGCCTGGCCGGGCTGGCGACGCCGATGGCGCTGCGGGTCGCCGTCACCCTCGGCCTGCCGGACCGGTTGTCCGGCGAAGGCGCGGCCGCCGGTGAACTGGCGGCGGAACTCGGCCAATCCCCGCTCGCGCTCGACCTGCTGCTGGGGCATCTCGTGACCCTCGGCGTCGTGGAGCCTGCTCCGGCCGGTTACCGCACCACCGAGTACGGGGCGAAACTCCGTGCCGACGCCGGAAACGGCCTCGCCGGACTTCTGGACATCAACGCCGCCGGAGGACGAGGCGAACTGGCGTTCGTCGAACTCGCGCACAGCGTCGCCACCGGGCAGGCGGGCTACATCCGCCGCTACGGCCAGGACTTCTGGGCCGATCTCGCCGAGCATCCGCGCCTCCGGGAGACGTTCGACCGGCAGATGACCCAGCGGTTCAGCGCGCAGATCCCGGGGCTCGTCGCCGGTTTCGACTGGTCCCGCTTCGGGACGATAGTCGACGTCGGCGGCGGTCACGGCAGCCTGCTCGCCGCGATCCTGATGGCCAATCCCGCGGTGCGCGGCCATCTTGTCGATCTCGCGCCCACCGCGGCCGGCGCCGAGAAAGCCTTCGGTGAGCAGGGGCTCGAAGACCGGACCGAAGTGACCGCGGGCAGCTTCTTCGACCCGCTCCCGGCCGGCGCGGACGCCTATCTGCTGTCCGACATCCTTCACGACTGGGACGACGAGCACGCCCACCGCATCCTGGCCCGCTGTGCCGAAGCGGCCCGTCCCGGAGGCCGGGTCCTCGTCATCGAAGCGGTCGGCGGGCTGGGGGCCCAAACCGAGTGGGACCTGGTGATGCTCGTGCTCTACGGCGGCCGCGAGCGACGTCTGGACGAACTTCGTGACCTCGCCGCCGCGCACGGCCTGGTCTTCGAGTCCGTCACCACGCTGACCGGCGAGCGGAGCCTGCTGGAGTTCAGGGTCCGAGACATTCCTTGAACGCGTCCTGGTCACAGCAGCGCGAGCGTCATCAGGCCCTGCTCGCGGATGACGGTGGCGGGCAGCGGCTGTTCATCGACGGCCTGCCCGCGTCGAAATGGACGCTGACGTACCAGGAGGCCGACGGGCTGGGGGAAGATGGGCGCTGGTCTGCGACCGCGTGCGCTGATGGCTCGAAAGTAGGTGATTATCACCGACGCGACGCCGGCGGCTCCCGCGCGATCGTGGTGACATGACACGCGAAACGAAGCCCCCGGCATCAGGTCCGCTGACCAGGCGGACGATTCTGCGTTCGAGCGCCCTCGCGGCGGGTATGGCCACGGTCGGCGCCTTGTCACCGGCCGTGGCCGAAGCGGCGGAACCGCGCACCACGCCGACCGACGGGACCGAACTCGTCCTGCTGGGGACCGGGGCGGGCCCCACGCCTTCGCGCGGACGGTTCGGCATTTCGAGCGCGCTCGTCGTCCGCGGCGACGTCTACCTGATCGACTGCGGGCTCGGCGCGGTGTCGCAGTACGTGCGTTCGGGCCTGGACCCCGCGCGGTTGAAGGGCATCTTCATCACTCACCTCCACGCGGATCACATCGCCGATTACTTCACCTTCGCGACGTTCATGGCACCCCTGATCATGTCCAAGACCGGTCGGGTGCCGACCGTCGACGTGTACGGGCCGCCCAGCGCCGGGGCGCTGCCCGCCCGCCCCGGAGCGAAGTGGGTCGCGCCTCATCACCCGACTCCCGGCCTCGCCGATCTGACGAGGCTCTCCAACGAGGCCTTCGCCTACTCCAGCAACACGTTCATCGCCGAAGGGATCGGCTTCGACCCGGCCACCACTCTTCGCGTGCACGAGATCGAGGTGCCGGACGTGGGCGCGTCGCCGATCGGCGACACGGCGCCTGCGATGAAGCCCTTCCCCGTGATGCGTGACGGAAACATCGAGGTGACGGCGATCCTGGTGTCGCACGGCGCCGTCTTCCCCAGCCTGGCGTACCGGTTCGAGACCGAGCACGGCTCCGTGGTCTTCTCCGGGGACACCACCCTGACCCCGAACATCCCCACCTTGGCCGCCGACGCGGACCTGCTCGTGCACGAAGCCAATGATCCGCAGTGGTGGCACGACCACGGTGCCTCGGAGGAGTTCGTCGAGCACATGCGGGAGACCCATACGGATGTGCTGGACCTGGGCACGGTGGCCCGTCAGTCGGGCGTCGGTTCCCTCGTGCTCAGCCATATCGGCGACTTCCAGTCGACGGCGGACTGGCGGCGGCGCGCGCACCTCGGCGCCCGCAAGGGGGGCTATCGCGGGAAGGTGACCGTGGGGGAAGACCTCATGCGCCTGACCACGCCCGGTCGCCGCTGAGCAAGGGGCCCGCGTGCTGGGAGCAGCGTCGGCCAGACGACCTCGCCAGGTGCCGATTCCATCGTTGCCGGCTCGGACGGCTCAGGTTGCCAGTCGTCCGGTGCGATACCGGGAATTCAGTCGAGGAGGGAAGCGAAGATCGAGGGTCTGGGATTTCTTCCGCGATGATCGCCCAGGTATGCCTTGTGGCCGTCGTCAGCGCGGACGAGAGCTTCGATGCGATGGTGCTGGAACTCGGCCACCGCGAGTTTTCCTGTGGTGAGCGATAGGGCGATCTGGTGGTTTCGCCTTCCAAGGCGGGACGCCGGTTCTCGCTCTTCTCGATCAGTTCACCGATCTCGCGGATCACGCCTTTGGGCCGGGAGGCCGCCGCACTGACCGGCGTCAGTATTCGACCGGGGTAGCCGCCTCAGGCAGGTATGGAGAGCGCGTGGCGAAGAGGCATGGGAACGAGTGAATCCGTCGGGTTGTCGTCAGGCCGGGCGCTGGCGACAGCTACCTCATAGACAATCCGTGATACCCTCTCTTCGTGGAGAGAACCGCAGGGGCCATGCTCCGCGAGGCTCGGTGCCGAGCCAGGCTGTCGCAGACTGACCTGGCGCGCCGTGCGGGAGTGGCGCAGTCGGTGATCAGCGCTTATGAATCTGACAAGCGCGAACCGGGAATTCGCACTCTCGTCAAGTTGATCGAAGCGACAGGTCATGGGCTCTCGGTCGAACTCACCCCTATGCCGCGCAATCTGCTGGGCCTCCCCGACACCCATCTCGGCCTGCGGCTACGACGGCATCGACGTGCCGTGATCGCACTGGCTGAGCAACGGGGCGCGCACAACGTCCGGGTGTTCGGCAGCGTCGCACGAGGCGAGGACACCGCAACCAGCGACATCGATCTCCTGGTCGATCTCGACGACAACGTCGGTCTGTTCGCGCTGGCCGGTCTGCGCAGGGAACTCGGCGAACTCCTTGGCGTGGATGTCGACGTCGTGCCGGCCTCGACGCTGAAGCCGGCGATCCGAGAAAACGTCCGAGCAGAGGCGATCGCGCTGTGAGCCGCTACAACGACCAGCGCCTCGCGGACATCCTGGCCGCCGCGGCGGCGATCACCGACCACATGGGCCGTGGCGGACTCGATGACGGGCTTGTGTTCGACGCGGTGCGAGTCCGTCTCATCGAGATCGGTGAAGCGGTCAAAGCCATCGACTCCGAAGTGCTCGCACGAGAGCCGAGCATCCCCTGGATGGACGTCGCCGGGATGCGCAACCATCTCGCGCATCGCTACTTCGATACCGCCCACTCGATCGTGCAAGCCACCGTCTCGGCTGACCTGCCACCGCTCGTGGCCGCCGTCCAGCGGCTCCTCGACAACCTGCCGGATCGCCCCTTGGCTTGAATGAGCCGTGCGTGATGACGGTCACCCCCACGCTCGACGGGGACGTCCTAGCCGACCATGACGGCATCTTCACGACAGGGCAGCTTCAGTGTCTTCTGGCGAGGCACTCGGAGAAGGGATTCGCAAGGTGCTACGGCTCCTGGCGAAGCCGACAGGGTCGGGAACGCCTTCGCGTACCGGCTCAACCGTGAGCATCTCGCGGCAGAGCACCTCATCGGGCTCTCCCAAATCCGGAAAACGCTCCTGGAACGCATCGAAGACCGTCTGGAGTCTTGGGAGATCTCGCCGGTCTATGCCGCGGTGTTCGGCGCGCGGCGGGATGACGGAGGACAGCGATGTGGACCTCCTGCTGATCCGGCCGGACGAGGCCGACGACGACCGGTGGGAAACGCAGGTCCACGAATTGGCGATCGAGGTGACCCGCTGGGTCGGCAACGACACTCGTCCTTTGGAGTTCACGGAAGCCGAACTCGCCGACCGGGCGTACGACGAGGCCGTTTGCGTGATGTGGCACGAGACGGGCTCACCGTGGCCGGGAGCAAGGCATGGCTGGTCGGCCGCTTGTGAAAGAGAAAGGGCTGACGTGCGAACCGGGCGGTGCGACGAGGGTGTCCGGCGAAGGCGCATGTACAAGGCGGGCCAGTTCATCGAGGCGGCGGACATGGTCCGTGAACTCGCCGACGAGCACGAGGACGTGGCCGACGCAGACGTGACCTTGTGTGTCCACGCCGGAATCGCGGCATCCGACGTCATCTGCCGTGCCAGGTTGGGTGAACACGCGCAGGGCGAGAACCATGATGAAGATCTACAGCCACCCTCCGGCTACGGCGGATGAGTTCAAGCGCGCGGGCCGGGCGCTCAGACCCTGGCCGAGACGGCTCGCCGGGCGGCCACCCCCCGCTGAGTGACTTGCCGCGCGGGCTCGTGAGTCACGATCTGGGGTGGGCCCGGAGAGACTCGAACTCTCACTGGCACGGACCTAAACCGTGTGCCTCTGCCAATTGGGCTACGGGCCCCAGTACCGCCCTCGAATCGTAGCGTGCGACACGTTCGGCGTTTCTCGGCGTGGCCGGTGCCGCCGGAGAGGGTGGTGTCCTCTAACGTGGGCCCCCTGCAAGTCCGTCGCGGCGAGGAGGACACGTGGCTCGCGATCCCGAGACCATCGAGCGTGAGATCAAGCAGGCCAGGAACGCACTGGTCGCCACGCTCGACCAGCTGGGCACGAAGGCGAACCCCGCGAAGCTGGTGGATTCCGCGAAGACCGGCCTGCGCGCGAAGCTGGACGAGCCCAAGGTGAAGTACCCGCTCATCGGCGGGGCGGTGCTGATCGGCGTACTGCTGATCCGCAAACTCCTGAAGTAGGTCTCAGGAGGTCTGGGCCGCCTTGGCGGGGGTCTTGGCGGGCTCGGCCTTCTCTTCCGGCGCCTTCGCTTCGTCGACGGCCTTCGGGAGTTCCTTGCCCTGGGGCACCGGCGGCTTGGCGTCGATCTTCTCCTTCGCCTTGCCGTTCGCCGGGGGAGGAACCTCGAGAGGTTCGATCTCCGGGAGCGTCAGCCGCGCCGTCATGTAGGCGGCGGTGAACTCCAGCGCACTGCCGTTGAGCAGGTGCACCACGGTCGACCGCTCCGGCGGGGACAGCTTCTCGACCAGTTGGTCGGCCCTGTCCCGTGCCGCGATGATGCCCGGTGCGCGACCGGTCAGTTCCTTACCGGAGCCGCTGACCGTGACCTTCCAGTCGTCGTCCTCTTGGACGTACGACGCGGTGATCGGTTCGGTCATCCGCCTCACCCCTCTCCCTCACGAGCATGCGTCACTCTGTGGACCGGGACACGCCGCCGCCATGACGCCACTTTCGAGTGGTGGCGCCCCCTCCTGGCGGAGGCTGTGAAGGTCCATCAGAGTTTCTACAGTGTCATCGATACAGTAGGACAACTCTGTGTCACAAGACACTGGCGGCACTGTGCTCTGCGTGACGACCAAATGGCCTAAGGCACGCGCATCTTCAAAGTCGTTTCAGCAGGCCCTCGCGGACAGGCCTGACCAGAGGACGTCCATCGCGTATTCGGTCGCCAGTTCGGGGCTGACGTCCTCGTGTCGCTCGCACCAGATCGCGAGCCGCTCGCACGCGCCGACGACGAACTCCGCGGACGCCTCGGCGCGGAGGTCGTCTCCCGAGGTGAAGTAGCCGCTCATCAGAGCGGCGATCAGGTCGGTCTGCTGGCGCCGGATCTGCTCGATCTCGTCGGCGGCCGGCGTGCCGATGAGTGCCATTTCGTGCCGGAGGAGCGACCAGGCTTGTCGCCGTTCCCTGATGAAGACGAAGAAGGCGAGCAGTCCTCGTCGTAAGGCCTCCTCGGCGGTGGTGGCGCCGACGGTCGCCCGTTCGGTGACCTCGCGCAGTGCCGCCCGCGACTGCTGGATGCAAGCCAGCAGCAGCCCCTCTTTCGAGTTGAAGTACTCGTAGAGCATCGGCTTCGAGACGCCCACGCGTTCGGCGATCTCGTCCATCGACGCCGCGCCGTAGCCGCGTTCGGAGAAAACCTCCTCGGCGATCTCGATCATCTGCCGCATCCGCTCCGCGCGGGGCACGCGTTTGCGCTTCGCCGTCGTCACCACAACACTCTACCGAAGGTAACCTACTTCAAGTAAGGTGAACTCCCGGTAACAGGTAATGCGCACGAGAGGGCGGGGTCATGGGCAACCGCACCGAAACCGGTGTCGTCATCGTCGGGACCGGCTTCTCCGGTCTGGGCATGGCCATCCAGCTGCGAAAAGAGGGCCGCGAAGACTTCGTCATCCTGGAGAAGGCCGACGACGTGGGCGGCACCTGGCGGGACAACACCTACCCCGGCTGCGCCTGCGACATCCCCTCGCATATGTACTCGTTCTCGTTCGAGCAGAACCCCGGCTGGTCCCGGGCATACTCGCCGCAGCCGGAGATCTGGCGTTACATGCGCGACGTCGCCGCGAAGTACGACCTCCACCGCTTCATCCGCTTCGGCCAGGAGATGACCGGCGCCCGCTGGGACGCCGACGAGAACCGCTGGCACGTCGCGTCGAAGTCGGGCGAGGAGTTCGTAGCGCCCGCGCTGGTCGCCGGGGTCGGCGCGCTCCACCTGCCGCAGATCCCGGAGCTGCCGGGTATCGAGAACTTCCAGGGCCGGGCGTTCCACTCCGCGCGGTGGGAGCACGACTACGACCTCGCCGGAAAGCGGGTCGCCGTGGTCGGCACCGGCGCGAGCGCGATCCAGTTCGTCCCGCGAATCGCGAAGGACGTCGCCGAGCTGACGCTCTTCCAGCGGACGCCGCCGTGGATCATGCCGAAGCCGGACCGCGAGATACCGCCCGCGCTCAAGAAGGCCTTCGGGTCGGTGCCCTTGCTGCAACGCGCCTTCCGCGACGTCCTCTACTGGGGCCTCGAAGCCCGCGCGATCGGCTTCAACGGGCAGCCGTGGGTGATGAAGATCGGCCAGCGCATCGCGAAGCGCAACATCTTCAAGAGCGTCAAGGACCCTGAGTTGCGCCGGAAGTTGACGCCGGACTACACCATGGGCTGCAAGCGGGTCCTGGTTTCCAACGACTACTACCCGGCACTCGCGCGGGACAACGTCGACGTCGTCACCGCGGGGGTCACCGAGGTGCGCGAGCACAGCGTCGTCGATGGCGCCGGGGTGGAGCACGAGATCGACGCGATCATCTACGGCACCGGGTTCCACGTCACCGACGCCTTCGACGACCTGGAGATCATCGGCCGGGACGGGCGCAATCTCGGCAAGGAGTGGGCGGCCGAGGGGATGCGGACCTACCAGGGCATCACCGTGTCCGGCTTCCCGAACCTGTTCTTCCTGCTCGGCCCGAACACCGGGCTGGGGCACAACTCCGTGGTGTTCATGATCGAGGCGCAGATCTCCTACGTCGCGCAGGCGCTGCGGCTCGCGCGCGGCAAGGCGCTCGACCCGCGCCCGGCGGCGCAGGAACGGTTCAACACCCACATCCAGCGCAAACTCGCCAAGGGCATCTGGACACAGGGCGGCTGCAAGAGCTGGTACCTGGACGCGAAGGGCGTCAACCGGACGATCTGGCCGGGCTTCACCTGGCGGTACTGGCTGGACACGCGCAAGGTCCGCCGCGAGGACTACGAACTCCTCGGCTGAGGAAAGAGGGAGGGTCCGTGAAAGCCAAGATGGGGGGCATGGCCTTCACGGACCGGAGAACGCCGCGCTCATGAGGGGTTGAGCCGGCGAAGCCTTCCGATGAGATCGACGGTGGGGATGCCGCACAGTTCGGCCATCCGTTCCAGCGCCGCGAAGTCGAGGTTGACCTCGGCGCTCCCGGCGTCACCCGACCGCTTGAGCCGGTCGTCCGCCCACCGTCGCAGGGGGAGCAGTTCTTCCTGGTCGTCCTTGACCACCAGGCGCAGATCGATCCGGACGCGGCCCGGTTCGTCCACGAACACCCGGCGATGCACCTTGGCCAGCAGATCCTGTGGCAGCTCGTCCATCGCGACGCACAGCTCGACCAGTCGCACCACGGAACAGTGCCGGGTGCCCAGCTCGTAGGTGGCCAGCGTCTGGAGCGAAATCTCGCTCTGGAGATGCTGGTTCAGTTCCTTGCGTGTCCAGCCACGTTTGCGGCGGAGCTTGCGGAGCTCGTCTCCGAGTATCCGCTGATAGCTCTCAGCGTCGATCAGCACTCCCCATCCCCTGCCTTGCCAACCTTCTCCACCGCTCACCCATGTGACTGAATCCGGGACGAGCGCCCTCACGTGTATGAAAGTCGGCAGGTCGCCCGCTCTTACGCGATTTCGGGGGTGCTTTTCCTCCTGATTTTGACCTGCTGGGCCGAATGGGTGAAGGAATGCTGGTTCTGCGAGGTGTCCGGGTGGGTGTCGTGGAGCACCGGCGGTGCTCGCCCTCGGTGCGATCGTGTCGCGAAAGCCACTTTTGGGACGTCTAACGTCGCGAAAGTGGCTTTCGCGACACGCGCGGGAGGAGGTGCTGCGCCGAGGTGCCGCGGCGGCGGAAGGGCGTCAGTTGACGCAGGGCACGCCTTCGGCGGTGATCGGCTTCTCGTCGGACTGCTCGGGCGGCGGGGCCGCGGCCGACGAACCGGCGGCGTTCTGCGACGAACCGGAGCTTTCGGCGCCGCTCGGCGACTTGAAGTCCGAACCGAGGAAGACCATCACGCGCCCGGCTTCGACGCTCTTGTCCTCCTGGACGGTCGGATCGCCGCCGAGTTCGTCGGCGACCGCCTGGCCCGCCGCCTTCTGGCCCTTGGCGACCCAGACCACCGTCTTCCTGCGTGCGCTGGCGGTCGCCGTGTCGCCCGCGGTGAAGCCCTTGTCGACGAGCTGCTTCAGCACCGTCGAGGCCAGTCCGTCCCGGGTGGTGGAGTTGCGGACGTCGACCGTGGTCGCCTTGTTGGGCGACTCGGCGGACGACGGCGGCTGCTCGCCCGCCTGCGGGCCCGCGAGCCCCTGCACGAAGTTCTTGACCTGCTTCGGGTCGACCTGGATGGCGACGCCGTCGTTCGGGGTCTTGTACTCGATGTTGACGATCGGGATCGTCCGGAATTCGAGCTGGCCGCCGGTCAGGCTCTTCATCTGCTGCGCGAAGCCGAAGATGTCCCAATTCTGGTTGAGCACGACCGACTTCTTGATGGCCGTGACCAGGTCGTTGAGCTTGCCGGGGTTCGCGAGCGTGCCCGCCGAGAGCACCTTGCGCGCCATCCCGGCCATGAACACCTGCTGGCGGACGACCCGGTCGAGGTCGCCGCGCGGCAGCCCGTGGCGTTGCCGGACGAAGCCGAGCGCCTCGACCCCGGAGATGGTGTGCGGGCCCTTGGTGAACTTCGCGCCGGAGAACTGGTCGTTGACGTCGTCGTTGAGGCAGACGTCGACCCCGCCGATGGCCTGGGTGATCTCGCTGAAGCCGAGCAGGTTGATCGCGGCGTAGTTGTCGATGGTCGAGCCGGTCAGCTGCTCGACCGTCTTGATCAGTGTCTTCGCCCCGGCCTCGTTGGCCTTCCGGTCGATTTCCTTCGGGTCGGAGACGCCGTTCTCCTGCTGCTTCTTGCGCTCGTCGAGCATCGCGCGGGCATAGGCGGAGTTGATCTTGTGCTTTCCGTGGCCGCCGGGAATGTCGACGTAGGAGTCGCGGGGCAGTGAGATCGCGACTGCCTTGGAGCCGTCGTTCGGGATGTGCACGAAGATCAGGGAGTCGGTGTTCAGTTCGCCGTCGGCCTGTCCCGCGCGCAGCTGGGCGAGAACTTCCTTCGACAGCGGATTGCCCTGCGCGTCCGTGCGGCTGTCGAGGCCGACGAGCAGGATGTCGCGGGCACCGTCGGCGGGTTTGTCGCCCTCGTCGGCGCCGATGCCGACGTTCGCGAACGTCAGGCCGTCCATCGCCGCCCACGCGTAACCGGTCAGGCCTATCACCAGGAGCGAGACCAGGCCCAGGGCGATCTTGGGCCCGCGGAACGACCGTCGTCGCGGGGCAGGGCGACGGGGCGGCGCGCCGGCGGCCTGGCGGACGGGTGCCTGCCGGTCTCCACGGGGCGGGGCCGGGCGGGAAGGAACGCGTCCGGGCGCGTCCTGCCTAGGCCGGGCGGGACGTCGGTCCCCATGCCCATTCCGAGGCGGGTACTCCACGCGGTCTGCTCCTTCTCTTCGTCACCGGTTCGACGGTCTCTTCAAGGGACGCATGGTGCCTGTTGCGGGTTGTCGCAGGATTACACATCCCCCCGGAGATGTGGCACGCACCACCGGTTCCCGGTCAATAATACGGAGAAGGCCAGGTCAGCGCCGTGTGGCTCAGGGCAGTACGCGGCGGGCCGCGCGGGCGGGGACCAGCGTGGCGGCGGCCGCGAGCATCGCGACGACGATCGTCGCGACGGGCAGCGCGACGGAGGCGGCGCTCACCTGCTTGCCGTCGAGGGCGCTCATCAGCGGCGGCGCGCACGCGACCGCACAGACCAGCCAGGGCCCGGTCATCCGGCTGGTGCCGTTTCGCACGGTGTGCAGCAGGTACACCCCGAGTAGCAGGTTGACCAGGCTCTGGACCGGCCCGAGCCGGAGCCCGAGGAGGTCCGCGTCGGCCGAGGCGCCGCCGAAGCGGGTCAGCGCGAAGCCGAACACGCCGAGCATCGCGTACGCCATCCCGACCGTCGCCGCGGCACGGCAGAAGATCGCGGCACGCAGACCCGGCTCGTCGACCGCCTGCTGCTGAGGCCCCGAATGCCGCTCGAACCACCAGAAGACGAGAACCGCGGGAACGGCCAGCAGAGCGAGTGCGAGCAGGACCCTCGGCCTGGCCAGCCAGCTGAGCCCGTCCACGAACGGTCCCGGCAGGTAGACGACCGCCACGAGCAGCAGCATCGCCGACAGGAAGCCGAGGTACAGGCTCATCGGGGCACGGAGGACGAGGCGAGCGGTGACGGCGACCGCGGGACGTTCGCCGAGGCCGGCCAGCGGCCGGGCGAGCAGGCCGAGGAGCGCGAGCTGGACCAGGCCGAGCAGGAGCACGCCCCACGGCGGGCCCGACAAGGCGGCCGGGGCGCCGGGACCGCCGAGCAGCATCGGCCCCTCGCCGCGGACGGCGACCGCGAGGCCCAGCCCCGCGGCCCCGGTGAACGCCGTCATCAAGAGCGCGGCACGCGGCAGGCGGACGCCGTCGGCGTGGGCGAACGCCAGTTGCTGGACGAACAGAGCGAGGAACAACGTCTCCGCGATGCGCGGGACGGCCGAGCCCGACCACTGCGCCGCCGCCTCGCTCGCCAAGGTCAACGCCAGCAGCCCGGCGACCGACGCGGTCCGCGTCCGGCGGTACAGCATCAGCAGCGCCGGCGCGAGCACGACGGCCAGCAGGAAGACGCCGAGCAGCCAGAGCGGATGCAGTGCGATCCGCATGACGGTGGCGTTCGTGCCGGTCGGGATGCCCAGCACCTCCAACGCGAGCGGGACGACCAGCGCGACGACCGCGAAGATCAGCGCCGGGCGCAGGAGCGGGCTCGCGCGGTCGGCGAGGTACTGCGGATAGCGGCCGCTTCTCGCGCGGATCGATCGCCAGCCCGCCTCGTTGATCCGGCCCACCGCGAAGTAGATCAGCGGGCAGAGCTGGGCGAGCCAGGTGAACGGCCACAGCGACCGCTCCGGCGCCCCCGCCCAATGCGCGAGCGCGACGGCGGATTCGCCGAGCAGCATCAGCACGACACCGGCGACACCGAGCAGCGCCCACCGGCCGACCGGGAGCACCGGCTGCGGCTCGCGGGGGAGGGTGACGGCGGTCCGGCGGGTGCGGACCCAGCCGCGGAGGCGGAACACCAGCAGCGCGCCGATCACCAGCACCCCGACGATCATCGGGCCGAGCGGGTCGCCGACCGGCGGACCCCAGCGCTGGTGCCAGGAGTTGAGCACGAGACCGGCGGTGTAGGCGGAGGCGACGACCTCGCAGGTTCCGCGCGAGTCCATCGGGTTGATGACGCAGGCATGGTGCATGTCGGCGGAAAGCCGGTCGTCGAGCGCGGACCTGGCCTCCTGGCCGAGCGGGTGCCCCTTGCGCTCGGCGTAGCGGAGGATGTCGTAACCGAGGTCATGGGCCTTGCAGGGGACGGCGTAGTCCCATTTGGTGTTGTCGTCGCCCCAGGGCGCCGAGCAGCCGCCGTCGGTGTGGACGGCGCGCACGGTGCCGTCCCGCGCGGTCATCACGCCGGGGGTGATCCCGCTGACCGCGGTGAAGTCGGCGGGCAGTTCCGCGATGACGTTCTCGACAGGGCCCGGCCGCACCAGCGCGTCGACGGCGTTCTGGGCGGCGAGGAGGTCACCTGTCGGTGGTCCCTGGTCCGGCGGCGAGGCGGGTCGCGAAGCGATCAGGCCGAACCCGAAAACCAGCACCGTGACCAGCAGTAACCAGCCCGAGGTCGACCATGGCCGCCGGATCCGGGCAGACGCTCGGTCGGCTTCGGCTGTCACTGGCATGCCGTTCAGGGTGCCATCCACCGATCGGGGCCGACATCCGGATAACCCCCGGGATCACCCACCGGGTGCCCTGATGGCGGGTGACCAGTGGGACTGCTGGGGCGGGAGTGAGCAGTCCTTTTGACGGACTCGGGGATTGGCCCACCGCGTTCAGTCCTCTGGTTGTGTTCGTTCAGGTCTCGGCGGTGGGAGGTGGAGGGGCGGGCCGGTCCACGTCCTGGGCGAATCGCACTTGGTTCCGGCCGTTCTCCTTCGCCACGTAGACGGCGGCGTCGGCGGCGTGCAGGAGTTCTTCCAGGGAATCACCGTGACGAGGGAACAGAGCCGCCCCGATCGAGGCGGTACGGCCCGAGATGGTGACGCGACTGCCCCGTTTGTCGGTAGTCACTATATGCAGTTCGGCGATAGCGCTGCGCACTCGATCGGCGGCGAGTTTCGCCGAGGTTTCGTCGATATCCGGCAAAAGTACGAGGAATTCCTCGCCGCCGAACCGGCCGATGACGTCGGCGGGCCGGGTGACCTCGTCCAATTTCTGCGCCACATCGCGGAGGACGTCGTCGCCCGCGGGGTGTCCATATGTGTCGTTAATCCACTTGAAGTGGTCGAGATCAATCATCAGAAGCGCCAGGCTGTCGTCCGATCGGGCAGTCCTCCCGAGTGCCCGATCGGCCGACTCCGACCATCCGCGCATGTTGAGAACACCGGTTTTCGGGTCCGTCCGCGCGTCGTTTTGCAGTTGGTCGATCTCGGCGAGACGGTTGAACACCACCGTCACCACGGCCATCACGATCACCATCGGTGGCATGATCAACAGGAGCACCGCGGTGACCGCGCCGAGGCCGATCGTGATGGCCTCCAGCAGGTTGTCCGCGGTATTGCCGAGCACGGTCGACATCGACGGCCGCTTCGGTGAGCCGATCGCGAGGATGCCGCCGATGTAGGCGATCTGCACCGCCTCGAAGACCATCCCGGTGACGATCAGGACTCCGAACTCGCCGAGTGTGCCCCAGTCGGGAATCCTTCCCCATTCATGCGGGCCGAACGCGGCGAAAGTGAGCGACGCCAAGGTCACCGAAACGCCGTGGGTGACCGACGAGAACACGAAGTTGTGCGCGGGCCGCCGGGCGATGAACCAATGCTGGATCCGGACGAGCGCGATGATGGAAAGCGTCAGCGAAAGCGGCAGGATGACCGCGGCCGGAAATGTCCAGACGGCGGTGAGGTCGATGAGAACGGTGCGGCTGCGGTCACGCCGTCTTTCTTCTTGCCGCTGGGTGAACTGAATATGCGCCGTTGCGCCGACGGCGAGAATCGCGAAACGAACCCAGTCGATTCTTTCGGGGGTCGTGGAATTCATTGTCGCGACGACCATGATCGCGATTCCGATCGCCTCCATGGCGAAAAGGAACGCGATGAAACGCTTCGGCCGCTGCCACAGCGCCCATGCCCTCGGATCGTAGGGATGGCGCCGCGGCGGTTCGGCCCGGTCACCTTCCGGGCTTGATCGCCCGCGTTCGGTCACCGGTACGCCGC
Source organism: Amycolatopsis coloradensis (assembly GCF_001953865.1). Classification (GTDB taxonomy): domain Bacteria; phylum Actinomycetota; class Actinomycetes; order Mycobacteriales; family Pseudonocardiaceae; genus Amycolatopsis; species Amycolatopsis coloradensis. The sequence continues at coordinate 141,632 of NZ_MQUQ01000010.1, forward strand.
TCTCGGCGGCGGCCGCCGCCGCTCGCTCGTCAAGGTCGCCGGTGCCGTCGCCGTGCTGGCGGCGGTCGCCGGACTCGGCTGGCAATTGCTACCTCTTTTCCGCGCGGACGGCACGGCTGAGTAATCTCACCGGTACCGACTGAGACACCGTTCGTATTCCACGGCCGGTATCATCCCATCGCATCAGTTGTTCGACACCGGCGAGGGTGCCCCCGAACATGGACCGGAGGTGGCAATCGTGTCCCGTGATTTCTGATCTTGGTGGCTGAATGTTTTTCGAGATGCGACGAGGAAGGGGTGACGGACAGTGTCCAGCCGTGACTTCTGAGCCCGGTCGAGGTAATAGTTCGCAGCAACGAGGTGGCCGGGAGGTGGATGACCGTGTCGAGCCGTGACTTCTGATCCAGAGTCGTTTCTTTTTACCTTCGTCGAGATTTCCGAGTACGAACCCGCCGGGCGGCCATGCCGCACCAGGGGTCGTGCGGGGTGGATTCGTCATGACAACAGCGGTTCCGGACTGGATCCGTTGATTCGCCTCCAGCTGAGCGCGACCAGTACGGCCAGCAGCAGGCCCACCACGCCTGCCAGCGCGATGGCCGAGGTCGCGGCCCCGAGCCGATCGGCGGCGAGCCCGCCGAGTCCCGCCCCTATTCCTTGAGCGACCCGCAGTCCCGTGCGGTACACCCCGCCCGCACCGCCCCGTAGCTCGTTCGGGACCCAGGTGATGAACGTGGCGCTCACCGTGATCAGGTACGCCCCCGCGGCACCCGCCGCCGCCAGCAGGAGCAACGCCGGAATCAGCCCCGGCTTGAGCGCGAAGGCGATCAGGGCGACCATCGGCAGTGCCGCCAGCACACCCAGCAGTTTCCGCCGTTGTTCCGCGGAGACGAACCGGGACAGCAGGAACGCGCCGACCACGAAGCCGAGCGGATCGGCGGCCAGCAGCCAGCCGACGGCCTGTTTCCCGACCCCCATCTCCGCGGCGAGCGGCGCGGCGAGCCCCTCGGGGATCACGGCGAGGCCGACCAGCCACGAGAACCAGACCAGCACCCGCAGGTGACGGTTGCCGAACACCTGCTTGACCGCGCCGAACCAGCTTCCGCCGCCGTCGGACGCCGCCGTCCGCCGGGACACCGAGAAGCGGACCACGGCCGCGCTCAGCAGGAACGTCGCCGCGTCCAGCGCCAGCGCCCAGCTCGCTCCGACCTGTGACACCAGCAGGCCGCCGCCCGCGAGGCCCAGCAGCATGGCGGTGTTGGTGGAGATGCCGCGGATGTCCTGGCTTTTGAGATAGAGGTCGTCGTCGGTGAAAACCTCGCGGGCCAGCGCGTTCTGCGCCGCGTTGCCCGGCGCGTTCGCGAGCCGCGCCAGCACCACCAGCCCGCACAGCAGGGCGAGCGGGGTGCCGGGGATCGCCATGATCGCGATCAGCACCGCCTGGATCAGCGACGAGAAGACGAGGACGGTGCGCCTCGGGTAGCGGTCGGCCAGCTGGGAGAGGCCGAGGCCGCCGGCCAGCGCGGGCAGGAAGGTCAGCGAATAGACCACCGCTGAGAGCAGTGCGGAACCGGTTCGGTCGTAGACGAGGATCGCCAGCGCGACGATGGTGAGCTGGTCCCCGATCAAGGATTGCACCTCGGCGAGCCAGAGTGCGCGGAACTCGCGGTTCGCCAGGGCGGCGGTCATCCGCGGCGTCGCGTTCGTCTTCACTGCGTGACCACCTCCCCCGATCGGGTGAACTTAGCTTTCTCGCATTCTTGCCTGCCCTGTTACGAGGCCGTCGAGGGAGTCACAGTTCATGACCCGCCGTTCAACGTTCAGTATGCCTTCGGCTACAGGGAGACGAACAGAAGACCAGCCGATCCTTCGCCGGTTAGGCCGATCGAGCTACACCGTCTGACCAGTGGGTGACGCCGGGCTGACTCGTTCGCGGGTATCCACGCGCCTATCGCCCCGCATTCGCTCGGCGCAGCCCGCCCGCCGCTCGCCGCCGCCGCGGTTCGGACTGGGCCGAATGGGCCAACACTGAGGGGAGACCGGTCTGGAGGTGGAGGCCGGCCGGGCAAAAGGGGTGAAGGCGATGAACGGGTTGCTCGACGACAAAGCCGTCGTCGTGACCGGGGCGGGCCGGGGGCTCGGCGAGGCGTTCGCGGTGCACGTCGCGCGGGCGGGCGGGGCCGTCGTGGTCAACGACATCGACGCCCCGCTGGCCGAGCGGACGGCGGAGAACATCCGGCGGTTCGGCGGACGGGCCGTCGCCAGCGGGCACAGTGTCGCTGATCCGAAGCAGGCGCAGGAGATCGTCGACCTCTGTCTCGCCGAGTTCGGCGCGCTCGACGGGCTGGTCAGCAACGCCGGACTGAACTACGAGGCGCTGCCGTGGGAGGACGACGTCGAGCAGGCCAGGGAACTGGTCGAAGTGAACGTCCTCGGCGTCATGTACACCGGACTCGCCGCGATCAAGGCGATGGTCGCGCGCGGCACACCGGGCTCGATCGTCAACATCTCGTCCGGTGCGTCGCTGGGGCAGCGTAAACTCGGGGTGTACGCCGCCAGCAAGGGCGCCGTCGCTTCGCTGACCTACTCCTGGGCGCTGGACCTGGAGGAGAGCGGGATCCGGGTGAACGCGGTCTGTCCGCTCGCGCACACCCGGATGGTGTGGAAGTCCGAACGGTCGCTGCGCGCCTGCCCGCCGGACCGGACGCCGTCGCGGATCGCGCCGATCGTGCTCTTCCTGCTCGGTGCCGGCTCCGACGGGATCACCGGGCAAATGATCCGCTGCAACGGGCCGCAACTGCACATCATGGGGCAGCCGTACCTGAAACAGCCCATCCTCGAGCGGCCGGTGTGGGACACCGAGACCGTGCAGCGCGCTTTCGACGAGGTCTTCAGCGCGCACCTGGAGAACTACGGTCTCGAAAAGCGTGTCCCACCCCGGCTGCGCAAGTGGACGGAGTCGACCCGGACCGCTTAGCCGACGACGAACGGCAGCTTCGCGGCCAGGTCGCCCAGTTCGGCCGTCTCCTCGTCGGTCGGCTCGCGGCGGCCGGTGCCGACCAGCAACGCGTCCGTGTCGGAGAACGACGCCGGGAACTTCTCCCCGGTGCGCTGCTCCAGGATCTGCCGGGTCTTCGCGAGGCTGTCCGCGGCCGGGCCATCGAGGTGCGGCAGGTGCGCTACGAGGTCGAGGTGGTGCAGCGTCCATTCGAGGACGTACGCGGACAGGAAGTCGCCCGCGCTGAGCACGACGTCGCGGGTGGCGACCCGCATCCCCGGGTCGGCGAGGTCGGCGGCCCGGCCGGCGGCGGAACCGACGTCGTCGAGATGGAACTTGAGGAGCCGGGGCTCCTGGTACGCGGCGGCGAGACGCACGATCAGCGCGTCGAGGTCGTCTTCGCCGGTGGGTGGCTTGTCGGAGAGCTCCCAGTAGGTGACCGCGTTGCGCGTCGGTTCCGTTTCGGCTGGCGTGGAGAGGGTGATCAGGACGTCCTGGGCGTCGATCACCAGATGGCACACCAGGTCCTGCACCAGCCAGCCGGCGCAGCCGGACGGTTTGGCGAAGTCTTCGTCGGGGGTTTCGGCGACGGCGGCGAGGAGCGCCGCCCAAGAGCGGGAGAAGAGATCCACGGCGGCAAGTTAGCAGCGGCGGTGCCCTGGTGGCGACCCTTTTCCGGAACGTCTCGACGTCGCGTCGGGTAGTCGGCCCGTGAAGGCGTCCTTGAGGGACCCAGAGTCCCTCAAGGACGCCTTTATGTACTCGGAGAACGCGTACGCCGTGTGCTCGCTCAGGAACCGGCGGCGGGAGCGGGAGCGGCCGCCACGTAGAGATCCGCGATCGCGGGCGCGTACCGGTCGTTGATGATCCGCCGCTTCAGTTTCAGCGTCGGGGTCACCTCGCCGCTTTCCGGCGTCCACGCCTTCGGGATCACGTGGTATCGCTTGATCTGCTCGATCCGCGCCAGCCGCGCGTTCGCGGCCTCGACGGCCTTGTCGATCTCCGCGCGCACCTGCGCGTTGTCGGCGAGCGATTCGCCTTCGGTGAGCTGGATGCCGTTCGCGGTGGCCCAGCCGGGGGCGATCTCGTCGTCGACGACGATCAGCGCGGTGACGTACGGTCGCCTCTCGCCGATCGCGACGGCCTGGCCGATCAGCGGATGCTCCTTGAGCAGTCCTTCGATCTTCGTCGGGGCGATGTTCTTGCCGCTGGAGGTGATGATCAGTTCCTTCTTGCGGTCGGTGATCGTGACGAAGCCGCGTTCGTCGATCGTCCCGATGTCGCCGGTGGCGAGCCAGCCGTCGGCGTCGACGTCCGGTTTGATCGAGCCGTCTTCCTGGAGGTACCCGAGGAAGACGATCGCGCCGCGGACGAGGAGTTCGCCGTCCTCGGCGATCTTGACCTCGATGCCTTCCAGCGGCTTCCCGACCGAGCCCGCCTTGAACGCCGACGGCGTGTTGGACGTGACGGCGCCGGTGGTTTCGGACAGGCCCCAGACCTCCTGGATTTCGACGCCGAGCCCGGCGATGAAGTACAGGATCTCGACCGGCAGCGCGGCGGCACCGCTGGAGGCGACCTCGACCTGGTCGAGGCCCAGCATGGCCCGCACCGGCGCGAGCGCGGCGGCGTCGGTCCGCGCGATCTCTTCCGCCAGTTCCGGCGGGACCTCCTTGCCGTCGCTGCGCAGTTTGTAGCCCTGTTGCAGCAGTTCGTTGGCGCCGATCAGCCCGTTCCGCTTGTCCTCCGGCAGCGAGCCGAGCAGGTTCTTCAGGCCCGCGACCATTTTTTCCCACACCCGCGGGACACCGAAGAAGCTCTTCGGGTGCACCTGCCCCAGCGCGCCGACGACGGCGGTCGGGTCGCCGACGGTGTGCACGTGCCCGGCCCACACGATCGGCATGTAGATCGACAGTTCGCGTTCGGCGATGTGCGCGAGCGGCAGGTACGCGATGTTCGTGGCGTGCATCGGGGAGTCGTGCAGTTTCCGGACCGCGGCGGCCTGGTGGATCGCGTTGCGGTGGGACAGCACGACCCCCTTGGGGTCGCCCGTGGTGCCGGAGGTGTAGATCATCGACAGCGGGTCGTCCTGGCCGATCGCGGACCACGCCGTCTCGAACGCCCGCGGATCGGCGGCGTGTGCTTCCGCGCCCGCGGCTCGCAGGTCGGCGAACGACAGGAAACGCTTGTCGTCCGGGGGGATCACGGACGCGTCGAGCAGGACGACGTGCCGCAGCGCCGGCAGGTCGTCGAGAACCTGGGACCAGCGGCCGAGTTCGTCGGCACCGGCGAGCACGACGACGCCGGCGGCGCTGTGCCGGGCGACGAACCCGACCTGCTCCGGGCTGAGTGTCGCGTACGCGGTGCACGGGATCGCGCCGAGATGGGCCGCGGCGAGGTCGGCGATCAGGTGTTCGGGACTGCTCGGCGCCATGATCAGCATCCGGTCGCGGGAGCCGAGCCCGAGCCCGGCGAGCCCGCGCGACACCTCCGCGATGGCGGTGTGGAATTCACGCCAGGTCAGGGTCGGCTTGCCCTCGATGTCGAGTGACGTCACCGCGGGCAGTTCACCGAACTCCTGGGCGTTGCGGTGAAGCAGGGCGGGGATGGTCTGGCCTTCGATCTGCTCGGCGACGGTCGGCTGGGTGGTCAACGCTGGCCTCCTCGATGCTGCCTGATCAAGCCCACTGTAAGTGCTGTCGTCAGCGGTGGATAGAGAATCGCGGCCACGGTCGCGCTACGCGAAATGTCCACCTTTTCCGTTTTCATCGCGTCAGCCGTGGACTTCCGGGGCGCTCTCACCGACGATGACCACTGTGACTGACCTGGTAGCCGAAGCCGCCGCGCTGGACGCGGCCGATCCCTTGGCGCACAAGCGAAACGAGTTCGATCTCGACCCTGGGATCGCGTACTTCGACGGCAACTCGCTGGGCGCGCCGCCGAAGCACGTGGCGGATCGGGTCGCCGCGGTCGTCCGCGAGGAATGGGGCGGGCGGCTCATCCGATCCTGGTCGGAGGGCTGGTGGGAAGCGCCGGTGCGGGTCGGCGAGCGGATCGCACCGCTCGTGGGGGCGGCGCCGGGGCAGGTCGTCGTCGCGGATTCGACCAGTGTGAACCTGTTCAAGGCACTGGTCGCCGCGACCAGGCTCAACCCCGGCCGTGACGAGATCCTCGTCGACGCGGACACGTTCCCCACCGACGGCTACCTCGCCGACGAAGCCGCCCGGTTGACCGGGCGCACGGTGCGCCGGGTCGTCGCCGAGGGCATGCCGGACGAGGTGAGCGACCGGACGGCCGTCGCGCTGATCAACCACGTCGACTACGTCACCGGGCGCGTCCACGACCTGGCCGCGCTGACGGAAGCGTTGCACCGCAAGGGGACACTGGCGCTGTGGGACCTTTGCCACAGCGTCGGCGCGCTCCCGGTCGAACTGGACGCGGCGGGGGTGGACCTCGCCGTCGGCTGCACCTACAAATTCCTGAACGGCGGCCCGGGTGCGCCTGCTTTCCTTTACGTGGCAACGAAATGGCTGGACCGGTTCGAACAGCCGCTGGCGGGCTGGGCAGGTGATCGCGACCCGTTCGCGATGCGCGGCGCGTACGAGCCGCACGCCGGGATGGCGCGAGGCCGCGCGGGCACTCCCGACATCCTTTCGCTGCTCGCGCTGGACGCGGCCCTCGACGTCTGGGACGGCTTGGATCTTGGGCTGCTGCGGGAAAAGGGGCTCGCGCTCGGCGATTTCTTCTTCCGGTGCACGGACGAACTCCTCGACGGCGCGAGGATCCCGACCCCGCGCGGCGACGACCGCGGACACCAGATCTCGATCGTCGACGACGACGCGGCCAAGACGATGGCGGCCTTGATCGAACGCGGGGTGATCGGCGACCACCGGCCGCCCAATGTGCTGAGGTTCGGCTTGGCGCCGCTTTACACCACCTTCGGCGAGGTGCTTCGCGCTGTCACGACGCTGGGGGAACTAAGGCTTCGGGAACTCCGGAGCTGAGTACGGGGCGGGCGGCGTGCGCGAGGCTCTCGCGCACCTCGCCGGCGTCTTCGAGATAGCCGCCGACCATGGCGCCGTCGCGCAGCAGGGTCAACTCCCGCGCGGCGGCCCCGGGATCGGGGTGCCCCGTCGCGGCGACGATCTCCGCGATCGAGTCGCGGAACCACGTCCGGTGTTCGCGGACGACCTTCCGCACGGGGTGTTCCGGATCCGGGTACTCGGCGGCCGCGTTGATGAACGGGCAGCCGCGGAAGCCCGGCGCGCGGATCTCCTCACCGATGCCGAGGACGAGGATTTCGAGCATCTTCGAAGGGTCGGGTTTCTCTTCCGCCGCGGCGGCGACGAGACCGCGGATCCGGTCGTGCTCGGCTTCGAGGTAGGCGCGGACGAGGTCCTCCTTGCCGGGGAAGTGGCGGTAGAAGGTCGCCCGGCTGACCTCGGCCGCGACGATGACGTCGTCCACCGGCACGGAGTGGATCCCCCGCGTGTAGAAGATCTTCGCCGCCGTCTCCAGGAGGCGGTCCCTCGCCGCGGAGCGGCGCGTGGTCGTGGCTGCCATGGTTCCACGATATAGAACGTTCTGTCTTGCCGCAGACGGACGAAATCGCCTTCGAGGAGGCGTCGCGACAGTCGCGCGAATGGTGAAGCTCATTCGGGAATCGGTGCGAAAAGTTGATCGCGTCGCCCCGTCGGGGGAGACGAGGCGATGTTCGGCGAATCCGCTGTTAGTCTCGATACTCGCTCTCGCCGCGCGTGTGACGTGGATCCTTCCCCTGGGGCGCAAGGAAAACTCGCGTCACCCGGCTCAGCGACGAGGCGGGGGCCACGACGCCTGGAGAAGGAGGGGATTGTGTCGCTCACCTATACCGCCGTCGCCGTGTTCGGTGTCGCTTCCGGTTTCCTGCTCAACGAATTCGGCTCGCGCTATCCGGTCGAGACGGTGCTCGTCGTGATCCTGGTCTGCGGGGTGGCGACCTTGTGCTGGGCGGGCGTCCGGATGCTCCGCGACGCTTCCACGAGAGTCGACACGCTCCTTGACGAGGAGCTGGGCCGCACCGGTGAAGATCATTTCGCCGATTCGCGGGCGATAGGCGCAGGTAATTCTCGATTCCGTGGATCGAACGGTCTTACGGCCGCCTTCCTCCGGGGTGAAGTCGTTCGCAAACCGAACGGTATGTGAAGCCCTCATCCGAAAGCGTGAGCGAGGTCACGACACGTAGTTTTCTTGGACTTTTTCGTCCGGACGCGAGTGTCACCGGGTGTTACTTGATCGAGTCCGATGAGCGTCGATCTAGCCGCTGACTGCGGTAAACCGCCAGGTGATCTACTGGCGGGTCACTTGGCGGGGTGCCCGTGTCCACGTGGTGGACTTTCGAGGTCCGGCGGCCCTTCGTCACCTGGTCACGGCTGTATGTGACTACCCTTCGCGTCCGGACTTGACTCGCCCGTTTGGGTCTCCTAGCGTCTTCGCGGGCGGAGCGGACCACGCTGTGTTGATCCGGCTATCGGATCCCGCGGGTATGAGATCCCCGGTGACCCGAAACCAATAACTGCCGGAAGGAAAACGGACCACGGTGAAGCAGAATTCCCTTCGACGGGGCCGCGGCTCTTCGATTCGTTCGCGCGTTCTGACGATCGCGCTCATTCCCAGCATCGCGCTGATGCTCGTCGGTCTCGCGATCGGCGGGTACCTGATCTCCGGCGCGGTCAATGGCCGTGACTACGCGCAGCGGATCCGTGACTCGGAAGCCCCTTCCGTCCCGTTCTTCGCCCAGATCCAGGAGGAGCGCCGCCTGACGCTGCGCGAGCTCGCGGGCGACCGTTCGCAGCACGCGACCCTCGTGGAGCAGCGCGCCAAGACCGACGCCGCGACACAGGGCGTCGTCACGCACCTCCAGAAGTTCATCGGCGACTCGCCTGACAGCGTGCAGCGCAACATCGCCACGGTGAACGGGCTGTTCCAGAAGATGCCGCAGATCCGGCAGTCGGCCGACTCCGGCCAGCTGCCCCTGCTGGACGCCTTCACCTTCTACAACCAGATCCTCGACCAGTTCGTCGAAGGACTGACGGGTCTCGCGCAGGACGCGCCGAACGCGGAGAACGCCTACCAGCGCATCACCGCGGTGCCGCTGTTCACCGCGATCGACCAGTTGCAGCGCGCGAACTCCCTCGCCGCCGCGGCGGTCGCGGGCGGTGGCTTCACCGACGAGACCTACCGCGCCTACGTCAGCCAGGTCGGTTCGTACCGCTCGCTGCTCGAGTCGTCCGTCTCGCGGATGCGCCCCGACGTCAAGGCGAAGTTCGACCAGCTCGTCGCGAGCGACCCGTGGAAGGCCGTCAACACGGTCGAGAACACGTTCCTCCAGAACAGCAAGGCCACGCTCCCGGTGCCCGAGCAGGTGTGGCTCCAGTCGGCGCGCGGCGTCGGTGACGCCATGATGCGCGGCTTCGTCGAACAGAGTGGTGCCGCCACCACCGAGGCCATCGACGAGGCCGACCGGACGCTGATCACCTCGGCCATCGCCGCGGCCATCGCCCTGCTCGTGGCCATCGGCGTGTTCGTCATCGCCCTGCGGCTGTCCAACCGGCTCATCGGCAGGCTGGCCCGGCTGCGCGAGGACACCCTCGACGTCGCCGAGATCCGGCTGCCCGAACTGGTGGACCGGGTCCGGGCGGGCGAGTCCGTCGACCTCGACGACAAGGGGCACTTCCTCGACCACGGCGACGACGAGATCGGCCAGGTCGCCGAGGCTTTCAACAAGGCGCAGCAGACCGCCATCGCGGCCGCCGTCGAAGAGGCCAGGACCCGTGAAGGCACCAAGGCGGTGTTCCTCAACATCGCGCACCGCAGCCAGGTCATCGTGCACCGTCAGCTCAAGGTGCTCGACCAGGCCGAACGCAAGCAGGAGGACCCGGAGCAGCTGGAAACCCTGTTCCAGCTGGACCACCTCTCCACCCGTGCCCGCCGCAACGCGGAAAACCTGATCATCCTCGGCGGCGGACAGCCGGGCCGTCAGTGGCGCAAGCCGGTCACGCTCGCCGAGCTGACCCGTGGTGCCTCGGCCGAGACCGAGGACTTCGCCAGGGTGAAGACGGCGAAGATGCCCGCGATCGCGGTACAGGGCCCGGTCGTCGGCGACCTCGTGCACCTGCTCGCGGAGCTGATCGACAACGCGACCTCGTTCTCCCCGCCGCAGTCGCGGGTCGAGCTGCGCGGCAACGTGGTCGGCAAGGGCGTCGTGATCGAGGTCGAGGACCAGGGGCTCGGGATCGAGCCGGAGCAGGCGGCCGAGCTGAACGCGATGTTGGCCGATCCGCCGGACTTCGGCATCATGGCGTTGTCAGCCGAGCCACGACTGGGCCTGTTCGTGGTCGCGCGGCTCGCCGCGCGTCACGGGATCTCCGTGCACCTGCGCGAGTCCGCGTACGGCGGCACCAGGGCCATCGTGCTCGTCCGCACCGACCTGCTCGCGCCGGTCCCGTCTGATCAGCCGGAGGACGAGGTGGACCCCGAGAGCACCGAGGTGCCGGACGCCGCACCGCTGCTCCCGGGCCGTCGTGCCCGCCACCGCACCGAGCTCCCCGCGGAGCGGCCGGAACTCCCGGTGCCGATGCCGGTGACTCCCCAGGAACAGCCGCAGCAGAGCACGGAGCAGCCCGGCACCGCGTTGCCGCCGCTGCCCCCGCGCCGTCCGCGAGTGCCCCGGCTCGACACACCCAGGCCCGAGCCGATCCGCCCGGAGCCCGCGCGTGCCGAGGCCCGGCCGCAGCCCGCGCAGCCGCCGGCGTGGCCACCGGCCGCCGATTCGCGGCCGCAGGACAGCCGTCCGCCGCAGACCCGGCGACCCGGCCCCGAGGCGCCCGGCAGGCCACCGCTGCCGCAGCGCCGCCGTCAGGCGAACCTGGTCCCCCAGCTGATGGAGGACCGGCCCGCCGCCCAGCGCGAGGAGGTCCGCGAGGACACCCCCGAGCTGGCAAGGAACCGCCTCGCGGCCTTCCAGCAGGGCACGCGTCGCGGCCGGGACACCGAACCCACCGACGACTACACCGACCTCGACATGTACGGAGATCGTGACTAGATGGCCAACGCGGGAGTCAGTGAACTCGACTGGTTGCTGGACGACCTGGTCAAGCGGGTCAGCGGTGCCGACCGGGCGGTGGTCCTGTCGGCCGACGGTCTGCTCATCGGAAAGTCCGGCAACCTGTCCGAGCAGGACGGCGAACACCTGTCGGCGGTGGCGTCGGCGTTCCAGAGCCTCGCGCGGGGCACGGGACGGCACTTCGGCGGCGGCAACGTCCGCCAGACCATGGTGGAGATGGACCACGCCTTCCTGTTCGTCACCGCGGCGGGCCGCGGTGCTTGCCTCGCGCTGCTGGCCAAGGAGGACGCGGACATGGGTCTCGTGGCCTACGAGATGAACCTGATGGTCAAGCGGGTCGGTGCGGTGCTCACTTCGGCGCCCCGCGCCGCGACTCCCCTCTCGCCATGAGCGGGCGGCACGAGTCGTGGTTCGAGGACGAGGCCGGTCCGCTGGTCCGGTCGTACGCGGTCACGGGCGGGCGCACCCGCTCGGACACGATCGGCCTCGACCTGATCACCCTGGTGGTCGCCATGCGCACGGCGCACGAGGTCGCCGGCTTCGAGCCGGAGTACGGGCGGATCCTCAACCTGTGCCAGAGACCGACCTCCGTCGCGGAGGTCGCCGCGCGCATCGATCTGCCGCTGCCGGTGGTGAAGGTGCTGCTGAGCGACCTCATCGAACAGAACCTCGTGCTGTTCCGCACCGCGACCCCGGTCACCGACACTCCCAACAAACACGTACTCCAGGCGGTTCTTGATGGCATCCGGAAACTCTGAGCCCCGGCGATCCCTGACCGCGAACGCGGTCAAGGTCCTCATCGCCGGCGGGTTCGGGGTCGGTAAGACCACGATGGTCGGTTCGGTCAGCGAGGTGCCCCCGCTGCGCACCGAGGAGGTCATCACCGCGGCGTCCGAGGGCGTCGACGACCTCACCGGTGTCGAGAAGAAGACGACCACCACGGTGGCCCTCGACTTCGGCCGGATCACCATCAACCCCGAGCTGATCCTGTACCTGTTCGGTACGCCGGGACAGGACCGGTTCTGGTTCATGTGGGACGAACTGGCCGAAGGCGCGCTCGGCGCCGTCGTGCTGGCCGACACCCGGCGCCTCGACAGTTGCTTCGCGGCCGTCGACTTCTTCGAGCGCCGCGGACTGCCGTTCGTCGTCGCCGTGAACTGCTTCGACAACGCCTATCGCTATGGCACCGAGGAGGTCCGGCAGGCACTCGACGTCAGCATGGACGTCCCGCTGCTGCTGTGCGACGCGCGGGAACGCGATTCGACGAAGCAGGTGCTGACCGTGCTGATGGAGCACGTGCTCGCGCTGTCCGACCTGGCGGCGGCGCTGCCGCAGGGCCGCTGACGCCTCTCTGAACCCACGCAAGTAGTCGACTACTTGCGGGCTGGACGAACGCCGGGTGGCGTGCACCCAATGCGGCATTGGGTGCACCCAGCGGACCCAATGCCACCTTGGGAGCGCCCAAACCCACGCAAGTAGTCGACTACTTGCGTGGGGGTCTGGGTCTGAGGTCCACGCGGCAATGAGGCTCAGCCGCGACGGCGACGCCGCAGGGTGTCGAGCGCGTAGGTGCCCGGGCCCACCACCGCGAACAGCAGGAAGATCCACGAGTACAAAGCGGCCGCCTCGCCTTTGTTCTGCAGTGGCAGCAGCGCGTCCGGCTGGTGGACGACGAAGTACGCGTAGGCCATCGTGCCCGAAAGCAGGACCGCGACCGGGCGGGTGAACAGGCCGGCCAGGATCAGCAGCGAACCGACCACCTCGATCACTCCGGCGTACCAGCCCGGCCAGGTGCCGAACGGGACGGCGGGCTTGTCGAAGAAGCCCATCTTCTGCAGGCCGTGGCAGAGGAACAGGAACGAGACCACTACACGGACGACGGAGAGGGTCAGGCCTTGCCACTTGGCGGGGGTCTGGCCGAGTTCGGCACTCGTGGCGGCGGCTGTCTGGGTCATGACGCATCCTTCCGGCTCAAGGTGGTCTAAACCATTGATGTGCATGAGGATGCCGGATACCCCCATCGGTAGGGAACTTTCTTTCGGGGGGTAATCACGTGGTATGCCCTGATTTGACAACGTCGTAATGGACGGAAGCGCGATAAAGGCCTCTTTCCTGGAATCATTCCAGGAAAGAGGCCTCGGCGATTCCGATCAGCGACGGCGGCGCAAGGTGTCGAGAGCGAAGGTGCCGGGGCCGATCGCGGCGATCAGCAGGAAGATCCAGCAGTAGAGGGTGGACAGCTCGCCCATGTTCAGCAGCGGCAGCAGGCCTTCCGGTGCGTGGACGGTGAAGTAGGCGTAAGCCATCACGCCGGAGAGGAGCACCGCGATCGGCCTGGTGAACAAGCCCACCAGCACGAACGCGGCGCCGGCGACCTCGATGACGCTGCCGTACCAGCCGGGCCAGGAGCCGAGTTCGACGGAGCCACCGGCACCGTCGACACCGCCGAAGAATCCGAATCCCTGCAAACCATGGCAGAGGAAGAGGAACGAGACGACGATCCGGACGGCCGACTGGATGGCGCCCTGGAGCTTCGCGGTACGCGGGGTGGCGGCGGTGGCCTTGGCGGGGGTGAGGGTCTGCGTCATGGTTCCGGTCCTTCCGGGAGGGTCCGCGGGGCGGCTTCTGACAACGCGTCGGACGGGCTCGACGCGAATCGACAACTCGCCGGAAAGTTTTTCGCGGGCCGGGCACGTCACTCGATCGGAGCAGCGGCAGACTGGACGCCATGGCGGGTAAGACGAGTGCCGGAATCCTGCTCTTCCGCAGGTCGGGCGAGGTGACCGAGGTGCTGCTCGGGCATATGGGCGGGCCTTTCTGGGCGAAGAAGGACGCGGGCGGCTGGTCGGTGCCCAAGGGCGAGTACGAGCCGGACGAGACGCCGGAGGCGGCCGCGAGGCGAGAGTTCACCGAGGAACTGGGGCTGCCGGCGCCGGCGGGGGAGTACCTCCCGCTGGGCGAGGTGAAGCAGTCCGGCGGCAAGGTCGTCACCGTCTGGGCGGTGGAAGGCGACCTCGACCCGGCTCAGGTCGTGCCGGGCACCTTCGAGATGGAGTGGCCGCCGCGCTCGGGCCGGACGCAGGAGTTCCCCGAGGTCGACAGGGCCGCCTGGTTCGGGCTCGCCGAAGCGGAGGAGAAGCTCCTCAAGGGCCAGCGCCCATTCCTCACCCGGCTGGGTGAGCTGCTCGACGGCTGAGCAACGCGCTCCGCCCTCCAGGCCACCGAATTCATGTGATCAGACGGAGAACTCACGTGATCAGAGGGACGACACGCGTGATCGGGCGGACGACACGCGCGTGCCGCGTGTCGTCTACCCCTCAAGCAACGCGCTGAGTGGTTTGTCGGCCAGCGATCCCAGTACGAGATCGGCGTGGTCGAAGTTCAGCACCGCGGTGATCGGGTTCGGCACCGCGACGCACGCGAGTCCCGCGGCCTTCGCCGCGGTGACGCCGTGCGGTGAATCCTCGAACGCGATCGCCTCGGACGCCGGCAGATCCAGCGCCGCGAGCGCGGCGAGGTAGAGGTCCGGGCTCGGCTTCGCCTCGTGGAGGTCGCCGGTGAGGACGGCCTCGAACGAAGCGGCGAGGCCGAGCCGGTTCAGATGCGTGGTGACCCAGTCGCCGGTCGAACTCGACGCGATGGCCAGCCGGATGCCCAATTCCTTCGCGTCGTCGAGGTAGTCCTGGACGCCGGGACGCGGTCCCTCGGATTCCAGCAGCTCGGTGACCCTGGCGCGGACGCCGGTGCGGATCGCGAGCGTGTCGAGTTCTTCGCCGTCCTTCGCCAGCAGTTCGAACATCGCGGTGGCGGTGTGCTGCGTGCCGATCACGGTGTGCCAGACGTCCAGCGGGAGTTCGCCACCGCGCTGCCGGAAAGTCTCTTGCCAGGCCACGAGGACGGCGGCTTCCGTGTCGACCAGCGTTCCGTCGAAGTCGAAGATCAAGGCGCCGGTCATGGGACGAGTCTATGTCTTGACTCGCTGAGTGGCACGGATTACCGTACGCATTCGTTAGGAAACTTACCAAACGAACAAACGCCGCGCACCTGTCCCTCTCAACCCGCCGCCACGGATTCCCGGGGAGATCGATGTGAAGGCCCGAACCCGACTACTACCACTCGGCGCGGCGATGATCCTGTTGCCGACGCTGCTCAGCGGCCACGCGCAGGCCGCCGACGTCCTTTTGTCCCAAGGTAAACCCGTCCTCGTCTCCTCGATCGAGTCCGCCGAATACGGTGGCCCGCTGGCCGTCGACGGGAAGACCGGCACCCGCTGGGCGAGCGCTGAAGGCGCGGACCCGCAGTTCATCCGCGTCGACCTCGGTGGCCCCTCGGCCGTCAACCGGGTCAAGCTGAACTGGGAAGCGGCGTACGCCACCGCGTACAAGCTGGAAGTCTCCAACGACGGCTCGGCGTGGACCTCGGTCAAGTCCGTCACCAACGGCAACGGCGGCACCGACGACCTCACCGGTCTGTCCGCCCGCGGCCGCTACCTGCGCCTGGTCGCGACGAAGCGCGCCACCAGCTACGGCTACTCCCTTTGGGAGATGCAGGTTTACGGGACGTCGGACTCCTCCGGCGACACCCAGGCCCCCACCGCGCCCACCAACCTGAAGACCGGTTCCGTCACTTCGTCCACTGTGGACCTGACGTGGACGGCGTCGACGGACAACGTCGGTGTCAGCGCGTACGAGGTCCTCCGGAACGGCCAGGTCGTCGGTACTTCGGAAAGCGCTTCCTACACCGACTCCGGGCTGAGCGCGGCGACCGCGTACACCTACACCGTCCGGGCCAGGGACGCCGCGGGCAACACTTCGGGCGCCAGCAACCAGATCCAGGCGACCACGCAAGCGGGCGGTGGCTCGTCGTTCGTGCTGGCCGCCTCCGGCGACATCGCCGAACAGTGCACCGCGTCCTCGTCTTCGTGCATCCACCCGAAGACCGCCAACCTGGTCGGGCAGATGAACCCGGCCGCGGTGATCACCATGGGCGACAACCAGTACGACGACGCCCACATCGAGGACTTCACGAACTACTTCGACAAGACCTGGGGCAAGTACAAGAACATCATGCACCCGATCCCCGGCAACCACGAGACCTACGACCACACCCCGCTGGGCGCCTACAAGAAGTACTTCGGCAAGATCGCGACGCCGAACGGGAAGACCTACTACAGCTGGGAAATGGGCAACTGGCACTTCGTGGCCATCGACAGCACGGAGTTCTCTCCCGGGCTGGCCGCGAACGCCGTCAGCGACGAGCAGCTGAATTGGATCAAGCAGGACCTGGCGAAGAACACCAAGCCCTGCGTCGCCGCGTACTACCACCACCCGCGCTACACCTCGGGGGACCACGGCGACAACCCGAAGATGGCCACGCTCTGGCAGACCATGGTCCAGAACAAGGTGGACCTGGTGCTCAACGGGCACGACCACCACTACGAGCGATTCTTCCCGCAGAACGCCGGCGGGGCCAAGGATCCGAACGGGCCGGTGCAGATCATCGGCGGTGGCGGCGGGGCGTCCCTGTACCCCGTCAAGACGGAGCACCCGGCGACGGCGAAGGCGATCTCGACCTACGGCGTGCTCAAGCTGAACATGTCGGACAACGCGTTCTCGACGCAGTTGATCGGCCTCGACGGCAAGGCCATCGATTCCTCGCCCACCTACACCTGCCACTGATCCACGCGATTCGGCACCTGGTCGCGGNNTCGCGGCATCCGGCGCGCGTGAAGGAGGTTTCGGATGTACATCGCCACCGCCAGGGGAGCGGACACCGCGGCGGAGGTCCCGAAGAGCGGTATCAAACGGGCCGTCACCGGGAACGTCGTCGCGCTGGGCCTGGTCAGCCTGGTCACCGACATCTCGTCGGAGATGGTGACCGCGGTACTCCCGCTCTATCTCGTCCTCGGTCTCGGCCTGAGCCCGTTGCAGTTCGGTGTGCTCGACGGCCTCTATTCCGGCGTCACCGCCGTAGTCCGGCTCCTCGGCGGGCATCTCGCCGACCGGTGGCAGCGGCTGAAGGCGGTCGCCTGCTTCGGTTACGGCCTTTCCGCGCTGGGCAAGATCGGCCTGATGCTGGCCGGTTCGTCCACCGTCGCGATCGGGGCGGTGCTCGCGGCCGACCGCACCGGGAAGGGCGTCCGGACCGCGCCCCGGGACGCCCTTATCACCTTGAGCAGCGACCCCGAACACCTCGGGCGCGCGTTCGGCGTGCACCGGGCGATGGACACCTTCGGCGCGTTTCTCGGCCCGCTGGTCGCGATGGCCGTGCTGTGGCTGAGCCTCGGCAGTTACGACTCGGTGTTCTTCACCAGCTTCTGCGTCGCCGCGATCGGCGTGATCATCCTGGTGGTGCTGGTCAAGGACCATCAGCCGACGCCGAGAGCCGGGCGGCACAAGGTGTCGTTGCGGGAGACCGCGGGATTGATCCGGCAGGCGCCGTTCCGCCGCATCTGCGTCTGGGCCGCGTTGCTGGGCCTGGTCACCCTCAGCGACTCGTTCCTGTACCTCGTCCTGCAACGCCGATGGGAACTCGGCGCCGTCTTCTTTCCCTTGCTGCCCTTGGGAACCGCCGGTGTGTACCTGCTGCTCGCCGTTCCGCTCGGCAGGCTCTCGGACCGCGTCGGCCGTTGGAAGGTCTTCCTCGGCGGGCATATCGCGCTGGTCGCCGCGCTGCTGGCGCTGCTCGGTCCGGTGGACGGCGGCGTGCTCGCGGTGCTGGCGCTGATCCTGCACGGTGTCTTCTACGCCGCGACCGACGGTGTCCTGATGGCCGCCGCCGGGCCGCTGCTGCCCGAACATCAGCGGGCGAGCGGGCTGGCACTGGTGCAGACCGGACAGGCGACGACGCGGATGTTCGCGTCCGTCCTTTTCGGACTCGCGTGGACGGCATGGGACCTGCACGCGGCTGTCCTGGTCGCCGCCGGAACGCTGGCGGTGGTGGTCGTCGCGGCGGCCGTCGTCCGTCCATTGAGGACACAAGCATGAAGACGCGGATTCTGGGTGTGGTGGCGGCGGTCGTCGTCCTGATCGCGGCGGCCGTCGGGTACGGGATCCTTTCGCGGGATCGCGGGCCGGGTGTCAACGCCGTCGCCGTGGTGTCCGGGCAGCCGGTCACCGTGGAGTCTCCCGGGCAGTTGTTGTTCCG
This sequence comes from Amycolatopsis coloradensis, assembly GCF_001953865.1. Classification (GTDB taxonomy): domain Bacteria; phylum Actinomycetota; class Actinomycetes; order Mycobacteriales; family Pseudonocardiaceae; genus Amycolatopsis; species Amycolatopsis coloradensis. Next base: position 159,874 of record NZ_MQUQ01000010.1, read on the forward strand.
CAACACCGCGGAGGGCCCCGATTTCGGTCACCTGGCCACCGTGCCCGCCGACCGGCCCGAAGAGGTGCGGAAGGTGGCGGGACTCAGCTGCGACCGGTTCGCCGCCTCGGCGGGGACGGCGCTGTGCCTGGCCGCGCAGCCGGGCGTGCTGCCGCCGATGACCGACGTCATCGTGCTGGACAAGGACCTGAACGAGATCCGCCGCGTCGAACTGCCGGGCACGCCCAGCCGGGGCCGGGTCTCGCCCGATGGCAAGCTCGTCTACTGGACGTTGTTCGTCAACGGTGATTCCTATGCCGAGACCGGGTTTTCCACCAGGGCCGGGATCCTCGACCTGTCGAGCGGGCAGTTGCTGAAGAGCATCGAGGAGATGGCGCTGTTCCTCGACGGCAAGCAGTACTACTCGTCCGACGTGAACTACTGGGGCATCACCTTCGCCCCCGGCGGCAAGCGGTTCTACGCGACCGTCGGGACCAAGGGGAAGACCTATCTCGTCGAGGCGGACTACGAGAAGTACAGCGCGAACATGATCCGGGAGAACGTCGAGTGCCCGTCACTCTCGCCGGACGGGAAGCGGATCGCTTTCAAGAAGCGGGTTTCCGCCGACCTCACCGCGCCGTGGCGGCTGGCCGTGCTCGAGCTGGCGTCCGGCAAGGAGACTTTGCTGGCCGAGACGCGCAGCGTGGACGACCAGGCCGCCTGGCTCGATGACCGGACCGTGGCTTACGGGCTGGAGTCGGGGATCTGGGCGGTTCCGGCGGACGGGAGCGGGGCGGCGCGGGAACTGGTCGCGCGGGGCTCCTCACCGGCAAGGGTGTAGGCGGGTCTCGTGAGTGAGCGTCTCAGGTATCTACGGGATTCCGGGTGCGGTTGATCCCGGGTCCGGTCTGTGGAGGACCTCCTCGCGACTGGCCGCTGGTCGTGTCGCGAAAGCCACTTTCGGGACGTCTGACGCCCGGAAAGTGGCTTTCGCGACACCCGGGCCAAACAGCGCGGCCCCTGGGTCCCTCAAGGTTCCTCTTACCCACTCCGGACCAGCACCCCTGGCCTCAGCAGCATCACCAGGCACAACGGCGGCGAGCTTCAGGTACTTCACACGGAGAGGAGCGCGGGCCGCGTTCACACGCCCAGCGCGTCTGCCTGCTCCCGGAACACGTCGTAGGCGGCCCTCCCGAACAGCACGAACCGCACCAGCTCCACCGAACTGGCCCCGGCCGACAGTGTGTTCACCACCGTCTCGAGGGCGATCTCCGCGGCCGACTCGATCGGCCACCGGTAGATCCCGGTCGAGATCGCGGGGAACGCCACGGTGTGCGCGCCGAGGTCGGCCGCCACATGCAGCGAGTTCCGGTGGCAGGCCGCCAGCAGCGGGGAGCGGTCTTCGGAGCCGGACCACACGGGCCCGACGGTGTGCACCACCCAGCGCGCCGGAAGGCGGCCCGCCGTGGTGGCGACCGCCTCTCCGGTCTTCAGTCCCTTGCCGTAGTGCCCCGCGCGCAGTGCCCGGCATTCGGTGAGGATCTCCGGTCCGCCGCGGCGGTGGATCGCGCCGTCCACCCCGCCGCCGCCGAGCAGGGACGAGTTCGCGGCGTTGACCACGACGTCGACCTGCTGTTCGGTGATGTCGCCTTCGACCAGTTCGATCCTCATGAGCGCTCCGTCAGCCGTTGAAGTACTCGATCAGTACCGGGGCCACCGCTTTCGGTTTGAGCATATGCGTCTGGCCCTCGATCGTGCGGTGCTCGGCGCCGGGGACGGCCTTCGCCAGCGCGGCGACCCCGTTGCGGATCCACGCGGGGCTCTTGCCGCCGTCCATGACCAGCGTCGGCACGGAAACGCTCGCCCAGCGGCCCTCGGGCAGCGGGGTGCCGTCGTGCAGGCCGTCGAACAACGCGGCGTCGTAGCGCAGGGTCGGCGCGACCGTCTTCATCTTCGGCCAGGCGGGCATGAGCCGCATCATGAACACGACCGGCGCCGGGACACGGACGCCTTCGCGCATGAAAGTCTTGATCGCGGTGCCGGGCCGTCCGGTGGCGATGGCCTTCTCCAGCCGTTCGGCGTAGTCGGCCGGGACCGGCGGGCGGGTGTCGTCGACGACCAGCGGGAATTCGTAGACCGCCAGTTTCGTGATGGGCAGCCCGGCCTTCGCGGCTTCGAGGGCGAGTGCGGCGCCGGACGAGATCCCGTACACGTGGGCGGTTCCGCCCGCTTCTTTGATCAGCGCCGCGATGTCCTCGACTTCGCGGGCGACGGAGAACGGCTCGGTGTCGCCGCTTTCGCCGCGGCCACGGCGGTCGTAGGTGTAGACGGTGAACCGCGAGGCCAGCTCGGCGGCCAGCGGCTTGGCCGGGCCGAATTCGCGGTGGCACATGGCGCCGTCGACGAGGATGACGGCGGGGCCGGAGCCGGTGCGGGTGTAGGCGATGGTGGTGCCGTCTTGCGAGGTCACGGTGCTCATGACGGGGATTCTCCTCGATCGGTCCAGCGACTTCAGCGGGCTGTGCGGACGACGACGGCGGTGACCCAGCCCCAGGCCAGCAGCACGGTGGCCCAGAAGGCGAGCATCACGACGGCGTTCGCGTTGCCGGAACTGATCCCGGCGAACGAGACGAAGAACGCGATGCCGGTGGCACGGGAGTAGACGGCCCAGCCGCGGTGCCCCTGACGAGAGAACCGGCTCGCGAACACGAATGTCGCGACGATCAGCGAGAGGAAACCGACCGAACCGGCGGCCATGTGCAGGACGCCCGCGGTGCTGATGCTCGCCTGGCCGGTGCCCGCCGGGAAGCCGTTGCCGGAGTCGGCCTTGAAGACCGCCGCGAACAGCAGGCTGACACCGAAGACGCCCAGCAGTCGTGGACCCCAGACGCTGCCTCTGCCGGGCTCCAGCGTCCGGCCCACCCCGATCGCTCCCGCGATCATCAGGACGCCGGACACCAGGAAGTTCGCGACCTGGATCCAGCCGGCGTCGCCGTTGCTCAGCATGCTCGCCGGATGCTTCGTCATGTCGAAGCCGTCGCGGAGAGCGGCCTGGATGAACGAAGTCAGGAAGTACAGCGGGCCGGAGACGGCGCCGCAGGCGAGCAGGGCGCGGGCTGGGATCGCGACGGGGGTTCGGGTGGCGGTGATGGTCATCGTCTCGGCCTTTCGGAACGGGGTGCGTTGGGCACAACTCTCGCTCCGAACTCTCAAGTTGTCAAGACAAAAAAAGTTGTCGGTGATGGATGTCGCGGCTCCCGAAGGCGTCGCAACTAGAGGACTACTTGCTGTTTCGCAAGGTCAGGAGGGTGATTTCGCTCGGCGCGAAGACGCGCAACGGCGGTCCCCAGAAGCCGGTGCCGCGGCTCGTGTACAGCTGCGTGCGCTCGCCGTGGCGCGAAAGTCCGGCCAGTACGGGCTGGTCGAGCCGCACCAGGAGGTGGAACGGCCAGATCTGACCGCCGTGGGTGTGCCCGGAGATCTGGAGGTCGATACCCGCCTCGGCGGCCTGCTCGACCTGCTTCGGCTGGTGGGCGAGCAGGACGACCGGAGTGCTCGAGGCGACGCCGTCGAGCGCGGCCGGGAGGTCGGGGCCGTGACCGGGGAGGCCCGAGGCGGCGCCGGTCGGGTCGTCGATTCCGGCGAAGACGAGGGTGTCCCCGTTCTGCCGTACCGGCACGTGCCGGTTGTGCAGCGGTTCCCAGCCGAGGTCGCGCATGTGGTCGAGCCAGGCCTGCGCCTCGCCGAAGTACTCGTGGTTGCCGGTGATGTAGAACTTGCCGAACTTCGCGCGCACCTTCCCGAGCGGCGCGACCTGATCCTCGCGTTTGGCGACCGAACCGTCGGCGAGGTCGCCGGCGTGGGCCACGACGTCGGCGTTGAGTTCGTTCACCACCTCGACGACCTTCTCCGACCACTTCGTCCGGTTCAGCGGGCCGAAGTGCGTGTCGGTGATGATCGCGAACCGGAGCCCGTCGAGTCCGGCGCCGAGCCGGGGGAGGACGACGTCGAGTTCCTTGAGGCGCGGGACACGCCGGGCTTCGGCCATCCCGTACGCCGCCAGTGCCGCGAAGGCCACGACGACGACGCCGGACACGATCCCCGCCGCACTGTCCACTCCGGACACCGAGAGGACGAGTCTCAGCACGTTTCCGAGTATCGACAAGGAGAACAGCAGCCAGATCAGCCCGAGGGAGAGGTCGCCGATCTTCGCCGCGAGGTCGCGCTGCCCCGGCCCGTGGCCGAGGACCATGCACGCGGGCATGGCGAGCGCCGCGGCGGCGAACACGATCGTGCCGAGGACCTCGAGCGCGGCCGGGAGTTCGGGGGAGCCGACGATCGTCCACCACGGCACGCCGAACAGGAGGGCGAGAACGGCGATCAGGGCGGTGACGCGGACAAGGATGCGAGACATGATGCGGCCCAGGCTAACAGACCATTGGTCTTTACCGCGGTACTCGCTGAGGGGCGTCTCGACTACGTCACCGGACGTACGCTAGATGTCGCTTCACGGGTGACGCTTTTCCCAGCGCTCGGGAAGACACTCGTCGGCATGATTCGGACGATCGAGCGCGTCGCCTACGTGACCGGTGTGCTCCTGTTCCTCAGCGGCGTGGTGCACACGATCGTGTTGATCGCCTCCGGCGATTCGTGGACCGGGCCGCTGTCGATGCGCAAGGCGGTGACGTTCGGCCTGTCGTTCGGCCTGACGCTGATCACCGTCGCCTGGGCGACGTCGTACGTCACGGTGCGGCCGCGTGTGCGGAACGTGCTGCTCGGCGTGTTCACCTGGGCGAGTGTCGTCGAGACGGTGCTGGTGAGCACGCAGGCCTGGCGCGGGGTGCCGTCGCACTTCAACTTCGAGACGGGTTTCGACACCGCGGTGTCGACGACGCTCGCGGCGGGTGGCGGCGTCATCATCCTGACGGCGGTCTCGTTCACGGCCGCGGCGATACGCGGCGACGGGGAAACCACGCCGAGCATGCGGCTCGCGGTGCGCTTCGGGCTGGTCACGCTGCTGGTGGCGCTCGGCGCGGGCGCGGCGATGATCGCGAGCGGCGTCGTCGAGGCGCGGGGCGGGAACCCGCACGCCGCCTACACCACGGCCGGCGCGCTGAAGCCGCTGCACGCGGTGGCGATGCACGCGATCCTCATCGTGCCGGGGCTGGCGTGGCTGCTGCGGTTCGCGGACTGGACCGAGCGGCGGCGCGTGCGGCTGGTGTGGGTGGCGATCGGTGCGTACGCCGTGCTGACCGCGGTGGTAGGGGTCGAATCGATGACCGGGGTTTCGCCGCTGGCGGCCTCGCCCATCGAGATGGTGACGTCGGGGGTGGCTTTGGTCGTGCTGGGACTAAGCGGTGCGGCTGCCTTGCGTGAAGCGGTTCGCGCCCGGTCACGGACGTTATGAACGGACCGTTCATAACAAATCTTGTTATAAACGGTCCGTTCATAACACGTCCTACCGGCCCACGTAAGCCCGCAGATGCTGTGCCGTCAGGGTGTCACCGGAGGCGACCAGATCGGAAGGGGTCCCGGTGAACACCACCTCGCCGCCGTCCACCCCCGCGCCCGGCCCGAGGTCGACGATCCAGTCGGCGTGCGCCATCACGGCCTGGTGGTGCTCGATGACGACCACCGTGTTCCCGTCGTCGACGAGCCGGTCGAGCAGGCCCAGCAGCTGGTCGACGTCGGCGAGGTGCAGGCCGGTGGTCGGTTCGTCGAGGACGTAGGTCGCCGACTTCTCCGCCATCCGGATGGCCAGTTTGATCCGCTGCCGTTCCCCGCCGGACAGTGTCGTGAGCGGCTGGCCGAGCCCGAGGTAGCCGAGGCCGACGTCGGAAAGCCGGTCCAGGATCGTCCGCGCCTGCCCTGAGGTGAAGAACTCTCGCGCTTCGGCGACCGGCATCGCGAGGACCTCGCTGATGTTCTTGCCCCGCAGCCGGTAGGTCAGGACTTCGGCGGTGAACCGCTTGCCCTCGCATTCCTCGCAGACCGTCGCCACCCCGGCCATCATCGCCAGGTCGGTGTAGATCAGCCCGATGCCCTTGCACCTCGGGCACGCGCCCTCGGAGTTCGCGCTGAACAGGGCGGCCTTGACGCCGTTGGCCTTGGCGAACGCGGCACGGATCGGGTCGAGCAGGCCGGTGTAGGTCGCCGGGTTGCTCCGCCGCGAGCCGCGGATGGCCGACTGGTCGAGCACCACCACGTCGTCCCTTGTGGACAGTGAGCCGTGGATGAGCGAACTCTTGCCCGAACCGGCGACGCCGGTCACCACGGTCAGCACCCCGAGCGGGATGTCGACGCTGACGTCCTTCAGGTTGTGCCGGGTCGCGTTCCGGATCTGGATCTGCCCGGCGGGCGTGCGGACGTCGGATCGCAACCGTGCGCGGTGGTCGAGGTGCCGCCCGGTCAGCGTGCCGGACGCGCGCAGCCCGGCGACGTCGCCGGTGAAGCAGATCTGCCCGCCGTTCGGCCCGGCGCCGGGACCGAGGTCGACGACGTGGTCGGCGATTTCGATCGTCTCCGGTTTGTGCTCGACCACGAGCACCGTGTTCCCTTTGTCCTTCAACAGGAGCAGCAGGCCGTTCATGCGCTGGATGTCGTGCGGGTGCAGGCCGACGGTCGGCTCGTCAAAGACGTACGTGACGTCGGTGAGGCTGGAACCCAGATGCCGCACCATTTTCACGCGCTGAGCCTCGCCGCCCGACAGCGTCCCGGACTCGCGGTCGAGGCTCAGGTAACCCAGGCCGATCTCGACCAGCGAGTCGAGGGTGCCGCGCAGGGTCTCCATCAGCGGGCCGACCGACGGGTCGTCGAGTTTGCGGACGAAGTCGGCCAGATCGCTGATCTGCATCGCCGAACAGTCCGCGATGTTCATCCCGTCGATCTTCGAGGACAGCGCCGCCTGGTTGAGCCGGGCGCCTTCGCACGCCGGGCACCGCTTGAAGGTGACGGCGCGGTCCACGAACGTCCGGATGTGCGCCTGCATCGCCTCCTTGTCCTTCGACAGGAACAGGCGCTGCACCTTCACCAGCAGGCCCTCGTAGGTGGTGTTCATCCCGCCGATCTTCATCTTGGTGGCGGGCTTGTGCATGAAGTCTTCCCACTGCTGCGGGGTGTAGTCCTTCAGCTTCACCGCGGGATCGACCAACCCGGACTCCGCCAGCCCCTTCCAGTACCAGGTCTCCGGTGCGAAGTTCGGGACGGTGATCGCCCCTTCGTTGAGCGAAAGCTCCTTGTCGACAAGCTGGTCGACGTCGATCGTGGACACCGTCCCGAGCCCCTCGCAATCGGGGCACATCCCCTCGGGAAGGTTGAAGCTGAACGCGCCCGACGTCCCGACGTGCGGCTGTCCCAGCCTGCTGAAGACGATCCGCAGCATCGTGTGCGCGTCGGTCGCGGTGCCGACCGTGGAGCGGGAGTTGGCCCCCATCCGCTCCTGGTCGACGACGATCGCGGCGCTCAGGTTCTTCAGCGCGTCCACGTCCGGCCGCCCGACCGGGGCCATGAACGACTGGATGAACGCGGTGTAGGTCTCGTTGATCAGCCGCTGTGATTCGGCGGCGATGGTGCCGAACACCAAGGACGACTTCCCCGACCCCGAGACACCGGTGAAGACGGTGAGGCGGCGCTTGGGGATGTCGACCGAGACGTCGGCGAGGTTGTTCTCTCTGGCTCCGCGCACCTGGATCATGTCGTGGCTGTCGGCGGCCGAAGGCATGGCTCTCCCCTGGTTGGAACTCTTTAGCCTGTAAAGTGAGGGTAGCAGAGGTTAGTTTATGCTGTAAGGAGTTGGCAAGTGGTCGTCTACGCGGCTCAGGGAGACCCTCGTCGATCGATGGCCCTGCTCTGGCGCACGGAGTCGCCGGACGTCGAGCGCCCCGGCCCCAAGCCGGGCCTTTCGGTGGAGCTGATCGTCGAAACCGCCGTCGAGATCGCGGACGCCGATGGCATGGCAGGCCTCTCGATGCGGGCCGTCGGCGACAGGCTCGGCCGCACCGCCATGGCGCTCTATACCTATGTCCCGAGCAAGAGTGAACTGCTCGACCTCATGTACGACAAGGCTCTCGCCGAACTGTCGGCCTCCTACGACGGGGAAGACTGGCGGGCCGACACCGCGCGCTGGGCCGAGGATCTCTGGGCCTTCTACCTGCGGCATCCCTGGGTGTTGCAGGTCTCGCAGGCGCGGCCGGTGCTGGGGCCGAACGAGTACGTCGTCCTCGAGGCGCTGGTGAAGATCCTGCGCCGGACCGGGTTGCGGCCCGCGGTGTTGCGGCGGCTGGTCAGCGCGCTGTACTCGTGCGTGCGCGAGCCGGCCAGGACGGCCTCGGAGTCACGGCAGGCGGAGAAGGTGACAGGGCAGTCCGACGACGAGTGGTGGTACGCGCGCTCCGGCTATCTGCGGGAGGTGTCGCCGGATTTCGCGGAGCGGTTCCCGACACTGACCTGGATGGAGGGCGAGCACGCGTTCCGGATGGAGGACGAGACGGTGTCCTATCTGGAGCAGGAGGCGCGGGAGGCCTTCGAGCTGTCGCTGTCCGTACTCCTGGATGGGATCGAAGTCGCGATGAAAGCGGAGTACCCTTCTCCGCATGCCCAGTGATTTCGCCTTGAAGACCATGAACGCCGTCCACCGCGTCATCCAGAAGGTCAGCGGCGGCCGTGCCGGCTGGCAGGTCGCCGGGATGACCGTCCTGGAGCTGACCACCATCGGCCGCAAATCCGGCCAGCCGCGCACCGTGCTGCTGACCTCGCCGCTGCGCGAGGGCGACGCGTACGTCATCGTGGCCTCCCGCGGTGGCGACGACCGGCACCCGGCGTGGTTCCTCAACCTGCGCGACAACCCCGACGTCCAGGTCACGCTGAAGGGTGAGACTGCCCGGCCGATGGTCGCGAGCGTCGCCGACGCCGAGCAGCGCGCCCGGCTGTGGCCCAAGATCACGGCGGACTTCAGGAACTACGCGCAGTACCAGACCAAGACCGAACGGGAGATCCCCGTGGTGCTGCTGGCTCCGAAGGCGTAAGCCCGGTCGGCGGTCGGTCTCGGTCCCGGACCCAGCAGTGGGTCCATCGGCCCTACCGGCGAGTCGGTAAGCCAGGGACCGTTGTTCTCGACGCAGTACACGACGAGAACGCGGGGATGCCGATGTCCGACTCCTTGGGTCTCGAGACGCTCGACCGCGAGCAGTGCCTGTCACTGCTCGCGGGTGCCGGGCTCGGCCGGGTGGTGTTCACCTCCCGCGCCCTGCCGGCGATCCAGCCCGCCCGGTTCGCGCTCCACCACGGTGCGATCGTGGTCCGGACCCCGGCACAGAGCGCGTTGTTCGCCGGGATACTCGACAGTGTGGTGGCGTTCGCCGTCGACGAGTTCGCCGCGGACCTGGGGGCAGGCTGGTTCGTCACCGTCCTCGGCCGCGCCTCCGAGGTGCGTGACCCGATCGTGATCGCCGAGCTCGCGACCTTGCCGCTCGGCTGCTGGACTGGGCAAACGGACGCCCGTTATCTCCGGATCCCGATCGAGTCGGTCACCGGTCGGAGGATCCTCGGCGCGTGCGGTAACGAAGCCCTGTCCGTGATCGACGCACCAGATGAGCGATCCGGGCGCGTTTGTCACTCCTGACCCCACTGCCCGGGGAGTTACTCCGGGACGGTGACGCCTGTGCGGCGGGTGAGTGCGGCGAGTGACGCCAAGGCGCCCAGAATTCTGGACGCGGTGGCCGGGATCGCCCATGATCTCAGCCTCTCCGACGTCCTGCGGCGCATGGTCGAATCCGCCTGCGAGCTGACCGGTGCGCCGTTCGGCGCGCTGAGCGTGCTCGATTCGGAAGAGTTCATCCGGTTCGGCGACGCGTGGCGGACCCCGCCGTCCGAGGACGAGTCCCGCGTGATGCCCATCCGGATGCGCGGCCGCATCTTCGGGATGCTGTACCTCGCCCGCAAGCCCGACGGCGAGGAGTTCACCGAATCCGAAGAAGACCTGCTCGTCGCGCTCACCGCGGCTGCCGGTGTGGTGATCGAGAACGCCGCGCTGTTCGACCAGGTGCAGCGGCGCGAACGCTGGCTCGAGGCGTCCTATCACGTCACCGGCGCGCTCCTGACCGACCAGGACCTGACAGCGACCCTGCACCTGATCGCCGAACGCGCCCGCGTCGTCGCCGGTGGCACCGCCGGCGCGGTGGCCCGCCCGCGCGGCGACGGGCAGCTGGTCTTCGAGATCGTCGAGCCGCCGGGGCCGGACGCGGACCGGCTAGCCGGGATCACCGTGCCGACCGAGGGCACCGCGACCGGGATGGCGTTCACCACCGGCAAACCCGTCGTGGTCCGGGACTACGGCGAAAAAGTGGTCGAGTACCAGGGTGAACGTGGTGCCGTGATGCCCGCGGTGATCAAGGATCTCGACTCCACGGTCGCCGTCCCGCTGATCGTCGGCGAGGAGAAACTCGGCGTCCTGCTGGTGGCGAAGTTCCGCGACAAGACCCCGTTCTCCGCCTACGACGTCCAGCTCGCCGAGACCTTCGCCGCGCACGCCGCGCTCGCGGTCGAATTCGCCCGCGCGCAACAGGACAGGCAGCGGCTCGCCGTCTTCGAGGATCGTGACCGGATCGCCCGCGACCTGCACGACCTGGTGATCCAGCGGCTGTTCGCGATCGGGCTCGGCCTGGAGGGGCTCAGCAGGCTCACGGCCGAAACCGCCGTCGCCGACCGCGTGAGCACTTTCGCGCACGAGATCGACCGCACGATCCGCGAGATCCGCAACAGTATCTTTTCGTTGCAGGAACCGGCCGAGGCGCAGGGCAGCCTTCGATCGGAGCTGCTCCGCGTGGCGCTCGACGCGGGCTGCGTGTCCGAACCCCGGGTCGGGTTCGACGGGCCGCTCGATTCAGCGGTGCCGGACACGGTCCGCTCGGATCTCATCGCGACCCTGCGCGAAGCACTGTCCAATGTGGTCAGACATGCCGGGGCGGCGTCGGTCTCGGTCGACGTCTCGGTCGATCGCGACGGGCGATGGCTGGAGCTTTCGGTGGTGGACGACGGGGTCGGCATGCCCGCCGAACCCGGCCATCGCAGCGGGGTGGCGAACCTCGCCGAACGCGCGGCCCGCTGGAACGGGTCGTTCAGCGTCGAAGCGCGGCCGGAAGGCGGGACGAGGCTCGACTGGTCGGTGGAACTGCCGGCCCGACAGGGGAGTGTGGGATGACGATTTCGGTGTTCCTGCTGGACGATCACGAACTCGTCCGCACCGGGCTGAAGACCGTCTTCGAGGCCGAGGACGATCTCACGGTGGTCGGCGAGGCGTCCACGGCCGCCGAAGCGTACGTGCGGATCCCCGTGGTCAAACCGCAGGTCGCGGTGCTCGACGTCCGGCTCCCGGACGGTGAGGGGGTCAGCGTCTGCCGCGAGATCAGGGCGTCCGTCGACCCGCCGCCCGCCTGCCTGATGCTGACGTCCTATTCGGACGACGAAGCGCTGTTCGGCGCGATCATGGCGGGCGCGGCGGGGTACATGCTCAAACAGGTCTCCGGTGGCGCGCTCGTCAAGGCCGTTCGCACGGTCGCCGCGGGCGGATCGCTGCTGGACAGCACGCTGACGGCGTCGGTGATGAACCGCCTGCGCGGCGAGAGCGACGATCACCCGGACCCGCGATACGAACAGCTGAGCCCGCAGGAGCGGCGGGTGCTCGACCACATCGCGGACGGGCTGACCAACCGGCAGATCGCGGAAAAGCTGTTCCTGGCGGAGAAAACGGTCAAGAACTACGTGTCGTCCCTGCTGCACAAGCTCGGTTTCGAACGCCGCACCGCCGCCGCCGTCTACGCCACCCAACGCCGCAAGCCGTCCTCTTAGAAGAGCGCGATCCCGTCGGCGAAACCGGGATCCTCACGCAGCACGCGGCGAAGTTCGTTGAGCGCCCGGTGCTGCGTGACGCGCACCGCGCCCGCGCTCGCCATACCCAGCGTGTTCGCGGTCTCTTCGGCACTGAACCCGAGGATCACCCGGAGCACCAGCACATCCCGCTGCTTCGCCGAAAGCACCTTGAACAACCGTGACAGCTGGCGGCCGCGCTCGGCCTTCTCGACCTCTTCGAACGTCGGGTTCCACGGTCCCTCTTGTTCGGGTTCCGGATCGGGCACCGGTGCCGACGGGTCGCGGGCGAGATTCCGGCGGACGTCGGCGACCTTGTGCGAAGCGATCCCGAACACGTACGGCAGGAAGCTGTTTTCCTGGTAGCTGTAGCGCGGCAGCGCGACGAGGACGGCCATCAGGACCTCCTGCGCGCAATCCTCGGCGCTGGAGATGCCGCGGGTCGTCCCGCCCAGCCTGCCGACGCAGTACCGGAACACGATCGGCCGGAGAAGCGTCAGCAGGGTCCCGACGGCCCGCCTGTCGCCACTGATCGCCGCGCGGATCGTTTCGCCGTCCGGCTCTCCCGGCCGGGGCTGGTAGGTGCAGCGCACGACTGTCACACTCCCGGGCGCGGTCATCACGCCGGATGAGTCGTTCTCGGTGTGTACCTCTGCGTTCCCATCGTCCCCACCTCCCGAAAGCCCCCAGCTCTGTTTGGCCCTGCCGACGTTACGCAGCGCGTTCGCGAATCACACCGGTACAGCAGCCCGGAGTAGTCGGGTCTTAAGGCCCTGGTGCGCCCTGGCTATGGACTTTCGCCAGATTGGTCTAGACAATTAGCCCAGCGCGGCGGCAGGCCGCCCTTGATCAGGAGGAATCGCGATGAGGCGTTCCAGACCCCTGGCTTTTCTGGCCGTTGTGGTGCTCACCTTCGCCGGTTTGCTCACCGGCGGCGGCACCGCGAGCGCGGCCAACCTGCTCCTCAATCCCGGCTTCGAGGCGGGTTCGACGTCCGGCTGGTCCTGTGCGGCGGGAGCGGCCGTGACCACGCCGGTCCGTTCGGGTGGTTACGCCGTTTCGGTCACGCCCGGTTCGACGACCGGGAAATGCGCACAGACGGTGTCCGTCCAGCCGAACACGACCTACGCGGTTTCCGCATGGGTGAACGGGAATCCGGTGTACCTCGGGGTCACGGGCGGGCCGTCGACCTGGACCGCCGCGACGTCGTACACGCAGCTTTCGCTGTCGTTCACGACGTCGGCCACGCAGACGACGGCGGAGGTGTACGTCCACGGCTGGTACGGGTCCGGCACCTTCTACGCGGACGACATCACCCTCGACGGGCCGGGCGGCGGGACCCCGGGAGCACCCGCGGCGCCGGGAAATCCGGCCGTGGGCACGGTGACGAACTCGTCGATCACGCTCTCGTGGGGAGCCTCGGCAGGCACCGTGACCGGGTATCGCGTGTACGAAGGCGGAAAGTTGGTCGCGACGGTGACCGGGACGTCGGCCACCGTTTCCGGGCTGACGGCCTGCTCGTCGCACAGTTTCTCGGTGGCCGCGTACAACAGCGCGGGTGAATCACCGAAGACCACGGAGGCGGGCGCCACCACCAGCGGCTGCGTCGACACCGGCCTGCCGAAGCACGCGTTGATCGGTTACCTGCACGCGAGTTTCGCCAACGGCTCCGGCTACACGCGGATGGCGGACGTCCCGGCGGCGTGGGACATCGTCAACCTCGCCTTCGGTGAGCCGACTTCGGTGACCTCCGGCGACATCCGCTTCACCCGCTGCCCCGTCGCGGAATGCCCGACGGTGGAAAGCGACGCGGACTTCATCGCCGCGATCCGGGCGAAGCAGGCGCAGGGCAAGAAGGTCCTGATCTCCATCGGCGGGCAGAACGGCCAGGTCCAGCTGACCACGACCGCGGCGCGTGACGCGTTCGTCAGCTCGGTGTCCGCGATCATCGACCGCTACGGGCTGAACGGCCTCGACATCGACTTCGAGGGGCACTCGCTGTACCTCAACTCCGGCGACAACGACTTCCGCAACCCGACCACGCCGGTGATCGTCAACCTCATTTCGGCGCTGAAGACGCTGAAAGCCAAGTACGGCGCCGGATTCGTGCTCACGATGGCGCCCGAGACGTTCTTCGTGCAGACCGGGTACCAGTACTACGGCGGTCTCGGTGGCGCCGACAACCGGACGGGTTCGTACCTGCCGGTGATCCACGCGATGCGGGACGCGCTGACCGTGCTGCACGTCCAGGACTACAACTCCGGGCCGGTGATGGGCCTGGACAATCAGTACCACTTCATGGGCGGCGCGGATTTCCACATCGCGATGACGGACATGGTGAAGGCCGGGTTCACCGTGGCTTCGACCGGGTTCCGGTTCCCGGGGCTGCGTGAGGACCAGATCGCGTTCGGCCTGCCTGCCGCGGTGAGCGCGGGCAACGGGCACACCGCGCCGGCGGCGGTGCATTCGGCGTTGAACTGCCTGGTGAAGAACTCCGGATGCGGCTCGTACACCTTGCGCGGCGGTGCTTCGCCGGCGTTGCGCGGCTTGATGACGTGGTCGATCAACTGGGATCGGTACTACGGCTGGGAATTCCAGAACGCCCACGAACCGTTCCTGAACGCCCTTCCCTGATCCCGCAATTCGTCCTCTGGTTGCGGTCCTTGCCTACGCATACACCGCAACCAGAGGACGACTTGCTTTCCGGGCCCGGCCCTCATCGCAAGTAGTCCTCTAGTTGCGGTAGATGCGTGCGCAAGGACCGCAACTAGAGGACGAATCGCATGGGGGAGGGTGGACGTGGAGCGGGCCCGCACCGTGCAGCATCGGTGCGGGCCCGCAGTTTCAGGGGAAAGGGACGTCAGAAGGCCGCGGTGATCCGCGTGAAGTCCCAGTCGTTCTGCGCGATACCACTGCAGTTCTCCGCGACCCCGCCGCCTGCGCAGCCCCGGTCACGGTTGGTCGACCAGAACGCGAGCCTGGCGATCTTGTTGGTCTTGGACCAGTCGGTGATCCGCGTCCAGGTGTCGAGACTCGTCAGTTCCCGCTGGTCCGAAAGGCCGTTCATCCCGCTGATGCCCAGGTGGCTGTACGCCGTGGCGTCGTTCCACCCGAACGTCGACTTCAGCTTGTCCCGCAGGCCGTTCGCGGCGTTGATGGTGTTCCCGTACATGTCCGCGCCACCACCGAAGTCGAACGGCATGATCGTGTAGACGTCGACCCCGGCGTTCAGTGCCTTCGACTGGTCGATGAGCCGGTTGCCCCAGGAGTTCGGGCCGCTGGTCGTCGTGCCGAAGGTGAGGATGGTCTGGATACCGGGGTTGTTCGCCTTCACGATCTTCAGCGCGTTCAGGACCCGGTCCTGCACGGCCGCGTTCTCGAACTCGTCGGTGTTCTCGATGTCGATGTCGATCGCCTTGAGACCGTAGGCGTCGATCACCTTCTGGTAGGCCCCGGCGAGCAATTCCGGCGTCGAGCAGTTCGGGCCGAGCTTGTTGCCGCTCCACCCGCCGAAGGACGGGACGATCTGGCCACCCGCGGCCTTGATCTGCGCGATCGCGTTCGCGTCGACACCGCCCTGCAGCGGACGACTGCCGTCCCACGCGGGATTGCAACCACCGGACGACAGGATGAACGCCATCGTGAACCACTTGATCCCGGTCGCGTTCATGACCGTCTGCGGGTTCGGCGGGCTGCCCCAGCCCAGGTACAGATACGGCGCTCCACGGCCACCGGGCAGCGGCGGGTTGCTCGTGGTCGTCGTGGGCGGATTCGACGTCGACGTGGTGGTGGTGGGGGTGGTCGGCGTCGTGGTCGGCGTGCCGCCGCCCGGATCGCAGGAACCACCGTTGATCTTGCAGTTGGCCGGGGCGACGTAGCCCCCGGAGTACTTGACGTTGAACCCGAAACTGGTGCTGCCACCATGGGAAAGGTTGCCGTTCCAGGTGTTCTTCACCGTCACGTGCTGGCCGGAGACGGAGTAGCTGCCGTCCCACAGCGAAGCGATCGAATGTCCTGAAGGGAGGTCGAATTCGACCGTCCACGTGGGAAGACTCGATCCCGACTTGTTGCTGATCGTGTACTTGCCTTCCCAGCCGGAGCCCCACTCGGAGCCCTTGCTGAAGGCGGCGCCGACGCCTCCGGCCGCGGAGGCCGGCGCGATCACGAGGACCGCGCCGACCGTTGCGGCAGCGGCGGCCAGGCCCATGGCCTGTATCCAAATCCGCTTTGCCACTGTGAAACCTCTCAGTTCAGGCCGTTGCGCATGGCCGTTACGAGTTCACCGTTACCGGTGTCACCACTGAGCTCCCAGAAGAACGCGCCGCCGAGACCCTGGTTCTTGGTCCAGCCCATCTTGGAGTTGATGGTCGCGGGAGTGTCGTAGCTCCACCAGTTGCTGCCGCACTTCGCGTACGCGGTGCCCGCGATCGTGCCGGTCGACGGGCAGCTGTTCTTCAGGATCTTGTAGTCCTCGATGCCCGCCTCGTAGGTGCCGGGTGCCGCACCGGTCGCGGTACCGCCCGGGGTGTCCTGTGTGACGCCGGTCCAGCCGCGGCCGTAGAAACCGATACCCAGCAACAGTTTGCTCGCCGGGACGCCCTTGGCCTTCAGCTTCTGGATGGCCTCGTCGGAGCTGAAGCCCTGCTGTGGGATGCCCGGGTACGCGGTCAGCGGCGAGTGCGGGGCTGTCGGACCCTTCGCCGCCCATGCGCCGAAGAAGTCGTACGTCATGACGTTGTACCAGTCGAAGTACGCCGACGCGGGGCCGTAGTCGGCGACGTCGAGCTTGCCGCCGCTGCTGGCGTCCGCGGTGATCGCGGCGGTGACCAGGAACGAGGAACCGAACTTGGTGCGCAGCGCCTGTGCCACGTTCTTGATCGCGGCGGGACCGCTGGTGTCACAGGTGAGGCCGCAGGCGTTCGGGTACTCCCAGTCGATGTCGATGCCGTCGAAGACGTCTGCCCACCGCGGGTCCTTGATCAGCTTGTAGCAGGAGTCGGCGAACGCGGCCGGGTTCTTCGAGGCCTGGCCGAAGCCGCCGGACCAGGTCCAGCCACCGAACGACCACAGCACCTTCAAGCCAGGGTACATCTTCTTCAGCTTGCGCAGCTGGTTGAAGTTACCGCGCAGCGAACCCGCGTCCCAGCTGTCCGAGACACCGTCCACACTGGACCCGGCGTCGTAGAACTTGTCGTAGTCGGCGTAGGTGTCGTCGTTCGCGGTGCAGGAACCGTTGGTAACGTTGCCAAACGCGTAGTTGATATGCGTCAGCTTGGCCGCGGAACCAGAAGTGTGAATGTTCTTCACGTGGTAGTTACGCCCATAGACACCCCACTGCACGAAGTAACCGAGGTTCTTCTTCGCGCCCGGGTTCGGGTTCGTGGTCGTCGTGGTCGGCGGGTTGCTCGTGCTGGTCGACGTCGGGGGATTCGACGTGGTCGTCCCGGTGGTCGTGGTCGGCGTCGTCGTCGGGGTGCCGCCGCCAGGGTCGCAGGAGCCGCCGTTGATCTTGCAGTTGGCGGGCGCGGTGTAAGCGCCGGAGTACTTGACGTTGAAGCCGAAGCTGACGGTGCCGCCGTTGGAAACGGTGCCGTTCCAGGTGTTCTTGACGGTCACGTGCTGGCCGGAGACGGTGTAGCTGCCGTCCCACAGCGAGGCGATGGAGTGCCCGGCCGCCAGGTCGAACTCGAGGGTCCAGCCGTTGAGGCTCGAACCCGAGTTATTGGTGATCGTGTACTTGCCTTCCCAGCCGGCGCCCCAGTCCGACCCCTTGGTGAGCGAGGCTCCGACCCCGCCCGCCGCGTTCGCCGGGACAGTCACCAGGCCGACGGCCAGCGCCGCGACGGCCGTGAACAGACCGATCAGATGCCATCTTTTTCTCGACATTTCACTCCTTACAACCCGTGCAGGGAAATGATCTTGGAGAGGATTTCGTCAATGCGAAATCGGCGACATCGCGTTGCCGCGGCCGAGGCCGGGCAGGCGGGGATGCGTCTTCATCGACCACCTCCATGCGGAACGCTTTGTTGCCGCAGACGCTACGTGGTCTGGACCAATATGGGAAGCATCACTACGTAGCGTGGTGATTTTCCTGCGAACGGCCTAATACGTTCGACAGCGTTAACCGTTCACAGGTTCGGTGTGGTTCACCGACGAGGCTCGTCCAATTCGCCGAGCCGGGCGATGTTCGCCGATTCCCGCGCGTCCGGCGCGATACCGGAAAGGAACACTTCGGTGATTTCGACGGCCACGTCGGGGGCGAGCCGTTTGAGGCTCAGAGCCAGCACGTTGGCGTCGTTCCACTTGCGCGCGCCCGCGGCGATCCAGGTGTCCCAGGCCAGCGCGGCGCGGACACCGGGGACCTTGTTGGCCGCGATGGCCGTGCCGGTCCCGGTCCAGCACATCACCACGCCGAAGTCGGCGTCGCCGTCGGTGACCGCCCTGCCCACCGCGGCGCCGAGTTCCGGCCAGTCGTCCGACGTCGCCGGGAGGAGCACCTCGTGACCGGCCTCGGAGAGGAAGGCCAGGACGGCGTCCGTGGTGGCGTTCCGGTCGTCGGCCGCGAAGGCGATCTTCATGGCCGGAATCGTACGCCGCCGACAGGTGACGAACCGGAAGTCGTGGGAGGATCGCGACGTGGACGCGCATTCTCGATGGCGCCGCCCGCCTTGTCGGCGAGACCGGCTTCGCCCGGCTCAAGATCGGCATGGTCTGCGCCAGGGCCGGGGGCCTGACACCCGCTCCGATGGACATGCTGCGCGCGCTGCTGGACGTCTTCTTCGAGCTGCTCACCGACATGCCGCCGCTGAACCGGGCCTTCGTGGTGTTGTGGAAGGACGCGACCGCCGGTACCGGTTCGCCATCGCACGGACCGTCGCCGCCGGGATCGCGGACGGCATTATCGCCGGTGTCCGTGACCCCGACGCGTACGCGGCGGCGCTGGCCGGGCAGGTGCGGGGGGTCGCCGTGGCCGCGATCATCGACCCCGGCGGAATCGATCTGCGTGCCATCCGGGCGGAGATGGAGTACGCCGTGGACCGGCTCGCCTAGGCCTGGACCTTGGCCAGCTCCGCCGCGCCGAACGAGACGTCGAACCGGTCGCACCAGATGGTCACGCTCGAATAGCGCGCCAGATCGGTACCGGCAGGCAGGGTGTAGTTCTGACTTCCCTTGTTGCCCTTGAGTTTCCCTGCGCTCACATGCGCGCCGTCGTCGAAGACGAACCAGCCGTCCTTGCCGGGGACGACCGGCGCGTCAGTGAGCCAGACCCGCAGATCCGGGCCGTTGCTCGTGTCGAGGTTCTCCAGGCGCAGCACCAGCGATCCGTCGGCCGCGCGCAGGATCCGGACGCCGCCGCTGGTCGTGTGTTCGTGGCTGATCAGCTCGCCGGTCGCCACGATCGAGGGCTCTTTCGGTGCGGGCGCGGTACTTTCGGAGAGGGGCGCCGAAGTCCGCGCGACGGGCAGGGCTTCCTGCACGGTTTCGTTCACCCAGAGCTTCCACGGCTGGAACCAGTAGAGGCCCGCGGCCACGGTCACCACCAGTCCGGCCGCCACGACGGCGAGCACCCGCTTGCGTTTCATGGCCCCATTCAACCGCGTGCGGCGCCCGAAACGCGTTACCGGACTCTTACGGCGTGAGCACCACCTTGCCCGCGACCGTCCCGGATTCGGCCAGCCGCATCGCTTCCGCGACCCGGCTCAACGGCAGCCGCGCCGCGACCTGTGCGGTGATCGCGCCGTCCTTCAACGCCGCGAAAACCTGGGTGAGGTCGGCGCGCAGGCGGGCGCGGAAGCGGTTCTTGGCGAAGGAACGCCCTGCCCAGACGTTGAAGAAGTACGCGCTGCGGCCGTTGGGCAGACTGTTCCACAGCAGCACGCGGGCGAGGATCTTGAGCACGGGCAACTGCTTGGAGCCCTCGTCGTCACGGGTGGCGGCGCTGCCGTAGGAGACGAGCGTGCCGCCGCGGGCGAGCAGCTTCCACGACGCGGGCACGCTGGCACCACCGACGTGGTCGAAGACGGCGTCGACACCCTCGGGCGCGAGTTCGCGGACGCGGGCGGAGATGTCCTCGGTGCGGTAGTCGATCGGCATGACTCCCCAGCGCCGCAATGCTTCGTGGTGCCGTTTCGACGCCGTGCCGATCACCTGCGCGCCCGCCTGCGCGGCGAGCTGGACCAGCAGCGAGCCGACGCCGCCGTTCGCGCCGTGGACCAGGATCGTCTGCCCGGCGCGGACCTTGGCCTTGCGGTGCAGCATCTGCCAGGCGGTGATGCCGTTGACCACCGCGGTCTCGGCCTCCTCGGCGCCGATGCCGTCCGGGACCTCCACGACGTCGGCGGCGTCGAGGACCACGTGACTGGCCCAGCCGCCGACCTTCGTCAGCGCGGCGATCCGGCGGCCGGCGAGCGCGGGGGCGACCCCGTCACCGGTCGTCAGCACTGTGCCGACCAGGTCGTAGCCGGGGACGAAGGGGAAGGGCGGCTGGTCGTAGTACTTGCCGCGGCGCATCTGCTGTTCGGCGAAGGAGACTCCAGTTGCCTCCATCGCGACCACGGTCTGGCCGGGGCCGGGTGCGGGCAGCGGGCGTTCCCGCAGCTCCAGGCCTTCCGGCTCTACCTTGCCCGGCAGTACGACCTCGGTCAGCGTGCTCATCTCGATCTCCCTGATTGCTCGTCGTGTCCGTTATAGCCTGTAACTATAGTGAGCACCGCTCTCGAAGGAGTCAAGCGGGGTCACGTCTGGGTTTCGGCACCTTGACCGGGTTGTCACCGCTTGACACGATTGCCGATCTGAAAACGGCATATCGGACGGAGGCCCTTCGATGGGTTCGGCGATGTTCTCGGTTCTCCTGCCGATAGCGCTGGCACTGGTCATGTTCGGACTGGGGCTGACCCTGGCCGTCGGTGACTTCACCCGGGTGCTGAAATACCCCAAGGCGGCCGTCGTCGCGCTGGTGTGCCAGATGATCGTGCTGCCCGTGATCTGCCTCGGCCTCATCCTGCTGTCCGGCCTGGACGGGGTGCTCGCGGTCGGGATGATGCTGCTCGTCGCGTCACCCGGTGGGACGTCGGCGAACCTGTTCAGTCACCTCGCGGGCGGCGACGTCGCCCTCAACGTCACCCTCACGGCGATCAACTCCGTGCTGGCCGTGTTCACCCTGCCGCTGGTGGTGGGGCTGTCGATGGCCGGGTTCCTCGACGGTGGCGCCTCGGTCGGGCTCCAGCCCGCGAAGTTCGTGCAGGTGTTCGCGATCGTGCTGATCCCGGTCGTGATCGGGATGGCGGTGCGGCGCCGGTTCACCGACTGGGCCGAGCGGATGCGCAAACCGGTCAAGATCGGCTCCGCCGTGGTGCTCGTGCTGGTGATCGCGGCCGCGATCGCGCAGGAGAGCCAGACCCTGCTGGACAACATCGGGACGCTCGGGCCGGTGGCGCTGGCGCTGTCCGTGCTCAGCCTCGCGATCGGGTACTACGTGCCGCGCCTGTTCCGGGTGGACCGAGGGCAGTCGATCGCGTCCGCCATGGAGATCGGCGTGCACAACGCCACCCTCGCGATCGCCGTGGCGTTCTCGGTGCTCGGGGACAAGGCGATGGCCGTGCCCGCCGGGATCTATGGCGTGCTCATGTTCTTCCCGGCCGGGATCGCGGCGTTCCTGTTGTCCCGCAACCGGGAGAGCGCGCGGGTTTGAGGGCGGCCGGGTGTCGTGAGTGGCGGTTCGGGTTGGGGCCAAGGGGGTCTTGGGCACCTACCGCGGTGCGCCGGTGGCGGGTTCGCGTGATCAGCGGGACGACACACGTGACGGGATGGACGACACGCGGCGGACCGGCCGCGTCCGCGTGTCGTCCGCCCAGTCACACGTGTTGTCCGTCGGATCACACGTGTTGTCCAAACGCGAACCCCGGCCCACTCGGTGCGTCCTTCACGACCACCTGTGCCGGAGGCTCAACCAGCCGGGGTCGAGAGCTGGACGTACTCGGGCGTGTCGTCCACCCGCACCCGCAGGATCGGCACCGTCTTGTTCACCGGGTCCCCTTTTTCGTCGAACGAGATCATGCCGCTCGCGCCGGGGACCGCGAGCTTGCCGTGCAAGCGGTTCTTGGACTGGAGCACGTCCTGCGCGGTCACCTGGGCGGGCGCGGTCCTCGGGATGCCGCGGATCGCCCACACCACGGTGAGGACGGCGTCGTGGGAGAGGATCGCGATGCCGTCGTCCAGCCGTTCCTTCGGGAACACCGCGCGAAAGCATTCGGCGCAGCCGTCTTCCTGGAAACTCGCGACGGCCGCGGGGTTGAACACCGCCGGTTCGGTGGTCCACGCGCTGGGGTGGGCCAGCCCGGGACCCAGCACGGTCACCTTGGACTCCAGCCCCCGGCGCATTTCCGGGCTCGGCGGGCCGACCAGCGCCAGGTCGCCGGTCAGTACCGTGATGGGCCTGCTGAGGCACGGGCGTTGCGCCAGCCCCGCCACGAACGAGGACAGATGGTTTTCGCGACCCGCGAAGTACACGACTTCCGCTTCGTTGCCACAGATGTTCGGCATCATCTGCAGGAAGGTGTTCTCGATCCCCGGCAGGCTGGAGTCGTACACCTCGGTGCGCCCGACCATCCGGTGGGTGTCGTCCGCGAACCTCTCGGTGAACGCCTTCGCGAGCGTCTTCGGGTACAGATCGCCCGGGTTGACGTCCTGCACCAGCGTCGCCGTATGCGCGGTTTGGCGGACGTAGCCCGCCGCGGCCATGCCGTAGGTGGAACTCGTCGGGGACACCCGCATGAAACCGGGGATCTCGGAGAACTCGTCGGCGGCCACGGGTGAGGCGACGACCGGGATCTTGTGCTGTGACAACCGTTCGATGGCGTCGCGTGCCGAGCCGAGGCTCAGCCCGATCCCGGTGACGGCGACGAGGCGTTCGCGTTCCAGGCGGCCGACGAGGTCGTTCACCACGGGTTCCCAGTGGGTCAGCCTGCTGCCGGGATTGGCCAGCAGCAACCGGATCAGCGGGAGACTGCCCCAGGAACCCGTGGTGTTCGCCCGGCGTTGCGCGATGTAGGCGCCTTGGACCTGGTGCCGCACCCACTCGGCGGACAGGATGTCGTTCTCCACCAGGGTCATCGGCAGCATGACCGCGATCGTCACCGACGGTTTGCCCGAGGCGGCGACCGATTCGTTCTCCCTGCGGATGCGGTCCTCCACTCCGGACAGTTCAGGGGAGAACACGTAGCTTCCGTCCGTCACGCCGACGCATTCGGCGTGCTCACCACGTTTCTCGACCCCGTCCGCGCAGCTGCGCCCGGCTGCGTCGATCGCCGGGACGACGACGAACACGACCACGAGAGCGGCGACGAGCAGGAGCACACCTCCGCCTGCCATCAGCCACTTCGACCACGTCGGCCGTGGCGGCCTGATCCGCTCGCTCCGTGCGGTCATCGGTATCTCTCCGCCCTCTCGTGCAACAGGATGGATCCGCGCCCCCGGCCGTGCGCCAGCTGGTGGAAACCACCTTCGATGGTCGAATTCACCGTCTCGCCAGGGTCTCCGAGCGGATCCGCCGCGATCCACAGCGCGACCACCAGCCAGGACAGGGTGGTCTCCAATTCGCCGTCGGCGTTCCCGGCGTGCGCCTCCAGCTGTTCGTACGGCGCGACGGCGGGGTCCAGCCGGTTGGGCGCCGAGGTGATGACGTCGAGTTCGGCGAGCCACGCCTCGGCGGCCGCCACGTCGAACTCCACCTGGTCATCGGCGAACGGCCTGCTCAGATGCGTGACCACCGCGGCGACGTTCTCCAGCGCCAGATCGTGATAGCGCGCCGCCACGGTTTGACCGTGTTTTTCGTAGAAGTCGCGGCAGCGGGTGTGCACCCGCTCCCAGTTCAGCGGATGATGATCGGCGCGAGAAGCCAGCTCCTGCAACAGGATCCGGCGCAGCCAGGGGTGCAGGACATACTGGAGTTCCTCGCCGGGTTCCGCCCGCAGCCACAGGAGATCCCCGAGTTCCTTGAACAGCGCGCCTTCCTCGGTGGCGTTGCGCAGGTCGACGATGTTCTTGTGGAACAGCGTTTCCACGTCGCGCGCGGCGCTCGCCGTGACGAGGTCCTGCCTGCTCGGCGCCGGAAGGTCCTGCAGCAGATAGGATTGCGCCGCCGCGAGCAAGGTCGTCTCGGTGCCGTCCTCGGCCGTGACGCCGGTTCGCAAGGAGGTGCGCAGAGCCGCGGGGTCACGGGAATCGTAGAGCTGCGCCGACGCGCCGAAGAGGGTCGCGACGGCGCCGGGGTGCCCGTCGGTGAGCCGGTACAGGAACCGCGGCAGCCGGGAGGTCGGGTGAATGTCGCCACGGGCGACGATGTCCACCACGTCGCTCTCGGAAAGTGTGCCGAGTTCGAGGAGATACCACGGATACCAGCGTGGGTCCTCGCCCGCCGTCCAGTCGGATTCCACCTCGGACGGTTGCCGCGGCGACGGCGCGGTGAGCCCGCCGGTCCGGTGCCCGCTCGGCCGTCTTCGTCGCGGCGCGCCCCGCTGCGGCGTCAGCAGCGACCAGCTCTCGTTCCAGTCCGGGTTCCAGCGGCGGCTGGTGGCGATCACCACCAGCGGATCCGGCTCCTCACCGGAGCGATGCCGTGCCTCCGTCAAGGTCCGCAGGAAGACCTGACCGCCCGGGGTGTGCGCGTTGTCCAGCAGGACCACGCTGTTGAGGGTGCGACGGGACCGGTTGACGCCCTGATATGCCAGGCGCAGATCGGTGAGGAAGGCGTCGCAGAAGATGCCGTCGACGGCGGCGCGGTCCTCGTCGTCGCCCCGTGAGTGCTTGGCGATCTCGATGAGGAAGTCCTCGTGGTTGCCGGTGTTGGCAGGCAGCGCCTTGATCTTGCCGAGCAGCCGCCGCCTGTTGTACCAGCCGAGTCCGCGCAGCAGCAGGTCCGTGGCCTCGGACCAGCCTTTGAACCCACCGGCCGGAGCGACCCCGCCGACGAGGCGCACCACGTCGACGATCGTCTCGCGGTTCTGTTCGAGCGGCTGGTTCTCCACCAGCAGTTCGCGGATCTTGCGCAGCGCGGCCCGACGGTCACGCAGTTCCACCGGCGCGCTCAGTACGAGCATGCACAGCCACAACCGGGGGAACGCCAACCGGCCGAACTGTTTCCGGTGCCTGCCGAGGTCGAACGCGAGATTCGCGAGCAGTTCCCGTGGCTGGATGTTCTCCCGTTCGTGCCGTTCGAAATCGAGATAGGCGTGCGGAATTTCCTCGCAGCGCTCGGCGATCGAGTCCAGTAACGCCGACTTCCCGGTACCGCGAGCGCCGAGCGCGACCACGATGGGCAGGGCCCGGCTTTGCCCTTTCGGGCGAGTGAGCAGTTCTTCGACCAATCCTCCGGTAATCGAGCCCAGACCGGATATGCGGGGTATGCCGGCAGGCATCGGCCCCCCTCCCCGCGCGGCTCCCCGATTCGACCGCGCCCGCTGATGAGCGTCGACTATAGACAGCCGATGGCGTAGCCGCAGGGAATCCGGCGGGGACCGAGACGTCGCCGATTCGTGTTAACCGATTTGGCCTAAGATCAGGTCACGGTTGGACCCGGACGGGAAGAGGGAAACCGTAATCCACGCACGGATATGAAGACGTTACGAAGGTGACGAAGAATCACCCGCCGAACCGCGCGCAGGCATGAGTGATCGCCTCGTCCAGAATCCCCAATCCTTCCGCCAGTTCGTCTTCCGTCGCGGTCAGCGGGGGAGCGATCCGGAAAACGCCGCCCATCCCCGGCAACTGCACGATGTTCATGTGCAGTCCCAGTTCGAGACAACGCCGGGTGACCAGCGCGCCCAGTTCGTCCGAGCTCTGCTTGGTGGCACGGTCCACGACGAGTTCCACGCCGGCCAGCAGGCCACGCCCGCGGATGTCGCCGACGACGGGATGACGGACGGCGAGGCCGTCGAGGCCGCGGCGGAGGAAGGCGCCCAGCTCGGTGGCGCGTTCGGCGAGGCGTTCGCGGGTGAGGACGTCGAGCACGGTGTTCCCGACCGCCGCCACCAGCGGGTCGGCGACGTGCGTGGTGAAGAACAGGTAGCCGCGGTCGTGCGCTTCCTGTTCGATCTCCGCGCTCGTGATCACCGCCGCCAGCGGCAGGCCGGCGCCCAGTGTCTTGGACAGGGTCAGGATGTCGGGGACGACGCCGTCGCGTTCGAAGGCGTACCAGTTCCCCGTGCGGCACAGGCCGGTCTGTGCCTCGTCGAGGATCAGCAGCATTCCGCGTTCGCGGCATTTTTCCCGCAGGGCGGCGAAATACCCGGGCGGCGGCTCGATGATCCCGCCCGAGCTGAGGATCGGTTCGACGACGCACGCCGCGAGACTGCCGACGGACTGGGCGTCGATCATTTCGAACCCGAAGTCCAGCTGGCGCTGCCAGTCCAGTTCCCCTTCCGCGGTGAGGAAGTCCGGTCGATAGGTATTCGGCGCGGGGATGGCGAAGTTTCCCGGCGCGGACGGGCCGTAACCCTTGCGGCCCGCGCTGTAGGTCGCGCTCGCCGCCGCCTGCGTCATCCCGTGCCACGACCGGGCGAACGACACGATCTCGTGCTTGCCCGTCACCAGTTTCGCCATCCGGATCGCGGCCTCGTTCGACTCCGCGCCGGTGGTCAGCAGCAACGCCTTTTCCAGCGGTGACGGCAAAGTCTCGGCCAGTCGCCGGGCGAGGTCGACGACGGGACGGCTCAGCATCCCGCTGAACAGGTGGTCGAGCGAGCCGATCTGCCGCCGCACGGTCTCGACGATCTCGGGATGCGAATGCCCGAGAATCGCGCTCATCTGCCCGGACGTGAAATCGAGGATCCGCCGCCCGGACTCGGTGAACAGGTAGCTCCCGGCGGCGTGGTCGATGATCTCGCGGGTGAAGTCACCGGTCCCGGCGTAGCGCACGAGGTGCCGGTCGGCGTCGGCCCAGAAACGGTCGGCGGTGGACAGGTCGGTGGTCGGAGCAGCCATGCCTCGACGGTAAAACGGCGCCGAGCGACACGTCCATCTCACAATTCCGGCTGTGCTGTTCGCCTGTTCCGTACAACAATGGCCTGATGCTCAACCCCTGGAGGCTCAGCCTGCTGAGCAGGCTGGACACCCTCGGCACGGTCCGCGCGGTCGCGAAGGCGGCCAACCTGAGCGCGTCGAGCGTGTCCCAGCAGCTCGCGGTCCTCGAAGCCGAGACGCGTACGCACCTGCTGGAACGCACCGGCCGCCGGGTCCGGCTGACCCCGGCCGGGCTGATGCTGGCCCGCCGCGCGAGAGCGATCCTCGATCACATGGACACCGTCGAGGCCGAGTTGCGCGGCCTCGGTGAGGCACCGACGGGGCTCGTTCGCCTCGGCGCCTTCCAGAGCGCGATCCACACCATCGCCGTGCCCGCGGTGACCCGGCTGGCCCGCTCGCATCCGCAGCTGCAGCTCGAACTGCTCGAACTCGAACCGCATGTGAGCATGCCCGCGCTCCGCGTCGGCGACGCCGACGTCATCATCACCACCACGGACTTCGTCGAGCAGTCGCTGGGCCCGGACATCGACCTCGTGCAGCTCGCCACCGACCCCGTGGTGCTCGTCGTCCCGCCCGGCCATCCGGCCGCGGGCCGGGGCCCGGCCGACCTCTCCGCCTGCGCGAGCGAGCCTTGGGCGTTCGACATTCCCGGGTCGTACATGGCGAACCTCGCCACCCGGCTCTGCCGCGAAGCCGGTTTCGAACCCCGCGTGGTCGCCCGGTTCAGCAACTACATGATGACCTTGCAGCACGTCGAGGCCGGGCACGCGATCGCGCTCCTGCCCGGCCTCGCCGTCGACAAGCGGTACCACGTCGCCACCCGTGAGCTCGCGACGCCGGTCACCCGGTCCATCACCGCCGCGATCAGGCGCGGGTCCGCGCCTCGCGCCGCTGTCGACCTGGTTCTCGAGGCGATCCGGAGGCATCCGGAACTGCCGCTGTGAACCCGTGCCGTCGGGCCAGCAGCACCACGGCGAGCGTCGGCAGGAGCAGGATCAGGACGGTCCAGGGGAACGACTCGGCGCCGAACCCGGCGAGAAGGACGCCACCGGCGATCCCGCCGCCCGCCATCGCGGCGTTCCACAGGGTGACCAGCATGGCCTGCGCGATGTCCGCCACGCCGCCCTTGTCACCCGCCTGCGCGGCGGCGGTCTGCAGCAGGGTCGGGATGCCGCCCCAGCCGAGTCCCCACAGAATTGCCGCGACGTAGACCAGCGCCGGGCTTTCGCCCAGCAGAGCCAAAATCGTCGCTCCGATGGCGACGAGGACGGTGCCGGCGACGGTCAGGGACCGCAGTCGCCGGTCGATGCGGACGCCGACGACCCAGATGCTGACCATCGACGCCAGACCGAACACCAAGAGGATCCGATCGACCGCGCCGCCCATCGAGACGTATTCGAGGAAAGTGGCGATGTAGGTGTAGAGGATGTTGTGCGCCAGCACGAAGGCCAGCGTGACGAACAGGACCGCGGCCACGCCGGGCACGGCCAGGGTCCGGCGCACCGGGAGCCTGCCGCCCTTGTCCTGCCCCGGGAAATCGGGGACGGCCAGCGCGATCCAGCCGAGCAGGCCGAGCGCGATCGCCGACATGAGCGAGAACGTCACCTGCCAGCCGAAGAGGTTGCCCAGGAACGTTCCGGCGGGGATGCCGAGCGAAAGCGCGAGCGGGATACCGGTCATCACCACGGCGATCGCCCTGCCCTGCACCGGTTCCGGCGCCATCAGCCGGGCATACCCGGCCAGCAGCGCCCAGACCACGCCCGCCGCGATCCCGGCGACGAATCGCGCGCCGAGGGTCAGGGGGTAGTTCGTGGACAGCGCCGTGACCGTGTTGGCGACGGCGAAACCGGCCACCCCGGCCAGGAGCAAACGTTTGCGGCGCCAGCCGGCCGTCGCGGCGGACAGCGGGATCGCGGTGAGCGCGGTGCCGATCGCGTACACCGTCACCAGCTGGCCGGTCGCCGCTTCGCCGACGCCGAGACCGGCGCTCATCGCGGGCAGCACCCCGGCGGGCAAGGCTTCGGTGAGGACGGTGACGAACGCCGCCGTGGTCAGCGCGAGCAGCGCGCCCAGTGGGAGTTTCGGAGTCATGGTCCGTATGCTCGAACCATCACATAGATGTGAAGGTCAAGCCGGGCGGAGTGAGGTGGCGCACATGCGGATCGGTGAGCTGTCGGAGCGGACGGGGACGTCGCGCCGTCTGCTGCGGTACTACGAGGAACAGGGTCTCATCATCTCGGAACGGCAGGCCAACGGCTACCGGGACTACGACGAGTCGTCGGTCGACCGGGTCATCCAGGTCCGGGGCCTGCTCGACGCCGGGCTGCCGACGCGGATCATCAAGCAGATCCTGCCGTGCCTCGACAAACCCCGGCAGATCTACTTCCCGGACGCGACCAGGGAGATGCTCGAAACCCTGGAGACCGAACGCGACCGGATGACGCGGCGGGCCGAATGCCTGCTCCGCAACCGGGATGCCATCACCGAGTACCTCGACGCCGTCCGCGCTCGCCGGTGAGCCGAAGGACGTTTTCCCCGGATCGGGCCCGGGGAGCTCCTTTCGCCGCGTCTCATGTGGGGAAGATCCCCTTCAGGTCTCTTCGGCCTTGACACGGTGAGAAAGCGCTTTCAGGATGAGCGTGGGAAAGCGCTTTCAAAGGAGAACGGATGACCACGCGGAAACTCGGCGTCGTGATGAACGGCGTCACCGGGCGGATGGGCTACCGGCAGCACCTGGTGCGCTCGGTGCTGGCGATCAGGGAGGCGGGCGGGGTCGAGCTGGCCGACGGGTCGCGGGTCCAGCTGGAGCCGGTCCTGGTGGGGCGCAACGCCGACAAGCTCGAAGAGATCGCCAAGCGGCACGGGCTGACCCGCTGGACCACCGACCTCGACGCCGCGCTCGGCGACGACGACCTCCCGCTCTACTTCGACGCGCAGCTGACCGCCGTCCGGGAGAAGTCGATCGTCCGCGCCATCGACGCGGGCAAGCACGTCTACACCGAAAAGCCGGTGGCGGAGTCGGTCGAGGGCGCGCTCGCCCTGGCGCGGCACGCGGAGGCGGCCGGGGTCAAGAACGGCGTCGTCCACGACAAGCTGTACCTCCCCGGCCTGCTCAAACTGAAGCGGCTGATCGACAGCGGCTTCTTCGGCCAGGTGCTTTCCGTGCGCGGAGAGTTCGGGTACTGGGTCTTCGAGGGCGACTGGCAGGCGGCGCAGCGCCCGAGCTGGAACTACCGCGCCGAAGACGGCGGCGGCATCGTCGTCGACATGTTCTGCCACTGGAACTACGTGCTGGAGAACCTCTTCGGCGCCGTCAACGCCGTGACCGCGAAGGCCGTCACCCACATCCCGGAGCGCGTCGACGAGAAGGGCGAGCGATACGCCGCCACGGCCGACGACGCCGCGTACGCGATCTTCGAGCTCGAAGGCGGGGTCATCGCCCAGCTCAACTCGTCCTGGTGCGTGCGGGTGCACCGTGACGAACTGGTGGAGTTCCAGGTCGACGGCACGCGCGGCAGCGCCGTCGCGGGTCTGCACAAATGCGTCGTCCAGCCGAGGGAGGCCACGCCGAAGCCGGTGTGGAACCCGGATCTGGCCGAGACCCGATCGTACCGCGCGCAGTGGCAGGAAGTGCCGGACAACGAGGACTTCAGCAACGGTTTCCGCGCCCAGTGGGAGCAGTTCATCCGCCACGTCGTCGAGGACGCGCCGCATCCGTACGATTTCATGGCGGGCGTGCGCGGCATCCGGCTCGCGGAAGCCGGTCTCGAGTCCTCGCGGGAGAACCGCCGGATCTCGCTCGCCTGACGTCGTGTGATCGCCGCTCAGTCACGCGTGTTCGCCGCTTAAGCACGCGTGTTCGCCGTCCAGTCACGCGTGATCGCCGGACGGCAGGCCGGACCTCGCTCGCTTAGCGGCCGAAGACCGCTCCAGGGTCCTCGGCGATCAGCACCGAGATCTCCCGGATCTTGCGGTTCGTGTGCTGTGACGCCTCGGTGAGCCAGCGGAAGGCTTCCTCGGCGTTCAGTTCCAGACGTGCCATCACGATGCCCTTCGCGGTGGCGATGGCGTCCCTGGTCTCCAACGCGGCGACCAGGGTGTCCGCCTGTTTTTCGGCGGCGGCCCAGCGGGACGCGGTCAGGATGATCGCCGAAATCGCCGAAGTGAACATCGCGACCAGGGCCGCCTCGACCGGGTCGAAGGCGTTCTCCTCGAAGCTCCAGACGTTGAGCGCCCCCGTCAGCGGCTCGGTTTCACGCCGGTTGACATGTGCTTCGTCGGGGACGAACAGCGGGCAGGCCAGCGCGGTCCGCACGCCGAGCTGTTCGGCGGCGGCCGCGAAATCCGGCCAGCGTTCGGCGGCCGTCTCCAGCCGGGTCCGGACGATCGTCCCGCCCTCGGCGGCCTTCAGGCAGGGACCCTCGTTCGCGCTGTACTGCGCCTTGTCCAGGGGGAGCAGGGACTCGTCGGTGACGGCGACGGTGCTCGGCTCGTTGTCGGAGTACAGCGTGACGGTGGCGGCGTCCGCGCCCGGCAGCAGGCCGACCACCTTCTTCGCCACCCGCTCCAACAGGTCGTCACGGGGCTCGTCGAGCCTGATCGACTCCGTGAGTTCCCGCAACGCCGACGCGGTGTCGCGAAACTGATCCATCATGTCCCTTTCCCACGGCCGGTCCGGGCGGACAGGCCTCCTCAAAACGTACTCGTTCCGGCTAGCCGGG
Organism: Amycolatopsis coloradensis; assembly: GCF_001953865.1. Taxonomy (GTDB): domain Bacteria; phylum Actinomycetota; class Actinomycetes; order Mycobacteriales; family Pseudonocardiaceae; genus Amycolatopsis; species Amycolatopsis coloradensis. The sequence continues at coordinate 191,454 of NZ_MQUQ01000010.1, forward strand.
CATTGGCCGATTCGGGGTAACCCTCGGACGGTGACCCGCCGGTTCGACGGTCAGCACCTAAGCGCTAGTGCCCCGCTCGCGTTTCGTCCTCTGGTTGAGGTAGTTGCACGCGCAACTACCGCAACCAGAGGACTACTTGCAGGTGGTGGCCGTCGTGTCGTGTCTGTGGGCTCCCTTCGCCGCATCTGACGCGGCGAAGGGAGCCTGCGGCCCCGGTCTGTCGCGGGTCGCAAGTGGCCCCAATGTGGCATTGGGTGCGTTGGGTGCACCCGATGCCACATGGGATGCACGCGGCCTCGCGTTCGCCCTGGCCGCAAGTAGCCGACTACTTGCTCCGCCCGGCCCGCGCACCAGCGCTCCCAATGCCACATCGGGACCGCTCAACGCCCCCAATGCCGCATTGGGGCCATGCCCCCGAGCGCGCCAACCGAACGCAAGTAGTCCTCTACTAGTTGCGGTAGTTGCACACGCAACGAACGCGAGTAGTCCTCTGGTTGCGGTAGTTGCACGCGCAAGGACCGCAAGTAGAGGATGAAACGCGGGGCGTTGCTGAAGTGCGGAATCCGTGCTTCACTCCTTGCGTGCCGTACCGACGTACCCCGAAGACGCAGGCCAGGCTGGACTCCCAGCGCGGGGAAATCCTCGCCGCCGCCATCGCGTTGCTGGCCGAGACCGGCTACGCGGGCTGCTCGATGGCCGCGGTCGCCGCGCGGGCGGGCGTCGGCACCGGAAGCGTGTACCGGCAATTCCCCTCCAAGGCCGACCTGGTCGTCGAGGTCTTCCGCGAGGTGGTCTCCCGCGAGGTCACGGCCGTCGAGGCCGCCGCGTCCCAAGGTGACGTCCGGGAGCGGGTGGTCGCGGTGATCGAGACCTTCGCGGGCCGGGCGCTGAAGGCCCCGCGGCTGGCGTACGCCTTGCTGGCCGAACCGGTCGACGCCGTGGTGGAGGCCGAGCGGCTGGTGTTCCGCCGCGCGTTCCGCGAAGTGATCGCCAGGAACATCGCCGACGGAGTCGCCAGGGGACTGCTGCCCCCGCAGGACGCCGAAGCGACCGCCGCCGCGCTGGTCGGCGCGGGCGCGGAAATGCTGGTCGGCCCCCTGGCCGGGGACGGCGGCCCGGACACGATCCCGAATCTGGTCACGTTCACCCTTCGCGCGCTGGGAGGTTCCGATGGCGTTTGAGACGCTCACCTACCGCGTCGCGGACCGAAAGGCCTACCTGACGTTGAACCGCCCAGAGCGGCTCAACGCGATCACCGACGTCATGCCCGGGGAGATCCGGCAGGCCGTCGAGCGGGCGAACGAGGACGACGCGGTCCGGGTGATCGTGGTGCGGGGCGAGGGCCGGTCGTTCTGCGCCGGGTACGACCTCAAGCAGTTCGCCGAGCAGGACGCCGAAGGCCGCTGGAACCAGGGCCCGGTATGGGATCCGGTCAAGGACTACCGGGTGATGAAGCGCAACACCGACGACTTCTTCAGCCTGTGGCGGTCGCTGAAACCCACGATCTGCCAGGTACAGGGACACGCGATCGCGGGCGGCAGCGACATCGCGCTGTCATGCGACGTGCTGCTCATGGCGACCGACGCGCGCATCGGCTATCCGCCCGCACGGGTGTGGGGCTGCCCGACGACCGCGATGTGGGTCTACCGCGTCGGCGCCCAGCGCGCGAAACGGATGCTGCTCACCGGCGACACCATCGACGGCGCCACCGCGGCGGAATGGGGGCTCGCGCTCGACGCCGTGGACCCCGGACAGCTGGAAACCGCCACCGAGGAACTGGCCGACCGGATGGCCGGGGTGCCGACCAACCAGCTGGTGATGCAGAAACTGATGATCAACCAGGCCTACGACAACATGGGCCTGTCCGGCACCCAGACACTCGCGACGTTCTTCGACGGCATCACCCGGCACACGCCGGAAGGCCGCTGGTTCCGCGAGTTCGCCGCACGCGACGGTTTCCACGAGGCGGTGGCCTACCGCGATTCCGGACAGGTCATCCCGGACGGCGGCGGACCGCTGCCGGAGAGCAAGGATTTGAGGAGGTCGTCATGACCGCGAACACCGAAAGTGAACGAGTCGCCGAGCGACTGCAACGTTCTTCCGCACGGCTTTCCTACGACCCGGACGTCGACGTCGACTGGATGGCACCGTTGGTCGACGGTGCCTACGGCAAGGCACCGGAACGATGTTCCCTGTACGGCACCGAGTTGTGGGAACGGCTCGACGAGGACCAGCGCGCCGAACTGAGCCGTCAGGAGGCCGCGGCCGCGGCGGCGTCGGGGATCTGGTTCGAGCTGATCCTGATGCAGGGCCTGGTGCGCCACGTGTACAACAGCGACCCGACGACGCACAACGCCCAGTACGCGCTCACCGAGATCGCCGACGAATGCCGTCACAGCACCATGTTCGCCCGCTCGATCGCGAAGACCGGCGGTGTCGTCCGCCGCCCCAGCCGCTCGGCGCACCGGGCGGGCAAGGTGTTCGGCGCGGTCTGCGGCCCGGCGCTGCTGTTCGCCGGAGCCATCTACGTCGAAGAACTCGCCGACGGCATGCAACGCGAGATGATGCGCGATTCCAGCCTGCAACCGATGATCCGGATGATCTCGCGTATCCACGTCATCGAGGAAGCGCGCCACATCAGCTTCGCCAAGGACGAACTGGGCAGGGCATGGGCCCGCCACGGCCGAGCCGGTCGCGAGCTGATCCGCTGGGCGATCGCAGGCATGGCGTACGTGGCGACGTCGGAGTTGTTGCACCCCAAGGCATACACCTCCGTCGGACTCGACCCCCGCGAAGCCCGCCAAGTCGCCGCCGCGAACCCGCACTGGCGCCGGACGAAGGCGGCGTGGGCGGCCAAGGCCGTCGAGTACTTCACCGACATCGGGCTCATCGGCGGCCCGAGCCGCCGTCTGTGGCGCCGTGCCGGCGTCCTTGACTGAACTTCGACGAAAGGAACCCATGTCCGCACGCACCGGCCAGGTCCTCGGCTTCACCATCGCCGCGACCGGTCTCGCCCACTTCGCCGCCCCGGCCGCGTTCGAACCGGTGACGAAGATGGCCTTCGCCGACGACGTCCGCAACTGGACCTATCGCAACGGCGCCACCGAACTCGCCATCGGGCTCGCGATCGCGGCGGCTCCCACCCGGAAGGCGGGGTTCGCGGGACTGGCCGTCTACGCCGGTTGGCTCGCGCGCCGCGTTCTCACCCGGCGCTGACGGGTCGGCGGGGGTACCCTATCAATGCCCACGCCGGAAGCGCCGAGACCACGCTCTTCGCGTCGATCATCCCACTGAAGCCGATCCCCACCACGGTCGGCGGACCAGGAGCCCGAGCGTGTCTCCCAGTCGAGAGCGGTGCCTGTCGTGAACCCCCGCCTGGTTTTGGCCGCGGCGGTGGAAGAACCGGTCTGGCTGCGGTGGACGGTGGTGCCCGAGGAGGACCGGGCGCTGACTTTCGTCTATCTCGTCGCCCGCCGGACCGGCCGGTCGCCCGCCTCGGCGGCGAGATTGTGCACTCGCCTGCTGTCCAGGCGTACCCGTGGCCGGACGGCCGGAGCGAGAAACGCGCGGGCTTCTTGGGTGGCGGAGCTGCGCGTCCGGCTCCGGCGGCGGCGCCGTGCCCAGGTGTTCGACGAGGCCCTCGCCGACGCGACGGTGCTGGACGAGCTGGCCTTGTTGCCGCCGCGCCAGCGGTTCGCGGTGTGGGAAGCGGTGATCCGGCATCGGAAGGTCACCGATATCGCCCAGGACACCGGCTGGACAAGGGGACAGGCCGGCCGTCTGCTGCACGCCGGGATGTCTTCGCTGGCCACGCGGGTGAAGTCCGGCCAAGGAGATCTGTCGTGACCACGACGACCCGGGGACCGGAGATCATCGGCAAGGAACTGGATTCGCTGCGCCGGCGGGTCGTCGCGGTGCAGCGGCTCAGCCAGGTGCCGGGCCGGATCTGCCGCTGATCCACTCCCACGTCGCCGCGAACGGGCGTAGACACGAGGGAGGGAAGCACGGCCTGAGATCCAAGCACGCAAGCGATACGACCTCGTCCGGTGCACCGTCGTCGGGCACATCCACTACGGACTGCTGATTGAAACCGGAGACGGCGAGCCGTGGCCCGCTGTCGGCCAGCAGCTTCGCTGTGTGGTCTTGGGCTATGCGAGACGCGGCAACCGCATCCCGGTCGCGGCGACGCCGTCGTACGTCGATGCCCTGGCCGCGGCCGAGGACCGTGTCGCCGCCGCGAAGGCCTACCGCCGACCGGAGCAGGACGCCTGACGTTCGCGGTCCCTGCCGGCGGGTTTCCGCTCTGGTGCGAAAGTCTCGCCGTCCGGTGGGGATGGGTGCCAGGCTGTTCCCGTGTCTAATCCGGCAGGAACCCGACTACGCGCAAGACGGCAACGGGGGAGACAACAGTTGCCCGTTGTGGCGGATCGTGCGCTGAAACTCAGCCCAGCAGCGCGGCGTCGCGGACCACCGTGGTGTGCCGTGAACCGCGGCCGCCGAAATGCTGAGCCGGTCGGCGAGTTCGAACCCGAGCCCGCCGGTCCAGTGTGCCGGTAGCCGGATCCACGGCACCGCGACGGCTTATTCGGCGGTGCGGAGTTCGTTGTTCTGGCGCCGGGACTCATAAAGCTGGTCTTCGAGGGAGACGATGCGGCAGGCGGCGTCGACAGCCGTGCCTTGGTCGACCAGTTCCCGCACGCGTCCGGCGATGCGCAGCTGGTGCCGGGAGTAGCGGCGGTGTCCGCCTGCCGAGCGTTGCGGTATGATCAGACCGGCTTCGTCGAGGCTGCGCAGGAAGTTCTGGGTGGCACCCAGCATCTCCGCGGCCCGGCCCATCGTGTACGCGGGGTAGTGGTCGTCGTCGAACTTGTCGGCCCCGCCCGAAACGGAAGCAGGGGTTTCGCGCTGGTCAGGAATCATTCCACCTCCACATCACAAGGGACCCCGGGCGCCATGTGCGGCGCCCGGGGTCCCAGGGGTTGGGTTTCACCATTGTCTACCGGCCGTGAGGCCGATGTCGTGCATCCGCAGTGTCCGTCCGAGAGGCGGACGATGCGGAGATCGCTGATTCGTAACCGAGAACCACCTTCCAATCCGATGACCCTGCGGTACCCGCGCGGCACTATTGCCCAGCCGCTGCGGGCGATCCAATGATGTTCCCGTTCCCTTCTATCCTGTGTTTTTCTCTTACCGGGTACTGCCTGTACTGCGACTTTCGCGGACATCACCGGCTGGAACCCTTTCACTGATCGGTCCCAGCACGCGTCACGCCGCTGGTCACTGCCCGGAGCCCCGTCGAAAATCGGCTCCGGGCACCTGACCGGTCCTGCATCAACTACGTGCAACTGCTTACTGCTCTTGCGAACTGCGTACTTCCGTTACTGCACTACCTTGCCGGGACCGGCCTTGCTGCTCGCGTCTTCACTTCTCGATCCCGGTACTTCTCCGGTCACCAGCCGAAACCTGTTCACCGATTGGCTTCGTCCTGCCTGACCGCCTTGTCTCACTTCGCGGGTAGTTCCGTCATCTCCCGCGCCTGCTAGACGTTGTCTCTCTCGGTACGAGAAGAACACTACACACACCCGGTGTCGAATGTCTACCCCCGTCACCATAGATTTGCTCCTGTCGTGGCGTGGAGGGACAACCGGTGCGGCAGATCCGCAGGTCACTGCGGGGAGGCGACGGACGACATCACTCGAAAGGGCAAGGCTGGGATGACCGACCCGACCGCACGGCAGGACCCGTTCGGCCTGATCGGGGTGCGCGACCACCGGGAGTACGTCGACGCCCTCAAACGCTTGACCGAGCAGGGCCGCCGCGAACGCTGTGTCGCGCTGCTGTCGCAGACCGAGGCTCACGTCGTGGCGGAATTGCTGGGCCAGTACGCCCTCCAGCACCCCTCCGGACATCTCAATCAGCTCGCCGCCACCCTCTCGGCGCGCCTCTACAGCCGCCTCGGCGCCTGAACGCACAGGGAAACGCGCTGGGCTGGCGACCTGGACGCCGGGTTCGCCTGCTGGTCGGTACCCGAGCAACAGCCGCGCCTTGTCAGCGTTCCGCTCGCGGAGGCCGGTTTGAGGCTTCAAGGGCTTCGTCGACGGTGTGATAGAGCCGCAGCACGACGTCGAGGCCGGTCACTTCGATGGGCCGGATCACCGTGCTGTTGGAGTCCACGGCGATCCGGAGTGATTTCCCGTGTGTTTCCGCGTACCTGTCGGTGGTGATCAGGGTGGCGAGGCCTGCGGAGTCGAGAAAGTCCACTCTGGTCAGATCCAGAACGCAGGCATCGGCGGTGCCGTCGATAGCCGTGATGAGCGCCGCGCGTAGTTTCGGCGCCGCCTCGGTGTCGACTTCGCCGGTTACCGCGAGCACGACGTTCCCGTTCACGACACGGCTGACGATGCCCAGGTCGGGTGGCGGCGGCTCGGCCTGGGACGGTTGACTCACAACGGTCGACCGTACCGGACCGGCGACGCTGGCAAAGGGGTCGCCGGTCCGGATTCCACCCGGTCCGGTGCCGCGCACGGTCAGTCCTCGCTGTGCCAATCGCGTGCCGAGGCCAGGTGCGGCGCGTGACCGCTGCTTCCCTCTTGGTGCAACGCGAGTTCGACCCACACCGTCTTGTGATCGACATAGTTTTCGACGCCCCAAGCGGAGGAGAGCCGGTCGATCAGCAGCAATCCACGTCCGCCGGAACCGTCCGGGGTCCGTCGCCGCGGTTGACGTGGCGACGCGTCATCGACCTCGATCCGCAGGTACCGGCCCTGTTCCGCGAGGCTGAGGCGGCAAGCGCGGGGTGCGGCACCGTGCCGGTGGGCGTTGCTGACCAGTTCGTCGGTCACCAGAACCGCGTCGTCCACGATGAGCCCCCGGTAGCGGCGGAGCACCTCGCGGACGCCATGCCGGACGTCCCTGGTGGCGATCGTGCCCAGGTCGTAGGTCACGGCGCCCGGATTCGCCTCATTGCGGTTACTGATTTCCGGCTGTGTCGACATCCGTCCCACCCGCCTCGTCAAGACGCTCGATTGCAAACATCGCGCACTTGTACCGGTACCCCATGGTGAACAACGGCAAACTCCAAGGTCGGACGCGTCACCCAACGATGCTCACGGGTGAGGAGTCCGGCGTCAGGCGCTGCGGGACCGGCGGCCATGACTGGGGGCACGGAGGGCGGCGTGGTGGCGGAGGGTGAACTGGACGACGTCGACGAGTAGATCTGCCGTTTTCCCTTACGGCGGGCGCGGACGAGGCCGGCCAGTTTGAGTTTGCCGAGGTGCTGGCTGGTGGTGGCAACGGTTTGCCCGGTTTAGGTGGCGAGGGTGCCGACATGATATGCAGGCGGAGGCGGCCGAGAGAGGCCCGAAGGTCGCCGCAGTGTCTCGCACTCAATGGCGCAAACCCCGGCACCGCGATGATATTCCAGTCCTTCGCCCTGATGGGCCTCGACGGGCTGGTCCGCGAATCCGGCCTGCTGCTGATGGACGAACCGTTCTCCGCGCTCGACGTGCGGACCGCCGAGAAGCCCGGGGTTCACGGCTCAGGTTACGTTCGTGAGTTGCTGATGACTCTTGGTCTACACCAAGAGTAGCGAGATGGTGGCCCGGAGGTAGTAGCCGGTGCTAACGTTTTGATCGTCTACTGACATCCAGCTGTGACTTACGAGACTGCGGCTCGATGGCATGGATCCTGGAGGGAGATGTTGGTGCGGACGGTTGTCGTAAGTTTTGGGGTGCGCGGAACAGTGTGGTCGAAGTGAGGCCACCCGGCGGTCCCGACTGGAATTGAGTGTGGGTACGGCGCGTTCTTGGCGTGCCAGCCGAACTCCGCGCGCCTGGACGCCTATCGAGTGCCATGGCCGCAGGAGTGGGACTTCTTCACCGGATTGAGTAAGGACTCGGTTGTCGCATACCGGGACCGGAGACGACGGTCGGCTCAGCCGGTTGCACGAGCGTCAGGTCGGGGTTCGGCAGCTCGCCGGAGTGAACCGTGAATACGACCTGCACAAGAACGAGACCTGGCAGATCGCTCGCCGGGTTCCGGGTCTCTACTGGAAGGAATGCGGAGAAAGGGACGAGGCGCGATGTGAGACGGTGCCAGAACCTGCTCTGGTGTACCAACTGGAGAACCTGTCCGGGCACCCTCGCCTCTGCGGAAGGTCTGTGATCGGAGTCGAGCGTGCGGTCTCTTCGGCTGGCGGGCGAGCACGGGACGGTCCGCTGGTAGCCCATCGGGTCGTCGCGCCGGATCTATCATGTGGCAACTGACCGGTCTGCGACGCAGACTTGCCCTGGCAAAACCGCCGCACAGTTGAGTGTTCTCCTTTTCCATGCGGACACGCGACAGGGCAGCAGAAATCGGAGCGATGCTGCTTGCCACGCTCAAGGTGATGGTTCCTGCATGGTCGAAAGGACAAGCTCTATACGTCTTAGCTCTTGAAGCGCAGTACCGCTTTCCTTTTGCCGGTACGGTTCTTTCTCGAACCTGCGTTCACTTCGGGATGGCCGTCAGGCTTGGCGACGTGGGGTGTGATCGCCGTGCGGTACTTCATGGCTATCTGGATCATCGTGCTGGCACCGCACCTGGCAATGGGGTTGCTCCTTGAATTGCCCGGTTCCGCCCTGGTGATGATCGCACTGCTGCTCTGTGCGGCTTCTCGTCGTGGACGGCCGACGTTGTCGGAGGACTTGGGTCGCGCCAGCGAAAGGCGGGACGTTGAAAAAGGAGTGTATGTGTGACAAGAGATCTGAGAATCGAGCGTTTTGACCCCGCCGCTGCCACAGAGGCCGACTTCGTCGCCTATCACGGCGTGATGGCCGCGAGTCAGGCAGTCGATCGGCCAGGCGAACCTCCGCTCCCTTTCGGAGAATTGGTCACGCGGATGACGAGGCCTCAGTCGGGCATGGGAGCGACCGCATACTGGGTCAGCCGCCGCGACGGCGAAGTCGTGGGATTCGCCGAGGTGTACTTTCTCGAAGCGGAGAACAGTGATATCGGACAGACTGACGTGAGGGTTCATCCTGCTCATCGGCGCCAGGGGATCGGTGTGGCGCTCTTGCGTGCGCTGGTGCCGGAGTTCAAGCTCCAAGGCCGCCGACTTGTCGAAAGTTGGGAAGTGGCCGAGGGGACCACGGGGCAGGGCTGGGCCGAGGCGCTGGGCTTTCGGCCGGTTTGGACTATTGCGAGACAAGTGCTGGTGATCGCCGAAGCAGACAAGGAATTGTGGGATGTGGCCGTGCCTGCCGGCTACCGGCTCTCGCAGTGGGTAGGTTCCGTGCCTGAGGATCTCGCCGATTCCTATGCTGTGGCACGCGGAGCGATGCAGGACGCCCCGTTGGGGAAGTCGGAATATCGGCTGTCAGAGTGGTCGGTTTCGCGAGTTAGAGCCTATGAAGCCGAGTTGCGGTCGCATGGGCTCGTGCAACGAGTGGTGGCTGCGGTACATGAGACGTCCGGAGCCATCGCCGGATTTACCGAGTTGTGTGTGAATTCGCGACGTCCGGGCTGGGGCTATCAGCGTGACACCGCGGTACTGGCCTCCCATCGAGGCAACGGCCTGGGCCGCTGTATCAAGGCGCGTATGGCGCGGTGGGTGTCGGCTGATCACCCCGAGGTGGATCGGATCAGCACAACGACCGGCGCCGAGAACGTGCACATGATCCGAGTGAATCAGGCGATCGGGTACACGACATTGCGTTATCTGATCGCTGTCCAGCAAGAACTTTCCTCAGTAGAAACCGCCCTGGCAAACCGCGCCGAGATTTGATCTGCGCACCGAGGGATGTCTTCAACCAGTCGTCGCGAACGTGTTGATTGTGTTGTCCAAGTATCCTTGCCTGGCCTCGGCGGGTGTGAGACTGCCGAGGCGGAGTCGGGGGCGGCGGTTAAGTTCGCTGGCGACGCGGCGGTAGCAAGCTATTCTTGTTCTCGTCGAGGTCGCGTTGCCAGGGGTGCGTGCGGGTCACGGGAGCGGGCCGAGGGCAACATGCCTACCGTCCCATACTTGTGCGTTCTGCGAGCCTGCCCCTCCGAAGTACTCGGCCTCGATGTAGGCCACAGGACCGTCCGTCGAACAATCGGCCAGCTTGCGGAATCCGCTGGGCCGGGGTGCGCCGGCGATGGTGACCGCATCGAAGAGTGCGTCGGTCATGGGGAGCAGTGACAGGTGCTGTGCGAGCGGCACGATGTGTGCATCGTCGGTAACACCGATCAGCTTGCTTAGTGGTGGATGGGTGGCGACGACGGCTTGCAGGTAGTACCCCATGTCCTCATTCTTGCTGGGTCGCTGGTCTTGCCGGACGGTAAGGCGGCTGTAGAGACCGTCGGCCTCGCCCAGGGCTGATAGAGAATGGCGTGGACTGAGGTCGAAGGGCGACGCTGGTCGGCTGGCGGCGACCGGGCGGGGTGGGGACGTTAGTAGGTAGTCTTCGCCCATGAGCCGCGCCCGGCAGACAGTGACGCTCACCGCTGACTTGGTCATCCTGACCATTCGAGACGGTGTGCTGTGTGTGCTGCTCGTGGAGCGGAAGAATGAGCCGTTCCGGGGCCGCATGGCGTTGCCGGGTGGATTCCTGCGTGGTGACGAGTCGCTGGAGGAGACCGCTGCGCGTGAGTTGGCCGAGGAGACGGGTCTCGATGCCGAGGCGTTGAAGCTGGAGCAGGTGGGCGTGTACTCCGCGCCGGATCGGGATCCCAGGCGTCCGCGGGTGGTAACTTGCGCCTACCTTGCTATCGCACCGAACCTGCCGGTGCCGGTCGCCGGGTCAGACGCACGAGCCGCCCAGTGGCTGCCAGTCGTCGAGGCCGTTGATGTGGGCCTGGCCTTCGACCATGATCGTATCCTGGCCGATGCGGTGGAGCTGGCGCGTACGTTGCTGCAGTTCAGTACCATCGCCACGGCCTTCTGTGGCCCTGAGTTCACCATCGCCGACCTGCGCGAGGTCTACGAGGCCGTGTGGGGTGTCGTGCTGGACAAGCCGAACTTCCACCGCAAAGTCACCGATGCCGACGGCTTTGTCGTGCCTACCGGCGGCAAGCGGCCTTCCCTCACTGGCAGGCCCGCTGCCCTCTATCGCGCGGGCGAGGCGGCTGAGCTGGTTCCCCCGATGATGCGGTCGCGCTTCGGGGCGTGACACAGTTTTTGTCATGATGACTATTGGCTCTGTTTAGGGCTTGCCCTACTCGTCAGTTCGTTTCACTCTGACAATAAGCGTGGTTGTGAGACCTCGGTCCGGCGCGGGTGTCAGGCCACGTCGATCTCGTCGGACGCCTCGTGGGGGAGTCCGTTCCTGAATCACCCTGACCGTGTTGGAGTGAGAGCCAGTGAATGTGATCATGACTGCGCTGCCCGTGGAACATGCGGCCGTGCTGGAGCACCTTGTGGACGTGCGCCCGCATCGGCACAGGTCAGGCACAGTGTTCGATGTCGGAACAGTCGCGGGTCACCCGGGACACCGCGTCGCGGTGGTGGAGACCGGCGCGGGCACCACCACCGCTGCAGCACTCACCGAACGTGCCAATGCCGAGTTCACCCCTGCGGCCATGGTGTTCGTCGGCGTCGCGGGAGGGCTGCGCGACTGGCTCATGATCGGCGACGTAGTCGTGGCCACCAAGATCTACTCCTATCAGGGCGGTCGCAGCGAGGACGACGAATTCCTGGTGCGCCCCTCCGCTTGGTCTGTCTCGCACCGGCTCGACCAAGAGGCGCGGAGGTTGCCGCGTGGCGACGCTTGGCACTCGTTTCTGCCTGACCAGGTGGAGGGCGGCGCTCCAGCGGTTCACTTCGAAGCCGTCGCGGTGGGCGACGTCGTCCTCAACTCCCGTGTCTCCGAACTGGCCCAGAGGCTGCACAAGTCGTACAACGACGCCGTAGCCGTCGACATGGAGAGCTCCGGCTTCGCGCACGCGGCTCATCTTGGCGACCAGGTCCGCGCCGTGGCGGTGCGCGGTATCAGCGATTTCGCAGACGGTCGCAAGGCCACGGCGGACCGCGAAGGTGGACAGTTGCTCGCGGCTCGCAACGCGGCGGCATTCGCGATCGCACTGATCACAGCCCTCGAACCCGATGATGACGCTGCCGGAGGCAATGAGCCACCGCCGTCTCCGGTCCCCACCATTCGCAACAAGAACATCGCGCGGGACAACGCCCGGGTAGGGCAGCAGAACGGCGTCAACTTCGGCTCCTTCCGGGGTTTCTGATGAGCGGGGGCATGATCGTCGAGAGCATCGAGAACGAGAATGTCGCTTCCGGCAACGCCCAGGTCGGCCAGCAGATCGGTGTGCAGAACGTAGAGAGCGTCTTCCACGACGCGACGATCTACACCGTCTCCGAAGAGGACACCGCCGAGCGCAAGCACGATGTCGCACTCGCGTATCTGACCGGCGGTTTGCCGCGTCGTGCCGAAGAACTGTTCGGAGAGCTCGTCTTCAACGGTCATCAGTCGACCGACCGCATCTACTTCTACGTACTCGCCGTGCTCAGTGAGCGCAGTTTCGGAGATCTCACCGCGGAACTCGGCAGAAGAATCCGCGACGTGGGAAAGCTCTGCGCCTCACTGCCGGAAGACGAATGGTCCCGAGCGCACCGCGTTGTCCGCGGCCTCGTCGAGCTGGTCAGACGTGCTGTCGACGACCAGTCCTTCGAGGTCGTGAGCGCGTTCGGCGAGCTCTCCGCCGACCGGCAGGACGAGATCAGCCGGCACCTGTCGATGCTGCTGACCGGCGTCCTGGATCAGCGGCTCGATGCCGAGCGAAAGCGCAAGGTCAGTACCGAGCGTCTTTCCCGAAATCGTGAGGACCGGGCCCGGAAGTTCTTCGAACCCGAACCCGCGAAGCCCGCCAGGTACCGGATACGCGTGTCCACCGCGGACAGCGATCGCCGTCGCCCCCTGTTTATCGGGGGTACGGTCACGGTGCTCTCCTTCGCCGGACTGTTCTTCGGCCCGCTGGACCTTCCGTTCTGGGGCGGGCTGGTCCTGCTGGTCGTGGGCGGTGTCGTGACGATCCGCTACGGCATCGAGTACACCGGGCATGTGTTGCACGTCGCCTCTCGGCGTGACGCGGCACGGCCCGCGGGCGAGCCGTTCGAGCCCAGCCAGGTCGACAAGCTTATCGAGAGGTGTTTTCATGACTCGCGCCCACCGGACGCCGACGACTGGCCTGGGTACGCGGCCGGGCACCGTTGGTACTTGCGGCGCCGATTCAACGACTGGCTGAGATACGACCAGAACTACGGTCAGAGCGTCAAGCGGCTGAAGTGGGTGTTCGATTGGCACGCGCGCCGAGCCGCCCGGCAGTGGCCGGGCTTCCAGCCGGAACCCGCGGCCCCGAGCGGCTCCCGTAACCGGCAGGTGGCCGGTTACCTGGTGATCGCGGCGGGGTTGGGTCTGCTGGGTATCGCTCTTCGCTGGCAGGTCGTACCGATCGCGATGGGCGGCTGGTCCGCGTTGCCCGCCGTGATCGAGCTTTTCGCTGCCCGCAAGGCGGCTCGGCTTCTCGCGGCCGACGCGGAAGCGCTGTTCGAGCAGGAGATGGCCGAGTACGAGCGATGGCGAGACGAGCTGTCCGATCGTCCGGACGACATCGACATGGCCAGGTGGCTGGCCTTGGACAAGGCCTACATCAAGGCGGAAGCCTTGCGCAGAGGGGATATCGCCGAGCGCGACCTCGTCTCGTACGTTGTCCTCAATCAACAAGCACCCGGTGCCCGGCGCGGGACGGTCCCGCATGGCCCGCCGCGTTACGAGGCGTATCTGGTCACTGTCATCTTGCTGACCCGGCACGGTGTCCGGGAATCGCGGGTATATCTGAACTTCACCACCGGTGAGGTCAAGAACGAGGCCTGGAACGTCTTCGGCTACGACCGCATCGCTTCCGCTTCGCTGAGGGTCAAGGAGAGACGGGTCAAGAACCCGGGCGAGCCGGAGCGCAAGGTACGCAATCGGCAATTTCGCCTTCGTCTGCTGGACGGTGTGGAGATCTTCGCCATAAGCGATCGCCCCGACGGCGAGAACGACACGGAAGTCGACGACGAGGCGGAGCTGAAGCAGCTCGCCGCGGCGACCTCCGGGATGGACGCGGCACTTCCGATCTTGGAGGCCGTGGCGCACAAAGGCCGTGACTGGATCGAGTTCGAGAACGACCGCCGGACCATGTGGTCACGGAACTGGTCGGATTGACGGGGGCAAGCTAATGAGCGGAACCCAAATCGATGACACCATGCGGGACGACTCGTCCAGGGCTGTCCTGCTGGCGGAGTACGAAGCCCTTAAAGCGGAGCAGACGTCACGGATCGTGTTGCGGGACCGGCTGATGTACGCGGCGCTGGCTGCGCTTGCGGCGACGCTGGCCTTGGTGGTCCAACCGACCGGGCGCCCTTACCTGCTCCTGTTGCTTCCGTTGGTCTGTGTGGTCCTGGGCTGGACCTACTTCGTCAACGATCAGAAGATCTCGGCGATCGGCAGGTATCTGAGGCGGCACCTGGCACCCTCGCTCGTGGCATCCACCCAGTGTGCGGATCAAGTGCTCACTTGGGAGTCCGTCCACCGACGCGATCCACTGAGACGACTCGACAAGTCCATGCAACTGGTCGTGGACCTGCTGATGTTCGTGGTCCCGGCCCTGTTGTCGGTCGTGCTCTACTGGACGGCCGACGACGTGCGCGCAGACCTGCTCGTCGTATCGATCGCTGAGGCCCTGGGAACCTTGGGGTTTGCAGCCCGTGTCGTCGTCGCCGCTGATCTGTCGGTCAGGGTGCAGGGGACTTCACGCCTGTGATCTGCGTGATCGCTCACCTCGAGACCTTCCCGACCTGGTCGAATCCGACTTTGCCTGTACCTTCAGCCGGAACTTTGCGCGAGCAATCTGGACCTCGACGGTGACAGCAGGGTCTCGCATGATGAGGGCCACCGGCGGTATGCCGCTCTTCGTCGACGTGTCAGCTACAAGAGGCTGTTCCGGCCGTGATCGACGCCCGGCACGGCGGGCCACTCAGTCCTGGCCATGTGAGTCACACCTTTACCTGGCTGGTTGCCGAGGCGGGATTGCCGCCGGTCCGGTTGCACGACCTGCGGCACGGCGCGGCCAGTCTGTCGCTGGCCGCGGGCAACGACCTCAAGGTCGTGCAGGCAATGTTCGGGCACTCCAGCATCGTGCTCACCGCCGACACCTACACCAGCGTCCTTGCCCTGTCTGGCGCACAGCGCCGCGGAAGCAACGGCGGAACTGGTACTGGAAGCGGCCCGTAAAGCTGCGACTTCATTGCGAGGCCAGGCAGGTAAGAAACGTGCCCGACGACGGAAAGGAAGTCACAGCCGAGGCAAGAAGGCCAAGAAATAGAGGGTGGTGGGTGCGGCCTCATTCGGCCCCACGCTGGTGCCACCCAAGATCAAAGCCCACCGGCAAGATCCTCTTTGATGAAGAATCCTGCAGGTGGGCTTCGATTCAGAGCTGTGCGCCATCAGGGACTCGAACCCCGAACCCGCTGGTTAAGAGCCAGCTGCTCTGCCAATTGAGCTAATGGCGCCTGCTTGTTCCGTCGCTTTGGTGTTTCCCTCGGCGACGTGGAAAACATTAACACAGGGTTGCTGGGGCCCGTTTCAGGGGGGTCCCCTTTGGCCGCCGGGGGCTTTGCGGGGACGGATTCGGCCATCCGGCCGCAAGCGTTGGGGCCGGTCAGGCAGACTATAGCCAGACGTTGGGGTTGGTACCACGCGAAACGGGCGGTGTGCATGAGGGTCTGGGGAGCGACGGGGCGGTCGCGGGTGACTGTGGTGGCTTTGGTGGCCGGGTTCACACTGGCCGCGTGCAGTAGTACACCGTCGGGTGAATCGCCGTCTCCGGGTGGCACTCTCGGTGACGCGCAGCAGAGCGGCGCGCCCGCTCCGGCTCCGAAGCCCGCCGCGATGACGCTGACTCCGGCGCAGGGTGCGGCGGACGTGGCGCCCGGCGAGCCGGTCACGGTGGCCGTCGCCGACGGCAAGGTCGGTGAGGTCAAACTGACCGGCGCCGACGGCAAGGTCGTCGCGGGCAAGCCGAAGGAAGACGGTTCGGGCTGGGAGTCGGCGGAACCGCTCGGCTACAGCAAGACCTACACCGTCACCGCGGCCGCGACCGGGACCGACGGCAAGCCGGTCACCGCGACCTCGACGTTCTCCACGGCCAAGGCCGGCCGCCAGATCGGTGTCTCGGTCAATCTGGTCGAAGGGGAGACGGTCGGTGTCGGCCTGCCGTTGATCTTCACCTTCACCGGCAACGTGCCGGACAAGGCGGCGGCCGAGAAGGCGCTGAAGATCGTCACCGAACCGCAGGCCGAGGGCGCGTTCCACTGGTTCGGTGAGAAGACCGTGATGTGGCGGCCCAAGGAGTACTTCAAGCCGGGCACGAAGATCTCGGTCAACGCGGCGATCTACGGCAAGAACCTGGGCAACAACACCTTCGGCCGCGAGGACAAGCCCGCCAAGGTGGTCGTCGGCGACAAGCTGGTCGCGACCGCCGACGGTGGCACGCACCAGATGAAGGTCGTGGTGAACGACCAAGAGGTCAAGCAGATGCCGATCTCGATGGGCAAACCGTCGAGCAGCACCCCCGCCGGGACCTACACGGTGATGAGCGAGCACACCGGGTACACGATGGACTCGAGCACCTACGGCGTCCCGACGGACAGCAAGGCCGGCTACCGGACCTTCGTGAAGTACGCGGTGCGCATGTCGAACAGCGGCATCTTCTATCACTCGGCGCCGTGGTCGGTCGGATCGCAGGGCAAGCGGAACGTAAGCCACGGCTGCATCAACCTGTCGACCGAGAACGCGAAGTGGCTGATGGACACTTCGAAGAAGGGCGACATCATCACGGTCGCCAACTCGGGACCGCAGGTGCTGGAGCCGACCGACGGCTGGTCGGTGTGGCAGATGTCGTGGGACGACTGGAAGACCGGCGGCGACCGGAACTGACCCGATGCCGTGAGGGGTCCCGATAGGACGGAATCGGTCCTATCGGGACCCCTCACGGCATTCCGGAGTACTCCCACTGCGTTTCGCCGCAGGTCTTGTAGCGACACTTCTGCGACCGCGCCTTCGTGCAGTTCGGGTAGCCGGGGTCGTCGCGACCGTCACCGCGCAGAAACGCCCACGGCACCGATGTGATGGGGTCCGGGGGCGCAGCCCTCCGGCGGGGGCTCGGGGGCTCGGCCCCCAAAAAAAGGCGAAACCCCAGCCCGTTGGGAAGGGACTCGCAAGAGCCCCGAACAGACTGGGGTAATGGGGTGAGCGACGGGTTTCGAACCCGCGACCTCCTGGACCACAACCAGGTGCTCTACCAGCTGAGCTACGCCCACCATCGCCGGGCTCGGGAAGCTTCCCCATCACCTCGGCCGCACTATATTAGCGTGCCCGTTTCCGGGGCTCGCAACGGGTTACGGTTCGTGGCGTTCCTGCACTTCAGCGGCCGCTGCCTTGGCCTGTTCGGTGGTCGGGCCGGGCTGCGGGACGAAGGCGACGCGACGGTAGTAGTCGAGTTCGCCGATGGACTCCTTGATGTCGGCGAGCGCGCGGTGGGCGAGGCCCTTCTCGGGCTTGGCGTAGTAGATCCGCGGGTACCAGCGTCGGACGAGTTCCTTGACCGACGAGACGTCGACCATGCGGTAGTGCAGGTGCGCGTCGAGGAGGGGCATGTCGCGGGTGATGAAGCCGCGGTCGGTGGCGATGGAGTTGCCGGCGAGCGGGGCGACGTTGGCCTCGGGGACGTGCGCGCGGATGTACTCGAGGACGCGCTGCTCGGCTTCCTCCATGGTGACCGTGGAGCGCCGGACCTCTTCGGTGAGACCGGAGTGGGCGTGCATCTCGCGGACGACCTCGGGCATGCCGTCGAGGGTTTCGTCGTCGGCGTGGATGACGATGTCGACACCTTCGCCGAGGACGTTGAGTTCGGCGTCGGTCACGAGTGCGGCTATTTCGATCAACGCGTCCTTGCCGAGGTCGAGCCCCGTCATCTCGCAGTCGATCCAGACTAGGCGGTCGTTCACCCCGGAACCCTAACCCGACCCGGGGATTCGGGACGCGCGACGTGCGGGTTCGGCGGTAACTGGCAGCGCGTGCATCCTCGGTGAGCCGGATCACAGACCAGGGAGCGACAGTGGCCGAACCGGGTCCAGCCCAGGAGATCGCGCAGGGTTACGTGAGCGAGGGGGCGGCGGTCGAGTTGGGCGCTGTCGTGATCGACGGCAAGACCGACGCGGGTGCCGCAATCCGGCTGCCGCTGGCGACGCTCAACCGGCACGGGCTGGTCGCGGGAGCGACGGGGTACCCGGCAAGACGAAGACCTTGCAGCTGATCGCCGAGCAGTTGTCGGCCGGGGTCCAGGTCGTGCTGGCGGACGTGAAGGGCGACCTGTCCGGGCTCGCGGCGCAGGGCGAGAGCAACGACAAGATCGCCCAACGCGCGGAGGAACTGGGTGTCTCCTGGGAGCCCGCCGCGTTCCGGGCGACGATCACGAGTTTCGGCCCGATCCTGCTGTCGAAGGTTCTGGGGCTTAACGAACCCAGGAGTCGACGCTCGGCCTGATCTTCCACTGGGCCGATCAGCGTGGTCTCGCGCTGCTGGACACGAAGGACCACCGGTCGGTCAACACGCACCTGACCAGTGACGAGGGCAAGGAGGATCTGAAGGGCATCGGCGGCGTCTCGGCCGCGACGGCCGGGGTCATCCTCCGGGCGCTGTCCAATCTGGAGGATCAGGGCGACGAGGACTTCTTCGGCGAGCCCGAGCTGGACGTCCACGATCTGATGCGCGAGGTCGACGGCAAGGCGATGGTGACCTTGCTGGAGCTGGACAACTCCAGTCCAAGCCCGCGCTGTTCTCGACCTTCCTTCTCGACAAGCCGAAGCTGGTGTTCTTCTTCGACGAGGCTCACCTGCTGTTCAACGGTGCGTCGAAGGCGTTCCTGGAGCGCATCGAGCAGACCGTCAAGCTGATCCGGTCGAAGAGCGTCGGCGTGTTCTTCTGCACGCAGCTCCCGACGGACATTCCGAACAACGTCCTGTCCCAGCTGGGCGCGCGGGTCCAGCACGCGTTGCGCGCCTTCACGCCTGAAGACCAGGCGGCGCGAAGACGTACCCGAAGACGAAGCACTACGAACTGGACTCGGCGCTGACGTCGCTCGGTATCGGCGAAGCGATCGTGACCGTGGGTCCATCGGGGCCGAAGCCATCTCCGCGGCGACGACGTCTTCGGATCTGCACGCGAAGTACGCCGAGACGATCGACCGTGAGTCTGCTTACGAGAAGGTGGCCGCGCCTGCGGCAGGCGAGGCACCGCCGGAAGCGCCCCCGGCGCCGAAACCGGAGAAGGAAGGGCCGGGGATGGTCGAGCAGGCGATGAAGAACCCGGCGGTGAAGTCGTTCCTCCGCTCCGCGGCGAGCGCGCTCGGACGGAAGATCACGCGCGGCCTGTTCGGAAACCGGAGGCGATGAGAAATACCTGACGCGTTCTGTCAGGTATGTACGGCAGGCTCGAGGACATGACCAACACCGCGACAGCGTCGTTCACCGTGGACGGCTGGGATCCGCAAACCACCGACAAAGCCGAAGGCACCGAGTTCTCGCGGGTGCGGCTGGCCAAGACGTTCACCGGTGACGTCGAGGGGACCAGCGCCGTCGAGATGCTCACGGCGGTGAACGACACGTCCTCGGCGTACGTCGCCTTCGAGCGGCTGGCCGTATCCGTCGATGGACGGAAGGGCGGCTTCGTCCTGCATCACTCGGCGGGGGAGCACGGGCATCACCTGATCGTCTTGCCCGGCTCGGGTCACGGCGAACTGGCGGGCATCACCGGAACGGCGGAGATCGTCCAGGACGACGAAGGCAACCACACCTTCACCCTCACCTACGAACTCTGAAAGCCGTGAAGGCCTCCTTCGCCGAAGGAGGCCTTCACGGACAGCGCCTGCTGGGCCGCCCCCTGACAGCGGTCCAGACGGCCGGGTCAGCCGACGATCTGCTCGACGATCTTCTTCGCGTCGTTGATGGGGATCGCGAAACCGATGCCGATGCTTCCGGTCGAGGCCGGGTTGTACAGCGCCGAGTTGACGCCGATGACGTTCCCCCGCGCGTCCACCAGCGCCCCGCCCGAGTTGCCCTGGTTGATCGGGGCGTCGGTCTGGATCGCGGTGTAGCTCGGCCCGCTTTCGTTCGTGGTCCTGCTGTAGGGCGAGCGCCGGTCCTGGCCGCCGCTCAACTCGTCGAGTTCGCGGTTCAGCGCGCTCACGATCCCGGTGGTCACGGTGTTCTGCAAGCCGCCGGGCGAGCCGATCGCGACGACCTGCTGTCCCGCGACGAGCTTGCTCGAGTCGCCGAGCGAGGCCGGGGTCAGCCCGCTCGCGTCCTTCGCCTGGAGGACGGCGATGTCGGCCTTCGTGTCGGCGCCGACCACGCTCGCCTTGTACTGCTTGCCGTCCGAAAGCGTGACGGTCACGTCGCCTTGGGCGTCGGTGACCACGTGCGCGTTGGTGAGGATGCGCCCGTCCGCCGTCAGGATGATGCCGGAGCCGACGGCCTCACCCTGCGCGGTGGTCACGTTCACCTGGACGACGCTCGGCGTCACCTTCGCGGCGACCCCGCTGACGTCACCCGAAGTGTTGTTCCCGACCAGTTGCCCGCTGGCGACCGCGGACGAACCCGTGCCGGACCCCGACGACGCGGGGTCGAAGCCGACGAGCGCCGCTCCGCCGACACCGCCGACGAGGGCGGCGGCGAGCGCCGTCGCACTCACGAGGACGGCGACCCGGCCGCCCTTCTTACGCGGCGCCGGGGCCGGTGCTTGAGCCTGCGGTGGCTGCGGGGTGAAGAGCGGGTTCGGCGCGGCCTGCCAAGGGGTGTAACCGGGGTGCTGTCGCTGGTGCGGCGGCTGGTGCCCACCGGTGGAGGCGGGGCCGGGCCGACTCTCGTTCTCGGTCATGGAACAAGATTCGCGCCCGTACTTGTGAGCCGCCTGTGGAAAACCCCTCGGCTTTGCTGAGAAGAATCACCTGAGAATTCTCAGCGTTTACTCAGTCGAAGAACGACGGCACGTCCAACGCGCCGCCCGAAGCCTCGAACTCTTCGTGCACCGCGGCACGGAGTTCCGCGTCGGCGAGATAGTCGACGGCGGTCATCGCCAGCCCCAGCGCGCCGTCCACGACCGCGCGATCGCCGTCCGGCGAACCGGCCGCGGCCGCGAACTCCTTGGTGTGCAAGGCGGTCGTCGGCCCGGCGATGGCGATCATCGGGTGGATCGCGGGCATCCGATAGGAGAGGTTGCCGAGATCGGTCGAGCCGGTGAGGAATTCGGGCACGATGCCCGGGGGCAGCGGTTTGCGGCCGGCATCGACCTGATGTGCCGACCAGCGTCCGGCGAGCGTGGTGTTGAACCGGATCGGCAGATACGCGGGCTGCGCGTCCCACAGCAGTTCGACTCCGCAGCCGGTCATCTCCGCCGCGCCGCGCGCGATCGCCGAAACCCGCTCGGCGAGGTCGCGCAGCGTGTCCGGTTGCGCGGAGCGGAGGTAGAACAGCAGTGCCGCCCGTTCGGGAACGACGTTCGGCCGCGCGCCACCGTCGCTGAAGACGCCGTGGACACGGTCGCTGGACGGCAGATGCTGCCGAAGCGCCGCGACGCCCTGGTACGCGGCGACGGCGGCGTCGAGCGCGTTGCGTCCCATGAACGGTTGAGCCGAGGCGTGCGCGCCGACGCCGTGGAACACCATTTCCAGTTGTCGCCTGCCGAGGAACGGGTGCATGGCGATGTCGTGGCTGAAGGGATGCAGCATGAGCACGGCGTCGACGTCGTCGAAAACACCCGCGCGGGCCATGGTTTCCTTGCCACCGCCGCCTTCCTCCGCCGGTGTGCCGATCAGCGACACCCGGCCGCCCAGTCGTTCGGCGACGGCCGCCGCGCCGAGGAAACCGCCCGCGCCCGCGGTGCAGATGACGTTGTGCCCGCAGCCGTGGCCGAGCCCGGGAAGAGCGTCGTACTCGGAGAGGACCGCGATGTGCGGGCCGCTTCCGGGAGTGCTCGCGACCAAGGCGGTGTCCAGCCCGCCCGCGCCGATCGTCACCTCGTGGCCGTGCCGCCGGAGCAGGTCGCCGAGCGCGCGAACCGAGCGATGCTCGGCGAAACCCTCTTCGGGATGCGCGTGCAGGTCTTGGCTCAGTGCCACCAGTTCCGCCGTCAGCGCGCGGATCTCGGCGCCGACGGCGTCCCGCGTGGCGGAATCCGCGCCGTCGTGCGGCGAGCCGAGGGGCTCGGCCGCGGCGACGGCGTCCGCGGTCGCTTCGACCAGCGAACGGAGGTAGCTGTCGTCTGGGGGAGTCGGCGAAGCGTGCTCAGAGTGGATCATTTCCGGATGTTAACTCCTAGCTCGCCCGTGACGATCTGAGTGACGCCGGAGTACCGCTCGTCCACGTGGTCGAAGCCGCGCCGGAACAGTTTCACCGCGATCTCGCCGCGGTCGAACATCCGTTGCCCGCTCAGCCGTCCGAGGACGGTCTCGGCCAGCCGCATCGGCTGGTCGCTGTGCCGGGCGCTGGTCAGCATCACCAGCGAGCCGCCGGGTTTCAGCACCCGGGCGAACGAATCCAGTGCCGCGTCCGGGTCGGCGAACATGTGCAGCGCGGCGAAACAACAGACGGCGTCCACAGTGGAATCAGCGAGCGGCAGGTCGACGGCGTCGGCGCGCAGGTAGGCCACCGAAGCCGGATTGGGCGCGGAGAGTGCCTTCTCCAGCATGGTGACCGACCCGTCGAGCCCGATCGACAGCCCGTCCGGGCCGACCGCTTCGCCGAACGCGCGGGTGAAGCGGCCGGTGCCGCAGGCGACGTCCAACGCGACCTGGCCGGGGCGGAGGCCGAGCGCCTCGATCGCGATCCGGACCTCGTCCGCCATGGTCGGGCCGTTGAGTCCTTTCGCGACCCAGCCCAGCGTCGGCCGCCAGTACCGCTCGTAGATCATCGGCACGGCGGAGGTGCGCATCAGCCACTGCGCGAGTCCGGTTGGCGGCCCCGCCTGCGGGATTTCGCCCAGCAGATCGAGGAAACCTTCCGTTGCCCCGGTGGGTGTGGTGCCCGGCCGAAGCAGGCTCAGGAGACGTTCGCGATGGTCCGGCATGACTGCTCCCTTCACGGTGGTCACCCGAGAATCTGCCATGACCGGCCCGTTCGCGACATTCCCGCCACCGCGACCCGAAACTGTCGGTGGCCGTCTCTAACGTCGGAGGGAGTCGCCGTTCCCCAGCCGAAGGAGCCCGAAAATGACCGGCTCGATCTTGCAGCACACCGCCACGACCACGCTTCGCATCCCGGTGCGCGGCCCGTTCGACCTCGACAAGTCCATCCGGTTCCTGACCGATTTCCCGCCCGCGTGCCGCACGGACGCCGACGTCGAACCCGGCACCCTGCGCCTCGCCTTCCCCGCCGAAGCGGGCTGGGAGCACGTCGGCGCGGCGGTCAGACAGAGATCGCCCGGCACCATCGAGGTGGAGGTCTTCGCCGACGAAGGGCTGGCCGTCGAAGTCGGCGCCCAGGTGCGGCGGATCCTTTCGGTGGACGTCGACGGCGTCGGCTTCGCGAAGGTCGGCACCGCCGATCCCGTGGTGCGCCGCCTTCAGCAGGCGTTCCCCGGGCTCCGGCCCGTGCTGTTCCATTCGCCGTACGAAGCGGCCTGCTGGGCGATCCTGAGCCACCGGACCCGGATGTCCCAGGCCGCCACAGTGAAACGACGGCTCGCCGAGGAGTTCGGCAGGCCGGTGGACGTCGGCGGGAAGATCCTCAGGTCGTTCCCGGCGCCGGACGTCTTGGCCAGGCCGGAAGCCGGGCGCGGTCTACTGGAAGTGAAGGCCCAGCGGCTGCGCGCGGTGGCCAACGCCGCCAAGGACGGTCTGCTCGACGCCGCGTACCTGCGCGCGATGCCGGTCCCGGACGCGTTGCGCTGGCTACAGCTGCTGCCAGGGATCGGACCGTTCTCGGCGCAGCTGATCCTGATCCGCGGCGCCGGGCACCCGGACGTCTTCCCTGGCGGCGAGCCTCGGTTGCAGGAGGCCATGCGGGCCGCGTACGACCTGCCGCTGGCGCCGCCGGAGGAACTGGAGGAACTGTCCGCGGTGTGGCGGCCGTTCCGCAGCTGGGTGGCCTTCGCCCTGCGCAACGACCGGGAGTTTCGCACGCGCGAGATCGGGGGTTCGATGACCGCCTGACACGGGACGTATCCGGCTTGTGGTGAGCTGGTGCGGTGAGCTCGTCTCCCGCCGAAACGGTTTCCGACATCGCCCAGTCCACCCCGCCCGGCACGATCACCCTGGTCACCGGGGGTCTCGCCCTGCTCGTGGTGCTGTCGGGCAGGCCATGGCGGATCGCCCGCAACCTGATCACGCTCGTCCACGAGGCGGGCCACGCGCTGGCCGCCGTGCTGGTCGGCCGTCGGCTGCAGGGCATCAAGCTGCACTCGGACACCTCAGGCGTCACAGTCTCGCGCGGGAAGCCGGAGGGGCCGGGGATGGCGTTCACCGCGCTGGCCGGGTATCCGGCGGCCGCGGTGCTCGGACTGGTGTTCGCCGGGTTCCTCTCGTCGGATCTGATCACCGTCGTGCTGATCGTGATGGCCCTGATGCTGCTGGGTGTGCTGGTGATGGTGCGCAACACCTACGGCGTGTTCACCGTGATCGCCGGCTCGGTGGTGCTCGGGTTGGTCGCGCTGGTGGCGCCGTCGTGGTTCCAGGCGATCTTCGTCTATCTGCTGACCTGGTTCCTGCTGTTCGGCGGCGTCCGGCCGGTGATCGAGCTGCAGATCAAGCGGCGACGGGGCGCGGCGAGGGATTCCGACGTCGATCAGCTCGGCAGGCTCACCGGGATGCCCGCGGTGCTGTGGGTGCTGGTGATGGCCGTGCTGACGGTGAGCTGTCTCTTCGCGGGCGGGTTGTGGCTGCTGGAGCCGACCGTCGCCTGACCGGGGTGGTACGGCAGACTGATGGCTCGTTCCGCGCGGAAGGAGTCAGCAGATGGACGAGGTCGCCAAGGCCGTCGAGGAATGCGCTCGATCGGCGAAACGGGCCGCGCCGTCACTGGCCGCCGCCTCCGCGGAGGCGATCGACGCCGCGCTGAACGCCATGGCGGGCAAGCTGGTCGAGCACGCCGACGCGGTGCTGGAGGCGAACCAGGCCGACATCGCCAAGGCACGCGAGGACGGGATGAGCGCCGGGCTCCTCGACCGGCTCACCATCACGCCCGAGCGGCTGACCGGCATGGCCGAGCAGCTCCGTATCCTGGCCGGTGCGCCGCACCAGGAACGGTCCGTCGAGGTGTCCACTTTGGACGGAGGGCTGCGGCTGGTGGAACGCCGCCGCCCGGTCGGCGTGATCGGCGCGAATTACGAGGCGCGTCCGAACGTCACGGTCGACGTCGCCTCGCAACTGGTGAAGTCGCGCAACGGCGGCGTGCTCCGCACGGGTTCCGCCGCGCTCGGCTCGGCCCAGCGCCTGCGCGAGACCGTGATCGCCCCCGCGCTCGCCGAAGCGGGCATCGACCCGGAAGTCATCCAGCTCGTGCCGCGCGCCGAACGCGAAGCGGCTTCCGCGCTGGTGCGTTTCCCGGCGCTCGTGCCGCTGGTCATCCTGCGCGGCAGCGGTGACAGCACCCGGGCGCTGGCCACCGAGGCGGCCGTCCACGGCGTCCGCACGCTGGCCCACGCCGACGGCGGTGGAGTGCTGTACATCGACGAGGCCGTCGACACCGACAAGGCGCGCGACCTGGTTTTCAGCAGTCTCGACCGGCTCGGCGTCTGCAACCGGCTGAACCTGCTGCTGATCCACGAGGACGCCCACGACCGCGTTTGGCCCGGCATCTCCGGCGCGCTGGCCGAACGCGGTGTCACGCCGTCGCTCGCCCCGCACGACCACGCCATCGGCTACGAATGGGCACTCGACTCCGACCGCGAAGCCACCGTCACCGTCGCGAAGGTCGCGAGCCTGCCCGAGGCGGCGGAGATCGCCAACGAGCAGACCTCGGGCCTGGCCGCAGGCATCGCCACCGAAAGCAGCGAAGCCGCCGACGCTTTCTTCGACGCCTACACCGGCACCGGTGTCTTCTGGAACGCCCCCACCCGGCTGCTCGACGGCTTCAAGCTCCTGGCCGTCCCCGAGACCGGCATCAACCTGGACAAGGTCCCGGGCCCGCGCGGCCCGGTCACCTACACCGACCTCTACGTGCGGCAGTACGCAGTGCTGCCCGCCTGAGCTTCACGGAAGTCATGGAAGGGGCTTCCAAGACGAAAGCGACGGCGATAGCAAAGGTCCCCTGCTCCCGCGACGAGTGAAGCGATCAGCGTCGCCGACGTCGCTTCGAGCGAGGACGCGGCCGAGGCGGCAACGAGTCTGCTGTGGCGTCCTCGATCTCCTCGGCGAGCTTCTCGACGTCAGGAGACTCCGAAGCGGCCCCAGGCGCCAGCCCCAGCATCTCCGCGGCGAGCTGCTGCGAAGTGGCGAACATGCCCGAAGGCCGATCCTGCGCCCGTCGCAGCGAAGAAGGCCGCAGCCGGTTGTATCCCCGCACCGAAACGGGCCGCCGGGTCCGCACCTCGTACTCCGGGAACTCGAGGAGTTCGGTGGCGAGTTCCTTGTCCACCAGGATGGTGCCCGGCCGCGCGGTCGAGGTGAGGCGGGCGGCGAGGTTCACGACCGAGCCGTAGACGTCGCCGAAGCGGAGGAGGATCCGGCCCGACGCCAGGCCGGCGCGCACGGCGGGCAGGGTTTCGTCGGCGTCGGCGCGTTCGGACAGCGCGAGTGCGATCTCGGCGCCGTCGACGGCGGAATCGGCGACGAACAGCACCTCGTCGCCGATCATTTTCACGATCCGGCCATGGTGCTCGGCGACGACCTCGGTGGCGACGGATTCGAATCGGTCGAGGACGGCACTCAGCTCGTCTTCGCCGATCTGCCTGGTCAGCCGGGTGTAGCCGACCATGTCGACGAATCCGACGACCTCGGTCCTGGCCTCCAGATCCTCGTCCGGCGACGCGAACGCCCGTCCGGCGTAGGCCGCGAGGTGCCGTCGCCAGACGAAGTTCTGCACCTTCTCCAGCTCGGGAAGCAGCCTGTCGACGAGTCGCGCGATCTGGCGTTCGCTGGTGCCGATGTCCTTGTTCTCGGTGATCATCGTCCACAGCATGTGGACCTGCCATTCCGCGAGCCGCGAAAGGTGCTGGCCCAGCACGCGCGTCACCGCCTGCTCGATGCCAGGGTCGATCAGGCCCGAGTTCATCAGCTGGTCGGCGGTGCGGATCGCGTCGATGTCGGCGTCGGTGAAGACGACCTCGTCGTCATCGACGGTCGCGAAGCCCAGCGCGCGCCAAAGCCGCCGAGAACGCTCTTCGGGAACGCCCGCCTTCTCGGCGACTTCGAGCCGGGTGTACTTGCGTCTGCCGCCGAGCAGGATCCGCATCAGACGCTGCTGAAGCGCGTCGGTGGCGGGCTCGCCGGAATCGGCCATTACGTGGTGTGAACGATGAGCACGTCCACCCCGGACTTCCGTGCCACCTCGGACGGCACGGAACCGAGGATGCGGCCCGCGAGGGTGTTCAGCCCGCGGTTGCCGACCACCAGCAGGTCCGCGGAGCGATCCGCGACGACCTTGCGCAGCGCGTCGAC
This sequence comes from Amycolatopsis coloradensis, assembly GCF_001953865.1. Taxonomy (GTDB): domain Bacteria; phylum Actinomycetota; class Actinomycetes; order Mycobacteriales; family Pseudonocardiaceae; genus Amycolatopsis; species Amycolatopsis coloradensis. The sequence goes on from NZ_MQUQ01000010.1 coordinate 219,114, forward strand.
GGGGTCGCCGACGACGGCGGCGGTCTCGATGTTCTTCGCGCCGGCCTTGGCGGCCCGGTCACGGGCGGACAGCAGGGTGTCCTCGGCCGGTGCCGAGCCCACGACCTGGTACGCCTCGTCGCCGAGGACGTCTTGTGCCTTCTCCACGTCGCCCTTGTTAGCGGGGTAGTAGGCGCACACGACGACCAGGGTCGCTCCGGAGTCCCCGGCGACACTCGCCGCCCGGTCGACCGCGGCGAACGAGGAATTCGAGCCGTCCGTGCCCACGACCACGGTCCGATATGCAGCCATCCGCAACCTCCACCGATCTGTCTGCCGCACCCGCGTGCGAGCAGCGACGATAACCGCTCGCCGACGGTCCCGCAGGGCGTCGTGAGCTCGGTCGGATGAGAAGGTTACTCGCCAGTCGGTTTCTGCGCTGCCGCAGGCCGGGGTGAGGGCTGCGCGCCGGATGTGGCCTTCGGCACATCGGCCTTCCGGATCTGCACGGTGGCTTCCGAGTCGGGCGACGGCTTCGCCTTGAGATCCGCCGGAACGTGCGGTTTGTCGCCGAGCACGTGCGTCGCCTCGGCCAGCGCGGTCCGCGCGGTGCGGACCTGCTCGGCAAGGCTGGAGCGCACCTTGCGGAGTGCTTCGACCCGTTCGGTGGCCTGCGTGATCCGCCGGTTGGACTCCTCGGTGGCCTGCCGGACGCGGCGGCGTGCCTCGTCGGCCGCCTCGGCGAGCCGGGCGTTGGCCTCGGTGATCGAGTCCTGCTTGCGCTTGTTGGCGTCGGCGACGGACTCCCGCTGACGGCGCTCGATGTCGGCCTTGGCCGCTGTCTCCTCTTCGAGCACCTTCGCGCGGATGGCGGCGGCGTCCTCGGTGGCCTCGCGGACGCGGCGGGCGGCTTCGGCCTTGCTCGCGGCCTCCTGCTCGGCCAGCGCGTGCATGGCTTCGGTGCGCCGCGACGCCATCGCGATCTCGAAGTCCTCTTCGACCTGCGTGCGGCGCTGCTGCGACTCGGCGTCGAGCTTGTCGCGCTCGGCCTTCGCCTTGTCGGTGATGTCCTTCGCCTCGGCGCGCGCGGTCTCGAGCACACGGCGGTGCTCGGCCTCCATCTCCTTGCGGCGCAGGTCGAGCTCGTTGAGCAGCTGCTCGTAGCGGGCGCGCATGGCGCTCGCGTCGGTCTCCGCCTTCGCACGGATGTGCCCGGCTTCGGCTTCCGCGCGCGCCTTGGTGTCGGCGGACTCGTCCTGCGCGAGCCGCAGCATGCGCTGCAAGCGCTCGGAAAGGCCTTCGACGCTCGTCGGCGGCTGGGCCAGCCTGTCGACCTGGCCGCGCAGGTCCGCGATCTCGCCGCGCGCGGTCTCCAGCTGCCGTGCCAGGTCGCCTGCCTGTCCGATGGCGGCATCGCGATCGGCGGTGAGCATCTTCAGATCGGCGTCCAGCCGTTCCAGATGTTCGTCGACCTGCGCACGGCTGTAACCGCGCTTTGCCACGTCGAAGCCGGCTCCCAGCGGCACTAGCTCCCGTTCCTCGCCAAGGCTCATCCTTCTACCGTAGTCGAGCTGGAGTCACGGAAGGGTGAGCACCCACGCAACGCGCGGCGAAAGCGCGTTCTGGCGCGCTAAACGTTCCTGAACGCGTTGATCCCGTCGATGTGCTTCGCCCGCAATTCGTGGTTCCGGACACCCAGACCTTCTTCCGGCGCAAGGGCGAGCACGCCGACCTTGCCCTGGTGGGCGTTGCGGTGCACGTCCAGCGCGGCCTGCCCGGTGTCTTCCAGCGAGTAGGTCTTCGACAGCGTCGGGTGGATCAGACCTTTCGAGATCAGCCGGTTCGCCTCCCACGATTCGCGGTAGTTGGCGAAGTGGCTGCCGATGATCCGCTTCAGGTTCATCCACAGATAGCGGTTGTCGTACTGGTGCATGAACCCGGACGTCGAGGCGCACGTGACGATCGTCCCGCCCTTGCGCGCGGCGTAGACCGAAGCGCCGAACGTTTCGCGGCCGGGGTGCTCGAAGACGATGTCCGGGTCCTCGCCGCCGGTCAGCTCGCGGATCTTCTTGCCGAACCGCTGCCACTCCTTCGGGTCCTGGTTGTGCTCGTCCTTCCAGAACCTGTAGTCCTCGGCGTTGCGGTCGATGATCAGCTCCGCGCCGAGCTTGCGGCAGATCTCCGCCTTCTCGGGGCTGGAGACCACGCAGACCGGGATCGCGCCGCCGTTGAGCGCGTACTGCGTCGCGTAGGAGCCGAGGCCGCCCGAAGCACCCCAAATCAGCACGACGTCGCCCTGCTTCATGTCGGCGCCGTTGCGCGACACGAGCTGCCGGTAGGCCGTGGAATTCACCAGACCGGGGGACGCGGCCTCTTCCCAGGTGAGGTGGTCCGGCTTCGGCATCAGCTGGTTCGCCTTGACCAGCGCGATCTCGGCGAGTCCGCCGAAGTTCGTTTCGAAGCCCCAGATCCGCTGCTCGGTGTCGAGCATCGTGTCGTTGTGCCCGTCCGGGCCCTCGAGTTCGACGTTGAGGCAGTGCGCGACGACCTCGTCGCCCGGCTTCCAGTTGTGCACGCCGGCGCCGGTGCGCAGCACGACGCCGGACAGGTCCGAGCCGACGACGTGATAGGGCAGGTCGTGGCGCTTCGACAGCGGCGAGAGCCGCCCGTAGCGCTCCAGGAATTTGAACGTCGAGACCGGCTCGAAGATCGAGGTCCAGACGGTGTTGTAGTTGATCGCGCTCGCCATGACCGCGACCAGCGCCTCACCCGGGCCCAGCTCGGGCGTGGGGACGTCGTCCACGTGCAGCGACTTTCGCGGATCCTTGTCCCGGCTTTCGAGGCCCTGGAACATGTCGGCCTCGTCCTTGTGCACGGTGACGCCGCGGTAGGTCTCCGGCACGTCGAGCGACGCCACGGCGCCGAGGTCATCGTTCAGAATGGCCTGCTGGATTTCGCCGAGCTGCGTCATCGGAACCTCCGCGATTGGGTGACGGCGTAGGCGCAACAAATTACTCACCGGTAACCAGGTCCACAACTGTACGAGACGTGGAGCACGTACACCTCCCGAAGTGTTACCGATCAGCCTTGACCGGCTGGCCAATCAAGCGGAGCATGGGTGGTGGAGATCTCTCCGACCTGCAGGTTCAGCCGATTTTCGGAGGTGAGCACGCATGAATGAACCCACGACGCGCCCTTGGAGCCGTCCCCATGACTGGGCGGAGGTGGCCATCGGTGTCGTGGTCGCGCTTTCACCCCTCTGGATGACCACGGACAACACCGCGATGTGGACGCTCGTCGTCCTCGGCGCGCTGATCGCCCTCGACGGCCTCGCGTCGCTTGCGATGCCTGGCATGGTTTACGGCGAAGGCGTCCAGATCGTCCTGGGCGCGCTGCTGTTCATTTCGCCATGGGTGATGGGCTACGCCGGCTTCATGGGCGCGTCCTGGACCGCCTGGATCGGCGGCGTCCTGACCGTGGTGGCCGGGGCGGCGGCGATGCCGATCGCCCAGGCGGCGCACAAGACAGCGGGACAGCACTGACGCGCAAGGAGACCGCGTGAAAGAGGATTCGGCGAAACAGCGCATCCTGCGGGCCGCGGAGGCGCTTTTCGCCGAATCCGGTTTCGACGCCACGCCCACGTCCCGGATCGCCGAACAGGCAGGTGTGCCCAAAGGCCTGGTGCACTACTACTTCCGGCGTAAGTCGGACCTGCTGGCCGCCCTGGTCGCCGAACTGCCGGACGCCCGGATCGAACCGGCCGTCGTGGTGGTCCCCGGCGACCTCGCGGGCAGCCTGCGCGGCCTCGTCGGCGAACTCGACCGGCGGTTCAACCGGTCCTTGGCCTTGTCACACCTGTTGTGGCGCGAGGCCGACACGCATCGCGCGGTCCGCGACGCGCTGGCCGAACGGTTCCAGCAACTCGTCCGCCAGGTGCAGGCGGTGATCGTCGCCGCGACCGGCGGCAAGCTCGCGATCGCCGACGTCGACTCGGCGTCCGGGCTGCTCGCGCGGGCGGTCAGCCACCGCCACGCGACGGCGCGGCACAGCGAAGACGGGGACCCCGCCGAGATCGATCGCGAGGTCGCCTTCATCGCCGAGGCGCTGTCGCGCTCCCGGGAGACGCGCCGTCAGTGACTGTCACCGCATCGCATGCGGGGATGGGTCCCCTTCAGCTCTTCGCGGGCTCGACCAGTTCCACGAGCACGCCGCCGGCGTCCTTGGGGTGGACGAAGTTCACCCGGCTGTTGGACGTGCCGCGCTTCGCCTCGTCGTAGAGCAGCCGGAGTCCCTGCGCGCGCAGCGCGGCCGCGGCGGCGTCCACATCGGACACTCGATACGCCAGCTGCTGCAAGCCGGGGCCGCTCTTCGCGAGGAACTTGCCGATCGCCGAGTCGTCACGCAACGGCGCGAGGAGCTGGATCGCGGTCTCGGTCCCGGCGGTGCCCGGTGCGCGCAGCATCGTCTCGCGGACGCCCTGCTCCTCGTTGACCTCCTCGTGCGCCACCTCCAGGCCGAAATGCTCGGTGTGGAAGGCGATCGCGGCGTCGAGGTCGGGTACCGCGATGCCGACGTGGTCGATGGCGGTCACGAACGGTTTCAGCGCCTGGTTCATGCAGAGCAGGATAGGTCCGCGAGCGGGTGGACCGGCGTGCGCCGCCTCACACTGGCTCCATCAAGAGGCCCGTGCCCCGGGTATGGTCGCGAAGACCGCCTTTGCCCTTGCGCCGATGCTTGGAGGACGCCGTGTCCGGTTCCGTGATCCTGGGTGCCGCCCGTACACCGATCGGGCGATTGCTCGGTTCCCTGAAGGACTTCTCGGGTGCGCAACTGGGCGGGTTCGCGATCAAGGCGGCGCTCGAACAGGCCGGTGTCTCGCCGGACGCGGTCCAGTACACGATCATGGGCCAGGTGCTCACCGCCGGCGCGGGCCAGATCCCCGCCCGCCAGGCCGCGGTGGCCGCCGGTATCCCGATGACCGTCCCGGCGCTGACCATCAACAAGGTCTGCCTGTCCGGTCTCGACGCCATCGCGCTCGCCGACCAGCTCATCCGCGCGGGTGAGTTCGACCTGATCGTCGCGGGCGGCCAGGAGTCGATGACCCAGGCGCCGCACCTGCTGCCGAAGTCGCGTGCCGGCTTCAAGTACGGCGACACCGCGCTCGTCGACCACATGGCTTACGACGGTCTGTTCTGCGCCTTCGACCAGGTCGCGATGGGCTCGTCGACGGAGAAGTACAACAGCCGCTACGGACTCACCCGTGAGCAGCAGGACGAGTTCTCCGCGCGTTCCCACCAGCGTGCCGCCGCCGCCATCGCGGAGGGCCGTTTCGACGCCGAGATCGCGCCGGTGTCGATCCCGCAGCGCAAGGGCGACCCGGTCGTCTTCTCCAAGGACGAAGGCGTCCGCGCCGACACCTCCGCCGAGAGCCTCGCGAAGCTGCGTCCGGCGTTCGCCTCCGACGGCACGATCACCGCCGGTTCGGCGTCGCAGATCTCCGACGGCGCGGCCGCGGTCGTCGTGGCCAGCAAGGCCAAGGCCGAGGAGCTGGGCCTCACCGCGCTCGCCGAGATCGGCGCGCACGGGGTGGTCTCCGGCCCCGACGCCAGCCTGCACGAGCAGCCGTCGAACGCGATCCTGGCCGCGTTGGCCAAGGAGAAGCTGACCGCGGACGCGCTCGACCTCATCGAGATCAACGAGGCGTTCGCCGCCGTCGGCCTGGTCTCCAGCGAGAAGCTCGGCGTCGACGTGGACAAGGTCAACGTCGACGGCGGCGCCATCGCGCTCGGCCACCCGATCGGCGCTTCCGGCGCGCGGCTGGCCGTGCACCTGATCCACGAACTCCGCCGTCGTGGCGGCGGCCTCGGCGCGGCCGCCCTCTGCGGTGGCGGCGGCCAGGGTGACGCGCTGCTGCTTCGCGTTCCGTAAAGCCCTTGCCGGTACAGCTGGACATCGACGAACTGGTCGGTCGCGCGCGGGACGGCGTACCCCGCGCGATCGCCCGGTTGCTGTCGCTGGTCGAGGACGCCCATCCGCGGTTGCCCGAGGTCGCGGCGAAACTCACGCCGCACACCGGCAACGCGCGCGTCGTCGGGCTGACCGGGCCGCCCGGTGTCGGCAAGTCGACATCGACGTCCGCGCTGCTCACGGCCCTGCGGGCGGAAGGTCTGCGGGTCGGGGTACTGGCGATCGACCCGTCGTCGCCGTTCTCCGGCGGGGCGCTGCTCGGCGACCGGATCCGGATGACCGAGCATGCCACCGATCCCGGTGTGTTCATCCGTTCGATGGCCACCCGCGGGCATCTCGGCGGGCTGTCGTGGGCGACCCCGCAGGCGGTCCGCGTTCTCGACGCGGCCGGGTTCGACGTCGTGCTGATCGAGACCGTCGGCGTCGGTCAGTCCGAAGTGGACGTCGTGAAACTGGCCGACACCACGGTGGTCCTGCTCGCGCCCGGGATGGGCGACGGTATCCAGGCGGCCAAGGCCGGGGTGCTGGAGATCGCGGACGTGTTCGTGGTCAACAAGGCCGACCGCGAGGGCGCGGACGGATGCGTGCACGACCTCAAGCAGATGATCTCCCTGGTGCGCCGGGAGCTTCGCGGCCCGAGTTGGCGTCAGCCGATCGTACGAACGGTGGCCTCGCGCGGCGAAGGCGTCGACGACGTCGTCCGCGCGCTGGGCGAACATCACGACTGGCTGGTCCAGCGGGACGAACTGCCGCGGCGTCGGGCGGCGCGGGCTCGCGACGAGGTCGAGGCGATCGCCGTCCAGCGGCTGCGTGCGGAGATCGTCGACCTGCGGCGCGGCGACCGGCTCGCCGAGCTGGCCGAACGCGTGGTGGCGCGGAAGATCGACCCGTTCGCGGCGGCCGCGGAACTGATCGCCGACCTCCACTCGTGAGTGGTGAGGACGGTTATCGAGGGGGTGTCGTGCTGGCGGCCGGGCTCAGGTCGGTTGGGGCAGTGACCGCGGTCATTCATTCAGGACAGCTCAGCGGAGCGCGGCCGCACGCCACGTTGGCCTGGCCCCTCGAGAGGATCGTTCAGAGGATTTCGATGACGCGGACCTTCGGCGGGCGATTCGGGAAACTGATATCCGTCCAGCGGTTGATTCTCACGTCGGAACCATTGCTGTCGTAGTAAATCAGGTCGTTGTTGCCGGTGTAGATCCGATCGATCCACCATCCCCCGAAGCTGATCCTCCCTCTGTTGGCGTAGCAGTCGACGCTGCTCCCGCCGCCGAGGTGTGACCAGATCTTCAGGTAGTTCTCCCCGTCCTTGCAAGGGATGTGGTCGATGGCGAACGAGGTTCCGGTCGGCACGAGCATGCTGAACGTGGCGGCAGCGGCGGCCGCCACGGCCAGGATGCGCCGAGCCTTCTTCTTGCTCGAAATCACAGGTTCTCCTTCGGTAGAAAGCCGAAAAAGGAGCTTCGTCGTCGAGCATCCCGATCACCGGCGACGGTTGTCAATTGATCGCTGTTTCGCGGGTAAGGACGGACAGCCAAGTTTGTCCATCCGTGCAGTGGTCAGAATTCGACGTACATTTTGATGTCGCCGAAGTCGCTGTCGAGATTGTCCAAATGGTTGACGGCGTCCTCTTTCCAGACCTCGAGCTGGTTGGTCTCGCCGTAAGTGAGTTCTTCGCCGTCGGCGACCTTGTTGGCGTAGTTCGTGATCGTGACGGTCTGCCCCCGGCAGAACTCGACGCGCTCCAGGAACCTGTCCGCCATGTCGGGATCGAAGACGCGGCCCATCCGGACGTAGCCGTTGTTGATGTGCTCCTCGCAGTAGAAGTGCGCCGCGGCCGAGGCGATCCACTCGGTCAGTGACGCGTCACCGCGCGGCCACTTCTCGCGGACGTGCGACTTGATCTCCCTGGCGAGCCGGATGACCCGGCGGCGTTCGAGATCGGTCAGCCCGTCCTCCTTGCGGAAGTCGAGGATCATGTCGTCGACGACCTTGGCGAGTTTGAGGACGCGCGGTTTGTCGAGTTCGGCCGGCTTGTCCGGCGGCAGGCTCGCCATGACGCGTTCGTGCACCAGGACGTACTGCGTGTACGCGTACAGGAAGGTCAGCGCGTTCAGCTGCCATTGGTGTCGTTCGGCGATCTCCACGGCTTCGACCCTAACCGCGGACCTACTTCCGGACCTGTGTAAGCGGTGGGGATTCACCCTATGCTCTCTTCTTCGTCCACGGCTGGAGGCAGGAACCGTGCAGAGGATCGCGAAAGTCTTTGGGGCTGTGCTGGGGGCCGGGCTGATGCTCGCGGCCGGTACCGGAACGGCGTCGGCCGAGGCCGTGCCACCGAAGGTCACGAAGGGGCCCTGCCAGTACACGCAGACACCGGATGAGCCCGCCGCGCGGCCCGTTCCTCTGCCGCCGGACCCCCGTCGCACGCCGGATCGGGGCAAGGTGCCGGTGCAGCTCAAGACCAACCAGGGCAAGATCGACTTGACCCTCGATCGGGCGAAGGCGCCGTGCACGGTGCAAAGCTTCCTGCATCTGGCGACGCACCGGTTCTACGACCGCACGACGTGTCACCGGCTGACGGCGTACCCGACGTTGAAGGTGCTGCAGTGCGGAGACCCGAGCGGCACCGGCGAGGGCGGCCCCGGCTACAAGTACAAGGACGAACTGCCCGTCGGCCTGCCGCCCGCGCCGACCGACCCGACGGGCGAGCGGAAGGTGTACTCGCGCGGCGTCCTCGCCATGGCGAACGCGGGCCCGGCGACGAACGGCAGCCAGTTCTTCGTCGTGTACGGCGACTCCGCGCTGCGCCCGAACTACACGATCTTCGGCACCGTCGGCCACGAAGGCCTCGAAACCCTCGACGACGTCGCCGCGGGCGGCATCAAGCCGACGCCGGAAGACCCCGCCCCGGTCGACGGCGCCCCCGTCCGGAAGACCGACATCCTCCGCGCCCGCCCCTGGTACTGCTGACCCCCTACCCCCATCGCGTTTCGTCCTCTAGTTGCGGTAGTTCGTTGCGCGAACCACCGCAACTAGAGGACGAAACGCGGGGGTGTTAAGTGACCTCGAAGATGGCTTCGCGCAGGGCTTGGGTGGCGCCGCCGAAAGCGTGTTTGGCGGCGGCGCCGTAACCGATGATGAGCCCTTCGCGTTGTGGCTCGCCGATCCAGTAACCGCTGAGCCCTTCGAGCCCGATCGCGCGACGGCGGCAGGCGGCCATCACCTCCATCTCCCCGGGAACGTCACCGGGAAACTGGAGCACCAGATGCAGCCCCGCCGAGATGCCTTGCGGCAGCACGGAATCCGGCAGGGCGGCGAGCAGCCGGTCGCGCCGCGAGCGGTACTCGGTGCGGCAGCGGCGGATGTGCTGGTCGTAGGCGCCCGATTCGATCAGTTCGGCCATCGCCAGCTGGTCCAGCAGCGCGGGCCGGGCGCCGCTCGCGACCATCTCCGCGCGCACCGGTTCGACCAGAAACCGCGGCAGCACCATCCATCCCAGGCGCAGCGACGGCGCGAGCGTCTTGCTCGTCGTCCCCACGTACACGACCCGCTCGGGCGCCAGCGCCTGCAACGCGCCGACCTGCTGGTGGTCGAACCGGAACTCGCCGTCGTAGTCGTCTTCGATGACGATGGCGCCGGTTTCCGCCGCCCAGCGGGTGAGTTCCGCCCGTCGCGTGGCGGCGAGGGTGACGCCCAGCGGGTACTGGTGCGCCGGGGTGACCACCACCGCCGGACTGTCCAAAGCGGACACCGTGATCCCGTGGTCGTCGACGGGGACGCCGACCACCCGTGCCCCGTTCGCCGCGGCGATGTCCCGGTAGATGTGCAGCGACGGGTTCTCGAACGCGATCTCTTCCGCGCCGCGTGCGCGCAGGACCCGCGCCAGGATCGCGATCGCGTGCGAGAAACCGGAGCACACCAGGATGCGCTCGGGATCGGCGACCACGCCTCGGCTTCGGGCCAGGTACGCGGCGAGCGTCTCCCGCAGTTCCGCCGCGCCGGCCTCGGCCGTGTAGTCGAAGGCCGACATCGGCGCCTGGTGCAGCGCCCGCCGGGTCGCCGCGAGCCAGGCCGACCGGGGGAAAGCGGACAGGTTCGGCCTGCCCGGGCGCAGGTCCCAGCGTGGTGCCGGGTCACGGGGGACGGGCCTCGGTGGCGAGGCGGGCAGCGCGCCCGCCGTCGCGACGCGGGTCGGGGCGCCCTGCGCGGTTCGCAGATACCCCTCGGCGGCGAGATCGGAGTAGACGCGGGTGACCGTTCCCCTGGCGACGCCGAGGTCCTGGGCCAGCGCCCGGGTGGAGGGCACGGCCGCGCCCGCCTGCCAGCGGCCTTCCCGGATGGCGGCGCGGATCGCGGCGGCGAGCCCGGTCCTGCCGCTTTCGGGGTGCCAGTCGAGGTGGACGTCTATTCCCGAACTGGACCATGATTCTGCCATGTGACTGGACCATACTCGTGGGCCAGTTGGCGCTAGATTCGACCGTATGACCGAACGAATCCACGTGGGCAAACGAGTGCCCGAGATCTACCAGGCGATGGCGAAACTGCAGGCCGAGGTCGAGAAGGCCGCCACCAACGCCGGGGTCGACCAAAAGATCCTCGAACTGGTGAAGATGCGGTCGTCGCAGATCAACCACTGTGCGTTCTGCCTCGACATGCATTCGCACGACGCGGTGCAGATGGGCGAGTCACCTCGACGGCTGTTCGTGTTGCAGGGCTGGCGCGAGACGGAACTGTTCACCGAGCAGGAGCGGGCCGCGCTCGCGCTCACCGAGGCGATCACGAACGTGGCGACCCTGCACGAGGTGCCGGACGACGTCTACGACGAGGCCACCCGCGTCTTCAGCGAGGAGCAGTACCGCGCGATCGTGTGGGAGGCCATCGCGATCAACAGCTGGAACCGCATGTGCGTGACCAGCCACGCGCCGCTGCCCGAGCGCGCCGAATGACCGCGACGCGGCTGCGGGAACTGCACGTCGCGGGCACGCCGCTGCTCCTGCCGAACGCGTGGGACGCCGACAGCGCGCGTCTGGTGGAAGCGGCCGGTTTCCCCGTGGTGGCAACGAGTTCCTTCGCCATCGCCAAGGTGCTCGGGTACGAGGACGGCGAGGCCGCGCCCGCCGCCGAGATGTTCGCCGCGGCCGCGAGGATCGCCCGTGCGGTCTCGGTGCCGGTGACCGTCGACGCGGAATCCGGCTACGGCCTCGAAGCGGGGGCTCTCGCCGAGAGACTGGCCGAGTCCGGCGCCGTCGGCTGTAACTACGAGGACACCGACCACGCGAACGGCGGGATCCGCCCGCTGGAGGAGCAGGCGGACCGGGTCGCGGAGCTGCGCAAGGCCGCCGGGGACGCGCTGGTGATCAATGCCCGTGTCGACGTCTTCCTCGGCGCGCCCGACGAGCGGGCGGTTCTCGACGACGCTGTCGCGCGGGCCAAGGCCTATCTCGAGGCGGGGGCGGACTGCGTCTACCCGATCCTGGTGAAGTCGCCGGAGGTGCTGGGCGAGTTCGTGAAGGCGGTCGCGCCCGGCGCGGTCAACGTCTCGCCGCTGCCGGGTGGCCCCGATCTCTCCGCGCTCGCCGCACTGGGGGTGGCGCGGATCTCGCTGGGCACCGGGCTGTGGAAGTCGGCTCGCGCCGACATCGAGGCGAAACTGGCCGGGCTGGCAGCGGGGAAGCTGCCGTACTGACGGGAGGGGGAACCGGGACGGTGCGGCCGGGGGGCGTTGGATGCCCGGCCGCACCGTCCCGGCGACCTAGTGGGAAACCGCCTTCTCGGCGCCCACACCGGTGAGGGAGCGGACCTCCATCTCGGCGTGCTTCTTCTGGTTGTGTTCTGTGGACAGGACGGTGCCGAGCCAGCCGAGGAAGAAGGCGATGGGGATGGAGATGATGCCGGGGTTGTCGAGGGGGAACCAGTGGAAGTCGACGCCTTNNTTCGCCGACGCCGCCACCGCGAACGCCAGCGCCACCAGAAAGGCGATGTTCTGCCCGTTGGCGAGGATGCCACCGAGGATCGCGACCGCGCCGATCACCAATGCGGTGATCCGGGCGACCTTCACCTCCGAAGCAGGCGACGCCTTGCCCTTCTTGATCACGCTGGCGTAGACGTCATGGGCGAACGACGCCGACGCCGTGATGGTCAGGCCCGCGACCACCGCGAGGATCGTCGCGAACGCGATCGCCGCGATCAGGCCGAGCAGGATCGGGCCGCCGAGTTCGAGCGCCAGCAGCGGTGCGGCCGAGTTCACGCCACCCGGCGCGGCCTTGATCGCGTCCGGGCCGACGAGCGCGCCCGCGCCGTAGCCGAGCACCAGGGTGAACAGGTAGAAGATGCCGATGAGCGCGATCGCCCAGACCACCGATCGGCGCGCTTCCTTGGCGGTCGGCACGGTGTAGAAGCGCATCAGCACGTGCGGCAGGCCCGCGGTACCGAGCACCAGCGCGATGCCGAGCGACAGGAAGTCCAGCTTGGTGGTGCCGGTCTTGCCGTACTGGTTACCCGGCCCGAGCAGCGCTTCACCGGCCTTCCCCGCCTTGTCCACGGCGCCCTGCAACAATGCGGAAAGGTTGAAGCCGTACATGCCGAGCACCCACAGCGTCATCGCCAGCGCGCCGACGATGAGCAGCGCGGCCTTGATGATCTGCACCCAGGTGGTGCCCTTCATCCCGCCGATGAGCACGTAGGCGATCATGATGATGCCGACGATCACGATGATCGCGGCCTGCCCCGCCTTGCTCTCGATCCCGAGCAGCAGCGCGACGAGGCCACCGGCACCCGCCATCTGCGCCAGCAGGTAGAAGAACGAGACGGCCAGGGTGGACGTCGCCGCGGCGGCCCGCACCGGGCGCTGCTTCATCCGGAACGCCAGCACGTCGCCCATGGTGAACTTGCCGGTGTTGCGAAGGAGTTCCGCGACCAGCAGCAACGCCACCAGCCACGCCACCAGGAAGCCGATGGAGTAAAGGAAACCGTCGTAGCCGTAGACGGCGATCGCGCCCGCGATCCCGAGGAACGACGCGGCGGACAGGTAGTCGCCAGCGATGGCGACGCCGTTCTGCGGACCGGTGAACGCGCGGCCCGCGGCGTAGTAGTCCGACGCCGTCTTCGTGTTCCGGCTGGCCCGGAACACGACGAACAGCGTGACCACCACGAAAAGGCCGAAGATGGTGATGTTGAGTGCGGGGTTGCTTCCCTCGACTCCGGCGGCGAGCGTCATTTGGTCTCACTCTCGATGTCCGTGCGGATCTTTTCCGCGAGGGGGTCGAGTTTCTTGTTCGCGTAGCGGACGTAGAGCCCGGTGATCACGAAGGTCGAAACGAACTGCAGCAAACCGAAGACGAGGCCGACGTTGATGTTGCCGACGAGCTTCGTGCTCATGAAGCCGTGCGCGTAGTCGGCGAGCAGCACGTAGAGCAGGTACCAGACGAGGAACAGCGCCGACACGGGGAACACGAACCGGCGCAGCCGCGAACGCAGCTCCTTGAACTCGGGGCTGTCGTGGGCTTTGTCCCAGTCCGTTTCAGGCGGACTCGGAGCGTCCGTTTCGGTGCTCATGGTGCTCTCCTTGCGCCGCGAATGTGGTCCGCGACACGTTAAGGAGAGGGCTGGGGGACCGGAACCTTCACCGGTTCAAACGCCTGCCGAGACGACGAACGGCCGACGAACGGTACTCGGATCACGACGAAGGGGCCTCCGCCGTGCGATCGTCCAAATGCAGCCGCAGCATGGCGGCCGTGGACCAGGCCGGTGGCCTGCCCCGTAAGGAAACCACGATCATTACGCCGAATGCCAGCGGGACCGACCATGGCGCGGGCTGCGAAACCAGGATGGCGGGCAGACCGCTCAGCGTGGGGGCGAACAGGGCGACCAGGATCGACCCCGAGGACGCGACGAGCCCGGTGAGGACACCGCTGATCGCGCCCGCCGCGGTGAGCCGGTTCCACCAGATGCCGAGCACCAGCAACGGACAGAACGTCGACGCGGCCACGGTGAAGCCCCAGGTGACGAGGACACCGGCGTCCAATCTGGCCGACGGCAGCGCGAGCAGGACCATCACCGCGGCCGCCCCGAGCACCGACCACCGCAGTCTGCGCAGGCCACCGGGCGCCAGGTCGTGCGCGATCGCGCCGGAGATCACCAGCAGCAGGCCGAGCGACGTCGCCAGGAACGCGGCGAACGCGCCCGCCGTCAGCAGTCCGGTGAACAGGGACCCCGCCCAGCCGTCGTCGACCTGCGCCGGCAGCGCGACGACGACGGTGTCCGTCGCGCCCGAGACGTACAGCTCAGGCACCAGCACCCGGCCGAGGACGCCGTAAACCCCTGGGAACAGGTAGAAAACGCCGAGCAGGGCGACGGTGATCGCCGCGGTCCGGCGGGCGGCGCGGCCGTCCGGGCTGGTGTGGAAGCGCATCAGGACATGCGGCAGGCCCATCGTGCCGAGCATGGTCGCGATCAGGATCGCCCAGGTGCCGAGCAGCGGGTAGCCGTGGTCGCCGAGGTCCAGCAGCGGCCGCTGCCAGTCCGGCCCGCCCAGCGGGGCACCGCCCCGGACGGCGGGAACCGGTGTACCCGCCGCGAATTCCAGCTTCTCCCCGCTGCGGGCCACCAGTTCTCCCGGCGGCACCACGTGTTTTTCCGGGGTGAGCAGGGTGGTCGGCTCACGCAGGGTCAGCGTCACGTCGATCTCGAAGGACAGCTGGGTGTCACGCGCGAAGTGGGTGAATTCCACCGGACGCACCGAAGCCGACCGCTCCTCCGGGGAGACCTGGGAGACCAGCCAGATCGCGGGAACGAGGAACAGCAGCAGTTTCAGCACGAACTGGAACGCCTGGACGTAGGTCGCCGCGCGCATCCCGCCGAGCGCCAGTGTCGCGCTGACGGCGGTGCCCGCGATGACGACACCGACCCAGTACGGCGTCCCGCCCACGGCGGTCAGCACGAGCCCCGCGGTGCGGAATTGCGGTACCAGGTAAAGGGTTCCGATGACGAGGACGACGAACGCGGCGAGACGGCGCAGCGCGGGGGAGGCGAGCCGCGCCTCGGCGAAGTCCGGGACGGTGAGCGCGCCGGAGCGCCGCATCGGTGCCGCGACGAGCACCAGCATCGCGATGTACCCGGCGGTGAACCCGACCGGGTACCAGAGCGCGCCGATACCGTCCTTCACCACCAGCCCGGCGACCCCGAGGAACGACGCCGCGGACAGGTACTCGCCGGAGACCGCGGCGGAGTTGACCAGCGGCGAGATCCGGCGCGAGGCGACGAGGAAGTCCGACGTCGTGCGCATGGCGGCGACACCGCGCAGCCCGATCAGCAGGGTGATCAGCACGACGGGAGCCACCGAGAGCGCCGCGACCACTAGTCGTCCTCGATCTTTTCCGCCCGGCGAAGCTGCCACCACGACAGCAGCGCCATGGCCGGATACGGGAGGATCGCGATCATCAGCCAGGACAGCGGGATACCCAGCAGCCGGACCGAATCCAGCCCGGGGAAGAGCCCGAACACCAGCGGGAGACCGAACACCAGGCCGAACATCCCGGCCAGCGCGGGGAGCCCGCGACGGCGCTGGGCCCGGTAGAGCAGGTCCGCGCGTTCGGCGTCGCCCGCCGCCAGCCGGGGGACCCGCCAGCGTCCGCGCGAACGGCGCCGCGAATGCGCGAGCCGGGTCTGGGGACTCGTGACGGCGACTCGTTTGACGCGGCTCACGGGCGGCTCCCCCGGCCCGGATCGCCGCGTTGCGCGGCGGCGAGGAGCCGGTCACGCAGGTCGCGCGCGTGACGGCGGCTCACCGGGACATCGCCCGCTTCGGTATGCGCCAGCAATCCGCCGGTGGTGTCACTGCGCAGTTCGAGCACCGCGTCCACGGCGAGCAGGAAACCCCGGTGTACCCGGGTGAATCCCGTTCCCTCCCAATATTCTTCGAGCCGGGAGATGGGCATCCGCGTGACGTGGACGCCGGATTTCGTGTGCAGCCGGACGTAGTCGCCGTGCGCTTCGACGAACTGGACGTCGTCGCGCCGGACGTACCGCGTGCGCCCGCCGGATTCGACCGGCAGCGCGGACATCGCGTCCGGCGCCGGTTTCGGCTCGTCGGCCTGAGCACCCACCATCCGGACCACTTTGGACAGTGCGGCGGACAGCCGTTCCGCGCGGACCGGTTTGAGCAGGTAGTCGACAGCACCGATGCGGTACGCGGCGACGGCGTGGCCGTCGTGCGCGGTGACGAACACGATCACCGGTGGTTCGTTGAGCCGCGCCAGCAGTGAGGCGAGTTCGAGCCCGTCGAGGCCGGGCATGGAGATGTCGAGGAAGACGGCGTCGAAATGACTGCCCTGCAACATCTTCAGCGCGTTGAGCGCGTCACCGGCAGCGACCACCTCGGCGACTTCCGGCGCCTCGCGCAGCAGGCTGCACAGTTCGTCGAGGGCGGGCGGGACGTCGTCGACAGCCAGCACCCGGAGCCCGTTCGTCACGGCAGCACCCCCGGCTGGAATCGGGGTACGCGCACCACGACCCTGGTACCCGCGCCGACCTCGGTCTCGACCGTCAGGCCGTACCACGGCCCGTAGACGCTGCGCAGTCTTCTGTCCACATTGGCCAGTCCGACACCGCCGTCGTCCCCGCGCCCGGCCAGGATCGCCGCCGCCCGCGCGGGATCCATGCCGAGACCGTCGTCCTCGACGCTGATCACGCAGTCGTTCCCTTCCGCCACTCCCCGCACCTGGATGAACCCCGCCTCGGAGCGCGGCTCGATCCCGTGCCGGATCGCGTTCTCCACCAACGGTTCCAGCACGAGATACGGCACCGCGACGGCCAGCACCTCCGGCGCCACCCGCACCTGCACCCGAAGTCGCTCGCCGAGCACCGCGCGTTGCAGCGCCAAATACGTCTCGATGGCGCGGAACTCCTCGGCGACCATCGTGTACTCGCCGTGGCGCGCGAGGCTGTAGCGGGTGTACTCGGCGAAGTCGAGCATCAGGTCGCGGGCTCGGTCCGGGTCGGAGCGGACCAGCGAGGAGATCACGGTGAGCGCGTTGTAGACGAAATGCGGCGAGATCTCGGCCCGCAGCGCGCGCAGTTCCGCCTCCGCGGCCTGCTCGGCGGACGCTTCCAGCCGCCCTCGTTCGAGCGCGTGGACCACCAGTTCGGCGGCCTGGCGGGCGACGGTGTGTTTCCCTTCGGTGACCAGGAGCACCCCGGCCAGTTCGTCGTGGACGTGGAGCGGCACTGCCAGCAGCCCGGGTTCGGACACCGGCGTCTCGGCGTGGAGGACCTCGTCGAGCGCCGAGACCACGACGTCATCGGCTGCCGGGCGGCCGGACCAGATGAGCGAACCGGAGAGATCGGTGAGCCCGAGACCGGGGACGCCGAACAGCCGTCGGAGCCCGTGCGTCGCGTGGCGGACGCGAGGCCCGGCGAGGCCGTCCATGAGATCGTCGGAAACGCGCTGGGCGGCGGCGAGCACCGGCACCGGATCCGCGCTCACGGCGGGACGCCAGGGCAGACGGGTGGTCATCCGGCCTCCTCCGCGACGTCGAGGGCTAGATCCTAACGTCGGCGCGGGGTTTCGGCGGTTACGCTCCGGACATGGTCACTGGGGACGCCGTGGTGCTTCGGCTGGACGTCGTGATGCGAAGGCTCGCGTGGGCGGGTTTCGTGGTCTTCGGCGTGGGCGGCGTCGTGTGGCTGTTCTCGCAGGTGGTGTTCGGGCTGTTCAGCCTGGCTTTCGCGGGGCTGATCCTGCTCGCACTGCGCCGGTCGGCCGCTTCGCTGGTGATTTCCGCTACGGGGTTCTCGGCGCCGGGTGTGTTCGAGGTCCGGTGGACCGAGGTCACGCGGCTGCGAGTGGGGCGGGAGAAGCGGCGAGTGGGGCGGTGGACGCACTGGTGGCACTACCGGCTCTCGTGGTCCGGTGCTGGGCCGGAGTCGCTGCTTGAAGACGGCGAGTACGTGTACGCGCTGGGGCACCTTGGTGGGGGCGCTGCGCTGTACGCGGCTCTCGCGCGGTTTGCGCCTGCTGGACTGGTTGAGCCGGCGGAGTGAGCGGGGCGGGCCGCGTCCGTCAAGGGGCGTGAGTGGCAGCGGGGGAAGGCAAAGGGGCGTGTTGCGAAAGCCACTTTCGCGACGTCTGATGTCCTGAAAGTGGCTTTCGCGACAGGCGCACGCGGGGGGAAGCTGGTCGAGCCGCGGGAGTGAGCCGGTCCCGGATGCTGTGCCGAGGATGCCCTTGCGGTGGATTTCCCTGCCCAGGAACAGATCCGCGGCCGGGTCGAGTTCCGGCGCGACCGCGAGGTCCTGGTACACCGTCTCGATCCCCATCCGCCGGCCGGTGGTCGGGGAGTCGAGGTGCGTTTCCTCGCCGTCGAGCAGGATCTCGCCCGACGGGTCGGCTGCTCCGCGCCGGACAGGCATTTGACCAAAGTGGACTTCCCGGCGCCGTTGTCACCGATCAGCGCGGTGACCTCGCCGGCGCGGGCCTGGAACGACGCGCCGCGCAGTGCTTCCACCGAACCGTGGCGTTTGACCAGGTCCTGCGCGTCGAGCAGGAATCAGCTCACGATCGCTCCCTCTTCTCGGGTGCCGGTGGGCGGCAGCGGATGACGGTGACGTCGCCCTCCACGCTTGCCTGACCGGCGTCGTGCGGGACCACGTAGGTGTCGCCCTTGCGCAGTGCGTACTCGCCGCCGTGTTCGGTGCGGAGCGTCCCCGAACCGTCCATGACGACCAGTACCGCGAACGACGGGTCGAGTGACAACGTTGTCGCAGCACTGGGAACAACAGAGCCGGAAACAGCGGGACGGAGCTGGTCGGCACGGAAGAACGCGTCACTGCCGTCGGCGAGGAGGTCCACAGTGGACGCCTCGTCGGCCGCGGTGCGCTTGACGATCGAGCCGAGGCGTTCTTCGTCCCAGCCCGAGGTGTCGAGCGTTTCGATGGCGGTTTCGAAACCGATCCCGAGGTGCGCCTTCTCCGGGTCCGCAAGGAAGTCACGCCATTCCAGGGTCAGCGAGAAGTCGGTCGGCTGCTGGAGTTCGACGACGAACACGCCCTCACCGATGGCGTGCGGGAGCCCGGCCGGGATGTAGACCGTGTCACCGGGGGTGACCGCGACGCTGTTCAGCGCGCCGAGCATGGCGGGGGCGTCCTGGGAACGGGCCCATTCGTTGACCGTCGCTTTGTCGACGGTTTCCCGGAAGCCCGGGTAGACGCGCGGGTCTTCGCCGTAGGTGCCGACCACGATCCACGCCTCGGTCTTGCCGAAGTGCGAGTCGAAATGCCGCTGTGCGAACGAATCCGACGGGTGGAAGTGCACCGGCAGGCGCTGGCCCGCGTCGAGCAGCTTCACCAGCAGGCCGGTCGAGTCGCCGAGTGCCTCGACGTGCTTGGCGCCGAGCCAGGCGGTCGGGTTCTCGCGGACGGCGTCACGCAGCCAGACCCCGCTGGGCAGCTTGGTCAGGCCGTTGGTCTCCTGGCCGAACATCGTGGTGGCCGAGCCGACCCAGTCCTCCGGCCCGAACTTGGTCTCGGAGGTGGCGCCCCGCAACGCGGCGATGGCGTCGCCGCCGCGGTAGAACTGCGGCGGCTGGTTCGCCGGCAGGCGGATCGGTTCGAGGTGACCGCTCATGAAGGCGCGACCTCCCCGGAACCACGGGCTACGAGATGCACGGGCAGAACTACCTTTCTCGGTGCGGATTGATCTCCCTGGACCCTGGCGAACAGCAGTTCCGCCGCCGCCCTGCCCAGTGCGCTCACGTCGTGCGCGATCACGGAGACCGGCGGATCCAGCAGATCCGCCAGTTCGAAGTCGTCGAAACTGATCATCGCGGGCCGCCGGTCGGCGTGCGCCAGCGCGCGCAGCAGGTGCACGGCGACGCGGTTGTTGCCCGCGATCACGGCGGTGGCCGGGTTCGGCCCGGTGAGCAGCCGCTTCACGGCGTCGCCGACGCTCTCGGCCGTCGGCGTCCGCAGTACGACGAGGCTCTCGTCGTAGGGGATCCCGTTGCGGACACAGCCTTCCCGGAACCCGCGCAGGCGTTCGCCAGCGGTGAAGATGTCCGGGCTGTCGGCGAGGAACGCGATCCGGCGGTGGCCGTGCCTGGCGAGGTGGGCGACCGCTTCGACGGTGCCGCCGATGTTGTCGACCAGCACCGTGTCGGCCACGATGTCGCCGGCGGGCCGGTCGAGGAACACCACGGGCGTACCCGCGCGCATCTCGGGAACGAGGTAGCCGTGCTGCATCCCGGCCGGGACGACGAGGATGCCGTCGACGCGGCGGGAGCAGAACTCGAGGACCAGTTCGCGTTCGCGGTCGGAGTTCTCCTCCGACGAACCGGTCAGCACCTGGCGTCCGAACGAGGTCGCGATGCGTTCGACCGCCCGGTTGAGCTCCGAGTAGAAGGGGTTCCCGACGTCTTCGACGATCAGGCCGATCGTCCCGGTCGTCGAGCCGCGCCGCAGGTTCCGCGCGCCGAGGTTGCGCCGGAACCCGAGCTGCTCGATCGCCGCCATGACGCGCTCCGCGGTGTCCGGATGGACGGCGGGCTCGTCGTTCACCACCCGCGAGACGGTCTTGATGCTCACGCCCGCGAGCCGGGCCACGTCGCTCATCGTGGCCCGTCGGCCGGTGGTGCGGTGACCGTTGTCCGGTCCGCTGGAAGACAACGTTGTCATAGTGGCGGAAATTGAACGCGAGCGACGCGATGATGTCAATGCCCGGTTTGCCGAGAAGACGCATTCCGAGTTCGAACCGTTACTGCCGGCCGACCGCGATACTGGGGGAATGAGCGAGTTCTACCGGCCGGTGCCCGCGGGGCCGTCACTCGGCGAGCCGTTCGCGCCTGCCCGGCCGGAGGACTGGCCCGGTACCGAATCGCGGAGGTGGGAGCGCCTGCTGCGGACCTTCGTCACCGCGGGGCGCGTGCGGTTGATCATCGAGACCGTCGCGGGCGCGGGGACTGTCGGCCGGGTCCGGTTGCTGATCGACGGCGATCTGCTGGCGACGGAACTGGGCGCGACCGAAGACGTCTCGCGTGAGGTCGTCGAGCTGGACGCCGAGGAGGAGCCGACCGAGATCGTCCTGGAGGGGTTGAGGCAGTCGGGGGCGGGGACGGTCCGCGTGGCCGCCTTCGTGCTGCCGCTGTCTTGAATCGGACAGGGTTTGGCGGATCTCTTGACCAAGTGGTCTGTTCTTGTCGAAAGTGAACAGGCAGCGACAACGTTGTCAGGAGGCGGCCTTCCCATGCCTGCACGCACTTCGACCCGCGTCGCCGGGTTGCTCACCGCGCTCAGCGTCTTCACCGTCCCCGCCGGGCTCCTCACGCCCGTCGCGGCGGCGGCCGGTGGCGACCCCGTGGACGCGGTCAACACCTTCATCGGCACCAAGGACGACGGGAACACCTTCCCCGGCGCCTCCGCACCTTTTGGGATGACGCAGGTCAGCCCCATTTCCTCGCATTACGCCGGCTACCGCTACGACGACACCGCGATCCGCGGCTTCGGGCATTTCTTCCTGTCCGGCGCGGGTTGCTGGGAGCAGGGCGGTCTCGTGTCGTCCTTGCCCACGACCGGGGCGGTCGGTCCCGGCGCGGCGTTCGACACGACCAAAGCCGACACCTTCGACCACAAGAAGTACGCCTCGCCGTACACGCACGAGGGCGAGGTCGGGAAGCCCGGCTACCACAAGGTGCGGCTCACCGGCTACGGCGGCGTCGACGCGGAGACCACGGCGACCACGCGGACCGGTGTCGAGCGGTACACCTTCGCGAAATCGGGCGACGCGAACGTCTTCGTCAACGTCGGGCAGGCCAACGACAAGGAACCCGTGACGGCGAGCCAGATCCGCGTCGTCGGGGACCGGACGGTCGAAGGAATGGTCCAGGCGCAGGCGTTCTGCGGCGGGAAGTCGTACAAGACCTGGTTCACCACGACGTTCGACAAGCCCTTCAAGTCTTTCGGCACCTGGTCGCCCACCGGTGGTACTCCAGGCTCGAAGGAGTCTGCCGGTGGTGAGGGTCTGCGCGGCGCTTGGCTGACCTTCGGTGACGGGCAGGTCACCGCCACGACGGCGATCTCCCATGTGGACGCTTTCGGCGCCAAGCTCAACCTGGCGTCGGAGAAGAGGCGTTCGTTCGACGCGGTCCGCGACGACGCCCAGCGTGCTTGGCGCAAAGAACTGTCCTCAGTGGACATCAAGGGCGGGACGAGAGACGACCGCACGGTCTTCTACACCTCGCTTTACCACGCGCTGCTGCAACCGCTGACCGGTAACGACGCCGACGGCCGCTATCGCGGCTTCGACGACAAGATCCATCGCGCGCTTGGCTGGACGTACTACGAGTTCTTCTCGTTGTGGGACACGTATCGGACGCAGAACCAGTTGCTCGCCCTGCTGCGCCCGTCCCGCGCGAAGGACGTCGCGAAATCCGTGCTCGCGATCCACGACCAGGGTGGCTGGCTGCCGCGCTGGGCGTACGCCAACCAGGAGACGAACACGATGACCGGCGATCCGGTCACGCCGTTCCTGGTCGACCTGTGGCGCTTCGGTGCGTTGTCCGGCCAGGAACTGAAGGCGTACCAGGCACTTTTGCAGAACTCGCGGGAGATCCCGCCCGCGTCTTCGCCGTTCCAGGGGCGTTCGGGTAACGCGAGCTATCAGAAGGACGGGTTCGTCCAGTACGACAAGGACTTCCCGAAGAAGGGTCAGGACACCGACCCGAACCACGGTGCTTCGGCCACTTTGGAATACGCGCTCGCCGACTGCTCACTGTCCATCATGGCCGATGCCCTCGGTAAGAAGGCGGACGCGAAAGCCTTGGCCGACAAGGGACGCAGCTATCGCACGCTGTGGGATTCGTCGGTGACCGACCGCGGCTTCACCGGGTTCTACCGGCCCAAGCGCGAAGACGGCGAGTGGTTCAGCCCGGTGGGCAAGCCGTTCGATCCGCAGAGCCAGGACGGGTTCCACGAAGGCACGTCGTGGCAGTACCAGTGGCTGACCCAGCAGGACGTCCCCGGTCTGGTCGAGCGCATGGGCGGCAAGGAGAACGTCGGCAAGCGGCTCGACGACTTCTTCGCCTACGGGGATCTGCTGAAGGATCCGGCCAAGACCGTGCGTGAGGAATGGGTCGTCGGCCCGTACAACTACTACAACCAGTTCCGCTACAACCCGAACAACGAGCCGGATCTGCACTCGCCCTGGATGTACACGCTGACCGGGCAGCCGTGGAAGACCTCCGCCGTCGTGCGCGCGGCGCACACGTTGTTCACGAACGCGCCGAACGGCGTCACCGGCAACGACGACCTCGGGACCATGTCCGCGTGGTACGTCTTCAGCGCGCTGGGCCTGTATCCGGCGGTGCCGGGCACCGGGCAGTTCGTGCTCAACGCGCCGCGGTTCGAGAAGTCCGTGGTGCGCCTGGAGAACGGCCGCGACATCACGATCAAGGCCGGCGGCGCCGACGGGTCGAAGCTCCAGTACGTCCAAGGAATGGGAGCCGGTTCGCAGCGGGCGTACGTCGGCCTGGAGCAGTTGACTCGCGGGACCACTTTGGACTTCCGCCTGACGGACGACGCGACGAAGGCGACCTGGGCGACCGGTTCCGAAGGGGCGCCGAAATCGCCGTGCGCGGGGTGATCCGGGTGGTTTAGACCGGTTCGTACCGGGGGTCGTGAGAAGCATCACGGCCCCCGGTGTTCCGGTGAGGGCCGTCACGCCTCACACTGGTATTACCGCGTCCGACAGCGCTGTTGACGTCCTTGGTGAGTCCGCCTTGGACAGTGCTCGTCGGACGTAGTCATGTGTGTACGCATAGTGGTGAGACCCCACAGGAGGAGAAAGTGTCCAGCAAGGCCGCTCTAGTATTCCGCGTGGCCGCGGTAGCCGAAGCCCTCTCCTGGGCCGGGCTGCTGGTCGGGATGGTCCTCAAGTACGCCGTCAAGCTCGGCGAGGGCGGCGTTCCCGTCCTCGGCATGGTGCACGGCGTCGTGTTCGTCCTCTACGTGCTGGTCTCCCTGTCCGTGGCGAAGCCGCTCGGCTGGCGCCCGAAGACCCTCATCCTCGCGCTGCTCTCCAGCATCCCGCCGCTGTTCACCTGGCTGTTCGAGTCCTGGGCGCTGCGCAACGGCAAGCTCGACGGCCCGCAGCGGCTGTCGCACGGCGGTGTCGGCCTGTTCACCAGGACCCCGGAACCCGCCGCCGTCTGATCTTCCGACAGCGCGTGCAAGGCCCCCTTCCCTCGGCTGGTCATTCGAACCCATGGCCGCGGGAAGGGGGCCTTCACGCGCTATTCGGTGAAGTCGCCGGTGGCCTTGCGGACCTTCGTGAGCAGGTCGGTCAGCTGCTCGGTCTGCTTCCCGGTGAGCCCGGTCAGCCCGAAGTCGATTTCCGTGACCGCCTTCGTGGCCTCTTCGCGCCGTGCGCGGCCTTCGTCGGTGATCTCGACCAGCGTGGTCCGGCGGTCGGTCGGATGCGGGACGCGCTTCACCAGCCCGTCCTTCTCCAGCCTGTCGACGATGTTGGTCACGCTCGTCGGGTGCAACTGGAGTCGTTCGCCCATCACGCGCATCGGCAGATGGGACGCGCGGGCGAAGGTCAGCAGGACCAGCGCCTCGTATCGGGCGAACGTCAGCCCATGCGGTTTGAGCGCCCCGTCCACCGCGGACTGGATGATCTGTTGCACGCGCATGATCCCGGTCACCGCCGCCATGGTTTCGGAGGGCCCGATACGGGCTTCCCACAGCTGCGCCGCGCGGGCGATCGGGTCGAACGGCAACGGACGGCTCATGGCGTTCGAAGTTACCAGCGGGTACCCGCGCCACGTCGCACGACCGGGTGTCATGCGCGGGAAAACTGTCTGAATGTCTCTGTGGTGAACCCGCGGCCGCGATCGACGTCGGGACTTCGGGCTGAGGCAGGTTCGCGCGTCCGGTTGGGTTTCAGGTACATCTTTAGCTCCGCCAACAGGCTCTAACGAGGAGCAGAAGATGATCGTGGCTTTCAGTGTCAGCCCGTCCGCGGCCGAGGAAGACGGCGGTGTCAGCGAGGCGGTCGCCCGCGCGGTGAAAGTGGTGCGCGAGTCCGGCCTGCCGAATTCGACCAACGCGATGTTCACCAACATCGAGGGTTCTTGGGACGAGGTCATGGACGTCGTCAAGCGGGCCGTCGAGGCCGCCGGCGAGGGTTCGTCGCGGGTCGGGCTGGTGCTCAAGGCCGACATCCGGCCGGGCTACGAAGGCCAGCTGACCGCGAAGGTGGAGCGCGTCGAGAAGCACCTGGGCCAGTAGGTCAAGGAAGTGGCGGGGTCAACGAGACCATCCACAGCTTGTCCTTCACCGCGATGGCGACCGCGTAGTCGAACGCGCGGCCATCGGCCAGCTTCCCGCTGACGGTCGCCGAAGTCGGCGACAGGTCGTCCGGCGCGAACTTCACCGTGACGTCGTGGGCGCCGTGGCCGGCCAGCGTGTCGACATAGGACTTCGCGAAGTCGTCCGCCGCCGCGGCCGGATAGTCGATGAGTTCGGAGAGGGCCTCGGCGTCGTGCCGGTTGAGCGCGGCGGTGAGGTTCTCCCGGAGCTGTCCCGGACTGTCGACGCCGGGGTCGGGCTGATGGGCGATCAGCAACGTGATCACGCTCACCCAAACGACCGCGACACCGATGGCGAAGGCCACGGTGGCCGTCCTGCGTGTCGGAATGTCGATCACCCCCTTCGGGAGCGAGCCTGCCGGAACGGGCCCGTCCTGCCAAGCGGGCAGGTGGGGGCATGCGGTGAAACACTCGGGGATGCGTGCCAGGATGGAACCGTGACACACCCACGCGGATCAGCAGCGAAGACGGCGGCGATGTCCGCCGCGCTTTCCGGCGCGGTCGACCTTTCCGCGCTCAAGGCGCGTGCCGAAGCGCCCCAGAAACAGCCCCCGGCGCCACCGCGGCCCCCAGCCGACGGTGCCGCGCCCGGCCCCGCTCCGGCCGCGGGCGGCGCCGTGATCGAAGTCACCGAAGCGACCTTCCAGGCCGAGGTCGTCGAGCGATCCCTGCACCAGCTGGTGGTCGTCGACCTGTGGGCCGAATGGTGCGGCCCGTGCAAGCAGCTCAGCCCGGTGCTGGAACGCCTCGCCGCCGAGTCCGGCGGCGCCTGGGTGCTCGCGAAGGTGGACGTCGACGCCAACCCGCGCATCGCGCAGCTCTTCGGCGCGCAGTCGATCCCGACGGTCATCGCCATCGGCGGCGGCCAGCCGGTCGACGCGTTCTCCGGCGCGCTGCCCGAACCCGAGATCCGCAAATGGCTCGGTTCGCTGCTCGACGCGCTCCGTGACCGGCTGCCCGGCATCAAGGCGGCCGAGGAGAACGGCGGCGGTGTCGAGGTGCCGGAGGACGCGCGGTTCACCGAGGCCGAGGAGGCCTTCGAACGCGGCGACTTCGCCGAGGCGCAGGCGGCCTACGAGCGCATCCTCGACGTCGAGCCGTCGAACGAGGAGGCCAAGACCGCCCTCGCGCAGGTCAAGTTCACCGCGCGCGCCGAGGCCGCGGCCCCGGACGCGATCGCGAAGGCCGACGCCGACCCCGCCGACCTCGACGCCCAGCTCGCCGCCGCCGACCTCGAAGTCGCCGGGCAGCAGCCCGAAGCGGGCTTCGCGCGCCTGATCGCGGCCGTCCGGCGTACCGCGGGCGACGACCGCAACAAGGTGCGGGAGCACCTGGTGGCGCTGTTCGAGCTGTTCGATTCGGCCGACGAGCGGGTCATGAAGGCGCGGCGGGACCTGGCTAGCGCGCTCTACTGACGGTTCTGAAGTATGTGAAGGCCCCCTTTGCTTGCGTCTAGCGCAAGGAAGGGGGCCTTCACGTACTCGGGCTGGGGTGCGGAGCGCGGTGGTGGCCGTGAGCGCCGACGTGTCTCGGGTGGCGGTTTCGCGTGTCTGGATGGACGACACGCGTGTCTAGGTGGACGACACGCGACCTGTGCGCTTTCGCAAGCCCTGAAGTGTTATGAACGGACCGTTCATAACACTTCAGGGAAGCGTCACCGGGACGATCAGCCGTACTGGGTCGAGCAGACCGCGGAGCTCTCCAGGTAGCCCTTCCGCAGTGCCTCGACCCGCTCGAAACCGTTGTCCACGCGCTTGCCGTTGACGTCGGCCGAGACCAGGCTCTCCGGGCTCAGCAGGTCCGAGATCGCCTCGTCGAGGTCACCCGCGGAGAGCCGCAGCGTCGCGCCGGGCACCGAGCTGGCCTTCGCCCACGCGCCGACCAGGCAAGCGGTGCGCAGTCCCGCGTTCGCGTTGTCGATCGACGCGCCGACACCCTTCTGGATGCCCATCGCGTAGCGGGACGCGATTTCCGAGAACGCGGCGAAGTCGCCCTTGCCCTCGCTGTGCCCGCTCTTCCATTCGGCCTCTTGGTCGACCGGCTGGGCGAGTTCGCGCAGTTTGGCCATGTCGATGCTGACGGTGTTGTTCGACGGGCAGTACGACGCGGGCGGGGTGCTCGGCCCGCCGGAGCAGCTGCCGTTGCCGTCCTCGGTGATCTCCGGGCCGGGGACCCCGGCGCCCTTGAAGGCCTCGTCGAGGCTCTTCTTCAGGATCCCGATGATCTCGGCGTCGAGCTTCTCGTCGCCCTTGCCCTTGTCACCCTTGTCGAACGGACGCTCGGTGATGCGTGCCTTGATGTTCTCCTCGTTCATCGTCGCGCACTCCTTCGGGCCCTTCTCGAACCCGACCTGGAACGCGTACGTGCGGTCGAACGCCGTGCCGTGCGCGCCCTGTTTGGTCGCGCTGGTGCCCGCCTGGTCGCGGATCAGGAACAGCGACGCCATGACCTGGTTGAGGCCCTCGGAGGTGGAGACGCGGTAGAACTTGCTCTTGTCCTCGGCGACCCAGCGGAAATAGCCGCCCGCGAAGCAGTCGGCCTGCTGCTCCTTGACGATCGACGGGGTGTTCTTCTTGATGCTGGCCTTCTCGCCGAGCCGGTACTGCACGGCGTGCCCGAGTTCGTGCGCGAGCACGACGGCGCCCGCCATCTTCCCGAACCGTTCGCGCAGCATGGGCAGCAGTACGCCGCGGTCCCACGCCACCAGGTCACCCGGCGGGCAGTAGAACGCGTTGACGAGCTTCTTGACGCTGCCGCATTCGGTCTCTTCGTCGTCGGTCTTCGCGCTGTAGGACAGCAGCGACTTCAGCGGCTCGTACGGCTGGCCGAAGTCGCGCGGCATGACCTCGGTCCAGTAGGCCTGCGCGTCGGCGATCGCGGCGATGGCGAGCTGGTCGTCCTCGGAGCCATCCTCGTTGCGGACCTGCAGATCCGGCTTGGGCGCGCCCGGCTTCAAGCCGCTCTCGAAATGCGTGACCGGCAGTCCGGCGATGTCGCCGGCGCCGGGCTGGCTGCCTTCCTTGCCGGTCGAGCTTCCCTTGTCGCCGCAGGCGCTCAGCCCGAGGGCCAGCACCGTCACGACCGCGATCAGAGCCGGGCGGCGAAAGCCCCGCGCTCCCCCTAGGATCATCTTCACTCGCTTGTCGTCAGGGCCCCGACCGGGCCGCGTACACCGGCAAGCAGGGACCCTACCCAGCGCTTATGGCCCGCGTTCAGGTAATCCCCGAAGTGGGTCTTGAGCGGGCCGGAGACCGTGGCGATATGGTCGCTCCTCATGAGAGCTGTCCGCCGGTTCACCGTCCGCGCGAGCCTGCCGGAGTCGCTCTCCGGCCTCGGTGACCTCGCCACGAATCTGCGCTGGACCTGGCATCCGCCCACCCGCGACCTGTTCGCGTCGATGGACGCGGAGCTGTTCGACCGCGTCCGTGACCCGCTGCGGATGCTCACCGCCCTTCCTCCGGCCCGGCTCGACGAACTGGCCGTCGACGACGCCTTCCTCGCCCACGCGCGCGAGGCGGTCGCCGATCTGGACCGCTACCTCGCCGAGCCGCGCTGGTACCAGAAGCAGGACGACCCGGATCTCCCGCCCGCCATCGCGTACTTCTCGATGGAGTTCGGCGTCACCGAGGCGCTGCCGAACTACTCCGGCGGTCTCGGGGTCCTCGCCGGAGACCACCTCAAGGCGGCGTCGGACCTCGGCGTGCCGATGGTCGGCGTCGGGCTGCTCTACCGCGCCGGGTACTTCCGGCAGGCGCTTTCGCTCGACGGCTGGCAGGTCGAGCACTACCCGGTCATCGACCCCAACGCCTTCCCGCTGGAGCTGCTGACCGACGGCGGCGAGCCGGTGCTGGTCGACGTCGCGATGCCCGCCGGCCGCACGCTGCACGCGCAGATCTGGAAGGCGCGCGTCGGCCGGATCCCGCTGTTGCTGCTGGACACCGACACCGAGGCCAACGACGAGGACCTGCGCGCCGTCACCGACCGGCTCTACGGCGGCGACGCCGATCACCGCATCCGCCAGGAGATCCTGTCCGGGATCGGCGGCTTCCGCGCGGTGCGGCGGTACTGCGAGCTGACCGGGCATCCGCAGCCGAAGGTGTTCCACACCAACGAAGGACACGCCGGGTTCCTCGGGCTGGAACGCGCCCGCGAGATCATCCAGGCCGACGGGCTCGCGTTCGACGAGGCGCTGCCCGCCGTCCGCGCCGGCACCGTGTTCACCACGCACACGCCGGTCAGCGCCGGGATCGACCGGTTCCCCGTGGACCTCGTCCAGCGGTATTTCACCGACGGCAGGCTGGTCCCGGACGTCGACCCGCGCCGCGTGCTCGCGCTCGGCGCCGAGGACAACCCGGGCCTGTTCAACATGGCGCATATGGGATTGCGGCTCGCGCAGCGCGCGAACGGCGTCTCGGCGCTGCACGGCCGCGTCTCGCGCCGGATGTTCTCCCGGCTGTGGCCCGGGTTCGACTTCGACGAGGTGCCCGTCTCGTCGGTCACCAACGGCGTCCACGGGCCGACCTGGGTGGCGCGCGAGCTGAGCGCGCTGCTCGGCCGCAACCACGAGGAGTGGGGGCTCGACGGCCATCAGGGCAGACCGCTGCGCGACGGCGTCAGCGACGAGCAGCTGTGGGCGCTGCGGCGGGAGCTGCGGGAGAAGCTGGTCGCCGAGGTGCGGCGCCGGGTGCGGGCCGCGTGGATGCAGCGCGGCGCGTCCGCGCTCGAACTCGGGTGGACCGACACGGTCTTCGATCCGGACGTGCTGACCGTCGGCTTCGCGCGCCGCGTGCCGACGTACAAGCGGCTGACGCTGATGCTGCGCGACCCGGAGCGCCTGCGCGCGCTGCTGCTGGACGAGCGGCGCCCGATCCAGCTCGTCGTCGCGGGCAAGTCGCATCCGGCCGACGAGGGCGGCAAGCAGCTGATCCAGCAGATCGTCCGGTTCGTCGACGATCCCGAGGTCCGGCGCCGGATCGTCTTCCTCCCGGACTACGACATGTCCATGGCGCGCTATCTCTACCGCGGCTGCGACGTCTGGCTGAACACGCCCGTGCGACGGCTGGAGGCGTGCGGGACTTCGGGAATGAAGTCCGCGCTCAACGGCGGCCTCAACCTGTCCATCCGCGACGGCTGGTGGGACGAGTGCTACGACGGCAGCAACGGCTGGGCGATCCCGACCGCGGACGGCGTCACCGACCCGCTGCGCCGCGACGAACTGGAGGCCGCGGCGCTCTACGACCTGCTCGGCCACCAGATCGCGCCGTTGTTCTACGACCGTGACGCCGGCGGCGTGCCCGGCGGCTGGCTGTCGATGGTGTGGCACACGCTGGAGAGCCTCGGGCCGCGCGTGCAGGCTTCGCGCATGGTGCGGGAGTACGTCGAATCCGGCTACCTGCCCGCGTCGCGGATGGTCGCGGAAGCGACAGGTGACGGGTACCGCGGCGCGCTGTCGCTGGCCGACTACCGGACCAAATTGGACGTCTCCTGGCCGCGGGTGCGGATCTTCGACTCCGAACTGCTCGTCGAGGACGCCGCGCCGATGGTCACCGGGACCGAGGTGACCATCCGGGCGCGGATCGACCTCGCCGGCCTCGAACCGTCCGAAGTGGACGTTCAGGCCGTCGTCGGGAAGGTGGGCGACGGTGACGAGCTGAGCGAGCCGGTCACCGTCCCGATGTCCGGCGACGGGATCGGCGCTTTCGCGGCCCGGCTGAAATTGCCGCATCCGGGGTCGATCGGCTACACCGTCCGGGTGTTGCCGAAACACCGGTTGCTCGCCACTCCGGCGGAACTCGCGCGGGTGGTCCACGCCTGAGCGGAAGGGCCCCTGGAACGAGGACTTTGTCAAGCCGGTACCGAACAAAGGAAATCCTCGATCTTCGATTTCTGCCGAACAATGATGACCACGCAGGTGAAATAGACTTTGCCGGGCCGATCCCGAATGACGGAGGAATGGTGGCCTCGGCGAAGGAAACGAAAATGTCGCGCAGGGCCAAGGATCGGTTGCATCACGTCCACGCCCGCGCCGGGATCCGTCAGGTCGGCCTGAGCCGGGCGCTCGGGCCGGAACTGCGTGCCATCTGGGGAATCGCCGACGACGCCGAGCCCGGCAGGGTGCGGGAAATCGTCCTCTTGCGACTGAATCGCGTTCTCGAACGCTTCGCCGATCCGCTCATGCCCGAGATCGTGTGGACCGCCTACAACCTCGGCGTGGACCCGGCCGACGGCGGGGCGGGGATGGTCGGCCGGATCAGGACCATGGTCGGCCGCGGCCGGGTGGCGGTCTCCGAGCGCACCTGCACCCGGCGGTTCTACGATTTCCTGGGGAGTGTCAAGAACAGCCTGGACGGTTTCCAGGAGGACCTCACCGGCGAAGATTTCAGGCTCGCTTCGCGGTGGATCGCCGGGAACGTCCGGCCGGAGCGGGATGAGCCCGCCCGCGGCCCCGAGCCGACGGTGATGCGGATGTTCCTCGACGGCACGGTGTGGGGCCCGGCGGACGAGGCGGGCGCGCCGCTCCCGGCCCGCGTCGGCGGGCAGGGCGACTGGTTCTGTGTCTTCACCGACGAGCGGCTGCTCGCCGAGTACCGCGCGGCCACCGGCGCCGGCTGGATGCGGGTCCGGCATCGGACCGGCCGCGAGGTCGTGCTCGCGGCCGCCAGGCGGGGCGTGGCGACCGGTGTCCTGGTCAACCCCAGTCCGGTGCCGGGAGCCGGGCTCCACGCGGCGCTCCCGCTTTCCCCGGACTCGATCGCCAGGCTGACGGTCCACCGCTAGATGATCGCGCGAAGCTTCACGTGATCAACCGTTCAGGACGTCAGGGAACGGCGGGCGTGCCGCCCTCCCGGATCGGGAGGCCCGCCGAACGCCACGCGCGGAAGCCGCCTTCGAGGTCGGTCGCGCCCGGCAGCCCGAGCCGCCGCAGGTCGGCGGCGGCCAGGCTCGACGAGTACCCCTCGTTGCACACGACGATCACCGTCGAGTCCGGTTTCACCTCCGGCAGCCGCCATTCGCTGTCCGGCGCCAGCCGCCACTCGAGGTGGATCCGCTCGACGACCACCGAGCCGGGGATCTCGCCCTCTTCGAGCCGGTTGGCGTGCGGGCGGATGTCCACGATCAGGGCGCCGTCGCGGTGCAGTCGTTGTGCCTGCTCGGGTTCCGCCCGGTCCAGTCCGGACCGGGCGGCGGTCAGCAGGTCTTCGATCGCGCTCATGCGCCCAGTATCGGGGCCAGCGAGGGGATCTCGGTGGGAACTTCGGCGAGCGTGCCGTATTCGCGGGTCGCGACCAGCGGCGGCGAGTAGGCGTGGACGCTGGCGGCGGGCTCGGCGCCGATGCCGGTCACCTGGTGCGCGCGCCCCGCGCCGAAGCCGATGCCCTCGCCCGCGACGTGCGTGCGACGGCGGATCGGGCCGCCGGGGTAGCGGTACTCCTCGCCGAGTTCGCCCTGCAACACGGTGAACGAGCCGGACGCGCCGCCGTGGTCGTGCGGTTTGGTCTGCTGGCCGGGCAGCCACGACAGCAGCCACAGCTCGACACCGTCGGTCAGCGCCAGCCGCGCCCACCAGCGGTGGTCCCCGTCGAAACGCAGCAAACCACGCAGGGCCGTGGTGAGTTCCGTGGTGACGGTGGAGGTCAGATCGGCCAGTTCCCTCGGCGTCCAGAGCAGGCGCTCGGGGTGCAGCAGTTCCGGGAGCAGCGGGTCGATCAGCTGAGGGTGGATCTCGAAGTCTTGGCGCGGGGAGAGGGATGTGGTCACCGTGAGGCTCCTCATGGGTTCGCGGGCTCGGAAGCGGGGCCGAACGCGGCGCGACACGGATGCCTCGGCACACCGGTGCCGGGGAAAGAGCGGGACTCAGCCGTGTCGCGCGGTGGTACACCCGCACGAGGCGACGAGGAGCAGGTCGATGGTCCGGCGGCGCCAGAAAGACCCCCCGATGACGGGGAAGGCGGCGGACACGGACCTGATCACGCCTTCGATCGTGCCACAGGTCCGGCGGCCGCGGTTATTCCGGACAGCTCCGTCCCACTCCCTGGACCAGCCGCTTTCCGCCGACCGGCGCACCCGGTGCACACGCGCGCGCCCGTGCGGACACAATGGGCGCGTGAGCGAGCCGATCCAGCCCAGCGAACTTGACGACCTCGTGGTGAGGATGACCGGTGTCGGGGTCCGCCGAACAGGCAACGACCTCCTCGCCGACCTCGACTGGACCGTGGAACTGGACGAGCGCTGGGTGGTGCTCGGCCCGAACGGCGCGGGCAAGACCACCCTGCTCCGGCTGGCCGCGGCCGAACTCCACCCGACCTCGGGAACGGTCGACCTGCTCGGCGACCGGATCGGCAAGGTCAACATCTTCGACCTGCGCCCGCGGATCGGATTCACCTCGGCCGCGATCGCCCAGCGGGTGCCGGGCGAGGAGCGCGTCGTCGACGTCGTGGTGAGCGCCGGGTACGCCGTCGTCGGCCGCTGGCGTGAGGAATACGACGCTCTCGACACCGACCGCGCCCGAGAACTGCTGACCGCGCTGGGCATCCCGCACCTGGCCGAGCGCACCTTCGGCACGCTGTCGGAGGGTGAGCGCAAGCGGACGCTGATCGCGCGTTCGCTGATGACCGACCCGGAGATGCTGCTGCTCGACGAGCCCGCCGCCGGACTGGACCTCGGCGGCCGTGAGGACCTTGTCGCGCGCCTGTCCGAACTGGCCCTCGACCCGGAGGCCCCGGCGATGGTGCTCGTCACCCATCACGTGGAAGAAATTCCGCCGGGCTTCACCCACGCGCTGCTGCTGCGCGACGGCCGCGCGGTCGCCTCCGGACTCGTCGACGACGTCGTGACCAGCGACAACCTGTCCAAGACGTTCGACCAGGACCTCCTGCTCGAACGATCGGGTGATCGCTTCTTCGCCCGTCGCCGCTGAGGCTTCCGGAGGATGACCCTTGGGAGGGAAGGGCTGCCCCCGAAGAGGTCGTACTGACCGGTAGCCTGCACTCTGTCTTGGACTGTTAAGGAGGACGGCGTGGGAGAGTTCGTAAGCCTGGAGGTCGAAGGCGGGGTCGGCACGATCCGGCTGGACCGCCCGCCGGTCAACGCGCTGAACAACCAGGTGCAGGCCGAGCTCGCCGAGGCGGCCCGTGAGGCCTCCGAGCGCGACGACGTGCGCGCCGTGATCCTCTACGGCGGTGAGAAGACCTTCGCGGGCGGCGCGGACATCAAGGAGATGGCCGAGCGCACCTACCCGGAGATCGCGAAGTTCGGCGCGGCGCTGACGGCGTCGCTGACGACCATCGCGAACATCCCGAAGCCGGTCGTCGCGGCCATCACCGGCTACGCGCTGGGCGGCGGCCTCGAACTCGCCCTGACCGCGGACCGCCGGATCGCCGGCGACAACGTCAAGGTCGGCCAGCCGGAGATCCAGCTCGGCGTCATCCCCGGTGCCGGTGGCACGCAGCGCCTCGCGCGGCTCATCGGCCCGAGCAAGACGAAGGACCTCGTGTTCACCGGCCGGTTCGTGAAGGCTGAAGAGGCCCTGTCCCTGGGCATCCTCGACGAGGTCGTCGCGCCGGACGACGTCTACGCCGCCGCGCACAAGTGGGCATCACAGTTCGCGAACGGTCCGGCCGTGGCGCTGCGCGCCGCGAAGGCCGCGATCGACGGCGGTCTCGACACCGACCTCGCGAACGCCCTCAAGCTCGAATCCCACCTCTTCGCCGCGCTGTGGGCGACCGAAGACCAGCGCAACGGCATGAAGTCGTTCATCGAGAACGGCCCTGGCAAGGCCACCTTCGAGGGGAAGTAGCGAAGTGACCCAGGTGAACGACCCGGCGCCGAATCCGCACGCCACCGCCGAAGAGGTCAAGGCCGCCTTTGACGACCCCAAGCTCGCCAACCTGCTCTACCACGACTGGGAAGCCGGGACCTACGACGAGAAGTGGTCCATTTCCTACGACGAGCGCTGCATCTCCTACGCGACCGACGTGTTCAACGCCGTCGCCGGTGAGGACGGTCAGCCGTACCCGACCGCGATGGAACTGGGCAGTGGTACCGGTTTCTTCCTGCTGAACCTGATGCAGGGCGGCGTGATCAAGAAGGGGTCGGTCACCGACCTCTCACCGGGCATGGTCCAGGTCGCGCTGCGCAACGCCGAGAACCTCGGCCTCGACGTCGACGGCCGGGTCGCCGACGCGGAGCGGATCCCCTACGAGGACAACAGTTTCGACCTCGTCGTCGGGCACGCGGTGCTGCACCACATCCCGGACGTCCGCGCGGCGTTCGCCGAGGTGCTTCGGGTGCTGAAGCCGGGCGGCCGGTTCGTGTTCGCGGGCGAGCCGACGAAGGTCGGCGACTTCTACGCGCGCAAACTCGGCCAGATCACCTGGTATCTCACCACGAATCTGACGAAACTCCCGGTGCTGAACGGCTGGCGCCGCCCGCAGGAGGAACTCGACGAGTCCTCCCGTGCGGCCGCGCTGGAGGCCGTGGTCGACATCCACACGTTCGACCCGTCCGACCTCGAGTCGATGGCGAAGGGCGCCGGGGCGCAAGACGTCCGCGCGGTCACCGAGGAGTTCGCCGCCGCGCTCGCGGGCTGGCCGATCCGGACCTTCGAAGCCGCCGTGCCGCAGGAGAAGCTGACCCTGCGCTGGCGTCTGTTCGCGTACCGGCTTTGGCTGCGACTGTCCGCTTTGGACAAGAAGCTGCTCGCCAAGGTGCTGCCGCGCGAACTGTTCTACAACGTGATGATCACCGGTACCAAGCGATCGTAGGTTGCCCTATCAGTTCACCCTCGACGACGTCGCCTTCCTGCGCTCCGGCGCGGGAAGCGCGGCGATCGCCGAATGCTCGTCCCTGCCGCTGACCGACAAGACCCGCATCGCCGACGTCGCCGCCGTGCGCCGGATCGCCCCGGACCACGCGGCCGCGGTACTGGAAACGGTGGTGCTGCGGCGGAAGTCGTCGGCCAAACTGGACTCCGCGGGGTCGTGGCTGTTCACCGGCGACGCACTCCAGCAGGCCAGCGCGACCGCGGTCGCCCGGCATCGGGCCTCGCGGCTGGCGGATCGTGACGTCCACGACGTGACCTGTTCCGTCGGCGCGGACCTGATCGAGATCGCCCGCGTCGCGCGCCGGGCGATGGGGTCCGATCTGGACGAGGTCCGGCTGGCGATGGCACGGCACAACTCACTTGAGGCCACTGTCGCGCCGGTGCTGGTGCGGGCGGACGCGTTGCGGCCGGTCAGCCGTTCCTCGGTGGTCGTCGCCGATCCCGCTCGCCGTGACTCGGCCGGTCGCCGGGCGTGGAAACCCGCCGATTTCCTCCCGCCGCTGGACGGCCTCGTCGAGGCTTACGCGGGGCGGGAGCTTTCGGTCAAATGCGCGCCGGGTCTCGATTTCTCCATCGCGCCTTGGGCGGACGAGGTCGAACTGGTCTCTTTGGACGGTCAGGTCCGCGAGGCATGCCTGTGGCGTGGCGCGGGATCCACCGTGTCCCGGCGGGCGACGGTGTTGCGTTCGGACGGTACACAGTGGACGATCACCGACGACGACTCCGACGAAATCCCCGTCCGTGAGCCGGGTGAATGGATCGTCGATCCCGACGGCGCCGTCGTCCGGGCTGGACTTGTGCGGCATTACGCGGCGCGACATGGCTTGTGGCAGCTCGACGAACGCATCGCGTATCTGACCGGCGCCGTTCCACCGCCGGGAATCCGGGCGTTCCGGGTGTTCGAGTACGGACCGTACAGCGAGAAGACTCTGCGCGTGCTGCTGAAAAAGCACGAGGTCGGCCGGCTGGAGATCCTCGTCCGAGGACTTGACATAGATCCGGATGCCCTGCGGCGCAAGTTAAAGCCTCGTGGCAGCGAAGAAGCCACTTTGGTGCTGACCCGAATCGGCCGTTCTGGAGTAGCGTTCCTGTGTCGCGCCCAGCTGACGTGAGGAGTACGGCGGCGCGACCATCGTGATCGGCTTCGGCGAAGACGGTCACGCTGAGTTCCCGGGAGCCGCCGAATCCGGGACAAGTACCGCCGTGACGGAATATCCACGCGGACGGCGTCGCTGTGCCTGGTATCGGAAACCCCCGAGGGAGCTGATCCATGTCTGACAAGAAGGTGCTGAAGCCGAGCGCGAACCACCCGATCACGGTGGCGCCGAACAAGGCGCGCGTGGTCGTCACGGTCGGCGGCAAGGTGGTGGCGGACAGCGCGAACGCGCTCACGCTGCAAGAGGCGGACTACCCGCCGGCGCAGTACATCCCCCGTGCCGACGTCGACTTCGACGTGCTGGAGCGGACGGAACACTCGACGTACTGCCCGTTCAAGGGTGATGCGTCCTATTACAGCATCCGCACCGGCGACGGCGTCGCCGAGAACGCCGTGTGGACCTACGAAGCGCCGTACGACGCGGTCGCCGAGATCAAGAACCACGTGGCGTTCTACCCGGCGAAGGTCGACGCGATCGAAGAGCGCTGACCCCGCCCTGCCCGACGATGCGATGAAGGACGCTTTCATGGCGAAATTTCGCCATGAAAGCGTCCTTCATCGCATCGCGGAGTGGGCAAGGGCGGCACCGGGGTTCTTCCGGGTTGCGGCCTCCGCGGTCACGGAACGTGGTCGACCCGGTCCCCGTCGGCGGCCAGTGAGGTGTCGGGCTCGATCCGCCAGACCTCCGGTCCGGGAGCCTTGAGGAGCGCGTCGATCAAGGCCTCCTCACCGGCGACGAGGGTCGAGTCGAAGTCGATCTCGGTGGCCACGCACCACGCGCGGTCGTCCGGCCAGAACAGGTTGGGCGACTGCGCCTCGAACCAGTTGGGCCGCGGCCGCCAGCCGAGCTTCTTCGCCGAGGCCAGCGGCCCGGCGAACATCAGGTACTCGCGGCCGGGATGCCGCAGGCGCGGCGCGTCGAGCTGCTCGCGGGACAAGGTCGTCTCGTCGGCCCAGCCGTAGCCTTCCCCAAGGCAGAACCAGGTGCCGAAGTGGACGTATGGTCGCCGAGGACGGCCGGCAGGGCGGCGAGACTGTGTGACGGCAGGGTGCCACGTCCTGGCGGGGAGCCCCGCCAGAGCGAGCCGGTGAGGTTCACCGGATCCGGGGAGCCCACGAGCGCGTGCCACTGCATGGCGCCGTGGGCACGCCGACCCGTCTCGGCCGCGGCTTCGCTCCAGTTCGCCCAGCCGCCGCGGTCGCGTTCGGCGGGATGGCAGAGCCGGGCATAGGCGGCGTAACCGCGCGGGACCGTGCGGCAGGCCGCGCCGAACCCCCCACCGAGCCTGGAGGAGATCCACTCGGCGGGGGTCGGGTCGAGTATCGGCCGCAGCACGCCGGCAGTCTTCAGCGAGATCAAGGGGCTCGCATCTTGTCGGTGGGTGGAGGCATACTGCCGGGCGTGGGTGTTCCGCTGCGTCGCCGGTCGGGCCGATCGGTGTA
The DNA here is from genome assembly GCF_001953865.1 of Amycolatopsis coloradensis. Classification (GTDB taxonomy): domain Bacteria; phylum Actinomycetota; class Actinomycetes; order Mycobacteriales; family Pseudonocardiaceae; genus Amycolatopsis; species Amycolatopsis coloradensis. The sequence continues at coordinate 257,842 of NZ_MQUQ01000010.1, forward strand.
CCGCGAAACCACGCCTGCCGCGGCGGTGGCAGGCGTGGTCGAGAGCGCTTGGACGGGTTTGGTGGGGCGCAGCCGTCCGCTGAGGGTGTTCCCGGACGGCTGCGTGGACCTCGTCTGGGACGGGCGGGTGCTCGCCGCGGTCGCCACGGTGCGCGGGGTGCTGTGGCACGAGCTGCCGTCGGCGGACTGGACCGCCGGGCTCCGCCTGCGCTGCGGTGCCGGCGGCGCGGTCCTGGGCCTGCCGATGACGGAGCTGGCCGCGGGCGCCACACCGTTGCGCGACCTGTGGACCGCGAGGGCCCTCGGTGCGGAGTCCCGGCTGGCCGCGTGCGTGACGCCTCGCGAGGCGCGATCTGTGCTGGAAGACTTGGTCGCCGAAAGGCTCCGGGACGTCGAGTTGGACGGGCTGTCCGTCGCGGCCGCCCGCGCGTTGGGCGAGCCCAGCGCCCGCACCGACCGGGTGGCGGCGGAGCTGGGTGTGAGCGAGCGCGGCCTTCGGCGGCACGTGCGGCACGACGTCGGCGTCGGCCCTAAGGAGCTACAGCGGGTGCTGCGGTTCCACCGGTTCCTCAAGCGGGTCGAGGCCGTCGCGCGGGACCACGCGTCGCTCGCCGATGTCGCCGCCGATGCGGGCTACGCGGATCAGTCCCATCTCGGCCGGGAGTGCCGTCGGCTGTCGGGCACCTCGCCCGGTGCGCTCGTGCGGTCCTGGGCTGGCCGAAACGTTCCAGACTGAGACGGCCCGCCGAGGCGAAGATCGGGAAATGGTCGAACCTTTCCGCGTCACCATCGACATCCGCACGGACGATCTCGACCTCAACGGGCACGTCCGCGGCCCCGCCTACCTCGCGTACGCCGATCACGCGCGCTGGGAATGCGTGTGGGCGGCCGGAGTGGATCCGACGGCGCTCAAGGCCGGGAACCTCGGCCCGGTCAACCTCGAAACCACGATCCGGTTCCGCCGTGAGCTTCGCGCCCGCGCGCGGATCGACGTCCTGACCAGGTTCATCTGGCAGCCGGGCAAAGTGTCACGGGTCGTCCAGGAGTTCGTGACACCGGACGGGGCAGTGGCCGCCGAGGTGGAGAGCCTTTCCGGACTGCTGGATCTCGAACGACGGCGCCTGGTCCCGGACCCCGGGCGGCACTGGCGAAAGTACGCCGTGCGGCCGGAAATCCTCGGCCTGGCCTCGTGATCACCCGGTCCTCCGCTGGTACAATTCCGTGGCCTCGCCCCAAAGCTCCGGCTCCGCTTCGAGATCACGCAGGTCGCGATCGGGTCGTCGCGCCGGATGATCAGCAGTGCTTCACCCCTTTCGATCTGGCGGCGGACTTCGTCTCGCGGAAAGCGTCGCGCGGTCGCACACGCGTGTCGTCCGTCTGATCACGCGTGCTGTCCGTCTGATCACGCGTGTCGTCCGAACAGTCACCCGAAACACCCATTCACGACCAAGCCGATCTTGTGCTAGCGTCGATCTCGAGCCCCGTATGGGCCTACGCATGGAGGTAGCGGCTACTCAGCCCCCAGAGATCGGCACACACCGTCTCTCGCATTCAGTCATCCCCGCGTCGTGGGATGACGCCTCCATGCGGTGCGCCCGAAAACGGGCGTCTCCAGACTTGTCGTGCCTTTTTCGGTGGCTGTTCCGCGCCCTCCTGTCGACACATCGATGGGAAAGGATCGCGTTGACCGGCTTCAACGACCAGGTGATCGAGGAATTCAGGCGGACCAAGGGAAAACTCGGCGGCATGTTCGAGGGGTGGGAACTCGTCCTGCTCACCACCACCGGCGCCAAGAGTGGTAGACGGCGCACGAATCCGTTGGGGTACCTCGAAATCGACGGCAAGACCGTCGTCGTCGCTTCGAATATGGGCGCACCCGCGCATCCGGGGTGGTATCACAACATCCGGCACGATCAGCGGGTCACGATCGAGACGGGGACCGAGAGCTACGAGGCGATCGCGGCCGTTCCGCCGTCGGCGGAACGTGACGTGTTGTTCGCGAAAATCGTCGCCGAGGAACCGGGATTCGCCGAGTACCAAGCGAAAACGACGCGGGTGCTGCCCGTGGTGATCCTGCACCGGATCGACGACCGGGTGCGGGGGATGGGGGACTTCCTGGTGGAGGTCCATGAGTGGCTGCGCGAGGAACTCAAGACGTTGCGTGTCGGGATCGACGACCTCGTGGCCGAACGCGCGGATTCGCTGGTCATGGAGAATTCCCTGCGAGCGCACTGTGTTTCGTTCTGCGAGGCGCTGGCCAAACATCATACCGGCGAAGACAGGGGTGCGTTTCCCATGCTGGCGCAACGGTTTCCCGCACTCGCACCGGCCTTGACGAAGCTCGGGGAGGATCACGTCGTCGTCGCGGAGTCGCAGAAGCGGATCCGCGAACTCGTCGAGGGGTACGTCCACGGTGAGAGTGATCCGGTCCGGTTGCGTGACGACTTCGAAGCGCTCGCGAGCAGGCTTGAAGCACATTTCGCCTACGAGGAGGAAACCGTCGTCACGGCGCTCAACGTGACGGCGCCGGCGCCGGATTTCGGCTGAGTGGAGGCGGCGCCCTGGGGTTTCGGCCCCGGGGCGTGTATCATTGGCAGTGGCGACGCCCTCTCGGCGTAACGCCGCTCCAGCGCGAGGCGGGTGGAAAACGCCCCCGGCCTCGCCGAAGACCGCCAACGAGCGGTCCCCCTCGAAAGGTCTTACCGTTAAAACTCACAGCACGGACAGTGCGCTGTTCAGCCACCCGCTCGACGCCCAGGTCGAGCGGCACGATCACGCGACTCCCCAAGGAGAGCGATACATGGATCTTTTTCGCGAACCCTCTTATCCCGCACCGGAACCTTCGGCCGACGCCGTTCGTTGAACGGGATAGATCAACGTTTTGGGTGTCGTGTTGTCCAAGCACGCTCGCGCAGAATTCGTCGCGACGCCTTTCGTGCGCCGTGGCGTGAAACATGCCCTGGCCATCGACAAGAGACAACAAAATGACTTCAGTTCTAAGACGCCCGGACAGCGAAGAGCGGCAGCAGCCGCAGCCGCTGTTGTCCGGGGAGCAGTCCAACACCGAAAACTTTCTCGTCAAACTGTTCGCGGTGGTGCCACTGCTGGCACTCGCCGCCTCCGTCCCCTTCGCCTGGGGTTGGGGACTCGGCTGGGTGGACCTCGGCCTGGCCGCCGGGTTCTACTTCCTGACCGGACTCGGCGTGACCGTCGGGTTCCACCGCTACTTCACCCACGGCGCCTTCAAGGCCAATCGCGGCCTGCGGATCGCGCTCGCGGTCACCGGCAGCATGGCCATGCAGGGCCCGGTCATCGGCTGGGTGGCCGACCACCGGCGCCACCACGCCTTCTCCGACCGTGAAGGCGACCCGCACTCCCCTTGGCGCTTCGGCACCGGCCCGGCCGCGCTGGCCCGCGGGTTCTGGCACGCCCACATGGGCTGGCTGTTCGACCGCGAGAAGACCAACGCGCAGCGTTTCGCGCCCGACCTGCTCGCCGATCGCGACATCGCCCGGATCGACAAGCTGTTCCCGGTGCTCACCGTCGTCACGCTGCTCGCGCCCGCCGTACTCGGCGGCCTGATCACGATGTCCTGGTGGGGAGCGCTGACCGCGTTCTTCTGGGCGAGCCTGGTCCGCGTCGCGCTGCTGCACCACGTCACGTGGTCGGTGAACTCGCTCTGTCACCTGATCGGTGACCGCCCGTTCGCCGCCCGCGACAAGTCCGCGAACTTCTGGCCGCTCGCCATCGCCTCGATGGGCGAATCCTGGCACAACTCCCACCACGCCGACCCCACCGGCGCCCGGCACGGCGTCCGCCGTGGCCAGCTCGACATCTCCGCGCGGCTGATCTGGCTGTTCGAGAAGGCGCGCTGGGCGACCGACGTCCGGTGGCCGAAGGCCGACCGCCTCGGCCGCAAGCTCAACCCCGGCCACTCCTTGTCACCGCACCGGAGCGCGCGACGAGCATGACGGCGGCGAGGGTGAGCGCGGCGCCGATCCAGGTCAGCGCCGTGGGACGCGGACCGGGCGCCACCAGGTCGATCACCACCGCGCCCAGCAGCTGACCCGCGACCCCGGCCAGCCCGAACACCAGCACCCCGAGGTACCGGACGACCAGCGTCGCCACCGTGATGGCGGCGACGCCGAGTAGTCCGGCGAGGTAGAGCCGTGGTTCGGCCGGGAGCGCCCCGGCCGGGCCACCGCCCAAGGCCAGTTCCACCAGCAGCACCACGCTCAGGGTGATCGCGGCGACCACGAAGTTCAGCAGCGTCGCGGGCCACGGCGAGCCGGTGGCGGCCGCCACCCGTCCGTTGACCGCCGACTGGAGAGCGATCCCCGCGCCCGCCAAGACCGGCAGGAGCAGCAGAACCGGCGATACCGCGCCGCTCATCCGGTCGAAACCCGCGAGGGCGACGGCCGCGACACAGGCCATCGCGCAGCCGACGCGGACGGCGGTGATCGGCTGGTGCCCGGCCGGCCCGAGCCCCCGGTGGTCGACGGCGAGGCTGCCGACGGCGGTGCCGCCCACGACGGCCACCGTGAACACCGCGACGCCGAGCGCGCCGACGCTGATACCTTGCCCCGCGACGAACAGCGCGCCGCACACCCCGCCGGCGCAGTGCCACGGCCGCAGGCCGCCGTTCCGCAGAGCCGAGAACAGCATCCGTGTCCCGCGTCTTCCGGCCGGGAGCGCGGGCACGAGGGTCAGCAGCAAGAACATTCCGATCGACGTCGAAATCAGCGACGCCGTCACCCCGTCGCCGAGGCGCGTGCCCAGTTCACCGGTCAACCGTGACTGGAGGGCGAGCCCGGCCCCTGTCGCCACCGCCGCCCCGGCCCCCATCGTGCGTCTCCGCCTGCTTATTCCGGCGCGCTCATCGATACTCACGTACGAGGATCATGCCAAGAAGAAGGCGAGTCTGGTCAGGGTTTCGTCGGGGGGAGGCCGAAGCGCGCGAACAGGGCCGGATCGAGGAACGAGGTGATCGCGGAGATCCGCTCGTCACGGAGGGACAGCACGTTGAGCGACCACGCGTGGTGCTCGACGTCGGCCGATTCACCGACGTAGCAGGCGACGGCGGGCTGGCCGTTGGCGGTGATGATCTCGTTGCGCCAGCTGGGGCACCGGCTGATCGGGACCTCGACGGCGAAGTCGGAGACGGCCTCGATGCCGCGGTACCAGTGGGCGAGCGGCGGCATGGACCAGGTGACGTCCTCGGTCAGCAACGCCACGAGCGCGTCCGCGTCGCCCCGGTCCAAGGCGGAGGCGAAGTCCGCGGCGATCTCGCGGACCCGCGCGTCTTCGAGTTTCCGCAGTGTCCGCTGCTGGCTCGGCGACGGGACCTTCTCGGCCACGATCGCCCGCGCGCGTTGCAGCGCGCTGTTCACCGCCGCGACCGAAGTGTCCATGGTGGACGCGATCTCGGCGGCGGAGAAGCCGAGGACGTCAAAGAGCAGCAGCGCCGCCCGCTGATTGCCCGGCAGGTGCTGCAACGCCGCGACGAACGCCAGCTCGACGGCCTCACGCTGCTCGTACCGGGTGTCGGGCCCCGCCGGGCCCCGGCCGAGGCTCCCGTCGGGATACGGGCCGAGCCACGCGACCTCGGTCACCGGGGCGTGTTCGAGCACGGCCCGCTCGCTCGACGGGCCGAGGTCCATCGGCAGGGCCCGCTTGCCGCGCGCGGCGGCGGTGTCGAGGCAGGTGCGGGTGGCGACGGTGTAGAGCCAGGTGCGCATCGAGCTGCGCCCCTCGAACCGCTCCAGCCCCCGCCAGACCCGCAGGAGCGCGTCCTGCAAGGCGTCGTCGGCGTCGTGGGTCGAGCCGAGCATGCGGTAACAGTGGGCGTGCAACTCGCGGCGCAACGGCTCCACCAGGCGGTTGAACGCCGCGTCGTCCCCGTTACGGGCTTCGGCGACGTCCGGGTCGTCGGCGCGCAGTATATCTTCGCTCACAATCGATGATTGTGCACTCAGTCGCCGCGAAGTGCCGTGACGGCGGGGGTGAACATCGTCATCTTGATCGCGGAAAGCGTGCCGCGGTCCTTCCCGGCCAGCGGGCGGACGAGGTCGGCGGCGTACTCGATCAGCGCGGGTTTCTCGGCGACGGCGTCCACGAGACCCAGATCCCGCGCGTCCGTGCCGCCGAACCGGCGTCCCGTGGTCATCGACGCGATGGCGGCCGCGGGGGTGATCTTGCCCTGGATCAGCCCCGCCATCCCCCGCGTGAAGGGGATGTTGATGTCCGCCTCGGGGAAGCAGAAGTACCCGCGGTCGGCGCGCATCACCCGGAAGTCGTGCGCCATCGCGAACATCGCCCCGGCACCGAAGGCGTGCCCGTTGATCGCGGCGACCGTGTGCACGCCGAGGGTGAGCACACGGGCCAGCAGTTCGTGGACGTCACCGACGTACTCCGCGGCCTGGGCGGCGTTGCTGGTGAGCCAATCGAGGTCGAGGCCGTTCGAATAGAACTTCCCGGAGCCGACGGTGACCAGCACCGCGGGATCCGGATGCGCGACGACGGTGTCCAGCAGGGAATGGACGGTTCGCAGCCAGGACGGCGAGAAGCGGTTCTCGTCGTCGCCGAGGTCCAGCAGGAACACCGGGGCGTCGTAGCGCAGAGTCGGCATTTGTCAGTCCTTTCGTGGGGGTGGGAGCAGGAGAACGGCGCGGACCGCGGCGGAGAGCCTGCCACGTGTGTCTTCGGAGATCGGCCCGCCCTCGGTGAACGGTCGAAGGAACAAGGCGGTCGGCAGATCGACCACACAGGTCGTGAGTATTTCGACGGCCCGGGCGTCCCGCCTGCCCCAAAGGCGGCCGGCGAGCCTGACCAGAAGCGTGACCAGTCGTTTGTCGAGCGCCACGACAGCGCCGGCGAGGTCTTCGGGGACCCGCGGGCCGAGCAGGTGCTCCTTCTTGACGGTGATGAGCAGCCGGGCCGCCTCCGGCCTTCGGGCGGCGAAGGCGGCGGGCGCGTCGGCCGCGGCGATGGTCGCCGCGACCGGGTCCACCTCCTGGTCGGCCAGCTCGGTCTGGAGGTCGAGGAAGTCGCTCGCCGCGCGGAGCCAGACGCGGGCCAGTAACGCGCCGAGCGAGCCGAAGGCGTGATAGATCGTGCCGTTGGGGACTTCCGCGGCGGCCGCGAGGGACCGGACGGTGACGCCGCGCGGCCCCACGTCGGCGACGAGGCGTTCGGCCGCGTCGAGCAGCCGATCCAGGTCGTGCACGCGGGGGCGGGCCATGCGGCGAGAATAACAGAGCGCTTGCTCTAAAACTTGCCGACGCTGGTTGTGACGGGCTTCACGCGCCGCGCTGTCACATCGGTTCGGTGGCCGGGGTCAACCCCGCGAACCACCGAGAAGCAGAACCAGCGCGAACCTTAGGGAGAAACCGAAATGTCCACTGCTTACGTCATCGTCACCAGCGTCGGAGCGTTCATGGCCGCTTTCTCGGCCGCCTCGATCTTCTTCCGCGCCAAGTGGGTCGTGCAGCCGCTGGCCGACTACGGCGTCCCCCACGCGTGGTGGAACTGGCTCGGCGTCGCCAAGGCCGCGGGCGCGCTCGGCCTGATCGCGGGCCTGTGGCTGCCCGCGATCGGCGTCGCGGCCGGAATCGGCTTGGTGCTCTACTTCGCCGGCGCCGTGATCACCGTGCTCCGCGCGCACTGGCCGTCACACGTCGCGTTCCCGCTGATGTACCTGGCGCCTGTCGCCGCCTCCCTGGTGCTCGGATTCGCCGCCTGATGTCAGGCGTCCGGGGACCACACCGCGAGTTCGGCGCCGCCGGGCTCGCGGAAGTGGAACCGGCGCCCGCCGGGGAACGAGAACGGCTCGACCGTGACGACTCCGCCCGCGGCCTCGACGGAACCCCTCGCCCGCGCGAGGTCGTCGGTGCGGATCGTCACCAGCGGCGCGGCGGTCTGCCGCGGGGTGTCCTCCTGGAAACCCAACGAGACCACCCCGCCACTCCGGACGTCGGCGTATGTGGGGCCGTAGGCCGTCGCTGTCCAGCCGAAGGCCTTCTCGAAGAAGCCGCTGGAGCCCGCGGCCGAACTCGACGGGAACTCGACGAAGTCGATTTCGTACATGGGCCGGAAGGTACCCCGGCCCACCGACAGAAACTCCTCAGACGCTGCGCAGCACCGAAACCACGACGCCCAGCACGGCCGCGCGGTCCCCGTCGATGACGTCGTAGGCGGGGTTGCGCGGTTCGAGGTACACGTGGCCGTCGCGGCGGCGGTACACCTTGACGGTGGCCTCCTCGTCGATCATCGCGGCGACGATCTGGCCGGAGTGCGCCTCCTGCTGCTGCTTCACCACGACGATGTCGCCGTCGCAGATCGCCGCGTCGATCATCGAGTCGCCGCGCACGCGCAGCCCGAAGACGTTGCCCCGCCCGGTAAGTTCCCGCGGAAGGGTCATCACGTCGTCGACGTGCTCGACGGCCGAGATCGGCGTTCCCGCGGCGATGTCACCGACGACGGGGACCGGCACGGAGTCCTCTGTGGATTTTCGCGACGTGGTGCCGTGCAGGAACGCGCGGACGTCTATCGGGCGGGAAATCGAGCTGCTGCGACGGAGGAAACCCTTCTCCTCCAAGGCGGCGAGATGTTTCGACACCGAGGACGTCGACCGCAGCCCGACCGCTTCGCCGATCTCACGCGTGCTCGGCGAGTACCCGTGCTCCACCACCCATTCGCGGATGGTCAGCAGGATCTTCTGCTGCCGCTCCGGCAGGGAAGCGGCTTCCTCGAACACGTCAAGATCGTGGTAGGCGGTCATCCGCGGAATGGTAGTTCGTGCAGGCCGCCGCGATCGCCGCGGTGTCCCAGTAGAACGGCCGCACCTCGGTGATGCGCCCGTCCTCGACGGTGATCGTCTGCAGGATCGGGAAGTCCAGCTCGCGGCCGGTGGCCCTGGCCCGGACGTGCACGTGGGTCAGGACGACCAGCGGGCTGGTCTCGCTCAGGAAGCTCTGCTCCACCATGTCGAAGACGTCCCAAGTGCCGCTCATGGCGAGGAAGAACCGCTCCATGCCCTCGTGGCCGCGCCAGATTCCGCCGTACGGCAGACCTTTCGCCTGGTGCAGCACCACATCGGGGGAGAAGAACGGCGCGAGCGGCGCGAAGGACGACTTGCCGGGCCCGCCCGCGGCGAAGTAGTCGGCTTCCGCCGCGTACATGCCTTCGAGGACGGACAGGGCAGCTGGTGACCGGGTCATGGTGATCACTCTTGTGCGTGACGAGTACGGGCGCTGGCGGTTATCCGTCGTGAAGATCGGCCGGATGGCCGCCCCGGCCGGACCGAAAGTCCGATCCCCCGGAGGCTTTCGCGAGGTTGACTCGATCGTATGAACAGGAAGATCACGGCCGCGGCGCTGACCGCGGCGACGGCCACCTTCGCCCTGACCGGATGCGGTCTCAAAGAGGGACTGACCGAACGGGCGAACGGTCACGTCAAGACGGTCGGCTACTCGACCGGCGTGGAAGGCAAGCGGGACAAGGACGCGCGGGTGCCGGACTGGGTGCCGGACCGGGCCGTGTCGATCACGGAGGTCATCCGGACCACGGGTTCGGAGCGGCTCTTGCGGTTCACCGGCGGGACACTGCCCGCCGAATGCGTGCCGGGTCCTGCCGCGACGCGGGCGGCCACGCTCGTCGCCCAGTGGTGGCCGCGGGGTCAGGAAGGCCGGACCGACAAGGTCTGCGGGGAGTGGCACGTGCTCGTCCAGGACGACGCCGTGTACGCGTTCAAGCCGGAGACGCTGGTGAGCACGAGGTCCTGAGCCGTCCGGCCTGTGCCTGAATGGCGATCACGCGTGCTTGGACGGCGATCACGCGTGATGGGACGGCGATCACGCGTCGTCGGGGGGTGTGAGGGCGTCGGCGCAGGCGACGAGGTCGGCCAGTAGCCGGTCCTGCTGGGCCGAGGTGAAAGGTTCGAGCATGCGCTTCTCGACCGCGCGCACGAGACCGCTGGCGGTGCGGAGCTGGGCGCGGCCTGCGGGGGTGAGCGTGCTGGGCAGGGCGCGGCCCTGTGGCGCGGTCGCCGGGCGGGTGACCAGTCCGCGGTCCTGCAATCCGCGCAGCACCAGGTTCATCGACTGCCGCGTGACGAACACGGCTCGCGCGAGTTCCGCGTTGGACAGTCCCGGCCGTTGCGAAAGCACTTCGAGGCAGGAGTACTGCGGCACGGTGAGTTCGAGGGGACGCAAGGCAGTCTCCATGGCCGCGCGAAGCGCCGTCGCCGCACGTTTGAGCATGTACCCCACCGCCAGGTCCAGCGGGCCGACCGTCTCGCCTTGACTCATGTCAGCATCATGACATACCTTGTCGATGTCAACACACTGACATTCATGGAGGACGAAATGACCGTGACCGGACCCGACTTCTTCTCGCTGCAAGTCCGCGACCTCGATCGCGCGGCCGGGTTCTACGAGACCCACCTCGGGCTGCGCAGGCTGCCCGTCGCCCCGCCCCACGCGGTGGTCTTCGGCACCGCGACGATCCCGTTCGCGGTGCGGGAACCCGTGCCGGGGATGGACCTGGACGCCATCTCCCCGCAGCCGGGGGCAGGCGTGGCGCTGTGGCTGCACGCCGACGACGCGCAGGCGCTACACGACCGGCTGGTCGCGGCGGACGTCCCCATCGTCACGGAACCGTTCGACGGGCCGTTCGGCCGCACGTTCGCCCTCTCCGACCCGGACGGCTACACGATCACCGTGCACGACAAGGCCTGAACCCGCCTGCCGGAGCAACTCGAGGGCCCGCGCGTCGGTGGAGCCGGCCGTCGTCGTGCACACGATCAGCAGCTGATCCGGTGAGCGGGCGATCGACAGGGTCTGCTGGGTCACCGTCACCGTGCCGACGACGGGATGGTGCAACTCGTAGGCCGCGGCGTCGCAGGGCTGCACGCGGTGGTCGCCCCAGAGCGCGACGAACTCCGGGCTTTTCATCGTCAGCTCGCCGATCAGCTCCGCGAGCAGCGGATCGTCGGGATGCCTGCCGACGGTGATCCGCAGATTCCCGACCACCGCGCGGATCTTCCGCTTCCAGTCCACGTAGAGCTCGCGGTTGTGCGGGTCTAGGAACAGCATCCGGCCGATGTTCGGCCGTCGCGCCGGATCCTCCGGGGCGTGGAAGTCCAGATGACCGGCCAGCAGGGCGTGTCCGAGGCTGTTCCACGCCAGGACGTCCGAGCGGCGGCCGAGCACCAGCGCGGGGGCCTCGACGGCGCGCAGGAGATCCCGCGTCTCGTCGTGGAGCTTCTCCGGGCGAGGGCGGCGTGCCCGTGGCTTGTGGCGGGCGATGCCGGCGAGGCGGCCGAGGTGGTCGCGTTCGTGATCGTCGAGCAGCAGCGCGCGGGCGATGGCGTCGAGCACTTCGGCCGAGGCGCCGCGGGACATGCCCTGCTCCAGCCGCGTGTAGTACGAGACGCTGACGCCCGCGAGCTGGGCGAGTTCCTCGCGCCGCAACCCGGCGACCCGGCGGCGCGGCCCGAAGTCGCGCAGGCCGACGTCCTCCGGTCGCAACCGCGCCCGCCGCGCCCGAAGGAAGTCGCCGAGCGGTCCAGGTCCGTCCATGATCCGAGTATCCGCCGCCGCTGCCCGCCTCAGCCACACCCCGCCAGTGGTAGGACAACCGGGGCGTGGTCCCCGCTCGCCCGCGTCGCCAGGCTCGGTCACATGGATGAGATCACCATCGGCGACGTCACGGTCACCCGTGTCAAAGAGTTCTACGGTTCGGTCGAGATGACACCGGCCGAGTTCCTGCCGGAAAGCCCCGAAGGCTCGTGGGACGAGCACCGCGGCTGGCTGGCGCCCGACTTCTGGAATCCCGAGACGGACGAGTGCCACTCGGCGATCCAGTCCTGGCTCCTGCGCAGCGAAGGACGCACGATCCTCGTCGACACCGGCGTCGGCAACCACAAGGACCGGCCGTACGCGGCGGTGTGGAACCGTCTCGACACCCCTTACCTCGACAACCTCGCGGCCGCCGGTGTGCGGCCCGAAGACGTCGACGTCGTGGTCAACACCCACCTGCACATCGACCACGTCGGCTGGAACACCCGGCTCGACGGCCGCCACTGGGTGCCGACCTTCCCCAACGCCACCTACCTGATGCCGAAGCGGGACTTCGAGTTCTGGGATCCGGCCAACGAGCACAAGTCCGTGCTGGGCCGGGGCAACCAGAACGTTTTCGAAGACAGCGTCGCGCCGGTCCGCGAGGCGGGCCTGGCCCGGCTGTGGGACGGCACGCACCGGATCGACCGGAACCTGCGGCTCGACCTCGCCGCCGGCCACACCCCCGGCTCGTCCGTGCTCACCCTGGAATCGGGTGGCGAGCACGCGGTGTTCGTCGGCGACCTCGCGCACTCCGCGCTGCAGATCGTGGAGCCGGACACCAACTCCGCCTTCTGCGAGGACCCGGCCGAATCCAGGGCGACCCGGCAGCAGGTGCTCGGCCGCGCCGCCGACCACAACGCGCTCGTCTTCCCGGCGCACTTCGGGGCCCAGGGCGCCGTGCGGGTCGAACGCAGGGGCCCGAAGTTCGCGATCAAGGAGTGGGCAGGCTTCTCCCGCCTGTCCTGAATGGAGTTTCCGTGTCTCCACGAGTAGAAATCCCGGCGGGCGCCGTACGCGGCCTCCGCGACTCCTTCGGTGAGCTTTACCGCGCGATCCCGTACGCGGCGGCCCCGATCGGTGCCGGGCGCTTCGCCCACCCCGAACCGCGTCCGGGCTGGTCGGGCGTCCGCGACGGGACCCAGCCGTCGCCGACGGCTCCTCAGCCGGTCCGCGACTTCGGCGGTCTCGACATGACGCCGTACTTCGGACCGGGCTGGGTCCGGGGCGAGGAATACCTGACCGTCGACGTCCGCACGCCCGCCGCGGACGACGGCAGGCGCCCCGTCATGGTCTTCGTGCACGGTGGCGGATTCGTCACCGGCTCGACCCGCGCCGCGCTCTACGACGGAAGGGCGTTCGCCCGCGACGGCGTCGTCCTGGTGACGGTGAACTACCGCCTCGGCGTCCCCGGCTTCCTCGACCTGGACGGCGCGCCTGCCAACCGGGGGCTGCTCGACGTACTCGCCGCGCTCGGCTGGGTACGCGAGACGATCGCGGCGTTCGGGGGAGACCCGGGCAACGTCACCGTCTTCGGGCAGTCCGCGGGCGCCACGCTCACCGGAGCACTGCTGGCGGCGCCCAAGGCCAAGGGACTGTTCCGGCGGGCGATCGTCCAGAGCGGCAACGGGACCGGAGCCTTCACCCGGGAGCAGGCACGCCGGGTCACCGTCGCGGCGGCGTCCGCGCTGGGCGTGGACCCGACCGCCGAGGCGTTCGGCGCGATCCCGGACGAGCGGTTCCTGGAGATCCTGCCCGCGCTGGCAGCCCTCGATCTCCGGACGGAGACCGCGACGGACCCGCTGGCCGGGCTGAGCCCGTTCAGCCTGGTGCTCCCGGTCCAGCCGGCCGACGCTCTCGCCGACGGTCCGGCGGGCGACGTCGAGCTGCTCATCGGCACCAACACCGAGGAAGGAAACCTTTACACCGCAACGAAAGAAGAAGCCGAAGTGCTCGGGAAAACCCTGTTCGAGGCCGGTACCGCGCGCCTGGCGCGGGCCCACGCGCGGATCTCGGGCGGCCGCACCCACGTCTATTCGTTCGGGCACCGGTCGACGGCGCGGGACGGGTGGCTCGGCGCCGCGCACACCGTCGAGCTGCCGTTCGTTTTCGACGTCGCCGACGAGCCGTGGCTGCACGGGGACACCGGCCTGCTCGGACCCAGCCCCGCCCCGGACGGTCTCGCGACCAGGGTGCACGGCGCGTGGATCGCGTTCGCCAAAACCGGCGACCCTGGTTGGGCCGGGTACGACGAGATCGAGTTCCTCGGCTGACAGGGCGTGTCAGGCCGGTGCCAGCGCCGTGTGCGCCGGCTGCCAGTGGCTCGGGACAGTCTCTGGAATGTCATTCCAGTCGCGAACTTCCGAGGAGTCACCATGAACACCACTGTCTCGATCATCGGCGCCGGGCTCGGCGGCCTCACTCTCGCCCGCGTCCTGCACGTCAACGGGATCCCGTCCACGGTCTACGAAGGGGAGGAGTCGCCGATGGCGCGGGCGCAGGGCGGGCTGCTCGACATCCACGACTACAACGGCCAGCTCGCCGTCGAGGCGGCCGGATTGATGGAGGAGTTCCGCGGCCTCGTCCTGGAGGGCCATCAGGCGCTGCGGGTCCTCTACCGGGACGGGACCGTTCTGTTCGAGAAGGGCGACGACGGCACGGGTGGCCGTCCCGAGGTCTACCGTGGTGAGCTGCGGCAGATGTTGCTCGACTCGCTCCCGGACGGCACCGTCCAGTGGGGCCGCAGGGCCGTCGACGCCAGGACACTCGACGACGGGCGCCACGAGGTGACGTTCGCGGACGGCGCCACCGTCGTCGCCGATCTCCTGGTCGGCGCTGACGGCGCGTGGTCGCGGATCCGGCCGCTGCTCACCGCCGCCACTCCCGAATACACCGGCGCGTCCATTGTCGAGACCTACCTGTACGACGCCGACACCCGGCACGCCGCCGCGGCGAAGGCGGTCGGCGGCGGATCGATGTTCGGGAACGGGTCCACGCCAGGCAGGAGCATCAACGCGCACCGCGAACGGGGCGGCACCCTGCACACCTACACGGAGGTCACCGAACCGCTGGACTGGTTCGCGGCCATCGACTTCACCGACACCGCCGCGGCCACCGCGCGGATCGCGCGCGAGTTCGACGGCTGGGCCCCGGAACTCACCGCGCTGATCACCGAAAGCGACGTCGCGCCGATCCACCGGCCCTTCTTCGCCCTGCCTGCCGGCCGGTGGGGCCGGGTGCCGGGGACGACCCTCGTCGGCGACGCCGCCCACCTCGGGGCGCCGAACGGCGAAGGCGCCAACCTCGCCATGCTGGACGGCGCGGAACTCGGCAAGGCCCTCGCCGCGCACCCCGGCGACGTCGAGGCAGCCCTCACCGAATACGAGCAGGCCATGTTCACCCGCTGGGAAACCCCCGTCGACGAGGAATTCCTTCTCGAGACTCTGTTCGGCGACGACGTCCCTCCGCGGCTGGCCGCCTTGTTCGACGCCGAGTGAGCGGAGCCGCCCTTTGTGCTGCCCGGTCGGCGGGTCCTCAAGGGCGGTGATCCGGTGACGATGGCCTTCATGCGTGGAATTCCCGAACGATAGAGGCGCTGGCGTTGACGATCGGTGTCACGCTCCCGGCGGAGCGCCGTCGACAGCCGCCCCATCCGCAACGCGGCCAGTAATCCCACGACAAGTTGGTGCTCTGGGACTGCCACCTGCACAGCGACCAGAGGTGGGTCTGACCCGACGTCCACTCCTTTCCGCCGGAAAGGAGTGGACGGAGGAGGCCCGTCCTTGTACCTTGCGGTGGACCGTGACACCGCCCGAGGAGGTGAGACCCATGAACGCTGTATCGCTGTGGGTGCTCCCCGTTTTGTCACGGCAGGGCGGCTGACCGAGGTGTCGCCGGGAGCGCCATCAAGGCACTCCCGAAAGGCACACCTGTGGATTCACCGAATTTCGACGTGATCATCGCCGGCTGCGGGCCGGCAGGCGCGACGCTGGCCGCCGAACTGCGGCTGCACGATGTGCGCGTACTCGTACTGGAGAAGGAAACCGAGCCCGTCTCGTTCGCCCGCATAGTCGGGCTGCACATCCGCAGCCTCGAACTGCTGGCGATGCGCGGGCTGCTGGAACGCGTTCGTGAACACGGAAGACAGCGTCCGGCGGCCGGTTTCTTCGCCGCCATCGCCAAACCCGCGCCCGAGGGCCTGGATTCCGCGCACGCCTACCTGCTGGGCATCCCGCAGCCGGTCATCGTCCGCCTTCTCGAAGAGCACGCGATCCAGCTGGGCGCGGAGGTCCGGCGCGGTCGCGCGGTGGCTGGTTTCGAGCAGGACGACGACGGGGTGACCGTCGAGCTGGCCGACGGCGAACAGCTGCGGACGCGCTATCTCGTCGGCTGCGACGGCGCACGCAGTACGGTGCGCAAACTGCTCGGCGTCGGCTTCCCCGGCGAGCCCTCACGGACCGAGACGCTCATGGGCGAGATGGAAGTGAAGGCGTCGCGGGAGGAGATCGCCGCCAAGATGGCCGAACTCGGCGGGATCCATAAATCATTCTGGCTCCGGCCCGTCGGCGAAAAGGTCTACAGCGTCGTCGTTCCCGCATCAGGAGTCAGTGATCGCGCGGAATCGCCCACCCTCGGAGATTTCGAACAAGAGCTGCGTGCCATCGCCGGAACCGATTTCGGTGTGCATTCCCCGCGCTGGTTGTCCCGCTTCGGGGACGCCACCCGGCTGGCTGAAAGTTATCGGGTCGGGCGGGTGCTGCTGGCGGGCGACGCGGCGCACATCCATCCACCCACCGGGGGACAGGGCCTCAACCTCGGCGTGCAGGACGCCTTCAACCTCGGCTGGAAACTGGCCGCCCGGATCCGTGGCTGGGCCCCGGAAACACTGCTGGACACCTACCAGGCCGAACGCCATCCCGTCGCCGCGGACGTACTGGACAACACCCGCGCCCAGATGGAGCTTTCGTCCCCCGAACCGGGCCCGCGGGCCGTGCGCAGGCTGCTCACCGAGTTGATGGACTTCACCGAGGTGAACCGCTACCTGATCGAGAAGATCACCGCCATCGACATCCGGTACGACTTCGGCGAAGGTCCCGACCTGCTCGGCCGCCGCCTGCGCGACATCGACGTGAAACAAGGCAGGCTCTACGACTTGCTGCGCCACGGCCGCGGTCTGCTGCTGGACCGCACCGAACGCCTGACCACCGGCGGCTGGTCGGATCGGGTCGATCACGTCGCGGATCCCACCGCGGGGCTGGACGTCCCGTGCGTCCTGCTTCGTCCTGACGGCCACGTCGCCTGGATCGGTGACGACCAGCGGGACCTGGACGAGCACCTCGCGCGCTGGTTCGGCTGATCCCGGCAAGTGTTCCAAGTCCGTGAAGGACTCTGGGTCCCTCAAGGAGTCCTTCACGGACCGCGAGTTCCGAGCGAGCCGAAACGCCACTCACGTCAGTTGTGCGACTTTGCCGGAGCCTTTCGGCCTCACCCCGCGGAATCGGCTTGGGCGTCGCCGACGACCTCGCCGGTCACGTCGTCCAGGATTGCGGCCACATCATTCCGCTGGACCGGCCCCAGGAACTGCTCCGCATCCGCCGCTGGCTCTCCGTGGTAGCCGAGTGCCGGTTTCGCTCTCGAATTCGGCCGCTAACCGCTGCTCAGCCGCCCGTCACGATGGCGTGGCACCGGTCGTCATCGCGAGGCAGGCGTCCGGCTCGACGCTGTCGTGCGGCGGCGTGGCCGCGATGATGGTGTCCAACACGGCGCGCGCGGCCGCGAGATCGGCCACCGCGCTGTCGATCCGTTCACGTTCGCGGTACAGGTCGGGAAGCATGTCGGGGCAAGCCGGGGCCAACCCCTGGCCTTCGTCGACCATGCAGGGCAGCAACTCGGCGATCGTGTGGGTATTGAGGCCGGCGGCCAGCAGCGTGCGGATGTGCCGAACGGTACGCACATCCTCTTCGTGGTACTCGCGATATCCGCTGGGGCGACGGTACGGCGTCAGCAGGCCCTGCTCCTCGTAGTAGCGCAACAGCCGGACGCTGACCCCGGTCCGCTGGGACAAAGCTCCGATACGCACGTGCCGATTACCACACCTCTCCGAGTTGACTCTCACATCGATGTGAGACTCTAACGTCTCGCTCATGGAGACACCGCAAATCACCAGCCCGCACAGCAACCCCGTCACCGTCATCGGCCTCGGCCCCATGGGCACGGCCCTCGCCGAGGCGCTTCTGAAGCAGGGGCACCCTTTGACGGTGTGGAACCGCACTCCAGGCAGAGCCGAGGATCTCGTCACCAAGGGCGCCAGCCTCGCGGCGACCGTCGCCGACGCGGTGTCCGCGAGCCCTGTCACGATCATCTGCCTCAAGGACTACGAGACCACCTTCGGGATCTTCGACTCGGCCGGTGACGCCCTGAAAGGCCGCGTCCTGGTGAACCTCAACTCCGGCACGCCGACCGAGGCGCGCGGCGCGCTCGACTGGGCGGCCGAGCGTGGGGCGGAGTACCTCGACGGTGCGATCATGGTGCCGCCGCCGCTCGTCGGGCACCCCGAGTCCGTCTTCCTGTACAGCGGTTCGCGGGATGTCTTCGACAAGGCCGGGGTGGCGCTGGCGAGCATGGGGGACCCGCGGTTCCTCGGCTCCGACCCCGGCCTGGCGGTGCTGTACAACGCGGCACTGCTCGACATGATGTACGCGACCATGAACGGCTTCCTGCACGCCACCGCGCTGGTCGGCTCGGCGAACGTCTCGGCGGTCGAGTTCGCCGAACTCGCGCTGGGCTGGTTCATGCCATCGGTGGTGGACTCGACCCTGGCCGAGCAGGCGCCCGACCTGGACAAGGGCAACTACCCCGGCGACCTCGGCACGATGGAAATGAACCTGAACGCGCTGGAGCACATCACCCGGGCATGCGTGGAACAAGGCGTCCACTCCGACCAGCCGCGACTGATGAAGGAGATCGCCGAACGGGCGATCGCCGAGGGCTACAGCGGAAAGAACTACCTGGCCGTGTTCGAGATCTTCAAGAAGGCGACGCAGGCTTCGTGATTCCCTTGCCCAGACGGGCGAAGTCGTTCCAGACCGCGTGCTCTTGGAGTCAGGCCGTCGGGCGCCCTGCCCCGGCGTAGTCGTCGCCCTGCTTCCGGTAGGTGTGCACCTGCACCGCCTGCCCGGTCTGCGGGGCGTCGATCATCTGCTGGTTCCCGATGTAGAGCCCGACGTGGTGGATCTTCGTGTTCGGCTCGCCGTAGAAGATCAGGTCGCCCAGCTGGGGATCGGTCACCTTGTTCACGCTGTGGTACTGCGTGTGGGCGGTGCGGTTGAGCCGGACGCCCGCGCTGGCGTACGCGGCCGTCGTCAGGCCGGAGCAGTCGAAACCGGGGTCGCCACCGCCGGTGCCGTTGCCGCCCCAGACGTAGGGGAGACCGATCTTGTCGATGGCGAAGTTGACCGCGCTCAGCGCCGCCGAGTTCGGCGGCTGCGGGTTCTGGCCGACCGTGCCGTAGACGTTCACGGTGGCGAGCGTGCGGTGCATCATCATCGGTGCCGGTTGCAGGGTGCTCACCGCGTTCCACCACGTCTGGCCCTGGCCGAGGTCGCGGCCGCCCGCGCACAACGCGCGTGCGGCGGTGAGGGTGGCGTCATCGATGTTCTGCGGATCCGGCTTGCCGCCGCTCGCCGAGGCCTGGAACTGGTTCCAGGCCGACGGCGAAAGCTGCAACGGGCCGCTCGCGTTCGGGACCGAGACGACCTTGTTGTAGAAGTCGCGGACCTCGACCGTCCCGAGCGGCACGGTCATCACCCCGGCGTCGCCGAGGCTCGAACCCTTGGCACGGCCGTGATCCGAGGCGATCTTCCCGAGCGCCGCCAGTGTCACCCACGACAGACGGCAACCCGGCGCTTCCTTGCCCATCGCCACGGTGGTCTTCGCGTAGCCGGTCATCGCCCGCAGCGGGATGTCGAGCCAGCCGCTGGTCTTCGACACCCAGGCGTCGAACTCCTGTCCCTGCTGCTGCGGGACCTTCGGCTGCTCCTTGGGGACTTCCGCGGGCACGGACGACGTCGGCGGAGCGGGCGGCACCGACGACTGGACGGCGGCGGCTTCCGTCTTCGGCTCGTCCTTCGGGGCGAACGTGATGGCGGCGACCAAGGCGGCACCGGCGACGACGACGGCGGCGATGATCACCGGCAGTCTGCGGCGGCGGGAAGTCTTCTCTTCCATCAGAGCCCCCCGACGATGCGGCCGAGCACGAAGTCGCGGAAGGCGTCGACGTCGGTGGTCAGCGCGACGTCGATGGTCCGGCCCGGCACGGCTTGCGGATCGGTACTTCGCAGCCTTCGCCGGTCTACGAGTGTCGCCCCGCGCGCGGGGCCGAAGCCGCACTCGACGTCCACCGGGTACGACTCGGTGTCGAGGGTGCCCGGCCGGATCGCCTCGGCCACCGCGACCGCGTCGTGCATGACCATTCCGGGGAACCCGAGGATCGGGGTGTAGTGCTCGACGTAGGTGGGCGTGAACGCTTCGAGTGCCGCGCCGAGTGGGCCGGACGCGGCCAGCTTGCCGAGCCAGCCGGTGTCGACCGTGCACTGATGCGTGATGTCCAGCGGGACCAGGACCGTCGGGATGTCTTCGTCGACCAGTACCCGGCGCGCGGCCTCGGGGTCGCTCCAGACGTTGAACTCGGCGGCCGTGGTGGAGTTCCCCTTGGTCACGCCGCCGCCCATGATGACGACGCGGCCGATCTTCTCGCGGATCCCCGGATGCGCCGCGAGCAGCAGCGCGATGTTCGTGAGCGGGCCGATCGGGGCGATGGTCACCGGTTCGTCGGCGGCTTCCAGCAGATCCACCAGCAGGCGGACGGCACCGCGGTCGTCGAGCGGCCGCGTCGCCTCCGGCAGCGTTCCGGCGTGGCCGGACAGGCCGTCTTGACCGTGGACGAACCCGGCGGGCTTGGCGTTGTCGTACACCAGCGGACGCGCCGCGCCGGCCGCGACGGGCACGTCGTCACGGCCGAAGAGCCGCAGCAGGCGCCGGGCGTTGTCGGTGGTGTGGCTCAGCGGGACGTTGCCGAACACCGTCGTCACGCCCAGCAGGTCGACGTCGTCGGATCGCGCGGCCAGGGCCAGCGCGAAGGCGTCGTCGACCCCCGGGTCCGTGTCAATGATCAGCTTGGTGCCCATGCGCGTGCTCCCCTTTGCGGTCGACGGCCTGATCACAGGTTACGGTCACCGGTATGACGTCCATGTGGGGTGCGCCCGCACTGTCGAGGCTCCGCGCTTGGGGCCAGGCCCGCCGCGACCCGAGGCAGGCGAAGTTCCTGACGGCGGATTCGCTGCGCTGGGTGCTGCGAAACCGCGCGTACACGCCTTGGTACCTGGTCCGGTACTGGCGGCTGCTGAAGTTCCGGATCGCGCATCCGCACATCATCCTGCGCGGCATGGTGTTCCTCGGCAAGGACGTCGAGATCCACTGCCGTCCCGGCTACGGGCGGCTGGAAATCGGCCGCTGGGTGCACATCGGTGACGGCAACGCGATCCGCTGCCACGAGGGTTCGCTGCGCATCGGTGACAAAGCCGTGTTCGGGCGCCAGAACGTGCTCAACGGCTACCTCGACATCGAACTCGGCGCGGCCACCCTCGTCGCGGACTGGGTGTACATCTGCGACTTCGACCACGTCACCACCGACATCACCGTCCCGATCAAGGATCAGGGCATCGTGAAGTCGCCGGTGCGGATCGGGCCGGACACCTGGATCGGCACCAAGGTCTCCGTGCTCAAGGGCACGCGGGTCGGCCGCGGCTGCGTCCTCGGCGCGCACGCCGTGGTGCGGGGCGACATCCCGGACTACTCGATCGCCGTCGGCTCCCCGGCTCGCGTGGTGCGGAACCGGCAGGACGACTACGCCGCCGACGCCGCGCGTCGCGAGGCTGTCGCGGACATGGCGCGTAAGGCGAACAAGGCACTGCAAAAGACCCTGGGCGTCGACTCCTGACCCGCGTGTCGTCCGTCCGATCACGCGTGTTGTCCGTCTGATCACGCGTGTCGTCCGTTTTGTACCACCGCACCGGCCGTGCTCAGACGGACAGCATTCGTGATCAGACGGACGACTCGCGTGATTGGGCGGACAACTAGCCGCGGAGCTGTTCCCGGACCTCCATGAGCGCGAAGCCCAGGAGGTTCTGCCCGCGCCAGTAGTCGGGGCGGGTGGCGTTCTTGTCGTCGCGGGCCACGCCGCTGCCCCAGATCAGGTCCATCCTCGACGCTTCGACGATCACCTTGTCGCCGGTGCTCAGCAGGAACTCGAGCAGTTCGGCGTGCTGGCGGAACTTCTCCAGGTTCCCGTCGACGACGATGTCGAAGCGGTGCCGCTCCCACAGATCGGCGTCGAAACCGGAGACCTCGCGGCCCAGGATCTTGGCGGTCTTGGGATCCGGCGCCTGACGGATGGCCTCCGCGGCCTCGAGATCGCCGAACAGTTCGGCCTTGCTCGCCATCATGTAGTGCTCGGCCGTCGGGTACCGATCGCCGCCCGCGACGAACGGCGCGTGCCACCACTGGCTCAGGCAGGCCGCGTTGATCCGGCCGCTCTTGAGCGGGGTGTGGCCGTAGAAGAGCTGGTACTCGGCCACCGCGCCACTGTGGACCAGCTCGCGCAACGCATCGAGACTCCGGACTCCGTCGACCTTGCTCACCATGGCGACCAGTGGACCACAGCCCACCGACATCCTGCGCACTGGCCACTGGACCACTCTCCGCCGTGGCCCGGGGTGGTCAGTACATTCAGCATTCGTGCAAGGGATCGAAACGGTGAGCGCCCGAACGGTCGAAGAGGCCGCGAAACGACTGGCCGGGGTGGTGACCCGCACGCCGCTCGAACCGAACGAGCGGCTCTCGGCGCGGGTCGACGCCCGGGTCTGGCTCAAACGCGAAGACCTCCAGACCGTGCGCTCGTACAAGATCCGCGGTGCCTACAACTTCATCGTCCAGCTCGACGCGGAGCACCGGGAACGCGGCGTCGTCTGCGCGAGCGCGGGCAACCACGCCCAGGGTGTCGCGTACGCGTGCCGTCGTCTCGGCGCGAACGGCCGGGTCTACGTGCCCGGTACGACTCCCCGGCAGAAGCGCGAACGGATCGCGACACTGGGCGGCTCGCATATCGAGGTCATCGTCGTCGGCGAGACCTACGAAGACGCCTTCACCGCCGCGAAGCAGGACGCGGAGAGCACCGGCGCGACGCTGGTCCCCGCCTTCGACGCGCCGGAGACGGTCGCCGGACAGGGCACGGTCGCGATGGAGGTCGTCGCGCAACTCGGGTTCATCCCGGACGTCATGGTGGTGCCGGTCGGCGGGGGCGGCCTGCTCGCGGGGATCGCCGCGTGGGCCGCGGAACGCGCGCCGGAGATGCGGATCGTCGGGGTCGAACCGGCTGGCGCGACCTGTATGGCCGCCGCGCTGGCGGCAGGCGAGCCGGTGCGGCTCGAAGCCGTCGACACCTTCGTCGACGGTGCGGCGGTCGCGCTGGCGGGTTCGGTGACGTATCCGCTGGTCCGCGACGGCGGCGTCGAACTCACCGACGTCGCCGAGGGCGCGATCTGCACGGAAATGCTCGCGATGTACCAGTCCGACGGCGTGATCGCCGAACCCGCGGGCGCGCTCGCGACCGCGGCCTTGGGCACGACGGTGAAGATCGACCCCGGCCAGATCGTGGTGTGCGTCGTCTCCGGCGGCAACAACGACGTCAGCCGCTACGGCGAAGTGCTCGAACGGTCCCTGATCCACGAGGGACTGAGGCACTACTTCCTGGTGGGGTTCCCGCAGGAGCCCGGCGCGCTGCGGCGGTTCCTCGACGAGGTCCTCGGACCGGACGACGACATCACGCGGTTCGAGTACGTGAAGCGCAACAGCCGGGAGACCGGCCCGGCGCTGATCGGCATCGAACTCGCGCGGCCCGGCGACCTGGAGGGCCTGCTGCACCGGCTGGACGTGAGCCCCCTCCAGGTGGAGCGTGTCGAACCCGGCAGCCCGCTCTTCCACTTCCTGGTGTGACGCCGCCTGGCGTGTGACGCCGCGTTTCGTCCTCTAGTTGCGGTAGTTGCACGCGCAACTACCGCAACTAGAGGACGAAACGCGGAGAGAGTGGGACTAGCGGAAGGCGGCGAGGTGGGTCCGGGCCCAGGTGGCGAACGGGCGCGGTGCCTGGCCGGTGAGGTCCTGAACGGTGGAGGTCACCTCGGAGTCGTCGAACTCGCCTTCGGTGTCCGGTAGCGGCTCCAGCCGCAGGTCGCGGCCCAGGAGTTCGCCCAGGACGCGCAGCCTGTCAGCGGGCAGGAGCGCCTCCGGACCGGTGAGCGCGTACGCCCGCCCTTCGTGACCCGGCGTGGTCAGGGATTCCGCCGCGACGGCCGCGATGTCGTACGGATCGATCGTCGCCACCGGCACTTCCGCGAAGGGTTCCCGGACGACATCGCCCGCGCGAAGCCCCGGAATCCAGCGCAGCGTGTTCGACATGAACCCACTCGCCCGCAGGAACGTCCAGGCCAGCTCCGACGCGCGCACCGACGCCTCGGCCGCCCTGTGCATGCCCGCGACGGCGTTGCCGGAATGCCCGCCGACGACCGACCGCGACGACAGCAGCGTGACCTGCTCGACGCCCTCGTCCCGCATCACCGCGAGCGCGCCCGGCAGGTCGTCGTAGCCGCCGAGCAGGAAGACCGCCCGGACCCCGGCCAGCGCGGGCTTCAGGCTGGCCGGCTCGTTGAGGTCGCCCGCCACCCCTTCGACGCCGTCGGGCAGCGGCCGCGGTGTGCGGACCAGCGCCCGGACGGGATGCCCGTCGCGGGTGAGGATTCCGGTCAGTTCCGAGCCGACGTTCCCGCCTGCCCCGGTCACCAAGATCATTCGGTTCTCCCCGGTGTGGTGGCCGCCGTCACCGGCGGCGGCCCTCGTCGGCAACCCTGCCAGGGAGATCAAGACCGCTCAAGGAGCCTTGGGCACCGCCGGGTACGGGACGAAGGTGCTGGTGTTCTCGTCCACGGTCAGCTGCTTGCCGATCGTCGGGAAGGCGCGCTGCGGGCAGGCCGGGCGTTCGCAGACTTTGCAACCCATGCCGATCGGGGTGGCCGCGGCACGGTCGTCGAGGTCGAGGCCGGTCGAATAGATCAGCCGTTTCGCGTGCCGCAATTCGCAGCCGAGACCGACGGTGAACGTCTTGCCAGGGCTGCCGTAGCCACCGATGTTGCGGGACACCGTCCGCGCGACCCAGAAGTAACTCTTGCCGTCGGGAAGGGTGGCGATCTGGGTGAGGATCTTGCCCGGCTGCGTGAACGCCTCGTAGATGTTCCACAATGGACAGGCGCCGCCGACGCGGGAGAAGTGGAAACCGGCCGCGGACTGGCGTTTCGACATGTTCCCCGCCCGGTCGACCCGCACGAACGAGAACGGCACACCGCGGTTCTTCGGCCGCTGCAACGTCGAGAGCCGGTGGCAGACGGTCTCGAAGCCGACGCCGAAGTGGTCGCACAGCCGCTCGATGTCGTAGCGGAAGCGTTCCGCGGTGGACAGGAACGGTCCATAGGGGAGGATCAGGGCACCCGCGAAGTAGTTCGCGAGGCCGACGCGGGCCAGCGAACGCGCGGCGGGTCCGGAGAACGCCCACGAATCGGCGAGTTCGGTGATCAGGTCGTCGTAGTCGAGCAGCGCGATCTGCGAAGCCATCCGGAACGCCTGCTGTCCGACACGCAGGCTCGGCGCCAGCCGCAACACCCGCGGCCCCGGTTCGTACCGGTGCTGCTCACCGGCCGCTTCGTCGATGCCGTCGCTGGTGACGTCGACGCCGTAGCGCTGGGTCAGGGTTTCCTTCAGCGCGGCGAGCACGTGGCCGCGTCGCAGCGGGATGTCGTGCGCCATCCGTTCGGCGCGTTCGTCCAGTTCGGCGACGTAGTTCTCCCGCTCGTAGAAGAAGTCGCGGACCTCTTCGTGCGGCAACGAGCCTGCCGCGCTGCCGTGCATGCCCAGCCCGTTCTCGGTGGTCAGCGCGGCGGTGTTCTCGACCGAGTTGCGGTAGCTGCGATGCAGTTTGACCAGGGCCTGGGCGATCGTCGGCAGGTTCGTGGCGAGGTCGTTCAGCTCGCTTGTGGTGGCGGTCAAGCCACTGCCGCCGACCACCTCGTCGAGCAGCACCTCCTTCACATCTGCCACCAGCCTCGCGGTGTCGTTGTTCGCGAAGAACTCGGTGTCCACTCCGAACGCTTGCGTGATGCGCAGGAGCACCGGGACGGTCAGCGGACGCGAGTTGTGCTCGATCTGGTTGAGGTAACTGGGTGAGATCTCCAGCACACGAGCGAGATCCGCTTGGCTCATCGACCGGCTTTCGCGCAGATGCCGCAGCTTCGCTCCGGCGAAGGTTTTGTCCACTGAGGCCTCTCTGTCCGCAAGGTTTCCGGGCCTGAACGATTCAGTGAACGGTCAAGCCCGTGGTTTTTCGTCCTGCTTGCGAACCTGCGATTCGCAACCTTTGCAAGATGCTACGGAAGATTCGCAGAAATTGGCAAATTGGAGGCCTGGATCGGATTTCCCCGGTCATGTCAGGGTCAGGTCAGGAAAGGCGATCACTCGCAAACTTCGCAACACCGGGAGAATCCGATGACTCAGCACGCGCAGCAGCTGGAGCAGGCGGCCGCCGAACTGGCCAAGCAGTGGGAGACCGACCCCCGCTGGGCGGGCGTGAAGCGGTCGTACTCCGCGGCTGACGTGGTCAAGCTCCGCGGCAGCGTGGTCGAGGAGCACACGCTCGCTCGCCGCGGCGCCGAGAAGCTGTGGGACCTCCTGCACAACGAGGACTACGTCCACTCGCTGGGCGCCCTGACCGGTAACCAGGCGGTGCAGCAGGTCCGCGCCGGCCTCAAGGCCATCTACCTCTCGGGCTGGCAGGTCGCCGCCGACGCGAACCTCTCCGGCCAGACCTACCCGGACCAGAGCCTCTACCCGGCCAACTCGGTGCCGGCCGTCGTCCGCCGCATCAACAACGCGCTGGGCCGTGCCGACCAGATCAACTGGGCCGAGGGCAACACCGACATCGACTGGTACGCCCCGATCGTCGCCGACGCCGAGGCAGGCTTCGGTGGCCCGCTCAACGCGTTCGAGCTGATGAAGGGCATGATCGCCGCCGGTGCCGCGGGTGTGCACTGGGAGGACCAGCTCGCGTCCGAGAAGAAGTGTGGCCACCTCGGCGGCAAGGTGCTGATCCCGACCAAGCAGCACGAGCGCACGCTGAACGCCGCCCGCCTCGCCGCGGACGTGCTGAACGTGCCGTCGCTGATCGTCGCCCGCACCGACGCCCAGGCCGCCACGCTGATCACCAGCGACGTCGACGAGCGTGACCGCAAGTACGTCACCGGCGAGCGCACCGCCGAGGGCTTCTACAACGTCACCAACGGCATCGACCCCTGCATCGACCGCGGTCTCGCCTACGCCGAGTACGCCGACCTGCTGTGGATGGAGACCTCCAAGCCGGACCTCGAGGTCGCCCGCCAGTTCGCCGAGGCCATCAAGGCGAAGTACCCGGACCAGATGCTCGCCTACAACTGCTCGCCGTCGTTCAACTGGAAGAAGCACCTGGACGACGCGACGATCGCGAAGTTCCAGCGCGAACTCGGCCACATGGGCTACAAGTTCCAGTTCATCACCCTGGCCGGTTTCCACGCCCTGAACTACTCGATGTTCGACCTGGCGCACGGTTACGCCCGTGAGGGCATGACCGCCTACGTCGACCTTCAGGAGCGGGAGTTCGCTTCGGAGGACCGCGGTTACACCGCCACGAAGCATCAGCGCGAGGTCGGCACCGGCTGGTTCGACAACGTCGCGACGGCGCTGAACCCGACCAGCTCGACCACCGCGCTCGCCGGTTCCACCGAGGCCGAGCAGTTCTGATCCCTCGCAAGTAGGTGCCAGGTGGCGGTCTTTCGACCCCCCGAGAGACCGCCACCGCCTTTCCCTTCTATCTCTCGCGAAGCCCAGCGGAGGCACACCATGGTTGAGAAGCTGAACTACCGGACCGACGTCTGCGGACCCGCCGGTGACCGGTTCGACGAGATCCTCACCCCGGCCGCGCTGGACTTCGTGGCCAAACTGGACAACGCGTTCGCCGGTCGCCGCCGAGAACTGCTCGACGCGCGCCGCCTGCGCCGCGAGAAGCTCCAGTCCGGCGAGGAGCCGCTGGGCTTCCTGCCCGAGACGCGCTCGATCCGCGACGACAGCAGCTGGTCGGTCGCCCCGGCCGCACCCGGTCTCGAAGACCGCCGCGTCGAGATCACCGGCCCGACCGACCGCAAGATGACGGTCAACGCGCTCAACTCCGGCGCCAAGGTCTGGCTCGCCGACTTCGAGGACGCGACCTCGCCGACCTGGCACAACGTCATCGACGGCCAGCTCAACCTGGTCGACGCGATCCGCCGCAACATCGACTTCACCACCGAGGCGGGCAAGCGCTACACGATCGGCGACGAACCCGCGACGATCGTCGCCCGCCCGCGTGGCTGGCACCTGGTGGAGAAGCACATCCGCATCGACGGCCGCCCGGTTTCGGCGAGCCTGGTCGACTTCGGCCTGTACTTCTTCCACAACGCGCGCCAGCTGCTGGCCCGCGGCAGCGGCCCCTACTTCTACCTGCCGAAGCTCGAAAACCACCTCGAAGCGCGGCTGTGGAACGACGTTTTCCTGCTGGCGCAACGAGAACTGGGTATCCCGCGTGGCACCATCCGGGCCACCGTGCTGATCGAGACGATCACCGCCGCGTTCGAGATGGAGGAGATCCTCTACGAACTGCGCGAGCACATCGCCGGGCTGAACGCCGGGCGCTGGGACTACATCTTCAGCGTCATCAAGAACTTCTCCTCGCACGGCGCGGACTTCGTGCTGCCGGACCGCGCGCAGGTGACGATGACCGTCCCGTTCATGCGGTCCTACACCGAACTGCTGGTGCGCACCTGCCACAAGCGCGGGGCGCACGCCATCGGCGGCATGGCCGCGTTCATCCCGAGCAAGGACCCGGAGATCAACGCGACCGCGCTGGAAAAGGTCCGCCAGGACAAGGAACGCGAGGCGAACGACGGTTTCGACGGCTCGTGGGTCGCGCATCCCGGCCTCGTCCCGGTCTGCCGCGAGGTGTTCGACAGTGTGCTCGGCGGCTGGCCGAACCAGCTCGGCAAGCTTCGTGAGGACGTCGACGTCACCGCCGAGGACCTGCTCGACGTCGCCAGCGCGGGCGGCGAGGTCACCGAAGCCGGTGTCCGCGCCAACATCAATGTCGCGCTGCGCTACATCGACGCCTGGCTGCGCGGCACCGGCGCGGCGGCGATCCACAACCTGATGGAGGACGCCGCCACCGCCGAGATCGCGCGCTGCCAGATCTGGCAGTGGATCCGCAACGGTACGAAACTCGAAGACGGCACCGCGCTCACCCGCGAACTCGCCGTGTCCTATTTGGACGAAGAGCTGGCTTCGGTGCGGGCCGAACTCGGCGAGGGCAACCGTCTCGGCGACGCCTACGAGATCTTCACCGAGACCGCGCTGGGCGAAAAGCTCCCGAGCTTCCTCACCACCGGCGCGTACGCGCGGTACCTGACCACGCACTGACTCGAGGCTCCGGCCGCCCCTACCTGACGCGGGGCGGCCGGGTTCCACACCGGTTTGGGACGGTGTGGCCCATGGGGTCCGGTGGCGGAGGCTCCCCGCCACCGGACCCGATTCACGCGCGCGCCCCCTTCCGGTAGCGCTGTCGGGCGTGCGTGCGCTGTCGCGGAGGCCCCGCTCACCCCCCACACCGCCGTGGGCGGGGCCTCCGCGACGTTCACGGTTTGGGACTTGGGGCAGAGGGACGAATCGGTCACGGAACGCGAATAGGTAGGGGTACCCACAGAAACCCCTGTTGTTTCCGCGGCGGCTCGCGCGGATGCTCGGCCCCGGGTGCACTCTCCGCCCGAATTCCCGAGGAGCCACCATGAAGAAGCAGTTGAGAAGGGTCTTGGCCACAGCTTTCGCCGTCCTCGCGGTCGCCCTCGCCGCACCGGCCCTGTCCGCTTCGGTCGCGGTCTCGGTGCAGCCGGAGTGTGTCCGGCCCTGCCACTTCTGATCTTTCTCACCCAGAGCAGCCACGGGGGTCGCGCCCCTCGCGACCCGCGACCGCTCGTGGACGGGGGATCCGGGAACCCCGACATCCCGGATCCCCCGTCCGCCCTCGCTTCCCGCACTGCTCAGGTCGCGAAAGCCACTTTCGGGACATCAGACGTCGCGAAAGTGGCTTTCGCGACACGAAAACCCGAGCCCTGAACGCGCGGGCTCACACCTCGAAAGCGTTGCCTGTCGCGATCTTCGGGCGCCCCAGTTCCCCCGGCTCACCGACGCGGGCCCGCCGGTAGACCGCGACGGTCGCCTCCGCGATCCGCCCCCAGTCGAAGTCCGCGGCCAGCCGCGATTGCGCGGTCAGCGCCCGTCTCGCCGCGGCGACCTCGTCGTCCAGTACCGCTTCGACGGCATTCCCGAGGGCGTCGACGTCGCCGGGGCTGAACGCCAGGCCGGTCTCGCCGTCGACGACGACTTCGCCGAGCCCGCCGGCGGTCGAAGCCACGAGCGGTGCCTTCGCGGCGGCCGCTTCGAGCGCGACGATCCCGAACGGTTCGTAGCGGCTGGGCAGTACGACGGCGTCGGCCGCGGCCAGGACCGCGCGCAGTTCGCGGTCGGACAGGTGCCCGACGAAGTCCACCGCGCGGCGCACGCGCAGCTTCCGCGCCTGGTCGACCAGTTCCTCCAGATGCCTGCCCTTGCCCGCGACGACCAGCCTGGTCCCCGGTTTGGCGCGGCGGATCCGGGGGAGCGCGGCGAGCAGGTCCTGCACGCCCTTCTCCCATTCCAGCCGTCCGAAGTACAGCAGCAGCGGCGCGCCGGAGGGGCTGTAGGCCTCGCGGGCGTGCGCGACCTCTTCCGCGGGCACCTGCCAGGTGCGTTCCTCGATGCCGTTGTGGATCACGGTGACCGCGTCACCGTCCACCTCGAACAGATGCGACACCTCGCGGCGCATGGCCTGCGAACAGGTGATCAGCGCGTCCGAGCGGTTCGCGAGCCACCATTCGACCGAGTGAACCTGCTGGTTCAGCGGATGCGAGAGCCAGCCGGAATGCCGTCCGGCCTCGGTGGCGTGGATCGTGCCGACCAGCGGTACCCGCGCGGCCTCGGCGATCGCGATCGCGGGATGGGTGACCAGCCAGTCGTGCGCGTGCACGACGTCCGGCTGCCAGGTGCGCAGCAGATCGGTCGCGGCGCGGACCATCGCGTGCCCCATGGCCAGTGTCCACGCGACGAGGTCGCGTTCGAAGGTCACGTGCATCGGGTCCTCGGCGACCCGGATGATCCGCACGCCCTCGACCACGCGATCGGTCCTCGGGTGGGTCTCGGCGTCGGTACCCGCCGTGTGACGGCACAGGACGACCACGTCGTGCCCCTGCCGGGCGAGGTGCCTGGCCAGTGCGTGGACGTGCCGTGCGAGTCCGCCGACGACCACGGGTGGGTACTCCCACGACAACATCAGCACGCGCATGGGTGGAGGTTACTCGTCAGTCGGTCTTCGCCGGGACGGGGCGATCACCCCCGGCGGTGAAAGTCACGAGGGCGGCGGGCGCGGCGATCTTTGCCACCATCGGGCTGACGACGTCCTCGGTGAACGAGGCCTTCGAGCCCGGGGAGTACGCGGGCAGCGGCACACCCGGCCGGAACGGGTACGAACCGCAAGGTCTTCCAGGCTCCATCCGGATGGGACGGTCAGCGGGTGATGCTCCGGTTCGGCGCCGTCGACCAGTCCGCGACGGTCTGGGTCAACAACCAGGAGGAACTGACCGTCCGCGTGACGGATCGCACCGACGCTTCGACGCACGCGGTCGGCAAGCAGCGGAACGATCCGAACGGGATCTTCTACACCGCCGCGTCGGGTATCCGGCAGACCGTCTGGCTGGAGCCGGTGCCGTCCGCCCACGTCGAAGATGTCCAGTTGACGCCGGATCTCACCGGGGTCACGGTTGTGCCCAAGGTCACAGGCGGCGCTCGGGTTGAGGTGATCGTCAGCGAAGGTTCCACCGGGCCGCCGGGGCTGTTCGGGGACTTCGGTCCTCGACTTTCCGGAGAAAGAAACGGGCGGGTTCGGAGATTCCTCCGGAAACCCGCCCGCGGCAGTGCACGATCAGGCGCCGACAGTGGCCTCGATCGCCTTGGTGATCACTTCGTCTTCGGGTTCGGTGCGCGGGCGGAAACGTCCCACCACTTCACCGGAGGGGGCGACGAGGAACTTCTCGAAGTTCCATTGCACGTCACCGGACGCGCCGTCCGCGTCGGCCGTCTCGGTCAGTTCGGCGTAGAGCGGGTGACGGCTTTCCCCGTTGACGTCCAGCTTCTCGAACAGCGGGAACGAAACCCCGTACGTCGTCGAGCAGAAGGTCTGGATCTCCTCGGCGGTGCCCGGCTCCTGGCCGGCGAACTGGTTGCACGGGAAGCCGACGACGGAGAAACCCTTGTCCGCGTAGCGTTCCTGGAGCTTTTCCAGTCCGGTGTACTGCGGCGTCAGACCGCATTTCGACGCCACGTTCACCACCAGGAGGGTCTTGCCGCCGAGCGCGCCGAGCGTGGTGTCCTCGCCCGCCAGCGTCTTCAGTGGAATGTCGTGGATCCCCATGGTTCCCCTTTCGTCATTTCCTCAGCAGGTCACGCGCGTCGACGTGCCCGAACGGGCCGTCGTCGCGCCGGAACGCGGCCGCGGTCTCCCGTGCCCGCTCGTGCGCGCCGTCGCGGAGCAGTTCGGCGAGCGTGTCGAACCGGTCGGTGTGCACCTTCGCCCGCCGTCGCGCGTAGTCGGCAGCGGAATCCTTGGTGACCATGAACGCCCAGTCACTCGAAAGCGCCAGCATCGCTTCGGAGACGGCCTGATCGCGGACCGGGTCACGGGTCGTGGTGTCCATTCCGGCGACGAGGTCGAGCATCCGGGTCTGCAACGCGGTGTTGTCCCGCACCATGTCGGCGACCTGCTCGCCGTCCCAAACCCGCCAGTCCTTGCCCGATCCCCACGACGACGCCGGGAGATCGACCTTCCCGCCGAGGTGGCCCGCTTCGAGCGCGCCCTTGAGCGTGGTGACGCGGACCCCAGCCTCCGGCAGCGCGCGGAGGACGCCTTCGAGCCACGCAGGGCCTTCGTGCCACCAATGGCCGAAGAGTTCCGTGTCGTACGCGGCGACGACGAGCGACTCGCGGCCGTGTTCGGCCTTGAGTGAGCGCAGCCGGGCGACGACGGTGTCGACGAAGTCCTGGACGTGGCCACCGAGGGTGCCCGCCGCCATCGCCGGGTCGTACGGCGCCTTGTCCGGCGGCTCGATGGTCTTACCGGTCACCCGCGACGGCTTGAGACCGACTTCGTGCGCCCACGTGTGGAAGTCGCGATAGGCGGCGTGGCCGGGGTATCCGGCCTTCGGGGACCAGACGCGGTACGTGACTTCGAGGTCCCGGCCGAAGCAGACGACGTCGGAATCGCCCACGGTCCGGGCGGCCGAGGTGTCGCCGTGCAGCGAAGGGCCGTCGACCATGAAGCGTTGGACGCCCGCGGCGGCGTAACCCGCCTCCATGCCGGGGTTGTACCCGCATTCGGGTGCCCAAATGCCTTCGGGGCGCCGTCCGACGCGCAGCGCGGTGTCGGCGAGGCCGCCGCGCAACATGAAGTCGCGCACCGCCGGGTCGAGCAGCGGCTGGAACGGATGCGCCAGCGGCCCGCCGAGCAGTTCGATCGTCCCCTTGTCCACAAAGGACCGAAGGATCGGCGAGAAACCGTGACGCCAGCGGGTTTCGAGTTCCTCCGATGCCTTGACCGCGGTCCGGTACTCGCTCGCGGCGAGGTCGCGCAGCAGCGGGTCACCGCGCCAGAGCGTGGAAGCGTGCCAGGCGCGCAGCTGCCAGTGGCCGAGCCAGTCGTGGAAGGCGTCGATGCAGTACGGGTCATCGAGTTGCGCGGCGAGGATCGGCGTCATGCCGAGCGTGAGGACGTCCTCGCGGCCCTCGTCGGCGAAGCGGCGCAGCAGGTCGACCATCGGCAGGTAGGAATGTGCCCAGGCTTGGTAAAGCCATTCTTCGCCGACCGGCCAGGATCCGTGGTGCGGCAACCACGGCAGGTGGCTGTGCACGACGAGGCAGAACGTGCCCTCGTACTCGTTCATGGGCGCACCGCCACGGCGACGAGGTCGAGGCTGGCATCGAGGTCTTCGCCGTGGACGGCGAAATCCGCGGCCTCGATGCCTTCGACGTCGGCGAGCAGTTCCGCGGGCCAGGTCGCTTGTCCGGGCAGCTGCCCCATCACGACGTCGAGCTGGGCGTCGATGATCGAGCCGCCGTACTTGGCGTCGAGTCTCTTCACCTCTTCACCGTGGTGGAGACCGTGCAGCGTCTCGACCTCGAACCCGGCGTCGCGCAGCAGTTCGTCCAATTCGGACGGTGCGAGTTCCCTGGTGTGGAAGGGATTGAGCGGGGTGTCGCTGTCGGGGGTGAAGGTGAGCCGGTTGGGTGTGGTGACGATCAGCCGTCCGCCGGTCTTCAGGACGCGTCGGCATTCGGCGAGGAACGCGCCCTGGTCCCAGAGGTGTTCGATCACCTGGAAGTTGGCGACGACGTCGACCGAGGCGTCGCGCAGCGGCAGGAACACCAGGTTCGCCCTGGCCACGCCGATGCCGGGGTAGCGGCGGGCGACGTGCTCGGTGGTGGGGACGTCGTAGTCGAGCGCGAGCACCCGCTCGGCCACCGTGGCGATGAGCCCGGCGCCGTACCCCTCGCCGCAGCCTGCCTCCAGGACGGTCTTGGCCGCGCACAGCGGAAGGAGGTGGGCATACGCCGCCTCATGGCGGCGGAACCAATAGTTCTCCGCCGCGATGCCCGGCACGGTGCGTTCGCCCGTGAGGTGCAGCGCTTCGGCCCTGGTGGCTGGGGTGGTCACGCCGCGACCCTACCGGCCGGTCACTTCCGTCCCCTCCGCAAGTCGTCCTCTGGTTGCGGTCCTTGCGCGTGCAACTACCGCAACTAGAGGACGGATTGCGGTCCTTGCGCGTGCAACTACCGCAACTAGAGGACGAATTGCGGTGTCACACTTCGCGGAGCTGTGCAGTCCAGGAGGTATGCAACGGACAATCACCCGCGTACTGCTCGTCGTCTTCGGTTTGATCGAACTGCCGGTCGGGCTGTGGCCACTGCTCAGCCCGGACGGGTTCTACCGGGATTTCCCCGGGTTCCGCACCGGCTGGGTGGCGATGGACGGCCCGTTCAACGAACACCTGCTCCGTGACTTCGGCGGCCTCAACCTGGCACTTTCCGCCCTCCTGCTCGGCGCCGCCGTGATCGGGACGACCGCCGTGGCCAGGCTCGCGGCACTGGCCGCCTTCCTCTTCGGACTTCCGCACTTCCTCTACCACCTGGGGCATATCTCGCACTTCGAGCCGGTGGACCAGGTGCTCATCGTCGCGACGACGGCGCTGGGCGCGGTGCTCCCGCTGGTACTGGTGCTGATCCCAGGGAAGCGATCTACACCGGAGACACCGTGATGCCGAGGGCACCCGGCCCGAGGTGGGCGCCGAGGATCATGCTCGCGTCCGCCAGGGTGCTGTCGACCATCCGGGGCAGCCGCGCCCGCAGCCGCCCGCCGATCTCGAGATCGCGTTCGTCCGGGCCGAAGCGGGTGATGGCGATTTCGACGTCCTGATCGCCCGCGCAGTCCACCGCGAGGTCGACGAGTTTGGTGAGTGCCCGCCGCTGACCCGGCACCCGGGTCAGCGGGGCGACCTCGCCGTTCTTCAGCGTCAGCAGGGGTTTGATCGAGAAGGCGGACCCGAGGAACGCCTGCGCCGCGCCGATCCGGCCGCCGCGACGCAGGAACTCCAGCGTGTCGACGTAGAGGATTTCCCGGCTGGAACGGAACCGGCGTTCGGCCGCGTCGATGACCCGGGTGGCCTGTCCGCCCGCGGCGGCGACCTTGGCCGCCGAGGTCGCCGCGAAACCGAGGCTCATCCCGGTGGTCCCGCTGTCGAGGACGTGGACCGGGATGTTCACCTGCTGGGCGGCCTCGCGGGCGGCGTTCACCGTTTCCGACATGCGTCCCGAGATGTGGACGCTGACGATCGCCGAGGCGCCCTTGCTCGCGGCGTCCTGGAACGCCCAGAAGAACGCGGCGACCTCGGGAGGCGCCGTCTTCACCGGCGCCCCGGCGCGCAGCTGACCGATGACTTCGTCGCGGTCGTAGCGGTTCTCTTCGTCGAACTGCTCTCCGACCTGCAATTGGACCTGAATGACGCCGATTCCCCAGCGTTTGGCGACCGGAACGGGGAGGCAGGCGGTCGAGTCCGTGATCACGGCGACAGGGCCGGGCATGGAACGCATGGTGGGGCAGGTTAGCCCGTCGTCCTCGCCGGGAGTACCCCGGAATACGGCCGTTCGGGTTAGTCGGCCGGTTACACTCACTTCCGGGTGAAATACCTGGACGATGGTCCCACTAAAACGTGCATCCAGGTGAATGAGGTCACCTCGCCGGGCCGCGGCGCCGAAATGGCCCTAATCTACCGGCCAGTAGAGCTGTTGCCCCGTGGCCGACGCCGGCCACCAACGGGAGGTCGAAGTAGACCCATGACGAACATCGTTGTCCTGGTCAAGCAGGTACCGGACACCTACTCGGAGCGGAAGCTCTCCGGTGCCGACAACACTCTTGACCGCGAATCCGCCGACGCCGTGCTCGACGAGATCAACGAGAAGGCCGTCGAAGAAGCCCTGAAGATCAAGGAAGCAGGCGAGGGCGAGGTCACCGTCGTTTCGGTGGGTCCCGACCGCGCGACCGACGCGATCCGCAAGGCGCTGTCCATGGGTGCCGACAAGGCCATCCACGTCTCCGACGCCGCGCTCCACGGCTCCGACGCGATCGCCACCGCCAAGGTGCTGGCCGCCGCGATCTCGAAGGTCGAAGGCTACGACCTGGTCATCACCGGTAACGAGGCCTCCGACGGCCGCGGTGGCGCCGTGCCGGCGATCATCGCCGAGCTGCTCGGCCTGCCGCAGCTGACCCACGTGAACGAGCTGACCGTCGACGGCACCTCGATCAAGGCCGACCGCTACACCGAGGACGGTGTCACGCACCTCGAGGCGAACCTGCCCGCGGTGGTGAGCGTCGGCGAGAAGATCAACGAGCCGCGTTACCCCTCCTTCAAGGGCATCATGGCCGCGAAGAAGAAGCCGGTCGAGACGCTGACCGTCGCCGACCTGGGCGTCGACGCGGCCGAGGTCGGCCTCGGCAACGCGTGGTCGTCCGTGCTCGAAGCCCTTCCGAAGCCGCCGCGCACCGCCGGTGAGCGCGTCGAGGACGAGGGTGACGGCGGCAGCAAGGTGGCCGC
Organism: Amycolatopsis coloradensis; assembly: GCF_001953865.1. Lineage (GTDB taxonomy): Bacteria > Actinomycetota > Actinomycetes > Mycobacteriales > Pseudonocardiaceae > Amycolatopsis > Amycolatopsis coloradensis. The sequence goes on from NZ_MQUQ01000010.1 coordinate 294,908, forward strand.
CTACCTGGTCGCGCAGAAGCTCATCTGAGACAGGTTTCGAGGAGGAATAGGGAAATGGCTGAAGTACTCGTCCTCGTCGACCACGTCGACGGTGAAGTCAAGAAGGTCACGCTCGAGCTGCTGACCGCCGCTCGTGAGCTGGGTGAGCCGTCCGCGGTCGTCGTCGGCCCGACCGGCACCGCCGCCAAGGCGAAGGACTCCCTCGCCGCGCACGGTGCCGCCAAGGTGTACGTCGCCGAGGGCGACAACGCCACCGGCTTCCTGGTCACCCCGAAGGTGGACGTCCTCGCCGCGCTGGCGGAGCGGACCTCCCCGGCCGCCGTGCTCGTCGCGGCCACCGCCGAGGGCAAGGAGGTGTCCGCCCGTGTCGCGGTCCGCCTCGGCTCCGGTCTGCTGTACGACGCCGTCGGCGTGCACAGCGACGGCAGCGTCGACCAGTCCATCTTCGGTGGCGCGTTCTCCATCAAGTCCAAGGCCGCCAAGGGCATCCCGGTCATCTCGGTCCGCCCCGGCGCGGTCGAGGCGACCCCGGCCGACGGCGCGGGCGCCGAGGAGACCGTCGAGGTCCCCGCGGGTGACCCGGCGAAGTCCGCCAAGATCACCGGCATCGAGCCGATCGTGGGCGGCGACCGGCCGGAGCTGACCGAGGCCTCGGTCGTCGTGTCCGGTGGCCGCGGTGTCGGCTCGGCCGACAAGTTCGACGTCGTCGAGTCGCTGGCCGACTCGCTCGGCGCGGCCGTCGGCGCCTCCCGCGCCGCCGTCGACTCGGGCTACTACCCGGCGCAGTTCCAGGTCGGCCAGACCGGTAAGACGGTCTCGCCGCAGCTGTACATCGCGCTGGGCATCTCCGGCGCCATCCAGCACCGGGCCGGTATGCAGACCTCGAAGACCATCATCGCGGTCAACAAGGACGCCGAAGCGCCGATCTTCGAGATCGCCGACTTCGGTGTGGTGGGCGACCTGTTCAACGTCGCGCCGCAGCTGGCCGAAGAGGTCAAGAAGCGCAAGGGCTGATTCTCTCGCTTCGTGGGAGGGGCCGCCCGGGATTTATTTCCCGGGTGGCCCCTTTTCTGTGATCCGAAAGTGATGTTCCACCCTGAGAGAACCCTGAGAACCCGCAATTAACTGAACGTGCACTGTTCGGCCATCGGGCGCATTGTCGTTGGTACCCCCCGAGGGGTAGACCTTGCTTATGACGACGTCACAGCTCCTCGTCAGTACTGACCAGGCAGGTGTCGAACTCCCGGCCGACGCTCCCCGTTACTCACTCCTCGTTGCCAATGGAAACGAAGAAGTCGTTGCCGCGCAACGCCTTCGTCACCAGGTGTTCGCGGAGGAAATGGGGGCGAAGCTCAATTCGCCCGAACCCGGCCTCGACGTCGACTACTTCGACGAGTTCTGCGACCACCTCGTGGTGCGCGACGACAACACCGGCGAGATCGTGGGCACGTACCGGATGCTGCCACCCGAGCGGGCGACGCGGGCCGGAAAGCTGTACTCCGACAGCGAATTCGATCTCACGGCGCTCGATTCCCTGCGTCCTTCGCTGGTCGAGACGGGCCGCTCGTGCGTGCACCCCGACCACCGCAGCGGCGCCGTCGTGAGCCTCGTCTGGGCGGGCATCGGGCGCTACATGCTGCTGGCCGGGCACCGGTATCTCGCGGGTTGCGCTTCCGTGCCGCTGACCGGCAATGGGGAATACGCGGCGGGCGTCTGGGATGTCCTGCGGGCCAAGCACTACGCGGACGAGTCGCTCCGGGTCACGCCGCTGAACCCGTGGCCGACCGAAAGGATCGAGCGGCCCGCGCGGGCGATCCTGCCGCCGCTCATCAAGGGGTACACGCGCCTGGGCGCCAAGATCTACGGCCCGCCCGCGCTGGACGAGGACTTCGGCGTCGCGGACTTCTTCGTCCTGCTGGATCTGCACAACGTCGACGAGCGGTATCTCAAGTTCTTCCTGGGAGTGCAGGGATGACCCACGCCTGGATGCCGAAGTCGCCGTGCGGCGACGGATGCCTGAGCGAAGGGGCGCCGACGGTGGCGTTCGGCAGGCGCGTGCTGCGGTTCACCGCGGCGATCGGCGTCATCTTCGGCGCTTTCCTGAGCGCGCCACTGGTGCTCGTGCTGCGCGGCATGCCGCGGGAACGGTTGGTGCGCCTGCTGTTCCTCGGCATCCTGCGCTCGTTCGGGGTACGGCTCGTGGTGCGCGGCGAAGAAAGTCTCCGCGCCGTTCCGGGCCGTGGCGCGCTGGTGGTGAACAACCACATCTCGTGGCTGGACATCATCGCCGTCAACGCCATCCAGCCGATGCGGGCGCTGGCCAAGAAGGAGGTCGGCGCCTGGCCGGTGCTCGGCCTGCTCGTGCGCCGCGGCGGCAGCATCTTCCTCGACCGCGAGAATCTGCGGAGCCTGCCCGCGACGATGGCCGAACTGGCCGACGCGATGCGCGGCGGTTCACTCGTCAGCGTGACACCGGAAGGCACCACCTGGTGCGGTCTGGCGTCGGGCCGGTTCCGCTCGGCGACCTTCCAGGCGGCGATCGACGGCGGTGTCCCCGTGCGGCCGCTGGCCCTGCGGTTCCGGCTCGCCGACGGCCGCGAGACCACCCAACCGGCGTTCATCGGGCCGGAGTCGCTCATCGCGTCACTGCGCCGGGTCGCGGCTTTGCGCGGTCTGGTGCTGGAGGTGCACGTGTGCCCGGAAATCGCGCCGGGTAAGGCTTCGGACCGGCGGGAACTGGCCGCGCTGGCGGAATCCGCAGTGCAGGCGGCACTCGGACGGGTGCAGATCCAGATCCCGGTGCAGACGCGGCGGCGGCGCGCTTCCTCGGCTCCCGCTCCCGCCCCTGTCGCGAAAGTGCCCTCTCGATAACTCTCGCGTGTTATGAACGGACCTTTCATAACAAATTTTGTTATGAAAGGTCCGTTCATAACAACCCCCGTTGACACTCCCGGGCGTCACTCCAAGCTCAGCGTGATCTTCCCGCCCGCGTGCCCGGTCGCGCTCTCCCGGTGCGCCTCCGCGACCTCGGCCAGCCCGTAACTCGACCCCAGCTTCAGCTTCGGCCCACGCGCGACCAGATCCTCAAGCACGGCCGGAGTCTCCGAGCCACTCGCCGAGAACTTCAACCCCTGCGCGAACGCCGCCGGATCGGCGATGGTGACCAGCCGGTCGGGTGATCCGAGCAGGTCGACGGAGTCACCCAGGACGCCGAACCCGGCCGCGTCGAACACCGCGTCCACCCCTCCCGGCGCCACCGCATGGACCCGCGACACCCAGTCGTCGCCGTACTGGACCGCGAGAGCACCGAGCGCCGTCACCTCGTCCAGAGACGACGCTCCGGCGAGTCCGACGACCGTGGCGCCCAGAGTGACGGCGGCCTGTGTCGCGATCCGGCCGACTTGGCCGCTCGCGCCGTGGATCACCAGGGTTTCGCCCGGTTTGACCTCGAGTTCGCCCAGCACCCGCAACGCCGTCTCACCGGCGATGGGCAGCGCGGCGGCTTCGGGCCACGAAAGTCCGGCGGGCTTGCGGATGACGTTGGTCGCCAGTGCGTACTCCGCGTACGCCCCGGTGTCGGACCAGCCGAAGACCTCGTCCCCGACGGCGAATCCGGCGCCTTCGCCCACCGCGTCCACCACTCCCGCCAGTTCCAGGCCGAGGATGTGCGGGAAATCGACCGGCCGTACCTCCGCCATGGCGCCGGACCGGATCTTCCAGTCGATCGGGTTGACGCCCGCGGCCTTGACCGCGACCCGCACCTGACCCGGGCCGGGGTCCGGCAGTGGGACCTCGGCCGGCCGCAGGACGTCCGGTTCGCCGTACTGGGTGATGGTGATCGCTCGCATGTTCACTCCTGGTTCGGACTACTTCGCTGCGATCAGTCAACCGGCGCTCTGGCCCCGCCCGAACCACTCGGGCGAGCAGTGTTCACTAGCCGGGCGAGCAGCGTCGCGGAACGAGAGCGCGCTTACTGTGGAGTCATGGACGAGTGGTCGGATCCGCTGTACGTGCTGAGCCGGGTCGAGTACATGCTCGCCGCTCCGCGCCCCGAACTCCTGCCGCGGTTCTCCGCGACGGCCGCGGCCGTCCTGCCGCACCGCGCCGCCGCCATGGAGACCGGTGACTGTTCCCGCCTGCCCATCAAGGTCGACGGCGACCCGGTGATCGTGGGCGCGGTCACGAGCGCGGAGTTGCAGCGGCTCGCCGCGCTCGGCGTCCCGGGCGAGGCCGTGGTGGCCGAGGAGACGCTCGGCGGGAAGCGCCGGAAACTCGTCGTCCTGACGTCGGCCCCGGTCATCGGCAAGGGAGCGATGATCGCGCTCGTCCCCACCGAGGACGCGCCCGCGGACCGCGCGCTCGAGATCGTCGCCAAACTGTGGAACATCGTCAGCGTGAACGCCGCCCAGCGCGCCAGCGATCCCGAGCCCGCGGTACTGGAGAGCAACATCGCGGCGGCGACCGCGCGGGCGCGCGCGATCACCGATCTGGGGCAGACCCACGGGACCACCTTGGCGTCGCTTCTTTCGGTACTGCGATCCCGAAAGCTCGGCGACGCCGCCGCCCGGCAGACCGCGACCGACCTCGCCGCGGCAGCGCTGGTCGAACTCCGTTCGATCGCGGACCGCGATCAGGAGCTTTCGGCGGAACCGGCGTCGTCGGCGTTCGACACCCTCGTCACGCAGCTGGATCCCTTGGTGCGCCACAACGACGTGACCGTCGACCTCGCCGGGCCCGGCGACGACCGGCCGCTCCCGCAGGACATCGCGCACACCGCGCGCACCGTCACCCGCGGCCTCGTGCTCACCGCACTCGAACGGGGCAGCGGCCGCGTCCGGGCGTCCTGGCAGCTCGACGGGCAGGCCCTCCGGATCACCGTGCGCGACGACGGACCGGAAGTCGCCCGTGCCGTGCCCGCCACCGGGCTCACCGAGCGGATCACCCCGCTCGGCGGCCGGTGGGAGGTCGACGCCGTACCCGGCTGGGGCGCCACGATCACCGCCGTCCTGCCGCTCGGCGTCCAGGACACGCCGGAACTGCGTCCGCTGGACCGGCTGAACTCACGGGAACTCGAGGTTCTCGCCGGGATCGCGCGCGGGAAGCGGAACCGGCAGATCGCCGACGAACTACAGCTGACCGAGCACACGGTGAAGTTCCACGTGCGGAAGATCCTCGGGAAGCTGGAAGTCACGTCACGCGGCGAGGCCGCGATGCTGGCTCGGGCGCTTGACCTCCACCCAACTGGAGGTAGCACGCTTGTCCTATGACGATCACTGGGGACAAGGCGAAGCCGAAGGGTGTGCTTTGGACACCGGAGCACCGGGCGACCACGATCGGGTTGCTGCTCATGGTCACGCTCATCGCGTTCGAGAGCATGGGTGTGGCCACCGCGATGCCGACGATGGTGGCCGACCTCGACGGCCTCGCGCTGTACGCCTGGCCTTTCACCACGTTCCTGGTCGCCAGCGTGGTCGCGACCGTCCTTTCCGGACGGCTCGGCGACCGCAGGGGCCCGGCGCCCGCGCTGCTCGCCGGTACCGCGCTGTTCGCCGCCGGACTCCTGGTGGCCGGGCTCGCGCACGACATGCCGGTGCTCCTGCTCGGCCGGGCTTTGCAGGGCTTCGGTTCGGGGCTCCTGCTGGTCTCGGTGTCCCTGCTGATCGCGCTCACCTTCAGCGACCGCGAGCGTCCGGTGATCTACGCCGCCAACGCCGCCGCCTGGGTGCTGCCCGCGGTGATCGGGCCCTCGATCGCGGGTGTGGTGACCGTGAGCGTCGGCTGGCGCTGGGTGTTCCTCGGGCTGATCCCGCTGACCGGGATCGGGCTCGCCCTGCTGGTCCTGGTCACGCGCAAGCTGCCGTCCCCCGTGCCCGGCGGGTCCGCGCGCCGCGCCGGGGTCGTGCCCGCGGTGGTCGCCGCACTCGGTGTCGCCGCGCTCACCTGGGCGGCGCAGCACCCGTCCCTCGCGGCGCTGGCCTACGGCGGCGCAGGCCTGGTCGCGCTGGCGTACGCGCTCCGCAAACTCCTGCCCGCAGGCACGCTGACGTCACGGCCGGGGTTGCCGACAGTGATCGCCTCCCGGGGACTGATCGCGGGCGCGTACGCCGGGATGGAGGCTTACCTGCCGCTCACGATGACCGAGGTCCACGGCTACAGCCCCGCGCTGGCCGGGCTGCCGCTGACGGTGACCGCGCTGGGCTGGTCGGCGGGGTCGATGGTGCAGGGCCGCATGCTCGACTGGTCGCGCGAGGTGTCCCTGCGGATCGGGTTCGCGCTGGTCGCGGCCGGTCTGGCGATCTTCGTCTTCGTGCCGCTGCCCTCGTTCCCCGGCTGGATGGCGTTCGTGGCGTCGGCGATCGGCGGCGCCGGGATGGGCATCGCGATGCCCGCGATCTCGGTTCTGCTGCTGCGCTACTCGCCGGAGGCCGAACGCGGCTTCAACACCTCGGCGCTGCAACTCGGCGACTGGGTCGGATCGGCCCTGACCATCGGTTTGGGTGGAGTTCTGCTCGCCTCACTGGCGTCGGCGAAGGAGCCTTCGGTGGCGATCTTGGTGCTTTCGGTCCTGCTGACCGGCATCGCGCTGCTCGGGGTACGGCTGACCGGCCGGTGGCCGTCGGAGATGAGCGCCACCACCCGCTGACCAAGGGTCGGCTTGGTCACGCCCCGGAACGGGCTACCCTGAAAGATGCGATGACCTATCTCGACCACGCGGCGACCACCCCGATGTTGCCCGAAGCCGTAGCGGCGATGTCCGAGGCGCTGTCCACAGTGGGCAACGCCTCCGCGCTGCATTCCTCGGGACGCCGGGCTCGTCGCAAGGTCGAAGAGGCCCGCGAGGTGATCGCGGAGGCGCTGGGCGCCCGGCCGTCCGAGGTGATCTTCACCGGTGGCGGCACGGAGAGCGACAACCTCGCGGTCAAGGGCATCTTCTGGGCTCGCAACGGCGAGGATCCGAAGCGCCGCCGGGTGCTGTGCAGCACCGTCGAGCACCACGCCGTCCTCGATTCCGTCGAGTGGCTGGAGCAGCACGCGGGCGCCGAGATCGTCTGGGTGGAGGTCGACCAGACGGGCCGGGTGTCCCCGGAGGCGTTGCGCGCCGCCATCGGCGACAGCCCCGACACCGTCGCGCTGGCCACGGTGATGTGGGCGAACAACGAGGTCGGCACGGTCAACCCGATCGCCGGACTCGCCGCCGTCTGCGCCGAACACGAGATCCCGCTGCACTCCGACGCCGTACAGGCCGTCGGCGCGGTGCCGGTCGACTTCGCCGAGAGCGGCGTTTCCGCGCTGACCCTGACCGCGCACAAGCTCGGCGGCCCGTACGGCGTCGGCGCGCTGCTGCTCGGGCGCGACACCGCGTGCGTGCCGGTGCTGCACGGAGGTGGCCAGGAGCGCAGTGTGCGTTCGGGCACCCTCGACGTACCCGCGGTGATCGCGTTCGCGACCGCGGTGAAGGCCACGGTCGAAGGCCGCGAGGAGTACGCCAAACACGTCGCCGAGCTGCGGGACGACCTGATCGAGGCCGTCCGGCGTGAGGTGCCGGGCGCCGTGCTCAACGGTGGTGAGGGCGAGCGCCTTCCGACGCACGCCCACTTCACCTTCCCCGGGTGCGCGGGTGACAGCCTGTTGATGCTCTTGGACGCCAAGGGCATCGAATGTTCCACTGGATCGGCGTGCACGGCGGGTGTCGCGCAACCGAGCCACGTGCTGCTGGCCATGGGTGCCGATCCGGCGGCCGCGCGCGGCTCGCTGCGGTTCTCGTTCGGGCATACCTCGACGCCGGAAGACGTTGAAGCGGTTTCGAGGGAGATCGCGGGCGTCGTCGACAGGGCGAGGCAGGCGGGGCTCGCGGGAATGCGCAAGCAGACGCAGAAGCAAGAGGTGTGAGGGAAATGCGCGTACTGGCCGCGATGAGCGGGGGAGTGGACTCGGCGGTGGCCGCCGCGCGCGCCGTGGACGCCGGGCACGAGGTCGTCGGCGTGCACCTGGCGCTGTCGGCGAAGCCCGGCACGCTGCGCACCGGCTCCCGCGGTTGCTGCACGATCGAGGACTCCGGTGACGCGCGCCGCGCTGCCGACGTCCTAGGCATTCCCTTCTACATCTGGGACTTCGCTGAGCGCTTCACCGAAGAGGTCATCGAGACCTTCGTCGGCGAGTACGCGGCGGGCCGCACGCCGAACCCGTGCGTCACCTGCAACGAAAAGATCAAGTTCGAGGCGTTGCTGGACAAGGCGATGGCGCTCGGCTTCGACGCCGTCGCCACCGGCCACTACGCCCGGCTGTCCCTTGTGGACGGTGTCCCGGAGCTGCGGCGCAGCGTCGACTCCGGCAAGGACCAGTCGTACGTGCTGGCTTCGCTCACCCCGGAGCAGCTGCGGCATTCGCTGTTCCCGCTTGGCGACTCGTGGAAGACCGACGTGCGCGCCGAGGCCGAGAGCCGCGGCCTGTCGGTGGCGAAGAAGCCGGACAGCCACGACATCTGCTTCATCCCGGACGGGGACACGAGGAGCTTCCTGGAGAAGCGGCTCGGCCAGCGTCCCGGGCAGCTCGTCGACGCCGAGACCGGCGCCGTGCTCGGTGAGCACACCGGCGTGCACGGGTTCACCGTCGGGCAGCGCAAGGGACTCGGCATCGAGGCGCCGGCGCCGGACGGGCGGCCGCGTTACGTGCTTTCGCTGGAGCCGGTTTCGGGCACCGTGAAGGTCGGTTCCGCACGAGACCTCGGCGTGCACGTGATCGAGGCGAACCGCCCGATCTGGCCGAGCGAGCGGCCGCTGGACGGGCCGACCGAATGCGTCGTCCAGGTGCGCGCGCACGGCGGGATCGTGGAGGCCGTCGCCGAGGTTTCCGGTGACTCGGGCGACTCAGTGACCGTCCAGCTGCGCGAGCCGCTGCGCGGGGTCGCGCCAGGACAGGTCGTCGTCTTGTACCGCACCGATGCGGCCGAAGGTGACCTCGTGCTCGGCAGCGCGAAGATCTCCGGGACCCGCTGACCCCCGCAATTAGTCCTCTAGTTGCGGTCCTTAGCGCGTGCAACTACCGCAACTAGAGGACGAAACGCGGGCATTCAGAACGCGGTGGTCAGAACTTCAGCTTGAAGCCGGTGTGGCTCGCTTCGAAGCCGAGGCGTTCGTAGAACCGGTGCGCGTCCTCGCGTTTCACGTCCGACGTCAGCTGGACGAGCGCGCAGCCCCGTCGCCGGGATTCGTCGATGGCCCACCTCATCAGCTCGCCGCCGAGCCCGGAGCCGCGATGGCTCGCCCGCACCCGGACCGCCTCGATCTGCCCGCGCAGCGCGCCCTTCCTCGCCAGGCCCGGAATGATCGACAGCTGGAGCGTGCCGACGGCCTCCCCGGCGTCGTCGGCGACGATCAGCAGTTGCGCCGGATCGGCGCCGATCTCTTCGAAGGCCTTGAGATACGGCGTGAGGTCGTCAGTGGAATCCCGCGTGCTGCCGATCTGGTCGTCGGCGAGCATCCCGACGATCGCCGGGACGTCTTCCCGGCGCGCTTGACGGATGATCATGACGCGTAGTGTCGCACCCCGTCGGCCTCGGTCGCGGTGAGTTTCCCCTGTGCCACCAGCAGGTCCAGATGCGAACCGGTTTCGAGGACGGCGAGCATCCGGTTGAACGGGTCCATTTCCGGGAGCTTGCGCGACTTGCGTGTCCAGCCCAGCCGGAGCGCGACCTCGTACGCCGTCGTGACTTCCGCGGTGATCTCGGCGCCCATGACTTCGAGCCGGTCTCGGTGGTGCTCCAGCAGTTCGTCCACGCGGGCGTGGACGCTGTCGGTCACCCGGCCGTGCGCGGGCAGCATGCGCCGGTCCGGCATCTCGCGCACCAGGCGCAAGGAGTCGAGGTAGTCGCTCAGCGGCAGGTCGGCGGGCACCGGCTGGAACCCGATGGACGGTGTGATGTGCGGCAGCACGTGGTCGCCGGAGAACACCAGCCCCGCCTCGTCGTCCACGAAGACGACGTGTCCGGCGGTATGGCCCGGCGTGTGCACGATGTCGAACTCGCGGCCGGGCACGATCGCGCGCTTGCCGGGACCGAGCCACTCGTCGGGCTGCTCCCACAGGTGCGCCTCGGTGTGCCGGACATCTCCGAAGGCCTTGGCGAGCACCTCGACGACAGGTGCCGCGCCACAACGTTCGAGCAGGCCGACTTGCGCCTCCATCGGGAAGCGGTCGGGATCGCCGGAGCGCACCAGCGACGGCTCTTCCAGCTTCCCGAGCCCGACCTTGCCGCCGAATTCGCGGCGCAGTTCCACCGCGAGGGTGTAATGGTCGCGATGCACGTGGGTGATCAGGAATTCGTCGATGTCGCCGAGATCGGCGCCGAGCGCCTTCAACCCGCGCGAAAGCCGCTCACGCGCCGACTCCAGCGCCCAGCCCGAGTCGATGAGGACCAGGCGGGTGCCGTCGGTGACGACGTAGACGTTGACCGCGCGCAGCGCGTCGTGCGGCAGGGGAAGCGGGATCCGGTGGACTCCCGGCGAAACCGTGTACACGCCTGGTTCGGCCCAGTCCCGTTCGCCGTCTTCGGGCAACGGCTGCATGGTGTCCTCCGTCCCGGACGTACTCCGGCGTGACGCCCAGTTCTTCCACTTTGTGCCGCCGGAAGCCGAGTGTCCACTTGAGCGAGGTGAGACTCATGTCACTAGCTCCACGCGCAATTCGTCCTCTAGTTGCGGTAGTTGCACGTGCAAGGACCGCAACTAGAGGACGAATCGCGCGCGGGGCCAGGACGGCTGGTCAGCGGTTGTCGTCTTGCTTGAGGGCGGTGTCGATGGTCAGCGCCGAAGCGACCACCATCGAGGCCAGCGGGTCCCGCAGCGGCCGGTGGATCTCGACGACGTAGTTGTCGGCCGTGGTGAACGCGGCCTTCACGAAACCGCCCCAGGTCTTGGAGATCCGCGCGATCTCGACGTCGGCGTCGTCCTTGACGGCGAAGTTCCACGCCCGCCAGTTCTCCGCGAAGATCCCGCCGACCTTCCGGCCGTCGACCACGAAACCCAGCCGGATCTTGCCGAAAACGTTCTCCTGCACGATCTCCCCGATCGGGGAGTCGTCGGCCTTCGTCACCAGGAACCGGGATTTGAACACCTTCGCCGGCCGCGTCACCTTCAGCACGGTGCTGTGGTTCGCGTCGCGGATCTCGAAGCGGTGGGTCAGGAACTGGTCGTAGTTCGTGAGCAGCCGGATGGCCTTCTTCAACGTGCTCTGCCCGACCTGGACGACGCCGCCGAGGCGGTTGCCGTTCTGGTCGAACACCCCGAACTCGTTCGACATCTCGATGAGTTTCGCGCGCTGGTTGACCACCAGCACGGGTTCGGAGAACAGGGTCCCGCCGCCGGTGAGCCCGCTCGCCCTGGCTTGTGTCCCCTTCGCCGCCTGCGTCCGGATCTTGTCCGGGTCGTGCGGGCCTTCGATGTCCAGTTCGATCATCTCGGCGTCGTGGGACGGCCGCGTGTTGGCCGTCCAGGCCTGCCCGTCCCACCACCGGTACACCCGGGGGTTCTGCTGGTCGGGATACCAGCCGGCGGGCTGTGGAGAGCTCGTCATGGCAGGTCAGCGTAATGCGCGAGACGCCGCTACGGGCTCGCCGACGGCAATTGCGGCGAATGTCCGTGTCTCGGCGTGCCCCGCCTCACCGCCGAGTGGGACCAAGGGGAGAATCCGGGTGTGAACGAACGACCTTGGCCTGCGGGCGCCGCGACCGCGATCGGTTCCCAGCCCGGCACCGATCCGGTCGAGGCCGCGTCGATCGTGTTCGGCGAACTGCCCGAATTCCCGTATCTGCCCGAACTTCCCGCGCGGGGCGTCGGTGCCGACCTGATCGGCCGGACGGCGGCGCTGCTGGTCGATCTCGCCGTCGAGGTGGTGCCGAGCGGCTATCGGGTCGCCGCCCGCCCCGGCCACGACCACCGCCGCGCCCTCGATCTGATGAACTGGGACCTCGACGCCGTCCAGGAGGCCAGGGAGAAGGCGGGTGCCGCGCCGCCGGTCTTCAAGACGCAGGTCGCGGGCCCGTGGACCCTCGCCGCGAACATCGAACTCCAGCGCGGGCACCGGATCCTCACCGATCGGGGCGCGCTGCGCGATTTCACCGCGTCCCTGCTGGACGGCCTTGCCGAACACGTCGCGGAGCTGAAGTCGCGCATCGGCGCGCCGGTGGTGCTCCAGTTCGACGAACCGTCGCTGCCCGCGGTCCTCGCCGGTGACCTCCCGACGGCGTCCGGGTACGGCACCGTTTCCGCCGTCCCCGCGCCGGAGGCCCGCGAGCTGCTTTCGACGGTGATCTCCGGGGCGGAGCGCATCACCGGGCAGCCGGTCGTCGTGCACTGCTGTGCCGAGAAGCCGCCGATCTCATTGCTGCGCGCGGCCGGGGCGAAAGCGATCGCCTTCGACTTCACCCTGCTGAAGGGTGCTTCGCCCGCGCAGCTCGACGAAATCGGCGAGACGCTGGACTCCGGCACGACGCTGATGCTCGGGCTGGTCCCCACGACCGATCCCGGCGCGCCGGTGGTACTGCGTGACCTGGTCACGCCCGTGTTCAAACTCGTGGACAGGCTCGGGTTCCGCCGCGAGATCCTTGCCGAACGCGTCGTGCCGACGCCGGCATGCGGTCTCGCGGGCGCCACCCCCGACTGGATGCGCCGCGCGTTCACCCTCGGCCGAGAGGCTGGCAAGGCTTTCCTCGAACCGCCTGAAGGCTGGTGACCGGCGCGGTAGCGTGCCCGCATGCGTTTGTTCCGCCGACCTCGAAAGTCCGAGGACGTTCCCGACCCCCGCACCGCCTGGCCCGAGCAGCCGGTCCCCGAGGACGCGGCCGCCGCGGCGGCGACGTTCTGGGAGGCGTGGTTCGCGCTCCTGCCGGAGGTCAGCGCCGCACTCGGCGACCGCGAGCCGCATCGGGTGGAACACGACCTCTGCACCCTCGTCGAGGCGCTGCACCCGCGGCTGCACTTCTCCCTCGATCGGGGGCACCGGGCGATCTACTCGCTGGTGCTCACCGGCCAGGAAGATCCGGAACTGCGCCCGTACACCGACGCGTGGAAGGCCGCCGCACCGCCGGAGGACGCGATCTGGGAGTACCACGACTCCGTGCCGCCGGTCCCCGATCCGAGTGAGGTCACCGTCAACCTCGGCGAGACCCGGATCGCGCTCGCCGACGTCCGGGTGACCGCGAAGGTGGACGAATCAGCCGGACGGGTGGACGTGACCGTGTTCCATCCGCTGATCGGGGGACTCCGGCCGGAGACCCGGACGACCATGACCTTCCTGCCGCTGGACGCCACGCTGGGTGAGCGCGTCGCTGCCGAAAGGCTGGGCAAGGTCGAGCTGGTGACCGAGGCGCAGGAGGGGCAGCTGACCCTGCTGGAACTACGCGAGGTGGTCGGCAGCCTGTCCGGAATTGTCGGTACCCCCGACTAGGCTTACCCCCGTGAGCAGCGAACTTCCTGAAAACCCCGAGCCGGCGCAGGACATCACCGAGGTCCCCGCCGAGGTCCGCGAGCGGCACGCCGAACTGGCCGAGGAGATCCGCGGGCACCAGTTCCGGTACTACGTGCTGGATTCACCGATCGTGTCCGACGGCCAGTTCGACACGCTGCTCAACGAACTCCAGGCCATCGAGGACGAGCACCCGGGGCTGGTCACGCCGGAGTCGCCGACGCAGAACGTCGGCGGCACGTTCTCGACCGAGTTCGCCGCGCACGACCACCTCGAGCGCATGCTCAGCCTGGACAACGTCTTCGACACCGAGAGTTTCGAGACGTGGGTCGAGCGGGTCCAGAAGGAGATCGGCGCGACGCAGTACCTGGCCGAACTGAAGATCGACGGGCTCGCGATCAACCTGCTGTACGAGAACGGCAAGCTGACCCGCGCGCTGACCAGGGGCGACGGCCGCACCGGCGAGGACGTCACGCTCAACGTCCGCACGCTGGAGCAGGTGCCGGAGCGGCTGAGGGGCACCGACGAGTTCCCGGTGCCCGCGCTGGTCGAGGTCCGCGGCGAGGTGTTCTTCCGCGTCGAGGACTTCCTGGCGCTCAACGCGAAAATGGTCGAGGCGGGCAAGGACCCGTACGCGAACCCGCGCAACACCGCCGCGGGATCGTTGCGGCAGAAGGATCCGAAGATCACGAAATCCCGCAACCTGCGGCTGATCTGCCACGGTCTCGGGAAACGCGAAGGGTTCGAGCCGAAGCGCCAGTCCGAGGCGTACGACGCGCTCGCCGCGTGGGGCCTGCCGGTCTCGCCGCACAGCAAGGTGCTGACCTCGGGCGAGGAACTGCTGGCGCACATCGAATACTGGGGCGAGCACCGCCACGACGCCGAGCACGAGATCGACGGCGTGGTCATCAAGGTGGACGAGGTCGCGCTGCAACGCCGTCTCGGGACGACGTCACGCGCGCCGCGCTGGGCGATCGCCTACAAGTACCCGCCGGAAGAGGCGATCACCACCCTGCTGGACATCCAGGTCAACGTCGGCCGCACCGGCCGGGTCACCCCGTTCGCGGTGATGGAGCCGGTGAAGGTCGCCGGGTCCACGGTGGCGATGGCGACGCTGCACAACCAGGAAGAGGTCAAACGCAAGGGCGTGCTGATCGGGGACAAGGTCGTGATCCGCAAGGCGGGCGACGTCATCCCCGAGGTGCTCGGCCCGGTCGCCGACGCGCGCACCGGCGAGGAACGCGAGTTCGTCATGCCGTTGCGCTGCCCCAACTGCGACACCGAACTGGCACACCAGAAGGAGGGCGACATCGACATCCGTTGCCCGAATTCGCGATCGTGCCCGGCGCAGCTGCGGGAGCGGCTGTTCCATCTCGGCGGCCGGGGCGCGTTCGACATCGAGGTGCTCGGCTACGAGGCCGCGGTCGCGATCCTGGACGCCGGTGTCGTGCATGACGAGGGTGACATCTTCGATCTGGACGAGGAGAAACTGCTCCAGGTGGAGCTGTTCCGCACCAAGGCGGGGGAGCTGTCGGCCAACGGGCGCAAGCTGCTGGACAACCTGGAAACGGTGAAGGACCGTCCACTGTGGAAGGTCATCGTCGGCCTGTCGATCCGGCACGTCGGCCCCACGGCGGCACAGGCGCTCGCCCGGGAATTCGGTTCGCTCGAACGAATCGAGAACGCCTCGGAGGAGGAGCTCTCCAGCGTCGACGGCGTCGGCCCGACCATCGCGCGCGCGGCGAAAGAGTGGTTCGAGGTCGATTGGCACTGCGAGATCGTCGAGAAGTGGCGCGCGGCGGGCGTGCGGATGGAGGAGGAGCGCGACGAGTCCATCCCGCGCAACCTCGAAGGCCTGTCGATCGTCGTCACCGGTTCGCTGAACGACTACTCCCGTGACGAGGCCAAGGAGTTCATCATGGCCCGCGGCGGGAAGGCGGCCGGTTCGGTGTCGAAGAAGACCGCGTTCGTCGTCGTCGGCGACGCGCCGGGGACGAAGTACGACAAGGCCGTCCAGCTGAAGGTGCCGGTGCTCGACGAAAACGGCTTCCGGGTGCTGCTGGAGAGCGGCCCCGAGGCCGCCGCCGGGCTCGCACTGCCCACCGACGAACCCGCTGCGGAGGAAAGCGTTGAGTGACCTGGAGATCCGGCCCGCCCGTGACGGCGAACTGAAGGCGATCGGGGAACTCACTCTGGCCGCGTACTCGGCGGACTATGGCCTCGTGGATGGCGTCGGCTACGCGGCCGAACTCGCCGACGCCGCCCGCCGTGCGGAGCAGGCCGAACTGCTGGTCGCGGTGGACGGCGACGGCACGCTGGTCGGCACGGTCACCATCGCACGGCCGGGGACGCCGTTCGCCGAGCTGTCCCGCGAGGGCGAGCTGGAGTTCCGCATGCTCGGCGTACTGCCCTCGGCCACGGGGCGCGGTATCGGCGAGGCGCTGACCAGGGCGGTCATCGCGCGGGCGCGGGAACTGGCCGCGACGCGGGTGGTGCTGTGCAGCCTGGACACGATGGAGCGGGCGCACCGGCTGTACGAGCGGCTCGGCTTCGCACGGCTGCCGGAGCGTGACTGGGAACCGCATCCCGGGGTGACCCTCATCGCCTACGGTCTGGACCTCTGAGTCGATACACCTTGTTGGTGTATGGGTCGGACCAATATCGACATAGACGACGACCTGGTCGCTGCCGTGATGCATCGCCATGGGTTCAAAACCAAGAAGGCCGCGGTGGATTTCGCGTTGCGAAAAGCGGCGCCGGTGATCACCACCGCCGACATCCTGGGGCTGGAAGGGCTCGGTTGGGAAGCGGATCTGGACGAGATGCGTGACGACTCCGCGGACCGCAAAGGGCGCGATGCCTCCTGAACAACGTTGCCTGATCGACAGCTCGGTGTGGATCGACTTGCTTCGCAAGCACGCCACGCGTGCGAGAAACCTGGTCGTGGAGCCGGCCGCGCAGCCGAAGATGATCGTGACCTCTGAGCCGATCGTCATGGAACTGCTTGCGGGAGTGAGCGCCGAGGCGCTTCCGCGTCTTGAGCGGACCCTTGCCGGTTTCGTCAACTTGGGCGTCGATCCCGCGATCGACTTCGGACCGCGGCGGAGATCTCCCGGGCCGTCCGCGCCGACGGGCACAGGGTCCGTTCCGCGATGGATTGCCTCATCGCGGCGGTGGCGGTGAGGCACAAGGCCGTGCTGATCCACAAGGACGTCGATTACGTGCGTATCGCCGAAGTCGTACCCGAACTTCGAGCCGAGGCGGTCTTCGACTCGTGAGCGGAGCTAGCTGTCCAGCACGACGGCGACGATCCCCGCGAAGTGCGCCAGCCGGGCCACCTCGGCGGCCCGGAAGTTCGGCCCACCCGGCCGCGCGACCAGCAGTGCCTTCCCGGGTTTCCCCAGCGGCGTCGCCGCGAGTTCCGTGCCCAGTTCCTTCCACGTCTCCGGGACCCAGGCCTCCTCGGCGTCGAGGATGGTGGCGCGTTCCAGCGGCAGCCACGGCAGGTCGGTGATCGGCGTCTCTGGCGCGGCGTTGGACGAAGCGAGCCGGATCGCGCCGCCCTCGGCGTGTTCGACGACGACGGCCCAGCCCGCCCGGATGATCCGCGGCACGCCCTCGGCGAGGATCTCCAGCCCCGAAGCGGGCTTCGCGGCGATCTCCTCGACCAGTTCGAGTTCGCGATGGGTGTCCAGGACCCCGGCGTACGGGCGGACGGCGTCGACCTCGACACCGTCGACGCTTTCGGCGGCGGTGATCAGCGCGTCCGGCAGCCTGCCGGAGGGGATTTCGACGACGAGGTCGTCGACGGCGACACCGCCGCCGCGTTCGACCACGTCCACACTCAGGATGTCGGCGCCGACGGTGCCGAGCGCGGTGGCGACCGCGCCGAGGGTCCCCGGGGTGTCCGGTAATTGGACCCGGATCAGGAACGACACACGCGCCCCTCTCGCCTCAGGCGTTCCAGCCTCGCCGTGGAACGCGCTACGCCGGGCGCTGATTGTGACAGACCGGACGAGGTAATGGGACTCACCGTCCGGCCTTCGGGATAACGAACCAGGCACTCCTTACCCGAAGTGGGAGTCCCGGCCGCGGCCTAACCCAGTCGAGTTCGCCGACGCCGCCACCATAGACTTGCAGCTTCCGACAGAACCCGCACAGCACACCCCGGGAGTCACCCGCGTGCCCAACATTTCCCGCGACGAGGTCGCACACCTCGCCAAGCTCGCCAGGCTTGCCGTCACCGAGGAGGAGCTGGACGTCTTCGCAGGCCAGCTCGACCAGATCCTGGACTCGGTGGCCAAGGTGAGCGAGGTGGCGGGCGAAGATGTCCCGCCGACGTCGCACGCCGTGCCGCTGACCAACGTGTTCCGTGAGGACACGGTCCGACCGGGGCTGACCCAGCAGCAGGCGCTGGCCGGTGCGCCCGCCAGCGAAGAGGGTCGTTTCCGGGTGCCGCGGATTCTGGGAGAAGAGCAGTGACCGAACTCATCAAACTGACCGCCGCCGAACTGGCGGAGAAGATCCAGTCCCGTGAGGTCTCGGCGGTCGAGGTCGCACAGGCCCACTTGGACCGGATCGCCGAGGTCGACGACCACATCCACGCGTTCCTGCACGTGGACACCGAGGGCGCGCTCGACGCGGCCCGCGCGGTGGACGCCGACGTCGCCGAGGGCAAGGCGCCGAAGTCACCGCTCGCCGGGGTGCCGCTGGCGCTCAAGGACGTGCTGACCACCAAGGGCATCCCGACCACCGTCGGTTCGAAGACGCTGGAGAACTGGATCCCGCCGTACGACGCCACCGTGACGCGCAAGCTGCGCGAGGCCGGTGTCGTGGTGCTCGGCAAGACCAACATGGACGAGTTCGCGATGGGCTCCTCCACGGAGAACTCCGCGTTCGGCCCGACGCACAACCCGTGGGACCACGCCCGTATCCCCGGCGGCTCCGGCGGTGGTTCCTCGGCGTCCATCGCGGCGTTCGAGGCCGCGATCGCGATCGGCACCGACACCGGCGGTTCGATCCGCCAGCCCGGCGCCGTCACCGGCACCGTCGGCGTGAAGCCGACGTACGGCGGCGTCTCTCGCTACGGTCTCGTCGCCTTCTCGTCGTCGCTCGACCAGGCAGGCCCCTGCGCGCGGACCGTGCTCGACGCCGCGCTGCTGCACGAGGTCATCGCCGGATACGACCCGATGGACTCGACCTCGATCGACGCGCCGGTCCCGCCGGTGGTCGCCGCGGCCCGCCAGGGTCTGACCGGTGACCTCAAGGGCGTCCGCGTCGGCGTGGTGAAGGAGTTCGCCGGCGACGGCTACCAGGCCGGTGTCCTGCGGTCCTTCGAAGCCGCCGTCGAGCAGCTGCGCGCGCTCGGTGCCGAGATCGTCGAGGTCTCGTGCCCCAACTTCACCTACGCGCTGCCCGCGTACTACCTGATCGCGCCGAGCGAGTGCTCGTCGAACCTCGCCCGGTTCGACGCCATGCGCTACGGCCTGCGCGTGTCCGACGACGGCGCGCACAGCGCCGAAGAGGTCATGTCGCTCACCCGTGAGAAGGGCTTCGGCCCCGAGGTCAAGCGCCGCATCATGCTCGGCACGTACGCCCTGTCCTCGGGCTACTACGACGCCTACTACGGCTCGGCGCAGAAGGTCCGCACGCTCATCACGCGCGACTTCGAAGCCGCGTACGAAAAGGTGGACGTGCTGGTCTCGCCGACCACGCCGACCACCGCGTTCAAGATCGGCGAGCGCGTCGACGACCCGATGGCGATGTACCTCGCGGACCTCTGCACCATCCCGTCGAACCTCGCGGGCAACGCCGCGATGAGCGTCCCGAGTGGACTGTCACACGAGGACGGCTTGCCGGTTGGCCTCCAGATCATGGCCCCGGCGATGGCCGACGACAGGCTGTACCGCGTCGGCGCCGCCTACGAGGTCGCGCGCGACGCCGCCAACGGTGGCTCGCTGGTGCACGAGGTTCCTGAGCTGGGAGGAAAGAAGTGACCGCCGTGGTTGAGTTGATGGACTACGCCGACGTCATCGAGCGGTTCGACCCGGTGCTGGGCCTCGAGGTGCACGTCGAGCTGAACACGAACACCAAGATGTTCTGCGGCTGCGCCAACGAGTTCGGCGGCGAGCCGAACACCAAGGTCTGCCCGACCTGTCTCGGGATGCCCGGTGCGCTGCCGGTCGTCAACGGCAAGGCGATCGAAGGCGCGATCCGCATCGGCCTCGCGCTCAACTGCGAGATCGCGCAGTGGTGCCGGTTCGCCAGGAAGAACTACTTCTACCCGGACATGCCGAAGAACTTCCAGACGTCGCAATACGACGAGCCGATCGCCTTCAACGGCTACCTCGACGTGACGCTGGACGACGGCGAGGTCGTGCGCGTGGAGATCGAGCGCGCGCACATGGAGGAGGACACCGGCAAGTCGCTGCACGTCGGCGGCGCCACCGGTCGCATCCACGGCGCCGAGCACTCGCTGCTCGACTACAACCGCGCCGGCGTGCCGCTGATCGAGATCGTCACCAAGACGATCGAGCACACCGGCGAGCGTGCCCCCGAGGTCGCGCGGGCGTACGTGAGCGCGCTGCGGGATCTGCTGAGCGCGCTGAACGTCTCCGACGTCCGCATGGACCAGGGTTCCCTGCGCTGCGACGCGAACGTGTCGCTGATGGCCAAGGACGCGACCGAGTTCGGCACGCGCACCGAGACCAAGAACGTCAACTCGCTGCGCAGCGTCGAGCGCGCCGTGCGGTACGAGATGACCCGCCAGGCGGCGATTCTCGCCGAGGGCGGCTCGATCAAGCAGGAGACGCGGCACTTCCAGGAGGCCGACGGCACCACGTCACCCGGCCGCACCAAGGAGACCGCCGAGGACTACCGGTACTTCCCGGAGCCCGACCTGGTGCCGATCGCGCCGTCGCGCGAGTGGGTCGAGGAGCTGCGCAAGACGCTGCCGGAGATGCCTTCGGAGCGCCGCAAGCGCATCCAGCGCGAATGGAACCTGACCGACGAGGCGTTGCGCGACCTGCTCAACGTCGGCGCGGTCGACCTGGTCGCCGCGACCGTCGAGGCGGGCGCGACCCCGGACGAGGCCCGCAGCTGGTGGGTCAACACGCTGGCGCAGGAGGCCAACTCCCGCGAGATCGAACTCGCCGAGCTGACGATCACGCCGTCGCAGCTGGCCGACGTCATCGGCCTGGTCAAATCCGGTGAGCTGACCAACAAGCTGGCCAAGGAGGTCGTGCAGGGCGTCCTCGCCGGCGAGGGTTCGCCCGCCGAGGTCGTCGAGAAGCGCGGCCTGAAGGTCGTCTCCGACGACTCCGCGCTCATCGCGGCGGTCGACGAGGCGCTGGCCGCGCAACCGGACGTCGCCGAGAAGATCCGCGGCGGCAAGGTGGCCGCGGCCGGGGCGATCGTCGGCGCGGTCATGAAGGCCACCAAGGGCCAGGCCGACGCCAAGCGCGTGCGCGAACTGATCGTCGAGCGAGTCGGTGCCTGACCTCGCTTTGAAGAAGGTCACCTGGCGTGAGTGGCTCGGCTTCGCGGCCGGGCTGCTCGCGCTGGTGGCCTTGTTCCTGCCGTGGCTGACGCTGACCGCGTCGCGCCCGGAGATCGAGGACGTACTGACGACGTTGCCCGCCGCCGACGTCACGCGTGACGCTTGGCGCGCGGGCTTCCTCGCCTGGGCGCCGGTCTTCCTGCTGTTCCTGCCCGGTCTCGCCGTCGTGCTGTTCGGCCGCGTCGACGCCGTCCGCCGCGCGGGTTTGCCGCATCTGTGGCTGATGGCGGCCATCGGCGCGCTCCTGCTGATGGCACTCGGCTGGCTGACCCTCGACTGGCAGTTCGACGCCGACCAGCGGGGAATCCTCTCCGCCGCCGGTATCGAGATCGGGACCGGACTGGGCCGCCACCTCGGCCTGCTCGCCGCGGTGATCTCCGCCGTCGTCGCCTTCTTCGACGTCCGGGTCCTCCGCGCCGAGACCCGCACCCGCCGCTGACACCCTTCCCGCGATTAGTCCTCTAGTTGCGGGACCCTCCTGCGTCACCCAGGCGTGCTCGGACGGCGAACACACGTGATCAGACGGCGATCACGCGTGCTTGGACGGCGAACTCGCGTGATCAGACGGCGATCACGCGAGTCACGCCCTCCTCTCTCGCAAGTAGTCCTCTAATCGCGGGAGAGGGCGCCCGTGCTGACCGTGCCCACCACCGGCGACGGCGGCGCCGTCGCGGACCAGGCCCGCTGGTACGCCGACCAGATCCGGCGGAACGGCGATCCCGGCCGGTTGCGCCAGACCTACATTGCCAGGGGCGGCCAACGCCGCCGAGGAGATTGGACGCTGGCCTGCCACGGACGCGCGGCGCCTCACCTCGGCCGCGATCGCCTGCGGTCCGGACCATCTGCTGGTGCCGGATCTGTCCGGCCCGGATTTCAAGGAGAAGCCCGTCCCGCCGTCGTTCGTCCGGTTCACCCCGCCGGTGTTCCCCGGCCGTCCCGGTGAGGCCCGGCCGGGGCGGCTCAGTCCTTGCCGCCCCCGCCGGACGCGGCGGTCGGCGTGATGATGACGACGCGGTCGTCACTCGACACCGGCGCGCCGCCGTCCTTGTTGATCGTGCCGACCAGCGCGATCTGCGGGTTGATCATGCTCATGGAAGCCAGGCGGCCGAAGGTCTTCGGCGGTTTGCCGACCTTGCCGTCCAGGTAGACGTTGGGTTTGCCGGTGATCGCGCCGTCCGGGGTCACCGGCAGGTTCTGCAGATTCCCGGCGATGGAGGTCGCCACGGAGAGATAGCCGGTGGCGCCGACGAAGTCCGCGCATCCCGCGACGCCGGGTTTGTCCGGCCAGGTCCACGCCGGGGTGGTCAGCGGTTTGCCCGCGCTGAGCCGGTAGACGACGTCCTTGTCCGCCAGTCTGTCGGTCAGCCACATCCGCGAACCGGCCTGGTCGCGGCACAACCCGCCGGGCGAGTGCACACCGGTCGAGAAGACCGCCGAACCCGCCGTCGGGTTGCCCGGCGCCGGCTTGCCGGAGGTGTCGATGCGCAGCACCTTCCCGGCCAGCGACGCCGGATCGGCCGCCAGTCCGGCGTTGCCCGCGTCGCCGGTGGCGATCAGGAGCGCACCCTTGGCGTCGGTGCCGATCGCGCCGCGGTTGCCGGTGGCGCCCTTGGGAATGCCGGTCAGCACCGGTTTCGGCGCCTGGCCCTTCGCCAGCCGGACGACCCGGTTGTCGGCCGGGGTGGTGATGTAGGCGAAGACCAGCTGGTCTTCGGCGAAACCGGGGGACAGGGCGAGCGAGGTGAGACCGCCGTCACCGGAGCCGTCCACCGGGATGGTGGCCCAGGCGGCCGGGTCCTTCTCCGCGGCGGCGAGCAAGATCCGGCCGCTCTTGCGTTCCCCCGCGAGCGCGCTGGGGGCGGAGCCGTCGCCGGGGATCGCGGCCACGGCGGCTACGGTGTCCAGGCAGGTCGCGATGACGGTCTTGTCGAAGTCCTTGCAGCCCTGCGGTGGTGGAACCGGGGTCGGCGTCTGGTTCGGTCCGCCGCCGCGGCCGGGACCGGAGTCGCCCGCTTCACCGCCGGGCCCGACCTGGGGCGGGACCTCGGGGGACGGCGGGTTGACCGGCGTGAACCTCTGCCCGGCGGCCGTGTTGTCGAAATCGGCGCAGCCGGAGAGCAGCAGCGCGCCGCAGGCCAGCAAAGCCAGCGGTGCGGTCCATTTCCGCCGGTACCTGGTACGCACGGGGCCAGCCTAGGTGGGCCTGCGTGAGCCACGGGTAAGCGGCACTGGATTACCGTGGTGATCATGACGGTAACCGTGCTCGTGCCCGACGAAGAGGGAGTGGCCGCGCTTTCGGAGATCGAAGGCGTGCGTCCGGTGGTGTACCGCCGGGGGGAGTCAGTACCGGCCGAAGCCGCCGTGGCCGAGGTCCTGGTGACCGGTGACCGGCCCACCGACGAGATGTGGCGTGAGCTGCCGAACGTCAAACTCGTGCAGTTGCTGGTGGCCGGGGCCGAGGACTGGATCGGCAAGGTGCCGGCCGGCGTCCTGCTCTCGACCTGCCGCGGCGCGCACGGCGGAAGCTCCGCCGAATGGGTCGTCGCGGTCCTCCTGGCGATCTACCGCGGTCTCGACGGATTCGCCGACGGCCTGCGGCGGAAACACTGGGAACGCCGGACCACCGACACCCTGCAAGGCAAGAAGGCCCTCATCGTCGGCGCGGGCGACCTCGGCAGGCACCTGCGGCGTCGGCTGGAGACCTTCGACGTGCGGTGCACGATGGTCGGCGCGACCGCCCGCGAGGGGGTGCACGGCGTCGGCGAACTCCCCGGCCTGCTGCCCGAACACGACATCACGGTCCTGATGGTGCCGCTCACCCAGCACACCCAGGGGCTGGTCGACGCGGAATTCCTGGCTGCGATGCCGGACGGGGCGATCCTCGTCAACGTGTCGAGGGGACCGGTCGTCGTCACCGACGCACTCGTCGCGGAACTCGCGTCGGGACGGCTGCGCGCCGCCCTCGACGTCACCGATCCCGAACCACTGCCCGGCGGGCATCCGCTGTGGGACGTGCCGGGACTGCTGCTGACGCCGCACGTCGCGGGCGCGGTGAGCGGGCGACGGCAGCGCGCGTACGCGGTGGTGGTCCGGGAGCTGAGCCATTATTTGAGCGGAGAGCTGCCGAAGAACCTGGTCCACGGCGAATACTGATCAGCGTGGCGAATCTTCATGTCGGTTGCGCGATGTGGACGCACAAGGCGTGGGCCGGGCGGTTCCTGCCGCGGTCGCGGCCTGCCGGGGAGCGACTGCGGGCCTACGCGGGCTGGTGCAACGCGGTCGAGGGCAACACCACCTTCTACGCGACCCCCGCCAGGGACACCGTCGCGACGTGGGCGCGGCAGACCGACCCCGGTTTCCGGTTCGTGGTCAAGCTGCCCAAGATCGTCACGCACGAGCGACGGCTCACCGGTGTCGAGACCGAGATGCGGGCGTTCCTGGACGCGATCGAACCCCTCGGCGACCGGGCGGTCCTGTGGACCCAGTTGCCCGCCTCGTTCGGCCCGCCGGACGTCGACACCCTCGGCCGCTTCCTGCGCCGTCTCCCCGCCGGCCTCCGCCGTGCCGTGGAGGTGCGCCATCCCGAGTTTTACGCCGACGCCCGCTCGACGTCGCTGCTGGAGCGGACCCTCGTCGACGCGGACGCCGAGTGGGTGCCGTTCGACACCACGGTCTTCTTCCGGAGGCCGCCGGTCAGCGAGGCTGAGCAGGACGCCTGGGCCAAGAAACCCCGGCTGCCGCGGCGGACGCGGGCGCTGACCGACCGGCCGATCGTCCGCTACCTCGGCCGGGACTCGACCGAGGAGACCGTCCAGGGCTGGCGACCGTGGGCCGAGGTGGTCGCCGGGTGGCTGCGCGCGGGCCGGTCGCCGACGGTCTTCGTGCACACCCCCGACAACGACGACGCACCGGCGCTCGCCCGCCGGTTCCATGACGACGTGCGCGCCTTGGTCCCCGGCCTCGACCCGCTGCCCGAGCCCGAACCGGTCGAGCCCGCGACCCTGTTCTGAGCCGCTTCGCCACCGGTCCGGCGGTTCGGTCGCCCGACGAGCCGGTTTCGCCTACCCTTCGCGCGTGAGCGATGACTACCAGCCCGGCATGATCTCGGACGTGGCCGACTCCGACAGCGGCCCGGCCCCGGCGGAGACCAGGGGTGGGATCGACCTCGGTCTGCTCGTCCTGCGAGTGGTGCTCGGCGTGACCATGGGCGCGCACGGGCTGCAACACCTCTTCGGCGCCTTCGGCGGGCCCGGGGTCGGCGGCTTCGCGAGGGCGCTCGACAACTTCGGCTACACCACCCAGACCACGCTGCTTTCGTGGATCACCGGGATCAGCGAAGTGCTCGGCGGAGCGCTCGTCCTGGTCGGCCTGTTCACCCCGGTCGGAGCCGCCGCGCTGCTCGGCGTCTGCGCGAACATCGTGTTCGTGAAGTTCGGCGGCGGGTTCTTCCAGAAGGAAGGGCAGGGTTTCGAGTTCGAACTCCTGCTGGGCGCGGCCTCGCTGACCGTCCTGCTCGCGGGCGCCGGGCGGCTCTCGCTGGATGTCAACACGCCTTGGCGGAAGCGTCCGCTTTCGTTCGGGCTGATCGGGCTCCTGCTGGCCGCGGCCGCTTCGGTGGTGGTGATCGTGCTGTGCCGCTGATGCTCCCTCGCGTGTTATGAACGGACCTTTTATAACAAGATTTGTTATAAAAGGTCCGTTCATAACAACCGCAACCAGCGGACTACTTGCTCGGGTCCCGCACGGCGCCGGTGTCGGCCGAAGTCGCCATCCGCGCGTAGGCCCGCAGCGCGGCCGTCACCGGCCGCTCCCGCGAGACGGGCTGCCAAGGCCGCTCGCTCGCCTCCATCTTCGCGCGCCGCTCGGCCAGCACGTCCGCGTCGACGAGCAGTTCGAGACGGCGCTCGTGGACGTCGAGCAGGATCCGGTCACCATTTTGGACGAGGCCGATCGTCCCGCCCGCGGCGGCCTCGGGGGAGATGTGCCCGACCGAAATGCCCGACGAGCCACCGGAAAACCGGCCGTCGGTGATCAGCGCGCACTTCTTGCCGAGACCGGAGCCCTTGAGGAACGCCGTCGGGTGCAGCATCTCCTGCATGCCAGGGCCGCCCGCCGGGCCTTCGTAGCGGATCACCAGCACCTCGCCGGGTTGGATCTCCTTCTTGAGGATGGCCGAAACGGCCTCCTCCTGGCTTTCCAGCACCCGCGCCGGTCCCTCGAAGTGCCAGAGTTCCTCGTCGATGCCCGCGGACTTGATGACCGCGCCGTTCTCGGCCAGGTTCCCGCGCAGGATCGCGAGCCCGCCGTCCTTGGTGTAGGCGTGCTCGACGTCGTGGATGCAGCCGTCCGCGGCGTCGGTGTCCAAAGAGGACCAGCGGTTCTCGGTGGAGAAGGCCTCGGTGGTGCGGACTCCGCCCGGCGCCGCGTGGAACAGCTCCACGGCCCTGTCCGAGGGGGCCTCTGCGCGGATGTCCCAAGTGGACAGCCACGATTCGAGGTCCGGCGAGTGCACGGAGTGGACGTCGGTGTTCAGTAGCCCGCCGCGGTACAGCTCACCGAGGATGGCCGGGATTCCACCGGCGCGGTGGACGTCCTCCATGTGATAGTCCGAGTTCGGCGCGACCTTCGACAGGCACGGCACCCGGCGGCCGATGGCGTCGATGTCATCGATGGTGAAGTCGACCTCGCCCTCCTGTGCGGCGGCGAGGATGTGCAGCACCGTGTTGGTCGAACCGCCCATCGCCATGTCGAGGGCCATCGCGTTCTCGAACGCCTTCTTCGACGCGATCGAGCGCGGGAGCGCGGACTCGTCGTCCTGCTCATACCAGCGCTTGCACAGCTCGACGACGGTGCGCCCGGCGTCCTCGAAGAGCGCCTTGCGGGCGGCGTGCGTGGCGAGGGTGGAACCGTTGCCCGGCAGCGAGAGCCCGAGCGCCTCGGTGAGGCAGTTCATCGAGTTCGCGGTGAACATGCCCGAACAGGAGCCACAGGTCGGGCAGGCCGAACGCTCCACAATGGACAGCCCGTCCTCGTCGACCTCGCTGCTGGCCGACGCGGCGATCGCGGTGATCAGGTCGGTCGGCGCCTGGGCGACCCCGCCGACGACCACGGCCTTCCCGGCCTCCATCGGCCCGCCGGAGACGAACACCACCGGGATGTTCAGCCGCATGGCGGCGTTCAGCATGCCGGGGGTGATCTTGTCGCAGTTGGAGATGCAGACCAGCGCGTCGGCCTGGTGCGCGTTCACCATGTATTCGACGGAGTCGGCGATGATCTCGCGCGAGGGCAGCGAGTAGAGCATTCCGCTGTGCCCCATGGCGATCCCGTCGTCGACGGCGATCGTGTGGAACTCGCGGGCGACACCGCCCGCCTCCTTCACCGCCCCGGCCACGATCTCGCCGAGGTCCTTGAGGTGCACGTGCCCCGGCACGAACTGGGTGTAGGAGTTCGCGATGGCGACGATCGGCTTGCCGAAGTCGCTGTCGGTCATCCCGGTGGCGCGCCACAGCGAGCGGGCGCCCGCCGCGTTGCGGCCGTGGGTGGTGGTCCGGGAACGGAGTGGGGGCACGGCTGACTCCAAGGTTCGGATGGGACCAGGGCGAACGAGCGCCAAACTGGTCCTACCAATCCTACTCCCCGGAACCGCCGGTCTTTTCCGGAGCCTCGCCCACGTCGTCGGTCAGCCCGGAAGGATCGGCCATGTGTCCCGCGCTGACCAGCGAGATCACCGGAAGATGGCGAGTGCGCACGGCCGGGAGCGCGACCTTGGTCTCGTCTTTCAGTACCGCCCGCACCTTCGCCTTGTCGGTGATGGCGAGGCCCTTGAGGGAGGACCACGGCAGGTCCCGCCGCCCGAACAGCGTGCGGACCTCCAGCCCCTCGGCCGTCGCGGTCGTACGGGTCCGGATGACGAACACCGCCAGCGCGATCGGGAAGACGTAGAGCCACTGGAGGTACGGAACGTCGCCGAACGCGACAGGCGTCACACAAACGACGAGGAAAGCGATCGCCAGCAGCGCCGTGTTCGGAATCTTGAAGACGGCTTTGGGAGCCTCGTTCGCCTGTTCCTGCTGCTTTTCTTCTGCCACGTCAAAGATGGTGCACCGCGGCCTTTCCGGCCCCGAACGCGGGTCGTGTAGTACGCCGACGGTGTCCAGCATGCGGAATCGCCGTCCCGCAGAGTTGACACTCTTGACGGGGACCGGCTAGCTTCACTCTCGTGACAACGCAGACCGGCCTCGTACTTCCCAAGCGCGTCGACGCTTAGGGAAGTCTCCGCTGCGTCGACGCGCGACCCTCGTGCGACCACTTCGGTCGGCGGGGGTTTTTTGATGTTCAAAACAAGGGCATAGCGTTGCCTGGAACAATTTCACCTGCCGAACCAGCCAATGAATACCCGAACGAGTGACTAGACAAGACGAGGCAAACAGCGATGACTAGTGCCACCTCGCGAGCAGAAGCGAACACCTCTGGAACTCGTCCCAAGCCGGCCCCGCCGGCCGGGACCCCCGTGCGGGTCACGGGCGCGCAGTCGCTCGTCCGCTCGCTCGAGGCGGTGGGCGCGGAAGTCGTGTTCGGTATTCCCGGCGGCACCATTCTCCCGGCGTACGACCCGTTGCTCGACTCGACGAAGGTCCGCCACGTCCTGGTCCGGCACGAACAGGGCGCGGGCCACGCCGCCACCGGGTACGCCCAGGCGACCGGCAAGGTCGGTGTGTGCATGGCCACGTCGGGTCCCGGCGCGACCAACCTGGTCACCCCGCTGGCCGACGCGAACATGGACTCGGTGCCGGTGGTCGCCATCACCGGTCAGCAGTCCCGCGCGCTGATCGGCACGGACGCCTTCCAGGAAGCCGACATCTGCGGCATCACGATGCCGATCACCAAGCACAACTTCCTGGTCACCGACCCGGCGGACATCCCGCGCACCATCGCGGAGGCCTTCCACCTCGCCTCGACCGGCCGTCCCGGCCCGGTCCTGGTGGACATCCCCAAGGACGTCCTCCAGGAAATGACCTCCTTCTCCTGGCCGACGGAGCTGCGACTGCCGGGTTACCGGCCGACGCTGCGCCCGCACGGCAAGCAGGTCCGCGAGGCCGCGCGGCTGATCGGCAAGTCGCGGCGCCCGGTCCTCTACGTCGGTGGCGGCGTGATCAAGGCCGACGCCTCGCGTCAGCTGATGGAACTGGCCGAGCTGACCGGGATCCCGGTCGTCACCACGCTGATGGCGCGTGGCGCGTTCCCCGACTCGCACCCGCAGCACCTCGGGATGCCGGGGATGCACGGCTCGGTCTCCGCGGTCGCCGCGATGCAGCGCGCGGATCTGCTGATCGCGCTCGGCGCCCGTTTCGACGACCGCGTCACCGGACAGCTGTCGTCCTTCGCCCCGGAAGCCGCCATCGTCCACGCCGACATCGATCCGGCCGAGATCTCCAAGAACCGCAAGGCGGACGTGCCGATCGTCGGTGACTGCGCGGAGATCATCACCGAACTGATCGAGGCCGTCCGAGCCGAAACCGACAAGTCCGCGAAGCCAGATCTGAAGGACTGGTGGACGCAGGTCAGCTCCTGGCGTGACGACTACCCGGCCGGCTACGAGTGGCCCGAGGACGGGACGCTTTCCCCGCAGTACGTCATCGAGCGCATCGGTTCGCTCGTCGGCCCGGACGCGGTCTACACCGCGGGTGTCGGCCAGCATCAGATGTGGGCCGCGCAGTTCGTGAAGTACGAGAACCCGCGCACCTGGATCAACTCCGGCGGCCTCGGCACGATGGGCTTCGCCGTCCCCGCCGCGATGGGCGCCAAGTTCGGTGTCCCGGACAAGCAGGTCTGGGCCATCGACGGCGACGGTTGTTTCCAGATGACGAACCAGGAACTGGCCACCTGCGCCATCGAAGGCGCGCCGATCAAGGTCGCCGTCATCAACAACGGCAACCTGGGCATGGTCCGCCAGTGGCAGAACCTCTTCTACTCGGAGCGGTACTCCAACACCGATCTCGGTACCCACAAGCACCGCATCCCCGACTTCACCCTGCTCGCGGAGGCGCTCGGCTGCGCCGGGCTCCGCTGTGAGACCAAGGAAGACGTCGACGCCACCATCCGGCGCGCCATGGAGATCAACGACCGCCCCGTCGTGATCGATTTCGTGGTGGGGAAGGATGCCCAGGTGTGGCCGATGGTGGCCGCGGGCACCGGTAACGACGAAATCATGTCCGTGCGCGGGATCCGCCCGCTCTTCGACGACGACGAGGTCGCCGCGGAGGCGAAGCTGGACGCCGCCACAGAAGGAGACGCCCGATGAGCGTGCACACCCTGAGCGTTCTGGTGGAGAACAAGCCCGGTGTCCTCGCGCGGGTTTCCGGACTGTTCTCCCGGCGTGGTTTCAACATCGAATCCCTCGCCGTCGGGCCCACGGAGAATCCCGAGGTGTCCCGGATGACGATCGTGGTCGCCGTCGAAGAGCTACCGCTCGAACAGGTGACCAAACAGCTCAACAAGCTGGTCAACGTCATCAAGATCGTGGAATTGGAAAAGTCCACCGCCGTGCAGCGCGAACTGCTGCTCGTCAAGGTCCGGGCCGACGCCACCGTGCGCAGCCAGGTCCTGGAAACGGTGCAGCTCTTCCGCGCGAAAGTGGTGGATGTGTCCCCCGAGGCGCTCACCGTCGAAGCCACCGGGACCTCGGACAAGATCGGTGCCCTGCTGCGGATGCTGGAGCCCTATGGCATCCGCGAACTGGTCCAGTCCGGAATGGTCGCGGTCGGCCGTGGCGCCCGGTCCATCACCGCCACCTCAGCTCGCTAGTCATTCTTTGTTTGTAAGTCAGGAAAGGAAGTAGTACCCCTCATGGCAGTGGAAATCTTTTACGACGACGACGCGGACCTTTCGATCATCCAGGGTCGCAAGGTCGCCGTGATCGGCTACGGCAGCCAGGGCCACGCGCACTCGCTCAGCCTGCGCGACTCCGGCGTCGACGTCCGCGTCGGCCTGCCCGAGGGCTCGAAGTCGCGGGCCAAGGCCGAGGAGCAGGGTCTCCGCGTGCTCACCCCGGCCGAGGCCAGCGCCGAAGCCGACCTGATCATGATCCTCGCGCCGGACACCAAGCAGCGCGCGATCTACGAGAAGGACATCGAGCCGCACCTCAAGGACGGCGACGCGTTGTTCTTCGGTCACGGCTTCAACATCCGCTACGACCTGATCAAGCCGCCGGGAGGCGTGGACGTCGCCATGGTCGCGCCGAAGGGCCCTGGCCACCTGGTCCGCCGCCAGTTCGTCGACGGGAAGGGCGTCCCGGCGCTCATCGCGGTCGAGCAGGACGCCTCCGGCAACGCGCAGGCGCTCGCGCTGTCCTACGCCGCCGCCATCGGTGGCGCCCGCGCCGGTGTCATCAAGACGACCTTCACCGAGGAGACCGAGACCGACCTCTTCGGCGAGCAGGCCGTCCTCTGCGGGGGCGCCTCCGCGCTGGTGCAGACCGGTTTCGAGGTGCTCACCGAGGCCGGCTACGCGCCGGAGATCGCCTACTTCGAGGTGCTGCACGAGCTGAAGCTGATCGTCGACCTCATGTACGAGGGCGGCATCGCGCGTCAGCGCTACTCGATCTCCGACACCGCCGAGTACGGCGACCTGACCCGCGGCCCGCGGGTCATCTCGCCGGCGGTCAAGGAAGAGATGAAGAAGATCCTCGGTGAGATCCAGGACGGCACCTTCGCCCGCGAATGGGTCGCCGAGGACGAGGCCGGACGGCCGAACTTCACCAAGCTCGAGGAGCAGGGCAACCAGCACCCGATCGAGGAGACCGGCAAGAAGCTGCGCGACCTGATGTCGTGGGTGGACCGGCCGATCACCGAAACCGCCTAGTTCTTGGGCCGAAGGGGCCCTTCACCACGTCTCACGTGGTGAAGGGCCCCTTCGTTTTGCGCGTCGGAAAGCGATACCGTGGGCACCATGAGTGAGCAGCCGGTGGACGACAAGGCCCACATCCGGCCCGAGCTGGACCTGACCGAAGTGACGTGGATCCGGGCGGAGCCGGAAGGTGCCCAACTCGAAGACTGCGTCGAATACGCGTTGGTGCCGCACGCCGACGGCGTCACGTACACCGCGATGCGCCAGTCTTCGGACCCGGACGGCCACGTCCTCGTGTTCACCCCGAGGGAATGGGACGCCTTCGTGAAGGGCGTCGCGGATGGCGAATTCGACCTTCCTGCCTAGACGAGCGCGAACAGCTCGTCCAGCCGTCCGCCGACGGCCGCGATGGTGAGGTGGTCGCCGTAGTCGCGGGATTCGACGATCAGCCCGTCGCGCACGCGCAGCACGAAAATGGTGGAAACGCGGAACTCCGGGCCGCCACCCGCCGTGCCCTGATAGTCGAACTCGCCGATCACGACCTCGGGATCGAGGGTCTCGTGGATCACCAGATCGCGGACCTGGAAATCGACCTCGTGCCGCTCGCCGAACTTGAAATGCTCATCCAGGTCTTGCCGGGTCTTCAGCGTCTTGGCCCCGGGCAGGAACGGGTGTGTGACATGGGTTTCCTCGGCATAGAGCGCTGACAGCCCACCCCACTCGCCGTCCGCGACGCCGTGGACGAGCCGCTCGAACACGCCACGCGGGCTCTTCGGATCCGCCGTCGACTCGGGGCGAGGCGGAACCGGCGTGAGTTCCCGCTCCGCGGTTTCGTAGCTCTTCTTCAGTTCTTCCAGGCCATCGCGTGCCGCGATCAGGCGCAGGTAGTCGTGGTAATCGCGGGAGTGCGCGATGAGCCCGTCGCGGACCCGGAGGAGCTGGATATTGGCGATGTCAAAGGCCTTCCCGGTGTCGAGTGTCTCGCCGACGTTGCGGTATTCGGCGATGATCACCTCCGGGTCGGTTGTCCCGTGAATCAGGACATCCGCCCTGCTCATCCGCACGTTCATTCCGCCGCCGAAGTTCTTGCGAAGAGTCTCGCGGCCTTCGAAGCGGGTCGGCACGGGCGGGCGCTGCGGGTTTTCGACGACGGCGTCTTCCGCGTAGAGCGCGAAAAGGTCCTCCCAGCGTCCGGCGGTGATGCCTTCGGACAGCTTGTCGAAGACTTCGCGAGGTGTGGTCATGGAGGTCTCCCAGTTGGAAAAACGGAGTCTGTAGTCCGCCTGTGACGATACGGACTACAGACTCCACTTGTCTACTGATGCTGCGGCGCCCGTGGCAGGAAAGTCCCCAATGCCACATTGGAGACGCTCAGTGTTCCCAATGCCGCATTGGGGACATCGGTGCTTCCCGCCGATCGGCCGGGACGGCAGGGAGGGCTGTGCCTTCGTGTCTACTTCTCTTGGGGCGCGGTGGGTTCAGGCCATGGGCAAGTCACGCCCCGCCCAGGCTCAAGCGTCGCGAAGAACCGCCAGGATCTCCTCTTGCTCGAAATGCTCAGCCCACCCCAAAGCCGAAGATGAGTACAAAGTGTCCTCAAGGGACGCATCCGCCCCCGCCGCCAGCAAGGCGCGAACCGCGTCCACGTGCCCACCCTGCACGGCAAGGTGCAGCGCGGTGACACCTTCCCCATGGGAAAGCCCGCCGAAGGTGCCCTGCCGGTTCACCGAGGCCCCAAGCTCGGCCAAAGTCCCGATCACCGACGCCTTCCCCTGAGCGGCGGCCCACGTCAGCGCCGTCCCCCGATAGACGTCGGCGTCCACCCGCGCGCCCCGCTCCACTAGCGTGCGGACAGCAGAAGAGCGGTCGTTCCGCGCGGCCCAGGACAGCGCCTCGTCGAGGATCTCGGCGGGGTCGTCGCTCGGCCGCCACTCCGGGAAACCGCTGTGCGGCCGGTGGAACTCACGGTGCGCGCCCGCCGCGCGGGAGAGCGTGCCGTCCGGAGCGACCAGCGCGTCGAGCAGGTCCGCGTGGCCGAGACCGGCGGCGACGCGCAGGTTGCCGGGGGACAGGCTGCGCGCGGCCAGTACCTCGGCGGCCTCGCGGTGACCCCAGAACAGCGCGACCACCAGCGGTGTCCCGCCGTCGCCGCGGGCGGACACGCCGACCGGGGCGCCGGCGTCGAGCAGCATCGTGACCAGCAGTGGCAGCCCGACGTAGCCCGCCTGGTGCAACGCGGTCCAGCCGTGCACGTTGGCCGACGCCGGATCCGCCCCGTGGTCCAGCAGGATCCGGCACAGCCGCTCGTCGCGGGTCGCGACGGCCATGCCGAGCAGATCGTTCCCGTTCTTACCGTGCGCGTGGACGAGCGTGGGCAGGTCGCCGATCAGGCGTGCGAGCCCGGCGAGGTCCCGCGCGTCGATGAGTTCGTGTGCCTGCTCGAAAGCCAGTTCAGCCGGTGACGTCACGCTTCCGCACGCTACCCGCGACCTCCGACAAAATCCGCCACTCGGCCAGCGGGATCCGCTCGTCCCCGGTCAGGACCTGCAGGCAGACATGGTCCGCGCCCGCGTCCAGATGTGCCTGGATCCGGGCCGAGATCGCGTCCTCCCCGACGGCGACCAGCGTGTCCACGAGGCGATCCGAACCGTAGTTTTCCTCGGTGAAGCCGAACCGCCGCAGGTTCGCCCGATGGTGGGCCGCCAGCTCCAGGTACATCGACACGTGCGTCCGGGCGATCTCCCGATCCGAACCCAGCACTACGGCCTGCTCAACGGCCAGATACGCCGAAGGGCCCATGATCTCCCGGGCGAGAGCGGTGTGCTCGACGGGGACGAAGTACGGATGCGCCCCATCGGCGCGTTCCGCGGCCAGCGAGAGCATCTTCGGGCCCAGCGCGGCCAGCAGTCGCCGGTGCGGGGAGTCCGGTGTGGACAGTTCGGTCCGGTCCATCCCGTCGAGGTACCCGCGCATCGCTCCCAGTGGTTTCGTGCCCTGCCGGTGCCCGCCCAGGCCGAGGACGAACCGGCCCGGATACGCCTCGGCGAGGGTCCGCCCGGCGGCCGCGGCGGTGGCCGGTTCGCGCTGGTCGAAGCGCGCGATCCCGGTGGCGACCGTCAGCCGTGACGTCGCCGCCAGCAACAGGCCCGCCTGCGTGAAAGCCTCCCGGCCCAGGTGCTCCCCGAACCACAGCGTGTCGAAGCCGAGTTCTTCGATTTCCGAGGCAGCGTCGCGGACCTCGCCGATTTCCTTGCCGTCGAAGGAGAAGGTCCAGATCCCGACGCTCACCGGGTCACCTCCGCCAGTGCCGGTGCCAGCCGTTCCAGCTGGTCCACGATGACGTCCAGGCTGTCACCGACCGGGTTGACGAGCACGGTGTCCGCGCCGGCGTCGACGATTTCCTTGATCCGCCGGGTGATCTTCTCCTCGTCGCCCCAGGCGGTCAGCCCGTCGACCAGCCGGTCGCTGACGCCGTCGAGGTCGGCATCGGTGTAGCCGAGCCGTTTCCACCCCTTGAAATAGTGCGGGATGTCGTACTGCTTCAGCAGTTCGATGGTCTTCGCGATGTTCGCCCGCGCCTCCTCCCGGCCGCCGAGCAGGACCGGATGCTCCGGGATGAGCAGCTTGTCCGGCCCGACGATCTCGCGGGCGTACGGCGTGTGTTCGAAGGGCTGCGCGAACGGGTGCGCGCCGTCCGTCAGCTCCCTCGCGAGTTCGAGCATCTTCGGGCCGACGGCGGCGAGAACGCGCGGAAACGGGACCGGTGAAGGGAATTCGGCCTCGGCGGCGGACATGGCCGCGAGGTACTCCCGGGTCTGTTCGAGCGGCCGGTAGTCCGAACCGCTTTTCGTCGCCTGGTGTGCGTGACCGATGCCGACGCCGAGCACGAACCGGCCGGGGAAGGCGTGCGCGAGCGCTCGTCCGCCGGCCTGGGCGGTGTACGCGGGCCGTGACCAGATGTTGGCGATCCCGGTGCCGATCACCACCCGTTCGGTGGAGGCGAGTGCGACGCCGCTGTGCGCGAACAGCTCCCGGGCCGCCGGTCCCTCGCCCGCCCACACGGTGCGATATCCGAGCTCTTCCAGCCGTCGTATCGCCTTCAGTTCTTCTTCGGGTGACGGCTTGAGCATGCCGAGCGGCAGCCAGACGCCCACCGGTCCCAGCAGGTCGCGGGTCTCTTCGACCAGGTTCATGCGTACTCTCCAGCTAATATGAGGCAGCCTCCGGTTACCTGGCCGACTATACGGAGGCTGCCTCCGATTTGTCGAGACTAAGCTCGGGAGCGCGATGGACACCGAGAAGAAACCGCTGCGCGCGGACGCCCGGCGCAACTACGAGCGCCTCGTAGAGGAGGCGAAACGTGCCTTCGCCGCGCGCGGGGTCGAGGCGTCATTGGAAGAGATCGCTCGCCAGGCCGGTGTCGGTATCGGGACGCTGTACCGGCATTTCCCGACGCGCGAGGCGCTGGTCGAGACCGTGCTCCGCGAGAGATTCGACGGTCAGGCCGCGGCGGCGCGCGAACTCTTGATCTCGCCGGAGCCGTTGAGTGCGCTCAAGACCTGGCTCGCCGGGATGGGCAGGCAATCCGCGAGCTACCGCGGACTGCCCGAGCTGATGGTCGACGTCCTCGACGACGAGACCTCGCCGCTGTACGCCTCATGTCACGCCATGCGGGACGAGGTATCCCAACTGGTGGAACGAGCGAAGGCCTCGGGGGAACTCCGCGCGGACGTCACGGCGCACGAGTTGCTGGTGCTGCTGCACGCGCTTTCCTGGGCCAGTGAACATCTTTCGGGTGACGAGGGCCTCGAACGGCTCCTCGACCTCGTCTTCGCCGGATTACGGGCGAATTAACAATCCCCTGTAACCAGGTCTAAACTGCGGCGCAACCGGGCACAACGGCGTGACCGCGAAGCCATCAACCCTGAGTCGCAGGCACAGACCAGATAGTGGGAGCCGTATCGTGACCAAGCCGAACAAGCCCGTCGTCCTCATCGCGGAGAAGCTCGCGCCTTCCGTGTTGAGCGTCTTCTCCGACGAGGTCGAGGTCCAGCATGTGGACGGCACGGACCGCCCCGCGCTGCTCGAAGCCGTGAAGACGGCGGACGCGCTGCTCGTGCGGTCCGCGACCAAGGTCGACGCCGAGGTGCTCGGCGCCACCACCTCGCTCAAGGTCGTCGCCCGCGCCGGCGTCGGGCTGGACAACGTCGAGGTCCCCGCCGCCACCGAACGCGGTGTGCTGGTGGTCAACGCGCCGACGTCGAACATCGTCTCCGCCGCCGAGCACGCCGTCGCTCTCCTGCTCGCGGTCGCCCGCCGGGTCCCGGCGGCGGACCAGAGCCTCCAAGGCGGCGCGTGGAAGCGCAGCGCCTACTCCGGCGTCGAGATCCAGGGCAAGACCGTCGGTGTGGTGGGCCTCGGCAAGATCGGCCAGCTGTTCGCGCAGCGTCTCGCCGCCTTCGACACCAAGCTCATCGCGTACGACCCCTACGTCTCGGCCGCCCGCGCCGCGCAGCTCGGCATCGAACTGGTCACGCTGGACGAGCTGCTGGAGCGCGCCGACGCGATCTCCATCCACCTGCCGAAGACCCCGGAGACCAAGGGCCTGATCGGCGCCGAGGCGCTCAAGAAGGTCAAGCAG
Source organism: Amycolatopsis coloradensis (assembly GCF_001953865.1). Lineage (GTDB taxonomy): Bacteria > Actinomycetota > Actinomycetes > Mycobacteriales > Pseudonocardiaceae > Amycolatopsis > Amycolatopsis coloradensis. Next base: position 332,410 of record NZ_MQUQ01000010.1, read on the forward strand.
GGCGTCATCATCGTCAACGCCGCGCGCGGTGGCCTCATCGACGAGCAGGCGCTGGCGGACGCGGTGAGCTCCGGCCACGTCGGCGGTGCCGGTATCGACGTGTTCGTCACCGAGCCCACCACCGAGAGCCCGCTGTTCGGGCTGCCGAACGTCGTCGTCACGCCGCACCTCGGCGCGTCGACCGCCGAGGCGCAGGACCGCGCGGGCACCGACGTCGCGAAGTCCGTGCTGCTCGCGCTGCGCGGCGACTTCGTGCCGGACGCGGTGAACGTCGCCGGTGGCGGCACGGTCGGCGAGCACGTGCGGCCGTACCTCTCGCTCACCCAGAAGCTCGGCACCGTGCTGACCGCGCTCAACCCGAAGGCGCCGACGTCGGTCACCGTCGTGGTCAAGGGCGAACTGTCCACCGAGGACGTCAGCGTGCTGCCGCTCGCGGCCGAGCGCGGTGTGTTCTCCGGCGTCGTCGAGGACCAGGTCACCTTCGTCAACGCGCCGCGTGTCGCCGAAGAGCTGGGTGTCCAGGTGGATCTGGTCATCGAGCCCGAAAGCCCCAAATTCCGCAGCCTGGTCACCGTCCGCGCGGTCCACGCCGACGGCCAGACCCTTTCGGTGTCCGGCTCGGTCACCGGCAAGGACGAGGTCGAGAAGCTGGTCGAGGTCAACGGCCGCCACTTCGACCTGCGTGCCGAGGGCAACGTGCTGCTGCTCGAGTACCCGGACCGCCCGGGCATCATGGGCCGCGTCGGCACGCTGCTCGGCGAGGCGGGCATCAACATCGAGGCCGCGCAGATCAGCCAGACCACCGACGGCACGGACGCCGTCATGCTGCTGCGGGTGGACCGCTCGGTGGACTCGCACCTGCTGGAGCCGATCGGCGCCACCGTCGGCGCGCATACCATCCGCGCGGTCAACTTCGGCTGACCTCCCAGTACATGAAGGCCCCCTTCCTTGCGCCTAGGTACAGGAAGGGGGCCTTCATGTACTTTCCCGCAATTAGTCGACTAACTGCGGTCGTTGTGTGTGCGGGGTTCGCGAGAACGCAGAGCAAGATTCAGTAACGGTGAAAAATGCCTACTGAAGTCGGGCTGGTCCCCCGATAGGTTTCTCCGGCGAGGCCGAACCATCGCGCCGTCAAGGGCACGGCGCGGCGCCGGGGCTCACCGTCGGGGGTGTGTTCGAGCGGCAGGCAGGTTCCGAGTCAAGGCCTCGAGTGAGGGCACGTACTCATGAACAGATCCCGCGTACCCCGATGGGCCATCCGCTCATCGGCCGCGGTCTTCGCCGCGTTGCTCGCGACGTCCGTGACCGGGGCGACCGCAGCCGCACAGGATGTCCCCCTCGCGGACGGCATCACGCCGGCGAAGATCGACCGTAACGGCTTCCAGGGGAAGGTCGAGCCGAAGCTCAAGGCCGCCCAGGGCAAGATCACCGCCTTCGTCGAGCTGGCCAAGCAGCCCGCCGTCGACGCCTTCAACGCCGAGCAGAACAAGGGTGCCGGCAAGGAGAAGGCCAAGAAGGCGGCGAAGAACGCCAAGGCCGACGCCGCCGCGACGGTGAACTCCGTCGTCGGTCAGCTCAAGGCCGCCGACGCAGGCACCCAGCTGGTCACCCAGACCGCCAACGCGGTCGCAGGCGCGGTCGTCACGGCCGACGCGGCGAAGATCCGCGAGCTGGCGAAGCGGCCGGACGTCGTCTCGGTCAAGAAGGTGGTGCCGAAGACCCGCACCAACTCCAGCGCGGTCCAGCTGACCAACACGCTCGCTTCGTGGCAGCAGACCGGCCGCTACGGCGACGGCATCCGCGTCGGCGTGATCGACGACGGCATCGACTACACCCACGCCACCTTCGGCGGTCCGGGCACGGCCGAGGCGTACAAGGCGATCGACCGCGACCAGGCCACCCCCGCCTTCCCGACCGACAAGGTCGTCGGCGGTATCGACCTGGTCGGCGACGCCTACGACACCGGCAGCGACGACCCGGCCCTCCACGTCCCGAAGCCGGACCCCAACCCGATTTCCTGCGGCCACCACGGCACGCACGTCGCGGGCACGGTCGCCGGATTCGGTGTGGACGAAGCGGGCAGGACCTTCACCGGTGACTACAAGAAGCTGAACAAGAAGAAGATCGAAGCGATGCGGATCGGTCCGGGCACCGCGCCCAAGGCCCTCCTGTACGCGATCAAGGTCTTCGGCTGCGACGGCTCGACCAACGTCACCTCGCAGGCGCTCGACTGGTCGCTCGACCCGGACGGCGACGGCGACTTCACCGACCACCTCGACGTGGTCAACCTGTCGCTGGGCGGCGACTTCGCCACTCCGGACGACCCGGACTCGCTGTTCGTGCGCAAGATCGCCGCGAACAACGTCGTCCCGGTCTTCTCCGCGGGCAACGGCGGCGACCTCAACGACGTCGGCGGCGCGCCGGGCAACACGCCCGAGGCGCTGACCGTCGCCAGCAGCCGTGACGCGTCGGTTCTCCGCGACGCCGTCGAGGCCGTCGCTCCCGATGGTGTCAAGGGTGCGAAGACCGGGCAGTTCAGCCAGAACTACGCGACCTACGACACGCTCGACGTCACCGCGCCGGTGGTCAGGCTGTCGGCCGACAACGCCGCCGGCTGCAAGCCGTACTCCGAAGCCGACAAGGCCAAGGCCGCGGGCAAGATCGTGTTCCTCGAATGGGACGACAACGACGCGACCCGTGCCTGCGGTTCGGGCGCCCGCTCGAACAACGCGCAGGCCGCCGGTGCCAAGGGCGCGCTGTTCTCGTCCACCCTGGAACACTTCTCGGCGGGGATCGCGGGCAACGCCGCCACCCCGACGTTCCAGCTCACCGGCAGCGCGACCGCGTCGGTCCGCCCGGCGCTGAACGCGGGCACGCTGCAGGTCCGCATGACCGGCAAGGGCCGCGTGTCCGTACCGACCAGCGACCAGTCCATTGTGGACACCCCGAGCTCGTTCACCTCGCGTGGCGGGCGCGGCCCGGCTTCCAAACCGGACGTCGCGGCGCCCGGTGACTCGATCTCGTCGGCGCTCAGTGGCAGTGGCGCCGGCCGCCTGGTCATCTCCGGAACGTCGATGGCGGCTCCGCACACCTCGGGTATCACCGCCCTGATCCGTCAGGCGCACCCGGATTGGTCGGTCGAAGAGGTCAAGGCCTCGGTCATCAACACCGCCGGGCACGACATCCACGACGCGTCGGGCCGCACCTACGGCCCGCAGCGGGTCGGCAGCGGCCGGATCGACGCGAAAGCCGCGCTGGACAACCAGGTCCTGGCCTACGTCGTCGACAACCCCGGCTTCGTCTCGGTCAACTTCGGCGTCGTCGAAGCGGGCGGCCCGGTCACCCTGACCAAGACGGTCAAGGTGGTCAACAAGGGCATCAAACCGGTCGAGTACTCGGTGGGCTACGAAGCCGTGAACGCGCTCCCCGGTGTCGAGTACACAGTGGACAAGCCGACGGTGAAGCTGAGCCCGCGCGGTGTCGCGCTGGTGAAGGTGACCCTGAAGATCGCCGACCCCAAGGCGCTCCGCAAGGTCATGGACCCGACCATGGCGGCTTCGCAGGTCGGCCTCGCGCGGCAGTTCGTGGCGGACGCCTCCGGCCGGATCGCGTTCACCCCGAAGAGCGGCACGACCGTTCCGTTGCGTCTCTCGGTGTACTCCGCGCCGAAGCCCGTCTCGGCCATCAACACCCCGGGCACGGTCAACTTCGGCAACGGCCAGAACCAGGCCGTGCTGAACCTGACCGGCAAGGGCGTCGACCAGGGCACCGGCCCGCAGCGGTACCGCTCGCTGATCAGCGTGCTCGAACTGCAGGCGGAATCCCCGCAGCTGCCCGAATGCGACGGCGGCGTCACCACCGACTGCACGCTGAACCAGACCGCCAAGGGCGCCGACCTGCGCTACGTCGGCGCGGCGTCCACGGCTCCGCTGGCCAAGGCGCAGGGTGAGCCGGAGAACGCGTTGCTGGCCTTCGGTCTCACCACCTGGAGCGACCTGGCCAACCTGGGCAGCAACACCTCGCCGTTCGTGGACATCGACACCACGGGCGACGGGCAGCCGGACTTCGAGACCTATGTCACGAAGGTGACCGCCACCGATGTGCTGGTGGCCGTCACGGTGGCGCTGAAGCCGGGCTTCCCGCAGGTGGACATCCAGCCGGTCAACGGCCAGCTCGGCGACGTCGACACGAACGTGTACGACACCAACGTCGTCGTGCTGCCGGTGAGCGTCGCCGCGCTGGGCATCGACCCGAACGCGGCTTCGCACAAGATCAGCTACACGGTCGGGACCTCCGGGTTCTACGCGGCGCCGGGTGCGGACTCGTCGACGATCGACTACGTCGGCACGCCGCTTTCGTTCGACGCCTTGGCTCCCGCGTACACGGTCCAGGGCGGCGGCGACTCCGCGCTGGGCTACGTCGCGAAGCCGGGCACGGCCCTGGTGGTCAACCGCAACACGGCCGCGCAGGACACCGTGCTGGGCCTGCTGGCGATCGATCACCACAACGCCTCGGGCAGCCGGGCGAACGTGGTGAAGATCCAGGCGAACTCCGGCGGTTCCCACGAAGGCGCCGACCGGCCGGGCAACGGCGGTCGGCACACCGGACGTCAGCCGATCGGTGTGGGCTGACACGGTAGTGCGGGTGACCCGCGTTCGATGAGGTGAGGGACGCCCTGGCGGCACGCTTTCCGCCAGGGCGTCCCTTCTTGTATTCACTCTTTCGGCTGTCTCGCTCTGTGGGAGATTCCGGCATAAGGGTGGTGCGGCTACGGCTACCGGGCTACGGCCGGTAACCTTCCGCTGCTGGCGTTTTCTTGCGGATGGGCCATCCGGACTGCCGGTGGCCTGGTCTACGGAGGTGTGTGGATGCGGCTCGCGGTGATCCCAGGAGACGGGATCGGGCCCGAAGTGGTCGCCGAGGCGCTCAAGGTGCTCGGTGAGGTCGTACCGACGGCGGAGATCACGAACTACGACCTCGGCGCCGCCCGGTGGCACTCCACCGGCGAGCTGCTTCCGGAGTCCGTGCTCGGCGAACTCCGTCAGCACGATGCGATCCTGCTGGGCGCGGTGGGCGACCCGACGGTGCCGAGCGGCATTCTGGAGCGTGGTTTGCTGCTGCGGCTCCGTTTCGAGCTCGACCACCACGTGAACTTGAGGCCCGCCCGGTTGTACCCGGGGGTGCGTGGTCCGCTCGCCGACTCGAGTGAGATCGACATGGTCGTCGTGCGTGAGGGCACCGAAGGCCCGTACGCCGGAAACGGTGGCCTGCTGCGCAAGGACACCGAACACGAGATCGCGACGGAGGTCAGCGTCAACACGGCGTTCGGCGTCCGGCGCGTGGTGACCGACGCGTTCAACCGCGCCGAGGCGCGGCCGCGCAAGCACTTGACGCTCCTGCACAAGACGAACGTGCTGGAGTACGCGGGTTCGCTGTGGTCGCGGATCGTCGAAGAGGTCTCTCTGGAGCACCCGGAGGTGACCGTCGCTTACTCCCATGTGGACGCCGCGACCATCCACCTGGTGACCGACCCCTCGCGGTTCGACGTCGTGGTGACGGACAACCTGTTCGGCGACATCATCACCGACCTCGCGGCCGCGGTGACCGGCGGCATCGGGCTGGCGGCGAGCGGGAACCTCGACATCACCCGGCGGAACCCGAGCATGTTCGAGCCGGTGCACGGAAGCGCGCCGGACATCGCGGGCCAGGGTCTCGCCGACCCGACCGCCGCGGTGCTTTCGGTCGCGCTGCTGCTGGACCACTTGGGACAGAAGGAAGCGGCGCGGCGGATCGAGGCCTCGGTGGCCTTCGACCTCGCGACCCGCGACCAGGCGTCGCCCGGTGCGACGCACGCGATCGGTGACCGGCTGGCGGCCTTGGTGTCGTCGAACGTGCGCCCGGTCACTCAGTAGCTCGCCCTGAGCTGAAGGGGCCTTTCATGGCAATTTTTGCTATGAAAGGCCCCTTCATCGCATTCGGGCGATGGCTGTGGCGCCTGGTCGCCCCGCGCTTTTCTCCTGGCCTTCACGGACCTGCGTTCCGGCATGGCCCCTTCGCCTCTCGGCCCGAGCCGGGCGGTGTCGCGAAAGCCACTTTCGGGACAACAGATGTCCCGAAAGTGGCTTTCGCGACATGCCTGCGAGACTCGGCGGGTCGTGCCTGCGGGGCGGCCTTGCTCCCAGAACGTGGGAAGTGGCGCCCGGCTTGTGGACGCCCGGGTGGAGCGTGTGCCATGATGCGTCCGTGACCTCCTGCACCATCATTATCGCCGAGCGCGCCGGATAACAGCTCCACAAGAGCCCCCGGCGCGCAACCTCTCGCACCCATGCGGGAGGTTTTTTTGTTGCCCGAACCAGCTTCGCCACCACCACGAGGAGTCCCCCGTGACCCGCACGGAGCCCGCCGATACGCCGCTCGGTGACGCCTTCCACCTGTACGACACGACGTTGCGCGACGGTGCGCAGCGTGAGGGGATCTCCTACTCCGTCACGGACAAACTGGCGGTGGCGAAACTGCTCGACGACCTCGGGGTCGGGTTCATCGAAGGCGGATGGCCGGGTGCGCTGCCCAAGGACACGGAATTCTTCGCCCGCGCGGCTTCGGGCGAACTGAAACTGCGTCACGCGGCGCTTGTCGCGTTCGGCGCGACACGGAAAGCGGGCACCACGGCGGACAAGGACGCGCAGGTGCGGGCCCTGCTCGATTCGCGGGCACCGGTGATCACCCTGGTGGCCAAAGCGGACCTCCGTCACATCGAACGCGCGCTGCGGGTCGACGTCGACGAGGCCTGCGCGATGGTGCGGGACACCGTCGCGTTCCTCGTCGGCGAAGGACGTCGCGTCTTCCTCGACGCGGAACACTTTTTCGACGGCTACGCGTTCTCCCCGGACACCGCGCTCAAGGTGCTCGACGCGGGAATGAACGCCGGTGCCGACGTCGCCGTGCTGTGCGACACCAACGGTGGCCAGCTGCCGCTCGGCCTCGCGGAAACCGTCCGCGAGGTCAAGGAAAGGACCGGATTCCGGCTCGGAATCCATTGCCAGGACGACACTTCCTGCGCGGTGGCGAACTCCGTCGCCGCCGTGCAGGCCGGCGTGACGCACGTCCAGTGCACCGCCAATGGGTACGGCGAACGGGCGGGTAACGCCGATCTGTTCGCCGTCACGGGAAATCTGGTGACCAAGCTCGGAATGGAGGTGCTCCCGACCGGAGGCGCCGCCGAGCTCACCCGGGTCTCCCATGCTCTTGCCGAAATCGCCAACCTCGCCCCCTACACCCACCAGGCTTACGTAGGGGCGTCGGCTTTCGCTCACAAGGCGGGACTGCACGCGAGCGCGATCAAGGTGGATCCGTTGCTGTACAACCACATCGATCCAGCTTCTGTCGGCAATGACATGCGGGTACTGGTCACCGAGATGGCCGGCAGGGCCAGCCTGGAGCTCAAGGGACGTGAGCTCGGGGTCGACCTTGCCGGCCAGCCCGAGGCGCTGACGAGCGCCGTCCGCAAGGTGAAGCAACTCGAATCCGAGGGCTGGTCGTTCGAAGCCGCGGACGCTTCGCTCGAACTGTTGCTGCGGCGGGAAGTCGACGGGCCGCAGAGCGACGTCCTCGACGAACCGCCGTTCGAACTCGAGTCGTACCGGGTCGTGCTGGACCACCGCTCCGACGGTGAGGTCGTCTCCGAGGCGACGGTGAAGGTGCACGTCGCCGGGCAGCGCGTGATCGCCACCGCCGAGGGCAACGGCCCCGTGCACGCGCTCGACGCCGCCCTGCGCGAGGCGCTCAGCCCGCATCTGTCCTGGTTGGACAGTGTCGAGCTGGCCGACTACAAGGTGCGGATCCTGCCCGGCCATCCCGGCACCGACGCCGTCACCCGGGTGCTGGTCGAGACCAGCGACGGCGAGCGGGAATGGACCACCGTCGGCGTGCACGGCAACATCGTCGAAGCGAGCTGGCTCGCGCTGTGCGACGCGCTGGTGCACAAGTCCCTGTCCGAGGCTCCGGCCTGAGGAGTCGTACAGTGGGGGAGTGCGTCTAGCCCGTATTGCTCATCCCGGTGGTGTCGCGTTCGCTTCGGTCGAAGGGGACGGCGACGACGCCCAGGTACTCGAAATCGCCGAGCACCCCTTCGGCAACCCCAACTTCACCGGCAAGCGCTGGCCGCTCGCCGACGTCCGGCTGCTCGCGCCGATCCTGCCGTCGAAGGTGATCGCGGTCGGGCGGAACTACGCCAAGCACGCGGCCGAGTTCGGCAACGAGGTCCCACAGGACCCGATGCTGTTCATCAAGCCGTCGACAACGGTGATCGGCCCGAACGCGCCCATCCGTGTTCCGGACGGCATCGGCCGCGTCGACTTCGAGGGTGAACTGGCCATCGTCATCGGCCAGCCGGTGAAGAACGTGCCCGCCGTCCGCGCGGCGAGCGCGATCCTCGGCTACACGGTGGCGAACGACGTCAGCGCGCGTGACCTGCAGAAGTCCGACGGCCAGTGGGGCCGGGCGAAGGGTTTCGACACCTTCTGCCCGCTCGGCCCGTGGATCGAGACCTCGATCGACGCGGCCGACCTCGCGCTCAGGTCCGAGGTGGACGGTGTCCTCAAGCAGGACGGCCGGACATCGGACCTGGTGCACAAGATCCCCGAGCTGGTCGAATTCGTGTCCGGCGTGATGACCCTGCTGCCCGGCGACATCATCCTGACGGGTACTCCCGAGGGCGTCGGCCCGATCGAGGACGGCCAGTCCGTTTCGATCACCATCGAGGGCATCGGCACCCTGACGAACCCGGTGCAAAGCGTCTGAAGCGTGTTATGAACGGTCCGTTCATCACAGATTTTGTTATGAACGGACCGTTCATAACATCCGGAGGCTAATCGTCCACCGGCTCCATCGCCCGCCGCGCGAACGCCGGGGCGTGCTCCGGCCGCAGCCCCAGGCCCAGCAGCCGCGCGGGGAAGTAGGACAGCACGGGGAAGCGGCTGAACAGCTTCACCATCGGCGCGGGCGGGCCGTTGCGCCTGCCTTCCATCACCGGCCGCAGGACGTTCTTGTGCAACAGGCGTTGCAGCCCCTGCACCAGCATCGTCGGCGCGAGACGGCGCTTGCGGACCTTCGCCAGCTCCGCCATCGACGGCCGTCCCCGGCGCAGCGGTTCGGCGAGCAGGGTGGCGGCCGCGACCGCGTCCTGCACCGCGAGGTTGATGCCGACCCCGCCGACCGGTGACATCGCGTGCGCCGCGTCACCGATGCACAGCAGCCCGTCAAGATGCCACTTCCGCAGCAGGTTCAGCTTGACGTCCAGGAACTTGATGTCGTCGGTCGTCTTCAGCTCGTCCACACGGTCGGCAAGTTCGGGCAGAACCGCCGCCACGTTGGCCCGGAACGCTTCGATGCCCTTGTCACGCAGGTCGTCACCCTTGGGGCTGAGATAGGCGATCTGGAAGTAGCCCTTGCGCGGCAGCGGCACGGCGAACCGGCGATCTCGCATCTTCGGGGCCAGCCTCCCCTCGAGTTCTCCCTCGCGCCGCGAGATCCGGAACCACCACGCGTCGAACGGCGTGTCGTACTCCTTCGGCACCAGCCCCGCCTCCCGCCTGGCCAGCGACCAGCGGCCGTCGGCCGCGATCACCAGGTCGGCGCGAAGTTCGCCGGTCTCCCCCTCGGCGTCGCGGTAACGCACGCCAGCCACCCGGCCCTGTTCCAGGAGCAGCCCGGTCATCTCGGTGCTCTGCCGCAGCGTGAACGCGGGTTCCTTCGCGCCGGCGTCGGCGAGCAGGTCCAGGAAGTCCCACTGCGGGACCATCGCGATGAAGGGATGCGCCACCTTCAGCCGGGTCAAGTCAGCTAGCCGCATCATCGTGCCGTCCTCGGTCGGGAAGCCGGCGTAGGCGATCTGGCTGTGCGGCAGGTTGAGGAACTTCTCGCCGAGCCCCAGTTCGTCGAGAAGGGTCAGCGTCGACGGGTGCACCGTGTCACCGCGGAAGTCCCGCAGGAAGTCCTTGTGCTTCTCCAGCACGGTGACCTCGACCCCGGCCCTGGCCAGCAGCAACCCCGCGACCATGCCGGCGGGGCCACCGCCGACGACCACGCAGTCCGTGCGTTCGTTCATCCGTCCCACCCCTTCGAAACCCTTATTCATCACTCGTTGAATAAGCTCAGGATGCACCCGTCCGACCGGTGCGTCAAGCGTCATCCGGGCGGATACGCTGTTCGGGCCATGGCCGGGGTCTCACCGGCCCGCGCGAGTTCGGCGGACGTTCGGACGACTGTCCAAACAGGACACAAAGGGTTCGGGACGGTCCTGGAAGGACACCGGCCGAGGAAGCGCCCTTGTGGACGGTCCACGACGTAAGCCGCGTAAGGATTTCATCGTCGTCACCGGGGTGCGCGCCGCGAAGCGAACCGGGCGCCGGGTATCGACCTTTCACCCGGCCGCCCGAGTTAGCCGTTGCCTGGTAACTAAAACACGACATCTCACCAACTGGGAGTAGAGTGCCCGCGCCGGAACAGACCAGCCTTAATCACCTCATCGGCAGAGTCGCGATCGCGCTGGGTGCCCTAGCCTCACTTGGTGGATTTCGCTCTCGTGCCCCGGACCCCGTCACGAACCACGCCGGACGTTCCGGGCGGTGCCCCTTGGGAGCCCCCGGAGTTGCGGTTGGTGTGCCTCGACATCGACGACACGTTGATCGACTGCACGGCGGCGATCCGGCTCAGCCTGCGCGCGCTCACCGGTCAGAACGACCTTTGGCCACTGTGGGATCTCATCACCGAAGAGCATGTCGCGCTGGTGATCGCGGGTGACATCGATTACGCGACGATGCATCACCGGCGTACTGAATGCTTCCTCGCCGAGATCGGCATTCTGGCCGACGAAGACCAGGTCACCGGCTTCGAAAGACGCCGTCGTGAAATCCTCACCCGTTCGTGGCAATTGTTTGAAGATGTCCTCCCGTGCCTGGAATGGCTCCGGGCTGCCGGTGTCCTCGTCGCGGCCGTCACCAACGCCTCGGGCACGCATCAGCGCAAGAAGATCGCCGACCTCGGACTTGCCCGGTTCTTCGACCACGTGGCCATCGCCGGTGAACTCGGAGTAGCCAAACCGGACCCGGTGATGTTCCACTCGGTCTGCCTCGGCCTCGGCTGCGACCCGGCGCAGGCCGTCCACGTCGGCGACAAGCTCGACACCGACGCCATCGGCGCGCGCGACGCCGGCTTGGGTGCCGTCTGGCTCGACCGGGACGGCATCGCCGAGCGTGCCCCGGCGGGCGTGCACACCATCTCCGGCCTCGACGAGCTGCCTGAGCTGCTCGTTTCCGAGTTCGCGAAGCTCGGCGTCCCGGCTCAGCGCGCTACCGAGACCCCCGCTTTCACGGTGCGGAACAGCGTGCTCTAGTATTCTTTCTCGTGCGGTACTGAGCCGGTCAAGATCGGAACAGTACCTCACTGGGGTATGGTGTAATTGGCAGCACGACTGGTTCTGGTCCAGTTAGTCTAGGTTCGAGTCCTGGTACCCCAGCTGGAGAACTCTCCGGAGTGAAACGCAGAGTGACCCCCCTGAGAAGGCGGGAAACCCGGTCTGGTAAGTTTCTCCGTAGCAACACAGCAGGTGAACAACTGAAACCTCCTCTCTCGAGAGGAAGATCCTAGCCCCCGTCGTCTAGCGGCCTAGGACGCCGGCCTCTCACGCCGGTAGCGTGGGTTCGAATCCCATCGGGGGTACTCGCGAAAAGCGTCGATCATGATGATCGGCGCTTTTCGTTATTCCAGTAGCGGACATAGCGTTCGTGATCCTTTTTTGCTTCCGCGATCGCGGGAACTCGATCAGTCGGCAGGTTGATCCCGATCGTCACGACGTCGCCGAGGCAGTTCAGTTGCACGGTGAGCCGTGTCACCTCGAAGAGCGCCTGGAGGAGGGGCTGCGGCGCTCTGGCCTAGTTAACCCGCGAGTAGGGAACAGCGTCCAGGAGGCTCAGGTCCGATGACGTGAGCGGTGCTGGAGTCGCGCTGTCTTGCGCGTCCAGTTGAGTTCTTTCGGCTTGAACGGTGTTCTTACTCGCCGCCAGCCGTTGAAGCTCTGCCTCAGCGTCTTTGCGAAAGGGTCGTCAGCTGCGTCGTCTTGTGCTTGACGGAGCAGCGCTTCTTGCTGGCGTTCGGTGTCGGCGAGCTGCCGTTGGAGGTGCTTCGATCTTCTACGCGTGCTTGCGCGGCGCTGTAGTCCACAGTGGCCAGATCGGCTTCCAGTCGGCGTGGGATCGGTGCCGCCGCGGTTGTTCTTCCTTGGCCAGCACGAGTAGTACCCACTTGCACGGGTCGTTGACCTTGCCTCGCCTGAATTGCGTGGCTCGGCGAGTGAGAAGGTCGGTGACACCGCCTGCTCGCGGGAGGGGAATGTCGAGGCGGCCGGATTCGATGTCGTAGAAGTGGGCCACGATCACTTACGAGTCAGGTATCGGACTTCGCCGCGAAGCACGGCGGCGGGCCCGATGCTCGATGGCCGCCTATGTCTCGAGGGGAATGAATCGGCCACTGCGTTCCCTCTGGAACGTCGAGCTTGCATCATCAGTCGGGATACCGAGGGAAACCAGTTGCAACAGAGCCGAACTCGTTTATGTCCGCTTGAACTCGGTTCGGCGCTGAACCGATTAATACTGTTCGTGAGCACCTCTTGCCGTGAGTGACGCTAGAGTTGTGTCCGGGACAACCGATCGCATCACGAGGGGATGGCCAGTGGCGCAGGATGAGGACGACTTGGGCGGCGACGTCCTGGTTCCGTTGTCGGTGTCGGGTGAGAAGGTTTACCTCGCCGTAAAGCAGCTGGACACCCCGGCTGCGGCGGAGGAAGAAAGCGAGATCGCCGCGCGGCGGCCCACTCTGGACGACGTGGTCGGCGGTTTGAGCGCGTTCGCGGGTGAGCTGAGTACCAAGCTGCGCTCCAGTGACGCAGGCAAGATCACCATCGAATTCGGCTGCGAGGTCGCGGTCGAGTCCGGCCGGTTCATCGCCGTGATCGGCAAGGCCAGTGCCAAGTCGACCTTTAAGGTGGCCCTGGAGTGGACGAAGCCGACGGCCTAGTTTCCGAGCATCCGGCTTGGGACCGACTGACCCGTGAGGCCACCATGGCGTTGCGGGTGCCTGGGAATGGCAACCAAGGTACAGGTTTCATCATCGCTCCCGGCATTGTGGCCACGTGCGCGCACGTGCTCGCAGACGACATCGAGAGGCTCCCACCGCTCGTCACCGTGGCCTCGGTGTGGTCGGGGCAGTCGTACGACTTGGTTCCGCGACGGGAGGACTATCACCGGTCAGCAGCGGGTCTCGACCTCGCGTTGCTTCGTTTCCCGGTTCCCCCGGAAGCACGGCACGTACTGCCGAACAGCGCGATCGCCATCGGGGACCCGCTCTGGGCGTACGGGCATCCGGCCGGTGGGTTTCGCGCCGGTCAGCCCGCGACCTTCCATTACGAGGGCGAGTCGCGCCGGGACCTGAATGACGACCTTCCGGTGCTCCGTCTGCGTGGTACCCCAGTCGGTGCGGGTTTCAGCGGCAGCGCGGTCGTCAATCGCCGCACCGGCGCGGTGTGCGGGATGTTGTGCACCTCGGACAAGTCCGGCAGCGCCCATATGCTGCCGATCGCGGAGATCGTCGGACTGTGTGACGAGGCAAGGCGCATCGGGGGGACCATCTGGCTCAGCTACCAGCATTGGCTGCGCCATCTCGACGACGCTCAGCTCCGTGCGGGTGGGTGGGCGGTCGCCGGGCCGAAGCTGCTTGGTTACCTCACTACGGCCGCCCGCGCCGCCCACCAGCATCCCTATCCCGCGGTCACCGGTGGCCGGACGCCTTCGCTGACCGAGGTGTACGTCCAGCAGGATGCCCTGTCCGAGGACACCATGGCCGGGCAGCCCGGTGACTCGGCTGCCGGGTTGCCCGCCAGTGTGCTGTTCGACCGCCCCGGCGATAGTCTGCTCATCGGTGGGCCTGGCGCCGGGAAGTCGAGCTTGCTGCGTGCCGCGGTCACTTTCCTTGTCGGCCGCTGGCTACGCGGTGAGACCCCGGTGGCTCCGGTACGTGTCCTGGCCGGCGATCTCGTCGCCTCGTCCCCGCTGCCGGAAGCCATCTCCGCCAGCGTTCGTGCCGATCTCAGCGCCATCGGGTTGAGGCAATCGTGGCCACCCGAGTTCTTCGCCGAGCCGCCGGTTCCCGGAGGCTGCTGGCTCGTCCTCGTCGATGGTCTGGACGAGGTGATGAACCACGAGCAGCGCAGGACCATTTTGACCAAGCTCGCCGGGGCGCGGGCCGAAATGCCCGATGGCCTGTATCGGTTCATCGTGGCGAGCCGTCCCATGGCCCCTCCGCACGTGTTCGGTGAGGCCGACTGGAAGCCGACGGGTTTCCAGTTGCTGGAGTTCACCGAAAACCAGTACAAGACTTTCACCGAGCGGTGGTTCCGCCATCTCGAGATCGCGGATCCGGAGGAGAAAGCTCAGGAATTCGTCACTCGGATCAAGGACGTGGGGCTGGCCGAGCTGGCAAGGACGCCGCTGGTGGCGACGATGTTGTGCCAGGTCTTCGCGAACGACCCCGACACGGTACTGCCGGGCACCCGCAGCTTGCTGTACGAGGCGTTCGTCGAAATGGCGCACTCGCGCCAGTTTCAAGCGGTCGGTGGCATTCGTTCGCAGCTCAAAGGCATCCTCGGGCCGTACGGCGAGGAAGCGGAACGGGCGGGCGAAGCGCTGCTCGTCCGAACGGGCGAGCTGATCGGTTTCCTGGCATTCCGACGGCAGCAGGGGGACACCGGATCGTCGGTCGACTTGCTGGGGGCGCGGACCGCAGCGCTCCGTCCGGGGCATGTACCGGAGCGGATCTGGCTGGCGCTGCTGGCCGAAGTGTTGCGGCGCAATGGTGTTCTGGTGGAATACGGCGACAATTTCGCCTTCCTCCACCGAACGGTCGAGGAGTATCTGGCCGCGCGGTTCGTCACCGGCGACCCGGAACTCAGCGAACAAGAGTTCCGGTCGATCTTCGATCCGGGCCAGGACACAGCCCCGATCAGGCCGTCCTATGTCAGGTTCCTCGTCACCGCTTGGCAAGACCGGCGAGACCTCGGCGGTGCGCTGGCGCACCTGGTCCGCCGAGGCGACCCGGACGACCTTCGCTTCGTCGCTTCCCTCGTGACCGACGGCGTCCTGCTGGAACCTCGGTTGCGAGCCGAAGTGGCGAACGGACTCGTCGCGGTGGCGACGGACCCCCAAGCCGACGGCTTCACTCGCCGGTCGGCGGCGGAAGCGCTGCTGCAAGTCGATCAGGCGCGAGCCATGCCGGCATTGCGGCGGATCGCTGCCACGAACACGATCAGGGAGACGTACCGGCTGTGGGCCGTGACCACGATGGCTGCCGCGCTGCGAGACGGCAGCGATGCCCTCGACGACGAGATCGCCCGCACACCTTGGGCCATGCGTGTCCTGGCTGAATCCGCGGACACCGAGATGCGTCGCTTGCTGCGCGCAATCGCCGGTGACACGGCTCTGCAAGGCCGGACCCGATTCCAGGCCGCGAACGCACTCTGCGCCGTCGAGCCGGACGCCGGCTTGTTCGCCGCGATAGCCCAGGACCCCATGGTGACGAAGGGGTACCGGCTTGACGCGGCGCGTGCCTGGGCCGAATACGACGAGCGTGGGGCGAAGCTCCTGGCGGAATTGGCGGGGGAGTCGTCCGGAAAGGCGACCTCCAGGGTGCGTGCCAGATTGGCCCGCCGCATCTCGTCGCGAAATCCGCTGGTGAACAGTGTGCTGGAGCCGGTGGTCGAAGTCCACCGCGCCCATCACCCGAGAGCCGATTTCGTGCTGTTGCAAGAGGCGTATGACTTCGCCGAACGAAAGCACCGCGGCCAATACCGGGAATCCGGGGACCCGTACATCACTCATCCACTCGCTGTCGCGACGATCCTCACCGAAATGGGATCGGACACGGATACGGTCGCCGCCGGACTGCTGCACGCCGTGGTCGAGCACACCGACTGCGACCTCGACGAGGTGTATCGCATGTTCGGACCCGACATAGCCGCGCTGGTGGACGCCGTCACCGAACTTGACCGTGACCTCCTGGGGCCGGCGACCGACGCCGAGAGTATCCGCAAACTGGTGATCGCCTCGGCGCGTGACCCGCGCGGTCTGGTGCTCAAACTGGCCGACCGGCTCCACATCATGCGAACCATGCGGTACCTGCCTGCCGAACAGCAGGCGCGCCGTGCCCGCGAAACGTTGGAAATCCTGGCCCCGCTCGCCCGGCGGATGAGCATCAACGTGCTCGCCGCCGAACTCGAGGATCTTTCGTTCGCCATCCTCATGCCCAAACGCTATGACGAGGTCGTCCGCGCGGTGGTCGACCGGGCGGCCTTCTCCGATCAAGCCTGGAGTGAGGTGAAGGAAATCCTCCTAGAGAGCCTGGCAAGCGCGAAGATCAAGGCGGAAATACGAGTAGAGGGCAGGAGGTATCACTCGATACACCAGCGGGTCTTGGATCGTGGTGACGGCGCAGTGCTCGACGCCGATGACATTTCGGTCGGCGTGTTGTTGGTCAGGACCGTCCCTGACTGCTATGCCGCACTCGGTGTCGTGCACGCGTTGTGGAACCCGAAAGGCAAACTGTCCGACTACGTCGCGTCTCCCCGCTTCGGGCTGTACCAATCACTTCACACCACCGTTGTCGGTCCAGGGGGCAGACCGCTGGAGATTCGCATCCGGACGCACGAGATGCACCGGAGCGCGGAGTACGGCGCCGCTGACGCTGGGATCATGTCCGGCGAGGCGGCCTGGCTGCGCCAATTGCTGGACTGGCAAAGGGAGATCGGCGAGCCAGGAGAGTTCCTCGACACCCTGCGTGGTGACCTCGCGCGTGAAGAGATCTATGTCTTCACCCCGAAGGGCGACACCGTCGTGCTGCCTCAAGACGCGACGACGATTGATTTCGCGTACGCGATACACACCGAGGTCGGACACCGTTACGCCGGGGCGAAGGTCAACGATCGCGAGGTGACACCGGAAACGAGGCTTCAAGACGGCGACACCGTGGAGGTCGTCACCTCGGACGACGTCGAACCGGTCAGTGCCTGGCTGAACTCAGTGGTCTCGCCCCGCGCCAAGACCAAGATCAAACAGGCGCTCGACAGGAAGCCTCAGGATGCGGAGACGACAACGCGCGCGACCATTGAGGTCCTTGCCCTCGACCAGCGCCTTCTGACCGTGGACTTGTTGCGGGTGCTGGATGCCTCGGATCTCGTGCTCGTTTCGGTGACCGTGTCCGGCGGGGCCGAGCACGAGGTTCGCAACCACCTCGTCGTGGAGGCGCGGCGGCCGGAGCAGATAGCCGCGGCGGTGGAAGCGTTACGCGCGATCACTGCTGTGCTTGAAGTCATTCCTGGTGAACCGGCCTGACTGGACCGTCATGGGTCATCACTTCATCGAGGTGTCCGCCGGGGTCGGCGCTGTGGGCCTTTGGTGTCTTGCCCGGCGGTGTTGGGCGTGGTCCACCCCCATTCTCGTCGGAACCCCGCTTCCTCGATACGGAATTGGAGTTCGCTGAGATCCCTTCGTGGACAGCAAAACGGCCAAGCAGATTCGCGACGAAGCGGCCTGACGGATTTGCGGTACGGAGCGAGGGCTGTCGTCCGGCCTTCTGTCAAAGGTGTCGCGGGCACACCGCTCGGGGATCGGAGTCCTCTCTCGCCGTGGGAGGCCGCCTCGGGCAGACGCTGGATCACCGAGGGCCGGTTGACAAGGAAGATCATTTTGTGGAAGAACAGCGCATACCCTGGTGTGACGCCCGATCGGGTGAGCCAGATTACCGAAGCTCACCTCGTGAGCGGTCGCGGTTGCTGCCGCGGAAGTGGTTAGCTAGTCGTCCGAGGGCGGTGTGCTGAGGACCGTGGGCTGGTGGCAGGGGAGGGTGCGCTAAGCAAGCAACGGCGTGTCGGCGGGTGAGGGCTCGCTGGGGAAGGTTGCCGGCTGGTGAGCGATGGCGTCCGGTCGTCGTCGAGGAGTGCTCCTGACGACGACCTTCTGTTGTGCGCTTTCGTCGTATGCGGGGTGGATGAGCTACCTCTCGACGTGCTCGCCGTGGCGGTCGGAAGTCACGGTCCGGCTCTGCGAACACGCCTCCAGCGATTGGTCGAGCGTGGTCTTGTCGCAGTACCAGGGCCGTCGGCAGCCGAGGAGACGAGCACCGCGGTCAGTGTGCAACGGCCTTCGATCGCCCTTTCGCCCGCAGAGGAGAGGGCTCTCGCGTTACGGATAGGGCAGCATCTCCACGCCGCGGCTCAGGAGATGGGGATGGCTGATCGCGGCGTGGATCGTCGCGCCTTAGCTGAATCGGCCGGCCGGCACGATGAGGCAGCCGTGGCTCCGCCGCGGTCGCTGCGGCAACCTGTGGTGGGGTTGATGCGGTGGGAACTCGGGCACGGGTTGGCGGAGGACGTAGTGCGCCTGGCGCGGGCCTGGTGGCCTGTCGTGGGGATGGCGGCTGATCTTGCGTGGATGAAAGAGTTCGCCGCGGTAGGCGAGCGTGCGGCAATCGAGATCCGCGACCCGGCTGCCCTGACAGAGCTGCTGACAATGGCGGCAGAGTCCGCGGAACGGACCGGCGACTGGCTGATGGCCGAGGCTCGTTGGGTCCGTGTGCTCAGCCTTGTCCGAGCGCAGAAGAACCACGAGGTCGTTTGCGCGACCTTGGCCACGCTAGGTGACTTCTATCGGAGGTGGGGTCGTCTGCATCGGGCCATGGACGTCCTTTCCGACCTCGTCGCCACCTGTGATCGTGTGCATGACAATCGGGGTGTGCTGGCGGCTCTGCACGACTTGGCTGTGGTGCTCCTGGACGCGGGCCGTGCCGCTGCTGCCGTCCCACCCCTCGTTCGTGCTGTCGCGCTCGCCGTCGAGGACGACACGGTCGAGGACCGTGCTCGTGCTGAGTTGCTGATCCTGCTTGGCCGGGCGCATTGGATGAGTGACAAAGCCCGCGCCGCCAGGGAGGCGTTCAGCGGCGCGCTGGCCCTTCTGGTGGACGCGGACGCGGACGGCGCTGACTATGTGCGGTCGTTGCTGGCTACGCCGGATGCCGGGTCATTGCCGGTGCGGATTTCCGGCTCCGCCGGACAAGGCGGGCGGCGAACAAGGCCACCGTGATGGCCGAAGTGACAAGACCGGCCAAGGAGGAGTTCGTTCGACGCCAGGACCGCGCTCGCGCGCGGTGACGGCCGGACTGTCTGTGTCGGCAAGGGACATGCGTCATCGCGGGAATCCTTGACTAGGAAGGCTGGGGTCGGCGGGACGAGGTCACCGCGCTGGGCGCCCGAAGACGGCGTCGTCGCTGGCCGGCGGGACCGGGTCGAGACTGCTGAGCAGTTCGAGAACATCGTGGGCGATGTAGATCTTGTTGTATTTGGCGTTGTCCTTCACCGTGAGCAGCCCCGCGCGGTGGAGTTTCGTGGCGACGTCGGTAGCGCCCTTGACCGAGATGCCGAACCGCTTCGCGATCAGATGGTGATTGGTCACCGGCATCCCGATCAGCTCACTGGCCACTCGGCGGGCGTTGCCTGTTCCCGGCACCGCTTCGAGATGCTCTGAACGCAGCTTCTCCATGCGCTTGATGAGGTGGATCTGTTCGGTGCACAGTTCGTGTACGCCTTCGGCGAAGAACACCAGGAAGTCTTCGAAGCTCCCGGTGTCGACGACGGCACGTAGTTGCCGGTTGTACTCGTCGCGGTAGCGGTCGAGCCAGCGCGACAGGGGCAGGATCTGGTCTCGCAAGACGCCTGCGCGGACCAGTTCGAGGCTGACGTAGAGCCGTGCGACGTAGCCGTTGCCGCCGGCGAACGGGTGGATCAGTTCCAGCTGTGGGTGCCCGATGGCGACCTTGGCGACCAAGGGCATGTCGTGGTCGGCGCGGACCCATTCCTGCCACTGCTGTGCTGTTGCCTGAAGATGCGGGCCGGGAGGGGTGTGGGCGACGACGGCCGAGCCGTCGCGAGCGCTGATCCAGCTCGTCCGTTCGCGCCAGAACCCGGTTCCTTCCTCGGATGGCGAGGACGCCGGGCTGAGCTGGCGGCTGATCTCACCCAGCAGAGGCAGATCGATGTCCCCGCCATCGCGGACCTTGCCGAACGCGCGTCGGCTCGCATCCAGGTACCGGGTGATCGCTTCGACCTCGGGCTCGGCCACCGTCTTCGCGCCCGGCAACTTGGCCAGTAAGACGTCTTTCAACGAGACGCAGGCGTCTTCCAGTGCGGCGGAACTCTGCGCCTCACGCAACATCGTGTAGTACACAAGGGATGACCGGTCCGGCAAACGCTCGGCCGCCTCATCGAGCCGCCCCAGTGACTGCTCGGCTCGAGCCAAACCCCGATGAGTGCTCGTCGCCAAGACGACGTCGGAAGGCAGGGGGCGCGGCACCCACGCTCCTTCCCGCCGGATGGCGTCCGGAATGTCACCCTCCTCAGCCAAGGGCACCCACACACCGCCGATGGCATCGCGTTCTGTCATGACACGAAGCCTTCACGAACCCACGCGAAGGCCGCAAATGGTGGATTTGACCAGTTCAAGATCAACTTTTGGGTATTTACGTGTCGTTCTCTGCCTATTCGCGACGACGGTCATGGGCTGCCCATCTCGGTCTCGGGTATGCATAAAGCCAGCTCAGGCCCACTGCGGTCATCAGTGCTGAGAATACTGAGTATCGATCTCGACGCGAGCCGCCGCTGCCGAAGTGATCTTGAGCTCCTACACGACTGTGTGTTCCGCGCATCTGGGATGCCCCCATCGCCGGGAAGCTTCACCTGAAAGGATGCAGCTAATCGTGAATCCATGCCCCATGGGGCCGAGGGAACCCGTTCGCCCGGTGTCGCAAGCAAAGCTACTTCCTGGTTAACGATCGAGCGGCGCGTTGATGTCGGTACCCCATGCGGGGGAGACGCCGATTCGGTGATTTTACTGCCACCCAAGGGGTTCCTTGGCCTGGTCGGCGGTCTCGGCCGGGTATGGAGGCTGTCGCGGGGTCGTACTTCACCGGAATGCACGGCCGATGCTGGACGGTGTGGTCGCGATGATCGGGGTGCTGAGTCGGAGTGGCTGCTGGGTGTCCGGCTTCCGTATCGCTCGTGAGTCGAGAGACAGAGGTGGCGGACGGCGTCTGCCGTGTCCGCCGCACTCCGGGACGTTCATTATCGCCGGACAACAGAACGCATTTGTTCGAACCCGGTTTCCCAGGCCTTGTACCACCCCAAGCCCGGCTACCTCCGCCTCGCAACCCCGTTGCGCGATCGATCAACACAGCCGACAGTTCACTGCGAACACGCGTCCAGGCTTGCGGTCTGGATCGACGCGGTAGATCAGGAAACAGATCCAAAGCCATTGGCCGCGCCTGCGACGCTTTTTATGGTCTGCTTGCCACGGCTTTAGACTTCAAGGGGGCGTGGCTTGTCGGCTGCCGCGGCGTCCACTGGAAGTAGTGGCTTCAATGGCGGCCCTCGATCGCTCAGCGGCTGGCTGAAGCCGCGAGCGGACGTGACGGCGAGCGCGCGGTCGGGCTCGCCCGAACGGCTCACCGGCGAAGAAGAATTCAAGGCGGGACGCCTGCTCGTCCTGATGCATACCGGCAAGTTCGGGACTGCGCCCTAACGAGGCCTGGTGAAGATGCCTGTCGCTGAAACTCGGCTGTCCTGGCCGAGCCGCGGAAGCTCAAGGCCGAGCCGGTGTCGCCGCACAACGGATTCCGGGTCAGCGACGTTACGCACGCCGGGGGCTGGAGAGCGCCGGAACGACGCCGCCTGTCTCGCCGAAATGGCCGCAGGTCCTGTCGCGGTGCACCGAAATGGCGACGATTCCCGGGGTCGAGCGAGCACGAAGAGATCTGCCTGCCGAGGCTGGTCGCTCATTCCGGATGCGTTACGGCTTTGTGCTCGGCGCGGTGGGCGTTCTCGATGCGGCAGCGGCGGTACTGCTCGGCGATCGGCAGGCAGACCTCGTCATTACGCCACCCACCCTGCCCGCCGCCACTCCGGTCGAGCCGGGCAGTGACCTTCAAGCTGGATCTCGCCGAACCGGACGGCCGGGGAAAACAGGTCTTACTCGCCTGGGCCAGCAATTCGGACCTCGTCGACCACGCGGTGATCGGCGCCCGAAAACGGACCCAACCAGCCCGTCGTCGCGTAGCGGGAACACTCGATCACCATTCCGGGCGATCCGGTGCGCCGGTACTGTTAGAGCGCGCCTGTCTCAGGGTGTCGCGAAAGCCACTTTCAGGACGTCTGATGTCCCGAAAGTGGCTTTCGCGACACGGCCACTGGGGTTCCCGAAGCGACGACAGGGTGGCGGGTCGCCGCTCCGGGCCGATCGCGATCTACGGTTTCGTGCAGTGGATCCCGGCTTCACCCCGGTACATCACGAAGCTGATCTTCACCGAGTAGAGGTGGATGGTCACGCACTGATCGGGCGTGTACCCGTAAACGGCCGCGTGGTCGTAGGCCTGCTGCAACGCCGTCCGCTTGGCCGACGCCGAAGTCTTCTCGACAGTCGTCCCGAGGAACGCGCGGGTCTCCTGCGTGCTCGTCGCGGCACTCGCCACCGTCGGCGCGAGTGTCATGAGCCCGGCGAGGATCGCGGCCCCCGCGCCGCGGGAGATCATCCTGGTCATATTCGTTTCCCTCCCTGGTTCCGGATGAGTCGTCAGCGCCGGCAGAAAAGCCAGACGACCGCGCTGTAGTAGCTCGTGTGCGACCGGACGTCGCTGCCGCGCACGTAACACTGCGAGTCCAGCCAGCCTGTGTTGCGGGCGTAGGTGCGGGCGACCTTTTCCGCCGACGTGATGGCGGCCGAGGGGCCCGGGCCGATGCCGCTGCCCTGGAACTCTCCGGTCTCCACGGCGAAAGCCGGCGACGCCGACATGGTCATCGCGGCCGCTGCCAGTGCCGCGGCGGTCAGGAACTTCTTCATGGGAACTTCCCCTCCGGGTCGTCAGCCAACATTGACCGACTCCCCTCAGTCATTCATCTCAGCTAACGTGGAAGACGTTAAGGGAGTGCCGTCACGGTTGTCAACTCTTGTGAACGGGCAGTCCGACAATATTCATTTCAGCTAATGTAGGTGATGATGACCGAACCGCGGGCGACCCCGCTCACCGACCGGATCGACCGCCTGTTCCAGGTGGTTCGGCGGCCCAACGGTGAGCAGCACAGTCACGAGGAGGTGGCGCGGGCCTGCCGGGAGAGCACCGGCGAGTCGTTCTCCGCGGTCTATCTCTGGCAACTGCGGACGGGCCGCCGGGACAACCCGACCAAACGGCACCTCGAAGCGCTCGCGGCGTTCTTCCAGGTGCCACCCGCGTACTTCTTCGACGACGAACAGGGGAGGGCACTTGCCGAAGAGATCGAGTTGCTGGGAGCGTTGCGTAACAGCGCGGTGCGCGACCTGGCGTTGCGTGCGGTGACATTGTCCGAGGAGGGGCTCGGCACCGTGGCCGATATCGTCGAGGCGATCAAACGGCGCGAGGCCAAGCGTGATCAGGGGGAGTAGCCATGCTTGGCAGGAAGAGCGCGCTCTGGCGCAGATGTGAGCGCATCGCGTCCGCTGTGCGACTGCCGGATCCGTTCGATGTCACCACGTTGTTCGGTGAGGTCGCGGCGATGCGGGGGCGGCCCATCGAGCTGGTGGCGCTCGAGGCGCGGCCGGGGGCGCCGTGCGGTGTGCTCGCGGCGACCGAACGAGCGGACTACGTCTTCTACACGCGAGAGACGTCCCCGTTGCACCAGCGGCACATCCTGCTGCACGAACTCGGTCATCTGCTGTGCGGGCACGTCGAAGGCGAGCTGCTGCCGGAGACGGTGGCCGCGATGATCACGCCCTCCCTGTCGGTGGACCTGGTCCGCCGGGTCCTCGGCCGCACGACCTACGCGCAGGAGCAAGAGAAAGAGGCCGAACTCGTCGCGTCGTTGCTCATGCGCCGCGCGGTGAGCACCGGTCCCGGATCCGATCGGCTGCGTCACGCCCTCGGTTCATGATCAGCTACCTGTCCGCGGGGCTGCTGGCGTTGATCGGCCTCGTCCGGCTGGTGGCGGTCCGTGCCGGGCCGAAGCATCTGGTCGTGTTCTTTCTCAGCATGGCGGCGGGCCTCGCCGTCTCCGCCGACGCCACGGTCCGGTTGGCCGGCGACGAACTTCTCCCGCGGCTGGTCACCAACGCGCTGCAACTGCTCGCGATGCGCGCGCTGGTGCAGCTGGTCCGCGGTGCCCGGTCCCCGGAGAAGCCGACGGCGTTCTGGCCGATCGTGCTGTGCTGGGCGCTGATGGTCCTGTGCTACCTGGATTTCGCCCCGCACCGGTTCGAAGTGGGCACACCAGGGTTTCAATGGCGCTGGAGCGTCGTGGTCTATCAGGTGAGCCTCACGGCGTACGGGGTCGCGTGCCTGGTGACGTTCACCCGCACCGTGGCCCGTAGCGCCGCGGGCCGTCCACGAGGGGCGTTCCGGACAGGTCTGCGGATCCTCGTCTGCGCCGCCGTCACGACCATCGCGTGGGTGGTGTTTTCCGGGCTTCCCTCGCTGTGGCTGGAGATCACCGACCTAGCGGATCTGGACTTCCTGCCCCGGGCCCGTCTTGTCGGACTCTGCGCGATGGTGCTGTGGGTCCTCGGCGGGCTGTTCACCACCTGGGACGGCGCGCTCCGGCTGGTGCGCGCGTGGCAGGGGATCCGTGCGGTGACACCGCTGTGGAAAGAACTCGTCGCCGCCCAGCCGCAGATCGCCCTGCCCGTACGCCACGACATCGAGTTCACGTTGTACCGCCGGGTGATCGAGATCCGTGACGGCCTGCTGGCGTTGCGGGCACACGTTCCGCCGCATCTCGGGGACTGGCTCCGCACCCCGGTCGACGAACCCACACACGCCGCCGCCGAACTCGCGGCGGCGCTGGTGATGCGGGAGGCCGGCCGTAGCTGGCCGCGCCATCCGGCCGGACCGGACGACGTGCACCCCAGCATGCGGGAGGAAAGTGCCTGGCTGAGCGCGGTGTCGTCCGCGTTCACGCACTCCCGGGTCGTCCAGGAAGTGCGGGAACGGGCGATGGCGGACGTCCGTCCATAGTGGACTGAGGGGTCCACCACAACCGAAACCCGTTCATCGACCACCCCGAACGTGCTGCCTCCAGCTACGGCCAGGCCGGTTTCGGCGTAGGTGTTTGCGAGGATTCCGTCATGACGGAAACCCCTGCCCCCGCCGGCTCGGAGCGACGGTTCCAGCTGGAGGCCCTGCGCGATCTCGTTCAGGCCGAACTGGCCGCCGCCGGATTGCCGGTGGTCCCTGGTGACGGCCCGACGGGGACCGCCGGAGCGGTCGTGACGGTCGACATGCCGGATCTGCGTGGCGTGCTGGTCGACTGGCGAGAGCACGACGTCCTTGTCGACGCGGCACAGGAGGCCTGGTTCGAGGACCCGCATCGGGAAGGCGAGGAATGCGCCGCGTTCAGGCGGTTGCTGTCCTCGATCGGCGAGGCGATGTCCGCGGCGATGAGGGCCATCCTGACGGCCGCCGGGATGGAGGTGGCCGGTACCGGCAACGACTACGCGCCTGACGAGTTCTTGGTGACCCGAAGGGTGGTCCCGTCGGTGTGGCGTGCGCGGCGGGACGCCCGGTTCACCCGGCGGTACGAGTCGATGGTCGCGGCCTGGAACGTGCGGAACGCCGCCGCGTGCCCGAAGCCGGACTGCGAGCATCACCAGCCGCCGGCTCCTTGACTGGCTCGCACGAAAACTCCGAATACGGCCCGTCACCATGGGCTCGGCCGTTAGGGTGAACGACCGATGTAGTCGTCACTCTTGAGGAGTAGCAGGCCATGATCGCCGAGAGCGCGCACCAGCAGGGGGACTCCTTCCCGAAGGAGGCGACGCCGATTTTCGACCTGGTCACGATGATGGTGTCGCGGACGCGGCAGGAGGACGACCACGACCTCGAATCCGGTCTCGTGACCTCGGCGTAGGTAAGACCGCGGTGGCGTCCCCAGATCCGTGAGGGACTCCTTGAGGGGCCCAGGGTCCCTCAAGGAGTCCCGCCCGGTGAACACCGGCGTCCATAAAGGACGGTCAGCAGGGGTTCACCAGCCAGCAGAGCCGGTAGTTCGCCCGGTAGGTCGTGGACGTGCCCGGCGCGACGATGTTCTGTGTCCGCGCCCCGCCGTGCGCCCAGCTGGTGAAGGCGTACTTCAGGTTGAGCGGTGGCAGGTTCTGCGGGCTGTCCGCGCTGATCGAGTTGGTGGAGCCGGCGATCACCGTCCGGGAGAACGGTGTGCGCTGCTGGGTCCCGCCGACGGTGAGCATCGCCTGGCTGGGACTGGAGGTGAAGTCCAGTGTCACCGTTTTCGGCTGCAGGTCGACGGTCTTGCTTCCGGTGCGGCCGCTCGAGTCGGTCGCGGTGAGGGTCAGTTGCAGGTACGACGGGTAGTCGTGGTCCGGCGCGACGAACGAGCCGGACGCGACGCCGGGGAAGTCCTGGACGTTGTGCGTATGGCAGGTGCCGTTGGTCGCGCAGTGCCGGATCGCGAGCCGCCACGACAGCGCCGAGGCCGGGAGCTGGCCGTCCTGGGCGTCGACCGCGCGCCCGGAGAACGGCACGGTCTGGCCGACCGACCACGTCAGTGTGCCGGTCGGGGTGTCGATCACCGGCACCGGATCGAGGCCCACCGGGTTTCCGACGGTCACCCGGACCGTCGTGGTCGCGCTCACCCCGTGGGAGTCCGTCACCCGCAGTCCGGCGTCGACGGCGGCGACCGCCGTGTAGGTCCAGGTGGGGCGGGAGACCGACGAGTCGTCGTACGCGCCGTCGGCGTCGAGGTCCCAGGCGTAGGTCAGGGTGTCCCCGGCGTCCGGGTCGGTGGAGCCGGTGCCGTCGAACTGGACGGACAGGGGTGCGGGCCCGCTCGACGGGCTCGCCGTGGCCACCGCGACCGGCGGCCGGTTGGTACCGCTGGGATGGCTCACGCGATGGAGTTCACCGCTGCCCAGCGCGACGTAGAACAGGTCGCCACCCGGGCCGGTGAGTACCTGCACCGGAACGTTGACGCCGGTCACGAAAGGCACCAGACGGCTCGGGCTCGGCTGGCCCGCGACGGTCTGCATGGCCCAGATGCATCCTCGCGAGGAGTCGGAGAAGAACAGCGCGCCGGAGTATTCGGCGGGGTAATTGCTCCCGGACTCGAAGGCGATACCGCTGATCGAGGAGCCGCCGGTGGGGCACGCGTCGCCCGCCACGACCTTGGCGTTGTGGTTGTAGGCGTAGTACGGCGCGGCCTGCCCGCCCGCGGTGTACAGGGACTCGCACGAGTTGAGGTTCGCGCCGTCGTAACCGGCCTGCCGGGCACCGCCCTCGAAGCAGGGCCAGCCGAAGTTCTCGGCCGCGCTGTCACCGACGTCGGCGACGCGGTTGATCTCCTCCCAGGTGTCCCAGCCGACGTCGCCCGCCCACAGCTCGCGGGTGCCCGGCCGGAAGCCGAACCGGAACTGGTTCCGCCCGCCGTAGGCGATCACGCGCCGGGCGTTGGCGTCGGTGCTGCTCGCGAACGGGTTGCCGGGCGCGCCTTCGCCGGTGTCGGGGTCGAGACGCAGCAGCGCGCCGTTGAGCAGCACCGGTTCCCCGGCGGCACGTCGCGGCGACTGCGAACGCAGCGCGCCGCCCTCGGCCGCCGGCGGGGTGAGGTTCGTCCCGGCGGGTGAGGGCGGGTCGGCGCACGGGTTCCCGACCTGGCCGTAGTCGGCGAAGGTGAAGCTGGCGCCGTCGCCGCCGCCCGCGTAGAGGGCGCCGTCCGGACCGAAGGTGAGTGCGCCGATCGAGTGGCTGGGGAACTGCTGGCACCAGCCCGTGACCAGCGGTTTCTCGCTGACGGCCGTACCCGCCGAGCCCATCGTGAGCTGGGAGACGCGGCCGGTGACGACGCAGCCCTTGTCGGTGGCGCCCGGCGGGGTCGGGCAGGTGTCACCCCACCGCGGCGGGGTGCCGCCGGGTACCGCGTCGAGGGTGTAGGACACGTAGACGTACGGCCTGGCGGGGAAGGCGGGGTCGACGGCCAGCCCGAGCAGACCGCGATCCCAGAAGTCCTGTGTCTGCGGGCGCAGATCGGCGAAGACCGTCGGGGTGGTGTCGGAGAGCGAGTCGAAGACCTTGACCAGACCACTCTTCTCCGCGATGAACACGCGGCCGTCCGGCGCGAACGCGGCGGTCGTCGGCGAGCTGAGCCCGCCGATCGCCACCGTGTCGGTGAAACCGGCGGGCACCGCGGCTTGGGCGGGCGCCGCGGCGACGAGGGCGACCGCGAGAGCGCCGACGAGTGGCGCGATCACGCCCACCGCCAACGTGCGCCGTGATCTTCGAGGGAACAGCGAACGACGAGAACCCATCACACGAACTCCTCCTGCGCAGGGACCGGAAAGAACGCGATAGCTCTGGGTATGGCGCCAGGAACCCGAAAGTTGTTACGGCTCTTAGGGAAAATGCGCACAAAACGCTAAAGACACGCCGAAGGAGCTTCCAGCACGAAGGTTTCTTCATGCTGGTTTCGGCTGATCAGCGGAAGGCGGGGCAAGGTGATGGCCATGAGCCGGACACCGCGGATCGTCGCGCGGGCGACGGCGCTCGTGTTGCCGGCCGTCGTCGTCGCGGTGCTCTTGTTCACCGATCCGGAACCGCCGAGGCCGCCGTCCGACCTGCAAGGTCCCGACTTTGCCGGTGCGGGAAGGGGTCCTTCCTGTACTCGGGGAAGAGGCCGGTACCGAGAGGGTCCAGGTGGTCGTGGCGTCGAGGTCGCCCGGTCTTGGAGCTTGATCGAGCCACCCACTCACGACCCACTGGACCGGCCACCTACCCGTGCTCGGCACTGAATCTCACCGGAGGAGTGACACGCCTCACAGTTAATGATAAAGACTATCATTTTCATTAAGCTGCCGCCGTGCTTCCCTTCAACGGCGCCTGCTCGCCACTTCGCTCATCGCCAGCCCCGCCGCCGCCCTCGTGGGCTGTGGCGCGCCCGGAGCGTCAGGGGTGCATCGGACAAGTTCGTCGTGGTACCGCGTCGCGGAAGGTCAGGACGACCGGATTCCGGACGCGGTGCCGGTGCTCGCGGAGGGAGCGCCCGAACCAGTCGAGGGCGACCTCGGCCATTGGCGAGTGCGGACCCGGAAGGGCGTCAGCCTCTCCGACGGGGCACCCTTCGGGCCCGAGGACGACGCGGCGACGTACAACGCCGTCGTCGATCCGAAGTTCGCGTCGCCGATCGCCGCGAACTTCGATTCCCCGCTGAACGGCGCGTACGGCGACGTGCCGCACCCGTCGGAGTCGTTGGCGACGCCCGGACCGGCGGACAAGCTGCCGCTGGGTGACCGCCCGATCGGGACCGGTCCGTACGCGCTGACGGAACTGCGGCCCGATCAGGTCGCCCTCACCGCGCGCGACGGGTACTGGGGCGCCGGTCACCCCGTTGTTCGGCGACGCCTGCGATCCCGCGCAGGACCTCACTTTCGACAGCCATGACCTGCCCTTGGTCGGCGCGTGCTCCGATCGCGTTCTCGAAATCCGGGACGCGGTCGTCGTACCGGCCACCACCCTGTCCACAAGAAAGGTCGATCGATGAATCCCGGCCCCTTGCTGCACATCCTCACGCGAACGGATCTGCACCACCTCGAACTCGCCCCGGACGAGGCGATCACCATGGTCGAAGACGGCTACCTGGCCTACGCGTCGGGAGCGTCGCGCAACCCGGCGAAGCTGATGGTGCCGATGCCGGATGCGGCACGGGACGCCGTCGCGTACTCGATGCTCGGCTACGACGGCTCCCTCGAACAGGCCGCGTTCAAGACGAGCTATCGGCAGGGCAGCACGTCGGCCGAGAAGTACTACACGACGATCACCCTCTACGACGACAGCACCGGCCTGCCGTTCGCGCTCATGGACTGCCACCGTGTCGGCGCCACCCGCACGCCCGCCAGCACCGCGCTGATCGCGCGCGCCTGTGCCCGGCCGGGGGCACGCACCGCGCTCATGGTCGGCACCGGCGCACAGGGGATCCGGACACTGCCGTACCTGCTCACCGCCTTGCCGGACCTCGAACGGCTGCGGCTGTTCGGCACGCATCCCGACGGCCTCCGCGACAGCGTCGCGGCGCTGAAGGAACGGTTCCCGGACCGCGACGTCGAACTCGTGGACGACGTCGAGGCCGCGGCGCGTGAGGCCGACATCGTGGTCGCCGCGTCAGGCCGGGCCGCGCACCCGAAGATCCGCCTCGGCTGGCTGCCGCCGGGTGGGCTGCTGATCTCCGTGGCCAGCAAGGGAGTCCAGGAGGGCACGCTCGCCGAAGCCGACTACACCGTGGCCACCAACGGCGCGCAGGTCGAGGTGACCGGGCAGCGGATGGCGGGCCCGGACGGCGTCTTCCGCATCGACGCCGAATTGCCCGAAATCCTCGCCGGTCGCGCGCCGGGGCGTCGTAGTGACGAAGACCGGGTGTTCGCCTTCAGCAGCGGCATGATCATCACCGACATCCCGGTGGCGCACGCGCTGGCCGCCCGCGCCATCGCGGCAGGCCGAGGCCGCGAGGTGGCCCTGTGGACCTGATCGACACCCTGTCCCCGCCCCTGCCCGCGCTCGAACGCCCTTGGGCACACCGGTTGCGTGACTCGGGCACCCTGTGGGAGATCGCCCGCGGGGTCGGCGGCGGCCCGTTCCACGTGATCCATCCCGCGTCCTTCGCCGAAAACCTCGACGCGATGGTCGCGGCGCTCGCCGCCGAACACGTCGAGGGCACGGTCTACTACGGGAAGAAGGCGAACAAGGCGGCGGCGTGGCTGCGGGAATGCACCCGTCCCGGCACCGGGGTCGACGTCGCGAGCGTGCCCGAACTGGTGCACGCCCTCGGAAACGGCCTGCGCGGCGAGTCGATCGGGGTGACCGGCGCGGCCAAACCGGACGGTTTGCTCTGGCTGGCCCTGCGGCATCGCTGTCTCATCGCGGTGGACGCGGCCGACGAACTGGAGCGCGTCACGCGGCTGGCCACGGAGATCGGGGAAACCGCCGAGGTGCTGCTGCGGGTGCGTCCGCCGTCGGCACCGGGGAGCCGGTTCGGCTTCGCCCCCGACGCGCTGACAGCGGCGGTGCGGCGGTGTTCGGGTCCGGTCGTCCTGCGGGGGTTCTCGTTCCACCTGGACGGTTACGAACCGGTGCCGAGGGCGGAACTCGCCGCGTATCTGATCGATCTCTGCCGGGACGCCCGCGCGCTCGGACACCCCGCGTCCGAGATCAGCATCGGCGGCGGGATCGCCGTGTCCTATGTGGACGCCGACGATTGGGCGCGGTTCGAGTCCGGCAGGCACGACGGCTGGTTCCACGCCTGCCGGAACCCGGCGCGGACCTATCCGTATCACCAGTCGCCGACGGGCGCGGCCATGGTCACCGCCATCCTCCGGCACGAGATCGCCGGGAAACCGCTGGCGGATCTCCTGCGCGCGTCCGGGATCGAGCTGCTGCTCGAACCGGGCCGGGCGCTGGTCGACGGCGCCGGATTCTCGGTGTTCCCGGTGGTGGGCTGCAAACCCGCCGAAGACCACCTGATCACCACGGTCGCGGGTCTGTCGATGAGCCTGTCGGAACAGTGGAAGGGCAGTGAATTCCTGCCCGACCCGGTCCTCGTCCGCCAGGACGGTCCTGGCGGCGCGCCGGTGCGCACCATCGTCGGTGGTTCCAGCTGCATGGAGTACGACGTGCTGACCTGGCGCGCGGTGGAACTGCCCGCGCGGCCGAAGACCGGCGACCTGCTCGTGTACCCCAACACGGCCGGCTACCAGATGGACAAGAACGAGAGCGGCTTCCACCAGCTTCCCCTGCCGCCCAAGGTCGTGCTCGACGGCGACCGCTGGCATCTCGACACCGACCACCCGATCCAGGAGATCCGATGACGATCGTCCAGCGCGCGTCCGATCTGATCGGGAACACGCCGTTGCTGGAGCTCGCGCGCACCGGTACCGGGACACGCCTGCTGCTCAAGCTCGACCACCTCAACCCGACCGGCTCCTGCAAGGTCCGCATGGCCAGGCAGATGATCGACGAGGCGGAACTCGACGGCCGCCTGCGGCCCGGCGGGCACATCGTCGAGCCCACCTCCGGCAACACCGGGAACGGGCTCGCGCTGGTCGCGCTGGAGCGCGGCTACCGGTTCACCGCCGTGGTCGATCACCACGCAGCCAAGGAGAAACTCCGGATGCTGCGCGCGCTGGGCGCGGAACTGGTGTTCGTCGACGGCCCGCCCGGCGGCGGGGTCAGCTCGGTTCAGCGGAGGCGGATCGCGGCCCGTATCGCCGCCGAAACCGGTGCCTACCATCCCGACCAGCACAACCATCCCGGCAACGGCAACGGATACGCCGGGCTGGCACGGGAACTGGTGCGGCAGCTCGGCGACGTCGACGTGCTCGTCGCGGCGATCGGCACCGGCGGCTCCCTGTGCGGGACGGCCCGCGCCCTGCGCGCGGCGGGAGCGGACACCCACGCGGTGGCGGTCGAACCCGTCGGCTCGATCATCTTCGGCGGCGCGCCGGGGCTCTATCACCAGACCGGGGCGGGCAGTCCGGCCGGTTTCCCGGTGGGGGACAACGTGGACCGGTCCGTGATCGGCGAAGCCCACCGCGTGTCCGACAGTGACGCCTTCGCCGGCGCCCGTGTCGTCGCGAGGCGTACCGGTGTGCTGGTCGGCGGGACCACCGGCGGCGCGATCCACGTCGCGCTCCGGCGGCTCTACTCCTACCGAGCCGGGAGCACCGTCGTGGTGCTGTGCAACGACTCCGGCGAGAAGTATCTCGACTCGGTCTACGACGACGAGTGGCTGCGTGCCAGGGGAGTGCTCGACGAACTGGCCCACCGCCGGATGGACCGCTGGTTCACCACGTACGCCGAGTCCGTGCGGGTGGCCACCCGTGACAGGCGGGCTCGGTCGGCGCCGGTGGCGGTGAGCGCGTGAGCACGGTGGTCGCGACGCGCGGATACCGGGCGCTCCTCGCGCTGGCGGCGCCGATCGCGGGCATCCAGCTGGCACAGGTGGCGCTCACCAGCGTCGACCTGGCGATGCTCGGGCTGCTCGGCGTGACCGCGGTGGCGGCGGGCGGGCTGGCGATCCTGCTGTACAACCAGATCCGCACCATGTGCGTCGGGATGGTCACCGGCGTCGGGAACCTCGTGGCGACGGCGGCCGGGGCGGGTGAACTCCGCACCGGCACGGACGAACTCGACAATCGGGCCAGGGAGGAGATCCGGTCGCTCCTGCGGTCGGCGCTGCTCGTCGCGACCCTGACCGCGACCATCGGCGCGGCTGTCCTTTGTGGACTGGCGACGGCTTTGCCGCTGCTCGGCCAGAAGCCGGAGATCGTCTCGCTCGCCGGGGCGATGATGTTCGCGCTGGCAGGCGGGTTGTTCCCCATGGTGTGGCTGAACGTGTTGCGCCAGTTCGCCGTCGGACTGCGGCGGCCGGGTTCCCTGCTCGCGGTGACGTGCGTGTCGATCGCGGTCAACGCCGCCCTCGACGCCGCTTTCGTCTACGGCTGGGCGGGGCTGCCCGAACTGGGTGTCACCGGGATCGGCCTGGCGACGACGCTGGTCCAGTTCTTCACCCTCGCCGTGTTCGCTTCCGCCGTCCGCCGGGACCCGCGGCTGCGCCCGATGGTTTCGCTCGCGCTTTGGCGCGCGGATCCGGCGGTGGTCCGGCACATCCTCCGTCATGGGACGCCGATCTGTTTCACCTACGGATCGGAAGCCGCGATCACCTCGATCGCGACGGTGCTGATGGGGGCTTTCGGCCCGGCGATGCTCGCCGCGTCGAACGTCGCGAACCAGCTCGCCTACATCGTCTACCAGGTCAACATCGGGCTGTCACAGGGATCGTCCCTTTTGGTCAGCCGTGCGGTCGCCCATGGCGAGCGACGGCGGACGTCGGCGATCGCGCGTCAGGCGCTCACCCTTTCGTGGGGTTTCATGGCGGTGGTGAGCCTGGGATACCTGGTGGTGCCTCAGGTCCTGTTGTGGCCCTTCCTGCACGGTGAGGCGGACGCGATGGTACTCGGCACCGCGTCGACCCTGCTGCTGTTCGCCATCGCGCAGCAGTACAGCAAAGGAACCCAGAACATCCTCGTCGGCTTGCTGCGCGGGCTCGGCGACACCGCTTCCGGGCTCCGCTGCACCCTCGTCGGGTACTGGATGGTCGGTATGCCCGCCATGGTCTTGTGCGCCCACGTGTTCGCTTGGGGAGGCTGGGGTGTCTGGACGGGTCTGTGCCTCGGTTTCGCGGCGACCGCGGTCCTGCTCGGACGGCGTTTAGCCCGCTAGTCGCGCTTTGTCCCTGCCCGCTTTGGCGAACACGCGTGCCTGGACGGACGACACGTGTGCTTGGACGGACATCTTGAGTGTTGTCCATCCAGGCACGGGTGTTCGCCGGAGGTCACGGGGCTGGTTCGGCTCGGTAGCGGTCGATCTTGTCGAGCAGGTCGCGGGAGCCGGAATCGGTCGCGTTTTCGCGCAGCAGGTCCGCCAGCGGGGCGAGCCGGTCCTTGGGCCGGGTGGAACCCAGGCCGCGCGCGAGGTCCACCGCTTCGGTGCCGGTGCGCACCGCCTCGTCGAAATCGCCTTGGAGCGCGTGGTTCTGCGCGAGCATGATCAGGGTGAGCACCAGGCTGCGGGACATTTCCGTGCCGTAGCTGCCGGTGGCGTCGCGAAGCCGGCCGATCGCCTCGTCGCTGTGCCGCGGGGCGACCACCTGCGCCAGTTCGGTCAGGACGGTACCCCGCATCGCGGTCATGTCCGTGGTGCCGAAGAAGGCTTCCCAAGGGCGCGCGGCGGCCCAGGTGTCCGCGGCTTCGAATTGGGTCTCCGCTCGCACCAGACTCGCGAGGGCGGCCCGCTCGTCACCGGCTTTGGCCAGCGCCCACGCCTCGTTGACGGTGAGGATCGCCTGCGCCCGCCGGGAACCGGACCGGTGGGCGGCGGCCTGCCCTCGGCGCAGATGGCTCAGCCCGCCCTCGACGTCGTGATGGTGCAGCGCCAGCCTGGCGAGGCGATAACAGATGTTGGCCACGAGACTGTCGTTCCCCGCCTCGGTGGCGAGTTCGAGCGCGCGGTCGAACCGGATGCGTGCCGGTACCCGGCGGCCGATGTCGAATTCCGTCCAGCCCAGGAGATTGTGCAGATCGGCGTGCACGGTCAGCAGCCGCGAACGGAGCGCGGCGGGGACCGCGCCCCAATGCAGCAGGAGACTGACCGTTTTCACGACGTGCACCGCGTCCCGGCTGAAGGCCCCGCCTTGCCGGTAGTCCAAGGCCCGCAGGACGTCGATCGCGGTTTCCAGCCGCTCGACGTCGGCGATGCCGATGCGGTTCGGCTTGTTTTTCCCGGTCGTTGTCATGAACTCACCTCACGTAAGTCATGCCCCGGTCACCGGCTACCCGGAGTTGATCCGTCCGAAACCGGGCGTCAGTCCGGCATTTCGAGTTCGGTGTGCCGGGTGGCGAGAGTGTGGGCGACCTCGGCGAGTTTGACGTTGAGATCCTGGGAGGTGCGGCGCAGCAGGTCGAAGGCCTCATCGGCGCTGAGGCCGCGGCGTTGCATGAGGATCCCTTTCGCCTGCCCGATGACGTCGCGGGATTCGAAGGCTCGCCGGAGGTGGTTCGCTTCCAGTTCCGCCCGGTTCACGGCCTGGGTGCTCGCCAGGGCGAGTGAGCCGTGGGTGGCCAGCAGCAGCGCGGTGTCCTGGGCGGTGGCGTCGAAGGCGCCGAGGCGGCGGCCGTAGATGTTCAGCGCCCCCGACAGCCTCGGTGGTTCCGGGTGGGGCACCAGCACGGTGGACAGGATCGAGGTGAAGCCGTGCTTCACGGTGGCTTGGGCGAACTCCGGCCACCGCCGCTCGGTCGTCAGGTCGTCGCTGCGGACGTGCCCGGGGCTCCCGGTGTCGGCGGCATCGACGCAAGGCCCGGTTCCGGCGCGGTACTGCACCTCGTCGAGCTCCGAAGCCACCTCACCGGTCGCGACGGGAGTGTGAAAGGTCCCGTCCGGCGCCCGGAGGGTGACCGACACCAGATCGGCGCACGGAACCACCCGGTACGCGGCGTCGACGACCTGCTGGAGGACTTGCGCTGGCGTCGAGGCGGCCAGCAGCAGGCGGGTGAGTTCGACGAACTGCTCGGAGAGCGGGCCGGCCGACTCGTTCGTGCGGGAGCCGAAACCGGCCTTGTCGCACTGCCAGGCTCGTTCGTCCGCCATAAGTGACCATTCTCCATAGCTTGGGGGTTCCTCACCGGATGCTCCGTATCCGGCGGTTTCACCTGGTCCGAGGCGCCGCGTCACTTTCACCGGCGGTGACTTCTTCGACGAAGCGGGCGGCGACGTCGTGGAGTTTCGTGTTGCTGTGCTGCGATTCGGTGACCAGCCGTCCGAAGGCCTCATCGGCCGAAATCCGGTGGATGGCCATGAGGATGCCCTTCGCCTGCTCGATCACACCGCGGGTTCGCATGGCTTCCTTGAGTTGCGAAGTGAGCGAGCGCGCGTCGCGATAGCGCTGATCGCTGCGCAGCCCGAACGTGACGACCGAGGTGTACAGGTTCAGGAGGTGCGCGTCGCTGTCGCGGAATCCGTGGTCGCCGAAGCCGAAGAGATTCAGAGCGCCGCGGAGCCGGTCATCGACGTGCAAGGGCGCGGCGAGGTAGCTGCCCACCCCCAGCTCCCGGGCGGAGGTGGTGAAGTCCAGCCACATACGCTGGGCGGAGCCGACCGACAGGCGGACGATCTTCCCGCTGCGGGCCGCTTGCAGACAGGGCCCGTCTCCCGTGCCGTACTGGATCCGGTCGATCGCGACGGCGCGTTCGTCGGTGCTGGCGACGGTCACCGCCGCCCCGGAATCGATGGCGGTGATACTGGCCATATCCGCCCCTGGCACGACACGCACGGCTTCCGCGCATACGGTCGCCAGGATCTCCCCGTCGTGGGTGTCGGCCTCGAACGTGCGCGTCAGTTCCGTCATGGCGGCGGCCAGCTCGTCCAGCTGCCCGTTCCGCGGGGACTCTTCGGTCATCGTGGTCCGCTCCGTTCCCTGCGCCGGTTGAGCGGGCCCGGCCACCGTCGGTCGTCCCGCGACGAACCGCTCGGGCTCAACGGATCACGTCGAGCTTAGCCGCTGGAGGGCGAGGACAGAACCGGCCGTCGTCCCCGGGTACCCGGCCAGTCCGATGTGGACAGTGCGTCAAGGGTCGAGCCGTTTGCGGAGAAGGCAGAACACGTTTCCTTCGGGGTCGGCGAGCACGTGCCACGACTCCGTCCCGGACTGGCCGACGTCGGCGGGCCGCGCGCCGGCGGCGAGCAGGCGCTCCAGCTCCGCGTCCTGATCACGGTCGGTGGGGTTCACGTCCAGGTGCAGGGGGAGTTTTCCGGGCTTCGGGTCGTCGCTGCGGCTCAGGATCAGGGTGGGCTGAGGGCCGCCGAAGCCGGTTCCGGGCGGGCCGATCTCGATGTCGTCGTCCTCTTTGCCGAGTTCGACGTACCCGAGTACCTCGCACCAGAACGCCGCCATCCGGACGGGATCGGCGCAGTCGAGGACGAGTTCGGTGATTCGGCAGGCCATGCGGCGAGGATAACCGGTTCTCCCGAGCATGGGAGGAGTGAACCGGCCGGGCGCCGGGTACTCCTGGCGCAGAACGATCCCGAACCGAGGAGGCGACCGTGACCGGTGATGTCGTGGACTTGATCATGCAGGACCACCGCGAGGTGGAGCGGCTGTTCGACGAACTCCAGAAGCACCCGGAGAAACGGCGGTTGCTCGTTCCGGTGCTTTCGTCGCTGCTCACGGCGCACAGCCGGGCCGAAGAAGCCCACGTTTACCCGGCCGCGACAAACGAGGCGTCCGAGGCCGAAGACGTCGCACATGGCCAGAAGGAGCACGCCGAGGCCGAGCAACTGCTCGTGAAGCTGAACAACACCGATCCGGCCTCGAAGCAGTTCGAAAAGGTGCTCTCCGACCTGGTCGAGGCCGTCACCCATCACGTGAAGGAAGAGGAGTCCACGATCCTGCCGAAGATGCGACGCGAACTCGACGAGCCGCGGCGACGCGAGCTGGGTGACGCGTTCGTGGCAGGCCGGACCCTGCACCTCGGCGATCGGCCCGGCGAAGCCACCAAGGAAGAGCTGCTGACCCAGGCTCGCAACGCGGGGGTGGCGGGTGCGTCGAAGATGGCCAAAGAGGAGATCTTCAAGCAGGTTCTCAAGTCGTGAACGGTTGCGGTCTTGCCTGAGGACTCCTACCTTCGTTGAATGGCGTTCAACACCGGAATCGGGCACCCTGCTCCACTTGCCGTGATCGAGGCGGAGCGCTCGCACGATGCCGTCACCGTCGAAGTGGCGGGTGATGTCGACATCTCCACCAGTCCCCGGCTCCTGACGGAGACCCGCGCGCTGCTCGCGGGCCGGACGGGCGTCGCGGTGATCGACATGACCGGTGTCGGCTTTTGCGATTCCTCAGGGCTGTCCGTGCTGCTCCAGCTGAGCCGTTCTTGTGCGGAGTCCGGCATCGAGCTGAAAGTAGTGCCCTCGAAGGTGGTGTACCGGGCCATCGAACTCACTGGCTTGCTGTCGACGTTAAGGGTGGCCGAGTAGGTCTCGGCTTCCCGTCGATGTTTGCCGTCCCGGAACTCCGGGTATTAGGGAGAGGGACGACGGGAGTGGAGGAATGTCGGCGGTGAGTACTGCATCCCTGGTGGACGACCAGGTCGTCGTGCCCGTCTCTCAGGGCGGAAGGAAGCGGCGGAGTGACGACTATTCGCACTGCCGCCCCCTGTTCGACGAGTTGGCCGCCTTGCCCACCGAGCATCCGGGCAGGCGGCGGCTGCGCGAACGCCTGATCCTCGAATTGCTGCCGATCGCGGAACACATCGCGGTCCGGTTCAGTGGACGAGGTCAGCCGCGGGAAGACCTGATCCAGGTGGCCCGCATCGGGCTGATGAAGGCGGTGGACCGGTTCGACCCCGGCCAGGGCGTGGATTTCGTGGCGTACGCGGTCCCGACGGTCATGGGCGAAGTACGCCGCTTCTTTCGCGACACCGGCTGGGCGGTGCATGTCCCGCGCGGGATGCAGGAGCTGCGTGCCCGGCTTTCGCGGGGAACCACGGAACTCACGCAGGTCCTCGGTCGCGCTCCGACCCCCAGTGAACTCGCCGGCCACCTGGACTTGGACGTCGACACCGTCCGGGAGGGCCTGCTCGCCGCGAACAGCTATCAGACGTCATCTCTCGACCGGCCGGTCAGCGACGGCGAGGGCTCGGCTCCCTTGGCGGACGTGGTGGGGGAGCTGGATGCCCGCTTCGAACTCATCGAGGACCGCCACACCGTGGTCCCGTTGCTGCAACGGCTGCCGGAACGGGAACGGGCCATCGTCACGATGCGGTTCTTCGACGGCCTGACCCAGTCACAGATCGCCGAACGTGTCGGCCTCTCCCAGATGCACGTCTCCCGGCTGCTCACGAAGATCCTGCACGACCTGCGTGCGCGGCTCGCCGACGCGCGGTGACTTCGGAACCAAGTACGTGAAGGCCTCCTCCTGGCGCCTGGATCAGGGTCACGGCGAAGTCGGATCTTGCAGGTCAGACGGTTACTTTGCCGGGACCCTGACCTAGACGGTTGGTTCCGTGAAGATCGCGCGAGGTGGAGGGTTTTGCCGTTCGTCCGNNCCGCTGTAAACGCCCGCAGCCACTGCACCCAATGCCACATTGGAGGCGCTCAGCGCCCCCAATGTGGCATTGGGACCATCACCCCCGCAGCGCGCCCGTCTCGACCGGAGTCCCAACCGCCACGACCGATACCTCACCAGTCACCCACTCACGCCACCTTCACGGAATCAACCGTCTAGGCGGAACGAAGGGGCCTTCTGTACTTACTGGCAGGCTTCGCAGTCGGGGTCTTCGATGCGGCAAGCGGCTCCGTCGGCGAGTGGGAAGTCGAAGTCGTCGAGCGCGGGGACGGTCAGGGTGGTCTCTTCCGGCGTGGCGGTAGCGGACATGTCACTCCCTTGGGTTAAGTACGGGTCTTACCTCTCTGTAGCGCTGAAGATCGCCGGTCATTCCGTGACGCCCGCCACACGATTTCCAGGCGGCCGCCCGCACTCGTGAACCGCGACTTCGCGTGCTTAGCGGCGGAACAGGGCTTCCGCCTCGTCGACGGCCTTGGCGAGGGCCTCGGGGTCCGTGCGCAGATCGGCGACGATCGCGTCGATCTCGCGCAAGCCCGCTCGCCGCAACAGCCGCTTCTCGTTGGTGACCCATTCGCCGCGGGCCGCCAGCACCGCGTGCGCGGTCTCCATGGCGGCGACGGCCAGCGCGCCCGCGACCTCCGTGGCCTGCCCGCGCGGGACGAACGCGCCCCGGGTGTACCGCAGCGTCAGCTCCGCGCGGCCCCGCCACAGCACCGGTGCCGTCTCCCGCAACGCTTCCGGGTAGTCCGGCCGCGGCAGCTCGCCACGCAGTACCCGGTTGACGGCGAGTTCGGCGATCACCAGATAGCTCGGGATCCCGGCGAGGTGGAACATCAACGGCTCCCAGTGGAACCGGCCCTGCCGCGCTTCGGCGAGGTGGTGTTCGACGGAGTCGAGGTCGCGGTAATGGACATCGACCTGCCTGCCGTCGATCGTGAGCCAGGCGCCGCCGTTGAACACGCCCCCGCCCCAGGCGCCGATCTCGGAGACCTCGCCCTCCCAGCCGGCGGCGCGCAGATCCGCCGGGTCGAAGCCGCCGCGGTAGTAGACGGCGAAATCCCAGTCGCTGCCGGGATCATGGGTGTTCTGGGCGCGGGATCCGCCGAGGGTGACGGCGTGTACGGCGGGCAGCGCGGCCAAGGTGTCGGCCACGTGGGCAAGGAAGGTCTCGTCGTTCATCGCGCAGTCGATCTTACGGGCGTACGTCAAGGGTTTTTGAGCGCGCGAGCCCCTGGTCGCGGCCTTACGCTCGATTCATGACCACGACAGCGGGACGGCTCCGCGCACCACTGGCCCTTCTGCCGTTCCTGGCCGCCGTGGCGGTGGCCGCGGTCGTCGGAGGGCTGGCCGCCTCGAACGCCCGATCCGTCTACAGTGGACTCGACTTGCCGCCGTTCGCGCCACCCGCGTGGTTGTTCGGCCCGGTGTGGACGGTCCTGTACCTCGGCATCGCGGTTTCGGGCTGGCTGTACTGGAAATCCGGCGGCGAGCTCCGGGGCCTGGTCTGGTACGCGGCGCAACTGGTCCTGAACGCCGCGTGGACTCCCCTGTTCTTCGCCGCCGGCGCGTACGGCCTCGCACTGGCCGACATCCTCGTGCTCGACGTCGCCATCGTCGTCACCGCGCTGTACTTCCGCCGGTCTTCCCGGGTTTCGGCCGCTTTGCTGCTGCCGTACCTCGGCTGGACGCTGTACGCGACGGCGCTCAACGTCGCCATCGTCGTGCTCAACTGACCCCGATCGGCAAGGTGGCGGCCACTCCCTTGGCGTGCCTGCCGTCGAGACGTTCCAAGGTGAGTCCGCCCCGGCGCGCGGCGAGTTCCAGATCCCGTACCGCGTGCTCCACCGCCTGCGCGCTCGCGGCGGCGACGCGGATCGCCGCGCCTACCCGGGGTTCGGTCTCGGCGGCGGTGCGGCGCGCGGTCACGGCGAGGGTCACCGCGGCATGGGGCGCGGCGGCGAGCAGACGGCGTGAAAGCTGGGCCGAGAGCACCGGCGACAGCGCGGGCCAGCCGTCGAGGCGGAAGGTCGCCTGGCAGATCGGGCCGCTGTGCCAGAACCGCCATTCCTCCCGGATGCGGGCCCGGCCAGCCGTGACGTGCGCCAGCGACGCGAGCGCGCCGAGGACCTCGTTTTCGGCGAGTGCCCGTACCGGAAGCCCGTCGCGACGAAGCTGCCGCCGCACGCGCCGGACCGTGTTCCCGAGTGCCTGCCGCACATCGGCGTCGCGGTGGACGTCGACCGTGCGCAGGGCCTGCAGCGCGACCCAGCCACGCGGCGGCCGCGAACGGTCCGCGCCGACGTGGTGGATGACCTGCGCGGCGACGTCAAGGGCCTCTTCCCGCGACGGCGGCAGCAACGTCAGCGGCGAGGGCATCGGCTGGTCCCTCGCGGCCGATTTCGGTTGCAGCACAGCGGTGATCCCGTCGGCGCGGCTGACCATGAACACTGTTTCGTCACCGATCTCGCCGGTTGACCCGGCCGCTTCGGGCGACAGCAGGCGCAGCAGGGCCCGGCCTGCCTCGCCCGCGTTCCGGAGGTCACGGTCGCGGTCGCGTGCCAGGTATCCCGACGCCGAACCCAGCCATGCGTAGAGCCAGCGCCCCCGGATCCGCACGGCGGTGAGCGCCACGACCACCACGGCCGCGGTGACCACGGCGGCCGCCACCGGCCAGGGCCGTCCCGCGACCAGGACGAGCGAGACCAGGAC
Source organism: Amycolatopsis coloradensis (assembly GCF_001953865.1). Taxonomy (GTDB): domain Bacteria; phylum Actinomycetota; class Actinomycetes; order Mycobacteriales; family Pseudonocardiaceae; genus Amycolatopsis; species Amycolatopsis coloradensis. Next base: position 374,906 of record NZ_MQUQ01000010.1, read on the forward strand.
GAGTTGCCAGCAGACGATGTGCGGCACGCCGATCCCGCCGAACCGGCCAGGACGCCGTCCTGAAGCGGGCGCCGGTGGATTCGACGGCGGAGGGCTGGGCATCGGTGTGGGAACGGACGCCGTCGCGGACCACCGCGGTTGCTGCTCCGCCTGGCGAGCGGCGGTCAGGGCGGCCAGCGCGGCCTCGCGAGCGGCGGCTCGCGCGGCGGGCGCGGCGTAGGCGAGCGGGTCGGGCAGGGCCCCGGCCCGCGGTACGGCCGGTGCCGCCTGGGGAAGCGGCGGGGGCGGCGCGGGGAACCGCCCGCCCGTCCTGGCCGCGCCGAGATCGGTCATCGTGCCTCCTCAAACCGTGTCCCCCGCAGCGTGCCGAGGCGAACATGAGGTTTCGATGACACGGGCGTCAGTGCCGGGACAGGCTGTTTCATCGAAATTTCATGGTCGTTCTCTAGCTTGATCGCGTGAACACCGACGAGCGGGGCACGAAGCGATTCAGCGTGGTGGCCAGGACCAGGATGGCCGTGGCGTTCGTGGTCACGGGTTGCCTCGCGCTGGTCGGCCTTGCCGTGACCGGGCAGGCGTCGACCCCGGAAGGCCTGGAGTTCGTCCAGGTCGGCCACTGGGTCTACAACGACGCCGCCCAGTCGGCGTTCCACGTCGACGGCTCGACGAACCGCGTCGACGCGCGCGCGAACGTGCCCGGCGCCGAACGCGGCAGCCAGGTCGTGCAGGGGGACGATTCGGGTTACGTGGTCGAGCGGAACCGCATCACGGAGTTCGACAAGGCGACGTTGAGCGTGGAGGAGTCCACCCCGCCGCCCGCGCCGGAAACCCCGTTCGTGATGGAGATCGCGGGCGGGCCGTATCTGGTCTACCGCAACGCCGGTCAGGTCGTGCGCCTCGGCGATCCGGCCGCGTCAGTGCCCGCAGGGGGGCCACTGTCCCGGCCGGTCGCGACCGTCGACGGCACCGTGTGGGCGCACCGCGTCGACAACGGCGCGATCTGCGAGCTGCCCAAGGGCGCCGCCGTCCTGACCTGCACCGCGCACCTCCCGCCGTCGCACGGCGGAGGGCTCACGCTGGTCGGCGACCGGCCGGTCGTGCTCGACACCACCGGCGACAGCCTCCACCGGGTCGGCTCGGACGGGCTTGGCGAAGCCCTCCCGCTCGGCATCAAGCTTTCGCCGTCGGCCCAGGTGGCCAACAGCGCCGTCGGTGACCGGCTGGCCATCGCCGACCCGGAGCGCAACCAGCTCCACCTGATCGACGTCAGCGGGCTCGACCAGGACCGCCCGTCCGCGAAGCCGATTTCGGTCGAGCTGACCAAGGGCAGCCGGTTCAACGGCCCGGTCTCTTCGTCGAACGTCGTCGCGATGGTCGACGAGACCCGCGGCGAGGTCCTGACCTACGACCTCGCGGGCACACTCAAGTCCACCGCGAAGGTGCCCGGCGAGGGAACCCCGCCGAGGCTGGCCAAGGGGGAGGACGACCGGATCTACGTCGACAGTGCCGACGGTTCGCACGTGCTGGTCGTCAACGGAGAGAACGGCGCGGTGCTCGACGTCGACGTCGACAAGGCAGCCGACAGCCAGACCGCGGGTGCGCCGTCGTCGGCCCCGGAACCGCCGCCCGGTGCGGAACCCCCGCCCCAACAACAGCAGCCGCCGCAGCAGCAACAACAACAGCAACAGGCGCCGCCGAACACCCAGAAGCGGACCCCTCCGCCGGTTGCGAGGGCGACTCCGCCCGGTGCGCCGAGGAACGTGGGCGCGACCTCGGGGGACGGCTCGATCAAGGTCTCGTGGAGCCCGGCCGCGGACAACGGCGCGCGGGTCACCGGCTACCGGCTGACCTGGTCCGGCGGTTCCATGCGGGTCGGCGGGTCGGCACGGGGGACCACCGTTTCCGGGCTGAAGAACGGAACCCCGTACGTGATCACCGTGGTCGCGGAGAATTCGGCGGGCGCCGGGGCGGGGGCCAGTGCCAAGGCCGTCGTCCCGGGACCGTCGTCGCGGCCCGCCACGGCCCCGGTCGTCACCGCGAACGCCGGTGCCGACGGGAAGGTCTCGGTGAGCTGGACCCAGCCCGACCTCCGCGGCGGCACGCTGGTGCACTACCTGGTGAGCGCGACGGGCCAGGGCGAGCGCAAGCTTTCGGCCAGGTCCACGGAATTCACCGGGGTCAAGGGCGCCATCACCATCACGGTCCGAGCGGTGACGAAGTTCGGTTCGGGTGCGGCGCTCACCGGGGCCGCGGGCAGCCGGAAGGTCACCGTGCCGGTGGTCTCGGGGCCACCGACGATCACGATCACCCAGGTTCGGAGCAGGGACGGTTCACTGTTTGTTTCGGTGATCGCGGACGGCAAGGGCGCGTCGGCCACCTGCCAGGCGGAGTTCTTCACCAAGACCAAGCCGGTGGCCTGTTCCGGGGCGACGACCCTGGTCATCCCGGAGGTCACCTGGGTCGGCGCCATCACGATCGACGCCTTCATCAAGACCTCGGCGGGCACCGCCACGGACACCTGGCGGGGTGTGCCGTCGTGACCGGCCGACGAAAGGACAAGGAAGTTCTGTGACGCTCACACCCAGGGTCGCCTACGAGCAGATCGCCGAAAACGTGCAATCGGTGGTGCGCGGCAAGCCGGAGGTCGTCCGGCTCACCGTGGCGGCACTGTTCGCCGAAGGACACCTGCTGATGGAGGACGTCCCCGGTGTCGGGAAGACGACGATCGCGCGCTGCCTCGCCGCCAGCATCGGCGGCAAGTGGAGCCGGATCCAGTTCACCCCCGACCTGCTGCCCGGCGACATCACCGGCGTGATGGTCTACCACCAGAACGCCGAGCGTTTCCAGTTCCACCCCGGCGGGATCTTCGCGAACGTCGTGCTGGCGGACGAGATCAATCGGGGGACGCCGAAGACGCAGGCCGCGCTGCTGGAGGTGATGGCCGAGCGCCGGGTGACCGTCGATTCGGTCGGCCAGGCGGTGCCGAGGCCGTTCCTCGTGGTGGCCACGCAGAACCCGATCGAGCTGGAGGGCACCTATCGGCTGCCCGAAGCGCAGCTGGACCGGTTCCTCATGCGTATTTCGGTCGGCTACCCGGATCTGGAATCCGAGATGCGGGTGGTGATGGGCGACTGCGCGGGCGTGACCCCGGACGAACTGAAGCCGGTGCTGGGCATCGCCGACGTCCAGCAGGTGATCGCCGAGGTCCGGAAGTCCCGTCTGGCACCGGAGATCGTCAACTACGCGGTCCGGCTGGCCGCGGCGAGCCGTTCGCATCCGGACGTCCGCTACGGCGCGAGCCCGCGCGGCAGCATCGCGCTGATCCGGGCCGCACAGGGGCTCGCCGCCACCTTCGGCCGCGACTTCGTGACGCCGGACGACGTCAAGGACGTCGCGCATCCGGTGCTGGACCACCGTCTCGTGCTCACCCCCGACGCCGAGCTCAACCAGCGGCGGACCGCCGACATCGTCGACGAACTCCTGGGCGCGACGGCCGCTCCCATGGCCGCGATGGGGAGGTAGACGTGCGGCTCACCCGCCGCGGCGTCATCGTGCTCGCCTTCGCCGCCGGGTTCTACGCCCTCGGCGAGTTCGCCGGGTACACGTTTTTCCGTGCCTTCGCGGGGATCGCGGCGGGCGCGGTGCTGATCGCCTTGGCCACCACCAGGTTCCGGCCGAAGGTGGAGATCGGCCGGACCGTGCGGCCGGACCGGGTCGAATGCGGCAAGCCCGCGCTGGCCTCGCTCGTCGTGCGCAACACCGGTTCGCGCCGCCACGGCGGTTTCGCCGCGGGCGACGGCATCGGGACCGAAACGCATCACCTGCGCGTGCGCCCGCTCGCCCCCGGCGCGGAAGCGACGTACCACTACGAACTGCCGACGACGACCCGGGGGAAGCTGCGGGTCGGCCCGCTCGTGGTGCACCGGCCGGACCTTTTCGACCTCGCGCGCGGTGACCTGACCGTCGGGGGCACCGCGTGGTTGTGGGTGCATCCGCGACGGCACGCGGTGCGCGCGGCACAGGCGGGACATCCCCGCCACCACCACGAAGGCCCGATCACCGATCCGCCGCTGCGCGGGTCGGCGGATCTGCGCGCGGTGCGGGAGTACGTGGTCGGCGACGAGGTCCGGCATCTGCACTGGAAGGCGACCGCCAGGACCGGACGGCTCATGGTGCGCGAGTACGCCGACCCGGCGCAGCCGCGGTTCACCGCCGTGCTCGACACGCGGCGCGCGTCGATGAACCCGGCCGTTTTCGAGGAGGCCGTCGAAGTGGCGGCCTCGCTGTTCTACGCGTCGGCGTCGGCGGGGCAGCACTGCCGCCTGATCACCGCCACCGGCGCGGACACCCTGACCGACAGCGGGGTGCGCGCGGCGAGGACGTTGCTGGACGAACTCGCTCTCGTCACCCAGGACGCGGCGGACGACGCGCCGCTGCTGCCCTCGGTGCTGGCCGCCGCGTCGCGTCCAAGGGGCGTGCTCGTCGTGATCACCGGGCCGGACGCCGACCTGGGCCATGCCGCGCGCTGGCAGCCCGACACGGTGTTCCGGCTCGGCGACCTCAGGCCGTCGGCGGGGGCGAACGGCCTGATCATCGCGGTCGACGCGGCCGGTGCCGCGGCACGGTGGAATTCCTTGGCGGGGAAGGCATGAGCGCGAAATTCGACCGGATCGCGGTCGCCGCGCTGCTCGGCGCGTCCGGGGTCGCCGGAGTGCTGTTCACGCCGGTGTTCGGCTGGGAACCGCTGCTCGTTCCGGTGCTGGTGGTCGTCCTCGTCGGCTACGGCTGCGTCGAACTGACCGCCAAGTTCCCCGAACTGACCCCCTTCAGGCCGTTGCTCGTGGCGCTTGCCGGGCTGCTCGGCCTGATCGAGACGGTGCTCACCTCGACCACGCTCGCCTTCCTCCCCACGGGGGCTTCGTTGCAGGGGGTGGCCCGTGGCCTCACCGAGGGCTGGCGGCTCACCCTGCAGTCCACCTGGCCCGCGCGGCCGGTCCCCGACCAGGTGCTGTTCGTCCCGCTGACCGTGCTGATCGCCGTCGTGCTCGGGCTGGAATTGGTGCTGCGCCTGAAGAAGCCGCTGGTGGCGCTCGTGCCGAGCCTGGTCGTCGCCGGACTCGCGCAGGCGTATCAGGCGTTGACGGGTATCGGCGCGGTGGCGGCGGCGCTGGCGTACGCGCTGCCCGCCGGTCTCCTGCTCTGGACCGGCCGTCGCACCCGATCGGTGAGCCGGGTGCCCGGTGGGCCGCGGTTCTCGTGGCGGATGACGGGATCGGCGGTGTGGCCCGCACTGTCCACTGTGGTCGCGCTCGTCGCGGGCGCGGTCGCGCTCGCCGGGCTCGACCCGGTCGGCCGCGATCCGCTGACGCTCAAGGACACCCAGGCCGCGCCGCCGCCGAAGAGCAGGCTCGGCAATCCGCTGGACCAGATCGCCCAGCGGCTCACCCAGCCGGAGGAAGAGGTCTTCCGCTACCGGAGCGACATGCCGGTCGACCAGTGGCGCTTGATCGTGCTGAACGGTTTCGACGGCGTGAACTGGCTCGCCGATTCCCGGCTCCGGCGGCTCGGCGCGGGTCTCGACGGCGCGCCGGACGGTGCGGGCGGCACCGCCGAGTTGCGGGTGCGCGGGCTCGCGGGACCGTGGCTGCCGAGTCATCCGGATCTCACCGGCGTGGACGGGTTGACGCCGCTGGTGGACCAGACCGCGGGCACCCTGATGATGGATTCGCCGTCGGCAGGGCAGGCGCGGGACTACCGGCTCAACTGGTCTTCACCCGACGTCGATCTCGGTACCGGTGAGGTCGACGCGCGGGCGCCGGGCGGGCTCGGCGCGCTCGGCGCGGTGCCTCCGGAGGTCGAGCAGGTGGCCAAGGAGGCCGTGCGCGGTCTGCGGCCGACGTTCCAGTCCGCGTTGCAGCTGGAACGCTTTCTCAGCACGAACTATCAGGTCGCGGTGGGCAAGGAGGATCTGCCGACCGGGCACGGCTGGCCGCAGCTGCGGCATTTCCTGCTGGAGAACAAGCGGGGGACGAGCGAGCAGTTCGCCGCCGCGTACGTGGTCTTGGCGCGGATGAACGGCATCCCGGCGCGGCTGGTCGTCGGGTTCCGCGGTTCGGCCGAGACCGACGGCGGGATGAACGTCGTCCGCAACCGCGATGTCCTGGCGTGGCCCGAAGTCGCGGTCGCCGGGGTGGGCTGGGTGGCGCTCGACCCGACAGCCACGGCGGGCAAGGCGAAGCAGGATCAGGCCGGTCCCGGCAAGGCGGTCGCGCGGGCGAGGGCCCAGTTGCCCGCCGAGCAGGAATTGCGGCCGCCGCAGCTTCCGCCGGGCACGCCACCGGACGCCGCCGAGGACCAGAGCGCCGACGCGGGTGCGAGCTGGTGGTGGCCTGCGCTCGCCGCTTTGATTGTCCTTTTTGGACTATTCTGGCTCTTCGGGGTCCCGATGGCGAAGGTCGTCCGGGCTCGGCGGCGGCGTCGCCGTTCGGGCGCCGAAGGAGTACTCGGCGCCTGGGACGAGATCCGCGACCGGTTGCGCGCGCACGGTGTGCCGTTCCGGATCGGGATGACCCCGCGCGATCTCGCGGAATCGGCGGGTTTGCTTGCCGGGGAAGGGATCCGCGAGCCCGTCGCGCGGCTGGCCAAGGTGCTGGACGTGACGCTGTGGTCCGGGGTCCCGGTGGGCGACGGCGCCGTCCGGCGGGCCTGGCAAGAGGTCGGCGAGGTGCGCAAGGGGCTCGCCGCCAGACCGTTCGCGGCTCGGGTGCTGGCGGCACTCGAGCCGCGGACCCTGGTCCCGATCAAGTCCCGCGACGGGAGCTGACGGGGGCTGGTCGCCTGAAGTACATGAAGGCCCCCTTCCTTGCGCCTAGCGCAAGGAAGGGGGCCTTCATGTACTGGGCGAGGTCACGGGTTGCAGCGGGCGCCGCGGATCGGGACCGGGTCGGTGGTGTAGACGTGACGTCCGTCGGTCGCCCTGAGCTGGAAGCAGTACCGGCGCGCCGGGTCCACCGGGACGTCCAGGCCGCGCTGGCGGTGGGCGACGAGCTGTTTCGTCTCGAGCCGCTCGCCCGCCATGACCACGACGAAGTCCAGTTCGCCTTCCGCGGTCCAGGTCAGCTGCACGTGATCGCTCTGATCCCGCGGCGGGGCGAGGGCCAGCTTGACGTCCGGGGCCGGTGCGGAAGCCGGTGACGGCGGCGGGATCGCGGCCGCCACCGGGACGGCCTGCCCGCCGATCTGAGCCGGGCCGAGGAACAGCGGCACCACGGCCAGCCCGGCGACGAGCACTCCCGCGCCCGCCACCGCGATGGGCCGCCAGGGAACCATGCGCTCCGCTTTGAGCGGGCCGCTGAACTCGCGGATCAGGGTGCGCCCGCTCGCCGGCGGTGCCTGCACCACCTGGACCGGCGCCAGGAGCGCCGGAGCGGCGGGCCGGTGGACCTCGGCGAAGTCGTCGAATTCGACGTCGACGGCCTCTTCTTCGCCCGGCACGTCGAAGGATTCCCCGGTGACGACCTCGCCGCCCGGCAGGCGCAGCTTCGTGAACAGCCGGGCCAGCGACGCGACGTCCTGTGGCCGGTCGGCCGGTTCCTTGGCCAGCAACCGGAGGATCGTGCCGGAAAGCTCCCTCGGGACACCCGCTTCCTGGATCGGCGCCACCGGTTCCCGCAGTACCTGGAGGATTCGCTCGCCGGGTTGTTGCCCGGTGTGCCGGGGGAAGGGCGGCGCGCCGGTCAACGCGGTGTAGAGCACCGCGCCGAGTCCATAGAGGTCGGACGAGGGGGAAAGCGTGTCGTCGCGCAGCGTTTCCGGCGCGGTGTACTCGACCGCGTACATCGGGTCGCGCGGGAATCGCCGCCGCAGAGCCACGCCGAAGTCGGCGAGCACGAACTCGCCGGACGCGCGGTACAGCACGTTGTGCGGGCTCACCCCGCCGTGCAGGACGTCCGCTCCGTGCGCGGCGGCGAGCGCCGACGCGACCGCCGCGCCGAGGGCGAGCACGTCGGAAACCCCCAGCCGGGTACCGGAATCCAGGAGTCCGGCGAGCGAACCCGGGCACAGTTCCCGGCGGAGACCGGAGCGGCCGTCGGGGTACGCCGTGACGTCGTCGATCTGCAGGACCGACCGCGTCGACCGCACGGAGGCCAGCGCCTTGCGTTCGCGCTCGAGCCAGGCCGACGTCTCGCGGTCGAAGGAACCGGGGAACATTTTGACCACGAAGTCGTTGCCCGTGACGGGATCCCGGCCCGCGTACACGGTGGCGATGGGGCCCTGGGCGAGCAGCCTCGGTCCGCCGACGGGGGTCTCGATGCTCATGGCTCCATTGTCGCGCAAGAAGGGCGGATCCGGCGTACTTTCCCGGCGGCAGGTTCCTGCCGTGCCTGCCCGGCGGCCCGGTCGCTGGCCGACCCTTTTCCCATGCAGACTGCCGGCCTGGTCAGGGTCACCATCACCACTCCGCACCGGCGCATCGACATGGCGCTGCCGGAACACGCCTCCGTCGCCGAAATCCTCCCCGGTCTGCTCGCGCGGGCGGGCGAAGGGATGGCCGACGACGGGGTCGCCGGCGGCGGCTGGCAGTTGCGCCGCGCCGACGGGACGGCCTTCGATCCGGACCGGACGCTGGGCGCGCACCGGGTCCGGGACGGGGAGATCCTCCATCTCACGCCGCGCCGCGCCGAATGGCCCGAACCCGAGTACGACGACCTCGTGGACGCGATCGCTACGGGTTCCGGCCGCACCGGCAAGGCGTGGGGACCGCGGCACACGCGGCAGGCCGGGCTGGCGGCCGGTGCGGTGGCGTTGTCGTTCGGTCTGGTCGCGGTGTTGCGCGCCGGACCGCCATGGACGTCCCCCGCGGTGTGGGCGCTGGCGGTTTCCGCTCTGCTGCTGGCCGCGGGTGTACTGCTCGCGCGAGCGCTCCGTGACGCCGGGGCGGGCGCGGTTCTCGCCGCTGTCGCGCTTCCGTTCGCCTTCACCGGCGGCGGTCTGCTGCTGGCGGGCGATGATCCGATCGGCGCGCTGTCGGCCGGTCACCTGTTGCCGGCGAGCGCGGCGTTGTCGCTCGCGGCCGTCGTCGGCCATCTCGGGGTGACCGCGGCGCCCGAACTGTTCGCGGGCGCCGCCACCGTCGGCCTCCTGGGGGTGCTCGGCGGCTGGCTGGCCACCTTCGACGACTTGGCGGGCTACCGGTCGGCGGCCGTGATCGGCGGCGGCGTGCTCGCGCTCTCGACCACGTTCGCGCCACTGGCGCTGCGGCTCGGCCGGGTGCCGATGCCGGTGCTGCCACGCTCGACCGCGGACCTCGTCCGCGACGATCCCCAGCCACCGCTCGACCTCGTGCACGCCGCCGTGGCCAGAGCGGACGCGCTGCTCACCGGGATGCTGGGCGGCGCGGCGATCGTCGTCATGTACTGCCAGCTCCAGCTGATCCGCAGTGACAGCGAGGCGGCGGTCATCCTCGTCGCCCTGCTCGCGGCCGGTTTCCTGGTGCGGGCGCGGCTGTATCCGATCCTGCGTCAGCGGCTCCCGGTGCTGGTGACCGGGATCTTCGGCGCCGGCTGCCTGCTGGCGGGACCCTTGATGGCGGACCGCTCGCTGCTGCTCGTCCTCGCCGGACCGTTGTCCTTGGCGGTGGCCGCGGGCGTGGTCGCCTCCGGAATCGCGCTGAGCACTCGCGCCGCCAACCCGTACCTCGGCCGGATCGCCGAATACTTCGAGATCCTGGTGATGATCGCCGTCGTCCCGGTGGCGTGCTCGGTGCTCGGCCTGTACGGCTACGTGCGCGGACTGGGGGGCTGAAACCATGGCGTCCAAACGGGATCAACTCCAGGCATACCAATTCCTGGTGCAGCGCGCGATTTCCGCGCTGGTGACGAGGGAGACCGATCCGGAGCAACCGCCGTTCCGCCGTCCGTCCGGTGCCGCGTTCGCCTCTGTCGCGCTGGCGATCGTGGCATTGGCGTGCGTCGGGGTGTACGGCATGATCGTGCCCGGCGGGAACAACGCCTGGCGCAAGGATTCCGCGGTCATCGTGGAGAAGGAGACCGGCACCAGGTACGTCTACCTGGACGGCAGGCTCCACCCCGTCGCGAACTACACGTCGGCGCTGCTGCTGCTCGGCGACCACCGCACCACGGAACGGGTTTCGCGTGACTCGCTCGCCGGAGTCCCGCGTGGGCCGAGGATCGGCATCTCCGACGCGCCGGACGCCTTGCCCGGCACGGAAAAGCTGCTGACCGGCTCGTGGTCGCTGTGCTCGGCACCGGCCAGTGACCTCGCGGGCAGCCGGATCGAGGAGTCGGTCCTGCTGGCCGGCGCGTCGCCGTCGGGCGGTGCGGAGCTGGGGGAACAGGCGCTGCTGGTGGAATCGACGTCGACCGGCGACCGGTTCCTGGTGTGGCGCGGGCACCGGCACAAGATCGACGATTACGGTGCCGTCGGCACCGGGCTCGCGCTCACCGCGGAGCCGTGGGCGCGGGTCGGCAGGGCATGGCTCGACGTGCTGCCGGAGGGCGCGCCGATCGGCCCGCTGCCCGTCGCGGCGGCGGGGGAGGTGTCCACCGCGGTGCCGGGCCGGACCGACATCCGCAACGGGATGCTGCTGATGGTGCAGACCTCCGGCGGCGGCAAACAGCACTACCTCGCCGAACGGGACGCCCTGCGGCCGATCACCGAACTGCAGTACGACGTCCAGCGCGCGAGCTCCCATATGCTCGCCGCGTACCCCGGTGCCGAGCCCGAAACCGTGTCGCTGCCGCCTTCGCTGGCGACCATGTCCCGGCAACTGGACCCGATCCAGGCCGATGCGGGCGCGGCGCCGCCCATCCGCCCCGCCATCGCGCGCCTGCGCGACCAGGACGCCACCGTGTGCGCCACCTTCGCCGACGCCGCCGCGGCCCCTTCGCTGACCGTCGACCCCGCGCTGCCCGCCGCGGATCCGATGTCCACCACCGCCCGCCGGACCGCCACCGGGACACCGCTCGCGGACCGCGTCCACGTGCCGCCGGGCAGCGCGATCGTCGTCGAGGCGATGCCGTCGGCGCAGGCCCCGGCCGGGACGCTGGCCGTGGTGACCGACATGGGGCGGCGCTATCCGCTGGCTTCACCGGATGTGCTGAAGATGCTCGGGTACCCGTCGGCGCGTCCGGTGCGGCTGCCCGCCGGTCTGGTGGCGCGGTTGCCGGAGGGGCCGAGCCTGGATCCTTCGGCCGCTCGGCGCCAAACCCTGGGTGGGTGACCGCTCGGTCGTGAAGGTTTCCTTCCCCAACTGTCCATAAAGGACACTCACTGAGGCTGTTCGGCCGTGTTCACGGACCGCCGACACTGGAGAAAGACGCCCGCACCGCCGCCCTTTGAGGGTTTCGTATTTGTTTACCCGCGGGTGTGGAGCTTGTGCGGGTTGCCGGTGTGGTCGGGTGGGGAAGATTCCGGTCGTTGGACGTCCGGAATCTTCCCCGCTCGGTTGCGGGTCCACGGGGTCGTGATCGGCACGAGCTTGATCAACGGACGATTGGGGGCGTTGAGTGTCCCGAATCTTCCGTTGATCAAGGTGTGAGACCAGGCGACGATGCCCGCGGAAACCAGGCATAGGTACACAAATGCGGGTCGTCCTTGAGGGACCCAGGGTCCCTCAAGGAGGCCTTCACGGACCGCCGACACTGGAGAAAAACGCCCGCGCCGCCGACCTTGAGTTCCTGGCATCGACCCTCAAGGTAGGGAAGGAGGCCTTCGCGGACTCACGGCTCGGTGGTCAAGCGCCGCTGACCGGGAACCGCAGTTCGAAGATCGCGCCGCCCTCGTCCGCGTTGTACACCGCGAGAGTGCCGCCGTGTGCCTGCGCGACCCACCGCACGATGGACAGCCCGAGCCCGGAAGACCCGCCGGTACTGGCGAACCGGTCGAAGGCGTCGCCCGCCATCGTGGTGTCGATGCCAGGGCCGTGGTCCGCGACGGTCACGGTGCCGCCTGCGACGGTCAGGTGCACGAACGCCTTCGCCGCGCCCGGCTGGCGGCCGTAACGGACGGCGTTGTCGAGAAGGTTGCCGATCGCCCGTTGCAGCAGCGCGGGATCGGCGTTGACCTTCGTGGGCGCGGCGGTGACGGTGACTTCGGCGCCGTCGGTCGCGCTGTCCTCGACCACGCCCACCACCAGCTGGTCGAGCCAGATCGGCTGGATGCTCAGTTGTTCCACCCCCGCGGCGAGCCGGGCGCGGACGAGCAGGTCGTCGATGATCCCGCCCATTCTCGCGGCGAGGCGGACGGTGCGCGGCAGGAGTTCCGCCGACTGGGCGGGGTTGGCCATCGCGGTTTCGGCGAGCGCGCGCAGGGCGGCGACCGGGGTGCGGAGGTCGTGCGCGGTCTCGGCCAGCAGGACTTCCTGCTGTTGCAGGGCCGCCGCCGCCGGCCGGATCGAGCGGCCGGACAGCAGGTGGCCCGCGAAACCCATGACCGCGATCAGCAGCACGGCACCGCCGATCACCAGCAGCGTGAACTGGGTGTGCGCGCCGGACTCGGCCTCGGTGGACTTCACCGCGACGACGGCCGCGAACGCCTTGCCGTCGGTGTCGCGCAACGGTTCGGCGCGGACCTTGACCACCTGGCCGTTGGTCGCCTTTTGATGGCCCTGGACCAGTTTTCCGGTCCGCACCGCTTCGGTGGCGAGGCCGTTCAACAACTGCGCGCTCATCGGGACGCACTCGGCCCGCGAAAGGTGCGCCTGGAACGCGGGTGCGCCGCCGGGCAGGATCGCGAACTGCGGGCAGCGGTCGTTCAGCACGTCGGTGTTGACGAAGCCGAAGTCGACGGTGCCGTCGAAGGCGACCAGCCTGCTGACCGACGACGTGACCTGGCTCAGCTCGGCGTCGATCCGCTGCTCGCCCTGGTCCCTGTCCTCGCTGATGAGCAGCCACGCGAAGACGACCAGCCCGAGCGTGTTCATCACGGTGAACAACGCGGTCAGTGTCCAGCGCAGCCTGCGCAGCCGATCGGCGGAGGAATGGGTGTTCATCGGCTGCCCAGGCGGTAGCCGAGGCCGCGGACGGCGTGGATCAGTTCGGGCTCCTTCAACTTGCGGCGCAACCGCTTCACCACCACATCGACCACATTGGACATCGGATCGGCCTGCTCGTCCCAGCAGTGCTCGATCAGATCGGCCCGCCGCACCGGCAGTCCCGCCCTGGTCAGCAGGTATTCGAGCACGGCGTACTCCTTGTTGGTCAAGGTGAGCAGCACGCCCGCCCGGCGCACCTCGCGCCGCGCGCAGTCCATGACCAGGTCTTCGTGGTGCAGCACCGAGGGCCGGTCGAACGCGGACCGGCGGCACAGGTTGCTCACCCGCTCGGTCAGTTCGGCCATCACGAACGGTTTCACGAGGTAGTCGTCGCCGCCGTGCTCGAACCCGGCCACCCGGTCGGCGAGCGCGTCGCGGGCGGTGAGGAACAGCACCGGCGCCCGCCAGCCCAGCTGCCGTCGCATGTGGACGTACTCGATGGCGTCGCCGTCCGGCAGCATCCGGTCCAGCACCACGCAGTCGTGGTGCGTTCCGCGCAGGAACCGGTCCGCCGTCGCGATGTCGCCTGCTTCGTCGACGACGAAGCCGGCCGAACGCAGCTGCGTGACCAGCGCGAGCCGCAGATTCCCGTCGTCTTCGACGACCATCACCCGTGTCATCAAAACCTCATGTTCGGACAGCGAAAGTAGACGCATGCAGTTCGCGGTGCCCCTGAACGCTAACGCTTCGGGCGCACCGGCCCGCCCTGGCGGGCGGAACTGGCATGAACAGGACGTCGTCGGCGGCACCGCGCCGGGGGAAGAGGGAGGTACCTGCGATGACCGTGCAGACCGGACAGCTCAGCCTGGTCATGGGAGCCCGTGACCGGACGGGGCTCGGCGAACTTCTGGCGGAAGCGACCGGCGAAGTGCTCGTGATGAGCACGGGGACGGACTCGACGTTCCAGCGGATCGCGCTCGCGAACGTGCGTCCCGGGGTGCGTCACAAGGTGCTCTTCCCCGATTCGGCCCGGCTGTCCGGTGCGCTCAACCGCATGTCGCGGGCCGGTGCCGAAGTACGGACCGACGCCGAGGTCCCGATGGACGCGCTGGTGATCGACCGGACGTCGGTCGTCCTTCCCGCGGAAGGCAGGCAGGCCGGTTCCGCGGTGTTCCGGCTGCCCGGCGTGGTCACCGCGACGGTCGGCCTGTTCGAGCGGATCTGGCAGGCCGCCGCGCCGCTCGTCCCGCTGGACCTCCCGGAGCCCGAGGACGCTTCGATCCTGACCTGCCGCGAGCAGGAACTGCTGACGCTGCTCTTCTCGGGCACGACCGACGAATCCGCCGCCGCGCGGCTCGGTATCTCGGTGCGCACGGTGCGCCGGATGGTCGCCGACATCATGAACCGGCTCGGTGCCCGCAGCCGGTTCCAGGCGGGCGCCAAGGCCGTCGACCGCGGCTGGCTGATGGCCAAGGCGGGCTGATGACCACGTCGACTCCCGGCCGTGCCCTGCTCGTCGCGTCGCGGCCCGGTGCCTACCCGACCATCGGTGACGCGCTGTCGGCGGCGACCGACGGCGCCGTCATCACCGTCTCGGGCGGTGAATACGCGGAAACCGTCGAAGTGACCGGCATTCGGGTGACCCTCGCCGCGGCGAGGGACGCCATCGTGGTCATCGACGGTCGCGGCGCCGACCGTCCCGTGTTCCGCGCGACCGGTGGAGCGCTTGTCCTGAAAGGGATCGAGCTGCTGGCGGACACGTCGTCCGCCGTCGTGGCCGACGACGCCGGATTGACCATGGACCGCTGCACCGTCTCGGGCGGTCGCGGGCCGGCGGTCACCATCCGCGGTTCGATGCCCTTCGAGGTGACCGGCTGCGTGATTTCGGCGGCGGAACAGGGAATCGTCATCGACGGCGCGCCGGGCAGGCTCGAAGACACGACCGTCGAGGACATGACCGGCGACGGGATCACCATCGGGTTCGGTGCCGATCCGGTCGTCCGGAACTGCACCGTGACCGGATGCGGGCTGCGTGGTTTCTACGTCTACCAATACGCCCGGCCCGTCATCGAAGGCTGCGTGATCGCGAACACCGGCTACGAGGGCATCTCCGTGGCGCACCACAGCACGCCGGTGCTGAAGCGGTGCACGGTCAGCGACGTAGGGGGTTCCGGGATCGTGTTCGGGGCGGGCTGCGGGGGTTCGGTCACCGCCTGCCGCGTCGAGAACACCGCCGAACCGGGGATCGCGATCGCCGAGAGCGCGACCGCGACCGTCACCGCGGCGGATCCGGCGGGTCCGGGTTCCTCCGGTGACCTCGGGCTCGACGAGATGCTGGCCGAACTCGACGCCATGATCGGACTGCCCGGCGTGAAGGCGGAGGTGCGCGCTCTCGTCGACGAGCTGCAGGTCAACGAATGGCGGCGCCGGGCCGGGTTGCCGATCGGCGCGGCCGCCCATCACCTGATCTTCGCGGGCGCGCCCGGTACCGGGAAGACCACGGTCGCGCGGATCTACGGCAAACTGCTGAAGGCACTGGGAATCCTGCCGCAGGGTCAGTTCCGCGAGGTCTCGCGCCGTGATCTCGTCGGGCAGTACATCGGGCACACGGCGGAGAAGACCGCCACGGTGTTCGAGCAGGCCAAGGGTGGCGTCTTGTTCATCGACGAGGCGTACACGCTTTCGCGGCTCGCCGGATCCGGCGGCGACTTCGGCCAGGAAGCGATCGACACCCTCGTCCCGATGATGGAGGAGCACCGCGACGAGGTGGCGGTGATCGTGGCCGGGTACACCGGCGAGATGGTCGATTTCCTGGCAGCCAACCCGGGTCTCGCGTCCCGCTTCGGCAAGCGGATCGAGTTCGAGAACTACAGCCCCGCCGAGCTTCTCTCGATTTTCGGCCGGATGGCCGCGGCGGGCGACTACGAACTCGACCCGGACGCGGACCCGGTGCTCACCGACTACTTCCGGCTCGTCTCCGGCGACGCCAACTTCGGCAACGCGCGGGACGCGCGACGGTTGTTCGAGGAGGCGCGCAAGGCACAGGCCCAACGATTGCGACTGCTGGGCCGGATGCCGACCGTCGAGGAACTGCGCGGGTTGCACGTGGCCGACGTGGTGGTCGCCGCGGCACGCTGACGCCGTGGCCGAACGTCGATCGCGGACCCGGGGTCACCGACACTAAGGTGCCAGTGTGCGGGTGCTGGTGACCGAGGACGACGAAAACTTGCGGGTGGCGCTGGAATTCGCCCTGCGCGGCGACGGATTCGCGGTGGACACCGCCGCTGACCTGCCCGCCGCCGACGAGGCGCTGACGGTGAACGCCTACGACTGCGCGGTGTTCGACCGGATGCTTCCGTCGGGTGACGCGCTGGGGTACGTGCGCGACCGGCGAAGCGCGGGGTGGCCGATGCCTGTGTTGTTCCTCACCGCGCGCGACAGCGTCACCGACCGCGTCGACGGTCTGCGCGTCGGTGGCGGCGACTACCTCGCCAAGCCGTTCGCGATGCCGGAACTGATCGCACGGGTGCGGAGCCTGTGCCGCCGCGACATGGCCGGACAGGCGGTGGTGCTGCGCTGCGCGGACGTCGAACTCGACACCGGCAGGCACCAGATCTCGCGGGCGGGGGTGCTGCTCACCGTGACCCGCAAGGAATACCTCGTCATGGAACGGCTGATGGCGGCGACCGGGCGGCCTGTCTCGCGGCGGGAACTGATCCGCTACGCGTGGGACGAGATGGCGGACCCGGCGTCGAACGTGCTCGACGTCGTCATCGCGCGGCTGCGGCGGAAGCTGAAAGATCCGCCGCTGATCCACACCGTGCGGGGGTCGGGGTACCGGATGGCGCCCCTCTGACGGCAGCTTCCGGCCAGCGGAGGGCACGGCAGTCGCGCCGGGCGTCTAATCGTCACGTGACCTTCGACATCATCGGGCTGTGCGGGGAGCGGCCGGATCCGGCGAACGCTGTCGAGTCGATCCTGCCCCTGAGCGGCGGCCTGACCGCGTACACCGCGGCGGAGCGGCCCTTGGCGCAGCTGTGCCATCCCGACGGACGGCTGCTGCTGAGCATCGAGGAAGCCAGGCTGGTCCAGGTCCCCGGCGAGGTACGGCGGCTGCTCGGGATCGGTGACGAAGTCGAGGTACCGAATCCGGTGTGGTGGGTGGAAAGCCGTGCTCCCGACGACGATCCGGAGGCGGAGGCCGTCGCGCGGGCGTTCACCGACGCCCTGGTCCGCGGAACCGGGGGGTTGTCGTGGTCGAGCAGGTGACCGGGCATCCCGCTGCCGACTGGGCGACTTCGGAAGCCTTGATCGTCGAGCAGTCCCGCGCCGTGGTGCCCGCTTCGTCGTGGATGATCGACGCGGCACGGTCCGCCTTGGGGAGCGCGAGGGTGCTCCAGCTGCTCACCCCCGAACAGAGCGGCCTCACCTATCCGATGGAGTTGCTGCTCCACGACGCCGCGGCCGACTGGATCGTCGAGGACGACGCCGGACGCCACCGCCATGGGCTCCTCGGGTTCCCGGTGAGCTGGAACGGAACGCGGTTCGCCCGCGTTCCGGGCCACCAGCCCGCCGTCCCGGTGGAGCCGAAGATGAACTCCGGCGACGTCGAGGTGCGGATCACCACCGTGCACCCGGCCGGGGGACCGCTCCGGCTCGGCGCCGGCGCCGAAGCAGTGCTGCGGGCGTTCACCGGCGGCCCGCCGACGGGCTGGGGAAACGCCGAGCCCGCCACGCGGCCCTGGTCGGCGGGCGAGGTCACCGAGCACTGCCGGGATCGGGCGCCCGAACGCACCCAGCTCGTCGTGGTCGGTCCCGGCGTGGCGGGACAACTGCGTGTGTCGCCTTCGGACGACGGGTTGCTCGAAGAGACCAGGCTCAGCGGCCCCGCCGTCGGGACGCTGCGACCGGACCACGTCACGGCCATGGCCGGGCAGGTCGCCGCCACGGCGCGGCTGATGCTCGCCGCCGTGCATCCCGGCCGGAAGGGCGGTTCGCGTTCCAGCGAACCGACCCGGCCCGCGCTGCCCTACGGTTTCCTCGCCGGGCGCGAGATAGTCGCCGCGCGCGGGGTGGACCACGCCGAGCTGGCCCCGGCCGAGCGGGTCACGATCCTCGGTTCCGCCGCCTGGTGCACGGTGCACGGCGGACGACGTACCCCGTACGAGCAGCTCGCCGATATCCTCCGGCACTTCGCCCTGCCGGACACGGCGTAGCGAGCCGCGGGACCGGGCATGTCGCGAAAGCCACTTTCGGGACATCAGACGTCCCGAAAGTGGCTTTCGCGACATCCGGGTCAGCACCCTGGCCCGGCCCAGTCAGAGGTCGCGCGGGTAGCGAACGGCCCATTCAGCGGCGTAGCGCTCGTCGGCCGACGGCGGCCGGTCCGAGAAATGCCAGAACGCGTCTCCGGCGACGGTCTCCACCAGATCGCGTGACTCGAGCCGCGCGAGCCAGTCCTGCGGCAGCCCGGGGACACCTGCCTTCGACCCGACGACGGCTCCGGCGATCGCACCGGCGATCGCGCCGCCGCCGACCGCGGCCGTCATCGCCCGCTCCGGCGCGAAGAACCACCGGAACACCGCGATCATGGCCCGCCCCAAGGCATCCACGGCAGAGCCACCGGCACCGGCCGCGTCCGGCCGGACATGATCGGGACGGGTCCCCTCGGCCAGCGCGGTGGCCAGGACATCGGCCACCGGTCCGGTGGCCGCGCCGGTGTCGAGCATCTGCTGGACCAGCAGATGCGGGGGTGACGGCTCGCGCTGGAACAGTCCGGTGAACAAGCCCGCCACCGACGAAGCCGCTTCAGCCGTCACCTCGTCGGCCCCGCCGCCGACGGCCAGCAGGCCGGCGACGCGCACGGCCGTGCGGCCACCGCACAACGCGGCCACGATGCCCGGCACGAGGAAGCCGGGATCGTCTCCGCCCTCCGGCGCGTCCGGCGGGATCGCGCATAGTTCCCGGACGCGGGCGAGCCAGCCGTCGTCGTCCCGGTTGTCCTGCCAGCGCCGCCTTGCCTGCACACCGACCGTCATCAACCCGCTTGGTACCGCGCCGTGGTACGGGGCGGGCAGTGCGCGCAGCAGGCCTTCGGTGCAGAACAGCAGCTGCCGGGTGAGCGGGCCGACGGCGAACCCGCCAGAGCCGAGCGACTCGCCGAGAGCGAACCCGACGAACGCGCCCGTGACGCGATGCCAGGCGACAGCGGCTTCGGTGTCCTGACGGAAGAACTTCCCCGCCGTCGCGGCGTGCGGCCGGATCCGTCCCGCCGCGTCGTACCCGGCGGCGAGTCCATGGGTGCGGAGGTCCTCCGGCCACCGTTGCCCGGAGAGGTCGTCGTACGGTGAGTCGACGCCGGTCGGGGACACGCCGTTGCGCTGTTCCCAAGCGCGGCCGAGGACGAACTGTTCGCAGTCCCTCGCCGACAGCTCGAAGCCGGCGGACCTGGCCTTGGCCGCCGCCTCCGCGAGGCCGGTGATGGGCTCCGTCAGCCCCAGTTCCGTCCTGACCCGCTCGGCCGCGACCAGCACGGATTCCGAATACTCCGGCGAGACCTCGATTTCCCGGGTGAAGGCCTGGAGCCGTGGCCACCGCGCCATCGTGTCCGCGAGTTCCTCCGCGCTGACCGTGTCGGAAGGGAACGAGCCGGGATTGATCGACAAACCGGCTCCGGGGAACTCCCCGATGAAGGACAAGACGTCCACCCGCAGCCATTTCTCCGTGCCGGGCGGCAACCGCCGCCGCGAGCTGAACACCCGCACCGCGCGCGGTTCCTCCTGCCAGGGCCCGGGAAGCGGCGTTTCGGTCCGGAAGTCGATCGGGAGGAGGACCTCCGAACACAGCAGTCCGGCGAGATAGTGCGCGCGGTCGTACAGGTCCGCCGCCAGGTAGCCGAGCAGGTGGTCCAGCGGACTGTCCATGGGCGGATGGCCCAGCCGTTCCGGGCCGGGACGGTACTCCGGGTTGACCCGGGTCTCGCCGGTCTCGGCTCCGTCCGCGGTGTACTTCCGCCAAGCCATCACGGCACTGGACCGGACGCCGAGATACGCCACGCCGCTTCGCCGGAACTCCGGTTCCAGGATCTCGCGCCACTCGTCCTCGCCCGCCACGGGCACCGGACCGCTCGGCCCCGTCCCGTCCTGGCGGGCGTCCGGACGGCGCAACTCCCCGTCCTCCCGCACGATCAGCGCCGGTTTCGGTACCAGCGAAGCGGTCCAGTCGCCGCCGTCCAGCGCGCGAACCGCGTCGTAGGGTACGAACCAGCCTTCCGGCACTCGCAGCACCTTCGCGTGATCGACCCGCACCGCGTACTCGCCGCGGGTCAGATCCGCGGACGTACCGGTCCTCAGCCATTCCTCGACCTTCGCGGCCGCTTCCTGCGCTCGCACTACACACCTCGATTTCCGGGAAACGGGAGCAGCATGATCTGCAAGGGCCGTTCTTCCAGCAACGACAGCCAACCGGTCAGCGGGTCGAGGAACACGACTCCGTCCGGATGGTTGGCGACCAGGGCCACATGCGAGCCGATCGTTCGATTGTCCTTCTCGTAAAGGAAGTTCACCGCGGCCAGCGCGCCGACGGGACGTGCCGACATGGCGGAGATGACTCCGTCGTAACTCGCGTCGTGGACCTCCGTCCACGTCCCGCCGAGGTGGTCAGACACATAGCCCAGCGTGGCCATTTCGTTCTTGAGCTCCAGCGGAACCGGCGGCGCGGTGACGTCTTCACCGAGGGTCCTGCGCACGTAATGGACCACGCAACGGGTGCAGTTCGTGTGGAAGCCGAGCCGACCGGCCCAGTCCGCGTAATAGCCGGGATTCGTTTCCGGTAGCTGGGGGAAATGCTCCAGGATGAAGGCAACGGCCTCCTTCCAGCGGCCGTCGACGGTGTCCGCGTCCATCGCGGGCAGCGAGTGGAGCGACGTGGTGCCGAACAACGCCGTGCTGTCGCCCGGTCCGGAATCCGGCGAGGGCGGATACCTGAGATAGGCGGGATGCCTCGCTTCGCTCTCGTGCGGACCGTTGTACCCGACGTCGGAAGAAAACTCCGGGAGCGCCCGGTACTCGGCGCCGCCGTCGGAAGCGGTCGTGACGATCTTCTCGCCAAGCCACCGGTCTCGCGCGGGCTCCGGCAGACGCAGGTTCCCCGGTGGCCCGCCCGCGTCGGTGTAGGGCAGCAAAGCGATCCTCGTCGGCTTCGCGGGCAGGTCCATCAGCCCGCCGTCCAGCGGATCGAGGAACACGATGCCGTGCTTGTCCCTGCTCACCAGCGCGACGTGTTTGGTGTTCGCTCCCCAGCGGTTCTCGGATTCCACCGCGATCACGGCCAGCGAGCCGACCGGCCGGTCCAGCATCGCGGAGATGACGCTGTCGTAGCCGGTGCCGTGGCTCCGGTCCCATTCCCCGCCGAGCCGGTCGGAGACGTACCGGAGACTTCCCATCGCCAGGCCGTCTTCCGGGTGGACGGGTGGCGCTGTCACGTCTTCGCCGAGCCGTCGGCGCTCGTGGTACACCACCGCCCTGGTGCAGTTCGTGGTGTAGCCCGCGGCCACGGCGTCCTCTTCGTGATAGCCGGGATTGACCTTGTCCAGCTGCGGATGGAACCGCTCGAGGTACGCCTTGACCTCGGCGGGCCGCGGGCGCGCCGTCCCGGCGTGCAAAGCGGTCAGTTCGTTGAGCGGCGTGGTCCTGAACAGTTTCGAGAAGTCGCCGTCCGGCCCCAGTACGACCGGATTCGCCGCGGTCAGTTCGTCGAGGGTGATCGGACGGGAGCCGGTGCTCGCGCGGAGCATGATCGGGCTCTTCCCGTTCGGCGGGTAGTCCACCCAGCCGCCACCGACGGGGTAGCCCTCGACGACCTCCAGCCCGAACGGCAGCACGGTGCCGTCCGGCAGTTCGGTGTGGCGCCCCAGGATGTGCAGGTCGGCCACCGGGGCCACCACCGGGGCGCCCAGCGCGATGGCGAACCGCCGCGCCCAGGCCGCCGAACCGCAGGAATGCAGCCGCACCGGACGGCCCGGCGTGTAGTACTCGCCGCGCAGGGTCGCCGCCGCGAGTTCCTCGGGGCTGGGGAGCGTGCCGTCGTCGTGCAGCGTCACCACGTACGGCTGGGCGGGATCCGGCCGGTTCGCGAGCATGGTCCGCAGATGTGCCTTGAGCGTCTCCGTCGCGGGACCGACCGCCATCC
This sequence comes from Amycolatopsis coloradensis, assembly GCF_001953865.1. GTDB lineage: Bacteria > Actinomycetota > Actinomycetes > Mycobacteriales > Pseudonocardiaceae > Amycolatopsis > Amycolatopsis coloradensis. The sequence continues at coordinate 397,089 of NZ_MQUQ01000010.1, forward strand.
CCGCCGGGGCGTAGTGGACATCCACCCCGTTGCTCAGCGCGGGCGCCGGAGACGAAGGGGCCGTCTCGACGGGTTTCGCGTTCATCCCGGGGACCTTCAGCTTCTTCACGGCGTACATCGCCTTCTTCAGGTCCGTCTCCACCGCCTTCATCGCCTTGTCGTAGCCGGTGGACGCCCGACCCCGGGGAGCGCTCACCTGCCAGTAGTGGTGGAGGGCCCAGTGCAGTTCTCCGAGTACCTGGCCGAGTTTCGCGTCCTGGCCCGCCGGTTCGTGCCACGTCGGCGCGCTGGCCCGGCGGTGGCGGTCGATGATCCGCTCGATCTCGGTGAGCGCCGCGCCGACGTTTTCGGCGCGGGTCCCCTTCCCGAACGGGGCGCTGAACTGCTGGTAGCGGTTGATCGCGTGCTTCAGCCCGGTGAGCGCGTCCCGGACCTCGCCGGTCGCCGAGTCCGGTTGACGCCAGCCCGCCGCGGTCTCCTCCCGATGACGTGCGATCGCGGTCCGCACCTCGGTGACCGCCGCCCGCAGCTGGTTGTCGGCTGGCTCGTGCCGCTTCGGGTTCCGGAGATCCTGGTAGCGGTCGATGGCCTTGTGCACGGCGGCTTCGGCGCCGGAGGCGTGTTCACCGGGGACGGCGGACCGGCGATAGTGGCTGACGGCCTTGTCCAGGGCGTCGAGGGCCGCTCGCACGTCCGCGGTGCGTGGCCTTCGCCAACTCGGGGCGCTCCGGTCAAGATGGCGCGCGGCCGCGTTGTCTACTTTGGACAGATGTTCGCGTGCCTCCCGGACCTCCGCGGGCGGTTCGAGATACCTCGGTCCGCTCTGCTGATAGTCGTGAATGGCCTTGCTCAAGCCCGCGACCGTCGCCTGTACCGGCCCGGTCCCGTTCTGCCCGACGCTGTCGAGTTGCGTCAACGCACGGTCGACGAGTTCGAGGGCGGTCGTCAGCAGGCCGAGTCGCGTGCCCAGCGTCGACCAATCTCCCCAGCGGGCCGCCAGTTCGGCCCGTTCGGCCAGTATCGAACGGTGGATCTCTTCCAGTTCGGCTCGTGACCGGTCCTGTACCGCCTGGCTCTTCCAGCGCTCACCCTCGTTCCTTGGCGGCCCGAGTTCGTCGAAGGGCGTCGCTTCCGGTAATGCCCCGGAGTTGGCCTCGACGTTTCGTGCCAGCGTTTCCCAGACGGTCGTCAGCAGGCCGAGCACGTCCGGGCGGCCCGCCTTGGCGGCCTCGGCCGCGACCGCCAGGAACGGCTCGGTCAGCCGCTCGGTGAGGAAGTCGGCGAGCGCGGCGGCGTCGTGCTCGTAGTCGGCGAACGACCGCACCGCGTCCGCGTCGGCCTTTTTGTTCCTGGCGGCCAGTTCGACCTGCCGATGCCGCCATTTGTCCCGGCCTGCCCAGCCTCCGGCGGTCACCGCGGTCAGCGCGGCGACCGCGTAGGCGAGGTCCATGCCGAAGACCAAGGCCACGGCCGCGGAGCCGAAGCCGCCCAAGACAGCGAGGACGCGGTAGGTGTCCTTGTAGTCGGATTTCGTCGCCGAGCCCGGCCTTTCGGCAGGAATCGGAGAGGGCAGTGGCGTGGTCTCCGCCTGGTGTGCCGGAACAGCGACCGGTGCGGCCTGATCGGGTCGTGCGCCGAACAGGCCGCGCAAGCGCTGGAGCAGGCCGGGCCGCTGCGCCACGGCATCGGCCGCCGCGGTCCGAGCGGCTTCCACCGCGGCCACGTGCCGATCCCGCAGCACCTTGGCTTTGGCCTGCTCGGCTTCGAACTTGGCCCTTTTGTCGACGGCCGACCTGGCGATCTTGTTGATCATCTCGATCTTGTCGATCCTGCTGATCAGCGGGATCGCGGGGAGCCCGAGCAGAAGTTTGGCGCCACCGTAGTCGAGCAAGGCTTCTTGCAGGGTGATCTTGACCACCGCGTCGGGATCGAGCGGCTTCGGTTCGGACGGCGGCACCGCCCGCCGTCCGACCTGGACGGGTCCGTCGACGGCCTCGGTCAAGGTGGCGCTCATCGGCAGGGAAGAGTGCGCGGGAGGCGTTCCGGGGGCGTGGCCGTCCGGTTCGGGGACGGGGCGGCCACTCGCCGCGTGTTCCCGGGCGCGGTCGGCCTTGTCCAGCGCTCGCCTGGCCTCTTCCCTGAGCGGTACGGCGTTGCGCTCGCCTCCCCGCAGTTCGGTGTTCACCTTGGCGCGCGCTCGCTTCCACTGGAGAAGCGGCGTCACGACGGCGGCGACGACGCCGCCGATGGCGAGTCCCAACCTGGTCGACGTCGCCAGCTCCAGTACCGGGAGCATGCTCACCGCGACCGCGGTCGACGGCGGGACGCCGTACCGCAGGTAGAAGTTCCGCAGCGACTGGACGCCGGAGGCCTTGCTTTCTCCCGGCGGCTTGACCGCGGCCAGATCCGGGCCGTGCCACGCGGGCAGTCCCAGGCGGCTCAGCAGCGAACGCAGCCGGTCGGTCGGCAGGACGACCTGATCGAACTGCCGCTGCGCGTCCAGCTCCTTCCGCCGGTCGGAGAGGGCCGCGTCGTCCCCGGCCTCGTGGCGGCGGGTGAGGAATCCGGCGGTCACGGCGGCGAGGAAGGTGGTCAGCGCGTAGGCGATACCGGCCGGGACACTGCCCATCGCGACGAAGACCGCGCTCGGGATCGTGCCGGGGATGATCGTGCCGCTCAGCTGGGTGGCGAGGTTCTTGGCGGTGGTCGGGAGCCCGAGCGGATCGTCGAGTGGGCCGAGCCGCCGCCACACCACCGGCGCGACCGGATGGTCCTCCAACGCGGCCGCGCGATGGACGAAGCCGGGCTGATTCGGGTTGAGACCGAGCGCGTCGAGGAGACCGGCCATCTCGTCCCGCAGCCGCCGTCGTCGCCAGGGATTCGCCACGGCACGGCTGATCCGCCGGTCGAGTGCGGCCACCCTGGCCAGGTTCTCGTGGTCGGCGGAGGTCAAGGTGGCCGGGCCGCCGAGATTCCCGGTCCGGTCGAGGTAGCCCGTGGCCGGTGCGGCGGTCTGCCCCTCGGCCGTGTAGCCCTTCAGTCTCGCTTCGAATTCCGCACGTTGCTGTTCGGGCATTTTGCCGAGCAGTTTGGGAAGTTTTCTCAGCGGAGGCGGTTTCTTCCTGCCCTGCTGCTGGGCGACGGTCGCCGCCAAGGTCCCGGCCGCGTTCAGCCCTCGGGAATGGATGTCCGTGAGCGCTACCCGCTCGGCCCCGCTCAGCTCTCGCCACACGGCGACGGGAATTCCCGGCGGTGGGATGGGAGAAGGGGCCGACGAGCTTGGCCGGGCTCCGGATTCGGGTTGCCGGGCGGGGACATCCGGTCGTTGACGCGGTGGTTCGCCGAGGGTGACCGGTCCGGACGGATCCGTGCGGGAGTCCGGTGGGGACGCCGCCGCCGGCGGCATCCCCGGCCCGGGCGGAGTCGGGCGGCCGGTGGGTCCCGGTGACGGCGCGGGAGGTTCGGGCGCTTCCGGCGGCTCGGGACGGGGGTATTTGGTCGCGAACCCGCGCGGATCGGCCTCGAAGGCCTCGACGACCGGGTTCCCGATCTTCGGGCCGCTGCCCGCCACGGCTCCGCGAATCCGGGCCAGGTCGCGTTCGTGGCTCACCCCGATCGCCATCAGCTGCTGGAACAGCGCCGCCTTGGAGGCCGCGGGAAGACCACCGAACTCGATCTGGATCACGCGGTTCAGCTGGTCGAAGTCCCGCGCCATCGGCGACAAGCGCGGCAGATCCGACACGTCGCGGCGCAGCTCCGGGGGCACGACCGACTTCTCCGCCGCGGCGCGCATCGCCTCGGCCACGAGGATTTCCCCGCTCCGGCCCTGGAACTCATGGGCCACGCGGAACAGGACGTCGGCCCACGCCTGCGCGGCGCTGTCCCCGAGGACGACGGAAGCCGGATCCTGCAGTCCGTGCACCGCGAACTCGTGCATCATGGTGGTGATGAATTCGGCCATTCCGAGCTGAGGGCGGATGAACCCGGTACCGGAATCCGGCATGAACACGCCGTCGCGGTTGCTGTCGATCCTCAGCAGGTCTCCGAAGACAGCGTCGATGTCCAACCCCGGGAAGCGCTGGTTCAGCGCCGCCTTGTCCAGCGGCACCGCGAGAGCGGCGGCTCGGATGGCGTAGTCCAGCCCCGGCGCGCCGAAGATCGATTCGAACCAGTGCGCCACGATCGCCTGGGTCACGACGTCGAAGTGACCGTCCTTGACCGACGGCTGGAGAGTCCGCAGGCGATGGGGATCCAGCAGATCGAACCGGATGACCTCGCGCCACGCCGGGACGGCGGAATCGGCGTGCGCCCTGGCGTATTCGCGCAGGGATTCACTGAACACGCGCAGTTGCTCGAGCACCGGTCGCACGTCATCGGTCCGGTTCGCCTCGTCGATCGATTCGCGCAGTCCGGCGGCCTTCGTGACGAAGGCGGCCCACGCCTCCATTCGCTGCTGGAACTCCTTGGGTGACAGCATGCCTTGCGCCAAGGCCCGCTCCAGCCGATCCCGTACCGCCGACGCGCCGGACTCGACCCGGGCCGGAAGGTTCGACGGCGAGGCGGCGCCCGCGGGCATGAGGAACACGTTCGCGAGCCAGAGCTTCTTGTCGAGCGAGAATTCGGGGTCGGAGAGCAGGGTGGTCAAATCGCGATGGTGCTCCGGGGCGCTCTCCCGTATCTCGTCCAACTTGGCGCGGATCTCGGGAAGTTCGGGGGCGTAGTCGTCCATCGCCGCGACCTTCGCCCAGTCCTCGGGGGTCAGCTCCTTGTCGGTCGCGATCCCGAACGCCACATTGTCGAGGCGCGCTTCTCGCGGATGCTCCCGCGCGGCGGACTCGACCGCGGCGTTCCACTCCTCCCACGCGGCCGCGGCCTCCGCTTGCAGGGCATTTCGTTCGGTGAGACCTTCGATGTACTTCTGGAGGCCTTCGGGTTCCGGCCAAGGCGTCTGCCACTGGGGATCGAACCACTTTGCCGACGGCTGGAAGCTCGGGGGAGGCTTCTGCTGCGCGACTTGGAGCGGATCCGTCGGAATCTCCGGTTCCCGGGGCAGCTCCGGGAACTCCGCCCTTCGGGGAAGCTCCCGGATCTCGGGATCCGTGGACAGCGCGGGGATCTCGGACCCCTCGTGAGGCACCGGGACTTCGGGATCCGTCGGCAGTTCCCGGATCTCCGGTTCTTTCGGCAGCTCTGGAATCTCCGGGCGAGCCGCGGGCGGGGCTTCGGGCGGCGGCTGCGTCGCGGGATCGGGCGTCCGCGGGAGGGCGGGCAACGCCGGATCGGCCGGGCGACCGGGCCGGATCGGCGGTCCGGGGTCGCCGACCCGAGGTGGCTCCGCCCAGCCGACCCGCGGGGGTTCGAGGTCACCGACCCGAGGCCGTTCGGGATCGCCGGCCCGAGGCCGTTCGGGGTCGCCGACCCGAGGTGGCTCCGCCCAGCCGACCCGCGGTGGTTCGGCCCAGCCGGGAACGGCGCGCACCGGCTGGATCTCCAACGGTGGCAACGGAGTCACCGTATCCGGGTGCAAGGGCTCCGGCGTGCCGTCCGGGCGCAGGATGAGCGGCTTTTGCGGGATGGGCTTCGCGGTCTGCGGCTCGGACCGGGCGGTTTCGCGGGCCGGTGCCTCGACAGTGGCCTTGGCCGCCGCCGGTGCCTTGTCCGGTGCCGATGCCTTCTCGACGACCGGCTCGGGCAGGTTCGGATGCGTCTTGAGGCCGACGCTGCCTTGCGCCGCCTCAAGCTGTCCCGCACCTTCAGGTCCGGACGGGCGCGGCTGGCGAGGAGGCCAATCGGCACCTCCGCCACCCGTGCCCTCAGGGCCGTCGCCGTCGCCGTGGGCCTTGCGGTAATCGTCCGGACGGCGCTCCTTGACGAACTCGTCGAGGGTCAGTCGCCGGGGCGGGTTCCGGGTGTTCTCCGGGTTGGCCTTGTCTGGTTCCGGGGTGTCGTGGCGTCCGTGCCCTTCGGCTTTGCCGGGGTTTTTGTCGCCGCTGCCCGGGTGCCCGGTTTCGGCGGCCGAGTGCGCTTGGCGGTGGTGGATCAGTTCGGCCGGGCCGACGTGTTTCGGCGTACCACCGGCGGCCTCGCCGGGTGTTCCCTTCTCGACACGAATCGGCTCGGAATGGGCCGCGTGGCGAGACCATGCCTTGACGTTGCGGTCCGAGTGGACGGGGTCGCCTGCCTCTCTTCGCGCTTCTGCGTCGAGCTTTCGCTCCATACGAGCCACTTCGGCTTTGTCCTGCAGCCGCCTGATTTCTTCGGCCGACGGCCTGGGCGGCGTCCCTCGATCCGTTCCGCCGGTGTCGGTTCGTTTCGACGCGGTGGGCGCGGAATCTCCAGCGGACGTGTGCATCGGAGGGACGGCGGTGGGCACGTCCCGGCCCAGTGCGCTCGCCGGTGTGTCGGCGCTACGGGTGGGCGCGGCTTCGGCGCCATGTCCGCTCCCGCTGTGCTGGCCTTCGGTCCTGGTGGCGGGCGCGTGCTCGGCGGACGACGACGGCGTGACCTCACTCGTGTGCGTGGGCCGCGGCTCCGGGGGCGGCCCGGAGGACGGGTCATGGCGGGCCGCGGGTGGTTCGGCGGTGGACGGACCCGGTTCCCGCTTGAGGTTTTCGGCGCCGTCACCCTTGGCCACCGGGGTTTGGTCGCCGGCCCGCGGCTCGGGTCGCGGGCTTTCGTCGAGGAGCCTTTCGCCGGAGCCGACGGCCGGGGACGGGTTCTCCCGAGCCGGCGTGTTCGGCGGCGGCGATGTGCCGTCGTGCGACGGGTTCGGCTCAGGCCTGGTTTCGGGATGCGGCGCCTGCGGCGTAGGCGGTTTGGTGGGTTCTGGCCCATGGGGGCCTCCGCCACCGGGCCCGGGCGCCCCGGCGGCGGGAGGCTCACCAGGACGGTGGATCAGGTGCGCGACGTCGGGCGTGACGGAGGCGGGCAACGTGAAGTCGCCGTCTTTGGGGAGAGCCTTGAGCTTGGGGGAATTCTCGATCTTGTCGATGACCTTAAAAGCCCCGTGGGTCAGGGTGAACTTCCCGATGTTCTCCCCGAGCTTGAGGACTCTCGGAGCCTTGAAGGTCTTGCCGGCGAGCCGGACCGCGGCGCCCGCGCCACGAGTGGGGCCGATCAGTCCCGCGACCATTCCGGTGGTGTAGCCGAGGGCGTGCCCCCAACTGTCCTTGTCCCAGTTCTCGTAGTCGACGAACGCTTTGCCCGCACCGGCCAGCGTTTCCCCCAGCACGCCGTCGAATATCCGATCGTCGACCAAGTAGCCCGCCCCGTACGGCATGGAGTAGACCGCCAGGCTGGTGAGGAGCTTGCCCATATGACCCCACGCCACCTGGGCGTTGAACGGTGACCAGGTGAAGTTCTCGTCGAAGCCCGCCAAACCGGCGAGCGCCTTGAACTGGTCGACCGCTGAATCCCAAAGTCCGCCGAGGACATTGTTGTCGGGGTTCTCGGGCTGCGGGATCGTGGCCGGGTCCTCGATCCACCCGGCGTGCATCTCCATGATCTCGATGACTTCGGCGGCCACGTTCAGGGCGAAGTACGCCTGGTTTCTCTTCGCGTATTTCGGGATGTTGAAGCCCAACGCGGTGTACTGCCAGCTCAGGTCTTCGACGTAGTCCTTGACCGAGGTCTTGGCGCTCTTGAGAATCTGGGAGTAGAAGCGGTACTCCCCGGCCATGCCTTTCAGCGCGCCGGCGACCTGCTGGGCCCCCTCCGAACCGTTGTTCCTCTTGATGACGCCCTGCATGAAGCCGCCTGCCGCGTCCGGCCAGGTACCGCCTCCGCCAGGCTGGTGGAGCCGGTTCGCGGCGGCGTCGACGGTGTTCACCGCATCCTCGAACTCGACCGCGGCCTTGTCCCATTGGGTGGCATGGTGTTCGGCGAGGGTTTCGCTGTCCGGCGGCCATTCGACGCTTTCGGGCAGCAGTTCGCGGACTGCGTCCCAAAGGTCGCAGTTCGGTTCGTGGACGTCGCCGTCGGCCATCTGTGTCGGAGCCGTTCAGGAAAGCTGGACGAGGATGTAGTCGGCGGCCTCGGCGTCGTGCGCCAGGTAGGCCTTGATCAGCTGTGTACCGGCGGCCGAGATGTTGTGGTAGAACTGCGGAACCCCGTCCGCCGCCGCCCGGATCGAGCCGTCCGGTCCGACCGTCCGTTTGTTGAACATGACGCCGAGCAGGCCGTGGCCGAACGTCCCGGGCCCCGGCAGTGAAGCCTTGATGGGGTTCCAGGTCGTCTCGAGATGAGTTCCTTCCGCGTCCACCACGGTCATCTCCTTGGTGGTGTCGACGGGGTCCATGTCGACGACATCGCCACCGTTCAGGCTCACGCCGTCGCCCGCGCTCATCGCTCGCCTCCCTTGATCCGCCGGTCCAGTTCGTGCAGTACGGGACCGAGTCGCAGGTCGGCCGTCTCGGCCGTGACATCGGCGGGGAAGTGCTCCGCGATGATGGCGAACCCCTCTTCCTGAGCGAGTTCGGCCGCGCGCTGGATGGTCTTGGTGATGGACCGCGCGAGGTCCGCCGAGTCGGGAGTGCGGTAGATCCGCGGGTCGAGGCGCAGTTCCACCAGTTCGCCGTGACCGCCGACGGTCGCGCTGATCAGCTCGTCCTCGGATTCGGCGGTGGCCCGGATCTCGGCCATCCGCCGTTGCTGGTCACGGAGTTCCTGTTCCCTCTTCGCGTGATCGGCTCGCCTGCCGACGAATGTGCCCACCGTGCCTCCTCGATTCGGTCCGGCTCGAGTGTCCCCGGAACGGAGGAGGCGAGACGCGACGTGACAGGTTGCGGCCACCATGGCGAGATCCGGCCCGGCCCGCACGACGATTGCCGAAATGAGACGACTTCCCGCACTCGCGGCAGCCGGCGCGCTGGCCGCGGCGGTGGTGCACCTGGTCAGCGGCGAGACTCCGGCGTACGCGGCCCCTCCGGCGGGGGTGTGCCACGATCCCGAGCCAGCCCACGAGCGCGTTCAGGCGCGTCCCTGGCCGCAGCAAACGCTTGACCCGCAACGGGTCTGGCCGCGCAGCCGGGGGGCGGGAGTGCTGGTCGCGGTGATCGACTCCGGCGTCGACGCCGACCACCCGCAGCTGCGCGGGCCGGGCAAGGTCCGGGCGGGCCGTGACTTCTTCCTGCCCGGCGCGTTGCCCGGCGCGTTCGACTGCGTGTCCCACGGTACCGGGGTGGCCGGGATCATCGCGGCCGATCCGTTGCCCGGTGTCGGTTTCCACGGCGTGGCCCCGGACGCGCAGATCCTGCCGGTGCGGATCACCGACCGGGACATCAGTGATCGGGGCGAGTCCTTGCGCATCAACCCGGACGCGGTCGCCGGCGGGATCCGCTACGCGGCGGACCAGGGCGCGCGCGTGATCAACCTGTCGCTGGCGGGCTTCAGCGACTTCCCCGGCATCCGGGCGGCCGTGGCCTACGCGGTGGCCAAGGACGCGGTCGTGGTGGCCGCGGCTGGCAATTCGCAGCAGAACACGCCCGCCGGGCTACCGTCCTATCCGGCCTCTTACGACGGTGTTCTCGGGGTCGGCGCGGTGGATCGGTCCGGTGCCCGGATGGCCACTTCCCAGATCGGCCCGTACGTGGACATCGTCGCTCCCGGCGCTCAAGTGCTGGCGACGACGAGAGTGGACGGCCACACCGAAGCCGGCGGCACCAGTTTCGCCGCGCCGTTCGTCTCCGCGACCGCGGCCCTGGTGCGCTCGGCGTGGCCGCACCTGTCCGCCGCCCAGGTGATCCAGCGACTGAAGGCGACCGCCGCCCCGGCGCGGGGCGGCCGCGGCAGCGATGCCTACGGCGCGGGCCTCGTGGATCCTTACCGCGCGGTGACCGACGGCCTCGATCCCGAAAAACCCGCGGCGCTGCCCGCCTTTCTCCCGCCACCACCGGACACGGCGCGGCTCGAGAAGGCCGCGCGATCGCGGGAAACCGGGACGACGGCGAAGTGGCTGACCGGCGCCACGATCGGTGCGCTCGTACTGGCCGGGCTGGCGGCGGCGGTCCTGCCACGGGGAAACCGGCGGCGCTGGCGGCCCGGAAGGGTGGCCTCGATGCCGTCCGAGCCGCGAGTGGCGGAACCACCGGAGCAGGTCTTCCTGATCCCCAGACGGTGACAGCGTGAAGGCTTGATCGTTCTCTGTACACGGTTTCCGGGCGAGGTCCTGAGTGGCGATTCGTGCCAATCGCACCCTAATCCAGTAGATACCTAAGCACCTCTCGGTACCGGTGTCCTTGCCGCCCGAAGTACGTGAAGGACCCCTTCCTTGCGCGTAGGTACAGGAAGGGGTCCTTCACGTACTTCGTTGTGACTGGTGGGACTGCTGGGGACTCCCGGAGAGTAGAACACTCGTGGCCCTGAACACCTCCACAAACGTGAAGGCCTCCTTTCTCGCGCCTAGCGCGAGAAAGGAGGCCTTCACGGACCCAGAGTCAGGTCTCACACGAGACCCGGGGCACCTCAGCCCCAGGATTCCAGACGGTTGATCGAGCTCTTGCACGCGTTCTGCAGGCTGTGGGCACCATTGGTCACGGCGCCGTACATCCGGTCGTGACCGTCCCACTGCTCGTTGGCGAGCCGTTGGTTACGACGGTCCGTGTCCACGACGGCCTGACCGTAGCTACCCTGCGCGTCGTATTGACTGAACCCCTGCGCGCGGTTCTGCACGGAATCGGTGTTGTCGCGTCCCTGCGACCCCGTCACCTTGGTCGCCTGCGCGGTGTCGAGGGTGTTACCCACGTAGCAGGTGACCCTCTCCCCGTCCATCGCCATTTTTGCCTACCTTCCGTAGTCGAATCCGCCCGCTGCCTCCGCGTCGGAGGAGGCGTGCACCTGCAGGCCGTAGTGGATCCCGTCGGCGGTTTCCCCGTAGTTGACGCCCACCTTGGTGACCTTCTCGCCGAGAAGGCCGTAGGCGTCGTTGGCCGCGATGTTCATCCGGCCACTGTTCTGCGCGATCATGGCCGAGGTGGTGCCGTTCAGGTGCTGCTGGCCGTCCTGGATCTGGGTGACGGTGTCGTTCATGAACGTGACGTGCTTTTGACCCGCCATCAAATTGAGATCGACTTCTGGATACGACATGAAACTCCTTTCCGTTCGCCGGGTTGACGATCCCCGTCCTTCTCAGCCGAAGTTAGATCGTCCGGCGCCCGTACTCGGCCGACCGGCATCTTCCTGCCATCGTCGCCGTCACGACCGCGCGGTCGCGGACGATTCCGGGTATGTCGACAGTCGTGGTGAAGAGGCCGGCCCGCCGATCGGCTCCGGAGATGCCGGCCGGTGAGCTGCTTTTGCAGCCACCGCCGGAGATCCCGCCACCCCCGGGCAGGCAGTGGACGCAGATCCTCATGGTGCTGCCGATGGTGGCCATGATGGGGGCGATGCTGCTGATGTACTCCGGTTCGATAGGCGGGTCCAGCCGGTTCGTCGTCTACGGCCTGATGGGCGTCGGCATGCTCGGCATGGTCGCCATGGGTTTCCTGCAGGGCGGCGGCCCGAGTAAACGGGAAATGGGTTACGCCAGGCGGAAGTACCTGCGTCATCTGTCCCAGCACAGGCTGCGGCTGCGCCGTTCGGCCCGCAAGCAGCGCTCGGCGATGGAGTACCTGCACCCGGATCCCGCCTCGCTGTGGTCACTCGCCGCCAGTTACCGGCTTTGGGAGCGGCGCAAGGAAGACCCCGATTTCGCCGTCGCCCGCCTCGGGCGGGGTCCGCAGCGGCCCGCGCTCACCGTGGTCGCTCCCGACACCAAACCGCTCGAGGAACTCGAGCCGTTGTCCGCCTTGGCGTTGCGCCGGTTCGTCACCACCTACGCCACGCTCGGCGGCCTGCCGATCGCCATCGCCGTCAACGGTTTCAGCCGGATCTACGTACGGGGCGACCGCGACCGCGCGCTGGGTCTGCTGCGCGCGATGCTGGCCCAGTTGGCCACCCTGCAGTCCCCGGATGATCTGCGTATCGCGGTGTGTGTCGGCGAGGATCGCCGCGCCGACTGGGAATGGGTCAAGTGGCTGCCGCACGCCCTGCACCCGGAGCGCACCGACGCGCTCGGCCCGCTGCGCCTGGTCGCCGCGACCATTCCCGCACTGGAGTCGGTGCTCGAGGAGGAGCTGACCAGGCGGCCGAGGTTCGACCCGGAGGTCGGAACCCGCCTGCCCGGTCCGCATCTGGTGGTGGTGCTGGACGGCGGCGCGGTCGCGGGCTCCGACCACCTGATGACCGGCGGTGGCGTCGAAGGCGTGACCGTGGTCGATCTGAGCACTGTGCCGCCAAGGGCTTTCGACCGGACAGGCGTGCTTCTCGACGTCGACTCGGACGGCGACCTGATCAGCGAGACCGCCGACGGCGCCGTGCCGCTCGGTCATGCCGATCTGCTCGGCGCGGTGGCCGCCGAAGGCCTCGCCAGGCAGCTCGCCCCGTTGCGGCTGACCGCCGGCCTGCGCGGCGACGCGCCGATGAGCAGCGAACTCGGCCTCGCCGAGCTGCTGGAACTGGGCGATCCCTATGAATTCGATCCGGACGACACCTGGGTGCCCCGGCCCAACCGGGACCGGCTCCGGATCAAGCTGGGCATCAAGGAGGACGGGACGCCGATCGAGATCGACCTGAAGGAATCCGCCCAGGACGGGATGGGCCCGCACGGCCTGCTGATCGGCGCGACCGGATCGGGGAAATCGGAGCTGCTGCGCACGCTCGTCCTGGCGCTGGCGGCCACTCATCCGCCGAGTTCGCTGAACTTCGCCCTGGTCGACTTCAAGGGCGGCGCCACCTTCACCAGGCTGGACAATCTCCCGCACACCAGTGCCGTGATCACGAACCTCGCGGACGAGCTGCACCTGGTCGACCGGATGACGGACGCGATCAACGGTGAGCTGATCCGACGGCAGGAATTGCTTCGTGCGGCCGGGAACTTCTCGTCCCTGCGTGATTACGAGAAGGCGAGGGCGGCGGGTGCGCCGTTGCCGGAAGTGCCCACCCTGCTGGTGATCTGCGACGAGTTCTCGGAACTGCTCTCCGCCAAACCCGACTTCATCGACATGTTCGTCCAGATCGGCCGCGTCGGCCGATCGCTCGGTGTGCATCTGCTCCTCGCCTCCCAGCGACTGGACGAGGGCAGACTGCGTGGTCTCGAAGCACACCTGTCCTACCGGATCGGGCTGCGCACGTTCTCCGATATGGACAGTCGTGCCGTGCTCGGCGTGCCCGACGCGTTCAAACTGCCGAGGGCGCCGGGCCACGGCTTCCTCAAGGTCGGCACCGAACCGATGGACCGCTTCCGTTCGGCGTACGTGTCCGGCGTGTACCAGCGTGCCACCGGCACCGGCGTGCCCGCGGCTTCCGCCGAGGCGTTCGCGTTGCACGAGTACACCACCGCCTACCTCGCACCGGATCTCGACGATCCGGGTGAGGAGCCCGCGGGGGAGGACGACGCGGACTCCGCCGCCGGTGAGACCCTGCTGGACATCCTGGTCGACAGGCTGGCGGGACGGGGAACCCCGGCGCATCAGGTATGGCTGCCGCCGCTGGACGAGTCACCGACCCTGGATCAGGTGCTTCCCCCGCTGGTCATCCATCCGCGGCGCGGGGTGACCCCCAATTCGGCCGAGATGGCGGGTGCGCTCCGCCCGGTGCTCGGCATCGTAGACCGGCCTTACGAGCAGCGTCGCGACCCTTTGGCGCTGGATCTGTCCGGCGGCGCCGGACATGTACTGGTGCTCGGAGGTCCCCGTTCCGGCAAGAGCACGACGTTGCGGACGATCGTCATCAGCCTCGCGCTCACGCACACGCCGAGGGAAACGACGTTCTACTGCCTCGATTTCGGCGGTGGCGTGCTCGCCTCGATCGCCGGCCTGCCGCATGTCGGCGGGGTCTCCGGCCGCCTCGACACGGGCGCGGTCCGCCGCACCGTCGCCGAAGTGGCGACGCTGCTCGCACAGCGGGAGCGGCTTTTCGCCGAGCACCGGATCGACGGGATGGCCACCTACCGCAAACTGCGGGCGGAGGGCCGATTCACCGAGGATCTCCACGGCGACGTCTTCCTCGTCATCGACGGCTGGCTCACCTTGCGCAACGAGTTCATGGATCTCGAGGAGGTCGTCAACGACATCGCCGGACGTGGCCTCGCCTTCGGTGTCCACGTCGTGGCGGGCGCCACCCGCGCCTTCGATCTGCGGATGAACGTCAGGGACCTGTTCGTCAGCACGCTGGAGCTGAAGATCGGCGACCCGATCGATTCGGTCATCGACCGGCGTGCCGCGATGAGCGTGCCGCCGGACTCGCCGGGACGGGGTGTCGCGATGACCGGGCACCAGATGCTGGTGTCGCTGCCGCGGGTGGACGGAGTGTCCGGCACCGAAGATCTGCCCGCCGGGGTGGCCACGCTGGTCGACGCGGTCAAGAAGGCGTGGCCGGGGGAGCCCGCGCCTTCGGTCCGGTTGCTGCCGACGGTCCTGCCTTACCCGGAACTGCCCGCCACCGACGAGCCCGCCGGGCCGGACGCCGGATTTGCCGTCGGCATCCACGAACGCGACCTCAGCCCCCTTCGCCTCGACTTCGCCGACGACCCGCATTTCCTGGTACTGGCGGATATCCGCACCGGCAAGACCAACTTCCTGCGGGTGCTCGCCAAGCGGATTTGCCAGGCGTACACACCGGAAGAGGCGCAGATCGTCCTCATCGACCACCGCAGGGGGCTGCTCGGCGAGGTCGGCGACGAGCACCTGATCGGCATCGGTGCCAACGACACGCACAGCACCGAACTGCTGACCCGGGTGGCCGAGCTGCTCACCTCCCGCCTGCCGGGACCGGACGTGACCACCGAACAGCTGCGGAACCGCGGCTGGTGGACCGGACCGGAGATCTTCGTGCTCGTCGACGACTACGACATGGTGGCCACCCACAAGGATCACCCGCTGTTCGCCCTTTTCCCGTTGATCGCACAGGCTTCGGACATCGGCCTGCACGTCGTGCTCGCCCGCCGCAGCGGCGGCGCGGGTCTCGGTCTCGGCGAGCCGTTCCTTGCCAGGCTGCGAGACGTCGGCGCGTCCGGGCTGATGATGTCCGGCGACCGGGACGAGGGCCCGCTGCTCGGCGGAATGCGTCCTCAGGTACTGCCGCCCGGCCGCGGCTGGCTCGTCGACCGGCGTGGCGGCAAGAGTCTGGCGCAGATCGCCTGGCTGCCGCCGAAGGAGTGACCCGGCGCGTGGCCGCTTCCTGTCGCGCCCCGCCTGCCACCCCGACGGCGTGGTTGTCTTCACCAGAGGAAAGAGAAACGAGGAGCGGGACATGGGATCCGGTGAAACCGTCGACGGCGACACCGCGGTGATGATTCAAGCCGCGCGGAGTTTCCACAACATCGTGCAGGACCGCCCGTCGCTGATGGACCGCGCGGTCGACCCCGCGTGCGGCAACGGCCTCAGCGAATGCGGACCGCTGGTGCAGGCCGATGCCTCCGCGACCAAGGCGCTGCAGACCTTCGTCATGAATGTCAGGTACGGCATCGCGGCGTACGGGGCGTTCGCCCAGCGTTCCGGAATCGCCTACCGCGACGCGGACGAAGGCGCCGCGGCGGGAATCCTCAAGAACTGGCACGACGACAAGGGGGCAGGGCTGCGGGACGACACGGCGGCACTCCCACCGGCGGCGCCCGACCCGGCGCAGCCGAAGTAGGGGAGCCGACATGGGTGGAGGCCTGGAGGATCTCTTCGGGGACGCGCGCACTTACACCGTGCTCAGTCTCAGGGCACAGCACGACAAGATCTCGGCCGAACTCCCGCACATCCCGAGGCTGCACGCGGCGGCCGACATGTGGGTCGAGGCGGCCACCTGGATCGCGGACAAGACGGTTTCCTTCAACCAGCAGGTGGAAAACCTCGTCTCGAACTGGCCGGACCAGGCGGGGGACACGTTCCGCGCACTGGCGAAACGGGACATCGACACCCTGCGCTCATGGGTGCAGACGCCGGACGCCCAGATCCCCGTGACGAACGAGGTCCCCCTGCTCCTGCCGTTGCCGAGTACGGTCCAGCAGAGCCGTCCCTCGTACGGCATCACGATGTCCAATGTGGCCGTTCGGCTGCGCGAGCTGGCCGACGACATCAAGCGGACGTTCGACTACGTGGACACCCTCAAGCGCGATTTCGATGTCTTGTTCAAAAGGCCAGGGGTCCAGGCCGAGGACAGGAAGGCCGTCGAGGACGACTACCGCTTGAAGGCGGGCAGAGCGCTCGACAACCTCGGGAGTCACTATCGCGACGTGTCGGACAACGCGCTGCCCGACGCCAGGGGACTGGCGTGGACCGGTCCGCGCAGCGACGTGGTCCCGAAACTGACGTCCGACTCGCCCGCGGGGGACGGCGCCAACCCCGGCGGGGGCGGGGATCCGAACGCCACCGGCGGAGACCCGGGAACGGCGAACCCCGGCGAAACCCCGAAACCGGCTGAAACACCGGAAAGTCCCGAGGAGCAGAAGCCGCTCACGCTGCAGGAGCAGCTGGATCTGGCGTCGCAGGGGCTCGACACCGCGGGCAAGGCTGTCGACCTCGCGGGGAAGGTGGCGGACCAGCTGCTCGGCTCGGGCTCGTCCGGCGCGCCGGACGTGCCGGATCCGGCCACCGTGCCGAACCCGTTGGAAGGCTGGAAGCCCGGAGATCTTCCCACGCTGAGCGGTGTCCCCGGCGCGGACAATCCGCTGGGATTGCCGAGCTTGGCGGGCCTCGACGGCGGGGGCGGACTCGGCGGTGGTCTCGGCGCGGGTGGAATCGGCGCGGGTGGCGCCGTTCCCTCGGCGCCGGGCACCGCGTCACCGATGGCGGGCGTGGCCGGTGCCGCGCTGCCGGGAACCGCCGCGGCGATGGGCGCGGCGGGGGGAACGACGGGTGGAACGGGCGGCAGCCCCGGGATGATGCCCCTGTATCCGCCGAACGGGGCAGGCGGACGGCAAGGCGGCGGTGACATCAGACCGGGGGCCGCCGAGCAGGTCAACGCGGTCCGCTCACGCAAACCCGACGGAAACCCGGGCGTGGCACTGCGAGGCAGGGCAGGCGCCGCGTCACGGCCGCCGGTCACCCGGCAGCGCCCGGCCGTCGAAAACGACGTCGTGGACGTGCTCGACGAAGACCTGTGGCAACTGAATCCGGCCACCGACCGGCCGACATACCGCACTGGATATTAGAAGGAGGGGCACATGACCGACGTCGTCGACGGCGACCCCGGTTCGATGTTCGCGTATTCCCAGCAGCTCAAGGCGCCACCCATACCGGGGTCCGTCGCCACCAGCACCGGCTCGCCGATGAATCTCGACGGGATGCTCGAAAGCGGGCTCTTGTCGGTGCTGGACAAGGCCGTCAGCGCCGAGATCTCGGCTTATCTGACCATGGTCACCAAGGACATGGTCACCTACGGCGCGAAGGTCAAGGAAGCGGCCGCGACCTATTCACTCGCCGACATCACCAGCGCGCTCGATCTGGCCACCTCCGGGGTCAAGCTCGGCGAAAAGGTGATCGGCGTCGCCCAGCAGGTGGCCGGGGCCGCGGGTTCGCAGTCCGGCACACCGGATCCCACCGAGACCGTCGCGGGTGACCACTCGCGGCAGACGACCTGAGGAGCCCCTCTTGTTCCCGTATGGCGTGCTTCCGATGGAGGTCATGGTCGGGTGCATCACGAACACACAGAAGTGCATCCCGGTGCTCATCGAGAAGTCGAAGATGTGGAAGGAGGCGCGGATCTGGGTCGAGGAGGCCAAGATCGAGTTGCAGACCCGCGCGAACAACCTGGCGCCTGACTGGACCGACGAAGCGGGCAGGGCCTTCGAGGAGAAGACCAAGCAGTCACTGGCCGATCTGACCACGTGGGGTGCGCGGATCGACGACTCCAAGGTGTCCGAGACGCTGGCGTCGCTCGCCGCCGAGCTTCCCGGGGCGGAGGCGGTCGTGATGAGTCTTCACGGGGAGTACCTGCTCGCGCTGTCCAATCCCTTGACGGCCTTGGGGGCGATCGCCTTCCAGCAGCAGGCGGGGATGTGCCTGACCGCGTTGGGCACCCGCTTCGACACGGCCATGCTCACCATGTGCGCCGCGGCGGGAATCGCGAATCCGGCCGACCTCCTGCCCGGTTTCCCCCAGGTCACCGGTTCCGCGGCCGACGCGGTGAAGACGGCCGACGCCGCGGTGAACCTGCTCACCGAGGTGCAGAGCTTGACCGAGTCCTTCGGCGGCGGCGCCGGGAGCCCGGCAGGCACCTCCGGCCTTCTCGACGGCTGGACCGGTTCGGACCTGCCGTCGTCGGGGAATCCGGGCACCTCGTCGGTGGGAAGCGGCCTGTCGCTGGCCGGGCTGGCGCCGAACACACCGGCTCCCGGCGCACTCGCGGGAGCCCCGTTGAGCGGCTTGTCCGGTGGTGGCCCGCCCTCGGCCGGAATGGGGTCGATGCCCTTCGGGACACTGGGCGCGGCCGGTGGGCTCGGCGGGACTCCGATGGCACCGCGGGCCGTCGGCACCGGAAAGCGCGTGGCGAGCCTGGCCTCCGACATCCAGCCGGGCGGGACGACGGGTTCGGCGAAGGCCGCCGGGGGCGGCATGATGCCGCCGTCGGCGATGCCGCAGCAAGGCGCGGCGGGGGCGGCCGGAACGGTGCGGCCGGGAGCGGCCGAACACACCCGGTCCGGCGATGACCAGAGGCCCGCCTTGGGCACGGACGGTGTGTCGGCGGCGTTGCGTGGCCGGGCCGTCGGCGGCGAGGGGAACGGTTTCACGATTCCCGGCCACCGGCGGGTCGCCGAGTCGGACACGGGCTCGCTACAGCTGCTCGACGACGAGACCGGGCAGTAGCGTCCCCGCCCCTCTCGTCCCTGCGCGCTGGTCGCTTGAAGCCCGCTAAGGCCTCCTTCCCTGCGCTAGCGCGTAACTCGCGTGCTTGAACCCGAATCTCGCGTGCTTGAAGACGGAACTCACGAGTTACGGGCCCAAGCACGCGAGTTACGGGTTCAAGCACGCGAGTTACGGGTTCAAGCACGATTCTCCGTTGTTCAGGGCCGAGACCGGCGCGGCGATGCGGCGAGCGCCGGCCCGCGCCAACGCGAATCCCACTCGCGAACACCCGGCCCGAACTCGGCCGCTGCTCCATCCCGCGGGCTGAACCCGCCCCTGATGTGCCATGCTCGACAGCGCACGAGGCGGCGAAACCGAGAGGTGACGAGGGTGTCCATCTGGGCAGGCGTGATCAATTTCGTCCGGGCACGGTACGAAGTGCTCGAAGAACGGGGCGACTGGCTCCGATTCCGGGTCGACACCGAAGACGGCCGCGGCCAGCAGGTCACCCTGCACCATCTCCCGGACCACGACGGACTGGAGTGGGTCGAGATCTCGTCCCCGGTCGGCTGGGCGGACAAGATCGATCTGCGGCGCCTGCTCGAACTGGCGGGCGGCGATTCGGTCGGCGGCGCGGCGGTCGTGGACGGCGTCGCCCTGCTCAAGCACACGGTCCCGCTGGCCGACCTGAACCTCCAGAACGAGTTCGGGCATCCGCTGACGTCCCTCGTCACCCGCGCGGACGCCTTCGAACACGAGCTCACCCGAGCCGACGAGTTCTGATAGGACGGTAGTACGTGAAGGGCCCCTTGCTCGCGACGGCGTGAGCAAGGGGCCCTTCACGTATCCGGCGAGATCAGAGGCGCTCCTGGAGCGCGTCCGCGGCGGCGAGCAGGTCCGCGGCCCAGCGGGCCCCCGGCTTGCGCCCTATCCGTTCGATGGGCCCGGAAACCGACACCGCGGCGACGACGGTGCCCGTCGAATCCCGTACCGGCGCCGAGACACTCGCCACACCCGGTTCCCGCTCGGCCACGCTCTGGGCCCAGCCGCGGCGGCGGACTTCGAGCAGGGTGCGCTCCCCGTACACCGCCTCGGAAAGGATCGTCCGCTGCGTATGCGGATCCGACCAAGCGGCGAGCACCTTCGCGCCGGAGCCCGCGGTCATCGGCAGCCGTGACCCGATCGGCACCGTGTCACGGAGACCGCTGGGCGGTTCCGCGGTCGAAACGCAGACGCGCTGGACGCCGTCGCGACGGTAGAGCTGAACGCTTTCCCCGGTGATGTCGCGTAATTTCGGCAGCACCGAACCCGCCGCGTCGAGCAGCGGGTCGGTCGAGCCGCCCGCCAGTTCCGCGAGCGCGGTGCCCGGCCGCCAGCGTCCGTCCGGGCCGCGGCGCAACAGGCGATGCACCTCGAGACCGACCGCGAGCCGGTGCGCCGTCGCGCGCGGCAAACCGGTCCGCGTGCACAGTTCCGCCAGGCCACAAGGATCTTCGGCCACGGCCTGAAGCACGGCCACGGCCTTGTCGAGTACTCCGATACCGCTATGCTGTCCCACAAGCCGATACTATCTTCCCGAAGTTTGAGATGTCCAGATGGTGGGAAGTGCCGATTTCACCGTATGTGAGGAGCCGGAAATGCCCCGGACACTGGCCGAGAAAGTGTGGGAGTCGCACCTGGTGCGGCGCGGCGAGGGGGCCGAGCCCGACCTGCTTTACATCGACCTGCATCTGCTGCACGAGGTCACCAGCCCGCAGGCGTTCGACGGGCTCCGCCTGGCGGGCCGGAAACTGCGCCGCCCTGACCTCACCATCGCCACCGAGGACCACAACGTCCCGACGATCGACATCGAGCTGCCGATCGCGGATCCCGTGTCCCGCACCCAGGTCGACACCCTTCGCGGCAACTGCAAGGAGTTCGGTGTCCGGCTGCACCCGATGGGCGACGCCGAGCAGGGCATCGTGCACGTCATCGGCCCGCAGCTCGGCCTGACGCAGCCCGGGATGACCGTGGTGTGCGGCGACAGTCACACCTCGACGCACGGCGCCTTCGGCGCGATGGCGTTCGGAATCGGCACCTCCGAGGTCGAACACGTGATGGCCACCCAGACCCTGCCGCTCCGTCCATTCAAGACGATGGCGATCACGGTCGAAGGCGAACTCCGCCCCGGCGTCACGGCGAAGGACGTCATCCTCGCCGTGATCGCGAAGATCGGCACCGGCGGCGGGCAGGGTTACGTTCTCGAATACCGCGGCGAAGCCATCGAAAAGCTGTCGATGGAAGCCCGGATGACGGTGTGCAACATGTCGATCGAAGCCGGCGCGCGCGCCGGGCTCATCGCGCCGGACGAGACGACGTTCGCGTATCTGAAGGGCCGTCCGCACGCGCCGCGGGGCGCCGATTGGGACGCCGCCGTCGAGAACTGGCGCGAACTCCGCACGGACGACGACGCCGTCTTCGACGCCGAGGTGCACCTGAACGCCGATGAGCTCACGCCTTTCGTGACCTGGGGCACGAACCCGGGCCAGGGACTCCCGCTGGACGCCGAGGTGCCCGATCCCGAGCGGATCGGCGACGAGAACGAGCGCATCGCCGCTGAGAAGGCCCTGTCCTATATGGACCTGAAGCCGGGCACGCCGCTGCGCGAGATCGCGGTGGACACCGTCTTCCTCGGCTCGTGCACGAATGGCCGTATCGAGGATCTGAGGGCCGCCGCGGACGTCCTGCGCGGCCACAAGGTCGCCGGTTCGGTCCGGATGCTCGTCGTCCCCGGCTCGATGCGGGTCCGCCAGGCGGCCGAAGCCGAAGGGCTGGACCAGGTCTTCACCGAAGCGGGCGCGGAATGGCGTCAGGCTGGCTGCTCGATGTGCCTCGGCATGAACCCGGACCAGCTCAAGCCGGGCGAGCGCAGCGCGTCGACCTCGAACCGCAACTTCGAAGGCAGGCAGGGCAAGGGCGGCCGGACGCATCTGGTCTCCCCGCTCGTGGCGGCCGCGACGGCCGTGCGGGGAACCCTGTCCAGCCCCGAAGACCTGCGACCGGCCACCGCCCGCTGACATCGCTGACATCCGCGAAGGAGTTCCCACCATGGACGCGTTCACCCACCACACCGGCGTCGGGGTCCCGCTGCGCAGGTCCAACGTGGACACTGACCAGATCATCCCGGCGGTCTACCTCAAGCGCGTGAGCCGCACCGGCTTCGAGGACGGGCTCTTCGCCGCCTGGCGCTCCGACGAGTCGTTCATCCTCAACGAAGAGCCCTTCAAAAGCGGGTCGGTCCTGGTCGCGGGCCCGGACTTCGGCACCGGTTCCTCCCGTGAGCACGCGGTCTGGGCCCTGATGGACTACGGCTTCCGCGTCGTGATCTCCTCCCGGTTCGCGGACATCTTCCGCGGTAACTCGGGCAAGCAGGGGCTGGTCGCCGCTCAGGTCGAGCAGGCCGACGTCGAACTGCTGTGGAAGCTGCTCGAAAACGAGCCCGGCACGGAGGTCACGGTGGACCTCGAGTCGAAGACGGTACGAGCCAAGGACTTCACCGCGCCCTTCCAGATCGACGACTACACCCGCTGGCGGCTCCTCGAAGGGCTCGACGACATCGCCCTGACACTCCGCCACGCGGAGGAGATCGACACTTTCGAGTCCCAGCGCCCCTCCTGGAAGCCGGTGACCCTCCCGGCGGCCTTCTCCTGAGGCCTGCCGAAGGGGGCGGATTCCCTTGCTGAGCAGGGAATCCGCCCCCGGCGGTGAGTGTGCGCGACAGCCCCGAAACCACACCGAACGGCACCCCGAGAGGCCCCTGAGGGGTCCCTCGGGAGGCGGAACAGCCCCCGAGACAAGGGAAATTTCCGCGCGTCGTTTGGAATTTGTGCTGCATTGGTAATACCGTGTGCGCTAAGTCGGCCGACGGGGCCGTGTACAAGTAGTTCTTCTTGGAGGACTGGAATGGCCAACAAGGCCCAGCTGATCGAGGCGCTGTCGGAGCGCCTGGGCGACAAAAAGGTCGCGTCGGAGGCCGTCGATGGCCTTGTCGACATCATCATCCGGACGGTCAACAAGGGCGAGAAGGTGAACATCACCGGCTTCGGTGTGTTCGAGAAGCGCGCCCGCGCCGCCCGCACCGCGCGGAACCCGCGCACCGGTGAGACCGTTCGCGTCAAGAAGACCAACGTGCCCGCTTTCCGCGCCGGCACGACCTTCAAGGACGTCATCAGCGGTTCGAAGAAGCTGCCGAAGGCCACCGCTGTGAAGCGCGCGACCACCGGCACCACCCCTCGGGCCGCCACCACCCGCGCGACGACGACCCGGACGGCCGCCAGCCGCCCGGCCGCGACGCGCAGCACCACCACGCGGACCCGCGCCGCCGCCGCCACGACGCGTACGGCTGCGAAGCCGGCCGCCAAGGCGACCGCGACCAAGGCCGCCGCCAAGACGACCGCCACCAAGGCGGCGCCGAAGACCGCGGCCAAGGCCACGACTCGCGCCACCACGGCCAAGAAGGCGACCGCCACCAAGGCCGCCGCCGCGAAGCCTGCCGCCAAGGCGACTGCCGCGAAGGCTCCCGCCAAGAAGGCTCCGGCCAAGCGGACTTCGGCCGCCGCGAAGAAGAAGTAAGCTCCCTCTTCCGGAGTGAGCCAACGGCAGGGCCCCGCGTATCGTGCGGGGCCCTGCCGCATTTCCGGGGGCCAGCGCGCCGCGGCCGTCTCCTTTGCCCGCAACGCCCCTGAGGGCAGGTGTCCGGGGAACTGGGTACCGGAACGGTTCCGCGGCGTTCTGTGGACGAATGCGGCGCGCCTACGGCGGTTGCTTCGGGACCACTCTTCGTAGAACAGCGCGGACGCCCCGAACACCCCGATGGCGCATCGTCCCGTTCCTCGAACCGCCCTCCACAGTGGAGCGACGGTCGTCCGCGCCGGTCTGTTGCCGCTGGACAGCGCCATGCGAGACCGAGCCCGGCGCGGTGGCGGAACTCACTTCACGGCGGATCCACCTACTCGCAAGCACTTCGGACCCGGTGGGCTTTGTTTCGCTTTGGACACGGCCGGAGTAGCGGGGCGTCACCCACGTGGGGGAGTCGCTTTCGAACGCGGGGCCGATCCACCTAAGTCCGTGAAGGGCCCCTTCCCTACCTTCAGGGGCAAGGTCCCGGCAAAGTCGCAGAGCTGATTGGTCATCGCTTGCGGCCGCAAGGGGCTCGGGGGTGTGCCAGGTTCTGGGAGTTTCCGGTACATGAAGGCCCCCTTGCTTGCGCCTAGCTCAAGGAAGGGGGCCTTCATGTACCGGACTGGAGATCGGCCGAGCCTGAATC
Source organism: Amycolatopsis coloradensis (assembly GCF_001953865.1). Lineage (GTDB taxonomy): Bacteria > Actinomycetota > Actinomycetes > Mycobacteriales > Pseudonocardiaceae > Amycolatopsis > Amycolatopsis coloradensis. The sequence goes on from NZ_MQUQ01000010.1 coordinate 421,200, forward strand.
CAGTAGGCGTAAACGTCAGGGATGCGCCGGAGCGGGCGTGGGCAAAGGCGACGCGAAGTAGTCCGCCGCCACCAGCACCGGCCCGTCCTCTTCGGTCGGCGCCCGGAACGACAACACCCAGAAAGAACCCTTCTTCGAAGGCACCACACCACCGCGCGCGGCGGGCAGGTCGACCCCGTCGCGGTCGGCCAGTGCGCTGACGACGTCCGGGATCACGCCGCCCTGGCTGGAGATCACCGGCGTCCCGCCGTCGCCCGCGATGGCCAGCAACCGGGCGACACCGAGCACCGGGTCCGGCCAGTAACCCTCTTCCGACAGCAGTGGCTCGTGCCGGATCTCGACTTCGAGGTCTTCGGCGAGCCCGTTCACCGTCTGGACGCACCGAAGCCGCGGCGCCGAGAGCACCCTGTCCGGCGCGTAGTGCCGCAGCAGCGAACGCAGCGCCTCGGCCTGACGGTGGCCCGCGTCCGAAAGCGGCCGCAGGTCGTCGTCGCCGTTCCACTCGTCACGTTTACCCGCTTTGGCGTGCCGCACCAGGATCACCGTGCCGAGTTCGGGCGGCAGCGCGGAGAACTCGCGCAGCACCCGCACGTCCCCTGGCCGCGTCAGTAGTTTCTCCGCGGTCTCCGCGTCGAGCCAGCGCAGTTCGTCGACTTCTTCGTTCGGGCTGAACGCGCCGGAAGCCGCGCGGGCGGAGAAGTAGTCGACGGTCTTCGGTGCTCCCGCCACGGTGTACTCGGTACGGAACAGATACCGGCCGAGCACCGCCTCGAACCCGGTCTCCTCCCGGATCTCACGGACCGCGGCCCGCGCGATGGTCTCGCCCGGATCCAGCTTTCCCTTCGGCAGCGACCAATCGTCGTAGCGCGGCCGGTGGACCAGCGCGACCTCGATCCGGTCCCCGTCGCGGCGCCAGAGGACGGCCCCCGCCGCCCGCACGACCCCGCTCATCCGGCGGCTCCGTGCCGCTTGGCCAGTTCGACCTGGTGGTCGCGGACGTCGTCGCCGCTGGCCGGGAACGGGGTCCACTCGCCGGTGGCGGTCAGCACCCAGCACCGGGTCGCCGGATGCAGCGCGGATTCGAAGATGTAGTCCAGTTGTGCCGTCAGCTTCGGATCCTTGACCCGGACCAAGGCCTCGATCCGGCGGTCCAGGTTGCGGTGCATCATGTCCGCGCTGCCGATCCAGTGCGTGCCGCCCGCGCGGAAGTTGAAGATGCGCGAGTGCTCCAGGAAACGGCCGAGGATCGACCGCACGTGGATGTTCTCGCTCAGCCCTTCCACACCCGGCTTCAGCGCGCAGATGCCGCGCACGACGATGTCGACCGGCACTCCGGCCTGCGAAGCGTGGTACAGCGCGTCGATGATCTGCTCGTCGACGAGCGAGTTGCACTTGAGCCGGATCCCGGCGGTCTGGCCGGCGCGGGCGAGTTCGATCTCCTCGCCGATCGCGCGCACGATGCCGCGGCGGATCCCGTGCGGCGACGTGAGGATGTTGCGGTAGGTGTCCTGGCGGGAGTACCCGGTGAGCACGTTGAACAGATCCGTCAGGTCCGCGCCGATCGTCGGGTCGGCGGTCAGGATGCCGAGATCCTCGTAGAGCCGCGCGGTCTTCGGGTTGTAGTTGCCGGTGCCGATGTGGCAGTACCGGCGGATGGTCGAACCCTCCTGGCGCACCACCATCGAAACCTTGCAGTGCGTCTTCAGCCCGACGAGCCCGTAGACCACGTGCACGCCAGCGCGTTCCAGTGTGCGGGCCCAGGTGATGTTGGCCTGCTCGTCGAACCGTGCCTTGATCTCGACCAGCGCGACGACCTGTTTGCCCGCCTCGGCGGCGTCGATCAGCGCGTCGACGATCGGGGAGTCGCCGGAGGTGCGGTACAGCGTCTGCTTGATCGCCAGCACCTTGTCGTCCGCGGCGGCCTGTTCGATGAAACGCTGGACGCTGGTGGAGAACGAGTCGTACGGGTGGTGGACGAGGACATCGCCTTCGCGCAGCGTCGCGAACACCGACTTGGGCGTCTCGCGTTCACCGAACGCCGGATGCGTCGCGGGCACGAAAGGCCGGTCCTTGAGTTCCTTCCTGTCGACACCGGAAAGCTGGTGCAGACAGGTCAGGTCCAGCAGACCGGGCACCTCGACGACGTCGCGCGGGTCGACCTCCAGTTCGCGCAGCAGCAGTTCGAGCATGTGCTCGCTCATGTCCTGCGCCACTTCGAGCCGCACCGGCGGGCCGAACCGGCGCTGGGCCAGTTCCCGTTCCAGCGCCTGGAGCAGGTCTTCGTCCCGGTCCTCTTCGACCTCGAAGTCCGCGTTGCGGGTGACCCGGAACGCGTGGTGTTCGGTGACCTCCATCCCGGTGAACAGCTCACCGAGGTGGGCGGCGATCAGTTCCTCCAGCGGAAGGAAGGTCGCGGTCCGGCTTTCCCTCGGCTGCTGCTCGATCCGCATCAGGCGCGGCACGTTGCTCGGCACCTTGACTCGCGCGAATCGCTCCGTGCCCGCTTCGGGGTCCCGGACGGTGATGGCCAGGTTGAGCGAAAGGCCGGAAATGTAGGGGAACGGGTGCGCGGGATCCACGGCCAGCGGTGTGAGCACCGGGAAGATCTGCTCGCTGAAGTAGTTGGACAGCCGGAGCTGGTCGGCGCCGGTGAGGTCGTTCCAGCCGACGATGAGGATGTCTTCGTCGGCCAGTTGCGGCCGCAGGTGCAGCTCGAAGGCGTTCGTGTGCCGCTCGACCAGATCCTGGTTGCGCTTGGCGATGTACGCGAGCTGCTCGCGCGGGGTGAGCCCGTCCGCGCTGCGGACCGGGAGGCCCGTCTCGTCGCGGCGCTTCAGCCCGGCGACCCGCACCATGTAGAACTCGTCCAAATTGGACGCGAAGATCGCCAGGAACTTGCCGCGTTCGAGCAGCGGCTGCGATTCGTCCTCGGCCAGCGCGAGCACGCGCGCGTTGAAGTCCTGCCATGACAGCTCACGGTTGAAATACCGGTCGTCGGGCAGTGTCTCGACGGCGGTGGGCGCGGACGTCACCGCGGGAGGCGCGGCGGGCAGCGCGCGGAACTCCTGGGCGGGACGGCTCGCCGAACCGCCGCGGGTCGCGCGGGGGATGTTGTTGGTCTTCGGCGCGGGACTGGTCTTTCTCGCCCGCACGGGCTTGGTCGCGCCGTTGTCCGGTTCCGGTTTCGCGGCGGAGGTCTTCCGCTTCCTTGCCGAGTTCGGGGTGCCGCCGTCGTTTGTGCTCACGGGCTCATTGTTCACCACCCGGCCCGATTATGTGCACCGCGCGCGGGTCGCCGGGGTGAACTCTCGTCACATCACCACGCAGGGTGTCCCCAGCAGCGTTGAAGTGCGCTTTCCGACACCCAGGGTGCGGACGTGAGCGAGATCATCCGCGGTGTCCACGTCGGCGCGGAGCGATCCCGCCGCGAGCGTGAGCGGGGTCGCACCGGACGTGGTGTGCGCCCGCGCGGAGCCCCCGCCGAACCGGGGTTCCAGCGCACGGCCCGCCCCCGAAAGCAACAGTGTGGTGCCCGTTCCCTGCCGGTCGGCGACGAAGGCCCGATCTCCGGCGGCTTCGGCGAGCGCGGCGGTGAGGTCTTCGGTCCGCAGCGCGGGCAGGTCGGCCTGCAAGGCGCCGACGAGACCGGACGGCGTGTCCCGGCGCAGCAGTTCTTCGCCGTGGCGCAGGGCCGCGTTCAACCCGCCTCGTGACGGCTCGATGACGATCTCGACGCCCAGGTCGGTGAGATCCGCCACCGACGCCGGGTCCGCGGCGACCACCAGCACCCGGCGGACCCCGTCCGCCGAGGTCGCCGCGGACAACGTGTCGTAGGCCAGCGCCAGTACCAGTTCGGGATGCCGTTCGGGTACGACCGCGCCGCGAAGCCGCGACTTGCCCTCCGCCGGGCGTTTCACCGGCACGATCAGGTCGATGCCCACACTGTCCACATCTGCATTCTTACCCGACCCTCCCTGGACCGCGCTCGCGTGCGCGCGGCAGGATCAGTGGCCTGGGACGACACGTGTGACTTCGAGGAGGACGAATTGGCCCGGCGTGAGAAGGGCGGCATCTGGGTAGGCATCGCCGCCGCACTGTTCTACCCGGCGACGGCCATCGGCAAGCGGGTCTACCGCAACGCCGGGCGGATCCCCCGCGAAGGCGGCGCGCTGCTGTTGCTCAACCACGTGTCCCACATGGACCCGGCGGTGGACGCGGTGTTCGTGCACCGCCAGAAGCGGGTGCCACGATTCCTCGGCAAGGAGTCCCTGACCAGGGCGCCGGTCTTCGGCAAGATCTTCGTCGGCGCGGGCCAGATCCCGGTTTCGCGTGGTTCGGCCGCCGCGGGCGACAGTCTCAAGGCCGCCCACCAGGCGCTGCGGGACGGCAAGATCGTCGTGATCTATCCGGAGGGGACGATCAGCAAGGACCCCGACGGCTGGCCCAAGAAGCCGTTCACCGGTGCCGCGCGGCTCGCGCTGGAGACCGACGTGCCGGTGATCCCGATCGCCCGCTGGGGCACGAACCACATCTTCAACGGCTACACGAAGAAGTTCACGCCGTTCCCGCGCAAGAAGATCACGCATCTGGTCGGGGAGCCGATGGACCTGTCCGCCTACCGGGACGGGCCGACGCGCAGCGCGTCCAAACTGCGTGAGGTCACCGACCTGATGATGACCGAGATCACCGCCCTGCTCGCGGAGATCCGCCAGGAGGAACCGCCCGCGAAGAAGCCGGAGGACGACGCCTGATGGCCGGAACCGCCGCCGAGGTCCAGCGCCTGACCGTGCTCGGCGCGGGCTCGTGGGGGACGGCGTTCGCCAAGGTGCTCGGCGATGCCGGCCGTGACGTGACCATGTGGGCCCGGCGGCCCGAGGTCGCGGCGGAGATCCGGGACCGGCATCGCAATTCATCCTATTTGCCCGATATCGAGCTGCCCGCGCGGATCACCGCGACGGCGGATCCGGCCGAGGCGCTCGACGGCGCGCAGGCCGTGGTCCTCGCGGTGCCGAGCCAGACCCTGCGGGCCAATCTGTCGGAGTGGTCCGGTCTGCTGCCGTCCGGGACGATCCTGGTGAGCCTCGCGAAGGGCGTCGAACTGGGCACGCTCAAGCGGATGAGCGAGGTCATCGCCGAGATCGCGCGGGTCGACGACGGCCGGATCGTGGTCGTTTCCGGGCCGAACCTGGCGAAGGAGATCGCGCTGGGGCAGCCGTCGGGCGCGGTGCTCGCGTGCACGGATCACGACAACGCCAAGGCGATCCAGCGGGCGAGTTTCAACCAGTACTTCCGGCCGTACACCAACACCGACGTCGTCGGCTGTGAACTGGGCGGCGCGTGCAAGAACGTCATCGCGCTGAGCTGCGGGATGGCTGCCGGGCTGGGACTCGGCACCAACACGATGGCGACGCTGATCACCCGCGGGCTGGCCGAGATGGCGCGGCTCGGCGCGAAACTCGGGGCCGACCCGCTGACCTTCGCCGGGCTCGCCGGTGTCGGCGACCTGGTGGCGACGTGTTCGTCGCCGTTGTCGCGCAACCGGACCTTCGGCGAGCGGCTGGGTCGTGGCGAGACCTTGCAGCAGGCGCTGGACGCCGGCGGCGGGCAGGTCGCCGAGGGCGTCAAATCGTGCACGTCGATCCGGGAACTCGCGCTGAGCCTCGGCGTCGACATGCCGATCACCGACGCGATGCACCGCGTGTGCCACGAAGGGGTCGACCCGCGGCGGGCCGGAGCCGAGCTGCTCGGACGGTCGCAGAAGCACGAGTGGTCCTGAGAACGCAAGGAAGACCGCAGTAATGCGACAGACCCGGGCGGATTCGTGCTGCCAGCATGGTCGGTAGATGCGGAACTCACGGTCCACGGGGTGAGATCGGTTGACCGCCGGGCTCCGCACTGGTTCGCTGAGGGCATGTTCGCACGTGGGATGACTGTGTCGCGGGGCCTCTCGGGTCTTGGCGCTGTCGCGTGTGCGTCGTGTCGCTGTTGTCGGTGAACCCCGCCCCGGCCCAGCTCGACACCATCTTCTTTCTGCGAGGACTCCTTCATGTTCGCCGTCCCGGACAACACGCTCGTCATTCCCGAAAACCCCGCCCTGCGCCACCCGGTGCGCGTCGCGATCGAGTTCGCGGCGGACCGTGACCGCTGGCGGCACCTGCTGCGCTACGACCCCGGGGAACGGTTCTCCGCGCTCGTCGACAGCGACGAACTGCAGGAAGTTTGGCTGATGAGCTGGCTGCCCGGCCAGCACACCGACCTGCACGACCACGAATTCGCCGCGGGCGCGTTCACCGTCGTCAGCGGGCAGTTGAGCGAGACCGTCGCCCGGCGCGCGTCCGACGGGCGGGCGGTGACGGAACTGCATTCGCTGTCGGCGGGCCAGTCGCGCGTCTTCGGTCCCGGCTACATCCACGAAGTGCGCAACGAGGGCCCGGACCCCGCCGTCAGCGTGCACGTCTACCGGCACCAGTCCCGCGTCATGCGCCCATACCACCTGGACCCCATCTCGGGCCCGATCCGGGACTAGCCCCCTCATCCTCCGCAATTCGTCCTCTAGTTGCGGTCCTTGCGTGTGCAACTACCGCAACTAGAGGACGAATTGCGGAAGGTGGGGCGCTAGGTGAGGTCGCCGCGCAGGCGGAATTCGGCTTCGACGCGGTCTCGCGAAGCACCGGTGGCGAGCAGGGTGTGCAGCAGGAGCCGGGATTTGCGCGGATCCAGCCAGCCCGCCATGGTCGCGCCCATCGCGATCAGGTCCGACTCCGAACCGCGGAAGCCATAGGTACCGCGGAACGTCGGCCCGGCGCCGGTGCGGCTGGCGACCACGATCGGCACCTCCGGCAGCACCCGCTCGATCACGTCGGCGGACCCGGCCGAAACGTGCCCGGCGCCGTTCGCGGCGAGCACCACCCCCTTGACCCCGGCCTTGACCAGCGTCTCCAGCAGTTCGCCGGTGTCCTCGACGCCGCTTTCGACGATCGGCACCAGTCCGGAGAAGTCCGCGTTCTCGAGTGACAACGCCGGCGGGCGCTCCGCGACCGGGTGGAAGTAGTGCACCGCGCCCTCGGCGAGCAGCCCGAGCGGCCCGGCGGGGTCGGAAGAGAACGCCTCGACGTGGCTCGAATGCGTCTTCCGGACCCAGCGGGCCAGGTGGACGTCGTCGTTGAACGCGACCAGCGAGCCGCGGCCCCGGCTGCGGGGTTCGGCGGCGACGGTCAGCGCCGCGAGCAGGTTCCCCGCGCCGTCGGCGCTGGGCAGACCGGGGTTGCGCATCGCGCCGGTGATCACGATCGGCGCCTCGGAAGTCCACGTCAGCTCGAAGAAGTACGCGGTCTCTTCGAGCGTGTCCGTGCCCTGGACCACGACGACGCCTTCCGCGCCTTCGCCGACGGCTCGCGTGGCCCAGTCACGGGTCTTGATCAGCGTCGCGAAGTCCATCGACGCACTGGAAATCGCCGCGAGCGTCTCCGCGCGGACGTCCATCGCCAGGTTTTCGCCGAGGTCGCCGAGCAGATCGGCCGCGGTGAGCCGGGGGACCGCGTGGTCTTCGCCGTCACCGGGGACCATGGAAATGGTGCCGCCCAGGGCGGCGACGGCGACCAGCGGCCGCCTGTTCTCTGGGGAGACGCTCATGAGGGCATTCTTCCAAAGTCTCGTGAGGGGTAAGTGTCGTTCTGGTGGACCGGTATTCGCCTGTTCACTGCTCGGCTGTGCCGGGTGGTTCGATCAAGCTCCAAGACCGGGCGACCTCGTGACGATGGGGGAATCGGGACACTGAGCGTCCCGGTTCCCGCATCGTCAGCCTTCGGGCCGGTCCGGCGTAGGTATGCGAATACCTGGACCGAACGGCCAGTTTCGCGTGACTGAAGGGACGGCACGTGTGATCCGATGGACGGTACGCGTGATTGGATGGACGACACGCGCGCACCGGCATCAAGACACGGTCGGCCCTGACGCGAGAGCCGAACGATCAGGGGCGTTTGGACGCTTCTATGGTGAAACTCGCGGCCAGCCGCTGCGGATCCTTCGCCAGCCGCCATTCCTCCGTCGCGGTGTCCAGGCTCATGAAGCCGGGCAGCGCGTTCCACGGCACACTGTCGTGCTCCACCAGCTTCGTCAGTGTCAGCCCCGCGTCGAGCAGAGCCGTGACGATCTCGCCCAGCCCGTGGTTCCACTCGTGCGTCCGGTTCTGCTCGAACGACACGTCGGTGTCCACATAGGTCCCCGGCTCTTCGAACACCAGCGGTTCGGACTGCTCGAAGTACGGGTAGCGCGGGGTGATCACCGGCTGCGTCTCGTCGAGGGTCCCCAGCATCGGGTGCATGTCACGGATGAACAGCCGCCCGCCCGGTTTCAGCAACGAGCCGACGACCTGCCCCCAGCGGGCGATGTCGGGGAGCCAGCAGATCGCGCCGATCCCGGTGTAGACGAGGTCGAACTCCCCGGCGCCCAGCACGTCGGCGGCACTGTACACATCGGACTCGTGGTAGTCGATCTCCGCGCCAGTCTCGGCGGCCAGCTGTCGCGCGATCTTCAGCGCCGGTGCGGAAAAGTCGAGTCCGGTCATCCGCGCGCCGAGACGGGACAGGGAAAGCGTGTCCGTGCCGATGTGACATTGCAGGTGGACGCCGCGCGCGCCGGAGACGTCGCCGAGCAGCGGCCGGTCGAAGGTGACCACCCCGCTGAGATGGGCGGGGTCCTTCACGAACCGTTCGTACCCGTAGTCCGCCGAGGCGGCGTGCGCCGGAGCACGTTCGTCCCAGTTCGCGCGATTGAGGGTGAGGTACTCGTTCACTCGGCCGCGGCCATTTCGGCGGCGCTGCGCAGCACGCAGAATTCGTTGCCTTCGGGGTCGCCGAGGACGGCCCAGCCGCTGCCGTCCGCGTTGCGCCGGTCGTGCTGCATGGTCGCTCCCAGCGCCAGCAGGCGTTCCACCTCTTCCTCGCGCGGGATGTCGGGCTCCATGCACAGGTGGATCCGGTTCTTCACCGTCTTGGGTTCGGGAACCTGTCCGAAGTACAGCGTGACACCGTTGTCCATCACGATGGTCACTTCGGGGTCGCCTGGCGCGTCGTCGTCGGCCATCGGCTTGCCGACGACGCCACTCCAGAACCGGCCCAGTTCGTAGGCGTCGGCGCAGTCGAAGAAGAAATTCTGTACGACAGAGGTCATGACGCCTCAGTTTGCCCGAGGCCGCGAAACCCGGCCAGCGGTTTTCTCCGGTCCGGTAAGTCTGCCTGGAACGATGCGGGAGCGAGCCCGCGGTGCCGACCTGTGACCTTCGTGGCGGAAGCTGTCGGCTTCCTGTCGTAAGCGCTCCCGCCTCGCCCTCGCGCGCGCGTTCACGGAGGATGGACGTCGTGCACACCGAGAACCCCGTCCGCCTGCTCGTGGTGGACGACGAGCCGCATATCGCCGACCTGGTGGCCACCGTCGCCCGCTACGAGGGCTGGCAGGCCGTCACCGCCGGATCGGGGGAGGCCGCGCTCGCCAGGGCCGCCGAGTTCGGGCCCGACATCGTCGTGCTCGACCTGATGCTGCCCGGGATCGACGGGTTCACCGTGCTGGACAGGCTTCGCGAGTCCGGGACGGCGGTGCCCGTCGTCTTCCTCACCGCCAAGGACGCGACAGCCGACCGCGTCGCCGGGCTCACCCGCGGCGGTGACGACTACCTCGTCAAGCCGTTCTCCGTCGAGGAACTGATGGCGCGGTTGCGCGCCGTCCTCCGGCGAAGCAGCAATCAGTCCAAGCCCGCCGCGCTGCTGCGGGTCGGTGGTCTGACCATGAACGAGGACACCCGCGAGGTCGCCCGCGACGGCCACGTCGCCGAGCTGACGCCGACCGAGTACGAACTGCTGCGTTACCTCATGCGGCGTTCGCCCTCGGTGCTGACCAAGGCACAGATCCTCGACCACGTCTGGGAATACGACTTCGGCGGCCGGTCCAATGTGGTCGAACTCGTCATCTCGCATCTGCGCCGCAAACTCGACGCCGGCCACGAGCCGCTGATCCACACCGTGCGCGGTGTCGGCTACGTCGTCCGGCAGGCGGCGAGATGAAGATGCTGCGCCGGTGGTACGACGCCTGGCGCCGATCGAGGCTCGGCACCCGGCTGGCGCTCGGGCTCGGCGTGCTGGCGCTGGTCGTGTTCGCCGTCGTCGGCACCGTGATGGTCGGCATCATGAAGGGCTACCTGAACGACCGGCTCGACGAACAGCTCGCCAAGACCCAGATCAGCCAGGTGCCGTCGCTGCGCACCACGCACGGCGGGAAACCGCAGCAGGCCTACGGCTGGTTCTCGGCGGTCTTCTCGGTGCGCAACGGCGACGCGCTTCCGCAGGTGGGTGGTTCTCTTCCGCCGGACACGAAGGCGCTCGAAAAGGTCGCGGAGGACGCGACGCAGACCGAAGTGCTGCGCACGGTTTATATCGAGGACAAGGGCACGTACCGCGTCCGGGCGTGCCCGATCGAGCCGAGCCGGAACATCGTGCTGGTCAGCGCCGCGCCGCAGGCGGATCTGGACCGGACGGTGAGCCAGCTGGTGATGGTCGAGGTCGTCGCGTTCCTGCTGGCGTTGGCGGTACTGGTGATCGCGGGACGGCTGGTGCTGCGGCGCGGGCTGCGGCCGCTGAGCGACATGGCCGGGACGGCGCACGACATCGCGTCACACGACCTGACCACGAACGCCGATCTCCCGGTACGCGCGCGGGCCAACGGCGGCGGCGCCGAGGTCGAGGAACTGCGGACGGCGTTCAACCTGATGCTGGCGCACCTCGATTCGTCGCTGGTCGCGCGCCGGGAAGCGAACGAACGGCTGCGGCGGTTCATCGCCGACGCCTCCCACGAGCTGCGCACTCCGCTGACGTCGATCCGGGGCTACGCCGAGCTTTTCCGCTACGCGGCGGCGAACGAACCCGCCGAACGCGAGTCGCATCTGTCGAAGATCCGTGAAGAGACCCAACGGATGAGTGTGCTCGTCGACGACCTCCTGCTCCTCGCGCGCCTCGACGCACCGGAGACCGAAGCGCCGCTACGGCTGGTCGACGTCGACCTCGCCGAGCTGATCACCGACGCGGGAGAAGCCTTCGCCGCCGGCCGCCCGGACCATCCGCTGACCATCGAACCGCTACCGGAAGGTGTTGTCCTGCAAGCGGATCCGGTGCGCCTGCGGCAGGTGCTGGACAACCTGCTCGCCAACGCGGCGGTGCACACGCCGCCCGGTACGGCGGTCACGCTTTCGGCTTCGGTCTCGGGTCCGGATGTCCTCTTGCGGGTGAGTGACGCCGGGCCGGGGATCCCGCCGGAGGCACGGGAGCGGATCTTCGACCGGTTCTACCGGGTCGACACCGCCCGCACGCGCGGCAACGGCGGGACCGGGCTCGGGCTTTCGGTGGTGCTCTCGCTGGTCTCCGCGCACGGCGGCACGATCGAGGTCGCGAGTGTGCCGGGGGCTACGACCTTCACCGTGCGGCTGCCACTGCGACGCCCTTAGCCCTCATCGCCCGCGCCTGACGCAGGGCACCGGCGAAGTCGAGATCTTGCAGGTCAAGCAGCTATTCGTCGCTCCAGCGTCACGGGGACATATCGGTTGCGGAGCCCCTGAGCGGGGAGGATTTCGGACGTTCAGCGTCCGGAATCTCCCCGCTCGACCCCTGACGCCCTACCCGGCCCGCCCCTGCACGTGGTCCGGCACGACCCACTCCGAAACCAGGTCCGCCGAAGGCTCCGGCTCCCCGAACACGGTCCGCACCGGCAGCACCCCCGCCCAAGAGACATCGGCCGCGACCTCGTCCTCGGGATCGTCGGGTCCCTCGCCGCGCATCTTCACCGACGCCTCGGTGAGGTCCAGCTCCAGCACCGAAACCGACGCGAGCTCCTTCGCGTTGACGTCGCGCGCGTGCTCCCACGAGCCGGGCGCGAGGTGGTCGGTCAGCACGCGCAGGCCGTGCATCTTCCGCTCGCGGTCGGTGACCATGGCCGCCTTGCCCAGGATCACCGCGCTGCGGTAGTTCATCGAATGGTTGTTGACCGAGCGCGCGTAGACGATGCCGTCGAGCAGGGTCACCGTGACGCAGACCTCGACGCCGTCGGAGTCGCGCATACTTTTCGCCCCGGTGGATCCGTGCAGGTAGAGCGTGTTCCCGTCACGGCCGTAGCCGGTCGGGATGACGAGTGGGAAGCCGTCGCGCACGACGCCGAGATGGCAGATCAGGCCTTCGTCGAGCACCGCGTACAGCGCCGAGCGGTCGGTGAGCGCGCGGTTCTTCTTGCGGCCGAGGGTGGTCCGGTCGGTGGGAGAGAGCGGGGTGGACATGCGAGCAGTCTCACCCACGAGAGTGGCCTGTAATAACGGCCAATTCTCCTATACTTGAGAAGGCCACTTTTTCGGAAGCGCGGAGTACAGCATGTCCGACACCGCTCTGCCGGTCAGTCTCGACCGCGATTCGCTGGTCCCGCTCGCGGTCCAGCTGGCCGACGCGTTGCGTGCCGCCGCCCGCGACGGGCATCTGCGCGGTGGCGACAGGCTGCCTTCGACCAGGGCGCTCGCGAACCGGCTCGGCGTCAGCCGCACGGTGACGTCGGCGGCGTACGAACAACTCCACGCGGAGGGCTGGATCGCGGGCCGCCACGGCTCCGGCACCTACGTCACCACGACACCGCCCGCGGACAGGCCGTCGAAAGGACTCGCGCCGGGCGTGACCGCCACACCGTCCACGCTGGTCGACCTCACCCCCGGGGTGCCGTGGGCCGACGGCATCGAGAAGTCGGCCTGGCGCCGCGCGTGGCGGGCCGCCGCGGATCCTCGTCCGACCTATCGCGAGGACAGGGCCGGGCTGCCCGCCTACCGGGACGCCGTTTCCGAGCATCTGCTGCGCCACCGCGGCCTCGCCGCCGGGACCGTGCTGGCCACCGGCGGGACGACGGCGGCGGTGATCGAACTCGCGGGCGCGGTGCTCTCGCGCGGCGACCGGGTCGCGATCGAGGAGCCGGGCTACCAGCGCGCGGTGCAGGCGTTCCGGCGGGCGGGGATGGAGGTCGTCGCGGTCGGAGTCGACGAGGAGGGCCTGCGTCCGGACGCCGTCCCCGCCGGCGTGCGCGCCGTGTACTGCTCGCCCGCGCATCAGTACCCGCTCGGCAGCCGGATGAGCGCGTCCCGCCGGGTCGAACTGGTCGAACTCGCCCGTGCCGAGGGCATGCTGGTGATCGAGGACGACTACGACGGCGAACTGCGGTTCGACGTCGCGCCGCTGCCGCTGCTGGCCGCGCTCGCTCCCGACGTCGTCGCGCATCTCGGGACCACGAGCAAGATCCTCACCCCGGCGCTGGGCGCGGGCTGGATGGTCGCGCCGCCCCCGATCGCGGCCGCGGTGCTGGAGTACCGCGAAGGGACCGGGACCCGTCCGTCACCCGCCGGTCAGCGGGTGCTCGCCGAACTGGCGCGGCACGGTGATCTGGGACGGCACCTGCGGAAGCTCCGGCGGGAACTGTCGGAACGGCGCTCGCTGGTTTCGGCCGCGCTGACGTCGGCGGGGATCCCGGTGCTCGGCGACGACGCGGGCGCGCATCTGGTCGTCCCTTGTGGATCGGCGCCCGAGGAAGCGGCGCGGATGGCGGCGGCGGAACGCGCCGGGATCCGGCTCGACGGGCTGGCCCGGCACTTCGCCGGGACGCCGACGGTGTTCGGGAATCTCATCGGCTACGCGGGTTGCTCGCGGGAAGCACTCCATTCCTCGCTCAAACCGCTGCTCGCCGTCTTCGGTGGTTGACCTCCACCTTGCTGGAGGTCATACCTTGCGGTCATGAAGGTCATCAGAGTGTCCCGGTTCGGCGATCCCGGCGTTCTCGAACAGGTCGAATTGCCCACTCCCGAGCCCGCGGAGGGTGAGCTGCGCATCGCGGTGGCGGCGGCCGGTGTCGGCTGGCTCGACGCCCTCATCCGACGGGGTGACGGTCCCGCCGTGTTCGGGATCGAGCCGCCTTACGTGCCGGGTGGCGCGGTGGCGGGCACCGTCGAGGCGGTGGGCGCCGGAGCCGACGAGACCTGGCTGGGCAAGCCGGTCGTCTCCCGCGCGGCCGGCGGCTACGGCGGGGGATACGCGGACACGGTCATCGCGCTGCCGGAAGACGTCTTCCCGATCCCGGCGGGTCTCGGCCCCCAGCAGGCGGCCGCCCTGTTGGACGACGGCAGCACCGCGCTGGCGCTGCTGGAGAAGACTCCGGTCCAGGCCGGGGAGCGGATCCTGGTGGCGCCGGGCGTCGGCGGTCTCGGCAGCCTGCTGGTGCAACTCGCGCAAGCGGCGGGCGCCACCGTCGTCGCGGCGGTCCGGGGTGAGGAAAAGGCGGCCATCGCGAGGAAACTCGGCGCCGAGCCCCTCGACTATTCGGCGGGTGAACGGCTCACCGGAGGGGGCCCGTTCGACGTGGTGTTCGACGGCGTCGGCGGAACCCTCGGCGCGTCGGCCGTCGCGCTGCTCGCCGACGGTGGCCGGTTCTCCGGCTACGGCATGCCCAGCGGCGCGGAGACCGTGATCGGCGCCGAAGACCGGAACCGGCTGACCATTGTGGACATGGCGCAGCTCCCGGAGTTCTGGGCCGAGACGCCGCGGCGCGTGCGGGAGGTACTGCGGCTGGCCGCCGACGGGACGCTGACGCCGATCATCGGCCGGACGTATCCGCTGGCGGAGGCGGCCGCCGCGCACCGCGACATCGAGGCGCGGCGGTACACCGGGAAGGGCCTGCTCCTGCCATGACCGTGATCAGAAGCGCAGCGGCACCGCGGGGAGGTTGGCGGCGAGAACGTCCGAGACGGTCTGGAGCGGCCCCGTCCCCGCGGTGTTCGGCACGGTGAGCGCCGTGTAGACGGGCCGGTCCACCACGAACCACGTCGCGGTTCCCTCACCCTCGACCTGCAACCACTGGACGCCGTTGATCGTCCGCAGCGGCGAGGTCCGGGTCAGCTCCGGCGGCTTGCCGAGCCCGCACCGCAGGACCACCGGGTCGCCGGTGCCCCAGCCGACCGTCGCCTCGGGGGCGGGGTCGGCCAGTTTCCGCCGGACCAGGGTGTTCCCGGACGACGTGAGCTCGTGCGGGAGCGCGCCGACGAGCTTCGCGCATTCCGGCGAACCCGACTGCGGCGCCGGAACCGGGACGAGCGGGAGGGGGCCGTCGGCGGCCGGGACGACGGAGTCCGCGCCGCGGGTCAGCCCGAAGACGGCCACGCCCGCGACGAGCAGGACCGCCAGGCAGGCGGCCGCGATCAGCAGTGGTTTCGGGGGAGCGCCGGTGTCCGTGTCAGCCACCCGACCACTACACCACCTCTTACAGATTCACGACCGGGCAGGTCAGCGTACGAGTGATGCCCTCCACGTTCTGCACCTTGGCGACCACGAGCTGGCCGAGCTGATCGACGGTGTCGGCCGCGGCCTTGACGATGACGTCGTAAGGGCCGGTGACATCCTCCGAACTGGTGACACCGGAGATGGTGGAGATCTCCGCGGCGACCGCGGCGGCTTTGCCGACCTCGGTCTGGATGAGGATGTATGCGTGGACCACGGCGCGCCCCTTCGTAAAAGTCGGCTCAAGGTAGGAACGTTGTAGCAACGTATCGCCAGCCCCGGGAAAAACCTAGGGCTTCCGACTATCGGTGATCGACATTTGTCCGGACAAGGGAAAGTGGAGGTGACGGGTGTCACCGAACGACGGCACGGTCGCCGGGACCGGTGAATTCCGGCTGATCGAAACGGTGACGTCCGGCCGGAAACAGCCGGAGACGACACTGCTCGGACCAGGGGACGACGCGGCCGTCGTGGCCACCCCGGACGGCCGGACGGTGGTCTCCACTGACGTCCTCGTGCAGGGCGTGCACTTCCGCCTCGACTGGTCCAGCGCCGAACAGGTGGGGCGCAAGGCGGTCGCGGTGAACCTGACCGACATCGCCGCGATGGGCGCGCGCCCGACGTCCGTCCTCATGGGATTCGCCTGCCCGCCGGACACCGAGACGTCGCTCGTCACCGAACTCACCCACGGCATGTGGGCCGAAGCCGACCGCGCCGGCGTCGGGATCGTCGGCGGCGACATGGTGCGGGCCGATCAGATCGTGATCAGCGTCACCGCCCTGGGTGACCTCGGCGGCCGGGAACCGGTGACGCGCTCCGGCGCTCGCCCCGGTGACGTCGTCGCGGTCTGCGGGCGGCTCGGCTGGGCGGCCGCCGGGCTCGCCGTGCTGGGCCGGGGTTTCCGTTCACCGGTCAGTGTGGTCAACGCGCAACGCTGTCCCGAACCGGACTACGAGGCGGGCGTCCGCGCGGCCGACGGCGGCGCGACGGCGATGATCGACGTGTCCGACGGGCTCCTGTCCGACCTCGGGCACATCGCCTCGGCTTCCGGTGTGGGGATCGACGTGCGGACGGCGGATCTCGACGTGTCGAGCAGGCTGACCGAAGTCGGCACCGCACTCGGGGCCGACCCGCTGAAGTGGGTGCTCACCGGCGGCGAGGACCACGCGTTCGCGGCCACCTTCCCCGCCTTCGCCGACCTGCCGGAGGGCTGGACCGAGATCGGCGTCGTGACCATGCCGGATTCGGGGGTGACGGTGGACGGGAAGCAGTACGGGCACAACGGCGGCTGGGAGCACTGGCGCTAGGCCGCGATCACGTCACATCCGCGTGGGCCGATTCTGCTTCCCCCGCCGCCTGGCCGCTCGCTAATCTCGCGCTCATGGACCTTCGTGTGCTGCCCTACGACCACCCCGACGCGGTGAAGCTGCTGGCCGAGGCCCAGCTCGAACTGGCCGCCCGGTACGGCAGCGAAGACGAGACGCCGATGGACGCGGCGCAGTTCGCCGCGCCGAAAGGGCTGTTCCTCGCCGCGTACCTCGACGACGTCCCGGTCGCGTGCGGCGCTTGGCGATCACATGAGGGGCCCGAGCCCTTGCTGCCCGGCGACGCCGAGATCAAGCGCATGTTCGTGATGGCCTCGGCGCGGGGGCGGGGAATCGCGCGGGCGATCCTCGCCGGCCTGGAGCGGACGGCCACCGAGGCCGGGCGGCTGCGGATGGTGCTCGAGACCGGTGACAAACAGCCGGAGGCGATCGCGCTGTACGGATCGGCGGGTTACCGGGAGATGCCGGGTTTCGGGTACTACAAGGACGAGCCGGAAAGCATCTGCTTCGGCAAGGCGCTGGTCTAGATGAGTGCTTCCGTGACGAACGCGGGAAGTGTGACACCGAGGGAGGAAACCCTGTCGGCGCGGCGAAACGGGGATACGGCATCCAATCGGGCGATTCGTCTCGCAAAGCATCCTTTGTAGACAGACGCAGCGTCTCGCGGAACTTCACGTGGCTTTCACGGAATCAACCGTCCAGGAAAAGCGCATGCCGATCCACGCACTGGACGACCCCGCGTCCTGCACTGCATCCGGAAGGAGCCGACGGTGATCGGGAAGTCCTCCGCCGTCGGGCATTCCGTGCACATCGAGGGCGCGCGGATCGGCGAGGGCTGCCTGATCGCGTCGGGATCGGTGGTGCCGAACGGAACCGTCGTGGAGGACGGCGGATGGTCGGCGCGGGCGCTGTCCTCTACGGGGCCCATGTGGACAGTGGGCACATCGCGCTCGGCGTCCCGGCGAAGACGCGGCCCGGTTTCGGGCCGGACTCCGGCGGCTGGACTAGCGAGTTCCGGCTCCAAGCACGCGTGTTCTCCGTCCAATCACGCGAGATCGCCCTCTAGTCACGCGAGATCGCCCTCTAATCACACGAGATCGCCCTCCAGTCACGCGAGATCGCCCTCTAATCACGCGGGGCCAGCCAGCCAGTGAGGAAAATCAACAGGAGGATGCCAGCCGTCACCAGTAGCGCGGGAACGAGCATCCCGAGCAGGCGGGCGAAGAAGCTTTCTTCCCCACCAGCCGGTCGGGGTTGGTGTCCGGGTGGTGCGTGGTGATGCGTGGGCGTTCCGGCCCCGGGTGACCGGTCGCGGACAGGTCAGGCGGAACACCGTATCTCGCGAACCTGCTGGACCGGGCAGGCGTCCGCCGGGAGTCCGCGACGCCGTCGTGCTCCGCTGCGACCAGGATGCGACCAGCCACTCGCGCTGGTGACCGGCGTCTCGACGCAGGCGGAAAAACAGGCTCCGACCGGCCTGAGTAAGCTCGCTCGCCGTGACCGCACGACCGCTGCAGGACATCGTCGAAGCAGGCTGGGCGCAAGCCCTCGAACCGGTGGCGCCGCAGATCGCCGCGATGGGGGAGTTCCTCCGTGCGGAGATCGGCGCGGGCCGGACCTACCTCCCGGCAGGGGAACATGTGCTGCGGGCCTTCCAGCAGCCGTTCCACGACGTCCGGGTGCTGATCGTCGGCCAGGACCCGTATCCGACGCCCGGGCACGCCGTCGGGCTGAGCTTCTCGGTGGCGCCGGACGTCCGGCCTATCCCGAAGAGCCTGATCAACATCTACAAGGAGTACTGCGAAGACCTCGGGCACCCGTTGCCGTCGAACGGCGACCTGACGCCATGGGCCGACCAGGGGGTGCTGCTGCTCAACAGGTCGCTGACGGTGCAGCCGGGGAAGTCGAACTCGCATCAGGGCAAGGGCTGGGAAGCGGTCACCGAGCAGGCCATCAAGGCCCTCGCGGCGCGGGACGAGCCGATGGTGGCGATCCTGTGGGGCCGCAACGCGCGGAACCTGAAGCCGATGCTGGGGAAGGTGCCGTGCATCGAGTCGGCCCACCCGAGCCCGCTTTCGGCACACGCCGGTTTCTTCGGCTCGCGTCCCTTCAGCCGGGCGAATCAGCTGCTCGCCGACCAGGGCGCCGGTCCCGTGGACTGGAAGCTCCCGTAATCCTTGTTGCAGCAGTGACCGGCGTGACTCCTGAGGTGACGCCGACGTACGTGAAGGCCCCCTTCCTGTACTTAGGCGCAAGGAAGGGGGCCTTCACGTACTGGGGAAGGTGTGGGCGAGTTCCTCGGCTGCGTCGGGGTAGGGGGCTCGCGCCGGGTGTTACTGGCGGCGCTACTGAGGCGCGTGTGAATCCCCCATTCCGTGAAGACCTCCGTGAGGGGCCCAGGGTCCCTCACGGACTTCCGCCGCGCCCCGACTTCCACCGCAAGTAGTCCTCTAGTTGCGGTAGTCGTGCGCGCAACTACCGCAAGTAGAGGACGAAACGCGGGCATAAAAAATGGCGGGTGCTCCGGAGAGCACCCGCCATTCCCCAAAAACCCGGCTCAGCCGCGAACGACCTTGCCCGCCTTGATGCACGAGGTGCAGGCGTTCAGGCGCTTGCGCTGGGACAGACCGATCTTGGCGTGAACGGTCTGGATGTTCGGGTTCCACCGGCGGTTGGTACGCCGGTGGGAGTGCGAGACCGACTTGCCAAAGCCCGGTCCCTTGCCACAGACGTCGCACACGGCAGCCACGTCGAACTCCTCTGGATCTGGGACAAAGAATGATGCGCCCAGCATGCTGGGCAACTCGACCATAGTAACCAGTGGCTCGGAGCCCTCCGGCACCGGGTCGATACCCTCGCTGGAACAGCTAGGAGGTTACGGCGTGCGGGTGCTGGACGTGGCGGCGGTGTCAGCTTGGTCGGCTGCCTGTGTGCGCAGCCTGTCGGTGCTGCGGCCGGCGATCGACGGCATCAACGTCTACCCGGTCGCCGACTCCGACACCGGCTCCAACCTGCTGTTCACCATGACCGCGGCCCGCGACGCGCTCGCGGAGGCCGAGCCAGGGACCACCGCCGAGGCGCTGTCGGCCTTCGCCAAGGGCGCGGTCGCCGCGGCCAAGGGCAACTCCGGCGTGATCATGTCGCAGGTCGTGCGCGGGATCGCCGAGTCGGCGGCGGCCAGGGAGCTCGACGGGCCCGGGCTCGCGGAGGCGCTCGGGTGCGCGGACAGGGCCGCCACGGGCGCGGTGAGCCGTCCGGTCGCCGGGACCATCCTGACCGTCCTCCACACCGTCGCCGCGACCGTCCGTGACGTGACCGGGTCACTCGAAGAGGTGGCCGTGCTCGCCGCCCGGGTCGCCGCCGAGGCCCTGGAGGAGACCCCCAAACAGCTGCCCGTCCTGGCCGTGGCCGGAGTGGTCGACGCGGGCGCCCGCGGCCTGGTCGCGGTCCTCGACGCCCTTTCCGGCGTGATCTCCGGCGGCGTCACCGAGCCGGAACGCCCGCTCGAGGCGCATCACCACCACACGATCGAGGCACCGACGGCCTGGGAGGTCATGTACCTGCTCGACGGCGTCGCGGAGGAAAGCCTCCCCGCGCTGCGCAAGACCCTCAGCGGCCTCGGCGACAGCGTCACCGTGGCGGGTGACGGCGCGGGCAGCTTCGCCGTCCACGTGCATTGCGCGGACATCGGCGCGGCGCTGGAGGCCGGGATCGAGCTGGGCCGCCCCCGGAAAGTCCGGGTCGAGCCGCTGCTCACGCCCACCCCGGTCGAGGTCGGCGGCGGCATCGACCGCTCGGTGGTCGCCGTGGTCCACGGTGGGCAGCTGGCCGAACTGCTGCGGGCCGAGGGCGTCGCGGTGCTGTCCGTGCCGCCGGGGGCCGCCCCGACGATCGAAGAGATGCTGGGCCTGATCAACGAGGCCGCCGGGCACCACGTCACCGTCCTCCCCGGTGGCCGGCGGCTGACCGCGGCCGCCGACGCGGCGGCGGGCCACGCGATGGCGGCGGACCGCGACGTCGTCGTCATCCCTTGCGTGTCCCCCGTTCAGGTGCTCGCCGCGCTGGCCGTGCACGACAAGGACCGTCGCACCAACGACGACGTCGTCGCGATGGCGGAAGCGGCCGCGGCCACCAGGCGTGGCGAGCTGCGGATCGCGCAGGAGGAGTCGCTAACCTGGGTGGGCAGGGCGCAGGCCGGTGACGTCGTCGGCCTCGTGGACGGCGAGGTCGTGTTGATCGAGCCCGCGCCCGCCTCGGAGACGAACCTGGTCGCGGCCGCGGTCAGCGTGCTGAACCGGATGCTGGCCCTCGGCGGCGAGCTGGTCACCGTGCTGACCGGGGTCGACGTGCCGGTCCGGCTGCCCGGCGAACTCGCCGATCAGCTCCGCCTGGAACATCCCGAGATCGAGTTGACGAGTTACGCCGGCGGCCAGCCCGACGCCGTGCTGCTGATGGGGGTGGAGTGACCGCATGACGAACCTGCGCGCGGACCTCAAGCTGGTCGTGGGCGCGGCGACGGCCAAGGCACTCGCCAAGGGCCTCAAGATCGAGACGGTCAGCGATCTGCTGCGCCACTATCCCCGCCGCTACGCCGAACGCGGCCAGCTCACCGACATCGCCGGGCTCGAACTCGGTGAGCACGCGACCGTGATGGCGCGGATCGAGCGGGTCACCAAGCGCCGAATGAAGGCCCGCAACGGCACCCTGCTCGAAATGGTGATCACCGACGGCAAACGCCGTCTGCAGTGCACCTTCTTCAACCAGGCCTGGCGCGAAAAGGAACTCGTTCCCGGCAAGAACGGGCTCTTCGCGGGCAAGGTCACCGCCTTCCGCGACGTCCTGCAGCTGGCGAACCCCGAGTACGAGCTGTTCGACGCCGAGCGCCAGGCCGAGGCGATGGACGACTTCCTCGCCGAGATCATCCCGGTCTACCCGGCGGCGCAAGGGATCCCGACCTGGGTGATCGCCAAGAGCGTGCGCCAGGTGCTGGACGTGCTGGAGGTCGACGAGGACCCGATGCCGATGGAGCTGCTCGCCCGGTACGGCTTGCCCGACCTGGAAAGCGCGCTGCGCGGCATCCACCGCCCGCCGGGCTGGGACGCGCTGAACTCCGCGCGCCGCAGGCTCAAATGGGACGAGGCCATGGCGGTGCAGCTGATTTTCGCGCAGCGAAGGCATTCCCTGGTCTCCCGGCCCGCGAAAGCCTGTCCGCACACCGAGGGCGGCATCCTCGACGCCTTCGACAAGCGGCTCCCGTTCGCGCTGACGTCGGGTCAGAAAGAGATCGGTGAGGAGATCGCGCGGGATCTGTCCACCGAGCACCCGATGAACCGGCTGCTCCAGGGCGAGGTCGGTTCCGGCAAGACCGTGGTGGCACTGCGCGCGATGTTGCAGGTCGTCGATTCCGGGCGGCAGGCGGCGATGCTGGCGCCGACCGAGGTCCTCGCCGCGCAGCACGCGAGGTCGTTGCGCGAGATGCTCGGCGACCTCGGACAGGCCGGTGAACTCGGCGGCGCGGAGAACGCGACCCGGGTGACCCTGCTGACCGGTTCGATGGGAGCCAAGGAACGCAAGAAGGCGTTGCTGGAGACGGTCAGCGGCGAGGCCGGGATCGTCGTCGGCACCCACGCGCTGATCCAGGACACGGTGTCCTTCGCCGACCTCGGCCTGGCCGTGGTCGACGAACAGCACCGGTTCGGGGTGGAGCAGCGGGACGCGCTGCGTTCCCGCGGCTCCGACGAGACCAGCCCGCACGTACTCGTCATGACGGCGACGCCCATCCCGCGCACGGTCGCGATGACCGTCTACGGCGATCTGGAGATCTCCGCGCTGCGCGAGATGCCGGTCGGCCGGTCGCCGATCAAGACCTCGGTCGTGCCGGTCGCGGAGCGGCCCGCGTGGCTGGACAGGGCGTGGCAGCGGGTCCGCGAGGAATGCGGCAAAGGACACCAGGCCTACATCGTCTGCCCGCGCATCGGCGACGAACCGGCGTCGGACAAGGGCGACAAGCGGCCCGCGCTCGCGGTCCTCGACGTGGCTCCCGAGCTGGCCGAAGGACAGTTGAAGGGGCTGAAGATCGGCGTCCTGCACGGCCGGATGCCCAGTGACGACAAGGACGCCGTGATGCAGGCGTTCTCCAGGGGCGAGCTGGACGTGCTCGTCGCGACCACCGTGATCGAGGTCGGCGTGAACGTGCCGAACGCGACCGCGATGGTGATCATGGACGCCGACCGGTTCGGCATCAGCCAGCTGCACCAGTTGCGCGGCCGGGTCGGCCGGGGCAGCGTGCCGGGGCTGTGCCTGCTGGTCACCGAGACCCTGGACGGTACGACCACCCGCGAGCGGCTCGCCGCCGTCGAGTCCACAACGGACGGTTTCGAACTGTCCAGAATGGACTTGGAGCTGCGCCGCGAGGGCGACATCCTCGGTGCCGCGCAGTCGGGGAAGAAGTCGACCCTGAAACTGCTGTCGCTGTTGCAGGACGAAGACGTCATCGCCGAGGCGAGGGCTCGCGCGCTGGAAATCGTCGAAAAGGATCCGGCTCTGGGGAACTACCTGGGACTCGCGCATATGATCGCCGACGTCGTCGACGAAGATCGTGTGGAGTATCTGGAAAAAAGCTGACGATGGCCACGATCCGCGCCGCGACCGTCGACGACGCCTGGCCCATCGCCGAGGTGAACGTCCGGTCGTGGCAGTCGGCGTACCAGGGCCTGCTGCCCGAGATCTACCTGCGTGATCTGTCGGTCGAGGGCAGGGCGGCCCGGTGGCAGCGGGTCCTCGCCGATCCCGCCAACCAGGGCGACATCCTGGTCCTGGTCGAAGACGGCTCGCTCCTTGGCTTCACCGCCGTCGACCGGATCCGCGGAGAACTGCGCGCGATCTACCTCGCGCCCGAGCGCTGGGGCAGTGGTCTTGGCAGACTGCTGCTCGACACCGCCGTCGCCGCACTGCGGGATGCGGGACACCGTGAGGCGACGCTCTGGGTGCTCGATTCCAACGTGCGCGCCCAGCGCTTCTATTCGGCCGCGGGATGGGTGCCGGACGGGGCGACGAAATCCGACACCATGCCCGGCGAGGACGTCCCGCTTTCCGAAGTGCGCTACCGGATCGACCTCGTCAGCGGGTGAACCAGGCGCGTTCCTCGGGCTTGCTGAGCGTGACGATGATGACGATGGCGATGACCATCCCGCCCAGCTGGGTGACCGCCCCGCCGCTGACCAGGCTGATCACCCCCATGACAACGGAGAGCCCCTCCACGGCGATGACCGTCGGCCGCACCCAGGGTGAGCCACGGGAAAGCCGCACCGCGCACGCGACCAGCACGACGGCGACCACGAAGCCGAGCACCGCCAACGCCAGGGCGAGCCCGGCTTCCTCGTTGCCGTGGTTCAGTTCGTCCACCGCGAGACCCGTCACGAGCACGCTGACGAGGAGGTTGAGGACCGCCTGTATCCAGAGGAAGACGCGGACGAACTTGAGCTGGCGGGGCATTTCCCGCGGCCGGACTTCTTCGGTCATGACGGGCTCCCTCTCTCGGCACGAAGAGACCAGTCTGGTGCTGGAAGTCATTGGCGTTGACGGTAAAACTGTCCTCACGGGGTGACTAACCCGCGCCAGAAGGGCGTGGGGGCCCTGTCGCGAAAGCCACTTTCGGGACATCAGATGTCCCGAAAGTGGCTTTCGCGAC
>NZ_MQUQ01000011.1 GCF_001953865.1 Amycolatopsis coloradensis
CTACAAGAAACTCCGCAAACTCACCACATGAGACAAGCTCTAAGGTGGTGTCGGTAAATTCGGGCACAAAGGGGGCGACCCAGCGCTAGCGTGCGCCGCCCGGATTCCCCGCCAGGTGGAAATCATCTGGCCAGCGCCCGACTGACCCTGCCCGCCCATGGATCCGGGCCAACGGAGCGAGTCAGGAACATCCGGCGTCCCGTCACCGGCATTGTCACCAGCCCGACCCTGCGTGTGGTGAACTTGATCGCCCACCGTCTGGCTTATGCCCCCACCAAGGTGATAGCGGCCAGTATCGGCTTTCTGCTTCGTGGCAACGACCTCATGGCGAGCAACTTCGCCGGACTTCCCGTAGAAACGTGCCTCGCGGGCGCCAAAGTCACTGCCATCCACCCGTACTTGCCACTACTGCGCACCCCCCATCGGAATCGCACTCCTGTCCTAAAAGGACCGGCTACAGCTCGGCATCACCATGGACACCCATGTCATCACGGAACCAACGGCATTCGTGACGTGCCTTCAAGAAAGATTCGCCGAAATACTCCAGGATGCTGCCAAACCCACGTGGCAGACGCGACTGTCCCAGTAACCCTCGACCAACGTTCACCGTCCGAGCCGGTCGAAGTAGCGTTCGGCACCAAGTACCGCGGCGTGTGGCACCCGCTTCCCGCCATCGTGGCTACCACCCGCTCACCCAAGGTGCAGCAGTGGATCTCCTGCGCTGACAGCCATGTGTCCCACCTTGCTTGAATAAGACCGAGCGATGATCCACAACTCGCCGGGAATAGCCGAGCATGGTGACTTCGAAGCCTCTGCACGTATTTCACCGTGTTCGTGTGTCAGTGCCACGGGCCCGGAAATGTCCTCGTACGGCGGTACCGACACCACTTCGTCTTGGACACATTTCTCTCCATAGTCCGTTGGGTGGATTTTGCCCGCCTTGTGTATCGATCCTCTCCTGTCGCTGGCTTACTGGAACCAGGATACGGCCGGTAGGCGTCACGGGAGGTTCAGTGCGGGTTGCCGGGATCGCGCCATACGCCCCTTGGCCGACAGAAGCCATGCCGTCCGGGGCAGTCGAACTGCGCTCTTGGCTGACCGACCGTTTGGTGGCCCGAATGGGCCCGGATGCCGCCGTACGGGATCCGTGTCGCAGCCGAGTTCTCGAGTCAGCGCTCACCATGCGGTTGCTGGAACGCACCGGCCTACGGCCTGACCTGTACGCGGCTGTCGAAACCTATGTGCAGCGGCAAGCACCCGAGACCACTGGCTTCGAACGGACGATGGCCGAGATCACGCTGGGCGGCAAAAACGTACGATCGGATGTGCTTGCCGAGGTGGTGCGGGCCGCACCGGATTTTACCGGCAGCCGCAAACGCGTGCTGGCACAAGCGCTGTTGGCGGTCGTGGGCGCGCCTGGGGAAATCACCTGGGAGCCGGCGGCCTTCGACACGGCATTCCTGCACAGCTGGGCGTCCGTGCAGATGACCGCCGCGAAGGTGATCCTGGCGGCGGTCTCGGGGCAATCGGCGCGGATCAGCGACGAGGACGTGCGGTGTCTGGCTGATACGCAGCGCGCCCCGCGGCTGTGGGAGGGCAATGTGCTCATTCACCTCTCGGTGTTGCACGCCTTGACCTTGCTGCCCAATACCGGCCGGCTTGTCGCGGCCGGGGTGGACACGCTCGCGGCGCAGGTGCGATCCGATGGCGGTCTGCCGTTCGTGTCCGATGTGGACACCTGGTGCACCGCGACGGCCGGTGTGGCCTTGGCCGCCGTGAACGCCGCCGAGCCGACCTTGCGGGCATTGGCCGATCGACTGGCCGCCTGTCAGCAGCCAGGTGGCGGCTGGTCCTACTCCGACACGGCGGTGCAGACCGATGTGGACGACACGTCCGTGGCGGTGCAGTTCCTGGACAGGGTGGACTCGCGACGTTACCGGGGTTCGGTGCGGCGGGGCATACGGTCCTTGATGGCGGTGCGGGGGACCGATGGCGGGTTCCCCACCTATGTGGCCGGGGCGGCTTCGGAGGCGTCGATGACCGCCGCGGCCCTGGACGCGCTGACCCTGCGGTCCGACCGACACGCCGGGCACATCGCCGAGGGTCTGCGGTTCCTGGTATCACAACAGAACGAGGATGGCTCGTTTCCGCCGGACTGGAGCAGCAGCCGCCTGCACACCGTCTGCCGCGTACTGCTGTGCACATCCCGGCGACCGCGCAGTGGCTCGGCCACCGTGCGGCGTATGGTCGGTCGCGCCGCCGCTCTGGTGATCGGAGGGCAAAATGATGACGGGGGATGGGGTCAGCAGGCAGGAGATGCCAGCGACGTCATCAGTACCGCCTACGGGCTGACCGCCCTATGCAGCATCCCCGATGCCGATCCCAGGGCAGCCGCGGTCGCGGCCGAGTTTCTGGCCCATGCCCCCCGGGGGGCCGACGGATTGCAAGCGATCCCGGACTCCATCGGCCCGCGGCCGTTCGTGTTCACCGTGCCGGTCCTCGCCGAGATCTTCACCCTCCTGGCGTTAGGACACTTCGACCGCCGGCTCGCGGCGCCTGCTGCGCGGGCCCAGGGGACGACCCGTGGGTGAGCCAGGCAAGCCGCCGCGGCACGTCGGCATCATCCCGGACGGCAATCGGCGGTGGGCAGCACAACATGGCCTGCCGGTGCTGGAGGGACACCGGCGAGGTGCGGAAACGACCATGCGTGCACTGAGCTGGTGCGAAGAGGCGGGGGTCGAAGAGGTCACTGTCTGGGCGCTGTCCTTGGACAACATCGCCCGGCGACCCAATGTGGCCGGCATGGCCACCGCCATCGCCGAACTGGTCGACAGGGTGGACGGCCACCCAGGGTGGGACCTGCGTCTGATTGGCTCCCCGGGTCGGGTGGCCCTGCCCGTCCGCGCTCCTGATACGTCGAAGGACATCGTCGACCGCCGTCTGCTGGTCAATCTGGCCGTGGCCTACGACGGACGAGAAGAGATCGTGGCCGCAGCCCAAGCCCTGCTCACCGCCGATCCTCTGGGGAAGTTGGACGCTACCGCGCTGTCAGCGGAGCTGGAGCGGCGCGGACAGCCCGACTGCGATCTGATCATCCGCACCTCCGGCGAGCTACGGCTGTCGGGATTCCTGCTGTGGCAGAGCGTTCACAGCGAACTGTACTTCGCTCCCGAACTGTGGCCGGAATTCACCGAGCGGTCCCTCCATCGTGCCTTGGACTCCTACGCCCGCCGCGACCGAAGGGCAGGCGCATGACCACCACCGCTGCTTCCCACCTGCGGCTGGCCCGCTTCGCCCACACCCACATCCAACGCCTGGCCCCGCCGTCGACCCGTCGCCACCCCGACAGTGACTCGATCGAGACCGAGCTACGCCACTGGGCCACCACCGTCGATCTGTACGCGGGCGAGGACATACAGCAGTTGACACGACGGCAGGTCGGGCTGATCGTCGGCTGCTGCATGCCCGACGTCCCCACTCCGATCGCCCGGGTGACCGCCCACTACCTCGCCTGGGTCTTCGCGTTCGACGACACCGTGGCCGAGCACGAACCACTGCTGGCCATTCATCAGGCGATGGACCTGCCGGGACTGCTGCGGGACGGCGCTACCCACGATCGGTCTGCCGCTCAGGGACTGGCAGGCGTGTTGGTCTCGGTGCGCGACGAAATCGTCGACATCGGCGGAATGGCGCTGCTACCGCAGCTGGCCGGGCAACTGGGACGTTACCTCGATGCCTGCGCCGGGGAAGCCCCATGGCGGCGCACCGGCAGGCCGCCCGCACTCGCGGCCTACCTGCACGACCGCACCGCCACCTCCGGAGGGCATCCGCTGCTGCTACACAGGCTGATGCCCGGTATGCCACCCCCTGGTGCGCCGCTGCCGGCAGGTCTGGACAGTCTGGCCGACCAAGCCTTCCTCATCGGAGGCTTGGCCAACGACCTGCTCGGCTTCGCCCACGAACAGCGACAAGGCGATCCGGTCAACGTGGTCACGGTTCTGGCAGGCGAGTACGCGCTGCCGCTACCGGAGGCGTACCGGGCGGCGGTGATCCTGCACGCCGCCCACACCCACCGCTTCGCCGCCGACCTCGTTCGTACCAGCGGCGATCCCGCCCTGGCCGAGTCTCATCGTGCTCTGGCCGCGGCCATCGGCGGTTGGGTCGAGGGCAGCGCCGCGGCGATCGAGCCCTACTGGCAGCACCTGTTGGCCCACCACGAGGACCGACCGTGAGGAGACTTCCATGCCCGCGCTCTCGCCACACACCGTCATCGTGGTCGGCGCCGGCATCGCCGGCCTCACCGCGGCCTGGCGGCTGCGCCGGCACGGCGTCTCAGTCCGCGTCCTGGAACGGGAGTCACGTCCCGGCGGCCGGATGCGCACCGACGAACACGACGGGTTCCGCATCGAATTGGGAGCCAGCATCCTGGGCACCAACTACACCAGAATGCTCGACTTGATCACTGAACTCGGCATCGCCGATCAGTTCGGCCCGGCCAACCCGACCTGTGGTTTCCTGCACGCGGGTAAGACGCACCGCCTCCGAGCCACCTCCGTACTGGACTTCCTGCGTACACCGCTGCTCGGCACGCGGTCCAAGCTGGCACTAGCCCGGGCACTGCCCGAGCTCGTGCGCCACCGGACAAGGCTCGGCTGGGACACCATGGACCAGAACACCGAACTGGACCAGCTCAGCGTCACCGAGTACGCACGCCGTCACCTCACCCCCGAGATCCACGAACGTATCTGCGAGCCCCTGTTCGGCGGGGGGATCGTTCTTGGCTCGCCCGACAATTTGGCGGCGGCCGACATGTTCTTCTACGCCACGAAGTTTCTCGTCCCGCACTTCAACAGCCCTCGAGGAGTCGGCCTGCTCACCCAGACCCTCGCCGATCGCTTGCCCGTCACCCTCAACACCACCGTCACCGCCGTGCGCGCCAACCCCACCGGGGCGTCAGTATCTTTCACCGACGAACATGGCGCCCACACAAAACTCACCGCCGATGCCGCCATCGTCACCGTCCCCGCCCCCCAAGCAGCCGACATCCTGCCCGACCTACCTCCCGATCAAGCGGCCTACCTGCGCGCGGTTCCCTACTCGCGAGGTCTGATCGTGTCCTATGGCCTGTCCCGTCCGCCGAGGGAAACCTCTCCCAACATTTTCACCTGCCAAGCCACCCACCCCGATGCCGCCGGCGTCGAACTGCACCACAACAAGATTCCCGGTCGAGTCGACGGCGGCCGCGGGCTGATCACCGTCCACTCCCGGGAAGCTTTCGTCAAGCAGTGGTGGGAACGCGACGACGCCGACATCGCCCAGCGCCTGCTCGACACCACCGAATCCCTCCTTCCCGGTGTCCGCGACACCGTCATCACCACCCACGTCAACCGACGTGCCCTCGCGCTGGTCGTCCGGCCCCCCGGCGGCTACGGCGCCTTGCGCGAATTCAACGCCCGCCGTCGCACCGCCAACCCCCGTATCCAACTGGCCGGCGACTACTTCGCCCCGTCCAGCACCTACGGAGCGCTCCGCTCCGGTGAACACGCCGCCGCCCGCGTCCTGAACCACCTGCTTGCCAGTCCACCACCACAGCCCCCACCGACCGGCGACCCGGACCCAGGCCCCAACATGACCAGTCAGCACTAGTACTCCAGTCGTAATGGGACAGTCCCAGTCCCTCGGCGGGGGGTGACCTTTTGATCTGATGTCGTGGAAAGTTTCAGGTTGCCTTGTCTGTGTTGCAGTTGACGTCTCCAGAACTGACCGTGGTGCGGGCTACGAAAGGTCGGACATGTCAAGTACGAAGCGGGAGCGGACGTCGTTGCGCTCCAGGCGGGCGAGGGCTCCGTGCACGCGCGCCGAGGGCACGAGTTCGATGTCTGCGGAGACGTCGTGCTGAGCACAGAACTCCAACATGGCGGCGGTTTCGGGGCGACCGCCGCTGCCGGCGGAGCTGAGCTTCTTGCGCCCGATCAGCAGATCCAGTGTCTCCACGGTGACCGGCCCGAGGTGCCCGACGTGGCTGAGTGTCCCGTCCAGGGCGACCAGCCGCAGGTAGGGGGTGATGTCGTGCGGGACGGCGATGGTGTCGATGACGACGTCGAACCGGTCGCGGGCGGTGGTCATCTGTTGCTGGTCCGTGGAAATGATCAGGTCGTGGGCGCCGAGGCGGCGGGCGTCATCGGCCTTGTCGGCCGACCGACTGATGACCGTGGTGTCGGCACCGAGTGCGACGGCGAACTTGACCGCGAGGTGCCCGAGGCCACCGAGTCCGGCGACCGCGACCCGAGTACCGGGCTCGACGCCGAGGGCCCGTAGTGGCTCCCAGACGGTGATCCCCGCGCACAGGAGAGGAGCCGCGGCCGCGGGGTCAAGGCCTGCGGGGAGCGGGTAGGCGAACCGGTCGCGAACGATGTACTCGCGGGAGTAACCGCCCAGCGTGATGGTTCCGTCGTGGCGGTCGGTGCCACCGTAGGTCAGGGTCGGGAACTCGTAGCAGAAGTTTTCCTGCCCCTGTCGGCACATGACGCACACACCACAGGAGTCGACGATGTTGCCGACTGCCACCCTGTCGCCGACGGCGAATCGCGTGACCTCACGCCCGATGTCGGTCACCACCCCCGTGAACTCGTGGCCCGGCACCAACGGCGCGTTCGCCGTGCCGGTACGGGCGTGAATGGCGTGCAGATCGGAATGGCAGACGCCGCAGTAGTCCACCCGCACCGCGACGTCGTCGGCTCGCAGTTCCCGGCGTTCGAACGACACCCGCCGCAACGCGATCCCGGCGCCGTCGGCCTGCCAGCCCACTGTGGTCCTCATGCTGACTCCTAAGATAAACAGACTGTTCGGTTTGCTTCAACTTAGCCGAGGGCTGAGGACATAGCAAACAGACCGGTCTGTTGTTAAGCTGTGAGACATGCCCGACAAGCCCCTGACCTCGCGTGGTGCCGCCACGCGGCAGCGCATCATGGAGGTGGCGACCCAAGAGTTCGCCCAGTACGGGATCGCAGGGGCACGCGTCGAACGAATTGTGGCCACCGCCCGCACCAACAAGGCCCAGCTCTACGGCTATTTCGGTAACAAGGAAAGACTGTTCGACGCGATCTTCTTCGGCTCCCTGGAACGGATCATGACCGTCGTCCCGATCGACACCGCTGATCTGGCGGACTGGGCGGTCCGCCTGTACGACGAGTACCTCCGTCGCCCCGACCTGATCCGGCTGGCCACCTGGGCGCGCCTGGAACGACGCCCGACCGGTCACCTCGTCGACGACGTCAACCGCCTCGATGAGGCCAAAGTGCGCGCCATCACCGACGCGCAAACCGCGGGCCTCGTCCGATCCGGCGATCCGTTCGACCTCATGGCCATGGTCATCGCGATGTCCATGGCATGGTCACCGGTCAGTAACGTCTACGCTGCCAGCGATCAGGAACCCGCAGAGCTGCACGAGCGACGCCGAACCCTGCTCCGCGACAGCGTTCAGCGGGTCATCGCACCCGACTAGAAGTCGACCCATGCGGTGCCCCTGCCCCAGCGACGACCCGACATACCCGACGCAACTGCGCCTCTGTCAGCTCATCAACTCACGAGCCTTGGCCACCGCCCCTGCCCATACGTGACACCGGCATACGCTCATGCTGTTTGCCGCGCCGCCAGACAGCTTGCGATCAAGCAGTGCGGACACCAGCCGCTTCCCGGCTGATCACGTCGCGCGGAAACACCAGGTCGTTCACCTGGAACGTACAAGTGCTGTAGTTTCCGCGCCGATTTGAGCATTTCCGAGTGTGCCTGAGCACTGCGTGAGCATCTGCTCAGGCGTTACGGAAGTCTGCCCGCGAGTTCGCTACGGGGCCGCTTCTGTTGCCCCGATGAGCCTTGAGAGTAGAACAGCGACACCGCCGATTGCATTCAACTTCGAGCGAATCGCCGATGCGTTCGAAGTGCGAGCGGACGGCTGTTACTCAACTCTGCCAACCCCCGATCCCGCCCCAGGCGCGGTCCAAGTGAGGAGCCTTGAAGGGCACCCAGTACGCGACCTGCTGATGCGCGGCCTTCATTGCCGCGATCCCTCCCGAGCGGTAGATCTGAGAGCCGATCTCCCTGGTGCGTTCGTCGTCACGACCATCCTCGGTGAGGAAACCACCCTCACCCCGAGAGCCTATCTCCACCAATTCACGAACCAGCGGGTGCAGCTCGGCGAGCGGCGTCCGGTTACGCACCCGCTCAGCCTCGCGCCTCGCAGCCACCTTCTCCATATAGGCCTGGTCGCGTCGCGCGCGCCATCCTCGAAGCATCACGACCCCACGTTCGTCTCATTTCAAGATGACCCAGACTACTCGCGCTTACCCACTCTGGACGATCCTCAGCATGAACGCGGTAATCAACCTGTCGGCTACCGACACTTCGACACCACATCGGCAGGTTCACCGACTGTTCACCTGCAGGGCTCCCATCGCGGCACTGCACTGCTCCACGCGCTGGCTCCCACCGGCGGCCAGCAACACCTCGCCACCGCCACGAAGTGAGGCGCCAAGACCCAACGGATCAACCACCGCGGAAGGAAACACCACCCGCAGTGGTCAACTGTCAGGTCGGCGAGGGCGCGGCTGAGCCAGGCGTTCTCGGCGTCGCGTAGGGCGATGGCGTAGTCATTCTCGATCAGGAAGACGCGGGCAGTGACTGTGACGCGGCCGCGGTCGACCGCCTGAGGTCGTCCACTGCCGCAGTGTGCCGCTCGGTGAGCAGCTTGGCCGCGCTCCCCGGGGGTGGATCACCAGGGATGAGGTCTACGGAGCCGACCCAGCCTGCGCAAGGACCCTCCGAGCAACGCGGCGTCGGCTACGTCCTCGCCATCGGCTGCGACCGCCGTGTCAGCACCCCGGCAGGCGAACTGCGCGCCGATGGTGTTGCCGCGAGGCCGCCCAAACACGTCTGGCAGCGCCTCTCCGCAGGCGCCGGAGCGAAGGGGCATCGCTGCTACGACTGGGCTTTCGCCGATATCGACGAGCGCGGCGGTTGCCAGTGGCTGCTAATCCGCCGTAACCGCACCACCGGCGAGTTGGCGTGCTACCGCCGCAATTCGCCCGAGCCGGTGCCGCTGAGGGTCTTGGTGCAGGTCGCAGGCAGGAGGTGGACGGTCGAGGAGTCGTTCCAGGTCGGCAAAGGTCTCACCGGGCTTGATCAACACCAGGTCCGTCGCTGGACGGTCATGGCGATGCTCGCCACGCTTTCCTCGCCGTTGTCAAGTCCACCGAACGAACCCCCATATCCTCGGCCGCCGGATGGATTTCGTTGATCTGCAGGGAATTTCGCCACCTCTTCATCGCCCTCATCAGTCGCCCGGTTCTCGATGCCGCGCACCGGATCCGCTGCTCACGATGGCGCAAACGCCACCAATATCGCGCCCAGCAAGGCCACTACCAGCGACAATCCATCCACGAACCAAGAACATCACGAACTACGGCTGGAGTACGCGGCGGCGGCCCGGCCACAGGCCTACCTGCTATATCGCCGCAGCCGCGGCGGAGCCTTTGCCGCGCTACACGACCTCCGCTACCGCCAGGCAAGACGAAATTGGTCTAAGGGCCAATTAGCGGCCCACCTCCATACCGGGGTTCTACGCTCTTTTACTGCATGGCAACAGGTTCGGGTGTCACAGTCACAGCCGCCGCTACCCAAAGTCACCACCGGCTACGCGGAAAGACTCACCGGCTCGGCCGGACGCTCGTTGTCGAAGGGCGACCCTGTTCGTCCCACTCAACCTGTGTCGGCTTGCCCGTTCGGTTGCCGCCAATGGTTCTTTGTGCAGACAATTTCGCCGTGATTCACCGGGTCGATCCGGAAGGCCACCTTCTGCTGTACAACAAAAGCAAGAGACTGGCGTGTGCTTTTCAGATGTTGGGGTCCGGGTCGCAGCGCGGCGGCTGTCCAGGGATGTCATCCGCGGTCGCGGGATGACGCCGGGTCTGCAAGGGGAGTAAACGTATGGCATCGAAAAGTATGACAACGTTGTCTAACGGAGTCGTCCCGCGCGGCGCGGGCCGGGACACCACGGCTCTGGTCGGAAGGCGGGTCGAACTCGATCGGCTCAGTGCCGGGATCGCCGGGATCCGGTCCGGCCGCGCCAAGGCGGTGCTGCTGCGCGGTCCCGCCGGTATCGGCCTGAGCAGCCTGATCGCCGCTGCCCGCCGGGAGCTGTCGGTCGACGACATTCCCACCCTGGCGGTGAACTGTGACCCGGCTGACACCCAACTGGGCTATAGCGCGCTGCGCCGGTTGTTCGCGCCGCTGCTGCTGCGCGGCACCGTCGAACTGGACTCGCCGCTGTTCAACGATTGCGCCCGACGAGCGGTCCCGGTGCTGTTCGAGGGGGCCGAGTCGGTGAGCTACCCGATCCTGGACGGGCTGCATCGGTTCACCCGCAACGTGATGGCAGGCGGCCCGCTGGCCCTCGTGCTGGACGATGCGCAGTGGTGCGACGTGGGTTCGTTGCGCTGGCTGGACTTCCTGTTGCGCCGGGCCACCGACGTGCCGTTGTTCGTGCTGTTGGCGCAGCGCACCCCTGCCGTGGAGCCGAGTGGGCCCCTGCTGGCCGAGCTGGCCGCGGACGGCAACTGCGAAGTGCTCGAACCGGGCCCGCTGTCGGAGGAAGAAGTGGGCGACATCATGGCGGCGGTCCTGCCGAAGCCGCCGACCAGGAACCGCTCCCGCCACTTCACCGAGATCTGTGGTGGCAACCCGCTACTGCTCGATCGGTTGCTCACCGGGGTGCGGCTGGACACCGATGTGGACCGGGTCAGCGCGGACGTGGCCGCGGCGTCGGCGCTGGGCCGGTTGGCAGGCCAGCCTGAGCACGTGCGCCGGGTCGCGGTCGCGATGGCCGTATTGGGCTCGGCCCAGATCGAGCTGCTCACCGCGCTGGCCGAGGTGCCCGCCACGTTGGTGGCTTCGGCGATGACCGTGCTCGGCGGGGCCGAACTGGACGGCCCGGCGGCACGCGCGGCGGTGCTCGACGAGATCCCGGCAGTGGAGCTGGCCCGGCTGCGGGCCAGGGCCGTCTGGCTGCTCAACGACGCGGGATCGCCTATCCTCCAGGTGGCCGAGCACCTGCTGCGGACCGAAGTGGCCGAGCCATGGCAGTCCGCGCTGTTACGGCAGGCGGCGGTCAAGGCACTGTCCCACGGCACCCCCGAGGCCGCTGTCCGCTACCTCAATCGGGTGCCGGCCGAGCTGGTCGACCTCCCGACGGTCTGTGAACTGGCCAGGGCACTGGCCTTCGTCGATCCACACGAAGCCCTGTCCCGGCTCCGGGGCGCGCTGGTCGAGACCAGGTTCGATCCGCTCGGCCACGCACCGATCGCGATGCAGTTCGCGCTGACCGCGGTGGTGACTCACCAGGCCCGCGAGGCCATACCGGTGCTGGTGGACGCGCTGTCGAGGCTGCCAGACACGGCTGATCGGCCGCGGGGCCTGCTGCGGTCCACGCTGCTGATCGTCGGCGCCCAGGACCGTTCCACCGTGCGGATGGTGATCGAGCTGGCGCGCTCGATGTCTGAGCCCGGCGGGGACAGCGTCTCCGACATCCAGACGCTCGCCGGGATGGCAGTGCTTGCCGTCCTCGACGGTCAGCACCTGGATACCGCGGTGTCGTTGGCTCGCCGGGCGCTACGGGGTCCGGAGGGTTGCCATGGCGCGGCCAGGCTCGCTCCCGCCTTGGTACTGCAACTGGCCGACGAAGTGGATGACGCCAGGGCCTTGTTCGATCTGCAACTGGAGGACACCAGACACCGCGGCGACGTCTGGACCCACTGCGTGACCCTGGTGGCGCGGTCGTTCGCCTCGCAGGGGGCCGGCCGGCTGACCGAGGCCTCGGCGGATGCCGGGAACGCGATGGAGATCGTCCGGCGGACGCCGTGGGGTAAGGCCCCGGCTCTCGCGGCCATGGCCCAGGCCGCCGTGATGGTCGAGACCGGGCAGGCCGACCGGGCGGACAGCCTGCTCGACGGCGTCGACCGGGACCGGCTCGCCGACTCGGTCTGGGAGTGGAGCACCTTCCTGCTGGTCCGGGCCAGAGCGCGGCTGGCGCGCGATGACCGTACCGGGGCACTGCGGCTGCTGCGTGCCTGCGAGCGGAGTCTGTCCGAAGTGGGCAACCGGAATCCGGCCTCCGTCCCGTGGTGGAGCGACGCGGTCGAGGCGCTGGTGGATGAGGGGGATCTCGCCGCGGCCGACGGGGTGATCGAGCGGGTCGGCGAGCAGTTCCACCGCTGGCCGACCGCACGGCTGATCGGAATGGGCCTGCTGGCGCGGGGAACTGTCGCAAGTGGACTGACGGCGGTCGAGTTGCTGACCGGAGCGGTGGACGTGCTGGGGACCGCGCCGGCCCCGCTGGTGCTGGCCAGGGCCGAGTATCGCCTCGGCCTCGCCCTGCTGCGGACGGGGGACACGAAGGGAACTCGACAGCACGCGCGCCACGCCATCGACCTGGCCAACCGCAGCGGATCGCGGAGGATCGTGGCGCCGGCGCAACGGCTCCTGGTCGCGGCGGGCGGACGGGCGTACCGATCGTCCAGGGCCGCGGCGGACACGTTGACCGGGAGCGAGCGCCGGATCGCGGCGATGGCCGCCGGCGGTGTCAGCAACCGGCGGATCGCCGAGGAGCTGTTCGTCTCGCTGCGAACCGTGGAGATCCACCTGACCAACACCTACCGCAAGCTCGGCGTGACCGGGCGGCCCGAATTGGTCGAAGGGCTGGGCGCCGTGGCGGGGGAGAGCCCATGACCGGCCGGCACGGCCGTGCGGTGGCGGAACCACTGATCGAGCGGGAAGCGCACTTCGAAGTGCTGCTACGTCAGCTGAAGTCGTTGCGGGCCGGACGGTCCACCGTGACGATGGTGGAGGGGCCGCCGGGATCCGGGCGCAGCGCGCTGCTGCGCTGGTTGACCGACCGGGCAGGCGAAAAGGGCATTCCTGTCGCGGCGGCCCAGGGCTCGCTCACCGAAACCGGGTCGGCTTGGGGTGTGCTGAGCCAGCTGGCCGAGCCGATGCGGGCCGCCACCGGCCCCCTGCTCGTCACCGTGGACGACGTCCAGTTCGCCGACTTCGAGTCGCTCTGCCGACTGCACCTGATGGCTAGATGTTTCAGCGAACTGCCGGTGCTGTTGCTGCTCGCGGCGCGGAGCCCGGCGTTCCCGGTCAGCACCGGGCAGCAGGTGGCGCTGCGGGAACTGGTGGATACCTGCAACGCCGGCGGCGAGGTCCTCACCACCGCCGTTCTGTCCTTGGACGGGGTGCGGGCGACGCTGGCCGCCAGGTACGGGCCTGGCGTCGACGAGGAGACCGTCTTGGCGGTGCACACGGTCACCCGCGGGTGCCCCACCGTTCTGCGCGCGGTCACCGAGCAGTTCGCGCTGACCGGGTTGCGGGCGGCGGACCGGACGCGGTTGCGGGCGGTGGCGGCCGAGGAGACCGGGAACCTGTTCGTGCGCATGGTGGAGGTCCTGCCCGGGGACCTGGTGGACCTGGTCCGGGCCATCGCGGTGTGCGGCGGGCAACTCGGCTACGACCTCGTGTGCCGGGTGGCCGGGTTCCGCGACGGGTCCGGCTCGCTAGCCCTGGTGCGGTTGCGGGCCGCTGGGCTGGTCACTGGCGACGAGCGGCCCGAACTCGCCGATCCGGTCGCCGCCGAGCGGCTGCTGGCCGTTATGTCCACCGCGGCGAGGGAGAAGCTCCACCTCCGGGCGGTCGAAGCCGGCTGGCTGGCGGCGATTCCCGACGAGGCTCTGGCCGAGATGCTGCTTTGGGTGCGGGTGCATGGGGCGCCGTGGTCGGTGGCCGTGCTGCGCGACGCGGCGGCGGCCAGCCACGCCGGCGGAGATCCGGCGACGGCGGTGAAGTACCTCCAGCGGGCATTGGCCGAGCCGATGGATGCCGTAAGTCGGGCACAGGTCCGGATCGAACTCGGTGCGGCGCAGCTGCATCACGCCCCACGGGCCAGCGGCCGCAATCTGGGCGAGGTGATCAGGAGCCCCGGCGGGGCCGAGGTGGACGAACTGCGTGTCCAGGCCGCGGATCTGTTGCTGGCGCGCGGGGATCTGACGTTGGTGCACCGGCTGACCAGGGCGCCGCTCGGGCGGATGGACTCCGGTTCCGGTGGGGGCGCGGCGCTGTCCGCGTTGCACCGGCTGACCGACGAGGGAAAGCACGAGTGGGCGGAGCAACCGGTGTGCGAGGTTGCCCCCGGCCCGCCTCATCCCGCCGAGGCCGGGGTGAGGGCTTGGCAGTTGTCGTTGGGCGGTGAAGACATCGAGCGGGTACGGGAGCTGGCCCGGATCGGCGTGAGCCCGGACACGCCGCCGTTCGTGCCGAGGATCCTTGCCTGCTTCGCGCTCTGCCTGACCGACGACCTGGATGAGGCCGTGGCCGGGCTCGACTCAGTGGTGACCGACGCCCTGCGGCCCGGTGCCGACGCGGCCGTCGCCCTGGCTTTGGCCACGCGAGCCGGGGTCGACCTGCGGCGGGGACGGACCGACGGGGCCGCCGACGATCTCGACCGTGCCAGCCGCCTCATGCCCGATGATTCCTGGCACCCCAGGTTCGCGCTGGTGCTCCGATTGGCGTGGGCGCGACTGCATCTGCGGCTGGACGAAACCGAACTGGCCGCCCGATCTCTGGATGGGCCGGTGCCCAGTGGGACCGAGGACGGTGTGCTGTGGCCGCAGTGGTTGCTGGCCAAGGGAGTGCTGAACCTGCGGCGCGGTGCTGCCGAGACGGCGGACGCCCAGCTGAGCGAGTGCGGGCGCCGGTTGCTCTCGGCCGGTGTGCACAATCCGGCCGCAGTGCCCTGGCGCGCCGCGCTGGCCACGGCCAAATGGAACCGCGGCGCCGGTGACGAGGCCGTCCGGCTGATCACCGAGGAACACCGGCTCGCCGCGCGGTGGGGCGCGGTCGGGGCCACGGTCCGGGCCAGGCGGCTGCTCTCGCCGGTACACGGCGAGACCACGGCCTACCGGCGACGACGCCGCGGCGAGTGGGGTGAGAGGCGCTCCGACCGGGCCGTGCCGCGCGTGCTGCCGCCACGGCACGACTGAAGGGGACGAAACAGGTTGTTGCTGGAACGTGAGACCGAACTGAGCCAGGTGTCCGAGGCGTTGCGGCATGCCCGCGCCGGCCGGGGTTCGCTGCTGGTGGTCGGTGGCCCGGTCGGTAACGGGAAGTCCGCCTTCCTCGACGCGTTGCCACCACTGGCCACCGAGCACGGTGCCAGGGTGCTGCGGGCGAGTGGGGCGGTGTCCGAACAGCGTTTCCCGTTCGGTGTCGTGCGTCAGCTCTTGGACCCGGCGAAACCTCAGGGGCTCTCCGGCCGGCCCCCGTCGGTGAAGGACCGGATCGGCGCCATGCCGTGCGAGCGGCCCGAAATACCGGATCCGGTGGAATTGACGAGCGATCGGCAGCCGTTGCTGGTGCTGGTGGACAACGTGCACGCGGCCGATCAGCCCTCGCAGCGCTGGCTGGGACAGCTGGCGCGAAGACTCGACGGAACCAGAGCCGTGCTGGTGGTGACCGTCAGAGACGGCGACCCCCAGACCGAGCTGCCCCTGGCACGAGCGGTCACCGACCTCGCGACCGGGTGGCTGCGGCCGTCCGGTCTGTCCGTACCGGCCTGTCGGCTGCTCGTGGAGGCACATTTCGACGGGCCGGTGCAGGAGGAGTTCGTTCTCGCCTGCCACGAGGCCTCCGGTGGGAACCCGATGGTACTCAAGGCGACCCTGCTGGCCGCCGCCGCCGCAGGCCACCGGCCGGTCGCGGAGGAGGCCGCGCGGATCCGTGCGCTGCGGCCGCCCGCACTGTCGCACCGCTTCCTGTCCTGCCTCCAGACGTACCCCGAACACGTGCGACGGCTGTGCCAGGCCGTGCTGGTGCTGGGGCAGGACGCCGACCCGGAACTGCTCGACCGGTTGTGCGACCTGGACCCGGCCGGGCGGACCGAAGCTATCCGGCTGCTTCGCCGGGCCGGGTTGCTCACCGACGAGCCACGCCTTCGGTTCAGCCACCACGCGGTCGGTGCCGCCGTCGAACACTCCGCCAGCGTCGCCGAGGTGGAACGGTTACACACCAAGGTGGCCGCCCTGCTGTACCAGGGCGGCCACCCGGCCGAGCGGGTGGCCGCACATCTGCTGGCGGTGACCGCGCCGCAGGAGGACTGGACCACCGATGTGCTCCGCTCGGCGGCGGATTCCGCGCTGCGCCGGGGAGATCCCGAGTCAGCGGCCCGATACCTGCGGCGGGCCCTGCTGGCCTGCGGGCCGGAGGGCCCCGGCCGGGCCGAGCTGCTGATGGGCCTGGCGAACGCGGAACAGGGATTCGACACCGGTGCCGCGATGCGGCATGCGCTACAGGCAACCCACCTGCTCGACACGCCCGCAGGGCGCGCCAGGGCAGCGGCCTCGATCGGGCTGCTGGCGCTGGGTCGGACCTCGAGTCGAACGGTCGAACAGGTCCGCCGGATCGCGGGTGAACACGGTGAGCCCGAACGCCTGCGCGGCGCGGACCGGGAAGCGGCGCTGCGGCTGGAGGCGCGGTTACGGCACGCGTCACAGTTCGATCCTGGCCGCCTCGACGAAGCGGTGGACCGGCTGGGCGAGTTCGGTGACCGGCCACCGATGGACACGCGGAGCGGCCGGGAACTGACCGCCACCCTGCTGTACGCCGGCATGCTGACCGGCCGCCTCACCGCGGTCGAGGTGGCCCGGCTCGGTACCCGGATCCTCGACCGCGAGCCGGCGAGTCCGGACCATGCGCACACGGCCACGCCACTGGTGGTCACCGCCTTGCTGGCGGCCGACAGGGCCCCGGCCGTGTGTTCCTGGCTCGAGTTGTCCGTGTCCGAGTCGGGCAAGCAGCAGGCGCCGGTGTCCCGTGCGATCGCCTGCGCCGAGCTGGCGCGGGCGATGTGCGGCCTCGGCCGGGTGGCCGCGGCGGTACCGCTGATCACCGAGGCGCTGGAGCTGCTCGACCCGGAGTGGATCGGCGGGGACCTCCTGCTGGTCGGGGTGCTGGCCTCGATCATCCACGAGTCGGCGGTGCCCGACCCGGAGCTGATCGGCCGAATATCCACGATGTACTTTCCCGCCGACAATGATCCGCACACGGCGCTGACGAAGTCGTTGGCCGCCGGGGCGCAGGCGGCAGGACAGGGCAACAGCACCGAGGCGATCCGGCACCTGCGTGACTGCGGGCGGATGGTGGAGCGGCTCGGCTGGCGCAATCCCGCCGTGCTGCCCTGGCGCAGCTGGGCCGCGGCCCATCACCTCAAGCTCGGTCAGACCGGTGACGCCAGTGAACTGATCGACGAGGAACTAGTGCTGGCGGAGCGGTGGGGCGCCCCGACGGCCATCGGGCGGGCGCTGCGGATCCGGGGCGGCATGGAGTCGGGGGAGACCGGCGTGAAGTTGCTGAGGGAGGCCGTCGAGGTGCTCGGCGGTTCGCCCAACGCACTGGAACTGGCGAGAGCCTGCCTGTCGCTGGGCAATCGGCTGCGGGCCGACGGGCAGGCGGACGCGGCCGAACTCCTGCGCCGCGGGAACCTGCTCGCGGCCGAGTGCGGCGCTACCCTGCTGCCGGAACAAGGGAGCCAGGCCGGGCCTGCCACGGACTCCAGGCCGCTGACCGGTGCCGAACATCGTGTGGCGGTGCTCGCCGTCAC
The DNA here is from genome assembly GCF_001953865.1 of Amycolatopsis coloradensis. Taxonomy (GTDB): domain Bacteria; phylum Actinomycetota; class Actinomycetes; order Mycobacteriales; family Pseudonocardiaceae; genus Amycolatopsis; species Amycolatopsis coloradensis. The sequence goes on from NZ_MQUQ01000011.1 coordinate 17,705, forward strand.
CGGCCGGACGAACCAGGACATCGCGGAAGTACTGGGGGTCAGGTCCCGCACGGTGGAGAAGCACCTTACCCGTGTCTACCGGAAGCTGGGCGTGTCCGGGCGATCCGGTTTGGACGATGCGTTGCGTGCGCTCGCTCCCGATGTCAACGCGGTGTGAGTAGCGTCATGTCGAGGTTGGCCCATTCGATGCCGTACCAACCGTTCGCGGGAACCCTTCCGCCCTATTCCGTGACCACAGTATTTCCCGATCCCGGCTCCTTCGCGTTGACCGACCACCATCGGCGTTCATACGATCGTTGGGGGGAAAGAGATTCTGCACCGTACCCGGTTTCGTGGGTGCGTTTTTCGCTGCCAGGAAGGCAAAGGTGATCTGTGGTGTCCGAACGCGATGACTCCGGCACAACTGGCCGGACCGACGACCTGCCCCGCGGGCTGGTCGAGCGTTCCAGCGCGGGCGTGGCCCTCTTCGACGAGCAGTTGCGGGTCCTGGAGAAGAACTCCGAGCTGTTGCGCCAACTGAACCGCCGTTTCGGGGAGGTCCGCGGGCGGCGATTCCCGGAGCAGACGGTCAAGGGGCGGCCGGAGCAGGCCGAACCGGGGCGGCGGCTCAGCGACCTGGAAACCCGTATCCTGGAGGGCATCGCGGCCGGGATCTCCGTGGTGGAACTGGGTTCACAGTTGTACCTGAGCCGGCAGGGGGTGGAGTACCACGTGCGTCACATGTTGCGCGCGCTCGAAGCGGCCAACCGGCCGGCGTTGATCTCCCGTGCCTACAGCCTGGGAATGTTCACCACGGGGGTCTGGCCACCCAAGGTCCGCGCGGAGTTCGTCAAGTGACAAGCGCGGTGCGGTACCCGAACGGGGTCGGTGACGTCATCGCCGACCCCGCGGATTCACCAGCTCAACTCGCCACTGCTCGTTGGTACGCCCGGACGCTGAGCGGGATCGCCGCCGCCAGCGCCACGATCAGGGTGCCCACCGCCACCTGCGCCGGATGGGCCGCCGGCAGGCTCGTTCCGCCGCCGGCCACCGGGTTTCCCCACAGCAGACGGCAGGTCGTCACCACCGAGCTGACCGGATTCCACTCCACGAGGGTGCGTAACCACCACGGCAGTCCTTGTACCGGAACGAAGGCGCTGGACAGGAACGAACCAGTGACCAGCACCAGAGCCGAGAGCGCGGAGATGGCGTCGTGGTTGCCCACGAGCAGCCCCAGCAGCAAGCCCAGCCAAACCATGGCGAAGCTGTACAGCAGCAGTACGCCGAATCCGGCGACGGCGGCCGTGAAATCCCCGTGCAACCGCCAACCCAGCAGAAGGCCGGCCACGGCGGCGATGGTCATACCGAGCACGGCGAGCGCCAGGTTGGCCAGGGCCTGCGCGAGCAGGATGCTGATCCGGGGCACCGGTAATGAGCGGAACCGGTCGACCAGGCCGTTGCGCAGCTCCGAAGCCACCGACACGGCCGTGGCGCCGAGGCACTGTAGTCCTACTTGGACAGTGATTCCGGCCATCATGTAGTCCAGGTACTTCCCGCCACCGCTGAGGGTGATGGCGTTGCTGAACATGTAACCCAGTACGAACACCATGCTCACCGGCATCAGTGTGACGCCGAGGATCTTCCCCGGGTTCCGCAGCAGGTGCAGCAGGTGCCGCAGCGTCATCGCCGTGACCTTCATCGGGCACCACCTTCACCGGTCAGAGCCAGGAACACCTCGTCGAGGGACGGGCGACGCACTCCGAAGTCGATCACGTCCAGTCCCGCCGACTCCAGCGCCGTGGCCGCGGCGGCGATCACCCCGAACCCGCTGGTCAACTGAACTGTCATCTGGCGTCCGTCCACAGTGCAGGGGGACTCGGTGGCTACCCCGGCCAGCGCGGTCACCGCCGCGGCGACGTCTTCGAACCGTGCCAACGAAAACTCCAGACGCGCGCCGCCGATCTTCGTCTTGAGCATGTCCGCGGTGCCCTCCGCGATCACCTCACCCCCGGCCAGCATCGCGATCCGATCCGCCAACTGGTCGGCCTCCTCCAGGTACTGGGTGGTCAGCAGGATGGTGGTGCCGGTTGACACCTGCTCGCGGACCAGCTCCCACAACACCTGCCGGCTGGCCGGGTCCAGCCCGGTCGTCGGTTCGTCCAGGAAAACCACGGGCGGCGTGGCGATCAGGCAGGTGGCCAGGTCCAGCCTTCGGCGCAGGCCGCCGGAGTAGGTGGCCACCAGCCGGTCGGCCTTGCCGGTCAGTTCGAACCGGTGCAGCAGCTCGTCGGCCCGCCCGCGCGCCCCGCGCCGGCCGAGCCCGAGCAGAATTCCCAGTAATACCAGGTTTTCCCGGCCGGTGAGCTGGTTGTCCACCGCCGCGTACTGGCCGGCAAGACCGATCCGGGCGCGCACCTGCTGGGGGTGGGTGACCGTGTCGAAACCGGCCACCACCGCGTGCCCGGCGTCCGGTTTCTGGAGCGTGGCCAGGATACGGACGATGCTGGTCTTACCCGCTCCGTTGGGACCGAGCAGACCCAGCACTGTTCCCGGTGGGACGGAGAGGTCCACCCCGCGTACTGCCTCGTGCCCGCCGTAGCGCTTGCGCAGCCCCTCCGCCCGGATGGCGATGTCCATATGCCCCCCAAGACTTTTCGGTGTAAGGAATACCGTTCGATACTCAGGCACGGCACCCGCCTATGTACAGCAACCACTGTCCTCGCGCAAACGATGTTTGCGCAAGGACAGTCAGTCACTGACAACTGGCGATCGCGGTCCGTCGTTGGCTACGGTGGACATCGCCGCACCGAGAAGTTTCGGTTGCTTCAGTCTTCTTCCCTTGCTGCTGCGGGGAAATCAGTAAGTCATGTCGGGAACCACCGTTTTGCCAATGCCTTTGGGGGTTGTGCATGTCCGAGACCGTTACCGCACCGAGTTTCGCCGTGATCTCCGGTGCTCAAGTCCAGCGTGCGTTGTCAGGCAACGAGAAGCGCGTGGTGGAGCTGGTCGAGGCCGCCTACCGCACACACGGTGCGGGCGACACGGTGAACCCGCCCTCCTACTTCCTGCGCTTCCCCGACCGGCCGTCGGCACGGATCATCGCGCTGCCCGCCTCGCTGGGTGGCACGGCCAGGGTGGACGGGCTGAAGTGGATCTCCAGCTTCCCGACGAACGTGTCGGCCGGCCTGCCGAGGGCGTCGGGGGTGCTGGTACTCAACGACCACCTCACCGGATACCCGTTCGCCTGCCTGGAAACCTCGATCATCAGTGCGGCACGGACGGCGGCCTCCGCGGCGCTGGCCGCCGACTGGCTGACCCGCGGCCGCGACCGGCCGCGCCGGCTGGGGTTCATCGGTACCGGCCTCATCGCCCGCTACGTGCACACCTATCTCGCCGGTACCGACTGGAGCTTCGACTCGGTGGCCGTGCACGACCTGTCGGCCGAGCATGCCGAAGGGTTCCGCGGCTACCTCGCCGGGGCGGCCCCCGATGTCGAGGTCACGGTGGCCTCGAGCGCCGAGGACCTGATCCGCGACTCGGACGTGGTGGTGTTCACCACCACGGCGGGCAAGCCGCACGTGCTCGATCCCGAACTGTTCTCGCACAACCCACTCGTGCTGCACCTGTCGCTGCGGGACCTGAGCCCGGAGATCATCCTGTCGGCCACGAACGTACTCGACGACGTGGAGCACTGCCTCAAGGCCGACACCTCGCCGCACCTGGCCGAGCAGGCCAGCGGCAACCGGGACTTCGTGCACGCCACGTTGTGCCAGGTGATGAACGGCCAGGCCGAACTGCCGGCGGACCGGCCGATCGTGTTCTCCCCGTTCGGACTCGGCGTGCTCGATCTGGCTGTCGGCCTGCACGTTCACGACGAGGTGCGCGTGGCGGGGGAACTGGCCGTGGTCGAGGACTTCTTCCACGAGCTCTCCCGCTACGGAAAGCGCGCTCCGCGCGCGGACCGTTCCTGACCTGGAGGTCGGTGTGCCTATCATTTCCGCTCCACACGAGTTCATCGAGGACGACCTCTACGTCGACCTTGGCGAACTCGTCGGGCATTCGCTCTACCTCAAGTGCGAGGGTCTCAACCTGGCAGGCTCGATCAAGCTGAAGGCCGCGGCGGAGATGGTCACCGCGGCCGAGCGGGAGGGCCTGCTGCGACCCGGATCCATCCTGGTCGAGTCCTCGTCCGGCAACCTGGGCATCGCGCTGAGCATGATCGCCGCGAGCAAGGGCTATCAGTTCCTGTGCGTCACCGACTCCCGGTGCAACGCGGTGACCAAACAGCTGATGGAAGCCTACGGCAGCAAGGTGCACACGATCTCCGAACCGTTGCCCGACACCGGGTTCCTCGGCGCGCGGCTGGCGTTCGTGGACAGCCTGTGCGCACGGGACGACCGGTTCGTCTGGCTCAACCAGTACCGCAACCCGAACAACAGCCTGGCGCACTATCAGCAGACCGCCCCGGCCATCCTCAAGCAGTTCCCGGACGTTCAGGTGTTGTTCATCGGTGCCGGCACCACCGGCACCCTGATGGGCTGCGCCCAGTACTTCCGCGAACACAAGCCGGACACCACCCTGGTCGGGGTCGACACCGTCGGTTCGGTGACCTTCGGTGGCCCGCCTGCTCCGCGGCTGATCCCGGGCGTCGGCGCCGGGGTATTGCCACCGCTTTACGACTCGTCCTTTGTGGACAATGTGGTGATGGTGCCCGAGCCGGACACGGTGCGTACCTGTCGACGGCTGGCCCGCCAAGGCTTCCTGTTCGGCGGGTCCACCGGAACGGTGATCAGCGGGGCACTGAAGTGGTTGTCGGCCAACCCGCTCGGCCCCACCGAGGCGGCCGTGGCGATCGCCCCTGACTTCGGTGAGCGTTATCTGGACACTGTCTACCGCGATTCCTGGGTGCAGGAAACGTACGGGTCCGAGTCGGCCCTGGATCTCACTTTCGAAGGAGTGCGTGAGCATGGCTGAGTTGCACCGGGCGGGACTTCCGCTGTCCGCGGCCCAGAGCGAGATCTGGTATGCCCAGCAACTGGACCCGGCCAACCCGATCTGGAACATCGCCGAGTGCTACGAGATCCACGGCCCGGTGGACGTCGGGTTGTTCGAGTCCGCGACGCGGCAGGCGGTCATCGAGGCCGAGTGCCTGCGGGTCCGCTTCGAGTCCGTCGACGGCGAACTTCGGCAGTTCGTGGAACCCTTCGACGGCTGGCCGTTCCCGGTGCTGGATGTCAGCGACGAGCCGGACCCGGCCGCGGCCGGTCGGGCGTGGATGTCCGCCGACGTCGCCCGTCCGGTCGACCTGACCGCCCCGCCGTTGTTCGGCCTGGCGCTGCTGAGGGTCGAGACGGGGCTGTTCTTCTTCTACGTCCGCGCGCACCACATTCTGTGGGACGGATTCAGCGAGGCGCTGTTCGCCCGCAGGGTGGCCGAGATCTACACGGCGCTGGTCGAGGGAAAGTCCACTCAGGACGGTGCCTTCCCGCCGCTGGCCGAGCTGCTCGCCGAGGAGACGGCCTACCGCGCGTCCTCACAGTTCGAGCGGGACAAGGAGTTCTGGGCCGGTCGGTTCGCCGAGGCTCCCGAGCTGACCAGCGTGTCCGGCCGGACCGCAGAGCCGGTGAACGACTTCGTCCGGTGCAGTGGCCGGGTCAGTGCGTCCACTTTGGAGCGACTGCGCGAGCTGGCATGGGAGGCGCGGACCACCTGGCCCACCTTCATCATCGCGGCCACCGCGGCGTACGTGCACCGGATGACCGACTCCAGCCAGGTGCTGCTTTCCCTTCCGGTGGCGGTACGCCCCGGCAAACTGGCCGGCAAGGTGCCGGGGATGCGCGCCAATGTGCTGCCGCTGCCGCTGACCATCCGGCCGGACATGTCCCGCGCCGAACTGCTCGCCAGCGCGGGCAAGGAGGTCGGCAGCACGCTGCGGCACCAGCGCTTCCGCGGCCGTGACGTGCGGGCCATGATGGGTCTGGCCGCCGCCGACCGCAGGCCGTTCGGTCCCGAGCTGAACGTGGTGTCCTTCTTCGAGCAGATGCAGTTCGGACCATTCCAGGGCTTCACCAAGAACGTGTCGACGGCCCCGAGCGACGACCTGACGATCACCGTTTACCACGCCGAGAACGGCGGCCTCTACGTCGCGTTCGACGGTAACTCCTCGCTCTACAGCCTGGAGGAACTCACCGCGCACCTGGACCGGTTGCTGGGCTTCCTCGACGCCTTCGCTTCGGCCGAGGCCGACCTGCCGCTGGGCAAGCTGGACGTCGTCGGTGAGCAAGAGCGCCGGCAGTTGCTGATGGACCACAACGACACGGCCAAGCCGCTGGACTTCCCCGGTGTGGTGGAGCGGGTCCGGCAGACCGCACAGGAGCGGCCCGAGGCGGTGGCCGTGTTCGACGACACCGAGTCCCTCACCTATCGACGGCTGGCCGACCGTTCGACCGCGCTGTCCCGGCGCCTGCTGGCGGCCGGTGTCCGGGCCGACACACTGGTGGCGGTGCTGGCAGATCCCGGTTGCCGATTCGTCTCCGCCGTCCTCGGAGTGCTCGGCGCCGGGGGCGCGTACCTCCCGCTCGACCCCAACGCGCCTTCCTCTCGCAACGCCGGGGTGCTCGCCGACAGCGGCAGCGCCATCCTCCTGGTGGACCCGGAGTACCGGGAGCAGGCCACCGGGTTCGGCGAGATCACGGTGCTGGAACTGGACGACGTCGAGGAGGAGGCGGCGGCGTTCACCCCGCCCGCCGCCGCGCCCGAGGACCTGGCTTACGTCATCTACACCTCCGGTTCCACCGGCCGCCCCAAGGGTGCGATGGTGCACCGCGAGGGGATGGCCAACCACCTGCTGGCCAAGGTGGAGGATCTGGGAATGTCCGAAGTGGACGTCCTGGTGCAGAACGCCCCGCTGACCTTCGACATCTCGGTGTGGCAGATGCTCGTCCCGCTGGTCTCCGGCGGCCGGGTGGTCGTGGTGTCCCGATCCACCGCCGCCGATCCGGTGGAGTTGTTCGGCCGGGTCACCGAGCAGCGGGTCACCGTGCTCGAAGTCGTGCCCTCGTTGCTGCGGACAGCCCTGGAATCATGGGACGCCGGCAATCCCGTGCCGGACCTGTCGGCCTTGCACCACCTGGTGGTCACCGGCGAGGCGATGCCGCCGGACCTGTGCACGCGCTGGTTCGCCCTGTTCCCCGATATCCCACTGGTCAACGCCTACGGTCCCACCGAGTGCTCCGACGACGTCACCCACGCCGTGATCACCGCCACCGACGAGGTCGGCCCGGTCCGAGTGCCAATCGGTCGCGCCGTGCGCAACACCCAGTTGTATGTGCTGGGCCAAGAACTGCGGCCGGTGCCGTTAGGCGTCCCTGGTGAGCTGTACGTGGCCGGAACCGGTGTCGGGCGTGGTTACCTGGCCGATGCCGCCCGCACGGCAGCCACCTTCGTGGCCGACCCCCACTCGACCCGCCCGGGCGCCCGGATGTACCGCACCGGTGACCGGGTGGTCCGCCGCGCCGACGGCCAACTGGAGTTCCTGGAGCGCAGGGACCGCCAGGTCAAGGTACGCGGGCACCGGATCGAGCTCGGTGAGATCGAGGCCGCGCTGCGGGCCGTTGACGGCATCACCGACGCCGCGGTCGAGGTCAAGCAGGCCTCTTCGGGCCAGCCGCAACTGGTCGCCTACGTGGCAGGCAAGGCCGAGCCGGAGGCGCTGACCGAGGAACTGGTCAGGACCCTACCCCGCTACATGGTGCCTGCCGCGTTCGTGGTGCTGGACGCGTTGCCGTTGACCCCCAACGGAAAGGTCGACCACAAGGCGCTGCCCGCGCCAGATCTGCTCGGACTTATCGGCCGCGGCCCCCGCAACCCGCGCGAAGAGGTGCTGTGCGCGGTGTTCGCCGAGGTGCTCGGTCTGTCCAAAGTGGGCATCGACGACAGCTTCTTCGACCTCGGTGGCGAGTCGCTGCTGGCCACCACCCTGGTCAACCGCGTCCAGCACGCGATGGGCGTCACCCTGTCCATCAAGGAGGTCTTCAACGCACCCACGGTGGCCGAGCTGGCCGCCCTGACCACCGGACCGCGCCGTGCCCGGCCACCGCTGGTCCGGGCGACGGAGGCGGCCAACAACGTGCCGGTCTCCTCGGTGCAGCACAGGTTGTGGTTCCTCAACCAGCTTGAGGGCCGGGTCGGCACGTACAACATCGTCACGGTCACCCGGATGTCCGGCGACCTGAACCGCAAGGCTCTGTGGCAGGCGCTGACCGACACCGTCGAGCGGCACGAGACGCTGCGCACGGTCCTGCCCGAGGTGGAAGGCGTTCCCTACCAGAAGATCCTGCCTCTCGAGGAGGCCAGGCCGGTTCCGCTGGAGACCGAGGTCACCGAGGAGCAGCTGGCCGAACTGGTGGACGCCGATGCCAAGCTCGGCTTCGACCTCACCGCAGAGCTGCCCTTCCGGTTCCAGCTGTTCGTGCTCGGTCCTCAGGAGCACGTGATGCTCGGCGTCGTGCACCACGTTGCCGCGGACGGCTGGTCGGTGGCGCCGCTGGTACGCGACATCGGCATCGCCTACGCCGCCCGCGTCGAGGGGCGCGAGCCGGGCTGGGGGCCGCCCCCGGTCCGCTACACCGACTACACCCGCTGGCAGGCCGAACTGTTGGGCAGTGCCGAGGACCCCGACAGCGTCCTCGCCGAACAGCTGACGTACTGGCGGGCGACGCTGGCCGGGATGCCGCAGCGGCTGGAGCTGCCGACCGACCGGCCGCACCCGGAAAAGCCCACCCACCGCGGTGACACGGTCGTGTGCATGATCGAACCGCGGCTGCACCACGACCTGGTCCAACTGGCCAGGGTCACCGGCAGTTCGGTGTTCATGTTGGTGCAGGCCGGTGTGTCGCTGCTGCTGGGCAAGATGGGTGCGGGCGAGGACATCCCGATCGGCACTCCGGTTGCCGGTCGCACCGACGAGGCGCTGCTGGACCTGGTCGGGTTGTTCATCAACACCCTGGTGCTGCGCACCGACCTGTCCGGGGACCCGAGCTTCCTTGAGCTGCTGGCGCGGGTGCGCGAGGCGGACCTGTCGGTATACGACAACCAGGACGTGCCGCTGGAACAGCTGGTGGACAGCATCAACCCGGTGCGCTCGCGGTCCCGCCAGCAGCCGGTGCAGGTGGTCATCGCGGTGCAGAGCGCACAGCAGAGCGACCCGGTGATGCCGGGACTGGTCACCAGCCTGCGCCGGATCGGCAACGGCACCTGCAAGTTCGACCTGTCCCTTGAATGCACCGAAACCTTCGCCGAGGACGGAGCCGAGGCCGGCCTTGAGATCAGCATCGAGTACAGCGTGGACGTGTTCGACCGGGACACGGTCGAACACCTCGGTGCGGAACTGGCCAAGCTGATCGGGGCCGCCGTCGCCGAGCCGGACCTTCCGGTCAGCACGATCGCGGTGACCGCTCCGCGCCGGGCAAGCCGCCGTGCCGCGCCCATCCTTGCCGCCGGGAAGGGGACGTCGACCACCCCGTACCGGGCCCCGCGCAACCCGCAGGAGGAGATCCTGTGCGCCCTGTTCGGCGAGGTACTCGGCGTTGCCAAGGTTGGCATCGACGACAACTTCTTCGAGAACGGCGGACACTCGCTGCTGGCCACCCGGTTGATCAGCCGGGTCAGGTCCACGCTGGCCGCCGAGCTGGAGGTGCGTGACCTGTTCGAGTCGAGCACCCCGGTCGCACTGGCCCAGCTGCTGGACCGGGACGCGCCGAACCGGGCGAAGCTGCGCCAGATGGACCGTCCGGACACCATTCCGCTGTCCTACGCCCAGCAGCGGCTGTGGTTCCTCAACCGGCTGGAAGGCGCCAACGCGACCTACAACATCCCAGTGCTGCTCCGGCTGTCCGGCGAACTGGACCGGTCCGCGCTGCAACAGGCGCTCGACGACCTGGTCGGCAGACACGAGATGCTGCGGACGGTGTTCGTCGAGGTGGACGGGGTGCCGTGCCAGGTGGTGCGGGACCGGGTGGCCGTGCCACTTCAGGTGATCGAGGTGTCCGAACCCGACCTTCGGGCCGCCGTGGAAGTCTCGGTGAGCCAGGGCTTCGACCTCGCGGTGGACGTGCCGATGCGCGCCAAGCTGTTCGTGCTGGGCGAGAACGAGCACGTGCTGTTGATGGTGGCGCACCACATCGTCAGCGACGGCTGGTCCTCGGTCCCGCTGTCCGGTGACCTCGCCCGTGCCTACCAGGCCCGGCGCGCCGGTGAGGCCCCGAGCTGGCAGCCGTTGCCGGTGCAGTACGTGGATTACACGCTGTGGCAGCGAGAACTGCTTGGCACCGAGCAGGACCCGGAGAGCCTGTTCAGCCGGCAGCTGGACTTCTGGCGCGGCCGGCTGGCGGACCTGCCGGAGGAGTTGCCGCTGCGGGTGGACCGGCCCCGCCGGGACGTGCCCTCTTATCAGGGCGACACCTACCGGTTCACCCTTGGTACCGAGACCCACCGTGGGTTGGTCGCACTCGCCAGGCAGGCCAAGGCCAGCATGTTCATGGTGTTACAGGCCGCGGTGGCCAGCCTGCTGACCAAGCTGGGCGCCGGTAACGACATCCCGCTGGGGACCCCGATCGCAGGCCGCACCGACGACGCGCTGGACGAGCTGATCGGGTTCTTCCTCAACTCGCTGGTGCTGCGCACCGACACCTCCGGTGACCCCGCCTTCGCTGAACTGGTGAGCCGGGTCCGTGAGGCCGACCTTGGCGCGTACGGCAACCAGGACATGCCCTTCGAGCGACTGGTTGACCTGGTCAATCCGGAGCGGGCTGCCGCGCGGCATCCGCTGTTCCAGGTGATGGTGGTGCTCCAGAACAACGCCACCGCCGAGGTGCGTCTGCCCGGCCTGGAGAGCACTGCCGAGCTGCTTGACACCGGCGCCGCCGACCTCGACCTGCACTTCGAGTTCGACGAGGACGTCGAAGAGGGCATGGCCGCCTTCATCCGGTACAGCACCGATCTGTTCGACCGGGACACGGTGCGCGGCATCGCCGAGCGCCTGATCCGGCTGATCGAGGCCGTGGTGGCCGAGCCAAGCCTGCCGCTGAGCCGGATCGAGATCCTGGACGAGGCCGAGACGGCACGGCTGCGGCAACGGTGGGACGGCACGACACGGGGCTTCGCGTTCACCGACGTGGTGACCCAGGTTCGCGACTGGGCTCAGCGGCTGCCCGATGTGGTCGCCGTGGCCGATGACGAGGGGGAGACCACCTACGCCGATCTGATCGGGCGGGCCGACGCGGTTTCGCTGCGGCTGGCGGCGGCCGGTGTCCGGCGGGGTGATCTGGTCGGCGTGCTGGCCGAGCCGGGGGTCCGGTTCATCGCGGCGATCCTCGGGGTCTGGGGTCTCGGGGCGGCGTACGTGCCGCTGGACCCGAACTCGCCCAAGGTTCGCAACGAGGCCCTGATCCGGGACAATGGAATCCGTTTCCTGTTGTCCGACAACGAGTTCGAAGGCTCCCTGCGGCTGGACGAGGAGATCGCCGACGACGGGTTCACCCCGGTGGCGACCACGGCGGACGACCTGGCGTACGTGATCTTCACCTCCGGCTCGACCGGGAAGCCCAAGGGCGCGATGGTGCACCGCCAAGGCATGGTCAACCACCTGCTGGCCAAGGTGGAGGAACTCGGACTGTCCGATGTGGACGATGTGCTGCAGAACGCCCCGTTGACCTTCGACATCTCGGTGTGGCAGATGCTGGCCGCGCTGGTGGTCGGCGGCCGGGTGCGCACGGTCCGCCGGGACATCGCGATGGACCCGGTCGCGCTGTTCGCGCTGGCCGAGACCGAGCGGCTGTCCGTGGTCGAGGTAGTGCCCTCCCTGCTCCGCGCCGCGCTGGAGGAGTGGGAAAACGGCAAGGCGCCCGCGCTCTCCGCGTTGCGCTGGCTGGTGGTCACCGGGGAGGCGCTGCCCGCCGGGCTGTGTGCCCGGTGGCTGAGCCGGTACCCGGGAATCCCGCTGCTCAACGCGTACGGGCCCACCGAGTGCTCGGACGACGTGACGCACGCGGTGATCGCCACCGCCCCGCATCGGGTGCCGATCGGCACCGCGGTGCGCAACTCCCGGCTGTACGTGCTTGGCGACGACCTGCGGCCCGTCCCGCCCGGTGTGCCCGGTGAGCTGTACGTGGGCGGCCTGGTCGTCGGGCAGGGCTACCTCGGTGACCCCGCGCGGACCAGTACCACCTTCGTGCCCGACCCGTACGCCCCGGCCGGCGGTGCCCGGATGTACCGCACCGGTGACCGGGTGGTCCAGCTCCCGGACGGTCAGCTGGAGTTCATCGGCCGCCAGGACCAGCAGGTCAAGGTGCGCGGTCACCGGATCGAACTGGGTGAGGTGGAGGCCGGGCTGCGCGCGGTCCCCGGTATCACCGACGCGGCGGTCCGGGTGGACATCGATGCGGCCGGCCTGCGCCGCCTGGTCGGCTACCTGGTGGGGGGCGTCGACCTCGGCATGGTCCGGCGCGCCCTCGCGGAACGGCTGCCGGACTACATGGTGCCAGGCGCGTTCGTCCAGCTAAACGAGCTGCCGCTGAGCGCCAACGGGAAGCTCGACCGTAACGCGTTGCCCGCTCCGGACCTCGCCGCGCAGACCGGCGGCCGGGTGGCCAGGGACCCGCGGGAGGAGATCGTCTGCGGGATCTTCGCCGAGCTGCTCGGGCTGTCCTCGGTCGGCGTGGACGACAGCTTCTTCGACCTCGGCGGGCACTCCCTGCTGGCGACCCGGCTGGTCAGCCGGATTCGCTCGGCACTGGGGGTGGAACTGCCGATCCGCGCGGTGTTCGAGAGGCCGACGGCGGCAGGCCTGGCGACCGCCGCGGCACGCGCGGGCCGGTCCCGGCCGCCGCTGCGCCCGATGCCGCGGCCCGAGGTGGTCCCGCTGTCCTTCGCCCAGCAGCGCCTGTGGATCGCCAGCCAGATCAGCGACTCCTCCTACGCGATGCCGGTGGCACTGCGTATGTCCGGCCTGCTGGACCGGGCGGCTCTCACCGCCGCGATCAACGACGTGGTCGCCCGGCACGAGGTCCTGCGGACCGTGTTCGGCTCGGTGGAAGGGGTTCCGTGCCAGCTGGTGCGGGACCGGGTGGAGCTGGAGCTGCCGGTGCGGGAGCTTGCCGAGGCGGAGCTGCGCCAGGCCATCGACGTGTCGGTGGCGCGCGGGTTCGACCTGTCGGCCGACCTGCCGATCCGGGCCGAGTTGTTCGCGCTGGGCGAGCGGGAACACGTGCTGCTGGTGGTCGCGCACCACATCGCGAGTGACGGTTGGTCGGCAGCCCCACTGTCGCGGGACCTGGCGGTGGCGTACCAGGCCCGGTGCGCCGGTGTGGCCCCGCGTTGGGAGCCGTTGCCGGTGCAATACGCGGACTTCGCGCTGTGGCAGCGGGAACTGCTGGGCGCCGAGGAGGACGCGGACAGCCTGTACGCGCAGCAGCTCGGGTACTGGAGGGAACGGCTGGCGGGAATGCCGGAGGAGCTGGCGCTCCCGGTGGACCGGCCCCGTCCCGCGGTGCCCAGCCAGGGCGGTGACGCCGTCCGGTTCGAACTGAACTCCGAAGTGCGGCAAGGGATCATCAGCCTGGCCCGGGAGACCGGGGCCACGCCGTTCATGGTGCTGCAGGCCGCGGTCGCCGGACTGCTGACCAAGCTGGGTGCCGGTAACGACATCCCGCTCGGCACCCCGATCGCGGGCCGTACCGACGACGCGCTGGACGAGCTGGTGGGCTTCTTCATCAACTCGCTGGTGCTGCGGACGGACACCTCGGGTGATCCGGGTTTCGCCGAGCTGGTGAGCCGGGTCCGTGAGGCCGACCTCGCCGCCTACGGCAACCAGGACGTGCCGTTCGAGCGCTTGGTGGACCTGCTCAACCCGGAGCGCTCGGCTGCCCGGCACCCGCTGTTCCAGGTGATGGTGGTGATGCAGAACAACGCCGACGGCGAGGTGGAACTGCCCGGCCTGCGCACCGCGGTCGAACCCCTCGAGACCAGGACCTCCCGGTTCGACCTGCACTTCGCCTTCACCGAGGACGAAGACGATCTGACGGGGGTGCTCACCTACAGCACCGACCTGTTCGACCAGGCCTCGGTGACCCGGTTGACGTCCCGGCTGGTCCGGTTCCTCACCGCGGTGACCGGCGACCCGCAGCGGCCGCTGAGCCGAGTGGACATCCTGGACCCGGCCGAGCGGCGGCAGCTGCTGGTGACCTGGAACACCACCGCCCGGGTGGAGACGCCCAGCCTGGTGACCCTGTTCCAGGCCGAGGCGGACCGGGTCCCGGACGCGATCGCCGTTGCCCATGGGGACGACCGGATCAGCTATGGCGACCTGAACCGGCGGGCCAACAGCCTCGCCCATGCCCTGATCGGCACCGGCGTCGGCCCCGGTCACCTCGTCGGGGTCCAGCTGCCCCGGTCGGTGGATCTGGTGACCAGCCTGCTGGCGGTGCTCAAGACCGGCGCGGCCTACCTGCCGATCGACCCGTCCTACCCGGACGACCGGGTGGCTTTCATGGTCGAGGACGCCAAGCCCACCGTGGTGATCAGCACCGGGGAGGCCGCGCCGTCCCTCGACGTGCCGATGTTGCCGCTCGACCACCAGGGCACCGCCGAGGCGCTGGCCGCCCAACCTCAGTCGAACCCGGCCGACACCGACCGAAAAGCACCGCTGACCGGGACCACCCCGGCCTACGTGATCTACACCTCCGGTTCGACCGGTCGCCCGAAGGGTGTGCTGGTGGAGCACAGCGCGCTGACCGACTACTTGAACTGGACCCGGCAGCAGTACCAGAGCGCCACCGGGACCTCCCTGGTGCACTCACCGGTCTCCTTCGACCTGACCGTCACCGCCCTGTTCACCCCGCTGGTCCGCGGGGGAAAGGTCGTGCTGGCCGGACTGGACGACGGCGGGGCCGATGCCCTGAAGGCACTCGGCGGTTCGGCGGTGGACTTCATGAAGGCGACACCGAGCCACCTGCCGCTGCTGTCCGCGCTGCCCGGAGAGCTTTCACCCACCGGCGAACTGCTGCTCGGCGGTGAGGCGTTGACGGCGGAAGCGTTGGCGCAATGGCGTTCCGAGCACCCCGGGGTGACGGTGTTCAACGTGTACGGGCCGACCGAGGCGACGGTGAACTGCGCCGAGTACCGGATCCCGCCGGGCACCGCACTGCCGCCCGGCGCGGTGCCGATCGGCCGGCCGCAGGCCAACGCCCGGCTCTACGTGCTGGACGCGGCGTTGTCCCCGGTTCCGCCGGGGGTCTCCGGTGAGCTGTACATCGCCGGGGCGGGCCTGGCCCGAGGCTATCTGAACCGGCCGGGGCTGACCGCGCAGCGGTTCGTTGCCGACCCCTACGGGCCCGCCGGTTCGCGGATGTACCGCAGCGGCGACCTGGCCCGGTGGAACGCCGAGGGCAACCTGGAGTTCCTGGGGCGGGCCGACGACCAGGTCAAGCTGCGTGGGTTCCGGATCGAACTCGGCGAGGTGGAGACCGTACTCGCCGCCCACGCCGGGGTCGAGCGGGCCGTGGTGGTGGTCCGTGAGGACCAGCCTGGCGACAAGCGTTTGGTCGCCTACGTCGTATCGGCCGGGGACTGCGATCCGGAGGCGCTCCGCGAGCACGCCGGGGCCGCACTGCCCGACTACATGGTGCCCGGCGCCGTGGTCGTACTGGGAGAGCTTCCCTTGACAGCGCATGGAAAGCTCGACCGGAAGGCGCTGCCCGCACCGGAGGCGAACACCAGCTCGGCCCATAACCGGCCGAAGACCCCGCAGCAGGAGACGCTGTGCGAGCTGTTCACCGAGCTGCTCGGGGTGAGCGGGGTCGGCATCGATGACAGCTTCTTCGACCTGGGCGGGCACTCGCTGCTGGCCGCCCGGCTGCTCGGCCGGATCCGGGCGGTGTTCGGGGTACAGCTGGCCATCACCGACCTGTTCGCCGCGCCCACCCCGGCCGGTCTGGCCGAACGGCTCGCGACGAAGACCGCCGGGGATCCCTTCGACGTGCTGATCCCGTTGCGTACCGGGGGAACCGAGCCCGCGGTGTTCTGCGTGCACCCGTCCGGTTCGGTCAGCTGGTCCTACATCGGACTGGCCAAGCACATCGGCCCGGAGCGACCGATCTACGGGTTGCAGGCGGCCGGGCTGAGCGAGCCCGCCGACCTGCCGGACTCCATCGAAGACATGGCTGCCGACTACGTCGCACGGATCAGGCAGGTCCAGCCCGAGGGGCCGTACCACCTGCTCGGCTGGTCCTTCGGCGGGCTGGTCGCGCACGAGATGGCGGTGCAGTTGCGGGAAGCCGGGCAGCAGGTGGGGCTGCTGGCCAGTTTGGACAGTCATCCCGTCGGCGATCCCGATGAGGTGCCCACCGACCACGACTTCTTCCTCACCATGCTGGGCTTCTTCGGCTACGACCTGGCCGATGTCGGCGACCGGACGCTGACGATGGCCACGGTGGTCTCGATCCTGCTACGGGACAACGTGTTGCCGGGCCTGACCGAGGACAAGATCGGCAACACCCTGGTGACCTGGCGCAACAACATCCAGCTGCACGGCCGGTTCACCCCGCGCCACTACCCGGGCCGGATGCTGCACTTCGTGGCGACCCTGGACCGGGACAACGGGGTCGACACCGCCGCGGACTGGCGTCCGCACCTGGGCGGAGGGTTGCAGTGCCAGGAGATCACCTGCTCGCACCAGGAAATGATGCGGCCGGGGCCGCTGGCCGAAATCGGCAAGATCATCGCTTTCGAACTAGGCAACCAGACCGCATAGCGGTAGCCGGAGCAGAGGAGCGCACCATGACCAATCCCTTCGACGACGACGCGGGCACCTTCTCCGTGGTGTCCAACGACTTGGGCCAGCACAGCCTCTGGCCGTCCTTTATGGACATACCAGAGGGCTGGCGGCCGGCGTACGGCCCGGAGTCCAGGAGCAACTGCCTGGACTACGTGGAGAAGAACTGGACCGACCTTCGCCCGAAGAGCCTGGTCGATTAACCGAAAGTCAACGAGGAGGTGTGTCGGTGCACGTCGAAAAGAAGACCAGCCCGTCCGGTGGTACCACGGCCGCGCTGATCACCGTTTCCACGGAAGAACGTGGCGGTGTGGACCAGGCCGTCGAGGAACTGCTGGCCGAACACGGGGCGGTGTTCCTGCGCGGGATCGGGGTGGCCGGCCCCGAGCACTTCCGGGCAGTGGTCGACCGGTTCAGTGAGAAGCTGTTGGACTACCGGCACGGCAACTCGCCGCGGACCCAAATCGGCGACGGGGTCTACACGTCGACCGATTACCCGGCGGGCTACGACATCTCGCTGCACAACGAGATGTCGTACGCGCCGACCTGGCCCAGCCGGCTGTTCTTCAGCTGCCTCGTCGAGCCCGCCACCGGTGGGGCCACCCACCTGGCCGACGGCCGGGCCCTGCTGCGGGACCTCGATTCAGTGGTGCGCGACCGGTTCGAGGGGCTCGGGGTGACCTACCGGCAGAACATGCACGGCGGGGTTGGCTTCGGCAAGTCCTGGCAGGCCACCTACGACACCGAGGACCGCAAGAAGGTCGAGGAGTTCCTCACCGCGGCCCAGGTCGGTTTCGAGTGGACCGCGGACAACGGGCTGCGTACCTGGCAGATGCGCCCGGGCGCGCGTTCGCACCAGGTCAGCGGGGACGCGGTGTGGTTCAACCAGGCCGACCAGTGGCATGTGTCCAACCTGCCCGAGGCCGAGCGGGAAGCGCTGCTCGGCATGGTCGAGCACGAGCAGGACCTGCCGCTCTCGGTCAGCTATGGGGACGGCAGCCGGATCACCACCGAGGACCTGGACACCGTGCGCGAGACCGCCGGGCGACACGCGCTCGACGTGCCATGGCAGTGCGGGGACGTGCTCATGGTGGACAACATGTCGGTGCTGCACGGGCGCCGCGCTTTCACCGGAGACCGGAGAATTCTCGTATCCATGGCCTGATTCCCGGGCCAAGACCGGCTCGATTCCTTCACAACAAATGAAGTGGAGCAAGAAAATGGAAACGATCAACCGCGAGCGTGCCGCCCGTATCAAGGAGATTGTCTGCGAGATCCTTGAGCTTGACCAGGACGAGGTCACCGACACCAGCCTGTTCGACGAGGACCACGGGGCCGACTCGCTGCGTTCCATCGAGATCCTCGCCGCGCTCGAACGCGAGTACAGCGTGATCATCGACCAGAACGAGCTTTCCCGGATGGTCAACCTCAAGAGCGTCTGCGAGGTCGTCGGGGAAGTCTCCGGCGGCTGAGCACGGCCGGCTGACACCTGCGAGGCGTTGGAGTGGAAGGGGAACAACCGGTGAACGAGAATCGACTCGCCATCACGTCGTGGTCGGCGGTCTCACCGTTCGGCATCGGACGGCAGTCGTTCGTGGACGGTCTGCGGGCCGGGATCGGGACGGTGAAGACACTGGAGCCCGGCCGGTGGGACGGGCCGGACGAACGGGCGTGCCTCGTTCCGGGGTTCGATGCCAGGGAGGTGCTGGGCAGCAAGGGAACGCGGTCGATGGACCGGGGAACCGCGCTGGCCGTCACCGCCGTCGGACGACTGGTCGACGGTGACCGGGACGGGATCGTCGGCGACGGCGGGGACATCGCGGTGGTGCTGGGTACCACGATGGGCAGCGCGCAAAGCGCGGTGGACTTCACCAGGACCTCGCTGACGGCGGAGAAACCCTTCTACGTCGACCCGTCGAAGATGCCGAACACCGTGATCAACTGCGCCGCCGGCCAGTGTGCGATCTGGTGTGGCCTGAAGGGGCCGAACACCACGCTGGCCGGCGGCCGCGCGGCCGGTCTGTTCGGCCTGACCTACGCCCGCCGGCTGCTGGCCACCGGACGGGCGGCCAGGGTGCTGGTCGGCGCGACCGAGGAGTACTCCACGGCACGGGCCTGGCTGACCGCCCGGGGCCGCTCCGGCGGACCGACGGACACGGTGCTCGGCGAAGGGGCCTGCGTGCTGCTGGTGGAACCGGCCTCGGCCGTGCCGCCGGAGCGGTCGCCGCTGGCCGAGGTGCTGGCGGTCGAGTCCAGGGTTCACTTCAGACACAACATCGCGGAGGTGCTCACCGCCTGCGTGGACGCCGTCCTGAGGTCTGCCGCGGTCACCAGTGACCAGGTGGCAGCGGTGGTGCCCTCGAGTGTGCCCGGGGAGGGCGGCGAACAGGAAGGGGCTGTGCTGGCCGGTCTCTTCGGCGAGGCGGCGCTGGCGGAGGTTCCGCTGGTGAACCTGATCGGCGACGCGGGTGCCGCGTTGGGCCCGCTGCAGATCGTCATGGCACTGGAGACGGTGCGGACGCCGGGTTCGGTGGTTCTTGTGTCCACTGTGGATAGTGCGGGCAGTGTGTCTTGCGCACTGTTGCGGCTGGCGGGTGAGCGGTGATGGCGGTGGGCACCGGGGTCAGCCCGGTCGCCGCCGAGGTGCGGCTGGTCGGCCCGGGGGAGGCCGGGGAGGGTAGGGCGCTGGCTACCGCTTCGGTGCGGATCGACGCCAGTGAACCGGTTTTCGCCGGACACTACCCGGATTTCCCCATCTTCCCGGGGGTGTGCGTGGTGGAGTGCGTGCTACGCGGCGCCCGGCTGGCCGCGCCGCAAGCTTGCGGAGACCTCTACCTGGCCGCGGTGGAGTCCGCCCGGTATCTCCGTGCGGTCTTCGCCGGTGACGTGCTGGACATCGGCCTGGAGTTCACCTGGGACCGGACCGCGGTGCGGTGCCGGGCCAAGGTGGGCACCCAGCGGGGTGAGGCGGCGGTGGTCCGGCTCCGTTACCGGAGAGGGGAGAGCTCATGATCGGTGCGGCCGGCATCAGGAGGGTGCTGCCGCACCGGTATCCGATGCTGCTGGTCGACCGGGTGCTGGAGCTGAACCCAGGCCGCGACCTGGTCGCACAGAAGGCGATCAGCTGCAACGAGCCGTGGTACTCCAGGCTCGGCGAGGATCTGTCCGAAATGGACATGGCCTATCCGGGAGTGCTGCTCATGGAGTCCTGGGCGCAATCCGCCGGGGTGCTGGCCGCGGCCACCCGGCCGGACACCGGCGGCGTGATGCTGGCCGGCTCGATGTCGGACATCGAGTTCTTCGGCAGTGCGCGGCCGGGAGACGTGGTCGAAAACCACGTCCGGCTGCGCCGGGAACTGCCCGACGCGGCGATCTTCGAGGGTGCGGGAGTGGTCGGGGGACGGGAGTTGTTCACCGTCGGAGCCATGGTCCTGGCCTTCCGGCCGGCTGAAGTGTTGCGGTCAACCGAAAACGAAGTGAAAGCAGGTGAACGACGGTGACGGGGAACAGAACCGGGGTCGCGCTGGTCAGCGGAGGGTCGGGCGGGATCGGTGGGGCCACCGTGTGCAGGCTCGCCGAGCTGGGCTACGACGTCAGCTTCAGCTACCACGGCAACGAGCAGGCCGCTGGTGCGGTGGAGAAGCAGGCGGGTGAGCTGGGCGCCCGGGTACTCACGACGAAGGTGGACGTGGCCGACCCGGACGCGGTCCGGGCCTGGGTGAGCGGCACAGAGGCCGAACTCGGCCCGATCGCGGTCGCGATCACCGCAGCCGGGATCACCCGGGACAACCCGCTGGTGGCGATGCCCGATGAGGATTGGCACGCGGTGCTGGAAGCCAACCTGACCGGGGTCTACACGGTGTGCCGGGCCGCGGTGTTCCCGATGATGAAGCGCCGGGCCGGCTCGATCGTCAACCTCTCCTCGGTCTCCGGGGTGCAGGGCAACGCCACGCAGACCAACTACTCGGCCGCCAAGGCCGGGATCATCGGCTTCACCAAGGCACTGTCCAAGGAGGTCGGCCGCTATGGCATCCGGGCCAACGTGGTGGCCCCGGGAATGATCGACACCGGGATGACGGCGGTGCTGCGCGAGCAGACCCTGCGCAAGATGCTCGACGCCACCGCGCTCGGACGGCTCGGCACGGCCGGGGAGGTGGCCGACCTCGTGGGCTACCTGGCATCGGACCGCGCGGCCTACATCACCGGCTCGGTCTTCGAGATCCACGGTGGCCTCACAATCTGATCGGAGAAAAGTTCGATGCCAGACAAAGCCCGGCCCCGCTGGTACTTCTCGATGCGCAGCCCGTACTCCTGGCTGGCCCATCACGACCTGACCGAGCACTTCCCGGACGTGCTGGAAACCGTGGAACTGATCGCCTGCTGGGAACCGGACCAGCCGATGACCGAGCGGCTCGACGCGGCGGGGGTGAAGGCGCTGTACACACCGATGTCCCGGGCCAAGCACTTCTACATCTTGCACGACGTGCGCCGGCTGGCCGCCGCACGCGGTCTCAAGGTGACCTGGCCGGTGGACCGGGACCCCACCTGGGACGTGACGAACCTGGCTTACCTGATGGCCGATCAGGCCGGCAAGGGCCGTGAGTTCCTGGCGGCGTGCTACCGGAAGCGGTGGGCCGAAAACAAGGTCATCTGGGACCGGGCGGTAGTCGCCGAAATCGCCGGGGAACTGGGTCTCGACCCGGTGGCGGCCGCGAGTGCCGCCGACAACCCGGAATTGCAGCAGCGGGGCGTGGAACACATGGCGCGCGCGGACAAGGAAGGCGTGTTCGGTGTGCCGTACTTCGTGCACGGCCGGGAGACCTTCTGGGGACTGGACCGGCTGAGTTCCTTTGTGGCCGCCGTGCGCGGAAAGCCGGTGAGGGACTACCCGGACTACGCCTGGCGTGCCGGTGTCGAGGAGACCGACCTGTGGGTCCGCGCCGGCGGCGACGGGGGACACGCGGGCGGCTGCGGCTGACCGCGAAGGAGATGCTGGAAAGGAGGACTCGTGACAGAGATGCTGTTCTGCCTGCCCTATGCCGGCGGCGGTGCTTCGTTCTACCGGGCGTGGACGCCGCCCGAGGATATGGGTTTCACCCTCTATCCGGTTCAGTTACCGGGGCGGGAGGAACTGTTCGGTGAGTCCCACTACGGCGATGTCGCGGAGGCTGCCGCCGACATCACCGGGCGGATCGTCGAGACGGCCGGACCGGGGGACCGGGTCTCCCTGCTGGGGCACAGCTTCGGTGCGGTACTCGGCTACGAGATCGCCCGCCAGCTGGCGGCAAAGGGTGGGGTCGAACTGGGACACCTGGTGGTGAGCGGTTCGGCCCACCCCTTCAGCCGGCTGGGCCGGATCTCCGGTGACCTGCCGGACGACGAGTTCGTGGCCCGGGTGGAGGAACTGGCCGGATACGCGCATCCGGCGCTGGCCGACCCTGACCTGCGCAGCCTGGTGCTGCCCGTGCTGCGCTCGGATGTGATCCTGCACGAGACCTACTTCGCCGCTCACGCGACAGCGTTGCCGATGCGGATCACCGCGCTCCGTGGCCAGGACGATCACATCGTCTCCCGGTCGGAGGTCGAGGGGTGGCGCCGGGCGAGTTCAGTCGGCTCCGCGGTGGTGGAGCTGCCAGGCGGGCACATGTACCTCGCCGATCAACCGGCGCAGTTGTTCGAGGTACTGCGACGGTTGGCGCACTCGGAGGCCCTCGATGGCTGAGGTGCTGTTGACCGGAGCCCAGCGGCTGCGCTGGGCGGGCTGCCAGGAGGACGGGGCCGAGTTCGCGGTCCATTCCGTGCTGCTCGACGCCGCCGGGGTGACCGCCGAGGAACTGACCAACCGACTGCGAGCCGTGCCCGGACTGGACCGTCGGCTGTCCACCGCGGCCGGTGAGCCGGGCTGGGTGGACGGCCGCCCGGCCCAGCTGCTGGTGGAGACCGGTGACCAGGGCCCAGGCATCATGGCCCGGCCGATCGATCCGCGGCGGGGCCCGTTGGTGCGGGTCGTGTTTCTCGAGTCGGTCCGGCAGCTGGTCGTCACCGCCCACACCGCGTTGCTCGACCGCGCGGAGCTGCTCGACCTGGCCGCGCGACTCCTTGGTGGGCCAGGGAAATCGGCGCGGACCCGGCCGGTCGCGGCGGGCGATCAGGATTCCAGCCTGGCCGTGCCGCTGGACTGGGCGCGGATCTCGGAGCACGACCCGGGGCGCGGGCCCGCCGTGGCCACCGCCGGGATCGCCGCGCCGGACCGCACGGCCACCCAGCTCATCGTCGCGGCGGCCGTGGTGCTTTCCCGGTACACCGGGATCCTCGCCCCGGCCGTGGCCGTGGCCGACGTGGCCGTGCCGGTCCCGGTGCTGGACGACACCCCGCTCGGCGAGCTCGCGGCAGGGGAGTCGATTGCCCTGCGACTCCCCGAGTCCGGCCCGCTGCACGACTGGGTGCCCACCATCACCGTGGAGCGCGGCTCCCGGGTGCGGGTGCTCGACGAGTTCGCCAGGACCCAGCCGATGGCGATCGCGCTCCGCCAGGACGGCACGCGTCTGGTCTGCCGATACCGTACCGATCTCGTCGACGACTCGGCGGCGCGATGGCTGCTGGAATCGGTGCGTGCGGTCCTGGCCGCCGACCCGGCCCGTCCGGCGGGCGAGATCGAGATCGTATCCACCGTGGATAGTGAGCCCGAGGTGCTTGCCGACACCGGGCACACCATTCACGCCCTGGTGGCAGAACAGGCCGGTCGCCGGCCGAACGCCACCGCCGTGACCTTCGGCGAACAGGAGCTGACCTACGCCGAGCTGAACACAGCGGCCGACGAACTGGCCGTCCGGCTGCGGGCCGCCGGTGTCGGGCGTGGCGCGCGGGTCGGCGTCAGCCTGTCCCGCGACCTGTCGCTCATCACCACGCTGCTCGGGGTCATGAAGGCCGGCGCCTCCTACGTGCCACTGGACCCCAGCTACCCGAGTCAGCGCATCGAGCACATGATCACCGATTCCGGGGTCGCGGTGGTGGTGACCGAATCCGACGGGAAGCCGGCACTGACGGTCCACGACGACGCCCCGAAAGGGGTGGCCGGGGAAGTGGCCGCCGAGGACCACGCGTACGTCATCTACACCTCCGGTTCCACCGGCCGTCCCAAGGGCGTCGGCGTGCGGCACCGCAACGTGGCCGCGCTGTTGACTGCCACCAAGGACTTCCAGTTCGACACCGAAGACGTCTGGACCTTCTTCCACTCCTATGCCTTCGACTTCTCCGTCTGGGAGATCTGGGGCTGCCTGACCAGCGGCGGCCGGCTGGTGATCGTGCCGCAGGAGATCGCCCGCGATCCCCAGGAGTTCCACCGGCTGCTCGACGAGCAGCGGGTCACCGTGCTCAACCAGACCCCGTCCGCCTTCGCCCAGCTGCTGTCGGCCACCGGGGACCGCGACCTCGCGGTGCGGCTGCTGGTGTTCGGCGGCGAGCAGCTGGACAGCCGGATGCTGCTGCCCTGGCTGGACGCCCGGCCCGAGGACCGCTGCCGGGTGGTCAACATGTACGGGATCACCGAGACCACCGTGCACTGCACCTGGACCACGGTGACCAGGCGGGCCGCGCTGGCAGGCAGCAAGTCGGTCGGCGTGGCCATTCCCGGCTGGTCGCTGCGGGTGGTCGATCCGAAGGGACGCCGGGTCCCGCCGGGCGTCGCCGGTGAGATCGTGGTCGGCGGGGCCGGGGTGGCCGACGGCTACCTGGGACGACCGGAGTTGACCGCAGAACGGTTCCCCTCCGGTCCGGACGGTGCCAGGCTGTACCGCAGCGGGGACCGCGGCAGGCTGCTGGCCAACGGCGAACTGGAACACCTCGGCCGGTTGGACGACCAGGTCAAGGTGCGCGGCCACCGCATCGAACTCGGCGAGATCAAGGCGGCGCTTCTGGCCGATCCCGCCGTACTGGCGGCGACGGTGCTGGTCAACCGGCGCGGCGACGCCGGGGACGTGCACCTGGACGCCTACGTGGTCGGCCCGGAGGCCGAGCCCACTGCCCTGCGCGACCGGCTCACCTCCAGTCTGCCGGCGTACATGCTGCCGAGCACCATCACCCCGGTGCCGGAACTTCCGTTGACCGGCAACGGAAAGCTGGACACCACGCGCCTGCCGGCACCGATCCGGCCGGTGCGGCGCGCGGTCGAACACGAGGCCGGCGAGACCGGCCGACTCGGCCAGATCTGGGCCCAGGTGCTCGGCGGCCCGGTCGGGCTGGACGACAACCTGTTCCTGGTCGGCGGGAATTCGTTGCTGGCGGCCAGAATCGCGGCCGAGATCCGCCGGGAGTCGCTGGGCGACGTGTCGGTGCAACAGGTGTACCGGCACCCGACGATCCGGGCGCTGGCCGGGATGCTCGGAACGAAGTCATGACCGGACAAGGCTTGCCGACGGGGAGATCCTCGCGGTTGGACAACAAGCTCGTCCTCATCACGGGCGCGGCGCGGGGCATCGGGCGGGCCTGTGCCACCGAGTTCGCGGCCGAGGGCGCCGACCTGGTGCTACTCGACATCGCCGCCGACATCGACGGCTGCCCGTACCCGATGGGAACCTGGAGCCAGTTGCGGCACACCGCCGAGCTGTGCCGAGGGTACGGGGTGCACGTCACCGCCGACCGACTGGACGTGCGCGACAGCGCCGCGGGCAGCCGGATCGTCGAACGGGTCCTAGACGAGCACGGCCGGATCGACGCGCTGATCAACAACGCCGGTCTGGCCGCGCCCTCGGGCAAGCCGCTGCATGAGGTGACCGACGAGGAATGGCAGCTGATGCTGGACGTGGACCTCACCGGCGCGTTCCGCATGCTCCGCTCGGCGGTGCCGGGAATGATCCGGCACGGCGCGGGCAGCGTGGTCAACATCGCCTCCACCGCCGGCATGGTCGGCTACCGGCACTTCGCCGGCTACGTGGCGGCCAAGCACGGCCTCGTCGGACTAACCAAGGCGGCGGCGCTGGACTACGCCCCGCTCGGGGTTCGAGTCAACGCGCTGTGCCCCGGCTCGGTCCGGGACGACCCGGAGCTGGAGGGCCGGATGCTGGGCGAGATCGCCCGCAGTCTGGACCTGCCGGTGGCCGAGCACGAGCACACCTTCATCGCCGCGCAACCGACCAACCGGTTCGTCGCCGCCCGCGACGTGGCCAAGGCCGCGCTGTGGCTGGCCTCCGACGAGTCACGAGACGTCACCGGGGCGGTCATCGCCGTCGACGGTGGCTTCAGCGTGCGGTGACCGTGAATCCCTTACCCAATCCGAGGAGTGACTCGTGATGTCCCTTGATCTCAATTCGCAGCAACCGGCCAACCGGGTGGTGCTCACCGGGTTCGGCGTGTTCTCCAGCATCGGCATCGGCGCGCAGGAGTTCGCCGAAGGACTGCGCGCCGGCCGCAGCGGAGCCCGTCCGATCACCGTGTTCGGCACCGAGGGCTTCACCCACGCCACTGGCTGTGAAGTAGTCGGCTTCCGGCCCGATGACTGGATCCGCACCCTCCCGGTGGAGGAAATGGGCCGGGCCACCCAGTTCTCGGTCGCCGCGGCGCGGATGGCGGTGGCCGACGCCGGACTCCAGGCAGAGGAGCTGGCCACCAAGCGCGGCCTGATCGCCATCGGCACCACCGACGGCGAGTCGCATGACCTGGACGGGATCGTGCAGAGCGAGCTGGACTCCGGTCCGGAGCGGATCGACCCGGTCATCGCGCGCCGGGTGGCGGTCAACCGGCTGTCGGTGGCGATCGCGCAGGAGCTGGAACTGTCCGATGTGGAGGCTGTGACGATCGCGACGGCCTGCTCCGCAGGCAACTACGCCATCGGTTACGGCTTCGACGCCGTACGGGCCGGCGAGGTGGACTTCGCCCTGTGTGGCGGAGCGGACGCCATGTGCCGCAAGACGTTCACCGGGTTCTACCGGCTGGGCACCGTGGCGCCGGAACTCTGCCAGCCCTTCGACAAGAATCGCAAGGGCATCCTCACCGGGGAGGGGGCCGGGGTGATGATGCTCGAGAGCCTGGAGTCCGCGCTGGCCCGCGGCGCCCGGATCTACGCCGAGGTGCTCGGCTACGGCTTGAACTGCGACGCCTACCACCAGGTGGCCCCTGATCGCGGCAGCGTGGCCAGGTGCATGGAACTGGCCCTGCGCAACGCGGGCGTGAAACCGTCCGAAGTGGACCTGGTATCGGCCCACGGCACCGGGACCAAGGCCAACGACGTCACCGAGACCCGCGCGATCCGCGACGTCTACGGCAGCACCCCACCCAGGACGATCTCGCTGAAGTCGATGCTCGGCCACACCATGGGGGCGGCCAGCGCGCTGGCCACGATCGCCTGCTCACTGGCGATCACCCACCGGTTCATCCCGCCGACCATCAACCACGTGGAGACCGACCCGGAGTGCGAGATCGACTGCGTGCCCAACGAGTCGGTCCCGGCCGACCTGCGGGTGGTGCAGAACAACGGAATGGCCTTCGGCGGCAACAACGCCGTGGTGATCCTCGGCCGGTACGAGGAGCAGTCCAGGTGAGCCCCGTGATCTCCGCCTGGTCGGCGGTGTCCCCGTTCGGTGTCGGGCGGCACGCGTTCGCCGACGGTGTCCGGGAACGCCGCCGCACGGCGGTGGCGATCGACCGGAATCAGTGGCAGGTACCCGACGAGCAGGCGTGTCTGGTGCCGGAGTCGGTGCTGACCGCCGCGCGCCAGGTCAAGGGAACTCGGGGGATGGACCGGGGCACGCTGATGGCCCTCACCGCGGTCGGCGACCTGTTCGACGAGGTCGGCGGCACCCCCGACCCGGCCACGGCCGTGGTGTTCGGTATCACCAACGCCAGCGTCGAGACGATGATGGAGTTCACCAGGAGTTCCCTGGTGGCCGAGAAGCCGTTCTACGTGGACCCCGCGGTCACCCCGCACGCCGTGATGAGCGGCGCGGCTGGGAACTGCGCGATCCGCTACCGGCTCAAGGGGCCGAACACCACGCTGTCCGGCGGCCGACCGGCCGCGCTGTTCGCGCTCGGCTATGCGCAGCGCCTGCTGTCCAGCGGCCGGGCGAGCACCGTGGTGTGCGGTGGTGTCGAGGAGTACTCCAGGGCCCGTTCCCGGCTGGAACAGGGGAAGCAGGCACCGGGCTGCCCGGACGAGGTGCTCGGCGAGGGCTGCGCGGTGCTGTTGCTCGAATCCGGCGGACCCGGGCTGGCCGAGGTGCTGGCGGTCGGCCGGCGGGTGTACCTGGACGGCAGTCCCGGTGCGGTGCTCGACACCTGCGTCCGGTCCACTTTGGAACAGGCCGGGGTCGGCCGGGAGGAGGTCTGGGCGGCGGTCCCCTCGGGCGCGTCCGGTTCCCTGGGTGACCACGAACGGGCCGTGCTGGCCGAGCGGTTCGGCGCCGAAGCGGTGGACCGGGTGCCGGATGGCTCGCTGGCCGGTGAACTCGCGGCCGGCTCGGCGGCCTTCCAGATCGCCGCCCTGCTCAGTCTCGCCGAAGACGGCTCGGCGGCCGGGCGGGCGGCGGTGATCACGTCGGTCGACCGGAGCGGTGTGCTGGCCTGCGCCGTGCTGCGGCTGACGGGTGAACCTCGTCAAGGAAGGGGCTTCTGAATGACTGAGCCGGAAGACCAGTGGGACGCCGTGGTCGTTGGCGCGGGAATGGGCGGCCTGGTCTGCGCCGCCTACCTGGCGACCAGCGGCAAGCGGGTGCTGGTGCTCGAACAACACGACGTGGCCGGTGGCAACAGCCACGTGTTCCGCCGTCGCCGGGCCTACGAGTTCGACGTGGGTGTGCACTACCTCGGCGACTGCGGGCCGGACGGGGTGCTGCCGGCGATCCTGGCCGGGGTGGGCCTGGCCGACCGGGTGAAGTTCCGGGAGATGGACCCGGACGGCTACGACCGGATCGTACTGCCGGGGCTGGAGGTGGACGTCCCGGCCGACTGGCCCACGCTGCGTACCCGGCTGCGGCAGGCGTTCCCCGAGGACGCCACGGCCATCGACTCGTTCCTGGACATCAGCCAGGCGATCGGCGCGGAGCTACGTGCGGGCCTGCTGTCCGAGTCCGAGGTGTCCCCGAGCGACCTGGCCCGGCGGACCCCTGAAGTTGTTAGGTGGAACAACCGCCCGCTGACCGAGTTGTTCGACCACTGTGGACTGCCGGTGCGGGCCAGGACCGTGTTGTCCGCGCAGACACTGAACTTCGGCATGGGGCCGGACCAGATCTCGGTGAGCATGCACGCCTCAGTCACCGACCACTACCTGCGCGGCTCCTATTACCCGGAGGGCGGCAGCCAGGTGATGGCCGCGTCGCTTGTGGAGACGATCGAGGCACACGGCGGGGCACTGCGCACAAAGAGCCGGGTCGGCCGGATCCTGGTCGAGCAGGGTCGGGCAGGCGGCGTGGAGCTGGTCGGCGGTGAGCGGATCAAGGCCCCGCTCGTGGTGTCCAACGCCGACTTCCCGCGGACCGTGCTGGAGCTGGTCGGCCCGGATCACTTCCCGCCCGCCCTGGTCGCCAGGACCAGGGAGACCGAGATGGCCCTGCCGCTGGCGGTTGCCTACGTCGGGCTGGACATCGACCTGGGCGACCGGCGCAACGCGAACCTGTTGTGGCACCGGGGAGAGGACATCTCGGAAAGCTACCGCCAGCTCGCCACCGGGGACTGGGACGAGTTGCCGGCGCTGTTCGTCTCGTTCGCCTCGATCAAGGACCCCGGCTCCAGGGCGGTCTGCCCCGAGGGGCACAGCAACTTCCAGGTGCTCGTGATGTGCCCGCCGGGCTACGAGCAGTGGGGCGTGCGGGAGGGGCCGAGCAGCGGTGGCCGCTACCGGCGCAACGCCGACTACCGCGCGGCGAAGGACCGGCTGACCGAGGCGATCGTGCGCGGCACCGAGACCGCCATCGGACCGTTCCGGGAGCACATCACGCACCTGGAGGTCGCCACCCCGCTGACCCAGGAGCGCTATACCCGCTCCACCGGCGGGGTCTCCTTCGGCATGACGCGCTGGGGCGGCCAGATCGCGCGGCCGGACGTGCGCACCTCCGTGTCGGGGCTGTTCGTGGTCGGCCAGAGCACCCGGTACGGCACCGGGATCGCCGGGGTGGCGATCAGCGGTATCGCCTGTGCCGGCGAGATTCTCGGCCGCCGTCTGCTGTCCGAGGTGCACCGGGGCGCGGTGTTCGCCGACCGCGAGCTGCTGCCGGAGCGGCTGCCGGGCTGGGACCCGTTGCGGGTCTCCCGCGGTACCGCCCGGCGCAACGCTCGTGGTCTGGCCGGATCCGGACGAGGCGCCCGATGACGCGGTTCGCGGGCAAGGTCGCGTTGGTCAGCGGCGGGGCACGGGGCCTGGGCGCCAACCACGCCCGGGCGCTGGTGGCGCAGGGCGCCCAGGTGGTCATCGGGGACCTGCTCGATCAGGAAGGCAAGGCTCTGGTCGAGGAACTAGGCCCGGCGGCCCGGTTCTGCCATCTGGACGTGACCTCCGAGGACGGCTGGGTGGCGGCGGTGGAATTCACCGAGCAGAGCTTCGGTTCCCTGTCGGTTCTGGTGAACAACGCCGGGATCGTGTTGCTGGAACGGTTCATGGACACCGAGCCCGCGGCGTTCCGTCAGCAGCTGGACGTCAATCTGGTCGGTATGTTCCTCGGTATCCGGGCGGCCGCGCCCGCACTACGACGGGCGGGCGGGGGCAGCGTGGTCAACGTGTCCTCGATAGCGGGCCTGGCGGGCCTGCCCGGTTTTGCCGGCTATTCCGCCAGCAAGTGGGGGGTCCGCGGGCTGACCAAGACCGCGGCCATCGAACTCGGCGGCAGCGGCATCCGGATCAACTCGGTGCACCCCGGGTTCATCCGGACACCGATGACCGCGGAGGCCCCGCTGCCCCCGGAGGCGGTCGGCTACCAGCCGATCCCCAGGTTCGGTGAGATGGACGAGGTGACCTCGGTGGTGTTGTTCCTGGCCAGTGAAGAAGCCTCGTACGTGACCGGAGCCGAGTACACGGTGGATGGTGGGGCGACGGCCCCGATCGGGGGCACCGGAGCCATGGCGGCCCTCGGGATCTTCCCATTGGACTAGGTCTGTGTGTGCCGCTTGCCCGGGAGAATTCTCATCGCGAACACATGAACAGGAGAGGTGTTCGATTGACGAACGATTCGGATAGTCGAGCGGAACTGCTTACCGGATTGAACGTATTCGTCGGAGGTCCGATCCAGCATGCCATTCTCCGTGACAGCTTCTTCGAGCCATTGCGGGAAGTGATCGAGGCGGCCATAAAGACCGTACGTGAGCAGGGCGCCAGGATCTTCTCGGCCCATGTCGTCGAGAAGTTCGGGGCGGAAACGGCCGCTTTCACCCCACAGGAAGTGTCGGTGCGGGACTTCAACTGGATGAAGGGGTGCGACGTCTTCGTGCCCATCCTGCCCACGTTGCCCGACCAGACGCTGTACCGGACGGACGGGACCCACATCGAACTCGGCTGGGCCACCGCGCTTGAACGCCCCATCGTCCTGATCACTGAGCAGCCGTTCGTCGAGGGCGCGAGTCATCTTCTCAAGGGACTGGGCTGTGTGGGCCAGGTGCGGGTAATCGACTTCACGGCTTTCACCCGGGATCCAGGCCTGCTTACCCAAGCCGTTCTCGCCGCCACGGGTCGGCGGCAGGCGGCGAACCTGCCGGCGTGACTGCCTGCCCGGCGTCACGAAACACCATTCATTTCGCGGTCCGAAACCTGGATGGAGAACCATATGCCCATTTTTCCCATTCTGGGCCTGCGCACGAAGAACCCGGTGATCATCGGTTCCGGTCTACTGACCGACCAGGAGGGCAACATTCGTAAACTGCTGGCGAAGGGGGCCGGGGCCGTGGTCACGAAGACCATTCATCCCAGTCCCCCCGAAGGGCTGGCCGAGCGGATCCTGCGGCTGCCCGTCGGCATGCTGAACAGCACGACATACTCCAAACGCCCGATCGGCTATTGGCTGACGATGCTCCGTTCCTGTGCCGAAGAGGGCCTGCCGGTCATCGCCAATCTGCACGCCGACACTCCGGTCGAACTGGGCCGGCTCGCACAGGAGGTCGAAGCCGCCGGCTGTCCGGCGCTGGAACTCGGCATCTCGTGCATCAACGAGGAATCGGATGCGGAGGACGACCCAGACCGGGTGCGTGCGTATACGGCGGCGGTGCGGAGCCGGGTGACGATTCCGTTCTCGGTCAAGCTGGCCGCCGGTGAGGGCCTGACGGACCGGGCGCTCGCCGCGGCCGATGCCGGAGCGAACGCCATAACCTTGAGCGACACCATCCCGGGGGCCGCCGTCTCCCCGAAGACCGGTGCCCTCGAACTGAACGGGGTGTTCGGTTACTCGGGCCCGGGAATCAAGCCGCTGGTGCTCGCGGCCATCTGGCGACTGCGCCGACGGGGCTTCGACCTGCCCATCATGGGTTCCGGAGGCGTGACTTGCGGCCGTGACGTGGTGGACTACCTGCGGGCCGGCGCCGACGTCGTGCAGGTGTACACGGCGCTGCACACCGACATGTACAACACCCTGGACACCATTCTCACCGGTACGGAACACCTTCTGGCCGAGTCGACGAAGGTGGCTCACTGATGCCGAGGGAGTTCGCCGACCTCACCAGCGCCGAAGTGGTGGACCAGGTGACCGGTCGTACTGTGGTGTGGCCGCTCGGGGCCATCGAACAACACGGTCCGCACCTGCCGCTCTCGGTCGACTCGCTGATCGCCGAAGCGTTCGCCCGGGAAATCGCCGACATCGTCGACGGGTACACCCTTCCGGTACAGTCGATCGCCGCGCGATCGTTGCCGCAGAGCGGTGGCGGACTGTCCTTTCCCGGCACGATCCACGTCGGCGGGGACACCCTGATCCGTTTCCTTCGCGAGGCACTGCGATCCCTGTTCAGTCTGCCGATGGCCCGGCTGGTCGTGGTGAACGGTCATTTCGAAAACGAGCCCTTCCTTTTCGAGGCGCTCGACCAGGTTCGCCAGCAGGGCTTCATCGGGGACCGGGAAGTCTTCGCCTTCAGCTGGTGGAGCCTGGTCCAGGAGTCCTGGCTCACTGCCGAGATCACCGGATTCCCCGGTTGGCACGCCGAACACGCGGGGGTGAGCGAAACGAGCCTCATGCTCCACCTCCGGCCGGACCTGGTGACCGACCTGCGGCCGGACCACGACCACCCGCCGAGAGCGGGCCTGTACCTGCATCCAGTGGATGTGGACCGGATCAGTAACCGCGGCGTCCTGTCCTCGACCTCCGGATCGAGCGCCGAACTGGGCGAAAAGCTGTTTCGCCACGTGATCGACGAAGGGGTGGCCGTGCTCCGCGACCGCGACGGGAACTCGTCCGCGAACCGCCGCTAGGCAGCCAGCCAAGAAAGAGGAACAATGACGAGCAAATTCCACCTCGCCTTCATCTTCGATTTCGCCGCGGACGAATGGCAGGGACCGTTCGGCACCGGTGGCTCTCCCTGGGACGGTAAGTTCCACACCGAAGTGGCGGTGGCACTGGAACGGGCCTGCTTCGACTTCGTGGTGGTCGAGGACAAACTCATGGTTCCGGAGAGCTACGGTGGCTCCTCGGAAGCCGCGCTGAGCCAGGCCATGATCGTCCCCAAACATGATCCCGTCCCGCTCGCTGTGGCCATGGGACTTGCGACATCACAGCTCGGCATCGTCACTACGCTGTCCACATTGGGCTATCCGCCCTTCATGACCGCTCGCCTTGCTTCCACTATGGACAACATGCTGGGTGGGCGTTACGGCTGGAACATCGTCACCAGCGCGGAGGACCTGGCCGCACAGAACTTCGGCCTGAAGAAGCTGCCGCCGCGGCAGGAACGCTATGCGCGGGCGGAGGAGTACGTCCAGATCGTCCGGGCCCTGTTCGATTCTTGGGACAAAGACGCGGTGGTGCTTGACCGGGAAAAGGGGATCTACGCCGACCACACCAAGGTCCGGCCCATCAACTTCGAGGGTACCTACTTCACCGTGCGTGGCCCCCTGAACACCGTGCCCTCGCCCCAGCATCGTCCCGCGTTCGTCCAGGCAGGCGCTTCTCCGCAGGGGCGGGAGTTCGCGGCACGCAACGCGGACTCCATCATCGCCATCGCCAACGGCCCGGAGAGCATGAAGGACTTCCGGGACGACATTCGCGATCGCGCCAGGAAGATGGGCCGGGATCCCGACGAGATCAAGGTGCTGTTCTGTGTCACCCCCATGCTGGGGGACACCGAGTACGACGCGAGGGAAAAGCAGGCGAGAATGGTCGCCTCGCCCAGGTTCATCAAGGACATCCTCGCCCAGATGTCCGCGCTCACCGAGATCGACTTCGCGCAGTTCGATGTGGACCAGCCGTTGCCGCACCGGCTGGAGACCAACGGCGAGAAGGGCACGCTGGACATGTTCCAGCAGTGGGGCAGTGGGAAGACCCTGCGGGAACTGGTGGTCGACGGCGCCGGCGGTCTGGTGTCTTCCGTGCCGCTGGTCGGTACCCCGGACCAGGTCGCCGAACGCATGGGCGAGGTGATGGAGCAGGTGGGTGGCGACGGGTTCATGCTCACGACCCCGTTACTGCGGATGAACCGCCGCTACGTCGCCGAGGTCACCGATGGGCTCGTTCCCGCGCTTCAGCGCCGCGGGCTGACTCGGTCGACCTACACCCCCGGCCGGACCCTGCGGGAGAACCTCCTGGAGTTCTGATCGGCCTGACCGGAGAGAGCAGGAGAGGGAGCCGTGCGGAGAAGTGCCGAAGAACTCCTCGAACTGACCGGCGCCCAGCAGGGCATCTGGCAGGAGCTGGCCGACCGGCCCGGTAGCCCGGCGTTCAACTCCGCCGAATACGTCGAGCTGACCGGGGACCTGGACCCCGGTGCCTTCCTGCTGGCCATCGACCAGGTGGTCGGGCAGGAGGAGGCGATGCGACTGACCTTCGTGCGGACGTCCGACGGCCCCCGGCAGAGGATCCGCCCGCCGGAGGACCAGCCGCTGGGTTTCGTGGATGTCAGTGGCCACGCCGATCCGCACGCCGAGGCGCTGTCTCGGATGTGGGCGGATCTGGGAGAAGAGGTGGACCTCGTCCTGGGCCCCCTCTCCCGCCAGCTCCTGTTTCGGCTCGGTGCGGGGCACTTCATCTGGTATCAGCGCGTCCATACCCTTCTTGTGGACGGCTTCAGCCTTGCCAAACTGACCGGCCGGGTAACCGACCGTTACACCGCGCTGATCACCGGGGCCGAGCACCGCCGCCCGGTGATCCGGCCGCTGGCGAAACTACTCGCGAGCGAGGCGGCGTACCGTTCCTCTGAACGCTTCGCCGCCGACCGGACCTTCTGGACCCAGCGCCTGGCCGCGCAACCCCGGCCGTTTTCCTTGTCCGACTCGTGGCCTTCCGTAGCAGCGGAACGCTTTCTGCGCACGTCCGTGGTGCTCCCGCCTGACCTGATGAGCCGGATACGCCGGGCGGAGGGACTGCTCGGAGCGAGCTGGCCGGTCCTGTTGACCGGCTGCGCCGCGGCGTATGTGGGCAGTACCCGGAGCACGGAGTCGGTGGTGCTCGGGTTGTTCGCTACGGGACGCCACGGCACCGACACGGCTGACACCCTGGCAATGGTCTCCAACGTGCTTCCGTTGCATCTGGAGGTCTGCCGGAGGTCGACCACCGAAAGCTATGTCGCCCTTGTTCTCGACACGATGGCACGAATACTGGCACGCCAACGGTTTCGCCAGGAGGAGATGCGCCGGTGCCGGGTCGCGGACGCCTCCGCATCGCTTTACGGGCCGTTGGTGAACATCATGCCGTTTCCCCGTGAGTTCGAATTCGCCGGGATTCGCGGGAGAACGCGGAACCTCAGCACCGGCCCGATCGACGACCTCATGCTGGCGGTGTGGGAAGTCCGGGCCCTGTCCGGGGAGACGACCCTCGCGGTGACCATCGATACGAACCCCGATCTGTACACACAGGACCAAACAGAAGGTCATCTAGAACGTTTCATCGCCTTCCTGACGGCGTTCGTCAGCGCAGGCCCGTCGACCCGGCTGTCCGAGATCATGGTGTTCGAAGGAACAGTGGTGTGATGGAAGGGTTCGTTCCCTGGCCGGCCGAGTTCGCGGAACGCTACCGCCGTGAGGGCTACTGGCCGGGCGAGACTTTGGGGGGCTTGCCGCGACTCCACAGCGGACGGACAGCGCTGGTGGACGAGCACCGGTCGTGGACGTACGCGGAACTGGACCGGGATGCCGACCGGCTGGCCGCCGGTCTGCGGCGGCTCGGTATCCAGGCGGGGGACCGTGTCGTGGTGCAGCTGCCCAACGTAGGCGAGTTCGTCGTGCTGTGCTTGGCCTGCTACCGGGCCGGTGTGGTCCCCGTGCTGGCTCTGCCGGGACACCGGCGCACTGAGATCGCCTACCTGTGCGAGCTTTCCGGGGCGGTCGCCTACGTCATCCCTGACCGCCATGGGGGCTTCGACTTCCGCGAGCTCGCCCGGGATGTCGCCGCCGTGTCACCCGCGCTCCAGCAGGTCCTCGTCCTGGGAGACCCCGGCGAGTTCACGTCCCTGGCATCGGTGCCTGCCGAGCCTGAACCGATGCCGGTGCCGGACCCGTCCGGCGTCGCGATGCTCCTGCTGTCCGGCGGTACAACCGGGCTCCCCAAGCTCATCCCGCGTACACATGACGACTACGCGTACAACGTGCGTGCGAGCGCGGATTTGTGCGCTGTCAACGAGGACACCTGTTATCTCGTGGTGCTGCCGGTGTCGCACAACTTCGCGTGGGGCTGTCCCGGAGTGCTGGGTGTCCTGCGAGTGGGCGGCAAGGTAGTGCTCGCGGGCAACGGGAGCCCGGCCGAGGTCTTCCCGCTCGTGGCGCGGGAACGGGTATCCATGGTCGCCCTCGTACCGCCGCTGCTGGTGCTGTGGTCCGATGCCCGGCGCCGGTTCGACGTGGACCTGTCCAGCCTGCGCCTGCTGCAGGTCGGCGGGTCCAAACTGGCCGAGCCGCAGGCCAGGGCCGCGCTGGACGCCTTCGGTTGCACGCTGCAGCAGGTGTTCGGGATGGCGGAGGGACTGCTGAACTTCACCCGTCTCGACGATCCCGAGGAAGAGGTCGTCACCACGCAGGGCAGGCCGCTGTCGCCCGCCGACGAGGTGCGGGTGGTCGACCAGGACGGGACCGGCTGCGGTGAGCTCCTCACCCGCGGCCCCTACACCTTGCGGGGCTACTACCGCGCCGAGGACCACAACCGCGTCGCGTTCACCCCGGACGGTTACTACCGGACGGGCGACCTGGTCCGGCTGACCCCGGCGGGAAACCTGGTCGTCGAAGGACGCGTCAAGGATCAGATCAACCGCGCCGGGGAGAAGATCGCCGCCGTCGAGATCGAGGGCTATCTCAGTGAGTACCCCTCGATCCGGGAAGCCGCTGTCGTCGGAGCGGCGGACGCCAGGCTCGGTGAACGGATCTGCGCGTTCGTGCGGGTCGACGGGCCGGCTCCGAGTCTGACCGAGATCAGAAGCTTCCTGCGGTCCAGGGGGGTCGCGGCCTTCAAGGCGCCGGACAGCATCGAGGTCGTGAACTCCTGGCCACTGACCAGCGTGGGGAAGATCGACAAAAAGGCACTCGCCCGCATCCTCGCCGAGCGACCCCAGTCCGACGGCTAGCCGTCCCGACTCACTGCCCCGTTACGAGACCAGAGGACGGTTATGTTGCCCCAGAGCTACCACGAACGCGTCGTGCCCACGTCTGATGATCCTTTGCTCGTGATGGCGTCGCTGGCCCGGACGTTCCGCGCTGACGACCACATCGTCTACGAGAGTCCCAACGGCTACACCTTCGCGCTCGGCCGTCTGGCGGAGGTCACCGTCGACCGGGACGCCGTCCAGGTGCGGTGGGGCGAAGAGAAACGCCGTGAGCGCTGGACTTCGAGCCCGTACCCGGTCCTCGAGCGGTTGCTGGCCGAGCTGCCGGTCAAGGACTGGCGGGCCTACGGCGTCGCCGACTTCGAACTCTGCTACCTCGGCGGGGATCTCCACGACATCTTGGGCGACCGGCCGTTGTTGCGGCTCATGATCCCGGAGTCGGAGGTGTCGCTGCGTGACGGAGAGGCCGTCGTACGGGCGACCAACCGGCGACAGCTCGACCAGATCGCCAGTCTGGTGTCCGGCCCAGCACCGGACCATGGCGCCTGCTCCGCGCCCATCGCCGTCGAGCAGGAAGGTGTCGCGGACTACGAGAAGGCAGTGGGCCGCGCGATCCGGGACATCAACGGCGGCAAGCTGCAGAAGGTCATCCTCTCC
Organism: Amycolatopsis coloradensis; assembly: GCF_001953865.1. Classification (GTDB taxonomy): domain Bacteria; phylum Actinomycetota; class Actinomycetes; order Mycobacteriales; family Pseudonocardiaceae; genus Amycolatopsis; species Amycolatopsis coloradensis. The sequence continues at coordinate 55,809 of NZ_MQUQ01000011.1, forward strand.
CGGGTCGTCCCGGTCCCCGGCGCGATCGACCTCGTGGCCACCTACGTCGAAGGCCGCCGGAACAACACCCCGGTCCGGTCCTTCCTCGTTCGGATGGACGGGCACGAAGCCGCGGGGTTCAGTCCGGAGATCGTGGTCCGGGTGGACGCCCAGCGGCAGGTGACCGTCCAGCCACTCGCCGGCACCCGGGCCCGGCACCAGGACCCGGCGGAGAACGCTCGGCTCAGGACGGAACTCCTGGCCGACAGCAAGGAGATCTTCGAGCACACGATCTCGGTCAAGGTCGCCCACGACGAACTCTCCGCCGTCTGCGCCCCACAGGCCCCCTTGATCGCCGAGTTCATGGCGGTCAAGGAACGGGGTAGTGTCCAGCATCTCGGTTCGGAGGTTCGGGCCGAGTTGCCGGAGAACAGGGGAGTGTGGGACGCGTTCGCCGCACTTTTCCCCGCCGTGACGGTTTCCGGTATACCCAAGGACGCCGCCTACCGATGCATCCGCGAGAACGAGTCCGGGCCCCGAGGCTGGTACGGCGGAGCCGTGCTGGCGGTCGGACAGGACGGCACGCTCGACGCGGCCCTGGTCTTGCGCACTGTGTTCCACGCGGACGGCCGGACCTGGCTGCGCGCGGGCGCCGGAATTGTCGCGCAGTCGAACCCCGCCCGGGAAGTCTTGGAAACCAGTGAAAAGCTGCGCAGCGTCGCCCTGCACGTGGTCCCGGCTACCGAGGACAGCCACGCGGAGATGCGACGCGACATCGCCGACCAGCTGGGCGTGGAACCCGCCGAGCTGACCGACGACGAAGACCTCGTGTTGCGAGGTCTTTCCTCCCTGTCGGTGATGGCACTGGCCAACAGCTGGAGTACCAACGGAACCGTCGTCCGCTATACCGATCTGCTCGAACGCCCAACACTGGCCCACTGGTCCGCACTCGTGAAGCGATGACTCTGATCCTCACCCTTCCGGAAAAGCTTTCGCGCGCGAGGCGTTGAGCCAGCCGCTTGGCATAGGCGGCGGGGTCGGCGTTGTCGATCGCGCAGTGCAGCCGCATCCCCTTCGACCCCGACGTTTTCGCGAACGCGGTCAACCCGTCGGCGGCCAGCACATCCTGAAGCCGCTCGGCGACCCGGCACGATCAGACGATCACCGATCCGTGCCTCGACCGCCTCGATATCCCCGAACGCCGGCAGTACCGCCAACGGCTCACCGACGGCACCGGGTTCGGTGAAACTCACCGGGCAATGCTGATCGCACCGCAGCGACGACAGGCGCGGCACCGGAACCGATCCAGTCGCGGCCTGCCACGCCATCCGCGTCACCATCCCCGTCAACCACATCCCGTGGGCGATCGTGGCGACCGACGGCGCCTACACGCCCATGAAACACCTGGGAATCACCGATTGGCGAGCGCTCAGCAGTCTGCCAGGCGAGGAACTGTACCGGATCCTGGATCGCTGCCGGTGTTGGGAACACCACGATGTCCCCCTTGTCTCCGCCCGGTTCGAGTAGTCGCTGGCCGACAGCGCCAAGGGGTCACCACTGGTACCTGCGCCGCCTCGCACGGGAACAGTTTTCGACAACACTGACCGAGCTCTTTGGCACAAGCTGAGACTCAGCTGTTGCTGGGCAGGAGGTTGATGTCACACCCACCCGATAGCGGATGTATGCAAATCGCATATAGTTCTGGGTATGGAGTCAAGCCTTGAAGAAGTGATCAACGAGTGGCACGCGAGGGTCAACGCCGGCGACCCGCAACGGTCTGCGACGGCGGTCGGTGATCCAGTCGTCGTCCTCGGACCGAAGGGCGCGGGCCCGATCACGCCTGCGCAGTTCGCTGACTGGGTGGAGCGTTCAGGGATCAAGTTGACCCCTCGGTCCTGGCACCCGATCAGCGAGCGACTGATGGTGGTCGAGGAAGACGCCACCTGGCCCGAGAGCGCGAAGCCCACACGGGTAGCGACGGTCTACCGCGCCTCCGACGGGAAGGTCACGGCTGCGTTGCGGTTGCCGGACCTCAAGGCTGCTCTCGAGCTGGCCTACATCTGCCGTGAAATGGCAGCAACCGAATGACGGATCGAGGTCCGGGGCAGGTCCTGTTCCACTTCGTCCGGCACTGGTCACGCCGACCTGTCGTGGCAGACACGGGCGGCGAGCAGGGGCGACTCGTTCTGACCTGCGAGGCAGTCCATGCGCTCAGCCTGCACGGTACCCCGGCAACGGTGAATGCGATCGCGCACGAGATCGGGATCGACCAGAGCGGCGCGTCACGGTTGATCAAGAGCGCTGCAGCAGCCGGTTACCTGGTCATGGCGGCGTCCGCGGCCGATGGCAGACGACGCGAAGCATCACTCACTTCTGCGGGCAGGTCCATGCTGGACCAGGCACATCGCTGGCAGGAGGACATCTTCGCTCAGTTGACCACGGGCTGGAGTGACAAGAAGTGCCGCGACTTCCAGCAGGCGATGACCGACCTGATGGAGCGCTCCTACGCGATGGACGCATGAGCGTTGCCGTGGCCAGGTGGCTGCGCCTCCGGCGTCACTCATACGGCCTAGCGTGCCACGGAGTCGAGTCAACCATGCCAGTGGCTGCCCGTGGATCACCGGGTGGACGTGGCGGGTTCACTACCTGGTGTTATGTCAGCCACTCGGCTTGACGGCAGGCATGCGAGCGGGTCAAGATCGTTGACGTAGTTCGTTCGTATGTTCGAGTGTTTGTCGCTGGCTTCCCCCCACGGCAGAGCGTGTGTGGTGTGGAGCTGGTGTGGCGTTCAACAATCCTGCTGTCCCGTGGTCGGAGGTCGCTCGTGTGGCCTCCGGCCAGTCGCCTGCCCAGGGCGACGGGGGCGATTCGCCCGCCTGGTCGCGCAAGCGCGAGGGCTACGCCGGGGCGCCTGCGGATTTGCGGGTCCGCGAGGGTGACGACGATGGCGGTGCGGTGCCACGGGTGCCGTACGCGGAGTTGCACGCGCATTCGAACTTCAGCTTTCTCGACGGCGCCAGCCACCCGGAGGAGCTGGTGGAGGAGGCCGCCCGGCAGGGCCTGGACGCGATCTTCCTGACCGATCACGACGGCATGTACGGGGCAGTCAGGTTTAACGAGGCCGCCCGCGAGCTGGGTGTCCGGGTAGGGTTCGGGGCCGAACTCTCCCTTGACCTTCCGGCCCCGCAGAACGGGGTGGCGGATCCGGGCGGGGCACATCTGCTGGTGCTCGCCCGCGGCCTGGAGGGCTACCGGCGGCTGTGCCGGGTGATCTCCCGTGCCCAGCTCGCCGGTGGGGAGAAGGGCCGCCCGGTCTACGACGAGACCGCGCTGGTCGACGATCTCGCCGGGCATGTGCTGGTGCTGACCGGCTGCCGCAAGGGCCGGATCCGCCGCGCCCTGGCCGCGAACGACAAGGTCACGGCGATGTCGGAGCTGGTGTCCCTGGTGGACAAGTTCGGGCGAGACAACGTGGCGGTGGAGCTGATCGATCACAGTCAGCCCCTGGAGTCCACCTTCAACGACACGTTGGCGTCGATGGCGGAGGTGGCGGGGGTGGTGACGGTGGCGACGAACAACGTCCACTACGCCCACCCCGGCCGGGGCCCGCTCGGTGACGCGGTGGCCGCGGTCCGCGCCCGGAGGTCGCTGGAGGACATGGAGGGCTGGCTACCAGCGGCGCACCAGGCGTTCGTGCGCTCCGGCGCCGAGCAAGCCGAGTACTTCGCCCGGTATCCCGGCGCGGTCACCCGCGCCGCCTTGCTGGGCGTCGAGTGCGCCTTCGACTTGAATCTCGTCGCGCCGGACCTGCCTCCGTTCCCCGTCCCGCCCGGGCATGACGAGATGTCGTACCTGCGGGAACTGACCTGGGTGGGCGCGGCGAAACGCTACGGGCACCGGGATGACTGTCCGAAGGCCTACGCCCAGCTCGAGCATGAGCTGAACATGATCGAGAAGCTGGGGTTCCCGGGGTATTTCCTGGTGGTGTGGGACATCGTCCGGTTCTGCCGCGACGCGAACATCTTGTGTCAGGGCCGGGGGTCCGCAGCGAATTCCGCGGTCTGCTACGCGCTGGAGATCTGCCACGCCGACCCCGTCCGCTGGGGCCTGCTCTTCGAACGCTTCCTGGCGCCGGAACGCGATGGGCCGCCGGACATCGACATCGACATCGAGTCTGACCGCCGCGAAGAGGCGATCCAGTACGTCTACGACAAACACGGCCGCTTCCACGCCGCGCAGGTCGCGAACGTGATCACTTACCGGGCCGCCTCAGCGATCCGGGACGCCGCCAAAGCGTTGGGGTACAGCCAGGGCCAGCAGGACGCCTACGGCAAGGTCGTCAACCGCTGGGCCGGCGTGGCGAAGACCAGCGAGGAAGCGGCGGGGGAGATCCCGTCCGAGATCCTCGAACTCGCCGACGCACTCGAAGATTTCCCCCGGCATCTGGGGATCCATTCGGGTGGGATGGTGATGTCGAAGGAGCCGGTGTCGGAGGTGGTGCCGGTGGAGTGGGCCCGGATGCCTGGCCGGTCGGTGTTGCAGTGGGACAAGGATGACTGCGCCGCCGTCGGTTTGGTGAAGTTCGATCTGCTCGGCCTCGGCATGCTCTCCGCGCTGCACTACATGATCGACCTCATCGCCGAGTTTCACGAGGCCACTGTGGACATCGGCAAGCTCGACCTCGCCGACCCGGCTGTCTACGACATGTTGTGCGCGGCGGACGCGATCGGCGTGTTCCAAGTGGAGTCCCGGGCGCAGCTGGCGACGCTGCCGCGGTTGCGGCCGCGGAAGTTCTACGACCTCGTCGTCGAGGTCGCGCTCATCCGGCCCGGCCCGATCCAGGGCGGCTCGGTGCACCCCTACATCGCGCGCCGCCGCGGCGAGGAAACCTGGAAACACAAGCACCCCCTCCTGGCTCGGAGTCTCGATAGGACGCTCGGGGTGCCGTTGTTTCAGGAGCAGGTCATGCAGATGGCCGTCGACGTCGCCTCGTTCACCCCGGCCGAAGCCGATTTGCTGCGGCGGGCGATGGGCGCGAAACGCTCCAGCGCGAAAATGCGGAAGCTCGCGAAGCGGTTCTTCGAGGGCGCTGCGGCCAACGGTGTCGACCGTGACACCGCGGTGTCGGTGTTCGAGCAGATCGCCGCCTTCTCCGGCTACGGCTTCCCCGAGTCTCACTCCATGAGCTTCGCCCTGCTTGTTTACGCCTCGTCCTACCTCAAGTTCTACTATCCGGCGGCGTTCTGCGCGGGTTTGCTGCGGGCGCAGCCGATGGGGTTCTACTCTCCGCAATCGCTGGTCGCCGACGCCCGCCGCCACGGCGTCATCGTCTACGAACCCGACATCAACTCAAGCCTCACCCACGCCACTCTCGAAGCCGATCCCGCCGGCACCGGCGGCCATGCGATCCGCCTAGGCCTCGCCGCGATCCGCAACGTCGGTGACAAAGCGGCTGAGGCGATCGTCACCGAACGCCACACCCACGGTCCCTATACCAGCATCGGCGAGCTGACCGAACGCGTCCGCTTGAAGAGACCCGCGATCGAAGCTCTCGCCACCGCGGGTGCGTTCACCAGCCTCGGCCCCCAGCGGCGTCAAGCGCTCTGGGCCGCCGGTGCCGCGGCCACCACCCGGCCCGAGCACCTCCCGGGCCTCGCCCCCGGCCTGGACGCGCCGGCGCTGCCGGGGATGACGCGGATCGAGGTCACCGCCGCAGACCTGTGGGCCACCGGAATCTCGCCCGATTCCCACCCTGTCGAGTACCTGCGCCAGTGGCTCACCGACCACGACGCCGTCACCGCCGCCCAGCTCGGCCAGACCGAGGACGGGACGCGAGTGTGGATCGGGGGAGCGGTCACCCACCGGCAGCGCCCCGCCACCGCCGGCGGCATCACCTTTTTCAACCTCGAAGACGAGACCGGAATGGCCAACATTCTCGTCTCGCCGGAAATGTTCCGCACCTACCGGAAGATATTGCAGGCCAGCAGCGCGTTGCTGTTCCGTGGCATCGCGCAGATAGCTGAGGGAACCGCTACGGTGGTCGCCGATCAAGTACGACCGCTGGATCTGCGAGACCTGGCGGCGAAGTCGCGGGACTTCCGATGACCGGCGCGAACCGGCAGTGGCACACGTTGGAAGTTCCTCTCCGGCCCGGCACGGGCACACCGGCACGATGCCCGTGGGGCCACGACCTCGCGGTCGCGGGTGTCCGGCAAGGCTGGTCGCAGGACTACCGGTCACCGGAATGGACGTGCGAGGCATGTCATGCCCTGTCCGCGGGGTCCGGAGTGTGGGCGATGATCGACCCCGGCCCCGCCCGGCAAGTCACCGAAGACCACGTTGACGAGTACGGCCTGCGCCTCGTCCTGCTCCGGCCGCCCACAGCGGCCGGAATCGGCGCCATCCAACTACGCATGGGACACACCACGTTCGGCGAGATCCGATTCTCTTTGTGTGGCCCTGACCGGCGCGCTGTCCTGGTTAGTGTCGAGGTGGAGGAGAAGCACCGGCGACGGGGCGCCGGCCGGATACTGGTGGCCGCCGCCCGAGCACGCGCTACCCGCTATCACTGGACGATGCTGCCGCTGGGCGAAGATCCCGTCGCCGTCGCGTTCTGGGCCACAGTAGGAGCGCTCGGCCCCCACAATCCTCACCCGTGTACACACCAAATCGACGCCCAGGTGGTACCCGCGGAGTCGAGATGGACACAGTGGTGGTGACAGGCGGCGCGGGATCGTTCTTCCTCTGGCACCACTGCTCTCGCACGCACAACGCGCCAGACAGGAAGAGATCCGCGACAACCTGGAAGCCCGCGTCATAGAGGCGGAACGCGAAGGCTGGCTCGGCGAAGTCGAAGGCATGCAGGTCAGCTACAGCGGCATCCTGTGTTCTTCCCGTACCTCGACGGCCGGGCCGAACAGGGTTGCCACTGAGCGCGCCAGGGTGGGCTCAGAGAAACCACTGACGGTAACTGAAGTTGTCACGCCATTCTCGGTGCGTCCAAACGAAAAAATCGTCCTACCTCGGCAAGTCTGCCAAGCGGGACGGTCTTCGTGTTGTGAAGCCAAGGACTTGAACCCCGACCCCTCATTGCCTGATCCGTGGCTATCGCGAATCCGCTGTTCGGCTGCAGCAGCTGTGCTCTGACCGGTGTGGTTCGACGCTGTTGTGCCTGACGGCGTGCTTCAGAACTGCTCCAGGAAACAGGTGGGATAGTCGGACTGCCAGGGGGCCGTGGGTGATCGCCGCCGCTGCGGACGCGACGTCTCGCCGCTGGTGGGCGTCGCTTCCAGAGGCTACGGACCATCACTCGCAACCAAGGACAGCCGGGACGTGCTTTGGTCAGAATGAGCCCATGTCGGACGAGATCCAGTGCTCGGGGCGGAGGTAGATGGCCAGATGCTCGCCGAGCTGGCTCAGCTCGAACTCCACGAAGCCGTCAACCTTGTCCGCGGGCAGGTAACGCGCGGCCATCTGCCTCGACAGCTCGCGGGTGCCCGGCTCGGTCCGGACCACCGGCCCCTCCACCGCCACATAGCGAATCGTCGGCTCGGTCCGCTGAACCATCAGGCTGCACCGCCCGGCCGCCTCGATCGCGCGAGCCTTGCGCGAGCCGGGCGGGGTGTTCACCCACAGTTCGCCACCGGGCGTGTAGTGGTACCAGATCGGCACGACCAGTGGTGCGCGATCGGCACTCTCGACCACGGACAGCGCCCCGATCCGCGGCTCGGCCAGGAACTGCTCGCGTTCGTCCTTCGACAGTGGCATCACCCGAGACTATCGAGCTGATCGGAGGGCTGCAGCTCCCAGCTCCGATCAGCGGTGTTTCGCCACTGTGGAGCTGAGGGGACTCGAACCCGCGTCAACAACCTCACGACTCGCGACGACTAGTTCTTCCCGCGCCGGTACTCACTGGGGCTGCAACCGTGTTCTCTGCGGAAAGTGCGCGAGAAGTAGAACGCGTCGTTGTAGCCGATGGTCCTGGCGATCTCGGAGATGTCGCGGGACGTGGTAACCAGCAGCTCGCGCGCCCGGGCCATCCGCACGCGCTTGGCGTATTCGACCACGCCGCAGCCCGCCACCATCCGGAACAGGGCCGCGAAGTGCGAGGGGGACAGGCCCGCCGTGCGCGCGAGCTCTTTGACGATCACCGGCTTCGCGAAGTTGTGCCGCAGGTACTCCTGCGCCTGGCGAACCGGCTCGGTGGGCTGGTGGGCTTCGGTCAGTGCGTCCGCGGCCAGCTGCGCCAGCAGGGTCCAGCCCGCGCCGGAGGCCGAGATAAGGTGCGGGAAGGTCTCGTCCCGCTCGAGGAAGCCGATGGCGTCGTCGATCGCCGAGACGGCCCGGTAGACGTCGCGCACCTCGATGATGGCTTCTCCGCCGTCCGGCGTGACGACCGAGAGCAGCTCCGAGACCTGGGAGCCCGCGGCGTGCAGCCACCAGATCGTCCAGGGGTCACGCGAGTCCGCCCAGTAGAAGTGCGGGCGGGATGGGGGCAGGACCAGGGCATTTCCCGGCCTGATCACGCTCACTCTGCCGTCGACCTCGCAGTGCCCGACCCCGTCGGTGCAGACGATCACGATGGCTTCTGGTGCGCTGCGCGGGCGGTGCATGCCGTGGTTGGCCGCGCTGGGGAAGTACCCGGCGTCGGTGACGAGCAGGCCCGAGGTCGGGGCTCTGCGCAGGGCCGACGCTACCAGCGGCCGCGGCAGCACGCGCAACCGCTGACCTGGGAAGCCATCGGGCATCAGCATCCGCACACCGTACAGCCGGCCGTCGAATCGTCCAGGTGATTCGGTCGATTCGGCCATCCCGCCGAACGGGTGCCCGGGCATAGCGTTGCCGCATGTCACAGGGTGAATCGACGCTGATCCTGCCGTCCCGCCCCGCCGAGCACGCCGAGGCCGGGGTCGCGGCGTGGCGGGCGGGGGTGATGATCGACAGCTACCTTCCCGAGGCGCCCGACCGGTATCCCGCCTACCTGGACCGGCGCGTCTATCAGGGCTCCTCCGGGCGGGTGTATCCACTGCCGTTCCATGACCGGATCAGCCCGGTGAAGGCCCCGGCGAAGTGGGACGCGGTGCACCTGGAGAACCGCTGGCTGCGGCTGATGGTGCTGCCCGAGCTCGGTGGCCGCATCCATGGTGCTTTCGACCGCACCAGAAACTACGACTTCTTCTACCGCAACCCGGTGATCAAGCCCGCTCTCGTCGGCCTGACCGGCCCGTGGGTCTCCGGCGGAGTCGAGTTCAACTGGCCGCAGCACCATCGCCCCGCCACGTTCCTGCCGACCGACGTCGAGATCGAGCACGAGGCCGATGGCGCCGTGACCGTGTGGTGCTCCGACCACGACCCCTTCGACCGGATGAAGGGGATGCACGGCGTCCGGATGCGGCCCGACAACGCCGTCCTGGAGCTGCGGGTGCGGCTGTACAACCGCGGCGAGCGGACCCGGACGTTCTTGTGGTGGACCAATATCGCCGCGCGGGCGGATGAGAACTACCAGTCGTTCTTCCCACGAGACGTGCGGGTGGTCGCCGATCACGCCAAGCGCGCGACGACCGGCTTCCCCGCCGCGGATCGGGCCTACTACGGAGTCGACTACCCGGCCCGGCACGACGAGGTCGACACGGCCGCCGGTGGCGTGCAGGTCCGCGGGGACCGCCTTGACTGGTATCGCAACATCCCGGTGCCGACCTCGTACATGTGTGTTGGCAGTAAGGAAACGTTCTTCGGCGGCTATGACCATGCCGCGCGGGCCGGGTTCGTGCACGTCGCCGATCGGCAGATCGCTGTCGGGAAGAAGCAGTGGACTTGGGGCGCTTCGGAGTTCGGTGACGCGTGGGGCCGCAATCTGACCGACGACGGTTCGGCCTATGTCGAATTGATGGCCGGGGTGTTCACCGACAACCAGCCGGACTTCTCCTTCATCGCGCCCGGGGAGACGAAGGTGTTTTCCCAGTTCTGGTATCCGATTCAAGAGATCGGTCCGGTGCAGGCGGCAACCGTGGACGCCGCGGTGCGAGTGGACCTCCAGGGAACGAGTGCGCGGGTCGGAGTCGCAGTGACAGCTGACCGCCCCGGATGCCGCTTGTCGCTCGTCGACGGCACGGGGGCCGAGGTCGCCGAGGTGCGCGCCGACATCGCGCCGGGCAAGCCCTTCCAGGAGAGCATCCCGCTGACGCGGCACGCTGATCGACTCGTGCTGCGCGTCCTCCACGGTGACGAACTGTTGGTGGAGTGGGATTCCCTGGTCCCCAGCGCGGACGATCAAGTCACCCCGGCACGCGAGCCCGCCGCGCCCGAGGACGTGCCGACCGTGGAAGAGCTGTCCGTGATCGGCGCGCACCTCGATCAGTACCGGCACGCGACGCGCTCGCCGGAGCCGTACTGGCGTGAGGCATTGCGCCGCGATCCCGCGCATGTCGCGGCCAAGGTCGGGCTCGCTGGGCGCGCGTATCAGCGTGGTGACTTCGCCGAGGCGGAGAAATTGTTACGGGTGGCCGTTTCCCGGCTGACGACGTTGAACCCCAACCCGGTCGACACGACCGCGCTGTACTGCCTCGGTCTCGTGCTGGAGCGACTCGGCCGGGCCGACGAGGCTTACGACGTATACGGTTCCAGCTCCTGGGCGCGTGCGTGGCGGGCACCGGCGGGCTATCGCATGGCGCGTATCGACGCCGCACACGGGCGGAACAGGGAAGCGCTGGCCAGGCTTGAGGATGTGCTGCGCACCGAGCCGGAGCACCTGCAAGCCCGTGCTCTCCGGGTGATCGTGTTGCGCCGTAACGGAAAAGACGGTCAAGCGGCAGAGTTTGCCGAAGTCACCCGTGCGCTTGATCCCTTGGACTGGTGGACGCGCGATCTGCTTGGCCTGCCTCTCACGACGGACGCGCAGACCTGCCTTGACATCGCGCTGGAGTACGTCGGCGTTGGTGAGCACGATGCGGCACTGCGGGTGCTCGACGTCGCCCGCGAGCGGGAGGGTTCTCGCGCCATCGGGCAGACAGCGGCCGGGCCGTTGCTGGAGTACCACCGAGCCGAGGTGCTGCGCAGGCTGGGCAGAGACCACGAGGCGCGTGAAGCCGTTGAGAGAGCGCAAAGTCTCGACGCGACGTGGTGTTTTCCTTCGCGGTTGGACGACGCGTTGACGTTGGAACGTGCGGCGAACTCCGACGACACGGACGCGCGGGCTCGCGCGCTGCTCGGACACTGGCTCTACGCCAACGGACGCCCTGATGACGCGTGCACGGCCTGGAACGCCGCAGCGGTGATCGACCCGGATGACCCCGTGGTGTGGCGGAATCTGGGGCTCGCGGCCTTCAACCATCTCGGTGACGCCGAGCAGGCATGCGCGGCCTACGACTCCGCGCTCGCCGTCGCGGGGGACGACGCCAAGTTGATCTTCGAGCGTGACCAGCTCAGCGCGAGGCGCGGCGTGCCGCCCGGGCCACGGCTGGACTGGCTCCTGCGGAACCGCGCCCTGGTCGAGACGCGGGACGACGCCACTATTGAGCTCGCGCACCTGCTGATCACCGCCGACCGGCTCGACGAGGCCCGCGAACTGCTGCTCGGCCGCACCTTCCAACCGTGGGAGGGCGGTGAGGGCGACGTGCTGCGCGTGTGGGACCGGCTGTGCCGCTCACAATCCACAGTGGACGACGCGTTCGCGCCGCCGGAATCCCTCAGCGAGGCAAGGCATCCGCTCGCGAACACCGCGCAGCTGCACCTGATGCGGGGTGACGTGCTCGGGGACCGGGCGGCGTGGGAGCTAGCCGCCGCGCAGCAGGGAGACTTCCTGGGGATGAGCGCCCAGCCCTACTCCGAGGCGACCTACTCTTCGGTGCTCGCGCTGCGCAGGCTTGGTCGCACCGAGGAAGCCGACCGGCTCACCGAGGCATTGCGCGCCTTCTGCGACACGGTGGAGGCGAGCCCGGCGACCGTGGACTACTTCGCGACTTCGCTGCCGTCGATGTTGTTGTTCACCGAGGACCTGGCCGCCGCGCAGCTGCGCCGAGTAGCGTTTTTGCGGGCACAGCTCGACATTCTCGGCGGGCAGCACGCACGCGCGGGTGACCGGTTGGCCGCGCTGCTGGTCGAGGAGCCGCACCACGTCGACGCGCTGGACCTCGCCCGATCGATCCGGAATCCGACGCGGTGACGGCGTCTGTGCACCGCCACCGCGCGCGGAATTCCTCACACGTCAGGGATATCCGCCACGGTTCCGGTCGCGGCCGCGTCGGCGTAGTTCGCGAGGCGCTCGGCCATCGGAACCCCGGCGCGATGGGCTCGCCGACCGGTGCCGCCGCGCTGCCACGGCGCCGGGCCGGTCAGCGGGCGGAACTCGACTCCGGCCGCCGCCAGCCGGTCGAGGTGGCGGGGCAGCCGCCGGTGGAGATCCTGCGTGCGGGAGCCCCAAGCGATCTCCGCGAAGGCACACGTTCGCGGGTACAGGAGGTAGTCGACCAGTCGTGGGTCGTCGACGAACTCGGTCCACATCTGACACTGGATCCCTTGCACACGAGCACTCTCGTCCTCGGACCAGTCCTGCGGGATCGGCTCCCACGAGACGACGTCGCCGAGGGTGACCGGACCGCCGATCGCGAGTGGCTCGCCGGGGTCGGCCTCCTGGAAGTAGTCGAAGTAGGTCGGCATGACCGGCGAGAGCACGACGTCGTGACCGGCTGCCGCCGCCCGGCGGGCGACCTCCGCGCCACGCCACGCCATGACCAGCGTGGTGGTCGATTCCGCGTCGGCGGCGGTTCCTTGCGCGGCGAAGCTGTCGTCCCACGTGACCGGCGTTTTGCCGTGCTCAGCCAGCATCTGCCGCACTTCGGCCATCAGGGCGGCGAAGATCTCGGCGCTCCCGGAGAGCCTCCGCTTGTCGGCGAACGCACGCACCACCGGGTCGTCGTCCCACGCCCGCAGGACGGACTCGTCACCACCCACGTGCACGTAAGGGGAAGGGAACAGCGGGAGCAGCTCGTCGAACAGGAGGCGCAGGAACTCCAGGGACCGCTCCGACGGAGCCAGGAGCGCGTCGTGCACACCCCAGTTCGGGTGCACCGCGCGATCCGGCACGGACGGGGACCCGAACTCCGGGTAGGCGGCCAGCAAGGCGCCGGTGTGGCCGGGAACGCCGATCTCCGGGACGACCGTGATCGCGCGATCCGCCGCGTAGGCGACGATCTCGGCGAGGTCGTCGCGGGTGTAGTAGCCGCCGTGCGGTGTGCCGTCGTGGACGACCTCGTCGGAGTAGTGGCTGACCTGGCTCGTCACCCGCCAGCTGCCGACCTCGTGCAGGCGCGGGAAGCGAAGGCTCTCCACCCGCCAGCCCTGGTCGTCGCTGAGGTGCAGGTGCAGGGTGTTCAGCTTGTGCGCGCTCATCAGGCCGAGGTGGCGCAACACCTCCCGCTTGGGCAGGAAGTGCCGCGCGACGTCGAGGAGCATTCCGCGCCAGCGGAATCGTGGGCTGTCCTCGACGCGGACGACCGGTGCGACCCACCGGATGTCCGACGGCGCGGCCTGCCGGTAAGCGGCGTCGGGAAGGAGCTGGCGCAGGGTCTGCACGGCATACACGACACCGGAACGGTCCGCCGCGGTGATGGTCACTCCGGCCTCGGTCACGTCGAGCACGAAACCCTCGGGAGGAGTCGCGCCCGCGCGGAGCAGCACTTGCAGACCTGCGGGTTCGGCGACGACCTTGCTGGTCATGGGCAGCAGCGTGATCGCCCGCAGGACCGCGGCCCGTTCCTCCGCCGGCACGTCCAGGCGCACCGGGAGTTCGGCCGGAAGCCGGAGCACCCCCGCGCCGAGCACCACCGAATGCGGTTGGGGAACGAGGTGCGCCGCCCGCTCTCGCGCGTCGTCGTGGCTCATGATCGCTGCCTCCCTGTTTGCGCGCAAATGTTTTTTTCTGTTCAGTACTCGTTTATAGTCAACAGATATTGCTCATTTAGAGGCTAGTATGCACATAAATGAACGAAAATCACCACGAAGGGACGCCGATGTACCTCCCGATCGCCGAGGTTGCCTGCGTGCCGGCCCGGGCACGCGTCTTCGAGCAGGGCTGGCAGTCCTGGAGTCCCACCGGCACCTACCCGGGTGACACGACCTCGCCCCGGCCGTCCTCGGCGCAGATCGCGGCGAGCTGCTTCCGCTTCGACCGGCCGATGCCGGAATCCGGCTTCCAGGGCGAGGGACTTGTCGTGATCGACCCGGGCGACGGCGGCCCGGTGCGGTCGTGGTCCGCGGTGGATCACTCCGCCGAAGTCCCCTCCATCCGCGTGCAGGCGCTCGGGGACCGGCTCGTCGTCTCCAGCCTTGGCGCTGTCCGGGAGACCGAGCACGCCGACCTCCCACGCGCGCTCGCCGCCTGGGCCGAGGAAGTGGCGGCCGGCGGTGGCGTGACGGCGGTCCGTCCGCTCGGTCCGGGGTGGAGCAGCTGGTACGGGCACTGGAACAAGGTCACCGAGCAGGACATCGCCGACACCCTGGTGCATGCCGAACGACTGGAGCTGCCGTTGGAGATCATCCAGCTCGACGACGGCTACCAGAGCGCGATCGGGGATTGGCTCGACATCCGGCCGGGCTTCGGATCCCTTGAAGGAGTGGCGAAACGCGTCGCCGACACCGGGCGGCGCGCGGGCATCTGGCTGACGCCGTTCTTCGTCGCCGCCGACAGCCGGGTGGCGACCGAACATCCGGACTGGCTGGTGCGGGGCACGCCCGTGATGCGCGAGTGGGACCGGGACATCGCGGTGCTCGACGTGACGCACCCGGACGCGGCGGAGCATCTCGGCGGCGTGTTCAGCTCCCTTGTGGCGACCGGGTTTTCGTTCTTCAAGATCGACTACAGCTACGCCGGAGCGCATCCCGGCCGGCGGCACGCCGACGTGTCGGGGCACGACGCCTACGTGGCGGGAATGCGGATCATCCGCGAGGCGGTCGGGCCGGACTCGACCGTTCTCGGTTGCGGCGCACCGATGCTGCCCAGTGTGGGACTCGTCGACGCCATGCGGGTCAGCCCGGACACCGCGGTCGCCGTCGAACCCAAGTCCGGGGACGTCAGTCAGCCCTCGCAGCTCGGCGCGCGGCTGGCCGGGGCCGCGCGGGAGTTCATGCACGGCCGGTTGTGGGTCAACGATCCCGACTGCCTGCTGGTGTCTCCGCGCGTGGAAGACCGCGCCGGCTGGGCGGATCACGTGGCCTCCAGCGGTGGGTGGAGGTGTTCGAGCGATCGCCTCGCCGACCTCGACGAGTGGGGAGCCACGCGCACCCGCGAGCTGCTCACGCCGTCAACCGGTCCTGCCTGATCTCTCCGGAAGGGAGTTCGCCATGGCTCAGGTCCTCACGGTGCCGACCCCGCCGCCACCGGTCTCGACCCGGCCGGCGCCGCCACGGGGACGTCGTCGGCGGGCGCGGGAAACCCTGACGGCGTATGCCTTTGTAGCCCCGAGCCTGTTCGGCGTCGTCGCGTTCCTGTTGCTGCCAGTACTGATCGTCGCCGGGCTGAGCCTGTTCGACTGGAAGCTGCTGGCCACGCCGGAGTTCGTCGGGCTGGTCAACTACGAGCGGCTCTTCGCCGACGGCGGGATCGGCCACTCGCTACTGGTGACCATCGCCTACGTGGTCCTGACCATCCCGGTGCAGACGGTGCTGGCCCTGGTGCTCGCGCTGCTGCTCAACCAGCGAGTGCGCGGCGTGAAGATCTTCCGCGCGCTGTTCGTCCTGCCCTGGATGGCGACGCCGGTGGTGATGGGCCTGGTGTGGGGCTGGATCTTCGACCCGGCCAATGGTGCTGTCAACTCCTTCCTGGAGATCTTCGGGATCGACGGGCCGAGCTGGCTGTCCTCGGCCGGCCTCGCGCTGCCCTCGGTGGCGGCGACGCAGGTGTGGCAGTTCGCGGGCTACAACATGCTGTTCTTCCTCGCCGGGTTGCAGTCCATCCCGAAGGACTTCTACGAGGCGGCCATGCTGGACGGGGCGTCGCCGGTCCGGCAGTTCTTCGCGATCACACTGCCGCTGTTGCGCCCGACGCTGTTCTTCGTCCTTGTCACCAACGTGATCGGCTCGTTCCAGGTCTTCGACACCGTTTTCGTGATGACCAACGGCGGTCCCGGCACCAGCACCGAGGTCATCAACTACACGATCTACCAGACCGCGTTCAGGCAGTTCGATTTCGGCTACGCCTCCGCCATCGCGATGGTGCTGTTCCTGATCATCCTCGCGGTCACCATGGCGCAGGTCCGGTACTTCAACCGCACCACGACCTACGACCTGACCTGAGAGGGGCCGACCGTGACCACGACCACGACCACCCGGCGGCGGCGGCCCTCCCGCCGCGCCGCCCTCTACGCGACGCTGATCATCGGGGCGGCCATGTCGGTCTTCCCGTACTGGCTGATCGTCTCGACCGCGGTGAAACCGCGCGGTGAACTCTTCGAGGCGGCACCGTGGGCGCCGCCGTCCTCGCCGACGCTGGAGAACCTCGGCGCGCTGCTGGGCTCGGACTTCGCGCAGTCCATCCTCAACACCTTCATCTTCGTCACCGTCCTCACCGTCGGACAGCTGATCTTCACCACGCTGGCGGCGTATGCGTTCGCGCGCTTGGACTTCCGGGGTCGCAACTCGCTGTTCTGGCTGTACCTGGCCACCCTGATGGTGCCCAACGTGGTGACCCTGATCCCGCTGTTCCTGATCATGCGGGAGCTGGATCTGGTGAACAGCTGGTACGGGCTCGTCGCGCCGTACGTCTTCGGGACGCCGTACGGGATTTTCCTGATGCGCCAGTTCTTCCGCAGCATCCCGCGCGAGATCGAGGAGGCCGCGCGGGTGGATGGCGCGGGGCACCTGACCATCCTGTGGCGGATCATCCTGCCGCTGAGCAGGCCGATCCTGGCCACGCTGGCGATCGTCACGGTGATCTCGTCCTGGAACAACTTCCTGTGGCCGCTGATCATCACCAGCAGCGAGGACACCCGCGTGGTCACCGTCGCGATCGCCGCCCTGCGCTCGGAAATCGGCATCGACTACACCCGGATGATGGCGGGCAGCCTGCTCACGCTGCTGCCGATGCTGCTCGTCTTCGTCTTCTTCCAGCGCTACATCGTCCGGTCGGTCGCCCTGACCGGACTCAAGTGACACGAAGGAGTGTCCCCATGAAGTTCTCGACTTTCCGGCGGAAGATGCTCAGCGCGCTGACAGTCGGCGCGCTGGTCGGGCTGGTCGCCGCCTGCGGCGGCAGCGGCGACAGCAACGGCAAGACGACACTGACCTACCGAATCTGGGACGAGCAGCAGCAGAAGGGTTACGAGAAGGTCTTCGAGGCGTTCAAGGCCAAACACCCCGACATCGATGTCAAGATCGAGCTTCAGCCCTACGACCAATACTGGACCAAGCTCGTCACCGAGATGGTCTCCGGCACCGCGCCCGACGTGTTCTGGATGACGCCCGCGAACTTCCCCGAACTGGCGACGAAGGGCGCGTTGATGGACGTCTCCGACGCCGTGGAGAAGTCCGGCCTCGCCAAGGACAAGTACCACCCCAACGTGGTGGATTCCTTTACCTACAAGGAAAAGATGTACGCCGTCCCCAAGGACTGGGGCGTACCGGGGATGCTCTACAACAAGCAGGTCTTCGCCGAGGCCGGCGTCGAGATGCCCACCGAGCCGCTGACCTGGGCGCCCGACGGATCCGGAACGTTCCTGCCGCTGATGCAGAAGCTCACCGTCGACGTGAACGGCAAGCACCCCGATGAAGCCGGCTTCGATCCGGCCAAGGTCAAGCGGTGGGGCTTCGCCTCCTGGAACCACTCGGGCACCCAGTGGCTGAACTGGATCCCGAGCAACGGCGGCACGACGATCACCAAGCCCTACGGCACGTTCAACTTCAACGAGCCCGCTTCGGTCGAGGCGTTGCAGTGGGGCGTCGACCTGATCGAGAAGTGGCACGTGTCCCCGCCCGCCGAGCAGACCAACCCGCCGGCGGGCCGTGCGACCGAGATGTTCCAGCGTGGCGAGGTCGCGGTCTTCCCGGCCAACAACGCGCTGCTGCCCTTCGTCGCCCCTGGCTCGACCTTCCCGATCGGCACCGCGTCGCTTCCCGCGGGCAAGGCAGGCCGCGTCGTGATCATCAACGGCCTCGGCGAGGCGGTCTACTCCCGCACCGAGCATCCCGACCAGGCCAAACAGCTCGTGTCGTTCCTGGCCACCCCGCAGGCGCAGGCGATCATGGCCGAGGGCGGCTATGTCTTCCCGGCCATCAACGACCTCGCCCCGCGCTACGTCGAGCACTGGAAAGCCAAGGGCATCGACACCCAGCCGTTCCTGGACGAGGCGCGCGGCAAGACGGTGAACTTCCCGATCGTGTCCGGCTTCGCCGCGGCGGAACCCAAAATCAACCAGATCTTCAACGACATGTACCTCGGATCGGTCAAGGTCCCCGACGCCGCCGGGGAGGCTGTCAAGCAGGGCAACGCCCTGCTCAAACCCGAGAAGTAAGGAGGTCTGCCATGTCCGCGTCACCCAAGAGATGGCGAGCGGCGGCGATCGCCACCGCCGCGTCGCTGGCCGTCTCACTGGCACCGGCCGCGACGGCCGAGCCCGCGCCCGGGGTGCCCGTGCAGCTGCTGTCGATCACCGACCTGCACGGCTACTTCGGCGAGTACACCACGACCGTGCCCGGCTCGCGTGCCGGTGAGCCCGCGAAAACCGTGGGTGGCGGGGCATATCTCGCCTCGCACCTCGACCGGCTGCGCGCACCGGAGAACTCCGTACTGTTCTCCGCGGGCGACGACTTCTCCGGCTGGCCGCCGGAGACCGCGTGGTTCTGGAACGAGCCGACGATCGAGTACATGAACATGATCGGCGTCGAGTTCTCCACCGTGGGCAACCACGAGATCGACCGGAAACCGGCCTATCTCGAGCATATGATGGAGGGCACCTGCCAGGGCCGCCCCGACCGCGACCTCTGCTTCACCGACTCGACCGGGAAACGCTTCCAGGGCGCGGACTTCGACTACTACTCCGCGAACGTGCTCAACGAAGCCACCGGCCGGCCGCTGGTCATGCCGTACCACGTGCGGCAGGTCGACGACGGTCGCGGCGGCACGCTCCCGGTGGGATTCATCCACGCCACGACCACCCACACGCCGCAAGAGCAGCTCTCCTACTGGCCGAGCGAACTGAAGTTCCTGCCCGAGGCGGAGACGATCAACCGCTACGCCGAGGAGCTGCGCGGTCGGGGTGTCCAGGCCATCGTCGCCGTTGTGCACGAAGGGTTTTCGCAAGCGAACGGGGCGGGGTACAACGACTGCACCGCACCGTTCGGCCCGCTCGCCGACATGAACGAGCAGATCAGCCCGGCGGTGGACGCCATCGTCGGCGGGCACTGGCACGCGCTGGTGAACTGCATGCTGCCCGACCCGGCCGGTAATCCCCGCCCGGTGGTGGATGCGGCGAACCACGGCAGGCTGATCAACGAGATCAACCTGGAGCTGGACCCGGCGACCGGCGATGTCCGCCGAGACCGGACGAAGTCGGTCAGCCACGCCAACACCCGTGATGTCGCACCGGATCCCGAAGTGCAGCGGATGGCGAAGTACTGGAAGGACCGGCTCCCCGCGCGGGGTGACCAGCGGGTCGCCACGGTCACCGGCGATCTCACCCGCACCTCCGGCACCGACGAGGAGTCCACGCTCGGCAACGTGACCGCCGATGCGTTCCTCTGGGCGGCCAACAAGGACGGACAGGCCGATCTCGCGGTCGCGATGCCGGGGATCTTGTTGCACGACATACCTTTCGCCCCCAATCCAGCCAATCCCGCGGACGCGCCGGGACGGGTGCTGTTCTCCGAGCTGGTCTTCGGCACGGTCTACGAGAACGGCATCGGCCCGGCCGTCGTGCGCGGGACGGTGACCGGCAAGAAACTCGACGAGCTGATCGAGAGCCAATGGCAGCGGGGGGCCGACGGTGTCGTGACGTATCGCCACATGGCCGTTTCCGGCAACGTTTCCTACACCTACGACCCCGGCGCCCCGCTCGGGCAGCACGTCGACATCAAGAAGATCCGGATCAACGGGAAGCCGGTGAAGGCCGACCGCGAGTACCGGATCGCGACCCTGGCCAACAACTTCTTCGCCCGCAACGCCACACCCGGTTTCACGGCGCTTTTCGACGCCAGGAAACAGAATCGGAGCAGCTACTCCGGTGCGGACGCGCTCCGGGGGTACATGGCGGCAAGGTCGCCGGTCCGGCCGCCGAAGCTCGACCGGGTCCGGCCCGCACCTGGAAGCTGATTGTCTCACCTGAACCGGGACGGAGGGGTTGGCACGTGTTCGCTCATCGAGTCGAACTTGCGGACATAGGTCAGCCCCTCCGGGATCTCGATGCTGGTCGTCGAGGTCCAGCCCCGCGTCAGGGTGGGCCAGTCGGGCACGTCGGGGTGGAAGTGTGGCCGGAACGGCTCGTAGCCGTCGATGAAGGCGGCCGGTTCCGACCTCGCCTGCCACCGGATGTCCGCCGACAACCGCAGCCGGTCGCTGAGGTTGGGGCGGGCCCCGTGCACGGTGAGACTGGTGAACATGAGCACGTCCCCCTGGCCGAAGTGGGTGCTGCGCCAGCCGTCCACGCCGCTGCCCGCCACCTGCGCGGTGACCCCGCCGGGGCCCTCCGCCCGGGACACACCGAGCACGCCGAGCTTGTGCGACCCCGCGAGGACCTCCAGCCCGCCGGCGTCGGAGGGACAGTCAGCGAGGGGGATCCACATCGTCAGGGTGTCGACCGCGCCCTGGATGAGGCGGTAGTCCTGGTGAGCGGGCGTGGGTGTGGCCCGCGGCGTCGGCGCCGTGATGCGGGCGATGTGCAGCGGGTGACAGAAGACCTCCTCGCCGAGCAGCCGCTGAGCCAGGCCGCGCAGCTCCTCCCGTTCGCTGAGCTCGTGGAAGGACTGCGTCGCCTGCACGGCGGAGTACATGCCGAAGAAGGTGGACTCGCCCTCCTCGAGCGCCCGGTCGGACGCCCGCAGCTCGTGCGGCGCGGTGCCGGAGGCCAGCCACCTGCTGTCGTGGAGCACGGCCGCGATGTCGGCGCGAACACCGGTGACGTAGTCGCTGGGCAGCAGGCGAGGGAAGTAGAGGTAGCCGTCCTCGGACATGCGCTCCCGTAGTGCCGCGACGTCGTCGGCGATGTCGCTGGAATCGATCAACTGCTCCATGTTCTGCCTCCGTCGTGGGGGTCTCGACGGTTTCGACTGTAGGAAGGGCGGGACATCGCGGACATGGCTGAACCTGCCTGGAAGATGACAGATCCTGCTACGACGCCCTCGCCTCCGGCCGGGTTGCTCGTCATCGGAGAGAGCACCTTCACCAAGCGCGTCGAGGCGATTCGGCCGACCGGCTCGCCGAGCTGGCTGCTCATGTGGACAACGCGGGGGCGCGGGGCCGTGCACCACGGGGACACGGCCCTGACCACCAGCGCGGGGCGGCTCGTGCTGATAGAACCCGGCGTGCGGCACACCTATGGAGTCGCCCCCGACGCCGCGGAATGGTCGCTGCTGTGGGCACATTTCCGCGCACCACAAGGAAACTGGCTCGGGACGAGTCGCCATCTGACACCGGCCGCGAGTGGCGCCGCGGAGGCCATCGACGCCG
This sequence comes from Amycolatopsis coloradensis, assembly GCF_001953865.1. Lineage (GTDB taxonomy): Bacteria > Actinomycetota > Actinomycetes > Mycobacteriales > Pseudonocardiaceae > Amycolatopsis > Amycolatopsis coloradensis. The sequence goes on from NZ_MQUQ01000011.1 coordinate 77,437, forward strand.
CTTTCGACCGGCTCCGCCGTTACGCCCGGCTCACCGGTGATCACATCCCGCCGTCGCCGGTCCACCTCCCGGCTTTCGCCACCCGCCCCGAACAGCAGGCCCTCGCCATGTGCGCGCTCGAGGAAATCGTGCGCCTGGCCGACCTCGCCGGCGCTCCCGCCGCACCGCCAGGCCCTGACCCGCGTATCGCCCGCGTGCAGCAGCTCATTGCCGATACACCGGAGGCCCCGCATACCCTCAACTCGCTCGCCGCCACCGCCGGGCTGTCACCGTCGCACTTCAGTCACCTCTACGCGAGGGCCACCGGCCACAGCCCCATGCGGGAGGTGCGCACCCGCCGCTTGCACCGCGCGGCTCGGCTGCTGACCGGCACGGGAATGTCCGTCGCCGCGGTCGCCGGCACCGTCGGCTACGTCGACCAGTTCCACTTCAGCCGCGCGTTCCGCCGCGAGTTCGGCCTGCCGCCGAGCAGTTACCGGCACAACGGCGAGGTTTCCGGTTGGGACTGACGTGTGCGAAATCAGTGCGGGCGTCCCTCGACACCGACCCTGGCAGGCAGGAGACCACCAGGGGACGCTTCTCCTACCTCGCTGGTGCCAACACCATCGTTGTGCGGCGGCACTTGTTGATGACCGGTCGCGAGAAGTATGTCGAGATCTTCGCCTACTCCACCGGGTCACTGTCCCGCGCCGGCAACGCGGAGGTGTGCGGCCGCAGGACAGGCGGTGCTCGTGCCGCTGTCCCGCGTCAGGGCCATCGGCAACCCGAACGACAGCGCGAATCTCCGCGCGGTTTGAGGGGCGACGGGATCGGGAAGTAGGCGGGCATGTCGGGTGCAGTCGATGAACAGGCCGTCCAGTCGGAGCAGCGACACCGGCGCAGACGCTGGGTGGCGGAACATGGTGGAGTGATCGCCGTTGTCTCGGCGCTGTTCTTCGGTGCGATGGGTGCGTGGTTCGGCTCCGGCGAAGACGCTGATGTCGGTTGGGTGAATCCGGTGACGACGGGTGCCGTCGGGGTGGTGTTCGGCGCGTTCGTCGGGTACTTCCTGTCGGCGGAAGCCAGCGGCACGAAAGCCAACGGTAAGCGTCGGGTGCTGTTCATCGTGGGGATGGTGTTCTGCATCGGGGTAGTGGTGGGTATGCGGTACTTGAACGACTGGACATGACCTCCAAGTGATCGACATGCTGACCACCAACGACGTCACCGCCTTCGCCGGCAAGGTGGGCCAGGGTGCGGGCGGCACGGTTCGCACCCCGTTCAAGCGCCACGCCGCGCGCCCTCACCGGTCACGCGTGCAGAAGGCGGTCAGCCGTGCCCACGCTGGCATCCGCGCGCACGGCGAACGCGCCGTCCCACCGCTCATGGGCTGGAAAGTCCTGGCCGAACTCCGTCGTTGCCCACGCCGGGCCACCGCGATCATCGCGGCCATCCTCGTCCTGCACCACATCGAGACCCGCCGTCAACCACGATAAAAAGCTCATTCCACGGCGATTCCGCGGGCCTTGAGAATGTCCTCGGCGCCGGGGGCGGCCATCATGGCCTCGTCGCCGCCGTAGATCACGCGGAGGTTGGGTAGCAGGGCGAAGTCGTCCAGGGAGGTGACGTCGAAGAGGTCGTCCTCGCCGTCCCAGAACGGCGAGCACTGGTGGTAGATCTCCAAGCCGCCGTCAGTGGTCAGTTCCTCCACAGTGGCCAGTTGGTCGGGGGTGATCTCCAAATCGGTGAAGCACTGGCGGGCTTCCTCGAGGACGGTGTACAGCAGGTCCTGTTCGCGCAGGTACTTCCACAGGTCGCCGGTGGCGCCCTTGGCGTGGAGCATGTCGGCGATCCGGAAACGGGGCTGGATGAGCTTGTCCTGGTACATGAGCTTGTCGATGACCAGCAGCTTGAAGTTGAAGTCGCGGAACATGCCCCATGATCTACCAGACCGCTCCGACAATCCGGGCAGATCCCTGTGGTTCGACGCTCGTTGTGGGGTCTCGGGGGGCGCCGGGGCCAACAGAAGTGGACGCGAGCGGCGTGCTGCGACCGCCGATCTCCTCGTGCGCCACTTCGTCCCGGATGATTTCATCGGAAAGTCCGCTGGATGGGCGTCCTCTGCGCGAAGCCGATATCCCGAGTAAGGCTTCGGATCCGTCATCGACTCGAACAGGACTGTAGTACTGCCGGGGGATGGAAGCTTAGCTGCGCACGAAGACCGAGAGTGGCTTCGGTGTAAGCCCCGCATATCGGTGAGGCTGATACAACGGTCCTTCGGGCAGTCGGTGTGTCAGGCTCGCGAACCGATCGCCCCGCGGTAGTCGCCGTTGGTGATCACCGTCCAGAGCAGGAGCGAGGTGAGGTGGCGTTTGTCGTTAGTCTGGGTAGTACCCGCACGCCTGGCGAGAAGGCCTTACCTGCGTCGGGGTTGGCGTCACGACCGTCCACTTCGGAGCGCCAGCGTTCAGAGGCGGACGTCGTGGCGGGAAGGTGCGTTCAGTTTGCGGCAGACCTTGGCGACGTAGTCCTCGACGGTGCGGCGGGACAGAAACAATGCCTGGGCGATCTCGCGGTTGGTGTGGCCGCCTGCGAGGAGACGAGCGACATCGTGCTCGCGCGGGGACAGTTCATCGCCGTAGCCGCGCCTCCCGCGCCGGGAAGGCGTGGCCACGCCGGCACCGCGGATGCGGTGGCGGCAGCGGGCGGCGTCGACCGTCGCCCCGAGTGACTCGTAGGACTCGGCGAGTACTTCGAGCACCGTGACGTTGGCGGTGGCTCCGTCCTCGGCTTGCTCCGCGAGCTGGGTGGCCCGGTACGGCAGACCAAGGTCGTGATGCAGGCCGATCGCCTCCCGATAGAGCCTGTCCGCCTCCCCGCGATCGTCCGTCACCGCCGCCAGCCGGGCGCGACAGCCGGTCAGCGCCGCGTGGGCCAGCGGGGCGTCCACACCCCCCAGACCGACAATGGTCTCGGCGACAAGCCGACGCGCGGCGTCGACGCGGTCCATGGCCAGGTAGAAGTCCACGGCTTGCGGCAAGAGGTCGCCCGACCACACCCACGCGCCTTTGCTCCGGAGCATCCCTACGCCGCGTTCCACGTGTTCTTCCGCCGCGGTGACCTTGCCCTGGCTGAGCAGCATGCCCGCCATGCCCCCGGCGGCCGAGACGCCTACCGGGAACACCTGGGTGAGTGGGTACGAGCCCGTCGCCTCGAAAGCCCGCTCGGCCCGCGCCCATTCGCCGCGTGCGGCCGCCAGCCAGCCTCGCGTGAGGTTCAGGTCGGTGGTCAGCAGCAGGTTGGCGTAGGTCTCGACCAAACGGTCGATCCGCTGTTCCAGGCCCGACCATTGTCCGTCGAGCCAGTCGAGCCGGACGGCTGTGGCTTCGGCGGTGCCGAGCACGTAGGAGGCGGCGGCGCGCTCGGCCAAGGTGATCCCGCTGCGCAAGAATTTCCGCGCTCGCGGATAGTGCCCGATCCACGAGCACGCGTCCGCCAGGTTGCAGTGCGCCCTGGCCAGGTGGTGGATTTCGTCGGGGTCGTGCACCTCGGACGGGGACGGCAGCTGGGCGACGCGCTCCCAGGTGCTGGAGTCGCCGATGATGAGCCGCCCGCCGAGCGTCGTGGCCAGCAGGACGGTCCGCAGGGCCTGTGTGGGCAGGTGGTCGGTGATCGTTTCCACCCGGCCGAGCGCGGTTCGGTGCTCGGCGATGGACGCGGTCCCCAGGTACGGGCCTGCCATGGCCGCCAGCCCGCGCACGGTGCGTTGCGGTTGGTCGGCGAGCAGGTCGATGGCGCGGGCGAGCTGGTCGGCGCCGCGGTCCACTGTCCCGGTCTCGCGCTGCAGCAGCAGCCCGAACCACAGGTGCACCTCGCCCCGGACGTCCGGGGCGAGCCTCGGGTCCGACAACAGGCTCTCGACCCGCGTCGTCACCACCCCGCCGGGCAATCCCATCAAGGCGTAGCCGCACAGTTTGATGGCAAGCCGGTTGGTGTCCTCGACGCTGATCTCCGGATCGGCCAACACCTCCGACAGCAGGTCGACCGCGAGGGCCACGTCCTTGACATCCTCCGCGGCCTCGGCGGCCAGTTCGCTGTAGCGCAGCCATTCACGTTTCCTGCCTGCGGCCTTGGCGTGGACGGACAGACGACCGGCTGGTACCCGGTCAAGGGTCGACAGCGCGGCCAGGGCGCGTTCGTGCAACTCTCGTCGCCGAGGGCCGGGCAGTGACGCACACACCGCGCGCCGCGCGAGGTTGTCCCGGAAACCGAACCTGTTCGCCGGTTCCTCCACGAGCACAGTGGATTTCGTCAGCCTGATGAGGTGTGCCACCTCTGGCTGGTCCGCCACGGCGCTCAGGACATCGGCCGTCTCCGGGACGCCCAGAACCGCGGCGGCCTCGGCGACGGACCGCGCGGCGTCGGGCAGATTTCCCAGCCGCTCTGCGATCGCGTCCGACACCGGGACTGGCACATCGATGCGGTCCAGAACCAGCTGGGCGCGGTCACCTTCCGCGCGTACGTCCACTGTCGGGTCGCGCAGTGCGCGGACGGTTTCCTCGACCATGAAGGGGATCCCGGCGGTCTCGCGCAGGACGGCCTCGGCGAACCGGTCCGAGGTCACCTCCTCCGCCACGAGTGCGTCGATCATGGCGCGCACGTCCGCCACGCCGAGAGGCCCCAGGACCAGGTTGACGCCGGTGACCCCGTGCGGGACGTGCGAGGGGTAACCGAACGGGGCCACGGTGGGCAGGTCTTCGCGGCGGTATGTCGTCACGATCGACAGGCCCGGCGGCGGGCTCGCCAGCACGAACCGCAGTACCCACCGTGTCTCCTCGTCCGCCCAGTGCAGGTCCTCGAGCACGAGCACGGTGGCTCCCAGGGAGCGGAGCAGTTCGTGCACGGCGCGGAAGATCCGATGCCGCTCGGCGTCGGGGTCGCCGAGAGCACGTGGCGCGGGCGGCAGGAGCCCGGCGAGTTCCGGCAGGTGGTCGCGCAGGGCGCCGGTCACCGGGCCGGGGTCGTCGAGGTGGTCACCACACTGGCTGAGGCAGTCGAAGAGCACTCCATACGGGAACGGCTCAGGCAGTGGCTGGCACGCACCCACGAGCACGCGCACTCCCCGGGCGCGGACGGCCGCGGCGAACTCGGCGACCAATCTGGTCTTGCCCACCCCGGCTGGTCCCTCCACGAACACAACCGACGGTGCGTGTTCCACCGCGTCGAGCAGGACGGCCAGTTCCGCGTCCCGGCCGACCATCGGCGCCGAGCCGGAACGGAGTAGAAGCGGTCTCGCGCCACCATGACCCATGCCTCGCTCCTGCCCGTGATCATGCGAAAAGGACTGTCCTACAGGGTAGGTCGGGCACCAGGGCTACGTAACCCCGTGGGAACGCGCATTCGTATGCGTAACCAGGATTCCGTACGCATACGGGTCCCGACCACGCTTGTTTCCCCGTCGCCCACGCCGAAAAGTGGATGCCCGAGCGGCCTGCTGTCCCCAGTCCCTGTCAATGGCCGCTCGAACGAATGATGGAGGACTCCATGCAGGAGCGCGGGAAACGATTGTTCTCGAGCTTGTTCACCGTCGCGGTCGCCGTGGTCACGGTGGCGACCGCGACGGGCGATGCTGCGGCGCGACAGGCGGAAACGGCCGTTGCGCAGGCCGGACATCCTTACCCCGGACAGTACATCGTGATTCTCGACAACGGCGCCCGCGCCGCGGCCGAGGGCCAGGCCGTGGCACTCAGTCGGCGCTACGGCGGCGAGGTGACCGACACCTACTCGGTCACCCTGAACGGCTTCGCGGTCCGCAACCTGACCGAGCGGCAAGCGCGGCGCCTCGCCGCCGATCCGTCGGTCAAATCCGTACACCAGGACGGCACGACCAGGGCGGCGGGAGAGCAGCCGAACCCGCCTTCGTGGGGCCTGGACCAGATCGACCAGCGAACCACCACCTTGGACAAGAAGTACGCCTTCCCGAACTCGGGTGAGGGGGTGACCGCCTACGTCATCGATTCCGGGGTCAACGCCCAGCACCCCGAGTTCGAAGGCAGGGCGAGCCATGGCTACGACACGCTCGACAACGACACCGACGCGAGTGATTGTTACTGGCACGGCTCGCATGTGGCGGGAACGATCGCGGGGGCGACGGTAGGGGTGGCGAAGAAGGCCAAGATCGTGGCCGTGCGCTCGCTGGACTGCAAGGGCTCCGGCCCGGACTCGGCCACCGTCAGCGCGATGGAGTGGGTGGCGAAGAACGCCGTGCGGCCCGCGGTGGTGAACATGAGTCTGGGCATGGACGTCGCCGGCGTCGGCGACGAGCAGGTCAAAGCCATGGTGGCCAAGGGGATCGTGGTGGCGGTCTCCGCGGGGAACAACGGTCAGGACGCGTGCGGCGTCAGCCCCGCGCGTGTTCCCGAGGCGCTCACCGTCGGCTGGTTCAACAAAGACCGCACCCGCGGCGGGAACTACGGTCGCTGTGTCGATCTCTTCGCTCCGGGCGGCAACATCTATTCCAGTGACCACACCGGAAAGTTCCGCACCGGTAGCGGTACGTCCATGGCATCCCCGCATGTCGCGGGCGCGGCGGCGCTGTATCTGGCCGCGAACCCCAGCGCGGCCCCGCAGCAGGTCAGCGACGCGTTGGCGCGAAGCGCCAGCCCGGACCTGATCACCAATCCCGGGACCGACTCGCCCAACAAGGTGCTCTACGTCGGCGACATCGGCGGGGGAACGCCGTCCAAGTGCGAGGTGAAGAGCAACGACCAGGACGTGGCCATCCCCGACGCGGGTCCGGCAGTGGACACTCCCGTGAGCCAGGACTCCTGCCAGGGCAAGGCGTCGGCCGCGTTGGCGGTCCGGGTCGACATCGATCACCCCTACACCGCGGACCTCGACATCGACCTGACCGGACCGAGTGGGGCGTCCTACCCGCTCAAGCGCGCGGGCGGAGTCGGCGAATCCGGCGGTGTACACCAAAGCTTCACCGTGGACGCGTCACGTGAGGACGCGAACGGCACGTGGCGGCTCTCGGTTCGCGACACCTACCGCTTCGATACCGGCACGCTCACGGGCTGGTCCATCAAGTTCTGACCGAAATAGACGGACGTCCCCGTTTTTCCTGTAAGGAGAATGATGAGAACACCACGCTTCGCCGTAGCGATCACCGCGGCACTCGTCACAGTGACGCTGCCGGTACTGAACACCACCGCTGCCGCCGCGCCACCCGACAAGGTCAGTGTCGCCGCGAACCCGACCGACCAACTCCGCACCGGAGACTGGGGAACCCGGATCGTCAACGGGGAACGCACCACCGTGAAGGAGTACCCGTTCGTCATCGCCGGCATGCGGGTCGGGGGCGGCGGCCCGCAGGGGCAGTCCTGCACCGCCTCGGTCGTCGGTAAGCGCAAGATCCTCACCGCGGCGCACTGCATGGTCGACACCACCGGCGCCAAGAGCTACTTCTACGGCGACGACGACTTGAACACCCCGGGCGACGAGACGTTCCGCACGGCCGTCGCCTCGTTCAAGACCCACCCCGGCTACACCGGCTCCGGCGGCTGGCGAACCGGCTACGACGTCGCGGTGGTCACCACCGTCGACGACATCCCGGTGCCGGAGAGCCAGTGGGCCAAGGTGGCAGGCTCCGGGGACAGCGCGCTCACCCAGCCGGGCAAGTCCGGCACCTCCCTCGGCTACGGCAAGACGTCGGCGGGCGGCGGTTCCGGTGAACTCCGCAAGACCACCATGCCGGTCAACGACCCCGCCGGCTGCCAGGTCTTCGACATCCGGGTCAACGGCGACCTCATGGTGTGCACCGGCTACAACGACGGGCGTACCGCTGACTGCTCGGGTGACAGCGGTGGCCCGTTCATCGTCGATGGTGTCGTCGTCGGCGTCTCGTCGTGGGGCTCCAGCGCCTGCGACCGCTACAGCATCATGGCCCGCCTGACCAACGCGATGGGTGACTGGGCGCGTGCCGAGATCGGCGGGACCCAACCCGGCGACGGGAAGTTCGGTATGGCGTTGTCACCGTCGGCCGGCAAGGCCGAGCCTGGCAAGCACGTCTCCACCAGCGTTACCACCACGGCGGGCGACCAGGGCCCGGAGAAGCTGGAACTGAGCGCGTCCGCCCTGCCCACCGGAACGACCGCCACCTTCCAGCCCTCGTCGACAGTCGACGCCGGGCAAGTCGCCAAACTGACCCTGCAGACCGCAGCGAGCACCCCGGCAGGCATCTACAAGGTCATCGTCACGGCCACGGGCACCTCCGGGGCCAAGACCGCCGAGTTCACGCTCACGGTCGGAGACGGCGGCACCGTCGACGGCCCGAGACCGTCCGCCTCGCCCGGCACCGGCACAGTCCCGCCCGGCGGCTACGCCAACGCGACGATCACCGTCACCGGCGGTACGGGTTCCATCCGGCTCAGCGCCACCGGTCTGCCCTACCCGCCGAGTTTCACTCCGCAGACCGTCAAATCGGGCGGTACCTCGCGAATGACGGTCATGGGGCCGTATCAGCGCGGCACCTACAAGGTCTCCATCACCGCGACGGACAGCGTCGGCAATACCGGGACAACGACCTACACCCTCACTGTCCGATGACGTTCGTGCCGTAAGTTGCTCGCCGGAACTGCGGAGCCCGTGGTCGCCCCGAGGACCACGGGCTCCGCAGCCCGTGTCCAACCCCGCGGGCGTCGGCGTGCGGTCAATAGGCCAGACGGGCAGGGCCCAGGCCCTGCGAAAGCAGAAGTGCTGTCCTCGTGACGGCGGGCGCGCCGAGTAGCGGTTCGGCCCTGGACCCAGGTTGCCGTTGGACAGGTCACGCGGCCAGAGTTGTGGCAAGCAGCGTGTTCGAACCACTTTTCGAGAAAACTTCAGGTCGGACAGAGGGTGATTCGGGGCGGCTTTGCCCGTCTCGCGGCGGTGGACGCCCATGCAGGCCTCGACTACAACGGGCACTGAGGTGTCAACGAACTCTGCGACATTGCACGCCGAGCGAACCCAATCCGCAATCAGGATTCCGCCATTTCCGCTCGAAGTCGTAGCCTCCAAGCTCGACACCGAGAATCCGTACATCGACACCACATATCTCCACAGGAAAGCAAGGCGCGGATGTCGACACAAGATAACCTTTAGCGGACTGAACACGCACACCCGAACCGATTACGTCGAGACACTGATCGTTCCACGCACCCGGCCCGGGGGCATCTCCGCATACATACGCCGACCGTACACTGACGTTGCCCGTGCTGTCGGCGTTGACTTGGGCTGCCTGAGCCGAACTCGGTGCCAAGGTGGCTGGTGCCATGACACCAGCCACGGCAGCGTACACCGCGCGACCGCGCCGACTCCGTCCACGAGCATCCCCACAATCATCTTCACGATTTTCGCATAGCGCGAACCTCTCCTGATTGAGCGTTATCCGGCGATAACGCGCAATCGGAGGGATGGCTGCCACGAAGGTTGCCCCACCGCCCACCGAAGAATGAGGCCTCTCCCTCGCGAGGGTGGCTGTGTCATCGCGGTCTTCTCCGACCTCGACCTCCTCCGCAACGAGTCCTCCACCAGTTCGGCATCGCTTCCAAACGCGCCGAGGTCGACGCGATCGAGCTGGTCGCCGCCCGCCAACATTGGAGAGTTGCCTGACTGACGGTGTTTCGTCGCGGTCGACCGATCCGGGCCGCACGTGACTGTTCGCTGCCGCTTCGACATGAGAAGAAGCGCCGTGCCAGGGTGGGGATTTCATGCCGCCCTGCTGTTCCGGTCGTTTGAGGGCCCGGCGGGGCTTGACCGGTTCGCTGAGGGGTCAGTTCTGATTGACTGGCCAGGCTGCGGCGGGGTGACAGTGTGCCGGGCAAGCCAGCACGTAGGTCTCGTTGCCGAGAAAGAGGCCGTATTGGCCGAAGCGGAAGGTGTCGGGCTGTTCGGGTCGGTGGTGATGTTTGTCGAAGCCGGTGTCTGTGGGGATTTGGCACACGTAGACGAGGTTATCGCCGCAGGGGCAGGTGTAGGACTCGCGCCCTTGGATCCAGCTCGGCACCCCGCCGATTTTGAACTCGGGGAGACCGATGCCGTGGTCGGTGAATGCCGAGTCGAGGTCCTGGCCGTCCGAGAGCGCCTCGCCGGGCCACCAGAGCGTGACTTGCTCGGTCGCCGGACGGAAGTCCAGCCGCCGTGGTCGCAGGTACTCGTCCGGGTCCGGGGTCGGGCTCGTGTGATCGCGGTGGAGCATGATTCTCCAGAACGCGCCGGGTGCCGTGTACAGCGGTGGTGGGGTGTCCCAGAACCTCGGCGGCAGCTGGTCCGACACGCCTTTGGCGACGACCGCGTCGTTGTGCGTGGGACACTGAAAGACCAAGAGATGATCTCCGCCGAACACGGCGATGTCCGCGGGGATGTCGAATTGGAAGAACAGGATCATCCTTTCGCCGCAGAAACACAGCGGCCAGGGCTCCCCGGCGGGGAGAATCGGCCAGCCGCCGACGGTGTCGCGGGCGCCCGGCGTGGCCGGGTCATTGTGCCTCTCGATCACGTACATCGGGACGTCGGCATCGCGAGTCAGCGGAGGTTGTACCGGAGGGGTGCTCACCCTCGACACCTTAAGCCGCCGATCCCTCCTCGCCGGCGGGGGTTATCCCGGAGAACCTCGTTGATTGCCTTCTCAGGTACGCCCTCGAAGAGCATCTCCGCGCGCTCATGCGGTGGGAATGCTGTCGCCCCGCTCGTCAGAGCGGACGTCGTCGGCGCGGTGCGCTCGGAGCTGGGCACGGACCGGCTGGTCACCTTGACCGGCCCTGGTGGTGTCGGCAAAACGCGGTTGGCCGTGGAGACGGCGGGCGGGTTGGCCGATGCCTTCCCCGACGGCGTTTGGCTGGTCGAACTGGCCATCCTGGACCGCCAGGGCAATCCGGGGACCTCAGCGGAACTGGCCGATCTGGTCGCCGCGGTCCTCGGCCTCCGCGACGATGCCACAACCGCCCTGTTTCCCTCCGCCGGCCCCGTTTCCTCGCTCGATCGGCTCACCGGTGCCCTGCGGACGAAGCGGCTCCTGCTGGTCCTGGACAACTGCGAGCACGTGACCGAGGCGGCCGCCGAACTCGTCGGACGGCTGCTGTCGACAGCGCCGGGCCTGCGCATCCTGGCGACCAGCCGTCAACCGCTCGCGGTGGACGGGGAGCAGGTGTGGCCCGTGTCGCCGCTGGAGCCACCGGCACCCGGGGCGGCGATCGAAGCCGTGCGCGAGTCCAGCGCGGTCCGGTTGTTCCTGGCACGAGCGAGCGCCGCCGTGCCCGGATTCGACCTGACCACCGGCAACGCCGATGCCGTCGCCACGATCTGCCGGCGGCTCGACGGAATTCCGCTTGCTTTGGAGCTGGCCGCCACGCGGATCCGGGCCTTGGGTGCGCGGGAACTGGCCGCGCGAGTGGACGACCGGTTCCGGTTGCTGTCAGGCGGGAACCGGGGAGCACCGGCCCGTCAGCGGACGTTGCGGGCGGCGGGGCCGCCTCAGCGTTGTCGAACGCTTTGTAGATCTCATTGAGAAAGCGACCGCATTCGGCGGTCGCGGTCCGGTCGAGCCCGATCGACGGCTCCAAGGGACTCGAACCAGGTAACCGGAGGATTCTTGCTTCGAGTCCAAGCGCCGTTTTGACGTCTGTCCGGCGTTCCCCGAATACGCCGCCTGTCTAGCGTCACCCTCATGGGCGGCGTGAGACCACGCCGAGGACGGATTGCGGCCATGTCCGGAGAATCATGAGGTCGACCTCAACGAGGGTGGCCGGTCCGGAGCGGATCGACGATGCCAGGCGTCGTGCCCGTGACCGGCTGCGAGCCTGGCCGAGCGCCATCGCGCACCGGCCACTGCGCATCATCGTCTCCGACCAGGCCCGCGGAAGCTGACCCAGCTCGGCCTGCACACCATCATCTCGCTCGAGGCAAACACCGGAGCGTGGCCAGAACTCCGGACAACGGGCCGGGTGTTCGGAAAACGATCGACCTGGTGAGCGTGACTCGGCAGAATCAAGGGCAGATGTCCTGTGCCATGGTGGTGCGAGGACCGTGCTTCACGAAAGGATTCTGGTGCGTCAACCCTCCCAGGGGCGGATGCAAGTACTGATCGCCGTCGATGAAGGCCGTGTGCGCAGGTACGGCATCGGGTGGGTTTGCGAGTGGCCGTCTGACGAAGACACAGCGATGAACTCCGACGCTGTGCCGCTCAAAGCCGTCAAAGACGTTCACAAGGATGGGTGGATCGCCATCCCCTACGTCCCTACCGCCCCAGGTGAGTCTGTCGTCGCGACGCTGACAGACGAGGGCCGCGCCATACTTATGCAGTTCCGGACGGACTGACCTGGTCTGTCCAGGGAACGATCGACGTTGCCGGTGCGGACTGGCGCGAATCAGCGGTGGGCGCCCTGTGCCGTGGCGGTACGAGGGCGGTCGTCGCGAAAGGGGCTTCGATGCGTCAACCCACTAAGGGCCGCATGCAGGCGTTGGCCGCTGTCGACCAAGGCCTCGTGCGGTTGTTCGAGCCTGAGATCGGCTGGCATGTTGCTTTCCCGCCGCATGAGAACGCGGAGATGACCTTCGAGGGTGTACCCGGTAAGGCGCTCAAAGAGGTTTACCGGGACGGATGGATCGCTGTCCCTTATGTGCCGGTCGAACCGCGCGAATCGGTCCTGGCCACGTTGACCGACAAAGGCCGGGCCATCCTGAGGCAGTTCAAGAAGGACGACAGTGGTCGCTGGCGCTAGCTGGCCGCGACGCGGTCGAGCCATGTCCCACCGCCGCCGAACCATAGGACTGCGGCCTGTTCGCGAACGATCGGACAAATCGCGGCAGTCGGTGAGGCCGAACGAGGCGGAGGCGGGTACGCAGCCGCTCGGTCGATGCCGTCCTCGTGAGGCGGCGTGCTCGCTGTCCGGCCCGCGCAGTGAGCACCGGGCCGGTGTATCCGACGCCGGAGTGCACCCGGTTCTGGGCCCAGTCGGGCCTCTCGCTCGCGGCGGCAGGGTCCATGCCGCGCGCAGGAAAACGGCCTGGGGTTTCGGCTCCACACGACGCCGTGGCTTCGCCGGATGTGGGGATTTCAGCACAACGGCGCGAGCCATCCCAGGTGGTCGCGGGCGCCGCTGGTCGAGGATGGTGGTGCCGGCCCCGCGCTTGGGCGTGGTCGAGGCGGACCTCGTCGAGCATGACTGCCCGGCCAGAATCACAGGTCTGGTTAAAGTCGGCTCGCGGGCGAGCCGGACGACGTGGCCGAGTTCGATGCCGTGTTCGACCGGTGCCGAGGGGTGCTGCGCGTGGTCCACGGTGGCAGCGGCCGCCAGCCAGACACCACTGTCCATTCAAGCCACCGGTGCTGTCGAATCACTCGCCACTGGCGGTACCGTCCGGCGCATGCAGGTCTACATCGGGCTACTCGGCGGTGCGTTGAGAGGCATCTTGGGCGGGATCGTCACTTACCTCGCGACCCGAACGAAAGCGCGGCTCGAACTGGTGCACGCACACGACCTGACGCTGCGGACCGAGCGTCTCATCCGCTACCAGCGACTCTTTCACCTGTCTGGGCGGCTGCCCCGCTACTGGCGGCCAGGCGAGGAGCCTGACAGGCAAACCCTCGCTTCCCTCCGCGAAGATTTGCATGAGTGGTATTTCGGCGAGGAGGCCGGTGGGCTGTTCCTCACCCAGGAGGCCAAGACCAGGTACCTGCGGCTGCAGAACGCCTTGGCCGAGGCAGTGGATGCGGGCCCAACTCCACTGTCCGAGCAGGAGTCGATGACGTTGCGCGGCCTGGCGAGCGAGCTCAGACATCAGCTCGGCGAGGACATCGGTGCGGCCAGCCCGCCACGGATCAAGCGCCTGAGTGTCGGTCCGACGCTGCCGCCACCTGAACCCCACAGATGATTGTGTCTGGACCTAAAGGTTGTCCCATAATGATCGAGTGTGTTAGTGGCTATGGGTGACGGCGGAGCTGTCCGGTGCCGTAGCGGCCGTCAGGCCGTCATGGTGCGGTTGCGTATGAAGGTGATGCCGTGGGTGGCGTGCCGGACGCCGTCAACGACAAGCTTGCCGCAGCGGACCACGCCGAGGACGTCCGCCACATCGACCAACGGGTCACCACGATCGGGCAGAACTTCGCGCTCGAGGCACCGTTGCTGGCAGTGTTGCCGGTGGACGAGTTCGACATCGCACTCACCACCACACCGCGCGTGGACCGCTACGCCAGGATCACCGTCCGCCAGGCGCTCTGCTCTGTCCCTGCGCGGCTGATCGGGCAACCTGCCCGGGCGAAGCTCGACGCGGAAGAGGTGGTGGTGCTGCACGGCTCGAACGAAGTCGCCCGGCATCCCCGGCTGACCACCAAGGGCGGGCAGCACTTCGTGCTCGATCAGTACCTTGAGGTCTTGGCTGGCAAGCCTGGCGCGCTGCGCGGGTCGACCGCACGGTCGAGGCACGACAGAAGGGCTGGTTCACCGCCACCCATCGTTCTGGGCTGCCGCCCGCGCCAAACACGGAGACCAGGCGGGAACCAGGGTGCCGATCGAGGTCCCTGCTACTGCACTGGCGGATGGTTCATGCGCACGTGATCGCTGGGATCCGTACCACTTTGGAAGCCGGGTCGGTCTCGGCCCGACGTGGTCGCGATCGAGGCCCGCAAACACGCCGCCGCGGCCGACGAACCAGCACCGAGCTGCCAACGCCACAGCGCAGCCGCAGCAAGGTCGTCTCGCTGCCCGAACGCCGCCGCGACGCCGAGCTGCCGCAAGACTCACGCCCCGCACCGTCGGTCGAGGCCTACGACCAGTTGCTGCACAACATTCCGAGCAAGGGGAACGTCTCATGACCCGCACCACCGCCCGAGGCCGGACCAGATCACCGAGGAAGCCGCCGACGCCGCGATTGAGCAGGCCTGCCGGATCCGGAGGCTGCCCACCATCCGCGACCGCCGAGCACGTCTTGCCAGATCCGGTCGGCCGACGGGAACTCATGTCATAGCGGCGCTGCGACGACCGGTATGCCCAGCTCGTCCGGCGCGACGCGGGCGAGGCGTCTGGTCTCGTCTCGTTTCTGCCGGAAGAAGGTGAGCGTGAGGTCGATGCCCTCGACCTCACCGAGCCAGGCCTCATGTTCGGCGCGTGCGCGGCGGGCCGTCAGGTCGTCCTCGATCTCGTCGAGCCTGGGCAGCATTTTCGGGGTTATGGCGAGCATGGGGCAACGCAAACAAGCGTGCTCATGCTGGCACCCGGAACCGTATGGTCGCGTGCAACCGCCCAGTTCGACCTTTCGCCGGTCGAAGTGTTCCTCAAATTCGGACCACTCGCTGTCGGTGACAGGTTTATACTCATCCGCTGACCGGGCTTGCCGGCGGTAGTCGAGGAATTCTTGGTAGTGGCGCACGACATCCTCATTGAACACTGTCCGGCCCCACGAACGATCGGTTGCAGCCAGAGTTTGATGTTGACCAGTTGACCGGTTCCGCCTTCAGGACAGTCCTGGTGTAGGTGGCTGCCGTAAGGCGACGTGGACGATGGGTGAAATATGGTAGGCGTCGGCTATTCACCTCCGACGCCTACCACTTACCTGGATCAGACGAGCTGCAGTACCTGCGTCAGCGGGCGTCGCGGTTTCTGCGGCCAGTTTTCCGGGGTAGCGAAACCGACCGAGAGGAGCATGACCGGGATTTCGTCAGCGGCCAGTTCGAATTCCCGGGCGACGCCTTCTGGCTCGAAGCCGATCATGGGTGCGGAACCCAGTCCCATCGCGTGGGCGGCGAAGATGAGTGCGCCGGCGCCGAAGGTCGCGCTCCGCACCGCCTCGTCGCGTGCGCGCTGCGGCTGTTCGAAGTAGAGGGACTTCGCCGCCCCTTGCCACCCGGCGGCGACGTTCTCGGGCATGATGCCGGACTCGACCGCCGGGGCCAGCCGTTCAGGGGTGCGTTCGTGGTCGGCCAGTTGCCCGCAGACGATGAAGGTGACCGCCGCGTCGGTGATCTTCGGCTGATCCCAGCCCACCTTGCGCAGCCGCGCTTTGGCTTCGGGGGTGCGGGCCGCGATGAAGCGCCAGTTCTGGAGGTTGAAGGAAGAGGGCGCCATTGTCGCCAGCCGGACCAGGTCGTGGATCTGCTCGTCGCTGATGCCGCGGTCCGGATCGAACAGGTTGATGGTCTGGCGTGTTTCGATGGCGCTGACGATGGGGTGGTTCATGGGTTCCTTTCGGTGTTTCGGAAATTCCGGTCAGATGATGCTGTCTATGACGCCACCGTCTACGCGCAGCGCGGCACCGGTGGTGGCGGAAGCCTGGTCGGAACTGACGTAGAGGATCATGTTCGCCACCTCGCCGACTTCAGCGGCACGCTGGATGATCGAGGAGCCGCGGTGGGCCGCCACAAAATCCGCCGCCACCTTGTCCAGGCTGCTCCCGGTCCGCTCGACTTCGGGCTTGAGCATGTCGGCCACTCCCTCCGAGAGGGTGGGGCCAGGCAGGACCGCGTTGACGGTCACACCGGTCCCGGCGAGGCGTTTGGCCAGTCCGCGCGAGATCGCCAGCTGGGCCGTCTTCGTGAAGCCGTAGTGGATCATGTCCACCGGGACGTTGATGGCTGACTCCGACGAGATGAACACGATCCGGCCCCAGCCCCGGTCGGCCATGGCCGGCGCGTAGGCCCGGGCCAGACGCACGCCGGACATGACGTTGGTTCGGAAGAACCGATCCCACTCCTCGTCCGGGGTGTCGAAGAAGTCTCGTGGCCCGAATACGCCGAGATTGTTGACGAGGATGTCGAAGTCGGGATACTCGGCGATCAGGCGGGCGCAGGCTGATTCGGTGCCGAGATCCCCCGCGAAGCCCGCGAGCGATGGCTGTGGGCCGCCCAGCCGCGCTGTCGCGGCCTCCACGCTCGTTCCGCTGCGGCCGTTGATGACGACGCTCGCACCTGCGCCCAGGAAGCCCTGGGCGGCCGCGAAGCCGATGCCGCCTGTCGACCCGGTGACGAGTACGCGCCGCCCGGTGAAGTCAATGTTCACTCGTGATCTCCCGCTTGCAAACGATTGTATCCGCGACCGCATTGGGGTGCGAACATGACGGTCAAATAAGCTGATAGTAAGTTTAGGTTACTATATGGACTGTAGTTCGAAGTGTTGTGCCAGGGCAAGGCGGGGGTCGACTAGACTGCGTGAGCCAGGTGACAAGGGTGTGACCTGCATGTGAGAGGGGACTGGAATGGTCGGTCGGGCCGAGCAGAACGCGAGCGATCCGGATCTTGGCGTGCTCGCCGGGCGTCTGCTGTTCGCGGTGCAGGACGAGCTCTTCACGAAGCTCGCCGCCGAGGGGTTCGACGATCTGCACCCGCGCCACGGAGCAGTTTTGGCCTACATCGACAAGGATGGCGTGCGGGCGACCGAGCTGGCCCAGTTGTCCGGGCAGCACAAACAGGTGATCGGTAAGTTGGTCGATGAGCTGGAGGCGCTCGGTTACGTCGAGCGTCGGCCGGATCCCGCCGACCGCCGGGCGAAGCTGGTGTGCCCGACCGAGCGCGGACTGGCGGAGATGCGCGCCGGGGGCAAGATCATGTCGGGGATACACGAGCGGCATGCCCGGCGCCTCGGCCGGGAGCGGTTCATCGCCTTCAAGTCTGCATTCATGGACATCGCCACACATCAACGCCGTCTTCGGAACTCATGACAGCGTTTCAAGTCAGATGAAGGTCTTCGCGCCCGGGTCGGATGTCGAGTCGTGTGTCTACGGTCTCGGCCGGTGTGCGAGGTGATGGAAGGTTGTGTGCCGACGGAGCCCGGTCCCGTATCGGACCTTGTCTTCGCGGTCGGTATATCGCCGGCGGCCTGCGTGCTCGCTAGGCGCCGACGTCGAGCGTGGGCTTCGTCGTCGTCTCCACATCGGCTGGGCTGATAGTAACTTTAGGTGACTATCATCGGCGATCGCACTGTGATGCTGCCTACGCTGGCAGAACTTGCCGGCAAAGTAGTAATGTTTGGTGAACATCACTGATGTTTACTAAATGGAAGGTCGGCGATGATCACACACGTCAAGGGCAGCCATCACATCACTTTGTCAGTCGGCTCGGCGCAGGAAGACGCCCAGTTCCACGTGCACACCCTGGGCATGCGGTTCATCAAGCGCACCGTGCTCTTCGACGGCAAGCTGCCGATCTACCACCTCTACTACAGCAACGCCGACGGCGACCCGAACTCCGTGATCACCACGTTCCCGTTCCGCAAAGCGGGGTGGACCGGCCGGCGGGGAACCAATCAAGCACGTGAGGTCCTGCTGTCGGTTCCCGCCGGTTCGCTCGGATACTGGGCGCAACGCCTCGCCGAGCACGGTGTCGACAGCGAGCACGCGGAGGTGCTGGAGAGCCGTCGTCTGCTCTTCCGGCACCCCACCGGCATCGAGTACGGCATGGTGGAGGTCGACGGTGACTCCCGCCGAGGTTTCCTCGGCGGCGGTGTGCCCGCCGAGTATGCGATCCACGGCTTGTTCGGGGTCGGTATCCACGTCAGCCACCCCGAGAACATGGTCGAGTTCATCACCGGGCAGCTGCACGCCGGCGCGGTGGCCGAGGAAGGCGACCGCGTCACCGCCCGCATCGGTGAACCAGGTCAGGGAGGCGCCGTCGAACTGGTCGTCAACCGGACCGACGACCCGGGCACCTGGACCTACGGCGAGGGAACCGTGCACCACTTCGCGTGGAACGTGGTCGACCTGGGCAACCAGCAGGAGATCAAGCACGAGATGGAGGGTGCCGGCTACACCGACATCTCGGAGGTGAAGGACCGCAAGTACTTCAAGTCGGTGTACGTGCGCTCACCGGGTGGCGCGCTCTTCGAGATGGCCGTCACGGGGGAGGCGGGCTGGACGATCGACGAGTCGCCACGTGAGCTGGGTACCCGGTTCCAACTGCCGTCCAGGTTCGAACTCCGCCGCAACGAGATCTTCTCGCAGCTCGAGCCCATCGACATCTGAGCGAACGGAAGGGGCGGCGGTGAGCGATCCGGCATGGACCGTCGCCGGACTCGGCCGCGCACTGCGGGCCGGGTCGCTGACGAGCGTGGAGATCGTGCGGCGACTGCTGGATCGGGCGGACAAGCAGGACCCGGTTCTCGGGGTTTACCGCACGCGGTTCGACGGCTCGGCGCTAGCCGCTGCCGTAGCTGCCGACGCGGAACTCGCGGCCGGCCACGACCGTGGCCCGTTGCACGGGATCCCTGTGGGAATCAAGGATCTCATCACCACTCGCGAGGGACCGACCACAGCCCAGAGCGTGGTCGGTCACCGTTGGCACTCTGTCCGATCCGACGCCGCTGTGGTCACCTGGCTTCGTGAAGCGGGCGCTGTGCTGCTCGGCAAGGTCGCGACGATGGAGTTCGGCGTGGGAGGCCCGGTCGGGCAGTCCTGCTTCCGCAGCCCGCGCAATCCCTGGCACACCGGGCATTGGACGGGTGGCTCGAGTTCCGGCACCGGAAGCGGCGTCGCGGCCGGTTTTTTCCCGGGTGGCTTGGGCACGGACACGGCCGGAAGCATCCGCGGCCCGGCGGCGTACTGTGGCATCACCGGGCTCAAACCGACCTTCGGCCTGGTCCCCGTGTCCGGCTGTGTGGAGCTGGCCCCCAGCTACGACACGGTCGGACCGATGGCCCGGACGGCCGAAGACTGCGCCCTGCTGCTCGATGCGTTGACCGGGCGCCACCACCATGCCGGTCTCACCGGGCACTTGTCCGGGATCACTGTGGGAGTCGACAGTCTCGGAGGCCGGGGGAAGGCGGCGGCACCGGCCACGCTGACGGCTCTGGAGGCTGCCGTGGAGGTGCTTCGCGAGGCCGGTGCCACAGTGCGACGGATCGACGTGCCGTGGTACGAAGAGCTGACGACGGCGACGGTACTCGGCTTCGTCGCGGAAGGATTCGCCGAGCACAGAACCGGCCTGCGACGGCATTGGCGGTCCTATGGTCCGCAGACCCGCTTGGCGCTGGCCACCGGAGCCCTGCTCTCCAGTGGGGACTACGAACAGGTGCACCGCGTTCGCCAGGCGGGTCGAAACGCGATGAACGGTTTGTTCGGCGAGGTCGATCTGGTGGTCACCCCGACGGCGGCCGGGCCGGCGCCCGCGCTGGCGGACCTGCCGGGGCACCGGACGATCGACGCGCTGTACACGCCCATCTGGAACGCGACCGGCAATCCCGCTCTTTCCCTCCCGATGGGCTTCACCGACACCGGGCTTCCGCTGGGGCTCCAAATCGTCGGACGTCATCACGCGGAGGCAAGGGTCCTCGATGCCGGCCACGCCTTCCAAACGCGGAGTGACTGGCACCTCCGCATCCCTGCCCCTGCGATGGACGACATGCCCGAACCGGTGCCGGTCTGGAGTGACACCACCGTGGCAGATGGCCCGGTGCCCGCGCTGGTGAAAGCCGCAGGACTTCCGGCGACCATGGCGGAGATCCAAGTCCTTGCCGCGCGCTACCCGGAGTTGGCCACGCGGTTGGCTGCCCTCTACCGGGTCCCTTCCCGTCCGGCGTAGTGACCGGGCCAGTCCTGGTGACGAATCCGGGTGATCGTCCGGATCTCGCCGATCCCCGCCCACTCGTTGCGCCCCAGCCGCGCCAGCGGGCGCAACCGGCGGACATCGGGCAGGCTGTTGCCTCGTTCGTCGGTCTCGAACATTTCCTCGCGCACGGCGATGTGCCGCACTTGGCCGATGACGACGAACGAGTCACCGAGACCCAGTTCGTGGACCAGTTCGCACTCCAGGGACACTGGCGACTCGGCCACCCGGAACGGCGCGACGGTCGCGCTGTTCTCCGCGGTCACCGCGACGGCCTCGAATTCGCTGGTATCGCCGGGG
Source organism: Amycolatopsis coloradensis (assembly GCF_001953865.1). Lineage (GTDB taxonomy): Bacteria > Actinomycetota > Actinomycetes > Mycobacteriales > Pseudonocardiaceae > Amycolatopsis > Amycolatopsis coloradensis. The sequence continues at coordinate 98,282 of NZ_MQUQ01000011.1, forward strand.
AAGTCCGTCGCCGTCGCGTTGATCTGCTCGAACATGTCCTCGGTGGCGAAGTTGACCACGAACTCGCCGGTCTCCCGCACGTTCCGCAAGGAGTCCTTGACCGCGATGGAGGTGAACTGCACCATCGGTGGATCGGCGCACGACACGGTGAAGAACGAATGCGGAGCCAGATTGTCCACACCGGCGCGTGACCGGGTGGACACCCAGGCGATCGGCCTCGGCACCACCACCGCGGTCAGCAGCCGGTAGACCTCCTGAGGATCCATGCGGACCGGATCGATCTCAGCTCGCATCGAAAGGTTTCCTCTTCTGTCACGTCGGCGAAGGATGGAAACAAAAGTATACAGTCACCAAGTGCTACTACTATGTTGGGCGGACGAGGCGGCGACGGTCACGCTTTGCCTGACGTCACAGGGGAGGAAGCTCATGGTGATCGACCTCCGAGACAACACTTCTCGGTTGACCGGCAAGGATGCCACGAGATCGGGTACGGTGGCTTCCAGGCTGATGCAAACGTTCTCATTCTGGAAGGCGATGGTCATGTCCTTACGCCACATCGATCCTGAAGGCCTGCATCCCGTGCCCGGAGTGCTCAGTCATGCCGTCGTGGTCCCGGAAGCGGGTCTGGTGTACCTGTCCGGGCAAGTCGCCTGGAATCCGGCGGGCGAACTGGTCGGCGCCGGTGATCACGGCCGGCAGGCCCAGCAGATCGTCCGCAACATCGACATCGCACTCGCCGCGGCGGGCACCGATCGATCCCATGTGGTCAAGGAGACCATCTACATCGCCGACTACAGTCCGGACGTCGTTCAGCCGATCATCGACGCGCTCAGGAAGGGAGTGACGACACCGCCGCCCGCGCAGACGATCGTCGGAGTCGCCACTCTGTACTCGCCCGAGTTTCTTCTCGAGATCGATATCGTCGCCACGCTCTGATCGGGCGTCCCGTCCGCGGCGCGCGGAGAGAGAGTGAGGCACGATAAGTACTGAGTTGGCGTTTCGATCGGCGACCGAGCTGGCCCGGCTCATCGCTACCCGTGAGTTGTCTCCGGTGGAGTTGATGAAGGCGTGCATCGCTCGAATCGAGGAACGCAATCCCTCGCTGAACGCCCTGGTCCACACCGATCTCGAGCACGCCCGGTCGGCGGCCGTGGCGGCCGAAAAGGCGGTCATGGCAGGCGAGGAAATCGGGCCGCTGCACGGCGTGCCCACCGCGATCAAGGACTTGTTCAGCACCCGGGCGGGGTGGGTCGCGACCTTCGGTGGCATACCCGCGCTGAAGAACTTCGTCGCGGACCAGTCCAGCCTGTGGGTCGAACGGATGGAGGCCGCCGGTGCCGTCATTCTCGGCAGTACCAACAGTCCGGTCCTCGGTTTCCGCGGAGTCTGTGACAACGCGCTCTTCGGCCCGACCTGTAACCCCTTCGACATGACCCGGAATTCGGGGGGTTCGTCCGGTGGGGGCGCGGCCGCTGTCGCGGATGGCCTGGTGCCGTTCGCCGAGGGCACCGATGCCGGTGGCTCCATCCGCATCCCGGCGGCCTGGACCAATCTCGTCGGTCACAAGCCTTCGGCCGGACGAGTTCCGCTGGTCATGCGTCCGGACGCGTTCGGTGGCACTGCGCCGTTCATTCACGAGGGCGCGATGACCCGGACGGTCGAGGACACGGTCACGACGTTGCGGATACTCGTCGGTGCTGACCACCGAGATCCGTTCAGCGTCGACGAGCGCCCCGGCTTCGCCGACGTCCTTGGCGGCGATGTCCGCGGTATGCGGATCGCTTACAGCCCGGGCCTCGGCGTGCACCAGGTCGAGCCCGTCGTGGCCGACGCCGTTGGGCAAACCGTGCGGTCCTTGGAAGAGGCCGGTGCGTTCGTGGCTCTTGTCGATCCGGAAATCCGGTATGACCAAACCGAACTCAGTGATCTCTGGTGCCGATGCGTGGCCAGGATGGTGCTGCCGATCATCGAGAACTTTCGCGAGCGGGGACTGGACCTGGTCGAGCTGGACCAGATCCCGGCTCCTTTGCTGCGCTGGCTCGACCACGTGGCTGACGAACGCCTGCCCGCGCAGTCCCGCGATTCGGTGATGCGCACGCACGTCTTCGACGCCATCCAGCACGTTCTCACCGACCACGATCTGCTCGTCTGCCCGACGGTCGGGGCGCTGCCCGTGGTCAACGGCCCGCGCGGCGAGACACTCGGGCCCGCACGAGTCGACGGCGTGGCGGTCGATCCCTCCATCGGCTGGACGCTGACGTATCTGCTCAATTTCACCGGTCACCCCGCGTGCTCGGTTCCCGCCGGTCTCGTCGATGGCCTTCCGGTGGGAATGCAAATCATCGGACGACGCTTCGCCGACGGCGACGTGCTGCGGGCCGCCGCTGCTGTCGAACGACACCGGCCATGGGCCTCGTGGTACCCGGCACGACGCGGAGGAAGTGGTCGCGGTGCGTGAGCGGGTGCCACACCCGCGGAAGAATCCGCGACCGGGGCGAGGTTCGCCGGGCCGGGGGGCGTTCCTGGTCGGACGGGCTCACGATCGGGTTTCTCTCGCGGTAGATGAAACATTCGCGTGCGTGTTCGACAGCACCCGCGCCACCGGTGATGTCCGGGTACGATCGCCGGGTGCATCGGGCAACACTCAAGGACGTCGCGGGCCGGGCCGGCGTTCATGTGGCGACGGCTTCCCGGGCACTCAACGAGGCTTCCCGGTACCTGGTCCAGGCCGACACACTCGAACGGGTGCTAAGCGCTGCGAAGGAGCTCGGCTACACGCCCAACATGGCAGCCCGGACGCTCAAGACAGCCACCTCGCGTGCGGTCGGGATGCTCATTCCGGACATCATGAACCCGATCTTCCCGCCCATGATGCGTGGGGTGGAGGAGGTGCTCCGCGGCGAGGGTTACAGCACTTGGGTCGTGAACACCGACGACGACAGCGCGAGGAATGAAGAAGCCGTGTCGGCGTTCCGTCAACGCAATGTGGATGGTCTCATCCTGGCGACCGCGCGGTTGAACGATCCGGTGATCGACCTGATGCAGAAGCAGGGAACCGTCACGCCGTTCGTGCTCGCCAATCGCCGAGCCGCTCGATCCGATGTTCCCTCGGTCCGGGTCGATGAGGCCGGCGGCATGCGGCTCGCGCTGGAGCACCTGATCGGGCTCGGGCACCGGCGGATCGCCCTTCTTGCGGGACCGCAAGACGTATCGACGGGCCGGGCGGGCAAGCAGGCCTTCGTGGCAGGCGTAGGCAAGTACGGGTTGCCGAAGGTGCGCGGGCAGGTGGTCGTGTGTGGTTCCTTCACCTTCGAGGCGGGCCGTGAGGCGATGAGGGACCGGTTGCGCGAGGACGTGTCCTTCTCGGCCGTTGTCGCGGGCAATGACCTGATCGCTCTCGGCTGCGTGGACGCCCTCCTCGAGGCGGGTCTGTGCTGTCCGCGCGATATGAGCGTCATCGGCTTCAACGACATGATGCTGATGGACCGCGTCACCCCGGCACTGACAACAGTGGCCATACCGCACCGCCAAGTCGGGGTGGAGGCCGCCCGGTTGCTGGTGGAAGTGATGCGGGGCGAGTTCCGACGCAAATCTTCCGTGGTGTTGAAGCCTTCCCTCATGGTCCGCGACACGACCATTCCGTTTCCTGGATAGCTCTAACGTCGCATGCCTCGGCGGGGCCGGGCCTTCGCCGTGGCGCGTTGCAAACGATTGCAGTAGGTTGAGCGCTTACTGGGGGAAGGGATTTCCGATGAAGGACACGGGTGCGACGCTGTTACGCGGGGCGACGATCCTGACCATGGATCCGGCGATCGGCGACCTGGCTCGTGGCGACCTGCTCATCACGGCGGGCCGGATCAGCGCGGTAGCCGCGACGATCGAGGTGAGTCCGGGTGCCGATGTAGAGATCGTCGACGCGACGGGACGCATCGTGATACCGGGCTTCGTCGATACCCATCGCCATATGTGGGAGGTGCTGGTGCGGGGCGGCGCGCCGCACCACACCCTGGAGCAGTACTACGTCGACGTGCTCGGGCACGTCGGTTCCCGGGTGACTCCCGACGACGTACACCTCGGGACGCTGGCCAGTGCTCGCAGCGCACTCCTGGCCGGCATCACGACCGTCCAGGACATCGCCAACATCCAGAAGAGCCCGGAGCACACCGACGCCGCGGTCGCCGCTCTGCGCCAGTCCGGGGTGCGGGCCGTGTTCGCCTACGGGAAGCCGTACTCGCTGATGGCGCAGCAGGGTGCCGGGTTGTCTGACGACGTCCGGCGCGTCCGGTCGGACCTGTTGCCCGACGACACCGCCGATGTGACGCTGGCACTGCTCACCGAGTGGGGCGATGACGACGCGGAGCACCGCAACGCTGCGCTGGCGCGGGATCTCGGGGTGCGCACGGCGCGTCACATCGGTGCCATGACCCCGATCTCGAGGCTTCGGAGTCTTGGAGTGCTCTCGGCGGGTACGACGTTCATCCACGGCAACGCGCTGCCCGTGGACGAGCTGCGGATCATCGCCGAAAGCGGCGGGACGCTGTCCGTCGCGCCGGGAATCGAGATGCTGATGGGTCACGGCATCCCCATGGTGGGCCGGACCCCGCCGGAGCTGCCGCTCAGCCTGAGCACCTCCGCCGAGGTCACCGTGGCGGCCGACTTCTTCACGCAGATGCGTGCGGCGTTGCAGGTCGGCCGGGCGTTCGGCCGCGGCGCGGACTCCGGCCGGGAGCTGACCGCGAGCGAGGTCCTGGCTTTGGCCACCCGGGAAGGCGCCGCGGCGTTGGGCCTCGACGCCAGTACGGGCACCCTGACGCCCGGCAAGTACGCCGATCTGGTCGTTCTGCGGGCTGACGACCTCGACGTCACGCCAGTGCTCGACCCGGCCGGCACCGTTGTGTCGCAGATGGACCGCCGCCACATCGACGCGGTTTACCGGGCCGGGCGCCCGGTCGTGCGCGGTGGCGCGCTGGTGGACGACCCGCGACACCTGATCGAGGGCCTTCAGGTCGCTGCCGCCCGTCTCGGTCCTGTACCTCGCTCCACCGTTCCACCGCAACGGTGATCGACACCCTCGACGCTGCGCGGGTCAGCAGTTCCCGGTGGCGGGATCGGAATCGAGCCGCGTCCAGATGTCCGCGAGTTGTCGCAGATCATCGGTGTTCAGTCGCTCGAAGAAGTGCGTGCGCAGATCGCTGTGATGCTGCCGCCGGGCCTGCCGCAGCAGTGTGCGCCCTTCGTCGGTCAGCACGGCGTCCAGGCTTCGACCGTCCACTGCGGATCGGCGCCGCTCGATCAGAGAGCGCCGTTCCAATCGGTCCGCCAGCCGTGTGAAGCCACCCGTCGACATCAGCCGGCGCTCGGCGAGATCGGACATCCGTAGACCTCCGGGGCCGGCGGCGTCCAGTGCGAGCAGTACGTCGTACTCGGCGAGACTGACGTTCACCGCCGACAGGCCCGTTTCGAGTTGGCGCCACAAGCGCTCGTGGGTGCGCAGGAAGCCGCCCCATGCTTCCTCTTCGAGTGCGTTCAGTCGTCCCTCGGTCACGGCATCACCCTAGGCCGTGTCCTCGGCCGCTGTCGTGCCGCACGCCGGAGGGAGAGTGCGACCGAGGAGGAAAGGTGATATAACTGTCTGCGCAGGCAGGTAAAGTTCGAAGCTCCGTCTCCCGAGTCGACGTGTGGTCGGCGTAAGAGCGAAGGAAGTCCAACGATGGGAAAGAACGGAAGTCGAGCTCACGGTATCCCGACCTTCTCTACTCCGGAGAATGTCGAGAAGATCGAGTACTACAACACGACGTTCGAGCTTCCTCTTCGGGCCGAAGTGACCGGTGGGCAGTTCCTCATGATCCGGCAGCGCGAGATTCCGGCTGATGCCGCGCCACCCTTTCATGTGCACACCAACGAAGACGAGATCTGGATCATCAACGGTGGTGCTTTCCGGTTCTGGACGGGCGGGTCCTCTCTCGCCACGGCCGAAATCTTCGATGTCGGTCCTGGGGCGGTCGTATATGGACCGCGCAATGTGCCTCACACCTTCCAGAGCATCGACGGACTCGGGGACGTGACTCTCCTGTGGAGTCCTGCGGACAGCCAGGACTACTTTCTGAACGTCGGCCAAGCCGACTCCCGTAAGGACACCGATGGTCACGACCAGCTCAAGCGGATCGGTGTGCACGTGCTCGATCGAGCCCCGGTCGCCGGTCGGTAGGTTCACCGGATCGGGTGGTGGCGCCGAACGTCGCGCACCGCCGCGCGTGTAGAGCCCTGGACCATCGAGTTCGGCCCGGCTTGCCTTTTCGGTTCGACCCTAACGGGTTCCGTTTGTGGCGGGAGTCACCCGGGCGTCGTGCAAACGATTGCAGTCGTTTGGCGGCAAGACCTGAGCTACGAAGGGGATCCCGGCGATGACGGACACCGGTGTGACACTGTTGCCTGGCACAACGCTCCTGACCATGGGCCGGGCTTCACCGAATCCCTGGATCCCCTTGAAGGGCAGGCAAATCGGTACGAGTTCGCCGATGAGGCCGGTCTGCGGATCGATGATCGGTGAGCGGTGGCGCGACATGCTGGGCACGGTGACCGGCCGATGACCGTGTCGATGAGACGGTCGACCGACAGCGCGTACGCGGCGATCGACCGGCTGGCGCGGCAGCGGTCCACGTGTGAGGACTTCCAGTGGGCGGCGGTGTCCGACCTCCGCCGGATCGTGGGCTTCGACTCGATGTGCTGGAATCTGATTGACCCGCTGACCTGGGTTCCCTCGTGGACCGTGGCCGACAACCCGGTCATCGGGCGGCAACAGCGCAGGGTGCACGAAGCGTGGGCGTCGTCGGGCGAGTTCGCGGAGTTGACCGACCGGGGATTCGCCTTTACCCGCGTGGACGCCGAGGGTGCGCCGCGGCGCGAGTCGTATTGGTGGGAGATCGCCGAACCCGGCGGACTACGTGACGGCCTGTCCGTCGCGCTCGCCGCCGACGGCGTGTGCTGGGGGATGCTGCACCTTTACCGCGACGGCGGTCGCCCTTTCACCGCGGCCGACGTCGAAGCGCTGATGAAGATCGCGTCGACCCTGGGTCGCCGACTGCGGCGCAGTACGATCGACCCGGCAGGGGCGCCGTCGAGCGACGACGAGGCGGGGACGGTGATCCTCGATCGTGCGCTCGGCCTGGTCGCGTCGACGCCCGCGGCGGATCGCTGGTTGTCCCGGCTTCCGCAGGCCGTTCCCGGTGGAGACGCGCTTCCCGGCTTCATTTACGCCGTCGCGGCTCGTGCCACACCCGGCGGTTCGTCGCTCCCGTCACCCCGGCTGCGTATCCGCGCCGATGACGGGACCTGGCTGGTCCTCGATATCGCCTCGCTGTCGGAGTCCGCTCCACTGGGGGTGGGAGCCATGGTGATGACGATCGAACCCGCCCGGCGCACCGATCTGCGCCCGCTGTTGATGCGGGCACACCAGCTTTCCGATCGTGAGCGGGAAGTCGCCGCGCTGGTCACCAACGGTCTCACGAACCTCGAATTGGCCGATGCCTTGTTCATCACCCGTCACACCGTGTCGGACCATCTCAAGGCGATCTATAGCAAGCTCGGGGTCAACAGCCGCAGTGAACTCTCCGCCGTACTGGCCGGAAACCGGGGATGACCACGAAGCCTTCGAGTCACGACCAGGTGCCGGGCACGCTGCCGGGATAAAGCTGTTCCGGAGTTCGGGCGAGTGCCTTCTTCGCTTCCTCGGCTTCCGTGCCGAACAGCACCTCAAGTGACCCGGCCGCCACTCCGTCCAGCGCGGCGGCCACGACCTCCTCCGGCGCCACCTTGGGAATTTCGTATCCGGCCGTCATGTCCGTGTCGGTCGCGCCGACGTGCAGGCCGACGACCTGTGTCCGCTGGGCTGCCAGCTCGTGCCGGATCGCGGTATTGAGGCCCCAGAGGGCGGTCTTGGCGGCGGTGTAGGAACCGAGACCGTAGTAGTCGACCCAAGAGAGTGCGGAGAGCATCGTCAGAATCGCTCCGCCACCGTTCGCCGCGAGCACGGGGGCGAAGGCACGCACCATGTTTAATGTGCCGAACACATGGGTCTCGAACTCTCGGCGGACGCGGTCGAGTTCGCCGGAGACCACCGGCTCGATGAACGAACTGCCGGCGTTGTTGATCAACAACGACACGTCCGACGCGTTCGCCGCCGCCATGGCGACACCATGGGCGTCGGTGATGTCAAGCGAGACCGGAACAACGCGCTCGTCACCGGAGTGAGCGGGATCCAGGGTTCGCGGGTCGCGACACACGGCGTAGACGCGGGCCGCGCCACGATTGAGAAGTTCGCTCACATAGACCCTGCCCATGCCGCGGTTGGCCCCGCTCACCAGGGCTACCGAGTCGGTGATGTTCACAAGGGTCCCTTCGTGCGAATCCGAGCTGGCGACCCGGCCCACCCGAGTGCTGCGGGCAACTGTGCCCCTCGGCGGGTTGATCATGAATCCCGCGTTTACGGGATGTCGGCCGGTACGGTCTGGATGCCAACATCGCGACATGGTGCTCAACGAACTGGCTCGCTGGCGGGAAACCGTCCAGGGCGCTGTCATCGAGCCGGGTGACCAACGATTCGCGTCCGCCACCCGGCCATGGAGTCTGACGGTGGAACAACGACCGGTCGCGGTCGTGGTCGCCGCCGACGTCGAGGACGTCGCCGCCACGGTCGGCTTCGCGGCCAGGCAAGGCAGGCAGGTGGCGGTACAGGCCACCGGCCACGGCGCGATCGACTCCCTCGACGGAGCGATCCTCTTGCGCACGGGTGCGCTCCGCGGCGTGACGGTCGACCCGAGCCGGCGGAGGGCTCGTCTCGGGCCGGGCGTCTCGTGGCGGGACGTGCAGCGAGCCTGCGCCCCGCATGGACTCAGTGGGTTGACCGGTACCGCCCCCGGTGTCGGGGCGACCGGCTACACGCTCACCGGCGGACTAGGCCTCCTCGCCCGACGCCACGGCCTCGCCGCGCACCGTCTGATGGCCGCCGAGCTGGTGACCGGTGACGGGCGGCGGCTCAGCGTGGACCGAGATCGGTATCCGGACCTGTGGTGCGCGCTGCGTGGGGGAGGGACACCGCCGGGGGTGGTGACGGAGATCGAGATCGAGCTCGTCCCGGCTCCCGTTCTCTGCGCGGGACAGCTGATCTGGTCCGCCGAATCCGCGCCCGAACTGTTCGGCGCCTTCCGTTCGTGGACGTCGACCCTGCCGGACGAGATGACCACCACCCTTGGGGTACAACAGGTTCCGTCACTGCCGTCGGTGCCTGAGCCGCTCCGGGGGAGACGCGTGGTCACGCTGACGGTCGCCCATCTCGGCGAAGAGGAGGAGACGCGGCGGCTACTGCGTCCACTGCTTGACCTCGCCCAGCCGCTGAGCGACACCCTCGTACCACGTAAACCTGACGACCTCGACGTGGCCGGCGTCCCCACCGACCCGGCGCCCACTCGTGCGCGCACCGAATTGCTGACCGACCTGCCGGACGCGGCGCTGGACGTGCTGACCGACCTCGGCCCGGACGCCGGCCCGTTGATGCTGACCGAGATCCGTCATCTCGGCGGAGCACTGACCCGGTCGGCCGCGACCTCGACGCCGATGAACCGAGTGGAAGGTGAATTCCTCCTCGAGACTGTCGGCCTGCTCTTCCGCGAGGAAGACTTCGGTGCTCTAGCCATCGAACAAGCACGCATCCACGACGCGGTGCGACAGGTGGCGACAGGACGGACCCTTCGCTCGTTCGCCAACGCCGGCGACCGGGACGCGGAGCGCTTCTTCAGCACTGAGGCGTTGGCTCTCCTGAATGACGTTGCCCGTCGCTATGACCCCGGCGCCGTCATCCACAACCCGACGGCCGGATGACCGAGCCGGGGCATCTTGCGATTCAAGCGGACACCGTTGTCGTGCTCACACCACATCAGACAAGTTAATGAACGCGTGGCCTCGAAGCGGTGATAGAGGCGTCTCACGCCTACAACCAGTCCATCGCCGGTGTGCGGCACGGAATCCTGGATCTGTGGCAGCCCGAGCCGGATGTGGCTGTCGTTGCGCTGGAAGTGGAATACCGGCGCCACGACGGACGCACGCTACGCCTGCCGTGTCGCAACATCTTCCGCTTCCGCGAAGGCCTGGACCTCGCGCCCGTCTTCGAGCAGCCATGATTCCCGCGAGGCGGATTCGACGTCACCTCCCCTTTTCCCCCGAACAAGGAGATACGCGATGACAGAGCTGAACGAGCCGCGATGGACGCATGTGGCCTTGCCGGTCAGCGAACTCGATCGGTCGGTCGAGTTCTACGAACGCTTGACGTCGCTGGTCGTCGTCCGGCGGGTGAACGGCGAGAACATGCGCGTGGCGTGGCTGTCCAACAAAGGACAGGTCGAGACACCGTTCGTACTGGTGCTCGGCCAGTTTCTGGGAGACGCGGGGCTGCGCTTCGGCGTTCCGTCCGGCGGCGCGAAGATGCCGATCCTCGCGCCGTGGGCACACCTCGGCATCGAGGTGCCTGATCGTGCGGACGTCGATCGGATCGCGGCGCGAGCACACGAGATCGGCAGCCCCCCTCGCTGGGAGCCGATGGACATGGGCGAAGACATCGGTTACACCACCGCGGTGACCGACCCCGACGGCAATACCGTCGAGTTCGCCCACAACCAGAAAATCTTCTCCCGTATCCAGGAGCTTTGGGGCTGATCGGTCCGGCGATGTTCGCCTCCGCTGTGCGGCGGAACTCCCGTGGTGGGTCATCGGCGCAGGACACGCGGACCCAAGGTCGGCACCGTGTCGGCGTGAGCCGATGCCAACGGGAGTCTGCGCGCGTCGTGGTAGCCGGTGAGGTCGGAGGGGAACAGTCCGTGCAGTCCGTGGCCGTCGACGGGAGGCTCTGTTCCGAAGTCGACGAATCCGGTGGACCTCGGGGTCGCGGATGGTCAGCAGGGGCACGCTGGTGTCTTCGGCGAAGGCCGTCACGGCGGCGAGGTAGGCGGCCTTCGCCGGGCTGTGGTCGCTCGACACGTCCTCGGAACCGCAGTACGCGCCCCACTTGTCGCGATCGGCTGAGTCGTACTTGGTGATCTGGTAGACGTACGACGTACTCATGATCGGCTGGACGGTCCTTCGGAAACCTGGATGCTCGACTCGGTCACGTTAGCCGAGCCACCACACTGACAGCGACGCGATAACAGCAAAGCCCCGCGTTAACACCGGCCTCAAGAAGCGGCCGCTGCTTGCGCTTTTGGCCGGTGATGGTCGCTCGCCGGGGGCGCGTCCTGTTTGACTGTCGAGATCTTCTCGGCGCGGAACAGGCAGTTTCCGACGTGCTCAGCGTTATCAGTTTCCGTTCAGCGATTGAACGAAATGACGGGCTGGAGATGCGGGCAAGTGCGGACGGGGCGTTCTCGGTTTCGGTGAGCCACGTCCAGTCGTGGGCCAGTGGTTCGAGGTTTACGCGACGAAGAACTCGATGAGAGCGCGGGCGATCTGGTCGGGGGCGTTCTCAGTGGGAATGTGTGTCGCGTCCGGAATACGCAGAAGGGTGGTTTGCGGGATTTCCAAGGCGAATTTCTCGGCGTACTCCACCTTCTCGAAGCGGTCGTCCTGGCCCCAGATCAGCAACTTGGGCGTCGTCGACCGCTTCAGCGCGGGGACGAGGTCAAGGGTGTAGCGGCTTTCGGCCGCGCCCGCCATGGCCAACCACGAACGGCGGACCCGCGGATCAGTCCACGGATCCAGATAGTCGGCGATCCGCTGCTCGGTGGCGGCACCGGCCAGATCCGTCGTCACGGCCTCCCGCCGGGCGGCGAGAAATTCACCGGCGGTGGTCGCCGCAGCGACCACCGGGTCCAGAAGCCGGGCCACGTGGGGCGCCGGCCAGGAGTCGTAGGTGACGGAGTTGACCAAAACCAGCCGGGACACCGCCAGCCGATCGTGAGCCAGGAGATGCTGGGCGACGGCGCCGCCGATGTCATGACCGGCCACGGCGATCGGCTCGGAGATCTTCATCGCGGACACGAATCGCGCCACCCAATCCGCAAGGGCCGGAACCGTGGCCGTTTCCAGGGTGAGCGCGCCTCCCGAGCGTCCCAGCCCGGGGAAGTCGACGGCGATGGGCCGCAGTCCCGCCTTCGCGAGGCGGCCCAGTACCGGAAGCCACACCCGGCTCCAATACGTTCCGTGCAGCAGCAACACGGCCGGGCCGTCCTGCCCCGCGGTCAGGTAGCTGACCGTTTCGCCGTCGACCTGGACCGTGGTCCTCAGCACACCCGTTTCCGTCGTTGCACCCATGGCACCACTGTGACCCGGAGACGGCCTCGCGGCCGAGTGTCAACAAAGACATTCATGGGTACTTTTCCGCCATGAACCGTCACCGAGTGGTGGCCCTGCTCAACGCACCCCAGTCACCCTTCGAACTCGCCTGCGCCGGTGAGGTCTTCGACAGCGTCCCACCGGGCGTGCCCGCCCGTTACGACTTCCGGATCTGCGCCGAGCGCCCCGGCCCGCTGCGGACCACCGTCGGTTACACGGTGCACGTCGACGTGGGACTGGCGGCCCTGCAGGAGGCAGACACCGTGGTCGTCCCCGGCTGGCAGCCACCCGGCACACCAGTGTCGCCTGCGGTCACCGAGGCACTGCGGGCCGCTCACCAGCGCGGAACGAGGATCGTCGCCATCTGCACGGGGGCGTTCGTCCTCGCGCAGGCCGGACTACTCGACGGCCGCCGCGCCGCCACCCACTGGCGCCACACCGCCCAACTCGCCGCCACCTTCCCCGAGGTGCAGGTAGACCCGGGCGTGCTGTACGTGGACCACGGCGACGTGGCGACCAGCGCCGGAACCGGCGCGGGCATCGACCTGTGCCTGCACCTCGTCCGGTCCGACCATGGCGCGGCCTACGCCGCCGAGATCGCGCGCAACATGGTGCTGCCGCCACACCGGGAGGGCGGCCAGCTCCAGTACGCCACCCAGCCCGCCCCGGCAAGGGCAGACGAGTCGTTGGCGCCGTTGCTGGAGTGGGCCACCTCCCGGCTCGGCACTCCACTGACCGTCGGCAGGCTCGCCGAACGCGCCGGGGTATCAAGCCGAACCCTCACCCGGCGATTCACCGAACAGCTCGGCACCAGCCCCGGACAGTGGCTGCTCGACCAGCGCCTCGACGCGACACGGGTACTGCTGGAACAAACCGACCTCCCCGTGGACGCCATCGCCACCCGGGTCGGACTCGCCTCCGCCGTCAACCTGCGCCGCCGCTTCCGAGCACACCTCGGCACCACACCCGGCGCCTACCGACAGACGTTCGGCGAAGCCCGATAGACCCGGCCCGGCTCACGACAACCTCGCTGGGAGCACCAACAGCGACTGTTCGTGACCGCGCGGACGCATTCGGAGTCGGACCTGCGGATCTTCTTCACCTGGTGCAATGAACGCGACTCGCCCCGCTGGCGGCTCGGCGGGCCCAGATTGAGTTGTACGTGCGCCGGATGCAGGAAGTTCGATGGTTCAAGCCCTCCATGCGGCACGGCAACTGAAAGACCGAGCCGGCGAGGCGACGGCCCTTCTCGGCCTGGGCAGGGCCGCTCGTCATCAGCGCGACTTCGACACATCCCGGACTTGTTATCACGAAGCCCTGGTCGTGTATCGCGCGCTCGGTGACCGCCGAGGAGAAGCCCGTGCGCTGCACCACCTCGGTTCGATCCTGCGCCTGCAGGGTGACTACAGCACTGCCCGTGTCCGCTACGGCGACGCGCTCGCTCTCTACCGCCTCCTCGGCAAGCGGCACGGTGAAGCCGATATCGCGCACAATCTCGGCACGATGGCTCGCCGTCAGAAGGACCATGACCAGGCTTGCACGCACTACCTCGAGGCTTTGGCGATCTGTCGCGAGATCGGCGACCACCGCCGCGAGGCACGCGCCCTGGAACAGCTCGGCAAGACGGCCAGGGACCAAGGAGACCTGGCGCAAGCCCGAAATCATTGGCGGGCGGTGATCGTGGCGTACGAACATGCGAACGACAGGCCCTATGCCATAGGGCTGAGCCGACGGATGGCGCGTGATTTCGCAGACAGCTGATCGCAGCCGGTGCCAGAGTCCACGCGGCGATCGGCCGCGTGACGTCTGATGTCCGCTCATGCCGCCGGGCGGTCGATGCGCAGCGCTCGGGCGCTGTTCGCTGGAATGATCGGGGTATGGCCAAGGCACGTAAACGACGTAAGGGCGAGACGTTCGAGTCCGAGGTTCGTCGTCAGTTCGGTCCTGTGTCGGATCGGTTGGGTCTCACCGAGGGTGAGTTCCCCAGCCGGTCGGTCATTGTCGCCGGAGTGGTGTACGTGGGGGGTGGTCTGGCCTACCAGTGGAGCTGCGACGGACGGGACGGCTGCATGTGGGTTCATGTTGTCCTGGACCTCGACGACGCCCGCTACAGCGTCGATCTGCGGCGGCTGGTCGCCGGCAGCCGGCCCGCGGGCGACCGGACGCTCTTGGACAACTGTCGCTCCTGGCTTGTCCTGCAACGTGCGGTGGCGTCCCACGCGGAATGGGTCGAGAGGCTTCACCCACGTCTGATCGCCCCGGATGCCCCCGACCTCATCCTGGCCTCCGGCGGTTCGAAAGTACTCCCGGCCATGCCGGACGCGGCCCGGTGGAGGCCTTGCGCTGAACCTGACCTCCCGTAGTTCGCTGAACAGGGCTGGTTCTCCGCAAGGCGCAGGCATCGATCTACCGGCGGCGTCACAAAAGTACGTACCCTCATGCCGATGAGCGGTCGTCGTGAGCGCGTCAGCTGCTACGTGTGACACGAGCACGAGCGGTATCCGGCTCATCGGCATCTACAGCATTGAGGTCAGGGCGGCGATCAGCGTGTGTTCCACGCCGTTGCCTTGGGCGTTGCGCAGGTAGTGGGCGATGAGGCCGTAAGCGCACATCGCACCGCCGCCCATGCCCGGGTAGTCGGTGGACCAGCCGCAGGCATAGTGCCACGCGCCACCGGTGGTCAGCAGTTCGTCGCTGGGCAGGTAGGCGGGTACCTCGCCGGCGTAGCCACTGATCCAGATGCCGTCGCTGCCGCCGTAGTTGTCACGGCAATGGGCCGCGTAGCCTGCCACCGGTTCACCGCCGATCATGACCATCCTCAGCGGCGTGCCACCGGAGAAGCGCCAGACCTGTACCGGTACCGGGGTGCTGAACGTGAAGCTGTGTGCGTCGATCTGGTTGATCATGCTCTCGGCGTGCCGGCTGATCCACCCCGGCGAGTTCGCCTGGCGAACGGCGAAGTTGGCACGGGCAACTGCGAGGTTATCGGGCGTGTCGGTGATGTCCAGCTTGATGTCGACGTCGCGGTACGCGGTGAGGATGGGCCCGCTGATCGGACGGCCTGGCGTGGCGAGCGTGGTGAGCACAGTTTGGCCGAGGTCGGTGCCGTCCGCAGCCAGTGCGGGCCAACTGGAAGCGTTGCGGGGATTCTGGTCGCCGGCCGCTCCGGTGAGGAACTGCGCGAAAATTCCGGCGTTGTCTTCGATTACTGAAACGGCCAATCCGGTGTAGTCCGGGTCGATCAAGGTCTCGCCGGGGCCGGATACAGGGTGGCAGCCGTAGCCGAACAGTACGGCGATGGCGGCACCGTCAAGCGTGCGGGCGACCAGGACCGGCAGATCGCGCTCCACTGAGGATAGGCCCTCCCTGTTGTAGGAGAAGTCCTCATCGGCGACTTGGTAGTCAAGGGTGCACGCGGTCGGAGTTTCTGTGAGCGTTTCGCGGACCAGGTCCACGATCTGATCCTGTAGCCGGGCTGCGTAGGCCCGAATTGTGTCCCGTTCCGGCGACGGGTCGGCGATGTTGTAGAGGGTGTACGCGGTGACGTCATCGTTGATCACCGGGCCGTTGTGGGTGTGCGTCGCCGTGAGCACGAAATCCGACGACGCGACGCCAAGCGCGGTGATCCGCGAACGGATCGCTCGATGGATGCTGGGCGGGAAGGCAAGGACGTCTGCGGTCACGATGATGTTCGGGACGCCCGTGTCCCAGATGATCGTGCACCGCGCATACAGCGGCCGGTTCACACCGGTCGCCGCGCGGGGACCGTCGCCTGCATACCCGGCCAGCGCGATTCCGAGGCCTGGGGTGATATCGACCTTGCCGACCGCGATCGCCAAAGGAACAGCTGCCGCGTCGGCCCGGCCTGGCTGCAGCCACGGTGCGGCGAGCCCGTAGCCAGCCATCATCACGCCGCCCTTGAGCACCGGTCTTCTCGGGATCTCCATCCTGCCCCCTTGTGCATGGGTGTGAGGTATGAGTCAGGTCCTTCACCGCTCGAAGGAGCTACAGCGCCAGCCGCTTCCCTCGTCGAGCGACAGCCGGCTCGTGTTACAAACGCGGAATCCCGGAGTCGATCTACGTGACGTACAAGCCGCTCCCAACCCGCGTACCACCATGCGATATGACCGGGCACGCAAGAAACTCGATCAACACACGAGCCGCGTCGTCTCTGCCTACATGGCCTCGAGCCTCTAGAAAGGATGCACTGTCCTGCCGACGAGCGAGTGTTGTCGGGACATCTCGACGCGCGACTGGTCCGACTACCGGCACTACCGCACTCTCGGACCTCTTCCGCACGCCGCTCACCCCGCCCGGCCACGCCGTGTCATGGGGGTGGCCACGGCTCAATCCCGACCGTGGCTACCCCCATGGGTTTCGGGATCGCGCAAACCTCCGATCGACGGTCGCGGATATCGCCGGGGAGTTGCTCGCAGATGCAGTCCGGTGTGCCCTTTAGTCCGTCCCGACGCGCATTCCGGCGCGGTACTTCATGGCGTGATCATCGGTGTCTCCTGCACGCATCGGAACGAGGAGCGAACCGCCGTGGCGCTGACCGTGACCTTCACCGGGACGACTCCGCTGAACCCCGCCGAGCCGGATTCGCCTCACCTGCTCTGGACCTACAGCGTGCAGGCGACCCCGCCCACCGGCGTCGACACCGGCCAGCGGATCGCGCTCGCGCTGCCCGCGGACATCGATCTGCGGGATCCCCGGCGCTATCCGGACGTGCAGGCGCTCAACGGCGCCTTCCTCGACCGGGAGGCGGGCGGCAGCCGTCAGTACGCGGGCAAGGTGATCAGCTCCTCGAGCAGCACCCAGACGATCTCGTTCGTCGCTCCGGCGGCCAAGGTCGACCGGGAGCTGTTCCTGGTCGGCGCGAGCGGCGCCGGTCGTCCGTGGACCGTCCTTCCCTTCGCCGTCACACCGGGCGGGTCGAGCGCGCCCGTGCAGACCTTGCCCGGGCCGTCCGCGCGGCGGCGAGTCACGACCGGCAGGCCGCTTACGGAGTTCGCCGGCACGCTCCCGTACGCGAGCGAGTCCTTCGGCTTGATCCAGCCGTTGCTCGGGTGGCGTTCCCAGCGCACGGTCGCGCGGTTCGTCCAAGGGCTCAAACGCGCCGACGACGCCCTGCTGGCGACTGTTTCACAGGCCATCCTGCCGCAAGCGGTGTACGTGTCGGGCGGGATTGGACTCGAGGACGCCGCCGCCTCGGGTGACTCGCTCATCCTCAAGACCGGCGGTACCCCCGCGAACCGGCTGTACAGCCCGCTGATCATCTCGGTGCTGGCCGATCTGATCCAGGCCCAGGTCCAGAACAAGAACCTCCGCGATCCCGCGACCTGGTCGCCGATGCTGAAGCGCGAGAACCTGGACACCCTGCTCGCTTCGCAGGTCGCCACTGAGGTGTTCCGCCGTGCCGGAGCCGTGGAAACCGACCCGGAGAAACGCACAGCGCTCATCCAGAAGATGGGGGCGAAGGAGTCGATGGTCGCGGGGCTCCTGAACTATCTCGCCGAGCAAGGTCTCGTGCCGACACTCGCCGACCTATTCTCCCCACCGGAGCAGGGTGTGCCGGACACGAAGCAGTTCCGCGGGCTGCAGCGGTTGCTCGATCCGTTGGAGACGCTCGGCCGAGGCGAGGCACTCAACCGGGTCAGCCTTTCGCCCGTCGGGATCGTGCACCTCTTCCGCCAGTTCTTCTTCGAGTTCGACACCTTTCTCGGCCCGCCCGTCCAGCACGTGTGGCTCAGCCCCGGGGGTTCGGTGGAGCTGGTCGAGGCGCATACACGGCGCACCCTGGTCGAACGCACCGTCGAGGAGAGCCTCGATACCACTCAGCGCCGAGAGAGCGAGAGCAGGCTCGAAGACGAAGTGTCGACAGCGGTCAAGGAAGAGAACGAGCACAGCACGAAGCTCGGCTTCTCGGTGTCCGCGAACCAGCGCTGGGTCTGGGGCGACGCGAACGAAACCACCACCATGGACATGAGCGACACCCAGAAGCAGGCCCGCGAACAGACGCACAAGCAGATGCGGCAACAGAGCGAACGGCTGACCACCGAGATCAAGCGCAGTTTCAAGACCACCTTCCGTACCGTCACCGAAACGACGGACACCTCCAGCCGCCGTTACGTGCTGGCGAACAGCACGGACGAACTCATCAACTACGAGCTGCGCCGCAAGATGCGGCGGGTCGGTGTCCAGGTGCAGGACCTCGGTACCCAGCTGTGTTGGCAGTCGTTCGTCGACGATCCGGGCGCAGCACTCGGGCTGGCCAAACTGGTCCACCTCGCGGCGCCGCCGGACGCGAGCGCGGTCGCCCCCGCGAACGAACTCCCTCCGCCGGAGGAGTACACGGAGGACGTCAAGGTCATGTTCGGCTATCCGTTCAACGGATACGTCCGTCCGGTCGCAGGTGGCGGGCTGGGCTTCTGGATCGTCGACGTCGAGCTGGCGCCGCGGGACGGCTACGAACCGATCAGGGTCGGTGAGCCCAAGTGGACCAACGAGGTCGCGGCCGTGAAATTCAAGCTGAACCGGGCACTAGCGGACGCTCCGGATGGGGTCCCGGAACCGAGGAAGCCCGCGCTGTCGGTCTATCTGTACGAGTCGCACGGCAAACGGAACGAGTTGTTCGCGTTCACCGTCCCGGTGACCTACCGTCCGACGGAGGAGAAACGCAAGCAGGTCGCCGACCAGAACAAACTGCTGGCGGGCAAACGGGATCTCGAGCTGGACCAGAAGCAGCGTGAGGCGTACCTCAAGGCCGCGCACGACCGGGTGGGGGCGGCCAGCAAGGTCCAGATCCGGGACTACGACGTCCTCCGTGAGGAAGAACGGGTCGTCGTCTACCGCAGGCTCCTCGAGCAGCTGATGCAGGTCGACGGCGAACAGCCGACCCAGCCGGTGATGCAGCACAAGCTCGCTGAGCTGATCAGCTCGATGTTCGATGTGGACGCGATGCTCTATTTCGTCGCGCCGGAATGGTGGCGCCCCCGCCTGCACGAGGCACATCCGACGTTCGCTCCCGAACTCGACCGGCTGGGCGACCCGAAGCTCGAGACGCCGGACGGGAAGCCGGTACGCGACCCGGCGATGCGGATGGCGGTCGACCGCGTCATCCGCAACAGCCCCACCGGACTGGACGAGCATACGGTCGGCTGGTCGAACGCGGAGGACGCGCAACGCCCGGACAACTACTTCATCACCGGCGATTCCGCCCCCGCGCGGATGGGCAGCTCGCTCGGCTGGGTCCTTCAGCTTGACGGCGACCACCAGCGCAACGCCTTCCTGAACGCGCCGTGGGTGAAAGCGATCGTCCCGATCCGGCCCGGCCGAGAACTGGCCGCGCTGAACTGGCTCGCCGACCCCAGCATCGAGAACGCCGAGGGGCTGGACGACCTCTACCAGCCGGCCGCGGCGGGGGAGAGCAACAAGATCCTCAAACGATTGCAGGGCCATCCCTGGACGGATCCCGAGCTGACCAGCCGGTATCGAGACCTCGACCCGGCCGAGCTGACCATCCGCGACGTACTGCGGTACGTCGCCATCACCGTCCTGGCCAAGCACGCCGAAGGCAGGGAGGTGGTCACCGAGCAGCTCGAATCCGGGGTCACGCTGAACTACCTGCGACCGGATATGGTGCACGAGAAAGGTTTCGACCCGCTGGACAAGGGTTTCAAAGCACAGAGCGAGCGTGGCTACGAGGTTTTCGACCAGTGGATCGAAGTCGTGCCGACCGACCAGATCGCCGTCGCCGAGGTCCATTACGACCCGAAGACCGGTCAGCAGGTCTGACGCGTGATGGACACTCCTCGCATCGACCCGCCCACCAAACCCGCCCGACCGCGGATCGTGCCGCCTGCCAAACCCGCGCCACCGGTCAAACCGTCCGCGCCGGTTGCGCGGCCCACCCTCGATTGCGCGCGTGACGCGGCCGAGCTCGCCAAGCTCCCTCGGCCGGAGCCCGGCCCGCAGCGAGGGCAATCGAGGGCGGGCAGCCGATTCCCGCCCTCGGCCGGGCAGGTGGTGGGCTACGTCCACGGACGTTGCTGCTTCAACGACATAGCCGCGGCGATCAAGACCGCGACCTCGCCGGAGCACCGGATCTACCTCACGGGATGGTGGCTCGCGACGGACACCTGGCTGCTGGACCGGCCGCCACCACCGGACCGATCCGCCTATCTGCTCAGTGACCTGCTGGCCGCCTCCCGGGCTCAGATCCGCAGCATGACGTGGAAGCCTCCCTTCGTGAAACCTCCCATCCCGGACAACAAACCGTGGGTGGACTTCGTCAACGGGCTGCCTCATGGCGCCGCGATCGCGGACGCCAAACTTCCCGGTCCACAAAGGACGGACGGCACCTCGCTGTGCCTGGGCGTGCATCATCAGAAGATCGTCGTCGTGGTGGGGGAGTCGGGGACGATCGCCTTCCTGGGAGGTATGGACCTCAACAACACCCGGCTGAGCAATCAGGGCGTCGAACCGTTGCACGACGTCCACGTCCGGCTGACCGGCCCGGTCGCGGCGCAGGTGCTGCAGACGGTGCGGGAACGCTGGAGCGATCATCCCGACGCGGCCGGCCTCGAGGTGGCCAAGTTCCAGGCCGACCCGAAGGATCCGTTTCGGACCGCTTTTCCCGCCACGCCGCCGGTGGCGGCCGGGGTACCCACTTGCACGCTGGCGCGCGGGGAGAAGGTGCCGGACCGGCAGGTCCTGATCGGCCGTACCTACGCGGAGATGCGCAAGTTCAGCCGTCCGGACGTCTACGCGTTCGCCGCGGCGGGCGAACACACCGCCCTGAACATGGTCCTCGACGGCATCCACAAGGCGCGGCGCACCATCTACCTCGAAGACCAGTACCTGACCAGTCGCATCATCCGGGAAGAACTGGTGAAGAAGGTCCAGGAAGACGGCTTTCAGCACCTGCTGATCCTGCTCTGTAACTCCGACGCCATCGCCAACGAGGAGTTCCCGCAGCTGCGTATCTACCGCAACGAATATCGCCGGGATCTCCTAACCGCCGATCCGAGCCGCTCCCGGTGGAGCATGTACGCGCTCAAACCCTGCCCGGGACCCGCGCGCCGACCTTTCTCGGGTGAGTACGTGCACTCGAAGACTTGGATCTTCGATGACACCTACACGATCACCGGATCGGCCAACTGCACCGATCGCAGTTTCACCTTCGACACCGAGATCGTGGCCGGAATCGGCGAGCGGGGGTTCGTGCGGGAGGGACCCGACCAGTTCTCCATGGCACTGCGGATGAATCTGTGGCACAAGCATCTCGGAGTGCCGCACAACCTCGTGCGTGACTGGGGCGCCGGGCTCCGCCGCTGGAAGTCACCACCGCCCTCCGCCATGGTCTACGACGCTTCCCAGCTGGAAAACGACCCTGACACGAACACCCCGTTCGGTACCGACGCCGACGCGGTGGAACGCTCACGGCGGGTGTTCGACACCGACGGCCTGAAGTAGCAGTTCGCGTGTTCGCCCGACTCGGCTAAACGACCGTTCAGGGCCGCGGGGCGGTGAGCTGCTCCACCGCCGCCTCGATGTTGACCGCACCGGCTCCGTAGGTGCGGATACTGGCTTCGATCTCCGGAGTCACGTCGTGCGGCATCCCGACGGCCACCACGATCGCGTCGGGCCGGGCGGCCAGGGCCTCGGCGAGCCGGGCCGCCTGTCAAGGGGCATGCTCCTGCTCGTCCGTGAATGGCGGTTCGGCTGGCTGGGCGTCATCGCTTGGCCTGGAGATCTCCTGAGGTCGGGGGTTCGCGGCGATGCGATCAACGCCAGGAACGTCACCGCACGCGGGGGATTGAGGTAAGCAGAGCGCTGTGGCAGTGGTTAGCCACAACGGGTTGGGCTGGACAGGGGCTTCGGTTCCGGAAATCCCGAAGAGAGCCGTGATCGCGTTCAGGATCTCGTTCTCCAGCTCCAGCTGCCGGTTCTTGCGGCGCAGCTCGGCGAGTTCTCTTTCTCCGTGCTGGTCAGCCGGGTTGTTGTGCCGGTCTCGTCGGTGTCGGCCTGGGCCATCCAGTTCCGTAGGTAGGACTCGCTGATTCCGAGATCCTTCGCCAGCGCGGCGATCGGTTTGTCGCCCAGACGGGCCAGCTCGACGGCACGCTGACGAAACTCAGGCGGGGTGTGGTGCAGGCACCAGAACATCCTCCCTGGTGACCGGCGGTCACCTTCAGGTGAGGTGTCCGGACAACGGGGGAAGCTCACGTGAGGCGCAATGACACTCCGCGACGACCGACCTTCTCCGGTGCGGCAACGATCTACACATCGGCTTCCGATTCGTCGCCGGTATGCTCACGGGGACCGTCATCCCGCGACGGAGCCACCGGCACCAGTCGCCCTGTTGTTCCAGACTGATGGGGGAATGCCTCCGCATGCCAGCCAGCGGGCCACGCGTGTTTGTGCTTCACATTGTCAACACGAGCTCCGTCAAGCGCTATCTCGGCCTTGTACGTCGTCTCGCCCAATAAGGCATCCCCGTTGAACTTCGCCTCCTTGAATGAGACATCCTTCTCGAACGTTACTTCGACGAACTCGGCGAACCTAGCGAACCTCGCCACGCTGAACCTGGCGGACTCGTTGAACGTTGCCCTTCTGAACCAGGCGTCCCCGCCAAACGTCGCCCTGGTGAACGCGGCGGGCCCGCCGAACATCGCCCTCTGGAATGCGGCGGACACATCGAATTCCGCCTCGTTGAACGACGCGTCCCCGCGGAACTGCGCCCGGCCGAAGAAAGCATCCCCATGGAACTGTACCTCGCTGAACGTGGCGGACCGATCGAACGTCGCCTCGGTAAACAACGCGTCCTCGGCGAACGTAGCACTGGCGAAGTGGGCGGGCCCGTCGAACGTCGCCTTGGTGAACTCAGCGGGCCAGCCGAACGTCGCCTTGGTGAACGCGGCGGACCGGTCGAATGTCACGTCGGCGAACGTGGAAAACCCGCCGAACTGCGCCCCACCGAACGAGGCATCCCCGCAGAACGTCACGTTGCGGAACGTGGCAGAACCCTGGAACTTCGCCCCGGTGAACTCAGCCGCCCCGTCGAACGTCGCCCCGTCAAATGAGACATCCTCCTCGAAAGTCGCCCAACTGAACAACGCAACCCCATAGATGATCATGTTTCGAAAGTCCGCAGATGCGACCTGAAAATTGGTGAAGTCTACCTCAACGAGGACCGCATCCCGGAGGTCGACGCTGATTTTCTCCCAGAACGCGTCAGATGAGCCTTCTGCCCCCGATTCCCTTCGTAGATGGCGATGCAAGATCTGCTGCGCGGTGCGGCGCACATCCAATTCCAGGCGGCGGGCAGCGATCTCGTCATCGGCCCCTGCTGAGACGCTTTGCTTCGCTTGATCGGTGGTCGCGCTCACCGAGAAAAGCCTGGCATCCACTCCGAGTGCGGACAGATTGGACGGCGGCTGGTAGGGAGCGCGAAGGTACGCGCAGATCCGGTCGACCACGGTTTGTCGCAGCGTCGGGTATTGCTCGGCGAGTCGTTCCAGGTCGGTGAGTCCACCGATTCGGACGGCTGCTTTGTCGCTGCCGAGTTGCTCGCTGGCTTGTGAGGACAGTGTGTTGATGTGGGTGGCTTCGTCGTTGTGGAGTTGCCGGTGATGTTCCCGCTGGCTCAGGCGTAGTCGTTCGACGGTGACAAAGGCGGCGAGGATCGCGAGCACGGCGGCGGAACTCTTCCATCCGATGTCGAACGCGTCGCGATGGTTGGCCGGCGTGTCACCCCACAGCAGCACGGTGATCGTGATGCCCACAGCGACGCTGACAGCCAGGGTCACCCACACCCAGACCCACGCGAACTCGCGCAGAGACGGACCTTTTCTCCTGCTCTTCATCCAGCTATTCCAGCACAGCGCGCTACGCAGGCACGGGTAGATCCGCCCAGTCCGGTCGCACTGTCTCGGTAGTGAACACCCGTGGCCTCGGCTAGGTACACCCAGCCGGGGTGGAGGTATTCTCACGCGGGAGCCGATCTGGCTTAGCGTTCACTGACTCTGTTTTCTGTGACATGAATGTGTCCGGTCGTCGCGTTGGCCAGGTATGCGGATAGGCTACGGGCAGTTTGGTGGCGCGTAGGGGCGTCGCTCGATTCTTTGAAAGGCTGTGTGGATGGCTCAAAAGGTTAGTGTTCAGATTATCGATGACCTCGATGGCGGTGCGGCGACGCAGACGGTGCCTTTCGGGCTCGACGGTGTGCAGTACGAGATCGACCTCTCCGACGAGAACGCGCAGGCGCTGCGTGACGAGCTGGAGCGTTACGTCGAAGCGGGTACCCGCACGGGTGGGCGCAAACTCCGGGTCGCGGCGGGCCAGTCCACGGGCGGACACAGCCGTGCCACGACGTCCACGGATCGTGAGCGTAACCAGCAGGTCCGGGCGTGGGCGTCAGCGAACGGCTACGCGATTGCCGATCGTGGGCGTATCCCGCACGAGATCTACGAGGCGTTCAACAGCGCCGGGCCGGTCGATGACGTGGAACCGGAACCGGTGGAGGAAGCACCGGCGAAACCGGTCCGCAAACGCGCGCCCCGGAAGAAGAAAACAGACAGCTAACAGGTTCCTTCGGCGGTGCCGGATCCCACCCCGGCGACATGGGCCGTGACGGTGGCCGCACCGTCAGGCGAAGCGGCTGCAGCGCGTTCAGCCACCGCTGGCTGAACGCGCTGCCGATGCTGGCCCACTGAGCCTGTCTGCCTGCGAGATCCGTGGTTCGAAGACGCCCCTTCCGCACCGCGCGAGTCGCAGTGGGCCGGGTGGCTTGCCGATCGCGCGGCCCGCGCGATCGGGGGTCGCCGGTGTGATCGTGCTGCTCTACGCACAACCGCTCAGCCGAATCGTCCGGCTCACCGTCGACGACCTCACCCGCGACGGCGACCGGGTCCTGCTGCGCCTCGGCGGACCGCCCTCCCCGGTCCCGACACCGGTCGCCGAACTACTTCTCACCTGGATCGGCCAGCGCGACAACATGAACACCGCCACCAACCCGAACTCCCGCTGGCTGTTCCCCGGTCGACGCGCCGGGCAACCGATGCACCCCAGATCGCTCGGCGCGCTGGTGACCAAGCTCGGCGTCCCCACCACGTCCGGGCGCACCGCAGCCATCCGACAGCACGTGCTCACCATGCCCGCACCCGTGGTCGCCGACGCCCTCGGCTACCACCCGGTCACCACCACCAAGATCGCCACACGAGCAGGAACCACCTGGAACCGCTACGCCCCAGGCGATCACTCACCGCCACGACCACGACAAACCCGCGACAGTTGAATACGCGACCTCACCAGTTGCTGCGATGGTGGCGGTTCCGGGCCTGCCAGTGGGAGACTTGGAGTCGGGTGCGGACCGTCGCTACGCTCCGGACGTCCGCCGCATCCGCCCGACTCGGCACGTGATTCACCGATGCGCCAGTGGTTCGGCTCCTCGGCACGTCCGGCACGTCGGCGGGAACCGGTCACCCGAAATGAGGTCACATGGGCAACGCCGAGGTCAACCCGAACCCGTCGCTTCCGATATCCCGCCGGACCCTGTTGCAGGGAACCGGGCTCGCCCTCGGCGGCACGGCCCTGGTCAACGGGACCGCCGACGCGCACCCACCGGGCGTTCCGGTCCCGGGCCCTGGCAGCCCGGTGCGCCCGATCCCGGTGCCCGAGCAGGTTCCGGCTACCCAGGGCTTGTTGCAGGTGCCCGGGGCGCGGCTGTGGTACTGGGACACCGGCGGGCCCGGTGAGCCGGTGGTTCTGCTGCACGCTCTGAGCGGCAGTGGCGAGAGCTGGCCGTACCAGCAGCCGTACCTCGCCCGTGCGGGGTACCGGGTCATCGGCTACTCGCGTCGGGGGTACGCCAACTCGCCGGTGCAGGACCCGAACGACCCGAGGACCGGCATCGAGGATCTGCACGACCTCGTGGAGTTCCTGGGGGTCGGGAAGTTTCACGTCGTCGGCGTTGCCGGTGGCGGCTGGTACGCGATGGACTACGCGCTCAACCACCCGGACCGGTTGCACAGCCTGGTGATCGGCGCGTGCGTGCTTCAGGTCCGGGAGCGGGACTACCAGGACATGGTGGAGCGGTTGCGGTCGCCCGAGGTCGACGCGCTGCCCATCCACTTCCGGGAGTTGGGCCCGTCCTACCGCGCGATCGACCCGGACGGTGTCGCCAGGTGGCTGGACAGCCATCACCGGGCCGGGCCCAACGGGATCGTCCAGCCCAGGGCGACCTCGCTGAGCTGGGCCGTGATCGAACGGCTCACCGTGCCCACCCTGCTGCTGTGGGGGGACGCCGACCCGCACACCTCACCGCCGGTGCAGCGTCTGCTGGCCGGGCACTTCCGCAGGGTGAGCACGATGGTGGCCAACGAGTGCGGGCACAACGTCCACTGGGAACGGTCGGACGTGGTCAACCCCGTGCTGCGGAACTTCTTCCGGGCCAACCGGCACTGACCATCCGGGCCACGGGGTGATCCAATCGGGCCCGCCGAACGTGTCGTGGGATCGCTCTCACACCCCCTCAAGCCCGTTGGATGGGGTGTGAGAGGCCAGGGGTAGCGGAACAGGAACAAGGGACGGGCGGCGGAGGGGTTCGGCGGTGGCCGAACTACTTTGACGCGCGCACCAGTAGGGCGCTCCGGCCGCCCGGCGTTCAGGGGGCGGCCCAGCGGGACAACATGAACAGCGCCACCAACCCGAACTGCCGCTGGCTGTTCCCCGGCCGACGCGCAGGACAACCGATGCACCCCAGATCACTCGGCACGCTGGTGACCGGGCTCGGCATCCCCACCACCACCGGACGCATCGCGGCCATCGAACACCACGTCCTGACCATTCCGGCCCCGTGGTCGCTGACGCCCTCGGCTACCACCCCGTCAAAATTGCCACGAGAGCCGGAACCACCTGGAACCGCTACGCCCCAGGCGACCACGACCCTGCCCACCCTGAAGCACACACCGATCACTGGTCACACTGGCGACGACGCCACCAAACCCACGCCCGCCACAGCCACTACCAGCGACAACACCCCAAACATCCCAGACTGCGGCTGCCGTACTAGATGAGTGATTTCGTGAAGTCGCGTGAAGTGTGACTCCGCGAAGGAAGCCTCGCTTAAGCATCCACAAGGACACTAGTTGTCCCGATTTGTCCGATCGATCATCGATGCGGAAGCCCCTCAAGGACTTGACCTGCCCGGGTGGCCGACTCGGTCACGAACGCCCCTTCGGCGCGAACCACAGTTGTGAAGGCCTCCTTGCCTATCTTGAGGGTGAGCAAGGAGGCCTTCACACCTTGACGATACGAACATACGACATCCAATCGGACGATTTGATTCGAAAATCATCCTTTGTGTACAGTCGTAGCACCTCGTTGAGCTTCGTGTGATCTTCACGGAATCAACCGGCTAGCTTGCCACCGATCGCGGCGAGGTCTGTTTTGACCGGTGACGGGGTGATCGCGATCGCCGTTGGACCGGCGCCGGTGGAGATAGGGCTGCCGGGGGTACTGGTCGCTATCGTGATCGGTGTGACGAGGCTGCTGCTGTGGTGGGTGACGTAGGCGGTGACGCCATCCGGGGTGAACGCGACGGCGGTGGGGCCGGGGCCGACCGGGATGGTGGTACCAGTGGTGTTGGTGGCTACCTCGATAAGGGTCACCGATTCGCTTAATCGATTGGTGACGTAGACGGTGGCACCGTTCGGCGTGATCGCGACCCCGCAGGGGCCGTCGACAACGGGGATGGCAGTGCCCGCGGTGTTGGTGGCTGTGGCGATGGGGGTCACCGAGCCGCTGAATCGGTTGGCAACGTAGGCGGTGGCGCCATCCGGCGTGACCGCGATCCCCCAGGGCCCGCCGTCGACGGGGATGGGGGTGCCCGCGGTGTTGGTGGCCACGGTAATCGGAATCACCGTGCCATCGTCGATGTTGGTGACGTAGGCGGTGGCGCCATTCGGTGTGATCGCGATTCCTAAGGGGCGGCCGCCGGTGGGGATGGGGGTGCCCGCGGTGTTGGTAGCCACATCGATGGGGGTCACCATGCCATCGCCGAAGTTGGTGACGTAGGCGGTGGCGCCATCCGGCGTGACCGCGATCCCCCAGGGCCCGCCGTCGACGGGGATGGGGGTGCCCGCGGTGTTGGTGGCCACATCGATGGGGGTCACCGAGTCGCTGAATTGGTTGGTGACGTAGGCGGTGGCACCATCGGGTGTGATCGCGACCCCGGAGGGGCCGCGGTCGACGGGGATGGGGGCGCCCGCGGTGTTGGTGGCCAGATCGATCGGAGTCACCGAGTCGCTGCTGAAGTTGGTGACATAGGCCGTCCCGGTGGCAGCCGCGTAAGCGGTTCCCAGCATCAGCGCGGACACCGCCGGCGTCGCGACCAGGCTCGCGAGGACCATCAACGCCGCGGTGAGCAGCGACAGCGCCCGCCGCCCCGCGGGCACCCGAACAGCCGACCTGCCGAGCGCGCGGCGACGCAGCAGACCCGCTCTGAATTCCCGGGGCTGTGGCCCGCCACGAGAGAATTGCGCCATGGGTTCTCCTCCTTTCAGCGCACCCGTGGCGGCCCCTTTTGGCCCAGAACCGCGAGGTTCACGAGTGCCCAGTGTCCGGCCGGCGCACAACCCCGGACAACCGGGATTCGACGAAGGCCGCAAGCGCTCACGCTTCGCTGCAATCACAACTGATCAATAGAGGCAAAAGGCATCAAGAAATAAGTCGGCAGACTCTGGCGGAACACGCATCCACTCTGCTATGTGATAGCAACTACGCCGGATGTACCAGTATAAACGGTGAATTGACAAACTTCCAGGTCGTCGTCCGTGACGGCGTGCGGTATCGGCAATCGTGGTCGGTGGCCCTGCCCTGTAGGCTGCGATGACGCGGGACGCGGCACCGACGCGCTTCGACACGCCTGCGGGCTGCCGCTACTTGTGTGATCGATCGTTTCTGCTGTGGCCGTGCCTGTCTTCGAATCTGGATGACTGTTCTCTCTGCTGGTGACTTGTTGGTTCGTTGTCATCCACTCTTTCATGTCGGCACATTCGGGTGATTGATGACATTCGCCAGGCTGTTGTCGTCCGCGCATTTCGGGGCGGGCCGTAGAAATGTTCCCATTGGGTCGATGATGCTCTGGGTGTCCGCTCGCATAGCACAGGTTTCCGCGAGGAGACGATCAGCGGGTGCGGCGGCGTCGGTGGTGATGGCGGCCGGGTTGACTCTGGTGGCCCGACGCCGGTGAACGGCGGTGCCGTCTAACGACGACTTCGCCAATGTCCAGGTCGGGTCGTTCACCGACAGCCTCGACAACACCGACGCGACAATCGAATCCACGGCCGGATCGACCTTCGACTCCATCGTGGGCGTCTACACCGGCGCGAACCTTGGATCACGATCAGCGGCATGAGAGTGCGTCCGTTGCGGACGCTGAGGACGGGCAGCATGATTGGCTGCGTGCGGGTGTCAGCGTGTCGGTCTCATGCGTTGAGCAGGCGGACTGGTGTTACTTCTTGGCTGTGGGCGATGACGTCGAACCCTTCGACAAGCGAGCCAACGGACAGGTGGTGTGCGGGGTCGTAAATGGGGCCGATCAGCCGGATCTTCGCCGGCTGAGGCTGTCCGGCGCGGGATTCCGTGCGGGCTCGATCAGATCGTCGAGCGGAGGCGTCGTCGGTGTCCCGGTCGGTACCAGCCGGGAAGGCCGCCCTTTTGGGCAGTGATTCTCGCCCGTTTCGGGGCCCGGAAGCGATCATGTTCGATGGGGTTCTGGTGTGGGATGGACGGATATTCCGATCTCGTTCAGCAGGAGGATGCGTGAGCAGTGTGGTAGCGCGGCATGTCGTTGTGGCGGACCATATTCCGGTACCCGGCTACTCTGACGGCGAAGGCCAGGTGGACAATGCGGTGTGGCATACCGTGAATGTGTATGGCGGACTAAACCAGATTTCGGTGGTGATCAGTCAGTGGCCAAGCGGGTGACTGACTGAAAATGCTTTATTGTCACGTTTGGATGATCGCTAGTCAAAGTCGAAGTCTGATGAATCGAATTATTCGAACACCGAACTTGGGATAGAAGTTGATCTTGACATCGGCGCGGTACTGGAGCGCCTAAAGCGCGTGAGGGCGGCCCGGGAGGCCCTGATGGTCGAGGTGGGTTCGTGAACCGGCGAAGTATGCGTAGTCGACTAAATATCTATCACTAAGGAGTGTTATGAAAAAGATGAGTTTGTTGCTGGCGCTGCCTGCCGCCTTGTTGCTGACGGCGCTGATGCCTCTCGGGGCGTCGGCGTCGGTCCCGCACCGGGGGCCGACGTCGGAGTTCGAGGCCTACGTGACCTTGTTCAACCAGACCAACCACGTCCTGACACGCAAGGCGTCCCACCTTGACCATGGGTGCTGGAACACCGAACCATCCAGCCAGATCCAGCCTCGTACCGCGGTCTACTGGCGGTCCGATAGCTGCGGGGCTTTCACCGGCACCGAAGGCTGGGTGACCTACACCATCGAAGGATCAGGGGGCCAGGGCTACGCCTACGCGCACTGGAACCTTCCCTATTTCGGCTCTAATTCCTTTGACGGGACAGCCGGCGGGCTGTTCACGATGACCGTCCAGGGAAATAACGAACGCCATGCACAGGTCAACTATACTCTCAAATGTGTCATTCCAGGCTGTTAGGATGAGCGAGTGATCCGACTCGTTCTCACTGGTAGCGTTACGCGACTTCCGTCGGTAAGGAACGCAACGCCTGCGGGCACGACCCTCGGCTGAGCGCTCGAGACGCGTCCGTAGGCGCGCACCTATTTAGCTGCCCAGGGAGTGGACGCTCACGTAGCGGGATGTAATTCAAAGAACAGCGGCGCTCTGGTCCCGCCGGTCCAGCACTGTGTCCGGCGGGACGCAATTCGTTACTCGCCGAAAGACGAGCCCAGCACGGGTACTCGGGTCTCGGCCGGCACCGCCCGCACGGATTCGAAATCGGGCAGGGATCGCTCGGCGTGGCTGGCCGCATTTTCCCGCACGAGGGATCATTCGCGCACAGCGGACGATGATCTCACCCGGCTCGATGCTGTCAAAGCAATGAGTAGCTGCTTAACTCCGGAGTCCGGCGCGCAGGGCGCGAAGCTGACCATCCACGACTGCACCGGACGATCCGAACAGCAATGGAAGCTGTCCGCACAGACCGGCGGCTCATTGGGCAGGCCGACCACTGCCTCGACCTGGTGGAGCAGGTCGCCGCGCGGCGCAGAGCTGGTCGGTACCGGGCACAGGAGCGGTGACGGTCGCGAATCGTTGCCTTGACATCTACAACAGCGGCACCGCGAACGGCACCCCGGTCGGCGTGTGGGGCTGCCACGGTGCCGCGAACCAGCAGTGCGTCTCCAGACCTGACGGCACCCTGGTCAACCCGATGTCCGACAGGTGTCTCGACGCAGGCATCGAGAGCCAGGTATTGCTGCTCTACGACTGCCATGCCGAACCGTGGCAACGGTGGGCACTGCCCGCCGGGGATTGAAGTTCATTCGGCGTCAGAGTGAGCCGGTAGCGAAGGGAACGGTGTACCAGGCCACCATCGCGACGGCGGCGCGCCTGCGCGCGCGGGAACTCGAGCGAAGACATCCGAGTCGAAAGGCATGCAACTCTACTCGAGGATGCCGCGGTGGCATAGATCAGCGTCGACGACCACTGTGGAGAGGTCGTCGCCCCGCTCGCGGCGAAGTCGCCCGGACCCGCTTGACAACTCGTACAGCTGGAGCGCCGTCCGATGTGGGTTTCGGAGTGCATATCGGAGGCAAAGAAGCAACGGGCATTCGAGCGAATCGGCTGTTCGTGGAGTGAGTGCCGGAGCTTCTCGGGTAAAGGCGTCTTCGGGGGATTTTCCCAGGAAGACTCTGTGTGGTTCACGCGGATTTAACCGGGTGGTCCGGCGGGCGGGGGAGTGCCAAGCTCGTTTGACAGAGTCTTTGCAATTCCTTTACCTTGGTGAGGCGATGATCAATCCACATCGCGTTCCCCGAGCACTCCGGAGGCACGGTATGAACGAGCTGGCCAAGAAAATCGCCCAGGACAGTGTGTGGACCAAGTGGGTCGCCGTGAACTCGGCGCCGGCCGCGAACAAGGACGGCTGCATTTCGCGGGCCAAGGAGGGTTGCATTTCGCGATCGCAGAGCCGCAGCTCCTGACGGACTCCCGGCCGGTGGTCGGCGATCGCGATGCGGTCGCCGGCCACCGGTGCGGCATCACACGACGGGTGACCACGATGAGCCAGTCCATGACTGATGTGGCCGAGATGATCGACCAGGTCCGCGATATCCCGCTTTACCGTGATTCTGTACGGACCGGGGAGTTCCCGGTGCTGGAGAAGTCCGCCATCGCGGACGGGTTCCCGGACAACTGGATGACGCCGAAACTCAGGGCGGCCCTCGACTCGGGGGAAGCCGAGTTCGTGCTCTCCACCGGGACGAACCACGCGCGAATGCAGTTGATCCGGCCGCCGTACTTCCTGCTCAAATCCTATTACCGGCTTTGGAGCGAGCATCCCGAGCTCGCGCGCACCTGGGAGCTCGGTTGTTCGAGGGTGTCGATCACCACGGTGCTCGCGACCGAACACGTGGCGAGGGTCAACGCCAGGGCCCGTGGCGAGACAGCGCCCGAGCACCCGACCCTGGCGGATCGGCGCCTCGATGACCGCACCGTCTATCTGAACCAGACGCTGGATCCGGCGTTGTGGCGCCGATCCGACGTGGAGCGCATGCTCGACGAGATCGAGCAGACCCGGGCGGCCCATCCGGAGGGTCGTTACCACTTGGACTGTTCGAGTTATCACCTCGCGCACCTGGTGCTCAAGGCGCGCGCATGGGGCCTGGATGACCGGTTCCCCGAGCCGGACAGCATCATCCACGCCTACGAGTACACCCCGGACAACGTGTCCCGGTTCCTGCGCGCGCGGTTCGCCTGCCCGATCGTCGATCTGTTCGGCAGCACGGAACTGGGCTATCTGTATTACAGCGACGGTCAGGCCGCCTATCGTCCGTACCTCGACCAGATGAAGGTCGAGCTGATCCCGGTCGAAGAGGGCGGCAGCCTGTTCAGCGTGATCGTCTCCAGCGTCCGCAATCCGTACATGCCGCTCATCCGCTACCGGTCCGGCGACTGCGCGCGAACTGTCGACGGCAGCCCCGATCCCACCCGGATATCACGGTTCTGCGGCAGGGAGAAGGAACTCGTCCGGGTCGGTGACACGCTCGTCTGTCACGGTGATCTCGATCGCTGGACAGGCGAATGCGCGCCCTCGATCTTCCTCTATCGGCTCCGAGTCGGTGAGGGCTCCGACGCGGAACTGGAATACACCACGTTCGACGGGGTACCGATCGATGCGGCGGATTCCGCCGTGCTCGTCGACGCCCTGTCGGAAAACCTTGAGCTTTCCGTGACGCCGGTCTGGCGTGAACACATCCCGATCGGGAAATCGGGAAAGTATGCCTGGCTCCATCCCGAATCCCGGAACACTTAGGAGAATCGTGCCTCTTGTCTCCGAGTCCGACCTGCGTTCTCTGCTCGGTGAGCCGCTGTACGCCGAGGTGGTCGAATACTTCACCGTAAAGACCGGCGAACCGGTCGAGTACGTGGAACGGCAAACACTCGAATGTCTCCGCTACCTCTATCTGGTCTCCGCGCACCAAGACGAACTCGCGGGTCTGTTCCTCCCGGTCGAGCAGGAGATCGACGAGATCTGGCACTACCTGATCCTGCAGACCAGCGAGTACCGGGAAGTGTGCGGGCGGCTTCCCGGGCGCTTCTTCATCGAGCACCGCAGCATCAGTTACGGCGAGTACCAGGAGGAACCGCCCCGAGAACAGGCGGCGGCCGAGGCGCTGCGCTGGATTCCCCTGTATATCAGCGAATTCGGCCCATTCGACGAAGGCGCTTTGCCTCACTGGACGATGGTGCGGTTCCTGGTCGAGGAGCTGGGCATGTCCCTGGAGCAGATCGCCGAACTCGACGCGGCGGCCGTCAG
Source organism: Amycolatopsis coloradensis (assembly GCF_001953865.1). GTDB lineage: Bacteria > Actinomycetota > Actinomycetes > Mycobacteriales > Pseudonocardiaceae > Amycolatopsis > Amycolatopsis coloradensis. The sequence continues at coordinate 132,631 of NZ_MQUQ01000011.1, forward strand.
CTGACGGCCTTGCCGCGGAAGACGTATGAGACCGCGGCGCAGGTGAGTAGCTGGGCCACCAGGACGAACCCGAAAGCCGTCGCGTGGCCGTGGCTCAGCGCCACCGAGAACACGGTGCCGAACACGGCCACACCGACGGCCATCGACCCCTGTTGCGTGGTCACCAGCACTCCGCCCCCGACACCCGCGTAGGCACTGGGCACCGCGCCGAGCACCGAAATGTTCGCGGCGCCCACCACCAGGGCCTGCCCGAACCCGATCAGCGCCAGCCCCGGCAGCGCGGTCCACACAGCACCACCCAGCCAGCCCAGCGGCAACGCGGCGAGCAGCCAGGCCACGCCGAGTCCCTGCACCAGCGCGCCACCGGGAACGACCCTGGCGCCAAACCTGGCACGCAGCGGCGGAACGGTGAACGAACCGATCAAGAACGCCAGCGACATCGGGACCACGGCCAGCCCCGCAGACAACGGGGAGAGGCCGAACCCGTGCTGCAACGTCAAGGGCAGGGCGAACAGGAAACCGCCCCACGCGGCGAGGAAGGGGCCGAGCATCAGCAGGCCGCCACGCACCCGCGGCTCGGTGAGTACCGCGGGCGGCAGGAGCGGCACCATGCCGGTCCCGGCCACCCGCTTCTCCGTGCGCCACAGAACGACAGCGGCCACCGGCGCCAGCAACAGCGGCACGATCGCCCACCACGGCCAGCCGAGCAGCGGGCCGCGGTTGACCGGCACGAGTACCAGCAGCACCATCGCGCCGAGCAGCGCCGTACCCCGCAGGTCGACGCCGACCGGGTAATCCGACCTGGACTCGGGTACCAGGAACCAGGTCAACGCCGCGGCGGCCAGCCCGAGCGGCAGGTTGATCAGGAACAGCAGACGCCAGGACATGCCCCAGAGATCCACCTGCAGGAGGACGCCACCCAGGAGAAGGCCCAGGATCGCGGCCAGTCCGCTGACCGCGGCGTACCGGCTCATCGCGCGGGCCCGGCGTTCGGGCGCGACGGCCGCCTGGATGGTGCCGAGCACCTGAGGCGGGATCAGCGCCGCCGTGACGCCCTGCGCGATCCGCGCGGCGACCAGCCACCCCGCGGACGGAGCGAGCGCGCACAACGCCGACGTGAGCACGAACCCCAGCAGCCCGAACATCAGCACCCGGCGCCGCCCGAACGCGTCACCGAGCCGTCCGCCCAGTACGAGCAGCAAGGTGAACGCGATGCCGTAGCCCGCGACGACCAGTTCGAGATCGGCGTTGCCCGCGCCCAGATCCCCGGCGATCGTCGGCAGCGCGACGTTGACGATGAAGGAGTCCATCATCGGTAGCAGCGTGGCCAGCAGCACGACACCAAGCCCGAGGGACGAGAGCATCGGGTGTTTGGCGCGCCCGAGCGGAGCGGTTTCCTGATGGCTCATCGCGTCACCGGCCAGGCTCGCTCGCGCGGGACAGGGAGAACCCGCGGTAGCCATCCGCGGCCACGGAGTCGCAGATGCGGCGGTAGACGTCGAGCCCGCCCGAGTACGGCATGAACACCCGCGCCTTGCCGTCGATGTTGGCACCCGAGTAATAGGAGTCGGTGTGATGGTAGAGCGTCCGGCTCGCGGCCGCGGCCACCTGACAAGCCCAGTCCTCCTGGGAATCCGCCTCGGCCTCCGCGGTCAGCAGGTCCGCCGAGCGCAGCGTTACCAGCAGGTCCCTGATCCAGCCGACGTGGTGCTCGATCGCCCGGAGCATGTTCGACAACACCATCGTGCTGCCGGGACCGGCGATGGTGAACAGGTTCGGGAATCCGGCGACCGCCAGACCGAGATAGCTCTTCGGCCCCTTCTCCCACTGCCGGGTCAGCGACACACCGTCCCGTCCGGTGATGTTCATCCGCGTCAACGCTCCGGTGAACGCGTCGTACCCGGTGGCGAAGACCAGCACATCGAGGGGGAACGTCTCGCCGGTGGTGCGGACACCGTCCGCGGTGACTTCCTCGATCGGCTCCGCGCGAAGGTCCACCAGCCGCACGTGATCCCGGTTGAACGTGGCGAAGTAGCCGTCGCTGACGCAGAGCCGCTTCGTGCCGATCGGGTACCCCTTCGGCACCAGCTGTTCCGCGGTCTCGGGATCGGTCACCGTGGCGCGGATCTTGTCCCGGACGAAATCGGCCAGCAGCGCGTTCGCTTCGAGATCGCGCCCGGTGTCGGTGAAGGCGGCCACAATCGACGTCCCCCCGAGGGCCCAGCGATCCTCCAGCACGGCCAGTCGGGTGCCGTGGCCGGTGTCCAGGATCGGTTTCCCGGTGCCCGGCACCACGTGCCCGAACCGGGTCGTGCTCGCGAGAGCCACCCGTTCGTCGTACTTCGCGGGTTCGGCGGCCTGCTCGGCTTCGGTCAGCGGGCGGTTTCCCGCGGGCACGCTGAAGTTCGGTGTCCGCTGGAAAACCACGACCTCGGCGGCCTGCTCGGCGATCTCAGGGAGCACCTGGATACCCGACGAGCCGGTGCCGATGATCCCGACGCGTTTGCCCGCGAGATCGACCGGTTCGTGTGGCCAGCGGCCGGTATGGAACCTTTCGCCACGAAACCTCGAAATCCCCGGGATTTCCGGTGTGTGCGCAGCGGACATGCAGCCGACGGCGGTGACCAGGAACCGGGTCCGCACCGTGTCCCCGTGCTCGGTGCGCACCGACCAGACGCCGCCCAAGGCGTCGAAGTCCGCGGCCACGACCCTGGTTTCGAACGTGATGAGCGGCAGCAGCCCGGCTCGGTCCGCGAAGTGCTCGGCGTAGCGCAAGATCTCCGGCTGGGCGGCGAACCGCTCGCTCCAGACCCAGTCGCGGTGCAGCGTCCGGTCATGGAGGAAGCAGTAGTCGACGCTCTCGATGTCACACCGGGCGCCGGGATATCGGTTCCAGTACCAGGTTCCACCGACACCACTACCGGTTTCGTAGGCATGGCAACGGAATCCTGCCTTCTTCAGTTCGGAGAGCATATGCAGCCCGGCGAATCCGGCTCCGATCACAAGGACGTCGTAGTCGATCCGCCCGCGGTCACCCAAGGGGTCCTCCTTCACACGCCTCCGAAGCGCTTTCCCTGTCCGTCCGGCCGACCCTACCCGCAAAAAGGATCTTCTGGACAGATCGGTCACCCGACTGTTGAAGTCCAGTGACTTCCCCTGCGCTACGCTGATGCCGTGGAACGAGTCATCGGCCCGTCCCGCTGGTCGCCACGAGTGCTGCCCAGTCTGTTCGGGCAGGGGAGGGCAATCCGGTGACCAGGGTCTTGATCTGTGACGACCGGCGTGACGTCCGGGAAAGCCTCACCCGCGCGGTGGCCGCCGTGCCCGCTGTCAAACATCTCGACTGCGTCGCGCGCGCCGACGAGCTCTCGATCCGATATTCCCGTGTACGTGCCGATTTGGTCCTGATCGGCACCCGGCGAGCCGCGCCGGACGGCCTCGAATCCGCCCGGCTGCTCATCGCGGCCCATCCCGGCGCCAACGTCGTCGTATTCGGTGAACCGGACGACATACCGGCCATCGTGACCGCCATCGCCAGCGGTGTCCGCGGCTATCTACGCTGGGAGGCCTCGCGCCCCGAGGTCATCGCCGTGCTCGCCGCCACACTGGCGAGAGTGTCGATCCCCGCTCCGCGAGAATCCTCGACGTCCGGCGTAGAACTGAGCGAACGTGAACTCCAAGTGCTTCACGGGCTGAGTGAGGGAAAGAGCAACGGGGAGATCGGCCGCGAGCTCTCCCTGTCCGGGAACACCATCAAAACGCATGTCCGTAGCCTGTTCGGCAAGCTCGGCGTACGCGATCGCGCGCAGGCGGTCGCGCAGGGTTTCCGTTGCGGCTTCATGCTTTGACATCGCCTCGGCCGGCGCCCCCGCCTCAGTCGTGAGCGGCGTGAAAGTCGATGGTGCAGTCTGTCGAGCCGGTCGTAATTCCAGGTGTTGGCGCAGCCCGCGGGTGGTGCACCAGGATCGCTCTCCGGGCTACTCGGACGCGGGCGAGGTGGTCGGCGCTCCGGCTGATCTCGTCGGTGCACTCGGCCAGCTCATCGGTCGCTTGGTATAAGGGCCCGGCCAGGCGCCGCAGGTGTCCGTCGTGGGCGGTCTGCAGCCGCGCGGCCATCGCCGCGGTATGTTCGGCGAGGTCGTTCTGGTGGGTGCAGGGCAGGCCGGGCAGCCTAGGTGCTGCGCTAGCGGCGTGACGAGGGGCGGGATCGGCGTGTTCGCCGGGTAGCAGAGCAGGCTTTGCGGCCTGTACTGACTCCGCGCGGCGATCGCGCCGACCACATCGCACGTACCAGGGTGGCACCGGACAACCCGGGGAAACTTAGCGGCTTGTGTCGTGCCCTCCACTCCTGTCGACCGGAATTGAGTTCCGTGGAGTCTGGCAACCGCCCGGACGCGAGTGCTGGAATCGTGAGCCACTCCTCGAACCGGTCAGCCGGCGGTCATGGCGGTGATCTTGACTGCCACTGAGTACCGCTGCCCGGCTGGCGACCGGTCCAGCGGAAGTCTCGCTTGACTGCGAAATCGACGTCTTTCCGGCCAGAAGGAAGACGTTATTCGTAGCGCTGAAGATATCGCGTGTAGTAATGGCGAACCCACCCATACGGACTATCGCATTTGGTGATCGGTTGGTGGTTCACTGGCTGACGCCCGGGAGGGCCAGGGTCTGTCGGGGAGTCCTGGAGCGCTGAGGCAGCGCATTTTGCTGTGGGGATCTTTTACGTTTCGCGTGGGCTGGTGCGTGTCCGCCGGCCTGCTTGAACCGGACTTGGGGGCCGGGTGGCCCCTGAAAGGACGCTGGGGGATGTCGAAGTTGATTCGATTCGGGGCGATCGGTTCGCTGGCGGCGCTGGTGCTCGTCGGAGTGACGCCGCCGCAGAGTGTGGCCGCGATGCCGGAACAGGCGCAGGTGGCACGAATGGCGGCGCCACCGTCTGCGCGGTGCCCGATCACGCCCGCCGCGAAGCCGCCGAACCGGGCTCCGGCGCAGGCGCCGGACGGTCGGCCGGTACAGGCACAGCAGGCCGCGGAAGGCTATTCGGCACGGGATACGCCCCGGCGGATGATTCCCGGTGACGAGTACCCGGTCCGGGTCACGCTGACGAATACCACCCAGGCACCATTTCTGGCCGACAGCCAGGTGCTGTCCTATCACTGGACTTTGCCCGACGGTGACGACGCGACGGCGGGAAACCGGCTGGACACGCGGATGCCGTCGGATCTGCAGCCCGGTTCGAGTTTGGTTCTCGACGCGAAAGTGAAGGCGCTCGCCCTCGCCGATGTCGGCAATGAGCGGGAGCAGTTCATCCTTCGTTGGGACGTCTACGACACCAAGAAAAGGAGCTGGCTGTCCGACACGGCCGGGGTCCCCACCCACGACCAGGACGTACGGGTCGAAGAACCGACGTCCGACCAGTTGGGTCTCGAGCAGTTCTACTCCTACGGCGGGGTCGCCACCGGCGCGGGCGGCAACCTGTCCGTGAACCAGTTCTCCGGCAACGGGGTATGGAACTTCGATGTGCTGTCCAACCCGAGCCGAGGACAAGCCAGCTTCGTCCGGCTGTCGCACAACACCTCCGACACCTCCGACGCCTACGCGGGTTACGGCTGGTCGGTCACGACGTCCACGCTGAACAGGCTCGGCACACCTTTGGAATTCGGCGGCCTCCTGCCGGGAATTCTCGGTTGGCCGACCACGGTGACCCTTGTCGACGGCGACGGCACCAGCCATGTGTTCGAGCTGAACAAGAACGACAGCGGAAACTCGAAGAACTGGACTTACGACAGCCCGGCGGGTGTCCATCTGTACCTGCAGTATCTGTCCGAGGGAAAGGAGGACCGCCGCTGGGTGTTCACCACGCCCGAGCGCACGCAGTTCTTCTTCGACGGTCAGGGATATCACACGTCCACAGTGGACAAGTCCGGCAACACGATGTCGTTCACCTACGAACGCGCGTTGCTGGGCAACCGCAACACCGGCGTGCTCAAACACATCACCGACGCCACCGGTCGGCAGACCTTGACCTTGGACTACTACCAGCGAGGAGATGCCTTCTCCTACATCCTCGGTGGCAAGAAGCTGACCGGGACCAGTCTCGACAACCTGCTCATCATCAACAAGCTGAAGTCGATTACGGACGTCTCCGGCCGGTCGGTCGCCTTCACCTACACCGATCGCGGTTACCTCGGCGAGGTCATCGACGGCGTGGGTGACCCGGGCGCCAAGCCGTTCACCTTCTTCTACGACGACGCGAACAGCAAGCTGCTGTCGGTGGTCGATCCCAATGGCGGCACCACCAGGATCGATTACTTCACCGATTCCGGCGACTCCTTGCGTAAGTGGAATGTCCGCACTGTAACCGACCGGCGCGGCGCGAAATCGGGGTTCGAGTACACCGACGCTGACGGTGACACCGGCTCGAAGATCGAGTCCACGTTGGTCAACCGCAATGGTCATGCGACCAGGACGCTCATCGACGGGTACGGGCGGGCCGAACGGATCACCAACGCGAAGAACGAGACCATCCGGCTGCACTGGGACGAGGACAACAACGTCGTCCGGCTGGTGGAGAACAACGGGGCGACCCAGAGCTGGGTCTATGACCAGAAGACCGGGTTCCCGTTGGAGATCAAGGATGCCGAAGCCAACCGGGCCGATGGCCCCGCGACTCGGCTCGCGTATCGCACGGCTCTCAACGGGTATGTCGCCGACCTGACCGAGAAGGTCACGCCGGAGGGCCGCAAGTGGGCCTTCGTGTACGACGAGAAGGGCAACCTTCTCTCCGTCACCGACCCGAAAGGCACCGGCACCCCGGATCAGAACGACTACACCTCCCGGTATTCCTATGACGGCTTCGGTCATCTCATCAATCAGACCGATGCCAACGGGCACACCACCGTCTATGGTGATTACGACCCCAATGGCTATCCACGGCTGATCACGGACGCCTTGGGCTGCACGACGTTCTATCGTTACGACGACGTCGGCAATGTCACCACGGTCACCGACGCGCGGGGTAAAACGAGCAGCTACACCTACGACGTGTTCAAACGGCCGCTGGACACCCGCGAACCGAAGGACGAAGCGACCGGAACCCTCATCGTCACCCCGGGTCCGCGCTACGACCGCAACGACAACGTGGTGAGCAGTACCGCCGCCAACGGCGCCGTCACCCGGACCGTCTTCGACCAGATGGATCAGCAGGTCGCCACCTATTCGCCGAAGGACGAGCCCGGCGGGCCGGAGAAGATGACCGCGTTCACCTACGACGCGGTCGGCAACCTGCTCAAGCAGACCCAGCCCAAGGGCACGCTGACCTCGGCCGACCCGGACGACTTCACCTACACCTTCGTCTACGACCAGCTCAACCGCGTGCTGCAGGTCACCGACGTCAACGCGAACCGGGTCACGGCCGAGTACGACGACGTCGGCAATCTCGTCAAGGAGGTCGACGGCCGCAAGAACAAGACCGCGGACCCGAACGACTACACGACCAAGTACCGCTTCGACGCCAACCATCAGGTCGTCGAGACCATCGACGCCGACGGCCACTCGAGCAAATCCCGCTATGACCGCGACGGGAATGTCGTGGCGGCCACCGACGAAGACGGCAACGAAACCCTCATCGACTTGGATGAGCGGGGAATGCAGCGGGAGGTGCGGTCCCCGCACAGCGACGACGGCGGCCTCCGGTACTTCACCACCCACTACGAATACGACCAGGTCGGCAACCTGACGCGGACGATCAATCCGCGTGGAGTCGACACGCCGGACAAGCCGAACGACTTCGTCTCGGAGACGGTGTACGACGAGTTGAACCGGGTCCGCGAGGAGATCCTGCCCTACGACCCCGACGACGCCGAGCACAAGACGCCGGTCGGCACGCTTTACTCCTACGACGAGGTCGGTCGTGTGGTCGAGATCAGCGCGCCGCCTTCGCACGGCGAATCGGTGCGCAACATCACGAAACAGTCCTACTTCGACAACGGGTGGCTGCGGACCTCGACCGATTCGTGGGACATCAAGACCAGCTACGACTACACCGCGACCGGCCAGCAGGCGAACCGTACGATGACCAGCGCGGGCGGTGGCGCGCAGCGGGTGCAGACCTGGGAGTACTTCCCGGACGGCAAGCTCAGCAAGCGCACGGACGCCGGCGCACCGGTCGGTCGCGATGTCGTGGTGCTCGACAACTCCAGCCCGACGGGCACCCAGGCCATCGGCGACTGGAGCACCGCCGACTCGGACAAGGGTTTCCACGGCACGAAGTACCACACCACCGACGGTGGCGACGCGGCCAAGTCGTTCAGTTGGAAGACGAGCGTGCCCGCCGATGGCGTCTACGAGGTACTCGTCCGCTACCCAGGGGGCAGCGCCACCGATGCCGCCTACACCGTGGAGCACGACCGGGGCGCCAGCACGGTCCAGGTGGACCAGAGCAAACGCGCCGGTGAGTGGGTGAGCCTCGGCAAGTTCCCGCTGACCTCGAAGCAGACACGGACCGTCACACTCGCCGGGAAGGCCAACGGCACGCTCACCGCGGACGCGGTGCAGTTGGTGCGGGACAACAAGTCCGATGTGGATGACGAGAGCAAGACGTTCGGTCACCGCTACGACCCGAACGACAATCTAGTCGAGCTGACCGACTCCTCGCCGAACACCCCGGTCGACACCTACCGCATCGGCTACGACGCGGTGAATCTGGCCAAGAAGGTCGAGGAACTCAAGGACGGCGCGGTCAAGCACACCACCGACTACGCCTACGACGAGAACGACAACCTGACCTTCACCAAATACGACGACAAATCGTCGAGCTACGAGTACAACACCCGGGATCTGGTCGCCAAGGTCACGAACAAGAAGAACGACGGCGACCCTGGCAAGGTCAATTCCTTCGAATACACCAAACGCGGGCACATCCAGCGTCAGGTCAAGAGCAACGGCAACACCGTCGACCACACCTACTACCTCGACGGCCTGTCACGTAAACAGCTGGAGAAGAAGAAGGACGGCGCGGTCGTCACCGAGCACAACCTCGAATACGACTCGAACTCCAACCGGGTCCGGGACGACGGCCGCAAACAGAACGCCGACAACCACGGCGCGACGATCAACAACGACACCAGGTACACCTACGACCCGCGAGACCGCGTCCGGAAGGTCACCAAAAACGGCGGTGACGGCGAGCGGACCGAAGAGTACAAGCACGACGACAACGGCAATGTCTGGGATCAGACGGTCAGCGGTAAGCGCACGAGCTTCGACTACGACCGGAACCGGCTGGTGTCCTCGACCACCGACGGCCAGACGGCGAACTACGACTACGACGCCTTCGGCCGCCTCTTCAAGGTGACGCAGTCCGGCAAACAGCTGGAGAAGTACACCTACGACGGATTCGACCGCAAAACCGAACACGTCAAGGACGAGGGCGCCGCTTCGAAGACCACGAAATACACCTACGACCCCCTCGACCGCCAGCAGACGAAGGTCGAGGGCGACAAGACCACCGCCTTCCACTACCTCGGTCTCTCGGACCAGGTACTCACCGAGGACGAGAACGGCAAACTGCGCAAGGCTTACCAGTACTCCAACGACGGCGAGCTGCTCGCGCAGGTGAAGTTCAAGGACGACGGCTCGGAAGAGGACTCGGTGTACGGGTTCAACCCGCACTCCGACGTCGAGCAGGTCACCGACTCGAAAGGCGACACCAAGTCCACCTACGGGTACACCGCCTACGGTAAGGACGACGACAAGGAATTCTCCGGGGCGGACAAGCCCGACCAGGCGAACCCGGACAAGCCGGAGGAGAACTCCTACCGGTTCAACACCGCGCGCCACGACAAGAGTTCCGGCACCTACGACATGGGGTTCCGTGACTACTCGCCGGGGTTGAACCGGTTCCTGACCCTGGACCTCTACAACGGGGCGCTCACGGATCTGAGCTTGACGACCGATCCGTGGACGAACAACCGCTACGCCTTCGGCGCGGGCAATCCGCTGTCGCAGGTGGAGATCGACGGCCATGGCTGGTTCGACGACGCGGTGGACTGGGTCAAGGACAACGCGAAGGAGATCGGCCACGCCGCACTGGACGTCGCCGGAGTGATCCCGGTGGTCGGCGAGGCCGCGGACCTCGCGAACGCGGCCTGGTACCTGGCCGAGGGAGATCACGCCAACGCGGCGTTGTCGGCGGCCTCGGCGGTCCCGTTCGCCGGATGGGGCGCCACCGCGGTCAAGGCCGGCAAGTATGCGGTCAAGGGTGCTGAAGCCGCGCAGGGCGGGGCCAAGGCCGCGAGCGCGGGACAAGGCGCGGCGAAGACGGCGAGCAAGGCGGCCGACGCCGGAGCCAACGGGTCGAAGGCCGCACCCGCGCCGAAGCCCGCTCCGAAAGCAGGCGGCTCCAGCGCCGGCAAACCATCTGGAGGTGGCGGAGGCAAAGCGGGCGGCACCGCGTCCACTGGCAAGAAGTCCTCGGGCAGCGGGTCTGGCGGCGGCAAGGCGGCCAACGGCGGCGGAAGCAGCGCCACCAAGGGCGGTGGTGACAACACCGTCTACCGGAACTTGAACTCCACGGACGACCCTGCCAAGGGGCTGACCGCCAAGAATCCGGACGCCACCTACAAGCCGGGAGGGCACCTCTCCAACGGCAGCAAAGCCGGCTGGCGGTCGCAGTACATCTCCACGACCCGGAGCCTCGAAGTGGTGAAGAAGTGGAACGAGGGCAGAGCGGTGGCGATCGATCTGGACAAGGTTCAAGGTCGAGTGACCGATGCGTCGACCCAGGCCGCACGTGATCGCGCAGGTATCAGGGGGCATACTGCGAACCGGCTGGGGGAAGCCTCCAAGGAGGTCCTCATCGAGGGCTTCATTCCCCCAGAGGCGATCACCTGGTTGGGAAGGGTATGACTACAGTGGCAGGTATCACGGATCGGCTCGCGGAAAGCTGGGACGACTTCATCGTCGCGTTGCGGTCGAATGAGGGATTTCAAAAGGCATACTACGAGAAATTGGTAGAGGTACTTCGCGAGGCGGCGCGAGAGTGGAGTAACGCCGACGCCATTCCGCGGCTGGCGGCCAACGTGCTGGTCGACATCGTACCGGTGACTCAGTCCGCCGCCGATGCCTATAAGGAGCCGGTGCGTCAGCAGATCTACGACGCCGGCCACGAGTTGTACGACCTGGTCATCGACTGTGTGGCGGTGAACCCGGATTGAGGGGTTATGGCTCGGCGCCGGAGCCCAGCTGGGCATCCTCGCCTTCGCAGTGTGATCAACGCGCGAGTACGTCTTGGTGAACCGATTTCGAGTTGTCGTGGATTCTTTACCGTATTCATCATGAGGTGACCGAGAAAGTCGAGGTTGGGTATGCGCTGGGGACGGTTGGCTGGATGGTGCGCGGCGCTGGTGACGGCGACACCGGTGATGGTGGCACCGGCGGTATCCGCTGGACAGGAATTGCCATTGTCAGGATTCGGCGATGTACTTGTGGACAGCGTGCGCGAGAAGGTGTTCATCACCGGTGGTGCGTCTTCGAACGGGGTCGTGGTCGCGGACTTCACCGGCCGGGTGCGATCGACGATCGTCAATCAGCCGGGTGCCGACGGATTGGAGCTGAGTGCCGACGGCACGAAACTGTACGTGGCGTTGTCGGCGGGCGACGGCATTTCGGTGATCGACACGACGACGTTGACCGAGACCACGCGGCATTCGACCGGGGCGGGTACCTGCCCGACCCACCTGGCCCGCACGGGTCCCGTCGTATGGTTCGGCTACGGCTGCGAAGACGGGAACTGGTCGGGAAAGATCGGCAGACTGGACCCGGCCGCGACCCCGCCCGTGCGGGGCGACTTGCAGGGCGGAACGCGGTTCCAGCGAGCTCCGCTCCTGACGTCTTCCAGCGCTGACACCGGACCGCTGGTCGCCGGACAACTTTCGTTGAGCCAATCACTGGTGCAGGTCTACGCAGTAGCGGGCGACGTTTTGACCGCGGGCTCGTCGGGAGACGTGGTTGGCGCGGGATTGACCGATCTGGACGTCGCCGGTGACGGCGCGACGCTGTTCAGTGCCGCGGGTTCTCGCGATCGCGTCGAAGCGTTCGCGACCGCGGACCTGGCGCGGCGTGGCGCGTATGCGACCCGGCCCCGGCCGGCCGCGGTGTCCCTGTCCCCGGACAGCGGCCACGTGGCGACCGGTGCCTTGACCTCGGACGACAAGGACGTGCAGGTATTCCAGATCGGCGGGGCGGCGCCGGCGAACACGATCTCCCTCGACACCGGAGAGACGATTCAGCCGCGCGGGCTGGCCTGGTCGCAAGACCAAAGCCGCTTGTTCATGATCACCCGGTACGGCAACGAACCACAACCGCACCTGGAAGTCGAGCGGAACCCGATCGACTGACGGGTTTTCCAAGGCGGTATCGGCATTCGTGGTGGCTGAACCCTTGGGGACGTCGACGACGGCACCCAGCCACTTTCGGCCTTTACCCAAGCCCCTTGATCACCCGGCTCAGCCGGGCGCTTGACGCGCGGAGGCGAGGCTCTGTCATGTTTTCCGTGTAAGCGCGCGGGGTCGCCCGTCGCGGTCTCACGCGCCGGGGTAGGACGCAGCGGCTTCGGTAATGCCTAGTTACTGACCAGTGGTTGTGCTCTCGCGAGAAAGCGGTCATGGTGTGAGAATGGGCTCGGAGCAGTCGGTGCGGTACGAGGTCCCTTATTTCCCGGCCACCGTGGTGGGATTCGCGCTGTTGTGGCTTACCGGGTTAGGGGTGACCCTGTTCTCCCGTCCTCTGCATCCGTTGGGGCTGCTCATTCTCAGTGGCCTGTTCGTGCTTACCGTGTGCGTCGGCCTAATCAAGAGCCGGTACGTGGTGCGAGTGGTCGCGTTCACCGAGACGCAGGTGCGGCTGGAAAGCCGCGCGGTCGCGTGGACCGTTCCCATCGTTGACCTACGCGCCGTGCGGCTCACACACAGTGGCGACACCTCGAGCGGCTACCAGACGACATCGCTGCTGCTGGACTGGCGCGACGGATACAGGTCTGTTGTCTGCGACCACGATCCGGAGATGGGCCGAACGCTCGTGCGGGTGCTTCCAGCACAGGTCGTCGTAAACGAGCAGTGGAACGAACTTCAAGAACCGTCGACCGGCTGACAACCTGAAGCTCACAGATAGCTGCCAGCCTCAGGAACGAGATAACCACGAAATCCGGTCCAGGACCGGGTGCCCATCCCGCGTCGGCGGGCATCAGTATGGGTGAGTTCGAGTTCACCGAGCAATGCTGTCCGGCAGGCGTGGCAGGCCTGGTAGTCGACGCCGCCGACCTCCGCCCCGCCCCGGTAGATGCGGTGGGCGTGGAAGGTGACCGTCGCGCCGTCGTGACAGTGCCGGGACGGGCTGGGCCAGACCTTGTCGCCGAGATCGATGCCGCGCCGGATCGGGAACGCGGGCCAGGTGGTGTTGTCCACGAACTCCATCGCCCGGCGCAGTCGGTCCGGCTCGACCGAGGGATCCTTCAGCTCCTCGTGTGCCCTCATGATCTCTATTCCACAGCATCACGCGAGCGGCCGGCCTACCACCGTGCGAGTCGTCAGCGTCGACGGGCTCGCGTGATCAGGACGTCCCACTCCGGCAAGTTCGACGGCAATTTCGCGATGTTCGTTTCTGCGAGGAGCGGCGCGGTGCCTGACCGGTAGGCCTCGCTCTTTTCTTTTCTGACTCGCTCTGGCCAGCGCGGCGTCGCTTCGTTTGACGCGGTCCGGCTCGGTTGCGGCGGCGTGCAACAGTTGGCGGTAGAGGGGCACGTTGGCGCCGGACCACGACGGCGAGCACGACGAAGACCGCGGTCGCGAGCACCGTTGCCGGAACCAGGGTCCATCCGATGGAGATTCGCAACCCCTCACGGAGGGAGCCGGGTCATACCCGCGTGGGAGGCCGCACCGTGTGTCAGCTCGTAGATTTTCCGGTAGGGCAACACACATTCTTGCCCAATACCGATTCTGTCGAGCAAAGGAACCCTATTCCGATGAGGAAATCCAGAATGACGGTCCTGTTGGGTGCGCTGCCGCTGTCGCTGCTGGCCCCACTGTCCTCGGCCCAGGCCGCACCGAGCGTGGGCATCGACTGTGTGGCCATTTACGCACCGGCCGGCGCCAAGCTCCCCGGGCAGCCCCAGGAGCTCCACTTGAAGAACTATGGCTGCGGCCAGGAGGCGGATCGGCTGAATTCGGCAAGGGCCGCCAGAGTCATGATCAAAATGTGGGAGCACCGTGACTACACGGGTGCCAGTGTCGAACTGAAAGCGGAAGGAGCGGAGGCTCGTTGTGACGGGGACGGATACCGCTGGAGCAGCTTCCCGGACGGCTGGAACGACTGGGTGTCCTCGTTCCGGACGTACCAGAGCTGCACCTACGTTCGGCTGTACGAGCACGTCGAGACCTCCGGCAACTGCAAGGCGTTCTACGACGATCAAAGTTACGTCGGTGACGACTGGAACGACAAAGCTTCCTCGCTGCGGGCGCAATCGGTGTCGCGTAACTGCTGAGCTGCGACCGTAGCTGCTCGCGGCGCGTGCCGGTCCGGAAACGGGGCCGAGGAGATAGTCGTGCCGACGAGGTGTGTATCAGCCGAAGGCCGCCCTGCGGCGCAGGATGCCGAACCGGCCGCATGTGGTGGCTCGGTTACTGGCACACCACGGTCTGGAACTGCCGGACGAAGAAACCGTCGGCGGGTGACCCATGCTGAACGCGAGCGAACATGCGCGCCCGAGCGACTCAACGGGCCTGAGAAGGCTCGTTGAGTCAGCGGCGGCTGCTGGTGAGTGTCCGGCCGTCCCACCGGTCGAGGAATTCCCGTAGTTCGCGGGCGCGGTCGGGGTCGAGTCCGCGGCGGCCGGCGGTGTAGCGCAGGTATTCTCCGGCGCCTTGCAGCAGTCCGGACCAGGGGTTGGACAGCACCAGCGCGACGTGGGTGGCTTATTCGCCCGGCGGATAGGTACGAGGCGAAGGCGCGCGAACCGGGGATCGGTGTCCGGACCCTGCCCCGATGGGTCGCTGACTTCCGCACGGCCAGGTCGATTTTCGCCGCTTCCCCCGACGGTGGTGCGCGGCTGATGTGTGCGGATGGTTTCGGCATCCGACCGTGCTGCGTATACCAACCACGATCACCGAGCGGCCAGCAGGTGAAGAGTCATTCCGGGCGGAGATCGTCCCCGGTTCGGCGGGCCCGGTCGCTATTGCGGCGTCGATAGTCAGCTGATTTCGCTTTGGTTCCGCAGCTGCTCATTCCGCACCAGCGGCGGCGGCCGGAGCGGGAGGAGTCTAGGAAGAGCCGACTGCAGTCGGGGTGGTCGCACTCTCGGATCCGGCCCGATTTCCTGTCTGCCAACAGGGTGATGGCGTCGCGGGCGAGAGTGGAAAGGGCCTGCCGGAGATCGCCTCGGAATTCGACGGTGTCACCCGTCCACTGGGGTATCAGCGGAGGAGACGCCGCTGCGGCGTTGAGTGCGGCGCGGTCCTCGGCCCGGCCGGTCCCTCGGCAAAGACGGTTGACGACTTCGCGCAGGGCGATGATTCGACGGAGCCCTTCTGTGTCGACGGCGATTCCGGCGCCGAGGCCGGCCTGCTCCAACCAGCGGGTGACGTCGGCGGGAGTAGCCAGCAGCTCTCGCGCGCTGTTCTGGTGTCGGACCTGCAGGGTTGTCGTTAGATCCAGGCACGGGCTGCCGCTGAGAAAGGTGAACACGTCACCATATTGACCGGTGACTTGGCCATGTGCCAGTGTTGCCGTCACCTGTTAGTGGGGTGACGGAGGAAGAATGTCCGGTTTGGCCAGGTATCTCACGGCTGCGGTGCTGGTTCGCGGTGCCGACAGCGGCGCCACGGTCGGCCTCGTTCTGCTCGCTGCGCACCAGCGTCTGCCTCCGGTCATGGGCGGACTGCTCATCGCCGCGCTCAACGCGCCGCACCTGCTGGGTCCATGGCTGGCGGCGCGGTTGGACAAGGCGGTACAGCGGCCCCGCCTGCTCGCGGCGGCCTATCTGCTCTACGGAACCGCCTTGTCGGGTGGCGCGCTGGCGATCACCCGGTTGCCCGCGATCGTGGCGCTTCTCGCCGTCGGGGTGGCGGGATGTTGCGGGCCGTTGCTGACCGGCGGGTTGAGTAGCGTGTTGGACGATCTGGGCGCGAGTAGACGCAACCAAGGCTGGGATGCGCTCTCCTACGGAATCGGTGGAACGGCGGGTCCCGCCGCGGTCGCGGGGCTAGCCGGCCTGACCGGCCCGCTCGCCGCCGTTCTGGGCCTGGCCGCGGCGACTCTCGTCGCGTCCGCGCTGATCTTGACGTTGCCTCTCGGTGACGCACCAGCGCATCGGGGCCCAGTGGGGCTGAGGGCGGGACTGAAGAGCTTGGTGGCTGTGCCGCCACTGCGGCGGGTGACGGTGCTGACGCTGCTGTCCGCGGTCCAGTTGGGAGCTTTGCCGGTCGTGGCCGTGGCACTGGGGCATGAGCTGTACGACACCGCCACCGCGGGCGCGGCGCTGACCGTCGCCTACGGTGCGGGCAGTCTTGCGGGCTCGGCATTGGTGACCGCGTGGCCGTTGCGGGGTGAACCAGAGATCCTGGCGGTGCGGTTGTTCGCCTCCCTGGCCGTGGTCACCGTATTGTGTGCCCTCACCACGAGCTATCCGACGGCGATTACCGGCTTCGCCGTGCTTGGACTGCTGAACGCGACATCGTTCACCGCCACCCTCACCGCTCGCACCCGCTACGCACCACCAGGCGCCCGGGCACAAGTATTCGTCACCAGCGCCGGCTTGAAGGTCGCGATGGCCGCTCTAGGGGCAGCCCTGGCTGGCGCCGCGGCTGAACTCGGGGGCCACGCACTTCTCATCTGCACGGCCGCGATCACGCTGACGGCGGTCGCCACCGCGTTGCTGGATCGGCGGCTCACTGCCCGGAAACATCGACGGCGCGAACATGCCCACGTCGCGGCGGAGCCCCCTCAAGGGCGCACGTCCGGTGTATGAGCGGTCGAGAGTCGTCGAGCGACGCGCCCGACGAGGAAGAACCCATGATATGGCGAACAGTGCCGCCCAGTCACTCGCCTGACATGTTGTCGATACACTGTGCCGTCTGCGCGGCGCAAGCGACCCGGCAAGTCGTGCGCCCAGGCCGGTGACTGATGTAGCGAGCGTATATCCGCTGCTGCGACTGTCGTGCGCATGACTGTCTTCTCTCCAGTTTCAGGCGCGCGCCTGGCGGTGCTCGGTGCAAGTCCGATGCGTGAGGCCGCTTTGGCCGAGTGGCGGGCGATGGGGGTGCGGGTGCTTCTGTTCGACGGGCATTCCCCGGCCCGCTATGACCTGCTCGCCGACGTCTTTCACCCGGTGGACGCGCGGGACGGCAGTGCCGACGCCGATCGCATCGTGGAGCTGGTCCGCGGCTGCGACGGCGTGACGACCTTGTCGGACGCGTCGCAGGCCACCGCTGCCCAGGTGGCCGAGCGGCTCGGTCTTCCCGGCGTGGGAACGGAACGAGCCGAAGTCGCGCGATCCAAATGGCGGCAGCGAGAGTTGTTGTCCCAGGCTGGGATCACGGTGCCGTGCTGGCGGCGGGTGACCGGCCCGGACGACATCGGCGAGTTCTACGGCGAGACCCCCGGACGCGCGGTCCTCAAACCGGTGGACTCGGCGGGCAGCGCGGGAGTGCTCGAGGTTGACAGCGAAGCCGAGGCGCGAAGGCAATGGCCCGTGGTGCGGTCGCTCTCGCCGTCACGCACGGCGGTCATCGAGGAATTCCTGCCGGGACGTGAGGTGTGCGTCGACGCGGTGATCATCGCCGGGCGACCGGTGTTCGTGTCTGTTGTGGACTGTGAGTACGGGGGCGGACGGGGATTCATCGCCACGTCGGCGATGTACGCGAGTCGTTCACGTGATCACGACGCGGCCGAGGCGCGGCTGGCCGCGATCGCGGCCGCGCTGAAGCTGGCGGACGGTCTCGTCCACGCGGAGTTCAAGATCGACGGCGACCGGTGGACGCCGCTGGAATTCGCGTTGCGGCCCGGTGGGGCGCTCGTGCCCGAGCTCACCCGCCGGGTGAGTGGGATCGACCTCTACCGTGCCCAGGCGCTGATCGCGCTGGGAGCGGCGGCCGAGTTGCCGCGAGCCGCCGAGGCGCCGGCGTGCGCTCCGCACGCGCAGGTCCGCTTCCTCGTCGGCACCGGGCTGGTCCGTCGCTTCGTGCCGCCCGCGACGGTCGTGTCCGGACTCCCCGATGTCCGGCTGGTCAGCCAGTTCGTCGGCCCGGGGGCGAGGGTACGCACGCCGGTCAGCGAGGAGGGCCGTGCTGGATGTGTCGCCGGTTGGGGCGACGACCCGCGAGCCCTCGACGAGCAGTTGCGCGTCGCGGTCGACCGGCTGGGAACCGCGATGGGGCTGGCCGTGGAGGTACCGCCCGCGCCGGCCGTGGCTGATGTAGCCGCCCTGTAGTCCACCTCGCCAGAGTGAATGATGACCTATCCGTCCTGACCAGAGGACCTCGACGTGCAGACACAAACCTTGGGGAACATCGACATCGACCGGCAGCGCGTGGATCACGACCTGGCGACGACCGACGGCTTCAACTTCGCCGAACAGTACGGGGAGTTCCAGAGCGGCTTGCCGTGGAAGAGTTGCATGCTGTGGTCGGTCGGCGGGGAGGTCGGCGACGGTGTCATCGCGCACTACGACCGCACGCTTCCCTGTGTGCCCACCGAATACGGCACTCAGCTCGATTACCTCAACGAACTGATCACTCGCTCGTTCAACACCGAACACATGCTTTTCGCACGTTTGGTGCTCATGACCGACAACGTGCTGATCCCGCATCGCGACTTCGTGGAGTTCGTCGAGGACCCCATCGAGGCCAGGGCCGCGCACCGATTCCACATCCCGCTCGCCACCGACGAGACGTGCCTGTTCATGGACGACCGCACGATCTACCGGATGCCCGTCGGGCAGGTGTGGTCGCTCGACGTGACCCATCTGCACAGCGCGGCCGTGCTGTCCGACACCCGTCGCTATCACCTGATCCTCGACTTCGCTGACGCTCCCAGCCAGGACGACCTGTTCGCTTTCCCCGCGAGTCCCAGCGGCGGTATCCCGGCCGAGAACATCGTGGAGCGCCCGGAAATCACCGAGGACGAGCGTGAGGCGCTGCACAACCTTTCCGGGGTTCTCTCGATGGACACCCTCTCGCAGGTGGCGGGCATCGTGGTGCGCACGGAGTACCGGAAGGACGGTGGTGAGGACTTCTCCTGGCGCACGATCACCGAGATCGCCCGCCGCGGCGGTGACACCGAGGTCATCGACCATCTCGCCAAGCTGCGGGAGCACTGCACCCTGCGCCGGGGCGAGTGAAGCGCCTTGAGTACCGCGACGACTACTGTCACCGGTATCCATCACGTCGGAGTGCAGACCGCGGACGTGGCCAACGCCCTCGCCTGGTATCGCGCGTTCCTCGGCGCCGAACCCGCCTGGTCACTGGACACTTTCTCCGAACTCACCCACTCCCGGCTGCCCGGGATCACCCAGCTGGTCGAGATCGGCGTCGGAACGCTGCGCCTGCACCTGTTCCACCGTCCCGGCCGTCCGCCGATCCCGCCGACCGAGAGCCTGGTGCAGTTCCAGCACGTGTGCCTGGCGGTGTCCACGCCAGGAGACCTCGACGTGCTGCGTGAGCGCTGGGAACGGCTCTACGACTCGGGCGAGTTCACCTTCGCCCTGACCGAGCGGAGCACGCCCATCGTGGTCGACGACGAGGGCGTGCACAGTTTCTACGCCTACGACGTCAATGGTCTGGAGCTGGAGTTCACCTGCGTACCGGGAGGCTCGTGATGACCGCGCCCGCGCCGTTCGCCGAGTTGCCTGCCGCGCCGGCGTGGGACTACGGCGGCCTGAGCTACGGCCTGGAGCCGCTGACCTTGCCCGTGGCCGGGTTGCCGCTGCCCCGGCATTCGGCCGGGCAGCTCGGCCGAGCCGCACCCCGGGTGCCGAGCGCGTGGCCGTCGGCGATCAGCCGCCGCATCCGCGCCATCAATTCCGGCGGCGTCGCCACGGAACACCTGGCCAGGTCCGAAGATCCGGCCGAGCTGTTCGGGTTCCGGTGGATCACCGGCCATCAGGTCAGCTTCGTGCTCTGGGTGCTGATGGCGCAGGCCCTCGACGACCACGCCGGAGGCCGGATCGCGCCCGAGGAGCTCGCCGAGACACTTCCGCTCTACGTGCGGGGGTACTGCGCGATGCTGCTCTACTCGGGGTCTTGTCCGACCGCGGTCTACGAGGAGGTGATCCGGCCCAGCATGCGCCGTCAGCACCCGGGCTTCAGCGGTAGCTGGGCACCGGACTTCCGCCCGGTACGGCAGGTCTTCCGCGGGCGCGACGGGTTGCCGGACCTGCTGCCCGACGGGCGGCCGCTCGCGGAGGCGCTCGAACTTCATCGGCATGTGCACGAGAGCGTCGCCGCCCGGCTGGTACCCGGCGGGGTGTCGTTGCTGCGCCAGTCGCCCACCCGCCACCGCAACACTCGGTTGCTGAACCTGATCTACGACAACTACTTCTTCACCCTGCGTGCCCCGGTGTCCTGGCCGGAGGTACTGACTCAGTTGTCCCGGCGGCTCGTGGCGATCGCACAAGATCTCACAGTCAACGGCATCGACGGAGGCTTTCCGCACGAGGAAGCGCCGGGTCCGTGGCAGGACGCGGTCGCGGGGTGCCAGGCACGCCTGGAAGAAACTCTCGCGCAGATCGCGATCCACGCACCCGCGCAGATCCAGGCTCGCCTCCAGGCCACCCCGGCCGAGCGGACAGCCTGACGTGTTACCCGGTCGTCAGCACGGCGTCGGCCTCGATCTCCACCAACAGGCGAGGGTCGAACAACGCGGAGATACCGACAATGGTCGTCGTGGGCAGGATTTCGGCGAAGCGCGCCGAATGCGCCTCACCGACGCGGCGCCATTGATCGATGTCAGTGACGAACACACGGGTGCGCACCACCGTGTTGAGCCCGGCTCCGAAATGTGCCAACGCTTCTTCGATACGGCGCAGGCATTCCGCCGATTGCGCCACTATGTCGGCCTCTCCGACGGGGCCGTCCGGACCCATCGCGGTGGTACCGCTGACGAAAATGAAGTCGCCCGCCCTTACGGCACGCGAATATCCGAAGACCTGCTCGGTCTTCGTCCCGCTGGAGAGGATGGTCCGTGATCCCATCAGCCACCGCCTTCGATCGGGGTCGATCAAGGTTCGCACAGTCAGATCGGTCTCGCAGCGCCGCGGCGGTGACACCGTGATGCCGGGGCGCCCGGAGCTGATCGGCGGCTTCGGTGCGGTGTCCTCGACGCACTGGCTGGCCACCGCCGCCGGGATGGCCGCTCTCGAACGGGGCGGCAACGCCTTCGACGCCGCCGTCACCGCCGGGTTCGTACTCCAAGTGGTCGAACCTCATTCCAACGGTTTCGGCGGGGACGTCTCGATCGTCCTGCACGAGGCACGACCCGGCCGCACGGCGGTTGTGTGCGGACAGGGGCCGATGCCGCGGAGCGCCACCACCGCGGCGTTCGCCGGGCTCGGACTGAACCAGATCCCCGGCTCGGGGCTGCTGGCCGCCTGCGTTCCCGGCGCGTTCGGCGGCTGGCTACGGCTTTTGGCCGAGCACGGCACGATCAGCGCTGCCGACGCGCTGGCCCCGGCGATCGGCTACGCCGAGACCGGTTTCCCGCTGCCCGCCGACTCGCAGAAGGCCATCGCCGCCCTGGTGCCGCTCTTCGCCGAGCACTGGCCCGGATCCGGCCGCGCGTTCCTGCACCACGGCGCGGCGCCCGGAGTGGGCGCGCGGATGCGAAATCCCGAGCTCGCGGCAACGCTACGCAGGCTCGTCGACGAAGGCGAACACGCCCGAGGCCACCGCGAGACCAAGATCGAAGCGACGATCGACGCGTTCTACCGGGGATTCGTCGCCGAGGCGATGGACGACTACCTGGGCCGCACCGCGGTTTTGGACTCCACCGGTCGCCGGCACCGGGCTTTCCTCGGCGGTGACGACCTGGACCGCTGGCACCCGACGGTCGAGGATCCGGTGAGCCTGCGCTACCGCGACCTCACCGTGCACAAACCCGGTCCCTGGTCGCAAGGACCCGTGTTCCTGCAGCAACTCGCGCTGCTCGAAGACCTCGACTTGGCGGCCATGGATCCCGGTTCCGGGCGCTACCTGCACACGATCGTCGAATCGGCCAAACTGGCGATGGCCGACCGTGAAGCCTGGTACGGCGATCCCGACTTCGTCCCGGACCGCCTCGGCGCCCTGCTCGACCCCGCCCAGATCGCCCGCAGGCGCGCGCTGATCGGCGAACACGCCGTGCCGGATCCGGCCCCCAGCACGATCGGCGGGGTGTCGGGCTGGGTGCCCGACGTGCCGGCGGACGAGCCGCCTTCCTTCGAGTCCGACTGGATGGGCCAGTTGCAGAGCGGGATGCCCACGATCGTCCTGCGCGCCATGGTGAAATCCGGCGACACCTGCTCGGTCGCCGTGGCCGACCGCCACGGCAACCTGGCAGCGGGCGTCCCCAGCGGCGGCTGGCTCAAGAGTTCACCGGTCATCCCCGGACTGGGCTTCCCGCTCGGCACCCGCGGCCAGACCCTGTGGCTGGTGGACGGCCACCCCAACTCGCTGATGCCCGGAAAACGACCCCGCACCACGCTGAGCCCCACCATCGCCTTGCGTGACGGAAAACCGTACCTGGCCTTCGGCACCCCGGGCGGCGACCGCCAAGACGTGTGGACACTCGAATCCTTCCTCGCCGTCACCGAGTTCGGCGCCGATCTCCAGTCCGCGACCGAGACGACCATGTTCCACAGCGATCACTTCCCGCCGTCCTTCACTCCACGCCGCTGCCGTCCTGGAACCGTTGTCCTGGAAGACAACTGCGGCCCCGAGGCGGTCGCGGACCTGCGTGCCAGGGGCCACGACGTCGAACTGGTCGCGCCGTACTCGATGGGATCGAAGGTCTGCATGGTGGGTGTCGGCGAGGACGGCTTCCTGCGCGCGGGCGCGGGCCCCCGGGGCAAACAGGCCTACGCCATCTGCCGGTGAAACCCGAAACCCCTCACAGCGAGTGGATTTTTTCCAGCGCGTACTGTGAGATGTCGGAAAGCACCTTCACGTCGCCCGCGTACACACCGGACTCTCGCGGCCAGTGCACGATCAGGTGGGTGATTCCCGCCGACGCGTATCCGATCGCGAGATCCAGGCATGCTTGCCAGGACACCAGGGGATCACCGGTACCCGGGGTCGTCACGAAAATCCGCTCGCCGACGTCGCGGCCGGCACGTGCGCAGGCCGATTCCAGGGCCTTCACCTGTGCGGGCACGACTTCCGTCACGCACTCGTGAGGGGACACGCCGCCGGGCGCGGCAGGGCCAAGGGTGACCCACGACTGCCCGTACCGCGCCGCCAGGTCCATGCCGCGCCTACCCGTCGCCGCGATGGCGAAGGGCAGGCGCGGCCGCTGCACACAGCCAGGGATCATCCGCGCACCCTCGGCCCGGTAGTGCTCGCCGTGGTACGTGGTGACCGGTTCGCGCAGCAGCTGATCCGTCAGTTCGACGAATTCGGCGAACCGGTCGGCACGCTCGCCCGGGGCCGGCACTTCCGGCCGCAGCACGGCGTCGTCCCCCGCGGTGGGGGAGCCCGCGCCGAGACCGAGGGTGAACCGGCCGCCGGACATCTCGTCCAGGGTCAGCGCGTCCTTGGCCAGCGGAACCGGATGGCGGAAGTTCGGCGAGCCGACCAGCAGGCCCAGTCGCACTCGTTCGGTCGCGACCGCGGCGCCGCTGAGCACCGGAACGGCGCCGTACCAAGGGTTCTCGCTCAGTGAACGCCACCAGAGGTGGTCGTAGGTCCACGCCGAGTCGAAGCCGAGATCCTCGACAGCACGCCACTGCGCCACCTGGTCGGACCAGCGGCGCTCGGGCAGGATCAGCACCCCGATCCGCACGGTTACCGGCGCTCCAGCTCGTAGAACCGGGTCCGTGGACCGGCGACGGCGTTCGCGTAGACGGTGGTGCAGCGCAACGCGCTGGCCCCGAACACCGGCAACCAGCCGGCGGTGTCGCGTGGGATCCCCTGCGCGGTGAGCACGTGCATCAGGAAGAAGTCGGAGTCGTTCTCCCGGTCGTCATAGCGCAGCTCGGGTTCGCCGATGAGCACGACGGCGTCGTCGGAAAGCATCGCGGCGAACCGGTCGAGTACGTCCACCACGGCCTGGTCGCCGTCGCGGAAGAGCTCGTGCAGCACCCCGACCCCGCACACCACGTCCATCTCGCGGCAGTCCTCGGGCCAGGTGCCGGGGGCGAACGCGTCACCGACGACGAACCGGATCCGGTCGGCCACTCCGGCCCGTTCGGCCAGCGCCTGGGCATCGGCGATGGCGTCCGGCGAGAGGTCCATGCCGACGCCTCGCAACTGCGGATGCCGCGTCGCGATCTCGACGAGCAGTGATCCGCCACCGCAGCCGAGGTCGAGCAGGGTGCGAGCCGAACGCGACCGCAGCGCGTGCAGCACCGTCGGGGTGTAGGAGGCGGTGGAGACCGTGCCGGAATGCTTGCCGAGCTGCGCGCCCGCCCGCGTGACGTCGACGCCGTAAGTGGCCGCGCCGGTGAGCAGGTCGGTCATCCGGCCGGTCACCGGGCCGTACGCCTCCAGATAGAAACCCAAGCGGGCCAAGGCCACCCCGGAAGTGAGCAGCGCGCCGCGATGGCTCAGCGCGTGCTCACCGGCGTGCTCGGTGAGCACCCCGCGCACCTCCAGGTAGCGCAGCAGACCGCGGCCGACGCGTTCGTCCATTCCGGCCAGCAGCTCGTCCGTACGGACGCTTTTCTTGCTCCGCAACCGGTCCAGCAGGCCTGAGTTGGCGAGCGCCAGCAGTGCGTGACACAGGTTCAGCGAGGAGAGCAGATCCGGCATCCCGGACAGGTGGTAGTCCTGCCACGCGGTGACCCGGTCGTCGTCCCAGAGGTCGACGACCGGCACGGCCTCCTCGACGGGGACATCGCTGGTGACGGACATCAGGCGGCTCCTTCGTGCGGTTCCCGGTACCGGGCGGGTGCGCCGGTCGTCCAGACCCTGCCCGCCCGGGCTACAGGCCTGCTACACCGCCGGTCGCCGTATCCGCTGTGTATGCGCCGAGGGGAGTGTTGGCGGCGAAGCGATCACGACTGGCGATTTCCGAGACGGAGCGAGGAGACCGGTGACCGAACAACAGGTGCATGCCCCGCCGACGGCCATCCGGTGGGACGAGATTGTCGCCGCCGTGCCCTCCGAGGCGCTGGACTGCCTGCAAACCGGGGTCGCGGTCCTCGCCGACGTGATCGGCGGACCGGGCGCCCACCGCGGTCTCGGTGCCCGGCCGTGGTTCCCCGCCCCGGGCGGGACCGGGTACGCCGAGGCCGCGGACCTGACCGCCCGCCTGGCGCAGGCCCGCGACGAACTCGGCCTCCTCTCGGCACCACCGGAGAAGGTCACCGACCTGGCAGACCTCGACGGCCGCGACGGGCCGCTGTACGTGGTCGCCGACGCCTTCGACCTCCCGTGGGTGCCATACGCCCGCCACGAGCACATGTCGCACAGCTTCGTGCTCGCCCGCGCGAAGGAGGGATGGGACGTCGTGGACGCCTATCACAACGACACCCAATGGGGTCCCGCGCGCCCGGGCGTCTGGTCTCGTACCGACGAGCAGATCGCGGAACTGCTGGCGTGCGGACCGGTCCTGGTCACCATGCTGCGGTCCGGCGCCGTTCCCGTCCGCCCGCCGGTACCGTCCGCCGCCGGGATCGACGCCTACGCCCTGGCCGAACGGACTTCGGAGGCCGCGGTCGAACAGCTGGTCCTCGACGTGTGGCTCATCGAACGCGACCGGCGGCTGCACCTGCGCTGGCTCGATGACCACTCGCCGGAGGAAGCCGAGGTGTGGCGATCGGCGGGCCGGGTCGAGACGTGGCAGCGGCTGGCCGCGCGCACCTATCTGGCGTTGCGCAGGCTCCGCCGCGGCCACCCGGTCGGCCGTGAGGTGGTCGACGAGGTGTGCCGCCAGCTGCGGGTC
Source organism: Amycolatopsis coloradensis (assembly GCF_001953865.1). GTDB lineage: Bacteria > Actinomycetota > Actinomycetes > Mycobacteriales > Pseudonocardiaceae > Amycolatopsis > Amycolatopsis coloradensis. The sequence goes on from NZ_MQUQ01000011.1 coordinate 158,755, forward strand.
GACGCCGAACTCACCGGCACCGCCGAGTTCCCCGCGATCCGCGAGGTGGTGCTGACCGCGGTCGGCGAGACCCTCGCGATCGACCCGGCCGCCGTCGCGGGCGCGCCGACCCTGCGGGAGCTGCCGGGATTCGACTCGTTCCGGCTCGTCGACGTGCTCGAACGGGTCGAACGGGAGCTGCGTGCCGACCTGCCCGAAGATCTCGGCGCGGACGACCTCGGCGACGTCGACGGGCTCGTCCGGTTGTTCACCCGTGCGACGGTCCGGAGGTAGGCCGGTGTCCGCCGAGGTGCTTCACGACCTGCTCGACTCCGCCGTCGCGCGGTTCCCGGACGCCTCCGCCGTCGCGTCGCCCAGGGGCGGGTGGACCTACCGCGAGCTCGCGGACGACAGCCTGCGGCTGGCCGCCGGGATCTCCGGCGCCGGTGTCCGCCGAGGTGACCGGGTGCTGCTCTGCCTCAGCCGTCCCGAGGACGTCCCGGCGCTGGTCTGGGCATGCTCACGGGTCGGCGCGGTCTTCGTCGTGATCCGTCCGGAACTGCCGGAACCCGTGTTGCGGCACATGATCGCCGACGCCGGGCCCGTACTCGTGGTCACCGACGACCCCGGTGTGTCGACGGTCGCCGGTGCCGACGGCGTGCCGGTGCGCGTCCCGGGTGAGCTTCCCGGCCGTCCGGTGCCGATGGCCCGGCCGCTCCCGGTCGACGCTGCCTGCTTCATCTACACCTCGGGCAGCACCGCGCTGCCGAAGGCCGTCGTCTCGACGCACCAGCAGATGTGCTTCGCGGCCAGGGCTGTCCAAAATGTACTGTCCTATCGCGACAGTGACACGGTTTACTGTGCGTTGCCGCTGTCCTTCGACTACGGCCTTTACCAGCTGTTCCTGTGCGCGCTCGCCGGTGCGCGGCTGTGGCTCACCGATGGCGCCGGTCCGGCGCTGGTGAACGATTTGGCCACCGCCGGTGCCACCGTGCTGCCCGGCGTTCCCTCACTTACCGCCACCCTCGCCCGGCTGGTCGCCCGCCGTCCGGCGCCCCCGTCGTTGCGGTTGCTCACCAATACCGGTGCGGCCATGCCGCCGGCGCTCCTCGCCCGGCTTCGGGCGGCATCGCCCGGGCTGCGCGTGCAGCTGATGTACGGGCTCACCGAATGCAAGCGCGCCACGATCCTGGCCCCGGACGAAGACCTCGAACGCCCGGGTTCCTGCGGACGCGCGCTACCCGGCACCGAGGTGTTCGCCATCGGGGTGGACGGCACCCGTGTGCCGCCGGGGGAGGTGGGGGAGCTGGTGGTCCGGGGACCGAACGTCATGACCGGGTATTGGCGCCGTCCCGAACTCACCGCGCGGGTGTTCGCCCGCGCCGAGGGCCTGTTCCCCGAACTGCGCACCGGTGACCAGGGCCGGGTCGACGACGAGGGATACGTCTACTTCGCGGGACGCCGCGACGACCTTTACAAGGAACGCGGTACGCGGGTGAGCGCGATCGAGGTCGAGGCCGCGGCCTGCCGAGTCGCCGGGGTGCGCGCCGCCGCCGTGCGCCTGCCGGGGGACGACGAGTTCGGTGCGACGCTGTTCGTGGAGTCGGAGCTCGCCGACCATGCCGTCCTGGCCGCACTCGTCGAACAGCTGGAACCGGCCAAAGTGCCTGCCCGGTGTGTGGTGGTCGACCGGCTTCCGCTGACCCCCAACGGGAAGATCGACCGGCGCGCGCTCGACACGGTGGCGGCCCGATGAGCGTCACCTACACCCAGGCCCCGGCCTACGTCTACGACCTGGACGAGGTCCGCCGCGCGCACGGCCTGCTCAAGGCCGCGTTGCCCGAGCCGAGCACCCTGTTCTATTCGGTCAAGGCGAATCCGCATCCCGCCGTCATCGCCGCATTGGCCGCGTTCGGCTGCCGCGCGGAGGTGTCTTCGTCGGGGGAACTCGCGGCAGCGCTGGCCGCCGGGGTGTCCGCCTCCGATGTGCTCTACACCGGCCCAGGCAAACGTGACGCCGAGGTGCTCGAAGCCACCCGGCTCGGCGTGCGCTGGTTCTCCGTCGACTCGCCCGCCGGCCTCGGCCAAGTCACCCGTGCGGCCGACGAGTCCGATGTGGACGCTCGATGCCTCGTACGGGTCAACGCCGAGACCGCCCCCGGCGGCGGACAGGGGTTGGCGATGACCGGGGTGACTTCCGCTTTCGGCGCGGACGCGGCCTGGGTCACCGCCGACCCCGACACCTTCCGCGACCGCTTCGCCGGCTTCCACCTGTACGCGGGCAGCAATTTGACCGACGCTGACGCTCTCGTCGCCCAGTTCGGGCATGCGATCGCCACCGCGCGCACCCTCGCCGACGTCCTCGGCGCCGAGCCCGAGGTGCTCGACCTGGGTGGCGGTTTCCCGGCACCGTTCGCCAAGGCCGGTGCTCTGGCGCCGTTCCCGGACCTGGGCGAGCGCGTCGCGGATCTGCTCGACGCGACCTTCCCCGGCTGGCGTACGGGCAGCCCCGAGGTCGCGTTCGAATCGGGCCGCTACCTCACCGCCACCTGCGGGTCGCTGCTGGTACGGGTCGCCGACGTCAAGCTTTCGCACGGGCAGCGGGTCGTGGTACTGGAGAGCGGGATCAACCACCTCGGCGGGATGTCCGGACTGCGACGGCTGCCGCCGCTGGTGCCGGAGATCCTGACCGGCGACGCCCAGAGCACCACCGAGCCCGCCGACCCCGTGCTGCTGGTCGGCCCGCTGTGCACGCCGCTGGACACCTGGGCGCGCAGCGCGCGGCTGCCCGAGGTGACCCGCGGACAGGTGCTGCGGGTCCCCAATGTCGGCGCCTACGGCCTGACGGCCAGCGTGGTCGCCTTCCTGAGCCACCCGCTGCCCAGCGAGGTCATCGTCGAGGACGGGCGGGTCGTCGACGTCTCCCGCCTCGAGCTCGTCCGCACCCACCCCACCCGTACCGCCACCTGAAGGAGTGCCGCCGATGGAGACCGTGGACCAGGACTTCGCCGCGATGTTGTTGCCCTACCTGAAATACGCGGGCGACGGCGCGGAACTCACCCCCGACGCCGAACTGCGTGCGCTCGGACTGGACTCGATGCGTGCCGTGGAACTGCTGTTCGCGGTGGAGGACACCTACGCCGTCGTCATTCCCGACGAGCGGCTCACCGACGCGACGTTCGCCACCGTCGGCAGCCTGTGGACCGTGATCGAGGCGGAGCTGGGCACGGAGACGAGGCGGTCGGCATGACCGCCGCGGACGCGGTCGAGCAGGTCCGGATCGCCGCCGAGCGCGAAGCCGACGCCGCCGACCGGGAGGCGCGTTTCCCGGTCGCCGCGCTCGAAGCCATGCGGGCCACCGGACTGCTCGGGATGATGGTGCCCAAGGAGCACGGCGGCCTCGGCGGTTCGATCGGGGATCTGGTCGAGGCCACCGTCGCGCTGGGCAGGACCGACATGTCCGTGGCGATGATCTTCGCCATGCACGGCCAGCAGGTCGCCGCGCTGGCGGGCTACGCCGAGGGCGACCTGCGCGAGCGGGCCCTCACCGAAATCGCCGAAGGCCGGTGCTACGTCGCCTCTGTCACGACCGAGATCAAGGGCGGCGGCTTGCTCGACTCGGACGCCCGGACCCGGCTGGACGACGGGCTGCTGCGGCTGGACCGCTCCGCGCCGATCGTCACCGGCGGCCTGCACGCGGATGCCTTTCTGGTCACCATGCGCTCGCCAGGGGCGGCCTCGCCCAACGAGGTTGACCTGGTCTGGGTCGAGCGTGACCAGGTGAGCGTCGCCCCACTCGGCGGCTGGCAGCCGTTGGGCATGCGCGCCACCGAGAGCGGCCCGATGCGGTTGACCGGCGACGTGCCCGCGAGCCAGGTGGTCGGCGGGCACGGCGCCTTCCCCGGTATCGCCGCCGCCCTGTTCGCCCCGCTGGCCCACCTCGGCTGGGCCGCGGCCTGGCTGGGCACCGCCGTGGGTGCCTACAGCAGGTTGCTGCGTCACCTGCGCTCGGCCGCCGGGCGCAAGCGCTTCGATCCCGGATCGGACCTGGCGCTGGTACGCCTGGCGTCGGTGCGTTCACGGCTCGACGTCACCAACGCCGTCCTGCGGCACACCGCGCGGGCGGTCGAGTCCACAGAGGACCCGACCGAGCTTTCGACGCAGCTGCTGGTGAACACCCTCAAGACGCACGCCGCGCGGGAGTGCTTCGCGGCGGTGGACGAGATGATCGAGATCGTCGGGCTGAAGCACGGTTACTTCGCCGATTCCGAGCTGCGCCTCGAACGCTCGTTCCGGGACCTGCGCTCCGCCTCGCTCAACTACTCCGACGACCGGCTGCGCAAGACCAACGGCGCGCTCGCGCTCCGCGATCCGGCGGTGCGTCTTGCCTGATCTGCTCGTGGCGGCCGAGGCGACCGCCGTATGGCGCGAACTGGGCCGGTCCGGGGCGATCGAGCGCTGTTCCGGTCCGGAATCCTCGCGAGCGCTGGGCGAACTGCTGGCCGATCTCGATTCCCGCCATCCGGTGGGCGTGGTGCTTTCCGTCTGTGTGCAGCTCGCCTCGGTCATCCCGTTGCTGCGCACCCTCGCTCCCGGCGGCGGCCGTGCCGCCGAGGTGTTCGAGGCGGCATTGTCGGGCGAGGCCGTGGTGGCGCTGGCCGCGACCGACGAGGCGGCGGCGGGCTCGGACCTGATGGACCTGGGAACGCGGCTCGGTCAGGAGGCGGGTGGGCCACGTCTGGACGGCGGAAAGCGGTGGATCACCAACGCGATGTGGGCGGACCACCTGCTCGTGCTGGCGCGATCACGCGAAACGCGGCACTTCACCAGTTTCGCCTGGGTATTGCTGCCTGCCGGGCGGGCGACGGTGCGGCCCAGCGCCGAGGCGTTGTTCACCGGGGCGGGGATCGGCGACGTCGACCTCGGCGATGTCGGGCTCGACGCGGACCATCTCGTCGGCAGGCCTGGCCGGGCCATGGCGGAGTTCGTCCGGGCCATGGCGGGGGAGCGGCTGGCCGGCGGCCTGTGGGCTCGCGCCCTCTGCCGCCGCGTACTGCGCCATACCTGTCGGCGTCTCCGGGAACGCCCCGGTGGGGACGGTGTGCTGTGGGACAACGCGGCCGTGCGCGACCGGTTCGCCCGCTGCCTGGTCGCACTGAGCGCACTGGACGCCGAGGTCGCGGCCGCGGCGGCAGGCCCGTTGCGGCCCACGGCGGCGATGCTGCTGAAGGTGCGTTGCGCCGACACCGTCGACCTGGTGCTCTCCGGATGTGTGGACCTGCTCGGCGCCGAGTCGTTCCGAGACGGTGGCCTGGCCTCGTTGCGCGCCGAGACCGCCATGTTCGGCATCGCGGGCGGGGCGAGCGGGGCCTTGCTGCAGGGCATCGCCCAGCACGCCGACGATCTGCTGACGGAGGTCGTGTCGTGACAGCCGGACTGAGTTGCTACACCGCGAATCTAGAGCGCTACCTCGCGGGCGAGTTCGACTCGGCCGCCGTGCTGGCCCGGTCGGTACGGCTCGCGGTGCGCACCACCGAAGACGGACTGGTGTTCTCCCACCACGCTCCCGCACTGGATCGCCTGCCCGACGGCACCCGGTTCGAATACGCCGCGATCGCCACCGCGGACACCGAAGACGTGCTGCGTCAAGAGATCCGGCGGCACGGCCGGGCACTGGTCGTCGCCGATACCGCCCGGTTGCCCTGGTCGGTGGCCTTCGGTTCGGCTCCCGCCCCACATTGGCTGCTCGTCACCGGTGCCGAGGCGGACCGGTATCCGGTCGAGGACGCGTTCGAAGCCCTGTTGCCGCAGGGAACCCAGCGGCCATATCTGGGCACCGTCACCCGGTCCGTCCTGATGACCGCGATCACCGGACTTCCCGAGTGGGACGCGCACCAGCGCGTGCGCAACGAGATGGCTTTCGGCGCCAGGATTTCCCTGCCCGGCACCACGACCGGTGCGACTTTGCTCCGGAGAGTCCCGGGATCCGGCGGGGAGCGTGCGCCGGAGAGCGGTCTCGTCGACGAAGACACGCTTGTCCTGCCACTGCTGATGAGCCGGCTCGCCGACGCGGGTCCGGACGCGGTCCGGCAGCTCCCGGACATCTGGGCCGCCGCCGGCCATCGCGCGTTCGCACACCGGTGGCGGGCGCTCTCCGGGGACACCGAGACCGAACTCGCCACCGCCGAACTGTGGGCGGCGCTGCCACGCTGGGTGCAGATGGCGGTGGAGAGCGCTGTCCGCGGGCGTCCCCGCTGGGGCGTCGCCCGCGCCGCGGTCGACGCCATCCTGCGTGCGGACGCCCCGAAGACAGGACGGACGGCATGACCGGAATCCTCGACGGTGTCACCGAAGCCGCGCGGCGCGATCCCGGCGCCATCGCGCTCCAAGTCGGCGTCCGGGCCCTTCGGTACGACGAACTGCTGGACCGGGCGGCCCGGATCGCGGCGGCCGTACGCGCCCGCGTGGACGGACCGGTCCGCACCGTCGGACTCCTTTGTGGACGGACGCCCGCCGCCTACGCGGGATACCTGGCGGTGCTGGCACTCGGGGCGACCGTCGTGCCGATGAGCGCACGCTGGCCCGCGGCTCGGGTACGGGCTGTCAGCAGTGCCGCGGGTGTCCAACTCGTCCTCACCGACGCCGAGACCGACGCCGGCGGACTCGCCGTGCCCGACGACGCCGACGTCTCGACCGGCCCCATCGCGTGGCCCGATCAGGTGGGAGACCCGGACGACGTGGCCTACGTGCTGTTCACTTCGGGGTCCACCGGGCGGCCCAAAGGGGTGCCGATACGCCACCGCAACCTCATCGGCTACCTCGGCGACTGCATACGCCGTTACGACGTCGGCCCGGGGAGCAGGCTCTCGCAAACCTTCGCGCTGACCTTCGACCCGTCGGTGTTCGATCTGTTCGTCGCGTGGCGGGCAGGCGCGGCGCTCGTCGTCCCGGGCGAACAGGATCTGGTGACACCCACGGGTTTCGTGCGATCGCGGTCGATCACGCACTGGTTCTCGGTACCGTCGATCATCACCCTCGCCCGCAGGCTGCGCGCGCTGCGCCCCGGGAGCATGCCGGACCTGCGCTGGAGCCTGTTCGCGGGGGAGCGGCTCACCCTGGAGCAAGCGCGAGCCTGGTCGGCCGCCGCGCCGCGCAGCACCGTCGAAAACCTCTACGGACCGACGGAACTGACGATCACGTGCACGCGCTACCGCCTGCCGGCGGGCGCATGGCCGTCGACCGCCAACGGGTCCGTGCCGATCGGCCTGCCCAACGAAGGCCTCGACGCCGTGGTCCTCGATGAGCGCGGGCATCCCGCGGACGAAGGCCAGCTGGCCGTGCGGGGCCTCCAGCGCTTCGACGGCTACCTAGACGCGAGCGACAACACCGGCCGGTTCACCCACGCGGAGGACGGTGTGACCGCCGAGAGCTACTACCTCACCGGCGACCGGGTCGCCTGGACGGACGGGAACCTTCTCCATCTGGGCCGGATCGACGACCAGGTCAAGGTGAACGGTCAGCGTGTCGAACCGGGTGAGATCGAGGCCGTGCTCCGGGCCCTCCCCGGCGTCGACGACGTCGCCGTGGTCGCCGGAGAGCCCGAACCCGGCCGCGTCGACCTGCGGGCGTTCTACACCGGCGCTGCCGAGACCTGCGAGCTCTCCGAGCAGGCTCGCGCGCAGTTGCCGCCCTACATGGTGCCCTCGCGGTTCGACCGGCTGGAGGCCCTCCCTGTCACCGACAACGGCAAAACCGACCGGCGGAGGCTGACCGTCCTCACCCGCGCCGGCCGGTGACCCGGTTCAGACCCGATACACCAGCGGGTTCCACTCGTCGAAGTCCAGCGGGTCGCCGGGGCGCAGCGTCGCCAGAATTCGTTCGGGCAGGATGTTGGCCGTGCCGTTGAACTCCGCGCCCTCGGGTTGCCAGGAGATCGTGAAGGCCGACCGGGCGAACGGTGTCATGTTCGCGCCCGCGGCGTGCGCGGTGTCCCCGCTGTGCACGATCAGGGCGCCCTCGCGTACCGGACAAGGTATCGGTTCGGCGTGCTCCCACGCCGGGTTGAGCAGGCGCAACCCGTCCAGCCGCCGTAGGTCGCCTTTGGCCTCCACCCGGTCGTGGTGGCTGCCCGGAAGGTAGTGCAGGCAACCGTTTCGCAGGTCGGCGTCGCCGAGGGCGAACCAGAACGTCGACGCGCCCGGGTGGGTGAAGGAGAACACGGGGGTGTCGGTGTGCCATCCCGTCGGGGCGCCCCAGGCGGGTTTGACCATCGTCTGGTCGTGCCAGATCCGCACTCCGCCGATGCCGGCGAGACGGCACGCCAGCCTGCCGAGCCGGGGATCGTGGCAAAAGTGGCGCACGCGCTCGTCGTCCTGCCACAGGTTCACGTGCTGGGACAGCACTTTCAGTGCCTTGGACCGGTGTTTCCCCAGTGCGTCGAGCAGTCTGCGGCGATCGTCGCTGCCCGCTTCGGTGGCGGTCGTCGCACGGCGTCCTTCACCGGGCAGCCGGGCGCCACCGCGCCCGACCACCGCTTCCGACAACACCGTGCGCAGCCAGCCGACGGTGTCCGCGTCGAGGAAGTCTTCGATCACCAGGAAACCGTCGCGCCGGTAGGACCGAATCTGTTCCTCGGACAGCTCGTCGCGCATGGGGATAACCCGATCGGGTCGGGTTTCTGTAGTCATGCCTTCCAATTTCCCGCTGCGACCTACACGTCCAGTACAGCGAGCGCGCGATGTATCCGGCCTGTATCGAGGATGGTGAGCATCGCAGTCGCGCGCCACCGCGCGATCGCGGCGAGCGCCGGTAAAATTCGTGAGCATGCCGGGGGAGCCGATGAACACGAGCACATCCGCCCGTAGCGGCCTTTTCCTCGGGCACCGCGGTTTCCGCCTGCTGTTCACCGCCGACGCGATCAGCCAGCTCGGCAGCCAGGTGGCCGTCGTGGCGCTGCCGCTGATCGCGTTGACGTCGCTGAACGCCTCACCGCTGGAGATCGGCCTGCTGACCGCGGCGGGCACGGCGGCGTTCGCGTTCGTGGGCCTGCCCGCCGGGGCGTGGGTCGACCGGTTCCGGCGCAGGCCGGTGCTGGTGGCGGCGGATTTCTCCCGGTTCCTGCTGATGGGCTCGGTGCCGATCGCGGCGCTGCTCGACGTGCTCACCTTGCCGCATCTGTACGTCGTGGCCCTGCTGGCCGGTGTGGGCACGGTGTTCTTCGACGTCGCGTCGATGAGCTACGTGCCGTCGTTGATCGCGCGCGAGAACCTGCTGAGTGCCAACGCGCGGCTGGAAGCCGTCGAAACCGGTGCGCGCGCGGGTGGCCCGGCGCTCGGCGGCTGGCTGGTACAGCTCACCAACGCCGTCGTGGGGATCGCGGTGGACGCGGTGAGTTTCCTGCTCTCCGCCGTGGCGCTGGCCCGTATCCGGCACGTCGAAGAGCGGCCGGTGGTGGTCAAGACCCGGTTGCGTCGCCAGATCGCCGAAGGCGGCCGGTTCGTGCTGCGTCACCCGGTGCTGCGGCTGGTGGGCCTTGCCGGATTCCTCGGCAACTTCTGGGAGTCGGCGCTGCTCGCCGTGCAGCCGGTGTTCCTGCTCGAACACCTCGGTCTCGGCGCCGGTGCCTACGGTCTGGTGGTCGCCGCCGCGGGTCTCGGCGGATTGCTCGGCAGTTCGGCGGCCTCCTGTGCGGGCGCCCGGATCGGGACCCGGCGCACGATGTGGCTGCCGCTGGTCGCGGGATATCCCTTCCTGCTGCTGGCGCCGCTGGCGGGCAGCGGCTGGCTGGTGCTCCTGTACCCGTTGGGCACGTTCCTGGCCTTCTTCGGCGGAGCGATGCAGAACGTCGCGCAGCTGAGCTACCGCCAGGGCATCTGCCCACCGGAGCTGCTCGGCCGGATGAACGCCACCCTGCGGTTCCTGATTTACGGGGCGATGCCGCTCGGTGGCCTCGCGGGCGGGGTGCTGGCGACCGTGCTCGGGTTCCCGGGATCGGTCTGGATGATCGCCGCGGGTCTCCTGCTGTCGATCCTGCCGATGCTCGCCCCCGCCGTCCGTCACCTCGACGAGAGCGAGCGGGCAGCCGCCTGACGTCCGCGTGTACCCGCCGCGTATGCCGCTCCGTCAGCATGAGGGGGAGTAGGTCACCGAGGCGAGGAGCATGGGGATGAGCGTGAAGGTCGCGGTAGCCGGGGCCAGCGGCAACGCCGGGGGCGAGCTGCTGCGGCTGATCAACGGTCACCCTGAACTGGTCCTCGGGCCGGTCACCGCGGGGAGCCAGGTGGGAAGTTCGGTGTCCGAGGTGCATCCCGGGCTGACGGAGCTGGGCGACCGGGTCTTCGAACCCACCGACACCGCCGTGCTCGGGGCCGCCGACGTCGTGTTCATCGCGCTGCCGAAAGGACACTCGTCCCGGCTGGCCGCCGAGCTGACGCCGTCGGTGCGCGTGGTCGACCTGGGCCCGGACTTCCGGCTGACCGATCCGCTTGTGTGGGAGCGCTACTACGGCGGCCCGCACGCGGGCAGCTGGACATACGGACTGCCGGAGATCCCCGGTGCGCGGGAACGCATCGCCGGTGCCCACCGCGTGGCCACCCCCGGATGCTATGCCACCGCGGTGATCCTGGCGCTCGGGCCGCTGCTCGCCGCGGGACGGATCGACCCGGACGACCTCGTCGTCACCGCGGTCTCCGGGACGTCCAGTGGTGGACGAGCGGCCAAAGCCTCCTTGTCTCCCGGTGATGTCCTCGGCGCGCTGCGCTCGTACACGGTGGGGGCGACCTATCGCAATCCCGCCGAGATGGAACAGGAGCTCGCCACCTTCGCCAATGCGCCCGTCACCGTCTCGTTCACCCCATTCTCCGTGCCGATGCAGCGTGGGATCGTCGTCAGCTGCAGCGCTCGCCTTCGCGACGGAACCGGAAGCGACGAGCTGCGCGCCGCGCTGGCCGACGCCTACCGCGACGAGCGCTTCGTCCGGCTGCTTCCCGCCTCCCGGTGGCCCGCGACCGCCGCGGTGACCGGAACCAATTCGGCCCTCCTGCAGGCGGGCGCGGACACCCGCACCGGCCGCGGCGTCGTGCTCTCCGCCATCGACAACCTCGGCAAGGGCGCCGCCGGGCAGGCGGTGCAGAACGCCAACCTGATGCTCGGCCTGCCCGAGAGCACCGGCCTGACCACACGAGGAGCGTCATGACCAGTACCGCCACGCATACGGCGACCGACGGCTTGCGGGCCCGGTTCGGCCGTGCGCTCATGCCCACCTACGGCACTCCCGCGCCGCCGATCGCGCTCGCCGCCGGTCAAGGCTGCCGGATCCGCGATGTCGACGGCCGGAGCTACCTCGATCTCATCGGCGGTCTCTCGGCCAGTTCGCTCGGGCACGGCCATCCGGACCTCGCGGCGGCGATCGCCAGGCAGGCGGGCGAGCTGGTGCACACGTCCAACCAGTTCCTGCACGAGCGCGAAGTCGAACTGGCGGAGCGGCTGCGTGACCTGCTCGGCGCCCCGGACGCGCGTGTCTACCTGTGCAATTCCGGCACCGAGGCCACCGAAGCCGCGGTCAAGCTCGCTCGGCGCGCCCAGGGTCGGGACAGGCCGGTGGTGGTCGCGGCCGAGGGCGCCTTCCACGGCCGGACGATGGGCGCGCTGCCGATGGCCGGTGTCCCCGCGATCCGCGAGCCGTTCACCCCGTTCGGCGTCGACGTGCGGTTCGTGCCGTTCGGCGACGTCGCCGCCTTGGCCGCCGCGGTCCGCGACGACACGGCCGCGGTGTTCCTGGAACCCGTGCAGGGTGAAGCGGGTGTGGTGAGCCCACCCGAGGGATACCTGCGCGCGGCCCGTGAGGCGTGCGATGCCGCGGGTGCGCTGCTGGTCCTCGACGAGGTCCAGAGCGGTATCGGGCGTACCGGCCGGTGGTTCGCCCACCAGGCCGAAGGGATCGTCCCCGATGTGATGACCCTGTCCAAGGGGCTCGGGGGCGGGATGCCGATCGCCGCGTGCGTCGGTTTCGGTGCCTGCGCCGGAATTCTGGTCCCTGGCACGCACGGCAGCACGTTCGGCGGAAACCCGGTGGCGTGCGCGGCCGCGTTGGCCGTGCTCTCGGTGATCGAGCGCGACGGCCTGCTGGACAACGCCACCCGGGTCGGCGCCGCTCTGGCCGAGGGCATCCGCGCGGTGGAACACCCCCTGATCACCGGTGTGCGCGGCCGGGGCCTGTGGCTGGCGACCACGCTGGCCGAACCGGTCTCGGTGAAGGTGTGCGAGGCGGCGGCCCGTGCGGGTTTCCTCGTCAACCCGGTGCGCCCCGACGCCGTACGGCTGGCGCCGCCGCTGATCCTCACCGCAGCCGAGGCGGCCGAGTTCTCCGCGGCGCTGCCCGACATCCTCGCCGACGCGGCCGGCTGAAGTCTCGCTCAGCGCCCTGCGCGGCGGAGTACTCGCAGGGCGTTGAGCGTCACCATCTCCTGTGGACCGGCCGCGTCCCAGTCGACGACTTCGGGCGCCACCCGGCTGCCCGGAGGCCGCCACCACGGTCGGCCCGCCGACCACCGGGGTTCCGCGTCACGCGCTTCTTCCAGGAGATCGAGCGCTTCCGAAGCGCGCTCGTCTCGCACTTTGTCCATGCGCGACAGCACCAGCAACGCCTGAAGTGTGTCGTAGTGCCAATAGACCGGGTAGTGCGGCACGAGCCACCGGTGGTCGATCACCGCACCACCGGATGCCCGAAAAAGGTTATGGGACAACAACAGTTCGGCTGCGCGGGCGGCACCGGCCAGCGCATCGGTGTTCCCCGTCGCCGTACCGTGCGCGTGCAGTCCCCACGCGGGGAGCAGCGTCTCGTGGAACGACGAGCGATGTCCGCCGGCGGCACGGTCGCAGTTCCAGCCGCCGTCGGGCCACTGCCACTCCAGCAACCGCTCGGCCAGTCCGGCGACCCGGGGATCCTCGGCCAGGCCGAGCGCACAGGACACGGCGAGCACGTTCCCGTCGATGGACCCGCACACCCTGGCCAGACCGTCGATCACCGGGACCCGCGCCTGTGCGCGCCGCCGCCACGTCAGCACCGGTTCCAGCGCGGCGAGCGCCCTGGGTTCCCCTGCGGGCACCCCTAGTTCGGCCAGCGACACCAGCCGCCAGTGCGCGCCCGTCCACTTGCGATAGGGCGCCACCCCGAAACCCCCGTCCGGACGTTGCCCGGCGAAAAGTTTTCGCACGATCGGCCCGGACAGGACGTCCTCGTCCGGTTCCTCGTCGAGCAGGTCCCGTCTGGTCAGCGCCCGCACGGCGGGTTCGGCCGACGCCAGCAGCCAGTCCACCGCGGCCCTGGCCATGCACTCACTCCGATCCTCAGTCCACCGTCGCCGCCCGCCGGGTCCCGGGCAGGCTGGGGAGGCGGGCGAGCGCCCGTGCGATCGCCGCATCGTCGGCGACCGCGTCCACCATCGCGCCTGAGCTGAAGTTGTCATAGGCGGCCAGGTCGAGCAACCCGTGGCCGCTCAGCCCCAGTACGACGCAGTCTTCGCGGCCTTCGTCGTCGGCGCGGCGCGCTTCCATGGCGGCGGCGTGCACGGCGTGCGCGCTCTCCGGAGCGGGCAGCACACCCTCGCACCGGGCGAACTCGGCGGCGCTGGTGAACACCGACCGCTGACCATAGGCGCGCGCTTCCAGCAACCCCTGGTCGTAAAGCGAGCTCACGAGCTTGGCCGTGCCGTGGTAGCGCAGCCCGCCGGCGTGCATGTCCGGCGGCACGAACGTCGAGCCGAGCGTGAACATCTTCTGCATGATCGAGCCGGACGCGTCGACGTAGTCGTAGGCGTAGCGCCCGCGGGTCAACTTCGGGCAGGCGGTGGACTCCACCGACAAGCACCGCGGCCGCCCGCCCTCGACGAGATCCGACAGGAACGGCAGCACCAGGCCGCCGAGATTGCTTCCCGCGCCGAGCGAGGCCACGACGACATCGGCGTGCTCGCCGGCAGCCGTCAGCTGCTCGATGGCCTCCAGACCGATGACGGTCTGATGCAGCAGCGAGTACGTCTCGGCGCTCCCCGCGCAGAAGTGGGTGTGCGGTTCGGTGGTGTCCTCGACGGCCTCGGCCAAGGCGATCGCGAGACTGCCGCTTTGATCATCACCCTCCGCGAGGGCCCGGCGCCCCGCCTCGGTACGCGGGCTCGGGCTGCTGATCACCTCCGCGCCCAGCATGCGCATCAGGGCGGGCCGGTAGGGCTTCGCCTCGGCGCTCGAGCGCACCATGTAGACCCGGCACTCCAGCCCGAAGACCGAGCACGCCGCGGCCATGGCGGTGCCCCATTGCCCGGCACCGGTGCCGACGGTCAAGCATCTGGCGCCTGCCTTCTTGTAGTAGTAGGCCTGTGCCAGCGCGGTGTTGAGCTTGTGGCTGCCGGAAAGGTTGCCGCCCTCGTACTTGTAGTAGATCCGGCTCTTGGTGCCGATCGAGCGCTCGAAGGCAGGCGCGCGGCGCAGCGGTGTCGGCCGCCAGCCGAGGTAGTGCTCACGCACCGGTTCCGGGATGGTGATCCACCGGCGAGTCGACATCTCCTGGCGCAACAGGGAAGCGGGGACCTGCAGTCCTTCCGCGCGGGCCGGGCGCGGCGCTCCGCCGACGTCGGGCGGCAGGGTCAGCCCCAGATCGGGGAGGGCGTTGTACCAGGCATGGGGGACCATCACGACGAGCTGGTGGTGCTCAGTTCGCGGCCCGAGTTCGTCAGTCCGCGGCCGACCAGTTCCACCACGTCGTCGACGGTGCCGAAGTGCGAGTTCATGATCATCTCGTCGTCCAGTTCGATGTCGAGCGACTCTTCCAGCCCGACCAGCAGCCGGATCAGCTCCAACGAGGTCAGTTCGAGCCCGCCGGTGGCCAGCGACGTGCCGCCGTCCACCTTCATTTCGGCCACCGCCGCGTTGTCGGCCAGCAGCAGTCGCTTGATCAACGCGTGGATCTCGGAGTCCCGCATGGTCTAGTTCCTTTCGACGGTGTCATGTTCGGCCCGGCACTCACGGGCGAACGCGTGCAGAACGGTGGACATCCCGTAGCCAGGTCTTCCTTGGGCGTCGACGACCGGCTCCACCAGTCCTTCGGATACCAGCGCTTCGAGGCGCCGGTCGGCGACGGGGGTGCTCATGCCGAGCCGCCGGGCCACTTCGTCGGCGCTGATGTGGACCGGATCGAAGCCGCCCAGTGCGGCGAAAACCCGTTGCCCGTCCCGGTCGAGCGCGCGGTAGCTCGGCATCAGCCCGGCACGAAGGCTCAGCCCGTCGACTTCGAGTTCGTCGAGCAGGGAGTCCGGGTCGCGCAGCCGCTCGGCCAGCACCCGGGTCGGGTGCACCGGACGCGCGGCGATCCGGGCGGCGGCGATCCGGATCGCCGAAGGGAGCAGCCCGCAGGAGCGCACGATCGAGCGCACCGCCGCCGGGTCCTGGTCGACGATGTCCTTCCCGACCGCGGAAGTGATCATCGCCAGCGCGTCGTCCATGCTCAGTGGGCCCAGCTCCAGGGTGAGGTCGGTCTCCAGTCCGGCGAGCCGTCGCCTGCTGGTGACGATCACCAGGCTCGCGCCCGTACCGGGCACCAGCGGCTCGACCTGGCCGGCCGCCGCGGCGTCGTCGAGCACGATGAGCGTGGGGCGCTCCGCGAGCAGCGACCGGTAGAGCGATTGGCACGAATCCACTCCGTCGGCGGCCGCCGAGTGGCGAACTCCCAATGCCGCAAGCAGTTCGGTCAAGGCTTCCGCGGCGTCGAGCGGTGCTTCGCCGGAACCGCGCAGGTCGAGGAACAGCTGGCCGCACGGGAAGTTCTCGGCGGCGGCGGTGGCCGCGGCGAGCGCGGTGGCGCTTTTGCCGACGCCGGGCGGACCGGAGACCAGGACGAGGCTCATGCCACGACGCTCAAGTTCGGCCGGGCCGAGCCGGAACCGACGAGGGACTCGACGAGGCTGAGTTCGCCGTGTCTGCCGACCAGGTTCCGCGGTGCCGCGGGCAGCGCCCGAGTGGCGCTGAACGCCGCACCGCCGGCGCTGACCCTGTGCCGCCGTGGCGCCTCGGCCAGATCTCCGCCGTCGAGCACGACAGCCTGGAGTTCCCGTAGTTCCGGACCGAGGTCGACGCCCAGCTCCTCTTGGCAGGTCCGCCGCGCCGTGGCCAGTGCCGCGAGCGCGTCGCCCGTCCGTCCGGACACGTAGAGCGCGGTCACCAGTTGTGCCCACAGCGCTTCGTCAAGGGAACGTTCGCCGACCAGCCAGTAGAGGGTCGGCACGACCTCCGCGTGCTCGCCCAGCGCGAGCCGGGCGGCGATCAGGTCGCTGCGCACCCGCCAGTACTGCTCGTCGAGCGCCGTCGTCCTGGCCCGCACCACCGCGCCCAGTTCCAGTTCGGGTAACGGGTGATCTCGCCACAGCGTGGAGGCCTTTTCCAAGAGATTTCGACCGGTCGCCACGTCGCCCATCGCGACCGCGCGGTGCCCGTGGTCGGCGAGGCTCTGAAACCGCAGCAGGTCGACCTCTTCGGGCTCCACCGCGAGGCAGTAGCCGCCCGGGTAACTGCGCAGCCTGTCGCGCTGGTCGATCTGTTCGAAGAGACTGCGCAACTGGAACACGTAGGTTCGCACGTTGTCCACTGCCGAGCGTGGAGGTCTGACCGGCCAGATACCACCCACTATCCGCTCCATCGATACGACCTGGGGAGCGCTGAGCAGAAGCACCGCCAGTAGCGCGCGGACCCGCATGGCGCGGATCGCCACCAGACCCTCCGTGGTCTCCAGTTGCAATGTGCCGAGAATCCCGAAACGCATGTTCGTCTCCCAGACGTGTGCCTTACAGCGACCTGACCCCGCGGTCGCACCCGCCTCACGCCCCGTGTCCCATCGTGGTCACGTGGATGGCCTCGGCGTCTCGTCGGAACCGGGCACTCATCCCGCGACAAGGGTGTCGAATGGCCGATACGAATCCGCGCGCACTCGTCGGAGTATGCGAGTATGTGCGCCGCCAATTCTTTTCGGCTTCGGTGCGTTGGTGGTTTACGCCACTTTTCATAGCCTCGCAGGTCGCGACAGGATCGGCAATTGCGTCACTGGATACCACTCAAATGGAAGGGCTACTGCCGAGTCGGCAGTCACGGGTGGTCAGACGGTTCCCTCGCGAAATTTGTCAAAACTACTATATCTGGGTGACGTTGGAGGATTCTTGCCGCTGGTATGAGCACTGCGAGTGTCGTCTGACTGTTCCGACAGGGCGGATGATCGCCCGGCTCGGGTGGAAGCCCTTGACTTGATCATCTACAAAGGATCCGTTGTCGCTGATTGCCAGTTCTGGATCATAGTGACTTTCCTAACCCGCAACGGCACACTTTTGGTGACGGTAATTTCACCGTGCCCGCACCCGATCGGCTGCGGCGAAATGTTGCATTCACACGTCACCTCGCCGGTTCGCCCCCGGGCAGTAGCCGGGTGGATCAGCTGGGCGAGGTTGCGGGCGCGGCGGTGCTGGTGGCCAGGCAATGCGGGTGACGACGAAAAGTACGTCGGCGAGGGGACGGCGGCGTACTCGGCCCGCAGCCAGGCGCGGGGGAAGTCGGGCAGATGGCTGCGGTGCGCCGAGGGTGATCAGCTGGGCCGGCAGGTCTGGTCGCGGACCTTCGGGCCGGGGCCGGGAGGGTAGGCGCCGTTGCGGGGCCAGCGGGCGACCGGAACGTCGTTGACGTCGGTGTTCACCGCGTCGGCGTGCTGTGCGTTCACCTCACTCATCGGCTTCTGCAGCGCCACCACCTCAAGGGCGTGTTCCACCTTCTGCAAACGTTGCTTGACCTCCGAGCGGGTCATGTTCGGCCTGTTCGGTATACGGCGATCGCGCACCGGTTGGGACAGGTTCACTTGTAGCCGATGGGGCGCTGTCATGCGTACGCAGACATCCGTGATCAACAGTTTCAAACCGGAGAGAGAACGATGAGCTGGAGCAAGGCAGCACGTGTCCGCCGCGCCAAGCACCCGAGTTGCGCTGCGTGGCACCGAGTTTGCAACAGCTACCTGGTTTACGCCGCGAACTGGTATGACCAAGTTTCGGAACGTCACGCCGCAGGCGCCGCCTGAGACCACGTCCACGACGGGTCCCCGCTCGTGCCGCGTCGGCGGCCTTCTTCGCCGTCGAGTCAACTTCAGGTGCCGGTCCCTGTCCGCCTCCGGCCAAGGACGCCGCAATGACCGCTTTTCACGCCACCACCGACACCCCAGCAATCCCAGTCGAGCTCGGCTACACCAGTGGCCCGCCGAAGAACGGCAAGGCGAAGAAGAACAAGACACTGCATCGCAATGACGCCTATGCCAGGTACCCCGGAATGTCCCGGCAGCTGCTCTGCAGCACCAACCTCTCCAAGACCATCGACTCCATCGTCGCGCGAGTCAACGTCGATATCGTCTCCGAGCTCCTGAACCTCGACGTCGCTCCCAGCAGACTATGCCGCCGCTGTTTTACCACCCCGCCATGGTCGATCGCCCACGCCTACCGAACGGCGCTCGCGATCGCTGACGCAAACCCTCACCTGCGACCAGATCGCCGTCATCGCCTACCTCGTCGCCTCGACTACGGCACGTCAAGCGGCGATCTCCAACCCCATCAGGCAGGCAGAGTCACCGATCACCACAGTCACCCTCTCCGCGGCTGCGCATGCCGTCGTCGCAGGTTTCGTCGCCTCGGACGACGCCGACGACCCCGACAACGGTGTCAACCCGGACGGCATCGTCGCCGACGACCAAGTGTGGGACGAGCTCCGCACCCGCTTCCCGCTCAGCACCTACCAAGCCTGGGCGATCACGTATCCAGGCGCGGACCCCACTGATCCCACACTCGTGGAACCCCTGCGTGCCACGTTCCCGATCTCCGCGTTCTGGGGCTACGTGGCCGCCGGCACCGAAGACGACCCGCACTACGAACCGGACGCCGGGTACTAAAGCTCGGGCGGCTGTTCGGGGGCTCTCAGGGGCAGCGTGCTGTGCCACCGCTTGTTCGGGAGTTGTTGTTCAGACCTCCGCCGCCGACCGTGAACAACCAGGTGGCGGTTCCCTGGCGTGAGCACCCCGAAGTCGGGTGATTCCTCAGCCATACAGGAGATCGAAATGGTATCGAAACTCAAGATGCTGGCCGTATCGGTTGTTTTCGCGGGCTTGGGCGCCGTGCTGTCGGCAACGCCTGCCACGGCCGGTCAGGCTGCCGGGCCGCTGGCCAACCCACGGTGCGATACGGACACCTGGAACTGCGCCACCAGATACGAATGGTTCACCGGAGGAACGATCAGCATCGACGCGGACGTGCTCGGCGGAGGCACCGCGCAGTGGCAACTGTACGACGGGAGCCAGCGTGTCGTGTGTTCGACGTACTTCCCGGCGATCGACCCGCCTCGGTCGTGGATCTGCAACAACGTCGCGGCGGGCAATGTCTCGCTCTTCGTCCAGGAGCTCAGCCACACCGCCGTCGCGACACATGGCGGGTTGCGGTGGTAGCACGGCGGAGACCGGGTGCCGACGGCTGAAGAGCGTCGGCCGACCTCGCCGACGACCGTTTCGTCGTCGGCGACGC
>NZ_MQUQ01000012.1 GCF_001953865.1 Amycolatopsis coloradensis
CGATTAGGGGGCTAAACGCGAGTCGGCGGGCGGGGAGGGGCGACTTGCGTTCAGCCCCCTAATCGCGATCCGGGGGAGCGGAGCGCAGGTCAGGGAGCGCCGGGAGACGGGGAAGTCGAAGTAGGTGCCGGGGAACGGCTCCTGGTTGAGGGTGTAGTGCCACCACTCCTGAGGCAGGTTCCGGAAACCGGCTGCCGCGAGCGTGCTCTTGAGCAGTTGCCGGTTCGCCCGTGCCTCGCCGGTGATCCGCGGGTCGTCGGTGTGCGAGAGCGTGTCGAAGCAGTCGTACCCGGTCCCCATGTCGACCATGTTGTCCGGGAACCGGCTCGCCGCGAAGCAGGGCGTCAGCGCTTCGCCCGGCCGATAGGGGCGCTGCGGCCGGGGTGGCAGTTTCACGATCGTCAGGTCCACCGTGCTCCCACGGCTGTGCCCTGACTTCTCCGCGATGTACCCGTCGGCGAACAGCCGGTCCTTCGCCACGTTCGGATAGAACTCGGCCTTCATCTCCTCGTCGGCGAGATCCTTGGCCCACCGGACAAAGTGGTCGACAGCCCGCTGCGGCCGATAGCAGTCGTACACCTTGAGCGTGTAGCCCTGCCGCAGCAGCCGTCGCTGGGCGGTGCGCAGCCCCTCCGCGGCTTGCCTCGTCAAGAGGCACAGCGGCTGCACGTATCCGTCGATCTTCCGGCCGACGAAATTGTGCTGCCCGCGGTACCGGATCTCTTGCGGGATCGTCGGCGCCACATCAGAGAGCGCGACGAACTCGGGTGGCGCCTTCGGCTCGGAAGCCTGGGCGGGCGCGGGAATCGCGGTGAGCACGGCGAGGGCGGCCACGGTCAGCACTCTTCTGAACGTCTTCGGCATGGCCCTGTCCTACCGCCTCCGAAGGCTCTGTGTCCCTGCGGATCCGCCAGAGTTCCCGAGAGTACATAACGAACGCATAACGGCCCAGTGTTCGCCGGACGCAGGTTACTGGTCCGTTGTGACCTGTAGTAGTGCCGCCAGGTGGCCTAATTCCCAGTACGCGGAAAATCGTCACCCGTTCGGACTAAGGGCGCATCCGCATAGTGGGATATTCACCCTGTCGTGGCAAGTCCCATTCTTTGATCACAACATTGACACTTGTGCGGCTTCACACGAGTATTTCGCCCATGCAATCCCCAGTCGCCTTGGTGTGGCGCCGGCACGTTGACTTGCGGCAGCAAGCAAGCGCGCTGTGTATGGATTCCTGATCTTTTCCGGCTCATCGCGTCGTAACTGGATTCGCACATCCGAAACGGATGTGCCCGTTCTTCGCGCGCTGATGCTTTCCGCTGTGCCGCAACGGTTCCCTGCTTGAACCGGCGGTTGATTGCTTTCCCTTGATCCGCGCCGGTGACACCTGCGCAAAAAGGGAAAGAGGTGTGCCAATTTGTCTGGCGCTTCGGTGACGAAAACAGGGAGAAAGAATGCTATCCAGCTCGCCCAAGCGAAAAGAGTGGCGAAAAGTGGTGATAGGCGCCATGGCGGCGGCGCTCGCCGTGGGAACGGTGACCTATACCGGCTCCGCCACGAGTGCCTACGCCGATGTCCAGGTCGTGAAGGACGCGAAGAAGGCGGCCGACGGCAAGGAGTACTGGGTCCAGAACCACCTCGTGTCCAAGGATGTCGCCGCGTCCCGGAGCGCCGACGGCCGGCGCAAGAAGTGGCTGCTGGTCTGGGCCGGTGACGAGAACATCGCCGACACGCTGGTCAAGGACATCAAGAATCTGCCGGGTTCCCTCGGCGGCGGCCTCAACAAGATCAAGAACGCGTTGCCCGGTCCGGACTTCCTCGCCGTGATCGACGCGACGCAGGGCTCACCGACCTACGGCAAGGTCGTCAACACCGCCACCGTCGGCCCGCTCGTCGAGAACGAGCCACACCACATGCAGTACGTGTGGCACAAGGGCGACACGATCTACGCCGGTGCGTTGTTCGCGGCCGCGACGTACGCCTTCGACGTCTCCGCGTTGCCGCAATTGAAGCTCAAGGGCGTCAGCCTCCCGACCCAGACCCTCGGCGGTTCCGTGCCGGACGCGTACTGGGTGCTCAAGGACGGCACCGCGTACGGCACGTACATGGGCGGCCCGGTCGTGCCGGGCCCGCACACCTACGCCAACGGTTCCACCGTGGTGGGCAACGGTTTCGCCGGCAGTCCCGGCGAGGTGGTCCGCTTCGACCAGAACGCGCAGGTGCTTTCCGAGTCCCCGGCGGCCACACCGCAGGGCGACAACAAGAAGCTGTGCGACAACCTCCCTCAGCTGGACAAGCCGACCTGCGCCAACCCGCACGGCATCCAGGCGCGCGAGGACCTCAACACCCTGGTCACCAGTGACTATGCCGAGCCGCGGAACATCATCCTCGACCCGGTGAAGCAGCCGTCGCCGTACCTGCGACGGCCGACCGTCCGCACCTGGGACATCTCCGACCGCAACAAGCCGAAGCTCAAGGCGGTCTCGTACCTGCCGGACGGTCCGCGGGCCGACCCGGCGGACCCGCTGCACGCCGAAAGCCGCGCGGTCATGGAGACCACGGTGACCAACCTGCCCGGCCACAAGGGCGCGTTCGCCCAGACCATGCAGGGTGGCGCGGTGTTCTACACGCCGGACATCACCGCCAAGGAGCCGCACTGGATCCAGGTGTTCGACGACGGCGCCGCGAACAAGGCGATCCACCCGAACAACGACTCCAACGGTGGCGGGTCGAACGGCGGCTGGATCCAGACCAGCCCCGACGATAAGTACCTCTATCGCGCGATCACCGGACGGTCCAAGGGCGCGCTCGGCCCGGACGACCCCGGCACCACCGGCGGTGTGTACATCCTCGACATCCAGAAACTGCTCGCCGCGGGCGACAAGGTCGAGAACATCAACGGCCGGATCGACACGAAGGAGAAGTCCCAGCAGGGCGGTGGCGGCGACCTGCCGACCGTCGTAGGCGCGGCCGCGATCAACCCCGGCACGCCGGGCGGTGGCCCGCACTGGGGCGCGTACGACAACTTCGTGCTCGGTGACGACGGCTACTACCGCGAAACCGACAAGCCGCAGCATCTCGCGGTGTCGAACTACTTCGTCGCACGGTCCGGTTTGGACGGTGACCACAAGGTCAACCTGCTGAACCTCGGGCAGGACGGGAAGCTCGCGGTCGACCAGAACTTCCGGGACGAGTTCACCGGACAGATCGGGATCAACTTCAACCGGAAGACCTGGCCGCACGGGTCCTTCGGCAACGCCAAGCCGCACTCCGAACTGTTCGTCGTGGCTGACGCGGATCTCAAGTAACCCTGCCCGGCGCGGAAGGCCGTGGGCGGCGGGCGCACCCCGTCACCCACGGCTCCACCGATCTACTCGGAGAAGGCCCCCATGGATCACCACGTCATACCGGCGAGTTCGGGTTCGGCCGGAGTCGGCATCGCTTTGGTCCTGCTCCGGCTCGGCCTCCTGCTGGCGACCGCTTTCCTCGCCGGCACCGGAATCCTGCGTCCCCTCGTGGGTGAACTGCCCAAACGGCTGTACCTCACCATCATCGCGCTCGGCGGGGTTTCCGCCGCACTGGCGGCGGTTTCCGCTTTCGCGACCGACGTCAACGTCATCGCGCTGAGTGTGCACCTCGTACTCGCGCTGGCCATTCCGATTCTCGTCAGGTGGCCGTCCGCCGGGCGCTGGGCCTCCCTCGCGCTCGCCGCTTTGGTGGTGCTCGAAACCTCACTCGGGCGGACCGGCGTCGAATTCGCCATCGACACCGTTTACGTCGCGGCGGCGGCCTTGTGGTTCGGTGTCACCGTTCTTTCCGGCTGGGTGCCCGCCGACCGCTGGCGCCAGACGAACTTCCGGCTCGGCCCGCTTTCCCTGACGCTGGGCGGGCTTCTCGTCGTCGCGGGTGCGGTCCAGCTGTTCTCCTCGGGACTCGGCCTGGATCGCCGGATCTACGAAACACTCTTCGGTATCACGTTGCTGGTGATCGCCGTGCTGCCGGTCGCCGCCACCGTTGTCGCCGGATTCTTCTTCTCCGGCAAGGAAGCCACGCGTGCTTACCGATTCGGCGCGGCCGCCGTGACCGTCGGTTTCGTCGCGTGGAGCGCCCTCGCGGCCATCCCCAAACCACCCGAGGTCCCGATCCCCGGCGTCGCTCTGCTCGCCGACGCCTCCATCGGCGAGCGTCAGTTCCCGGTGCTGGTGAGTCCGCAGCGGCCCGGCAAGAACCTCGTCCATTTCCCCGCGAGCGCGGGAGACGAGCTGTCCGCCGGAATCGAAGGCGGCCTGATCGGCAAGGCCATCGTGCGTCCCGGCGCCGAAGGCACCTGGGCCGAGGTCGATCTGCCGAAGGGGCGCAGCGACCTGATCATCAGCCGCGGCGACGAGAAGACGACGATCGAGGTCGACGCGGGTGAGGAGCAGGGCCCCGCGATCGAGGACGTGGACGCGCCCGAGTGCGCCTCGGCCGCGCTGGGCGGCCTGATCGCCGACCGTCGCGAAGTCCTCACCTCCTGCCCCGCCGACGCGCTTTCCAGTGAGGACAGCGGTTCGCTCGTCAAACTCGTCGAGTTCCTCGCCGGGCGCAAGCCTTCCGCGCTCACCCTTGTCGAGGACAACTCGCCGCGCGGTGCCGCCGCCGCGAAGCTGGTCCGGGAGACCACCGCGCGCGTCGGGCTCCCTGTGCGGGCCGAGGCGGGCCCGAACACCGCGCTGCTCGTGGTCTCCGGCTGGGCGGGTGGCTACACGGCGATGACCCGCGCGGCCGAGTCCCAGCGGCTCAAGCCGACCCACCAATACGGCCTGTACCTGGCGCCCTGGCTGCTGAACGGGCCGATCGTCAACTCCGTCGCGAGTTCCTCGCTCCCACTGAGGTTCGACCCGCGGGAGCAGGTCGCCGTGAGTTTCGCGGTCGCCGCGGGCAACGCCTTCGGTGGCGAAAGCCCCACCCTCGGTGGCTTCCGCACCTGGCTCGGAGACCAGTGGAGGTCGATGAACGGCGACGTCCAGATCTTCGCGGCGGCACAGGTCAACGCCATGCCGATGTACCCGGGCGAACCGCACGCCGTCGGGATGATCGCCGACCGGAACTACGCGGGGCAATGGATCCCCGACGGCACGATCGTGCCGGTCAGCTCGGTACTCCGGTGAAGGATTCCGCTCGATTCCAGCAGCGGTAAGGAAAAAGGGAGAAGAGATGAAGCGAATCGCGGCCCGTGTGCTGCTGCCGCTCGCCGTCGCGGGCGCGTTGTCCGGGCTCGCCGGCGGGGTCGCCTCCGCCGACCCGTTGCCGGGCCTGCCGACCGGCGGCGGCAACCCCGCGGTCTGGCTGATCCCCGGCCTCGACCTCGGCGGCCTGCTCGGCCCGACCGTCCCCGTACCCACAGACCTCCTCGCCCCGATCTACGGGATCATCACGCCGATTTCGTAAGAACCGTTACCAGTAAAGGAGAACCTCATGAAGAAGACTCTCGTCCGCGCGGTCACCGGCGCGGCGCTCGCCGGCCTCGTCGTCCTGGGCTCGGCCGCTCCGGCGCTCGCCGCGCAGGCGGCCCCGAGGGATGTCGTGGTCGTCGACGAACCCGACACCGGCGACCTCAACAACATCTGGACGTTCGCCCCGCTCGGCGTCCCGGTGCTCGGCCTGATCCAGTCCCTCAACGGCGTCCCCGGACGGCTGCTGCCGTCCTGACTTCCGTGGCGGCGCGGCTCCCGGGCCGCGCCGCCGCTTTCGGTGAGGAGAACCGATGGCCGACAGACAACTGATCGGGCGCATCGCCATCGCGGGGATCGCGGTGGCCGCGCTCGCGACCTGTGTGGTGCTGCTCAACGGCGGGGAAGAGCCGCGGGCCGAGACCGTGGCCGTCGTCGGCGAACCGACGGGCGCGGCGGCGTCACGCGAACCGGACCGCACGATCACGCGGACCTTGAGTCAGGCGCAGCCGCGGCCGGTGTCGAACGACTGGCAGATCGCCTACGAGGTCACCGGGACGGGGACCGCGACCGTGGTCTACGACTCGAACGGGCTGGGGCTCGTGCACCAGGAGCTCCAGGTGACGCTGCCGTGGCGCAAGGAGCTCACGTGGAAGAACACCGGCACCCCGCCGACCGTCCAGCTGATGGGGCAGGGCGAGGGCGCCGTCGAATGCCGGGTCGCGGTGGGCGGCGCCGTCGTCACCTCCGAGAAGTCCGCCCCGGGCGAGGTCGCCACCTGCGCCGGCCGCCTCACCCCCTCCTGACCAGCGCCGCGCGGCGACTTCAGCGGGCAAAGTGCGATCCGGGCGCGGCGACTTCAGCCCCCTAATCGCGATCCGGCGGGCCGGGAAAATCAGTGGCCGGGATGGGCAGAATGGGGCCATGAGCTGGAGCTTCGAAGTCACCCCCGTCGATCACCCGGACGCCGCCCGGTTGCTGCGCGAGTACCTGGACGAGATCGCGTCCCGGTTCCACGGGCGCCCGATCGCCGACGACGAACTCGACGCCCTGCTCGAGGAGCAGCACAGCAGGTACCTGGCCCCGCCGACCGGCGCGTTCCTCCTCGCCCGGCGCGACGGGGTGCTCGCCGGCTGCGCCGGGCTCCGGGTGATGGAACCGGAAATCATCGAACTCAAACGAGTCTTCCTCCGGCGTTCCGAGCGTGGCAAGGGTGGCGCGGCGCTTCTGGTGGCCGCCGCCGAGGACGTCGCCCGCGGCCTCGGTGCCACGACCATCCGCCTGGACACCCGTAGCGACCTGGTCGAGGCGAGGTCCCTGTACGCGCGCCTCGGCTACGACGAGGTCGAGCCCTTCAACGACGACCCCTTCGCCCACTACTACTTCTCGAAGTCCCTGCTCGAGGCCCTGTCAGATCGCGTTTAGCCCGCTAAACGCGACGCGGGCGCGGGGCGTAGGTGGCTTTGGCGAGGAGGGCACCGGCGAGGACGGGGGCCAGGCCGATCAGCAGCAGGAAGAAGCCTGTGTCCTTGCCCTCGATCAGCGGATGCCACCACAGCGGTGTCACGGAGATGTCGACGACGTCGCCCCGTTCCGGGAAGTTCCCGAACGACATCCACCGCAGATCCCTGACCTCGTGCGTCTCGCCGTCGAGTTCGTAGGTGCCGTCCACCAGGTTGCCGTTGCCGCAACTGGTGCAGTTCGACGTGCCGGCCTCCGCCAGGAGGGTCGTGGTCACGGTGAGCCGCGCCACGGGAGCGAGCCCGGTCAGCGCGGTCAGCGAGTTCACCGCGAGCGCCAGCCCCGGCAGCACCAGCGCGAGCGCGACGACCGTGCGCGCCACCAGGGACAGCGACGACAGCGGCTGACGGCCCGTCGCTTCCCGGCGCCGGTTGAGCGGGCCGCGGAGCCCGGCGAGCGGGCCCCTTCGACCGTCGAGCCAACCCGCGTCACTGGTGTCGGATGCCGTCGCGACCGAACGGAAGTCGGCGTCCTCCCAGTCCACTGTGGACGCCAGGACGGCCAGACGGCGGGAGCCCGCGAACATCATCTCTTCGGTCAGCGTCCCGGCTTCGGCTGCCCACAGTGAGCCGCCGTGGAAAGCCACCTCGCGGACCCGGAACCACGGGTCGCGGTCCAGCAGATCACGGACGCCCTGGGTCGACAGCAGGGCCCGGGCGAACTCCGGATCCGACGTCGTCACGGCGAACCGGCGATCGAACTCCGTGCCGGTCTCGAACCTTCGCAGCAACGCGTCCGGCTTCGGCGCCCCGATGGTGTTCCGCGTGATGCGGGCGTCCTCCAGCGGCGTGAACCGCTCCGGTTCGAAAGCACCCGTGGCGGGAGTGATGACGACCGACGGCACGACGGGCGTCCGTAGCTGGATCAGGGCGTACGTCCCATCGATCAGGTCGGCCGTCCTGGCCAGTTCCGGGAACCCGTCGGAGCCCTGGGCACCGCCGAGCCGGTACTCGACCCCGAGCAGCCGGTGCCCGTGGTGGCCGAACTCGACCATCGTCACCACGGACTCGGAGGACGCCTGTGCGTGGCCGACGGCGATGCCGCGCCGGGGGAGTACGCCGAAGCTCGGTTCACCGGACCCGTCGAGCCTGCCGGTCCACGTCTTCTGCCGATACCCCCGCCATGCCGCCAGCGCCGCGATGACCAGCGGGAACGCGAACCAGAGCCAGCCGGGAACCGCGCTCCCGGACCCCGCCGAGAGCCAGTACAACGACGTCTCGGAGACGAGGATCCCGCAGAGGGCGTAACTGACGGCGGCCGCGGTCGGCCGCCGTCCGTCGAACCGCCCGCCGAGCAGCAACAGCGCCAGTGCCACGGTGTAACCACCGGCGATGAGCCAGGGCCCGGCCAGCTGATCGTCCATCGGGCGACCCTACTGGTCCATGTCGAGGTTCTCGCGGGTCTCCTCGTGGCTGTGGCGACCGCCGGTACGGCCGTATTCCTGCCCGGCGGTGATGTTCTTGGTGTTGTCGATGGTCTTGTTCGCGACGTCGAAAGCCGCCTTGCCCTGATACGCGGAACCCTTCGACAGATCGGCCGGATTGACCCCGACGACCTGCTTGATCGCCTGGTTCGGCACACCCTTGAAGACGTCCTTCGCGGCGTCGCCGAACGTGCCCAGTCGCGTCCCGGTGTCCTTGGCGAACGCGCCGACGATCGTCTTCTCCTGACCGGGCGTCATCCCGAGCTTGCCTGCCTTCGTCAGCTTCGAACCCTGTTTGACCAGGTCGTCGGTCCACTTGAGCATGAAGCCCATGAACTTGTCGAGCAGCTTGCCGAGTTTGCCGAGGTGCTTGGTGATCTTGCCCATCGCGCTCGCGGCCTTGGCGATCGTCGCGGTCATCGCCGCGGCCACCGTGGAGCCGAGACTGACGACGGACGCGGCCAGCGCGGGCAGCCAGATGTAGATCGCCCAGGTGACCAGCTCGGAGATGATCGATTTGACGACCTCTTCGATGACGGTCATCACCATCGACCACATCTGCAGCGTCTCGGCCACGGTCCCGGCGCTGTTGCCGATGCCCTTGATGCCGACGGCGAAGTCGCCGAGCGCGTTCCGGGCTGCGTCGCCCGCGTCGCCGACCCAGTCCTTCAGCGACTCGTCGCCGGTCTTGACGAAGTCGTCGGCCAGCGTGACGAAGCCCTTGGCGATGTTGCCGAAGTTACCGGCCGCGGTCTTGAGCGCCGGACCGTCACCGGTGACGAAATGCAGCGCGTCCTGCAACGGCTGGATCAGCTCGATCAGGATGTTCAGGCCGTTGCTGACCAGCCAGCCCACCGGGTCGAGCACGAAGCTCGCGAGGTCCGCGCCCGCACCCGCGATGAAGCCCGCCCCGTCCTGCACCAGCTGCCCGCCCGCGGCCACGAGGTCGCCGGGGCCCTGCGCGGTGCTGAACTTCTCGTAGGCGGTGGTGACGGTGGTGACGCCCTTGCCCGCGATCGGCACCTTCTTCGCCGCGTCGAGCGCGTTCTTGCCGAAGCTGTCGTCACCCGTGATCTTGACGTTGCCGGCGACACTCGCCTTCTCGTCGGTCATGCCGTCCCCCAGCTCACTTCGGTCCGTCGATCTTGGCTTCGTACTTCCCCAAGGTGATCGTCGCGTCGTTTTCGAAGCCGTTGTAGATCGACGCCGCCTGGGTCATCTTCCCGGAGAAGGAGTCCACCCCGGTCTTCATCAGCTCGAGCAGCTCACGCAGGTCGGCGAGCTTGCCGGTGTAGGTCTGCTTCACCGCGAGCCCGATCAGGCCCCACGACTTGTCCGTGACGTCGGCCTGGTCGACGAGGCCGCCGAACTTGCCTGCCTCGTCCTTGTAGTAGCCGAGCTTGTTCGCGTAGTCGGTCAAGGCCTGCGTCTTGACCGCGTGCCCGCCGGCGCCTGGTCCGGTCATCAGTGGTCCTCCTCGTCGAACAGGTTCTTGAGGAACTGGTCACCGGCCGAGTTCCCGCCCGCCGCCGACGGGCCGGGAGTCGGTTCGTCCGACCGCCGGAGCACCGTCTCCTCGCTGAAGTCGTCCTCGTTCCGAGGGCGGCGGGCGGGGCGGGCGGTGTCCGCTGGTGGCTCCTCCGACATCTGAGACCGCAGATCGTCGGCCGTGGTTCCCAGCGCTTCCGCCTGTGCTTCGAGAACCTGCTCCTGAACGTTCAAATGGAAGGCCCCGCCGAACTGCTCGTCGACGATCCCCGCCTGTTTCCGCGCCGCGTCGGCCACCGCGGTGTGCAAAGTGGACAGAAGGCTGGCGGCGAGCTGTTGTGGTTGCTGCCGAAGGGCTTCCGGGGAAAGACGAATGTCCTTGACGGCTCCGCCGGGGCCCGCGACGACGGTGACCGACCGATCCGGCGACGTCGCCACCGCCTCCAGCTCCTCCAGTTCCGCCTGCATTTCGCCGACCTTCGCGAACTGCGTTTCGGCCGTTTTGATCTTGGCTTGGAACTTCTCGAACTCGGCGACCAGCTGTTCGAACTCGGCCGACATGGAGCCTCCCCGTGCGCGTGCGTGTGACCGCTATCACCGCGGCCATCGTGACCTATTCGTCCGTTGGACGCGATGGCGTGCTTTCCGGATCCATCCGGCTCACCCGTTGGGGGAATAGGTAGCGTGGTTCGCCGAGTACGGCGGTATCAGCACAGCGAGGGGAGGGCGTCGTGGACGCCGAGCAGCAGGAAAGCACCGAGGAGCCCCGGCGGGGGAGTCACGCGGCGCCGGAGGGGGCTCCCGTGCATCCGTTGATCGACCTCAACCGGGACCCGCACCCCGGCCGGGCGGACCACGCCAAGCCCGACGTGGAATGAGCCGGCCACGCCGAGGTCAGCGAGAAATGAGCCCCTTGCCGAGAGGGCGACGCCAAGGCCGACGGGGAATCAAACAGCCCGAAACGCCGTTCCATCAGGGTGGCCGCGGCGTGCCGCCCGGCACGATATAGTTATCGACCCCCCGATTTGGTCGGCCAGAAAGTGGCCGGGTATCTTTGGAGACCGTGCCCGGCAGGCGTCGGGCCGTCCCGTGTGCCGTGCGGCGTGAACGGGGTGCTCAGGCATCCGGTTCGAAGGCTTCGCCCACGCGGGATCCGACGGAAAATCCCTACGGGAAGTTACCGGTCGCAAGACCGTGACGCGGGCCGACACGCCCGACCGCGGGGGCCGGAGACAGACACGTAGTAGCAAGATCGCGAACAGAAAGCTGGTCCATTGCCCACGATCCAGCAGCTGGTCCGTAAGGGCCGCCAGGACAAGGCTGCCAAGCAGAAGACCGCGGCCCTCAAGGGGAGCCCGCAGCGGCGTGGTGTGTGCACTCGCGTGTACACCACAACCCCCAAGAAGCCGAACTCGGCGCTTCGCAAGGTCGCTCGTGTGAAGTTGACCAGCGGCATCGAGGTCACCGCCTACATTCCCGGTGAGGGCCACAACCTGCAGGAGCACTCGATGGTGCTCGTGCGTGGTGGTCGTGTGAAGGACCTTCCGGGTGTCCGTTACAAGATCATCCGCGGTTCGCTCGACACCCAGGGTGTCAAGAACCGTAAGCAGGCGCGCAGCCGGTACGGCGCGAAGAAGGAGAAGAGCTAATGCCCCGCAAGGGTCCGGCCCCGAAGCGGCCGCTGATCTCTGACCCCGTCTACGCATCCCCGCTGGTCACCCAGCTGGTGAACAAGGTGCTGAAGGACGGCAAGCGGTCTCTGGCCGAGCGCATCGTCTACGGCGCCCTCGAAGGAGCTCGCGAGAAGACCGGCACCGACCCGGTCGTCACGCTGAAGCGCGCCCTCGACAACGTGAAGCCCACCATCGAGGTGAAGAGCCGCCGCGTCGGTGGTGCCACCTACCAGGTGCCGATCGAGGTCAAGCCGGGCCGCTCCACCACTCTCGCGCTCCGCTGGCTGGTCTCCTTCTCCGCGGCCCGCCGCGAGAAGACCATGATCGAGCGCCTGCAGAACGAGCTCCTCGACGCGAGCAACGGCCTCGGCGCCAGCGTGAAGCGGCGCGAGGACACGCACAAGATGGCCGAGTCCAACAAGGCCTTCGCGCACTACCGCTGGTGATGACCGCCCGGCTGCCGATCAAAGCCTTGCCGGGCCCCAATCTTGAGACAGGGGAACACTCTCGTGGCACGTGAAGTGCTGACCGACCTGAACCAGGTCCGCAACATCGGCATCATGGCCCACATCGACGCCGGTAAGACCACCACCACCGAGCGGATCCTGTTCTACACCGGGGTCAACTACAAGATCGGTGAAGTCCACGATGGCGCCGCCACCATGGACTGGATGGAGGAGGAGCAGAAGCGGGGTATCACCATCACCTCGGCTGCCACCACCACCTTCTGGGCCGATCACCAGATCAACATCATCGACACCCCGGGTCACGTCGACTTCACCGTCGAGGTGGAGCGATCGCTGCGCGTGCTCGATGGTGCCGTCGCCGTGTTCGACGGCAAGGAAGGTGTCGAGCCGCAGTCCGAGCAGGTCTGGCGTCAGGCGGACAAGTACGAGGTTCCTCGTATCTGCTTCGTCAACAAGATGGACAAGCTCGGCGCGGACTTCTACTTCACCGTCCGCACCATCGAGGAGCGCCTCGGCGCCCGCCCGCTGGTCATCCAGCTGCCGATCGGCGCCGAGAACGAGTTCGAAGGCGTCGTCGACCTGGTCCGCATGAAGGCGCTGACCTGGCGCGGCGAGGTCCAGAAGGGCGAGGACTACGCCGTCGAGGAGATCCCGGCCGAGCTCGCCGACAAGGCGGCCGAGTACCGGGAGAAGCTGGTCGAGGCCATCGCCGAGACCGAAGACTCCCTGATGGAGAAGTTCCTCGAGGGCGAGGAGCTGACGGAGGCCGAGCTGAAGGCCGGTATCCGCAAGCTCACCGTGAACCGCGAGGCGTACCCGGTGCTCACCGGTTCCGCCTTCAAGAACAAGGGCGTGCAGCCCATGCTCGACGCGGTCATCGACTACCTGCCGTCGCCGTTGGACGTCCCCGCCGTCGAGGGCACGCTGCCCGACGGTGAGACCGTCGTGTCGCGCAAGCCGTCGACCGAGGAGCCCTTCTCCGCTCTGGCGTTCAAGATCGCCGCGCACCCGTTCTTCGGCAAGCTGACCTACATCCGGGTGTACTCGGGCAAGGTCTCCTCCGGCGCGCAGCTGATCAACGCGACCAAGGAGCGCAAGGAGCGCATCGGGAAGCTCTTCCAGATGCACTCCAACAAGGAGAACCCGGTGGACGAGGCCCAGGCGGGCCACATCTACGCGGTCATCGGCCTGAAGGACACCACCACCGGTGACACCCTCGCCGACCCGCAGAACCCGGTCGTCCTCGAGTCGATGACGTTCCCGGCGCCGGTCATCCGCGTCGCGATCGAGCCCAAGACCAAGGCCGACCAGGAGAAGCTGTCCCTGGCGATCCAGAAGCTGGCCGAAGAGGACCCGACGTTCCAGGTCAACCTGGACGAGGACACCGGCCAGACGATCATCGCGGGTATGGGCGAGCTGCACCTCGAGGTGCTGGTGAACCGGATGAAGTCCGACTACAAGGTCGAGGCGAACATCGGCAAGCCGCAGGTCGCCTACCGCGAGACGGTGCGCAAGACGGTCGAGAAGCTCGACTACGTGCACAAGAAGCAGACCGGTGGTTCCGGTCAGTTCGCGAAGGTCATCGTCAAGCTCGAGCCGCTCGAGTCCACCGACGGTGCCCTCTACGAGTTCTCCAACAAGGTCACCGGTGGCCGCGTGCCGCGGGAGTACATCCCGTCGGTCGACGCGGGCGCGCAGGACGCCATGCAGTACGGCGTGCTGGCCGGTTACCCGCTCGTCGGGTTGAAGTTCACCTTGTTGGACGGCGCGTACCACGAGGTCGACTCTTCGGAAATGGCCTTCAAGATCGCCGGCTCCATGGCGATGAAGGAAGCCGCGAAGAAGGCCGGTCCGGTCATCCTCGAGCCGCTGATGGCCGTCGAGGTCACCACGCCCGAGGACTACATGGGCGATGTGATCGGCGACCTCAACTCCCGCCGTGGCCAGATCCAGGCCATGGAGGAGCGCGCCGGTACCCGTGTCGTCAAGGCACTGGTCCCGCTGTCGGAGATGTTCGGTTACGTCGGTGACCTGCGGTCGCGTACCCAGGGACGGGCCAACTACTCCATGGTGTTCGACTCCTACGCCGAGGTTCCCGCGAACGTCGCGAAGGAAATCATCGCGAAGGCGACAGGGGAGTAGTTCCCTCTCGCTCGCGGGCATAAGGAAAACTCCTGAACGTCCGCACCACCCACCGAGAAACGAATCTCCGTCTGACGACAGCCACGTCGGCCGGTGAGTAAGCAAAACAGTCCAGGAGGACATTCCAGTGGCGAAGGCGAAATTCGAGCGGACCAAGCCGCACGTCAACATCGGGACCATCGGTCACGTCGACCACGGTAAGACCACTCTGACCGCGGCGATCACCAAGGTTCTGCACGACAAGTACCCCGAGCTGAACACGGCGTCGGCGTTCGACCAGATCGACAACGCGCCGGAAGAGAAGCAGCGCGGCATCACGATCAACATCTCGCACGTCGAGTACCAGACCGAGAAGCGTCACTACGCCCACGTGGACGCCCCCGGCCACGCGGACTACATCAAGAACATGATCACCGGTGCGGCGCAGATGGACGGCGCGATCCTCGTGGTCGCGGCGACCGACGGCCCGATGCCGCAGACCCGTGAGCACGTGCTGCTCGCGAAGCAGGTCGGCGTGCCCTACATCGTGGTCGCGCTGAACAAGGCCGACATGGTCGACGACGAGGAGATCCTGGAGCTCGTGGAGCTCGAGGTCCGCGAGCTGCTGTCCTCCCAGGACTTCCCTGGTGACGACGCTCCGGTCGTCAAGGTCTCCGGCCTGAAGGCCCTCGAGGGCGACGCCAAGTGGGGCGAGAGCGTTCTCGAGCTCATGGCGGCCGTCGACGAGAACGTGCCGGACCCGGTGCGTGAGCTCGACAAGCCGTTCCTGATGCCGATCGAAGACGTCTTCACGATCACCGGCCGTGGCACGGTCGTGACCGGCCGTATCGAGCGTGGCCGCGTCAACGTGAACGAAGAGGTCGAGATCGTCGGCATCAAGGAGAAGTCGACCAAGACCACCGTCACCGGTGTCGAGATGTTCCGCAAGCTGCTCGACCAGGGTGAGGCCGGCGACAACGTCGGTCTGCTGGTCCGCGGCATCAAGCGCGAGGACGTCGAGCGCGGCCAGGTCGTCGTGAAGCCGGGCACCACCACCCCGCACACGGAGTTCGAGGGCTCGGTCTACATCCTGTCGAAGGACGAGGGTGGCCGTCACACCCCGTTCTTCAACAACTACCGCCCGCAGTTCTACTTCCGTACGACGGACGTGACCGGCGTGGTGACCCTCAAGGAGGGCACCGAGATGGTCATGCCGGGCGACAACACGGACATCAGCGTTGTGCTGATCCAGCCGGTCGCCATGGACGAGGGCCTGCGTTTCGCCATCCGTGAGGGTGGACGGACCGTCGGCGCCGGCCAGGTCACCAAGATCAACAAGTGATTTAACGCCACCCGGGGGTCTGATACACCCCCGGGTTCAAGGCGTCAAATCACGTGTGCGACACTATTCAGGTTGCTCGTCCTGGGGCGGCCGAACTCGCAGTCTTTCGGAATGCGGGTTCCGGCCGCCCTGGTATGAGCGGCCACGGTCCGTGGAGCTCTTCCTTCGGGTGAGGCCAGCGGGCGCGGCGGTTGAGACGGCATGGCCGGATCACTGCCTCCTCACATGAGGAAGACCAGCAAGACGACGATCCCGCGGGATCCGTCTGTGCGTCGGGCGCGACACGCCCGACCGCGTGGACCGGGGACAGGGCCGTTGAACTGCGAGAACCCCGGCCCAGCCGAAGGTTTGAAGAGACAAAGCGGCACGAGACGACAAGGAACGCAGCCACCATGGCGGGACAGAAGATCCGCATCCGGCTCAAGGCCTACGACCACGAGGCGATCGACACCTCGGCGCGCAAGATCGTGGAGACGGTCACGCGCACCGGCGCCCGTGTTGTCGGGCCGGTGCCGCTGCCCACCGAGAAGAACGTTTACTGCGTCATCCGCTCGCCGCACAAGTACA
Organism: Amycolatopsis coloradensis; assembly: GCF_001953865.1. GTDB lineage: Bacteria > Actinomycetota > Actinomycetes > Mycobacteriales > Pseudonocardiaceae > Amycolatopsis > Amycolatopsis coloradensis. The sequence continues at coordinate 16,029 of NZ_MQUQ01000012.1, forward strand.
AGGACTCGCGCGAGCACTTCGAGATGCGCACGCACAAGCGTCTGATCGACATCCTCGACCCGACGCCGAAGACGGTCGACGCGCTCATGCGCATCGACCTGCCGGCGAGCGTCGACGTCAACATCCAGTAGCGGCTGGCGAGCGGCGGAGAGTAAGAGACTCATGTCTGACAGGCAAATGAAGGGCATCCTGGGCACCAAGCTCGGCATGACCCAGGTCTTCGACGAGAACAACCGGGTCGTCCCGGTGACCGTCGTCCAGGCCGGTCCGAACGTGGTCACCCAGGTTCGGACCCAGGAAATCGACGGCTACAAGGCCGTGCAGCTGGCTTTCGGCGCGGTCGACCCGCGCCGGGTGAACAAGCCGCGCACCGGCCACTTCGACAAGGCGAGCGTGACCCCGCGTCGTTTCCTCGCCGAGCTGCGTACCACCGACGCCGAGACCTACGAGGTCGGCCAGGAGATCACCGCCGAGGTGTTCGAGGCCGGTATCGAGGTCGACGTGACCGGTACCAGCAAGGGCAAGGGCTACGCCGGTGTCATGAAGCGTCACGGCTTCAAGGGCCAGGGCGCGAGCCACGGTGCCCAGGCCGTGCACCGCAAGCCCGGTTCGATCGGTGGCTGCGCCACCCCGGGCCGCGTCTTCAAGGGCCTGCGCATGGCGGGCCGGATGGGCAACGACCGGGTCACCACGCAGAACCTGACCGTGCACGCGGTGCGTGCCGAGGACGGCCTGCTGCTGATCAAGGGCGCCGTGCCCGGTCCCAAGGGCGGCCTGCTGTTCGTGCGCAGCGCCGCGAAGGGTGGTAACTGAACATGACCAGCGTCGAGCTGAAGACCCCGGCCGGTAAAGCCGACGGCACGGTCGAGCTCCCCTCGGAGATCTTCGACGTGCAGGCCAACGTGCCCCTCATGCACCAGGTCGTGGTGGGCCAGCTGGCCGCCGCTCGCCAGGGCACGCATGACACCAAGACCCGCGGTGAAGTCCGCGGTGGTGGCAAGAAGCCGTACCGCCAGAAGGGCACCGGCCGCGCCCGCCAGGGTTCGACCCGTGCGCCGCAGTTCACCGGTGGTGGCGTCGTCCACGGCCCCACGCCGCGTGACTACACCCAGCGGACCCCGAAGAAGATGAAGGCCGCCGCCCTGCGTGGCGCCCTGTCGGACCGGGCCCGCGCCGGACAGCTGCACGTCGTCACCGAACTGGTGACCGGCGAGAAGCCGTCCACGAAAGCCGCCAAGGCCGCCATCGCCGCGGTGACCCAGGCCAAGCGCGTTCTCGTGGTGCTCCACCGCGACGACCAGCTGAGCTGGAACTCCGTGCGGAACCTGGCCGAGGTCCACATCATCACGCCCGATCAGCTCAACACCTACGACGTGTTGGTCAACGACGACGTGGTGTTCACCAAGGCCGCTTACGACGTGTTCGTCGCCGGTCCCGTCAGGGGCAAGGGCGCGAAGGCCAGCGCGCGGTCGAGCGAGGTTGAAGGGAGTCACGAGCAGTGAGTGCGATCGCCATCCCCGATCCCCGCGACATCTTGCTCGCGCCGGTGATCTCCGAGAAGTCCTACGGGCTGCTCGAGGACCACAAGTACACGTTCATCGTCCGCCCGGACGCCAACAAGACCCAGATCAAGATCGCGGTCGAGAAGGTGTTCGGCGTCAAGGTGGTCAGCGTCAACACGGCCAACCGCCAGGGCAAGCGTAAGCGGACTCGCGCCGGCTTCGGCAAGCGCAAGGACACCAAGCGCGCCATCGTGACTCTTTCGGCTGAGAGCAAGCCGATCGAGATCTTCGGCGGACCCACCGCGTAAAGGACTGAGCTGACACATGGGCATCCGCAAGTACAAGCCGACGACCCCGGGTCGTCGCGGTTCCAGCGTCTCCGACTTCGCCGAGATCACTCGGTCCACACCGGAGAAGTCGCTGCTGCGTCCGCTGAGCAAGTCCGGCGGCCGTAACTCCAGCGGCAAGATCACCACCCGCCACAAGGGCGGTGGCCACAAGCGTGCGTACCGGCTGATCGACTTCCGCCGGAACGACAAGGACGGCGTTCCCGCCAAGGTCGCGCACATCGAGTACGACCCCAACCGGTCCGCTCGTATCGCGCTGCTGCACTACGCCGACGGCGAGAAGCGCTACATCATCGCCCCGGAGAAGCTCAAGCAGGGTGACACGGTTGAGAACGGCCCCCGCGCCGACATCAAGCCGGGTAACAACCTGCCGCTGCGCAACATCCCGGTCGGCACCGTGATCCACGCGATCGAGCTCCGCCCCGGTGGCGGCGCGAAGATGGCGCGGTCCGCCGGTGCCAAGGTGCAGCTGGTGGCGAAGGACGGGCCTTACGCCCAGCTTCGTCTCCCCTCGGGCGAGATCCGCAACGTCGACGTGCGCAACCGCGCCACCATCGGCGAGGTCGGCAACTCCGACCACTCGAACATCAACTGGGGCAAGGCGGGCCGTAACCGCTGGCGCGGCAAGCGTCCCACCGTCCGTGGTGTCGTCATGAACCCGGTCGACCACCCGCACGGTGGTGGTGAGGGTAAGACCTCCGGTGGTCGCCACCCGGTGAACCCGAACGGAAAGCCCGAAGGCCGCACCCGCCGCCGCAAGGCTTCCGACGCCATGATCGTCCGCCGCCGGCGTACCGGCAAGAAGCGCTGAGCAGGGAGGTAGAAGCACATGCCACGCAGCCTTAAGAAAGGCCCCTTCGTGGACGACCACCTGCTCAAGAAGGTGGACGTTCTCAACGAGTCGGGCAAGAAGACCGTGATCAAGACTTGGTCGCGTCGCTCCACGATCATCCCGGACTTCCTGGGTCACACGATCGCGGTGCACGACGGACGCAAGCACGTCCCGGTGTTCGTCACCGAGGCGATGGTGGGTCACAAGTTGGGCGAGTTCGCTCCGACTAGGACCTTCAAGGGCCACATCAAGGACGACCGCAAGTCGCGCCGCCGCTGAGCGGGCACGAGAGAACAAGGAAGCTAGCGATGAACGCCCAGAACGACGTGGCCGAGGCTTTGCCGACGGCTTACGCGCGGGCTCGCTTCGTCCGGGACTCGCCTACCAAGGTGCGCCGGGTGATCGAGCTGATCAAGGGACGTAGCGCCGCCGACGCCTTGGCCGTGCTCCAGTTCGCCCCGCAGGCGGCAAGCGAGCCGGTCGCGAAGGTGCTCGCCAGCGCCGTGGCCAACGCCGAAAACAACCTCGATCTTGACCCGGACACCCTCTGGATCAAGAACGCCTACGCCGATGAGGGCCCGACCCTCAAGCGCATCCGTCCGCGGGCCCAGGGCCGCGCGTACCGGATCCGCAAGCGGACCAGCCACATCACCGTCGAGGTGGAGTCGCGTCCCAAGGCCGAGGCCAAGAAGGCACAGGGCAAGAAGAAGGCAGGTGGCCGGTAGTGGGCCAGAAGATCAACCCGCACGGCTTCCGCCTGGGTATCACCACGGACTGGAAGTCGCGTTGGTACGCCGACAAGCAGTACGCGGAGTACGTGGCCGAGGACGTCAAGATCCGGAAGCTGCTGTCCACGGGCATGGAGCGCGCCGGGATCTCCAAGGTCGAGATCGAGCGCACCCGTGACCGGGTCCGCGTCGACATCCACACCGCCCGGCCGGGCATCGTCATCGGCCGTCGCGGCGCGGAGGCCGACCGTATCCGCGGCGCGCTGGAGAAGCTGACCGCCAAGCAGGTCCAGCTGAACATCCTCGAGGTCAAGAACCCCGAGGCCGACGCCCAGCTCGTCGCTCAGGGTGTCGCGGAGCAGCTGAGCAACCGCGTGGCGTTCCGCCGCGCGATGCGCAAGGCGATCCAGACCTCCATGCGCTCGCCGCAGGTCAAGGGCATCCGCGTGCAGTGCGGCGGTCGTCTCGGCGGTGCCGAGATGTCCCGCTCCGAGCACTACCGCGATGGTCGCGTCCCGCTGCACACGCTGCGTGCCGACATCGACTACGGCTTCTTCGAGGCCAAGACGACGTTCGGTCGCATCGGCGTGAAGGTGTGGATCTACAAGGGCGAGCTCGTGGGTGGCCTCAAGGCCAAGGAGGCGCGTGACGCCGCCGCGGCCGCCGAGCGCGCCCCGCGCCGTGACCGTGGTGACCGTCCGTCCCGCCCGCGCCGTTCCGGTGCGTCGGGCACGACGCCGACCTCGACCGAAGCCGGACGGGCCGCCGCCCGAGAGGCAGACGGCAGCGCCGCTGCCGCCGCCAAGGGCGACGCCGCCCCCGCGGCCACCGAGGCCCCGGCTGCTGAGACTGCAGAAAAGACGGAGGGCTGACACGTGCTCATCCCGCGCAGGGTCAAGCACCGGAAGCAGCACTCCCCGAAGCGCCACGGTGCCGCCAAGGGCGGTACGAAGGTCAGCTTCGGCGAGTACGGCATCCAGGCGCTTGAGCACAGCTACGTGACCAACAGGCAGATCGAGTCCGCTCGTATCGCCATGACGCGTCACATCAAGCGTGGCGGCAAGGTGTGGACGACCATCTACCCGGACCGCCCGCTGACCAAGAAGCCGGCGGAAACCCGCATGGGTTCCGGTAAGGGTTCGCCCGAGTGGTGGATCGCCAACGTGAAGCCGGGCCGCGTGATGTTCGAGATCTCGTTCCCGAACGAGGAGACCGCCCGTGAGGCGCTCCGTCGCGCGATCCACAAGCTGCCCATGAAGTGCCGCATCGTGACCCGTGAAGGTGGTGAGTTCTGATGGCGAAGGCTGGTATCGCCCAGACGTCGGAGCTTCGTGAGCTCACCGCGGAAGAGCTTGTCCTGCGTCTCAAGGAATACAAGGAGGAGCTCTTCAACCTCCGCTTCCAGATGGCGACCGGACAGCTCGACAACAACCGCCGTCTGCGCACCGTCCGCACGGACATCGCGCGGATCTACACGGTCATGCGCGAGCGTGAACTCGGCCTGTCCGTTTCCCCTGACGCCGAGAGTGAAGGTGCCGCATGAGCGAGCAGCCCACCGAGGCGGCCCCCCGTAACGACCGCAAGGTCCGTGAGGGTTACGTCGTCTCGGACAAGATGAACAAGACGATCGTGGTCGAGCTCGAGGACCGCAAGAAGCACCGTCGGTACGCCAAGGTTCTCCGCAGCACCAGCAAGGTCAAGGTGCACGACGAGAACAACGAGGCGGGCATCGGCGACCGGGTCACCCTGATGGAGACCCGCCCGCTGTCGGCGACCAAGCGCTGGCGTCTGGTGCAGATCGTGGAGAAGGCCAAGTAAGTAGGGCTCTTTTTGAGTCCCTTAGTTCCGCAAGGCTCGCGACTGAAACATCGAAAGATGAGCGCGAGAACCAGCGCGACATACAGGAGTTGACGTGATCCAGCAGGAGTCGCGGCTTCGGGTTGCCGACAACACGGGCGCGAAGGAAATCCTTTGCATCCGCGTTCTCGGCGGTTCGGGGCGGCGCTACGCGGGCATCGGCGACATCATCGTCGCCACCGTGAAGGACGCCATGCCGGCTGCCGGCGTGAAGAAGGGTGACGTCGTCAAGGCGGTCATCGTTCGCACGCGCAAGGAGCGCCGTCGTCCGGACGGTTCTTACATCCGCTTCGACGAGAACGCTGCTGTGCTCATCAAGAACGACAATGAGCCCCGCGGCACCCGCATCTTCGGCCCGGTGGGCCGCGAGCTGCGCGACCGAAAGTTCATGAAGATCATTTCGCTCGCGCCGGAGGTGTTGTAGAGCATGAAGGTGAAGAAGGGCGACACGGTCGTCGTCGTCGCCGGCAAGGACAAGGGTGCCAAGGGCAAGGTCATTCAGGCCTACCCCGAGCGCGAGCGCGTGCTGGTCGAGGGCGTGAACCGGATCAAGAAGCACACGCGGATCTCCCAGACCCAGCGCGGCGCGCAGTCCGGCGGCATCGTCACGCAGGAGGCGCCCATCCACGTCTCGAACGTGATGGTCGTCGACTCCGACGGCAAGCCGACCCGGGTGGGCTACCGCATCGGCGAGGACGGCAAGAAGGTCCGGGTCTCGCGCCGGAACGGTAAGGACATCTGATCATGACCACCGCAGAGAAGATCGCCCCGCGCCTCAAGGTGCGGTACCGCGAGGAGATCAAGGGACAGCTCCAGGAGGAGTTCTCCTTCGAGAACGTCCACCAGATCCCGGGCGTCGTCAAGGTCGTCGTGAACATGGGTGTCGGTGACGCCGCCCGTGACAGCAAGCTGATCGAAGGCGCCATCCGCGACCTGGCCGCGATCACCGGGCAGAAGCCCGAGGTTCGCAAGGCTCGCAAGTCCATCGCGCAGTTCAAGCTGCGTGAGGGCCAGCCGATCGGTGCGCGCGTCACGCTGCGCAACGACCGGATGTGGGAGTTCCTCGACCGGCTGCTGACCATCGCGCTGCCGCGTATCCGTGACTTCCGCGGGCTTTCGCCGAAGCAGTTCGACGGCAACGGCAACTACACGTTCGGTCTCAACGAGCAGTCGATGTTCCACGAGATCGACCCGGACGCCATCGACCGCCCGCGCGGTATGGACGTCACTGTCGTCACCACCGCCAACACCGACGACGAGGGCCGCGCGCTGCTTCGCAAGCTCGGCTTCCCGTTCAAGGAGAACTGAGTCGATGGCCAAGAAAGCACTGGTCCACAAGGCCGCGAAGACGCCGAAGTTCAAGGTTCGCGGTTACACGCGTTGCCAGCGGTGCGGTCGCCCGCACTCGGTGTTCCGCAAGTTCGGGCTCTGCCGGATCTGCCTTCGCGAGATGGCACACGCGGGCGAGCTGCCCGGCGTCCGCAAGTCCAGCTGGTAAGAGTCTTTTAACTCCCACTTCGCCACAGGCCCCGCACGCTCTGCTCATCCGGGCAGGGCTTCGGGGAACCAGGCGAGAAAGGTTGACAGGTCACCATGACGATGACCGACCCCATCGCAGACTTCTTGACCCGTCTGCGTAACGCGAACTCGGCTTACCACGACGAGGTCGTGCTTCCCCACTCGAAGATCAAGGCGAACATCGCCGAGATCCTCAAGCGCGAGGGCTACATCGCGAGCTACCGCGACGAGCCGGGCGAGAAGCACAAGAACCTCGTCGTGGAGCTGAAGTACGGCCCCAACCGTGAGCGAAGCATCGCCGGCCTCCGCCGCGTGTCCAAGCCCGGCCTGCGGGTCTACGCAAAATCGACCGAACTGCCGTCCGTTCTGGGTGGCCTCGGCGTCGCGATCATCTCGACGTCGTCCGGCCTCCAGACCGACCGTCAGGCCAAGCGAAACAGCGTGGGCGGCGAAGTCCTCGCCTACGTCTGGTAAGGAAGGGGGCACAGACATGTCACGCATTGGAAAGCTGCCGGTCGCCGTCCCCTCCGGGGTCGAGGTGACCATCGAAGGTCAGCAGATCAAGGTCAAGGGGCCCAAGGGCACCCTTGAGCACACCATCGCCGAGCCGATCACCGTGGAGCACGCCGACGGCACGCTCCAGGTGAAGCGTCCCGACGAGGAGCGCAACAGCCGTGCCCTGCACGGTCTCACCCGGACGCTGGTCAACAACCTCGTCGTCGGTGTGACCGAGGGCTACGAGAAGAAGCTCGAAATCCACGGTGTCGGTTACCGCGTGCAGGCCAAGGGCTCGGACCTCGAGTTCGCCCTCGGCTACAGCCACCCGGTGAAGATCGAGGCCCCCGAAGGCATCACCTTCAAGGTCGAGACCCCCACCCGGTTCTCGGTCTCGGGCATCGACAAGCAGAAGGTCGGCCAGATCGCCGCGGTCATCCGCAAGCTGCGCCGCCCGGACCCGTACAAGGGCAAGGGCCTGCGCTACGAGGGTGAGAAGATCCGCCGCAAGGTCGGAAAGACGGGTAAGTGATCATGAGCGACACGACTACGAAGCGCAAGCCGGTCGGCAAGGACATTTCGACCCGCCGCCGCGTCGCGAAGGCCCGTCGGCACTTCCGCCTTCGCAAGAAGATCAACGGCACGGACCAGCGTCCGCGCCTGGTCGTCAAGCGTTCGTCGCGGCACATCGCCGTGCAGCTGATCGACGACCTCGCCGGCAAGACCCTGGCGTCGGCGTCCACCCTCGAGGCGGACGTCCGCGCCCTGGACGGCGACAAGAAGGCCAAGGCCGCCAAGGTCGGGGAACTCGTCGCCGCCCGCGCCAAGAACGCCGGTGTCTCGACCGTGGTGTTCGACCGTGGTGGCAATGCCTACCACGGCCGCATCGCCGCGCTCGCCGACGCCGCGCGTGAAGCGGGGTTGGAATTCTGATGCAGATGCTCGTGAATGGAAGGAAAGCCTGATGCCGGGACGTACACGGCAATTCGGCGGCGGCCAGGGCGGACCCGGCGGGCAGGGCGGCAATGACCGCAATGAACGTCGTGGTGGCGGCCGGGATCGTCGCGACAGCGGTCGTGGCGGGGCCGGCCAGGACAAGACCCCGCACCTCGAGAAGGTCGTGACGATCAACCGCGTCGCCAAGGTCGTCAAGGGTGGTCGTCGCTTCAGCTTCACCGCCCTGGTGGTCGTCGGTGACGGCGACGGTCAGGTCGGCGTCGGCTACGGCAAGGCCAAGGAAGTTCCCGCGGCCATCGCCAAGGGCGTCGAGGAAGCGAAGAAGAACTTCTTCCGCGTTCCCCGCGTCGGTGGCACCATTCCCCACCCGATCCAGGGTGAGGAAGCCGCCGGTGTCGTGCTGCTGCGTCCGGCGTCCGCCGGTACCGGTGTCATCGCCGGTGGTCCGGTCCGCGCGGTGCTGGAGTGCGCGGGTGTCCACGACGTGCTGTCGAAGTCGCTCGGCTCCGACAACGCGATCAACATCGTGCACGCGACCGTGGCGGCCCTGAAGGGTCTGCAGCGTCCCGAAGAGGTCGCGGCCCGCCGCGGTCTCCCGCTCGAGGACGTCGCCCCGGCTCGGATGCTGCGCCAGCGTGCGGGTCAGGGGGTCTGACATGACTCAGCTCAAGGTGACCCAGGTCAAGAGCAAGATCGGCACCAAGCACAACCACCGTGAATCGCTGCGTACCCTCGGGCTGCGCAAGATCCGGCAGTCTGTAGTGCGTGAAGACACCCCCCAGGTTCGCGGCCTCATCCACACGGTCCGCCACCTGGTGGAGGTCGAGGAGGTCAAGGCATGACTGCCATCAAGATCCATCACCTTCGTCCGGCTCCCGGCGCGAAGCGCGACAAGGTCCGCGTCGGCCGTGGTGAGGGCTCGAAGGGCAAGACCGCCGGTCGCGGTACCAAGGGCACCAAGGCCCGGAAGAACGTGCCCGCCGGTTTCGAGGGTGGGCAGATGCCCATCCACATGCGGCTGCCGAAGCTGCGTGGCTTCAAGAACCGTTTCCGTACCGAGTACCAGCCGGTGAACCTGGGCGACATCGCCCGCGTCTTCCCGGACGGTGGCAAGGTCGGCAACGAGGAGCTCGTCGCGAAGGGCCTCGTTCGCAAGAACAAGCTCGTGAAGGTGCTCGGCAACGGTGACCTGAACGGCGTCAAGCTGGACGTCACCGCCGATGCTTTCTCCGGCTCCGCCAAGGAGAAGCTCTCCGCCGCCGGTGGCTCCGCCACCACGCTCTGAGCTCTCTTCGCTCGCTTCACCGAAAGGCCCGCCCGGCTCCGCCCGGCGGGCCTTTCGCTTGCGCTCCTCCCGGCGGCTTCGACTTTCGCGGGCTAAGTGCGATCCGGTCCCTTCTCCCCGGCGCTCCCGCTGACTTGCGTTTCGCCCCCTAATCGTGATCCGGGGCCAGACGCGAACAGAGCGACTTTCGCCCCCTAATCGCGATCCGCCGGTCGCCCAGGTGCTCGCCGCTCAGATCGCGATTAGGGGGCGAAACGCAACCGGCGCCGAGCGTGGCGGTTGGGGGTCTGTGCTGGAAGGATCGGGAGGTGGACACGCCTCCTCGGCAGGACCAGCAGCCCTTCCCACCGCAGCCGGTCGCGCCGCCGACGGTCATCTCGGTGCAGGGGCCCATAGACCCCGCTAGCGCGCCGGTCCGCTCTGGCCAACCTGAGCCTCGCAGGCTGGTGGCAGCGGGCCTGGCGGCCCTGGCGCTGATCCTGACGCTCGTCGGCTGCTTCTTCCCGTTCTTCAGCACGGAGCATCGCCTCGACCTCGATCGCAGCGACAAGTTCGTGATCGTCGTCGTCCAAGGCGCGTGGGAAACAGTGGTCAACCAGCCCGAAGGACACAGCCTCACGACGTCGACGTCGCCTGTCGGTATTCCTCTCCTGATCGCTGCGGCGATCCTGCTGGTGGCCACGATCGTGAGTGCCCGCGCCACCTTCTTCCGGCGGCCGGGAAGCTTGGATCGATGGCTCGTGACCATCGGGGTGGTGTTCCTCGCCGGAGTCGTCTTCACCGTCACCATGCTGGGATTCGGAAATCAGCTGGGAGAACCCACCGAATCGTCGACGACGTTCAGTGCCGGCATATGGGCTCTGTTCGCGGCAGTGGTCGCGGCTGCGGTAGCGGCGATCGTGAGTCACCGTGTCGAGGAGGCCGAGGTCCCGGTGGGCGGCGACCCGGGGCTCGCGGACATGCCCACTCCGAAAGATGGTATTTCCATCGCTGTGCTACCGCCGGAACCACAGCCGACACCTCCGCCGGACTATTCGGCCTTCGCCTCTCCGCCGGATCCCAGCCCAAAGGAGCGCGATTAGTCCGCTAAACGCGCTCGCGTCGGTCGATACGGTGAAGGAGGAGGTGACCGATGACTTGGGCGCTGGTCTTTTTCGGTGCGGCGGTGCTCGTGGCTTTTACGCCAGGGGCGAACAATCTGCTCGGCCTGCACCACGGCATGACACAGGGTGTGTGGAAAGGGCTGGCAGGCCTGTTAGGCCGATTGGCTGCATTCATGATGCTGATCGCGGCTGTCGCGGCAGGGCTCGGTCAGCTCCTCGCGGCCTCCGAAGGTGCACTCACGGTGATCAAGTGGGCAGGCGTCGCCTATCTGGTCTGGGTTGGCGGACGGCTGCTTTGGTCGACGTTCCGCGGCGGACGGACTGCGCTGGTCACAGGGCCGCAAAACACCGAATCCGTACCGGCTCTCCGGATCGCGCGGAAGGAATTCGTCGTCGCGATCACGAACCCGAAGGCGATCCTCATCTTCACCGCGTTCGTACCCCAGTTCATCGATGCAGCTCACGGCTCCTTTCCTGTCCAGATCGCGATCCTCGGCGCCGTCTATCTGCTCGCCGAGTTCGTCGCGGGCGCGACCTACATCGGGGCAGGCGCGCTCGTGAAGTCGCTCCGGCTGTCCCGCCGCGCGACGCGCAACGTCGATCGCGGCACCGGCGTCGTGCTGCTCGGCATGGCGGGAGCCCTGGCCGCGTCGAGCTCCTGAACCGGCCCCCTGATCACGGTGCGTTCAGCCCCCTGATCGCGATCTGATGGGGCCCGGAAAGCAAGGGACGACAAGGCGATCTGTCAAGGTTTCAGAGCGAGAAGCGGATGTCGATCAACCTTGCGGACCAACCTTCGTTCGGAAAACCCACACGCACTGCGGACACGCCCTGTGAAGCTGTTAGAGTCGGCGACACGCTTCGGGACGAGTGTGCCCCGAAGCGTTCCTGGCTTGTGCCAGAAAGCTGTGTGTTCCCGCCGGCCCCAGGTCGGCCAAGCCGATCGTCGGTAAGACAGCCGACGACGCCGAGGAGGTCCCCCGCGTGCTCAGCGCCTTCCGCTCGGCTCTCGCGACGCCGGATCTACGTAAGAAGATCCTGTTCACGCTAGCCATCGTCGCGGTCTACCGAATCGGTGCCACCATCCCGGCCCCGGGCATCTCGTACTCCGCCGTCCAGAAATGTACGGAAACCGGGTCGCAGGAGGGCGTCTATCAGCTGCTGAACCTGTTCAGTGGCGGTGCACTGCTGCAGCTGTCACTGTTCTCGACCGGCATCATGCCGTACATCACGGCGAGCATCATCGTCCAGCTCCTCACCGTGGTCATCCCGCGGTTCGAGGAACTGAAGAAGGAAGGCCAGGCCGGTCAGGGCAAGCTGACCCAGTACACCCGGTACCTGACGATCGCCCTCGCGATCCTTCAGGCCACCGGTGTGGTGGCGCTCGCCGACCGCAAGCAGCTCTTCCCGCAGTGCGACACCGCGATCATCCCGGACAACAGCGTCTACACGCTGGCCATCATCGTCATCACGATGACCGCCGGTACCGCCGTCATGATGTGGCTGGGTGAGCTCATCACCGAGCGCGGCGTCGGCAACGGCATGTCCGTCCTCATCTTCCTGAACATCGCGGCCCGGATCCCGATCGAGGGTGGCAACATCCTCAGCAGCGCCGGCCCGGTGGTCTTCACCCTGATCTGCGTGTTCGGCCTGGTGATCATCGCCAGTGTCATCTTCGTCGAGCAGGGCCAGCGCCGGATCCCGGTGCAGTACGCCAAGCGCATGATCGGCCGCCGCATGTACGGCGGGACCTCGACCTACCTGCCGATCAAGGTGAACCAGGCCGGTGTCATCCCGGTCATCTTCGCCTCGTCGCTGCTCTACCTGCCGGACCTGATCAGCCGCCTCGTCGGTGATGCCAACAGCAACGCGGGCTGGCAGGTCTTCATCCAGAACTACATCGTCAACCAGTCCAGCTGGGCGCACGTCCTGCTGTACTTCGCGTTGATCATCTTCTTCACGTACTTCTACATCACGATCACGTTCAACGTGGACGAGCGTGCGGAAGAAATGAAGAAGTTCGGTGGCTTCATCCCGGGTATCCGCCCGGGCCGTCCCACCGCGGAGTACCTCAGCTACGTCCTCGGCCGGATCACCCTGCCGGGCTCGCTGTACCTGGGCATCATCGCGATCCTTCCGAACTTCTTCCTGTCCGTCACCGGTAGCGGGAACAATCAGAACTTCCCGTTCGGTGGCACGGCTGTGCTGATCATGGTCGGTGTCGGTCTCGACACCGTGAAGCAGATCGAAAGCCAGCTGATGCAACGTAACTACGAAGGGTTCTTGAAGTGACGCGCCTGGTTCTCGTTGGCCCTCCTGGCGCGGGCAAAGGTACTCAGGCGGTAGCACTGTCGGAGAAGCTCCGGATCCCGCACATCTCGACCGGCGATCTGTTCCGCGCCCACGTGGGCGAGCAGACGCCGCTGGGCCGGGAAGCCAAGCGCTACCTGGATTCCGGTGAACTCGTGCCCGATTCGGTCACGAACGAGATGGTGCGGGAGCGCCTTGCCGAACCCGATGCCAAGGTCGGTTTCCTGCTCGACGGGTTCCCCCGCAACACGAAGCAGGCCGACGTCCTCGGTGAGATCCTCGGCGAGGTCGACACCGAGCTGAACGCGGTCATCCAGCTCCAGGTCTCCGAAGACGTCGTCGTCGAGCGGCTGCTGTCCCGCGGCCGCTCGGACGACACCGAAGAGGTCATCCGTCGTCGCCAGCAGATCTACGTGTCCGAGACCGCTCCGCTGCTCGAGTACTACGCGGACATTCTGGTCACGGTCGACGGTGTCGGCTCGATCGACGAGATCTCCGCCCGCGTGCTGGAAGCGCTGCGCGACCGCACGTGAATCTCGGAGGACTGCGTGTACTGCAACGGCTTCGTCGTGGGCGCATGATCGAACTCAAGAGCCCGGGTGAGCTTCAGGCGATGCGGGCGGCTGGTCTGGTCGTCTGGCGCACCCTCACCGCGGTGCGCGAGATCGCGAAGCCAGGGGCGACGACGGCCGATCTCGACGAACTCGCCGAGCAGACGATCCGCGACGCCGGCGCGGTGCCCTCCTTCAAGGGCTACCACGGCTTCCCGGCGTCGATCTGCGCTTCGGTGAACGAGCAGATCGTCCACGGCATCCCGTCGAAGACACGCGCCCTGAACGAGGGCGACATCATCTCCGTGGATTGCGGCGCGATCCTCGACGGCTGGCACGGCGACTCCGCCGTCACCCTCGCGATCGGTGAGGTGTCGAAAGCGGACCTCGCGCTTTCGGCGGCCACCGAGGCGGCGATGTGGGCGGGGATCGCCGCGGTGTCGTCCGGCAGGCGGCTCACGGACATCTCGCACGCCGTGCAGACCGCGGCCGAGAAGGCCGGCCGGGAAGACGGCATCGAGTACGGGATGATCGTCGAGTACGGCGGTCACGGGATCGGGCGCCAGATGCACATGGACCCCTTCCTGCCGAACCTCGGTAAGCCCGGCAAGGGCCCAAGGCTCAAGGCCGGGATGGCGCTCGCGATCGAGCCCATGCTGACCGGTGGCGGCGGGGAGACCGTCGAGCTCGACGACGGTTGGACCGTCGTGACGGCGGACGGCTCGCGGGCCGCGCACTGGGAGCACACCGTCGCCATCACCGACGACGGCCCGTGGGTGCTGACCGCCCCCGAAGACGCCTGACCCTTCGCTGCCTCCGGATCGCGTTTAGCCCGCTAAACGCAAGTGCGCCCCGGCCTGCGTTTAGCCCCCTAATCGCGATCCTCGCGTCGCGATTAGCCCGCTAAACGCAGGTGGGCTCGGATCACACTTAGGCCGCTGAACGCAGGTGGCCCCGGATCGCACTTAGGCCGCTAAACGCAAGTCCGCCCGCTGGTCGCCGCAGTGCCCGAGGCTCGCCCTTGAGGCTCCCGGGTGCCGCCCCTATTGGGCGCGCCTCGGCCGCCGAACGCGACCAGGGCGCAGGCCCAGCGCGTCGCGATTAGCCCGCTAAACGCAGGTCGGCGGAGGCGTACGATGGGGGAGGTCGCTTCCGGCGAGCCCAGGGGGCGCGTAACACAGTTACCCCCCGTTTGGGCCTCGCGACACGGGTTGCGTACACTGTCAAGTCGGTGTACTCATCGCGCCCGGATCCTGCGCGCTCGTGAATTCTCGCGAACGGACATTGGACCCGGGGTGGGGTGTGCCGAAGCACCACCCAGCCAAGCACTCAAGCTCTGACTGATAACACAGCGTAGCGACAGGAAATGCGGAGGACATGGGCAAGAAAGACGGGGCCATCGAGGTCGAAGGCCGCGTAGTCGAGCCGCTCCCCAACGCGATGTTCCGCGTCGAGTTGGAGAACGGCCACAAGGTCCTTGCACACATCAGCGGCAAGATGCGGCAGCACTACATCCGCATCCTGCCCGAGGACAGGGTTGTCGTGGAGCTCTCGCCCTACGACTTGTCTCGTGGTCGCATCGTCTATCGCTACAAGTGATCACGACGAGTTAGCACAAGCAGGAGAGCAGGAGACGTGAAGGTCCAGCCGAGCGTCAAGAAGATCTGCGACAAGTGCAAGGTGATCCGCCGCCACGGCCGGATCATGGTGATCTGCGAGAACCTGCGGCACAAGCAGCGGCAGGGCTGATCACTCGCACTCGTACAGAGTGGATTGACGGCTACACAATCTCCCCGCACCTGCCGGGCCGTGCGAACGGCCCGGTTCACCCCCGGACTTCAGGCCGGGGCCGGGACACCCGAAGCGCAAGCCAAGGGCACGACAGGCGAGTCGGTCCCGGGACCGGACGGGGAGCAGACCTGAAGATGAATTCTATGAAGGAGCATCAACGCCAATGGCACGACTCGCTGGCGTAGACCTCCCCCGCGAAAAGCGGTTGGAGATCGCGCTGACCTACATCTACGGCATCGGCCGTACCCGCTCGAAGCAGCTCATCGCGGCTGCCGAGCTCAACGCGGACACTCGCGTCAAGGATCTGAGCGATGACGACCTCGCCAAGCTGCGGGTCTACATCGAGGAGAACTTCAAGGTCGAGGGTGACCTTCGCCGTGAGGTGAACGCCGACATCCGTCGGAAGATCGAGATCGGGTGCTACGAGGGCCTTCGCTGGCGTCGCGGACTTCCCGTCCGTGGTCAGCGGACCAAGACGAACGCCCGTACCCGTAAGGGTCCGAAGAAGACGGTCGCCGGCAAGAAGAAGGCTGGCAAGAAGTGAGCGTCCAGGGCAAGAAGGTCGTGCAGATGGGCGGCGTCCACCGCCGCGGCTCGGCATGTGTCTCGCCCAAGGCGCTCTACGCCCGCCCGATGGCGCTCCGCAACCTGTACACCGACGCCGGATCGATCATCCGGCGCGGCCAGGCCGAAGCGGTCGCCGCTCACCAAGAGAACGCGCGCTAACAGGAGAACCCTCAGAACATGCCACCGAAGTCTCGTACCGCGGCGGGGGCCAAGAAGGTCCGCCGTAAGGAAAAGAAGAATGTCGCGCACGGCCACGCGCACATCAAGAGCACCTTCAACAACACCATCGTCTCGATCACGGACCCGACCGGTGCCGTGATCGCGTGGGCGTCGAGTGGTCACGTGGGCTTCAAGGGCTCGCGTAAGTCCACCCCGTTCGCCGCGCAGATGGCCGCCGAGAACGCCGCCCGCAAGGCTGCCGAGCACGGCATGAAGAAGGTCGACGTTTTCGTGAAGGGCCCGGGTTCGGGCCGCGAGACGGCGATCCGCTCGCTGCAGGCGGCCGGCCTCGAGGTCGGCACCATCCAGGACGTGACCCCGCAGCCTCACAACGGCTGCCGCCCGCCCAAGCGGCGCCGGGTCTGAGGAACGGGGAGGAGTAAGAAGAAATGGCTCGTTACACCGGCCCCGCGACGCGTATTTCCCGTCGCCTCAAGGTTGACCTCATCGGCGGCGACCAGGCTTTCGAGCGTCGCCCCTACCCGCCGGGCCAGCACGGCCGCGGGCGCATCAAGGAGTCCGAGTACCTCCTGCAGTCGCAGGAGAAGCAGAAGGCTCGCTACACCTACGGCGTTCTCGAGCGTCAGTTCGTCCGGTACTACAAGGAAGCCGTCCGGCGTCCGGGTAAGACCGGTGAGAACCTGCTGCAGATCCTCGAGTCCCGTCTGGACAACGTGATCTACCGCGCCGGCATCGCCCGCACCCGCCGTCAGGCGCGTCAGCTGGTGAGCCACGGCCACTTCGTGGTCAACGGCGTCAAGGTCAACGTGCCCTCGTACCAGGTCAGCAAGTGGGACATCATCGACGTGCGGCCGAAGTCGTTCGCGATGCTGCCCTTCGTCGCTGCCAAGGAGTCGTTCGGCGAACGTCCCGTTCCCGCGTGGCTCCAGGTTGTTCCGTCCAACCTCCGGGTGCTGGTCCACCAGCTCCCGGAGCGCGCTCAGATCGACGTTCCGGTCCAGGAACAGCTGATCGTCGAGCTCTACTCGAAGTGATCCATCATCGGGCCGGGGTCTTCCCCGGCCCGGTGTGGGCACGGCGGCGGCGCCCGGAGTGCGCCGCCGTTTCGCCATCCCTTTCGGTGTCATATGGCGGGCGCCGTTTGGAAAGGAATTAGGACAGATGCTGATTTCCCAGCGGCCGGCTCTCGGCGAAGAGACGGTCAACGAGACCCGCTCCCGGTTCACCATCGAACCGCTGGAGCCCGGCTTCGGCTACACGCTCGGCAACTCGCTGCGGCGCACGCTGCTGTCGTCCATTCCGGGCGCGGCCGTGACGAGCATCCGCATCGACGGCGTGCTGCACGAGTTCACCACCGTTCCCGGGGTGAAGGAAGACGTCACCGACATCATCCTGAACCTCAAGGAGCTCGTGGTCTCCTCGGAAGAGGACGAGCCGGTCACCATGTACCTGCGCAAGCAGGGCCCCGGTGAGGTCACCGCTGCCGACATCGTGCCCCCGGCCGGTGTCACCGTGCACAACCCGGATCTGCACATCGCGTCGCTGAACGGCAAGGGCAAGCTCGAGATCGAGCTCGTCGTCGAGCGTGGCCGCGGTTACGTTCCGGCCCTGCAGAACAAGCAGGCGGGCGCGGAGATCGGCCGGATCCCGGTCGACTCCATCTACTCCCCGGTGCTGAAGGTGACCTACAAGGTCGAGGCGACCCGTGTCGAGCAGCGCACCGACTTCGACAAGCTGATCCTGGACGTGGAGACGAAGCCGTCGATCACGCCGCGGGACGCCGTCGCGTCGGCCGGTAAGACGCTGGTGGAGCTGTTCGGTCTCGCGCGCGAGCTGAACGTCGACGCCGAGGGCATCGAGATCGGCCCGTCGCCGCAGGAGGCGGACACCATCGCCGCCTACGCGATGCCGATCGAGGACCTGGACCTCACCGTCCGGTCGTACAACTGCCTCAAGCGTGAGGGCATCCACACCGTCGGCGAACTGGTCTCGCGCAGCGAGGCCGACCTGCTGGACATCCGCAACTTCGGTGCGAAGTCGATCGACGAGGTCAAGCTGAAGCTCGTCGGTCTCGGCCTCGCGCTGAAGGACAGCCCGCCCGGGTTCGACCCGACCGCGGCCGCGGCCAGCTACGACGGTGAAGGCTGGTCCGAGGGCGTCGACAGCATCACGGACGGAATTTCGGACAATGGCCACGACGATGGCCAGGACTACGCAGAGACGGAGCAGCTGTAAGGCCAGCTTCGACTCCCTCACCGGTAGGGGTGGGGGAGCCCCGGCCTCCAGCTGTGAGCTGAACGAGGAGAACCGATGCCCACCCCCACAAAGGGACCCCGTCTCGGCGGGTCGCCCGCGCACGAGCGGCTGATCCTGGCCAACCTGGCCACTCAGCTGTTCGAGCACGGCAAGATCACGACGACCGAGGCGAAGGCCCGGCGGGTGCGCCCGCTGGCCGAAAAGCTGATCACGAAGGCGAAGCGGGGCGACCTGCACAACCGTCGTCAGATCCAGCGCATCGTGCGCGACAAGGATGTCGTGCACAAGCTGATCGCCGAGATCGGTCCGTTCTTCGCGGAGCGTCCGGGTGGCTACACCCGGATCACCAAGACGATGGCGCGCAAGGGCGACAACGCCCCCATGGCCGTCATCGAACTGGTGGCCGAGAAGACCGTCACCGCCGAGGCCGAGGCCGCGCGCAAGACGAAGTTCGCCAAGGACGAGCCGAAGGCTGCCGCTCCGGCCGCCGAGGAGACCACCGAGGCCCCTGAGGCAGCCGACACGGCCGCCGCTGAGGCTCCGGAGGCCACCGAGGCTCCCGCCGCCGACGAGGCCGCTGAGGCCCCCGCCGCGGACGCGGACAGCAAGAAGGACTGACGTCCTGACGGCACCGAACACCCCGGACGAGCCCGCCACTCCCACTGCGGAGGGCGGGCTCGTTCGTCTGCGTCTGGATGTCTCTTACGACGGCACCGATTTCTCCGGCTGGGCGAGGCAGCCCGGTCGGCGCACCGTTCAGGGACTTCTCGAAGAGGCGCTTGCGAAACAGCCTCCAGGAGCCTCGGTCCCGAAGTCCGTCGTCGTCGCCGGCCGCACCGATGCCGGTGTGCACGCGGCCGGCCAGGTGGTCCACGTCGACGTGTCGCCTTTAGCGGGCAAAACGCGATCCGGTCGCCTTGAACTGGACCGGCAGGGCATTCCCGATCTGGGGCGGATGTGTCACCGCTGGAATCGATACCTGCCGGGCGACGTGCGGGTGCTGGGCGCTCGCGTGGCCGCATCGGGGTTCGACGCGCGGTTCTCCGCCGTGCGAAGGCATTACCGCTACCGCGTCTCGGACGCGCCGTGGGGCGTGGATCCCTTGCGGCGTCACGACACGTTGGCCTGGGGACGGCCGCTCTCGGTCGACGCGATGAACGAGGCGTCGGCGTCCCTCTTGGGACTTCAGGACTTCGCGGCCTTCTGCAAGCAGCGCGAAGGCAGCACAACAATTCGCGAGTTGCAGCGGCTCGTTTGGCGGCGGACCGGACCACACGCGGTCGAGGTCGACGTCTCCGCCGACGCGTTCTGCCACTCGATGGTGCGCAGCCTGGTCGGGGCGCTGCTTCTGGTCGGCGACGGCCGTCGTGGGCCGGATTGGCCCGGCGACGTCCTGGAGAGCCGCACGCGCGATAGCGCTGTCGCTCCCGCACACGGCCTGACGCTGATGGCCGTCGACTACCCGCCGGACACGGAACTCGCCGCCCGTGCCGATCAAACGCGCGCCATGCGCACCCCCTCCTGACCCGGCCGCGGCACAGTCAGCGGGCTGACCGCGCCGCGGCGGGCCCGCCAGACGGCCTCGACGATGCCTTGGAAATCAGTCGCCAGGTCTTCCGCGGTGACGATGACGAAGCGCCAGCCCTCGGCCTCCGCTCGTCTTCGGCGTTTGCGATCGTGGGCTCGTTGCTCCGGCGTGTTGTGCCATCGTCCGTCGTATTCGATCGCGACCTTGTACTCCTCGTCTCCCAGGTCGAGGCGAGCGACGAAATGGCCCGTTCGAGAGATGACCTCGAACTGAGGTGTCGCCGCGATTCCGGCGGCGGCCAGCACGACGCGAACGTCCGATTCCGGAGGCGACTCCGCGCGAGGATCGGACAGTCGCAAGGCATGCCTGGCCAAGCGGATTCCTCGATTGCGGCGACCGTAGAACTCCCCGTTGAGATGGAGATCGTGCAGCTTCTGGGCTCTCATGAACTGGTCCAGATCCGGCACGCCCGTGCGGAGCCGCCGCACCCATCCGGATTTTCGAGGAGAAAGCCGCAGAAGCAGATCCAGCGCGATCCGGGTCCTACGCGCGATACGGATGCCATTCCATGGCCCCGATTCCTCGGGTTTGATCTCAGTACGCCGAATTTTGATCCCGTCGATCGGGCCGAAGCGGTATTTCTCGGGCACGACCATCTCGACCGGATCAAGGGGCCTGGCCAGCTCGACGCCTTGCACGGTCGCGGCCGATCGCCCGGTCAGCACGGCTTCCGGAGGCGCCAGCAACGCGGCGCCTCGGCAGCGCAGCTCATGTGTGACCTCCACGTCAGCGCGCGTGTAGACGTCCTGGAACAGCCTCCGGACGCTGGAACCGCGTAGTTGGCTCGCCGTGATGAGGCCCGCTTTGCGTGCCTCGGAGCCGCGGAAGACGTCGGGGAGATGGGATGAATCGAAGGGCTTGGTCATATCGACACGGTGATCGACGGGACCGACACCACCCGGCCATCAGCGGCCCTTCAGGGGCCACTTGTCCACAACCCCCGGCTTGTCCACAGTCCGCGCGATTGCCCCTTGACGGACAACCTTCCCGCGCCACTTCGACTTTAGCCGCCTAATCGTCAAACGGGACGGGACGGAAACGGGGGCACTGTCCGATATGGACAGTGCCCCCGCAGAGCACACTTAGCCCGCTGAAGTCGCCGCGCCGGGTCAGTCGCCGCGGCGGACCGGGCCCAGGAGCTGTTGCTCTTTCGCGGTGGTGACCAGGCGGAGAGGGCGCCAGAGGTTCCGGCCGAGGGCGACGACCTGGTCGTCCTTCAACGTCGTGAGCTGCTTCATCATCTGCGGCGGGAGCCGCCAGATCCGCGCGGCCAGTTCGGCCTGCCCTGGCGGGAGCCGCTGCATCAGCACCAGGTCGGCCGCGTTCGCGGTCGCCCCGGCCTGCGGGTGCAGATAGGGCAGCACGTAGACCGTCGTCTGCCACGGCGACCGCGGCGGGAACAGGTCCTGCGGTGTCGGGCCGCCGTCGGTCACCACCAGCAGCGGCGCGTCCTCGGACGGCCGCGGCAGGTCCACCGGCGACAGCCGCCGGATCTGCACCAGTGGCGACGGCCTGCCGTTCGGCTGATTGCCCGCCGCCTGAGGGAGAACCTGCCAAGCGGCCGGCCGCCCGGTCGCCACGACGACCCACGCCCCGACCGCCATCGCCCGCAGCGCCACCTGGCGAGCCAGGTACAGGCCACCGACGAGCACGATCCGGGTCGGTGTCGAGCGCAGCGCGGAAATCGTCAGCGGCTCGCCCTTGAGTCCGGAGCCGAGGACGATCCCGCCTCGGTCGCCGGACGGGCTGATCGCGTCGAGCATCGCCGGGTCGACGGTGAATTCCGGGGCGATACCGGCGTTCTGGCCGGCGTCACGCATACGGGTGCTCATGCCGTGCCTCCGATCGGCAAAGTCGCGGAGAACCCGGAGATCTGCAGGCCACGCAACGGCGTCAGCGCCACGCCCAGCCGTTCCGAGACACCTTGCAGCCGCTGGTCGGCCGCGTCCAGTTCACGCGGGTTCCGCGCGCTCAAGCGCACGATTCCCCGCAAGCCGATCTTGCCCTCATCGGCGGACGGCGAGATCGACATCGCCACCGTCGCCGACAGCGCGCGGACACTGGTCAGCGCGTTCAGGCTGCTGCTGATCTTGCCCTTCGGCCAGCTGGTGATCGCGTAGCTCGCGTGTCCGATGCCCGCCGCGGTGACGCCGGTCCAGCGCTCCTGCAAGCCGACTTTCGCGGGCGAACCGGCGACAGCGGTCAGTTCCGCGGCCGAAATGCTGGACCGCAGCAGCTCGTCCGGGTCGAGCGGCCGGGTCGGCACGCCCTGCGATTCCAAGGCGTTGCGTACTCGCGACAGCGCGCCGATCAGCGCGCGATGCGCACCGACGACGCCGCCGCCGCGTTCGCGGATGGCGGCCGGGCACCGGCGCGGGTCGAGCCGGATGGCGACCCACGTCGTCCGCCGCGCGGCCGCGGGAAGCGGGCCGAGCACCTCCATGTAGGAGCTGAGCGCGGGCGAGTCCGAGGGGAGGGACGCGCTGCCCGGGTAGCAGTGCCAGATCATCTGGATCGAGTCGAGGACCACGCCGCGGTCTTCCAGGCACGGCGCGAGCGCGGACAACGGCAGGCTCGGCGCACCGTCGGCCTGTGTGATCAGCGCCGGCGCGGGCTCGACGAGCAGGACCGCGGTCCACGTCCCGTCGTTCCACGCGAGGCCGACCTGCTGGCGCTCGTGGTCGACACCGTGCGCGACGACGAGATCGGGAACCGCGAGGCGAAGCAGGTTCACCCGGGCATCGTCCGGGCCGGTGACGGCGTCCTCTTCGGCGGCGAGCGTTTCGATGCTGCTCGGGGGAAGCGGCGTCGCCACGCGATCATGCGAACGGACCATGTACCGCAGGGTGAGTCCAGCCCATTGGGTGAACCAGCGGCCGCCCCAGCGCAGGAACGCGATGATGATCGCGACCCCGAACACGCCGATCGCGACATACTTCAGCTTCATGTCGATCGCGAGGAGGACGAGACCGATCGCGAGCCCGAGTTCGAGCACGACCAGGTTCGCCACGGGCAGCGGACCGAGGTTGATCCCGCCGGTCCGGCGCCTCGTCGGCGCGGCGATCCGCGGCGCGGGGGCGGACGGAGGATCAGGCTGTGGGCCGGGGCCGCCGGACGGAGGACCGCCCGGGCCACCAGGGCCACCAGGTCCTCCCGGGCCACCAGGTCCGCCGGGACCCCCAGGCCTTCCTGGACCGCCCGGGCCACCTGGACCCTGCGGTCCGCCAGGGCCACCGGGCCCACCGGGTCCACGAGGAACACCGGGGCCTCCCTGGCCGCCGGCCGGGCCACCGGGTCCACCCGGTCTGCCGGGCCTTGGCGGCGGCCCCGGCGGGCGACCCGGAGGTTGAGACCCCGGAGGGCCGGGCGGACGTGGAGGAGTGGTGACGGACATCCGCGCTTTCTCTTCCCCTCGTGCGTGCTGCGTACCCGGAAAGCCGGTCCCGAGGAACTTGACACTAGCTGGAGTTGGTAGAAACCCCACACCAGACGGTCCCCGTACGGCTATCCTGCGGAACCGTACCGCGACGGGGAGGACTGTAGGTCGAGAATGCCATCAACACCGACTACTAAGTCTCAAGTTCAGGCTTATCAGTTCGTTCTGCGCCGGATGCAATCCGCGCTGGTCCGTCGCGACGCCGTCATGCTCCACGACCCGATGCGCACGCACACGCGAGCCACCATCGTGGGCGTCGTGCTGGCCGCGCTGGGTGTCCTGGTCTTCGTCATCTGGGGACTGCTGAGCCCGAAACCCTCCGTTCCGGAGGCGGGCAACATCGTCATCGGTGAACAGTCCGGAACGGTGTACGTCGTGGCGGGGAATCCGAAGAAACTGATTCCCACCTTCAACCTCGCTTCCGCGCGGCTGCTGATCATCGCGCAGTCGAAGCAGGGGGCGCAGCAGGCGGGCGGCAAGCCCGCCGGGCCCGCGCAAGCCTCCGAAGTGAAGAACCCCACAGTCGTTTCGGACGAACAGCTGAAGAACATCCCCCGCGGCCAGCTCATGGGCATTCCCAACGGCCCGCAGCTGATGCCGACGGAAGGCCAGCGTGTCGCCCCGGACTGGGGTGTGTGCGACGAGGTCATGTACGACCCGACCGTGCCGAGGC
The DNA here is from genome assembly GCF_001953865.1 of Amycolatopsis coloradensis. GTDB lineage: Bacteria > Actinomycetota > Actinomycetes > Mycobacteriales > Pseudonocardiaceae > Amycolatopsis > Amycolatopsis coloradensis. Next base: position 40,005 of record NZ_MQUQ01000012.1, read on the forward strand.
CGGATCTCACGAAGACCGAGACGACCGTCTACGCGGGTGTGAAACAGCTCGGGAACCGTGAGCTCGGCCAGAACGAGGCCTTGCTGGCCAAGGGCGCCAACGGCAGGACCTACCTGATCTACCGGCTGGCGGCGAACCCCAACCTCCCGAACGCGAACGCCGTGAAGGCCGAGATCAAACCCGACGCCAGTGCCGTCCTCTCCGCGCTGAAGCTGCCCGACCAGCCTCGCGGTATCTCCCAGGGCCTGCTGGACGCGATCCCCGAGGTGCCGGAGCTGAAGCTGCCGGACGTCACGGGCAAGGGCGAGAACCCCAACTTCGAAATCGAAAACATGAAGGTCGGCGACGTCTTCTCCACCGAGCAGGCCGAAGGGCGGAAGGACTTCCACCTCATCACGAGGGAAGGGATCCAGTCCATTTCCCCGGCCGTCGCGGATATCGTCCAGACCGGGAAGAACGACGGCAGCACTTCGGTCATGTCCGTACCGCTGGGCAAGATCCGCAACGTCACGCGGGTGGCGGCCGGGCAACCGGGCTTCGTCGAACTCGACGCCTACCCCCAGACCGTGCCGACGGTGCTCAACGCGACTCAAGGTTCCCGGGTGTCCTGCCTCAGCTGGTCCATCGCCGGCGACGGCGCCGGCAGGGACGGTCACACCGCGGTGTTCGTCGACGACAAGCTGCCGAAGGGCAGGAACGCCGACGGATCCGCGCCCGGGGTCAAGATCGGTACTCCCGGCCCGGTCGGCGCGCCGATCAACAGCTTCTTCATGGAGCCCGGTTTCGCGGCGGTCGTCCAGTCGGCGACCGGCAAGGAGACCTTCGACAAGGGCCCGATCCAGCTGATCTCCGACCGCGGGATCCGTTACGGCGTTCCCGACGCCGTCACGGCGGACTCGATCGGGCTCAACAAGCGTGTGCCCGCACCGGAGTCGATCGTCAGGATCCTGCCGGTCGGCGCTTCGCTGAACACGCAGGACGTGCTTCGCGCGTTCGACACGGTGCCGATCGACGACCGGGCCGGATCGGTCGCGACGCAGGGGCAGCAGTCTTCTTCGGGAAACTGATCGCGGGAACCCCTGAGGCGGCACGAGCGTCTCAACGCCCAAGCACTGTCGGGTGAGTGGAGGGCGCAGTGACCGGCCTGAAGATCGACGGCACCGTCGTCGGTGACTACGCGAAGCGGGTGGACGCGGCCGCCGGGGAACTCGAGCTGGCGGCCGCCGACGTGACCGGAGACGGCATCACCGTCGAATCGCACGGCACGCTGGGGGAGGAGCTGGGCCTCGGCGCGTCTTACGGACGTGCGGCCGAGGCCATCCGGCGTCAGCTGGTGGAAGGCGCGGCCGCGCTGCGATCGGCGTCGGAGGCCCTGCACACGGTGACCGCGCGGCACGCCGGGCATGACGACGAGGCCGCCCAGATGATCAAGCACGCCGTGGAGCTCTGAACCGCATGATCGCCGAGTCGGAGACCCCGACCGATTCCATCCCGCACCCGATGAGGTCCGCGCGCCCTGCGGTTCCCGTCGCGGCGCCGAGCGCGTTTAGCCCGCTAACCGCGCCCGGCTCGGGAGGTGAGGACCTCATCGGGGCCGCGGAGCCGCATCTCGCCTTCGTTTCGGAACTGTCCGGTCATCTGGGCCTGATCGATCCGGTCGAGGCCTACCTGACCCCGCTGGCGGGACGCTGGGAGGACCTGAAGGACGAGGCGGGCAGGCTCCGGAAAGCGGCGATGACCGCGGCCACCGTGTCGAAGGAACTGTCGGAAGACCTCGGCCGTCTCGACGCCGGATGGTCCGGCAAGGACGCCGATGCGTTCGTCGCGTACATCAGGGATATCAACATCGCGGGCTCCGACGTCGAAGACGCCCTGAACACGCTGGCGGGCTCGCTCGACGAGCTGGTGTCGTCGATCCGTCGCATCCTGACCGACCTTGTCGAGATCCTGGTCGACACGGCCGAACTGACCTCCGAGACCGCGATGCTGCCGGTCGGCGGCGTTCGGCGGGCGCGAACTCAGCTGGAGGAGGCGCAGGAGTCGGCCAAGGCGCTGTTCGAAGCCGGGCGCGACGTCCTCGAAGGCTTTGTGAGGCTTTGTGACGGAGTCGACGATCCCGATGCTGCTTCGCGGAGCATCGAGATCGCTCACCGGTACCCGCAGGACGAGTTCAAGCTCCATGACGATTCCGCGGCGGCGGGTGCGCCGGCCGCGGAGAAGGTCGCCGCTGGACCGGATTCCGGGGCCGCGGCCGAGGAACAGTCGACGTCGCCGTCCGCGGCCGCCGATCCCGCCGACGGCCGGAAGACCGGGTCGCAGGAGCCGCTGATCGAGCAGGGACAGGCGCCGATCCCCGGGGTCGCGCCCGTGCCGGCCCCGCCGGTTCAAGGCCAGGCCGTGGCCGGGTCGGGGACGGCGATGATGCCGATGGGGATGGCGCCGATGGGGATGGGCATGGGCGGGGGAGGCCGGACGGCTCACCAGTCGAAGACGCGCCCCTCCTCGAAGCCGTCCGATGTGGTCGGCGAGCCCGGCCAGGTCGTCCCGCCCGTGATCGGCGAGGACGACAGCCCGCCGAAACCCGCTCCGAAGCCCAAGCCCGCCAAATAGGTGCCCTCACGGGGGGCGCGACTTTAGCGGGCAAAGTGCGATCCGGACGGCGCGGAGGCGAGTCCAGGGCAGATCGCACTTTGCCCGCTGAAGTCGCTCGGCCTACGGGGTCTTGCGGCCTGGTGAGGTGGTCGGCCGGTTGCGGCGGACCGAGTGCACCACGAACAGCGTGACGAGCAGCGCCACCAGGCCCCCGCCGGTTCCGGCGAGCGCGACGATCATCGGGGCGGGATCGCGGTCGTTCGCGGGCGGCAGATCCGTGGGCAGCTGAACCGGCTTGGCCTTGTCCGCTTCCGACGGCACGATCGCCGTCAGCGCCGCGATCGGGTCGATGACCCCGAAGCCGACGAAGTTGTCCCGCCCGCCCGGCGCCGCGGGGTGCTGCGCCGTCGCCTTGATCCGGTTCATCACCTCACGCGCGCTCAGACCGCTGAACTTCGCGCGCACGAGTGCGGCCACGCCGGCGACGTACGGTGCGGCGAAGCTGGTCCCCTGGATGGCGCCGGGTTCCCCGTTGCCCTCGATGGTCAGGTTGGCCAGGCTGCTCGACCCTTCCGCCGGGTCCAGCGAAATGATCTTGGTGCCGGGTGCGGCGACGCTGACCCACGGTCCGTTGACACTGAATTGCGCGACACCACCGGTGTCGTCGATCGCCGCGACCGACAGTACGTCGTCGGCGAACCACGGCGGCGTGACGATCGTCTTGGGGGACTTGGGGTCCGGCTGGTCGTTCTGCGGGCATTTGTCGCCGACGTTGCCCGCCGCCGCGACGACCACCACGTCGCTCTCGACGGCGTAGTGCACGGCCGCCTGGAGTACCTGCTCATTGGGAGCGATGCTCCCGCTGGCCGGGCGACAGTTGTCGACCGACATGTTGATCACCTTGGCCCCGCGATCGACAGCCCTGACCACGGCCTGCGCGAGCGTTGTCAGCGTGCCCGCGGTCTTGCCCTGCTCCTGCTGTCGCCCGCCTTTGTCCTGGCCTGGTGCGGTTCCGTCCGCCGCGCCGCCGACAGCGCCGTTCCCCTGTGAGGACGGCGGAAGCTGCGAACCCGGATTGTTCGACGAAGCAGGCGGAGCGGCACTCGACGAGGCCGGCGGTTCCGCCTTCTTCTCCACCTCTTCATAGTTCTGGCTCGACTGACGGATCGACAGGATCGTGGCGTCCGGCGCGACCCCTCGGAACCCGATACTCGCGTCGGGCGGATTCGCCGCGATGATCCCCGCCACCTCGGTGCCGTGGCCGTCGCAGTCTTCGAGTCCAGGGGCCTTGCCGCCGTTGGGAGTCGCGACGTAGTCGCCACCCGATTCGACACGGCCACCGAAGTACGGGTGCGCGGTGACGCCGGTGTCGATCACGGCGACCTTGACGCCCCCGCCGATCGACTTGGTGGCGCCGCGCATCAGCTGGTGCACCTTTTCGATCTGCAGGTACTCCTGGCCCCACGGCCGGTTCTTGATGTCGACCTGGTCGCCGCCGAGCTTGCTGCGCTGCACGCACTGCGTCTTCTGTTCGTAGGTCTTGTCCGGCTTGCCCGGGTCGTTCGGCTTCTTGTTCGTGTCCACCGGAGGCGGGGTCGCGTAGTAGCCACCGGCGTCCGCCGGGACGCTGCTCTGCTGCGCCCACGCGGGAAGTGCCACCGACGCGGGTGAGAGAACACCGATACCGGCCGCCAGCAGTACCGTTCCGGTACGTCCGGCGAGGCCGAGGTGGCGGACGCGCGTCCCCCTGGACTTCCGCGCTGCGGCCATCAGAGCATCATCCGATCGGGTCGTCACTTGAAGTTGAGGTGGCGCAGCGTCGTGTAGAGATCCATGACACCGAGCGCCAGCGGGAGCACCGTCGCGATGAAGACGGCCTCGAAGATCTCCACGGTCCGCCGCAGCGGCGGCGAGAAGCGCTGGTTCGGGAAGATCACGCCGACCACGAGCGCACCGGCGCCGATCAGCAGCAGCGCGCCGAACACGAACAGGACGCGGTTCAGCGGGCTCGCCGACCACATCCAGCCGAGCAAGATGCCCGCGCCCGACACCATTCCGGTGGTCAGCAGCGCGATGGCCTGCGCGCCGTTCGCGTACGCCCGCGCCCGGAGGAGCAAGACCAGCGTGGCGACCACGCCGAGGATCGGGCCGAAGATCGACGGCGACGTCGAGGCGATGATCGCGAACAGCGCCGTGGCCGCGCCGCAACCGGTCAGCAGGCCCGTCATGTACTCGTGGGCGACCGCGGTGCGGCGCTCGATGGCGCGGTAGTCCGGGAAGCCCGAGTCTTCCTTGAGTTCTTCGGCACTGCCGGGAACGTGCGGCGTCGGGAGGGCCGCGAGCTTGATCGTCGCGCGCGGCAGGATCGAGATGCAGGCCAGCGAGAACGCGACTGCGCCGGCGGCGACACCGGCGATCGGGGTGTCGATGAGCGTCGCGGCCAGGAACGTCAGCGCCGAGATCGTCGCCGTCGTCGCGGCCGCGATGAAGGTGGTGATCCCGTGCCCGATGACGAGGATGCAGACCGCCGCCACGATGATCACGAGGGCGCTCGCGAGCAGCAGGTTCGCCCACAGGGACAGCCCCGGCACGATGTAGAACCCGCTGACGAAGGCCAGCGAGAGACCACCCGTCGCGGCGATCAGGACGCCGGTCGCCTCGGCCTTGTAGGCCTTGGCCAGCGTCGCGCCGATCGCGACGCACGCGATCGCGCCGACACCGCCGGCGATCGCGGCGGCGAGTGCGTTGCCGCCGTAGAACGAACCGCTGGTGAAGAGTGCGAGGGCCGCGAAGAACAGCGCCAGGCCGCCCGCGATGTGCCCGAAGCGACGTGCCGTCTCCTTCGTCCACGGACGGAAGCTGTCCGGGGACGATTCGGCGATCGCGTCGACGACGTCGTCGTACAGCGGCGGAGGCGGGTTCTCGTTGCGTTTGCGCAGCTGCAGGAGTTCGCCGTCCACGACACCGAGGGACGCGAGAGTCCGGCTCGGGTCGAGAGGCGCGTCGCCCAGCTTCGCCAATGCCCAGCCGCCGTGGCGGGCGCCGCCGTCCGGCGTCGCCTCCTTCGCCATTTCCAACAGCATGGGCAGCAGGTCCGCCACCGCGACGTCAGCCGGCAAAGCCACGTCGATCCGGGTGCGTGGCGCGACCACCGTCACCCTGCTGAATACCGTCGTGCCCGTTGCCACTGCCTTCCCCCTGCCCTGAAAGTCTGGTCCCCGGGGAACCTATACCGAACCCGGGCGCCCACATCATCGACTGTCGGAAAAAGACCGGCAAAAGTAGGCACGCGCCCTCCCGGCCTCTCTCACTGCGACCGAGCGCGGCGACTTTAGCGGGCAAACTGTGACGCTTAGCGGCCCTAAGCATTCGGGAGGTCCCCTGATCGCCGGATCGCACTTTGCCCGCGAAAGTCGACGGCCGCCGGATCGCACTTTGCCCGCTAAAGTCGCCGCGCTCGGCCGGAGGCCTGCGGGTTCGTTGGGAGTTGTCGGTCCGGAGCCTTACACTCCCGGCATGCGTGCGGCCCCGGTCGGGCCGTTCTCGGCGTTGTCCGGATTTCACCGGCCACGTTCGATAGGTTGTCTCGCGCACCCGTACGCGCACCAACGGTGGCCGCCATCGTCGAGTTTGAAGAGGGGTCCTTCGATGAGCACGCTGCAGTTCAAGAAGTCACCGCGCCTGGCGGCACCGCGCCCGCCGGGCGGCGAGGTGCATCTCGAACCGCCGCCTGAGGTGCCGCGCACCATCCCGGGCAACATCGTCATGAAGCTGCTTCCCGCGGTGATGATCGTCGCGTCCCTCGGCATGATGGTCTTCATGTTCACCACGGGTGGACGCAATCCCATGATGATGATGATGGGCGGCATGATGGTGCTCAGCACCGTCGGCATGATGGCCGGCGGCGCGGGCAAGGGTGGCGGCGCCAAAAAGGCCGAGATGGACGAGGACCGCAAGGACTACCTGCGCTACCTCGGCCAGATGCGTGACAGGGCCCGCGAGGCCATGGTCGACCAGCGCGCCGCGCTCGAGTGGGTCCACCCCGACCCGCAGACGCTGTGGTCGCTGGCCGCGAGCCGCCGCATGTGGGAACGCCGCCAGAACGACCAGGACTTCCTCCATCTCCGCGTCGGCCGCAGCTCGCACCGGCTCGCGACGCGGCTCGTGCCGCCGCAGACCGGTCCGGTCGATGAACTGGAGCCGATCGCGACGCTGGCCCTGCGCCGGTTCGTGCGCGCGCACTCCATCGTCCCGGACCTGCCGACCCAGATCACCCTCCGCGGGTTCGCCGCGGTCAGCATGCAGGGCGACCGCGGTCTGACCCGCGGCCTCACCCGGGCGATGCTGGCCCAGCTGGTCACCTTCCACAGCCCCGACGACGTCCTCATCGCGGTCGCGACGGCTGGCCGCGCCAAGGAGGAGTGGGAATGGGCGAAGTGGCTGCCGCACGCCCAGCACCCGGCGCTCGCCGACGGTATCGGCCAGCTGCGGATGATGGCGGGCTCTCTCGCGCAGATCGAGCAGTGGCTCGACGAAGAACTCCGTGACCGCCAGCGGTTCTCCCGCAACGCGACGCCCGCCCCGGACCAGCCGCACGTCGTCATCATCGTCGACGACGCCGAGGTCACCCGCGAGGAGCAGATCATCCTCGAAGAGGGACTGGTCGGCGTCACCCTGATCGACCTTTCCGACTCCATCGGCAACCTCGCGGCCCGTCGCGGTCTGCGGCTGGTCGTCGAGGAAGACCGCCTCGGCGCGCGCAGCGCCGGCGGCGTCGAGTGGTTCGGCCGCCCGGACACGCTCAGCGTGGTCGAGGCCGAAGCGCTGGCTCGGCTCCTCGCCCCGTACCGCGTCGGCACCGCCGCGCAGGACGCCGCCGAGGAAGAGCCGCTGCTGTCCAACCCCGGTCTGCTCGAACTGCTGGGCATCCCCGGCGACCCGATGACCTTCGACGTCCAGCAGGCCTGGCGGCCGCGCCCGGTGCGGGACCGTTACCGCGTCCCGTTCGGTGTCGGTGAGTACGGCCAGCCGGTCGAGCTGGACATCAAGGAAGCCGCGATGGAGGGCATGGGCCCGCACGGCCTGTGCATCGGGGCGACCGGTTCCGGTAAGTCCGAGTTCCTCCGCACCCTGGTGCTGGGCATGCTCGCCACGCACTCGTCGAGCACGCTCAACTTCGTCCTCGTCGACTTCAAGGGTGGTGCGACGTTCCTCGGTCTGGACGCCGCGCCGCACGTTTCCGCGGTCATCACCAACCTCGCGGACGAAGTCACGCTGGTCGACCGTATGAAGGACGCGCTGGCGGGCGAGATGAACCGGCGCCAGGAAGCGCTGAAGAACGGCGGTAACTTCAAGAACGTCTGGGAGTACGAGAAAGCGCGCGAGAACGGCGCCGACCTCGACCCACTGCCCGCGCTCTTCATCGTCTGTGACGAGTTCTCCGAGCTGCTGGCCGCGAAGCCGGACTTCATCGACCTGTTCGTCGCCATCGGACGGCTGGGCCGGTCGCTGCAGATGCACATGCTCCTCGCGTCGCAGCGGCTGGAAGAGGGCAAGCTGCGCGGTCTCGATTCGCACCTTTCCTACCGCATCGGCCTGAAGACCTTCTCCGCCGCGGAATCCCGTGCCGCGATCGGCGTGCCCGACGCGTTCGAGCTGCCGTCCGTGCCCGGTGGCGGTTACCTGAAGTACGACACTTCGACGCTGGTCCGCTTCAAGGCCTCGTACGTCTCGGGCCCGTACCGGCCCGCGGGCATCAAGGCGGCGGGCCCGGTCGCGACCGTGGTCCGCGCGGACAAGCGCCCGCAGTTGTTCGTCCCGGACTTCGTCGAACTGCCGAAGGAGCCGGAGCCGGAACAGATCGAGGCCGCGCCGGTCGAACAGGCCAAGCCGGAGGAGGCCGTCGAGCCCAGTGAGCTCGACGTGATCGTGTCCCGGCTGATCGGACAGGGACCGCCGGCGCACGAAGTGTGGCTGCCGCCGCTGAAGGAACCGAACTCGCTCGACACGCTGCTGCCGAACCTGAACCCCACCGACGACCGCGGTCTGTCCCCGGTCGGGTTCTTCGGCAACGGTCGGTTGCAGGTGCCGATGGGTATCGTCGACCGCCCGTACGAGCAGCGTCGTGACCTGCTGTGGGCCGACTTCTCCGGTGCCGCCGGGCACGGTGTGATCGTCGGCGGGCCGCAGTCGGGCAAGTCCACCATGCTCCGGACGCTGATCATGTCCATGTCGCTGACCCACACCCCCGAGGAAGCGCAGTTCTACGCGCTCGACCTCGGTGGCGGTACGTTGGCCGGTCTCCAGGGCCTGCCGCACGTCGGTGGTGTCGCCGTCGCCCGGCGCGAGCCGGACAAGGCCCGCCGGATCGTGGCCGAGCTGACCACCCTGCTCACCGACAGGGAAGGCCGGTTCGGTGCCATGGGCATCGACTCGATGAACGAGTTCCGCAACCGCAAGCGGCGCGGCGAGATCAAGCCAGAGGAAGACGCCTTCGGTGACGCCTTCCTCGTCGTCGACAACTGGAAAGCACTGCGGGACGACTTCGACGAGCTCGAGGTCTCGATCACCAAGCTCGCCACCCAGGGTCTTTCCTACGGTGTGCACGTCATCATCGCGGCGAACCGGTGGGCGGACATCCGCCCGGCGATCAAGGACATGATCGGTACCCGGTTCGAGCTCCGTCTCGGTGACCCGAGCGAGTCCGACATCGACCGCCGGGTCGCGGTGAACGTCCCGGCAGGCCGCCCCGGCCGCGGTCTGACCAGGGACAAGCTGCACCTGCTGACCGGTCTTCCGCGCATCGACGGATCGAGCAACCCCGACGACGTCGCCGCCGGTGTCGCCGACGCGGTGGCGAAGATCAAGGGCGCGTGGCGCGGCCGCCCGGCGCCGCAGGTCCGCCTGCTGCCCGAGATGGTCACCTACGACGAGGTGCTCGGCATCGACACCAAGCGCAACACGAAGCTGGTGCCGATCGGTGTCAACGAGGAAGACCTCCAGCCGATCTACCTTGACTTCGCGGCCGACTCGCACTTCTACGCCTTCGCGGACGGGGAGTCGGGCAAGACGAACCTGCTGCGGCAAATCACCCGGGGCATCACCGAGCGGTACACGACGCAGGAAGCGGTCATCATCCTCGTCGACTACCGGCGCACGATGCTCGGTTTCGTCGGCGGCGACCAGCTGCTCGGCTACGCGGTGTCCGCCGCGCAGCTGGACAGCATGGTCAAGGACGTCCACGGGTCGATGAGCCGACGGCTCCCCGGTCCGGACGTGACGCAGGAGCAGCTGAAGACCCGGTCCTGGTGGACCGGTCCGGAGCTGTTCATCATCGTCGACGACTACGACCTGGTCGCCACGCAGACGAGCAACCCGCTCAAGCCGCTCGCCGAGTTCCTCGCGCAGGCGAAGGACGTCGGTCTGCACATCATCGTGGTGCGCCGCAGTGGTGGCGCGAGCCGGGCGATGTTCGACCCGATCCTCGGCAAGCTCAGGGAGATCGCGGCGCCCGGTATGGTCATGAACGGCTCGCGGGACGAGGGCAACCTCGTCGCCAACGTGAAGCCGAGCCAGATGCCGCCGGGCCGAGGCAACCTCGTCACCCGGAAGCACGGCAAGCAGCTCATGCAGGTCTCGTGGATCCAGCCGGACTGACCTCCCGCTGAAACCAGGTGAGGTCCCGGCTGGGCGAGGGGTGACGACGACGAACTGCGGGAGTGGCTTGTGACTGTGCGGGTAGCGGTGGACTTCGGGACATCGAGCACCTGCGTAGTCGCTTCGATCAACGGCCGTGAACCGCAGGTCGTCGTGGTGGACGGGCAGCCACTGATGTCGTCGGCGGTGTACGCCGCGCCGGACGGGACGCTGTTCGTCGGCCAGGAGGCGGAACGGCAGGCGGCGGTGGATCCGTCGCGGTACGAGCCGAACCCGAAGCGCCGGATCGACGAAGGCGACCTGCTGCTGGGTGACAACGTCCTCCGCGTGACCGACGTCGTCCACGCCGTGCTGAAGCGCGCGGTGACCGAGGCCCGCCGGCTCGCCGGTGACGCCGAGGTCGAGCTGCTCGTCCTGACCCATCCCGCCGATTGGGGCGCGACCCGGACCCGCCTGCTCCGGCAGGCGGCGGGCGGTCTCGCGCGCCAGGTCGCCCTCGTGCCGGAGCCGGTGGCGGCGGCGGTCTATCACGCCGCGACGTTCGCCCCGGCCGAGCTCAATTCCGAGCGCACCGTCGAATTCAGCGGCAGACCGGGCGACGCTCTCGCGGTGCTGGACCTCGGCGGCGGCACCGTCGACGTCTCCGTGGTCCAGCGGATGCCCGGCAGCCCGGCGGATCGCAGTTTGCCCGCTAAACGCGCCGGGTTCCAGGTGCTGGCCACCCGGGGGGATCCGAGCTTCGGGGGCGCGGACGTCGATCAGGCGCTCCTGGAGCACGTGGGTTCGCTGGTGTCGTCCGTCGATCCGCCGGAATGGCGGAAGCTGGTCGAGGGCCGCGAACTCACGGACAGACGTCGCCGCCGTGTCCTGCGGCAGGACGTCCGCGGCGCGAAGGAGACGCTGTCCCGGCACGCGTACACCGACGTCCCGATGCCGCCGCCGTTCGCCGACGCCCACGTGACCCGGGAGGACCTCGAGCGGCTCATCACGGGGCCGCTCGGGCGCGCCGTCGAGCTGACCGTGGCCGCGATCGGCGATTCCGGGCTGCGGCCGAAGCAGCTGACGGCGATCTTCCTCGTGGGCGGGTCGAGCCGGATCCCGATGGTGTCGCGGCTCGTGCACGAGCGCACCGGTGTCGTGCCCACGACCTTGGACCAGCCGGAGACCGTGGTCGCCCGCGGCGCCCTGCGCGCGGTACTGATCGACCCGGACCGCACGGGCTCGCTGGCGGGCTCCGCGGTCTCCCGCGTCGGTGCCCCCGCCCCCGCCGAGCGGCGCCCCCAGTTCCCCCACCAGCCCGCTCCGCCCCCTCCCACCCCGCCGCAGAGCGCGTTTAGCCCGCTAAACGCGACGCGGCAGGGGCCGCCGTCGCCGCCGAGGGGACAGCAGGGGATCGCCACACCGCCGCCGTGGCGGCCGGGTGAGCCCTCCCGGGACACCAAACCCGCGGAGCGAGGCGGCAAGGGCAAGAAGACGCCCTGGATCATCGCCGCGGCCGTCGTGGTCGTGGCGGCCGTCGTCGGTGGCGTCCTCTTCGCGGTCAACAGCGGGGAGGACGTGCCGGAGGGCCGGACGCTCGCCCAGTACGACTACCGCTTCATCGCGCCGGTGGACTGGACGCAGACCGACGACCGCGTCGCCAACCGTCAGGTGGTGATCCATCCGAATGACTCCCTCACCGGGGACGACCTGGTGGTCGCCCAGGAGTACGTGATGGACTACGACGCGACGGCCGACAGACAGAAACTCGTAGAGGAACTCGGCCGCGAGGCGGAGGCCAAGCCGGCGAAATACAGCGGCTTCAACGGTTCCGCGAACTACGCCGGTAAAACCGTCATCTATTACCGCGAGACCAAGCCGAGCGCGCGCGTCGACTGGTATGTCGTCGCACAAGGAAAGATCCGCGTCCACATCGGTTGCCAGTACGGCACCGGCTCACCGCTCGAGCAGCGGGTGAGCGCGGCCTGCGAACAGGTCGTCAAAACGATGGCGGTCGTCAACTGAAGGGGGAGGCGGATGCCACCCGAACCCGAGACCGCCGCCGAGCATTTCGCGCGCACGGGGCGTGACGCGGTCACTTATGCCCGGCAGGTCGCCCGCACGGCCAAAGCGCGGTACGAACGCCGCCGCGGTGAGAACGCGGAACTGGCGAAGCAATTCGGCAAGGGACGGCTCGCGGGCGGCGAGACCGCGCCGACGCCCGCCGTCGTCCGGAACGCCGCGAAACGGTTCCGCGCGGGGGCCGGTCTCCCGGTTCCCGCTTTGCCCTCGGCGGCGGACTTGGTTCCCCTTCGGCCGGAACCGGTGGCCAGACGGCCACGTGTGGGTGACGACGACGAGGACTTTTCGCAGTCGCGAATCATGGGCCGCGGCGATTGACCAGCCGCTGTGCACTTGCTAAGCCGCGTGGTGAAAGCCCTTTTCCTCCGGTGAATCGCAGCGCGTCGGCCAGGTTCCCGCGTTCGGTTCCCGCCAGGAGCGTTAACGCAAGCAACTACTTGAAACCAACGAGCGACAAGAGGGAACCAGACGTGGCAGTGTCTCCGTCGTAGGTCCGTACGAAACGAACACACCAAGTGCGGATAACCACGAACGAAGGGGGTAGCTCCCATGGCTGCTGGTTTTCAAGGAAGCGTCGAACAGTTCACCCAGTCCGAGAAGCGGGTGACCGAGGTTCGCGTCTCGATGGACCAGAACCTGAGCAAGCTCCGCGACAACATCGAGGCCACCCGCGCCGGGTGGACCGGTGACGCGGCTCTTGCGTTCAACAACGTGATGAAGCGCTTCGACGAAGCGGGCCGGGGGCTGAACCAGGCTCTCCAGAACATCGGTGAACTGCTGGAGCAGGCGGGCTCGAAGTACAACGCTTCCGAGCAGCAGCAGCAGGAACTCATCAACTCGGTCAACAAGGGCTTCGGCGTCCTCGGCTGATCTTCCGTTCCACCCTTTTCCAACCCAAGTCTTTCTTAACCACTGGAGGAAATCATGGCCGAGATGAAGGTCGATTACGCCACGATCCACGCGGCGGCGGACGACTGCACGAGCACCGGCGGCGAACTGGAGTCCCTCTTCGGTCAGCTGAAGAGCGACCTCGCCCCGCTGGTCAACACCTGGCAGGGTGACGCGCAGACCGCGTACCTGGCCGCTCAGCAGGAGTGGGACAACAAGTTCGACGAGCTCAAGCAGCTCCTCGCGCAGGTCGCCGGCGTGCTGCCGCAGCTGGCCGACGGTTACCAGAGCACGGAGCAGGGCGTCACCGGCCTGTTCTGAGTCTCACGCTCCGAACGAGCAACGGCGGGCAGGCATCTTCGGATGCCGAGCCCGCCGTTTCGTTTGTGCGCGAGAAAAAGCCGCGACGGCGGAGACCGTCGCGGCTTTCGGCGCGCGGTGCGTCAGTGCGGCGCGCCGACCTCGAATTCCGGCGTGGTGTTCAGCACCCGGACGGTGACCTTCTTCTGCTGTCCCGAAAGATCGATCGAGCAATCGAACGTGGTGCCGTTCTCCACCGGTTGGCCGGAAGGACATTCCACGTTCTTCACGTCCGGTTCCCCGTAGTGCTCGCTGAGCACCCGGGTGACTCCGTCCTGGACCGATTTCCGGTCGAGACTGTCACCCGCGAACGCGCCGAGCAGCCAGGCCCCGACACCGCCCGCGACCACGACGGCCGCGGCGATCCCGCCGATCAGCAACGTCTTCTTCGAAACCTTCGGCTTCTTTTCCGGCTGTGCGCCGAAAGCGCCGAGCCCGCCGTAGTTGGACGACTGCGCGGGCTGGAACCCCCCGCCGTACTGTCCCTGCGGGGGAGTGCCCGGAATCTGTTGCTGTGCTTGCCAATTCTGCTGCGGTGCGGGCTGCTGGGGCTGTGGCTGCCACGCCGTACCCGGTGCCGGGGCGCCGGTTTGCTGCCAGGGCCCGGAAAACGAGCCGGTGACGCCGGGCTGCTGCTGCCACTGCCCGGTGTACGAGCCGGTGCTCGCGGCGCTGGGATCGTTCGGCTGCCACTGACCGGAATGCGGTCCGGTGGCGTGCCCTTCCTGCTGCTGGTTCCCGGGATTCGACGGCGGCTGCCACCACTGCTGCGGTTGCTGCGGCTGTTGTGGGTGCTGTGGCTCGGTCATGCCTCAGACGCCTTTCAGCTCGTTGAACCGGCGGTTGAAGTCGTCCTTGGCCGCCTTGTCCGGCAGCACGGTGATCTGCGAGGCGTCCGGCAGCCTCGGCAGGTCCTGCGTGGTCGCCTTGCCGGTGAAGCGGAAGTCGTAGCGCAACTCGGTCTTGTGCCCGCCGCCCTCGATCTTGGCGTCCATCACGATCTGGTTCAGCGTCCCGTCCGGGTTGAGGGAGACGGTGGTCGGAACCGGGGCCTTCTTCATCTCTTCCGTGATCGCTCCGCTGATCGACGGCGGCAGGATCTCCACCCGCCGTTCGATGAACTTCCCGAACGGGACGTCGGCGGTCAGTTCGATCCGCTTGTCCGGAAGGCTTTTGGCGCCCTTCACGATCTTCTTGTCCGCGTTGTAGGACACGGCGATCGCGTCGGCCATCTTGCAGGCGGTGATGATCCCGACCCACGCGCAGGGAATGGTCAGCCCGGCCTCGGACTTCGGCATCGAAACCCACGCTGTCGGGGCGAGGCTCTTGTAGACGGGCCCGAGGTACACGTACTCGACGGCCCCTTCGGCCGGGGTGTACCAGTCGATGCTGTCGTCCGGGTTCTTCTGCGAGCGCTGGCGGCTGACCCGGCCTTCCGGGGAACCGGTGCGGGCCGAGGAGATCGTGCTGCGGACGTACTTCTCGTCGAAGCGGAAGTAGGCGCCCGACTCACTGGTGACGTCGCGCTGGTCGCCGATGGTGTCCTGCAGCTTGTTCATCGCCGCTTCGAACTTCGTGCCGACATAGGCCGCCGCGTCGTCGCCCTTCGGCACGGCGGTGCCCGCCCGGGCCTGGCCGCAG
The DNA here is from genome assembly GCF_001953865.1 of Amycolatopsis coloradensis. Classification (GTDB taxonomy): domain Bacteria; phylum Actinomycetota; class Actinomycetes; order Mycobacteriales; family Pseudonocardiaceae; genus Amycolatopsis; species Amycolatopsis coloradensis. Next base: position 55,203 of record NZ_MQUQ01000012.1, read on the forward strand.
GCGGTGGTGAGCGCCAGCACGGCGCCCAGCACGCACAAGATGGTCGTTGGCCGTTTGTTCATCGCCGTTCCCCTGATGAATCGAGTCCCCGCGCGCGGTGCGCGTCCGGATCGTCTCATCCTCCCTCGCGAAGGACGATGCCGTGGGCGGTTCCGCCACACCGGCGGGGTACAGTTGCGGGGCGCCCGCCGGGCGCCGGTCCTAGTAGGGGACCCCGGACCGACCCCCGCTTCGCAGTAGGGTCGGGCGTGGGGGTATCTTCATATGTCGTTGTGCGCTGCGGCGCGTAAGCGCTAGGCCCGCACAGAACCCACACGCAATGTTGACGACGAGGTAGACCCTTGCCCACGTACAGCCCCAAGCCCGGCGACGTCACTCGTGCCTGGCACGTGATCGACGCCGAGGATGTCGTGCTCGGCCGGCTCGCGACCGAGGTCGCCACGCTGCTGCGCGGCAAGCACAAGCCGACCTACGCCCCGCACGTGGACACCGGTGACTTCGTCATCATCGTCAACGCCGAGAAGGTTGCGCTCACCGGAAACAAGCGCGAGCAGAAGTTCGCGTACCGGCACAGCGGTTACCCCGGCGGTCTGCGGAAGCGCTCCTTCGGCGAACTGCTCGACACCAAGCCCGAGCACCTGCTCGAGAAGGTCGTCAAGGGCATGCTCCCGAAGAACAAGCTCGGCCGCGCCCAGGGGAAGAAGCTCAAGGTCTATGCCGGCCCTGAGCACCCGCACGCCGCGCAGCAGCCGCAGGCGCGCGAGATCACCAAGATCGCGCAGGTCGCGCAGTGAGTGAGGAACAGTCTGTGACCAGCACCGAGGAGACCGCGACCGAAGCCGTCGAGGCCGTCGCGACCACGGAGACCCCCGCTGTCGGTGACGCCGTCGCGACCAGCGAGACCCCGGCGGGCGCTCGTCCGTCGCGTGCCGCCGGTGGCAACGCCCAGACCGTCGGCCGCCGCAAGGAAGCCGTCGTCCGGGTCCGCGTCGTCCCCGGTTCCGGTGAGTTCAAGCTCAACGGCCGCACGCTCGAAGAGTACTTCCCGAACAAGGTGCACCAGCAGCTCATCCGTGAGCCGCTGGTGACGGTCGACAAGCCCGACTCGTTCGACATCTTCGCCAACCTGCACGGTGGCGGGATCTCGGGCCAGGCAGGCGCGCTCCGTCTCGCGATCGCCCGTGCGCTCGTCGAGGTCGACGCCGACGACCGCCCGGCATTGAAGAAGGCCGGCTTCCTGACCCGTGACGCCCGCGCCACGGAGCGGAAGAAGTACGGCCTCAAGAAGGCCCGTAAGGCTCCGCAGTACAGCAAGCGCTGATCGCGCCTCTGGCGCAACCCACGGAAGCGCCCATCCGTCTCTCGGATGGGCGCTTCCGTGTTTTCGGGGTCCTTCGGTCCCGTTTCCCCGTGGTCCCACCTGCCCCATGCGCCCCACCTGTTTCACGTTTAGCCCGCTAAACGCACTTTTTCGGGGCTCGCTAGGTTGTCGTGGTGGTTTCTCAAGGAGGTCGACAGATGGCTCGTCTATTCGGTACCGACGGCGTGCGTGGCCTCGCCAACGAGGAGCTGACCCCGGAACTGGCGCTCTCGCTCGCCGCCAGCGCGGCCCGCGTCCTGGCCGCCCACGACCGTTCGCACCGTCCGGTCGCGGTCGTCGGCCGTGACCCGCGGGCCAGCGGCGAAATGCTCGAGGCCGCCGTCGTGGCGGGTCTCACGTCCGCCGGTGCCGACGTGCTCCGGCTCGGCGTCCTCCCGACACCCGCCGTCGCCTACCTGGTCGGCGCGCTCGAAGCTGACCTCGGCGTGATGATCTCCGCCTCCCACAACCCCATGCCCGACAACGGCATCAAGCTCTTCGCCGCGGGCGGCCACAAGCTCCCCGACGGGATCGAGGACGAGATCGAGGCCGGTCTCGCCGCTCCCGTCAGCCGCCCGACCGGTATCGGCGTAGGCCGCGTCAAGGACATCTCCGACGCGGGTGACCGCTACATCCAGCACCTGCTGTCCGCCACCCCGCACCCGCTCGCGGGCCTGCGCGTCGTCGTCGACTGCGCCAACGGCGCCTCGTCCTTCGCCGCCCCCGAGGTCTACCGCAAGGCAGGCGCCGAGGTCATCGCGATCCACGCCGACCCGGACGGCGTCAACATCAACGAGCACTGTGGGTCGAATCACCCGGACGCGTTGCGCGCGGCCGTCGTCGAGCACGGAGCCGACCTCGGGATCGCGCACGACGGTGACGCCGACCGCTGTGTCGCTGTCGACGCCTCGGGTGAACTGATCGACGGCGACCAGATCATGGCCGTCCTCGCGCTCGCCCTCGCCGAGACCGGCGAGCTGACCAAGAACACGCTGGTCGCGACCGTGATGAGCAACCTGGGTCTGCATCTGGCGATGCGCGCGCACGACATCAACCTCGTCACCACCGCCGTCGGCGACCGCTACGTCCTCGAGGAACTCCGCGCGAGCGGGTTCGCCCTCGGTGGCGAGCAGTCGGGTCACGTCGTCCTTCCCGCGTACGCCACCACCGGCGACGGTCTCCTCACCGCGCTGCGGGTGATGAGCCGCATGGCGGCCACCGGCAAGTCGCTCGCGGACCTCGCCGCCGTCATGAACCGCCTGCCGCAGGTCCTGGTGAACGTGCCCGTGGCGGACAAGGCGGCGGTCGCCGTCTCGGCCGCGGTCCGCGACGCCGTCGGCGCCGTCGAGGCCGAACTCGGCGAAGAGGGCCGTGTCCTGTTGCGCCCGTCGGGCACCGAGCAGCTGGTCCGCGTCATGGTCGAAGCCCCCGCGCACGACACCGCGCAGGCCGCCGCCGACAGGCTCGCGGGCGTCGTCTCCTCAGCCTCGTAAGCCCTCTCTCGATCTTCCCAACCGGCTGCGCCCCGGTTACCGGCCCGGTACATTCCGTGTGCGTATACCTAGGGAAGGGTGACGGTGACGGGCAACGGGCACAAGGTCGATCCGGCACAGCTGAACGAGGCGGCCAAGGTTCTGCAGGACCTGCCCAAGCAGGCTTGTGAAGGGCCGATCGGGGCGGTCGAGCAGATCAACCTGAACTCCGGCAGTTTCGGGCCGGCGCACGGTGACTGCTTCACCGGCTATTCCGCGAGCATCCAGCGACTGGCGAAGTGCGCGCGCAGCTACCTCGCGGCGTCGGACGAGTTCGGCCGCAAACTGGCGGCGTCCAAGGACCTCTATCAGTCCAATGAGGACGCCAGCGCCGGTGAGATGAGGAAGCACTGATGGGTCTCGCAGATGTCGGCGGGGACACCGGTCACGACATTCCCAGCCGGGCCGAAGTCGAGAAGATCCTCAACGACCCGAACATCGATCGCGACACCAAACGCGAACTCGCCCTCAACTACCTCGACTACATCGAAGACGAGTCGCCGGAAAGCTGCGGCTTCGCGAGCGAGGCCGACCGGAACGGCTTCCGGGACTACGTCAAGTCGATGAACGGTGACTGGATCACCGAGGGCGACCTCAACGACAACTACGCGCCGATCGAAGAAGTCCAGAAGTCCTACAAGGCCGCGCACGAGAAGTACGACGCGAACCAGGCCGCGGGGCGGCAGGGCGATCGCGACACGCTCAACAAGGACGCGGCGAAAACCCAGGAGATCGCCGGTCGCGCCACCGAGACCGACCCGGGCTGCGCGAATTCGAACGACATCATGGTCCCCGGCCTGTCCGGGTTCAAGGTGTACGAGACCTTCCATCCGCTCTACGTCCGCGCGCTCGGCTTGGCGGGCGGTGGAGCGGCCGTCTCCCTCGGCGAACTCCAGCGGCTGTACCACGAACAGGACAACATCCCGTTCACCCTGTTCAAGGCGAGCGCGGACGAGTTGACCGCGGTCGGCACGGCCATCACCGGTTCGGCGCAGGACGTCTCCGGGAAGCTGGGGAACTCGCTCGGCACGTGGGAAGGCGCCGCGGCCGATCAGGCGCGTACCTACCAGAAGGCCTACTCGGACAAGACCGGTCTGGTCGCCGAGGCGTTCAAGGCGGCGGGCGACGGGCTTCTGCGGACCAACGCCTCGGTGGGCAAGTTCTGCCGGGAGAAGGTCGAGTGGCTGCAGAAGTGGTACACCGACAACATCGACGGCGCCACCGCGCAGGACATCGAGCGGATCATCCGTGTCGCCGACGGTTCGTGCAGTCAGAACGACATCATCCACTGCATCAAATTCCTGAGCATCGAGGCCAAGGACGCGTTCAACGACGACGCCGGTGACATCGACCAGAGCACCATCGACGAGGTTCTCAAACCTCAGGCGGTGGCCTGGCTGAAGAACGTCTTCCTCGGCTGGTTCGGCAAGCACGTCGAGAACTTCCAGCTGGTCTGCAAGAACACCCGCGACGCGATCGACGGGGCGTGGAAGGCGTACTTCGATTCACTCGGTCAGGTGGTCGAGAATCCGTACGCGGATCTGGGCAAGACTCCGGAGACGGGTGGCGAAAAGCCCGTCGAGAAGGGCGGCGGAGGGAAGGACACCGGCGGTGGCGGCGGGCCTTCCTCCGGTGGAGGCGGCGGGCCCTCCTCTGGCGGTGGCGGGCCGAAGCCGCCGCCCAGCGCGGTCGAGTACATGCAGCCGGAAAAGCCCGAAGTGCCGGGGCAGGAGAAGAACCCGGTCACGGACAAGCCTCTCGACGTCGACCCGGCGACAGGGGAGCCGTATCCGATCGACCCCCGTACGGGTGAGGCGATCAAGGACGGCACCCGGCCCGAGACGATGACGGTCGAGCAGGGCGACCGCAAGATCTCCATGGCCGAACCCGGCGCCGACGGGAAGATGGGCATCTCCGTCCAGGGCGGCACCGGTCAGGCCAAGGACTACAACCTCGATTTCGGCGACGCGGCGGGCGGGTCCGCGCATCGGGACACCGCCGAGCGGCTGGACCAGCAGTCGGCCTCGCGTCCCCTTGCCAGTCCGGGGCAGGTCTACCAGCCGGGCCCTGACGGCAAGATCCACATCGAGGACGGTGGCCTCAAGATCACCGCGGAACGGCCCAGCGGTCCCGAGGGGCCGACACTGGTCACCGTCGACGACGGATCAGGGCGTCCGTCGAAGTACACCTTGGGTGAGGACGAGCCCGCGGGCGGTCGTCACGCGAGTTCGGACCCGGCACCGCAGGCGGCGGGTGCCGCTGCCAGGCCGGTCGAAGAGGTCGCGCGTCAGCAGGCCGATCAGGGTGTTCGAGCGCACGACACGACGTCCGGCGGTGTCGGAGGGGGAGCACCCGCTTCGGTGGCCGCGGAAACCGCTCACCAGCCCGAACCGGTGGCGGTGGCCGCGGACAGCGGTTCCGAATCGACCACCGCCCAGTCGTTGAGCAACCCATTCGACGGTGCCGAAAACGGCCTGGGTGACACGTCGGATCCCGCCGGATCCGGTGGCGGCGCGTCCGCTCCCTCGGGTCCGACCGGCCTCGGTTCCGCCCCCGGCGGGGGCGTCCAGGATCCGGCCGCGGCCGGAGCGGGGATGATGGGCGGCATGGGCAAGATGGGCGGCGGAGCGGCCGGAGGCGGGCAGGGGTCCGGTGAAGACCAGCAGCGCACGTCCAGCGGATACCGGGTCGACGGCGGCCTGTTCGACACCGCGACGACGACGGGCAGCCGGATCAGCGGGTCGCTCGACGACGACGGCGTCATCGGCTTCCGCTAGCGGGTCAGGGGAGGGGATCAGTGAATCCTGAGGAGGATCTCGCCAGACTCCGGCACAGACTGGCCGGGTTGGAACGCGAGAACGGCGACCGGATGTACCTGGTCGACAACCGGGCGACCAAGGCGATCGAGGAGACCCAGGCCGCGGGCGACAAGCTCAAGCAGGAGACGAGTGCGGCGCTGGCCGCGCGTCTCGAGCAGAAACGGCGGGCGGAGGCGGCGGGCGGCTGGGCGACCGAGTCGACCCTCGGTGACAAGGTCGACGACGACGGCGATTTCGGGTTCGAGGAGGACGAGGCGGAGAACGAGCGCCGCGCCGGGTATCGCGCGGCCGACGAGCCGCCGATCTCGTTCCGGCCGCCTCCCGCCTCGCAGGCCCCGCCGCCACCTCCGCCTCCACCGGCGGCTCCGGTCACTCCGGTCGTGGTTCTCGAGGAGCGTCCGGTCGGACGGCATCGGCGGTCGGCGGCACGGGGTGACGACGACGACTTCGCCGAAACCGACTGGCTGGCGACCTGAGCCGTCAGGCTCGCAGTGTCACGATGGCCCGCTCGACGCCGTGGAAGACGGTATGCGTCTTGTACTCCACTTCTTCGGCGACGTGGCCGGGCGTCAGGATCTCGGCAAGGGCGCGAAGCGCCACTTCGCCCTCGGCGACCGCTACGCGCGAGCCGGGACAGGTGTGCCTGCCGAGGCCGAACGCGAGTTCGGCTTCGGGGCCCAGCGGGATGGCCAGTTTGTCCCCGGTCGTGAAGTCCTTGCCCGCCAAGGAGAACGGCGCGGTCACGCGGCGGGCGGCGAAGCGGGTCGGGGCGATTTCGTGGATCAGGCCGCGTACGTCGTCGAGGATCTCTGGGCGGCGTAAAGTTTCGAGGCCGGCGAGGGCGAGGAAGTTCATGGAGTTCTCGTACGCCGCGTGGGCGAGCATCACCGGCGTGATCATCAGCTCGTCCTCGGTGATCCGGCCTGCTTCATGCGCTTCGCGAAGCAGCGCCAACCCGCCGCCTTCGACAGCCGTCGCCTTGAGGAAGAACATCGCGACCCTGAGCGCGGCGGTGTCGGCTCCGGCCGGTCCGCCCGACCAGACGTCCAGGTTCGCGGCCGTCTCCGAAAGTTTCGTCAGCAGCTTCTCGTCGAGCGGCTCCTCCGTGCCGAGCACCGCCTCCGTCACCCTGGCCGCCACAGGCTTGGCGAAGTCGGCCACCAGGTCGAACCGAGCGCGCGACTTTAGCCCCCTAATCGCGATCCGGAGGTCGGTGAGCACGGCGTCCGGCAGGGGCTCCACCAGGGCGATGACCTCCTTGACGACCGCGCGGAGCCTCCGGTGGTCCGCGCCGTCCATCAGCAGGAGGTTGGGGGTCTCGGCGGCGGCACCGCCCGGGTTCGAGCTGAGCGCGCGGTCGCGCAGGGCCTTGACGCGGTCCGCCGGATCGTCCAGCACGAAGAAGTCGTCCACGTTCGTATGATGCCCATGCCGCGGCCGGAAGAGGTGCCAGTGCCCGAAGAAGTGCCCGAAGAAGTGTTGCGGACCCCGCTCGTGCACCGCCTGCTGGAGCGCGCCGAGGTCGAGCGCCCGGCGTACACGCACCTCGACTGCTCGAACCGGCACGAACCCGTCGAGGACACACTGACCTGGGCCGAACTCCTCGTCCACGTCCGCGCTGTCGCCGCGAAGCTGCGCGAAGTGATCCAGCCGGGCGACCGTGTCGCGATCACGGCGCGACAGGACCTCTCCTACGTCGTCGCGTTCTTCGGCGCGCTGTACGCCGGGGCCGTCGCGGTGCCGCTGTCCGCGCCTGACGTCCGCGCTCACCGCGAGCGGCTCGTCGGGGTTCTCAACGACTGCGACGCCGACATCTGGCTCACTTCGGAAGGCCTGGCCGAGCGGCTCACGGAGTTTGCCGAGACCGAGCCCGTCCCGGCGCCCCGCGAGATCGTCGCCGTCGACACCCTGCCACTGGACCCGGCGGATCGGACCCCGCCGTCGCCGGTTTCGCCCGAAGACCCCGCCTACCTGCAGTACACGTCCGGGACGACGCGATCTCCGGCCGGGGTGATCATCACGCATCGCGCCCTCTCGGCCGCGTGCTGGCAGATCTGCGACGCCTACGACGTCGGCGAGCACACCACGTGTGTCGGCTGGATCCCGTTCTTCCACGACATGGGGCTGGCGCAGCTGCTCGCGGGGACGATGCACTCCGGCGGCCGGACGGTGTTCATCGCGCCGCTGGAGTTCATCCGGCGGCCGGAGCGCTGGCTGCTGCTGATGTCGGCGTATCCGAACACGCTCACGGCGGCCCCCAACTTCGCGTACGACCTGGTGACCGAGGCCGTGCCCGAGCCGAAGCGCGCCGAGTACGACCTCTCGACGGTGTCTATCGCGCTGAGCGGCAGTGAACCGGTCCGGGCGGCGACCGTCCGGAAGTTCCTCGCCGCGTATGAGCCCCACGGGTTCCCGCGCGGCGCGTTCCGGCCGTCCTATGGCCTGGCCGAGGCGACGGTCTACGTCGCCAGCGGCGACTCCAACGGCCCCGTGGTGACCGAGGTCGACGGCCGTGAAGTCGTCGAGATCGGCTGGCCACGGGGGCAGCGGATCCGCGTCGTCGCCCCGCCGGATCGCGGTTTGCCCGCTGAAGTCGTCGCCTCGCCGGATCGCGGTTTGCCCGCTGAAGTCGACACGGGCGAGATCTGGGTCAAGGGGCCCAACGTGGGGGCCGGGTACTGGCGTCGCCCGGAGTTGACCGCCGAGGTGTTCGGCGCCGAACTCGACGGGGAAGGCGGCTGGCTCCGCACCGGCGACCTGGGGTCGATCCGGGACGGCAGGCTCTCCGTGACCGGACGCCTCAAAGACCTGATCATCGTCGACGGCCGCAACCACAGCCCCCACGACATCGAAGAGACCGTCGCCGCCGCTCACCCCCTTCTCGGGCCGGAGCGGGTCGCCGCCTTCTCGGTCGACGGCGACGAAGGCGAGGGCGTCGTCGTGGTCGCCGAGCGCGCTCGGAAGGCGCCCGACTTCGACGAAGCCGAGATCGCGAGGGCGGCCACCCGCGCCGTCGCCGAGCGTCACGACGTGGCGCTCCGGGCGTTTTTCCTGGTGAGACCCGGCGGGCTGCCGCGAACGTCCAGCGGCAAGGTCGCGCGTTCCGCGGCCAGAACGCGGTACTGGGCGCCGGATGGGACAGAATTCTCCCATGGCACCTGACGGGAGCGAGTACGTCGACGAGATCAAGGCCCTCGTCTGCAAGACCTTCGACGTCGATCCGGACACCATCGACGAGAACACGCCCTTCTCGGAAATGGGCGTCGACTCCCGGCGCCGCGTCCGGCTACTGGCGACGGTGGAGGTGGAGTTCGGGATCGACATCGACCTCGACGAACTGGACCGCCTGATCGACATCCGGGGCGCGGCGACCGTGCTCGCCGAGGCCGTCCAAGCGGGCGCGAAACCGCGAAAACGCGGTCTACCAGGCCTCTTGCGCCGAAATCGTTTGAGTTAGCAAAGGTGCGAATGTCCCTGCGGCCTCGATGACCGGTGGGTACATTCTGTGTGCATATGCGATGGCACCTGATGCCGCCGGCGTGCGTCGTAGGTAGGACAACGAGGCGGATACAGCGGGACGAAGGGGGCACCGGTCATGCCGGACGGGGGCTACAAAGCCGATTCAGAGGCGATGCTCACGGCGTCGACGTCGTTGGAGCGCGCAGCTGAGAACACGACGTCCGAGGCGGGGAAGGTGGGGCCGACGCAGGTCCAGCCCGCGGACTTCGGCCGGGTGCACAAGGACCACCAGAAGGGCTACGCCACCGGCATTCTCGCCATCTCCGACGCGATGAAGGGTTACGCGGGCCAGCTCACCCAGCTCGCCGGCGGGGTCAGTACCGCGTCGACCCGCTACACCTCTTCCGACCAGGCGAACGCCGCGGCTGCCAACAAGGCGGGAACCCAGTAATGAGTGAACCGACGCCCGCGCAGATCAAGGAAATCCTGAACGACCCCTACGTCACGAAAGGCACCAAAGACGCGTTGTTGTTGCCGTTCGGCAACAGGGAAGAGGCCTACAAGAAGGCCGTCGCCGAACGTGACTCGAACTCGGCCGGGGACAAGAAACAGGCGGCCGAAACGAAGCGGGCCGACAAGGACCTCGACGCCATGTCCAGGCCGGTCGCGGGGGGTGCCACCACCAAGTCCGACCAGGTGCTCGATCTCGGGAAGCCGGCGCTGGACTTCTTCTCCGACTGGGCCGAGCAGGTCTGGAACAAGATGCCGGACAAGCCGTACGAAATCAGCTACAAGACCGACATCTGGGACCGGTTCCATGAGAACCGTGAGATCAACTTCCAGAAGATGTTCGACGAGGTCGAAGATCTCGGCGACGCGAAGAAGGCCGTCGAGCAGACCCAGAAGGACGCGACGGCGGCGCTGACCACGCTCTTCCACGACTGGAAGGGCGAGGGTGCGACGGCCGCGAAGGTCAAATACGAGCAGCGAATCCAGCCCGACGCGAAAGAACTCATCGCGCAGATGGACGGCGCCATCAAGCTGGTGCCGTCGACCATCGACAAGATCTACAGCGCGCTCAAGCTGAAGGTCGACGAAACGCTGAAGCTGCGAGTCGACAAAGTCGCCACAGCGCCGCTGTTCACGGCGAAGCAGGTCGTCGAGATCGCGAACGGCAAGGTCAATTCCAAAGAAAAGCTCATGGACGTCGCGGTCTGGCTCGACTCCGCGTGCCCTGGCAACAACCTCGCCGAACGGCTGCGTGACGACGACTGCAAGCTGAACGACGAGAACAAGGACTACGCGATCGGGGCGGCGAAGCAGTGGCTGAAGGGCTCGTTCGCCACCGAGTTCGGTGAGCGGTTCGAGAACTTCAAGAAGCTCTGCAAGAACGCCACCGAGACGATCAACACGCAATATCACGAGCTTTCGCGGTTCATGGAGGACTACACGAATCCGTTTCCCGCGGCCGGATCCGAGAAGCCGCCCGCCGATGACGGCAAGGGCAAAGACAATGGCAACGGGAACGGCAATGGCAACGGGAACGGCGGCGGCAGCGGTAGCGGCGGCGGAAGTGGTAGCGGAAGCGGCGGCGGGAGTGGGAGCGGCGGTGGCGGCACGCCGCCGGCGGCATCGGTTCCCGAGGCGCCGAAGCCGGAGGACAAGCCCGCTGACGGGACGAACCCGGTCACCGGGAAGCCGCTCGAACTGGACCCCGAGACCGGCAAGCCGTACCCGATCGACCCGGCGACGGGCGAGGCGATCAAGGACGGCATCGACGGTCAGGACACCATGACCGTCGAAAAGGGCGACAACAAGATCGAGATGACCGAGCCGGATAAAGACGGCAAAATGGACATCAAGGTCGATGACGGCAAGGGCAACGAGAAGGACTACAAGCTCGACTTCGACGACCCGAAGGGCGAGGACGGCAAGCCCGGCGAAGAGGGCAAGGACGGCAAGGACGGCGACTTCGGTCCGAAGGGCGCGGTCAAGGAAGGCGAGCCCGGCGCCGACGGCGTCTACCGGCCCGGCCCGGACGGCAAGATCCACATCCAGGACGGCAACCTCAAGATCACCGCCGAGCAGCCGCAGGGCCCGAACGGTCCGACCGTGGTGACCGTCGACGACGGCAAGGGCGAGCCGACCACCTACACCCTCGACGAAAAAGGTGAGAAGAAGGAACTCAAGCCCGGCGACGTCGTCCAGACCGACGACATCAAGAACGGTCTTGACGACCGGAATCCCGGAAATCCGCAGCCCGGCAAGGTCGATGAGGTGCGCACGATGCCCGCCCCGGCCGAAGGTGGAGGCTTCAGCGCTCCGGGTGGCGTCGAGGTCGGTGCCGGTGCCGGTGTCGGTGGTGGTGGCGGGGAAGGGGTCGCCGCGGTGTCCGCGGGGGCGGAGGCCGCCGGTGGCGCCGCGTCGGGCGCGGGTGGTGACGGCACCGTGCCGACCGCCAGTGGCGGAGGAGGCGGAGGCAGCTTCGAAGGCGCGCTCGGCGGCGTCGGCGACGGTGGTTCCGCGGGGTCGCTGAACGAAGCCGGTTCGCTGGAGGCGGGCATTCAGTCCGGGGGCGGCGCGCAGCCTGCCGGGATGGACGGCGGCGGTCTCGGAATGGCGCCCGGTGGCGGGATGGATCCGGCCCCCGCGGGTGCCGGTGCCGGAAGCTCGTCCGCCGGAATGGGCGGCATGATGGGTGGAATGGGTGCCATGGGCGGCGCGGCCGGTGGTGGCGGGGGAGACACGCAACGCGGGTCGAGCCAGTACCGCGTCGAGGGTGGCATCTTCGAGACCAGTGGCGCGGGCGGCCGGATCAGTGGTTCGCTCGACGACGAGGGCGGCGACCGTTCGATCAGTTACGAGCGATGATCGGTAGCCGGGGAACAAGGGAGGACCGATGAGCGCTGTTGACCGGCTGGCGGCCGCGATGTCCAGGCAGGACGCCGCCATCACGGAGCAGTTGGAGCAGCGCGGGCTGAGGGAGCGGCGTCTCGCCGACGCCAAGGCCCAGGCGATGGAGACGATGCAGAAGGACGCGGCCGTCCACGACAAGTACGCCGCCCACATGCAGGAATTGGGGAAGCGGAGCAAGGAGGCGGGCGGCTGGCTGACCGGCAAGACGACCGCCGACCGCAGCCACACGATCGGCTTCGACATCGAGGACGACGACAAGCCGGACGCCCGGTTCGCCGAGTTCGGCGCCCGTCAGGGATCCGAGGCGGCGCGTCCGGTCGCTCCGCCTCCGCCGCCACCTCCAGTCGCGCCGGGGGTGCCCGGAATGCCGGCGACGGTGGACGTCCCTCCGCCCGCGACGCCGACACCCGCGCCCATACCCACGCCCGCGCCGAGTGCCGGGGCGCCCGACGCACCTGGCGCGCCCGCGCGTCGCCGAGGCCGTCACGCCCGTGACGACAAGGGCTTCGACGACGACGACTTCTCGAACAACTCGTGGATGGTCGACTGACCGCACTTCAGGGCCCGGCTCACCAGAGCCGGGCCCTCCTTTTTGCTCGCTCCGCTCGCCCGGCCATTTCGACTTTCGCGGGCTAAGTGCGATCCGGCCACCCGGTGCCCTCGCCCGGGGCACGTCGACTTTCGCGGGCTAAGTGTGACGCGTAGGCATGCTAAGTAACCGGGCGCGGGTCGAGGGCCCGGATCGCGATTAGCCCGCTAAACGCAAGTCGGCCGGGGAACGGGTCAGGCGGCGGGTTCGTCCTGGAGCTCGATCGGGGCGCGTTTGACGTCGGCGTCCAGTAGCTGCTGGTACTTCGTCGTCCCCGTGAGGTGAGTCAGGAAGAAGGCGGTAAACAGCGCCCTCGTCAGCTGCTGGGTCCCGCGGTGCGGCTTCCCGTGCAGCAGCAGCTGGCTCCAATGCTTGCCCTCGGTGACGCCGAGGTGCGAAGACTTCCCGAGCGTCCGCAGCTGCACCGGCCCGCCCCACGCGTCCGCGATGGCCTCGGCATGCCCGACCGGCGGCGCGACCAGATCTTCGCCCGCCGCGAGATGCAGGCCGGGCACGGTCACCGACGGGGCGGACAGGGTCGCCGGCGGCAGCGTCTGGGCGGGAGTGATGGTCGCGACTGCCTGAATCCGCGGTCGATCGTCGTTCTCGGCGGCCTGCGCGGCGGCCAGCACCGCCGAACCTCCTCCGGTCGAGTGCCCCGCGAGGCCCAGTTTCGCCGGGTCGACACTGATGCCGTCCGGTCCGAGACGGACCGTGGTGATCAGGTCGAGCGTGGTGAGCAGGTCGCCAGCCAGCAGCCGATGCGACGGCAAGGGCCCGCGCTGGGTGGCCGGAGCCGCCGCGACGATGCCCCAGCTCGCGAGGTGCCGGAGCAGGTGCCGATAGCTTCCCGTGGGCTGCAACCAGCCGTGCCCGAACGCGATCGCGGGCAGACCGAGCCCCGAGCGGGGCGTGAACACGACACCGGGGAGCCCGACCAGGGCGAGGTTGCCGCGCAGAACCTCGTGCGGACCTGGGTGGGACAGCTCCGCGAGCAGCTGCTTGGGCTTGCTGGCCATGCTGGTGACCTTACTGCCCACGCCTCTGTCCGGCCCGCGCGCCGCCCCGGCGTTCGCCTTTAGCGGGCTAAACGCGACGCGTTTAGCCCGCTAAACGCGAGTGCGCGCCGCCCGCGCGAAGGGGCCGGATTTCTCTCGTTAGGCTGGCGGCCGTGTGTGGAATCGTGGGATATGTCGGACACCGCCCAGCCCTGGACGTCGTGATCGGCGGACTGCGCAGGATGGAATACCGCGGCTATGACTCGGCAGGCGTCGCCGTCCTCGACGGCGCCGGCGCACTGAAGGTCGAGCGCAAGGCAGGCCGCCTGGCCAACCTGGAGACCCAGCTCGACACCGTCGGCAGGAACACCTTCACCGGCACCGCCGGGATGGGTCACACCCGCTGGGCCACCCACGGCGCCCCGGTCGATCGCAACTCCCACCCGCACCGCGACGTCTCGCAGCGCGTCGCCGTCGTGCACAACGGCATCATCGAGAACTTCGCCGCCCTTCGCGGCGAGCTCGAGTCCGACGGCGTCGAGATGGCGAGCGACACCGACTCCGAGACCGCCGCGCACCTCATCTCCCGCGCTTACACCGAGGGCGACACGAAGGGCGACTTCCCGGCCAGCGTCGCCGCGGTCTGCCGTCGGCTCGAGGGCGCGTTCACCCTGGTCGTGACCATCGCCGACCAGCCGGACACCATCGTCGCCGCCCGCCGTTCCTCTCCGCTGGTCGTCGGCGTCGGCGAGGGCGAGCACTTCGTCGCTTCCGACGTCGCCGCGTTCATCGAGCACACCCGCGAGGCCGTCGAGCTCGGCCAGGACCAGCTCGTCGTGATCACCCGCGAGGGTTACGAGGTCACCGACTTCCACGGCGACGCCGCCCAGGCCAAGCCGTTCACCGTCGACTGGGACCTCTCGGCCGCGGAAAAAGGCGGCCACGAGTACTTCATGCTCAAGGAGATCGAGGAGCAGCCGGAGGCGCTGGCGAACACGCTGCGCGGCCACTTCGACGGCGGCCGGATCATCCTCGACGAGCAGCGCATCTCCGACCAGGACCTGCGTGACGTCGACAAGGTCTTCGTCGTCGCCTGTGGTTCCGCGTACCACTCGGGCCTCGTCGCCAAGTACGCCATCGAGCACTGGTGCCGCCTCCCGGTCGAGGTCGAGCTGGCCAGCGAGTTCCGCTACCGCGACCCGGTGCTGGACCGCGCGACGCTGGTCGTCGCCGTTTCGCAGTCGGGCGAGACCGCGGACACCCTCGAGGCCGTCCGGCACGCGCGCGAGCAGAAGGCCCGCGTCCTCGCCGTCTGCAACACCAACGGCGCGCAGATCCCGCGCGAGTCCGACGCCGTGCTCTACACGCACGCCGGTCCGGAGATCGGTGTCGCCTCGACCAAGGCGTTCCTCGCGCAGATCGCGGCCAACTACCTGGTCGGCTTGGCGCTCGCGCAGGCCCGCGGCACCAAGTACCCGGACGAGGTCGCCCGCGAATTCGCCGAACTCGAGGCCATGCCCGCCGCGGTGCAGAAAGTTCTGTCCACTGTGGACCAGGTCCGCGACCTCGGCCGCCGGATCGCGGACTCGAAAGCCGTGCTGTTCCTCGGCCGTCACGTCGGTTTCCCGGTCGCCCTCGAAGGCGCGCTGAAGCTCAAGGAACTGGCGTACATGCACGCCGAAGGCTTTGCCGCCGGTGAACTGAAGCACGGCCCGATCGCGCTGATCGAGGAAGGTCTGCCCGTCGTCGTGGTGATGCCGTCGCCGAAGGGCCGCGCGGTGCTGCACTCGAAGCTGGTGTCGAACATCAGCGAGATCCAGGCGCGCGGTGCCCGCACGATCGTGATCGCGGAGGAGGGCGACGAGACCGTCCGCCCGTTCGCCGACGAGCTGATCGAGATCCCGGCCGTCCCGACGCTGCTGCAACCGCTGGTTTCGACGGTGCCGCTGCAGGTGCTGGCCGCCGAGATCGCCCGTACGCGCGGGTATGACGTCGACAAGCCGCGTAACCTGGCGAAGTCGGTCACCGTCGAGTAAGGACCGGAGGCGTCGTGCAGGGAATCTGGACCACGGAACGGATTCGCGCGGCGGAGGGCCGGTTGCTCGCCGCCGCTCCCGACGGCGAGCTGATGCGGCGCGCGGCTTTCGGCCTGGCGGTGCACGCCGCCGAGATGCTCGCCGAGCACACTGGTTCGGTGTCCGGGCGGCGGGTGACGTTGCTCGTCGGGTCGGGCAACAACGGCGGCGACGCCTTGTGGGCCGGCGTGTTCCTGCGCCGCCGCAATGTGGCCGTCTCGGCGATCCTGCTGAAGCCAGAACGCGCTCACGGCCCGGGTTTGGCCGCCTTGAAGCGATCCGGCGGCAAGGTCGTGTCCGTTGAGGACGGTCCACAATGGATTGATCGAGCCGATCTCGTCATCGACGGGATCGTCGGCATTTCGGCGCGAGGGCCCTTGCGGCCGGACGCCGCCGCGCTGTTGGCACACGTGAGCGCACCGGTGCTGGCCGTCGATCTGCCGAGCGGGGTGGATCCGGACACCGGCGCTGTCGACGGTCCGGCGGTCGTCGCCGACCGCACGGTCACTTTCGGCGCGCTCAAACCGGTGCACGCCCTCGCTCCCGCGTCCTGCGGCGAGGTCGCCTTGGTGGACATCGGCTTGCGGCCCGAACTCGGTGAACCCGATCTGCGGCGGCTCGACACGGCCGACGTCGCGGCGGCGTGGCCGGTGCCGGGGCCGGGCGACGACAAGTACAGCCAAGGCGTGGTCGGGGTGGCCGCGGGATCCGCGACGTACCCGGGTGCGGCCGTGCTCGCGGCGGGCGCCGCCGTGCGGGCGACGTCTGGGCTGGTGCGGTACGCCGGGCACGCCGCCGACGTGGTGCGCGGGCGCTGGCCCGAGGTCATCGCGACCGGGTCGGTGACCGATGCCGGGCGGGTGCAGGCATGGGTCGTCGGGCCGGGGATCGGGACCGGGCACGAGGGCCGGGACGTGCTGCGGTTCGTGCTCGGGCGGGGGGTGCCGGTGTGCGCGGACGCCGACGCGACGACGATCATCGCGCGCTCGCCCGACGTGCTCGACGCCCGCGATCCGGACACGCCGCTCGTGCTGACGCCGCACGCTGGGGAGTTCGAGCGGCTGATGGGATCGCCGCCCGGGGCCGACCGGGTCGCGGCGGCGCGGTCGGCCGCGCGGAAGTACGACGCCGTCGTGCTCTTGAAGGGACACTGCACGGTGGTGGCGGCGCCGGACGGGCGCGCGCTGGTGAACACGCCCCGCGGGTCGTGGCTCGCGACGGCCGGGTCAGGGGATGTCCTGTCCGGTCTGCTCGGCGCGCTGCTCGCGGCCGGACTCGATCCCTGGCTCGCCGCCGGGGCCGCCGCGCACGTCCACTCGCTCGCCGGATCCCTGGCCGCGGACGGCGTGCCCACCTCGGCGTCCGGCATCCTCGACGCCGTGCCCGATGCCATCCGATCCGTCCGCTCCCTCGCCTCCTGACCAGGGCACCGACTTGCGTTTAGCCCCCTAAGTGCGCTCTGCGGGCACCTGCCTCCAGAACACACTTAGGGGGCTAAACGCAAGTCGGCGGGCTTTGGGGGTGAGGTGGCGGGAAATAAGAGAGTTATCGAGTTACGTGTTAACTCCGGGCGAATAATCTGGTAAGAAGCAGGTGTGAGCGCCGACACCCACCCCGCCGAGACCGCGACGGTCCGGGTCGTGAACGGTGTCGCCCATGTCTAAGACCAGGCCCTCGGACGCCGCCGTCGAGCACCGGCGCCAGGAGATCCTCGACCACGTCATCGCCACCGGCGAGGTCCGCATCGACGACCTCACCACCCGGTTCGGCGTCAGCCTGATGACGATGCACCGCGACCTCGACGAACTCGCCGAGCGCCGTCTCCTCCGCAAACTACGCGGCAAGGTCGAGGCCTATCCGGCGACGACCATGGAGTCGGCCGCCCGCTTCCGCGACACCTTCAACCAGGCCACGAAGGACGCACTGGGCGAGGCCGCCGCGGCGCACGTCCACTCCGGCCAGACGGTCTTCGTCGACGACTCGACGACGCTCTTCCCGCTCGTCCGCCGCCTCTGCCAGATCGAGGACCTCACCGTCATCACCAACTCGCTCGAAGCCGCCCGCATCCTCGGCCGGGCGAAGAGCGTCGAGGTCGTCCTCGCAGGCGGTCGCTACCACCACGAGTTCGATTCGTGCGCCGGCCCGGACGTCATCGCGTTCCTCGACCGCACGCACGCCGACATCGCGTTCGTCTCGGTCGCCGCGGTCGCGGTCGGCCGCCTGTTCCACCCGGTCCAGGACTACGCGGAGCTCAAGAAGGCCGCGCTGCGCACCGCCGACCGCAACGTCCTGGTCGTCGACAACTCCAAGTTCGGCCGCACCGCCACCTACGCGTACGGCGACATCGGCGACTACGACCTCCTGATCACCGACGAAGAGGCGCCGACCGAGGAGATCGAGGCGGCGCTGCTCGCCGGAACGGCCATCGAGCAGGTCGAATGCGCACCGGAGGGCCCGGAATATGAGTTCTGACCTGGTCGCCGGAATCGACTCGTCGACCCAGTCGACGAAGGTCGTCGTCTGTGACGCGCGCACCGGCGAGATCGTCCGCACCGGCCGCGCCGCGCACCCCGACGGCACCGAAGTCGCCCCGTCGGCGTGGTGGGACGCGTTCCGCGAAGCCACGGACGGCCTCCTCGACGGTGTCGCCGCGATCGGCATCGCCGGTCAGCAGCACGGCATGGTCACCCTCGACGAAGACGGCGAGGTCGTCCGGCCCGCGTTGCTGTGGAACGACACCCGGTCCGCGAAGGCGGCCGAAGACCTCGGCGCCGAACTCGGCCCCGAGAACTGGGCGAAGTCCGTCGGCTCGTTGCCGGTCGCCAGCTTCACCGTCACGAAACTGCGCTGGATGGCGGAGCACGAGCCCGAGCTGGCCGATCGCGTCGCCCGCGTCCTGCTCCCGCACGACTGGCTGACCTGGCGGCTGCTGGGCGAAGGCGCCGAGCCGGTCACCGACCGCGGCGACGCTTCCGGCACCGGGTACTTCTCGCCCGCCACCGGCGAGTACCGCCAGGACCTCCTCGCGCACGCCTTCGGCGGCCGTACTCCCGAACTGCCCAAGGTCATCGGCCCCGCCGAGGCCGCGGGGCACACGCCGGACGGGATCCTGGTCTCGGCCGGAACCGGCGACAACATGGCCGCCGCGCTCGGTCTCGAACTCGCCCCCGGCGACGTCGTGGTCTCGCTCGGCACGAGCGGCACGGTGTTCGGCGTTTCGGAGACCGCGAGCGCCGATCCCTCCGGCGTCGTCGCCGGATTCGCCGACGCCACGGGCCGATTCCTGCCGCTGGCCTGCACCCTCAACGCCGCCCGCGTGCTCACCGCGACGTCCGCGATGCTCGACGTCGAACTTGCGGACTTCGACAAGCTGGCGCTCGCCGCCGGCACGGGCTCCGATGGCCTCACCTTCCTCCCGTACCTCGACGGTGAGCGGACGCCGAACCTCCCGGACGCCACCGGCACACTCTTCGGCCTGACCAGGGCCAACATGACGCCCGAGAACCTCGCCCGCGCCGCCGTCGAAGGCATGTTGTGCGGACTCGCCGCCGGTCTCGACGCCCTTCGCGAACAGGGGCTCGAAGTCCGCCGAGTGCTTCTGATCGGCGGTGGCGCGCGGTCGGCCGCCGTCCACGCGGTCGCGCCGATCGTGTTCGGTGTGCCCGTCGTCGTCCCCGAGGTCGCCGAATACGTCGCGGTCGGCGCCGCGCGGCAGGCGGCCTGGGCCCTCGCTTCCAGCACGGAACCTCCCCGCTGGCAGGAAGACCACGGCACCACCCCGCTCGAACCCACCGAGGCGGACCACGCCGAGGGGCACCGGATCCGGCGACGACATCTCGAAGCCCGCGAACTCGGGCACGGCATTTCCGCGAAACCGAAAGAGGACTGAACCGATGGCCACGATCACCTACGACAAGGCGACCCGGCGCTACGCCGGATCCGAGCGGCCCGCCGTGGACGCACTCGAACTCGAGATCGCCGACGGCGAATTCCTCGTGCTGGTCGGGCCTTCCGGCTGTGGCAAGTCCACCAGCCTGCGGATGCTCGCCGGACTCGAGGACATCGACGAAGGCGCCGTCTGGATCGGCGACCGCGACGTCACGCAGCTGCCCCCGCGCGCCCGCGACATCGCGATGGTGTTCCAGAACTACGCGCTGTACCCGCACATGACCGTCGGCCAGAACATGGGCTTCGCGCTGAAGATCGCGGGCCGTCCTGCCTCGGAGATCAAGCAGAAGGTGCTCGACGCGGCCAAGCTGCTCGACATCGAGCAGTACCTCGACCGCAAGCCGAAGGCGCTTTCGGGTGGTCAGCGCCAGCGTGTCGCGATGGGCCGCGCCATCGTGCGTGAGCCGCAGGTCTTCCTGATGGATGAGCCGCTGTCGAACCTCGACGCCAAGCTGCGTGTCTCCACGCGTACGCAGATCGCCGCCCTTCAGCGCCGTCTCGGTGTCACCACCGTGTACGTCACGCACGACCAGGTCGAGGCCATGACGATGGGTGACCGGGTCGCGGTCCTCTCGGACGGTCTCCTGCAGCAGTGCGACACCCCCCGCGCGCTGTACGACAGGCCCGCAAACGCTTTCGTCGCCGGGTTCATCGGCTCGCCCGCGATGAACCTCGTCACCGCGAAGCTCACCGAAGACGGTGCCGAACTCGGCGGCGCACGGGTGCCGCTGACCCGCGAGATCCTCGCCAAGGCCGACGGTGACACCGTCACCCTGGGCTTCCGGCCGGAATCGCTCGAGGTGACCACCAGCGAGGACGGCACGCTGCCGATCAAGGTGGACCTCGTCGAGGAACTCGGCTCGGACGCGTACGTCTACGGCAAACTCACCGAGAGCGACGCCGAAGGCACGAAGTCGAACGTCGTCACCCGGGTCGACCCGCGCAAGCCGCCGGTCATGGGCGACACCCTGCACCTGCGGGTCCGCCCCGACGAGCTGCACGTGTTCTCCGCCACCACCGGGGCACGCCTGTCCTGAGCCGGGTCCGTGGGAAACTGGTGGTCGTTATGACCGCCAGTTTCCCGCGTGCCGAGGTCGTCATCGACCTGTCCGCCATCCGGCACAACGTCGCCCTGCTCGCTTCCCGCGCCCCCGGTGCCCAGACGATGGCCGTGGTCAAGGCCGACGGCTATGGCCACGGCGCGCTCGAGGTCGGCAGGGCCGCCGTCGAGGGCGGGGCCACCTGGCTGGGCACCTGTTCCCTCGACGAAGCGCTCGCGCTGCGTCGCGCCGGGATCGGGTGCCGGCTCTTCAGCTGGCTCGATACCCCCGAAGCCGACTTCGCACCCGCAGTCGCCGAAGACATCGACGTCGCCGTCAGCTCCCTCGACGAACTCGCCCGCGTGGCCGATGGCGCTCGCCGGGCGCGCGACTTTAGCGGCCTAAGTGCGCTCTCTCGGGTGCACCTCAAGATCGACACCGGACTGTCCCGAAATGGGTGCCCACCTGCGGAATGGCCGGCGCTCGTCAAGGCGGCGGCGGCCGCGAAGCCGCTCATCGACGTCGTCGCGATCTGGTCGCATCTCGCCTGCGCCGACGAGCCGGGCCACCCGTCCATCGACGCGCAGGCGAAGCGGTTCGACGAGGCCTACGACATCGCCCGCGCGGCGGGCCTGAACCCGATGCGGCACCTCGCGAACTCCGCCGCCGTGCTGACCAGGCCGGACCTGAATTTCGACCTCGTGCGCCCCGGGATCGCGATCTACGGGCTGAACCCGGTGCCCGTCGCCGAGGACCTGCGCCCGGCGATGACCTTCAAGTCGTCCGTGGTGCTCACGAAACGGATCGCCGCCGGTGAATCCGTGTCGTACGGCCATTCCTGGACGGCCGAGCGCGACACCACCCTCGCACTGGTCCCGGTCGGATACGCCGACGGCGTGCCGCGGTCGCTGTCCGGGCGGATGGACGTCTGGCTCGGCGGACGGCGCCGTCCGGTGGCCGGACGTGTCTGCATGGACCAGTTGATCGTCGACTGCGGAGACGACGAACCGGCCCTCGGCAGCGAAGTGATCCTTTTCGGTCGAGGCGGGTTTGGCGAGCCGACGGCCCGGGAATGGGCCGACAAGCTGGGGACGATCGACTACGAGATCGTGACTTCGATGTGCCGCCCGCGCATCCACCGGACGTATCTGGAGGCAGGCTCGTGACACCTTCACGACGACTGCTGGCCATCGTCGGCGGTGTCGGGGCGGTGGCCACCGGCACCGCCGCCGTGATCGCCGTCGCCGCACAGCAGCGGCGGCAGAGTGAGGATCCGTTCGTGGACGAGCCGTTGGGGGACCTCGAACCGGACCGGACTTCGACAGTGGCGGCGGAGGACGGCACGCCGCTCGCGGTCGAGGAGATCGATCCGGCCGATGGGGAAAAACCGGAGCTGACCGTCGTGGGCGTGCACGGTTTCGCGTTGTCGAAGCGCTGCTGGCATTTCCAGCGGCGGGATCTCGCGTCGCTGAAGCTGCCGCGAGTGCGTCAGGTCTATTACGACCATCGCGGGCATGGGCAATCCGGCGCCGCGAACGCCGAAACCAGCACCATCGAACAGCTGGCGCGCGACCTCGACATGGTCCTGCGCTCGGTGGTGCCGGAGGGACCCATCGTGCTCATGGGGCACTCGATGGGCGGCATGGTGATCATGGAACTCGCTTCGGAGCATCCCGAGCTGTTCGAAGACCGCGTCGGCGGCGTCGCGTTCATCGCGACCGCGGCGGGCGAAGTCGGCGCTCGGGGACTGCCGCGATCACTGCTTTCGAAGTACAACCCGCTCACGCGAGGCGTCGGCGGGCTGGCCGGATGGCAGCCGGGGCTCGTCGAGTTCGTGCGCGCGGCGGGCGGGCAGCTGACCCGGCAGGCCGTGCGCAGACTGGCTTTCGGCAGCCGGGACGTGTCTCCGCGACTCGTCGACTTCATGCTGGAAATGCTCGAAGTGACGCCGGTGCGCGGGCTCGTGAACTTCGTCGACACGCTCGGCAGCCACAATCGGTACGCCGCGCTCGCCGGGCTGAAGCACGCGCACGTGCTGGTCATCGGCGGTGATTCCGACCGGTTCACGCCGATCGCGCACGCCGAGCGGATCGCGGCGGAGCTGCCGGACGCGGAGCTGGTGCGCGTGCGCGGCGCGGGGCACATGGTGCAGCTGGAACAACCTGAACTGGTGAACAGCCACTTGATCGACTTGATGCAGCGGTGCACGGGCACCGATGGTGAATCCCCTGACCGGCGAACCTGGTGGTGGCAGCCCTGATGAACTTCGCTTTCCCGACTCCCGAATCGACCATGGAATTCGGGCGCGCGCTCGGACGTGCGCTGCGCGCGGGTGACTTGGTGTTGCTCGCCGGACCGCTCGGGGCGGGCAAGACGACGCTGACCCGCGGGATCGCGGACGGTCTCGGTGTCGGCGGGCGGGTCAGCTCGCCGACGTTCGTGCTCGCCAGGGTGCATCCGGCGGGCGAGGCCGGGGTCGCTCTGGTGCATGTCGACGCGTACCGGCTCGGCGGGGATCTCTCGCAGCTGGACGACCTGGACCTCGACACCGAACTCGAGCGGTCCGCCCTGGTCGTCGAGTGGGGCGAGGGGGCGGCGGAGCGCCTTTCGGACGACTACCTCGTCGTGCGCCTGGAGCGTCGCGAAGACGATGTCCGCATGGTCACCTTGGAGCCGCACGGCACCTGGGAGTCCCGGACGCCCGACTTGCGTTTAGCGGGCTAAACGCGATCTGTGCGGAGAACGGCCGGAGCGCGTTTAGCCCGCTAAACGCGAGTCTCACCCGGATGCCGCATCAGGGCCGACCTGGCGAAGCGTCCCCTTCGTGCCCCAAGACCTCGATGGTCCGGGCTTGGGGGTGCGCATGCCGCTGGTTCCCACAGCGGCATGCGCACCCTGTTTGGTCAGGCCGGGGCCGGTTCGGCCTGTGGCCCGCCTCGTCCGCGCCGACGATGAAGCCACCACAACCCGCACAGGCCGATCACACCGGTCTGCGCGGCCGGTGCCGCGACGATGGTCAGTGCGAGGAGTGCGGCGATCAAGGCGAACCAGTAGATCAGGACACGCCTGGTGTTTTCCCGGCTGCCGAAGAACGTGCTTCGCCAGAATTCGGGCCACTGTGTCGCGGGACGCAGTCGGACGCGACGGCACGCGGGGTGGGTGACCATGCCGACCGGTTCACCCGCCAGATCGAGCAATTCATCGAGACTGACTTCTGCCGGGTGACACCCGCCGTGGTGATCCTGGTTCGCATCCGGGGTCATCGCCTGCGGCTGGGGTGGCTCCTCTGGCATACCGCCGGAACACGGCGCTACGCTGGGCATGTTTGACGCCTCCATAAGACTTTTCGGGTTGATGGAGCTGTTGAACTTCAAAGCGGCTCCCCCTTGCCCGGGGAGCCGCTTCCTTATCTGCGGTAGTCGGAGTTTCCGAGCCGCAACACAAGCCATTGTGGACGAACTTTCCGGACCTACGGGGCGGTAAGTGAAAGGTTGCTGAATCCTGCGCCGAGCGGTCGGCGTAATTCACCCCGGGTCATCGGTTTGCGCTGCTGTAACTCGAAAGAGTAGTTGCGAACGAGGCTCGTCATCTCATTGCGTAGATAGCGAGACTTGAGTACACCGTGAGTGTTTCGCATTCACGCGATCGAGTGGATCGCCGTCGTCGATACGGAAAGAAATGTTCGGTACCGGATGTTCGGCCGCGGCATTCGCACATGCAGATGACCATGCTCGGCGCATAAGGCCCGCTCAGCGCCGATCTGCGACCGTTTGTCGTTTCTCTTCCGCGCCGGAACCACGCCGGATCGCGTTCAGCGGGCTAACCGCGATCCGCGGGGCCGACCACGGAGCGTGCGATTCCCAGCTCGACCAGGTCTTGGGGGCGTAGCCGCAGGCGGTCCGCGAGGGCGGGGACTTCGTCGGCGGGCAGCTTGAGGATCGCCGCGGCCGCCTCGGGCGTCGTGACCGAGAAGTACGCGTTGGGCGTCACCCAGGTCGATCCGGGCGCCGCGAACGCGAGCGCGCCACCGGATCCGCCTTCGCCGATCACCAGCGTCGTGATCGGCACGGCCGCGCCAGCGATCGCCTCGAACAACTCCGCGATCGCGGCACCGGCCCCGGCCCGTTCGGCCGCCGCGTCGTTCGCCGCACCGGGCGTGTCGACGAAGGTGAGCACCGGGATCCCGAGCCGTGACGCGAGCCGCACCAGTCGCGCCGCCGTCCGGAACCCCGCGGGCAGCGTCGCCGTCCCGCACTGCGCCGCATACGCGATCGTCCGGCCGCCTCGCCAGCCGAAGCCGCATAAGACACCGGAGTCGACTCCGCCGCACCTGTCGCCCGAGACATCCTCACGCCACTCGAAGTACGCGTCGAGATACTCCGCAGCTCTCGGCCGATCAGCCGCGCGCGCCGCCTGAACCGCGGCCCAGCCGCTGTCGGGCAATCCCGCCGACCCGAGCGCGTGAGGAGGATCGGCGGCTTCCGTCGTCGGCGAGGTCAGCAAGCGAAGCCACCGTTCCAGCACACCGGGAAGGGCGGCGGGCGGCACGATCCTGTCGACCTGGCCCCACGCGAGCTTCGCCTCGGCCGTGTACGCCTCTGCGGGCGCGTCGGCAGGGCGTACCCGTGAACCGGCGAAACCGACCTGAGCCTCGGGAAGCGCGAGAATGACGTCGGCGCTCGCGCCGAGCGTCGCCCAGCCGCCGCCCGTGGTCGGATCACGCAGCACCGAGATCTGCGGCACCGACCGGGCTCCGGCCGCCGCCCGCGCGATGCGCTGCAGCTGCGAAAGCGCGCGCATCCCCTGCTGCATGCGGCTGCCGCCGGTCGCGATCAGCGACACCACGGGCAACCGGGACTCCACTGCCCGCGCGAACGCCGCCTCGACGCGATCGCCGGTCCGCTGACCGATCGACCCGCCGAGAAAGCCGAATTCGAAGGCGATCACGACCGCCTCGACGCCGCCGATCTCGGCGGTCCCGCAGAGGACGGACTCGTCTTCGCCCGACCGTTTCGAGGCGGCCTCGCGTGCCGCGCGATAGCCCGGCCAAGCGATCGGCCCGTCGTCCGGCTCGTCGGAACGGCGAACGTCCAGGTCCACGAAACCGGTCGCGATCTCCTTGACGACGGACCGGGCGGAAGGCCTGCTCATCCGAGCGCCCGCTTCATGACCTTGCCCATGTCGTTGCGCGGCAACGCCTCCAGATAGCGGACCACCCGAGGCCGTTTGTGCGGCGACAGCAGGCGCGAGACGTGGTCGGCGAGTTCCGACTCCGTCGGGCGTTCTCCGTCGGGCACCACCCAGGCCACGATGCGCTCGCCGAGATCGTCGTCGGGCTCGCCGGTCACCGCGACCTCCGCGACGCCGGGGTGTTCCATGAGCGCGTTCTCGATCTCGCCCGCGCCGATCTTGTAGCCGCCGCTCTTGATCAGGTCCGTGGCCTTCCGGCCGACGATCTTCACGTATCCGGCCGCGTCGCGGGTCGCCATGTCGCCGGTCTTGAACCAGCCGTCGTCGAACGCGGCTTCGGTGGCATCGGGGCGGTTGAGGTACCCGGTGAACAGGTTCGGTCCGCGGACCTGGATCTCGCCGACGGTCTCGACCTCCTCGACGGGCTGCCCTGTCTCGTCCACGAGCCGCAGGTCGACGCCGTCCAGCGGGACACCGACGGTGCCGGGGACACGCTCGCCGTCGGCGCGAACGCTGGTGTTCATGAGGGTCTCTGTCATCCCGTAGCGCTCGATCACGCGCTGACCGGTCGCCGCCGTGATGCGCTGGTGGTCGTGGACGGGCAGCGCCGCCGATCCGGAGACGAGCAGCCGGGCGCCGCTCAGCGCCTCGGCGAGCGACGGATCGTCGCCGACCTCACCCGCGATGCGGTGATACATGGTCGGGACGCCGAACATCATCGTCGCCCCGGTCGCGAGTTCGCGTGCCACGCCCTCCGTGGAGAACCGGCCGAGATGCCGGACCGAACCGCCACGCCGAAGCGGTCCGAGGATGCCGAGAATCAGGCCGTGGACGTGGAACAGCGGAAGACCGTGCACCAGGACGTCGTCGGCCGTCCACTCCCAGGCGCTCTCGAGCGCGTCGAGCGTGGACGAGAGCGCGCGGCGCGGGAGGACGACGCCCTTGGGCGGGCCGGTGGTACCGGAGGTGTAGACGATCAGTGCCGGGGCCTCGGCGTCCGGCTCCGCGGGGAGGCCGACGGGTGCGCCTTCGAGGGTGATGTCGCGACGGGGCAGGCCGCCGAGGCCGGCGGGCAGCTCGGCGCCCGGTTCGGCGAGGACGAGGACGGGCTCGCTGTCGGCGAGGATGTGCGCGAGTTCCCGCTCGCCGATCTTCGGGTTGAGCGGGATGGCGGGGACGCCGGCGAGCAGCGCGGCGATCACGGCGACGCTGGTGTGCGCCGTCGGTGTCGCCCAGACGGCGACGCGGCCGCTCGGCAGGTCGCGGGCGAGCGTGCCGGCGACGGCCGCGAGGTCGGCGTAGGCCAGGGACGTGTCGCCGAAGCGGAGGGCCTCCTTGCCGGAGCCGCTCGCCAGCGTGGGGAACAACCGATCGGACACCTTGTAACCTCCTGCTCGACTCCGCCTGCCGGGGCGTGTGGCCCTCGCTGGACGGACCGTACCGCGCAAGTCGCCCCCACCCCTGCGACCCGCTTCACACCCCTCCCCGCTCCTGCCGCCGACGTGCGTTTAGCCCCCAAATCGCGATCTGGGCCGGGGTCGGCGGGCGGCCCGGAGGGAGCGACTTTCGCCCCCTAATCGCGATCCGGCGGCGGGGGAGCGGCCACGGCACCGGATCGCACTTAGGCCGCTAAACGCGACGCGCGGGCCTGGTCGTAGGCTGGGTAACCGTGCTGGTACTGGCCATCGACACCTCGACCCCGGCGGTCACCGCGGGCCTCGTCGCCCTCGACGGCGACACGCTCGAATTTCGCGACAACCGCGTCACGGTCGACCCGCGCGCGCACGGCGAGCTGATCACGCCCCACGCCCTCGAAGCGGTCAAGGCCGCGGGCGTCACGCTCCGCGATCTCGACGCCATCGTCTGCGGCGTCGGCCCCGGCCCCTTCACCGGCCTCCGCGCCGGCATGGCCACCGCCGCGTCACTCGCCCACGCCCTCGGCATCCCGGCCCATCCGGTGTGCAGCCTCGACGCGATCGCCGCCGACGTCGCCCCCGGCGAAGCGCCCTTTCTCGTCCTCACCGACGCGAGACGCCGCGAGGTCTACTGGGCCGCGTACGCCGCCGACAGCACCCGCACCGACGGCCCGCACGTCCAGCGCCCGGCCGACCTCGAGACGACCATCGAGGTCGCGGCGGGCGACGGCGCCTTCCTGTACGCGGACGCCCTCGGCGCCCAGCCGATCGAGCCGCGCTTCCCGTCAGCCCTCGGACTGGTCAAGGCCGCCCGCGAAGCACTCCGGAGCGGAAGCGAGCCCGCCCCGCTCACCCCGCTCTACCTCCGCCGTCCCGACGCCGTCGAACCGGCCGCGCGCAAGAAGGTGACCACGCCGTGAGGCTGGACCCCTTACGCCGCAAGGATATTCCCCGCTGTGTCGAGATCGAGAAGATCCTTTTCCCCGGCGATTCGCCCTGGAACGCGCACGCCTTCCACGCGGAACTCGACGCCGGCGGCCACTACCTCGTCGCGCGCCCCGACGAAAGCGACGAGGTCATCGGTTACGCCGGCCTCGCCGTCGTCGGGCGTCGCGGTGATCACGAGGCGAGCATTCACACGATCGGCGTCGACCCGGGATGGCAGCGCAACGGAATCGGCACCACGCTGCTGAAAGCGCTCCTCGACCGCGCCGACGAGCTCGCCGCGCCGGTGTTCCTCGAAGTCCGCACCGACAACGACGCGGCGATCACGCTCTACGAGCGGCACGGTTTCGAACGCGTCGGTCTCCGGAAGCGCTACTACCAGCCCTCCGGCGCCGACGCCTACACGATGGCCCGTCCGCGGGCCCAGGTCCGAGACGAGGTGGCGGGCTGATGCCACGCATCATCATGGGCATCGAGAGTTCGTGCGACGAGACCGGCGTCGGCCTCGTCCGACTGCACGACGACGACACGGTCGAACTCCTCGCCGACGAGGTCGCCTCCAGTGTCGACCAGCACGCCCGCTTCGGCGGCGTCGTGCCCGAGGTCGCCAGCCGCGCGCACCTGGAGGCGATGGTCCCGACCGTCGAGCGCGCCTTCGACAAGGCCGGGCTGAAACTGTCCGATGTGGACGCCATCGCGGTCACCGCCGGGCCGGGTCTCGCCGGCGCGCTGCTGGTCGGCGTCGCCGCGGCCAAGGCGTACGCCGCCGCGCTCGACATCCCGCTCTACGGCGTCAACCACCTGGCCGGGCACATCGCCGTCGACACGCTCCAGCACGGGCCGCTGCCCGACCGCTGCCTCGCCCTGCTCGTCTCCGGTGGCCACACGCAATTGCTGCTGGTGGACGACATCGCGTCGGAGATCACCGAGCTGGGGTCCACTGTGGACGACGCGGCGGGCGAGGCCTACGACAAGGTCGCCCGCGTCCTCGGCCTGCCCTACCCGGGCGGCCCGCCCATCGACAAGGCGGCCAAGAACGGTGACGGCACGGCGATCGCGTTCCCCCGGGGAATGACCGGGCCGCGTGACGCCAAGTTCGATTTCTCCTTCTCCGGCTTGAAAACCGCCGTCGCGCGCTGGGTCGAGGGCGCCGAGCGCCGTGGCGAGGAAATCCCTGTCGACGACGTCGCCGCGTCGTTCCAGGAGGCCGTCGCCGACGTTCTCACCAGGAAGGCGATCCGTGCCGCCAAGGAACACGGAGTGGACACGCTGGTGATTTCCGGTGGTGTGGCGGCGAATTCACGGCTGTCCGAACTCGCCGCCGAGCGCTGCGCGGAAGCCGGGATCACCTTGCGGGTGCCGCGGCCTCGGCTGTGCACGGACAACGGCGCGATGATCGCCGCGCTCGGCGCGCACGTGGTCGCCGCCGGTCGCCCGCCCGCATCGCTCGACTTCTCCGCCAATCCGGCGCTGCCGGTCCAGATCGTCTCGATCTAGCGTAGTTCGGCGCCGGGGCGAGGTTGAGCAGCTCTTCCAGCGCCGCCACCGTCAGGGTGGCGGCATTGCCGTCGCGGTCGAGTCGATCTGGCGGCGCAACGGCGGCTACGACCCGTATCCGCACCTCGTTCCCCGGCGCCGTCCGGAGGCGAGGACGGGCAAGGGCGACGCGCTCAACGCCGTCTACCAGGCGCACAACGACTGGATGGGCCCGGACGCGAGCCGTGAGGACGTGGTCGTCGTGGTCGTCGACGCGGACGGCCGTCCGGTGGAGAACTGTCGCGAAGTGTGCGCCGGACCATTTGTTCGGCGACGAGAGGATCGGCGCGGTCCACCTCGACGTCTGGATGGGCAACGCCGACAGCCGTCCATCGGGCAAGAACTGGTTCTCGCGCGCCTTCGGGCTGAAACTGGCCCAGATGCAGGATCTCGAGTTCCGCACGGCCATCGCGGCGATCCAGCCGTGGCGCGGTTCGCTGCTGGAGGATTTCGAACTCGGCGCACACCTGCCGACCGCGGGATGGCGGACCGGCTACACGCCGGATTCCCCTGTGAAGCAGGAAGGTCTGTACAGCCTGCGCCGATTCCTGGTGCAGCGCACGCGCTGGGGCCAGGGCACAATGCAGTGTTCGCGGTATCGCAGTGGATCTGAGATTCGCCGCATGTGAGCACACTGGCGCCGCGGAGATGATGTACTACCTCGCGGCGACGGCGCGTGGATCCTGTTCGCGATCTACGGCTCGTTCGGGCTGCTGCCGTTCATCGCGTGGGGCCGATCTATCAGTTCAAACGCCTGAAGAGTCGCAATCTCCTGCGCGGGCTCGGGATGGGCTTCGCCTACGCGCTGTACATCTACACGTTCTACATCACGTCGTGGCGAGCGCTGTTTCGCTTGGTGTGCGGCCGGAACGGCTGGTCGAAGACGCGGCGGAACACCGAGCACGCTCCCGGGGTCAAGGTCGCCCTCGACTCCTGACCCCGGGACCGGCGCTCAGAAGGCGGGCAGGATCCGGACGTCGTCCGCCTTCACGAACGCGACACGATGCCCGAACTGGATCTGCACGTAGCGCGTCTTTCCTTTGACGACAACGTGATTGGCCGGATCGAACGTCGTCGCCGAGTAGTACTCGGATCCGAGCACGTTGCCCGCCGAATACCGCTGCCCCGCCGAGAAGGTGTAGGGGAGCGGGATGATCTGCTGCACCGGCACGTTCGCCGGATAGGCTTCAGGCTCGGGGTACGCGCGCCCGAACACCGGCACGGTCGCCAAGCCGGGCTTCGGGGTGACTACCAGGCCGAACGCCGGGCTCGTCGTGCGCGCGTCGCGGAACCAGCCCTTCTGGCCGAGGTACCAGATCGCCGTCCAGCCGTTACGCCGCTCGGCGACCACGTACCGCTGGCCGGTCTCCGCGCGACTGCCGATGTCGGAGACGGCCATCGTGCTCGCCGACCCGTCCGGCCGCAGGCCGATGTCTTTGAGCAGCGGCGCCGCGTCGTTCGGCTCGCTGCGCAGCACGACAGAACCGGAACCCCTTGCCGGGCAGGGCTTTCCAGCGGTCTCGCAGCCGGTGAAGGCGGGCTGGTTCGTGGCGAAGTCCGGTGTGATGGTCACCAGCGGAGAGCCGGGACGACCGAAGCCGGACAGGGGAGCGCCCATCAGGTCGAAGTAGTGCGCCCAATCCCAGTACGGGCCCGGATCCCAGTGCATCCCCTTGATGGTCGAGGGGATCGTGCCCGGGACGTTGTCATGGCCGAGGATGTGCGCGCGGTCGAGCGGGATGTCGTACTTCCGTGCGAGGTAGCCGACGAGCTTCGCGGAGGTGCGGTACATCGCCTCCGTGTACCAAGTGCCCTTCGCGGCGAAGCCCTCGTGCTCGATGCCGACGGACTTCGCGTTGACGTACCAGTTGCCCGCGTGCCAGGCGACGTCCTTGGTCGGCACGTGCTGCGCGATCTGGCCGTCGGAGGAGCGGATCGTGTAGTGCCAGCTCACGTACGTCGGGTCGGTGACAAGGTCCATCGCCGTGTCCCAGTAGCCCTCGGTGTCGTGGATGATGATGTATTCGACCTTCTGGCTCTTCGGTCGGTTCGCCTTGTCGTGGTTGCCGTAGTCGTTGTCCGGCAGCTCCTGATACGGCGCCGGGACCGAAAGGCAAGAGACCTTCTTCGGGCACTCGGTCTTGGGATCTTCGGCCTGAGTGCGCGCGGGGCTCATCGGTGTCGCGGCGAGGGTGACGTTCTGGCCGTCGTCGGTCTTGCGGCTGACGCCCTTGGAGATGGTGTCGAAGACTTCGTCGGCGAAGGCCTGCGCGCCCGCCGCGTCCTTCGCACCGCTGTAGCGCGCGACAGCGGCGTTCCAGTCACCGGTTTCACGCTGGTACTTCGCCAGCAGAGCGGCGCCGCCGCGGATGTTCTGCGTGGTGTTCGTGCGCAGCGTCGCGACGTCCTGGCCGATCAGCCTGGACGCCTCGTCGATGGTCTGGAGGCCGGGTGGGGGAGGCTTCGGCGCCGGTGTCACCGGGAGTTTCGCCTGGCGCGCGTCGTCGCCGCGCGGGTCTTCCCCGCCTTCGTCGTGATGCGTGCCGGTGCCCGCTTCGCGCAGGTCGGTCAGGTGCATCGGGCCGTAACCGGCGGACGTGCTCGGCGTTCCGGCGTTGAAGTCCCACCGTGACTCCAGGAAGGAGACGCCGAGCAGGACGTTCTCGGGAACGCCGAACTCCCGCGCGGCGGCCGCGAAGTCCCGCTGACGTTGCTGATCCGCCGGGGCGGCTTCGGCGGGGACCGCGGCGAGGAGGCCCGCGACGAGGGTGAGGATCGCGAGTCCGGCGGTCCGTTTGGGGCGGCGCCGGCGCGGTAGGAGGGCAGCGGGACGGAAGGGACGCGGCATGGGCGTGTACCCCCAGTGTCTAGGTCTGCTGTACAGGACCGACCCCAATGGTCGGAACCTAACCAGAAACCCGCCCCTTCCGTAAGGTCCCTCCCGGACTTGCGTTCAGCCCCCTGATCGCGATCCGGTGGCAAGGTGGGGGCATGGCTGGGGTGAAGGAGCTTCTGCGGGAGAAGGACCATGTCTTCCTCGACTTCGACGGTCCGGTGTGCGACGTGTTCGCGAAGTTGCCGTCGAGCGAGGTGGCCGACAGGCTCAAGCGACTCGTCGGGCCCGACCTGCCTCATGAGGTGAGCGCTGCGGCGGATCCGTTCGAGGTGCTCCGGTACGCGGCTTCATGCGGTCCGAACGCCGCGCACGTCGTCGAGCGGCAGCTCAGTCGGCTGGAGAACGAGGCCGTCTCGATGGTGCCGCCCGCTCCGGGTGCTGTGGAGGTGATCCGTGAGTGGGTCGCGCAGGGGTTCACAGTGTCGATCGTCAGCAACAACTCCGTCGAAGCGATCCGGGCGTTCCTCACCGTGCACGAACTCGTCGAGCAGGTTCGCCGGATCAGTGCACGGGCGTCGAGCGACCCCGCGCACCTGAAGCCGCACCCGGTCCTGATCGAGGCCGCGGTGAAGGCCCTCGGCACTTCGCCCGGGAAGTGCGTGATGATCGGTGACTCCGCCGCGGACGTCCTCGCCGCTCGGGCCGCCGGAGTCGCTTCGGTCGCCCTCGCGACTACGTCCGCGAAGCGCCGGTCCCTCGCCGCCCTGCACCCCGATGCCCTGGTAAGCGACCTCACCGACTTGCGTTTAGCCCCCTAATCGTGATCCCGGCGGCGGGTTGCCCCCGGGCCCCGACCTGCGTTTAGCCCCCTAATCGTGATCTGTGGGGCCGCTCACCAGGCGTGACTCGCCAGCAGGCCCAGGAAGAGCACCAGGCCGACGTGGTTGTTGCTCATGAACGCCCGGAAGTAGCCGTCGCGCTCGCGCCGCGCGATCAGCGTCCGCTGGCGGACGAACAACGCGCCCGCGACCCCGACGGCGAGGTAGAACTCCCAGCCGAGCGAGCCCACTCGGCCGACCACCGCCATGAGCACCAGCATCGTTCCCTGCAGGACGCCGATGGCCAGCCGGTCGTGACGGCCGAACAGGATGGCCGTGGATTTCACGCCGATCCTCAGGTCGTCGTCCCGGTCGACCGCGGCGTACAGCGTGTCGTACGCGACCACCCACAGGAGATTGGCGAGGAACAGCAGCCAGCAGATCGGCGGCAGGGATTCCCCGGCGGCGGCGAAGCCATCGGGATCGACCACCCGAACGCCGCGCCCAGCACCACCTGCGGCAGCTGCGTGTAGCGCTTCGCGAACGGATACGCGCACGCCAGCGCCAGTGCCACCATCGACAGGAGGACAGTCGTGACGTTGAGCGTCAGCACCACCAGGAAGGAGAGCGACACCAGCACGGCGAACAGGTAGCGCGCTTCTCTCGCCGTCGCCGCACCGCTGGGAAGCGGACGATGCGCGGTGCGCTTCACGTGGCCGTCGAACCCGCGGTCCGCGTAGTCGTTCACCACACAGCCGGCCGCGCGCATCAGCCACACCCCGGCCACGAAGGCGGCGAGGATCCTCGGAGACGGCTCACCCGCCGTCGCGATCCACAGGGCCCACAGCGTCGGCCACAAGAGCAGGAGCGCGCC
Source organism: Amycolatopsis coloradensis (assembly GCF_001953865.1). Lineage (GTDB taxonomy): Bacteria > Actinomycetota > Actinomycetes > Mycobacteriales > Pseudonocardiaceae > Amycolatopsis > Amycolatopsis coloradensis. The sequence continues at coordinate 89,553 of NZ_MQUQ01000012.1, forward strand.
GATCGGCTTGTCCGCCCGCATCAGGCGCAGGTACGCCGGCAGCCTGGTCCGGTCGAGGAGCGACAGCATCTTCGTCCCCTCAGTCCGGCCGCAGGTCACAAGCTAGTTGCGTGACCGTCCGCCCTGCCCGGCCTCGGAACTAAGAGACAAGGAGCTCTGGCCGGACGGGCATGCGCACGCGGAACCGTGGCGGACCAAAACGGCCGGTCAGGCGACCGGCCGCGACATTTTCGTGAGCTGAGCGGACCCTCCTTGCGAAGCTGGCACTCACATGGCTAGAGTGCTAATTGCACGGCCCGAACACGCCCCGGCACCCGCGACGGCGGGGGTGGTAGGAGCCGTAACTCATCCTGCCAACGCTTTCGACGACCGTGGAGGTCAACCCGGTGAGCGTGAACATCAAGCCGCTCGAGGACAAGATCGTTGTCCAGACGAGTGAGGCCGAGGAGACGACCGCTTCCGGCCTCGTCATCCCCGACACCGCCAAGGAGAAGCCCCAGGAGGGCAAGGTTCTGGCCGTGGGCCCGGGCCGCATCGACGACAAGGGCAACCGCGTCCCGCTCGACGTTTCCGTCGGCGACGTCGTCATCTACTCCAAGTACGGCGGCACCGAAGTGAAGTACAACGGTGAGGACTACTTGATCCTTTCCGCTCGCGACGTGCTGGCCGTCATCAACTGACGTCCGCTCTCAGCGCATGACGCCCCGGGCCCCGCATTGCCGGGGGACGGGGCGTTCGTGTTTTCCGAGCTTTAGAACTGGAAGGTAAGCGGAAAAGGCCATGCCCAAGCAGATCAGTTTCGACGAGGACGCTCGTCGCGCGCTCGAGCGCGGGGTGAACAAGCTCGCTGACGCGGTCAAGGTCACCCTCGGCCCGCGCGGTCGCCACGTCGTGCTCGACAAGAAGTTCGGCGGCCCGACCATCACCCTCGACGGCGTCACCGTCGCTCGTGAGATCGAGCTCGACGACCCGTTCGAGAACCTCGGCGCCCAGCTCGCCAAGAGCGTCGCCACCAAGACGAACGACGTCGCCGGTGACGGCACCACGACCGCGACCGTGCTCGCCCAGTCGCTGGTGAAGGTCGGCCTTCGCAACGTCGCCGCCGGTGCCAACCCGACGGCCGTCGGCCGCGGCATCGAGGCCGCCGCGGAGAAGGTCATCGCGGTCCTCAAGGAGAAGGCGACCCCGGTCAAGGGTCGCGACAACATCGCCCAGGTCGGCACCGTCACCTCGCGTGACGCGGCCATCGGCGCCCTGCTCGGCGAGGCCGTCGAGCGGGTCGGCGAGGACGGCGTCATCACGATCGAGGAGTCGTCCACGCTGGCGACCGAGCTCGTGATCACCGAGGGTGTGCAGTTCGACAAGGGCTTCCTGTCGGCGCACTTCGCGACCAACCCGGAGGAGCAGAAGGCGATCCTCGAGGACGCCTATATCCTCCTGGTCCGCGAGAAGATCTCGGCCCTTGCCGACCTGCTCCCGGTGCTGGAGAAGGTCGTCGAGGCCAAGAAGCCGCTGCTGATCGTCGCCGAGGACGTCGACGGCGAAGCGCTGTCGACCCTCGTGGTGAACTCGCTGCGCAAGACGATCACCGCCGTCGCCGTCAAGGCGCCGTTCTTCGGTGACCGTCGCAAGGCGTTCCTGGACGACCTCGCGGTCGTCACCGGCGGCGAGGTCATCTCGGCCGAGATCGGGCACAAGCTGTCCGAGACCACGCTCGCCCAGCTGGGCAGCGCCCGCCGGATCGTCGTCACCAAGGACGACACCACGCTCGTCGACGGTGCCGGCACCAAGGACGACATCGCCGGGCGCGTTTCGCAGATCCGCAAGGAGATCGAGAACACCGACTCCGACTGGGACCGCGAGAAGCTGCAGGAGCGGCTGGCGAAGCTCGGCGGCGGTGTCGCGGTGATCAAGGTCGGCGCGGCCACCGAGACCGAGCTCAACGAGCGTAAGCACCGCATCGAGGACGCCGTGGCTTCGACCAAGGCGGCCGTCGAAGAGGGCATCCTGCCCGGCGGTGGCTCGGCGCTCGTGCACGCGGTCAAGGAGCTCGACGGCGGCCTCGGCCTCGAGGGCGACGAAGCGACCGGTGTGCGCATCGTCCGCGACGCGCTGTCCGCCCCGCTGTTCTGGATCGCGACCAACGCGGGCCACGAGGGTGCGGTCATCGTGAACAAGGTCCAGGAGCAGAGCTGGGGGCACGGCTTCAACGCCGCCACCGGTGAGCTCACCGACCTGCTGGCCGCCGGCATCGTCGACCCGGTCAAGGTGACCCGGTCCGCGGTGGCGAACGCCGCCTCCATCGCCCGGCTCGTGCTCACGACGGAGAGCTCCATCGTCGAGAAGCCTGCCGACGAGGAGCCCGCCGCGGCGGGTCACGGTCACGCGCACTAGCTCACCTGTTCCACCCCGAAACGGGGCGGCACTCCACCCGGAGTGCCGCCCCGCTTCTTGTGCCCTGGCCCGCCCACCTGCGTTTAGCGGGCAAACTGCGATCCGGCGGCCGGGGATCCCGGGCGCGGCGAAGGCGACTTTCGCGGGCTAAGTGCGATCCGGCGGCTGGCTGCCCACGACGGCACCGACCTGCGTTTAGCGGGCTAAACGCGATCTGGGGCGGAGGCGGGGCGGAGCGACTTTCGCGGGCTAATCGTGACGCGTCCGGGCCTGGACGAGCGGAAGGGCGGCACCCCACCCGGATGCCGCCCTTCCGTGTTGCCGACTCGGCCGGATCAGCCGTTCGACATGCTCAGCGTGCGCTTGTCCGCCTTGATGATGTGCTCGCGTTCCGACTCCGACAACCCACCCCAGATCCCGTAGGGCTCGTGCACGGCGAGCGCGTGGTTCCGGCACATGGCCAGCACCGGGCAGGCCAGGCACACGGCTTTGGCCCTCGCCTCGCGGCGGGCTCTGGCAGGCCCGCGTTCGCCGTCAGGGTGAAAGAAGGACGCGCTGTCCATGCCTCGGCACGACCCTTCGAGCTGCCAGTCCCATACATCGGCGTTGGGTCCCGGGAGCCTGCGTGTGTCCGCCATCCTGACCGCCTCCGTCATCCGGTCGAAGCGTTTACCTGCTCTGCTGTGCTGCGGCTACTCCATTCGGTGCAACGGCGGTAACGTTAGAAGCGCGCCAATACTTGTTCAAGAGATTCGAGACGATTCAGCCGTTAGGCATCCCCCGGAGGTGTGAGCCGCCCTTTCCGCTCCGGTTGCCGCGGCTCCGGCCTGCCTGGATATTGGGTCGAGTGGGATCTCGGATCAGCAGTGAAGAACCCACCCTGCCGGTGGCCTCGGTCGCTCGCCGGCTCGGGGTCGCACCGTCCACCCTGCGAACCTGGGACCGCAGATACGGCGTGGGACCGAGCCGCCACACCAACGGCCGTCACCGCCGCTACGGCAGCTCCGACATCGGCCGTCTCGAACTGATGCAGCGTGCGTTGCTCCGCGGCGCCTCGACGGCCGAAGCGGCGAAGTACGCGCTCGAGCAAATGCCCCGGACGGCGGCAGCGCCCCCGGAAACCCCGGTGGTCCAAGTGGACGAACAGGCCGCCGCGCCGCCCGCCGAGGATCACGACGTCCCGTCACGCCTCGCCAGGCGCTTGAGCACGGCCGCGCTCGCGATGGATTTCGGCGCGGTTCAGCGCATGCTCGCCGACACGATCCGCGAACTCGGCGTCCTGCCCGCGTGGACCGGCGTCGTGTCGCCGGTGCTGACGGCGCTCGGCACGCGCTGGCGCGGGGTCAGCGCCGGCGCGGAGGTCGAGTACCTGCTCGCCGAATGCGTCTACGCCGCCCTGGTCCGCGCGACACCGGTGCTCCGCGAACCACGCAACCAGCGGCCGGTCCTGCTGACCTGCGTCCCGGACGAGCGCGACAACATGCCGATGTACGCGCTCGCCGCGGCGCTCGCCGGACGCCGGATCGGCGCCCAGCTGTTCGGCGCCTCCCTGCCTGCCGAGGTGCTCGCGGTGACCGTCCGCCGCAGCGTCCCGGCCGCGGTGGTGCTGTGGTCGGGACGGCACGCCACCGCCGATCCGCGCCTGTTCGCCAGGGTGTCCCGCGGCCGTCAGCGCAGCAGGCTGTTCGCCTGCGGACCGGGCTGGGATCCCGCGACGCTTCCGGACAAGATCGAACTGCTCGGCGAGCTGACGACGGCCGCCGACCGGATCGAGCATGTTCTTGTCGGTGCGAGGCGATAGAAAGGACGAATGGAAACGTCCTTGCGGTCCGCCGCGTTCGGCGACGGCGTACCGCCGCCGAATTCCTTCGCGGTGCCCGCGTCACCTCGCGGGCGGCTGCTCGCCGGAATCGGGCTCGGCGCCCGCGGCCGGTACGCGGCGGCGGCCACCCTGCTGAACGGTTTGCGCGCGAGCACGGACCCGGTGCTCGCGTCGCTGGCCGCGAGCACGCTGGCATCGCACCGGCGGCAGCTGGGCGGGCACGCGGCGGCTCTCGTCCTCGACGGTGAGGCGCTCGCGCTGGTGATCGCGGAGCCGCGAGGTGAACCCGACCCCGACGGCCTGGACGCCGAGGGGGCCCGGGCGGACGCCTTTCTCGGTCTCGCGGCGGACAACCTCGGTCGCGGCAGGCTGGCCGCCGCCCGGCGCCTGAGGGCCCGTGCGGAGGCGCATATCGGCAACTGGCGGAGCCGGACCAGGGCCGGTTGGGTGACCGCGGAAATTGAACTGGCCAGTAACCTTTCCACGGCGGCGATCGCACCTGCGGAAATGGCGTTGGAAACGGCGCGGACCCGGGGCGCCTGCCGGCATGTCGTCAAATCACAGCTTGTACTCGGCGTGACGATGGCGAAGGGGAGTTCCGCTGAGCGGGCCCGCGCGAAGACGCTGGTCGAGAGCGCCCGGGAAACCGCCGAGAAATACGAATTCAATTCACTTCTCTGGGTGGCGTGCCTGCTCGCGGCCGACCTCGCGGCAGGACACGCCGATGAGTATCGATTCAGAAGTGCCGAACTGTTGCACGCAGTGTTACGGCACGCAGATCCTTGCGGGAGGTGGCTCGCCCGGCAATCTCCATGGGTCCCCCTCTGAGGGCGTCTAGCCTGTTGGAGGGCCCATTCCGGCAACCGGGCTAAGAAACTTTCAGAAAAGCCACCGGATCGTGTCAAGGTTCGGGCTAAAGCGTCCGATAGGGGAAGTGGAATGTCACCCGGCTGCAGGAAGGAAACCCCGTGACGACGGTCTTGATCTGCGACGACCGACGCAGTGTCCGCGAAGGGCTCACTCGAGTGATGTCCGCGGTCCCAGGGGTCAGTCGCATCGACTGCGTAGCGCACGGTGACGAGCTGCTGGCCCGGTACTCCCGTCAGCCGGTCGACGTCGTGCTGGTCGGAACCCAGCGCGCTGTCCCGACTGGCGTCGAAGCCACCAGGCGGCTCGTCTCGGCGAACCCCCAAGCGAATGTGATCGTGTTCGGCGCTCCGGACGATGCGGGCTCCATCGCCGCCGCCATCGCCGGCGGAGCCCGCGGCTACCTGCGTTGGGACGCCTCGCGTCCCGAACTCGTGGCCGCACTGGCGCACACTCTCGCCAGCACCTCGGTGCCGGCGCCGCGCCAGCCGTCCGACCCCGGTGTTCAGCTCACCGAGCGCGAGCTTCAAGTGCTCCGTGGGATGAGCCAGGGCAAGAGCAACGGACAGATCGGCCGCGAGCTGTACCTGTCCGAAGACACCGTGAAGACCCACGCGCGCCGCTTGTTCCGCAAGCTCGGCGTGCGGGACCGCGCTCAAGCGGTCGCCCACGGATTCCGCCGTGGACTTGTTTCCTGACAACGCTTTCCTGATTTCACCGGTCTGATAGCGGCAACGGGTGACAACGGGCCGGGGGGCAAGCCCCTGGCCCGTACCTGTGTTCCCCGTCACGCTTCGCGCTTTTCCGTTCACAGCTCGGGCACTCTTGCCCGAGCGTGTCCGCCTCCGGGTGGACCGTCGTATCCCGCTGCGCTCCAGCTCGTTGAAGTTCGACTACGAGCGAGGGGAACCAGGAAGACCTGGGTTTCAGCGTGCTCGCCGGAAGGGCGGCGCGCCGATGGCGGCCGTCAGCGAAGGCGACGGGCCTGGGCGGTACGGTAGCTGTCACCCCGGTAGTGGCCTCCGAAGTCACACGCCGGACTCTTTGCACGCCTATACGTAACACTGGGACTGTTGTCTGCGATGGCCAATGTGGGGGATGGACTGGATGAGCCGGTCGCCGCTGCTGTTGAGGGTGATCCTCAAGCGGTCGAGCGGTTGCTGGCGGCCATCCGTCCTTTGGTAGTGCGGTACTGCCGCGCTCGGGTTGGCAGGCAGGAGCGTTCGTTCGCTTCCGCAGACGACGTTGCTCAGGAGGTGTGTCTCGCGGTGCTCACGGCATTGCCTTCGTACCGTGACCAGGGCCGCCCGTTCCTGGCCTTCGTCTACGGGATCGCCCAGCACAAGGTGGCCGACGCGCATCGCGCCGCGGCCCGCAACCGCGCCGAACCGGTCGCCGAAGTCCCCGATGAGATCGAGGGCGGCGTCGGCCCCGAGCAGCGCGCCCTCCAGGGCGAGCTGAACGAGCGCATGTCGCAGCTGCTGCGCGTCCTTCCCGATAAACAGCGTGAGATCGTGGTCCTGCGCGTCGTCGTGGGGTTGTCCGCCGAAGAGACGGCGGAGGCCGTGGGATCCACGCCCGGCGCCGTCCGGGTGGCTCAGCATCGCGCCCTCGCGCGCCTACGTAAGGTTCTGGCCGCTGAGGAGGTGATCTGAGTGACCGATCGCGACCATCGGTTCTCCCCTGGGACCGATCGTGAACTGACGGCCTTCGAAAGAGGGCTGACGTCCTCCGAGGCCGAGTTCGCCGCGGATCTGTCGGCCGTTCAGGCCGACGACGCGCTGCTCGACGCGCTCGGCGGCTCGGACCCGAAGATGGCCGACGACCTCGGCGATCAGGAGCTCAACGCGCTACTGCTGGCCTGGCGGCGCGACATCGACAGTGAACCGCTCGCGGAACTCGTCGACCTGGACACCGCCGTCACCACCGTGAAGACCGCCGTGCTCGCCCGCAAACACGGGGGAAGACGCCGGCTGCTGGTCCCGGTGGCCGCCGCCGCGGCCGTCCTGGCCATCGCCTTCGCCGGTACCGGTCTCGCCGCGAAGGACGCGCAGCCTGGTGACACGCTCTGGGGCCTGACCAAGGTGCTTTACGCCGACCACGCCCGGTCGGTCGAGGCCGCCGCGGCGGCCAAACTCGATCTGGAGAAGGCCAACCTCGCGCTCGCCGGTGGGCGACTCGACGACGCGCGCAAGGCGCTCGACGAGGCACAGGCCGCGTTGAGCCAGGTGACCGACGAAGAGAACCGCGATCAGCTGCTCGAGCAGCATCGCCAGCTGAGCGCTCAGCTGCAGAACCCCGGCCAGCAGCCGTTGCCGCCGGATCAGCAGCAGCCGACGCAGACCCCGGTCGCGACCACGCCTCAGCCCACTCCGCAGCCGACCGCTCCGCCGACGTCGCTGCCAGGAGGCGGAAACCCCGGCACCAGCCTGCCGGGCACCACCACTCCCACCCCCACCCCGCCGACTTCGACGAGCGAGCCGCCTCCGCCGACGACGTCGACGACACCGCCCGCTTCGGGCAACGACCCCGGTGGCCCGCGCAACGAGCCGTCGCCGGGTGCCGGAGTACAGGCACCCGCCGCCGGGGCCGAGACGCCGTAACACCTCAAGAACAGCGAAAGGGCCTAGTGAGATCTCTCACCAGGCCCTTCGCCTTTAGCGGGCTAAACGCGATCAGTAAGCGCTCTCGTTCGCCGTGACACCGTCCGCGAACCCGCGGCAGTAATCCCAGCTCACGTAGTCACCGGGGTTCGGATCGAACGCGGGCTCGTGCGGCCGCATCCGTCCGTCGGCGAGCAGTTGCTCGAGACTGGCGCGGAGCAGATGCCAGTCGTGGTAGTGGGGTTCGTCGCATTCACCGCAGTCGACCACGATCCCACGTACCCCGCGCGGTTCGAGAAGCGCCTGGTAGACGGCGAGATCGGAGAGGTCGGCCAGCAACTCGGTGCGCTCTTCGTCGCTGATCGGCTCGTCGAGCCGGTCAGCTTCGTCGATGAACGCGCGGGCCGGGTCGTCCGGGTCATCCGCGAACGGGTCTGGGGGCAACGCATCTTGCGGCACGCCTGCACGCTACCGGGCGCCCACCCGGGCCGGGCGGCCGCCCGGCCCGGATATCATGAGGGGCAGGCCCTCGCGTCGCTAGAGCGACTCGTTCATCACCGCCAGGAAGGCCCTTCGCCTGCTATGACCAGCGACAGCGTCACCGCCCCCGTCCCGAGCAAGTTCGCCATGCTCGGGCTGACCTTCGACGACGTGCTGCTGCTGCCGGCCGAGTCCGACGTGGTGCCCAGTGCGGTCAGCACCCGCACCCGGCTGTCCCGCAACGTCACCCTGAACATCCCGCTGGTCTCCGCCGCGATGGACACGGTCACCGAAGGCCGGATGGCCATCGCGATGGCCCGCCAGGGCGGGATGGGCGTGCTGCAGCGCAACCTGCCGATCGATGACCAGGCGTCCGCCGTCGAGGTGGTCAAACGCTCCGAAGCGGGCATGGTGACCGACCCGGTCACGTGTTCGCCGGAGGACACCCTCGCCGAGGTCGACGCGCTGTGCGCCCGGTTCCGGATCTCCGGGGTGCCGGTGACCGACGCCGCCGGGACGCTGGTGGGCATCATCACCAACCGCGACATGCGGTTCGAGGTCGATTTCACCCGCGCGGTGCACGAGGTGATGACGAAGCTGCCACTGGTCACCGCGCAGGTCGGGGTCACCGCGGAGGCCGCGCTGGGGCTGCTGCGCCGCCACAAGATCGAGAAGCTGCCGATCGTCGACGGCGCGGGCAAGCTGCGCGGGCTGATCACAGTCAAGGACTTCGTCAAGACCGAGCAGTACCCCAACGCCTCCAAGGACACCAACGGCCGCCTGATCGTCGGTGCCGCCGTCGGTGTCGGTCCGGACGGGCACAAGCGCGCGATGGCGCTGGCCGACGCCGGGGTCGACGTGCTGATGGTCGACACCGCGCACGGGCACTCCCGCGCCGTCGTCGAGACCGTCGCGCTGTTGAAGAAGGAACTCGGCGACACCGTCGACATCGTCGGCGGCAACGTCGCGACCCGGGCAGGCGCGCAGGCGCTGGTGGAAGCGGGCGCGGACGGGATCAAGGTCGGCGTCGGCCCGGGCTCCATCTGCACCACCCGCATCGTCGCCGGGGTCGGCGTGCCGCAGATCTCCGCGATCTACGAGGCCGACCAGGCGGCGCGCCCGGCCGGGATCCCGGTGATCGGCGACGGCGGCATCCAGTACTCGGGCGACATCGCGAAGGCGATCGCGTCCGGCGCGTCCACCGTGATGCTCGGCAGCCTGCTCGCCGGGACGGCCGAATCGCCCGGTGACCTGATCCTGGTCAACGGCAAGCAGTTCAAGACCTATCGCGGAATGGGCTCGCTGGGCGCCATGCAGTCGCGCGGGCAGGCGAAGTCCTACTCGAAGGACCGCTACGCGCAGGACGACGTGCTGAGCGAGGACAAGCTGGTCCCCGAGGGCATCGAGGGGCGGATCCCGTTCCGCGGGCCGCTCGCGAACGTCGTCCACCAGCTGGTGGGCGGGCTGCGGTCGGGAATGGGCTACGCGGGTGCGTCGACGATCCCCGAGCTGCAGGAGGCGCAGCTGGTGCGGATCACCGCGGCCGGGCTCAAGGAGAGCCACCCGCACGACGTCACGATGACCGTCGAGGCGCCGAACTACACCACCCGGTAGTCCGCCCTTTAGGACACTTACGCATCCGGTTCCGTTCTCGGGAGACTTGGCCCGCTGATCAAGTCTTCTGGGAGGAACCTGATGTCTTTCTCACTGACCACCTCGCGGCGTACCGCGCTGGCCGTCTTCGCGGCCGCTGTCCTCGGGCTCGGCGGCGGGGTGGCGGCTTCGGCCGTCCCCACCGCTTCCGCCGCGCCTGCCGAGGCAGGGGAAGCCGCCGGGCTCCAGGCGTCGCCGGGTGAGCTGTGGAAGCGCACCGAGCTGTACTTCGGCACGACGAAGCCGGGCGGCGGCGAACTGACCGACACCGAGTTCACGGCTTTCACCGACAAGGTCGTCACCCCGCGGTTCCCGGACGGGTTCACCGAGCTGACCGGGCGCGGCCAGTGGCGCGGTGCGGCCGGGGTGATCTCGCGGGAGAAGTCGAAGATGATCATCGTCGTGTACCCGTTCAGCGACCGCGACGCGAACCGCGAGATCGAGGAGATCCGGACCGCCTACAAAAAGACGTTCTCCCAGGAATCCGTCCTCCGGACCGACTCCGTGGAGAAGGTCTCGTTCTGACCCTCCAGCCCCACCGCGCGCGTTTAGCGGGCTAACCGTGAAACTGGTGAGGCAGGTGGGGCTGGTGTGACTTCGGGGCCGGTTCGGGTGCCCCGTGCGCAGGTCACCCACGCGGCCTAGCGACAATGAGGTGTAACGGTCGTCGGTGAGAAGGGACTTGACGTGCGGGATCTGGTCGAGATCGGCATGGGCCGCACCGCGCGGCGGGCGTATGACCTCGATGACGTGGAAATCGTGCCGTCGCGGCGCACCAGGTCGTCTTCGGTCGTGTCCACCGCCTGGCAGATCGACGCGTACCGCTTCGAGCTGCCGCTGGTCACCCACCCCACCGACGCGATCGTGTCGCCGGGCACCGCGGTGGCCGTCGGCGAGCTCGGCGGGCTGGGCGTCCTCAACGCCGAAGGGCTCTGGGCGCGGCACCCGAACGTCGAGGACGCGATCTTCCGCCTCGTCCGGGCGGCCGAGGACACTGAGGACCCGACCGCGATCGTGCGCGAGCTGCAGGAACTGCACTCCGCACCGATCCGGTTGGACCTGCTGACCGAGGCGATCAAGACCGTCCGCGAGTCCGGGGTCACGGTGGCCGCGCGGGTCAGCCCGCAGCACGCCGCCGAACTCACGCCGGATCTGCTGAAGGCAGGCGTCGAGATCCTGGTCGTGCAGGGCACGATCATTTCGGCCGAACACGTCCAGAGGGACGCCGAGCCGTTGGACCTGAAGGACTTCATCGGACGGCTCGACGTCCCGGTGATCGCCGGCGGGGTCAGCGACTACCGCACCGCGATGCACCTGATGCGCACCGGAGCGGCCGGCGTCATCGTCGGCCACGGCGCCAGCCGCGGCGTGACGAGCACCGACAGCGTGCTCGGGATCGGAACGCCGATGGCGACCGCGATCGTCGACGCCGCGGCCGCGCGCCGTGACTACCTCGACGAGACCGGCGGCCGGTACGTGCACGTGCTCGCCGACGGCGGGATGAGCGTGTCCGGTGACATCGCCAAGGCCATCGCCTGCGGTGCCGACGCGGTCATGCTGGGCGCGCCGCTGGCCGCCGCCTCCGAGGCGCCGGGGCAGGGGCTCTACTGGACGTCGGCGGCCGCGCACCCGTCGCTGCCGCGTTCGCGCGTGGCGCTGGGGCCGGACTACGCCGTCGACCTCAAGACGCTGCTCTTCGGGCCGTCCTCGGACGCCGAGGGCGTCGTGAACCTCTTCGGCGCGCTTCGCCGCGCGATGGCGAAGACGGGCTACTCGGACCTGAAGGAGTTCCAGCGCGTCGGCCTGACTGTCCGCCGCTGACCCTGCCTCACCGCCCCGGCCCGGATCGCGTTTAGCCCGCTAAACGCGATCCGGGCCGGGTTCGTCCATATCCGGGACAAGAACGATCTTCGGCCGATAAGGTGTCTCCGGTTAGGCCATTTGGCCTTGGTGATTATTACTGGAGGGATCATCAATGCTGCATAAGCTTCGTGTCTTGCTGCTGGGGGCAGTGGCGGTTACGGGACTGGTGGTGGTGTCCGCGCCGGCGGCCCAGGCCGCCGGTTACACCGCGGTCGTCCAGGCCGCGGGTTATGGCCGGACGGTCATCCTGTGGCGGAACGACAACAACCAGTGCTTCCACGCCGAGGGGAAGAACCTGCTGCGCGGCGAGGTCGTCGCCGTGGTCAAGAACGAGTCGGAGGTGCTCAGCGCGACCTCTCCGGCCGACGGATCGAACGTCAGCACGGCTTCTTTTTGCAGCCGGGGCTCCTACTACCACGGTGCTCTCGATCTGCGCGCTCCTGACGTCTTCGTGAAGACGCAGCCCTGGTCGACCTGATCCTGGCCGCCTGACGTGACCTGAGAGGGCTGGATGACCCGCGGTCATCCAGCCCTCTTTCGTGCCCAGCGGATCGCGTTCAGCCCGCTAAACGCGATCCGGGCGGTGAGCCGGTGCCGCTTTGGCCGCCCGCTCGATTTCCGCGCGCCGGCTCTCCCAGAAGGCCGCGTCCTGCCCCCGCCGGGCCATGGCTTCCGCGCCCATCTCGACTTCGCCGTCCAGCTGTTCCCGCAGGATGTCGGCGTGCCCGGCGTGCCTGCTGGTCTCCGTGAGGACATAGACCAGGACGTTGAACAGCAGCACGTCCGGACGTGGCCACCAGGGCACGTGGCCGGGCGAGTCGATGGTGAGTGCGGCGATCGTCGCGTCGGAGTGGGCACAGACGCGCCGGTAGCGGCCGGTGATCTCGTCGCGTGTTTCGTGCTCGGTCACCCACAGGTCGGCACCGCGCTGTTCGAGGTCGTCCCACCGGGGAACGGCCGATCGAAGACCTCGCCGAACTACCGGGACTCCCAGACCGACAGGTGCTTGACCAGGCCGAGAAGGTTGGTGCCGGTGGAGGTCAGCGGACGACGGATGTCGTACTCGGACAGCCCGTCGAGCTTCGCGAGCATCGCCTCGCGGATCTCTCGCAGGTCATCGTGCAGGTACTCCTTCGCGACTTCGTCGATCATGGTCCGAGCATGCCGCGGATCGCGTTTAGCCCGCTAAAGGCGAGCTGGTCCCCGCGGCGCGGCTCGCGCGACGGGACAGCTCGGCGAACGCCGCGCGTAACTCCGGCGGACCGACCACCTCGATCTCGGTGTCGAAGCGGGCCAGCGCCGCCGCGAGAGCGGCCCAGGACCAGGCCCCTGTCGTCAGCCGGGTCCGGGCGCCGCCGAGTTCCTCGACGACACCGTCACCGGCGAACGGCGCCACCTCCGCCGCAGGCAGGCCGAGGATCACCTCGCCGCGGCAGGGCCAGGCGTTCGTGCTCTCGGAGCCCTTGAACCGGGCGGACAGGAAGGCGGCCACGTCGCCGCCCGGCACTTCACGGGGAACGAACCGCGGTCCGGTCGGGACGCGCGGCGTCATCCGGTCGGCACGGTAGGTCCGCCAGTCTTCGCGGTCGGGGTCCCAGCCGACGACGTACCAGCGCCCGGCCCGCACCACGAGGTGGTGAGGGTGCACCCGGCGCGGTTTGGCGTCCTCAGGGCGTCCCGGCGAGCGGTAGTCGAACCTCACCTCCTCCCCAGCACGGATCGCGATGCTCAGCGTGAGCAGGATTCCCGTGTCGGCCTGCGCGTCGACGCCGTGCCCGGCCGCGCTGATCTCGAGGGCGTCGACGCGGTGCCGCAACCGCGACGGCAGCACCTGCCGCACGGTGGCCAGTGCCCGCGCGGCCGCCTCCTCGATGCCCGCGCCCGTCCCGACGGCGATCCGCAACGCCACGGCGAGCGCGACAGCCTGCTCCTCATCGAACAACAGGGGAGGCATCTGACTGCCCGCTTCGAGCCGGTAGCCGCCATCAGGGCCCTTGACCGCCTGGACCGGATATCCCAGCTCGCGCAGCCTGTCGACGTCGCGGCGCACTGTCCGCTCGCTGACGCCCAGCCGCTCGGCGAGCAGGCCGCCCGGCCAGTCGCGGCGGGCCTGCAGCATCGACAGCAGTGACAGCAGCCGGCTGGAGGTCGTCGTCGAAGAGGCGATCGGCATATTTCACCATCGCACAAGTAGCGGACGTTCCCTGACCGGTACCGCTGACACCGTGGTTCTTGTCGCCGGAAGCCTCCGGCGGTGGAACCAACCCGTGAAGGACCGGAACACCATGTCGCTCAACGCTGTCGCCCACCTGAACTTCCACGGCCAGGCCCGCGAAGCCCTGAAGTTCTACCAATCGGTCTTCGGCGGCCAGCTCACCGTTGTCACCTACGCCGACTTCGGGATGCCCGCCGAGCTGCCCGGCGCCACCCACGTCGTGTTCGGCCAGGTCTTGGCCGGCAACGGCTTCCAGGTCATGGCCTACGACGTGCCCGGCGAGCACACGCCAGTGACTCCGGGCGCGCCCGGCACGCATCGCGAAAACGGCATAACGATCACCAAGGAGCCTTTCTTCCTCTCCGTCCGCGGCGAGAACGTCGACGAGGTCACCCCCGTGTGGGAGGGCCTCGCCAAGGGCGCGACCGTGATCGAGGCGTTCGGCCCCGCACAGTGGGCGCCCGCCTTCGGGATGCTCGCCGATCGCTTCGGCGTCACCTGGATCATCGATGTCGCAGCCGAGCACACGCAGACGGGTGGAAGGTGACTGGCCAGTAACTTACCTCTGGTCAGAAGGGGTGGCCGGGGTTACAGTCGAGGGTGTGACTGCCAGTAACACCACCACTGAAGACGACTTCGACTACGACGTCATCGTCGTCGGCTCCGGGTTCGGCGGCAGTGTCGCCGCACTCCGCCTGACCGAAAAGGGCTACCGCGTCGCCGTCATCGAGGCGGGCCGCCGCTTCGCCGACGACGAGTTCGCGAAGACGTCCTGGGACCTTCGCCGCTATGTCTGGGCGCCCCAGGTCGGCTGCTTCGGCATCCAGCGCATCCACATGCTCAAGGACGTCATGGTGCTCGCCGGCGCGGGCGTCGGCGGCGGCTCGCTGGTCTACGCGAACACGCTGTACCGCCCGTTGAAGCCGTTCTACGTCGACCCGCAGTGGTCCCACATCACCGACTGGGAGTCCGAACTCGGCCCGCACTACGACCAGGCCAGTCGCATGCTGGGCGTCGTCACCAACCCCAGTGTCACGCCGTCGGACGTCGTGATGAAGGGCGTCGCCGCCGACATGGGCGTCCCCGAGTCGTACCACCCGACGCCCGTCGGCGTGTATTTCGGCAAGCCGGGCGAGCGCGCCGAGGACCCGTACTTCGGTGGCGCGGGCCCGGCGCGCACCGGCTGCACCGAATGCGGCGCCTGTATGACCGGCTGCCGCGTCGGCGCCAAGAACACGCTGGTCAAGAACTACCTCTACCTCGCGGAGAAGGACGGCGCGCAGGTCATCCCGCTCACCACCGTGAGCGCGATCAGCCCGCTGAACGCGGGTGGGTACGAGGTGAGCATCAAGAAGACCGGGACGACCTCGCGCAAGTTCCGTCACAAGCTCACCGCCGCGCAGGTGGTGCTCGCCGCGGGCACCTGGGGCACGCAGAACCTGCTCCACGGCATGCGTGACACCGCCAAGCTGCCGAAGCTCTCGCCGCGCCTCGGCGAACTGACCCGCACCAACTCCGAGGCCATCATCGGCGCCGCCCGCACGTCGGTCGACGAGGAGCGGAACTTCAGCCGCGGCGTCGCGATCACCTCATCGATCCACCCCGACGACAACACCCATATCGAGCCCGTCCGCTACGGCAAGGGCAGCAACGCGATGAGCCTCCTCCAGACCATCGCGACCGAAGGCGATTCGGCGGTCCCGCGCTGGCGCCAGGCCGTCGACTTCATGCTCAAGCACCCGGTCCAGACGGTCCGCCTGCTCAACGGCTACCGCTGGAGCGAGCGCACGGTGATCCTGCTGGTGATGCAGAGCCTCGACAACTCCATCACCACCTACACCAAGCGCGGCCTCTTCGGCCGCCGCAAGTACACCTCGAAGCAGGGGCACGGCGAGCCGAACCCCAGTTTCATCCCCGCCGGGCACGAGGCCAATCTCCGCACCGCCGAACGCATCGGCGGGATGGCGGGCGGCACCTGGGGCGAGATCTTCGACATCCCGCTCACCGCGCACTTCATCGGCGGCGCGCCGATCGGCACGACGGCCGACAACGGCGTGATCGACCCGTACCACCGGGTCTTCAACTACCCAGGACTGTCCATTGTGGATGGATCGGCGATCACCGCCAACCTCGGCGTGAACCCCTCGCTGACCATCACCGCGCAGGCCGAGCGGGCGTTCTCCCTGTGGCCCAACAAGGGCGAAACGGACAGCAGGCCGTCGCAGGACTCGCCGTACGCGCGGCTCGAACCGATCGCGCCCAAGAACCCGTCCGTTCCGGCGGACGCACCGGCGGCCCTTCGGCGGTAAGTTGGGGGCGTGACCGCCTCTGAACGCGCCCACGCTCTGCTCGATCGCGTCCGTGCCCTGCACGAAGAATGGGCGCGCGTGGCCCGCGGCCTCGGCGAGGACGCCGTGCACGCTCCCAGCGCGTTGCCCGGCTGGACGCGGGCGCATCTGCTCTCGCACGTCGCGCGCAACGCCGACGGCCTCGGCAACCTCTTGACCTGGGCGAAGACCGGCGTCGAGACCCCGATGTACGCCACGGACTCGGCTCGCGACGAGGGCATCGAGGCCGGAGCCGACCGCTCCGCCGCGGCGATCGTCGCCGACGTCGTGGACTCCGGCGAGCGGTTCACGGATCTGGCCGCGTCCCTGCCGGACGAGGCGTGGGCCGGCGAGGCGCGTGATCGGCAGGGCAGGCCGGTCACCGGTGAAGGGGTGCTGCGCAAGCGGCTGGCCG
This sequence comes from Amycolatopsis coloradensis, assembly GCF_001953865.1. Lineage (GTDB taxonomy): Bacteria > Actinomycetota > Actinomycetes > Mycobacteriales > Pseudonocardiaceae > Amycolatopsis > Amycolatopsis coloradensis. The sequence goes on from NZ_MQUQ01000012.1 coordinate 106,192, forward strand.
AAGCCTCGATCCACCTCGTGGATCTGGACGCCGGGTACGACTTCGACCGGGTCTCCGGGCTGCTCGGCCAGGAGTTCGAGGTGGTGGTGAGCAGCGCGATCGCCTCGTACGGCGACGGACTGCCCGCGGTGCTCCTGGTCGCCGTCGACGGCGACGGGACGCGGCACGAGTGGCGGATGGGCACCGGCGATCCGGCCAAGGTGACCGGCGTGCCCGGCGACGTCCTGGCCTGGATCACCGGTCGCGCCGACGGATCCACTTTGGACGGCGAAGTGCCGCCGCTGCCGCATTGGCTGTGACCCGGGCGGGTGAACGCGGCAACCCGATCGCGGCCCACGCGTCTTCACAAGCATGAAGCTGGGGCGAAGGAACTTCCTCAAGCTCGCCGGCGCGGCAGCGGCGGGGGCGGCCGCGACGGCGTGCTCTGCCGCGCCTCCGGCGCAAGCACCCAGCTCGGCACCCGGCACTTCGCTGCCGCCGAGCACCAGTGCCACGCCACCGTCCGGGCCGCCGGACTGGGCTGCTTTGCGCGAGAAGGTCTCACTGCTCTTGCCGGGTGATTCCGGTTACGACAACGCCAAACGTGTGTTCAATCCGGCCTTCGACGACCTCAAGCCCGCAGCGATCGCGAAATGCGCCAAGCCGGAAGACGTACAGGCCGCTGTCGAAGCGGCGGCGAGGCGGGTTCCGATCGCCGCTCGCGGCGGCGGTCACAGCTACGCCGGCTATTCCGTTCCTGACGGTGGCCTGATGATCGACCTCGGCGGAATGTCCTCTGTGGACGTTCAAGGGGACAGGGTCGTGATCGGCGCGGGCGCGAAACTCAAGGATGTCTACGCCATCCTCGGCGGTGCGGGCCGTTGCCTGCCCGCGGGTTCCTGCCCCAGTGTCGGGATCGCCGGGCTGACCCTCGGCGGCGGAATCGGTGTGCTCGCGAGAAAATACGGACTCACGTGTGATCACCTGGTGTCGGCTCAGGTCGTCACGGCGGACGGCGTACTCCGGACGGCGTCGGCGGATTCCGAGCCTGAGTTGTTCTGGGCGTTACGCGGGGGAGGCGGCGGCAACTTCGGTGTCGTCACCTCGTTCACCTTCCGCACCGACCCGTCGCCCTCGGTCGTTTCGGTGTTCTCCCTGAATTTCCCGGCGGGCAGCGCGAACGACGTCCTCGCCGAATGGCAGCGGTGGCTGCCCGAGGCCCCGCCGGAGTTGTGGGCGAACGTCGTGCTGTCAGGAGGATCTCCCGTCGGTGCCCGGGTTTCCGGCTGTCATGTCGGCGATTCCGCATCGCTGGGCAGGGAACTGGACAAACTGACCGGGAAGGTCAGGGGTACACGGACGGTGAAGCAACTCGACTACCTCGGTGCCATGAAGTACTTCTCCGGCAGCGAAAGCCGTCAGTCCTTTGTGGCCTCTTCGCGGATTCTTGGTGAGGTGACGGATCCCGCGAAGCTGACGTCGATCCTCGACGGCAGGCGCGGAATGGACCTCCTGGTCGACGGTCTCGGCGGTGCCGTCGCCGACATCGCCCCGGACGCCACCGCGTTCTGGCACCGGAAGGCGATCGGCAGCGTGCAGATCTACAGCCGGGCGGATACGCGTAACCGTTCCGTGGCAACCGATTCCGTCGCCGAGGTGGTGACGGGGCTCGGGCTGGGCGGGGGCTACGTCAACTACATCGACCCCGCCCTGCCCGACTGGATGACGGCCTACTACGGCGACAACGCCGCCCGCCTCAAGAAGGTGGCGAAGACCTACGACCCGGAGAAGGTGTTCGGGTTCGCGCAGGCCGTCACCCCAGCCTAGAGGTCGATGCCGGTGAAGACGGTGACCCGTTCCTCGGTGAGGTCATGCATCGCGGCGAGCACACCTTCCCGTCCGACGCCTGAGCCCTTGACGCCGCCGTACGGCATCTGGTCCGCGCGGTAGGACGGGACGTCGCCGATGATCACGCCGCCGACCTCGAGTTCGGTCGACGCGTAGAAGGCGAGGTGCACATCGCGGGTGAACACTCCGGCCTGCAAGCCGTAGGCGGATTCGTTGACCGAAGCGAAAGCCTCGTCAACTCCATCCACAATGGACAAAGCGAGTACCGGGCCGAAGATCTCCTCCGTCCAGGCCTTTGTGGACGGTGGGACGTCGGTGAGCACGGTCGGCTCCACCGTCGCGCCGTCCCGCTTGCCGCCGGTGAGGATCTTCGCGCCCGCGGCGACGGCTTCGTCGATCCACGCGACGATCCGTTCCGCGGCCGCCTCGTCGACGACCGGTCCCACGTCGGTGTTCTTGTCGTAGGGATCGCCGGTTTGCTGCGACCGCACCGCTTCCACCAACGCGGGCACGAATTCCTCGGCGACCTCGCGCTCGACGATCACCCGCTGGACCGCGATGCAGGACTGCCCCGCCTGGTAGTTGCCGAAGGTCGCGATGCGGTGCGCCGCGCCTTCGGGGTCCGGCCAGTCCCGGAGCACGACGGCGGCCGCGTTGCCGCCTAGTTCGAGCACGACGTGCTTGCGCGGCGCGGCGTCGGCCAGCGACCAGCCGACCGGCCCCGAACCGGTGAACGACACGACCGGCAGGCGGGGGTCCGCGACCAGCGCCGAAGTCTCCTCGTTGCCGAGCGGCAGCACCGAGAACGCGCCTTCCGGCAGATCCGTCTCGGCCAGGATCTCACCGAGGACCAGCGCGGAGAGAGGCGTGCGGGGCGCGGGTTTGACGATGATCGGCGCGCCGACCGCGAGGGACGGCGCGACCTTGTGCGCCACCAGGTTTAGCGGGAAGTTGAACGGCGCGATGGCCAGTACCGGGCCGCGCGGGATACGGCGGGTCAGCGCCAGCCTGCCTTCACCGGCCGGGTCGGTGTCCAGGCGCTGGAGGTCGCCGCTGAACCGGCGGGCCTCTTCGGCCGCGATCCGGAACACCGACACCGCGCGCCGCACCTCGGCGTCGGCCCATTTCAGCGGTTTGCCGTTCTCGGCGGTGATGACCTCGGCGATCTCCTCGGCCCGGCCGGCGAGGACCCGCGAAACGTGGTCGAGCGCCGCCGCGCGGCTGTGCGCCGAGGAACGCCGGAACTCCTTCGCGACGGCCGCCGCCGCACTCACCGCTCGTTCGACCTGCTCCGGTCCGGGCACCGCGACGGTGGCGACTTCGCTGCCGTCGAACGGGTGGTGCACGGTGCGCGTCGAAGCGCCCTGTTCGGCGCGGCCGGCGATCCAGGCGGGACGCGGTTCCGGGGTGATCATGTCCATGGGTGACAAGGTATTCCGAGTGGGTGTCCGAGGTGTGAACACCCACTCGACCGAGTCACGGTTTGACGAGCACCTTGAGCGCTTCGCGGTCCGCCATCGCGCGGTAGCCGTCCGGGACCTCTTCGAGACCGACGGTCCGGTCGAAAACCTTGCCCGGCTGGTACCGGCCCTCGACGATGTCGTCGAGGAGTTCGGGGATGTAGTGCCGTGCCGGGGCGACGCCGCCGGTGACGGTGATGTTGCGGCGGAACAGCGGCGGCCCGATCGGGCCCTCGTCGTACTGCGGCACGCCGACGCGGCTGATCGTGCCGCCGGGGCGGACCGCGCCGATGCCCATTTCGAAGGCTGGCTTCGTGCCGACGCACTCGAGAACGGCGTGAGTGCCTTCGCCGTTCGTCAGCTCTCGGACCTTCTCGATGCCTTCGTCGCCGCGCTCGGACACGACGTCCGTCGCGCCGAACTCGCGGCCAAGATCCGTCCGGGCCTGGTGACGGCCCATGAGGATGACGCGCTCGGCGCCGAGGCGCTTCGCGGCGAGGACCGCGGAGAGGCCGACGGCGCCGTCGCCGATGACTGTGACCGTCGTGCGCTCGTCGACGCCCGCCTTGGTCGCGGCGTGGTGCCCGGTCGGGAACACGTCGGAGAGGGTGAGGAGCGACGCGAGCAGGTCGTCGTCCTCGGTGTGCGGCAGTTTTACCAGCGTGCCGTCGGCCTGCGGGACGCGGACGGCCTCGCCCTGGCCGGCGTCGACGCCCTTCGCGCCCCAGAAGCCTCCGTGCAGGCAGGAGGTGTGGAGGCCTTCGCGGCAGAACTGGCACGTGTTGTCGGAGTACACGAACGGGGCCACGACGAGGTCGCCGGTCTTCAGCGTGGTGACGTCGGAGCCGACGGCTTCGATGACGCCGAGGAACTCGTGACCGATCCGGACACCGCGGTCGCGCGCGGGCATGCTGCCGTACGGCCAGAGGTCGCTGCCGCAGATGCACGAGCGGACGACGCGAAGAAGGGCGTCGGTGGGTTCGCTCAGCTTCGGGTCCGGGACGGTCTCGACGCGTACGTCGCCGGCACCGTAGATGACTGTCGCTCGCAAGGCGGGTCCTTTCCTGGGCTCGCCTCAGTATGAGCGCGTCGCGTTTAGCCCGCTAAACGCGATCTGTGCGCGGGCGTGATCGATAGAGGTCGCGTAGGAGGAGGATTTCGGCACCGTGGTGGATGGCCTCCCGGTTGATGTGCAGCACGAGCGCCGAGAACGGGTGGTCGGCGTACGGGCCTTCGGCCTCGCCGCAGGGGCGCTCGAGGTCTTCGTCGGTGAGGGCGCGGACGCCGTCGCGCCAGTGCGCGTACGCGTCATCGATCTGCTTGAGCGCTTCGGCGGCGGAGGCCGCATAGGGAAGGCCTGGTAGTCGACGGGTTCGGCGCCGAAATGCGACGCGTTCCGCATCGCGAAGACGCCGACGATGATGTGGGTGAGCCGCCAGGCGATCGTCGTCACGGGCGGCGGCGAGGGCTCCGGGTAAGCCCAGTCGATCATCAGGCGGCCGTCCTCCCACGGACGGACCGACCAGCAGTCCTCGACGGGTTCCCAGAAGTATTCGTCGTCGGTGAGGGTGTCCAGCCGGGGCCGGAAGTGCTGGTTCCACTGCCAGTCGAGCTGTTCGGCGAGTTCCTTGCTCCAGTCGATGCCCATGTCCCCGGACGGTAGGGCTCCTGGCGGTCAGCCGCCGTCCTGAATCGTGAGGGGGTTGGCGGTGAGGTGACCCGGCCCACCTGGGACGATGGTGGAGAAGCGTACTGCTCTGATCTGGAGGTTTCAGGTGCCCAGTCCCACCGGTCCGGTACTCGTCGTGGACTTCGGGGCGCAGTACGCGCAACTGATCGCGCGCCGCGTGCGCGAGGCGCAGGTCTACTCCGAGGTCGTCCCGCACACCGCCACCACCGAGGACATCCTCGCCAAGGACCCCGCCGCGATCATCCTTTCCGGTGGTCCTTCCAGCGTGTACGCGGAGAACGCCCCCGCGCTCGCCCCCGGGCTGGTCGACGCGGGCGTGCCGATCCTCGGTATCTGCTACGGCCACCAGGTGCTCGCGCAGGCCCTCGGCGGCACGGTCGAGCCGACCGGGATCCGCGAGTTCGGCCGCACCGAGGTCCGCGTCACCGGCGAAGGCGGCGTCCTGCACGCCGGCCTCCCCGGCAGCCAGCCCGCCTGGATGAGCCACAACGACAGCGTCACCAAGGCCCCCGAGGGCGCCACCGTGACCGCGTCGAGCGACGGTGCCGCCGTCGCCGGGTTCGAAGACGTCGAGCGCCGCTTCGCCGGCGTCCAGTACCACCCCGAGGTGCATCACTCGCCGCACGGCCAAGAGGTGCTGCGCCGCTTCCTGCACGACATCGCGGGCCTCCGGCCGCAGTGGACGACGTCGTCCATCGTCGACGACCAGGTCAAGCGCATCGCCGAGCAGGTCGGCGACGGCCGGGCGATCTGCGGGCTGTCCGGCGGTGTCGATTCGGCGGTGGCGGCCGCGCTGGTCCAGCGCGCCATCGGCGAGCGGCTGACCTGCGTGTTCGTCGACCACGGTCTGCTGCGCTCCGGTGAGCGCACCCAGGTCGAACGCGATTTCGTCGCCGCGACCGGGGTCAACCTGGTGACCGTCGACGCGCGTGAGCGCTTCCTCGACGCGCTGGCCGGGGTCACCGACCCCGAGGAGAAGCGCAAGATCATCGGCCGCGAGTTCATCCGCGTGTTCGAGCAGGCCGAGCGCGACCTCAAGGCCGAGGGCGACTACAAGTTCCTGGTCCAGGGCACGCTGTACCCGGACGTCGTCGAGTCCGGCGGTGGTGAGGGCGCGGCGAACATCAAGAGCCACCACAACGTCGGCGGGCTGCCCGACGACCTGCAGTTCGAGCTGGTCGAGCCGCTGCGCCTGCTGTTCAAGGACGAGGTGCGGCGCGTCGGGCTGGAACTCGGGCTGCCGGAGACGATCGTGCAGCGTCAGCCGTTCCCCGGGCCGGGACTCGGCATCCGGATCATCGGCGCCGTCGACGCCGAGCGGCTCGAGACGCTGCGCGCGGCCGACGCGATCGCGCGCGAGGAACTCACCGCGGCCGGGCTGGACGGCGAGATCTGGCAGTGCCCGGTGGTGCTGCTGGCCGACGTCCGCAGTGTCGGCGTCCAGGGCGACGGGCGGACTTACGGGCACCCGATCGTGCTGCGGCCGGTGTCGTCCGAGGACGCGATGACCGCGGACTGGACGCGGCTGCCCTACGAGGTGCTGGAGCGGATCTCGACCCGCATCACCAACGAGGTCGCCGAGGTGAACCGAGTGGTCCTGGACGTCACGTCCAAGCCGCCGGGCACCATCGAGTGGGAGTGACCCGCGCCGCCCCGACCTGCGTTTAGCCCCCTAATCGTGATCTGCCGCCCTCGGGCACCGGATCACGATTAGGGGGCTGAAGTCGCCGCGCTCGCGCAAGGCGAAGGCCCCGGCGAGGGGCCGGGGCCTTCGGAGTGGAGTGGATCGTGAGCGGCGCCGCTAGCGGCGGCTCTTGCGCACCGAAGCGGCGAGAAGCAGGACACCGACGAAGATCGCCCCGCCCGCCATGACCCATCGGAAGTCGAATCGCGGGAGCCACGAGGAGCCGTCCGAGAGGACGTATCCCGACACCAGCAGCGTCGCGATCCCGACGATCAAGGTGAAGACGTCCACCCCGCGCTTCGCGGGCTGAGCCGACTGAGCCGATCGCGTGCTGTCGTAGTTGTCGTAGTCGTACTCAGCCACGACGCACCTCCACGTTTCCGACACCGTTCTTGACCTGCAAGACGATCTTCTGGCCGGTGCTGCCCGCCGAGGTGAAGTCGACGGTGTCCTCGCCGACTCCCGAGCGGGACTGGCCGAGGCAGTCGACGTCGCCCGCGCCGGTCTCGCAGGTGACCTTCACTTCCGCACCCGCCGGCACGAGCACAGTCGAGTTACCCGCGCCGTTGGAGACCTTCGTGGTCACCGGCGTCCCCGCGGGCAGTTTGGTCAGGTCGAGGTCGATGTTCCCCGCCGAACGGTGGTACTCCGGCAGCACCTCGGACGCCGCGCTCGGCGTCGCGCTCAGGTCGCCGACACCGCCCTTGACGGAGAAGTTCTCGAACGGGACCGTCGTCAGCGCCATCCCGACGATCGCCAGCGGCACCGCCAGCCCGATCAGCCCACGACCGCCCCGGACGAACGAACCGGCGACCAGCCCGATGCCGACCACAGCCAGGGTGAGCCCGACGACGTGCTGCACGGTGAACCACGCCTCGCCGTCCAGGCCCAGCACGGTGCCGACCCCGGCGACCAGCGCGGCGATCCCGAAGGTCGCGGCGCCGATCTTCGACTTCCGGCCACGAAGCGCCGGTGGCGCGGGAGGTGGCGGAGGGGACTGCGGCGGCAGGCCGCCGGACGGCGAAGAAGCGTTCGGCAGGTCCCAGGCGGACGGGTCGGCCGCGAGCGGGTCCCAGCCGCCTTCGGTCGCCGTCGAGGCCGGGGTCGCCGCGGACGCCATCGAGAACGCGGCGGTCGGATGTGCCGGAGCGGGCATCACCGGCCGGTTGAACTGACCGCGGTTGCGGTGCAACAAGTACAGCGCGACCGCCATCAGCGCGAAACCGATCAGCCCGGTGCCGTCGGTCAGCCAGCCACCGCTCAGGGTCCAGCTGAGACCGGGGAACAGCAGGATCAGCAGCAGCACCGCGAACGCGGGCGAACTCGACGCCCTGCCCCGGCCGATCAGGCCCTCGAACGCGGAAACGCTGTCGCCCTCCTGCGGCAGGAACAGCCAGCCCAGCAGATAGACGAAGACGCCGAAGCCGCCGAACACGGTCGCCGCGACCAGCGCGACGCGAACCACGGTCGGGTCGATGCCGTACCGGTAGCCGATCCCGGCGGCGACGCCGGCGAACTTACGGCCGTGTGCCGGGCGAACCGGCCTGCTCCGCCAGAAATCCTTGACGGTGTGTTCGAAGCCGGCGGCCGGGCCGCGCTTCGGTGTGTGTGTCTCACTCCCACTCATGCCACAAAGAATGCGCCCCGGCGACCCCAGCCACATCCGGGAACGCCCCTGAGTTTTCCCCCACCGGGAAGAGTCAGGGGTTTCCCCGATGGATCAGTACCGCACTCCATGTGACCATGGGGAACGTGCAGGAATCCGCCCCCAACGACCTCGCCGAGCAGGTGAAGCCGACGATCATCGAGCGCACTCCGGTGCCCGTGCCCGGCAGCCTGTCGCCGGCGCCGTTCGAGCCGCCCAAGATGTACCGGCGCCGCTCCGGCCGCGCCATCGCGGGTGTCGCCGCCGGCCTCGCCGACCACCTCGGCGTCAAGGTGCTCTGGGTCCGGACCGCGTTCGCGTTGCTGGCCGCGCTGAACGGCATCGGCCTCCTCGCGTACGGCCTGCTCTGGGTCTTCGTCCAGCAGCAGACCGGTGACGTCGAGCCGGAGAAGGCCGCGCCGAAGGAGAAGCAGCAGGCTTTCGGCCTGATGGCGCTGGGTGTCGGCCTCGCCGTCGCCAGCGGCACGTTGACCGGCCTGATCAGCGGCTGGGTCGCCATCCCGCTGGCGCTGGCCATGATCGGTGCGGCGGTCGTCTGGCGGGAGGCCGACGAGTCGCAGCGGAGGCGCTGGCGCCTCGGCGCGAAGGGCAGTGTCGCCGGGGCCTTCCTCGGTGGCGGTGGCTGGTCGGCCGCGGTCCGCGTCGTCGCCGGTGTCGCGCTGGTGATGACCGGTATCGGCGTCGTGGTCTTGCAGAGCGGCAGTATCGACCAGGTCAAGTTCGCGCTGGTCGCGGTGATCGCGACGTTGTTCGGGGTGGCCGTGCTGACCGTCCCGTTCTGGCTGCGCCTGGTCCGCGACCTCTCCGACGAGCGCACCGCCCGCGTCCGGACCGACGAACGCGCCGAGATCGCCGCACACCTGCACGACTCGGTCCTGCAGACGCTCGCGCTGATCCAGAAGCAGGCGGAATCACCGCGTGAGGTCGCCAGGCTCGCGCGCGGTCAGGAACGTGAACTGCGCGGCTGGCTGTACGGGCCGACGGGGTACGGGAAGAGCCAGAAGACCGAAGAGGAAGCGATCAGCGGGCAGCTGTCCGAGGTGCTCGCGGCCGCGTGCGGCGAGGTCGAGGACGCGTTCGCGATTTCGGTGCAGCAGGTCGTCGTGGGGGAGGCCACGCTGAACGAGCCGCTGACCGCGCTGGTCCAAGCGGCCCGCGAAGCGATCGTCAACGCCGCCAAGCACGCGGGCGTCGAAGAAGTCTCCGTGTATGCCGAGGTCGAGCCGACTTCGGTGACGGTTTTCGTGCGCGACCGGGGCAAGGGGTTCGACCCCGACGTCGTGCCGGGAGATCGGCACGGTCTCGCCGATTCCATCCGGGGGAGGATGGAACGGCACGGGGGCAAGTGCAAGCTGCGTACCGCACCGGGTGAGGGAACCGAGGTCCAGCTGGAGATGCCGGTCAAGGCGGGGAAGGGCGCGGCGTGAGGTCGCTATGCTCACTCCGACAGGGCGAACGAGGGAGCATCGTGACGGAGAACCAGCAGACGCGGGAACCGGTCAAGGTCTTCCTCGTCGACGACCACGCGCTCTTCCGGGCAGGCGTGCGCACCGAACTGGACTCGATCACCGACGACGTGCGAGTGGTCGGTGAGGCGGGCTCGGTCGCCGAGGCGGTCGCGGGGATCGCGCGGACCAAACCGCAGGTCGTGCTGCTCGACGTGCATATGCCGGACGGCGGCGGCGCCGAGGTGCTGCGCCGGATCCGCCCGGAGTTGCCGGACGTCGTTTTCCTCGCGCTGTCGGTCTCCGACGCCGCGGAGGACGTGATTGCCGTGATCCGTGCCGGGGCGCGTGGTTACGTCACGAAGACGATCTCGTCGAAGGAACTCGTGCGCGCCGTCGTGCGGGTCTCCGACGGTGACGCGGTGTTCTCACCGCGGCTGGCCGGGTTCGTGCTCGACGCGTTCGCCGACCGGCCGGGTTCCGCGCCGATCAGCGACCCGGACCTCGACCTGCTGACCCCGCGGGAGCGCGACGTGCTGCGGCTGCTCGCGCGCGGGTACGCGTACAAGGAGATCGCGTCGGAGCTGTTCATCTCGGTGAAGACCGTCGAGACGCACGTGTCGAGCGTTCTGCGGAAGACGCAGCTTTCGAATCGGTACGAGCTTTCGCGCTGGGCTTCCGACCGGCGTCTCGTTTAGGTGGCGCCTGTTCTCATCGGCCTGGTGGCCGTGTTCTTCCTGGGGATGGGACTGCTGGGGCTCGCCGCGCCGGGGCGGCTGATCCGGCCGTTCGGGATCACGCTGGACTCCGCGACCGCGCGGACCGAGGTGCGTGCGGTCTACGGCGGTTTCGGGGTGGCGATCGCCGTGCTGCTCGGTTTCGCGGCCTTCGACGTCGGCGGGATCCAGCGGGGCGCCGCGATCGCGGTGGCCGTCGCGCTCGCCGGGATGGCGCTCGGGCGGCTGGTCGCCCGGTTCGCGGAGCGGCCCGAGCGGTTCTATCCGAGCTGGCTGTACTTCTGGGTGGAGCTGGTCATGGCCGCCCTGCTCGTCGTCTCCGCACTCTGACGCGTGTCGCCTTTAGCGGGCTAATCGCGATCCGGAGATCGTGGCGACTTTCGCGGGCTAATCGCGATCCGGTGAGCCCCCAGGCCCCGCCGCGTCGCACTTAGCCCGCGAAAGTCGCCGCGCCGGTCCAGGGAGGTGCCTGGCGGGCGGAGCGCGATCAGCCCGCTAAACGCGGGTCAGGGCGCCTCCCTGGCGGTCGCGAGGGGCCGCTCCACCACCGGGGCGGTAGCAAAGGTCCCCCGCTCCCTCGGGCGCAGCCGGGTCAGCGCGACGCCGCCCAGCACGACGACCATCCCCGCGATCACCCGGAAGTTCAGCGGCTCGGCCAGGAACACCGCCCCCAGCAGCACCGAAACCACCGGCAGCAGATACCCGACGATCGACGCCGCGACGGCGCCTTCACTCGCGAGGAGCTGGTAGTTCAGCGCGAACGCGATCCCGGTCGACCCGATCCCCAGTACCACGACCGCGACGACGGCGCCGGTGCTCAGACGCACCGGTTCGAAGCCACCCATCGGCATCGCCAGCAGCAGGAACCCGGTCGCGAGCAGCATCTGCCCGCCCGCCAGCGACATCGGCGAGTCGCCGGTGCCGGTCAGGTACTTGCCCTCGTAGACGAACGCGAACCCGTAACTCGCGGCCGCCGCGAGACATGCCAGCGCACCCCAGCTGAGCAGCCCGGAGGCTTCCCACGGCGCGAAGATCAACAGGATCCCGGCGAGGCCGGCGATCAGCCCGGTGACCCGCAGCGCGGTCATCTTCGTCCGCGTGCCCAGCATCGGCGCGGCCAGCAGCACCCAGAGCGGCGTCGTCGAGTTCAGCACCCCGGTGATCCCCGAGTCGACGGTCAGCTCACCCCACGCGAACAGCAGGAACGGCAGCGCGTTGTGGAAGAACGCCGCGACGGCGAGGTGCCCCCAGATCCGCCGTCCCGTCGGCAGCCGGTCCCGGCCGAAATAGCAGAGCCCGATCAGCACCGCCGCGCCGAGCACCACCCGCGCCAGCACCAGCTGCACCGGGGAGAACGCGCCCAGCCCCAGTTTGATCCAGAAGAAACTCGATCCCCACATGAGCGCCAGCGCGCCGATCCGCAGCAGGGTCTTCGTCTCGCCCACCCAGTCCTCCTTAAGTACCGGCTCAGCTTCACCGCGCCGACGCGTAAGGACAAGCGAAAATAACTGCAGGGAGTCTTAAGAAGAACTGTAAGATTCCGACCATGCTGGACGTCCGCCGCATGCAGGTCCTCCGAGCCGTGATCAGCAGCGGTTCGATCACCGCCGCCGCCAGGAACCTCGGTTACACACCTTCCGCGATCAGCCAGCAATTGTCCACGCTGGAAAGGGAAGCGGGTGTCGAGTTGCTCGAACGCGTCGGACGCGGCGTGCGGCCGACACCCGCCGGTTCGCTGTTGTCCGAACACGCGGAAACGCTGAGCACCCAGCTCGCCAAGGCTGAGGCCGCGCTCACCGAACTCAAGGAAGGCCGCACCGGCAGGCTCGCGATCCGCTACTTCGCCACGGCCGGTGCCTCGCTGGTGCCCTTGGCCGTCGCCGCGCTGCGCCGGGACTTCCCCGGTGTCCGGCTCGACCTGAAACTGGTCGAGCCCGACGATTCGATGCCCGAGATCGAGTCGGGCGAGGCCGACGTCGCGATGATCGTCCTCCCGACGGCCATGCCCCGGGTCAAGGGTGTCGAGTACGTGCATCTTCTCGACGACCCGTACCGCGCGATCCTGCCGAAGAACCACCGGCTCGCCCGCAAACGCGTCCTCGATCTCGGCGAACTCGCGGAGGATCCGTGGGTCGGCGTGGACGGTCTGCCCGGCGCCTGCCGCGACATCCTGCTCGACGCCTGCGGCGCGGCCGGATTCGCCCCGAACCACGTCGTCGAATCCGAGGACTACCAGACGGCGCAAGGGTTCGTGGCCGCCGGGCTCGGGGTCGCGCTGATCCCGGAACTCGGCCTCGGCGCCCCGCACCCCGGCGTCGCCATCCGCAAGGTCCGCCGTCCCGACCCGGTGCGTTCCATCCACGCCGCCGTTGCCGCCCACGCCAGGGAACACCCCGCGGTGCGCCGGTTCCTCAGCGCGATCGGTGAAGCGGCGAAAGCGGCCTGACCGGACAGGCAACCGGGACTGATCAGGAGGGCACGAAAACCGGCTGAGCTTGAACAGCCGGGCCGGCGGTCGACAACCTGGCGGGGAAGCCACGAATCCCGCCGGCGAAAGGACTTCCGTGCGTCCCCTGATCATCCTGCACGGCTCTTGGCACCAGCCAGCCCATTTCGACGACGTCGCCGAACGCCTGCGCAGGGAGGGCGTCGAGGTCATCGTCCCCGACATAGGCGCGCGCCCGGTCGCCGAGTCCACCCGGATCGTCCAGGAGATCGTCGACCAAGCGGCCGAACCACCGGTGGTGCTCGGGCACTCCTACGGGGGAGTGATCGCCGGCGGGCTCCAGGGGGTCTCGTACCTGATCCTCCTGGCCGCGATCGTCAGCGAACCCGGTGAGACCGCTCAGTACTGGATCGAGCGCGTCAAGGAGGAAACCGGCCGTGAACCCGAGTCGCTGCCCTTGATCTTCGACGACGCGGGCATGACCCACCTCGACCGCACCGCCGTCCGCGAAGCCCTTTACGCCGACTGCTCGGACGCCGTCGCGGAGCGCGCCACGGCGTTGCTGCGTCCGGAGCCCGTCACGATCTTCGACGAGTCGCCTGAGGGCGCGGCCTGGAAGGACACTCCGAACACCTACATCATCTGCACCGAAGACCGGGCGCTGGCACCGGAAATGGTCGCCCATTTCGCCGCGCGCTGCGAGACGAGGGTGACCTGGCGGGCGAGCCACAGCCCGTTCCTCAGCCGTCCTGTCGAACTGACGACCCTGGTCCGGGAGCGGCTCTGACCCGGATCCCGCTCCGCCGCCACCCTCAACGGACAGGCTGTGCCTGGCTGTTCAGATCAGGAACAGCTCCGCGAACAGCGCGCCGATGAGGATCGCCGCCACCACCGCGCCCGCCGTGATCAGCCACTTCCGGGTGTCGGATGCTTTCGCCGCGGCGGGAGCGGGCGCGTACTGCTGTTGCTGTTGCGGCGGTGCGAACTGCTGCGGCGGCTGGTGCTGCGGGAACGGTGGAACCGGCTGCTGCGGCGCCTGCTGCATCGGCATCGGTACCGGCATCGAGGCGGGCATCGTCGGCATGGCGGGCGCGGTCGGCGGGATGAACGCCGTCTGCCGCCCCTCGGTGATCGCGCCCAGCGAGCGGACGGTGTCGGCCATCGTCGGCCGCACGTCCGGCTCGGCTCGCAGCATCTTGCGCAGCGCACCGGCCAGCGGACCGGCGGTCTGCGGCGGCCGTTCCGAAGACTCGCCGTCCTCTCCGAACGGCGGCACGCCTTCGACGGCCGTGTACAGCGTCGCGCCCAGCGAGAACACGTCGGACGCCGACGTCGCCGGTTCCCCGCGCGCCACTTCGGGCGCCCGGTACGCCGGAGTCGCCCCGCCACCGGTGATGCCGATGTCGGTGAGCTTCACGCCGCCGTCGTCGGCCAGCAGCACCGTGCCCGGCTCGACGGTCCGGTGTACCACCCCGGCCTCGTGCATCGCGGCCAGCGCGCGGCCGAGCATGATGCCCAGCGCCGCGGCCTGTTCCGGGGTCAGCCTGCCGTGTTCGGCCAGGAAGGTCGCCATCCCGCGTGACGGGATGTACTCCATCACCAGCCACACGTCCGGCCCGTCGGGCAGCACGTCGTAGACCTTGATGGCGGTGGCGTGCTCGAACTTGGCCGCGTCCTTGCCCTCTTGGATGACGACGGCCTTGGCCTGCTCCGCCCGGTCCGGCGGCAGGCCGACGGGCAGGTACATGCGCTTCATCGCGACTGTGCGCAGCAGGCGGGTGTCGAACGCCAGCCACACGATGCCCGCCCGGCCACGCCCGATGGGCTGGTCCAGGCGGTACCGGCCGCCGACGATGGAACCTTCAGAACTCAATTGCAGCCTCGGATCATGCTCCGGCCGGGGTCGAGACCGGTGGTGTCGGTGTGTCGGACGGAGTGGGTGTCGGCGTCTTCGTCGGAGTCGGCGTGGGGGTCGGCTTCGGGGTCGGCTTCGGTGTGGTCGGCCGATCCGGCTCGTCCGTCTGAGTCGCCTTCGTCGAAGTCTTCTTCGGCGAAGACGCCGTCTCCTTGGGCGGCTCGGCCGATTGCGTCTCCGTCGGCGATTCCGTGGTCTCGGGAGCCGAAGACGTCGCCGACGGGGGCGGCTTCGTCGAGGAGTTCCCCACCTGCGCGGGCGACTCCGGGTTGTTCGGGCTCAGCAGCCAGAAACCCAGCGCGGCCAGCGCCACGACCACGACACCGCCGATGATCGCGGGCTTCTTCCACGCGCCGGGCTTCTCGTCGTCATCCTCGTTCACCGGGCTGGTCTTCGCCCGGGTGGGCGGCGGCGGGGGAGGCGGCGGCGGGTCGTCGTAATGGTCGTCGTAGTCGCCCGCGGGCACCGGGACGGCGCGCGTGGGCGTCGGGCCGCCCGGGTTGCCACGTTCGGACAGCAACGCCGTCTCGTCGTAGTTGTCGTACCCGTCGTAGTCCTCTTCCGGGTACCTGGACGCGGCCGGCTGGTGGAAGTCGTCCTCGTCGTCGTAGTACGGACCCGCGGCGGCCTGCTCGTCGAGGAGCGAGCCCGAGTGCCCGGCGGCTTCGCTGTCGAGGGCCTGGGTCGCCCCGGCACCCGCGAGCGCGCCCGCGACGGGGGCGGCGAGCACGGTGTCGTCCGAGGGACCGCCCAGCGGCGTTTCACCCCGTGCGACAGCGGCGAGGAGTTCTTCGCATTCTTCGGCGGTGGGCCGGTGCCGGATCTCCGGGTGCAGCAGCACGGCCAGCACGCTGGCGAGCGGGCCGGACTGGCGCGGCGGGATGATCTGCCCCGCCGCGACCGCGTGCAGCAGGCTCAGCGTGTTCTCGCTGAGGCCGAACGGCGGCTGGCCTTCGCAGGCCGCGTAGAGCGTCGAGCCGAGCGAGAAGACGTCGGACTCGGGGCCCGGGTCTCCGCCGATGGCCACCTCGGGCGCCAGGTAGGCGGGGGTTCCGGCGATCATCCCGGTCTTCGTGACCGTGACGTCGTCCTTGGCCCGCGAGATGCCGAAGTCGGTGATCTTCACGGTGCCGTTGGGCGCCAGCAGGATGTTGCCGGGTTTGATGTCCCGGTGCACGATGCCGACCGCGTGCGCCTCGGTCAGCGCCGCCGCGACCTGCGCGCCGATCCTGGCCACCTCGATCGGTGGCAGCGTCCGGTGCTCCTGCAACTCCTGGGCGAGACTGGTGGAGTTCAGGTATTCCATGATCAGGCACGGCTGCCCGTTGTCGTCGGTGACGACGTCGAACACCGAGATGGCGTTCGGGTGGTGCAGCCGGGCCGCGATCCGGCCTTCACGCATCGTGCGCTGGCGGGCGTCCTCGGCGTCGTGAGCCTCGAGGCCGGGCTGCAGCAGCAACTGCTTGATCGCCACCGTGCGGCCGAGTACCTCGTCGTGCGCTTGCCAGACGGCACCCATCGCGCCCGTGCCGATCCGCCCGGCGATGCGATATCGACCGGCGACCAGGCGACCCTCGTCGCTCACGCGACCTCCCTTTGGGCTCCGTCTTCACGTCGCGGAGTGGTCCGCGCACGCGGTGCGGCCTTCAGCGCGCCACAGCGTTGGAGCGTATGCACATGTAGTGGTCTGTGTGCCGGCTTTTCCGAGACCGACTCGTGACAAGGCTAGGCCCTCACTCTGCGCACACACACGCGGTACGCTCCGATCGCCCTGGGTAGAGGGCTGTTTCACGCCGGGTGTCCGTCACATGTGCTGCGCGGACAGCAGCCGGGCGTCGGTGATCAGACCCGTCGTCTCGTCGGCGAATTCCAGCACCTGCGTGACCCGCACCAGGCCGCCGTCCGGATTGCGCATGGTCACCACGGCGAGGACCGTGCCGTCGGCCTGCTCCCGGATGTCCTGGATCTGGATGGCGTCCATGGCGCTCCACGCCTGGATCAGCCTGCCGGCTTCGGAGCCGGCCAGCACCGGCGTGAGCAGCGACATCGCGCCGTAGGGGTCGGCGTCGACGGTCCGGTAGAACTTCCGGACCGCGTCGATCTTGCCCTCGGCCGTGCTGATCGCGGCCGGTTTGGCGACCGACTGCGAACTGGTGCCACTGGTCGCCGAACCCGGCCGCGGGACCGAACCCGCGCCGGTGCCCGAAGGCGGCTGGGCCGTCGTGCTGGTGCCCGGCGACGACGTCGGCGCCGCCTGCTTCTGCCGCGGTTCGGCGGCGTCCGGGACGGCGAGCCCGCCGAGCGCGGCGGCTCCGCTCATCACCTCGGGCGCTGCGGCGCCCGGCACCGGACCCTGCCGCTGGGCGCCCGCGAGCACGCCCGCGGTGACGACGGCGCCCGCGACCAGCAGCCCGGCGGCGACCAGGCCTGCCAGCTTGGCCCTCCGGGCGGCGCGGCTTTCCGGCTCCTCTTCGGGCTCGGGCCGCGGCGACGGCTCTTCACGGGTGCGGGCGGGAACGAACTTCTGCGGCTCGCGGAAGACCTGCTCGAGGTACTCGCGGTCGACGCGGGTGTCGTTCAGGATCTCTTCCGGGATGACGTCCTCGACACGTACGGCGTCCTCACGCCGTATGCGCTGTCGATCAAGCACGAAATTCCTCGCTCTGGTCCGGGGCAGGCGCTGGGCCGTTCGGCCGGCGCCTTCGGTCCGCGCGGCCGTCTTCTGAACGGTGCGGACCCTGCTGTCGTCAGGTAACCCTGTGGAGACGGTCCGCGGCCAGGCTCTATCGCCGGAATGCCGTCGCGATACGACGAACGGCAGCTTAGGTCACCCACCCGGAGCAGGGACAGCCGCTCGCCGCACCGCACGTGCAGAGGAACAAGACACTTGCACGTGCGAGGACACCTACATGCCGTCGTCGATGATCTTGTTGTCGTCACCGAAGGTCAGCGTGCGCTGCTCCATGGTCTTCGTCCCGTCTTTGTGAGTGACCTCGACGGTGTTGACCGTGACGCCGCGGCGCTGGTCGATGCTGACCTTCTTCACCTCAAAGTAGGCGACGTCGGCGTAGCGCTCACGGAGGCCCTGCGCGCCTTCTTCGCGCAGGCCGCCGGAGGTGACGGAGGAGGCTTCGTGGGGGTCGGTGGTCACGGTGTTGAGGAAGACTTCGGAGTTATCGCCCATCGCCTGCGCGTCCGGCTGCGACGCGTACCAGGGGGCCGTCGTGGTGGTGCGGTCGGCGGGCATGACCGGCGGCTTGTGCGGCCGGTCGCTCGACGACGGGGCGGGCCGACCGCTCGTGACCGGTCCGCCCGAGCCGGGCCGCGACCCGCTGGTATCGGCGGTCTCGCTGTCGGAGGAGGAGGTGCCCGAATTGGCGGAACTGCGGTCGTCCTGGGTGGCGGAGTCGGTCGCGGAACCGGACGGGTTGCCCGCGGCGCCACCCTGTGGCGGAGTGGCCGGGTCGGCGGCGACGCCTTCGTTGGTCAGCGGGCTGCCGCCGCGGTAACCGGGCCAGCCGCCCTGGCTCTGCTGCTCCGGGGCGGGTTTGCCGACCAGGAACGAACCGGCGAACAGCAGGCCGACGACGACCAGCGCGGACGCGGCCGCGGCGAACCAGGCGGCCTTGCGCCAAGTCTTGGGCGGGGTCACCGAGGCGGGCACCGAACCGAGGTCGAAGGTGCTCAGGCCGTCGACCGGCGGGGCGAGGTAGACCCGGACGTCATCGTCGTCGAGCTCGGTCTCCACCGGTTCGGGGCGGCGGGGGGCGGGCGCGGCCAGTGTCACCTTCGTGCGCTGGGCGGCCTTCGCACGCCGTTCTTCGGCGGAAGGCCGGACGGGTTCGGTGAACGAGACCTCGACGTGGGCCAGGCGTTCCACGGGTACCTCGCGAGCGGGCTGGGGGAGCGGCAGGCTGCCGCTCGATGAGGCGTAGCCGGGGCTCGGTGCCCTCCTGTTCCGCGGTGGCGGCAGGGGAAGGGAACCGGTGGAGGGCGGGGCGAACTCGCTGTGCGCGTGATGCCCGTGCCCGGTCGGACGCTGCCGCCGCGGCGGCACGGGCGGGGTCCAGCCCTCGCTGCCGCCCGCCCGGTGGCGGCCCGAGTGCGCGGCGCCGTCCCGTCCGGTCCGTCCCTGGTGTTCCACCCAGCCGTTCATGTCCGAGCGACCCCCTCGCGGGCCGTCCCTGACGGCGATGTGACACCGGTTAAGCCGAACAGAGCAGCGGTTTCACGGGATCCCTCGCTTGCAGACTCCCGGGCACTCTCGTGAGCAAATGCACGCGCATGCGACTGTGGACGCGCGGGGCTCTCGCCCCCGCGCGTCGTTCGGGCATCGCCCGACCCAGACGCAAGGGTCCTCACGAGAGCCACACTAAAAGCTCGACACCCGCAAGTCTTCACCCACTCTGCAAGTTGCAGATGTTTCACTCGGTCGGGCGCGGCCGAACGGGCTTGGTGACGTAACGCGGTGCTGTTCGTGCAGGTGAGGGCGGTCAGTTACCGCTGCGGTACTTCTGCTGGGTCGATTGCAGGGCCTTGGTGGCCGTGATTCCGCTACCCGCTGCAAGCAAGATGGCGATGATGTCGAGCGTCGTTCCCCCACTAGTGAGCAACCAGGCGAACAGTGAGGCGGCAGTGGTACCCGCTGCGATCGGCCAACGCGACTTGACGTACTGCGCGATGGGCGTACCGCCCGCACGCTTACCCGCCGCATTGTTCAACATGGCGAGATACCCGAGATGGCCCAGCGCGGCGAGCACGCCGGCGATCGCGATCACGACGGCGATGAGGTTAATCATGTGTCCAGTTTGCCCTGTCGTGAGCCGCCGTGGCTCGGGGAACACCCTGAGTTTCACCTCACGGCACGCGATCGTGACGCTGGCGCTTCGCGTTTAGCGGGCTAGACGCGTTCCGAGTACGTGAAGTACATGAAGGGTCCCTTGCTTGCGTCAGGCGCAAGCAACTAGGCCTTCGCCACCTGCACGCCCCTGAACCACCGCACGGGGGTGGAAGCGGTCGTTTCGCGTTTAGCGGGCTAAACGCGCTCCGAGTACGTGAAGTACATGAAGGGTCCCTTGCTTGCGTCAGGCGCAAGCAACTAGGCCTTCGCCGCCCTGCGCGCCCCTGTACCACCGCAGGCGGGTGGAAGTGGTCGTTTCGCGTTTAGCGGGCTAGACGCGTTCCGAGTACGTGGAGTACATGAAGGTTCCCTTGCTTGCGTCAGGCGCAAGTAACTAGGCCTTCGCCGCCCTGCGCGCCCCTGTACCACCGCAGGCGGGTGGAAGTGGTCGTTTCGCGTTTAGCGGGCTAGACGCGTTCCGAGTACGTGAAGTACATGAAGGGCCCCTTGCTTGCGCCAGGCGCAAGTAACTAGGCCTTCGCCGCCCTGCGCGCCCCTGAACCACCGCAGGCGGGCGGGAGTGGTCGCTTCGCGTTTAGCGGGCTAAACGCGCTCCGGCGCCGCAGGAATCTGGGGCGCGCGTTTAGCGGGCTAAACGCGCTCCGGGCGCCGTGGACCTGGAAGCGGGGGTCAGCGGCCGAGCCTCCCCCGGCCCAGGTTCAGGAGCGCCATCGCCAGCTGCCGTCCCTCCGGCCCGAGTTCGCGGTAGCGCGCCAGCACGTCCATCTCGCGGTTGTAGACGATCCGGGTGCCGCCCGCCGCCATCCTGGCGGCGCCGATCGTCTTGGAGACCTCGACGCGGCGTTTCACCAGCCGCAGGATCTCGCCGTCGAGCCAGTCGATCTCCTGGCGGAGCTCACCGATCTCTTCGGCCGTGGCGGTGGGTTCTTCGGCTGTGGTGTCCATCGGGACCTCTCTTCGGTCCGGATTCCCTGCTGGCCCCCGGAACAGCGTAAAGCCCCGGGGTCCGAGGACTCCGGGGCTTCGGGTGATGGCAGTGAGGCACTATGCGATCACGGGAGCCGGAGTCCGGTTCCCGTAGAAAAATCGCATCGCGTGGTGCCGCATACCGATCATTATGCCACAGCGAAGCCGTCCTCCCGCTCGAAGCGGCGCCGTGCCCCACGGACACACGCGTGCACCAGGACGCTCATGGCCAGCCAGAACATCGGCATCGCCGGCCAGAAGAACGGCACCTCCGAAACCGTCCAGCGGACGATCAGCAGCACCGAAAGCACCACGGCGACCGCCAGGTGGACCCGCACCGCCGGATGCCCGAAGGCGGCCTGGCGCCGCTTCGGCGCGGGTTTCGGCAGATCCGAGGTGAGCGTGGCGAGTTCGTCCGTGTACTTGATGGAATACACGGCGCTGAGCCGGTCTTCTACTTCTTCGAGAGTGAGACGGCCTTCGCCACCGGCGGCCTGGATGAGCGAGGCGATCCGCTCGCGGTCGGTGTCGGCGGCCCTGAGCCGGGAGGGAATTCCGTTGGTGTCCATGGCATCCGATCCTCCGCCGCGAACACCGCACGCGCGTCGGACGGCAGGCGACAACAGCGCCTACGCCCGGCGCTGTAGCGTGGACCGGCGATGAACACCCTCTTCGATCTCCCAGCGGACGGCCCGGCCAAGCCACGGCACGCGGACCTGCTCGACGACCTGAACCCGGCGCAGCGCGAGGCCGTGACCCACGCGGGCGCGCCGCTGCTGGTCGTCGCGGGCGCGGGTTCGGGCAAGACCAGGGTGCTGACCAGGCGGATCGCGTACCTGCTCGCCGAGCGGGACGTGCATCCCGGCCAGATCATGGCGATCACGTTCACCAACAAGGCGGCCGCGGAGATGCGGGAGCGGGTGAGCGACCTCGTCGGCCGCCGCGCCAACGCCATGTGGGTGTCGACGTTCCACTCCATGTGCGTGCGGATCCTGCGCCGTGAGGCCAAAACGCTGGAGATGTCGTCGAGTTTCTCCATCTACGACTCGGACGACACGAAGCGGCTCATCACGCTCGTCGCCCGTGATCTCGACATCGACCCCAAGCGGTACGCCCCGCGCACCCTCGCCGTGCACATCTCGAACCTCAAGAACGAGCTGATCGACCCGGACACAGCGGTCGCCGACGCGGGCAACGATCTCGAACGCCGGGTCGCCGAGGTCTACGTCGAGTACCAGCGGCGGCTGAACCAGGCCAACGCGTTCGACTTCGACGACCTCATCATGCGGACGGTCGAACTCCTGCAGACCTTCCCGGACGTCGCCGAGTACTACCGGCGGCGGTTCCGGCACGTACTGGTCGACGAGTACCAGGACACGAACCACGCGCAGTACACGCTGATCCGCGAACTGGTCGGCACCGAGGCGAACGAGGCCGGGATCGACCCGGCCGAGCTGTGTGTCGTGGGTGACGCGGACCAGTCGATCTACGCTTTCCGCGGCGCGACCATCCGCAACATCGAGGAATTCGAACGCGACTTCCCGAACGCGCGGACCGTGCTGCTGGAACAGAACTACCGCTCGACCCAGACGATCCTGTCGGTGGCGAACGCGGTCATCGCGCGCAACCCCAACAGGCGCGCGAAGCGGCTGTGGACCGATTCCGGCGACGGCGAGAAGATCGTCGGCTACGTCGCGGACAACGAGCACGACGAGGCGGCGTTCGTCGCGGGTGAGATCGACGCGCTGGCGGACAAGGGCGAAGCGGACTACTCCGACGTCGCGGTCTTCTACCGCACCAACAACCAGTCGCGCGTCTTCGAAGAGATCTTCATCCGCCTCGGCCTGCCCTACAAGGTCGTCGGCGGCGTGCGGTTCTACGAACGGCGCGAGGTCCGGGACATGCTGGCGTATCTGAGGGTGCTGGCGAACCCGGAGGACACGGTGAGCCTGCGCCGCGTCCTGAACGTCCCCAAACGCGGCATCGGCGATCGCGCCGAAGCGGTCATCGCGACGTACGCCGAGCGGGAGCGCATCTCGTTCGCGCAAGCGTTGCGCGGCGCCGTCAACGGTGAGGTGCCGCTGCTGAACCCGCGTAGCGCCAAGGCCATCACCGGTTTCGTCGAGCTGCTGGACGAACTCGGCGAAATCGCCGAGAGCGGCGCCGAAGTCGCCGACATCCTCGAAGCGGTCCTGGAGCGCACGGGCTATCGGGTGGAACTCGAGGAGTCCGACGACCCGCAGGACGCCTCGCGGGTGGAGAACCTGACGGAACTCGTCACCGTCGCGCGGGAATTCACCGAGTTCACCGCCGAGGTCGCCGGTCCGGACGGCGAACTCCCAGAGGCGGACCCAGGCGTGCCGGAACCGGGTTCGCTGCCCGCGTTCCTGGAGCGGGTCTCGCTGGTGGCGGACGCGGACTCGATTCCCGCGGCCGACGGCGGCGATGACGGCGACGGGCACGACGCGGGTGTGGTCACGCTGATGACCGTGCACACCGCGAAGGGCCTCGAGTACCCCGTCGTCTTCTGTACCGGTTGGGAAGACGGGATCTTCCCGCATATGCGCGCGCTCGGTGACCCGACCGAACTGGCCGAGGAACGCCGTCTCGCCTACGTCGCGATCACGCGTGCCAGGAAGCGGCTGTACGTCTCCCGCTCGATGGTGCGCTCAGCCTGGGGCCAGCCGCAGATGAACCCGGCTTCGCGGTTCCTCGACGAACTTCCCGCCGAACTGGTCGATTGGCGCAGGCTCGCGCCGTCGTCGTCCTCCGGCGGGTTCGGTTCGTCGGGCGGTTCGCCGCGGGCCGCGACGACCTGGGGAAGTCGTGGTGGCGGCTCCGCGTCGCCGTCGAGGTCGACGGGTACGAGCCCGTTCGGCAAGGGCTGGAAGGACACCGTCGCGCTCAAGCTCGACGTCGGCGACAGGGTCAGCCACGACAAGTACGGGCTCGGGACCGTCCTCGCCTGCGACGGAGCGGGCCCGCGAGCCACCGCGACGATCGACTTCGGCGCCGCCGGCAAGGTGCGGCTGATGCTCATCGGCAGCGTGCCGATGGTCAAACTTTAACTCTGACCTGCGGTTTCGCCGCCGCGTCCGAAAACTGTCGGACCCCTCCCGTATACCTGTGCCATCGAACACGAGTTCGATGCGCTGGGGTATGCCGGGCAGGCCGGCGTCCCCCGATCAGGGAGGGGGCGCACGGTGTGGACGGGGTCCTGTTTGGGGTTCTCGCCGCTGGGGTACTTGAGTACTTGCGGGGTGTTGAAGAAGGGGCGGGGCCGGATCGGGGTCCGGAACCGCCGGAAGTGCTCAGGCTGGTCGCGGCCTGGCGCGCGTTACTGCGGATGCACGAACCGGACGGGGTCGGACGGTGTGTCGTATGCGGGCACGCGCGGCGATGGTTGTTCGGGCCGCGGTCAGCCGGGTACCGGGATTCTTCCCGGGGAGTGTTCGTCGGATGGCCGCCGGTCAGACGGCGCCCGGCAGGGCTCTGCACGGTGTGGCAGGTGGCCGTGGGGTACTTCGTCCGAAGACCGCGCGACGGCATCGTATGAGGCTCTTGAAGGCCTGGAAAACCGAACTCGCTCCACCGCGAAGGACCTACGACGTTCCCTTGTGCCCGAAACGGGCGGAGCGGAGGTCCTGAAGGCACGCCAGAGCGTCATTGCCCGGCGTGCCCTTGCATCGGGCGTGGTCACCGGTGTGGTGAGAGGAATAGAGGCTCGATCAGCCGACGTTGACGCCGCGGGCGGCGAGCCACGGGCGCGGGTCGATCTTCTTCGTGCCGTTCTGCCACACCTCGAAGTGCAGGTGCGGGCCGGTGCTCTGGCCGCGGTTGCCGACCTCGGCGATCTCCTCACCGCATTTGACCTTCTGGCCTTCGCGGACGGAGAACGAGTTCATGTGGCCGTAGACGTGGACCGTGCCGTCGGAGAGCTGGACCTTGACCCAGAGGCCGAAACCGCTGGCCGGACCCGCTTCGATGACCGTGCCGTCGGAGGCCGCGACGATCGGCGTGCCGATCGGGGCCGCAAGGTCGATGCCGAGGTGGCTCGTGCCCCACCGGGCGCCGAAGCCCGAGGTGAAGGTGCCCTTGGTGGGCATGCAGGTCTTGGGGCGCTTGGCCTCTTCTTCGGCCTTGCGGGCCGCTTCGGCCTCACGTTTCACGCGGGCCTGGGTGATGCTGTTGCTGTCCGAGAGCTTCTGGGCCTCGGCCGAGGCGTTCGCAGACTGGCTGGTCGGCAGCAACTCGGGGGCGCCACCAGTGGCTCCGCCACCGAGGGCGAACGAGGCGCTCGCGTCCTGGGTGCTGGCCAGCGGGGTGACGGCGGCGTCGGAGGATTCCGAAACGGACTTCAGGGTCTGCCCGGCAGCGGCGGCCGCGAAGGCGCCGGCGGCGACGGCCGCGACCACGACACGACCGCGGAGGGCCGAGGACGGGGGCGACAGTCGGTGCGAGCCCCGGACGCGAACGACCGCACCATCGAGTGCGTTCTCGAGCGCCGGGGAAGGAGCTTGGCCGCCGGGGGAGCGGTGTGAAGCCAAGACGGGGCCTTCCATGTTCGGGGAGTCGGATCAAGAGCCCGGGCGGGGGAACCCGGTGAACGACCTCGGGGGTGGTTCGTTCGACGCTCTCATTCGTGATCTGACTGTAATGGGGACCAGGGGACAGTAACGAAGCGGCACCCCGGTCAGCAAGATTTGGTCGCGCCCTCGGCCGATCAGGCGACGCCGATCTGGCCGTTGTCCAGTGAATATCACCCAAAGTTAGCTGAGGTTTACTCGTAACCTTGTGATTTGCGTTACAAGATCATGCGGCCATTCGGGGGTACCGGAGGGTCGGAAAGGAGGCAAACGAGGGAAATAACCGGTTGCCCGGTGATGTTGAAGGAGGTTTACCCGCTCTCTGCCTCCGCTGAGGCCCTCCGTGAGCGCCACTGAGCGCAACTGAGCGCCTTCGAGTGCCGCTGAGCGCTGGTGAGATCTGCGGCGCCCCTGCTGGCGGGCCCCCGCGAACCCGGCTTGCTAGCGTCGCCGTCGATGACTTCGCGCTCACGGCACCCCGGTGACGAATCCGCAGTGACTTCGGCACCCGCGGACTCCACCGGGCAGGCCGTCCCCGGGACCGCTTCCGCCGAACCATTCCGGAGCGAACCGGGCGCCCGCCCGCGAGCGCTCCTGCTGTCGGCGGGGCTGGTGTCGGCCGGTGCGGTCGCGCTGGCCGTCGGCGCGCTGCTGCCCGCCGTCCGGGGTGGTTCGCCCGGTTTCGCCGCCGGGCCGTTGCTGGTCGTGCTGGCCTTGGCACCCGCGGTGGCCGTGGTCTACGCCCTGGTGACCGGACGTCCGGGGCTCACGGCCGGGCTGGTGCTGGGACTGACGGCGCTCGCGCCCGGGCGGTTGCTGCTGGACCTGCAACTGCTCGCGGACGGATCCCTCGCCGCGCGTCCGGAGCTGTTCCTCGCCGACCGTCTGCTCGCACTGCCTCCGGCCGGGCCGGGACTGTGGCCGCTGGTGGGGGGCCACCTCCTCACGCTCGCCGCCGGGGCGTTCGCCGCGGGGACCGCCCGCGACGAGGCGGAACTGGCGGGCGAACTCGACGGACGCCGCCGCTGGCGGCTGCTCGGGCCGGTGCTCGGCGTGGTGGGCGGGATCGGCCTGCTGCTCGCACCGCTCGGTTCGGGCAACGCGTACCTCCTGGCGAAGAACGCCTTCGAGGGGCCGACGGTCGCGATGGCCGGATACCTGCTGCTCGCGGCCCTGCTTCCGTTGACCGTGCTCGTGGCGGTCAGTTCGCCCTCGGCCGGGGTCGGCAAGGGCGGGTTCGCCGGTGCCGGGCTGGCGGCGCTGGCGGTCGGGGTGCCGCCGGTGGCCGCGGGACTGGTCGTGGACCGGCTCTCGGTCGCGCCGGGTTCGGTGCTGGTGACCGTCGCGGGCCTGGCGCTGCTCGGGCTGGCCTTCACCCGGTTCGACGTCGAGGAAGCGGGCGAGGCGGCTACCGGTGACCTGGCGGGCGAGGCCAGGCTGCCCGGGCTGTTCTGGTGGCGGCTGGCCACCGGCGGGCTGGCGCTGCTCGCCGCCGCGGCGGCGGTCGCGGGCGCGCTGACACCGGTGCTGAAGGCCAACGGCCCGACGCCCGTCCCCGAGACACCGGCGCGCTGGCTGCTGCTCGGCGCCGCCGTCGCGCTCGCCGTACCCGCGCTGTTCGTCTTCGTGCCACGGCTTTCGCCGTTCGCCAGGGGAGTCGTCGCGGCCACGTGGGCGGGTGTCGTCCTCGCGGGCGCGGGCGTCCTGAGCGCGGCTTTGTCCGTGACGGAGGACAAGGCGGTCGACCCGGCGCTGTTCGGCGTCGATCTCCCGCTGCCGTCGCCGGACAAGGTCGGCTACTCGGCGGGCCCGGGCGTCACCTGGACGTTCGTCGCGCTCGCGCTGGCGGCCGTCGCCGCGCTCGCCGCGGTGATCACCGGGGTCGTGGAACGTGACGTCACCGACGACGCCGCGATGGACACCGGGCTGGACGGCTCGCGGGCGAACGGCACCGTGCTCTCCCCGGTCGTCGCCGCGGCGGTGCTGGCGATCGCGGCGTTCGGCACGCCGGTGTTCATCGCGCCCGGCTATACCGCTCCAGGCCTGTGGTCGGACTTCGGCGCGGCGTCGTGGGGCCTGCTCGGCGCGCTCGCGGTCGTCCTCGGCCTGTACGCGCTCGTCGTGCGCTCACGCCCGATCGCGGCCGCGGCCGCCTTGGCCGGTGCCGCGCTGGTGCTCGGCCTGCGCGCGGCGGAACTGCCGCTCGTCGGGTCGGAATACGAGGGCGCGTCGGCCGGGATCGGGTTCTGGCTCGCGCTGGGCGCCGCAGTCGTCTCCCTCGTCGCGGGCGTGATGGCTGTGGCGGGCTCGCGGCGGTCCGGGTGACCCGTCGTCTCCTGCGCGTCGTGCTGGCCGAGTACGGCGTCGAGGAAGGTTCGGCGGTCGCGCTCGGCAGGGTGCTGCGTGACGACGGCGTCGAGGTCGTCTACGCCGGGCGCCTCGACACCCTCGACCACTTGGTCCGGACGGCCGAACAGGAGGATCCGGACATCCTCGGCGTGGTGCGAGGCGCGAGTGAGCCGGAAGGGCTCGCCGAAGCGCTCCCCGACGTCCTTCTCTTCGCGGTCGGTAACGGCGCAGGCGAGTTCGAAAACGCCTTCGAAAGCCTGGAAGAGGCGGCGAACTGGGTCTCCGGTGTGCGGTCTCACACCGTGGAAACACCGTCTGACCGCGTACGGTGACCGACTTCACCAGATGCGGAGTCCCCGGCTTCTGCGCAGGTCGCTAACCTCGACTGGTCCGACAGCGCGGTCCGGCAACGGACCACCACAGTGGCGTGTCGTCAGGAGACTGGAGTAGTGGACCTCTACGAATACCAGGCGAGGGATCTCTTCGCCGCCCACGGAGTACCGGTTCTGCCGGGTGCCGTGGCAAACACCCCCGAAGAAGCCAAGGCCACCGCCGAGAAGATCGGCAACCAGGTCGTCATCAAGGCGCAGGTCAAGACCGGCGGCCGCGGCAAGGCCGGCGGCGTCAAGCTGGCCCAGACGCCGGACGAGGCCGCGGAAAAGGCCGAGGCGATCCTCGGTCTCGACATCAAGGGTCACATCACGCGTCGCGTGCTGGTGGCCGAAGCCTCGGACATCGCCGAGGAGTACTACTTCTCCTTCCTGCTGGACCGTGCGAACCGCACCTTCCTCGCGATGGCTTCGGCCGAAGGTGGCGTGGAGATCGAGCAGTTGGCCGTCGAGCGTCCCGAAGCGCTCGCGAAGATCCCGGTCGACGCGATCATCGGTGTCGACAAGGCGAAGGCCGTCGAGATCCTGACCGCGGGCAAGTTCCCGGAGAACGTGGTCGACGAGGCCGCCGACGTCGTCGTGAAGCTCTGGGAGACCTTCGTCTCCGAGGACGCGACGCTGGTCGAGGTCAATCCGCTGGTCCGTGACCCGCAGGACAAGATCATCGCCCTCGACGGCAAGGTCACCCTCGACGAGAACGCCTCGTTCCGTCAGCCGGGCCACGAGGCCCTGGTCGACAAGGACGCGGAGAACCCGCTCGAGGCGAAGGCCAAGGCCAAGGACCTCAACTACGTCAAGCTCGACGGCCAGGTCGGCATCATCGGCAACGGCGCGGGCCTCGTGATGTCCACTTTGGACGTCGTGGCCTACGCGGGCGAGAAGCACGGCGGCGTCAAGCCCGCCAACTTCCTCGACATCGGCGGCGGCGCCTCGGCCGAGGTCATGGCGGCCGGACTGGACGTCATCCTCAACGACACCGACGTGAAGAGCGTCTTCGTCAACGTCTTCGGCGGCATCACCGCTTGCGACGCGGTCGCGAACGGCATCGTCGAGGCGCTGAAGATCCTGGGCGACGAGGCCACCAAGCCGCTCGTCGTGCGGCTGGACGGCAACAACGTCATCGAGGGTCGCCAGATCCTGGCCGACGCGAACCACCCGCTGGTCACCGTGGTGGACACAATGGACAACGCGGCCGACAAGGCCGCCGAGCTCGCCGCGGCAGGTGCGTGAGATGTCGATCTTCATCAACGAGAACAGCAAGGTCATCGTCCAGGGGCTCACCGGCTCCGAGGGCATGAAGCACGCGACCAAGATGCTGAAGTCCGGCACGAACATCGTGGGTGGCGTCAACGCCCGCAAGGCAGGCCAGACCGTTTCCGTCGAGGGCAAGGACCTCACCGTGTTCGGCACGGTCGAGGAGGCCATCAAGGAGACCGGCGCCGACGTTTCGGTCATCTTCGTGCCGCCGAAGTTCGCCAAGGACGCGGTCATCGAGGCGATCGACGCCGAGATCCCGCTCGCCGTGGTGATCACTGAGGGCATCCCGGTGCACGACTCGGCCTACTTCTGGGCGCACGCGGTCGCGACGGGCAACAAGACCCGCATCATCGGGCCGAACTGCCCCGGCGTGATCAGCCCCGGCAAGTCGAACGCGGGCATCATCCCGGCCGACATCACCGGTGCCGGCCCGATCGGTCTCGTGTCGAAGTCGGGCACGCTGACCTACCAGATGATGTACGAGCTGCGTGACATCGGTTTCTCGACCGGTGTCGGCATCGGCGGCGACCCGATCATCGGCACCACGCACATCGACGCCCTCGAGGCGTTCGAGGCCGACCCCGAGACCAAGGTCATCGTGATGATCGGCGAGATCGGCGGCGACGCCGAAGAGCGTGCCGCGGCCTACATCAAGGACAACGTCACGAAGCCGGTCGTCGGCTACGTCGCGGGCTTCACCGCGCCCGAGGGCAAGACCATGGGCCACGCCGGCGCCATCGTCTCCGGCTCCTCCGGCACGGCCGCCGCCAAGAAGGAGGCCCTCGAGGCCGCCGGCGTCAAGGTCGGGAAGACCCCGAGCGAGACCGCCGTCCTGGCACGCGAGCTGTACAACAGCCTCTGATCTTTCGGAGACTGAGCACTTCCCCGGCGGGCCGGGCACCCACCCAGGTGCCCGGCCCGCCGACTTGCGTTCAGCCCCCTAATCGCGATCCGGCGACCGGAGCGCGTTTAGCGGGCTAAACGCGAAACGCACGTCGCTGAGGGGTTCCGCGCGGAACCCGATCGGGTGTACAGACGTCTCAGAGCCCGAGGCGAGAGATGACCGCGTGCGTGCGCTAGCGTTCGAGCATCACAGCCGCCTCGTTTTGTCCCGGGGGTCCCGCGTGCCCCGGGGTGCCGGTCCAACGACAGGAGAGCATTCGGATGTCCTATCCCAGCGGTGGGCCCGGCTACCCCCAGCAGGGTGGCGGCCAGCAACACCCCAGCCCAGGATCGGGAGCCTTCCCGCAGCAGCAGGCGCCGTCGTCACCGGCGACCCCGCTGAACCTGGCGTTGCTGCTCGCGCTCGCCGTCACCGTCCTCGGCCTGGTGCAGTTCTTCATCGGTTTCTCCGACGAGGCCGACGCCGCCAAGGAGGTCTCGGTCTTCCTCCTGGTCGGCGGTCTGCTCGCGGCACTGCACGCGCTGCCGCGCGGCCCGAAGGTGCTGCCGTTCGCCGCGCTGTTCAGCGTGCTCGGCGCGTTCGGCGCGCTCGACCTGATCATCGGCTACCCGACCGTCGACGGCGGGGAGGGCCGCCCGGAGGTCTCGGTCCCGGGCATCATCACCGTGGTGCTGATCCTCGGCATCCTGCAGATGCTGGTCGCGGTCGCGGCGCTGCTGTTCGAGCACGACGTCCTCAAGCTGCCCGCCGCGAAGCCGCAGCAGCAGGCGCCGCAGGCCCCCTACAGCCAGCAGTTCCCGCAGCAAAGCCCGCAGGGTCCGTTCGGCCAGCAGGGTCAGCAGGGCCCGGCCGCCACGCAGGTCCAGCCGTTCCCCGGCGCGGGTCAGCAGCAGGGCCAGCCGCAGGGTGAGCCGTCCGGCCCGTTCGCGCAGCCGGGCGGGTTCCAGCCGCCGGTCACGCAGCCGCCGGGCCAGCAGGCCACGACGTACGCGCCCCAGCAGGGCCAGTTCTTCCAGCAGCCGCCGTCCTCGGAACAGGGCCAGAACCCGGGTACGCCGCCGGGTGGTCTCGACCGGCAAAGCTGACTTTTCGCACCAAGAAGCACCCACTGTGACTCTCCGTGTCACAGTGGGTGCTTTTCTTTTCCCGGTTACCCGACCGGGTGGGTTGGGCCACGTGCGCCACCCGATGGCGGCGTGCCTCACCCGGACGGCCCAGTCCGGATGTCATGGTGCGGATCATGAAGCTGCTCACCCGCGACGAACGCCCGCCGGGCGAAGAGCCGGTGAGCGACCTCGTCCCCGAGCCGGAGGTGTCCAGGGCGAAGCGGGTTCGGGTGTTGCTCACCGCGGCCTGCACGTCCTTGCTCTTCTCCTACACCGCGGTCGCGACGGTTCTCGCGGTGGTCGCGTTCGCCGCCGACCGCATCCGGTTCTCCACCGTGGGCGCCCTGCTCGCCGCCGGACCCGGCTGGCTCGCCGCGTGGCAAGTGGAACTCGAACTCGGCGGTCATCCGCTCGGTGTGCTGCCGCTGCTTCCGACGCTCGTCGTCGCGGGGCTCGCGGCGAGGACGGCCGCGCGCGCCGTGCGCCGGATCGGTGGCCGGACCCCGGCGGCCGCCGTCCCCGTGGTGGCGGTGACAGCCGGGGCGCACGCGCTGTTCGGCGCGGTCATCGCCATGCTGGCAGGCGGAT
The DNA here is from genome assembly GCF_001953865.1 of Amycolatopsis coloradensis. Lineage (GTDB taxonomy): Bacteria > Actinomycetota > Actinomycetes > Mycobacteriales > Pseudonocardiaceae > Amycolatopsis > Amycolatopsis coloradensis. Next base: position 138,068 of record NZ_MQUQ01000012.1, read on the forward strand.
CGCCGATCGGGGTGAACCCGCTGACCGCCTTCTGCGTGCCGGGACTCCTCGCCGGACTCGCCGCCGTCGCGGGCGTCGCCAAGGTCTGCGGGCTTCCCGCCGCGGTGCGGGACCGGTTCGACCCGGTGGCCGTGCATGGCCTGCGGGCGGGCGCGCTCGGCCTCGCCGCGCTGGTCGCCTGTGGCGCGGCGGTGTTCACCGTCGCCACCGCGTTGGCCTGGTCCACTGTGGACAGTCTGTTCGAACCAGGGCTCGGTGCGAGCTCCGGCCTGTTCGTGCTTTCCGTGGCGTACCTGCCGAACGCGGTCGTCGCCGCGTTGTCCTTCATCACCGGTCCGGGTTTTTCGGTCGGTTCGCTGACCGTCGGCATGTTCGGCTACCAGGAAGGACAGCTGCCCGGAGTGCCGGTGCTGGCGGGGATCCCGTCGCACCCCGCGGTCTGGTGGCCGGCGTTGCTGCTCCTGCCCGCGCTGGTCGGCGCGCTCGTCGGCTGGAAGATCCGCGCGATCGACGAGGAGCCGATGCCGCGGATGCGGGCGGTCGCCGTCGCGGGCGCGCTCGTCGCGTTCGGCTGCGTCGCCCTCGGCACCCTTTCCGGCGGCAGGCTCGGTGACGGGCCGTTCGACCCGGTCAGCGTGCCGGTCGGGGTCGCGTCGGTGATCGCCTTCTGCTGGATCGTCATTCCCGGCGGGTTCGTCGCCTTTTTCGCCGGAGCGCACGAGCCGCCCGAACCGCCGGGTGAGTCCGAAGCTACCGTCGAGGTCGAGGAAGAAGAGGTCTTCGAAGCCGACGAAGAAGCCGTCGAGCCTGAAGAAGCCGAAGCAGGGCCGGGCGACGACGATCTGGACGACGAGGCCGAAGCGGAACTCGCCCGCGAGCTAGGTGAAGATTCCGGCGAAACCCCGCCCGAGCAGGACATCGCTGTGACCGAGTCCACCGACGGGTCCGGCGGCGAAAGCGCCCACGGCAGCGACCGTTAGGGTTGTCGCGACCAGGTGAAGCGCCGTACGCCCGAGTGCGTACCGCCGTGGCAAGGAGCCCGTTCTGGCTAGTCGGTTGGACCTGCCCACTCCGGTGAAGCTCGTCGTCCTCGCGTCCGGTTCCGGCACGCTGCTGCAAGCCGTGCTCGACGCGGTCGAAAAGCCGAACTTCCCGGCGAAGGTGGTCGCCGTCGGAGCCGACCGCACCGGGATCGAAGCGCTCACCCGGGCCGAACGCGCCGGCGTGCCGTCGTTCGCCGTGCGGATGGCCGACCATCCGGACCGCGTGGCGTGGGACAAGGCGATCACCGAAGCCGTCGCCGCCTACCAGCCCGACCTGGTCGTCTCGGCGGGGTTCATGAAGATCCTCGGCGCCGAATTCCTCGCGCGGTTCCCCGGCCGCGTGATCAACACGCATCCGGCGTTGCTGCCGTCGTTCCCCGGCGCGCACGCCGTGGCCGACGCGCTGGCGATGGCCGTCAAGATCACCGGGTCGACGGTGCATTTCGTCGACGCCGGAGTGGACACCGGGCCGATCATCGCGCAGGAGCCGGTGATCGTGGAGTCCGATGACGACGAGCACGTCCTGCACGAGCGGATCAAGGCCGTGGAACGCAGGCTCCTGGTGGAAACGATCGAAAGACTCGGCCGGAGCGGGTGCGCGGTCGAGGGACGAAAGGTGAGGTTTTCGTGAGTACTGCACTCCGGCAGCGTCCCGTCCGGCGCGCGCTGATCGGCGTCTCGGACAAGGCAGGCCTGCTCGAACTCGCCACCGGGCTGCACGCGGCGGGGGTCGAGATCGTGTCGACCGGCGGCACGGCGAAGGTCATCGCCAACGCCGGGGTGCCGGTGACGCCGGTCGAAGAGGTCACCGGGTTCCCCGAGTCCCTCGACGGCCGGGTCAAGACGCTGCACCCGCGCGTGCACGCGGGTCTGCTCGCCGACCGTGATCGCCCGGAGCACGTCGAGCAGCTCAAGCACCTGGACATCGCGCCGTTCGACCTGCTCGTGGTCAACCTGTACCCGTTCACGCAGACCGTCGCTTCGGGCGCGAGCCCGGAGGACTGCGTCGAGAACATCGACATCGGCGGACCGGCGATGGTGCGTGCCGCGGCGAAGAACCACAGCAGCGTCGCCGTCGTGGTCGACCCCTCCCGCTACGGGTGGGTGCTGGAGCGCGTCGCCGCCGGTGGTTTCGAGCTGGCCGACCGCAAGCGGCTCGCCGCGCAGGCCTACGCGCACACGGCGGCGTACGACACCGCTGTCGCCTCGTGGTTCGCGAACGTGTACGCGCCCGCGGACGACTCCGGCTTCCCCGACTTCACCGGCGCTTCGTGGGAGCGCGGCGATGTCCTGCGCTACGGCGAGAACCCGCACCAGAAGGCCGCGCTGTACAAGCACTGGCGGCCGGGCCTCGCGCACGCGGAGCAGCTGCACGGCAAGGCCATGTCGTACAACAACTACGTCGACACCGACGCCGCGCGCCGCGCCGCCTACGACTTCGACGCCCCGGCCGTCGCGATCATCAAGCACGCCAACCCGTGCGGGATCGCCGTCGGCGAGGACATCGCCGAGGCCCATCGGAAGGCGCACGCCTGCGACCCGGTTTCGGCCTACGGCGGGGTGATCGCGACCAACCGGCCGGTGAGCCGCGAGGCCGCCGAGCAGATCTCCGACGTGTTCACCGAGGTCGTCCTGGCGCCGGACTTCGACGCCGAGGCGCTGGAGATCTTGCAGCGCAAAAAGAACGTGCGGCTGCTGAAGCTGCCCGCGATCACGTCGCCGGATCCGATCGAGTTCCGGCCGATCTCCGGCGGCATGCTGGTGCAGACCGTCGACACGATCGCCGCCGAGGGCGACGACCCGGCGAACTGGACCCTGGCGACCGGCGCGGCCGCCGACGAACGGACGCTGGCCGACCTCGAGTTCGCGTGGCGTTCGCTGCGCGCGGTGAAGTCGAACGCGATCCTGCTGGCGAACGACGGCGCGACCGTCGGCGTCGGCATGGGTCAGGTCAACCGGGTCGACTCCTCGCGGCTCGCGGTCTCGCGTGCGGGGGACCGGGCGAAGGGCGCTGTCGCCGCTTCGGACGCCTTCTTCCCGTTCCCGGACGGCCTCGAAGTCCTGCTGGAGGCAGGTGTCCGCGCCGTCGTCCAGCCGGGCGGGTCGATCCGTGACGCCGAGGTCATCGCCGCCGCCGAGGCCGCCGGGGTCACCCTGTACCTGACCGGCACGCGCCACTTCGCCCACTAGCCCCGACCTGCGTTTAGCCCCCTGATCGCGATCCGGCCGCTCCCAGCACCGACGTCGCCTTTAGCGGGCTGATCGCGATCCGGTGCCGTCTTGCGTTCTGCCCCCTGATCGCGATCCGGGGGCGCCCGCGGACAGCACTGCGGGCGTTCCCGGTGCCCGGCCCGGCCGCGCCGTGCCATGCTGACCGCGTGTCGCCTTTAGCGGGCTAAACGCGACGCGCGAGCGTACGCGAAGATCGGTAGGAGGATCGGTGCACCAGCCGCCGCAGGGGTACGGCCAAGGTCCGGGCCAGGGCCCGCCACCTGGACCGGGATACGGACAGCAGCAGCCGGGTTACGGCCCGCCCCAGCCCGGTGGGCAGGGGTATGGCCCGCCGCCCGGATATCCCCCGCCCGGCTACGGGCAGCCGCCCAAGAAGAAAAAGACCGGGCTGATCGTCGGCCTGGTCGTGGGTGGCGTCGTCCTGCTCGGCCTGGGTATCCCAGGCGGCATCTTCGCGTCGGAGTACTACTCGTCCGTCGGCAAGGCGCCGGTCTCCCAGCAGCCGCCCGCCGAGTGCAAGGTCTCTCCGGAGACCCTGACCAAGGCGGTCACCACCAGCTTCCAGGGCGTCCGCGAGAACGAGATCAAAGCGGGCGACATCGTCACCAAACAGTACGGCTGCTCGTGGGCGGCGCCGGACGGTGACAACGTCCACGACCGCACCCTTCAGGTCATGGTCTACCGTCACGAGGGGCCGGACGCCGAGAAGCGCGCGGCCGAGTCCTCCGTCGGGTCGGCCGCGCCGTCCGAACGCCAGCAGCAGGTGCAGGGCATCGGGGAGAAGGCGGTTCTCGTCTCTCTGGACACCGACAGCGCCTTCAGCGGTGCCGAACTGCGCTTCACCCGGGGCGTGTACGTCGGCATCGTCACCTATAAGGGCTGGGACAAGGGGTTCTTCACGAACTCGCCGATTCCGCCCGCGGAGTCCGCCGAAGCGGCGAAGTCCGTCGGGGCCGAGCTCGCGAAGAACCTGCCTCGCTAGGCGTACAGGCCGTTCAGCCAGGCCGTCCATGCTTTCTCGGCCTTGCCCGCGTCGGCGTCTTCGGCGAACAGGTGGTGCCCGATGCCGACAGGCCGGCCCCAGACGTTCCGGCCGTAGAAGCGATACAGCGCGTCTTCGGTCCGGACGCCGATGAAGGCCTGCGTCAGGTAGTCGACGACGCCTTCGATGGTGCCGCCCGGTACGTCGAAGCGCACCTGGTCGCCTGCGACAGTCGCGCCGATCGCCGCCCGCACGACCTCGAACGCCTCCGGAGCCTTCGAGGCTTCGGGCGCGTCGGTCTTGAAGTACTTCACCTGCCGACGGTTGAAGTGTGTCAGGTATTCGGCCAGCGAGTGGTGGTAGAACGCCGTGTGCCGCTTGCAGGCGTCGTATTCGACGTCGTCGAGGACCGTGGTGTGTTCGTAGCGCAGGTAGGTCCCGCCGTCCTTCGGCTCGAGGACGTACTCGAGCGTGTTGAACCAGCCGGTCCCGTCTTCCGCGTAGGTGACGAAGCGTTGTGACGGCTTCCAGACGGTCACCATGCCGCCGTTCGGTGTGAGGCCGGACTCGGCGCCGCCGTCACGCGGTTCGTACTGGATCGGCCAGAGCCAGCCGCCGCTGCCCGTCGTGATCGCGGCCCAGGTGTCGGCGGGTGTGGTGGGCAGGAAGCCCTCGAAGCGGACCTCGGATTCCTTCGTCATGGCTGTCCTCTCTCGTGTGCCTTCACAGACGCGACGCCTGGCCAGGTGCCGTTTCGACAAACAGATCGCGTTTAGCCCGCTAAAGGCGAAGTGAGGCGGGTCACATTCCGGGGTGTCGAAGTGGCGGGGACAGCGGCGTCCCTGGGGTGTCCGCGAAGACAGCGACCCGAGGAGAGCGACATGCGGCAGAGCACGATCGACGAGATCCTGAACCGCCCGTACAGCCGGGACCTTCTGGCCCGTGACCTGGCCCGGCTGGCCTACACCGCGCTTGACGGCACGCCGCGGGCGATCCCGATCGGGATCCACTGGAACGGCGAGGAGGTCGTCATGTGCACCGCGACGAACGCGCAGAAGCTGCTTGCGCTGCGCCGCAATCCCGCCGTCGCGCTGACGATCGACACCGAATCGCACCCACCGAAGGTGCTGCTCATCCGCGGCACGGCCAAGCTGGACTATGTCGACGGCATCCCCGACGAGTACCTGCGGTGGAACGGCAGCTACGAGATGACGCCTCAGCAGCGGGCAGAGTGGGAGAAGGAAGTGCGGTCGCTCTACGACGGCATGGTCCGCATCGTGGTGACCCCGACCTGGGTCAAGCTCATCGACTTCGAGACCACCCTGCCTTCCGCCGTCGAAGAACTCCTGCGTCAGCGGGCAGCGCGCCAGGACGCCTGAAAGGACCTGTCATGAAGCTGGAACACGTCGGTGTCGTCGTCCACGATCTCGAAGCGACCAAGGCGTTCTTCGTCGCGCTCGGTCTCGAACTGGAAGGCGAGGCGTCGCTCACCGGTGACACGGTCGACCGTCTCACCGGGTTGAAAGGGGTTCGGACGGACATCGCGGTGCTACGGCCGCCGGACGGCCGCGGAGGGGTGGAGCTGATCAAATACCGGACGCCGGAGAGGCGGGAAGGTGATGCGCGCGCGCCGATGAACACGCCCGGCATCCGCCACTTCGTGTTCTCGGTCGAGGACGTCGAGGGCACCCTCGAACGGTTGCGGCCGCACGGCGGCACCCTCGTCGGCGAGCTGGTGCAATACGAGGACAGTTACCGGCTCTGCTACGTCCGCGGCCCGGAAGGGATCGTCGTCGAACTGGCGGAAGAGCTTGTACGTCCGGAAGCGTAGGCGAAGGGCCGTGTCGACGGATTCCCGCGAAGCTGGCATCCGCCATGCATGGCGGGTAGTTCCCGTGGTTGTACGGCAACAGCCTGCCGTTAGAGGGTGTTTCGCGCTATAGCAAGCCAAACGGGTTCCCGGCGCGCGAAGCGGCGCTGTTGTCCTGGTTCGACCGCGACGTCGGCCGTCCGCGGCAGGTGCTCACTGGGTCTCAGGTCGGTCAAGTGAACGTGACCTCGTGAAGCAGGCCTATAGGATCTGGACCTCGGCGCTGATCTGGTCAAGCCGCCGCCGTGCCCCGCGTCAGCCGACGACACCGAACGCGAGTGGATCGATCCCGTCCGGCTCCGGCACTCTTCGTGAGCTTCCCGCTGCTTCGCGTGGCCGGACCGATCAGCCGTCGACGGGATGGCGCGCCTGGAAGGCGAGCCTTCCGTCGGCGTCTGCCGCGATCAAGTCGAGCACGTCGTCCAACGCCATGAAGACCTCCCACGGCGACAGTCCACTCGCGACGGTCAGACGATCGACCAGCAGCTGCTCGAGATCCTCGACCCGCTTCGACTTCCATACTTTGTCCGCGATGCTCACGAGCAGATCCTCGACGCCGACATCCTCACCCCAGGCGGCGTGCGTTCGCGCGAATCGAGCCCGCTTTTCGCCGATTCCTTGGGACAGAAGGAGTTCGTAACCGGCTTGTTCGTGCGCGGAGCCGGGTCCGGACAACTCCCCGGGGTGGATCGTCTTGCCGATGTCGTGGATGGCGGCACCGAAAAGGGTCGCTTTGCGGTCGAAGTCCACTTCCGGATGCCGCTTCTCCAGCCAGTCGGCCAGCGTGCCGGCCACATCGTGGACCGCTCGCAGATGGGCGGCGAGCCGCGGGGAAGCGGCCAGCCGGTCCAGCAGGGCGGCGACCTCGTCCGGCAGTGGGCGCAGCGGCGGCTCGCCGGGGTCGGACAACGCGCGACGCAAGGCTTCCGAGGGCATGGCGTCCAGAATGGCAGAAACCGCCTGGTGGCCGAGGGATCGATGTTCCTCAAAGGTCCCTGAGCTGCGGATTTCCTGGCAAACGGCGGTGCTTTCCGGCTTCGGGCATGACAGGTCCGGTGATCGATCCCTCATCGCTTGACAACCACCGCGAGACCCGGTGTACTGGAGTCATCGAACACCTGTTCGAGATGCCGCCTTCCCCGTGGCATGCCAGCACCGTCCTCTATGGACGGTCTAGGTGTAGTGGGGAGGCGAGGTCCGGTGACAGCGGAGGTGGTCGAGGCACGGGCCTTGCCGTTGGCGAGGCTGGCGGCCTTGCCAGGAGTGAGTACGGCCAGTGGCGTGGCTTCCGCGGCCGAACACGCGAGGACTACGGGAAGGGTGCTCCCGGTGTCCCCGGCGTTGTCCGGTCTGCTGCCCGCCGCGGGGCTCCGGCGCGGGAGCACCGTTTCGGTGCTGGGGTCCACGTCACTGGTGCTCACCCTGCTCGCCGCCGCGACCGCCGGCGGCGCGTGGGCGGTCGCGGTCGGCCTGCCCGCGCTCGGGGTGGTCGCCGCCGCGGAACTCGGGGTCGAGGTGGGCAGGCTCGCGCTGGTCCCCCGTCCCGGTGCCGAGTTCCCGGCGGTGACCGCGGCCCTGCTCGACGGCTTCGATCTCGTGGTCGTCGGTCCGGGCCTCGCCCGGCCCGACGTGGCGAGACGGCTGTCCGCGCGCGCCCGCAACCGTGGCTCGGTGCTGCTTTCGCTGGGTTCCTGGCCCGGTGCGGAGGTCGAACTGAGCTGCCGCCGTTCGCGCTGGACGGGCCTCGAGGGCGGTGGCGCGGGCTACCTGCGCGCGCGTGAGGTCGAGGTGCGGGCCGGTGGCCGGGGTGCGGCCGCCCGGCCGACGTCGGCGTTGCTGCGGTTTCCCGGCGAAGGTGGGGTCGAACGGGCGGACTTTCCCGCGACCAGATGGGGGACGGCGTGAACCCGCCCGTGCGCATGCTGGTGCTGTGGTGCCCGGACTGGCCCGCGGTCGCCGCCGCGGCCGTCGCGGGCGAGCCCGTCGGCCGTCCGGCCGCGGTCTTCTCGGCGAACCGTGTGGTCGCCTGCACCGCGGTGGCGAGAGGGGACGGCGTCCGCCGCGGGATGCGGCGGCGTGAGGCCCAATCCTGTTGTCCGGAGCTGGCGGTCTTCGGCGAGGACGACGGCCGTGACGCCCGGCTCTTCGAGTCCGTCGTACGGGCGGTGGAGGAACTGGCCGTCGGGGTCGAGGTGGTGCGCCCGGGGATCGTCGCCGTCCCGGTCGAAGGCGCGGCCGGCTACTTCGGCGGTGAACACGGCCTCCTCGAACGGCTGGTGGACGAGGTGTCCGTGGCGGCGGGGGTGGAATGCCAGGTCGGTGTCGCCGACGGCTTGTTCGCCGCGACACTCGCCGCCCGCCGGTCGACGCTGGTCGAGCCGGGTGAGACGGCGGATTTCCTCGCCCCGTTGCCCATCCGCGAACTCGATCAGCCCAAAACCGGCCGAGCCGAACTGGTCACCCTGCTCCGGCAACTCGGCCTTCGCACGTTGGGTGCCTTCGCGGCACTCGGCGAAAGCGACGTCTCCGCGCGGTTCGGGATGGAGGGTGTCCTCGCGCACCGGCTGGCGCGAGGACGGTCCGAGCGGCCGCCGTCGCGCCGCCGTCCACCGCCGGAACTCTCGCTCGCGCAGGCGTTCGACCCGCCGATCGACCGGGTCGACGCCGCCGCGTTCGTGGCGAAAGGGCTGGGTGAACGGTTCCACGCCGGGCTCGCCGCGCACGGGCTGGCCTGCACCCGCCTCGGCATCTACGCCACCACCGAGACCGGCGAACAACTCGGCCGGGTGTGGCGCTGTGCCGAACCGCTGACCCCGCTCGGCGTCGCGGACAGGGTGCGCTGGCAGTTCGAAGGCTGGCTGAAAGTCCGGGACACCTCGGCGCGGCCCCGGTCCGGTGTCGTCCGGCTGCGGCTGGAGCCGGAGGAGACCGTCGAAGGCCGGTCGCTGCAACTCGGGTTGTGGCAGGCGTCCTCGGCGGGCGGGCTGCGGCCGTCCACCGAGGACGAAGGACTGTCCGGTGAGCGCGCCGGCCGCGCACTGGTGCGGGTGCAGGGGCTGCTCGGCCCGGAGAGCGTCTTCACCGCGGTCCTCGACGGCGGCCGCGATCCCGCCGAGCGGGTCCGGCTGGTGCCGTGGGGCGACAGGCGGGAGAAGTCGGCGCAGGCGGACGCGAACTGGGCCGGACGGCTACCGTCGCCTTCCCCTGCGACGGTGTTCGCGCGGCCGGTGCCCGCCCAGGTGCTGGACGAGAGCGGGCGCGTCGTGGAGATCACCGCGCGGCGCCGGATCACCGCCGTGCCGTTCCTCGTGAGCTTCGAGGGCGGTGAGCCGCGTGAAGTCCTTTCGTGGGCCGGTCCGTGGCCGGTCGGCGTCCGGGCCGGGGCGGGCCACGCGCGGTCGGGGACCCGGATCCGGATGCAGGTGCTGCTGGCCGACGGGCAGGACGCCGAGGAGGCGGTGCTGCTCCGCTTCGAACCCCACAAGAATCCGATGTGGACACTGGAAGGGAAGTACGACTGAACATGGACGAGGAGTACACGCGGCTGGTGCGGAGCTGGCTGGAGGAACCGGCCGTCCCGGTGCAGCGCGCCGAGCCGGACCCGGCCTGGGCGGCGTGCGTCCCGAGAGCGGAAGTGTTCGTCCCCCCGCCGAGACGTTCGACCGAGAATCAGTGACCGATGGGCTGGGACAACCCTCCACGGCCGTGGAAGGACCTCGCCCGCGAACTCGCGGGCGAGGTCCAGCCCGGCGACGGCGGTGACAGCCCCGCGTGGAGCGCCAAACGGGAGGGTTATCAGCCTCCCACCGACCTCTCGGGGCCGATCGGTGAAGACGACGGGGCCACCACGCGCAGGGTGCCGTACGCCGAACTGCACTGCCATTCGAACTTCAGCTTCCTCGACGGGGCGAGCCATCCCGAGGAGCTGGTGGAGGAGGCCGCGCGGCTGGGCCTGGACGCGATCGCGCTCACCGATCACGACGGCATGTACGGCGTGGTGCGCTTCGCCGAAGCGGCCAGGGAACTGGGCGTGCACACCGTCTTCGGCACGGAGCTCAGCTTCGGGCTGTCCGGGCCGCAGAACGGTTTCGCCGATCCTGAGGGCGAGCACCTTCTCCTGCTGGCCAAGCAACAGGACGGTTACCTGAGCCTGAACCGGGCGATCACCGCCGGACAGCTGTATGGCTTCGACAGGCATTCGTTGTCCCCCAAGGAAAGGGCAGAGAAGGGCAGACCGGTCTACGACCTGCGCGCGGTCGCGGAAGAGGTCGACGGGAAATGTGTCGTGCTCACCGGCTGCCGCAAGGGCGCGGTGCGGAAGGCGCTCGTCACCGAGGGACCTTCCGCGGCGGCGGGGAAACTGAAGGAACTCATCGACTGCTTCGGCCGGGACAACGTTTACGTCGAACTGACCGACCACGGTCTTCCCTTGGACAGCACGCACAACGACTTGCTGAGTGAGATGGCCACCGAGTTCGGGCTGCCGACGGTGGCGACCACGGCCGCGCACTACGCCCGGCCGGAACGGGCCCCGCTCGCCGACGCGCTCGGCGCCATCCGCGCCCGGCGTGGCCTGGAGGACATGGAGGGCTGGCTGCCCGCGGCGGGGACGGCGTTCCTGCGGTCGGGGGAGGAGATGGCCGAGATCTTCGCGCGGTACCCGGGTGCGGTGCAGCGGGCGGCGCTGCTCGGCCGGGAGTGCGCGCTCGAACTGCACCACATCGAACCGAAGCTGCCGCCCTTCAAGGTGCCCGAAGGTCACACCGAGGCGACCTACCTGCGGCATCTCACTTACGAAGGCGCGAAGGACCACGAGAAGAACAAAACCGACAAATACCGCCGAAAAGCCCGGAAGCTGATCGAACACGAGCTGGAGATCATCGAGGAATTGGGCTTCCCCGGCTACTTCCTGATCGTCTGGGACATCGTGCGGTTCTGCCGGGAGAAGAAGATCCTCTGCCAGGGCCGGGGTTCGGCCGCGAATTCGGCGGTCTGTTACGCGCTCGGCATCACCAAGGTCGACGCGGTGCGCTACAACCTGCTCTTCGAACGGTTCCTCGCCCCGGATCGCGACGGTTACCCGGACATCGACCTCGACATCGAATCCGATCGCCGTGAGGAGGCGATCCAGTACGTCTACGGGAAATACGGGCGGCTGAACACCGCCCAGGTGGCGAACGTGATCACCTACCGGGCCCGGTCCGCGGTCCGGGACGCGGCGCGGGCGCTGGGGTACTCGCCAGGTCAGCAGGACGCGTGGAGCAAACAGATCGACCGCTGGGGCGCGTTGCGCTCCACGGAGAAAGACCACGATCACGACATCCCCGGCGAAGTCGTCGAACTCGCCTGCGCGCTCGAAGACTTTCCCCGGCACCTCGGCATCCATTCCGGCGGGATGGTGATCTGCCACCAGCCGGTGAGCGAGGTCGTGCCGATCGAATGGGCCCGGATGGCGGACCGCAGTGTCGTGCAGTGGGAGAAGGACGACTGCGCCGCCGCGGGATTGGTCAAATTCGACCTGCTCGGGCTCGGAATGTTGTCGGCCCTGCACTATATGATAGATCTGGTTCACGACCACAAAGGGGAAGAGGTCGACATCTCCGAATTGGATCTCAAGGATCAGAACGTCTACGAAATGCTCTGCCGCGCCGACGCGATCGGCGTCTTCCAGGTGGAGAGCCGTGCGCAGCTGGCCACCCTGCCTCGCTTGCGCCCCAAGAAGTTCTACGATCTCGCGGTCGAGGTCGCGCTCATCCGGCCTGGCCCGATCCAGGGCGGTTCGGTGCATCCCTACATCCGGCGCAAGAACGGGCAGGAGAAATGGGATTTCGACCACCCGAAGCTGGAGAACGCGCTGAAGAAGACCCTCGGCGTCCCGTTGTTCCAGGAACAGATGATGCAGATCGCCCTCGACGTCGCCGATTTCACCCCGGCGGAGGCCGACCAGTTACGGCACGCCATGGGGGCCAAACGTTCCGAGCGGAAGATGGAACGGCTCAAACGACGATTCCTCGAAGGTGCCGCGAAGCACGACATCGGTGAGGAACTCGCGGAGAAGATCTTCGGCAAGCTCAAGGCGTTCGCGAATTTCGGCTTCCCGGAGAGTCACGCGCTGAGTTTCGCCCTGCTGGTGTTCGCGAGCGCGTACTTCAAGTACTACCACCCGGACGCGTTCCTGGCCGGACTGCTGCGCGCTCAGCCGATGGGGTTCTATTCGCCGCAGTCGCTGGTCGCCGACGCGCGGCGGCACGGCGTGAAGGTGCTCGGGCCCGACATCAACGCCAGCCTCCCGCACGCGACGCTGGAACCGTTGCCGGGCAAAGGAGAACTGCTCGCCGTGCGGGGCGGGCTGTCCACCGTGCGGATGATCGGCGAGAGCCTGGCGAAGGAGATCGTCGAGGAGCGGGAACGCGGTGGCCCGTTCGCGGACCTGTCCGAGGTCGCCCGGCGTGTGCGGCTGACCAAACCGCAGGTCGAGGCACTGGCCACGGCGGGCGCGTTCGGTTGTTTCGGCGAGAGCAGGCGGAGCGCGCTCTGGGCGGCGGGCGCCGTCGCCGACGAGAGCCTGGAGAAACTGCCGGGGCTCACCACCGGGGCCAAGGCGCCGATGTTGCCGGGTATGGACGAAATCGACGTCGCGGCCGCGGACGTCTGGGCCACCGGGGTGTCGCCGGACAGCTTCCCGACCCAGTTCGTCCGGGAGAACCTCGACCAACTCGGCGTCGTCACGGCGGCGGGCTTGCGCGAGGTCCCGCACGGTACGCGGGTGCTGACCGGCGGCGCGGTCACCCATCGCCAGCGGCCGGCGACCGCGGGCGGCGTCACCTTCATGAACCTCGAAGACGAGACGGGGATGATCAACATCATCTGCACGATGGGTGTGTGGCGGCGCTATCATCGGGTCGCCCGCGGGAGCCCCGCGCTGCTGGTCCGCGGCGTGGTCGAGCGCACCGGAGAGGTGGTGAACGTGCTCGCGGAGCAGATCCGGCACCTGCCGCTGCGGATCACCGCCAAGTCGCGTGACTTCCGCTGAGCCCCTTGACGATCACCCGGGAGCCATGCTGAAGTTCATCCAGCGTCGCAGTGCACCCGGCAAAGAGACCGCCGTGGGCGCGGAGGCGCCGGACCATGGGAAATCATGGAAACCCCTTCTTCGCCGAACGGCCGGTTGACGGCGTTCGGAAATCAACTCGTTCAGGTTCACAACTGGCTGCGTGAAGAGCTGGCCAGACTGCATGACGACCTCGGATCGGTCGCGGACGGGCGTGCCGAGCGGCTGCGCGATCTACGGGCGCATTGCCTCACCTTCTGCTCGGCGCTGACCAGGCATCACACCGGGGAGGACGGCGGCGCTTTCCTTGTGCTGTCGGAGAAGTATCCCGAACTGCGGCCGGTGCTCGAAGAACTCGCGCACGACCACGACGTCATGACCGGGATCATCGAACGGCTCGAAGAACTGGTCGGCGGCGTCGGCCCGGCGTCGAGTCCGGCCGAGATCCTGCATGTCCAGCGGGAACTCGACGGGCTCACGGCGATCATGGAGACGCATTTCCGCTACGAGGAGAAACGCATCGTCGAGGCCCTCAACTCCTTGGACATGCCGGAGTGGCGGGACATGAAGCCGTCGTTCCTGCTGAAAACGCATTAGGACAAGATCTGTCCTATACGCCCTTTAGTGTTCTTCTCAACGCGCCACGACGACTGAGGAGAACCCTGATGAACAACCCGATCCCCGACGGCTACCACTCCGTCACCCCGTGGATCATCTCGCGCGACACCGCGGGCGTGATCGACTTCCTGAAGTGGGTCTTCGACGCCGAGCCGATGGGCGAACCGGTGTATGTCGAGGGCGGGAAGATCGGGCACGCCGAGGTCCGGGTCGGCGACTCGGTCGTCATGCTGTTCGACGCGCAGGACGACTGGGTCGACACCCCGGCGTACCTGCGGCTCTACGTCGAGGACAGCATCGAGACGCAGCGCCGGGCCGTCGAGGCGGGCGCCGAAGAGGTCACGAAGCAGACTGAACTCTTCTTCGGCGACCGCGTCGGCCGGGTCCGCGACCCGTTCGGCAACCTGTGGTGGATCCAGACCCGGCTCGTCGACCTCGAGTACCCGGAGATGGAGCGCCGCATGAACGACCCGAAGTTCATCGAGGCCATGCGATACGTGTCGGGTGCGAAGATCATCCCGAGCCGCTGAAGCAGGCGGAGCGGTGAACGCGATCCCGTGGCCGTGAGCAGGTGTGCGATCCTGAACGGGTGATCGAGACCGCCGAAGACTATCGAGAAGCCGTCCTTTCCCAGCAATGGTGGGAAAAACGCAGTTTCGTCGGCTGCGACTTCACCGAGGCCGACCTGCGCGGGCTGCGCACCCAAGGCTGCACCTTCGACCAATGCGACTTCACCAAGGTCGACTTCGAGGGCTCGCGCCACGAGGCGTCGGCCTTCCGGTCGTGCACCTTCGACCGCAGCGTGCTCGCCGGGACCCGGTGGAGCTCCTGCTCGATGCTCGGATCGTCCTTTGTGGACTGCCGGTTCCAGAAGGTCGCGTTCACCGAATGTGACCTGTCGCTGGTCTCGCTGAGTCGAAACCGACTGTCCAAAGTGGATCTTTCCGGTCTTCGGCTGCGCGAGGCCAACCTGACCGAGGCGGACCTCACCGGAGCCGATCTGCGCGGCTCCGACCTCACCGGAGCCCGACTGGCTGGGGCGAAACTCGAAGGCGCCGACCTGCGCGCAGCGCGGATCGACGCCAACGGCCTGGTGCAGGCGAACCTCTCGGGTGTCCACGTGGACACCGAGACCGCGGTGGCCTACGCCGCCGCGCACGGCCTCGTCATCCACTGACCCCGGATGTTATGAACGGACCTTTCATAACAAGTCTTGTTATGAAAGGTCCGTTCATAACACGCCACGGGCTAGTCGATCGGCGGTTCGCCCGGGTCCAGTTCGATGAGGTCGCCCTCGGCGAGCAGCTCCTCGATGGACGCCGGCAGCAGGTACGCCGACCCGCCACCGGGCTGGTTGAACCACGGGATCGCGACACCGGCGAGCGCTTCGAGCGGACGCTGCACGCGGTACACGTGGTACGGCCGGTTCACCCACTCCGGCACGAGTGAGCGTTCCTCGAACGGCGTCCCGGCGGCGTAGGTCAGGTTGCCGTTCGGGCCGCCGAAGCGGTCCAGTTCGCTGCCCGCGGGCAGCTCACGCAGCTCCTTGCCGCGGAACAGCGTCAACGGAGGCTCGCCGTTGAGCGGCGAGATCGGCCAGTTCTGCTTGGCGTCGGGAGGCCCGGCGGCCGGTGAAACCGGCGGGCGGGCCGGTTCCTCGCGCCGCATCGGCGGCGGAGGCGGCGGCGTCACCGGCGGTTCGCGCCGGGGCGGCGGACTCGACAGCACCGGATTCGGCCGCACCGGGGGCGGGACCGGTGCGGGGGCGGGCTCGTCGTCCAAGTCGTCCCCGAGCAGTTCCTCGGCCGTCGTGAACGCCGTCTGTTCCTGTGCCGGGATCGACTCCCGCGGCGGAATCGGATGCGAACCGGTCGCGATCTCGGGGGACAGCGTCGCCAGCACGGGCGGCGCCGGAGCCGGGGGCGGCTCCTCGACCGGCCGCTCCTCGGCGGCGGGCGGCTCCTCGTAGGGCTCGTCGATGACCGGCGGAGCGCCGTTCGGGTTGAGGAGGACTTTGCCGAGCATGAACGCGGCCGCGTCCTCGGCGTCGCCGAACACCGCCGGGTTGGTCAGCTTCCCGTCGTACCAGCCGACCCGCCAGCCACCGCCGTCGACCTGCTCGACGCTCCAACCGTGCTCGGTGGGGGAGCCGATGCGGTAGACGTCGTCGGGCACGTCGAGGTCGTCGAACTTCGCTTGTAGTTCGTTCAGGACCGGGACGGGGTGCTCGGCGCGGCGCGGCCGCTCCGGCGCCGCCCGGCGCGGGGCTTCCTCGCGCTGCGGTTCGGGCTCCGCGCGGGGCACGGGGGCGGCAGTAAAGGTCCCCCGCTCCTGCTGCGGGCCGTCGACCTGGGTGATCTCGGAGTCCGACGGCGGGGGCGCGCTGGGCGGCTCCGCGTCGTGTGTGAGGAGAGGCAGCTCAGGGCTGGCGTCGGCCTGCTCGACCGGCGTGTAGCCGGTGGTCGTCTCCTCGGGGGGCGAGTACGGCTGGTCCTCTTCCTGCGGGGGGTGAGGCTGCTCGTAGGCGTCGACCTGAGGAGGCCGCGCGTACGTCGTGGCTTCAGGGTCGGCGACCAGCGGTTCGGGCTCGGTGCGCTGGCGCGGCGCGTCGTCCTGCCGGGCCTCGTCGGTGTAGGCGTCCTGTTCGGACTCGTGGAACTGCGCCTCTTCGTGCCCGTACTGCTCGTCGTAGCCGTCTTCGTACTGTTGCTCGGCGGCGGCTTCGTGGAAGTCCTGCGCCTGGTAGTCCTGGGGGTCGTAGCCGTCTTCGTACTGCTGGGCCTGCTCGGCCTGGTCCGGGACGGTCGTCTCGGCGGCGGGGACGGCCGCGGCGGCGGAGACCGGTGCGGCGGCCGCGGCGGCCAACGAGGCCGAGTCCGGGCCCTGCTGCTGGTGCGGCGGGAGGACCGGCGGCTGAGCGGGCTGGTTCGGGCCGGGACCCGCGAGACCGTTGGGGCCGGGGCCCTGGTTGGCCGGGGCCTGCGGCGGCACAGGCGCGTTCTGCGCCGGGCCGTTCTGCGGTGGGCCTTGCGGAGGCGGGCCGGCGGGGCCGTTGGGCCCACCCGGGCCGTTGGGGCGCTGCTGCGGGGGCTGATTCCCCCGGGTGAGGTATCCCGCCGCGGCCTGCAACGTCGGGTCGTCGACCTCGGGCAGCGTGAAGCCGTTCTGCCGGACGTGGTCGATCAAGTCGAGTTCCGGCGAGACGCCGTACTCGCGCAGGTAGAAGTTGACGGCGGCGGGCCAGATCCATTGGCCGTCGCTGTGGAAGGCGACCGGGACGGTGGCCTCGGGGGTCTGGGCGAGCCTGTCGATGTCGTAGCCGCGCTCGGTGACCACCAGCGGCGCGTGGTCGAGGTATTCGAGCAGCCTGTCCTGCTCCTCGATCTCCAGGTCGGGCCGGTTGATCACCGGACGCCCGGCCGGGCCGACGGTGTCGAAGATCCGGGCGATGCGGAAGTGCGGGCCCGGCTGTTCGGGGCCGAGACCGGACATGCGCCGGATCAGCCATTCGGGCACATTCTCCTCGGAGCGGGGGAACATGCGCAGTTCGTCGGAGAGTGCCTGCGGAGGCGGCGCGAGGCGCCACTGGGGCTCGTCGCGGTTGTACTCGAGGTTGTAGCTGGACGGGTGGTCGAGTTGGTACCGCGCGTTGAACCAGGTGCCGCGGCCGTCGCGGTACATCCCGGCACGGAGCCTGCCGAACAGCGTCGCGATGTCGTGCGTCGCGACCCATTCGTGCGTGGTGCCGTCCTCGGTGATGATCTCGCCGGTCATCTCGTGGTACCTGCCGACGGCCCGGTACTCGGCGGTCACCTTCCGCCAATCACGAGGCGCGGCCCGCAGCAGGGCGAGGCCGATCTGTTTGACCAGGGTGTCCTGCTCGGTCGCGTTCAGCTGAGTCGTCGGTTGTGCCACGCTCACATTTTGACCGTATCCGCGCCCGTGTGCACCCCGCATGTGGGTTTTGCCGCTCTTGACAACGCGGAAGACGCCCTGACCTGCTGTCTGTTTAGTCACCCGGGATACTGACGGCGTGAATCGAATCGCCCGCGAGACCATGAAGGACAAGGATTGATGACGGTGGCCGGACAGCGGCGTGACCGTGGGGCACTGCTCCGTCACGTGCCGTTCCTGCTGGTGATGCTGGTGGTGGCCGTCGCCGCGCTGCGCATCGGCCAGTACCACTGGCGTCAGGGCGCCGCGCTGATCGGCGGCGCGTTGATGCTCGCGGGCCTGCTGAGGGCGCTCCTGCCCGACGTGAAGGCCGGGCTGCTGGCGATCCGCGGCAAGCCTGTCGACGTCCTGACCTATGGCGCGCTTTCCGTCTTGATCCTTTTCATCGCCTTCACGATCACCGGCGGGCCGTTGTCCTGAGGGTCAGGAGGCCATGGCCGGCGTGATTCGCGCTTCGCGGCGGTCCAAGCCGCCGGAGACCACGGCCAGCGAGAGCCCCAGCACCGCCAGTGACGCGCCGACCCAGTTGGGTGCGACCAGGCCGAGCCCGCCCGCGATCACCAGACCGCCGAGGTAGGCGCCGATCGAGTTCGCGATGTTGAACGCCGACTGCACGGCCGCGGAGACCAGCGACGGCGTCCCGCCCGCCTTCTCCATGATCCGGGCCTGCATCATCGGGCCGATCATGAAACCGGCGAGGCCGACGAAGAAGATCGTCACCGCGGCGCCGACCTTGCCGTTCGCCGTGACGGTGAAGATCGCGAGCACCGTGGCCAGCCCGAACAGCGAGACGTAGAGGCTCGGCATCAAGGCCTTGTCGGCGAGCCTGCCGCCGAGGTAGTTGCCGATCGTCATGCCGACCCCGGCCAGCGAGAGCAGCAGGGTGACGTTCGACGGCGAGTAGCCGGTGACGTCGGTCAGCATCGGCGTGATGTAGGACAGGCAGGCGAATACGCCGCCGAGGCCGAAGGTGACGATCGCGAGCGCGAGCCACACCTGGGGACGGCGGAAGGCGCCGAGTTCGCCGCGCAGCGACGGCTCGACCGGTTTGCCCTGATGGGGGACCAGTTTCGCGATCGCGGCCATGGCGACCAGGCCGATCACGGCGACGACGCCGAAGGTCGCGCGCCAGCCGACCTTCTGGCCGAGCAGCGTCCCGAGCGGCACGCCGACGACGTTGGCCAGGGTCAGGCCCATGAACATCATCGAGACGGCCTTCGCGCGTTCGCCCGGCTTGGCCAGGCTCGACGCGACGACCGCGCCGGCGCCGAAGAACGCGCCGTGCGGGAGGCCCGCGAGGAAGCGGAAGGCGACGCCGAAACTTTGGTTCGGCGAGAGCGCGAAGAGGACGTTGCCGAGCGTGAACAACCCCATCATCGCCAGCAGCATGGTCTTGCGCGGCAGCCGGACGGCGACCGCGGTGAGCAGCGGGGCGCCGACCACGACGCCCAGGGCGTAACCGGAGATCAGGTAGCCGGCGGACGGGATGGACACGCCGAAATCGGCGGCGGCTTCGGGCAGTACGCCCATCATGACGAATTCGGTGGTGCCGATGCCGAAGGCACCGATGGCGAGCGCGAGCAGCGCGACGGGCACGGCTCTCCCTTCGAGGGTCGTACGTGAGTAAACGATTACTCGCCCACCGTCGCGGATGGGCAACTGAATCGATTTAGGTCTCGGACATGAAAGAAGACAGCGCGTTCGGCCCCGACGTCGACGAGCTGTCCTACGTCCAGTTCAACGGATCACGGGGGCTTTTGTCATCCCGGTTTCGGGTGAGGCTGCCCACCCTCAGCGGCGGGCGGCGAGCACGCCCTGGAGCAGTCCGGGGAAGAGTTCGTCGAGATCGTTGCGGCGCAACGAGTTGTAGCGCGTGGTGCCCTGCTGCCGGCCCATGATGATGCCCGCTTCGCGCAGGGTGCGCAGGTGATGGGTGAGTGTTGACTTGGTCACGGCGACGTCGAAACCACTGCACGAGATCTCGGTGCCGGGGCCGGCCAGCTGGCGGACCATGTCGAGCCGCACCGGGTCGGCGAGCGCGGCGAGGACCGTCTCGATCCGGATCTCGTCCTGCCCCGGGTAGACGTACTGCTGGGTCGGCGTGGCCATCCGTCCATAGTACGACGCCCCTCGAACTTTCCGCGAGTTCGTAGTACGGTCACCATCGAACTACGACAACCATCGAACAACGACCCCCGTGCGACTTTCGCCCCCTGATCGCGATCCGGCGCCGGCCGGGCTCCCGCGGCACCGGCTCGACTTTCGCGGGCTAAGTGCGCTCTGCCCGGCACCTGGGTGACCGGGGCCGGAGCGACTTCCGCCCCCTAATCGCGATCTGGGCAGGGAGTGGGAAGTGGGCGCAAAAGGGGTCTGGAGCTGGGGAGTCATGACTTTCGCACCACCCAGGACCGCGGTGCTGGCACTCGGCACGTTCGCGGTCGGCACCAGCGGGTACGTCGTCGCCGGGCTGCTGCCCGCGCTGACCGGCGAGCTCGGGGTCTCCGAGACGGCCGCCGCGCAGCTGGTCACCGCCTTCGCCATCGCGTACGCGGTCGGCTCACCGCTGTTCGCCGCGGTCACGGGCCGTTGGGAGCGGCGCACGCTCCTGGTCACCGCGCTCGTCGTCACCGCCATCGGCAACGCACTCGCCGCCCTCGCGCCCGGCTACGTGACCCTGCTCCTCGCCCGGGTCGTCACCGCGATCGGCGCGGCGGTCTTCACCCCGGCCGCGAGCGCCGTCGCCGCCGAACTCACCTCGCCGGAACGCCGGGGCCGCGCGGTCGCGCTCGTCTTCGGCGGGCTGACCGTCGCGACGATCCTCGGCGTCCCGCTCGGCAGCGTCCTTTCACAGAGCGTCGGCTACCAGGCCGTCTTCGCACTCGTCGCGGCCTTCTCGCTTCTCGGTGCCTTCGCGGTCCGGATGGTGTTGCCCGCGGTCCCGGCGCCGCCTCCGGTCCGGCTGGCTGAAAGGTTCACCGTCGCCAGGGACCCGCGCGTCCTCGCCATGCTCGCCGCGACCGTGCTCGGCTGCCTCGCCGCGTTCTCCGTCTACACCTTCATCTCGCCGGTGCTGTCCGCCACGGCCGGCGTCCACGGAACGACGGTCAGCCTGCTGCTGTTCGTCTACGGCGCGGGCGGCGCGCTCGGCAACGTCCTCGGCGGCCGCGCGGCCGACAAGTGGGGCGCCAAGGGGCCGCTGCTGGTCGTCTTCGGCGGGATCACCGTGGTGCTCGCGCTGCTGCCGCTGGTGGCGACCACCGTCGCGGGCGCGGCCGTCGGCCTCTTCCTCTGGGGACTGGCCACCTGGTCGGTCAACCCGCCGATCCAGCACCGGCTGATCGAACTCTCCAGCCAGAACGCCGGACTGCTCCTCTCACTCAACGCGTCCGCGATCTATCTCGGCGTCGGGCTCTCCGGCCTGGTCGGGGGAGCGGTGCTGAGCGGCGGCGGACCGCTCCTGCTGCCCGAGATCGCGGCGGTGCTGACCGCGCTCGGCGCGGCCGTGGTCGTGGCGGGCTGGCGGAGCCGCGTGAAGCAGCCCGCCCTTGCCGAGTGACGCCTATTCGGCGCGAGACTGGACTTCGCAGTCGGGTCCGGGAAAGACCAGCCCTTCGTGCCCGTCGGCGAACCGGACGAGATACGGCGGGGCGCCGTGTTCGCCGCGTACCTCGAGGATTTCACCGCGTTGTTCAACCGAGCCCACCGTGCGTCCGTGCACGTGGATCTCGTCTCCGACGGTCGCGTGCATGAGTATCACCTCCGACGCTTCAAGGTTAGGAGCGCCGGAGGTGATTCCGCTACGGCGCTTGCATGATCCGCGAAATGCGCGGGCTCGCGTCGGCCGTCGCCGATAAGCTGCCCGGATGACCGACGTACTCGACGTGGTGGCCGGGAAAAGTGGCGAACTGGTACTTCGCCGGGCCGGTGAGGACTTCGAGGTCATCGCCAACGGCGTCTTCCTGATGGACACCCGGAACGGTGAATCCGAACGGCTGCTCGTCTCGGTGGCGGCGGACCTGGTGCCGGGCAGGACAAGGATGCTGATCGGCGGCCTCGGTGTCGGCTATTCGCTGCGCGCCGCGCTGGACCACCCCGGTGTCGGCGAGATCGTGGTCGTGGAGCGCGAACCCGCCGTGATCGGGTGGAACCGAGAGGGCCCGCTCAAGGACGTCCACGACGACGCCCTTTCCGACCAGCGGGTCACCGTCGTCGAGGCCGACCTGGTGAAGTGGTTGCGCCGGACGGAAGAGCGGTTCGACGCGCTGTGCCTCGACATCGACAACGGTCCTGAGTGGACGGTCACCGACGGCAACGCCGAGCTGTATCAGAACGACGGACTCGACATGCTCGCTGACCGGTTGCGGCCCGGCGGGGTGCTCGGGGTGTGGAGTGCCGAGGCGGTGCCGTCCTTCGCGAAGCGGCTGCGAGCGCGGTTCGGGGAGGTGCGGGAGCTGAAGATCCCGGTGCCGCAAGGTGAACCGGACGTCCTGTGGTTCGCGCGGGTGTAGCGGACGCCGCGCGCGTCAACGCCCGCTGGTGCGACGTGGTGTGCCGGGCGCACGGGATCGCCGGGACGTTCGGCCGTCATGCCTGGACCGCGCCGCGCCGGACGCCGCCGCTGTACCCGGACGCGGTGACGTTGACGCCTGCCGCCTCGGTGACGGACGTACTGGACGGAATCGACTTGTCGCCGGGTTGTTCGGTGAAGGACAGCTTCGGTTGCCTGGATCTTTCCGGCGCGGGCTTCGAGGTGCTCTTCGAAGCCACCTGGATCACGCGCACCGCTGAGGTGCCCCTCGAACCGGGCTGGGCACGCGTCGACGGCCGGTTCGAAGACCCGTCCGTCGCAGAGTGGTCTGACGGCGTCTCCGGTGTGATCTCCAACCGGGACGGCGACTTCGCCGGACTGTCCAATTTGTACACTCATGGCGACCTCGACGCCGCCCTCCGCGACGGCTACGCGGCTCTCGGCCCGCTGCGGGTGTGGCTGAAATGATCCCCGGATGGAGATCACGACCTGGCACCTCGAACAGACCTCGCCGGACGACCTGAGCGCGGCGAAACCGCCCGCCGTCCCGGTGACGGTCACCCGCGCCGAGCTGGTCAGCCCCGAGCTGAACCGGTACCTCTACACCGCCGTCGGCGGCGACTGGTTCTGGATCGACAGGCTGGACTGGACGTGGTCGCGGTGGATCGAGTGGCTGGACAGGCCGGGCGTCGAGACCTGGGTGGCGTACACGCGGGGAACGCCGTGCGGCTTCTTCGAACTCGACGGCAGCGCGGACGACGAAGTGGAACTCGCGTACTTCGGCCTGATGTCGTCCTTCGTCGGGAAGGGCATCGGCGGGCATCTGCTGACCGTCGCGCTGCGGGAGGCGTGGGCGCTCGCGGACCGCTGGCCCGGCAAGGCGGCGACGCGCCGCGTGACGGTCCACACCTGCACCACGGACGGCCCGGCCGCGCTCAAGAACTATCAGGCACGCGGCTTCCGGCTGTTCCGCACCGAAGCCGGGCAGGCCGAACTGCCCGCCGAGACGCCGGGGCCGTGGCCGGGAGCCGCGAAGAAGTAGCTACTTCGCCGGAGCCTTGGCAGCGGCCTTCGCCGCCTTCTTGAACGCCCGCACCTCGCCGAGGGTCTTCGTGTCGACAACATCGGCGATCGAACGCCGGGAGCCGCGGTCGCCGTACGAGCCGGTGGCCGCGCGCCAGCCCTTGGGCTGCACACCGAGCTGCTTACCGAGCAGCGCGAGGAAGATCGCGGCCTTCTGATCGCCGAAACCGGGCAACGCCTTGAGCCGCTTGAGGACCTCGGGGCCGTCCGGTTTGGGCCGCCCGGCGGTCCAGATCCCGGCGGCGTCGCCGTCGTAGTGTTCGACCACGTGCTCCGCGAGGTCCTTCACCCGCCGGGCCATCGAACCGCCGTAACGGTGGATCGCGGGCGGGACGACACAGAGTTCGACGAAGGTCTCGGTGTCCATCGCGTGGATCTTCTTGATGTCGAAACCGTCCATCCGGTCCGCGATCTTCTGCGGTCCCCGGAACGCGTGTTCCATCGGGAACTGCTGGTCGAGGAGCATCCCGACGAGCAGCGCGAACGGGTCTTCGGTCAGCAGCCGGTCCGCTTCCTCGTCTCCGACCAGGTGCAATGCGCGCGTCATGCGCCCAGGATCTCACGAACGCGCCGCCGCGCGCGTCTCATCCGTGTGGGTCGACCAGCAGGTCCGCGGCCGCGGTGGTGACGGCGGCCGACACCGCCGCCAGCGCGGGGGAGTCGAGTTTCCACTGCTGCCAGAACAGCGGTACGTCGATCGGGTGGTCCGCGTCCAGGCAGACGAAGCGCCCCTCGCGCAGGCGGTCGCCGATCTGCGCGAGCGGCACCATGCCCCAGCCCATCCCGGCAGCGACGGCGTCGAAGAACCCTTCGGACGACGGGACGTAGTGCCGCAGCGAACTCGCGATCGTGCCGCGTTCGCGCGCGAAGCGGTCCTGAAGGTCGTCACGGCGGTCGAAGACGACGACGGGTGCTTCGGCGAGATCGAGGCCTGTCCCGAGCCGAGGGCTCACGACGGCCAGGTAGCGCATGTGCCCGAGCCGGTGCACCGAACAGCCCGCGACCGGATCCGGCGACGACGTCACGGCCGCCATCACCAGGCCTTCCCGCAGCAGGGTCGTGGTGTGGTCCTGATCCTCGCGGTGCAGTTCGAAGCAGATCTTTTGCTCCGCCGGTACCCGGGTGAGCGCCGGCAGGAACCACGTCGCCAGGGAATCTGCGTTCACCGCGATCGGCAGCCGGACCGGCTCGTCGCCCGCGGTCAGGCCGAGTTCGGCCCGGGTGTCGGACTCCAGCAACGTCAGCTGACGGCCGAAGCGCACGACCGCCTGTCCGGACTCGGTCAGGCGCACCGGTTTCGTGCGGATCAGCAGAACCCGGCCGGTGCGCTGTTCGAGGGCCTTGACGCGCTGGCTGATCGCCGACGGCGTCACGTGCAGGGCCGAGGCGGCCGCGTCGAACGTGCCTTCGTCGGCGACCGCCAGCAGGGTGCGGACCAGGTCGAGGGGCAGTTCTGTCGTCACGAGCGCTAATCTTACGTAAGAATCTTTAGCTGTACTGTTGGCGACTCGCTTCCTACTGTTCTTCTCATGGGAAACGTCCTGTTCAGCGCCGCCGCCGGTTTCGGCGCCACCATGGCCCTCATCGTCGCGATCGGCGCGCAGAACGCCTTCGTGCTGCGCCAGGGCATCCGGCGCGAAGCGGTGCTCGTGGTGGTGCTGATCTGCATCGTCTCCGACGTCATCCTGGTCAGCCTCGGCGTCGGCGGAGTCGGCGCGCTGGTGGGGACCTCACCCGAAGCGCTGACCATCGCCGCTCTGGTCGGCGGCGCTTTTCTGCTCTGCTACGGCGCTCTCGCGGCCCGTCGCGCGTTCAAGCCGGCGGCGCTGGAAACCGGGGGCCCGGAGACCGGCGGGTCGCTGCGCCGCATCGTGCTGACCACGCTGGCGATCACCTGGCTGAACCCGCACGTCTACCTCGACACCCTGCTCCTGCTCGGCGCCATCGCGGCGGGGCACGGCGGCGGCCGGTGGGCGTTCGGCGTCGGCGCGGTGTCGGCCAGCGTGATCTGGTTCCTCGTGCTCGGCTTCGGCGCGAGGCTGCTCAGCGGATTCTTCCGGAAGCCGTCGTCGTGGCGAGTGCTGGACGGCCTGGTCGCCGCGACGATGATCGCCCTCGGTGTCACGCTGGTGGCCAGCGCCTGATCACGGCAGCCGAGCCAGGTCCTCGGCGGTGAGCACGAGCTCGGCGGCGGCCGCCGAATCGCGGATCGTCGCGGGCCGCGTCGAACCGGGGATCGCGATCATCGACGGCGACTTCGCGAGCAGCCAGGCCAGGCACACCCGTTGCGGGCTGACCCCGTGCTCTTCGGCCACGGCGAGGAATTCGCCGCCGATCCCGCGCAGCGGACCCCAAGGCAGGTAGGCGAGCCCGAGTTTCGTGCACAGTGCCAGCTCCGGTTCGTGCGCGAGTTGTGCGGGCGAGTGCTCGTTTTGCACCGAAACCAGCTTCCCACCGAGGATCTCCCGCGCTTCGAGGATCTGCGCACTGGACACATTGGACACTCCGGCGAGCTGGATCTTGCCTTCGTCGGCCAATTCCTTGATCGCGCCGACGGACTCCGCCCACGGCACGCGCTCGTCGGGCTTGTGCAACTGGTAGAGCCCGATCGCGTCGACGCCGAGCCGTTTCAGCGAGCCCTCGCAGGCGCTCTTGAGGTGCGCGGGTGTCCCGGTGACGGTCCACGAGCCGTCACCGGGCCTGCCACGGCCGCCCTTGGTCGCGACGAGCACCGCGTCCGAGCCGCCGCCGTAGGTGGCCAGCGCCTCGGCGATCAGCACCTCGTTGTGCCCGATTTCGCCCGCGTGCCAGTGGTAGGAGTCCGCCGTGTCGATCAGCGTGACCCCGGCGTCGAGCGCGGCGTGGATGGTGGCGATCGCGCGTTCGGAGTCCGGACGGCCCTCGATCGACAACGGCATCGCGCCCAGCCCGATCGCGCTCACTTTGACGTCCCCGATGCTGCGGTAGCGCATGCTCAAGCTGCCTTTCGGATCTCTTCGACGGCTTCGCCGAGCCAATCGGTGGTGGTGGAGAAGGAAAAACCGAGATCGGTCGCACGCGAGGTGTTCAGCACGGCGTACCGGTCGAAGGAGAACGGCGACGCGTCCCGCTCGACGATCCGGAACCGGGGCTCGGCGGTGATGGCGGCGGCGAGATCCACCGCGGACAGCTCGCCGTGCGAACCGGCGTTGACCGGGCCCGTGAAGTCCGCTCGCGTGGCCCAGGCCAGGAAGTCCGCGATCTCACGCTCGTGGATGAACGTCGACGGCCGCGGTGCCGCGTGGACCGCGACGGCTTCCCCCGCGTCCAGCCGTTCGACGTAATGCCGCAGCCGCCCGGTGAAATCCTCGCCGCCGAGGACGTGCGCGACCCGCACGGAAGCGAACGGCACGTCTCCGGCCGCGAAGACCGCCTCGGCCTGCCGTTTGCCGTCGCCGTAGTGCGCTTCGAGGAAATCCTCGTCGTGCCAGGGAAGCTCGAAGTCGACGGGGGAACGGGAGACCAGCGATTCGGCCATCGGGGTATGCGTCCGGACCCGGTCGTAGACCTCGATCGTGGACGTCATCACGTACCGGTCCGCGCGGATGACGCGGCGCGCGATGTCCGCCTGGACCGGGGTGTAGCAGACCTGGTCGAGAACGACGTCGAAAGACCGGGAACCCAGCGCGGCCTTCAGGCCCGCCGCGTCGTCGCGGTCGGCGATCAGGTGGGCGACGCCGGACGGCGCCGGGGTGGAGCCGCGATTGACCACGGTGACGTCCAGCCCGGCGTCGCGCAGCCGCTCGACCACCCCGCGGCCGAAGTACCGGCTCCCACCCAGAACGAGCACTTTCTTCATGCCGTCCAGTGTTACGGTGGCGATCCGAGTGCTTGAAGGGGAGATCATGGGCGATTCCGTGGAATCACTGAAAGAACCTCGGTCAAGGCGGGGTTTCACTGAAAGCTCACTGGACGTGATCGACCGGCGACTCCTCGAACTCCTCCAGGAGGAGGGCCGCATCACCCTAAGCGAACTCGGGCGCCGCGTCTCACTGAGCCCGGCCGCTGTCGGCGAACGCGTAAAACGACTCGAAGCCGACGGCACGATAACTGGCTACGCGGCGCTCGTCTCGCCGTCCGGGGTCGGCCTCGGGCTGCGGGCGTTCGTGCGGATGGCGCCGCACAGCGGGTTCACCGTCCGGCATCCGCGCACGCGGAAGGTCATGGACCGCCCGGAGATCCTCGAACTGCACCATGTGGTCGGGGAGGACTGCTGGATTCTCAAGATCGCCGTCCGCGACACCGCCCACCTGGAAGACCTTCTCGAAGACCTGTCCACGCTGGGCACCACGACGACGTCGATCGTCATGTCGAGTCCCATCGAACGGCGGGTCCTCCTGCCTTGGTGACCCTCAGGGTTTGGTCGCGTGCACCACGAACACCGACCGGACCCTGTCCCCGGACTCGACGTCGAGACGATTCACGGTCACCTCGGTGAAGCCCGCTTCGGCGGCGATTCCGGCCGCGTCGTCCTCGGTTTCCGGGAGCTTCAGGTCGGTGGGGACGATCGCGGCGAACGCCTCCGACGGCCGGAACGCCGACGCCAGCGGCAGGCTGAAGCCCAGCCTGCCGCCAGGACGCAGGGCACGCAGCCAGTCGCGGAGCGCGGCCGCGCCGAGGAAATGCAGAGAGGACGCGCACAGCACGGCGTCCGCGCCCTCGTCCTCCACCGGCGACGGCACCGCCGAGGCGACCTGCCAGGTGATGAGCCGGCCAGGGTCGTGCGCCGCCGCCTTCACCTCGGCCTGGGCGATCATGCCCGGCGAGATGTCGATCGCGAGCACTTCGCCCGGCTTCAGGCGCAGGGCGGCGAACGCGGCCACGCCGGTCCCGGTCGCGACGTCGAGAACGCGTTCGGGAGCTGTGCAGCCGAGGCCGTCGACAAGCGCGTCGGCGACAAGACCGTGAAAGGTGTCTTCGTCGTAGTGCGCGGCAACACCGTCGAAGAGGCCCGCCGCGATCTCCTCGCGCACGACCTCGACCCGGTTCGGGAGGCGGCGGCGCCCGGCGAACCCCAGGTCGGTGCGGTGGTACCAGCACAGTTCCTGGTCACCTTCGAGCCAGCAGAGCAGGACGTCGACGCCGTCGAGTTCGGCGGGGAAGTCGATCAGGAGCGGGGCGAACCCCTTCAGCTCCGCACCCGTCCGCTGGACGGCGGTCATCAGATCGTCCAGCCGGGCCTGCGCGGCCTTCCACTCCGGCATGCCGCCGAGCGCGGTCTCGCGGCCACCCGGACGCAGGGACGCGGCGAGTTCGGCCGCGTCGGCGCGGAGACGGACGATCTCGTCGAGCGCCGGGCGTAGCCGGGCGAGTTCGGCGCGGGCTTCAGGAACGGTGAACAAACCCATGCACCGATGGTCCCAGCCTCCTCAGCGCCGCCGCCGGGCGAGTCTCGACGCGAGGCCCGCGCCGATCAGGAGGAAGCCCGTCCCGAGCAGGCCGCCGATGAACAGCCAGCTCGTGACGCCGTAGGTGACGTCGTTCTGCGGCAGGTACCTCGCCAGGCGGAAGCCCCATTCCGGGACCACGGCGGCGGTCACGCCGGGTGCGACGCCCCAGACGAGGCCGCCGAGGATCGGGCCGGTCGCCGAGAGCGCGCCGAGCAGCCCGACCGCCAGCAGCAGGAGCCCGCCGCCCACGAGCAGTCCGATACCGAAGACGTCACGCTGGGTGCTGAGCGTCGCCTGGACGAGCATCTGCTGCCGCAGGCCGCCCCAGGCCAGCAGGCCGAGGGCGACCGGCGTCAGGACCAGCCCGCCCGCGCCGCTGAGGGCGCGACGCGCGCCTCGGCCCGCGCGGGAGTCTTCGGTGACCAGGTCGTCTTCGTACGGCTGCTCGTACGGTTCGTACGACTCGACGTCCTTGTAGGGCCTTCGCGGGTCTTTCGGCTGTTGCTCGTATTCGCCGTACTCCTGGTAGTCCTCGTCGTCGTACTCCGCGACGTACCGGTGCGATGACATGGGCGGGTCACCTCCCTTAACCGGACTACGGACGCGAAGCCCCTTCGGTTCACTTCGATCTCGCCGGAGCGCGTTTAGCCCGCTAAAGGCGAGTTGGGCGGCGCCGGGTGAGGGTCCCGACCAGGCCGGCCCCGACCAGCAGGAAACCGGCTCCGAACAGGGCGCCCATCACCAGCCAGGTCACCAGGCCGACGCCGAGTTCGCGGCCGCCGAGGTCGTACATGGTGCTCATGACGCTCTGCCCGCCCAGGAGGGTGGTCAGTCCCGGCACCACTCCCCAGAGCAGCCCGCCGATGACCGGGCCGAGTCCGGACAGCGCGCCGAGGAGCGCGACGCCGAGCAGGAGGAGGCCGCCGAGGATCAGCAAGAACAGGCCGAGAGGGTCTTCGCCGACGGTGTAGGCCTGCGCGTACATCCGCTGCAGCCGCGAGCCGCCGTAGATCACCAAGCCGAGCGCGACCGGCGTGAGCAGCACTCCGCCGACAGCGCTGAGCACGCGAGGCACGGCGCGGCTGCTTTGCTTAGGCTGGAGGTACGGCTCCGGTGCCGGTGGCTGCTCGTGCGGCGGCACGGCGTAGGGGTTGGTGGACATGGGGATCGCCTTTCCGGTGGCCGGCTGAGGAGTGCGGTTCGATGATGTCGCGGTCTCCGTGGGTCGCGTGACGGCCGGATGGCCGTCGTCCGACCGGGTGACGTCGGCCACATCGGCCTCGTGGAGACTTGATACCGACCACTACTGGAACCATCCAGAGCCGTTAAGCAGTACGCTTGTACCGCTACCGGAGAGACTCAAGAAGAACGCGAAGATCCGCGGAAGGAGCACCGCTGCTCATGGCCAAGATCAAGGTCCAGGGCACCGTCGTCGAGCTCGACGGCGATGAGATGACCCGCATCATTTGGCAGTTCATCAAGGACAAGCTGGTCCACCCCTACCTGGACCTCAACCTCGAGTACTACGACCTGGGCATCGAGGAGCGGGACCGCACCGACGACCAGATCACCGTCGACTCGGCGAACGCGATCAAGAAGCACGGCGTCGGCGTCAAGTGCGCCACGATCACGCCGGACGAGGCGCGCGTCGAAGAGTTCGGCCTGAAGAAGATGTGGCTCTCGCCCAACGGCACGATCCGCAACATCCTCGGCGGCGTGATCTTCCGCGAGCCGATCGTCATCCAGAACATCCCGCGCCTGGTGCCCGGCTGGACCAAGCCGATCATCATCGGCCGTCACGCGCACGGTGACCAGTACAAGGCGACCAACTTCAAGGTCCCCGGCCCCGGCACGCTGACCATCAGCTACACCCCGGACGACGGCTCCGAGCCGATGGAGTTCGAGGTCGCGAAGTTCCCCGAGGGCGGCGGCGTCGCCATGGGGATGTACAACTACCGCAAGTCCATCGAGGACTTCGCGCGCGCCTCGCTGCAGTACGGCCTCGACCGCGAGTACCCGGTCTACATGTCGACCAAGAACACCATCCTCAAGGCCTACGACGGCATGTTCAAGGACGTGTTCGAGGAGATCTACCAGGCCGAGTTCAAGGCCGACTTCGACGCCAAGGGCATCTCCTACGAGCACCGCCTGATCGACGACATGGTCGCCGCGGCGATGAAGTGGGAGGGCGGCTACGTCTGGGCCTGCAAGAACTACGACGGTGACGTGCAGTCCGACACGGTCGCGCAGGGCTTCGGCTCGCTGGGCCTGATGACGTCGGTGCTGCGCACCCCGGACGGCAAGACCGTCGAGGCCGAGGCCGCGCACGGCACGGTGACCCGGCACTACCGCCAGCACCAGCAGGGCAAGCCGACCTCGACCAACCCGATCGCGTCCATCTACGCGTGGACCCGTGGCCTCGAGCACCGCGGCAAGCTGGACTCGAACCCCGAGCTGATCGGGTTCGCGAACAAGCTGGAGCAGGTCGTCGTCGAGACCGTCGAGAGCGGCAAGATGACCAAGGACCTGGCGCTGCTGATCAGCAAGGACCAGCCGTTCCAGACCACCGAGGAGTTCCTCGCGACGCTGGACGACAACCTGGCCAAGAAGATCGCCCAGGGCTGAGTTTCGCTTTGAACACGGTGAAGGCCCCTTCCTCGCGGAAGGGGCCTTCGTCGTTTGTGCCAGATCCGTGACGGTGGGTAGTACGCGACTCGCCGGGTTGGCGCCTCCGGGTGGTTGGCAATCCGGGATCTGGGCGACCGGGCCGGCTTCTGCCACTCTGGTCAAGGCAGAAAACGATTCCCTTGTTCGAGGAGTGACCATCATGGCCATCTCGAAACCGGTCTTGTTCCTCGGCGCCGGCGCGGCGCTGATCGTCGTCGTCGCCATCTCGGGACAAGACAGGGAGTCGAGCGCTTCGAGTCCCACCGGTTGCCAGGTCGTGGTGACCGCCGACGTGCTCAACGCGCGCGACACCCCCGGCGGGCAGAAGATCGTCGGCAAGTACGTCAAGGACGCGAAGATCGACGCACAGCCGGTGGTCGAGAACGGCTTCCGCAAGATCGCCGAGGGCAAGTGGGTCTCCGCCCAGTACGCGACCCCGGTCGAAGGCTCCCAGTGCGGCCCGTGACCTGCGGCTTCGCGTTTAGCCCGCTAAACGCGAATGGGCCTGACCCGCGGGATCGCGATTAGCCCGCTAAACGCAAGTGGGCGCCTTCCTCGGCCGCCAGTATTTCGCCGCTGAACTCCTTCCGCGCCTTTGCCACCGAGGTCCCGCGGTCGGAGCCGGGCGAGAGGCGGGTCAGCAGCAACCGGCGGGCACCCCCGCTCGGCTCGCTACGAACGAGACCTCTCGGCGCGGCTCAACCCCTGACGTTTCTGTCGGACCCTCCGGGTAGCGTGCGAAGGGTGCTGACCGTCTCCACTGTGAATGTCAACGGCCTCCGTGCCGCCGCGAAAAAGGGCTTCGTCGAGTGGCTCGGCTCCACCAAAGCCGACGTCGTCGCCTGCCAGGAGGTCCGGGCCGAGCTCAAAGAGCTCCCGGCCGGTGCCGCCGCGCCCGAAGGCTGGCACGTGGTGCACGCGCCGTCCGCGCAGAAGGGGCGCAACGGCGTCATGCTCTTCAGCCGGACCGAGCCCGACGAGATCCGCATCGGCTTCGGCGAGCCCGAGTTCGAGGACAGCGGCCGCTACGCCGAGATCCACCTGCCGAACGTCGTGGTCGCGAGTCTGTACCTGCCCAGCGGTGACGTGGGGACCCCGCGTCAGGACGAGAAGGAACGCTTCATGGCGGCGTTCCTGCCGTATCTCGTCGACCTGCGCGCCAAGGCCGAGGCCGGGGGCCGCGAGGTCGTCGTCGTGGGCGACTGGAACATCGCGTACGAGAAGACCGACCTGAAGAACTGGCGTGGGAACCAGAAGAGCTCGGGCTTCCTGCCGGAGGAGCGGGAATGGCTCGGCCGCGTGTTCACCGAGGCCGGTTACGTCGATGTGCAGCGCAAACTCGACCCGGAAGGCCCTGGCCCGTACACGTGGTGGTCGTATCGCGGAAAGGCGTTCGACAACGACTCGGGCTGGCGCATCGACTGCCAGATCGCCACTCCCGGCCTGGCCGAGCGGTGCACCTCCGTCGTGGTGGAGCGTGCCGAGTTCTATGACCAGCGCTGGTCCGATCACGCGCCGGTGACGGCGACGTATTCCGGCTAGCCGAGGCGGTCATGGAGACGAACGAAGCCCGGCGCATCGAGGCGACGAACGCCGAGCGCTACCAGATGTCCGGCCAGTACGGGTGGGAGTTCAGCCCGGACGCGCCGAACCTCCTGGAGCGCTGGACGGTGCTGCCGTTCAACCAGCGCGGCGACAAACGGATGGCGTTCGGCGCGCTGAGCGGCGCGTACAACGGGCTTCGGTTCAGCGTCTTCGACTACCACCGCCGTCCGACGGTCACGAGCGTCCACACGCGGTGGACCAACAAGAAGGTCAACGAACTCGACACGCTCTCGATCGACTCGGTCTGGGTGGTCACCCTGCCCGCGCCGATGCCGAACTTCCAGATCGTGTCGAGCATCGAATCCGCCTGGGACGTCGAGCGGTACCCGGAGCCCGCCACCGCGGATCGGAAGTTCAACCGCTGGTACAAGCTGATCGACACCGATCCGAACGTCGCGATCCAGGTGCTCACGCCGCAGGTCGCCGCCACGATGCGGTCGTTGAAGCTGCACACCTGGTCGCTGGCGGGGCCGGAACTCGTCTACGTCGAGAATCCGACGTTCGGCCGGACCAAACCGGACGACGTACTCGCGACGCTGGGCAGGCTCGCGCAACTGGTGCCGCTGCTGCCGTTCCACCTCGGTGGCGGGCAACCCGCCGCGCCGCCGCGACAGCACCAATACCCGCCGCAGCCGTATCCGCCGCGGAATCCCCAGGGCCCGCAGCAGTATCCGCCCCCGCCGCAGTACGGGCAGCACCCCGGATACCCGCCGCGGCAGCCTTATCCACCGCAGTACCCGCCACCCCAGTACCCGCCACCCGGATATCCGCCACCGGGGTATCCGCCCTCGGGATACCCGCCGCGCGGCTACTGACGAGCCTTCGCCGTCTCCGTCCACACTGGACTCTCGACGAAGTGGTTGTCGAATTCTTCCTGGCTGTCCAAGAGATCCTGGACGGTCGCCGTGCCGTGGCCGACCTGCTCCAGCAGCCGGAAGTAGCCGAACCGTTCCACGCCGGGGATGAACACGATCAGCACGTCCGCAGACGAGCCGACTGCCGCGCGGAAAGCGTGTGTGGTCAACGGTGGGACGACGAGCAGGTCGCCCTCGGAAACGGTGACGATATCTTCCCACAAGGACTTCCAGGTTTCCGCCGAGCATGAAGAACATCTCGGAGGAACCGGTGTGGTAGTGCGGCGCCGCGCCGTTCGCGCCGACGCCTAGTCGTGTTCTCGCGCTGCTGAGGAGGCCGCCTGTGGTCGAGACGTCGGCGAGCAGCGTGACGAGATTGGGAGCCGCGCCGACGGTCTCGGTCTCGGCCGCGCGGACGAGGACGGGTTCACGGGTCTCGATGTGCTGGGTCATACTCGGAATAGTTCCACTGCTTATAGTTCGCTGTCAAACTATCTTCCGTCGAATAGACTGCCGTCGTGAATGACGAACGAAACGCCGACGCGATCGACGCGGTGGTCGGCGCCTGGCGGCGGGAACGGCCGGAACTGGACCTGGCCGCGATCGGGGTCGCCGGCCGCCTCGGCCGCGTGGTGATGCTGACGACGCCGATGGTGGAGGCCGTGTTCGCGAAACACGGGCTGAAACAGGGCGAGTTCGACGTGCTGGCCGCGCTCAGGCGGTCCGGGAAGCCGTACACGCTCATCCCGTCCGAGCTGTCCGCGACGCTGATGATGTCGAGAGCCGGGATGACCAGCCGGCTCGACAGACTCGAGTCGGCGGGGCTGGTCGAGCGCGCGCTCGACCCAGAGGACCGGCGCAGCTTCCGGGTCACGCTGACCGAGCGCGGGTTCGAAGTCGTCGACGCCGCGATGACCGAGCACACCGGGAACGTCGCGAAGCTCCTTTCGCCGCTCGGTGACGATCTTGACGTCCTGGACGCCACGCTGCGTCGACTGCTCGGCGCTCTTGAATGACGAAGGGGCCCTTCGCCGCGTCAGATGCAGCGAAGGGCCCCTTCAGTTCCCTAGACGGATCAGCAGGACAGGTTGCCCCCGGGGGTGACGCCGAGGATGCCGGTGAACTGCTGGTACTTGCTCACGCGGCTCTGCACCTGGCCGGGGTTGCCGCCGTTGCACTCGAGGCTGCCGTTGATGCTGCGGATGGTCTCGCCGAAGCCGCGGCTGTTGACCATCGCGTTGTGCGGGGTCATCGTGCCAGGGCCGTTCTGGGTCATCCAGTACCAGATGCCGGTCTTCCAGGCGACCGCCGCGTCGTTCTGCACCAGCCACGGATTGGTCAGCAGCGGCAGGCCCAGCGCGTCGCCGGCGGCCTTGTAGTTGAAGTTCCAGCTCAGCTGGATCGGGCCGCGGCCGTAGTACGCGGCGTTGCCCGCCGGGCAGCCGTAGGACTGGGTCGTGTCGCAGTAGTGCGGGTAGTTGGCCTGGTTCTGCTCGACGACGTGAACCAGGCCGCCGGTCTCGTGGCTGACGTTCGCCAGGAAGGCCGCCGCCTCCTGCTTCTTGACGGTGTCGCTGCCAGTGCCCGCGAAGGCCGGGTACGCGCTGAGGGCGGTGACCAGGCCGTTGTAGGTGTAGAAGGGGTTCCGGCTGGGGAACATCTGGTTGAACTGGGCTTCAGTGACCACGAAGCCGGACGGGTTCTGCGAGCCGCCGCCGCAGGCGCCCTGATCGGCCCAGACCTGTGCCGAGCCGGGCGTTTCGTTCTGCGTCCACCATTTCGCGGACCAGTTGTGCCCGTTGTGGGAGGCGGTGTTGCCGCCCCGGTAGACCGAGCTCGCGTTCCACGGCGTCACGCAGTCCGCCGCGGAGGCGGACTGGGCCGGGACGACCACGGCGACCGTGGTGGCGGCGAAGGTGGCGGCGACCGCCGCGAGAATACGTCGAAGAGACATCGGTGGCTCCTTCATGCGAGGGGACCATGCAGGGAGATTGGTCTATACCTTTTAAGGGGTATGGCCACAGGTATAGACCATTGCGGACAAGAAACCAACCGCGGAAAGTCGGATCGTGCCTGTTCGGCCCTGGGGTGACATCCGAACGGCCTAACCCTTGTCTTGTTCTATCGGAAACCGTTTGGCTCGCGACGACTCCGAGAAGAGGGGTGCTCGAAACATCCACCCTGTGAGGGGCTAGTCTCGTGCCCCGAGTTGATCAGAACCCACAGGTCTTGACACGCTCGGTAGTTTTTTGACCAGCAGCCTGGAAATGCTCACTCGTTCGGGTTAGCGTTCCGGTTCAGCAATGTCACGTCACGGGAGGCACTCCGGTGCGGAACCCAGTTCATCTCCTGATGCGGTCGGCTCTGCCCGCGGCCAGGACCGCGGCGGTCGTCGCGATCCCGGTCGCACTGCTCGTCGCGGGCGCCGGTCCGGCCTCGGCCGCGGAGTCGACTTCGCGCTCGGAGATGGCGTTCGGCCTCTTGGGGCCGGTCGGCCTGATCGCCGTCGCGCTCGGCATCGTCGGCATGGCCTTCGGTGTTTTCCGTCAGCGCCGGAAGGCCCGCGTCGCCACCGCCATCCCTGTTGTCGTCACCCCGATGCGGTCCGCCACGCCGGACGTCGCCGCGATGGCCGAGGCCGTACTCGCCGATG
The DNA here is from genome assembly GCF_001953865.1 of Amycolatopsis coloradensis. Classification (GTDB taxonomy): domain Bacteria; phylum Actinomycetota; class Actinomycetes; order Mycobacteriales; family Pseudonocardiaceae; genus Amycolatopsis; species Amycolatopsis coloradensis. The sequence goes on from NZ_MQUQ01000012.1 coordinate 174,637, forward strand.
GCGACGCCCTCACCCGCCCGCAGCGCCCCTGACCAGCGCTTCCCTGGCCCCGGATCGCGTTTAGCCCGCTGAACGCGCCTCGCCCAGGCGTCGCGATTTGCCCGCTAAAGTCGACCTGGCGCCAGCCCCGCTCGGATGACGGTTTGCCCGCTAAAGTCGAGTCCGCCCGCGCGGGGTGCCCCGGGCCCGGATCGCGTTTAGCCCGCTAAACGCGAGGCGGCGGCGGGACCGGACAGATCGCACTTAGCCCGCGAAAGGTGACGTGCCGGATTTCTTGGGTAGGGACACCTAGTCCGGCCCGGATTGTTTAGCCGCGCGCTGATCGCCACGCTCAGGTCCATGACGGTGACGCGGCGTCGCAGCCGGCCCGGTGATCCCTTCCCGCGCGCTTTGGACCGGGCGATCACGGACAGCGGACTCGGACTCGACCGGATCCGGCACCGGCTCGCCCAGCGGGGCGTCCGGGTCAGTGTCGCGACCTTGAGCTACTGGCGGACAGGAAGAAGCCGCCCCGAGCGGTGCGACTCCCTGAAGGCGGTCGCGCTGCTGGAGCGGATCTTCGAACTTCCGCCCGGATCCTTGCTGAACCGGCTGGGACCGCGTCGCCCCAGGGGACGGTGGGGCGACGCGGGGACCGGATCAGACTCCGGAGTTGGTGCGGATCCAGCTGCGGAAGTAGGGGACGTCGACGTAGATCGACGGCCCGGTCGCACAGGTGCTGCTGTTGTTCCCGGCGCGGCTGGTGGCGCCGACCAGCTGCCAGACACCGTTGACCTGCTTCACCTGCGGGCCGCCCGAGTCGCCGTAGCAGGCGCCCTTGTTCCCACCGGGGTTGTTGGTGCAGATCTCGCTGGCACCGTTGATCCCGAGACAACGGCTGTCGGCGACGATCGAGGTGTTCAGTTCCTGCAGGGTGATCGGGGCGCCACAGGCACCCTGCGGGGCGCAGGTCTGGCCCCAGCCGATGATCCGCGTCGCGGTGCCGACGGCCCCGGACGCGTCGGCGATCGTGACCGGCGCCTGCGAAACCGCCGTCGAGAGACGCAGCAGCGCCAGGTCGGCGCTCGGGTGGGCGATCCGCTGGGCCACGCGGGCCACGGTGCCGCCGCTGGTGCGGTTCGTGGTTCCGACCCGCACCTGGTACGGCGTGCCGCAGTGCTTCGCGGTGACCACCCAGGTCGAGCTGATCAATGACCCACCACACTGATGCCCGCCGCCGCTCGACTGCTGGGACACCATGAACGAATAGACCTGGGTCGCGTTGCCGCCGCCGACGATGTTCGGCTGGACGCCTCCGGTGGGCTCGGCCGCCGCCGCGACGCCGGAAAGCGAGAAGACGGCCGCGGCCGCCATGGCCAAGCCCATCACCAGGGATCGTGCCTTCATCTGGGTTCTCCTTCGGTGTGGCCGGAAGATCCGGTGCCATGAACGGTAGGAATCGGACACCGTGCCCAGAACCGTCGGAAGTATGTGCCGGTTAACCGTTTACATCTTTCGGCCGGGACGAGGCCGGGTGACCCACCGGGGCACGGCCTGACAGAATCCGGGCGTGTCCGACGAACTGAAGCGCCCGCGGGTGCTCTCCGGGATCCAGCCGACCGCCGACTCGTTCCACCTGGGCAACTACCTGGGTGCGCTGCGGCAATGGGTGCGGCTGCAGGACACCCACGACACCTTCTACATGGTCGTCGACCTGCACGCGATCACTGTCGAGCAGGACCCGAAGGTGTTGCGGGACCGCACGCGCCGCTCGGCCGCGCAGTTGCTCGCGCTCGGTGTCGACCCGGCCCGCAGCGCGCTGTTCGTCCAGAGCCAGGTGCCCGAGCACGCCCAGCTGAGCTGGGTCCTGGAGTGCCAGACCGGGTTCGGCGAGGCGAGCCGGATGACGCAGTTCAAGGACAAGGCCGCGAAGCAGGGCACGGATCGCGCCAGCGTCGGCCTGTTCACCTACCCGGTCCTCCAGGCCGCGGACATCCTGCTGTACCAGGCGAACGAGGTCCCCGTCGGCGAGGACCAGCGGCAGCACCTGGAGCTGACGCGCAACCTCGCGCAGCGGTTCAACAACCGCTACGGCAAGACGTTCACGGTGCCGGAGCCGCATATCGTCAAGGACACCGCGAAGATCTACGACTTGCAGGACCCGACGGCGAAGATGAGCAAGTCCTCGTCGACCGGCAACGGCCTCATCGAGTTGCTCGAAGACCCGAAGAAGTCGGCGAAGAAGGTCCGCTCGGCGGTCACCGACACCGGCCGCGAGGTCGTCTTCGACACCGAGAACAAGCCGGGCGTCTCGAACCTGCTGACGATCCTCTCCGCGCTGACCGGCGAGCCGGTCGCCGAACTCGAAACCGCCTTCGAGGGCAAGGGTTACGGCGATCTGAAAAAGGGTGTCGCCGAGGCGTTCGTCGACTGGGTCACCCCGGTGCAGGAGCGCGTCCAGTCCTATCTGGATGACGTCGCCGAGCTCGACAAAGCGCTGGCCCTCGGCGCGCAACGGGCACGGGAAGTCGCTTCGGTGACTTTGCGGAACGTCTACGAGAACATCGGTTTCCTTCCCCCGGCAGGCTGATTCGCGCTGCGAGCCGGGGTGGACGTGGTTAGCGTCGACAGGTGGCGAAAGACGACGGCGCGAAGCCGGACGAGGACAAGCTGCTACCGCGGTTGAGGCGGAAGTACGGCTGGCTCGATCACCTCATCCGGGCGAACGACGCCTTCACCGAGCGCTACGGCAACCACTACGCCGCGGCCATCACCTACTTCAGTGTGCTTTCGGTGATCCCGATCCTGATGGTCGCGTTCGCGATCATCGGCATCGTGCTCGCCGGCGACCAGGTGGTGACGAACCAGCTCATCGACGGCATCCAGAAGTCGGTGCCGGAGGGCCTGAGCGATCTGGTCGGCAGCATCATCAAGGCGGCGCTGGAGTCCGGCGGCGGCATCGGCGTGTTCGGCCTGGTGCTCGCGCTGTACTCCGGTGTCGGCTGGATGACGAACCTGCGTGACGCGCTGACCGCCCAATGGGGGCAGGAAAAGCAGCAGCTGCCGCTGGTTTCGACGACCATCAAGGACCTGCTGTCGCTGGTCGGGCTTGGCCTCGCGCTGGTGATCTCGTTCGGGCTCACCGCGGCGGGCAGCGGCGTCGGGCGGTTCCTGCTCGAACTGGTCGGCCTGCAGGACCAGAGCTGGGCGGTGTTCCTGCTCAAGGTCGCGACGATCCTGCTCGGCCTGCTCGCGAACACGCTGGTGTTCCTCTGGGTGATCGCGAGGCTGCCTCGCGAGCACGTCGCGCTGCGCAGCGCGGTCAAGGGCGCGGTGTTCGCCGCGGTCGGGTTCATCGTGCTCCAGCAGGGCGCGACCCTCTACCTCGGCAGCGTCACGAAGTCACCGGCGTTCACGTTGTTCGGCCCGGTGATCGGCCTGCTCGTCTTCGCGAATCTCGTTTCGCGCTTCCTGTTGTTCATCACCGCGTGGACCGCGACGGCGAAGGAGAACATGTCGACGGTCATCGAGCCGCCGGCCCCCGTGTCCTTTCACCCGAGGGTGACCGTTCAGCAGGGGCCGGGACTCGGTGCCGTCGGCGGGGCTTTCGCGACCGGCGCGCTGTTGGGCTGGTTCGGCCGCCGGAAGTCCTGACCGTCCGGCTATGAGCGCTCCAGGGCCTTCTTGCGCTGGTGACCGATGACGAACGCCGCCACGATGATCAGGAAGACGACCAGTGTGATGATCCAGCCCGTCACTCCGAACGGGTCTTCCGCCGCGGCGGCGGCGCCGCTGTTCGACGTGCCGTCGGCGTTCGGAGCGGGCTTGGCCACTTCCGCGTTCACCGATTCCGCCGGCTTGTAGTCGATCCGCCCGACCGATTCCGCCTTGGCCTCGCGCAGCGCGAGGCCGTAATCGAGAAGTTTCGCGGCCTGCTCGGTGACCCGCGTCGGACGCTGCTCGGCGCGAAGCATCACGACCGCGACCCGATGGCCGTTCTGGAGCGCGCCGCCGACGTAGGTGTGGCGCGCGTCGTCGGTGAAGCCTGTCTTCCCGCCGATGAAACCGGGATAGGTCCCGAGCAGTTTGTTGTCGTTGTAGATCGTGATGACCGGCTTTCCCGCCGTGGGCGGGATTTCGAAGCTCTTGGTCTTGACCACCTTCGCGAACTCCGGCTGCCTCATCGCGTAGTGGAAGATCAGGCTCATGTCGTAGGCCGAGGTCGACATGCCGGGGCCGTCGAGCCCGGACGGGGTCGCGGCCCGTGTGTCCGTGGCGCCGATTTCGGTGGCCAGCGCGTTCATCTTCGCGACGGCGGCGTCGACGCCTCCGAGCACGGTGGCGAGCGCGTGCGCCGCGTCGTTTCCGGAGTGCATCAGCAGCCCGTGCAGCAGTTGGTCCACTGTGTACTGACCACCGGCGGTGATGCCCATGCAGGTGCACTCCTGGTCGGCGTCCTCCTTGGTCGGGGTGATGACCTTGTTCGGCGGAAGTTCGGTGACCACGACCAGCCCGAGCAGGACCTTGATCAGCGACGCCGGCCGCTGACGGGCGTGCGGGTCCTTCGCCGCGATGATGTCGCCGGTTTCGAGGTCCTGCAGCACCCAGGACGCGGCGGTGGATCCCTCGGGCGGGTTCAGCGCGCGCTTCGGGAGCACGAGCCCGCATTCGGCCATCCGTTCGCCGCCGACCGGAACCGGCGGGACCGGCAACGGCTCGGGCGCGACCTCGCCGGGGCGAGGCTTCTCGGAGGTGTCGATCGGCGCGGGAGGTGTCGTCTTGTTCGCGCACGGCTGCGCCTGGGCTGGTGGCTTCGGAGCGGCTGTGGCCACCGGCGTCACCGCGAGGGCGAGCACACCGGAAACGAGGACCATGAGCGACCGGGAGATAGCGCTGTGCACCCGAGCAATGTAGCGTCGCCGGGCTCGGTTCATACTCAGGGGCATGCGCATTTCGCGAGGTACTTCGATGTTCCTGCTGGGTTTCGGCGTGTGGTCGTGGATCATCTGGATCACCTTCGCCAAGAACCTCTGGGACAGCGACCGCGCCTGGGCCGCGGACGGCTCGCCCACCGCGTACTTCATCGTGCACGCGGTGCTGACGGTCGTCTCGTTCGTGCTCGGCACCATCATCGGTTTGATCGGTCTGCGCACGCTTCGTGGCGCCAAGTCACGGGACGCGGAAAAGGCTGACGCCTGATCGGGTCTGTCGTCCTTTTGACGGTGGTGGGCCCGGCGTCGGCTCCCTAACGTTCACCTCACCGAATCATGGAGGTTGAATGTCCCGGATCAGACGCCTGCTCGTCCCCGCGCTCGTCGCGGCGGCGGCGGGAAGTTTCTTCGCGGCCCCGTCGGCGAGCGCCGCGCCCGCACCCGCCGCACAGTGCGACACCGCGAGCGCGCCGTTCAGTTACGTGGTGCTCTACAACCCGCGTACCCCGGAGCGCAAGGTCGACGCCGAGCTGCGCGCCAAGTGCGGCGAGAAGGTGGCGTACTACCCGGAGATCGGGGTCGCGGTCGCGACCTCGCGCAACGCCGACTTCCAGGCGAAGATCGGTGTCTACCGCGCCTACTCGGGCGGCCGTGACGTGGCGTTCCCGCCCGCGGCGTCGTCCCGGTCGACCCGCTCCGCGGTGGTCGACACCAAGGAAAGCGAAGAGACCACCAGCGTCGCCGTCGAAGAGGACCTGTCGGCCCAGCAGTGGGACATGCGGGCCATCCAGGCTCCCGAGGCGAACAAGGTCTCCGGTGGCAGCCGTTCGGTGACCGTCGGCGTGCTGGACTCGGGTATCGAGCCCACCCACCCCGCGCTGAAGAACGCGCTGGACCCGAAGGTGTCCGCCGGGTGCAACACGGGCGCGCCCGACACCACGCCCGCCGCCTGGGCGCCGACGAACTCCGACCACGGCACGCACGTCGCCGGCACGATCGCCGGCAAGGACACCGCGCGCGGCTTCACCGGCGTCGCCCCCGGCGTCAAGCTGGCCTCGGTGAAGGTCGTGAACGACGACGGCCTGATCCTCCCCGAAGCCGCCGTCTGCGGGTTCATGTGGGCCGCGAAGCACCGCTTCCCGGTCACGAACAACAGCTACTACATCGACCCGGGCATGTTCTACTGCTCGAAGGAGCCGGGCGACGCGGCCGCGTACGAGGCCGTCCGCCGCGCGGTGACCTACTCGACCGGTCGTGGTGTCCTGAACGTCGCCGCCGCCGGCAACAGCGGCTTCGACCCGGACAAGCAGACCACCGACCCGAACCGCCCCCACCCGATCGACGAGAGCTGCGGCATCCTGCCCAAGGCCATCGACGGCGTCGTCAACGTCTCGGCCATCGGCTACGCGGGCACGAAGTCGTCGTACAGCAACTACGGTGACGACGTTTCGGTCACCGCGCCCGGCGGCGACCGCGCCCAGCTGCCGCCCACCGGCCAGGGTGTCGGCTGCCCGCTGTCGACGATCTTCAACGGTGCCTACGGCGCCAAGTGCGGCACCTCGATGGCGTCCCCGCACGTCGCCGGTGTCGCCGCCCTGCTCGCGTCCCGCTACCGGCACGCGCCCCCCGTGGCGCTGAGGTGGCTGCTCGAGCATCAGGCGGACACGGTTCCCTGCGGAACCGCGGCGCCGGTCTGTGAAGGCCCGGCGAAGGACAACTCGTACTACGGGCACGGCCGCGTCAACGCTCTGGACGCGGTGAGGTAGTTCGGCTGTCACGGGGCCGGTCCATGTTCGTGGGCCGGCCCCGTTTCGTTTTCCTGGCCTTTTCGACGGCGTCCTCGCTACGTTGTGAACACCTTCGACAGTGGGGAGTTCACGATGTCGGTGTTCGGTCGGTTGGTTCCCGTGCTGGTGGGCCTGGCGGTGCTCCCGCTCGTCAGCGCGCCCGCCGCGGTGGCGGCGCCCGTCCAGGCCTGTAGTGAGGAACCGCGGGAACTGCCCATCAACGAGTTCACCGACTATCGCGAGATGGTGCGGGAACTCGGCAGGCTCGAGCGCGTGAGCAAGGGGCGGGTGGCGGTCAAGGAGGTCGGGCGGTCCACTCGCGGGCGGGTGATCCACCAGGCGAGCGTCGGGACCGGGCCGAAGGTCTTCGTGGTCTCCAGCGAGATCCACGGAAACGAGAAGACCGGCACCGACGCGCTGCTGCGTATCCTCGACTACCTCGGCACGTCGGAGTCGCGGGACGCCGAGCGGCTGCGGAAGACCATCACGTTCGTCGCGGTGCCAAAACTGAACCCGGACGGCGCCGAACTCGACCGGCGCGGCAACGACCTGTCGTGGGCCGAGGTCCAGCAGAGGTTCCCGCAACTCAAGGACCGGCCGCCCGCCTGGAACTACCTGAGCGACGTCCTCCAGGGTGACGACTACCGGAAGCGTCCCGGGTTCGACGTCAACCGCGACTTCAATCCTGATCTGAACTACGTCCCGCGCGCGGAGGACTTCCCCGGTGCGCCGGACGAGCCGGGTTGGTTCATCACGCCCGAGGCGCGGGCGCTGCGTTCAGTGTACGTCTCGCTGACCGGGCAGCGAGGGAAGGTGCCCGACGTCTACGTCGATCTGCACCATCAGGGAGCGTGCGTCCGGCAGGAGGGCAGCAACCGGCTCCTCGACGTCGGGATCGACTATCCGCCGCTGCCGGACAAGTTCTTCGAGCCCGGCCAGAAGTACGCGAAGTACCGCGATGTGTACACAAAGGACGAATCGCGGCAACTGGCGATCAGCGGGTTCAACGGGATGACGTCGCGCGGGTTCGTCGGGGCGCGCTATCCGCACGCGCCGGATCGCGATCTGCCGGGGCAGGCGCGGTGTTCGTTCGCCTTGAACGGGACGGGGACGGTGCTGTTCGAGGTGCGCGGTCAGACGCAGACGCTCGGGCAGCAGCACCGGGAACACTTCACGCGCGCTGTGATGGCCGGGCTGTACAACATGCTGCGGGACGTGAGCACGGGCGCTGTCGAGTACATCGACCCGGAGGCTTTCGACCGGCTGCCCGGTACCGCCGACTCGGCCGCTGCCGCCCGCGTGCTGGAGTAGGGGTTTCTCCTGGGTTGAAGTACGTGAAGGCCCCCTTCATTGCGCCAGGCGCAATGAAGGGGGCCTTCACGTACTTCAGGCGGCGGTCGCGAGGTGGATGTCCGGTCGGGGGCGGGACTCGGCCACTTGACGGGCGGCGCGGAGTTCGGCGAGAACCCCTTCCGGATCGTTCTGCAGACGTGACGGCAAGGTTTGTACAACGACGAGCCCGGCTGCCACATAGCGCGCATTGCGCTCCAGGGTTCTGGCGTAGTCCGCCTTGCGGAAATGAAACTCGAAAGAGTCGATTTCCCAAACGAGACCCACGTCTTCCCACAACGCGTCCGGGCGTCCGATGTATCGGCCTTCAGTGTCGTAGATCGCAACGTTCCACTGGCTTGGTGGCGGGGACAAGCGCTGACTGAGCATTTTGGCGCGTGACTCCGCCATGGAGCGGATGTCCAGCCAGTTCGTCAGCAGGCGCCTCGGGATCGCGGTTCCTCGTTTCGTTCCATGGTTGAGTTCCCACAGCAGTGCCCGGGGGTGACATCCACCGTTCTGAATTGCTTCGATCAAGATCTTCTCCACCGGTTCCGTGTCCTTGAGCCGGCGCACGGTGTCCGTAGTGGCTCGGACCAAAGGCGCCAAGGGAACCTCGCGACGAACGTGCGGAGACGGCAGTCTGACCGTCCGCTCGACTGTCACGAAACCAGTGCTGCGTACCTTCCGTTCATGGGGGATCAACAGGTGCAGCCCCAAGTCTGCCGGTATCGTCGATGAACGCAGACCGTGTCGAAGACAGGCTTCGCCGCCGGTGAGAAGCGCTTCGGCTCCGCCGTGCAGCAGCGCGGCTGTCACGAGTTGGTCATTGGTCGGTTCAGTGCTGTGCAGCAAGACGATCCCCGGCAACAATCGTTGCCACGGCCCACCCGGCAGGCAACGGGTGTAAATCGTCCGGCTGTTCATTTCCAGGCTTTCCAGGTCGGAAGCGCGGATCACTCCGCCACGACTCCGCTCCAGCAGCAGTTCGGGTTGCTGAGCCCATCTCCCCCTCTTGGTCATAAAGCCATCATGAGTGCGGGACCGAGCACTTCACCAGAGCCAATTCGCCGACCTGTGGATAACTGCCCCCTTGTGGATAACTCGGTCCCAAGTACGTGAAGGCCCCCTTCATTGCGCCTAGCGCAATGAAGGGGGCCTTCACGTACTTGCAAGAACCAGAAGCGTTAGACGCGCTTGAAGAGCAGGGCGCGCTTCACCTCTTGGATCGCCTTCGTCACCTGGATTCCGCGCGGGCAGGCGTCGGTGCAGTTGAAGGTCGTCCGGCAGCGCCAGACGCCTTCGGAGTCGTTCAGGATGTCGAGACGCTCTTCGGCGCCTTCGTCACGCGAGTCGAAGATGAACCGGTGCGCGTTGACGATCGCGGCCGGGCCGAAGTACGAGCCGTCGTTCCAGTAGACCGGGCACGAGGACGTGCAGCAGGCGCACAGGATGCACTTGGTCGTGTCGTCGAACCGGTCGCGGTCGGCCTGCGACTGGATCCGCTCGCGGGTGGGCTCGTTCCCGTAGGCGATCAGGTACGGCTTCACCGCACGGTAGGCCTCGAAGAACGGGTCCATGTCGACGTAAAGGTCCTTGAGCGTCGTCAGGCCCTTGATCGGCGCGATGGTGATGGTGGTCTTCTTGCCACCGGTCTCCAGCAGGTCCTTCATCAGGACCTTGCACGCCAGCCGGTTGATGCCGTTGATCTGCATCGCGTCGGAACCGCAGACGCCGTGCGCGCACGAGCGACGGAACGAGAACGTCCCGTCGATGTAGTCCTTCACGTAGAAGAGCAGGTTCAGCAGCCGGTCGGTGCGCTGCGCGGGGACGTCGTAGGACTCCCAGTGCGGCTCGGTGTCGACCTCGGGGTTGAACCGCAGGATCTTCAGCGTGACGGTGATCGGCGTGTGGTCGGAGGACACGGCCTCCGACTTCTCGGGGGTGGCCGTGGTCATCAGTACTTCCGCTCCATCGGTTCGTAGCGGGTGAAGGTCACCGGCTTGTAGTCCAGTCGGATGTCGGCGGACAGCTCGGCACCCTGTTTGTAGGCCATGGTGTGCCGCATGAAGTTCGTGTCGTCCCGGTTCGGGTAGTCCTCGCGGGCGTGCCCGCCGCGGGATTCCTTGCGTGCCAGGGCGCCGACGACCAGGACCTCGGCGAGTTCGAGCAGGAAGCCGAGTTCGACGGCTTCGAGGACGTCGGTGTTGTACCGCTTCCCCTTGTCCGACACGGTGATCCGCTCGTACCGCTCCTTCAGCGCCTGCACGTCGGTCAGCGCCTGCTTCAGCGTGTCCTCGGTGCGGTACACCGAAGCGTGCGAGTCCATCGTCTTCTGCAGTTCGGTGCGGATGTCGGCGACACGCTCGTCGCCGTGCTCCGAGAGCAGCAGCGACAGCTGGTCCTCGACGACCTTGGTCGGGTTCTCCGGCAGCTCGATGTGCTCGTGCGCCAGCGCGTACTCGGCGGCGGCGATGCCGGCGCGACGCCCGAAGACGTTGATGTCGAGCAGCGAGTTGGTGCCCAGCCGGTTCGAGCCGTGCACCGAAACACACGCGACCTCACCCGCGGCGTACAGGCCGGGGATGACGTTCTCGTTGTCCCGCAACGCTTCGCCGTGGATGTTCGTCGGGATGCCGCCCATCACGTAGTGACAGGTCGGGAACACCGGCACCGGCTCGGTGACCGGGTCGACACCCAGGTACGTCCGCGAGAATTCCATGATGTCCGGGAGTTTCGCGTTCAGCGTCTCCTCGGGGATGTGCGTGACGTCGAGGACGACGTAGTCCTTGTTCGGCCCGCAACCGCGGCCCTGCAGCACTTCCTGCACCATCGACCGGGCGACGATGTCGCGCGGCGCGAGGTCCTTGATCGTGGGGGCGTAGCGCTCCATGAACCGCTCGCCGTCGGCGTTGCGGAGGATGCCGCCCTCACCGCGCACGGCCTCGGAGATGAGGATGCCGAGCCCGGCCAGACCTGTCGGGTGGAACTGGAAGAACTCCATGTCCTCCAGCGGCAGGCCCTTGCGGAAGATGATGCCGAGGCCGTCACCGGTGAGGGTGTGCGCGTTCGACGTCGTCTTGAAGATCTTGCCCGCGCCACCGGTGGCGAACACGATCGACTTCGCCTGGAAGACGTGCAGCTCGCCGGTGGCCAGCTCGTAGGCGACGACGCCGGAAGCGGCCGGGTCGCCGTTCTCGTCCGGGGTCAGCACCAGGTCGAGCACGTAGAACTCGTTGAAGAACTCGGTGCCGTGCTTGACGCAGTTCTGGTACAGCGTCTGGAGGATCATGTGCCCGGTGCGGTCCGCGGCGTAGCAGGCGCGGCGCACCGCGGCCTTGCCGTGGTCACGGGTGTGCCCGCCGAAGCGGCGCTGGTCGATCTTGCCCTCGGGTGTCCGGTTGAACGGCAGGCCCATCTTTTCGAGGTCGAGGACCGCGTCGATGGCTTCCTTCGCCATGATCTCGGCGGCGTCCTGGTCGACCAGGTAGTCGCCACCCTTGATCGTGTCGAAGGTGTGCCACTCCCAGTTGTCCTCTTCGACGTTCGCGAGCGCGGCGCACATGCCGCCCTGGGCGGCGCCGGTGTGCGAACGCGTCGGGTAGAGCTTGGTGAGGACCGCGGTGCGGGCGCGCTGGCCGGATTCGATGGCCGCGCGCATGCCGGCGCCACCGGCGCCGACGATCACCACGTCGTACTTGTGGAACTGCATTGAGGACTCCGCTTAACGTGTGGTGGGCGTCAGTTGGCCGAGATACCTGGGTCGAAGGTGAAGATCACCATCGTGCCGACGGCGAGGATCAGCACCATCGAGACGTAGAGGACGATCTTCAGCCAGAACCGGGTGCTGTCCTTGCGGGCGTAGTCGTCGATGATCGTGCGCAGCCCGTTGCCACCGTGGATCTCGGCGAGCCACAGCATCGACAGGTCCCAGAACTGCCAGAACGGCGAAGCCCAGCGGCCGGCGACGAAGCCCCAGTTGATGCGGTGCACGCCACCGTCGAGGATGTTCATGATGAACAGGTGGCCGAGCACCAGCACGATCAGGGCGAGGCCCGAGATGCGCATGAACAGCCAGCTGTAGAGCTCGAAGTTGCTGCGGCGGGCAGCGGGGCGCTTCGGGGAGCGCGGCTTGTCGAGTGCGAGAACTTCGGATGCCATGGTCAGTGCCCCCCGAACATAACTTCGACGGTGCGCTTCATCATGAAGAAGGCACCGGGAATCATCACCACGACCCAGATGGCCAGGATCGTCCAGAGCATCGGCTTCTGGAACTTCGGTCCCTTTTCCCAGAAGTCGACCAGCATGACCCGGATGCCGTTGAGCGCGTGGAACAGCACCGCGCCGACGAGGCCGACTTCGAGGAGGTTGACCAGCGGGGTCTTGTAGGTCTCGATGACCTCGTTGTAGGAGTCGGGCGACACGCGCACGAGCGCGGTGTCGAGCACGTGCACGAAGAGGAAGAAGAATGTCAGCACGCCGGTGATGCGGTGCAGCACCCAGGACCACATACCGGGGTCGCCCCGGTAGAAGGTCCCCTGCCGGCGTGAGACACCCGCGGAGGCGCTCGCAGCCGCCTCAGTGGCGCTGCTGGGCGTAGCCGTGGTGGACATCGGTGAACGGCCTCCAACGTCATGGCTTGGGCCCGCTGACCGCTGGTTTCCGCGCCTGCCGCCGGGTCGCCCACCTGGGGAGGGCTCCGGCGACGGTGCCGAGATCGTGGTCATCGAGCGTGGATGAAAGGGATGCTAGACCCGCTCCTCACGGTGGGCTCACCTCCGGGTTCGTCTGTGTGATGGACCAGACATCGAGGCCATCGCACGATCGAGTGACGGGAACCGCGTAATTCACCAGTTCGTCCACTGTGGACGCGACGGTCGTCACAGGTCGCCACCCGGGTGGCCGTGAACGGTGCGTGACGACTCTCGGGCCTTCACGCGGCCAGGGGGCCGAGTGCTGCCAGCCGTGATCACCGTAAGTACTCCGTTCGTCGCGCGTACGATTCATGAGTAAACGTTTGTGTCACGTAGCGTGCCTTTCCTATGGCGGCTAAGCGGCCGTTAGGTACCGTCTCTCGGTCGAACCCGGCACTGTCGCCGGGTCGTTTCTTCGGACCATCCGCTGGATCAGCGGGGAGGGAGACACACGTTGCGTCGCATGCGTGGAACCGCGCTGGCCGCCGTCACCATGGCCGGTGCGCTCGCACTGACCGGGTGCGCGAAGGATTCCGGAGCGGGGAACAACAACAACGCGAGCACGGGGGACCAGTCCGCCAGCTGCGTGACCGCGCCGAAGCCGCCCGCCGCGGCCGCCGCCTCGAGCAGCACCCAGAGCGGTGAGAAGGTCGACGGCAGCAAGCTCAAGGTCGCGCTGGCCTTCGACGTCGGCGGTCGTGGCGACGCGTCGTTCAACGACTCCGCCGCCGCCGGCACCGACAAGGCCAAGGCCGAACTCGGCGTGACCACGGTCAGCGAGAGCACCGCGGCGACGTCCGAAGACGAGGCCGCGAAGTCGCAGCGTCTCGACCAGCTCGCCGCGCAGGGCTTCAGCCCGATCATCGCGGTCGGCTTCGCCTACGCCAAGGCCGTCGGCGCCATCGCGCCGAAGTACCCGAACACCCAGTTCGCGATCGTCGACGACGACTCCGTCAAGGCCCCGAACGTCACCCCGCTCGTCTTCGCCGAGGAGCAGGGCTCGTTCCTGGCCGGTGTCGCCGCCGCCTACAAGTCGAAGAAGTGCCACGTCGGCTTCGTCGGTGGCGTCAACACGCCGCTGATCCAGAAGTTCGAGGCCGGCTTCCTCCAGGGCGTGAAGGCCGCTTCGTCCAAGGCCGTCATCGAGGACGAGTACCTCACCCCGGCCGGTGACTTCTCCGGGTTCCAGGACCCGGCGAAGGGCAACGTGAAGGCCGCGGCGCAGATCTCCAAGGGCGCGGACGTGGTCTACCATGCCGCCGGCGCCTCCGGTAAGGGCGTTTTCGAGGCCGCGAAGACCGGCAACGCGCTCGCCATCGGCGTCGACTCCGACCAGTACAACCAGAAGACGGTCGAGGCGTCGAAGGACGTCATCGTCACCTCGATGCTCAAGCGTGTCGACGTGGCGGTGTTCGACTACCTGCGCGCACTGGCCAAGGGTGACCTGACGTCGCTGCCGAAGCGCTTCGACCTCAAGGTCGACGGCGTCGGCTACGCCACCTCCGGCGGCAAGATCGAAGACATCAAGGACGTCCTCGACGGCTACAAGGCGCAGATCGTCTCCGGGGCGATCACCGTCTCGGACAAGCCACAGAAGTAAGGTTCGTCGTGCAGCGGGGCTCGGGAGGGTAACCCCTTCCGAGCCCCACCTGTTTGTCTCCCAGAACTGGATGGCTTTTCATGAGCGCTTCCCAGGCCGAGGTCACCGACGCCCCCGACCGGGGTGAACCGGCCGTGCAGCTGACCGGGATCACCAAACGATTCCCGGGTGTGGTGGCCAACTCCGACGTCAACCTCACCGTCATCAAGGGCGAGGTGCACGCCGTCTGCGGCGAGAACGGCGCCGGCAAGTCCACCCTGATGAAGATCCTCTACGGCATGCAGCAGCCGGACGAGGGCAGCATCGCGATCAACGGTTCACCGGTGAAACTGCGCAACCCGCAGGACGCCATGAAGGCCGGTATCGGGATGGTCCACCAGCACTTCATGCTGGCCGACAACCTGACCGTCGGGGAGAACGTCTTCCTCGGCGCCGAGGCGCTGCACGGCATCGGCCGCGCCGCCAAGGCGAAGCTCGGGAAACTGGCCGAGCAGGTCGGCCTCCGCGTCCGCCCGGACACGCTGCTCGAAGAACTCGGCGTCGCCGATCGCCAGCGCGTCGAGATCGTGAAGGTGCTCTACCGCGGCGCGCGGATCATCATCCTCGACGAGCCGACGGCGGTGCTCGTGCCGCAGGAGGTCGACGCGCTGTTCGAGACGGTCCGCGGCATGCAGGCGGAGGGTTTCACCTTCCTCTTCATCTCGCACAAGCTCGATGAGGTGCGCGCGATCGCCGACACGGTCACCGTGATCCGCCGCGGCACCACCGTCGGCACGGCCGATCCGAAGGCGATCACCTCGCGCCAGCTCGCCGAGATGATGGTCGGCTCGGAACTGCCCAGCCCGGAGACCCGCGAGTCCACCGTGACCGACCGGCCCGTGCTGCGCCTGGACGACGTCTGCCTGAGCCTCGAGGGTTCCGAGCGGAACGTCCTCCACCACATCTCCTTCACCGTGCACGCGGGTGAGGTGCTCGGCATCGCCGGGGTCGAGGGCAACGGGCAGACCGAACTCGTCGAAACGATCATGGGCATGCGCAAGGGCGGCGGCCGGATCGAACTCGTGGACACCGACGGCGAGGCCGTCGAACTGCACAGACTGGGGACACTCGCCCGCCGCGAGGCGGGCATCGGCTACATCGCCGAAGACCGCACGCGGCACAGCCTCCTGCTCACCCAGCCGTTGTGGGTCAACCGGATCCTCGGCTACCAGACCCGGAAGCCGGTCGCGAAAGGCCAGCTCCTCGACATCCTCGGCGCACGCCAGGACACCCGCCGCATCGTCGAGCAGTACGACGTCCGCACCCCGGGCATCGACGTCCCGGCCGCCGCCCTTTCGGGTGGCAACCAGCAGAAGCTGATCGTCGGCCGTGAGCTTTCCGGGAACCCGGTGCTGCTGATCGCGTCGCATCCGACGCGCGGTGTCGACGTCGGCGCGCAGGCGCTGATCTGGGAACAGATCCGGCAGGCGCGCACGGCCGGGCTGGCCGTGCTGCTGGTGTCGGCCGACCTCGACGAGCTGATCGGGCTCTCCGACACCATTCAGGTGATGCTCCGCGGGCGGCTGGTCGGCGAGGCCGACCCCGCGACCGTGACCCCGCAGCAACTGGGCTCCGCGATGACCGGGGCTTCCGAAGATTCCGAAGAAGGTGTGTCGTGAGTTCCTGGCGTACGAGGCTGCTGCCGCCTCTGCTCGCGATCGTGTTCGCCGTCATCCTCACGGCGATCGCGCTGATCATCTCGGGGGCCGACCCGCTTCAGGCGTACGGCACGATGATCGGCCAGCTGTTCAAGGGCTCGACCGCGATCGACACGATCAACCTCGCGACCGTGTACTACCTGTCCGGTCTCGCGGTGGCCATCGGCTTCCAGATGAACCTCTTCAACATCGGTGTCGAGGGCCAGTACCGGTTCGCCGCCATCGTCACCGCCATCATCGGCGGCGCGCTGAAGCTGCCGCCGGTGATCCACGTGCTGGCGATCCTCGTCGTCGCGGTGGTCAGCGGCATGCTCTACGCGGCCATCCCGGCCGTGCTGAAGGTGACCCGCGGTGTTTCCGAGGTCATCTCGACGATCATGCTGAACGCGATCGTCGGCGGCATCGTGGCGTTCCTGGTCAACGCCGACCAGTTCGGCGTGCAGACCGGCAACAACATCGCCACCCGCGAGATCGCCGAAACCGGCCGGATCCCGGGTATCCCGATCGGCTCCGGTGAGCTGTTCGGGTTCGTGTTCATCGCGATCCTGATCGGCGCCGCCTACTGGTTCATGCTCAACCGGACCCGGTTCGGCTTCGAGCTGAAGGCCTCCGGCGAATCGACGACGGCGGCCGCCGCGGGCGGCGTGAACGCCAAGAAGATGACGCTGATCGCGATGCTGCTTTCCGGCGGTGTCGCCGGTCTGATCGCGATGCCGGAACTGCTCGGCCGCGACTTCACCTACGGCATCACCTCGACCCAGATGTACGGCTTCACCGGCATCGCGGTCGCCCTGCTCGGGCGCAACCACCCGGCGGGGATCGCGCTGGGCGCCCTGCTGTGGGCGTTCCTCGACCGGTCAGCCGTGTCGCTGGAGCAGGTCAACGTGTCCAAGGAGATCGCGGTGATCATGCAGGGCGTGATCGTGCTGTCGGTCGTCATCGCGTACGAGATCGTGCGCCGCGCGGACCTGGCCGCCGAGCAGCGACGCGTTGGTCGCGCGCTGGCGGGTAAGGGTTCCAGCGTTTCCGAAGGGGGTGCGGTGTGAGCACGAATGTTCTTTCGTCCAACGCGGGCGGGACGACTATGCCGGTCAAGCGGCAGAAACGCCGCATTCCGGGTTGGGCCAAGGGCGCCATCTGGGGTCTGCTGGCGATCGGTGTGCTTTCGGCCGCTTCGTACGCCACCGGCGTCAACACGCTGACCTCGACCAACACCGCGCACACCGCGCTGCGGCTGGCGTTGCCGATCCTCCTGTGCGCGCTCGGCGGGCTCTGGGCCGAACGCGCGGGCGTGATCAACATCGGCCTCGAAGGCATGATGATCCTCGGCACCTGGGGTGCCGCTTGGGGCGCGTACTACGGCGGGGTCTGGGCCGGGCTGCTCGCGGCGGTCGTGTTCGGCGCGCTCGGCGGTCTGCTGCACGCGATCGCGACGGTGACCTTCAACGTCAACCACATCGTCTCCGGTGTGGCGATCAACCTGCTCGGTCTCGGCGTCGCGAAGTACCTCGCGAACCTCGTGTTCGCCCCGCTTTCGGGTAACCCGCGCCAGTCGCCGCCGGTCCCGAAGTTCGACACCTACTCGGCGACGTTCCTGTCCGACTGGCTCTCGGACCTGGAGAAGATGCAGCGCGTCTTCCTCTCCGACCTCGCGGGCGTGATCAACGGCCTGATCACCGAGGTCGCGCCGCTGACGATGATCGCGATCGCGCTCGTCCCGATCAGCTACCTCGTGCTGTGGCGGACGCGGTTCGGCCTACGGCTGCGGTCCTGCGGTGAGAACCCGGTCGCGGCGGAGTCCCTCGGTGTCAACGTGTACGCGCACAAGTACGTCGCCATGATCATCTCCGGCGGACTCGCCGGCATGGGTGGCGCGTCGCTGGTGCTGCTCGCCGGCGGTGCGGACTACCTGGAGAACCAGACCAACAACCGCGGTTACATCGGCCTCGCGGCGATGATCTTCGGCAACTGGCGGCCGGGTGGCCTGCTCGGTGGCGCGGCGCTGTTCGGCTACGCGGACGGTCTCCAGCTTTCCGGTGGCGGGACCGCGGTGCTCGCACTGCTGTACGGCGCGGTGATCCTGCTCGCCGTGATCGTGGTCGTGCAGTTGTTCCGCCGTCAGTGGATCGCTTCCGCGCTCGGTGTCGCCGGCGCGGGTCTGCTGTACGCGATCTACTGGACCAATGACGACCTGTCGGGCGACCTCATCCCGTACACCGCGCACTTCGTGACGCTGATCGTCCTGGCCGTCGCTTCGCAGCGGCTGCGGCCGCCCAAGGCGGACGGCGCACTGTACCGGCGAGGTGAGGACTGACATGGCGGAGTACGACTGGGAAGCCCTGCGGGCTCAAGCCGTCGAGGCGGCGAAGTCGGCATACGCGCCCTACTCGGGCCTGCACGTCGGTGTCGCGGGTGTGGTGGACGACGGCCGGATCGTCGTCGGCTGCAACGTCGAAAACGCTTCGTACGGCTTGGGAATGTGCGCGGAATGCACGATGGCGGGGCAGCTGCGGCTGACCGGCGGCGGCAAGCTCGTCGCCGTCGCCTGCCGTAGCGGTGCCGGTGATCTGCTGATGCCGTGCGGGCGCTGCCGCCAGATCCTGTTCGAGCACGGCGGCGCGGACTGCCTGGTGGACACCCCGAGCGGCATCCTGCCGATGTCGGCGGTGCTGCCGGACGCCTTCGGGCCGGACGACCTGCCATGAGCGAGTTCGCCGCCGTCGACGTCATCCGCGCGAAGCGGGACGGTGGACGGCTCACCGACGAGCAGATCGACTGGACCATCGACGCGTACACGCGCGGGGACATCGCCGAGGAGCAGATGGCCGCGCTCGCGATGGCCATCTTCCTGCGGGGGATGGACTCGGGCGAGACCGCGCGCTGGACCGGGGCGATGATCTCCTCGGGGGAGCACCTGGACCTGAAGGTCAGCCGTCCGACGATCGACAAGCATTCGACGGGCGGGGTCGGCGACAAGATCACGCTTCCGCTGGCGCCGCTCGTGGCGGCGTGCGGGGCGGCCGTGCCGCAGCTGTCCGGGCGCGGGCTGGGGCACACCGGCGGGACGCTGGACAAACTGGAGTCGATCCCGGGCTGGCGTGCCGCTTTGTCGACGTCGGAGATCATCCGGCAGCTCGACGAGGTCGGCGCGGTGGTCTGCGCGGCGACGTCCGGGCTGGCTCCCGCGGACAAGAAGCTGTACGCGCTGCGGGACGTGACTTCGACGGTGGAGTCGATCCCGCTGATCGCCAGTTCGATCATGAGCAAGAAGATCGCCGAGGGCTCGGCTGGGCTCGTTCTGGACGTGAAGACCGGGTCGGGCGCGTTCATGAAGACGCTTCCGCAGGCCCGTGAACTCGCGCGGACCCTGGTGGAGATCGGGACCGCGCACGGTGTCGCGACGACGGCGCTGATCACGGACATGAACGTGCCTTTGGGATACGCCGTCGGCAACGCGATCGAGGTCGCGGAGTCGGTCGAGGTGCTGCGCGGCGGTGGCCCGGCCGACGTCGTCGAGCTGACCGTGGCTTTGGCCAGGGAGATGCTGGCGCTGGCTGGTCTGTCCGATGTGGACCCGGCCGCGGTGCTCGCTTCCGGGCGGGCGTACGAGACGTGGTGCCGGATGATCGCCGCTCAGGGCGGGGATCCGGAGGCCGCTCTGCCGAGGCCTCAGCACGTCCATGTCGTGAAGGCGCCCGCGGATGGTGTCTTGTCTTCCCTGGACGCTTACTCGGTCGGGGTCGCCGCTTGGCGGCTCGGGGCCGGGCGGGCGCGCAAGGAGGATCCGGTGCAGGCCGCGGCGGGCGTGCTGTGCCTGGCGAAGCCGGGCGACGAGGTGGCGGCCGGGCAGCCACTGCTGGAGCTGCACACGGATACGCCTGATGCGGTTCCTGCGGCTCTCGCTGCGCTCACCGACGCCTACGTGGTCAGCTCCTCGAAGGCCCCGGCCTCCGCTTCGCTCGTCCTGGAGACCGTGCGCCCCTCCTGACCGCGTTTCGTCCTCTAGTTGCGATCAGTCGTCGAAGTACATGAAGGCCCCCTTCATTGCGCCTAACGCAATGAAGGGGGCCTTCATGTACTTCTGATGTGCTCCGCCTGGCCCGCCGGTCGCTTCCCTAATGCCTCGAAGGCCACCTTGAGACATCCCAGCCCGCCCGCCCCCTCCTGACCGCGTTTCGTCCTCTAGTTGCGGTAGTTCGTGTTGCGCACTACCGCAACTAGAGGACGAAACGCGAGGGTCGCCTGAGCGCGTTGAGCGGGAGAGGCGCGTGTAGTCCTCTGGTTGCGGAAGTGCGTAGTGCGAACGACCGCGACTAGAGGACGAAACGAGGGAGGGGGAGAGAACTCAGTCGGTGGTCTCGTCGGTGCCGTCGCCCTTCGCCTTGGCGTCGGCCGCCTTGGGCGCCCGGCCGTTGCGCGAGCTGCGGCGCGGCTGACGCGGGGCGGGCGGCGGCGGGGAGATCTGCTGCACGGCCGGGCCACCACCGAGCATCAGCTCCGCGAAGGTCGCCATCGCCTCGTCCAGCTGACCACCGATGCGCCGCACGGACTCGTCGTTGCTCTTGCGCACCAGCGTGTCCACCGAGTCGGTGTCCGGCTGCTTCGACAGCGTGCTCTCGACCTTCGACAGGCCGCTGCGGATCGAGCCGTCGAGGTCGCCGAGACGTCCGGTGAAGCCGTCCTCGACCTTGTCGAGCCGCTCCGCCAGGCCGTCGAGCCGCGAGGTGACCTTCTCGAGGCGGTCGCCGAGGCCGTCGAGGCGCTCCGAGGCGTCGATCATCTCGCCGGTCTCGGTCAGCGCGGTCTTCAGCGCCTCGGCGTTCGCGGCGAGGCTGTCCTTGGTCGCCTTGTCGAGGTTCTCGACGCGGGTGCGTAGTTCGCGGTCGACGGTGTCGACGCGGTCGCGCAGGACCGACTCGGCCTGCTCGACGCGCTCGCGCACCGGGCCGATCACCGACTGGGGCAGCGAGTCGGTCTTCACGTCCTGCTTGTCCAGGTGCGAGCCGAGCTCGTCGAGACGACGGTGGATGTTCTGGAGCTTGTCCTCGAGCCCGTCCATCCGGCCCGCGACGCCTTCGAACTTCGCGGCCATGCCGTCGAGGCGGCCGTCCAGCTGGGCGAAGGGCTTGGCGAGCTTGTCGACGATGCTTTCGACGGCGCGCGTGAGGGCGGCGATCGCCGTGTCCTGCGCTTCGAGCCGCGACATCGTCTCGTCGAGGCGTTCGGCGAGCACGCTGGTCTCGGTGCGGTCGGGCATCTCCGACAGCCGCTTGCGGACCGCGCCGAGCGAGTCGACCGGGGCGAGACGGGCGTAGATGTCGTCGAGCGCGTCGAAGATCTGCTGCTGTTCGCTCTCACGCACTTCGGCCGCGCGCACCAGCATGTTGCGCATCCGGTCGAAGGACGGGGCTGCAATGTGGTTGTCAGTGGTCACTGCGGTGTCCTTCGTGGGCGGGGAAATGGGAGGGACGTGACGTGAAGCTTATCCATTGCGAAATTGCTGTGCGTATGGCCCCCGGGTATCGGACAATGCCGAGCTCTGCCCCTGATGGCCGATTCAGCCCGTGATCGACAAAGCTGAGGGTTAAGTCCAGCATGAGAGTTACCGCCATGTAGGGGAATGACAGGCTGGTTACCGTTACGTATGTCCTCTGAAAGCACCAGTTCCCGCATCCCGGAGGCGGTACTGACCCGCGCTCCGAAGGTTCTCCTGCACGACCATCTGGACGGCGGCCTGCGTCCCGGCACCGTCGCCGAACTCGCCGACCTGACCGGGTACACGGCCTTGCCCGTCACCGATCCCGTGGAGCTGGGCCGATGGTTCCGCGAAGCCGCCGATTCCGGCTCTCTCGTCTCGTACCTTGAGACGTTCGCGCATACCTGCGGCGTGATGCAGACCGAGGAAGCGCTGGTCAGAGTCGCCGCCGAGGCGGTGGAAGATCTTGCCGCCGACGGAGTCGTCTACGCGGAGGTGCGCTACGCCCCCGAACTCTTCGTCGAACGCGGCCTGTCACTCGATGCGGTGGTCGAGGCCATTCAGGCAGGCTTCGCCGAAGGTGAACGGAGAGTGGCGGACGGAGGGGGCCGGATCCGGGTCGGGACGTTGCTCTGTGCGATGCGCCAGCACGCCCGCGCCCTCGAGATCGCCGGTCTCGCCGTCCGCTACCGCGACGCCGGCGTCGTCGGGTTCGACATCGCCGGACCGGAAGACGGATTTCCGCCTACCAGAAATCTCGACGCATTCGAGTTTCTGCGGACGAACAATGCGCATTTCACCATTCATGCCGGGGAGGCGTTCGGGCTGGCATCGATTTGGGAGGCGATTCAGCATTGCGGCGCGGAGCGGCTCGGCCACGGGGTGCGCATCGTCGACGACATCAAGACCGACAGCGACGGCACGGTCCATTTGGGACGGTTGGCCGCCTATGTCCGCGACCGCCGGATCCCGCTGGAGATCTGCCCCACGTCCAATGTCCAGACCGGAGCGGCGCGTTCGATCGGTGAGCATCCCATCGGCATGCTCGCCCGGCTGCGCTTCCGGGTCACGGTCAACACCGACAACCGCCTGATGAGCGGCTGCACGATGACCAGCGAATTCGCCGCGCTGGCCGAGGCGTTCGGCTTCGGGCTGCCCGATCTCGAGTGGTTCACCATCAATGCGATGAAATCCGCGTTCCTCGATTTCGACCAGCGGCTCGACATCATCAACACGGTCATCAAGCCCGGGTACGCGACCTTGCATTCGTTAGCATAGCCAACTATATTTCACTATATAGGAGAACTTTCCCAAATAGTGAAACGGTGGCGAGATGGCGCAGGTCGTGGACGCGGGGATCGGCGGCAAACGACGCTGGCTCATCCTCGCGCTCGGTCTCGCCGCGCAGACCGCGAGCTGTTCGTTCCTCTACGGGATCCCGTTCCTGGTCCCCTCGATGCAGCGTGCGGAGGGGCTCACGCTCGCCGAAGCGGGAACGGTGGTCGCGGCACCGAGTCTTGGCCTGCTGTTCACCTTGATCCTGTGGGGCGCGGCGGCGGACCGTTACGGAGAGCGTTTGGTAATGGCCATCGGGCTGGGCGTCTCGGGGTTACTCCTCGTGTACGCCGCCGCCGGTGATCACTCGCTCGGGATCCTCTTTGGAGTGTTTCTGCTCGCCGGTGCGAGCACCGCGTCAGTGAACGCCGCGAGCGGCCGGGCCGTCCTCGGCTGGTTCGGCCCGGCCGAACGCGGTTTCGCGATGGGCATCCGCCAGATGGCCCAGCCGCTCGGCGTGGGAGTCGCCGCCTTCGGCCTCCCGCCACTCGCGGACCGCTGGGGATTCCAGGTCTCGCTCATGCTGCCCGCGCTGGCCGCGATCGTCGTCGCGCTGTTCGTCGCCTGGCTCCTTGTCGATCCGCCGCGGCCGGAAGCCGGGGCCACGGCAGGGGAGAAGCCACCGTCGCCGTACCGGCAGCCGGCATTGTGGCGGGTACACGGCGCGAGCGCGCTGCTCGTCGTCCCGCAGTTCACGGTCTCCGCGTTCACGCCGGTCTATCTGGTGACCATGCACCACTGGACGGCCGCGTCGGCGGGCTGGTTCGTCGGCTGCGTCCAGATCCTCGGCGCGCTGGGCAGGCTCGCGTCCGGCTACTGGTCCGACCGCGTCGGCAGCAGGCTGCGGCCGATGCGGCAACTGGCGATTTCGAGTGCCGCGGTGATGCTGCTGGTCGCGCTCGGGGACGCGACCTGGCCGTGGCTGGTGCTGCCGGCGCTCGTGCTGGCCGCGGTGATCACCGTGTCCGACAACGGGCTCGGGTTCACCGCGTCGGCGGAGATGGCCGGGCTCGCGTGGGCGGGGCGGGCGATGGGCACGCAGAACACCGGTCAGAACATCGCCGCCACGCTGACCCCGCCGATGCTGGGCCTGGTGATCGGCGACTCCCGCTACGCGCTGGCCTTCTGCGTCGCCGCGATCTTCCCCGTACTGGCCGTCGCGCTGGTGCCCGTCAGAGCCGAAAAGGGCCCCTCAGGACGAACTTGAGGGGCCCTTTCAGGGGAGGATCACAACACCGTGAGCCGGTTCTCGAAGGTTTCGACGAGCTTGCGCCACTCGGACTGCTCGGCGTCGAACGGAGCACTCGGCTCGAGGCGCGAGGGGTCCGGCCGCAGCACGAACGACACCAGCCAGCCGAGGCTTTCGTTGGCGGCCAGCGCGGTGTCGACGCTGTCGTCCTCGGCCCACTCGGCGGCGTCGGTGATCAGCTCGACGGCCAGTTCCAGCTGGATCGGGTCGATCGACTCGGGGCCTTCGGCGATGTCGTCGGCGATGCCGTTGAGCACGTAGGTGTTCTCGGTGTCGACCTCGATCTCGAGCTCGCCCGCGGTGGCCTTCGTGGTCACCTCGTCCCAAGTGGATACTTGGGCGAGGTCGTTGTCCGCCAGCTCCTTGCCGTCCGCGATCGCGCGGATCAGGGCCTTCTCGGAGGAGAAGACGTCGATCTCGCCTTCGCTGCCGAGGAAGATCGGCTTGTCGTCGAGGTAGCAGCGCAGGGTGTAGTACTCGGCGCCGGAGGTGATGATCTTGATCGGGTCGATGCCGACCTCACCCCAGAAGCCGACGGGCTCGTCGTCCTCTTCTTCGTCATCGTCCGCGTCGACGTCTTCGAGGTCCTCGTCGTGGTCGGCGGCGGCCGCCTCGGCTTCGGCGGATTCCGCGAGGAAGGTCGCGAGCTCTTCCGCCGTCTGCTCCAGCACCTTCTCGTCGACGTCGGGAGCGGTCACGAGACCGTCGATCGCGTCGAGCACGACGTCCCACTTCTCGGAGACGGCCTTCGACAGGTCCGCCCAGAGGCGTTCGCCGTCACGGCCGGAGAAGGGCAGCGTGCCCTGGTCCAGCAGTGAGAAGCTCTCGTGCGCGTCGAGGACCTCGTGCACCTCTTCGAGCTCGCACACGTCCGCGAGCGAACGCACGATGCCGATGATCTCGGCCAGCTCGCCGAGCGTCCACTGGTCCGGCTTCTCGGCGACCAGCTCGGGGACGCCCACCAGGTCGTAGGTGTGGTCGTCGTCCGGGATCAGCTCGGGCACGTTCAGCGCGGGCACGACCTCCCACGCGGGGTGGTCGAGCAGGTCGTGCTGCTCGGAAGTCCGGACGAACGCGGCGAGATGCGCGGCGTCGGGGAAGGCGTACAGGTCCTCCTCGTCGCCGAGGAAGGCTTCCCATTCCTCGCCGTCCTCCCGCCAGCGCGGCGCCCAGAGGGTGACGACGTCACCCTGAGGCAGGCCGAGTTCGATCGGGATGATGTCCTGTGCCATTCCTAAGCCCTCTCGGATTACCGCCTGTGTGCGCGCGGCCGGGCGATGCATGCCCGGTGGGTGCGCGGTACCGCGAAGCCTACGGGTTTCCGGCGAAGGGCGCGATCACCCCTGGGCAAGAAGCGACCAACGGATGGCACGATAGGTCCTCTGATGACACTTACAGACCTCCTGCCTGCGGATCCCGACCCCGACTCGCTGTTCGAAGCCTTCTCCACCTGGACGGCCGAGCGCGGGTTAGCGCTGTACCCCGCGCAGGAGGAGGCCATCATCGAAGTGGTTTCCGGGGCGAACCTGATCCTGTCGACGCCGACGGGGTCCGGGAAGAGCCTGGTCGCGGTCGGGGCGCACTTCACCGCGCTCGCCCACGGCCGCCGCAGCTACTACACGGCACCGATCAAGGCGCTCGTCTCGGAGAAGTTCTTCCAGCTCATCGAGATCTTCGGCGCGGAGAACGTCGGCATGATGACCGGCGATTCGAGCGTCAACGCCGAGGCGCCGATCATCTGCTGCACAGCGGAAATCCTGGCGAACATGGCGTTGCGGTTCGGCGCCGACGCGCCGGTCGGCCAGGTCGTCGCCGACGAGTTCCACTTCTACTCGGAGCCGGATCGCGGCTGGGCCTGGCAGGTGCCGCTGCTGGAACTGCCGAAGGCGCAGTTCGTGCTGATGTCGGCGACGCTGGGCGATGTCTCGTTCTTCGAAAAAGATCTCACCAGGCGCACGGGCCGCCCGACCGCGGTGGTCACCTCGGTCGAGCGGCCGGTGCCGCTCACCTTCCGCTACGCGCTGACGCCGTTGCACGAAACGATGTCCGAGCTGCTCCACGGGGGCCAGTCGCCGGTCTACGTCGTGCACTTCTCGCAGGCGGCGGCGATCGAACGCGCGCAGACGCTGATGAGCATCAACGTCACCACCAAAGCGGAGAAGGAGGCCATCGCCGAGATGCTCGGCGACTTCCGCTTCGCCGCCGGGTTCGGGAAGACCCTCTCGCGGCTGGTCCGGCACGGCATCGGCGTGCACCACGCCGGCATGCTGCCGAAGTACCGGCGCCTGGTCGAACAGCTCGCGCAAGCGGGGCTGCTGAAGGTGATCTGCGGGACCGACACGCTGGGCGTCGGCATCAACGTACCAATCCGCACGGTGGTCTTCTCCGCGCTGACGAAGTACGACGGGGTGCGGCAACGGCATCTCAAGGCGCGCGAGTTCCACCAGATCGCGGGCCGCGCGGGGCGGGCGGGCTACGACACCGACGGCTACGTCGTCGTGCAGGCGCCGGACCACGTGGTCGAAAACGCCAAGGCGCTGGAGAAGGCGGGCGACGATCCCAAGAAGAAAAAGAAGATCGTCCGCAAGAAGGCGCCGGAGGGGTTCGTCAACTGGACGGAGAGCACCTTCGACCGGCTGATCGCCGCCGATCCGGAACCGCTCACGTCGAGCTTCCACGTCAGCCACTCGATGCTGCTGAACGTCGTTTCCCGGCCGGGCAACGCGTTCGACTCGATGCGGCATCTGCTGGAGGACAACCACTCCGACCGTCCCGCCCAGCGGAAACTGATCCTGCGGGCGATCGCGATCTACCGCGCGCTGCTCGCGGCGGGCGTCGTCGAACGGCTCGACGAACCGGACGAGCAGGGCAGGATCGTCCGGCTCACCGTGGACCTCCAGTTCGATTTCGCGTTGAACCAGCCGCTTTCGCCGTTCGCGCTGGCCGCGATCGAACTCCTCGACGTCGATTCGCCGTCGTATCCGCTCGACGTCGTGTCCATTGTGGAATCCACTGTGGACAACCCACGTCCGGTGCTTTCGCAGCAGCAGTTCAAGGCGCGCGGTGAGGCCGTGCAGGCGATGAAGGCCGAAGGCATCGAATACGACGAGCGGATGGAACTGCTCGAGAACGTCACGTATCCGAAGCCGCTGGAGGAACTGCTGGAGGCGGCGTATTCCCGCTACCGGCAAGGGCATCCGTGGGTCGACGACTACGAGCTCAAGCCGAAGTCCGTCGTGCGCGACATGTACGAGCGCGCGATGAACTTCGTGGAGTACATCGGTTTCTACCAGCTCGCCCGGTCGGAGGGGCTGGTGCTGCGGTATCTCACCGACACCTACGACTCTCTCCGGCACACGGTCCCCGACGAGGCCAAGACCGAGGGGCTGCAGGACCTCATCGAATGGCTGGGCGAACTGGTGCGCCAGGTCGACTCCAGTCTGCTGGACGAGTGGGAAGCCTTGCGGCACCCCGAAGAGGAGGGGCCGGTTTCCGCGCGGCCGCCGTCCGAGCCGCCCGCGGTCACGCGGAACGAGCGGGCCTTCCGGGTGCTGGTGCGGAACGAGCTGTTCCGCCGCGTCGAACTCGCTTCCCGGCGTTCCTACGGGACGCTCGGCGAACTGGACGCCGCGTCGGGCTGGGACTCCGACGCGTGGGAGGACGCCATCGAGGACTACTTCGACGAGCACGAAACCCTGGGCATCGGGCCGGACGCGCGCGGGCCCCAGCTGCTGATCATCGAGAAGGAGCCGGAGATCTGGCGACTGCGGCAGATCTTCGACGACCCGGCGGGCGACCACGACTGGGGCATCAGCGCGGAGGTCGACCTGGTGGCTTCGGACGAGGCGGGGGCGGCGGTCATCCGGATCACGGCGGTGGACCGGCTCGGGGGCTGAAGGGAACTTCCCCGCACGTCATGAGGGAAGCGCCCTTCAGCCCCCGACGGCGCTGGACCGACCGCGTGATCAGCACGGTCAGGGAGAGCGCGGGCAGCGGGTAGCCCAGGAGCAGGCCCACGGTGATGTCGACGAGCGGGGCGCCGTCGGCAGCTTCGCCAGCGGCGCGGGCTCGGGTTCGCCCGCCCGCGCCGCCTCGACGGAGTCCGGCAAGCGCCGGACAGCAGGAAGATCCCGGCGTACTGCTGGACGAGGGTGATCGAGAACTTCGCCAGCACCCACCAATGCCGGGTGAAACCCCAGGCCGTCGTCGCGGCGAGCACGCAGCCGGTGAAGGCCGCAGTGCTTCCCCCGTCCAGGCCACCGAAGGGAGGACGTGCAGCCACACGGTCGGCTGCCGCCAGGGTTTCGTCTTCACGCCGCACAGGCTCGTGTGACCGCCCCGCCCGGCACATCGGGGACGGCCTCGAATTCAGGCCGGAAGGGGCGGGAAGCAGGCCTGGGCGTCGTGGCCGTCGAACCACAGCCCGACCGTGAACGCCATCGTCGCCTCCATGAGCGCCGCCCGATCGAGACCGCCCGCGACCAGGGGAACGCACCCGAGGTCGCGGACCAGTTCGCTCACTTCGCCGACCTTGTCACCGCAGATCGGCACCGCCAGCGGACGGCCGCCGAACACCGGCGGAGTCATCCGCCAGACGTCCACGTGGCACAGGTTGAACGCCTTGACCACGTGCGCGCCGACCGCGGCGGCGGCGATCCGCGCCGCCTGATCGGGCACCGTGAGCACGGCGCCGGGGCCGACCGCGTTGGTGCAGTCGATCAAAACCTTCCCGGCGAGATTCCCCGCCATCGCAAGGACTTCCGTCACCGACGCGGCGGGAACGGCGAGCAGGATCACCTCACTCGCGCGGGCGGTTTCCGCCCAGGTCCCCACTCGCGGGGAGATCTCGGCGGCCTTGGCCCGGTCGCGGGCGGCGACCATCACCTCGTGCCCGGCCTTGGCCCACTGGCCCCCGAGTGCTTCCGCCATCCCGCCCGCGCCGAAAATGCCGATACGCATCGTGCTGCTCCCTAAGATCGAGTTACCGCACGACGGTAGAAAACCGCGCGGGCACCAAGTGGTTACCGGAGGTCCCATGAACGACGTCTTCCTCGCCGATTGCCGTGCCCGGCTGGCCTTCGACCTGATGGCCAACACGTGGAACCCGGTCGTCCTGTGGGCGCTGCGGGACGGCGCGCTCCGGCCCTCCGAACTGCGGCGACGGCTCGGCGGGATCAGCACGAAGGTGCTCACGGAGACGGTCCGGCGGCTGGAGTTCAACGGTCTGGTCAGCAGGCGCGACTGCGGCCGCACGGCGAAGGTCGAGTACTCGCTGACCGACCTCGGCGCCGGCCTCCTGGGGCCCATCGAGGCCTTCGGGGAGTGGGCTCATCGACACGGTGACGACGTGATGGAGGCCCAGGACAAGGCGGCCCGATTGCGCGATCTCGCGTGAGTGAACGGCGATCACGCGTGATTAAAGGGCGAACTCGCGTGATTGAACGGCGATCACGTGAGATCGGGCGGGCGGGCCTCGGCCAGTTCGAGGAGCGGGACGGCCGCGGCCGCGTCGGTGATCAACGTCGAGACCATGCCGGAGCGCAGGACGGCGTCGATCGCCTCGGCCTTCGGTTCCGTGTAGCCCAGCGCGATCACCTCGGGGACCGCCGACAGCTCTTCGGCGCTGATGGCCAGCACGTGGTGGGCAAGGCCGGTGGACATCGGGGTCCCGTCGGCGTCGAACAGGCGCGCGGCAACCTCCGCTTTCGCGCCGCGTTTCGCTATCGCGTCCCGTTCCGTTTCGTCGAGTGCGTCGTAGACCGTCGATTCCTCGGGTTTCCACGCGCCGATGCTGACCACCGCCTTGGTCAGGTTCTTGAACTGCCCGAAGGTTTCCGCGATCCCCGGCTGCCGCCGCAGGGTCTCGGTGGTGCGCCGGTCGGGCAGGACGAGCGGGCCGAAGATCGGATATGCCTGTCCGCCGGAGACGGAGGCGACCCGGCTGACCGTCTCCACCGACCGGTCCCGCATGTCCATGCCCGCCTGCACTCCGCACAGTTGCACGACCGGGCATTTCGGCAGCGACTGGATCGCCTCGGTCATCGCGTTCACGGAACGTGCCCATGACAGCCCGAGAACGTCGCCGGGGGTGACGGTTTCGGTCAGGAGCTGAGCCGCGAGCTTACCGATCTTCCGCCGGGCCACCTCGCGGGATTGCGGTTCCGGCGCTCGTTCGAGCACGAGGACCCGGTCCAGCCGGTACGCGGCGCGGATCTCCTCGGACAGCACGAGATCGACCGGCGCCGGCAGGTGGAACTCGACCCGGACGATGCCACTTTCCCTGGCCGTGTCCAGCATCCGGGCCACCTTGAACCGGCTGATCCCGAACTCGTCGGCGATCTCGAGTTTCGAGGCGCCCTGTGCGTAGAACCGCCGGGCCACCGCGGCCAGGCGCAACGACTCCACCAGACCGAGTCCCTGCTTCCTTCCGCTCACCTGAGCACTATAACGCAAAATCAACCCGAAAGGTTGACGTAACACCAAGGAAAAGTTCACCATTCCTGAACATGCTGTCCGAAACATAAGCCCGCCCTGCTCATCTGAGCGGAGAGAAGAGGAGCTGGCATGCGTGCCGCGATCGTGGACAAGCCCGGGGAGATCAGGGTCGGCGAGGTGCCCGATCCCCAACCGGGGGATCGCCAGGTCGTCGTCAAGGTCGGTGCCTGCGGGATCTGCGGGACCGATCTCCACATCGCCGACGGGCACTTCCCGCCGACGCCCTACCCGATCGTCCCCGGCCACGAGTTCGCCGGCGAGATCGTCGAACTCGGCGCCGACGTGCCGGGCGGCTGGCAGGTTGGCGACCGGGTAGCCGTGGACCCGTCGCTCTTCTGCGGTTACTGCAAGCCTTGCCGGTCCGGTCGCGGCAACCTCTGCGAGAACTGGAACGCGACCGGGGACACCGTGAACGGCGCTTTCGCCGAGTACGTCGCCGTTCCGTCCGCGAACTGCCACCGGATGCCGGACACGATGACCTGGGAGCAGGGCGCCCTCGTCGAACCGGTTTCCTGCGCGGTCCACGGCGTGCGCCGGATCGGCGTCGAGGCGGGGGAACGGTTCCTCGTCGTCGGCGCGGGCACGATGGGCCTGATCATGCAGCAGTTGCTGCAACGCGCGGGCGCCCACGTCACGATGATCGACCGCAACACCTCCCGCCTCGGCCGCGCGAAGGACCTCGGCGCGGTCGCGGTCGCGAGTGACGTGAAGGAACTGGACGACGAGAAGTTCGACGCCGCCGCGGACTGCACCGGTGCCGCGCCTGCGATCGAGGCCGCTTTCGACTCGCTTCAGCGCGGAGGCCGCTTGCTGGTCTTCGGCGTCGCTCCCGCCGAAGCACGCGTCGCGCTTTCGCCGTTCCGGATCTACAACGACGAGATCACCGTCGTCGGTTCGATGGCCGTCATGAACAGTTACGGCGCCGCACTCGACCTGGTCGCCGACGGCGCCATCGACACCGGCGCACTGCTCACCGACACGCTGCCGCTGGAGCGGTACCCCGACGCGCTCGCCCTCATGCGCGGTGGCGCCGGCCTGAAGGTGCAGGTCTTACCGGGAGGCGAAAGTGCGTAAACCCCTCGCTCTGCTCGCGGTTCTCCTGCTGACCCTCACCGGTTGCGCCGGTGCGGGCGCGCTCGGGACCGGTGACCGGACGCTCGTGGTCGGGATCGTCGCGAATCCGCAGATGAAGGACGCCATCGAGCTTTCCGGCGAGTTCGAGAAGGCGAATCCCGGCGTCACGCTCAAGTTCGTGTCACTGCCCGAAAACCAGGCACGCGCGAAGATCACCGCGTCGACGGCCACCGAAGGCGGCGAATTCGACGTCGTCATGATCAGCAACTACGAGGCCCCGCAGTGG
This sequence comes from Amycolatopsis coloradensis, assembly GCF_001953865.1. Classification (GTDB taxonomy): domain Bacteria; phylum Actinomycetota; class Actinomycetes; order Mycobacteriales; family Pseudonocardiaceae; genus Amycolatopsis; species Amycolatopsis coloradensis. The sequence goes on from NZ_MQUQ01000012.1 coordinate 206,569, forward strand.
GCCGCGAACGGCTGGCTCGAAAACCTCGAGCCGCATATCGCGGCGAACCCCTCGTACGACTCGGCGGACTTCATCCCGAGTATCAAGGAATCGTTGTCGTACAACGGATCGATGTACGCGGTGCCGTTCTACGGCGAGTCGTCGTTCCTGGCCTACCGCAAGGACCTGTTCGACCAGGCCGGGATCACCATGCCCGCCAAGCCGACGTGGTCGCAGATCGCCGAGTACGCCGCGAAACTCGACGACAAGTCCAAGGGGCTCGCCGGGATCTGCCTGCGTGGCAAGCCGGGCTGGGGTGAGAGCCTCGCGCCGTTCACCACGGTCGCCAACACCTTCGGCGCCCAGTGGTTCGACAAGGACTGGAACGCCAAGCTGACCAGCCCCGAATTCAAGGCGGCCGCCGAGTTCTACGTGAACCTCGTGCGCGACCACGGCGAGGTCGGCGCGTCGAGCGCGGGCTTCTCCGAATGCGGCACGCGGTACACCCAAGGCCAGGCCGCGATGTGGTACGACGCCACGGTCATGGCGGGGACGAACGAGGACCCGTCGGCGAGCAAGGTGGTCGGGAAGTCCGGCTACGCCCCTGCGCCGGTGGAGAAGACGCAGGCGAGCGGCTGGCTCTACACCTGGGCGCTGGCGATCCCGAAGGTCGTCAAGGACAAGAAAGCCGCCTGGAAGTTCATGTCCTGGATGACCGACAAGGCGTACGTGCAGCGCGTCGCGCAGGAATACAAGGACTGGAACCGGGTCCCGCCGGGCGTCCGGAAGTCGACCTATGACATCCCGCAGTACCGCGAGGCGGCCAAGGCCTACGCGCAGCCGACGCTGGACGGGATCGCGGACGCCAACCAGCGGAAGGCGATGGCGAATCCGGTGCCCTATCCCGGCATCCAGTTCGTCGGCATCCCCGAGTTCCAGGATCTCGGCACGCGCGTGAGCCAGCAGCTTTCGGCGGCGATCGCGGGCCAGATCACCGTGGACGAAGCGTTGAAGCAGTCACAGGAGTACGCGCGGACCGTCGGCAAGTCGTATCAGGAGGTGCGGTGATGGCCACGCTCTCCGCTCCCGCCCGCACCGAGCCCGCCCACGCGAAGAAGGCGGCTCCGAAGCGCGGCACCGATACGCCGTTCAAACGACGGCTCCCGCTGTTGCCCGCGTTGCTGTTCGTCGTGGCGGTGACGCAATTGCCGTTCGTGCTGACGGTGTTCTACTCGTTCCAGTCGTGGAACCTGGTGCGGCCGGGCTCGCGGCATTTCGTCGGACTTCAGAACTACCTCGACGTCTTCGCCGACTCGACGTTCCTCGGCGCGCTGCTGAACACCGTCGTGCTCACGGTCATCTGCGTCTTCTTCTCGCTGCTGCTCGGCCTGGGACTCGCGATCCTGCTGGACCGCAAGTTCCTCGGCCGCGGCGTGGTCCGGACGCTGCTGATCACGCCCTTCCTGATCCTGCCCGCGGCGGGCGCGCTGTTGTGGAAGACGACGATGTTCGACCCGACCTACGGGTTGCTGCACAACGCGATCGGCACCGACGTCGACTGGCTTTCGGAGTTCCCGCTCGCGGCGGTGATGGCCCAGGTCGTCTGGCAGTGGACGCCGTTCATGATGCTGCTGATCCTGGCCGGGTTGCAGAGCCAGCCCAAGGACGTGCTGGAGGCCGCGTCCGTCGACGGTGCCGGCCGCTGGCGGACGTTCACCGCCATCACCCTGCCGCATCTGAGCCGGTTCCTGCAGTTGGCGACGCTGCTGGGCGCCATCTACATCGTGAACAGTTTCGACGCGATCTTCCTGATGACACAAGGAGGTCCGGGTACGGCGAGTACGAACCTGCCGTTCTACATCTACCAGCGGGCGTTCCAAGGTTTCGACATCGGGCAGTCGTCCGCGATGGGCGTGATCGTCGTGATCCTGACGATGATCGTCGCGACTTTCGCGCTGCGACTGATGTTCCGCACGTTCTCGGTCCAGGGAGGCGCCAAATGAAGGGCCGGTTCGGCGCGGGCGCGCTGACGGTCGCGACCTGGGTGATCGCGATCCTGTTCGTGTTCCCGCTGCTGTGGATGATCCTCACGGCCTTCAAACAGGAGGCCGACGCCTACACCGATCCGCCGCGGTTGTTCTTCTCCCCGACCCTCGACCAGTTCGCCGGTGTGCTCGAACGCGGATTTCTGCCGTACCTGTCGAATTCCGCGTTCGTCACCGTCGTCTCGACGCTTTTCGTGCTGCTGCTGGGAATCCCGGCGGCGTACGCGCTGTCGCTGGCGCCGGTGAAGGGGACGAGCAACGCGCTCGGGTTCTTCCTGTCGACGAAGATGCTGCCGATCGTGGCGGCGATCATCCCGCTGTACGTGATCTCGCAGAACACGCGGCTGCTGGACAACGTGTGGGCGCTGATCATCCTGTACACGTCGATGAACCTGCCGCTGGCGATCTGGATGATGCGGTCGTTCTTCCTCGAAGTGCCCCACGAGATGATCGAAGCGGGCCGGATCGACGGCGCGACCCTGCCGGTGCTGCTGCGGAAGATCATCATGCCGGTCGTCGCGCCAGGGGTGGCCGCGACCGCGCTGATCTGCGTGATCTTCTCGTGGACCGAGTTCTTCTACTCGGTCAACCTCACCGCCGCGCGGGCCGGGACCGTGCCGGTGTTCCTGGTCGGGTTCATCACCAGCGAGGGCCTCTACTGGGCGCAGCTGTCCGCGGCCGCGCTGCTCGCGTCGCTGCCGGTGATGATCGTCGGCTGGATCGCGCAGAACCACCTCGTCCGCGGCCTGTCGATGGGCGCGGTCAAGTAGGTCTGGGGCCGGGACCGCGGTCCGCAATTAGTCCTCTACTTGCGTCGCTCCGTGACGGCTCCCGGTCCGTGAAAGCCTCCTTACCTACCCTGAAGGCCTTTACGGACTCCGTGGTGCCCGGTGGCTATGTCGCGAAAGCCACTTTCGAGACATCAGATGTCTCGAAAGTGGCTTTCGCGACACCCGCAAGGGCTGGTGTGCCCTTACGGCGACCACGACCCTCTCCTTACGCGAGTGAGAGTGCCTGACCGGGGCAGATGTGCACGGCCGTGCGTGCGTTCTCTTCCGCCTCGTCCCCTTCAGGCTCCAGGGTCAGCACGATGACCGTCCCGTCGTCCTCGCTCTGATCGAACAGGTCGGGGTCGGTGAGCACGCACTGGCCCGCGCCCACACACCTCCCGGTGTCCGCGATGATCTTCATGGATCCTCCTACCAGGTGACCGGAAGGGCGTGGAGGCCGTAGATCGTCGAATCGTGCTTGAACTGCAGTTCGTCGACCGGAACGGCGATCCGGATGCCCGGAATGCGCTTGAACAGCGTATCGAAAACGATCTGGAGTTCCATCCGCGCGAGGTTCTGGCCGAGGCACTGGTGCACGCCGAACCCGAACGCGACGTGGTGCCGCGCGCCGCGTTCGATGTCGAAGGCGTCGGGGTTCTCGAACCCGTCCGGGTCGTGGTTGCCCGCGTTGCTCAGGCCGACGACGCCTTCTCCCGCGCGGATGAGCGTGCCGCCGATCTCGACGTCCGCCGTGGCGAAGCGTGAGGTCGCCGTCTCGGCGATGGTGAAGACCCTCAGGAGTTCCTCGATCGCGGGGAGGGTCTTGTCCGGGTCCGCCTTGATCTTCGCCAGCTGTTCGGGGTTCTCCAACAGGGTCACCGTGCCGAGCGAAATCATGTTCGCCGTCGTCTCGTGACCGGCGATGAGCAGGAGGAACGCCAGGCTGACGAGTTCGTCGTGGTCGCCTTCGCCCGCTTCCCGCTGCTTCAGGATCTGACGGCCGAGAAGGTCGTCCTCGGTGGCGTTCGCTTCTTTCCTGGTGACGAGTTCGTCGAGATAGTTTTCGAGTTGCTCGAACGCCGCCTGCCGGTCTTCCGGGCTGACCTCCCGGCTGAGCATCTTGGAACTGCGGGCCTGGAAGAACTCGTGGTCCGAATAGGGGACACCGAGCAGTTCGCAGATGACCAGCGACGGAACCGGAAGCGAAAGCGCCTGGACCAGGTCGGCGGGTTTGGGGCCCGCGAGCAGGGCGTCGAGGTGCTCGTCGACGATCTGCTGGATTCGCGGCTGCAGTGCCTTCATCCGCTTGACCGTGAATTCTCCGACGACGTCACGCCGGGCCCGGCTGTGCTCCGGCGGGTCCATCGAGATGAGGGACGGGCGGAACGGCTTGTCCTCGCGCCGGATCTGGCGCGCGACCATCATCGGGAACGCCGGATCGAGCCGGTCGGAACTGAAGTGCGGACTGCTCAGCATTTCGCGGATGTCTTCGAGCCGGGTGAGCGCCCACGCCGTTTGGCCTGACGGCAGACCGACCCGGGAAACCGGGTTTTCCGAGCGAAGCGCCTCGTATTCCGGAGGCGGCGAAAACGGGCATTTACGTACCAGCGGCAAAGTGGCGGTGGTTTCCTCGACGTCAGTCAACGATGTCCTTCCCCAGGATGTCGGGTGGGTTCGGGCGATATCGGACAGGGGCCCCAAAACGTATGCGGATGGTTTCATTCCGCTTATGTCATCCAAGGTACTCAAGCGGAGGCAGGTCGTCCACTCGCGAAGGGGTGGTTCTCCGGGAAGCGTGAAGGGAACGCGCGTACGTGCGAGAATCACGGCGCCGAAGCACCCTTGAGAGGCGAGGATCATGACAGCCGACCCCGAGACCCGCTTGCGTGCCGACGCGCGCCGGAACCGGGATCAGATCCTGGCCGCCGCGAGAGTCATCTTCGCCGCTCAGGGGCCCGAGGTCCCGATGGAGGAAATCGCGCGCTCGGCGGGCGTCGGCGTCGGCACCCTTTACCGCCGATTCCCGGACCGGGACGCGTTGATCCGGGCGGTCGCCGTCGACAACTTCGACAGGGTTCTCAGGGACGCGAAGGCCGCGAAGGACCAGGAGTCGTCGGACTGGGACGCCTTGATCCGACTCCTGCACCAGTCGATGGAGCTCCAGCTGAGCATTCAACTCGCGATGGTGTCGCCTCGTGCGCTGGTGATCCTCACGAGTGATCCCGCGATCAAGGCGCTGCGTGACGAGCTGCTGCTGGTGATGGAGGCTTTCGTCCGGGGAGCGCAGGCCGAGGGGCGGCTCCGGGCGGACGTCGCGACCGGCGATGTGGCGATCCTGTTCGCGACCGTGCTGCGGCAGATGCCGGGCAAGGGCGAGGAGGTCGCGCGGATGGCGACCCGGCGGTGCATCGGGATCATGATCGACGGCCTGCGGGCCGCGGACTCGAACGAGCCGCTTCCGGGCCGGGTCCTGACCGCCGCCGACCTGAACCCGTAAGCCCAAACCGCAACTAGAGGACTACTTGCGCCCGGGCCCGGGCTCGGATCGCGTTTAGCGGGCTAAACGCGATCCGGCCGCCGCACGCAACTAGAGGACTAATTGCGGCGAGGAGGGGTCAGACACCCAGCGGGTGCCAGACGGTCTTCGCCTCCAGGTACCGCCGCAGCCGAGCGATGTCGGCATCGTCGGTCCAGTCCGGCTCGGCGTCCGGCACGGTCAGGACGCGCTTTACGGTGCCTGCGGCGTCACGCGCCAGGTCGGCACGGGCCGAGGGCTCCGCGCCGGTCGGGTCGAGGGCGTTGACGTCCGCGTGCGACGCCAGCCACGAGCCCAGTTCCGACGCGCGCCCGGTCAGGATGTTCGCCACGCCGCCAGGCAGGTCGGACGTCGCGAGGACCTCCGACAGGGTGATCGCGGGCAGCGGCCGCTCCGCGCTGGAGACCACCACCGCGGTCGAGCCCGTCGCCAGTACCGGGGCCAGCACGCTCACCAGGCCCAGCAGCGACGACTGCTGCGGCGCGAGCACGCCGACGACACCGGTCGGTTCGGGGACGGTGAAGGAGAAGTACGGGCCCGCCACCGGGTTGGCCGCGCCGAGCACGGTCGCGATCTTGTCCGTCCAGCCCGCGTACCAGACCCAGCGGTCGATCGAAGCGTCCACAAGGGACTGTGCCTTCTTCGCCGCGATGCCTTCGGAAGCCGAAACCTCCGCGACGAACTGCTCGCGACGGCCTTCCAGCATCTCCGCCACCCGGTACAGCACCTGGCCGCGGTTGTACGCGGTCGCCGCCGACCAGCCGCCGAAAGCCTTGCGGGCGGCGGAAACCGCGTCGCGGACGTCCTTGCGGGACGCGTGCGAGGCGTTCGCCAGGAACTTGCCCTTGCTGTCGGTGACCGGGTACACCCGGCCCGATTCCGAACGCGGGAACTTGCCGCCGATGTAGAGCTTGTAGGTCTTCGCCACCGAAATACGGTCAGACATCGAGGTAGGCCTCCAGTCCGGTGCGTCCGCCTTCGCGGCCGAAACCCGACTCCTGGTAGCCGCCGAACGGCGCGGCGGGATCGAAGCGGTTGAACGTGTTGGCCCAGACGACACCGGCGCGGAGCTGGTTCGCCATCCACAGGATGCGCGAGCCCTTCTCGGTCCAGACACCGGCGGAGAGCCCGTACGGCGTGTTGTTCGCCTTGGTCACGGCCTCGTCCGGCGTGCGGAACGTCAGCACCGAAAGCACCGGCCCGAAGATCTCCTCGCGGGCGATGCGCATCGACTGCTGCACGTCGGAGAACACCGTGGGGGCGAAGAAAAAACCACGTTCCGGCACCGGGCACGGGCTGGTCCAGCGCTCCGCGCCTTCCGCGTCGCCGGATTCCACCAGGCCCTTGATCTTCGCGAGCTGCTCGGCGGAGTTGATCGCGCCGATGTCGGTGTTCTTGTCCAGGGGGTCGCCCAGCCGCAGGGTGGAGACGCGGTAGCGAAGCTTCTCGAGCACTTCTTCGGCGATCGATTCCTGCACCAGCAGACGCGAACCCGCGCAGCAGACGTGACCCTGGTTGAAGAAGATCCCGTTGACGATCCCCTCGACGGCCTGGTCCAGCGCGGCGTCGTCGAAGACGATGTTCGCGGCCTTGCCGCCCAGTTCCAGCGTGAGCTTCTTCGCCGTGCCCGCGACCTGACGCTGGATGGCCTTGCCGACGTCGGTCGATCCGGTGAAGGCGACCTTGTTGACGTCGTCGTGGCCGACGAGCGCCGCGCCGATGTCACCGGCGCCGGGCAGGATGTTGACCACCCCTGGCGGGAGTTCGGCCTGCTGGCAGATCTCCGCGAACACGAGTGCGGTCAGCGGCGTGGTCTCCGCCGGTTTGAGCACCACGGTGTTGCCGGTGGCCAGCGCGGGCGCGATCTTCCACGCCAGCATCAGCAGCGGGAAGTTCCACGGGATGACCTGGCCCGCGACGCCGAGCGGCTTCGGGTTCGGGCCGTAGCCCGCGTAGTCGAGCTTGTCGGCCCAGCCCGCGTGGTAGAAGAAATGCGCGGCGGCCGTCGGCACGTCGGAGTCGCGCGATTCCTTGATCGGCTTGCCGTTGTCGAGGCTTTCCAGCACGGCCAGCTCCCGCGACCGTTCCTGGATCAGGCGTGCGATGCGGAACAGGTACTTGGCGCGTTCCGAGCCCGGCATCTTAAACCAGACACCGTTGTACGCCTTGCGTGCGGCCTTCACCGCGGTGTCCACATCGGACACCGACGCGGTGCCGACCTCGGCGAGCACTTCTTCGGTGGCCGGGTTGATCGTCTTGAGCGGCTCGCCGGAGCCGTCGACGAATTCGCCGTTGACGAACGGCCGGTAGTGCGGTTTGAGGTTCGCGAGGTCGCGCGATTCGGGCGCGGGCGCGTACTCGAAGATGCCCATGGGTCAGTCCACCGTCACGTAGTCGGGACCGCTGTAGTGGCCGTCGGCCTGGGTGCGGCGCTGGAGCAGGAGGTCGTTGAGCAGGCTGGACGCCCCGAACCGGAACAGATCCGGCGTCAGCCACTGCTCGCCGGCGACCTCGTGCACCGCGACCAGGTACTTGATCGCGTCCTTGGTCGTCCGGATACCACCGGCGGGTTTGACGCCGCGCAGGTCACCGGTCTGGACGAACCAGTCGCGGACGGCCTGCAGCATCACGTGGGTGACCGGCAGCGTCGCGGCGGGCGACACCTTGCCGGTGGAGGTCTTGATGAAGTCGCCGCCCGCCAGCAGCGCGAGCCAGGACGCGCGGCGCACGTTGTCGTAGGTGGCCAGCTCACCGGTTTCGAGGATGACCTTGAGGTGAGCGCTGCCACAGGCGGCCTTGATCGCCTGGATCTCCTCGAAGACCGCCATGTAGCGGCCCTCCAGGAAGGCGCCCCGGTCGATCACCATGTCGATCTCGGCGGCGCCGGCGTCGACGGCGATCTTGGTGTCGGCCAGCTTGATTTCACGGCTCGTGCGACCGGCCGGGAAGCCGGTGGCCACACTCGCGACGTGGATGCCGGTGCCGCGCAGCGCCTCGACAGCCGTCTTGACCATGTCCGGGTACACGCAGACGGCCGCCACCTGAGGGGTGTCCGGGCGATCCGGGTCCGGCCGCTTGGCCTTCGCGGCGAGCGCGCGGACCTTGCCCTGGGTGTCGGCGCCTTCGAGGGTCGTCAGGTCGACCATCGAGATGGCGGTGTCGATCGCCCAGAGCTTGGCGGCCTTCTTGATACTGCGCGTGCCGAGGCCCGCGGCCCGCTGCTCGACGCCGACCTGGTCGACACCAGGCAGCCCGTGCAGGAACCGGCGCAGGCTCGCCTCGTCGCGAGTCGCGTCCGTCAGCGGCGCCGGGGTGGCCGGCACCGCTGACGAGCTGGTCGTAGCTGTCATACCGGTGAGTGTAGGCGGCCTACAGGCTGGGCACCGGGGCCTGGGCGGCGGCGTTGACCGGGATCACCGGCGAGCAGAACTCGCTGATCATCGGCAGCTGGCGCTTCAGCTTGGCGTCCGGTGACGCGGTGAGGTCAACGGTGGCCAGCGTCGAGATGTTCTTGCCCGCGTCGTCACGGAAGCTGAGGGTGTTGAAGCCGGGCAGGTCACCGCCGTGGCCCCAGATGGTGATGTCCTCCGCGCAGATGCCCGCACTCTTGAGGTTCAGCTTCATCAGGCCGAGGCCGTACTCCATCCCGTCCGCCGGGACCGTCTTCTTCATCTGCGCGAGCAGGTCCGCGGGGAGCAGGCGGCCACCGAGCAGCGCCTCGAAGAAGCGGTTGAGGTCGGCACCCGAGGACACCACGCCGCCCGCGCCGAAGTAGCGCGAGTAGTTGTAGGTGGTGACGTCGGTGAGGCCGCGCGGGGCGTCGTACAGCTGCTCGTAGCCGCGGGCGGCCGGGCCGATCAGGAACGGGAAGTCGCGGGGGAGCGAGGTGTCGCGCAGGTGCAGCGGCCCGGTGATGCGCTCGGCCAGCACCCGTTCGAGGGGCTTCCGGGTGGTCTTCTCGACCAGCAGGCCGAGGACGTTGTAGCCGGTGTTGGAGTACGCCCAGCTCGTCCCGGGCTTGAACTGCAGCGGTTGCTTCGTGCTCAGACGGATCTGGTCGTCGCTGTCGAAGTGCTCGAACCGCTCGGTGTCGACCTCCGGCCCTGTCACCGTCGCCCAGGAGTCCTCGGGGAGCAGGTCGCGGGGGAGGCCGCTGGTGTGTTGCAGCAGCTGGCGGACGGTGATCGGTTCCGGGTACGGCAGCAGGCCGGGCAGGTAGCGCTGGACGGGCTCGTCGAGTCCGACGTGCTTCTCGCCCGCGAGTTGCAGGACCAAGGTCGCGACGAAGACCTTGGACACGCTCCCAACGCGCCAGCGTCCCGACGCGTCGGGTTTGCCGGGCCGCTCGATGCTCGCGACGCCGCTGACACCGCGGAAGTCATCGGCCACCGCGACCATTCCCGGGATGCCCGCGGCGACCGCCACGTCCATCGCGGTCTGGCGCGGATCGGTCTTCCCGGCGGCCGCCGCAGGAAGGGCGGTGACGGAAAGCAGTGCGGCACAAGCGATCGCGACGAAACTTCGGCGCATCAGACGGTCCCCCCGGTTCGGTTCAGCCTTCTAGCTCAGGTACATCCTTCTTACGTGGCTTCCGCTTCACGACGACGGCGCCCCAGAACGCCAACCCGGTGATCTTGACCGTCGGCGCGGTCGGTGGCGCGGCGGGAGTCCCGGCGCGGTCCTCCAGCTCGAACGCCCCCATGAAGCCGATTCCGGTGACGTCCACGTTGATGTCGTCGGGCACGATGATGTCGATCCCGCCCATGATCGCGACCGCGGTGATCGTCGTGTTCTTCTCGGCGAAGCGCGCGTGCCGCAGGTCGATGTCGGTGCCGCCCCAGAACGCGAAACTGTTGTGCTGCGGCGGGACGACCCAGCTGCCCTTGCGGGACGCGCCGGACATGACGGCGATCGAGGCGCCGGAGCCCGGATGCCCGCCGATGCGGTCGTCGGGCAGGCCGAGCGCGCGCGACGTCGCGGGCTGGATCGCCGAACTGGTCCGCGGCAGGTCCGCGGTGACCGGTTCGAGATCGCCGACGGTCTTGGCCGCGTAGACGACGGTGAGCCGTTCTTCCAGCTCGTTGATGGTGATGCGGCCCTCGGACATCGCCGCGTGCAGCACCTGCGCGACCTGTTCGCGGTCGGCGTCGGAGATGCGCATCTGTTCGGGTCCCGGCAGGGCAGGCTCTTCGCTCACGTGCGGGAGCCTAGCGCTGCGGAGAGGGCTGAGCGTCCATCTTCCGGCCGACAGTGGGATCCTGCCGTGATGGGGAACTCACTACCTGGCGCGATCGCGCTGCCGGACGGCGTCGAGATTCGAGGACGAGGCCTGGGGCGTCCCTGGCCAGAGGGGCCTGCGCCGGATTTCGGGCTGTATCTGGGTGGCGCGAAGCTGCGCCGGAAGCACGACCACAGGCTGGACTGGGAGCACGAGTGGATCCGCTGGCCCGACTTCCTGCTGCCGACCGACTGGGCGGGGGCGCGGCGGCAGATCGTCGCCCTGCACGGGCGGGCCGCGGCGGGAGAGGACGTCGAGGTGGCCTGTCACGGCGGGGTCGGGCGGACCGGCACGGTGCTGTCCTGTCTGGCGACGCTTTCCGGGCTGACCGCCGACGAAGCCGTGGCGTGGGCGCGGGCGAACCATCACCAGCGTTCGGTGGAGACGCCCTGGCAGCGCCGCTGGGTCGGCTGGTTCGCGCGGCAGTAAATTGACCCGCATGGATGTGCACGTCGTTGATCACCCACTGGCCAAGGCCAGGCTCTCCACCATGCGTGACGCGCGCACCGACAGCGCCGCCTTCCGGGCGGCGCTGCACGAACTGACCGTCATGCTGGTCTACGAAGCCACCCGGGACTTGCCCGTGCGCATCGACCGGATCCACACGCCGGTGGCGCGCACCGACGGCTACACGCTGGCGAGCCCGCCGCTGCTCGTGCCGGTGCTGCGGGCCGGGCTGGGGATGGCGGACCAGGCGCACAAGCTGATCCCCGACGCCCAGATGGGCTTCGTCGGGCTCGCCCGCGACGAGGAGACGCTCAAACCGACGCCGTACCTGGAGTCGCTGCCCGAATCGCTCGCCGACCGGCCGGTGCTGGTGCTCGACCCGATGCTGGCGACCGGCGGCTCGATGGAGTACACGATCCGGCTGCTCACCGACCGGGGCGCCACCGACGTCACCGCGATCTGCGCGCTGGCGGCGCCCGAGGGGATCGAGCACCTCGGGAAGACCGGGCTGCCGGTGCGGGTGGTGACCGCGAGCATCGACGAGCGGCTCAACGACTCCGGGTTCATCGTGCCCGGTCTCGGGGACGCGGGTGACCGGCAATACGGCGCCGTCTGACGTCACCCCGGATCGCGGTCAGCCCGCTAAACGCGATCCGGCGGACGGGGGCCTTCGCGGAGCTAGGCGCAAGGATGGCGGTCTTCATGTACTTGCGCTGGGGCGCGGCCAGCGCGTCGCGTTTAGCGGGCTAAACGCGATCCGCGCTCGACGGCCGAGGTCGGGAGGTCGTGTAGGCCTCCTTCTTATCCTGAAGGTAGGCAAGGAGGCCTTCATGACCCGGCGGAGTCGCGCCGCCCACCGCCCCGAGGCGTCGCGTTTAGCCCGCTAAACGCGATCCGGTCACCGGCGCAGCCAGCCCGAGGCGTTCGCCCGCAGCGCCGTTTCGTAAGCGGGGCTCACGGTGTACGCGTCCGGCAGGTTCCCGTTCAGCTCCAGCGACACGAGGCCGTGCACGGTGCCCCAGCAGCTCACGACGATGACCTCGGGCGGCGCGCCGACGAAGACGCCGTCGGCGACCGCCTTGCGGATCGTCTCCTCCAGCGGCGCCATCGTGGCGCGAGCCTGCTCGGACATCTCCTCGGCAGGCTCGAAACCCGGTACCGACTTCGTGAACATGATCGCGTAGAGGTGCGGGTCGGCCAGCGCGCTTTCCCGGTACGCGACGCCGAGACGCACGAGGTCCTCGACGGGGTCGCCGCTCAGCGTCACACCGGACATCCGGAGACCGAAGCGGCGGAAGCCCTCGGCGAAGAGGGCGCTGACCAGATCCGTCTTCCCGCCGAAGAGTGAATAGACCGCGGTGGTGGACGTGCCGACGTCGGCGGCCAGTTTGCGGAGGCTGAGGGCCTTCGGGCCGTCGGCCGAGATGAGCTCACCGGCGCGGTCCAGCAGCTTCAGCCGGAGGTTCTCGTCGTGCGTCCTGGGGCGGGGCATGCGCCGAGCGTATCGCAACGCTGTTATCAATCACTCGGATTCGGAGTTGACCTGGAGCGCACTCCAGGTCGTACTGTCGTTCACATGAGCTACTCGATAGCGGAAGCCGCGCGACGTAGCGGGTTGTCCATCGACACCCTCAGGTACTACGAGCGCATCAAACTCGTCGAACCCCCGGCGCGGGACGCCGCGGGACGCCGCGCCTACACCGACGAGGACCTCGGGTGGCTGGGGTTCCTGACCAAGCTGCGCCTGACCGGCATGCCCATCAAGCGTATGCGGGAGTACGCGTCGCTGCGCCACCACGGAGCGGCGAGCGCGGGACGGCGCAAGTCGATCCTCGTCGACCAGCGCACCTCGGTCGCCGACCGGATCGCCGAGCTGCAGGCCTGCCTCGACATCCTCGACTACAAGATCGACCACTACGACCAGGTGGAACGCAAGGTGCTCGGCACCGGAGCCACCATGGAGGGAATTTCAGCGTGATCAGCACCAGGAAGCTCGGCGCTCTGGAAGTCGGGGCGCAGGGGCTCGGCTGCATGGGGATGAGCCAGGCCTACGGCGTCCGCGACGACGACGCGGAGTCGATCGCCACCATCCACCGCGCCCTCGAACTGGGCGTGACCCTGCTCGACACGTCCAACGTGTACGCCGATGGTGAGAACGAGGAACTGGTCGGCCAGGCAATCGCGGGCAAGCGGGACCAGGTCGTGCTGGCGACCAAGTTCGGCATCATCTGGACCGAGGACGGCGGGATGGCCGCTCGTGGGGACGCGGCCTACGTCAAGAAGTGCTGCGAAGAGTCGTTGCGACGGCTGAACGTCGACCACATCGACCTCTTCTACCAGCACCGGGTCGACCCGGACACGCCGGTCGAGGAGACCTGGGGCGCGCTCTCGGAGCTGGTGGACGAGGGGAAGATCCGGTTCGCCGGGATCTCCGAGGCCAGTGCCGAGACGATCCGCCGCGCGCACGCCGTCCTCCCGGTGACGGCGCTGCAGAGCGAGTGGTCGCTGTGGACCCGCGGCATCGAGGGCGAGATCCTCTCGACCGTTCGTGAGCTGGGGATCGGCGTCGTGCCGTTCTCGCCGCTGGGCCGTGGTTTCCTCACCGGCAGCGTGACGTCGGTGAAGGACCTGCCCGCGGACGACATGCGCCACGGGCTGCCGCGGTTCGCCGAGGGCAATTTCGAGCGCAACATGGCGATCGTCGAGGCGCTGCGCGCGTTGGCGGCGGACAAGGGCGTCACCGCCGGTCAGCTGGCGCTCGCGTGGGTCCAGGCCCAGGGCGAGGACGTCGTGCCGATCCCGGGCACCAAACGCCGCAAGTACCTCGAAGAGAACGCCGCCGCGGCGGACCTGGAACTGTCCGAAGTGGACATCGAGGCCATCGAAAAGGCCGCGCCCGCCGAGGCGATCGCCGGTGAACGTTACCCGGAGCGGCTCGCCCGCGCCGCCGGTAAGTAAAACCCAGAGAATCGCGGGAGAAATCATGACGGGTTCCACCCTGCCCACACGCAGGCTCGGCACGCTGGAAGTCGGCGCGCAGGGGCTCGGTTGCATGGGCATGAGCGAGTTCTACGGCCAGGGTGACGACAGCGAATCGATCGCGACGATCCATCGCGCGATCGAGCTGGGGGTGACCCTGATCGACACGGCGGACATGTACGGCTTCGGCCGCAACGAGGAGCTGGTCGGCCGCGCGCTGGCCGGCAAGCGGGACGAGGTCGTGCTGGCCACCAAGTTCGGCATCGTCCGCGACGAGGCGGATCCCGGCAAACGCGGAATCCGCGGCGACGAGTTCTATGTACGCCAACAGGTCGAAGCGTCGCTGCGGCGGCTGGACGTCGACCACATCGATCTGTACTACCAGCACCGCGTCGACCCGGACGTGCCGATCGAGGAGACCGCCGCCGCGCTGTCTTCACTGGTCGAGCAGGGAAAGGTCCGGCACATCGGGTTGTCCGAGGCCGGTCCGGAGACGATCCGGCGGGCGCACAGCGTGCATCCGGTGACGGCGGTGCAGACGGAATGGTCGCTGTGGTCGCGCGACATCGAGCACGAGATCGCCGGAGTCTGCCGGGAGCTCGGCATCGGTCTGGTGCCGTATTCCCCGCTGGGGCGCGGTTTCCTCACCGGCCGCTTCAAGTCCAAAGAGGACTTCGCGGAAGGTGACTTCCGGCAGACGACGCAGCCGCGCTTCGCCGAGGGCAACCTGGAGCGCAACCTGGCGATGGTCGAGGCACTGCGCGCGCTGGCCGAGGAGAAGGGCGTGACCGCCGGTCAGCTCGCCTTGGCGTGGGTGCAGGCCCAGGGCGAGGACGTCGTGCCGATCCCGGGCACCAAACGCCGCAAGTACCTCGAAGAGAACGTCGCGGCCGTCGGCCTGAAGCTGACCGCGGAGGACGTCGCCGCGATCGAGGCGGCGGTACCCGCTGACGAGGTCGCGGGGGAGCGCTACCCCGAAGCGGCCATGCGGATGCTGTCCCGCTGAGGGAAGCTGAAGGGCGCTTTACCCGCCTGCGACGAAGGGTAAAGCGCCCTTTAGCTAAACGCGAAGCAGGGAAGTGACCGCGTCGACCACGCCGTCGACGGCGACCGGCCGCTGCTCGCGGGTCGCGAGACCGCGGACCGTCACGTTCCCGGCGTCCCAGTCCTCCTGGCCGACGATCACCACGGCCAGGGCCCCGGCCTTGTCGGCCCGGGTGAGCTCCTTGCCCAGCTTGCGGAGTTCGACGGGGGTGAGCGTGCGCAGACCGGCTTTCCGGAGCCGTCCCGCGACCTCGCGTGCGGCGTCGGTGAGCTCTTCGACCACCGGGATCACCACGACATCGGCCTCGCTGCGCGGTTTCGGCGTCAGCTCGTGGGTGTCGAGGAAGTCGATCAGCGTGACGTCGCCCATGCCGAAGCCGATCCCGGGGATCTGCTGCGAGGTGAACAACGACGCCAGGTCGCTGTACCGGCCGCCGCCGAAGAGGGCCCGGCGGTTCTCCGGAGAGGTGTCGAAGACCTCGAACACGGTCGACGTGTAGTACGCGAGCCCGCGCACGATCATCGGATCGAACGTGATCAGGTCCGCCGCGCCGCTGCTGAGCACCTTCACCAGGTTCGAGTTCTCCTTGACCTGCTCGGGCAGCTCGTCGAGCAGGGCCACGCCGGACGACAGGATCTCGGTCAGCTTCTCGAACTGCTTGTCGGTCAGCCCGATCCCGGCCGCGGTGTCGCTCAGCTTCGTGCGGTCCGACTTCTCCCAGCGGTCCACCAGGGTGAACACCTGCGGCAACTGCTCCGCGGTCACGCCGACGATGTCGGTGAGCGCCGAGGAGAGCAGGTTCCGGTCGTTGGCGCGCACTCCGAACATGTCCGGGGTCGCGCCGAGCGCGCCCATCATGTCGTGGATCAGCTCGAAGATCTCGATCTCGCAGTTCGCGCTGTCCGAACCGAAGATGTCCGCGTTGATCTGCCAGTGCTCGCGGACCCGCCCCCGTTGCGGCCGCTCGTAGCGGTGGCAGTTCGGGTGGCTGTACCAGCGCACCGGGAACTGCAGCGACTTGGCGTTGCCCGCGATCATCCTGGCGACCGACGGCGTCATCTCCGGGCGCAGCGCCAGCCGCTCGCCGCCCTTGGTGGTCAGCGTGTACAGCTGCTGGTCGGCGATCTCCTGCCCGGACTTGCGCTCGTAGATCTCGGCGGGTTCCAGGATCGGGCCGTCGTAGCGGAGGAAGCCCCGCAGTTCGAGCACGCCGTAGAGATGGCCGAACACCTGCGTCCGGACGGACATCTCGGCGGGCAGGAAGTCGCGGGTCCCCTTGGCGGGGGCTGTCGGCAGGTATTCAGGCACGTCAGCAAGCTTAACGAGCGGTCGCCACCGCTTTGTCAGGGGAAGGCCACGCCGTACGCGGTGGTCAGGATCGCCGCCCCCAGCAGGACGGCCCCGGCGCTGGTGACCCGTCCGCCGAGCTTGCCCTTGCCCGGTGCCAGGTGCAGGAAGAAGCCACCGGATTGGGCGAGTACGCCGAACAGCAGCAAGAAGCAGACGATCCACAGCGTGGTGTCCGAGAGCCCGGTCTGCCCGAGGATCTGGAGCGCGACCAGCGCCAGCACCAGCAGGACACCGGCGTGGGCGTGACCCGCGCGGAACATGCTCCGCTGGTGTTCGGTCAGTTTCCGGTCGCGCAGGACACCCATCAGGGCGTACCCGCCGTACATCACCGTCGGCAGCGACACGAGCGCGATGACCGTGAACAGTCTGATGGGGCCTTCCATGGTTCTTCCCTTCGTGGTGAGGAAGGCAACGATAACACTGTTTTAAAACGGTGTCATCAAAATTGGCTTCCCGCTTCCGGGATCAGATCCGGGAGCCGCGCGCGAGGACGAGGCGAAGGTTCCGGAGTGCGGAAAGATCGGTGAGCGGGTCGCCGTCGACCACCAGGACGTCGGCGCTCAGCCCGGGGGCGAGCCGCCCGGTGACGTCGCCGAGGCCGAGTCCGGTGGCGCTGTCCTCGGTCGCGATCTCGAGGATCCGGCGCCTGCCGAAGCCGAGCCATTCGTAGAGTTCGAGTGCGCCGACCGGATCGTCGAAAACCGACCCCGGCAGCCCGGCGTCCGTCCCCGATAGGAGCGGGACCCTCAGTTCCTCCAGCCAGGACAGCCGTCCGTAGACGTTCCGCGCGAGTTCCTCGCCCATGCGCTCGGCCAGCACGCGCCAGTTACGACTGCTCGTCGAACACGCCGCGATGCCCTCGTCGGCCATCCGGGTGGCGACGCCGTCACGCCGGTCCTGCTGTCGTGGCCCGGTCAGCCACGTGCAGTGTTCGATGGTGCGCACCCCGGCCTCGACCGACGTCTCGATCGCGTCGGCACCGTGCGCGTGCGCCGCGACGGGAAGTCCGTGGCTCGCCGCGTATGCCACGATCAGGTGAAGTTGGCGGACGTCGAACTGTGATTCCCACATGTCCGCGCCGCCTTCGGTGATCTGGCCGCCGCTGGCCATCACCTTGATCACGTCCGCGCCGCCTGCCGCGTTGGCGTCGATGAGCGCGCGGATCGCGCCGTCGTCGGCGACCTCACCGCCGAAGAAGTGGCAGTGTCCGTTAGGGACAGTCAGAGGAGTGCCCGCCGTCAGCAGACGGGGAGCGGCGATCCTTTCAGCCGCCAGTTCCGCCCGCACCCGCGCGCCGAGAGCGTCGCGGTCGCCGAGGTCCCGCACCGTCGTGACACCGTTGCGCAGCAACTGCCCCAACCGGTCCTTGGCCCCCGCGCGGAGAGCGGCGTCGTCACTCGCCAGGAAATTCGGGAGCATTTCGCGGGTGGCGTCGAAAGCCAGGTGCACGTGGGCGTTGAAGAGGCCGGGCAGCAACGTCGCGCCGGGGAAGTCGAGCCGCTCGGCGTCCGGCGACGCCTGTGCGGCGACTTCGGCGCGCGGGCCGGCCGCGAGGATCCGGTCGCCCTCGACGAGGACGGCGCCGTCCTCGACGGGGGTGCTCGGCCGCGGCAGGAGCCGGTCCGCGGTGAGGAGAAGCTGCAAGGTCATGCCTCGTTTCGGGATACCGCGGCCGAGAGCGCGAGCAACGGCCGCACGTCGGATTCGATGTCCGCGGCGCCACCGGGAAGCACGAGTTTCGCCCGCCCGTCGGTCTCCTCGCCCGCGGTCTGCCTGGCGATCGCCGCCTTCAGCGCCTCCGCCGCCGCGCCGGGATCGTCGACGGCGAGCGCGGTGAGATCGGTTTCCAGGTAGGGGCTCAACTGCACGAGCCCGTCCCGGATCTCGATCACGCGGCGGTAGTAGCGGCGGTGGATCGTACGCGGACGCCACCGCTCCCACGGTCCGTGCGGCGTGGTCCGGAGCACGATGTTCGGGTAGACCTCGGCGAGGACGGTCCACAAGGGCGTGAGCCGTTCGTGGTGCAAGCGGTGCTGGCGACGGCGGCGCAGCGCGGCGAACCGCGCGCGGACGCCGGGATAGGTGATCCCCGCGAGGAACAGCACGATCCCGAGCAGCACCAGCGGGACGGCGACGGTGAGCAGCTGCGGGACCGACGGCCCGAACACCCAGGCGATCACGATGTAGAGCGCGCGGAAGATGCTGCCCGCCGCGAGGCAGATCAGTCCGGCGGCGCCGAGTTTCAACCCGGTCCGCAGGTGCCGGTCCGCCGAGCGGATGTACCGGAAGATCCACCAGGCGCAGGCGGACAGGCCGTAGATCAGGTACAGCCCGGCCCCGAGGTAGAACAGCGCCACGCCGGACACGTGCACGAGCTTCGGGCTCAGCGCGAGCCCTCGTGCTTCCGGTGGGGTGATGGCCATGGCGACCAGCATCAGCGCGATCGCGCCCGCCAGCGGGATCAGTTCGAAGAGGACGCGTCGTGGCCGGCGCGGGCCGAGTGCGGAGCCGAGGAAGACGATCAACAGCGCGCAGACCCCGATGGCGAGCATGACGTTGTTGACGAGGCGGCCGGTGCCACGGCCGGTCAGCCCGTCGAGCCAGCCGGAAATGACCTTCTGCTGGGCGAGGAAGGACCCGGCGACGCAGACGATCGTGATGGTGATCGCCCAGTTCGGGAGCACCCGCGGTGCCCGGTACGTCTGGTAGATCCGCCAGGCGAGTGCGGTCGCGAACAACACCATCGCCACGATGTTGAGCGGGGAGAACAGCGAGTTCACAGCCACCCTTGATGGTCACCCAGCGCGCCTTGGACACGGCGGACGTCATCGTCGTCGGCGCGACGGGGAATCGTGTAGTTCAAGACCGACGCCCATTCGAGGATGATGGTCGCCACGGTCTCGGCTTCCCATTCGTGCGCCTCATCGTAGGAGGTGCGGCGCAGAGCGCGGTGTACGGCGTCGCCGTCGAGCCCCGGCGCGGGGCCGCGCAGGAAGTCGGCCGGTTCGGCGTCGCCGCCGGGATGGTGATCGGCGAGCATATGCCCGAGTTCGTGCAGGACGATGTGATCCTGATGGGATTTCGTGGTCTCCTGCTGGAAGAAGATGTAGTCCGCCGACGAGGTGGCGATCCAGCAGCCGAACGGGCCGGGCACCTCCAGTGGATACGGCATCAGCCGGATCGGCCTGCCGCGCTGCTCGCCGAGCCGCTCGCAGAGCACGCCGACGTCGAGCGGCGGTTCGATGTCGAGACTGTGCAGCATCTTCCGGCAGCGTTTGCGGAGTTCGCGTTCCTTCATCGTTTTTCGCCCGGCTGCCCGCGTTCGGCCCGTTCGTACCGTTCGACGAGTTCCAGCAGATCCATGACCTGGCGGCGGCCCTGCGGCGAAAGCTCCTGCGCGCGCATGGCCATGAGCTTCGCCTCTCCGATGGGGGGTGGTTCCTGCTCTTCGAAGAAGTAGGTGATCGGGACCCCGAAAAGCTTCGCGAGCGCTTCCACGTAGTGAATCTTCGGATTGATCCGTTTGCCGGTGGCGAGCTGCTGGAGGTACGCGGGCGACATGGCGGGCCCGCCGGCGCGATCGATCGCCGCGGACAGTTCGCGATAACTGTGCGGGGCACCTTCGTCCGCGCGCACCGAGTCGATCAGCGCGCTCAGTTTCCGGGCGAAGGTCTGGTGCGGCGGCATGGTCCCCCGTTCATTCCATGGTCCCGTTCTGTAGGGGGAGTGTAACGCGATTCGTCCTGTCCGCAGCTGTTGACAGTGTATGTATGCAGTGGTTTACAGTTGTCAGGCGGTTTCGTACCGTGTCCAGGCCTCTTGCTCCGGAATCCGTGCCCTGGGGGTGCACGGACAACGGAGTGAGAGGCGTTTTTTCAGGCGGGTGCACAAGATCGTGCCGCATGTAGTACGCTTGGGTAGCCAAGGTTGATCGCCATCACGGCGAACCCTTGGCCCAGGCCTGTTGCCGGAGGTCGACCCCCAGGGCTTCCGGTAACAGGCCCCTTTACTTTCTGCTCCCGGTTCGCGCCACCAACTACCGCAACTAGAGGACGAATTGCGTGAGGGCGCGAGAGTGCCGCCGTGGTGACAAGTCCCTGACGCTGACGCAAGTAGGTGACTAAACGCGTCGTCGGTCGTGCCGAAAGCGCAACTAGAGGACGAATTGCGGTGAGCCTCAGGCCATGAGGGTGGCCGCGAGAGTGCCGCCCAGTTCGAAACAAGCCTTCAGCTCCTCATTGCCCGGTTCCCCGGTGACGAGGACCGGGGAAGCCGCGCGCTCCCAGCCGAGGCCGGTGGTGATGCTCTCGATTCCGCGCACGGTCCCGGCGGTGTCGTCGTTGCCGTGCACGAAGAAACCGAACGGCCGCCCGCGTGTGGAATCCAGGCACGGGTAGTAGACGGTGTCGAAGAAATGCTTCAGCGCCCCGGACATGTAGCCGAGATTCGCCGGGGTGCCGAGCAGGTAGCCGTCGGCGTCGAGGACGTCGGGCACGGTCGCGCCCAGCGCCGGACGGCGCACGACGTCGACACCCTCGATGTCCGGATGCTTCGCGCCGGAAAGCACGGCTTCGAACATCGCCTGCGTCGAGGGCGACGGCGTGTGGTGGACGATCAGCAACCTGGGCATGTCAAGCCAGACGGGACTCGATGTCGGCCCGGAGCGCGGCCAGCCGCGTGCCGGCGGCGGTGCGCGCCTCGGCGAGATCTCCGGAAACCGGCTGTTTCACCTGCAGGTACGCCTTCAGCTTCGGCTCGGTTCCGGAGGGCCTGATCACCACGCGCAGACCCTCGCCGGTCAGCCGGAGGACGTCGGCGTCGGGCAGGAGATCCTCCATCGTGACGTCGGTGCCGCCCAGCGACGCCGGGGGAGCGGCGCGCAGACCGGCCATCAGCTTCTCCCGCACCGACAGGTCGGTGACCCGCAGCGAGACCTGGTCCGTCACGTGCACGCCGTGCTTCACGGCCAGTTCGTCGAGGACGTCCAGCGGCCCGCGGCCCGCCGCGCGCAGGGAAGCGGTCAGCCCCGCGGCGAACACGGCGGCGGAGATACCGTCCTTGTCCCGTACGAAATCGGGATTCACGCAGAGGCCGAGCGCCTCTTCGTAGGCGAACACGAGGCCGTCGCCCGCGCGGACCAGCCATTTGAACCCGGTCAACGTCTCCGCGTAGCGCGCTCCGAATTCCTTCGCGACTTCGCCCAGCATCGACGACGACACGATCGTGGTCGCCACGAGCGGATCCACAGTGTCTACAGTGGACAGAACATGCCAGCCGAGCAGGACGCCGGTTTCGTCGCCCCGCAGCATCCGCCATGAACCGTCCCGTTCACGCACGCCCAGCGCGCACCGGTCGGCGTCGGGGTCGAGCGCGATCGCCAGATCGGCGTCCACTTCGGACGCCAGCGCGAGCAAAAGGTCCGTCGCGCCCGGTTCCTCCGGGTTCGGGAAGGCGACCGTCGGGAAGCCGGGGTCCGGCGCGGACTGCTCGGCCACCAAACTCGGCTCGGTGAAACCGGCGCGGGCGAAAGCGGCGCGCAGGGTCTCCGCGCCGACGCCGTGCAACGCCGTCGCGGCGACCTTGACCCCGCGTTCCGGGCCGCGTGGCAGAAGGGCGACCTTGGCGAGATAGGCGTCCAGGAGTTCGTCGCCCAGTACCTCGGCGCCCGGCTCGCGCGGGACGCTGACGGCCGGGAGAGCGGCTTCGATGGCGCGCTCGATCTGGCCGTCCGAAGGCGGGACGATCTGGCCGCCGGTCGCGTCGTAAAGCTTGTAACCGTTGTCGGCGGGGGGATTGTGCGACGCGGTGATCTGGATGCCCGCGACGGCGCCGAGTTCCAGCACGGCGAACGCGAGCACCGGCGTCGGCAGCGGCCCCGGCAGCACCTTCACCGCGAATCCGGCGGCCGACAGCACCTCGGCGGCGGCCTTGGCGAAGGCTTCCGATCCGCGTCGCGCGTCGCGGTCGACCACCACGACGCCGCCCGGATGTCCTTGCGCGGCAAGCCAGGCCGCGACTCCGGCCGTCGTGCGGGTGACGACCGCGACGTTCATCCCGTTGGGGCCCGCGCGTACCGGGCCGCGCAGTCCGGCGGTGCCGAACTCGAGCGGACCCGCCATCCGGTCCGCGAGCTCGTCGGCCGCACCGGCTTCGCCGCCCATCGCTCGGGCGAGGATGTTCTGGAGCTCGACACGGGAATCGTCGTCCGGGTCGTCGGCGATCCAGCGGAACGCCCGATCCCGGAGCTCCGGGGTCAAGGAAGTCGTCACCGAGCCAGCCTACGGGTACCTTGGAGAAGGTGCGATTGATCTTCACTTCTCTGGTCAGTCATGGTCATCTCTATCCCCTACTACCGCTCGCCGTCGCCGCGCGCGACGCCGGGCACGACGTCCTGTTCGCCACCGGTGACGACATGCGGCCGGTCGTCGAAAAGGCGGGCTTGGCTTCGGAAAGCGCCGGCTTCGGCATGCACGACGCGTTCGCCTCGGCCTTCGGTCCCGATGCCCCGCCCCGCGACCCCAACGCTTCGCCGGAGTCGTTCTATCCCGTGATCGGGGAGGTGTTCGGAAACGTCCTGCCGCGGCGGTTCTTCGCCGACCTGACGCCGTTGTTCGAACGGCACCGGCCGGATCTGGTCGTCTACGAGAGCGGCAACGCGGGCGGCGCCATCGCCGCCCGGCTCGCCGGGATCCCCGCGATCGGCCACGGTTTCGGCCGGTTCTCGCCGGGCGAGGTCATCGACATCATCACCAGCCGCCTCGCGGAATACGCGGCGGAGGTCGGTTTCGAAGGCGTGGACCTGCCTTCCTTCGGCGATCCGGTTGTCGACATCTGCCCGAAATCGGTGCAGTCGCCCGATTTCCTGGCCGGGGCGAACCGGATCCCGTTGCGTCCCGTCGGCTGGGCCGAGCCGGGAGATCTCCCGGCCGGTGTGGTGGGGCGCGACAAGAGCCGTCCGCTGATCTACCTCACGCTCGGCACCGCTTTCGGTGACGAAGGCGTGTTGAAGCGGGCCATCGCCGGCTTGGGGCGGCTCGAGGCGGACGTCGTGGTCGCCGCGGGGCCGACGGTGGATCCGGCGCAGCTGGGCGAAGTCCCGGGGAACGTCCGCGTCGAGGCGTGGGTGCCGCAGGCCGAACTCCTGCCGCACGTCGACCTCGTGGTCCACCACGGTGGAAGCGGGACGACGCTGGGGGCCTTCGGCACGGGTCTGCCGCAGCTGGTCCTTCCGCAGGGGGCGGATCAGTTCACGAACGCCGAAGCCGTCGTCGCGGCGGGGGTGGGCACGCGGCTGATCGGCGCAGACAGCACCGAGGACGCCATTTTCGAGCAGTCGCGAAAGCTGCTCGCCGACGACGAGGTCCTGGGGGCGGCGCGGAACCTCGCCGCCGAGGTCGCCGCGATGCCGTCACCCGCCGAGGTCGCGCGGCGGCTTCCCGAGTTCGCGGGCTGACAAGTACGTGAAGGCCCCCTTCCTTGCGTCTAGCGCAAGGAAGGGGGCCTTCACGTACTTGTAGTGTCCTGCGCACTTCTAGGCGCGGGTGACGAGTTCCTTCAGCAGGGTGCCCATCCGCGTCGCCGACTGGCGGCCCGCTTCGAGCACCTCTTCGTGGTTCAGCGGTTCCCCGGTCATCCCGGCCGCCAGGTTGGTCACCAGCGAAAGCCCGAACACCTCGACCCCGGCGGCGCGGGCGGCGATGGCCTCCAGCACCGTCGACATGCCGACGAGGTCGGCGCCGAGCGTCCGCAGCATGTGGATCTCGGCCGGGGTCTCGAAATGCGGCCCGGTCAGCCCCGCGTAGACACCCTCTTCCAGCGAGGGGTCGATCTCGCGTGCGATGTCGCGCAGCCGCTTCGAGTAGAGGTCCGTCAGGTCGACGAAGTTCGCGCCGACGATCGGCGAGCGCGCGGTCAAGTTCAAGTGATCGGAGATCAGCACCGGCTGCCCGACGCGGAAGCCCTCGCGCAGGCCACCGGCCGCGTTGGTCAGCAGCACCGTCCGCGCGCCCGCGGCGGCGGCGGTGCGCACGTTGTGCACGACCGGGTCGATGCCCTTGCCCTCGTAGAAGTGGGTGCGGCCGAGCATGATCAGCGCACGTTTCTCGCCGACGCGGACCGACCGGGCGGTGCCCCCGTGCCCGACCGCGCCCGGCGCGACGAATCCGGGCAGCTCACCCAGCGGGATCTCCGCGTCCGGCTCCCCGATGACGTCCGCCGCCGGGCGCCAGCCCGAACCGAGCACGACGGCGATGTCGTGCTTCTCGACGCCGGTGCGCTCGGCGATGGCGGCGGCCGCCGCGACCTCGTTCTCACTCATGCGACGAGCGTATCCGGACGGTTCGCACGAGCAGGAACGCCACCAGCCCGAACGGGGACAGGAAGATCGTGAGCGCCAGGATCGGGCCCGTCACCAGCGGATGGATGCGGTGCTCGCGGGATTCGAGGTACATCCACCGCGCGATGAACAGGTCGAACGCGATCAGGTGGGCCCAGATCGCGGCCGCCCCGTACGGCGAGCCGGTGAACGCGCGGAGGACGTCCAGCTCCGGCTCGCTCACCGCCGTCCACAGCTCGCCGAGATGAGGGATGGCGAGCGCGAAGTACGGGATCAGCGGCAGCAGCGGCACCCATGGCGAGGCCATGATCCGGCGGGTCCACGACCAGCCGGGCAGGAAGATCATCAGCAGCCACAACGGTGTCGCCAGCGGGAAGGTCCAGGTGAACAGGGTCTCGACGCTCATCGCAGGGACCCCTCCAGCTCTCGATCCTCCGACGGCCGCCCGATCGCGTTCAGCCCGCTGAAGGCGACGCCCGCGATGAGCAGCACGAGGGCCGTCAGGGTCGGTCCGTCGGGGTCGACGATCGACTGGCCGCGCAGCGCTTGCCAGGTGAGCAGGGCGAGAAGTCCCGCGTAGCCGACACCGGCGATCACGACGAGCCGCAGCCGGACGACGTCGTCGCGAAGTCGCGGGTACCGCGCGGCCAGGACCCCGAGGGCGAGGGCGAACAGCGGAAGCGCCTGAAGGCCGTGCAGGCCGACGAAATGCGGGATCCGCAGGTCGCCGCCGACCGTGCTCCAGCCGAGGATCGGCAGGCCGGGACCGCCGTCGGGCAGGCCGACGGTATGCGCGCCGATCATCGCGGACTGGCCGGTCGCGTCGAGCAAGGCCTGCTGGTCCGGGGTGGGGTTGCTCATCAGCGTCGCCAGCGAGATCCCGATCATGCCGAGGACCGCGCCGATCCTGGCCGCCCACGTCGTCGCGCGGTCGGGGAGCCGGGTGAACATGACGACGATCGTCAGGCCGAGGTTGACCGTCCACAGCGTGGCGATCATCCCGGCCATGACCTGGAAGATCGTGTCGTCCAGCGGGGTCGCGTTGTTGAAGTGGCTCGCCCGGACGCGGGCGGCCTGGAACACGATCAGCGCGTATTCGGCCGCGAAGATCACGGTGACCACGTTCGCCAGCCAGCTCGCTGTCCGCCGGAATTTCGGCAGCACCGAGACGAGCCAGCTCCAGGTGAAGAAGTACAGCACGGCGGAGACGGCGAATTTGAACGGTTTCGCCCAGAGCGGCTCGCCGTTCAGTGTCCGCTGGTCGATCAGCATGGCCAGCACGCACAGCACGGTGATCACGGTGAAGACCTGAGCGCAGCGATACGAACCGCGATGCCAGGTGCGGGTTCTCTCCCGGAGATCGGTCAAGATGGTCACGGGTCCTCCCCAGAATGGATAGTCATGCACCCCGTTATGGGAAGTTTAGCTATCCATGCTGAGAACTCTTCAGGGACGACCCGGGAACCGTCCCGAGATCGGAGTGACAACGCGTGCGGATGGCGGAGCTGAGCGGAAAAGCCGGGGTCCCGGTGGCCACGATCAAGTACTACCTGCGGGAAGGGCTGCTCCCGCCGGGTGAGCGGACCAGCCCCAATCAGGCGAAGTACGACGACGGGCACGTCCAGCGGATCAAGCTGATCAGAGCGCTGATGGACGTCGGCGGCCTCGCGCTCACGACGGTCGGCGAGGTGCTCGCCGCGGTCGACGCCGGGGGTGCCGACCCCCACCACGTCCTCGGCATCGCGCAGCAGGGCATCACGATCTCCAAGCAGATCGTCGACGACGAAGCCCGGGACTGGGCGCTCGCCACGGTCCGGGGCCTGGCGAAGCGCCGGGGCTGGCCCCGCAAGAGCGAGGACGATCCGATCATCCAGGCCCTGGTCGGCGTCCTCTGCGCGATCCGGGAGGTCGGGCACGGCTGGTACTTCGACAAACTCGACGACTACGCCGAGATCGCCGACCGGACCGCCGACCTGGACCTCGAAAGCCTCGCCGGGATCGAGTCGCTGGAGCGCATCATCGAGATCGCCGTCGTGGAAACCGTGCTCAGCGACAGGTTGCTCTCGTCACTGCGGAGGCTGGCGCAGCAGCGGGCATCGAAAGCGTACTTCGGCAGGCTGGCCGTCGACGACTGACCGCGCCCCGGCTAGCCGTCGACGACGAGGGACTGCGCGACCGGCTCGAAAACCGTGGTCTTCGCCGACGTCTCCTGCTCGATCGGCGAGGTCACCGAGAGGATCCACAGGTCGGCGCCCCCGCTGAACAGATCCATGAACGTCGTGCGTGTGATGCTCTCGTTCGAGGAGTCCCTGACCGCGGTGGAGCGTTCGGTCGTCCGGTAGACGTACCGCATGCTGTTGTCGCCCCGGCCCGGCACGGGGGCGGGTTCCCCGATGAGGGAGACCTCCGGGCTCTGCGACTTCAGCCAGCTGAAGTAGGCCGGTGGCGGATTTTCGGCGAGGAAGCCGGTCAGCCGCTCGATCCGGATGACCTGCCCGCCGTCGGGCGAGACGTACTGGACCACCGTGCTCGGCACCCCCCTGGTGACGTGCGGGGCGACGAACTTTTTCCAGTCCTTCGGCACGCTGATGCTGAACCGGCCGCCTTTGACGCCGTTCACCGTGCTCGCGTCACCCTGCTGGGTGACCAGTTCGGGCGGCGGCTGAGAGCCGATCTCGCCGCCCCGCGGCGTCCCTTCCGGTGGCCGCAGGTCCTGCCCGCCGACCGCCCTGGCCAGGACGAATCCGCCACCGGCGGCCAGCAGGAAGATGACGACCGAAGCGAGCGCCAGCGCCACCGTGGCCGCCGCCGACCGGCTCGGCGGGCGCGGCACCGCGGGCGTGACCGTCGGCATCGGCGCGGGTTCGGCCGGATGCGCAGGAGGCCGGAGTTCCGGGGACCGCGGCTCCGGAGCCGCCGCGGGCGGGTTCAGGAACGGCAGTGGCCCCGGGTCGGCGGCGAGTTCGGAACTCGTGCCCTCGCCCGGTTTGTCGGGGACGACCGGCTTGATCACCTGGGTGTCGGTCGCGTCGAGGTGCGCGGTGGTCTTCTTGCCGTCGGGCGTGTGGAACAACTCGGCGGGGAAGAGGTCGATCAGGGTCTTGGCCTGCAACGGGTACAGGCGCCGCCGCACCTCGCGCAGGGTGATCCGCTTCGACGGCTCCTTCTTCATGAGCGCGCCGATGACGTCGGACAGCGGGCCGGGGCCGGGTTTGGGAACCTTGCCGTTGACGACCTTGCCGACCGTTTCGAGCGGGTCGCCGTCGGCGTCGTAGGGCGGCGAGCCCTCGATGGCGGCGAACAGCGTCGCGCCGAGGCCCCACAGGTCCGCCGCGGGGACGACGGCGCCGCCGGAGGCGACTTCGGGCGCGATGTAGGCGGGGGAGCCGAGCATCATCCCGGTGCGGGTCATGGTGGCTTCGGAGACGTTCCTGGCGATGCCGAAATCGGTGAGCTTGATGCGGCCGTCAACCGCGACCAGGACGTTCCCCGGTTTGACGTCACGGTGGGTGATCCCGGCGGCGTGCGCGGCTTCGAGGGCGGACGCCACCGCGATGCCGACCGCCGCCGCCTGCTCGACCGTCAGCGGCCCGTGGTCGCGCAGGATGTGCGCCAGGCTACGGGAAGGCAGCAGTTCCATGACCACGAACGGTTCGTCGTTCTCGCGTGCGACGTCGTGCAGGATGATCACGTTCGGGTGACTCAGGACGGCGATCGCGCGGGCTTCCCGCAGGGTCCGTTCGCGGAGTTCGTCGGCCTGCGCGGTCGGGACGCCGGGTGGGAGGCGGACCTCTTTGACCGCGACCGGGCGGTGCAGGAACTCGTCGTAGGCCGACCAGACGGTGCCCATCGACCCCGATCCGATCACCGAGCGCAACCGATATCGCCCGGCTACGACGCGCTTCTCGTCGCCGGGGCTCTCGCTGGACTCGGTGGGGTCGGACGGCACGGCCCCAATTGTGTCGTATGCCCGTCTGACGGGCCGATGCGCCGTGCCCTGGAGGAGCGAAGAGGCCATCCGCCGTCGGAGTCCGGATGATGGCCGCGCGACCAGAGTCCACTCCTCGGCGCGACTCACGTCACAAGTGAGTCTTGTTAAGGGCCGTTAACATCGTTGGTTATGACGGAAGTGGCCGAGACGGAGTCAGTGCGGACCCCAGACGAGCCCGACGAGCTGGCTCTCGCGGCGGAGTTCCCGGAAGCGAGCCGGGAGCAGTGGCGGGAACTCGTCGCCGGAGTGCTGCGCAAGAGCGGCGCGATCGACGAAGGGTTCGATGGCCTGCCCGAAAGCAAGCTGGTCACCCGGACGTATGACGGCTTGGAGATCCAGCCGCTCTACACCGCCGAGGACACGGTCGGGGGAACGGGCTTCCCCGGCCTTCCGCCGTTCGTGAGAAGCGCCCGTCCGGAGGGTTCGGTGACGACGGGCTGGGACATCCGTGCCCGGTACGCGCGCCGCGACGCCAAGGTCACGAACACCGCGATCCTCGCCGACCTCGAAGGCGGCGTCAGCTCGATCTGGCTGCGCGTGGGCTCGACCGGCGTCCCCGTCGCCGATCTGGCCGACGCGCTGAACGAGGTCTACGTCGACCTCGCGCCCGTCACCCTCGACGCGGGCGAAGAGTACGAAGCCGCCGCGAACGAGTTGTTCACCCTTTTCGCCGAACGGGAGATCCCGGCGAGCGCGTTCACCGCGACGCTCGGCGCCGACCCGATCGGGCTGACCGCGCGCACCGGTTCGGCGCGTCCGCTCGCCCCCGCCGCGGAACTCGCGGCGCGCGTCGCCGCCAGTCACCCGAAGGTGCGGACGATCGTCGCCGACGGCCTGCCGTTCCACGAGGCGGGCGGTTCGGACGCGCAGGAACTCGGCGCGGCCATCGCGGCGGGCGTCGCGTACCTGCGGGCGCTCACCGAAGCGGGGCTGGACGTCGACACCGCGGCCGGTCAGCTCGAGTTCCGGCTCGCCGCCACGGCCGACCAGTTCCTCACGATCGCGAAGTTCCGCGCCGCGCGACGCCTGTGGGCTCGCGTCACCGAGGTCTCCGGCGGGAAGGCTTCCGGTATGCGGCAGCACGCGGTCACCTCGCCCGCGATGCTGACCCAGCGTGACCCGTGGGTGAACATGCTGCGGACCACACTCGCCTGTTTCGGCGCCGGGGTCGGCGGCGCGGACGCGATCACCGTGCTCCCGTTCGACGCCGCGATCGGCCAGCCGGACGCGTTCTCCGCGCGGATCGCGCGCAACACGCACGCCGTCCTGCTGGAGGAGTCCAAACTCGCCGGCGTCATCGATCCGGCTGGCGGCTCCTGGTACGTCGAGAACCTCACCGACGACCTCGCCAAGGCCGCGTGGCGTGAGTTCACCGCCATCGAGGCGGCAGGCGGGATCGAGGCCGAGCTTGCGTCCGGCGCGCTCGCCGGGCGGCTCGCCGAAACCTGGGAAAAGCGGTCGAAGCGGCTTTCGACCCGGCGCGATCCGATCACCGGCGTCAGCGAATTTCCCAACCTCACGGAGAAAGCGGTCGTTCGTGATCCCGTCGAAGACCTGCCGGACGGTGGTCTGCCCCGGCATCGGTACGCCGAGGCCTTCGAAGCCCTGCGGGACCGCGCGGACGCGCACCCCAGTCGCCCCCGCGTCTTCCTCGCGACGCTCGGCCCCGTCGCGGCGCACACCGGACGGGCGAGTTTCGCGGCGAACCTCTTCCAAGCGGGCGGAATCGAGGCCGTGAACCCGGGCGCCCCCGAAGACGTCGTCGCGGAGTTCCGGGCCAGCGGAACGAAGATCGCCTGCCTCTGCGGAAGCAACACTTCCTACGCGGAGGAAGCCGACAGCGTCGCGAAGGCGCTGAAGGAAGCAGGCGCCACGTCAGTGCTTCTCGCCGGTAAACCCGGCGATCACGCGGACGTCTCGGGCTACCTCTTCACGGGCTGCGACGCCCTCGAAGTCCTGACCGGCACGTTGAACGAGCTCGGAGTGCAGTGATGACGATCCCGAACTTCGCAGGCGTCGACCTCGGCACCCCCGACCCGGGCGACCGTCCTCAATGGACCGAAGCGTTGCACGCCGCCACCGGCAAGGGGCCTGACGCGCTCGCCTGGGAGACGCCGGAAGGCATCGGCGTCAAACCGGTCTACACCGCCGACGATCTGTCCGGAGTGGACTTCCTTGGCACGTATCCCGGTGTCGCGCCGTACCTGCGCGGCCCGTATCCGACGATGTACGTCAACCAGCCGTGGACGATCCGGCAGTACGCGGGTTTCTCCACCGCCGAGGAGTCGAACGCCTTCTACCGCCGCAACCTCGCCGCCGGGCAGAAGGGTCTTTCGGTCGCCTTCGACCTCGCGACGCACCGCGGCTACGACTCCGACCACCCGCGCGTCGCCGGTGACGTCGGCATGGCGGGCGTCGCGATCGACTCGATCTACGACATGCGCCAGCTCTTCGACGGGATCCCGCTCGACAAGATGAGCGTTTCGATGACCATGAACGGCGCCGTCCTGCCGGTGCTCGCGCTGTACGTCGTCGCGGCCGAGGAACAGGGTGTCACGCCGGACAAACTGGCCGGGACCATCCAGAACGACATCCTCAAGGAGTTCATGGTCCGCAACACCTACATCTATCCGCCGCAGCCGTCGATGCGGATCATTTCGGACATCTTCTCTTTCACCTCGCGGAACATGCCGAAGTACAACTCGATCTCCATCTCCGGCTATCACATGCAGGAAGCCGGGGCGACCGCCGACCTGGAGCTGGCGTACACGCTCGCGGACGGTGTCGAGTACATCCGCGCGGGCACCGAGGCCGGGCTGGACGTCGACAAGTTCGCGCCGCGCCTGTCCTTCTTCTGGGCGATCGGGATGAACTTCTTCATGGAGGTCGCGAAGCTCCGCGCGGCGCGGCTCCTGTGGGCGAAGCTGGTGAAGGGCTTCGAGCCGAAATCGTCGAAGTCCCTGTCACTGCGCACGCATTCGCAGACCTCCGGCTGGTCGCTGACCGCGCAGGACGTCTACAACAACGTCGTCCGCACCTGTGTGGAGGCGATGGCGGCGACCCAGGGGCACACGCAGTCGTTGCACACCAACGCCCTCGACGAGGCCCTCGCGCTGCCGACCGACTTCTCCGCCCGCATCGCGCGGAACACGCAGTTGCTGTTGCAGCAGGAATCCGGCACGACACGCGTCATCGACCCGTGGGGCGGCAGCGCGTTCGTCGAGAAGCTGACCTACGACCTCGCCCGCAAGGCGTGGGGCCACATCACCGAGGTCGAGCAGGCCGGTGGGATGGCGAAGGCCATCGACGCGGGCATCCCGAAGCTGCGCATCGAGGAGGCCGCGGCGCGGACCCAGGCGCGGATCGACTCCGGTCGCCAGCCGGTGATCGGCATCAACAAGTACAAGGTTACTGACGACGAGCAGATCGACGTGCTCAAGGTCGACAACGCCGGCGTCCGCACGCAACAGCTGGAGAAACTGCGGCGGCTGCGCGAAGAGCGGGACGAGGACGCGACACAGGACGCGCTCCGGCGGCTCACGGCCGGCGCCCAGGCCGACGGCAACCTGCTCGCGCTGGCCATCGACGCGGCCAGGGCGAAGGCCACGGTCGGCGAAATCTCCGACTCGCTGGAGAAGATCTGGGGGCGCCACTCCGGTCAGATTCGTACCATCTCCGGTGTGTACCGCGAGGAGGTCGGCAAGGCCGAGAACGTCGAAAGGGCCCGTGAACTGGTCGAGGTCTTCGCCCACGAAGAGGGCCGCCGTCCACGGATCCTGGTCGCGAAGATGGGCCAGGACGGGCACGACCGCGGCCAGAAGGTGATCGCGACGGGCTTCGCCGACATCGGTTTCGACGTCGACGTCGGCCCGTTGTTCTCCACCCCCGGCGAGGTCGCGCGGCAGGCGATCGAGGCGGACGTGCACGTCATCGGCGTTTCGTCGCTGGCGGCCGGGCACCTCTCGCTGGTCCCCGCGCTGCGCGCCGAACTCGCCGAACAGGGCCGCGAGGACATCATCGTCGTGGTCGGCGGCGTCATCCCGCCGCAGGACTACGAGGAACTGCGCGCGGCGGGCGCGGCGGCGATCTTCGGCCCCGGCACGGTCATCGCCGACGCGGCGATCGACCTCATCGGACAGCTGACCGCCCAGGAGTCCTGAACCTTGCCGCGCAAGATCGACGTCGGGGCGCTGGCCAAGGGCGTCCTCGCGGGTGACCGCGGCCTGCTTTCGCGGGCGATCACGCTCGTCGAGTCCAACCGGGAAGACCACCGGGTGCAGGCGCAGGAGCTGCTGGTCGAGCTGCTCCCGCACGCGGGCGGCGCGCGACGGGTCGGCATCACCGGCGTCCCCGGTGTCGGCAAGTCGACCTTCATCGACCAGCTCGGCACGGACCTGACCGAGGCCGGGCACAAGGTCGCCGTGCTGGCCGTCGACCCGTCGTCGACCAAGACCGGCGGCTCGATCCTGGGCGACAAGACCCGGATGGCACGGCTCGCGGTGGACCCGAAGGCGTTCATCCGCCCTTCGCCGACTTCGGGGACTCTCGGCGGGGTCGCGCGGGCGACCCGGGAGACGATCGTGCTGATGGAAGCGGCCGGATACGACATCGTGCTGGTCGAGACGGTCGGCGTCGGGCAGTCCGAGGTGACCGTGGCGAACATGGTCGACTGCTTCCTGTTCCTGACCCTGGCCCGCACCGGCGACCAGTTGCAGGGCATCAAGAAAGGTGTTCTCGAACTGGCCGACGTCATCGCGGTCAACAAGGCCGACGGCGACCACGAACGCGACGCGAAGCGCGCGGCCCGCGAACTCGCCGGCGCCCTGCGGATGATCTACGGACGCGACGCCGAGTGGACCCCGCCGGTGCTGACGTGCAGCGCGCTCACCGACGTCGGGCTGGACGAGGTGTGGGCCGAGATCGGCCGTCACCGTGACGTGCTGACCGCGTCCGGCGAACTGGACGAGCGGCGACGTCGGCAGCAGGTGGAGTGGACCTGGTCGATGGTCCGCGAACAGCTGCTCGGGCGGCTCGCCGCGCATCCGGGGGTGCGAGCGGTCGTTCCGGACGTCGAACGGGCGGTCCGGGACGGTGAACTGACCCCGACGCTGGCCGCTCACCGGATTCTGTCGGCGTTTTCCGGTCCTCCGCGTGGCGGCTGACGACGGGACGCGGCAGAGTGCAGAATCGGATTCGCACGCTGTCGACGAAAGGGAGTCATGCCGAAAAGGTCTCGCCTCGGGCAGCTGGCCGGGCTGATCGCCGCCGGGCTGGTCGTCTGTGCTCCGGTCGCGCAGGCCGCGCCCGCCGCGGCGATCCCGGCCGCTTCGCCGGTGATCACGCAGGCAGCGACGGGGCACGAGGTGCCGTCGCAGGTGCCGCCGGGACCGGTGCTCGACCCCGCCGAGACCGACAAGGCCAACAGCCAGGAGACCAAGAACAAGATCATCGCGGGCGTCATCGCGGTGGTACTGCTGGGGTTGGTCATCCTCGGCCGTCGCGCGCGTTCCAAGAAGAAGAAGTCCTGAACCGCCACCGGTAAGTAGAAGGACTCTCCGCTTAGCCCGGGCAGAACTCCTCGAAGCCGTTCAACGCAGATCCACTACCGGCCATCTCCGGCTCGATCACTCGACGAGCGGCTTGTCATCCGCATGGTGCACGATCTATCGCAAATGCGTATCACAGATCGAACGGCACCCAGCGTGTCTTCAGTGACCACTCGTACGGTGGTAGACGAAGGCAACTGTGTTGCGGGAGGAGGTGCGGCGTGACGGTGCTCGATTCACGTCCGGACATTCCAGGCGACCCCGAGGGTCGCGTCGTTGCCCCTAAAGAGGCGCCCACCGCGCTGATCTCCGAGGCCGGCGTCAGCATGACACCTGTGGATGACCTGGGTGCCGGGCGTGGCCCTTTCTGGCTCGACGACTGGCTTCGCGCGAACGCCACCGACGTCCTCGCGTGGCGCCGTCACATCCACGCGCACCCGGAACTCTCCCGCCACGAGTTCGCGACCACCGAGATGGTCCTGTCCCTGCTCCGCTCGGTCGGGCTCAAGCCATGGGTGCTCCCGGTGGGCACCGGCGTCGTCTGCGACATCGGAAGCGGCGACCGCTGTGTCGCGCTGCGCGCCGACATGGACGCCCTGCCGCTGACCGAGGCCACCGGGCTCCCGTACGCCTCCAAGACCGACGGCGCCGCGCACATGTGCGGGCACGACGCGCACACCGCGATCCTGCTGGGCGCGGCGCGGGCACTGGCAGGCGCGCCGGAGCTGCCGGGACGCGTGCGGCTGATCTTCCAGCCCGCCGAGGAGGTCATGCCCGGCGGCGCGCTGGACATGATCGCCGCGGGCGCGATGGAAGGCGTCGAGCGGATCTACGGGCTGCACTGCGACCCGCGGCTCGAGGTCGGCAAAATCGGCCTGCGCGAGGGCGCGTTGACGTCCGCCGCCGACCTCATCGAGCTGCGGCTCACCTCGCCGGGCGGGCACACCTCGCGGCCGCATCTGACCGCGGACCTGGTGCACGCCCTCGGCACGGTGATCACGTCGCTGCCCGCGGTCCTGTCGCGGCGCGTCGACCCGCGTTCCGGGACGGTGCTGGTCTGGGGCGCGGTGCACGCCGGGCAGGCGGCCAACGCCGTCCCGCAGGACGGGGTGCTGCGCGGCACGCTCCGGACCGCGGACCACGAGGTCTGGACGATGCTGGAGCCGCTCGTCGCGTCTTCGGTGGAGTCGCTGCTCGCGCCGACCGGTGTCGGGTTCTCGCTCGACTACCGCCGCGGCGTCCCGCCGGTCGTCTCCGACCCGGAGTCGACCGCGCTGATGCGGGCCGGTGTCGAAGCCGCGCTGGGCGAGACCGGCGTGGCCGGGACCGAGCAGTCGTCCGGCGGCGAGGACTTCGGGTGGTACCTGGAGCACGTCCAAGGCGCCTTCGCGCGCCTCGGCGTTTGGCCCGGCGAAGGCCCCATGGCCGACATCCACCGCCCGACGTTCACTCTCGACGAGCGTGCCCTGCTGTGCGGTGTCCGCACCCTGGTCCACACCGCCCTGGCCACCCTGGCTTGAGTTACACCTCCAATCACGCGAGTTCCGCCTTCAAGCACGCGAGTTCCGCCTTCAAGCACGCGAGTTCCGCCTCTGTGCACGGGTGTTCGGTCCTATCGGGCCGAACACCCGTGCACAGAGTTGTCCACAGCCCGGTCGAGTTATCCACAGCTCTGGATGCAGCCCCTTCCCAAGGTCTGCTCGATCCTCGATTCTCGAAGGCGTGATCAACTGGGGAGGACGTAATGGGGCGGTCTTGCGTGGTGAGGCCGACAAAATCTTGGGGCGGCGAGCCGTCCTCGAAGGGCTGGCGTCCGGTGTGCTGGCTCAGCCGTGGCGAGGCGTGATCCTCCATGCCGCGGATCTGCTCGAGTTGCCGTGCCTGGCACAGGCGGCACTGCTCGCGGTCGGACCACCAGCAGTGCTTTCCGGCGCGACTTCTCTTGCCCTGCATGGGATTTCGGCTGCTGACAGCACGGTCATCCACCTGACCGTTCCCTACTCGAGACGGGTCGGATCGAGATCAGGGCTAGTGGTGCACAGGGCCGAATTCCGCCCGGCCGATGTACTCGAACTGGACGGACTTCCGGTGTTCCCGTTGGACCGCGCCCTGGCCGACCACCTCTGCGACGGCGACAAGCGAACAGCGTTCGCCGCGCTCGAAGAGGCGCTGCACAACCTCTTGCCGGACCACCGAGGAGTCCTGCACGCCAACGTCCGGGATCGCATCATCGACCGCCGCGACCGACGAGGTATCCACAGGGCGCAGATGCTGCTCGCGCTCGCTACGGGCGAGGCCGAATCGCCGCCGGAGAGCATTCTTCGCTTGCTCGTCGTGGAGGCCGGGCTGCCGGTACCGGTCGCCCAGTACGAGGTCGCCACCATCGACGGGCGGAAGCTGTACGTGCTCGACCTCGCGTGGCCTGAGGTGCGTATCGCCCTGGAGTACGACGGCTACGCCGCACATGAGGGCAGGCGCGACTATGACGCGGAGCGGGACGCTCGGATGGCGGCGCGCGGGTGGATCACGATCCGCGCGACAGCGGCCGATCTGCGGAATCCACGACGGTTGTTGGCTGAGTTACACGGTGCGTTCGAGCGTCGTACGGCGCGACTCGCGTGATTGGGGGCGCGACTTGCGTGATTGGGGGCGTAACACGCGTGATCAGCCGGAGATTCCCGTGCAGGGGCGGGTGCGGAGCGCGTCGACGTAGTCGGCGGGGGCGCCCGCGGCCTCGGCCGCGTCGGCGAGAACGCCGAGGTAGCGCGCGGACGGGAGGCCGCCCTCGTAGGCGTCCAGGACGTACAGCCAGGGCAGGACGGAGCCGTCCATGGTCTGCACGCGCAGGCGGAGCTTGGTGTGCATGCCGAGCTCGCCGCCTTCCCAGCGGTCGAGGCCGTCCTCGTCCAGCGGGGTGACGTCGTACAGCACCACGAAGACCCGGGAGCCCGGGTCTTCGACGATGGTGGCCAGCGCGCCTTCCCAGCCCAGGTCTTCACCGCCGAAGGTCAACCTCCAGCCTTCCAGCCAGCCGGTGCCGGCCATGGGCGAGTGCGGAGCGCGCTCCAACATCTGGGCGGGCTCCATATTGGATCCATACGCGGCATACAACGGCACGGCGACAGCCTAGCGACCCGGCGGTCACCCGGCCGGACGTACATGCCGTGTCCGGCCACTCAATCCGCCCAGCGGTCGCCCGCGTACGGTAAACGCCGTCACAGACACCGCTGCGAGGAGGAGACCAGTGACCAAGATCGTGATCATGGGCGGAGGCCCCGCCGGTTACGAAGCGGCACTGGTCGCGGCCCAGCACGGAGCCGACGTCACCATCGTCGAACGCGACGGTCTCGGCGGCGCTTGCGTGCTCTACGACTGTGTTCCGTCGAAGACGTTCATCGCCTCCTCCGGCGCGCTCGCGAACATGCACGACCTCCGCGAACTCGGCATCAACACCGACATGGCCGACACCAGTGTCGACCTGCCGACCGTCCACGGCCGCGTGAAGGGCCTCGCGCTCGCGCAGTCCGCCGACATCCGCGCCCGCGTCCAGCGCGAAGGCGTCCGCGTCCTCATCGGCCAGGGCCGGTTCGACGACGAAGAGACCGGGCTCGCCACGCACAAGGTCGCCGTCACCACCCACGACGGCACCGTCGAGGTCCTCGACGCCGACGTCGTCCTCATCTCGACCGGCGCCACTCCGCGCGTGCTGCCCGGCGCGGTGCCGGACGGCGAGCGCATCCTCGACTGGCGTCAGCTCTACGACCTGCGTGAACTGCCCGAGCACCTGGCCGTCATCGGTTCGGGTGTCACCGGCGCCGAGTTCGCGTCGGCCTACACCGAGATGGGTGTCAAGGTCACCGTCGTGTCCAGCCGCGACCGCGTCCTCCCGCACGAGGACGCCGACGCCGCCGCTGTGCTCGAAGAGGTCTTCTCGCAGCGCGGCACCACGGTCGCCAAGCAGGCCCGCGCCGACAAGGTCGAGCGCACCGAAAAGGGTGTCGAGATCCACCTCGCCGACGGCCGCGTGATCGAAGCCAGCCACGCGCTGATGACCGTCGGTTCCGTGCCCAACACCGTCGACATCGGCCTGGAGAAGGTCGGCATCGAGCCCGGCCCCGGCGGCTTCATCGGCGTCGACCGCGTTTCCCGCACCAGCGCGCCCGGCATCTACGCCGCGGGCGACTGCACCGGCGTGCTCATGCTCGCCTCGGTGGCCAGCATGCAGGGCCGCATCGCGATGTGGCACGCGCTCGGCGAAGGCGTCGCGCCGATCAAACTCAAGACCGTCGCCGCCAACGTGTTCACCCACCCCGAGATCGCGACCGTCGGCATCAGCCAGCAGGCGATCGACTCGGGTGAGGTGCCCGCCCGCACCATCATGCTCCCGCTCGCGACGAACGCCCGCGCGAAGATGGAAGGCCTGCGACGCGGTTTCGTGAAGCTGTTCTGCCGCCCCGCCACCGGCGTGGTCGTCGGCGGGGTGGTCGTGGCCCCGAACGCGAGCGAACTCATCCTTCCCATCGCGCTCGCCGTCCAGAACCAGCTCACAGTGGAACACCTGGCACTGACATTTTCGGTGTACCCGTCGCTCTCGGGGTCGATCACCGAGGCGGGCCGCCAGCTGATGCGCCACGACGACTTGGACTGATCCTCTCCGGCGAGGCAACCATCGCGGGGGTGCCCGCGTCTAGCGCGTGTCGGATGTTTTCGTTGACCGCTAGGGGTTTTCGTGGTTCGCAGGGTTCTCTTCGGAGTGGTGGCGATCGGTGCGGCGGTGCTGGCGGGGCCGGCGACCGGTTTCGCCCAGCAGCCCCAGTCCGGCAGCCCCGGGGTCACGGTGCAGCTCAACGACGACACCGCCTACGAACTCGGACTCGTCAACAAGTACGTGCACGGCGAGTCCAATGTGGCGCTGGCGCAGTGCCCCGGCGATGGGCTGAAGGCGCCGACGTCGACGACGTTCGCTTCGCCGGTGCTGAGTGTCGGCAAATATGACTACGGCCCGCTCGTCGGGGTCCCGGCGAACGTCAGCGCGGAGGTCGACCTCAAGGAGGGCACGGCGCCGGGTACCTACCCGCTGACCGTCAACTGCAACGGAAATACTTATACGGCGACGTTTTCCGTTCCTCCCCGGCAGGTGAGCGCGGTACCTTCCGGTGCCGCTCGCGCGGGTGACGGCAGCATGGCGTCCTGACCTTCGCCGCTTTGGAAACCGCCGCCGCGGGGAACAGGGGCACGGAGCCGATCGCGATCATTTCGTGACCTGGGCGGGCAACCGTCCGGTCGCGCCTGGCGTCAGGCAGGGGCGGGGGTGAACGATCGAGCCGGTCCCGGTCTGGGGGCGGGGCCGGCTCAATCGCTCGCACACCGCCTTCTTGAGGGGTGAACATGACGTCGACGTGGTGGCGAGGACGACGGGCACCGCTGGTGCTCGTCGTCGTCCTGCTGGTCGTCCTGGCGACGCTGGTGGTCGTCCTGTCCGGCCCGGGGGAGCCAGGGCAGGCCGCTCCGCCGCAGGTCACGGAGCGGTCCGTGGCACCGGTGGAGCCGAGCGCCGGGCCGGAACGCGAGGCCGTCGCCGGCGGGATGGCCAAGGCCGATCCCGTCTCGATCGACGTGCCGAAGATCGAAGCGAAGTCCAGCCTTGTCCCGCTCGGGCTCAACGCGGACAACACCGTCGAGGTGCCGCCGGTGACCCAGCCGATGCAGGCGGGCTGGTACGTGCACGGGCCGACCCCGGGGGAGGTCGGGCCTTCGGTGATCCTCGGGCATGTGGACGGGAACAAACAGAAGGGCATCTTCTTCCGGCTGAAGGAACTGGCGCCCGGCGACCAGGTCTCGATCGCCCGCAAGGACGGAACGACGGCCGAATTCGCGGTCACGAAGGTCGAGCGGGTGGCGAAGGACAAGTTCCCCACCGACGCGGTCTACGGCGACACCACCGAGCCGGAACTGCGGCTCATCACCTGCGGCGGCGTTTTCGACAAGGCTTCGCACAACTATCTCGACAACATCATCGTTTTCGCCCGGCTGCTCGCGAGGTGAGTCCCATGATCAGGTACCGGTCCGCCCTGGTGGTGGCGTGCGGGGTGGCCCTCGCCGCTCCCGCCGTCGCGTTCGCGCAGGACGACGTCCCGTCATCCACGCCGACCACGACGTTCACCCCGCCGCCCATGCAGTACCCCTTTGTCGCCGTGTCCCCGTCGAAGTCGACGGCGGGGGAGGACGTGCTGGTCTCGGTCGGCTGCGCGGTGGCCGACTTCGGCGAGGTGACGTCGATGGTGCTGGACAAGATCGGGAAGTTCGAGGTGACCTCCGAGGATCCGGTGATCCTCGGCGCGGTCGCGCACCTGAGCGACAAGGCGAAGCCGGGCTTCTACGCGGTCAAGGCGACCTGCAAGACGACGACGGTGACGATCAACCTCGAAGTCGCGCCGGGCAAGACCCCGACCGCGACCCCGCCTCCGACGACCGAACCGTCGAAGGGAACGCCGCCGAAATCGATTACGCCGGTGAAACCGGCCGCCGGGCGTCAGGTTCCGAAGATTCCGGTGGGGGCACCACAAACCGGTGGCGGCGGAACGGTGGCCCACCGCAAGTAGTCCTCTACTTGCGGCCGGGCGGGCGGGTCCGGGCGGGTCCCGGCTGCCTTGAAGGCCACCTTGAGACGTTGAGCGTCCTGAAGGTGGCCTTCAGGACACCTGTCACGAAGGGTGGGTTGGGCATCGAGCGCGGCCGCCATCAAGGCGAGCCTCCCTTGCGACAGCGGGCCGAACCTCCCGGCCGCCAGCGGGACGGCGACCGTCGAGTTCGAGATCGTCTGCCTGCCGCCCACGACGACACCCACCAAGCCCCCGTCGAGCAGCCAGCCGCCGTCCAGTTCCAGCGAACCGCCAAGCAGCGGCTCGCGAGCCCTCTTCGCCCGGCAAGAAGCCCCAGGTGAGGGTGACGCCGCAGGGCGCTCCGCGGACCGGCGGCGGAGCACTCGGCTGAAGTACGTGAAGGCCCCCTTCCGGTACTCAGGCGCAAGGAAGGAGGCCTTCACGCTGCTCCGGCCTCTTCGCACCCCAGCGCGTCGCGTTTAGCCCGCTAAACGCGCTCAGGCGACCCTCGCGTTTCGTCCTCTAGTTGCGGTAGTGCGCGACACGAACTACCGCAACTAGAGGACGAAACGCGGTCAGGAGGGGGCGGGGCGGGCTGGGATGTCTCAAAGGTGGCCTTCGAGGCATTAGGGAAGCGACCGGCGGGCCAAGCGGAGCACATCTGAAGTACGTGAAGGCCCCCTTCCGGTACTTAGGCGCAAGGAAGGAGGCCTTCATGTACTCACCAGGTCAGTCTTCGCCCTCGACCCAGTCGAAGGTCTTCGTGACGGCCTTCTTCCAGTTGCGGTACTCGGACTCGCGGCGGGCCTCGTCCATCGACGGGTCCCACTGCTTGTCCTGCGCCCAGTTGTTGCGGATGTCGTCTTCGCTCTTCCAGAAGCCCACCGCGAGACCGGCCGCGTAGGCCGCACCGAGCGCGGTGGTCTCGTTGACCACCGGGCGGATCACCGGCACGCCGAGGATGTCGGCCTGGAACTGCATGAGCAGTTCGTTGACGACCATGCCGCCGTCGACCTTCAGCGACTTCAGCGGGACACCGGAGTCGGCGTTCATCGCGTCGATCACCTCGCGCGACTGGAACGCGGTCGCCTCCAGGACGGCCCGCGAAATGTGCCCCTTGTTGACGAACCGGGTGAGGCCGACGATCGCGCCGCGGGCGTCGGAGCGCCAGTACGGCGCGAAGAGGCCCGAGAACGCCGGAACGAAGTACGCGCCACCGTTGTCCTCGACGCTGCGGGCGTGCTGCTCGACTTCGGCCGCGGAGCCGATCAGGCCGAGGTTGTCCCGCAGCCACTGCACGAGCGAACCGGTGACCGCGATCGACCCTTCGAGCGCGTACACCGTGTCGTTCGAGCCGATCTTGTAGCAGACCGTGGTGAGCAGCCCGTTGTCCGACATGACCTTCTCGGTGCCGGTGTTGAGCAACATGAAGTTGCCGGTGCCGTAGGTGTTCTTCGCTTCACCCGGCGAGAGGCACGCCTGCCCGAAGGTCGCCGCCTGCTGGTCGCCCAGGATGCCCGAGATCGGGACCCCGGCCAGCGCGCCCTTCTCGCGGACCTTGCCGTAGGTCTCCGAGGACGACCGGATCTCCGGGAGCATCGACAGCGGGATCGTCATCTCCTCCGCGATCCCGGCGTCCCACTCCAGCGTGTCGAGGTCCATCAGCATGGTCCGCGAGGCGTTGGTCGGGTCGGTGACGTGCACGCCGCCGTCGACCCCGCCGGTCATGTTCCACAGCACCCAGGTGTCCATGTTGCCGAAGACCAGGTCGCCCGCTTCGGCCTTCGCGCGGGCACCGTCGACGTTGTCGAGGATCCACTTGATCTTCGGCCCGGAGAAGTAGGTCGCCAACGGCAGGCCCACCTTCTCGCGGTAGCGCTCCTGGCCGCCACCGAGCGCGCCGAGGTCGCTGACGATCTTGTCGGTGCGGGTGTCCTGCCACACGATGGCGTTGTACACCGGCTTCCCGGTGGTGCGGTCCCAGACCAGCGTGGTCTCGCGCTGGTTGGTGATGCCGACCGCGACGATGTCGCTCGCGACCAGGTCCCCCTTGGCGAGCGCGCCCGCCGCCACCGCTCGGGTGTTCTCCCAGATCTCTTCGGCGTCGTGCTCGACCCAGCCCGC
This sequence comes from Amycolatopsis coloradensis, assembly GCF_001953865.1. GTDB lineage: Bacteria > Actinomycetota > Actinomycetes > Mycobacteriales > Pseudonocardiaceae > Amycolatopsis > Amycolatopsis coloradensis. The sequence continues at coordinate 249,596 of NZ_MQUQ01000012.1, forward strand.
CTTCGGGAAGATCTGTTCGTGCTCCCGCTGGTCGACGGCGACCACCCGGCCGGAGTGGTCGAAGATCATGCAGCGGGTCGACGTCGTGCCCTGGTCGATCGCGGCTACGTACGAAGTCATCGAAGCTCCAGTCTCAGGTGAGGTTGTGGACGGCGAGGAACAGCAGCGCGGCCAGCGCACCGCCGACCAGCGGGCCGACGACGGGGACCCAGGAGTAAGCCCAGTTCGGGTTGGCCTTGTTCTTGATGGGCAGCAGGAACGCGTACGCGATCCGGGGGCCGAGGTCTCGGGCCGGGTTGATGGCGTAACCGGTCGGGCCACCGAGGGACTGGCCGATGACCAGCACGACGAACGCTACCCCGGCGTAGCCGAGCGCGGAGTTGCCGAAACTCGGCGTTCCGCTTTCACCCGTGGCGTTGGCGTAGACCGGGCTGAGCAGGATCCACGCCACCAGCACGAAGGTACCGATGATCTCGGTGACGAGGTTCCAGACCTTGTTCGGGATCTGCGGCGCGGTCGAGAAGATGCCCAGCGTCTCGTCGCGGTTCGGGTGGTCGTCGAACTGCAGTTTGTAGGTGGCCCAGCAGAGCACGGCGCCGACGATCGCGCCGACCATCTGCCCGGCGAAGTAGATCGGGACGTCGCCCCATGCGGTCTTGTCGGCGATGGCGAGGCCCAGTGTCACCGCGGGGTTGAGGTGCGCGCCGCTCGGCGCGGCGATGCTGGCACCGGTGAAGACCGCGAACGCCCACGCGAGGGTGATCATCACGATGCCACCGTTGTGGCCGTTGTTCTTGCGCAACACGTGGTTGGCGACCACGCCGTTACCCAGCAGGATCAGGACAGCCGTTCCCAGCGACTCCCAGACGAAGATGGCTCCCACACTCACCGTACGACCTCCACATTGGACATTCCGCGCAGGGTCGTACACGGTGTGCTACGGCGCCCTTGCCGACCCACGTCCGACGCACGTTACCGTCGCGTATTTGTTCCTTCCAGGCGTTGAGCGGGCGAATTCTTGCAAGATCGGCGAGGGTTACGCCACACGTGTCACCCGCACAACGGACCGGTCACGGCCGATCGTGCGATGCTGGAGACACAGCGGCACAAGGAGGAATGTCACGTGGCAAGCTCTCAGCGCGAAGCCGAAAACAGCCCCGCCAGGCTGGGACCGCTCAAGCGGGAAGAGTCGTGGCAGCGGCTGGGTGAGGACAAATTCGACCTCGTCGTGATCGGCGGCGGAGTGGTCGGGGCCGGTACGGCGCTCGACGCCGCGACGCGCGGACTGCGGGTCGCGCTGGTCGAAGCGCGCGACCTCGCCTCGGGGACGTCGAGCCGCTCCAGCAAGCTTTTCCACGGCGGGCTCCGTTACCTCGAACAACTGGAATTCGGTCTGGTGCGCGAAGCTCTGCGGGAACGCGAGCTCATGCTGACGACGATCGCGCCGCATCTGGTGAAGCCGGTCAGCTTCCTGTACCCGCTGACGCACCGGATCTGGGAGCGTCCGTACACCGCGGCCGGCTTGCTGATGTACGACACGATGGGTGGCGCGCGGTCGGTCCCCGGCCAGAAGCACCTGAGCCGCGCGGGCGCGCTGCGGATGGTCCCGGCGCTGAAGCGGTCCGCGTTGATCGGCGGGATCCGTTACTACGACGCGCAATCCGACGACGCGCGGCACACGATGACCGTCGCCCGCACCGCGGCGCACTATGGCGCCGTGGTGCGCACCTCCACCCAGGTGGTGGGTTTCCTCCGCGAGGCGGACCGTATTTCCGGTGTCCGCGTGCGTGACGTCGAAGACGGCCGCGAGACCGAGATCCACGCTTCCGCGGTGGTCAACTGCACCGGCGTCTGGACCGACGAACTGCAGCGGCTTTCCGGTGGCCGCGGCCGGTTCCGGGTGCGGGCGAGCAAGGGCGTCCACATCGTCGTCCCGCGCGACCGGATCGTCTCGGAATCGGGCATGATCCTGCGCACCGAGAAGTCCGTGCTGTTCGTCATCCCGTGGCGTAACCACTGGATCGTGGGAACCACCGACACCGACTGGAACCTCGACCTCGCGCATCCCGCCGCGACGAAGCACGACATCGACTACCTCCTCGAACACGTCAACACCGTGCTCGCGACACCGCTGACGCACGATGACATCGAAGGGGTCTACGCGGGACTCCGGCCTTTGCTCGCCGGGGAAAGCGAAGAGACGTCGAAGCTTTCGCGTGAGCACGCGGTCGCCAGGGTCGCACCGGGACTGGTCGCGATCGCGGGCGGCAAATACACCACCTACCGGGTGATGGCGGCCGACGCCGTCGACGCCGCGGCCGTCGACCTGCCCGGCAGGCCACAGCCGTCCATCACCGACAAGGTGCCGCTGCTGGGCGCCGACGGCTACCACGCGCTGGTGAACCAGGCCGACCAGCTGGCCGGCGAGCACGGGCTGCACCCGTACCGAGTCCGTCATCTGCTCGACCGGTACGGCTCGATGGTGCACGAGGTCCTCGCGCTCGGCGAAGGGCGGCCGGAACTGCTCAAGCCGCTGGAGCACGCGCCGGACTATCTCGGCGTCGAGGTCGTCTACGCGGCCAGCCACGAGGGCGCGCTTCACCTGGAAGACGTCCTCGCGCGCCGGACGCGGATCTCGATCGAGTACGCGCACCGCGGCGTCGACTGCGCCGAGCAGGTCGGCGCACTGGTGGGCGAGGTGCTCGGCTGGTCGAAGGACCAAATCACCCGCGAGGTCGAGGTCTACAAGGCACGGGTGGAAGCGGAACGGAAGTCCCAGTCGCAGCCGAGCGACGAGGCCGCCGACGCGTTGCGGTCGTCCGCACCGGAAGCACGCTCCGGGATCATCGAACCGGTGAGTTGATTTCCGGTGCCGAGTGGTGTGCCACGCGCGCAGAGATCGTTGCCTGATCGGGTGAATCTGGCATAGCGTCGGCCGTCCCAGCCCGCGCGGCCGAAGGCCCCGCCATCGCGGTGGCAGGGCCCTTGCCCGCGAACGGGAGAAGTCGCGGCCGCGGGCTCCTTGGTCAGGCACTCAGACGGAAGGCGGCTTTGTGGTGTTTCTCGACTCGTCGACGTGGACGGACCGGATCTTCGCCGGAGGCGCGTGGGTGCCCGGCACCGGTGGCACCCGTGACGTCACGGAGCCCGCGACCGGTGCGGTCTTGGGCAGCGTCGGGATCGCTTCGGCCGCGGACGCCGCGAGAGCGGCGGAAACCGCGGCCGAAGCACAACGGTCCTGGGCGGCGACCCCGCACGTCCAGCGCGCCGCGATCCTGCGCGAAGCGGCGCGGCTGTGGTCCGAGTACGCCGACGAGATCCGCTGGTGGAACGTGCGCGAGGTCGGCGCGGTGCCGGGCGTCGCCGGTTTCTCACTGCACGTCGCGGAACAGGAGTGCTACGAAGCGGCGGCCTTGCCTGGCCGCCCGTACGGCGAACTCCTGCCGAGTGAAGAACCGCGCCTTTCGATGGCACGCCGTGTCCCGGCCGGTGTCGTCGCGGTGATCTCGCCGTTCAACATGCCGATCATCCTGGGCATCCGGTCGGTCGCCCCGGCGCTCGCGCTGGGCAACGCCGTCATCCTGAAGCCGGACCCGCGCACCGCGGTCACCGGTGGCGTGGTCCTCGCGCGGATTTTCGAGGAAGCGGGACTGCCGCCGGGAGTGCTGCAAATGCTGCCGGGTGGCGCGGACGTCGGCGAGACGCTGGTGACGCATCCGGCGGTCCGGGTCATCTCCTTCACCGGATCGACCGGTGCCGGGCGCAAGGTCGGTGAACTCGCCGGAAAGCATCTGAAGCGGGCGCATCTGGAACTGGGCGGGAACTCCGCGCTCATCGTGCTCGACGACGCGGACGTGGACGAGGCGGCCGGAGTCGCCGCGTTCGGCTCCTTCTTCCATCAGGGCCAGATCTGCATGACCACCGGCCGGCATCTGGTGCACGAGCGGATCTATGACGATTTCGTCGAGCGGCTGGCGGCGAAGGCGGCCGCGATCCGGGTGGGCGACCCGGCGCGGGACGAGGTCGCGCTCGGCCCGATCATCGACGCCGGGCAGCGGGACAAGATCCACGCGCTGGTCACGGCCAGTGTGGCGGCGGGAGCGCGGGTCGCCGCCGGTGCCGACTACGACCGGCTGTTCTACTCCGCGACGGTGCTCGCCGACGTGCCGCCGACGGCGCCCGCGGTCGCCGAGGAGATCTTCGGCCCGGTCGCGCCGGTCGTGCGGTTCTCCGACGCGGAGGAGGCCGTCCGGCTCGCCACGGCGAGCGAATACGGGCTTTCGCTGGGGATCGTCACCCGTGACGTCCTCAAAGGACTGGACCTGGCCGACCGCGTCCCGACCGGCATCGTGCACATCAACGACCAGACCGTCAGCGACGAGGCGAACAGCCCCTTCGGTGGCGTCGCCGCTTCGGGCACCGGGAGCCGTTTCGGCGGGGCGGCGGCGAACGTCGAGGCCTTCACCGAGACCCGCTGGGTCACCGTCCGCTCCACACCCCCCACCTACCCCTTCTGACCATCGCAAGTCGTCCTCTAGTTGCGGTGGTTCGCACTACGTACTACCGCAACTAGAGGACGAAACGCGGGGAGGGGTCAGGCGGTGCGGCGCCAGCGGATGAGGCGTTCCCCGGTCGGGGCCGGGTCCAGTTCGGGCCCGATCAGGGTGAACCCGCATTTGCGGGCGACCGACGCCGAAATCTCATTGGTCTCTTCGTAGCGGTAGCTGACCTCGCGCAGGCCGAGGCCGCCGAAACCGAACCGCAGGGCCGCGTTGAGCGCCGTGCTCGCCACACCCCTGCCCCGGGACGCCGCGCGCACCCAGACCGACGCCTCCGCGTACCCGAGGTCGAGATCGAGATCCCGCAGGCCGACCTCACCCAGCAGCTCCCCGGTCGTCGGCTCGGCCACCGCCCAGGAACAGCGTTCGTCACCGGCCCACTGAGCGGCGCGCAGCGCGACGTACTCGGTCGCCTCGTCCAGGTCCCGCAAGCGATAGTTCAGGACGTACTTGCGGTGTGTCGGATCGGCGAAGGCCGCGACCAGCGCCGGACGGTCGTCGAGGGCCTTGTCGGCCCGCAGCTGCCGCAGGTAGTACTCGCCCGCGTTGATCTCCACCGGTTCCACCCTTCGAGGGTAACCGGATCTTTCAGCGACGGCGGCTCATGATCAGCGCCACCGCCAGCGGCAGCAGGAACACCAGGAACGTCCCCCTGGTGAAGAAGAACAACGCGATCGCGACCGCGGCGGCGATCGGCACGGCGCTCGCGGTCAGCCATTTCGACGGCGTGGCCTCGTTCTTCGCGGCCGCCTGCGCGACGCCGGGCATCGGGGGCAGCGGCAGCAGCGCGCCGGGCCGCGGCGAGGGCAGGTCCGTGAACAGCGGTTCGAGGTCGCTCGCCATCCTCGCGGCGCTGACCTTGGCCGAGCGCGTGCCGAACTCGTCGAGGTCGAGTCTGCCGGTGCGGACATGCTCTTCCAGCGCGTCGAGCGCGTCTTGGCGTTCGGCGTCGCTCAGGCGCATGTCCGGTCTCTCGGCACTCACATACCGAGTCTACGGGCGGATCAGCCGTCCAGCTCCCGGCGGCGCTGCTTCCCGAGCTTCTTGTGGGCGTTGTCCCAGCCCTTGCCCCAGATGCCTTCGCCGACGGCGCTGATCCCGATCGGGACGAGGATGAACCACCAGGTGACACCGGTGGTGACGATGAGCGCGATGGAGGCGATGAACAGGATCGGCAGGAGCGCGCCCATGACACGCTGCATCGGCGAGATCCCCGCCCACGGCTTCTCCGGTTCGGTCGCCACCGGCACGGGCGCGTCGAAGCCCGGATGCGGCTCAGGCAGATCGAGGAAGATCTCGGACAGTTCGCCGCGTGTCTTGGCGGCGGTGACCTGAGCGGACCGCTCGCCGAATTCGTCGATGTCGATCCGGCCGACGCTCAGATGCTCACCGAGCGCGGTCAGCGCGGACTCTCGATCCCGGTCACTGATCCGCAGCTGCGGAGACGGCGCTTCACTCACCCTTTCGATGGTAGGCCGAGCGAGGCGCCGTCTTCCACGACATTCGTCAGTCTTTCAGCTCGAACAGCTGGGTTCCTTGGGTGACCGCCGCGCCGACCTCGACCGAAAGGCCGGTCACGGTACCCGCTTTGTGCGCGGTGACCGGGTTCTCCATCTTCATCGCTTCGAGCACGACGACCAGCTCACCCGCCTCGACCCGCTGGCCCTCTTCGACGGCGACCTTGACGATGGTGCCCTGCATCGGCGCGGTGACCGCGTCGCCGCTCGCCGCGGCCTTGGTACCGCCCGCACGCTTGCGCGGCTTGGCCTTGACGGCCGTGCCGCCGCCACCGGCGTCGAGCGAGAACCCGCCGGGAAGCGACACCTCGAGACGACGTCCGCCGACCTCGACGACGACGTTCTGGCGGGGCTGCTCCTCTTCGGCTTCGGCGGCCTCCGGGGCGACGAACGGCTCGATGGTGTTTTCGAACTCCGTCTCGATCCAGCGGGTGTGCACGCTGAACCCGTGCTCGTCACCGATGAAGGCCGGGTCGTCCACGATCACGCGGTGGAACGGCAGGACCGTCGCCATACCGTCGGCGACCATCTCGGCCAGCGCCCGGCGGCTGCGCTCCAGCGCGTTCTGCCGGTCCGAGCCGGTGACGATCAGCTTCGCGAGCATCGAGTCGAACTGGCCGCCGATGACGCTGCCGGACTCGACCCCCGAGTCGACGCGGACGCCGGGGCCGCTCGGCGCGACGAACTTCGTCACGGTGCCGGGCGCGGGCAGGAAGCCGCGGCCGGCGTCCTCACCGTTGATGCGGAATTCGATCGAGTGGCCGCGTGGTTCGGGGTCCTCGGTGATGCGCAGTTTCTCGCCACGCGCGATGCGGAACATCTCACGCACGAGGTCGAGGCCCGTGGTCTCCTCGGACACCGGGTGCTCGACCTGCAACCGCGTGTTGACCTCGAGGAACGAGATCGTGCCGTCGACGGCGACGAGGTACTCGACGGTCCCGGCGCCGTAGTAGCCGGCTTCCTTGCAGATCGCCTTCGCGGATTCGTGGATGCGCTTGCGCTGCTCGTCGGTCAAGTATGGCGCGGGCGCCTCCTCGACCAGCTTCTGGTGGCGGCGTTGCAGCGAGCAGTCGCGGGTGCCGACGACGATGGCGTTGCCGTGCTGGTCGGCGAGCACCTGGGCCTCGACGTGGCGCGGCTTGTCCAGGTAACGCTCGACGAAGCATTCGCCGCGGCCGAAGGCGGAGATCGCCTCACGGGTCGCGGACTCGAACAGCTCCGGGATCTCCTCGCGGGTGCGGGCGACCTTGAGGCCGCGGCCGCCGCCGCCGAACGCCGCCTTGATCGCGACCGGCAGGCCGTGCTCGTCGGCGAAAGCGACGATTTCGTCGGCGTTCTTGGCGGGATCCTTCGTGCCGGGCACGAGAGGGGCGCCGGCGCGCAGCGCGATGTGGCGCGCGGTGACCTTGTCACCGAGATCGCGGATGGCCTGCGGGCTCGGCCCGATCCAGGTCAGCCCGGCGTCGATCACGGCCTGCGCGAAGTCCGCGTTCTCGGAGAGGAACCCGTAGCCGGGGTGGACGGAGTCCGCGCCCGACCGCTTGGCGGCGTCGAGGAGCTTGTCGAAGACGAGATAGCTCTCCGCGGCCGTGGTCCCGCCGAGGGCGAAAGCCTCGTCGGCGAGGCGGACGTGGGGTGCGTCACGGTCTGGATCGGCGTAGACGGCCACGCTGGCCAGCCCGGCGTCCTTCGCCGCCCTGATCACCCGTACCGCGATCTCGCCGCGGTTCGCGATCAGGATCTTGGTCACCGGACCACCTGTGCCGGCCTGCTCGGTCACGCCGTACCTCCTGCGTTCGCACGTCGGGCCGCCCCGATGCGGCTCCGCAGCAGTTTACGGAAGTTCCGGCTCTGGTTGAGTGAGAGCAAGGCCACCCCAGTGACACTGTTTATACCAGCGTTTCGTGTCGTGTCAGTTCTTCCAGGACGTCTTACACCAGTGCGTCCCGGTGTCGCAGTTCTTCCGGAAGGTCGGAATCGAGCACGATCAGGTCGTAGGGCCGGGTCTGGTAGACCCGGCCGAGGTGCTCGGACTTGACCAGTGCCCACGGCTGGTGCGGGCCGCAGCATTCGACCAGGCGCTGCACCGAACTGAAGGCGATCAGCGCCATCCGGCCGTCCTTGGTCGCGCGAAGCTCGATCTCCGCGCTCGTGAAGTCCTTCGGCTCTTTCGCCGTGGGGAGGAACAGGGCGTTGGGCAATCCGGGGTTCGTCACCGGAACAACATAGACGTGCACTCTCCGCTAGATCACTTACGCTCTCGGTTATGCGGACTCAGGAAGCGCGGACGCCGCGATCCGTGCTGTTCACCGCGATGCTGGCCGTCGCGGTGACGGCGGGGGTCATCGTGGCCGTGATCCTGCTCCGCCAGCCCGCTCCGGTGCCCGACGGCGCGCCCGGTGTGCCTCCGCTGCCCGATGGCGCCCCGTCCACGCCGGGGGTCAACTGCGGCCACTCGGCCTGCCGGGAGATCGGTGCGATGACCGTCGGCGGGGTGCCTGTCGTCCTGCTGGCCGACGAAGCGGGGAAGCAGGGCGTGGTCCGGATCGGGGCGGACTCGGTGTTCCCGTTGATCATCAACGACATGGAAGTCACCCTCAAGGGCGATTCTTTGCGCTGTGTCGACGGCGCGACGCCGGTTTGCCTGGTGCGCGGTGCGGCAGACGGTGGTTCGGTGGGCGAGCTGTTCGTCTCACGCGGCGGGATCTGGCGGGACCCCGGGAAGCCGTACTTCTCCGACGCCGGGACGATCGCCCTGAACGACGTGACCGCCGACGGGATCGCGGACGTCATCGTCGTGCGGCACGAATGTCCGGACGCGCGGTCCGGATCGGCCCGGTGCCAGGCGGCGCCGGTGCTCGCGGAGGTCTACGACGTCGCCAGCGGCTCGGTGGGCTGCACGCGCCGGTACACCGCGCCTTCGGAGCTGAGGGGCTGGCCGGATGTCCGGCTCACCCGCGCTGACCTGCGGGCCTGCCCCTGACGCGAAAGCAAGGGACCTTTGCTATCGCTTGCTGAGCATGGCTAAGTAACAGGTCCGTGAAGGCCGCCTTGAGGGGCCGTCCATGCTCCCGCCGCCTCCTTCAAGGAGGCCTTCACGGACTTCTTGAGAACTTACTTCGCGCCGGCCGCGGCAGGCTCCTTCGCCGGAGCGTGCGCGCCGTCGGAGGTGGGCGAAGGGTCCGTCGGCGAGTTGAGGACCTCGTCGTCCAGGAGGCCTTCGCTGCGAGCGACGACGACCGGCACGACGATCTGGCCCGCGACGTTGGTCGCGGTCCGCATCATGTCCATGATCGGGTTGACCGAGTAGATCAGCGCGATGCCGAGCGCCACCTGCTGCGCGTCGAGTCCGATGAACGCGGTGGTCAGGGTCAGCGCGGTCAGCCAGCCGGTGGTGCCCGCGGTGGCGAGCGCGCCGAGGACGGCGACCAGCACGATCCCGCCGTACTGCCAGATGTTCAGCGAAACGCCCGACAGGTTCGCGATGAAGACCGCGCCGATCGCGGGGAACACGGCGGCGCAGCCGTCCATCTTCGTGGCGCTGCCCAGGGGAGTCGCGAAGGCGGCGTACGCGGGCTGGACGCCCAGGTTCACGGCGGACTGCCGGGTCAGGGGCAGCGTCGCGCCCGAAGACTGGGAAGCGAACGCGAACTGGATCGCCGTGCCCGCCTTGGCGAAGAACTTGGCGGGGCTGACCTTCGCCACGAACTGCAACAGGATCGGGTACACCACGAAGAGGACCAGGAGGCAGCCGACGTACACCGCGAGAGTGGTGGTGAACAGCGGGCGGAACAGCGCGTCACCGTAGTTCGCCACCGCCGCGCCGATCAGGCCGATGATGCCGATCGGGGCCAGCCGGACGATCCAGCCGAGGTAGCGCTGGATGATCTCGAAGACGCTGGTGGTGAAGTCGACGAACGGCTTGGCCTTGTCGCCGAGGCTGTAGGCGGCCGCGCCGATCAGCACGGCGAGGAACAGCACCTGGAGCGTCTCGCCCTCGGTGAAGGCGGTGAGGAAGTTCTTCGGCAGGAAGCCATCGACGAAGGCGCTCCAGGAGCCCCAGTTGTCCACGCTCTTCGTGGCCTTGTCGGCGTTCTTCGCGGTCGCGGCCACACCTTCGCCGAGACCGCCGCTGCCCGGATTGAACAGCTTCGCGACGGCGATGCCGATCAGGGACGCGATGAGCGACGTGATCGCGAACCACAGGACGGTCTTGCCGCCCAGCCGGGCGGCCTTCTTGCCGCCGCCGAGGTTGCGCAGGCTGTTGATGCCGACCACGATCGCCGTGAAGACGAGCGGGATCACCGCGATCTGCAGCAGCGTCGTGAAGATCGTGCCGATCTGGTCGAGCAGTTCGGTCAGCCAGCTCGCCTCGGTCGACCTGGCGAGGATGCCGAGGAGGGCACCCACGACGAGTGAGCCGAGGACTGCCACCGCGAAGACTTTTGGCCTGGTGTAGGTCCGAATGAAAGACACGGGGCGACTCCGGTGCGTGAAAGTTTCCTGATTGGCCGAACGTGAAGAACGCTCGGCGAAGCAGGACTCTTCCGGATCACCCCATCGTGTGGGAGCTGTCTCAGGATGCGGGACGCGTCCAGAGATCGACGACACTCACGCCGACCTCGGCCAGAAGACGCCGGGTCAGCGGCAGGCTGATCCCGATGACGCTCGAGAAGTCGCCGTCGATGCCTTCGATGAACCAGCCGCCGAGCCCGTCCAGTGTGAAGCCGCCCGCCACCTGGAGCGGTTCTCCGGACGCGATGTAGGCGTCAATTTCTTCCTGCGACGGTGTTCCGAAGCGAACAATGGTCCCTTCGGTGCCCGACGTTTCCTTCGTTTTCTCACCGTTCTCGACGCGAATGATCGCGTGGCCGGTCAGAAGTTCACCGGATTTGCCCGCCATCGACGCCCATCGCTCGCGCGCGGCCTCGGGGGTGATCGGCTTCCCGACCATTTCGCCGTTGATCGACAACATCGAATCGCAGCCCACGATGACCATGTCGGCGCTTCCGACATGGTCACTGTGAGACCCGACGAGCGTTTCGAAAACCTTTTCGGCCTTCGCGGTGGCGAGTGCCCGGACCAGCTCCGCCGGGGCCGGGTCGGTCAAGGACGCGGCCACCGCGTCCTCGTCGACGCCGGAGACGACGACGCTTGGATCGAAGCCGGCGGACCGCAGGACGCCGAGGCGGGCGGGGGACTGGGACGCAAGGACGAAACGCACCTCCGGACGGTACTCGACGGCGCTCCGTTGTCTGGTCGTGACCTGGGACACGCGGCCCTGGAGTTAGTTTGTTGTGGCGCGCAACATATGGATTGTCCGAGCTACGGAGGAACCGAGGTCGTCCCGCCTCCGCGTCATAAGATCACTTCGCACGACGCACACCACAGTGCTCGCAGGCCTGCTCCTGGCCGGGAGGGTGACGGAATCGACAAGAGCTACCGGGTCGCGGTCGTCGTGGTGGGAGAAACGCCGTACGCCGAAGGGCAGGGAGATCGTCCGAACGGCTTCGGGCTCGACGCGGAAGACCTCGCCACGGTCGCCAAACTGAAGAGTTCCGGTGTCCCCGTCGTCGTGGTGACCGTGTCCGGGCGGCCGCTCGACATCGCTGCGCAGCTGCCCGGGTTCAACGGTCTGGTCGCGGCTTGGCTGCCGGGTAGCGAAGGCGCCGGTGTCGCCGATGTCCTTTACGGCGACTACAACCCGACCGGGAAACTGACGTTCAGCTGGCCGGTCAGTGCCGCTCAGGAACCGGTGAACGTCGGTGACGGCGAGAAGGCGCTGTTCCCGTACGGCTTCGGCCTGCGATACCGCCGGTAGGAAGCTTCCGCCCTCCCGCGGATGAGTTGAACGGGACTTTCCTCGCGAAATTCGAGAGGAAAGTCCCGTTCATCGCGCCGGGCGAGGTGTCAGAGCACGGCGAGCCGGTCCACCAGTAGCTCCGTCCGCCGCTCGGCGTACTCCGGCGGCAGCCGTCCCGCCCGGGTCAGCGTGGCCAGCCCGTGCAGAGCCGCCCAGAACGCCTCGGTGAACAGGCCCGGGTGGACGCCGTCCCCGGCGACCTCGGTGAGGCATTCCAAGAGGGCGGCGAAGGCGTCCTTCAGTGGCTCCGGGGTGTCTTCCTTCGCGAACGCCAGGCCGCCGTCGAGCTGGAACATGGCGTCGTAGACCGCCGGGTTGTGTTCGGCGAAGTCGAGGTAGGCGCGGGTGAGGGCGGTGACCCTGGCGCGCGGGCCGTCCGCGGCGGAGGTCGCGGCCCGCAACGCCACGGCCATCTCGGTGGCGCCTTCGAGGGCGACGGCGCCGATGATCTCGCGTTTGCCGCGAAAGTGGCTGTAGAGGACGGGCTGGCTGTATTCGATGCGCTCGGCGAGCCGCCGGGTGGTGACCGCGTCCCAGCCTTGCTGCTCGGCGAGTTCGCGGGCCGTCGCCACGATGAGCCGTTCACGGTCCGCCCGTGCACGCTCCTTGCGTTCCTGTACCGACATGGCTCGATCCTAGCACTGCTAGACAAACGAGCGGCAGCAATGCTAGCGTCGGCTCAATACCTAGCAACGCTAGATCATGGGAGAGGTCATGTTGATCGAGGCACTCGAGGTCTGCACCATCGTGGTCGTCGGCTTGATGGTGGGGGTGGAGTTCTCCGTCGCCTTCGTCCTCAATCGGATCCTCAACGGACTTCCCGACGACAGCAATCAGCTCGGCCGAGCCCACGGGGGCCGGATGCTCGGCGCCGTCATGCCGTTCTGGTACATCGGCTCGCTCATCCTGAGCGCGGTCTGGGCCATCGCCGGATGGCATGAGCCCGGCGCGGTCCTCGTCGTCATCGCCGCCGGGCTGCTGATCGTGAGCGTGGTCATGTCGATCCTGCTGCTCGTCCCGATCAACGACCGGGGCAAGACGTGGACCCCCGAGAACCGGCCCGAGGACTGGAAGGAGCAAATGAACCGCTGGGACCGTTTCCACTACGTCCGCGTCGCCGTCATCATCGCCGCCTTCGCCCTGCTGGCCACCGCCCTTGCCTGAGCCCGCGGGCTCAGGCAAGGGCGCCTCGAATCAGGCGGCCGTGGCGGCGGGCGCCGCCTCGTCAGCCCCGCCGGTACGCCCAGCAGCAGGACGGTCGCGGGCAGCGGCAGGGTCACCCTGGCGGCGTCGGTCAGTCCATGGTGGACGGCTTCGAGCGCGAGCCGCTGGGCCTGCTCCGCCACCCCGGCGGGAAGCCCCGGAATGGCCGCCGGACCGGAAGAACCGAACTCTCCGGTCGATTCCACGGCCTTCGCGATCCCTTCCGCGAACGGCGCGCGGTTCCGCCTGCCCGGCCAGGGCAACCACGTCGGAAACACATCCGCACTCGGACCCGAGGCGTCGCGAAAGCTACTTTCGGGACGTCAGATGTCGCGAAAGTGGCTTTCGCGACACGTGATGGGCGGTTGGGCGCGGTAAGTCGCGAACCAGCGAATCGCCACCCTAGTTCAGGCGTCTCGGTCCGATTTCGCGTTCGAGGAAGCGGTGGTACTCGATGGCCGCGATCGAATTCTCCAGCTGTTCGAACGTCGGGGCGGGGAGCGCGCCGTTGAAGACGATCGTCAGGCTCTTTCGCGGGATGTTGATGACGTACGGATCGACACCGAGTTCTTCGCAGTGCTCGCGCAGCACGGCCGTCCAATGGTCCAGGTCCTCGTCCTCGCCGAGGTGCTCCCACCGCGCGACGATCCAGTTGCCGTTGATCAGCTGGCCCGCCATTTCCCGCGGGTCATGGACCATGTACGGCTCGGCGACGTCGTTCATCGGCCCAAGTGGTCGATCAGGGCGGCGAAGGACGCGGCCGGGAGCACCAGGATCGGCCGGGTCTCGTCCGGCAGAGCCCACTGCTTGGTGTCTCGGATGCCGACCAGACCGGGCAGTCCGCCGACCTCGACGCAGGCGTTTTCTTCCCAGTGCGTGTAGGTCGACTTGTGCCAGTCGGTCATGCGTTCGTGCCAGGTGGTCATCGGAGTCGCCTTTCCCGAGTGACTGTTTCGGCAAGTAGACGGGTTGCGCGGAGGCAAAGTTGTCGATTTCGAGTGATCTGCCGCTGCTGGTCGGCGAACGGTCCTGAAAAGCCCCCAAGATCGCGTTCGGCGCAGAAAAGGGGACCTTCACCGACAGCTGCTTTACTCACGATGCATTCTCAGGGTGCATAGCGCCAAGGGTCCTTGGTCACTGATGTGGTCCGGCCGCGAGCAGCCGGTAGTCGTCCGCGATCCGGGCCAGATGCGAGCAGGCGACGCCGTCGTAGGTGGCGTAGCGCTCGACTTCGGCGAAGTTCTTCTCGTAGTCGGCGACTTCGCGTTCGTCCGTGACGAGCGCCGTCGCGGTCTGCGTGCCGAGGAGCACCGCGCGCGAGTCGTAGATGTCGAAACCGTGGAGAACGGGGACCGACACCGGCGCGGTCCACGGGATCACGCCCAGCCGCACCCGCCCGCGGCAGGACAGGTCGATGAGGTGACCGAGCTGGGCCAGCATGGTCGCCGCCCCGCCCATGTTCCAGCGCAGGGCGCCTTCGGTCAGCACGAAGTGGAATTCGCGGTTCGATTCGAGGATCCGCTGGCGCTCCAGCCGGGCTTCGACCGTCTGGTCGCGTTCGCCGTCCGGCAGGGAATCGCCGAACAGGGCGGTGACGTAGTCGCGGGTCTGGAGCAGGCCGAACACGATCGTCGGCTGGAAGCTCCGGATCCGGGCGGACGCGGACTCGATCTTGCCGATCCGCTGCTGCATCCGCCAGGCGCCCCGCTGGAGGACGACGCGGGCCGACGACGCTTCCTCGCGAAGGTCACGGGTGATCGCGACGAGTGCCCGCCGGACTTTCGCGGGCGCGCCATAGGCACTGCACAGCGCGATGACCTGCTCCTCGGTCGGCATGAACGCGCCGGTTTCGACCCGCGAGACCCTGGACTGACTGAGGCCGGTCAGGCTCGCCGCCTCGGTACCGGACAACCCGGCGGCTTTACGCAGACGGCGCAATTCGGTGGAGAGCTGGTCCTGGTTCGTCACGCACGGCTTTCTGGGGCGTATCGGCTCGAAGACCTGTCACGATAGCCCGCGCAAGCCGAACCCGCGGGCCGCGTCAGCGCGGAAGGGCCGAGGCCCGCCAGGCACCGTCACCGGGGGAAAGCGGGGCCCGGACGAGCGAGGCCTTGTCCGCCCACCACGAATCCCGTTTCGGCGACGGCTCCGGGGCCCGCTCGCTCGCCGCCGCCGCGACGACGGCGGTCAGCGCGGCGACTTCGGCGTCGCTCGGATTGCCGCGGACGATCCGCAGCAGCGGGGTTCCGGGCGCGGTCACAGCGGGATGTTCCCGTGCTTCTTGGGCGGCAGTGTCTCTCGTTTGCCCTGGAGCAGCGAGAGCGCCTTCGTGATGTGACCGCGGGTGTGCGCGGGCACGATCACCGAATCGACGTAACCGCGTTCGGCCGCCGCGTACGGGTTCAGGAGCGTGTCCTCGTACTCCTGGATCAGCTCGGCCCGCAGCGCGTCGACGTCCTTGCCGTCGGCGGCGGCCGCGGAAAGGGTCTTGCGGTGCACGATGTTCGCCGCGCCCTGCGCGCCCATGACCGCGACCTGCGCGGTCGGCCACGCCAGGTTGACGTCCGCGCCGAGGTGCTTCGACCCCATGACGTCGTACGCGCCGCCGTACGCCTTGCGGGTGATGACGGTGACCAGCGGGACGGTCGCTTCGGCGTAGGCGTAGATCAGCTTCGCGCCGCGCCGGATGATGCCGTTCCACTCCTGGTCGGTGCCGGGCAGGAAGCCGGGGACGTCGACGAAGGTGAGGACCGGGACGTTGAACGCGTCGCAGGTGCGCACGAACCGCGCGGCCTTCTCGGACGCGTCGATGTCGAGGCAGCCGGCGAACTGGGTCGGCTGGTTCGCCACGATGCCGACGCTGCGCCCGTCCACCCGGCCGAAGCCGACCAGGATGTTGGGCGCGAACAGTTCGTGCACCTCGAGGAAGTCGCCGTCGTCGACGACGCGGTTGATGACCTCGTGCATGTCGTAGGGCTGGTTCGGCGAGTCCGGGATCAGCGTGTCCAGCTCGCGGTCGGAGTCGGTCACGTCGTCGAAGAAGCCACCGGCGGGCGCGTCCGTCTCGGCGAGCGGCGCTTCGGACAGGTTGTTCGCGGGGAGGTACGAGAGCAGGTCCTTGACATAGGCGATGGCGTCTTCGTCGTCGGAACCGAGGTAGTGCGCGACGCCCGAACGGGTGTTGTGCGTGCGTCCACCGCCGAGTTCCTCGAAGGTGACCTCTTCGCCGGTCACGGTCTTCACGACGTCGGGGCCGGTGATGAACATGTGCGAGGTCTTGTCGACCATCACCACGAAGTCGGTCAGCGCGGGGGAGTAGACGTGCCCGCCCGCGTTGGCGCCCATGATCAGCGAGATCTGCGGGATGACGCCGGACGCCTTGACGTTGCGGTTGAAGATCTCGCCGTACAGCCCGAGCGAGACGACGCCCTCCTGGATCCGCGCGCCGCCGCCCTCGTTGATGCCGATGATCGGGCGGCCGGTCTTGATCGCCAGGTCCATCACCTTGACGATCTTCTCGCCGTACACCTCGCCGAGCGAACCGCCGAAGACGGTGACGTCCTGGCTGAACACGCACACCGGGCGGCCGTCGATGGTGCCGTAGCCGGTGACGACGCCGTCGCCGTAGGGCCGGTTCTTCTCCTGGCCGAAGTTGACCGAGCGGTGCTTCGCCAGTTCGTCGAGTTCGACGAACGAGCCTTCGTCCAGCAGCAGGTCGATCCGCTCGCGAGCGGTTTTCTTGCCCTTGGCGTGCTGTTTCTCCACCGCTCTCGCGGAACCCGCGTGCACCGCCTCGTCGTATCGGCGGTACAGGTCGGCCAGCTTGCCGGCCGTGGTGTGGATGTCCGGTTCGTCCTCGGGCGGCGTCCCGAGCGGCTCCGTCGCACTGCTCATGAATCCGCAGCCTAGCTACTCAGCGGTCACTTCGCGTGTGGCGTAGGCAACGTTCCGGGCTACCGCGCGGCGCGCACCAGGCCGGATTCGTAGGCCGCGATCACCAGCTGCGCCCGGTCCCGTGCGGCGAGTTTGTGCAGGAGATGGCCGATGTGCGTCTTCACCGTCGCCAGCCCGAGATGCAGTGTCCCGGCGATCTCGTCGTTCGACAGACCGCGTGCGATCAGGCTCAGGACCTCGCGTTCGCGCGTGGTGATGTTGTCGAGCGACGCCGCGACGCGCCGGCCGGGGTCGGGCAACCGGGCGAACTCGGCGATCAGCCGTCGCGTGATCGAAGGCGCGAGCAGCCCTTCGCCCGCCGCGACGACCCGGATCGCGGTCAGCAGCTCGGCGGGTGGGGTGTCCTTCAGCAGGAACCCGCTCGCACCCGCGCGCAGTGCCGAATAGACGTAGGCGTCGAGGTCGAACGTCGTCAGCATCAGCACGTGGACGCCTTCGGTGGCGGCCGACGCGCAGATCCGCCGGGTCGCTTCGATCCCGTCCAGTTCCGGCATGCGGACGTCCATCAGCACGACGTCGGGGCGTTCCTTCTCGGCCAGTTCCGCCGCTTCCACGCCGTTCTCCGCCTCGCCGACGACCTCGAGGTCCGGCGCGCTGTCGACGAGCACGCGGAAACTGCCGCGCAGCAACGCCTGGTCGTCGGCGATCAGCACGCGGATCATCGTGTCCCCACTTCCTCGACGGCGTACGGCAACCGCGCGAACACCCGGAATCCCCCGGCGGGCAGTGGACCCGCTTCGAAGTCACCACCGTAGACGGCGACGCGTTCGCGCATGCCGATCAGACCGTGCCCGCCGACGGTCGCGGCCGAGCCTTCGCCGCGTCCGTCGTCGACGATCTCGACGCTGATTTCGCCTGGCCCTTCGGTGATCGTGACCCGGCAGGTCGACGGTCCCGCGTGCTTCACGACGTTGGTCACCGCCTCCTGCGTGATGCGGTAGACCGAAAGCGCGACGCCTTCGGGAAGCTCGTCCACCACCTCGCCGATCAGCTCGACGCGGACGCCCGCCTGTCCGGCGCGTTCGGCCAGCGTCCGCAGATCGGCGAGTTTCGGCGCGGGGCCGAGCGCGGCCTCGGGCGTGCCGTCGCCGGAGCGGAGGACGCCGAGCATCCGCCGGAGTTCGACGAGGGTCTCGCGGCTGGTGAGTTCGATGACCCGCAACGCTTCGCGCGCTTCTTCGGGCTGTTCTTTCGCGACGTGGTTGCCCACGGCCGCTTTGACGGCGATCAGGCTCATGCTGTGCGCGACGACGTCGTGCATCTCGCGGGCGATGCGCAGGCGTTCGTCGGAAACCGCCTGATCGGCGTGGGCCTCGGTGAGCAGGGCGAGGTTCGCCTGTCGTTGGCGCGCCGTCCAGCCCAGCGCCCACGAGCCCGCCACCCCGCCGCCCGCCAGCGCGGTCGAAGCGAGCGTGCTGGGCCCCAAGTGCAGGAACTCCAGGAACGCGACCACGACCAGGCCGGCGCCCATCGCGATCAGCGAACGGGAGCGCGGGTAGTGCAGCGCCGTCATGTAGAGCGCGGACGCGGTGGCCAGCGCGGCGGCCGGGCCGAGCCCGCCACCCACGAACGAGGCGGGGATCAGCGTGGCCAGCGCGAGGGCGTAAGCAGTCACCGGCCGGTGACGCCGCAGCAGGATGGCGACCGCGCAGGCGCCGGTGGCCACCCACGCGACCCAGACCGGGATGGCGACGTTGAACGTCCAAGTCCCGGCCACGAGGTTCCCGCCGACGGCCACCACGAGCACCAGCGCGACGAGCACGTCGATGATGTGCGACACCCGGCCGGGGAGCGCGGACGGCTGTTTCATACGGCGAACCTAGCCGGGCGCGCGGCTTTCGCGCGTCCGTCCGGCGGAGGTCATCCCCAGGGTGGAGATCAGCTTCCTTGCGCCGCCGCGAAGAACTCCTTCAGCTTCTCGCGCCAGCTTCGCAGCGCCTCGGGGGACGACGTCGTCTTGTCCGTCGGGGACCGTCTGGGTCACCTCGACCATGGTCCCTTCGAGTTCGGAACGGGTGAACTCCCATCGCATGGCCGGTCTACTGGTACAGCGTGTCGGCGTCGGTGAAGCTGTACTTCGACCCTTGGGTGAGCTGGCTGGATCAGCCGGAACTCCGCCGCACCTGAGCTTCAGGACGTGTGGACCCCGACGCCGCCCCGGCCGGGAGCGAGGTCGTCGCGCAGGACGAGGTCCTCGTCGTAGTCGCCGCCGTTCTGGGAGCGGAAGGGGATCGGGTCGCTGGTGGACAGGGTGCGCAGCCTGCGACGCAGTGCTTCGGCGGCGACGTCGTACTGCTCGGGTGTAACCCGGTCGGCGCCGCAGACCGTGAGCGGAGGGAGGACGGACATCCCGGCGTACCAAAGGGTTCCGTGCTGGAGCGGGAACAACACGTCGTTGATCTCGCCGTTCACGCCGCGTGGCCCGATCGTGGCTTCCGGCGCGCCCGCGGTCAGCAGGACCATGGCGCGTTTCCCGGCCAGCGCCCCTTCGCCATAGCGCGACGTCCGGCCGTCGGGGCGCCGCACACCGTAAGCGAAACCCTTGACGAAAACGCGGTCGAACCAGCCCTTGAGGATCGCGGGCATCCCGTACCACCACAGCGGGAACTGGACGACCATCGTGTCCGCCCACGCCAGTTTCTCGTGCTCGGCACGGATGTCTTCGCTCAGTTCTCCCGAGACGAAGGCGTTCTTCGAGGTCGCGCCGACGATCAGGCGGCCGCCCTGTGCGGCTGAGCCGAAGTCTTCGGCGTCGACCACCGGGTTCCACTTCATCGCGTAGAGGTCGGATTCCCGGACGTCCGCGCCTTCCTCGCGGAGCGTGCGCAACCCTTCGTCGCGCAGCGAGCCACCGAGGGAGCGGGGTTCCGGGTGGGCGAAGATCCACAACACGTTCATGTCCTCAAGGTCTCTCGGCCCGCTCTTCGACGCGAGTGGCTCGATGGTCAACATGTGCAAGAATCGAGCCATGGGCTATTTCACGCGTCCGGGTCGCCATCGGGTCGCCGTCCTGGTCCGGCACGGAATGCTGGTGATGGAGCTGGGCATCGTCGTCCGGCTGTTCGGCACGGCCAAGGCGGCCGACGGCGAGCTGCTGTACGAGGTCGTCACCTGCACGCCGGAACCCGGGCAGGTCCGCACCGACGCCGACGTCACCGTCTCGGTCCCGCTCGGACCGGAAGTGCTGGCCGAGGCCGACACCGTCGTCATCCCGGCGTCGTCCACCGAATACGAGCCCGCCGGGCACGACCTCACCGAACCGCTCGCGCGGGCGCTGGAGCTGATCCGGCCGGACGCCAGGATCGCGTCGATCTGCACGGGTGCCTTCGTGCTCGCCGCCGCGGGCTTGCTCGACGGCAGGAAGGCGACCACGCACTGGCGCTCCGCGCTGGACTTCCAGGCGAAGTTCCCGAAGGTCGACCTGGACCCCAATGTGCTCTACACCGACGACGGCAACGTGCTGACCGCGGCGGGGGTCGCGTCCGGCATCGACCTCTGCCTGCACATGATCCGCTGCGATCACGGTGCGGCGGTCGCGAACGAGGTCGCGCGCGGCACGGTCGTTTCACCGCATCGGGAGGGCGGGCAGGCGCAGTTCATCCGGCGTCCGGTGCCGGAGCCGCAGTCCTCGTCGACGGCGGCGGCGCGGGCGTGGGCGCTGGAGAACCTCCATCGGCCGCTGACGTTGCGCGAACTCGCGGCGAAGGAGTCGATGAGCACGCGGACGTTCACGCGGCGTTTCCGGGACGAGGTCGGGGTTTCGGCGTTGCAGTGGCTGACCCGGCAACGGGTCGAACGAGCCCGTCAGCTGCTGGAGGAGACCGATCTGCCGGTGGACAGGATCGCGGCCGAGGCGGGGTTCGGCACGGCCGCGTCACTGCGTCAGCATCTGCAAGCCGCGCTGGGTGTTTCGCCGAGCGCGTACCGGAACACCTTCCGCGAGGCCGTTTAGGAGACGAACACGAGCTGACCTGCTGGTAACTTACCCAGAAATAAGTTCTGGAGGTCTGCCAGTGTCCACAGCGAAAGCCCTCAAGTTCGCCGAGCGGGTGCTGTTCGGCGCCGCCGCGATCGGCACGGTGTACTCCGCCAGGACGGGTAACCGGCGGTTGCGACTGGTGACGAAACCGGCCGCGGTCCCGGTGCTCGCCGCTCGCGTCGCCCGTGCACAAACGCTGGCACCAGGGGAGAAAGGGTTGCTCGTCGCCGCCTTGGTCGCGGCGGGCGCGGGCGATCACTTCATGGGCAGGTCGCATGAAGACCGTGAACTGATCAAGGGCGCGACGTCGTTCGGCGTGATGCAGGTGCTGTATTCCGTGTTCCTGTGGCGCCGTGGCGCCCGTCCGCGCGCGGCGACCGCGTCGCCCCGGCTCGGGGCGTGGGCCGCGGCCGCCGTCGCGATGACCCTCCCGAAGCCGTCTCCGGTGTCTTCGGTGCTTTCGGTCTACGGAGGCCTACTGAGTACGACGTCGACCCTCGCGGCCGACCCGGCCTTGGCGCCGAAGGCTCGCGTGTCGGGCGGGATG
Organism: Amycolatopsis coloradensis; assembly: GCF_001953865.1. Taxonomy (GTDB): domain Bacteria; phylum Actinomycetota; class Actinomycetes; order Mycobacteriales; family Pseudonocardiaceae; genus Amycolatopsis; species Amycolatopsis coloradensis. The sequence continues at coordinate 271,218 of NZ_MQUQ01000012.1, forward strand.
GTCGTCCCGTCGGGCGACCGCCGGACCTGGCTCGCCGCCGGAGCGCTGTTGTTCTCCGCGTCGGATCTGGCGATCCTGATCCGCCGCGACTTCGTCACCAGCGAGCGGGTGCGGGCCAATCTCGAAACCTTCGTGCTGACCTCGTACCTGGCCTCCCAGTGGCTGCTTGTAGAGGGTATGACCGCGGAGAAGTAGAAAGTTAAGCACATACTTGACTATTGCTCGGCGGGGGCGGATAGTTAAGCATGTGCCTAACCAACGGATGGATCAGGTGTTCAAGGCGCTGTCCGATGGGACGCGCCGCGAAATGATCGAGCGCCTCACCCGGGGGCCGTCCTCGGTGGGGGAACTCGCGCGGCCGTTGTCGATGTCGCTGCCCGCCGTGATGCAGCACCTCCAGGTGCTCGAAGCCTGCGGGCTGGTTCGGTCGGAAAAAGCGGGTCGCGTCCGCACCTGCCACCTCGAACCGGACGGCCTGCGGATGGCCGAGGACTGGCTCGGCGGGCAGCGCACCGGCTGGGAACACCGGCTCGATCGCCTTGGTGACTTTCTGAACTCCGATGAAGGGAAAGAGTCATGACCGTCAAACACGCCACCTTCACCCTCGAACGCGTCTACTCCGTTCCGCCCGAACAGGTTTTCGCCGCTTGGTCCGATCCCGCCGCGAAAGCGGGCTGGTTCACCGTGCCCGGCGGCGGCCATTCCCTGGACTTCCGCGTCGGCGGCCGCGAAGTCACCACCGGCCCGCCCGATGACGGGAAGCGGATGGTCTTCGAAGCGCGCTACGAGGACATCGCCGAAAACGAGAGGATCGTTTACGCGGGCACGCTCTCCGCGAACGACGTCCTGGCGACCGTGTCCGTCACGACGGTGCTGCTCGAAGCCGAGGCCGACGGCACCCGGCTGACGTTGATCGAACAGGGCACGTTCCTCGACGGGCACGAAGAACCGAGCTGGCGGGAGCAGGGAACGGGCGACTGGCTCGACAAACTGGGCGAAACACTGGCGCGGTGATTTCCGGCAGGATGGGGGACATGCTGACCGCTGAGCAGATCGTCGACAGCCATTTCCCGTCGGTACCCGCGTTCTCCTCCGACGGGAAATGGGTCGCCTACCAGGTTTCGACCATCACGAAAAGCGTCCCTGAGATCTGGCTCGCCGCTGTGGACGGCAGCGAGAAGCCGCGGAAGCTGGCCGAAGGTTCCTCGCCCCAGTGGTCCGCGGATGCCCTCTACTTCCTCCGGGACGGCCGTGTCTGTTCGGGGGACGAGGAACTGTTCGCCTGGCGGAGTGAGATCACCGGGTTCCTTCCGCTGCACGACCGGATCGTGTTCATCGCCGAGGACGAGACGCCTGCCCCGGCCGTCTGGGTCTGGAGTGAGAGCCTTCGCCCGGCGCGGCTGCGGAGTTTCGACCCGCGGACCGGCGAGATCGGAACGCTGATCGAAGACCACGTCGTCGACGTCGCCCGCCGCCCGGACGACGGGGCGCTCGCCATCGTCACCTGGCCGACTCCCGAACCCGACCCCGGCGGACTCGAACCCCGGCTTTCCGTGCTGGACCTGGAAACCGGTGAGCGGCACGATCTCGGCCAGGTCGCGTTCGAAGCCGCCAGCCCCGTTTGGTGGCGGGACGAGGACGGCTGGCACATCGCGTATCTCGGGACTCCGGAACTGGTGGGTGGCCGGGCGGTCTTCGACGTTTCCGTGGAAACAGGGGAACATCGGAACCTGACCGAGGAATCGACCTGCCCGGTCAAGCTCGCGCAGGTCGATTCCGGTCCTCCCTTGGTGCTCGTCGCCGACGGGCTCGACACGGCCCTCCATCGGCTCGGGTCCGGCGAAGTGTCGTTCTGGCGCGGGCAAGCCGACGCGGTGGCCTCGAACGGCGAGATCGTGGTCACCGTGCTGAGTACCGCGTATCGGCCGAGAGATGTTCATTGTGGACCGGTGGGCGGGGCGTTGACGCGAGTCAGCGACACGGCGCCGGAGTTCGCCGGGATTTCGTGGGGCTCCCAGGAACGGTTGTCCTATAAAGCGTCCGACGGCCTCGCGCTGGACGGCCTGCTCGTTCTGCCGCCGGGAAAGACTCGGGCCGACGGACCTTTCTCGCTGGTCACGCGGATTCACGGCGGACCGTACGACCGGCACGCGGACGGCTTCATGCTCGGCTGGTTCCCCTCCGCGCAGTGGCTGGCCCTGGCAGGGCACGCCGTCTTCCTGCCGAATCCCCGTGGGGGACAAGGTCATGGGCATGAATTCGCCGCTTCCGTCGCGGGACGGGTAGGCCTGGAGGAGTGGAGCGATATCGAGACCGGGATCGATCTCCTCATCGCCGAAGGAGTGGCCGATCCCGAGCGGCTCGGGATCGTGGGCGGGAGTCACGGCGGATATATGACGGCCTGGGCCGTCGGGCAGACCCGCCGGTTCAAGGCGGCGCTGATGGTCGCCGGGATCTGTGACTGGAGCATGCTCGCCGCGACCGGTGAACTCGGTCCGCTGGTGGAATCCGCGCATAGCGGGAGTATCGGCTGGGAAGGGACAGGCCCGCACCGGCACGATCAGCTCAGCCCGATCTCCTTCGCGTCGAAGGTCGAGACCCCCGTGCTGATCGTGCACGGTGCGGAAGACACGAACGTACCGTTGTCCCAGGCGGAATTCTTCCACCGCGCGCTACGCCACTTCGGTGTCGAACACGACCTCGTCGTGTATCCCGGCGAAGGGCATTCGTTCCGCGGGCGGGAACACCAGCTGGACCTGCTCCGCCGCACTCGCGAGTGGTTCGCGCGCCTGCTCTAGCTTGGTTGTCCGGGAACATGGGTGCCGAAGGTCCATTCGTACCCTTCGAGATCGTCGACTCGGCAGCGGTAGTTACCCCATTCAGTGTTCGCCGGTTCCCAGACCCGCGTCGCGCCCGCTTCGATGGCGGAGGCAAAGACGGCGTCCACGGCCTCTTGCGTCGCAAGGCTGACGTAGAGGCCGTGGCCGACGGTCTCACCCTTGCGGGCCGCGCGGTCGTAGTCGTCCTCGGCGCTGAACACGACGATGGAGGCGCCGCCGAGCCGCAGTTCGGAATGCAGGATCAAGCCCTTGTCGTCGGGGTACTCCATGACGGTCTCGAAGCCGAAGGCGCTTTCGAGCCAGCGAAGCGCCTTCGGAGCGTCGCGGTAGGCGAGGTAAGAGTGGAGGGAAGCCGGGCGTTCCGTGGTTTCGGTCATGGGCAGAGCCTCGCAACCGATGCGGACGACCACGGTCCTCGATCACCAGAGCAGGCGCACCCCGAGCCCCGCGATCAGCACGCTGGACGCGAGCGCGGTGAGCAGCCGCCCTCGCCGTCCGGTGAGCGCCTTGCCGAGCACCGCGCCGCCGCCCGCGAGGAACAGTTGCCAGCTCGCGGAGGCCGCGAACGCCGCGATCACGAAGACCACGTGTTCCGCCCCGCTCGCCGCGGCCATGTCCTCGCTGCCGAGGACGAGTGCCGCGAAGTAGACCACCGTCGTCGGGTTCAGCAGCGTGATCCCGAGCAAACTCACGTAGGCCTTCACCGGTCCGATCGCCACCGGCTGAGTCACCTCGGCCTTCGAGGAGTCGCGATGGTTCCGAATCCCGGTTAATCCGATGTGGAGGGCCAGCCCGAGCAGTACCACCACCGAAATCCAGCGCAGGGGCACGGCGATCGGCTGGATGACCGGGATGAGCCCGCTGCCGCCGAGCACCGCGACCAAGGCGTAGAGACCGTCGGCCGTGGCGACGCCCAACGCGGCGTACACGCCGATCCTGAGCCCTGCCCGAGCCGTCAGCACCACCAGATAGGTCCCGACCGCGCCCACCGGGATGGCGATGCCATAGCCGGCGAGCAGGCCCGCGACGAACGCGGCGCTCATGGTCGGACTGGGGTCGTCCTTCCACCGGTCACGGCCTGCTGCTGCACCCGCACCCGTCGGACGACGGAGGGTGACGGCACGAAGGTGAGGGTCGAAGTCATGTGCTGAAGGATGCGAACGGATCGCTCCACGCGCAACACAATTATGGGACCGGTCCTTCGCCTGCCGGGACCCCGGTGGCGGGTGGTGTGGTCACCCGGCGCAAGTGTTCCGCAGCTAGTCGATCCGATAGAACTCGCTCAAGTACATAAAAAGCCCCTTCCTTGCGCCAGCGTCGCGTGATCCTTCGGGTCTTACACGTGACTGGACGGCGATCACGCGTAACCGCCGTCCAATCACGCATGATCGCCGTCTGATCACGGATGATCGCCGTCTGATCACGGATGATCGCCGTCTGATCACGCGTAGCCGCCGTCTGATCACGTGAGATCGCCTTCTTCAGAAAGAAACGAAACGTCAAACACTAGCGTCCCGTGTCGGAGGTTCGTGCGTCGGATCGAAGGCACTCGCGTTCGGCGAATGAGACCACTGTGCTGCCCGCGTATAGGACACGAACTTCAGACACGCGACACTGGTACACGGAAGGAGCCTTCATGTACTTCCATACGCGGACTCAAGACGCGCCAGCGATCCGCATAAACCGCGAAGCGAGCGAAGGCGCTTCGCGCGTATCACTGCCGAAGCATCTTACGTTCTATTCCCGGGCCGGTGGTTGGCAGGCGCTAATGAGCACGATGGTGGCCATATTCAAAAAATTTTCACTCATCGCCGAAAGAGCGCTAGACCATATGTTCGACTGGTGCTAATGTCGAAGGCGAGCGCCAAGGCCGGTTCAAAGGGAGGTGATCAGACGCCGGTCGTCTGGAGAACGGCATCCAGGTCTGCCAGCAGCCGGGCTTTCGGCTTGGCGCCGACGGTCGTCCACACCGGACTGCCGTCGCGGAAGAGAATCAGCGTCGGCAGGGACATGACCTGGTAATCCCTTGCCGTGAGAGGGTTTTCGTCGGAGTTCAGCTTGCGGATGATCAGCGCGTCGGCGCGCTCATCGGCGATCTCGGCGAGCACCGGCGCGATCATGTGACAAGGCGGGCACCACTGCGCCCAGAAGTCCACCAGGACGGGCTTGTCCCGCTCCAGGACGAGTTCTCGGAAGGTTTCATCGGTGACGACAGAAAGGGATGACATTCAGGTCTCCTCGTATTCCGGCACGACGACACACGGACCCGGCGGCGTTTTCAGCGCGCCCGCCAACTTGGCCAGCAGGCTGTCCCGTACGTCGTTGAGCCTGGCCAGACAGGCGTCCACCTCGGCGAGTTTGCGTTGGTAGACCTCGATCGAATCGGCGCACGAGTCGCCGGTCTCGTGCCCGGCGCGCAAGCACTCGACGAACGGCCTGGTGTCTTCGAGGCTGAGCCCGACCGCTTGCAGGGTCAGGATCTCGTTCACCAGACGGTAGTCGTCCTCGTCGTACTCCCGGTACCCGTTCGACGCGCGCCGTGCGTCGAGAAGTCCCTGTGACTCATAGAAACGCAGCGCGCGGGTGGTGGTTCCGGTACGCGCGGCGAGTTCGCCGATCCGCATGGTTCCGAGCCTAAACCTTGCCCTTGGCGTCAAGGCAAGAATGCCTGTACCGATCGATCAGTCGTCGAGATCGATTCGGATGGTGAGGAGGTCCGTGCCGATAGCCTGGACGGCGGCGCTGTTGAGCCTGGGCAGCGCTTTCAGCCGGGCGCGGGGATCGTCGTCCGGGAGCAGATGCGCCGTGCCAGTGTGCCACTGACCCTTGAGCCGGACCCGGACGCGTGGATCGGCTTGGATGTTGCGGACGTACTGCGACTTCTCGCCGAACTCCGAGACGATCCAGAACTCGCGGCCCACCCGGCTCCCGCCGATCGGGGTCTGCCTGGCCACGCCCGATCTGCGCCCGGTGGTCTCGAGGATCGCCTGGTTCGGCAGCCTGCTCAGGAGCGGGTTGCCCACGTGCCGCTGGAACGTCGTGGCCACTCGGTGCTTGATCTCGTGATAGCGGGACATAGGTCCAGGGTGCCCGACGCCGCCACTTTTGGTCGTCCGCGTCAGTACGGTCGGTTCATGGTGAACGAGTCCGAGGTGGGCCTGCTGCACATCTATGACCCGGGCGGGACCGGCCCGGTGGTCTCGACACCCCGGCGGGGAAGGAACGTCGCCTCGGTGGCGGCCGATGTCGAGAAGATCGCCGATGCCCTGGAGATCGAGCGGTTCGCGGTCTTCGGTCATCGCGGTGGAGGCCCGCACGCGCTCGCCTGCGCGGCGCTGCTTCCGGAACGGGTCTCGGCGATGGTCGGCGTCGCGAGCATGGCTCCGTACGGCGGAGAGGGGCCCGACTGGTTCGAAGGAATGAGCAGGGCGGGCATCGAATCGTTGACCGCGGCTTTGGCGGGACGGGAGGCGAAGGAGAACGACGAGGCATCGGCCGAGTGCGACACCGACATGTTCACCACGTCGGATGACGCGGCCTTGTCTTGCGACTGGAAGTGGTTCCTCGACGTCGTCGGCCCGGCGTTCGAAGGCGGGCCGGGCGCGCTGATCGATGACGATCGCGCGTACGTCGCGCCGTGGGGATTCCAGCCGTCCGACGTCAAGGTGCCGGTTCTGCTGCCGCACGGTGGCGCGAACCGGATCGCGCCTCTCGGGCACGGGGAGGGGCTCGTCCGGCAGTGCGCGACGGCCGAGTGGCGCACGTATCCCGAAGAGGGGCACATCCCGGTCCTCCGCCTTGGAGAGGCCGCGCTCGAGTGGCTGTCCGATCCGGTATGACGTGCGACATCGTTCTCGTCCGTCATGCCGAGTCCGTTCCGCCTGCACCAGGGCAGCCTGACGACCCGGAGCGGCCCTTGACCGCGGCGGGCGTGGCGGCGTCGGAACTGCTTGCCGACGAACTCGTCGCGATGAACCCGACGGCGGTCGTGTCGAGCCCGTACCGGCGAGCGGTCGAGACGGTCGCACCGGCGGCCAGGAGGGCCGGGCTCGAAGTCGCGACGCGCTGGGAGCTACGCGAGTGGGACTCGGGACTGGAGCCGACGCCGGACTACGCGGTGCACTACGAGCGAAGCTGGGCCGATCCGGATTTCGCCCGTCCGGGAGCGGAGAGTCTGCGGCAGCTGACGGCACGGGCGATCGCCGCCGTCGAGCGGCTCGCGGTGCGGCACGAAGGCGGCGTCGTGCTGGTGGGTAGTCACGGAACCTTCGTGTCCTGCCTGGTGGCCGGATTCAGCCCGGGAATCGGCTGGCCGTTCTCCCGGGACATGCCGATGCCCGCAGTCCATCGGCTGCGCTGGCCCAGCGGGAGCTGAGCAACGGGTGTCCGTTCGATACCAGCAGGCGTGATGGGCGGCGTGTCACGGGACCTGAACCACGACGTTCAGTGGCCGGTCCCGGAGTTCGCCGGACTTTCGGTGGCCCAGACTCTCGCGTTGGCCGACGAAGCCGGGATCGTGCTGGACGAGGCCGACGGGACGAAGCCGCTGGCCGGGCGTTCCGAGCGGCGAGTCGTGCGCCGGTCAGCGCCGGGTTCGGGACGTCGTCGACCGGAGAGGGTGACGATCCAGCAACGGGATCGGTCACCAGCACCGCGCTCGAACACGCCACCACGGGTAACGACTGCGCGCCTCAGGCCGACGGCCGTCCCGCACCGGTGTAGTCGTCACCCTTCGAGTGATACGTGTGGATCTGGATCGCCTGGCCCTCGGTGGGCGCGTTGATCATCAGGCCGTTGCCGAGATAGAGCCCGACGTGATGGATCCGCGTCGACGGGTTTCCGTAGAACACGAGATCGCCGAGTTTCGGTTCACCGGAGACCTGCGGCAGGGCGCGGAACTGGCTGTCCGCGGTCCGCGGGAGCCCGACCCCGGCTTCGTCGTAGGACGCCTTGGTCAGCCCGGAGCAGTCGAAGCCCGCCGCGCCCGCTTCGGGTCCGTTGCCACCCCACACGTACGGGAGTCCCAGCTGGCCGAGGGCGAACCTGGCCGCCTTCACCGCGGGGCTGGGGGCTCGCGCCGGGTCGAGGGACAAGGTCGCGTACAGCTGGGCGTTGCCCAAGACGCGCTGGCGGAACAGCTCGGCTTCGGTGCCCTTGCCGCCCTGGTAGCCGGCGATCGCCTTCCACCAGCCGTTGCCGCCGCCGAGGTCGGCCCCGGACGCGCACAGCGCGCGACCGGCGGCGACCGACGCGGAATCGGGATCGGCGAGCGCGGGCTTTTCGATCCCGGGGATCGACGTGCCGTGCTTCTTCCACTGCTGCGCCGAAAGGCCGAGGGGGTTGTCGCCGCCGCGTCCGTGGTTCGAACTCGCCGCGCCGACCCCGGCGAGGGTGACCCAGGAGAGGTGACAGTTCGGCTGTTCACCGCGCAGTGCCAGCTCGCCGTTCGCGTAGCCGATCAGTGACTTCGCCGGAATGTCGAGCGCCCCGGCGAGCTTGTTGGCCCACTCTTCGAGCGGGCGGGCGCCCTTCGGTGTCTCTTGAGCCTTGACCGGCGCGCTGACTTCGAGGACCGATGGGCCCGCGCCGCCGCCGACGGTGGCCGGGTCCTGTTTGGCGGCGGGGAGCGGGGCCTGCCGGTTCCCGTCGGCAGGCGCCGGCTCGTTGCCGCCCGCGAGCAGCCAGCCCGCCGTCACGAGCCCCGCGACCAGCGGGAGGGCGACCAGGCTGCGCATCGCCACGCCGTGTGCCCACGACTTCTTCTTCGAGCCGGTTGCGGGCGCGCTCGGGGCGGACTCGGGGTCGGTCACGCCGTCCAGGTTATTGGAGACCACCTCTGCGTAACGAGCGAGCGCCTTGCACGTTAGGGGGACTCTCATATTCTGGGCAAATGAGTGAGACGGGAGCGCTCGACGCCGAGCGTCTGAGTGCCGCGCTGTCCGGCCGGTACGCCGCGATCCAGGTCGTGGCGAGCACCGGGTCCACCAATGCTGACCTGCGGGAAGCCGCCGCGAAGGGGGCCGAGGACCGCACCGTGCTGATCGCCGAAGAGCAGACGGCCGGTGTCGGCCGCCGCGCCCGGCAGTGGTCCTCGCCGAAGGGATCGGGTCTCTACGTCAGTGTTCTGCTGCGTCCGAGGAAGGTCCCGTTCGCCAATTTGGGTTCACTTTCCGTGGTCGCGGGCCTCGCGGTGCGGGAGGTCGCCGCGAACCTCGGCGTCGACGCCGTCCTCAAGTGGCCGAACGACGTCCTCGCCGGGCCGGAGCGCGCCAAATGCGCGGGCATCCTGGCGGAGGCGGTCGCGGGCGAGGAGGCCACCGTGGTCCTCGGAATCGGCCTGAACGTGCTGCCGCTGGGCGAGAACGTCCCGGCCGGGCCCGGTGGCCTGCCCGCGACTTCGCTGGCCGAACAAGGGGCGACGGAGACCGATCGCGCCGAGATCGCCGCGCGGCTGCTCACCGGTTTCGACGAACTCGAACACCGCTGGCGGCTCGCCCGCGGGTCGCTGGCCGATGCGGGCCTGCTGGGGGACTACCGGCGGCACTGCGCCACGCTGGGCCAGGACGTCGAGGTCCAGCTGCCCGACGGTTCGGCGCTGACCGGCCGAGCCGCCGACATCGATCCCGCCGGCCAGCTCCAGGTCGACGTTCCCGGTGGTGAGCGGTACACGGTGTTCGCCGGAGACGTCGTCCACGTACGGCCTGCCAAGGCTTGATCCGGAGGTCTCGATTTCCGGCGCCTCCTCTTCCACCGGGACCGTTCGCCGGTACGGTGAGCCCACCAGCGCCGAACACACTTTGGGAGCGTCCCCCGTGGCCTATCCGGACGATTTGCTCAGCGAAAACGAGCACGTCGTGGTGCACAGTCACCCGCATTTCAAGATGCTGATCTTCCCCGTCCTCGCGCTGATCGTCACCCTCGGCGTTGGCATCTGGCTGGGCATCCTGGCGAAGGACGCGACGGCTCCCTGGGACCTGATCGCGCTGATCGCGGTCGGCGCGGTCGGTCTCGGTCTTGTCGTGTGGCTCTTCCTGGCGCCGTTCGTCCGCTGGCGCACGACGCATTTCATCGTGACCACGGACCGGCTGATCGCCCGCGAAGGCGTGCTCAAGCGCACCGGGATCGACATCCCGTTGTCGCGGATCAACAGCGTCCAGTTCGAGCACGGCCTGCTGGACCGTGTCTTCGGCTGCGGCACGCTGGTGATCGAGTCCGCTTCGGACGAACCGCTGAAGTTCGACGACATCCCCAAGGTCGAGCGCGTGCACACGGTGATCTACCGCGAAGTCAACGACAACCCGTACGACGACTTCGCCCCGCCTGCCGCCGGCGCGCCGCAGCAGACCGAACCCCTGCCGCCGCAAGGGCATCCGCCGCGCGGAAACCGGCGGCGTTGATGGGCACGCGAGAGCTGGGGCTGCCCGACCGCGTCCCGTCGGCCGCCGCGTTGCCGGAGCGGGTGACGATCTGGGAGGTCGGTCCGCGTGACGGCCTCCAGAACGAGAAGTCGATCGTTCCGGTCGAGGTGAAGCTCGAGTTCCTGGACAAGCTCGCCGACGCCGGGTTGAGCACGCTCGAGGCGACCAGTTTCGTGAGCCCGAAATGGGTGCCGCAGCTGGCCGACGCCGAGCAGCTCCTGTCGGGGCTCGACCGGCGTGAAGGTGTCCGCTATCCAGTGCTCGTCCCGAACGAGCGCGGGCTGGACAGGGCGCTGGAGGCCGGGGTCTCCCATATCGCGATCTTCGCCAGCGCCACCGAGACCTTCGCCGAGAAGAACCTCAATTCGACGGTGGACGACCAGTTCGCGATGTTCGAACCGGTCGTCACCCGTGCCCGCGCCGCGGGTCTCGACGTCCGCGGATACGTGTCGATGTGCTTTGGCGACCCGTGGGAGGGCGCCGTCCCGGCCACGCAGGTCGCCGGGGTGGGCAAACGACTCCTGGACCTCGGCTGCTCGCAGCTTTCGCTCGGGGACACCATCGGCGTCGCCACCGCGGGCCAGGTCGAGGCGCTGATCGGGCAGTTCCCCGACGTCGGCACCCTGGCCGTCCACTTCCACGACACCTACGGCCAGGCGCTCGCGAACACGGTGACGGCGCTGCGCTGCGGAGTGTCCACTGTGGATTCTTCCGCCGGTGGACTCGGTGGCTGCCCGTACGCCGAATCGGCGACCGGGAACCTCGCGACCGAGGATCTGGTGTGGATGCTCGACGGTCTCGGCGTCGAAACCGGTGTCGACCTCGACGCGCTGGTGTCGACCAGCAAGTGGATGGCCGGGAAGCTGGGCAGGCCGAGTCCGTCCCGGGTGGTCAACGCGCTCGCGGGATGAGGTTCGCCGGACTCTCGCCGAGGAGACCTGGCCGCTTCGAGCGGTTGTTCGGCCGCAAGGCGTATGTCCGTGCGGAGGCCGCCGCCGGGAAACCGCTGGGGCTTCCGGTTTTGGTGGACGACGAGCCGCTCGGATGGGTCGCGGTCTCACCCTGTCGGACCACCCTCGGCTGGCGCGGTCGCCGGTCGCGGCGTCGGCAGAGGATCCGTACCACACCACGGTGAACACGTTCGCGAAGGCGGGTTTCGCCTCTTCGAACGCCGCCAGCCCGCGCGGGTCTTGATGCGCTTTCGGGTATCCGCCGACGAGATCACGGTTCGGCGCTAAGGTCGTAGCGCGTCCTGTCCGCTGCCTCCCCCTTCACCGGTGGGACCGATTTCCTTGGGGGAGGTGCGGTGACCGATCCGAGCGAGGCGGGGACGGGCCCGATTCGGCTGCCTTTCCAGTTCGAAGGCGCGGACGCACCGACGCCGCCTCAGGGTGCGCGCGCTCCGTACGCGCCTTCGCCGTGGCCGCCCGCGGTGGCGCCGTTGCGAGTGCCTTTCCCGCCGCCCGCCGCCCCGCCGCCCATGGGGGCCTTGCGGACCGAACGGGAGAGCGTGATCGCGCTGTTCCTCGTGCACATGTTCCCCATCGGGCATCTCCCGGTGGCGATGGGCAAACCCGCGCGCCAGTTGCCGCTCCCCGACGGTGGTTCCGGCCCGCGGGATCACCCCGAGGCGGACGTGCTGGACGATCTGGACGCGTTGTCCCACGTCAGCAGCGGTTTCCGGCGGTCGCCGACGGTTCCGGCCGTCGTTCCCCCGGCGGAGTTGACCAGAGGACATGACCCGTGGGGCGGGGAGTCCCCAGAGGACTGGCGAAAGCGCTTCTTGGGGGAAACGGGCTTCTTGTGGCCTCCAGGCGAACTCTTCCCCGAGGGCGGTATCGACCCGGCGACACCGGTGATGCTCGAAGTCGGCACCCATCTCGACCGCTTCGGTGACCAGCACGGCCGGGTGTTCGCCGAGGACGCGACCTGGTATTCCATGCGGTCGCTGCCACCCGACCGGGTTGCCGCGTATCGGCGTTACCGGGTCGTCCGGCCGTTGCCGGTCTGGCGTTCGGTGGCCGCCGAATGGTTCGGCCAGCCGGGCGGCGGGGTGCGTTTTCGCGCGGTGCTGGGCGCCGATGAACTCGTCACGCTGGGCTTCCTGGCGGACGTCACGGGGGAGGTTCGGTGAATACGGGAACGATCCTGCGGTGGCTGGCCGCGCTGGGGGTGCCGCCCGAGGTGGTCTCGGTCGGCACGGAGACCGACAACGCCTGGTGCCTCATGCGCACCGAAGACGACGCCGCGGAAGGCGCCGCCTGGGAAGTTTTCTGGCGTGAACAGGGCAACCGGTACGACTGGGCGCGGTTCACCAGCGAACAGGTCGCCTGCCACTACCTTTTCGGCCGCCTGGCCTGGTCCCAGGTCGCGCGCGGCGCCGTCGGCCTCCTCCCCGGCGCGCAGTGAGTCTCAAGCGGCTGAGGGGGACTTTCAGCTTCCGCTCGATCAGCGCTTCAGGATGCCGAGGACCTCGTCGTGGAGCAGGCCGTTCGTCGAAAGCGCTGAGCCGTTGTCGTAGCGCGCTTCACCGGAAAGGTCGGTGAACCGTCCACCCGCCTCGGTGATCAGCACCTGGGCCGCGGCGACGTCCCACGGATTCACGATGCATTCCGCGGTGACGTCGAGCGCGCCCTCGGCGACCAGGCAGTGGTGCCAGAAGTCGCCGAAGGCACGGCTTTCCCAGCACGCGTTGACGAGGTCGAGGTACTTCTCCCGGGAGTGGTACTCGATCCACGAGTTCAGATCGGTCGTGGACAAATACGCGTCTTCGAGCGACGCGACCTTCGACACCGAAAGCCGCTGTTCGCCGGCGGAATCGCTCATCCAGGCGCCGTCCCCGGTGGCCGCCCACCAGCGGCGGCCGAGCAGCGGCGCGCTGATCATGCCCACCACCGGCGTGCCGTCCTCGACCAGCGCGATCAGCGTCGCCCAGACCGGGACGCCGCGCAGGAAGTTCTTGGTTCCGTCGATCGGGTCGAGCACCCAGGCCCGGCCGGTCGCGGCCGAACCGCCGCGTTCTTCACCGAGGACGGTGTCCTCCGGGCGTTCTGTGGCGAGGATCGCGCGGATCGCGTCTTCGACGGCGGTGTCCGCGTCGGTGACCGGCGTCCGGTCGGGTTTGCGTTCCACGGCGAGGTCCAGCGCGCGGAAACGGTCGGTGGTGATGGCGTCGGCGGCGTCGGCCAGCCGGGTGGCGAGTTCCAGATCATTCTCGTAGCCAGGCACGGTCACGATGCTTTCACGCCCGGCGGTCGTAGAGTTGGCCAGGTGAGCATGGTGCTACTCGCCGAGGACGACCCGGCCATCGCCGATCCGCTTTCCCGCGCGCTACAGCGGGAGGGGTACGACGTGCGTGTCGTCGGCGACGGGCCCGCCGCCCTCGACGTGACCGAGAGCGACAGGGTCGATCTCCTGGTCCTCGATCTCGGCTTGCCGGGGATGGACGGCCTCGAGGTCTGCCGCCGCCTGCGCGCGAGCGGGACCGAGGTGCCGGTGCTGATGCTCACCGCGCGCACGGACGAGGTCGACTTCGTGGTCGGCCTGGACGCGGGCGCCGACGACTACGTCGCCAAGCCGTTCCGGCTCGCCGAACTGCTGGCCCGCATCCGAGCGCTGCTCCGCCGCCGGGCGCCCGAGGTGCTCGAAGCCGGGGGAGTGCGGATGGACCTCGGCGCCCGGATGGTCACCGTGGACCTGCACGAGGTGCAGCTGGCGAACAAGGAGTTCGAGCTGCTCCGGGTGCTGATGAGCCGGGCGGGCCAGGTGGTCAGCCGCGACGAGATCCTCGCCGAGGTGTGGAACGACCTCGAATCGAAGACCTCGAAGACCCTCGACATGCACATGTCGTGGCTTCGCCGGAAGCTCGCGATAGCCGCGGACGAGGCGGCGGGCCGGGCAAGCAGGGCAGGTGGCTTCGCCGACGGTAACCACGGCATCGCCGCGGACGAGGTGGCGGGCCGGGCGGCGAGGCCGGGCGGGAACGGCGACGGCGAACGGCGGATCGCCACGGTCCGCGGCGTCGGCTTCCGCTTCAACGCGGAATAGCATGCGCCGTCGCATCCTCCTGGCGATCCTGCTCGCCGTCGCGGTCACCGCGGCGGTGCTGGGCATCCCGCTCGGGATCACCGCCTGGCAGCTGGTCGAGAACCTCAACCGCGAGAACCTGGCTTCCTCCGCACGCGGGATCGCGGCGACGCTGGACAACGAGATCGCCGTCGGCCAGCCGATCAACCTCGACCTGCTCCGGGTGGGCGTGCCACAGGGCGGGCTGCTGACGGTCCGCGCGCAGGGGCAGATCGAGAAGCGGTACGGCTCCGACCCCGGTCCCGACGTGGTGTCCGAGCGGGCGCCGATCGCGTTGCACGGCGAGGTCGAGCTGTCCATCCCCGCCGGGCCGATGCGCACCCGCCAGACCCAGGTGACGCTGCTCGTGGTGTTGCTGGTCGTGCTGTCGGTGGGCACCGGCACGGTGGTCGCGACCGTGACCGCGCGACGGCTCGCGAAACCGCTGAGACATGTCGCCGATCGGGCGGTCAAACTCGGTGGCGGTGATTTCCGGCCGGATCCGAAGCGCTACGGCGTCGGCGAACTCGACATGGTCGCCGAAGCGCTCGACGCGTCCGGCTCGGCTCTCGCGCAGCTCGTCCAGCGAGAACGGCAGCTCGTCGGCGACGTCTCCCACCAGCTGCGGAGCCGGTTGACCGCGTTGCAGCTGCGGCTCGAACCGCTCACCGTCCACCCCGAGCAGGATGTCGCCGACGAAGCGAAAGCCGCGCAGGAACAGGCGGATCGGCTGGCCGGGGCACTCGACGAACTGCTGGCCGCCGCGCGGGCGGCGCGCGAGGTCGGCGCGGAACCGGTGAATCTGCCGGAAGTGCTTCCCGCGGTCGCGGAGGAATGGCGACAGTTGCTTCGTGCCGAAGGCAGGCATCTGCGGCTTCGCGTCACCGATGGGTTGAGGGCGAGAGCCACCCCCGGCCGGTTGCGTGAGGTCGTCGGCGTCCTGCTCGACAACGCGTTACGCCATGGTGCGGGAACGGTCACGCTCGCCGCCCGGCGCGGTGACGCGGACGGCACCGTGGTCATCGAGGTCGCCGACACCGGCTCGGGCGTGCCCGACGAGCTGGCGCCGCACATCTTCGAACGCGGTTTCTCCGGCGGCGGCTCGACCGGCGTCGGGCTGGCCCTCGCCCGCGCGCTCATCGAGGCCGACGGTGGACGGCTGGAGCTGTCGAGCAAGCAGCCCGCGGTGTTCAGCCTCTTCCTGAAGGTGCCCCGCCCGGGCGATGTGGCCGAAGTGCGCTGGCCGGCCGAGCGGGTCCCGCGCTGAGACGTCCCGAAGGATCTCCCGATCGGGCAACGCCGGGGAAGCGCGCCGACCTAACGTCGAGGGGTGCATGCGTCGGCGTTCCGGTACCGCCCACCGGTGTATCCGGTGGCCGCGGCGGCACTCGAGATCGGCAAGGTGGCGATCTCCGTGCGGTTGTCCTTCGACGGCGCTCTGTACGCGTGCCGCCGTCCGCCCGGTGTGGTGGAACGGATGGAGGCCGATGCACTGGATCTGCTCTCGAAGGGCTTGTTCGTCAGCGGGATCGACACCCCGGTCGCGACCGTCACCGGAGCGGCGGGACACCGGTTCATCCAGGAGAGCGCCGTGTTCGAGCCCCCGGACCGCTGGATTTACCGGGGCTTGTGCGGGATCGGTGCCAGCCGGAACGGGCTGACCTTGACCGGGATGGTCGGCTACCGCCTCGAAGTCCGCGCGGGGTGGGCCAGACGGGCCGGTGAATGCGGGCCGCCCGCGTCGGCGGCCGAATGGTGCGAATTCTTCGGTGCGCAGCTGGCGTCCATCGGCGGGGTGGTCCTGCGGCGGTCCTCGGTGCTCAGTCCCGGTACTCCGCCGTGACCGTGACGACGAACGCCGCCCTGGCGGGCAGGCCCAGGCTGACCCACAGCCCGGTCGGATCGGTTTCCCCGAGAGCCAGCCGCAACGGCCGCGAATCGACCGTCAAGCTTTCGGTCCAGATCAACGCTCGCAGCGACCGGTCGAGCAGGGTGTGCTCGTCCCGGACCTTGTCGGCGCGCGCCGTGACCAGATACGACAGCTCGCACCTTTTCGCCCGCACGGCGCCGGTTCCCGGGCCGGCGCCGTGCAGGGCGAAGAGGAACAGATCGACGCTCGACACCTGCGTCTCGGTCTGCCAGGTGGGTTTCGGCGGATCCAGCCGGACCACCGTCCCCTCCGGCAGATGTGGTGCGATGAGCAGGCACAAGGCCTCGTCGACCTGAGTGATCACGAGCTCAGATCAATCCCTCACGCAGTGCGTAAGCCACCGCGTGCGAGCGGTTCCGGAGCTGGAACCGGTTGGTCACGTCGTGCAGGATGCTCTTCACCGTTCGCTGCGAGTAGCAGAGCTGGTCGGCGATCTCCTGCGTCGAGAACCCGGACGCGACCAGCTTGAGCACCTCGGTTTCCCGGCTGCTCATGCCGCCGAACTGCAGGCCGCGCGGCTGCAGGACCTGACGTTGCAGCCGGGAGACCCGGTGCAGAAGCCTGCCGAGCAGGTCGGGCGGGAGCGCGCCTTCCCCGGCGGCGGCCGCCTTGATCAGCCGGACCAGCACGTCGGCGCCCGCTTCCGAGCGGCGGGCGACCGCGCAGACGCCGTGCTCGATGGCGTTGAGGATCTCGTTGTCGTCGACTTCACCCGCGATGAGCACGATGCGGGTGAACCCCTGGTGGTGCAGCGCGGACAGCAGCTGCGTCATGGCCTCGTCGAGGCGGTCGGTGACCAGGAGGGCCACCATGGTCGGGTCGGCGGTCTCCCCGTCCACCAGCCAGACGTCGTCACGGGAGCGAAGCGTCATGCAGACGCCGTTGTGCAGGATCGGATCGGTGGCGCGGACGAGCACCGGTGTTCTGTTCGGTTCGAACATGTGATTCCCATTCCCCTCGAACGGTGCGAGGGCCCCACCCCTCACCCCGCTCACCCTGCCGGGTGCGGTGTCCCGGGCGCATGGGACTCCGGTCCTGACATTGCCCGAAAAGCCGCCCTGATTGGGGTGTTCAACGACCGAGCCCCGCTTCACGAGCGAGGACGATCGCTTCGGCGCGATCTGCGACATGAAGTTTGCTGAACACGTTGGAAATGTGGTTCCGCACGGTTTTCGGGCTGAGGCACAGGGTGCTGGCGATGGCGGTGTTGCTGCGCCCGCCGGCGATCAGCGAAAGGACCTCTCGTTCGCGGACGGTCAGTTCCGGGAACACCGTGTCCGGATTCGGCTGAGAGTTGTTGAAGAAGCCGAGAACGCGCGTCGCGATGTCAGGCCCGAAGATCGCTTCGCGCCTTGCGACGGCGTGAACGGCGCGGATGATTTCGTCCGGCTCCGCGTCTTTCAGCAGGTACCCGCGAGCACCGGCACGCATCGCGGAGAAAACCGATTCGCTTTCGTCCGCCATTGTCAGCATGAGCACGCCGATGCCGGGTTGTTCGGCGACGATGTGCCGGGTCGCTTCGGCGCCGCTGAGATCGGGCAGGTGCAGGTCCATAACCACGACGTCGGGCCAGAGGGCGCTCGCCGCGCTGATCGCGTGCGCCCCGCTCGCGGCCTCGCCGACCACGTCGATGTTCGGCTCGTTGGCGAGCAAGGTGCACACCCCGAACCGGAACAGCGGATGGTCGTCGACCACGAGCACGCGAAGGTGTCCGTCCATGTGGTCCCCCTGTCTCCCCGAGGCGGCACGCTAGCGAGAGGAGCGGCCGGGAACAATGCGTGGTCCGGACAGCGGACCCGGCATGAATTAAACGCCTGATGAGTGTCGCGTATCGCGAGGACCAGCCCAAGTGATTAACCCTTTCGGCCCAGGCGCGGGAGCAAGGGACCTTTGCTATCACTTCTCTCGGCATTGAGAGAGGTGCGAATCGCCTCAGCCGAGGAAGCTCGCCCTTCGCGCCGACGCCAGTACATGAAGGGTCTTCACGTACTGGCCCCGACTCAGCCGGGAGCAAAGGTCCCTTGCTCTCTTTCCGCAGGTCAGGCGAAGGCCGCGGCGTGCTCGCGGGCCCAGTCGGCGAACGTCAGCGGCGCCCGGCCGAGGAGTTCGCGGACGGTGCCGAACACGATCTCCTCGTTCCCGGCGGACTGCCGTTTGAGCTCGAAGATTCCGTCGACCGCCGAAGCGGGCCAGCCGAACCCGAGCATCCGGGCGCGGGCGTCCGCTTCGGGCTCTTCGGCGTAGGTCAGGCGTCGGCCGAGGGCGTCGCCCAGGATCTCGACCTGCCGCCGCGTCGTGAGGGCCTCGCCGCCGGTGATCGGGTACGTCTCGCCCGCGTGTCCGTCGGTGGTCAGCACGGTCGCGGCGACCTCGGCGATGTCGCGGACGTGCACCAGCGCGGACGCCGGATCGCCTTCGGGGACGCGGATGACGCCGTCGCCGCGTACGGCGTGCAGCCACGCGAACCGGTTGTCCATGAACGTGCCGGGACGCAGGATCGTCCAGTCCGGCCCGGCCTCGCGCACGGCCTGTTCCGCCGCGGCGTGGACGAGGGAGATCGGATCGGTCTGTCCGAAGTGGACTCCGGTGGTGGAGAGTTTGACGACGTGCGCGACGTCGGCGGCCGCTTCGAGCACCGTTCGTTCCTGCGCGAGCGGGTCCGAGCCGTGCCCGGAGGTCAGGATGAAGACACGCTCGACACCGACGAGCAGCGCGGGGTCGAAAGCGTCGAGATCGCCGGCGGCCACTTCGGCACGCGGATCGATCCGGGCGCGGGCGGGATCGCGCGTCAGAGCGCGGACCCGAGCGCCTTTGTCCAGCAGCGAGGGAACGAGTTCGCGGCCGATCTTACCGGTGGAACCGAGAACGAGAATCATCGAAGAACTCCTTCAGTGGTTGGGCCGCAAGGAAACGCGCGGCAGGAAGAGGGAGGCGGCGAGGCCGATCGCGAGGGCGGGGACCATCACCCAGAACACCCCGTTGAGCGCGGAGGCGTAGCCGCTGGGACTGTCGGTGCCGAACGAACTCGTGAACACCGCGCCGAAAACGGTCAGCCCGGCCGTGGTGCCGAGGGAACGCAGGAAGCCGACGGTCGCCGAAACCGCGCCGAGATCGGTACGGGGCACGTTCTGCTGGGCGGCCATGGACAGCACCTGCATGTTGAGCCCGGCCGCCGCGCCGAACACGACGAGATAGGCGACGACGAGCGGCAAGGGGGTCGTCTCGTCCATTGTGGACATCGCGAGCGCGGCGGCGAGGCCGAGCGTCATGCTGAGGATCGGCGCCCAGCGGTAGGCGCCGGTCTTGGCGATGATCCGGCCCGCGACCATCGACGACGCGGCGACGGCGAGCGTCATGGGCAGCAGGAGGAGTCCGGCTTCCGAAGGCCCGGCGCCGCCCGCGGTCTGCAGGAAGAGCGCCAGGTAGTTGACCGAACCCAGGAAGACGAACCCGGCGGCGGCGCTGGCCAGCACGCTGAGACCGAACATCCTGACGCGGAACAGCCGCAGCGGGATGATCGGCTCGGCCGCCCGGCGTTCGATGACCAGGAAGGCGACGAGCAGCACCGCGCCGATCGACGCGGACAGCGGCGTCGCCAAAGTCAGCCCGACGATCGCGCCGGACAGGACGACGATGCCCGCGAAGTCGAACGGCGCGGTCGTCCGGCGTCGTTCGAGCCGCAGGGATCGCGCGACGACGACGAGCGCGACCAGCCCGATCGGCACATTGATCCCGAAGATCGACCGCCAGCCGGCGAGGTCGGTCAGCACGCCGCCGACGACCGGACCCGCCAGCGAGGAGCCGGCGAAACAGATCGAGAACCAGGCGAAGTACCGCGCGCCTTCGCGGCCGGGGAACAGTTCGCCGATGATCGCGGCGACCACGACGAACAGGCCGCCGGAGCCGACGCCTTGCAGGACGCGGGCGGCGATCAGCAGCGGCATCGTCGGCGCGAACGCGCAGGCGAGCGAGCCGAGGACGAACAGGGTGATCGCGACGAGAACGACACGTTTGCGGCCGAACAGGTCACCGAGTTTTCCGTAGACGGGCGCGCTGACGCTGCCAGCCAGCAGGTACGCGGTGGTGACCCAGGCGAACGACGTGGCACCGCCGAGTTCGCCGACCATCCGCGGCAGGGCGGTCGCGACGACCTGGGCGTCGAGCATCGCCAGGAAAACGGCGGCGAACAGCCCGACGAGGGCAAGGGTGTTTCGGGCGCGCGGAGGCGCCCCGAGAGCGGTGCTCAAGAAAGAGATCCATTCACTGGAAGAAACGAGGGCACGCGAGGGACGCGGAGCGCTGCTGTGGCAAGCGGCCCCGGATCCCCGCCAAGACGGGAAAAGGCTCAACCGTCATCCGAACCGGATGCGGTCCTCTTCGCGCTTGGCGATCACCCCTTATTCGTCCCGCTCGACCGTACGAACCCGGCCGGCGGCATCAGTGAAGGAACGTTGACATGGATGACTCTAAGCAATCACATGTCTTCTCACAAGTACTTATCGGAGGGGGACGACGTCGTCGTCCTGCTCGTCGCTGTCCCGGCGGCGTTTGCCCAGCTCGTCCGGGAAGACCCACTTCTTGAAACCCCAGAAGCGGAAGAACATCGCGAGGAGCATGCCGATGATCGACCCGCTCGTGAAGTCCGCGAACTCCTGGACGAACCGCGTCACGTGCGGCACTTCGAGATCGAAGACGTATCGCGACGCGTAGAGCGGGATCAGGTTGACCACCACGGCGATCCCGCTGATCACGAAGAAGAGCGCCGCCTCGTGATGCCGCTCGCGGCCGCCGCGGGTCCGGAAGGACCATTCCCGGTTGAGGATGTAGGAGACGATCGTCGCGACGATGATCGCGATCGCCTTCGCCGTGGTCGGCTTCGACTCCAGCACGCTGAGCTTCAGCAAGTACCAGACCCCGTTGTCGACCAGGAACGTCGTGCCGCCGACGATCGCGAACTTCAGCAGCTCGCGGTGCTTGATCAGCACCGATCGAAGCGGCTCGGGCGTCCGGGAAAGGACGGATTCGACCACGGTCACCCAGCCAGTCTAATTCGCGCGACCCGCCCAACGGGCTGGCAGGGCATTGTCGGAGCGTTATAGGACACTTTGGGCGATTCTTCGGCATAGGTGCAGGAAGGCCCTCTGCCGCGCCGGATCTCGCGAGAGCCGTTTCAAGCACGCGAGTCACGTCTTCAAGCACGTGAGTGCGGCGAACGGGTCAGGCCGCTGTGTCGTCCCTGTCGCGCGAAGCGCCCCGCCCGCCGCCCCGCAGCAACCGCGGTCGCACGCCGGCCTCCGGGAACACCCACTTCTTGAACGACCACCAGCGGAACGCCGTGCCGAGCAGGGTCCCGATGATCACGCCGCTGACGAAGTCGGCGATCTCCTGCGTCAGCAGCCCGACGTGCGGCTGTTCCAGCTTGAACACGTACCGCGAAATCACCTGCGGAAGCGCGTTGAGGCCGAGTGCGATCGCGCTGAGCAGGAAGAACAGCGCCGCCTCGTGGGCGCGTTCACGACCACCCCGGGTGCGAAAGGACCATTCACGGTTCGCCACGTACGAGAAAACGGTCGCCACCAGGACGCCGATCACCAGCGCTGTCACCGGTTTGGCGGTCAGCACCGTGAACTTCAGCCCGTACGTCACCGTCATCGTGATGACGAAACTCGCGCTCCCGACCACGGCGAAACGCAGCATCTCCCGATGCTTCCCCAGCATGAAAGGCACGCTACTGGAAAATCCGGTCGACTACCCCGTTGGGCTCCGTGGTCGGCTTGGACTTGCCCGGCCGAGGCGGCGCGCTCGTGGTGGCCGCCGGTGGGGCGGGCTCCTGCTTCGCGGGCTCTGAATGTGTCGCGGACGGCACAGGCTTCTTCGACGGAGAAGGCCGCCCAGGCCGCCCCGGCTTCGTCGTCTCCGAAGTGGCCGGAGGCTTCGAAGTGACCGAAGGCACCGACGGCAGCGAAGGAGGCGTGGTCGGGGGAAGTAGCGCGGAGTCGTCACACCAGTGGTGCCAGCAGCCGAAGTAGACCTCCACCGGTTTCGCCTTCGCGACGCCGAGGGTGGCGTTGACCGTCACCGGGAGGTTGTCCGCCGGACGCCCCTTCAGGCGAACCCACAGGCTCGCCTGACGTCCTGGAGCCAGCGAGCCACGCGAAGTGCACGACGCGCCTTCGCCGGTCGGTCTGCACGGGATGCCGGACACGCTCCAGGAGCTCAGCACGCGGTGATCGAGGGTGATCGTCACCGGCTTCGTGGTCTTGCCCGTGTTCTTAACCCGGATCATCACCAGCGGGTTGCGGTTCCACGGGAACGCCGACAACCCGTCGCTTTCGGCCCGGAGTTCGAGGTCGTCCGGCGGCGCCGGCACGGTGACCTTCACCGCGATCGACACCTTGATCCGCGCGCCCGCCATCACCGATCCGGTCACCGTGCTGCCGTCCACGGCCGTGTCGTCGGCGAGCAGCCGAAACATCAGCACCGCGGACTGTCCCGGTTCGAGTCCGGTGCCGGTCACGCAGGTCACCGTGCCGGTGCCGCCGGGGCAGTTCACCGCGATCGCGGGAGATCCCGCCTGCCGCCGGAAGCCGCTGACACCCATCCCGCCACCGCCGCCGGCGGGAACGGCCTTCACGCCCTCCGGCAGGTTCAGCGAGACCGCCACGGGCTCGGACTTCGAGCCACCATCGTTGCGCACGGTGATCGGGAGGTTGGTTTCTTCGCCTGGCTGGAGCTGGACACCGCCGGCCGGGGTCGCCGCCGTCATCACCGGCGGCGACGGGATCGCCGGCGACGACGCGGGCGGAGGCTGCTGAGTGGGAGGTGTCGCGGAGGGCAGGACCGGAGGCGGTACCACCGGGGGCGGCGCGACAGGAGGCGGCACCACCGGGGGCGGCTGCTGAGCGGGAGGCACCGGCTGCGCCGGCGGGACCACCGGAGGCACGGCGGGCGGGACCACGGGGGTGGGAACGGGCACCACGGCGGGCGGCGGGACGGCCGCGGCGGCCGGGATCTCCTGGGTGCCGCCACCGGCGGCGAGCGCCACCGCGACGGCGGCGACGATGGCCGCGCCCGATCCGGCCACACCGGCGAACTGGCGCGGTCCGGACGCGGCGGCGCCTGCCGCCCCGCCTGAACTCGAACCCGCGGCGGCGGCCGTCGCGGCCGCGGTGACCGCGCCCGCCTTGCCCGCCCCGGTGGTGGCCAGGTATCCGACAGCCGCGCCACCGAGCACGATCGGCGCGATGACCCCGCGCAGGCCGCCGTTGATGTCGGCCAGTTCCGCGGCCAGCGCGCGGCATGTCTCGCAATCGTCCAGGTGGTCCTCCACCTGGGCTCGTTCACGTTTGGAGAGCCCGTCGCGAGTCCACGCGCCGAGTTTTTCCGCGCTCGCGCGACAGCGTTCGCCGGAGTTCTCGGCCAGGTGCACCTGCAGATACGCCTGCCGCAGGCCTTCACGGGCCCGGTAGGCGAGCGCGGAGACGCCGTTCGCGGTCAGCCCCAGCAGCGGCGCGACCTCGGCGGGGCTCTGCCCCTCGATCTCGGTGTGCCACAGCACCGCCTGCCACCGCTCGGGCAGCCGGGTGAACGCCTTCGCGGCGAGCGTGCGCTCCAGCCCGGCGACGGCGGTGTCGGAGAAGGGGACTGTCAGCGCTTCGCCGACGGCACCGCCGACGTCGGACATGTCCTCGTTGAGGTCGACGCGCTTGTCCTTGCGCGTCTTGTCGTAGGCGGTGTGCCGGAGCGCCGTCAGCAGGTACGCGCGGAAAGCCGTGTCGGGGCCTTTGCCGCCGCGCAGCGTGTCCAGCACCTTCGCGAAGGCTTCCGAAACGAGGTCGTCGGCTTCGGAACTCGACCGGGCGAGCTGGCGGGCGAGATTGTGCGCCGCGGCGGCGTGACGTTCGTAAAGCGTTCCGTAAGACGCGATCTTCCCGTCACGCACCTCGGCGATCAGCTCGGCGTCACTCTTACCGGAGAGATCGGCGGGAACGGTGGACACGGGGCTCCTTCATCAGCAGGTTCGGTGCTTCTCCTCGTTGAACGCCCGAACCCGCCCAGTGTGACGGACCATGCGACGTACGTCACCTCGCGGTACCGCCGATGACCCGGAGGGCCCAACGGCTTCACCCGCGCCGGGTTACCGAAGAGTTCGGAAAGATCCTTGGAAAACGCCGTCACGCCGGACGCGGACCGGCGTCCCCACCGTGAAGCGATCGCAAGATCGAAAAGATCGGGACGGAAGGGGCGGTGGCCAGTGGACGTACCGGCGACCGGTGCGCCGTCCGGGGGACCAGACGGGCAAGCCGCCTGGAACCGGTTCGAACGAGATCGTTCTCTCCGCGCCCTGCGGGCTCGCTGGCGGACCGCCAGTCTGGCCGCGGGCTGGCGTTTCCCCAGTGACTGGGGCCTGCCGGAGGTCGACGCCGTCTGCGCGGCGGTGATCAAGCACGGCCGGTCCGTCACCGTCGACGTGGCGGAGACCGCCCTCGCCGGACTGGGCCGGGCACGTGCCGCGGCGGGTGCCGGGCTGGCCGAGACGCTCGCGGATCTCGCGGCGTTGCACGCGGTGCTCGCCGACCCCGACGCGGTGGACGGTTTCCTCGCACCGGATGTCGACTCCACGCCGTCCCGGCTACTCCGGGTGACGGCGCTGGCATGGGCGGACGTGGCGACCGATCAGCTCGTGAACACCGAGGTCACCGAACCGCTCACCGGGCTGCCCACGGCGGCGTACCTGAGGACCCGGTTGAGTGAGCTGTACCGCCAGGCCCGCCGCGAGGAGCGGCCGGTCGCGGAGGCGCACACCCTGCTCGTGGTCTCGATGGACTTCAGTTCGGTCGCGGGCTGGCCACGGCTGACCGGGATGATCCTGGTCGCGGACGCGCTGAAGCAGGTCTTCGACGGCGGCGAGAGCGTCGCCTCGCTCGGCCCGTCGATCGCGGGCGCGCTGGTGCCGAAGGACGTGAGGCTCGCTTCGTCCGGTGTCGCGCTGCGGCGGGCGCTCAACGAGCGGCTTTCGATGGACGCCCAGCTGCGTGACACCGGCCGTCCGCAGATCTCGGCCGTCCGGCTCCCGGCGACCTACGACCAGGCGTGCGATCTCCTCGGTTCCCTCGCGCGGTCCTGAACCGGGGTAGCGCAAGACGTTCTCCAGGTCACGGGCGACCCTGTCGACGTGCGACGACCCGGTTCATGATTTCCTGTTTGCGTGACCCGGACTGTTCCCGCCGACGCGAACGGCGACGTATCGGTGAGCCGCCCGCAGCATCGCCTCTCGTTGCGCCGCTCGCTCGCTCGCTTGTCCGTCCGGCCGAGATCGATCCTGATCCTCTCGGTGATCCCGCTGGTCGCGATCGGTTTCGGCATCTGGGGCTGGCAGCACGAATGGGTGCTGGGCGTGGACAGCGCGGTCTACCGCGCCGGTGCCCTGACACTGCTGAACGGTGACCCGCTCTACGACTCCAACACCCTTCCGGTGGAACCGTGGTGGGCGCTGCTGCCGTTCACCTACCCGCCGACGGCCGCTCTGCTCTTCATCCCGCTCGCGCTGGTCCCGACGCAGGTCGCCTGGGGGCTCCTGACCGCGGTTTCGCTGCTGGCGCTGGCGCTGTGCGTCCGGATCGCGATCGGCGCGCTGCCGAAGCCGTCGACCGACGGACCCCGCTGGTGGGCCTCGCCCGCGCGGTCGACGATCGCCTTCTTCCTGGTGTTCCTCGGTCTCGAGCCGGTGTGGCGCACGATCTTCCTCGGCCAGATCAACCTCATCCTGATGGCGCTCGTGATGCTCGACATCCTGGTCATCGGGGCGAGGGGCAGCCGCTGGGGCGGGGTGCTGGTCGGCGTCGCGGCCGCGGTCAAGCTCACCCCGATCGTCTTCCTGGGACATCTGTTCATCACCGGCCGCCGCATGGACGCCATCCGCGGACTCGTCACCTTCGTCGTGATGCAGGGCTTGATGTTCCTGATCATCCCGCACGACGCGGCGCGCTACTGGACCTACACGCTGCCCGACACCGGCCGCATCGGCCCGGTGCACTGGGCGGGCAACCAGTCGCTGAACGCGCTGATGAACCGCTTCACCGAGCTCGCGCCCTGGGCGTCGAAGGCGGCGATGGGGATCGGCGCGCTGCTCGCGATCCCGGCGATCTGGCTGGTGCTGCGCTTCCACCGCAAGGGCCAGGCGCTCGCGGCGATGCTCGTGACGGCGTTCTGGATCCTGCTGATTTCGCCGATCTCCTGGACCCACCACTGGGTCTGGGTGGCGCCGCTGGTCGTGCTGCTGGTCTCGCGGCTGCCGAAGACCACGCCCGCCACCGCGTGGAAACGCTGGCTGGGCACGTTCGCGGTGTTCTTCGTCTTCATCAGCTGCGTGCTGCTGATCCTGCCGAACGGCCGCAACGTCGAGCTGCACTGGAAGGTGTGGGAGAACATCCTCGGCAGCGCGTACATCCTCATGCCGCTGGTACTGGCGCTCGCGCTGGCCGGGCGCTGGTGGTATCTGCGCCGGAAGCGGCGTGTGGGAGCCGGGGACGACGGCGAGCATGCTGAAGTCGCGACCGGCGGCTGAGCCACGGCTCGTCGGGGTCGCGCTGGCGGGTGCGCTCGCCCTGGCGATGCTCGTGCTGGGCGTCGTGGCCTTGCTCGGTGAATGGCACCTCGGCGCGGACAGCGCCGTCTACCGCGCCGGTGCCCTCACCCTGCTGAAAGGCGAACCGCTCTACACCCGCGAGGCGCTGACGACACTGCCGCCGTGGGTGCTGCTGCCGTTCACCTACACCCCGGCCGCGGCGCCGCTGTTCCTGCCGCTCGCGATCGTTCCGGCCGGGCTGACCTGGGGAGTCGTCGGCGCGCTGTCGGTCGTCTGCCTGAGTGTCGTGATCTCCGTGGTCGCCCGCGCCTGCGGTGCCCCGATCACCCGATGGTGGGTTCTGCCGCTGGCGACGGCGGGCGCGCTGGCACTGGAGCCGGTCTGGAAGACGATCTTCCTCGGCCAGATCAACCTCATCCTGATGGCGCTGATCGTCCTCGACGCCCTGGTGCTTTCGGCGCGTGGTTCGCGCTGGGCCGGGGTGCTGATCGGGATTTCGGCCGCGATCAAGCTGACGCCGCTGATCTTCGTGCCGCATCTGCTGTTCACCGGCCGCTGGAAGGACGCGCTACGGGCGCTCGGCACGTTCGTCGTGCTCGAAGCCGTGATGTTCGCGGTGATCCCCGGCGACGCCTTCCGGTTCTGGACGGAATCGGCGACCGATCCCAGCCGGGTCGGCTCCGTGCACTGGATCTTCAACCAATCACTCAACGGGCTGGTGAACCGCGCCTCGGAACTCGCGCCGTGGTCGCTGACGGTGGCCATCGCGGTCGCCGCCGTCCTGGCCGTTCCCGCCGTCTGGCTGGTCGTGCGCCTGCACCGCCGCGGTGACCCGGTCGGCGCACTGCTGGTGACGGCGTTCTACGGACTGTCGGTCTCGCCGGTGTCCTGGTCACACCACTGGGTGTGGACGGTGCCGCTGCTCGTCCTGCTCGTCCTCCGCCGATCGTGGGTTCCGGCCGCGGGTGTCGTGGTGCTGTTCGCGAGCGGCGTGATCATGTTCGTGCCCAACGGCGGCGACACCGAGTTCGGCTGGGGACCGGGCTGGTCGCTGATCGGCAACGGCTACGTGCTCGCGGCTGCGATCGCCATCACAGGACTGGCCGTGCGAGAGCTGCGACGCGGGTCCGCCCAGGTCGCGGCGGTAGCGGCCAAGTAATCTGACCTCCGTTATGGACAAACGAACCGGTTTTCCGATCGTGGGCATGGTTGGCGGCGGACAGCTGGCCAGGATGACCCACCAGGCGGCGATCTCCCTCGGCCAATCCCTGCGCGTGCTGGCCGCCGGGGAGAACGAATCCGCCGGCCTCGTCGCGGGCGAGGTCGTGCACGGGCACCACACCGACCTCGAAGCGCTGCGCTCGTTCGCCGCCGGGGTCGACGTGCTGACCTTCGACCACGAGCACGTTCCCGGCGAGCACCTGCTCACGCTCGCGATGGAAGGCGTCACCATCCGGCCCGATCCGGCCGCGTTGTCGATGGCGCAGAACAAACTCGTCATGCGCGAGATGATGGCCGGACTCGAGATACCCGGCCCCGAATTCGCCGAAGTGTCTTCCACGGACGACGTGATCTCCTTCGGTGACAAACACTCCTGGCCCGTGGTACTCAAGGCGGCGCAGGGTGGCTACGACGGCCGCGGCGTCTGGATGCTCGACACCGCGCAGCAGGCGCGCGAGACCGTGCCCGAACTCCTCGACGCCGGAACTCCTTTGCTGGTCGAGGAAAAGGTCGTCATGCGGCGCGAGCTCTCCGCGCTGGTGGCCCGTTCGCCGTTCGGGCAGGGCGCGGCGTGGCCGGTGGTGGAGACCGTGCAGTCCGGCGGGATCAACACCGAGGTGCTCGCGCCCGCGCCGGGCCTGAGCTACGCGCGGACGCAGGAGGCGCAGGACCTCGCGCTGCGGATCGCCGCGACGCTGGACGTGACCGGGCTGCTCGCCGTCGAGCTGTTCGAGACCGACGAAGGCCTGCTGGTCAACGAACTCGCCATGCGTCCGCACAACTCGGGACACTGGACGCAGGACGGCTCGCGCACCTCGCAGTTCGAGCAGCACCTGCGCGCCGTGCTCGACTACCCGCTCGGGGCGACCGACCTGATCGCACCCGCCTGCGTGATGGCGAACGTCCTCGGCGCCCCCGAGGCCCCCGCGATGGGCCCGGACGAACGCCTGCACCACCTGTTCGCGCGATACCCGGACATCCACGTCCACCTGTACGGCAAGGGAGAGCGTCCCGGCCGCAAACTCGGCCACGTCAATTTCGTCGGCGAACGCATGGAGGAGCTGCGCGACCGCGCGCTGCTGTCCGCGCACTGGCTTTCCCACGCCGTCTGGCTCGACGGCTACGAGATCCACTAGGAGTAATGAGTATGTCGCCGCAGGTTGGCCTGATCATGGGCAGCGACTCGGACTGGCCGACGATGGAAGCGGCCGGGCAGGCGCTGGCCGAGTTCGGCATCGAGTACGAGGTCGGCGTCTACTCGGCGCACCGCACTCCGCAGCGGATGCTCGACTACGCGACGTCGGCCGCTTCGCGCGGCGTGCGCGTGATCATCGCCGGTGCCGGGGGCGCCGCGCATCTGCCGGGCATGGTCGCGTCGGCGACGGTGCTGCCGGTGATCGGGGTGCCGGTGCCGCTGAAGTACCTCGACGGCATGGACTCGCTGCTCTCGATCGTGCAGATGCCCGCCGGGGTCCCGGTCGCGACGGTTTCCGTCGGCGGGGCACGGAACGCGGGCCTGCTCGCGGTCCGCATCCTCGCCGCGTCCGACGAGGGACTTCAGGCGAAGATGGCGCGGTTCCAGGCGGACCTCGAGCAGCTGGTGCTCGACAAGGACGCGGCCCTGCGCAAACGCGTCGAAGACTGACCGCGTTTCGTCCTCTAGTTGCGGTAGTTCGACGACGAACCACCGCAACTAGAGGACGAAACGCGCTGGGGTTCCGTCGGCGAGTTGCTTCCGTAGTTCCCGCTTCAGTACCTTCCCGGCGGCCGAAACCGGGATCTGGTCGACGAAGTGGATCGCCCGTAGTCGTTTGTACGGCAGCACGCGCTCGCTGACCGCGGCCATGAGCTGATCCGCGGTGACGTTCTCGTCGCTGCGGACCACGAACGCGACCGGCAGTTCGCCGACCTCGGTGTCCGGTTTGCCGACGACGGCCGCCGCGGACACGCCGGGCAGGGTGATCAGCAGCTCTTCGAGCTCCCGCGGGAACACGTTATATCCCTTGTACAGCAGCATGTCCTTCTTGCGGTCCACAATGGACAGGTAGCCGTCCTCGTCGAGGACGCCGATGTCGCCGGTGTGCAGCCAGCCGTCGACGAGCACGGCCGCGGTGTCTTCGGTGCGGTTGCGGTAGCCGGTCATCACTTGCGGCCCGCGCAGGCACACTTCGCCGCGTTCCCCGGAGGGCAACGGATCCTCCCCGCCTTCCGCCGGGACGATCTTGATCTCGGTGTTCGGTAACGGCAGGCCGACCGAGCCGACCTTGCGCGTGGCGGAGCGAGAGGACGGCGCGATGACCGCGCCCATGGTGACCTCGGTGAGGCCGTAGCCCTCGATGACGAGCACGCCGGGGAAGCGGTGCTGAAGGGCACGGATCATCTCGTGGTGCATCGGCGCCGCGCCGGAGCCGATGGTCAGGACCGACGACAGGTCGGCCGTGTGGAACTCGGGGCACGCGAGCAGGGCGGCGAACAGCGCGGGCGCCCCGCCGATGGTGGTGACCCGCAGCATCTCGGCGTCGGCCACGTACGCGGCCGGGTCGAAGCGGTCGTGGAGGACGATGGTTCCGCCGTCGAGCAGCGGGACGTTGAGCGCGGCGATGGTGCCCATGGCGTGGAACCACGGCGTCAGGTTGAGGGCGATCCCGGTGCCGATCCGGGACGGCCATTCGTCCGGGCCGCCGAGCTGCTCGACGACCACCTCGCCTGACGCGTCGAGCGCGGGCACCGCGCCCAGTCGCCAGCAGGAGCTCTGGAGGCTGTTGACCACCACGTTCCGATGCGGCAGGCAGACACCCTTCGAACGACCGGTGGTGCCGCCGGTGTACGCCAGATGGGCGAGATCGCGGTAGATGTCGATGTCCACGTCAGGTCGCTCGTCGGAGTGACCGGAGTGGAACTCGGCGAACTCGACCTCGCCTTCGTTCAGTCCCTCGGGCGGGTGAACGACGATGCTCAACCGGACCGAGGTCCGATCACGGATCGAAGCGAGCACGCGTGCGACCGGCCCGACGGTGACGGCGGCGACCGCCCCCGCGTCGGTCAGCTGGAAGGCGAGGTCTTCCGGCGGGAGCAGGGGGTTCGCCGGGCTGAAGGTGGCGCCCGCGAGCAGCGTCCCGTAGTACGCGACCGGGTACGCCAGGCAGTTCGGCAGGTGGAGCGCGACGACGTCGCCTCTTCCGATGCCCTCGGCACGCAGCGCGTTCGCGAACCGGCAGGCCGCGCTGTACGTCTCGGCGAAGGTGAGGCTCTGGTCTCCGTGGGCGAAGGCCGTGCGGGAGCCCCAGCGAGCAGCGGCGCCGGCCAGCACCGAGCCGACCGGGACCTCGGGATAGTCGAGCGACCGGGGGAACGGAGTGAGCTGCATCACTCGAACGTACGGACTTTGCGGTCAAAGACACAAGCGCTCGCGATGTCGCACAATGTGAACGAGCGCTAACATCGGTCGAACTCTCATTCGCGTTAGAAGAGGTGACAAAGGTGTCTGACGGCCCGGGTCTGTACCAGCTTGCCGAGGAGCACGAAGAGCTGCGGGCCGCGGTCCGTGCCTTGGCGGAAAAGGAAATCGAGCCGTACGCGGCCGAGGTCGACGAGGACGAGCGCTACCCGATCGAGGCGTACAACGCGCTGGTCAAGTCGGGTTTCAACGCCGTCCACATTGAAGAGGCCTACGACGGCCAGGGCGCGGACGCCATCGCCGCCTGCATCGTGATCGAAGAGGTCGCGCGCGTCGACGCGTCGGCGTCGCTGATCCCGGCGGTCAACAAGCTGGGCACGGTCCCGATCATCCTTGCGGCGTCGGAAGACCTCAAGAAGCTGGTGCTGCCGTCGATCGCCTCCGGCGATGCCTCGGCGTCGTACGCCCTTTCGGAGCGCGAAGCCGGCTCGGACACCGCGTCGATGCGTACCCGCGCGAAGCTCGACGGCGACCACTGGGTGCTGAACGGCACCAAGTGCTGGATCACCAACGCGGGTGAATCGTCCTGGTACACCGTGATGGCGGTGACCGACCCGAACGCCGAGAAGAAGGCCAACGGCATCTCCGCGTTCGTCGTGCACAAGGACGACCCCGGTTTCACCGTCGGCTCGAAGGAGCGGAAGCTCGGCATCAAGGGCTCGCCGACCCGCGAGATCCACTTCGAGAACTGCACCATCCCGGCCGACCGCATCATCGGCGAGCCCGGTACCGGCCTGAAGACCGCGCTGCGCACCCTCGACCACACCCGTCCGACCATCGGCGCGCAGGCGCTGGGCATCGCGCAGGGCGCGCTCGACGCGTCCATCGCATACGTCAAGGAGCGCAAGCAGTTCGGCAAGGCGATCGCGGAGTTCCAGGGCGTCCAGTTCATGCTGGCCGACATGGGCATCAAGATCGAGGCCGCCCGAAACCTCGTCTACGCCTCCGCCGCGGCGACCGAACGAGGCGACAAGCGCGGCGGCTACATGGCCGCGGCGGCGAAGGCCTACGCGTCGGACATCGCGATGTCGGTGACGACCGACGCCGTGCAGCTTTTCGGCGGCGCGGGCTACACGCGCGACTTCCCGGTGGAGCGCATGATGCGCGACGCGAAGATCACCCAGATCTACGAAGGCACCAACCAGATCCAGCGCATGGTCATGGCCCGCGCCCTGCTCAAGGGCTGATTCTCCCGACGCCGTCACGCGCTTCAGGACGTCCGCAATTCGTCCTCTAGTTGCGGTGGTTGCACGCTCAACGACCGCAACTAGAGGACGAATTGCGGAGGGGGAAGGCCGTAGGCGGTGAGATGCTTCATGGAAGTACGGCGATCATGGGCCGACGGTGTCACTCTCGAAGGATGTTCTGGTCCGCTCCGGTGTCGTGGACACCGCACGACGAGGCCGAGCTGATCGCCGGCTGGCGGTTGTGGCTCGAGCTCGGGGATCGCACGTGGCCGTCGGCCGGGTGGGACGGGACGGCGGCCGACGTTGTCAAGCCGCTGCGTGAGCTGGTCGCGGCCTGCGACGAGATCGAAACGGGTTACCGCAAGGCCGTCGACGAGCCGTCCGCGGAGTTCATCCGGATCATCCAGTTCCTCGTGTGGACCGTCAGCACGGTGATCGAGCTGTGGGCCGACGACGAGGTCCCGCTCGACGCCGAGCGGATCGCGTTGCTGCACGCGGATCTGGCCGGGTTCGCCGAGCAGGCCGAGCGAGTGCTCGCGGTGCTGGCCGTCAGCGGGGGCTGGACGGGTCTGGCCTCGGAGCAGCGGCGGACAGACCGCTGAGCGATTCCGGTTTCTCGACCCAGGCGAAACCGCGAGGTGATCGTCCAGCAAGACTAGGGTCACCGGGTTGCCGAAGGGATCTTCGCCGGGCGCGATCGCGTAGCCGACTTCGACCACGGATGCTTCCTTCTCGTCGGATTCGACGTCGTGCCGCATGACGCTGTCGTTCGACCATGTGCTGCCGAGGACGCGGTGTAATTTGAGGGCCAGTCGAACTCGGTGCTCCAACGAGACCATCCGGAGCCGTCGCCGCGGAAAGCCAGTCCGGCGGACTCGACGTCGCTCGGATACAGCACGCGGTCCGACCAGACGTTCATCCGTCACGCACGGGATTCTGCCCGCCGGGCGCCTGGGACAACGGCGGCCGTACGGGGGAATAACAGCCACGTCCTTCCACAGAGGACATGCCGCCGTCCGGGGGCCGGTTCCTGTCGGGTACCTGTCGATCACGCTCCGGAGGTGCCGTCGGAGGCGTCCGGTGCCTTACCTTGATCCCGGTAAGTTGAATATTCACCGATCAGAAAGCTGATACCCGATGTTCGCTCGTTTCAAGGATGTCGCCCTCCTGCTGGGCCGGATCGGTGTCGGTGTCGTCTTCCTCGCACACGGCCTGCAGAAGTGGGAAAACGGGATCGACGGCACCGCGAAGTTCTTCGAGCAGACAGGAATCCCGCTGCCGACGCTCGCGGCGATCTTCGCGATCGCGGTGGAGATCGTGGGAGCCATCTTGTTCATCGTCGGCTTCTTGACGCCGCTGGTGGGCCTCGGCTTCGTCGTGGTTTCCGTCGGCGCGCTGCTCTCGGTGCACCTCGACAACGGCTTGACCGGTCAGGGTGGTTACGAACTCGTCCTCGTCCTGGCGGTGGCCGGGCTCGCGCTCGGCTTCAACGCCGGAAAGCTGTCGCTCGACCACATGCTCTTCGGACGCAAGCGTGAGGCGAAGCAGCTTCAGGACGCCTGAGGCCCCGTGCCTGTTATGAACGGACCTTTTATAACAAATTCTGTTATAAAAGGTCCGTTCATAACACTTCAGGAGGAGAGATCCGCGGTCGTCCGCTCCGCTTCGCGCCGGGAAGCGAGTTTGGCCGGATCCGCGTCGGTCACCTGGACCAGATGCGCACCGGCCGCGAGCGGCGTCAGGAATCCCGCGAGAATGCCTTCCTTGCCGGTCCATTCCACAGTGGACAGAACGCGATCGTCGGCCGACAGGCCCAGGCTGGAAGCGCGGGAACGAGCTTCGGCCAGCACCTCGTCCACAGTGGACGAACCCAGCGCCGGAGTGTCACCGGGAATGGGCGACAGCGGGCTGAACTGGTCGCCCGAAAGTCGGGCTTCGGTCAGGTAGTCCATGGCCCTGTCGGGCACGGAACCGGCGGGCAGCCCGAGGCCCATCGGGTGCAGTGAGACGACGGCCGTCGCGGCCGCGTCGGAGACGCCGCCCGGCACGACGAACGCCACCCGCGCGCCCGCGGTCTCGGTCACCACCCTGGCACCGCACCACCACGCGCCCAGCAGGACGCCGGCGGTCTGCCAATGCGGCGGCAGCACCACGGCGACCTCGTCGCCCGGTTCGACGTCGAACTCGTCGACCAGCCAGTTCGCCGTTTTGGCTGCCCAGTTCACCGTGGTCGCCACGGACAGTTCGACCCGGCTGCCCTGCTTGTCGTCGTAGTGCGTGATCAGCGGTTTCGCGGGCGACCCGAGCAGGGGTCGCAGCAGCAGTTCGGTGAGGCTCACGCCCCCAACGCTAGTTGACGCAGGGAACGCTCGACGCGGCGAGCAGGGGAGCCGCGCCGGACGCCCCGCCGCCA
Organism: Amycolatopsis coloradensis; assembly: GCF_001953865.1. Lineage (GTDB taxonomy): Bacteria > Actinomycetota > Actinomycetes > Mycobacteriales > Pseudonocardiaceae > Amycolatopsis > Amycolatopsis coloradensis. The sequence goes on from NZ_MQUQ01000012.1 coordinate 306,337, forward strand.
CCGCCCCGGCCCACCAGGCCGGAGACGAAAGCCCGCACGGCGGCGGGGTCGATCTCGACAATGCTCTGGCCGTCCGCGCTGCGGCCGTTGACGTTCACCACCGGGATGGTCGTGAACGTCAGGTCGCCCGACGCGATCCCCTTCGCCTGTTGCGCGAATTCCAGCAGGTCCAGGTCCTCGTCGAGGACGATCGACCGGCGCACGACGTCCGTCAGGCCCGCCATCGTCGACGGGCTGGTGAGCGTGCCCGCCGAGAGCACCTGGTTCAGCGCCGAGGACAGGAAGGTCTGCTGCCGCACGATGCGGTCGAGGTCGCCGCGCGGCAGGTTCTTCCGCTGGCGCACGAAGGAAAGTGCCTCCCCGCCCGAGACGGTCTGCTCGCCGCGCCGGAAGTTCGCGCCGGAGTCCTTGTCCTCGGTGGAATGGTTCAGGCAGACCTTGACCCCGCCCAGCGCTTCGGTCAGCAGATAGAACCCGAGCAGGTTGACCTCGGCGTAGTGGTCGACGCGGATCTGCGTCAGGTCCTGGACGGTCTGGACCAGTGCCTTGCGACCCTCCTGGTCGGAATCGCGTTCGAGTTTCGCCTGGTCGGGCTCACCGCGGTGCGCGTTCGCGTAGTTGGCCTTCGCGACGCCGTACGCCGAATTGATCTTGTTCGGGCCGCGGCCGGGGATGTCGGTCCAGGTGTCGCGCGGAATCGAGATACCGGACGGCTTCCCGCCGTTCTTCGGAATGCGCAGGATGATGATGGTGTCGGTGTTGACGCCCGGCTTCTCCTCGGTGCGCAACTCCTTGAGGACCTTGAGCGGCAGCGGATTGCCCTGCGCGTCGGTGCGCGCGTCACTGCCGACCAGGAGGATGTCGTTCGCGCCGTCGTCGGCGGGCGGCGCGGCGGGATCGTCCGCCTTGCTCAGCGCGTTCGTCGTGGGGACGTTGTTCTGTAGCTGGTCCTTGGTGACGTACGCGTAGCCCGTCGTGCCTAGGGCGAGCAGCGACACGAGGCCGAGTGCGATCCGCCGGGTGATCCGGCCGGCGCGGCGCGGCGGGCGCTCGGGCACGGCGAGCACACCCGAGACCGCTTCGTCCTCGAGTGGGGCAGACGGCTGGGGGAGCGTGTCGCGCGGGTACGGCGTCGGGACGAACGGGGGCTTTTCATCACTCTCGGTATCCGAGGTGGTGTCTTCCTGCGGCTGTGAGTCTTCGGCGTCCAACTGCTCAGAACGCTCATCCGCGTCCTTGTCCTCGCTGTCCATCCCTGCTCACCTCCCCTGGGGTGCCCGCTTATCCGATCGTAGGAGAAGGCTAGGCCACCGCGAGGTCGGCCACGCTGAGTACCCGGCCATTAATTGACGCAGGGCACATCGCCCGCGACGATCGGCGTCGTGGTGGGCGCCGCCGGAGCGCTGGAGGGCGGCTGTGCGGGCTGCGACGGGGATGACGTCTTCGACGGGGCGGTGGCCGGGCCACCGGCGGACGCGCCCTTGAAGTCCTTGCCGAGCAGGACCCGCACCTTGCCCGGGGCGACGTCGCGATCCGCCTCGGCCTGCACCGCGGTGCCGAAGACCTGCTTGATCAGGGCGAGCGCGTCCTCGTCGCCCGGCGCGTACCGGACGACCGTGGAGTTGCGGGTGCTGAGCTTGGTATCGGCCGCGAACTTGAAACCCTTGCCCTGCAAGAGATTCCGCGTCTCGGTGGCCAGGGTGGGGGAGCCGGACCCGTCGAACAGTTCGACCGTCACCGCTTCCGCGCCCGGCAGCTTGGCCGGGGTCTCGGCGGGCGCCGTCTGCCCGTCGGAGGTCAGGCGGGTGACCTCGGCCTGCACCTGCGCCGGGTCCACCCGGAGCACGGCGGCGCCGCCGATCATCGCGTCACCTTGAGTCGGTATCGTGTGGAACTCGACGTTTCCGCTGGTCAGCCCACGCATCTGCGCGGCGAACTCCGGCAGGTCCCAGCCTGCCGACAGCACGACCGACTTCTTCACCGCGTCGATGAGGTCCGCGATCTTCACCGGGTTGATCAGGACGTCGGACGACAGGATCTTGTTCGCCAGCCCAGACAGGAAGGCCTGCTGGCGCGCGATCCGGTCCAGGTCGCCATTTTGCAGGTCGTACCGCTGGCGGACGAACGCGAGCGCCTGGACGCCCTCGACGGTCTGCCGCCCGGCCGGCAGGTCGACGCCGGACTTCCGTTCCTTGACCGGCCCGTTCAGGCACACCTCGACGCCGCCGATCGCCTTGGTGATCTCGTAGAAGCTCGACAGGTTCACCTCGGCGTACCGGTCGATCATCTTCGGCTTGCCGATGAACTTCTCCAGCGTCGCGATCAGGTTCTTGCGGCCCGCGTCCTTCGCCTTGGCGTCGACGTCCTTGAGATCCGAGTTGCCCTGCTGCTGCAGCGTCTTCGACGTGTCGTTGTAGGCGTACACGTACGCGCTGTTGAGCTTGTGCTTGCCGAAGCCGCCGGTGATCTCGACCCACGAGTCGCGGGGGAAGGAGATCGCGGTCGCCTTCTTGCCGTCCTGCGGGATGTGCACGAGGATCATCGTGTCGGTCTGGCGCTCGCCGTCGGAGACACCGGCGTGCAGCATGTCGAGGACCTCGCGCGGCAGCGGGTTGCCCTGCGCGTCGGTGCGGCTGTCCTGGCCGACGAGCAGGATGTCGATCGCGCCGTCCAGCGGTTTCGCGGGCGGGTGGCCGTTGTCCTCGAAGATGTTCGTGGTCGCGAAACCCTGCGACGGGTCGCCGATGAACTGCCAGCCCCACCAGGTCAGCGCCAGGATCGTGATGGAGACCAGGCTGAACACGACCTTCACCCCACGGCGGGCGAACACCACGAGGCCGCCGTTCCGGCGCGCCGGAAGGGGTGGCCCGGGCCACTCGGTCACGTGCGGTCCTCCACGAATCTCCCCAGGGCACACGCGTGCCACTCCACAACTCTACTGACCCCTGTGTTAGACGTCCGTAGGCTGGTGGAAGGTTGCCCCGGTCGTGCACACTCGGCTGGTCAGGGAAGTCGCAGAGGGAGGAACGCGGGATGCGCGTGCTGGTCACCGGAGGTGCCGGATTCATCGGCTCGCACTACGTCCGGCAGGTGCTGAACGGGGCGTACCCGAGTCTCGCCGACGCCGAGGTGGTCGTACTCGACAAGCTGACCTACGCGGGCAACGAGGCGAACCTGGAGCCGGTGCGCGAGAACCCGCGCTACCGGTTCGAAAAGGGCGACATCTGTGACGCCGCGCTGGTCAACGAGCTGATGCGGGGGATCGACCTGGTCGTCCACTTCGCCGCCGAGTCCCATGTGGACCGTTCGATCGCGGGGGCGGCCGACTTCGTGCTGACCAACGTGCTCGGCACGCAGACCTTGTTGCAGGGCGCGCTCGAAGCCGAGGTCGGGAAGTTCGTCCACGTGTCCACCGACGAGGTCTACGGCTCGATCGACGAGGGATCCTGGACCGAAGACCACGCGCTGGAACCGAATTCGCCGTACTCGGCGTCGAAGGCGTCTTCGGATCTGTTGGCGCGCTCCTTCTTCCGCACCCACGGCCTGCCTGTCTGTGTCACCAGGTGCTCGAACAACTACGGTCCGTACCAATTCCCGGAGAAGGTCATTCCCCTCTTCGTGACCAACCTGCTCGACGGCAAGAAGGTCCCGCTCTACGGCGACGGGCTCAACGTGCGTGACTGGCTGCACGTGGACGATCACTGCCGCGGTATCCAGTTCGTCGCCGACGGTGGCAGGCCGGGCGAGGTCTACAACATCGGCGGTGGCACGGAACTGACCAATCGCGAGCTGACCGGGCTGCTGCTGAGCGCTGTCGACGCCGACTGGGAGAGTGTCGAGCCGGTCGAGGACCGTAAGGGGCACGATCGCCGGTATTCGGTCGACATCGGCAAGATCTCGCGGGAACTCGGCTACGCACCGCAGCGGTCCTTTGAGGACGGTCTGGCCGACACGGTCGCCTGGTACCGCGACAACCGGTCCTGGTGGGAGCCGCTGAAGAACCATGCGGGAGCGTGAGAAGTTGCTGAATATTCTCGTGCCAGGTGGCTCCGGCCAACTGGGGCAGGACATCGCCGCGCTGGCGCCGGCCGCCGCGACACCGTCGTCGGCGGAGCTGAACTTGCGTGACACCGGCCAGATCGTCGCCGCGGTGACCGAACTGGCGGACCGGGCACGCGCGGCCGGGACGTCGCCGGTGGTGATCAACGCGGCGGCCTACACCGCGGTGGACGCGGCGGAAACCGATGAGGAGCGGGCGTTCGCGGTGAACGCCGACGGTCCCCGGGTGCTCGCCGCGGCGTGCTCGTCGCGTGGTGTGCCGCTCATCCACGTGTCGACGGACTACGTTTTCGCGGGCGACGCGACTTCACCGTACGAGACCGGTGACCTGCTGGGCCCGCTCAACGCGTACGGCCGGACAAAGGCGGCGGGCGAGGACGCGGTTCTCGGCTCGGGGGCCCGTTCCTGGATCGTGCGGACGTCCTGGGTGTACGGCAAGACCGGCTCGAACTTCGTTAAGACCATGGCGCGGCTGGAGAAGGAACGCGAAGAACTGTCCGTTGTGGACGATCAGACCGGTTCGCCGACCTGGTCGCGTGATCTCGCCGCCGGACTGCTGGAACTGGCCGGGAAGGTCGCTTCCGGGCAGGGGCCGTCGCAGCGAGTGCTGCACTGTACGGGTGGTGGGTCGACGACGTGGTGCGGGTTCGCGCGGGCGATCTTCACGGAACTGGGCGCGGATCCGGCGCGGGTGAAGCCCTGTACGACGTCGGAGTTTCCGCGTCCGGCGGTGCGCCCGGCATACGGGGTGCTGTCGAACGCCTTTTGGCGTGAGGCTGGCCTGACGCCGCTTCGGGACTGGTCCGAGGCGCTGAAGGCCTACTTCGCTTCCTGACACTCCCGCGTTTCGTCCTCTAGTTGCGGTAGTTGCGCGTGCAAGTACCGCAACTAGAGGACGAAACGCGAGGGGGGATCAGTGCTGGGTGCTGGCCTGGCGGTAGGCGGCGACGGTGAGTTCGGCGCACGCGCGCCAGGTGAAGTTCGCGACGTGGGCGCGGCGCGCGGCCGAGGTGGCGACGGCGTGCGGGTCGCTGACGGCGATCCGCAGAGCCTCCACGAGACCGTCGACGTCCTCGTAGGGGACCAGGCTCGCGCAGTTCCCGGCCACCTCGCGCAGCGCCGGGATGTCCGTGCACACCACGGGCACGTCAGACGCCATCGCTTCCAGCACCGGGAGCCCGAAGCCCTCGTCTCGCGACGGCAGCACCAGCGCGCTCGCCCCGGCGACGACCCTTCGGAGGTTCACGTCCGACAGGTAGCCGACATGTCGCGAACGTGAGCCCACCGAGAACGAGCCGGGGCCGACGAACACCAGTTCCGGCAGATCCGGTGCGGCCTCGTGCGCCTGCTGGAGCCAGTGCAGGCCCTTGCGGGGCCCGGGGGCGCCGGCGAAGAGCAGATACTTGTCCGGAAGGCCGAGTTCCTCGCGGCGTTCCTGGTCCGGCGGGCGCGCGGTGAACCAGGCCGGGTTGACGCCGAGCGGGGTGACCACGATCTTGCGGCGGTCGACGTCGAGCCGTTCGGCGATCTGATCGGCGACGGCGTTGGTGGGAGTGCAGATCACGTCGGAGAGCCGGGCGCCCCGGCGGACCAGTCGCGGGAGTTCGTGATCGCTCGGCGCGAGTTCCCCGGGAGCGTCCAAAAAGGCCAGATCGTGGATCGTCACCACCCCGGCCGCGCGGAACCGGCCGGGCAGGACGAAGTTGGTGCCGTGCACGACGTCCGTCGGGCCCGCGAACAGTTCCACCGGCGGCAGCTGGGAACGCAGCCACGCTTTGCGCAGCAACCGCGCCGCCACGGGCATGCCGCGGGCCTGGACGCCGTGCGGCAGCACCTTCCGCAGGCGCCGCCAGCCGCGCAACGTGAACGCGACCGCACGAGTGTCCACTTCGGACATGGACGCGAGTTCTTCGGACAGCGCGACCGTGTACCGGCCGATACCCGTCCTGGCACCGAGAAGCGGGGTCCCGTCGAGCAGGACGCGCAAGGGGCGGTCAGCCACGGCCGAGCCTCTGCTTGGCGACCTTGACCACCCGGCCGCCGACGCGCCGCACGAGTTCCTTCGGTCCGCCATCGGCGAGGTATTCGCGGATCAGGTCGACGTCGCGACGCAGCATTTCCTTGCCCCGCACCGGTTCGGTGAGCACGAGGTCGGCGGAGCCGGGTAGTCTGTCGGCCGCCGGACGCGGGTTCCGGCAGAATTCCACCAGTGGTTTCAGCGCTTCCGGCCAGGTGTAACGCCGGGCGACCGCGGCCATCCGTTCGACGCAGCCCGCCGCGAACTCCTCGTCGTACAACGCCTTTTCCAGCGCGTCGGCCAGCGCGTCCACGTCCTCGGCCGGGACGACGACGCCGAGCCGTTCCTCACGGACCAGGTCGGCGAACGAGTCGCCGTCGGTGGTGACGATCGGGAGCCCGGCCCACAGATAGTCCAGCACCCGGGTGCGGAACGCGAACGTCGTCTCGACATGCTCGTAGTGCGTCGTGACGCCGCAATTCGCGTCCAGCAGCCAGTTCTGGCGCTCCTCGTACGGCACCCAGTGCTGGTTGAAGAACACGTGCTTGCCGGTGAGGCCGAGCGTGTCGGACAGCAGCATCGTGCGCGCGCCGATGTCCATCTCGGTGACCTCGGGGTTGGGATGCTTCATCCCGAGGAACACCAGGCGGACGTCGCCGCGGCGCCGCCGCAGCCGCTCGATCGCGCGGACCAGGGTGAGCGGGTCGAACCAGCTGTAGACCCCGCCCGCCCACAGCACGACGTGATCGGTCTCGCCAATACCGTCCAAAGTGGACCGGAGGCCGGGGCCGGTGCGAACCGGCGCGTGAGGGGGCAGGCCGAACGGGACGATCGAGAGCAGCGACTGGGTGGTCGGGTCGGCGTCGTAGAGCCGCGGCGAGAGCCTGCCCATCGCGGCGAGGTGCCCGAGCCAGAAGTGGCGCTGACGTTCCGACGCGCACAGGAAGAAATCGCCGCGTTCCAGTTGCGCGTCGAGGACCTTGGTGACGCCGATGAGGTCGAGGGCGCGTTTGTCGTCGGGGACACCCTTGCCCTGTTCGAGCAGTTCCAGGTGCATCGGGTCGTACAGGTCCGCGACCACGATCTTGTGCGCGTACTGCTTCTTGAGCGAGGGCGCGAGTTCCAGCACGTGGCCTTGCAGGACGATGATGTCGGCCCACGCGATCGGGGCTTCCAGTTCGCGCCGGGTCGCCGCGCTGACCTGGAACGGCGCGGACGGCGGGTCGGCGAGAGGGTTGACCGTCACCAGGTGGACGTCGTGTTCGGCGGCCAGGGTCGCGGACATGTTCCACGCGCGGATCGCCGGGCCCGCCATCCGCTCGGTGATCGCGTCGCCGGTGATCACCAGTACCTTGCGGCGCTGCCCGAAGAGCGCGTCGATACCGAAGGTCTCGACCAGGATGTCGTGCGCCGCGAGATAACGCGGCAGCGGGTACGCGGGCTCCAACGCCTTGCGCAGCAAGGGAAGGAGGTCGGCGTCGGTACGGACGCGGGCAGCCTGCTCGATGGCGCGGGACTCGGCGAGCGACGGCAGCAGCTCGACGAACTGATCGATCGCGAGTACGCCTGCCAACGTCGTCCGCGGTACCTCGACCGGACCGGTTTCGGCCGGGCCGACACCCTTGGCGAGGTCGAACCGAGTGGCGTCGAGATCGCCGCGCGCGGTCGCCCGGCGGACGGCCAGCGCCAGCGCGGCCGGCAGCGCGCGTGACAGTGTCTCGTCGGAGAGGTTCTTGTACAGCGCGGCCAAAGCGTTGCGCTCCAGCAAGAACGTCTCGCGGCCGGAGTCCGGAGCGTCCACTGTGGACATCGTGGCATGGTGCTTGTGGTAGGTCAGCGATTCCGGCACGTACCGGACGCGCCAGCCGCGCAGGTTCAGCCGCCAGCCGAGATCGACGTCCTCGTAGAACATGAAGAACCGCTCGTCGAACCCGCCGAGTTCGGCGAACACCCCGGCGCGGACGAACATCGCCGAACCGGTCGCGAACAGGACGTCCTTGGCGATCTCGTGCTCGGCGGCCGGGACGTCGGCCAGCGGGCTGCCCGCGTGCCGCTTGTAGCCCATGCCGAACCAGGTCAGGCCCGCGTCGACGAAGTCGGTGCCGGTGCCGTCCCAGTCGAGGACCTTGCTGGCCACCGCGGCGACCGTCGGCCGCGCGCGGAGTTCGGCGACGGCGGCGCCTGCCCAGCCGGGCGCCGGGCGGGCGTCGTTGTTGAGGAAGGCGAGGACGGTGCCGGTGGCGTGCTTCGCGCCGAGGTTGCAGCCGCCCGCGAAGCCGGTGTTCACCGGGGACTCGACGAGCTTGACGCCCGGGGCCGCGGCCTTGATCTCGGCCACGTCGGTGCCGCCGGAGGCGTTGTCGACGCAGATGACCTCGAGGTTCGGGTAATCGTGTTCAGCCAGTGCGCGCAGGCAGGTGACGGTGTCGGCGGCCCCGCGAAAGTTCACCACGATCACCGAGACGACCGGTTGCGTTTCCCCCTGCGCCAAAGCCGTACTCCCTGCTCTCGATTGGGGCAAGCTTAATTGCCTGCCCACGCGTCCCAGACCGCGCCTCGGCCGAGTGCCGCGCGCCGCCCGATGGCCCGCCGCTCGAGCAGCGTGCGCGGCAGGCGGGCGGCGACCTCACCCAGCACCCGGTACCGCAGGTTCGGACGAAAGTTCGGCGCCTCCGGTTTCCCTCGAAGGGATAGGACGAGCGTGAGCGCGGCGAACTTCAGCAGTTGGCGGAGCGCGACCGCGCGCGGAGCACACCGGAGGAGGGTCAGCAGGCGGTTGCGTTCATTCCACCGGTGGAACTGGACCGAACCGGGCCGAGTGCTCGCGCCATGCCGGTGGGTGACCTCGGCGTCGGCGCTGACGACGTCCCAGCCCGCGAGGCGCAGGCGCCACGCGGTGTCGGTGTCCTCGTAGTAGCAGAAATAGGAGGCAGGGACGCCGCCGACGGAGCGGAGCGCCTCGACGTTCAGCACGGCCGCGCCCCCGCAGAAGCCGAAGACCTCGCCGGTGGGTTCCGGCAGGTCGGCGCCGTGGCCGTCGGCGGTCAGGCGGACGCCGGTGGACTGGACGGTCCCGTCGGCCAGCGTCAGCCGGGCGCTCACGGCCGCGGCGAGCGGGGCTTTCGCGAGGGTGTCTTCGCAGTTCGCGAGCCATTCCGCGGCGGGCGCGGCGTCGTCGTTCAGCCATGCCATCAATGGAGTGTCCACTTTGTTCAGTGCGGCGGCCATGGCACCCGCGTAACCGGTGTTGCGTCGCAGCCGGAGCACCTCGGGCTTCGACGGGTGAGCGGCGAGGAGCGCGGCCGTTCCGTCGTCGGAGGCGTTGTCGACGACCAGGGTGCGGTGCGGACGGGACTGCGCGGCGAGGGCGTCGAGGCAGGCGGTGACGTGCGCGGCGCCGCGCCAGGTGACCACGACGACGGTGGTGCTGGGCTCGGCGGCGGTCATGCCAGAGAGAATAGAGACCATGCCCGAACTGGTCGTGCTCGCCGAGCAGCTGCTGGCGCCCGTCCCCGGCGGGACCGGCCGCTATACCGGCGAGCTGCTGCGGGCGCTCGCCGAGACCGCGCCGCCGGGCTGGACGGTGTCGAGCGTGGTCGCGCGGCATCCCGACGTCGACGCCGCGTTCGTCGAGGGGGTCGAAGGGCCGCGCGTGCTGCCGATCCCGCCCCGGGCGCTGATCGCGGCCTGGCAGCTGGGCCTGCCGTGGTGGCCGGGCGGCGACGCGGTGCACGCGCCGACACCCCTCGCGCCCGCCCGGGTGCCGAAGGGGCGGACGCTGTCGGTCGCGGTGCACGACACCGTGCCGTGGACGCATCCCGAGACGCTGACGCCGCGCGGAGTCTCGTGGCACAAGGCGGTGATCGCGCGCGCCGCGTCGCGGGCGACCGCGCTGACCGTGCCGACACGAGCGATCGCGGACGAACTCGCGGGGCTGGTGCCGGTCTCCGTGCCGCTTCGCGTGATTCCACACGGGGTTCGGCCGCATACCGAGTTCGCCGAGGTCGCGCTGCCCGGGCGTTACGTGCTGGCGATCGGGACGATCGAGCCACGCAAGGGCGTCGACGTGCTGATCGACGCCGCCGGCCGGATCGGGGTGCCGCTGGTCCTGGCCGGGCAACCGGGCTGGGGCGGAATCGATCCGGGTGCGCTGGCGCGTGAGCACGGCGCGGACGTCCGGCTGCTGGGGAAGGTGAGCGACGCGGAACTGGCGTTCGCGTTGCGGGGCGCGTCCGTGCTGGCGATGCCGAGCCGGGCGGAGGGGTTCGGGCTGCCGCTGATCGAGGCGATGGCGGCGGGGGTGCCGGTGGTGCACTCGGCCGTCCCGGCTCTGGTCGAGGTCGCCGGGGGAGCGGGCGTCGTCGTACCGGTGGGTGACGCGCAAGCGCTTGCCGCCGCCCTGCGTGACGTACTGGACCATTCGGAGCAAGCGGCAGCGCTGCGTGACAGCGGTTTCAGCCGTTCGAGTGACTTCACCTGGCAGCGTGCCGCTTCCGCTGTTTGGGCCCTTCACCTGCGTCGTTAGGTCGCCTGGCAAGAGTCGCCGGAGTTCTTCCTTGCCTGGAGAGAATCTGCCGGTTCCCCACCACCGGGGCGGGATGCCGTCGTACTCTGCGAGGGTGACCGATGACCCTCGCGTGCTGATCGACGCGACAGCCGTCCCGGCGGACAGGGGTGGCGTCGGTCGCTACGTGGATTCGCTGGTCGCGGCACTGGACGCGGACGGCGCGCGGATCACCGTCGTCTGTCAGCCGCGGGACGCGGTGTTGTACGACCGCCTGGCGCCGGATGCGCGGATCGTGCCCACCTCGCCGTCGACTTCGACCCGGACCGCGCGGCTGACCTGGGAGCAGGCGACGCTGCCCCGGCTGGTCCGCCGGCTCGCCGCCGACGTCGTCCACTCGCCGCACTACACGATGCCGCTGGCCAGCCCGGCCGCATCGGTGGTGACGCTGCACGACGCGACCTTCTTCACCGATGCGATCCTGCACTCTTCGGTGAAGGCGCGCTTCTTCCGCGCCTGGACCGCGACGGCGCTTCGCCGCGCGACGCTGTGTGTCGTGCCGAGCATCGCGACGGCGGCTGAGCTGGGGCGCGTCGGCCAGGCGCGGACGGCCGAGCTGGAGATCATCCACCACGGCGTCGAACCGGATCGGTTCCATCCGCCGTCGCCCGCCGAGATCGAGGCCGCGCGAAAGGCCGTCGGACTCGGGAAGACGCCGTACGTCGCCTTCCTCGGCGCGCTGGAACCGCGTAAGAACGTGCCCGCGCTGATCCGCGGCTTCGCACACGCCGTGATCGGCAGGCCGAACCCGCCCGCGCTGGTGCTGGCCGGTCAGCCGGGCTGGGATTCGCAGGTCGAGCGCGCGCTGGACGCCGTGCCGCACCGGCTGCGGGTGATCCGCGCCGGCTATCTGCCGTTCGACACGCTCGCCGGTTTCCTCGGTGGCTCCGAACTGGTCGCCTACCCGAGCCTCGGCGAGGGGTTCGGGCTGCCGGTGCTGGAGGCGATGGCATGCGGCGCGAGCGTGCTCACGACACGACGGCTCTCGCTGCCGGAGGTCGGCGGGGACGCGGTCGCCTATTGCGGTGTCGGCGCCGGGGACGTCGCCGCGGCCATCTCGGAACTGCTCGACGACCCGTCGCGGCGGGCGGAGCTGGCCGAAGCCGCGCAGCGGCGGGCGAAGGAGTTCTCGTGGGCGACGACAGCGGAGCGTCATCGGGAGGCTTACGCGAAGGCTTGGCACCGGCATGCGCAGCGGCGGGCGGGCTGAAGGGGACTTTGCTCTCGTCAGATGCAGGGAAGGCGCCCCTTCGCCGTGTCGGACGCGGGTATGGGCCCCTCAGCTCTCACCGGTCCCTCTGACGAGCAGTTGGCCAGGATTGGGGTATAGTTCGCTGTGCGAGGTCCCCGTGGGGCCGAGTATGAAAGCTCGTGACGCGTCCGGACGGTCGTCTCACGGGCTTTTCGCTTTCTCCAGGTCGATGACCGCTTGCGGCGCCAATTTCCGCCCGCGCCGAAACACCAGCCGCCCGCGTCGGAAATCCACACCAAGGCGCGCTGCAAGGTCCTGCGGTCGTGGACATCGCGATGGTCTCTGGAGCCGAGGACGAGCCGGCGAGCGTTCTTGGCGAGCAGATCGCCGACGGCGGCCTCGAGACATCTCTGTCTGGCGTTTACTTCCGTCTTGCGGGTGCATGACCCCACGTTCGAGAGTGGTGATCCGGCTGATCAGTTGTCTGCGGCGCGGTTCCTTCTCCTTCTTGAAATGCAGCTCCCGTGCGCCGGGCAGAAGTAGGGCATTCAGCTCTCGCGCACTGACTCGTCGGTGAAGGCGTGCACGGGCATCAATCCATTCTTCCCGATCTTGATCGCGGAGTGTGTTCGAGCGAATACGCATAGTTGCTTCGGAGCAAATTGTGCTGGACGGGGTGGGGGCCGGAGTCGCGTTCGGTGACGGGTGGACAATGGCCGCGTGACTGAGCACCCCAGCTACGGCGACGGGCTCGCCGTCGTGACCGTGACGTACTTCCCCGGCGAAACCCTCGAGAAGTTCCTCGACACGCTCGAGAAGGCGACGGACCGGGATGTCCAGGTCGTCGTCGCCGACAACGACTCCACGGACGGCGCGCCCGAGAAGGCCGCCCTGCGGGACAACGTCAAGCTGGTCAGCATCGGCGAGAACGTCGGTTACGGCACGGCCGCCAACCGCGGTGTCGCGGCGCTGGACGACAGCTACGGCTGGATCGTCGTGGTGAATCCGGACCTCGAATGGGAACCCGGTTCGCTCGACGCGTTGCTGGAGGTCGCCGAGCGCTGGCCGCGCGGGGGTGCTTTCGGGCCGCTGATCCACGACCTCGACGGGACCGTCTACCCGTCGGCTCGCCTGCTGCCGTCGTTCGGCCGGGGGATCGGGCACGCGGCGTTCGGCAAGATCTGGCCGGGCAACCCGTGGACGCGCCAGTACCGCCAGGAGACCGGCACTCCCGCCGAGCGCACGGCGGGCTGGCTTTCCGGGTCCTGCCAGCTGTTCCGCCGCGAGGCGTTCGACTCGGTCGACGGGTTCGACACGCGCTACTTCATGTACTTCGAGGACGTCGACCTCGGTGAGCGGCTGACCCGCGCCGGCTGGCTGAACGTGTACGCGCCTTCATCCAGCGTCATGCACATCGGCGGGCATTCGACTTCGCAGGCTTCGGAAAAGATGCTGCGCGCGCATCACGACAGTGCCTACCGCTACCTCGCGGACCGTCACCCCGGCCTCCTGTGGAAGCCGGTCATGCTCGCGGTGAAGGCCGGTCTCGCGCTGCGGCTCAAGCTGGAGACCCGCAAGAAGTAGCCGTTCCGGCCAACGGAACTCGCGCGACTCGCGAACCCGCCGTCGTTACCGTCGGCACATGGATTTCGCCGAGTTGGACGCCTGGTTGACCGAACGGGCCGGGGAGGACCGCTTCTCCGGGGTCGTGCTGATCCGCCGCGGCGACGAGACGCTGTTCGAACGCGGATACGGCCTGGCCAGCCGACGCTGGTCGGTGCCGAACGCGCCGGACATCCGGTACGACACGGCGTCGATCACCAAGGTCGTCACCGCGATCGCCGCACTGCGACTGGCCGAGCAGGGGCACCTCGACCTGGATCGTCCGATCGGCGAGATCATCGATCTCACCGGAACGGTGATCGCGCCCGAGGCGACCACGCGGCACCTGCTCACGCACACCTCCGGCATAGCCGACGACGCCGACGAAGAGGCGGGCGAGAGCTACGAGGCGTTGTGGGTCGACAGGCCGGTGTACTCGGTCGTGAACACCCGCGACCATCTGCCCAACTTCGCTTACCGGGCACCGAATTTCGCACCCGGCGAAGGCTGCCGGTACTGCAACTCGGGGTACGTCCTCGCCGGTCTGGTGATCGAGGCGGTCGTCGGCGGGCCTTATCGCGAACATGTCCAGGAGACCGTGCTCGACCGCGCGGGGATGACCGAGTCGGGCTTCTTCGACCGGCGCGATCCGCAGCCGAGGGTCGCCGAGGGCTGGGACGAGATCTTCGACGGCGAGCTGGTCACCGGGTGGAAGCAGAACATCTTCAGCTACCCGCCGATCGGTTCACCCGATGGGGGCGCGTACTGCACTGTCGGCGACCTCGTCCGGTTTCTGCGGGCGATCCGCGAAGAACGGCTTCTGTCGCCGGAACGCACGAAGGAGTTCCTCACGCCGCAGGTGCTGCACAGCAAGGGCGTCTGGTACGGCTTCGGCCTCGAATTCGTCCTGGAGCGGGACGGTTCGGTGTGGAACTACTACAAGGATGGCGGCAACGCCGGTGTCTGCTCGCTCGCGCGGCACTATCCGGGCGTGGGGCTGGACGTCGCGATGCTGTCGAACCACACCTACGGGGGAGGCGCGGCGATCCGAGAGATCGATCGGGTGATCCGGGCTTCCTGACGACCGCGCGTAGGGTCTAGATACCGTCCAGGCGTCGCGAAAGGTTCGAACGCCCCGAAGGGTTCTGCTTCACGGTCGGCACCAGGCCACCGACCTCGTTCTCGAGAGTGTCCGGCTCCGGATGCTCGATCAGGGGGCTTTGCACCGGCGCGGCGGGCGGCCGCCGGGTGAGAGGGGTCGTCGCCTGCGGCAGAGGCCTGGTCGGCTGCATGCCGGGACGGCGCGGGTACGGCTGCGGCTGTGTCGAGCCTTCGCCCCGCAGCGGCGGCAGGTCCAGCCGGGTGGTCGGTTCGGGCCCCGCCAGCGGGTGATCGTTCTCCGCGATCAGCGAGGCCGGTAGCTGCGTGGTCGTGTCCGGGTCCGACGAACGGTCGATCTCGGCGACCACCGATCGGGGGATCTGCTGGGTGTTCGCGGAGTCCATCGGCGACGTCGCGTTGTCCGGTGTCACGACGAAGGCTCCACGCGCGCTGGCGCGTGCGAGCAAGGCGTCCGCCCGAGCACGGGGGTCCATCCCCTAGGCCTCCCGACTGACCTGGGGCCCTCTGGGTTCAGGGCCGACTGTGTGCTGTCTAGGGTAGGCCCTCGGGGCGGCCGACGTCAGGGTTTCCCGCGGCTTGTCGCCTGGCGGCACGTGATACAGGAGGAGTTTCTGTGACGTCTGAGGTCAAGACCGACGCCGTGGTGCTCGTCGGGGGGAGGGGAACCCGGCTGCGCCCACTGACCCTTTCGGCGCCGAAGCCGATGCTCCCGACAGCGGGTACGCCCTACCTGAGTCACCTGTTCTCGCGCATCCGCGAGGCCGGGATGACCCACGTTGTACTGGGAACTTCCTACCGCGCCGAAGTCTTCGAGGAGTATTTCGGCGACGGGTCGGAGCACGGTCTCGAACTCGAATACGTCGTCGAGGAGGAGCCGCTCGACACCGCCGGGGCCATCCGCAACGTCTACGACCGGCTCCGCGCGGACAACGTGATCGTCTTCAACGGTGACATCATCTCCGGTGCCGATCTTTCAGAACAGTTGCGGACGCACACGGAATCCGGCGCCGATGTGACCCTGCACCTGCAGCGCGTGCCCGATCCCAGCCGGTTCGGCTCGGTCCCGACCGACGAGAACGGGCGGGTCACGGCCTTCATGGAGAAGACTCCGAACCCGCCGACCGACCAGATCAACGCCGGCTGCTACGTCTTCCGCCGTGAGGTGGTCGAGTCGATCCCGGCCGGGCGGCGGATCTCCGTCGAGCGTGAGACCTTCCCCACCTTGCTCGAAAGCGGTGCGCACCTGCACGGGTTCGTGGACTCTTCCTACTGGCTCGACGTCGGCACGCCGGAGGCGTTCGTCCGCGGTAGTGCGGACCTCGTCCGCGGCGTGGCGCCGACGTCGGCGCTGCCCGGCCCGGTAGGCGAGGCACTGGTGCTGGACGGTGCGAAGGTGTCCGAGAGTGCCGTCCTGCGCGGCGGTTCGACGGTCGGCGTCGGCGCGGTGATCGGTAGTGGCGTGACGGTGGACGGGTCTGTCGTCTTTGACGGCGCGGAGGTCGGCGAAGGGGCTGTCATCGAGCGCTCGGTGCTCGGCGCCGGAGCGAAGATCGGCGCGGGAACGGTGCTTCGCGGCGTCGTCATCGGCGATGGCGCCTCGGTGGGCGCGGGCTGCGAACTGCTCGACGGTGCTCGCGTCTGGCCGGGTGTGACCCTGCCCGAGGGCGGCCTCCGGTTTTCGAGCGACGCCTAGCCATGCTGTTCCGCCCCGGCTTCGAACTCGACCTGGACACGGTGCTGGGTCCGCTGAGTCGTGGGTCACGGTCGCCCAACCTCGTCCGCACCGAGGGCGGGGTCACCTGGCTGGCCGCCAACACCGCCGACGGCGCCGGCACGCTCGCGCTGCTGCGGCGCGCGGACGGCGAGATCGAGGCGGAGGCCTGGGGGCCCGGCGCGGACAGGCTGCTCGATGGGGTCCCGGCGATGCTGGGCGCGCACGACGACGATTCCGAATTCGTGGCGCATCACGACGTCATCGCGTCGGCGCGGCGCCGGAATCCGGGACTGCGCCTCGGCTCGACCGGCCGGGTGTGGGACGCGCTGGTGCTCGCCGTGCTGGAACAGAAGGTGACCAGCGTGGAGGCGCTGCGATCGTGGGGCGAACTGTGCCGCTGGTTCGGGGAAACCGCGCCGGGACCGGCGCCGTCACGGTTGCGGGTGCCGCCGACACCCGTCGCCATCCGGTCCATTGTGGACTGGAAATGGCATCGTGCCGGAGTGGACCTGAAACGGCGGACGACGCTGATCACCGCGGCCCGTGTCGCGACTCGGCTGGAGAAAGCCGTCGAGCTGAAGGGCGCCGAGGGCCGGGCTTGGCTACGGAAGGTGCCGGGCATCGGCGTGTGGACCGCCGCGGAGATCGCGCAGCGCGCCTGGGGCGACCCGGACGCGGTGAGCTTCGGCGACTACAACATCCCGTCGATGGTCGGGCACGCGCTGATCGGCACGAAACTCGACGACGCCGGGATGTCCGAGGTGCTGGCGCCGTATTCACCGCAGCGGCAACGCGCGGTGCGCTACCTGTCGACGGCCGGATTCCGCCGGCCGCGGTTCGGACCGAAGATCGAACTGCGCGACTATCGCGCGATGTGACTCGGCCGAGTTCTGGTTGCCCAGCCCTGCGGCGGGCCCGGGTACTGCGGCGGCTGCTTGGCGCTCGACTTCACGAGGAAGTACACGCCGATCCCGGCCGGGACCAGGACGCCGACCCCGAGCACCGGAAGGAAGACCACGCGCCGAGGTTGGCCGGTCCGGCGATCACCAGCCAGGCGGCGGCTGCTGCGGCGGCTGACCGGGGTACTGCTGAGGCGGGTATGGACCCTGTGGGCCGCCCTGGGGGTACTGAGGCGGGTACGGCGGCTGCGGCGGGTACTGGGGCGGATAGGGCGGCGGCTTCGGCTTGTTGAGCGTCTTGATCAGGAAGAAGATCCCGACCCCCACGCCCGCGAGCACGGCCACGATGAACACGAGTTCGATGATCATGACCACGACAGACCCCTTCGTTCGTTCCAGCGGAGGGTAGATCAGCCCAGGGCCGCGTCGACGATCGCCTTCGCCTCGTCACGGTCGAGGCCCAGTTTCCTGGTCAGCGCGGCGTAATCGGCGGCGGCTCGCCTCGCTCGTTCGCGGGTCTCATCGCCGACGGCGCCGACGAAAGTGCCCGCGCGGCCGCGGGTCTCGATCAGGCCCGCTTCTTCGAGCTCACGGTAGGCCTTCGCGACGGTGTTGGGGGCGATGCCGAGGTCCTCGGCCAGTTTTCGCACGGTCGGGAGTTTCGCCCCGACGGGCAGTGAGCCGTCGTTGATCCGCGCCGCGTAGGCCGTGCGCACCTGCTCGAAGGGTGGGACCGAGGAGTTCGGGTCGACCGTGACCATGCGGTTTCTCCCTGCTGGAAATGCCGTGAAGGCCTCCTTCACTACTTTGAGAGTAGGTAAGGAGGCCTTCGCGGAATGTCGGGGCTACTGGCGGGGCGGGACCACCTGGGTCCGGTCCCCGCCGGGAACGACCTGGGTGGCGTCACCGGCGCCACCGGGCACCACCTGCGTCCGGTCACCGCCGGCGGGTGCGACGACCTGGGTGCGATCGGCGCCCGCGTCCGCCTGGTGCTGCCGGGACACGACCTGCGTGCGGTCCGCGCTGCCGTCGACCGGCGGACCGGTCTGCGGAGGCGGCGGCGGAAAACCGGGGGCAGTCGGTGCGGCGATCGGAGGCTGCGACATGGCGAACGGGTTGTGCCCAGGGTTGCCGGGCGGCGGCGCGAAACCCGCGGCCGGCGGCGCGAAACCCGCCGGAGCCGGGGCCGGAGGCGCCGGGAAACCGGGCGCCTGGCCGTAACCGGGCTGAGGCGGCGGGAAACCGGGCTGCTGCTGCCGGTTGCCCTGCGGGGCGGGCGGGGGCGGCGGGAAGCCCGGAGCCGGGCCGCCGCCGCCGAAGTTCGGGTTCTGCGGGAAGGTCATCGGCGGCTTCTTCGCCTGGTTGACCTTCACGATGATCACCACGACCACGATGATGACGATGATGATCGCCAGGATCAGCAGAAACCAGCCGAAGCCGTCACCGTCACCGCTGCTGTGGACCCGGACCCGGTCCAGGTATGGCGTCAGCGTCGTCAGCATCATTCCCCCTTTTGAACGTCAGCCGACACCTTAACGGCCGAGTGGCGCGGGGAGGGCCGCTTCCACCAGTTCGGTGAGATCTTCCGACCCCGGAGGAAGGGAATTCACCGGCCACCAGCGAAGATCATCCGATTCGTCGCTTTGTGCCGGCTGTGCGCCAAGGGGTGCGCGCACGACGAAACGCACGTCGAAATGCCTTGTCGGCACGCCGAGCGAGCAGGTGATCGGGTGGACGTCGAGATGCACCGGAACCGGGTCGATCACCAGCTCCTCGATACCCGATTCCTCCCGCGCCTCACGCAAAGCCGCGTCCGCGAGTGTCGCGTCGCCCGGTTCGCAATGCCCGCCGAGCTGCAACCAGCGGCCGACTCGCGGATGCAGGGTGAGGAGCACGTTTTCCGCGTCGGCGTCCAGAAGTACGGCCGACGCGGTGATGTGCCCGGCCGCGCATTCGCGGCGGCAGACGTCGTCGCGGGCGGCGAGGAAGCCGAGATAGGCCTGGCGCAAGGATTCCTGGGCGGCGTCCGCCGGTCGCCAACCGGACAAAGTGGACACAACGTCAGCGTGGAGGGTCACAGTTCGAGAAGTCCTTCTCCGGGATCGCCCGCGCCGCGAGCGGGTGGCAGGGCGGCGGGATGGCCGATCGCGACCGCGCCGAGCGGCTCCCAGCGCGCGTCCAGGCCGAGCACCTCACGCACGATGGCGGGCGCGAAGATGGTCGATCCGATCCAGCACGAGCCGAGGTCTTCGGCGGCGAGCGCGACCAGCAGACCCTGCACCGCCGCGCCACCGGCGACGGTGAACATCGTGTGCTCGCAGGCATTCCGGCGATCGTCGCGGTAGGTGTGCGCGCCCTCGGCGACGAGGAACGGCACCACGACCTCGGGGGCGTCGTACAGGATGTCGCCGCGGCTGAGGCGTTTCGCGACCTGCTCGGCGGTGAAGTCGTCGGCTTCGAGATCGGCCTGCCACGACGCCTTCATCGCGTCGAGAAGCTTGCGGCGCAAGCCTTCCTCGCGCAACCACACGAACCGGACCGGTTTCGTGTGATGCGGTGCGGGCGCGGTCAGCGCTGTCGAGACGGCCCGGCGCAGCACCTCGGGATCGACCGGCTCGCCGGTGAACGACCGGATCGAACGCCGCGCGAGCACCGCTTCCCGCCGTCCCTGCGCGATGGCTTCGTTGGTGCCGAGCCGGAACAGGTCCTCTTCGATCGGCCGGATCAGCTCGCGGGCGGTGGAACCGTCGTCGGTCAGCCGGAGCCCGCGCACGACGGCGACGGGTGTGCCGCCGAGTTTCCCCTTGACCAGATCCGCCGCGGCGGCGAGTTCGTCGGCGATCGCCACCTCGGTGACCGCTAGTTCGTTGCCCTGGCTGTCGACTTCACCCGCGTACGCGTGCAGCACCCGCAGCCCGGACGAACCGATCGCGGCGTCGGTCTGCCCGACCCGCCACGCGCGGCCCATGGTGTCGGTGATCACGACCGCGACCTCGACACCCGTCCGCTCGCGCAGCCCGTTGCGCAGCGCGAGCGCGGAGGCGTCCGGATCCGTCGGCAGCAGCGCGACCTCACCGGCGGCCACGTTCGACGCGTCCACGCCGGACGCCGCCTGCACGATGCCGAGCTTGTTCTCGGTGATCACCGTCCGGTTGATCCGCGCGATCACGCGGACGGACTCGTCCTCGACGAGTTCGCGCCGGGCGGCGTCACGCTCTTCGGGATCAGTGGGGACGCGGATCAGCATGCCCTCGGCCTTGGAGACGATCTTGCTCGTCACGACCAGGACATCACCCGAACGCAGCCAGGGGACCGCCTTGACGATCGCGCCGGTCAGGTCGTCACCGGGACGGAACTCCGGGAGTCCTTCGACGGGCAAGATCTCGATCTTCGAAGAAGCGTGATCAGGCAGTTTCATTTCAGGCACCAGAAACTCCGGCCAGCTCGAAGGCCGCGCGTGCCATCGCCGCGGTCGCGTCCACATCGGACATCAGCAGGGGGACGTCGCGGACGGCGACGCCCGGCACGTCGACGGTTTCGCCCTCGGCGACCAGCCAGCCGTCGAGGACGCCTTCCGAGGAGTCCGCGCGGGAGCCGTAATGCCGTCCGACGGCCTCGGCCGAGGTCTCCACGCCGATCGCGCTCAGGCACGCGTCGGCCATGCCGCGCAACGCCTTCCCGCCGATGATCGGCGAGATCCCGACGACCTTGGCGCGTGTCTTCCGCAGCGCGGCGCGGATCCCCGGGACACCGAGGGTCGTGCCGACCGACACCACCGGGTTGGACGGCGCGAACAGCACGATGTCGGCGGCCGCGATCGCTTCGAGCAGGCCCGGCGCCGGCTTGGCCTCGTCGGCGCCGACGGCGATGATCGAATGCGCCTTCGGCTCGGCGCGGTACCGCACCCACCACTCCTGGAAGTGGATCGCCTTGCGCTGATCGGGATCTTCGGGGTCGTCGATCACGACATGCGTTTCGACCCGGTCGTCCGACATCGGCAGCAGGCGCACGCCAGGTTGCCAGCGGTCGCACAGCGCCTCGGTGACCTGCGAGAGCGGATAGCCCGCGCGCAGCATCCGCGAACGGATCAGATGCGTCGCGATGTCCTTGTCGCCCAGCCCGAACCAGGTCGGCTCGGCGCCGTACTCGGCGAGTTCCTCCTTGACCGTCCAGGTCTCGCCCGAGTGCCCCCAACCGCGTTCTTCGTCGATCCCCCCGCCGAGGGTGTACATGCAGGTGTCCAGGTCCGGGCAGATGCGCAGACCGTGCATCCACACGTCGTCCCCGGTGTTCACCAGCGCGGTCACCTCGTGGGGTGATTCCGGCGCGGAACCGACCGCGGGCAGACCCAGTGCTTGCTTGACCCCCAGCAGGAAGCGGGCCCCGCCCACTCCGCCGACCAAAATGACGACCTTCACGACGGGCGATCCTCGCACGCGCCCGGACCGGGGGCCCAGTAGCGGTACCTGTGGTGCTCCGTACAGCCCAGGTTCTCGTACAGCTTCAGCGCGCCGGAGTTCGCCACCGCGACCTGCAACAGCATGCCCGTGGCGCCCTGAGCAGCGCCCCAGGCGCCCAGCGCGTTCATCAGCCCACGCGCCAGCCCCCGTCGACGGAACTCCGGCCGGGCCGCCAACCGGGCGACGTGCAGCCACTCGCCGACGATCGCGCCGCGCACCGCCCCGGCCGTGACGCCGTCCAGCTCGGCGACCCCGAAACCGACTTTGCCGGTGCCGAGAACGTGCCGCGGCGCCTCCGCGGGCTCCGCACCGCCCGCCGTCATCTCCCACCATCCGGGCGTCGGCTCGTCGAGGATCACCGCTCCCGCCGAGGTCCCGCGCGAGAGCGGCCCGGTCATCACGCGCACCTCGTGCGCGGGACGGTGTTCCACATACTGGACCCAGCCGCAGTCCTCGATGGCTTCCTCGGTGGACGTGTTCTGGATCACCTGAACGACCGGCGGGATGGCATGATCGTGGGCGAAGTCACAGACCTGTTTCAGGGTGTCTGGCAGCGGTTTTCCCGGGTCGCCTATCGCCAGGGCGCTGTTCGCCCTGGCGGTGAACCCGTCCGCCCAGCGCAGCCTCCAGTCCCCGATCCGGCGCTCCAGCAGGGGCGTCCAGGCCTGACTGCAGGTGAGCTCGAGCATTTCCGCACTGTTCACGGTTAGATTGTGCCAAGGAAGGCAGTGGGAGGAACCCGATGAGCATCGCGCGCAAGGACGACCGGCACAACGAAGACCTGGTCCGCGAGATCTCCGACGGCTTCAACCGGGCACTGGGCTCGGAGAAGGCCGTCGAGGAGGCGGACGCCGAAAAGGCGAAACCCGCCGCGCCGAAGTTCGTCATCACTGGGGACAGCAGGGCCACTCCGCCGCCTCGCCGGAAGGACCGCTGAAAGCCCATACCCGGGGTACGGATAAGGGTGGCCTAAGCGGGCCGGTCGCGCCCGTGGGCGCGTAATGTCCGTTGCAGACTGGTGAAGCAGAGACAAAGCAGGAGTGCGCAGTGACCTACGTGATCGCCGAGCCCTGCGTCGACGTGCTCGACAAGGCGTGTATCGACGAGTGCCCCGTGGACTGCATCTACGAGGGTGACCGGATGCTGTATATCCACCCGGACGAATGCGTCGACTGCGGTGCCTGCGAGCCGGTCTGTCCCGTCGAAGCGATCTACTACGAGGACGACGTCCCCGACGAGTGGAACGACTACACCAAGGCCAACGTCGACTTCTTCGACACGCTGGGCTCGCCCGGCGGCGCCTCGAAGGTCGGCAAGACCAGTCACGACCCCGCCTTCATCAAGGCTCTTCCCCCGCAGGGCGAATGAGCCGGATCGCCCTTCCTGATTTTCCCTGGGACTCCCTCGCCGGAGCCAAGGCGAAGGCCCAGGCGCATCCCGGCGGCATCGTCGACCTGTCGATCGGCACGCCGGTGGATCCGGTCCCCGAGAGCATCCGCGCGGCGCTCGCGTCCGTTTCGGAGATCCCGGGGTACCCGACCACGCACGGAACGCCCGAGCTGAGGGCGGCCGCGATCGACGCGCTCGCGCGGCGACACGGTGTCGAAGGCGTCCCCGAAGCCGCCGTCCTGCCGACGATCGGTTCGAAGGAACTGGTCGCCGCGCTGCCGCGTCAGCTGGGCTTCGGCCCTGGTGACCTCGTTGTCATCCCCGAAGTGGCGTACCCGACGTACGAGGTCGGCGTGCTGCTGACGGGTGCTTCGCTGCTACGCGCGGACAGCACGTTCGCGCTCGGTCCGCAGCGGCCGTCGATGCTGTGGCTGAACTCGCCGTCCAATCCGACCGGCCGCGTGTTCGGTGCCGACCACCTGCGCAAGGTCGTCGAATGGGCGCGGGAACGCGACGTCGTCGTGGTCTCCGACGAGTGTTATCTGGCGCTGGGCTGGGAAAGCGAGCCCGTGTCGATCCTGCACCCGTCGGTGCACGGTGGCTCCCTCGACGGTCTGCTGGCCGTCCACTCGCTGTCGAAGTCCGCGAACCTCGCGAGCTACCGCGCCGGGTTCGTCACCGGTGACCCGAAGCTCGTGGCCGGGCTGCTGGAGATCCGCAAGCACTCCGGGCTGATCATGCCGCGGCCGGTGCAGGAGGCCATGGTGGCCGCGCTGAAGGACGACGAAGCGCTTGCCGTGCAACGGGAGCGTTACGCACGTCGTCGTCTGGTCCTGCGGAAGGCGCTGCTGGACAGCGGTTTCGAGATCTCGCACTCCGAGGCGGGGTTGTATCTCTGGTCCACGCGCGGGGAATCCGCGCTCGACACGGTCGACTGGCTGGCCGAGCGAGGCATCCTCGCCGCGCCGGGGACGTTCTACGGGCCGGCGGGTGGCCGGCACGTGCGGATCGCGCTGACGGCCACGGACGAGCGGATCGAGGCGGCCGCGGAGCGGCTCGCTTAGCTTGGTGGAAGCGGTGACAGGGACTTTCAGCCCACGTCGCGGCCCGTGAACCCCCGATAGACGAACCGCGTGAGTGCCTCGACGGCTTCCTCCTCGGAGGCCGATGACGGGTCGAGCAGCCACGTGTGCGCGAAACCGTTGAGGAGTTCGACCATCATCGCGAGCGAAAGCCGGTCCGACGCGGGCAGTTCCATCCCCGCCGCGGTGACGTACCCGAGGTGGTCGAGGATGTCCGCCGCCTGATCGGCGCCGAACCGCGCGAACGTGCGCGCGAAGTCGTCGTTGACCATCGCCGCCTGGCGCAGCGCCAGCATCGTCGCGGCGTTGTCCCGATGGAAGTTCCAGTACTCGCGGACGTGCCAGCGCACCGCGTCCGGGTCGGTGAAGTCGGCTTTGTGTTCCGGCAAGGCCGCGTTGACGTCGCTCATCGCCGCCAAGTCCGCGAGGAGCGCTTCGAGCAGCTCTTCCTTGCTCGCGAAGTGGTTGTAGAACGATCCCGCCGCGCGCCCGGCCTCCGCCGTGATGTCGGTGATCTTGGTGTTTAGGTACCCCTTCACCGCGAAGACGCGCTTCGCCGCGTCCTTGAGCGCGGACTCGGTCTCCGCCGCCTTCTCCTTGCGGCTCGTCGCCGTCATCGGCACCTCCTTGACACGGAAGGCTAGCAACGGTCATGCTGAATCTATATTCACTGAATCCTAATTCACTGGAGGAGAGATGACCGGGGTACTGATCGCGGGAGCCGGGCCGACCGGGCTCACGCTGGCCATCGATCTCGCCCGCCGCGGTGTCGGCGTGCGGATCGTGGAGAAGGCCGAGACGTTTTTCGAGGGCTCGCGCGGCGACGGCATCCAGCCGCGCACGCTGGAGGTCTTCGAAGACCTCGGCGTACTGGACGCGGTGCTGGCGGCGGGTCAGGCGCCGGTGCCCCTGCGGATCCACCTGGGCGGCGAGGTCGTCGGCGAGCGGATGATGGCCGAAGTCGTCGAGCCGACGCCCGCCGTGCCGTATCCGAACGGCTGGTTCCTCGGCCAGTCCCGGACCGAGGGGATCCTGCGCGACCGGCTCGCCGAGTTCGGTGTCCACGTCGAGCTCGGCACCCCGCTGATCGGCTTCGAGCAGGACGCCGACGGGGTGACCGCCGAACTGCCGGGCGAGCGAGTCCGGGTCGACTACCTCGTCGGCGCGGACGGCGGGAAGAGTTTCGTGCGCAAGGCGCTCGGCGTCGCGTTCGAGGGCACCACCGACGAAGCGATCCGCATGTTGCTGGGTGACGTCCAGGCCGAAGGACTCGATCGCGCATGCGGGCACTGGTTCGCGAAGCCCGAGGAGCCGATGTCGGGGATCGTGCTCACGCCGCTGCCAGGGGTCCCGTACTTCCAGTTCGGCGCGCCGCTGGGCGAGGGCGAGGTCGAGGCGTCGCTGGGCACGTTGCAGGCCCGGCTCGACGCGCTGTCCGGCGGCGGCGTCCGGCTGCACGATCTGGCGTGGTCCACGGTGTGGCGGCCGAACATCCGGCTCGCGGAGCGGTTCCGGGACGGCCGCGTGTTCCTCGCCGGCGACGCGGCGCACGTCCATCCCCCCACCGGCGGGCAGGGGCTCAACACCGGCGTGCAGGACGCGTACAACCTGGGCTGGAAGCTCGCCGACGGGTCACGCGAGCTGCTCGACAGCTACGAGCCGGAGCGGCGAGGAGTCGCCGCGCGGGTGCTGAAGATCAGCACCGAGCTGCTCGAGAAGTACACCGAGGGGGCGGACGACGCCTACGAGCGCGGCGAGAACACCCGCCAGCTCGACATCGGTTACCGCGGCGGACCGCTCGCACCCGAGGCGTCCGGCCGGATCCGGCCCGGAGACCGCGCGCCGGACGCGCCGCTGGTGGACGCGAACGGCAAGGCCGTCCGGCTGTTCGAGCTGCTGCGTGGTCCGCAGGCCACGGTGCTGGTGTTCGGCGACGGCCCGGCCCCCGAAGGCGCGCGCCGGATCCTGCCCGCGGGCGGCGCACTGTCCGATGGGGACTTCGAGGACGTCGGCGGGCACGCCTTCGCCGCGTACGACGCCGAGAACGGGCGCCAGGTGTCGATCCGCCCGGACGGCTACATTCGCGGGCTCACCGCCTGAGCGGCCTCGTCGACCTCCGCCCATACGTCGCGCCATACGGCACGGACCCCGGCGCGGCGCAGCAGTTCTTTCTCCGCGACCCGGCCCGCGACGAAGGCGACCTCGGAGTCGACCGAGTTCACCACTTCGCGCATCCGATCGGCGGCGATACAGGCGTCCTGATGGTCCCCGAGAACGGTCTGAAGGTCTTTCGTCGCCTTGATCAGCCGTTGGATCCTCGCCGCCTGCTTCTTCTTCGCAGCGGGCTTGGCCATCTCAGCGGCGTAGCGCAGCTTCTTGCCGTAGATGCGAAGCGCGTGGAGGTCGTCATCCGGAGGATCAGCGGGAAGCGCCTTCACGGCCTTCGCGAGCTTTCGATGCGGCTTCGCGAGCCCGGCGACGAGATCGGCCGAGGTGAGAGGGGCCGCGGAGGTGGGTTCTTCGGCTACGGGCTGCCGGGCAAGACGGCCGATGCCCTGCAACATCGAGGCGTACCGGGGGCTGGCGAGCGCGCGGGTGAGCCGCCGCTTCGCGACACCGCGTTCGGTGACGAACTTCGAGACCAGACGGCGCGCGGCCGGCTGGTCGCGCACCTCGAACTCGGCGACGACCTCGCGGAGATGGCCGATCAGGACGTCGAAGTCGCGGACCTCGCCGAGCGACTGGCCGAGCCAGCCGAGTTCGGCACGCACCGGTTCGGCGTCCGGGCCGACGAGGCGGCCCGACAGTTTGAGGACACTGCGCATCCGGCGCAGCGCGACCCGCATCTGGTGCAGGTCCTCGGGGTCGGCGCCGGATTTGGTGCCCGGTTCGTGCGCGAGGAGTGCGCGGATCTCGACGTCGAGTTTGACCCGGACGTGCGTGGCCGCCGGATCGTCCGGCCCGGCTTTCGCGGGCCGGTCGCCGAGCCCGAGCGCGGCCGGAGTGGTCGA
Source organism: Amycolatopsis coloradensis (assembly GCF_001953865.1). Lineage (GTDB taxonomy): Bacteria > Actinomycetota > Actinomycetes > Mycobacteriales > Pseudonocardiaceae > Amycolatopsis > Amycolatopsis coloradensis. The sequence continues at coordinate 333,448 of NZ_MQUQ01000012.1, forward strand.
AGGGGCGTTCTTGCGCGGCAGGGTCTCGGCTGTCACAAGATGAATTCTAGGTGAACTGGCAAGGTGGTCCAGGCCGTGAGAGAAGCAAGGGACCTTTGCTGTCACTCTCCCCCGGAAAGCGACAGCAAAGGTCCCTTGCTCTCTTTTCGTGCTGCCGCGGGTGTCGCGAAAGCCACTTTCGGGACATCAGACGTCCCGAAAGTGGCTTTCGCGACACCCGGGAGACCTAGACGGTTGATTCCGTGAAGATCGCGCGAAGTGGAGGGTTTACCGTTCGTCCGCGCGAAGGATCTCCGCTGGGGCGTTGGCCATCAGGGAGCCAACCGCTGTAAACGCCCGCAGCCACTGCACCCAATGCCACATTGGGACCATCAACCCCGCAGCGCGCCCGTCTCGACCGAGCCCCAACCGCCACCACCGTTACCTCACCAGTCACCCACTCACGCCACCTTCACGGAATCAACCGTCTAGGAGACCCAAGCGATAGCAAAGGTCCCTTGCTCCCGCGCGTGAAGTGCCCGGGCCGGGTCTCTTTCCGCACACCCGCAGGTCAGTTGGCGTGCAGGGCCGCGTTCAGCTCGATCCCGACGCCGGTGCGCGCGACGACCTCGACCGCGCCGGTCCCGGAGTTCCGCCGGAACACCGCGCCCGAGATGCCGGACAGCTCCAGCGCCTTCACGACCTTGCCCTCGAAGCTCACCTTCGTGCCCGCGGTGACGTACAGGCCCGCCTCGACGACTGAGTCGTCGCCGAGCGAGATGCCGACGCCGCCGTTCGCGCCGATCAGGCAGCGCTCGCCGATCGAGATGGTCTCCTTGCCACCACCGGACAGCGTGCCCATGATCGACGCGCCGCCGCCGACGTCGGAGCCGTCACCGACGACGACGCCCGCCGAGATCCGGCCTTCGACCATCGAGGCGCCGAGCGTGCCGGCGTTGAAGTTGACGAAGCCCTCGTGCATGACCGTGGTGCCGTTGGCCAGGTGCGCGCCGAGCCGGGCGCGGTCGGCGTCGGCGATGCGGACGCCGGTGGGCACGACGTAGTCGACCATCCGCGGGAACTTGTCCACGCAGTAGACGGTGACGTTGCCGCGTGCCCGCAGCCGCAGCCGGGTCGCTTCGAAGCCCTCGACGGGGCACGGCCCGTGGTTGGTCCACACGACGTTCGCCAGCAGGCCGAAGATGCCGTCCAGGCTCGCGCCGTGTGGCCGGATCATGCGGTGCGACAGCAGGTGAAGGCGCAGGTAGACGTCGTGCGTGTCGCCGGGGGCGTCGGCGAGCCGGGCGATGGTCGTGCGGACCGCGACGACCTCGACACCGCGGTCGGTGTCCGGCCCGAGTTGGGCGGCGGCCGCCTCGCCGAGGGCCTCGGTGGCCTCTTCGGCGGTCAGCCGCACCGTGCCGGGTTTGCCGTCGGCGCTCTCGGTCAGCTTGGGCAGCGGGAACCAGGTGTCCAGCACCGTGCCGTCGGTCGTGACGGTGGCCAGTCCGACGCCGCCGGCGCCGGTCGTTTCGGGATCAGGGGTCTGCTCGCTCACGCCCTGAACGGTAACCCAGTGACCGGGCTCAGCCGCCGACGAGGCTCTTCACCGAGGTCAACGCCGCCGACATGTCGGCCAGCGCCTGTCCGCACGGGCCGCCGGGGGCCGCCTGGTCCTGGCAGTTCGCGGTGCGGAACGCCGAGATCGGGCGGTCGAGGGTGTCGGCGTGCGACGACAGGTCCGGGCGGCGCTTGCGGATGCCGCCCGCCGCGCCGGATAGTTCGGTGACGTACTTCTGGCAGCCCTTGGGCGACTCGGTGCCGGGCGTCAGGTAGCACTGGTCGGTGGTCAGCGCCTTGAGCTTGATCGGCAGCACGTCCGGCCCGGCGCTCTGGGTGGGCTTCACCGTCACCGGGGCCTCACCCGATCCGCAGCCGCTGGTCACCAGGAGAAGGCAGGCCACGATCACTCGCATGCGCACTCCTTCACGGTAGCCCCGCCGCCTCGCCGGTACGGTGCGGGCATGCCTTCGCTCGATCTGCACGCGGACCCCGTCGATCTCACCGCCGCGCTGGTGGACATCTTCAGCGTCTCGGAAGAGGAGAAGGTCATCGCGGACACCGTGCAGGCCGCGCTGGAGACACAGGCGCCGCACCTCGAGGTGATCCGCAACGGCGACGCCGTCCTCGCCCGCACGAACCTCGGCCGCCCTTCGCGGGTGATGCTGGCCGGGCATCTCGACACCGTTCCGGTCAACGAGAACATGCCGGTACGTCGTGAGGGGACCGGTGACGACGAGGTCCTGCACGGCCTGGGCACCGTCGACATGAAGAGTGGCGACGCCGTTTTCCTGCACCTCGCCGCCACCGTGCGCGAGCCGAGGCACGATCTGACCTTTGTCTTCTACGACTGCGAAGAGATCGAAGCGACGAAGAACGGTCTCGGCCGCATCGAGCGCGAGTCGCCCGAGTGGCTGCGGGCAGACCTCGCGATCCTCGGCGAGCCGTCGAACGGCGGTATCGAGGGGGGTTGCCAGGGCACGATGCGGATCGAGATCCGCGTCGAAGGCGTCCGGGCGCACACCGCGCGCGGGTGGATGGGCGTCAACGCGATCCACGGCCTCGCCGAACCGCTGCGCAGGCTGGCCGAGTACACCCCGCGCGTGGTCGACATCGACGGCCTGACCTATCGCGAAGGTTTGCAGGCCACCAAGATCGGCGGCGGTGTCGCGGGCAATGTCGTGCCGGACGAGGCCGTGCTCACGATCAACCACCGGTTCGCACCCGACCGCGGTGCCGAGGAGGCCGAAGCGCACCTTCGCGAGGTCTTCGAGGGCTATGACGTCAAGATTGTCGACTTGTCGCCAGGGGCGCTGCCTGGTCTGAGCGCCCCCGCGGCGGCCGAGCTGGTCGCGGCGGCAGGCGGCAAGGTTGTCGCGAAGCTGGGCTGGACCGACGTCGCGCGCTTCGCGGCTCTCGGGATTCCGGCGGTGAACTTCGGGCCCGGCGACCCGACGCTGGCGCACACGCGGCAGGAGAACGTGCGGGCCGGTGAGATCCGGCAGGTCGCCGCGGTGCTGCGCGAATTCCTCAGCTAGCCAGGGCGAGCAGTTCGTCGATCGCCCGTGCCGGGCCGCCAGAGGTGAGGTACGCGATGGCGAACATGGGCGCGATGACCCGGCTCCAGGCGTACAACCTTCCCCCGTCGAGCCCGCACGCGTTCGCCACCAGGCGGCAGCGGGCCTCGACGCCCTCCTGTCCGGCGCCGGACACCACGTAGTCGACGGCGTCGTAACACGGATCGCCCAGGCACGCCTTCGGATCGATCGCGATCAGGCCGCGTGACGGGCCGCCGTCCAGGACGTTGCCGAGGTGCAGATCGCCGTGGAGCACCACGACCCTGTCCTGCGTGTCCAGCAACTTCTCGCAGCGTTCGATCGCCCGCTGCCAGGTGTCCGGGCCGATCCTGGCGGCGATGGCCGGTTCGGTCAGTTTCCGGCCGATCCGGTCGAAGGCTTCCCCGCATCGGCCGCGCAGGCTCGACGGCCACCGCGCGGGCGTGTCCACGGAGTGCAGCGCGGTGAGCAGTTCTCCCCATCGCCGTGGCAAAGACGACGACGGCAGGTCCCCGGCCTCGGTGCCCGGCAGGATCTCCTCCAGCACCATCGCCCCGGCGGCCGCGTCGGCGGCCAGCACGGCGGGCACGCGGCCCGACGAGGCGAACACCCGCAGCATCTCGACCTGCTCGGCCAGCAGTGTCCCGTCCGGGCTGAGTTTGAGCACCGCCGGGGTCCCGTCGGACCAGCGGCACCGCAGGACGACGGACGATGCGCCGCTGTCGAACAACTCGCCGAGCGCGAAATCCCACCGAGAGGCCAGCCGCGCGGCGAGGGTCGGAACGCCGGCGAGCCATTCTTCGGCGTCAGGACCGAATCGGCCCACCAGCCGGGTGCGGATGTTTGCCAAGTCCACTGCGGTCACGTGGGAATGTCCTCTTCGGCGCCTAATAGGAGTAGTCCGCGCCGCAACAGGTCTGCGGCCTCTTCAGAGCGTCCCTGGTCGCGAAGCAGCTCTCCCGCCTTATCCACCGAAGCAGCCAGGACGCCGCGAGCCTCGCGGAGGGCGGCGACGTCGATGGCGTGCGCGAAGCCTGCTTCAGCTGCTTCAAGGTCTCCGCGAGCCAGAGCGAGTAAGCCTTGCTGGAAGGTGAGGGACGCGGAGTGTGGCGAGTCACCCGGGATGGCTTCGGCCGCTTCGGCGAGCAGTACGGCGGCGTCGTCGATACGGCCGAGTTCGCGGCTGAGATCGGCGAGTTCCAAGGTGACGGCGTGATCGGAGACGGCCGCTCGTGACGCGCGAAGGTCCGCGAGAGCGCCCTCGGGATCGTCGGCTCGCCGGACCAGCGCCCGCGCGAACAGGCACCGGGCCAGCACCGGCCGCAGCGCGCGTTCGTGGAGCAGGTCGTGCAGCGCCGACACGGCCGCGACGGCGTCGGCCACCCGTCCTTCGCCGAGATAGGCCTCGGCCAGCCGCCGCTGGTTCCCGGTGAGCTCGGCCAGGAGCTCCTCGCCGCCGCGGACCAGCCGCAACGCCTTGCCCGCGTGTTGCGCGGCCTGAGTGGTTTCGCCGAGGCGGAGCCGCCCTTCGGCGAGGTACGCGTGCAGCGTCAGCAGGAGCACCGGATGCGGATGACGGTCGAGGCTCGCGTCGAGCGCGGTCCGGAGCAGGTGCATCGCGTGATGCGGCTCGCCGCGGTCGATCAGGACGTTCGCCCGCAGCGCCACGGCCAATTCCCGATACGGCGGGATGTCGCCGCCGAGCGCGGTTTCGGCGGCGACCACCAGCCGCGGCCGAGCTTCGCCTGCGGCGTATCGCGCGAGCCACAGCCAGGCGAGCCCGGCCTGACGGGTCCTGCCGATCCCCTGCGCGCGCCGCGCCAGCCGCCGCATCTTCGGAGCCGACCCGTTCCCCGCGAGGAAGTCCGCCGCGGCCGCCGCGATGTCCAGGTCGAGCCGGACGTCGTCGCGGGGCGAGGTCACGCCGAGCAGTTCGCCGGTGTCCACCCCGAGCCGCGCGGCGAAGTGGCGCAACGCGTCACCGGACGGGGTCCGGGCGCCCGTCTCGACGGACGAAACGTACGCGGCGGTGTAGTGCGGTTCGGCGAGTTCACGCTGGGTGAGGCCGCGTTCGGCGCGTAACCGCCGCAACCGTCCGCCGACCTCCTCGCCCATACCGGGGAACGATACGGCCGAACGCGCCGAAAGGTCGCGCGCGCGACCCACCGGCCGACCGCGAGTAGTCCTCTAGTTGCGGTAGTTGCGTGTGCAAGGACCGCAACTAGAGGACTACTTGCGCCGGGACTACTCGCGCCGGGGTGCCGCACGAGATGCTCAGCGGCCCTGCAACGACCTCACGTTGTTCCCGAAGGTCCAGTTCCGCGAACCGTCCCAGTTGATCGACCACGTCATCAGGCCCTTGAGTGCCGGAATGCTCCGGTACGCCTGGGAAACCAGGCTCGGCGACATGTAGCCGCCACCGGCACCGGCCTGCGCGGGCAGCCCCGGCGCCTGCTTGTCGTAGGGAACCCGGATCGTCTGGCCCTGGATCACCAGGCCCTTGTCGAGGCAGTTGGTTTGCGCGACGAAGCCCTGCACCGTCCCGGCCTGGTACGAATCGCCGGAGCAGCCGTACATGCTTCCGTTGTAGTACTGCATGTTCAGCCACCACAGCTTGCCGTTGTCCGCGTACTTCTTGATGATCGGCAGGTACGCGCCCCAGATCGAGCCGTAGACGACGCTGCCGCCGGTGACGTACGCGGTCTCGGGTGCCATGGTGAGCCCGAAGTTCGGCGGCATCGCGGCGAGTACGCCGTCGATGATGCGGATGAGGTTCTGCTGCGACGCGGAAAGCGTGTTGATGTTCCCGTTGCCGACGAGGCCCGTCTCGATGTCGATGTCGATCCCGTCGAAGTTGTACTTCTTCAGGATCGGCACGATGGTCGCGACGAACTTGTCCGCCACGGTGGCCGAGTTCAGGTCGATGCCCGCGGTGGCACCGCCGATCGACATCAGGATCGTCGCGCCCGCGTCCTTCGCGGCGCACATTTCGGACGGTGTCGCGACCTTCACAGTCGCGTCCATCCCATCCTCCCATTTTGCCGTTCCGTCGGACAGGATGACCGGAAAGGCCGCGTTGATCACGTTGTATCCGTTGGCCTTGATCCGCGCGTCGGTGATCGGGATCCAGCCCATCGGCGGATGGACGCCGTTCGAGGCGCCGTCCCAGTTCTCCCAATAGCCTTGCAGGATCTTGCCGGCGGGTTTCGCTTTGACCGCGCAGACCTCGGCGTCCACCGACGCCTGCGCCGGGGTCAGGACGACCAGTGTGGTGACGGCGAGTACCGCCGCGCCGGTGATTGCGAGCAGCCGTGAGACGCGACCGAACATACCCAGCTCCCATCTCGAAAGCGGTTGTGAACGAACAGGAAGCGGCCGTTCGGCTCAACATAGGTCGCCGTGCACGAGTGGCGCTACCGACGATCGGGTGGTCTAGACCAGATATCGAAAGGTTGTCCGAAATTCTCGCCAGGGAAACACGAAGGCCATCTCACGAGGCCGGGTGTCCTCGTGAGATGGCCCTCTGGCTCAGCTGATCAGACCGTGATGGTCCAGCTGTCGAGCGTGCCGGTGTCCTGGGCGTAGGCGTCGTAGAGCACGAGCGTCCAAGTGCCGGACGCGGCTTCATTGGTCACCGGGACCGAGTAGCTCCGGGTACCGAGGTCGGTACACGGAAGGGAACCGGTGGCCTTGACCGAGTAGGTGCTGCCGTCCGGCGCCTTCAGGCTGATCCGCAGGTCCTCGGAACAGGTGTGCGTTCCGGTGACCGTCACCTTCACCGGCGAGGTCGCCGAACCCGTTGCGCTGGAGGTGATCGGACTGTTCACCGTGGCGTAGTCGGGGAGCGCGAAATCGGTGCCGTTGGTGAACGTGCGCACGCTGACGTCGCCGACGGTGAGCGTGTACTGCGCCGTGCGGTCCACCGCGGTCCCGTCACCGAGCACCGTGATCGTGCTGGTGCCGTTGGGAGTGCTCGCCGACGTCGCGATGGTGAGGGTCGAGGAGGCACCGGACTGGACCGAAGCCGGGTTGAACGTCGCGGTCGCCCCGGCGGGGAGGCCGCTGGCGCTCAGTGAGACCGCTTGTGCCGCACCGGAAGTCGTCGCGGTGGTGACCGTGACGGTGGCCGACTGTCCGGCTTGGACAGTGCCGGAGGAGGGGGAGAGCGCCAGCGAGAAGTCGGGGCCCGTCGACGCGCCGACGGCGAGCTTCCAGACCGCGTAGCCGATCGCGTCGCTGTTCTTCTCCAGCGGGGTGTCCGGGATGTTGGACAGCGTGTCGCAGGCGCGGTGGTAGCAGCTGTCGAACGCCCGCCCGGCGGTGCCGCCCCATTTCTGTTGCTGAGCGGCGCTCTTGGTGTAGCCCGCACCGGTCGCGAGGCCGCCGACCGGGATGCCCGCGCTCTTGAACGAGGCGTGGTCCGAGCGGCCGTCGCCCTCGGTGTCACCTTCGGTCCGGATGCCGATCGAGGTGAAGTACTCGTCGAACACCGCCTTGACCGAAGCGACGTCGTCGTAGACGAAGTAGCCCCAGTTGTCGGAGCCGATCATGTCGAAGTTCAAGTAGGTCTTGATCTTCGTGCGCTCGGCGGCCGGCAGGTTGGCGACGTAGTGCTTGGACCCACGCAGGCCGGACTCCTCGTCGGCCCACCAGCCGAAGCGGACCCGCTTGGCCATCGTCGGGTTCTCGCGGGCCAGGGTCAGCGCGACTTCGAGGATCGACGCCGAGCCAGAGCCGTTGTCGTTGATGCCGGGGCCGGCGGCGACGCTGTCGAGGTGCGCGCCGAGCATGATGACCTGGTTGGCGTCACCCTGCGGCCATTCCGCGATGATGTTCTGGCTCTGGCCCGCGCAACTCGTGCAGGTCTGGAGCGTGACGTTGTAGCCGGCGTCACGCAGCTTCTGCGCCACATAGGACACCGACGCCGGGTAGCCCGGCCGCCCCGAGGCGCGGTTGCCGCCGTTCTGGTTGGCGATCGTTTGCAAAGAACTCAGGTGCGCCTTGATGTTCGCGAGCGAGATGTCCGGCGCGGCGTTGCTGGTCGCGGCCGTGACGGCCTGCGCGGGTGTCACGACGACCCCCAGTACGGCGGCCATGCCGATGACGGCCGCTCCTATTCGCTTTCCCCACTTCATGCCGGGGTTCCCTTCCTGGATCGGGTTCGCGTGAAGGACTCCTTCCCCCGGTTGAATTCCATCCGCGTGCGCAGCACGTCCGGTGAGGGCGGCGGCGGGGGCATGGATGGACGGGAGAAGGAGTCCTTCACGTGCGGGGGAGTGCTAGACGGTGATCGACCAGCTGCTGAGCGTGCCGGTGTCCTGTGCGTAGGCGTCGTAGAGCACGAGGGTCCAAGTGCCCGCCGCGACTTCGTTGGTCACCGGGACCGAGTAGTTCCGGGTGCCCAGATCGGTGCAGGGCAGGGAACCGGTCGCCTTCACCGAGTACGTGCTGCCGTCGGGGGCCTTCAGGCTGATGCGAAGGTCCTCGGAGCAGGTGTGCGTACCGGTGACGGTCACCTTCACCGGCGACACGGCGTTGCCGGTGGCGGTCGAGGTGATCGGGCTGTTCACCGTGGCGTAGTCGTTCAGCGGGAAGTCGGTGTCGTTGCCGAACGTCCGGATGTTGCCGCCGGCGCCGACGGTCAGCGTGTACTGCGCGGTGTGCGCGCCGCTGGCCGCGGTGCCGGTCACCGTGATGGTGCTGGTGCCGTCAGGGGTGCTCGCCGACGTCGCGATGGTGAGCGTCGAGGAGGCACCGGACTGGACCGAGGCCGGGTCGAACGTCGCGGTCGCCCCGGCGGGGAGGCCGGAGGCGGTCAGCGCCACCGACTGGGCCGCACCGTTGACGGTCGCGGTGTTCACCGTGACGGTCGCCGACTCGCCGGGCTTGACGGTGCCCGAAGCCGGGGTGACGCCGACCGAGAAGTCGTTGCCCTGCGGGGTGCACGAGGTCGGTTCACCGGTCGCCGCGGGGACGCTGATGGCCTCCCACGCCGCCTTGGTGGTGTTGAACTCGGTGCAGGAACCCGGGTACAGGGCGAGCGCCGCCTCCAGGGTGGCCTTGCGGGCCGCCCGGTGGTTCCAGCTGGAGGTCTTCTTCAACAGGCCGTTGTAGAAGATCTTCCCGGCCTTCTGGATGCCGATACCGGTGATCGAGGTGTTGTTGCAGGTCGGGCTGGTCGGCTTGCCGACCGGCGCGGTGCCCTCGGCCAGCAGGTAGAACCAGTGGTTCTGCGGGCCGGCGGCGGCGTGCACCTCGGTGTTCGGGATGGACGACGAGTAGCAGTTCGGGTTGCCCGAAATCCGGCTCGGCTGGTTCATGTAGCGGATCGGGCCCTGTCCGACCAGGTTCACGCCCTCGCCGACGTCGTAGTCCGGGCGGTCCTTGGCGTTGTTCGCGTAGTGCTCGGTCATGGCACCGAAGATGTCACCGGTGGACTCGTTGAGGCCGCCGTTCTCGTTGCCGCTGCCCGCGCCACCCGGCGTGGTCTGGAAGATGGCGTGGCCGTACTCGTGCGCGACGACGTCCATCGGGGTGGCCTGGCGCTGGCTGTCCGACGAGCGGCCGTAAGTGGTGGACGAGCCGTTCCAGAAGGCGTTGGCCTGGTTGAGGCCGACGTAGGCGGGGAAGCCGCCGCCATTGCCGTTGATACCGTTGCGGCCGAGCCATTCGCTCAGCATCTTCCACTCGGTCTGGACGCCGAAGAGCGCGTCGACGCAAGCGGTTTCCAGGTCGGTGCCGGTGCCGTTGCCCCAGTTGTCGTCCGGACCGCTGAACGGCGAGCCGTTCTGGCGGGCACAGCTGATGTTGCTGCGCTGCGGGTCGCGCATGGTGTAGGTGCCGCCGGAGTTCGTCGTGTCGATGGTGACGTTGCCGACGTAGTAGCTGTTCCCGGCGCCCAGCACGCTGACGTCGTTCGACGTGGCCTTCGCGGCGGTGGGGAAGTTGGACATCTTGACGTCGTCACGCGTCTGGATGACCGCGCCGGTGGTGCCGTCCACGAAGACGTGCAGGTTGCTCGGCGTCGCCGCCTTGGTACCCGCGACGACGACCTCGTAGGCGAGTTTGGGGGAGTTCCCCGCCAGCACGACGAGGTTCGGCGCGGTGACACTGTCTACTTTGGACAGCTGGCCGCGGGCGACCTCGGCCGCCTTCGCCGCCGTGATCCTGGCCTTGGTGTCGACCGAGATCGCCGCGGTCTCCGCGGCGCTGGTACCGCGGACGCGCCCGGCGCCGTCGGCGACCACCACCGCGTCCCCGCCGACGACCGGCAGGCCACGGTAAGTCCGTTCGTAAGCGGCGTAAAAGAGCCCTCCGCCACCAGGGGTCAGTCCGACGCGGCGGAAGCCTTCGTCGGCACCCTTGCGCAACTGGTCTACACCAGTCGCGGCGGCCCGGTCGGCCGCGCTCGCGGCCACCGAGTCGGGGCTCGCGGGTTGGATGGTCGCGGTGGTCGCGTTCGCCGGGGTCACCGGGAACGTCATGCTCAGGGCAAGGCCGGCGATGGCCGCCAACCCTGTTCTGAGCCCTCGCTGAACGGTCATGGGGAACCTTCCATGGGCAGGACCGTGAACCCGGCGGCCAGCGGCGCGGCGGGGAATGCGACCGAGTCGGGGAACACGGCGGGGGACGGGGAGCGTGTCCATTCGGATAACTGGAGTTATCTCGACGGACACGTCCGAGTAAAGGAGCCGGTCACAGGCCCGTCAATGGGCCGGATGGCCTAGCGGGGCGGGTGAAGATCAATATGCGAGGATTAAAATCCCTGTGTAGTAAGGCTTTTCCCGCCGGTTGCGATATATGGCGACTTTCGTATGGTTTTCAGTCCACCGGCCCGGAATCGGACATAGCGGCCGCGCGTACGCCGCGCCGATAGGCCGCCACCGCCTCGTCGAGCAGTCCGCGGGCACGCAAGGTGTCACCCAAATGCAGCGAGGTCGCCACGAGGGCTCCGCGCAGTTCGGAGTTTTCCTGCGCGGTGGCGGCTTCTTCGAGTAAGGCGGTCGCCTCGGGCAGATCGCCGCGGGCACGGGCGATGAGTCCCAGTAACCGGAGAACCTCCGCCTTCGCCTCGATGTCGGGGGATCGATCCAGAAGCGGCCGGATCCCCTCGGCGAGTTCGGCGGCCTCGTCGAGCGCCCCTTGGCGGCGGCGGACGTCGGCGAGTTCGATGGTCGCACCGAGCACGCCTTCGCGCGAACCGGCCTTGGCGAGGAGGTCGCGGGCGAGCAGGAGTTCGGCGTGCGCGTCGTCGAGTTTGCCCAGCCGTCGCCACAGGAAGCCGCGGGCCCAGCGGCTCCGCGCGGCGTCCCGGTCGTAGCCGATGGAGGTGAACAGCCGCAGTGCCCGCGAAAGATCCTTCTCAGCGCGATCGGCCAGGCCGATCGCCTGCCACAGCTGCGCGGCCTGCCGGTGATATCGCGCGGAGATGTCCTTGCGCTGAGCGAAAACCAGCGCGCGCCGTCCTTCTTCGGCTGCCCGTCGCGCGCGGCGGAGCGCGCCCATTTCGATGAGCGGGTGGATCAGCGCGGTCACCAGTGCGAGTTCGGCGTCGGGGTCGACGGGGCCGTCGGCGCGGAGCCCGGCGAGCGCGGTTTCGGTCAAGGCGACCGATGCGCCCAAGTCACCCGACAGCGCGCGGCAGGCGGCCACCCGGTTGACGATCATCGCGCGCAGCCGTGGTGACGCGGCTTCGGCGAGTTCCATGGCGTGCGCGAACCCCTTGTCCGCCAACGGGATGTCATAGCGCTGCCAGTGGACCTCGCCGAGATAGAACCGCGCGTGGCACTGGACGTCGGGCAGCCGGTACGCGGCCGCGCGCTGTTCTATCCGCGCGAATTCGCGCTCGGCGGACCCGAGTCCGCCTCGCTGCAATTCCCGATATGCACTTTCCAGTGCGTCGGTGAGGTCCGCGGCGGCACCCGGCGGTCTGCCGAAGCGGAGTTCGTCCGCCGTCAGCCCGAGCCGCCGGGCGAGATGGGACAGGACGTCGTCGGAGGGCACGCGGCTGCCGGACTCGACCTTGGCGAGGAAACCGCGGTCGTACCGGGGCTCGGCGAGCTCACGCTGAGTCAGCCCGCGCGCCTTGCGCAACCGCCGGATCCGCGCGCCGAGCGGTTCGGCCTCGGTTCGCGGTGACGGCATCGGTCCACGGTAGACGATTGCCCGGCGGGTACCGGGGTTCAGCCGGAGAGGTGGGTGAGCAACGCGGTGAAGCCGCTCACCGATACCACGAGGACCGGTCTGACCTCGGACGGGAGTTCCCGCTGCTTGGTGTCACGGATGCCGACACGCGCCCCGTCGATGCCGACCTCGACACAGGCGTTCTCTTCCCAGTGGGTGTGGCTCGATTTGTGCCAGCCGGTCATGCGCTCATGCCAGGTGGGGGTCATCTCTGTGGGATACCCGCTGACAGCCGTGCCAATCCGGTGACTTCCACCCGGCGAATCGGACATATTGACTGGGGGTCGTCCCGGCGCTAGCGTCTTGCGCGATAAAAAGGAAACTTTCTTAACTAATCTGACGAGTCATGAGCGGGGCGCCGATGATGGTGAGTTCCTGGTCCCGGGCGGTGGCCGCGGTTTCGGCACTGGTCCTCGGGGGTTTGACGGTTCCGGCGGTTTCGGCCGCGGCGGCGGTGCGCGGTGAGGTCCGGGTCGATCAGGTCGGCTACGGCATCACCGAGACCAAATACGCCTATCTGCTGTCCAGTGCGCCGGGGTCGTTCTCGGTGATCGACGAACGGGGCCGGACCGTCCATCGTGGACGGACCGGTTCCTCGCTCGGCGCGTGGAACGCGAAATATCCGGCGGTGTACCAGCTCGACCTGTCGAAGGTCTGGCTGCCGGGCAAGTACCGGATCGAGGTCAGCGGCGAGACCAAGGCGACCTCGCCGACGTTCCGGGTGGACACGAAGCAGCGGCTCTTCACGCCGCTCGTCCGCGCCACCACCGAGTTCTTCCAGGCGCAGCGTGACGGCGACGACATCATCCCCGGGCGGCTCGACCGGAAGCCGTCACATCTGGCGGACAAGCAGGCCACGGTGTACGACTGGCCGGTGTTCGTCGGCGAGGGCGGCGACGAGATCGCCGAACCGCTGAAGCCGATCGGCGGGCCGATCGACGTCGAAGGGGGCTGGGTCGACGCGGGTGACTTCGTCAAGTTCACCTCGAACACGGCGTATTCGCTGGCGGAGCTGGGTTACGTGCTCCGCGAGGGGTACGACCCAGTGCTGGCCAAGGAGGTCACGCTCGGCCTCGACTGGCTCGACAAGATGTGGGACCAGCGGAGCAAGACGCTGTACGCCCAGGTCGGGATCGGGACGGGCAGTGACGAATTCGGGTTCCTCGGCGACCACGACGTCTGGCGGAACCCGCACGACGACGACCCGCTCGACGTGAAACCCGGTGACCCCAAGTACTTCGTCAAGCACCGGCCGGTCTTCCCCGCCAACCCCGGTGGCACCGCGCTCAGCCCGAACCTCGCCGGCCGCGTGGCCGCGGCGTTCGCGCTCGGCGCGCAGGTCGAGGTGAAGCGGAACCCCGTGCTGGCAAGGAAGTACCTCGCCGAGGCCGCCTCCGTCTTCGCGCAGGCCAAGACCGAGGACGTCGGCGAACTCGTCACCGCGTTCCCGCACGCCTACTACCCGGAATCGTCCTGGCGCGACGACATGGAACTCGGCGCGACGCAGCTCGCCTTGGCGGGCAAGGCCTTGCGGGATCCGCGATCCGTCGAATGGACGCGGCAGGCGGCGCACTGGGCGAAGGCGTACATCGACCTCGAAGAGAAGAGCACGCTCAACCTGTACGACACCAGCGCGCTGGCGCACGCCGAACTGGCGAAGCTCCTGCGGCACGGCGTCCCCGGTGCCGCGCTCGGCCCGAAGGAGCTGATCGGCGACCTTCGGCGTCAGCTCGACGAAGGTGTCGCGAACGCGGCGAAGAGTCCTTTCCGGACTGCCGTGTCCGTCACCGAATTCGACGCCGCCAGCAAGAGCTTCGGGTTCGCCGCGACCGAGCGGCTGTACGCCGACGTGACCGGTGATCGGCGGTACGCGGCGTTCGGTTCGCAGCAACGGAACTTCACCCTCGGCGCGAACGCGTGGGGTATCTCGCTGGTCGTCGGGGTCGGCACGACGTCCCCGAAGTGCCCGCACCACCAGGCGGCCAACCTCGCGGGCGAGGAGAAGGTGCTCTACGGCGCGGTCGTGAACGGTCCGAACGGGGCCGGGCACTTCGCGGACCTGCCGTTCCCGGCCGGGGCCAAGGAGTGCACGAAGCCGTACGACGCCTTCGACACGACCGAGTCCCGCTACACCGACGACCTGGCCTCGTGGCCGAGCAACGAACCCGCCATCGACTTCACTTCGACGGCGATGCTCGCGTTCTCGCTGGCAGGACGTTCTTAGGTACGTTCGCGGGGCCCGCTCTCCGGCGGGCCCCGCGTTCGCGAATCCGACAACTCCTGTTCGCGGCGATGCTGCCGCTCCGGACGGTGACGACGTCGTAGTCTTGGTTGGGTGAGTGAGACAAACAGCGAGTTCCCCGACGGCCAGTACCCGGAACGTCCGATCGAGCGCCACAAGGGCCCGGTCGTGTTGCGGCGGGATCGCCGTGACCAGGGCAGCACCACCGACCAGCGCCTGCTGGACTCACGCGGGCCGAGTGACTGGGTGCACACCGACCCGTGGCGCGTGCTGCGGATCCAGGCGGAGTTCGTCGAGGGCTTCGGCGCGCTGGCCGAGGTGCCGCGCGCGGTGACCGTGTTCGGCTCGGCGCGGACCAAACGGGACCACCCGGAGTACGAACTCGGCCGCAAGATCGGCGGCGCGCTCGCCGACGCCGGCTTCGCGGTGATGACCGGCGGCGGCCCCGGCGCGATGGAAGCGGTGAACCGCGGCGCCAACGAGGCGGGCGGGTTCTCCGTCGGCCTCGGCATCGAGCTGCCGTTCGAGCAGGGCCTGAATCCGTGGGTCGACCTCGGCGTCAACTTCCGGTACTTCTTCGCCCGCAAGACGATGTTCATCAAGTACTCGCAGGCGTTCATCTGCCTGCCCGGCGGGTTCGGCACGCTCGACGAGCTGTTCGAGGCGCTCACCCTGGTGCAGACGAAGAAGGTCACGAAGTTCCCGGTCGTGCTGTTCGGCAGCGACTACTGGGGCGGCCTGTACGACTGGATCGCCAAGACGCTGCTCGCCGAGGGCAAAATCGGCGAGAAGGACCTCGACCTGCTGCACGTCACCGACGACATCGACGATGCCGTGCGGGTGGTGCAGGACTCGTACCAGGCATGGGAGAACACCCACTGATGCCGGCTCCGCGCCGGGTTTGCGTCTTCTGCGGTTCGTCGATGGGCTTCGACCCGCGCTACGCACTCGAAGCGAAGGCACTGGGTACGTTGCTGGCCTCTCGCGGCATCGGGCTCGTCTACGGCGGGGCCTCGGTCGGGACGATGGGCGTCGTCGCGGACGCCGCGCTGGCCGCGGGTGGCGAGGTGATCGGCGTGATCCCGGAGGCGCTGGGCAGCGTCGAGATCGCGCACGCGGGCCTGACCGAACTGCACGTCGTCGCCGACATGCACCAGCGCAAGGCGAAGATGGCCGCGCTGTCCGACGGATTCCTCGCGCTGCCGGGCGGTGCCGGGACGCTGGAGGAGCTGTTCGAAGTCTGGACGTGGGCGCAGCTCGGGCTGCACGAGAAGCCGATCGGGCTGGTCGACGTCGGCGGGTACTACGCGCCGCTGCTGAAGTTCGCCGACCACATGGTTTCGGAGGGCTTCCTGTCGGCGGGGTACCGGGACATGCTCTCGATCGACTCGGACGCTTCTTCGCTTCTGGACGGCTTCGCGGACTACGTCCCACCTCCGCGACCCAAGTGGGCTAAGTAAGTACGTGAAGGCCCCCTTCACTGCGCTAGACGCAATGAAGGCCCCCTTCACTGCGCTAGACGCAATGAAGGGGTCCTTCACGTACTTGGGCGGGCCTCCACGGACCTGACCAGGGCGGCCGCGCGTCGGCGGACGGGGGCGCGGGACCGGAGGGGGAGCAGGGGACCTTTGCTATCGCCCGAGTGTCAGGCAGCGCTCTGATCAGGGCGTTTGTGGTACGAGTCGACGTACTCCTGCCCCGAAAGCTCCAGGATCGCGTACATGATCTCGTCGGTCACCGAGCGCCGGATCGCCGGTGACGAGTCCTGTCCCTCGTACCGCGAGAAGTCCAACGGCGAGCCGTAGGTGACCGTGATCTTCGCCCGCCGCGGGATCCGCTTCCCCTCGGGCTGCAAGTCCTCGGTGCCGGAAAGGGCGACGGGGACGACCTTCGCGCCGGTCGCCAGCGCCAGCGCGGCGACGCCGGTGTGGCCGCGGTGCAGCCGTCCGTCCAGCGAGCGGGTGCCCTCGGGATAGATCGCGAACGCGCCGCCCGCGTCGAGCACCTTCCGCGCCGCTTCCAGCGCGGCGAGACCGGCCTGCGCGTTGCCGCGTTCGACGGGGACGTAACCGAGGCCGCCCAGGAAACCCGCCATCAGTTTGCCCCTGAGGCCGCGGCCGGTGAAGTACTCCGCCTTGCCGAGGAATTTGACCTGCCGCATCGCCGTGAAAGTGATCACGCCGGTGTCCAGTGCCGCCCGGTGGTTGGGTGCCAGCAGCACCGGCCCGGTGGCGGGGATGTTCTCCACGCCGCGGATCTCGGGGTGGTACAGGGCCCTGACCAGCGGGCCCAGCACGAATCGGACGAGTAGCGGTAGCAAGGTTCCTCCATCGACAGGGTGTCGGACTCCAGCATGGCACGATCACTACTCATGAGTTGGTTCGAGCGGCGCACGTGGCAGGACCCCGGTTGGACGCTCGACGACATCGTCGCCGCGAAGGGTGACCGGACGGTTTCGGTCGTGCTACCGGCACTCGACGAAGAGGACACCGTCGCCGAAGTCGTCGGCACGGTGCGGCCGTTGCTGGGCACGGTCGTCGACGAGCTGGTCGTGATGGACTCCGGGTCCGCCGACGCCACCGCCGAGCGCGCCGAACGCGCCGGCGCGCGGGTGGTGCACCGTGAGGACGTGCTCCCCGAACTGCCGCCGGTGCCGGGCAAGGGTGAGGTGCTGTGGCGGTCGCTGGCCGCGACGACCGGCGACGTCGTCGTGTTCCTCGACTCCGACCTGGTCGACCCCGATCCGGCGTTCGTGCCGACCCTGCTCGGGCCCCTCCTCTGCGAAGAGGGCGTCCACCTGGTCAAGGGCTTCTACCGGCGGCCGCTGCGGCTGGAGAGCAGCGGTGGCGGCCGGGTCACCGAACTGCTGGCGCGACCGGTCCTCTCGGCGCTGCGCCCGTCGCTCTCCGGGCTCATCCAGCCCTTGGGCGGCGAGTACGCGGCGACGCGCGAGTTCCTCGAGTCCGTGCCCTTCGCGGCCGGGTACGGCGTCGAGATCGGGCTCATCCTCGACGCCGAAGCGCGCTACGGCCTCGAAGGGCTCGCACAGGTCAATCTCGGCGTACGCAAGCATCGCAACCGTTCGCTGCTTCAGCTGGGGGTGATGGCGCGGCAGATCCTCGGGACGGCGCTCGCTCGCTGCGGAATCAAGTCGGACGACCCGGCTCAGCTCACCCAGTTCGCGCAAGTAGAGGACGAGTGGCTGCCGGAGGTCGCCGAAGTGTCGATCAGCGACCGGCCGCCGATGCGAGACGTGCGCCGCCTCTCGTGAGCGATGGGGAAGTGCCTTAAGTAACGCGGGTGGCCGTGTCGCGAAAGCCACTTTCGGGACGTCTGATGTCCCGAAAGTGGCTTTCGCGACACCAAATCACTCATGAGCCCAGCCGCAGGACCTCGTCGAAGCCCGCCACCTGGTCGGGACGGTGCGTCACGAGGACGACAGTGCCGCGCGTGGCCGCGAGCACATCGGCCAGGATGGTGTCGCCGTGTTCTGGGTCCAGTCCCTCGACCGGCTCGTCCAGCACCAGGACCGGCGGCGCGGCCAGCACCGCCCGCGCGAGCACGAGCCGCTGGCGCTGCCCTCCTGACAGAGCGTCGCCATCGGAGCCGGCTTCGCGGTCCAGCGGCAGGTCGAAACCCGCCGTCGCGCAGGCCGCGAGCAGCTCCGAGTCGGTGGCGCCGGGTTTGGCGAGGAGCAGGTTCTCCCGGACAGTCGTGTGGAAGACGTGCGCGTCCGCGAGCGCACCCGAAACCACCGACGGCAGCAGCGCGGGGTCGTAGGCGTCGAGCGGCCTTCCGTTCAGCAGAGCCCGTCCGGAGGTCGGCGCCACGGACCCCAGCAGGACGTTCAGCAGCGTCGTCTTCCCGGCACCACTCGGCCCCAGGATCCCGACCCGTTTGCCCGGTGGAAGGTCGAGGTCGACGCCGTCCAGCGCCGGAGCCCTGCCCTCGAAACGCACGCCGACCCCTTCGAGCCGCAGGTGTCCCGGCTCGGGCACCAGGGTTCCGCGCGGGGGAGCGGGCTCGGTCAGCAGGGCGCGCACCCGCTCCGCCGACGCCCGGACCTCGACCCAGCGCTGGGCGGCCGCGGTCAGCGGCAGGACCAGCTCGAACACGGCCAGCGCGCCCAAGGCCAGCGCCGCCGTCAGCGGCGGTGAAACCCCGGCGGTCAGTGCGATCGTGACGCAGGTCAGCAGCTGGACGAGCATCCCGGCCGCGGTCAGCAGGCTGGTCCGGTTCGCCGTCGACCGGTCCCGCGCGGCGAGGGCGTCGACAGCGGTGTGCGCGGAGTCCACAGTGGACTCATGGACGCCGTAGGCGATCAGCTCCCGCCGCCCGGTGATCAGTTCGACCGTCCGCTCGGCCAGATCGGCCCGTGCCGGAGCGCTCTCCTTCGCCGCCGCGCGAGTGATCCGCACGCACAGCCACGGTAGTCCGATCCCGGCGACGGCGAGTCCGAGTGCCAGCACCAGACCGGCCGTCGGGCTGGCGGCGAGCGCGACGGCGGTCGACACCGTGCCCACGAAAGCGGCGACCCCGGCGGGCAGCAGGCAGCGGAGGATCGCGTCCTGCACGGCGTCCACATCGGACACCAGCCGCGTCACCAGGTCGCCGCCGGAATGCCGGGAAGCCCGCTGTGGCAGTAGTGACATGTACACGCGGGCCCGCAGGGCGCCGAGATAGCGCAGGACGACGTCGTGTCCGGCGAGCCGTTCCGCGTAGCGCAGCCCGCCGCGCAGCAACGCCAGCGTCCGGACGGCCACGATCGCCACCGTGAGCGATGCCAGTGGCGGCTGCTCGGCCGCCTTCAGCAGCAGCCACGCGGCGGTGGCCATCAGCGCCGGCCCGGCCAGTTCGGCCCCGGCCGCGATCAGTCCGGCCCGTAGCAGTCGGACGGAGTCCTTGGTGGACATACCCCAGACGTTCACACGAGTTCCCGTTCCCTTACGGCGCCATCACGGACTTCGATGACGCGGACGGCCAGTCCGGCCATCGCGGGCCGGTGGGCCACGAGTACCGCGGTCCGGCCGGTGAGCAGTTCGCGGGTCGCGCCGAGTACGGCCGCCTCGGTCTCCGTGTCGAGCCGGGCGGTCGGTTCGTCGAGCAGCACCAGGCCCGCCTCCGTGCGGGCCAGTGCCCTGGCGAGGCCGAGCCGTTGCCGCTGCCCGGCCGAAAGCGGCGCGCCCAGTTCACCGATCCGCGTCCGGTAGCCGCCGGGCAGCCCCCGCACGACCTCGTCGAACGCCGCCGCGAGGGCCGCCGCCTGGACGTCCGGCACCTGGCCCATGGCGATGTTCTCCTCGACGGTCCCGGTGAACAACGTCGGCCGTTGCGGCACCCAGGCCGTCCCGGCCCGCCACCGCGCCGGATCCAGTTCGCGCAGGTCGACGCCGTCGACGAGGACGCGGCCGGACGTCGGCGTGACGAAGCCCAGCAGGACCGCCAGCACCGTGCTCTTCCCGGAACCGCTGGGGCCCACGAGCGCGACGTGCTCGCCAGCCTCGATCGTCAAGTCCACTTCGGACAGAGCGAGCTCGTCGCCGTACGCGACGCTCACCTTCTCCAGCACGATCCGCGGCGCACCGCGGCCCGCCGACTGGGAACCCCTGGCGGGCTCCTCCGGCGGAACGGCCAGCGCTTCCCGCAACGTGGCGAGCCCTTCCGCGCTGGCATGGAACTTCGCCCCGGCCGCCCGCAACGGCAGGTACGCCTCGGGCGCGAGCAGCAGCACCAGCACCGCCGTGTGCACCACCATCCCGCCTTCCAGCAGCCGGAAACCGATCGGCACCGCCACGAGCGCCACCGAAAGCGTCGCCACCAGTTCCAGCACGAGCGCGGACAGGAACGCGACCCGCAGCGTGCGCATCGTCGCGTCCGTATGCGCGTCCGCCATCGTCCGCACGGTCTTGGCCTGCGCGGCGGCGCGGCCGAACACCTTCAGCGTGCCGAGCCCGCGTACGACATCGAGGAAATGCCCGCCCAGTTTGGAAAGCAGCCGCCACTGCTTGGCCGTCTTCGCCTTCGTGTGCTGCCCGACCAGGATCGCGAACACCGGGATCAGCGGCAGGGTCGCGGTGATGATCAGCGCTGACGCGAGATCCGCGGTGAACAGCCGGACGAGCACGGCGACCGGCACGATCGCCGACAGCACCAGCGTCGGCAGGTAGCCGGTGAGATACGCGTCGCCGGCGTCGATCCCCCTGGTCACCAAAGTCGCGACCTCGCCGGGATTCTCCGCTTCCGCGCCGAGAAGCCGTTTGCGCAGCTTGGCTTTGACTGTCGCCGCGAACCGGCCGCCGAGCGAACCTTGGACACCCACGAGCAGCACTCGGGCGGCGATGGCGGCCGCGAGTGTCCAGGTCACGCCGCCGCCGGTGAGCAGCGTCGCGAGGCCGTCCGCCTGGACGAGGATCGCCACGGCGGTCAGCGTTCCGAGGACGGCCAGCACGCCGAAATGGCGTCGCAGCCCGGGAAGGGGAGGCATCACAAGCTCCTGTCTGGCTGGGTCGTGAGTGGCGATGCTTGAACGGCGATCACGCGTGTTCGAACGGCGATCACGCGTGCTTGGGCGGCGATCAGGCGTGCGTGGAGGCTAGAAGTGCAGCAGCGAACGCTGGTCGACCCGGCTGTCGTGCCTGCGCCAGGTCAGCCACTGCACGGCGGCGACCACCACCAGCGCGGGCGGCAGGACGAAGGTGAGCAGCTCGAGCATCTCGGTACTGCTGGCCGCTTCCGCCAGGCTCAGCGAGAATCCTCCGTCCTCAGAGGACACCAGCGCGTCCGGCAGGCGCAATGTCCCGACGGTCAGCGCCGGCGATGCGGACAGGACCATCGTGGCGACCAGTGCCGCCTTGTGCCGCCCCGCGCGCAGTGCCGCGGACGCGGCGGCCAGCGCGCCGAACGCCAGCACGATCGCGGGCAGCACGGTCCACGACGCGGTGGTCTCGATCGCGCCCCAGGCGACCGCCACGACCAGGAACGCGAGCGCGGGCGCGAGCAGGGCCTTGGCGACCCGGTTCGCGCGGGCGGTGAATTCGGCGGGTGCCCGGACGGCGAGGAAAGCCGCGCCCTGCAAGGCGAACAGCGCGACGAACCCGGCACCCCACAGCAGTGCGTACGGCTCGAACGCGGCGAGGACACCGCCGGTCGGCGCTCCCTCGGCGTCGAGCGGGAGCCCGAGGACGAGGTTGCCGAGGAACACACCCCAGGACACCGCCGTCACCCACGCGCCGACGGTGATCGCGAGCGTCCAGGTGCCGCGTCCGGCGTCGGACCGCCTGCTGCGCAACTGCACCGCCGCGGTGAAGGTGACCAGCCCGAGCAGCAGGGTGACGACCGGGAGATAGGCCCCGGCGAACACCTTTCCTTCCAGATGCGGGAAAGCGCCGAACAGGACGCCGACCGCGGCCACCAGCCAGACCTCGTTGGCGAGGAAGAACGGGCCGAAGGCGCCGAGCACACGCCGCCGTCCTTCCTCGTCACGGCTGATCCTGCCGAGCAGCATCCCGACGCCGTAGTCGTAACCTGCCAGCGCGAAATAACCCGAGGCCAGGAAACCGAGCACACACCACCACAGGATCACCATGGGTCAGACTCCGCTCAGGACTAGAGTTTCAGCTTGAGGCCCCGCCGGCTCTTCTTCGGGTTCCGGGCCGCGTTTGGCGACCCGCGACATCAGCACCCAGTCGGCGATCGCGAGTACCAGGAACAACAGTGTGAAAGCGATGAAAGAGAACAGGATCTGCCCCGCCGGGATCGAGGCGACGGCGTCTGCCGTCGTCAGCTGCCCGCGGATCAGCCACGGCTGACGGCCGATCTCGCGCACCAGCCAGCCGAGGATCGCCGCGACGAACGGCAGCGGAATGGCCAGCACCATCACGTACAGCAGCGGCCGCACCTTGGTGATCCAGTTCCGGAACAACAGCAGCGTGCCGAGAATCGAGGCGAGGAAGGCGAGGAAGCCGAACTGGATCATGAAGCCCAAGGAGGCGCCGACCAGCGGATCCGGGGATTCGAGTTTGCCGGGGTGGTAGTCCCCGAGCGGGCCGAACTGCGCGAACCCGAAGCCGATCACCATCGTGCTGCCCACCAGCGAGGCGAGCACGCCGACCCGCATCGAGCGCCGGAAGAACTCGATCTCCTTGGTGCGCCTGATGAAGTGGTACGCGCTGACGCCGACCACGAAGAATCCGCCGGTCATCAACGCCGCGCTCAGCACATGCGGCAACGACATCGTCAGTGCCGGGTTGGTGAACAGGGCGCCGAAGTCGTCGAGCTTCAGCACGCCGTTCTCGGCGTGCGTGCCGACCGGGTTCTGCAGGAACGAGTTGGCCACCATGATGAACAGGGCCGAGGCGTAGGCGGTCAGCGTGACCAGCCAGATCAGTGCCAGGTGGACCCCTTTGTTCAGCCTGCCGAAGCCGAAGATCCACAGCCCCAGGAAGGTCGATTCGGCGAAGAACGCCACCAGCGTCTCGATGGCCAGCGGCGCGCCGAAGACGTCGCCCGCGACCGCGGACAGACCGGTCCAGGTCAGTCCGAACTGGAATTCCATCACGATTCCGGTGACGATTCCCAGCGCGTAATTGATCACGTAAAGCTTGCCCCAGAAGCGAGTCATCCGCGTGAGTTCCGGCTTGCCGCCGAACGCGGAGCGTGTCTGCATCACCGCGACGAGTGTCACGAGCCCCAGTGTGAGCAGCACGAACAGGAAGTGGAACGAGGTCGTCGTCGCGAACTGGAGTCTCGCGATCGGGAGTGCGTCCATGTCGAAGCACTGTATACGTAGCCTGCCTACATGTAGGCACCAAATCTATGAATTCGGGGTGATCTCGGGGACATTCCCTGAGGCCGATCCGGGAAAGACCCGGCTACCCTGGTAGGCGGCGATGTGTAGACTGTCTATCTATGAAGGCCGACAGCCTGCGCGGGCACCTCGACGCGTTGCTCCTCGCCGTCCTCGACGGCCGGAAGCTGCACGGGTACGCCATCATCGAGGCGCTCCAGCTCCGCAGTGACGGTGCGCTCGACCTGCCGACGGGCACCGTCTACCCGGCGCTTCGCCGGTTGGAGCGCGCCGGGTTCCTCGCCAGCGAATGGGACGTCGTGTCCGGCCGCAAACGTCGTACGTACAAGCTCACCCGCTCCGGGCAGAAGGCGCTGGCGGCGGAACGGGCGGAGTGGCGGGAGTTCACCACGGTCATAGGTGGTGTCCTCGGGGGGAGCACGGCATGAGCGCGATCGAGGCCTACATCTCGGAGCTGGACAGACGGTTGAGCGGGTCGGCGGGGGCCAAGGCCGATCTGCTCGCCGAGGCGCGGGACGGCCTGATCGACGCGGCCGAGGCGTACCGCGCGGGCGGTGTCACGGAACACGACGCCGAACGGCTGGCCGTCGCCGATTTCGGCCCGGCCGACCTGATCGCCCGTGATTACCAGGCGGAACTGGGACTACGGCGTGACATCCGCGTCCTGTGGGAGCTGATCGTCGGCGTCCCGATCCTGATCGTCGCCTGGGACCTCGCGCGAATGCTGAGCTTCGGCGACTGGTCGCGGCTCGGTGACCCGCCGCCGTCCTGGTACCACCGCGCGATCGGCGCGGCCGACGTCGTGGCCGCGCTGTCCCCGGCGGCCGCGATCGCCGGGGTGATCGCGGCACGGCTGCTTTCACGGCGGATGGACGGCCCGCGCGCCGCGCGTTCGGTCTCGCTGACCGTGGCCGCGGCGCTGGGGCTGAACCTCGTCGCGGTCGCGCTGTACGGCGGCGCGACCGGGCTGCTGGAACCCGCCCGGCTGATCATCAGCGTGCCGTGCGCCGTCCTGTCCGGAGCGTGGATCCTGTTCAGCATGCGGCTCACGCTCGCCGCGCGCCGCCACCGGCGACCGGAGATGGCGATCGCGGCCTGACCGCGCGGAGTTTCGGGGAAAACTACGGCATGACTCTGATCGAGGCCTATCTCGGTGACCTGCGCTCGCGGCTGGACGGCCCGGCGTCGGCGAAACGGGATCTGCTGCGCGAGGCGCGGGACGGGCTCAACGACGCCGCCGACGCCTACCGCGAGGGCGGCTGGAGCGAGCACGACGCGCAACGGCGCGCCGTCGCCGATTTTGGGCCGGTGCACCTGATCGCGCAGGGCTTTCAAGCCGAACTGGGCATGCACAGCGGGACCCGCACCCTCTGGAAGTTGATCCTCGGCGTGCCGTTGATGCAGCTCACCTGGGAATTCGCCCGCAAGTGGACCTTCGGCGACTGGTCGCAGCTCTCGACGCCGACCCCGGGCTGGTACCTCTACGTCGCCCAATTCACCCACGGCTCGGTGTACCTCGTGCCGGTGCTGGGGGTGTTCGCGCTCCTCTGCATGCGGCGGCTCTCCCGGCGGATGGACGGCGCCCGGCTCGTCCGGACGGCCGGGGTGCTGATCGGTGAGGCCGTCGGGCTGAACCTGCTTTCGGTGGCGCTGATGGTGATCGCCACCGGGTTCCTCGACGCGTCGCGGCTGTTCCTGTCCGTGCCGTGCGGGATCCTGATGGTCCTCTGGGTGGTGGTCAGCGTGCGACTCGCGTTGCTGGCGCGACGATCGTGGCGTTCGTGTGCCACGATCGTGGCGTGACGACCGCCCTGATCTATCTCGTAGTCATGCTGCTGGTGGCCGCGGTGGTGTTTCTGCTGGCCGCCGTGGTGTTCGGCCGGGGTGAGGAGCTGGCACCGCTGCCCCCCGGCAGTTCGCCGACCAGGCTGCCCGCCGAGGACATCACCGCCGAGGACGTCTACGCCGTCCGCTACCAGATGGTGGTGCGCGGCTACAAGATGTCCGAAGTGGACTGGGTGATGCGCCGCCTCGGCGTCGAGATCGACGAACTGCGGTCCAAGGTCGCCGAGCTGGAGGCCGAGCGCGAGGGCGCCAGGTGACCGATGTCGTCGTCTCCGTCGACGTCGCGGTACCGGCCGGGACGGCTTGGCTCGCCCTGACCGACTGGGAACGCCAGGGCGAATGGATGCTCGGCACCGAGGTCGAGGTCGTCGAGGGCAACGGGCGCAGTGTGGGCTCGAAGCTGTCGGCCTTCACCGGTGTCGCCGGGATCGGGTTCACCGACACCATGGAGATCACCAGCTGGGAGCCGCCGGTGCGCTGCGTCGTACGGCACCTCGGCAAGATAGTGCAGGGCACCGGGGTGTTCCAGGTGATCGAAAAGGGGCCGCACGCGTCGGCGTTCGTCTGGGCGGAGCATCTGCGGCCGCCGTTCGGCGTCGTCGGACGGCTCGGCTGGCCGGTCGCGAAACCGGGGTTCGAGCTGGGGCTGCGGCTGTGCCTGCGGAGGTTCGTGAAGTACGCGGAGGGGTACCGGGTTGGCTGAGGCGGGTTTGCTGGGCACGGACGGGATCAAGCGGTGCTCATGGGGCAACTCGGCGCAGGACTACGTCGAGTACCACGACACCGAATGGGGCGTGCCGCTCCATGGTGACGAGGAGCTGTACGAGCGCCTGTGCCTGGAGTCGTTCCAGTCCGGGCTTTCGTGGATCACGATCCTGCGCAAACGGGAGTCGTTCCGGAAGGCGTTCAAGAAGTTCAAGCCGAAGAAGGTCGCGGCGTTCACCGACGACGACGTCGAACGGCTGATGCAGGACGCGTCGATCGTGCGAAACCGGGCGAAGATCCTCGCGGCCGTCAACAACGCGCGGGTGATCGCGGAACTGGACGGCTCGCTGGACGACCTGCTGTGGTCGTTCGCGCCCGCGCGGCGGAAGCGGCCGCGCACGATGGCGGACGTCCCGGCGATCACCGACGAGTCGAAGGCGATGGCGAAGGACCTCAAGAAACGCGGGTTCGTGTTCCTGGGGCCGACGACGTGTTACGCGCTGATGCAGGCGACGGGCATGGTCGACGACCACGTGAGGGACTGCTTCCGGGCCGGTTAGACGCTGCTTCGAAGGTCGCTCGCCAGCCGCTCCAGCGGCCGGTAAGTGCCGTCGAACTCGATTTCTCGTCCGTCGCGCAGGGCTACCGTGCAAGTCGCGGCGTAAGCGACGGGGACGAAGTTCACCCAGTGCTCGACGCTCTCGTAGCGCACTTCGCGGACATCGGCCCAAGTGCTTGCGGACAGGACTTTGCGTCCGTACACCTCCGCGAAGCCGCCGGTGAAGACGTAGATGCCGCCGTCGAGGCGTTTCCTCGTGAAGTGGCACCACGGCAGGAACAGCGGCGGCCACACGAACAGCACTACGGCCAACGCTCCGATCAGGTCGCCTTCGTGGATCCCGAGCGCCAGAGCGCCCGCTAGTGGTGCGAAGGCGAAGAAGGTGCCGACGACTCCTGGCCTTCGACGGTAGCGGCGGAGGCATTCGCCGAGGTCGCGCTCCGCGGCTTTCGCCTGGAGGTGGGCCGGGATCGGGATCACCGCCGGACGCTAACCGCTCAGGTTCGGTACCGGTCCCCAAGAGCACGCGACGAAGGACGCTTTCCTCACGGAATTCGCTAGGAAAGCGTCCTTATTGCGCGCCGGGTCGGCTACTTGCCCTGGAAGTTCGGCTTGCGCTTGCCCACGAAGGCCTCGACCGCCTCGCTGTGGTCGGCGGTCGCGCCCAGCGCGGATTGCGCGGCGTCCTCGGCGTCGAGTGCCTTTTCGAGCGAGGACTCGGCGGCGACGGACAGGACGTTCTTGATCTCCGCGTAGGCGACCGTCGGGCCCGCCGCGAGCTTCGCGGCGACCTTCTGCGCGCGGGCCGCCAGTTCCTCGTCGGGGACTACCTCGCCGACCAGGCCGAGCGTCAGTGCCTCGGCCGAGTCGACCGTGCGGGCCAGCAGCATCAGCTCGGCGGCGCGGCCGAGGCCGATCAGCCGCTGCAGCGTCCACGACGCGCCCGAGTCCGGGCCGAGGCCGACGTTCGCGAACGCCATCAGGAAGTTCGCCGACGTCGCCGCGATCCGGAGGTCGCTCGCGTAGGCGAAGGCGGCACCGGCACCGGCCGCGGGGCCGTTCACCGCGGCGATGACCGGTTTCGGCATCCCGACGATGGCCTTGACGATTGGGTTGTAGTGCTCCTTGACGGTGTGTAGCGGAGCCGGGTCACCCGCCTGCAGCAGTCCGACATGCTCCTTCAAGTCCTGACCGGCGCAAAACGCCTTGCCGGAGCCGGTCAGCACGACGGCCCGGACGCTGTCGTCGGCCGCGGCCTCCCGCAGCCCCGCCAGCAGCAGTTCCTTGAGTTCGACGGTCAGCGAGTTGTACGCCTGCGGCCGGTTCAGCGTGAAGGTGCGCACGCCATCGGCGTCGGCGGTCAGCAGAACGTCGGATGTGGTCACGGGATCTCCTAGTCGGCGAAACTGCGGTCTGAGTGGAGTCTTTCAGCCTCGCGAGCCGCATACCAGCACCGATACGACGGCAAAAGATCGGTCCGCGTTCGCGCCCGGCCGCTGATGAGGGACAATGGACAGTAGACCCGGCTGGCTTTGACGAGCGCGACCCGGGCGCGCCGGTTGAGACGGAGGGAGCACGCTATGGCGGCCATGAAGCCCCGGACCGGAGATGGTCCCCTCGAAGTGACTAAGGAGGGGCGGGGCCTCGTGATGCGCGTACCACTCGAGGGTGGTGGGCGCCTCGTCGTCGAACTCTCCGCGGAAGAAGCGAAGGATCTCGGCGCGGCCTTGCAGGAGGTCACCGGCTGAGCCGGACCGCACCAACGGTCAACCACCCGCACCCCGGTCTCCGTTCGGAGGCCGGGGTCGCGGCTCATCTGCGCCCGGAGGTCGCTCACTGTGCGTAACCCGCTACCCCCCGTCCCGGGGAAGCTGCTCGAAATCGAGGTCTCGGACGACCTGCGGCGCGGCACGCCGCTGGCCACGCTGATCGCGGCGCCGTCCGAAGAGGACGGTGACGCCGGACTCGGGGAGATCGGGGGCGTGCGGCCGACCGGCAAGGCCGGCGACGTGCAGACCGTGCCGACCGGCGGCACCCGCTGGCTCGCGGGCGTCGGCGACGGGGAACCGCGGCAGTACCGCAAAGCCGGCGCCGCGCTGATCCGCGCCGTCTCCTCGGCGCTGGAGGACGACGTCAAGGCAGGCCAGAAGGCGTTCCGCACCTTCGCCGTCGAGCTGCCCGAGGACGCGGGCGCCGAGCACGTCGAGGAGCTGGCGTTCGGCCTGTTGCTCGGCGGCTACCGGTTCACGGTGACGGCCGAGGAGCCGAAGCCGAGCCCGCGGACCGTGCGGCTGCTGACCCGCTACGAGCGCGCCGTGCCCGCGTACGAGAGGGTGCTGGAGTGGGTTCGCGAACTCGCCGCGGCCGCCTCGTTCGCCCGCGACCTGGCGAACGCGCCTTCGAACGTCAAGACCCCCGCCTGGCTCGCCGACACCGCCGCGCGCGTCGCCGGCGGCCTCCCGGACCTGACCGTTTCGGTCCGGGACGAGAAGTGGCTGGCGGAGCGGGGCTTCGGCGGTGTGCTGGCCGTCGGTGGCGGTTCGGTCGCGCCGCCGAGGCTGATCGAGCTGGAGTACCGGCCGCGCGGGGCGACCACGCATCTGCTGCTGGTCGGCAAGGGCATCACCTTCGACACCGGCGGTCTCTCGATCAAACCGGCCGACGGCATGCACCTCATGCGTACCGACATGGCCGGCGGCGCGGCGATCATCGCCGCGGTCCGCGCGATCGCCGCGCTCGGCCTGCCGGTCAAGGTGACCGGGCTGGTGCCCGCCGCCGAGAACCACGTGTCCGGCTCGTCGTACCGGCCCGGTGACATCGTCCGGCACTACGGCGGCAAGACGACCGAAGTGGGCAACACCGACGCCGAAGGCCGCATGGTCCTCGCCGACGCGCTCGTCTACGGCATCGAGAAGCACAAACCGGACGCCGTGATCGACGCGGCGACGCTGACCGGCGCCATGAAGGTGTCGCTCGGCGTCCGGACCGGCGGCGTCTTCGCCACCGACGACGCGCTCGCGGAGCGGGTCACGAAGGCGGGCGAGCGGGTCGGCGAGGCGTGGTGGCGGATGCCGCTGCTGGAGGACCTCGCCGAGACCGTGCAGGGCTCGCTCGGCGACGTCCGGCAGGCACCCGGCGGGCCCGGCGGCATCGTCGCGGCGTTGTTCCTGCGGGAGTTCGTCGGCGACGTGCCGTGGGCGCACCTCGACATCGCCGGCCCGGCGCGGGCCGACAAGACCTACGCCGACGTCGTGCCGGGAGCCACCGGTTTCGCGGCCCGGACGCTGGTCGAACTGGTCGCTTCCTACGCCTGACCTGCGGTTCACCTGCGGGGCGGTAGCGAGGGACCTTTGCTATCGCCCCGCGGGCGCACCCTGGGCATCGGCTGGGTCGGCGCGTCACCGGCGTGCGCGGTGAGCCGGCGGGCGAGCCCAGTCACGGGGCCCGTCAGGTACCGGAACACGAGCCACGCGGTCACGGAGCCGAGGACGAGTCCGGCGAGGACGTCGTGCGGGTAATGCGCGCCGACGAAGACCCGCGAGAAGCCCATGAGCAGGGCGCCCGGGAGCACCCACGGCGCGAGCCGCCGCCAGGCGAGCGCGAGCCCGACGGCGGCCGCCGCCGCGATCGTGGAGTGATTGCTCGGGAAGGACCAGTCGCCTGCCGCGGGGCATTCGACGAGCGTGACGAGATTCCGGCAGGGCCGGTCCTCACGGATCACGAGCTTCGCCGCTTCGCTGATCAGGTACGCGATCGCGGTCGCGGCAGGCACCAGCAGCGACACCGCGATCCTGGCCGGCGAGGGGCGAGCCCGCCAGAAGACCCAGGCCATCAGTGCGGCGAAGATCAGCAGTCCCGCGTCGGTGAACAGGACGCCTGATGCCTGAAGCCAACTCGGACTCTCACCGGCCATCTCCACGATGTCGTCGTACATTCACCCTAAATTAGTGAAAATGACGGACTCATCGCCTTGTGCGAAAGGCAGTGACCGACCCTGACGATCGTCACCCGTGCTCGGCGCGGACCCGATCCCGGAACCTCATGACGGCGGGCGGCAGGACGACGTCCTTGCGCCACGCCAGTCCGATGGTCCGCCCGACCGGTGGCACCAGCGGGACTTCGGCGACGCCCGCCGGGCTGCCGGGTTCGAACCGGGGGAGCAGCGCCACCCCGAGCCCGGCCGCGACCAGTCCTCGGACGGTGTCGGACTCCTGGCCCTCGAAAGCGATCTTCGGCTCGAAGCCGGCTTCGGCGCACAGGTCGTCAGTGATGGTGCGGAGGCCGTAGCCGGTCTCGAGGAGGACGAACTCCTCGTCCTTGAGGTCCTCGATGGCGGCACTGGGCCGGTCGGCGAACCGGTGCGACGTCGGGACGGAGAGAAAGATCTCCTGTTCGCCGAGGACGGCGGTGTCGAGCAGCGGGTCTTCGACGGGCGCGGGGGCGAGCAGCGCGAGGTCGAGTTCACCGCTGGTCAGCCTGTCGACTATGTCCTGACGTGAGCCTTGGACCAGCGTGAAGCGTACGTGCGGGTGGTCCGCGCGGTAGCCGCGGAGCAGGGTGGGGGCCAGCGACCGGCCGAGCAGGTGCAGGAAGCCGAGGACGATGTGCCCGGAGCCGGGATCGACTTCTTCGCGGGCTTAGCGGACTCCGGCGTCGACGGTGGCGAGGGCGCGTTCGGCGGCGTCGGCCAGCAGTTCGGCGGCGCGGGTGAGGCGGATGCGCGGCCGTCGGGGACGGTCAGCGGAGCGCCGAGGGCCTCACCGAGCGCGGCGATCCGGCGGCTCACCGTCGGCTGCGGGACACCGAGGAGTTCGGCGGCGCGTGTGACGTTCGTCGTGCGGCGCAGTGCGGAGAGCAGCGCGAGCTGCGGGGCTAGCTGGGCGGTCATCCTTTCATTCAGCACGGTATCGATTGTGGCAGAGGAACGTATTAGACGTATCGTTTAGCCAGGCTTAGCTTCAAGATCGTGCCTGCCACCGGAACCACCCGCCGCGTGACGATCGCCGTCGCCGCGGCCGGGATCTCCTCGTTCGCCCTGCTCTACGCGCCGCAGCCGGTGCTGCCGCAGCTGGCCGAGCAGTACCACCTCGACCCGGGCGGCGCTTCGCTCGCGGTGAGCGTCGCGACCGGCGCGCTCGCGATCGCCGTGCTGCCGATCGCGGCGCTCTCCGAGATCGTGGGACGGCGTCCGGTGATCATCGCTTCGGTGGTTTCGGCGGCCGTGTTCGGTTTTCTGCTGCCGCTGGCTCCCAGCTATCCGGCGCTGCTCGTGCTGCGGGCGCTCCAGGGCGTCGCCATCGCGGGGTTCCCCGGAGTGGCGGCGGCCTACCTCGCGGAACGGTTCGGCAAGGCCGGGCTCGCGGCGGCGGTGGGCGCGATGGTCGCCGGGAACACCGTCGGCGGCATGGTCGGCAGGCTCGCGGCCGGGTTCACCGCCGGTCCGTTCGGCTATCACGGCGCGCTGGTCGTCGTCGCGGTGATCGGGCTGGTCTGCGCGGTGGTCACGGTGGTGGCCCTGCCGCCGGGGGAGCAAGGGACCTTTGCTGTCACTTCTGGGGATCGCCGCAGGTCAGAGGAGCTGCGCGGGCATGGGCGAGCGGTCCTCGCGGGCCTTGGCGCGGCCGTGCGGAAGCCGGTCCTGCTGGTCCAGTACGCGGTCGCGCTGCTGGCGATGGGCTCGTTCGTCGCACTGTACAACGCCGCCGGATTCCGGCTGACCGGCGAACCACTGGACCTCTCGCCCGCGATCGCGTCGCTCGTCTTCCTCGCCTACGCGATGGGCGCGGTCTCGTCGGCGACCGCGGGCAAGCTCGTCGGCCGGTTCGGACGCCGCCGGTCGCTCGCCGGCGCGCTGGTGCTCACGATCGCCGGGGCCGCGCTGACGCTGCCCGATTCGCTGCCGCTGGTCATCGCCGGGTTCGTCGTGCTGACCGGCGCGTTCTTCGCCGCCCACTCCGTCGCCAACGGGTGGGCCGCGGCGGAGGCGCCCGAGAACGCCCGGGGCCAGGTGGGTGGTCTCTACACGCTTTCGTACTACCTCGGCAGCAGCATCGGCGGCGCCGTCGGCGCGACCGTCTACGGGCACGCGGGCTGGACGTGGCTGATCGCGCTCACCGCCTGCTGGCTCGCCTTCGCGGCCGCCGCCGTGGTCAGCGTGGCCAGCGTGGTCACGGACCAAGGCGATAGCAAAGGTCCCTTGCTACGCGATGGCGGCGACCAGCAACCCGCCACCCACCGGCAACAGCGCCGGGACCAGCCGCTCGTCCTCCCGGAAGGCCCGCGCGACCTCGCGCAGCGCCAGGGTGTCCGGATCCCGCCGTGAGGGATCCGTCACCCTGGCCCCCGAGACGTTGTGAAACGCCAGTATCCCGCCGGGCCGCAGCAGCGCGACGGCCTTCTCATAGCAACTCGGGTACTCGATCGGCGCCGAATCGACGAACACCAGGTCGTATCCGCCAGGGGTGAGCCGAGGCAGAACGTCGAGCGCGCGGCCCATGATCAGCCGGGTCCGCCCCGGCGGATAACCCGCCTCGCGGAACGCCGACCGCGCCGCCCGGTGGTACTCCGGTTCGATGTCGATCGAGGTCAGGATCCCGTCGTCGACCATGCCCCTGAGCAGGCACAACCCGCTCACTCCCGCTCCGGTCCCGACCTCGACGACGGCCTTCGCGCGCAGCGTCGTCGCCAGGAAACGCAGGGTCGCGCCGGCGCCCGCGCTCAGCGGACCGCACCCCAGGTCGGCCGACCGCGCCCGCGCGGTGGCCAGTACCTCGTCGTCGGGGAGGTACCCGTCGACGAGGTCGGCGTCGGCGGCCTCGGCTGGCGAGCCCGCATGCGTCCCGGAATTCACACGCGGAGGTTAGCGCTGCCTGTGGACAAAACAGCGAAGACTCCCTGCTACCGAACTTCTCAGCCTCCTCTCAGTCCAGTCTCACTAGAAACATAAGCAGGCCGGAGAGACTGGGTCTCGACAACGGGAACACCGTGCAGATCGCCCGCGTTGGGTGGAGTAGTTAGGGAGAAGACGCTGATGGAGGTGCCTACTTCCCCGATGCAGGAAACGATGCAGGACCAGCACGCGGACCAGGTCACGCCGGTCACCGTGGACGAGGCCGCTTGGACGCCGCCGTCTTGGGACGAGGTCGTGCGTGAGCACGCCGACCGCGTGTACCGGC
This sequence comes from Amycolatopsis coloradensis, assembly GCF_001953865.1. Taxonomy (GTDB): domain Bacteria; phylum Actinomycetota; class Actinomycetes; order Mycobacteriales; family Pseudonocardiaceae; genus Amycolatopsis; species Amycolatopsis coloradensis. The sequence goes on from NZ_MQUQ01000012.1 coordinate 367,058, forward strand.
TGGCGTACCGGCTGACCGGTAACGCCCACGACGCCGAGGACTTGACGCAGGAGACCTTCATCCGGGTCTTCCGCTCCCTCGCGTCCTACAAGCCCGGCACATTCGAGGGCTGGTTGCACCGCATCACCACGAACCTCTTCCTCGACATGGCCCGCCGCCGCTCACGCGTGCGGATGGAAGGCCTCCCCGAGGACACCGACCGCATCGTCGGTGACGACCCGAGCCCCGAGCAGGTCTACTCGGACACCCATCTCGACCCGGACCTGCAAGCCGCGCTCGACGAGTTGCCGCCCGAGTTCCGTGCCGCGGTCGTGCTGTGCGACGTCGAAGGCCTCTCGTACGAGGAGATCGGCGCCACCCTCGGTGTCAAGCTCGGCACCGTGCGCAGCCGGATCCACCGCGGCCGCCAGGCACTTCGCGCTTCTTTGGAGCGTCGTCGCGCCGCGGCGCAGGAGTCTGCGAAGGTGGGGGTATGACCGCACCGCGAGGCTGGGGACTCCCCGAGTCGCATCTGCTTCCGGACGCCATCGTCGCCTTCGTGGACGGCGAGTTGAGTCTCGGCGCCCAGGACAGGGCATCGGCGCATATCGCCCGCTGCCAGGCGTGCGCGGCCGAGGTCTCGGCGCAGCGGCAGGCCGTCACCGCCGTGAAGCAGGCAGGCGCCCCGTCGATGTCGGCGGGTTTCCTGGCCAGCCTGTGCTCCATCCCGCAGAACACCGAACTCCCCAGCGCGCCGGACAACCTGGCGATGACCGCCGACGGTCAGCTGGTGGCCATCCAGCGGCCCGACCGGGTCGCGGGTCTTCGTGACACCGGAGTCCTGGGTGGGACAGCGCCGTTGGGATCGTCGGCGCCACTGGGTCAGTCCCCGAATGTCCTCGGTGGCGGAAAGCTCGGCCTCGCCCGCCGGAAGTACGCGCAGGGTGCCGGAGTCGTCGTTTCGGGTCTGGTGCTGAGCGCCTTGGCCCTGGTCGCGACCTCGGGTGACGGCGTGGAAGACCAGCCGAGCCCCGCTTTCGTACCTCCGCAGGGCGTCAACGCCGGTCTGCTGCCCGCGCAGCTGGGCGGCGGCACCAAACCGGAACCGCCGCGCAGCACCGCGCCGAGCCCTAGCACGTCGACAGCGCCCATGCCCGTGTCGGTCCGCTGATCCGCTTCGTCAGGGTTTGACGAAGCAGATCGTCGCGCTCTTGAAGTTCGAAGTCCCGTAGCTGGCGTAGGAGATGACCTCCGCCGTGCCTTCGGCGCACGGGCTGTTCACCATGCTCATCTTCGGGAAGACCTCGCTGATCCGCAGCCGCGCCGAGCCGCAGTCCTTCAGCGGCGGCGGGGTCTTGGTCTCGATGTCGTCGAAACACAGCCCGACCTTGGCGTTGATCGCCAGGCACAAGGCGACGCCGTCCCCGCGCACCGGCCTCGGGACGGAGTACTGGTAGAAGCCTTCCTTACAGTTCCAATCGCCCTTGTCGACGCCGGTGAGGCTCACCGCGTACGGCGTTTGAGGCGAGTCGCACGGCGTCTTGACCGCGTCGGCCTCCTTGCCGGAACCGGTCAACACGACGCAGTCGCCTTCGGTCAGCGCCTTCGCCTGCTTCTCCGGCCCAGCGGCCGCCTTCATCACGAAGATCAGGCCGAGCCCGCCGCCGACCACCACGAGTGCGGCGACGAGCAGCAGCACTTTCACCTTGGTGGACAGGCCTTTCTTCTTGGGTGGGTGCTGCGGCCAGCCTTGCTGCTGGGGCCACTGCTGGTGCTGGTGCCACTGCTGTTGAGGTGGGAAATGTCCTCCATGATTCTCTGACATGTGCTTTAGACGGCCGGAAGTGAGACAAGGTTGCTTCAAGTGTCACATTTCTGGTCGTTCCGGGGAATCAACGCGCACTTCACCGTGGTCACGGCAGAATCGAGGTCGAGGCCTGGCGTACTCTCGCGTCCGGCCAACCTGATCTCAGCCCCGGGGAATGATGACCGAGCAGCCGAACGCGAATCCGCAGCAGCCTGGTGACCCGGCGGGTGATCGGCTGGCGCCGCGCCCCCTGGCCCGGCCTGCCGTCGATCCGGCTCAGGCGGCCACGTTCGGCAGGCCGCGTGGCGTCGACGGCGCCTTCGACAAGCTGTACCAGCCCGGCACGAACGGGCAGGCCACGCCGGGGGTGAACCTGGCGCCGCCGACGCCGGAATCGCTCGCCGAGGCCTTCCGCCGCCCGCCGGGCGCCGAAGGTGTCGTGCTGGAGCGGCCGCACGGGTCCAACGGCTCCGAAGCGTCCGAAAACGGCGCGGAAGGCCCGCTCTGGACCACGACCTCGGATCCATGGCGTGATCCCTCCGCCGGTGCGGTGCTCGCGGGGCCCGCCGTGCAGGCGGAGTCGGAACCGGAGAGGGACGCGAAGCGCCCGCAAGGCGCGTTGCTGAGCCTTCCGGAAGTCCTCTTCGGGCGGCGTGTGCAGACGAAGGCGCTGGCGATGCTCGCCGCCGTCGCGCTGGTCGTCGGCGCCGCGGGTGGCCTGATCGGCTGGTGGTTCGCCGACACCGGCACCGAACTGACCGGGCAGGCCAGTATCTCCGAGGCCGACGCGGCCAAGGAGCGTCCGGCGGGCTCGATCGCCGACATCGCCCACCGCGTGGCGCCCGCGGTCGTCTCGCTCGAGGTGTTCAAGCCCGGCGCCGACGCCGGTCAGCAGGGTTCCGGCGTCGTCATCGACAACCAGGGCTACGTGCTCACCAACGAGCACGTGATCTCCGCCGCGACGGCCGACTCGGCCACCAAGGTCACCGCTGTGTTCTTCGACGGCAAGCGCGTCGAGGCGAAGGTCGTCGGCGCCGACGCCAAGACGGACCTGGCCGTGGTCAAGGTCGACGTCAAGAACCTGACCGCACTGCAGGTCGGGAAGTCGTCCGACCTGGCCGTCGGCGACTCGGTGATCGCCGTCGGTTCACCGCTGGCCTTGCAGAACTCCGTCACCGCCGGCATCGTGAGCGCGCTCAACCGCCCGGTGACCGCGGGTGGCGACGGCGGCAGCGCGCCGGTGATCTACGAGGCCATCCAGACCGATGCCGCGATCAACCACGGCAATTCGGGCGGCGCGCTCGTCGACGCGACCGGTGCGCTGGTCGGGATCAACTCGGCGATCCGCTCGTCCAGCGCCGAGGGTGGCAGCATCGGCATCGGATTCGCCATCCCGAGCGACTACGCGGTGAAGATCGCGAAAACGCTGATCAAGGACGGAAAGGTCGTCCACCCCGACATCGGCATCAACGCTTCGTCGACCGTCGCGGGCTCCAGCACCATGGGCGCGCAGGTCCGCAATGTCGCCCCTGGTGGCCCGGCCGCGTCGGCCGGGATCAAGGAAGGCGACGTCATCACCGAGGTCGGCGGGCGGCTCGTGCGCGACTCGGCGGAGCTGCTCGTCGCGGTCCGCGCACGCGAAGTCGGCGAGATGGTCCCTGTCCGGCTTGTCCGGGATGGGTCGTCGCTTGTGGTGGACGTGAAACTGGCCTCCGACTAGCCGGTCCGGCCGGGTACCCTGAACGGGAAGACGCCGAGGCGGAGGTTCACACGGGTGTTCGAAAGTGTCGGCTGGGGCGAGATCCTCATCATCATCGTCGCGGGGCTGTTCATTCTCGGTCCGGAGCGGCTCCCCGAAGCCGCGGCGTGGATGGCGAAGAGCGTCCGCAAGGTCCGCGAATTCGCGACCGGGGCCAAGACGCAACTGCGCGAAGAGATGGGCCCGGAGTTCGATCAGCTGCGCAAGCCGCTGGAGGACCTGCGAGGCTTGCGCAACTTCGACCCGAAGCGGGTCGTCACCCAGCACCTGTTCGACGGTGACTCGGATCCGCTGGGACTCAAGGACGTCAACGGCACCAATGGCTCCAACGGCGCCACGAACGGTGCTTCGAAGCCCAACGGCTACCCCGCGACCGCCGCGCAGCCCGACCCCCTGAAGCCGGGCGAACGCCCCCCTGTCGACCCCGACGCCACCTGACCCCTCACGCGTTTCGTCCTCTAGTTGCGGTCCTTGCGCGCGCAACTACCGCAACCAGTCCTCTAGTTGCGTGGTGGGAGGCTCGCAAGTAGAGGACTGGTTGCGAAAGGCAGGTCAGCGGCCCGCGGGGGTCACGTTCAGCATCATCCCGGCCAGTCCGCGTGCCCGGACGGTCAGCTTCGTCGCCGCCTCCTTGAGCACGAGCGACGCCGGCGCGTCCGGCTCCGCCAGCACGATCGGCGTGCCCGCGTCGCCGAAGGTGACCACGCGCGGGTCCATCGGGATCTGCCCGAGCAGCGGCACGGTCGCCCCGACCGACTTCGACAGCGAATCGGCCACGGACTGCCCGCCGCCGGAGCCGAAGATCTCCATCCGGGCGCCGTCGGGCGTCTCCAGCCACGACATGTTCTCGATGACCCCGGCGACCCGCTGCCGCGTCTGCAACGCGATCGCACCCGCGCGCTCGGCCACCTCGGCGGCCGCCTGCTGCGGGGTGGTGACGACCAGGATCTCCGCGTTCGGGATGAGCTGCGCCACCGAGATCGCGATGTCGCCGGTGCCCGGCGGCAGGTCCAGCAGCAGGATGTCCAGGTCGCCCCAGAACACGTCGGCGAGGAACTGCTGCAGCGCGCGGTGCAGCATCGGCCCGCGCCACACGACCGGCTCGTTGCCAGGGGTGAACATGCCGATCGAGATGACCTTCACGCCGTGCGCCTGCGGCGGCATGATCATGGTGTCGACCTTGGTCGGCTTCTCCCGCGCGCCGAGCATCCGCGGCACCGAGTGCCCGTAGATGTCCGCGTCGACCACGCCGACGGAAAGCCCGCGTTCGGCCATCGCGGCCGCGAGGTTCACCGTCACCGAGGACTTGCCGACCCCGCCCTTGCCGGACGCGACGCAGTAGACCCGCGTCAGCGAGCCCGGCTGCGCGAACGGGATCACCGGTTCCGCGGCGTCGCCGCGCAGCGATTTTCGCAGTTCCGTGCGTTGCTCGTCGTTCATCACGTCGAGTTCGACCCGGACGTCGTTGACGCCGGGGAGCTTCGCGACGGCGTCGGTGGTGTCCTTGGTCAGCGTCGCCTTCAACGGGCAGCCGGCGACCGTCAGGTAGATCCCGACGGTGACCACACCGTCCGAGCCCACCTCCACGCCCTTGACCATGCCGAGGTCGGTGATCGGTTTCTTGATCTCCGGGTCGTACACGGCCTTCAGCGCGGTGCGGACGTCGTCGACGCTGGGGAGTTGCTGCGTACTGGTCACACGTCCATGTTACGTACCGGTAGCCGTGCGGTCGGGTTTGCCCTTGCGCGGCTTGGCATCAAGATCCTCACGGAGGCGGTCGAGTTCGCCGCGGAGGAAGTCACGGGTGGCGACCTCGCCGACCGCGATCCGCAGTGACGCCAGCTCCCGCGCGAGGTATTCGGTGTCCGCCTTGGTCTGCTCGGCCCGGTTCCGGTCTTCCTCCAGCGAGACGCGGTCACGGTCGTCCTGGCGGTTCTGCGCCAGCAGGATGAGCGGCGCGGCGTACGCGGCCTGCGTCGAGAACGCCAGGTTGAGCAGGATGAACGGATACGGGTCCCAGCGCAGCGAGACCGCCACCAGGTTCAGCACGATCCAGACGATGACGGTCAGTGTCTGCCAGAAGAGGTACTTGCCGGTGCCGAGGAACCGCGCGACCCGTTCGGTGAGCCTGCCGAAGGTGTCCGGATCCAGGTTCAGCTTGAACCGGCCTTGGCCGCGGGGCTGGTCGAGCCGTCGCCCGGGCGTCAGTTCAGGCACGTTCGGCCTCCTCGCTTTCTTCTTCGGTGACCTCGCCGGTGATGTCGTGCAGCCCGGTCTCGCGCCAGTCCTCCGGGAGCAGGTGGTCGAGCACGTCGTCGACGGTGACCGCGCCGAGCAGATGGTCCTCGGCGTCCACCACCGGCCCGCAGGTGAGGTTGTAGGCGGCGAAGTAGCGGGTGACCTCGGACAAGGTGGCGTCCGGCCGTAGCGCGGGCAACTGGGAGTCCACGGCACTCGCGACCATTTCCGCGGGCGGCTCGCGCAGCAGGCGCTGGAAGTGGACGACACCGACGAAGCGCCCCGTCGGCGTCTCCGTCGGCGGGCGGCAGACGTACACCATGCTCGCCAGCGCCACCGGCAGGTCGGCGTTGCGGATGTGCGCGAGCGCCTCCGCGACCGTCGCGTCCGGCGTCAGCACCACCGGTTCGGGCGTCATCAACCCGCCCGCGGTGTCCGAGGAGTACTTCAGCAGCCGCTTCACCGGCGCCGACTCCTCGGGTTCCATCAGCTCCAGGAACCGGTTCTGTTCGGCGGGCGCCAGTTCGGCCAGCAGGTCGGCGGCGTCGTCGGGGTTCATCGCCTCGAGGATGTCGGCGGCCCGTTCCTCGGCGAGGTAGGACAGCAATTCCTTCTGGTCGTCCTCGGGAAGCTCCTCGATGACGTCGGCGAGATGCTCGTCGTCCATCGCGTCGGCGACCTCGTGCCGCCGTTTCAGCGGCAGGTCCCGGACCGTGGCGGCGACGTCCGCCGGGCGCATGGTGTCGAACAGCATCAGCAGCTGCGCCGCGCCCTGGGTCTGGCCGGTCAGGTCGGTGAGCCCGAGCCCGGACACCTCCGACCACGGCAGCACCTGCATCGGCGCGCGCCGCCTGCCGAGGCCGAGCCTGCTCGACCGCTCGCGGATCGCGAGTTTCGCGAGCACCCAGTCCCGGGTCCGCGTCGGTTCCATCGCGGCGTCGACCACCGTGACCCGGGTGTCCGAGCCCGCGAGCGTGGCGTACGCGTCGAACAGCTGCCCGACCACCAGCACCTCGTTGGGCCGCTGATGGAACCGCCGCATGTTGACCGAACCGGTGGCGAGCGTGATGGCGGTGGGCTCGATCGAGGTCACCCGCAACATCGGCACGAACACGCGGCGCCGCGTCGTCAGCTCGACGACGATGCCCAGGATCCGCGGTGGTTGCTGGTCGAGCCGGAGACCCGCCACCAGGTCCCGCACCTTGCCGATCGATTCGCCGTCGGGTCCGAAAACCGGCAAACCGGCCAACTGAGCTGCGAATACCCTGTTCACGGAGGCCATGCCCGAAGGTTATCGGCTCCCGGGCCGGGAGACGATTCGTGTGATCACCGCAATGCCCAGGCGGCGATCTCCGGGACGGCGGCGTAGGCGGGATCTTCGGCGAGGGTCGCGGGTTCGGCACCCTCGGCGAGGTCTTCGTGGAGCCAGATCCAGTTCTCCACCGCGCGCACGAGCGTCCACGCACGCGTGCGCTCGACGTCCACTCCGGCGGCGGTGGTGAACCACGCGATCTTTTCGTCCATTGTGGACTCGGCCGCGCGGTTCCAGAGGATCGAGATCGCGCCGAACTCGAGATCGCCCGCGAGCGGCTTCGGATCGATCACCAGCCACGGTTCGCGTTCCCCGGCGAGGACGTTCTCGAAGTGCAGATCCTCGTTCACCATCAGCTCGCCCGCCGTGGGCCCGAGCCGCACGCAGATCTCGACCGCCGCGTCGATGTACTCGCGGTCGAACGGTTCGCCGAGTGCGCTCCACGTCTTCGGAAGTTCGGTGACCAGCTCCTCGGCTTCCTCACGAAGAGAACGTTGCAGCGCTTCGGGAGCAGGGACGGCCAGCCGTCGCGCCAGGGCGCCGACGGTCTCGACGGCTTCCTGGATCGGCTCGGTTTCGAGCGATCGTGTGGAGTCGAGCCGCTCCAGGAGCAGCACGCCGTCCTCGGGCACGTTGTCGTACATCAGCACCGCTCCCTGACCGGCCCAAGTGGACAGTGCCAAGGGTTCGTCGTCGGATTCCTCGTGCGGCCAGCCGAGTTTGAGGATCGCGGGGGAGCCGTCCGCGCGGCGAACGGGCTGGGCGACGCCGACGAAGCCGTGCATGGCCTCGCCGTCGAGTTCGAGATCCCACTTGGCCGTGTACTTCTCGGCGAGGAACGGGAGGGAGTCGAGCCACTCGGCGGCTCCGGGGCCGAGGCCCGCGGCGCGGTCGAGGAACTTGGGCGGGATCTTGAAACCGGTCACGGACCCACCTTGGCAGGGCTGTCCACCGTGTTTCGCCCGTGACCAGCCAGGCGTACCGTGAGCAGGGAGAACACAACCCCGGGGAGTAGCCATGGTGGTGGAGATTCTCGGTACGATCGCCGTCGCGGGCGGCGCTTGGCTCGCGACCGGCCTTCGGGTGGTGAAACAGTACGAACGCGGCCTCGTCTACCGGTTCGGCCGGGTGCGCGCGACGATCCGGGAGCCCGGTCTCGCGCTGCTGGTCCCGTTCGCGGACAGGCTGCAGAAGGTCAACATGCAGATCATCACGATGCCGATCCCCGCGCAGGACGGCATCACCCGCGACAACGTCAGCGTGCGGGTCGACGCGGTCGTGTACTTCAAGGTGGTCGACCCGGTATTGGCCGCGGTGAACGTGCAGGACTACCGCTCGGCCGTCGGCCAGGTCGCGCAGACGTCGCTGCGGTCCATCATCGGCAAGAGCGAGCTGGACGATCTGCTGTCCAACCGTGAACGGCTCAACGAGGGCCTGGAGCTGATGATCGACAGCCCGGCGCTGGACTGGGGCATCCACATCGACCGCGTCGAGATCAAGGACGTCGCGCTGCCGGAATCGATGAAACGCTCGATGTCACGCCAAGCCGAAGCCGAACGCGAGCGGCGCGCGCGGGTCATCTCGGCCGACGGTGAACTGCAGGCGTCGTACAAGCTTTCGCAGGCGGCCGCGACCATGGCCGACACCCCGGCGGCGATGCAGTTGCGGCTACTGGAGACCGTCGTGCAGGTCTCGGCGGAGAAGAACTCGACGCTGGTCCTGCCGTTCCCGGTGGAACTGCTGCGCTTCCTCGACGCGAACACGCCGAAGAGGGAGGCTCCGCTCGCTCCTGCGGTTTCGGAGGCCGACGGCCAGGTCGCGCCGTCGCCACGGGAGCCCGACGACGCGGAGCCGCGTTCCTGAGGCGTGAAGGCGCTTGCAGCAGAGGCGACACTGGGGCATTCGTCACTGACGGCAGCATTCTCGCTGACCGGTCCGGGCATTCTGACACGGCCGACCTCGAGCCCGCCCAGGCGAACCAGGGCCCATGAGTGGCGATCCGGGCGGCGCGACGGCGTCGCGAAAGCCACTTTCCGGACGTCTGGTGTCCTGAAAGTGGCTTTCGCGACACCCGAAGCGGCACGTGGGCGAGAGCGCAACCACGCCACTTTTGACTTGCCCCTCAAGAGAACCAAGAGTGGGAAAGGGCCTTCGCCTCTCGCACCACAACCCGGGCCGAGACCCGCTAATCCAGTTCGCCGTTGACACCCAGAATGATCAACGTCCCGAAGAAACCGACGTACAGCGCGAGCACGATGTAGCCGATGATCACCGCCGCGAGCGCCATGCCGCGGCCGCCTGCCTCACCGCGGTTCGCCTTGGCCAGCCCGATGTGCCCCAGGATCAGCCCGACGATCACGGTCACGCACGAGCAGATCCCGACGAGCGAGCACACCAGTCCGGCGATCGCCATCCCGTTGTCCTGCGGACGCTGTGGTGCCGCCGCCGCGTACGGGTTGTACGGCTGCGGCGGGTACACGACCGGCATGGGCGCGGACGGGTACACCGGAAGGGCCGAAGGGGCCGGAGCCGAGAAGGTGGACTCGGGCTGCGGGACGGGCTCGGCGGTCAGCGGGTCGATGGCCTGCGCGTACGGCTCCACGGGAGCGGGAACGGGAGCGGGAGCCGAAGCGGCACCAGGAGGTTCGAAAGGTGCTGGCGGCTGGAAAGGCGGTGGCGGCGTGAAGGGCTCGGGAGGCTGGAACTGCTGCGGTTCCGCCGGTGACGGGCTCGCCACCGTTTCGGACGAGGACGCGGACGTCGGGTCGGAAAAGGTGTTCGAGTCGGTGTAGGACGGCGTGTCCTGCGGGTCGGAACTGCTCATCCGGTTGACCCCCTGGTTCGTGCGGGACCCCACCGTATCCGGGGACGGGTCACGAGACGCCCGCGGCACCGATCGCGAACACCACCACCACGAACCACAGGATGACCGGGATCAGCCACAGCCCGGTGACGACGTACCCGACGATCATCCCGGCCTGCGCCATGCCCTTGCCGCCCGCTTCGCCGCGCTTGGCCTTCGAGAGCGCGATGTGCCCGAAGATGATCCCCAGTATCGCCGGGAAGCACATGATCAGCCCGAGCAGCGAGCACACCAGCGACGCCACTGCCATCCCCTGGTCCGGCGGCTGCACGTAGGTCTGCTGGAGGTAGAACTGCTGCGGAGGCTGGTACGGCTGGAGACCGTAGGACTGTTCGAACTGCCCGGAAGGCCGCTGCTGTCGCCCGTACGGATCGTGCGGATTCGTCATGAGGGTCCCCTCGTCGGCACAGGACGGTATCGCTAGCGGAAAGCCCCGTGTTTCGCGGCGATGTTCAGGGCGACCGGAATCGCGATGGCGTAGAGGACGATCATCAGATAGCCGACGATGAAAGCGGCCAGCGCCATACCCTTGCCGCCGGCTTCGCCACGCCGGGCTTTCGCGAAGGCGACGTGGCCCATCACGATCCCCGGGATCACGGACACCAGTCCGATCAGCCCGAAGAGTGAAAAGATCAGGGCGGCGATCGCCAGGCCGGAGTCCTTGCTCTGTGCCTGGTTCGGGAAGCCGTACTGCTGAGGCGGCGGGAATCCGCCAAAGGGCTGCTGAGCCACGTTCGTCCCCCTCGGACTGTGATCGGCTGTCACTGTAGCGCCACGGTCACGGATGGCGTACGCGTGACTGCGCTCATAGCGAGGTCCCCGGTCAAGCGTCATACTCACCGGTAACCCAGCGCCGGGAGCCCGGTGCGCGCGAATTTAGGGAGCAGCGATGGCTCGCCTCGCCCAGACCGCCGGCTTGACCGACGTGCAGTCCGAAATCCTGGCAACGGTCCGCCAGTTCGTGGACAAGGAGGTCATCCCGCGCGCGCAGGAACTCGAGCACTCCGACACCTATCCCACCGACATCGTCGAGGGGATGAAGGAGATGGGCCTGTTCGGGCTCACCATCCCGGAGGAGTACGGCGGCCTCGGCGAATCACTGCTGACCTACGCGCTCGTGGTCGAGGAGATCGCGCGCGGCTGGATGAGCGTGTCCGGCGTCATCAACACGCACTTCATCGTGGCGCACATGATCTCCCGTCACGGCACGCCGGAGCAGAAGCAGCACTTCCTGCCGCGGATGGCGACCGGTGAGGTCCGCGGTTCGTTCTCGATGTCCGAGCCGGACCTCGGTTCCGACGTCGCCGCGATCAAGACCCGCGCCCGCAAGACCGACGACGGTTACGTCGTCGACGGCTCGAAGATGTGGCTCACCAACGGCGGCAGCTCCAACCTGATCGCGCTGCTCGTCAAGACCGACGAGGGCGCCGAGAAGGCTCACCAGAACCTGACCACGTTCCTGGTCGAGAAGCCCGAGGGCTTCGGTGAGGTCGCCCCCGGCCTCACCATCCCCGGCAAGATCGACAAGATGGGTTACAAGGGCGTCGACACCACCGAAGCCGTTTTCGACGGCTACGAGATCGGTGCTGACAAGGTCCTCGGCGAGGCGCCGGGCAAGGGCTTCGCGTACATGATGGACGGTGTCGAGGTCGGCCGCGTCAACGTCGCCGCGCGGGCCTGCGGTATCGCGATCCGCGCGTTCGAACTGGCCGTGGAATACGCCCAGCAGCGCAAGACCTTCGGCAAGGCGATCGCCGAGCACCAGGCGGTGGCGTTCAAACTCGCCGAGATGGCCACCAAGGTCGAGGCCGCGCATCTGATGATGGTCAACGCCGCCCGCCTCAAGGATTCCGGCGAGCGCAACGACGTCGAGGCCGGGATGGCGAAGCTGATCGCGAGCGAGTACTGCGCCGAGGTCACCCAGGACTCGTTCCGCATCCACGGCGGCTACGGCTACTCGAAGGAGTACGAGATCGAGCGCCTGATGCGCGAGGCGCCGTTCTTGCTCATCGGTGAGGGCACCAGCGAGATCCAGAAAACCATCATCAGCCGCGGCCTGCTCCGCGAGTACAAGTCCCGCTCCTGAAGGCGCCTTCCAGCTCACGTTCGCGCCTTTCGCCCGTCCTTGAGAAGATGGACCGGGACGGGCGAGAGGTGATTACGTGAGTGCTCCCTTCGGCGGAGGCGGACGTGCCGCAGGCGGACTGCCACGGCTGCCGACACCGCCTTCCGGCTGGCCGATCGGTTCCTACGCGACGTACGGCGAAGCGCAGCACGCCGTCGGCTTCCTCGCGGAGAAGGAGTTCGGGGTCGCCGACGTGACGATCGTCGGCGTCGACCTGATGCTCGTCGAACGCGTCGTCGGCCGGTTGAGCTGGGGCCGCGTGCTGGGCACCGGCGCCGTGTCGGGCGCCTGGTTCGGCCTGATCATCGGCCTGTTGCTGGGGATGTTCAACAACCAGGGCTTCGCGTGGCAGCCCATGATCGGCGGGCTCGTCCTCGGCGTTCTGGCGTGGACGGTCTTCGCGGCGATCAGTTACAGCATGTCCCGCCGCGACTTCTCCTCCGCGAGTCAGCTGGTCGCCGGTCGCTACGACGTGCTCTGCCAGCCGCGTTCGGCCGAGCAGGGCCGTGAGCTCCTCGCCCAGCTCGCGATGCGCTCGCCCGGGTGACGCCGGGACCGGACCACTGACATTCGGCGGTACTGGTTCACCTGTTCGTCGTGCGATCCGCTGAATCGTTACCGATACTGCTTGCGGGCGTAGATCGCCCGGAATAGGTTGCACAACACCAGTCGGGCGGTCGCGTACTCCAGCGTGCCCGCCCGAGCACTAGCACGTCGGGGTGCTGGCGCGCGGCTTCTTCAACGCGTTCTAGCGCCGCCACATCCCGGGTGTGCGCGGGTGAGGAGGCCTCATGGGGAAGAGGATGAGCGCGAGCCGGAGGGGCCGCTCACCAGGCCGCACCGGCTCGCTATTCGGCGCGACAGCGCTGACGGTCGGCCTGCTGGCGGGCTGCGGACCGGATGCCGGACTCAAGATCAACGTCTACTACGCGCCCGAAGACAATTTCCAGTCCGTTGTGGACGAATGCACCAAGGCCTCGGGCGGGCGGTACGAGGTCGTCTACAACAAGCTCCCGCGTCCGGCCGACGGCCAGCGGGAACAGATGGTGCGCCGGTTGGCCGCCGGGGACGATTCACTCGACGTACTGGGGCTGGACGTCACGTGGGTTTCCGAGTTCGCCGAGGCGGGCTGGGCCGACGAATGGACCGGTGAAGCGAAGGCCGAAGCGACCGCCGGTGTCCTGCCGGGGCCGCTCGAAACCGCGATGTGGAACGGAAAGCTCTACGCGGCGACCAAGAACACCAACGTCCAGCTGCTCTGGTACGACGACAGGCTGACGCCGACGCCGCCGAAGACCTGGGACGAGATGATCCAGCAGGCCCAGGCGCTCAAGGCGCAGGGCAAACCGGCGAACGTCGTGTTCACCGGCGCGCAGTACGAGGGCCTCGTCGTCATCTACAACACGCTCGTCGAGTCGGCGGGCGGCAAGATCCTTTCTGACGACGGTAAATCGGTCGTGATGGACGCGGGCGCGATCAAGGCGCTGGAGATGCTCAAGAAGGTCACCACGGCCGGGATCACCGACCCGTCGCTGACCAACTCGAAGGAGGACGAGGTCCGCCAGTCCTTCCAGCGCGGCAACGCCGCCTTCGAACTGAACTGGCCGTTCGTCTACGCCTCCTACGCCAAGGAGAAGAAGGACGAACTCCAGCATCTCAAGTGGACCACCTATCCGGAGTTCGAAGCGGGGAAGCCCGCCAAGACCACGATCGGTGGCTACAACCTGGCGGTCAGCTCGACGTCGAAGCACAAGGCCGAGGCCTACGAGGTCGCGCTGTGCCTGCGCAACGAGAAGAACCAGAAGTTCTCCGCGCTCAAGGACGGTGTCCCGCCGACGCTCGAATCGCTCTACACCGACACGGTCCCGCTCGATCCGACGGCCGCCGTCGGCGATGACAACCCGAGCATGGACACGAAGTACCCGATGCGGGAGACGATCCTGGACGCGCTCAAGGACGCCGCGGTGCGCCCGCTGACCCCGGCGTACCAGAACGCTTCGACCGTGTTGTCGAAGGTGCTTTCCCCGCCTTCTGCCATCGATCCGCAGAAGACGGCGGACAAGCTGCGGGAGCAGCTCGCCGACGCGCTCCAGTCGAAGGGAGTGATCCCGTGACCGTGCAGGAAACCGCCGGTTCGGCGACCAAGAGCGAGCGGGGCAAGAAGGCGAAACCCGTTCTCAGCGAAGGAAAGAAGGCCGAGCGCAGACTCGGGCTCTGGCTGTGCGCCCCGGCGGCGTTCGTGATGATCGCCGTCACCGGCTATCCGATCATCTACTCGATCTGGCTGTCCCTGCAGCGTTACGACCTCCGGTTCCCCGCGCAGCAGGAATTCGTCGGTCTCGACAACTACGTCGCGGTCCTGTCCAACGGCTATTGGTGGACGGCGTTCGGGACGACGATGGGCTTGACCATCGTTTCGGTGGTGATCGAGTTCGTCCTCGGCATGGGCCTGGCGCTGATCATGCACCGGACGCTCGTCGGACGGGGCCTCGTGCGGACGGTCGCCCTGATCCCGTACGGCATCGTGACGGTGGTCGCGGCGTTCTCCTGGTACTACGCCTGGACACCGGACACCGGGTATCTGGCCAATCTGTTCTTCCCCGACACCGCGCCGCTGACCGAATACTGGCCTTCGCTGGCGATCATCGTGCTGGCCGAGGTGTGGAAGACGACGCCGTTCATGGCGCTGCTGCTGATGGCGGGGCTGGCGCTGGTGCCGGATGACCTGCTCAAGGCCGCGTCGATGGACGGCGCGACCGCGTGGCAGCGGTTCACCAAGGTGATGCTGCCGGTGATGAAGCCGGCGATCCTGGTGGCGCTGCTGTTCCGCACTTTGGACGCGTTCCGCATCTTCGACAACATCTTCGTGCTCACCAACGGCGCGCAGGACACGTCGTCGGTGTCGATGCAGACCTACAACAACCTGGTCAAGGGGTTGAACCTCGGGATCGGGTCGACGATGGCGGTGCTGATCTTCATCACGGTGGCGATCATCGCGTTCATCTTCATCAAGGTGTTCGGCACGGCCGCACCCGGTAGCGACAGTGGGGGTAAGCGCTGATGGCCATCGGTGGAGCGGTCACGCCCGGCCGCAAAGTCAAATGGGGCGTGGTGGACCTCCTCGTCCTGGTGTTCGCGTTGTTCCCGGTGCTGTGGGTGGTGTCCCTTTCGTTCAAGACCAAGGAAACCCTGGACGACGGGTACTTCATCCCGCAGGAATGGACCTGGCAGAACTACGCGGACATCTTCGAGACCACGGAGTTCATCCGGGCACTGGTGAACTCGATCGGGATCGCGATCATCGCGACGGTGATCGCGGTCGTCCTCGGCACGATGGCGGCGTACGCGATCGCGCGGCTGGACTTCCCCGGCAAGCAGCTGCTGGTCGGGATGTCGCTGCTGATCGCGATGTTCCCGCAGGTGTCGCTGGTGACGCCGTTGTTCAACATCGAACGTGAGCTGGGGTTGTTCGACACCTGGCCGGGGCTGATCCTGCCCTACATCACGTTCGCGTTGCCGCTGTCGATCTACACGCTTTCCGCGTTCTTCCGCGAAATCCCGTGGGAGCTGGAAAAAGCGGCGAAGATGGACGGCGCGACCCCGGCACAGGCGTTCCGGAAGGTGATCGCGCCACTGGCCGCGCCAGGGGTGTTCACCACCGCGATCCTGGTGTTCATCTTCTGCTGGAACGACTTCCTGTTCGCGATCTCGCTGACCTCGACCGAGGCCTCACGGACGGTCCCGGCGGCCTTGTCGTTCTTCACCGGGTCCTCGCAGTTCGAAGACCCCACCGGGACGATCTCCGCGGCCGCCGTGGTGATCACCGTCCCGATCATCCTGTTCGTGTTGTTCTTCCAGCGTCGCATCGTGGCGGGGCTGACGTCCGGTGCGGTGAAGGGCTGACCCATGGCTGAAATTGTTCTAGAGAAGGTGTCCAAGAAGTACCCCGACGGTGCCCTCGCGGTGTCCGAAGTGGACATCACGATCGCCGACGGTGAGTTCATCATCCTGGTCGGCCCGTCCGGCTGCGGCAAGTCCACGACGCTGAACATGGTCGCCGGCCTGGAGGACATCTCCTCCGGCGAACTGCGCATCGACGGCAAGCGTGTCAACGAAAAGGCGCCGAAGGACCGCGACATCGCGATGGTGTTCCAGTCCTACGCCCTGTACCCGCACATGAGCGTGCGGGAGAACATGGCGTTCCCGTTGCGGCTGGCCAAGGTCGACGACAAGACCGTGCGCGCGAAGGTCGAAGAGGCCGCGAAGATCCTCGACCTGACAGGACACCTCGACCGCAAACCGGCGAACCTCTCCGGCGGGCAGCGTCAGCGGGTCGCGATGGGGCGCGCGATCGTCCGTGATCCCAAGGCGTTCCTGATGGACGAGCCACTGTCCAATCTGGACGCGAAGCTGCGCGGCCAGATGCGCACCTCGGTGTCGAAGATCCAGAAGCAGCTGGGCACGACGACGCTCTACGTCACGCACGACCAGACCGAGGCGATGACCCTCGGCGACCGGGTCGTCGTGCTCCGGGCGGGCCACGTGCAGCAGATCGGGTCGCCGCAGTTCCTCTACGACAACCCGGCGAACCTGTTCGTGGCCGGGTTCATCGGCAGCCCGTCGATGAACTTCGTCCCGGCGACGCTGGAAAACGGCGTCGCGCGCAGCGCGCTGGGCGAGATCCCGCTCACCGACCGGGTCCGGCGGCTGGTCGAGGCCGCCGACGCGCCACGCGAGGTCATCGTCGGTATCCGGCCGGAGCACTTCGAGGACGCCGCACTGGTGGACGCGTCCGCCGGCGAGGGCGCGGCGTTCACCGCCCACGTGGACGTCCTCGAGTCGATGGGTTCGGAGAAGTTCGCGCACTTCTCGGTCGAGGGTGAGGCCGCGTCGTCGTCCGACCTCGCGGATCTCGCCGCCGACAGCGGCTCCTCGGACGTTCCCGGCTCCGAGTCGCAGATCGTGGCCCGCCTCTCGGCGGCGTCCGCGGCGGCGGAGAACCAGGACGTCGAGCTGTGGTTCGACGCGGACAAGATCAAGCTGTTCGACGGGGCCAGTGGCAAGAACCTGACCTACACGGACTAGCCACCCATGTCCCCGCCGCCCCCTCAACGGAGGGCTTGATTGCGGTTCGTCCTGCCCGGGATCAGTACTCGCTCTCGGGCAGGGCGAGCCACAGCACGAGGTAGACGATGAACTGCGGGCCCGGCAGCAGGCAGGAGAGCACGGCGAGCAGGCGGACCTTGCCCGGCGTGGTGCCGAACCGTTTGGCGAGACCGGCGCAGACGCCGCCGATCATGCGGCCCTGTCGCGGTCGGGTGAGGCGGGCGGCTACGGGGTTGGTCACGGGTTCTTCCCTCTCGGTCGTCGCTGTGTGTGAAACCCATTCTCGTCGCGCGGCGCCGCCGCCGCATCCCACCGCGGGACGAAACGCACCCCTAAGGGCGTGAAATCGCGGTAAAGCACCCACCTGGAAAAACGTCGAAGTCCCTGTGTTCTTCGCCCGTAGGGGTGGTGTTCCTGGTTCTTTTGACGATACTGCTCCGGTGCCTTCGAAGAGACTGATCGCGGTCCTCTGCGGCCTGTTCCTGGCCGCGGCCTGTGCCACCCCGGAACCGGCGGTGACGCCGTCGCCGGCCACGGCTCGTGATGAGGCCCTGACCGCCGCCGAAGCGCTCGGGGACTACTCGTCGCTCGATTACTGCAGCCTGGTCGACCAGGCGAAGGTGATCGGCGGGGGAAACGCGGTCAAACCGGCCTTGTCCTCTTTCGAGTTCTGCCGTCTTGAATTCGTCCAGGGCGCCAATCGCTACACCGTGACCACCGGCCCGATCACTTCCGGGCAGGATCCGAACAACCAGCCCTACGAATTCGGCGGATCGCTGCCGGAGGGCGTCAGCGTCCAGCAGTCGACGTTCAACGAGGACACCACCTGCACGCGGCTGCTGACCTTCGCCGACGGGATCCGGCTGTCCATCGTCGTCACCTCCGACAACGACGACCCGTCCGACCAGGCCGATCGGTGCCGGATCGCCGACGCGACGGTCGGCAGCGCGGCGGGGGTGATCACCGCGCAGAAGGTCGGCAGGCTGAACCTCGACCAGCGGTCATGGGGCAGGGTCGCTCCCTGCGCCCTGCTCGACCAGCACGAACTCGACGCCACCGCCGGGGCGGAGACCAAACCGGCCCCGGCGCTGTCCGGGCACAACTGCATCCGCGGCAAGGTCAGCGTCTCGCTGTCGGTCGGGGCGGACACCACGCCGGGCGCGACGGAGGCGCTGGGCGGACGGCAGGTCCAGGTCACCACGTCGGGCGCGTTCTGCCAGGTGACCACGCACCGGCCGATCCCGGGCACGCCGGAACGGGTCGAGCAGGCGCTGCTCTCGGTGGTCGGTGTCGACGGTGCGCCGGAGGACGCCACCTGCGCCGCGGCCCGTGAAGTCGCCGTGGCGGTGTTCCCGAAGCTCCCCTGACCGCGTTTCGTCCTCTAGTTGCGGTACTTGCACGCGCAACTACCGCAACTAGAGGACTACTTGCGTGGCCTCGCTCAGTGCTCCCCTGACTGGACGCCGAACACACGCGAGATCGCCGTCTAATCACGCGAGATCGCCGTCTGGACACGTGAGATCGCCGTCTGGACACGTGAGTTCGCCGTCTAATCACGCGAGTTCGCTTTCCAAGCACGCGAGATCGCCGTTCGGGGGCGGGTGGGATCGCAAGTGGGTGGCTGGTTGCGACCGGGGTCAGCGCAGCTTGGGCAGGCGGAAGGAGCACATCGCCTCGTCCAGCGCCTCGAAGTCCAACGGCGGATGCGGCAGCGGGGTGGCGCGGCCGGGTTCGGCGCGCAGGCCGTCCAGCAGCAGCGCGAGGCACCGGCGCCACAGGTCCGGCTGGATACCGTGCGTGAACTCGATGACCGAGCCGATCATCTGGTGCAGCAGCGGCATGTCCGTCGGCACGACGTCCGAGCGGAGGACGCCCGCCGACTGGGCCCGCTCGACGAGCTGTGTGATCAACGGCACCATGCGTGCTTTCGCCTCGGCGACGCGCTCGTGGCCGAAGACGTTCGACAACATGACCTCACGTAACCCGCGGTCACCGGCGTGCAGTTCGGCCGCGCGCCAAGTGAAGCCCGTGAAGCCTTCCCAAGGGTCTTCGGCGCGAAGCGCCTCTTCGGCGAACTCGCGGATCGTCTCGAACTGGTCGACGAACATCGCCTCGACCAGGTGTTCCTTGCTGGGGAAGCGCCGATAGACGGTGCCGACGCCGACACCGGCGTGATGCGCGACGTCGTCGAGTGTCGCTTCGAGCCCGCGCTCGCCGAAGACATCGCGCGCCGCCGCGATGATGCGCTGCCGATTGAGTTCAGCGTCGCGCCGCAGCGGCCGCGCCGGTGCGGCGGGAGCAAGGTCCCGAGCCATTCGTCCAGCTTAACAAACTAAGTAGAGGACACTTCTCCACTTCTTGTGTACCTTGGGCGCGGAAAGGGGAGATACCTACTCCACATAGCTTCTCCGTCACTATCGGTGAGGAACCACCCGTATGTCTGAGTCATCCACCGCTGTCGTCACGCCGCCGGGGGACGCGGCCGCGCAGCACCCCAATCCGCACCACGCCAGGAGATGGCTGATCCTGGTGATGATCGGTCTCGCCCAGCTGATGGTGGTGCTCGACGCCACCGTCGTGAATATCGCGCTCCCGTCGGCGCAGCAGGACCTCGGCTTCTCGAACGACGCCCGCCAGTGGGTCGTCACCGCCTACGCGCTCGCGTTCGGCAGCCTGCTCCTGCTGGGCGGACGGCTCGCGGACCTCTTCGGCCGCAAACGCGCGTTCCTCGTCGGGCTCGCCGGTTTCGCCATCGTGTCCGCGATCGGCGGCGCCGCCACCAGCATCGAAATGCTCCTCGTCGCCCGCGCCGCACAGGGCGTCTTCGGTGCGCTTCTCGCTCCGGCGGCCCTTTCGCTGCTGACCACGACCTTCACCGATCCGAAGGAACGCGGCAAGGCCTTCGGCGTCTTCGGCGCGATCGGTGGTGGCGGCGCGGCGATCGGCCTGCTGCTCGGCGGCGTGCTGACCGAGTACCTCGACTGGCGGTGGTCGATGTACGTCAACATCGTCTTCGCGGTGATCGCGTTCGCCGGTTCGGCTGTGCTGCTGAAAAACTCGGAGATCGACGGGCCGCGCCCGAAGCTTGACATCCCAGGCACGATCACCGCGTCGGCCGGGCTGTTCGCGCTGGTCTACGGCTTCGCGAACGCCGAGCGTGACTCGTGGGCCGCGATCTCGGTGTGGGGTTTCCTCGCCGCCGGTGTGGTACTGCTCGTGGCGTTCGTGGCGATCCAGCAACGGGCCGAACACCCGCTCCTGCCGCTGCGTGTCCTGCTCGACCGCGATCGCGGCGGTTCGTACCTCGCGATGTTCCTGCTCGCCATCGGGATGTTCTCGATCTTCCTGTTCCTCACCTTCTACATCCAGTTGAACCTCGGGTTCACCCCGGTGCAGAGCGGGGTCGCGTTCCTGCCGATGGTCGCCACCCTGATGATCAGCGCGACGTCGGCGACGGCCGTGCTGCTGCCGAAGTTCGGCGCGAAACCGTTGGTGTCACTGGGAATGCTGATTGCCGGACTGGGCTTGTTCTGGCTTTCGGCGATCGACACCACCAGCACCTACGCCAGCGGGGTGCTGTTCCCGTTGATGATCATGGGTGTCGGTATCGGCCTCGCCATGGCGCCCGCGATGAGCGTCGCGACCTTCGGGGTCGAAACGCACGACGCCGGTGTCGCGTCGGCGGCGGTCAACACCGCGCAGCAGGTCGGCGGCTCGATCGGGACCGCGCTGCTGAGCACGCTGGCCGGGAACGCGGCGACGTCGTTCCTGGTCGGGAAGACGCCTTCGCCGCAACTCGCGGCCGAAGCGGCTGTGCACAGTTACACGACCGCCTTCGTGTGGGGCGGGTGGATCTTCGTCGCGGGTGCGGTGATCTGCGGGCTGCTGCTGCGGTCGGGCGCCCCGGCGAAGGCCGCTTCTTCGGACGCTCCGGTGGCCGTGCACATGTAGTCACGGCTGTTATGAACGGACCTTTCATAACAGGATTTGTTATGAAAGGTCCGTTCATAACACGCGCGGAGCGCGTCAGCGGGACTGTGAGCGCACGGCTTCGAAGACCTCGTCGTCCCACCGGTGCGTCCGGATCAGCCGGTACCGTTCGCAAGCCACCCACAGATACGCCTCGGCGTCGGTGCGTTCGCCGATCAGATCCGCCTGCCGCAGCATCGCCACCACTGGGACGAACTCCTCGTCGAACCACCGCTGCGCCAGCGTCGCGCGGTCCGAGTAGTGCCCCTCGTCCTGCATCAGCCGGAAACCCCACGCCTCCACGTGCTCACCGAGCCGCGCGTAGTCCCACGGATCCGTGAACACCACCGAAGCCCGCGAATGCCCGGAAAGCGGGACGCGCTCCAGGAACAGCCGCCGGTAGTCCTTGACGATCAGGTCGCCGCGGTACCGGATGCCGCTCGGGTCCAGTTTGGTCCGCACCTCGGTGACCATCGCCTCTAGTGTGGACAGTCCCATCGCGTGCGCCACCGAAACGCGGTGGTGCCCGTCGATGATGAAATGCAGTTCGCCGACGCGGTACACCTCGATCGGCGGAATCGACTCGCCACGCCGGGTCGCGAGTGCCAGCCGTTCCCAGCGTTCGCGGACGCGGCCGGACGTCGGGCGGAAGCGGCGGTCGAAGTCACGGCCGCGATCGACGCTGCCGACGATCGAATCGAGCCGGATCACCCGCGCTCCGATCTTCCGTTCGCCGAGGAAGCCGAGCGCGTCGACCACCTCGTGGAACGGCAGCATGATGTTGACGTCGTCGGGCTCGCCGCGCAGCCAGTTCGCCAGCCGCGACAGCACTTGACGCCGCCGTGCGCGGAGGAAGTCGTGTTCCGCGTCAGCCCTGGGAAATCCGGTGTCCTTCATAGCGCGAACTCCATGATTTGGTGCCCGACCACGTTGCGTACCGTGGTTCCGCCGACCACCCGGTCCGGGACGGGTTCACCGTGCGGGTGGATATGCCCGTGCAGCAACCATTTCGGCCGCAGCGACTCGATCGTGCGATGGAGACAGTCGAACCCGTGGTGCGGCGGGTCCTCGCGGTCGCCGCAGTGCCGCGGCGGCGCGTGGGTGAGCAGTACATCAACGTCCCGGCCGTCCCGCCCCTCTCGCCATCGGCGGAACCGCGCCCGGCGCACGAGCCGGCGCGCACGCCGCGCCTGCTGGCGTTGCGTCCACTGGTTCGGGCCCTCGTTGTAGCGGACCGAGCCGCCGAGCCCGGCGAACCGGAGCCCGCCGACGTCGACGATCCGGCCGTCCGCGTTCACCCCGCCCGCCGGACCCGGCCACACCGCCGGGAAACCGTCCTTCATGGACAGTCCCCCGTAGCGGGTGTAGCCGGACAGGTCGGGATCGTGGTTGCCGGGCACGAACACGCACGGCACGTCCAGCGCGCCCGCCAGGAACTCGAGGTAGTCGTACGGCAGGTCGCCGGCACCGACGACAAGGTCGAGGTCGGCCGGCAGTCGGTGGACGGCGGACGTCCACAACCGCTCTTCGACCTCGTCCGCGACGACCAGCGCCTTCATGCGCTCCAGCGTAATGCCGGAGGCGCTACTTGGGGCCGTGCGCGAACGCGGGGTCTTTGGCGATGATCGCGATCACGATGCCCAGCCAGACGACGCAGAAGGCCAGCGCCCAGAACTTGAGGTTGGTCAGGATCCTTGGCATGAGGGAACTCCACGACTACCGAAGGGGAAGAAGGTCAGAGCCAGCGGTTCTTCCGGAATATTCGGTAGAGCAGGATGCAGACGCCGAAGATGACCGTCATCGCCATCGGGTAGCCGAACCGCCAGTGCAGCTCCGGCATGTAGTCGAAGTTCATCCCGTAGATACCGGCCAGCGCCGTCGGGACCGCGATGATCGCCGCCCACGCGGTGATCTTGCGCATGTCGGTGTTCTGCTGGAGCGTGATCTTCGCCAGCGTCGCGTCCACCAGGGTGGTCAGCAGTTCGTCGAAGTTCGCGACCCGCTCCGCGACCGTGGTGAGGTGGTCGGAGACGTCGCGGAAATAGGACCGGACCTCGTCGGGGATCAGCCGCGTGTAGCCCTCGGCGAGGCGTTGCAGCGGGGTCCCCAGCGGCATGACCGCGCGGCGCAGCTCCAGCACTTCGCGCTTCATGAAGTAGATCTGCTCGGCGCTCACCTTGGAACGCGGCGCGAAGACGTGCGTCTCCATTTCGTCGATGTCCGATTCGATCGCGGTGGTGACATCGAGGTAGTGGTCGACGACGTGGTCCGCGATCGCGTGCAGCACCGCGGACGGCCCGAGGGCGAGCCGCTCCGGGTCCTGGTCGAGTTCGCGGCGCAGCCGGGCCAGCCCCGAGTGGTTCCCGTGCCGCACGGTGATCACGAAGTCACGGCCGAGGAACGCCATCAGTTCGCCGGTCTCGACGATCTCGTTCGCTGTCGCGGGGGACTCGTGTTCGACGTAGCGGACCGTCTTCAGCACCATGAACAGCGTGTCGTCGTAGCGCTCCAGCTTGGGCCGCTGGTGCGCTTCGAGCGCGTCCTCGACAGCCAGTTCGTGCAGGCCGAAGGTCTCCGCGATGCCCTGGATCTGGACCGCGTCGGGTTCGTGCAGGCCGATCCAGACGAATCCGGCGTGCCGCTTGCGTACCTCTTTGATCGCTTCGGAGTGTGACCAGCGGCCGGGCAGGCGCTTGCCTTCCACATACACCGCGCAATCGACGACGTACGCCGAAAGGGGGACGGGCAGCGGGCGCTCGGCGCCGCTCTTGGCGCGACCGTTGCTCCGGCCGCGAAGGCCGCCGAGCGAGGGAATGGCAGGCATGGGATCTCCTGGGCAGACGTCGTGCGTTGGTGCGCGAAGACGACGGGCCAAGCGGTCGGGGGGCCGCTCGGCTAGGCCAGCGTTCCCGGTTTCGTCAGCCCTGCCAGGTGGGGATCCGGCGAGATGTGAAGGCGGAAACGCTGCGACTACTAGGAAGCGGACTATCGCCACTCGACATCGGGTTCCTCACCTCCTTCGGCTCGGCGGACGGTTACGCAGTGGTGTGGGTCGCGTTGACGACCCGACACCAATGGTCGAGGGTACTCCTCAACACGAAAGCCTGTCGTTCCAGGTTCACGCCGCGTTACTTCGTGCAGGAGGAATGGGTGCAGTTCGGTCGTTATTACGAAGAGTTCGAGGTCGGCGCGGTCTACAAGCACTGGCCGGGCAAAACGGTCACCGAGTACGACGACCACCTGTTCTGCCTCATCACCATGAACCACCATCCGCTGCACCTCGACGCGCACTACGCCGGGGAGACCACCGACTTCGGCAAGAACGTCGTGGTCGGCAACTACGTCTACTCGCTGCTGCTGGGGATGTCGGTGCCCGACGTGTCCGGCAAGGCGATCGCCAACCTCGAGGTCGAATCACTGAAACACGTGAAGCCGACGTTCCACGGCGACACCATCTATGGCGAGACCGAGGTGCTGGACAAGACGCCTTCGAAGTCGAAGGACGATCGCGGCGTCGTCTACGTCGAGACCCGCGGGTACAAGCAGGACGGCACGATCGTTTGTGTGTTCCGTCGCAAGGTGATGGTGCCGAAGCGGTCCTACGGTGACGCAAGGGGCGGTGAACAGCCCGGCCGTCCCGTGCCGCACGAATAATCGGGTGTCACGGACGGAAAAAGGGAGCGCGTCGATGACCATCGGGCTGGATGAGATCAAGAGCCGCCTGCGGAAGTTCGCGACGGTCGAGGCAGCCGGTGTTTCGCCGCTGTACGAACACCTGGCGGCCAAAGCGGCCGAGGACGACGACGTCGCCGGGCTGCTGACCGACGCGCGCGGCGGTGAAGCGCGCGGCACGCTGCTCCTGGCGACCGCGCACCGGCTCATCCAGGCCGACCCGATCCACCCGCTCTCGCGGTATTACCCGTCCGTCGGTGGCTTCGACGGCGTGGATTCGGAGACATGGCCGCTGTTCCGCTCGTTCCTGCTGGAGCGGGCGGACCGGGCGCGGGCGATCATCTCCTCGCGGTACACCCAGACCAACGAGGTCCGCCGCGCCGCCCTGCTCTACCCCGCGGTGACGGCGGCGGCGAAGGAGGCGGGCGGCAAGATCGCGCTGCTCGAGGTCGGTTGCAGCGCCGGCCTGCTCCTCGGCCTGGACAAGTACGCCTACCGCTACCAATGCGACGGCGGCGAACAGCTCACCGCAGGGCCCGCGAAAGCCGCTGTCGGCCTGCATTGCGCGCTGGATCTCGCGCCCGGCGCCGTCACGCCGAAGGTGCCGAAGAAGCTGACGGTCACCGCCCGTGCCGGCCTCGACCGCGCCCCGGTGGATCTGACCGACGAGGACGAACTGGCCTGGCTCGAAGCCTGCGTCTGGGCCGACCAGCCGGACCGGATCCGCCTCCTGCGCACCGCCGCGGCCGCGCAGGCCAAGCAGCGGCCGGAGCTGATCACCGGCGACGCCGTCGACGACCTCGCCTCGGCGGCCGCCACCGTTGGCCCGGACGCCCCTCTCGTGGTGCTGACCAGTCACGTGCTGGCGTATCTGGGGGAGCGGCGGGCCGAGTTCCTCGACGCCTTGCGCGAACTCGCCGCCGGACGGCCGCTGTGGTGGGTCAGCGAGGAGTTCTACGGCGCCGCGCTGGAGCCGTTGCTCCCCGGCCGGGCGGAACTGGCCGACACCAACGGCGGATCGGCCGTGCTCGGACTCGTCCGTTGGGAGGACGGGACCCCGGACGTGCGCGCACTGGCCAGGACGGCGCCGCACGGACAGCGGATGACCTGGCTCCCGGTTTAGCCTTTCGGATCTTCGGGAGGTGTCGGTAAAGCATCGACAAGGCTAATTTTCACCTCTTGCGCTGCATAATCCACGTGCTATTCGCCGAATCGGGCAAAGCGGCCGTCACTTCGGCGAGACGTTCCCGCTCGGCAGCACACCCCAGTCGCGGAGAGTGACGAACAGGAGTTCGGCCAATCGGCCCTGCTCGTCGAGTTCGATCAGGGTCACGGCGTCGATCCAGCGGGCGTCGTCGGCGTCGTCCCCGGCACGGAGAGTGCCGCCGGTGACCGAGCAGGCGTAGTCGTGGATGTCGTAGGGGCCGCGACGCGCGTTGCCGACGTATGTGCCCGGCATCACGTCCAGTCCCGTCTCCTCACGCATCTCGCGGATGACGGCTACTTCGTCCGTTTCGCCGGGTTCGACCCGCCCGCCGGGAACCGACCACAATCCCCGTCCGGGTTCGTTCGCGCGCCGGATCAGCAGGATCCGCCCTTGTGCGTCGTGGACGATGCCGCCGACACAGCGGACGGTGCTGTCCGAAACGGTGTTCATTCCCGAATGGTAGACGCGGGCGCCCTGACAACGACTGTCCTATACACGGAGAGTAGCCGTACGGTACACTTCCCCTCGCCGGCTGACCCAAGCGCGGGACTTCCCTCCCGCGCGGGTGGAAGGTGCGGTACAAAATGAATAGTCAGTATCCGCAGTCAGTCACCGTAAGAGACAGGATTGATCGCTGTGAACGCGAAAAAGCTCCTCACTTTCGCAGGAATCGCGTTGGTGCTGTTCTTCGTGATCGCGCAGCCAGGTCAGGCCGCGGGCCTCGTGGGAAACATCATCGGCTTCCTGCGTGACTCGGCCGAATCGGTGATCACCTTCGTCAGCAACGTCTTCAGCTAGCGGGGGAGCGGATACTCTATCGGTATGTTCGCACCACGCGATCCAGACGAGTATCTCCTCGACACCGAGCGACGGGTCATCAGGATTCGCCGTCACTGGGCTGTGCTGTTGTGGGAAACCTTCGAGACGGCCGCTTTGCTGGCCGTCTGCGTCCTGGTGTCCTACCTCCTGCCGCCCGCCGCGTGGGTGATCCAGAACATCCTCTGGTATGCCGCGTTGCTCGTCATCCTGCGCTTCGCGTACGTGGTGATGGAGTGGTGGGTCGAGCGCCTGGTCGTCACGGACAAACGGTTCGTGATGACCACCGGTGTCTTCACCACCAAAGTGTTGATGATGCCGATCACCAAGGTCACCGACCTCACGTACGAACGTTCGGCCTGGGGCCGGATGATGGGGTACGGGACGATGGTGGTCGAGTCGGCCGGTCAGATCCAGGCGTTGAACCGCATCGACTACCTGCCGCGGCCGGAAGAGTTCTACGACACGATCTCCGAACTGGTCTTCGGCGACAAGCAGAAGCAGGCCGAGCGCTTCTCGATGATCAAGGCGCAACGCGCCGCACGCGGCAAGAAGAAGGTCGGTTAGCCAAGGGACAGGCGACGGCCACAGCAGCCGCAGTCTTGGCCTCGGCTGAGGTGACCGATCCTGCGGTGACCCAGGTCTTTTGATCTTTGGAGTCGCGCGCCTTTTGGCCGCCAGGCCTCAGGGCCGTGATGGCAGGGCGCCCTTACCGCGATAGCGACGCAGGGCACTTAGTCGCGCCCTGGCAGCGCGGCCCTGATCAGCGCGATAGACAATACAGTCGATGCGCATCGACCTGCACGCCCACTCCACCGCCTCCGACGGTACCGACAGCCCTGCCGGGCTGGTCGCCGCCGCCGCGAAGGCGGGCCTCGACGTCGTCGCGATCACCGATCACGACACCACGGCCGGCTGGGCCCCGGCCGCCGAGGCACTGCCGCCGGGGCTTTCCCTGGTTCCGGGCGCCGAGCTGTCCACGATCTCGGTCGATCCGGTGACTGGGCGGCACGTCAGTGTCCATCTGCTCGCGTATCTGTTCGATCCGGCGTCGACGGCGCTCGTCGCCGAGCAGGCCCGGTTGCGGTCGGAGCGGCGATGGCGGCTGCGCGTGATGGCCGAGCGGATGGCCGCCGACGGCCTGCCGGTCGATCCCGACGAGGTCATGTCGCTGTTGCCCGAGGACGGTTCGGCCGGGCGGCCGCATCTGGCGCAGGCCTTGGTGCGCGCCGGTGTCGTCTCGTCGGTGAACGAGGCCTTCGAGAGTTACCTCGGCAACGGCAGCGGGTACTTCGTGGCGCGGCAGGACACGCTCGTGGAGGACGCGATCGACATGATCGCGGACGCGGGCGGCGTCACCGTGATCGCGCATCCCTTCGCCTACACGCGTGGCGCGACCATCACCGTCGACGTGCTCGCGGCGCTGGCCGAGCACGGCCTGACCGGCGTCGAGGTCGATCACCCGAACCACGACGAGGAGACCCGGGTCCGGCTGCACGGGGTGGCGGGGGAGCTGGGGCTCGTGCGCACCGGGTCGAGCGACTACCACGGCACGAACAAGACCATCGACCTCGGCGACGAGACCACCGATCCGCTCGCGCTGGAGGAACTCGTCTCGCGGTCGACCGGGTCCGAGGTCGTGACCCGGTGACGATCACGGACTTCTTCGACGCGCGCTTGTTCATGAGCGCGACGATCACGCTGATCGTCATCATGGACCCGCCCGGCACGGTGCCGGTGTTCCTGAGCCTGACCGGGCGGAAGTCGGTGGCGTTCCGCGCCAAGGCCGCGCGGCAGGCGGTGCTGGTCTCGCTGCTGGTGATCTCGCTGTTCGCGGTGGCCGGACAGGCAATCCTTTCGTACCTCGGCATCGGCATCCCGGCGTTGCAGGGCGCGGGCGGGCTGTTGCTGCTGCTGATCGCGTTGCAGTTGCTCACCGGCAACACCGGTGGTGAGGCCGAGGCGGCGGGTGACGACGTCAACGTCGCGCTGGTGCCGCTCGGGACGCCGCTGCTCGCCGGTCCGGGCGCGATCGCCGCGACCATCGTCTTCGTGCGGCAGGCCGACGGGCACGCCGGCGCGTACGTGGCTCTCGCGCTTTCGATCGTGACGGTGCACTTCGTGCTGTACCTGTGCATGCGGTACTCGGGCGTGGTGATCCGGTTGATCAAGGAAAGCGGGATCACGCTGCTGGCGAAGATCGCCGGTCTGCTGCTGGCCGCGATCGCGGTCGAGCTGGTGGCGAACTCGGTGAAGGGTTTCATCGCGGGCACGTGACCGAGGGCTGTTGTTCCGAGGGCTGCGGTCGGCCAAGTACCTGAAGGCCCCCTTCCTTGCGCTAGGCGCAAGGAAGGGGGCCTTCATGTACTTGAGGATACGGTCAAGCTGGATGCAAGCGGACATTTCTCCTTGAGGGGCGTCCTCTGCGGACGGTCTGAGGAGTCACCCCAGGGACGCTCAAGTTCCTGGCATTGGCTTTGAGGGTAGGAAAGGAGGCCTTCACGGGACCGGCGGCAAAGCGGGCGATAGCAAAGGTCCCTTGCTCTCTCCCTGGGGATCCCCTCGAAAAGTGTCGGTGGGGGTGCGTAGCGTTGCGGGCGGGGTGATCCGATGGAGCAGATTGGTTTCGACTTCGGCGTCGAGGCACCGCGCAAGCTGACGAAGGTCTCGCCCGCGCGCCTCGCGACGTTCGAAGACTGCCCGCGCCGCTACCGCATGTCGTACCTCGACCGCCCGTCCCCGGCACGCACCGGGGCGTGGGCGCACAGCACGCTCGGCGCGGTGGTGCACAACGCTTTGCGGGCGTTGTTCGACCTGCCGGTGATCAAACGCGTGCCGCAGCGGGCGATGGCGCTCGTCGCCGAGCACTGGAAGGACGCCGGGTTCGAAGACACCGACCAGGCCGCCCGCTATCGCGCGCGTGCCAAGGGCTGGGTGGCGGAGTACGTCGAGCACAACGACGTCAGCGTCGATCCGGTCGGGTTGGAGCGCTGGGTTTCGGCGCCGGTCACGCTCGAGCCGGGCAGCGGGCCCAGTCTCATCATCGAGGGTCGCGCCGACCGTATCGACCAGCGCGGCGGGGAACTGGTGATCATCGACTACAAGACCGGTCGTCGTGAGCCGGACGACTACGAGGCGCGCTCTTCGCAGGCCTTGGCGCTGTACGCGGTCGCGGCCGCCAGGACGTTGCGGACGCCGTGCTACCAGGTCGAGTTGCATCACGTGCCCACCGGCACCATCGCGGCCGCCGAGCACACCGAGCAGAGCCTCAGACGACATCTCCAGCGCGCCGACGAGACCGCCGGGGACCTCCGGCTGGCAACGGATACCCTGAACGCGGGCGGCGACGAGGACGTGTTGTTCCCCGCCCGCCCCGGCCGCCGTTGCTCCTGGTGCGACTTCCGGCCCAGCTGCGCGGCGGGCCAGGAGGCCGGGCCCGCGGCCCAGCCATGGGACTTGCTGGCCCCTTAGCTCGAAACCCGACGATTGGACAGGCGAGGACGTGTCGTCACCGGACACCGAAGAGCTCGCGACCGCACCGCCGCCCGCGGAACCGGACGGTCCCGCGGTGGCCGGACGCGGCCGGTTCTGGCGCGGGCTGACCGGATCGCTCGCGGCCGGGATGGTCGTCCTCGCGGTGTGCGTGCTCTCGATCGCCGGGATCTGCCTGTTCACCGGCGCTCCGGGGCCAGGGCCGCTGATGCTGGTCGGACATCCGGTCGCGACGGTGGTCGCTTTGCTCTGTCAGCGGGTGGCCGACGCGCGGAATGGCCGTGTCGCGGGCTTCGCGGGTCTCGGCGTCGTGGTGAGTGTGACGGCCGCGCTGAGCCTGTTCTGGTGGAACTGAACACGGCAGGAAAGTGCCACTGTCCGGAAAAGCGACCTGACGGGCCGGAAAATGGGGCTCACTGGGCACGTCGTAGACGAAGACGCTGCCGCGCAGCGAGCACGAAAGGCACCGTTGATGACCTACCCACCCCAGCCAGGACAGCCCGACCACGGCCCTGGTGGGCAGCAGTACCAGCAGGGCGGTTACGACCAAAGCGGGTACGACCAGAGCGGCGCGTATCCCCAGCAGCAGTACCCCGGCCAAGGCCAGCCGCACTACGGTCAGAACCAGCAGTACGGCCAGAACCAGCAGTACGGTCAGGGCTTCGGCGGGCCGCCCGCGCCACCGAAGAACAGTAAGACCGGCCTCATCGCGGGCATCGCCGCCGCCGCCGTGGTGCTGGTCACGCTGGTGATCACCGGATTCGTCGCCCCCGGCTTCTTCCTCGGCGACGACAAGGCCGACAAAGCGGCCGGCCTTGAAGGGACCGCGCAGGCGGTCGTCGACGGCATCAACGCCCACGACAAGACCGCGTTGACGGCGCTCAAGTGTGGGAACGCGGAAAACGACGTCGACCAGGCCATCGAGCGAGTCGGTGACGTGTCGAACGCGACGCTCGACGGGGTCACGAAGGTCTCCGAAACCGAGTACGCGGTGGCCGTCACGTTGAACGTCGAAGGGCGATCCCGCACCGCCACCGGCTCACTCGCCAAGGAAGGCGGTAGCTGGTGCTGGAAGGAAATCGGCCGATTGCGTAGCAAGACTTCGGCGACGACGTGATGACGGCGGGCGATAGCAAGGGACCTTTGCTATCGCCGGGCGGTCACTTGAGGGCGGCCACGGTGGGGCCTCGCTGCTCCAGCAGCACCGGCCCGACCGACGAGAGCCGCACGGGGCCGGTGTAGCCGCGCCGGTCGACGCCGACGGTGCGGATCGTCGTGCCGGTCAGTTCGTCCAGAACGGCGAGCCCGCCCTGGATCGGCACGACCAGCTGATCCCCGAAGGTCACGCCGGGGCCGACGGCGCTGTTCAGCGTCCAGCGCGGCGTGAGGTCGTCGCGTGAGAAGGCCATGGTCTTCGAGCCGGTGAACCAGTAGACGCTCTGCGCGGTCCACGCGGTCGCCATGATGCCGCCCATCGGATCCCGCGCGGTGTCGGCGGCGGGCGCGTCGAGCGGATACGCCGATTTCTGCACGCCGTCGCCGCCATAGATGACCAGCAGTTTCTGTTCCGGCAACACGATCAGCGCGAGGTCGCCGGACATCGCGACGACTTTCGCGTTCTTCCCGGCGAGCACGGTGCTGTAGTCGACCTTCGGGTCGTCGGCCTCATCGTTGGTCGCGCGGTAGACGGTGAAGCGGTCGGCCGGGTCGCCGGGGCAACGCTCGATCACGCCGATCTTGCCCGCCGCGGCGGCCACCGTGCCATAAGTGCAGCCCGTTCTAGGCTGCTTGTTCGCGTTCACGATGGCCGGGACCTGGCCGTACTCCATGCTCTTGACCAGGTCGTCGCGCCAGGTGTTGAGCAGTTTCTTGCCGGTCGTGGTGACATGCGAGCCGTCGACGACCAGCTGGGTGCCGAGTTCGGCGTCGCCGTTGCGCTGCGCGGTGCGGCGCCCGGTCCCGGCGTCGAGCTGGGTGACCTCGCTGCATCCGGTGTCCTTGCGGTACACCGCGTCCACCTTGATCCCGGCGAGCGCGACGGTGCACAGCTCGAGATCACGGGAATAGCGCCATCGGACGTCGCCGGTGTACGGGTCGCGGCCGAGTACTTCGCCGTTGTCCGCGGTGACGACGCTGTTGGCCTCACCGATCGGGACGGGTGTCGACGAACTCGGTGCCTGCCACAGCTCGGTCAGCGAGCCGGGTACTTCCGCCGGGGCGGGCGGGAGCCCGGGCGGCTGGGTGGCCGCGACCTGCGCGACTGTCGCCGCGTTGTCGCTGGTCACGCCGATGACGACACCGGTGACCGCGACGACCACCACGATCACCGCGACGATCACGTGATCCCGCGTGCGGTTCCACGGCGAGCGCCGGGCGCGTTTCCCGGCAGGCGACGGCGCGGAGGCCTCGGGCTGGGCGGGTTCGGCGTCCAGCACGTCTTCGGTGCCGATCGTGGCCGAGGTGTCCGGCCCGTCACCGTTCGACGGCTGTCCGGGATCGGCGGGCACGGGCCGCGCCGGATCTTCGTCCGGCGCGGCGTCCCAACGTTCGCTCACGTGCCCTGGCTCCCCACGTCCGCGTCTGCGTTCTTGGTAGTGAACCCGCGACCGCGAACTCGTCGCCAGGGCGCTGGACGGCACACGCGTCACGGTGTGCGAGCCAGGCGCCCTGCCGTCGAGTTCGCGGAGCCTCCGGCCGGGCGGGTTCACGCTTGTAGCTGGTTCCGCAGTGAGCCCTTCAGCTCCGCCAACCGGTCTGAAAAGCTCAGTCTGCCGACGCAGGTGTATCAGAAGTCGCCGAGGGACGGCGACGGCGGCGTCGGCGAGCCGGACGCTCGGCGCTGTCGCCTGCCTCCTTCTCGACCGCGGGGCCACTGACTTCCGGGCTCGGCTTCGCGGCGCCACGGCTGCGGCGGCGCGTGCGAGTGCGGCCTTCCGAAGCACCTTCGCTCTGGCCTTCGGCGCTGTCGCCGGAAGCGTCCGCGGCGGCGTCGGCGGCCTCGATCTTGGCGGCCGCGTCGGCACCGCCGCGAGTCCGCTTGCGCGGCGTGCGGTTGCGCTTGCGGGGCGCCTCTTCGTCCTTGTCCTTCGCCACACCCTGGCCGCGGCCCCGGCGCTTACCGCCCAGGTCTTCCTCGACCTCGGCCGAGAGGCCGGCGCGGGTCCGCTTCGACAGCGGGAGACGGCCGGTGGTGCCCTCGGGGATGCCGAGGTCGCTGAACAGGTGCTTGGACGACGAGTACGTCTCGGCGGGCTCGGGCATGTCGAGCCCGAGGATGTCCGAGATCATCTTCCAGCGCGGCTCCTCGTCCCAGTCGACGAGCGTGATCGCGACACCGGTGCGCCCGGCGCGGCCGGTGCGGCCGATCCGGTGAACGTAGGTCTTCTCGTCCTCCGGCGTCTGGTAGTTGATCACGTGCGTGACATCGTCGATGTCGATGCCGCGGGCTGCGACGTCGGTGGCGACCAGCACGTCGACCTTGCCGGCGCGGAACGCGCGCAGTGCCTGCTCGCGGGCGCCCTGGCCGAGGTCACCGTGCACGGCGGCGGCCGCGAAGCCACGCTCGACGAGTTCGTCGGCGACCTTCTGCGCGGTGCGCTTGGTGCGGGTGAAGATCATCGTCAGGCCGCGGCCCTCGGCCTGGAGCGCGCGGGCGATCAGCTCGGGCTTGTCCATCGAGTGCGCCCGGTAGACGAACTGGGTGGTGCGCTCGTGAATGGCGCCGGCGTCGTTCTCCTCGGCGCGGATGTGCGTCGGCTGGGTCAGGAACGTGCGGGCCAGCGTGATGATCGGGCCCGGCATGGTCGCCGAGAACAGCATCGTCTGCCGCTTGTCCGGGACCATCCGCAGGATGCGCTCGATGTCGGGCAGGAAGCCGAGGTCGAGCATCTCGTCGGCCTCGTCCAGCACCAGACCGCGGACCTTGCCCAGCACCAGGTGCTTCTGCTCGGCCAGGTCCAGCAGGCGGCCGGGCGTGCCGATGACGACGTCGACGCCGCTGCGAAGCGCCGCGATCTGCGGCTCGTACGGACGGCCACCGTAGATGGCCAGTGTGCGGATGCCGAGGTGCTTGCCCGCGCCCTTGAGGTCGTTCGCGACCTGGATGCACAGCTCGCGGGTCGGCACGACCACCAGCACCTGCGGGGTGCCGTCGCCGGGGACCTCGACGCGGTGCAGCAGCGGGACGCCGAAGCCCAGAGTCTTGCCCATACCGGTGCGGGCCTGGCCGATGAGGTCGTCGCCGGCCATGGCCAGCGGCAGGGTCAGGGCCTGGATGGCGAAGGTGCGCTCGATCCCGGCCTCGCTCAGAGCCTTCACGATCTCCGGCTTGACGCCGAAGGACGCGAAGGAGGGAGATTCGGCTTCCACCGGTGCGCCCGCCTGGAGCGGGTGCGACACGTCGAGTGCCGCCGGGCCAGTCTCGCTGTGTTCCAGCGCGACGGCCTCCGGGACGCCGGTGATGACGTTCTCTTCGGTTGTGGTTTCGTTCGTGGTCAGGGTGCTCGCCTCTCTCGTGACCAGCGCGCACTGCCCTGGTCACCGATCGACACTCGACCACGAAAATTCGCTCGGGCTCCGCGCTACTGGCGCTGAAGCGGCCCTTCGTGGGAATGCCGCAGGATGGCGTGCACGCACATCATTCTTGCGCTGATCAGGGCCGCACCGGCTGTCCTTCAGCCGCAGCAGCGTCCCGATCCGGGACGGATGATCCGTCGTATCCGTCGGTGAGTCTACCTGATCTGCGGTTTTTCGATAGTCCCCGCCGTGTCGGGAGGTGGGGAGGGTCTCTTTACGGCCCCGAAGGTGTGTTCGGCGATACCCTTTCCGCCGTGACGGAGGCAAAGCAGATCAGTGAAGGCGTAGTCGATTTGCTCGGCGTACTCGCCTATGGGGAATTGTCCGCATTCGATCGCATGGCCGAGGACGCGCGCACCGCGCCGACGTTGTCCGGCCGGGCCGCGCTGGCGTCCATGGCGGCCGCCGAGATCGGGCACTACGACCTGCTCGCCAAGCACCTCGCGGGGCATGGCGTCGCGATCGAGGACGCGATGCGGCCGTTCGTCGGGCACATCGACGCTTGGCACGCCTCCACGAAGCCGCGTTCCTGGCTGGAGTCGCTGGTAAAGGCCTACGTCGGTGACGGGCTCGCGGCGGATCTCTACCGCGAGATGGCCAGCTGGCTCGACCCCGAAACCAAGGACCTGGTGCTCACCGTGCTCGCCGACACCGGGCATTCCGCGTTCGCCGAACGCGAAGTCGCGGCCGGGATCGAGGCCGACCCGAAGGCGCGGGACAAACTCGCGCTGTGGGGCCGTCGTCTGCTGGGTGAGGCGTTGACGCAGGCCCAGTACGTCGTCGCCGAGCGGGACGGGCTCGCCGAACTGATCGTCGAAGGCTCGGGCGACCTTTCGGGAATCGCCGCGCTGTTCCGCCGGTTGCAGCAGGGACACACCAAACGCATGCAGGTGCTGGGGCTCGGCTGACGTCTCTTCGGCTAGCCTTGGCGGGCCAGTAATTTCGAACTTTCAAGCGGAGGTCCCACGTGGAGGTCAAGATCGGCATCAAGGACACGCCGCGGGAGCTCGTGGTGTCCAGCAACCAGTCGCCCGACGAGGTCGAGGAACTGGTCGCGAACGCCTTGAGGGCCGGCGACGGGATCTTCCGCCTCGACGACGAAAAGGGCCGTAAGTACATCGTGCCCACCGACCGGATCGCCTACGTCGAGATCGCGCCGTCAGACGTTCGCAAGGTCGGCTTCGCTGTTGGTGGTTAACCCGATCGGGTTGTAGTCGGATGTCACAGTGGCGTCACCGCCGCGTCTCAGCCAGCTCTCAGATTTGATCGTCACGCTAGGGCGGGGACGGCAGGGGGCTAGCCGAGAAATGAGGTGGACGGCGTCACTGTGATGGACCGCGCGCTGGTCGACGGCGTGCGTACAGTTCCCGAACAAGGCAGACGGGTCGCCGGGCGGCTGACCGGCATCGACGTCGCCCGCGGCCTGGCCGTCCTCGGCATGTATGCGGTGCATGTCGGCCCCGATCCCGTCAAAGGCGGCGCCGGGGTGCTGTTCAAACCGTTCGAAGGCCACTCCGCGGCGCTGTTCGCGGTGCTGGCGGGTGTCTCGATCGCGCTGATGTCCGGCGGTCGCCGTCCGAAACTGGGCCGCGACAGGACCCGCGTGGCGCTCAAGCTGGCGACCCGCGCGCCACTCTTGGTGGCGCTGGGACTATGGCTGACCAGCCTCGAGACCGGCTACATGGTGATCCTGGCCTACTACGGGGCCTGTTTCCTCTTCGCGATCCCATGGCTGCGCGCGAGCGCGAAGGCGCTGGCGATCGCCGCGGTCGTCGTCGCCGTGGCAGGCCCGCTGTCCTCGCATCTGATCAGGGCTCAGCTACTGCCCCGCGACCTGCTGTTCTTCGCACCGGACCTGACCGCGGACGACGTCACGTCGACAGGGCTGCTGAAGGCAGCGACCGTGCTCGTCCTGACCGGCACCTTCCCCGCGTTGACGCTGATGGCGTACGTGTTCGCCGGGATGTCCCTCGGCCGGATGGACCTGACCTCGCGCAGCGTGTGCCGCCGCCTGTTCTTCGGCGGATCGGCGCTCGCGGTGGGCGGGTATGTGGTGTCCTGGATCGCGACCGGGCCGCTCGGCGGTATGCAGGCCGTGTACCGCTCACTGGAACCGGCCGCCGCGCAGGCGGGGATGACGCCGCCGGAGTTCTTCCGGCTCCACCAGACCTGGATCCACGGCACGCCGCCGACCACTAGCTGGGCCTGGGAACTGCTGCCGACCGGAACCTCGTACACGCCGTTCGACCTGCTGATCTCGATCGGGATCGCGGCGGCGGTGATCGGTGGTTGCCAGCTGGTGATGCCGAAGTTCGAGCGCGTGCTGCGGCCGCTTTCGGATCTGGGCGGGCGGGTGCTGAGCGCGTACGTGCTGCATTTCGTGGCGATCGCGCTGTTGTGGGACGAGAGTGACGGCGATTCGATCTTCAGCGTGCCGCACTTCGTCGAGTTCTCGGCGGTCGCGCTGACCGCCGCGGTGCTGTGGCGGAAGTTCGTCGGGCGCGGGCCGCTGGAATGGGCGATGAACAAGCTGTCGAGCTGGCCGAAGTATCTGGGGCCACGCACTCGGGTGCCCGCTCAGCGGCAGGGTTGACCGGTCGCCTGATGTCGGTGAAGGCCCTCCTCGAGGGACTCCGGGTCCCTTAAGGAGGCCTTCACGGACTCGAGTCAGGCGTTGAGTTCGTTCAGTTCTTCGAGGCTGGTGGGCACGTGGAAGGGCGGCGTGCTGGTGCCCATGACGCGGTAGCGGTCCCACGGGTCCGGGTCGGACAGCTCACCCTTCGCGCTGTACTCGCCCGCGCGGATCTCGACGGCGGTCTTCTTGCCACCGGCGGCCGCGGACACCTGCTCGCTGGTGGCCACGCGGCCGTACCAGCGGTAATAACCGTCGATCGGCTGGAAGTAACCCCGTAGTTCGACGGTCGCCGCGATCTCGGTCCCGTCGATCACGAGGACCGCTTCGCCGGAGTAACCGTCTTCGTCGTGCTCGCTCACTGTGCCTCCACGTCTTGGCGCATCTGGACGACCTTGTTCTCTTCGAGCGGCAGGTTCGGGTCGATGACGATGCCCTGCTGCCGGGAGAGGCCGTCGATCGCGGCCCAGATGATCTGCGTCAGGTATTCGACGACGCTGTCGCGGCCCATCGAGCGCCGGTCCAGCCACCATTCGCCGGTGCTCTGCACCATGCCGACGATGCCGTGCGCCCACGGTTCGGCGGCGCCGGAGTCCATGTTGAACATCCGCATGTAGTCGCCGAGCAGCGCGGTCAGCGCGGTGGCGATCAGTTCCTTGTCCTCGGCGACGACGTCCGACTTGACGAGCACCTTCTCTTGCAGGCCGCCGCGCGCGAGCAGGCGGTAGAGATTGGGGTGCTCCTCGATGACGCTGAAGAACGCGTCGAGCGCCATCCGGATCCGGGGGACCGGGGCCAGTTCGGAGTTGATGGCCGGGATCAGTCGCTGGAAGAGGATCTCGGTGCCGCGCTGTCCGAGCGCGACGTACAGATCGGCCTTGTCGTCGAAGTGCCTGTACAGCACGGGCTTCGTGACGCCCGCTTCGGCGGCGACGTCTTCCATGCCGAGGTCTGGTCCGTGGGCGTCGAGCGCGCGGAGGGCGGCCTCGACGAACTCCGCGCGGCGCGCGATCCGGTGCTTGCGCCAGCGGTCGCGACGGGCGTCACCCGTGTCGGCTTCACCCGCGGTGGGGTGCTTGCCAGACTGCTTGCTGTTGCGCTTGACACGTTCGATCACCCAAGCCATGCTACCAGAGGTAACTGTTACCGCGAGTTACAGATAGGGGCGTGTCGGCAATGACGCGGGCGCTGAAGGAAACAGACCGGGAGAAGACGGCCGAGCGGCTGCTCAAGTCCTCCGCAAACAAGTTCTACGACCCCGACGTCGACATCGACTGGAACGCTCCGCTGGTGGACGGGAAGCGCTTCATCCCGGCACACCGTTCCTCGCTCTACGGCACCGAGCTGTGGGACTCGCTGTCCGAAGAGCAGCGCATCGAACTCGGCAAGCACGAGGTCGCGAGTGTGGCCACGACCGGGCTGTGGTTCGAAATCCTCCTGATGCAGATGCTGCTCAAGGAGGTCTACGACGAAGACCCCACCAGTTCGCACGCGCAGTACGCGCTGACCGAGATCGCGGACGAATGCCGTCATTCGACGATGTTCGCGCGGATGGCGTCGCGAATCGGCTGTCCGAACTACGGGCCGGTGCCGTGGCTGCGGCGCCTCGCGAAACTGATGCCGTCGATCAGCTACGGGCCCGCGCGCTACGGCGCGATCCTCGTCGCCGAAGAGGTCCTCGACCGGCTTCAGCGCGAGCAGATGAACGACCCGGACATTCAGCCGCTGGTGCGCATGGTCAACCGC
Source organism: Amycolatopsis coloradensis (assembly GCF_001953865.1). Classification (GTDB taxonomy): domain Bacteria; phylum Actinomycetota; class Actinomycetes; order Mycobacteriales; family Pseudonocardiaceae; genus Amycolatopsis; species Amycolatopsis coloradensis. Next base: position 406,356 of record NZ_MQUQ01000012.1, read on the forward strand.
ATCCACGTGCTCGAGGAAGCCCGTCACGTCACCTTCGCCCGCGAAGAGGTCACTCGCGGGATGGCGAAGCTGTCGAAGAAGGAAATCGTCTACCAGCAGTTCATCATCGCGCTGATCTCGTATTTCGTGACACGGGCGTTCATCAACCCGCATGTCTACAAGGCCGTCGGCATCCGTCCGCGTGACGGCGTCGAAGCCGCGATGAACAACCCGAACTGGCAGGAGAGCGTGCGCTGGGCCGGCGAGAAGATCATGCCGTTCCTCCAGGAGTCCGGTCTGGTCGGGAAGCCGGGAATGTATTTCTGGCGCAAGTCCTTCCTGCTGCCGGGGAAGCGATGAGGGGCGTCAAACAGCGCGGCACCGTGTCCTGGGACCCGTCCGGGGAACACCGGTTCGTGACCGGTGACGGCACCGCACTGCACGTCGAGATGAGTGGTCCCGCCGACTCCGAACTCACGCTGGTCTTGGTGCACGGCTGGACGCAGGACCACCGGACCTGGGACAGCGTGGTGGCCCGGCTCGGCGACTCCGTCCGGATCCTGCGCTACGACCTGCGCGGGCACGGTGGTTCCGCGCCGGCGAAACCGGGCACGGCCACGATCCCGACACTGGCGAACGACCTGGCCGAGCTGCTCGAAGACCGCGTCCCGAACGGGCCGATCGTGCTCGCGGGACATTCCATGGGCGGCATGACGATCATGGAACTGTCCCGTAGCCACCCCGACCTCGTGGCCCGGCGCGTCGCCGGTGTCGCCTTCGTCGCCACGTCGTCCGGTGAGATGGACCGGATCACCCTCGGCCTGCCGGGGATCGCGGGCAGCGGCGCGGCAAGGTTCGAACGGCGCCTCGCGAAGCTGCTCGCGAAACAGCGCCGGGACGCCTTGCCGCTGCCGCTGTCGGTGGTGCGCCCCGGCGCGCGGCTGCTCGTCTTCGGGCGGCGGCCGCGGCGGGCGGACGTGGACTCGGTGGCGGAACAGCTGCTGTGCGCGCATCCGGCGAGTGTCGCCGGATTCCAGGACGCGATCTCGCGGCACGACTGCCGGGTCACGCTGGCCGCGCTGCTGGGGAAGCCGGTGGTCGTGCTGTCGGGGGAGCAGGACCGGCTCTGCCCGACCACCCACGCCAAGGTCATCGCGGATGCGTTGCCGGACGCCGAATTCGTGCGGTACCCGGGTGCCGGGCACATGCTTCCACAGGAACGCTCTGAGGAGGTTTCGGACCGCATCGCGGCACTGGTGCGGTGTTCGTCTGTCGCGCGCTGACGGAAACCTTTCGCAGGGCGCAGACCGCGTGAGACTCGCGTTTTCGTGGAAGGCGTCCCGCGAAAGGTTTCCGTGGGCCTCCGGCCCAATAGAGGGCGCGCGACGGTGAAGTCTCCGTCGGGCGCGGGGCGCCCTTGGGGAGAACGTTCGGTCGCGCGCCAGCCGGTCGCGTGGTTTCAGAGGCGTGTGTAGCCGCTTGCCAAGAGGCGGGCACCCGCGCCCTGGTAGGAGTCCTGGTCGTCCGAGGCGATGGTCCCCAGCCCGTCGACGTACCGGTTGAACATGCAGAAAGCGGCCGCGATCAGCACCGTGTCGTGGATTTCGAGATCCGTCGCGTCCTGCGCGCGGGCGGCGGCGATCAGGTCCTCATCCACGGATTTCCCGCCTTCGCGGACGGCGAGCGCGATGTGCAGGAGCGCCTTGACCTTCGCCGAGACGGGCGCACCGTCGATGTCCTCCCAGGCCGCTTCGACGACCGGCATACCGCCTTCGAGCGCTTCGGCGGCGACGGCGGCGTGACTGCGTGAGCAGTACGTGCAGTCGTTACCGCGCGAGACGACAGCGCCGATCAGCTCACGTTCGCCGACGCTGAGGCTGCTCGGCCCGCGAAGCAGGACTTCGGCGAGTTGTCCGAGCGGCGCCGCCGTCTCCGGCCGGTAGGCGAACAGGCCTCTGATACCGGGCAGGTTTTCGTCAAGCGCGATGTGCGGCATGGGGACTCCTCGCGGATCGGCAACGCGGTCACTCGAGTCATAGCCGAACCCCGGCCCGCCGCGGTGCCGCTGGATGGTGGAAAGCGCCCCCGCGCGATTCGTCCTCTAGTTGCGATCCTTGCGCGCGCAACTACCGCAACTAGAGGACGAAACGCGGGGGTCAGTGCTGGAGCGGGAAGCCACCGCCGATGCCTCGCCAGGCGAGGTTGGCGGTGAGGGCGACGGCTTCTTCCTTGCTCATCGACTTGTGGTGCGCCAGCCAGAACCGGGCGCTGACCTGCGAGAGTCCCACGAGGCCGACGGCGAGCAGCCGTGCTTTGTCCTCGTCGAGGCCCGCGTCGGCGGTGATGGTGTCGGTGATCGCGTCGACGCTGGCCGACGTCGCCCGGTCCACGGCCTCCTGCACGGCGGGCTCGCCGCGCAGGTCGGACTCGAAGACCATGCGGAACGCGCCGGCGTCGTTGTCGACGAAGTCGAAGAACGCGCCGACGGTCGCCGGAACACGCTGCTTGTTGTCCGTCGTGGAGTCGAGCGCGTCCTTGACCCGCCGCACCAGTTCGTCGACGTGGCTCTCCAGCAGCGCGATGTAGAGGTCGAGCTTGCCGGGGAAGTGCTGATAGAGGACAGGCTTGCTGACCCCGGCCTCTTCGGCGATCTCGTCCATCGCGGCGGCGTGGTATCCGTTCGCGGCGAACACCCGCTGCGCGGCGGCCAGTAGCTGGGCGCGCCGTTCCGTTCTGGGCAGGCGGACGCCTCGGGCTTGCAATCGCGCCATTTCGGTCATCGTTCCTCCAGTCGAGCGGGGCTCCGCCGGGCGGGGTCGCCGCCGCGTGAAGTGAACTCGAGATTACTCGCCGGTACGGCCGAACCGCCAAGGGTCGGGCATCCTTGATGCTGTGTCTTCTCCAGTTTCCCGTGCCGCCGGGGGCCGCTCGCCGCTGACCCACGTACCGCTGTCGCGCAGGTCATTGCCGTCGCTGGAGCCAGCGCCGCCGCCGTGGCCCGGGGAAACACTAGGTGTCGGCGGGGTGAAATTGCACATCCGCCGGACGCCGGGTGGTCCCGAAACGGCGGTCTACGTCCACGGACTCGGCGGTTCGTCCACGAATTGGACCGACCTCGCCGCGCTCCTGGCACCTCAGGCCGGGGGCACTTCGGTCGATTTGCCGGGTTTCGGCTATTCGGAGCCGCCGGACGGTTTCAGCTTCAGTCTCGACGCGCACGCCGAGATCGTCGCGAGCCACATCGAGGGCCTCGACGCCGGGCCGGTGCACCTGCTCGGCAACTCGATGGGCGGCGCGGTCGCACTGCTCGTCGCGGCCCGCCGTCCGGAGCTGGTGAAGACGCTGACGCTGATCTCGCCCGCGATGCCGGATCTCCGGCCCAGCATGAGCAGGCTGTCCGATCCGCGGATGGCGTTCGCGTATCTGCCGCTGATCGGCCCGCGGGTGCGCCGTCAGCTGGCCTCGCTCGACCCGCGCGAACGCGCCATGCAGGTCATCAACCTGTGCTTCGCCGACCCGGGCCGCTTCGCCGAGAGCAGATTGAGCGAGCTGGAAGAGGAGCACAGCGCCCGTGCCGGCTTCGCCTGGGCGGCCCCCGCGCTGGCCCGCAGCACGTTCGGCATCTTCCGGACGTGGTCCGCACGCGGACCCGCGTCGCTGTGGGCCGTCGCGCCGACGGTCGCCACGCCGACGCTCGTCGTGTGGGGGCAGCACGACCGGGTGATCTCCGTCCGGCGCGCCGAGCGCACCGCTCGGCTACTTCCGCACGCCCGGTTGCTGGTTCTGCCCCGAACGGGCCATGTGGCGCAGATGGAACGCCCGAATATCGTGGCGAAGGCCGTTTTGGGGATGTGGGAATCGGTCGAATCGGGCACCTGGTAACCCCTTCGGGCGGGTGGAACGCCCCGCGCGTCGCGGCGGTCGCTCACAACATCACAGTTCGGTTATGGCACCCTGGTTCCCGTGGATCGGGTGAAGCAAGGCGCGCAGGGCGAAGGTCGGCGGTCTCAGTACTCCGCTTCCGCCCGTCGTTCGCCGCGCGCCCAGTCCCGGGCCTCCGATGCTCCGCGCACCGGCCAGTACCGGCCGTCGACACCGCCGTCGCAGCGGCTCGACGAAGATCGTTACCGCCCGGGCGGCCGCCGGACCAGCGCCCAGCCGCTCAGCGCGTCCTGGAAGCCGCACGAGCCCGGCGCCGCCAAGGGCGCCAAGCGCAAGGGCAAAGGCGGCATCGGCCACTTCGCCAAGACCTACGGCTGGCGCGTGTACGCGCTGCCGATCCTCGTGGTGATCACCGCGCTGGTCGTGTTCAACACCGCCACCGGTCCGGCCGAGCCGATCGACTCCGACGGGGCGAGCCTCACCACGGCCGACGGCTCCGCGGGCAACGGCGGCGAGCCGGGCGCGGGGGTCGACGGGGGCGGCGACGTCCTCCCGGAGAACCCGGCCAAACCGGTCGACCTCAAGATCCCGACCGCGGACCTGCCCAAGGGTGGTGACTTCACCCAGTCCGGCAAGGGCACCTATCACGTGGTGCCGGGCAAGGGCGAGAAGGTCGGCACAGGGCAGCTGTTCACCTACACGATCGAGGTCGAGGACGGTATCAATCCGGTCAGCTACCAGGGCGACGACAGCTTCGCCGCGATGGTGGAGGGCACCCTGTCCAATCCCAAGAGCTGGACGTGGGACGGCAAGAAGGCGCTCCAGCGCGTGGACGCGAGTTTCCCGGACCCCAGCTTCCGGGTGAGCCTCACCACACCGGACACGACGCATCGCGCGGACGTCTGCATGTTCCAGATCACCTACGAGACCTCGTGCTATCGCTCGAGCTTCGACAAGCGCGTGGTGATCAACCTCGCCCGCTGGGTGCGGGGGGCGATGGCCTTCGAGAGCGACATGACCGGATATCGCCAGTACGCCATCAATCACGAGGTCGGGCACGCCCTGGGCGGGAAACACGTGGGCTGCCAGGTCAACGGCGGGATCGCGCCGGTGATGATGCAGCAGACCTTCGGCGTCTCCAACGACTTCGTGGCGCAGCTGAACAATCTCCCCGGCGGTGACCGCGGCAGGGTGCCCGCGAACGGCTTCGTCTGCAAGCCGGGTTCCTGGCCGAACCAGACACCTTAGTCTTCGCCGTCTCACCTGCTGGAAATTCCCAGGATATGAAACAGGGGAAGTCGTTTCCGCCTGTCCGTGTTGTAGATACTGGGAGGCGACCCGCGATCCACGCGAGATGGAGGACCCGATGTCAGGCACGCTGCCGCCGCTAGTCGAGCCGGCCGCCGAGCTCACCAAGGAAGAGGTGGCCCGGTACAGCCGTCACCTGATCATCCCGGACGTCGGGGTGACCGGGCAGAAGCGGCTGAAGAACGCCAAGGTGCTGGTCATCGGTGCCGGCGGCCTCGGCAGCCCGGCGCTGCTGTACCTGGCCGCGGCCGGGGTCGGCACGCTCGGCATCGTCGACTTCGACGAGGTGGACGAATCGAACCTGCACCGCCAGGTCATCCACGGCCAGTCCGATATCGGCAAGCTCAAGGCCGCGTCGGCGCAGGAGACCATCGCCGAGATCAATCCCTTCGTGAAGGTGCACCTGCACACCGACCGGCTCGAGTCGTCCAACGCGCTGGAGCTGTTCGAGCAGTACGACCTGATCCTCGACGGCACCGACAACTTCGCGACGCGCTACCTGGTCAACGACGCCGCCGTGCTCACCGGCAAGCCCTACGTGTGGGGCTCGATCTACCGGTTCGAAGGCCAGGCGAGCGTGTTCTGGGAGGACGCGCCGAACGGCAAGGGCCTCAACTACCGCGACCTCTACCCCGAGCCGCCGCCGCCCGGCATGGTCCCGTCGTGCGCCGAGGGTGGCGTGCTGGGCGTGCTGTGCGCGTCGATCGGCTCGATCATGGTCAACGAGGCGATCAAGCTGATCACCGGCATCGGTGAGCCGCTGCTGGGCAGGCTCGTCAGCTACGACGCGCTCGAGATGAAGTACCGCGAGGTCAAGATCCGCAAGGATCCGGAGACCCCGCAGATCACCGAGCTCATCGACTACGAAGCGTTCTGCGGTGTCGTGTCCGACGAGGCCGCTTCGGCCGCTTCAGGGCACACGATCACTCCGGCGGAGCTCAAGGCCAAGTTCGACAACGGCGACAACTTCGCCCTCATCGACGTCCGCGAGCCGCACGAGTACGAGATCGTGAACATCAAGGGCGCGACGCTGATCCCGAAGGACAAGATTCTCTCGGGTGAGGCGCTGTCGGAACTGCCGCAGGACAAGCCGATCGTGCTGCACTGCAAGTCGGGCGCGCGTTCGGCGGAGGCGCTGGCCGCGCTGCACCAGGCCGGGTTCAAGGACGCGACCCACCTCGGTGGCGGCGTGCTGGCCTGGGCGCGGCAGATCGACCAAAGCCTGCCGACCTATTGACGGGTTCTTTCGCCTGAAGTCCGTGAAGGTCCCTTGAGGGACCAAGAGTCCCTCAAGGGAGCCTTCACGGACTTGGAGCACGCCTCGGTAGACCCACCCACCAGCGCGTCTTCTCGTTCATGGCGCGGAAGACGGGGTAACGTGCCGAGCCGTGCGTGCCACTCTGGAAAGTCCTCCGGCTCACGTCCGCGCGGCGTTCGGCGGACGTACCGGTGACGCGGAGCCGCTGCCCGGCACCACCGCCTGGCGCTACGGCGATCTCGTGCTGAAGCCGGTCGTGGACAAGTCCCGGACCCTGTGGACCGCCCGTGCGCTGGAAGCCGTGGACGAGCCGGGGTTGCGGGTCGCGAAGCCCGTCCGGTCCAGTGACGGCCGGTGGGTGCTCGGCGGCTGGTCGGCGAACCGGTTCGTGTCCGGGACGGCCGAGCATCGCTACGACGAGGTCGTGCACGCGGCGGTCAAACTGCACCGGACGACGGCGGGGTTGCCGCGGCCGGATTTCCCGGGACGGCGCACCGATATCGAGACCCTGGCCGACAAACTCGCGTGGGGCGAAGCGGACATGTCCCTCGACGAGAACAAGGGCGGCCGCTGGTTCGAGGTGCTGGCGGGTTCCCGGAGACCGGTCAACCTGCCGGACCAGGTCGTCCACGGGGAGCTGCTCGCCGGAGTGTTGTTCGACGGTGACGCGGCGCCCGGCATCGTCGATTTCGTGCCGTACTACCGGCCCGGTGAATGGGGCGCCGCGATCGTCGCGGTCGACGCGCTGGCCTGGGGCGGCGCCACCATCGATCTTCTCGAACGCTGGGCGCATCTACCGGAATGGCCCCAGCTTCTCCTGCGGGCCGTCCTGTTCCGGCTGGCCGCCAACGCCCTCGACCCGCGCTCGACGCGAGCGGCGCACGATGGGCTTCGTGCCGCCGCTCGCGACGTCAGCGCTGTGCTGTAAGGACGTTCACTCGGTCCGCAGGTTCTCCGACCGCGCTGCCGAGCGCACCGACGGCAGGGTCGACGCCGTCACCAGGAGCGCCACCACCGCCGCCGCGACGGCGAGGAATCCGACGGCGCCCCAGTCGACGTAGAGCGTGTTCCAGACCAGGCGTTGGCCCACCGTGGCGATGCCGACCCCGATCGCCGTCGCGATCACGATGCCGAGCAGCAGCGGGATCCCGTTCTGCCACAACAGGGATCGGACGATCACCCGGACCGGCACCCCGGTCGCGGACAGCGCCCCGAGCGCCCGGCGTCGTGCCCGGACCTGCTCCTGTGCGAGCACCAGCAGACTGACCCCGGCCAGCACCAGCACCGACAGCGAACCACCGAGCAGGAAGCTCCTCGCGTCGGCGAACATCCGGGCCTCGGCGCTGTCGCGCTGCCCGTCGTAGGCGGCCACGGAGGCACGCCAGGCCAGCGGGGCGATCGCGTTCCGCACCCGGTCCACGAAATCCGGGTCCGAGGCGGCGGGGCGCACGCTCATGGTGGCCGAAGCGCCGCTCAGGTCGACTCCCGCGATCGCGGCCGGTGTCACGAGGAGCTGGGTCCGAACGTACTGGCCGACTCCCCACTGTTTCAGTTCGACGGGCCGGGGTGCGACGGGGATAGTCCAGTTCTGGTCCCCGTTCCGGTCCTTGCTCCGGAAATCGCTCAGGATGACCGGCTGCCCCTTCTCGAACGGGCGGCTGTGGGAGTTCCGGACGGTGAACACGTCGCCGTCCCGGCAGCCGGTCACGCCGGTCGTCGCCTCGACGGTGGCGCAGTCGGCGACGCCGAGGGTGAGGTGACCGGCGTCCGGGGTGCCCGACTTGACGAAGATCGTGCGCACGGCCTCGAAATCGGCCGAGCCCGGCAAGGCGCGCAGGGCGGTCGTCGCGGTCTCCGCCGCCTCCCCGTCCGCGTGGACGATCGCCTGTCCGACCAGTGTTCCCCGCTCCTCCGCCGACTGGGCTTGGTCGAAGTCCGTCTGACCGGCGAGGAGGCTCAACAGGCCGATCGCGCCGGCGAGGACCACGCAGAGTCCGGCGACCACCCGCGACGGGGTCCCGCTGTCGGCTTGCAGACGGCGGATCGCGAGTTGGAACGACGGGGGACCGCCACGGATCCCGGACACGGCGCGTTCGAGCAGCCACGGCAGCAGTGCCGGGATCCCGAGCAGCAGCAACACCGCGCCGCTTGCCATCAGGACCTGGCCGAGCTGGGTCCACGGACCGACGTCGGGGATCAGCAGGGCGGTCCCCGCGGCGATCGGCAGGAGCCGCCACCACAGCCGCCGCCAGGTGGGGGCGGCCTCCCTGACCACGCCCAGCGGTTCGACGATCGTGTGCCGCTGGGCGGCCAGCGCCGTCGCCACGGTCAAGGCGGGGACGACGAGCACGATCAGCGCCACCAGCGGCCATGGCGGGGTGAGATCGTGCGGGAAGACACCGAACCGGAACACCTGGATGTCCGCCGCCATGGCGCGGAGGACCAGGAACAACGCGGAACCGGCGAGCAGACCGGCCAGAGTGCTCACCAGGGTCTCGGCCGCCGCGATCCGGCGCAGCTGGGGCAGCGACGAGCCCGCCAGCCGGAGTGCGGCCAGCCGTCGATCCCGTTCGGCGGCGCCGAGTCGCGAGACGGTCCCGATGAAGACGAAAACCGGCGCGAGGAGGATGACCAGGCCGAGCAGCAGCAACGCCAAGATGTTCTGTTCGGCCACGCGGGGCAGAGCGGAGTCGGCGCCGAACGCGTAGACCGGGACGTTCCCTGCGAAGTCGTCCGCTCCGACGTAGACGACCAGGTCGTTCGGATTGACCAGTGCCTCGTGGTCGATCAACCCGACCTGTTCGCCGGGAAGCCGCGGCTTCAGCAGGCCGCTCGTGTCGGCCGCGATGAGTTCGTCCACCTTCGGCGAGACGACGACCTCGCCCGGCGCGGGGATCCGGTCCAATCCCGGTGGGACGGGCGAGTTCGGCCCGGTGGGATGCAGATAGACCAGCGCGATCGGGTTGCCCCGGAAGTCGGTGTTCCGCGCCAAGTAGTCCAGTGGCGCTACACCGGGAATCGGTGCGGTGACCACGGCGGCGTCGGACGACCGCTGGAGCCGGTTCTCCCGGACGGTGCCCAGGGAGGCGGCGACCAGCAGGATCGCCACCGCCAGCCCGATGCCGACGGTGCTCAGGACGAGCCTGGTGACCGAACCCCGGCCGCCCCCGACGGCCAGCCGGAAGCCCAGTGCCAGATCTTCCCGCCCGGTCATCGGGTCACCACCGGTTCGTGTGTCCGGCCGTCTCGCACGATGACCTCCCGATCAGAGTAGGCGGCCACCCGCGGTTCGTGGGTGACCAGGACGACGGCGGCGTTCGTCTGCTTCGCGGTTTCCGACAGCAGGCGCATCACCTGCTCGCCGCTGAAGGTGTCCAGCGCGCCGGTCGGTTCGTCCGCGAAGATCACCGACGGTTCGGTGATCAGCGCTCTGGCCATGGCGACCCGCTGACCCTGTCCGCCCGAAACCCGGCCGGGTGTGTTGCCCGCGACGTCGGTGACCTCCAGCTTGCCGAGCCAGGTCTCGGCGAGCCGTTCCGCCGGGCGGCGTTTCATGCCGCCGAGCCGCAGCGGCAGCGCGACGTTCTCCAGACAGGTCAGCTCCGGGACGAGCTGGCCGAACTGAAAGACGAAGCCGAATTCGGTGCGCCGCAAGGCACTGCGTTCGATGTCGGACATCGCCGACAGCGCCCGCCCGCGGAACAGCACCTGTCCCCGGTCGGGTCGCACGATGCCGGACAGGCAATGCAGCAGCGTCGATTTACCGGATCCCGAAGGGCCCATGACAGCGACGATCTCGCCTTGGCCCAGTTCGAGTCCGGCCGCGCTCAACGCCTGGTCGGGGCCGAAGGCCTTGTGCAGGCCCAAGCCTTGTAACAACGGTGTTTCCACTTTGTGGTCCCCAGGTCAGCGCGTCAGCTGACGCGCGAGGTCGTCGAGGCGGGCGGCCGTGAGTTCCAGCCACCGCAGATCCGCCTCGAGGTGGAACAGCGCGTGATCGCAGATGAGCTGGTCGGCGAGGTCGCCCTCGGTTTTGCGGGCGGTGAGTTCACGCATGGCGCGGAGGTGGGAGCCGCGCTGGGCGTCGAGCAGGTCTTGGGCGCCGCGGCCGGACAGGAGGGCGAGCACGACCTTGGTGTAGAGCGTGTTCTGCAGGTAGACGGACGGATTTTCCGGGCTTTTCAGCCATTCCTCGACGTTGGTGACGCCCGCTTCGGTGATCGCGTACCGCTTCCGGTCCGGCCCGCCGCCCGCTTCGACGCCGTTCTCCTCGACGAGGCCGTTCTTCAGCAGCCGGTTCAGCGTCGAGTAGACCTGCCCGTAGTGCAGTGGGCGGTCTTGCCGGAACTGCTTGTCGTAGAGCTGTTTGAGGTCGTAACCGTGCTTGGGGCCGGCTTCGAGGAGGCCGAGCAGGGTGTTCCCGATGGACATGCGGCGACTATACACAGTGTGTATACGCATCGTCTATACACGAGGTTCATAGGTGTTGAAGGGGACTTTGGCCGCGTGACATGAGGGTCCTGGCGAACGGGTTTGGCATCGCTGGTGTCTGTCAGGGTCGTGTGGGGAGGGTGCGGACGTCCGAAATCTTCCCTGCTCAGAGGTGTGTCGAGTTCTGGGGCATGTTCCTGATTTCCTGGTGTTCAGGCTCTGCAACCGGTGTGATCCCGCGGCCGTGAAGGAATTCCTTCACCGTCAGCCTCACGAAGTGACGACGTCCCCATCAGCTCGCGTGCGCGGCACTCTGCCTGCTCATGTCCCGAAAGTGGCTTTCGCGACGTTTGCAGGCTGACCGCCACCAGGCCTGAGGTGAAGGGAGCTTTCACCGCGTGACATGCGGGGGAAGTCCCTTCAGCTCGTCGGTGACCTCACGGTGTGACGTCCATCGGCGGCGGGCAATGTCAAACGCCTGAAACATTCAGGAGTTTTCAGGTAACACGGCCTCCCTACCTTCAAGCGCAATCGACGCATGGAGGAGGTGCCCGTGCCGCTCGCCGCCCCCGCCCGAGCCGTGGCCACGCACTGCCCGTACTGCGCCTTGCAGTGCGGGATGAGCCTCGACGGCGCCCGCGTCACCCCGCGCGACTTCCCGGTCAACGCAGGTGGCCTGTGCCAGAAAGGCTGGACGTCGGGAGAACTCCTCACCTCGCCTTCCCGGCTGACGACACCGCTGATCAGGGTCGACGGTGAACTCCGGCCCGCGACCTGGGAACAAGCGCTCGACCTCGTCGCGCGGCGGCTCACCGAGATCCGCGCGGCCAAGGGCGCCGACTCGGTCGCCGTCTTCGGCGGCGGCGGGCTGACCAACGAAAAGGCTTACCTGCTGGGGAAATTCGCCCGCGTCGCGCTGGGTACCGCGCAGATCGACTACAATGGCCGGTTCTGCATGTCCTCGGCGGCCGCCGCCGCGGTCATGGCGTTCGGCGCCGATCGCGGGATGCCGTTCCCGGTCACGGATCTCGCCGCCGCCGACGCCGTCCTGCTCGTCGGCGCCAACCCCGCCGAGACGATGCCGCCGTTCACGCAGCATCTGCGCGGCGCGGATTTGATCGTCGTCGACCCACGCCGTACCCCGACCGCCGACCTGGCCGGACTGCACCTCGCGCCCGCGCCGGGGACCGATCTCGCGCTCGCGCAAGGAATCCTGCACGCGGTCGTCGCCGACGGACTGCTCGACCAGTCCTATGTGGACGCGCGCACCAACGGTTTCGGGGAACTGTGGCGTTCGGTCGCGGCATGGTGGCCGGAGCGCGTCGAGCAGGTCACCGGAGTCTCCGCCGCGGACCAGCGCCGCGTCGCCGCGAAACTGGCTTCCGCCCGCAACGCCTACGTTCTCACCGCGCGGGGCACCGAACAGCATGCCAACGGCACGGCGATGGTGAACGCGTGGATCAACCTCGCGCTCGCCCTCGGTCTGCCTGGGCGCCAGGGTTCCGGCTTCGGCTGCCTGACCGGGCAGGGCAACGGCCAGGGGGGTCGCGAACACGGCCAGAAGGCCGACCAGCTGCCGGGGTACCGCAAGATCGATGATCCCGCCGCCCGCGAGTACGTCGCCGGAGTCTGGGGTGTGCCACCGGAATCCCTGCCGGGACCGGGCCGCTCGGCCGTCGAACTGCTGGAAGCGCTCGGCACCGAAGGCGGACCGAGCGCGTTGATGGTGTTCGGCAGCAACCTCGTCGTTTCCGCGCCCCGGGCGGGACGTGTCCAGGAAAAGGTGTCCTCTTTGGACTTCCTGGTCGTCTCGGACCTTGTCCTGTCGGAGACCGCGGTGATGGCCGACGTCGTCCTGCCGGTCACCCAGTGGGCCGAAGAAGACGGCACGATGACCAATCTCGAAGGCCGGATCCTCCTGCGGCGCAAGGCGATCGATCCACCGTCCGGCGCGAGGACGGATCTGTACGTGCTTTCGGAACTCGCCCGGCGGCTCGGCCAGCCCGACGGCCGGTTCCCTTCCGACGCCGAGACCGTCTTCACCGAACTCCGCCAGGCATCGAAGGGCGGCGTCGCCGACTACTCCGGCGTCACCTACGACCGGCTCCGTGACGGCGAGGCCCTGTACTGGCCCGTTCCGGCGGAATCGCATCCCGGCACGCCGCGGATGTTCCTCGGCACTTTCGCCCATCCGGACGGCCGCGCGCGGTTCGTGCCGGTGGATCACGTCGGCCCGGCCGAAGTGCCCGACGCCGAATTCCCCTTGCAGGCCACCACGGGCCGGGTCCTGCAGCACTACCAGTCCGGGGCGCAGACCCGGCTGGTCAAGGAACTGAACGACGTCGTGGCGGAGGCCTTCGTGGAAGTTCATCCGGACACCGCCGCCCGGGCGGGGCTGGCCGAGGGCGATCTCGCGGTGGTGCGGTCGCGGCGCGGGGAGACCGTCGCCCGCGTCCGCTGCGTGCCGTCGCTGCGCCCGGACCTGGTGTTCCTGCCGTTCCACTTTCCCGGCGAAGGAAGGGCGAACCTGCTGACCAACCCGGCACTCGACCCGACGAGCCGGATGCCCGAGTTCAAGGTGTGCGCGGTCGCGCTCGCCCCGGCCGGGGTCGTCGCGTGAGCCCCCGGTCGGTGGTCATCGCCGGGTACGGGATGGCGGGTGCCCGGCTGGCGGATGACATCCGCCGCCGCGATCCCGACGGGGAACGCGTCCGGCTCACCGTCGTCGGCGCGGAGACGCACGCCGCCTACAACCGCGTGCTGCTGTCGGCGGTGGTCGCCGGGACCATGCGGCCCGAGGTCGTCCGGCTCCACGACGACGACTGGCCGTCCCGCACCGGGGCGGACCTGCGGCGCGGGGTCGCCGCGACGTCGATCGACCGCGCCGCCCGGCGGGTGCACCTCGATGACGGGTCCACCGTGGACTACGACGCGCTCGTGCTCGCCACCGGGGCCAACCCGTGGATGCCGCCGGTCGAGGGGCTCGAACCCGGCCCGGACGTCGTCGCGTTCCGCACCCTCGACGACTGTGCCCGCATCCTCGACGCCGCCAAACGGGGTGCCCCGGTCGCCGTACTCGGCGGCGGGCTGCTCGGGCTGGAAGCCGCGCGAGGCCTGGCGGGGCGTGGAAACCTCGTCACCGTCGTGCATCCGATGCCGCACATCATGGAACGTCAGCTGGACGCGGAATCCGCGCGGGTGCTGACCAGGAAGCTCGAGAACTTCGGCATCGGCTTCCGGCTCGGCGTCGGGGCCGCGCGTTATGTCAGCGGCGACGGGCTCAAACTGGACGACGGCACCCACGTGCCCGCCGATCTCATCGTCGTCTCGACCGGTGTCCGCGCCGAGACGAAACTGGCCGTGGACGCCGGGCTGACCGTCGAGGGCGGCATCGTCGTCGACGATCTGCTGCGTACCAGCGACGGCCGGATCCACGCGATCGGCGACTGTGCCCGGCATCCGGGCGCGTTCGGCGGTCTCGTGCAGCCCGCGTGGGAACAGGCCGCCGTCGTCGCGGATCTGGTCACCGGGACGAAAGCCGCGTCCCGCTATCGCGGCACCCAGCCGGTGACCAGGCTGAAGGCTCGCGGCATCGACCTCACCGCGCTCGGCGAGACGACGACCGGCGCCGACGATCCGACCGCGGAAGTGCTCACCTTCAGCGATCCGGCGGGCTGCCGCTACGGCAAGCTCGTCGTCCGCGAGAACAAGGTGACGGGGGCGATCCTGCTCGGCCTGCCCGACGCGGCCGCGACGATCACGCAATTCCACGACCGGGGCACACCGGTGCCCGAAGACCGGCTCGCCGTCCTTTTGGGACGTGCGCTGCCCGCCGGATCGCCGTCGGCGTCGAGCCCGGCCGATCTGCCCGCGTCGGCGGTCATCTGCCGCTGCAACGCGGTGACCAAGGGGCGGCTCGTCGAGGCCTGGCGCGGCGGTGCCACCGACGTTCCCGCCCTCGCCGGGGCGACCCGCGCGACGACCGGCTGCGGTGGCTGCGAGGACGCCGTCGGCGGGGTCGCGAAGTGGCTGGCCGCCCAGTGAACCCGAACGCATCCACCAAGGAGGACCTCATGGAAGCTCGTGGAAAGCGCTGGATCGAGCACTGGGATCCGGAGAACGAGCGGTTCTGGGAGGAGACCGGGAAGAAGGTCGCCCGCCGGAACCTCTGGTTCTCCGTCCTGGCCGAGCACATCGGCTTCTCCGTCTGGACACTGTGGTCGGTCATGGTCCTGTTCATGGGGCCGCAGTACGGTTTCTCCGCCGCCGACAAGTTCCTCCTCGTCTCGACACCGACGCTGATCGGCGCGCTCATGCGACCGTTGTACACCTTCGCGGTCGCGAGGTTCGGCGGACGGAACTGGACGATCGTCAGTGCGTTGCTGCTGCTGGCGCCCACCGTGCTGGCCGCGATCGCGATGGAACCGGGCACCCCGCTCGGCACGTTCCTGCTGATCGCCGCGCTCGGCGGGGTCGGCGGCGGCAACTTCGCGTCGTCGATGACCAACATCAACGCGTTCTACCCCGAGAAGCACAAGGGCTGGGCGCTCGGGCTCAACGCGGGCGGCGGGAACCTCGGCGTGGCGGCGATCCAGCTGATCGGGCTGCTGGTCATCGGCACCGTCGGCGCGACCGCGCCCCGGCTGGTGCTCGCGATCTACCTCCCGCTGATCGTCCTCGCCGCGACCTGCGCGTACTTCTTCATGGACAACCTCGCCTCGATGAAGGGCGACACCAAGGCGATGCGTGAGGTCGTCAAGGATCCGCACACCTGGGTGATGTCGTTCCTCTACGTCGGCACGTTCGGTTCGTTCATCGGGTACAGCTTCGCGTTCGGCCTGGTGTTGCAGAACCAGTTCGGCCGGACCCCGTTGCAGGCGGCGGCGGTGACCTTCCTCGGGCCGCTGCTCGGCTCCTTCTCGCGGCCCGCGGGTGGCTGGCTGTCCGACCGGATCGGTGGCGGCAAGGTCACCTTCGTGACGTTCGTCGGGATGGCCGCGGCGACCGCGGTGCTGATCCTGGCGTCGACGTCGAACTCGCTGGCGCTGTTCACCGTCGCGTTCATCGTGTTGTTCGTGCTCACCGGCATCGGCAACGGCTCGACCTACAAGATGATCCCGGCGATCTTCCGCGCCAAGGCGAAGGTCGCGATCAGCGAGGGCGCCGACGAGACCCTCGAAATGCTCAAGGCACGCAAGCTCTCCGGCGCGTTGATCGGGCTGGCCGGGGCGATCGGCGCGCTCGGCGGGCTGTTCATCAACCTGGCCTTCCGGCAGTCGTTCGCGGACACGAAGAGCGGTGTGCCGGCGTTCGTCGCCTTCCTCGTCTTCTACGGGCTGTGCTTCGCCGTCACCTGGGCGGTGTACCTGCGCAAACAGCAGACGGAGGTGGCGAGCACCCGAGGTCTGGCGCTCGCCGGGGCGGAGGTCTGATGCGGAAACTCGTCGTCGCGGGACACGGGATGGTCGCGCACCGGCTCGTGGAAGCGGTACGCGCGGAGGACAAGACCGGCGAATGGCAGGTCGTGGTGCTCGCCGAAGAGGCCAGGCCCGCTTACGATCGCGTCGCTTTGACGTCCTATGTGGACACCTGGGATCCGGATTCGCTCGCGCTTTCCGGCGCGGATTACGCCGATGACCCGCTGGTCGAACTGCGGCTCGGCGACGCGGTGACGTCGGTGGACCGGAAGCGCAAGGTGGTCGTCACCGAGTCCGGGTACGAGCAGGCGTACGACGCGCTCGTCCTCGCGACGGGTTCGCGGCCGTTCGTTCCGCCGGTGCCGGGGCACGATCTTCCCGGCTGTTTCGTCTACCGGACGATCGAGGATCTCGACGCCATCCGGGAAGCCGCTCAGCGGCCTGGACGCGGTCGGCGGTCGGCCGTCGTCATCGGTGGCGGTCTGCTCGGTCTCGAAGCCGCGAAGGCGTTGCGGGACTTGGGACTCTCGCCGCATGTGGTCGAGATGGCGCCACGGCTGATGCCGTTGCAAGTCGACGAGGGCGGCGGTGGCCTGCTGCGACGGCTGATCACCGACCTCGACGTGACCGTCCACACGGGAACGTCGACCGACGCCATCGAGCGGGACGGCGAACGCTACCTCGCGCGGCTGGGCAACCGCACGGAACTCGACGTCGATCTGGTCGTGTTCTCG
Organism: Amycolatopsis coloradensis; assembly: GCF_001953865.1. GTDB lineage: Bacteria > Actinomycetota > Actinomycetes > Mycobacteriales > Pseudonocardiaceae > Amycolatopsis > Amycolatopsis coloradensis. The sequence continues at coordinate 423,365 of NZ_MQUQ01000012.1, forward strand.
GCCGGGATCCGGCCGCGCGACGACCTCGCCCGGTCGTCCGGGCTGGAAGTCGGCGCGCGGGGCGGCATCCTGGTCGACCACACCTGCCGGACGTCCGACCCGGCGGTGTACGCGATCGGCGAATGTGCCGCCGTGGCCGGAAAGGTGTACGGCATCGTCGCGCCAGGGTACGCGATGGCGGAGATCGTCGCCGCGCGGCTGACCGGCGGTGAGGGCACCTTCCCCGAACCTGACCTGTCGACAAAGCTCAAGCTCATGGGTGTCGACGTCGCCAGTTTCGGCGACGCGCACGCGGCGACCGAGGGCGCGCTCGAGGTCGCGTTCAACGACGCTGTCGCCGGGACCTACAAGAAGCTCGTGGTGTCCGACGACTCGAAGACGTTGCTGGGTGGCGTTCTCGTCGGCGACGCGAGCGAGTTCAACACGCTGCGCGCGATGGTCGGCAGGCCGTTGCCCGCCGAACCGGGCGCGATCCTCGCCCCGGCCGGTGGTGGCGCGGCGGTCGGTGTCGACGCGCTGCCCGGCGCCGCGCAGATCTGTTCGTGCAACGCGGTCTCCAAGGGCGCCATCACGCACGCGATCACTGATCAGGGCTGCGATTCGGTCGCCAAGCTCAAGGGCTGCACGCGGGCGGGCACGGCGTGCGGATCCTGCGTCCCGCTGCTGGGCAAGCTGCTGACGGCTTGCGGTGTCGAGCAGTCGAAGGCGCTGTGCGAGCACTTTTCGCAGTCACGCGCGGAGTTGTTCCAAATCCTCCAGGCCACGCGGATCGGCACCTTCAGCGAGATGATCGACCGGTACGGCACCGGAACCGGTTGCGCCATCTGCAAACCGGCGATCGCGTCGATCCTGGCCACGCTGGGCAACGGGCACATCCTCGCCGGTGAGCAGGCGACCCTGCAGGACACCAACGACAAGTTCCTGGCGAACCTCCAGCGCAACGGCACCTACTCGGTGGTCCCGCGGATCCCTGGCGGCGAGATCACGCCCGAGAAGTTGATGGTGATCGCGCAGGTGGCGATGGACTTCGGGCTGTACACCAAGATCACCGGCGGACAGCGGATCGATCTGTTCGGCGCGGGAGTCGACCAGCTCCCGCTGATCTGGCGGCGGCTCGTCGACGCCGGGTTCGAGTCAGGGCATGCGTACGGGAAGTCGTTGCGTACGGTCAAGTCCTGTGTCGGTTCGACGTGGTGCCGCTACGGCGTCCAGGACAGTGTCGGCCTCGCGATCGAGCTGGAACTGCGGTATCGAGGACTTCGTTCGCCGCACAAGCTGAAGTCCGCGGTGTCGGGTTGCGCACGGGAGTGCGCGGAAGCGCGCAGCAAGGACTTCGGCATCATCGCGACCGACAAGGGCTGGAACCTCTACGTCGGCGGGAACGGCGGCGCGACCCCACGGCACGCGGATCTGCTGGTGTCCGAAGTGGACACCGAGACGCTGATCCGCACGATCGACCGGTTCCTGATGTTCTACGTCCGCACGGCCGACCGGTTGCAGCGCACGGCGCCGTGGGTCGAGGAGATGGACGGCGGACTCGACCACCTGCGGGCGGTGATCGTCGACGACAAGCTCGGCATCTGCGAGGACCTCGACGCGGCGATGGCCAAGCACGTCGGCGACTACGCCGACGAATGGCGTGGAGTGCTGGAGGATCCGGAGAAGCTGGCGAAGTTCAGCTCGTTCGTCAACGCGCCGGGCACGCCGGACCCGACGATCTCGTTTCGCACCGAACGTGACCAGAAAGTGCCCGTGCTCCTGGGTATCCCGGAGGTGAAACAGTGACGACCTCGATCGAGCGCACCTGGATCGCCGTCTGCGCGGCGGGCGCCGTCCCGGAATGGTCCGGCGTCGCCGCCCTGCTCGACGGCGGCGTGCAGGTGGCGATCTTCCGGCTGCCCGGTGGCAGGTGGTTCGCACTGTCCAATATAGACCCGGTCAGCGGCGCCGCGGTGCTTTCGCGGGGGATCGTCGGCGACGCCGGCGGTGTCCCGGTGGTGGCTTCGCCGGTGTACAAGGAACGATTCGATTTGCGGACCGGCGACTGCCTGGACGCCGAAGGTGTCTCGGGCGAGGTGTATCGGGTGCGGGTCACCGGGGGTGTGGTGGAGGTGGAGGATTCACCGTGACAGACGTTCCTCCCCTGGCGGGATTCGTCATCGGCATCACGGCGGCGCGACGGGCTGACGAGCTCGGCGCGCTGTTCGTGCGCAAGGGCGCCACCGTGCGATACGGCCCGGCCATCCGGATCGTGCCGCTCGCCGACGACACCGAACTGCGGTCGGCCACGATGCGCCTGCTGGAAGAGCGGGCAGATATCGTCGTCGCGACGACGGGAATCGGTTTCCGTGGCTGGACCGAGGCCGCCGAAGGCTGGGGGTTGGGGGAGGAACTGCTGGAGCGGCTGGGGGAGTCGTCGCTGCTGGCGCGAGGACCGAAGGCCAAGGGCGCGATCCGCTCGGTCGGTCTTTCGGAGGACTACTCGCCCGCGTCGGAGAGCAACGCCGAGGTGTTGCGGCATCTGCTCGAATCCGGTGTGGACGGTCAGCGGATCGCGGTGCAGTTGCACGGCGAGCCGCTGCCGTACTTTGTGGACAGTCTTCGCGCCGCGGGTGCCGAGGTGATCGAGGTTCCGGTGTACCGCTGGGTCGGACCGGCCGATCCGGGACCGCTGGACCGGCTGCTGGACGCCGTCCTGGATGGCTTGGTGGACGCGCTGCCGTTCACCAGCGCTCCGGCCGTCGCGTCGCTGCTGGCGATGGCGAAGCGGACCGGACGGCTGCCGGGCATCGTGCGGGCACTGGAGAAGCGGGTCGTGGCGGCCTGTGTCGGGCCGATCACCGCGGGGCCGCTGGCGGCGCTCGGGGTCCCGACGGTCCAGCCGTCACGGTCGCGGATCGGGGCGCTGGCGCGGACGGTGTCCGACGCGCTCGAAGCCCGCTCACCGCGACTGGACGCGGGCGGGCGGAGCATCGAACTGCGCGGACAGGCGGCGCTGGTGGACGGGCAGTGGTGTGACATCGCGCCCGCGCCGATGGCACTGCTGCGGGCGCTGGCGGAGTCGCCGGGCCGCGTGTTCTCCCGGCGGGAACTGATCTCCGCGCTGCCCGATGGCGGCGAGGAACACGCCGTCGAGACCGCCATCGGCCGCCTGCGGAACTCCTTGGGCGCCCCGAAACTCGTCCAGACGGTGGTGAAACGCGGCTACCGCCTGGCTGTCGACCCCTGACCCCCCCGCGTTTCGTCCTCTAGTTGCGGTAGTTGGGAACGCGAACTACCGCAACTAGAGGACGAAACGCGGGGGGTACGCGGGGGGTTACGCGAAGGTGACGCCCGGGGTGGCCGGACGTTGATCCGCAGGTAGGCCTCGACGACGCGGGTGGCGGCGTCGAGACGGGCGGTGAGGCCCGGCAGGGCGGTGTCGCGTACGGAGTCCTACAAGCCGAGGTCGAACACGGGCACCGCGGCCACGTCCGTCTTCTCGCGGTGCAGTCCGTGCGCCGCGATCCGGTACGCCAGCACCTGCTCGCGATCGACCTCGAGCAGTCGTCCTCCCTAAATTTCGAAAGCGAACGTGTACGACATCGCCGGCTCGCCGATCACACCCGTGGTGGTACCGGACCCGGTGATCCCGGCGAGTTCACCCGTTCCGGAGCCCTCGACCACCGTGAACACCGACGAGACGCCCTTGGCGTCGAATCCGGTGTCGTGCTTGATCACGAAGCTTCCCTTGCGGCCGTCCACACTGCCTTCGACGCGTTCGAACCCCGGGGCGGTCGTGCCGCCGCCGTCGTAGCCCTCACCCGCGTAGTACAGCAGGTAGTCGACGATCGACTCGCCCTCGATCAGCCCGCTGTAGGCGAGCGTGGCGTGGGCGTAGGCGACACGCGGGCCGCCCTCGGTGCCGCTGACGATGCTTTCGTCCCAGTTCTTCATAACGAAGGTGTTCATGGGACTCACCCTGACAGGCAAACCTGTCAGATCATGTCAGGTTTTTCGGGGATACTCGATTCATGCGCGCGAGCAGACTCCTGTCGGTCCTCCTCCTGCTGCAGAACCGCGGCCGGATGACGGCCGAGGAGCTGGCGGCCGAGTTGGAGGTGTCGGTCCGGACGGTCTACCGCGACGTCGAGGCGCTGTCCGCGGCCGGCGTGCCGGTGTACGCCGATCGCGGCCGCACGGGCGGCTATCAGCTGGTCGACGGGTATCGCACGCGGCTGACCGGGCTGACCGAGGAGGAAGCGCAATCGCTTTCGCTGGCCGGTCTGCCGGGCGCGGCCGCCGAACTCGGGCTGGGCACCGTCCTCGCCGCCGCGCAACTCAAACTGCACGCGGCCATGCCCGCGGAGCTGCGTGCCGGGGCGAGCAAGGTCTCTGACCGGTTTTACCTGGACGTCCCGGGCTGGCACCGCGGGATCGAAAGCCTGCCGCGACTGTCCGAACTGGCCGGTGCGGTCTGGCACGCGCGGCGGGTCAAGGTCCGGTACGAACGCTGGGGGCAGAAGAAGGTCGAGCGCGTCCTCGACCCGCTCGGCCTGATCCTCAAGGCGGGGAACTGGTACCTCGCGGCGCGGTGCGACGGGACCGACCGGACCTATCGCGTGTCCCGGATCGAGGAGCTCGAAGATCTCGGCGAGACCTTCGAGCGGCCGTCCGACTTCGACCTCGCGCGGTACTGGCAGGAGTGGTCGGAGCAGTTCGAAAAGCGGATGTACTCGCGCGTGGCGGTGGTCCGGCTGAACGAGTTCGCCCGCATACTCCTACCGTTCTATCTCGGCGCTGTCGGCGTGCGAGCGTTGCGGGAAGCCGACGCCGAACCGGATGAAGACGACTGGCTGACGATGGAACTGCCCGTCGAGCCGGGAGAGCCTGCCGTCGGCGAACTGCTGCGGTTCGGCGGGAACCTCGAAGTGCTCGAACCGCCGGATCTGCGCGAGCGGCTGGCGGAGGAGATCAGGAAGATGGGCGCGCGTTATGGCTGACCTCAGCGGCATCACGATCGGGATCACCGCGGAGCGGCGGGCCGACGACTTCATCGCCGCCCTCGAACGACATGGCGCGACCGTGCTGCACGCGCCCACCATCCGCATCGTCCCGCTGCCCGACGACACCGAACTGCGGGCGGCCACGGACGCGGTGCTGGCCGAACCGGTCGGGTTCACCGCGGTCACCACCGGCGCCGGGTTCCGCGGCTGGCTTTCGGCGGCCGAAGGCTGGGGGCTGCGCGAACCGCTGCTGGAACGACTGGCGGCGTCACGAATCTTCGTGCGCGGGCCGAAAGCGGCAGGCGCGGTGCGTGGCGAGGGGCTGCGTGAGGAATTCTCCGCGCCGGAGGAGAGCAACGCCGAACTCTTCGAGGGCCTGCGCGACGCAGGGGTCGGCGGGGCACGCGTCGCCGTCCAGTTGCACGGCACCCTGCTGCCCGAACTCACCGGGCTGCTGCGGGATTCCGGCGCGGACGTCGTCCAGGCGCAGCCGTACCGCTGGCTTTCGCCGTCGGACGTCGGACCTGTGCACGATCTCGTCGAAAGTGTGGTCGCCGGGCGGGTGGGCGCGCTGGCGTTCACCTCCGCTCCGGCGGCGGCGAACCTGCTCGCGCTGGCGGGGTCGCGCCGCGAGGAACTTCTTGCCGCACTGCGAGGTCCGGTGCTGTGCGCGTGCGTCGGACCGGTGACCGCGGCGCCGCTGGAGGCCGCCGGGGTGCCGACCGTCCAGCCCGAACGGCAACGGCTCGGCGCGCTGGTGAAACTTCTCGTCGCGGAACTGCGCATTCGGCCGTCTTGACGGGTGTGGTCCCCTTTGCCAGGCTCGACACCGGGCGCACGGGAGGGCGGCGGATGTCCGAGTCGGTCACCTTCGTGCGGGCTATGTTGCGCAAGGGATCTTCGGTATTGGGCGCGAGCCCGGCCGACGAGGTGCCAGACCCCGATTCCGTTCCCGATTGGCGTTATCGCGAAGACTCGGCGGATTTGCTGCTGACACGCGCGATCCGCTACTCCGCGCTCGGCCCGCTTTTCTACCGCGTGGCCGCGTTTCCCAAGGTGTACATCGGTTTCCTGGTCGCGAACGGATCGGCCGGGATCGTCCCGGTGCTGAGCACGACGATCCTGGCGGTGCTGCTCAACGTCTTCGCCGTCTGGTGGGTGGTGCGGGGCCGCGGGATCCGGGCGAAGACGTCCGGGCGGCTGATGTACGCGGATCTCGCGGTGGGCCTGGTGCTCACGACGGTCGTGGCCGCGACCGCGCCCGCCGAGATCCAGCCGTTCGCCATCGACGTCGCGTGGACGTGGCTGGTCGGGACGGTGGCGTTGTGGACGCTGTCGTCCGGGCTGCCGGCCGCTTTCCTGCTGCTGATCGCGGCTCTGCCGTTCCGGGCGTTCCTGACCTGGATCGGCGGGCTCCCGATCGACCATCCGCTCGCGGTGAGCCGGTCGGTGGGGTGCATGGTCGCGCTGGTCGTGGCGATGGTGACCACGGCGGGGATCCTGATCCTGCTCGGCATCGGGACCAGATTCGCGCTGGGGATCGGGATGCGGCGCGGGCAGCGCGCCGAACGCCTGCGGACTCAGCGGGTCATGCACGACTCCGTGCTGCAAACCTTGGAAGCGATGGGCATGGAGGCGCCCGACGACGATTCGGCCGCCGCACGGCGGCTCGCCGAGATGCGGGCCGCTGCCCGGGCACAGGCCGCCGAGCTCCGACGCGAACTGACCGGCCCGGACACGCCTTCGACCCGCGGTCTCGCGGCGGACCTGGCTGAGGTCGCCACAGAAATGGCGCGAGACGGCCTCCGCACCCAGCTCGTCGCCGCCGAGACCGAAGAGGACTACCGCCTCTCACACGCCCGTCGGACCGCCATCCGCGACGCCGTCCGCGAAGCGCTCCGAAACACCGTGAAGCACGCCGGGACGAAGCAGGTCGTGCTTCGCGTCGAGGAGTGCGAAGGCGGCATCGCGGTCATCGCGCGGGATCAGGGGACCGGTTTCAGCATGCTGGACCGGCCGCCGGGGTTCGGGATCAGCCAGTCGATCATGGCGCGACTGGCGGAGGTCGGCGGGCGGGGGACGATCGATTCGCATCCGGGGCGGGGGACCCGGGTGACGCTCTGGGTTCCGCACTGAGGGTCCGGTGGGGAGACGCTCGCGAAAGCGATAGCAAGGGACCCTTGCTATCGTTTGGTTAGCATGCCTACGTAAGTGATAGCAAAGGTCCCTTGCTTTCTTTTCGCAGGTCAGCGGGGGTGTGGGGGCGGGGCGCTGGACGCGAGGCAGGGGAGTCGTCGCCTTCGCAGGGGTCGAGAGTGCGAAGGCCGCGTACGCACCACTTCGTGGGGAGCGGCTTCAGGACGCCCAGCTCCCGCGCCCTCGGTCGCGAAGTGCAGGAAGGCCCCCTTCCTGTACGTAGGCGCGAGGAAGGGCCCTTCGGGACATGCCGCGAGGTGTGCGACGCACCCAATGCGGCCTTGGGTGCATTCAACGCACCCAATGCCACATTGGGTCCAACCGAAGACCCGGCTCAGTCCTCGTCGAGGGGAACTTCTCCGCTTTCCCGCTGTCGCATCGCTTCACGCCCGGCGGCCTCTTCGCTCACTCCCTGCCGCCAGTACCCGGTGAAGCAGATCGCCCGCTTGTCCACGCCGCGCTCCCGCACGAGGTGCCGCCGCACCAGCTTCACCATGTTCGCTTCGCCCGAAATCCACGCGTAGGGCGTCCCGCCCGGCAGTTCGGCCTTCCGCACGGCTTCGAGCACCGCGGAGCCGACGTCACGGGAGCCGCGCACCACCCAGTGCAGCTCCACCGTCCCCGGTGTTTCGAAGACCTGACGATCCTCGCGATCACCGATCTCGACGTAGACCACCGCTCGCGTCCCGGCGGGCAGCGCTTCGACGATCGCGCCGATCGCCGGGATCGCGGTTTCGTCGCCGACCAGTAGCTGCCAGTTCGTGTCCGAGGGCACGTCGTAGAGCCCGTGCGGGCCCAGGAAAGCGACCCGGTCACCCTCCGAGGCGCGCGACGCCCACGCCGAAGCGGGGCCTTCGTCGCCGTGCAGCACGAAGTCGATGTCGACCTCCTGTGCCGACGGCCGCAGCGCGCGGACGGTGTAGGTGCGCATCGGCGGGCGGACGTCGTCGGGCATCGCGAGGTAGGTCTTGTACCAGGAGTAGACCTCGTCACCGCCCAGCGGCGCGGGCAGGACGGGTTCCGGCTGGCCGGGCTGCGGGAAGAACACCTTCAGGTACTGGTCGGGTGCCTGGTCCTCCAGTGACGCCCCCGCGAAGGTCACCCTGCTCATGTGCGGGGTGAGCCGCCGGACACCGGTCACCTTCGCCTCGATGTAGCTCATTAGGCGAGCCTAAGCTGAAAAAGTCCGCCCAAGCCAGCGTCGTCGCCGGGATCACGCTGCCACCGGTATTTTCGCAGGTCGACGCGCTGGCCATCGGCCAGGACGCCCTCCTCGCGCAGCCGTTGCAGCTGCTCGTCGAGTAGATGCGGAGCCGGTGTCCCGTCGGCGCGCAGAATGCGGTGCCAGGGGAGATCGTGGCCGTCCTCACTGAGGATCCGCCCGATCAGCCGTGGTGACGGCGCTCCCGAAACCGACGCTATATCCCCATAAGTCGCGACCGAGCCGGCGGGCACACTCGCGATGACCTCGCGCACCCGCTCATGCAGTTCGTCATCCATGGGACCACTTTGCCGTGCCGCTGCGAGGTTGTGTCGGCGGGGCGTGGTTCCATCGTGGGCGTGAACGGGCGGCGAACAGCGGCAGGAACCGACGCGCGGCTGGTCCGCACGCCGGTCACCGGCACGCCGTCCTTCCAGTGGGATTCCGGCGCTCGTCGTCTCCTGGCCGCCCCGGACGGCTTCCGCCGGGTCCTCGGCGGCCCGGGAACGGGCAAAACGGCCTTGCTGGCGTCGGCGGCGTCGCGGCGCATCGCCGAGGGCGCCGATCCGGAGAGCGTGCTCATCCTGACCACCTCTCGCAAGGCCGCCGAGGTTCTCCGCGCCGACATCACCCACCGGCTCACCACCGATCCGGAAGAGGATCCGCTGCCGCGCACGATCCGCGAGCCGCTCGTGCGCACGGTGCACTCGTACGCGTACGCGCTGTTGCGGATGGAGGCGCAGGCTGACGAACTCCCGCCGCCTCGCCTGCTGGCCGGAGCGGAGCAGGACGTCGTCGTCCGTGACCTGCTCGCCGGTGACCTCGAAGCGGGCGCGCTCGACTGGCCGGAACAGCTGCGGCCCGCGCTGAACGTGCCCGGTTTCGCCGAGGAACTCCGAGACCTCCTGCTCCGCGCCGCCGAACGCGGGCTCGGCCCGGAGGACCTGGCCGAACTCGGCAGGCGCCGCGGCCGTGACGAGTGGATCGCGGCCGGGCATTTCTGGAGCCAGTACGAAGAGGTCACGTTGTTGCAGGGCGCGGGCGGCAACGCGCTGGGCGTGGCGAGCGCGCCGGCGCTGGACGCGGCGGAACTCGTCACTTCCGCGCTGCTGGCGCTGGAGGACGATCCCGAACTGCGCGAACGCGAGCAGCGCCGGGTCCGGCACCTGTTCGTCGACGACGCCCAGCATCTCGACCCGTTGCAGACGCAGCTCATCCGGCTCATCGGGCACGCGGCCGACGAGTTCGTCGTCGCGGGTGACCCGGATCAGTCCGTGTTCTCCTTCCGTGGCGCGGATCCCCGGTTGTTCGCCGACGCGGACGACGACGGCGAGCGCACGGTGCTGCTGACCACCGCGCACCGGCTCGCCCCGGTGATCCGCGCGGCCGTCACGAAATTCGGCTCCGTGCTGCCGGGTTCGTCGCCGCAGCGCAAACTCGTCGACGCGCCGGACGCCGAGGGCGGCGCGGTCCGTGTCCGCCTGATGCCGACTCCGGCGTCCGAGGCGAGCTGGATCGCCGATCAGCTCCGCCGCGCGCATCTCGTCGACGGTGTCCCGTGGTCGGAGATGGCGGTGCTCGTCCGGTCGCCCGCCCGTACTTTCCTTGTCCTGCAACGTGCTCTGCGGGCCGCCGGGGTCCCGATCGGTTCGGCCACCGAGGAACTGCCGCTCGCGAAACAACCCGCCGTCCGGCCGTTGCTGGCGATGCTGCGGCTCGCCGCCGATCCGGAACTGCTCGACGTCGATCTGGCCGAGATGTTGCTGTCCTCGCCGTTGGGTGGCGCGGATCCGCTCGCCCTGCGGCGGCTGCGCCGCGGTTTGCGCAGGCTGGAACTCGCGGGCGGCGGACAGCGATCCAGCGACGAACTGCTGGTGGAAGCCTTGCGCGCCCACGATGTCCTCACCGGCCTCGCCGAGGCGGAGGCGCTCCCGATGCGCCGGATCGGTGGCCTGCTCCACGCGGCGCACCAAGCCGTCGTGCGCGGCGAAGGCGTCGAGCAGGTGCTGTGGGAGCTGTGGCAGGCCAGCGCGCTGGAGCAGCGCTTCCTGCGTCTGGTCGACCGCGGCGGTTCCCTTGGCTCGCAGGCGGATCGGGATCTCGACGCGATCGTCGCGCTCTTCGACGCCGCCGGTCGCTATGTCGACAGGTTGCCGAGGGCGAGTGTCGCCTCGTTCGCGGATTACCTGTCGTCGCAGAACATCGCCGGTGGCACGCTGGCCCCTGCGGCCATCAAGAGCGACGGTGTCTCGCTGCTCACCGCGCACGCGTCCGCCGGCCGCGAGTGGACGGTCGTGGCGATCGCCGGTGTCCAGGAGGGCAGCTGGCCGGATCTGCGGCTGCGCGGTTCCGTGCTCGGCGTCGAGCGGCTGGTCGACCTCATGTCCGGCGTCGACGACGAAAAGGTGTCCGCCACCGCGCCGATCCTCGCCGAAGAGCGGCGGCTGTTCTACCTCGCCGCGAGCCGCGCGCGGAAGACGTTGCTGGTCAGCGCGGTCGCGGGGGAGGACGAGCAGCCCTCGCGGTTCATCGACGACCTGGAGGAGAACGGCGCGGACGACGGCGGCCTCGATTCGCGGATGAAACCGGCGGGCCGTTCGCTGGTGCTCGCCGAACTCGTCGGTGAACTGCGCGAGGTGGTCTGCGACGAGGCGAGCGAGCCGGAAAGGCGGCAACGGGCGGCGCGACAGCTCGCCAAACTGGCCGCCGCCGGGGTGCCGGGAGCGCATCCGGGCACCTGGTACGGGCTGCTGGAACCCTCCACCGGCGAACCCGTGCACGGAGCGGGGGACCTCATCCGCATCTCACCGTCCACCGTGGAGGTTCTGGTCAAATGCCCGCTGCGGTGGCTGATCGAACGCCACGGCGGCAGTGACCCGGCGCAGCTCGCGGCCGTCACCGGGACCCTGGTGCACGGGCTCGCGCAGGCGGTCGCGGGCGGCAGCAGTGACGAGCAGATCCGCGCGGCGCTGGACGAGGCGTGGGTGCGGGTCGACGCGGGAGCACCGTGGTTCTCGCGCCGCGAGCGGTCACGGGTCGAGCAGATGCTGCGGAACTTCATCTCCTGGCTGGAAACCAGCCGCAAGGAACTGATCGAGGCCGGGGTCGAGCAGGACATCGAAGTCGAGCTGCCGGTCGGCGAAGGCGACCTCCGCGTGCTCCTGCGCGGCCGCGTCGACCGCGTGGAGATGGACAAGGACGGCCGCCCGGTCGTCATCGACATCAAGACCGGCAAGGTCCCGATCTCCGCCTCCGACGCCGAACAACATCCGCAGCTGGCCGCGTACCAGCTGGCCGTGCTGCTCGGCGCGGTCGAGGGCGGTTCGAAACCCGGCGGCGCACGGTTGGTCTACGTCGCGAAGTCCAACAACAAGACCGGATCCACCCAGCGTGAGCAGGCGCCGCTCGACGAGGACGGTGGCAAGCAATGGCTGGAGCTGGTGCGGTCGGCGGCCGGATCGGCCGTCGGCCCGGAGTACGGGGTCACCGAGAACCCGGACTGTGATCGTTGCCCGGCAAGGGGTTGCTGCCCGCTGCGGCCCGAGGGCAGGCAGGTGACCGGTCCTTGATCTCCCACCTCCAGCGCCGCCAGGTCGAACCGGCCGAGATCGCCCGCGCGCTGGGACTGCACAGCCCGACCGACGAGCAGGCCGAGGTCATCGCCGCCCCCATCGAGCCGTCGCTGGTGGTGGCGGGCGCCGGCGCGGGCAAGACCGAGACGATGGCCGCACGCGTGGTGTGGCTGGTGGCCAACAGTGTCGTGCCGCCGGAACGCGTCCTCGGCCTGACCTTCACCCGCAAAGCCGCCCGCCAGCTCGGTGAACGCGTCCGCACCCGGCTGCGCCGCCTGGTCGGATCGGGGCTGCTCGACAGGATCGACCCGACCGGCGACCTCCGCATGACGGTGACCGCAGGGGAGCCGACGGTGCTCACCTATCACGCGTACGCCGGGCGGCTGCTGTCCGAACACGGCCTGCGGTTGCCGGTCCAGCCCGGGGTGCGGCTCCTGTCGGAGACATCTTCGTGGCAGTTCTCGCATCGCGTGGTGTCCACTTGGGACAATGACCTCGACACCGATCGTGTGCCCGCCACGGTGACCGCGCAGCTGCTGGCACTGGCCGGGGAACTCGGTGAGCACCTGGTCGAGACCGAACGGCTGGCGCAGTACACGTCGTGGCTGTGCGAGGTCATCGAGAACGCGCCGCGGGCAAAGGGGCAGCGCGCGGCGCTGCCACAGAAACTGGCCGAAGTCATGACGGCACAACGGTTCCGGCTCGCGCTCCTGCCGCTGGTCGAGGCGTATCACGCGCGCAAGCGGGCCGAGGGCGCACTCGACTTCGCCGACCAGATGTCGCTGGCGGCGCAGCTCGCGAGCAGTTATCCGGCGGTGGTCGCGGGGGAACGCGAGCGCTACGGCGCGGTGCTCCTCGACGAGTACCAGGACACCGGCCACGCTCAGCGGATCCTGCTGCGGTCGCTGTTCGGTGGCGTCGAGCATCCGCCGATGCCGGTGACGGCGGTGGGAGACCCGGCGCAGGCCATCTACGGCTGGCGCGGGGCCAGTGCGGCGAACCTGCCGCGGTTCACCACGGACTTCCCGCGCGACAACGGCGAACGGCTCGTCCCGGCACTGGATTTCGGGCTGCTGACCAGTTTCCGCAACCCACCCGAGGTACTGGACTTGGCCAACGCGATCTCGGAACCGTTGCGGGAGCGTGGTCTCGGTGTCGCGCGGCTACGCGCGCTGGAAGGCGCGGGCACGGCCGACATCGCCTCCGCGTTGCTGCCGGACATTCGCGCCGAACGCGAGTGGGTGGCCGACGCGGTGGCGAAGCGCTGGTTCGAAACCGTGGAGGAGACCGGAAAACCGCCGACCGCCGCGGTGCTGGTGCGCCGCCGCGCCGACATGGCGCCGATCGCGGCCGAAATGCGGGCCCGCGGGCTTCCGGTGGAGGTGGTCGGCCTCGGCGGTCTGCTTGACGAACCCGAGGTCGCGGACCTGGTCAGCACGTTGCGGGTGCTCGCCGATCCGCTCGCGGGCAGTGCCGCCGCACGGTTGCTGACCGGGGCGCGCTGGCGGATCGCGGCGGCCGACCTCGCGGCGTTGTGGCGCCGCGCGGGCGAACTCTCCTCGCCGGTGCCGCCTTCGGAAAAGTCCGATGTGGACGAACCGGTGCTGGTGACCGAACGGGTCGAGCAGGCCGGGCTCGCCGACGCGATCGACGATCCCGGAACGCCGGAACGATACTCAACCGAGGGTTACCGGCGGATCCGGCGGGTGGGTGGCGAGCTTTCGGCGTTGCGCCGCCGCCTCGACCAGTCGCTGCCCGAACTCGTCGCCGACGTGGAACGCACCATGCTGCTCGACGTCGAATCGCTGGCCCGCCCCGGGCCGGCCGGGCGCGCGCACCTGGACGCTTTCGCCGACGTCGTCACGGATTTCGCCGAGACCTCGCCGACGGCCACCCTTTTGTCCTTTGTGGACTACCTGAACACCGCCGCGCACGCGGAGGACGGGCTCACCCCCGGGGAGGTGGAGGTCGTCCCGGACCGGGTCCAGGTGCTGACCGTGCACTCGGCCAAAGGGCTGGAATGGCGCATCGTCGCGGTTCCGCACCTGGTCAAGGAAGTCTTCCCTGGCAGGCGGCGCTCGTCTTCGTGGCTGCGGACGTCGACCTCGCTCCCGGCCGCGCTGCGCGGGGACTCGGAGGACCTGCCGGAGCTGAGGGTGTCCGAAGGCTTCGACCGTAAGGAAGTCCAGGAAGCGCTGGAATCGCACGAAGAAGGTTTCGTGGCGCGGGAGGCGGATGAGGAGCGGCGGCTCTGCTACGTCGCACTGACCCGCTCCGAGCACACGTTGCTGGTTTCCGGGCATTGGTGGAACGAGAGCAGCGCGCGGCCGAAAGGGCCTTCGGAGTTCCTGCTCGAAATCGGTGAGGTGATGCGGGGCAACTCGGTCGGCCGCATCGAGCACTGGGCCGAAGAGCCCGAGGCCGACGGGGAGAACCCGCTGGTCGCCGATGCACGCAAGGCGCGATGGCCGGTCGATCCGCTGTGGCCGCGGCGCGAGGGCGTCACCAACGGTGTCGATCTGGTGCTCGGTGCCATGGAAGACGCCGAAGACGCGGAAGACACTGAGGAAGAGGACGATCCGGACGGCTGGATCTCCGACACCAAGGTGCTGCTGGAGGAACGCGCGCGGGCGCAGAACCGGGTCCAGCAGGTGGTGCTGCCGTCGCACCTTTCGGTGAGTCAGCTGGTGGAGCTGTCGGCCGATCCGGCCGCGCTGGCCAAACGGCTGCGACGGCCGCTTCCCGTGCGTCCCAACACTTACGCGCGCCGGGGGACGGCTTTCCACGGCTGGCTGGAGCAGCGGTTCGGCGGTGAGCAGCTGCTGGAGATCGACGACCTGCCGGGTGCGGCGGACGTCGACGAGGCGCCGGATTCCGAGCTGGAAGCACTGCAGACGGCGTTCGAGAAGAGCGAGTGGGCGAATCGGGTGCCGCACGCGGTCGAGGTCCCGTTCTCGGCCGACGTCGTGGGGGTGACGCTGCGCGGGCGGATGGACGCGGTGTTCGCCGACCCCGACGGCGGCTGGACCGTCGTCGACTGGAAGACCGGTGCCGTGCCGGACAAGGACCGGCTCGCGCCGCTGGCCGTGCAGCTGGCGGCGTACCGGCTGGCGTGGGCGGCCTTGAGGAAGATCCCCGTGGAGAAGGTGCGGGCGGCGTTCCACTACGTGAAACACGACAAGACCATCCGCCCGGCGGACCTGCTGGACGCTGAAGGACTGCGAGACCTCTTACGCCGCGTCCCGACGATCTAGCGTTTCGTCCTCTAGTTGCGGTACTTGCACGCGCAACTACCGCAACCAGAGGACGAAACGCGGTGGGGATCAGGCGCGATCGCGCACCTTCAGGGCCCAGGTGACCAGCGGGATCTGGAGCGGGACGCGAGCCCAGAAGGCCGCCCGTAAGACCTTCGGGGCCTTCCGGCGATCGGCGTCGGCGGCCATCTTCACGTTCCCCGGCAGAACCACGACGAACAGCAGCGCGGCCGCCAGCCCGCCGAGCCGTCGCGTCTTCGGAGCGGCGACCGCGGCGGCGACCCCCAGCTCGGCGACACCGGAGCCGTAGGTCCACGCCCGCGGCGAGCCCGGCAGCTGCTTCGGGATGATCGCGTCGAAGGGCTTCGGCTGGACGAAGTGCAGGACACCGGCCGCGCCGAGCAGGCAGGCGAGGAAGTATGCGGGCCGCTGGGACGGCCGGGAATCCGAGGACATGCCCCTGAGCTTCGCATACCGCGCTGAACGTAAGGTTCTTCGGCTATCCTCCCGACCGTGAGTGACGCGGACCAGGCCGGAGCCTGTGCATGAGGGTTCTCAAGCGTTTCCCGGTCAGGCTGAGCGACCGCCCGGACCATGAGCTCGTCGGCGTGATCCGGATGCCGGAACTGACGGTCAGCCCGATGCGGTCGATCCTGAAGCGGATCATCGGCGCGATGCTCGCCCTGCTGGCGACCGTGCTGATCGTCTACCTCGACCGGGACGGCTATCGCGACGCCAACGGCGACGGGCTCAGCCTTCTCGACAGCCTCTATTACGCGACCGTGTCGCTGTCGACCACCGGGTACGGTGACATCGCGCCCGCGACGTCGTCCGCGCGGCTGGTCAACGTCCTGGTGATCACCCCGCTGCGGGTGCTCTTCCTCATCGTCCTGGTCGGTACCACACTCGAAGTGCTCACCGAGCGCTCCCGCCAGGCTTTCAAGATCCAAAAGTGGAGGACGAAGGTGCGTGACCACACGGTCGTCGTCGGTTTCGGCACGAAGGGCCGGTCGGCGGTCAACGCGCTGCTCGGGGACGAGAACGTCGAACCCGACCACATCGTCGTCGTCGACACCGACCAGCAGGCCCTCGAAGCGGCCACTTCACTCGGCCTGGTGACCGTGCACGGCTCGGCCACCCGCGCCGACGTCCTGCGGGTCGCCGGCGTGCAGCGGGCCAAGGCCGTCGTCGTCGCCCCGAACCGGGACGACACCGCGGTGCTGGTCACGCTGACCGCTCGCGAGCTGGCACCGAAGGCACACATCGTGGCGTCGGTGCGGGAGGCGGAGAACGTCCACCTGCTCAAGCAGTCGGGCGCGAACCAGGTCGTGGTGTCGAGCGAGACCGCCGGGCGCCTGCTCGGCATGGCGACGTCGACACCGCTGGTGGTCGACATGGTCGAGGACCTGCTCACCCCCGAGTCCGGCCTCGCGATCGCCGAACGCCCGGTGGAGCCGTCGGAAGAGGGCGGTTCGCCGCGGCATCTGCCGGACATCGTGCTGGGTGTCGTCCGCGACGGCGTCCTGTACCGCGTGGACGCCCCGCAGGCGGACGCGATCGAGCCGGGCGACAAGCTGCTGTACATCCGGAAGGTGACGTCCGCGGAGACGATCGAGCGGTAGCAAGGGACCTTTGGTCACCCTCCTCCGGCCGGGAGGGCTCGCTGTGTTTTGCCGCCGGGTTCTGGAAGCATGGCGTTCGTGCGCAAGCGATCGGACCCCGCCAGAGGGCTCACCCCGGGATGGAACTCCCTGGCGGTGGCGGCCGGTGCCTGCCTGCTGGTGATCTTTCTCGCCTGGTTCGCCGGGCCGGGGCTGTTCGGCATCACGAGCGAGGCCAAGGGGACGACCGTCCAGGCCGAGGTCGTCCAGCCCGCGCCGTGCGCGGCGGGCGGGGCCACCGAGACCGTCAAGTTCGAATTCGGCGGCAAGCCGGTGGAGGGTTCGCTCAACGGCTGCGGGCACGGCAAGGGGGAGCGGCTCGAGGTCGTCGTCCCCGACGGCGCTTCCGGCGACGCGGTCTCGGTGCACGCGGCCGACGCGGCGGCGGGGGCCAGCGACGCGCGGCGCCCGGTCGGGCTGGCTCTGCTGGTGTTCAGCTGCTTCGCCGGTGGGATGTACGTCTATCTCGTGGTGCGCGGGCCGCGTCGGCTGGCGACGGCCTGACCCGCCGCGTTTCGTCCTCTGGTTGCGGTACTTGCACGGGCAACTACCGCAACTAGAGGACTAGTTGCGGCTTCGCAGATCCGGACGTCAAACCGGGCACCGCGCCGGCAGCCGGCACGTGTGCCTGGGTGGACGGCACGTGTGCCTGGATGGACGACACGCGTGTTTAGCCGGACGGCACGCGTGAAGTCAGGAGACAGCGCTGGCTGGGGCGGAGAAGGTGTTGCAGTCGGCGACGCGGTTGTTGCTCGCGCCCGCCCGCCACCAGGACGCGTAATGCGCGTTCGTCCCGTGGTCCTGGCTGCGCGAGGTGTTGTCGCCCCGGGTCTCCTGGTCGTTCCACGCCTTGTTGTACATGTCCCGGCTGACCGTGCCGCCCTGGTCGACGTGCGCGCCGAGGAACATCCCGGAGAAGCACTGCGCCTGTAGTTCCTTGCGCCGCGACATCTCCAGCCCGGCGGGGCTGTTCTGGCCTGTTTCGTAGATCTTCTGCCAGGCCGCGTCCATCAGCCCGGCGACCTCCTGCACGTGATGCCCGTACTCGTGCGCGAAAAGGGCGAGGTAGACGCCGGGGTTGTTGCCGTACTGGTCGGTCTGAAGACCCCGGAACGGCACGTAGAGGTTGTTCTCGCAGTAGTACGCCGCCGTCGCGATGCCCACCTGGATCGTGCCGCATTCGGTTTCGAAGCTGGCGCCGGTCGGGAAGTGCAGGGCGGGCGGGGTGAACGGCAGGCGGTAGGCCTCGAGGAACGGGCCCCACGCGTCGTCGAGGCATTTGCCCGCCGCGGTGAAGAACGCCTCGGCGGCCTGCTGGCTGCTCTGCCACTGCGGCAGCGAGCAGACGCGGTTCTGCAGGCCCGCGTTGGGATCCTGGAGAATCGGGTGGTCGCCCAGTTTGAGGATCTTCTGCGGCCCGCTCGACGACGAAGGCGCCCTGGACGACGAGGTCGGGAACGGGTCCGGGGACGACGAAGGTGACGACGACCCGCTCGGCGGCAGGGCGGCCTGGGAAGTCGGGTTCGGGAGGGTCTGGTAGCCCGCGTTCGCCACGTGATCCTTGTCGTCACGATTGAGTGAAACGATCGCGACCAGGCCGAGGGCCAGCACGGCGACCGCCCCGAGGCAGATACCGACGATCGCGCCGACGGACCGGCGCGGTGACGGCGGCGGGAACTGGTGCGGAGCACCGTGATGCCACTGGGCGGGGGGCTGGCCGTGCACCGGCGGTGGCTGGACGGCGCCGCGTGGCGGCCACTGGCCGTGGGGCGGTTGCGTCATCAAGTCGGTCCCGGTGGTTCTAGGGGCGAACCGGGGGTGCCCGGCCCGATGTTCAGCATAACGAGCTAACGGCTTCCCCTCCCACTACTCGGCAGCAGAGGGTATCCAGCGTGAGCCGAACGGTCACCCATCAGTGTCGTCCCCCCAGCTCTGGCTGGGTGTCGGACCCTCTGGAAGAGTGTGCGTAAGCAACGCGAACGGGTAAGGGGCTGTCGCATGACGGAGACCGGCGGACCGTCCGGGCCGGAAGGTACCGAGAAGCCGCAGGCGGGCACACCTCCGCAGGCGGACGCACCGACGCCGCCGCGGGGTGAAATGCCGCCGCCACCGGCGCCGGACCAGCAGTGGCAGTCCCCGTCAGGGGCGACCCCGCCGCCGCTGCCGTCCTATCAGCCGCCGCCGCAGCAGGCCCCGAACTGGAAGGTCGGCCTCGGCAGGCCCGGGGTCATCCCGCTGCGCCCGCTGAACCTGACCGACATCCTCGACGGCGCGGTCACGGCCATGCGCAAGTACTGGCGGATGGTCTTCGGCGCCGCCGCCGTGACCGCCGTGCTCACCGCGGCCCTCAACCTGGTCGGGTTGCTGCTGGTCGACACCACCGGCGACCTCGAACAGGTCCGCGATCTCGGCCCCGCGGCCACCGATCAGGAGCTGATGAACCAGATGCTCGGCCTGCTCGGCGGGACACTGGCGTCGTCGTTCATCACCCTCGTGGCCACCCTGCTCGGGACGACCATCCTCACCGGATTCCTGACCGTCCTGATGGGCAAGGCCGTCCTCGGCAAGCCGGTCACCTTCAAGGAAGCCATGAAGGAGGCGACGCCCCGGCTGTTGCCGCTGCTCGGGCTGACCGTGCTCTACACCCTGGCGATCCTGGTCGGGGCGATCTTCTGCCTGCTGCCGGCGATCATCCCCTACACCTTCTGGGCACTGGCCAGTCCGGCGTTCATCCTCGAACGCGGCACCGTGATGGAGGCGTTCCGCCGGTCGGTGAAACTGGTCTCGGGCATGTTCTGGCGGGTCTTCGGGATCCTGCTGCTGGCCTACGTGATCTCGTCGTTCCTGGCGTCGATCATCACGCTGCCGTTCAGCTTCAGCGCGTTCCTGTCGATCTTCGGCAACCTGGACCAGATGTACATCCCCTCGACCGGTGACCTGATCCTGCAGTCGGTGGGCACGGTGATCGCGCAGACCATCGTCGGGCCGTTCACCGCGCTGGTCACCGTGATCCTCTACATCGATCAGCGGATGCGCCGCGAGGGCATG
The DNA here is from genome assembly GCF_001953865.1 of Amycolatopsis coloradensis. Taxonomy (GTDB): domain Bacteria; phylum Actinomycetota; class Actinomycetes; order Mycobacteriales; family Pseudonocardiaceae; genus Amycolatopsis; species Amycolatopsis coloradensis. The sequence goes on from NZ_MQUQ01000012.1 coordinate 443,282, forward strand.
GACATCGAACTGGCCCGCGCGGCCGGGATCGCGACACCGCCCCCGCCGCGGGCATGGTGACGCGCTTCCTCACCGAGGTCCCGGTCGACATCGACCGGGACACCGCCCGGCTGCGCGCCATCGAGGAACTCTCGGACCCGACCTACCAGGCCGCGAGGCCTGGTTGGTTGTCCGAAGCGTTCACCTGGCTGGTCGAACGGGTGCTGCGCTTCCTGGACACCGTCGACGGCGCCGTACCCGGCGGGATCTTCGCGGTCGTGCTGCTCGTCGTCGTGCTGATCGTGCTGGTGGTGGTGATTCGGCTGAGGTCCGGGCCCCTGGCGACGGCGGCCAAGGGCGCCAGGGCCGTGTTCGCCGGACAGCGCAAGGCTTCCGGTGCACATCGGAAGGCGGCCGAGGACGCCGCGTCGCGAGGCGACTTGGACGAAGCCGTCCGTGAGATGTTCCGTGCCGTGGTGCGGTCTCTGGAGGAGCGGGCGCTGCTGGACGAGAAGTCCGGCCGCACCGCCGACGAGGCGGCCGTCGAAGCCGGGCGCCTGCTCCCGGACGTCGCTGACGCGTTGCGCGCCGGTGCCCGGTTGTTCGACGACGTCCACTATGGCGGGATCCCGGCCACCGTGGCCGGCTACCGTTCACTGTCCGCATTGGACGAACGCTGCCGCCGCGCGAGGCCCGTCGCACTGGCGGCCGGATGACCTCCGTTTCGCCCGACGCCCGCCGGATCTGGCGCGGGGTGAGGCTCCCGCTCGCGGTCGTCCTCCTGATCGTGCTGACCGGGACCCTGCTCGTCCTCTTCCGCGGTGAGCAGACCACCGGCGCGCTCGACCCGGGTTCGTACGAGCCCGGCGGAAGCCGTGCGCTGGCCGCCTTGCTGGAACGGGAAGGCGTCAAGATCACCCCGGTGCGCACGGCGGCCGAGGCCAGGGACTTCGCCGACGGCGCGACCGTCCTGATCACCCAGCCCGGCTTCGTGCCCAAGAGCACGTTCACGGAACTCCGGCGGATCTCCCCGCATATCGCGCTGGTGCAGCCGAGCCCGAGCACGGTCGACGAGATGCTTCCCGGTGTGCGGGTGAACGGTCAGCTCGAAACGGAGACTCGACGGCCCGACTGTCCGGCCGCGGATCCCGTCGCGGCGGGCGGCGCGACCATGGGCGGACTGAAGTACACGGCCACGCAGCCGAGGGCGCAGGAATGCTACGGCGGCTCGTACCTCGAAGTACCCGGTCCACAAGGGACGGTCACCGTCCTCGGCGCCCCCGAACCGCTGTCCAACGAATGGCTGGGCGACGAGGGCAACGCGGCATTGACGACGCGGATGCTCGGAAAACACGAGCGGCTGGTCTGGTACCTGCCGACGCCCGCTGATCCGTCGCTGGAGAACGAGAAGAAGCCGCTGTCCGAACTGATCCCGGCAGGCTGGTCGTACGCCGCGTTGCAGGCCGGGATCGCGGTGGTGCTGCTGGCGCTGTGGCGTTCCCGGCGGCTCGGGCCGGTGGTGACCGAGCCGATCCCGGTCGTGGTGCGCGCGGCCGAGGCCACCGAGGGACGGGCTCGGCTGTATCGCAAAGCGAAGGCCGCCGCGCACGCCGGGGAGACCTTGCGCGAGGCGGCCCGCGCGCGGCTCCGGCCGTTGCTGGGGCTGCCCCGTGACGCGGAACCCGCGGCGCTGGTGGAATCCGTCGCCGCGCGGACCGGCCGTGCCCCGGCCGAGCTCGGCGCACTGCTGTACGGGGACCCGCCCGCCGACGACACCGCGCTGGTGCGGCTGGCGGACGGACTCGATGTCGTGGAACGAGAGGTGGAGCGGTCTTGAGTACCGAACAGACCGGACAGTCCGGTGTGGACAGCGCGGCCGAAGCACGGGCGGCGCTGATCGCCCTGCGCGCCGAGGTCGGGAAGGCCGTTGTCGGCAACGACGCGGCCGTCACCGGGCTCATCATCGCGTTGCTGTGCCGGGGACACGTGCTGCTCGAAGGCGTACCGGGCGTGGCGAAGACCTTGCTGGTGCGGGCACTGGCCGCGGCGCTGGACCTGGAAACGACCCGGGTGCAGTTCACCCCGGACCTCATGCCGGGCGACATCACCGGCTCGATCGTTTACGACGCGCACAGCGGCGAGTTCTCCTTCCGCGAGGGCCCGGTGTTCACGAACCTGTTGCTGGCGGACGAGATCAACCGCACCCCGCCGAAGACGCAGTCGTCACTGCTGGAGGCGATGGAGGAGCGTCAGGTCTCCAGCGACGGCAAGACCCGGCCGCTGCCCGATCCGTTCATCGTCATCGCGACGCAGAACCCGGTCGAATACGAAGGCACGTATCCGCTTCCCGAGGCGCAGCTGGACCGGTTCCTGCTGAAGCTGACCATGCCGACACCGTCCCGTGAGGACGAATTCGGCATTCTTTCCCGGCACGCGCAGGGTTTCGACCCGCGGAACCTGGTCGCGGCCGGGATCAAGCCGGTCGCCGGGATCGCCGAACTCGACGCGGCGCGGCGTGCCGTCTCGGGGGTCACCGTGCGGCCCGAAGTGCTCGCCTACATCGTCGACGTCTGCCGGGCGACGCGGGCGCTGCCGTCGGTGCGTATCGGTGTCTCGCCGCGTGGCGCGACCGCGCTGCTGGCCGCGACGCGGGCGTGGGCGTGGCTCGCGGGCCGCGACTACGCCACCCCGGACGACGTCAAAGCCTTGGCACGGCCGTCTTTGCGGCACCGGCTCGATCTGCGGCCCGAGGCCGAACTCGAAGGCGTGACCGCCGACGGTGTGCTGGACCGCGTCCTCGCGTCCGTGCCCGTTCCACGCTGATGGCCGTCACCGGGCGGCTCGGGCTGCTGGCGCTCCTCGCGGCGCCGGTGGTCGGCCTGCTGCTGCCCTCGTGGGCCGGGATCGGGCTCGCCGCCGCGGTGCTGCTTTTGCTGGTGGTGCTGGATCTCCTGCTCGCCGGGAGTGTGCGGCGGCTGCGGTTCGCGCGGTCCGGAGCGACGTCCGTGCGGCTGGGGGAGGCTTGCGAAGTCACGCTGACCGTGGCCAATCCCGGTGTCCGCCCGGTGCGCGCGTGGCTCCGGGACGCCTGGCCGCCCAGCGCCGGAGCCGACGACAGGCACCGGCTTTCCTTGCCCGCGGGCGAACGCCGCATCGTGACCACCCGGCTCCTGCCGACCCGGCGCGGCGACCGGCGGGCGGCCAGGGTCACCGTCCGGTCGACCGGGCCGCTGGGCCTCGCGGCGCGGCAGGGTTCGCACGACGTGCCGTGGACCGTGCGGGTGCTGCCGCCGTTCCACAGCCGCAAGCATCTGCCGTCCCGGCTGGCCCGCCTGCAGCAGCTCGACGGCCGCAACGCGGTGCTGATCCGGGGCCAGGGCACGGAATTCGACTCCTTGCGCGAGTACGTGATCGGCGACGACGTCCGGTCGATCGACTGGCGTGCTTCGGCCCGCGCGTCCGACGTCATGGTGCGGACCTGGCGGCCCGAACGTGATCGGCGCGTGGTGCTGGTCCTCGACACGGGCCGTGTTTCGGCGGGCCGGGTCGGCGACGCGCCGCGGCTCGACGCGGCGATGGACGCGGCACTGCTGCTGGCCGTGCTGGCGGCGCGGGCGGGGGACCACGTCGACCTCCTGGCCTATGACCGTCAGGTGCACGCGGCCGTCCAGGGTTCGACGGATCTGCTGCCCTCCCTGGTGAACGCGATGGCGCCGCTGGAGCCGTCGCTCATCGAGACCGACGCGCGCGGCATGGTCGCGGAAGTGCTGCGGCGGACCAGGCGGCGCGCGCTGGTCGTCCTGCTGACCGGACTGGACGCGGCACCGCTGGAAGAAGGCCTGTTCCCGGTGCTGTCGAAGCTGACCTCGCGGCACCAGCTGGTGATCGCTTCGGTGGCGGACCCGCGGGTCGCCGAGATGGCGGCGGGCCGCGGCGATGCGGAAGCCGTCTACGACGCGGCCGCCGCCGAGCGCGTGCTGGCGGAACGGCGCCAGGTCACCGCGCGGCTGGCACGGCACGGGGTCGAGGTCGTCGACGCCGTTCCCGAGGACCTGCCGCCGCGGCTGGCCGACCGGTATCTCGCGCTGAAGGCCGCCGGACGGCTGTGAACCCGACGGGGTGGTGCCGGTGACGGCGGGTGTCCCGAGCGGTTGGACCGGCAGGATCGGGGTCCGGTGTGCGCGAAGGTCGTGCTGTTCTTCGCGGTGCTCGTTTCGCCCGCGTGGGCGCGACCGGCCGGGGCACCGTGGCTGTACGCCAAGGCGGCTCTTTCGTACCAACATGTCGCGGGTGGACAGTGCCTGGCGGCGATCAGCCCGCCCGCCGGGGCGCGGCGATAGCAAAGCTCCCTTGCTCTCTTTTCGCAGGTCAGCCCGCTTCTGGGCGGGCATCTCCGGCGTATCGCCAGTCCACGTCGCCCACTTCGCCCGCCTTCGCGGCCTTACGCCCGACTACGAACACGTAGAGCAAGAAGAGGACTTCGGCGACTACGCCGATCCCGATCCGCGCCCAGGTCGGCAGACCCGACGGCGTCACGAAGCCCTCGATCACGCCGGAGATCAGCAGCACCACGGTCAGCCCCAGTGCCATCACCACGACCGATCGGCCCTGTTCGCCGAGCGCCGCGGTCCGGGAACGGCGTCCCGGGTCGATGACCGTCCAGCCGAGCTTCAGTCCCGTCCCGGCCGCGACGAACACCGCGGTCAGCTCCAGCAGGCCGTGCGGCAGGATCAGGCCGAAGAAGACGTCGAGCCGTCCGGCCGACGACATCAGCGCCGCGCCGATCGCGAGGTTCAGCGAGTTCGCCCAGAGCGCGTAGATCACCGGCACACCCAGCACCACGCCGAGGAACAGACAGGTCGCCGCCACCCACGCGTTGTTGGTCCAGACGCGTGCGGCGAAGGACCCCGCCGGATCGGACGAGTAGTACGTCTCGTACTTCCCGCCCGGCGCCGTCAGGTCCTTGAACTCCTCCGGCGACGCCAGCGACGCGAGCACCTGCGGGTCACCGGCGATCCACACCGCCGCGATCGCCATCACCGCGATCGACGCCGCCGCCGACGCCAGCCACCAGCGCCTGCTCAGGTACAGCGCCGCCGGGAACCGTCGGGTGAAGAACAGGCCGACCTCACGCCAGGCGGGGCTGTGCGAACCCGTGACGGCCGACCGGGCCTTCGCGACCAGGCCGGACAGGTGCGCGACGAGCACGGGGTCGGGGGCGACCGAGCGGATGATCGAAAGGTGCGTCGCGACGCGCTGGTACAGCGTCACCAGCTCGTCGGCGTCCGGGCCGCTGAGTTTCCCGGCGCGGCCGACGAGGTCACGCAGCCGATTCCATTCGGCCTGGTGCGCGGCGACGAACACGTCCACGTCCAACTCGGAGCCCTCCCGGCGATCGTCCTTGGTGGCCAGCCTATTCGTCACTACGCTTGCCGGGTGGAACAAGAGTCCGAACTCGTCACCGGCGAGGCCGTCGTCCTGGACGTGCGCGCGGCGAAACTGGCCAGCCGCGGGCTCGCCATGATGCTCGACGTCGCCCTCCAGCTGATCACGCTGATCGTCGCGATGCTGGTGCTGAGCCAGGTCGCCGCGTTCGGTGACGAAGCGCTGGCGCTGACCCTGTTCCTGGTGACCCTCGTGCTGATCATGGTCGGCTACCCGGTGATCTTCGAGACGCTGAGCCGCGGCCGGACGCTCGGAAAGATGGCGCTCGGCCTGCGCGTGGTCCGCACCGACGGCGGACCGGTCCGGTTCCGGCACGCGCTGGTCCGCGGGCTCGCGGGGTTCTTCATCGACTTCTGGGCGCTGGGCCTGCTCGGCGTCGTGGCGGTGGTCACGTCGCTGCTGTCCACCAACGGCCGCCGCGTCGGCGACTACCTCGCCGGCACCCTGGTGATCCGGGAACGCATGCCCGCCTCGCGGACGCCGTATGTCGGGATGCCGCCGCAGCTGGCGTACTGGGCTTCGCAGCTGGACCTGACCCGCCTGCCGAACGAGCTCGCGCTCGCCGTCCGCCAGTACTTGAGCCGCACTAGTGAGCTTCGCCCCGAAGCGGTCGAAGCCCTCGGGTACGGGCTCGCGCAGCAGGTCGAGGCGGCGATCGGGGCGCCGGTGCCGCCCGGGGTGCCGTCCTGGGCGTTCCTGTCGGCGGTGCTGGCCGAGCGACGGCGACGGGACCAGGTGAAGTCACAACCCCAGTACGCGCCGCCGCAGCCTCAGTACTCGCCGCAGTACCCGCAGAGCGCCGCTCCGGTGGCCGCGCCGGTTCCGGTGCCGCAGCCTGCGCCGGAACCTGTGCCGGAAAACCCCTTCGCGCCACCAGGCTGACCAGCACCCGCCGCAAGTAGTCCTCTAGTTGCGGGTTCAGGAGACGTCGGAGGAGTTCGCCGCCCACGTGTTGCACTGCGCCATCCGGTTCTTCTGCGCGCCGTGCTGCCACCATGAGATCGCGTGCGCGTCGGAGCCGTGGTCGCGGGGGCCGCCGTTGTGGTCGCCGCGGTCCTGCGAACCCCACGCGTCCCGGTACATCGACTGATCGACCGAGCCGCCGCGGCCCACCGTCGAGCCAAGGAACGTCCCGGACAGACACTGCGCCGAAAGTTCGTTCCGCCGCGACATCTCCAGGCCCGCCGCCGAGTCGACACCGGCGTCGTACCGCGCGTCCCAATAGGCCTCCATGACACCGGAGAGCGCCTGGACGTGGTGCGCGTATTCGTGCGCGAAGACCGCGAGGTACACCCCGGGCTTGTTGCCGTACTGATCGACCTGAAGGCCGTCGTACGGTATGTACAGCGTTTCGTTCTGCGAGCAGTAGAACGCCGCCCAGCCCTTGCCGGCGTCACCGCACGGGCTCGACCAGTTCTTGCCGGACGGGTATTTCACGGTAGGGACCCGGAACGGCAGTTTCGAGTAGTTCATGACCTGCTGCCAAACACTGTCCAGGCAAGGCCGCGCGCTTTCGAAGAACGCCGAAGACGCGTTCGCGTTGTTCGCCCAGCGCGAGAGGTTGCACGCCTGGTTCGGCAGGCCGACGTCGGAATCGAGCCACAGCGGGTTGTCCGCCAGCTTGTGGTGTGGCTGCGGGCCGGACGGGGTCCGGCTGGCCGACGTCTCGCGGGTCGAGCCCGCCGACGTCTCGCGCGAGGCGGTCGAATCACGCGACCTGGTGGCCGTGGTCGTCGACGTGTCACTGGCCGTGGTGGTCGTCGAGTACTCCGAAGACGAGGTCGTCGGGTACGTCGAGTAACCGGCGTCGGCGACGTGCCGTGAGCCGCCGTTCGCGATGGCGATCACCATGATCAGCCCGCCCATCACCGCCATCACGGCCACGATCGCGACGGCCGCGATCACCCCGCCGTTCGACTTCTTGGCGCGGTATCCCCCGTAGGTCGTGAACGCGGGCTGAGCGAAACGCGGGCCATAGGGGAGTCGCGGCGGGCCGACGGCGCCGGGCTGGAACGGGACCGGCGCGCCGATCCGCGGCGGCGGCAGCGGAGCCGCGCCCGGCGGGGGCAACGGCATCCCGCCGCTCGGCGGACCCGGCCGGAACGGCGGCGGGATCGGCGGCGGGATCGGCATCGGGGCCGGCTGTGAGATCGGCGGACGGCCGGGAACCGGGCGTCCGCCGGGGCCCGGCCGGTTCGGCGGCGGCATCGGCGGGCCACCGCGCGGTGGCAGCGGCCGCGCGCCCGGCGGCGGGAGCGGACGGCCGCCCTGCGGCGGTCGCGGTGGCGGAGTCGGCCGGCGCCGCGGATCAGGCGGGCCGGGCGGCTGCTGGTTCATCGAGTGGATCCCCCATGCGGTCGGCAACGCCGTTCCCCAGGTGGCGGGATCCGGCGTTTCGGCGGTCAGCATAGATCGGCTGTCCTAGAGTGTGTGGCTGTGTTGACGAAATGGGGGACGGCGGTCGTGGCCGTCGCGGCGAGTACGGCCTTGATGGCCCCGCCGACGGAATCGAACGTTCCGAAGGCGCCCGAAGCGGGCCCTTCGCTGACGAACGCGCCACAATTGCCGAAGCCGCCGCCGATCGGCGCGCGCGGTCAGCTCGGCCTGCTCCAGCCGCCGGGCGGCGCGGCCGCGAACGTCGCGGTGAAGGTGGAACGCGACGGTTCGCTCTCGATCACGGAGCAGGTGACCGTCCCGGGTGGACAGCATCTGGTGCGCCGGATCCCGTTGAAGGTTCCCGCCGGTGAGGAACAGGACCGCGTCTACGGGGTCCGTGACGTGACCGTCGAGGGCGCGGGCAAGACCGAGTCGAACGGCGAACAGCTGGTCGCCGCCTTCGACGGCGGCGCGTCCACCCTCAGGTACAAAGTGGACGGAGCGGTCGCCGACGTCACCGGCGCGCAGCAGGTGCGCTGGCAGGTCGCGAGCGGATGGGACGGCGAACTGTCCCGGGTGTCCGCTTCGTTCAGCGCGCCGACGCGCGAAATGCCCACAGTGGACTGTTTCGCCGGGCCGCTCGGTTCGGACAGGCAGTGTTCGCTCGCCGAAACCGACCACAGCGGTGTCGTCCGCATCGAGCAGGACAAGCTCGCCGCGGGCGAACGGGTCGACCTCGCCGTCCAGCTTCCGGCGGGCACCGTCCCCGCGAACGCGCGTTTCGAGCGGATCGCCTCGGTCGGCGGCGCGTTCGCCCTCACCACGCTCACCGGCATCGGTTTCGGCGCACTGGCACTGTTCCTTCTTCTCGGCGCGCTGGCCGTCTGGTCGCTGCGCCGACGCGACAGGGGCGCGCTCACCGCGGGCACCGGCCCGGTCGACGTCCTCATGCGCGACGGTGATCGCGCCTCCTTCGCCTCTCCCGACGGTGTCCTGCCCGGCCAGGTCGGCACGGTCGTCGACGAGACGGTCGACGTCGTGGACGTCAGCGGCACGGTGGTCGACCTCGCGGTCCGCAACTACCTCATGCTCGCCGAGGTCCGCGGCGCGGGCACCGTCGACTGGCGGATCGCCCGCCGTAACGCGCCGGACGAGCACCTCGTCGCCTTCGAACGCGAGATCTACACCGCGATCCTCCCCGAGGGCACCGATTCCGTGCTGCTGTCGGAACTCCGCGGCCGCGGCACCGTCGATCTCCGCGTGGCGGGCCAGGCGATGTACACCGATGTCGTGCGCAAGGGCTGGTTCTCGCGCCGTCCCGACAAGGGCAAGAGCAAGCTCACCTTGGCGGGTATCGGCCTGGTCGTGCTCGGACTCGTGGGCACCGCGGTCCTGACGTTCACGGCCGGGCACGCGCTGCTCGGTGTCGCGGTCGCGCTCGCCGGGGTCGCCGTGCTGCTCGGCGCCTCCTGGGTGCCGCCGCGGACCTCGCGCGGCAGGCGCCTGGTCGGCCAGGTGCGCGGTCTGCTCGAATACCTGCACACGGTCAAGGTCGCCGAGATTCCGCCGGGGGACCGGGAAATGGTGTTCTCCCGGTCGCTGCCGTACGCGATCGTCCTCGGCGACACCGAACACTGGCTCCGGACTTTCGAAGCGCTCGACCCGTCGGCGGACGGTTCGGCCGGGCTGTACTGGTTCGGCGGGTTCGAAGGCGATCGGGATCTGCGCCGGTTCGCCACGCATCTGCCGTCGTTCCTGTCCGCTTTGGACGGTCTTCTCGCCGAGTCCGGGCATCTGCGCTCGATTGCCTGACATGAACTCCCGCGATTCGTCCTCTGGTTGCGGTCCTTGCGCGCGCATATACCGCAACAAGAGGACTACTTGCGTGCTCTTCGTGGTCTTCCTGCTGGTGCTGGGCGCGGCACCGGCGGGAGCGCAGGGCGAGACTCCGCTGCCGACGCTCCCCAACAGCGCGGAGATCTCGCTCAGGGTGGAACGCGACGGCGCCCTCTCGGTCGTCGAGGCGGTGTCCGTGCCGAGCGAGGCGACCATGACCCGCCGCATTCCGTTGCGGACGGCCGCGCCCCACGCTCGCGACCGGATCATCGGCATCCGTGACGTCGTCATCGAAGGCGCGGGCAACTCCGAACTGACCGACGACGCATTCGTCGTCCGCCTCAAGGGCGGCACCTCGATCGTCCGGTACACAGTGGATGGTGCGGTCGCCGAAGCCGACGGAGTGGCGCGGGTCGGCTGGCAGCTCACGGGCGGCTGGGACACCCGCCTCGAACTCGTGCGCGCGAGCTTCGCCGCACCCGCCATCCCGAACGCGGTCACCTGTCACGCCGGTCCCGAGGGGTCGCGCGCGCACTGCGGGGCCGCGCAGATCGCGCATTCCGGGCTGACCCGGTTCAGCCAGCAGAACCTCGCGGCCGGGCAGCGGATGGAGATCTCGGTCGAGTTGCCCGGCGGCACCGTCCCGGCGAACGCGCGGCTGGAGCCGTCGAAGACGCTCGCCGGCGCGTTCGTGCTCACCGCTCCGGTGGGCTGGGCTTGGGGTGGCTTCGCGCTCGCGCTGGTCGCGGCCGCCGTGGCGCTGGCCTTGCTCCGGAGGCGGGACGAACACCCCGGCGACGCACTACCGGTCGAGCTGCTCACCGGAAAGGATGACCAGGCCGCGTTCGCGTCGCCCGACGGCGTGCTGCCGGGACAGGCCGGGATGGTCCTTTCGGGGCAGGCCGACGCCGTCGATCTCGCGGCGACGGTCGTCGACCTCGCGGTTCGTAACTACCTGTGGGTGAGCGAGGAGCCCGGCGAACTGACCGGCTGGCGGCTCGTCCGCCGCAATCCGCCGGACGAACAGCTGAACCCGTTCGAACGGGCCGTGTTCGACGCGCTGCTGCCGGACGGGCGCGAGTCGGTGCTGCTGTCGGAGATCCAGTCCGCCCGGATCGGGATCGAGACGGTTCGCGGCGAGCTGCGCGACAGCGTCGTCGAACGCCGCTGGTATTCGCGCCTGCCCGGCAGACTCGCCCGCGTCGGCCCGCGTGTCTGTTTCCACGGTTTGTTCCTTACCGTCTTGCTGGCGTTGACCGTCGGCTACGCGCAGCTCGGGCTGATCGTCGTCGCGGCGGGCGCGGTACTCGCCGTCGCCGCCCGGTGGCTGCCGGTGCGCACCGGCGCCGGTGTCGCGCTGCACCGCCGGCTGCTCGGCGTCCGCGAGACGCTGCTGGCGACCAAGCCGTCGGCCGTTCCGAAGCTCGAACGCGAGGTGCTCCTTTCCCGGGCGCTGCCCTACGCGCTCGCTCTCGGCGAACAAGAACAGTGGCTCGCCGGATTCGCCGCGCTGAAGGGTCCGCCGAAGATCTACTGGTACGGAAAGGAAGGCGCCGAGGGGGACGGCCTCGCGCGGGTGAGTGACTTCACGGCCGCGGTGGTGGGAACCTTCGCCACGACCCGCCAGGGTCGTCGCCTGGAGGCCTGACTAGCCCGTAGGGTGGTGCGCATGGCCGATCCCGAGCTTGTCCGATTCACCCTCGACAACGGTCTGCGTGTGGTGCTCGCGCCCGACGCGACCGCTCCGGTGGTGGGTGTCAGCGTCCACTATGACGTGGGCTTCCGTTCCGAGCCCGAAGGGCGCACCGGTTTCGCGCACCTCTTCGAGCATTTGATGTTCCAGGGGAGCGAGAGCCTGGAGAAGCTCGCGCACTTCAGGTACGTCCAGTCGAGTGGTGGCAGCTTCAACGGCTCCACCCATCCGGACTACACGGACTACTTCGAGGTCCTCCCCGCCGCGGCTCTCGAGCGCGCCCTGTTCCTCGAAGCGGACCGGATGCGGGCGCCGAAGCTGACGCAGGAGAACCTGGCCAACCAGATCGACGTGGTCAAGGAGGAGATCCGCCTCAACGTGCTGAACCGGCCGTACGGCGGGTTCCCGTGGATCACCCTCCCGCCGGTGCTGTACTCCACGTTCCCCAACGCGCACAACGGTTACGGCGGTTTCGAGGACCTCGAGCAGGCCACCCTGGACGACTGCGCGGCCTTCTTCGACACCTACTACTCGCCGGCGAACGCGGTGCTGACCGTCGCCGGTGACTTCACCGTCGAGCAGGCCCGCGAGCTGATCGAGAAGCACTTCGGCGACGTGCCGCACCGGCCCGCGCCCGTGCGTCCCTCGTTCGCCGAGCCCGCCCCCGAGGGCGAGCTGCGCGGCGAGCAGGTGGACCCGCACGCCCCGCTGCCCGCGGTCGGCGTCGGCTACCGGATGCCGGACCCGATCAACGACCTCGATGGTTACCTGGCGAACCTCGTGCTCGCCGGCGTGCTGACCGACGGCGACGGCTCCCGGCTGCAACAACGCCTGGTGCACCGCGAGCCGCTGGTCGTCGACATCGGCGCCGGTGCCGGGCTCTTCGGCCCGTTCGAGGCGCGTGACCCGGACACGTTCACCATCACCGCGATCCACCCGCCGGAAGTGAGTACCGACCAGGTCCTCACCGCGCTGGACGAGGAACTGGAGAAGCTGGCGGCCACGCCGCCGGGGGACCAGGAGATCAAGAAGGTCACCGCGCGCTGGGCCGCGAGTCTGCACTCCGAGCACGACAAGCTGGTGTCCCGGACGCTCGCGCTCGGCTCGTTCGAGCTGCTGTACGGCGACGCGTCGCTGGTGTACCGGCTCGCCGAGAAGATCTCGGCGGTCACCGGGGAGGCCGTTTCGGCGGCGGCGAAGGCGCTGCGGCCGGATTCGCGCGCCGTGCTCGTCGTCCGCCCGGGCAGTGCCGATTCAGATCAGGAAGGTACCGAGCAGTGAGCGCACCGCACCGCACCGCCGAGGAGATCGGCCGCACGGCCGCCGGGCCGCGTCCGGTCCCGCCGCTGGGAACGCAGCGCGCCGCCGCCGACCTGTCCCATGTGGACACCACGCTGAGCAACGGGCTGCGGGTGCTCGCCGTCCGCAAGGCCACCGTGCCACTGGTCGAGCTGCGGATGTGGATCCCGTTCGGCGGCGACGACGCACTGCACCCGGCGACCGCCGAAGTGCTGGCCGAGACCCTGCTGACCGGCACCGCCCGCCGCGACCGCATCGAGATCGACGCGGACCTGGCCCTGATCGGTGGTGACCTCGCGTCCGGCGTCGACCCGGAGCGGCTGGCCATCACCGGTACCTCGCTGGCCGACGGCCTGCCGACGATGCTCGACGTCCTCGCCGACGCGCTCACCGGCGCGTCGTACGCCGACGCCGAGGTCGAGCGGGAACGCGAGCGGCTCATCGAGCGGATCGCGGTCTCCCGCACGCACCCGAGGACGATCGCCCGCGAGGCCCTGCAGAAACACCGCTACGGCAACCACCCCGCGGTTCGCGAGGTTCCGCAGGCCGAGGACGTCGCCGTCGTGACGCCGGAGCAGGTTCGCGCGCTGCATCAGGCTTCGGTGCTGCCGCGGGGATCCGTGCTGGTGCTGGTCGGTGACATCGACCCGCAGACCGTCGTCGGCGACCTGGAGAAGGCGCTCGCCGGCTGGGCTTCGGACCGTTCCGCCGTCCGCCTGCCCGCACTGCCCGACCTCACCGGCGGCCACGTGCTGCTGGTGCCGCGCGCGGGTGCCGTGCAGTCGCAGATCCGGCTGTCCGCGCAGGCCGTGTCGCGCACGGACCCGGGTTATGCCGCGCTGCAACTGGCGAACCTCGCGTACGGCGGGTACTTCTCGTCGCGGCTGGTCGAGAACATCCGTGAGGACAAGGGTTACACCTACAGCGCGCACTCGGGATTCGAGTTCACCGACCAGACCGCCGTGGTGAACGTCGAGGCGGACACCGCCACCGACGCGACCGCGGCCGCCCTCCTGGAGACGCGGTACGAGCTGGCCAGGCTCGGTCTCGTGCCGCCGACCGCCGAGGAGGTCGAGTCGGTACGCCAGTACGCGATCGGTTCGCTGGTCACGGCGGCGTCGTCGCAGGGCGGCCTCGCCGCGCAGCTGGCCGCGCTCGCCGCGACCGGTCTCGGCGCCGAATGGCTCGCCGAGCACCCGGCACGGCTCGCCGCGGTCACCGCCGGAGAAGTGGCCGATGCCGCGCTGGAGTTCTTCGCGCCCAAGCGGTTCACCGGGGTCGTCGTCGGTGACGCCGACGTCCTCGCGCCGAAGCTGGCAGCGCTGGGCGACGTGACCGTCGGGGAGCCCGCCTGATGGAGACACCGTTCGGGTTGGGGGCGCTCCCGACGCTTTCGCGCTCCACGGCGGACCGTCAGGAATCCTTGCGCACCAACCCGGACAGGCTCGCCGAGCGCTGGCCGGACGCGCATGTCGTCCTGCTCGACGAGCACGCGCGCACCCCGGTGGTGGAAGGTTCCGGCACGCTCGCGACCCGCAAGGCGCAGGACTTCGGCGCCGAACCGCCCGCGGACGCGGTCTTCCTGGGGGAGTGGCAGGGCACCGACTTCTGGTCGCTGCCCGGCCGTCCCGCCGGGGAGACCGAGACGGTCGAGATGGCGGGCAGCTGGGGCGTCGTCGAAGAGGTCCCGCGACACGAAGGCGAGATCTGGGTCGACCTGCGCGGCTACGGTGACCTGCTCGACGACACGTCGGCCGGGTTGTTCACCACCGCGCAGGCGCTGCGGAACTGGCGGAACCAGGCGAAGTTCTGCACGCGCTGCGGGAGCCCGGTCGAGGTGGTCCAGCTGGGCTGGGCGAGCGAATGCACCGGCTGCGGCCGGGAGGAATACCCGCGCACCGACCCCGCCGTGATCTGCCTCGTGCACGACGACGCCGGTGTCAACGGCGAGCACGTCCTGCTGGCGCGGCAGCCGATCTGGCCGGAAAACCGGTACTCGATCCTCGCCGGATTCGTCGAGGCGGGCGAGTCGCTCGAAGGCTGTGTCGAGCGGGAGATCCGCGAAGAGGTCGGCCTCGAGGTGCGCGATGCGCGTTATCTCGGCAGCCAGCCTTGGCCGTTCCCGCGGTCGATCATGCTCGGCTTCACCGCGCGGGCCGACATCTCCGCTCCGCTGATGCCCGCGGAGGGGGAGATCGAGGAGGCGTTCTGGGTCTCGCGCGCGGAGGTGCGGGCCGCTTTCGCGAACAGTCAGCTGCGGAACGCGGGCGCCGTGCCGACCCCGATCGCCGGTGGTACCCGTGAGCTGGTGCTGCCGGGGAATTCATCGATCGCGCGCGTCATGTTGGCGGCCTGGGCAGGCGTTTAGTCTCAGAAGTACGTGAAGGCCCCCTTCATTGCGCTAGGCGCAATGAAGGGGGCCTTCACGTACTTGCCGGTTGTCCGGCCACCCGTAGCCACCCTCCGCAGCGGTACATCTACCCGCTGTGCGGAACACGGCAAGCGTTACCTCCCCGTTTCCCAGGCCCGTTGACGACTGTGGTTCGGCTCACTACAGTCCCCGGAAACCGTCTGTAAAGTTTCCTAACGAAGTCGGGAGCGAGCCCCAGTGCGAGCCGGTAGTCCGCGAATGCTGCGCGAGATCAACGATCGCGCGGCCATCGAGGTCCTCCTCCGAGACGGCCCGCTGACGCGCTCCGAACTCGAGGTCTCGATCGGCCTCTCCAAACCCGCGACGGCGCAGCTGCTCACCCGCCTCGAACAGGACGACGTCGTCGCCAAGGCGGGCGTGCGTGGTGGGGGCCGCGGGCCGAGGGCGCAGCTCTGGCAGGTCAACGGCTGCGTCGCCTATGTCGCGGCCGTGGACCTGACGCCCCGGAAAGCCGATTTCGTCGTCGCCGACGTCACGGGTGCGGTGCTCGCGGAGTACCAGGTGCCGTTGCCGGTCCACGAGGGCGCGGACGTCGTCGGCACCTTCGGTGCGGCCCTCAGTCACGTGGCCGGTGAAGCAGGGCTCGCCGCCACCGACCTCCGACACGTCGTCATCGGCGCGCAGGGCGCTTTCGATCCGCGCACCGGCCTGCTCTCTTCGGCGCCGCACATCCCCGGCTGGCTTGGGTTCGACGTGCCGAGCAGGCTCAGCCAGGACCTCGGCGTCGGGGTCACCATCGAGAACGACGTCAACCTCGTCGCGATCGTCGAAATGACCGCCGGACAGGCCGCCGGGCTGGACGACTTCGTGATGATCTGGCTCAGCGACGGCGTCGGCGGCGCGGTGGTGGTCGGGCGGCGGCTGCTGCGCGGCGCGACCGGCGGTGGCGGCGAGATCGACTGGATGCGCGTCCCCGACCCGGTTTCCGTCGCCACCCCGGGCCCCAAGCCCCGCGCCGGAGACCGGTTCGGCGACATCGTCGCGTCGCCCGCGGTCGTCGCGCTGGCGGCCGCGCACGGCATCGAAGCCGAGACCGGCGCGGACGCCGTCACCAAGGCGCGACAAGCCGAAAACGAAGGTTTCCTCGACGACCTCGCCCGCCGCGTCGCGGGCGGCGCGGCGGGTCTGATCGCGGTCGTCGACCCCGAACTCGTGCTGCTGTCGGGTGACACCAGCCGCGCCGGTGGCGACGAATTCGCCGCGCTGGTCGCGACAAGGCTGCACGAACTCGTCTTGCCCCGCACCCCCGTCGGGGTCGCGTCGGTGCAGGGCAACGCGGTGCGCGAGGGAGCGCTTCAGTCGGCCCTCGCCACCGTTCGCAGGGACGTCTTCGGCGTCAACACCCCTTCACTCCTCGGGCCTCGCCGGTCCGGGGCGGGAGAGCCCCATCCGATCGTGGCGATCCCGGATTCACGAACAGAACCACCATCTCCCGCCCCAACCAACTAGGAGGAGGGTCATGAGTTCCACGACCCAGGTTCGGAGAAGTGGCCGCCGTTGGCGCGGCTCGATAGTGCTCGGCGCGGTCACCGTCGCCGCACTGGTGTCCGCTTGTTCGGGCGCCGCAAGCGGCCCGGCCGGGGGAGCGGGTGACGCGGCGGCCGCACCCGCCGCGGACGCGAAGCTCACGCTGACCGTCTACAGCAAGTTCACCGACCGCGAGTACAACGTGGTCACCGCCGGGCTCAACAAGCTCAAGGCGAAGTTCCCGAACATCGAGATCAAGCACGAAGGCCAGCAGGACGACGACAAGATCACCCAGTCCATCCGCGGTGGCAACCCGCCGGACGTGGCGATCTCGTTCTTCACCGACAACCTCGGCGCGTGGTGCTCCACGGGCAGCTTCCAGGATCTCAAGCCCTACATCGACCGTGACAAGATCGACCTGACACAGATCCCCGACGCGGTCCGCAGCTACACCGAGTTCCAGGGCAAGCGCTGCGCCATGCCCTTGCTCGCCGACGTCTACGGCTTCTACTACAACAAGGACATGTTCGCGGCGAAGGGCATCACGTCGCCGCCGAAGACGACCTCGGAACTGTTCGAGGCCACCAAGAAGCTGACCGAGTTCAACCCCGACGGCTCGATCAAGGTCGCCGGGTTCATGCCGTCGATGCCGTTCTACGCCAACTTCGCGCAGTACTGGGCTCCGAACTTCGGCGCCACCTACCTTGGCCCGGACGGCCAGTCGCATCTCGCCGACAGCCCCGAGTGGAAGGCGATGTTCGACTTCCAGAAGCAGCTCGTCGACTTCTACGGCGGCCACGCCAAGGTCGAGCAGTTCAAGGCAGGCCTCGGCGAGGAGTACTCGGCGGACCACGGTTTCCAGCGTGGCAAGCTCGCGATGATGATCGACGGCGAGTACCGCACCGCGTTCATCAAGGACCAGGCGCCGGACCTGAAGTTCGGCACCGCGGCCCCGCCGGTGCTCGACAGCAAGCCGGACCGCTACGGCGGCGCGTTCACCACGGGCACGATCATCGCGATCCCCAAGGGCGCCAAGAACCCCGGCGCGGCTTGGGAGCTGATCAAGCAGGTCACGCTGGACACCTCGACGCTGGTCGAACTCTCCAACGGGCTCAAGAACGTGCCGAGCACCAAGGCCGCGCTGACCGACCCGAAGCTCGAGGTCACGCCGGAGTTCAAGACGTTCCTCGACCTGTACAACGGCGGGAAGCTGCTGCCGAACCCGTCGACCCCGATCGGTGACGCGCACCTCAAGGCCGTCAACGACTTCGCGGAGAAGTGGCAGGCGGGCAACATCCCCGACATGGCCGCGGGTCTCAAGCAGGTCGACGCTCAGATCAACGACGAGCTGGCCCAGAAACGCGCCGGCGGCTGATCGCATGACCTCGACCCTGGATTCCAGGGCGGTCGGTTCCCCTTCCTCGTCCACCAGGACGCGGAAGGGGAACGCAGCGCGCCGCCGTCGCACCGTCTTCTACTTCATCGCACCGGCGATGCTCGGGTTCCTGATCTTCTTCGGCTACCCGCTGATCGCCACGGTGTATTACTCGTTCACCCGCTACGACCTGATCAACGCGCCGGAATTCGTCGGCTTCGACAACTACATCCGGATGTTCACCAGTGAGCCGCTGGTCGGCACCGCCGCGTACAACACGCTGTGGCTGGTGATCGTCCTGACGTTCTGCCGCGTGGTGTTCGCCCTCGGCACGGCGTCGATCATCTCCCGGCTCAAGTCGGGTGTCGGCCTGGTGCGGACGCTCTGTTACCTGCCTTCGCTGGCCCCGCCCGCCGCGGCGACCCTGGCCTTCGTGTTCCTGTTCAACCCGGAATACGGCCCGGTCAACGCGTTCCTGCGCGCGGTCGGCATCGACGGCGGCCTGTGGTTCAACGACCCGGCGATGTCGAAGCCCGCGCTGACCCTGCTGGTGATGTGGGGTTCGGGCGAGCTGATGATCATCATCCTGGCGGCGCTGCTCGACGTGCCGCAGGAACAGTACGAGGCCGCCGCACTCGACGGCGCCGGTCCGGTCCGCCGGTTCTGGCACGTCACGCTCCCGTCGATCTCGCCGGTGCTGCTGTTCGGCGTCGTCAACTCGATGATCTTCGCGTTGCAGTTCTTCACACAGGCGATCGTCGCGGGTTCGGCGGCCGCGGGCGCGGCGGACGTCGCGGGCAACACGAGATTCATCGGCGCACCACAGAACTCGACGCTGACCTACCCGGTCTGGCTGTACGTCCAGGGTTTCCGGTACTTCAACATGGGTTACGCGGCGGCGATGGCGGTCCTGCTGTTCATCGTCTCGGCCGGGTTCACCTGGATTCTCGTGCGGCAGCTCCGTAAATCCCAGCATCAGGAGGAGGGGGCATGATCATATCCTCGCGACAGCCTGTTCATGGCCCCGACCGGGTGCGGGTGCCCCGCATGAGCGGAGCGGGCGGATGACCACACTGGCCGAACCCCGGCACGCCGCCCCGGCGTCCGAACCGCCGAAGGTACGGATGCGGCGTCAATGGGACAAGAAGCTGTACTGGATCGCGACGCACAGCCTGGGGATCGCGATGGGCGTGATCTTCATGCTGCCTATCCTCTTCGTGTTCCTCACCGCGGTGATGTCCAGCGAACAGGCGCTTTCGTCGAACTTCTGGCCGAAGGAATGGCACTTCGAGAACTTCATCGAGGTGTTTGAGAAGGCGCCGCTGCTGCAGTACTTCGGCAACAGCATGCTCTATTCGTCGCTGGCCACCCTCGGTGCGCTCATTTCGGCGATCCCGGCGGCGTACGCGCTTTCGAAGCTGAAGTTCCGCGGGCAGAACCTGTTCTTCATGCTCACCGTGGCCGCGATGATGCTGCCCCCGCAGGTCACCGTCGTGCCGCTGTACGACCTGTGGGTACGGCTCGGGTTCACCGGGACGCTGATCCCGTTGATCGTGCCGTACTTCTTCTTCGACGCGTTCTCGATCTTCCTGCTGCGGCAGTTCTTCCTCACCATTCCGAAGGACTATCTGGAAGCGGCGAAGATCGACGGCTGCAACGAGTTCCAGGCGATGATCAAGGTGCTGATCCCGATGGCGAAGCCGGGGATCGCGGCCACCGCGATGTTCTGCTTCCTGTTCACCTGGAACGACTACTTCGGACCGCTGCTCTACACCGGTGAAACCCGCGACAGCTGGCCGCTTTCGCTGGCGATCGCGTCGTTCCGCGGGATGCATCACGTGGAATGGAACCTCACCATGGCGGCCACCGCGCTGATCATGCTGCCGGTGATCGTGCTGTTCGTATTCGCGCAGAAGTCCTTCGTCAAGGGCGTCACATTCACAGGGGTCAAGGGATGAAACTGGCAGTCGTCGGTGGTGGATCCACTTACACACCCGAGTTGATCGACGGGATCGCCGGGCGGCGGTCCACTTTGGACGTCGACGAGATCGTGCTGATCGATCCGGACGCCTATCGGGTGGAGGCGGTCGGAGACTTCAGCAACCGGTTGCTGAACCACGCCGGTCATCCGGCGCGGGTGCGGACCACCGCGAATCTCGAAGAAGGTGTCGACGGCGCGTCGGCGGTGCTGATCCAGTTGCGGGTCGGCGGACAGCGTGCGCGGCGCGGGGACGAAACATTCCCGCACGCCTGTGGCTGCGTGGGGCAGGAGACCACAGGCGCGGGCGGCCTCGCGAAGGCACTCCGCACCGTGCCGGTGGTGCTCGACATCGCTGACAGGGTCCGGAAAATCGCCGGAGACGACACCTGGATCGTCAACTTCACCAATCCGGTCGGCATCGTCACCCGCGCACTGCTGAACGAGGGCCACCGCGCCGTCGGACTGTGCAACGTCGCGATCCACCTCCAGCGCACGTTCGCGCACCTGCTCGGCGCCGGAGTCGACGACGTCAAGCTCGTGCACACCGGGCTCAATCACCTGAGCTGGGAACGGAAAGTGCTCGTCAACGGCGAGGACAGGCTGCCGGAACTCCTTGCCGAGCACGCGGAATTCCTCGGCGAGCACGTCACCGCGCCGGTGGAGTGGATGCGGCGGATGAACGTCGTGCCGTCTTACTACCTGAAGTACTACTACGGGCACGACGAGCAGGTCATGAAGCAGCGCACCGAGCGGCCGCGCGCGGACGTCGTCAGCGACGTCGAGGAGGAACTGCTCAAGGTGTACCTCGACCCGGAGGTGGTGACCAAACCGGAGCAGCTGGAAAAGCGGGGCGGTGCCTACTATTCCGAGGCCGCGGTGCAGCTCGTGCACGCGCTCACCTCGGGTGGCCCCGCGGAGGAACACGTCGTCAACGTCCGTAACGAAGGCACTTTCGACTTCCTGCCGGACGACGCCGTCATCGAAGTTCCGTCCCTTGTGGACGGTAAGGGTCCTCGCCCGATCCCGCAGGCGCCGGTTGAGCAGCGGTTCGCCGGGCTCATCGCGGGCGTGACCGCGTACGAGCATCTCGCGCTGGAGGCGGCGATCAAGGGCGGCCGGGACCGGGTGGCCGACGCGCTGCTCGCCCATCCGCTCGTCGGCCAGTACACCAAGGCCGACCAGCTCGCGGACACGCTGGTGGGAACCAATCGCCAGTTCCTGCCGTGGGCCGGGGCATGACGGCGGGCTCAGCCGACGTCGTCGTCGCGATCGACGGCGGCAACAGCAAGACCGACGTCCTGATCGTCTCCCGGGACGGACGGGTGCTCGGGCAGTCACGGGGTCCGGGCACGTCCCCGCAGAACATCGGGGTCGACGCCAGCGTCCGCGCGCTGGAGGAGCTGGTCCTGGAGGCTCTTCGCGAGGCTGGGATTCCCGACGAACGTCCTTTCGCGACACACACGTCCGCGTACCTCGCGGGGCTGGACTTCCCCGAGGAGGAGGCGATCCTGCACGCGGCGCTGGCCGCACGCGGGTGGAGCGACACGCTGATCGTCGGCAATGACACGCTCGCGCTGCTGCGCGCGGGCAGTTCCGACGGGACGGGCGTGGCGGTGGTGTGCGGTGCCGGGATCAACGGCGCCGGTATCAGCGCCGACGGTCGCGAGCACCGTTTTCCGGCGCTGGGCAAGATCTCCGGCGACTGGGGCGGCGGCTACCGGCTCGGTGAGGAAGCGCTGTGGTGGGCCGTCCGCGCCGAAGACGGCAGGGGCCCCGGCACGGCTTTGCAGACGGCCGTCGCCGCGCACTTCAAGGCGTCGACAGTGCTGGAAGTGGTGCGGCGCCTGCACTTCGAGGAGCTGCACACCGATTCGATCCACGGCCTGTGCCCGCTGCTGTTCGCCGTCGCGGCGGACGGTGACGAGGTGGCGCAGGACGTGGTCGACCGGTTCGTCGACGAGGTCGCCGTCCTGGTCACGGTGATTCTGCGGCGGCTCGAACTGACCGAGGAGGCGCCCGAGGTCATCCTTGGCGGGGGAGTGCTGACCGGGGTCGGCGCGCAGGTGATCGCGGAGATCGAGCGGCGGTGCCTGAAGGTGGCGCCGCGCGCCGCGATCCAGGTCGTGGACGTCGCCCCCGTGGTCGGCGCGGCGTTGTTCGCCCTGGACACCGTCGGTGCCGCCGACACCGCGAAGGCCTCCCTGAAGGCCGCCACCAAGCGGGTCTGAACGCGCGTGAAGGCCCCCTTCCCTCGACTGAGCCGAGGAAAGGGGGCCTTCACACGCGTTGGCGGAGCGTCAGGAAGCGGCCGGGACCAGCGGCTCATCGGTCTCCAGCAGAGACTTGAGGTCCGACAGGATCCACGCCCAGCCGCCACCGGCGTTCTCGCCCGGACCGGCGTTGATGTCCTCCTGCGAACCGTTGATCAGCGCGGCGGTCGTGGGCGCGTCGGTGACGTCGTGGGTGACGGTCAGCCGGGTGCCCGCGGTTTTCGTCTCTTCGATCTCGTAGGTGAGCTTGGTGTACGGCTCCTTCTCGAAGGACGGGTCCATCAGCAGCTTCCAGGTGATGACCAGCTTGCGTGGCGGATCGACTTCGAGCACCTCGCCGTCGGTGAGGTCGCTGGTGAATCCGGCGTCGATGAAGTCCTTCGTCGGGTGGGTGGCGTGCTTGCCGCCCGGGCGCAGGTCGTAGTCGACGAGGCCGGTGTAGCCGTACTTCTGCGACCACTCGGGCTTCGTGATGGCGTCCCAGATCTTCTCCGGGGTGGCCTTGATGTAGACGCGGTAGACCTGGGTCGTGGCGACGGTGGTGTCGGTCATGAGGGTGGCTCCTCGGTTTCGAGTTCGGCTTTGAGGTCGAGCAACATGGTCACGTTGCGTTCCGTGAACTTGTCGATCCACCGGTCGTGGATCTGCCGGATCGGAACCGGGTTGAGGAAATGCCGCTTCTCCCGGCCCTCCTTGCGCGTGACGACAAGTCCGGCTTCTTCCAGCAGTTTCAGATGCTTCATCACACCGAACCGGCTCATGTCCACTTCGGACTCGAGTTCGGTCAGTGTGCGGCCGTCACGCGCGAACAGCTGGTCGAGCAGGAACCGGCGAGTCGGATCCGCCAGGGCCTTGAAAACCAGGTCGTCGTCGGGCACGCCAGAAGAATAGGTGACCAAAAGGTCACATGTCAACCGGGCGGTCGCTAAAGGAGTGCGCCGAGGGGAAGGATCAGGGCGATCGCGACCACGGAGATGATCGTCTCCATGATCGACCAGCTCTTCAGCGTCTGCCCGACCGAAAGTCCGAAGTATTCCTTGACCAGCCAGAACCCGGCGTCGTTGACATGCGAGAAGAACAGCGAACCGGCGCCGATCGCCAGCACCAGCAGTGCGCTGTGCGACGGGTCCATGGTCGCCGCGAGCGGTGCCACGATGCCCGCCGCGGATACGGTCGCGACCGTCGCGGAACCGGTGGCGAGGCGGATCGCGACCGCGACCAGCCAGCCAAGCAGCAGTGGCGACAGGTTCGCGCCGGTCGCCAGGTTGGTGATGACGTTGCCGACCCCGCCGTCGACGAGGGTCTGCTTGAAGCCGCCACCCGCACCGACGATGAGCAGGATGCCGGCGATCGGCGGGAGCGAGTCTCCGATGGTGGACGACATCTTGTCGCGGGTGAAGCCCGCGGCCTTGCCCAGGGTGATCATGCCGAGCAGGACGGCGGCGAGCAGGGCGACCAGCGGGTCGCCGATGAAGTCGAGCACGCGGCGGACGTGGCTTTCCTTCTCCAGCAGGATGTCCGCGAGTGCTTTGCCCATCATCAGCGCGACCGGCAGCAACACTGTCGACAACGTGGCGAGGAAGCCGGGGCGCCGCCGGTCTCCCGAGGACGATTCGGGGACGAGCCGTTCCGGCGCGACGGCGTCCGGGACCATCTTGGCGGCGAGCCTGCCGAACAGCGGCCCGGCGACGATCACCGTCGGGATCGCGACGAGCAGGCCGAAGGCGAGGGTGAGGCCGACGTTCGCGTTCAGCGCGCCGGCGGCGGCGAGCGGTCCGGGGTGCGGCGGGACGAGGCCGTGCAGCACCGAAAGCCCGGCGAGCGCGGGAATGCCCAGCAGCAGCAACGGTTTCCCGGTGCGCTTGGCGACCAGCAGGATCACCGGGATCAGCATGACCAGGCCGATCTCGAAGAACATCGGCAGTCCGATGAGGACGGCGACCAGTGCCATCGCCCACGGCAGCGTCCGGTCGCTCGCCCGGCGCAGGATCGTGTCGACGATCTGGTCCGCGCCGCCGGAGTCGGCGAGCAGTTTGCCGAGCATCGCGCCGAGTGCGATCAGCACGCCGACCGAGGCGACCGTGGAGCCGACGCCGGAACTGAAGCTCTTGATCAGCTTGTCCACCGGCATGCCGCCGACGAGCCCGAGCACGCCGGAGCCGAGGATGAGCGCCAGGAACGGATGCAGTTTCGCTTTGGTGATCAGCACGACGATCGCGGCGATGGCGAGCACCGTCGCGCCGATGAGGCGAGTGTCGTGCCCGGTCCAGGAGGCGGCGAGAGTGGTGGTCATCAGCGGTCCTTGAAGGCGGAAAGGGTGGTTTCGACGATCTGTTCCGGTGACTTGGCGATGTCGGCGACGTAGCCGAACTCGTCCGGCTGCAACGGTTCGAGGTCGGCGAGCTGGGAGTCCAGAAGGGACACCGGCATGAAGTGCCCGGAGCGCGTCTTCATCCGGTCCGCGAGCAGGGCGCGGTCGCCGTGCAGGTGCAGGAACCAGACGTCGCCGCCACCGCGCAGGACGTCGCGGTACCGGTACTTGAGGGCCGACGACGTGACGACGCCGCCCGAGTCCTGGTGGTCGGAGATCCAGCCGGCGATGGCTTCGAGCCATGGCTGCCGGTCCTCGTCGTTCAGCGGGTGGCCGGAACTCATCTTGTCGATGTTCGCCCGCGGATGGAACGTGTCCGCTTCGGCGTAGTCGACGCCGAGGCGTTCGGCCAGTTCCGTGCCGACGGTCGTCTTCCCCGAGCCGGAAACACCCATCACCACGATGACGGTCATCCGTACCTCCCACGTCGTTGTAGCCGGATGAGTACAACTCAAAAGTACTACTTAAGCAATATCAAGTACTACTTAATCGAGTCAGAACGCTAAGGTCGCCTGGTGGGCAACGACAGGCATGCCGAAATGCTCGACGCGTTCGGCTCCGCGATCGCGAACGGGGAGATCCCGCCGGGTTCGGTGCTGCGCTCCGACGAAATCCAGGAGCGGTTCGGCGCGTCCCGCACGGTGGCGCGCGAGGTCGTGCGCGCACTGGAGACGATGTGCCTGACCAGCAGCAAACGCCGGGTCGGGATGATCGTGCGCGAGCCACGTGACTGGAACCATTACGACCCGAGGCTGCTCCGCTGGCAGCTCGACGGCTCCGAGCGGAAGACCGCGCTGCGCACGCTGACCGAACTGCGTTCCGGCGTCGAACCGTGCGCGGCCCGGTTCGCCGCGCTGCGGGCGACGCCGGAAGAGGGCGGCCGTCTCCGGGCTTTGGCGAAGCGGCTGGAGGAGACGGCGCGCCGCCGGGATCTCGCGACGTTCCTCGGTCACGACGTCGCTTTCCATGAGCTGCTCCTGACCGCGTCGCGGAATCCGATGTTCGCGCAGCTTTCGGCGGTCGTGGCCGAAGTGCTCGCCGGGCGGACCGAGCATGGCCTGATGCCGGAGGAACCGCAGCCCGAAGCCGTCGCGCTGCACGTCGAAGTCGCGGCCGCCATCGACGCGGGCGCCCCTGACCGGGCCGAACGCGCGATGCGGGCCATCGTCATCCAGGCGCGGGACGAGATGGCCCTCGGCGTCGGACAGATGATCTTCGAGTAATCTCTGCAGGTCTTTCGAGGGAAACGGCATGCAGGGGGCGACGGTGAGCGCGGCACGCGCGATCGGCTTGGTGTTGGGGGTGGTCGCGGACGGGGCGATCGGGGATCCCCGCTCACGCCGCCCGGTGACGGCGTTCGCCAGGGCGGCCTCGGCCATGGACGTGAAGGTCCGGTCGAAACACCCGGCGGCCGGTCTGCTGTGGACCGGCGGTCTCGCGGGTTCCGCCGTGCTGGCGGGCGTACTCGTCGAACGCGCCGGGCGACGCAGTCCTGTCTTGCAGGCGACCACGACCGCGGTGACCACTTGGGCCGTCCTCGGCGCCGCCGGCCTCGCCGCGAGCGGCACCTCGCTCGCGCGCGATCTCGAAGAAGGCGAACTCGAAACCGCCCGCGGCACACTGTCCACACTGGACCCGCGAGTCGCCGACGACCTCGGCGTCATCGGCCTCTCGCGTGCTTCGGTGGAAACACTCGCCGAGAACACCGCGGACGTCGTCATCGCGCCGCTGGTGTGGGGAGCGCTGGCCGGTGCGCCCGGCCTGCTCGGCTCGCGCGCGATCAGCCTGCTGCGCGGCCTCGGCCGGGGGCGTCCCGAGCGGTACCGTTGGTTCGTCGCGCGGCTGGACGAAATCGTCCATCTCGTGCCCACCCGGGTCGCCGCCGGGCTGACCGTCCTCGCCGCGCCGGTCGTCGGCGGCTCGGCGGGCGGCGCCTGGCGGGCCTGGCGCCGCGACACGACCGCGCACCCGAGCCCGAACGCGGGCCGCGTCGAAGCCGCGTTCGCCGGGGCGCTGGAGGTCCGGGTCGGCGGGCGGACGGTGTACCCGCACGGGGTCGAGGAACTGCCGGTGCTCGGCATCGGCCGCAACCCGGACGCCGGGCACGTGACGCGGGCCGTGGAGCTTTCGCGGGTGGCCGGGTGGCTGGGCGCGATCAGCTCGGTGGTGCTGGCGGTCTTGATGGGCCTCTGGCGGCGGCGCTGACCCCCGGCTTCACGGACTTCAGGTGAGCAGCGGGGGAGCAAGGGACCTTTGCTATCGCCGGGCGCTCTGAACTGCGGAAATAGCTCCTCGTCGCCGCCTCCCCCAAGTGCGTGAGGGGGTTTTCACGCACTTGAGAAGGGTGTCCTTCCGCTCACGAGGCGTGAGTTCACCGCTCCCGCCGGGCCAGCTGCGCCCGTGCCCGCGCGTCCCTCGGACCGTCGCGCCGCTCCAGCTCGGCATCGATCCGTGACCGGTCGCCGGACGTCTTGTTCCCGCCGAACTTGAACTTCGCCCGCACCCCGGTCACGGTCAGCTCGACCCCGCGGATGGCAGGCAGCAGCCGCTTGTCCGGCGCCCCGGTGGCGCTCACCGCCAACCGGCCCGAGCCGGGCTCGAAGTGTGCCAGCTGCCGGTCCAGGAGCGCGGCCTTCTCCCGCGCGTCGTCGATCAGCCGGACGTCGCATTCGAGCTGGACGGACGCGTAATACGACGTCGGGACGCCGTGCGGCGGGTCGGCCGGGGTGTTCCAGCCGGATCGGATGTAGGTGTGGTCGTCGGTCACCGCGAGCAGCGCGCGCGGATGCTCTTCGAGCAACGGCCAGACCGGGTTGGAGCGCGCGAGGTGCAGCAGGATCGTCCGGTCGCCGTCGTAGATGAAGTGCGCCGGGTTGACGATCGGCAGGTCACGGCCCGCGCCACCGGCGATCAGCTGGCCGAAGTCGTGGCCGGACAGCCAGGCCTTCCACTCGGCGTCGTCGTGGGCGGCGTCCCACGGGTGAATCAGCATGATCGAGTATGAGTACACACAATGGACCTATAAAAGGTCCAGTTTCACGCCGGGTCAGGTGGCCACTTCGGATCGCTCGTCCTCGGCCAGCATCTCCGCGACACTCTTGCGCCGCTGCGGCCGTTCCGTGGTCAGCACGCCGCCCGGCTTCAGCTCGCGGACGGTGAAGTACAGCCAGCCCATCAGCGCCATGGCCCCGAACGCGATCCATTGGAGCGCGTAGGAAAAGAACGGTCCCGAGTCGGTCTGCGGCAGCGGCAGCGCCCCCAGCACGCCCGGCTGCTCGACGTCGAGCTGGAAGTAGCCGGGCCGGATGTCGAGCTTCGCGGCCCGCGCGACGACCTGCGAATCGACTACGTAGCTCTGAAGCTTCCCGCCGGTCGACTCGTCGGCGAAAGCGTCGCGGTTCTTGCCGTCCCGCTCGTCGTGACGGGCCCGCGTGATGATGTCGACGGTCCCGGCGGGCGGCCGGGCGAAGGGGAGCGCGCGCGATTTGTCGTCGAGCCGGACGTAGCCGCGATCCACCAGCACGATCGTGCCTTCGACGGTCCGGAACGGCGTCAGCACCTCGTAGGCTGCTTCGCCCTGCACGGAGCGCAGACGGGCTACGACCTCGCCCTCGGGAAGGTACGTCCCCTTCATCGCGACCAGGTGCCATTCGGTGCGCTGATCAGGGGCGGCTCCGTCGGGAAGCAGCTGGTCGAGCGACCTCGGCTGCCCGGTGAACGACTCCCTCAGCGCCGCGTTCTGGTGCTCGCGCTCGGTGTTGCGGGAGAACTGCCACGGCGCCAGCAGGGTGAAGCAGCAGACGGCGAAGGTGAACACCACCAATGTCAACGCCAGCCAGCCGGGCTTCAGCAGGAACTTCAACCGCACCCCACCACGGTAAGCGGTCCGCCTCAGGCGTGTGCGCGCACCCAGTCGAGCAGGCCGGGAACGGACCGCTCGATCATGCCGAGGACGTCCTCGAAACCGTCGTCCTCGCCGTAATACGGGTCCGGGATCTCGGCGCCTTCGGGAGCGGACGGGTCGAACTCGCGCAGCAGGCGGACCTTCGACGGGTCCGGCACTTTGCGCTTCAGGAACGTGAGGTGGCTGTCGTCCGCGGCGAGCAGCAGGTCGGCGGCGAGATGCCCACGATCGACCTCGGCCGCGACGTGACCGGTCGGGTAGCCGTGTTCGGCCAGCTTCGCGCGGGCCCGCTTGTCGGCGGCCTCGCCGACGTGCCAGCCGCCGGTACCCGCGCTGGACACCTGCACGAGGTGATCGAGACCGGCCTCCTCGACCTTCGTGCGGAAGACGAGTTCGGCCATCGGCGAGCGGCAGATGTTGCCGGAGCAGACGAAGACGATGTGCACCACCCGATCAGTGTGAAGGCAGGGGGAGTCGACCGCTCACCGGCTCCGAACGGCTTCCGGGCGCGCGAAGCTGGAAAGCCGGGGTGAAGCGGGAGTAGACCTCCTGGGAAGAAACACGCAGGAAGGTCGCGTATGAGCGCCCCAACACCCACCGTGGAATCCCCGGCAACCGGGCTCCACTGGTACCGCATCACCGTCAAGCATCCGCACCCCTACGAGGTCGGGCGGATCCTTTCGGAACACCGCTTCGTCCAGGCGAGATCGCCGAAAGAGGCGATGACCAGGATGCCGTTGCACCTCCGGTCGAGCGCGTCCGTCGCGCCCTATCAGGTCGACCACTCCGACGTCCCCGATCACTCGACGAAGGCCTACCGGGCGATGCTCTGGACCGGCCGCGTCATGCGCGCGGCAGGCCGCTGGGCAGTCAACAAGGACGCGAAGGCGCTGGAGTGACCTCGCCCCTCCTGCCGCCGCGATAGCAAAGGTCCCCTGCTCTCTTTTCGCAGGTCAGCGGCGCGGTTGGTCGATCCGGAGCGTGTCGCGAAAGCCACTTTCGGGACATCAGACGTCCCGAAAGTGGCTTTCGCGCCACGCGCCACGCGCCACGCGCCACGCGCCACGCGCCACGCGACACGCGCCACGCGACACGCGCCACGCGACACGCGCCACGCGACACGCGGCGCAGGCCGGGCCGGGCAGGTCAGCGGCGCAGGTGATAGCAAAGGTCCCTTGCTCCCGCCCCACGGTCAGCGGTGGGAGCAGGCCGACCTGACGGACTCCCCGAGCGCCACCGAGTGCAGCCGGTCCAGCCCGCGCCGCGCGTCGACCAGCCGCGCCGTGACCGCGAGCCGCGCGTCGCAGGACGGCCGCGCCCGCGCGTCCCGCGTCGCCGCGAGTTCGGTGAGCAGACCCGCGTTGAGCCGGTCGATCACCGGCCGGACCTCGGTCGCCAGATCGGGCCGTCCCGGCGGCCGCGAGCCGGGATGCGTGGTCCACCGCGCGTACAGGCCGCGCTGCACGACCTTGTTCGCTTCGATCTGGTCGCGAAAGAACCGCACCACGCTCGCCGCGTCGAGGCCGAGACCGGGCGCCTTCGCCGCCACCGAGTCGAGGATCTGCTGTTCGCGCACCGGGTCGTCGATCGGCGACGGCGTGCCGAACTTGGCGGCCGCGACCTTGTCGGCGATTTGCCCGCGCTGAGCGGCCAATTCGGTCAACGTCCAAAAACCTGAGGACGCCGAAGCGGGCGAGGGCAGGCCCACGAGAAGCAACACGACGGCACAGAGCACCCGAAGTCGCATGTCCGGAAACGCTACATGCGAAAATCCCCGGGTGCCCGCGCTAGCCGAAGTCATCGCCGCCCTCGAGCAGGCCTACCCGCCCGAACTCGCCGAATCGTGGGACGCCGTCGGACTCGTCTGCGGCGACCCCGCCGAGAACGTGGACAAGGTGCTGTTCTGTGTCGATCCGGTCGACGAGACCGTCGACGAGGCGATCGCCGACGGCGCGCAGCTGATCGTCGCGCACCACCCGCTGCTGCTGCGCGGCGTGCACGGCGTCCCGGCCGACAGCACCAAGGGCCGTCTCGTGCACCGCATGATCCGCGCGGGCGTCGCCCTCTACTGCGCGCACACCAACGCCGATTCCGCGTCACCCGGCGTCTCCGACGCGCTCGCCGACGCCATCGGCCTGACCGTCCTCGGCCCGCTCGACCCCCGCGAGGACGGCGTCACCGGCATCGGCCGCATCGGCGAACTGCCCGCCCCCGAACCGTTCTCGGTCTTCGTCGAACGCGTCGCGAACGCCTTGCCCCGCACGGAACCCGGCGTCTACGGCGCGGGCGATCCGGCCCGCCCCATCCGCCGCGTCGCCGTTTCCGGCGGTTCCGGCGACAGCTATCTCAAGCGTGCCACCGCCGCCGGGGTCGACGCGTACGTCACCGCCGATCTCCGGCATCATCCCGCCGGCGAACACCTCGCCGAGATCGCCGAAGTCCCCGCCCTGGTCGGCGTCACACACTGGGCGAGCGAATGGCCGTGGTGCGAGCAAGCCTCGGCCGTCGTCCGCGCCGCGTTTGCGGGTAACGTCGACATTCACGTCTCCACGCGGTGCACCGACCCGTGGACGCTACGGGCCACCCGAACCGAGCACTAAGAATCACAAGGAGCACCGTGAAGGCCGACCCCGCCGTCCAGCGCCAGCTGCTCGAACTCGCGAAGGTGGACGCCGAACTCTCGCGTACCGCCCACCGCCGCCGCACCCTGCCGGAAATCGCCGAGATCGACGCGGGCGAGAAAACGGTGCGCGACCGACGTGACGCGCTGGTCTCGGTCCAGACCGCGGCGTCCGACCTCGACCGTGAGATCGCCCGCCAGGAGAAGGAGATCGAGTCGGTGCGCGCTCGCGGCGACCGCGACCGCAAGCTCCTCGAATCCGGCTCCGTCGCGGCGAAGCAGATGACCGACATCGAGCACGAGCTGAACAGCCTCAACCGGCGTCAGGCCGCGCTCGAGGACGACCTGCTCGAATTGATGGAACGCCGCGAGGCGCTCGATCTCGACGCCCAGCGCACCAGCGCCGAGGTCGCGAAGGCCGAGAACGAGGTCGCCGAGGCCGTCCGCCGCCGTGACGAGAACTTCACCGACTTCGACACCACGAAGGCCCGCCGCGACGAAGACCGCGCCAAACTCCTGCCGCGGTTTCCGGAAGACCTGCTGAAGCTCTACGAGCGGGTCCGCGCGCACAAGGGCATCGGCGCGGCGCTGCTGCGGGCCCGCCGTTGCGGCGCCTGCCAGCTCGACATCGACCGTCGCGAGATCGCCGAGATCAAGGCCGCTCCCGAGGACAACGTCATCCAGTGCGAGAACTGCGGCGCCATCCTGGTGCGCACACTGGAGTCCGGCCTGTGACCGACCACGTGCTGATCGAGGCCGACGGTGGCTCGCGGGGCAACCCCGGGCCCGCCGGCTACGGCGCGGTCGTCAAGGACGCGAACACCGGTGAGGTGCTGGCCGAGCGCAAGGCCTACGTCGGGATCGCGACCAACAACGTCGCCGAGTACTCCGGCCTGATCGCCGGGCTCGCCGCGGCCGCCGAACTCGGAGCGTCCACAGTGGACGTCCGGATGGACTCGAAGCTCGTGGTGGAGCAGATGTCCGGGCGCTGGAAGGTCAAGCATCCGTCGATGCAGCCGCTGAACGCCGAAGCCAAGGAACTCGCGGCGCGCTTTTCCCGCGTGCGCTACGAGTGGATCCCGCGCGCGGAGAACTCCCACGCGGACGGGCTCGCGAACGAGGCGATGGACGCCGGGGCCGCGAAGAACTCAGAAGCGCCGAAGACCGTGAAGCAGGACAGGACCAGCCCTGTCGGCTGGACCGGCGCCACCGGGACACCGACGAAACTGCTTCTCGTGCGGCACGGCCAAACGGCGATGTCGGTCGAGAAGCGTTACTCCGGCCGCGGTGACGTGCCCCTCACCGAGCACGGCAAGCAGCAGGCGGCCGCCGCCGCGAAACGCCTCGGCTCGATGGAGGGCCTGGTCGTCGACGGTGAGGCCGCGCCGATCATCGCCTCACCGCTGATCCGCACCCAGCAGACCGCGCAGGCGATCGCGGACGCGCTCGGCGGCCGCGTCGAGACCCATCCCGGGCTGATCGAGACCGACTTCGGCGATTGGGAAGGCCTCACCTTCAAAGAGGCCATGGACCGCGACCCCGAATTCCAGACCGCCTGGCTTTCGGACACCTCGATCGCGGCGCCGGGCGGCGAGAGCTTCGACGGCGTCCACCGTCGGGTCCGCAAGGCCCGCGACGAGCTGATCGCGAAGTACGGCGGGCGGACACTCGTGCTGGTCAGCCATGTCACGCCGATCAAGGCGCTGCTGCGGATGGGCCTCGACGCCGGGCCGTCGCTGCTGTTTCGACTGCACCTTGACCTGGCCTCGCTGTCGATCGTCGAGTTCTACCCCGACGGCAACGCCTCGGTCCGCTTGGTGAACGACATCTCGCATCTGTCCTGACGCGCCGTGAATGTGGCGCGGATCACGCCTGGATATGACGTGTCGCGGGCAGCCGATGGGGTATTGGCTACAGTTTCGGCGACGGGCACGTGAGCGAAAAGGCGAAGACGGGGACATGACGGCGAGCGCACTCAGCGAAGCTTCCGAAAAAGACGTGCCCGACCCGGCGGAGACGCCGGCCCGTCGTGGCCCGGCCGCCCGGATCGCGCCGTACCTGGCGGTGCTGGCCGGTGTCGCGGCGCTGGCCTGGCACGCCACCCTCTACGGCCACTGGATCGTCGACGACGCGGCCATCACCTTCTCCTACGCGCGCAGCTTCGCCGATGGGCTCGGCCCCGTGCTGCAGCCGGGGCAGCCGTCGGTCGAGGGATGGTCGAACTCGACGTGGCTGGTGCTGCTGGCGGTCGGCAAGCTTTTCGGGATCTTCGACAGCGGAACGCTGTTCGGCCTTCCCGACTACGTCCTGTTCCCGAAGCTGCTCGGGCTCCTGTTCACCGCCGGGACGCTGGCCGCCTGCCACATCGCCGCGAAGCAGGTCTTCAAGCGCTTCGCCTGGCTGGCGACGCTGGTCGTCGGGCTGACGCTCGCCGCGATCCCGTCGTTCGTCATCTGGACCGTCTCCGGTCTGGAGAACTCCCTGTTCGGGATGGCCGTCGCCTGGCTCGCGGTGCTGCTGTTCGTGGCCGTGCGCAAGAACACCGTGCTCACCGCGAAGATCGCCATCTGGTCCGGGGTGCTCGTCGCGTTCGCCGCGCTGACCCGTCCCGAAGGTCTGATCTACGGCGGGGCGTACCCGCTCGTCGTGCTTTTCCAGCTGCGGAAGCCGCTGTTGGGGCAGAGCGTCAAGTTCATCGTGGTGTCCGTGGTCGCGTTCGCGATCCCGTTCGGCGCGTATCTCGCCTGGCGGATCGCGGAGTTCGGCAGGCTGCTGGCGAACCCGTCGATCGCGAAGGGGCAGGGACTTCCCGGCCTTTCGGCGCTGAAGCAGCCGTTCGAGCTGGTCGGCTACGCCGGTGTCGCCGGGACGATCCTGCTGGCCCTGACCCTCGGTTACGCGCTGGTCCGCGCGGAATGGCGGCGCGCGCTGATCGCGTTGCTCACGCCGTTGGCGCTGGGGATCATCGCTTACGGCGTGATGGTGCCGGACTGGATGGGCCAGCACCGCTTCGCCACCCCGATCTGGATTCTCGCCGCGCTGGCCGGAACGCTGGCCGCGGGCGAACTGCTGCGCCGTTCGCGTGCGGCCCTGCGGACCGTCGTGGTGCTCGTGCTGGTCGCGGCCGCGATCCCGTCCGGGATGGGTTTCGCGTCGTCGTCGGAGAAGTTCCAAGAGGTCCCGACGGTGCCCGCGTGCCTCATCGCCGACCGGTTCGGCCGCGGTTTCAACACCATCGCCGACATTCTCGGCTTGCAGCAGGCGTCGTTGCTGCTGCCCGACCTCGGCGGCTCGTCGATGACCAGCCGCCTGCACCTGGTCGACATGGCCGGGCTGGTCGAGGCGGACGTCGCGGACTTCCTCAAGAACGGCGACCTGCCTGGCCTGCGCGACTACGTGTTCGACAAGGTCAAGCCGACCTTCATCCACTCGTGGGGCCCGTGGGCCGCGGGCAACGGCATCACCGTCGACCCGCGGATCGACCGCGACTACGAGCCGATCTTCGTGTACCCGGGCAGCGGGCCGCGCAACGGGGACTTCGTGCGCAAGGACGCCGTCTCCAGCCCGGAGAAGCTGAAGGCGGCCCAGGACTACGCCGCGAAGACCCTGCCGGACGTCGAGAAGGCGCGCTTCGGCGGTCCGCTCAAGGACTGCGGCCCCACCATGCACCCGGGCCAGACCGTCCACCTGCCCTAGCCCCCTCCCTACCGCCCGCGTTTCGTCCTCTAGTTGCGGTAGTTGCGCGTGCAAGGACCGCAACTAGAGGACGAAACGCGTCAGGGGGCGGAGGTGACGAGGGGTTCGGGGGTGGCGGCGCCTCGCTCGAGGTCCGCCTCCTTGGCCCGGATCACCGGCAGCACGTGCTTCCCGAAGTGCTCGACGTCCTCCAGGTAGTGCAGGAATCCGAGCAGCAACAGGTTCGCCCCGCGCGTCTTGTACTCGATGGCCTGGTCCGCGATCTGCTCCGGCGTGCCGATCAGCCCGGTGCGGAAGCCGTCGTTGTACTGCACCAGATCCTTGAACTCCGAGTCGGCCCACATTCCCTTCTTGTCCGAAGTGGAGCTTCCCGCCTGCTTGACGGCGTTGCGGAATCCCTCGACGGCGTCGGTGTTCGCCTTCTCGACGATCTCGCGCAGCACGGCCTTCGCCTCGCTGTCGGTCTCCCGCGCGATCAGGAAACCGTTGAGCCCGAAGCGGACGGAGTGATCGTTCTCGACCGCGTAGCCGCGGACCTCCGAGACCTGCTCGCTGAAGCCGTCGAAGTCCTTGCCGTTGCTGAAGTACCAGTCGGAGACCCGGCCCGCGAGCTTCCGCGCCGCGGTCGAATTGCCGCCCTGGAAGATCTCCGGATGCGGCCGCCC
The DNA here is from genome assembly GCF_001953865.1 of Amycolatopsis coloradensis. Taxonomy (GTDB): domain Bacteria; phylum Actinomycetota; class Actinomycetes; order Mycobacteriales; family Pseudonocardiaceae; genus Amycolatopsis; species Amycolatopsis coloradensis. Next base: position 478,690 of record NZ_MQUQ01000012.1, read on the forward strand.
GACCGGTTTGGGCTTGATGTCGAAATCGTGGATCCGGTAGAAATCACCGTTGAATTCGGCGTGGTCGCTCGTCCAGAGTTCCTTCAGTACGCGAATGAACTCTTCCGAACGCCGGTACCGTTCGTCGTGTTCGAGCCACGCTTCACCGAGGTTGGTGAATTCGTCCTTGAACCAGCCGCTGACCACGTTGACCGCCGCGCGCCCACCGGAGATCACGTCCGCACTGGCGATGAACTTCGCGAGCACGCCGGGATGCCACAGCCCGGGGTGGATCGCCGCGATCACCTTCAGCCGCTGGGTCGCGAGCAGCAGCGCGAGGCTGAATCCGGTCGATTCATGCTGGTAGGCGGCACCGTAGCTGGCCGTGTAGCGGACTTGGCTCAGCGCGTATTCGAACCCGCTGTTCTCCGCGAGGACGGCGAGATCCCGGTTGTACTCGTATCCCCAGTCGGTGCGCTGCTCGATGTCGCTGGTGACCAGCCCGCCGCTCACATTGGGGACCCAGTAGGCGAATTTGAGTGGTTCGGATTCGATTCCCGGCATGCCGCGGAGTGAACCCGCCGCGCACGGAGACCGTCAATCACCGTCCAAGCGCTGGGAACGGCCGAGCGCGGAACTCAATTCGGTGCGCCCGGTGATCCCCAGTTCGCGGTAGGCCCCGGCCTAATGCAGTTCGACGGTCCGGCGAGGTCAGGTGCGGCGCCTCGGCGATCTCCCGGCTGGTGAGACCTTGTGGCGCCATCGCCGCGACGCGGTACTCCTGTTGGGTGAGCCGTCTTCGTTGTCCTTCACCATCGCCAGGCTTGCCCGCGCATTTCCGCACCGCAGTGCTTGCTCGACCGCGCGGCCTGCCACAACGTGTTGATCGACTTCTCACCCTGTCCGTGCCGGTCCTGCGACGCGCCGAGTTCGGTCAGTGCCTCGGCTCGAATGCGTCTCCAGCCGGGACGCGGCGGCGATCGCGACGGTGAACCCGGCCGCCTCGGCCAGTTCGCCCGCCGGAACAGTCCGGTGATCGCGTCGAGTTCGCTGTCGCGACCCAGCAGCCCGGCGGCGTGGCGCTTCGGTACCGAAGGGACTCTCGGGATTTACTTCGGTATGCACCGAAGAGACCGTCGTGTCGGCTTGCGGCAAACTACTCGAACGTAAGCGGTCGTAGGAGTAAGCGCTGGTCGATGTCCGTATCCGGCGAGTCCCGCGGAAACCGGCGAGACGATCGTTGTGACGACGACACACGCCAGGAAGATCACCACGAGGTTGGCCGTGATCAGCGACAGCCGTCCGCGCCGCCGGGTGGCGCCAGAGGGCAGGGCGGATCGGCCCTCGCCAGCGCGTTCTCCACCGACGAGAATCCCGCGACCTGGTGCCCGCAGCTGTTCTTCGAAGGCGTATGCCTCGGTTCGATCGAGCACACCGAGCACACAGGGCCGCGACGTCGGTGTGTTTCGTCTTTCGCTTCCTCATCGCGAACCCAGCTCTCCTAACGACCGTCGCAATGTCCTCATAGCCGCGTACAGCCGTGATTTGACCGTGCCCTCCGGTATTCCCAATATCACCGCCGCCTCCCGGACCGTATGTCCGGTCAGATATGTCTCGTAGATGACAGCCTGGTATTTGCTGTCCAGATATCGTAGTGCCTCGGAAATGGCGAGTGCGGACAGCGACTGATCCACCTGGTCCGCTGTTTCGGCGTTTTCGGGACTTTCCAGCTCCGCCTCCTGTGGCCGGGCGCTCTGGTTTCTCCAGCCGTCGATCACGATCCGCTTCGTGACCGTGAGCAGGCAGCCGCGCAGCATTCCCGGCTCGCGGTTCAGCGTGTCGGAATGTTGCCAGGCGCGAATCAGCGTCTCTTGGACAACGTCCTCTGTCCATTGTCGATCATGGCCGGTCAGGTACAGGACCTGGCTGAACAGGGTCTCCCGCGGCCGAACCTGCACCCTCTGCTCACTGCTTCCATAGGGTTCGCGACCTCCTCGGCGGTGGAGGATTTCACAGGTCGGTACACCGTAGCGCAGACTTTCGCCGTAAGCCATGTGCAGTAGTGCTCCAATTACCATTAATCGGCCGGTACGTATGACGGCGAGAAACGGTTCAAACATGCTATGTGATTCACATCACACTTGAGTAAGTGGGCAGAAATCGAACCGGCCGCTCCGGTTTGCCGTATTTCCCATGAAGCTGCTCGGAGTGGTGATCGCCTGCCTGAAGATATTGGTAGGAATGCCCGCCCATGCCTTCGCGAAAATGACCGGGAACTGCTCACCATCGCGCGACAGGCGGGGTCCGGTCGGTCGCCAGGCGGAACAGTGCGGAGGCGCGCAACGGGTGTGCGAGGTCCGGGCGGCCACCCGTGACGACGCGATGCGGTCCTTCGCCGAAGCTCGGCTAAGTTCGCCAACGCGCGGCCCGGCGAATGGACCGGACAGGGCACCGGCCACGGCTGGTTCGTGATCAGACCCGACGGGTAGCGCAACCTGAATCGCCTGCCCACCCCCGTGCAGTAGGATTCGCCGACGGACGAGTCGGCAGGGCGGCCGCGAGCCGGGAGACCGGTTCGAGGAAAGTCCGGACTCCACAGGGCAGGGTGGTTGTTAACGGCAACCCGGGGCGACCCGCGGGACAGTGCCACAGAAAACAGACCGCCTCCGCGCGCTTCGCGGGCGGAGGTAAGGGTGAAACGGTGGTGTAAGAGACCACCAGCGTCCTGGGTGACCAGGACGGCTAGGTAAACCCCACCCGGAGCAAGGCCAAGAGGGAGCCCCGAGGCTCCTGCGCAGACGACCGAGGGCTGCCCGCCCGAGTCTGCGGGTAGGCCGCTCGAGCCCGCCGGCGACGGCGGGCCTAGATGGATGGCCGCCACTCGCTCAGCCGCGAGGCGAGGCGAGGACAGGATCCGGCTTACACGCCGGCTCGTCCCGGTACATGAAGGCCCCCTTCCTTGCGCCAGGCGCAAGGAAGGGGGCCTTCATGTACTTCAGGCCGGGGTGGGAGCGCGCGGTGGGCATTTCTTCACGGACCGTCCCCTGCCTCATTCCCCGAGAATTCGCCCCACCTGCGGAAGTGATAGCAAAGGTCCCTTGCTTCCCACCTCGGCCCCTTGGAACGCTGCGCCCCCTGACTACTTGCCGGTAGGGTGCACCCATGGGCGAAGCGAGTCGGGTCACGGGACGGTTCCGCGGGACGTTCGATGCACTGCATTCCCTCACTTATTTCGCCCCCGAGACGGAGGCCGCGCTCACCGACGCTGGACTCCGGCCGGGGCGCATGACGTACTTCGCGGGCCGCGCGGCCCCCATGGGCGCGGTGAGCCCGGGTGTCGTCGCCGCCACGTTCTACAACTTCAATCCCGAGCTGGTCGCCCGCCACATCCCGCGCGCGTGGACGCTGGCCAGCCCGGATCGGATCATCGAGGCCAGGTTCGAAGCGGTCGACGCGACCCTGACCCGGCTGCTCGGCAAGGACACCATCGACTCCGAACAGGTCGCCGAGGCCGCCGAACTCGCCCGCGAGGCGACCGGAGGTTGCCAGGCCGACGGGCGCCCGCTCTACGCCGGGCACGCCGACCTCGACTGGCCGAGCGAGCCGCACCTCGTCCTCTGGCACGCCGTCACCCTGTTGCGTGAGCACCGCGGGGACGGCCACATCGCCGCACTCGTCCTCAACGGTCTCGGCGGGCTCGAAGCTCTCGTCACGCACACCGCCACCGGCAAGGGCTTCCAGGCCGCCGCGGCCAAGGCTACCCGTGGCTGGAGCGACGAGCAGTGGGACGCCGCGGGCGACGCTCTCCGCGAGAAGGGTGTCCTCGACGCCGAGGGCGGCTTGACCGAGGCCGGGAACGATCTTCGCGAGCGGATCGAGGTCGCCACCAACGCGGCGTCGACCGGGCCGTGGGAGCACCTCGGCGAGGAGAAGACCAAGCGGCTTCACGAGCTGTGCGGGTCCTTGAGCCGCCAGGCCGTCGAAGCAGGCGCTTTTCCCGCGAATGTGTTCTCCAAGGGCCAATAATTACGCTATGTAGTGAAAATGCGGGTTCGGTTTTCGCTTTGGGTAACGGAAGCGTGACTTCCCCTGATCGGTGCCCATGATTTTTGTCGAATACGCGCTCACGCAGTGGACTCGCGGAAAGCCACCGAACGAGTCATGTCACACTGGTCGTGGCCCGATTCCCGGCCGCCGACCCGTACTCACAGTGAGCAAGAATCTCGCAACCGGGTGAGTTCGTCAGCACACTGCGAAATCCGGGTGGCCGGGGTTAATCCTGACGACCCTTGCAACGATGATGGAGACCGAGGATGGTCGTGGTGCTGCGCCTCGCTCTGTGCTCAGCAGACGCTGCGTAATACAAGAGGTATCCACAGAGCGCGCTTTGACCACTACCCCTCGTGACGTCATGATGTTCGAAGCACCACCGAGCCAGAACCGCGCGAACCCCCTCTCCGCGCACCGGGAGTAATGCGATGATGACCTTGACCACCCTCGACACGCTGGCCGCCGGCGAGCTCGGCACCGGCAACGTCCGCACCTGGCTGATCGACAACATCATCCCCCTGGTGCTGCTGGCCGTCGCACTTCTGCTGCTGTGGCTGGGTGGCGGCAAGGGGGACAACGCCGGTGTCATGCGCCGTCTCGCCGGTGTCGTGATCGCGCTGGCGATCATCGGCCTCGCGGTGAGTGGTGCCGGAGTCAACGTGGGCCAGTGGATCGCCGGCCTCTTCACGGGCTGAGGCAGGGCCCGCGTTGCGTATCCGCACCGATGACGAGGTTTACCGGGTCGATGCCGTGTGGCTCGGCCCGCCGAAAGCGACTTTTCCCTGGAGGGCCCGCTACGTCGCGTGGCTCGTCGGTATCCCGGTCTTCCTGCTCGTGCTCACCGCCGAACGGTGGGCGGGCTGGAGCTTCGGGTTCTTCTCGACCGCCTGGGCTTTCGTCGCCACAATTGTGATCACGAGATTGATCACGTCCAAGATCAGCCACGAGCGCCCGCTGGGCGCGGTGGCCGGGATGGCGGCGAAAGAGCTCAACTCACCTAGAGAACGGACCACGGGTACGGGCGGCGCGGCCAGCGCTTCCCGCGTCCGGGTGCGGGCGACCCGCCCGTTGCCGAAGCACCGCAGGAGACGGCAGTACCAGCAACACGGCTACGGCGGCGGCGCCGGAGCTCAGGGAACACCACGAGCGCGTCGGAGCCGCCCTGCGGCTCGGGCCGGGAGGTAGTCGTTGTTCGGTCGCGGCGGAAGCCGAGGAAAACGTGATCGTGACCTGCAGCAAGGGGCCTGGAGCCAGCCCCAGCAGGTCCGCTCCGCGCAGCCCAAGAAGGCCGGCAAGGGAAGGCGGCTGCCCGGTGAGGCGGCGATACCTGCCTATACCCCGTCCATCGCGGCGCGAAGCATCGACGGGCACCTGTTACGTACCGGTTATGAGGTCTACGCCTGGTACCGGCTCGCGCCGCAGCGCTGGTCGTTCCGGTCGGACTCGCAGCGCCGCGACCTGATCGCGGCCATCGCGGGCCAGTACGCGGAATTCCAGGGCCGCTGGCTGCACCTGCGCGTGACCAACCGGCCGTACCCGATCCGCATGTGGGCCGAGGCCCACGTGCACAACGCCGTCGGCCGTCCCCAGGACGTCCGAGGGGCGCTCTCCTTCGACGACTATCTCATCGGTGAGCAACAGCAGCTCATGGGCCGCTCGATGGCCGAGAAAGAGGTCTATCTCGGCATCCAGGTGCAGACCCGGCGGATGATCGACCGCGCGGTCGAGAGCGCCGCGCCGGTGCTGCGCAAGATCCTGCCGGAGGCCGTCGACGCCGAACTGGCCGCGCTCGACTCCGAGGTCGAGCACCTCGACCAGGTGATCGGCTCGGCCGGGCTCGAGGGCCGCCCGGTGCACGCCGAAGAGATGTCCTGGCTGATGCACCGCTCGTGCTCGCTGGGCCTGCCCGCGCCACGCAACATGCCCGCGGTGCCCGGCGCCGCCTGGGAGCCCGAAGACCTCGCCAGTTTCACCGACGCGGCGGACTTCCACGCCGAGCCGTACGCGCCGACGGTCACCGTGCGCGGCCGCACCGGGTCGAACGCCGGGGTCTCGCGGCATCTCGCCGTCCTCACCGTCGGCCAGATGCACGGTCTTCAGATCCCCGAGGTCGACGACCCGTGGATCCAGCACGCGGACCGGCTGCCCGCCGCGGTCGAGGTGTCCGCGCGGATCTACGTCCGGCGACCGGAAGAGGTCGCCGGTGAGCTGCAGCGCCAGATGAACAAGGTGCGTTCGCAGGTCAAGCACTACACCGACGAGCACGAACTGGAGCCGCCGCAGTCGCTGGCGCGCCAGGCGGGCCGGGTGCTGGAGATCGACGACGAGATGACGTCGGGCTTCACCGCGCTGGCCACCCGTGTGCGCTCCTGGTGGCGCCTGGCGGTCTCCGGGCCGACAGAGCGTGACGCGCTGCGCCTCGCTCAGCAGCTTCTCGACCTCTACAAGCCGAAGATCGCCGTCGAGCACCCTGAGGCTCAGTACGCGCTGGCCCGGGAGTTCATCCCCGGCGAGCCGCTGGCCTCGGCGGCGTACATGCGCCGCGGTTCGGTCGTGTGGGCGTCCTCGTCGGTGCCGACGGCGACGGCCGAGGTGGGCGACCGCCGCGGCATCCTGCTCGGCGAGACGGTGACCGCGACCCGGCGCCCGGTGGCGTGGGATCCGTGGATGGCGCAGGAGATCCGCGACGGTTCGGGCCTGACCGCGATGGTCGCCGGTCTCGGTGGCGGCAAGTCGTTCCTCGGTGGCGGCATCGTCTACAAGACGCTCCGCGCGGGCGCGCACTGGACGATCCTCGACCCGTCGGGACCGCTGTCGCGCCTGTGCGACCTGCCCGAACTGCGGCCGTACGCGCGGAACATCAACCTGCTCAACGCGCAGCCCGGCATCCTCAACCCGTACCGGGTGGTCGCCGAGCCGCAGATCGAGCATTTCATGGACGAGGACGACCCCGAGCGCTCCTGGCGGCGGGAGAAGGCCCTCGCGGGCGCGACCCGGCGACGGCTCGTACTCGACGTCCTCACCGGTGTCCTGCCGTACGAGGTCTCGCGGATGGCGCAGACCCGGATCGTGCTGCTGCGCGCCGTCCGCGCGGTCGGCGGCCGGTTCGAAGCCGACCCCGGCCAGGTCATCGACGCGCTGCGCCGCGACTCCAGCGAGCACCACGAGCACGCCGTCGTCGTCGCGGACTTCCTCGACGAGATGCGCGAGCGGATGGCGCTGCTCATCCCGGAGACCGACGCGGACCCGTACGCCGAGACCCGCGACGACCGGATGACCGTGCTGACCATGGCGGGGCTGACCCTGCCCAAGGACGGCGTCCCGCGCGAGTACTGGACGGACGCGGAATCCCTCGGCGTCGAGATGCTGAACCTCGCCGCGTGGCTGACGCAGCGGTCGGTGTACGAGAAGCCGAAGGAACTGCGCAAGGGCGTCTGGATCGACGAGGCGTTCTTCCTCTCCGAGGTCCCGACCGGTCGCGTGCTGATGAACCGTTTCGCACGTGACTCGCGTAAGTGGAACGTCCGGGTGCTGCTGTCCTCGCAGATCCCCGCGGACTTCCTGAAGATCCAGGGTTTCGTGGCGCTGCTGGACTCGGTGTTCGTCGGCCGCCTCGACGACGACGACGCCCAGGCCGACGCGCTGCGCCTGCTCAAGGTCCCGGTCGGCGTCGGCTACGAACAGGTCGTCGCGGCGCTGGGCCGCCGTCCCGGCTCGTCACGCGATCTCCAGCGGGACGTCGAGCCGCGCCAGTTCATCTTCGGTGACGGTGCCGGTGGCGTGGAGCGGATCCGCGTCGACTTCTCCGGACCGCACCTGGAACACCTGCGCCGGGTCATGGACACCACGCCGGGTTCGCCCGACGCCAAGCCTTCCCGGCGGGGCAACGAACTCGCGGTCCCGGCGGAGAAGCAGTTCGTGGCGTCGCCGCCGGAGGAAGACGACTTCGAACTCGAGGAAGACCTCGAACTCGCGGCCGAACTCGAAGTCGGCCTCACCGACGAGCAGATGCTCGGCGCGCCCGACCCGCTGGCCGCCGAGACGGGCGAAGTGCACGGCGCTGTCCAAAATGGACACATCACGAACGGGGAAAAGGGCGAGCACGCGCGCGCCGGCAAGGGTGGCACCGGCAGGGATGCCGCATGAACACGGTGATCACGCTGGCGTGCGTGCTCGCGTTCGCCGCCGGCTGGCACGCGCTGCGCCGCCGTCTCAAAGAGGGGCCGCGACCGGGTAAAACCATGCCCAGCCGCCGCGCGACCATGTTCGTCGTCATGCTGATCCTCGGCTTGCAGGCGGTGGCGACCGCTCCGGCGGCGTCGGCCGCGGCCTGTGGCGAAGCGCCGAACCCGGAACGGCCCGGCGCGGGCATGGTCGGCGCCCTCGACCCGCCCGCGACCGCTCGCGGTGAAGGCGGCAGCCCGTACAACGTCTACGGGTACGCGGGCCACGTCTGGGACACGTTCGAAACCGACTGCGGCCCGCTGGCCGGGATCACCTCGCCCAACTCCACGATCGACACCTGGGCTGGCAACCAGCTCTTCAACATCGGCAAGAACCTCGTCGGCGCCACGAACTCGCTGCACTACACCGTGTTGCAGGGCAGCCTGCTCAGCCCGCTGTACAACGCCGTCAAGGCCGGGGCCGAGAAGGTCTACAACAACATCTACGCCCAGTTGTTCGGCCTGGCCGCGCTGATCATGTCGATCATGCTGTTCCGCAACATCTGGCGGGGCGACCTCGCGGCGGTCAGCAAACGGGCGCTGTACGGGCTGGCCGCGGTCTGGCTGGCGGCGTCTTCGTTGGCACTGCTGCGTTTCCTCGATCCGATCGACAACGCGATCGTGCAGACCACGACCAACATCCAGGCAGGCTTCATCGACGAGCCCAAGACGCCGCCGCCGTCCCAGCCGCCGCCGCCCTCGGCGCAACCGTGCCAGGCGACGCCGGAGGCCGTGGCCGCCCGCCAGCCATGGGACCGCGTCCCGACCGAACTGCATTGCCGGGTCGTCTACGACAACTGGCTCCGTGGGGAGTTCGGCAGTCCGGACTCGCCGCAGGCACTGCAATACGGTCCGCCGCTGCTGGACGCCCGCGCCTTCACCTGGGGCCAGATCCAGCAGGGCGGCGACGCCGACACCGCGCTGGTGGATTCCAAGAAGGCCGCGTTCAAGGACATCTCGACCAAACTCGGTCCGGCGACCGGGTACTTCACCGGTGAGGACGGCAGCCGCGTCGGCGCCGGTTTCCTTTCCCTCGGCCAGGGAATCTTCTACTCGCTGTTCCAGTTGCTGGCCAAGGCCACGGTGCTGCTCGCGCAGGTGCTGATCAGGATCTTCGTCCTGACGGCTCCGCTGATCGGCCTGATCGCGCTACTCCAGCCGCAGATCATGCAGCGCATTCTCAAGGTCGTCGGCGCGGTCGCCTTCAACCTCATGGTGCTTTCCGTGCTGGCCGGCGTGCACACGCTCTTGCTCGAGGCGATCTTCACCGCCGGGAACTCGCTCTCCCTGCTGACGAAGATGGCGCTGGCGGCAATCATCACCGTGTTGCTGTTCATGATCGGCCGCCCCGTGCGGCGGCTGTGGCAGATGGTGGAGATGTCCGTCGGCATGGTCGGCGGCGCGGTGCCCTCGCCCCGCGGCGGGCTCTTCTCCCGCTTCCGCAAGAAGAACAACGAGCAGACCCCGCAGGACGCGTTCTGGCAGAACGTCCGCGACACCGACGACGTCGTCGACGGCGACCTCCGTGGTCCCGTCGGCGCGACCGTCGGCGGCGGGCGATTCCGGCCGGAGGCGACGATCTTCGCCAGTTCCCAGCGGCTCGACAACGGTTCCGGCGCGATCCGGCCCGCCGCGGCCTGGTCCGGAGCGCCCTGGCCGGGCGCGGTCGGCAGTGGTGGTGGCGGCATGCCCGCGCTGCCCGCCGGTGGTGGCGGAGGCGTTCCGGTGTTCGGCCAGTACAACCCGTCCGCGGGCATCCCCGGCGACTCGATGTTCACCTCGGGTGGGCGGAGCCCTGTCCAGATACCGAGCCGCCGCGTCGACACGTCGCCGGTCGCCGACCGGCGCTGGAGCGACGAACCGGAGCCGGTCGTGGTGCCGTCGCGGATGAACTCCGCCGGTGGCGGCTACGCCACTCCCGACCATTCGGGCGTCGTACCGGTGCAAGCAGGCCCGTCCACACCTCGTCCCCGCCGCGTCGATCCCGAAGTCGTCGCGGGCAAGCAGGTCTTCGTGGTGTACCGGCCTTCGCGCGGGCTCGAGGTCCGAGAGGACTTCCGGGACACCGACCACGCAGTGGGCCGGTGACCCATGCCGATCCGGACGAATCGCGGGCGTACCGCGGTCTATCGCAGGCTGTGGGGGTGGCCGCTGCGCTCACCCCGCCACCTCATCGGCACGCTGGTGATCCTCGCGGTGGCGCTCACCGCGGTGGGCATCCTGCTGCCCAAGGCCATCGGAAAACCGGGGCAGACGGCCGCCGGGCCGGGTTCTTCGGCGACCAGCACCTCACGGCCGGGCGTCGCGGCGCCGGTGACCGTGACGTCGACGCTGCCGCCGAGGCTGACCACCCAGCCGCCGCCGTCGTCCGCACCACCTGACCAGAGCGGTGTCCGGGTCGCCAAGGAGTGGGTGACGGCATGGGCGAACCATCCCGACGGTACGACGACCGAGCAGTGGCTGAACGGCTTACGGCCGTACACCACCGAGGAATACCTGGCCGGGGAAATGACGACGGTGGATCCCGCGAACATCACCGCCACGAAGGTGACCGGGGAGCCGCAGGTCGTGTCGTCCCTCACCGGATCGATGGAGGTGGATGTCCCGACGGACGGGCCCAGGGTCCGGGTCACCGTCGCCAAGCTGAACTTCGGGTGGCGGGTCACCAAGTTCACGCAAGCGGGCTGATCCGATGAAGATCGGGATCATCGTCGGCGTGCTGATAGCCGCGGTCTTCGCCGCGGTGGTCACCACGAACACGGTCACCGAGGTGGTGACCGAGCATATGGAGGCGCAGGCGGGCGGCGTCGTCAAGACCTCCTGTGACGCGTCGATCGGGCCGACCCTGCCCGGGCAGGCCGATCACGGTTCTTCGGACATCGACAAACTCGACGAGGAACAGCGGGGGATCGTCGCGCTGATCATCTCGATCGGCAAGCAGCGGACCCTGTCGCCGCGCGCGTGGCAGGTGGCGATCCAGGCCGGGATGACCGAGTCCAAGCTGCGGAACCTGACCTACGGCGATCGCGACTCGCTCGGCATCTTCCAGATGCGGCCCTCGATGGGCTGGGGCACCGTCGCGCAGGTCACCGACCCGCCGTATCAGGTCAACAAGTTCTTCGACGTGCTGCTCGCGGTGCCGGACTGGGAGAACATGCGTCCCGGTGACGCGGCCCAGCGGGTGGAACGGTCCGGTTTCCCCGACCGCTACCACAACTGGGAGCCGATGGCGGCGCTCCTCGTGCAGAACGAGGGCCAGATCGTCGACGTCGTCGGCTGTGGGACGAGCGTGGGCAGCGTGGTGCCGCCGAGCCAGGCCGCGGCACAGGCCATCAAGTTCGCCCTCGGCGAGCAGGGCAAGCCGTACATCTGGGGCGCCACCGGGCCGAATTCCTACGACTGCTCCGGGCTGATGCTGCGGGCATACGAGTCGGCCGGGATCATCATCCCGCGGGTTTCGCGGGACCAGTACAAGGGCGGCGCGATGCTGCCGGTCCGCCAGGCGCAGCCGGGTGACCTGCTGTTCCTCGCCACCGTCCCGTCGAACCCGGCGACCATCCACCACGTGATGATGTACCTGGGTGACGGCAAGATCGTCGAGGCGCAGCAGACCGGGGTCCCGGTGCACATCCGCGACTTCTCCTTCGACGAGGCCGAAGTGGTCGCGCAGGCGGTCCGTCCTGGCGTTTAGCATGGTGAAAGCGTGGTTTCGCGACCGCGGGACCATCGGATTCACCCGAAGTGGCGGCCTGTCCACCGGCAAGCGGCCGCACACTGGCAGAGGATGAAGCACGTGGCACGGAAATTCGGAAGGCGAGGCAAGCCCGCGGCGGCGCACGGCCCGGAGGTCGATCCCCGCGATCTTTTCGGTACTCCGCAGCCCGCGCGGCAGGCCGCGAGGCCGGCGTCGAGCACGCCGCTGGCCGACCAGCTGAACCAGGGCTGGCCGGGCGTCGACCCCGGTTACGTGGTGTTGCCGCGTTCGCTGGCCGAAGGGATGTCGCTGCCCTGGCAGCAGCAGATGGCCGCCCTGCTGGCCCAGTTCCACCACGAGAACGCCCATCTGGCCTGGCCGATCTACCGCGTCGTCCCTTCGCGGTACGAAAAGCTCGTTGATCTTGACGAGGAGCAGCTGGCGGAGGCAGGCTACCTGGTCGAGATGGACACCGAAGGCGAGATGATCTACCGCGAGCGCAGCGGCCGGAAGATCGATGACCCGGCGAACACCACGGTGCTCGTGTCCTGCCTCGACCCGATCCCGAAGCCAGTGCAGCGTCAAGCGCCTCCGCCGCCTTCGCAGGCCGCGCCGCCCGTGACCGGGCAGCCGCCGCGAGCCCCGGCGCCGATGAACATCGGACCGGCCCCGGTGTGGCGCACGGTCACCCCGCCCGCCGGTCCGCCCGCGTCGCCGGTGCCGGGTGGGACCTCGCCACCTGCCCCTCCTCAGGCAGGCCCGCCCGCCGCTGCCCCGGTCGCGCCTCCGCCGGTGCGGCCTCAGCCGGTTCAAGCTCCTCCCGCGCAGGCTCCGGCCGCGCAGACTCCGACCGCGCAGACGCCGCCTCCGGCGCAGGCTCCGGCGGCGCAGGCTCCGGCGCAGACGCCGCCTCCGGCGGTCAGCGCGCCTCCGGCCACGCCGGAAACGCAGTCCGCCGTGCCGTCCCAGGCCGAACCGCAGCCCCAGGCCGAACCGCAGCCGGATCCGCCGCAGGCCGCGAGCCCGCCGATGCCGGTCACCCCACCGGCGACCCCGCCGCCAGGACCCTTGCCGCAGCCGGTGTCACCCGGTTCACCACCGCAGGGCATCCCCGTCACGCCGGAGCTTGCCACCCCGCCGCGCGGCATCCCGGTGCACCGCGGGTGGTTCGACGAAATGGGCGAAAACGTGCCCGAAAGCTCAAAACTGGATCCGCCCGAGAACGCCGAGTTCGGCCCGACCGGCGATCCCACGGAGATCCCCTATCGCTACCGCAAGTGATGACAGGACGTCCGGGTGATGTCACGCTAGACCTATGTCGAGCGACCCGAACCCGGATCAGGGCTGGTACTTCAACACCAAGACGAATCAGGTCGAGCACCTGGAACGCGGCCGGAGCGTCGACCTCCTCGGCCCGTACCCGGACGAGGCGACGGCCCGGCGCGCACTGGACATCGCCAAGGAACGCACCCGTCAGGCCGACGCCGAGGACGCCAAGTGGAACGGTGACTGAGGCCCGCCACCCCACTGACCCTCCCGGCACCGGCGCCCTTGTCGTCTGAAGTACATGAAGGCCCCCTTCCTTGCGCCTAGGTACATGAAGGGGTCCTTTATGTACTGGGGAAGGGGTCCGTGAGGGATCCAGGACATCGGCAGTCTTCTCGCGTGGGTCCGTACACGCGCTTCGCATGCTCGGCCTTCGCGGAGCGTCCGCCTACGCCCTGCGCTCTACCCCTATACCTCGCTGACCTGCGGAAAGGAAGCAAGGGACCTTTGCTATCGCTTACGTAGGCATGCTAAGCAAGCGATAGCAAAGGTCCCTTGCTGCTGTTCACTTCACCCAACGCAGAAACTCAGGCGTCCTGCCCGGCCAGCACCGGTCCCAGCACGAACCCCGGATCCACCTGGGCGGTGAGGTCTTCCCCCGCTCGCCCGCTGCCCCACGCCCGCGCGTTGCGCAGGTGGAACTCGACGCCCTGACGCTGATAGCGAGCCCAGTCCCGCCGCTCGGCGTCGACGGTCGTGAGCATCGAGCCCAGCGTCCCGAGGTTGTGCGCCTCGAGTTCGCCGATCGGGCGCGCGCGGCCGCGTTCGGCGGCGCGGACATGCCGCGAGTTCTCCATCCAGCCCAGCAGGGCGTCGCCGACCTCGTCGCGCAGGAACTCGATGTCCTCGTCCTCGGTCACCTTGTTCCCCACGACGACCAGCCGCACCCCGAAGTCCCGCGCGTAGTCGGCGTACTGCCGGTACACGCCGACGCTGCGGACGGTCGGCTCGCACACCAGGAACGTCACATCGAACCGCGTGAACAGCCCGGACGCGAACGCGTCGGCGCCGGCGGTCATGTCCATGACCACGTATTCGCCCGCGTCGTCGACCATGTGGTTCAGCAGCAGTTCCGCCGCGCCGACCTTCGAGTGGTAGCAGGCGACACCGAGGTCGTCCTCGTCGAACTGCCCGGTGACGCCGAGCCGCACGCCGCCGAAGTCGCGGAAACAGGCCTGGAAAATCGGGTTGTCCTCGAACGGCCGGACCAGCCGCGACCCGCGACCCGGCGGGGTCGTCTTGATCATCGAGGCCGCGTCGGCGATCCGCGGGTTGTCGCCGCGCAGGTAGTCCTTGATCAGGCCCATGTTGTCGCCCAGCGTCGGCCACGCGATGGCCTCTTCCTCGCTCGCGCCGAGCGCGACGGCGAGATGCTGGTTGATGTCCGCGTCGATCGCCAGTACCGGTTTCCCGGCCCCGGCCAGGTACGCGGTGAACAGCGACGCCAGCGTGGTCTTGCCGCTGCCGCCCTTCCCGACGAACGCGATCTTCACGCCTCGGCCCTTCCTGTCGTTTTGAAAAGGGTATCGGTTTTCATTTCGGCTCGTAACCTACACCCGACCGGCCCGCGCCCGAACGGGCGATCAACCGGGCCGGATCGGGATAGGGTTGGGTGGTGCCTCCACTCGTGATCAGGACACACACGGCCGGAGGGGACTTCGGTCGCCTGCGAGCCGAGTTCTCGCTGCCGGAGACGTTCGGGCCCGACGTGCTCGCCGAGGCGGAGACGGCGGTGGTCGACCCGCTCGAGTCGGCGGGGGAACGCGAGGACGCCACCGGTCTGCCCTTCGTCACCATCGATCCGCCCGGCTCGAAGGACCTCGACCAGGCGGTGCTGATCGAGCGCGCCGAGGGCGGCGGCTTCCGGGTGCACTACGCGATCGCCGATCTGGCGGCGTTCATCCCGCCGGGTGGCGCGCTCGACAAGGAGGCACGCCGCCGGGGTCAGACGCTCTACCTGCCCGACGGCAACGTCCCGCTTCACCCACCGGTGTTGTCCGAAGGCGCGGCGAGCCTGCTGCCGGGGGAGATCCGGCCCGCGGTGCTGTGGACCATCGACGTCGACGCCCAGGGCGAACCGACCGCCACCAACGTCCGCCGGGCGCTGGTCCGGTCAGGCGAACAGTTCGACTACGAGACCGTCCAGGCCTCGATCGACGCGGGGAATCCCCATCCGTCGGTCGCCGCGCTGCCGGAACTCGGCCGCCTGCGCCGCGAACTCGCGGTCCGGCGCGGCGCCGTCGAACTCCAGTTGCCGGAGCAGGAGATCAACGGCGATCCCGACGGCGGCTGGGCACTGGTCCAGCGGCCGCGCAACGACGTCGACGCGTGGAACGCCGAGATCTCGCTGCTCACCGGGATGGCGGCGGCCAAGATCATGATCGATGCCAAGATCGGCGTCCTGCGCACGCTGCCCCAGCCCGACGCCGAAGCGATCGAGTGGCTGCGGCGGTCCGCGCAGGCGCTGAACATCGAGTGGCCCGAGGGTGCGAGTGTGTCGGAGTTCCTGGCCGCGCTGGATCCCGGCCAGCCCGCTTCCATGGCGCTTTTCGCCGACACCACCAGGCTTTTGCGGGGCGCTGGGTACACCGCGTTCGACGGTGAGCTGCCCGCTTTGACCACGCACGCCGGGATCGGCGGCGCGTATGCCCACGTCACCGCGCCGATCCGGCGCCTGGTCGACCGGTTCGCCACCGAGATCTGTCTCGCCGTGAGCGCCGGCCGCGACGTGCCCGCGTGGGTCCGCGCGGCGCTGTCCGAAGTGCCCCAGTTGATGACCGCGTCCGACACGCTGGCGGCGAAGGTCGAACGTGCCTGCATCGACCAGGTCGAGGCCTGGGTGATGGCCGAGCACATCGGCGGCGAGTTCGGCGCGATCGTCCTGCGCGCGGACGAGGCCAAGGCCGAGATCCTCGTCGAGGATCCGCCGGTGATGTCCAAGTGCACGGGCGAAAAACTGCCCGAGGGCGAGCGGATCCGCGTCCGGCTCACCGCGGTGGACGTCACCAAGCGGAAACTGTCCTTCGAGCGCGCATGATCGACGATCTCGGCGAAGTGGTCCCGCTGCGCGAACCGGCGTCGCGGGTGGTTTCGCTCGTGCCGTCGTTGACCGAGGCCGTCGAGGTGAGCGCGCCGGGAAGGCTCGCGGGCGCCACCGACTACTGCACCCACCCGGTTGATTTGGACGTCCCGAGGGTAGGGGGTTCGAAGTACCCGAATGTGGACAAAGTGCTCGAACTCGCGCCGGATCTGGTGCTGGCCAACTCCGAGGAGAACCGGCCGGAGGACGTGGAACGCTTACGTGCCAACGGGATTGCGGTCTGGGTGATGGAGGCGTCGGCGACCGTACCCGGCGCGCTCGCCTCGATCCGGCGGATACTGACGCAGGCCTACGACCTCACCGAGCCGGAGTGGCTGGTCGAGGCCGAAGAGGTGTGGCGGGAGACCCTGCCGGAGCGGTTCCGGGCGGTCGTCCCCGTGTGGCGGAAGCCGTGGATCGTGCTCGGCCGCGACACTTTCGGCGGTGACGTCCTGCATCGCGTCGGAATCGGCAACGCCTACGTGGACGACGAAGAGCGCTACCCGCGTCCGAAGCTCGATGCGATCCAAGCGCGCTTCGCGGACGAAGACGCGAATCTGCTCGTACTGCCTGATGAGCCCTACGAGTTCACCGCGGACGACGGTCCCGAAGCGTTCCCCGGCGCGAAGTACGTCCTCGTCTCCGGACGTCACCTAACCTGGTACGGCCCTTCGCTCGTCGAAGCCCACTCCCACCTCACGCAACTCGTCCTCTAGTTGCGGTAGTTCGCGCCACGAACCACCGCAACTAGAGGACGAAACGCGAGAGGGTCAGAGGGTCAGGCCGGTCAGGACGGTGACGCGCTCCTCGGTGAAGTCGGCCATCGCCGACGCGGGGCCCTCGCGGCCGACGCCGGAGTCCTTCACACCGCCGTAGGGCATCTGGTCGGCCCGGAAGCTCGGCACGTCCCCGACGAGCACGCCGCCGACGCGCAGCTTCGCGGACACATCGAACGCGGTCGGCAGGTCGCGGGTGAACACGCCCGCCTGAAGCCCGAAGCGCGAGTCGTTGATCCGGCGTACGCCGTCCTCCACCGACTCCACCCGCGTGATCGACACGACCGGACCGAAGACCTCGTCGGCCATCACCGACGCGTCTTCCGGCACGTTCGCGAGCACGGTCGGCTCGACGGTCGCGCCGTCACGCTTGCCGCCGGTCAGCAGCTCGCCACCGGCGTCGACGGCGGCCGCGACCCACGATTCGACCCGCTCGGCCGCGGCGGTGTTGATCAGCGGCCCGACGTCCACGCCGTCCGCCCGCGGGTTGCCGGTCCCGAGCGCGCGCACCTGCTCCAGCACCTTCGCCTGAAGCTCTTCGTAGACGTCGGCGTGCGCGTACACCCGCTGCACCGAGATGCACGACTGTCCGGCCTGGTACATCGCGAAGGTCGCGATACGCTGCGCCGCGAAGTCCAAGTCCGTCCAATCAGGACAGACGAGCACCGCCGCGTTGCCGCCGAGTTCGAGCGCGACGTGTTTGCGCGGCACACTGTCGCGGATGCCCCAGCCCACCGGCACGGAACCGGTGAACGACACCACCGGCAGCCGCGGATCGGAGACCAGCCGGGCCGATTCCTCGTTGCCGACCGGGAGGATCGACCAGCTCCCGGCCGGAAGATCGGTCTCGGCCAGGATTTCGCCGAGCAGCAGCGCGGTCAGCGGCGTCGCGGGCGCGGGCTTGAGCACGATCGGCGCGCCGACCGCGATCGCGGGGGCGACCTTGTGCGCCACCAGGTTCAGCGGGAAGTTGAACGGCGTGATGCCCAGCACCGGCCCCTTCGGCACGCGCCGCACGAGCGCGAGCCGTCCGGTGCCGCCCGGGTCGGTGTCGAGCCGCTGCAGGTCACCGGAGAACCGGCGCGCCTCCTCGGCGGCCCAGCGGAACGTCGACGCCGCGCGCCCGATCTCGCCACGCGACCACTTCAGCGGCTTGCCGGACTCGGCGGTGATCAGCTGCGCGAGCTCTTCGGACCGCTCACCCAAAACTCGGGACACGTGGTCCAACGCGCCAGCCCGGACGTGCGCGGGCAGCGTCGCGAACTCGTCGGAGACGTCGTGCGCCGCCTGCACGGCGGTCTCGATGTCCGAAGAGGACGGAACGTGGTGCGAGCCCGCCTCGCTGCCGTCGAAGGAATGGCGGACGACGACGGTCTCGTCGCTGGTGACCGGCTTTCCGGCTACCCAGAAGGGAAAGGTACTCACTTGGAAGCCTCCGTACGGACAGCGTGCTCCAGGACGGTCAAGCCCTCGTCGAGCAGTTCGGTGGACAGGGACAGCGGCGGCAGCAGCCGGACGACGTTGCCGTAGGTGCCGCAGGTGAGGACGACGACCCCGGCCTGGTGGCAGGCTCGCGCGACCCGTTTGGTCAGGTCGGCGTCGGGTTCGGTGGTGCCGGGCTTGACGAACTCGGCGGCCAGCATCGCGCCGCGGCCGCGGACGTCGCCGATCACGCCGGTCTCCTCGGCCAGCGCCCGCAGCCGCGGCAGCACGGCGTCCTCGATGCGTTTCGCCGACGCCGCGAGGTTTTCCTTGCGCATGACCTCGATCGAGCCGAGCGCCGCGGCACACGCGATCGGGTTGCCGCCGTAGGTTCCGCCGAGCCCGCCCGGCGGGACGGCGTCGAGCAGCTCCGCGCGGCCGGTGACGGCGGCAAGGGGCAGCCCGCCCGCGATGCCCTTGGCGGTCGCGATCAGATCGGGCACGACCTCTTCGTGCGTGGACGCGAACCACTCGCCGGTGCGGCAGAAGCCGGTCTGCACCTCGTCCGCGACGAACACGACGCCGTTCTCGGTGCACCAGCGGGAGAGCGCGGGCAGGAAACCGGGCGCGGGCTCGATGAACCCGCCCTCACCCTGCACCGGTTCGAGGACGACGGCCGCGACCTGGTCGCCGCCGATCTGCTTCTCGATGCGGTCGATGGCGATGCGTGCCGCTTCGGGACCGGACAGGCCGTCGCGGAACGGGTACGACCCCGGCACCCGGTAGACCTCGGGCGCGAACGGGCCGAAACCGTGCTTGTAGGGGACGGACTTCGCGGTCAGCGCCATCGTCAGGTTGGTGCGGCCGTGGTAGGCGTGGTCGAACACGACGACCGCCTGGCGGCCGGTCGCGGCGCGGGCGATCTTCACCGCGTTCTCGACGGCCTCGGCGCCGGAGTTGAACAGCACCGAACGCTTCTCGTGGGTGCCTGGCGTCAGCTTGTCGAGTGCTTCGCACACCTCGACGTACCCCTCGTACGGCGTGACCATGAAACACGTGTGCGTGAACAGGCCCACCTGCTCACGGACGCGGTCCACGACGGCGGGGGCGGCGTGGCCGACGTTGGTCACCGCGATGCCGGAACCGAAGTCGATGAGGACGTTGCCGTCGGCGTCGGTGAGCAGGCCACCCTCGGCCGAGGTGATGTAGACGGGCAGCACCGAGCTCACGCCCGCGGCGACGACGCCGGCGCGGCGTTCCTGCAAGGCTCGCGAGGCGGGGCCGGGGATCTCGGTGCGCAGCCTGCGCTGGGTTTCGGTGGTGACGGTCACGGCCAGACTCCTGCGGACGCGAGGGACGGGGTCGCTCTCCAGGATGAGAGCCGGGCCGGTCCGCGTCAGCTTGACATCTTGTCCATATCGAGGCGTAGACTTGGACAACATGGCACTGACGCTCCGCGCCCTCGTGGCCGAACGCCCGCTGGGCCTGCGGGTGCGTGCGGCCGAGAGCGGGCTCGACCGGCCGATCGGCTGGGTCCACCCCACCGAACTGACCGATCCGCAGGCCTTCCTCGAAGGCGGCGAACTGCTGCTCACCACCGGTCTCTCACTCGATGAGACCACGGCGCCGGAGTACGTCCGGCGGCTCGTCGACGCGGGGGTGGCGGGGCTCGGATTCGGAGTCGGCCTCAGCCACGAAACCATCCCGTGGTCTCTTGTGGACACCGCCGAAGAGGTGGGGCTCCCGGTACTCGAAGTGCCGAGGAGGACGCCGTTCATCGCGATCACGCGCGCGGTCTCCAGGGCGGTGGCCGCCGACGAGTACGCCTCGCTCGTGCGCACCGGCAAGGGACAGCAGGAACTGACCAGGACCGCCGTCGGCAAGGGCGGTCCTGGTGGAGTGGTGCGCAAACTGGCGAAACTGGTCGACGGCTGGGTGCTCCTGCTCGACTCGTCCGGTGCGGTCACTGAGGCTTCGCCTTCCGCGAGACCCTTCGCCGACGAAATCCAGGATGACTTCGCGCGGCTGCGGGCGGGCACGCTGGTGACGGTGGCGGGGGAGTACGAGGTCGTCCTGCAGACGCTCGACACCCGTGCGCGCGGTGTGCTCGCCGTCGGCACCCGCGAGCCGCTCGATGCCGCGGGGCAGCACATCGTCAACACCGCCGTGTCCTTGCTTTCCCTTGCGCTGGAACAGAACCGTGAGCACGTGGACGCCGTGCGGCGGCTGAGGTCAGGACTGTGCGACCTGCTCACCGCAGGGCACGCCGAACTCGCCACACGGACGATGAAGTCGCTCTGGGGCGGTGTGCCGGAACCGCCGTGGCCGGTCCTCGCCGTCACCGGTCCCGCCGCGGCCCGCCGTTCGCTCGCCGACGCGCTCGACGCCGAAGCGCCCGGAGAGAAGGTGTTCTTCGGTGAGTCCGGCGCGTTCGTCGTCGCGCTCGGGGACGTGGAGGCGGTCTCGCGGTTGGCTTCCCGTATCGGAGGGCTGCACGCCGGGCTGTCCGACGCTGTGTCCACAGTGGATTTCCCGGTGGGGCTCCGTCAGGCGAAGCAGGCGGCGGAAGCGGCGAAGGCCGAGCGGGCGCCGTTGGTCCGGTTCGCGGAACACGCCGGGCGCGGCTTCCTGGAGATGGTCGGTTCCCAAGCGGCGCAGGCGTTTTCGGACAGTCTGCTGGCGCCGTTGCGGCAGCACGACGAAACCGGGCGTGGCGAGCTGGTCGCGTCACTGACCTGCTGGCTCGAACACCACGGTCACTGGGATCTGGCGTCCGCGCGGCTCGGCGTGCACCGACACACCCTGCGCAACCGCGTGCGCAAGGTCGCCGAACTGACCGGCCGCGACCTCGATTCCCCCGGTGTGCGCGCCGAATTCTGGCTCGCGCTGCAGGTCAACCCCCGGACCTGACCAGAGCGATCGGCGAATCCCCGCAGCGTCGCAGCGTGGCGCCGTTCTCGGTGGTGACCGGCTCCGCGCCGGAAGACCACCACGCCGGGACGTCGACGTCGCGCACGAGCGAGCCGGTCGCCTGGCGCGCGTTGTTCGACACGATCACCCTGCCCTGTGCGTTGACCAGCGCCGCGCGGCCGCCGAGCGCGTGCAGTTTCGGCTGCAACAGGCGCTCGACCTCGCGCACGTGGACGTCCGCGCCGACGACCCCCGCGAACGAACCGTTCCGCTGGACCGGGACGGTGAAGGTCAGCGTGTACTCGTCGGTGCAGAGGTAGTCGACGTACGGGCCGTTGAGGTGACGGCGGCCGGTGTCACGCGGGACGGTGAACCATGATTGCCGGGTGTAGTCGAGGAAGTGGTCGCCGGCCGGGTCGAGGCTGATGACCAGCCGCACGGGTTCGGCGTCGCCGGTCTCGGTCCACCATTCGAAGCCGAATTCCTGATCGGCCAGCGCGTTCGGCGCGCTGATGAACCCGGCACCCACGACCAGGCCGCCGAGGACGTCGAAGACCTGCGGACGGAGCCGGGTCAGGTCGTCGGCGGTGGCATCGCCGGAGGCGGCCAGCAGCGCCTCGGTGACGGCCAGTACCGGCTTCAACCGCCCGAAGACGTCCTCGACCAAGGCGGATACCTGTCCGACGACTTCGGAACCGGACGGTGTGTCGTTCACGATGCTCACCTCGGATGCGCGGATGCCGCAGCTTAAGGGGCCAGAAGGTCCAAATGCACGCCCGCCAGCCGGTCTATCGCCTCGAGGATGTGTTCCTCGGTGAGTTTCCTGGCCAGTACGCCGTCGCCCTGTGCGATGGCGGCGGTGATCGCGCGGTGTTCGGCGTAGGCGTTCTCTCGGGTGCCGTGCGGTTCGAGCGGCAGCCAGAGCAGCCCGCCCCGTTCGCTCTGTAACTGCACTTCCTCCCTGGTCAGCCGGGATGACTGCGCGGCCGCGGCGACTTCGAGGTGGAATTGGCGTTCGGCTCGCGACGCTTCCGCGCCTGTCGCGATGCGGATGTCTTCGGTCGCCAGCTCGAGCCGCTCGATGTCCTCGGGCGAACTCCGCTCGGCGGCGAGTTTGGCCGCGGCGCCGGCGATGGCCAAATAGTGGTCGCCGACGTCGCGCAGATCCGACAGCGAAACCGTGCGAAGGCGTTCTCGCCACGAAGCGGCCGAAGGATCCACAGGCGTCCTCACAAAGCTTCCGCCGCCTCGCCCACGTCGCGTCTCGACAAGGCCCTGTTGTCGCAAGGCCACGAGCGCTTCGCGAACGGTCACGGTGGAGACGCCGAACTGCGCGGCCAGTTCGGCTTCGCTCGGCAGCTGTTCCGAGTCGGCCAGCAGTCCGAGCGTGATGGCGTCGACCAGCCGCGCGGTGACCGCTTCCGCCCGGCCGATCTGGTCGAGTGGCGCGAACATCGCTGACCGCGCGCTGTGCGACATCCCCTTACGCATGGTGGCCCTTCGCCTGAACTACTACCCGATGGAACCAATCTTGCCCCATCGTGTTGACATTTGACCTATGGACTTATCTGTTCAGCTCCCTCGCCGCCCCAAAAGGGAGCAAGGGACCTTTGCTATCGCCTTACGCCCCAGGCCCAGTTGTCCGGCAACGGAGTCCTGCACTGGCTGCTGAACACGTTCGGCCTCGACACCCCGGGCTACGGCGTGCTCGCGACGTGATCACCTTGTCGTATCTGTGGCTGCCGTACATGATCCTGCCGATCTACGCTGGTCTGGAGCGGCTGCCGAACTCCCCGGTGGACGCTTCCGGAAACCTCGGCGCGAGACCGTTCAGGACTTTCCGGTCGGTGGTCTTGCCGGTGACGTTCCCCGCCGTCGTCGCCGGGTCGATCTTCACGTTTTCCCTGTCGCTGGGCGACTACATCGCGGTCAAGATCGTCGGAGGCACGTCGCAGATGCTCGGCAACGTCGTCTACGACAACATCGGCGCGGCCAACAACCTGCCGTTCGCGGCGACCGTCGCGACCGTCCCCGTGGTGATCATGCTCGCCTACCTCGCCGCCGTGCGCTGCACGGGCGCGCTGGACAACCTGTAGGAGCGCGCGATGCGGCTTTCCCGGACGACCAAATACCTGCTGTTGGCGGCACTCGTACTCGGCCTCGCGGTCATCTATTTCCCGCTGCTGGTGGTGCTGCTCAATTCCTTCAACGCGGACACCACCTTCGGCTGGCCGCCGTCGAGCTTCACCCTCGAATGGTGGGGCCGGGCCGCGACCACCGCGATCGCCTTGGTACTCGGTACGATGGCGGCGTTCGCGCTCCAGAAGTACCGGTTCTTCGGCCGCAACCAGGTGTCGCTGCTGATCATCCTGCCGATCGCACTGCCCGGCGTCATCACCGGCATCGCGCTGAACAACGCGTTCCGGACGATCCTCGGCGTCGACCTCGGCCTGTTCACCGCGATCGTCGCGCACGCGACGTTCTGCATCGTGGTGGTGTTCAACAACGTCGTCGCGCGGCCGCGGCGCATGGGCGGTAACCTCGAAGAGGCGTCGATGGACCTCGGCGCCGACGGGCTCACGACGTTCCGGCTGGTCACTTTTCCGATGCGGAGTTCGGCCCTGCGGGCCGGCGGCCTACTGGCCTTCGCGCTGTCGTTCGACGAAATCATCGTCACGACGTTCACCCTCGGGACCGGACTGGAGACCCTGCCGATCTGGATCCTGAACAACCTCTTCCGGCCGAACCAGGCACCGATCGTCAACGTGGTCGCGGCGGTGCTGATCCTGGCTTCGACGGTACCGCTCTATCCGGCGCAACGTCTTTCCGGCGACACGACTTCGGGCGGACGGTTGTGAAAACGCCGGTGCGACCCGAAAGCCGCACCGGCGCTCAGGTTTCACTCAGTACCGACGGTCTTCGATCGCTCCCGTCGATCCGTTGTAGGTGATGTAGCCGAACTGGAAGTCACTGCGCTTACCGGTCGGGATGTTGTACTCGCCGCTGGTGGGGAAGCCGAGATACGACGTCTCCCAGCCGAGGTCCCGCCATCGCAGCCGGATCATTCCCTTGACCTCCCAGGCGACACTCGTTCCCGAACGCCAGTAGATCGAGTGCTCGAAGCCGCCCTGGCGGAAGTGGTTGTACTTGCCCCTGCTTCCCGGCGTCCACGTCTCGTCGGTGATCGGGTAGCCGACACCGGTCTGCCAGCCGGTCGCCGCGAATCGGTCGCGGATCGAACCGTGCACTTCGAAGGCACCCGTCGACGCCGACCAGTAGATCGAGCCGTTCCCGCTGAAGTGGGTGTACCGGCCGACATTGTCCGGCGTGGCCACCTCGTCGGTGGTCGGGTAACCGAAGAACACTTCCCAACCCAGTGAACGCCACTTCTGCCAGATACTGCCCATCACGTAGTGGGCGCCGGTCGCCGCGGTCCAGTAGATCGAGGCGTTGTTGTTGTAGAAGTGGTTGACGCGGCCGATCCCGTCCGGCGTCGTCAGCTGGTCGGTGGTCGGGAAACCGAGCGGCCCGGCCTCGCCGTTGGTCGCCTGCCACTTCGCCCGGATATCGCCATGGATGGCCATGGCCCCGATACTGGAAGTCCAATAGATCGACCCGGCACCGGTGGTCGGACCGCCCACGAAGTCGTTGTAGCGGCCATTGCCCGCCCTGGCCACGAGTTCGTCGGATTTCGGCGACCCCAGGAAGGAATGCGCCCCGAGCGTGACGTACTTGGTCAGGATCTCCCCGGCGACGGCTCTGACGCCGTGCTGCTCCGTCCAGTACAAACGGCCCGAGGTGTACAGCTGCCAGTGCCCGTCACCTTCTATGAGCTCCAGCCCTACCGGAGTGCCCACGAGAGTCCGGAGAGGGGCCTCGTCCGCGTAACGTTTCTGGATGGGTGTCTGGTAGTCCGCGCGGAGTGCCAGTCCGCTCGCGGGCATGACGATCTGCCGTGTCGGGTCCGTGCTCTGGTTGTCGGCCCACTTGGTGAAGTTCGCTCGGTCGAGCGATGTTGTCGGGGCGGATACCTGGACGGCGGCGCCCACGGTCACCAGCCGGTTCGTGTCTTCGTGCGCCCCGATCTTGATCCGCGCCGGACGACTGCCCGCGATGCTGAACCGGGCGGTTCGCGGGTTCACGACGTACCGCTGTCCCGCGGCCACGTTGCGGCCGTTCACCGCCGTCGCCGTCACCACGACCTGGGTGTCGGTTTCCGAGGGGAAAAGGAACGAGAAGGTCGGACCTGTACCCGTTCGCAGGGAGCTGACTTCGCACGTGCTGCTTCGGGGGCAGTGCAGCCGGTCGGCTCGCCAGGCGACGGTGAGCGGCCCATCTGTGCCATCGTTCGCCGATGCGGCGAGGTGCACCGATTCCCCCGCTGAGAAGACGGTCGCGTCGCCGGGAGCCGTCAGTGAGACGGTGGGACCGGCCTCGCCGGGCAAGAAGGTCTGACTGTAGTTCGCCACAGCGCCGTGGGGATCGCTCACCGTCAGCGTGACCGTCACCGGCTCTGTAGCCGAGTACGTGTGTTCCGTCGTGCGACCGCTGCCGGTGGCACCGTCACCGAAGGCCCACTGGTAGCCGAGGGACTCGAGGTCCGGGTCATGTGACCCACTCGCGTCGAACGAGATCGTCTTCGTCGCCGGAGCGACCGTCGCGGTGAAGGCAGCGACCGGGGCCTTGTTGGCAGGTTTGTAGCTCAGCCTGCGCATCTTGGCGGAAGCGGCGTCAGCCACGACTATGTCGCCGTTCGGTGCCGTCAATACGGCGACAGGGTCACCGATATCGGTGGCGAGGGCGGTGATCTGCTGCGTCGCCCGGCCGTTCGAGTCGAAGGCCAGGGTCGAGAGCGAATGTGCACCCTTGTTGGCTACGAAATGAATTCCCCGGTACGTGGCGGGATAGGAGGTTCCGGTGTAAGCGACTCCGCCGACCAAGGTATCCGCGGTTCCATGCACGGATTCGGCGAGTGGCCCGGCATTGGCGACATTGGCGCATTCCGGTAGGTCGCGATAGCCCGGTGCCCGGGTGGTTCCTTCCCAGCACGGCCATTTGAGGTTCTGCCCGGCGAACGCGAGGTTGACCTCGTGGCGCGCGCCCCAGCCGGTGTCCGTGACGATCACCCCGCCTCGAGGGTCCAGCGCGATTCGCGGATCACGCAGCCCGCTGACGTAGTTGCGGCTTCGCCACGAGCCGGAGGATCCCGCCTCGTAGTACGGATTCGTGGACAGGCCTTGGCCGCTGGTGTCGATACGCAGCACTTTCCCAGTCGGCTCTGCCGGATCCAACGCGCGCAGCGCGAACTTGTCCACGTTGTCCTTGGTCGCCCCGTCTGTCGGCCGGACGACGGAGTTGTCACCCACCGCGACCCAGAGCGTGTCGCCCGACGGCTCGACCACGACATCCTGGATGCCCTTGTTGTCGGCGTTCACCGGGAACTCGAGAAGCGGGGCTTCCTTCACCAGACCGGTCGGTGCACCCGTCCCGTCGGCCTGCCATTTACTGAGGCGGAACACCTGAGTGGACGTACCGGTCGACAACGCCCTGGTGGTATAGACCGTTCGACTGGTGGTGAAGTCAGGTGCCACCGCGATTCCGGTGAGGCCGAGCGAGCCGGACGTGAACACCGGGAGTGACGCGATCTGGGTCGGTTGGCCGCCCTGTGGTGTCAGATGAACGGTTCCCAGACGGCCGGTGCTCAGGACACTTCCGTCCGGAAGGTAGGCGGCGTCGGTGAGTTCTCCGGCCTGCTGGCCGGTGGGAGTGTCGAGCAAGACGAATTCTCCGGGTAGCACCGGCGCGGCGTGTGCCGCGGGCGCCGTGACGACCACCGTGCCCAACAGGGCGGTGGCGGCCGCGGAGACGACCAGGGATCTTCGAGTCCGCATTGGACCTTCTTTCTCCGAGTGCGGAGAGTGCCATGTGCGGAAAGTGCTCACGAACGCACAAAAATCGCGAGTTGCTCATTCTGCAACGCGACGCGACGTTCCGCCCCCAGCGCCCTCGTTTTCTGGCTATGAGCATGCCGGACGCTAGCGCCTGGTCAAGGTCCCGTCATTCGGCTGAAAGTGTGATCCCGTGCAGTCCACGACGGCCTGTGATAAACCTCATCTTCGGCTAACGCTGGAATCTTTGCGTCGAACGAGCGTTCGATGCCCTGGTGGACAAGTCCGGATGTCCATTCAGGCACGGCCATTCGGTCCAAAATCGACAAAAGGTCTTGTCGGACTTCTCAAAGCCCAGCAATATCGACTCGCCGACCTGCTCTGAAAAGGCCGAGGGCTGTCCTGGGTGGGCATCCCTAGGGGGGAAGTCATGAAGCGGATCCGTCGTAGACCTGTCCTGCGCGCAAGACTCCGGGTGACGCTCGCATTGCTGTTGATCGTCGCCTTGGTCGCGACGCTGGGGCCGGCGGCTTCGCAGCGTTTCCCGTCGTCGGACGAAGCAGGAGCCGCCGCGGCGGCGGACGCACCGAAGCAGCAATCGGGTTCCGCCGAGGGCGTTCCGGACCGGCCCACACCCGACAGCGCGGCCGCGCCGGCGGTCAACAGGGCGACAGCCGCTTCACTTCAGTCGAAGTATCCGCCGCTGACCTTCCCCGAGCCCGCCGCGGACAAGCGCAGCAGCGCGAAGGCCGTCCCGCCGCCCGCCGCCCAGGTCCGCGGTTTCGATGCACAAGCCAGCAAGGAACTACCCCAGCAGCGCACCACGCACAGCAGCGTCTACGCCAACCCTGACGGCACGCAGACCACCGTGTACGGCCACGACCCGTTGAACTTCCTACTGCCCGGGGGTGGCTATGGCCCCGTCGACACCGCCGCGGTCCCCGATCAAGCGGGTGGATGGCGTAAAGCGGGCGACGAACTCCAGGTCCACATGGGGCAGACGAGCGGCTCGATGCGGGTCAGTGATGCCGCGGGGCACGAGGCAGCCTTCACCTTGCTCGGTGCCCGAGCGGCAGCCGGACGCGCGGAAGGCAACGCGGTCGGCTATCCCGATGTCCTGTCGAACGCCGACATGCGGGTCGAGTTCACCGCGGGCGCGGCCAAGGAATGGTTCGTGCTCAAGAGCCCCGACGCTCCTCACGCATGGGAGTTCGCTCTCGGCTTGAAGGGGCTCGAGGCGAAGGTCGCAGAAGGTCAGATCGTCTTCGTCGACCAGGCGGGTGTGGTCGTCCTGCGCGTCCCGGCCGGCTACATGATCGACTCCAGTCGCCAGGAAAGCGGCGAACCCGCGACCTCCCATCGCGTCACCTATCGGCTCGGAAACCGTGACGGGAAGCAGATCCTCCGGGTAGAGCTCGACTCCGCGTGGCTGCGTGACCCGGCCCGGGTCTACCCCGTGCAGGTGGACCCGACCGTGGTCAAGGAGTCGGTCAGCACCGGCAACATGGTGGTCGAGAACGGCGCGCGCTACACGAACCTTAACGAGCTGCGCATCGGCCGCAGCGGGGGCAAGACGGCCTCGAGCTTCCTGAGGTTCGGCGGCATCGGTGGCGACCTGAAGGACAACCGGATCTTCGCCGCCCAGCTGCAGCTGACCAACTTCTGGTCCGGTTCCTGCACACCGCGCCCGATGTCGGTGCACCCCGTCACCGCGGACTGGGGTTCTTCCGGGACGCCCCCGATCGGCGCAGCGCTGGGTGGAGGAGTCTTCTCGCACGGGTACATGGCGCCCTTGGCGACCCGGTCCAACTGCCCGACGGCGCACGAGCTGATCGATCTGGGTGTCGGAGGCCGTGACCTCGTCCAGCAATGGGCGAGTGGCTCGCCCAACCACGGTCTCTCTCTTCAGGCGCCGACCGACCCGGCGGCGTGGAAACGCTTCACCGGGTCCGGAACGGCCAACCCACCGCGGCTGTACGTGACGCACTCGCCCTACAACGCCGATTACCGCATCGACCGTGCCACCCCGGAACCGCCGGTTACCCGGGTCACTCCGGGCAAGGTCAAGATCACCGTGACCAACCGTAGCGCGCAAGCGTGGTCGCGCAACGACTTCGCGCTGGGCTACCGCATTTACGACCGGAGTGGGACCCTGCGCGATTCGCACGTGGCCGCGGAGCTTCCCGGTGATGTGGCGCGAGGTGCGTCCGTCACGCTCGACGCCGAGATCAAAGCCATCGGTGTCGGCAGTTACCTGCTCGACTTCAGCATGCTGCGCAAACCGGGCGACTACTTCACC
Source organism: Amycolatopsis coloradensis (assembly GCF_001953865.1). Classification (GTDB taxonomy): domain Bacteria; phylum Actinomycetota; class Actinomycetes; order Mycobacteriales; family Pseudonocardiaceae; genus Amycolatopsis; species Amycolatopsis coloradensis. The sequence goes on from NZ_MQUQ01000012.1 coordinate 508,336, forward strand.
GATCACCAGGTCGCGCCGGCACGTCTCGGGCTCGACGTGTACGACGTGCCGCCGTTCATCAAGCAGCAGTACCCGCCCAACGGAGCCTCCGTCCAGACCTTGACCCCGCAGTTGTGGGCGAACGGGATCGATGTCGACCCTCCCGCGGGCAGCACCTTGAAGTACCGGTTCGAGGTGTGTGAAGAGGGTCCGGACGAGACACCCGTCAAATGCTTCAGTTCGGAGCGTCAGACGAGTCCAACGTGGACTGTTCCGGACAAGAAGCTGTTCTGGAACAAGATCTATCTCTGGCGTTCGTTCGCGTTCGACGGCAACAGCGAAAGCGAGGCGCTGCCGTTCAGCGCCATCTTGAGCGCCGTCCCGCAGCCGGCGATCACCTCGCATATGGCCATGACACCGCACAGCGGATCCGACCGTGACTTCGATCCGATGGTCGGAAACTATTACTCCAGCGCGGTCGACATCCAGATCCCCACGGCGGGCCCCGACCTGAGTGTGATCCGGACTTACAACACGCTGGATCCCCGTCGCGACCATTGGTTCGGCACCGGTTGGGCGACGAAGTACGACATGCGAGTGGTCAGAGACTACGTGGGGAACGTCCTCGTCACCTATCCCGACGGCCAGCAGATGCGGTTCGGACTCAACCCGGACGGCACCTATGCACCGCCGCAAGGCCGGTTCGCCGCTTTCAAGTCCGTGCCGGAGGGTGGGTGGACCCTGACCGACAAGTCGGCGACCACGTACCAGTTCGACGCGACCGGCAAGCTCACCGGATACACCGACGGTGTCGGACGCGGCGTGATCCTGTTCTGGGATGGGGATACCCCTGTCCGCGTGCTGGATATCGCCAGCAAGCGCCAGATCGTCTTCCAGATCCAGGACCGCAAGGTCAGCCACGTGTTCGCGACCGAGGTCAACGGGCAGATACGGCAGTGGAAGTACTTCTACGAAGGAAACCGTCTGCGGCGTGTCGAAGACCCGAGGGGGAACAGTACTCGTTACGACTACGTCGATCAGTCCCGCTTCCGCACGGTCGTCAACGACACGACACCGGATGGGTACTGGCGGCTCGGTGACCAGACCGGGGACGTCGCGGTCAGCCAGGTCGCGCTTAACCGGGGCAAGGACAACGGCAAGTACAAGAACGTCGTACTCGGGGCACCGGGTGCGGTTCCTGGGTCGGCGGACAGCGCCGCGACGTTCAACGGTTCGTCCTCTTCAGTCCAGCTGCCGGACGGTGCCGTCAAGAAGAGCAGGGACCTCGCGGTCGAACTGTGGTTCAAGACCAGCGGTTCCGGGGTTCTGCTCGGCTATCAGCAGAACGATCTTGTCGGCACCGTCCAGAACGCCTACACGCCGGCGCTGTACGTCGGTACGAACGGCAAACTCCACGGTCAGTTCGCGGACGGTACGACCGCTCCAATGGTCACCCCGGGCGTGGTCAACGACAACAAGTGGCACCACGTAGTGCTTTCCGGCTCGCTTGCGACCCAATGGCTCTACCTGGACGGCGTCCAGGTCGCGTCGAAACAGGGGGTGATCGACCACGGCAACCAGACCAAGGCATACGTGGGAGCGGGCTTCATCTCGGGTAACTGGCCCGCCAAGCCGGCCAACGACCACGGCTACTTCGCCGGGGCGATCGACGAGGTCGCCATCTTCACCAAACCCCTCGGGGACAACGCGGTCCGCGAACACTTCCAGGCCGCCCAGCCTTCGGAAGGACTGAGCAAGATCGTCTTGCCCAGCGGCAGGATCGCCGCGGAGGTGGAGTACGACACGGTCAGTGAGCGGGTCAAGACCTACACCGACCGCAACGGCGGGAAATGGCGGCTGGGCGTCCCGGTGATCACCGGTGAGGACAACAACCTGATCCGCACCGTCCAGTTCGCCGACCCTGGGAACCGTAACCACACCTTCGACTACGACCCGGTCCGGGGCCGGATCCTGAGGACGGTCACTCCGCTGGGGCTCGGCGTGCGCCCGGAGGATCAGATCGGCCAGCCCGCCGGCGAGATCGGCTACGGGATCCGGACCTACGACTACGACGACGAAGGCAATCAGAACACGATCGTCTCCGAGAACCTCAACAAGGTCACGCTCGGCTTCGACCAACGCGGCAACGTGGTCAGCAAGCAGACCTGTTTGATGGTCGGGACGTGCCAGACCGAATACTTCGGCTACTACCTCAACTCCACGAATCCACTCGATCCGTCCAACGACAAGGTCTTGTGGAGCCGGGACGGCAGGTCGACGAACGCGAGCGACAACCGATACCTGACGACGTACACCTACAACGCCAAGGGCGATCTCCTCACCCAGGAGATGCCTGACGGTGGGAAGGTCACGCACACCTACACCACGGGCACCGAGCAGTCGCTCGACGACGCGCAGTCCCCTGTTCCCGCAGACCTGCTCCTGAACACCGTCGGGGCCACGGGTGAAAACACGAACTACCGGTACTACAAATCGGGCGATCTCGGCGAGATCCATCAGCAGTCCGGTATGCGCACGCGCTTCGTTTATGACGTGGGGGGAAGACGGACGTCATCCACGATCTATGTGGACGCGTTCCCCGACGGCATCACGACCACATATGAGTACGACGCGCTGTCCAGAGTGATCGCGGAGACAGGACCCGCGACCACGAACAGTGTCACTGGCGTCAAACATCAGGCGCGGACTGTCACGGACTACGACGAGGACGGCAACGTCAAGCGGGAGGAGACCACCGACGTCCTCGGTGGCGATCCGGCCCGTGTCACCGCCCGCGAGTACGACGAGCACGGGCGGCTGGTGAATCTCGTCAACCCCGAGGGCAAGGAGACGCGGTACGGCTTCGACATCTTCGGCAACCGGATGTTCGAGATCGATGCCAGTGGTGTGAAGCGGTCCTATGCCTATACGGCCCGCAACGAGGTCGCCGAAATACGGCTGCACGATTGGCACGGTGGCGTGGTCGACCCGGCCGGTGGCGACGGTCGCCCCGGTGACGGCGAGGGTGACACCGATCCGGCGAATTCGAAGCCGACGGTGCTCGAGTCGTTCCGGTACGACGAGTCCGGGCGGCAGATCCTGCACACCGACGCGATGGGCCGCAAGACACGGAACAACTACTACGCCAACGATCTGGTCGCTCAGGTCGTGGCGGAGGGTTACCAGGATCCTGTCACCGGATACGTTCGCGACCTCGTACTGGAGAACAACAGCTACGACGGTGCCGGGAACCTGACCAAGCAGACCACCGCGGGCAACCGGACTACGACCTACGACTACGACGTCGTGAGCAGGCTCATCCAGACCAGGGAAGACCCCGGCAAGCTCGACCGCAGCACGAGGCTGATCTACGACCGCAGTGGCAACGTGATCCGCACCGAGAAGTCCGGTAACCCCTCGAACACCGGTGGCGGGCAGGTGAACACCGCCGAGGTCACCGAGTTCGAATACAACGCCTCCGGTCAGCGGATCAAGCAAACCGTCCACAATGGTCTGGAGCGGCTGGTCACCCAGTGGGCCTACGACGAGCGTGGTATGCCGACGGCGGTGACGGATCCTCGTGGGAATCCGTCGTTGCCCGACTACACCACGACGATGAAGTACGACGAACTTGCCAGGCCCATCCAGGCCACCGGTCCGCGAGTCCGCACCGAATCGAACGGCGGTGCACCGGCAGACATCCGGGCGACGATGGTCACCGGATACGACACCTTCGGCTCGGTCACGCAGACGAAGGATCCGCTCGGCCGGGTGACGACGGCGGAATACGACAAGCTCGGGCAGCTAGTGAAGGCGAGCATGCCCTCGTACACGCCGCCCGGTGCCACGGCGCCGATCACACCGACCAAGGAGATCCGCTACGACGCCATGGGGCGGGTGATCAAGCAGATCGACGCCCGTCAGCACGCGACCGAGCTCCGGTACGATCAGCTGGGCAGGCTGCTGGAACGGCACGACCCGCAGGACGGTGGCACGGCCGCCGGGGTCTGGAAGTACTCGTACACGACGACCGGCCTGCCGCTGTCCGCGACTTCGCCGACAGGCGCCCGGGTCGAAGCGACCTATGACGAACTGGGTCGCAAGGTGACATCGACCGCGGTGGAACGGTTCCCCAACCCGACTTCGCACACCACGCGGTACCGGAACGACGACGCGGGCAACGTCGTGTCGGTCGAGAACCCGGCCGGCGAGAAGATCCTGAGCACCTACGACAAGCTGAACCAGCTGATCACCGCGGTCGACCCGGCAGGCGTCACGACTCAGCGGGGTTACGACCGGCAGGGACGTCTCGTCCGGGCGAGCGATGGTGCGGGTGCCACGAAACGGCTCAACTACGACCTGGCGGGCCGCAGGATCTCCGAGTTCGACGTCGACGGGCAGTGGACGGGCTCGCAGCCGGTGCTGCGGGAGCGCAAGTTCACTTACGACCCGGCCGGCAACGTGAAGACGGCGGAGGACTGGGAGAAGCGCGTCACGACTTTCTCCTACGACGCGGCGAACCGGCTGTCCGGTCAGGTCGAGCCTGTCGCGGACGGAAAGACGATCACGACGTCGTTCGGCTACGACGCCGCCGGGAATCGCACCAGGTTCACCGACGGCCGGACGAACAAGACCGTCTTCACCTACAACAGCCTGAACCTGCCGGAATCGGTGATCGAGCCGTCCACCGCAGCGCATCCCGCGGCAGCGGACCGGACCTGGACACAGTCCTATGACGCGGCGGGCAACGCGACGCGCTTGACCGCGCCGGGGAACGTTAACCGCGATCGGACCTTCGACGCCCTGAACCGGATGGTGACGGAGACCGGCTCGGGCGCCGAGACACAAACCGCCGACAAGACACGGACCTACGACGCCGACGGTCGTCTGCGGGTGGCGGGGAGCAACGCGTACACCTACAACGATCGCGGTGGTCTGCTGACCGCGACCGGTACTTCCGGTGCGTCGTCCTTCGAATACGACACCGCCGGACGCGTCACCACCCGGACGGATGCCGCGGGCACGACCCGATACGGCTACCTCAAGGGGCGCCTGAACACCGTCACCGACGGTGCGACCGGCGGCGTGCTGACCTACGGCTACAACGAGGCAGGGAAGGTCAAGACGGTCGACTACGGCGCCGGCCGTGTCCGTACCTACGACTACGACAACCTGGCGCGGCCGAAGTCCGATGTCCTGAAGGAAGCGAACGGGACGGTTCTCTCGTCCGTCGCCTACACCTACGACCCGAACGACCGGGTCAAGACGAAGACGACCGCGGGATTGGCGGGCTCCGGTCAGAACAGCTATTCGTATGACTACCAGGGGCGGATGCTCTCCTGGACCGACCCGGTAGGCAAGGCGACCGAGTACGGCTGGGACGACACGGGCAACCGCGTCAAGGCGGGTGACAAGAACGCGACCTACGACGAGCGGAACCGCGTCCTCGCCGATGGCGACTACACGTACGCCTACTCGCCGCGCGGTTCGCTGAGTTCACGCACGTCGTCCGGCATGGAGGAGAAGTACTCCTTCGACGCCTTCGACAGGCTGGTCAAGTTCGGCACGACCGAATACACGTATGACGACTTCGACCGGCTCGCGACCCGAGGCGGACAGAAGTTCTCCTACGCGGGAATGGAACGGGACACTGTCAGCGACGGCGTCTCGCGGTTCGGCCGCGGGCCTGATGGCTCACTGGTGTCGCTTTCGCAGGGAACCGACTCCAGGCTCACGCTTTCCGATCGGCACGGCGATGTCATCGGCGCGTTGGCGCCCGCGTCCGGAGGCGTCGTCGACTCGACGGCGTACGACCCGTACGGCAAGCGGATCGCGTCGACAGGTGTCCAACGGTCGGTCGGTTTCCAGGGCGACTGGACGGATCCCGACAACGGGAACGTCAACATGGGAGCGCGGTGGTACCAGCCGGGTTCCGGTACCTTCGCCTCCCGCGACAGCATCGATCTGCCGTTCTCGCCGTCGATCAGCGCCAATCGGTATTCGTACGTCCTCGGCTCGCCGCTGAACTACTTCGACCCTGACGGTCACGGTTGGTTCAGTGACCTGTGGGACAAGGCGGGTGGCATCGTGCACACCGCCCTGGACGTGGCGGGCATGATCCCCGGGATCGGCGAGATCGCCGACCTGGCGAACGCCGCGATCTACGCGGTGGAGGGTGACTGGGAGAATGCCGCGTGGTCGGCCGCGGGCGCCATCCCGTTCGGTGGCAACGCCGCGACCGCGGCGAAGTGGGCCCGAAAGGCGGGTGACTTCATCGGCGGCGGTCGCCGGGCGGGTCGTCATGCTGATGATGCGATCGGTCTCGGCCGCCGCTATGGCGATGATGTCGCCGGTGCGGCTCGTCGAACCGCTGGTGACGCCGCTGCGTCTGCCGCACGCAAGGCTTCCGCGGTCGCGGCTGCCCGAAAGGCGGCGGCCGCGGCTGCTGCGGCGGCCGCTCGGCGGGCTGCGGCGATCTTGGCGAAGAAGAAGGCGGCTGCGGCTGCTGCGCGGGGTGCCGCGGAGCGGACGGCGAAGCGGAATCCGATTCCGGCGTTGAAGGCGGCGTTGAAGCCGGTGTTCAAGGGGACGGATCTGGTGTCGTCGTCTCCGTTGATGCCGGCGCGGGTGGTGCAGGCGTTCAAGGCGGACGTTCAGGATTCCGGCCGGGTTTTCGACTTTTTCAAGAAGCAGGTGGTGGGGGACGGGGCTGTCGTCCAGAACGTCGCGGAGACTGTGACGGCGGTGTCGGAGATTGCTCAGTCGGGTGCTTCTCCTGATGATCTTCTGTCTGCCTTGGGTGGTCTGGCTGGGCGGAACAAGAGTCGGGGTAAGCATCACGACGAGTCGTCTGGTGGGGCGGATCCGGGCTGTGTGACGCAGAAGAACAGCTTCGATCCGAACACCTTGGTGGTGATGGGTGACGGGTCTCGGAAGCCGATCAAGGATGTGAGGGTCGGGGACAAGGTCCTGGCGAAGGATCCGACGACGGGCCGTACCGCTGTCCGTGTGGTGACGGATGCGCGCTCGCATGCGAGCCAGCGGACGTTGGTCGAGGTCGGTGTCGCGAGTGGTGCCGATCGCGGGTCCTTGGTGGCGACGGACGAGCATCCGTTTTGGGTGGAGTCGGAGAAGCGGTGGTCTCACGCTGTTGATCTGAAGCCGGGTCATCGGTTGGAGACCGGGGACCACCGAGACGCCACCGTCACCGGTACCAGGTCGTGGTCCGAGACGCGGCGGGTCTACAACCTGACCGTCGACACCGACCACACGTACTACGTCCTCGCAGGTCAGGCACCCGTACTTACCCACAACTGCGACGGAGGGGCGCTGGGGGCGGCGCAGGGGGTAGCAGATGCTTCGGCGACAATCCGCCCTGACGCATCGAGGCCTGCTGTTGCAGAGGCTATTCAGCTGGTTGGTGGGCAAATCTTTGGCAGTGCTAGCGTTCGAGGAGAAAGGGTCCGCGTACACCCGGCCGTGCAGGTCGTGTTGAATACGGTTTTGCCCGGGGAGCGTGGCAACGGGCATGGGCAATGTGGTTTGGTCGTCTGTCTATCGCAGGCGCTCTTCAACGGGGAAAGTCCGGTGGGAGCTGATGCCGCTGCGGTCTTGATCAGAAGCAGCGTCGAGCACTCAAAACACGGAAATCCGATAGGCCCATGTAGTAGCTGCAGGGCACTTAGTGAACATTTCAATCTCAATTTCACAACAGGTGGCTAGAGTGACAGATTTTTCTGCAGAGGCGAAGGACGCCTTGTTTGCGGCAGGATGGACTCCTGGGAGAAGGGTCGATATTGCGGATTGGTGTGCTCGCCTGACGGAATCTGGAGTTGCGGTACATGATTCGGCAAAAGCTTTTCTGGCTGAGTTTGGCAAAATTTCTATTGAATTTAGCGGTAAAGGTATTTCGCGAGCCAGGGAAGCTTTTAGTATCGATCCAAGTCTTTGCTTGGGCGAAGAGGGGAGGTTTTTTGAATGGGGACAGTTGATTGGGAAAATTATTGTCCCTGTCGGCGAGCTTGATGAGGGTAGGTCATTTCTTGGGATTGATGAAGATGGTGCAATCTATTTAGTTGTTGATTGGCTTGGAAAATTCGGTTCGGGTTGCGCCGGAATTGAATCTCTAGTCTTGGGGGTTGCACCAGAAACGATTTATGATAGCTATCCAAAGTCCTAGTCTGTCCTTAATGGCATGAAAGATTCTGAGGTCGGGGTGTCGAAGGAATTGTTCGGCATACTCAATAGGTATAAGCTAACGCTGCTGGACGGTCGATGAGTTCTGATGGCTTGACTGACTTCGAAATTCGACAGCTTGGCCGATTAGTGGATGCCAAGGTTGCTGCCGTCTTCCGCTGGGGCGTGATTGTTGATATCAACCTATCTCGGCCGGGTCTCATAGACGCACTGTACGTTGATGATTCGGATAGTTATGTAGTTGACGATGTTGTACGCGTTTACCTTGATAGCTATGACCGGCAGAAAGATAAGATCATCGCACGTCCGCCGCATCAGGTACCGCTGCTGGATCGACTTCGAGAAAAAGGGTTCGATCTATGATGATAAAAAACGTTCTGTCTATTTGGAGGGCTGGTTAGTGAAAAAGGGGTAACTGTGGTGAAATCCTTCGCTTTATTTCAAGAAGAAATGTATCTTTGATGAAAAGAAGCCGTTGTACGGGTGGTGTTAAGAGGCGGTCAATAGGCTGAGTTGGCCTGGTTCGAGTTGTGGTGCGGGATCGCCGAAGACTTGGGGCTAGGAGCCTCGACCACGTCGACCGGAAGGATTCCGTCGCGGCCCGGGTCGCGGCTAGCATCCCCGGATCCGTCACCGCATGGCCGGCCGCCTCCATCAACTCCAGCTTCGAGTCCGCCCGGGCCTGCCGTAGCTCATAGGCCGTCTTTGGAAGAAACACCGCGTCGTACCGTCCCTGCACGATCACGCCGGGAATCCCCGACAGCTTCCCGGCCTCCCGGACCAACTGCCCATCCTCAAGCCATGCCCCATGGCAGAAGCCGATCAAGGGTGTGAAGGTCGGTGATCGGGTTCTGGCGAAGGATCCGACGACGGGGCGTTCTGCGGTTCGGGTGGTAATGGATGCCCGTTCGCATGCGAGTCTGCGGACGTTGGTGGAGGTCGGTGTCGCGAGCGAGGCTGGTCGTGGCTCGGTGGTGGCGACGGATGAGCATCCGTTCTGGGTGGTGTCGGAGAGCGGTGGTCTCACGCTGTTGATCTGAAGCCGGGTCATCGGTTGGAGACCGGGGATCATCAGGATGCGACGGTCACCGGTACCAGGTCGTGGTCTGAGACGCGGCGGGTCTACAACCTGACCGTCGACACTGACCACACGTACTACGTTGTCGCAGGCCAGACGCCAGTCCTCACCCACAACTGCGGCGGCTTGGACTGGGGTCGTGCGAAGATTCAGCAGAATGGCGTCGATGCGGTTGAGCGGCATCTGCAACCATTCACCGATGGTGGGCCGCTGGAGTCGGCCGAGCAAGGCATGTTGAACCGCCTCCGTTCCATTTCAAACGGAGATTTTGCACCGACGTCGCACGATCTCCGTTTTTACACCCATGAGCTTCGCGAATCAGTGTTGTATCGAAAGTCGGGGTATCCATCCGGACAACCCGACGATGACTCGTATGAACTCTGGGACAAGCTACACACGCAGTCTCTGGTGGACTACGGCCTGACCCGAGCCGGTGCACCCTCTGACCTGTACCATCCCAGTGTAAGGTGAGGTAGTGAATCTTATCCCGATCTCTCTGGCTCTTGAAGTAATTCGTGATGGGGGCGGGAAATGGGACACCCGAACCATTGATCTGAAGCTCGGGCGGCGTGGTGCCCGCATCGAGGGCAATATCCTTGCTGATCTTCGTTCCATCGCCAGTCAGGGGCTAATTTGTGAGGGCGAATCAGGGGCAGGCGCTACTGGGCCTCGATGGTGCCTTACCGAGCGCGGAACAGCATGGCTTGAAGCAGGTGGCCAGGGCAACTATGAGTTGAGTGAATAAGTTCGCTGGCGCGTAGGTGGCGCCTTGTTTGCCCGCTACTGCCGTGCAGTCAGCGGTGTCCAGCCCGGCGCCGCCGTTCCGATCTCGAGGTTCCCCTGCCTGGTGCTTAGCTTCGTCCGGGTCGTCGGGGGCGGGAGATGGCCGATCAACCACCCCCGCTTCGGAGACTCGGGCAATCGAGGTGTTCATGAATGAATGAGTAAGAGCACCGTCAAGTGTCAGTGAGCCGCCCTGGGGTTGATGGAGACTCCATCAACCCCAGGGCGGCTCACAAATTTGATCGAACCATCGAGATATTGGTGAAGGCTGTTTGCCAGTGCTTCGCTTAGAGTTCAACGTTCAAGTATAATTCGCACGCGAGCAAGTGGACGTTGATGGGGACCGGATGAGTATCCGTTCTGGTTTGGTCGGAGAAGTGATGGTCGAACGCTATTGATCTGAAGACCGGGCACCGGCTGGAGGCCGGTGACCACCGGAATGCCACGGTCACGGGGACGCGGTCCTGGTCCGAGACCCGGCGGATCTACCGGGGTACGGATATGGTTTCCAGAGGTCACTCTGGTCATTCGTCCCGCACCGCCTATTTCGAGCCCGAGATTGATTCCGTTCTTACGGATGGTGGGCAGATCGCTGGCCGCGGAGCCGATAACTGTGCCGATCCGGGCCTGCAATGCTCTAATCGCCGAACATGGAGCCGATTTTGAGGATCAAGTCGGGCGCTCCCTGCGGTTGAGTGACATCGAGTTCTTGACCGTTCGCAGTGCCACGGGTGCCCCAGAAGCGGCGTGCTTATCCTGTCGGAGTGTTCTTGTTCGGTGTGGAGCGACAGACCTATCGAGGTAAAAATAATGCGCGAGTCGGAGCTGGAGAAATTCCTCAGGTCGTGTGGCTGGGAGGGGGCTGGGTTTCGCCGTGAGACGGATGCCATCGTGGCGGGTCTGGAGCGTGTCGGTTTCGCCTGTCATGAGGAGGCAAGGAAGTTCTTGGGTGAATATCTTGGTCTAAGGATCGACCATCTCCCAGCCCTTGTTATCGCGGGGGAGAGGATCTCAAGTTGGACGAATTTTGATCCGTCCGCGGTCTGCACCATCCGTGATGCAGACGTGGCTCGCCGATGCACAGAGGTGGCTGACACCCCCCTATTCCCGATTGGCGTGGACAGCTTCCATCTGACCGTGTACTCGGGAAGCGCCGGAAGGTTCTATGCAGGGTTCGATTCATCGGTCTATCAATATGGGGAAGATCGCAATGCAATGTTCTCGATGATGAGGGCTGGAATTCGACCAATTTCATTGAGTGAGTGGACGCTTCAGTGAGAAGGATGCGCGGCAGCCTTGATGAACTTGGGTTCTTCAGAAAACGACACCCTCTCGGCTGAGGATTCAGAACCCTGAAACCGCACACGAGCCCTCATCGACAGTGATGTCGATGAGGGCTCTGCGGTTTTGACGGCAACGTCAGCGGACGACGGCTGTGGCGGGTGGGTCGTCAGGATCGTCGTCCTGGTCGCCGAGGGGGTCCCCATGGCGTCGATGGCTTGGCGTTGCGGGCGGAGTCGGACGTGGGCGTAGGCGTCGGCGGTGACGTCGATGTCGGCGTGGCTTAACAGCTCCTTGATCACAACGAGATCGACGCCCTGTTTCAGGGCGGCGCGGTTGAGATCTTTTAATACACCATGCATGAACTGTGTTGGAGTTCGGTTTTAGATTTCGCCAGGACGAGACTCGAAAGTGAACCAAGCATAACGAAGCGAGCGCTGTTGAGAACCGCTATTGATGCCTTCGAGGAAGATTGGGATGATCGCGATCTATTCAGGCGTTACGGAGGGTAAAAATCAGGTTATTATGCCTCTGCATGGCATACGTCGGAAAGAGTCCGTCGCGGCCCGAAGTGCCGCCAGCATCCCCGGATCCGTCACGGCGTGACCGGCCGCCTCGACCAACTCCAGCTTCGAGTCCGGCCAAGCCTGGTGCAGTTCGTAGGCCGTCACCGGCGGACACACCGCGTCGTACCGTCCCTGCACGATCACGCCAGGAATCCCCGACAGCTTCCCGGCCTCCCGGACCAACTGCCCATCCTCAAGCCATGCCCCATGGCAGAAGTAGTGCAACGCGAGTCGCGCGAAGGTGACCGCGAAGTCCGGCGACGCGTACTGATGGTGGAAGCCCGGATCCGGGCGCAGGCAGACGATCGCGCCTTCCCAGACGCTCCAGGCGATGGCGGCACGTTCCCGAATCATCCGATCGGAGTGATAGACGAGTTCGCGGTAGGCCGACAGCGGGTCAGCGCGGCGCTCTTCGGGGATCGGTGCGAGGAAGGCTTCCCACTCGCGGGGGAAGAGGTTCGCGGCGCCGCCGTTGTAGATCCAGTCAAGTTCGTTGCGGCGGGCGGTGAAGACGCCGCGCAGGATGATTTCGCTGACCCGGCTCGGGTGGGTTTCGGCGTAGGCGAGGGCGAGGGTCGCGCCCCACGAGCCGCCGAAGAGCTGCCATTGTTCGAGATTCAGCCGTTCGCGCAGCTTTTCCATGTCCGAGACGAGGTGCCAGAGGGTGTTGACCGACAGGTCGACGTCCGGTGTTCCGATGTGCGGAGTGCTGCGGCCGGCGCCGCGCTGGTCGAACAGGATGATCCGGTAGGCCTCGGGGTCGAAATGCCGCCGGGCCATGGGCGAGATACCGCTACCAGGGCCGCCATGCAGGACGACCACCGGTTTGCCGTCCGGGTTCCCGGCTTCCTGGCAGTAGATCCGGTGCCCGTCGCCGACGTCGAGCATGCCCTCGGCACGCACGTGGATCGGCGGGTACAGATCGTCCATAAAGACACTCTGCCCGAATCGGCGGGTGTCCGAAGGGTGGGGGCCCGCCCCCGCCGCCGGGCTGAGCGGGCCCCCGGTCTTCGGTCGCGTCAGCAGCCCGCCGTGGCGGCCACGTTCGCGAACCCCTTTCCGGCGCCGGTCACCTTGTTGCTCGCGCAGACCTTGTTCCCCGTCGCGGCCTTCACGAGATAGAAGCCGTACGCGTAACTGGATTGCACGTCCGCGGTGTTGCCGGAGAAGGTGTTGTCGCGGCCCCAGCCCTCGAGTTGGACATGGACCTCGAAGCCGCCGTAGGTCGCGTTGTGCACGAAGACCTTGCTGCCCCGATTGTCCGCGACCACGTAGTTGTTGCCCTTCATGTCCACCCAGCTGTCGGCGAAGTGCTCGCCGCTCTGCCCGGTCCCGTCGAAGACGTTGCCGCGCAGTTCGCCGCCGGTGGTGCCTTCCTTGATGTCGATCGACTCGGCCCGCACGTTCGGACCGATCTTGTTGCCGAGGGCCTTGTTGCGATCGCTCCGGTCGGGCGTGCCGCCCGGCCAGTTGCTCTTCGCGGAACCGAAGTAGATGCCTTCGCCGTAGCCCGCGTACTCGCGGCCGGTGTCGGTCACCTCGGAGTTCTTCACGACGTTGTCGGTGCTCGTGTACTCGAAGTGGATGCCCTCGTGGCCGACGGCGGTGACCTTGACGCCATCGACCACCGTGTTCTTGACGCCGGTCGCCATCAGACCCTTCTGACCACCGGTGAGGGTGAAGCCGGTCAGATTCCAATAGCTACCGGTCAGTTCGAGCGTGCGCCCGGCCGAAGCCTTGATGACCGCACTTCGAGGACCCTTCAGCGTGATGCGGCTGCTGGAGGTACCGCTCTTCGCCGCCTTGAAGTTGCCCGTGAAGGTCGTGTTGGCCGCGAGTTCGATGACAGTGCCGGGAGTGACCGAAGCGAGCGCCGCCGTCAGCTGCTTCGAAGTCCCTACGCGGACTGTCGCGGCCTGTGCGGGGTACGCCACCAGGGTCGACAGCAGGGCGACACCGGCGCCGATGGCCAGAACCCGCTCACGAACACGCATCCGTGGTCCTCCTCGTCGAGGGATCGAAGCTTGGTCGTGGCGGCGACGGCTAGACCGTAAGGCAGCTCTCGAACGCGAGTCAAGGACATGATTGAAGTTCATATACGTGAACGACTAAGGATCGACACGCACGGGCCGCCCCGGAGAGAGCAAGGGACCTTTGCTATCGCCCTCCCCAACGGGAGTGATAGCAAAGGTCCCTTGCTCTCTTTCTGCAGGTCAGGGGTGGGTCAGTCGTGGAACGAGTGCTCCGAAGCCGGGAATTCGCCTCGCCGGACGTCCTCCGCGAACGCCGTCGCGGCCCCGGCCAGCACGCCTGCCAGATCGGCGTACTTCTTCACGAACCGGGGTGTCTTGCCGCGCCGGAGCCCGGCCATGTCTTGCCAGACGAGCACCTGCGCGTCGCAGTCCGGCCCGGCGCCGATACCGACGGTCGGGATCCTCAGTTCGTGCGTGATCCGCTTCGCCGCTTCGGCGGGCACCATCTCCATGACGACCGCGAAGGCGCCTGCCTCCTCCAGGGCGAGCGCATCGGCGAGCAGCGCGTCAGCCGCTTCGCCGCGTCCCTGGACTCGGTAGCCGCCGAGATTGTGTTCACTCTGCGGGGTGAATCCGATATGTCCCATCACCGGGACGCCGGCCGACGTCAGCGCCTCGACATGCGGCGCGAACTTCCGCCCGCCTTCGAGTTTCACGGCGTGCGCACGGCCTTCCTTCATGAATCGCACCGACGTCTCCAGCGCCTGCTGCGGCGAAAGCTGGTACGAGCCGAACGGCAGATCGGCCACGACCAGCGCCCGCTTCACCGAGCGGGTCACCGCCCGGACCAGGGGAAGCAGCTCGTCCACGGTCACCGGAAGTGACGTGTCGTAGCCGAAGACGTTGTTCGCCGCAGAATCGCCGACGAGCAGCACGGGAATGCCGACCTCGTCGAACAGCGCGGCGGTGTACATGTCGTAGGCGGTGAGCATCGGCCAGGTTTCGCCGCGCTCCTTCATGTCGCGAAGGTGATGTACGCGGACTTTCTTCCCAGATGTGGCCTGGGGTGCCGCACCGGTTCCGTACGGAGCGGCGAGTTCGCCAGAATCCTTTTCGGTGGCAGACATCCTTGTCGACCGTCCTTCCCTCGAGGCCTCGAAGAGGTCCCCGGGTCGCGGAGCTGAACAGAGCAAAGCCTGACACGCGGGGATAGCGCCCCCAAGGCCCTGCGACCAGCTTCACACCGCAGCGTCACGCCTCCGGACGACCAAATCGAGACCAGAGGATGATGATCGTTGACAACCACACCGGGTTGTGTGACGTCAAGTAGTAGCAGCTGTCGATCACCTGTGTGTACCCCGAAAGGCCAGTATGGGAAACCCAGCGAGCCGTGTCCCGCCGTGGAAGGCGAGGGCGGGCGGCATCGTCGCCACTCTTGTGCAGCTCGCGGCCGTGTTCTCCGTGATCCTCCTTCTCGCCGGCGGCGTGAAGGGGAAGGTGCTCAAGGCGGGTGACGTCGCCTTCTCGGCACTGAGTATCCCGACGAACGCGAGCCTCGTGATCGTCCTGCTGCTCGTCGTTCTCGGCGCCGCGCTTCGCCGACGCAAACGCGCCGCCCTCTACACGCTGCTGCTGTTTCAGATCGGCGGCATCGCGGTGACCCTGGCCTTCCAAGCCGCTCTGTTGTGGTGGCCCGAACTGCTGAGACTGGGGCCGTGGCAGGTCCGGCACATCCCGCATCAGGTGTGGGTGCTGGCCATCGTCGACGTGATCTCGATCGGCATGATCGCGTTCCTGTGGATTCTGCGGCCCGCGTTCCCCGCCCGGCTCGCGCCGGGCGCGTGGCGCGACGGCCTCACCATGCTGTTCGGCGGGCTGGCCGCGGTCATCCTCATCGGCTGGGGGCTGAGCGAGGCCTTCCCCGGTCGTCTCGTGGACACCTGGGCGCGGTTCGCCTGGGTCGTCAACCACACGACCGGTGAGAACATCCAGCTCCGCCGGGTCGGCATCGGCGAAGGACCCGCCTGGCTCGATCTCGTGCTCGACCTCAGCGCCACCGCCGTCGCGACGGCCGCGCTGTACACGCTTTTCCGCGGGGTTCGCAGCCGTCGGTTGAGGACAGACGAGGAAGAACTGCGCGTACGCCGCCTTCTCGCCGAACACGGTGAAGACGACTCTTTGGGCTATTTCGCCACCCGGCGCGAGAAGAGCGTCGTCTTTTCACCCAATGGCCGCGCCGCCGTCGCCTACCGCGTGCTCGCGGGCACCAGCGTCGCCAGCGCCGATCCCATCGGTGATCCCGACGCCTGGCCTGACGCGGTCCGTGCCTGGCTGAACGAAGCACGCACCTACGGCTGGACCCCTGGCGTGCTCGGCGCGAGCGAACGCGGCGCGAAGGTGTACGCCGACGAGGGTCTGCGCGCGCTGGAGATCGGCGACGAAGCGGTCCTCGACGTCCGTGACTTCAGCCTCGCCGGGCCGGAACGCCGCTCGGTCCGGCAAGCGGTCAAACGGATCGAACGGGCCGGATACACCACGAAAGTCCGGCGGCACAGCGAAATCCCGGCCGACGAAATGGCGCGGCTGCTGTTGCAGGCGCAGCAGTGGCGCGGCGCGGAGACCGAGCGCGGGTTCTCGATGGCGCTCGGCAGGCTCGGTGATCCGAGTGACGGCCGGAGCGTGATGGTCGAGGCGTACGACGCCCGAGGCGAGCTGCGCGGCATGCTGTCGTTCGTCCCGTGGGGTCGCCGTGGGTTGTCGCTGGACTTGATGCGGCGTGACCGTGACGCCGAGAACGGCCTCAACGAGTACATGATCGCCGAGGTGGTGGCGGCGAGCTCACACCTTGGCGCACAACGGATTTCACTGAACTTCGCGATGTTCCGCGCCGTCTTCTCCGAGGGGGAGCGGATCGGTGCGGGTCCGGTGCTCCGCGCCTGGCGCGGTGTCCTCAGCATGGCGTCGAGGTTCTTCCAGCTGGAATCGCTCTACCGGTCCAACGCCAAGTACGGCCCCGACTGGGAACCGCGATTTCTGTGCTATTCCTCGGCTCGACGGCTGCCGCGGGTCGGCATCGTCGCCGGTGCGCTCGAAGGTTTCGTCCCGACCGGACGGTCAGGGCGGGCACTGAAACTGGAGACGGTCACCGACGAATTCGTCGCCGAAGTCGACCGTATCGACGCGAACGCGGCCACCCCGGCGCCGAAGCAGGTGCGGCGCCCGGACCAGGTCCGCGTGCGGATGGCGAAGCTGGATCGCTTGCGGGAAGCCGGGATCGACCCCTATCCGGTCGGTTTCGCCCGGGAGGATCTGCTCGGCGAGGTCGTCGCCAAGTTCGGGGACCTGGGCCCGGACACTCACACCGGTCACCGGGTCAGCATCGCAGGCCGGGTGCTCGCGATGCGCAACCTCGGCGGACTCTGTTTCGCCAGGGTCAAGGACTTCAGCGGTGAGATCCAGCTGATGCTCGACGCGTCCGTGCTCGATCCCGGCGGCTGGCGGCGGGGTGTCGACCTCGGTGACCACGTCGGCGTGAGCGGGCAGGTCGTGACGTCGCGGCGCGGTGAGCTTTCCGTGCTCGTCGAAGCGTGGACGGTCACGGCGAAGAGCCTGCATCCGTTGCCGGACAAGCGAAAGGGTCTCACCGACCCGGAGACGCGAGTGCGGCAGCGCTACCTCGACCTCGCGGTGAATCCGGACTCGACGGCGATGCTGCGGATGCGGTCGACCGTGGTGCGCGCGGTGCGGGAACGGCTGCACCGGGGCGATTACCTCGAAGTCGAGACGCCGATGTTGCAGACCGTGCACGGCGGCGCCAACGCCCGCCCGTTCGTCACCCATATCAACGCCTACGACATGCGGATGTACCTGCGGATCGCGCCCGAGCTGTACCTGAAACGGCTGTGCGTGGCCGGGGTCGAGCGGGTTTTCGAGCTGAACCGGAACTTCCGCAACGAAGGCGTCGACGCGACGCACAACCCCGAATTCACCATGCTGGAGGCATACCAGGCGTATGCCGACTACAACACGATGCGAACGCTGACGCGTGAACTCGTGCAGCACGCCGCTGAGGCCGCGTACGGCGCGCAGGTCGTTCGCCGTCCGGGGCCGGACGGGAAGGTCGTCGAGTACGACATCTCCGGTGATTGGCCGGTGATCCCGGTCCACGAAGCCGTTTCGGCGGCGCTCGGGGCGCAGATCGACGCGGGCACCTCGGTCGCCGAACTCCAGCGGCTGTGCCGCGTGGCGGGAGTGCCGGTGAACAAGGAGGCCGGACACGGTGACCTCGTGCTGAAGGCGCACGAGCACCTCGTCGAAGGTTCGACGGTGATGCCGACCTTCTACACCGACTACCCGACGGATGTCTCGCCGCTGACCCGGCAGCATCGTGTGGATCCGCGGCTGGCCGAGCGCTGGGACCTGATCGCGTTCGGCTCCGAGGTCGGCACGGCCTACACCGAACTGACCGATCCGCTCGAACAGCGGCGGCGGCTGGAGGCGCAGTCGCTGCGCGCGGCGAGCGGGGATGTCGAGGCGATGGAACTGGACGAGGACTTCCTGCTCGCGCTCGAACACGGCATGCCGCCGACCGGCGGGCTCGGCATCGGCGTCGACCGGCTGCTGATGATGCTGACCGGGGCTTCGATCCGGCAGACCGTGCTGTTCCCGTTCGTGCGTCCCCAGTCGTAGCGGGGGAGCAAGGGACCTTTGCTATCGCTCGTTAGCCTCACTAACGAGCGATAGCAAAGGTCCCTTGCTCTCTTCCTGCTCGAATCGGCCCGAGACCGCGTTCCGGATGTAAAGATCTTCTTCCCTACGGAAGGAGCCATCATGGCTGGAAACGTTCCCCCGGTCGCCGATGAGCGCGAAGGTCTCCTCGCCTACCTCGAGCAGCAGCGTCACGTCCTGCGCATCGCCGCGCACGGCCTGACCGAAGAACAGGCCAGAGCGGTCCCGACCAGAAGCTCACTGAGCGTCGGTGGCCTCATCAAGCACACCGCGTTCACCGAAGACGGCTGGATCGACATCCTTCTCCAGAAGCCATCGAAGCCGATGGAGGAGACGATGAAGGACTACGAAGCCGGTTACGTGATGGCTGACGATGAGACGCTCGAAGACGTCTTCGCGCGCTACGACGAGGTCGCCCGCCGGACCGCGGACGTCATCGCCGGGATCGCCGACCTGGGCCAGCCGGTCCCGGTGCCGAAGGGCGTGCCCTGGTATCCGCAGGACGTCGACGCCTGGTCGGTCCGCTGGGTGCTCTTACACCTCATCGAGGAGACCGCGCGGCACGCCGGGCACGCCGACATCATCCGCGAGCACATCGACGGCGCGACCGCCATCCCGTTGATGGCCGCCGCGGAAGGCTGGCCGGAGACGCCCTGGCTCAAGCCGTGGTCGCCGACCGCGACCGTGTAGCGGTGTCCGCCTAGAACAATGTCGGTTCGTCCACCAAAGCGCCTTCGATGACCAGCATCCGGCGCTTGGTGGCGACCCCTCCTCTCGCGGAGAAACCACCGTCCTTGCCGCCCGCGGCGAGCACGCGGTGGCACGGCACGATGATCGGGAACGGGTTGCGCCCCATCGCCTGCCCCACGGCCTGCGCCCCGCCGGGCATGCCGAGGATGTTCGCGATGTCGCCGTAGGTCAGCGTCTTCCCGGCGGGGATCGAGCGGATGAATTCGTAGACCCGGTGCTGGAACTCCGGCACGCCCTCGTAGTCGAGTTCGACGCCGGTGAGGTCCGTGCGCTGGCCGTTCATCAACGAGACCACGCCATCGATCGCCTGCTGGACTTCCGCCGGTGGCGCGGATTCGACCGCGTCAGGTAGCCGCGCGACAAGCCGTGTCCTGGTCTTTTCCTCACTGCCCTCGGGGAGCTGGACCGCGATGACCCCGCGTTCGTTCCACGCGATGCCGCAGTCGCCGATCGCGGTGCCGAACACGACGTAGCCCGGTGCCGTCATGAGACCAGCGTACGAGACAAGTCCGACAGTTTCGGCTTGGCCGCTTTCGGCGGCACCGCGGTGCCAAGGACGTGGCGGCTGCGATAGGACTATGGGGATGAGCGACCTCGTGCTTGATCACCTCGTCTACGCCGGGCCGAATCTCGAAGAGGCCATCGCGCGCGTCGCGGATCTGACCGGCGTCACGCCCGTACGCGGTGGCAGGCATGTCGGGCTCGGCACGGCCAATTACCTGGCCGATCTCGGTGCCGGTGCTTACCTCGAGGTTGTCGGGCCTGACCCGGCCCAATCCGAGCACGTCGGCCCTCGGCCGTTCGGCGTCGACGAGCTGACCGAGCCCGCACTGGTCACCTGGGCCGCGCGAGTGCGGGGCATCGACGCCGCGATCGCCGAGGCGCGCGAGCGCGGTTACGACCCGGGAGAGGCATTCGAGATGTCGCGCGCCACCGACGACGGCGACCTGCTGACCTGGCGCCTCACCGGCGCCGGCGGCTTGGATGGGCTCGCGCCCTTCCTCATCGACTGGGGGAGCACCCCGCATCCGACGACACGGAGGCTCCCCGCGATCCCGCTGCTCCTGGTCATCGGTGTCCACCCCGAGCCCACCGCGGTGGAGTCCGCGGTCCGGGCGCTCGGGATGGACATACTCGTACGGCGCGACACGAAGCCCGGTCTGGTGGCCGTGCTCCAGAACTCAGCCGGGAAGCAGATCACGCTGAGCTGAGCGGGCCACGACCGTGCCCTCGCGCCAGCCGTTGGTCATCGGCAGCCGCCGGTCCCGCCCGAACGCCTTGAATGTGATCTTGGTGCCCGGCGGGTACTGGCGGCGCTTGTATTCGGCTTTGTCGACCATGCGCACCACACGATCGATGGTCTCCGGCTCGAAGCCCGCGTCGACCAGGTCGACATAACCGCGGTCACCCTCGATGTAGTCGTCGAGGATGTCGTCGAGCATCAGGTAGTCGGGCAGCGAGTCGCTGTCCAGCTGCCCTGGCCGCAGCTCGGCCGAAGGCGGCTTCGTGATCGAGTTCTCCGGGATGGGCGGGGTCTCGCCGTTCTTCTCGGCTTCCGCGTTACGCCATTTGGCCAGATGCCAGACGTGCGTCTTGAACAGGTCCTTGATCGGCGCGAAGGCCCCGACGGCGTCGCCGTAGATCGTCGAGTAGCCGACGGCGAGTTCGGTCTTGTTTCCGGTGGCGAGCACCAGGTGACCGTCCTGATTGGACAGTGCCATCAGCAGCATGCCGCGGACCCGCGCCTGGATGTTCTCCTCGGCGAGCCCGGTCAGCTGGAGCTGCTCCACGTAGACCTTGACCATGTCCGCGATCGGTTCGACGCGGTAATGCGCGCCGATGCGGCGGGCGAGGTCTTCGGCGTCGCCCTTCGAGTGCTCCGACGAGTATTCCGAAGGCATCGAAACGCCGTAGACGTTGTCGCCGCCGAGCGCGTCGGCGGCCAGCGCGGCCACGACCGCCGAGTCGATGCCGCCGGAGAAGCCGAACGTCACCGACGAGAAGCCGTTCTTGTGCACGTAGTCGCGCAGGCCGATCACGAGCGCGTGCCACACTTCGGCCTCGTCCGACAGCGGTTCGCTGATCACCGATTCGGTGCGCGGGCTGTAGGCCGGAACCGTTTCTTCGCTGAGGACGCGGCGCTTGACCCGCAGGCCCTCGAACTCGCCCTCGGCGGTGTGCCCGCCCGCGACGAGGTCCGTGTCGACGATCAGCAGGTGCTCGGTGAACTGGGGCGCGCGTGCCAGCAACCGGCCGTCCGCGCCGACCACGATCGAGTCGCCGTCGAAGACGAGGTCGTCCTGACCGCCGATCTGGTTCGTGTACACCAGTGGCGCCCCGGCCTCGGCCGCGCGACGGGCGATGAGTGGCAGGCGGATGTCGTCCTTCGCACGCTCGTAAGGCGAAGCGTTGGGTGCGACCACGAGGTCCACTCCGGCCTTGCCGAGTGCGGAGATCGGGCCGCCGTCCTGCCAGACGTCCTCGCAGATCACCATGCCGACGTCGACACCGTGGAAGCGGACGACCTCCAGTTCGTTGCCCGGCTTGAACCAGCGGTGCTCGTCGAAGACGCCGTAGTTGGGCAGGTGGTGTTTGAACTGGCGGGCGACCACTTCGCCTCGGTACAGCGCGGCCGCCGCGTCGCGCGGGCCGGTTTCGTCCAGGTCGAGATACCCGATGTAGGTGAGCACTTCGCCGCATCCGGCGTCATCGAGCCGCTGGGCGAGCGCTTCGACCATCTGCTTCGAGGCGGAGGCGAAGGTCGGGCGGAGGGAGAGGTCCTCGACGGGATAGCCGGTGAGGGACATCTCCGGGAAGACCACGATGTGGGCGCCTGCCTCGGCGGCTTTACGGGTCCACTCGACTGTGAGCTCGGCGTTGCCCTCGAGGTCTCCGACGGTGGTGTTGACCTGGGCCAGTGCGATGCGCAGTTGCGGCATGCCGACATTCTCACTCACGGGAGTCACGGGGGACGAGTGGATGTGCCGAATCGCCCAACTGGGTGCGGCCCGCTGCCGGGGGAGCAAGGGACCTTTACTACTGCCCGGCCGCTGACCTGCGGTTTCGCCCCAAAAGAGAGCGGGGGACCTTTGCTGTCGCTCTCCAAAAGAGAGTGACAGCAAAGGTTCCCCGCTCCCGCGACCGGACCGAGCGCTACTTCCGCTTGATCATGCTCCGCACCTTCTTGATGGTCTGCTCGAAGTCGGAGTCGAACGGGTTGTCGTGCACCAGGTAGGTCCACGTCGTGTTGGCCCGCCGCACTCCCGCGTCACCGAGGTCGATCCCGTTCTCGGTGATCTCGGCCTCCTCGAGCGTCTTCGCCGCCCGCTCGGCCGCTTCCGGGATGATCTTGTGGAACTCGGGGATCGCCGCGCGGTGGAACTCGTCGATCGGCGTCTCCCGCGCCAGCGCCCGCAGGTGGATGCTCTCCCGCACGTCGGTCAGGAACGCCAGGTGGTCCGACCACAGCTGGTCGATGTGGAACAGCAGCACCTCACGGCTCAGCTGTTCGACACGAGCCTCGTCGTCGACGGCCTCCGAAAGCTCCTTGAACTTCTCCGGATGCGCCTTCTCCAGCACCTCCGCCGCGTGCGCGGTCCGCAGAACCTTGTCCCGGTGCCCGAGCAATTCGCCACGCTGCCGCTCGATCAGCCGCGTGTAGCGCCAGGTGTTCCGGTGGATCTCCAGGTCGACACCCTCGGCGACACGCTGCGCGTGGTTGATCTGCCGCAGCGCCGCCGGATCGACGATCTCACCGCTGCCCACGTCCGAGCTGATGCCCTCGGGGATGTCCGGCGCGTTCGACAGCACGAGTTCGTCGTTCAGGCTGGCGAAGAACACCGCACTGCCCGGGTCGCCCTGCCGTCCGGACCGGCCGCGCAGCTGGCCGTCCAGCCTGCTCGACGGGTAGCGGGCGGTGCCGATCACGTGCAGGCCGCCCAGTTCGACGACCTCGTCGCGGCCGTCGCCGTCCTTGCCGCCCAGCCGGATGTCGGTGCCTCGACCGGCCATCTGGGTCGAAACGGTGACAGCGCCCTTCTTGCCGGCGTCGGCGATGATCGCGGCTTCCTCGGCGTCGTTGCGCGCGTTGAGCACGACGCACTCGAGTTCGACCTTCGCCAGCTTCTCGGCCAGTTCCTCCGATTCGGCGACGTCCTGGGTGCCGACGAGGATCGGCCGTCCGCTCTCGTGCACCCGCCGGATCTCCTCCTCGATCGCGCGCAGCTTCTGCGACGGCGATCCGAAGATCCTGTCCTCCTGGTCTTCGCGGATGTTCGGCGTGTTCGGCGGGATGACCGCGACCTCGAGCTTGTAGAACTCGCGCAGCTGCTCGGCGACCGCGACCGCGGTACCGGTCATGCCCGCGACCTCGGGGTAGCGCGCGAGCAGCGCCTGCACGGTAATCGAGTCGAGGATCTCGCCCCGGTCGGTCGCCTTGACCTGCTCCTTCGCCTCGACGGCGGCCTGGAGGCCGTCCGGCCAGCGCTGGAGTTCGGCGACGCGGCCGCGCGCGGCGTTGATCAGCTGCACCTTGCCGTCCCGCACGAGGTAGTCGACGTCGCGGGTGAGCAGCGCGTGCGCGTGCAGCGCCACGTTCACCGCGGGCAGCCGGTCCGAACCCGTGTCGTCGTACAGGTTGATGTCGTCGCCGAGGGCCTTCTCGACCACCGAAGCGCCCGCCTTGGTCAGCCAGGCGTTACGGCCGTCGGCGTCGGTCTCGTAGTGCAGCCCGAGCCGCAGGCGCCGGACGATGTTCGCGACCTCTTCGTCGGCGTCGGTGTGGTCGATCGACCCCGCCATCACCAACGGCACACGCGCCTCGTCGACCAGCACGGAGTCCGCCTCGTCGACGATCGCCACCTCGGGATCGCGCTGGACCAGGTCCTCCTCGCGCGTCACGAGGCGGTCGCGCAGCACGTCGAAGCCGATCTCGCTGACGGCACCGTACGTGACTTCCTTCGCGTACGCCTCGCGGCGCTCGTCCCGGGAGTGCGCGGGCTCGATCCAGCAGACGGAGACGCCGAGCAGATCGTAGATCGGGCCCATCCACTCCGCGTCACGGCGGGCGAGGTAGTCGTTCACCGTGACGACGTGGACGTGCTTGCCGCGCAGGGCGTATCCGGCGCCTGCCAGCGCACCGGCCAGCGTCTTGCCCTCACCGGTCTCCATCTGCACGATGTGCCCGCTGAGCAGGCCCATCGTGCCCAGCAGCTGGACGTCGAAGGCACGCTCACCCAGTGCCCGGCGAGCGGCCTCACGGCCGAGCGCGCAGACCTCGACCAGCTGGTCGTTGCCGAAGGCCGTGGCGTCCCGAAGCTTGCCGGCCCGCTCTGTCAGCTCCTTGTCGGAGAGCTTCTCCAACTCGGGCTCGAGCTTCTCGATGGCCGGCAGCAGCGCCTCGTAGCGGGTCAGCTCGACGCTGCCCGGCCGCTGGATGATCCGGCGCAGCTTCTTGCCCACCCGGCTGATCAGTGCTGCCACCCCTGTGCTCCCGTCTGTTCTTCTGCCGTCCGCACCCGTATCACCAACGCGGTGGTGGTGCGGCCGAGTTCCACGGCCGATGGCACGATCCAACCGTGTCCACTCATGTCAGCGCCAGGTCCCGTGCCCGCCGATTCGCCGCGATCTCGCTGTCCGGCCTGCTCGCCGTCACTTTCGCCGCGTGCTCGTCGGGAGAGGGTAGAACCCAGCCGCCGCCTCCGGCGACCGAGTCGCATGCTCCGTCCGGCCAGGTGCCCGCAGGACTGGAGAAGTTCTACGGACAGAGTCTGACCTGGGCCGACTGTGCACCCTACGCGACATCCGACGACGCAAAAGCGGCGTTTCGAGTGAAGGACGCGCAATGCGCCCGGCTGGCCGTTCCGCTCGATTACGCGAAGCCTGAAGGCGACTCGATCACGCTCGGTCTCCTGCGCCGGAAGGCACTGAAAACCGACGAAAGGATTGGCTCGCTCGTGGTCAACCCGGGTGGCCCCGGAGCCTCCGGCATGCAGGCCGCGGCCGGTCTCGCGTCCCGGACCGCGACGAATGAGCTGGGCAAACGCTTCGACGTGGTCGGCTTCGACCCGCGAGGCATCGGTGCGAGCCAGCCGCAGATCCGCTGCCTGACCGACGCCGAACGCGACGCGGACCGGGCGGACGACAGCGAGACGGACGGGTCACCCGAGGGAGTGAAAAAGCAGGAAGCCGAGTCCAAGGACTTCGCGACCAGGTGCGCCCAGAGGACCGAACACGGCGCCTCGATGCTCGCGAACGTGGGTACCCGCGACGTTGTCAAGGACATGGACGTCCTGCGGTCCGTTCTCGGCGATCCGAAGCTGAGCTACGTCGGCTACTCGTACGGCACGCGGATCGGATCCGCCTACGCGGAGGCGTTCCCGACGAACGTCCGCGCGCTGGTGCTCGACGGGGCCGTCGACCCGGAGCAGGACGCGGTGGAATCGCTGGTAGCGCAGGGGCAGGGCTTCGGCAAGGCGTTCGGCGCGTTCTCCAACTGGTGTGCCGCGCGGGAGGACTGCGCGCTCGGGCGAGACGCCGCGGGCGTGACGAAGGCGTTCCAGGACCTGGTGCGGCCATTGATCGACTTCCCCGTCCCGGTCAGCGACGGCAGGAAACTGTCGTACGAGGACGCGACCACCGGCGTGATACAGGCTCTTTACCAGGAAGATCTCTGGGAACCGCTGAACACCGCGCTCAACGACCTGAAGCGCCAACGCGGCGACGGCCTGGAAAAACTGGCCGACCTCTACAACGAACGCGGCGCCGACGGCCGCTACGGGACGACGCAGGACGCTTTCGTCGCGATCCGGTGCGTCGACGATCCGCGGGTCACCGACCCGGCGAAGATCCTGGACGCGCAGAAGCGGTACGCGCAGGCGGCACCGTTCCTAGACGACGGCAAGCCGGACGGCGCCGCGCTCGACTCCTGCGCCTTCTGGCCGGTGCCGAACACCTCGGAGCCGCACCAGCCCAACGTCGAAGGGCTGCCGAAGACGCTGGTCATCTCCACGACGAACGACCCGGCGACCCCCTACCAGGCGGGCGTGAACCTCGCGAAAGCGATCAAGGGAGCTTTGCTGACGTTCGAGGGGAACCAACACACGGTGTTCCTCCAGGGCGTCTCGTGTGTCGACCAGATCGGCATCAAATACCTGGTGGACGGCACCGTGCCGGACGAGGGCACTCGCTGCGAGGCCAAGTAACGAGTTCGGTGTTGTCGCCGCACTGGTCGCTTCGTGCACGACGCCGCGGCCCGCGCCGCCGACGACTTCGGTGTCGCCGACTCCGGACCCGAAGGCGCTCGAAAGGTTCACCGGGCAGAAGCTCGCGTGGAGCGCGTGCACGGACAAGGCGTTCGACTGCGCGAAGCTCACCGTTCCGCTCGACTACTTGAAACCGGACGGCGAAACGATCTCGATCGGCGTCCACCGGCACAAGGCGAAGAAGACCGATCAGCGGATCGGGTGTCTCAGCGGCGGCGCGAATCGCGAAGTCCCGCCCCGCTGCGACGCCGGCGACGCGATTCGACATCGTCGGATTCGACCCGCGCGGCGTCGGGACAAGCGAACCGAAGCTCGTCTGTCTCACCGACGCCGAACGCGACGCGGACCGTGCGGAGGATTCGGAAAGCGACACGACTCCGAGCGGGATCGCGAAGCAACTCGCCGACGCCAGCGCGTACGCCGCGAAGTGTGCCGATCGCACGAAGCACGGCCAGGAGCTACTCGCCAACATCGGGACCAGGGATGTCGTCCGCGACCTTGACGTCCTGCGCTCGGTCCTCGGCGACGAAAAACTCACCTACCTGGGCTATTCGTACGGCACGCAGATCGGGACCGCCTATGCCGAGGCGTACCCGGACAAGATGCGGGCGCTGCTCCTCGACGGTGTCTTCCTCGACGGCAACGAATGCGTCGACGGCGCGGGCAACGCGTACCTGACCGACGGCGAATTACCCGCCCCCGGCACCCGCTGCACCTAGCGGGGGAGCAAGGGACCTTTGCTATCGCCCGCCCCCGACGACCACCGCGTCATGCCCGGTCAACGCCAGTTCCAGCATCACCGCGAAGTCCTCCGGCCTCGTCGGCGGCACCTGCACCCACACCCGCATCAGCCGCCGCGGCTCGTCCTTCGAAATCCACAGCTTCACGAACACATCCGACCGGATCTCCGGCACGATCCCGCCGATCACCGCGGCCGGCACCTTCGCGCCGATCCGGAACGAGTCGGTGTCCTGCACCCGCTCCCACCGCTCGCCCTTCAGCTCGGTCGCCCCGGTCAGCAGCCGCCGAAGCCCGCCTTCAGCTCCGAGCATCGCCTGCGGCGTGTACGGCGCCGAAGCAGAAATCACGCGCTCCCCGCCAGGCCCACTGAGCGTGATCTCCGAACCGGACAGCCGGTACTTGACCTTCATCCGTTCGAAGTCGTCTTGCAGATCGGCGTTACCGACCGCGCCACCCTCGAGACTGATCTCGCCGTCGAGCCCGCGCACCGGCAGCCCGGTGACCACGCCGTTCACGCCGAGGGTGAACCGCACGCTGCGCAAAGAGACGAGGGAGTCGGCCGCCGCGCTCACGAATTCCGGTGCCGAGGGCAGCGGGGGTGACCCCGCGCAGCCGCCGATGAGCCCGATCGAGAGCAGCAGCACCGGCACGAGATGACGGCAGCGCATGGCCCGAGCCTATGGCCTTGGCCCGAATCTTTCGCACAGTGTCCTTCCAGCCGCTTCCGCCAGGAGCCGCCGTCGATGACGCTGATCGGCGTGCAACTCCAAACCCGACTCCACCGTGCGTGGTTCATCGCGGCCGCCGCGTTCGTCGCCCTCCTCGCCGCCGCTGGGTTCCGCGCGGCCCCCGGGGTGCTCATCGACCCGCTTCACAACGAGTTCGGCTGGTCGCGCGCGACGATCGCGTCGGCCGTCTCCGTCAACCTCGTGCTCTACGGCCTCTTCTCGCCCTTCGCGGCAGCTCTCATGGAGCGCTTCGGCATGCGACGCGTCGCCTCGACGGCGTTGTTCGTCGTCGCGATCGGCGCGGGCGGCACGGTGTTCATGAGCGCGAGCTGGCAGCTCATCCTCTGCTGGGGTGTCCTGGTCGGTGTCGGCACCGGCTCGATGGCGATGAGTTTCGCCGCGACGGTCGCCGCCCGCTGGTTCGTCCGCAGCCGCGGCGTCGTCACCGGCGTCCTCACCGCGGCCGGGGCCACCGGCCAGCTGATCTTCCTCCCGATCGTGGCGAACCTCGCCATCGACGAAGGCTGGCGGACGGCCTCGCTCGTCATCGCCATCGCCGCGCTGGCCGTCGTTCCCGTCGTCCTCTTGGTGGTCCGCGATCACCCGTCCGACGTCGGAACGACCGCGTACGGCGCCGAACCCGGAGAAGTCGAACCACCAGCCCGTACGAGTGGTTCCGCCCGTCGTGCGCTCTCGGTCCTCGGCTCGGCAGCACGCACGAAGACGTTCTGGCTGCTCGCAGCCGGTTTCGCGATCTGCGGCGCCACGACGAACGGCCTGGTCAGCACCCACTTTGTCCCCGCCGCACACGACCACGGCATGCCGCAGACCACCGCCGCCGGCCTGCTCGCCCTCGTCGGGATCTTCGACGTCGTCGGCACGATCGCCTCCGGCTGGCTCACCGACCGGGTCGATCCGCGCGTCCTGCTCGGCGTCTACTACTCCCTTCGTGGCGTTTCGCTCGCACTTCTTCCGCAGCTGTTAAGCGGATCGGTGGAGCCGAGCATGTGGGCGTTCATCGTCTTCTACGGCCTCGACTGGGTGGCGACGGTCCCACCGACGGTCGCGCTCTGCGTCCGCCAGTTCGGTGCCGCCGGGCCGATCGTCTTCGGCTGGGTCTTCGCCAGTCACCAGCTCGGCGCGGGTCTCGCGGCCTTCGGCGCCGGCGCGATCCGTGACTCTTCCGGCAGCTACGCGCTCGCTTGGTACATCGCCGCGGGCCTCGCGGTGCTCGCTTCGGTCGCTTCCCTGTCGATCACGAAGGCGGCCAAACCCGAGCCGGTTCCGGTCGGGTGATCTACCACTTCCGGTCGTACGGCGCGTCGCGAAACATGTCGTTAACACGTTCTCGTTAGGGTGCGGCCATGGATCGCCAGCAGGAGTTCGTGCTCCGTACCTTGGAAGAGCGCGACATCCGTTTCGTCAGGCTCTGGTTCACGGATGTGCTGGGGTTTCTCAAATCCGTCGCCGTGGCGCCCGCCGAGCTCGAGGGCGCCTTCAGCGAAGGGATCGGCTTCGACGGCTCGGCCATCGAAGGGTTCGCGCGCGTCTACGAATCCGACATGGTCGCGAAGCCCGACCCGGCCACGTTCCAGGTCTTGCCTTGGGAGACCCCCGACGGCGGACCGTATTCGGCGCGCATGTTCTGCGACATCGCGATGCCGGACGGCTCCCCGTCCTGGGCGGATCCGCGGCACGTCCTGCGCAGGCAGCTTTCGAAGGCGGCCGAAGCGGGCTTCACCTGCTACGTCCACCCCGAGATCGAGTTCTTCCTGCTCTCGAGCCTGCCGGACGACGGCAGCGAGCCCGAGCCCGCGGACAACGGCGGGTACTTCGACCAGGCCAGCCACGCGACCGCGACGCACTTCCGCCGCCACGCCATCGAGACGCTCGAGGCGATGGGGATCTCGGTCGAGTTCAGCCATCACGAGGGCGCGCCCGGTCAGCAGGAGATCGACCTCCGGTACGCCGACGCGCTGACCATGGCCGACAACGTGATGACCTTCCGTTACGTCGTCAAGGAGGTCGCGCTCACCCAGGGGGTCCGCGCCACCTTCATGCCGAAGCCGTTCACCAGCCAGCCGGGCTCCGGGATGCACACCCACGTGAGCCTCTTCGAGGGTGACCGCAACGCCTTCTACGACGCCGAAGACCCGTACGAGTTGTCAGCGACAGGTAAAGCTTTCGTGGCGGGGTTGTTGCACCACGCGAAGGAGATCTCGGCGGTCACCAACCAATGGGTGAACTCCTACAAACGGCTGATCAGCGGCAGTGAGGCCCCCACGACCGTCTCGTGGGGCCGGGCCAACCGCTCCGCGCTGGTCCGAGTCCCGATGTACTCCCCGGGCAAGGCGTCGTCACGCCGCGTGGAGATCCGCACGCTCGACTCGGCCTGCAACCCCTATCTGGCTTACTCGGTCATCCTGGCCGCCGGCCTCAAGGGCATCGAGAAGGGCTACGAGCTGCCGCCTCCCGCCGAGGACAACATCTGGCAGCTGTCCGACGCCGAACGCCGCGCGGCCGGATACGCCCAGCTCCCGCAGAACCTCGGTGAGGCCCTGTCCGAGATGGAAAAATCGGAACTTCTGCCCGAAGCGCTCGGAGAGCACGTTTACGACTTCTTCCTGCGCAACAAACGTGTTGAATGGGATAACTACCGCAGCGCGGTGACCCCGTACGAACTGCGGACCTTGCTTCCGGTGCTCTAGAAGGAGACCTGATGGTGCGGCGACCGGTGTTCCGAATCCTGACGACACTGGTCGCCGTGACCATCACGGCGAGTGCCGCACCAGCGGCATCCGCCGTCAGCAGGCCTCTCGATCTCGATGCCGCCGACATCCCCGCCCTCCAGGCGCGCATGTCCGCCGGGCGGCTCACGGCAGTCGGCCTGACCTCGGCTTATCTTGATCGCATCCGCAAGGTCGACGGGAAGGTGAACGCGGTCATCGCGGTCGATCCGGCCGCGATCGCGCAAGCCGCGGAAAGTGACGTCCGCCGTCGGGCAGGCAAGACGCGAGGCCCTCTCGACGGCATCCCGATCCTGGTGAAGGACAACGTCGACACCCGGTCGATGCAGACGACCGCCGGCTCTCGGGCCCTGCGCAGCAAGCCCGCGAAGGACGCGACCTTGATCCGCCGTCTGCGTGACGCGGGGGCGGTGGTCCTCGGCAAGGCGAACCTGTCCGAATGGGCGAACTTCCGCGCCGCCAGACCCACTTCCGGGTGGTCCGGCGTCGGCGGGCAGACGAACAACCCGTACGTACTCGACCGCAACCCTTGTGGGTCTTCCGCCGGCTCCGCCGCCGGAGTGGCCGCGTCACTCGCGCAGGTCGCGATCGGAAGTGAGACCGACGGCTCGATCGTCTGCCCGGCCGGGATGACCTCGACCGTGGGGCACAAACCAAGCCTCGGCCTGGTCAGCCGCGCCGGCGTGGTGCCGATCTCGGCGGAACAGGACACCGCCGGTCCGATCGCCAGGCATGTCGTCGACGTCGCGCTGACCCTTTCCGCGCTCCAAGGCCGCGACCCGGCCGACCCCGCCACCGGCGCGTACCCGCCGAATCAGCCGACCGACTACGCCGCGCACCTCCGGCCAGGCGTGCTGAAAGGCTCCCGGATCGGACTCTGGCGCCTGCCGATCCTCGGCCCGGACGTCGACGCCGTGCTGACGCGGACCAGGAACTCGCTGGTCAGGGCCGGTGCCGAAGTCGTCGAGGTGACGCCGCCATACCAGGCAAGGCTCGGTGAACTGGAGTTCCCGGCGCTGCTCACGGAGTTCCACCGCGACATCGACCGCTACCTGGCCACGCGCCCCGAAGGCCCGCGCGACCTCGCCGCGCTGATCGCCTACAACAAGTCCGATCCGCTGGAGCGGACCTGTTTCGCCGGGCAGGAACTCTTCGAGCAGGCACTCACCGCGCCCGGCCCGTCCGACCCCGGCTACCTGGCGATGCGCCGCGAGCTGACCGACCTGGCGAAACGCTCGATCGACGAGACCGTCGCGAAGTACCGCCTCGACGCGATCGCTGCACCCACTAACCCGCCTGCCTGGAAGACCGACTGCAAGACCGGCGACAACGACGTGATCCCGTCGTCGACGCCGGCCGCGGTCGCGGGCTATCCGGCGGTGACCGTGCCCGCCGGGTTCGTCGGCGAGCTTCCAGTCGGAGTTTCGTTCATGGCGGGGCGGTGGGCAGACGCTCGAGTGCTCTCCTACGCGGCCGACTTCGAACGCGTCGTCCCCGCCCGCGAACCGCCTCGCTACCTGAAGACCGTCGGATGACGGCGGTTCATACCGACTGACCTGCGGCGATGTCGTTAAGTGACCCCCCTGTTTTCAGGGGGTTCCGGGGCATGTAATCTTCTCTTCGTCGCCAAGAACACCGGGCCGCCGGGGCCGAAAGCCCCAGGCCAGGAACACGGGCCGAGCGGGTTGACACCGCGAATCGGACCAGGTAACGTTCAGCGTCGGCCCACGAGCGGCCGCCGACTCCCTACGACTAAGACCGTAGGACTCGGTATGCTCGACCAAAAGCTTGTGAATATCGCTTTGAAACAAAGTGTGTTGCTTGAGAACTCAACAGTGTGCTAGTGAACTAAGCCAGTAGAGCTTATGTATTTAAACCTCGTTTGAGGTTCCTTTGAGTGCATTAAATTGCCTCGATCAAATTTGACATTGTTGGAGAGTTTGATCCTGGCTCAGGACGAACGCTGGC
>NZ_MQUQ01000013.1 GCF_001953865.1 Amycolatopsis coloradensis
GCCGTGAGCACCTCGACCGGTGCGACGGAGGTGAAGTCGACAGCGCGCAGATCGCCCAGGTTCGGCACGCCGGGCAGGCGCGCGGCGAGGATCGCGGCCGCGTGCGGATCGACCTCGCAATACCAAGCGATGCGCCCGCCGAGCACGGCCGCGACGCCGAGGTCAAGACCGGCCACGCCAGTGCACAGCGACCCGATCACCGGGCCCTCGGTCGCGACGAACCGCAGCGGATCCACAGCGTGGGTGTGGCGCTCAGGCACGGTGTCCCTCCTGCGCTACGGGTCGCCGGTCCGAGTCGTTGCCCGGCGGCGGGCAGCGGTGCCGGGTGGCGGCGTGCCGGGCTGTGGCGGGATGCCGGAACTGCGCAGCCCAGCCGCAGTCCCGGCAGTGCACCCGCGTGCTCACGATGCCCACCGCCCACGACTCGCGTCCCCGTCACCCATGGCGGTGGGACCGTCGCCCGACAAGGCTGAGGCCGACGTGCCGCTGGATGTGAGGGGCTTGGCCAGGACGATGACGTCCTCGTGCGCGATCAGATGCAACGGCAGGCCCTGCTCACGTTGTTTGCGGATGAAGTCGCGCTGGAAGAAGGAGCCGCGGGCGACCAGCTCGCGGTCGGCGACGCGGGCCAGCAGGGCGACGCAGCGTTCGACCGGCACCAGCCCGGCGGCCTGGCCGCAGGCGATGATCTGCGAGGGCAGATCAATGAGCTCCGAATGCTCGCGCCACGGGCGCACGGTGATCGCGATGTGCCCGCCGGGGCGCAGCATGGCCGCGCATCCGGTGAGGATGCGGGTGAAACCGGCCAGCAGCCGGTGGTGGCCGACGTTGGCGAGGTTCCCGCGATCCAGTGCGCTGCCGTAGCGGTGGTGGTACTTGTGCACCTTCCCGTCATGCGAGTCGGTGCTGGCGGTGACGACCTGCCCATGCGTGGACGGCCCATACGGCGGGGAGGTGATCACCAGCGCGACCTGACCCCGGTATTTCGCGGGCAGCAGCGACGGCAGCTGCCGGGCGTCGCCGTGCACGATCTCGCCGTCGTGCTGATAGCCGCGTTCCCGGGCCAGGTCGAGGTTCGCTTGGGCGACGCTGACCCAGTGCGGCTCGTACTCAACACCGACCGCGCGGCGCCCGGCGTCGATCGCCTCCACGAGCGTGGTGCCGGATCCGGCCATCGGGTCGAACACCAGCTCCCCGGGGCGGGTGTAGGCACGGATGGCGTGCGCGGCCACGGCCGGGAGCATCTTCGCCGGGTGCGCGGTCGACTCGGGTACGTAGCGCCCTTTGCGCTGGGACGCCGGGGAGGTCTGCGCGGTCGCCCACACCGACAACGGCAGGTCGCCGACGTCGAACGCACCAGTCGGGCTGGCCGGGTCGTGTCCGGTCGCGGTGTCCGTCTGTGCCGGGCTGGTCTCGCCGGCGGTGTCGAGGGCGTCGATGAGCGCGCGGGAGATCGGCACGGTCGGGTCGTCACTGCCGTGGGTGGTCGAGCTGGTCGCGCCGGTGGTGGTCGATGTCGCGGGGTGCTGATGGGACATGAGGGCGCTGCCTTTCGCAAGTATGGGAGTGGCCGGGGACGGCCTGGCCGGGCGCGGCGGGGGCGGGGTCATTGGCCACCTCCAGTGCCGGGCGCGGCGGTCGCCGGCCCGGTCCCGGAGGGCGGTGCGCCGGGGTCGGCCGGTTGCGCGAACGCGAGGACATCGCCATGCGCGCGCAGGTGCGGTGCGGGCAGTCCGCGCACCGCCGCGTGATGCCGGACGCGGTCGTACTCGGCGGCCACCGCCACGCTCGGCGCGGCCCGCAGTCGCCCCTTCTCCACGGGGGTGTGCAGCGTGACGATGTGCTGCAGGTAGAGCAGATCGGCGTGCTGGGCCGCGGCCACGATCGCGCCGGTCGGGTCGGCCAGCCGACCCCTCGTCCAGTCACTGTGCGTGTACACCGCGAGGATGCCGCCCTGCCGCAGACGGTTCGCCGCCAGGAACGCGAGCCGGTCCAGTGGCACCGACTCGGCGGCGTGGTCGGGAAGGGACACGATCACCAGATCCGCCCGCGCGCCGCGCTCGGACTCCGGTCCCTCCGCGCTATCGGGGGTACCGGTGCGCGCCGGGCCCGACGGTGTTCCGGCCAGCGCCGCGGCGGCCGGGTCGCTCGCGTCGGTGACGAGGTCGGCCCAGAACGGTCGCGACGACGCGGCGGAGCTGCCCTCGCCGCTGTGGAAGGTGACCGTGTCGGCGGTGCGGCCGAGCGCGCGCACCGCCTCCCGCGCCGCCGCCACCGACGCCTCGCCGGTCTTCGCCGAGCCGTCCGTGCCGGAGCGCGTGCCGGTGGTCGGTGCGGGGTCGAGGGCGACCAGGACGACGTGTGCGCCGGGGTCGGTGAACGCCGCAGTGATGGACTCCACTATCGGTACCGGCCACGTCGCGTGCGCGTCGATCGGGTCCGGCCCGCACGCCCACACCGTCGCTGGAGTCGGCGCCGCCGACGACGACGACGTCGCGCGTCGGCGTGACGGGGCCGCCGTCCCTTCGGGACGCGAGCTCGCGCGGGTCCGGCTGCCGCCCGTCGTGGTGGAGCGTGTGAGGGCTCCGGGATAGGGAGCACGGTCGCCGCCGCGCCGGGTGAGCGGCGGGCGAGTCGAGTCGGCGCGGTGGCCGGGGCGGCCGTCCGGGGACTGCGAACGCTGGGTCATGAGAGGCCCTCCAGAAGGGAACGACGCCGGACCGAGCGGATCCGGGGCCTGCTGTGCTGTCATCCCCTAACTCCGGAAAACAGGGCCGTTCGGGACACGCCGTGCCCCAAAAAATTCAGAATCCCTCACTGCTGGCCATCGACCGGATATATGGCCGCCCCAAGCTCTTCTGCGGAAAATAAGATCCTGCAAGCGTGCGCTGAAATTTTCGAGAGCTTCCCCACCGTGGGCGCCTCAGCGCCCCCTGACACGGGAGCACACTGAGGCACCACCCGGGACGGGCAGAGAGATTAAGGACTGTTCTCCCGAAGCCGGGCGTTCATCGGCGTACCAAGAGCTTGAGGCGCTTGTGAAGCGGTCTTGAGGCGATCTGGGAGCGCTTTTGATGCGCTTTTGACGCGCCCTATGCGGCCTCCTGAAAACTCACCGATCCGAATCACTCCGGGGAGTTTCCATGGATTTGCCACCGTCTGAAAACGACACGAAAGATTCGGTCTTCTTTACTCGCTCCAAGCCGGCTTTGGTCAAGGACGGGAATGTCTTCGACACCGTGTGGGCCAGCTTCGGATGGCTGGTGACCGGCCCGGCGCCACTGTCCGTCGATGGCCGCGCCCTCGCGGGCTTGCCACCGCGGCTGTTGCCCTTGGACGAGCTGGGCACGGCGCTGTTGACACCGTCGTGCACCCAGGACACACGCGACGCGGCGTGGCGGCATCTGGTCACGCTGTCCCGCGCCGAGGGCGGGAAATGGACGGTGGCGTGCACCGGTCTCGCGTTGCCGGTCCTGCTGCCCGCCGCGCGCACGCTCACCCGTGGCCTGAACAAGACAGACCGCGAGGACATCCACGCCGCGATCCTGACCGGATTCTTGGAGGGCCTGCACGGCATCGATCTGAGCCGGCGGGCGGTGCTGGTGCGGCTGCGCTGGACCGCGTACCGCGCGGGCGAGCACGCGCTGCGCGAGACGTTGGAGCGACCTGTCCCGCACGACGCTCTCGTCTCCCGCTCGGCGCCTCGGCCGCGGTCTGGCGGACACCCGGGCCTCGTCCTCGCCGCGGCGATTGAGGCGCGTGTGATCACCGGCAGCGAGGCGGAACTCATCTCCACGACCCGGCTCGGCGACGTCGCACTCGCCGACGCCGCCCACGCGCGCGGCCAGTCCTACGACGCCGCGAAACACACTCGCAACCGGGCCGAGAGGCGCTTGGCCACCTATCTGGCCGACAGCGCGACCGACGCCACCGCGGAACACGGTGTCTCGCCTGCCGATAGCGCCCTGCCTCCTGTCACGCAGTCCGCACCTGCGCACCGCGTGCGGCTACGCAACGTAAGCAGGAATCGAGCGGCGTCGGCGAAAAAGCCGCGTACTCCCGTGTCCCCAAACGGCCCGAAATCCGGAGTTAGTGAGCGCGGGCCCCACCTGCCCGCAGACCGCCGTTCCCCCGCCCGCCGCACCAGCTCCGGTCCGGCCGTGCACACCTGCAGGGAGGCCCGCTCATGCGACTGACACCACGTCGCCGCCACCGCCACCTTCGCCCGCCGACCCGCCCCACGCCGCCCCACAGCCGGCAGTCCCCGTCCGCCCCGACAGGACCACATCGGACGCTTCGCCGGCCCGCGACCACTACCGAACACCACGGCGGAAGTCACTGTGTGACCCCCACCGACACCACACCCTCGCTCACACCTACGCGGCCATCGCGCCCGGGCCGCCGTCGCCGTGTCGTGCTATTGATCGAGTGGCTCGTCGTCGCCGGGGTGATGTTGACGTCCTCGGCCGCGCGGGCGGACACGGTCCACTACGTCGCGCTCGCGGCGACCGTCGATCAAGTCCTCGACAACATCCGCAACTGGATCATGGGGATCCTGGCCGGGGTCGCGGTCGTGTTCATCACCATCGGCGGCCTGCGCTACCTGATGGCCTCGGGTGACCCCGGCGAGATCGAGAAAGCCAAGGGCGCGTTCAAAGCCGCCGGCATCGGCTTCGGGCTCGCCGCCCTCGCCCCCCTCGTGGTCGAGATCCTCAAAGGCATCGTGGGCGGGGTGTGAACGATGACCACCCCACCCCACACACCATCCTTCCGCCCACACGACCCCGCCCGGCGCCGACCGGCGGCACCGACCGTGCGCCCTGCCCGCACTGCCGAATCCAATCCTCACCATGACGGCACGGACACCGGGTCGAGGCGCGGCGACCGGCTCATTCTCGGACCACCGGCAGCGCCCACCCGGCGCCGCCGCGGACGCGGCGGCCGGGGACGCGGCGGCCGGGGACGCTGGCTACCCCAGCGACGATGGGCCCGCGCACTCGCGGCGCTGGTGCCGCTGCTGGTGGCCATCGCGGGACTCGCGCTGACCGCCTCGGCCACACCCGCTCCTATGGCTGCGGCGGCGCCGCTGGTGCCCGCGCAGCCACCGGTACTGCCGCTGCCACTCAACCCCAGCTGCGTGCCAGGTTCTGCCGAACCGGCGTGCATGCTGCCGACGCCCTCGTCCCCGCGACCCGCGCCTCCCACGGGATTCCCGAGTACGCCGCTGGTTCCCGGCCCGTCGGCGCCGCCGGTGTCGTGTTTCCCCGGATCGGTGCTGCCCGAGTGCGGCAATCTCCCCACCCAGCCACCCACGAGCCAGCCGTGCGACGGACCGAACTGCATCCCGCAGCCAGTACCGCGCGATCCCGGCGACGACGAGAGCGAGTGCGGGTTCACCGATCCGGTCGCGTGTGTCACCGAAGCCATCGACACCTTCTTCCGCGGCCTCGTGATCGGCGCGCTGAACCCCCTGCTGGAACTGCTGGGCAAGACGGTGCTGTCCACACCGGACCCGAGCATGCTGCCCGGCATCGGCCAGGCCTGGACCGAATCGTGGCAGCTGATGCTCGCCTTCTACGGGAGCGTCGTCGTCATCGCTGGCCTGATCCTGATGGCCTACGAGACTCTGCAGACCCGCTACACGATTAAGGAGATCGCGCCCCGGCTCGCGGCCGG
Organism: Amycolatopsis coloradensis; assembly: GCF_001953865.1. GTDB lineage: Bacteria > Actinomycetota > Actinomycetes > Mycobacteriales > Pseudonocardiaceae > Amycolatopsis > Amycolatopsis coloradensis. The sequence goes on from NZ_MQUQ01000013.1 coordinate 5,677, forward strand.
GTTCCTCGCCGGGACGCTGTCGCTGTTCCTGGCAACCCAGGGCATCGAAATCTCCAACGCCGTCAGCTCGGCGCTGATGACCGGCGCGGTCAACCCGGACACCGCCGCCAAGGCGATGACCGACATGATCCTCGGCTCGCTCAACGGCGGCGCGGGCTGGCTGCTGTTCATCGGGCTCGCGCTCGCGGTGATGCTCGTGGTCTTGCTGCTCACCTTCATCGTGCGGGTCGTCGCGACGATCCTGCTGATCGCCGCCGCGCCGATCCTGCTGATGTGGCACGCCCTCCCCCACACCGAGGGCGTCGCCGTTTTCTGGTGGAAGGCCTACGGGCTGCTGCTGGTCATCCCGATCGGACAGGCCGGAGCGGTGAGCGCGTCGCTGCGGGTGTTCTTGACCCCCGGCGGTTTCACCGTCTTCGGCCCGACGCTGAACGGGCTGACCAACCTTCTGTTCTGCATCGCGCTGATGTGGGTACTGGTCAAGATCCCGTTCTGGTGCCTGCAACCACTGCGCGGCGGTGGCGGCCGGTCGCTGCTCGGATCGCTGGTGCGCGGCGCGATCGCCTACAAGACCATGGGCCTGCTCGGCGGCGCCAGCTCCCTGTTCGGCGGCAAAGGTCGCAAGGGCGGCGGCCCGCGCGTGCGGGGTGGCGGAGGGCCTCCGGCGGACCCGCCGTCCACGCGCACGGGCCAGTTCATGCTGCCGATGCGGGTCCGCCGCACCCGGCCCGGGCCGGGCAGGTCACCGCGCCTGGGCGAGATGCCGGACACCGGCCCTCGCGTGGATCGCCGGCCGGCTCCTGGGCAGATGTCGCTGTTCACCACGAGCGGTTCCGGGGACGAGCGGGCGGTGTCGGCGAACCCGCGCGCGCTGCCGCAGGAGGATCTGCCCGGAGCGCTGCCGCGTGATCAACTCGGGTTGCCGATCACCACGCGGCGCGAGCCGGATCGAGCCGGGCGCCGGTCACTGGCCGACGACCTCGCCGCACGAGACGCCGGGATGCCGCCGCCGGTGCCGCAGCCCGGGCTGCTCACCTCGGATGGGCGGGTCAACCGCAACGCCCGTCCGCCCGCGCACCTACCGCGCGCGCTGATCGCGCCGAACGCCGGAATGCTGCCGATCCACCTGCGCCCCGCGCCGCCGGGGACGTTCCGGCGGTCGCTCGCCGATGACCTCGCCAACCCGGCACCGGCTAGCCCGCCGCGGCAGACCGGCCCGGGACTGATCACCCCGTCCGGCCAGATCAATCGCGCCGCACGCGCCCCGCGCCGCCCGGCACGGGATGCCTACACGGGCAACCGGCCGCTGGCCTCGGGCCAGTACCCGCTGCCGCTCGGAGTCCGGCGTCAGCCCACACCGCCGCCACCGGCCACGGACGCGGCCGCTCCGCCGCCGCCCAGGCGGCGAGCGGGAACGCAACTGCCCCTACCCCTGGACCTGCCCGCCCGGCGGGCCCCGAAGAAGAAGTGAGGACCGTTTCGCCATGACTTCTCCCGTGCGTGTGCCCGCCGACGTCGACCGCCCGGACCAGGTACTCGGCCCTTTGACGGCCCGGCAGCTCGCGATCCTCGGCATCGCCGGTCTCCTGCTCTACGGCCTGTACTCGGCGACCCGCACGTTCGTGCCGTTGCCGGTGTTCCTCATCGTCGCCGTGCCAGTCGGGATCACGGTCACCGTGCTGGCCCTCGGGCAGCGTGACGGGCTGCCTCTGGACCGCCTCGCCCTCGCCGCGATCCGCCAGCACCTGTCGCCGCGGCACCGGGTCGCCGCGCCCGAAGGCGTCCGCGCGGCCCCCGCCTGGCTCACCGCCCAGCACGCCGACACCCGCACCCGAGGCCGCCGGGGACGGCACCCGGCGGCGGGGGCCGAGGCGGTGTCCCCGGCACCGCTGGAACTGCCCGCCAGTGGCGTGACCGACAGCGGCGCGCAGGCCGGGATCGTCGACCTCGGCACCGACGGGCTCGCGGTCATCGCGGGCTGCTCGACGGTCAACTTCTCCTTGCGCACGCCCGGCGAGCAGGAGTCGCTCGTCGCGTCGTTCGCGCGCTACCTGCACAGCTTGACCGCGCCAGTGCAGATCCTGGTGCGCGCCGAACGCCTCGACCTCACCCCGCAGATCGCCGAACTCCGAGCCCACGCCGGCGGTCTCCCGCACCCCGCCTTGGAGGCCGCCGCGCGAGATCACGCGGACTACCTCGCCGAGCTCACCGCGCACGCGGATCTGCTGCGCCGGCAAGTACTGCTGGTGCTGCGCGAACCGCTGCGCACCGGCCCAGCCCCGGCCGCCGCCGCATCGAGCGTGCTTCCGTGGCGACGCCACCGCCGCGACAACGCACCGGTGGAGGACGGGGTGCGGCAGGCGGCCGAGCAACGCCTCGTGCGCCGCCTCGGCGAGGCCATCGAACTGCTTACACCTGCCGGGATCGTGGCCACCCCGCTCGACGCCGCCGCCGCGACCGGCGTACTCGCGGCGGCCTGCAACCCCGACACGTACCTGCCGCCCTCGGCCGCGCTGGCAGGGGCCGACGAGGTCGTCACCTCCACCACTACCTTCACCGACCTCTACGGCCCCGACGGCGATGCCGATCTCGCGGCGGCATCTCACCCGGTCCCACAGCCACGCCTATCCACGCCGCGCTCCGGACGCTCGCAGGCGCCGGGCCCGTGGCTGTCCGAGGACGAGGACTGGGACTACGACGACGAGATCGAAAGCAGGTAGACCCTGATGGCACGCACCAGAAACCACGGCACGCCGACCCAGTCCGGGTCGGCGGGAGCGTTCACCCCGGACTCGCTGTCGGTGTCCGCCCGGTACCTCGAGGTCGGCAACGAACTCGTCGCCTCGTTCGGGATCACCGGCTATCCCCAGGAGGTCTACTCCGGCTGGCTCGCCCCGCTGCTGACCTACCCCGCGCGCCTGGACGTCTCGGTCCACGTCCAGCCCGTCGACCCTGCGACCGCGGCCAGCGGCCTGCGCAAGCAACGCGCGAAACTCGAATCGTCCCGCCGGCACAACGCGCGGCATGACCGGCTCGACGACCCGGACCTCGACGCCGCCGCCGAGGACGCCGCCGACCTCTCGCGCAGCATCGCCCGCGGCGACGGACGCCTGTTCCGCTTCGGCCTGTATCTCACCGTGCACGCCCCGGACGAAGCCTCGCTCGCCGAGGAAGTCTCCGCGCTGCGGTCACTGTGCGCGTCGTTGCTTTTGGACGCGAAACCCGCCACCTACCGGGCGCTGCAGGGCTGGGTGAGCACCCTGCCGCTCGGGCTCGACCAGCTCGGTCTGACAAGGACGTTCGACACCGCCGCGGTCAGCGCCGCCTACCCCTTCACCTCGCCGGACCTCCCGCCGACCGACCCGACCACCTCCGCCCCCTCCGGGGTCCTCTACGGCTACAACGTCGGCAGCTCGGGGCTGGTCCATTGGGACCGGTTCACCTGCGACAACTACAACATGGCCGTCCTCGGCCGCTCCGGCGCCGGCAAGAGCTACTTCGTCAAGCTCGAAACCCTCCGCAGCCTCTACCGACAGCTCGGCGACTACGAGAACGGGTGGGCAACGCACGGGGTGCAGGCGTTCGTCATCGACCCCGAAGACGAGTACGCGCGGCTGGCCTCCCAGGTCGGCGGCACCTACGTCCACCTCGGCGCGGGCGGAGTCCGGTTGAACCCCTTCGACCTGCCCGTGCACCTCGGCGCGAACGGACGCCGCACCGCGCCACAAGACGCTCTCAAGCGGCGCAGCTTGTTCCTGCACACCGTCCTGGCCGTGCTGTTCGGCACGGAGGTCACCGCCGCCGAACGCGCCGTGCTCGACACCGCGATCACCGCCACCTACCGCCGTGCGGGCATCACCGGTGACGCCCGCACCTGGACTCGCCCGGCGCCGCTGCTGCGCGACCTGCGCGACGTCCTCGCCGCCACCGGCGACGGTGATAGCGCGATGGCCGCCGATCTCGCCGCCCGGCTGCACCCGTTCGTCGACGGCAGTTTCGGCGACCTCTTCGACGGGCCCACCAGCGCCGCCCCGGACGGGCACCTCGTCGTGTTCTCCCTGCGCGACCTGCCCGACGAACTGCGCACCATCGGCACCCTGCTCGTGCTCGACACCGTCTGGCGACGCGTCTCGAACCCAGCCGACCGCCGGCCCCGGCTGGTCGTGGTCGACGAAGCCGGGCTCCTCATGCGCCACCCCGTCGCCGCGCTGTTCTTGCTGCGCCTGGCCAAAGCAGCCCGCAAACACTGGTGCGGGCTCACCGTGGCCACCCAGGACGCCGCTGACCTGCTCGGCAGTGATCTGGGCAAAGCCATCGTCAGCAACGCCGCCACCCAGGCGTTGCTGCGCACGGCACCGCAAGCCATCGACGAGATCGTCGAGGCCTTCGACCTCTCCGCCGGAGAGCGGCGGTTCCTGCTCTCGGCCGACCGCGGACAGGGCCTGCTGTCCTCGGGCACGCAGCGGGTGGCGTTCCAGTCGCTGGCCTCGCCCACGGAGAACTTCTTGATCACCACCGACCCCGCTGAGCTGGCCCGGTTCGCCGAACAGGACCCGGACGCCGCCGCCAGCGGCCTCGCCGACGCCTACATCGACCTCGGCCCGGCCGGCACCAACGGGAGCGCCGCCGAGCCCGTCACCGATGCCGAAACCGGCGGCGACGAGTTCGGCGACGCGGGACAGATCGACCTCGACACCGCGTGATCCAGACCTCGTACCGCGTCCCGTTTTTGCCTGTCTCACAAGCGTTTCCCGGAAGAGAGTTCGTCATGGTCATGCACACCGCGGGTTTCCCGCCGTCCCAGAGCGGGGTGAGTGACTATCTGCGCGACCCCGGTGGTGTCACCGGTCGCCTGCTCGCCGCCGTGGGCGGCTGGGCGCTGACCTGGGGGCCGGTCGCCGTCCCGGTCCTGATCCTCGCGGTGGCGGGCGTGGCCGTGGCGCGGCGCTGGTGGCGCACTCGCCGCCACACCGCGCTGCTGGCCGATGCTCGCGGGATCACCGTGCTCGCCCCGCCCACCGTCGATCCCGCCGGCGGCGCCGCGGTCTGGTCCAACCTCGTCGGCCTCCTCCGCCCCGCCTGGCGGCGGCTCTGGACCGGGCAACCACACCTGGCGATGGAGTACGTGTTCGGCGAGCACGGCGTCACCGTCCAGTTGTGGGTCCCCGGCGTCATCCCCCCATCACTGGTGGAACGCGCCATCGAGGCCGCCTGGCCCGGCTCCCACACCCGCACCGCCCCGGCGACCTCACCGTTTCCCACGCTGGAGACCGGGCGCCGGCGGATCACCGTGGGCGGGCAGCTGCGGCTGGCCCGTTCCGAGGCCTTCCCGATCCGCACCGGGTTCGACGCCGACCCGATCCGCGGTCTGCTCGGCGCGCCGGTCGGGCTCGGCCGTAACGAGCGCGCCTGCGTGCAGATCCTCGCCCGCCCGGTCACCGGCCGCCGCGTCGCCCAAGCCCGCCGCGCCGCCCGCCGGGTCCACCACGGCTCCGCAGGACGACTCGGGGGACGGATCCTCGACGCGATCACCCCAGGCGTCAGCGCCACCCGCGCTCGCCGGACCCCGGACTCGCGGCGCATCAGCCAGGATCCGCAGCTGTCGATCGAATATTCGACACAGAACAAAGCGATCGTGGGTAAGCAGCGCGGGTCGCAGTACGAGACGGTGATCCGGTACGCCGTGGCCACCGACCTTCCCGCCGACGCCGACGGTGACCTGGCGCGGCAGGCTCGCGCCACCGCACGCGGGCGGGCGCACGCGCTGGCCGCCGCGTTCGCCGCCTACACCGACCACAACCACTACACCCGCACCCGCCTCCACCGGCCCGCCCGCGCCCTCGCCGACCGGCGCCTCGCCCGCGGCGACCTGCTCTCCGTGCCCGAACTCGCGGCACTCGCGCACCTGCCCACCGACGCCGAGATCCCCGGCGTCGAACGCGCCGGAGCCAAAGCCGTAGCCCCACCACCCGGCATCCCCACCCCGGGACCGGGTGTGATGCCCCTGGGGCAGTCCGACACTGGCCACGCCCGCCCGGTCGGACTGCGGCTCGCCGACGCCCGCTACCACCTGCACCTGATCGGACCGACCGGCTCCGGGAAGTCCACCCTGCTCGGCCAGATCATCCTCGACGACATCGACGCAAACCGTGGTGTCGTCCTGATCGACCCGAAAGGCGACCTGGTCACCGACATCCTCAACCGGCTCCCCCGCAGCGCAGCAGACAGGGTGGTGCTGTTCGACGCCGACTCCCGGCACCGACCACCCATCATCAACCCCCTGGAAGGCGGGGAAACCGACCGCGAGGTCGACAACCTCGTCTCCGTCTTCCGCCGCGTGTATAGCGCGTTCTGGGGACCGCGCACCGACGACCTCATGCGCGCCGCCTGCCTCACCCTGCGCGCCCAGGAAGCCGTGCCGACCCTGGCCGACCTGCCGAAACTGCTCACCAGCGAAGCGTTCCGCTCCCGCATCACCACCGGCCTGACCGACCCGGTGCTGCGCGGGTTCTGGGAGTGGTACGACGAACTCACCGACTCCAGCCGTTCCCAGGTGATCTCGCCGCTGATGAACAAACTCCGCGCGTTCCTGCTGCGCCCCTTCGTAAAAGAAGCCATCGCCGGAGGACGCTCCACAGTGGACATGGCCCAGGTTCTCGACGAAGGCGGTATCTGCCTCGTCCGCATCCCCAAAGGGTCGCTCGGGGAAGAGACCACGCGGCTGGTCGGCTCGCTGGTCGTGGCGCGCACCTGGCAGGCCACCACCGCCCGTGCCCGCGTCCCGCAACGCCTGCGCCCCGACGCGCACACCGTGATCGACGAATGCCACAACTTCCTGAATCTCCCCTACCCCATGGAAGACATGCTCGCCGAATCCCGCGCGTTCCGGAACGGATTCATCCTGGCCCACCAGCACCTCGGCCAGCTGTCGCGAGAACTCAAAGAAGGACTCTCCACCAACGCCCGCAACAAAATCATCTACTCCGCATCCCCCGAAGACGCCCGCGAACTCGCACGTCACACCACACCCCGGCTGTCGGAACACGACCTATCGCACCTCGGCGTCTACCACGCCGCCGCACGATTGGTCGTGCATGGCGAGGAAACCGAGCCCTTCACCATGACCACCGCGCCCCTGCCCGAACCCATCCCCGGACGGGCCCGGGAAATCCGAGCCGTGCTCCGCGCCCAGCGCCGCGCACACAACACCACGACCGGCGAGAGCGGCGCGACACCCTGCACCGGAAGCCCAGCGGCCACCACCGCGACGCAGGCCGGACACCGGATTCCGCCGACCCGGCCGCCCCGGACCGACCCACGCCGCACCCGCCCCTAGACCCGCACAACGCGGATTTCCCTCGCACCACAAGAAAACAGCAACACTCCCCAACTTCTCGGCAGGGGCCTGCGCCGACCTGCCCACAGCACTTGTCCACAGCCTGTTGACAACCAGGGAGCGCCCCTTGATCACGACCACCACCCGCCAGCACACCTTGCGGGATCACCTGCCCGGACGTCACACCGCCCGAGCCGCCAGTTCCGTTGAGCACCAGGCCATGCTCGCCTCCCGACTCACCGCCCGCGACAAATGGCTCCTGGCATTGCTGCACGAACACCGGGTCCTGACGAGTTTCCAGATCCAGGACGCCGCCTTCCCGTCTGGCCGGTCGGCACGCCAGCGGGTACGGGATCTCTACCTCTGGCGTGCGGTATCGCGGTTCCAGCCATTCCAGCAACTCGGGTCCGCCCCCATGCACTACGTCCTCGGCCCCGCCGGTGCCGCCGTGCTCGCCGCTGAACACGGCCTCGAAGTCAAGGAACTCGGCTACCGGCACGACCGCGCCATGGGCATCGCCCACAACCAGCGCCTCGCCCACACCGTCGGCGTCAACGACTTCTTCACTTCTCTGATCGCCCGCACCCGCAAGGGAGGACCTGCCGGGGCGTTGGTGGCGTGGTGGTCGGAATCGCGCTGCGCCCGTCACTTCGGCGACCTCGTCATCCCCGACGGCTACGGCCGCTGGCGCACCAGCCACCGTGAGGTGGAGTGGTTTCTCGAATTCGACACCGGCACCGAGTCCCTGACCAAGGTCGGGCGGAAGCTGGCCGGATACGCGCGGCTAGCCGAGTCGACCGGGATCGCGACGCCGGTGCTGGTGTGGCTGCCCACCACCCGACGTGAAGCCGGAGCCCGCACCGCCCTGGCCCGGGTGCACGCCGGACTCGACGACCCTCACACGGTGCCGGTGGCCACCGCCGCGGCCGACCTGCTCACCCCCACCGCACCGCATCCGAGCCCGGCCGAGGCGGTGTGGTTGCCACTGACCTCAGCCCGCGCCGATCGCGCCGGCCCCCGCTACAGCCTCGCCGACCTCGCCGACGCCTGGCCCGGCCTGGCACCACCGGCCGGCCCCGGCACCGAGGACGGCGAGAGCGGCGACGTCGCGGTGGCCTCGCCGTACCGGCTGCCACCACCGAGTCCGATCCCGCCGCGGGCAACGCCGAACCGGATCGCGCGCGGCGAGCACTGACCCGGAGCGCCGATTCGCCTGTACAAGTCCTGTCGCTGTGAAAGGAGCGCGATCCAGCCATGGGAAGCAAACTCGGGGCCGCCGTCGCCGCCGTGGTCCTCGCCATCCCGTTGCTCATCGGCGCCGGAATAGCCGGCATCGTCAGCACGTTGTCCGGCGGCAACGGCGCGAGTTCGCTGCTCTGTACGACCGACGGAACGCCGCCCGGCACGGTGCCGGGCCTGACCGCCGAGCAGATGGGCAACGCCGCCACCATCGTCGCGGTCGGCAAGCAGATGAACGTGCCCGAACCGGGCTGGGTGGTCGCGATCGCCGCCGCGATGCAGGAATCCAAGCTCCGCAACCTGCACTACGGCGACCGTGACTCCCTCGGACTGTTCCAGCAACGCCCCTCGATGGGCTGGGGCACCGCCCAGCAGGTCACCACCCCGACCTACGCGGCGACCAAGTTCTTCGAGCGCCTCGCCGCCACACCGGACTGGCAGGCCATGAGCGTCAACGACGCCGCACAGACCGTGCAGGGCTCAGGATTCCCCAACGCCTACGCCCAACACGAGGACACGGCGCGCACGATCGTCACCGCGGTCTCCGGGGTCCGCTGCCAGCCCGCACCCGCGAGGACCGGGACTAGTGACTGCAACGACATCCAGGCACCGAACGCCGCCGCGATGACCGCGATCAACTACGCGTGCGGGCAGCGCGGGTTGCCGTACGTGTGGGGCGGCAACGGCCCGTTGAACGGAGACAGCGGATTCGACTGCTCAGGCCTCACCAAAGCCGCCTATAACGCGGCCGGGATCTCACTCCCCCGCACCGCACACACCCAGTACCACGCCGGACCACGAGTACCCGATGGGCAACTCCTCCCAGGCGATCTCGTCTTCTACGGCCCACCCTCGAAAATCCGGCACGTGGGGATCTATATCGGGCAGGGAAAGATGGTGAACGCCCCCACCTTCGGCCAGCCTGTTCAAATCGACGAATACCGCCATCCCCACGACGACTACGCGGGTGCCACACGACCCGCACCATGAAGGAAAAAGGTACCGCGTCATGGAATGTGCCGCCCACGCCGCGAGTGCGCGAACGTGGGCAACACCAACCTCTCGCAACGGCTAGCCGCGAGGAAGCGCCTGTCGTCCAGTCACGCACCGGACGACAGGCGCCGCCGAGATTTTCTCTAGATTGCAGCCTACTTAGTGGTGACGGTGTACAGCTCGCCGCCGGTCAGGCATTCCAGAAAGCATCGCCATATCTCGGGGGTTGCCGAGGCAAAACCTATACAACGCTTGACATATCGACATGCATGGAGCGTCCCTGGACATGTCATTGCGCGAATTAAGCGCAGGGGCTACCGGAGGGAATGTGTCATCCATGGTGTTAAACCACGCTGCCGTTCATGGCCACTGCACAGCGGACCCGGGGGTGCCGGACAAAGAAGTGTGGGTCGCGATGCCATATAAACCGGCATTCCCCGGCATCATCCCCTCCGACGAGACGCCACCTGGCGTCATTGGCGATCGGGCCCGCTTCCCCACCCTGCACAACCTGAAGTGCGACGCCGAAATCGGCTTGCGATGCCGTCCTGCCGTCGCGCGCTGGATCGGGATCTATCTGGAGTCGTTCTACGGCGCCGCCCAGTACCGCTTCACCTGGTCCGGGGACGCCCTGGAAATCCACGACGCTGTGGGAGGAGGGGACGACGATTCCCCTTCGCGCGTGGTCCGTCCCGGAGACGACGGCCGTTACGAGATCCGCGATCTCTGGTACCCCCTGGCACCGACGGCGATCGACGAACTGCACCAACGGCATCCCGACGCCCTGGCCTCGCTGGCACTCGACGCCGCCCCTGCTCCGGTTTCGCACATGCTGGCGTACCTGATCGATCATCCCGGCGCGCCACGCTTCCTGCGGCGGAACATCGAGACCACGCTTGCGGCATCAGCCACCGAACCGGGGCGGTGACCTCCGATGGCTTCGGTGGTCACCGCGTACGACGTACCCGAGATCCGGGCACGGATGACCGAATGGGCCCGGGACCCCGGTACGGACGGGGCGGGCAACTGGTTCCGGTTCTTCGTCGGCCCCCGGCCCGAGGACTCGGCGGGAGAGCCCGCGTTCCCGCCGCTGGACGACGTCGGCGCCACGATCACGGACACGCTCCGCGCCCAACTGCCAGCCGCTGAGCTGTTCTACGTCTCCGCCAACCTGACCGACCTCGCGAGCCACGCAGCGACCACCCTGACCGACTACCGCCTCCACCCCGAAGACCTGCCCGCCCCCGTAGGGTTCCTGGTCTACGAGCACCCGCCCGTCGCCGGGACCGCGAACGCCCGGCACGACGCGGTCTCTGTTGTCTCGTGGGGCCCAGGACGCGGCGGCTTGTGGGTACAGGCCTGGGGCACCGTCCCCGATCCCGAGCCACCAGCGGTCGAGGTGGGGCGCAGGCTCGCCCGCCTGCCCCGCGACTACGCCCTGTCCCAGATGCGGAAAGCCGCCGCGCTGAACCTGCCGGTACCCACGCCGGACAACAAACCCGCCAGCCACGACGACACCGTCGACCAAGGTGCCAGACACATCCTGGCCACGTTCCTGCGTAACGCCGAACGCGCACCGATTCCGCCGTCGTTCGCCCCGCCGCACGGCTACGAGTGGTGCGGCCTGATCCCCATGCTGTTCACCGAGATGAAGGGCTGGCCCAGCTCGCTGGCCGAAGGGACCTCCGCCGTCGACATCGACGCGCAGATCGTCCTCCAGCGCACCATCCTCACCACCTGGCTGCTGCTGGGCCAGACCCTCGTGCGTTCCGAACGCACCCGCGCGCCCCGCGCCGCCCGCCGCCGCGTCGAGCGCTACGACCCCGCCCTCGACACAGCCGTCCGCCTCGTCGACCTCCGGCGCGCCCGCACCACGCCCGCCGACCGCTCCCAGGGCGACGTCGGCGCGGGCACCCGCGAGTACCACCACAGCTGGGTCGTGCGCGGCCACTGGCGCAATCAGTACTACCCGAGCCGACAAGATCACCGCCCCGTCTGGATCGCCGACCACTTCGCCGGACCAGAAGACAAACCCCTCATCGGCGGCGAACGCGTCAACGTCCTGCGCCGCTAACCCCGGAGAGACACCGCCCGCTGACCACACACCCACGTGGCGTGAGCTGGTCACGACTGTCCACAACAGACGACCTGCACCCGCAGGAAACAGGAAAACAAGGAAGGGAAACAGAACATGACCACCATAGAAGGCACCGGCGCCCCGGCGACCGAACCAGCACCCGCCCCCGTGGCGATCGTGGGCGATTTCTACGACAAGACCGCCGAAATGCCGCTTCGGGACATCGCCACTCGCATCCGCGAGGACCTCGTCGACGTCCAGGACGACGACATGATCCACGCCGACGCCGAGTTCGCCGTCGCAGCGGACGAATCCGGCCCGCAAAACCAGATCCACATCACGATCTCGGGCCTGCCCCACAGCGATCACGGCACCGCCGACGCCCCGAGCATGGACGTGACCCGGGATGTCTTCCGGTCCGCGTTCGTGCTCGCCAGCCACTACAACACCTTCGTCAGCGCCCCCTATCGGTTGCGGTACCTCGTAGTCATCCAGGCCGTCCACGACAGCGGCATCGTGTACGCCGAGGGCGTCGGCGCCATCGGCCTCTGGGGCACCCTGTCCCAGCCCGAACCCGCGGAAGCACCCTCCGACACCAGGTAACAGGTGCCCGAGGCCGACAACAAAGCCCACTACGGGGCGCGGCAGTCACGAGCCGTGCCCCGTTGTGGGTTTACGGCGGCGGGGTCTTCGCGCGCGGACGGTTTTGCCCCGCTGCGCGTCATTGCCAGCGATAGCTGGCGCTGGCCAGATATCGTCCTTGACGGACTTGACTTCGTGCCTTGACGGAAGCATCAATGGTGACAACTCCGATCCCTACCCTGCGCACCGCAGACCTCTGTGCGAAAGCGTCGCGGGGAGAGTGTCGGCTCAACTGAGATGGGGAAGGCAATGCCGGGTATGAGCGCCTGTCGTCGTCACCGTGGCGTCCGCAAGGTGGATAGTGACCATTTCGATGACGGTCACTACCGGGCCTACGGGTTCAAGCGCGGATACGGCCGCGCCCACAACGGCAAGGGCGGAGGGCGTCTCAGGCGCCGTCTTGTCCGCCGCCGGGAAAGCTTGTAGTTTTCATTCACGTTCCGCAGGTCACTGGTGTTCATGTCTACGACACCTTTGCTTCTCCCCCGCCTCGATCTCAGCGTGACAATGCGGACACAGCATGCCAACGGGTCCCGCATCACGTTTGTGACATTCGAACGTTCCTAATTTAAGTTTCCGTCCCGACATTCCAATTTTGGCCATTAGAATCAAACATGTGATCTTCAGCGCAAACAGGTGACGAATCGGCGCCGCTTCCCCCGCGATTGCCAAGCGCATCAATCCCTGCGGCTGATGTTACCCAGCATACGGTGGCGGACATCTTCCTCTTTATCGAGGAAGGGCGCCAGAAACAGGTTCGGCGCTTCCCCGGTTGTCTGGGCAGAATTTGCAGATGCTGTGTAAGGCGAGAACATTGGGCTGTTCGAGTGGTCTCTGGTCCGCGAGGTTCACTTGTGGTTCTTCAAGGGATAGCGTGACTGTTGGGGGCATTCGCGTGCCTCGAGTCGGGGCGGTTCTTGGGGTTGACTCGCGGAAAGGTTTTTTGATGCGACGCAGTTCGCTACGCGGCTTTGTGCTGCGCTCTTTTAGTGTTGGGGTGGTGGCAGCGGTCGCTGCCACGATCCCGTTGATTGTCGTGGTTCCAGCGGCCGCCGCGCCTGCCGACGAGGCGGTGTCGGTGCCTGCTGCGGCGTGGACTCCGGGGCAGGTGAACCGGGCTGTGGTGGGCGGCGCTCCGCCTGCGGGGCGTGCCCAAAAGTCAAGACCGGCACCGGTTTCGGAGAGCGGGGCACAGAGTTGGGCGTGCACGTCTTCGTCGTGGGGGGTGTTACCGGATTACTCGATGGAGCGGTTCAAGATCAGTGACCGGTTGCAGGCCGGGGTGAACCTCGCCAACGGCAACCTCTGGATCGACCATCGTGACCTCACGGTGCGAGGCACAGGGCTGAACATGAACCTGCGGCACTCCTACGGTTACTACGGGGAATGGCATCTCAACGCCGGCCGTGACATGGGGCTGGAGTTGCGCACCAACGAGGTGCTGATGCCGGTTGACGGGGGCGCGTGTGCCACGTTCCCTCGTAATGCGGACGGCACCTATGGCGTGGCTCGTAACGGCGTTCGCGCGTCGATGACGAAGAACGTGGGTGGGTCGTACACCGCCAGGTTCTTCGACAGTGGGGAGACGTGGTCGTACAACGCTGATGGCTGGCTGCTCAATCGCGCCGACCGCAACGGCAACACCATCACCTACTTCTACAACAGCGACGGATCGCTGGCGTCGATGGCCGACACCCAAGGACGGGTCACGACGTTCGTCACGACCAATGGGCATATCACGAAGATCACCGATCCAAGCGGCGCCGTCGCCGGTGAGTACACCTACGACGCCAATAGCCGGCTGACCCGTTTGACTGACCGGGACGGCAAGGCGGTGTCGTTCACCTACAACGCTGACGGCCAGATCGCCACCATCACGGACCAGATCGACCGCAGCTGGAGCGTGGAGTTCAGCAACTATGGGGATGTCACGAAGCTGACGGTGCCGCGGCAGGCTGGAGCTGTCTCGGCGAGTTTCGCCTATGACACACCCGTCGCCGACAAGACCACCTACACCGATCCTAACGGGAACAAGACCATCTACACGTTCGAAGAGATCGAGGGTAGGCAGATCTCCGCACAGGACGCCCTCGGCCACACCCAGTCTCAGACCTGGACGGCCAACAGCGATCTGCAAACCACCACGGACGGTCTCAACAACTCGACCACCGGCTCGTACGACACCCTGAACAATCTGATCTCGACGAAGCTGCCGACAGGGGCGACCAGCACCATCGGCTACACCAACACGGCGTTGCCGAACCTTCCGACATCGGTGAAAGACCCCGCCGGCAACGAGATCACCCGCGAGTACGACCGTGCGGGCAACGTCACCAAGGTCCGCTCAGTCCAGCTCGACGCAAATCTTGACTACCGGTCGTATAGCAGCCCGAAAAATCTCTTGGACTTCCGCCTCGACGCCAACGGCAAAAGGACCACGTTCGGATACGACCAAGCCGGGAACCTCACCACGGTAACCCCACCAGAGCCCCTCGGCGTCACCCGGATCGGCTACGACTCGCTCTCCCGCATCACCAGCGTGACCAACGGCAACAACAAACGCGTCGACTACGCCTACGACAAACTCGACCGCGTCGTCGCGATCAGCAGCAGCGGAACCACGCTGCAGTCCATGACCTACAACGAACTCGGTAACCTCGTCACCCGCTCCACACCGGGTGTCACAACACGCTTCACGTACGACACCTACCCGTCCAGCAGCCTGATCACGTCGGCGAAACGCACCCAGGGCGGCGCGACGGAAACGGTGTCCTATAACTACGACCAGGCGGGCAACCTCACCTCGCTAACCGACCCGGCGGGCACCCACACCTACGCCTTCGACGCTGCCTACCGATTGACCTCCCTCAAGGACGCCTTCGGACAGACCACCACATTCGGCTACGACAACGCCGATCGACGTATCAGCAGCACATTCCCGGGAGCCGGTTCACAGACCAACGTCTACGACAAAGCCGGCAGGCTGACCAGTCTCACCGCGAAGAACACCGGCGGCACCGAGCTGCTCAAGGCCACCTACAACTACACCCTCGGTAACGGGGTGGACAGCGACCAGCTGCAGTCCAAGACCATCGCAGGTACCACCACCGCCTATACCTACGACGCGCTCAAGCACCTCAAGACAGCGGGCTCGACGTCGTTCACGGTGGACAACGCGGACAACATCACGAACCTCGCTGGCACGGCGCACACCGTCAACGCCGCCAACCAGCTCACCGCGGCGGACGGGGACAATCTCGGCTACGACAAGGCCGGGAACCTCACCAGCGCGAGCGTGTCCAGTATGGCGCACGAGTACTCGGCAACCAACCAGCTGCTGCGCAGCACCAGCAGCGGCACTGAGACGTTCAAAGCCGACTACGACACCACCGACCAAACACAACCGCGCACGATCACTGAGAACCTCAACGGGAACACCACCACCCGCGTGTTCACCAACACCGCCGTCGGCCTCACCACCGTCGCCGAGAACGGGGTACGCACCAGCGTCGCCCGCGACCCTCGCGGTACGCTCATCACCGAAAAAGTCGGCGAAGCCCGCTTCAACTTCATCACCGACAACCAAGGCAGCGTCCTCGCCACCCTCGACACCACCGGCAAGGTGACCGCCACGTTCACCTACAACCCGTACGGCGTTGTCACCGTGACCGGCGCAAGCGCCATCCACCGGTTCCGCTACCTCGGTGGCTACACCCTGCGCAACGGCCAGAACCACTTCGGCTACCGCTACTACAACCCCACCTGGGGCCGCTTCACCGCCCCGGACCCCACTGGCCAAGAACGCAACTCGTACGCCTACTCCCAAGCTGACCCCATCAACAACAGCGACCCCACCGGCGGGAGCACTGGATCTACCTGGGGTGCAGCGGTCGGGGGACTCGTGGGCGGGATAGTCGTTGGCGGACTCGCCGCCTCCTGCCCGCTGACCGCAGGCGCAGGGTGCGTGGGTGCAGGTATCGTCATGGGCGGACTCGGCGGTGCCGCTGGCGCCGGACTGGGATCATCGATCGGCGGCGGCACACGGGAAGAAGTTCGCGACGACGGTCTCAGCGGCGGTGCTCTCGGCGCGTTCGGGGCGGGTGGGAAGTTCGTCAAGGGTTTGAAGGATTTGTTGTGACAGAGAAAAACAAGACGGCGTCTCGACGGCGACGATTTTACGCAATCGCCGTTACCGTATACCTACTACTCATTCTACTTAGCATTCTAGTCTACGACCAGATACCATGGCTGGCGGGAGGCATGGGAGCACTTGGCGCAGGATTGGTGCTAGCCGCACTGCATGGTTGGAGCTCACGCCGCCAGTCAAAAGGCTCAAAACTTGATCAGACAACGGAATCCGACTAGACTTCAGGGTAAATAGAGAATCCCCAAAACAGCATTGTTTTGGGGATTCTCTATTTATATCAAGCGATGGAGTGTCGTCCCTCCCGTCGCAAAAACCCGCCGTCGCAGGCCTGCTCGCACACCGCCTCGTAAGCCGCCCAAATGCGCGAGCTTCTCCGGCACGGAATTCCCGGGGAGGGTGAGTGTGAGGTTGCCCCTGTGGACCGGACACCCTGATCCCAGACAGTGGTCTGGGGAAGGATGTCCCCGTGTCACGTTCGTCGAAGTATCCGGAGCAGTTCCGCAAGGACGCGGTCGAGTTGGTCCGTTCCTCGGACCGTCCGTTGCGTCAGGTCGCCCGCGACCTCGGGGTGAACCATGAGACCCTGCGCAACTGGGTCAAGATCGCCGAACGCGGCCAGGCGAAGCCGTCCGATGCGGCCTCGGCGGCGTCGGAGGACGAGCTGCGTGCGCTGCGCAAGCGGGTGGCGGAACTGGAGCTGGAGAAGGAGATTCTCCGCAAGGCAGCCGCCTATTTCGCCAAGGAGATGGGTCGTTGACCCACAGCTACAGGTTCATCTCCGAACACCGCGCCACTTTCGGCGTCGCCCGGCTGTGCCGAGTCCTTGAGGTCCGTCGCCCTGGGTTCTACGAATGGCTCACCGCGGCCCCCGCACGGGCCGAACGAGCCGCCCAGGACGACCAGCTGGCCACGGAGATCGCCGAGGTCCACACCGAGCATCGTGGCGCGTACGGCCGCCCGCGGGTCACCGTCGAACTGCGTCGCCGTGGCCGGCGGGTCAACCACAAACGCGTCGAGCGGATCATGCGCGAACGCGGGATCACCGGCATCACCCGGCGACGGCGTCGCTCGCTGACCAAGCAGGACACGGCCGTCGCACCAGCACCGGCTGTGATCGGCCGGGACTTCACCGCCGACGCGCCCGGCGAGCGGTTCGTCGG
>NZ_MQUQ01000014.1 GCF_001953865.1 Amycolatopsis coloradensis
GCAACGGCGGCATGACCATCACCACCCCCAGCGGACACACCTACCAGGCAACACCAGAGCCCCTGCACGACCCACGCACGGTGGAGGAGGACGACACCCCGCCCTTCTGACCAACGCGCCCCGGGCACGCCGCAATCGGTCGCCTGCTTGCGGCCTGCTGAGAACGCGCCTCGCGGCGAGCGACCACAAATAGATGACCGAACGCGGTCTGAGGTCGCAGATGGGGTGAGTGTGGATTCGCTTTCTAGTGAAGGGGTACGGCAAAGTTCGCGTCGGTCACCGAGGCTGGCGCACTGGACCGTGTGGATTCGGGTCATTCAACGCACCGAAATCCACGCGGTGAGAGATGCGGTCCGGCATCGGGCCGGACAGCGGCCCGCGCCCGGGCACGCCACCTTTGCCTGACCCCTCAATAAGTCCCACGCGGGCGCTTGCGTCTGAGGGACAGTGACCGCGGCCTTCACAGACTTCAGGCGGGGCGCCGCCGTCACGTACGTCCCAGTGTCACCAGGGATCACAGAGGTGGTGGCGAAGGCCCTTTTCCCTACCCTCAGGGGAGGCAAGGAGGCCTTCACCGTCAGGTGAATGCGTACACGCGGCGGCCACGCCACCGTCGCCCTTCCCTTCACCAGCCAAATCCGCACTAACGACCCACCATGCCCTATGACCCCGCCGCCGCCTCCCGAGCCGCGTCGAAAGGAGCCCGATCGAACACGATCCGCATCTCCACGATCTTCCCCTCCCGCACGGTCACCAACTCGGCCCCGGGCGCGCTCGCCACCGGCAAGGTCGCCGTGTCGTACATCAGCAACGCCGTCGTCTCGTCCCCGAATGCCGCGAGCAGGGTCGAGCCGGTCAGGATCCGGGTGAAGGGCCCCATGAACCCGCGAAACGCTTCCGCGCCGTCAAGGCGTCCGGACGGCGCGTGACACACGATGTCGTCGGCGACGTAGGTCATCGCGGTCTCGAAGTCCTTGCCGGTCCAGGCTCGGTGGTAGGAGAGCGCGGCGTCCAAAGCTGGGCTGGTCATGACGGTTCCTTTCGTCGACGGTCACCAGGTTGGACACCGCCCTTGCCCGAAACGGAACGGTGCGCGGCGAAAAGGTCGTGACAAGATCGGCCGGTGAGCACCAGGACCACGGACGAGCGGGCGTTTCGCGAGCTCGCCGACACCTACCGTCACGAGCTGCACCTGCACTGTTACCGCATCCTCGGCTCTTTCGCCGACGCCGAGGACGCCGTCCAGGAGACACTGCTCGCCGCTTGGCGCGGCCTCGACGGCTTCGAGGGCCGCTCCTCGCTCCGCACCTGGCTGTACCGCATCGCCACCAACCGCTGCCTCAACGTCCTGCGCGACGCGGGTCGCCGTCGCCCGCCCGAGCCGGTGCCACCGTTCGACCCGCCGGAGCCCAGCCGCCGAAGCGAGGTCACCTGGCTACAGCCGTACCCGGACGAACTCATCGAGGACAGTGAGCCCGGGCCCGAAGCGCGCTACAGCACTCGTGAGGCTGTCGAGCTCGCGTTCATCACCGGCCTCCAGCTCCTCCCGCCCAGACAGGCCGCCACCCTGGTCCTGCGGGACGTCCTGTGCTTCCCCGCCGACGAGGTAGCGAGCATGCTCGCTACCACCGACACCGCGATCAAGGGCATGCTCCAACGCGCCCGCGCCTCGCTCGACAAGCACCGGGCCCGCGCGGCACACCGCCCGTCACCACAGGAGCGCGCGCTGACCAGGCGATTCGCCGACGCGTTCACCGCAGGCGACCTCGACGGCGTCATCCGCCTGCTCACCGACGACGCGTGGCTCGCCATGCCGCCGGCGCCGCACGAGTACCACGGCCTCGACGCGATCGCCGGCTTCCTGCGCGTCACGATGGCCGTGCCGGTCTGGCGGGGCTTCACCATGACGCCGACACGCGCGAACAACCAGCCTGCCTTCCGCTGCCGCCACGGCGACAGCCCGGCCGGGCTGATGGTCCTCACCCTCGACGGTGAGCGCGTCCGGGCCATCACCCGGTTCCTGGCTCAGCCGGAGCCGCGCACCCGGCCGAGATGATCGCCCGGCGAACCGAAAAGGTGCGCCGCGCCGTGCGCTCGCTTGAAATAGCGGTGCGCCGGATGTTCCCAGGTGATCGCGATCCCGCCGTGCAGCTGGATCATCTCGCCCGTCACCGTCGCCAGCGCCTCCGAGCAATGCACCTTCGCCACCGCGGCCAGCCTGCTCGACTCCGGGGCCGCGTAGGCCGCCGAACGGGCGGTCTCCACCAAGACGTAGAGGTCCGCCATCCGGTGCTTCAGCGCCTGGAAGCCGCCGATCGGCCTGCCGAACTGGTGCCGCTGCCTGCTGTACTCCACCGTCAGCTCGAACGCGCGTGCCGCGGCTCCGGCCTGCTCGGCGGCGAGCACCGCGCACGCGACGTCTCGGAGCGCGCCGAGGTCGACCGATCCGATCAGCCGGGCGGGCGCGCTGTCGAAGTGCACGCGAGCCAGCCGCCGGGTTTCATCCATCGCCGGGGTTCGGACGCGAGGGGCGTCGGAGACCTCGTAAAGCGAACCCCCGGCGAGGACCAGCAGAATCTCCGCCTCGTCGCCGTGCAGGACATAATGTGCCTCACCGTCCACAGTGGACTCGGAGGCGACACACGCCGGTACGTCCCATCGGCCGTCGGCACCGGTCCAGGCCACCGCCCCGACGGCACCTTCGGCGAGCCGGGGGAGCAGGCGCTCGCAGGCCTCGTCGTTGCCGGTGGCCAGCAGGGCGTGCACGGCGAGCACGGCCGAACCGAGGAACGGGACGTCGGCGAGTACTCTGCCCAGTTCCTCGGCGACGATCTGGAGTTCCGCCATTCCGGCACCGAGACCGTTGAACCGTTCGGGAACGGCCAGCGCCGCCACTCCGATCTGTTCGCACAGCTCCGGCCAGGGGTCCGCTTCCCGGTCCAGCAGCTTCCGGACGCTGTCCCGCAGCGCGTCCTGCTCGGCGGTGAACGTCACGACAGCACCCGCTCCCGGTGAAACCGTGGCGTGCCCCAAGCGCCGACCAGGGCACGGACCCGGGTCAGCCGCAGGCCGAGCGCGTGTTCCGCGGTGTAGCCGATCGCGCCGTGAACCTGTAGCCCGGTCCGGGCGGCGAGGTGCGCGGCGTCGCCGCACGCCACCTTGGCCGCGGAGATGTCGCGCCGGTCCAGGGTGACGGCCGCGCCGAACAGCAACGGTTCGGCCAGCGCGAGTCCGGTCGCGACGTCGGCGAGCAGGTGTTTGACCGCCTGGTACCCACCGATCTCCCGTCCGTACTGCTTGCGTTGTGCGGCGTACGCGACGGACGTGTCGAGCAGCCATCGCCCCGCGCCGAGGAGGTGCGCGGCGGTGGCGAGGCAGCCCAGTTCGAACGCGTGGTCCGCGTCGAGCGCCGTGCCGAGGTCGTCGCCCGCCACCGGCGGGAACAGCCGCCGTGAACCGTCTATGGAGGACAAAAGCGGGCCGGGAGTGAACGCGCGCAGCCTGCCGTTCTCGACCGCGAGACGTGCGTCGGCGACGTCGGCGTCCAAGGCGTACGGAACGTTCGGCGCGAACGCCACCGACGCCAGCGTTTCGCCCGAAGCGACCGAGGTGAGCAGTTCGTCGTCCAGCAACGACGGCAGTACGGCCACGGTGTCGGTCCACGGGCCGGGAACGGAGTGGTAACCCAGCCGTTCGAAGCCGACGGCCAGATCGACAGGGGTGGCACCGAGCCCGTCGTACCGTTCGGGGACTGCCAGGGCGGTCACGCCGAGCTCCGCCAGCCGTCGCCAGATCTTGAGACCAGGGCCGGGATCGCCCGCCGCCCAGGACCGATTGGCCGAATCGGTGTCCAAACCGGACAGAAGATCGTGCAGGCTGCGGGAGAACTGCTCCTGCTCGACGGACAGCGCGAACCTCATCGGGCCCCCTTCGGCAGGCCGAGCAACCGTTCGGCGACGATGGACCGCTGGATCTGGTCGGTGCCGCCGTAGATCGGGCCCGCCAGGGAGAACAGCCAGCCGTCGCTCCACCGGCCGCGCAGTTCGGCGTCCTGGCCGAGGACGTCGAGCGCGGTTTCGTGCAGGGTGACGTCGAGGTGGGACCAGAACAGCTTGTTGACACTCGATTCCGGCCCGAGTTCGGCGCCGTCCGCGAGACGGGTGACCGTGCCCAGGGTGTACAGCTGGTAGGCCCGCGCGCCGATCCACGCGTCGGCGACCCGATCGGCCAGGTGGGCGGGACGTCCGGCATCGGCCCACAGTGAGACCAGCCTGTCGGCCGCGGCGAGGAACCGGCCGGGACTGCGCAAGGACAGCCCGCGTTCGTTGTTCGCCGTCGTCATCGCGACCCGCCAGCCCTCGCCCGGCGCGCCGATCACGTCCTCGTCGGGGACGAAGACGTCGTCGAAGAAGATCTCCGCGAACCCCGGCTCGCCGTCCAGTTGGGGGATCGGCCGGACGGTGACCCCCTCGGACCGCAGATCCACCATCAGATAGGTGAGACCCTTGTGCCGTACCGAATCCGGATCACCGCGGAAGAGACCGAAGGCCCGGTCGGCGAACGCCGCCCGCGAACTCCAGGTCTTCTGCCCGCTGACCAGCCAGCCGCCGTCGCAGCGGGTCGCGGTGCTCCGGAGCGCGGCGATATCGCTGCCCGCTTCGGGTTCCGACCATGCCTGGGCCCAGACTTCTTCCGAGCGCGTCATCTTCGGCAGGATGCGACGTCGCTGTTCTTCCGTGCCATGGGAGAACAGCGTGGGCGCGAGCATGAAGATGCCGTTCTGGTTGACCCGCGCGGGCGCGCCGGCCGCGTAGTACTCCTCCTCGAACAGCACCCACTCCAGGAGGCTCGCGTCCCGACCACCGTACTCGCGCGGCCACGAGACCACCGACCACCGGGCGTCGGTCAATTTCGCTTCCCATGCCCGGTGTTGCGCGAATCCCTCGGCGGTGTCGAACGACCGCAGCGGCTCGGCGGGAACATTCGCGGCGAGCCAGGAGCGGGCTTCGTCACGGAAAGCGAGTGCCTGCTCGTCCAAGTCGAGGTTCATCACGAACGCGCGTCCCGCATCGAACGCGCGTCCTGACCGCCCAGGGAATCCCCGCCGGACATCTCGGCGTTGTGCGCGTGCGCGAAGTGGTGCAGGCCGAACACGGAGTCCATTCCGGACCGCAGGCCCATCAGATCCTCGGCCTGGTTGACGGCCTTCTTGGCGAGTGCGAGACCCATTCGCGGCATCACCGCGATCTTCTCCGCCAGCGCCATCGTCTCGGTTTCGAGGTCGGCGCGGGGGACGACGCGGTTCAGCATGCCCCACTCCTTGGCCTGCTGTGCGGTGAAGCGCTCACCGGTGAACAACACTTCCTTGGCCGCACGCGGACCGAGGACCCAGGGATGCGCGAAGTACTCGACACCGGGAATCCCCATGCGTACCACGGGATCGGCGAAGAACGCGTCATCGGAGGCGACGATCATGTCGCACACCCAAGCCAGCATGAGCGCGCCCGCGATGCACGCACCCTGCACACTCGCGATGGTCGGCTTCGGGATCTCGCGCCACCGGCGGCACATGCCGAGGTAGACTTCCGACTCGCGGGCGAACCGCTGGTCGCCGCCCTCGGCGCCGACATGGTCCCACCACAGGACCGCCTTGCGCTCGAAGGAGACGTCCACGTCGCGTTCCGGGGTGCCGATGTCGTGCCCGGCGGAGAAGTGCTTGCCTGCCCCGGCCAGCACGATCACCTTGATCACGGGGTCGTCCACAGCGCGGGTGAACGCGGCGTCGAGCGCGTAGGTCATCGCCGAGTTCTGCGCGTTCCGGTACTCCGGCCGGTTCATCGTGACGACGGCCACCGGCCCGCGTCGCTCGTACTCGACGGTCATCCGTTCTCCTCCCGCAACACACGTTTGAGTACTTTCCCGGACAGGGTGCGCGGAAGATCCGCCACGAACTCGATGTACCGGGGGAGCTTGTAGTTGGCCAGATCGCGCTTGCAGTGCGCCATTACGTCCTCTGTGGACAGTTCGGCTCCGGGACGAAGCCGGATGTAGGCCTTGCCCGCCTCGCCGTACACCGCGTCGGGAACGCCGATCACCGCGGATTCCGCGACACCGTCCAGCCGGCCGAGTGCCTGCTCGATCTCGGCCGGGTAGACGTTGAACCCCTTGGAGACGTACATGTCCTTGATCCGGTCGACGATCCGCAGGTAGCCGCGGTCGTTGAGCACGCCGACGTCGCCGGTGTGCAACCAGCCTTCGGCGTCGATGGCTTCCGCGGTGGCCGCCGGATCATCGAGGTAGCCGAGCATCACATTCGGCCCGCGTAGCAGGACTTCGTCGTGTTCGCCCAGTTTCACCTCGAAACCCGCGGTCGCGCGGCCGGAGAAATGTGCCACCAGTTTCGCGTCGTCCTCGGGGCGGGACATCGTGGCGACCACGGCCTCGGTGAGCCCGTACGCGGTGAGCACGGTGTCGAAACTCAGTTCGGTCTGCATCCGTTCCACCAGTGCGACGGGCACGCTCGCCGCCCCGGTGACGGCGAGCCGGAGGCTGGACAGATCGTGCGCCCCGCGTTCCGGTGCGTCCACCAGGGCCTGGTGGATCGTCGGCGCGCCCGGGAGCACGGTGATCCGCTCGGTTTCGATGAGACGCAAGGTCCCGCGGACGTCGAAGGTGAGCTGCGGGACGATCGTCGCACCGCGCAGGAGGGCCGCGAGAATCCCTGCCTTGTAGCCGAAGCTGTGGAAGAACGGGTTGATCACCAGGTAGCGGTCCTGTTCGGTCAGGCCACCGCAGTCCGCCCAGGCCTCGGCGACGCTCAGTGCCTGCCGGTGGCTGCTCATCGCGCCTTTGCTGCGGCCGGTGGTCCCGGAGGTGAACAGGATGTCGCTGACGCCGCCCGGTTCCGCGGGACTGACGAAGTCGCTGTCGAGGCCGGTGAGCGCGTCCCACTCCGTGACGCCGTCGACCGGTTCTTCGACGCCTTCGACCGGGATGCGCACCACGGTGCCGGGGCGAGCGGAGCCGAGGTCCGCCAGCCGGTCCGTGCCGAGGAACGTGCCGGTGATCGCCAGCGCGGAAACCCGCGCGCGCTCGAGGACGTCGATGGTCTCGCGGGCGGTGAAACGGGTGTTGACCGGGACGAGCGCCGCTCCGGCGTACAGCGCGCCGAGCCCGGCGACGACCCAGTGCCAGGTGTTGGGGGAACAGATGGCGACTCGTTCGTGGCCCTCGAAGAACCGCGCCGCCTGCCGCACCCGCCGCGCCAGTTCGGCATAGGTGAGCCGGACTTCGCCGTCGACGAGTGCTTCTCGTCCGGCGAAGCGTTCCACGGCCCTGTCGAGCGTCGCCGGGATGGTTCCTTCGACCATTGAAGTCTCCCTAGCTTCTCGCCGGCCTGCGCGCGGCCGCGATCGTGTCGCCAGGACGCGGTTGACCGACGAACTCGCCATTTGGCGCCCTGCCGCGTCGAAAGCGGGGCCTGTCGGCCAGGGCGCGCGCTCTGTCGTCGTCCGAGTGCCGCGGAGTCCGCATCATTTCTCCCTAGCAAGTGCTTGGTAGGGTAGCCTACGCAGCAGGCTCTGGTTTGGCTAGAGGAGGCATGCGTGACCCAGGACGGCTTTCGTGACCGTGTGCGCACCTGGCTGGCGGGCAACCTGCCGCCGGAATTGCGCGGTCTGGGCGGTCCCGGCCGGGAGCACGAGGCGTTCGACGAACGTGTCGAGTGGGAACGCAGGCTCGCCGCCGCGGGCTGGACCTGCGTCGGCTGGCCGGTCGAGCACGGTGGACAAGGCGCGACGCTGGAGCAGCAGGTCGTCTTCCACGAGGAGTACGCGCGGGCCGGTGCGCCGGCGAGGGTGAGTCACCTTGCGCAGGAACTCCTGGGCCCCACGCTGATCGCGTTCGGCACGCCTGAACAGCGGAAGCGGTTCCTGCCACCGATTGTGGCCGTCGAGGAACTGTGGTGCCAGGGCTATTCCGAACCCGGCGCCGGTTCCGACCTCGCCGCCGTGTCGGCCACCGCGACCCTCGAAGACGACGAGTGGGTGCTCAGCGGCCAAAAAGTGTGGACGTCGCTCGCGCACGTGGCCGACTGGTGTTTCGTCCTCGCCCGCACCGAACCCGGCTCGAAGCGCCACAAAGGATTGTCCTATTTGCTCGTCCCGATGCGGCAGCCCGGGGTCGAGGTCCGCCCGATCCGGCAGCTCACCGGGACTTCGGAGTTCAACGAGGTGTTCTTCGACGGCGCCCGCACCGCGAAGGACCTGGTCGTCGGCGAACCCGGCGACGGCTGGCGGGTGGCGATGGGCACGCTTTCCTTCGAGCGCGGCGTCGCGACGCTCGGACAGCAGGTCGGCTTCCGCCGGGAACTCGAGGAACTCACCAGGATCGCGCCGGACGACCCGGTCGTCGCCGAGCGGATCGACCGTGCCTGGGTCGGCCTGGAGGTCATGCGGGCGCACGCGATCCGTACCCTCGGCGACTCCTCGCCCGGCGTGGCCGAAGTGTCCAAACTGGTCTGGGCGAACTGGCACCGGGACCTGGGAGAGCTGGCGATGCTCGTCCGCGGCGCGCGGGGCATGCTCGCGGAAGACGGCCTCGACGCCTGGCAGCGCCTCTTCCTCTTCACCCGCGCCGACACGATTTACGGCGGCTCCAACGAAATCCAGCGCAATGTCCTCGCCGAGCGCGTGCTCGGGCTTCCCCGGGAGGTACGACCGTGATTCCGGTTCCGAAATACCCCGAAGGCGCCGGCCTCCTGCGGGACAAGGTGGTCGTGGTGACGGCGGCGGCCGGTACCGGGATCGGTTCCGCGGTGGCGAAACGCGCCAAGGAGGAAGGCGCCCGCGTCGTGCTCAGCGACTGGCACGAACGGCGTCTCGCCGAGAAGGCAGCCGAACTCGGCGACGTCCACGCGATCCCCTGTGACGTCACACAAGAAGAACAGGTCCAGGCGCTCATCGACGGTGCGGCCGAGCGCTACGGCCGGATCGACGTGCTCATCAACAACGCGGGCCTCGGCGGCACAAAGTCCATAGTGGACATGTCCGACGACGAGTGGTCCCGGGTCATCGACGTCACCCTCAACGGCACGTTCCGCGCGACGAGGGCCGCGGTCAACCGGTTCATCGCCCAAGGCGACGGCGGGGTCGTCGTCAACAACGCTTCGGTGATCGGCTGGCGCGCGCAGGCCGGGCAGGCGCACTACGCGGCGGCGAAAGCGGGCGTCATGGCGCTCACCCGGTGCGCGGCCGTCGACGTCGCCGAGCACGGCATCCGCGTCAACGCCGTCGCGCCGAGCCTGGCGATGCATCCGTTCCTGGCCAAGGTGACCAGTGAGGAACTGCTCACCGAACTCACCGCGCGCGAGGTCTCGGGGAGGGCGGCGGAACCCTGGGAAGTGGCGAATGTGATGGTGTTCCTCGCCAGTGAGTACTCCTCGTACCTCACCGGCGAGGTAGTGTCCGTGAGTTCCCAGCATGCGTGAGGTATCAGTGAAAGCCACCCCGGGTTCCCGCCGCGCCGAACTGCTCGCCCTGGCGGCGGAACTGTTCGCCGAGCGCGGTTACGTCTCCACCACGGTGCGGGACATCGCGGACGCGGCCGGGATCCTTTCGGGCAGCCTCTACCACCATTTCGACTCGAAGGAGTCGATGGCGGACGAGATCCTCACCGGATTCCTCGACGAACTCTTCGGTGCCTACGCCGAGATCGTCGCGGAAGGCAGAGGCCCGAGGGAGACCCTCGAAGCCGTCGTCGTGGCCTCGTTCGAATCCATTCACCGGCGGCCCGCCGAGGTGGCGATCTACCAGTCCGAAGCGAAGCACCTGACGCAGTTGCCGCGGTTCGGCTACCTCGCCGACCGCAACACCGAATTCCGCGAGCTGTGGAACGGGATCCTCACCGACGGCATCGCGGCGGGCGTCTTCCGCGCCGACCTCGACGTCGAACTCACCTACCGGTTCATCCGCGACACCGTCTGGGTCGCGGTGCGCTGGTACAACCCCGAAGGCTCGCTGAGCGCGGACGACGTCGCGCAGCAGTACCTCGGGATCCTTTTGGACGGAATCGCAACGGCGAAACGGAGGCGGCGTGGCTGAATCGATGAGCCCTCGGCGGGAGAACGTGCCTCGGGCTGAAGCCTACGTCCTGGACGCGGTCCGGACCCCGGTCGGCAAACGCGGGGGCGCACTCAGCGGCGTCCACTCCGCCGACCTCGGCGCCCACGTCATCCAGGCCGTCGTCGAACGAGCGGGGGTCGACGCCGACCTGGTCGACGACGTCATCCTCGGCTGCACCGACACGCTCGGCCCGCAGTCCGGGAACATCGCGCGGACGGCGTGGCTCGCGGCGGGATTCGGGCATCACGTACCGGGTGTGACGATCGACAGGCAGTGCGGTTCGAGCCAGCAGGCCGTGCACTTCGCCGCGCAGGCGGTGCTGTCCCGGACGATGGACCTCGTGCTCGCCGGTGGCGTGCAGAACATGAGCGCGATCCCGATCAGCGCGGCGATGCTGGCAGGGCGGGAGTACGGCTTCGATGATCCTTTCTCCGGCTCGAAGGGCTGGCAGGAGCGCTACGGCAGCGTCGAGGTGTCGCAGTTCCGCAGTGCCGACATGATCGCCGAGCACTGGGACCTGACCCGCGAAGCGATGGAGGAGTACGCCTACCGCAGTCATCAGCGCGCGATCGCGGCCATCGACGAAGGGCGGTTCGCCGCCGAGATCGCGCCGTTCGCCGGTGTCGGCCTGGACGAGGGGCCCAGGCGTGACACCACTTTGGCGCGGATGGCCGGACTGAAACCGCTGAGCGAGGGATCGCGCATCACCGCGGCCGTGGCCAGCCAGATCTCGGACGGCGCCAGCGCGACGCTCATCGCGTCCGGAAGTTTCATCGAAGAGCACGGCCTCACCCCGCGCGCCAGGATCCATCACCTTTCGGTGCGGGCGGCCGATCCGGTGTGGATGCTGACCGGGCCGATCCCGGCGACCGCGCACGCGCTGCGGAAAACCGGGTTGCGCATCGAAGACATCGACCTGTTCGAGGTCAACGAGGCGTTCGCGAGCGTCGTCCTGGCGTGGATCGAGGAGACGGGCGCCGATCCGGACCGCGTCAACGTCAACGGCGGCGGTATCGCGCTCGGTCATCCCATCGGGGCGACCGGGACGAAACTGTTCGCGACGCTGCTGCACGAACTCGAACGGCGGGGCGGCCGCTACGGGTTGCAGACGATGTGTGAAGGCGGCGGGACGGCGAACGTCACGATCATCGAGCGGCTCTGACGCTCCACACGATGAGTGCCAAGGCGCTGAAACCCGCGCCCAGCAGGCAAACCCCGGTCCAGCCCGCGACGGCGTAGACGGCCGTGGAGCCGATGGCGCCGATGCCGCTGCCGACCGAGTAGAAGATCATGTACCCGCCGATCAGCCTGCTGCCGGCGTCCGGCCGGAGCGGGTAGATCAGCGTCTGGCTCGTGACGTGCACGGCCTGGACGGCGAGGTCGAGCAGGACGGCGCCTGCCACCAAGGCCCACAGTGACGTGCGCGTGAAACCCAGTGGCACCCACGAAAGCAGGAGCAGGCTCAGCGCCATCCCGGTCGTCCACCGTGCCCGGCCGCGATCGGCGAGCCGTCCGGCGGGGGCCGCCGCCAGCGCGCCCGCCGCCCCTGCCAGCCCGAACGCGCCGATGGCCGTATGCGACAGGCCGTCCTCGCTCAGCGGTAAGGCGACGGAACTCCAGAGAGTGCCGAAAGCGGCGAAGATCAGCAGCGCGAGCGTTCCGCGCGTCCGGAAGACACGTTCCTCGATGAAGAGGGACAACGTGGACCGAAGCAGTCGCCCGTAGCTCATGCCCGCTCCGGCGGGGACCGCGCCGGGAAGCACGCGGTACAGCACGACCGCGATCACCACCGTCACCCCCGCGGACACGACGTACACCGCGCGCCAGCCCGCGAGGTCGGCCAGCGTGCCCGAAACCGTCCGCGCGAGCAGGATCCCGAGGACGACGCCGGTCGTCACGAGACCGACCACCCGCCCGCGTTCGGCCGGGGCGGCCAGCGAGGCCGCGAACGCGACGAGGAGTTGCGTGACCACCGCGAGAACGCCGATCGCCGCCATCCCGGCGAGCAGCACCACACCGTTCGCGGCCGTGGCGGCGACCAGCTCGGCGATCGCCAGCGACGCCAGCATCCCGGCGACGAGCCGCCGCCGGTCGAGCAGGTCACCGAGCGGCACCAGGAGGAACAGGCCGAGGCCGTAGCCGAGCTGGGTGAGCGTGACGATGCCACCCACGGTCGACGCGGCGATCCCGAGATCGGCGCCCATGGTGACGAGCAACGGCTGGGCGAAGTAGATCGTGGCGACGGCCGTCCCGGCGGCCACGGCGAACAGCAGGACGACACCGCGATGCACAGACCCTCCAATTGGTTTCAACTTGCTACCAGTCGGACGGTAGAGCATCGTGGTTGTAAGATGCAACCATGGTGAAGAGGACCACGTTCGACGAAGCTTCTTGCCCGGTGGCGCGCTCGGTCGACTCGATCGGCGACTGGTGGTCACTCCTGATCGTGCGCGACGCCTTCGACGGCGTCCGCCGCTTCGGTGAGTTCCAGCGCGGCCTGGGCGTCGCGAAGAACATCCTCTCGGCCAGGCTGCGAGCGCTCGTCGGGCACGGGGTGCTCGACGTCGTCCCGGCTTCGGACGGGAGTTCGTACAGCGAGTACGTCCTGACGGCGAAGGGCCGTGATCTGTTCCCGGTGATCGTCGCGCTGCGGCAATGGGGCGAGGCGCATTTCTTCGGCGCCGACGAACCGCGGTCGGCGCTGGTGGACCGCGCCGATCAGCGTCCGCTGCCGGCGTTGGCGGTCCATGCCGCGGATGGGCGCGTCGTCGGTCCGGACGACACCGTGGTGGTGAAAGCGCCGATCTCGTGACGTGACCGCACCTCTCGCAAGTAGTCGGCTACTTGCGAGAGGTGCGGGAAGCCAAGGGGTGGCGGTGGGTGCGGAGGCCCAGCAGCCCACCGCCACCTGAGGGGACCGCGGCCGCCGCGCGCGGCCCCGGCCCGGTCGCGTACCCGGGTCACCCGGCGGGAACGCGAGCCCAGGGCATCCTTTCCGGCGCGGGAACGGCCTCGGTCGGGGTTTCGGAAAGGAAGTCCCGCTCGAACGGGGCCAGGATGTCCTCCCCGATCGGCGTCGCGGCCAACGAAGGAGTCGCGGGGGCCGGGAACACCGGCTCGGGCACCGGCAGCCGCCGGTCGAGTTCGGCGGTCCAGTGGATCATCGCCTTCGGCCGGTCCCAGCCCGCCGCGCCGATGAGCCTGCCGTCGCGGACGAAACCGGTGACGCGATCGGACAGTTCGATCGTGTCCTTGCCCAGCGACGGCATCCCGACGGTCTGCAGCCGCGCGTCGTAGAGCGACGACCAGGCACGGGGGAGCGGCGTGTACGGCCGCGCGTTGCCCCGGCCCAGCATCAGGCTTTCCGCCGCCGCGCGCCCGGATTCGACGCCGTTCATCCAGTGCTCGACCCGTCGCGGGGTCTCGTCGATCCGCAGGTTCGGCCATTTCGCGACGTCACCGGCGACCACGACGTCCTCCGCCCCGACGGCGAACAGGGTCGATTCGCACAGGACGCCGTCGTCGATGGTCAGTTCCGAACCGCGCAGCCAGTCCACGGCGGGCACACTGCCGATCGAGAGCACCACGCAACTGGCCACCAGGAACTGGTTGTTGGTCAGGTGCAGCCCGACCGTCTCCTTGGTGCTGATCCAGTTCCGCACCTCGGTGTTCATCGCCAGCTTGGCGCGGTGGTGCTGGTGTTCCTTGGTGAGCGCCGACGCGATCCGCTCCCCGAAGCGGTGCAACGGCGCCTTCGCGTGGCCGATGAGTGTGACGTCCCGGCCCAGATACCGCATCGACGCGGCGAACTCGTTCCCGATCAGGCCGCTGCCGATCACCACGACGGCCTTGTTGCTGTTCCCCAGGGCTCGCCGCACGGCGAGGGAATCCTCCACGGTGCGCAGCACCCGGACCCGGGGGTCGTGGCGCGGCGAGCCGGGGAGGTGCCGGGGGTGGACGCCGGTCGCGACGATCAGGCCGTCGTACCAAAGGGATTCCCCGCCCGGCAGGTGCACCGTGCGTTCCTTGGTGTCGAGCCAGGTCGCGCGGGTGCCGAGCCGCCAATGGACGTCCAGGTCCAGGTACGGCTCCAGGCTCGCCGCCACCGGTTTCACCCCGCCGGTGATGAGTTCCTTCGACACCATCGGCCGGTGATACGGCTTGCGCGGCTCGTCGCCGACCAGCACGATCTCGCCGTCGAAACCGAGTTCCCGCAGGCGTTCCGCGGAACGGAGCCCGGCGACGCCCGCACCGACGATGACGATCCGATCCCCGTCACTCATCGTCGTACGCTCCCTCTCCCTTGACTCTGATGGCTTGTTTCGGGCAGAGCCGGGCGGCGGAAATGGCCTGGTCCAAACCGTCCCGGTCGACCATCCGGCGGATGCGGAGCTTGCCGTCCGGCCCGATCTTGAACGTCGCGGGCGCCTCCATCTCGCAGAAGCCGAAGATCTCGCACCGCTCGTTGTCGACGCTGACGCGGGTGCCGCGCCGCACACTTCCGAAGATCATTTTCCGTTCCTCCAAGC
The DNA here is from genome assembly GCF_001953865.1 of Amycolatopsis coloradensis. Taxonomy (GTDB): domain Bacteria; phylum Actinomycetota; class Actinomycetes; order Mycobacteriales; family Pseudonocardiaceae; genus Amycolatopsis; species Amycolatopsis coloradensis. The sequence continues at coordinate 14,651 of NZ_MQUQ01000014.1, forward strand.
CGTTTCACGGCGATCAGACGAGTTCCTCGACCAGGCCCAGCCGTTCCAGGTACCGGGTCGGCATGAACCGCAGCGTGGTCAGCACCACGACCGGGACCAGCAGGGTGATCCCGCCGAACCACAGGAGGCCGAGGTGCCCGTTGGCCATGGCACCGAAGAACGCGTGCAGCGCCGTGATCGCGACCGCCGGATAGGCGAGCCGGTGGATCCACAGGAAGCGCCGGTAGGAACTGAACCGGCTGATGCCGCCGGTCAGCGCGACGGCGATCATGACCTCGAGCCCGATGACGCCCAGTTCGTGCCGCGCCAGCGTGCCCGGCAGGAGCGGGATCGTGACCTGCGCCAGGGTGAAACCGTCGGGCAGGAACAGGAACGACATCGCGTGCACCACACCGAACGACAGCGTCAGGATGCCGAGCACCATATGCGAGTTGCGCAGGGCCTTCCGCCCGGTCAGCGACTTGATCCAGCCGGTCGCGGTGAACACGCCCCAGCACAGCGTGAGGCACATGAAGCCGTAAGAGATCCGGGCGGAGGTCTGCGCCATGCCCTTGATGCCGGGGTCCGTGTCCGACTTCTGGGTCAGGACGATCACCACCTCGGACCACTGGTCATACATTGCTCTCTCCTGGGGCACTGGGAACCGGGTCCGGTTCGGCGGCGGCCGCGCGGTCGCGGGTCCGGATGTTCTTGCCACGCAGGGTCCGGAGGCCGAAGAACAGCCCGCCACCGAGCACCACCGCGAGCAGCAGGCCGAGGCCGAAGTCGCCGTACCCGACGTCCATCGCGGCGTTGGCCGTATTCGACTGCGGCACCGGCGCTTCCGGCAGCAGCGACTGGTCGACGACGCCGGTGCTCTCCAGCAGGGTCATATGCCGCAGCACCGCCTGGTTGGCCGTGGTGGCGTAGTCGCGCACGACATCGTTGCGGGTACCGGCCCTGACCTGGGCGATGACGGGGAACAGCACCCCGTGCGCGTACCGGAGCCGGGTGGCGAAGATCCGGTCGAACTCGCTGTCGTCGCGGGCGGCCTTCATCTCGCCGAGCCACGCCGACTGCTGGTCCGAGGGTTCGTCCGGCAGTGCGATGCCGAACCGGTCGGCGATGGCGTGCGTCGCGGTGTCGAGCCTGCCGTGGTCGATCATCAGTGTCCGGCCGACTTCGCGGGTCCGCTTGCTCTTTCCGCGCTCCTGCGCCCACATCCCGGCGGGCATTTCCCACAACCCGGCCAGTTTGACGTTGACGATCAGGTTCTCGTCCGCCGCGGACAGTTCTTGGGCCTGTGCGTCACCGACGGGGCCGAGCAGCGTCGCCGCGGCCGTCGTCAGCAGGACGAGGAGCAAGCGGGAGAGCACACCCGGGGGGTCAGAGGCCGAGGTCATCGGCCTGCCAGGTGTCCGCGGTGAGCAGCACTTTCGTGCCGTCCGGCTTGACCGGGAACCACGCGTCGTCGACGCCCTGCCCGCCGGTGTTGCCGGGCATCGCGTCCTTCGCGTTGCGGTACAGCGGCCAGCCCGCGAGCGTGACCTGGTCCGTACCGTCGTCCCTGGTCACGGTGCCGACCAGGGCGCGGTCGATCCCGGTGACCACGAGGTCGCCGTCGGCCTTGGCGGGAATCCAGGTCCTCGAGCAGGTTTCGGTGCAATTCGACTTCGGCGGATTCACCGTGTCCTTGTCGTAGCGGTAAAGCGTGAAACCTCCTGTGTCGGTGACGATCGGTCCGAGGTCGAACAGGATCGCCGCCGTGACACCGGGGGCGGGTTCGGCCGCGGGGTCGGGCATTCCCGGGATCTGCCCGGTACCGGCGGTGGAGGCCGCGCCCGGAGAGCCGTTCGGTCCCGCGGTACCGGTGGTGCAGGCCGCGGTCGACGCGACCGCGGCCAAGGCGAGGGTCAGAGGTATGACCGAGCGTGACACGGGGTTCACGGAAATCCTCCTGTCGGGGCCAGAGGAGAACGCCATCGCCGCGGGGCGACGGTGTGCGGGCAGGTTCAAGTCCACTGTGGATGTTCATGCGCCACAGTGGATTCGGCGGTGCGGGGGACAGCGCCGGGTCGGGGGTCTTCGGTAGGGGATACGGTCACGAAGCGGAAACGGTTCAAAAAACTTTCCCGGGCGCCGGAACCGGGGACGGAACGGTTTTGGCACTGGACTTATCGCCCCTGAGCGCACAAAGATGTGCCGCGTGGGACGCCACTCTCGGATACTGCGGCCAATAGTCGATCATGAACCCGTGTCGAACGGGCATGACGACCTCATCAGGGCGTTGTACCAGGAGTTCGGGTCGAGCCTGATGGCGTTCGTGCTGAAACTGACCGGACACGATCGCCAGTGGGCCGAGGACGTGGTCCAGGAGACGCTCATCAAGGCGTGGCGCAACGCCGGCAAGCTCGACCGGCAGCCGGAAATGCTGCGTGCCTGGCTTTTCACCGTCGCCAGGCGCATCGTCATCGACGGCTGGCGGAGCCGGAGCGCCCGCCCTCAAGAGGTGGAGGAACTCGAGTCGGATTCGATCGGAGTGCCGGACGAATCGGAGAAGACGCTCGCGGCCATGATCGTTTACGAGGCCCTGCGCGATCTTTCCCCGGAACAACGTGAAGCCGTCCAGCAGACCTACCTGCGTGACCGCACCGTGAACGAGGTCGCGGCGACGCTCGGGGTTCCGCCGGGTACGGTGAAATCGCGGATCCACCATGCCGTGCGTGCGCTGCGCAGGGCGTTGCAGGAGCGGGGGTGAGCGAGGTGTCCGGAGCGCCGCACACGGATATCGCCGCCTACGTCCTCGGTGTCCTCGGCGAGGAGGATCACGCCAGGTTCGAGGCGCATCTGCTGGAGTGTCCCGAATGCCAGGTCGAACTGGTGGAGATGTACCACCTGCCCGACATCCTGGACATGGTCAAGAAGAGCTGGCCGGACCCGCCCGTGAAGGGGCCGGGGCCGCGGGTGCTGCGGATGCTGCTCGCCGACGCCGCCAAGGCAGGCCGCCGGCGCAAGGTCATCCGGCTCGCGGTCGCTGCCGCCGTGCTCGTGCTCGTCGTCGGCGGACCGCTCACCGTTCTTTCGCTCACCGATCGTGAACCGGTCATCACGCAGGCCGCGCCCACCGTCATCACGTCGGTGGTGCCGTCGTCGCCGTCCAGGGAACCCGGCCCGGACGGCGGCGCCGCCCCGTTCGGCTGGTCCGAGGCGGGCAACGCGGTCGCCGCCGAGGTCACGGTCCAGGAGAAGGAGTGGGGCAGCGCGGTCGAACTCGAACTGCGCGGCCTCACCGGCCCGATGACCTGCCAGCTTTTCGCCTACTCCCACGGCGGAGAGGCCTACGTCGTCAACAACTGGAGCGTGCCGTCCAAGGGATACGGCGTTCCCGGTTCCCCGGATCCCCTCGTCATCACCGGTTCGACGGCATTGCAGAAGGCCGACATCGAACGCTTCGAGGTCCATAAGCGGGACGGCACCGTACTGGCCATCGTGCGCCGGTAGTTCTATAACGGAAAGATAACGTCGGGGTCGCGTTTTGAACCGGCTTCCGACCGGAACCGTATCTCTCATTAGCCGGATCTCCCCCGGCGGGCGAACAGAAGGTTCGCCGCGAATTCGGCGGCCCCGAATGCGGCGAATGCGTCGCTCATGCCTGCGTACGACTGGTGGTTCCCGGTGCCCGGAAACGAATGAGGTGAGCAAGTCGTGGCACGGCCTGTCGATCGCGGTCGGTGGACTGGTGGTGTCCACCACGACCGCGGCACCAAGGTGCGGCCGAACGTCGACAAGCCGGAACCGGGTGAGAACGCGTCGGGAACCTTTTCACGAAAGCGGATTCGGGCAGCGACAGCCTGCTGGGCGCCGGTACCACCTGCGAGAACGGTGACGTCTGGCTCGGAACGGTAATTCCCCGAAAACAATCGGGTCGTAGTCGTCCTCGGCTCACTCCGACAGCCGAGGCGGTTCAACGGAAGCGAGAACCGGCGAACAGGAGGAAATACTCCGGCCCGGCGGGTCCCCCCTACACCTCACCCACCCGCCGGGCCGGCCCTACTCGGAAAGCGATCGACACAACCGAAGAACGCTCCGCAAGCGTTTATCCGCCCTGCCGGCGGCTTCCCGAGAGGGCGGCCCGCCGGCAGGGCTCTTTCCGGTACGTTTGGCGGCATGGGTGAGCAGAAGGACCGCATGCTGCGAGGCGAGCTGTACCGGGACAACGACCCCGAACTGGTCGCGGACCGCGAACGCGCACAGGGGCTCGTCGACCGGTTCAACGGCACGGGCGCCGAGGAGACCGGTGAGCGGGACGCGGTTCTTCGTGCACTGCTGGGAAAACTCGGTGAGGGTTCCTGGATCATGCCGCGGTTCCAGTGCGACTACGGCTATCTGATCGAGATCGGCGCCAACAGCTTCCTCAACTACGACGCCATCCTGCTCGACTGCGCCCCGATCAAGATCGGCTCGGACTGCTCGATCGGCCCGCGCTGCCAGCTGCTCACCGCGCTGCATCCGATGGAGGACCACGAACTGCGGCGGCAGCGCTGGGAATCGGCCGCGCCGATCACCATCGGGAACAACGTCTGGTTCGGCGGCGGCGTCATCGTGTGTGCCGGGGTGACCATCGGGGACGACGTCGTGGTGGGCGCGGGCAGTGTCGTCACCCGGGACCTGCCGTCGAAGGTGTTCGCCGCGGGCAATCCGGCCCGCGTCATCCGGGAGCTTTGAGACCTATCCGGTCACCGGAGTGATCCGCGTGCGCCGGACGTGCTCGAAGACCATCGAGGTCCGCACGTCGGCCACCTCCGGCCGTTCGGTCAGCTTGTCGATCACGAAGGCGTAGAGGCTCTCGTTGTCGGGAACGGCCACGTGCAGGATGAAGTCCTCGGTCCCGGTGGTCACGTAGAGACCGGCGATGTCGGGCAGCGCGCTGACGAAGTTCCGGAAGTTCTCGATGTTCCGCCGCGACGGTGGGCGCACCCGGATCGCGATGAGCGCCTGTACCCCGCGGCCGATCGACGGCAGGTCCACGTCCAGCAGCGCGCCGCGGATCACGCCACGCTCGCGCAGGCCGCGGGTGCGGTCGAGGGCCGTGGTCGGCGAAACGCCCACCGCGGCGGCGACTTCACGGTTGGTCTTCCGTGCGTCCGACTGCAATTGGGCCAGGATCGCCTGATCAAGTTCGTCCAGATGCGCCATGTCGAGCCTCCCGCCGTATTAAGTACGAACTCGATGGACTGTACCCGTATGCGGACTTAGCTTGACCTTGTTCATCCGTTGATGTGAGCAGGAGACCAGCTGTATGTCCGAGCACGATACGGCCGTCGGGTTCACCCCCGAGGAGATCGATCCCACCGCGTCCACCCGATCGGCCAGGCTGAAATGGGTCATCGTGGTCAACAGCGACCTGCCGCCGGGGCGCGCGGTCAACGCGGCCGTGTGCACCGCCGTGGCCACCGCGACCGGGGTGAGCGGCCTCCTTGGTGATGACGCGTTCGACGCCGACGGCGAGCGGTACACGGGCCTGCCGTGGACCGGATGCTCGATCCTCTCGGCCGACGCCGAGAAGCTGCGGGCCATCCGCGCCAAGGCCGCGGCCTCGCCCGGCTGCCATGTCGCCGACATGCCCGCGGTCGCCCAGCAGATCCGGGTCTACGCCGACTTCCTCGCGACGATGAAGGAGTTCTCGACCGAGGAGATGGACTACTGCGCCGTCGGCATCGTCGGACCGCGGAACCGGATCGACAAACTGGTCGGGAAGCTTCCGCTGATGGCTTGAGTGGGGGTGCTCACGACGCCTGAAGTACCGGAAGGGGTCCCCTTGAGTTCCTGGCGCCTAGCGCAGGCAAGGGGTCCGGCCCGGCCGGTCTCACGACTCGAGGAGGTCTCGGAGTGCTTCGGTGAACTGGACCGGATTCCGTTGCGGCGCCAGATGAGCCCCCGGCATCTCGGTGAACGGCAGGCCCAGTTCCAGCGCGAGGATCTTCGCGGGGTGGTAGTGGTAATGCCCTCGGCTGCCGACGCCCGCGACCGGGAAGATCTCGGTCCTCGCCTTCCGCAACGCCCGCAGATCGGGAAGGTAGTCGAGGATTTCGGCCAGCTCGCGGCCGAACAACCGCTTCCAGTCCTCCTCGTTCGGCAGCCGGATCGCGCGCAGTTCGGGCAGCGCGGCACCGGCGATCCCGTCGGTGAACCGTTTGAACGCCCCCATCAGGTCGCCCGCCTGCGCGAGCCGGACCTGCGCGTTGGCCTCGTCGAGCCAGCCGAGCGCGTCCGGGAGCAGCTGGACGGCCGGCGGTTCGTGGGCGACCAGCACACTCGCCGCGTCCGGGTGGCGGGCGACGAGGTCGAGGCCGATCAGGGCGCCCGCGCTGGTCCCGAACACCCGCGCGGGCCCGCCGCCGACGTGCTGAAGGACGGCGTAGGCGTCGTCGGCCTGCTTCGGCACGCTGACCGGGCCGGTGCTGGTGTCGGTGCTGCGGAAGTGGCCGCGCCGGTCGTAGCTGACGACGGTGTGGTCGTCGGCGAGCAGCTTCGTCATCGCCCGGAAGGTGTCGGCCGAACCCAGCCCGCCGGCGATCAGGAGCAGAAGCGGCCCTTCGCCGGTGCTGCGGACGTACAGCTCACCGTCCTCGACCGGACAACGACTCTCCGAGATCATGGCCGAAGTCAAGCACAGCGCGTCCGTCCCCTCATCCGGAGGCCAGCCCCCGCAGGATGCCGGTGGCGTCGGCCACGATCGTCTCGATCAGCTCGCCGACTCCTGGCAGGTCGTCCAGCAGGCCGACGACCTGCCCGGACGCCAGCACCCCGGCGCTCCGGTCGCCCTCGACGAGTCCGGCGCGCAGCAACATCGGCGTGTTGGCGGCCATCAGGACCTGGGACCACGTCCGGTCGCCGCCGCGTTTCATGCGCAGTCCTTCGGTGGCCAGCGAGCGCCACGACAGTCCGGTCAGCCTCCGGAACTTCGCGGCGTTGCGGGTGGCCCGGGTGAGCCCGCTCACCGGACCGGCGGACTCGAGCGCGTCGACCAGTTCCGTGCGGAGCACGCGATGCGGCATCCCGTCCACCTTCCGGGTGACGACGGTGCCGTTGAGGTCACGGGCGAGGTAGTCCTGCTTGATCTCGTCGGGAACGGTGCTCTCCCGCGTGAGCAGGAACCGGGTGCCCATGGCGACCCCGGCGGCCCCGTACGCGAGAGCGGCCGCCAGCCCCCGGCCGTCGAAGAAGCCACCCGCCGCGACCACCGGGATGTCGACGGCGTCCAGGACCGAGGGCAGCAGCAGGGTCGTCGCGACCCCGCCGGTGTGCCCGCCGCCTTCGCCGCCCTGCATGATGACGGCGTCCGCGCCCCAGCCCGCGACCTTCTCCGCGTGCCGCGCGGCGCCGACCGACGGGACGACGAGGACGCCGTTGTCCTTCAGCCGCGCGATCATGTCCTTCTTCGGCGCGAGCGCGAAGGAAGCGACCCGGACTTCCTCGCTGATGAGCAGCTCGACCCGGCGCGTGGCGTCTTCGGCGTCCGCGCGGAGGTTGACGCCGAACGGTCGCGACGTGCGGCTCTTGACCTCCTTGACCGCCGCCGCCAGCTCGTCGTAGCTCATCGTCGCGGACGCGAGGATGCCGAGACCACCGGCTTCCGCCGTCGCGGACACCAGCCGCGGCCCGGCGACCCAGCCCATCCCGGTCTGCACCACCGGGTGCCGGATCCCGGCCAGTTCGGTCAGCGCGGTCTTCACGACGGGACTTCCTTGTCCCGCTGGGATTTCGGATCGAGACTGGTCCGGATCAGCAGCAGTTCGGACGCGGTCGGCAGCCGGGACTCCGCGACGTCGCCGGTGATCAGCGGGAACGACGTCGCCTCGACGACCTCGTCCACGGAAACCCCCGGATGCACGGAAACCAGCCTCGGCGCGTGGTCCTCGCCGCCGAAATCGAGGACGCCGAGATTCGTGACGACGCGGTGGACGTCGTGGTAGCGCAGCCCGGCCTCGTGCGCCCTGGCGTAACCGACACCGGACACGACGTCGACCTGGTCGACGAAGACCCGCTTGCTGTGCCGTGGTACCCAGTAGCTCGTGCGGTGGTTGGCCGTGTTGCCCGGTCCGCCGCGCACGCCGAGGAGTTGCTTCTTCGGCTGGGAATGCTCGCCGATCGCCGAGATGTTCTGGTTGCCCTCGCCGTCGATCTGGTTGGCGCCCATCACGACATGCCGTTTTCCACGTGGTACCACGGTGTCGAGGACCTTGCGGAACGGTTGCCAGCCTTCGACGACGGCTTCGGGGGTCATCAGGTACGCCTCGCCGTCGGACAGCAGGATGTCCGGCTCGAAGGTCAACCTGGCGAGCCTGGCACCCAGCGACGGGATGAAACCCATGGGGCTCACCACGATCTCGCCGTCGCCGCGGAACAGTTCGGCGCAGGCCACGACGGCGACCTCGGCGCGTGTCGCGTCACTCATGCGGACTCCCCGAATTCGGCGACGGCCTTCTGGTAGTGGGCTTCGTCCCCCGACAGGAACCGATCCACGAAACCGGGCCACGCGTCGAGATCCTTGGCCGCTTCGGCATAGTGACGCTGGAAGCGTTCGTCACGTCCGTAGTCCGGGACGGCGGTGGTGAAATGCGCGCCGTTCGGCGTTTCGGCGACCCCGGTGACGAGCATCCGGTTCAGCAGCAGGCTTTGCACCGGTCCCGCTTCGCCGAGTTCGGCCGTCTTCACGATCTTTTCCGTGGACACGTAACACTTGCCGGCGGCGAGCGCGAACAGTTCGTCGAAGTACGGGTCCGGTCCGAGGTACTGCGCGTTCCCCCGGGCGTCGGCACGGTTGAGGTGGACGAACGCGACGTCGAGTTCGAGCGCGGGCACGGCCAGCAGTTCTTCGGCGTCGGCGTACGGAGAGCGGACGGTGCGCAACGACGGGTTCAGGTCCATGACGCCCGAACCGAGGCCCGCACGGGTCGGCAGGAACGGAAGTCGTTGCGCGGCAGCGGAAAGACCGGTGCCGAAAACACCTTCGTCGTACTCGGTGACGGTGATCGCCCCGGATTCCCGCGCCCGGGAGAACCACGGGTCGTAGGGGATCGTGTCCAGCGTGACGAAGCCGAAGACGAGGTGCCCGATCTTGCCCGCCGAGGCCAGCAGCCCGACGTCCGGGCCGCCGTACGAGACCAAGGTGAGATCCTTGACCGGAGAGCGCAGGATCGCACGCACCAGCGCCATGGGCTTGCGCCGGGAGCCCCAGCCGCCGATCCCGATCGTCATGCCGTCCTCGAGTTCGCCGGCGATCTCGTCCGGCGTCATCCGCTTGTCGGCCATCACTTCCCCTTACCATCCAAGAATTCCTGACGTGCGCCGTCGGAGACGCCCGCCAGGTTGAGTTCGAAGGTGAATCCCTGCTCGAAGCGATAGCTGCGGTGCACGGGCTGGACGTCGATACCGTTGATGGCCTGTTTCGCCGCGCGGATCACACGGGTGTCCTTCGCCGCGATCTGCCTCGCCAGGGCGAGCGCGGTCTCGTCGAGTTCTTCCCGCGAGACCACGGCGTAGACCGAACCGTGGTGGTGCAACTGGGCCGCGGTGATCGTCGAAGCCGTGTAGTACAACGCCCGCATCAGGTGCTGGGGGACCAGCCGCGCGAGATGCGTCGCCGCGCCCAGCGCGCCGCGATCGACCTCGGGGAGCCCGAAGGTCGCGTCCTCGCCGGCGACCACGACGTCCGCGTTACCGACCAGGCCGACGCCGCCGCCAAGACAGAAACCCTGCACCGAGGCGATCACCGGGACCGCGCAGTCGTACACGGCGGAAAACGCCGCCGCGCAGCCCTCGTTCGCGCCGATCAGCGCGCCGTACCCCGGATCTCGCTGGATCTCCTTGATGTCGACGCCCGCGTTGAACCCGCGGCCTTCCGCGCGCAGCACCACGACGTGGGTCGCCCGATCGCGCCCGGCGTCGGTGATCGCGGAGGCGAGGGCGAACCAGCCCTTCACGTTCAGCGCGTTCACCGGGGGCGCGTCGACCGTGACCACGGCGATGCCCGGCTCCGGTGAATGGGTGGAAACGCTCATCGTGCACCCTCCTGCTACCAAACCTAGCACTTGCTTGGTAAGTTAGCAGGGCGCCCGGCCCGGGTACAGCGATGTGAAGGAGGCCCGGCATGGCACTCGAACTCCGGCTCGACGGCGCCGTGGTGCTGGTGACCGGCGGGGTACGCGGCGTCGGCGCCGGTGTCACCAGGACTTTTCTGCGGGCCGGTGCCGAAGTCGTCACCTGCGCGCGAACCGAACCCGAGCGGCCGGTCCGCGCCGAAGACAAGGCGTCGACGTTCATCTCCTGCGACGTCCGCGACGAAAGTGAGGTCGACGCGCTTTTCGAGGAGATCCTCCGGCGGCACGGCGGGCTCGACGTCGTGGTCAACAACGCGGGCGGCGCGCCGTTCGCCGACGCGGCGAACGCTTCGCCGCGGTTCCACGAGAAGGTGATCGGGCTGAACCTACTGGCCCCGCTGACCGTCGCCCGCGCGGCGAACGCGATCATGCAGCGCCAGGAGCACGGCGGCGCCATCGTGAACATCAGCAGCGTCAGCGCGACGAGACCGTCGCCGGGAACGGCGTCCTATGGTGCGGCGAAAGCGGGTTTGGACAATCTGACCGCGACGCTCGCCGTGGAGTGGGCGCCCAAGGTGCGGGTCAACGCGCTCGACGTCGGCATGGTCGAGACGGAGCACACGCATCTGCATTACGGCGACGAGGCCGGAGTCGCCGCGGTGGGCGCGACAGTCCCGTTGGGACGGTTGGCCGAGCCGGACGAAATCGGTTGCTGCGCGGTGTTTTTGGCTTCCCCGCTGGCTTCCTATGTCAGCGGTGCCTGCCTGACCGTGCACGGCGGGGGAGAGGTCCCTGCCTTCCTCGCCGCATCCACTTCCGTGGCAAAAGAACGAAAGGAGCCGGTGTGAGCGGGATCGCCGACGGCCGGATCGTGGTGGTGACCGGAGCCGGTCGTGGCATCGGACGGGCGCACGCGCTCGCGTTCGCCGCCGAGGGCGCTCGGGTGGTGGTGAACGACCTCGGCGCCGGGATCGACGGCAGCGGCGGATCGGCGGGGCCTGCCCAGGACGTCGTCGACGAGATCGAGGCGCTCGGCGGCAAGGCGGTCGCGAACACCGACGACATCGCGTCCTGGGACGGCGCCGCCGCGCTGGTGCGGACCGCCGTCGAAACCTTCGGCGGGCTGGACGTCCTGGTCAACAACGCCGGTTTCCTGCGCGACCGGATGCTGGTCAACCTCGGCGAGGACGAATGGGACGCGGTCATCCGAGTCCATCTCAAGGGGCATTTCGCGCCGACACGGCACGCCGCCGAGTACTGGCGGACGGAGGCGAAGGCGGGCCGGACGAGGACCGCGCGGGTGATCAACACCAGTTCCGGCGCGGGTTTGCTCGGCAGCGTCGGACAGGGGAACTACGCGGCGGCGAAGTCCGGGATCCTGGGCCTCACCCTGGTCGCGGCCACCGAATTCGGGCGCTACGGCGTCACCGTGAACGCGATCGCCCCGGCCGCCCGCACCCGGATGACCGAAGAGGCGTTCGCCGACGACATGGCCGCGCCGGAGGACGGTTTCGACGCCATGGCACCGGAAAACGTGTCACCACTGGTGGTGTGGCTCGGCAGCGAGGAGTCGTCCGGGGTGACCGGGCGGGTGTTCGAGGTCGACGGCGGACGCGTCTCGATCGCGCAGGGCTGGCGGCACGGGACGGTGCGGGACAAGGGATCCCGGTGGGCACCGGCCGAACTCGGCCCCGTCGTCGCCGAGTTGCTGGCCGATGCTCCTGCACCCGAACCTGTCTACGGCGCATAGGAGTGTCTTGATTCGGACTCCAGCTGATCCTCTCTTTGTCGGTTTATGGCGATCGGTGTGGTTCGGCGAGCGGCATGACCGCAAGCAGGCGCCACACGGGACGTACTACTCAAGATCGCTTCCGGCGACGTGTGCTCTTGCCGAGGCGTCGCCGAGCCACGGCGAGCGCTCCGGCCGGCCCACCGAGGGCCCCCAGTAAGCCGATCGCGATTCCTGGCGAGTGAAGCATCGCGACGATAGTTGTCACGAGCACCGCGAATGTCGCGAGAAGCAGCGGACGAAGAAGTTGCAAGACCCGACGAGTCCGATCGTCATCAGCCACGACCCAGCCGAAGAACCCGCCGGGTGGGGGCGCCGATGAGACGGCACCATCATCACCCGCTCGTTGGTGAAGCTGCGGGGCTTCGCCCGTCGACACTGACTCCGCCATTGTTTCTCGCCTTCGATTCACCACTCCGCCGAGGGGACATCCTCCGCTCGGTTCCATAGCAGCACCGCGGCTGGCGATCAGTCCAGAGAACGAGGTCCACGATCGGTGGACCTCGCCCTCGTATCTTCCAGCGGCGGTAATGTCAAGGGGTGAGTGCCCAAGAGCAGAGCCCGTGGCCTGGCGTGCCGTGTGATTCCGAGGCGTGGCCCGTTGCGGCCGATATCGCGCTGTTCGAGGTGAGGCGCGCTATCGGGCAATTGGTAAGGACGACAACCGGTATCGTCAAGAAAGAGGATGACGGCCGTGTAGTCGCAAAAGCAGGACAAGTCGTCGATCCAGTTCTGATTTATCTGGCCTGCGCCCGCAGTCTCGAAGATGTTCTCAAGCAGGTGACCGGTGAACTTATCGCCGAGGCTCGAACTCGTGGAATTATCTGGGAGGAAATCGGTCGCAGTCTCGGGATCGGAAAGAAGGGTGCCCAGAAGCGATCCAGTGAGAATCCGATAAAGTCTGCGCGGATCGCGGAACTGAAGCGGGAAGCGGTGATAGCGGAGTACGCGGCCGGAATGGCTGCCGGTGAGTATGAGGAGGCGGATGTCATTCTCGCGCGGCACGGCGACATGACCGGCCGGGAACGGATCGTCTTGTCCGTCAATCTCATCGTGGACCTTGTCGCCTGGTACGAAGAAGTGGACAGTGATCTTGAGTCCGATCGATATGAGCCGAAGAGTGTCGTGCTCAAGCTGACTCGTATCGCCGGGTCGGTGCAGAAGCTGGCCGAGATGTTGATCTTGGACCCGTCTGTGTGGATGGCCATCGCGGACGAGGCGAGAGCGCCGGAGACTCCGGATGAGGCCAATTACTATTCACCGGTGATGTATGGGCATCTCGTGATGCGTGAGGTCTTGTTCGCATTGGATTACACTCTTGACGCCATCTCGGAAAAGGAGAGGTTGCCAACCGGGGAAATAGATATGGAGAGATTGGGGGGATTGTTCAAGAGATCCAAGCAATCCTTGTTTCAAGCTGCGGCTCTCTTGTCGCGCGTCGATGTCAGTGAAACGATGAACAACATCGACTAGTCCCGCATTCGACCAAGGCCAGGCCTGCCGCTGTACCCCGATCGTGCCCGCGCAATACCGAACAGGATGCCTGCGTGGAGATTCGAAACATCGACGCGGCACCGGATCAGTGCGTCAGGCGTCCCGGGCCAGGTCCCGGACCTCGGGAAGCCGCTGGAAACCGCCCGATTCATAAGTAGCGACGGCGGCGACATGGGAGCTCGGCGTGGCCACGACCGCGCTCGACGCGCCGAGTTTCTGGAGCGCGACCGCCGCCGCGGCGGTGATCTTCCGGCCGTAGCCGTGTCCGCGGTGGTCCCGGTGCACACCCATCGGTTCGATCACCCCGGGCTTCCCCGGTCCGGCCGACCACACCGTCACGGTCGCCACGGCGTTGTCGTGGTCGTCGTAGGCGACGAGACACCGTGCGTCGGCGTACGGCACGCCCGAAGCCATCGCCTGCCAGCGCTCCGCCGAGAACTTCGACCCGTCGAACGCCGCTCGCTGGACCTCGGCCCGCACTGCCGCCTGCTCCGGCCCGATCACCTCGATCCGCAGCTCCGGGGCCTTCACCGGCTCGGTGAGGTCGCGGTGCAGCGGTGTCCACGGCTCGCCGGCGCGCCAGCCTCGTGCGGGGAGCAAGTCTCGGATCAGCGCGTCTTTCGGTGCCTCGATGGCCACCTTCCCCGGCGGAAGCACTCCTCGCTCCGGCTCGATCACGTCCTCGACCAGTCGCCGCGCCAGTTTTTCGTCCTGCCGAGCGTCCGGCGCGGTCGTCAGGCGCAGCAGATCGGCGCCGTCCTGCAGTCCGACGGCGAGAATCCGGCCGTCCCGGCGCCAGATCCGGATCGCCGCGGCCGCCGTTTCCGCGCCGAACCGCCAGAACCAGCCCAGGTCCCCGGGATGCAGCTGCCACGGCGAGCCTTCACCCTGCCACTCTCGGAGCGCGTCCACGGCCTCGATCAGTCCGTCGACTCCCGGCTTCTCCACGATGATCGCCATACCCGTGATCACACACCCCCACGCGTGGCGTTCGCATCCGGTTTTCGGTACGGCCAGAATGGAGGCGTGAAGTCACTTCAGCGCCGTCTCTGGGAAGCGGTCGAGCCGCTGCACGCCGTCGTCTACTTCGCCCCGGAAACGGCGGCCGCGGCGAAGGCGGCGGGCTTGCCGGGCTGGTGGATGGGCTATTTCGCCGGCCGGGTCGCGCCGCTCGGGCCGGTGCCGGAGCCACCGGTGACCGCGATGCTCTTCGGTTTCGCCCCGCGAATGGTCGCGCGATCCCTGCCCGATGCCTGGGAATACGCCGAACCGGCGGTCGTGCTGCGGAGTCGGATGGACGCCGTCGAGGCCGCGCTTGGCCGGATCCTGCCCGCCGACGCGCCGTTCGAAGAGCTGGCCGACCTGCTCGAACAGGCCGTCATCGGCTGCGATTTCGCGGCAAGGCCACTCGCCGCCGCCTGGTCTTCGGTCGCCCGTCCCGCGAGTGCGGCCGCCCGGGTCTGGCTGGCGGCGACGGTGTTGCGTGAGCATCGCGGGGACGGTCACGTGCTCTCCGCGGTCGCCGCCGGGCTGCGCGGTCTCGACACCACGCTGACGCACATCGGTACCGGCGCGATCACTCGTGAGGTCATCCAGATCAACCGCGGCTGGTCCGACGACGACTGGGACGAGAGCGTCGGGCGCCTGACCGGCAGGGGCGTCCTCGACGGCGAACTGCGGCTCACCGAGGCGGGAATCGCGCTGCGCCAACGGATCGAGGACGAGACCGACCGCCTCGCCACCGGCCCTCTCGAAGCACTCGGTACCGGTGGTGCCGCCGAGATCGAGCGGATCGCCGTCCCGTTGAGCCGCCGGATCTTCGACGACGGCGCGATCCCGCTGCCGAATCCGATGGGGGCGCCGCGGCCCTGACCGCTCGAAACTGTCGGACCGCGGTGGGACGCTGTTCCCCATGGCGACGTGGCAGCGGTTCAGTGAAGAGGCACCCGTGCTGGCGGGGAAGATCAAAGAGCGGTTCACCGCCGAGAAGTCGCATGTGCTGGCGACGGTCCGGCGGGACGGCTCGCCCCGGGTCAGTGGCAGTGAGGTCGATTTCCGTGAACAGGACCTGCTGATCGGTTCGATGATCAACGCGGTGAAGGCGGAAGACCTGCGACGTGACGGCAGGTTCGCGATCCACGCCGCCTCGGCGATCGACGAGGGCGGCGCGGACGCGAAGGTGGCGGGTAAAGCCGTCGAGATCACCGATCCGGCGGAGGTCGCCCGCCTCCAGGGCGACGACGAACCGGCCCATGTGTTCCGCCTCGACCTGACCGAGGTGGTGCTGACCTGGGTCGAAGGCAATTCCCTGATGGTCGAGGTCTGGAAGGAGGGCCAGGGGAGCAAACGGCTCGCGAGGCCGGACAACGGTCCGGTGGTGGAGGTCGCGCTGGACTAGGTCGTTAGATCCGCTCGATGATGGTGCCGGTGGAAAGCGCGCCCCCGGCGCACATCGTCACGAGAGCGGTACCGGCGTCGCGGCGTTCCAGTTCGTGCAGTGCCGTGGTCAGCAGCCGCGCGCCGGTACTGCCGACGGGATGTCCGAGCGCGATCGCGCCACCGTTCACGTTGACCTTGTCCTCGTCGGGCTGGTGCACCCGTTGCCACGACAACACAACCGAAGCGAAGGCCTCGTTGACTTCGAAGAGGTCGAGGTCGCCGATCGCCATGCCCGCTTTGGCCAGGACCCGTTCGGTCGCCCGCACGGGACCGTCGAGGTGGTAGTACGGTTCCGCGCCGACCAATGCCTGCGAGACGATCCGTGCCCGCGGTTCGAGGCCCAGTGCCTTGGCCCGGCCGGAGTCCATCAGGAGCAGCGCGGCCGCGCCGTCGGAGATCTGCGACGACGTCCCCGCCGTGTGCACGCCGCCATCGAGGACGGGCTTGAGCTTGGCGAGGCCTTCGACGGTCGTCTCGCGCAGGCCCTGGTCGCGGGTCACCAGCCGCGTCTCGCCGGTCGGCGTGCCGTCCTCGCCGAGGACGGGTGCCTTCACCGCGACGACCTCGCGGTCGAAGTGCCCGGCCGCCCACGCGGCGGCGGCCTTGGCCTGCGACGCGGTCCCGAACCGGTCGACGTCGGGTCGGGTGATCCCGCGGCGTTCCGCGATCCGCTCGGCCGCGCCGTACTGGTTCGGCATGTCGATCGACCAGGACTCCGGCCGGGGCGTGCCGATGCCTTCGCCGCGGTTCGCGCCCAGCGGTACCCGGCTCATCGCCTCGACGCCGCACGAGACTCCGGCGTCGATCGCGCCGGCCGCGATGAGCCCGGCGATCAGGTGGGTCGCCTGCTGCGCCGAGCCGCATTGGGCGTCGATGGTGGTCGCGCCGGTGGTCTCGGGGAGTCCGGCGTGCAGCCACGCCGTCCGCGTGACGTTGCCCGCCTGCTCGCCAGCCTGGGTCACGGCACCGCCGATCGCCTGCTCGACCAGCGCGGGATCCAATCCCGCGCGTTCGAGCAGGGCGCGCTGCGCCGCGCCGAGGATCTCGGCGGCGTGCAGTCCCGCCAGCCGGCCCCTGCGCTTGCCGACAGGGGTGCGGACCGCCTCGACGATCACCGGATTACCCACGTTCGCCTCCTGGGGAAACACCGTTCACTACCGAAAAAGTAGAACACGTTCTTAATTTGAGCAAGTCACCCCAGGGTTGACCGGGTTTTGATCACTGGTCACCGTTCCTGCTTCTCGCTGGGCTTCCATAATCTTCCGGGATCGAGTTAACAGGTTTCACTAAAAACTCTTCACTTGGTAAACGCCGTATGCTTCAATCGGCTCTAGAACGTGTTTCATTGGCGAACCGCGTAGGAGGTAGCCCGTGGCCGCTCCGCTGATCCCCGCCGGTTTCGATTTCACCGATCCGGATCTGTACGCCACCAGACTGCCTCTGGCGGAGTTCGCTGAACTCCGCCGTACGGCACCGGTCTGGTGGAACCCGCAGCCGCACAACACCGCGGGTTTCCGCGATGACGGCTACTGGGTCGTCAGCCGGCTCGAGGACGTCAAGGCGGTGTCGAGGGACAGCGAGCTGTTCTCCTCACGGGAGAAGACCGCGATCATCCGCTTCGACGAGAACATGACCGACGACAGTCTCGAAGCGAACCGCCTGGTCCTGCTCAACATGGACGCCCCGCAGCACACCAAGCTGCGGCGCATCGTGTCGAAGGGCTTCACGCCGAGGTCGATCGCGAAACTCGAGGACACCCTGCGCGACCGCGCGGAGAAGATCGTCGGCGAGGCCAAGAAAAAGGGCTCCGGTGACTTCGTCGTCGACGTCGCGTGCGAACTTCCCTTGCAGGCCATCGCCGAACTGATCGGCATCCCGCAGGAAGACCGGATGAAGCTCTTCGACTGGTCCAACCAGATGGTCTCCTACGACGACCCCGAGTACGAGGTCGAGCCGCTCGCCGCGTCCGCGGAGATCGTCGGCTATGCCTGGAACATGGCCGAGGAACGCCGCAAGTGCCCGATGGACGACATCGTCACGAAGCTCATCCAGGCCGACGTCGACGGTGAATCGCTGGCTTCGGACGAGTTCGGCTTCTTCGTCATCTTGCTCGCCGTCGCGGGCAACGAGACGACGCGCAACGCGATCACCCATGGCATGAAGGCGTTCCTCGATCACCCGGACCAGTGGGAGCTCTACAAGAAGGAGCGGCCGAAGACCGCGCCGGAAGAGATCGTCCGCTGGGCCACCCCGGTGGTCGCCTTCCAGCGCACCGCGACCCGCGACACCGAACTCGGCGGGCAGCTGATCCGCAAGGGTGACCGGGTCGGGATGTTCTACAGCTCCGCGAACTTCGACCCGGACCACTTCGACCAGCCGGAGAAGTTCGACATCCTCCGCGAGGACAACCCGCACGTCGGTTTCGGCGGCACGGGCTCGCATTACTGCATCGGTGCCAACCTCGCCCGGCTGGAGATCGACCTGATCTTCAACGCCATCGCCGACGTCATGCCGGACATCAGCGAGGTCTCCGAGCCGGACCGGTTGCGGTCGAGCTGGCTCAACGGGATCAAGCACTACCAGGTGCGCTACGGCTGATCCGTCGCGAACGCCGTAGGGCGCCATGGGTCCCCACGTGCGGGTCGACGTCGAAATGTCCTTCCGGGTCACCAGACCCGGCCCCGCCGCGTTCGAACACAGGACCCGGGCGCAGGTCCTCGCCCTGCCGCTCGGCGAACACGTCGTGCGGTACCGGGCCGAGGCCCGTCACCATGGACGACCTCATCCGGTACACCCGGCCGAGCAGGTACTGCCCCTCGGACCGGATGGGCGGGCTCACGCTGCCGGGGTTCGGTCACCTGCCCGGCGCGCGGACCCAGGCCGAGGCGATCGTCCGGCACGTGGGGGAGCACCTGTCCTCTGTGGTCGGTTCCGGTTCGCCGACCGACGACGCCGTCGACACCTATCTCGCCGGGAAGGCGTGTGCCGCGACTTCACGCACGTCTGCATCTCACTGTGCCGCGTGATCGACATCCCCGCCCGCTTCGCCGCGGTCTACGCGCCGAGACTGTCCCCAATGGACTTCCATGCCGTGTTCGAGGCCGCGATCGACGGCCACTGGTGTGTGTTCGACGCCACCGGCCTCGCACCGAGGCAGAGCCTGAGCCGGATCGCGGCCGGACGCGACGCCGCCGACTCCGCCTTCCGCTGTGAGCTGGACTTTCTCGGCGACACCGTGCTGGCGACCGTGGGCCCGTCGCTGCCGGAGGACGACGGCTCGGATCTGATCGCGCTCGCCTGATCGCGTGTTGCCCCCGAGCCGTGACCTCGCTGAGGTAGACATTGGCGGGTGAGGGAGAAGCAAGCACCGACGAAATGGAAGCGGCTGCGTGCCCGCTACCGCTGGCTGGACCATGTGGCGCGGGCGGTGAACCGCTATGTCGAGTACGGCGGTTACCACTACGTCGCGTCGATCACCTACTTCAGCCTGTTCTCGCTGGTGCCCATTCTCATGGTCGCGGTGTCGGTCGCGGGTTTCGTGCTGGCGAGCCAGCCGCAGCTCATCGAATCGATGCTGAACGCGTTGACCGGCACGCTGCCCGGCGGTCTCGGTGACAAGGCGGGGGACCTGCTCACCGGGTTCGTGGAGCAGCGCACCAGCGTCGGGCTCATCGGTCTGGTGATCGGCTTGTACTCCGGCTGGAACTGGATGAACTCGCTGCGGGACGCGCTCACCGCGCTGTGGGGCCAGAACCGGTCGGATCTCCCGCTGCTGCGCACGATCGCCGCCGACCTGCTGGCGCTGCTCGGGCTCGCGAGCGCCCTGCTGGTCTCCTTCGCCATCACCATTTCCGGGTCCGCCCTCGGCCGGTACCTGCTGGGACTGGCCGGGGTGGACGACACCGCCTGGGGGCACAACGTGCTGTCGGCGATCTCGATTCCCTTGGCACTGCTGGCCAACTGGCTCGTGTTCCTCTGGGTGCTCACCCGGCTGCCGCGGAAACCGGTCGGCGTCCGCAGCGCGGTGCGCGGCGCGGTCGCGCTGGCGCTGGGCTTCGAACTGCTGAAGCAGGCCGGTGGGATCTACCTGCGGTTGATCGGTGATTCGCCGACCGGGGTCGCGTTCGGCTCGATCATCGGCCTGATCTTCTTCATCTCACTGGTGGCCAGGATGCTGGTTTTCGTCACCGCGTGGACGGCGACCGCGCGGGACGCACCGCCGGACCCGGTCCGGCCGCCGCCGCCCGTGGTGGTCCGGCCCGTGGTGGCGCAGCCCGATCGGCACGGTCTCAAGCCGATGCTGGTGGGTGCGGTGACCGGTGTGGTCGCCACCCTCGCCGCGCAACGCCTGCGCCCGCGCCGACGCCCCTGACACGTGCCGTCAGCTCGGCTTGGCCGAGCCCACCACCCACATCGAGAAGAACTGCGAGCCGCCGCCGTACGCGTGCCCGAGCGCGACCCGCGCGCCGTCGACCTGGTAGTCCCCCGCCCGGCCCATCACCTGCTTGGCCGCTTCGGAGAACCGGAGCATCCCGGACGCGCCGATCGGGTTGGACGACAGCACCCCGCCCGACGGGTTGACCGGCAGCCGCCCGCCGAGCGCGGTCTCACCCGCCTCGGTGAGCTTCCAGCCCTGGCCCTCCTCGGTGAACCCCAGGTTCTCCAGCCACATCGGCTCGAACCACGAGAACGGCACGTAGATCTCCGCGGTGTCCACTTCGGACAGTGGATCGGTGATGCCCGCGTCACGCCACAACGCGGCGGCGGCGTCGCGGCCGGCCCGCGGGTTGACCTGGTCGCGTCCGGCGAACGTGGTCGGTTCGGTGCGCATCGCGGTCGCGTGGATCCACGCCGCACCACCGGGAACGGCGTCGCCCGCGGCCTCGTCACCGATCACCATCGCGCAGGCGCCGTCCGACGACGGGCACGTCTCGTCGTAGCGGATCGGGTCCCACAGCATCTGCGACGCCTGCACGGTTTCCACCGTGATGTCGGCCTGTCGCAAGTGCGCGAAGGGATTCAGGGCACCGTTGCGCCGGTCTTTGGCCGCCACGATCGCCCCGATGTGGTCCGGCGCGCCGGACCGCCGGATGTACGAGCGCACATGCGGCGCGAAATAGCCACCCGCACCGGCGCCCACCGGCATCTGGAACGGCGGCAGGATCGACAAGCCCCACATCGCGTTCGACTCGGACTGCTTCTCGAAGGCCACGGTGAGCACCCGCTTGTGCACACCCGCCTGCACCAGCGACGCCGCCACGAGCGCGGTCGAGCCGCCGACCGAACCCGCGGTGTGCACGCGCAGCAAGGGTTTCCCGGTCGCGCCGAGCGCGTCGGCGAGGAACAGTTCGGGCATCATGACGCCCTCGAACAGGTCCGGCGCCTTGCCGAGGACGACGGCGTCGATGTCGTCCCAGCCGGTTCGAGCGTCGAGCATCGCCCTGTCGATGGCCTCCCGGAGCAGTCCGGGCATGGACACGTCGGTGCGCTTGGCCTTGTGGTGGGTCTGGCCGGTTCCCAGTACGGCCGCGAGGTGCTTCACGAGAGGACCTCCAAGGTCGCGACCAGGTTCTGCTGGAGGACGGGACCGCTGGTCGCGTGGGCGAGGGTCTTGCGCGCGCTGCCGTCGAGGATGTGGCTCGCCGCCTCGCCGATCCGAGCCAGCCCCGCGGAGAACATCGGGTTGCCGGTCAGCACCCCGCCGGAGGGATTGATCCGCACCCGCTCGTCCAGTCCCAGCGCGTCGCGCAGGATCAGTTCCTGGTGGGTGAACGGCGCGTGCAGTTCGGCGAGTTCGACACCGTCGAGGTCGAGCGCCCGGCCGGCGGCCGCCGTGGACGGTGACCGGGTGAGGTCCCGCACGCCGAGCGAGGGGGAGTCGACCCGATGCTCGATCCCGGTGATCATCGCGGGGCTGTCGACGAGGTCCGCCGCCCGCTCCGCCGAGGCGAGCACGAGAACGGCGGCGCCGTCGGTGACCGGGGCGATGTCATGGGCGCGCAAGGGATCCGCGAAGTACGGGGCGTCGAGGAGGTCGGCGACCTCGACCGTTCCGGAGAACTGGGCGGCGGGGTTCGAGGCGGCGTCGGCGCGGCTGCGCGCGGCGACCTCGGCGAGGTTCTTTTCCGACCACAACCCCGCTTCGAGTCCGAGCCGGGCCTGGATCCCGGCGACGCTCACCGAGTCCGGCCACAGCGGCGCGACGACGTACGGGTCCATCTGCAGCGCCAGCACCCGCCGCAACTGCCCGGCCGACGACTTGCCGAAGCCGTAGACGAGTGCCGTTTCGACCTCGCCCATCCGGATCTTGAGCCACGCCTCGTACAACGCCCAGGCGGCGTCCATCTCGACGTGCGACTCGTGGATCGGCGGGAAGGCCCCGATGGCGTCGACGGCCGCGATGAACGAGAAGGCGCGGCCGGCGAGGTAGTCCGAGGAGCCAGAACACCAGAACTCGATGTCCTCTTTGGACAGACCCGTCTTCGCGAAGACCTCGGCGAAGATCGGCACCAGCATTTCCACGCCATTGGTGGTGCCGGGGGTGCTGCGGACGTTGGGGGCCTGCGCGAAGCCCACTACTGCTACATCTGGCACGGCGTCCTCACAGATGGTGGGCGAAGGATTCGTACGGCGCGTCGGGTTCGCCGGTCGGTTCGAAATGGCCGATGTTCTCCAGCGACGTCCACCACTCGTCCCGCGGTTTCCAGGCGGCGCGCACCCGCATGCCCATCCGGACGTCGGCGGCGTCGCAGCCGAGCACCAGGTGCAGGAACGCGATGTCCGCGCCGTCGAGCAGGATGTACGCCGCCACGTACGGCGGTTTGATCTTCTGCCCGAGGAACGGCACGTTCACGATGCAGAACGTGGTGACGATGCCGGTGTCGGGCAGTTCCACCTCGTCGGTGGTCGGGACGCCGTCGGTCGGGCAGGCGCCGCGTGGCGGGAGGTAGACCTTGTCGCAGGAGGGGCAGCGCTGGCCGATCAGCTTCCCCTCGGCGAGTCCGCGCAGGTACCGGCTCTCCTCCGGGGACGCGGAATGTTCGTAACGCAGGTGGATCGGCGTGATCACCACGCTGACGGGCACGCCGTCCTCGCGTTTCGCGATCGGGGGAGGCGCCTCGGTGGGTTCGGTGTCGGGCCCGTCAGCGGGGACGAAATAGGCGATGTCCCTGATGTGACCGACCGTCTCGTCCGCCCAGCGGATCCGTACGCGCTGTCCGGTGTGGACTCCTCCCGGCGTGCCCGCGTCGACGGCGTGCAGGATCGACGTGTCGGCGCCGTCGAGCCGGATCAGCGCCCAGGCGAACGGCCGGGACAGCGGCTGGCCGTCGAGTGGTTCGGCGATCCAGGACCAGGACACGACCTCGCCCTCGGCGGCGACCGGTACGAACTCGGACAGCGCCTCGGCGGTCACGGGATCGTATTCCAGCGGCGGCACGTGGACGCGGCCGTCGCTGCCGCGGACGCCTTCGACACGGCGCTCGCGCAGGGCGTTGACGAACCGGCCGAGCACGGGGCCGACCGAGCGGGTGTAGTCGAAGCCCACGTTGAGCGGGGCCGACAGCGGAAGTTCGGGTGCGCTCACATCCTGAGTGAAACATGTTCTCGAAATTCCGGCAAGATCGGTCTTCTCGGCCTTGCTGGCGGTTGCTCTTGAATGGAACGCGTTCTAGATTTGCGCGTATGTCGACTGCTGCGGGGACACTTGGGGTCTGGAACATCGCCGCTCGGGAGCCGGAGCGGGTCGCACTCGTCGATCCGGACGGCCGTTCGAACGGATATGGCGATCTGGCCGCGAAGGCGAACGCGTACGCCCGGGGTTTGCAGGCCCTCGGGCTGGAGACCGGGGACGTGGTCGTCGTCCTCCAGCCCAACGGCGACGAACTCGTGGCGGCCTATTTCGCCGCCATCCAGTCCGGTTTGTACATCGTGGTGGTCAACTGGCATCTGGTCGGCCCCGAGGTCGCCTACATCCTCGCCGACAGCGGCGCCAAGGCGTTCCTCGCGCACGAGCGGTTCGCCGACGTCGCGATCGCCGCCGCCGACGAGGCGGGGATCCCGGAGCGTGGCCGGTTCGCGGTGGGCGACGTCGCGGGCTTCCGCCGGATCGAGGAACTCGGTTCCGGTGAGGGCGACGGGCGTCCGGAGCGGCGTACGGCGGGCTCGCCGATGCTCTACACGTCGGGGACCACTGGACGGCCCAAGGGGGTCCGGCGGCCGCTGAGCGGTGCGGATCCCGACGACGTTCCCGCTGCCTCGACGTGGTTCTTCGGGATCTTCGGGCTGGCGCCGCACGACGAGCACGTGCATCTGTGCGGGTCGCCGCTCTATCACACGGCGGTGCTCAACTTCGTCGCGATTTCCCTGCAACTGGGGCATACGGCGGTGCTGATGGACCGCTGGGACGCCGAGGACATGCTGCGGTTGATCGACCGGCACCGCGTCACGCACAGCCATATGGTCCCGACGCAGTTCCGCCGCCTGCTCGGGCTGCCGGACGACGTCCGCGCGGCCTATGACCTGAGTTCCCTGCGCGTGATGATCCACGGCGCCGCGCCGTGCCCGCTCGAGGTCAAACGGCGGATGCTCGACTGGTGGGGGCCGGTCGTCACCGAGTACTACGCGGCCACCGAGGGTGGCGGCACGGCGATCTCGGGGGAGGAGTGGCTGAAGAAACCGGGTTCGGTGGGGCTGCCGTGGCCGGGTTCGAAGATCAAGATCCTCGACGACGAGGGCACGGAACTGCCCGCCGGCGAGACCGGCACGGTGTACATGAAGATGGGCGACTCGAAGTTCGAGTACCACAAGGACCGGGCCAAGACGGACAAAGCGCGGGTCGGGGACCTGTTCACCCTCGGCGACGTCGGGCATCTTGACGAGGACGGCTACCTCTTCCTGCACGACCGCAAGGCGGATCTGATCATCTCGGGCGGGGTCAACATCTACCCGGCGGAGATCGAGGGCGAACTGGTGATGCACCCGAAGATCGCCGACGTCGCGGTGTTCGGCGTCCCGCACGAGGACTGGGGCGAGTCGATCAAGGCCGTCGTCCAGCCCGCCGACGGCGTCGAGCCCTCCGGGGACCTGACCGCGGAGATCCTCGAGTACGCCGCCGCCCGCCTGGCGAAGTTCAAACTCCCGCGTTCGGTCGACTACTTGCCCGAACTCCCGCGCGACCCGAACGGAAAGCTCTACAAGCGCAAGCTCCGAGACCCCTACTGGGAGGGCCACCGCGTGCCGTAACCCGTATCTCGCGTGATTGAAGGCGCAACTCGCGTGATCACACGAGTTGCGCCTTCAATCACGCGAGTCACGGCCTCAATCACGTGAGATACGTGTTCGATCACGCGAGTTGCGGGGGTCAGCGGCCTTTGAAGACGGGCTTGCGCTTCTCGGCGAAGGCGCGCGGGCCTTCCTTCGCGTCTTCGCTGGCGAAGACCTCGATGCCGTACTGGGCGTCGAGCTTGAAGGCCGCCTCTTCGTGCATGCCCTCGGTGTCGCGCATGGTCTTGAGGATCGCGCGGACCGCGAGAGGGCCGTTCGCGGCGACCAGGCTCGCCAGCTCCAGGGCCTTGTCCAGCGCCTTCCCGTCCGGGACGACGTGCCCGATGAGGCCGATCTCCAACGCCTCACTCGCCTTGATATGCCGTCCGGTCAGCAGCAGGTCGGCCGCGACGGTGTACGGGATCTGCCGGGGCAGCCGCACGGCCGAACCGCCCATCGGGAACAGGCTCCATCGCGCCTCGGACACCCCGAACCTCGCGCTCTCGCCCGCGACACGGAGGTCCGTGCCCTGCAAGATCTCCGTCCCGCCCGCGATCGCCGGGCCTTCGACGGCCGCGATCAACGGTTTCGTCAGCCGCCGCCCCTTGAGCAGGCCCTCGATGCGGCTGGGGTCGAACGTGCCTTTTTCGAACGAGTCGCTGGGCGAGTTCTTCGACATCGACTTCAGATCCGCGCCCGCGCAGAACGCGCCACCCGCGCCGGTGAGCACGCAGCACCGGACGTCGTCGTCCTCGTCGACCCGGTTCCACGCCTCGGCCATGATCCCGAGCATCTCGCCGCTGAGCGCGTTGCGGGCCTCTGGCCGGTTCATCGTGACCACGAGGATGTTTTCGATCTTTTCCACCAGTGCGTGCGGTTCGCCCACCAGAACCTCCCCAAGAGCGGCCATTGCCCAGAACAATAACATGTTCTACTTTGGGCAAGTGGCACTCAACATCGCGGATCTACTCGAGCACGCCGTCGACGCCGTGCCGGAGCGCATCGCGGTCGTCTGCGGCGATCGGCGGGTCACCTTCGCCGAACTGGAAGAGCGCGCCAACCGGCTGGCGCATCACCTCGCGGCACACGGCGTGGGGCCTGGATCCCACATCGGTGTCTATTCCCGGAACTCGATCGAGGCGCTGGAATCGATGATCGCCGCGTACAAATTGCGCGCGATCGCCGTCAACGTCAACTACCGCTACGTCCACGGCGAACTGCGGTACCTGTTCGACAACGCCGATCTCGTGGCGCTGGTCCACGAGCGCGGGTATGCGGACAAGGTCGCCGCCGTCCTGCCGGAAGCGCCAAAACTGAAACACGTTGTAGTCGTCGACGACGGAAGCGACGGCGACTACTCGTCCTACGGCGGCGTGGACTACGAAGCCGCGCTCGCCGAAGGCTCACCCGAGCGCGACTTCGCCGAGCGCAGCGCCGACGACCTCTACATCCTCTACACCGGCGGCACCACCGGGTATCCCAAGGGCGTCCTGTGGCGGCACGAGGACATCTGGCGCGCACTCGGCGGCGGCATCAACTTCGTCACCGGCGAATACGTCCCCGACGAATGGACGCTCGCCGAACAGGGCAAGTCGGGCAGTCTGGTCCGGCTCCCGGCCGCGCCGCTGATCCACGGTGCCGCGCAGTGGGCCGCGTTCGGCGCGCTGTTCACCGGCAGCCCGGTCGTGTTCGTGCCGCGGTTCGACGCGCACGACGTCTGGAAAGCCGTGCAGGAGAACAAGGTCCAGGTGCTCACCATCGTCGGCGACGCGATGGC
The DNA here is from genome assembly GCF_001953865.1 of Amycolatopsis coloradensis. Lineage (GTDB taxonomy): Bacteria > Actinomycetota > Actinomycetes > Mycobacteriales > Pseudonocardiaceae > Amycolatopsis > Amycolatopsis coloradensis. The sequence continues at coordinate 41,496 of NZ_MQUQ01000014.1, forward strand.
GCGGCCGTTGATCGACGCTTTCCGCGAGGGCGACTACGACGCGTCGTCGCTCGTCGCGGTGTCGAGCCACGCGGCCCTGTTCTCCCAGTCGGTGAAGCAGGAATTCCTCGCGATGGTCCCGCACGTGGTGATCACCGACGCGATCGGATCGTCGGAAAGCGGGTTCACCGGCATCGGCATGGTCAGCAAGGACAGCGACCATTCCGCCGGTCCCCGGGTCAACTTCGGCAAGGACGCCATCCTGGTGGACGACGACGGCGCGCTCGTCCACCCGAAACCGGGAGCGATCGGGCTGATCGCGCGACGCGGCCACGTCCCACTCGGGTACTATAAGGATCCCGCGAAGACGGAGAAGATCTTCGTCGAGGTCGACGGCAGGCGTTACGTCGTTCCGGGTGATTACGCGCGCTACGAAGACGACCTCACGGTGACCCTGCTCGGCCGGGGATCGCAGTGCGTGAACACCGGTGGCGAAAAGGTGTACCCGGAAGAAGTCGAGGGTGCGCTGAAGTCGCATCCGGACGTCTTCGACGCGCTCGTCATCGGCATCCCCGACGACCGGCTCGGCCAGCGGGTGGCCGCGGTGATCCAGCCGAGGACCGGCAAGGAGCTGGACTTCGCCGTGCTCGAAGCGCACGTGCGGACCGAGATCGCCGGGTACAAGGTGCCGCGCACGCTGTGGCTCGCCGAGGAGATCGGCCGGTCGCCCAGCGGGAAACCGGACTACCCGTGGGCGCAGCGCTACGCCTCCGAGCACGAGCCCGTCACCAGCCAACCGGCGTAAAGGAGTTTCATGCGGACGTCGCGGATTTGGACACCACTGTGCGACCGCCTCGGGATCGACCTGCCGATCGTCGGGTTCACCCCGTCCGAACACGTCGCCGCGGCGATCAGCCGGGCGGGTGGGCTGGGCGTGCTGGGCTGTGTGCGGTTCAACGACGCCGCCGAACTCGACTCCGTCCTGTCCTGGATGGACGAGCACACCGGCGGCAAACCGTACGGGGTGGACATCGTGATGCCCGCCAAGATCCCGGCCGAGGGGACGTCGACCGATCTCGCGAAACACATTCCGCAGGGGCATCGCGACTTCGTGGAGCGGACGCTGCGCGACCTCGCGGTGCCGCCCTTGCCGGACGACACCGACGAACGCGCCGGGGTGCTGGGCTGGCTGCATTCGGTCGCCAGGGCGCATGTCGAGGTCGCGCTGAAACACCCCATCCGGTTGATCGCCAACGCCCTGGGGTCACCGCCGGTGGACGTCATCGAACAGTGTCACGCGAAGGATGTGCCGGTCGCGGCACTGGCGGGTAAGGCGGAACACGCCGTCCGTCATGTCGACAACGGCGTCGACATCGTTGTGGCGCAAGGCTACGAGGCCGGCGGGCACACCGGCGAGATCGCGTCGATGGTCCTGCTGCCCGAAGTCGCCGACGCCGTCGGCGACCGCGTCCCGGTGCTCGCCGCGGGCGGGATCGGCTCGGGACGGCAGGTCGCGGCGGCGCTCGCACTGGGCGCTTCCGGTGTGTGGATGGGCTCTTTCTGGCTCGCCACCGAGGAATACCTCCAGACCATGGGGGATTCCGAAGCGATGCAACGCGCGCTGGTCGCGGCGGGTTCGTCCGACACCGTCCGGACCCGGATCTACACCGGGAAGCCGGCGCGGCTGCTCAAGACGCGGTGGACGGAGGCGTGGGCCGCGCCGGACGCGCCGGAGCCGCTGCCGATGCCGTTGCAGAACCTGCTGGTTTCCCACGCGCACAACAGGATTCACCACGCGTCGGATCCGAGTGTGGTCTCGATGCCGGTCGGGCAGATCGTCGGCCGGATGGACCGGGTGCGCCCGGTCACGGAGGTGATCGCGGAACTCGTCTCGGGTTACGGCGAAGCACTGTCGCGTTTGGACAAGACCCGCTGAAACAGAAGGTCCCCTCCACCACGCCGTTGTGGTGAAGGGGACCTTCAGCGCATGCCGTGCGCGAAAGTACGACGAAGCTACAGACCGGCCGCCGCGTTCTTGATGGCGGTCGCGAAGGTGCTCACCTCGGCGTAGACGCCGGGAGCGTGCGCCCGCGCGCAGCCTTCGCCCCAGCTGACGATGCCGACCTGGATCCAGGCGTTGGCGCTGTCACGGCGGAACATCGGGCCGCCCGAGTCACCCTGGCAGGTGTCGACGCCGCCGGAGTTGACGTTGCCCGCGCAGATCTCGGCGTTCGCGATCAGGTCGGCGTAGCTGCCGCCCTGTGCCTTGCAGGTCGCGTCTGAGACGAACGGGACGGTGGCCTTGAGCAGGTAGCGCTGCTGCGCCCCGCCCTCGGACGCCGCGCCCCAGCCCGCGACGGTGAACGTGCCGCTGTCGTAGGCCTTGGTGGTCGCGATCGGCAGCGTCGCGATGCCGGTGACCGGGCTGGCGAGCTTGATCAGCGCCCAGTCACCGCCGGTGGAGGTGGGATAGGTCGGCGACCGGTGCACGTAGGTCGACTTGACCTTCTTGGCCGCGGTGCTCTGCAGGTCCACGACACCGAGGGTGGCGGTGATGCTCGTGTTGGCCCCGGTCCGCGACACGCAGTGCGCGGCCGTCAGCACGATCTGCGGGGTGTAGAGCGCACCGCCGCACCCCATCGAAAGCCTTACCATCCAAGGGAATTCGCCCTGGGCGGCTCGGGTTCCACCGACCACGTCGGTGGACGGCGGCTGAGCGGCCGCGGCAGGGGGAGCCGTGGCGAGACCCGCCAGGGTTCCGGCCGCCGCGACGGCGATCAGGGTCTTCTTGAGCAGGCTGAACCGACGCTTGATGTCCAAGGGTTCATTCCTTCCGGCTGTCCACAGTGGAGGCAGGGAGACTGACTGCGGCCAACTGACTACAGCAGGTGGACGGACACCGGGACAACCGACTTTCTTCGGATCTTTGGGCCGATGATGGTGATTAACAGACGTTCGCGCCGAATCGCCGACGAATGGCGTAGCCAAGGGCGCCTACCGCCAGTACTCCGGAACCGGTCAGCACCGAAACCGCCGGAAGGCTGAACGCGAGCACGGCACAACCGAGCAGGCCGAGGACGGCGACCACGCGACGCACGGGCCGCAAGGTCAACGCGCTGGCGTTCGTCACGGCGTAGTAGGCGAGCACCGCGAACGACGAGAAACCGATCGCGCCACGAAGATCGAGAGTGCTCGCGAGCAGGGCGACGACGACACCGACGGTCATTTCGGCCCGGTGCGGTACGCCGAAGCGAGGGTGGACGGCGGTCAGATAGCGGGGGAGGTGGCCGTCACGCGCCATCGCCAGCGTGGTCCGCGACACACCGAGGACGAGCGCGAGCAGCGAACCCAGCGCGGCGAGGACGGCACCCACCCGCACCAGGGGTGTGACCCAGGACCACGACGAGATCTCGACACCTTCCGCGATCGGATCCGCGCCGCGGCCCAGCAGCTCCGGCCCGAGCTGACGCAGCAGGACGAAAGCGAGCACGGCGTAGACGACGAGTGCCAGCCCGAGCGCGATCGGCACGGCGCGGGGGATGGTGCGCGCCGGATCGCGGACCTCCTCACCGAGCGTCGCGATCCGCGCGTAGCCGGCGAACGCGAAGAACAGCAGACCGGCGGACTCGAGAACGCCTCCGACACCGGGTGTCACCGCCGTCCCCGGCGTACCGCTCCGCAGCGTGCCGCCGAAGAGCATCGCCGCGACGGCCAGCGCCAGGATCGTGAGCGTGATGGACACGATCAGCCTGGTCGCGAACGCCGAGCGCTGGACGCCGCGGTAGTTCAGCCCGGTCAGCGCCGCCACGACGGCCACCGCGAACAGGCTCCGCCACGGCTGCCCGAGTCCCGGCGCGGCATAGGTGACCACGGTCAGCGTCATCGCGGCGCAGCTGGCCGTCTTGCCGACTACGAAGCCCCAGCCCGCCAGGTAGCCCCAGAATTCGCCCAGCCGTTCGCGTCCGTAGACGTAGGTTCCGCCGGAAGCCGGATACCGCGCCGCCAGCCGGGCCGACGACGTCGCGTTGCAGTAGGCGATCACGGCGGCGATGGCGAGGCCGGCGGGGAGCCACGCTCCGGCGGCCCGCGCGGCGGGAGCGAAGGCGACGAAGACCCCCGCCCCGATCATCGAGCCGAGTCCGATGAAGACGGCGTCGCGGGTGCCGATCCGCCGAATGAGTGTGCCCGTTTCGTCCACGAGTGTGAGCGTGGCATGAACACTTCGTTCGGGTCAGTACAGGGCAGGTGAATTCGGCCTAGGATCTCCGATTGTGAAAGCGCGTTCGCCCAGACTTCATCCGCCCGCCGACGGCCCGGTTCGGGACGGAATTCCCGAACATGGCCGCATTCCACGCTATTACGCGGTCAAAGTCGATCTGCTCGACGTGATCTCCGAATTGGGGCAGGGAGCGGTACTTCCCACCGAAAGGGAACTATCCGAAAGATTCGAGGTTTCCCGCGCCACGGTCCGCCAGGCCGTCGGTGAACTCGTGCTCGAAGGGCGGCTCAGCAGGCGGCAGGGGAGCGGCACGTACGTCGCGGGTCCCAAGCTCGTCCAGCCGCTCGCCTTGGTGAGTTACACCGAAGGACTCAGGAGGCAGGGCATTCGGCCGGGCCGGAATCTGATCTCACTGGAACGGCGTGAGGCGGGTCCGTCGCTGGCTTCGGAACTGGAAATCGATCCCGACGACGACGTCATCCACATCGAGCGGGTGCTGCTCGCCGACGACGAGCGGGTCGGGCTGGAATCGACCTATCTCACCGCCGAGCGATTCCCGACGCTGATGGATGTGTTCGATCCCACACAGTCGCTCTACGCGTGTTTGCGGGAGCGGCTCGGTGTGGTCTTCGACGGCGCCGAGGAGCGAGTCGAGACCGTGCTCGCCACGCCCCGGGAGGCTCTGCTGATCGGGACGAACCCCGCGCTGCCGATGCTGCTGATGCACCGGACCTCGTGGGGTACCGACGGGGTGCCCTTCGAGCGCGTCCGGTCACTGTTCCGGGGCGACAGGCTCTCCTTCGAGACCAGGCTCGGCCGCGTGGAGTAGCCCGCCCGCGCGACCAGTCCTCCAGTGGCGGTGCTTGCACTTTCAACGACCGCAACAAGAGGACTACTCGCGGTGAAATATAACGTAATGATAACAGGTCTGGTCCAAACTTCGGAGGTACTTCACCTGGGGTTAGGGCCGTCGTCACGGAGCGTTGGTGCGCGCAGGCGACCGTCTGCGGGGTGCGAATCCTCATCATCGGCGGCGGAGTGCTCGGCACTCAGCACGCCTGGCAGGCCGTCGAACGCGGCCACGAAGTCGTCCAGATCGAACGCGAACCCGAGGCCAGGGGCGCGTCCGTGCGCAACTTCGGGCTGGTCTGGGTCGGCGGTCGCGCCACCGGCCCCGAGCTGGAGACGGCGGCCAGGGCGCGGCTGCTGTGGGAGCGCATCGGCGAACGGGTGCCCGGGATCGGCTTCCGGCCGAACGGCTCGCTCACCGTCGTCCGCACGGAGGCCGAACTCGCCGTCGCCCGTGCCGCCGCGGCGAGCACGGAGGATCGTGGCTTCGAACTGCTCGACGCCACCGAGACCCGCGCGCTGAACCCGGCCCTGCGCGGCGACTTCCTCGGCGCGCTCTGGTGTGATCGCGACGGCGCCGTCGAACCGCGCGTCGCCCAGCCCGCCCTGCGCGGCGAACTGGCGAAGTCCGGCCGCTACACCTGGGTGCCCGGTCGCGAGATCCGCGACCTGACCGATCGTGGCGTCGTCGACGACACGGGCGAAACCCATGAAGGCGACGTCGTGGTGCTGTGCACCGGCGCCTGGACCGGTGGCCTGGTCAAGGAACTCGCCGGGCGGACCCCGGTCCGCCGGGTGCGGTTGCAGATGGCGCAGACCGAGCCGCTCGGCGAAACCCTCACCACCACGGTCGCCGACGCCGACAGCTTCCGCTACTACCCGGCGTACCGCGGCGAAGCGCTCGACAGCCTCAACGCCGGGCAGCCGCAGGGCGAGATCGCCGCGGCCAACGCCATGCAGTTGCTCATGGTCCAGCGTCTCGACGGCTCACTGACCATCGGCGACACCCACGAATACGACGAGCCGTTCTCCTTCGACACCACCGAAGACCCGTACGACCATCTGGCCGAGGTCGCCGGTGCGCTGCTCGGACGGCCGCTCCCGCGCATCGCCCGCCGCTGGGCAGGCGTCTACGCCCAGACCACCGACACCACCCGGATCGTGCATCGCGCCCGCGTCGCGGACAACGCGTGGCTCGTCACCGGCCCGGGTGGCCGGGGCATGACCTGCTCGCCCGCCATCGCCGAAGACACCGCCGAGGAGCTTTCATGGTGAACACCGAACTCGTCGTCCTGGACATGGCCGGGACCACCGTCGCCGACGACGGCCTGGTGATCCGCGCCTTCACCGCCGCGATCGCCGCCGCCGAAGTGTCCGAAGAGGACAGCCGCTTCCCCGGCATGCTCGACTACGTCGCCGAAACGATGGGGCAGTCCAAGATCGTCGTCTTCCGCGCACTGCTGGACGGGGACGAGGTCCTCGCCCAGCGCGCGAACACCGCCTTCCAGGACGCCTACGAGAAACTCGTCGCCGACGGCCACTGCGAGCCGGTCCCCGGCGCCGAGCAGACGATCCAGGAACTGCGCGCCCAAGGGGTGAAGGTCGCCCTCACCACCGGTTTCGCACCGGCCACGCAGAACGCGATCCTGGACACGCTGGGCTGGCACGGCCTCGCCGACGCCGTACTGGCGCCGGGCGAGGGCGTCCGCGGCCGCCCGTTCCCCGACCTCGTCCTCGCCGCCGCGCTGCGGCTCGAAATCAGTGACGTCCGCCGGATCGCCGTCGCGGGCGACACCCCGTCGGACGTCCAGACCGGCCTCTCCGCCGGAGCCTCGATCGTGGCCGGCGTGCTCACCGGATCGGCGAAGAAGCCGGAACTGGCAGCCGCCGGTGCCACCCACGTCCTCGAATCCGTCCGCGATCTCCCCGCCCTGCTGTCCTAAAAGGAGCTTTGACGACATGAAGAAACTCGCGGCCGCCGCCCTCGCCGGGCTGCTCACGATCACCTTGGCCGCCTGTGGCGGCACCGCCGGCGGCGCGTCCGGCGACCAGACCGTCACGATGTACACAGTGGACGGTCTCGAAGACTGGTACGCCCAGCGCGTCGAGGAGTTCAAGGCCAAGACCGGCATCACCGTCCAGGCGGTGACCGCCGGATCGGGCGAAGTCGCCTCGCGGGTGGAGAAGGAGAAGGCCAACACCCAGGCCGACATCCTGGTCACCCTCCCGCCGTTCATCCAGCGGGCCGCGTCGCAGGGGCTGCTCGCCATCACGGCGCCGTCCGGGATCGACCAGGTCCCCGCCGGGCAGAAGGACGGCCAGGGCCGCTACTTCGCCATCATGAACAACTACCTCAGCTTCATCCGCAACCCGCAGGCCTCGCCCAAGACCTGGGACGACCTCCTCGCGCCCGCGCTCAAGGGCAAACTCCAGTATTCGACCCCTGGCGAGGCCGGCGACGGCACGGCGGTCCTGCTGCAACTCCAGCACGTCCTCGGTGAACAGGGCGCGCTCGAATACCTCGCGAAGCTCGAAGCCAACAACGTCGGCCCGTCGTCCTCCACCGGCAAGCTTCAGCCGAAGGTGGCCAAGGCCGAGATCCTGGTGGCCAACGGCGACGTCCAGATGAACCTCGCCTCGATCGAAAAGAGCGGCGGCTTCGAGATCTTCTTCCCCGCCGACGCACAGGGCAAGCGGTCCACGTTCGCGCTCCCGTACTACGCCGGTCTCGTGAACAACGCGCCGCACGCGGAGAACGCCAAGAAGTTCCTGGACTTCCTGCTCTCGCCCGAGGTCCAGGGCAAGGCCGTGGACGCCTTCGGCGCACCGTCGCGGACCGACGTTACTCCGTCGGGCCCGCTAGCGGACAAGGTGAAGGCGGCGCTCGACGGCGTCGAGATCTGGCAGCCGGACTGGGACGCCGTCCTCGCGAAGCTCGACGCCGACCTCGCCGCGTACAAGAAGGCCGTTGGCCGATGACCCCGGCGGTCGAATTCCGCGGGGTTTCCGTCCACTTCGGACAGACGACCGCCCTCTCGCCACTGGACCTCACCGTGGCGAGAGGGGAGACCCTGGCCATGCTCGGGCCGTCCGGCTCCGGCAAGTCGACGGCTTTGAAGGCACTCGCCGGTTTCGTGGTGCCGAGCACCGGCCGGGTCCTGCTCGACGGCGAGGACGTCACCGACCTGCCGCCGCACCGGCGCGGCCTCGGCGTCGTCGTCCAGAGTTACGCGCTGTTCCCGCACATGCGTGTCGCGGCCAACGTCGCTTTCGGGCTCAAGGCACGGAAAACACCTCGTGCCGAGACGGCGAGCCGGGTCACCGAGGCACTCGAACTGGTCGGCATGGGCAAGTACGCCGACCGTTACCCGCGTGAGCTTTCGGGCGGGCAGCAGCAGCGGGTCGCGCTCGCCAGGGCACTGGCCATCCGGCCGCGTGTGCTGCTGCTGGACGAGCCACTGTCCGCTTTGGACGCCGCACTGCGTGAGGACATGGTCGCGGAACTGCTGCGGCTGCGGGCGGAACTGCCCGACACCACGTTGATCTACGTCACCCACGACCAGGGTGAGGCACTGGCGCTGGCCGACCGGATCGCCGTCATGCGTGATTCGAAACTGGTCGAACTCGGTCCGAGCCGCGAGCTGTACCAGCGTCCCTCGACCGAGTTCACCGCGAGCTTCCTCGGCGCGTCCAACCTGCTCCCGGTGGAACTGATCCAGCCCGACGGCACCCGGGTCCGGCTCGGCGATCGCGAGCTGGCGGCCGACCCGTCCGGTGTCATCCGGGCGGGCCAGCCCGTCGCGCTCGGCGTCCGGCCCCACCGGGTCGCGATCATCGCGGTGGACGCTCCCGGCGCGCTGCCCGCGGTCCTGCGCGGCGTCCAGTGGCGTGGCACGGGCTTCCGGCTCGATCTCGAACTCGCGCACGACGGGGGTGAGATCCGCGCCGAGGTTCCGGACGTCGAGGGGCTGCCGGGCGTGGGGGAGCGGGTCGGTGTGTCCATTCCGGACGGTTGCCCGCTGGTGGGCATCGGATGACCGGCCTCGCGCTGACCGCCACGGCGGCACCGGCGCGGCAGCGGGAGAAGCGGCCGGGCCACGGCTGGTTCCTGCTGCCGCCGGTGCTCGTGCTGCTCGGCTTCTTCGGCTACCCGCTCGTGCTGGTCATCCTGCAGTCCCTGGAATCGAAGACCGGCGAATTCGGCCTGTCGGTGTGGCTGGACGTCTTGGGGTCGGCGGAGTTCCGGGACGCCGCCTGGAAAACGGTCGCCCTCGCGCTGGGCGCGACAGCGGGCTGCGTCGTGCTCGGGACGTTCCTCGCGCTGGTGATCGCGTTCGTGCCGTTCCCCGGCGCGCGGACGCTCTCGCGGCTCGTGGACACCGTGCTCGCGTTCCCGTCGTTCCTGATCGCGCTCGCGTTCACCTTCATCTACGGCAGCGCGGGAATCCTCGGCGCGGGCGGGTTCCTGTACTCGCCGTTCGGGATCCTCCTGGCGGAGATCACCTTCTACACGCCGTTCGTGATGCGGCCGGCGCTCGCCGCGTTCGGCCAGGTCTCCTCGGCACAGATGGAGGTCGCGGCCAGTCTCGGCGCGAAACCCGGCCGCGTGCTGCGCCGGGTGATCCTTCCGGAAGCCTTGCCGTCCCTGGCTTCCGGCGCCTGCCTGACCATGCTGCTGGCGATGAACGAGTTCGGCATCGTGCTCTTCCTCGGTGCCAAGGACGTCACGACCCTGCCGATGCTGGTCTACGGCAAGGGAATCGTCACGTTCGACTTCCCGCAGGCGTGTGTCATCGCGGTGGTCAACGTCGTGTTCTCCCTCGCCCTGTACGGAACCTACCGGCGACTGACGAACGGAGGCCGTCGTGCTGCTGTGGACAAGGCGTAGCCGGATCCTGCTGTGGACGGTGTTCGCGGTGCTGTTCGCCGCGATCGTGCTGGCGCCGCTGCTGATGATCGTGCTGGCGTCGGTCGCGGGGAACTGGACCGGATTGCTGCCGGGGGCGCTCACCGGCTCGCATTTCGCGCAGGCGCTGTCCGGAGAGACGTTCGCGAGTCTCTCGGTGAGCATTCAGACCGGCGTCATCGCTTCGCTGGTCTCGGTACTGCTGGGGGCGTGGGCCGCGCTCGCGGCGCAGTCCGCTGGCCCTAGGGTGCGGAAAGCCGTCGACACCCTGTTCCACCTGCCGATCGCGGTGCCGTCGGTGGTGCTGGGACTGGCGTTGCTGGTCGCGTTCAGCCGTCCACCGATGGCCTTCAACGGCACGCGCTGGATCGTGCTGCTGGGGCACGTGATGATCCTGCTGCCGTTCTCCTACAGCACGGTCTCCGCCGCGATCGCGCGGATGGACCCGCTGCTGGCGCAGGCGGCGGCGAGCCTCGGCGCTGGGCCGGTCCGCGTACTGCTGCGGGTGCGGCTGCCGGTGCTGCTCCCGTCGATCTCGGCGTCGGCGAGTCTCGCGCTGGCGATGTCGATGGGTGAACTGGGCGCGACGATGATGCTGTACCCGCCGGACTGGCGCACGCTGCCCGCGAGCATTTTCGCGCTCACGGACCGGGGACAGGTGTTCCTGGCGTCGGCGAGCACGGTGCTGCTGCTGGCCGTCACCCTCGCCGGGGTGGTGATCCTCGGGCTCGTCCGTGGCCGTGCGGCACAGCGTTAAACGCAACCGTTTGCCCGCTTCATTCCGTCCAGCCGCCATGAAGAACGCAGCGAAGACGCTGGGCGCGGGGCTCGTGCTCGCCGTGACGGCCGCCTGCGGCGCGGGCGGACCGGCGAACACGAGCACCCCTCCGGTCGTCACCACACCGTCGGATCCGCCCACCTCACTCCCGGCGAGCCCGCCGGTCGCGAAACCACCGATCTCGCGGCCGACCGTCGGCCCGCCACCCTCGGACAAGATGCTGCCGCCGTCGCAGGTCGACGCCAAGGTGCCGGCGCAGGTCAGCGCCGAAGAAGGCGCGCTGGTGAAGGTGCACGTCGAGCTGAGCGGCTGCGACGAGGCGACGGCGAACCTGGCCGAGCAGAACGCCAAGCGGGTCGTGATCGAGGTGAAGATCGACCACGGCGAGCCGGGACGGATGTGCCCGCAGGTCATCCGCTACGCCGTCCTGCCGGTGAAGCTCGCTGAGCCGATCGGGCCGCGACCGGTCGTGCTGGAAGCGGGTTGAGATCAGGTGCAACCCCGCAGCGGCCCCGTTCCGTCCTAGCCGCATGAGGTACTTAACGAATGTCATCGGCCTTGGCCTGATCGTCGTTGCGGTATCCGCCTGCGGGGCGCAGAACCAGGCGGCGGAACCCGCGGCCGGACCCGGGAGCGGCACCCTGAGTACCGTGCCGCCGTCGTCGACCGCTCCGCCTTCCTCCGCGCCGACGTCCGCGCCGAGCCAGCCCGGAGTGCCCGGCGCACCACGCCAGGAGGTCCCGGAGGGCAGCACCAAACTGCCCGACAAGCAGCTCGACGCGTCGGCGCTCCCTGCGGACTATCCGCGTGAGGTGTACACGAGCAACGGCGGGACGATCCTGAACATCCGCGGCCAGGAAGGCGGCTGCGGGCACGCCACCGCGGAGGCCGCGCAGCAGGACGGCACCCGGGTCACCGTCAACCTGACCGAACTGAAGGGCCAGACCGACCAGATGTGCACGATGGACATCCGGCATCCGGTGATCTCGGTGTCGCTGGCGGCGCCGCTGGGTGAACGGACCGTCGTGTTGAAGCAGATGCGGTAACGCTCACTCGTGTTATGAACGGACCTTTCATAACAAAATTTGTTATGAAAGGTCCGTTCATAACAGTGCCAGGGCGGCCGGACGCCACGCGAGGGGTCAGCGGAAGCTGATCTGGAGCACCGGTTCCGAGGTGGCCTCGAAGAAGTCGTTGCCCTTGTCGTCGATGACGATGAACGCGGGGAAGTCCTCGACCTCGATCTTCCAGACCGCCTCCATCCCCAGTTCGGCGTACTCGAGGACGTCGACCTTCTTGATGCAGTCCTGCGCCAGCCGCGCGGCCGGGCCGCCGATCGAGCCGAGGTAGAACCCGCCGTGCTCGTTGCACGCCGCGGTCACCTTCTTGGACCGGTTGCCCTTCGCCAGCATCACCAGCGAGCCGCCCGCGGCCTGGAACTGCTCGACGTAGGAGTCCATCCGGCCGGCGGTGGTGGGCCCGAAGGAGCCCGACGCGTAGCCCTCGGGCGTCTTCGCGGGGCCCGCGTAGTACACGGGGTGGTCGCGAAGGTACTGAGGCATCTCTTCGCCCGCGTCGAGCCGCTCGGCGATCTTCGCGTGCGCGATGTCGCGGGCGACGACGAGCGGACCGGTCAGCGACAGGCGCGTTTTCACCGGCAGCTGCGAGAGCTGTGTGCGGATTTCGGCCATCGGGCGGTTGAGGTCGACGGTCACCACCTCGTCGGACAGGTCGTCCTCGGTGACGTCCGGCAGGAACCGCGCCGGGTCGCGCTCCAGTTGCTCCAGGAAGACGCCGTCCGCGGTGATCTTCGCCTTGGCCTGACGGTCGGCGGAGCACGAGACGGCGACGCCGACCGGGCAGGACGCGCCGTGGCGCGGCAGCCGGATCACGCGGACGTCGTGGCAGAAGTACTTGCCGCCGAACTGCGCGCCGATGCCGAACTGGCGGGTCATCTCCAGCACCTGCTGCTCGAGGTCGACGTCGCGGAAACCGTGGCCCAGCTCGGAACCCTCGGTGGGCAGGTCGTCGAGATAGCGGGCCGAAGCCAGCTTCGCGACCTTCAGGTTGAACTCCGCCGACGTGCCGCCGACGACGATCGCGAGGTGGTACGGCGGGCAGGCGGCGGTGCCGAGGCCGCGGAGTTTCTCGTCGAGGAACTTCGCGAGGCGCTTCGGGTTCAGGACCGCTTTGGTCTCCTGATAGAGGAATGTCTTGTTCGCGCTGCCGCCACCCTTGGCCATGAACAGGAATTCATAGCTGGGAACTTCGGCCTGCCCGGCTGTGTCGTCCTTGTGATAAAGCTCGATCTGCGCGGGCAAGTTGGTGCCCGTATTGCGCTCATCCCAGAAATTCACCGGCGCCATCTGGGAATAGCGCAGATTCAACTCCTGATAGGCGTCGAAAATGCCTCGCGACAACGCGCGTTCGTCGTCGGCGCCGGTGAGGACGCCTTCGCCGCGTTTGCCGATCACGATCGCGGTGCCGGTGTCCTGGCACATCGGGAGGACGCCGCCCGCGGAGATGGCCGCGTTGCGCAGCAGGTCCATCGCGACGAACCGGTCGTTGCCGCTCGCCTCCGGGTCGTCGATGATCGCGCGCAGCTGTGCCAGGTGTGACGAGCGCAACAGGTGCTGGATGTCGGTGATCGCGGTCTTGGCGAGCTTGGTCAGCGCTTCGGGCTCGACCTTGAGGAACTTGCGTCCCGCCGCCTCGACGACCTCGACACCTTCGGTGCCGATCAGCCGGTACTCGGTGCGGGTGTCCTTGGCGAGCGGAAGGACTTCAGTGTGCTGGAACGTGGTGGGCGCCACTGCGCGGGCTCCTTTGCCGGCATCGGGAACCCGCCAACGGTACCCAAGCCGGGCGGCGGCTTCCGAGAGGCCACGGCGGACGTAACCAGGGCCACTGCCGGTAGGCGCCGGGCAGGGGTGGGGCCGCGGACTTCAAGAGAAGAATCGGACCGTCTGCAATTCTCGCGCCGCACTTTGTCGCCGCGCCCCACAAAATGGTTCGGGAGGCCGGGCCCACCCCGACGGACCCGACCTCCCGGGGAAAGCGATCCGGGCGCGAACACCCGGCCGCGAAGACTTATTACCTGCTCGACGGTCTCGTGACGCAGGGCATAAGTCAACGCTGCCGAACGGGTGTTGCTTTTTCCGCGCCGAAAGGCCCAGTGAAGACTACGAAGCGTAGGCGCGCAGGCGATCGGCCCGCTCACCCTGACGCAGCTTCGACATGACCTCACGCTCGATCTGGCGAACGCGTTCACGGGACAGTCCGAAGAACTTGCCGATCTGGTCCAGCGTCCGGGGCTGGCCGTCGTCGAGACCGTAGCGGAGACGGATCACCTGGGACTCCCGGTCGTCCAGCGTCGCGAGCACGCGGCGCAGGTCGTCCTGGAGCAGACCGGAGATCACGGCGCTCTCGGCGTCGGTCGCCTCGGAGTCCTCGATGAAGTCACCGAGCGGGGCGTCCTCCTCCGTGCCGACCGGCATGTCGAGGCTCACCGGGTCACGCGAGTGGTCCAGCAGATCGGAGATCTTGTGCGCCGGAATGCCCGATTCGGCGGCCAGTTCCTCGTGCGTCGCGTCGCGCCCGAGCTGCTGGTGCAGATCGCGCTTGATACGGGCCAGCTTGTTCACCTGTTCCACCAGGTGAACCGGCAGCCGGATGGTGCGTCCCTGGTCGGCCATCCCCCTGGTGATGGCCTGGCGGATCCACCAGGTGGCGTAGGTCGAGAACTTGAACCCCTTGGAATAGTCGAACTTCTCCACCGCGCGGATCAGGCCCAGGTTCCCCTCCTGGATCAGATCGAGCAGCGGCATCCCCCGGCCGGTGTACCGCTTCGCGAGCGAGACCACGAGGCGGAGGTTGGCCTCCAGCAAGTGGTTCTTCGCGACGTGGCCGTCACGCACGAGAGCGGACATCTCGGAGCGCCGCTTCGGCGTGAGGCTCTCGGCGGTGTCCAGCATGTGCTGGGCGAACACTCCGGCTTCGATGCGCTTCGCCAGCTCCACCTCGTCGGCGGCGGACAGCAGCGCCGTCTTGCCGATTCCGTTGAGGTACACGCGAACGAGGTCCGCGGCCGGGCTCTGGGCGTCGAGGTCGGCGTCGGTGAGGGCCCCCGCGCTCACCGGCTCCTGGGTGGATTGCGCCGGGATACGGCGCTCGCGAATCCCGCGCGCTTCGCGTTCGAGAGTCTGGACTGACATTCTGCCTCCCCGGTCACGGGCTGAACGTGCTGCGATGTGTCCGCCGGATCCGCCTCGGCGTAGCAAGCCCTGTGGAAAACCCGCTACTCCTCGTCGGCCCAGCTTGGCTGGACACTTCGCTCAACGCCGGGAGGGTCGAAAACGTTCCCGGCCGCTATACCGGAGACGGGCGGCTGACCTGGGGCGTTGCTCGACCAACCCTGAGCTTTTCCTGAGAATGCGCGTGCGGGGGAGAAACAACGTGGTCTAGACCTCTATGAGAAGAGTGAAAGGACCGTCGTTCACGCTCCGGACCGCCATCATGGCCCCGAACCGGCCGGTTTCGACCCGCGCGCCACGTTCGCGCAAGGCGTCGACGACGGCCGTCACGAGCGGTTCGGCGATTTCGGGGCGGGCGGCCGCCGAGNNGGCCGCCGTCCACGACGGACGGCGGCCTTTGCGGGTATCGCCATAAAGGGTGAACTGGCTTACGACAAGTAGGGGAGCGCCGGTGGTGGCACACGACTCCTCGTCACGAAGTATGCGTGCTTCGTGCAGTTTGCGTGCCATCGTGGCCGCCTTCGTCACGTCGTCGTCGACGTGAATTCCCAGCAGTACCAGCAAACCCGGTTCGCCGATGGCACCCGTCACCTCGTCGCCGACGGTCACGCTCGCTTCCGTGACCCGCGTCACCACCGCCCGCATCAGACGGCGGGCAGCAGCATGCCGTGCCGGACCAGTTCGCGGACGACGGGCAGCGCGGCGGCGGCCAGTTCCTCCGGTTCGAGGCCCCGCGCGGCCGCCAGGAGCACGATCAGGTCTTCCAGCGGCAGAGCGCCCTGGCAGCCGGCGAGCAGCCGGGTCGCCAGTTCGTCGACTTCGTGCGACCACCCCGGGCCGTCGGTGCGATGCAGCCGCTGGACGGTCGTTGCCCAGCCCTCCACACCCGGCTCCGCGACGCTCTCCAGAAG
Source organism: Amycolatopsis coloradensis (assembly GCF_001953865.1). GTDB lineage: Bacteria > Actinomycetota > Actinomycetes > Mycobacteriales > Pseudonocardiaceae > Amycolatopsis > Amycolatopsis coloradensis. The sequence goes on from NZ_MQUQ01000014.1 coordinate 57,391, forward strand.
GACGCTTTCCGGGACGCGGAATCGGACATCCAGTAACGAATCCCCGTTCGTGCGCAGCCACTCCACCCGGTCCAGCCAGTTCGCCGCCTCGGCGCCCAGCGGGTCGTCGTAGGCCTGGCGAAGGTCCTCGCACACGATCGTCGGCGTCCGGCCCGAGGCGTGGCGGAGGGTGACGAAGCCGAAACCGATGCCCTGGACGTCGTTCTCGGCGAACCAGTCGAGCCAGGCGCCGGATTTCGCCCGGCCCTCGGGGGAGCGGGGGTCGATACCCGCGTCGCGCAGCCACGTGCCGACGTACAGGCCCGGATCCGCGATGTCGCGCTGCACGAACCAGGCGTCGGTCTCGGCGGGCAGCCAGCGGGTCACCCGATCGCCCCAGTCCTCGCCCTCGACGTGCAGCCAGGACGCGAGGAGGTGGCCGGTGCCACCGTCTTCGAGGAACCCGGGCAGCTGCCGCACCACGAGCGCGCTGGCGTCGTCGCCGGCCAGACCGGAGTCGCGGTAGGTGTAGTCCACCCGGGGCGGGCCGACCACGAACGGCGGATTGCAGACGATCTGGTCGAACCGGCGCCGCGCGACCGGCGCGAACCATTCGCCCCGTACGAGTTCGACGTCCAATTCGTTGAGCCGGAAGGTGGCCGCGGCGAGCGCCAGCGCGCGGGCCGAGACATCGGTGGCGGTGACCTTCTTCGCGTGACGGGTGGCGTGCAGCGCCTGGACGCCGTTGCCGGTGCCGAGGTCGAGGAGACTGCCGACCTCGCGGCGGCTGGTCGCTCGGATCAGGCTGAGCGACGCGTGCCCGACGCCGAGGACGTGGTCCTCGGGCACGGTCTGGCCGAGGATGTCCGCGTCCAGGTCCGCAACGACCCACCATGAGCCGTTGTCGTCGCCGTGCGGGCGGACGTCGAGACCGGCCCGGTAGCCGTCGGCGGCGGGGACGAGCAGCGTCGCGGCGACCGCGTCATCGATCGGCAGTGGCGCGAATGCGGCCTCGACGTCCTTCTCCGGTTCGGTCGAGCCCAGCAGGAACAGCCGGATCAGCGTGCCGAGTTCGCCGGAATCGCGGGTCGCGCGATGGGCCGGTTCGGGTTCGCCGCGGCCGAGGGCGGCGTGCGCGGAACCGAGCACGTCGACCACGCCGTCGGCGTCGTATCCAGTCCGGCGGAAGGCGTCCCGCAGCCTGGCGCAGACGTCGTCGGACAGGTCGGGGAGGGCCGCTTGTGTGCTCACGGTGGGTGATTGTGCCGGAGGAGGTGTGATCGGGCTTCTGCTCACGGTGGGTAATACTGTCAGGATGAGGTCGTGAGCCTTGAAAGTGTCCTGGCACCGCTGCGAGCGGCGCTGCCCGGATTGGAAGACCTGTACACCGACCTCCACCGGCATCCGGAGCTGTCGTTCGCCGAAACCCGCACCGCCGCCGAACTGGCCCGGCGACTGGAGGCCGACGGCTACGAGGTGCACACCGGCATCGGGCGCACCGGCGTCCTGGGCGTGCTTCGCAACGGGCCCGGCCCGAAGGTGATGCTGCGCGCCGACATCGACGCGCTGCCGGTCGAGGAGAAGACCGGCCTGCCCTACGCGAGCACCGCGCGTGGTGTCGACGCCGAAGGCCGCGACGTGCCGGTGATGCACGCCTGTGGCCACGACATGCACGCCACCTGGCTCTCCGGCGCAGCCTCCCTGCTGGCGTCCGGGCGCGAGCACTGGTCCGGCACGCTGATGGTCGTCTTCCAGCCGGGGGAGGAGGCAGGGGACGGCGCGGTCGGGATGGTCCGTGACGGCGTTTTCGAGCCCGCCGGCAAACCCGACGTCGTGCTCGGCCAGCATGTCGTGCCCGGTCCGGCGGGCTGGGTGCTGACCAGGCCCGGCGTGATCATGGCCGCCACCGACGCGCTCCGCGTCACGCTGCACGGCCGGGGCGGGCACGGCTCGCGCCCCGAGACCACGGTGGATCCCGCGGTGCTCGCCGCGTCCGTGGTGCTCAAGCTCCAGACCGTCGTTTCGCGGGAGATCCCGGCGACCGAGTCGGCCGTGGTGACCGTCGGGTCGCTGCACGTCGGCACCGCGCACAACATCATCGCCGACCACGCGGTCCTCGAGATCAACATCCGGTCGTTCGACCAGGCGGTGCGGGAGAAGGTCGTCGCGGCGGTCGAGCGGATCGTCAACGGCGAGGCGGCGACCGCGGGCGCGCCGAAGGCGCCGGAGATCGAGCGCATCGGCGCCTTCCCGGTCACCGAGAACGACGAGAAGGCCACCGAAGGTCTCGCCGCCGCTTTCCGTGACCACTTCGGTGAGGGCCGGGTCATGCCCGCGCCGCTGGTCACCGGGAGCGAGGACTTCAGCGAGTTCGGCCGCGCCGCCGGGGTGCCGTCGGTGTTCTGGCTGGTCGGCGGGCTGGACGAGGGCCAGGTGCTCTCCGCGATGACCGGCGGCCGGTTCGAACAGGACATCCCGTCGAACCACTCGCCGCTCTTCGCGCCGATCCCGCATCCGACGCTTTCGGCGGGCGTGGAGGCGCTCGTGGTCGCGGCCTTGCACCGGCTCACCCACCCGGGTGTCAAATGAGCCCGGCGAGTGGGAGCATGGAAGCCGGAGGTGGTGCTGTGAACGCGCCCGCCCACGGTCCCGAACCGAGGGAACCCGCTCCGGTGCTGATCACCGAAGCCGCCCCGTCCTACGAAGAGCAACTCGCCAAGCGGAAGCGGAAGTACATCATCATGATGTCGTTCCGCATCCCGTGTCTCATCCTCGCCGGGATCTTCTACGAGACCTGGTGGCTCGCGCTGGCGCTGATCGCGATCTCGATCCCGCTGCCCTGGATCGCCGTCCTGGTGGCCAACGACCGGCCGCCGCGCAAGAGCGAGACGGTCAACCGTTTCCAGGCCGAACCGACCCGTATCGAGGGCGGCAACCATCGAGTCATCGACGGCGGCTGACGCGCTTCGCGTGTGTTATGAACGGACCGTTTATAACAAAATCCGTTATGAACGGTCCGTTCATAACACCTGCGCTACGGCTGAGGCCCGACCTTCGCGACCGCGCGGGCACCCAGCCGGGTACCGGCCCGAAGAACCTCGACGGTGGACTCGCCGCGCAGCCACGCCGCGAGCACACCGGCGTCGAAGGCGTCCCCGGCGCCGGTGGAGTCGATGCAGTCGACGGGTTGCGACGGCACCGAGGTGATGGTGCCGCCCGCGTCGATCCAGCTGGCGCCGCCGAGCCCCGCGGTGACCACGACCTCGCCCACGTAGTCCAGCAGTTCCGTCGCCGCCTCCGGATCACTCGACCCGGTCAGCGCGACGAGTTCGCTCGTGTTCGGCATCAGCAGGTCGACGCCGCGCACGTCGTCGAGGAAGGCCGCCGGGTCGGTGATCAGCGTCGCCGCCTGCGGATCGACCGACGTCGTCAGCCCGGCCTTCTTCGCCGCCGCTAGCGCGGCGAGCGCCGCGGGCCGCGACGACGGCTGCAGCAAGACGTAGCCCGACAGGTGCAGGTGACTTGCTCCGGTCAGCGCCTCCTCGGTGATGTCGGAGGGACTGAACCGGGAGTTCGCGCCGCGGTCGGCGAGCATGCTCCGCTCACCGGCGCCGTCGACGAGCACCACGACGCAGAACGTCGGTTCGTCGGGGTCCACCGCGAATTCGCAGCGGACGCCCGCCGCTTCCAGCTCGCTCTTCACCATGCGGCCGCCGGAATCGTCGCCGATCCGGGCGATCAGCGTGGTCTCCGCGTCCTCGGCGCGCAGCCAGAGCGCGGTGTTCGCCCCCGCGCCGCCGCTGGTGAAGTGGACCTTCGCGCGGATGTCGCCGCCGTGCGGGATGGGGCCCTCGTGCCGCGCGACCACGTCGAGGCCGACGTCGCCGACGACGACGATGCCGCTGCTCCCGCTCATGCCGCGTTCCCGGCGAGCGCGACGGCGACCTCGGTGGCCAGTTCCGCGTTGGACAGCACCAGTGCCTCGTTCGCGTCGAGGCTCACGCCGCCGCTGGCGGTGTGGAAGTGCTCCAGCAGCACCGGTGTCACGTCCTTGCCGTGCACTCCTCGCGACCGCAGGAGTTCGAGCCCCTCGGCCAGCAAGCGGTCGTGCAGCTCTCTGTCCATTTCGGACGCTTCCGGAATCGGGTTCGCCAGCAGTACCCCGGAATCGGCGTGCGCGCGATGCGCGGCGATGACCGCGGCGGCCCGCGCGGCGTCGTCGACCCGCCACGGCACCTCGAATCCGGACGAGCGGAGGTAGAACGCGGGGAACTCGCTGGTGCGGTAGCCCAGCACGGGCACCGAGTTGGTCTCCAGCACCTCGAGGGTCGCCGCGATGTCGAGCACCGATTTCACACCGGAGCAGACGACCGTGGTCGGTACCTTCGCGAGCACGCCCAGATCCGCCGAGACGTCCCAGCTCCGTGCCGCGCCCTGGTGCACGCCGCCGAGGCCACCGGTGGCGAACATGCCGATCCCGGCCGCGGCGGCGAGCGCCGCGGTGCTCGCGACCGTCGTCGCCCCGGACCGGCCGAGGCCGACGGCCGGGCCGAGGTCGCGCAGGGAGAGCTTGTCCAGGTCGGCGCCGGGCGCGCAGACGCGCTCCAGCTGCTCGCCGGTGAGCCCGACCAAGGGGACGCCGTCGAGCACGGCGATCGTCGCGGGGACGGCGCCGCCGACCCGGACGGCCTTTTCCAGCCGCCGGGCGACGTCGAGGTTGCGGCCGGGCGGGAGACCGTGGGAGAGGATGGTGCTCTCCAGCGCGACGACGGGATCACCGGCGGCGAGGGCGGAGGCGACCTCTTCGTGAAGGGACAGTTGCGGAGTCACGAACGAACATCATCGGTGATGTGGGTCCGCGTCACGCCATCGGGTCAGTTCGTTCGCGAGGTTCTCCCGCGCCTTGCCCTCCCAGCGTGCCCGAGCGATGTCGCTGCGGTACAACCGCGGCCGGGCCAGCAGGTTCTCCAGCACGGCCACCCGCCCCGCACGCCAGTCTTCGTCGGAGTAGATCGAGTACTCCGCCCGGACACCGGCCGCGTAGTCCTCGTACACCTCGGGTTTGGCGCCGAGAATCGCGAGGTCGGTGTCGAGCACTGCGGTGGCGAGGAGGTCTTCCCCCGGCGCGGAGTGCTCGATCGTGGCGAGGACGAGTTCCTCCGCGCGGGTGATGTCGGCGTCGGGGACCCCGGCGTTGGTGAGCTCGTCGCGGGTCCAAGCCGCGCTGGCCCGTTCGTCGTCGCCGGGACGGGCGTCGTAGACGACGTCGTGCGCCCAGGCGGCGACGGCGACGATCGCCCGGTGCCGGGCACTCAGGCCGAGCGCGACGGCGAGGTCGCCGCTGTCGTGGGCGACGGCGGTGACGTGCCGGAGATCGTGATAGTGGCGGTGCGGCTCGGCGTAGCGGGTCTCGAGGTCGTTCCACGCGACCGCGGCGACCTGGTGATCGCCGCCGAGCCGCGTGATCGCGGGCAGCCAGTCCATCAGTCGAAGATTCCGCGCGACTTGGCCACCTCGTGCAGCCATCCCTCGAGCTGTGGCTCCCACTTGACCCGGTCCAGCGCCCCGTGGTCGACCTTGAACAGGCCGAGGAACTCCTGCCCGCGCCCGCCGAACCCGCCGCTCTTGGACACCCGGACCCGTTTGGTCACCTCCAGCACGACCTGCGTCTCCGCCGCCGAGGACAGGAAGGTGACCGCCACCGAGGTGAAGACGTTCGCGAACCGCGGCGAGGGGGTGAAGCGGATCTCCTGGAAGAACGGGAGCTGCTGGGTCGCGCCGTTGATCCGGCCGCGTTCGAGCACGGCCTCGCGGAAGACGAAGCCGATCCGGCTGAAGGCGTCCAGTATCCGTTTCTGCGCGGGCAGCGGCTCGATCGCGGCGGCGTCGACGTCGGCCGGGTCGGTGACGGAGTTCGCGATGTCGAGGCTGGTCTGCAGGCCGACGGCCATGCCGTGCAGTGGGTTGCCGAAGACACTGGAGATCGGCGTCTCCCATGGCAGGGCGACCTCGAACGGGATGCGGATCTGCCGGCCGGGCGTGACGCGTTCGCGGCCGGCCAGCTGCTGGGTGCCGAATTCGAGGTCCTCGAACTTGGGGCTGTGCTCGTCCGGCGCCTGGACGCGGGCGAGCAGCTTCACCGAGAGACCGTTGATCTCTTGATCGACTTCGCCGCCGAGCAGCAGGACCTCGCCCCGCAGAGGGCGGCCGGGGGAGACCGAACGGTCGAGCAGCCGGGCGTCGATCTTGGCTCCGCCCGAACCGAATGTCGCGAGCACCTTCTGGAACATGGCCGAGATCCTGCCAGGTCCCCGGTGTGCGCAGGAGTTTTGGGGCATTATGGAGGGGTGAGTACACAGACCCTTCCGAAGCCGGATACCCGTCCCGAGGGCACCGACGGCACCGACGACGACGCGCCGAAGATGTTCCACTACGTGCGCAAGAACAAGATCGCCGAAAGCGCGGTCATGGGCACGCACGTGGTGGCGCTGTGCGGCGAGGTCTTCCCGGTGACGAAGTCGGCGAAGCCCGGTTCGCCGGTTTGCCCGGACTGCAAGAAGATCTACGAAGGTCTCAAGCCGGGCGACTGACACCTGGCCGTCCGGTGTCCGAAACCGGACAAGATCTGAAAATCCTTCACATGGTGGCTGTCCGTCCCGGTGATCGCTGGTAATCAGTACCCGCCAGCGAAAACCCCGCCGGGACGGAGCCTTCATGCGTAGAACCGGGATCGTGCTCGCCATCGCCGCGTTGGTCGCGGTGTTCTCACCAGCCGCCGCCCAGGCCGTGACAGGCTGGACCACGGTCGGTTCGGACAACGCCCGCCCGCTCGACGAGGGCCAGGGTCTGGCCACCATCGAACGGCCGTCCGGGACCGTCTACCGCTACACCGGGATCACGACCGTTCCGGTCGACCTGTCCTCGAAGGGCTGGGGTCATGTCGGCGACCCGGGTTCGGCGCAAGGCTGGTACGTCGAGCCGTACCAGCGCGACGACAGGGGCGCGAAGCTCTTCCGCGTCGAGTCGCCGAACGGGACCTGGGCGAACTACACGCATACGCTGGAATCGTGGGAAGCGAACAACAACTCGTTCGCCGCCGTGACCCCCGACGCGCGCTGGATGGTGGCCGGCGAGTGGGGCACGATGGACCGGCTGCTCGTGCACCCGATGCCTGGCGTCGCGCATACGAACCCGTCGGCGAACCTGCCGTATTCGTCCGCGATCCGGCTCGACCGGCCGGTGCGGGACATCCAGGGCTGCGACTTCGTCACCGCGACGCGGCTGCTGTGCTCCTCCGACGACCCCGAGGGCTCGCTGTTCGGGACGACCAAACCGCTGCTCCAGGTGGATCTCTCCGGTGCGCTTTCCGGTTCGGACGTCACCGGCCGGGTGACGTCGCTCGGGCAGCTGCCCCTGAAGAGCACCTGTAGCGGGAACTTCGAAACCGAAGGCGTCGACGTCGCCGCCGACGGGACCCTGCGGGTCGTGGTCCTGTCGCCTTCGTGGTGCGTGGCCTTCGACAGCAAGACCTGGCGGTTCCGGAAGGCGTGAGCGATGTCGCGAAAGCCACTTTCGGGACGTCAGATGTCCCGAAAGTGGCTTTCGCGACGTGTGGAGCGAGAGTCCACAGCGGACTGTCGCTGGTGAGCCCCCTGCGACTCCAGATGCAGATGTGACTTCCCGAGCCCCCCGCGGACGCAATGAAGGGGGCCTTCACATACTTGAGGCCGGTTCCCGCGCATTTGGTCGGCTGAATGCGAAAGGCACGCCGGCGCCCGACAGGGCCCGGCGTGCCGCTCACCCACCCCCGGGTCTACGAAGTCGCTCCGGCGTCAGCGTTTCGGAGGCCGGGGCCTGTGAGGAACGTGACCGCCGAGCGTCCTTCTTCGCGCGGCGCTTCTCTTTCCTGGTCTCGACCATCGTGTACAGCGTCGGCACCAGGATCAGCGTCAGCAGAGTCGAGCTGACCAACCCGCCGATCACCACGATCGCCAGCGGCTGCCCGATGAACCCGCCCTGGCCGGTGAGGCCGAGCGCCATCGGGATCAGCGCGAAGATGGTCGCCGCCGCGGTCATCAGGATCGGCCGCAGCCGCCGCCTGCCGCCTTCGACCACCGCGTCGGCGACGCTCATCCCCGAAGCCCGGTACTGGTTGATCAGGTCGATCAGCACGATCGCGTTGGTCACCACGATGCCGACGAGCATCAGCATGCCGATCAGCGCGGGCAGGCCGAGCGCGGTCCCGGTGGCCAGCAGCAGCCCGATCGCACCGGTCGCCGCGAACGGGATCGACACCAGCAGGATCAGCGGCTGGAGCAGGCTGCGGAACGTCGCCACCATGATCAGGTACACGATCGCGACCGCGGCCAGCAGCGCGAGGAACAGGTTCCCGAACGCCTCCTGCTGGTCCTCGCTGACCCCGCCGAGCTTGTACGCCGCGCCACCGCTGAACGTCAGACCGTCCAATTCGGACTGAATGGCCTTGGTGGTCGCGGCGAGGTCCGCGCCGGTGTTCTTGGCGGTGACCGTGGTGCTCAGCTCGCCCGAGGTGCGGTGCACCGCGGCCGGTCCGTCCACAGTGGACACGTTCGCGACGGTGTCCAGCCGGACGACGCCGGTGGCGCCCGGGATCGGCAGCGCCTTGATCGCGTCCACCGACACCGGGGCCGAGCCCGCGCGCAGCACGATGTCGGTGCGCTGCCCGTCCACCGGTAGCTGGGTCACCGTGCGGCCGGCGATGGCCTGGTTCGCGATCTGGCCGATCGTCGTCGCCGAAAGCCCGCTCGCGGCGGCCTTGGCGGCGTCGACCTCGACCTGCACACGCGGCGAGCCCTGCGCGAGGTCACTGGTCACCTCGGTCAGGTCCGGCACCCCGGACAGGGCCTGGCGGACCTGCTCGGCGGCGGGCTTCAGCGAGGCCTCGTCGGGAGCGGTGACGGTGATCGAGACCCCGTCGGAGTTGAAGCCACCGGCTTCGGCGCCGATCTTGACTTCGCCGAGTCCCGGCCCGCTCAGCTTGCCCCGCAAGCGATCCGAGAGCGCGTCGAGGTCGGTGTCCTTGGCGACGGTGGCCTGGATGTTGGTCGCCGTCCCGCCACCGCCGAAGAAGTTGCTTCCGCCGATGCTCACCTGGTAGGTCTCGACGTCGGGTTCGGCGGCGAGTGCCCGCTCCACCGCGCCGGCGGCCTTCTCCTTGGCTTCGGAACTCGTGCCGGGCGGCAGTTTCTGCGAAAGGCTCAGCGTCGTCGAGCCGGACTGGTCGAGGAAGTTCGTGTTCAGCTGCGACGCGAGCCCGACCGTGCCGCCGAAGATGATCAGCGCCAGCAGGACCACGGCGACGCGGCGCTGGGTGGCGAACCGGATCACCGGCACGTACCCGCGCTGGAGCAGCCCGCGGCGTTCCTTGTCTTCCGCGGCCTGCCGCGTGAGTTCGGCCTCGTGGTCGTTCGCCGGTGTCTTGGGCGGCTTGAGGAACCAGTACGCGAGCACCGGCACGATCGTCAGTGAGACCAGCAGCGACGCCAGCAGCGCCACGGTGACCGTGATCGCGAACGGGGAGAACAGTTCACCGACGAATCCGCCGACGAAGGCGATCGGCAGGAACACCGCGACGGTGGTCAGCGTGGACGAGGTCACCGCCCCCGCCACCTCGCGCACGCCGTCGAGGACCGCGCGTTCCTTTTCCTCGCCGTACGCCAGATGTCGTTTGATGTTCTCCAGCACCACGATCGAGTCGTCGACCACCCGGCCGATCGCGATGGTGAGCGCGCCGAGGGTGAGCAGGTTCAGCGACAGATCACCGGTCCACAACGCCAAGAGCGCCACGACGACCGAAAGCGGGATCGACACCGCCGTCACGAGCGTGGACCGCAGCGACATCAGGAACAACAGGATCACGAGGACCGCGAAAGCCAGCCCCAGCAGCCCTTCGGTGGTCAGCCCGCTGATCGCGTCCTTGACCGGGGTGCCCTGGTCGAACACGACGCTCATCTCGGCGCCGATCTTCTTCGACAGCCCGGGCAGCTTGTCCCGCACCGATTCCGAGATCGCGACCGCGTTCCCGTTCTCCACCATGGTGATCGAGAGCCCGAGGCTCGGCTTGCCGTTGGTGCGCGTGATCGACGTCGGCGGCGCGAAGCCGGCCTGGACGTCCGCGACTTCACCGAGCTTCACCGGCTTGGGCGCCTGCGCACCGGGACGCGACGACGGCGAGGCCGACGGCGTCAGGTGGAGATCCTTGAACGTGTCCACTGTGATCGGTCCGCCGCCGACCTGGACGGTGAGCGTCTTGTCCCCTTCGGTGATCGTCCCGGCCGGGACGGCGGCACCGGCGGTCTGCAAGGTGGTGGCGATCGACGACGGGTCGACACCCGCCGCGGCCAGCTTCGCGTAGTCCAGCGCGATCGTGACCCGCGGCTGCCGCGCACCGGTCACCGTGACCTCGCGGACGCCGTCGATCTTGCGCAGTTCCGGCGCGACCTCCCCGGTCAGCGCGGGCGCGAGCGCCTGCGGGTCGCCGGTGGTCCCGGCGGCGAGCAGCACGACCGGGAGGTCGTCGGTGGATCCCGCGGACACCGACGGTTCGGTGTTCTGCGGCAGCCGCGCCTTGACCCCGTCCACCACGCGCTGGATCTGCCCGACGGCGGCGTCGATGTCCGTGCCGAATTCGAACCGCGCGGTGATCTGCGACAAGCCTTCGGACGACGTCGAGTTCAGCTCTTCGAGGCCCTTCAGGCCCTGCAAACCGCCCTCGAGCGGCTCGGTGACCTGGCGATCGACCGCGTCCGGCGACGCGCCCGTGTACGGCGTGATGATCTGCGCCTGCGGGAATTGCAGTGAGGGGAACAGCTGCTGCTTGAGCTGAGGCAGCGCGAAGGCGCCGAAGCCGATGACCACCAGGGCGAGCAGCCCGATGAGACTTCGGTTGCGCAGGCTCAGTCTGGCCAGCGTGGACATGGCGGGATCCCCCAGGTAGTGCTCGGGAACGTGTGGATTACCGCGAGCCTTTCATGGCGGGGGGTGGACTGGATTCACACTACGGGTGGAATCGGGCTACGACTTCGGGATGAGGTTGTCCGCCATCCGGTGTCAACTTCGCCGTTCTGTCACCTGATCGGCGCCGCTGTGCGGTTCGTCGTTCACTGGCTGTTCCGAATCGTGTTCGGGCTCACTGTCGGCCGTTTCGCCGTCCGGACGGGGACGCCGCAGCGGGACGGTCGTCCGTTCCCACCGTTTGCGGCCCTCCTCGGCGCGGATCCGCTCGCTGGCCCGTTCCATCTCCAGCCGCCGCCATTTCCGGCGCTGGCGTTTGGTCGCCTTGGCGGGCCACAGTTCCTGGATCGCGCTGTTGAAGTAGGCGCCGCCGACCACCGCGAGGCCGATGAAGAACATCAGCAGCAGGAACGCGATCGGCGCGGCGAGCGCGCCGTAGGTGTAGCCGGTCTTGGTGATCCAGTTCAGGTAGATCCGCAGCCCGATGCTGGAGAGCAGGAACACGGCCATGGCGAGCATCGCGCCCGGCAGCCCGCGGTGCCACGGCAGCCTGCGCGGCAGGGACAGCTTGTACAGCGTCGTCAGCGCCAGCACGATCATCACGGCCAGCACCGGGTAGTACAGCGCGCCGACCCAGAACGACACCGTGCCGCGCCAGTCCGTGGGGAAGAACTGGGGGAGCAGGTCCGGCCCGATCGCCAGCAGCGGCAGCCCGACCACCAGGATGACCAGCCCGGCCAAGTAGAGCAGCAGCGCGAAGATCCGCTGCCAGACGTCGTTGCGGACGCCGTACTGGTCGTGCGCCACGGTGATCGCGTCGACGAACGACGACATCGCCGACGAACCCGCCCACAGTGAGATCAGGAAGCCGACGGAGACGATCTCGCCCTTGCCGACGAACAGGATGCTGTTGACCGTCGGCTCGATGATGTCGTGCACGGCGTTGTCACTGAAGATCGTCTTGCTGAAGGTGATGATCCGGTCGTGGACCGCGGTCACGACCTCCTGGCCGAACCAGTCGCCGACGAAGCCGAGGCAACCGAGGAGACCGAGCAGCAGCGGCGGCAGCGACAGTGTCTGCCAGAACGCGGCTTCGGCGGCCTCGGAGAAGATGTTGCCTTCCCACGCCTTGTTGAGCGTGCGGCTGAGCAGGCGCAACGGGCCCCTGCGGACCTTCGCGACCTCGGCGGCCGGCTCGTTCCGGCCGTTCTCCTCGCTCATGCAGCTCCTCCGCCAGCGCCGAGCGCCCTTGACGGGGTCCAGCATGGTCCATGTCCGGGCATTCGGCTCGCCGCCCCTGGGTTTTCAGGTGAGTAAACCGACAACGGGGGTGGCGCTTCCGGCGTTCCACGGAGGCGGCGGGTAGGCTCACTGGAGTGCCCTCACCTCAGGCGCCGGCGTCGCGGCCGGATACCAAAGTGGGGGTTTTCGCTTGTGGCAAGGCGATTGACCAGGGGTTTCGGTGAGGGAGGAGGGGAACCGCATGGCGGAAACGGTTGAACGTGATCGAGGCGAGCTGGGCGCGCCTCCCGCGGCGAAGGACAGCACCGCCCGCCCGCTGCGTGCCTGGCAGCGCCGCGCGCTGACGAAGTACCTGACGAAGAAACCGCAGGACTTCCTGGCCGTCGCGACGCCGGGCGCGGGCAAGACGGTGTTCGGGCTCCGGATCGCCGCCGAGCTGCTGAGCGACCGGACCATCGAGAAGATCACCATCGTCGCGCCGACGGAACACCTGAAGCACCAGTGGGCCGCTTCCGCGGCGGCCGCGGGGATCGCGATCGACTCGAACTTCCGCAACGGCGCCGGTGCCACCTCGCGCGACTACCAAGGTGTCGCGGTGACCTACGCGCAGGTCGCGGCGCATCCGACGCTGCACCGTGTGCGCACCGAGAACCGCAAGACGCTGGTCATCCTCGACGAGATCCACCACGGCGGTGACGCGAAGTCCTGGGGCGACGCGATCCGCGAGGCGTTCACGCCCGCCGTCCGCCGTCTCGCGCTGACCGGGACACCGTTCCGCAGTGACGACTCGCAGATCCCGTTCGTCACCTACGAACCCGACGGTTCGGGCTTCCAGCGCAGCAAATCCGACCACTCCTACGGTTACGCCGACGCGCTCGCCGACGGCGTCGTCCGGCCGGTCGTCTTCCTCGCCTACTCCGGTGAGGCCTCCTGGCGCACGAGCGCGGGGGAGGAGTTCACCGCACGGCTCGGCGAGCCGCTGACCGCGGAGCAGAACGCGCGGGCCTGGCGCACCGCGCTCGATCCCGCCGGTGAATGGATCCCGTCGGTGCTCCAGGCCGCGGACACCCGCCTCGCGCAGTTGCGCGCCAACGGCATCCCGGACGCCGGTGGCCTGGTGATCGCCACCGACCAGGATTCCGCGCGTGCCTACGCCAAGATTTTGGAGCGCCTCTCCGGCCAGACCCCGACGGTCGTCCTCTCCGACGACCCCAAGGCGTCCGGGCGGATCAAGGAGTTCTCCGACTCGACCGATCGCTGGCTGGTCGCGGTCCGGATGGTGTCCGAAGGCGTCGACGTCCCGCGGCTCGCGGTCGGCGTCTACGCCACGAGCGCGTCGACCCCGCTGTTCTTCGCGCAGGCCATCGGCCGGTACGTGCGATCGCGCAAACCCGGCGAGACGGCTTCGGTGTTCCTGCCGAGCGTGCCGGTGCTGCTGGAACTGGCCAGTGAGCTGGAGGCCCAGCGCGACCACGTCCTCGGCAAGCCGCACCGCGAGAAGGAGGGCTGGGAGGACGAACTCCTCGCCCAGGCCAACCGCACCGAGGACGAGCCGGGCGAGGAGGAGAAGGCGTTCACCTCGCTGGGTGCCTCCGCCGAGCTCGACCAGGTCATCTACGACGGCAACTCCTTCGGCACCGCGGTGTTCTCCGGTTCCGACGAGGAGCAGGAGTACCTCGGCCTGCCGGGGCTGCTGGAACCGGACCAGGTCCGCGCCCTGCTGCGGAAGCGGCAGGAAGAGCAGCTTTCGGACGAGAAGCGGCGCAAGCCCAAGGCCGAGCAGGAGGCGCCGGTCGTGCGGCCGCAGTCGGTGAGCGAACGGCTCGGCGCGCTGCGCAAGGAGCTGAACGCCCTGGTGGGCGTGCACCACCACCGGACGAGGAAGCCGCACGGCGCGATCCACAACGAACTGCGCCGGATCTGCGGCGGACCGCCGACCGCGATGGCGACGGTCGAACAGCTCGAAGAGCGGATCGTCACCCTCCGCACCTGGTAGCGCCCTCGTAAGCGCTATGAAAGGTCCTTTCATGGCATTGGGCACGGGGAGCGGCGTCGTGAGTATCTGAGGCACTGACTGCCTGCTCGGACGACACACGTGCTCGGATGGACGATGCACGTGTTTGGACGGACGACACACGTGATCGGACGGACGGCAGGCGTGTCGTCCACTCAGTCACGCGCGTCGTCCGTTGGATCACGCGTGTCGTCCACCCAAGCACGCGTGTCGTCCACCTAAGCACGCGACACCGCCGGTTCGGTCAGCGAACGCCCCGGTCAGCGCGCCACTGCCGCTGCTGCCGTCACACCGCGTGAGTGGTGGCGGTCACACTGTCAGCGGACCTAGACTGCGTACGCCTTGCTACGGCCACGTTGCCAAACCGTGTCCATTTGATGAGGCTTAATCGATCCAGCCGTCTTCCGCGAAACCCTTTCGGCGGCATATGTTGTCGCCCACAACATATGCGCGATGGTGCGATCGGTCCGCCTGGATCGCCGCCCGCGAGCAAGATTCGGAAAGGTTCGAGGATGCGCAGCAGAACCCTTACCCTCCTCGCCGCGACGGTGGGCGCCGGCCTGGTGCTCTCCGCCTGTGGCGCCAACTCCGCCGACTCGGGCAGCGGCAACTCCTCGCAGTCCGCCCCCGCCCCCGGCGGTGCCGCCGCCGGTGGCAAGGTCGGCGTCATCCTGCCGGAGACCGCGACCTCCGCGCGCTGGGAGTCCTTCGACAAGCCGTTCCTGACCAAGGCGCTCAAGGACGCGGGCTTCGACGCCGACGTCCAGAACGCCCAGGGCGACGTCCAGAAGTTCACCACGCTCGCCGACGGCATGATCGCGCAGAACGTCAAGGTCCTGATCATCGCCGCCATCAACGGCGAGGTCGGCTCGGCGGTCGCCAAGAAGGCACAGGCCGCGGGTATCCCGACGATCGACTACGACCGCCTGAACCTCGGCGGCAGCTCCGACTACTACGTCTCGTTCGACAACGAGAAGGTCGGCCAGCTCCAGGGCCAGGGCCTCGCCGACGCGCTGAAGGACAAGAAGGGCGCCGAGGTCGTCATGATCGAGGGTGCCCCGACCGACAACAACGCGACGTTGTTCGCCAACGGTCAGAAGTCCGTCCTGCAGCCGAAATTCGCCAGCAACGACCTCAAGCTCGTCCGCGAACAGGCCATCGACAACTGGGACAACCAGAAGGGTGGCCAGACCTTCGAGCAGATCCTGACCGACAACAAGGGCAAGGTCGACGGCGTCGTCGCCGCGAACGACGGTCTCGCGGGCGCGGTCATTACCGTGCTGAAGAAGAACGGCCTCAACGGCAAGGTCCCGGTCACCGGCCAGGACGCCACCGCGGACGGCCTCATGGCCATCCTGCGCGGCGACCAGTACATGACCGTCTTCAAGCCGATCAAGGAAGAGGCCGAGGCCGCGGCGAAGCTCGCCGTCCTGCTGGCCAAGGGTGACAAGGCGGGCGCCGACGCGCTGGCCACCGGCAAGGCGAAGGACCCGAAGGGCAACCGCGAGGTCAAGTCCGTGCTCCTCGAGCCGAAGCTGACCACCAAGGACGGTGTCAAGGAGGTCGTGACGCAGGGCTACGTCAAAGCGGCCGAGATCTGCGGCGGCGACCTGGCCGCGGCGTGCACGCAGCTCGGTATCTCCTGACCCGTTAATCCAGACGACCGGGCCGGGGTGTGCTCGCCAGACAGCGCGCCCCGGTCCGGTTCCCAGCCGGGAGAATTCGAGAACCCCCATGAGTGAACCCATCCTCGAACTGAAGCAGCTGAACAAGAGCTTCGGACCGGTCCACGTTCTCCACGACGTGGACTTCAACGTGCGTGCCGGTGAGGTCACCGCGCTGGTCGGCGACAACGGTGCGGGTAAGTCCACGCTGGTCAAGTCGATCGCCGGGATCCACGGCTACGACTCGGGCACGGTGAAGTTCCAGGGCGAGCCGGTGCACATCCACGGCCCGCGCGACGCCGCGGATCTGGGCATCGAGGTCGTCTACCAGGACCTCGCGCTGGCGGAGAACCTCGACATCGTGCAGAACATGTTCCTCGGCCGGGAACGCGGCAGCAAATGGCTGCTCGACGAGGCCAGCATGGAGAAGGCGGCCCGCGAGACGCTCGCCTCGCTTTCGGTCCGCACCGTGAAATCCGTCCGCACGCCGGTTTCGGCCCTCTCGGGCGGGCAGCGGCAGACCGTCGCGATCGCCAAGTCCGTGCTGTGGGACTCGAAGGTCGTCCTGCTCGACGAGCCGACCGCCGCACTCGGTGTCGCGCAGACCCGTCAGGTGCTCGACCTCGTCCGCCGCCTCGCGGAACAGGGCCTCGGGGTGGTGCTGATCAGCCACAACATGGCCGACGTCTTCGAGGTCGCCGACCGGATCGCGGTGCTCTACCTCGGCCGTCTCGTCGCCGAGGTGCACACCAAGGACGTGACCCACGGCCAGGTCGTGGAACTGATCACCGCCGGCCGCTCCGGCGACCTCGGCCTTGCCCGCCCCGAAGCCGTCGTACTGTGAGTGAGAAAGAACCGGAAATGACTGAGACTCCCGCAAAGCCCGCCTCGCCGGAGGGGGGCAAGCCGGCGGCCGCCGCGCTCAACCCGTCGGCGGCCATCACGGACTTCGGCATCGACACGACATCGATGTCAACGGGCGAGGCGATCGGCGACTACTTCTCCCGGCTCAAGGCGGGGCAGCTGGGTTCGCTCCCGGCGCTGCTCGGCCTGTTCGTCCTGGTGATCGTGTTCGCCTCGCTGTCGGACACCTTCCTGACGATGAACAACATCGCGAACCTGATGGCGCAGGGCGCCGGCAAGGCGATCATCGCGATGGGCATCGTGTTCGTCCTGCTGCTCGGCGAGATCGACCTGTCCGCGGGTACCGCGTCCGGGGTCACCGCCGCCGTCCTCGCGATGCACTACGTGCGTGACGGAAACCTGTTGGGCGGGATGGGGAACGGCGTGTTCATCGCCTTCCTCGTCGTGCTCGCGATCGCCGCGCTGCTGGGCGTGATCCTGCGGATCTGGGCCGGTGTCGGCTTCGCCGTGCTCGCCATCGCGCTGGTGCTGTCCGGAGCGGCGGCCAACCCGTGGATCGAGATCGTGCTCGCGATCAGCGTCGGTGGCGCGATCGGTGTCCTCACCGGCTTCCTGGTCTCGAAGATCGGCATGCCCTCGTTCGTCGTGACGCTGGCGCTTTTCCTTGCCTGGCAAGGTGTCATCCTCCAGTTCATCGGTGAGGGCGGCACCCTCGGCATCAGCACCTCGGACGTGCTGTTCAAGGTCGCCAACGGCAATCTGTCCACAGTGGGCAGTTGGATCCTGTTCGTGATCGCCGCCGGTGGGTTCGCCGCGGTGTCCTTGGGGCAGCACTTCTCGCGGCTCAAACGGGGCCTGGTGACCCAGCCGACGCCGATGGTGCTGCTCAAGGTCGGCGCGATCGCGGTCGTCGCGGCCATCGCGACGTACCTGCTCACGATCAACCGCGCGCCCAACCCGAACATCGTGATCTCCGGTGTCCCGTACGTCGTGCCGATCGTGCTCGCGCTGCTGGTGCTCGGCACCTACGTGCTCAACCGCACGCAGTACGGCCGCCACATCTACGCCGTCGGTGGCAACCGGGAAGCGGCCCGCCGTGCCGGTATCAACGTCGAGAAGATCCGCGCTTCGGTGTTCGTCATCTGCTCGGCAGTGGCGGCGATCGGCGCGATCGTCTACTCGTCGAAGGTCGGTTCGGTCGACCCGCAGGCCGGTGGCCTGAACACACTGCTGTTCGCGGTCGGCGCCGCCGTCATCGGTGGTACTTCGCTGTTCGGCGGCAAGGGCCGGGTCGTCGACGCGGTGATCGGTGGTCTCGTGCTGGCGGTCGTGGAGAACGCGCTGGGCCTGCTCAAGCAGTCGGCGGCGGTGGTCAACATCGTCACCGGTTTGGTGCTGCTTCTCGCGGCCACGGTGGACGCGCTGTCCCGGCGCCGCGCGGCTGCGTCGCCACGCTGAGTCCGCATGGAATGATGAAGCCCGTGACCAGCACACCCGTTGCACGACCAGACGAGGTGCGCAGGCACAACCGCACGACCTTGCTCCGGTTGCTGCACGTCAGCGGCCCGAGCACCAGGGCGACCCTGGCCACCGAGCTGGGGCTCAACCGCAGCACCATCAAGACCCTCGTCGACGGGCTCGCGGAAGCGGGCGTCGTCGAGGAGAGGGTCCCCAGGCCGGGACGAGGGGCGGGCCGCCCCTCGCTCCTGGTCCTGCCGCAGCCGCACGCGGCGGTGGTGCTCGCGGTCGACCTCCAGGTCGAGCACGTGGCCATCGCGCTGGTGGGGTTCGGCGGCCAGATCCTGGGGCGCAACAGCTGGAATCTCCACGGCCGGACGCGGGAGGCCGACGAGGTGATCACGCACGTGATCGAGTCGACCACCGTGCTGGCGGGCGACCTCGATGTGCAGCCGATCGCCGCGGGGGTGTCCGTGCCCGGCGTGGTCCGCCGGATGGACGGGCACGTCCACGAGGCGCCCAACCTGCGCTGGACCGACGTGGCGCTCGGGGAACGGCTCGGCGGTGTGCTGCGCATCCCGATCCTCGTCGGCAACGACGCCGAACTCGGCGCCATCGCCGAACACCTGCGTGGTGCCGCGCGGGGTTCGTCCGACGCCGTGTACGTCTCCGCCGATGTCGGTGTCGGGGGAGGGATCATCGCGGACGGCTCCGCGCTGCGCGGTGGCGCCGGCTACGTAGGTGAGATCGGCCATATGGCGATCCGGCCCGGCGGCCGTCCCTGCTACTGCGGGTCCAGCGGCTGCTGGGAGACCGAGGTCGGCGAGGCGGCCCTGTGCCGCGCGCTCGACCTGCCCGAGGACACTCCGCGTGGGGCGATCCTGGTCGAACTGCGCGAACTGGGCCGAGACCCGCATGCGGCCGCTGAGCGGCTCTCGGAGTTCGCGGAATGGCTGACGCTGGGCCTGGTGAATGTGGTCAACCTGCTCGGCCCGCAGCTGGTCGTGCTCGGCGACCTGCTCACCGTGCTGCCCGATTCGGTCGTGCGGTCGGTGGCGGCCGAGGTCCGGCGGCGGAGCCTGGTCAGCCGGGCGGTCGGCGGGACGCAGATCGTGAGTTCGGCGCTGGGCGCGGACGTCAAGCTGCTGGGCGCGGCCGAAGCCGCCTTCGAAATGATCCTGGACACCGTCTAGGACCCGTGAGCGATTGGGGTTGTCTTCACCGCAAGTAGTCCTCTACTTGCGGTGGGGGCAGGGAGGCGCGGGTGAGCGAGAGGGTCTGGCTGTCTTGAAGGTGGCCTCCAGGACAGCCACGACTCGCGTGCCCGATGTTCTCCGTGGCACGTGAACGAACCCGGCAACCCCGTCCTATCCGCCGTAGGTACCTGAACCGCTGTTGGCTCTAACGATTCGAATTGCTCACGAGACCCGACAGCAGGGCCACCAGAGCGGCCAGGGCCTTCTCCTTCGCCGCTTCGGGGTCTTCGGCGTGCGCGATCATCAGCGCCGCCTCCGCGCAGGCGCTCAGCACCAGTTGCGCCAGCTCCGGGATCGGCGCCTCGATCAGCAGCCCGTCCGCCGCGGCGGCCTCCAGGATCTCCGTGATCAGGCCCAGCCCGTACCGATTCTCCAGTTCGCGCCATTCCTGCCAGCCGAGGACGGAGACGGCGTCCGTGAGCGCGATCCGCACCACCTCGGGCCGCAGGCACAGGTCCAGGAACCGGCTCAGCACGCCGAGCGCCCCCGACCACGGATCGGCCGTCGACCGCAGGACGGCCTTGAGATCGTCGGTGAGCTCCGTTTCGATCTGCTCGATCACGGCGCGGAACAGCCCTTGTTTGTCCCCGAAGTGGTGGTACAGCGCGCCGCGGGTGACGCCCGCCGCCCGGACGATCTCGTCGGCGGGCACGGCGGCGTAACCCTGTTCGGCGAACAGCGTCCGCGCCGCCGTGATCAACGCGGTCTGCGTCGATCGCGATCGTTCGGTCTGGCTACGTCGTGGCGTGGGCACGCAGGAATTCCACCATCACGGCGCTCAGCCGCTCCGGCTGGTCCTCCGGCACGAAGGCGTAGGAGTCCTCGATCGTCTTCAGTTCGGCGTTCGGAAGGACCTTGGCGAGCTTCTCGCCCAGCCACAGCGGGAAGTGCCTGTCTTCGGGCGCCCAGGCCAGCAGCACGGGCTTCTCGAAGGCGGGCAGCCGCTCGGCGGCGGTCAGGGTGTACCGGTTGTCGATTCCGGCGAGGAACCGCGCGAGGTCTTCGCGGATCGCCCGGTCCCGGCGGCTGGGCAGCAGGTACGCGTCGAGGATGTGGCCGGGGACCGGGTGTTTGGCCAGCCAGAGGAAGTCCGTCGTCTTCAGCAGCCATCGCCAGCGCAAGGCCTGGATCATCGGCCAGGTGCCGCCGGGGATCCGCGCCAGCGGGCTGAGCGGCGAGAACATCGGCGGCAGGAAGCGCTCGAAGGAATCCGACGGGGTCAGCACGACCCGGCCCACCCGCTCCGGACTCGTGATCATGAGCAGCTGGGTGAGCGCGCCGCCGGTGTCGTTGGCGACCACGGTGACGTCGGTCAGGTCGAGTACCTCCAGGAACCGCGCGATGAGCGCGGCGACCCCGGGCGGGCTCAGGTCGGCATCGGGGACCGGGATCTCGTGCGAGCCCAGCGGCCAGTCCGGCGTCAGGCAGCGGAATCCCGCTTCGGCGACGGAAGGGGCCACGTTCCGCCAGAGCAGGCCGTTGGTCAGGAGACCGTGCACGAAGACCACGGGAGGGCCTTCGCCGCGGTCGCGATAGCGGATACGGGCGTCACCGAGGTCCACCTCGCAGAATTCGCTGATGGGCATAACGACAACATACATGCTGTCTGTATGTATTCGCCGGGCGAAAACAGGGCGGCCGGCGTGCTCCATGGGGAGCAGCCGGCCGCCGGGTGGTCGTGGACTGGTGGCTACCGCTGAATGTCCGCGGACATTTCCTTGAGCTTCGTTTCGTGTGCGCGGGCGTGGTGACCACAGAAGAGCAACTCGCCACCGGTGCTGAGAATGGCTCGAACCTGGGCTGCAGCTCCACACCGGTCGCATCGGTCGGCAGCGGTCAGTTCGGGGCGGGTGAGCGTCGGTGAAGTCATTGGAGTCTCCCTCCGTCCCGGCACCGGTGACCCGGTGCCATCGATCCAGCTACGACCACTTCGGCACTGATGCCGGCAACGTTCGTTCCCGGCCCCGCCGTGTTCGTGCTTCCACTCTTCCAGACGTTTGGCGGCCCGCAAGTGTTCCCGTGCGGGTGTCTCATTTGTCACTGGTAATTACCTCGTATGTCGTAGCGTAATCACGCAACGTGGGAGACGACTCCCCGCCGGACCGCCTTTTCCCACGTCAGGCACCATGCGGGGGTGGGTATCGCAGTCGTCCGGAACCGGTTCGCGGGCGTGCCGCCGCCGGTCTTGTTCGTTCTCAGCGGAATTTCGATGTACGCCGGCGCGGCCGTCGCCATAGGTCTCTTTTCGGTCGCCTCACCCGCCGGGGTGGCCTGGCTCCGCTGTCTCGGCGCCGCCGTTGTCCTCCTGGCGTGGCGCAGGCCACCTCGTTCGGCGTGGACCGGGCGCGCGTTCCTGCTCGCCGGGGTCTTCGGGATCGTCACCGCCGGGATGAACGTGCTCTTCTACGAAGCGATCGCCCGGTTGCCACTGGGCACGGCGGTCGCGCTCGAGTTCGCCGGGCCCGTGCTGGTCGCGGCGTTCGGTTCACGCACCCGCCGTGACGTCTTCGCGTTGCTGCTGGTGGTGGCGGGTGTCGTGGCCATCGCGGACGTCCGCCTCGAAGGCAGCCTGCTCGGCGTGCTCTTCGCGCTGGGGGCGGCGGTCGCCGGGGCCGGGTACATCCTGCTCGGGAAGCGGGTCGCGGTCGGCGGGAACGGGATCGACGGGCTGGCCGTCGGGTTCGCCGTCGGCACCTTCGTGCTGTCGCCGCTGGCGTTCGGCACCGGCGCGGTGTGGGGTTCACCACGTCTGCTGGTGCTGAGCGTAGGTGTGGGTGTGCTCGCGACCGTCGTGCCGTACGCGCTCGACCAGGTGGTGCTCCGCAAGGCCGGGCAGGCGCGGTTCGCCGTGCTGCTCGCGTTGCTGCCGGTCACGGCCGGGGTGATCGGCCTTCTCTGGCTCAAGCAGGTCCCGGCCCTGCCCGAGGCGCTCGGCACGCTGGCCGTCGTCGCCGGGGTGGCGCTGCGGTCGCCGGGGAAACGTGATGACTCGGCGCCCCTCTGAGCGCGATACTGACCAGCCTGTAGCGCTACCAGCACCGGGAGGACACGTGGCCGACATCCGGCGGGCCAGCACCGTCGAGGAGGTCGTCGCCGCCGAGCACCTGTTCGACGGCCCCGCACAGCGGACAGCCTCCGAAAAGTTCCTCGCGGGGGAGGAGAACCACCTGCTGATCGCCTACGAGGACGGTCACCCGGCGGGGATGATCACCGGCACCGAGGTGACGCATCCGGACAAGGGCACCGAGATGTTCCTCAACGAACTCGACGTCAGTCCGGACTACCAGCGGCGCGGTATCGGCCGTGACCTGGTCGACGCACTGGCCGGGATCGCGCGGGAGCGCGGCTGCCGGGGGATGTGGGTCGGGGTCGAAACGGACAACGAAGCCGCGTTGGCGACCTACGCTTCGGCAGGGGCGGCGAACGAAGGGCCGTTCATCATGCAATCGTGGGTCTTCGAAGA
Organism: Amycolatopsis coloradensis; assembly: GCF_001953865.1. Classification (GTDB taxonomy): domain Bacteria; phylum Actinomycetota; class Actinomycetes; order Mycobacteriales; family Pseudonocardiaceae; genus Amycolatopsis; species Amycolatopsis coloradensis. Next base: position 80,323 of record NZ_MQUQ01000014.1, read on the forward strand.
CTGATGTCCTCCGGAATCGACGGCGACCGGATCGGCCTGTCCGGTCGCCGCTGGCTACCCGGCGGAGAGCATCTCGTCGCCGTCGCGCGGGCCGAACTCCCGCAGAAGGACGGCCTCGCCGGACCCTTCGCGGCGCTGGCCGCCCTGCGCGCCGCGGGGTTCGGCGTCACCGACCAGGACGAGGTCGCGGCATCGGCGGGCACCACTCCGGACGGCCTGTCGCGGGCGATCGTGGCCTTGTCGGGTGGACGTCTCGCCGCGGTGCCCGCCGCCGGGAACTGGGCGCCGCAGTCGTTGTTCATGCTCCTCGCCGCGTTGTGGCAGCTGCCGCGGGTGGCGTTGATCGCGGAGGTCGACCCGGCCGAATTCGGCGCGCACGACACCCCGCCGCGAGCACTGCTCGACTACCTCGACACGGGTGTCCCGCCGCTGTGGTCGTCCCGCTGGCGTCCGGCGGCCCGGCACTCGGTACTGGTGACCGGGATGCGGATCGGCGCCGAAGGGACTCTGGTGTCCATTATGGACGGTTATCCGTCCTTGGGGGACAACGGCTTGCACGACCAGCCGGTGGAATGGGTGGCCGCGGCGCTGCACCGGATGCTGATCGTGGTGGACGACGGCGACACCGAGGCCGCCGTCGCCGCGATCACGACGGCGGGTCTGTGGAGCTGAGGCCGTCCTTCGCGAAACGGGAGTTCCTGCGCCCGTGGAAGACGTAGATCAGCAGGCCCAGCAGCAGCCACGCGGCGAACCGCAGCCAGGTCATCACGTCGAGGTTGAGCATCAGGTAGAAGCACGCCAGCGCCGCCACGACGGGCAGGTAGGGCGAGAACGGCACGGTGAACGGGCGCTTCAGATCCGGGCGGCGTTTCCGCAGCACCGGGACGGCCACCGCGACGATGATCATCGCCGACAGCGCGCCGATGCTGACCATGTCGGCGAGTTCGGAGATCGGCACGAACGCGGCCAGCGCCGCGATCAGCACCGCACCGGCGATGGTCATCCGGTGCGGGGTGCCCCAGCGCGGATGCGCCGTGCCGAACTTCTCCGGCAGCAGGCCGTCGCGGCCCATCGCGAACCCGATCCGGCCGATCGTCACCAGTTCCACCATCATCACCGACGTCAGCCCGGTGACCGCGCCGAGTGAGATCAGCGCGCCGACCCAGTGCTGTCCGACCCGGTCGAAGGCGTCGGCGAGCGGGGCGCCCGTGTCGATCTCGGTGAACGGCACCATCCCGGTCAGCACCAGCGAGACCCCGATGTAGAGCAGGGCGCAGACCCCGAGCGCGCCGAGGATGCCGACCCGCAAATCGCGTTCGGGGCGCACGGTCTCCTCGCCGAGGTTGGCGAGCGCCTCGAAACCGGTGTAGGCGAAGAAGACGACCGCGGCCGCGGTCACCATTCCCGCGATGCCGTAGACGGACTGTTCGAGTCCGAGCGCGGCTTGCACGATCGGCTGGTGCAGTGTCCCCGCCGTCTCCGTCGGCGGCTGGGACGGCGGGATGAACGGGGTGAGGTTCTCGCCGCGGACGTAGAACACGCCGACCGCGAGGATCAGCACGCAGACCGCGACCTTGACCAGCACGAGGAGATTCGTCACCCGCGCCGACTCCTTGATCCCGACGACGGCGATCACGGTCAGCACGGCGATGATCACGACCGCGCCGATGTTCACTTTCGCGTCTTCACCGAACCAGTCGGGGGAGAGCCCCATCAGGTTCGCGAGGTAACCGGACCAGCCGCGGGACACGACGGCCGCGCCGAGGGCGAACTCGAGCAGCAGGTCCCAGCCGATGATCCAGGCGAACGTTTCGCCGAGGGTGGCGAAGGCGTAGGTGTAGGCGCTTCCGGCCGTCGGCACGCTGGAGGCGAGTTCGGCGTAGCAGAGGGCGGCCATCCCGGCCACGACGGCGCCGAGCACGAACGAGAGGGTGACCGAGGGGCCGGCATGGGATTTCGCCTCGACACCGGCGAGGGTGAAGATCCCGGTGCCGATGATGATGCCGACCCCGAAGCCGATCAGGTCGCGCCCGTGCAGGCGGCGCTTCAGCTCCCCCGAATCCTGTCGCTTCAGGACCTCGTCCACGTCCAGTGTTCGCCGCATGGAGGGTCACGCTAGAAGATCGCCGTCCACCCCGCAGATCGGTGGGGATCAGTCCTCCAGGACGACGCCGTTCTCCTGCGCGAGGATCGCCGCCTGCACCCGCGACCGCAGCTCCAGCTTCGTCAGCACCCGCGACACGTGCGTCTTCACCGTGGTCTCGCCGATGTGCAGCCGCGTGCCGATCTGCGCGTTGGACAGGCCGCCGCCGAGGCACGCCAGCACGTCACGCTCGCGTTCGGTCAGGTCGTCGAGTCCGTCGGGGACGAGGGACGGCTCGCGGGTCCCCGCGGCGAACGCGGCGATCAGCTTCCGCGTGACCTGCGGGGCGAGCACGCCTTCACCCGCCGCGACCAGCTTCACCGCCTCGATCAGCCGCGACGCCTCCACCGACTTCAGCAGGAACCCGGCCGCGCCCGCCCGCAGCGCGGCGTGGACGTACTCGTCGAGATCGAAGGTGGTCAGGACGAGGACCTCACACAGCCCTTCGGCGGTCAGTTCCCGGGTGGCCGCGATGCCGTCGACGCCGGGCATCCGGACGTCCATCAGCACGACGTCCGGCTTCAGCGCCTTCGCCTGGCGGACGGCGGTGGCGCCGTCGGCGGCCTCGCCGACCACCTCGACGCCCTCGGCGTTGCCGAGGATCATCATCAACCCGGCACGGATCGCGCCGTGGTCGTCGGCGACCAGCACTTTGATGTTCTCGTCGCTCAAGACCCCTCCAGAGGAAGTTCGGCACGGACCAGCCAGCCACCGCCGGACGGCCCGGCGGTGAGAGTGCCGCCCACCGCGGCGGCGCGTTCCCGCATGTTCAGCAGGCCGAGTCCGGTCCCGCCGTCGTCACCCGAGCCGGAGCCGGGGCGGAGATCATTGCGCACTTCGACGGTGAGTATGCCGCCGTGCGCACGGATGTCGAGCAGCGCCCGCCCGCCCGCGGCGTGCTTGGCCGCGTTGGTGAGCGCTTCCTGGGCGATCCGGTACGCGGTCAGATCCACCGCGGCCGGCAGGGCGGGGGACTGGTCCACCACGGAACCGATCTCGACCTCCAGCCCGCTGGCGCGCGCCGATTCGACCAGTTTGGACAGTTCGGCCAGCCGGGCCGGTGCGGTCGGTTCGATCTCGGCGTTCCCCGTCGAAGCATCCGCGCGCAGCAGCCCGATCATCGCGCGCATCTCCTCCAGCGCGCTCACACTGTTCTCCCGCACCGATTCCAGGACCTTCCTGGACAGTTTCGGGTCGGCGGTGGACATCGACAACGCGGCCTCGGACTGGATCGCGATCGCCGAAAGATGCCCGGCGATGACGTCGTGCAGATCCCGCGCCATCTTCGAGCGTTCCCCCGCCACGGCCGCCTTCCGGTCCAGCCTGCCGATCTTGGCCAGCTGGACCGCGTTCGCCCGTTCGCTGTCGGCGATGTCCCGCTGCTGCCGCACGTTCGCCGCCCACCACACCGGGGTGACCAGGAACGGCAGCAGCGCGAAAGCGGCGAGGATCGCCGTCCGCCACTGCGCCGAGAAGACGAGCGCGAGGCAGACCACCCCGAGCGTCCCGATCGCGGCGACGCCGATCATCAGCCTGCTGGTGCGCCGCGAACCGTAGAGCGTCGTCGCGTAGAGGAAGTCGGTGAAGACGACCAGGATCGGGAGGGAGGGACCGAACGCGATGTCCACGGCGAGCACGACCAGCGCGCACAGCAGCGCCAGCGGGACCTTGCGGCGCAGCATTTCCAGCGCGCACAGCACGGTCAGTTCGGTCAGCCGGATCCACAGTGGAGTGTCGTCCTTGCCGCTGAGCAGCACCTGCATCCCGCTGACATAGACCAGCACGCCGACGACCCAGGTGCCGAAGGCGATGACGAGGTCCTGTTTCCATTCGGCGAGGTGGTTCAGGCGCGGGACGAGCGTGGGCACCCGTCCATCCCAGCACACCGAGGTGCGCGACGGGGTCCTACTAACTGATGACGGTGATCTCGTGCCGTAAGCCGACGCGCGGGCCGGTTCGCTGAGCGAGGCTTACCCCGTGAACAAGATCCTGGACTTCATCGCGGAAAACCCGATGGCGGCGGTGATCGCCGGCGGGGAGATCGGCTTCTGGGTCGCCATCGTCGCCGGCCTGGTGGCCCGCTACCTGCTCAAGCTGAAGCGGACGAGCGTCGTGCTTCTGCTCCTGACCCCGGTGATCGACCTCGTCGTGCTGGCCGCGACGGTCATCGACCTGCAAAACGGTGCGAAGGCGAACTTCGTGCACGGCCTCGCCGCGGTGTACCTGGGCTTCAGTGTGGTGTTCGGGCACTCGATGATCAAATGGGCCGACGTGCGCTTCGCCCACCGGTTCGCCGGCGGGCCGCCACCGCCGCCCAAGCCTGCCGGCCGGGCGAGGACGCGTGCCGAATGGCGTGACTGGTTCAAATGCGTGCTGGCCTGCGGGCTCGCCGCGGGGGTGCTGCTCCTGCTGATCGCCATGGTCGGTGACACCGAGCAGGTCGACCAGTTGTGGGGCTGGCTGCCGAGGCTGGGGGTCGTGACGGCCATCTGGTTCGCCACCGGACCGCTGTGGCAGGAGCTGTCCCCCAAGGACGACCGGATCGAGGAGAGGGCGGGACGATGATCGAACTACTGGGAATCCTGCTGCTGGTGCAGGGCGGGGGCGGGCTGATCAACCGGTTGCTGGGCAGCGGCAACCCGAGCTGGTTCGTCCAGCTCCACCTGCTCCCGCCGGGTATGCACGTGGTGGCGAGCGCGCTGATGGTGGCCGCGGGCGTGGCGGTGCTGTTCTCCGAACGCGCTCGCAAGCAACGCCGCCGGTCAGAGTGACACGATCACCTGCATGACCCCGAGGACGATGGTGACGACCGTCAGCACGACGGTCACCACGGTGAGCCGCGTGACCCGCGCGCTCACCGTGTTCTCGTAGGAGTACCGGGTCTCCTCGTCCATCGCCTCGGCCTGGCGGTCGAGCTGGGCGATGATCCGCTCCACGCCCATGCTGGTGACCAGGCGGCGCTCCAGCGAGTCGACTTCGGGCGGGAGCACCGAATGCAGCATTTCGAGGATGTCGTCGAGCGAGCTGCGCAGCAGCCGGGTGCGGCTCGCCGACTTCTTCCGCTCCGCCAGCGCCCGGATCTCCCGCTGGGCGTTGCGCAGCCACTGGTCGGCCAGCGCCATCCGGATCAGGACCCGTTCGAGGATGAAGAGCATCCCGTGGTCGAGCCCGCCGACGTCGCTGTCGATGCCGAAGTACGGCTCGGCCGCGCCGAACGGGCCGCGCATCAGCTCGTCCTGTTGCTCGACGTAGTCGGAATCCTTGCTGTTGAGGCAGACGATCCCGCCCGCCATCGTGTAGGCGGAGACGAAGGAACGCGTGCCCCACGACGGGCCGAGCGCTTCCCCGGCGACCTCGCGGGGCACGAACCGCCAGCCCTCGTCGCCGGTCGCCATCCCGTAGAACGGACGGGGATCGGCGGCGACCCGCTGGACGGGCGGATGCCCGTCGTGGGACCGCAGTTCGACGCACCAGCCCTTGCGGCCGAGCCCTTCGGACAGCCCGCAGCCCTTGGTCAGATCCTCGAAGATGTGGGTGACGGCCTTGAGGAGCGAGGGGAAGGACTTCTCGCCGTAGCCGCCGTGCAGCCCGCTCTCCCCGTTCGCCGCCTCGCGGCCCTGAAGGCTTTGCAGGACGGCGATGGCGAGATCGAATTCGGCGGCGGGCCTGCCTGCCTCCGGTCCGGAGATCGTGGTGGCGAGGACCAGCGTCATCGCGTGATAGGCCGGATGCCAGGTGACGATGAGCTCGCACGGCAGGCTGACGGCGCCGACGCGGATCGACAACCGGGAACCACCGGAGCGTTTGCGCAGCACACGGCGTCGTGGCGGCGTCGTGTAGCTGGCGAGGAAATTCTCCGCCGCCGCCCATTCCTCGCCGAGTTTTCCGTCGAGGTGGGCCAGCAGGCCGCGATCCCGGCCGCCGTCCAGTACCTTCTCCGCCTCCCGCTCGGTCAAGGGGACCGCCCAGGCGAAGGTGAGGAGAACCGCGGTCATGCGGCGGCGCGGCGCAGCAGGGTGACCAGGTCCCGGCCGAGGTGACGCCGCAGCGGACCGGAGGCGTTGACCAGTTCGTCGCGGTCGATGTGCTCGTCGGCGGGGCCGAGATCGTCGAGGACGTGGTACGTCCACTCCCACTCGGTTCGCCAGCCCGCTTCGGTGGCTTCGGCGGCGACCTCCAGCGGGTCGAGGTACCGGACCGGGAGCGCCTGGCCACCACCGCCTCGCAGCGCTTTGTCGAACACCTCGCGCGATACGCGGCGGGAGCGGATTTCGGTGCCGTCTTCGACGCTGTCGAGACTGAACGCGCCTTGCCCGATCGGTGACCGGCTGTAGGCCAGCACCAGCGTGCCGCCGGGCGCGGTGATCCCGGCCAGCCGCCGCAGGATCGGCGCGACGTCGGGGGTCGGCACGTGCTGGATGACGTGACTGCACATGACGAGGTCGTACGGGCCACCGTCGAGTCCGGTGATCGGCGAGACGGTGAACGAGCACTCGGTGTCCTCGATGACGGTCTCGCTTGCCTTGGCCAGCCTGTCCCGGTCAGGATCCGCGGCGGTGACGTCGGCCGAGAACCGGGCGAGCCAGGGGAGGAGGCGCCCTTCCCCGCAGCCGGCGTCGAGTGCCTTGACCCTCTCGCGCGGGCCGAGGACGGCGGTGAGCTGTTCGGCGACCTTCGCGAGCGCGCGGTCTTCGCTGGCCGCCCAGTAGCCGTCGTAGGGTTCGTGCCGTCGGATGAACGTCCCGGTGACGTGGTCGCCGGTGTCCGGATAGCGGTAGCTCTCGGTCAGCACAGTCGCGAATATAGCCGGATTCGCGGGTTTCTCCGGCCTCCCGCGCGGGATTACCCATGAGTGACGGCCACCGGGCCTGTCGCGCTGTACACGAGGGATCCCTGGCTGAGCGCGGACTTTTCGTGTCCTGACGCGGTTTGTATCGAAAGTATGCGCGGGGCCGGGAGGCTCGCGGGTATGAAGAGGCTGGGACTTCTCGCTTCACTGCTGCTGGTGTTCGCGCTCATCCCCGGGGCCGCCTCCGCCGCGGCCGCCTTCCCGAAGATGGACGCGGCCACGGTCGACGGCTTCCGCTGGACCTCCGGTACGACCTTCGGCACCTATGGCGCCCGGATCGCCGCGCTGGAGAGAAAACTCCCGCCACGCGGCGTGGCGGAGATCCTGTCGTCGGCCAACCGCAAGGCCCGTCCGCTGTGCCACGGCACGTATCTCGCGGCGGCGCTGAAACCGGCCGGATTCTGCTGGGAGGACGCCAACGACGACAAGACCAACGACTGGATCCCGCAGGGACTGACCGGTTCCGGCGACGCCGACGCGGCGACCGGGAAGGTCGGCGGCAAACGGGTCGTGGCGACGTCCTGGCACACCCCCGGCGACACCATGGTCCGGCTGTCCTTTGTGGACGCGACCGGCCTCGGCTACCGGCACGTGCTGCTCGTCGAGCCGACGTCCGACGACGACTTCGCCGTCGTGCAAGGACATGGGCACGGAATGACCTGGATCGGGAACCGGCTGTTCGTCGCGACGACCGGGGGAGTGGTGCGGGTCTTCGACACGACGCGCTTCTGGAAGGTCGACGACAGTTCCGGTGTCGTCGGGAAGGGCGCGGACGGCAAGTACCACGCGGCGTTCTACGACTACGCGATGCCGCAGATCGGCGCGTTCTGGTATCCCGGCGGCGGGACCTGCACCAACGCGCCCGGGCCGCGTCCGTGTCTCTCGACGATGTCCTTCGACCACGGTGACGGCTCGATCGTGACCTCGGAACACGTGCCCAACGCCTCCGGCAGCCGGGTGCTGCGGTGGCCGTTCGACCGCGCGACCGGTCTGCCCAAGCTGTCCGCCGACGGGACCGTGCACGCGAAGGAAGGGTTCGTGTCGCCGGTGTGGGGCATGCAGGGAGCGGTGGCGCGCAACGGATACTTCGTGATGACCGGCGTCTGCCCCGAGTACGCCGGCGTGGCGGGCGACCATCCGTCGTGCCTGCACGGCGGGGTCGGCGGCACGTCGACGTCGCGGCTGAGCGGCAAGGCCCCGGTGAACTCGCAGAACCTGTCGTACTGGCCTGCGACGGGGGAACTCTGGCTGATGAACGAACAACTCCGGGAACGCGTGACCGTGCACGTCCCCTGGACCACCCTGACCGGCCGCCCCTGACACCGCAATTCGTCCTCTAGTTGCGGTAGTTCGTGTTGCCAACTACCGCAACTAGAGGACGAAACGCGAAAGACCCCGTCACCCCAAGCGTGGGTGACGGGGTCTTTCGTGAGCCCTGGGACCTAGTCCAGGTAGTCGCGCAGCACCTGCGAACGCGACGGGTGACGCAGCTTCGACATCGTCTTCGACTCGATCTGCCGGATGCGCTCACGGGTCACCCCGTACACCTGGCCGATCTCGTCGAGCGTGCGCGGCTGGCCGTCGGTGAGGCCGAACCGCAGCCGCACCACCCCCGCCTCACGCTCGGACAGCGTCTGCAGCACCGACTGGAGCTGGTCCTGCAGCAGCGTGAACGACACCGCGTCGACCGCGACGACGGCCTCGGAGTCCTCGATGAAGTCACCGAGCTGCGAGTCGCCCTCGTCGCCGATGGTCTGGTCGAGCGAGATCGGCTCGCGGGCGTACTGCTGGATCTCGAGGACCTTCTCCGGGGAGATGTCCATTTCCTTCGCGAGCTCTTCGGGGGTGGGCTCGCGACCGAGGTCCTGCAACAGTTCGCGCTGTATACGGCCGAGCTTGTTGATGACCTCGACCATGTGCACCGGGATACGGATGGTGCGGGCCTGGTCGGCCATCGCGCGGGTGATCGCCTGACGGATCCACCAGGTGGCGTACGTGGAGAACTTGTAGCCCTTGGTGTAGTCGAACTTCTCGACCGCGCGGATCAGACCGAGGTTGCCCTCCTGGATCAGGTCCAGGAACGCCATGCCGCGGCCCGTGTAGCGCTTGGCCAGCGAGACCACGAGCCGGAGGTTCGCCTCCAGGAGGTGGTTCTTCGCCCGCTCACCGTCACGCACGATCCACTTGAGGTCGCGCCGCATCTGGGTGACGAGTTTCTCGCCCTCCTCTTCGGCGTTGCGGACGCGCTCGGCGGCGTAGAGCCCGGCCTCGATGCGCTTGGCGAGCTCCACCTCCTCCTCGGCGTTCAGCAGGGCGACCTTGCCGATCTGCTTGAGGTACGCGCGGACCGAGTCGGCCGAAGCGGTGAGCTCGGCGTCCTTGCGGGCCTGGCGCAGCGCCTCGGACTCCTCCTCGTCCCAGACGAAGTCCGGGTTGTCGGAGGTCTTCCCGGCGTTCTTGTCGGTCGACGTGCGGCGCCCGCGGGGGGGCGTCTCTTCGACGTCCTCCTCGGACTCCGCGTCCTCTTCCGTCTCCTCGGTCACCGTCGCGTCGACGACGTCCACCTCGACCTCTTCGAGGTCGGACAGATCCGGGGTTTCGAGGTCGGCTTCGTCGAGCTCGCCCGGACCGTCTTCCGGTTCGCCGTCTTCGGTCTTGGCACCCTTGGTGGTGGGTTTCTTGGCCGGAGCCTTCTTCGCCGGGGCCTTCTTCGCGCCTGCCGCCTTGGCGGCGGTCTTGCGCGCCGCGGGCTTCGCCGCGTCGGTGGCTGCCTCGTCGGCCGGCTCGCCGGCTGCGGTCGCTGTCTTCGTCCCGCTTCGGGTTGCGGTTCTTGCGGCTGCCACTTACGCCCTTTCGCAGCGGTCGAACATGACGAGCCGAGGCGTGATGGTCTCGGCTGCCTCAAACTTCGGGGAACACCCCTCGGCCTGCGGTTTCCCTCGTTTTCGTTGGCACCGCCGCCGTGGGCCGTGTTCCATTGTAACGACGATACGTGACAGCGTCGCGGCGCGGACCACCACCCGGCGGGCGCGACACGCCGTCCGACCCGCCGAAGTGACATCCGCGGCGCGGATGTCAGCACGGGCGCGTCAGTGCTCGATGCCCTCCGCGGCGGCGGCCGCCGCGCCGACGATGCCCGCGTTGTTCTGCAGGGAAGCGACGAGCACCGGCGTGCGGATGTCCAGCAGCGGGACCCATTTGTGCGACTTCTTGCTGACCCCGCCGCCGACGATGAACAGATCCGGCCAGATCAGGTTTTCGAGCACGGAGAGATACCTGTTCACCCGTTCCGCCCATTCGGGATAGGACAGTTCCTCGTTGTCCTTCACCGACGCCGCGGCCTTCTTCTCCGCGTCGAAACCGTCGACCTCGATGTGACCGAACTCCGTGTTGGGCACGAGCTTGCCGTCCTGGAAGACCGCGCTGCCGATACCGGTGCCGAAGGTCAGCAGCGCCGTCACGCCGCGCCGCGCGATCGGGTCGCCCCAGCGGATCTCGGCCATGCCCGCGGCGTCGGCGTCGTTGAGCATCGCGATGTCGTCCACCCCGCGGCCGAGCCGCTTGGCGAACAGCGCGTCGGCGTCGGTGCCGATCCATTTACGGTCGATGTTGGCGGCGGTGTGCGCGACACCCTTCTTGACCACCGCGGGCAGGGTGACCCCGACGGGCCCGTCCCAGCCCGCCTGGCCGGTGATCTCCGCGACCACGTCCGCCACCGCCTCCGGCGTCGACGGCTTCGGCGTGTCGATGCGGATCCGGTCGCCGATCAGCTGCCCCTCCGCCAAATCGACCAGCGCGCCCTTGATCCCGCTGCCGCCGATGTCGATACCGAAACCTCGGGTCGCCTCCACCACGGACGTGGTCCCTTCTCGCACGATTCAGAAGCCTGCCTCGGAGACTTTAACCGGATGTGGTGACATGGCGGACGTGGGAGTTGACGAGACGTTGCTGAAAAGTGTCGCCGAGCGTGTCGCGGGCGAGGCCGCCGAACTGGTCCACGAGGCCTGGACCGGGATGAACGGAGGCCGCGAGGTGCGGGTGGACACCAAGTCCGCCGACACCGACGTGGTGACCGCGGTGGACCACGAGTCGGAACGGCTGGTGCGCGCGCGGCTGGCCGAACTGCGCCCGGACGACGCCGTGCTCGGCGAGGAGGGCGGCGGGAGCGCCGGTGACGGGGTGACCTGGGTGGTCGACCCGATCGACGGAACGGTGAACTTCCTCTACGGCCTGCCGTGGTTCGCCGTGTCGGTGGCCGCGCAGGTGGCCGGGGTGTCGGTGGCGGGCGCCGTCATCGAGCCGGTCAGCGGCCGCCGCTGGAGCGCCGCCCGCGGACAGGGCGCTTTCCTCGACGGACGGCCGCTTTCGGTCAACGCCCCTTCCCGGCTGGATCTGACGCTCGTCGGCACCGGATTCGCCTACAAGGTCGAACGGCGCACGAAGCAGGCGCGATTCGTCGCCGAACTGGCGACGCGGGTGCGGGACGTCCGGCGCAACGGGGCCGCCTCATTGGACCTGTGCGCGGTCGCGGCGGGCTGGCTCGACGCCTACGTCGAACACGGTCTCGGGCAGTGGGACTGGGCCGCGGGGGCGCTCATCGCCGCCGAGGCGGGCGCCCTGGTGTCCCTTCCGGGGGAAGACGCCGAGCTGGGTCCGGACGCGACGTTCGCGGTGGCGCCGTCGATCGCGACGCCGTTGCGGCAGGCGCTCATCGACTCGGGTGCGGGCGGGATCTGAGGGTTTCCGGATGTTATGAACGGACCGTTTATAACAAATTCTGTTATGAACGGTCCGTTCATAACACGCGTGACAGCCTCAACAGGGTGTTTCGCGGGCGGCCTTCAGCAGCGCCTGGTCGATCACCGGGGCGCCACCGGCCGACTGCTCACCGCCGCCGCTGCCCTGCTGCGCCTTCGACCATTGCGTGAGCTGGTCGAGAACCTCGCGTGCTTCCGCCTTCGGGCGGATGTCGCCGAACAGGGTGCCGGTGGTGAGCGTGACCGAAGCGTCCTTGCGGTTGTCCTTGAGCAGTTCGGCGCACGGGACCACCAGGCTCAGCGTGCGGGCCGCGGCCGCGCCGTTCTCGCCGAAGCGGATCTGACCGCGGCACTTGGCTTCGACGTTTTCGTACGCCGGGTCGGCGGCGGGCTCGAGTGCCTGGGAGAAGCCCAGTTCCTTGAGCGTGCTGGTGGCGATGCCGCCCTGGCCGCGGACCTGGGAGCCGTTGAGTACCTGGACGGCGACCTTGTCCGGCGGGACCGGCGCGCGGTCGTCCAGTCCGTCGTGTGCCAGCTGCGTGTAGGTGACCCCCGGCTGCGGAACGGGTGGCGGATCGCAGCGGACCTTGGCGTCGACGTCCGAGCCGCTCGCCACGACGTTCACCCAGACGATCACCGCGCCGAGCGCCAGCACCCCGATCACGATGAGCGCGGGCAGCGGCTTGTGCTTGCGGTACGGACTCGTCCCGCGGTCCCCGATGCCGTTCCCCGACGCCACCTGCCAGTCCCTTCCCCAAAGCCCGGATCCCCGGACGGTGCGTTATCTCACCATCGTGTCCGATCAGCCTATGCGTTGCGGCGGAGGTGATCGGCGCGGGCCTCCGGATAGCACCACGGGACAGCCACTCCGGGCAAGCGGCCGGGCCCGTGGGGTGAGGTTCCCGACGCAGGGGCAACCCATTCGGGCGGCAGGCGTCTTTCAGACCAGGTTCCCCCTGTTGGGTGACGTAATCGCGGCAATGTCTGACTCGTTGCAGAGCCGGTATCGGCGTGAGCTACCCTTCGCGGGCTCAGGCGGCAGTAAGAGGCGCAAAAGAGAGACCTCGCTCACTGCCCAGCCGGGCACAAACAGGGGCGCTGGGACGTTAACCAGCGGCACGAAGGACTCACGAGCCGCGCGCTCGCGGGTCCGGGCCATCTGACATCGAAGCATCGCAGGGGTGAGGGACAAATGGCGACCGACTACGACGCTCCGCGCCGCAGCGAAGCCGACGAGCTGGCCGAAGACTCGTTGGAAGAGCTCAAGGCACGGCGCAATGAAAACCAGTCCGGCGTCGTGGACGTCGACGAGGACGCGACCGCCGAGAACTTCGAACTGCCGGGCGCGGACCTCTCCGGACTTTCCGGCGAGGACCTGACCGTGAAGGTCGTGCCCAAGCAGGCCGACGAGTTCACCTGCTCCGTCTGCTTCCTGGTGCATCACCGCAGCAGGCTGGCGGAGGAGAGTGGCGGACGGCTCATCTGCCGCGACTGCGCCTGAGCCTACGGGCACAGGGGACGGCGCGACAGGGGTTTCGGGGTTCTAAACAGGAATAAGGGGGTCGGCCGCGAGGCCGGCCCCCTTTCCTTTGCCTGAAACCCGCTCAGGCCATCGAAGCGGGCTGGCGGAGCAGCGCGGCCACCTTCTCCGGATGCCGGGTGCTGAACAGCCAGTACGGCGTCGGGTCGTCGGGATCGGTGAGCCAGACCCGCACGACCGGGCCGACCCAGCCCCGGTGCAGCACGAAGGCCGCCGGATCGGCGTCGCGGCCGAGGGCCTTCCGCTTGTCTTCCTTGCCGATGACCTCGACATCTCCCGCGAACTTCAGCGGCAGGTGCGCGTCGCGGAGCCACAGTTCGGGCTCGGCGCCACCGGTCACCCGGACGCGGGACCGGCCCAGCGAGATCATCAGCGCGATCACCGCGGGGATCAGCACCACGTACGGCAGCCAGCCGCGGAGCCCGGGATAACCCATGTCGATCTCCGCCGCCAGCAGCCCGCCGCCCAGCAGCGGCAGCGGCCACCCCCACCACGGGACGTAGAGCCGCTCTGCATGCTTGCCGGCGCCGCCTTCGGCCGTGTTCACGCTTTCACCCACGCCTTCAGGGTAGTCTCGCCGCCCGTGTCCACCGTTCAGGTACTGCTTTCCCGGATCGACCCTTCGGTCCCTCTTCCCGCCTACGCGCGCCCCGGCGACGCCGGGGCCGACCTCGTCACCACCTCGGATCTCGTCCTCGCGCCCGGTGAACGCGGCGTGGTCGGAACGGGTGTCGCGATCGCCCTGCCGCCCGGGTACGCGGGCTTCGTCCACCCTCGTTCGGGTCTCGCGGCCCGCGTCGGCCTCTCGGTCGTCAACACGCCTGGCACGATCGACTCCGGGTACCGCGGTGAGATCCGCGTCTGCCTGATCAACCATGATCTTACCGAGAAGGTCGTGCTCACCCGCGGCGACCGGATCGCGCAGCTGGTCGTGCAACGGGTCGAACAGGCCGAGTTCGTCGAGGTCGCCGAACTCGAGTCGTCCGAGCGCGGCGAGGGAGGGTATGGCTCCACCGGCGGACACGCCACACTGGGAGCCGGAGCCAGGGAAGGAACGGAGAACTAGTGGGGATTTTCGGACGCAAGCGCGAGGCCAAGCCCAGCGGACGGCACGCCGCGCCCGAGGTCGAGGACCGCCCCGGCGACGACGCCGACGAACTCGGGCCGCAGCTGTCGGAAACCTCCGACGGTCCCTTCGACGTCGAAGACGCGCCCGAGGACGGCATCCCGAGGATCGACCTCGGTTCGGTGAAGGTGCCGGTGCCCGACGGCTCCCAGGTCCAGGTCGAGATGGACCCGGAGACCGGCGGCGTCCGGGCGGTGCACGTCGTCACCGAGCAGGGCCAGATCACCGTCAGCGGCTACGCGGCGCCGCGGTCCGGCGGCCTGTGGAAGGACGTCAGCACCGAACTCACCGAGCAGCTGCGCGCCGACGGCGCCAAGGTTTCGGTCGGCATGGGGGAGTGGGGACTGGAGCTGTCCGCGATCATCGGCGACGTCGCGCTGCGGTTCGTCGGGGTCGACGGTCCGCGCTGGATGCTCCGCGGCGTCATCGCCGGTCCGCAGTCGGAGGCGTCGCAGGCACCCGCGGTGCTGCGCGAGATCGTGCGGCACACCATCGTCGACCGCGGTGACGCGCCGATGCCGGTCCGCACCCCGCTGACCATCACGCTGCCCGACGCCGTCGCGCAGCACATCGCGGAACAGCAGAGCTAACGAGCCTTCAGCCAGGCCAGCACGGTCGCCCGGCCCAGTGCTTCCCGGTCCGCGCCGAGTGCGGTGAGTGTCGACTCGCCGACCTCGGCGCGCGGCAGGGCGTCCGCCCACGCGCGGGCGACCTCCACCGGATGGATCGGGTCGTCCACGCACGCACCGATTCCCGCCGGCACGTCGAGGCCTTCGAGTTCCTCGATCGCCGGGGCGGAATGGGACGCCGCCGTCCGCAGGCTCGCCGCCAGTCCGGCGCCGTGCCGCCGCCACGCGCGGCCGAGTTCCGCCGAAAGCCACTCCGGGACGCCGTCGGAGGATTTCGCGAGCGCGCCGCCGACCCCGTTTTCGGCCACCAGATCCGCTGACAGCCGTGCGGCGAGCGATGCGGGTGCTTGCCCGGCAGGGCCGTTCCAGGCCGGGAGCGCGGCCAGCAGGCCGGTGCAGCGGCCCGGATTGCGCACCGCCCACTCCGCGGAGAGATGCGCGCCGAACGAGATGCCGCCGACGAGCAGCGGACCGTGCTCGCCGGAGAGCCGGTCCAGCTCCGCGAGATAGCCGTCCGCGAGCCGGTCTCCCGGCGGTGGCGGCGGGGCGAGCAACCGGATGCCGAGCGCCCGCAGCGGACCGGAGAACACGCTGCGCACGAACACTTCGTCGGACCCGGTGCCGGGGAGTACGACCGCCGTCGTAGGCGGAATAGCGGAGGTCACGTTGCGATCTTCTCCCAAAGCGGTTTCCCTGGCTTGAGCACAGTTACGCTGGATTACGCACGGGCCGTTCGAGTCGGGGGCCCCGGAGCACAGGAGCACCGTTATGTCCGCCAAAGACGGCGGCTACTTCAGCCGGTTGGTTCGCAAGCTGACCAGCGACGTCGAGGATCTCGACGCCGACGACCTGTCCGAAAAATCCGAGGCCGGCGGCGCGCAGCGTGCCTGCGACTGCCGGTCGGGTCAAGAGGTGACGGTGCTCGGCAGACTCCGCAGCGTGGAGCTCTGCCCGACCAACGAGGCCGCGACACTGCAGGCCGAGCTGTTCGACGGCACGCAGGGTGTGACGCTAATCTGGCTCGGACGCCGCCGGATCCCCGGAATCGAACCCGGGCGAACCATCAAGGTGCGCGGCCGGATGGCCGAACGTGATGGTCAGAAGGTGCTGTACAACCCCTATTACGAACTTCAGAGCCCTGTGAGTTGATCCCCTATCGTGACTGAACCCGCCGGCGGCGAGCAGAAGAACGACGACAAGAAGCCTCAGCCCACCCTCCTGGAACAGATGGGTGGGCTGTCAGGACTGTTCTATTCCTCGCTGCCGGTCATCGTGTTCGTGATCGCGAACGCGATCTTCGGGCTCACGGTGGGCATCTGGGCCGCCGTCGGCAGCGCGGTGGCCATCACGGTGCTGCGCGTCGTGCGCAAGGAGCCGCTGCAACCCGCCATCTCCGGGTTCTTCGGAGTGGCGATCGCGGCGTTCATCGCCTACCGGACCGGGTCGGCCAAGGGCTTCTTCCTGTTCGGCATCTGGACGAGCCTGGTCTACTTCGGGGTCTTCATGCTCTCCATCGTCGTGCGCTGGCCGCTCGCCGGCGTGGTGTGGAACGCGCTCAACGGCAGCGGCCACGCCTGGCGCAAGGACAAGAAGTCGCTGATCTCCTACTCGATCGCGACCGGTGCGATGGCGCTGATCTTCGGCGCCCGGTTCATCGTGCAGCGCTGGCTCTACGACGAGGACTACACCGGCTGGCTGGCCTTCGCGAAGATCGCGATGGGGTACCCGCTGTACGCGCTCGGTCTACTCGCCGTCGTCTGGGCGGTGCGGCGGTCGGAGAAGCATCTCAAGGCGCGGGCCGAAGAGACGCCGCGCGAAGAGACCGACGCCGAGGTCGAGGCCCGCCTGCGGGAGAAGTACGCCCAAGCGCCGGTCGTGGAGAAGTAGCCGCTCTCTCAAGCCCCCCGTGTTATGAACGGACCTTTCATAACAGGATTTGTTATGAAAGGTCCGTTCATAACACGCGCTGGGGTCGTGACAGTACCGTTCAGTAACCCAGCGCGGTCCGGATCTCCGGCTCCACGTCCGACGTCGCCACGAACAGCAGCTCGTCGCCCGGCTCCAGCGGGTCCTCCGGCTGCGGCACGATCACCCGGTCACCACGCAGGATCGTCACCAGCGCCGCGTCACGCGGCAGGTTGATCTCGCTGACCGCCTTGCCCGCCAGCGGGGTCTCCTCCGGCAGGGTGAGTTCGACCAGGTTCGCCTGACTCTGCCGGAACGTCATCAGCCGCACCAGGTCACCGACGCTCACCGCCTCTTCGACCATCGCCGCGAGCATCCGCGGGGTCGACACGGCGACATCGACACCCCAGGCGTCGTTGAACAGCCATTCGTTGGCCGGGTTGTTCACCCGTGCCACCACCCGGCGCACCGCGAACTCGGTCTTCGCCAGCAGCGACACCACGAGGTTCGCCTTGTCGTCGCCGGTCGCGGCGATCACGACGTCGCACTCCTCGATGCCGGACTCCTCGAGGATCGACACCTCGCACGCGTCGCCGAGCACCCAGTCCGCCTGCTCGACGGTGTGCGGCTCGAACTGGTCGGCCTCGCGCTCGATGAGCATCACCTGGTGGCGCCCGTCGATCAGCTCCGCGGCGATCGACCGGCCCACCGCGCCGGCCCCGGCAATCGCGACCCGCATCAGTTCTCCTCTTCCGGTTCGCGAGCGGCGACCGTGGTCACGTCGCTGACGGTGCCCGATTTCGCGGCGACGTACACGACGTCGTCGGCCTGGATCACGGCCTTGGTGTCGGGCAGCACCGCGGTGCCGAACCGCATGATGAACGCGACCCGCGCGCCGGTGGTGTCCTGCAGATCGCGCACGCTGTGCCCGACCCACCCCTCGTGCAGCGGGAGTTGCAGGAGCGCCACGCTGCCGGACGGGTCGCGCCACTCCGAGGCGACGCCGTCGGGAAGCAGGGTGCGCAGGAACCGGTCGGTCGTCCACGGCACGGTCGCCACTGTCGGGATGCCGAGCCGTTCGTAGACCGCCGCGCGCTTGTGGTCGTAGATCCTGGCGACGACCTTGTCGATGCCGAAGTTCTCCCTCGCCACCCGCGCCGAGATGATGTTGGAGTTGTCGCCGCTGGAGACCGCCGCGAAAGCACCCGCGCGTTCGATCCCGGCCTCGATCAGCACCTGGCGGTCGAATCCGACGCCGACCACCTGCTGACCGTGGAAATCACTGCCGAGCCGCCGGAACGCCTGCTGGGTCTTGTCGATGATGGCGACGTCGTGCCCGAGCCGCTCCAGCGCCGCGGCCAGGGATGCGCCGACCCGGCCGCATCCCATGATCACCACGTGCACGCACTGCCTCCTCTACTTCGCGGACGTTTCACCCGTCCGCAGGTACCCAGACACACCAGCGCCGAACCTACCGTGCGCACCGCTCAGTACTCCACCTTCCTCCCCGCCGCCACCCTCAACGGAGACGCTGCGCGTCACAGCTAGTCTTCCCGGGTGTCGAAGTTCCCGACCGTATTGAAGCGGCTCGTCCTCGGACGTCCATTCCGGAGTGACCGCCTCTCGCATACGCTCCTGCCGAAGCGCATCGCGCTGCCGATTTTCGCGTCCGACGCGTTGTCGAGCGTCGCCTACGCGCCTGAGGAAATCTTTCTGACGCTCAGCGTCGCCGGCTTGTCCGCGTACGCGTTCGCGCCCTGGATCGGGGTCGCCGTCGCGGTCGTCATGCTGGTCGTCGTCGCGTCCTACCGGCAAAACGTGCACGCCTATCCCAGCGGCGGCGGTGACTACGAGGTCGCCAACACCAACCTTGGCGGCAAATTCGGGCTTACCGTGGCCAGCGCGCTGCTGGTCGACTACGTGCTCACGGTGGCGGTGTCGACGTCGTCCGGGGTGGCGAACATCGGCTCGGCGGTGCCGTGGGTGGCGCAGCACAAGGTGATCGCCGCGGTCGTCATCGTGGTCGTGCTGACCGCGTTGAATCTGCGCGGAGTTCGCGAATCGGGCAAAACCTTCGCGATTCCGACCTACGGGTTCATCATCGGCATCCTCGGCATGGTGATCTGGGGCCTGATCGAAGCGGCTTCCGGTGCCGACATGCGGGCCGAGAGCGCCGATTTCGACCTGCACGAAGAAGCCTCTTTGACCGGTTTCGCGTTCTTCTTCCTGCTGCTGCGGACCTTCTCCTCCGGCGCGGCGGCGCTGACCGGGGTCGAGGCGATCAGCAACGGTGTCCCGGCGTTCCAGAAGCCGAAATCGAAGAACGCGGCGACCACCTTGCTGATGATGGGTGTGCTCGCGGTGACGATGCTGGTCGGCATCATCACGCTGGCGATCATCACCGACGTCAAATTCGCCGAGCACCCCGCGACGCAGCTCACCGGCGCTCCGGCGGGCTACGAGCAGAAGACGATCGTCGCGCAGATCGCGGCGGCGGTGTTCGCCGACTTCACGCCGGCGTTCTACTACATCTCCTTCGCCACCGGCATCATCCTGCTGCTGGCCGCGAACACCGCGTTCAACGGCTTCCCGGTGCTCGGCTCGATCCTCGCCCAGGACCGCTACCTTCCGCGTCAGCTGCACACCCGCGGTGACAGGCTGGCGTTCTCCAACGGCATCCTGTTCCTCTCGGCCTTCGCGCTGGTGCTGATCATCGCGTTCGACGCCGAGGTCACGAAGCTCATCCAGCTTTACATCGTCGGGGTGTTCGTCTCCTTCACGATCAGCCAGGCCGGCATGATCCGGCACTGGAACCGCCTGCTGGCCAGGGAGACCGACCCGGCGGTGCGGCGGCGGATGCGGCGTTCGCAGACGGTCAACGCCGTCGGTCTCACCATGACCGGCACCGTGCTGATCATCGTGCTGATCACGAAGTTCCTGCTCGGCGCCTGGATCGCGATCGCGGCGATGGTGGCGATCTACATCCTGATGACCGCGATCCGGAAGCATTACGACCGGGTCGCCGAGGAATTGCGCGAAATGGACCGGAAACCGGTCGTCCTGCCTTCGCGCAACCACGCGATCGTCCTGATTTCGAAACTGCACCTGCCGACCCTGCGCGCGCTTTCCTACGCCAAGGCCGTGCGGCCCGATGTGCTCGAAGCCGTCACCGTGAACGTCGACGACATGGAGACGCGCAAACTCGTCCAGGAATGGGACGACCACAATTTCAAGGTGCCGCTGAAGGTGATCGAGTCGCCGTATCGCGAGATCACGAAACCCGTGCTGGACTACGTGAAGCGCGTCCGCGGCGACAATCCGCGCAACGTGGTCACCGTGTTCATCCCGGAGTACGTCGTCGGGCACTGGTGGGAGCAGGTACTGCACAACCAGAGCGCGCTGCGGCTCAAGGGGCGCCTGCTGTTCCAGCCCGGCGTCATGGTGACCAGTGTGCCGTGGCAGCTCGAATCGTCGGAAAAGGCGATCAAACGCGACCGGAAGGCGCGTCCCGCGGCCGGTGACGTCCGGCGTGGATTCTCCCCCGTGGTCAAGCAGACCGAAAAGACGAAGGACAAGGAAAAATCAGAATGAGTGTGGACGCGTCGACCGGTACGTGGCTCGGACGGACGATCGAGCTGGAGGTCGGCGCGGTGGCGCACGGCGGGCACTGCGTCGCGCGGGCGGAGGGGCGGGTCGTGTTCGTGCGGCACGCGCTGCCCGGCGAACGCGTCCTGGCCTCGGTCACCGAGGACAAGGGCGGCTCGTTCTGCCGCGCCGACGCGATCGAGATCCTAGAGGAGTCACCGGAGCGGGTGAAGCCGCCGTGCCCGCTCGCGGCGCCGGGGGAGTGCGGCGGCTGCGACTGGCAGCACGCCACCCCCGGGCACCAGCGTGAACTCAAGGCCGCCGTGGTCATGGAGCAGCTGAAGAGGATGGCCGGGATCGAGCGCGAGGTCGTCGTCGAAGCGCTGGAGGGCGGCTCGCTGGACTGGCGCAGCCGGGTCCGGCTCGTCGCGGGCAAGGACGGCCGCGCGGGTTTCCGGGCGCACCACAGTCACCGCGTGATCCCGATCGACGACTGCCCGATCACCGTCCCCGGCGCGCTCGATGACGTCGTTTCGCGGAACTGGCGGCCCGGCAGCGAAATCGAGGTCACCAAGGACGGCGAGGGGCACGTGCATCTCCGTGACCTGTCGACGGTCCACGGGAAGACCAAGTCCCGGCAGCTGGCGGGCGGGCTCGCCGTCCAGCACGCGGCGGGCCGCGACTGGCGCCTGGACGCCCACGGTTTCTGGCAGGTCCACCCGGCCGCCGCGGACACCCTGGCCGCCGTCGTCGCCGAATGGGCCGAAGCCCCGCGCGACGGCGTGGCCTGGGATCTGTACGCCGGTGTCGGCCTCTTCGCCTCCGTGCTCGCTTCGCAGGTCGGCCCGGGCGGGCGGGTCTTGGCCATTGAATCCGGCCGCCGCGCCGTGTCGGACGGTGAGGAGAACCTGGCCGACCTCCCCCAGGTCCGCTGGCGCTCCGGGCGCGTCGAGCATCTGCTGGCCGATGCCCCCAAACCCGTCGACGTCGTCGTCCTCGACCCGCCGCGCAAGGGCGCGGGCAAGGCCGTCGTCGAGTCGATCGTCGAGGGTTCGCCGGACCGGGTCGTCTACGTGGCGTGCGACCCGGCGGCACTGGCCCGCGACATCGCGCTGTTCGCGGAGCACGGGTATGGGCTCAGCGACCTGCGTGCTTTCGACGCTTTCCCGATGACACACCACGTCGAATGCGTTGCGTTGTTGCAATAACGGTGAATTCGTAGACCGTCGGAATGGCTGAGTCCCTTTTGACTTGTCCGGGTGCCGGGTGCTCGCTAACTTGAGTCTCGTTGTTTCCGAAAACGCGGAGAACGGGAACTCGCAGTGCGAATCACGAATTATTTGACGTCAGTTTGCGGCGATTGTGACGGTAAAGGCTGCGCCGGTTGCGACGGGCATGGCACGATCACCATCGTGGAGGACTGACCCAGTGCTCCCGTCAATGCTCCCTCCCGGGGTCACCGCGCAGGAAATCAGCTATCGGAACGGCCGGAAGCAGGTCATCTACACGGCGCCGTACCCGTCCGAAGGTCCGGTTCTCGTGCAGGACCTGCTGGGGCGGCAGGCGTGGGTGTTCATGTACGCCCACTTCGTCTTCACCTGGGCCGAAGGCGCGGTCCAGGTGCAGGTCAGTCACGGCACGTTGAGCGGGCCGAAGATGCCGCTGTGGCAAGGGGTCAGTATCCCCGGCTTCTGGTCTGGGCCCACATTGGCGAAATTCGGACGGGCGTGGGCGCTGGAGCAGATGTCCGGCAGGCGCGGTACTCCGGCCGTCATCACCGAGTGATTCCGAGCACCGGCAGGCAGTCGTGGACGGCGACGAGTTCGATGTCGCCGCGCCGCCGCGCGGCCCACTGCTCGCGGGTCAGCCTCCATTGCTTGATCTCCGCCGGCTCACCGCGACGGGTGTCCCAGGAGACGCCGTTCGGCTCGTAACCCAGAGCTTGGGAGACGCGATTCGAGGCGTGATTGTCGAAGAAGGCGTCGCTGCCTGCTTCACTAGCTCCGAACCCGTCGAAAGCGAGATGCAGCACCGCCTGCCGCATTTCCTTGCCCAAACCGCTGCCCCGCAGATGCGGATCGAGCCAGGAGAAGGTGGTGACCGTTCCGAATGTGGCGAAGTCGGTGCCGATCAGATCCTGCATGCCCACCGGCTCGC
Organism: Amycolatopsis coloradensis; assembly: GCF_001953865.1. GTDB lineage: Bacteria > Actinomycetota > Actinomycetes > Mycobacteriales > Pseudonocardiaceae > Amycolatopsis > Amycolatopsis coloradensis. Next base: position 103,014 of record NZ_MQUQ01000014.1, read on the forward strand.
CGTCGACGACCACGACGAAGTACAAACGCCAGTGGCTCGCGCTGACTCGGCCTCGGCCCAGCCACACCCCGCGTAGCCAGCGCCACTCGCGCTCCGGGCTGTCCTCGTAGAGGGAGGCCGGATCGTCGAAAGGCCAAGGAGGCTCCGTGACCACGCCCTTGCGGACCGTGGGGACCAAACGCTCCAGGAGTTCGTCCGTCGCGCCGAGTAAGGACAGCCGGGGTGTGTGCACCCGCACGTTTAACGGCGGATACGCGGACAAAGGCGAGGCTGTCGTCGGCATGGGCGCGACGATAGGGCTCGGCTCGCGGGGAGCGCATCACATATTTGGGGCCGAGGCGCCCGGCCGGCGATTCGGGTTCTCTTGAGGGGAAGTTGAATGTGGGGTGTCGGGGTCCCTGCGGGAGAGGGACGCTTCTCGGCGGCTGCCTGGCCGGTTGATTCCCCTATGTACGGTTGCTGCGGCAAAGGTCGAGCGGGGAAGATTCAGGACGTTCAACGTCCTGAATCTTCCCCGCTCGGCTGTGTGTGTGGGGGGGGCATGGGCAACGGTTCGAGACCGCGCCTGCGACAGGACTCTGCGACGTGTCGTCCGGCTGGACACGCGCGTCGTCCACCCAAGCACGCGAAACGCCGCCTAGCGAGCCCTGGAGCACCAAATCGCAAGTAGTCGACTACTTGCGAAGGGCAGGGCGGAAGTCAGGAGCGCGCGTCCTCCTTCAGCATGTCCGCGCACCGTTCGCCGATCGCCATCGTCGTGATGCACGGGTTCACCGCGACCAGGAACGGCATCGCCGAACCGTCGGCGACCCGCAGGCCCTCGACCCCGCGCACCCGCAGCCGCGCGTCCAGCACGGCCGACGGGTCCCCGTCTCCGCCCATTTTCGCGGTGCAGGAAGGGTGATAGACGGTGTTGTGCGTCTTGCGCAGATAGTCGGCGATCTCGTCGTCGGTCTTGACGTCCTTGCCGGGCGCCAGTTCCTTGCCCGCCCATTCGTCGAGGGCGGGTTGTTCGGCGATCTTGCGCGCCAGTTTGATGCCGTAGGTCATCACGCGCATGTCGTGCTGATCGCTGAAGTACCGCGGGTCCACCTTCGGCTTGTCCCGGTAGTCACGGCTGCGCAGCCGCACGGTGCCGGTCGAACGGGACCGCGTGACGTTCGGCGTCAGGCAGAAACCGTTCTCGGTCGTCGGGTAGCCCTGCCGCAGGGTGTTCATGTCGAACGGCACGGAACCGTAGTGGAACATCAGGTCCGGCCGGTCGAGGCCTTCTTCGGTGGTGGTGAAGATGCCGATTTCCCACCATTGCGTGGATTCCGTCACCATCGGCTGGAGCGCGTCCCACTGGATGACGCCTTCCGGGTGATCCTGAAGGTTCTCGCCGACGCCGGGGGAGTCCACGAGCACGTCGACACCGACCTCGCGCAGGTGAGAAGCGGGGCCGATGCCCGACAGCATCAGAAGCTTCGGGGTGTCGATGGCGCCGGAGGACAAGATGACCTCGCGCCGCGCCCGCAGCGGAACGCCGTGGATCAGGTCGTCGGCCAGGTATTCCGCGCCGGTGCAGCGTTTGCCGTCGAACAGCAGCCGCCGGACGCGGGCGCCGGTGATGATCTCCAGGTTCGGCCGCTTCCCGATGATCGGGTGCAGATAGGACACCGACGCCGACGAGCGGGTGCCGTCCTCGCGTGCGTTGATCTGGAACCAGTTCGCGCCGTGCGTCACGGTCTTGCCGGAGTTGAACTCGGTCCGCGGGATGCCCGCCTGCTCACACGCTCGCAGCAGCGCGACGCCGGTCGGGTCGTTCGGCGGCACCGAGCGGATGGTCACCGGGCCCGAGCGGCCGTGGTGGTCACCCGGGCCGTCATTGGTCTCAAGACGTTTGTACAGCGGGAAAATATCCTTGGCCGACCAGCCGGGCAGGCCGAGTGACGACCATTCGTCGAGGTCTTCCGCCGGTGCCCAGAACGCGATGCACGAGTTGTGCGACGAGCAACCGCCGAGCACACGCGCACGGGCGTGGCGCAGGAAGGAGTTGCCGGATTCCTGCGGTTCGACCAGATAGTCCCAGTCGTACCCGGATTCGAGCAGCGCCATCCACTTCGTCAGTTCCAGCACCGCCGGGTCGTCCACATCGGACGGTCCGGCTTCCAGGAGCGCCACGGTGACGTCCGGGTCTTCCGAGAGTCTCGCCGCGACCACCGAACCCGCCGTCCCGCCGCCGACGACGATGTAGTCGAACTCTCCGGTCACTGTACTGCCTCCTCGGGAAGTGCTTCCGCGGCGTGATCGGCGAGGACGCCGCTCTTGTGCCGCAGGACGAACCAGTAATACGCGAAACCGACGATCGCCACCGCCCCGACGAACAGCACGGCCCCCCATTCGAGGTACCAGTGATACGGCTCGGTCGCGTTGTAGACCTCGCGCCGCGGCCACGCCAGGTTCACCACGATCGCGCCGCCCCACAGCACGCCGAGGATGTTGACCGGCAGGCCCAGTTTGCCGAGGGAGAAGTACCGGGTGCCTTTCCCTTTCGGCGGGGGCCACTGCCCGCGCAGGCGCTTGACCAGCATCGGGATGGTGACCAGCAGGTACGCCAGGTAGATCATGATGATGCCGATGCTGGTGATCACCGTGAAGATCTGCGGCTGGCCGACGTTGACCACCAGGATCAGCACCGCGATGACCCCGGAGACGATCGCGGGGATCACCGGCGTCTTGGTCTTCGGTGACACCCGTGCCAGATGCTTCCCGGCGGGCAGGTTGTTGTCCCGGCCCATCGCGAACATCATCCGGATCGACGCCGATTGCACGGCCAGGTTGCACACCGTGATGGCGATGACGACCGCCAGCAGGAAGATCGTGCCGAACGTGCTGCCGAGGACGTCGAGGACGATGAACTGGAGTCCGCCCGTGGCGATCTCGGGGTTGTTGATGTCACCGACGGCCATCAGCGCCAGGATCAGGATCAGCCCGCCGATGACGAACGACGCGATCAGCGCGCGCAGGATCGCCTTGGGCGCGTTCTTGCGCGGATCGTGCGATTCCTCGCCGAGCGAACTGGCCGTGTCGAAGCCGTACATGACGTAGGTCGACGCGAGCGAGGCGACCAGGAAGGCCCCGAAATAGCCCCACGGCTGGTCGGCGCCGGTGTTGTTGGTCTGCATCACGACGTCGGGGCCGCGCGTGATGTTCACCGCGAGCGCGATGATCAGCAGCACCGCGGCGACCAGTTCGATGAACACCCCGGCGCTGTTGATCCGGGCCATCAGCTTGACGCCCCACGCGTTCACCAGCGTGGTGAACAGGATCAGGACGGTGCCGAGGATGACCGCGTTCACCGCGCTGTCGCCGGAGAACGAGAAGAACGACGAAATCTGGGGGAGCGTGATCTGGTACGCCAGCGCGACGGCGGCGATGCTGACGATCGACGCGGTCAGCATCATCCACCCGGCCATCCAGGCGACGTGCGGGCTGCCGAGCCGTTTCGACCAGTTGTAGATCGAGCCGGCGACCGGGTAGTGCGCGGCCAGTTCGGCGAACGACAGCGCGACCATGAGCTGGCCGACGAACACCATCGGCCATGACCACCAGTAGGCGGGCCCGCCGAAGCTGAAGCCGAAGTAGAACAGCTGGAAGGTGCCCGTCAGGATCGAGATGTAGCTGATTCCGGCGGCGAAGGTGTGGAAATTGCCGAGCGTTCTTTCGAGTTCCTGTTTGTAGCCGAAACCGGCGAGGCCGTCGTCGGAAGGATTACTCATCGGCTTTTCCCGTCTTCAGTTGGACGCTGGCTCCCCTGAGAACCAGCGCTGTGGTTCGGGCCGAAGGTTCTGATAGATGTGCTTGGCCTCCACGTACTCGGCCAGACCGGTCGGGCCCAGCTCGCGCCCGAAACCGGATTGCTTGTAGCCGCCCCATTCCGCCTGCGGCAGGTACGGGTGGAAGTCGTTGATCCAGATCGTGCCGTGCCGCAGCCGGTTCGCGACCCGCTGCGCGCGCGAGGCGTCGGAGGTGAACACCGCGCCCGCGAGGCCGTAATGCGTGTCGTTGGCGATACGGACGGCGTCGTCCTCGTCGGTGAAGGTCTCGACGGTGAGCACCGGGCCGAACGATTCGTCGACGACGGCGCTGCTGCCCTGCTTCACGTGGTCGAGGATGGTCGGCAGGTAGTAGTGCCCCTTCGCCAGCTCACGATCGTCAGGGCGTTTGCCGCCGGTGCGCAGGACGGCGCCTTCTTCGAGCGCCGCGGCGACATAGCGTTCGATCTTCTCCAAATGGGCGGCCGAGATCAGCGGACCGGTTTCAGCCTTCGGGTCGAAAGGTCCACCCAGTCGGATGAGTTCGGCGCGGCGGACGAGTTCGTCGACGAACCTGTCGTGCCACTCCTCTTGGACGATCAGCCGCGCGCCCGCCGAGCAGACCTGTCCGGAGTGCAGGAACACCGCGGTCAGCGCGTAGTCGACGGCGGTGTCGAAGTCCGAGTCGGCGAAGACGACGTTCGGGTTCTTGCCACCCAGTTCCAGCGCGACCTTCTTGACGGTCGCGGCGGCGGACGCGGCGATGATCTTCCCGGTCGCGAGCCCGCCGGTGAACGAGACGAGATCGACATCCGGATGCTCCGAAAGAGGCGCCCCGGCCTGCGCGCCCGCTCCGAGCACGAGGTTCGCGACGCCGCCCGGCAGGCCGGCCTCGGTCAGCAGCCTCATCAGCATGATGCAGGTGTGCGGCGTCAGCTCGCTGGGCTTGAGGACGAAGGTGTTGCCCGCGGCGAGGGCCGGGGCGACCTTCCAGATCGTCTGCAGGAGCGGGTAGTTCCATGGCGTGATCAGCCCGCAGACACCGACCGGTTCGTGCACGATCCGGCTGAACGCGTCCGGGTTGCCGGTGTCGACCACGCGGCCGGCGTCGTTGGCGGCGAGTTTGCCGAAGTAACGCAGGCACGCGGCGATGTCGGCCATGTCGTACTTGCTCTCGACCAGCCGTTTCCCGGTGTCGAGCGACTCGGCGCGGGCGAAGGCCTCGGTGTCGCGGTCGAGCAGGTCGGCGGCCTTGAGCAGCAGGTCACCGCGTTCGGGCGCCGGGGTGTTCGGCCAGGGCCCGGTTTCGAAGGCCTTCCGAGCGGCGGCGATGGCCGCTTCGGTGTCCTCGCGAGTGCCTTCGGCGACCTCCGCGACCAGCGATCCGTCCGCGGGACAGCGGATTTCCCGGCGACCACCGCCGACCGCGTCGACCCATTCGCCACCGATGAAGAAATCCGCCATCAAACCCTCCGAAACCGGCTCCTGCTCAACCGTCGATCAGCGATTATCGCGGCCACCCGACGTGACCGCTACTTGGCAAAAGAGACCATGTTCACACCTTCGGGTGCCGTGTGGTGATTTTCTGACATGTGACCCGTGACGCGGTGGACGGAAGGCTCTCAGGTGCCCTCCGTAGACTGGCCGGAACGGCGGAATGAGGAACCAGGCGAGGTGGGAGAGTGACGTTGCTCGAGTCCGTGCACGGACCGGCCGACTTGAAGCGGATGGACCAGGAACAGCTCGGCGAGCTGGCCGCGGAGATCCGCGACTTCCTGGTCGAGAAGGTGCGGCTCGCCGGTGGTCACCTCGGCCCGAACCTGGGTGTGGTCGAACTGACCATGGCGCTGCACCGGGTCTTCGACTCGCCGAACGACGCCATCGTGTGGGACGTGGGCCACCAGGCCTACGTGCACAAGATCGTCACCGGCAGGCACGACGGCTTCGGCAAGCTGCGCCAGCTCGGTGGCCTCACCGGTTACCCGGCGCGCGCCGAGAGCGAGCACGACCTCGTCGAGAACAGCCACGCGTCGACGGCGTTGTCCTATGTGGATGGTCTGGCGAAGGCGTTCGAACTCGGCGGTGGTGGCAGGCACGCGATCGCCGTCGTCGGCGACGGAGCGCTGACCGGCGGCATGTGCTGGGAGGCGCTCAACAACATCGCCGCGAACCCGCGTCGTCCGGTCGTCATCGTCATCAACGACAACGGTCGCTCGTATTCGCCGACCATCGGCGGCGTCGCGGACCACCTGGCGTCGCTGCGGTTGAAGCCGGGTTACGAGCGGGTCCTGGACCGTGGCAAGGAACTTCTGCGGCACACGCCCTTCGTCGGCAAGCCGATCTACGCGGCGCTGCACGCGGCGAAGGCGGGGCTCAAGGACGCGCTGAGCCCGCAGATGATGTTCTCCGACCTCGGCCTCAAGTACCTCGGCCCGGTCGACGGGCACGATCTCGTGGCGCTGGAGAAGGCCTTTCAGAGCGCCCGCGACTTCGGTGGCGCGGTCATCGTGCACGTGGTCACCGAGAAGGGGCACGGTTACGAGCCCGCGGTGACCAACCAGGCCGACCAGATGCACCAGACCGATCCGATCGACCCGGAGACCGGCCTGCCGCCGGTCAAGGGCCCGAGCTGGACCGGCGTCTTCGCCGACGAACTGGTCAAGATCGGCGCCGACCGCGACGACGTCGTCGCGATCACCGCGGCCATGCTGCGCTCGACCGGGCTGCACAAGTTCGCCGAGGCGTACCCGGACCGCTGGTACGACGTCGGGATCGCCGAGCAGCACGCGGTGACTTCGGCCGCCGGTCTCGCGATGGGCGGCAAGCATCCCGTCGTCGCGGTGTACTCGACCTTCCTGAACCGCGCGTTCGACCAGGTCCTGATGGACGTCGCGCTGCACCGCCAGCCGGTGACGCTGGTGCTCGACCGTGCCGGGATCACCGGGCCGGACGGGCCGAGTCACCACGGGATGTGGGACCTTTCGCTGCTGGGCATGGTGCCGGGGATGAAGGTCGCCGCGCCGCGTGACGCCGGCACGCTGCGCGAAGAACTGCGCGAGGCCGTCGCGGTCGAGGACGGGCCGACGGCGCTGCGGTTCTCCAAGGGCGGCGTGATCGACTCGGTTCCTGCCGTCGAACGGGTCGGCGTGGTGGACGTGCTGCGCAAGCCCTCCGGTGACGCCGACGTGCTGCTCGTCGCGGTGGGCGCTTTCGCGACACTCGGCCTCGCCGTCGCGGACCGGCTGGCGGACCAGGGCATCGGCGTGACCGTGGTGGACCCGCGCTGGGTCGTTCCGGCGCCCGCCGAACTGGTCGCGCTGGCGGAGCAGCACAAGCTCGTCGTGACCGTCGAGGACAGCGGCCGTCACGGTGGTTTCGGTTCCGCGCTGGCCGCGCTGTTCCGCGACGCCGAATGCGATGTGCCGCTGCGGGATCTGGCTGTGCCGCAGGTGTTCCACGACCATGGGTCGCGTGAGGAGGTGCTGGCCCGCGTCGGGCTCACCGCGCAGGACGTCGCGCGGCGGGTCACCGAGTGGTCCGCGAACCTGGCGAGCCGGACTCCGGCGCCGGAGGACACGCACCGCTGATTCTGGACGCGGTTGATCACGGGTCCGCCGCGTGTCGTCCCTGCCGTCATGTGAGTCTGCGGCCGCAGTGTCGCGAAAGCCACTTTCGGGACACCAGGCGTCCCGGAAGTGGCTTTCGCGACACTACCCGGCCTCACTCGACACGAGGGGTCAGTCGGGTGGGGCCGTGAGCGAATCAGAGGGTGCCCGGTGTCCTGAAGGCCCCCTCCGAGACGTTAAGTGTCCTCAAGGGGACCTTCAGGACACAGAGACAGACACCCTCGCGGTCCTTGTGAGTGGTGCGGACGGCTAGGGCTAAGGGGTCTTGGTTACCTACCGGCTTCTGGCTGCGGTCGTTCACGGGTTCGGACCGTCAAGGGCCCCTTACCTACCTTCAAAGTAGTGATGGAGGCCTTCACTACCTTCGCGATCGCCACGGCCACCACTTTCGCCCCACCGGCACCAATGATCACAGCGGCCGCGCGTGAAGGCCCCCTTCCCTCGGCTCAGCCGAAGAAATTCGACCCTCACACCTTGCCGAAGTACGTGAAGGCCCCCTTCCTTGCGCCTAGCGCAAGGAAGGGGGCCTTCACGTACTTCGGGGTGACCAGGGCGTCGGTACCGAGTGGATCGGGGTGGTCGTGAGTGGCGATTCGGGTTAGAACACGAACGCCACGGCCCGTTACTGGCAAAATCTGCCAGTAACGGGCCTTTCACGTCACGCGCTAGGGGCGCCAGACAGTGCCCCGGCGCTCGTACTCCAACACGACCTCCGCCCGCTGAGCCGCCTGCGCGCCCAGGAACCGCTCCACGAGCCAGAGCGAAACCTCAAGCCCCGAAGTGATCCCGCCGCCGGTGATCAGGTCGCCATCGTCGACGACGCGCGCGTCGATCACCTTCGCGCCTTGAGCGGCCAGATCCGCCTTCGCGCCGCTGTGCGTCGTCGCGTTGCGGCCCTTGGTCAGGCCCGCCGCGGACAGCACCATCGTCCCGGTGCAGATCCCGACCGGCAGCGCCCGCGAAGTTTTCAGGCGCCGTAGGAAACCCTGATCGGCGTTGAGCCGGTGCACGCCCGGACCGTTCCGGTCCTTGTAGCCGCCGCCCGGCACCACGAGGATGTCGGCCTCGTCGGGTGACCAGCCGCGCGGGACGTCGACGGTGGTGCCGTAGGTGCAGCGCACGGGCCCGGGCCGCCTGGCTGTCACAAGCGAGGACTGAAGGGCGCCGCCGGTGAGTTTCCCGGCCAGCCCGAGTACTTCGACGGGCGCGATGAAGTCCTGTTCCTCCACGCCATCGAACATCAGGATCTGAACGCGCAAAGGTGACGCGGCCGTGGCGGCGGGCACGGTGACCCCGGCGGCGACGCCGGCGGACAAGGCTGAAGCACGCAGAAAAGTTCGACGCTGCAAGACGACCTCCCAGGTGTGTACCCAGTGGTCGCGCGAAAACCCGGTCAGGTTCCCGTGAGCCGGGCGACCGAGCGGACGACGAGGTCACGGGTCGCGGCGGCGGAGGTGAGGCCGAGGATCGACAGGTGCACGACGAGGCTCAGGAGTTCCTCGGCGTCGAAGTGGTCCGGCACCGACCCGGCGCGCTGGGCTTCCTTGATCGCGGCGACCTTGTCCGCGTACGCCCGTCGTTCGGCTTCCGGCATGGCGTCGAAGCCCTGCTCCAGCCGGAGCCAGCCGATGAGCCGCAGGACTTCGGGGTGCTCCAGGTAGCGGTCGAACAGGCGTCCCGCGTAACCGGGCAGATCGTCGGGGGTGATCGGGACCGACTTGATCGCGAGATCCACCTGTTCCCGCACGACCATCTCGAAAAGGTATTCCTTGCTGCAGAAATAGGCGTAGATCAGCGCCTTGTTGGCACCGGCGTTCTTCGCGATGCGATCGACCCGCGCGCCCGCGATGCCGTACGTCGCGAACTCGCTCGTCGCCGCGTCCAGCAGTTTCCGCTTGGTCGCTTCCTTGTCCCGGACCATACGACCCAGTCTAACTAACTGGTTGGTTGACATCTAGTCAGGCGCCGTGGCAACCTGAGTTAGCAACCAACCGGTTAGTTAGGGAGAGGGATATGAAGATCGCACTGGTCACGGGAGCTTCCGCGGGAATCGGTGAAGCCACGGCCCTCGCGCTGCGAGAAGCGGGCTACACGGTTTACGGTGCCGCGCGGCGCGTCGAGCGGATGGCGGGACTCGCCGAACGCGGCATCAAGATCCTCGAGATGGACGTCACCGACGACGCGTCGATGGTCGCCGGGATCGAGCGGATCATCGAGGAGTCCGGCCGCATCGACGTCTTGGTCAACAACGCGGGCTACGGCTCGTACGGCGCCTTCGAGGACGTGCCGCTCTCGGAGGGGAAGTACCAGTTCGAGGTCAACGTCTTCGGTCTCGCGCGGCTGGTGCAGCTCTCTACCCCGCATATGCGTGCCCAGGGCTCGGGCAAGATCGTGAACATTTCGTCGATCGGCGGCAAGATTCACGAACCACTCGGCGGCTGGTACCACTCGACGAAGTTCGCCGTCGAAGGACTGAGTGATTCACTGCGGCTGGAACTGAAGCCGTTCGGGATCGACGTCGTGGTGATCGAACCCGGCGCCATCAAAACCGAATGGGGTGGCATCGCCATCGAGAACCTCATGAAGACCTCGGGCGACACCGCCTACGCGCCGCAGGCCAAGGCGCTGGCGAAGTTCTTCGACCAGGCCGCGCGCGGTTCCCACCCGAAGGTGATCGCCGACGTCATCGTGAAGGCGGTTCGGGCCCGGCGCCCGAAGACCCGCTACGCCGCGGGGTTCGGGGCGAAACCGATCCTGCTCGTCCGCCGGGTGCTCCCGGATCGCGCCTTCGACGCGCTGTTCCTCGGGGCGCTGTGCCGGTTCGCCTAGACCGCGACAGCCGGTTCCGCGACGGGCTCCGTGTACGAGTAGACCTCCGGCGGTTCGGGGAAGAGCTTGACCAGCACCGGATACGCGATCGCCGCCGTACACAGCGTCACCACCATGCTGATGTCCACGCCGCCCGCGATGTCCTTGAACGGGCCGGCGATCATCGGGGTGTTGGCGGTCAGCAGGCCCAGCGTCGTCGCCGGGATCCACGCGGCCATCGCACGCCAGTTCACGCCGCGGGTGAACCAGTAGCGGCCGCCCTTGCGGCCCTGGTTGAACACCTGGAGGTCGTCCGGGTCGTAGAACCCGCGCCGCAGCACGAATCCGATCATCATGATCACCATCCACGGCGACGTGCACAGCACGATCAGCGTGGCGAAGGCGTTGATGCTGGAGACCATGTCCAGCACGAAGTTGCCGACGAAGATGAACACGACACTGAGCGAGCCGATCAGCAGTGTCGCCTGGACCCGGCTCAGCTTCACGAAGATCGAACTGAAGTCCAGGCCGGTCCCGTAGAGCGACGTCGTGCCGGTGGACAGCCCGCCGATCAGCGCGACCACGATCAGCGGGATCGCGTACCAGAGCGGGGAGATCGCGGTCAGGCCGGTGATGTAGTCGGCCGGATCCGCGACCAGGGTCGCGGTGGCGATGCCGAACCCGAACGGCAGCAACGTCGCCACCTGCGCCAGGAACGGCGCGGCCAACAGGGAACGGCGGCTGTGGCGCGCGGGGATGTAGCGCGTCCAGTCGCCGAGGAAGGCGCCGAACGAGATCGGGTTCGCCATCGTGGTGAGCGCGGCCAGGATCCAGGTCGGCCAGAACTCCCCGAGGGCGTAGGCGCCGGTGCCGGCGAATCCGGGGTCGAACGTGCCGCCGTAGGCCACGACCCCGAGCAGCATGATCGCCGTGCCGAGGGTGACGGCGACCCGGTTCACCAGCAGCATGAACCGGTAGCCGTAGATGCACACCACCAGCGTGGCGATCGCGATGACGCCGTACGCGACGCCGCGGAGCACCTCACCGCCGTCGAAGCCGAAAAGCCGTTGTGCCGCACCGGCGACGGCGTCGCCGCTCACCCAGACCGAGATGGCGAAGAAGGTGATCGCCGTCAGCAGGGAGAGGAAGGAGCCGACACAACGGCCGACGACGCCGAAGTGCGCGCCGGAGGAGACGGCGTTGTTGGTCCGGGTGAGCGGGCCGAACAACGACATCGGCGAGAGCACCAGCGCGCCGACGACGACGCCCGTCGCGGTGGCCGCGACCGCCGCCCAGAAGCTCAGGCCGAAGGCGATCGGGAGCGTCCCGAGGATGATGGTGGCGAAGGTGTTCGCGCCACCGAACGCCATCCGGAACAGGTCGCGGGGGCGCGACGTCTGTTCCTCCGGCGGGATCGGCGCGATGCCGTGCTGCTCGACTTCGGTGATCTTCTCACCCATAGGGACCTCCAAATACGCAACTCGTCCTCTAGTTGCGGTAGTTCGTGCCGCCAACTACCGCAACTAGAGGACGAAACGCGGTCAGGCGAAGCGGGTCATGACGTGCTTGACGCGGGTGTACTCGGCGAAGGAGTAGGACGAGAGGTCCTTTCCGTGGCCGGAGTGCCCGAAACCGCCGTGGGGCATTTCCGCGACCAGCGGCCCGTGGGTGTTGACCCAGACGCAGCCGAAGTCGAGTTCGCCCGAGACGCGGGTCGCGCGTCCGAGGTCGTTGGTCCAGATCGACGACGCCAGCCCGTAGGGGACGCCGTTGGCAAGGCGCACCGCCTCGTCCTCGTCCACAAAGGACTGAACGGTGATGACCGGGCCGAAGATCTCCTCCTGAACGATCTCGTCGTCCTGCTTCAGACCCGAGATCACGGTGGGGGAGAAGAAGAACCCGCGGTCACCGGCGGGGACGCCGCCGGTCTCCACCCGGGCGTGGGACGGCAGCCGGTCGACGAGGCCGCGGACCCGGCCGAACTGCGCCTCGCTGTTGAGTGGGCCGAAGTCCCGGCCGGGCGCCTGCGCCGCGGCGGCCTTGGTCAGCTCCGCGACGAACTTGTCGTGGATCGCCGCGTCCACCAGCACCCGGCTGCCCGCGGTGCAGTCCTGCCCGGCGTTGTAGAACGCCGCGCCGACGATGCCTTCCGCCGTCTCGGCGAGGTTCACGTCGCCGAACACCAGCAGCGGCGCGTTCCCGCCGAGTTCCAGGTGCGTGCGCTTGAGGTCGGCCGCCGCGACGGTGGCGACGTCGATGCCCGCACGGGTCGAGCCGGTGATGGACACCATCTCGGTGATCGGGTGCTTCACCAGCGCGCGGCCGGTGTCGCGGTCGCCGCACAGCACGTTGAAGGCGCCCCGCGGCAGGAACTCCGCCGCGACCTTCGCCAGCAGCACGGCCGTCGACGGCGTGGTCTCCGCCGGCTTCAGCACGACGGTGTTGCCCGCCGCCAGCGCCGGGGCGATCTTCCAGACCCCCATCATCAGCGGGTAGTTCCACGGCGCGATCTGCGCGCAGACGCCGACCGGTTCGCGGCGGATCGCCGAGGAGTGCCCTGGCAGGTACTCGCCGGACGCGGTGCCTTCGAGCTGCCGTGCAGCACCGGCGAAGAACCGCAGCGCGCTGACGCACTCCGGGATCTCCTCGTCCAGCACGACGGCCCGGATCTTGCCGGTCTCGCGGATTTCCAGCTCGGCGAACTCCTCCGCGCGGGCCTCGACGGCGTCGGCGATCTTCAGCAGCGCGAGCTGACGCTGGGCGGGTGTGCTCTTGCGCCACACCTCGAACGCCCGTTCGGCGGCCGCCAGCGCGGCGTCCACATCGGACTCTTCGGACAGGACGCTGGTGCCGAAGACGTCGCCGGTGGCGGGGTCCACCAGGTCGAGCGTCCGCGAGCCCGCCGCCGATACCTCGGCGCCGTCGATGAAGTTCAGGACCTGAGTCATTTCTTCTCCAGGTGGGTCGGCTCGAACATCTTGAGCAGGGCGGGGACGACGACCACCGACGGGCCCGGCGTGCCCAGCGCGTCGGCGAGATCCTTCCCGACGGTGTCCAAAGAGGACACGGTGGCGTGGACGCCGAAAGAGCGTGCCAGCGCGGCGAAATCGGGTCGCGCGAGTTCGGTGGCGGTGGACTGCCCGAAGGCGCCGGTCAGGTATTCGCGAAGGATGCCGTAGCCGCCATCGTCGATCACGAGCCACGTGACGTCCAGTTCGTGCTGGACCGCGGTGGCCAGTTCCGCGATGCCGTACATCGCGCCGCCGTCGCCGGACACCGCGAGCACCGGGCCACCGGTGGCGGCCGCGCCGCCGAGCGCGCCGGGCAGGCCGTAGCCGAGCCCGCCCGCGCCCTGCGCGGTGTGGATCGGCGCGCCATCGGGGTTCCACGCGGACCAGGCCCAGTAGGCCGCGATCGTCATGTCCCAGAACGTCTGCGTGCCTTCGGGTACCGCCGCGCGGATGTCGTCGATCAGCTTGCGTTCGGCTTCGAGTGGCTGGCCGTCGAGCCGTTCGCGCACCTTGGCCAGCAGGTCCGAGACAGCCGCTTCGGCGACGCCGTCCGGCTGCCGGAACGGTACCTGCTCCAGAACTCCTTGCAGGGCAAGCCGGACGTCGGCGTGGATGCCCAGCGCCGGGTAGTTCGACTCCAGCTTCCCGAGATCGGCCTCGACCTGGATCAGCCGGCCGCGCGGGGCGAATTCGCGGTAGTTGCTGGACAGCTCGCCGAGCCCGGAACCCAGCACCAGCAGGACATCCGCGGCCGAAAGGAACTCGGTGCTGTGCCAGTCCTCGAGCCAGGACTGCCCGGAAAGTTCGTGGTCCCAGCCGAAGACGCCCTTGCCGCCGAACGTCGACAGCACCGGGGCGCGCAAGGCCTCCGCGAGCGCCTTCAGCTCCGCTCGCGCGCCCGAGCGCAGTGCGCCGCCACCGGCGAGGATCACCGGATTCTTCGCCGCACCAAGGAGATTCGCGGCCTCGGTGACGAGTTCCGGCAAGGGCGCGAGCGGCGCGGGCCGAGCCGTCACCGAGGTGATCCGCGGCAGCTCCGCCGGCGCCAGCAGGATGTCCTGCGGGATTTCGACCCACACCGGGCCATACGGTGCGGTCGACGCGGACTCCCACGCCTCGCGCAACGCCGTCGGGAGCTGGCCGACGGTCCGCACCACGTGCACGGACTTCACCACGTCACGGAAACTGGCCTGCTGGTCGGGAAGTTCGTGCAGGTACCCGTGCCGTCCGCCGCCGAGCCCGGCGACCGGGATCTGGCTGGAGATGCCGAGCACCGGCACCGACGCGGCCCGGGATTCCTGCAGTGAAGCCAAAGTCAGCAGCGCGCCGGGACCGGTCGACACGATCATCGGGGTCACCGGGACCGGGCCCTCGGGGTCCGCCGCGAGCCGGGCGCGGGCGTGCCCGTCGGCCGCGAACGCCAGGTTGTTCTCCACCCGCGAGCTGATGACGCGCAGGTCGTCCGTGCGCCGCAGCGCTTCGAACAGGCCGAGCGCGTGCTGGCCGGGCAGGCCGAACACGGTGTCGGCGCCGAGCGCGCGGAGGGTTTCGACGACTACGTCGCCGCCTATCCGTTCTGCGTTGGTCATTCGCCCTTCCCCAAGCTGAGCAGGCTCACCAGGTCGTAGGCGACGTGGGAAGCCGCGATGGCGGTGATCTCCGCGTGATCGTAAGCCGGGGCGAGTTCCACCACATCCGCCCCGACGAGGTTGCAGTCCCGCAGGCCACGCAGGATTTCCAGCAGTTCGCGGCTGGTCATGCCGCCCGCCTCGGGGGTGCCGGTGCCCGGCGCGTGCGCGGGGTCGAGCACGTCGATGTCGACCGAGATGTAGAGCGGGCGGCCGCCGATGCGCTGGCGCAGCGCGTCGACGGTCTCGGCGACCCCGCGGCGCATGACGTCGCCGGAGGTGACGATGCCGAATCCGAGGCGGCGGTCCTCTTCCAGGTCCCGCTTGCCGTACAGCGGGCCGCGCGTGCCGACGTGGGACAGCGCTTCGGTGTCGAGGAGGCCTTCCTCGGACGCCCGCCGGAACGGGGTGCCGTGGGTGTACGGCTCGCCGAAGTAGGTGTCCCAGGTGTCGAGGTGCGCGTCGAAGTGCAGCAGCGCCACCGGCCCGTGCTTCTTCGCCGCCGCCCGCAGCAGCGGGAGTGCGATCGTGTGGTCGCCGCCGACGGTCACCAGCCGCGTCCCGCCCGCGGTCAGCGCTTCGGCCTCGTCTTGCAGGGTTTCGATCGCCTCCCCGATGTTGAACGGGTTGAGCGCGATGTCACCGGCGTCGACCACCTGCGTTTCGGCGAACGGGGAGACGTCGAGTTCCGGGTGGTACGGGCGAAGGAGCCTGCTGGCCTCACGGAGCGCCGCGGGACCGAACCGCGCGCCGGGACGGTAGGACACCCCGGCGTCGAACGGCACCCCGACGACGGCGACGTCGGCATGCTCGACCTGATCGATCCGCGGCAGCCTCGCGAAGGTCGCGAAACCGGCGAACCGGGGCACCCTCGAAGAGTCGACGGGTCCGATCGGGGTCTGCTCAGGCACTGTGTCTCCTTCGGATGGTTTTCAGGACTTCGAAGCGGCGAGTTTCGCCTCTTCTTCTTCGGCGACCGCGCTGCCGTTCAGGCGACGGGTCCACACGGTGAGGATCTCGTCCGACGTCCGCGGGGTGAGGAAGCTGACCAGCAGGTACACCGCCAGGCTGGAGCCGAGTCCCCAGTAGATCGGGCTGTTGGCCTCGACGCCGTCCACGAACATGAACGTGACGACCACGACGGTGCCGACGACCATCGACGCGAGCGCGCCCTGCCGGGTGCCGCGTTTCCAGGCCAGCCCGCCGATGATCGCGACCAGCAGGCCGCCGACGAGGATGTCGTAGGCGATGGTCAGCGCGTTGACCACGTCGTCCACGACCATGGCGATGCCGATCGCGGCGATGCCGAGGACCAAGGTCGTGACACGGTTCCTGGTGACCTCGTTGACGGCCTTCTTCAGTCCCAGCTTGGAAAGCAGGTCCGAGGTGCTCACCGTCGAGCAGGCGATGAGCGCGCCGCTCGCGGTCGACATCATCGCCGACAGCGCGGCCGCGAGCACCAGGCCGCGGACCCCGGCGGGCAGTTGGTCCTCGACGATGGTGGCGAACGCGTCCTGCGCGCTGGCCAGCGTCGGGTAGAGCGTCTTGGCCGCGGTGCCGATCAGCGCGCCGGCGAGGCCGTAGACCAGGCAGTAGACACCGGAGATGACGCCACCGCCGGTGGCGATGCCCGGGGTGCGGGCGGTGAACACGCGCTGCCAGATGTCCTGCCCGATCAGCAGGCCGAAGCTGTAGATGAGGAAGTAGGTGAAGATCGTGTCGCCGCCGATGGCGGTGAGTTCGAAGTAGCTCTCGTCCAGCCGCGCGGCCATCCCGTCGAAACCACCCGCCGAGACGATCGAGACCGGCAGCAGGATGAACAGGATGCCGATGGTCTTGACGACGAACTGGACGATGTCGGTCAGCGTGATCGACCACATGCCGCCGAGCACCGAGTAGAGCACCACGATCGAACCGCCGATGGCGATCCCGGCCCAGCTCGGGACGGTGAAGAGGACCTTGAAGATGGTGGCGAACGCCAGCGTCGAGGTGACCGTCAGCATCAGCGTGTAGCCCCACATGACGACGCCGGAAATGGCGCTGGTGGAGCCGCCGTAGCGCAGGTCGAGCATCTCGCCGACGGTGTAGACGCGCAGCCTCACCAGCCGCCGTGCGAACAGCGTGTGCAGGACCAGGATGCCGACGCCGATCGCGATCACGAGCCAGGCGCCGGAGATACCGTAGGTGTAGCCGAGCTTCACCCCGCCGACCGTCGAAGCGCCGCCGAGGACGACCGCGGACATCGTGCCCGAGTACATGAACCAGCCGAGGCGGCGGCCCGCGACCAGGTAGTCGGACTTGGTCTTGGCGAGCCGCAGCCCGAACCAGCCGACGCCGATCATGCCCGCTATGTACAGCGCGATCACCGCGTAGTCACCGGCCACGGTGTCCTCCTTGCCTGGGGGCTGTTCGCTTCGTTCGGGTCACCGTAGGTTCGTTCGCTCCTTGAACGACATGGGATGATCCATCCAAAGTTGTGTACGAATGAGGATGAAATGGCCCAAACCCGCGATCCGCTCGACTCAGATGTGAATGTCCCGTTACGGGCCGTGGTCGGCAACCCGGAACTGGCACTCGACCCGGTCGGGGAGACGCTGCGCCCCGGCGCGCTCGACGCCCCGGTGCGCTGGGCGCACGTTAGCGAACTCCGGGATCCCGCGCCGTACCTGCTCGGGGCGGAGCTGCTGCTCACCGCCGGGGTGAACCTGCCGGTGGAGCCGTCCGAGATCGACCGCTACGTCCGGCGGCTGGCCGACAGCGGGATCTCCGCGCTGGGGTTCGGGCTCACCCCCGGCGCCCACGAAACGCTGCCGCCGCCGCTGCGGGCGGCGTGCGCCCGGCACGGCCTCCCGTTGCTGACCGTCCAGCCGAGGACGCCGTTCCTGGCGATCAGCCGGGCGGTGTCGGTCGCGCTGGCCGAGGCGGGACAGCGGGAACAGCGGCGGATCGCGGTCGCGCGCGAGGCGCTGACCAGGGCGGCCGGTGACGGGCTCGGTGAACTGACGAGCGCGCTGGCCGTACGGCTGCGGGCGTGGGTGGCGCTGGTCGGCGTCGGCGACGTCCTCGCCGCCGATCACGGCACGCCCTCGCCGCTGCCGGCCGAGGTCCGGGAACTGGTCGCCACGCTGCGGGCGGGCCGGGGGATCCGCAGCGCGACGACGGAACTGGCCGACGGCACGCACGTCGTCGCACAACCGGTGTACCCGCAGGCGACGGCGTCGCATCTGGTCGTGGTCGGCCGCGTCGAGCGGTTCGACGGCGCCGACCGCGCGATCCTGTCGGTCGGGGCGGCGCTGCTCGGGCTGGCGGGCCGCGCGGGTTCGGACGCGGCCGGACTGGGCGCCGCCGCCACCGCGTTGCTGCTGGGGGAGACCGACGTGGTCGGCGTGGACGAACGCCGCCTGGTCGCCGGGATCGCCTACCGCCGCGGCCCCACCGAGGCCGCCGCGCGCTACGACTGGCTGCGCGCCCGGCTCGACACCCCGCTCGTGCGCCTGCGGCCGGGCCCGCGGTTCGACGCGATCGTCGGCGAGGCACCGGAGATCGGCGACCTCGACCGGCTCCGCGCCGACGGCTGGCTCGCGGTGGTGAGTTCGCCCGTGCCACCCGATCGCCTTCCCGAGGCCGTCACCGAAGTCGAACTGCTGCTGCGGCGGGCCGCCGCGCTGGAGCGGCCGGTGGTGGCGGAGGCGTCAGGGCTCGGGCTGGACGCGCTGATCACCCCGGGCGCGGCGGCCGGGTTCGCCGCCAACGCCTTGGCGCCGCTGCGCGAACTCGACCGGAAAGGCGACCGCGAACTGGTCGAGACGCTGCGGACCTGGCTCGCGCACCACGGCGGCTGGGACCGGACGGCCGCCGAACTGGGCGTGCACCGCAACAGCGTCCGGCACCGGATCGGGCAGATCGAACGGGCGCTGGAAGTGGACCTGGCGGATCCGGAGATCCGGATGCGGCTGTGGTTCGCCCTGCGCTGGGCGTGAGTGGCGTTTCGGGTCTTGGCGGGCCTGTATTTGCCTACCCACTGGATGCTGATGTGGGTGAGCGGGGAAGATTCCGGACGTTGAGCGTCCGGAATCTTCCCCGCTCGACGGGTGCTGGGGATGGTCTGGGCTGATCGGGGATCCTCAACGTCCCCGATCCTCCGTTGATCAAGGACCGAGACCGGAGGGACCCCTTCGACGATGTGGGAATCGGGACACTCAACGTCCCGATTCCCACATCGTCACACTCCAGCACTCGCTGAGCCGTCACCCCTCGTGCAAGCCAGGCGGTTGCGTGATCCGGCACTCACGACCAGCTGTACCGCCGCGATACTCCGATAAGGTCACTCTCAGGAACCTATGGCAACGTAGGGTCGTGCGGATTCTGGTAGTCGAAGACGAAGAACCCCTCGCCGACGCGATCGCACGCGGACTGCGGCGCGAGGGGATGGCGGTGGACATCGCGCTCACCGGGGACGACGGGCACGAAAAGGCCGCCGTCACCCGGTACGACGTGGTGCTGCTCGACCGCGACCTGCCCGGGATGTCCGGTGACGATTTGTGCCGCGAGATCGTCGCGTCCGGCGAATTGACGCGCGTGCTCATGCTCACCGCGAGCAGTTCCGTTTCGGATCGCGTGGACGGGCTTTCCCTCGGCGCCGACGACTATCTCGCCAAGCCGTTCGCGTTCCCCGAACTCGTCGCGCGGGTGCGGGCGCTGGGCCGCCGGGCGACTCCGGCCGCGCCGCCGCTGCTGACTTCGGGCGACGTCGAGCTGGATCCGGCTAGGCGGACCGTCCGCCGTGCGAGCGGCCCGGTCGAGCTGACCCGCAAGGAGTTCGGCGTACTGGAGGTGCTGCTGTCGGCCGCCGGTTCGGTGGTCAGCAGCGAGGAACTCCTCGAACGCGTGTGGGACGAGAACGCCGACCCGTTCACCACCACCGTCCGGGTCACCGTGATGACCCTGCGGAAGAAGCTCGGCGAGCCGGGGATCATCGAAACCGTCGTCGGCTCCGGCTACCGGGTGCCGGAGCAGGGGACTCCACGCGGGTGAACGCCCGCAGCCTGCGTGCGCGGGTCACGCTGCTCGCGACCGGGCTGGTGGCACTGGTCAGCCTCCTGTTGCTCTGGCTGACCTGGAACCTGGTCGGCGACGCCGTTTCCGCCGTCCCGCAACTGCCGCCGGGCACCACGGTGCGGGTCGACGGCGTCGATGTCGACGCGTCCGCCGTCACCGAGCATCTGCGGGTGTACGCCCGGAACCGGGTGCTGCTGTTCGGCGCGGTCGCGTTCTGTTTCGTCGTGCTGGCGGCGGGGATCCTCGCGTGGACGTTCACCGCGCGGGTGCTGCGGCCGCTGCGTGAGATTACCGGGACTGCGCGGCGGCTGTCGATCGAATCGATGGGGGAGCGGATCGGCGAGGTCCGCACCAAGGACGAACTCGCCGAACTGGCCGAGACCTTCGACGACATGCTCGACAGGCTGCAAGCCGCGTTCGACGCCCAACGGCATTTCGTCGCGAACGCCAGCCACGAACTGCGGACGCCGCTCGCGGTCATCCGCACCGAACTCGACGTCACCCTTGCCGACGAGCACGCCGACGAAGCCGAACTGCGGCGGATGGCGGGCGTGGTCCGCGACGCGACCGAACGGGCGGAACGGCTGGTCGGCTCGCTGCTGCTGCTCGCGCGCACGGACGGCGCTGGACTGGTGGCCAGGGAACCGGTCGACCTCGCGGTGATCGTCGCGAGCGCGTGGCGCGCGGTGCGGGCCGACGCCGAGAAACGCGGTATCCGCACCGAATTCGCGACCCCGGGCGCGGCGACGTTCGGCGATCCGGCGCTGCTGGAACGCATCGCGGGCAATCTGCTGGAAAACGCCGTGCGGCACAACGTCGACGGTGGCTGGCTGGACGTCGTCACCCAGGCCGGTCCACAGTGGTCGGTGCTGCGGGTGCGGTCGTCCGGTGGCCTGCTCGACCCGGCCGCGGTCCCCGAACTGTTCGAGCCGTTCCGCCGCGCCGGTGTCGCCAGGACCGCCCGCACCGGGGCGGGGCTGGGGCTCTCGATCGTGCGGGCCGCCGTCCAGGCTCACGGCGGCATGGTCTCCGCGGAACCCGTTGTGGGCGGCGGTCTTTCGGTGACCGTCCACCTGCCCGCTCTGCCCTGACCCGCCGCCGGGGTTACTGTTCGAGGATGGTCCCCAGCATACGGCTGAACAACGGAACGTCCCTGCCCCAGCTCGGGTTCGGGGTGTACAAGATCGGCGACGACGAGGTCACGGGCGTGGTCCGCGGCGCCATCGAGGCGGGCTACCGCGCGATCGACACGGCTACCTTGTACGCCAACGAACGCGGTGTCGGCGAGGCCGTCCGCTCCAGCGGGCTGCCCCGCGAGGAACTGTTCGTCACCACGAAACTGTGGAACACCGAACACGGCTACGACTCGGCGTTGCGTGCCTTCGACACGAGCCTGAGCGAACTCGGTCTCGAGTATGTCGACCTGTACCTGATCCACTGGCCGCTGCCGTCGCAGGACAAGTACGTGGAGACGTGGCGGGCGCTGGAAAAGATCGCCTCCGACGGCCGGGCGAAGGCGATCGGGGTCTCGAACTTCCAGATCCCGCATCTGGAGCGGCTGATCGAGGAGACCGGCACCGTCCCGGCGGTGAACCAGATCGAGTGCCACCCGTGGCTTCAGCAGCCGCTGCTCCGGGACTTCCACGAGAAGCACGAGATCGTCACCGAGGCGTGGGGCCCGCTGGCGCGTGGCGGGGACCTGCTCGCCGACCAGAAGATCACCACCATCGCGCGGAAACACGGCAAGACCCCGGCGCAGGTCGTGCTGCGCTGGCACATCGAGATGGACCACCTGGTGATCCCGAAGTCCGTCACGCCGGAACGGATCGAGGAGAACATGGACGTCTTCGACTTCGCGCTCGACGCGCACGACGGCGCCGCGATCGCGACCCTGGAGCAGGGCAAACGCCTGGGGCCGGACCCGGACAAGCTGGGCGCGTGAGCCCGCAAGTAGTCCTCTAGTTGCGGTTCGTCGACGCCAGGCACGCCCGCCGCGTGCAGGAGTGCCTGCCGCGCCGACGGATCGACTCCGACCCGGCTGGCGAACCCGTGCAGCTGCCGGGGTGCCGCCGGAGGATCACCGGCACCCCGGCGTCGGCCGGTTTTCGCGCGTAGGCCTCGCCTTCGTCGCGCAGCGGGTCGAAGCCCGACGTCGCGATGTAGGACGCCGGCAGGCCCGCGACCTCGTCGTACAGCACCGAAGCTCGCGGGTCGCGTCCGAGAGGTAGCGGTCGCGGTACCAAGCACGGGCCGGTGAACAGGTGGTCGGCACTGCGCACGTTCCCGCCGATCCCCGCGCCTGCCGGTTCCCCGCTGGTTCAGCTCCACGAGCAGTCGCCTGCCCAGTGAAAAACATGGCGGAACCCTACGCCCGGCGGACGTCCACGAAGATCGGATTCCCGTAGAGCCAGAGGTCTTCGAACGGATTCGACTGCCCGATCACGTCCGCGTTCGGCTCGATCCCGCCGGGCACGTGCTTCTTGCCGTCCGTGCCGCGCGTGCGCACGAAGAACGATTCGCGCACATTGCGGAAGGTGTGCCGGAAGGCGACCGTCCGCCCCGGAGCCCACCGCGGTTCGAAGGAACGCACCACGCGGGTACCCGGCGCCGTCTGGGTGTCGCGGTCGGCGGCGGGGCCGGTGACCGGTCCCGAGACGAGGTCGAGCCGCGCGAGCCGGGGGATCGTGCCGCCGCCGTTGGGCCGCGCCGCCAGTTTCGCCGAGACGACGACCGTGACGTCGGATCCGGGCCGGACCCGCAGCCTGCCGCCCATCGTCGCCGAGCTCCAGCCGCTGTACGCGCCGAACTCCAGTTCCTGCGCGAGCCCGCCGTGCACCACCCAGACGCGTCCCGCGCGCAGGCCTTCGAGCACACCTTCGTGGCTCCGGCGGGTCACGCCGACGACCGTGCGGCTGAACTCGGCGGGTGCGAAGTCCGCGTACGGCGGCAGAGTCTGCGGGACGCCGGTGTCGATCGGGTCCGGGTAGCCGCCGTGCTCGTCGTAATAGCCGTCCGGGACGCCCGGCCGGACGAGGGTGTCGCCGCGGTTGTAGTGCGAGTCGGAGTTGCTGGTGATCCACCACGGCTTTCCTTCGGCCAGCAGGGAATCCCAGAGCCCGCCGACGGTCGCGGTGCTCCAGTCGAATCCGCCGTAAGTGCGGTACGCCGACTCGGGGAAGCCCGGCCACGAGTTCGAACCGGGGGAGTTGCCGTACCCGCCGCGTGCGCCACCGCCGCTTCCGAGCGGTTTGGGGAAGCCGTCGGCCTGCGCGCCGGGCGCGCCCTCCATGCCGATCACGATGCCGGGTGCGGCGTCGCGCAGCGCGCGGATCTCGTGCGGGGCGATCCGGCCGTTGCGCAGCGGGTGGTTGATCACCACCACCGGCGCGTGGATCCGCCGCGCGCGTTCTTCGGTGGCGAGCCAGCGGATCGCCTTGACGGCCAGTGCCTCGTTGTCCGGGGTACCCGGTTCGGTCCCGGTCAGCCGCCAGTCGAAGGCGCGCTCGAACTCACGCAGTTTCGCGGCCTGGTTCGCGCCGGCCTGGAAGAACAGCGTCGCGTGCTCGGCGCCCGGCACGTTCCACTCCATCCCTTGCCACAACAGGAGATCGGGATGCGCGCGCTGCGCCGCCCGGACGGCGGCGTTCGTCCGCTCCACCGAAGACTTCTCGTGCGTGGCGTGGCCGTGATCGGTGATCACCGCCCAGTCCGCCCCGTGACGGCGGGCGCCGTCGGCGATTCCGTCCACTGTGTACATCGCGTCGTAGGAGTACTGGGTGTGGATGTGGTGATCGCCGACCAGCCACCGGTAGCGGTCCCGGCCGAAGAGGAGGCCGACGTCGATGCCGAGGTTCAGATCGAGGGCATCCGCCGGGGTGGCGGCGGCGAGGGGGGCACCCGCGGCCGCCGCGGAGACGAGGCCCGCGCGCTTGAGGAACCCGCGGCGGTCGACGCCGGGTTTTTCGCTGTTCACCGGCGGCACGCTAAAGAGCCTCGCTGAACGGGATGTGTCCGAGCGGCCAACGAACGGCGCCGTGTGATGATTGTCCCTGTGGAAGACGAAGGAAGCGGACCCAGAGCGTCGCGTCGATCGCTCTGGGTGCTCGGCGCGGTCGCCTTACTCATCGTCGTGGCCGCCGTGATCACGGCCGTCGTGGTGCTCGGCGCGGGGCCCGCCGCTCTCGTGGCGCAGCCCCGGGACACCGCGCCCGCCGCGCTCGGCGAACGTGAACTCTGCGGGATCGAGTTGGTCATGTACGTCGAAACCGACCAGGACCTGACCGCCACCGCGGAAAAGCTCCGGGAGGACCCGAAAGCGCGTCGCGTGCTGACCGAGACCAAGCAGCAGGCCTACGAGCGGTTCAAGGAGATGTTCGCGAACAGGCCGGAGTTGCTGGGGCAGACGAGCCCGGACTCCCTCCCGGCGGTCGTGCACCTCGTGCCCGTCGCCGGGACCGACCCCGAAGCGTGGGCGGCAGACCTGCGGCAGCGGTTCCCCGAAGCGGAGAAGGTCGACGTGCTCGACCCCGCGCCGATCGCCGCGCGGATGAAGGTCACACCCCCGCCCTGCCCGCCTTCCGGGGAACGCTGACCGCCCGCCTCCCCGGAGGATGGCCGGGGAGACGAGCTTTCCCGTGCAGGCACAGGATTTCACGAAAACGTAGCTGATTGCCACAAACTCTGCGAAAAACGCAAAAAACCACCGTCGGCGATCAGAAGATCGCCGACGGTGGCCTTTGAGCAGAGATCAGGAGAGCGGAACGCTCGCCACACCCGGCGCCAGGAACGGCTTGCCGTTGACCTTCTCGGACACCCCGGCCCGGTCCAGGTACGGCGTGATGCCGCCCAGCCAGAACGGCCAGCCCGCCCCGAGGATCAGGCACAGGTCGATGTCCTGCGCCTCGGCGACCACGCCCTCGTCGAGCATGATCCGGACCTCCTCGGCGATCGCGGCCAGCGCGCGGTCACGCACCTGCTCGGACGTCGACGGGGAGTCGCCGCGCTGCCAGAGCGCGTCCACCTCGGGGTCGACGGTGGCGTTGCCGTGAGCGTCCCACTGCCAGACGCCCTTCTTGCCCGCCTTGACGAAGCGGTCGAGGTTCTCGCTGACGGTGAACCGGTCCGGGAACGCCTCGTGCAGGGTTTCCCCGACATGCAAGGCGATCGCCGGGCCGACCAGTTGCATCAGCGTCAGCGGGGTCATCGGCAGGCCGAGCGGTTCCAGCGCCTTGTCGGCGACCTCGAACGGCGTTCCCTCGTCGACGGTCACCAGCACCTCGCCGAGGAACCGCAGCAGCAACCGGTTGACCACGAACGCGGACGCGTCCTTGACCAGCACGCTCGACTTCTTGAGCTGCTTGCCGAGCGCGAACGCGGTGGCGAGGGCGGCGTCGTCGGTCTTCTCCGCGCGGACGATCTCCAGCAGCGGCATCACCGCGACCGGGTTGAAGAAGTGGAACCCGACCACGCGCTCCGGATGCTTGAGCCGCGACGCCATCGCGGTGATCGACAGCGACGAGGTGTTCGTCGCCAAGATCGCCTCGGGAGAGACGTACTGCTCCAGATCGGCGAAGACCTGCTGCTTGACTCCCAGTTCCTCGAACACCGCCTCGATCACGAAGTCGGCGTCGGCGAAGGCGGACTTGTCGAGCGAGCCGGAGACGAGCGCCTTCAGCCGGTTCGCACCGTCCGGCGAAACCCGCTTCTTGGCCAGCAGCTTGTCGATCTCACCGTGCACATAGGACACCCCCTTGTCGACCCGTTCCTGGTCGACGTCGGTGAGCACCACCGGCACCTTGAGACGGCGCACGAACAGCAGCGCCATCTGGCTGGCCATCAGGCCCGCGCCGACGATGCCGACCTTGTTCACCTTGCGCGCCAACGACTTGTCCGGTGCGCCGGCCGGCCGCTTCGCGCGCTTGTTGACCAGGTTGAACGAGTACAGCCCGGCACGCAGCGTGTCGTCCATGAGCAGTTCGGCGAGGCCGTCGGTCTCGGCGGCGTAACCGCGGTCGAGGTCGCTCTCCCGGGCCAGCTCCAGCAGCTCGACAGCCTTGGTCGCGCCAGGGGAGGCGCCCTTGGTGCGTCCGTCCACGATGGCCTTGGCGCGGCCGATCGCGGCGTCCCATCCGGCACCGCGGTCGATCTCGCGGCGCGCCGGGGTGATCTCGCCGTTGACGACCTTCGCCAGCCACAGCAGCGACTGCTCCAGGTAGTCGGCCGAGCCGAAGACCTCGTCGACGATGCCGAGTTCCGCCGCTTGCGCGACCTTCAGCATCTTGTTCTGCGCCAAGGCGTTCTCGATGATCACGGTGACCGCGGCGTCCGGCCCGATCAAGTTCGGCAGCAGCTGCGTGCCGCCCCAGCCCGGGAACAGGCCGAGGAAGACCTCGGGGAACGCGATCGCGGCGGTGTTCTCCGACAGCGTGCGGTAGTGGCAGGAGAGCGCGAGTTCGAGCCCGCCGCCCATCACCGCGCCGTTGACGAAGCCGAAGGTCGGGACCTCGGTCTCGGTGAGGCGCCGGAACACGTCGTGCCCGGTCTGCGCGATTTCCCGTGCCAGCGCCGGATCCGCGACCGCTTCGACGCCGGAAAGGTCGGCGCCGACGGCGAAGATGAACGGCTTGCCGGTGACCGCGATCGCGGCGGGCTCGGCCGCGAAGGCGGTGTCGATCGCGGCGTTGAGGCTCACCAGGCCCTGTGGGCCGAAGGTGTTCGGCCGGGTGTGGTCGTGGCCGTTGTCCAAGGTGATCAGCGCGACCGGCTTGTCGAGGCCGGGCACCTTCACCAGACGCGTGACCGCGTTCGTGACGACCTCGTCGGGGAAGGCGGCTTTCGCCTGTTCAGCGGTGAAAGTCATTACTTCGCCCCCTCAGAGCCGTTGTAGGCCGGGTTCTCCCAGATCACGGTGCCGCCCATGCCGATGCCGATGCACATGGTGGTCAGGCCGTAGCGCACGTCGGGGCGCTCGGCGAACTGACGCGAAAGCTGCGTCATCAGCCGGACACCGGACGACGCGAGCGGGTGACCACAGGCGATCGCGCCGCCCCACTGGTTGACCCGCGGGTCGTCGTCGGCGATGCCGAAGTGGTCGAGGAACGCGAGCACCTGGACGGCGAACGCCTCGTTGATCTCGAACAGGCCGATGTCGCCGATCGACAGGCCGGTGCGCTTGAACAGCTTCTCGGTGGCGGGCACCGGGCCGATGCCCATGACCTCCGGCTCGACACCGGCGAAGGAGTAGCCGACGAGCCGCATGCCGATCGGCAGGCCGAGTTCGCGGGCGGTGTCCTCGTCGGCGAGCAGTGCCGCGGTGGCGCCGTCGTTGAGACCGGCCGCGTTGCCCGCGGTGATCCGGCCGTGCGGGCGGAACGGCGTCTTCAGTCCGGCGAGCGTCTCGAGCGTGGTGCCCGGGCGCGGCGGCTCGTCCTCGGTCGCGAGACCCCACCCGAGTTCCTTCGAACGGGTGGCGACCGGGACCAGCTCGGGCCCGATCTTGCCGGTCTTGACGGCCTCGGCGTACTTCTCCTGGCTGCGTGCGGCGAAGGCGTCGGTGCGCTGTTTGGTGATCGCCGGGAACCGGTCGTGCAGGTTCTCCGCGGTCTGGCCCATCACGAGCGCCGTCGGGTCGACGAGCTTGTCGGCGATGATGCGCGGGTTCGGGTCGACACCCTCGCCCATCGGGTGGCGGCCCATATGCTCGACGCCCCCGGCGATGGCGATGTCGTATGCGCCGAAGCCGATGCCGCTCGCGGTGGTGGTGACCGCGGTCATCGCGCCCGCGCACATGCGGTCCAGCGCGAAACCGGGCACGGACTTCGGCAGGCCCGCCAGCAGTGCGGCGGTGCGGCCGATGGTCAGGCCCTGGTCCCCGATCTGGGTGGTGGCGGCGATCGCCACCTCGTCGACGCGCTCGGGCGGCAGTTCGGGATGCCGCCGCAGCAGTTCACGGATGGCGTTGACGACGAGGTCGTCGGCACGGGTGCCGGCGTACATGCCCTTCTCGCCTGCCTTGCCGAAGGGCGTTCGCACCCCTTCTACGAAGGCGACATTGCGTACCGACCGCGCGTTCGGCGCGAGCGGTGGTGCTCCTGCGGCCACGAAATGCTCCTGAAGTAGAGGTAGTCCTGACCGAACCCTAGCCCTGGTTACCCATCGGTAACCAGGATGGTGGCCCGGTCGGGTGGGGGAAGGCACACTCCCGGGTGCGCCCGGGTCGGCCGCTTGGCCGATCCGGGGCCGGTGGGGAAGTTGCTATGTTCGAAGTGATCAGGGGGAGGGATCACGATGAACTCGCCGGGGCAGGCCGTCACCCGCCGTGTGCTGCTGGGGATGGCTGTCCTCGTGCCGCTGGCGGCGTGCACCCGCGGAACGCCGCCCGCGCCGCCGCCGCCCCCTCCGCTGCCCCCGTCTCCTGCCACCCGGCAGTTCCACGACCGGCTGATGGAGCTGGAGAAGAAGTTCGACGCCAGGCTCGGCGTGTACGCGCTCGACACCGAGGGCGGCGGCACGGTCGAACACCGCGCGGACGAGCGCTTCGCGTTCTGCTCGACGTTCAAAGGTGTCGCGGCGGCCGCCGTCCTGCACCGCAATCCGTTGTCGCATCTGGAAACCCGGGTCCGGTATTCGCGGGACGAGCTGATGAAGCACGCCCCGATCACCGGGCAGCACGTGTCCACCGGGATGACGATCCGCCAGCTGTGCGACGCCGCCGTCCGGTTCAGCGACGGCACGGCGGGCAACCTGCTGCTGCGCGACCTCGGCGGCCCCGCGGAGCTGACGGCCTTCGCGCGCGGCCTCGGCGACACCGTGACACAGATGGACCGGCTCGAACCGGCGATCACCGAGGCCACACCCGGCGATCCGCGTGACACCACGACACCGCGGGCGTTCGGCACCGACTACCGGAAGATCGTGCTGGGCGACGCGCTGCCGGACGACAAACGCGACTTCCTCCGCGACCTGCTCCAGCGCAACACCACCGGCGCCGAGCGGATCCGGGCGGGGCTGCCGTCCGGCTGGACCGTGGCCGACAAGACCGGCACCGGCGAGCACGGCACGCTGAACGACATCGCCGTCGTGTGGCCGCCGGACAAGGCGCCGATCGTCGTGGCGATCATGTCGAGCAAGGCCGCCAAGGACGCGCCGTACGACCAGGCGCTGCTCGCGGAGGCGGCGAAGTACGTAGTCGAAACACTCACGTGATCGGGTGAGTTCCGCCTTCAAGCACGCGAGATCGCCGTCCCAGCACGGAAGTTCGGCGTTCGAGCACGACTAGGACTAGTTGCCGGTGGCGCTGGGAAGCAGGGCGGGGCAACCGCCGGTGATGTACGCCGGGTCGTACTCGAAGTGCCACTTCTCGTTGTCGTAGCGGCGGCACCAGCCCAGCGCACCGCCGTTCTTGTCCACCCACGACGCCGAATTCAGCGGCTGGATGTCGACGGCGATTCCCTTGACGTGCATGGACGTCTCCGGCTGCAGTGCCCACTTCTTGGCCTGCTCCACCGAGCCGAACCGCTCGACGGCCTTGTCGAACTCGCGTTGCTGCTGGCTCCGGCTGCGCTTGCCGTCGTTCACGCACAACTCGACGTTCTGTGCCTTGGCCTTGGCGCGCAGGGCATTCCACGCCTCGATCACGTCCGGGCGCATCCCGGTGGTCGCTTCGTCGACATACCGTTTGTCGACGGCGCACGTCGGGCCGTCATCGGGCCCAGGGACCTCTTCGAGGATCGCGAGCGCCTGCCCGTTCACCTGCTTGACGGCCACGCCGGTGGCGCCCAGCGTCACCATCGCGATCCCGGCGAGCCCGAGCGCCACGAGGACGCTGATCACGGTCCTGCGGCTGGAGGTCACTGTGGTGGGCACCACTCCGAAGTTACCTCTCGGCCGGTGGGCCGCCAGGGTTTGTGACCTTCTTCCCAGAATGCCGTCGGAAGCCAACCAAACCGGAAAAGCGCTGATGAGCAGGGGTTCGTGCAGGCCATGGGCAAGTACGCGATCCAGGTCCGCCCTAACGCGACTTACCACTCACGTCACCTGGACCGAACAGGCAGTTTCGCGTGTCGTCCATCCCGTCACGTGAAACCGCTCACGACGCGCTCCTCATCGGCCCAGATAGCCCACCCACCCGCCGTATCCCGTGATGTCCTCGGCGCCTTCGACCGCCATGGGTTCGCAGACGAACCCGGACACCTCGCTTCCGTCGGCCAGCCGCACCTTCCCGATCGCCAGCGGTGCGGGGACGCCCGCCACGAACTCGCCGAAGCCGGCGAGCGGCAGGTCCCACACCTCGGCCTCGATCGGTTCGCCGCCCGACGCGGCCCGGACGAGGCCGGGTTTGGGCGGCACGGTGTCCAGCGCGTAGAGCCGGTACTCGGCCGCCGTCGGCCCCGCCGAGACGAACCGGCCTCCGCGCGAGGTCAGTTCGTGGTTCAGCGGCTGCCCGCGCAGATGGGCGCCGACGACGGCGATCCGGGTCCGCCGCGGGACCAGGCGGGCGACGTCGGCGAGGATCCGGTCGGCGTAGGCGGCCCCGACCAGCATCACCCCGAACGGCAGCCCGCCGACGGTTCCGGCGGGCACGGCCAGTGACGACAGGCCCAGCAGGTTGGTCGAGTTCGTGAACCGGCCCAGCCGGGCGTTCACGCCCAGTGGGTCGGCCTCGACTTCGGCGATCGTCGGATGCTCCGTCGTCGTGGGCAGCAGGACGCAGTCCACAGTGGACAGAATGGCCGAAGTCTGCCGTGAGAGACCGTCGAGTGTCGCGAGGTCGGTGAACAAGCGGTGCGCCGGGATGTCCTTGGCCGCACCGATGATCCGCCGCACGGCCGGATCGACCACGTCCGGACGCGCGTCGACGAACTCGCCGACCGCCGAATACCGCTCGGCCACGAACGCGCCCTCGTACAGCAACCGGGCCGCGGCCAGGAACGCCGATATGTCGACAGGGACCAACTCGGCCCCGGCCTCGCGGAACGACTCGGCCGCCGCGGAGAACGCCTCGGCCCAGCCATCCTGCAAAGGGCCGCCCAGCGAGGCGGGCACACCGATCCGGAAAGGACGGTGGACCACCGGAAGATCCCGTGGCTCACTGAGACACGCGAACGCCGTCGAGGCCTCGTCGACCGTCCGCGCGAACACGGTCACGCAGTCGATGCTCGCGCAGGCGGGTACGACACCGGTCGTCGGCAACAAGCCTCGGGTCGGCTTCAGCCCGACGATGCCGTTGAACGCCGCCGGAACCCGGCCGGATCCGGCGGTGTCGGTGCCCAGCGCGAGATCCGCGATCCCGAGCGCCACCGCGACCGCCGAACCCGAACTCGACCCGCCCGACACGTACGCCGGGTCGATCGCGTTCCGCACCGCGCCGTACGGGCTGCGCGTGCCGACGAGTCCGGTCGCGAACTGGTCCAGATTGGTCGTGCCCAGGATCAGCGCGCCGGCCGCGCGCAGCCGCGCCACCACCGGCGCGTCCTCGTCCGGCAGGTAGGCGTACTCGGGACAGGCCGCCGTAGTCGGCAGCCCGGCGACGTCGATGTTGCCCTTGATCGCGGCGAGTTTTCCGTACAGCGGCAAGAGCTCACCCGCCGCACGGCGGGCGTCCAGTTTCTCCGCGTCGGCGAGCACCTCGTCCTCGGGCCGCAGGTCGATCCAGATCTCTGGCCGGTCGACCCGCGCGATCCGGTGGTACGCGGCGCGCACCCGCTCCAGCACACTCATCCCGCGCTCCTTCCCAGAACCACCAGCGGGGTGCCGGGGGCGACCTGGTCACCGGGGGAGACGAGCACTTCGACGACCTCCCCGGCGGACGGCGCGGGGATCCGCGCCTCGGTCTTCATCGCTTCGAGGATCACCAGTGTCTCCGCCGAGTCGACCTCCTTGCCTGCCTCGACGTCCACCCGCCACACGGTCGCGGCGAACGGCGCTTCGACGACGTGACCGCCGGGCGGAGCCTCGATTTTCGTGGTCGGGACCTTCGCTCCGGCAGGCTCGGGACGAGGGTCGAATTCGCCCGCCGCCGCCCAGGCCCGCCGCTCGGTCTCGAACGCCGAACTCTGCTTCGCGCGGAACGAGGCGATGTCAGCGGCGTTGTCGGCCAGGAACCGCTCGTGGTCGGCCAGCGCGAACTCGCCGTCGGTGATGTCGAGTTCCAGTTCCCCCGCCGAACTCCGCGCCCGCAGGTCCAGCAACTCCTCCGCGGACACGGGATACCACGAGATCCGGTCGAAGAACCGCAGCAGCCACGGCGAACCGGGCTCGAACGAGCCACGCTGCCGCCAGCCGCTCCACACCTGCACGGTCCGTCCGACGAACTGATACCCGCCGGGGCCTTCCATCCCGTAGATGCACAGGTACGAGCCGCCGATGCCGACGGAGTTCTCCGCGGTCCACGTCCGCGCCGGGTTGTACTTCGTGGTGACCAGCCGGTGCCGCGGATCCAGGGGAGTGGCCACCGGCGCGCCGAGATAGACGTCGCCGAGTCCCAGCACCAGGTACTCCGCGTCGAACACCGTCCGGTAGACGTCGTCCACACTGGACAGACCGTTGACCCGCCGGATGAACTCGATGTTCCACGGGCACCACGGCGCGTCGTCGCGCACGCCCGCCATGTACCGCTCGATCGCCTCACGCGTCGCCGGGTCGTCCCAGGACAGCGGCAGCCGCACGGTCCGGCTCGGCACGACCAGATCGGCGGTCCGCGGCAGATCGTGCTCCACCTCCTGGACGAGCCCGAGCAGTTTCGGGACCGGCAGCGCGTCCGGGTCGACATGCACCTGGAGCGACCGGATGCCCGGCGTCAGGTCGATCACGCCGTCCAGGCCTTCCGTCGCCAGCCTGTCGGCCAGTGCGTGGACCCGCATCCGCAAGGCCAGGTCGAGTTTCATCGGCCCGTACTCGATCAGCAGGTTGTCGTCGCCACTGCGCCGGTAGGTGACCTCGGGGTTCTCGTCCGATGTGGACAGACGACCGAGGATGCCGCCGTCGTCGATCGGCTTCCGGCTCGCCTCGACCGCCTTGCCGGGTGCCTCGCGCAGCGAAACCGCGTGCCCGGTGGTGATCGGCACGAACCGGACGGTGTCACCCGGCCGCAGCTGGCCGAGCTTCCAGCGCTGCCCGGTCACCACGGTGGCGGGGCAGACGAAACCGCCGAGGCTCGGCCCGTCCGGGCCCAGCAGGATCGGCAGGTCGCCGGTGTAGTCGACGGCACCGATCGCGTACGGCGTGTCGTGGATGTTCGACGGGTGCAATCCCGCCTCACCGCCGTCTTCCCGCGCCCACCGTGGCCGGGGCCCGACGAGCCGGACGCCGGTCCGCGCGGAGTTGAAGTGCACTTCCCAGTCGGTGGCGTAAAACGTCTCGACGTCTTCCGGAGTGAAGAACTCCGGCGCCGCGTGTGGTCCTTCGGACGCGCCGATCTCCCAGTGCGTCCCGAAAACCGGTCGTTCGGACTCGAAAACCGGCCCGAGGACGTCGTTCTCCGGAAGCGGGCCGGGGGAGAGGGCATCGCCGGTCGCCAGCGCGCGTCCGCCGTGCCCGCCGAAGCCGCCCAGCGTGAACGTCGCCGCGCTGCCCAGGAACTCCGGCACGTCGAAGCCTCCGCGAACGAGGACGTACGCGCGGAGCCCGGCCGTGCCGGTCCCGACGTCCAGCACCCCGCCCGCGGGCACCTCGACCGGTGTCCACTGAGGAACGGTCGCGCCATCGACGGTCACCTGCGACGGAGACCCCGTGACGCAAACGACGGCGTCGTCGGTGAACCGCAGCGAAACACCGTCCACAGTGCACTCAAGACCGGGTGTGCCTTCGGGATTGCCCAGCGCGCGGTTGCCCAGCCGCAGCGACAGATCGTCCATCGGCCCGCTCGGCGGGACACCCACGTGCCAGAACCCCAGCCGTCCAGGCCATTGCTGGACGGTGGTCATCGTGCCACCCCGCAGGACCTCGATCCGCGGTTCGGGATCGAGGATCGCGTCGAGGGTCGCGGTGTCGTGCGTGACGTCGTGCAGCCGCTGATCGGCGGCCACCGCGCGCAACTGCCCGAGGTTCGTGCGGACGCCGTCCACCCGGCTCTCCCCGAGCGCGGCGCCCAGCGCTGCCAGCGCCTCGGCTCGGTCCGCGCCGACGGTGATCACCTTGGCGAGCAACGGGTCGTAATGCGTCGTCACCGTCGTGCCAGCCTCGACCCAGGTGTCCACCCGGGCCTCGGCGGGGAAATCGGCGCGGGTCAGCAGGCCCGCGCTCGGCCGGTGCCCGGCGGCCGGATCCTCGGCGTAGACCCGTGCTTCGACCGCGTGCCCGCGTGGCTCCGGCGCGACGGCGAACATCCCGGTGTCGCCGTCGGCGAGCCGGAGCATCCACGCGACCAGGTCGATTCCGTACACCGCCTCGGTGACCGGATGCTCGACCTGGAGCCGGGTGTTGACTTCTAGGAACGCGGTCTCTTCGCGGTCCGGGTCGTAGATGAACTCGACCGTGCCCGCCGACCGGTAGCGCACCGACTTGCCGAGGTCGACCGCCGCCGAGACCAGGTTCTTCCGCACCGCTTCGGGCAGCCCCGGTGCGGGGCACTCTTCGAGCACCTTCTGGTTGCGCCGCTGGAGCGTGCAGTCCCGGGTGCCCAGCGCCAGCACCTCACCCGCGCCGTCGCCGAACACCTGGACCTCGACATGCCGGGCCCGCGTCACCAGGCGTTCCAGGAACACGCCCGACGTCGAGAAGCTCTTCGCCACGATGCTCCGCACCGCGTCCCAGGCCTCCCGCAACTCCCCGGCCGAAGCGCAGGCACGCATGCCGATCCCGCCGCCACCGCCGGTGGCCTTGAGCATCACCGGGTAGCCGATCTCGGCTGCCGCGGTTTCGGCGTCGGCGAGGGTGTCCAGCAGCCCGGTGCCCGGCAGCAGCGGGACACCGGCCTCGACGGCCTTGTCGCGCGCGGTGTGCTTGCTGCCGAAGACTTCGAGCTGGTCCGCGGTGGGACCGGCGAACCGGATCCCGGCCGCTTCCGCCGTCCGGGCGAAAGCGGCGTCTTCGGACAGGAATCCGTAGCCGGGGTGGATCGTGTCCGCCCCGGTCTTCAGCGCGGCTTCGATGATCGCGTCGCCGAGGAGATAGCTTTCCCTGGCGGGCGCGGGGCCCAGCCGGACGGCCTCGTCGGCGAGCCTCACGTGTGCGGCGGTGCGGTCCGCGTCGGAGTGGACCGCCACCGTCGCGATGCCCATCTCCTTGGCGGTCCGGATGATCCGGACCGCGATTTCCCCCCGGTTGGCGACGAGCAGTTTCACGCGTCACCGCCGGTGACGATCATTCTGACCGGAGTCGGATCGAATCCGTTGCACGGGTTGTTGATCTGCGGGCAGTTCGACACCAGCACCAGGACGTCGGTCTCGGCACGCAGTCCGACCTCCATGCCGGGCCCGGAGATGCCGTCGACGATGCCGAGCGTGCCGTCCTGTTCGACCGGCACGTTCATGTACCAGTTGACGTTGCTGACCAGGTCCCGTTTCGCAAGGCCCCATTTCGCGCCCTCGGTCAGGAAGTTCTCGACGCAGGCGTGCTGGTACCGCGTGTGCTGGCCGTAACGGAGGCTGTTCGACTCCTTGCTGCACGCGCCGCCGATCGTGTCGTGCCGCCCGCAGGTGTCCCCGACGACGGTGAGCAGCGGAGCCCCCTCGCCGGTGCGCAGCACGCTGCCGGTGCTGAGGAAGATGTTGCCCTGCGCGGCGATCGTGGTGGCCGCGCTGTACCGCTTGGCCGTGTCGGCGGCGTCGTAGCACAGGAAGTCGACGGCCTGGTTGCCGCCGAGATCGATGATCGCGAGGGTCTCGCCCTTGCGGAGCACGGTGGAGTACGGGGCCCGCGCGGCGACCTCGGTATCGGAGATGATGGTCATGCCAAGCCCCTTGCGGTGAGGTAGTCGGCGGTGTTCTCGAAGGCGCGCTGGGCTTCGGGCGACGCTGTCCATTCAGGACTGTCCGGAGTGGACGGTGTGCTGCGCTGAGCGAGGACGCGCAGCGGAGTGACCGTGTAGTCCGGGCGCGGGTCGAGCGGGTGCGCCACGTTCGCGATCAGGACGACGACCGGGAGTTCGGTCCGCAGGACCACGGATTTCCCCGGTCCGTCCGAGCCGGTGAACGTCAGTCCGCCGTCTGTCTCCACGTGGATGCCCTGGAAGAAGGACAGGCTCGGCGGCAGATCGCGCGGGGTGAGGCCGTGCTTCGCGGCGGCCAGCGTGAACAGCGCGTTCCCGGACGGCGAACCGCCCTGCGGGCCGCCGTCGCCGTAGCGTTCCGCGTTACCGTCCACAGTGGACGTCCCGCACAACGCGTCGTGCTTGCCGCTCTCGTCGGCGACGACCGTCGCGAGCACCCGCGCCTGATCGGAAAGCAGCGCGATCGCTTCGCCGAGATACGCGTTCCACTGGACCTTCACGGTGTCCGCGACGTTCAGCCGCTCCCACGGCTGATCGGCGTTGAACAGCAGCAGATGCGCGCAGGCGTCGCCATCGAGGTCGGTCAGCCGCAGTTCGGTGCCGCGTGCGAGGACCTTGTGGGTGTAGCCGCCGCCGGCGACGGTCTCGGCCCAGACCAGCTTCGCCGGGTCGATCCCGGGTGGCGGATCCGGCCAGGTGGACGCCGGGATGGAGGGCATCGCTTCGGTCACCGTGCCCGCTTGGGCGCGCGCGTGGTCGCGAGCGCCGTACGTGGTCGATGTCGTGCTCATGGAACCTTCCTTCAGATCGCGGGGACGGGGACCGTGGTGAGCGCGGAGCGGCGGCGCCAGCAGAGGTAGCCGGTGAGGATCGCGGCGCCGACGAACTCGATCGGGAACAACAGGGCCCAGACGGAGCCGGTGCCCGCCAGGTCGTAGATCTCGGCTCGTGGCCAAGCGATGTTGACGATCATCATCGCGCCGTACCCTACTGCCGCGACGTTGACCGGAATAGCCCATCGCCCCAGGGAGAAATGGCCGGGTTCGGCGGTGAAACGGCCTTGACGGCGCCGGAGCAGCAGTGGGCCGGTCACCAGGAGATAGGCGAGGTAGACCACGACCACCGAGGTACCGGTGATGGTGCTGAAGATCGTCGGATTCCCCAGATTCAGTGCCAGCAGCCCGATGGCGAGCGCGCCGGACAGAACGGCGGGCGCGATCGGCGTCCCGGTGCGGGCGTTGACCGCGGAAAGCCGTTTGGCGCCGGGAAGCGCGCCGTCGCGGGCCATCGCGTAAATCAGCCGGACGGTGCCGGTCTGGATGGTCAGGGTGCAGACGACCACCGCGATCGCGACGTCGGCGAGGAAGATCCGGCCGAGTGTGTCCCCGAAGACGGCCGTGATCACGTACGGCAGGCCCTTCCCGGCGAGCTGGCCGTCGGTGAGGCTCGGGGCCGCCATCAGCGCGGTGATGACGACGGCGAGGCCGCCGATCCCGGAGATCAGGAGTGCGCGGAGCACGGCGCGTGGCGCGGTGCGGCGGGCGTCTTTGGTCTCTTCGGCGACCGA
The DNA here is from genome assembly GCF_001953865.1 of Amycolatopsis coloradensis. Lineage (GTDB taxonomy): Bacteria > Actinomycetota > Actinomycetes > Mycobacteriales > Pseudonocardiaceae > Amycolatopsis > Amycolatopsis coloradensis. The sequence continues at coordinate 140,437 of NZ_MQUQ01000014.1, forward strand.
AGCCGCGGTGTCGAAGCCGTACAGGACGTACGCGGCCATCAGCGCCGAAGCGAGAACGCCGCCCGCTCCCGGGCTTTCACCCGCCGGTGCGAGCACGACCTGCGGGCCGCGGACGGCGAAGAGCGCGAGCCCGATGATCAGGACGAGGACGCCGACGAGTTCGGCGGCCACCCCGACGTCGTTGATCCGCGCCATGAGCCGCACGCCGGCCGCGTTGATCGCGGTGGTGAAGACGATCAGCAGGGCGCCGAGCAGAACGGCGTTGGTCGCGCCGGTCGGGGACGTGATCGCCGGATTTCCGCCGACGAGCTGGAAGCCGCTCCAGACCGAGGGGAGGACGACCTGCAACGCGATGGCGGCACCGGCGAGCGCGACGACGCAGCCCACCAGCATCATCCAGCCCGCCAGCCAGCCCGCGAACCCCGGGGAGAGGTGTTTCGCCCACTGGTAAACCGATCCGGCCAGCGGGAATCGGGCCGCGAGTTCGGCGAAGTTCAGCGCGACGAGCAATTGGCCGATGATCACCAGCGGCCAGGTCCAGAAGAAGAGTGTGTCACCGAAGGAATAGCCGAAGGCGAACAGCTGGAACACCGTGGTCAGGATGGAAACGAAGGAGAAACCGGCGGCGAAGGCGGAGAAACCGCCCAGTGTCCGGCGGAGTTCTTGGCGGTAACCGAAGGCGGAAAGGTCTTCGGACGGCATTTGCGGGGGCTCCTGTCTGAAGGGCCGAATTTCGATCGAGTGACCGAAATTAAGCGCATGCGGAGTCCTTCTGATCTCCGCCCGGTAAGCGCGGTGTTAAGTGATACCGCATTCGGTAACCTGAGCCGACCGCCGGACGTAACAAAGATCGCCGCGAAGAAATGGCAGGATCGGATAGATGACCAAAACGACCGGGGTGGGCAGGCCGAGAGCCAGCGGTGCTGCCGCGAGCAAGCGGGAAGCGCGGCTCGCGGTATTGGACGCGGCGGGGGAGCTGTTCACCGGCGCCGGGTACGCGGCGACGACCACGCGGGCCATCGCCGAACGGGCGGGCTTGCGCCAGGCGTCGCTCTACTACCACTTTCCGTCCAAAGAGGACATTCTCGCGGCGCTGCTGGAGGACACCGTCCGGCCGTCACTGGAGGTCGCGGGCGGCCTTTCGGTGCAGTTGGCGCCGGTCGGCGCGCGGCTGTGGGCGCTGGCGTACGCGGACATCCACCTGCTCGCCAGCGCGCGGCACAACCTCGGTGCCCTGTACCTGCTGCCGGAGATCTCCTCGCCGAGGCTGGCACGCTTCCGGGCCGAGCGGGCGGAGCTCAAGAACGTCTACGGCGCCCTCGTCGCGGCGGCCGGCGTCCGCGAAGACCTGCGTGGCATCCGGACCGATCTCCTCTTCGGACTCGTGGAGAGCATCGCGATCGTCCGGCGTGACCAGCCGGATCTGGACGTCGAGGCGCACGCCGTCGAAGGCGCGGACGGCGTCCTGCGGCTCGCCGGTCTCGGGGAACCGGACGCCGGTCTGCGCACTTCCGCGCGCGCGTTGCTGGAGGACTGAAGCCGGGTCAGGCCGTGCTGGGGGAGGGCGGGGTGGGGGAGGGCGGGGTGGCGTGGAGCGCCTTGCTCAGCGCCGCCGCGGTCAGCTCGATCTGCCACGGCCTGGCCCCGCCGTCACCGAGGACCTTGGCGACCGAGTCCTCGCTCAGGTCCGCGGGCGGGCGCCAGCAGGTGCGGCGCACGAGTTCCGGCAGCAGCAGGTTCTCCACCGGCAGCCTGCGGTCCTCCGCGATCGCGGAGAGCGCCGCGCGGGCGGCCGAGAGCCGGGCGGCGGCGTCGGGATCCTTGTCCGACCAGCGGTTCACCGGCGGCGGGCCGTCGGTCTGCTGCGCCGGGGTCGGCAGTTCGTCGGCGGGGAGCGCGCGGGCGGTCTGGAGATGCCGCAGCCAGCTCGCGGTGTACTTGCGCTGGACCCGGCCGCTGAACACCGGCAGCGCCTGCAACTGGTCGACCGTCTTCGGGTCCGCGGTGACGGCGTTGATGATCGCGCTGTCGGGCAGGATCCGGCTCGGCGCGCGGTCGCGTTTGCGGGCGAGTTCGTCCCGCGCCTGCCACAGTTCGCGCACGGCGGCGAGTCCGCGCGCACTGCGGATCTTGTGCACTCCGGACGTCCGGCGCCACGGCTCGACCCGGGGGGCGGGCGGTGACGCGGTGCGGACGGCCTCGAATTCCTGCTGGGCCCACTCGAGTTTGCCCTGGGCCGAGAGGTCGGCTTCGAGCTTCTCGCGCAGTTCGATGAGCAGTTCGACGTCGAGGGCGGCGTAGTTCAGCCAGTCGACGGGAAGCGGGCGCTTCGACCAGTCGGCGGCACTGTGCCCCTTCTCCAGCTGGTAGCCGAGGAGGAGTTCGACGAGGGTGCCGAGGGCGACCCGTTCGTACCCGGCGAGCCGCCCGGCGAGTTCGGTGTCGAACAGGCTCTTCGGGCGCAGGTCGAGTTCGGCGAGGCACGGCAGATCCTGAGAGGCCGCGTGCAACACCCATTCGGCGTCGTTGAGTACTTCCGCGAGGGGTTCGAGCTGCCCTTCGAGCGGAATGGGGTCGATGAGGAAGGAACCGGCACCTTCGCGGCGCAGCTGGACCAAGTAGGCCTTCGGCCAGTATCGGTAGCCGGACGCGCGTTCGGTGTCCACCGCGATGGCCCCGCTGCCGCCCGCGATCTTCGCGCAGGCTTCGGCGAGTGCTGTCGCGTCGGCGATCACCGGTGGAGTGCCTTCGGCGGGCTCACGTAACAAGACGGCGGCACTGGCGTCGTCAGTGCCGGTCATAGAGTCCGCCTGCGGTTCTCCGGGTCGGTCGCCTTCCATAGGTGAAGACCCTACGGGACGAGCGGGCCGCGCCTGGTCCGCCCGCCCCGCAGGGCAGTTCGCCTTTGTCAGCGGATCACGCCGGCACGCATGGCCAGCGCCACCATCTGAGCCCGGTCACCCGTGCCGAGCTTGCGCCCGATGCGGGAGAGGTGAGACTTCACGGTGAGAGCGGAGAGGCTGAGTTCCTCGCCGATCTCCTTGTTGGACTGGCCGTCGGCGACGAGCTGCAGCACCTCGACCTCGCGCGCCGAAAGCTCGCGCGGGGTGTTGTCGGTGCCGGCGACCCTGGTGCCGGTGGCCAAGACCGGTGCGACGCTCGGATCCGCGTAGACGCCGCCCTCGAGCACCCTGCGGACGCCGTCGGTCACTACGACCGGCGATGCCGACTTGAGCAGGTATGCCTGGGCGCCGGCCTGGAACGCCGACCTGACCGCGTACGGGTCATCCGATGAAGCGAGCACCACTACTCGAGGCCAGCCATGGCTACGGAGTTCCGTAACCAGCTCGATGCCGCTGCCATCCGGCAGTCCGAGATCAAGGATCGCCAGGTCACAAGGCCCAGTGGCCTGTGCTCGCGCCCTCGCCTCGGCCACCGTGGCGGCCTCGTGGACGGTGCCCGCACCCATCTGTGCGAGTCTTGCTGAGATTGCCTCCCTCAACAGCGGGTGGTCATCGACCACCAACACGGAAAAAAGCTCTTCCCGCGGATGCGGAACCATGCTCGCCGGCAATGAACCGGCTGGCGTGGATCGGACGGCCTGAGAAATGCCGACGGTAGCCACGTCACTACCTCCCTGGAGTCGGTCGTGCCCCCCGACCGGCACCGGGACTTTCGGCCGTTTAGCCGCGCCAGCTTTAGACCGAAAGTGGTGTCGTCGTTGGCACTGTAGCCGCCCTGAGGCCTTCACGGGGGGATCGAATGGGTATCTATCTCAAACCAGCGGTCACTCAGGGAGTTCGTTGTAACACGATCGGGCTAGTACACAGCCGGTGGCTAACACATCGCCCAAAGAACACGATGCACTCCAGTTACCGGGGTCCAACCGACTGTGCAGATGGGCCGTGCACCTGCCGGTGCCTCTGCCCGGGACCCGGGGAAACCGGTGCTTCGCGGGCCGGAAACCGGTCCCGGCGTGGGACTTGATCGACTTCGCTGAGCGTCATGATCGCTTCGCTCGGTGACCACGACGGTAACGCTCCGAAAGCATCTCGGGGTGTTCGGACGGCCCGTCGCGAGGTGCTTGATCTTGTTGCTGACGGTGACACTGTGCGTAGCACGAACGGGGTGGTCCAGACCTCTCAGCGGTCGGCTCGCCGCTGGTCGGAGCTGGTCTAGTCCATCTGGCCCTGAAGGCCGTCTCGATGGCGTAGGGACGCTCTGAGGGCCTCGCGTACGGGTACGCGAAGGCGCTTCGGCGGCTCTCGCGGGTTGTCGACAGTACGTGAAGGACCCCTTCATTGCGCTAGGCGCAATGAAGGGGTCCTTCACGTACTTGGGCCGGGGATGCAGTCGGGGAGCAAGGGACCTTTAGTATCGGCAGCATTGCTAGCGGCGCTAGGTGGCCAGAAATCGCAAGATAACCCGAATGCTATGTCTCGATTGCTGGGATTTCGGCGTGTCGGGACGGGTGGCGGGCCTCAGGAGGGCCGCGGCCGCGGTGGACGGGCACTTTGAGCCTTCGCCGTCCTACGCGTCCTGCGTCGCGAGGTTGTGGGTGATCCGCTCCGACGCCGGGTCGGCGACGTCGCGAAGGCCTCCTTCCCTACCTCAAGGTAGGGCTCCGGCAAAGTCGGGATCTTGCAGGTCAGGCAGCTATTGTCGCTGTGTGAGGCTGGCGATGGAGGGATGGGGACGTGGAGTGTCCCGTTCCTCCATCGTCACGGGACATACCGGTTGCGGAGCCCCCCGAGAGGGCACCAGCGATGTCTAACCCGGTTACCAAGAGCAGCGCTGACCAGCAGCTCTGCGACTTTGCCGGAACCCTGCCCTCAAAGTAGGGAAGGGGGCCTTCACGCGCCGCGGTTGTGGTTGAGGCCAAGCGGTCGCCCGGGACGAGTGAGAGGAACGGACTTGGACAGCAGGCAGCAGGAGGCCAGGTGCTCAGGAGGACTGGCGCTGCCCGAACAGGGTCACGCCGACCGGCGGCAGCCCGACGACGCTCGCCATCACCTGGCAGAAGGCCTGCCCGTGCGGCCGCAGCGCGGCGTCGGTCGGCGTCCAGGACGCCCGCAGCTCCAGATCGTCGGTGCGCGAGGGGCCGGAGATGTCGCCGAAGCGGGCCGACGACGTCTCGGTGACCGTGCCGCCCAGCGCGGTCCACTCGGCGCCGGAGCTTTCCAGCGCGTCGGTCAGCCACGACCAGCCGACGGCGGGAAGGAAGGGATCGGTCGCCAGTTCCCGGTCGAGTTCCGCGCGGACGTACATGACCAGCCGCAGGACACCGTCCCAGCCTTCCTGGCCTTCCGGGTCGTGCAGCAGCACCAGCCGCCCCGACGCCAGCACGTCCGCCGGACCTTCGACCTCGCAGCTCACCGCGTAGGACCACGGCGCCAGCCGCTGCGGCGGGCGCATCGTCTCCAGCTGCACTTCGGGACGGGGCCGGACCGATTGCAACGCCGCGACGGCTTCACGGAAGAGGTCGGGTACTGACGTCATCGCGGTCACCAACCGACTGTAAGACGCGAGTGTCCGGTTCGGGGCGCAGACGCGCCGAGAGTAAGGCCTCGGAGCGCCCATGGCACCATGAACCGTGATGTCTCCTTCAGCTGATTCTCCCGCGCAGATCGTCACTGCGGCCCGTCGTGCCCTGCCCGGTTCGCCGTTCTTGGCCGCCGCGCGCGGCGAACGCCCGGACCGCACTCCGGTGTGGTTCATGCGCCAGGCGGGCCGGTCGCTGCCCGAGTACCGGGCGCTGCGCGAAGGCACCTCGATGTTCGAAGCGTGCTTCGACCCGGAGATGCTCGCGGAGATCACGCTCCAGCCGATCCGCCGTCACGGCGTCGACGCGGCCATCCTCTTCAGTGACATCGTCGTCCCGCTCAAGGCGGCGGGTCTGGACATCGACATCGTCGCGGGCACCGGCCCGGTCGTCGCCGAGCCGATCCGTGACGCCGCGGGCGTGCGCGCGCTCCCGGTCCTGGACCCGGATCAGGTGGCGCGGGTCGCCGAGGGGGTCCGGCTGCTGGTCGGGTCGCTGGGCGAGACGCCGCTGATCGGTTTCGCCGGCGCGCCGTTCACCCTGGCCTCCTATCTCATCGAGGGCGGGCCGAGCCGCAACCACGAGCACACCAAGGCGCTCATGCATTCCGAGCCGGAGCTGTGGCACGAGCTGGCGGGGCGCCTGGCGGACATGGCGATCACCTTCCTGTCCGCGCAGCTCGACGCCGGGGCCGACGCGATCCAGCTGTTCGACTCGTGGGCGGGCGCGCTCTCCGAGCGGGACTACCGCGAGTTCGTCCTGCCGCATTCGGCGAAGGTGCTGTCCGCGGTCGCCGGGTACGGCGTGCCGCGCGTGCACTTCGGCGTCGGCACCGGCGAGCTGCTGGTGGCCATGCGCGACGCGGGCGCCGACGTGGTCGGCGTGGACTGGCGTATCCCGCTCGACGAGGCCGTCCGGCGGCTCGGCGGCGGTGTGGTCCAGGGCAACCTCGACCCCGCGCTGCTGCACGCGTCCTGGCCGGTGCTCGAAGCGGAGGTCCGGCGCGTCCACGCCGAAGGCCGCGCGGCCGACGGCCACGTCTTCAACCTCGGCCACGGCGTGCTGCCCGGCGTCGACCCGGACGTCTTGACGCGCGTGGTCGGGCTGGTGCACGAGCTTCGGCCGTGAAAGCCGTGGAGACCGTGAAGACCGTCGCCGTGATCGGTGGCGGTATCTCGGGACTGACCGCGGCGTACCGGCTGCGGACGCTGCTCGGCGACGACGCGCGGATCGTCGTCTTCGAGGCGACCGGCTCCCTCGGCGGGAAACTCCGCACGATCGAACTCGCCGGTGAGCGTTACGACGTCGGCGCGGAGGCCTTCCTCGCCCGCCGTCCCGAGGCGCTCGCCCTGGTCCGCGAGGTCGGGCTCGGCGAAGGCCTCGTCCACCCCACCAAGGCCCGCGCCAAGATCCACGCCGGCGGATCCGTGCTCGGCCTTCCGCCGGGCACGGTCATGGGCGTTCCCGCTTCGGCCGACGCGGTCTCCGGGGTGCTGTCGGAGAAGGGCCGCGCCCTGGTCGAGGCCGAGTCGTCACTGGCGCCGACGGAACTGCCCGCCGGGGACGTGCCGCTCGGCCCGCTGCTGCGCGAGCGCTTCGGCGACGAACTGGTGGACCGGCTCGTCGACCCGCTGCTGGGTGGCGTCTACGCCGGGGGAGCGGACGGGCTCGGGCTGCGCGCGACGATGCCCGGTCTCGCGGCCGCGGTCGATCGCGGCGCGCGATCGCTCACCGAAGCCGCCGCCTCGCTCATGCCCGCCTCGCCGAGTACGGCGCCGGTCTTCGGAACCCTGCTGGGCGGCCTCGGAACGCTGATCGCGCGGCTCGCGGGGCTGGCCCGCGCCGAAGTCCGCACCGGAACCACCGTGACGGCGCTCGAGCGCACCGCCGACGGCTGGAAGGTCGACGACCTCGACGCCGACGCCGTTCTTCTCGCCGTCCCGGCGCCTTCGGCACGACGGCTGCTCGAAGGTGTCGCAGGAGTGGCCTCGTCGGTGTTCGCAAAGGTCGAACTCGCGTCGATGGCGGTCGTCGCGCTCGCGCTTCCGCCGGGGACCGCGTTGCCGGAGTCGTCCGGGGTGCTGATCGGCGCGGGGGAGCGGGACGCGGCCGGGAAGCCGTTCGCCGCCAAGGCGTTCACCTTCTCCTCCCGCAAGTGGGCGCAGTACGGCGAAGGCCCGGTGCTGGTGCGCGGCTCGGTCGGCCGCTTCGGCGAACCGGGCGCCCTGCACGCCGACGACGACGAACTCGTCCGCGTGGTCCGCGACGATCTGGCGCGGCTGACCGGGGTCACCGCCGAACCGATCGACACCCTGGTGACCCGCTGGGGCGGCGGGCTCCCGCAGTACGGCACCGGGCACCTCGTACGCGTCGAGCGGATCGAACGCGCCGTCGCGGACGTCCCGGGGCTCGCCGTGGCAGGCGCGGCGCTGCACGGTGTCGGTATCCCGGCGTGTGTCGCCACCGCCGACGCGGCCGCCCGCCGCATCGCCGGGATCACACCGACCCACGAGGGCTCCTGAGCACCGGCAGTGCCAAGATGGCGGTATGGCGCGGCTGAACTACAACGAGCTCAATGACACCATCCGCTACACCGCCTGGTCGGTCTTCCGGGCCGAGCAGGGCAAGCTCGGTGAGGACCGCGCGCAGGCGACCGCGGAGACCACCGAGTACCTCGACGCGCTGGAGGGCAAGGGCGTCGTCGTCCGCGGCCTCTACGACCTGTCCGGGCTGCGCGCCGACGCCGACTACATGGTCTGGTGGCACGCCGAGGAGATCGAGCAGGTCCAGGCGGCCTACAGCGGTTTCCGGCACACGCCGCTCGGCCGCGCCTCGGTCCCGGTGTGGAGCCAGGTCGCGCTGCACCGCCCGGCGGAGTTCAACAAGAGCCACATCCCGGCGTTCCTCGCCGGTGAAGAGGCCCGCAAGTTCATCTGCGTCTATCCGTTCGTGCGCTCCTACGAGTGGTACCTGCTGCCGGACGACGAGCGCCGCAAGATGCTCGCCGACCACGGCAAGGAGGCCCGCGACTACCCGGACGTCCGCGCCAACACGGTCGCGTCGTTCGCGCTGGGCGACTACGAGTGGATCCTGGCCTTCGAAGCCGACGAACTGCACCGCATCGTCGACCTGATGCGCCACCTGCGCGGCACCGAGGCCCGCCTCCACGTGCGCGAGGAGATCCCGTTCTACACCGGGACGAAGGTGGAACCCGCCGAGCTGATCACCCTGCTGCCGTAGTGAACGCTTCAGTGGACTCCCGCGTCTGGACCACGCTCACCGGCGACGCACTCGCCGAAGACGCCGTCGAGGTCACCGGCCCCGAATCCGTGCTGCCCGGGACCTTCCGGGTCGAGGAAGCCGCGACCACCAGTATCGCCGTTGCGACGCTCGCCGCCGGCGAACTGTTGCGGTTGCGGGGGATCGAGCCCGGCCGGGTGTCGGTCGACACCCGGCACGCCGCGACGTCGTTCCGCAGCGAGCAGTACATCCGTGTCGACGGGGAGCCGGTGCCGTTCAGCGCGCCGCTGTCCGGCGACTACCGCGCGAACGACGGCTGGGTGCGGCTGCACTGCAACTACCCGCGGCACGTCTCCGCCGTGTGCTGGGGCCTTGGTGTGCCGGCGACCCGCGAGGCGTTCGAGAAGGTCGTCGCGGCCAAGTCGAAGTTCGAGGTCGAGTCGGCGGTGATCGGCGCCGGTGGCGCCGCGGCCGTGCTGCGCGGCCGCGAGGAATGGCTGGCGCACAAGCAAGGGCAGGCGTCGTCGGCGTTGCCCGTCGCCGAGATCCGGTCACTCGGGCCGTCGGAGCCGGTGCGGCTGTTCGAGTCCGCTCGGCCGCTGGGCGGCGTGCGGATCCTGGACCTGACCCACGTCATCGCCGGACCCGTCGCGGGCCGGGTGCTCGCCGCGCACGGTGCCACCGTCATGCACATCGGGGCGGACCGGTTGCCGACCGTGCCGCCGCTGGCCGTCGACACCGGGATGGGCAAACTCTCGGCATACGTCGACCTGGAGACCGAAGCCGGGCGTTCGCGGCTGCGCAAGCTGATCGCCCGCGCCGATGTCGTGCTGCAAGGCTTCCGGCCGGGATCGCTGGTGGCCAAGGGTTTCTCGCCGGAGGCGATCGCCGAACTCCGGCCGGGGATCGTGGTCGCCGACCTGTCCGCCTATGGCTGGGAAGGGCCGTGGGCGCGCAGGCGTGGCTTCGACAGCCTGGTGCAGATGGCGTCGGGGATCGCCGACGAAGGCGGCAAGACCGCCGGGATCGACGGTCCGGGACCGCTGCCGGTGCAGGCGCTCGACCACGCGACCGGCTGGCTCACCGCGGCGGCGATCATGACCGCCGTCCGCCGGGCGGCCACCGAGGGCGGCAGCCAGCACGTCCGTACCTCACTCGCCGGAACCGGGGAGTGGCTGAATTCCTTGGGACGCAAGGAACCCGGCGTGACCGAGTTCGACGCCGCCGAGTTCCTGGAGGACGTCGACAGCCCGCTGGGGCGGCTGACCCGGGTCAAGATGGCGGGCGTGCTGCCGGGCGCGAATCCACAGTGGACGGAAGCGGCGCAGGTACCCGGAAGCGACCGCCCGGTCTGGTGATCACCGCATTTAGAGGACTAAACGCGGCGTAGGCGTAGCCAGCTCGCGAACCGGCCCCGGGGTTTGGGTACCTCGCCGCGGTCGACGAGCCAGGTGCCGAACTCGTCCGCGTAGGCCCGCGCGCGGATCGTGTCGGTCTTCGGATGGCCTGCCGCGTACTCGCGGAACAGGGCGGCGAACCGGTCGCCGAGTGCTTCCGCGAGGTCCGGCCGCAGGAACGCGGTGAGCCTGCCCTGCTTGGTGCGCAGCACGTTCGCCTCGATGCGGAGCCTGTCCGCGTCGAAGCCCGCCGGGGCGTCGCCTCCGGCGAGGAGCGCCTTGAGCAGCTCGGCTTGCTGCCCGGCGAGCCGCTCCCGTGGCGAAGTCACGGCGTGACCGCTTCCCGCAGCGCGGCCAGTTCCGCCGCCAGTTCGCTGTCAGGTGGGTAGTCGTCGTCGCGTTCCAGCAGCACACCGGGCGGCTCGGTGCGCCGCCGCAGTTCACGCAGCAGGTCCAGCACCTCCGGGACCACCGGATGGGCGTGCGTGTCGTGGTAGACGCCGTCGCGTTCGACGCCGCCCGCCATATGCGCGTACGCGAGCCGTTCCCACGGGATCTCGTCGAGGAACCGTCCGGGATCGGTGCCGAGGTTGCGGGCGTTGGCGTACAGGTTGGCGACGTCGATGATCAGCAGGCAGTCGGTCCGGTCGGTCAGCTCCCGCAGGAACTCCGACTCGGAGAACTTCGCGTCCGGCCATTCCAGCACCGCCGCGATGTTCTCCACCGCGAACGGCGCGCCCACGATGGACTGGGTCAGCTTGACGTTGTCCACCAGGACGTCGAGCGCTTCCCGGGTGCGGGGGAGCGGCATCAGGTGACCCGAGTCGAGGCCGCCCGCGCGCACGAAGCACACGTGGTCGCTGGCCATCGGCGCGCCGAGTTCGCGGGTGATCTCCGCGAGGTGCTCGACGCGCGCGGTGTCCAGCGGTTCGGCCCCGCCCAGCGACAGCGAGACCGCGTGCGGCAGCACCGGCATCCCCTTGTCCCGCAGGGCGACCAGCGTCTCGGGAAGATGCCCGGCGTGCAGGTTTTCGGCGACGACCTCGACCCAGTCGACGCCGGGCAGCCGCGCGATCGACAGGTCGAGTTCGTGCCGCCACCCGATGCCGATGCCGAGGTGACCCGGCCCGTCAGCCACCGCAGCCCCCGCCGCCGCACGAGCTGCCACCACAGGAACTCCCGCTGCCGCACGAGGATCCACCGGTGCCACAGGTGCTGCCGCCGGACGAACCACCGCCACCGAAGCCACCCGAGAGGGGCGGCGGGATCAGCGCGGCGCTCAGCTCTTCGTCCGGGTAGTAGGCGAGCCCGCCCAGCGCGACCGCCACCGCGACACCGCCCAGCAGGGCGCCACCCACGGCGGGCCCGCCGGTGATGCCGCGCCCGCGCTCCCTCGAGAATTCGGCGTTGGCGCGGCCGACGATCCGGTGGCCCTCACTGGTCGGGCGAGTGCCGACTCGCTTGTTCCTGGCGGCACGGGCGAGGAGGGTCGCGACCCCGGCGACGATCACCAGGAAGCTCAGAAAACCGACGGGGTGGTCACTGACGATCCCGGCGATCAGGCGCACCACACCGAGGATCAGCGCGCCGAGGTAGATGCTGAACACGACCTGGCGGACCTGCGGCTTCTTGTCGACGACGACCAGGCCCCGCGCCTCCAGGTCCTTGCCGAGCGCCTGCATCGGCCCCGACATCCGCAGGCGGTCGCGGATGCCGCGGGTCGTGGAGTTGTGACCCGGCCTGGCGCTCTTGGCGACGGCCTGTTCGATGGGGTCGGCCGGTACGGGGCCCGCGAGCTGGAGCTTCCGCGAGCTGCTGATCCGCAGCGTCCCGCGGTCGACCAGCGCCGCGATGGCCGTGTCGACCACGCGGTCCGGGCCACCGGCGAGGTAGGCGAGTTCGTACGCCGTCGGCCGCGATCCGCTCACCGCGGCACGCGGTGCCTTATGGCCCAGCTTGACCGCGATCGTCCACAAGAGACCGATGACCAGCGGCAGCGCCAGCAACGCGGCGTAGATCGCCAGGAAAGTGGGTCCGGGGATGCCCCAGGTGTCGTCCATCGCACGGGCCTTTCACGAGCAGGTGCCTTCACCGTGGTCGGACGCTTTTCCGTCCGGCCGTGGTTCCGTGATTCGAACAGCCTGCGTGGACTTTCGTGACGGCAGTTGGGCCGTCAGAAGCCGTGATCGTCCCCGCGGACACTGGAACCTCGAGGGTCGTACAGCGAACACCGCCCTCCCCGACGCTGTTCTGTTCCTCGTGAACGCATCGGAGAGGGCGGTGGTTCGCTTCGGTTGGTTACGACTCGGGAACGAGCGTCAGCGAGATCGAGTTGATGCAGTACCGCTGATCCGTCGGCGTGGCGTATCCCTCGCCTTCGAAGACGTGCCCGAGGTGGCTGTGGCACGACTTGCACAGCACCTCGATCCGGCGCATCCCCATGGCCGTGTCCTCACGGAGGAGGACGGCGTCGGTATCGGCCGGGTCGTAGAACGAGGGCCAGCCGCAGTGGCTCTCGAACTTCGTGTCGCTGCGGAACAGCTCAGCACCACAGGCGCGGCACTGGTAGACACCGGTGGTCTTCTCGTCGGTGTACTCACCGGTGAAGGGGCGCTCGGTGCCCGCCTGGCGGAGCACGGCGTACTCGTCGGGGCTGAGCTGTTCCCGCCATTCCTGCTCGGACTTGACCACGCGCGGCGTGGCTCCGACAACGGGTTTCATGCCTTTCACCGGTTCCACGTTACCCCGAGAGCCAGGCGATGGCCCGGCCGATGATGTCCCATGCGGTGACCATCACGCCGAGCACGATGAGGATCACCACCAGTGCCGAAATCCACCAGCGCAGACCACCGAGGCGGTTGCTGGAGTCGGCGAAATCGGAGACACCGTCGAGGCAGGCTTCCACGGTGAAGTTCGGGCCGCAGCGTTCGATGCGGTCCAGATGCTCGGCGAAGGCGCGAGCTTCGGGGTCGTACGGGTCGAGACCTACCAGGTCCTCGTCGAAACGAGGATTCTGACCAGGTCCGAAAGGTCCGCTATCGGCCATACCGGCAACAGTAAGCCACGAGCGGCGATTGGCCTACCACCAGCGAGGCGGGTCTCACCACCGCCACGCGCCGGGTGCTACTGGTCACCCTGTGCGCTGCGGGTGTCACCGGCGATCAGCAGCTGGCCACCGCCGCCGTCGATGACACGGACGGTCTTCGCTTCGGAGCCACCGGACTTGAACGTGAGGTTGATGGTGATGTCCACCGAACCGTCGGGGTTGTTGCCCTTGGTGGCGTTGGCACCCTTGTAGCTGCTCAGCTGGTGCGTCGCCCAGTACTCCTGATACTTCGCCTGGTCGCCGTACGCCGCTTGGGCGTCGGGAGTCAGCATCGCCCAGCCTGTGGGCGAGCCCGCGTTGCTGTAGAAGTCCACGACGCGTTCCCCGGCGGGCCGGTACTCGATCTTGCCGCCGTTCGAAGGCGCGGAGGACGGAGGCGGGCTGCTCTTGGAGGCGCTCTTCGACGGCGTCGCCGGAGCGGAGGTCTGCGGGTTCGCCCCGGCGTTGTTGCCGCTCTGGCCGCCGGTGCCGCCGTTGCCGGAGTTCAGCACCAGGAACACGATCACCGCGATCACCACGACCGCGGCGCCGGCGCCCGCGAACAGGACGGCTTTGCGCTTGCCGTCCGAGGACTTCGCCGGCGACGGCCGCATCGGGGCGGCCGCCGACGGCGGCGGGCTCATCGCGGCGACCGGGCGCGGCGGGGTGTTCGGCGGGGCCGCCGGTGAGCGCATCGGGATGAACGCGGCGGTCGGCGTGTGCTGCTTGGCGGGAGGAGACAGTGGAGGGGTCGCGGACGACTGGGCCTGCCTCTCGGTCCGCTGCCACGGTGGCCGGTCCCCGCCGGGGACGCCGTGCCCAGGGGTGTCGGGCACGGCGGGCTGTCTGCCGCCGCCCGCCCCGAAAAGCCGCGGCGAGGCCGCCGTGCCCACGCCGGATTCGTTCGCCGCCAGCGCGGCGAGCCGCTCCCTGGCCTCGGCCATGGTCGGGCGTTCGGTCGGTTCGGTGCGCAGGAGGCTCATCAGCAGCGCGGTCGCGGCACCCGCCTGCTGCGGCGGGTTGATCTGCCCGTTCGCGGCCGCGTACAGCAGCGCGAGCTGGTTGGAGCTGTTCCCGTACGGCGTCTGGCCCTCGATCGCCTGGTAGAGCGTCGCGCCGAGCGCGAAGACGTCGGAGCTGGGCACAGGATCCGAGCCCCGCGCCAGTTCGGGCGCGAGGTAGGCCGGGGTGCCGCCGATCAGGCCGGTCTGGGTGAGCGTCATGTCGCCCGCCGCGCGCGAGATGCCGAAGTCGGTGATCTTCGCGGTGCCCGCTTCGTCGATCAGGATGTTCCCAGGCTTGACGTCGCGGTGCACGATCCCGGCGCGGTGCGCGGCGACCAGCGCCGACGCGACCTGCTCGCCGATCTTCGCGACCCGCCCCAGCGGCAGCGTGCCTTCATCGGAGATGATCGCGGAGAGGCTCGGGCCGTTCAGGTACTCCATCACCAGGCAGGGATCGCCGCCGTGCTCGGCGATGTCGAACACCACGATCGCGTTCGGGTGCTGGAACCGGGCCGCGTTCTTCGCCTCGCGCATGGCGCGCTGGCGCATGTTGTCGCGTTCGGCCTCGGAGACACCTGGCTGCGGGAGGATCTGCTTGACCGCCACCGAGCGCTCGAGGCGGACATCGATGGCGCGCCAGACCACCCCCATGGCACCGCTACCAATTTGCTCGACCAGGCGGTAGTGCCCGGCGATCAGCTGACCGGTGTCGATGGCGACTGCTCCTGACACATTCTTTGACGAACAAGGCCCGGGGTGATGGTGGCGTTACGCGGTCGTGCTGGTCCCGCGCACCCGATCGAGTGTAGCGGGCGGCGGTTTCGGATCCCCGTCAGCTTGCCGATGCGGACGCGGGCGTTTCTTCCTCGCCGACCGGTTCGGCCGCCGGAACGGCCTTCCGCCGGAAGACCCTGATCAGCCCGATGGCCCCGGCGGCGGCGAAGACGGCGTAACAGATCAGCAGAGCGGGCGGTGTTTCCCCGGTCAGGGCGTCGCCGAGGACGACGACCGCGACCGTCCCCGGCAGGCTGCCGAGCGCGGTCCCGATCAGATACGGGACGAAACGGACCGACGACACTCCGCACAGGTAACTGAAAGGAGCGAACGGCACCATCGGGATCAGCCGTAAGGAGGTGATCGCCAGAACCCCGCCGTCGGAGAGCCGGTCGTTGACCGCGCGCACCTTGGCCCGGTGCAGATGCCGGGTGACCAGATCACGGCCGAGTGCCCGCGAAAGGGCGAACGAGAGCCCGGAGGCGACCGTGGTCGCCAGGATGCCGACGACGATGCCCGTCGTGGCGCCGAGCAGCAGGCCGCCCGCCAGGTTGAACACGGTGCGCGGGATCGGCGCCACCGTCAGTACCGAGTAGAGCAGGAAGAACACCAGCGGTGTGGCCGGGCCGAGTCCGGCGGCCCAGGCCCGCAGTCCGGCCGGGCTCGGGATCGGCAGGAGCACCGCGGCCGCCACGAAGAGGGCGAGCACGGTGAGCGCGAGAATCACTTTGGTACGGCCGGACACTGCGTCAACCGTACGGTATTCGCTGTGATCGATACCGAGGCGCTGCGGACGCAGCCCGAACTCACCGGCGAGAACATCGTGCTGGCGCAGCTCGACGAGTCCTGCTTCGAGCCCGCCTGGCGGGCGTTGCGGGAGCCGGAGACCATCCGGCTGACCGGCACGCACACCGTCTTCACCGAAGATCAGATCCGCACGTGGCTGGCCTCGCGGCCGGGTCTCGACGACAGGGCCGACTACGCGATCCTGCGCAAGGAGGATCGCGGCTACCTCGGCGAGGTCGTGCTTTCGGACTTCGACGGGGACAACCGCTCGGCCGCGTTCCGGATCGCGCTGACCGGGCCGGACGTCTTCGGCAAGGGTTACGGCACCGAAGCGACGAAGCTGATCCTGGACTTCGCGTTCGACGTTGTCGGCGTCCATCGCGTCTCGCTGGAGGTGTTCGACTTCAACCCGCGGGCCCAGCGTGTGTACGAGAAGTGCGGGTTCGTCCGCGAGGGACTTCAGCGGGAAGCCCTGTGGTGGGACGGCGAATGGCATGACGTGGTCACGATGGCAATTCTGAAGAACGATCCGCGGCCCTGAGCCGCGCCGGACTGGCTACGGTGGGCGCATGCCCAAGAACGGTGAGCCGATCGAGGTCGAGGCAGGCGAGCGCAAGGTCCGGGTGTCCAGCCCGGACAAGGTGTACTTCCCGGCCCGCGGGATCACGAAGCGCCAGGTCGTGGAGCACTACGTCGCGGTCGGCGAGCCGTTGCTGCGCGCTGTCGGGGAGCGGCCGACGACGCTGAAGCGCTACGTCGACGGCGTCGAGGGCGAGTGGTTCTACGCCAAGCGTGTGCCGAAAGGCGCCCCTGAGTGGGTGGAGACCGCGAAGATCACCTTCCCGTCGGGCCGGACCGCCGAGGAGGTCTGCCCGACCGAGGCCGCCGTGTTCGCCTGGGCGGCGAATCTGGGCACCTTCGACTTCCACCCGTGGCCGGTGCGGCGTCCCGACGTCGACCACCCCGACGAACTCCGCATCGACGTCGACCCGCCGGACGAGGCCGGGTTCAGCGACGCGGTCGAGGTCGCCGGCGTGGTGCGTGAGGTGCTCGACTCGGCCGGTCTCGTCGGCTATCCGAAGACGTCGGGCGGCCGCGGCGTGCACGTCCTGGTGCGTATCCGGCCCGAATGGGACTTCATCGACGTCCGTCACGCGGTGATCGCGCTGGGGCGCGAGGTCGAGCGCCGGATCCCCGAGAAGGCGACGATCGCGTGGTGGAAGGAAGAACGCGGGGGCCGGGTCTTCATCGACTACAACCAGGCCGCGCGCGACCGCACGGTGGCCTCGGCGTGGTCGGTCCGCGGCACCCCGCGTGCCACCGTGTCCACCCCGCTCACCTGGGACCTGCTGACCGAGGTCGACCCGGACGACTTCGACGTCCTCACCGCCGGAGCCTTCTACGCCGAGCGCGGCGACCTCCACGGGCCGATGGACGAGCAGGCGTTCGGCATCGAAACGCTGCTGGAGTGGTACGCGCGGGACGAGCGCGACCACGGCCTCGGCGAGATGCCGTATCCACCGGACTACCCGAAAATGCCTGGTGAACCGAAGCGGGTCCAGCCCAGCAAGGCGCGCGACGACACCTAAGCCCGGCCGACGCGGCCCAGTGAGCGGTCAGCGCGAGGAACAGCACGCCGGCGATGAGCATGAACACGGCCAGGTGATGCAGTCCGCCACTGTCGGCACGCTGACCGAAGAACGCGCCGCTGGCGGGATGTTGATCGGCACCAGGGACACCGAGATGATCGGGGAGTTGGCCGGGTTGAGGGCCGCGCCCAGCATCATCGGAGGCAGGAGCCGCCGGTCGAAGCCCGCGCTCATCGCCGCACGACCCGTTCCAGTACGGCCGCCGCTTCGATCAGCGTGCGGCGCTCCGCTTCGGTGCACCGCGTTTCCAGGACCCGGGCGAGCCAGCCTTCCCCGGCGCGACGGCGCTCTTCGAGGAAGGTGTGGCCGTTGTCGGTGACGAAGACCAGTTGACGCCGTCCGTCCTCGGGGTCCTGCCGACGGGCGGCCAGCCCCCGCTCCACCAGGACGCCGACGGTGGTGGCCACCGACTGGTGACGGATGCCTTCGAGGGCGGCCAGGTCGCTGACCGACGCTTCGCCGTCTTTGTCGAGACGGCTGAGCACGGACGTCTGGGACGGCGTGAGGTCATCGCGGCCGTAGTTCTCCCGCAAGCGGCGCCGGAGCCTGCTGAAGGCGACGCGGATGTCGTGGGCCGCGCGTGCGCCGGTCGTGTCCATGTCCGCAGGGTAAGTTGCGCAGTTAAAACTGCGCAACTATGACTACGTAGTTACGGGAACGTATTTCGTGACGACGCGTGCGGTATCGGTGACCGATTCGTACTCTTCATCAGTCTCTTCTCCGGTTTGCTCGCGGAGTGATTGCGCTTTCGTGTCGATCCAGAAACCAGTCACCGCCGCGCGGCGAACCGATACGAGACTGTGTGACGCGTGCGGCCCAGTCGTAACGGCGGGTCTCCTGCCAGCGACATTCCCCGCCGAACGCTTACGCTGGGGGAGACGAAGGAGTGCCTGTGGACGACCTGATCGCCTTTCTCGCCGCGCGTGTCGGACAGCGCCAGGCGTTGATCATGCAGGCGGTCAAGAAAACCGAGATCAGCGAATCGCTCAATCGCGGTGAGACCAAGGTCGTCATCGAAAAGAAGATCCGGTCACTGAACGACATCGAACTCGACGTGGTCAACCAGATGATCAACGAGATCGAGGCGACCCGGCGGCTCCTGCAGGCGCACCGCACCACCGTTACGGAAAAGGTCCCGGGATTCCCCCTGTACGGCAACGAGTACTGGTGCGAGACGTGCAACGTGCCCGCCGACGAGGCCGGCCCGAACTGGTGCCTGACCCTGCGGCTGCTCGCCCTGCCCCACGCCGACCACCCGGACTACAGCGAGCGCTGGCGCCCCTGAGCGGGGAATGCCCGCCGGGGCCGGACGCGTTGATCCGAGGGTGATCACGCTTTCGGTACTGGACCGGTCCCCGACCCGCCGCGGTGGCGACGCGCCCCGCGCGTTGCGGGACACGGTCGCCTTCGCGCGGGACATCGAAGCGCTGGGCTATCACCGGTTCTGGGTCTCCGAGCATCACAGCGTGCCCGGCGTCGCCGGTTCGGCGCCCACGGTGCTGGCGGCCGCGGTCGCCTCGGCGACCGAGCGGATCCGCGTCGGCACCGGCGGCGTGATGCTGCCGAACCACCGGCCGCTGGTGGTCTCGGAACAGTTCGGTGTCCTCGAATCGCTGTTCCCCGGCCGGATCGACATGGGACTGGGCCGGTCGGTCGGGTTCACCGGTGGGGTCCGCCAAGCACTTGGGCACGAGAAGGACGACGCCGACCGCTTCGGCGAGCAGGTCCGGGAACTGCTGGGCTTCCTCACGGGTGACCAGACGGCGTATCCGGGCGTGCACGCCATTCCGGCGGAAGGGCTGCGCGTGCCCGCGTTCCTGCTGGCCACCGGTGCCGGGGCGCGGCTGGCCGCGGAACTGGGGCTGCCACTGGTGATCGCGCCGGTCCGGGGCGAGGGACCGCTGCTCGAAGCCATCGAGGGTTACCGCTCCGGCTTCCGTCCCTCCGCGCAGGCTTCGCGGTCGTATGTCGTGGTGTCCACGGCGATCGCGGTCGCCGAGACCGCCGAAGCCGCGCGACGACTGCTGATCCCCGAAGCGTGGTCGACCGTCTACTCGCGCACGCACGGGGTTTTCCCGCCGCTGTCGCCGGTCGAGGAGATCCTCACGGCGTCACTGTCCGAACGGGACCGGGAGAGACTGGACCGGGCGCTCGACGGTCAGATCGCCGGCACCCCGGACGACGTCGGCGATCGGCTGGCCGACCTCGTCGCCAAGACCGGCGCCGACGAGATTCTGGTGACCACCAGTACTTTCGACCAGACCGAGCGGTTGGATTCCTACCGAGCCCTCGCCGAAGTCGCCGGGCTTCGCAGTCTCGCCGCGGCGTCGTGATCTCCGCGTTTCGTCCTCTGGTTGCGGTAGTTCGTGACGCGTACTACCGCAACCAGAGGACGAAACGCGGTCTAGAGACGCAGGAGAAGCTGGGTGAGGATGCGCTGCGCCGGGTCGTCCAGGTCGATCCCGGACACCCCGGCGGCACGCCGCACCCGGTACCGCACCGTGTTCGGGTGGATGTTCAGCTCGCGCGCCGCGCGCCGGACATCGCCGAACGCGTCGAGGTAGGCGAGTACGGCGGGCACCAGGATGCCGCCGTGCTCGGCGTCGTGCGCGATCAGTTCGAGCAACCGAGGGTCG
Organism: Amycolatopsis coloradensis; assembly: GCF_001953865.1. Lineage (GTDB taxonomy): Bacteria > Actinomycetota > Actinomycetes > Mycobacteriales > Pseudonocardiaceae > Amycolatopsis > Amycolatopsis coloradensis. Next base: position 160,550 of record NZ_MQUQ01000014.1, read on the forward strand.
CGGATTCTCGGTTGGTCGCCGAGAAAAGCGAGCACTTCGGACAGCAGGACCTCGGCGCGGACGTCGGCCAGTGAGGCGACGTCCGCGGTCCCGTGCCCGCGCGCCATCGTCGCGAGCACGCGGTCCGCGTCGCCACGCGAGGCCGCCGCGTCGGAGAGACGTGGCACGACACCGCCCAGCGCGGCGCGCACCCGGACGTCGAGATGTCGTTGCGCGGTGCCGACGATTTCCTTCGCCAGCGCCAGGATCCGCGTCTCGGCGTGCTCGGGCAGATCCGGCAGGAGCGCGTAGACCCGGCCGCCGATCACGCTCACCAGCGCGCTCCGCCGGTACGCGGCGGTGTGCACGGTGATCAGGTGCACCAGTTCGGCTCGCCGCAGTTGCCGGTCGGTCGCCGCCCGGTCGCGGGGGAGCGAGAACCCCAGCACCACGGCCGGTTTCCCGGGATCCGCGCCGATGTCGTCGGCCACGGACTCGACTTCGAGGCGGCCGTCGAGCAATCCCGCCAGCAGGTCCTCCCGCAGCCGGAGTTCCGGGCTCGGCAGGGTCCGGTGCCGGATCAACTGGGGCGCGAGCGCCCGGCTCGCGCCGAGCAACGCGATTTCCGCGCTTTCGGTGAGCGGATGCGCGCCCTCCTGGACCCAGATCGTGCCCAAGGGCTGCGATCCGGCGTGGATCCCGGCCGCGATCCGGCGCCGGATGCCGAGATCCGGTCGTTCGTCGATGCGGACGATGCCTTCCCCAGCGCGAAGCCGCTGGTAGATGCCCCATTCGCGCAGCATCGCGAGGTACCGTTCCGGGCCTTCGCGGCCGAGGATCGAGAGGCGGCGCAGTTCGTCCACCTCGTCACCTGCCCGCGAATAGGCCAGCACGCGGCTCGCGGTGTCCTCGATGCTGACCAGGCCGCCGGTGAGCGTCGCGATGGTCTGCGCGAGCGAGAACAGATCGCCCAGCACCTCGCCGCTGTCCGCCTCGCCCCCGGCGCGGGCCGCGTCCACGACGCCCCTGGCCAGCGCTTCGACCTGTTCCCAGCGTGCCTCGTGGCCGACCTCGATCAGCGCGATGGCGGAGTCGGCCGCGACGTTCACGACCGGCGAGCCGTTCTTGACCGCCACGGCGGCCGCGCCCGACCGTCCCGCCGCCCGGATCGCGCCCGCGGCGGCCCGGCCGCGGGCTCCGATCAGCAGGACGAGATCACCCGGATGGGCGTCGGGTGGATCCTCCGGGTCGTGGATGACGACGTCCCCCACCTCGATCCCGAGCCCACTCGGTGCCGCGAGCACCCTGACCAGCGGTTCCCCGAGCGTGGCGAGGACATGCCGCAGTGACGCGACAGTGGTCGTTTCCGTAGTCGCTGTAGTCGCTGTCATCACCCGAATTAGCCGATCGGACAAGATGGTCACCTTGATTCTAGCCAGTCGGACAAGCCGAAGCGGAGACGTCCGGTCTACCGTTCGGGGTGAGACCTCTAACCGGCGAAGTGAAGTCAGGAGCAGTCAGTGGACGCCGTGACCCAGACCCCCGCCCCGAAGAACGAACCGGTGCTGAACTACGCACCGGGCAGCGCTGAGCGCGCTGAACTCGAGGGCGCGCTCAAGTCGCTGGGCAACGCCGACCCCATCGACATCACCGCCACGATCGGTGGTGAGCAGCGCAAGGGCGGCGGCGAGAAGATCGACGTCGTCCAGCCGCACAACCACAAGGCCGTGCTGGGTGTCATCCACAGCGCGACCGCGCAGGACACCCACGACGCGATCGCCGCGGCCAAGGCCGCCGCCCCCGGCTGGCGCGCGCTGTCCTTCGACGACCGCGCCGCGATCATCCTGCGTGCCGCCGACCTGCTGGCGGGCCCGTGGCGTGCCAAGCTGAACGCCGCCACCATGCTCGGCCAGTCGAAGACCGCCTTCCAGGCCGAGATCGACTCCGCCTGCGAGCTGATCGACTTCTGGCGGTTCAACGTCGCCTTCGGCCGTCAGATCCTCGCCGAGCAGCCGGTCAGCTCGCCCGGTATCTGGAACCGGATGGAGCACCGCCCGCTGGAGGGCTTCGTGTACGCCATCACCCCGTTCAACTTCACCGCGATCTCCGGCAACCTGCCGACCGCGCCCGCGCTGATGGGCAACGTCGTGCTGTGGAAGCCGTCGCCGACGCAGAGCTACGCCGCGCACATGCTGATGCGGCTGCTCGAAGAGGCCGGTATGCCGCCGGGCGTCATCAACCTGCTTCCGGGTGACGGCAAGGCCGTCTCCGAGGTCGCCCTGACCCACCGCGACCTGGCCGGGATCCACTTCACCGGGTCCACCGCGACGTTCCAGCACCTGTGGAGCACCGTCGGCGCCAACATCTCCGGCTACCGCTCGTACCCGCGCCTGGTCGGCGAGACCGGCGGCAAGGACTTCGTGCTCGCGCACGCCTCGGCCGACGTCGACATCCTGCGCACCGCGCTGATCCGCGGCGCCTTCGAGTACCAGGGCCAGAAGTGCTCGGCCGCGTCCCGCGCCTACGTGCCGCGCTCGCTCTGGGCGAGCCTGAAGGACGAGCTGGTCTCCGAGACCGAGGCCATCACTTACGGCGACGTCAACGACCTGAGCAACTTCGGTGGCGCCGTGATCGACCGCCGCACCTTCGACAAGCACGCCGCCGTGCTGGCCAGCGCCGCGGAGGACGCTGAGGTCGAGGTCATCGCCGGTGGCACCGCGGACGACAGCGTCGGCTACTTCGTGCGCCCGACGATCCTCGTTTCGGACAACCCGGAGCACGAGATCTTCCGCACCGAGTACTTCGGCCCGATCCTCTCGATCCACGTCTACGACGACGCCACCGACGAGGGCTTCGACAACGTGCTGAAGCTGGTCGACGAGACCGCCGACTACGCGCTCACCGGCGCCGTCATCGCCAACGACCGCACGGCCGTCGCGAAGGCGGCCGAGGCCTTGCGCTTCGCCGCCGGCAACTTCTACGTCAACGACAAGCCGACCGGCGCCGTCGTCGGCCAGCAGCCCTTCGGCGGTGCCCGCGCTTCCGGCACCAACGACAAGGCCGGTTCGGTGTTCAACCTCCTCCGCTGGACGAGCCCGCGCTCGGTCAAGGAGACCTTCGTTCCGCCCACCTCCGTCCGTTACCCCCACCAGGGCTGAGTTCTCAGGAGTCCGTGATGTTGCGTGCCCCGCTGCTCGCCGCCGCTCGATCCCAGCGGATGCGCAAGCTGGTCGAGGTCGTCCCCGCCACCCGATCGGTGGTGAGCCGGTTCGTCGCCGGCGCCGGGACGCCCGAGGCCGCCCGGGTGGTCCGCGAACTGGCCGACGACGGCCTTCGGGTCACCCTCGACCACCTCGGCGAGGACACCACCGACGCCGAGCAGGCCGCCACGACCGTCCGCGCCTACGAGGATCTGCTGTCCGCGCTGGCGGCCGACGGCCTCGCGTTCGGCGCGGACGTCTCGGTGAAGCTGTCCGCGGTCGGCCAGTTCCTGCCCGCCGACGGCGAGAAGGTCGCGCTGGAGAACGCCCGCAAGATCTGCGCGGCGGCCGAAGCGGTCGGTGCCACGGTGACGCTCGACATGGAGGACCACACCACCACGGACTCGACGCTGGGCATCCTGCGCGAATTGCGCACCGAGTACCCGTGGGTCGGCGCGGTGCTGCAGGCCTACCTGCGGCGGACCGAACAGGACTGCCGCGACCTCGCCGGGGAGGGCTCCCGCGTCCGGCTGTGCAAGGGCGCTTACGCCGAACCTGAAGAGATCGCGTTCCAGGACAAGTCCGAAGTGGACAAGTCCTACGTGCGCTGCCTGAAAATTCTCATGCGGGGCAAGGGTTATCCGATGGTCGCCTCGCACGACCCGCGGATGATCGCGATCGCCGAGAAGCTGGCGATGGACACCGGCCGCAAGGCGGACGACCACGAATTCCAGATGCTGTACGGGATCCGTCCCGAAGAGCAGCGCCGGATCGCGGGCGACGGCAAGACGATGCGCGTGTACGTCCCCTACGGCGACGAATGGTATGGCTATTTCATGCGCAGGCTGGCGGAACGCCCGGCGAACCTGGCGTTCTTCCTGCGCGGACTCGCCACCCGGGGCTGACCCGGTCCCCGGTGGCACGGTTCCGCTGAAATGCGAAGGGGCCCTTCCCGGCGAAATCCGCCAGGGAGGGCCCCTTTCTTTTCGGCTCAGGCTTCTTGGGCCTCTTCCTTGAGCTTGTCCATGTCGATGTCGCGCGCCTGCTGGATCAGGTCTTCGAGCGTCTTCTCCGGGAGCGCGCCGGGCTGCGCGTAGATGACCGTCTTGTCGCGGATCACCGCGAGCGTGGGGATCGAGCGCACGTCGAAGGCGGCGGCCAGCTGCTGCTCGGCCTCGGTGTCGACGCTCGCGAACACGATGTCGTCGTGGTTGCCCGACACCTTCTCGTAGGTCGGCGCGAACTGGCGGCACGGCATGCACCAGCCCGCCCAGAAGTCGATGATCACGAAGTCGTTCTCGGACACGACCTGATCGAAGTTGGCGGCGGTCAGCTCAACTGTGCTCATGTCGGCGTAACGAAACAGGCCGGACGCACATTCCCGCGAGAGCGCGTAGCGTCTCTCATGGAGCAACTCAGAAGGAGGTGCGCATGGCCGACGGAGACATTCTCAGCCGGATCGACGAGCTGGTCAGCGTGGAGCACGAACTCCGCTCGCGGGCGATCGGGTCCGGGCTCAGTTCGGACGACCGGTCCCGGCTCGCGGATGTGGAGCAGCAGCTGGACCAGTGCTGGGACCTGCTGCGGCAGCGGCGGGCACGCGTCGAGTTCGACGAGGACCCGGACCAGGCCGCTCCGCGACCGATCTCCGAGGTGGAGTCCTACCGGCAGTAGCGCGGGCCGCCCAGGCAGGCTCAGGCCGGGCAGAGAGTTCCGTCCACGGGAGTCTTCCCGTCGATCAGGAAAGCCCGCGTCGCATCGCTGACGCAGGCGGAGAGGCTCAGCGCGCCGTGCCCGGCGCCCTGCCACGTGATCGTCACCGCGCTCGGCATCTGGTCGGCGGCCCGGCTGGTGCCCTGCTCCGGCGTGACCGGGTCGGTCGCGGTGCCCGCGACGAGGATCGGCGGGGCGCCCGGGGCGCCGGCGGGCGGGAGCGGTTCGCGGCGGACCGGCCACGGGCTGCACCACGCCAGTTGCTGCGTGGCGAAGACGCCGAACTGCGGGTACTTGTCGCGCAAGGTCGTGGTCACTCGCGTGAGTTCTTCGGCCGAGAGCCGCGTCGCGCTGTCGTTGCACTTGGTCGCGAGCGTGCCGTCCAGCCGGGACGGCCGCGCCCGGGAGTCCTTCAGCACCGGATCGGCGAACGCGGCCAGCGGCGTGACGTCGCCGGTCTGCGCGGTCTTGAGCGCCTCGGCGAGTTCCACCCAGCGGGAGCGTTGCGCGAGCCCGGAATAGACGGCGTACAGCGCGATCCCCGGCGTCATCTCCACCCCGTCGGTGGTCGTCGCGGGGGTGGCGCGGAGCCGGTCCGCGACGGCGGTCACCGCCGCACGGGCGTCGCCGATCGGGCAGCCCTTGGCGATGCAGTCGGCGCCGAACGCGTCGAGGGTGGCCTGCGCGCTCGCGGCGACGGATTCCTGGACGGCGGCCGCGTCGGGGGCCGGATCGGGCAGCCCGTCGAGCATGACGCGGCCGACCTGCGCGGGGAACCGCACGGCGTATTCGGCGAGGACCTTCGAGCCGTCACCGCGTCCCAGCGCGTGCAGCTTGTCCAACCCCAGTTGCTCCCGAAGTTCGTCGAGGTCGCCCGCGGTCCGCCAGCTGTCCATCGCGACCTGCGAGTCGTCCAGTTCGATCGCGCACTGCTGGCCCGCCCTGCGGGCCGCGTCGACCACGGCTTCGAGGTCGCCGGCGGCCGGATCGCCGCCGAGCAGGTCGGTGCGGATCTCCGCCGGGACGCACTGCACCGGCGCGGAAGACCCGGTGCCGCGCCGGTCCACGCCGATCAGGGAGAACTTCCGCAGGTACTCGGGCGGCAGCGCCGCGGCCAGCCGCGCGGCGTACAGCGACCCGGGTTCCCCGTCGACGTCGTTGACCACGACGAGCGGGATCGGCCCGCCCCCGGTCTTGACCACCGACATCCGCGAGAGGCCGCGGCCGGGCAGGTCCGGCGCGTCGAGGGTGGTCGGCACCCTGGCGCAGGAGAACTTCAGCGTGTCCGGCACGGACGGCTGGCCCAGCCGTTGCCGGGTCGCCTCGTCGCAGTCCTCCCATTTGATCGACGGCGACCGCGGTTCGGTGAGCGGCGGCAGCGGCACCGGCTGCGCCGCCGACGAGCCGCCGGGAGCGGGTTTGCCGTCGTTGTCGATCACCGCCGGCCGGACCGACGGCCCGGCCGTGCAGCCCGCGAGCACGGTCGCGACCATGGCCGTCATCAGGAACAGCCGTGGCGTGCGGCGGGCGGTGCTCACGGGCTGGTCCTCACTTCCAGGGCATGACAAAGCTCGTGGGTGAGCTTCGCAGGTGGTGTGTCAGACCCCGGTTAGCGGGTGCGTTTGACCTCGCCGCGGAACACCGCGTCCAGGTCGTACCGGGCGACCTCTTCGAGCTGGGCGTAGGTGCAGGAATCCGGTTCGCGGTCGGGACGCCAGCGCTTGAACTGCGCGGTGTGGCGGAACCGCGACGGATAGCCGCCTTCGGTGTGCTCGTAGCCGACCTCGACCACCTTTTCCAGCTTCAGCGGCACCCACGGCGCTTCCTTGGACTTCCATCGGGTGATCCCGCCGGGGATTCGCTGGTGCTCCCGCACGTTGTCGCCCAGCCACGGGTGATCGGCCCCGTCGGTGACCAGCGGCGCCAGCTCCTCGGCCAGTTCACGCCGCCGGGTGACCGGGAACGACCCGACGACGCCGGGGTGGTGCAGCACGCCGTCCTCGTCGTAGAGCCCGAGCAGGAACGAGCCGACCATCTCGCCCGCTTCGCCGTCGACGTGCCACCGCAGTCCCGCGAGCACGCAGTCGGCGGTGCGCGAGTGCTTGTACTTCAGCAGCACGCGTTTGCCGGGGGTGTACGGCTCGTCGAGCGGTTTGCCGATGACGCCGTCGAGCCCGGCGCCCTCGAACAACTCGAACCAGTGCCGCGCGATCGCCGGATCCGAGGTGGCCGGGGTCAGGTGGATGCCGTCGGAGGCCAGCTTCTCCAGCCGTTCCCGGCGTTTCGACGTCGGTTCGTCCAGATAGGACTCGTCGCCGAGCGCCAGCAGGTCGAACGCGATGAACTCCGCCGGGGTCTGCTCCGCCAGCAGGGTGATCCGGCTTTCGGCGGGGTGGATCCGGTCGGTGAGCGCGTCGAAGTCCAGCTTCCCGTCCCGGCCGACCACCAGTTCGCCGTCGAGCACGATCCGCTCGGGCAGCGCCGCCTTCAGCCGCTCGACGACCTCGGGGAAGTACCGGTTGAGCGGCTTCTCCGACCTCGACTGCAAGGTCAGCTCGTCGCCGTCGCGGAACACCAGGCAGCGGTACCCGTCCCACTTCGGCTCGAACAGCAGACCGCCGGAATCGGGGATCGCCTTCGCCGGTTTGGCGAGCATCGGTTTCACTGGCGGTGTCAAGGGAAGCGACATGACGGCCATTCTTGTCCCAACCCCGTGTTCAGCGCACCCGTTGCGGTGCTCCCGTGTCGAGTTCGAGCCGGACGGCGGTCGGCAGCACGTCGACACCGAGCGATTCCCGCGCGCGGGCCAGCACGGTGAGGTCGAGCTGCTCCCACACCCGTTTCAGGTCGGTGCCTTCGCTCAGCCAAAGTGTGATCCGCAGCGCCGGGGCGTCGCTGTCGCCGACCGCGCGGACCCTGGCGCGTCCGACACCGTCGATCGTCTCGGCGTCGGCGCGGACGGCCTCGGAGATGGCGGAGGAGGTCACCACGAGGTCGTCGTCGAGTTCGAGGTCGGGGCGGCCTTCCGGGCGCAACGAGCGGAAGAACCACCACAGTCCCAGCCACAACAGGAGGACACCGGCCACGACCGCGCCGACGCGGGCGGCGAGCGCGTGCTGTGAGAGCCAGTCGAGCGCGATCGGATCCACGAGCGAGCGGTTGGCGCGGTGCGTGCCGAGCCACCCCGCGCCGACCGCGATCACCGCGGCCCCGCCGAGCAGCGCGAAGAGTCCGATGAGGACGGTCAGGGTGCGTTCCGTGCCGGTGGACCGGCCGAGCGCCTTGGCGGAGACCGAACGGGTCATCGGCGGTCCTTCGGGGAGTCGACGACGACGGACACCTTCGGCCGCCGCACCAGTGGGACGTCGTCGAGGAGGCCGGAAACCGTGTCCAGCAGCCGCGGTCGCAGCTGCCCTTCGGTTTCCATCCGGCTCGTCGCGCGGACACGGACCTTCTTGGCGGTGGCGGTGACCTTCGCACCGGCGACGTTGTCCTGCGCCCGCACGGTCACCCCCACCAGCCGGGCCAGCGAACGCGGTGACGTGGTCACGCTGACCTCGTTCGCCGGATCGGTCAGCCGGATCGCGCGCCGCCCGGCCGAGGCCGCCGCCAGGATCAGCAGCAGCCCCACGATCGCGACGCCGATCGCGACGTACCGGACCGCCGGAGCGCTCCAGGACAGTTCCGCGAGCCTGTCGCGCCAGTCGTCCCACGGGATGAACAGCGGTCCCCGCCCCGGCCGCCACCAGCCCCAGCCGACCTCCAAGGCCAGCAGGACCCCGGCGGCGGCCAGCACCAGCCCGATCAGGGCGGACAGCAGGCGGACGAACAAACGCATGCGGATGCTCCTTAGCGGACGCGGGGCGCGATGTCGGGCAGGAGCGCGGAGACCGTCACCGAGATGTCGCGGACCTGGTACGAGGTGATCCGTTCGACCTCCTCGGTGACCCGGGCGCGCAGATCGCCGACGATCCGCCGCACCGGTGCCGGGTACTTCAAAGCCACGTCGAGCACGAGGTCGACGTCGTTGCCCTCACCACCGACCTTCGCGCTCGCGCCGTGGGTCCCCAGCCCGAGCCCGACGATCCGCCGCTCGGCGACGGTGGTTCCGTCGACCTGGTCCGCGGCGTGCTGCGCGATCTTGCGGACCACGGACGGCGCGATGGTGAGGGTGCCGCGATCGTCCGGGTCGGGCGGGACGGTCATTTGTCGCGGCCCCGGCCGAACAGGTCGGAGAGGTCGAGTTCGCCGTCGAGCACCCGGCCGAGGACGAGGCCGATGACGCCGACGGCCAGCGTCACCAGGAACGCGGTGAAGCCCTGTGTCGCGGCGAGGCCGAGGATGAGCCCGGCGAGCAGGCCGGTCTGGGTCCCGCTCATCATTCGACCCGCGAGGTCTCGGTCTCGCCGCCGTTCTCGTCCGGCAGGTGAATGTCGTTGACCGCGATGTTGACCTCGATCACCTCGAGGCCGGTGATCTGCTCGACCTGGCCGATCACGTTGCGGCGCACCGCCCGCGCGACGTCGACGATGCGGGCGCCGTACTCGACGACCACGTCGAGGTCGATCGCGGCCTGCTTATCGCCGACCTCGACCGAGACACCGGACGTGGTGACCGTGCCGGAACCGGGGATGCGCTCGCGGATCGCGCCGAAGGCCCGCGAGACCCCGCCGCCCAGCGCGTGGATCCCGGTCACCTCACGGGTGGCGAGACCGGCCACCTTCTGCACCACCACCGACGAGATCGTGGTCTTGCCGGCGGCTCCTTCCTCGTTGAGGGACGACCCCGTCACCGGGGTGTCGGGCCTGCTCGCGCTCGGCTGCGCCATGAAGTTCGCTCCTTCTCGCACCGGCGCCACGCGACCTGCGCGCGCGGCGTTCCTAACGCTCTCACCGATCAGGACACACGCGCATGCCGAGTCGTTCCGCGATGTCCCCCGAACGGGGTAATCACTTCCGGGTTCAGTCCGGGTGGACGTCGACGACGTGGACGTTGACCGCGGGCGGGGCCGAGCCGAGCTGGCCGGTCAGCGCCGCGGTGACGCGGTGCCGCAACAGTTCCGCGGCGGCCGCTTCGACGCCGAACCGGATCGTCACCAGCACCTGGAGCACGTCGTCCTCGAGCGCGACGGCCGAGACGTGGACCCCGCCGAGGTCCTGGCCGATCTCGGCGGCGAGCCTCCTGGTCATCAGGACCAGTGCCCGTTCCGACACCTGGGTCTTCCCGCCTGCCGAGGGCAGGTCGAGCGGTGCCGTGGTGTGCTTGCCGCGGGCGCCGCCGACCGAACGGAGCACGCGTTCGACGAGCCCCGGCGGTGTCGGCACGGGGCGGCTCGCGGCGGCGCGCACCTGCTCCCACCGGGGGTCGTCGCGCGGATCCTCGCACATCACCGTTCCCCCGGCCCGAAAGTCTCGCCGAGCTTCGCCAGCAGCGCCACCCTCGCGCGGTGCAGACGGGCGCGCAAGGCGGGCACACCGACTTCCAGAACCTCGGCCATCTCCTCGTAGGTCATCCCTTCGAATTCTCGCAGAATCAGCGGAATCCGCTGGCCGACGTCGAGTTCGGCGATCGCGCGCAGCACCGTGCCGACCTGCTCGGCGCTCACCACGTGGCCCTCCGGGCCAGGCACGATCCCGGCGTCGCCCTCGTCGAGCGGCACGGTCGGTTTGCGGCGCCGTACCTGACCGAGCGCGCCGTTCGTCGTCACCCGATAGAGCCAGGTGGGGAACGCGGACTCGTGCCGGAACCCCGGCAGCGCGCGCCACGCGGAAAGCCAGGCCTCCTGGACGACGTCCTCGGCCTCCGACGTGCTGCCGGTGATCCGCAGCGCCACGCGGTACATCCGGGCCGTGTGCCGCCGCACCAAGGTGTCGAAGGCACCGTGGTCCCCGGCGGCGGCCCTGGCCGCCAGGTCCCGGTCCGGAACCGGCGCGGGCTCGCTCACCCGCTCTCCCGGCGGCGGTAGCGCAGCATGGTGAATCCGTCCTCGAAGAGCATCGACGCGAGGTCCATCCGGCGTGGCTCCGGGGCGGGGCGGCCGTCGGCGATCCGGCGCTCGCCCGCGCCCGCGAGCAGGGGGGCGATTGTCAGGCACAGCTGGTCGACGAGGTCGGCCGCGATCAGGTCGCCGAACAGCGTCGGCCCGCCCTCGCAGTCGACGCGGTACAACCCGCGTCCGGCCAGGAGTTTCAGCGCGACGTGGAGGTCGACGTCGTCGGTCCCGGCGACGAGCACGTCGGCGCCCGCGCGTTCCAGCGCGGCCCGGGGCGCGTTCTCGGTGGTGACGACGATCGGCGGGACCTTGGTGTCGGTGAACAACGGGCCCGCGGGGTCGAGTTCACCGGAACGGGTCACCACCGCGATCGGCGGGACCTCGGACAGCCCGAGTGAGACCCGGCGGGCGGCGCGTTCGGGGCTGATCCGCGCGCCGCGGTAACCCTCGGCGCGAGCCGTGCCCGCGCCGACCAGGATCACGTCGGAAAGCAGCCGCCCCAGCAGGAAGATCCGCTTGTCGGCGGGGTGCGAAAGGCCCTCGGACCGCTCGTCGACCGCGACCGCGCCGTCGGCGGAGCTGACGAAGTTGACCTGGACCCAGGGACGGGTCAGATTCTCGGGATACCCGTAGAGCCGCTTCAGGTCGGCGTCGGAGACGGGATCCGCTGGTGTCGTTGGCCACAAAAGCTGCACACCTCCATCCCAGCACGAGCCCGACGGCACCGCTGAGCGGGGGATACGCCCGGTCAGGGAGGGTGAACGGCCGCCGCCGCAGCCGTTACTCTCGGCGAATGCCCGCCCGCCTGATCGATCGCCGTCCGGAGCTGTCCGCCGACGAGCTGATCACCGCGCTCGTCCCGCCGCCCCGGTTCGACGCGGTCCGGTTCTCCACCTACGTGCCCAATCCGGACGAGCCGAGTCAGGCCGAGGCCGTCGTCGACTGTGGCGCGTTCGCGAAGCGCGTGGCGGAAGCCTCGAACCGGAAGCCGAAGTCGAAGCTGCGCGCGCTGTTCGGCGGCGGGGACGACGCGTTCACCGGGCCGAGGGGGCTCTACCTGGACGGCGGTTTCGGCGTCGGCAAGACCCACCTGCTCGCCTCGACGTGGCACGAGACGCCGTCGCCCAAGGCGTACGGGACGTTCGTGGAGCTGACCCATCTCGTCGGCGCCCTGGGGTTCGCCGAGGCGGTGCGACGGCTTTCCGAGCACCGGTTCCTGGCGATCGACGAGTTCGAACTCGACGACCCCGGCGACACCATGCTCGTCACCCGGCTGTTGCAGGAGCTGATCTCGGCCGGGGTGTTCGTGGCGGCGACCTCCAACACGCTGCCCGACAAACTCGGCGAGGGCCGGTTCGCCGCCACGGACTTCCTGCGCGAGATCCAGTCGCTGTCCGCCCGGTTCGGCGTCTGCCGCGTCGACGGCCCGGACTACCGCCACCGTGGCCTGCCGGACGCGCCACCGCCCGCGAGCCCGCAAGAGCTGGAAGCCTCCGCCGCCGCGCATCCCGAGTCCACTGTGGACGATTTCGACGCGTTGTGCGACCACCTCGGCGGGCTGCACCCTTCGCGCTACGGCAGGCTTCTCGACGGGGTGAGCCGCGTGCACCTGCGCGACATCCACCCGGTTCCGGATCAGAACGTCGGACTGCGGCTGGTCGCCTTCGCCGACCGGCTCTACGACCGCGCGATCCCGCTGATGGTCTCGGGCGAGCCGGTGCCGCTGCTGTTCACCGAGGAGATGGTGAACGGCGGCTACCGCAAGAAGTACCTGCGCGCCGTCAGCCGTCTGACGGCACTGGCGCGCGACGCCGTGCAGCCCAGGTGAGCAGCGTCCACGTCGCGCACACGACCGCGATGGCGAACAGCGTGCCGCCCACGACGTCGGTCAGGTAGTGATAGCCGAGGCCGATCATGCCGATCGTGACCCCGCCGAGCGCCACCGCGCCCACGACCGCGATGACGGCCTTCGCGACGCCGGGCCGGGCCAGCAGGACGAGCACGGTCAGCACCGCGACCAGCGCGACGGTGTGCCCGCTGGGATAGGCGAGCCACGTGTTCTTCCAGCGGCCGAACAGCGGTTTGAGCACCCAGGTGTTGGCGAGAATGGCGACGAGCGGGCCTGCGATGGTCAAGGCCACTTCGGGTTTGCGCCGTCCCAGCAGGCACAGGGTGGCGGTGAGGACCGCGACCGGGATCAGGACGTAGGCCTCGGTCGGCAGCACGAGGAGTCGCAGCAGGTCTTCGCCGAAGGTGCTCCGCACCCACTCGTCGGCGAGCGCGTCGGGGCCCGACAGTCCTTTGCCGGAGACCAGCAGGCCGAGGACGACCATGAGCACGGCGCAGGTCACCGCGACCAGCCCGTACGGCGCTCTTCCACTCATCCGGCGAGATTACGGGACCACCCGCCAGAACGGCTTGTCACGGAAATCACGGCCAGACCCACCGCAAGTAGGTGGCGCACACCCGTGATTGAAGCCGGAACTCGCGTGATTGGAGCCGGAACTCGCGTGATTGGAGCCGGAACTTCGAGTTTCGCCTTCAATCACGTGAGTTCCGTGTCCAAACACGCGAGTTCGGGGTTGGCGAGCGGTGCGTTTTAGAATTCCGTGAAGCGGGTCAGAGGGCCTCGAAGGCGGCGAAGTCCGCTTCGGTCTGATCCGCGTATCGCACCGCGTAGGCACCGATGGCCTCGTCGAGGTCTTCGTCGTCCTCGAAGTACCCCGCCAGCATCTGCGGATGCAGCGACCGCGCGTGCGCCCGCGCCAGCAACGCGCCCGCTAGGCGGCCGTAGTCGTCGAGGTGGTCCTTCTTGAGTTCCGCGGGGTCGATGTCGCCCTTGAGGTTCCGGAACTGCCGCACGATGTAGGGCAGGCCGTCGATGGTCGTCCAGCCGAGCAGGATGTCCGTCTCGGCCTGCACGAGCCGCGCGCCCTCGACGATCCGGCGGCCCTCGTGCTCCGGCGCGGCCAGGCCGAGGTGCGGCGCCAGCGCCGACGGAACAGCCTGTTTCACTTGCAGCACCAGGTCTTCACCACTGTTGCCGTGCAGCAGCGCGACGTAGCCGCGCAGCCCGACACTGCCGGTGCCGACCACCCGGAAGGCCACATCGGACACCCGGTACCGCGAGAGCAGTGTCCGCCGCGATTCACGGATCGTGTCCACATAGGCCACCAGTCCGGTGATCACCGCGTCCGCCGTCGCGTCGTCGACATGCGTGAGCACGGGCGGGTCTTCGACGAACCGGTGCCGTTCGAGACCGGTTTCGTGGTCGTCGATCCGCCGGGTCCACTTCGCGGTGACCTTGGCGCTGGTGTTCTTCCGCGCCTTCTCGGCCGCCTCCTCGAAGTCGTCGATCAGGTCGTGCGCGCGGACCGTGCTCAGCACCGACGCGTTCGGCAGCGCGTTCCACGACCGCAGGAACGGCAGTTCCGCCAGCCCCCGGATGGTGCGCCGGTACGACTTCACCGCGTCTTCCGCGGCTTCACGGCAGCCCGACTCGCCGATGCCGCCTTCGCGCCCGGCCAGCACGAGACTGGCGGCGAGCCGCTTGAGGTCCCACTCCCACGGCCCTGGCACAGACTCGTCGAAGTCGTTGATGTCCATCACGATCTGGCCCTCGGGCGTGCCGTACAGCCCGAAGTTCGCCGCGTGCGCGTCCCCGCAGAGCTGCGCCGTCAGTCCCGACGACGGCGAACCGGCCAGATCCGCGGCCATCAGCCCGGCCGCGCCGCGGTAGAAGGTGAACGGCGACGCGAGCATGCGCTCACGCCGCAGTTCCACCAGTTCCGGCAGGCGGCCTTCGTTGGTCCGCGCGAAGAATTCCGCCACGCCGGGACGGCCGTCGCCCGCCGCCGCGTGATCGTGCGCGGCCGCCGGCGCCTCGTCCCGCAGCGCCTTGCCCCTCGCGAACCAGTCCTCCGGCGTCACCGTCTCGGTGCCGACCAGCGGCCGCTCGACCCACTCCCGCTCGTCTCCCATGGACAGCCAACGTACCGGCCGCCCGAAAGGTTCACCGGGTCTTGACGACGTCGGTGATCGCGTCGATACCGCGGTCGAGCTCCTCGCGGGTGATCACCAGCGGCGGCGCGATCCGCAGCGTGTGGTCGTGCGTCTCCTTGCACAGCACGCCGCGTCCGGCCAGCGCGGTGGACGCCTCCCGGCCGGTCGGCCCGCCGGGCGCGATGTCGATCCCCGCCCAGAGCCCGCGGCCGCGGACCTCGGCCAGCCCGTTCCCGACCAGTTCACCGAGCCTGCCGTGCAGGTGGGCGCCCAGTTCCCGCGAACGCTCCTGGAACTCGCCGGTCTTCAGCAGCCAGACCACGGCCCGGCCGATCGCGCAGGCGACCGGGTTCCCGCCGAAGGTCGACCCGTGCTCGCCCGGCTTCAGCACGCCGAGCACGTCCTGGCTGCCGACCACCGCCGAGACCGGCATGATCCCGCCACCGAGCGCCTTGCCCAGCGTGTAGACGTCGGCGCGGACGCCTTCGTGGTCGAGTGCGAGGACGGTGCCGGTGCGGGCGAGGCCGGACTGGATCTCGTCGGCGATCAGCAGGACGTTGTGCTCGTCGCACAGCCGCCGCGCCTCGGCGAAGTAGCCGGCGGGCGGCACGATCACGCCCGCCTCGCCCTGGACCGGCTCCAGCAGGATCGCGGCGGTCCGTTCGGTGATGGCGTCACGCAGCGCTTCGGCGTCGCCGTACTTGACGGTGACGAAGCCCGGCGTGAACGGGCCGAAGTCGGCGCGCGCGGTCTCGTCGGTGGAGAAGGACACGATGGTCGTCGTGCGGCCGTGGAAGTTCGAGCCCGCGACGACGATCTCCGCCGTCCCGTCGGGGACGCCCTTGACCTGGTACGCCCACTTCCGGGCGATCTTCACCGCGGACTCGACGGCCTCCGCGCCGGAGTTCATCGGCAGCGTCATCTCGGTACCGGTCAGCTCGGCGAGTTCCCGGCAGAACAGTCCGAGCTGGTCGTGGTGGAAGGCGCGCGAGGTCAGCGTGACCCGGCCGAACTGCTCGATCGCGGCGGCGATGAGCCCGGGGTGGCGGTGCCCGAAGTTCAGCGCGGAATAGCCGGAAAGGAAGTCGAGGTAGGTCTTGCCCTCGACGTCGGTGACCGAAGCGCCCTCGGCGGTGGCGATCACGACGGGCAGGGGGTGGTAGTTGTGCGTGCTCCACTGCTCGTCGAGCGCGATGAAGTCGGCGGTCGTCATGCGTTCAGGTTAGATGCCCATCCGGGGGACTTCATCCGGGAAACGTTGCTTTGACCCGTTGTTCGTTGCGTATCGACTCCTTCGGGTGGCGAAATCGTGCATCGGAGGACTTGATCACCGCAGGCGCGTGATCCGGGCCGCGGTTATCGTCGCCGGATGGCGAAAAAGGACCACGTCTCCGTGCGGGACGCGCTGAGGATCGGCAAGGGAACCGAGCGGCACGATCCGGGCACGTTCCCGGTCGGGCCGCACAAGAAGCCCAAGGCCCTCAAGGACCTCCTCGACTCCGGCGGCAGGCTCGCGAAGCTGCAGGAAGCCCTCTACGCGGAAGGCGTCGGCGGCGGGAACCGCAGTCTCCTGCTCGTCCTGCAAGGGATGGACACCTCCGGCAAGGGCGGCACGGTCGGGCACGTCCTCGGCCTGGTCAACCCGATGGGCGTGCGCTACGCGGGGTTCAAGAAGCCGACCGCGACCGAGCGGCGCCACCACTACCTCTGGCGGATCCGCAAACAGCTCCCCGTGCCGGGGCAGATCGGCGTCTTCGACCGGTCGCATTACGAGGACGTCCTGGTCCCGCGGGTCCAGAAGCTGGTGCCCGCCGCGGAATGGCGCAAGCGGTACGCCGAGATCAACGCGTTCGAACAGGAGCTGGCCGACGCGGGCACGACCGTCGTGAAGGTGTTCCTCGACATCTCGCCGGAGGAGCAGCTGCGGCGGCTCAAGGCGAGGCTGGAGACCCCGGCGAAGCGGTGGAAGTACAACCCCGCCGACCTCGACGCCCGCGCCCAGTGGAACGACTACCAGCAGGCCTACGCCGACATCTTCACCAAGACCTCCACGACGACAGCGCCCTGGTACGCCGTCCCGGCCGACCACAAGTGGTACCGCAACTGGCTGGTCGCGCGGCTCCTCATCGAGACGATCGAGGAAATGGGCCCGAAGTTCCCTCAGGCTGACTTCGATCCCGAGACGGAATTGAAGAAGCTGGAAGGCGTTGGCGTACCGGGATGAGTGTCTGAAAGAGTGCGGAAGTGACCGACACCAGCCTCGAAGATCTCCCGTTCCTCCGCCGCCAGGCCCGCACCCAGCGCTTCACCCTCGGCGCGCCGAAAGAGTTCAAGGTCGCCCCGGACGGCTCCCGCGTCTTGTTCCTGCGGTCCGAGTCCGGCACCGACCCTCGGCACAGCCTGTGGTCGTTCGACGTCGGGTCGGGCGAGGAGACGAAGCTGGTCGACGCGGCCGAACTGCTGCCCGGTGAAGAAGACCTGCCGCCCGAGGAGCGGGCCCGCCGCGAGCGCAGCCGGGAGACCGGCGGCGGCGTGGTCGGCTACGCGGTCGACGACGCCTACACCGTTGCCGCGTTCTCGCTCTCGGGCAAGCTCCACACCCTCGACCTGGCCACCGGCGCGGTGTCCGTGCTGGTCGAAGGCTCGGTCGTCGATCCGCGGCCCAGCCCGGACGGCAGCCGGGTCGCCTATGTCCGCGACCGCCGGCTGCGGGTGATCGACCGCGTCACCGGTGAGGACCGGGCACTCGTCGAGGAAGACGGCGAGGACGTCGCTTGGGGGCTCGCGGAGTTCATCGCGGCCGAGGAGATGGGCCGCACCCGCGGCTACTGGTGGTCGCCGGACGGGAAGAGCCTGCTGGCCGAGCGCTCCGACCGGGCGGGCGTGCCGCGCTGGACGATCGCCGATCCGGCCAATCCGCAGTCGGCGGCCAACGTCGTCGCGTACCCGGCGGCGGGGACGGCGAACGCGGACGTGACGCTGGCGTTCATCGGGCTCGACGGCTCGCGCGTCGACGTCGCGAAGACCGACTGGGAGTACCTCGCCGCGGTGCACTGGTCGGCGGCAGGTAAGCCGCTGCTGTCCGTGCAGTCGCGTGACCAGCGAAAACTGGAGATCCAGGCGGTCGACCCCGCGGACGGTTCGGTCGAGGTGCTGCACACCGAGACCGACGAGCACTGGGTCGAGATCGCCGCGGGTGTCCCGGCGTGGACCACCGACGGCAGGCTGGTGCGCGAAAGCGCCGCCGACGGCGATCACCGGCTGGTCGTCGACGGGGTCGCGGTCACCCCGCCGGGAGTGCAGGTGCGCTCGATCCTGCACGTCGGCGCCGAGGTGCTGTTCAGCGCGTCGGAAGCCGATCCGACGCAGATCCACGTCTTCCGCACCGAGGGCGGCGAGCTACGCCGTCTGTCCACTGAGGACGGTGTGCACGTCGGCTCCGGGAACGCCTCGCTGGCCGTGCTCTCGTCGTGGGGCCTGGAGCGCAGCGGACCGGTGGTGACCGTCGTCGACGGTGAGAAGACGGTGGCGAGGATCGGCTCCCGCACCGTGGATCCCGACGTCGTCCCGAACCTGACCTGGCTGACGCTGGGGGAGCGGGGCCTGCGCGCCGCGCTGGTGCTGCCGACCGGGTACGAGGAGAGCGAAGGCAAGCTCCCGGTGCTGCTCGACCCGTACGGCGGCCCGCACGCCCAGCGTGTCCTCCAGACCCGCAACGCCTTCCTGACCCCGCAATGGCTGGCGGACCAGGGTTTCGCGGTGCTGGTCGCCGACGGGCGCGGGACCCCCGGCCGCGGTTCCGCCTGGGAGAAGGAGATCGCGGGCAAACTCGCCGACGTCACCCTCGCCGACCAGGTCGACGCCCTGCACGCGGCCGCCGCGCTGCATCCGGAACTGGATCTGGAACGCGTCGCGATCCGTGGCTGGTCCTACGGCGGATACCTGTCCGCGCTGGCCGTGCTGCGCCGTCCCGACGTCTTCCACGCCGGTGTCGCGGGCGCCCCCGTGACCGACTGGTCGCTGTACGACACGCACTACACCGAGCGCTACCTCGGCCTCCCGCAGGAGGAAACCTCGTCGTACGAGCACAACTCGCTGATCGCCGGCGCCGGTGACCTGTCGCGGGCGCTGCTGATCGTGCACGGTCTCGCCGACGACAACGTTTTTGTCGCCCACTCGTTGCGCCTGTCGTCGGCACTGCTGGCCAAGGGACGCCCGCACGTGTTCCTGCCGCTGGCCGGCGCGACGCATATGACGCCGCAAGCCGAAGAGGTCGCGGAGAACCTGATGCGCACGCAGGTGGACTGGATCGTGCGCGAGCTGTCCGGTGGCGCGGCGAAGAGCGAGGAGAACGCATGAAACGGTGGGGCATCACCATTCCGCTGACCGGGGTGCCGCTCGCGGCGCACAAGGAGATGGTCGAGCGGCTGCCCGATCTCGGCTACACCGACGCGTGGTCGGCCGAGACCGCGGGCAACGACGCCTTCACCCCGCTGGTGCTGGCCTCGCAGTGGGCGCCGCGGCTGCGGCTCGGCACCGCGATCGTGCCGGTGTACACGCGTGGCCCCGGCCTGCTGGCGATGAGCGCGGCGACCGTCGCGGAACTGGCGCCCGGCCGGTTCGTGCTCGGCATCGGGGCGTCGTCGCCGGTGATCGTGCAGAACTGGAACGCCGCCGAGTTCGAGGCCCCGTTCGCGCGCTCCCGTGACACCCTGCGGTTCCTGCGATCGGCGTTGGCGGGCGAGAAGGTCACCGAAGAGTACGAGTCCTTCTCCGTCAGTAAGTTCCGGCTGGAGCGGCCCGCCGACCCGCCGCCGTCGATCATGCTCGCCGCGCTGCGGCCGGGCATGCTGCGGCTGGCGGCGAAGGAGGCAGACGGCGCCATCACCAACTGGCTCGCCGCCTCCGACGTGCCGAAGGTGCGGGCCGAGATCGGCCCGGACACCGAACTGGCCGCGCGGATCTTCGTCTGCCCCACCGAGGACAAGGCCGCCGCGCGCGGACTCGGGCGGATGCTCATCTCGAGCTACCTGACCGTGCCGGTGTACGCGGCGTTCCACGATTGGCTCGGCCGCGGCGAGGCGCTGGCGCCGATGCACGAGGCGTGGGCCGCGGGCGACCGGCAGAAGGCCAACCAGGTCATCCCGGACGACGTCGTCGACGACCTGATCGTCCACGGCAGCCTCGATTCCTGCCGCGAGCAGGTGCAGTCCTATGTGGACAACGGGCTGACGACGCCGATCATCGCGCTGCTGCCGACGGGTGAGGACCCGTTCGCGCACGTACGGGGCCTGGCTCCGCGGTCCTGACTGGCGCACCGATGCGTTGGAGGACGCTTTCATGGCGAAATTTGTTATGAAAGCGTCCTCCATCGCGCTTTTTCATCTCGGGCGCGGGCTGGCCTATGAAGGCCCCCTTCACGCGCCATCGTTGCGCTCAGGCCAGCCCGAAGAGTTCTTCGTACCGTGCAGTCATCATGTGTGACCCCTTGATATCTGACGTCGTCGCCGCGTCGAGGACGCCCACCTCTTCCGTGTAGGTCGCGCCGCCGGAAGGTCCGAGCGGCAGCGAGATCATCGGCCCGCCCGGTGTGTGGGTCCGCAGCTTGCCGCCTTCGATCAGTGCCCGGATGTTGGCGACGACGACTTCCGCGTGGTCACCGGCCACCTTCGCCAGTTTCCCCTCCGGCAGCGCGGTGATGTCGCCGAGCGCGAAAATCCGTGACTGCCCAGGAAGCCGCAGGTCGGCGTCCACCGTCACCTGCCCGTTCGGCTGCCGCGCCGTGGCGAGATCGCCGTCGAGGTAGGCCGTGTGCGGTGCGCCGCCGAAACACTGGAACCACAGGTCGGCGGTCACCTCACCGCCGCCGGTGAGACCCGAGGTGAACGTCTTCGCCTGCCCCGGTTCCGACACCGGGGGCTCGGTCAGCGAAGTGCCGAGCAGGAGTTCGACACCCAGTTCGTCGAGCTGACGGCGAACCTCCGCGCGGAACTCGTCCGGGAAACCGGGCAGGATGTCCGCGGCCGGGTCGACGATCGTCACGGATTTCTCCGGCCACACCGCCTTGATCTCGCCGGCCAGCTCGAGTCCCACCGGGCCCGCGCCGAGCAGCAGCACCCTCTCCGCGCCCGCGAGTTCCTCCCGCGTGGCACGGATCTTCGCCTTCGCCGAGGCGCTGTCCTGGAAATCGATCTTCGCCGGGAACGGGTACGCCGAACCGGTCGCCAGCACGAGATAGTCCGGTGTGAGCCGGTCGCCCGACGCGAGCGTGACGCCGCCCTGGTCGATGCGCGCCGCGCGATCGCGGAGCACCTGTCCCCGTTCGAGAAGGCGGGAGTACGGGTAGAAGAGCCGATCCGTCCACTCGGGATCGACGAGCCCGCGCAACGCGGCGACGTGGTGGACGAAGTCCTCGCGCGGCTCGACGAGGACGACGTCGGTGAACGAGTCCAGTTCCTTGGCGACGGTGGTTCCGCCGTATCCCCCGCCGATGACGGCCACGGTCGTGGTCATGAGCTCCCCTAGTTCGCAGTGCGGAATGTTTGTACTACGAACTACAGTAGTTCGTACTCCGAACGACCGTCAAGTAGGCTGGGTGCATGACCACGGCCGAAGACCTCGGATTCGCGACGGCGCTCGTGCGGCTCTCGCATCTCGTGCAGCGGGCTTTCATCGACGTCGGCCGGTCCCACGACCTCACGCCGCAGCAGGCGCAGCTGCTCTGCGTGCTGGCGCAGGGGGAGACGGGCGTCGGGATGACCGAACTCGGCCGGCTGCTGAACCTGGAGAAATCCAGCGTCACCGGCCTGGTGGACCGGGTGCAGCGGCGCTCGCTCGTCGAGCGGGTCGCGGATTCCTGTGATCGCCGGGCGCTGAAGATCACGCTGACCGAGGAGGGCCTCCGGCTGGCGAACGCCGCTCACGAAGGTGTCGTCGAGAAGCTGGAGGAGATGGCGGCGGAACTCCCGGTCGAACAACGGGAGGCGATCGCGGCGGCCGCGTGGCGGATGGCGCCCGAAGACTGAGTCAGTGCCAGGCGGCGGCGAGGAGGAGCCCGGCCGCCGCGGCACCGATGCCGGCGACCATCGTGACGCCGACGTTCAGCGCGGCGCGCCGCCGTGCCTTGCCGGTGACCAGGAGCAGCGTCTCGTATCCGAAGGTCGAGAACGTGGTGAGCCCACCGCAGAACCCGACGGCCAGCAGCGAGCGGACCGGGTCCGGCTGGCCGCCGTGCAGGGCCCAGCCGGTGAGGACGCCGAGGGTCGCCGAGCCCACGACGTTGACGGCCAGCGTGCCCCACGGGAAGGCGGTGCCTCGCCACGCCCGCATCCGCAGATCGGCCAGATAACGCAGGATCGCGCCGAGTCCGCCACCGAGCGCGACGAAAAGGACGGTCATTTCCTCACCGCGCGGATGATTTCGTGTCCGGCGTAGACCGCTACCAAGGCGGCGGCGACCGTGCCGAACGCGTAGGCCATCCCGGTGAACGGATGCCCCGTCGTCACAAGATCGAGTGAGTCCGTCGCGTAGGTCGAAAACGTGGTGTAGCCGCCCAGGATCCCGACCCCGAGGAAGGGCCGCAGCAGCCGGTGCGGGTCGGCCGCCGCGGTCAGCAGCGCCATCAGGACACCGATCAGCAGACAGCCGGAAACGTTGGTGACAAAGGTCGACAGCGCGAACTGGTCTCGAGGATGGGGGAGCGCGACCGACAGGCCGTAGCGGGCGATGCCGCCCAGCGCGCCACCCGCGCCGACGGCCGCGAGCACGTCCCAGCACGGGCGCGGGACGGATGCCGGATCAGCCATGGACGGCAGCTTAGAACCGCTGTCCGAGTGAACAAGCGTCACGGTGTCGAAGATCGCTCACAAGGCCGTTTTTCCCTGCTGGGCGGTGAATTTTCTGAAAACGTGTCGTACGCTTGGCGACGCTCCAGGCCGATTTTCGGTCCGTCCGCTCGTCTGAGAAAAAGGTGGCAGGATGGCACAGGAACAGTCAGGTACGCAGGCTCCCGACAGCGGTTTGCTGCTGGAGGTCGAGATGATCCCGGCCGCGGTCGACCGCGGGAAGGCCAACGGCGCGGCAGCCGACAACGACGGCAACGACGGCTGAGTGCCCGAAACGCCGACACTGGCTGACCTCGTTGCTCCGCTCGGGGTCAGCCAGTTCTTCCAAGACGTCCAGGGTGAGACCTATCGCCGTTTCGAAGGCCGCGCGGGCCGGTTCGCCGACCTGCTGCCCTGGCCGGCGCTGAACGCGATCCTCCGGCAGCATCGCCTGGAGTTCCCGCGGCTGCGCCTGGCACTCGATGGCACCCCGGTGCCCATGGAGGGCTACACCGATCTCGTCCCCACCCGCCGCAGTGGCACCGTTCCCCGCCTGCGGGCCGCTCCGTTCACCGAGCATCTCCGCGGTGGCGCGACGATGGTGCTCGACGCCATCCAGGAACTCAGCGACCCGATCGGCGATCTCGCGCGGGGTCTCGAACACGACCTCCGCGAAAGCGTGCAGGTCAACCTGTACGCGGGCTGGGGTGTGACCCATGGCTTCGACGTGCACTGGGACGACCACGACGCGTTCATCGTCCAGGTCGCCGGCCGCAAACGCTGGCGGATGCACGGCCCGACCAGGCCCGCTCCACTGCACCGCGACGTCGAACAACCCGAGCGCCCCGGTGAGCCGATCGACGACTTCGTCCTCGAAGACGGCGACGTCCTCTATGTCCCGCGCGGGCACTGGCACGACGTCACCGCGGTGGGGGAGATGTCGCTGCACCTCACGCTCGGTTTCAGCCCGGCCACCGGGATCGACCTGGTGTCCTGGCTCGCCGACAAGCTGCGGGCGAGCACCGCGTTCCGGCAGGACCTTCCGAGATTCGGGACGGCGGAGGAGCGCGCGGCCCGTGCCGCCGCCCTGCGCGCGGAACTGGAAGCCACGCTGACCACCGACGTCGTCGACAGGTTCCTCGCCGAGCGCGACTCGTCGGCCCCGGCGCATCCGCGGGTCGGGCTGCCCTGGGCGGCGACCCCCGGCCTCCTGCCGGACGGAGACGAGACCGAGGTCCGGTTCCTCGTCCCGAGGGCGGTGCTGGAAGAAGGCGACGGCCGGGTGACCCTGCTCGCCGACGGCAAGCGGTTCGTCTTCGCGGACGCCGCCGCCCCGGTGCTGAAGGCGCTGCTCGACGGCACGCCTCAGGCGATCAAGCGACTCGCCGAGCTGTCCGAACTCGATCGGGGGACCCTGCGGGCGTTCCTCGGTGAGCTGACCACGCGAGGGCTTCTCTCGATCGGCTGAAAGTCACAAGGGACGAGGAGTGTGCAAGGAGCTCGGTCGGGGTAAGTTAAGGCATGCCTAAGGTGACGTCCGGGGGGAGTGGCCGATGACCGCACAACTCTCGGACACCCCCGCGCCGCCCGCCGCGTTGCCGGGTTGCGCGACCGTCGCGCGCATGCTGGGCGCGAGCCCCGCCGGCACCGCGGCCGACATGCGCTGCTGGCTGCTCATCGAGCAGCCGGGCCCCTGGCCCGCGGACGCGCTGGAAGACGTCCTCGACGAGGCCTTCACCGCCGAGCGCCGTGAGCTGCTCGAGAACTTGAGACGCTCACACGGGCTCCGTCCGCTGCTGATCCGCCGTCCGGGCAAGCATCGGCGCGACCCGGATCGCCCTCGTGCCGTCTACGTCGGCGGGGGCGAGCCGGGCAACCGCTGGCTGGAGCGCCTGGAGATCCGAGACCTGGGCGACTTGGCCGGGCTGGACCTCCAAGCGGTCGCGGACGGCGTCGGCGGACTCGGCACCCGCGTGGACGGCCCGCTGTTCCTGGTCTGCACACACGGCACCAAGGACCTGTGCTGCGCGGTGCTCGGCCGCCCACTGGCCTCGGCGCTCAACATCAACCACCCTGGCCGGTCCTGGGAGGTCAGCCACGTCGGCGGCGACCGCTGGGCCGGCAACCTCCTCGTGGTCCCCGACGGTTTCCTGCACGGCCAGCTCAATCCGGACGAGGCGGGGCTCGTCGCCAAGGCCGCCCTGCGGGGGCAGGTCGAACCGGATCAGCTCCGCGGCCGCACGTCCGCGCGGACGGCATGGGCGCAATACGCGGAGATCGCGATCCGGCGGCAGCTGAACCTGTCCGGTTTGGACGACGTGCTCGCCCTCCAGGAAGAGCCGCTGCTCGAATCCGACGCGCGGGTGGTCACCGTGCGCGGCGGCGAGAACTTCTACTCGGTGACGGTGCGCCGCCGGTCCGCGACGCCGCGCGGGGACAGCCGGTGCGCCGGTCTCATCCAGCCCGCCGGATACGTCACGGACGAGATCACGAAGCTCTGACCTCCCGCAAGTCGTCCTCTGGTTGCGGTACTTGCGCGCTCAACCACCGCAATCAGAGGACGAAACGCGGCAGAGATCACCCGCGTTCGAACACCTGTTTGACACTTGTCTAGAACGTGTGTTCGACTGGCCGGGTGCGATGGGACAGACAGCGGGTGGACGGCGGCGAGCCGGTCCTGCCCGGATTGGACGGGTTGCGGCGCTCGGTGCGCGCGCCCGAGTTCGACGGCGTCACCTTTCACGAGGTGCACGCCAAATCGGTGCTGAACAAGGTGCCCGACGGTTCGGGGGTCCCGTTCGGCTGGACGGTGAACCCGTACGGCGGGTGCTCCCACGCGTGCACGTACTGCCTCGAAGGCGGGACGCCGGTCCTGATGGCCGACGGCCGGGCGAAACCGTTGGCGGAGCTGGCGCCCGGCGACGAGATCTACGGGACGCGAGGGCGCGGCGCGGGACGTCGCCTGGTGCCCACGACCGTCCTCGCGCACTGGTCGACGCTCAAACCGGCGTACCGCCTGACCCTCGACGACGGCACGTCCATCGTGGCCAGTGGTGACCACCGGTTCCTCACCGGCCGCGGGTGGAAGCACGTCACGGGCTCCCGCTTCGGCGCGGCGCAGCGGCCGCATCTGGTCGGGGGCACGGAACTCGTCGGGGTCGGGAAGTTCGCCCGCACCCCGGACGACACCCTCGGCTACCGCGCCGGGTTCCTCTGCGGGATGCTGCGGTCCGGCGGGTTCTCGGCCGAACAGGCCGCCGCGGACCGCGCGCTCAAGTACCTGCCAGACTTCGGCGCGTCGGTCGGCTTCGTGCAGGTGCCGCCGTCGCCGGATTCCCATTGGCAGCGCGGATTCCTGGCCGGGTTGTTCGACCTCGCCGGCAGCTACCGGCACGGCGCGCTGCGCGTCACCCACGACGAGCAGGACATCGTCTCGACCTTCTGCGCCGCGCTCGACAACTTCGGCTTCCGTTACGTGAAGACCGAAAACGTCAAGTTTCGTCCATTGTGGACGGTTCAGCTGCTCGGCGGGCCGTCGGAGGAGATGCGCTTCTTCCACCTCGCCGATCCCGCCGTCGGCTGGAAACGGTCGCTCGACGGCCTCGCCATCGGCCGGACCCGGCGGAAGGTCGCGTCCGTCGAGGCACTCGGCATCGAGCTGCCCCTGTTCGACATCACCACCGGCACCGGCGACTTCATCGCCGACGGCATGGTCACGCACAACTGCTTCGCGCGGAACACCCACACGTACCTGGATCTCGACTCCGGGCGGGACTTCGACACCCAGGTGATCGTCAAGGTCAACGCGCCCGAAGTGCTGGCCGCGCAACTACGGCGGCCGAGCTGGTCACGCGAGCACGTCGCGATGGGCACGAACACCGACCCCTATCAGCGTGCCGAAGGCCGGTACCGGCTGATGCCGCGCATCATTGCCGCGCTGGCGGATTCGGGCACGCCGCTGTCCATCCTGACGAAGGGCACCGTGCTGGCCAGAGACCTGCCGTTGCTGGAGTCGGTGTCGAAGGACGTGCCCGCCGGGCTGGCGATCTCCCTCGCGCTGCTGGACGAGGGGCTGCAACGTCGCCTCGAACCGGGAACGCCGAGCCCGAAGGCGAGGCTCGAACTGATCCGCAAGGCACGCGACGCCGGGCTCCCGTGTTCGGTGCTGGTCGCCCCGGTGCTGCCCTACCTGACCGACTCGGCGGAAGCGCTCGACGCCTTGTTCGCCCGGCTGGCCGAGGCGGGCGCCACGCGGGTCACCGTCCTCCCGCTCCACCTGCGGCCGGGCGCGCGGGAATGGTTCGCGCGCTGGCTCGGCCGGGAACATCCGGAACTGGTGCCGAAGTACCGGGAGCTGTACTCGCGCGGCGCCTATCTCCCGAAGTCCTACCGGGAGCGGCTGGGGACCCGTGTCGGTCCGTTGTTGCGCCGTCACGACTTCGGTTCCCGTGCGGACGACGGGGAGCGAATGCAGGTGACGATGCCCGTGCAGCGAGCGGGGGAGGTGGACTTGCCCGCGGCGGAGCAACTCAAGCTGCTGTGAGCAGGGTCCGCCTTCCTTCACGGACCAGCGCTCTCACCTGCGCCGATCGCTTCCTTCCGCGCGATAGCGGAAAATCTTTCCCCGTCGCCCGGCGCGCCCTGTGAATCTTCTTACGTCGCAACGTATTCGGCCGTTTGGCTTAGTAACTTGGCGGAAATCCTTTTCGTGCTTAATCTCGA
Source organism: Amycolatopsis coloradensis (assembly GCF_001953865.1). Taxonomy (GTDB): domain Bacteria; phylum Actinomycetota; class Actinomycetes; order Mycobacteriales; family Pseudonocardiaceae; genus Amycolatopsis; species Amycolatopsis coloradensis. Next base: position 187,981 of record NZ_MQUQ01000014.1, read on the forward strand.
AAGGACGAAAGGCGAGGAGGTGCCTGTTGACCACCCGGACCGACCGCACCGCCGCTGTCCGTATCGCCTGGGCCGCGACCAAGCTGACCAGAGCGGGCAGGCACCCCATCGCCATCGGCAGACTCGCCGCCACCGTCGGCATGGACCCCGCCGAGGCCCACCGGTTGATGGACCTGATGGGTTTCGTCATCCGCGACGGCCTGGTCGTGATGGACCGCGGCTCCCGGCCCGGCCCGGCGGGCTCCGACCTGTTCCGGGTGGACCTGTTCCTGCTGGCCGTCGCCACCGGTGAACCGGTGCACGCCGATTCGGTCTGCCCGGCGACCGGGGCGCGCGTCCGCGTCCACTTCACCCGGGACAAGGTGCTGAGTGTCGACCCGCCGCACGCCGTCGTCGCCGCGTCACGGCTGCCGGGCGTCGACCTCACCCTCGGCCAGGACTACGTCGAGGCGCTGGTCTGCACGCAGTTCTTCGCCTCGAAGGAGGCGGCCGCGGGCTGGCTGCTGGAGAACATCGACGCCCGCGTCCTGTCCGTGCCCGACTACCTGGCACACACCCGGTGGATGGTCGCCGCGCTGGAAGCCTGGCCGACGATCTGAGAACACCTGGTCGCGAGGCATCCGGGGCGATTCGTTAGCCTTTGACGTCGGCGAAAAGCCGTCGAATCGCAGAACGTGATGCCGAAGGAGAGCACCCGCAGTGCTTCGCACCCACAAAGCCGGCACCTTGCGTGCCGAGCACGCCGGTCAGACGGTCACCCTCACCGGATGGGTGGCTCGGCGGCGCGATCACGGCGGCGTCATCTTCATCGATCTGCGGGACGCCAGCGGCGTGAGCCAGGTCGTCTTCCGCGAGGGCGAGATGGCCGAGCGCGCCCACCAGCTGCGCTCGGAGTACTGCCTCCGCATCGTCGGCGAGGTCTCGAAGCGCCCCGAGGGCAACGCCAACGCCGAGATCCCCACCGGGGAGATCGAGGTGCTGGCCACCGAGCTCGAGGTGCTGTCCGAGGCCGCGGTGCTGCCGTTCCCGATCGACGACCGGGTCGACGTCGGTGAAGAGGTGCGTCTCAAGCACCGCTACCTCGACCTGCGCCGCAGCGGCCCCGCCGCCGCGATGCGCCTGCGCAGCGAGGTCAACCGCGCGGCCCGCGAGGTGCTGCACGCGCAGGAGTTCGTCGAGGTCGAGACCCCGACCATGACCCGCTCCACCCCCGAAGGCGCCCGCGACTTCGTCGTCCCGGCCCGCCTCAAGCCCGGTTCCTGGTACGCGCTCCCGCAGTCGCCGCAGCTGTTCAAGCAGCTGCTCATGGTCGGCGGGCTCGAGCGGTACTACCAGATCGCGCGCTGCTACCGGGACGAGGACTTCCGCGCCGACCGGCAGCCGGAGTTCACCCAGCTCGACATCGAGATGAGCTTCGTCGAGCAGGACGACGTCATCGCGCTCGGCGAGGACATCGTCGCCGCGCTGTGGAAGCTGATCGGCGCCGAGATCCCCCGGCCGTTCCAGCGCATCACCTACGCCGAGGCGATGGAGAAGTACGGCTCGGACAAGCCGGACCTGCGCTTCGACCTCGAACTCACCGACATGACGGCGTTCTTCGCCGACACCCCGTTCCGCGTGTTCCAGGCGCCGTACGTCGGCGCCGTCGTGATGGCGGGCGGGGCCGACCAGCCGCGCCGCACCCTCGACGCCTGGCAGGACTTCGCCAAGCAGCGAGGTCACCGCGGGCTCGCTTACATCCTGGTGAACGAGGACGGCACGCTCGGCGGGCCGGTCGCGAAGAACCTGTCGGAGAAAGAGCGCGAGACCGTCGCAGAGGCCGTCGGCGCCAAGCCGGGTGACTGCGTCTTCTTCGCCGCCGGCAAGCCCGCCGACGCGCGTTCGCTGCTCGGGGCCACCCGGCTGGAGATCGGCAGCCGTCTCGGCCTGATCGACGAGAACGCCTGGTCGTTCGTGTGGGTCGTCGACTTCCCGATGTTCATCTCGGCCGAGGAGTCCGACGACGTCGCGGTCGGCAGCGGCAAGTGGAAGGCCCTGCACCACGCGTTCACCTCACCGACCCCGGAGTGGATCGGCAAGCTCGCCGACGACCCCGGCGGCGCCCTGGCCTACGCCTACGACATCGTCTGCAACGGCAACGAGATCGGCGGTGGGTCGATCCGTATCCACCAGCAGGAACTGCAGAAGCAGGTGTTCGATCTGATGGGCCTCGGCGAGGAGGAGGCGCAGGAGAAGTTCGGCTTCCTGCTCGACGCGTTCGCCTTCGGTCCGCCGCCGCACGGCGGCATCGCGTTCGGCTGGGACCGGATCGTCATGCTGCTGGCCAAGGCCGATTCGCTGCGTGACGTGATCGCGTTCCCGAAGACCGGCGGCGGGTTCGACCCGCTGACCGCCGCACCGGCGCCGATCACGCCGGAGCAGCGCAAGGAAGCGGGCATCGACGCGAAGCCCGCACCGCCCGCGAAGAACTGATGCTCCACCTCAGGGCCGTGTGCCCGCCGGAGCGGACCGAAGAAGCGATCCGGATCCTGCGGGCCCACGCCGGGACCGCCCACCTCATCGTGCATCGCGGGGTGGCGGTCGAGCCCGAGGGTGATCTGATCGAGGCCGACGTCGCTCGCGAGGCAGCCGACGGGATCGTCGAGTCGCTGTGCGGGCTCGACCTCGACCACACCGGCGGCATCACGCTGGAAGCGCTCGACACCGCGGTGTCCGACGCGGCCGACAAGGCCGAAGAGGACGCCCCGGGGGAGGCCGCGGACGCGGTGGTGTGGCAGGAACTCGTCGGCCGCAGTGGCGAGGAATCCCGGCTCACCTGGACATTTCAGGCGTTCCTGACCATCGCGTGCCTGCTGGCCGCGGTCGGCGTGATCACGAACTCGTCGGTCACCATCGTCGGCGCGATGGTCGTCGGGCCGGAATTCGGCCCGCTGGCGGCCATCGCGATCGGGCTGGTGCTGCGCCGGGGTGATCTGGTGAAGCAGGGCGCCGTGGCGCTGCTCGGCGGATTCCCGATCGCCATGGCGATCACGCTCGGTGTGGTGCTGGCAGGCAACGCCACCGGAGTGCTCGAGGTGAGCAAGCTCGCGGACAACCACGAGGTCGATTTCGTTTACCAGGTGGGAATCGCGTCGCTGATCGTCGCGCTGCTCGCGGGCGCGGCGGGGATGCTTTCCATGACTTCGGCCAAATCCGCCGCGCTGGTGGGTGTCTTCATCTCGGTGACCACCGTGCCCGCGGCGGGTTACGCGGTGGTCGCGGCGGTTGCCGGTCAGTGGGAACGGTGCCTGTATTCGGCCGGTCAGCTGCTGGTCAATCTCATCGGAATCGTTGCAGCTGCGGCCATTGTGCTGATGGTGCGCCGTCGCGGGCAACGATCGAGGGTGACGGAACGTCCGCTCTCACGTGGATGACTCCGCAATCGCGCCAGTGCGCGCGATTGCCCGGATCTCAGTGGTCATGGTTGCTCAGTCACGAGTAGGGTCGGTGGCAATGACAGTCGATACCTCCTCTGCCGATGATTCGACAGTCGGAGCCGAAACCCTGGCCGTCGCAGCCGCAATGGCTGCCGGCGAGTCGGTCCTTTCACGTCGCTTCGGCAGTGCGATCACCCTCGTCGCACCCGAAGACCTCGCCGGCAGCGGCCCGGCGACGGTAGTGCGGGCGCGGGTGGCGTCCTCGCCGTTCGCGCTGCCACGCACCCTGGTCATCAAGCACTACCCCGATCCACCCGAGCCGGGACGGCCGGATCCGTTCGCGCAGGAGGCGGTCAGCTACCAGCTGTTCACCGCGCTCGCGCCGGAGGACCGGATGTGCCCGGAACTGCTGGCGCACGACGGCCGGTATCGCGTCCTGGTGATCGAGGACCTCGGCGGCGTCCCGACGCTGCACGACAAACTCCACGCCCGTGACGCTCGCGGCGCCGAACGCGCGCTGCTGTCCTGGGCGAGGTCGCTGGGCAGGCTGCACGCGAGCACCGCGAGCCGCGAGCCCGATTTCAACGCGTTGCTGCGCCGTCTCGGCGGCCCGGTCAAGAACGAGGACGCGCCGCTGCCCGCGGTCTGCGCCCAGCTGCCGGGGCTGCTGGAGGAACTGCTCGACGTCGAGACGCCGGAGCCGGTGCAGCGACGGGTCATGGAGGTCGCCGAACGGGCGGGCTCGCCGTCCTACCGCGCGTTCAGCCCGGTCGATCTCAGCCCGGACAACAACCTCGTGACCAGCGGCGGGGTGCGGTTCCTCGACTTCGAACGCGGTCGCGTGCGCAGCACCCTGATGGACGCGGCGTACCTGCGGCTGCCGTTCGCGTCGACCGCGGACGCGCTGGCCCTGCCGCCGGGGATGAGCGAGGCGATGATCGCGGCGTGGCGGTCCGAGGTCGTCTCGGTCTGGCCCGCGCTCGAGGACGAGGACGCGCTGGCCGAGCACCTGATGGACGGTCAGTTGCTGCTGTTGTGGGTCATCACCTGGGAGATCCTCCCGGAGCTGGACCTGGACCGGCACGCCACGCCGATCAGCCGGGAGGCGGCGCTGGTGACCTGGTGGCGGGAGCTGGCCAAGCATTCGCTGCGTGCCCGCCTGACGGACATCTCCGAGCACGCCACCCGGGTCGCCGCCGCGCTGGGTGCCCGGCTGGGGCCGCACGCGGACCTCGCCTTCTATCCCGCGTTCCGGTAACGCCGCACGGACTTTTCGCTCGACCGTCCTCGTCGCGTTACCCAGGCATCACCGCGGGTGAGTCTGCGTGGCCGATGGTGTCTACCGTGACCGTGATCAGTGTCGAAGTCACTCCCAGTCCCGAACCTCTCCTCCCGACGGCCCCGGCCGGGCCCCGGTTTGCCCGCAGACTGGTCGTACTCGGCGATTCCACGGCCGTGGGCCTTGGCGACCCGTTGCCGAACCGGGGCGGCTGGCGCGGGGTGGGCCCGCTCGTCGCCGCAGCGCTGGGCGTCGAGCCGGACGGCTATCTGAACCCGTCGTTCACCGGCGCGCGCATGGGGTGCGTGCTGACGAAGCAGCTTCCCGCGGCCGTGGCGCACCGGCCGGACGTCGCGCTGGTGGTGGCGGGGATGAACGACACACTGCGTCCCGATTTCAGCGCCGAGAAGATCGCCGCGGACCTCACCGAGGTGATCCACTCGCTCGCCGCCGTCGGCACCACCGTGGTGCCGGTGCGCTACCACGACCACGGCCGGGTGTTCCGGCTCCCGCAGTCGCTGCGGCGGGCGCTGAGCGAGCGGGTGGCCGAATTGAACGCCGCCATCGACGGCGTCGTCGAACGCGAGGGCGTGCCGTGCCTCGACCTGGAAGTCCTGCCCGGCGCCTACGACCTCACCGCGTGGAGTGTCGACCGGCTGCACCCGTCGGAGCTCGGGCACCGGATGCTGGCGACAGGCTTCACCGAACGGCTCGCCGGTGCCGGGTTCGCGGTGCCGTGCCCGGTCAACCTGACCTGCTCCGGAGGCGTGGAGCCGAGCGCCGCCGGACACGTCGGCTGGCTGGTGCTGAAGGGGGTTCCGTGGGTGTGGCGGCGGGGCCGTGAGTTCCTGCCGCACGCGGCCGTGATCATGTGGCACTCGTTCCGGGAGCGGCTGCGCTGACCTGTGCCGGAGAACGTCGGTGGCAACGGCTACGGTCGACACCGTGGCACAGGACGAACTCTTCACCGTGAACCCCGATCTCGGGCCGCCTCCGGAGCCGGAGGCGGACGAGCCGAGGGAGGTCGCCGTACCGGCAGGCTCGCCGCTGGCCGTGCGGATGCGGCCGAGGACGCTCGGCGAGGTCGTCGGCCAGCAGCACCTGTTGCGCGAGGGCGCGCCGCTGCGGCGGCTCGTCGAGGGCGCGGCGCCCGCTTCCGTGCTGCTCTACGGCCCGCCGGGGACGGGCAAGACCACGCTGGCGAACCTCGTTTCGGCCGCGACAGGGCGCCGGTTCGTGGCGATGTCGGCGCTGTCGGCCGGGGTGAAGGAGGTGCGCGGGGTCATCGAAGAGGCCCGGCGCCGCCGGAACTACAACGCCGAGAACACCGTCCTGTTCATCGACGAGGTCCACCGGTTCTCCAAGACGCAGCAGGACGCCCTGCTCGGTGCCGTCGAGGACCGGACGGTCCTGCTGGTGGCGGCCACCACGGAGAACCCGTCGTTCTCGGTCGTGGCGCCGCTGCTCTCGCGGTCGCTGGTACTGCAGTTGCAGCCGCTGACCGACGAGGACATCGTCGCGCTGATCGACCGCGCGCTGACCGACGAACGCGGTCTCGGCGGCGAACTCACGCTGACCGACGACGCGCGGGGCCATCTGGTGCGGCTGGCCACCGGCGACGCGCGGCGCGCGCTGACCGCGCTGGAGGCGGCCGCGGACGCCGCGAGCGCGACCGAGCACAAGACGATCGACCTCGGCATCGTCGAGTCCACTGTGGACAAGGCGGCGGTGCGGTACGACCGCGACGGCGATCAGCACTACGACGTCATCAGCGCGTTCATCAAATCGATCCGGGGGTCCGATGTGGACGCCGCGCTGCACTACCTGGCGCGGATGATCGAAGCGGGGGAGGACCCGCGGTTCCTGGCAAGGCGGCTGGTCGTGCACGCGAGCGAGGACATCGGGATGGCCGACCCGACGGCACTGCAGTCGGCCGTCGCGGCGGCGCACGCGGTGCAGTTCATCGGGATGCCGGAAGGACGGCTGGCGCTGGCGCAGGCGACCGTGCACCTGGCGACGGCGCCGAAGTCGAACGCCATCGTCACCTCGATCGACGCCGCGCTGTCCGACGTCCGGTCCGGGCGGATCGGGACCGTGCCGCCGCATCTGCGCGACGGGCACTACGCGGGAGCCGAGAAGCTCGGGAACGCGAAGGGCTACCGGCATCCGCAAAAAGTACCGGAAGGTGTTCTGGCGCAGCAGTATCCGCCGGACGAGCTGGTCGGGCGGGACTACTATGAGCCGACCCGGCGCGGGGCGGAGCGGACGTTGCACGAGCGGGTGCCGAAGTTGCGGCGAACTATTCGGGGCGAACGTTAGTTCCGCACTCGGAGCAATGCCGGGAAGATCGGTAACGTTTGTCGATCATGGGGCTATATCCCGGGTGGCTGGGGGATCTCTGGGTTGTCGTGCTGGGTGGGGTTCCCCGTGCTCGACCACGATGGCGAGCAGAACAAAACTGACAACCTCAACCTATGGCAAACTGGGGAAATTTCAGAGTTCGCAAGGTGATGGCTTCTTCCGTCGCGGCGCTCGCCGCGGTGACGGTGGCGACCGGAGTCCTCGCCCCGGCGGTGGCGACCGCCGCTCCGGCCGGGACCTCGTCCGCCACGGCGCAGACGCCGGACGAGGTGCGCACCAACGCCGCCGCCGTCGTCGGGCTCACGATCACTCCGGAGCTGCTGCGGCTCAGTGAACGTGACTTCGTCCATGAGGTCTACAAGGCCGCGAAGCTGCGAGGCGAGATCGCGAAGGAGGTTCAGTACGAGGCGCTCAACGCCTACAACGGCGGGTCGATTTCGTGGTCGCTGTTCCTCAAGACCTGGATCTACGAGGCACATCAGCGAGACCTGGACCGTGAAGCGGTCTACCAGGCCCGGCGCGCGGAGCGGCAGCCCGCCGCCACGCTGCTCGGTTTCGAGCTGACCACGAGCCTGCTGGCCCAGGACGACAAGAACTTCGTCTTCGCGTTGTGGGAGCGGGCCGCCAAGGGATCGTTCGTGCGGTCCGCCGCGGGCACCGTTTACAGCGGAACGCCGGCGGAGCACAAGGAGTTCATCCTTCGCGGCATCTTCGTCGAGCACCAGCGCGACTTGGACGCGGCGAAGGAGGCGGCCGAAAAGGAGGCCGCGGAAAAGAAGCTTCGCGACGCCCGGGTGAAGGCCGCCGCGGTCGTCGGCATGGACCCGGCACTGGCCGCGCAGTTGACGGACGAGTACTTCGTGCAGCACATCTGGACCCGTGACCTGGTGCCTGAGGATTCCGAGGTGTGGTACCAGGCTTGCTACAGCCGGACGCCGGAGCAGTGGCGGGCCTTCATCGACTCCGGCATTTTCGAGGCCGCGGCCAAGGACAAGGTGGACGCCATCAAGGTGCGCGCCGCCGCCGTCGTCGGTATCGATGCCCGCTACGCGAGGAACCTCCAGGAGGGCCCCTTGGTCCGGGAGATCTGGAACAGGGCGAGGTCCGGCAGCCAGGTCGAGGCCGCCGCCTATCGTGCCCTGCAGAGCGAATCCCCCGCCCAGTGGCGGACCTTCCTGGAAACGGACATCTTCGTCGCCGCCGAGGCGGACAAGCGCTGAGGCTCCTCCGCCCGGCCGCCTTTCGGTCGTGAGCACCGAACTCGCGTGATCGGACACGGATCTCGCGTGATTGAAGGCGTCACTCGTGTGATTGAAGGCGTGACTCACGTGCTTGAAGGCGAATCTCGTGATCAGGCGCCGCACACGTGAGTTCCGCCTCCAATCACGTGAGTTCCGCCTTCAAGCACGCGAGTTCGGCGTCTGATCACGCGAGTCACGTCTTCCTTTACGTTGCCGGCCGTGGACCCGGGCGTATAACGGCCTACACGGTTCCGCAGGGTGGGACTCGGTGCCATATCGTGGACCGGCGACATACAGTCCGGGACATGTCGCCGAGAACCCTCTTGCGGGCCGTCATGGCCGTTTCCGCCGTCGCGCTCCTCGCCGCGTGCAACGCTTCGGCCAAGGACCCGGCCGCCAAGGGCACCGGCGGTCCCGCGCTGGTCCTGATCACGCCGAGCCCGGTCGGCGTCAACGACTTCCTCAAGCTCGCCGTCGCCGGTGTCGAGGGCTCGGCCAAGAAGCACAACGGGACACAGAAGGTGTTCCAGAGCACCGATCCGGCTTCGATCCAGCAGAACCTCGCCGCCGCCGTGCGCGAGAAGCCCGCGGTGATCGTGGCGGTCGGCTTCAATTTCGCCGACGCGATCGCGGCCGAGGCCGAACGCAATCCCGAGCAGAAGTTCCTGTTCGTGGACTCCTGCACCACCAAGCCGTTCCCGAACGTCACCTGCGCGGTGTTCCGCGAGCACGAGGGCACCTATCTCGCGGGCGCCGAGGCCGGGCTGCTGAGCAAGACCGGTAAGGTCGGCGCGGTCGTCGTCCTCGACGCTCCCCAGTTCCGCCGGTACTCGATCCCGTTCGGCCAGGGCGCGGAGAAGGCCAAACCCGGCACCACGCTGAGCCCGCTGTTCATCGGCGGCGCCAACCCGTTCAACGACCCGGCGCGGGCGAAGGCGCTGGCCACCACGCTCGCCGGGCAGGGCGTCGACCAGGTCATGGGCGCGGCCTCCGCGGCGGGCAACCTCGGTGTCTTCGAGGCGGCCAAACAGGGCGGGTTCTTCGCGTACGGCGTCGACGCCAACCAGTGCCCGGCCAGCCCGGGGCAGGTCGCGGACAACGTCGTCAAGCGGACCGACGTCGTCATCGGAGACGGGGTCGACGCGATTCTCGGCGGCAAGTCCGGCGAGACGAAGTCCTACGGTCTCAAAGAAGGCGGCATTTCCCTGACCGGTCTCCAGCCGGAGGCCGCGACGTCGCAGTGCGTCGTCGCGAACCGCCCCGACGTGCTGGCCAAGGTCGGCGAACTGCGGGACCAGATCATCTCGGGCGCGATCGTCGTCGATGACCCGGCCGAATCCTGAGGCGGTCTCACTCCGGGGAATCGTCAAGCGGTTTCCCGGAGTGCTCGCGAACGACAACGTCGACCTCGACGTCGGCGCGGGGGAGATCCACGCGCTGATGGGGGAGAACGGCGCGGGCAAGTCCACGCTGATGTCCGTCCTCTACGGCCTGCATCGGCCCGACGAGGGCACGATCTCCTTGCACGGCGAGGAAGTCTCGTTCGACTCACCGGCGCAGGCCATCGACGCCGGCGTCGGCATGGTGCAGCAGGGGTTCGCGCTGTTCGGCGAACTCACCGTCACCGAGAACGTCGTCTTCGGCAGCGAGCCGACCCGCCGCGGCCTGCTGGACCGCAAAACGGCGACGGCTCGCGTCACCGAACTGATCGAACGGCACGAACTACGGCTGCGACCCGGCGACCGGGTCCGTGAGCTGCCGGTCGGGCTCCGGCAGCGGGTCGAGATCCTCAAACTTTTGTACCGCGAGGCCGACGTCCTGATTCTCGACGAACCCACCGCCGTGCTCACCCCGCCCGAAACCGAGCGGCTGTTCGGCGTGCTGCGCGTCCTCGCCGCCGAAGGCCGCACGATCCTGCTGGTGTCGCACAAACTCCAGGAGGTCCTCGCCGTCAGCGACCATGTCACGGTGCTGCGTGACGGCCGCGTCAGCGCTCGCGGGAACACCGCGGACCAGACCGCCGCCGGACTCGCCGCGGCGATGACCGGACGCGAGGTCGACCTCGACCGGGTCCACCCGGCCGGGACTCCTGGCGAAGCCGTCCTCGAAGTCCGCGACCTGACCATCCCCGGCCCGGAAGGGAAACCGTTGCTGGACAACGTGTCCCTGACCGTGCGCGCGGGGGAGATCGTCGGTGTCGCCGGAGTCGCGGGCAACGGCCAGGCCGAACTGTCCGGCGCGATCACCGGCCTCCTGAAGACGGACGGCGACGTCGTCCTCGGTGGACAGAACCTCGCCGGGCTCTCGGTCCGGGGCCGCCGGGACGCCGGGCTCGCGCACGTCCCGGAAGACCGCGCCGAGGTCGGCTCGGCGCCGACGGCGAGCCTCCGGGAGAACCTGGCCGTCGGCTTCCACCGCAAGCAACCCTTGGTACGCAAGGGATTTCTGCGTCGCAAGGCGGTCGGTGAGCACGCGTCGGCGATCATCGAGGCCTATGACGTCCGCGCCTCCGGCCCCGCCGCCGCGATGGGCACGCTGTCCGGCGGCAACCAGCAGAAGGCGATCTTCGGCCGCGAACTCACCCACGACGCGCCGTTCCTGCTGGTCGAACAGCCGACACGCGGGGTGGACGTCGGCGCGATCGAGAACATCCACGCCCGGCTCGTCGCCCATCGCGACGCCGGGCACGCCGTCCTGCTGATCTCCGCGGAACTCAGCGAGGTCCTCGCGTTGTCCGACCGCGTGCTGGTGCTCTTCGAAGGCCGGATCGTCGCGGAGTTCAGCAAGGCCGACGCCGATCAGCGCCGGATCGGTCTCGCCATGGCGGGAGGTGCGGGATGAACCGCGTCCGTGCCCTCGCCGTCCCGGTCGCCGCCGCGCTCGTGCTCGGTGCGATCCTGTTGCTGGCCACCGGAACCGATCCGCTGGCGGCCTACGGCGCGATCGTCTCCGGCGCGTTCGGCCCGGACGGCATCGGCGACACCCTCGCCTACGCCGTCCCCGTCGCGGGGATGGCCACCGCGCTCGCGATCCCGCTGCGCGCGGGCATGGTGAACCTCGGCGGTGAGGGGCAACTGGTGCTCGGCGCGATCAGCGCGCTCGCCGTCGGGCTGTACGTCCCCGGCCCCGGGCCGATCCGGGTGGTGCTCGCCCTGCTCGCGGGCGTCCTCGCCGGAGCCGCGTATGCCGCGCTGGCCGCGGTCTGTGAGAACCGCCTCGGCGTCCCGTTGCTGATCAGCACCCTGTTGTCGAGCTATCCGGCGATGTCGCTGGCCGGATATCTGGTGCGGTTCCCGTTGAAGGACGCCGGTTCCAGCCTGCCGCAGAGCCCGCGGCTGCCCGAAGGCGTCCGGCTGCCCGAACTGGGCGGGGTGACCACCGGGATCTTCCTGGTGCTGGCCGTGATCGCGGTCCACGCGGTGATCGACGCTCGCGCGCCCGCCGGCTTCGAGACCAAGGTGACCGGCTGGGCACCGCGGTTCGCCGCCTACGCCGGGATCGACCGTCCGAAGCTCACGCTGCGGCTGCTGGCGCTCTCGGGCGGGACCGCCGGACTGGTCGGCGCGATCGCCGTCCTCGGTTTCCCGTACCGGTTCATCGACGGCGCGCTGATCACGCCGCAGTACACCTGGATCGGCCTGCTCGCCGCCCTGCTGGCCGGTGCCGGACCGCTCGGCACACTGGTCGCGGCCGTCTTCTTCGCGGCGCTGACCAGCGGTGGGTTCGCGATGGAACGCGCCACCCAGGTCCCGCGCGAACTGACCGCGGTCCTGCAGGCGGTGCTGATCATCTTCCTGGCCGCCACCTCAGGGGTCTTCAAACGGAAGGCGGGGCGGGCATGATCGACGCGAGCCTGTTCTCTTCGGCGCTCACCGCGCTGACGCCGATCCTGTTCGCCGCGCTCGCGGGCGCGCTGTGCCAGCGGGCCGGGGTCTTCAACATCTCCCTCGAAGGCTCGCTCCTGGTCGGTTGCTTCGGCGCCGTCGCCGGGAGCTGGTACACCGGCAGCGCGTGGATCGGCGTCGTCGTGGCGGTGATCGCGGCGACCGCGTACTCGCTGATCCTCGCGATCGGGTCGATCACCTTCGACGGCGACCCGATCGTGCTGGGCGTCGCGAGCAACCTGCTCGCTGTCGGGCTCACGAGCTTCCTCATCCGCACGGTGTTCGGCACCGAAGGTTCGTTCAGCGACCCCACGCTGCAAGGTCTCGGCCAGTTCGGCCCGATTCCCGGGCAGTCGCTGCTGGTCTACCTGTCCTGGCTGGCCGTGCCCGCGCTCGCGGTGCTGCTGTACCGGCACCCGTGGGGCCTGCGACTGCGCGGGGTCGGCGAACGTCCGGAGGCCGCGTCCAGCCTGGGCGTCAACGTGACCAAGTACCGCTACGGAGTGATCCTGGCCGGGGGAGCGCTGTGCGGTCTCGGCGGCGCGCAACTGGCGCTGGGCTCGGTGACTTTGTTCGCCGAGAACATGACCGCCGGTCGGGGCTGGATCGCCGTCGTCGCGGTCATGCTCGGCCGCGCGCATCCGCTCGGCGTGCTCTTGGCTGCGCTGCTGTTCGGCCTCGCGGAGGCGCTCGGCTTCCGGCTCCAGGGCATCGGCCTGCCGCAGCAGGCCACCGACGCCGCGCCCTATGTCGTCACGCTGGTGGCGCTGTTCCTGTCCAACGTCAAGCGCAAGAAGGGACAGCCCGCGTGAGCGACGTCCTGCCCATCACCAAGATCCCCCGGCACGGACTGCCGCCGCGTGCCCTCGTCGTGGGCGATCCCGACCGCGCGACCGCGGTGGCCGAGTCGCTGGAAGACGCCGTCCTCGTCGGCCAGAACCGCGAGTACCGCAGCTACACCGGCTCCTGGCGGGGTGTCCCGGTCGTCGTGTCCTCGCACGGCGTCGGCGGCCCCGGCGCGTTGTGCCAGTTCGGCGAGCTGGCCGAAGCCGGCGTCCGCACCTTCCTCCGGCTCGGCACCGCCGGTTCGCTGGCCGACGGGATCACCGACGGCGACCTCGTCATCGCCGAGGCGGCGGTCCGCGACGACGGCGTCACCCAGCAGCTGATCCATCCGGAATACCCGGCGTTCGCCACCCCGGAGGCCGTCGTCGCGCTCAGCCGCGCCGCCCCGGAGGCACACCGGGGAGTGGTGTGGACGCGGGCCGCGTTCAGCCCGCTCGTGCTCACCCTCCCGATGGCCGACTACCTGGCCGCGCGGGTCATCGCCATTGAGATGGAACTCTCCACGCTGCTGGTGTTCGCGGCATTGCGCGGCCTGCGGGCCGGTGGTGTGCTCGTGATCGACGGCGACGCGCGGCCCGAGCACCCCGACCCGTCGGCCTACGACCCGCACCGCGACGTCGTGGCCGCCGGGGTGGCGAGGGCGACCCGCGTGGCGCTCGACGCTCTCATCGACGTGGAAGGGGCGGAATGACCGAAGTGTGGCGAAAGGCGGCGGAAGAACTCGCCGACACCTTGCGGGCGGACGCGGCCGAGCGTGACCTCGCCGGGCGTCTCCCGGTCCAGGAGGTCGGCTTGCTGCGCGAGTCCGGCCTGCTGCCCCTACTCGACACCGCCGGTTGGGCGGCCGCGAACCAGGCCACCCGGATCGTCTCCGCCGCCGACGCCTCCGTCGGGCACCTGCTCGGCTACCACTACTTGCAGCTCTGGCGCACGGGCCTGTTCGGGCCGCGCGCGGCGAGCGAACCGGGCTGGTTCTGGGCGGGCGTGAGCAATCCGCTCGACGCCGCCCTGCTCCTGACCCCGGTGGACGGCGGATTCACCGTCGAGGGCACCAAGACCTTCGCCACCGGCGCCGCGGTCGCCGATCGCCTGGTGGTCAGCGCGACGAGGACCGACAACGGCGAGAAGCTCACCTTCGTCGTCGACGCACGGGCCGACGGGATCACCTTCCCCGGTGACTGGGACAACATCGGCCAGCGGCTCACCGCGAGCGGCGCGGTGCGGTTCGAGGCCGTCCGGATCGCCCACGACGACGTCCTCGGCGCCCAGCCGGAGGATCAGTCGGATCCGAAGGTGCCCCGCATCTCCCTCGCGGCGATCGGGTTCCAGCTCATGCTGGCGCAGGTCTATGTCGGCCTCGCGTCCGGCGCGCTCGACGCCGCCGCCGTCTACACGCGGGAGACCGCGCGGGCCTGGACACTGTCCGATGTGGACAAAGCGACGCAGGACCCGTACACCCTGGCCGGGTACGGCGAACTGGTCGCGACGGCGCGTGCGGCCGGATTCGCCGTCGACGCGGCGGTTTCCGCGCTCGGCGAGGCGGACGAGCGCGGATTCGACCTGACCCCGGCCGAGCGTGCCGAAGCGGCGATCGCCATTTCGTCGGCGAAGATCGTCGCGAGCCGGGTGGCCGTCGAAACCACGAGCAAGGTCTTCGAGTTCACCGGCGCGCGGGCCACGGCGACCAAGTACGGTTTCGACCGGTTCTGGCGCAACGCCCGCACGCTGACCCTGCACGATCCCGTGACCTACAAGGCACGCGAGGTCGGCGACCACTTCCTCAACGGGATCCCGCCGTGCCTTTCGGGGTACAGCTGATGACGCTGCCGATCCTCGCCGACAGCGTCCGTCTCGACGGCGACGGCGTGCACATCCTCGACCGCCGTGTCTTCCCGTTCGAGCGGGAATGGGTACTGTGCCGGACTTCGGAGGAGGTCGCGGTGGCCATCGAGGAGATGGTCACCCAGTCGTCCGGGCCGTATTTCGCCGCGCTGGGCGCGATGGTGCTCGGCGCGCGCGAGGCGTCCGGGCTTCCCGGCGTCGAAGCCCGTGCGTACCTGGAGCGGGTGGGGGAGCGGATCATCGCCACCCGCAAGACGAACAACCACCTCCGCAAGGCCGTCGCCACCGTATTGTCCAAAGTGGACGAATCGTCCGGCGATCTCGTCGAAGCCGCGTCGAGGGGAGCGCGAGCAGGTGACGAATTGTATCGGTCCCGCAGTCGCGCGCTCGGCGAGCACACGGCCGCGCTCGTGCCGGACAAGGCGACCGTGCTGACGCATTGCTGGGCCGACCTGTACCTGGTCGAATTCGTGCTGGCCGCGCGGCGCCACGGTAAGGAGTTCTCCTTCCTGTGCACGGAAACCAGGCCGTACTTGCAGGGCGCGCGGCTGACCGCGGAGACGCTCGCCGAGATGGGCGCCGACACCCGGCTGATCACCGACGGGATGGGCGCGGCGGTGCTGTCCTCGGGTGAGGTCGGCGCGCTGGTGACCGCCGCCGACCGCGTCACCATGGACGGCCACGTCGTCAACAAGATCGGCACCCTGGGGCTCGCGGTCGCGGCGGAGGCCTTCGGCGTGCCGTTCCACGCGATGGTCCAGGCGCCCGATCAGGCCGCGCCGACCGGCGCGGACGTGCCGATCGAATACCGCGACGGCGACGAGGTGCTGAGCGCGCTCGGCCACCGCGTCGCCGGTGAGCGCGTCCGTGGGCACTATCCGGCCTTCGACGTGACACCGCCGCGTTTCGTCACCACGGTGGTGACCGACCGCGGGGCCTTCCAGCCGGGACGGCTCCGCGAGTACTACGCAGAAGGGGAAGCGAACCAGTGACCGCAACGCTGACCGCCCGATGGGTGGTCCTCGACATCGAGGGCACGCTGACCGCGACCAGCTACGTGCACGTGACCCTCTACGACTACGCGCGCCCGCGGCTGGGTCCGTGGATCGACGAGCACCCGGACGATCCCCAGGTCGCCGTCGCCGTCGCGCGGATCAAGGAACTCGGCGGGCTCCCCGCGGACGCGTCCACAGTGGACGTCGTGGGGGTGCTGCACGGCTGGATGGACGCCGACCGGAAGATCGCGCCGCTGAAGACGTTGCAAGGGCTGATCTGGCAGCGCGGATACGCCGACGGGGACCTCACGACGGAGTTCTTCGGCGACGTCGCGCCGGTGCTGCGGTCCTGGCACGAGTCGGGCCTGCGGCTGGCGGTGTTCTCCTCCGGTTCGGTCGCCGGGCAGGTCGCGTCGTTCTCGCGCACCACCGACGGCGACGTCACCGGCCTGTTCGAGAAGCATTTCGACACCGTCAACGCCGGGCCGAAACGTGAGGCGCCCTCGTACCGCGCGATCGCGTCCGCGCTGGAGGCCGAGCCGGACGACATCGTGTTCTTCTCCGACGTCCCGGCCGAACTGGACGGTGCCGCCGCCGACGGCTGGCAGACCGTCGGCCTCGCCCGCGACGGCGAGCCCTTCGGTGACGCGGATTTCGGGACACACCGGGCGATCCGGACGTTCGACGAGGTGAAGGTCGTCCCACGATGAGCATCCTGGAACTCGCCGGGCGCGCGCTGGCCGAGGAATCCGCCCGGTTCGCTCGCCTGGGCTGGATGCGGGGCACGTCGGGCAACCTCTCGGTGGTGCTCGGCCGCGCTCCGCTGCGGGTCGCCGTCACCGTCAGCGGGCGGGACAAA
The DNA here is from genome assembly GCF_001953865.1 of Amycolatopsis coloradensis. Classification (GTDB taxonomy): domain Bacteria; phylum Actinomycetota; class Actinomycetes; order Mycobacteriales; family Pseudonocardiaceae; genus Amycolatopsis; species Amycolatopsis coloradensis. The sequence continues at coordinate 204,704 of NZ_MQUQ01000014.1, forward strand.
GGCGAGCTGACCAGCGACGATGTCGTGGTGGTCGATGAAGCCGGGCTGGCCGTGGCCGATCAGCCGCATCCGGACAAGGTGCCCTCGGCCGAGGCCGGGCTGCACGCCCGGATCGCCGCGGTCTCGGGGGCGGGCGCGGTGATCCACGTGCACGCGCTCGCGCCGGTGGTGGCCGCCGAGCACTGGCCGGACGGCGTCGAACTGCGGGACCTGGAGATGCTCAAGGGTTTCGGCCGGGCCGCGCACGACGACCTGGTGACGATCCCGGTGCTCGCGAACGGCCAGGACATGCGGGTGCTCGGCGACGCGTTCGAGGCCGGGTTCCGGGCCGACACGCCGGCGGTGATCGTCGCGCGGCACGGAATCTACGTCTGGGGTGATGACCTGCGCCACGCGAGGCACCGGCTGGAATGTTTGGAGTGGTTGCTCCGGTTCCGGGTAGAGACAAGACTCGTCAGTGAGGAAAGAGGAGCGCGATGACGCTGCTGACCGTGTGGCCGGACGACCGGCCCGGCGAGATCGCGCTCAGGACCGAGGACCCGGCCGTGATCACCGCCGAACTGGGGCGCCTCGGTGTCCGGTTCGAACGCTGGGACCTCGTTCCGGACTTGCCGCGCGACGTGACACCCGAGCAGGTGCTGGCCGCCTACGAGGAACCGATCGGCAAGGTCTCGGCCGCCGAGGGCTACACCTTCGTGGACGCCGTCCGGATGACTCCGTCCGACGAGCCCGGCTGGACCGCCGAAGCCGCCGAAGCCCGGCAGAAGTTCCTCGCCGAGCACACCCACGACGATGACGAAGACCGCTTCTTCGCCCGTGGGTCCGGCGTGTTCTACCTGCACGTCGGCGGGCGGGTGTACGCGGTGCTGTGCGAGGCGGGGGACCTGCTGAGCGTGCCCGCGAACACCACGCACTGGTTCGACATGGGGACCCGGCCCGACTACGTGTCGATCCGGTTCTTCCACGACGACGGCGGCTGGGTCGGCAACTTCACCGGGGCCACCCTGGCCGGGGACTTCCCGGACTTCGACACTTTGACCGCCGGGCGCCGCTGACCCCCCTGCCGCAAGTAGTCCTCTAGTCGCGGTTCTTGCGTGTGCATCTACCGCAACCAGAGGACTACTTGCGCGCGCTGCCGGGTCTGTCAGGCGGGGGTCCAGAGGGCAGGCACGTTCGGCGGCTCCCAGCCGGGCAGGGAGCGGTGGCCCTGGCGGCACACGTAGGCCGTGCCGTTGTGGGTCACCCTGGTGCCGGTGGTGTAGTCGACGCCTGCCTTCCAGGCGTCGGACGGAGCCGTGGTGGTCGTCGTCGGCGTGGTGGTGGTCGGTCGAGTGGTGGTCGTGGTCGGACTGGTCGTCGTCGTGGTCGTCGTGCCGGTGGTGGGCGTCGTCGTGGTCGTCGGGGGAGCACCGCCGCCACGCGGGTGGTCCGCCGCGATCGCGTAGGTGGTCCCGCCGAAGGTGAAGGTGTAGTTCGACGGCGACGCGATCGGCATGTAGTAGTTCAGCCGGATCTCGATCGTGGCGCCCGGCGCGATGGTCTGCCAGGTCGGCACGGTCACCGCGACGTGCTGGAAGTCTCCCTTCATGCCACCGACGTTGGGCCCGCTATGGCCCTTGCTCGTGACCGTCAGGCCGAAGCCGGATTGGTCGGACATGCTGCCGGGCGCGCTCGTGCCGTAGTCGAACTCGATTTTCGTGCCACCGGGGATGGTGGTGGTCGAGTTGTTGGTGATGCGCATCCGCGGGGTGATCGGGTAGTTCGCGTCGCCCAGCGCGAACCCGGTCAGGTTGACGTTCACGTCGAGCACCGACGACGGCGCGGGACGCGACGACTTGGTGTTGCCGTACGGGGCGGCGCCGCGCAGGCCGTCGTTGATCTTCGTGATCAGCGTGTCGCCCATGAAGTATTGGCCCTTGGCGTCGTCGAAGGCGTAGTCGCCCGCCAATTCCCAGATCATGATGCCGCCGATGCCCTTGTCGGCCACGTACTTGGCCTTCGTGGCGAGCGAGGCTTCGTCTTCAGTGGACAGGAACACCTTCTTGTCGTTGTTCCACAGCCACGGCGTCACCATCGTGTTGTCGTAGTGCCGGTTGTAGCTACCGGAAACCCGGTCCGTCGGGTCGGTCTTCGGGGTGAGCCCGTAGGCCTCCAGATAGTCCGGGGTGATCTCGTTCTCGAGGTTCTTCGCGTGCCACATGGGGTTCGCGCCCGCGGGCACCTCGCCCCCGGCCAGGCCGAGGTCGTGCCAGAGGTTGTCGATGCCGATCGCACCGTTACCGCAGGGCACTGTCGAGCCGACGTGGGATCCGGTACCGGGTGGACACTGTTTTTGATCCGGCAGTGGAGCAGTGCCCCACAGTCCGTTCGTCCCGCCGGACACACCTTGCCAGCCCCGGGTGTAGAAACCGACACCGATGTTGATCCGGCCCGCTTGCATCGCGCCTCGGAAATAGTGATAGGCCCAGTCGGTGTTGAGATACCCCTGACCGTCGTACTGCGGGGTGGTGTACACCTGCCAGTGCGCGAGTTCCGCGTCCTTGCCGTTGTCGTAGAGCGCCGCGTTCGGCCCGACGAACTGGTTCCACGCGCCGTGCAGGTCGTAGCTCATCATGTTGGCGTAGTCGAGATACCGCGTGACGCCGTAGACCTCCTGGCCGCGCAGCAGCCAGCCGGACGCGGGCACGGCCGCGGTCAGCAGGTAGTGCTTGCCGTCGGCGGCACCGGCCCGGTCGATCTTCTCGCGCAGCGTGCGCATCAGGTTCTCGTAGCCCGCCCACAAGGTGCCGCGGTTGGACTGCGCGATCCAGTAGTCGTCCGGGTTTCCGGCGTAGCTGGCCGATGTCGCGTACTCGTAGTCGATGTCGGCGCCGTTGAATCCGTAGTCGCGCAGGAACTTCACGACGGAATCCGCGAAGACGTCAATGCTCGCTTGGCTCTGCGTCATCTTGTAGAACCCGCCCGACGCGTTGCGCGTGCCGTCCGGGTTGAGGAAGCCGCCGGTCTCGGCCCAGCCGCCGATCGAGATCAGCGACTTCACGTTCGGGTTCTGCTTCTTGTACTTGGTCAGCAGATTGAAATGTCCCTTGTAGGGCAACGACGGATCCATCTCGGCGCCGGGGACGCCCGGCCATTCCATGCCGATGGCCTCGTTGTTCGCGCCCGGGTTGCCGACCGAAACCTTGTTCTGCGCGTCGATGTGGGCGAACGCGTAGTTGAGGTGGGTCACCTTCGACCACGGGATGTTGTTGACCAGATAGGAGGGCGAACCGTTCTTGCCGGTGCGCCAGCTGGTGAAGTAGCCGATCACGCGGCGGGAATGGTCCGCCCCCAGCGATTCCCGGCCGTTCGTGTCGTAGACGGTGCAGTAGGGGGTGTCGACGCCGGGTGTCCGGAAGAGCCCGTCGGGACGGCAGTCCTCGTGGCCTGCCGCGTTCGACGTGGACGGGGTGACGACGACGATCATGAGTCCGGCCAGCGCGATGAGCGACGCCAGCAGGGGGAGTAGTTTCCTGGTTCTCCTTGGCACGCCGAACCTCCGACAGTGGAAGATGGCCTCGGTCCCAGCAGCTTGGGCCGCTGACCAGGCGCGCGTCAATAGGTGTAGACCAATTTCCATCCGGTGCCGTAGAGCGAGGCGGACCAGCGCAGCGTCAGGTCCGGTCCGGGGACGGCCATAATTCCGGCCACATCCGGTGAGTGCTATGACCCCGTGCCGACCACCCCGACGGAAAACTCGTTGCCGTCGGGATCCGCCATTTCCACCTGCCCGCCTTCCCAGGTGCCGAGCCGGATCGCGCCGAGCGAAACCAGCCGATCGACCTCCGAAAAAGGGCCGCTCAAAGCGAAACTCACCCGGTTCTTCCCGGTCTTGGCGTCGAACGGCGGGCCGCCCCAGGTGATCTTCGGGCCGCCGTGCGGGGAGCGGATCGCGGTTTCCTGGTCACGATCCCAGACCAGCGGCCATCCGAGCGCCTTGCGCCAGAAATAGCCGACCTCCTGCGAACCGTCGCAGGCGAGCGCGCCGACGAAGCCGCATTCGGCCAGGAAGGTGTTCCCCGGTTCGATGACGCAGAATTCATTGCCCTCGGGATCGGCCAGCACGACGTGCTCTTCCTCGGGGCGCTGTCCGATGTCGATGTGCCGCGCACCGAGTTCCAGTGCTTTCGCCACGATGATTTGCTGGTCTTCAAGGGATTTGCTCGTCAGGTCGAAATGCGCGTGGTTCTTGCGGGACTTCGGTTCCTCGCTCGGGGTGAACCGCAGACGGAAACCGGTATCGTCGCTCGGTACCAGCGTTTCGCCCTCGACTTCCCAGCCGAGCAGCCCGGACCAAAATCGGGCGAGGGCGTGCGGGTCGTGCGCGGCGAAACAGAGCGCGTGCAGGGTGACTGTAATAAGCGACGCTAACCGGCCTCGGGGCGTCGCGAAAGCCATTTTCAGGACACCTGATGTCCCGAAAGTGGCTTTCGCGACACTTCACGCCGCGCCGGACAACCCGGTCAGCAGGAGACGCCGGTCCGCCCGTTCTCCACCCGCGCCGTCAGCGTCCGCAGGAACGACGGGTCCCCGTCGGCCGTGACTTTCACGTCGTACCAGCCGTTCGAAACCGGCCAGTCCACAGTGACCGAACGCCCGGCGCCGACCCGCACCACTCGCGTGAACCGCGACGACGACAGCCGCAGCGTCAGCGCCGACGAGCCCCAGTTGGACAGCTTGAACTCGACGCCCGAACGCCACGTCAGGAACCGCGTCCGCACGTCGACGCCCGCCGCCGCGCCCTTGCGGTTCCCGCGCAGTTCCCACCACGACCGGTTCGGTCCCTGGACGACCACGCGGTAGTCGTCACCCGCCAGCGGCACGGTTTCGGCGGCCTCGCCGCGGACGTCGCGGTGCGCGGGCTCGGGGAATTCACCCTTGTACGGGTACAGCGCGAAATGTGCCGACGACGAGCCGCTGTTCGCCAGCGACAGCGCGAGGGAACCGGACTTCACGACGCCGGACACCGACACCTGGTACGGCAGCGGACGCGACGGCCGGTTGCCGGGCTCGGCCACAGGCAGGCTCTGCTCAGCCGGTGCGGACGGCCGCCACCGGCTGATCGGCGCGGGCACCGCGCCCGGCCGGGTCACGCGCGGCTGACGTCCGGCGCGCGAGAAGTCGAAGGCGCCAGTGAGGTCGCCCGCGACGGTCCGGCGCCACTTGCTGATGTTCGGCTCGGCGATCCCGGTCCAGCGCTCGAGGAACCGCAGCACCGAAGTGTGGTCGTACACGGTGGAGTCGACGTTGCCGCCGATCGACCACGGCGAGACGACCGTCATCGGCACGCGCGGGCCGAAGCCGAGCGGCTGGCCGTTGAAGTGGTCGGCGTCGTTGGCCGCGTTCCCGGGCGGCATCGGCGGCGGGACGTGGTCGAAGTAGCCGTCGTTCTCGTCGAAGTTGATCAGCAGCACCGTCTTGGACCAGGTCTCGCGGTCGGACGCGATGGCGTCGAGCACGCGGTAGATCAGGTTCGCGCTGCCGACCGGGGTGGACGCGCCGGGGTGCTCGGAGTCCACCGCCGAGGGCACCAGCCAGCTCACCGCGGGCAGCCGTCGCGCCTGGATGTCCGCCTTGAGCCGGGTCACCAGCGTCTCCGGCTCGCTGCGGTACATCGCCTTCTTGAACAGGTCGCGCTCGGCGGGCGTCAGCGTGGCGACACCGGCGTCGAACTGCTTCAGCAGCTTCGCGCGCTCCTCGGGAGTCTTCTTCAGCAGAGTGTCGTAGAACTCTTCGGTGGTACGGAACTTCTCCTCGACCGAGGCCAGGATCTTCGTGCCGATCTTCTTGAACGGCACGAAGTACTCGACCGCGTTGTCGGTGAAGTTGTCCCACTCCTGGTAGATCCGCCATGGCACCCCGGCCGCTTCGAGGCGCTCGGGGTAGGTCGTCCAGTCGTAACCCTTGTGGTCGTAGGAGTACGCCGCGTTCGTGACCGCGCGGTTCGTGGTGCTGCCCGGTTCGAAGCCCGTGGTACCGGACCACAGGAAGTTCCGGTTCGGGTTGGTCGAGCCGAAGATCGAGCAGTGGTAGGCGTCGCAGAGGGTGAAGGTGTCCGCGAGTTCGTATTGCAGCGCGATGTCGCGGCGCTCGTAGTACGTCATCGTGGCGGGCGTCTTCGCCGCGATCCAGCCGTTGTTCCAGCCGCGCGCCCACGCCTTGCCGCTGCCGTTCCAGCTGTGGTCGAGGTCACCGAGGTACTGGATGTCGTCCGCTTTCCGGCCGGCGAGTTCGGCCGCCTTGCGCAGCGAGAACGGCAGCACCGTGCCGCCCGCCGGGTTCGGCTGCTCGAACACGGACTTCCCCGACGGCAGTTCCAGCGGGTGGGTGTCGGAGAAGCCCCGGACGCCGCGCAGGCTGCCGTAGTAGTGGTCGAACGACCGGTTCTCCTGCATGAGCACGATGACGTGCTCGATGGCGTCGAGTCCGCCGCGCCGCATGGGCTCGGCCATCGCGGCGTGCACGGACGGCGGGAGGAGAGTGGCGGCGGCCGCGGCGCCGGTGGCGCCCAGCAGTGTGCGGCGTGACAGTTCAGGCATGCGCGCGACCTTTGCCGAGCAATGTGAACGGCACAAGAACCGAACAGGTCGTCCTCAAGGCGAACAGCGTTCGCCACGCTCGCCGTCCCGGTTCACTGCGCTGAGTGACGGTCCGGCGGGGTGACACCGCCGAACGGCTGGCGGGACGGTAACCTCACGGGCACCAAGACCGCAGACCCTTGAGGAGGGCCCGTGTCGGCAGGGCAGATCGCCGCGCTGATCGCCGCAGGAGCATTCGTCGTACTTGTCGTGCTGCTCGCGATCGTGCTGTTCAAGCTCGGCCGGACCCTGGACGAGGCCACGATCGCCATCCGCAAGGCGCACGAGAGCACCGACCCGTTGCTGATCGGCGCGAACGAGACGATCACGCACGTCAACACGCAGCTGGAGCGGGTCGACGGCATCACGGCCAACGCGCAGGCGGTCAGCGGCAACGTGTCCGCGCTGTCCTCGCTGTTCACCGCGACGCTCGGCGGACCGCTGGTGAAGACCGCCGCGCTGTCCTACGGCCTCAGCAAGGCCGTCAAGGCCCGCCGCAAGAAGGCGGAAGCGAAGGCGGCGCGCCCGGCGAAGCGAGGTCGCAAGTGAAGCGCCTGTTCTGGCTCGGCGTCGGCGTGGTCGCCGGTGTCGCCCTGTCACGCAAAGCCACCGAAACCGCTCGCCAGGCCACGCCCGCGGGGCTAGCCTCGAACCTGGGCGACGCCGTGCGGGAACTCGCGGGCGCCGTCGGTTCGTTCGGCGCGGAGGTCCGCGCCGGGATGAGCGAACGCGAACAGGAGCTGCACGACATGGTGTCCGAACGATCCGGCTTGAGCACGGCCTCCGATGGCCCTGCGGGCAGGCACGCGGCACAGCCGCGGCGCCCGGCCAGGCGAGCTCGCCGGGCGGAGGGCTGATCCGGTCGCGTCCGCGACCAGCAGGGTCCCAGCCCTCCGCCGTTCCAGCCTGTCCGCATTCCCAGCGCTTTCGCGCGAGCCCGTATACAAGGACAAACCCGTGGAAACACACGAAATCACCCAGCGTTTCCTGAGCCATTTCGAGAACAAGGGCCACACGCGCGTCCCCAGCGCGCCCCTGATCCTCGACGATCCGAACCTGCTGTTCGTCAACGCCGGCATGGTCCAGTTCAAGCCGTACTTCCTCGGTGAGGTCCCGCCGCCGTACCCGCGCGCGACCAGCGTCCAGAAATGCGTCCGCACCCCGGACATCGACGAGGTCGGCAAGACCACCCGGCACAACACGTTCTTCCAGATGGCCGGGAACTTCTCCTTCGGCGACTACTTCAAGGAAGGCGCCATCGAGGCGGCCTGGGAGCTGATCACCAAGCCCCAGGGCGAAGGCGGTTACGGCCTCGACCCGGCGCGCATCTGGGCGACCGTCTACGAGGACGACGCCGAGGCGGCGGGCCTGTGGAAGAAGCTCACCGGCCTGCCCGGCGAGCGCATCCAGTCCCGTGACGGCAAGGACAACTACTGGGACATGGGCGTGCCCGGTCCCGGCGGCCCGTGCTCGGAGATCTACTACGACCGCGGCCCGGACTACGGCCGCGAGGGCGGCCCGGTCGCCGACGAGGACCGCTACATCGAGATCTGGAACCTCGTCTTCATGCAGGACGTGCGGGGCGACAAGAGCCCGAAGCACGGCCACAAGCCGATCGGCGAGCTGCCGAAGAAGAACATCGACACCGGAATGGGTGTCGAGCGCGTCGCGACGATCCTTCAGGGCGTCGAGAATGTCTACGAGACCGACCTCGTCCGCCCGGTGATCGGCCGCGCCGAAGAGTTCTCCGGCCGCCGTTACGGTTCCGACCACACCGACGACGTCCGCTTCCGGGTCATCGCCGACCACGCCCGCACCGGTGTGCTGCTCATCGGCGACGGCGTCACCCCCGGCAACGACGGCCGCGGTTACGTGCTGCGCCGCCTGCTGCGCCGCATCATCCGCTCCGCGCGCCTGCTCGGCGTGCACGAGCCGGTGCTGCCCGCCTTCGCCGAGGTCGTCCGCGACACCATGGGACCGACGTACCCCGAGCTGCTGTCCGGTTTCGACCGCATCGAGGACGTCGTGCGCGTCGAGGAGGAGGCCTTCCTCGCCACGCTCACCAGCGGTTCGCGCATCTTCGACCTCGCCGCTGAGGAGACCAAGCGCGAAGGCGGCTCGCTGCTGGCCGGCGACAAGGCGTTCCAGCTGCACGACACCTACGGCTTCCCGATCGACCTGACCCTGGAGATGGCGTCCGAGCAGGGCCTGACCGTCGACGAAGAGGGCTTCCGCACGCTCATGAACGAGCAGCGGCAGCGGGCGAAGGCCGACGCGGCGTCGCGCAAGACCGGCCACGGCGACCTGTCCGAGTACCGCAAGGTGCTGGAGCAGCACGGCGAGACCGAGTTCCTCGGCTACCGCGACCTGCAGGCCGACGCGAAGGTCGTCGCGCTGCTGGAAGACGGCGTCCCCGTCCGCGGCGTCGGCGCGGGCAAGAAGGCGGAGCTGGTCCTGGACCGCACGCCGTTCTACGCCGAGAGCGGTGGTCAGGTCGCCGACACCGGTGTCCTGCTCGGCGACGGCGTCGAACTCAAGGTCCACGACGTGCAGAAGATCGTGCCGGGCCTGTTCGTGCACCGCGTCGAGGTGCTCGACGGCGAGGTCGGCATCGGCAGCGCGCTGACCGGCTCGGTCGACCAGCACCGCCGCCTGTCGATCGAGCGGTCGCACTCCGCGACGCACCTGGTGCACGCGGCCGTGCGCGGCGCGTACGGCAAACGCGCGGCGCAGGCCGGTTCGCTCAACTCGCCTGGCCGGATGCGCTTCGACTTCACCACCTCCGGCGGGGTCTCGGCCGACGTGCTGACCGAGGTCGAGGAGGAGGTCAACGACTACCTCCAGACCAACGTCGAGGTGAACACCTTCGTCACCACGAAGGACAAGGCCCTCGAACTGGGCGCGGTCGCGCTGTTCGGCGAGAAGTACGGCAACGACGTCCGCGTCGTCGACATGGGCGAGTACTCCCGCGAGCTCTGCGGTGGCACCCACGTCGACCGCATCGGCCAGCTCGGCCTGGTGAAGCTGGTGGGCGATTCGTCCATCGGTTCCGGCGTGCACCGCGTCGAGGCGCTGGTCGGCACGGACGCGCTCAAGTACGTCCGCAAGGAGCAGCTGCTCGTCTCGCAGCTCGCGAGCACCTTCAAGGTGCCGTCGGAGCAGCTGCCGTCGCGGATCGACGACGTGCTCACGCGGCTCAAGAACGCGGAGAAGGAGATCGAGCAGCTGCGCACCCGGCAAGTGCTCGGTTCGGCGGGTTCGCTCGCGGACAAGGCCGAGGACATCGGCGGGATCGCGGTCGTCGCGGAGAAGCTCGGCGAGGGCGTCGACTCGAACGGTCTGCGCGCGCTGGCTTCGGACATCCGCGGCAGGCTCGGCGCCCGCCCCGGCATCGTCGCGCTGTTCGCGCCGCAGGGCGAGAAGGTCGCCTTCGTCGTCGCGACCACCAAGGCGGCCCAGGAGAAGGGCATCGCGGCCGGCAAGCTCGTCCCGGCGTTCGCCGAGGCGATCGGCGGCCGTGGCGGCGGCAAGCCGGACATGGCCCAGGGCGGTGGCACCAACCCGGCCGGTGCCGAGCAGGCCATCGCCTCACTGCGCGCGGCGGTCGCCCAAGTTGGCTGACGACGCCTCTCAGCGGCGCCCGGATCGGCCTGGGGAGTCCGATCCGGGGCGCGGCAGGCGGCTTGGCGTGGATGTCGGATCCGTCCGGGTCGGGATCGCTTTGAGTGATCCCGACCCCATCCTCGCCAGCCCGCTCGTTACCCTCACTCGCGACGCGACTGGCGACAAAGACGTCGACCAGCTCGTTGGACTCGTCACGGAACACGACGTGGTCGAAGTCGTCGTCGGCTTGCCGAGGACACTCAAAGACCGTCACGGCCCGGCGGCCGAAGCGGCGTTGGACTACGCCGAGAAGGTCGCCGCCCGGATCGCACCGGTGCCGGTGCGGCTGGCCGACGAGCGGTTGACCACGGTGACGGCATCCAGGATGCTGTCGCAGCGTGGGGTGAAGGGACGCAAGCTTCGTGCCGTCGTCGATCAGGCGGCCGCGGTCGAGATCCTGCAAGCCTGGATCGACGCGGTAGCGGCACATCGCGCACGGAAGGGCGATACATGACCGAGCCCCACGGCCGGCCCGAACGCCGTCAGGGCGGTAGACGAAGGTTGCGGGAGGAGCCCGAGGAGACCAGCCTGCCGCCGGCCCCGCCTCGTCGCCGTCCCGACCCGCAACCGCCGGTGGAGCCCGTCGCCCGTCGGCGGCATGTCCGGCAGGAGCCCGACGAGGTTCCCCCGCCGGCGCCGCGTCGCCGCAGGGCCGCTCCCGAAGAACTCCCGCCTCCGCCGCCCCGCGCGCAGCGTCCGGTTCCGAGGCGGGCCCCGGAACCGGCGGCACCGTTGCCTTCCACCGCGCCGCCTCCTCCCGTTCCACCACGGCGGTCCCCCCAGCCGGGTGACCGGAGTCTCGGCATGCCCGCCTACGCCCAGGACGAGCCCCCGCGCCCCGGTCGCCGCAGGCGCCGCGAGGACGACGGCCCGCTCCCGGACGAGCGGCCGACCGACATCATCCCCGCGATCCAGGAGGCGCCGATGGCCCGGCGCCCCGGCGCGGCTCCTCCGCCGCCTCAGGGCAGCGAAGAGGAATACGACGAGATCTTCGGCGAAGACGCGTACGACGACTATGACGAGTACGACGACTACGAGGATTACGAAGACGAGCAGGACTTCGAGGACGAAGACCGCGCCGAGCCCGAACGCATCGAAGACGAGCGCCCGGACCGCAAGGGACCGCCGCCCAAGAAGCGCAAGAAGAAGCGCGCGCTGGGCTGGGTCGCCGCGCTGGCCGTGCTCGTCCTGCTCGCCGGTGGCGCCTATTACGGCTTCACCGAGATCTTCGGCTACGACGACTACGAAGGCAGCGGCGAAGGCGACGTCCTCGTCCAGGTGGAGAAGGGTGACTCGACGTCGGCGATCGGCAACCGGCTGCAAGCGGCCGGGGTGGTCGCCAGCGGCAAGGCGTTCGTGAAGGCGGGCGAGGACAACACCGCCGTCTCGCGGCTCCAGCAGGGCTACTACGTCATGAAGACGAAGATGTCCGGCGCCAGCGCGGTCGAGAAGATGACGGCGGCCGCCTCCAAGGTCGGCCAGGTCGAGATCCGGCCGTACACCCAGTTCCACGACATCACCCAGCCCGACGGCAAGGTGACGCCCGGGGTGTACACGTTGCTGTCCAAGGCTTCCTGCGCGGATTTGAACGGCACGAGCACTTGCATCCCGGTCGAAGAACTGCGGAAGACGATCGAGAACGCGGATCTGGCACAGCTGGGCGTGCCGCCGTGGGCCGTCGCGTCCGCCACCAAGGCCGAGCACAAGGACCGGCGGCTCGAAGGGCTCATCGCGCCGGGCATCTTCAACGTCAAGCCCGGATGGACGGCCGAAGAGCTGCTCACCGACGTCGTGAAGATCTCGGCGAAGCGCATCCTCGACGCCGGGCTCAGCGAGCAGTCGAAGGGCGCGGGCAAGACCCCTTACGAGACGCTCGTTATCGCCTCGATCATCGAACGCGAGGCGGTGAAGGCCGACTTCGAGAAGATCTCGCGAGTCATCTACAACCGGCTCGACGAGAAGATGCGCCTCGAGATGGACTCGACCATCAACTACGTCCTCGACCGGCCGACTTTGCTCACCAAACCCGAAGAACGGGATAAAGCGGGCGCCTACAACACCTACAAGTCGGTCGGCCTGACCCCGACGCCGATCGCGGTCCCAAGCGCGGAAGCGATCCAGGCCGCGCTGAAGCCGGCGGCGGGGGAGTGGCTGTTCTTCGTCAAATGCGAGAAGAACGGACTCTCCTGCTTCGCGGTGAATTTCGACGACCACCGGAAGAACCGAGATGACGCGGAGAGGCGCGGTGTCATCTGACCGCAAGGCCGCGATCCTCGGGAGACCGGTCGAACATTCGCTCTCGCCCGTGTTGCACGGCGCCGCGTTCCGCGCGCTGGGCCTGGACGGCTGGAGCTACGAGCGGGTCGAGATGGACGGTCCCGGGCTGCCCGCGTTCGTCGACGGCCTCGGTCCGGAGTGGACCGGGCTCTCGGTGACGATGCCAGGGAAACGGGCCGCGCTGGAGTACGCCGACGAGGTCACGCCGCGCGCGGCCGCGGTCGGCGCGGCGAACACGCTGGTCCGCGGGGAAACCGGCTGGCTCGCCGACTGCACCGACGTCGACGGTGTCACCGAGGCACTGCGGATCGCCGGTGACTACTCGCCCGGCGAGGACGACGCGGCCGTGATTCTCGGTGCGGGCGGCACGGCCGCCGCGGCGGCCGTCGGACTTGCCTCGCTCGGCGTGCGTACGGTGCGGCTCGTCGTGCGGGATCCGGCGCGGGCCACGGAAACGGTCGAGGCGGCGAAGCGGGCGGAGCTGGACGTCGAAGTCCTCCGCTGGGCTGACGCCGACTTCGGGAAGATCGCGGCGGACTCGGCGGTGCTGGTGAACACCGTGCCCCCGGACGCCGTCCGGCCGCATCTGGCGGAGCTGGCAGGCGTCGGCTGCGTCCTCGACGTCATCTATCACCCTTGGCCGACCGCGCTCGCCGAAGCCGTCGCCGAGCGGGGCGGGCGGCTGGCGACCGGACTGGACATGTTGCTGCACCAGGCTTTCGGGCAGTCCGAGTACTTCACCGGGCAGCCCGCGCCACGCGTGGCGATGCGGGACGCCCTCCGGGAAGCGACCGGCGGGATCCTTTCGCTGCCGATCGGCTGACAAGATCGGTTTCGTTCGATAATCTGGTCGACTGCCTTGAGAGAGGAACAAGGGGTCGATGCCCAAACCCGATCGAGACGACTACACCGAAGACGACATCAACACCATATGGGTCGATCAGGCTCCGGTACTGAATTCCACTGTCATCCTGGCCGAATACGACCCGGAGTGGCCCGAACTGTTCGAGCGGGAAGCCAGGCGCATCAGGGGGATCCTGGGGGAGCGCGCGCTGGTGCTGGAGCACGTCGGCTCCACGTCGGTGCCCGGGCTCTGCGCGAAACCGATCATCGACATCATGCTCATCGTCGCGGATTCGAACGACGAGAGCGCGTACGTGCCGCAGTTGGAGGCGGAGGGCTACAAGCTCGTCATCCGCGAGCCCGAGTGGGAGAAGCACCGGAGCTTCAAGGGCCCGGACACCAACATCAACCTGCACGTCTACTCGCCGGACAACGGCCAGATCGAGCGCTACCGCCTCTTTCGCGACCGGCTGATCGCGCACGAGGACGAACTGAAGCTCTACGAGGCCAAGAAACGCGAACTGGCCGCGCGCACCTGGAAGTACATCCAGCACTACGCCGACGCCAAGACCGAGGTGATCGACGAGATCATCGAACGGGCCCGCGCCGCCCAATACGACGGTTTCGCCCGGCTCTACGCCGCGCACGCCGAAACCAGCAGCACCAACGTCCACTACGACCGCCCCGCCATCGTCGAACTGGCCGGTGACGTGGCGGGCAAGCGGATCCTGGACGTCGGCTGCGCGGCGGGCCACCTCAGCGCGCTGCTCGCCGCGAAGGGCGCCGACGTCCTTGGCGTCGACGCGAGCGCGGGCATGGTCGCCGTCGCACGGGAGAAGTTCGGGGACGTCGCGAAGTTCGAGACGGCCGATGTCACCCGTCCGTTGACGTTCTTGGAGGACGATTCCATCGACGTCATCACGGCGTCGCTGGTGTTGCACTACCTGAAAGAGTGGGCGCCGGCGCTGGCGGAGTTCAAGCGAGTGCTGAAGCCGGGCGGGCTGCTGGTGTTCTCCGTGCACCATCCCGCCGAAGACTGGCGCTGGTTCGAGAAGCGGAACTACTTCGAGCTGGAACTGCTGGAGGACGAATTCCCGCAGGGCCGGAAAGTGCGGTTCTACCGGCGGCCGCTGAGCTGGACGTTCGGTGCCGTGCGGGACGCCGGGTTCACCGTCGACAGGCTGGTGGAGCCGATGCCGGAGGAGTCGATCGCCGAATCCGACCCGCGCTGGTACGCGAACCTGCGGACGAAGCCGCGGTTCCTGTATTTCCGGACGGTGAGCGGCTAGTCATCTGCTCGGTACGGCGCCCTTGTCGTCTGAAGTACATGAAGGCCCCCTTGCTTGCGCCTAGGTACAGGAAGGGGTCCTTGACGAAGTCGAGATCTCGGAGGTTACGCGACTTTCCTGCACTGTCGCGGGGTTGAGCGCACCGATGGCCGAGCTTGATCAACGAAAGATCGGGGATAAGTCACTCAGAACTCGACCACCGCAGGCAAGAGCAGCGTCAACCACCTATGCGACTTTGCCGGGCGTTGCGCCTAGGTACATGAAGGCCCCCTTGCTTGCGCCTAGGTACAGGAAGGGGTCCTTCATGTACTGGAAGAGGCGTCTTCACGCGCTACTGTTGTGACTGCTGGTGGTCCTGTGGCGAACGTGGCGATCACGTGGACCGGGTCTTGGTCATGAGCGGGCTAAGCGCGATCGTCCGGCTTCGAGAGGTCCCGGATCAGCGAGACGATCTCCCGGCTCACCGGCCGCAGCACCCGCAGTCGCGACAGTCCCACCAGCCGCGCGATCAGCGGCACCGTCCGCTCCACCAGCACCCGGCTCCGCTTCTGCTCGCGCGACCGGTCGTGGACCCAGAACAGCACGACGCCCATCTGGTACAGCCACAGCAGGTCGGGCAGCTCGTCGCGCAGTTCCGGGTCGAGTTTGACGTCGGAGTCGGCGATGACGTCGCGCATCAGGCTGACGGAGGCGTTCCGAGCGGGCGACGATTCCTCGCTGAACGGGCTCAGCGGCGAGTCCGGGTCGGCGGCGTTGACGAACAGTTGAGTGCCGAAGCGGTGATACGGCTCGGCGACGTCGAGCCAGGTGAGCAGGACCGTCTTGAGCCGGGCGCTGAAGTCCCGCTCACCTTCGATCGCCTGACGCACCTTCGTCAGGTGCGCGTTGGCTATCTCGTCGTAGAAACCCTGGATCAGCTGGTCTTTCGAGGCGAAGTAGTAGTAGGCGTTCCCGACCGACACGCCCGCTTCGCCCGCGATGGCCCGCATGGTCGTGCGGTCGTAGCCGTTCTCGGCGAACATCCGCAACGCGGTCGCCACGATCAGCGACCTGGTTTCCTCACTCTTCGCCACCATTGCACGTTATCCGGTCAGGGCGCCGGATGTGGAGCGGGCGCCGGGTAGCCGGGGTGGGGCGGCGGCATCGGCACGGGCCGGGCGGCGGCGTGGTTCAGGTGCTTGCGCCGGATTCCGTTGAACACCAGCACGTTCCCGACGTGCATCACGCCGAGCACGAGCGCCACGGTGCCGACCTTGACCGACAGCATCTCGAAGACGTCGCGAGCGTCGAGGACGGTGTCGTCGCTGGTCAGGAACAGGGTGACGAAACCCAGGCTGACCAGGTAGAACCCGACGACGAGCAGCTGGTTGACCGAACGCGCCAATGCCTGCTTGTCCTGGAAGACGTCTTCCAGGAACGTCTTGCCGTGCCTGCTCAGCGTGCGGGCGACCAGCACGGTCAAGGGGATGGTGATGGCCAGGTAGAGCGCGTAGGCCACTACTACGGGTTGCATGGGGCCTCCTTTTGAACGTGTTCAAGAGGAACCGTAGTCCAGGTTTTGAACACGTTCAAGAGCTGCTGTTCACCTGAAGCTCACCCAGGGGGCCGCGCGGGATGCGTAAGGTCGCACGGGAATCTGGGAGGTAAGACCGTGAAACGCATCGCCGCCGTGCTCACCTCGGGCGCCTTGCTCGCCGGGACGCTGCTGGCCGCCACCCCGGCGGAAGCCACCGTCGGACAGAACGTCCGCTTCGCGACGTACAACGCTTCGCTCAACCGCGGAGCCGCGGGCCAGCTGGTGACCGACCTGTCGCAGCCGGGCAACGCGCAGGCGAACGAGGTCGCCGAGGTGATCCAGCGCAACCGGCCGGACGTGCTGCTGATCAACGAGTTCGACTACGTGCCGGAGAACCGCGCCGCGAACCTGTTTCGCGAGAACTACCTGAAGCGCGGTCAGAACGGCGCCGCGCCGATCGACTACCCGTACGCCTTCACCGCGCCGTCGAACACCGGCGTCGCGACCGGGTTCGACCTCGACCGCAACGGCCAGGTCGGCGGGGGGAACGACGCACACGGCTTCGGCCTCTTCGAGGGCCAGTACGGCATGCTCGTGCTGTCCAAATACCCCATCGACACCAAGAGCGTGCGGACCTTCCAGAAGTTCCTCTGGAAGGACATGCCGGGCGCGCTGCTCCCGGACGACCCGGCCACCCCGGCGCCGGACGACTGGTACTCGCCGCGGGCACTCGACGTGCTGCGCCTGTCGTCGAAGTCCCACTGGGACGTCCCCGTCCGGGTCGGCCGGTCCACCGTGCACTTCCTGACCGCCCACCCGACACCGCCCACCTTCGACGGCCCCGAAGACCGCAACGGCACCCGCAACAACGACGAGATCCGTTTCTGGGCGGACTACGTGACCCCGGGCAAGGGTCGCTACATCTACGACGACAGCGGCCGTCGCGGCGGCCTGGGCACGCACGAAAAGTTCGTCATCGCGGGCGACTACAACTCCGACCCGCTCGACGGCGACAGCGTCCCCGGCGCGATCTCCCGCCTGCTGAACGCGCCTCGTGTCATCGAGACGCGTCCGGGCAGCGAAGGCGCGGTGCGTGCCGCACAGGACCAGGCAGGCGCCAACATCGGCCAGAAGGGCGACCCCTTCTTCGACACCGGCGACTTCAACGACAACGCGCCGGGGAACCTGCGGATCGACTACGTCCTGCCGTCGAAGGGCCTGTTCCCCTGGCCTGCCGAGGTTTTCTGGCCGCTGCCCGATTCACCGCTGGCCCGGCTCAACGACGCCTCGGACCACCATCTGGCGCGGGTCGACGTGTTCGTCGGTCGCTGGTAGGTCTCAGACCGAAACCGGCGGATTGCAGTGGGCGCCGATCCGGGCCTTGCCCGGGCCGGTGAGCGCGGCGAGGCCGGTGCCCCGGCCGGTCGCCACCAAGAGCAGGTCGGCGAGCGGGCCCCGCACTTCGCGGGGCCCCTCGCCGCCGGTCCAGCCGGCGTCGGTGGCGATCATCCTCACCCCCTTGCAGCGCTTGCGGGCGCCCCAGAACGGGCTGGCGAGGATGTGCTCCAGCGACGCGATCGCCGGCTCCACGGGCATGGGCCGGGTGCGGCCCAGCGGGCGGACGATGTCCTGGCCGTGGATGAGCACGTCGGCGAGCGGGTCGATCGGTTTGGCGCCGGGGGAGCGGCGGTCCGAACCGGCGTCCTCCCGGATCTGGGCGACGAGTTCGGCTGGGGAGAACCGGGTGGCGTGGCCGATGGCCTGATCGGCGGTCATCCGGTCCCAATTCCCCTTCGCCTTGATGGCGCCCAGGATGGTGTCCTTGAGGCCGGTCCTCGGCGAGAGCGCCAGGTGGGCGGCCATTTCGTGGACGGTCCATTTCGGGCACAGGGTGTCCGCCGACCAGTCCTTCTCATCGAGCCCTTCGAGCAGCTCCGCCACGCTCAGCCGCTCGGCCTCGGTCCAGGCCAGGATCTTGCTCTCGTCCACGTCCATCTCGTCCTCCCCGGGTAGCCCGCGAGCCAGCACCCTAGCCTGGGTGTATGAAGATCGCGATTCTTGACGACTACCAGGAAGTGGCGCTCGGCTTCGGGGACTGGGCCTCCCTCGGCGCCGAGATCGAGGTGTTCACCGAACCGTTCCTGGACGCCGCCGACGTGGTGGCCCGCCTGCGGGAGTTCGACGTCGTGGTCGCGATGCGCGAGCGCACCCGCTTCCCCGCCGAAGTCCTCGACCGGTTGCCCGCGCTCGAGCTGCTGGTGAGCACCGGCCACCGCAACGCCGCGATCGACGTGGCCGCCGCCCGGCGCAACGGCGTGGTCGTCTCCTCCACCGGCTACATCGCGGCCCCGGCGGCCGAGCACACCTGGGCGCTGATCCTCGCCGCCGCGCGGAACGTGCCGGCGGAGTCGGAGAACATGCGCGACGGCGGCTGGCAGACCACGGTCGGCACGATCCTGCACGGCAAGACCCTCGGCCTGCTCGGGCTCGGCAGGCTCGGCGCCGGCGCGGCCAAGATCGGACAGGCGTTCGGGATGGAGACCATCGCCTGGAGCCAGAACCTGACCCGGGAGAAGGCCGATCCTCACGGCGTGACGGCGGTGTCGAAGGACGACTTGTTCGCCCGCGCGGACGTCCTGTCGGTCCATCTGGTGCTCAGCGACCGCAGCCGCGGACTGGTCGGCGCGCCGGAACTCGCCGCGATGAAGCCGACGGCGATCCTCGTCAACACCTCGCGCGGGCCGATCGTGGACGAAGTCGCGCTGGTGGACGCCTTGCGCCGCAAGGAGATCGCGGTCGCGGCGCTCGATGTCTACGACGTCGAGCCGCTGCCGTCGGAGCATCCACTGAGGACACTGGACAACGTCGTGCTCACCCCGCACATCGGCTACGTCACCCGCGAGGCCTACGAGATCTTCTATCGCGACGCGGTCGAGGACATCGCGGCCTTCCAGGCGGGTTCGCCGATCCGCGTCATGGAGTGAGTTCGCGCAGTTCCGCGAGGACGGCGTCGGTGTAGGGCGGCCACACCTCGGCCGCCCACGGGCCGAAAGCGCGGTCGGTGAGCGCGACACAGGCGGCACCGGCGCCGGGATCGACCCAGAGGAACGTGCCGGACTGGCCGAAGTGGCCGAAGGTCCGCGGCGAGCTCGACGCACCCGTCCAATGTGGACTCTTGTGGTCGCGGATCTCGAAACCGAGGCCCCAGTCGTTCGGCTTCTGGTGGCCGAAGCCGGGCAGGACACCGGAAAGACCCGAAAAGGCGATGGACGTCGCCTCGCGCGCCGTCTCGGCGGCGATCAGCTTCGGTGCCTGCAACTCGGCGGCGAACGCGACCAGGTCGTCCACAGTGGACTCCGCACCCGAGGCGGGGGAGCCGGTGAGCTTGGTGGCCTTCATGCCCAGCGGCTGGAAAAGCGCCTCGGCCTGGTAGTCGGCGAAGGGGATGCCGGAGTGCTCGGTGAGCGCGTCGGCGAGCTGTTCGAACCCCGCGTTGGAGTAGAGACGCCGGTTGCCGGGCGGGGCCATCGGCTTGTGCTCGGTGAAGGCCAGTCCCGAGGTGTGCGCGAGCAGGTGCCGGATCGTGGAGCCCTCCGGACCGGCGGGGGTGTCGAGTTCCACGACGCCCTCTTCGATGGCGATCAGCGCGGCGTAGGCCGTCAGCGGCTTCGTCACCGACGCCAGCTTGTACACCTTCGTCGTGTCGCCGTGCGTGCCCAGCACGTCACCGGCGGCGGTCACCACGGCCGTGGCTGCGTTCTCCACCGGCCACTGTTCGATCTCGCGCACGCTCTCCATGCCCAACACCCTAACAACGTTGTGGAATGCATGGTTATGGGCTCTGAGAACTACGTAGTCCGTAGTGGTGGACAGTCCTTGATCGGAATACGTCAGGTCGAAGCTTGGAAATGGGGAATACTTGGGGTGCGTGGTGGCGCGGAAGTATCGCGTCTACGAGATGCCACCCGTTTGGCGGATATTTCACGAAGCCATGATCGATATGGTCTAGACCGGCAGGGGAGGCGGATGTGCTAGATATTTTGATGGAGTGAAAAGTCTCACTGTGCTATTCGGTGGGGCCTCTAAAAGTGAAGCGATCTGCTTGTTAATTCTTTTTAATACGGGTCTGCAGGCTCTCCGAGTTTCAGACAAATTCCTGGGGTAATTCGATATTACTTACTGGTCGAAGTGGGCGACCTGTATCTGCGGGAGTTCTTCTCGACGAGGACGTCTCGATGTCTTGTTTAATAGATGTGAAGTTGTCGGACCTCTGTCTTGCCTTGCTTTTCAAGAGTTTTCCATGTTTGAATCAGCAATTTTGAAGGGTGCACTGTATGTTGAATGCGCAGCGTATGGACTTCCTTGACGGTATCGAGGATGAATTGAGCACGTCGAACTCTGCTGGGCCTTCGAGTCGGTCCTCGCGTGTGCCCGGCAGGGTGGGATTCGTTGCGTCTACGTTGGTCACCGGCGCTTCGTTGCTGGCGCTGCTTCCTGGCGTGGCCTCGGCCGAGCCGATGAAAGAAGCTTCACCTGTCACTGTGATGGCCTGCTCTACGCCGGATCCGGTCGCGCAGTTTCAGTCGAAATGGTGTGGAACCGCAAACTATGTGTTCAACTATCAGTACAATTATTCTCCGAATGGAGTGGTACGCTGTTTCGTGTTCGACCTGACTATTTACCACGCTCCGTGTGGCGGAACAGTGCATGTCGGAAAAGCTGAAGCCTGCGCTAGAATGTTGGCGGCAGAGTAAGACTTCGCGGTCCCTGTAGAGTTCGCCGGTGGCGCCGACAGTACGGTGTCGCCGGCGAGACTATTTAGGAGTACGTGTGAAAAGTGCTGCCTTGCCTGTGACGGTCGTCGTGCTGGCGCGAGACGAGCAGCGGTGTATTGCGCGCTGCCTGGACAGTGTCGTGGGGCGAGGGTTCGCCCGGATTATCGTGGTGGATACCGGTTCTGTCGATCGTACGCCGAACATGGTGGAGGAATATCGGAGTTCCGGAGTGGAGCTCATGTTCGTGTCGTGGAATGACTCTTTTGCTGAAGCCAGAAATTTGGCCATCGACGCGGTCGATAGTGGCTGGATCGTATTTCTTGATGCCGACGAGTGGCTGGCGCCGGAGTCTCCTAATCGGCTCATTGGCGCTTTGCGAAATCTTGCCGTTGTGAGTAATATGTCTCGTGCCGCGTTCGCTCCGATAATATATGATGTAATCCACGATTCTTGGGTTGATCAAGTACCGAGAATTTTTCTTGCCGACAGTGGCCTTCGCTTTCGCGGACCGGTCCACGAATACCTGGTAGCCGGCGATAAACGTGATGAGCCGGTTGAATTGACCAGTCTGAAGGTGGAGTTCCGGCACGACGGCTACAGTCGTGAAGTCATCCACGTCAAGCGAAAGACGGAGAGGAACCTGGCACTTCTCGGATCGGCGATCGCGGCTGATCCGGATGACCCGAGGTGGGTCTATTTCACTGTTCGAGATTCTCTTCCGCTGTTGTCTCCGGGCGAACTCGTCCGGCACTGTGAGACCCTGCGAAGGATGGCGGGGCAGGACGTATGCACAGGTGATCACGTTCTCCCCACTGAGTACCTTCGCCGTACGCTTGCCCTCGCCTGTCAAAGTTTGACTTTTCGGAGAGAATGGCGAGTGGTCGAAGAGTACTGCGCGCTGATTGACGAAATCGATGGTTGTTCCAGTCCTGATGCGCAGTATTTTCGAGCGATGCTCGAAGGAATCGGCGAGGTTGTCACTGATCGGACTTTGAGAGACACGATCTCGGTTCGTAAGAACGAAGAGCTTCTCGCGAAGAGTACTTTGTGCCCGGCGGGCAGACATCTGGATGCCGCGATCGCCTTGCTGGTCGAGCGCCGATTCGGCGTCGAGAAAGCTGAGGAATACCGGGGGATGTGTATGGACTGGGACGACATGCTCTTCGAGCGATCCAGGCCCCGAATAAGCCAGTTGCCGTCACTTGCCTCCTCTGCTGTCCTTTAACCCGCAGGGAAGAGCATGCCCAACACCCTGCGAAGCCCGGGCCGGTCGGGGCGGCCCGGGCTTCGCAGTGAGGGGATCAGGCGTCGAGGTCGGTCGCCACCAGCTCGGCGATGGCGTCCACGGCCGCTTCGGCACCCTCACCTTCGGCACTGATGATGACCTCGTCGCCGTAGCCGGCGGCGAGGGTCATCAGGTTCAGCACGCTGCCGGCCGCGACCGGGTCGCCGCCCGCCTTGGCGATGGACACCGCGACGGGCTGCGCCGCGGCCGCCTTGGCGACCGTCGCCGCGGGCCTGGCGTGCAGGCCCACCTTGCTGGCCACGGTGACGCGTTTCTCCGGCATGTTCTTTCCCTTTCGTGCCTTCGGTTCTACTGAGCTGAAACTACTTGACGGGCTTCGCCGCGGTGGCTTCGAGATCGGCTTCGATCGCGTCGTCCTCGCGGCCCGGGGTGCGCAGGTTCCACTTCTTGATCACGAAACGGAAGATCACGTAGTAGATGACTCCATAAGCCAAACCGATGGGGATGAGCAGCCATACGTTGCTGCTCGCCGCCGGGAGACTGCTGTTGAGTGCGAAGTCGATCGCCCCGGCGGAGAAGCCGAAGCCGAGGTGGATGTCAAGCGCGTTCACCAGTGCCATCGACGTGCCGGTCAGGACCGCGTGGATCAGGTACAGCGGCCAAGCGATGAACATGAACGAGAATTCGATCGGCTCGGTGATACCGGTCAGGAACGAGGTCAGCGCGCCGGCGATCATCACACCGCCGACGATCTTCTTCTGGCTGGGCTTCGCGCTCTGCCAGATCGCCAGCGCCGCGGCGGGGATGGCGAACATGAAGATCGGGAAGAACCCGGTCATGAAGGCGCCCGCGTTGGGATCCTGGACCTTGAAGAAGTTGGGGATGTCACCACCGTCGAAGATGAACCACACCGGCACGTTCAGCAACTGGTGCAGACCGACCGGGATCAGAAGCCGGTTGAGCACACCGTAGATCCCGCCACCGACCACGGGTGCCGAGGTGACCGCGTCACCCACTGCCTGGATACCGTCGTTGACCCAGTGGAAGACCAGGCCGAAGGGCACCGCGAGAATCATCAGCGTCAGGGCGGTGATGATCGGCACGAACCGGCGGCCGCCGAAGAAGGCCAGGTACGGCGGCAGCTTGACGCGGTAGAACTTCTGCCACAGCAAGGCGGTGACCAGGCCGACGATCACACCGGCCAGCACACTGTAGGGCCACTTCATCGGGTTGAGCATCAGGCCCGCGGGTTTCTCGGGGTCCCAGCCCGGCAGCTCGGAGAACGGCGCGAAGACCTGGAGGACGCTGGTGAACACGAAGAAGCCGACCACGGCGGCCAGCGCGGTGGCACCATCGCTCTTCCGGGCGAAGCCGACGGCGATACCCACCGCGAACAGGAGCGGAAGCCAGTTGAACAGCGAGTTGCCCGCCGCGCCGAGAACCTCGGCCACTTTGGTCCAGCCGAGCCCGTCCTCGCCGAGCAGGTCGGGCTGGCCGAACCTGTTGAGGAGCGCGGCGGCGGGCAGAGCGGCGATGGGGAGCATGAGGCTGCGGCCGAAGCGCTGAAGGCCGGCAAGTCCCTTGCCTTTGCTCTTCGCCCCCTCGGCTGTGGTGGAGCTCATCGGGTACCTCCGTAGTGAGGATGGTGACCGGAATCCGGGGTGTTCCGGTCCAGCTGCATGGTGACCTGGTAGTGATCGCCCCGGTACCAGGAAGTCATGTCTTCGATCGGTTCCCCGTTGACGCTGGAAACCCGGCGGAAGACAAGAAGCGGACTGCCGGCGCGCATGCCGAGCAGGCGTGCCGTTTCGCGGTCCGCGGATTCGGCCCAGACCGTCTGCCACGCGTGGTCCGGGCGGAGGTCGTACGACTGGGCGAGTTGGACGTACAACGATCGGGTGAGATCGAGGTCGAGCAGGCCGGGCATCCGGCCCGCGTGATACCAGCCACGTTCGACCGCGAGCGGTACCCCGTCGGCACGGCGGAGCCGCACCAGCCGGTGTGCCGGAGTTCCGGCGGTCAGGCCGAGGGCGTGCGCCGAGGGGGCGGGTGGCACCTCGGTGGCGGTCTTGACGACCTCCGTGGTCGGGGTCATCCCGCGACGGCGCATGTCCTCGGTGAAGGACATCAGATAGAGCTGCAACTCCATCCGCCTCGCGGCGGTGAACGTCCCCTTGCCGCGCACCCGCGACAAGAGCCCTTCTTCGACCAGCTTGCCGATCGCCGATCGGACGGTGAGCCGCGACACCTGATAGGTCTCGGCTAGGTCACGTTCCGAGGGGATGGGCGAGCCTGGGGGTAGCTCACGCTCCACCGTGCGGCGCAGAATCTCCCGCAGCTGGGCGTGCTTGGGCGTCGGTCCGTTGATCACACGGTCGGACGGCGGCAGCTGCGCCGAAGCGCTCATGACGGTCACCGTCCTTTCGGGCCGGTCGGTTGGGGGAACCCGTACTCGCGTCTGGTCCGGAAGATTGGTACGTTCCGGTCTAGACCAATGATCCGATGGGGCAGGATGCTCCGTCGCGCGAGCGGGTGTCAACCACCGTTACGCGTTCGTGGCCAGGGATCACGTGCGAGTCGGCGAACGGCGTAGTACAGCTGGTTCGCATGTGGGAAACCGACAGGGAACAGGGAGACCGCGATGGCGGATGACAGGGCGGAAAAGATCCTCGCGGGCCTCGGCGGTGCCGAGAACGTCATCGAGGTGGAGGGCTGCATCACCCGCTTGCGGTGTGAGCTCGAAGACATGAGCCTGCTCGACGAGGCGGCGTTGAAGGCCGCCGGCGCGATGGGCGTCGTCCGCATGGGCGCCGGTGTCCAGGTGATCGTCGGGCCGGAAGCCGACAACATCGCCAGCGACATCGAGGACTTGCTGTGAGCCTCGAAATTCAGAGCCCGGTGAGCGGTAAGACGACCGCTATGACCGAAGTGCCTGACCCGGTCTTCGCGCAGGCGATGGTCGGCCCCGGCCTCGCGATCCTGCCCTCGGGCGGGCGTCAGGACGCGGTCTCGCCGGTCGACGGGACGGTCGTGACCCTGCACCCGCACGCCTTCGTGGTGGCCACCGAAGACGGCCGCGGCGTGCTGGTCCACCTCGGGATCGACACGGTCAAGCAGAAGGGCGAGGGGTTCACCCTCCACGTCGTCAAGGGTGAGACCGTCCGCGCCGGGCAGCCGGTCGTGGAGTGGGACCCCGAAGCGGTCGCGGCCGACGGCTACTCGCCGATCGTGCCCGTGGTGGCGCTGGACGCGAAGGCCGAGGTCCTTTCCGGACTGCTCACCGGCGGCGACGTCGAGGCCGGCGACGCGATCTTCACCTGGGACAGCTGAAACGCCGTACGCAAAGGGTCCCTTCAGGACGGAATTCGTCCTGAAGGGACCCTTTGCGTTTTCAGGCCGTGACGACCTGGCCGTTCGTGACCTTGACCGCGACCGAGGGCAGCGGTTTGTCCGCCGGTCCCTTTTTGACCGCGCCGGTCGCCGCGTCGAAGATCGAGTTGTGGCATGGACATTTGAGTTCCGCGCCGTCCGGGACGACCGCGCAGCCCTGGTGCGTGCAGATCGCGCTGAACGCGGCCGCGGCGCTCTCGGCGGTCCTGGTGACGATGACGTCCTTGCCGTCG
The DNA here is from genome assembly GCF_001953865.1 of Amycolatopsis coloradensis. GTDB lineage: Bacteria > Actinomycetota > Actinomycetes > Mycobacteriales > Pseudonocardiaceae > Amycolatopsis > Amycolatopsis coloradensis. The sequence goes on from NZ_MQUQ01000014.1 coordinate 230,553, forward strand.
GCGGTCTTGGCGGCCTTCGCCTGGCCGACCTCGATGTCGGAGAGCGCGGTCAGGGTTTCGCCCGGAGCCGCGGCGGCCGGGCCGGACGGCGGGGTGTCGCTTCCGCAGGCCGTGAGGGCCACGGCACCGACGGCCGCGCCGGCGACGGCGGCCCCGGTGGTCAGGACGGTGCGGCGGGAGTGGAGTTCGGCAGTCATGCCTCTACACACGTTCGGAGCACCCATCCGGTTCAATTTCGGCGGCCATCGGGTGGGGAATTGAACCGGGCGCCCCTCTTTTCCGTGTTCAAAGGCATAGGGGAAACCGAACACGCGAAAAGAGAAACGGACATGATCCGGTGGTTGTCGCGGGTGGTCGTGGCGGCGGGCCTGCTCGGCTCGGCGTGGGTGCACTACGTCGGATGGCAGGACTGGGCGTCCGAAACGGATGTGGTCGGCCCACTCTTTCTGGTGAACGTGGCGGCCGGGGTGGTCCTCGCGGTCGCCGTCCTGGTGTGGCACCACCGGCTTCCCGCGCTGGCGGCGATCGGCTTCGGCCTGGCCACACTGGGCGCGTACGTGCTTTCGCTGACGACAGGGTTCTTCGGCGTCTCGGAGCGCTTCACCACCCAGGCCGAGCTGTGGGGTCTGATCACCGAAGTGGTCTGCGTGGTCTTCGCCCTTCCCTTGCTCTTCGCCCGCGAAGGCACGGATCGGTGAAGGAATTCGCGGAGGACGGGCTGATGCGGGCTTTGCACGAAGAGCACGCCGCCGCGCTCTGGTCCTACGCACTGCACCTGACCAGTGGTGACCGCGTCCGCGCGGAGGACGTCGTCCAGGAGACGTTGCTGCGGGCCTGGCGCAACGCCAAGGTGCTCGACCAGTCCGAGGGATCGGCGCGGGGCTGGCTGTTCACCGTGGCGAGACGGATCGCCATCGACGACTGGCGTGCCGCCGAGGCGCATCCGGAGGTGGTGACCCGCGAACCGCCCGAAACGGCGGTCACGGACGGCACCGAGCGGGCGGTCCAGGGCTGGCTGGTGGCCGAAGCCCTCGGCGAACTTTCGCCGAGACATCGGGACGTGCTCGTCTTGTGTTATTTCCAGGGTTACTCCGTCGCCGACGCCGCGAAGCGACTGGGCGTGGCCGAAGGAACGATCAAGTCGCGGACGCATTACGCCTTGCGGGCGTTGCGGCTGATACTGGAGGAAAGAGGGGTGACTCGATGACCGACCCCTTCGCCACCTACGACGCGGCCTACGTGCTCGGGGCGTTGTCCCCGGAGGACCGGTTCGCGTACGAGACACACCTTCGCGGATGTGTCGAGTGCGCGGCGTCCGTGCGCGATCTGGCCGGGATCCCCGGCCTCCTCGCCCAGGCGGGCGCCCCCGCGCTGCGGGAGGAAGAACCGGCGCCCTCGCCGGAGCTGCTGCCCACCGTGCTCAAACGGGTCCGCCGGGGAAGGCGGATCCAACGGGCGATCACCACCACCGCGGCCGGGGTGGCCGTCGCCGCCAGTGCCACGCTCGCCGTCGTCCTGACCGGGCCGGTCGCGGCGAGCGGCAACCCGATGACCCTGCTCGGCGACTACCCGGTGACCGCCGAGGTCGCCATGTCCGCCACCGACACCGGCACGAAGGTCGACATGACGTGCAGCTACGGCGGCAACCGCACCGGGGACTACATCCTGGTCGCGGTCGGCGGCGACGGCGGCACCAGCGAACTGGCGTCCTGGCGCGCGATGCCCAAGGACACCGCGCACATCGTGGTCGGCACCGCGATGCGCGCCGGGGACATCAAGGCGCTGGAAATCCGCACGCCCTCAGGCCTCCCGCTGCTGCGGATGAACCCCTGATCCCGGTGTCATGACAGGACTTCGGCGCCGGGAGCGGGCGGATTGGTGCCTTGGTCCATGGGCTGAAGGACGCCTTCCCCGCATGCGACGCGACGAAAGCTCCCTTCGCCGCGTGGCATGCGGCCATGGGCCCCTTCAGCTCCCAGCCCTAAAACGCAAGTAGTCGACTACTTGCGTAGGGGCCGCTCACCTGCCGAAAGTGCGTGAAAGTACCTGTCACGAAAAGAAATCCTTGCCTCACCGAACGCGTCGGGCGCACTCTTGATCTTGTGTTCATGCCGATCGCCTTCGCGGTGGCGGGCGCCGGATCGGCGCTCGCCACCCGCTCCTGTCTGCGCCGCGCCGGAGCACCGGTGACGGCGTGGGCGGCGGTGCTCGCGGCCGCGTTGCTCCTCGCGGTCTGCCTCCGCCACCAAGGCGGGGCCTGGCCGTCGTGGTGGCTCGCGGTTCCGGCCGTGCTGACCGTCTTCGCGGTCCCGTTGGCGCTCGCCGACCTCAAGTACCGCCGCCTGCCCGACATCCTGACCCTGCCCGCGTACCCGGCGCTGGCCATCGCAGTGGCGGTCGCCGCGGCAGGCGGCGGGGCGGGCATCGCCTGGCGGGCCGTGTTCGGCGCACTGGTCTTCGGCGGCGCGCACGCGCTCGTCCACGCGCTGTCGCCGCGCTCGCTCGGCGCCGGTGACGTGAAGCTCGCCGGGAGCCTCGGCGCGGTCCTCGCCGCGACGGGCTGGCCGTCGGTCGTGCTCGGCGCCGTCGCCGCGGCGCTACTGAGCGTGGCGCTCGCGGTGGGCGGGCCCCGGCATCCCACGGTGCCGCACGGGCCCGGTCTCCTGGTCGCGGCGTGGGCGCTCGCCGTCTTCGCCGGACCAGGTCCCGGATAGCCCGGCCTGTCCAGGAACGGAAGGGAGACTGTGACAGGATCTGTCAGGTGTTGCGCTGGATAACCGCAGGGGAATCGCACGGACCCGCCCTCGCCGCCATCCTGGAAGGGATGCCGGCCGGAGTCGAGGTCACCACCGCCGAAGTGGGCGAGCAGCTCGCGCGACGAAGGCTCGGCTTCGGCCGCAGCCCCCGGATGGGCTTCGAGACCGACCACATCGAGTTCACCGGCGGCGTCCGGCACGGGCTCACCCAGGGCGGCCCTGTCGCGGTCCAGATCGAGAACGCCGAGTGGCCCAAATGGGAGAAGGTCATGTCGGCCGATCCCGTGCCCGCCGAGGAGCTGGAAGGCCTGGCGCGCAACGAGCCGCTGACCCGTCCCCGGCCCGGCCACGCGGACCTGCCCGGCATGCAGAAATACGGCTTCCCCGAGGCCCGTCCGGTGCTGGAGCGGGCGAGCGCCCGCGAGACGGCGTCCCGCACGGCACTCGGCACGGTGGCCCGCGCGTACCTCAAGCAGCTGCTCGGGGTCGAGATCCTCAGCCACGTCGTGTCCATCGGCGGCGCCTCGGCGCCGGAGGGTCCGCTGCCCGTGGCGTCGGACCTGCCCGCCATCGACGAGAGCCCGGTCCGCGCCTTCGGCCAGGAGGGGACCGACGCGATGGTCGCCGAGGTCGACGCCGTGCGGAAGGCGGGTGACACCGTCGGCGGCGTGATCGAGGTGATCGCCTACGGGCTGCCGCCGGGCCTCGGCTCGCACGTGCACTGGGACCGCAGGCTCGACGCCCGGCTCGCCGGCGCGCTCATGGGCGTGCAGGCGATGAAGGGAGTGGAGGTCGGCGACGGCTTCACCACGGCCAAGCGCTGGGGCAGCCAGGCCCACGACGAGATCGACCGCGGCACCGGCCCGGTCGGGGTGACCCGCCGGTCCAACCGCGCCGGCGGTCTCGAAGGCGGCATCACCAACGGCGAACCGCTGCGCGTGCGCGTCGCCATGAAGCCGATTTCGACCGTCCCCAAAGCACTGTCCACTGTGGATGTCACGACCGGCGAACCCGCGGTGGCCATCCACCAGCGTTCCGACGTCTGCGCGGTACCCCGCGCCGGGGTCGTGCTGGAGTCGGTGGTCGCGCTGGTCCTCGCGGACGCCGCGCTGGAGAAGTTCGGCGGCGACTCGCTGATCGAGGGCAAGCGCAATGTCGAGGGCTACCTGAAGGCGCTCGAGGAGCGCTGGTGACCCCTCGCGTGGTGATCATCGGGCCGCCGGGTTCCGGCAAGAGCACGGTCGGCCCGGCGCTCGCCGCCCGGCTCGGCCTTGCCTTCCGCGACAGCGACGACGACATCGTCGCGAGCGCGGGCAAGCCCATCACCGACATCTTCGCCGAGGAGGGCGAGCCCGCCTTCCGCGTGCTGGAGGAGGAGATGGTCGCGACGGCGCTGGCCGAACACGACGGCGTCCTCTCCCTGGGCGGGGGAGCGCCGATCACCCCGGGCACGCGCGAGCGGCTCGCCGGGCACACCGTGGTCTTCCTCAACGTCGGGATGGCCGCCGGGGTCCAGCGCGCCGGGCTGTCGACCGCGCGTCCGCTGCTGGCCGGGGTGAACCCCCGCGCCACCTACAAGGCACTCCTCGACGCGCGGCTGCCGGTGTACCGCGAGGTGGCCACGTTCGAGATCGAAACCGACCAGCTGACGCCCGACGAAGTCGTCAAGGCCGCCGTCATCGGACTGGCCGAGATCAGCAAGGAGCAAGCATGAAGCGCACCACCGCCGGTGTTCTCCTCGCCGTCTTGACCTTGAGCCTGACCGCCTGCAGCGAGGAAAAGCAGCCTGCGGGCTCGGACGTGATCCAGACCAGTGCCGCGGAGACCGGCTCGGCCACCGCTTCGGTCGCGCCCGAAGCCGATGTCGCCGCCGACGTCCAGGTCATGAAGTGCGAGAGCACCAGCTACACCCCGAAGGTCACCATCGAGGTCACGAACAGCACCGGTGAGGACGCGCGCTACGCCGTCACCATCGCGATCAAGGACGGCGAGGGCAAGGCCTCCGGTGAAGCGCTGTTCGCGAAAAACCGGATGACGCCTGGCCAGAAGGTGACCGAAGAGATCCCGGGGGACACCCCGGTCAAGGGCAAGATCTCCTGCGAGGTCGCCAGGGCCAAGCGGCTTCCGCCGAAGTGAGGGAAACGATGACCGAGCCGGTTCGCATCACCGTCAACACCGCCAAGCCGTACGACGTCGTCATCGGCCGGGGGCTGCTCGGCGAGCTCACCGAGCAGCTCGCCGACGCGTCCAAGGTCGCGCTGATCCACCCGCCGACGCTGACCACCACCGCCGAGGCGATCCGCGACGAACTGGCCGAGGCCGGGATCGACGCGCACCGGGTCGAGATCCCCGACGCCGAGGACGGCAAAGCGCTCTCCGTCGCCAGCTTCTGCTGGGAGGTCCTCGGCCGCATCGGCCTCGACCGCCAGGGTGTGGTCGTCGGACTCGGCGGCGGCGCCGTGACCGATCTGGCCGGGTTCGTCGCCGCCACCTGGATGCGCGGTGTCCGCCTGGTCAACGTGCCCACCACACTGCTGGGCATGGTCGACGCGGCCGTCGGCGGGAAGACCGGCATCAACACCGAGGCAGGCAAGAACCTCGTCGGCGTCTTCCACGAGCCGAGCGCGGTCCTGGTCGACCTCGCGACGCTGGAGACGTTGCCGCCCAACGAACTCGTCGCCGGAATGGCCGAGGTCGTCAAGACCGGCTTCATCGCGGACCCGCGCATCCTCGAACTCGTCGAGCGGGACTCCGCCGCCGCGCTGGACTCCACCGGCGAGGTCCTCGGTGAGCTGGTCCGCCGCTCGATCCAGGTCAAGGCCGACGTCGTCGCCGCCGACCTGCGCGAGTCGAACCTGCGCGAGATCCTCAATTACGGCCACACCCTCGGCCACGCCATCGAACGCCGCGAGAAGTACCGGTGGCGCCATGGCGCCGCGGTCAGTGTCGGCCTGGTGTTCGCCGCCGAACTCGCGCGCCTCGCGGGTCGTCTCGACGACGCCACCGCGGAGCGGCACACGTCCGTGCTCAAGCTGCTGGGCCTGCCGACCACGTACGACCCGGACGCGCTCCCGCACCTGCTGGAGACGATGAAGGGCGACAAGAAGACCCGGTCGGGCGTGCTGCGCTTCGTCGTCCTGGACGGGCTCGCCAAGCCGGGCAGGCTGGAAGGCCCCGACCCGTCGCTGCTCGCGGCGGCGTACTCGGTGGTCGCGGGGGACACCCCCAAGTCCAGCGGGAGCGTGCTGCTGTGAAGGTGCTCGTCCTCAACGGCCCCAACCTCGGGAGGCTCGGCCTGCGCGAACCGGGGATCTACGGTTCGGCCACGCACGCCGACCTTGCCGGGACCTGCGTCGAGACCGGTAAGGAACTCGGGATCGACGTCGAGGTCCGCCAGACCGACCACGAGGGCGAGATGGTCGGCTGGCTGCACGAAGCCGCCGACGCCGGCTGGCCGGTGGTGCTCAACGCGGCCGCGTGGACGCACTACTCGATCGCGGTCCGCGACGCCGCCGCCCAGCTCAAGGCGCCGCTGATCGAACTGCACATCTCCAACGTGCACCAGCGCGAGCAGTTCCGGCACCACAGCGTGCTTTCGGACGTCGCCACCGCCGTCATCGCCGGGCTCGGGGTCGACGGCTATCCGCTCGCCCTCCGCTGGATGGCCGCGAACGCGGCATGAACAACCCGCCCGAGATCAAGACCGCGCGGCTGCGGCTGCGCGGGCTGACCGAGGCCGACACCGAGGCGATCGTCGGGCTCTTCGCCGACCCGGCGTTGAGCGCGCATTTCGCGGCTCCGCTCACCGAGCCGGACAAGATCCGCGAAATGGTCGGACGGCGACTGGCGTACAGCGGCCCGGCCGGGACGGGGCACTGGGCGATCGAACGTGACGGCGAGGTGATCGGCCTCGCCCATCTGCGGCCGTCGCAAGAGCTGCCCGGCGGGGTGCCGGAAATCGGTTATTACCTGGCGCGTGCGCACGGCGGCCAGGGCCTGGCGACCGAGGCCGCGAGCGCGCTGCTCGACCACGGATTGCTCGGACTCGGCCTGTCGTCGGTGTGGGCGCTGGTCGGTGAGTCCAATGTGGCCAGTCTGAACCTGGTGCGGCGTTTGGGTTTCCTCGAGGTCGGCGGGGGTGACCACTACGGCGGGCCGCACCGCGTACTCGTCGCGCTGCCGTCGGAGCACGGGCAGGCCCATCACATCGAACTGTGGGTGCCGGATCTCGCGCGTGCCGAGGAGAGCTGGGGCTGGCTGCTCGGCGAACTCGGCTGGCGGGAGTTCCGGCGCTGGCCTGCCGGGGTCAGCTGGAAGCACGGCGCGACGTATCTCGTCGTCGAACGTTCTCCCGCGCTCAGCGGCGAAAAGCACGAGCGCACCGCGCCGGGCCTGAACCATCTCGCCCTGCACGTCGATACCCGCGATCGGGTGAACGAGCTGGCTTCGGAGGCGCTCGAACACGGCTGGTCGGCGCTGTTCGCGGACAAGTATCCGTATGCGGGCGGTGATCGCCACTACGCCGCCTACCTCGAAAACGCCGACGGCTTCGAGGTGGAGTTGGTAGCCCGACCAGGGAGTGACGTCACCCAGCTGGGTTAAGTCTCGCTACACTCGGCCATCATGCGCCTTTTTCGTGGGGGTCGGCGACCCGCCCGTGTCGTGGTGGCCGTCTTCGCGGCCGGCGCGGTTCTCGTGGCGTGCAGTGACGGCCTCGCCCAGCCCCAGGCCGACGGCAAGGGTGGCGGGATCGGCGGTGTCCAGCCGACGCCCGGTGAGAGGCCCCGGCCGATGGACGTCGAACTCGCCACGAGCGATCCCCGCGCCAGCGGTGGCGTGGTCGCCGCCGGCGGTCAGGACGCGGTCTACAACTACGGCCCGACCGTGATGCGGGACGGCGGCAAGCTCCGGATGTGGTGGTGCAGCCAGTACGGCAGCGCCCAGCCTCCCGGCGACGACGTCCTCTACGCGGAGTCTCAGTCGCTCGACGGTCCTTTCACCGGTCCGTCCGGTGGCGGTCCGGCGGCGGTGTTCTCGGGCGCGCCCGGCGGGTTCGACGGGATGCACACCTGCGACCCCTCGGTGATCAAGGTCGGCTCGACCTACTACATGTACTACACCGGCGCGGCGGGCGACCACGCGCTCGGCAACTCGATCGGCCTCGCCACCGGCACCGACGGCCTCACCTGGACCCGGGCCGCGGGCGGGCAGCCGATCGTCGGGCCCGCGCACGACGTGCATCGCGCCAACGTCTACGGCGCGGGCCAGCCCTCGGCGGTGTACCTCGACGGCTGGTTCTACCTCCTCTTCACCGACACCACGGCCAAGGCCGCCGGGTGGAACGGCGCCGGGCAGTTCCTGCTGCGCGCCAAGGACGCGGCCTTCAGCAAGGGCGTGGAGACACTGGGGGAGCAGGGTTTCGTGCCCAAGCCCAGCACGATCTCGCCACGCACGCGCTCCTTGGTCGACGGGTTCAGCACCGACCTGATGTGGGTCGGCTCGCTCGACGCCTTCGCGATCGCGCACGAGACCGACACCGGCACCACGCTCACCTTCTGGACAAGGGACTTCTCCGCGCAGCCGTACCGGCCGGTGGTCGTCCCCGGCGCCTGGAAGGAGGGACCTGGCCTGGTCCGGCGGCCCGACGGCCACGCGCCGCTCTCGTCGGGCGACGTCTGCGACCGGGTCCCGTTCGACGTCGTCCGCGCCACGATCGTCGGCGGTGCGGCCGCGCCGACCGACCTCAGGCATTTCGGCCTGGACGTCCGGGGCTCGCGGGCCTGCGACGGTGACGCCCGGACCCGGACCGCGTTCGAAGGTGTCGCGATGCCGTCGCCGCAGCGGACGATCGATCTGGTCGCCGACGGGAACCTGGTCAGGGTCGACCGGCGTTCGGTGGCGGCGGCACTCGCCGGTGAGGTGCTGGACCAGCGGCTCAAGGTCGTCGACAGATTTCCCCAGGCCGCGCGGCTGAGCGCCGGGGCGAGAATGGTGCGCGCGCCCGGCCGCGGGGTCGGCGTGGTGCTCGACGGCAAGCTGTTCGCCCTACCGGACGCCGGGGCCGCGGCGCTGAACGACTCGACCGTCGAGGAGATCGGCGATCAGGCCTGGGACGGCTTCCCCGCCGGTTTCTCGCTCGCGGGCTGAGCCTCTTCTTCGGGCGCTTTCCTGCCGATCAGGCCGCCGACGAACAGGCCGAGCCCGGCCGGGATGAGCACCAGCAGGGCCGAGAAGGCGGCGCCGCCGGTGAGCGCGCCGCCGAGTTCGGAGGCGCCGGTCTGGTCGACGAACACCGCGCGGCCGATCACGTACAGCACGCCGGAGACGGGGCCGGCGATCAGCGCCGCGATGAACCAGTTCTTGCCGCGCTCGGGTTTGTCCCGCCAGGCGTCCACGGCGCTCCAGCCCGCCGCCGCGCCGACGAGGACCGCGAGGGCGAGCGAGGTGACGAGGGTCTTGTCGGTGGGGTTGAAGACCTCGTACTTGGCCAGCACGGTGACGGCCACGCCGTGCAGCAGCGCCATCACGAGTCCACGAGTCAGCCACGGTGCCATGGGGTGAGTTTAACTCGCGAGTAGCGACAGTCACCCCCGCCCGCGCGGGTGCCCGCAGGCAAGTACGTGAAGGCCCCCTTCATTGCGCCTAGGTACATGAAGGGGGCCTTCACGTACCTAGGCGATCGTCCGGCAGCGGCCCGCCGGGCGAGCGCCCAACCTCTAAACTCCATTCCGTGCGTGAATACTTCTCTCGCCGCCGCGCGGCGCTGCGTTCCCTGCTTGCCGACTCCGGCGTGGACGCGCTGCTGGTCACGGACCTGCTCAACATCAGGTACCTGACCGGCTTCACCGGGTCCAACGCCGCTCTCCTCGTCCACGGGAGCGGCGACGACAAGACGATCTTCTGCACCGACGGCCGCTACACGGTCCAGTCGGCGGCCGAAGTTCCCGATCTCGAACGGGTGCTGGACCGCGCGAGCGCGGCCAAACTCGCCGATCTGGCGGCCGGGAAGGACTTCGGCAAGACCGGGTTCGAGAGCCAGCACGTCAGTGTCGAGCAGCACGAGGACCTCAAGGTGCGCTTCGACCGTGTCCAGCTGGTCCGGACGCCCGGCCTGATCGAGCAGCTGCGGCTGGTCAAGGACGAACAGGAGGTCGAAGCACTGCGCCAGGCGTGCGCGGCGGCCGACCGGGCCTTGGAGGACCTGGTGTCCGCCGGTGGGCTGCGGCCGGGCCGTACCGAGCTGGACGTCGCCCGTGACCTGGAGAATCGCATGCTCGGCCACGGGTCGACCGGGCCGTCGTTCGACACGATCGTCGCGGCGGGCGTCAACTCCGCGATCCCGCACCACCGGCCGACCTCGGCCGTGCTGGCGACCGCCGACTTCGTCAAGATCGACTTCGGCGCCACGGTCGACGGCTACCACTCCGACATGACCCGCACGTTCGTCCTCGGCAAGCCGGCGGCGTGGCAGGAAGAGGTCTATGAGCTGGTCCATCGGGCGCAGGCGGCGGGCTGCGACGCCGTCCTCCCCGGTGCGAAAGTGTCCGAAGTGGACAAAGCGGCCCGCGGTGTGATCGTCGACGCGGGGCGCGGCGAAAGTTTCGGCCACGGCCTCGGCCACGGGGTCGGGTTGCAGGTGCACGAGGCGCCCAGCCTCGCCACCACCGGCGTCGGTACACTGACCGCCGGTATGGCCGTCACCGTCGAGCCTGGTGTGTATCTGCCCGGACGCGGAGGCGTGCGCATCGAGGACACGCTGGTCGTGCGGGAAGGTACGCCCGAACTCCTCACGCTGAGCACCAAGGAACTCGTGGTCGTCTGACGGCGGCCCGGAAGATCGACACAGGAGACTGCACACTCGTGGCCACCACCAACGACCTGAAGAACGGGCTCGTCCTCAACCTCGACGGCCAGCTCTGGACCGTCACGGCGTTCCAGCACGTCAAGCCGGGTAAGGGCGGCGCGTTCGTCCGCACCACGCTCAAGCATGTGCTGACCGGCAAGGTCGTCGACAAGACCTTCAACGCGGGCACGAAGGTCGATACGGCCACCGTCGACCGGCGCAACATGACGTACCTGTACAAGGACGGCGCGGACTTCGTGTTCATGGACGCGGAGACCTACGACCAGATCACCGTGCTGGCCGAGACCGTCGGCGACAACGCGAACTACCTGCTCGAGAACTTCGAGGTCCAGGTCGCGGTGCACGAGGGTGTCCCGCTGTACATCGAGCTGCCGACCTCGGTCGAGCTGATCGTCCAGCACACCGACCCCGGCCTGCAGGGCGACCGTTCCACCGGTGGCACCAAGCCCGCCACCCTGGAGACCGGCGCCGAGATCCAGGTGCCGCTGTTCCTCACCACCGGCGAAAAGATCAAGGTCGACACCCGTGACGGCCGCTACCTGGGTCGCGTCTCCAACTGATGGCAGGCTCAGACAAATCCGGCAAGTCCCCGAACCGGGGCGGGCCGATCAGCCGTCGCCAGGCCCGTAAGCGTGCGGTCGAGATGATGTACGAGGCCGCCCAGCGCGGCGCCGACGCGGTGACGCTGCTGGCCGACCGGGTCGGTTCGGTCGAGGTCGACCCGATCGCGGACTACACGATCTCACTGGTCGAGGGGGTCACCGGACGCAAAGTCCAGATCGATGAGCTGCTCTCGGAGCACGCGCAGGGCTGGACGCTGGACCGGATGCCGCCGGTGGACCTCGCGGTGCTGCGGGTCGGCGTCTACGAGCTGCTGTGGGCCGAGGACGTGCCGGACCCGGTCGCCATCGACGAGGCCGTCGGGCTGGCGAAGGAGCTGTCGACCGACGACTCGCCGCGATTCGTGAACGGCGTGCTCGGCCGGATCGGCACGATCGCGGACAGGCTTCGCGCTGTACTGTAAATCGCGCTGTCCTTTAAATCGCGCTGCCGCGATCGTGCTGCCAGGGCGCTCTTCAGCATTGACTCTCACGTCAGGCTGGAGGGCGCCCTGCCATCACGATCGCGGGGCCTGCGGCCAAAGGCGCGACTTCCAAAAGATCAAAAGACCTTGGTCGCGTTCGCCTCGGTCGCCAAGACCTCGGTCACCTTTGTCAGGGTCACCTTTGGCTTGGTAGCGTTTCCCTTGGGCGCCTTGGGGGTGCAACGTTTCCGGCCCCCCGACCGAAAACGTCCTCACCTTTAATCCTCTTTGGACGGTCGAGCCTCGGGCGGCAGCACGCCCCAGTCGATCAGCTGCTCGGTGAGTTCACCGGGGGTCATGTCGTAGATGATCGCCAGCGAACGCAGGTCTTCGGTGCGGATGGAGAGCACCTTGCCGTTGTAGTCGCCGCGCTGGCTCTGGATGGTGGCCGCGTAGCGGGCGAGCGGTCCGACCTTCTCCGCCGGGAGCTGCTGCAGGCGCTCCAGGTTTATGACGATCTTCGTGGCGGGTTCGGCTCCCGAGGGCACCCGGCCCTCCGGCAGCAGTTCGACCACCGGCACGCCGTAGAAATCGGCCAGCTCGGCGAGCTTCTGCACGGTGACGGCGCGGTCGCCGCGCTCGTACGAACCGACGACGACGGCCTTCCAGCGGCCCCCGGACTTCTGCTCGACCCCGTGCAGGGACAGGCCCTGCTGCTGGCGGATCCCGCGGAGCTTGGCCCCGAGCGCCTTGGCGTAATCGCCCATCTGGTGGTTCTCCGTTTCCTCACCCCCGATCGGTCGCGGTGACCGATCCAGGGGACTCCTAGAGTCGAATACTCAGAGTAATGGTTACGCATAGTTGTCACCAGGTCAAGCGGGTGCTTTCGAGAGGCGTTCGTCACCTGGGGCGCGCCACCCGGAAGACTGAGGTCCCGCTGCTGCTAGTGTCGACTCGATTTCCTCGCCACGCAGGAAGTCGACGTCCTTTAAGGACCCGTCCAGAGAGGCGGGGAAGGAGGTCCGCCTTGTCGTCACGTCCCCGTGGCGCGGCGGAACCGGCGGGAGAGCGCGAGCTCCTCTCGTCCGGCGATGTCGCGCGCACGATCGCCCGAATGGCCCACCAGGTCATCGAGAAGACCGCTCTCGGTGCCGGTGGCTCGACTCCGCCCGTGTTGCTGGGCATCCCCACCCGGGGTACTCCGCTCGCCCTGCGGCTCGCGGACAAGATCGCCGAGTTCTCCGGCATCCGTCCGCCGACCGGCGCGCTGGACGTCACGCTCTACCGCGACGATCTCCGCCGCCGCCCGCCCCGCGCGCTCGAACATTCGCAGCTGCCGCCGACCGGTATCGACGACGCGGTGGTGATCCTGGTCGACGACGTGCTGTTCTCCGGCCGCACCATCCGCGCCGCCCTCGACGCCCTGCGCGACCACGGCCGCCCGCGCGCGGTCCAGCTGGCCGTGCTGGTCGACCGCGGCCACCGCGAACTACCGATCCGCGCCGACTACGTGGGCAAGAACGTGCCCACCTCGCGTACCGAGGGGATCGAGGTCCTGCTGTCCGAAGTGGACGGACGTGACACGGTCCTGCTGAGGTCGTCGAATGAGGGCGCTTCATCAAAAGGAGACCGATCGTGAAGCACCTGCTCGCCACCGACGGGCTCGACCCGGCGCTCGCGACAGCCGTGCTGGACACCGCCGAAGAGCTCAAGCACACCTTGCTGGGCCGCGAGGTCCGCAAACTGCCGACGTTGCGCGGCCGTACCGTCATCACGCTGTTCTACGAGAACTCGACCCGCACCCGCGTCTCGTTCGAGATCGCGGGGAAGTGGATGAGCGCCGACGTGATCAACGTCTCCGCGTCCAGTTCGTCGGTCAACAAGGGCGAATCGCTGCGGGACACCGCGCTGACGCTGGCCGCGGCCGGGGCCGACTGCGTGATCATCCGGCACCCCGCCTCCGGGGCGGCGCAGCGGCTTTCGGGCTGGCTCGCCGAGGCCGGGACGGCGGTCGTCAACGCGGGCGACGGCACCCACGAGCATCCGACGCAGGCGCTGCTCGACGCGGCGACGCTGCGGGAGCGCCTCGGTTCGCTGGAAGGCCGCCGGATCGCGATCGTCGGCGACGTCCTGCACAGCAGGGTCGCGCGGTCGAACATCCATCTGCTGTCGGCGCTGGGTGCGGAAGTGGTGCTCGTCGCGCCGCCGACGCTGCTGCCCGCCGGGGTGGAAAGCCTGCCGGTCACCGTGTCGCACGAACTCGACGCCGAACTGCCCGCGGTCGACGCGGTCATGATGCTGCGGGTCCAAGCCGAACGCATGCACGGGGGCTTTTTTCCCTCGGCTCGTGAGTACTCGATCGCGTACGGCCTCAACGAACGGCGGATGAAGCTCCTGCCCGAGCACGCCGTCGTCCTGCACCCCGGTCCGATGCTGCGCGGGATGGAGATCGCCTCGGCGGTCGCCGACTCCCCGGCCTCGGCCATCACCGAACAGGTCCGCAACGGCGTCCACGTGCGCATGGCGGTCCTCTATCACCTGCTCGCGAGCGAAGGAGCCACCGCGTGACCACCGTCCTGATCAAGGGCGCCCGGCCCTACGGCGAGGGCGACCCGGTCGACGTACTCGTCGAGGACGGGGTCATCACCGACATCGGTTCGATCGACACCCCGGACGAAGCCGAAGTGATCGAGGCGGGCGGCCAGGTGCTGCTCCCCGGTTTCGTGGACCTGCACACCCACCTGCGGGAACCCGGCCGCGAGGACACCGAGACCATCGCCACCGGTTCGGCCGCGGCCGCGCTCGGCGGCTACACCGCCGTGTTCGCCATGGCCAACACCGACCCGGTGGCCGACAACGCGGTGATCGTCGACCACGTGTGGCGGCGCGGCCAGGAGGCCGGACTGGTCGACGTGCACCCGGTCGGCGCGGTCACCGTGGGCCTCAAGGGCGAGAAGCTCGCCGAACTGGGCACCATGGCGAAGTCCGAGGCCCAGGTGAAGGTCTTCTCCGACGACGGTCTCTGTGTCGCGGACCCGCTGCTGATGCGCCGCGCGCTGGAGTACTCGACGGCGCTCGGGGTGGTCATCGCCCAGCACGCCGAGGAGCCCCGGCTGACCGTCGGCGCGCAGGCGCACGAAGGCGAGCAGTCCGCGCGCCTTGGCTACACCGGCTGGCCCGCCTCGGCGGAGGAGTCGATCGTCGCCCGCGACTGCCTGCTCGCCCGGCACGCGAACGCGCGGCTGCACGTCTGCCACGTGTCCACCTCGGGCACCGCCGACATCCTGAAGTGGGCCAAGGAGCGCGGCACCAAGGTCTCGGCCGAGGTCACCCCGCACCACCTCCTGCTGACCGACGAGCGGCTCGCCACCTACGACCCGGTCAACAAGGTCAACCCGCCGCTGCGCACCGGGTCCGACGCCGAGAAGCTGCGTGCCGCGCTGGCCGAGGGCGTCATCGACTGTGTCGCCACCGACCACGCGCCGCACGCCGTCCAGGACAAGGACTGCGAATGGAACTCAGCCCGTCCCGGCATGCTCGGCCTCCAGACCGCGCTGTCGATCGTGGTCGAGACCATGGTCCGCACCGGCCTGCTCGACTGGCGGGGCGTCGCGCGGGTGATGAGCGAGCGGCCGGCCGAGATCGGGAACCTGTCCGATCACGGCCGCCCGATCGAGGTCGGCGAACCGGCCAACCTGACGCTGGTGGACCCGGACACCGAATGGACCGTGCGCGGAGTCGAGTTCGCGAGCATCGCGGCGAACACCCCGTATGAAGGAATGCGGCTCCCCGGCGTGGTGACGGCGACGTTGCTGCGCGGGCGGATCACCGCGCGGGAGGGGAAGATCGCACCATGAGTGACCGGATTCTGCTGACCCTGGCGGTCTTCGCCTTCTTCCTCGTCTGCGTCCTCCTGATGTGGCGCGGCTGGCGCCGCAAGTCCCGCGCGCAGAGCGTCCAGGTGCCGCCGTTCGCCGAGATCCCGGCCGAACCCGGCGACGCGTCGCTCGAATCGACCGGCGTCTACATCAGCACGACGACGGCGGGGCACTGGCAGGAACGGGTGGTCACCCGCGGCGCCGGTCTGCGCACCGGCGCGGTCTGGCGGCTGCACGCCGACGGTATCGCCATCGAACGCGGTGGCGCCCCGGACTTCTGGATCCCGCGCGCTGCCGTCACCGGCGTCCGCAAGGACAAGGGCATGGCCGGGAAGGTGATGGGCATCGACGCGCTGCTCGTCATCACCTGGCTGGCGGGCGATGTCGCACTGGACACCGGATTCCGCGGCGACGACGTCGACGACTATCCACAGTGGATCGAAGCTTTGCAAAACACTCGCAACGACATCAAGGGAGGTGCCTGATGAGCACCGCAAATGGCACCCGCACCCCGGCCGCACTGGTCCTCGAAGACGGCCGGATCTTCCGGGGCTCCGCGTACGGAGCACGCGGACGCAGCCTGGGCGAGGCGGTGTTCTGCACCGGCATGACCGGCTACCAGGAGACGTTGACCGACCCCTCCTACCACCGGCAGATCGTGGTCCAGACCGCGCCCCAGATCGGCAACACCGGCTGGAACGACGAGGACGACGAGTCCTCGCGCATCTGGGTCTCGGGCTACGTCGTCCGCGACCCCGCGCGCACCCCGTCCAACTGGCGCTCGAAGCGCACGCTGGACGAGGAACTGGAGCGTCAGGGCGTCGTCGGGATCTCCGAAGTGGACACTCGCACGCTGACCCGGCACCTGCGCGAACAGGGCGCCATGCGGTCCGGCGTGTTCTCGGGTGAGGCGCTGGGCAGCGACGAGGAGATGCTCGCACAGGTCAAGGCCAGCCCGCAGATGAAGGGCGCCGACCTCGCCGGCGAGGTCAGCACCAAGCAGTCGTACGTTGTCGAAGCGCAGGGGGAGCGGAAGTTCCGCGTCGCCGCGCTGGACCTGGGCATCAAGTCCAACACCCCGCGCATGATGGCCGCGCGGGGGATCGAGGTGCATGTGCTGTCCTCGGCGTCCACTGTGGACGAACTGCTCGCGGTCGAGGCGGACGGTGTCTTCCTGTCCAACGGACCTGGCGACCCGGCGACCACCGCGCATGCGACGGAGCTGACGAAAGCGGTGCTACAGCGGGAAATTCCGCTGTTCGGCATCTGCTTCGGCAACCAGATCCTCGGCCGCGCGCTGGGCCTGGGCACCTACAAGATGCGCTACGGCCACCGTGGGATCAACATCCCGGTGATCGACGTGGCGACCAAACGGGTCGCGATCACCGCGCAGAACCACGGTTTCGCCCTCGAAGGCGAACCGGGCCAGCGGTTCGAGACGCCGTTCGGCGCCGCGCAGATCTCGCACTACTGCCCGAACGACGACACCGTCGAAGGCGTCCGCGCGTTCGACGTCCCCGCGTTCTCGGTGCAGTACCACCCCGAGGCCGCCGCCGGCCCGCACGACGCGGCCCCCCTGTTCGACGAGTTCGTGAGCTTGATGGAGAAGAAGTCGTGATGGCTGCCCAAAGCAGGTCAAAGCCGTCTATCGAGAGGCTTCACATTCGGAACTACCGAGTGCTGAAAGATGTGACCTTCGAGAAGCTCACGCCGTTGACCGTTCTGTTCGGCCCGAACGGCAGTGGCAAGTCAACCGTGTTCGACGTGTTCGCCTTTCTTCACGAAGCTTTCAGCACGAACCTCCGCCGTGCCTGGGATGCGCGCAATAGAATCGCCGAGATTCGCAGCCGAGGGGCTGAGGGACCCGTCCAGTTCGAACTCAAATATCGTGACCCGGACAGCGGACGATTGATCACCTACGTGCTGGCGATCGATGAGGAGGGAGGGTCGCCGGTTGTGGTGAGCGAGCTGCTTCGGTGGACGACCAACCCAGCCCAGGGACGACCACGAGAGATCCTCAACTTTTCGCGAGGAGAGGGGGCTGTCTACGACGAACGGGCGAACGAGAAGCTCATAGAGACGCTCGACAGTCCGGATCTGCTGGCCGTGAGCAGCCTCGGCCAGCTAAGCCGCTATCCACAGGTGGCGGCTTTGCGGAGATTCATCACTGGCTGGTACCTCTCGTACCTCAACATCGACCATGTCCGGCAGCAGCCGATGTCTGGTCCTCAGGAGAGGCTTTCGGTTACCGGAGACAATCTAGCGAATGTCATCCAGTACCTGGGAGATCGTCACCAAGACAGGCTGGCGACGATCTTCGACGTGCTTGGCCAGCGGGTGCCGAGCCTTGAGCGAGTCGACTCTGAACAGATGCCGGACGGGCGTCTGCTGCTGCGTCTAAAGGACCGGCCCTTCGATACGCCCGTACTCGCGAGGTTCATCTCTGATGGCACCTTGAAGCTGCTTGCGTACTTGACGGTGCTGTTCGACCCGGCACCGGCGCCGATTATCGGTATCGAAGAGCCTGAGAATCAACTTCACCCAAAGTTATTGTATCCATTGGCCGAGGAAGTTCGTGGGGCCTCGGCAAGGAGTCAGCTCCTCGTCACGACGCACTCGCCTTACTTTGCCGACGCGCTGTACCCCGACGAGATGTGGGCCTTATATCGCGATGAGGACGGTTTCACCAGGTGTGCTCGAGCCTCGAGGAACAAACGGCTCATGGCCATGGTGGACGCAGGCGGAATGCTGGGAAATCTCTGGATGGAGGGCTACTTCGGACTGGGTGATCCCCTTACGCGGTCGGGACGTCCAGCGTGACGAAGGAACCGATCTCGCTCGAGATCCTTGTTGAAGAACCTTCAGCGAAACGGGCGCTTGAGGTCCTGGTCCCGAAGATCGTTCCTGGGACCAGGTTCGAGATCTTTGAGTTCCGGGGTAAGGACGCCTTGTTGAAAGACCTGCCGCGCCGTTTGGCTGGTTATGCGGCTCGTTTGAGCTGGGAGTCAATCAGGGTGGCCGTGTTGGTCGATCGAGATGACGACGACTGTGTCGTACTCAAGGAGCGACTGCAGGTGATGGCGAAGACCGCAGGGCTGATCACGACGAGTGCGGCGTCGGACGGGTTCACGATCTTGAACAGGATCGTCGTGGAAGAACTCGAGGCATGGTTCTTTGGCGATGTGCCCGCTCTTTGTGCCGCGTACCCGAGGATGCCGTCGACGCTGCACAAGCAACAGAGGTACCGCGATCCTGACGCCGTCGCCGGCGGCACCTGTGAAGCGCTTGGCCGGGTGCTCGCCAGACATGGTTATCACAAGCCCCGACTGCAGAAGATGCTGCTTGCCTCCGAAGTCGCGCCGCACATGGATGTAGAGAACAATCGTTCCCAGAGTTTTCAGGTCTTCCGCGACGGTCTGCGGCGCCTGGTGAGTGAGGAAAACTAATGCCGAAGAGGACAGACATCCAGCACGTGCTGGTGATCGGCTCCGGGCCGATCGTGATCGGCCAGGCGGCGGAGTTCGACTACTCCGGCACGCAGGCCTGCCGCGTACTCCGCGAAGAGGGACTGCGCGTCTCGCTGGTGAACTCGAACCCGGCGACCATCATGACCGACCCCGAGTTCGCCGACGCCACCTACATCGAGCCGGTCACGCCGGAATTCGTCGAGAAGGTCATCGCCGTGGAACGCCCTGACGCGATCCTCGCGACCCTGGGCGGGCAGACGGCGCTCAACTGCGCGGTCGCCCTGCATGACCGCGGCGTGCTGGAGAAGTACGGCGTCGAGCTGATCGGCGCCGACGTCGAAGCCATCCAGCGCGGCGAGGACCGGCAGAAGTTCAAGGACATCGTCCGCACGATCGGCGCCGAGGTGCCGCGTTCGCGCGTCTGCCACGACATGGACGAGGTCCGCGCGACCGTCGCCGAGGTCGGCCTCCCGGTGGTCATCCGGCCGTCGTTCACCATGGGCGGGCTCGGCTCGGGTATGGCGCACACCGACGCCGAGCTGGAGCGGCTCGCTTCCACCGGTCTCGACGAGTCTCCGGTCACCGAAGTGCTCATCGAGGAGAGCGTCCTCGGCTGGAAGGAGTTCGAACTCGAACTCATGCGCGACCGGCACGACAACGTGGTGGTCGTCTGCTCGATCGAGAACATCGACGCGATGGGCGTGCACACCGGCGACTCGGTCACCGTCGCGCCCGCGATGACCCTCACCGACCGCGAGTACCAGCACATGCGCGACGTCGGCATCGCGGTGCTGCGCGAGGTCGGCGTCGACACCGGCGGCTGCAACATCCAGTTCGCGATCAACCCGGCCGACGGCCGCATGGTCGTCATCGAGATGAACCCGCGCGTCTCCCGGTCCAGCGCGCTGGCGTCGAAGGCCACCGGCTTCCCGATCGCCAAGATCGCCGCGAAGCTCGCCATCGGCTACACGCTCGACGAGATCCGCAACGACATCACCGGCGAGACCCCGGCGGCCTTCGAGCCGACGCTGGACTACGTCGTGGTGAAGGTGCCGCGGTTCGCCTTCGAGAAATTCCCCGGCGCCGACCCCACGCTGACGACGACGATGAAGAGCGTCGGCGAGGCGATGTCGTTCGGCCGCAGCTTCCCCGAGGCGCTCGGCAAGGCACTGCGCTCCATCGACACCAAGGCCACCGGTTTCTGGACGAGGCCCGATCCCGACGGCGCGACGCTCGAGTCCATTTTGGACGCTCTGCGCACGCCGCACGACGGCCGCCTCTACGAGGTCGAGCGGGCGCTGCGGTTCGGCGGCACCGTGGAGCAGATCCACGAGGCGTCGGGTATCGACCCCTGGTTCATCGACCAGATCGCCCTCATCGGCGAGGTCGGTTCCGAGGTCCGTGACGCCCAGGTGCTCGACGAGCCACTGCTGCGCCGCGCCAAGCGCACCGGTCTTTCCGACCGCCAGATCGCCGCGCTGCGGCCGGAACTGGCGGGCGAGGACGGCGTCCGCGCGCTGCGCCGCCGTCTCGGCGTGCGGCCGGTGTACAAGACCGTCGACACCTGCGCGGCCGAATTCGCGGCCAAGACGCCGTACCACTACTCGGCCTACGAGACCGATCCCGCGGCTCGGTCGGAGATCACCGCGCAGACCGAGAAGCCGAAGGTGCTGATCCTCGGCTCCGGGCCGAACCGCATCGGGCAGGGCATCGAGTTCGACTACTCGTGCGTGCACGCCGCCATCGCGTTGCGCGAGGCCGGTTTCGAAGCGGTCATGGTCAACTGCAATCCCGAGACCGTCTCCACCGACTACGACACCTCGGACAGGCTCTACTTCGAGCCGCTGTCGTTCGAGGACGTCCTGGAGGTGGTCAACGCCGAGCAGGAGTCGGGCACCGTCGCCGGGGTCATCGTGCAGCTGGGCGGCCAGACCCCGCTCTCGCTCGCGAAGCGCCTCGCCGACGCCGGTGTCCCGGTGATCGGCACCTCCCCGGACGCGATCCACCTCGCCGAGGACCGCGGCGCGTTCGGCGAGGTCCTCACCGACGCCGGGCTGCCCGCGCCGAAGTACGGCACGGCGACCTCGTTCGAGGGCGCGAAGCGGATCGCCGACAAGATCGGCTACCCGGTCCTGGTGCGGCCGTCCTACGTGCTCGGCGGGCGCGGCATGGAGATCGTGTACGACGAGGAGTCCCTCGCCGGCTACATCCACCGCGCCACCGAGGTCACCCCCGAGCACCCGGTGCTGGTGGACCGGTTCCTCGACGACGCCATCGAGATCGACGTCGACGCGCTCTTCGACGGCGACGAGCTGTTCCTCGGCGGCGTCATGGAGCACATCGAGGAGGCCGGAATCCACTCAGGCGACTCCTCCTGCGCGCTGCCGCCGATCACACTGGGCCGGACCGACATCGAGACGGTGCGCCGCTCGACAGAGGCCATCGCGCGCGGCGTCGGCGTCCGCGGGCTGCTGAACGTCCAGTACGCGCTCAAGGACGATGTCCTGTACGTCCTGGAAGCCAACCCGCGCGCCTCGCGGACGGTGCCGTTCGTGTCGAAGGCGACCGCGGTGCCGCTCGCCAAGGCCGCGGCGCTGATCATGACCGGCTCGTCGATCAAGGAGCTGCGCGAGTCCGGCGTCCTCCCGGCGGAGGGTGACGGGGGGCAGATGCCCGCCGATTCGCCGGTCGCGGTCAAGGAGGCGGTCCTGCCGTTCCACCGCTTCCGCACCCCCGAGGGCCACGGCGTCGACTCGCTGCTCGGCCCGGAGATGAAGTCCACCGGTGAGGTCATGGGCGTCGACGTCTCCTTCGGGAAGGCGTTCGCCAAGTCCCAGGCCGGGGCCTACGGTTCGCTGCCGACGTCGGGCAAGGTGTTCGTCTCGGTCGCCAACCGCGACAAGCGTTCACTGGTGTTCCCGGTGAAGCGGCTGGCGGACCTCGGTTTCGAGATCCTCGCCACCTCCGGGACAGCGGAAGTGTTGCGGCGCAACGGAGTCGCCTGCACGGTCGTGCGCAAGCACTACGAAGGTTCGGCCGAAGGCGAGCAGAACGTCGTGGATGTCATCCTCAGCGGCGAAGTGCAGATGGTGATCAACACTCCTTACGGGAACAGCGGTCCGCGCATCGACGGCTACGAAATCCGTACCGCCGCGGTGTCGCGGGACATCCCCTGCATCACCACGGTGCAAGGCGCGGCGGCGGCCGTGCACGGGATAGAGGCCGTCATCAAGGGCGACATCGGCGTCCGCTCGCTCCAGAGCCTCCAGGCGGCGCTGAAGGCCAAGGCGTGAGCGGGCGGTTCGGGGCGAGGCTGGCGCGGGCGGTCGCCCGGAAGGGACCGCTCTGCGCCGGGATCGACCCCCATCCCGCGTTGCTCCGGTCGTGGGGTCTTCCGGCGGACGCGGGCGGTCTGGAGAAGTTCGCCCTCACGGCCGCTGAGACGATCGCGCCCGAGGTCGCGGTGATCAAGCCCCAGTCGGCCTTTTTCGAGGCCTACGGGCCTCCTGGGGTCGCCGTTCTGGCCAAGACGATGAAGGTGTGCCGGGAAGCGGGCGCGCTCGTCCTGCTGGACGTCAAACGCGGCGACATCGGTTCGACGATGGCGGCGTACACGGCGGCGTTCCTGCCCTCCGGCGCGGAACTCGAGGCCGACGCCATCACCGTCTCGCCGTACCTCGGGTTCGGCTCGCTGGACTTCGCCGTCGAGGTTGCCCAGGCGCAAGGCAAGGGCCTGTTCGTCCTCGCGCGCACCTCCAACCCGGAGGCGCAGGGATTGCAGAACGCCTTGCTGCCCAACGGAAAGACCGTCGCGCAGGACATCGTCGACACGGCAGGCGCGCATAACGCCGGTGTCGGGCCGCTGGGTGACATCGGTGTCGTCGTCGGCGCGACCATCGCGCCGGGAGAGCTCGATCTGAGCAAGCTGAACGGTCCCGTCCTGGCACCCGGTTTCGGGGCTCAGGGGGCTACTCCGGCCGATTTGCGGGCGCTTTTCGGGCCGACGTTGCCGGGCGTGCTCCCCGCGTCTTCGCGCGACGTCCTCAATCACGGGCCGGATCCCGAAGCGTTGCGTGCGGCCGTTCGGCGGACGCGGGATTCCCTCGCTTCCCTGGAAAACGGCCAATAGCAGGCCCGGGAATCGGTCATGACCAGCCACCCCCGCATTGTGGGCCGAGGTAACGGGTGGGTACCGTCGCCACACCCACCCAGATTTGAGAACTACCGGAGGAAAACGTGGCACTTCCCCAGCTGACAGAGGAACAGCGCGCTGCGGCGCTGGAGAAGGCCGCCGCCGCCCGCCGCATCCGTGCTGAGCTGAAGGAGCGGCTGAAGCGGGGCGGTACCACTCTGGTCGACGTGTTGAAGCAGGCCGAGGAGAACGAAGTCCTCGGCAAGATGAAGGTCTCGGCTCTGCTCGAGGCTCTTCCGGGCGTCGGCAAGGTCCGTGCCCAGCAGACCATGGAACGACTGGAGATCGCACCCAGCCGTCGTCTTCGCGGCCTCGGCGACCGGCAGCGCAAGGCGCTGCTGGCCGAATTCAGCGGCGAGTGAGCGGCACCGGTCAGGACCACCCGGTGATCCCGGGCGCTGACCGCGGCGGTGAGCCGGTGGCGGGATTCAACTCCCGGCACCGGCTCACGGTCGTATCAGGGCCTTCGGGGGTCGGGAAGTCGAGCGTGGCGGGGGAGCTGCGCGAGCTGGATCCGGAGATCTATTTCAGCGTCTCGGTGACCACCAGGAAGCCGAGGCCGGGTGAGGTGGACGGCGAGCACTACCACTTCGTCGACCGCGCCGAGTTCGACCGCATGGTCGCCGCGGGCGAGCTGCTGGAGCACGCCGAGTTCGCCGGCAACTGCTACGGCACCCCGCGCGAACCCGTGGAGCGGGCCTTGGCGGCCGGTCGCAACGCCATACTGGAGATCGAACTCCAGGGCGCGCGGCAGGTCCGCAAGGCGATGCCGGAGGCGCGGCTGGTGATGCTGATGCCGCCGTCGTGGGACGAACTGGTCGGCAGGCTGACCGGCCGCGGCACCGAGAACGAGGCCGCGGTGAAGGCAAGGCTGGCCGAGGCGGAGCGCGAACTCGCCGCCGCCGGGGAGTTCGACGAGCGGGTCGTCAACGCCGACGTGCGAGACGCCGCCGAGCAGTTGCTAAACTTGATAACCGGCGACATCTAAACCCGAAGATTCGGAGCACCACGAGTGACGACTCAGGCCACGCTGCACGAAGAGCTCGAAGGCATCACCAACCCGCCCATCGACGACCTCCTCGAGAAGGTCAGCTCGAAGTACGCGCTGGTGATCTACTCGGCCAAGCGCGCTCGCCAGATCAACGACTACTACGCCCAGCTGGGCGAGGGCCTGCTGGAGTACGTCGGCCCGCTGGTCGAGCCGGGCCCGCGCGAAAAGCCGCTGTCCATCGCCCTGCGCGAGATCCACGGTGGCCTGCTCGAGCACACCGAGGGTGAGTAGTCACTCAATGGCCGCGGCGGCCGTCAAGGCGACCACGGAGCGCGGGCTGGCCGAAGGCCTCCGCTATCGGGATGGCAGGGCGTTGATCAGCGTGAGCGATGCCGGTGGAGTGACATGCTCTGGCAGCCTGATCGCGGTCTCGCGCGAAACCGCCGAGAACACCGTTGAATAAACCCAAAGTCGTTCTGGGCGTAGGTGGCGGCATCGCCGCTTACAAGGCCTGTGAGGTCCTGCGCGGGCTGACCGAATCCGGTCACGACGTCCGCGTGGTCCCCACGGAAGCCGCGCTGAACTTCGTCGGCGCGGCCACCTTCGAGGCACTGTCCGGCCACCCGGTGCACACCGGCGTGTTCACCGAGGTGCCCGAGGTGCAGCACGTCCGCGTCGGCAAGGAAGCCGATCTGGTGATCGTCGTGCCGGCCACGGCGAACCTGCTGGCCAAGGCCGCGCACGGCATCGCGGACGACCTGCTGACGAACACCCTGCTCACCGCCCGGTGCCCGGTCGCCTTCTTCCCGGCGATGCACACCGAGATGTGGGAGCACCCGGCCACCCGCGACAACGTGGCGCTGCTGCGCTCGCGCGGTCTGGTCGTCGCCGAACCCGCCGCGGGCAGGCTCACCGGCGCCGACACCGGCAAGGGACGGCTCGCCGACCCGGCCGAGATCGTCGACCTGGCCAGGCTCCTGCTCGCCGTGCCGAACGCCCTCCCGCGTGACCTCGAAGGCGTGCGCGTGGCGATTTCGGCGGGCGGCACCCGTGAGCCGCTGGACCCGGTCCGCTACCTGGGCAACCGCTCGTCGGGCAAGCAGGGCTACGCGCTGGCTCGCGTCGCCGCCCAGCGTGGCGCCGAGGTCACCCTGGTCGCCGCGCACACCGTCGCGCTGCCGGAGCCGGCCGGCGCGAAGGTCGTCCACGTGTCGACAGCCGAGGAGATGCGCCAGGCGATGCACGCCGAGGCCGCTTCCTCGGACATCCTGGTGATGGCCGCCGCCGTCGCCGACTTCCGGCCGTCGAACCGGGCCGACCACAAGATCAAGAAGTCCGACGACGCGCCGGATCCGGTGGTCGAACTGGCGCGCAACGCCGACATCCTGGCCGAACTGGTGCGGAACCGGACAGCGGGCCAGCTGGTCGTCGGGTTCGCCGCGGAGACCGGGGACGACAAGGGTGGCGTTCTGGACCACGCTCGGGTCAAATTGAAGCGCAAGGGTGCGGACCTTCTGGTGGTGAACGCCGTCGGTGAGGGAAAGGCGTTCGGGACCGAGGACAACTCGGGCTGGCTGCTCGGGGCCGACGGCACCGAGCTCCCGATCCCGCTCGGCGCCAAGGCCGAACTGGCGTCCACACTGTGGGACGCTGTTGTGACCTTGATGAAGCATTGAGAGGCCCTCCACCGATAGTCAGTACGCTTGAGTTCAAGCTGAGGGGTGCCTGACTATCTGGCATCAGACGTCTAGGTGAGGGAGTGACGCCACGGTGACCGCGTCCACGAGCAGACTGTTCACATCGGAATCGGTGACTGAGGGTCATCCCGACAAAATTTGCGATGCCATCAGCGATTCGATCCTGGACGGCCTGCTGGCCAAGGATCCGCGCAGCCGGGTGGCGGTCGAAACCCTCATCACCACCGGGCAGGTGCATGTCGCCGGAGAGGTGACCACCGAGGCCTACGCGGACATCCCGACCATCGTCCGCGACGTGATCCTGAAGATCGGCTACGACTCTTCGGCCAAGGGTTTCGACGGCAACTCCTGCGGCGTCAACGTGGCGATCGGCTCCCAGTCGCCCGACATCGCGCAGGGTGTCGACACCGCGTACGAGTCCCGCGTCGAGTCCGACGAAGACGAGATCAACCGCCAGGGCGCCGGCGACCAGGGCCTGATGTTCGGCTACGCCTGCTCGGACACCCCCGAGCTGATGCCGCTGCCGATCGCGCTGGCGCACCGGCTCTCGCAGCGGCTGACCCGGGTCCGCAAGGACGGCGTGCTGCCGTACCTGCGCCCGGACGGCAAGACCCAGGTCACCATCGAGTACGCCGGTGACCAGCCGGTGCGGCTCGACACGGTGGTCGTGTCCACCCAGCACGCGGACGGCATCGACCTGGAGCAGATGCTCGGCGTCGACGTCCGCGAGCACGTGGTCGCCCCGGAGCTCGCCGACCTCGGTCTCGACACCTCCAACGTGCGGCTGCTGGTGAACCCGACCGGCCGGTTCGTCATCGGCGGCCCGATGGGTGACGCGGGCCTGACCGGCCGCAAGATCATCGTCGACACCTACGGCGGCATGGCCCGTCACGGTGGCGGCGCGTTCTCCGGCAAGGATCCCTCCAAGGTCGACCGTTCGGCCGCGTACGCGATGCGCTGGGTGGCGAAGAACGTCATCGCCGCCGGCCTCGCCTCGCGCGCCGAGGTCCAGGTCGCCTACGCGATCGGCAAGGCGGCCCCGGTGGGTCTCTTCGTCGAGACGTTCGGCACCGAGACGGTCGACCCGTCGAAGATCCAGAACGCCATCACGGAGGTCTTCGACCTGCGTCCGGCGGCGATCATCCGCGACCTCGACCTGCTTCGCCCGATCTACGCGCCGACGGCCGCGTACGGCCACTTCGGCCGTCCCGAGCTGGGCCTCCCGTGGGAGAGCACGGCGCGGGCCGCGGACCTGAAGTCGGCCGCGGGCGCCTGAGGTTCACGCTGCCAAGTGTGTTATGAACGGACCTTTCATAACAAATTCTGTTATGAAAGGTCCGTTCATAACACGGCGGTGAAGAAGAGCGTCGGGCGAGTCTGGTAGAGATCACCGGGTGAGCAGCAGTCCCGAACCGGCCCCGCTGTGGGACCTCCCGGAGCCGCCGAAGGCCGAACAGGCGCGGAAGGCCAAGCCGTCCCGCGCGAAAAGCGCCAGCCGTCGCGGCGCGCAGAACCCCGCGCCCGAGAACCCGGTCGCGCGGATCGTCGTGGACATCCCGCTCACGCATCTCGACCGGACCTTCGACTACCGGATCCCGGAAAAGCTGCACGAGACCGCCGTGCCCGGCTGCCGGGTGCGCGTCCGGTTCGCGGGCCAGCTCGTCGACGGGTATCTCGTCGAGCGGGCCGACACCACGGACTTCACCGGGAAGCTCGCGTACATCGACCGCGTGACGTCCAGTGAGCCGGTGCTGCCCCCGTCGCTGCACACGCTCTGCCGGTCGGTCGCGGACCGGTACGGCGGCACGCTCAGCGACGTCCTGCGGCTGGCCATCCCGTCCCGGCACGCGAAGGTCGAGGGCGAGCCGCCCGCCGAGCCCGCGCCGACGCCGGAAGCGCCCGAAACCACCGCCTGGGAGAAGTACCGGAGCGGGCCGGCGTTCCTGGAGGCCGTCGCGGAGCGGCGTCCGGCCAACGCCGTCTGGCAGGCCCTGCCGGGGGAGGACTGGCCGCGCCGTCTCGCGGAAGCCGCGGCGGTGGCGGCCGCCGCCGGACGTGGCGTCGTGATGGTGGTCCCCGACCATCGCGATCTCACGCGTTTGCACGACGCGTGCGCCGAACTGATGGGCTCCGAGGCCGTGGTCGCCTTGATCGCCGGGCTGGGCCCCGCCGAGCGCTACCGCCGCTGGCTCGCGGTGCTGCGGGGCGCGGTGCGGGTCGTCGTCGGAACGCGCGCGGCGATGTTCGCGCCGGTCGCCGATCCCGGCCTGTTCGTGGTGTGGGACGACGGCGACGACGTCCACCTCGACCAGCACGCGCCGTATCCGCACGTCCGTGACGTGCTGATGGACCGCGCGCACGCCGCGAAAGGGTCCATGCTCGTCGCCGGTTTCGCGCGTACCGCCGAGGCGCAGTTCCTGGTCGAGTCGGGCTGGGCGCAACCGCTGGTGGCGGCCCGTCCCGAACTGCGGGCGGCCGCGCCGCGCGTCACGCCGGTCGGCGAGGACTTCGACGTCGCGCGGGACGAAGCGGCGAAGGCGGCACGGCTCCCGTCGGTCGCCTTCGAGGCGGCGAGGCAGTCGCTGGCGGGCGGATTCCCTGTGCTGGTGCAGGTTCCGCGTCGCGGGTACGTCCCGGGGCTCGCTTGCGGCAATTGCCGGACGTCCGCGCATTGCCGTCGCTGCGCGGGCCCGCTTTCCTTGCCGGGTGGGCTGATCGACGGCGCGCCGAGGCCACCCGCCTGCCGGTGGTGTGGTGTTCCCGAGACGAACTTCCATTGCGCCGCTTGCGGTTCAGTGCGGCTGCGGGCGGTCGTCGTCGGCTCCAAGCGGACCGCGGAAGAACTGGGCCGAGCGTTCACGGGATTCCCGGTGCGGACCTCGGGCGCGTCGGAGGTTTTGGCTTCAGTGCCAGGGAAACCGGCGCTGGTGGTGTGCACGCCGGGAGCCGAGCCGATCGCGGAAGGCGGTTACGGCGCGGCGTTGCTGCTGGACGGCTGGGCGCTGCTGGGGCGACAGGATCTGCGCGCGGGGGAGGAGACCCTGCGCCGCTGGATGGCGGCCGCGGCGCTGGTGCGGCCGGGGACCGAAGGCGGTCGCGTGTTCGTCGGCGCCGAAGCGGGACTCGCGGTCGTGCAGGCGCTGGTGCGGTGGGACCCGGGCTGGCACGCGAGCCAGGAACTGGCCGGGCGGCGCGAACTCGGCTTCCCGCCCGCGATGCGGATGGCGAGCGTCGAAGGCACCCCGGACGCGGTCGCCGGACTGCTCGACGACCTCGCCCTGCCGGAGACCGGCGAGGTGCTGGGACCGGTGCCGCTCGGCGACGTCGACGAGGACGGCAACGCCGAACGCGAGCGCGCCCTGGTGCGCGTCGCCCGCCCGGACGGGAAGGCGCTCGCCGCCGCCGTCCACGCCGCCGCCGCCAAACGGGACGCACGCAAGGCCACCGAGCCCATCCGGATCCAGCTGGACCCCCTGGAACTCATCTAGCGACCTCCCCCACACCGCGTTTCGTCCTCTAGTTGCGGTAGTTCGACGCCGAACTACCGCAACTAGAGGACGAAACGCATGGGTTAGAGCGTCGTGCCGAGGGTGGCGAGGACGTCGGCGCGGGGCGAAGTGCCTGGGGCGGGCGTAGCGGGCTTCGCGGCGGAGCCGCCGAGGGCGGCGGTAAGCAGCGTGACGATCTGCGACGAGATCGCAGCTCGGCGTCCCTCGAAGTCGGTGTCGGTCAGCGCCGAAGGATCGGCGGGCGTGCCGAGGACAGGTGTGTGCAGGTGCCCGCCCGCGATCCCGGTCAGGCCCAGTCCCGTGCGCAGCCGGTTCACGCGATATTGAGACTCGTTCGAGAGATAGTTACCGCCGCCGCCGGAAGCCGCGATCTCGCCGGGTTTCGGCGCGTCCGTCCGGCAAACGGCCGTTCCGGTTCCCGGCCGGTCACTGTCCGGCCACACGCAGAACGCCTGGTTGTACAGGACCTGGTATGCCCCGGCGGGCGCGGCGAGCATCTTTTCGTACGGCAGCGTGGTTTCGATGAACTGGCCGTCCGGCTGCGGCCAGCCGCGCGCGGGCGGGACCTGGCCGCGGACGGACTCGTCGAGGTTGTCCGGCGAACCACCGCGCCAGGCACCGGCCCACCGCTCGATGTCGAACCGGCCGGGACGGCCCTGGCTGATCGTCACGATCAGTTCCGGACGCCGGAGGCGGTCCTTCAGCGCCTGGCCGTAGGCCGCCTCGACGATGCCGGTGTCGAAGTAGCTCCACACCACCGGGAAAGACACGGCCTGCACCAGCGCGGGCCCGGCCGGCGTCTGGATCACCTTGCCGTCCAGGTGCAGCGCGGCCGCGCCCGACGGATTCGCGATGCGGACGCCCGCGCCGTTGAGCGTGAACGGGTCGAACCCGCTCACCATCACCCGGCGCAGCTTGGGGCTGGACGGAAAACGGGAGTCGTCGAGTCCGCGCGCGCCGAAGTCGAACGTCTTCAGCAGCTCTGCGCGGGCAGGCGCGGACAGCGTGAAGCGCGGCGTCCACTGGCGCAGTGCCTTGCTCATCTGCAAACGCGCCCAATACAGCGGGCGGTCGTCGGCCTTGTCGATATCGCCGAGATCGGGACGGCGGCCCTGCGCGCGGTCGACGGCGGTCCGCCAGAGCCCGTCACCGGCGGTCTCCGCGAGCTTCTCCGCGCGCAAAGCGGTCTTCGTCGCGCAGAGCCGCGTCGTGAAGTCGGAGACGAGCTTGTCGAACCCGGCGAGCCGGACGAGTTCCGGGCCGACCGCGGGACCGCCCGACGGCATCGTCGCGGTGAGCCGCTTTTCCTCGACGGTGATCGTCGCGGAGTCGTCAAAGCAGTCACGTACGGTTTCGGCCCGTGCGACGCCGGGGACCGCGAGGACGGGGAGGGCGATGAGCAGCGGGAGGAGCGCGCTCCATCGCCTGCCGGGAGTCTTCATGGACCGCATTCTGCTCATCCCGGCAGGGCCGCACTACCGACCTTCGCAGGTCTGAGCGGGACCTGGCGGGGTCTTGTCCGGGGTGGACAGGCGGGGCAGACTCGCGCCATGGCCGCGCACAGAAGCACTCTGGGACGCATCACCGCAGTCACCGCGATCGCCGCTCTGGTCGGTGCCGCCGCGCCGGGTACCGCCTCAGCGGCTCCACCGACGCCCAAGCCTCCGGTCGCCGTCGGCTATCTGGGCGCCGTCTCGAGTATCGACGTGGACGCGACCGCGATCGGCACGAAGATCCTGCGTGAGGGCGGCAACGCCGTCGACGCGGCCGTCGCGACGGCCGCCGCGCTGGGCGTCACCGACCCGTTTTCCGCCGGTTTCGGCGGTGGCGGCTTCTTCGTCTACTACGACGCGCGCAGCGGCAAGGTGCACACCCTCGACGGCCGCGAGACCGCGCCTTCGAGCGCGGACGAGAACCTGCTCGTCGAGAACGGCAAGGCGATCCCGTTCGCCGAGGCCGTCACCAGCGGGCTCAGCGTCGGCGTCCCCGGCACGCCCGCCACCTGGCAGGAAGCACTCCGCAAGTGGGGGACGAAGTCGCTGGCGAAGGCGGTCAAGCCCGCCGAAGAACTCGCTCGCAAGGGTTTCACCGTCGATCAGACCTTCGCCACCCAGGTCTCCAACAACGCCGCCCGCTTCTCGGCGTTCCCGTCGACCCGGTCGCTGTACCTGCCCGGCGGGGCGCCGCCCGCGGTCGGCACGACGTTCAAGAACCCGGACCTCGCCGGTACGTACGCGCAACTCGCCGCGAAGGGCACCGACGTCCTCTACCGGGGGCCGATCGGCGCGGACGTGGTGAACACCGTGCGGAAGCCGCCGGTCGACCCCGCCTCGACGCTGAACGCGCGACCCGGCGACATGACCGCGGCCGACCTCGCCAAGTACCGCGTGGTGGAGCGGAAGCCGACCAAGACCGAGTACCGCGGCCTCGACGTGTACGGCATGCCCGCGCCGTCGTCCGGTGGGCTGACCGTCGGCGAGGCGCTGAACATCCTCGAGAACAAGAAGCTGAGCAAGCTCGAGAAGGCCGACTACCTGCACTACTTCCTCGAGTCGACCCGATACGCCTTCGCCGACCGCAACCGGTGGATCGGTGACCCCGCCTTCGTCGACGTCCCGGCGAAGGAACTGATCAGCCAGAAGTTCGCCGACAGCCGCGCGTGCCTGATCGATCCCGCGAAGGCCGGGACGAGCCCGGTCGCGCCCGCCGACCCGCGCAAGCCGGTGCCGTGCGCCGCCGGGACGAACTCCGCGCCGACGCCGTACGAGGGCGAGAACACCACCCATCTCACGGTCGCCGACCGGTGGGGCAACGTCGTCGCCTACACGCTGACCATCGAGCAGGAGGGCGGCAGCGGGATCGTCGTGCCGGGCCGCGGGTTCCTGCTCAACAACGAACTGACCGACTTCTCCTTCACCCCGGTGACGCCGGGCGTGCCCGACCCGAACCTGCCAGGCCCGGCCAAGCGGCCGCGTTCGTCGATGGCGCCGACCATCGTGCTCGACCACGGCAAGCCGCTGCTCGCCGTCGGCTCGCCCGGTGGCGCGTCGATCATCACCACGGTGCTGCAGATCCTCACCGGCCGCATCGACCGAGGCCTGAAGCTGGTCGACGCGATCGCCGAACCGCGTGCCTCGCAGCGGAACTCGGCGGCCGCGCAGGTCGAGCAACCGTTCCTCGACCAGACCGAGGTGCTCGCGGCGCTGAAGGCCAAACAGCAGGGCTTCTCGACCGCGCCCGCCGAGATCGGGGCCGCGACCGGGGTCGAACGGCTGCGGGACGGGCGGTGGCTCGCGGCCGCCGAACCGACCCGGCGGGGTGGGGGCTCGGCGGCCGTCGTCCTGCCCTGGCCGCCCAGGTAGGCACCGACGATCGCCGGTGACCGGCAGATGTCTCCTGGGAGCGCGTCAGCGCGACAGGAGACTTCACCGTCGCGCGCCTCTTTTGGCCGAAGGCCATGGCGACATTTTGCAGGGCGCCCTCCACGCCTGCGTGACGTGACGGCGGTGTCGCGCCCTGCGAAAGGTTTCCGTCAGCGCGCGACATAGACTGCAGAGCGATGTTCGCCCAGTCAGAGGTACCCGTCCCCCCGGTGGAGGTGCGTTGATGCGCCTCGTCTTCGCCGGTACCCCCGAACCCGCCGTCCCGTCGCTGCGCGCGCTCCTCGCGTCCGAACGGCACGAGGTCGTCGCCGTCGTGACCCGTCCGGACGCCCAGGCGGGCCGTGGCCGTCGTGTCGTGCGATCCCCGATCGGCGCGCTGGCCGACGAGCACGGGATCGAGGTGCTGACCCCGCCGAAGGCGAGTGACCCCGCGTTCCTCGCCCGGCTCGCGGAGATCGCCCCCGACGCGTGCCCCGTCGTCGCGTACGGGGCGCTGCTGCCCCAGGCCGCGTTGGACATCCCGGAGCACGGCTGGGTCAACCTGCACTTCTCGCTGCTGCCCGCGTGGCGCGGCGCCGCGCCGGTCCAGGCCGCGATCCGCGCCGGGGACGAGATCACCGGCGCCTCGACGTTCCGCATCGTCAAGGAACTCGACGCGGGCCCGGTCTACGGCGTAATCACCGAGCAGATCACCGCCACCGACACCGCCGGGGTACTTCTGGGCAGGCTGTCGGAGTCCGGGGCGAAGCTGCTCGTGTCCACGATGGACGGAATCGCCGACGGCACGCTGCGCGCGGTCGAGCAGGCGAGCGACGGCGTGAGTTACGCGCCCAAGGTGACCGTCGAGGACGCGCGCGTCTCGTTCGCCGACCCGGGCACGGCCGTCGACAGGCAGATCCGCGCGGTCAGCCCGGAACCGGGCGCGTGGGCGGAGTTCCGGGGCGAGCGGCTGAAGCTCGGCCCGGTGACGGTCGTCGACGAGCCGGGGCCCCCGCCGGGCGAACTGGTCGTGGAGCGCAAGCGGGTCCTGGTCGGCACGGCGTCGAAACCGGTGCGGCTGGGCGAAGTGCAGGCGCAGGGGAAGAAGCGGATGGCGGCCACCGACTGGGCGCGCGGTACGAGGATCGAACAAGGAGAGCGCCTGCAGTGAACGAGCGTAGGGAACGCCGGCCATCGAGGCCGGAGCGAGGTCGTCCGGGCCCGCGTAAGGAAGGGCCCAGCCGCCCACCGCAGATCGACCCGGCCCGTCAGGTCGCCTTCGACGTGCTGCGCGCGGTCCGGGAAGACGACGCGTACGCCAACCTGGTGCTGCCGCAGCTGTTGCGCAACCGCCGGATCTCCGGCCGTGACGCGGCGCTGGCCACCGAACTGACCTACGGGACCTGCCGCGCGGTCGGCATGCTGGACGCCGTCATCGAGGCCTGCCTCGTCGACCGTCCGCTGGCCAAGGTCGACGCCGTGGTGCTGGACGGGCTGCGCCTCGGCGCGTACCAGCTGCTGCGCACCCGTATCCCCGAGCACGCCGCCGTCGGGTCCACTGTGGACCTCGTCCGTGCCGAAGTCGGTTCCTGGATCGCGGGTTTCGTCAACGCGGTGCTGCGCTCGGTGTCCGAAAAGGACGAAGAGACCTGGCTGAACGAACTGGCCCCCGACGAGGCCGTCGACCCGATCGGCGCCTACGCGCTGCGGACGGCGCACCCCCGCTGGGTCGCGCGGTCGTTCGCGGAAGCGCTGGGGGACAAGGGACCCGAGCTGAAGGCGGCGCTCGAGGCCGACGACGACCGCCCCGACGTGCACCTGGTCGCCCGTCCCGGCGAGATCAGCGCCGACGAGCTGGCCGCCATCACCGGTGGCGACGAGGCCCCGTATTCGCCTTACGGCGTCCGGATGCCCGCGGGCTCCGGCGACCCCGGCGACATCGAGCCGATCAAGGAAAAGCTGGCCGCCGTGCAGGACGAGGGCAGCCAGCTGTGCGCCGTCGCCGTCACCAAGGTCCCGCTCACCGGCTCCGACGAGCGCTGGCTTGACCTGTGCGCCGGCCCGGGTGGCAAGGCCGCGCTGCTGGGCGCGCTCGCGGCGATCAGCGGCGCCACGGTGGACGCAGTCGAGAAGGCGCCGCACCGCGCGAAGCTGATCGAGAACGCCGTCCAGGGGCTTCCGGTGACCATCCACGTCGCCGACGGCCGCGAGACCGGCCTCGAACCGGGCTACGACCGAGTCCTGGTCGACGCGCCGTGCAGCGGCCTCGGCTCGCTGCGGCGGCGGCCGGAAGCGCGCTGGCGCCGTCAGCCCAGTGACATCTCGGACCTGACGAAGCTGCAGGGCCAGCTCATCGTCGCGGCGCTGGACCTGGTCCGCCCCGGTGGCATCGTGACCTACGTCGTCTGCTCGCCGCATCTGGCCGAGACCGAAGGCGTCGTGGGGGAGACCGCGCGCCGCGCCGGCGCCGAGATCGTCGACGCTCGCGAGTTCTTCCCCGGCGTCCCGCAGCTCGGCGACGGCCCGTACGTCCAGCTGTGGCCGCACCGCCACGGTACGGACGCGATGTTCTGCGCCGTCCTGCGGAAGCCGGATTCCGCGGGGTGAGCGGGGTTCTCGGCCTGGTCGCGAGCTCGTGCGGCGGACTGGACACCCGGTTCGCCGCGCAGCTCGCGGGACCGGCCGCCGACCGCGGCTGGGAACTCGCGATCACGCTGACCCCGACCGCGGCCCGCTGGCTGGAGAAGACCGGCGGGCTCGGTGACCTGGAGAAGGTCACCAAGCTGCCGGTCCGCAGTACCTCCCGGCTGCCGGGCGAACCCCGCCCGCATCCGGATCCGACGGTGTTCCTGTTCGCGCCGGCGTCCGCGAACTCCGTGGCGAAACTCGCGCTGGGCATCGCCGACAACCAGGCGCTGACCCTGCTCGGCGACGTTCTCGGCACGCCGGGCATCACGATCGTGCTCGGCTACCAGATCCAGGACACGCGGGTGCATCATCCGGCGTGGCGGCGCCATCTCGACACGCTGGCCGCCGCCGGTGTCACCACCGCGAGGCTCACTCCGGACGCGTCCTGGACCTCCGTGCTGGACCTGCTCCCTTAGCGAGCGCAGAACGCCGTGTCCAGCGCCTTGGCGAGATGCGCGGACGCTCCTTCGGGCAGCGGGTCCAGGTTGGCGACGACGTTCACCCGCCTGCCGTGCGGGACGGCGCCCGAAAGGTTCGCGAAGCCGACGATGTTCCCGCCGTGGCCCCAGAAGGTCCCGCCGCAGGACAACGGCACAGACGCGATCCCGAGTCCGTACGCGGCACCGGGGATGCCCAGGTCGGCGGGCACCGTCCGCTGTAGCTCCGCGTGCTGGGCACGCGGCAGGAGGCGGCCGTCGGTGAGCGCGCCGTAGAAGCGGTTCAGGTCCTCGGCGGTCGAAATGATCCCACCGGAAGCCCCGGCCGCAGACGGATCGAACTCGGTGAAGTCGACGAGGCCCGGCGCGTAGCCCCGGGGGTGCGGGGCGGGAATGCTTTCGTCGCCGCGCTGCGGCAGGTAGGTGTCGCGCAGGTCGAGCGGTTTGGCGATCCTGCTTCGGATCTCCGCGGAGACGGAGCGGCCGGTGAGCTTTTCGATGAGCATCCCGGCGATGATGTAGTTCGTGTTGGAGTACGACCATTTCGTGCCGGGCGCGGACAACGGCGGATGCGCGAGGCCGATCGCCACCAGTTCTCCCGGCTCGGCGCCACGGTGCCGCCACTCCTCGATGTCGAGGTCGCGCACGTAGTCGTAGAGCCCGCTGGTGTGCTGGAGCAGCTGCCGGACGGTGATCTTGGTGCCGTCGTTGCCGTTCCCGCGCACGAGACCGGGCAGATACCGGTCGATCGGCGTGTCCAGCCGGACCTTTCCTTCGGCCACCAGTTGCAGCACCACCACGGCGACGAACGTCTTGGTGACACTGGCCGCCCGGAAGTTCGAGCCGCGCGGGAACGGTGTCCGGGTTTCGATGTTCCCGACGCCTTCGCGTTCCGACCAAGTCCGCCCGGACGCGCTCGTCACCGTCGCCTGCGCGCCGGGGACTCCGTCCCGCACCAGCGTTTTCAGTGCCTTGTCGACTTCGTCGTGTGGCTTGGTCACGGCGAGCGCCGGTGCGGCGGTGGTGGTGGCCAGCAACGCGATCAGCGAGCCGATGGCGACGATCTTCTTACCTGGCAAGGTTTTCCGCATGATGCAAAGTTAGGGAGGCCGCGATCGGGCGGCCATGGGGCAGGCCCCCACCCCTCAACGGGGGCCTGCCCCACCTCGTCAGCGCAGGCGCAGAGCGCGCTTCAAGGTGCCGAAGAGGTCGGTCTGGTTGGTCAGCCCGACGACGTTCGCCGCCTGCGGTCCGTAGCCGGCGACGCGGATCTGCGTGCCGGTGTGGTCCTGCGACGAACCGGGCATCCCGGTGCCGTAGTTGATGGTCATGTTCGCGCCCTCGTTGGTGACCAGCGTCGCGGTCTGACCGGGGCTGGCCGTGCCGTTGCCGATGATCTGGCTGGTGTGGCCGTGGTCGCCGGTGACGATCACCAGGGTGTCGGGGTTGCTCCGGGCGTAGGCGAGCCCGGCCGCGACGGCCTGGTCGAAGTCGATCGTCTCACCGATCTGGCCGCACGGGTCGGCGGCGTGGTCCTGCTTGTCGATGCTCGCGCCCTCGACCTGGAGGAAGAAACCCTTGTCCTTGCGGCGGTCGTCGAGCAGCGAGATCGCCTTGCGGGTCTGGTCGGCCAGCTTCGGCTGGGTCTTGGGCAGGCCCGCGTTCGGCGTGCAGCGGCTCGGCGGGGTGCCGCCGAGCTTCGCGGCCGGACCGGTCCAGTTGACCGGCAGGTTGCCGGGCGCGAAGAGGCCGAGCAACGGCCGGCCTGGTTTGGCCGCGGCGAGGTCGGCCGCGGTGTTCACCACCTGGTAGCCCGCCGACTTCGCCTGATCCAGCACGGTCTTTCCGGCGAACTTCCCGGCCTTGACCTTCTGGTCGAAGTACTTCGCGCCGCCACCGAGCAGGACGTCCGGCTTGGTCTGGACCAGCTGCTCGGCGATGGAACCGGCGCCGCCGTTCTCCTTGGCGTTGACCGCGCACTTCTTGCTGGTCTCGTCGGGGCCCTTGCAGTCGCGGTTGACGACGTGCGAGCCGAGCACCGCGGGGGTGGCGTCCTGGACCTCGGCCGTGGTGACGTCACCGGTGCGCAGACCCGAACGCTTGGCGATTTCGAGGATCGACGGGACGGCGTTGCCGTACGGGTCGACGGAGATCGCGCCGTTGTAGGTCTTCACGCCGGTGGCCCACCCGGTGCCGGAGGCGGCGGAGTCGGTCACGTAGTCGGGTTTCGAAGGGTTGTTCTTCTCGACCGCGTACGTCGTGTAGTCACCGGTGAGCGGCAGTTCGTCCATCGCGAGCCGTCCGGCCGCGCCGCGTTCGTAGTTCCGTGCCGAGGTGATCTCGGACTGGCCCATACCGTCGCCGATGAACAGGATGACGTTGCGGGCGCCGCCGCCCTTGATCGCGGCGCGTACGTCCTGCGTGCGGTCGCCCTGGGCGGCCGCGAGACGGGCGTCGTCGCCGGCGGCGAGCGCCGCGGGCGCCAGCGCGATCAGCGTGACGCCCAGCGCCCCGCCTGCGAGCCATTTGCGCCGTCCGGTGAACAGCGAAGCCATCGAAAACTCCTTGGGATTACTGGGGAACAGGGCAGTCCCATTAGTCACCGCGCATGTGTGCGGCCGGGGTTTTCCGGATGAACGCGAGCGGAACAACGGCCGTCCGCTAACGCAGGCTGTGGCCTGGTGCGACGATCCCGGTCTCGTAAGCGAAGACCACCGCCTGGCTGCGGTTGGCCGCGCCCAGTTTCCCGAAGATGTTGCCCACATGGGTTTTGACGGTTTCGAGACTGATGACCAGATCGGCCGCTATGTCCACATTGGACATCCCGGTGGCGATGAGCCGCAGTACCTCGGTCTCCCGTTTGGTCAGCGACGACGGCCGGGGCGCGAGTCCCGACGCCGCCGGGCGCGCGGTGACCATCCGCCGGATGGCGTCCGGGAAGAGCAGCGTCTCCCCGGCGGCGATGGTCCGGATGGCGTGCGCGAACTCCTCCTTGCGCGCCCGCTTCAGCAGGAACCCGCTCGCACCGGCCAGCAGCGCGTCGTAGACGTAGTCGTCGTTGTCGAACGTCGTGATCACGAGCACCTTCGGCGGGTCGAAATCTTCAGCCAGCACCCGCCGGGTCGCTTCGATCCCGTCCACGCCGGGCATCCGGACGTCCATCAGGACCACATCGGGACGCGTCCGCCGGACCAGGTCCACCACCTCGCCGCCGTCGCCGGCCTCGCCGACCACGGTCAGATCGGGCTGGTTTTCCAGCAGCGAGCGCAATCCGGCGCGCAGCAACGGTTCGTCGTCGACGATCAGGACACGCAGTGTCATGCGTGCGACCGTAGCGGGATCGTGGTCACCAGCCGCCACAGCGGTTCCCCGTCGATGGCGGGCCCGGCGACGAGTTCGCCACGCAGCGCCTCGACGCGTTCGGTCAGCCCTGGCAACCCGTTGCCGCCGCGATCCGACGTGGCGGCCATCTCCATGAGCGGGTTCACGATCTCGATCCGCAACGCGTCCGCCAGCACCGCGACCCGTACGGTCACCGGCCCGGGATGCGCGTGCCGCAACGCGTTCGTCAGTCCTTCTTGGACGATCCGGTACGCCTCCCGCGAAAGGGTCGCGGGCAGTTCGGCGGCCGGGCCGGTCAGCTCGTAGTCGATCACCGCCCCGCCGGAACGCGCCCGTTCGGCCAGCGTCGCGGCCTCGATGAGACGTCGTTCGGGCTCGCGGGACGACCGGTCCTCGCGCAGCAGGCCGAGGACGTGGTCGAGGTCTTCGAGTGCCGCCCGGGACGATTCCTCGATGGTGCCCAGCGCCTTGCGCACCAGCCGCGGTTCGGAATCGACCAGTTCGGCGGCCGCGGCGGCCTGGATGGTCGACGTCGTCAGCGTGTGCCCGATGGAGTCGTGCAGTTCGCGGGCCAGCCGGTTGCGCTGCTCGAAGTGGTTCGCCCGGACCTCGGCCGCGGCGACCCGTTCGGCGGCCGACGGCCCCAGCAACGCGACCGCGCAGTACTGGAAGAGCCTGGTGAAACCGATGAGGACGTACGCGATGACGACGAGGGTGACCAGCGCGAGCGGCAGCGTCCACAGCCCGCCGGTGCCGGGTTCGACCGTCACCGGTTCCCCGAAGACCTGGATCGGGCTGCCGCCGCCTCCCGTCCACACCGCGGCGAACACGAAGCCGAGCATCAGGAAGGAGCCGAGGCCGAACAGCGCCCAGCCGAGCACGGTGTGCGCGAGCAGCCAGGCGGCCGAGCGCCAGCGCTCGGCCCAGGCGACCTTCGTGTTCGGCGGGGGCTGCGCGATCCGGGTGCCCAGCATCTGGTTGGCGAACCAGACGCCGACCCGTCGCATCGGCCCCGGCAAGCCCGCCAGCGCGACCAGCAGGCCCATGGCGAGCATGCCGTAGACCATCTTCACCCTCACGTCGCCCGGGATGAGGACGGCGGGGATGAGCGCGATCGGGAACGGGATCGCCGTGATCGCCATGCCGAGCAGCCCGAACGGCACACTCCGATAGCTGCCGATCCGCACCAGGGGTTTCAAGGGGTTGACCATGACGGGAACGCTATTCGGCGCCGCGTGCGCGCACCTCCCACTGCGGTGCCATTTCCCGTCATCCTCAAGAGCGGGACGCCGGTCACAGCCGGTTAGCGGGTGTCAGCGGCGTCCTCCTACACTCGGGCGCGTGGCTCACCGACCTTTGATCGCACCCAGCATCCTCTCCGCGGACTTCGCCCGGCTCGGCGACGAGATCCGCGCCGTCGCGGGCGAGGGGGACACTCGCGCGGACTGGGTCCACGTCGACGTCATGGACGCGCACTTCGTGCCGAACCTGACCCTCGGCCTGCCCGTCGTGCAGTCGCTGATCAAGGCCACCGACGTTCCGATCGACTGCCACCTGATGATCGAGAACCCCGACAAGTGGGCAATCGGGTACGCCGAAGCGGGCGCTTACAACGTCACCGTGCACGTCGAGGCGGCGCACGACCCTGTCGCGCTGGCGAAGAACCTCCGTGCCGCCGGGGCGAAGGCCGGTCTGTCGATCAAGCCGAACACCCCGATCGAAGACCACCTCGACACCCTCAAGCACTACGACACGCTGCTGGTGATGTCGGTCGAGCCCGGCTTCGGCGGCCAGTCGTTCATCGAGGGTGTCCTCGACAAGGTGCGCACCGCCCGGCGCCTGGTCGACACCGGTCACCTCAAGCTCGTCGTCGAGATCGACGGCGGGATCAACGCCGACACCATCGAGCGGGCCGCCGAGGCCGGTGTGGACTGTTTCGTCGCCGGTTCCGCCGTCTACGGCGCCGAAGACCCTGGTAAGGCGGTCGCGGCGCTGCGCGAGCAGGCGGCCCGCATCCGCGGCTGATCCCGGCTTCTGGGCCGCCATCGGGTCAGGAGAAGGAATCGGTGCCGGTGGGTGTTGGATGAGGGGAGCACCGTTTCCAGCGACGGTGCGACCGATGAGGAGGGCAGCAGGAGTGTTCACCGGCATTGTCGAGGAACTCGGCGAGGTCACCGCGGTCGAGCAGGTCCCGAACGCCGCGCGGCTGACCGTGCGGGGGCCCCTGGTGACCAGCGACGCGAGCCACGGTGACTCCATCGCGGTGAGTGGCGTGTGCCTCACCGTGGTCGCGGTGGCGGGCGGTGAGTTTACCGTCGATGTCGTGCACGAAACCCTGCAGCGCTCCAGCCTCGCGAAGGTGAACGTCGGCGACGT
Organism: Amycolatopsis coloradensis; assembly: GCF_001953865.1. GTDB lineage: Bacteria > Actinomycetota > Actinomycetes > Mycobacteriales > Pseudonocardiaceae > Amycolatopsis > Amycolatopsis coloradensis. The sequence goes on from NZ_MQUQ01000014.1 coordinate 272,136, forward strand.
CGTCAACCTGGAACGCGCGACGCCGGCGGGCGGCAGGCTCGGCGGGCACATCATGCAGGGGCATGTGGACGGCACCGGCGTCTTCCTCAAGCGGGACGAGCAGGGCCTGACCACGTTCGCCCTGCCGGGGAAACTGGCCAGGTACGTGGTCGAGAAGGGGTCGATCGCGGTCGACGGCATCTCCCTCACGGTCGCTTCGGTGACCGACGAGGAGTTCGCCGTCGCCTTGATCCCGACCACTCTCGAACTGACCACCCTCGGCCGAAACCAGCCGGGTGACCTGGTGAATCTCGAGGTCGACGTGGTCGCCAAGTACGTCGAGAAGCTGGCCATGCCGCATCTGCGCACGCAGGGGGACAATGGCGGTACGGAGGAGCGGGCGTGAGTGAGACGAGTGCGATTCCGGGGTCGGCGGGTCTGACCCCCTGTGGAGGCGGGGTGGCCGTGAACGCCGAAGCCATCGAGGCGGCGATCGCCGACATCAAGGCGGGCCGTCCGGTCGTCGTGGTGGACGACGAGGACCGCGAGAACGAGGGCGACCTGATCTTCGCGGCGGAGAAGGCCACGCCCGAACTGATGGCCTTCATGGTGCGCTACACCTCGGGGTACGTCTGCGTGGCGCTGACCGAGGCCGAGGCGGACCGGCTCGATCTGCCGCCGATGTACCACACGAACCAGGACCAGCGCGGTACCGCGTACAGCGTCACGGTCGACGCCGCCGAGGGCATCACCACCGGCATCTCCGCGGCCGACCGGTCGCACACCGTCCGCCTGCTCGCCGACCCGGCGTCCACGGCGTCGGACTTCCGGCGGCCCGGCCACGTGGTCCCGCTGCGCGCCAAGCAGGGCGGTGTCCTGCGGCGCCCCGGGCACACCGAAGCCTCCGTCGACCTGGCCCGCCTCGCCGGTCTTTCGCCGTCCGGTGTGCTCTGCGAGATCGTGTCGCAGAAGGACGAGGGTGACATGGCCCGCCGCGACGAACTCGAGGTCTTCGCCGCGGACCACGACCTCAAGATGATCACCATCGCCGACCTGATCGCGTACCGGCGCCGCACCGAGAAGCAGGTCGAGCGGGTCGCCGAGGCCCGTATCCCGCTTTCGGCCGGCACGTTCCGCGCGGTCGGCTACGACAGCCTCCTCGACGGCATCGAGCACATCGCGTTCGTCTACGGCGAGATCGGCGACGGCGAGGACATCCTGGTGCGCGTGCACTCGGAATGCCTCACCGGCGACGTCTTCGGCTCGCTGCGCTGCGACTGCGGCCCGCAGCTGGAGGCGGCGCTCGAAGCCGTCGCCAAGGAAGGCCGCGGCGTCGTGCTCTACATCCGCGGTCACGAGGGCCGGGGCATCGGGCTGCTGCACAAACTGCAGGCCTACCAGCTGCAGGACGCGGGCGCGGACACCGTCGACGCGAACCTGCAACTCGGCGTCCCCGCCGACGCGCGTGACTACGGCACCGGCGCGCAGATCCTGTGCGACCTCGGGGTCCGCTCGATGCGGCTGCTGACGAACAACCCGGCCAAGCGCGTCGGGCTGGAGGGCTACGGCCTGCGCGTCACCGGCCGGGTGTCGCTGCCGATCTCGCCGAACCCGGAGAACCTGCGCTACCTCAAGACCAAACGGGACCGGATGGGGCACGATTTGTCCCAGCTTGAGCATTTCGACCAGGTCGGCGCCGAAGTCGACCAGGGCAACGGAGGTGGCACGCGGTGAGCGGCGAGGGCCGTCCGGACGTCGAACTCGACCTGTCCGACTGTAAGAACATCCGGCTCGGGATCGTGGCCACGCGCTGGCACACGAAGATCACGAGCGCCCTGCTGGAACGCGCCCTCGCGGCGGCCAAGGTGGCCGACCTGGAGGAGGAGCCGACGGTCGTACGCGTCGCGGGCGCCGTCGAACTGCCCGTCGCCGCGCAGGCACTGGCCCGCACGCACGACGCGGTCGTCGCGCTGGGCGTGGTCATCCGGGGCGGGACCCCGCACTTCGAGTATGTCTGCGACGCGGTCACCGCGGGCCTGACCAGGGTGGCGCTCGACGAGAGCACCCCGGTCGGCAACGGTGTGCTCACCTGCGACACCGAGCAGCAGGCCCTCGACCGGTCCGGCTTGCCGGGCTCCGTCGAGGACAAGGGCTACGAAGCGACCGTCGCCGCGCTGGACGCCGCGCACGCGCTGCGAAACCTTCGCCAGCCGTGGACCGAGCGGGGTTTCGTGTGAGCGTCGAGGCGGATGTGATGACAGGGTCCGAGGTCATGGTGGTGCGGCCTCGCCGTGCCTTGGTGATGTGCTCCGTGCTGGCGGTGTTCCTGCTGGCGACGTTCGTGGTCGTCGCGGTGCTGTTGCGCGGCTCGGACACCGGCGTGATCTTCCAGCCGTCCGACCAAGCGGCGATGATCGGCATCGGGGTCCTGCTCGCGGCGGGCACGATGCTGTTCGCGACCGCGCGTCTGAAGGCCGACGCCGACGGCATCGAGGTCCGAAACGTGCTGATGACGAAGAAGTTCGCGTGGAGCGAGGTGCTTTCGGTGAGCTTCCCCGACGGCGCTTCGTGGGCGCGGCTGGAACTGCCGGACGACGAGTACTACTCGGTCATGGCCGTGCAGGCCGTGGACCGGGAACGTGCGGTGGACGCGGTGCGGGCGCTGCGGCGGCTGCACAAGGCCGCCTGGAACGGCTGACGCCTTTGCCGCCTTCATAGCGTTCGGGACCTTTCAAGCCAACAGATCCGAAGTACGTGAAGGACCCCTTCACTGCGCTAGACGCAGTGAAGGGGTCCTTCACGTACTTCAGTTGACGGACGGCACCCCGCGCCGCATCGCTCAAAGCTCGAAGTCCACCACGACCGGCGCGTGGTCCGAGGAGCCCTTCCCCTTCCGCGCGTCACGGTCCACATAGGAGTCCGTCACGCCATCCGCGACACGGGCGTCGGCGTACACGAGGTCGATCCGCATTCCCTTGTTGTTCGGGAAGTTCCCGGCCCGGTAGTCCCAGTAGGTGAACGGGTGGCCGTACTTCAACGGCCGCGGGAACACGTCGGACAACCCGAGATCCCGCAGGGCCGCGAGCGCCTTTCGCTCCGGTTCGGTCACGTGTGTCGATTCGGCGAACACGCCGATGTCCCAGACGTCCGCGTCGGTCGGCGCGATGTTGAAGTCGCCGAGCACCGCGAACGGCAAGCCGCGCGCCTGCTCCTCGCGCACCGTCGCCTCCAGTGCCGAGAGCCAGGCGAGTTTGTAGTTGTAGTGCGGGTTCTCCAGGTCCCGCCCATTGGGCACGTACACCGACCACAGCCGCACGCCGCCGCAGGTGGCGCCGATGGCCCGCGCGTCGGTCTTGTCCTCGAAGGTGGGCTCGCCGGTCAGCCCGCGCGTCACGTCCTCCAGCCCGACGCGGGACACGATGGCGACGCCGTTCCAGCGCCCGATGCCGTACGCGGCCGTCTCGTAGCCCGCCTCCCGCACGGCGTCGAACGGGAACGCCTCCGTACCGCATTTGAGTTCTTGCAGGCACAGCACATCCGGCCGCACCGAGCCGAGCCAGTCCACCACCCTCGGCAGCCGGGGCCCGATCGAGTTCACGTTCCAGGTCGCGATCCGCATGCCCGCGAGCGTCCCACACCCCACCGACAGGCTGACGCGAAAGGGCCCCTCCGAGACGGGTCGCGTCTCGGAGGGGCCCCACCGGGGTGTGAGGTCAGACCCCGGTGGTCGTGCGGATCCAGGAGCGCGCCGAAGCGACGCTGCCGTAGTTGTTGGTGCCGCGGACGTTCGAGCCGCTCTGGTTCTGCACGGTCGAGGCGACGCCGACCTGGACGCCGTTGGAGACCTGGGGGCCGCCCGAGTCGCCCTTCCACGCCGAACCGTTGATGCCGACGCTCTGGATGGCCGGGCCGCCGTAGGCGTCGCGCGAGGTGCCGCTGACGCGGACGTTGGCCACCTTCAGCGCCGAGGCGGGCGGACCGGTCGGGGTCTCGCGGCCCCAGCCGTACAGCTGGTTGGTGGACCCGACCGACGGGTTCGAGCCGGCCAGGGCGATCGGCGTGACGCCGGCGTCGGAGGCCAGGTGCAGCAGCGAGATGTCGGAGCCCGCCGGCGAGGACACCTTGCGGTCGACGGCGATCACGCGGCCACTCTGCAGCTGGTTGCTGCCGACGCGGACCCGCATGCCGCTGCCGTCGGAGTCGAGGCAGTGCTTGGCGGTCAGCACCCAGCGCTGCGCGATGACGCTGCCGGAGCAGTTGAACCCGTCCCACTGGCGGCCGGGGGTGTTGACGTAGACCTGGGCGCCCCAGCTCACGGTGGGGGCGGTGCCGCCGCCCACGATGTTCGGCTGGACGCCGGTGGGGGTGCCCGCGGAGGCGGCCGCTCCGGCGGTCATGGTGAGGGCTGCGGCGGCGAGGGTGGCGGCGCCCAGCGTGCGAAGACGGCTCACGGTGCAGGAGTCCTTTCGAGCGTCATCTGACGAAGAACCGAGTGAAAGGGAACTGGGACGGAAAGTAATCACCCGATTCACCCGCTAGGAACCAACGAACGTCGGGTCCGGCCGAATATCCGACTTAGGTCGGTATACGTAGTGAAATACGGACCGCATCGTGGTGGTCGTCACCCGGACGAGTGCTAGAGCATGGGGGCCCGTAAGACTGTCGGTGGTGCCCCATAGGCTTGGCGGTGTGGCTGACCCGACCACCTACCGTCCCTCGCCGGGGAGCATCCCGGACGCCCCTGGCGTGTACAAATTTCGTGACGCCACGAAGAGGGTCATCTACGTCGGCAAGGCGAAAAGCCTCCGCGGCCGGCTGAACTCGTACTTCGCCGACATCACCGGCTTGCACCCGCGCACCCGCCAGATGGTGACGACGGCGGCGAGCGTCGAGTGGACCGTCGTGGGCACCGAGGTCGAGGCGCTCCAGCTCGAGTACAACTGGATCAAGGAGTTCGACCCCCGGTTCAACGTCCGCTACCGCGACGACAAGAGCTACCCGGTCCTCGCCGTCACGATGAATGAGGAGTTCCCGCGCCTGCACGTCTACCGCGGCGCGCGCAAGAAGGGCGTGCGGTACTTCGGGCCGTACGCGCACGCTTGGGCCATCCGCGAGACGCTCGATCTGCTGCTGCGGGTCTTCCCGGCGCGCACCTGCACGGCCGGGGTCTTCAAACGGCACGGCCAGATCGGCAGGCCCTGCCTGCTCGGCTACATCGGCAAATGCTCCGCGCCGTGCGTCGGCAAGGTCTCCGCCGACGAGCACCGCGCGATCGTCGAGGACTTCTGTGACTTCCTCGCCGGCCGCACCGACGCGCTGATCCGCCGTCTCGAACAGGAAATGGCGGCCGCGTCCGACGAGCTGGAGTTCGAGCGCGCGGCCCGGTTGCGTGACGACCTCGGCGCGCTCCGGCGCGCGATGGAGAAGCAGGCGGTGGTGCTCGGCGACGGTACGGACGCCGACGTCGTCGCCTTCGCCCACGACGAACTCGAAGCCGCGGTCCAGGTCTTCCACGTGCGCGGCGGCCGGGTCCGCGGCCAGCGCGGGTGGGTGATCGACAAGGCCGAGGAGATGGACGTCAAGGACCTCGTCGACCACTTCCTCACGCAGTTCTACGGCGAAGAGGCCGAACGCGCGGACGACCCCGACCTCGGGTCGCCGGTGCCGCGTGAGGTGCTCGTGCCCGAACTGCCCGCCGACGCCGAGGCGGTGGGCGAGTGGCTTTCCGGGCTGCGCGGGTCGAGGGTGAGCCTGCGGGTGCCGCAGCGCGGCGACAAACGCGCGCTCGCGGAGACGGTGACACGTAACGCAGGCGAGGCCTTCACCCAGCACAAACTGCGCCGTGCCGGTGATCTCACCGCGCGGTCGGCGGCGTTGGCCGAACTACAGGACTACCTGGCGCTGGAGACCGCGCCGCTGCGCATCGAATGCGTCGACATCAGCCATATCCAGGGCAGTGACGTGGTCGCGTCGCTCGTGGTGTTCGAGGACGGCGTCCCGCGCAAGTCCGAGTATCGGCGATTCGCGCTGCGCGAGGCCGCGGAGGAAGGCGACGTCGCGTCGATCGCCGAGGTCGTCCGCCGCCGTTTTTCCCGCTACCTCAAGGAAACGGCCGAAGACGCACCGGTCGACCCGGACCGCCCCGGCATCGACCCGGAGACCGGCAAGCCACGCAAGTTCGCCTACGCGCCGAACCTGCTCGTCGTCGACGGCGCGGGCCCGCAGGCCACCGCGGCCGCGGACGTGCTCTCGGAACTCGGCTTCACCGACCTGGTCGTGGTCGGCCTGGCGAAGCGGCTGGAGGAGGTGTGGCTGCCGGGCGATCCCGATCCGGTGATCCTGCCGCGCACCTCCGACGCGTTGTATCTGCTCCAGCGGCTGCGCGACGAGGCGCACCGGTTCGCCATCCGGTACCACCGGGAGAAGCGCTCCAAGCGGATGCAGGTGTCCGCATTGGACGGTGTGCCCGGGCTGGGGCAGGCTCGGCGTACCGCGCTGATCAAGCATTTCGGCTCGGTGCGGAAACTCCGCGAAGCAAGGATCGAGGAGATCGAGGCGGTGCCCGGCTTCGGCAGGCGCACCGCGGAGGCGGTCGTCGCGGCGCTCGCAGGGGAGCAGCCACAGACGGCGGGGGAGTCCAGTACGTGATCGGGGAAAGGACCATCGTGAGTGCGCAAGAAGAAGGCCGCGGTTCCGGAATGGAGGTCGCGGTCGTCTCCGGGCTGTCCGGGGCGGGCCGCAGTACCGCCGCGAAATGCCTGGAGGACCTGGGCTGGTTCGTGGTGGACAACCTGCCGCCCGAACTGATCGCCACCATGGTCGAGCTGGGCGCGCAGGCGCGGGGCGCGATCACCAAGGTCGCGGTCGTGATGGACGTGCGGTCGCGCGCGTTCACCGACGACCTGGCGTCGGTCATCAAGGACCTCGACGCCCGCGGGTACAAGCCGCGCGTGCTGTTCCTGGAGGCGACCGACGCGGTGCTGGTGCGCCGGTTCGAGGCCGTCCGCCGCGGGCACCCGATGCAGGGCGACGGCAGGCTCGCCGACGGCATCACCGCCGAGCGCACGCTGCTGGAGCCGCTGCGCGAAGAGGCGGACCTCGTGCTCGACACGTCGTCGCTCTCGGTGCACGACCTGCGGGCCAAGATCGAGGACGCGTTCGGCTCCGAGGCCGGCACGCAGACCCGCGTCACCGTGCTCTCGTTCGGTTACAAGTACGGCCTGCCGATGGACGCGGATCTGGTGATGGACGTCCGGTTCCTGCCGAACCCGTTCTGGATCCCGGAACTGCGCGACCACACCGGTCTCGAGGGCGAGGTCCGCAACTACGTGCTCAGCCAGGAGGGCGCGGACGAGTTCCTCGACCGCTACCACCAGCTGCTGCGCCTGATCGGCGCGGGTTACAAGCGCGAGGGCAAGCGGTACCTGACGCTGGCCGTCGGCTGCACGGGCGGAAAGCACCGCAGTGTCGCCATTTCCGAGGAGCTCGCCCAGCGTCTGTCCAATGAGGACGGTATGGCCGTGAAGGTGGTGCACCGCGACCTTGGCCGCGAGTAGCGACCCGCGCGCGGTCGCCTTGGGTGGCGGGCACGGCCTGCACGCCACCCTCACCGCGTTGCGCCGGGTGACCTCGCAGGTCACCGCCGTGGTCACCGTCGCGGACGACGGGGGCTCGTCCGGCAGGCTGCGCCGGGAACTCGGCCTGCTGCCGCCGGGCGACCTGCGGCAGGCGTTCGCCGCGTTCGCCGCCGAAGACGGCGGGATCCTGTGGGCGGAGGTGTTCCAGCACCGCTTCGGCGGCGACGGCGCGCTCGCCGGGCACGCGGTCGGGAACCTGTTGCTGGCCGGGCTGTTCGAGGTGCTCGGCGATCCGGTCGCCGCGCTCGACGAGGCGAGCAGGCTGATGGGCATCTCCGGCCGGGTCCTGCCGATGTCACCCGAACCGCTGGAAATCCAAGGTGAGGTTTCGGGTCTGGACGCCGAGAATCCCGAAGCGTTCCGGCGGATCCGCGGTCAAGTGGCGGTGGCGACGACGCCGGGACAGGTGCACCGGATCAGCCTGCACCCGGCAGGACAGGCCGACCGGCCGCCGCGGGGATGCCCCGAGGCGATCGAAGCCGTGCTCGAAGCGGACGTCGTGTTCCTCGGCCCGGGGTCGTGGTTCACCAGCGTGCTGCCGCATCTGCTGGTGCCGGATCTGCACGACGCGCTGCTCCGGACGGACGCCACGAAGGTCGTCATCCTCAATCTGATCCCCCAACCGGGGGAGACGGCGGGATTCTCTCCGGAGAAGCATTTGGACGTACTCTTCGAACACGCCCCGGAACTGCGGGTGGACGCGGTCATCGCGGACCGGGACTCGGTGCCCTCACCAGCCCGGTTACGGGAGGCGGCCGGGAGACTCGGCGCGCAGGCGTTGCTGGGGGCGGTGGCTGACCCGGTCGTGACGGGGCGGCATGATCCTGATGCGCTCGCGGGCTGTATGCGGGACGCTCTCGGTCTCACCGGGGGAGGAGCTGAAGGTATGGAGGGGCAGCGATGGCGATGACCGCCGCCGTGAAGGACGAGCTGAGCCGGCTGGAGATCACCAAGATCGGCCCGCGCCGCGCGGAGGTCGCGTCGATGCTGCGATTCGCGGGAGGGCTGCACATCGTGGCCGGCCGCGTCGTGGTGGAGGCCGAACTCGACACCGGTTCGGTGGCGAGGCGGCTGCGCAAGGAGATCCACGAACTGTACGGACACCAGTCCGACGTCCACGTCATCTCGTCGAGCGGGCTGCGCAAGGGGACGCGGTACGTCGTACGGGTGGTCAAGGACGGCGAAGGCCTCGCGAGGCAGACCGGCCTGATCGACCAGCGTGGCCGTCCGGTGCGCGGGCTGCCCGCCGCCGTCGTGTCCGGCGGTGTCGCCGACGCGGAAGCCGCCTGGCGTGGCGCGTTCCTGGCGCACGGTTCGCTCACCGAACCCGGCCGCTCGTCGTCGCTCGAAGTCACCTGCCCCGGACCCGAAGCCGCGCTGGCGCTCGTCGGTGCCGCCCGGCGGATGGGCATCCAGGCGAAGTCGCGTGAGGTCCGCGGCGCGGACCGCGTCGTCGTGCGTGACGGCGACGCCATCGGTGCCCTGCTGACCCGTCTCGGCGCCCACACGAGTGTGCTCGCGTGGGAAGAGCGGCGGATGCGCCGTGAGGTGCGCGCCACCGCGAACCGGCTGGCGAACTTCGACGACGCCAACCTGCGGCGTTCGGCTCGCGCGGCCGTCGCGGCGGCGGCCAGGGTCGAGCGGGCACTGGACATCCTCGGCGAATCCGCCCCGGACCATCTGTTGGCCGCGGGCAAACTGCGGCTGTCGAACCGGCAGGCCTCGCTCGAGGAACTGGGCCAGTTGTCCGAGCCGCAGATGACCAAGGACGCCGTCGCCGGCCGGATCCGCCGCCTGCTGGCGATGGCCGACAAGAAGGCGAAGGAACAGGGCATCCCGGACACCGAATCCGCCGTCACCCCGGACATGCTGGAAGAAGACGAAGCCTGACCCCTCCGCGATTAGTCCTCTGGTTGCGGTCGTTGCACACGCATCGATCGCAACTAGAGGACTAATTGCGGGTAGGGCAAAGGTGTTACGAGGTCGGGCGTGGCGCGAAAGCCACTTTCGGGACGTCAGACGTCGCGAAAGTGGCTTTCGCGACATGATCGCCGGCTGGGAAGACTCTCGCCGGGTTGTGAAGGGCTCCTTGCCTACCCTGAGGTAGCGAAGGAGCTCTTCACGACGCTTTGACTTTCGGCTCACTAGATGCGCTGCTCACCGAAGATTTCGCAGGTGGCTGGGTCGCCATCGAGCGCGGCGGTGGCGAGGAGGACGGCACCCGAGGTCCACGTAGTGCGCTCGTCCGGCCAGAACTCCTCGTCCGCGAACTGGTATCCGGTCCAGTACGAGCCGTCGTCGTGCTTGAGCCGGGCCACCCAGGCGAGGAGTTCGCCCGCGCGGACACGATCTCCGCGAGCGGCGAGAGTCAGCGCCAGTTCGGCGGTTTCCCCGCCGGTGACCCACGGTTCATGGCGCACACATCGCACCCCGAGCCCGGGTTCGACGAACCGGTCCCAGCCCGCCGCCAGCCGCGCCGCGGCGTCGGCGCCGGTCACCACGGAGCCCAGAACCGGGTAGTACCAATCCATCGCGTGCGGTTTCGGGAGGAACAGCCGCGGCTCGTCGCGCAGGGCCACCCGGAGCCGGCGTGCCGCGTCTCGCCACTGTGGACGGTCCAGCCCTCGCACGGACGCGAGCGCCAGGGCCTGGGTCAGCGCGTGGTGGATGCTGCTGCTTCCGGTGACCAGCCGGACCTCGGGGTCGTCCCGCCAGGCGATGGCGCCCGACGGTTGCTGCCGCCGCAGAACGGCGTCGGCGGCCCTGTCCACGACCGGCCACATCCGGTCCAGCCAGGCGTGGTCCCCGGTCACCAGGAAATGATGCCGGACGCCGACGGCCACGTAGGCGGTGAAATTAGTGTCCATAGTGGACAGTTTGGGTCCACCGTCGCGATACTCGGCCGCCCATGAGCCGTCGGGGCGCTGGTTCCGCAGAAGCCAGTCGTAGGCGGCTTCGGCCTCCGTGCGCCGCCCTGCCGCGTCCAGGCCCATCGCGGCTTCGATGTGGTTCCAGGGATCGAGATAGCCGCCCGCTCGCCAGGGGATCGCGCCGTCCGTGCGCTGCACGGCGGCGATCGTGGCCGCGGTGGCCTTCACCGTTTACGGGCGTAGACGACGAGGCTCTTGCCGAGCACCGGGTTCAACGCCCATTCGGCGAACCGCACCGGCCGGGGACTCCGCATGATGTCCCACACCAGAAAACGGTGGTACAGGGCGCAAAGCCGGTGATCGGCGTCGGGGCCGACCGCGCATTTCAACCACCAGTAAGGCGAATGCAAGGCGTGCGCGTGGTGGGTGCCGATCGGCCGCAGACCAGCTTCCCGTAGCCGTCCGAGCAGCTCGCCGCGCCGGTAGACACGGATGTGGCCACCTTCGACCTCGTGGTACTCGTCCGAAAGCAGCCAGCAGATCCGCTCCGGCCACCAGCGCGGCACGGTCGCCACCACCAGGCCGCCGGGTGCCAGAACCCGGCTCACTTCCGCGAGCACGGTACGGTCGGCATGGATGTGTTCCAGCGTTTCCGCCACGATGACCCGGTTGAAGGCACCGTCCGGGAACGGCAGCAGGCGGCCGTCCGCGCGGACGGCCACCGCCGAAGCCGTGGCGGGAGCCTCGCCCGCTTCCGCGAGATTGGCGAACATGTCCCGCACGTGTTTCAGCGCGATGTCGTCGAGATCGGCGGCGACCACGTCCGCGCCGTGTTTGTACGCCGCGTAGGCGTGCCTGCCGTCCCCGCAGCCGAGGTCGAGCACCCGATCCCCGTGGCCGACGGGGAACCGGCCGAAATCGACGGTCAGCATCCCGCACGCTCCCGGCCGAGGACACGCAGATAGTGCGCGGCGGTCTCCTCGGCGGTGCGTCGCCAGCTCAGCGCCCCCGTCGTTTCCAGGCCGCGGTCCGCGAGGTCGGCGCGCAGGTGTTCGTCGCCGAGGACTTTGATGATCGCCTCCGCGAGCGCCGGTACATCACCCGGCGGGACCAGGATTCCCGCGTCCCCCACGACCTCGGGAAGCGCCCCGCCGGTCGTCGCGACGACCGGTGTCCCGCAGGCCATCGCCTCGGCGGCCGGCAGCGAGAACCCTTCGAACAGGGAAGGGATACAAGCGATTTCGGCCGAACAGAGCAACCGTGCGAGTTCGTCGTCGGTCAGCCCGGTGACGAAGCTGACGCCTCCGCCGGGGCCGAGCCGGGCAAGTGCTCGCGCCGCCGGACCGTCCGGTTTCGGCCTGCCGACGATCACCAGCTCACCGTCGATCCGTTCCCACGCCGCCAGAAGGTGTTCGAGGCCCTTCAACGGTTCGTCCGCGCTGGCGACGGCGACGACCCGGCCGGGCACCCGGCGGATTTCGGGCCGCGGCCGGAAGATCCGGGTGTCCGCGGAGAGCGGCACGACGCGGATCCGGTCGTCCGGTACGCCCATTTCCCGGCCGATGGCCGCGCGGGAAGCCCGCGACACGGTCAGCGTGGGCAGTCGCCGTGCGACCCGGTGCTGCATGTCGACGAACCCGTACCACCGCTTGACCCTCGCCGCTTCGCGCCCGGTGACGGTGGCGAGCTTCAAGGCACGGTCCACGGCGATGGGATGGTGGATCGTGGCGACCGTCGGGAGTCCACAGTGGAGGATGCCGTAACCGAGCCCCTGGTTGTCGTGGACGATGTCGAATTCGTCCCGGCGTTTCGCGAGATGGCGAGCGGCACGCAGGGAGAACGCGAGGGGTTCGGGGAAGCCGCCGCGCCGCATGCCGAGGAACTCCACCCACGACGGTAGATCACGCAGCTCCCGAGGCCGCGGTGTCCGGAAGGGGTTCGGCTCCGCGAACAGGTCGAGCCCGGGGAGTTTCGTCAACCGCACGCCGTCATCGACCTCCGGATAGGGTGGCCCGGACAGCACCTCGACGTGATGTCCCAGCGCGGCGAGTTCGCGGCTCAGATGCCGGACGTACACGCCCTGACCGCCGCTTCGCGGATTCCCGCGGTAGGTCAGGAGCGCGATCCGCAGTGCGCTCACCGCTCACTCCCGCGGGCCCCAGTGATCGAGCTGCGCTCGGATCTTCCGGGTTTCCTCATGCCGTTCGCCCCGTACCTCGACGGAGTCGCCGAGCAGTCGGCTCCAGGTCGAGAGGGCTTCGGTGATCCGGCCTGTTTTGGCGAGCGCGAGCGCGAGACCGAACCGGAGGTCGAGGACGTCGGGATGCCGGTCATTCAGCCGTCCCGTCGCTTCGGCGAGGAGCTGTCGATACTCCGAAACGACGGGGGGGGGTGCTCGATTTCGGCGCTCCAGAACGCGATGTTGTGCCGGATGTGACTGACGATCTCGTCGTCGCCCAAAGCCTGTTCCGCCCGCGGCAGCAGTTCCCGGGCGAGACGGAGGGCCTCCTCCCCGTTCCCGGTCTTGCCCGTCGCCACCGCGAGGAAGTGCCGTGCGTGCAGTGTTTCACGATGGTCGGGTCCGAGCGCGGTGTCGGCGTCCCGGACGAGGGCCTCGAACTCGGACCGGGATTCCTCGAAGCGGCCGAGTTCGGCGAGCAGGTGCCCGATGTTGTTGCGGATGCTCAAGACGTCTTCGTCGCCACCGGACAGGGCGGTGGTGGCGATCGGCAACAGTTCTTCGAACCGGGCGAGCGCTCCGGCCGCGTCGCCGGCCTTGCCGGTCCAGGTGGCGTGCCGTGCCTTGCAGCGCAAGGTGATCCGGTCGGTCCCGCCGAGTTCCCGTGTCGCGCGGTTCGCCAAGGCCGCCCAGCGTTCCCGGTTCTCGACGGGGATGTGGGAGGCTCGGCGCTCCAGCGCGGTGAGGGCGTCCTCGTGGAGTCCGGCGAGCCAGAAGTGCTCGGCTTCGTTGGCCGCGGCGTAGCTCTGTTCGAGCGTCGGCTCGTCGTTTCCGGTCACGAGTGCCACCTCCGAGGTCGCCGCAGCCAGCTGGGCGTGCAGACGGGTCGCCACATCGGGGAAGAGCGCGGGCGCGTCGGCGGTCAGCAGGACGGTTTCGTCGGCGAGGCCTGCCTGGGTCCGGCTGACCGAGTCACCGAGCCCGGCCAGGAAGTCGCGGACGTGCACCCGCCGGTCCGGGCCACCGCCCGCCGCGCTCGCCGCGGTGAGGATCGAGATCGGGATGGGGCCGCGGGTGGCTGCCAGCCCCAGCAGCTCCAGCAGGACCGCTCGACCCTGCCGTGGCGAAGCCACCGCGCCGGTGCCGTGCTGGTCTTCCTCTTCGGCGTCCTCCTGCGTGACATTGATGAAGGAGACTGTCGAATCGCCCAGCCGGAGCACGTCGCGATGCGCCAACTCGGCGTTCAGCACCCGCCGCCCGTTGACGAAGGTGCCGTTGGCGGAGTCCAGGTCGGTCAGCCACGCTGTCGTGCCGTTCCAGTGGATCTCGCAGTGGAGCCGGGAAACCCGAGAGTCCCTGAGCTGGAGCGCGGCGTTCCTGCTGCGGCCGAGCGTCGTGGTGCCGAAGGACAGTTCGTGGTTCGCGGAAGGCAGCCCGGGGACGTCGATGATCAGGGTCGCCGGTGTGATCCTCGGCGAACCGGTGTCATACCCGGTCTGGTGGTCCCGGTCATCGGTGTCCTCAGGTTCCCGCGCCACGGGAGACGAGGGCAGAGGAACCGCCACCGCCGGTGGAAGACGCGCCGGGTCCCGTGTCGTCACGACCGTCTTCACCAGCGCCAGCTCCGGTTCGGTCGACACACTCCGGAGAAGGCCGAACAGGCGCTCCTGGACGGCGGGGTCGAGGTCGTCCAGCCCGTCGATCGCGATCCGCACGTGCGTGTCGGCGCACTGTGGAGCGAGAACCCGAAGAGGACCGAGAAGTGCCAGATCGAAAGCGCTTGCGCCGCTGCGGGCGGCGTCGTCGAGCCCGGCATGGTGAACCTGCTCGGCGTCGGCGAAACCGGGCACGGTGCGCCGCAACTGACCGGCGAGTTCCCTGGCGAGCCGCTCCGCCGTGTCGCCTCGGCTCGCGAACAACACGGCGTGCAGGAAGTCCGGCGGCACATAGGATCCGGCCGCGGACGGCCGCGCCAGCGCGGCGAGCATCGCCGACTTCCCCGCGCCCGCCCCGCCGGTTATCGCGACCAGCCGGGCGCCGGTGAGCAGGTGGCCGACGGTCTCGCCGAGTTTCGGGCCCGGCCGGTAGCCCGCGGTCAGCCGTTCGATCCGCGGCGCGGCCGGGTTGCCCGCCAGGGGCGAACGCCGCCAGACGGCGGAGGAGTTCAGCGCGAGCCACAGCCCCTGATCGGCCTCGGCCACCTCACGGGTGCCGTCGAACCCCAGGTGCACCGCGGTCTGCGTGGGGCACAGGCCGGTGATCACCCGTTTGAGGTCCGCGCACCGGACGCGCTCGCCGAACTCCGCGTGCCCCGACCGGAGTACCGAGACCAGTGACCGGCTGAAACAACCGTTCGCCGCGACGCGGTCGTCCGAGGCGGTGAGCAGGTCGAATCGTCTGCCCGCTTCGCCGACGATCCGCAGCCAGCGCCGTCCCGCCTGCCTCGCCCCGATGCCGGCGTGGCAGGTGTCGAGAAGGATCACCAAGCCGTCCAGCATCGAGTCGCGGCCGAGCAGTTCCTTGATGCGCTGCGCGAACAGGAACGACTTCCGGCTGTCCACCGGCAGACCGGTGTCCTTGGTGAGGAAGTAGAAGTCGTCGTCGGCGTACTCACCGTGCCCGACGAGCGAGAGGAACAGCGTCGCCTCGTCCTCCGACGCGCGCTCGAAGGCCTCCACCAGCGCGTCGTCCAGCTCGACCATCGTCGGGTCGACGAGCAGGCCGCGGCCGTCCGCGAGGGCGGGGACGCAGCCGCCGATCGCGGGATCGAGCAGGGCCGCCGAACCTGGCGGCCCGCGTCGGGAAGGAACGAGAGGAGGTTCAGCGAATCGCATTGCGACGCGACTACCAACGACCTCCGCTCTCCCACGGAGATCACTTTGTCTCATCGGACGGTCACCGGCAAGGGCGGCCGCGATACTGTGCGCCATGGCTCGGATCGTTCTGGTGCACGGTATCGCCCAGGAACAGAAGTCCGCGGACACCCTCGAGGCGGAATGGCTGCCGAGTTTGGCAGATGGTGTCCGGCTCGCCGGTGACGCCGGGCTGGCCGACACCCTGTGGCGCGATGCCCGGCCCGGCGACGCCCGGATGGCCTTCTACGGTGACCTTTTCCTCGCGGGCGACCAGCAAGGCAGCGCCGACGAACTCACCGCCGACGAAGGGGAACTCACCGCCGACGAAGGGGAACTCGCCGAGGCGCTGGCGGGGGAGTGGCTCCGGAACGCGGCCGTCTCGGCGTCCCGCGAGGCGGATCGCGCGCGGGCGAGGGCCGAACTGGCCCGGCTCGACGGTCCGGCCGGGGAAACCCAGGGCGTGCGCGCCGCCGCGCGTCCGGTGCTGAACGCGCTGGTCCGGCTGCGGCCGTTCGCGAGGCTCGGGGTGGCGTTCGCCGAACGTGTGGTGGTCAAGGCGCTCAGGCAGGTGACGCGGTACCTCACCGACGACGCGATCCGGGAACACGTGCAGGACCGCGTCGCCGGGCTCATCGGCCCGGAGACCGAGGCGATCATCGGCCATTCGCTCGGTTCCGTCGTCGCCTACGAAGCCGCCCATCTGCACGGCCGCCCCCTGCCGCTGCTGCTCACCCTCGGTTCCCCGCTCGGCCTGCGCACGGTCGTCTACGAACGGACCCGTCCCCAGCCGCCGTCCGTCCCGCCCGGCGTCGCGCGCTGGGTGAATCTGGCCGACCGGGACGACCTCGTCGCCGCGCGTCCGGATCTCACGCCGCTGTTCCCCGGCGCCGACGGCGTCCTCGACAGCGGTTACACCGTCGACAACGGCGCCAAACCGCACGAGGCGGCGTTCTACCTGGCCAAGCGGCGGACCGGCGAAGTCCTGTCCGCGGCACTGTCCGGTCGTTGACCTGCGGCGAACAGGCGTAACGCGCGGTTTCCGTGGTGACGGCGGAGGGAAGGGTCGCCGCAACTCATCCTCGCTGCGCAGGACCGCGTAGGCCGTGTCCTAGGCCCAGCTCCTTCGCGGGCTGCCAGCCCGGCGGGCCGAACACGTAGCCGAGTCTCTCCCGCCAAGACCCGGCCGCGCGGACGTCGCGCAGGATCGAGCCGTACTCGTGGAAACCGACCTTGAGCAGGTTGTAGGACTCGACGTTCTTGGTCAGCCCGTAGGTCGGCCGCTTGCCCTCGGGGACGAAGCTGCCGAACATCCGGTCCCAGACGATCAGGATGCCGCCGTAGTTCGCGTCCAGGTACTCCTGGTCGCTGCCGTGGTGCACACGATGGTGTGAAGGTGTGTTGAACACGTACTCGAACCAGCGCGGCAGCTTCCGGATCTTCTCGGTGTGCACGAAGAACTGGTAGACGAGGTCGATCGACAGCCCGGTGAGGATCATCCACGGCGGGATGCCGGCGAAGGCCAGGATCGACCAGAACGGCAGCTGGAAGTACGGGGTCCACTTCTGGCGCAGCGCGGTCGAGAAGTTGTAGTGCTCACTCGAATGGTGCACCTGGTGGCCCGCCCACATGATCCGGACGCGGTGGCTGGCCCGGTGGTAGGCGTAGAAGACGATTTCCTGGCCCAGCAGCATCAGGACCCAGGTCCACCAGTCGTGCGGGCTGAACTTCACCGGCGCCAGTTCGTGGAGCGCGGCGAACACGAAGAGCATGGCGACGCGGAAGACGCCGTTGATCACGACCGCCACCGCGCCCATGGACATGCTGGTCCGGGTGTCCTTGACGCTGTAGCCGATGACGTTGTCGTCGTGGCCCAGTACGTGCAGCGCGAGGATCTCGATCGCGACGAACAGCAGGAACACCGGTGTCGCCATGAGCACCGGGTCACTCAAATGGGCAAGGAAATCAGCCATCGCACCGCTCCTGTCTCCGCCTCCGCGATCTGACCTTCAGGTAACTTACCTCAGGGTCATTTACCTGAGGGTAAGATAACCGCCGTGACAGAAGCAAGGGCCGTCGGCACGAAGGGCATGCCCCGTGAAGAGCGGGAGACCCAGATCGTGCGCGCCGGTACGGAGGAATTCGGCAAGAACGGGTACGCCGGGGCGTCGATGGTGGAGATCGCCCGCCGGGTCGGTGTCACGAAACCCTTGCTGTACCAGTACTTCGGTTCGAAGGACGGGTTGTACCTCGCCTGCCTGCACCGGGCGGGGGACAGGCTGACCGAGGGCGTCGCCGAGACGATGGCGGAGGACGGCGAGCCGCCGGAGCGGATGCCGCTGGCAGTGCTCGCGGCCATTTTCGAGACGTTCGACAACGACCGGTACGCGTGGAAGCTGCTCCGCGACCCGACGGTGCCTTCGACCGGCGAGATCGCCGGGGTCGCGGTCGACTACCGCTACCGGCTCGACGGGTTCGCGCTGATCGGTGCCGCCCAGTTGATGCACTCGCGGGGTCTGGACGACGAGCGCGACATCGAGGCGATCGCCCAGGTGTGGACCGGCGTGGTCGATTCCCTGATCGGCTGGTGGATCGACCAGCCTGATCAGGACGCGGCGGCGATGACCGAGCGATGCGGGCGGATCATGCGGAACCTGTTCGGCTGGTGAGCGTGGCCAGATCCGACACGGCGGCCTCGCAATCGGCGAAGGCGAGCGGCGGGCGGTCGTCCAGCCGGAACCAGGCGTAGCCGGAATTCTCTTCCGACAGCACGATTTCGGCGCCCGGTGGGAGTTGGCAGGTGAAGGCGAATCCGATCGTCGTCAGGCCGGTGTCGCCGTAGACCGACGAATACGATCCGGCGAACCGGAGGTTCACGAGTTCACAGCCGATCTCTTCCAGGCCTTCGCGAATGAGGTTCCGCTCGGCGCTCTCCGCACCGGAGAGAAAGCCGCCGACGGTGTCCCAGCCGCCTTTCCGGGGCTCGTGCGCCCGGCGCAGCAACAGGATCCGGTCGCCGTCGAGGATGAGGCCGACCGTGGTCGGCAGCGGGTTGTCGTATTTGGTGAAGCCACAAGCGGGACACTCGACGTGGGTGTCCTCACCGTCACCGGAGAGCCGGGTTTCGGCGGCGCATCGGGGGCAGAACTTCCAGTCCTTCACCGGCCGAAGCCTAGCGGCCGGTGCCGGAAATCCGCGTCGTACTTGGGTGAATGAACCCCACCTGCTCGTTTATGAAGGAATGGGGACACTCAACGCCCGATTCCTTCATGGACGGCCGCTGAAGTGTTGCTCCTGAGGCTGGCGGGATTGGTGATGCACGCGGCATCAGAACCAGTGGCGCACGGATTCTCAGCCACTCGCCCGAACGGCCACCATCACTCGCGATCTCGTCAGGACCCGAATTCGCCGACAGCGCGGGACCTGATGCGTCGCGAAAGCCACTTTCGGGTCGTCAGATGTCGCGAAAGTGGCTTTCGCGACACGTGAGGGGCGGCTGGGCGCGCCCGGTGCACCGAAGCCGCGAACTAACGAATCGCCACACCAGCGGCCGGTGAAGGATCGAGGTCAGAACCACCACTGGTTCCTGGCGCCCGCCCGGAAGTCCCACAGCAGCACGACACCGCCGTCGCGGCCCGCCGTGTTGAGGTCGGCGTCGAGGTAGCGGCCGCTTCGCACGTTCTGCAGCCGCAGGTATCCCTCGGGGTTCTCGGTGACCGCGAACCACTGGTTCGACGCGGCCGGGATGAAATCCCAGAGCTGGATCTTGGTGCCGTTGCTGTTGATCGAGCTGAGGTCGGCGTCCAGGTACCGTCCGCTTTGGACACTCTGGAGCCGGAAGTGGCCCTCGGGGATCTGGGTGACGTACCAGGCCTGGTTGGCCGGAGTGGTGCCGTCCGGGCGGGTGAGGCAGGTCCAGAGCTGGACCTTGGTGCCGTTCCCGTTGACGGTGCTCAGATCCGCGTCCAGGCAGCGGCTCTCGTCGGAGGCCGGGCCGAGCAGGTACGCCTGCTGCCGCGCGCTGAACCCGGCACCGCTCACCTTCGCCGGGCGCAGTGACAGCCCGCCGATGTCGACGCGCTCGTCCGCCAGCGCGGCGGGCGCGCTGACCAAGCCCGCAAGTCCGGCGAGGACGGTCACGGACACGAGGAATCGCTTGAGATCGCGCATTTCTTGTCCCCAGGTCGACGCAGGGTGTCTCCACTGGGCCCCCGACCAGAACAGCCTGCTGGCCCGATCCTGCTCTTCGTCCGGCACCGCGTCAACGAGGGTTGTTTCCCACGAAAACGCCACCTCGCCGGGGAATCCCGGACGAGGTGGCGTTCCTCCAGTGACACTGGATACGGCTGGGGTGCCCGGCGCCGCTCCGGACACCCCAACCGTGCCTAGGACGCGGCGTTGGAGGTGCCGCGCAGTTTGACGTTGGCCGTCGAGGCGTTCTTGATCGCCGTCTCGATCTGCGCCATCGTCGAGGACGAGGACAAGCCCGGTACCTTCGCCGATTTCAGCGCATAGAGCGTGAACGTGTAGGGATGGCTGGAGCCGCCGGGACAGGGGCCGAAGTACTTCTGCGCGTTCGCCCCGCTACCCATGGCCTTTTGCTTGGCGCCGTTCTGATCCGGGACGGTGTAGCCCGCTCCCAGGCCCTCGGGCAGCGACACCGTGGACCCCGAGGACGCCGGGATGTCCCAGATCGCCCAGTGCAGTTTGTTGCCGTTGTTGGCCACGTCGGCGAAGACGACCGCGTACCCCTTGGCGCCAGTGGTCCCGGCACCCCACGCCAGCGGCGGGGAGGTGTCCTGGCCCGCGGTGCCGTCACCGGCGCAGGTGTACTTGCCAGGGATGGAGGCGTTGTCGGCGAACGCGGAACTGGCCAGCTTGAACGCTCCCGGCTGCGAGCCGCCGGGGAACTTCAACCGCACCACCACGTTGTCGATCCCACTCGGCGTGCCGCCGTTCTTGTCCGCGTTGGTCGAGGTGACCCACAGGCCGCCGTCCGGGGTCTTGGTGACCGAGCGGAGCCTGCCCCAGCGGCCGGAGAACAGTGACTGCACCGAACCGACGCCGTTGCCCGCCGCGTTGATCTGCGTGGCGAAAAGTTGCTGGCTGGTGACGCCCGCGACGTAGACCCAGTCGTTGACGATCTCGATCCCGCTGGGCCCACCGGAACTGGTCGGCCAGGTCTTCTTCGGCGCGACCGTGCCGCCGCAGCTGCCGTCGGTGCCTTCGCACTGCGGCCAGCCGAAGTTGCCGCCCTTCTGGATCAGGTTGAGCTCGTCCAGCTTGCCGTCGCCGAACTCCGACGCCCACAGCTGGCCGCGGGAATCCCACGCCAGGCCCTGCGGGTTGCGGTGCCCGAAGCTCCAGACGTACCGGGCGTTGCCGCCGGTGGAGGCGAACGGGTTGTCGCCCGGCGCCGAGCCGTCGGGATTGACCCGCAGGATCTTCCCGTTGAGCGAACCCTTGTTCTGCGCGGTGTCCTTGTTCTGCCCGTCGCCCGCCGTGACGTAGAGCTTGCCGTCCGGGCCGAAGCGGATCCTGCCGCCGTTGTGGTAACGGTTCTTCGCGATCCCGGTGAGCACCGGCGTCGACGTCGAGGACAATGTTCCGTTGTCATAGGTCATCTTCACGATCCGGTTGTCACCGGAAGCCGTGTGGTACAGGTAGATCGCGTGATCGGTGGCGTAGTTCGGCGAGATCGCGATGCCGAGCAGGCCGCCCTCGCCGTTGGTGCCCACAGCGCCGGGAACCTTGCCGACGGTGGTCTTCTGGCCCGACGGCGTGATCCGCAGGATCTCGAACCGGTCGCGTTCGGTCGCGAGCGCCGAGCCGTCCGGCAGGAAGTCGACGGACCAGGCGAGGTCGACCTTGGTGATGTCCTTGTCGTACTCGGGAATTCCGCCGCCCGCGGTGCCACTGGTCTTGGCGGTCACCGCGGCGCTGGCGCCGGAGGTGTTGCCGTCGAGGTCCCGCGCCTTGACTGTGAAGGTGTACGAGGTGTTCGCCGTCAGCCCGGTGATCGTGGCTTCGAGCGAAGGCGTCGTCGCGACCTTCGTGGTGCCCTGATAGACGTCGTAAGCCGCGATGGTGCCGCTGTCGTCGGTGGAAGCGTTCCACGCCAAGGAGACACTGTTCGCGGTCACCGACGTCGAACGCGGGTTCCCCGGCACCGTCGGCGGCGTGGTGTCCCCGCTGGCCGGCGTCGTGAACTGGACGACATTGCTTTGCTGCGAAGGGTTTCCGGCCGCGTCGAAGGCGCCGACCGAGATGTCGTAGGCCGTGTTCGGCGTCAGGTTGTCGACGGTCGCGGTGAGCGTGTTCCCGTCGACGGTCTTCAGGACGTTGCCGCCGCGCATGACCTCGTACCGGACCACGCCGACGTTGTCGGTCGCGGCTTCCCAGGTGAAGGTGGCCGAACGGGCCTTGACGTCCTTGGCGGCCAGGTTCTTCGGCGGGGTCGGCGCTTCGGCGTCGGCCACTCCGCTCGCGGTGAGCTTGTCCGCGTTGGGACCGCCGTTCGCGGTCGTCGAGGTGGTGCGGATCTTGTTGGCCCCGGCGGCCAGCGCGACGTCCTTGGTGACGGTCTTCCACGTGGTCCACGCGCCGGTCCCGGGGAAGGACAGCGTGCCGGCGGCGGTGCCGTTGACGCTCAGCGAGACCGGCCTGTCGACGGTGGTTCCGTTGGCGTAGCGGAAAGTCAGCGTCTTGGTTCCGGCCTGCGCGGCGTTCACCGTGTACTCGACATAGCTGCCGACGACGTTGTCGAAGTTCACGAACCCGGTGCCGGAGTAGCCAGCGTGGTTCTTTTCGACGGCGCCTTGGGAGATCGTCGCGGCTTCGGATTCGTGGTCGGTCGGTGCGGCACCGGCGGGCGGAGCCGGCAGGACGGCGAAGGTCATCGCCGTCGCGGCGGCACACGAGAGAAGCGCGCGCCACGGTGGTCGGGGTGCCACTGGAGCCTCCATGCGTGAAGTGGGGTCGGGAGGTGCAACGGCGGACCGGGCAGGACCCGGCGAGAGAAACGGGTTTAGTTAGGAAACTTTCCTATCTATGAGTCAAATCACACACCAACGACTGCTTGGTGTCAACACTTGACGCCCCGAAACGCGTTTCGTCCTCTAGTTGCGGTACTTGCACGCGCAAGTACCGCAACTAGAGGACGAAACGCGGAAGAAAGAGAGGCGTCAGCCGGCGATGTCGGCGCGTGCGATCACCTTCGTGATCCGCGCCCGCACCAAGGACTCCTCGGGCACGGCATTGCGCTTGCCGTAGGCCTCGGCCTGATCCTCGCCCATGTACCGGCCACCGAGCCTGGTCGCCCATTCGAGCATCTCGTCGCAGTCGTCGTGCAGTACCGCCTCGGCGGTGAACTGCACGTACGAGTACGGCGGCTTCTGGTCGTCGACGGCGAGCGAGAGCCGCCCGTCTCGGCGGATCGCCTTCCCCTTGAGCGTGTCCGTGCCGGTGGTGAAGATCAGCTCGTCGCCGTCCGCGCCCTCGTTCAGCAGGAACCACACCGGCGTCACGATCGGTGCCCCGTTGGCGCGGACCAGGCCGAGCATGCCCGTGCGGGTGCCCTCACTCGCGAACTGCCACCACTCGTCCCGGCTCATCTCACGCATGAACGAGACGCTACCGCCGCCCGGAGCCCCCGCCACCCCGGTCACCCGTGCGAGGTGCCGGGGGCGGCGACTAGCCTGGCCTGCTGTGCGAGACGACGAGCTGACCGGGATGGGGCTGGCCGACGAGGGGCTGACACGCCGCCTCAAGGCGCTGGCCTGCACCGCGCCCTTGCACGACCTCGACGCGCGCAAGGCGAAGCTGGACTGGGCGGACGCCACGATCTACCAGATGGCCGAGATCGCGCTGCACACGATCGACCAGGTCACCGTGTCGATGGACTTCGACACCGGCGCCGACCACGAACAGGTGATCGTGCGGTTGCTGCCGTTCGTCGCGCTCCAGGCCCCCGGCCGGACCCCGGACGAGCACGCCAAGGTGGCCCGCTGGGTGCTCGACAACCTGATCAACGTCGGCACCACCGACCGCGGGTTCCGCCGCGTCTACGGCTCCATCGGCCCCGGCGGCGGCTACCAGCGGCGGCAGTTCGACTTCAAACTGCTCGTGGAGCTGGCCGCGCCCGACGGCGAGGTCTACCTGCGCGCCACCGACGAGGCGATCAACGTCCTCGTCGGCGCGCTGGACACCGACGTCGAATCTGCCCAGATCGCGGCCGAGGTCAAACTGGAGAACCTGATCAATCGCGGCCGTCTCGCCGACGCGAAACTCGCCGCCGAACAGGCCCGCTACCGCACCGTCCAGTACGGCGAGACGTTGCGTGCCAAACTCGACGCCACCCGTCGCGACGTCCGCGCGGTCGACTGGGAGCGTGAGGTCCCGGACCTGCTGGACCAGGCGCTGTCCCATATCGAGTCCCGGTTCCGCGCCGAGAACGCGATCCTTAAGAACATCACCGCGTCGAGGGACGAGACCGAGGACCTCGACCGGAAACGCCGCGCCGCCGAACTGGTCGACATCGTCGGCGACTGCATCCGCCGCCACACCCGGTTGCAGTCGCGGCTGGCCGACGCCGGGGCGGTGTTCCGTGCCGAACAGGACCGCCAGCAGTTCTCCGGGCCGCCGCAGCGCGCCACGATCGACCTGTTCGGCCAGCTCTTGATGCCGACGCTGGGCCTGCCGATCGCCGACGCCGTCGCGCCGGCCGAGTCCTTCTTCCACGCCGGGGCCGGGATCTCCCCGCCGACCGTGCCGTCGCTGTCCTCGCTGGTGTCGCTGCTGCTGCGGCCGGCACCGGAACGCGACCAGCTCGTCGGCGAGATCCCCGAGCCCGAGCTGATGCCCGCCGACGTCACCGACAGGTTCGGCGACGAGCAGTGGCGCCTCGCCGACGACCTGCTCGATCTGCCCGAGGTGCCGCGACGGCTGTCCGGCCTGCTCGAAGAGGCCCGCCGGATCGACCCGGGGCTGCCCGCCCTGGTCGCGTTGCGCGCGGTGCACGCCTACAGTCCCGGGGTCGGCGCGGCGCTCCGGCTGGGAGAGCGCCAGGTACTGCTGGCCGTCGACGACGGCACTTTGCTCGAAGACCCGGAGTTCGGCGGAGCGGATCTGCTGCTCTCGTCGGCGTGGGTCGATCGCCACGACGAAGAGGAGGTCGCGTGACGACGGGGATTTCTCCAGGGGACGTCGAATCCGCGGCCCGGCTCGTCTCGTTCGGCATGCGCCCGAAGCAGCTGCCGTCGCGGGACGTCGTCTACGGCGACCTCGTCCGGCGCTACGGCGAGGACAGGGCGTTCAAACAGCTCACGCACGCCGTCGCGGCCGGGCTCGGGCTGATGGTGCTGGAGGTCAACCTCCAGGCCGGTGCCGTGCTGGCGGCGACCGACGAGTCCGTCTTCGAGATCAAGATGGACAGCTACGCGCGGCAGAGCAAGATCCGCGAGCGCCGTGAGACCGAGAAGGTCCTGCACGGGCTCATCCACCTGGCCACCGCCGCGCTCGGCTACCCGCGCCCGGACGACCTCGCCAACGACACCTACATCGGCCGCGTCAGCGTCGAGCAGGTGGACGCCATGGTGCGCGAGGCCTGCCGGATCCTCGACGAGCGCGCGGCGGCGGCCGAGTCGAACAACGATCCGCTGGCCGACGCGCCCGAGCTCGAACAAGCGTGGCGCGCCTACGCCCGTCGTCCGGCGGCGGCGGCGACCAAGGACGGCAGGCTGGCTTCGGACACCACCCGCGGCATGGTCGCGCGTGCGCTGCGCTTCCTCGCGGATCAAGGTTTCCTCGTGCAGGTCAGCGGAGAACAGGGCGGTACCTATCGCACGACGCCGCGCTATCAGGTGCAAGTGCGCGAACTCGCCGCCGACGCCGCCTTCGACGATCTGCTCGCGCTGAACGTGGTCTCGGTCGCCAACGGCGGCGGGACCCTGCGCGCGGCCGCGTCGGACACGCTCTAACAAGGGGACTTGAGAGATGTACGAGCTTTCGCGGGTTCGCCTGCACTCGGTGGGCCCGGCGGGCGCGCGGTACCAGGACGTCGTGCTGGACTTCAGCGGCGTGGGCGCGGCCATCACCGCGCCCCAACAGGACGCGCTGTTCAGCGCCGGGATCCACCTGGCAGGGGAGGGGCCGCCGCGGCGGCCGTCGCCGGCGAGTGTGCTGTTCCTGGAGAACGGCGGCGGCAAATCCGTCCTGATCAAGCTGATCTTCTCGGTCATGCTGCCCGGCCGCCGTCAGGTCGTCGGCACGACGAAC
This sequence comes from Amycolatopsis coloradensis, assembly GCF_001953865.1. Lineage (GTDB taxonomy): Bacteria > Actinomycetota > Actinomycetes > Mycobacteriales > Pseudonocardiaceae > Amycolatopsis > Amycolatopsis coloradensis. Next base: position 297,928 of record NZ_MQUQ01000014.1, read on the forward strand.
ACCAAGGTGCTGGAGAAGTTCGTCGCCGCCAAGGACGTTTCCCACGTCGCGCTGGAGTGGCTTCAGGTCGAGACCGGCCATCGGGTGATCACCGGCAAGGTGTCGGAATGGCGCGGGCACGTGGTGTCGGCGGATTCGGAGAATCTCGTCGACTCCTGGTACTGCTTCCGTCCCACGCCTTCGCTCGATCTGGACACGCTGCCGCTGACGTCGGACGGCAGGCTCCTGACGATGTCCGGCTTCCACGACCTGCTCGACAAGGTGCACGGCGGCGAGCCGGAGCTGGAGCTGTTCTGGACCCGGCGTCACCACGAATGGACGTCCCGGCTGGACGGTCTCGGCCTCGACACCGAACTCTTCCGGTACCAGCGCGCGATGAACGCCGGTGAGGGCGAGGCGGCGGACGCGTTCGCGTTCAGCACCGACGAGGCGTTCGTCGAGTTCCTGCTGCGCGCGGTGCTTTCGGAGGAGGAGCCGAAGGATCTCGCCGAGGTCGTCGCGACCTACGCGCACAACCTCGCCCAGCGCGGGGATCTGTTGTCGGAACGGGACTTCGTCGCGGGGGCGCTCGATCTGCTCACGCCCCTGGCGGAGGAGGAAGGCGTCGCCGCGGCGTCGCGGAAGCTCGCCGACGCGGCCCGTGCCGAGATGCGGACGCTGGCCGCTCAGGTCGCCGCGCGTGACAAACTCGAGAACGAACGGCTGGGCGGGCTCGCGCAGCACGTCGACGAGGTCAAGTCCGCGGAGAAGCTGGCCGAGGGCGACCATCGCCGTCTCACCGCCGGGGTCACCGAACTCCGGCGCCTGGTCGGGAAACTGCGGCTCGACGAGGCGCGGGAGAGCAAGAAACGGGTCGACGGCGAACTGGCCGAGGCCAAGACCGCCGCCGAGGCGTGGCGTGAATGCGCCACCGTGCTCAACCACCTCAACGCCGCCCGCAAGGCCCGCAATTTCCGGGAACTGGTGGGGAATCGCGAGCAGAAGGCGCAACCCGCGCTGCAGGCGCGCAACACCGCCGCGACCGCGCTCGCGCGAGGCCTGCTGGCGCTCGCGAAGAACGCCACCGATCAGGCCGCGAAGGCCGAGGCCCATGTCGGCGCTTTGCGTGCGGAGGCGGAGAAGGCCCAGTCCGAACGTGACGAGTCGGCGAATCTCGCGGCCTCGCGCCGGGCGGAGGCCCGAGGGCTGGGCGCCCGGATCGCCGAAATCCGGGAGGAGATCGCGGAAACCGTCCGGTCCGGCGCGCTCGAGGCCGGGGCCGACGTCGCCGAAGCCGCGCGTCTGACCAGGACGGAGGCCGAGACGACCGCCGCGGAACTCGTCCGCCGCGAACAGGAACTCGAACGGGTCGCCGAAGATCTGCGGGCCGCACAAGCGACCGTCAACGACGCGCACCGGCTCGCTGGGTCCACCAAGGACCGGCTGGAACGCGCGGCCGACGAACTCGACCGGGCCAACCGGCGCACCGACGCCCTCGCCGTCGAACCCCGGCTGGCCGACCTCCTCGGCGCCGACGACGTCGCGCTGGAGACGGATCTGCCGGTACTGCTGGAACGGCTGCGCGAGGCGGGTTCGACCGCCGAGAAGGAGCAGACGGCGTTGCGGATGGAGGAATCGGTCGACGAGCGCGCGCTGAACGCGCTCGGCTCCGGTGGTCTCCTGCCCGCGACCGAAGAGGTACAGGCCGCGCTGGACGCGCTGGAAGCCGCCGGGATGAACGCCTGGTCCGGCTGGCGCTACCTGTCCACTTTGGACAAGAAGCGGCGTGCGGCCGTGCTGGCTCGCGCGCCGCAGCTGGTCTCGGGAATCCTGCTCAACGAACCGGAGCAGGTCCGGCTCGCCGAGAAGGTACTGGCGGAGCGGCGGCTCCTGCCCACCACGATCATCCCGGTCGCCACGACCGAGGCCACCACGGCCGACCGCCTGCCGGGCGAGGTGGGCATCGAATTCCTCGTGCCGCCCAATCCGGCGATGTACGACGAGGAAGCGGCCGACGCCGAGCGCGAGGCGATCGCGCTCCGGCACGCGGAACGGCAGCGCCGGCTGGAGGCGCTGGCGACGTCGCTGGCCGACGACAGCGCGCTGTCGTGGAAACTCAAGACCTGGCGCGAGGACTACCCTCCCGGCAGTATCGCGACACTGGCCGAACAGTCGCAGAACGCCCGCACCGCGCACGAGACCGCGCGGACCGCGTTGGAACAGGCCGAAAAGGAGTTCCAGCGGCTCGGGGAGAAGGCGACCGGGCTGCGCGAGCGGGTCCCCGAGCTGCGGACGGCGTCGGCCGGGGCGGGGGAGCGGGCACGAGGGCTCGAAGCGCTGGCCACGCGGGCCGCGAAGATTCCCGAGTGGACGGACGACGCCGAACGCGCGACGGAGACCGCCGAACGGGCCGAGTCGACGGCATCCGAAGCCGCGGTGAAGGCTTCGAGGCTGCGCGAGCAGGCGGGTGAGGAACAACGCACCGCCGACGGGCACAGGCGCACGGCGACGACCGCGAAGTCGGAACTGGCCGAGGTCCCGGGATCGAGTGACGTCACCGAGGACGACGCCGTCCCGGCTGAACCGGTCGACGCGTTGCGGCGCACCTTCGCGTCCGCGTCCGAGGCGTATTCGAAGGTCGAGGTCGGCAGCGATCTGCGGGCCGAACTCGACCAGGCGGAAAGCGTCGAGGCGTCCGCGCGGGCGGCCGTCGAGGCGCTGGACGACGCCGTCCGCGAGCGGGCCTCGGCGTTGCTGGAGACGCCGGACGGTTCCGACGCCTCCGCGCGGGCCGCCGCGCAGGCGCGGGCGAACCGGGCGGTCGTGGTGCTGGAGGAGGAACGCACCGAGATCGTCGGGCTCGTCGCGACCCGCAAGGCGGAACTGAGCCAGCTTCCGGAACAGCCGTCAGCACTCGCCGCGATCTCGTCCGACGCGCGGCCGCAGGACATCGAGCACGGCTTGGCGCTCATCGACGACGCCAGCCTCGAAGTGTCCGCCGCCGCGCGGAAATGGGAGGAACTGCAGGAGCGCCGAGCCGCGGCCGAGGCGACGTTGGAGTCCGCGAAGACGTCCGCGTCCGGTTTCGGCCTGCTGGCCGAGTCCATGGCACATCTCTTGTCCAAAGAGGACGGCGAGGTGGCGTTCGACGGCGACGTCGAATCGGCCCGTACCAAGCACTCCCGGCTCAACACCGCGCTCACCGAGGCGCAGGACGCCGCCGACGCGGGCGACCGCCGGGTGCGGGCCGCGGCGGACCAGCTCGCGCAGTACGCCACGGACAAGCGGTTCGAAAAGCTCAGCACGCCGGTGCGGCAGCAGGTGATCTCGGTCCGCCGAGATCAGCTGCCCGCGCACGCCGCGGAATGGGCCGAGGCGCTGCGGCCGCGGTTGCGCACGCTCACCGACGACCTCGCGCAGATCGACCGGCACCGTGGCGGCATCATCACCCGGCTGCAGGGCATGGTCGACGGTGCTCTGCGTACTCTTCGCGCGGCACAACGGGTTTCGCGGCTGCCCGACGGACTCGGCGACTGGTCGGGCCAGGAGTTCCTGCGGATCCGCTTCACCGAACTCGAGGAGAACGTGCTCGCCGAGAAACTGGGCGAGGTCGTAGACGAGGCCGCGGTGGGCAAGACCTCCGACGGCCGGGACGTCAAGCGGGACGGACTCTCGCTCGTGCTGCGTGGCGTGCAGGCCGCCGCTCCCAAGGGGTTCCGGGTCGACATTCTGAAGCCGGACTCCGTGCTGCGGACCGAACGGCAGCGAGTCTCCGAGATCCGGGACGTGTTCTCCGGCGGGCAGCAGCTGACCGCGGCGATCATCCTGTACTGCACGCTCGCCGCGTTGCGGGCGAACAACCGCGGCAAGGCACGCGACCGGCACTCCGGCGTGCTGTTCCTCGACAACCCGATCGGCCGCGCGTCGGCGGGTTACCTGCTGGAGTTGCAGCGTGCGGTCGCGGAGGCGCTGGGTGTCCAGCTGATCTACACCACAGGTCTGTTCGACGCCGGCGCGCTGAGTGAGTTCCCGCTGATCGTGCGGCTGCGCAACGACGCTGATCTGCGGGCGGGCCGCAAATACCTGTCCGTCGACGCCACGATCCGGAACGCGACCGACGACCTCGGGGAGCCGGACGGCGTCGCGCGACTCTCCGCCACGCGGCTGTTCACGCGGCCGTCGGAGGAACCGGAGGAAGAGACCGCTTGAGCTCTCGGTGCCACCAGGTGCCACCAGGTGCTATCATCTGGCCATGAGCGTTCAGCATGAGATTTCCCAGCGTGATCTCCGGAACCGCTCCGGCGAGATCATGGACGCGGTCGAGCATGGTGAGACCTTCACCGTGACCCGCAGCGGCTCGCCCATCGCCCAGTTGGTCCCGCTGTGCCGACGGCACGCCGTGTCCCGGGACCAGTTCGCCGCCGTCTCGGCGAACGCTCCGCTCATCGACCCGGACAGGTTCTGCGCGGACCTCGACGACGCCTTCGCGGGGGAGGCTGACGATCCTTATGGCCGCTGAGGTACACGGCCTGCTCGACACGAACATCCTCATTCTCCGGCGGGCGATCGATCACGCCCAGCTGCCGGATCTGATGTCGATCAGCACGATCACGCTCGCCGAGCTTTCGGCCGGTCCGCATTACGCCACCGACCCCGCCGAACGGGCCCGGCGCACGGAGCTGCTGCAACGGGTGGAGTCCGAGTTCGACCCGTTACCGTTCGGCACGGAGGCGGCGCGGATCTTCGGCCGAGTGTCGGCGTCTGTGCTCGCGATGGGCAGGACACCCCGGCGGCGGGTGGCCGATCTGATGATCGCCAGTGTGGCCATCGCGCACCGGATGCCGCTGTACACCACCAACCCGCAGGATTTCGAAGGCCTGAAAGAGCTTCTCGACGTCGTCCCGGTCACTCGGCCGGGACAGGCCGTGACCGGGTCGAGGTCCGGTACTGCCCAGGCGCCTGCTGGCGTGCGCGCCGGAAAGCCCGGCTGAACGCGTAGACCGACGTGTAGCCGACCGAGTGAGCGATGGCGTCCACCGTGTCGGCGGTGTCGCGGAGCCGGACCGCGGCCAGGTCCATCCGCCACTGGGTGAGGTAGTCGCCAGGAGTCCGTCCGGTCGTTTCGCGGAAGCGGCGGGTCAGCGTGCTGCGTGAGGTCGACAGTTCCGCCGCGAGCAGGTCGGTGGTCCACGGTTTCGCCGGATCCTCGTGGATCTTGACCAGGGCAACGCTGATCAGCGGGTCGCCGAGGACGCCGAGCCAGGTTCCCCGCGTCTCGGCCGGTTTCTCCGTCCGCCACACGCGGAGCAGCTGGACCAGGAGGATGTCGACGAGCCGGTTGAGGACGAACTCGGTCGCGATCTGCGGACGGGCCAGTTCCCGCGACAGCAGCCGGACGGTGTCGTCCAGCCCGCCGCCGTCGTGGTTCGCGCGGATGTGCACCAGTTCCGGCAGGGTGGCCAGCACCTGGATGGACACCGCCGGGTCGTAGTCGTAGGACGCGCCGAGGATGTGGGTCTGCACCTCCCCGGAGCCGAGGCGCAGCACCCCGCCGCACTTCCGTGCTCGCTCCGCCGCCGTGCACAGCTGGGGAATGATCGGGGCGCCCGGGGCGCTGCGCAGGGTGTGTTCCGGTCCGTTCGGCAGCAGGACGACGTCGCCGGGCATGAGCTGCCGCGGTGGGTGACCCGCCACGTCCAGCCAAGCCGTGCCGCAGGTGACGGCGTAGAAGGCCGCGCCCGCGATGCCGTGCCAGAGGATCCCCCACGGCCCGGACGCCTCGATCCTGGCCCCGGCGGCGCCTCGGACGCCACCCACGGCGAGAGTTTCGGCCAACAAATCCATATCGCCGACAATAGTGCGACAGATGGATATGTTCATAGGGTTTTCGGGCATCGATACGAGCACGGCACGCCCCATACGATCGAGGTCATGGCAGACACGATCGACTTCGACTTCGACAAGATCAACCGCGGCGTGATCACCGAATTCCGGGAGACCGGTGGCAAGGCCGGCGGCATGTTCGAGGGCTTTCCGCTGGTGCTCGTGCACCACACCGGGGCCAAGTCCGGCACCGAACGGATCGCGCCGCTGGTCCCGCTCCTGGAGGGCGACCGGATCTACATCTTCGCCAGCAAGGGCGGCACTGATGAGAACCCGGCCTGGTACCACAACCTGGTGGCCCATCCGGACACCAAGGTCGAACTTGGCACCGAAATCTTCCCGGTCCGCGCGCGGGTGCTCACCGGCTCCGAACGCGATGACGTCTACGCCCGGCAGTCCGCCATCCAGCCGCAGTTCGCCGAGTACCAGCGCAAGACCAGCCGGGTCATCCCGGTGATCGAGCTGGAGCGGATCTAGCTGCGCCAGGGCGCGGGACGTCTCAGCGGCGGTGGCGGGGCGCGGATCGTGAGTGGCGATTCGGGTCAGGCCAAGACTGTCTCGGGTACCTACTCTCGTGCGGTTCGCGTGATGGAATGGACGACACGCGTGTCCAGTCGGACGGCTCGCGGCGGGAGTGGCTGGGTCGGTGTGTCGTCCGTCGGATCACGCGTGTCGTCCCCGCGGTCACGCGAAAGCCCCGATTCGGCCTGAGTGGTGCGTGGCGATTCGGGTCAGCGCGAAAGGCGTCCAGGTATCTACTGGCTTCCGGGCCTCGCGACACCCCTGGATGGCGGCCGCGCTCAACGCCTGAGTCCCGCTTCTGCCGGGTGGGTCGCGAGTGGTGAAGGCGGTCAGAGCTGACCCTGTTTGAGTTACCTACTCGCGACCTGCGGATTTTGTTCTCCTGCCCTGCTGGCCGGGGCAAACAAGGGCAGGAGAACCATGTGCGGTCTTACTTGCCCGGCTCGGTGCTGCGGGGTGTACCACGGCGGTGGGCCTCGGCGGTGAGGTGACAGCTAGTGGTGATGGCCATGACGAAGGCTTTGTCTGCCCCGACAGAGAGCTCGGCTCCGTCCTTGTCGGTGAGGCTGAACTGATAGTTGCCTGGCTTGTCAGAGCTGAGGGTCACAGTGGTGAAGCCGTACGGCGCGGCGGTCTCGGTGATGATCGTTTTTGCTTTCGTCCACTGCTCCGGCGTAGGCGCTATCGCTGAGACCCAGCTGGCCGGGTGTACTTCCTGCCCGTCATAGGGATGGATGTTCGGGAAGCTTCGCGCGCAGCCGCCTACGCTGTCGCCCCGGCCGCTGTCCTTCCATGGAGGTGTCGGGAGTTCTCTGGTGAGGGCGTCGCGGATTTTGCTCCGCATCTCGTTGTGACGGGTGAGTGCTTGATCGATGTCGGGGCGTTGCAGGAGTGTCGCGAACTGCTGTTGTTGGGTGGGCATGGTGTCCTTGCCGGGGCCGGATGCGTCGGGGTCGCTGCATGCTGCTGCGGAGAGTGCGATCAGGCCGATTGTGCAGACGGCCGCGATCAGGGCGTGTGGTCGGTGGGTCACGTGTTTGAGCCTTAACCTCGAGCGGGGATTGCCAGTTCGGCGTGTCCGGACACGACGGCGGCGATGTTGTACTTGCTGGTGCTGTCGGTGCCGTCGGGCATGGTTTTGGTGTATTCGCTGTGTCCAGTTGATCCGGCGAGTGGTCGGCCGTCTGGTGTGACTGCCGCACCGGTCTGCAGCTGGTTCATTCCCGCCATGTCGCTGGGGTCTGTTCCGTAGCGGCCACTGCTGAGTGAGCCGATGTCGGCGACGGCGTCGCCGTCGGCTTCGAGGTTGTAGGCGTGGCCTTCGGCCAGTTGCATCCGACGGATCTCGGCCTCGCCGAGCGGTTGGCCTGCCGGGGTGTCGGAGATGCCGGGTGAGCCGAAGAACACGGCGTCGTCCACACCGGTGTGGCTGTTGAGGGCGATACCGGAAGTCAGTGAGCCGTAGGAGTGCCCAAGCGCGGTCAGGTGCGGGTCCACGGGGCGAGAGGCATTGATGCCCTGATCGAACCGGGCGAGCTTTTCCGCACCGTCACGGGCAGCGCTGCCATCAATGATGTCGGGAATATCGGCTGGGTTGCTCGTGGTCGGCGGTTCATATCCGAGCCACGTCACCGTGGCCACCTGACTGCTGTCGCCCTTGCTGTCCAAGATGTCTTCTGCGGTATCGCGCACCTTACGCATGTCTTCGACGTAGCCGTCCAGGTTGGTGCCGACCGACGAGTTCATTCCGGGGGTGAAGACCGCGACGTGCTCGGCGGTGTCGACATTGCCGTTGGCTACGGCGGCTTTGAGCCGGTCCCCGGTCAGGTCGAGCGACAGTAGCTGCCGATCGGGATTCGGCTTGCCGTCAGGCCCTTTCACCAGGCCGTCCACCTTGCCGAGAGCGGCCAACCGTTCGTCCAGCTTCTCAAGCTTCTCCAGGTACTTGTGAACGCTGGGCACATCCCTGTTGAGGTCGGGAGGTGCTGTCTTCATCAGCTGGGTGCGCTCGTCTTGCAATGCCTGAAGCTCATGTTCGAGCGAGGCGATATTCGCACTGCTGCGTGCCCACGCCGCCACCCCGTCACGATTGCCTATCATCTCGGGGTGGTCCTTGACCAGACGTAGTCGCTGGTTCTGCGACAGAGCCGCCCACCATGCGGCGTTCGCCGATGCGCTCGCGTCGACCGGTGGGGGTGAGAGAATGGACAGTGACCCCATGGCGGCGCCGGAGTTACCGGCGGTGGCGAGCGAGGTGTTCTCGTTGTCATTCCCCGTGGCGTCGATGGTGTGCCCGGCAAGAATGCGGTCGAGCACCGCACAGAAATCGTCATCGATATCGACGGCTTGACGGAGAACCTGTTCGACCCGATCGCGAAGTTCGGCAGCGATCGCCCGCCGTTCGGCGGCGACCGCTTCTTTCTGGTCCTCGGGGGTGTCCGGTGGCGGACCATTGTCATTGACCGCGCCGTCACCACCGATGGCGAAATGGTGTGTGCGGGCGAGACCCTCGGCCTCGGTGACGGCGTTCCGCATACCGGTGATCGCGTCGCCGACGTCTCCAGAACTGCGGCGCAAGGAGGCGACCTCGGCGGCGTATTCCTCCAGGCCGTCGATGATCTGATTGACCTCAGCGGCGGCCACGCTGGCGGCGTCGCCGTGCCAGCCGTAAGGCGTGTTGATGTCACGTAGGTCGTCGGAGCAAGCGACGACTTTGTTGTAGGCGGCGTTGATCGCGGCGACCGCGTCTCTCAGCGGTGCGGGATCCCAGCGGGTGACCTCGTCCCAGGTGACCATCAGACCGCCTTCACCCCGCCGGTGGGCTGCGGCGCTGTGCTGAGGTCGCTGGCGGCGGCCGCGTCCTGGGTCCTGTAGCGGTCGGCCGCCGTGGCCATGGACGCGCCGTGTGTGTCCAGCCTGGTCCCGAAAGACCGCTCGCGGTCTTGCAGAGCCTGTTTCACCTCGGCCAGCTTGCCTACCGCACGGGCACCCGGAATGCCCGCGTCACCGCCGGGCACAGTGGCCGAACCGGCCGCACCCCGCAACCCGTCGGCGACCCGCCCGGCGGCCTTCCCCGACTGTCTGATCCCGTCGATGACCACCTGATATCCCGACATACGCCCTCCCTCGTAGTCTACCGGTCACTCACAGACAACTTACGGGATCAGCAACCGGCCGTTCAACGGCGGCAGGGCACCGGGAGGACATGATTTCCGCAGGTCGGGGGCGACTACCCAGGCAGAGCTGAGTAGATCTACTCACCCCCGCCAGGTTCACGGGGACGCTCGGAGGCACCGTGTGGCGGCTCGGGCCGCATCCGGCCTGCGAGGTCTTCCAGTCTGGAGGCCAGGGCAGCCGTCGCCTCCGGCGGAACGGTGCCGTTGCCGATCGCTGCCCGTAGCGTCGCTGCGGCCTCCGCGAGCGAAACGCCAGCCTCGGCCAGTCGCCCACGCGCGGCGGCCACCGTCACAGTATCCCGTTGCTCGTCTGTCATGAAACAACACCACTTCGTCGGTAATGACCTCGTCAGAATGCTGAGAATCCCCATAAATCACGATTTGTGACTCATTGCTGTTGTCGGCAACGACCAGAATCCGAAGCGTATAGCCAAGGAAGCGCGCATACATTTGAAGCTCACCGACGTTACCGGCATATGCAGGGTTGTTCTCCCATCGCCAGACAGTCGACGGGTGCACATCCAACTCGATTCCCACGCCGTTCAAAGGCCACTTTCGAGATTCCTGATCCTAGACAGTTGATGCTGAACCCGGACAACCTCTTGCATCGCTTCCCTGTCATCATTCGTATCAGTCAACGGTATAGCACCACACGTTTTCATGCATGGGGTTCCATTCTGGTTCATTTATGGATTTGCGAATAAGAAATTGCGACATGGGTTAATCTTGTGTTCGCGGTGTGGCACGGCTGCATTTTCGGGCGAGACGGCGCCATCCGGCCGGTGCGCGATGACGCGTCGGCCGCTGCCGATGTCGAACGGTGCGCACACCTGACCAGGCCCGCACGAATGCGCGGCAGTCCTCGCAGGGGCGGCCGTTCGGCACGAGCATTGGCGCCGCCAGCACCACGTGACCGCACAAGGCCACATACCCTCCACGGGAGTCTTCCTTGCGCGCACGGAAGAATTCCTCGTCTGTGACCGCATGGTCCAGCCCGCCGTACTGGCTGCGATGCCAGCAGATATACAGCCCACCATGCCGCCCCGGCCGCGCTCCATGGATCACGGCCGCCACCCCGCGTCCCATGCCCGCAGCATTCGTGCTGCTTCCGCCCAGTAGGCTTCGGTCATCTCCGTGATCGTCGTGCCATGATGGCGGTTTTCGAGGTCGATTTCACCGGCACGGCGACGGCCCCGATTATCGAATCGGGATCTGTCAGACCGCTATGTCAACGCTTTTCGCTGCCGCACTGGGCATCCGACTCCCTGTTATCCTCGTTCTCCCCGCCGATGGCCGGAGGTGTTCCACCTTCATGCGCAGTCACATGATCAGTTTCGAGCCGGACAAGATTCGAAACTTGCCACGGTGGCAAACACTCGAATAGGCTACAAGTTCGAGTTAGACGCGCAGCCCTGACCGGCACGCCATGCCGCGAAGCTTGCGGCCAACAGCATCCTGTTTGGTGCCCTTGGCGACCAGTTCGGCGAGGATCGAGCGCATAAACGGGTGCCGGTGAATACGGGCAGGCGAGATTTTCTCCGCCCGGCGGAGCATCAGCACAGCTTCGTCACGGCGTTTCGGGAATCTGGCGAGAGCGCGCCCGTACTCGCGATAATTAGGCCGACCGCCGCGTTGGCGTGGGTAGCGCAGTCGGGTCGACCGTCTCAGCGATCTTTATGGCGTCCGCGTGTTCTCCGGCTTCCAGCGCCACCGACATGCGCCACACGCCTACGTGAACCGCCAGATCAGCCGCATGGTCAAGCGCGGCTACACGCTGCGCGTTGTCCTTCTGCGCAGCGGACACGAGCGAGGACGTGAGGCTGAGCATCCCGGACAGCTGCATGCCCGCCGACGTCGCAGTACCAGGCGCGGCCACCACGCCGTCATGCTCGATCAGACCAGCACTGATCGGCCTCAGCAGCACCTCCCCGACCTGACGCGGCAGCCACGTCTTACCCATGATCGTGAGCAGCCCCGCCGCGTTCCACTCATCCGCGATGGTGGACTGAAACACCCCCGCCAACACCGCATCCGTGGCGTCCCTCAACGCCTTGCGTTCCCGCTCCACCAACTCCGCCGGAACCGGCTTACGGGTGTCCTTCCCGTCCTCGTCCACCCACTCCTCACGCGGCACGGTCCGGTCCAGACCCCCGAACCCGAACCGGCGCCCCTGGTGATGCGGGATACCGCGCTTGCGCAGCACCTCGAACCGGCGGGAGATCCGCTGAGACGCCTCATCGGAGTTGCGCTGATTGTGCGCCACCTCCTGCCGTAACTGGTACCGATCGTTGTAGTCGGTGAGGTCATAGCGGCCGTGTGAGGACGCCACCGTGTACGAGGCATAGCCCGTGCTCTCGATCACTTTGAACAGGTCTCAAGGTCCTGTGACTGCCGCCAACCCCGGTCGGTGTTCCACAACACCACCCCATCCGACGCCCGCGCCGCGACCCGTTTCATGATCCGTCCCAGCCTGGACGATGCACCTTCGGGTTCCACGCGGACAGCTTCGGGTCCGAGATCTTCTCATCCAGCACGCCGCCCAACCGGTCGATCACATCCCGGTTGTCGGCGTGCTGGGTCTCGCACTTCTCCAGCTTCCCCGCCTGATTCCGCGACAGGCGCATACGAGTTCAACACCGGCTGACGCCCGCCCTGACCTGCACTAACCTGATGACTGAATGCCATGTGATCCACAGTAGGTACATAAGACAGGTTCAGCTAGAACACGAATCGCCACTCACGGCCGGGGATTGTCGGGGTCCGGTGGTAGGAACGAGCCGTGACCCCCAAGATCGACGTCCGCCAGCGCCGTGCCCGGCTCGCCGTGCGCCATCACCTCGCCACGCCCGCGGCGTCGGTGCACGCCGTGGCGGACGCGGTCGTCGCGCTGCACGCCACCGACCCGTCGACGGTTCATCTCTCGACGTGGGCTCGGATCAAAGGTGACGGGGTCACGGAACTAGAGAACGCGCTCTACGAGGAGCGCGCGCTGATCCGGCTGCTCGGCATGCGCCGCACGGTCTTCGTGGCCGGGCGCGAGAACGCGGCCCTCGTCCAGGCGGCGTGCTCGGCGGACATCGCCAAGAAGCAGCGACGCCTGCTCGAACAGCACCTCGGCAGGCAGGGTCACCCGGAGAACGTGCCCGACCCGGAACGCTGGCTGGCCGAGGTCGAAGACGCGACCGAGCGCGCCCTGAAGGCCCGTGGTTCCGCGACGGCGCAACAGCTCGCGGAGGACGAGCCCCGGCTGAAGCAGCAACTCATCATGGCGGCGGGGAAACCGTACGAGGCCATCGCCAACGTCAACAGCCGGGTCCTGTTCCAGCTCGCGGTCGACGGGCGCATCGTGCGCGGGCGCCCGCGCGGGAGCTGGATCAGCAGCCAGCACTACTGGGCCCCGATGGCCGACTGGCTGCCACAGGGCCTCACCGAGTGGGACGCCGACGAGGCCAGAGCCGAACTCGCCCGTAAGTGGCTCTACGCCTACGGCCCGGCACCGATCGCGGACCTGCGATGGTGGACGGGCTGGACGGCCGGGCAGACGAAGAAGGCGCTCGCTGCCGTTCAGCCGATCGAGGTCGACCTCGACGGTGTTCCCGGGGTGGTGCTCGCCGACGACTTGGAGCCGGTCGCCGAGCCCGAGCTCTGGGTCGCGTTGCTCCCGTCGCTCGACCCGACGTCGATGGGGTGGATCGAGCGGGACTGGTATCTCGGCCCGCACCGGGCGCCGCTGTTCGACGGCACCGGCAACATCGGGCCCACCGTCTGGGCCGGTGGCCGGATCGTCGGCGGCTGGGCACAGCGTGCGGACGGCGAGGTCGTCCACCACTTCCTGGAGGACGTCGGCGCGGACGTGGAACGGGCTGTCGAGGTGGAGGCGAACCACCTGGCCGGGTGGTTCGGAGAAGTGCGAGTCACGCCACGAATGCGGACACCGCTGGAGCGACGGCTAGCACAACGAAGCTGAGAGTTTTCCGCAGACTTCCTGGTGGCGAACCACTTGATCGATTCTTGACCTGACCCACCGAGTGGTGGAAGTCTCGTCAGGGCAAAGAGGGCCGCCCGAGCACGCACGCTAGGGTTGCGCCCGAGTAAAGGACGTCTTACCGGGGCGATCCCGGACGAGTCTCAAGGGAGTGGCAGCAGTGACGGTTCGCGTAGGTGTCAACGGCTTCGGCCGCATCGGCCGCAACTTCTTCCGGGCCGTGCAGGCCGCCGGTCACGACATCGAGGTGGTCGCGTTCAACGACCTCGGCGACGTCGCCACGATGGCCCACCTGCTCAAGTACGACTCCATCCTCGGCCGGTTCCCGGGTGAGGTCAGCGTCAGCGACGAAGGCATCGTCGTCGACGGCAAGACGATCAAGGCCCTCGCCGAGCGCGACCCGGCCAACCTGCCCTGGGGCGACCTGGGCGTGGACGTCGTCGTCGAGTCGACCGGCTTCTTCACCAACGCCGACGCCGCCAAGGCGCACCTCGCCGGCGGCGCGAAGAAGGTCATCATCTCCGCGCCAGCCAAGGGCGAGGACCTGACCGTGGTGCTGGGCGTCAACGACGACAAGTACGACGGCTCGCAGAACATCATCTCGAACGCCTCCTGCACCACGAACTGCCTCGGCCCGCTGGCCAAGGTCCTGCAGGACTCGTTCGGCATCGAGCAGGGCCTGATGACCACCATCCACGCGTACACGCAGGACCAGAACCTCCAGGACGCGCCGCACAAGGACCTGCGCCGTGCCCGCGCCGCCGCGCTGAACATCGTCCCGACCTCGACCGGCGCGGCCAAGGCCATCGGCCTGGTCCTGCCGGAGCTGCAGGGCAAGCTGGACGGCTACGCGCTGCGCGTCCCGATCCCGACCGGCTCGGCCACCGACCTCACCGTCACGCTGACCAAGAGCGCGACCCTCGAGGAGATCAACGCCGCGTACAAGGCCGCCGCCGAAGGCCCCCTGGCAGACATCCTGCGCTACAACGAGGACCCGATCGTCTCGGCCGACATCGTCACCGACCCGGCGTCCTGCATCTACGACGCGCCGCTGACCAAGGTCATCGGCAACCAGGTCAAGGTCATCGGCTGGTACGACAACGAGTGGGGCTACTCCAACCGCCTCGCCGACCTCGTCAAGCTCGTCGGCACCAAGCTTTCCTGACCGATGGCGCTGAAAAACCTCGAAGACCTGCTGAGCGAGGACGTCTCAGGCCGGTTCGTCCTCGTACGGTCCGACCTGAACGTCCCGCTCGACGGGAACAAGATCACCGACGACGGCCGCGTCCGCGCGGCCCTGCCGACCCTCAAGCGCCTCGCCGAGGCGGGCGCGAAGGTGGTCGTCACGGCGCATCTCGGCCGTCCCAAGGGCGAGCCGGACCCGCAGTTCTCGCTGGCGCCCGTCGCCGCGAAGCTCACCGAGCTGCTCGGCGTCGACGTCCCGCTGGCGGGTGACCTGGTCGGCGAGTCAGCCAAGACCACCGTCGCGGGCCTGACCGACGGTCAGGTGGCCCTGCTGGAGAACGTGCGCTTCGACGCACGCGAGACCAGCAAGGTCGAGGCCGAGCGTCAGGAACTGGCCGCCGAACTGGCCGCGCTCGTCCCGGGCGGCGCGTTCGTCTCCGACGGTTTCGGCGTCGTGCACCGCAAGCAGGCGTCGGTCTACGAGATCGCCCGAACGCTTCCGGCGTATGCGGGTGGCCTGGTGCTGGCCGAGGTCGACGTCCTCAAGAGGCTTGCCGGTAAAGACACTGTGCTCGCCCGGCCCTATGTGGTCGTGCTCGGCGGCGCGAAGGTTTCGGACAAGCTGGGCGTGATCGCCAATCTGCTGACCAAGGTCGACAGGCTGCTCATCGGCGGCGGCATGGCGTACACCTTCCTCAAGGCCCAGGGCCACGAGGTCGGGAACTCGCTGCTGCAGGAAGACCAGCTGGAGCAGGTCCGCGGCTTCCTCGCCGAGGCGGAGAAGCGCGGCGTCGAACTGATCCTGCCGGTGGACGTCCTCGCCGCGACGGGCTTCGCCGCCGACGCGGAGTTCGACGTCGTCGACGCGAAGGCCATTCCGGCCGACCGCATGGGTCTCGACATCGGCCCGAAGTCGCGCGAACTGTTCGCGGGCAAGCTGGCCGACGCGGCGACCGTGTTCTGGAACGGCCCGATGGGCGTGTTCGAGTTCGAGTCCTTCGCCGGCGGCACCCGTGCCGTGGCCGAAGCGCTGGTCAAGAGCGACGCCTTCACCGTGGTCGGCGGTGGCGACTCCGCCGCGGCCGTGCGGCAGCTCGGCCTGCCCGAGGATGGCTTCTCGCACATCTCGACCGGCGGCGGTGCGTCGCTGGAGTACCTGGAGGGCAAGGAACTGCCCGGAGTCGCTGTGCTGGGAGAGAACGACTAGTGGCGCGCAAACCGCTCATCGCCGGCAACTGGAAGATGAACCAGAACCACCTCGAAGCCATCGCGCTGGTTCAGAAGATCGCCTTCGCCCTGCCGGAGAAGTACTACGCGAAGGTCGACGTCGCGGTCCTGCCGCCGTTCACCGACATCCGCAGCGTCCAGACGCTGACCGACGGCGACAAGCTGTCGCTCACCTACGGCGCCCAGGACCTGTCGCCGCACGACTCCGGTGCCTACACCGGTGACGTGTCGGGCCTGATGCTGGCGAAGCTGGGTTGCAGCTTCGTCACCGTCGGGCACTCGGAGCGGCGCGAGTACCACGGCGAATCCGACGAACTCGTCAACAAGAAGGTCAAGGCCGCGCTCAAGCACGGCATCACGCCGATCCTGTGCGTGGGGGAGAAGCTCGAGGTCCGCGAGGCGGGCGAGCACATCGCCCACACCACGACCCAGCTGGTGGAGGGCCTGAAGGGGCTCAAGGCCGAGCAGGTCAAGGACGTCGTCGTCGCCTATGAGCCGGTCTGGGCCATCGGGACCGGCAAGGTCGCGACCCCGCAGGACGCCGAGGAGGTGTGCGGAGCCATCCGCGCCACCCTCGCCGAGAAATACGGTGCCGAGGTCGCGTCCTCGGTCCGCGTCCTCTACGGCGGCTCGGCGAAGGCCAACAACATCAGTGACCTCGTCGCCTGCGAGAACATCGATGGTGCCCTCGTTGGTGGTGCCAGCCTGGATGGTGACGAGTTCACCAAACTCTGCGCACTCGCCGCGGGCGGGCCCCTGCCCTGATCGGGGCACCAACCGGGTAACCTGTGTATCCGGTCCGTCACACAGCAGTGGACGAGTCCAGGAGTACGGTGTGTTCTGGTGGACAGTGTTTCCGATAGCACTGCGCCGCCGGCACGCACCGTTTTCCTGCATTCTCCAAGAGCGCAGAGGATGACATGAAGCTGTTCCTGCAAATCCTGTTGATCGCCTCCAGCTTTTTCCTGGTGGTCGCCGTGTTGCTGCACCGCGGCCGTGGGGGCGGTCTGTCGTCGCTGTTCGGTGGCGGCATGCAGTCGAGCCTCTCGGGCTCGAGCGTGGCCGAGAAGAACCTCGACCGGATCACGCTGCTGCTGGGCGCTGTGTGGCTGATCAGCATCATCGGCCTCGGGCTCCTGCTCAAGGTCTGATCGATCCAGGTGTTTCGGCGTGCCTATGGGGGGCGCGCCGCCGATCCCTATAGGTGTGAGGATTCATGGTTGGCGGTAACGCGATTCGGGGCACCCGTGTGGGTGCCGGACCTTCGGGCGAATCGGAGCGGGGTGAGTCGGCGCCGCGGCGCCGCATTTCCTACTGGTGCGCCAACGGGCACGAGGCGCAGCCCTCGTTCTCGATGGACGCCGAGATTCCCGACGAATGGGATTGCCCGCGCTGCGGACTCCCCGGTGGACAGGACGAGCAGAACCCGCCTGCCGCGCCGCGGACCGAGCCTTACAAGACCCATCTCGCCTACGTGAAAGAACGGCGTTCCGACGCCGACGGCGAGGCCATCCTCGCCGAGGCGCTGGAGCGGTTGCGCCAGCGCCGGGAGATCTAGCCTCTGGTGTTCCGGGACTGAAAGCCCGCGTCCGCGATCCCGTCGCCAGGGCGCCCCGCCCAACGTCAGGGTGGCGGGGCGCGCCCTGGCGCCGGGATAGCGGGGCCTGCGGCCAGCCTGGTTCAGCGCAGCTCCGCCTCCCGGCTGGTCACCGGTCGAGCGGGTACCGGGCACGCACCCGGAACCCGCCGTCCTCGGTGTCGGCGGTCTCGAAGCTCCCACCCAGCAGTCGAGCGCGTTCGGCCAGTCCGGTCAGCCCGTGCCCTCCCGAGGGCAGGGCCGCACCGGACGTCCGGGCGCGCTCATTGCGTATCTCGACCTTGAGGGAACCGTGCTCGCCCTGGATCCGGATGGTCGCGGTGGCGCCCGGCGCGTGCTTGTGCACGTTGGTCAGGCATTCCTGCACGGTCCGGTAGGCCGCCGCCGAAACCTGGCTGGGCAGCAGGTCGGGGATCCGCTCGACGGTGAGGTGCACCGGGACGTCCGAGCCGCGGATCAGCCGGTCGAGTTCGTTGATCCCCGGCCGCGGGCCGTCGTCTCCGGAGCCCGAACGCAGCACGCTTACGAGTGAACGCAGCTCTTCCAGGGTCTTGGTGCTGAGTTTCCGGATGACCTGCGCGGTTTCGAGCGAGCGGGCGTCGGTGGTCTGCGCCTGAAGCGCGCCGGCCTGCATCGCGATGAGCGTGATTTGATGCGAAACGACGTCGTGCATCTCGCGTGCCAGCCGGGCGCGCTCCTCCGCGCGGACGGCGTCGGCGTGGAAGCGGCGCTCACGGTCGCGGCTGGCGGCGAGTTCGGAGAGCTTCTGCGAGATCTCGGTCCGCGCCCCGATCAGCAGGCCGATGGCCACCGGCATCCCGGCGACGATGACGCCGTAGATCCCGTCCAGGACGTGTTCGCGCCAGCTGAGTTCGACGAAGTCGGCCAGCGGCCACTGGACGAACCGGCAGGTGAAGACGAGCGCGAACCCGGTCCAGGTCTGCCAGTGCATCTGCTTGCGGGTGGCGAGGAAGCCAAGCGCGATCATCGCGGCCAGCTGGGACCAGCCCGCCAGGAAGCCGGGGACGGTGACGATCACCGCGAGGAACGGCAGCTTGCGGCGGAAGGCGAGACCGAGGCACGCGATGCCGGACAGGTAGATGGAGTACGGCTGGGCCTTCTCGGGGATCACCAGCCAGACGTCGAGTGCGGCCAGGAAGATCGCGAGCGTGTCGACGCCCAGCGCGACCAGCACCGGACGTTTGATCTTGGCGAACGACATGACCCCGGCGGCACGGCGCATCCGGTCGGCGGCGTCCGCTCCGGAGCCGCCCACCGAGATACCTGGCATCGAGAGACCCTCTGTGCTCATCGCTGGCGACCTCACTCGTCTTGTGGACTTGAATGAAGAGACGTGTTCTTCGCCCGATCGGGACGCGCAGGAACGAACAAATGTGCGGATGCTAACGGGTGGTTGTATTAGGGCGGTAAGTTTCCCCCGGTCGGGCTAGCGACTGTCCGGTCACTGTCCGTTCTGCGGACAAGTGCATGAACGTTCGGTCGGTCGGATCCTCAGCGGACCACCCGGGCTCGGTGGTCCGCTGATCACTTCGACGGGTGTTGCGAGCGGTTGTGACGCAGGAAGCGGCGGAAGTTGATCTACGTCACTTTTCGTGGTCGCGCGGTGACCCTGCCGCGCTCTCTTCTCACCTTCAGAGTAGAGAAGAGAGGCCGTCCCGGACTTCCGCCATGGGGGTGCAGGTGCTGTGTAGGTGCCTGAAGTACGTGAAGGCCCCCTTCATTGCGCCAGGCGCAATGAAGGGGGCCTTCACGTACTTCAGGGTCAGGCAGACGGGGTCTGGTAGACCTTCGTGAGCTTCGAGGCGGAGCCCCGGTCCAGCAGCCAGAGCGTGCGACGGCTGCCGCGTGCCCCCGCTACCGGGATCTGGACCTCGCCGGCACCGGCCAGCGCCTGCGCGACGGCGTCCGCCTTGGCATCGCCGCCGGTGACCAGCCAGATGTCCTGCGCGCGACGGATCGCGGGCAGGGTCAGCGAGATCCGGGTCGGCGGCGGCTTCGGGCAGTCGCGCACCGCGACGACCGAACGCTCCTTCTCGTACACCGCCGGGCTCTCGGGGAAGATCGAGGCGGTGTGCCCCTCCCCGCCGAGGCCCAGCAGCATGATGTCGAACGCCGGCACGTCGGCCGTCAGGATCTCCGCGTACGCGGCGGCCGCGGCGTCGACGTCATCGCCGAACTCGCCGTCCGAGGGGGCCATGGCGTGCACCCGCTTCGGGTCGAGCGGGACGTGGTCGAGCAGGGCCTCGCGGGCCTGCTTCTCGTTGCGCTCGTCGGAGGCCGCCGGGACGAAACGCTCGTCGCCCCAGTAGACGTCGAGACGCGACCAGTCGAGAGCGTCGCGGGCGCTGGAGTCGCGCAGTTCCTTCAGGATCGCGATCCCGGTGCCGCCACCGGTGAGCACCACCGAAGCCGAGCCCTTGGCGGCCTGGACGTCGACGAGCCGGGTGACCAGCCTGGCCGCCGTGGCGGCGGCCAGGAGGTCCGGGTTCTCGTAGACGACGACCTCGGTCTTGCTCATGAGGCGCTCTTCTTCGTCGTAGCGGTGGCGGCGGCCGCCTTCTTCTTCGGAGCGACGGGAGCGGCCGGAGCGGCCGGAGCGGTCTTCTTCGCCGGAGCGGCCTTGGCCGCGGTGCCCGACGAGATCTTGCCGAGCCCGTTCAGCGAGGCCTCGTAGACCTCGTCCGGGTCGAGCCGCCGCAGCTCCTCGATCAGGCAGTCCTTGTTGTCCCGCCGCTGCAGGGCGATCCGCCGCGTCGGCTGGCCCGGCTGGGTCAGCGTGCCGACCCGTCCGTCCGGCCGGTGCAGTTCCACCGCGCCGGAACGCCGCTCCAGCGTCACCGAGATGATGCCCGCGGCACCGCTGCTCTTGACCCGCTTCACCGGCACCTTGAGGTACTCGGCCAGCCAGCCCGCGAGCAGTTCGGTCGACGGCGAGTCGGCCTCACCGGTCACGGTCGCGCCGGTGATCTTCTCATGCGGTGGAAGGTCCAAAGCGGACACCAGCTGGGCACGCCAGCTGGTCAGCCTGGTCCACGCCAGATCGGTGTCACCCTCCACATAGGACTTCGCCCGGGTGGTGAGTGCTCTTATGGGTGACTTTTCCGCGGCGGAGTCGGTGATCCGGCGCTGGGCCAGCTCACCGAGCGGGTCCTTGGCCGGAGCCTTCGGGCCGGTGCCGGGCCACCAGGTGACGATCGGCGCGTCCGGCAGGAGCAGCGGCACGACGGCGCTCTGCCCCTGCGAGGCCAGCGGACCGTAGAGCCGCAGGACGATGACCTCGCTCGCGCCGGCGTCGCCGCCGACCCGGATCTGGCCGTCGATCCGCGGTGCCGCGGTCCGCGCGCCCTTGGCCACCACGATCACCCGCGAGGGGTGCTCCCGGCTGGCCTCGTTGGCGGCTTCGATCGCTTCTTCGAGCCGGTCGTCGTCGTCAGCCACTATGACCAGCGTCAGCACCCGGCCGAGTGCCACCTGCCCGCCCTGTTCGCGGATTTCGACGAGTTTCTTGTTCAGCTGCGACGTCGTGGTCGACGGCAGGTCGATGATCACGGACGCCTCCAGTTCCGGCCGGTACGCTCCAGCATTTCGTCCGCGGACGGCGGTCCCCACGAGCCGGGCGGGTACGCCGCGGGCGCGCCCTTCTTGGCCCAGTGGTCGAGGATCGGGTCCAGGATCTCCCAGGACAGCTCGACCTCTTCGTTCACCGGGAACAGCGACGGTTCGCCGAGCAGCACGTCCAGGATGAGCCGCTCGTAGGCCTCCGGCGACGACTCGGTGAACGCGTGCCCGTAGCCGAAGTCCATGGTGACGTCGCGGACCTCCATCGTGGTCCCCGGCACCTTCGACCCGAACCGCAGCGTGATGCCCTCGTCGGGCTGCACCCGGATCACCAGCGCGTTCTGGCCCAGTTCCTCGGTCGAGGTCGAGTCGAACGGCAGATGCGGCGCCCGCTTGAACACCACGGCGATCTCGGTGACCCGGCGGCCAAGCCGCTTGCCGGTGCGCAGGTAGAACGGCACGCCCGCCCAGCGGCGGTTCTGCACCTCCAGCGTCACCGCGGCGTAGGTCTCGGTGGTCGAGTCCTTCGAGAAACCGTCTTCCTGCAGCAGGCCCGGCACTTTCATGCCGCCCTGCCAGCCGCCCGCGTACTGCCCGCGCGCGGTGGTCTCGTCGAGCGGTCCGAGTGGCTTCGTCGCCGAAAGCACCTTGATCTTCTCGGACCGCAGCGCCCGCGGCGCGAACGAGACCGGCTCCTCCATCGCGGTCAGCGCGAGGAGTTGCAGCAGGTGGTTCTGGATGACGTCGCGGGCGGCGCCGATGCCGTCGTAGTACCCCGCGCGGCCGCCGAGGCCGATGTCCTCGGCCATGGTGATCTGCACGTGGTCGACGTAGTTGGCGTTCCAGATCGGCTCGAAGAGCTGGTTCGCGAACCGCAGCGCCAGCAGGTTCTGCACCGTCTCCTTGCCGAGGTAGTGGTCGATGCGGAACACCGACTCCTCGGGGAAGACGTCGTTCACGATCTCGTTGAGCTCCTTGGCGCTCTTGAGGTCGCGGCCGAACGGCTTCTCGATGACCACGCGGCGCCAGGTCTCCTCGCTCGCGTCGGCGAGGCCGGAGCGGGCGAGCTGCTTGGTCACCACCGGGAACGCGCTCGGCGGGATCGACAGGTAGAACGCGGTGTTGCCACCGGTGCCCCGCTCGGCGTCGAGGTCCTTGACCGTCTGCGCGAGCCGGTCGAAGGCGTCATCGTCGTCGAAGGTGCCCTGGACGAACCGGATCCCTTCGGCGAGCCGGTTCCACACCGACTCCTTGAACGGCGTCCGGGCGTGCTCCTTGACCGAGTCGTGCACCAGCTCGCCGAAGTCCTGGTGCTCCCAGTCCCGGCGGGCGAAACCGACCAGCGAGAACCCGGCGGGCAGCAGCCCGCGGTGGGCGAGGTCGTAGATCGCCGGCATCAGTTTCTTGCGGGCGAGGTCACCGGTCACGCCGAAGATCACCAGGCTGGACGGCCCGGCGATCCGTGGCAGCCGCTTGTCGCGCGGGTCGCGCAGCGGGTTGCTCCAGGCCCGGGTCACTCGCCTGCCTCCTGTACCGCGCGGACCAGTTCGGCCAGGCCGGCGGCCCGGTCGGTGAGGTGCAGGCGCAGCACCGGACGACCGTGCTCCGCGAGCACCTGGCCGTCACCCAGTGCCTGCGCGTGCTGGAGCACGCCGAGCGTGTACGGCCGGTCCGGCACGTCGAGATCCTGCTCGACGGCGCCGGTGATCTGCAGGAAGACACCGTTCTGGTGCCCGCCCTTGTGGTACTGCCCGGTGGAGTGCAGGAACCGCGGCCCCCACCCGAAGGTGGTCTGGCGGCCGGTCCGCTTGGCGACCTCGCCACGCAGGAGCGACGTCGACGCGTCGTCGAGACGGTCGAGGTACGCCTGCACCGCGATGTAGCCGGTTTCCGGTGCGGAATCGAAGAAAGCCCGCAGGATGTCCGCGAGCTTCCCCTCCGTCGAAACGCCTTCCGAGCCGAACACCTCGACCGCGCCGTCCACAGTGGACGGCTTCTCGCCGCCCTTGAGCTTGTCCGGGTTGTCGAGCAGCGACCGTGCGGCCTTCTTGGCCGCCTCGACGTCGGGCTGGTCGAACGGGTTGATCCCGAGCAGCCGTCCGGCGAGCGCGGTCGCGAACTCCCACAGCAGGAACTGCGCGCCGAGCGAGCCGGTCACGGAGATCTTCGCGGTGCCTTCGGCCTGGCCAACGGCCACCGGGGTGGCGTCGTCCTTGGCGTCGGCGAACCCGGGGGAGTCCGGGCCCTCGACGGCGACCGGCAGAAGACCGGTGCCCTGCTTGCCGGTGGACTCGGCGATCAGCTGCTCCGCCCAGTCGGCGAAGCCCTTGAGTACGGAGCCACCCTCTTTTGAAGGCACTGTGGCGATGACGACCTTCTCGGCGCCCTTTTCGTGCGCCGCCGTCCACGCCGCCGCGAGCTTGACAGCGGGGTTGTCCACGGAGTCGGCTGCCAGCGTCTCTGCCGCCGAAGCGGCCTGGTCGAGCAGGCGGGCGACGTCCGCGCCGGCGAGCCCGGCCGGGACGAGCCCGAACGCGGTCAGCGCCGAATAACGGCCGCCGACGTTCGGATCGGCGAGGAAGACCTTGCGGTAACCCTCCTTTTCGGACAGTTCCGCGAACGGCGAGCCCGGGTCGGTGACGACCACGATCCGTCGTGCCGCGTCGATACCCGCGTCGGTGAAGGCCTTCGCGAAGATCCGCCGGTGGCTGTCGGTCTCGACGGTGCCGCCGGACTTCGACGACACGACGATGACCGTGCGCTCCAGGTCACCGGCGAGCGCGTCGGCGACCTGGCCAGGGTCGGTGGTGTCGAGGACGGTCAGCGCGACGCCGTCCGTCGCGGTGATGACCTCGGGGGCCAGTGACGAACCGCCCATGCCCGCGAGGACGACGCGGTCGACACCCTCCGAACGCAGGTCGGTCCGCAATGCCTCGATCTCGCCGATCAACGGCCGCGAGGACTTGTGCAGCGTCGTCCACGAGAGACGGATCGACGCTTCGGACTCGGCTTCGGGACCCCACAGTGTGGCGTCCTGGGACGCCAATTTCGATGCGACCTGGTCGGCGACGAGCCGCTCCGCGAACGGAGCGGCTTCGCCGGCCAGGGCGGCGTCGACTATTTCGACGCCGGTCGTTTCCCCTGCCATGGTCGGTGATCAGTCCTTCGCCTTGTCCAGCTGCCCGGTGACGGTCTCGAGAAGTTCGGTCCAGGACTTCTCGAACTTCTCGACGCCCTCGTTCTCGAGGGTCAGGAACACGTCGGTGATGTCGATGCCGACGGCGCTCAGCTTGTCGAAGACGGCCTGCGCCTCGGCGCCCTTGCCGGTCACCGTGTCACCGGTGACGTCGGCGTGGTCCGCTGCGGCGTCGAGGGTCTTCTCCGGCATCGTGTTGACCGTGTCCTTGACGACGAGCTGGTCCACGTAGCGGGTGTCGGAGTACTGCGGGTCCTTCACACCGGTGGAGGCCCACAGCGGACGCTGCGCGTTCGCGCCCGCCTCGGCGAGCTTCTTCCAGCGGTCCGAGGAGGACAACTCCTCGAACGCCGCGTACGCGAGGCGCGCGTTGGCGAGGGCGGCCTCGCCGCGCAGCGCCTTGGCCTCGTCGGTGCCGATGGCGTCGAGCCGCTTGTCGATCTCGGCGTCCACACGGGACACGAAGAACGACGCGACCGAGTGAATGCCCTTGAGGTCGTGGCCGTTGGCCTTGGCCTGCTCGAGCCCGGCGAAGTAGGCCTCGATGACCGCCCGGTACCGCTCGACCGAGAAGATCAGCGTGACGTTGACGCTGATGCCCTCGGCCAGGGTCTTGGTGATGGCCGGGAGGCCTTCTTCGGTGGCCGGGATCTTGATCAGCACGTTCGGCCGGTCCACGGTCTTCCACAGGTCCTGCGCCTCGGCCGCGGTCTTCTCGGCGTCCTTGGCCAGCCGCGGGTCCACCTCGATGGACACCCGGCCGTCGACCCCGTTCGTGGCGGTGTAGACGTCGCGGAACAGGTCCGCGGCGTTGCGCACGTCGGTGGTGGTCAGTTCGCGGATGGTGGCCTCGACGTCGGCGCCGCGGGCTGCCAGCTCGCGAGTCTGCTCGTCGTAGGCCTCGCCCTTCGACATCGCGTTGGCGAAGATCGTCGGGTTGGTCGTCACGCCCACGACGTGCTTGTCGCGGACGAGACCGGCGAGGTTGCCGGTGTTCAGACGCTCACGGGACAGGTCGTCGAGCCAAATCGAAACACCGGCCTCGGACAGTTGCGCGAGGTTGTCGTTGCTCATGCCTTCCCCTTCAGTTCTTGGTGTTGGCGATCGAGCGACGGGCGGCGTCGACGACGGCTTCCGCGGTGAACCCGAACTCGCGGAACAGAGTGCCGGCGTCGGCCGAGGCACCGAAATGCTCGATCGAGACGTTCTCCCCGGCGTCACCGGTGAAGCGGTGCCACGAAAGGGCGATACCGGCTTCGACGGAGACGCGTGCCTTGACCGACGGCGGGAGCACCGAGTCCTTGTAGGACTGGTCCTGCGCGTCGAACCACTCGACACACGGCATCGAGACGACGCTCGCCGGGATGCCGTCGGCTTCGAGGGTCTTGCGGGCCTCCACGGCCAGCTGGACCTCGGAGCCGGTCGCGATCAGCACGACCTGGGGCAGCTCGCCCGACGCTTCGGCAAGGACGTAACCGCCCCGCTTGACGCCTTCGGCGCTGGTGCCCTCCAGCACCGGCACGTTCTGCCGGGTGAGCGCGAGGCCCGACGGGTGGTGGACGTCCTCCAGGACGGCCTTCCACGCGTACGCGGTCTCGTTGGCGTCCGCCGGGCGGACGACGTTGAGGCCGGGGATCGCGCGCAGCGAGGAGAGCTGCTCGATCGGCTGGTGGGTCGGGCCGTCCTCGCCGAGGCCGATCGAGTCGTGCGTCCACACGTAGGTGACCGGCGCCTTCATCAGCGCGGCCAGCCGCACGGGCGGGCGCATGTAGTCGGAGAAGATCAGGAACGTCGCGCCGTAGGGACGGGTGCCGCCGTGCAGCGCGATGCCGTTGAGGATCGAGCCCATCGCGTGCTCGCGGATGCCGAAGTGCAGCGTCCGGCCGTACGGGCTGGTCTTCCACATGTCGGTGGAAGCCTTCTCCGGGCCGAACGAGTCGGCCCCCTTCATGGTGGTGTTGTTGCTCTCCGCGAGGTCCGCGGAGCCACCCCACAGTTCGGGAAGCGGGTCGGCGAGGGCGTTCAAAACCTCACCGGAGGCCTTGCGGGTCGCGATGCCCTTGGCGTCCGGCTCCCACTTCGGGAGGTTGTCGGCGAAGCCGTCGGGCAGCGTGCGGGTGGACATCCGGTCCGCGATCTTCTTGCGCTCCGGGTTGGCGGCGCCCCACGCCTCGAACTTCTCCTGCCATTCGGCACGCGCGGTCTTGCCGCGGTCGACGGCCCGGCGGGTGTGCGCGATGACCTCGTCGTCGACCTGGAAGTTCCGCTCGGGGTCGAAGCCGAGGATCTCCTTGACCGCGGCGACCTCTTCGGCACCGAGCGCGGCGCCGTGGGCCTTGCCGGTGCCCATCTTCTTCGGTGCCGGGTACCCGATGACGGTCTTCAGCGCGATGAACGACGGGCGCTCGGTCTCGGCCTTCGCGGCCTTGATGGCCTTTTCGATCGCGACGACGTCCTCGCCACCCTCGACGACCTGGGTGTGCCACCCGTAGGCCTCGTAGCGCTTCACGACGTCCTCGGACAGCGCGATCTTGGTGTCGTCCTCGATCGAGATCTCGTTGTCGTCCCAGAAGACGATGAGGTTGCCCAGCTCCTGGCGGCCGGCGATCGACGAGGCTTCGGCGGTGACGCCCTCTTCGATGTCACCGTCGGAGGCGATCACGTAGATGTGGTGGTCGAAGATGCTCTCGCCGACGGCGGGCTCCGGGTCCAGCAGGCCGCGCTCGCGGCGGGCCGCCATCGCCATGCCGACACCGTTGGCCAGGCCCTGGCCGAGCGGGCCGGTGGTGGTCTCGATGCCCTTGGTGTGGCGGTACTCCGGGTGACCGGGGGTCTTCGAGTTCCACTTGCGGAGCTGCTTCAGGTCTTCCAGCTCCAGGCCGAACCCAGCGAGGTACAGCTGGATGTAGAGGGTCAGGCTCGAGTGCCCCGCGGAGAGGATGAAGCGGTCGCGGGCGGGCCACTCGGGGTCCGCCGGGTCATGACGCAGCGTCCGCTGGAAGAGCGTGTAGGCGAGCGGCGCCAAGCTCATCGCGGTGCCGGGGTGACCGCTGCCGCAGTTCTCGACCGCGTCCGCGGCGAGCACCCGAACGGTGTCGACGGCCCGCGTGTCGTTCTCGGTCCAGTCGGCGGGCAGGTTGCGCCGGAGGAGTGGGTTCTTCTCGCTGGTAGAGGCGGTTTCGGACACTGAACTCGAACTCCCCGTCATCAGGTTGTGGCTTCTCTTCCCTCATGGGTAACCCACGTGTACCGCTATTAATCTCAATCGATCCGGAAGGGACGATATTCCTGCTCCGGGCCGTTCGCTTCAGGTACGCCGCGACCTACCGCGGCCAGCCTAATGGTTCGGCCGGTCGAGGACCCGCGATCACCCTCTGGAAACAGCACGTCTAACATCGAGGAAGGGTTCAGAACGCAGGGATCCGGGGCCCGCCACATCACCCGGAAGCCTGGTGGGCCCCGGCCCGAAAACTGACGCAGGGAGTGAAATGTCGTTGGTGAACGCTGCGCACGGACGCAGTGACAGCACCAGCGCCGTACATCCGACCGGTGAACGACCGCACGGTGGCCGGCGAACAATCCGCCAGGTCGTCGGCGCGTACGCCGCCCTCGCGAAGCCCAGGGTGATCGAACTCCTCCTCGTCACCACGATTCCCGCGATGTTCCTGGCAGGCCGGGAAACCCCGTCGCCGTGGCTGGTACTCGCGACGCTCGTGGGCGGCACCATGGCCGCCGGTAGCGCCAACGCCTTGAACTGCGTCATCGACGCGGACATCGACAAGGTGATGAACCGCACCAAGCGCCGTCCGCTGGTGAAGGAATCGGTACCCCGCCGCGGCGCGCTGATCTTCGGTCTCGTGCTCGGCGTGCTGTCGGCAGTCGTGCTCTATTTCACGGTGAATCTGCTCTCGGCGATCCTCGCGATCGCGACGATCCTGTTCTACATCTTCGTCTACACGCTGGTGCTGAAGCGGCGTACGTCACAGAATGTGGTCTGGGGCGGGGCGGCGGGCTGCATGCCGGTCGTCATCGGCTGGGCCGCCGTCACCGGCACCGTCGAGTGGCCCGCGTTCGTGATGTTCGGTGTCATCTTCTTCTGGACCCCGCCGCACACCTGGGCGCTGGGCATGAAGTACCGCGACGACTACGAGCGCGCCGGCGTGCCGATGCTGCCGGTGGTCGCCACCCCGCAGCACGTGGCGCGGCAGATCGTCATCTACTCGTGGGTGATGGTCGCCTGGACGCTGCTGCTGGTCCCGGTGACGAGCTGGATCTACACTACGTTCGCGATCCTGGCGGGCGGCTGGTTCCTCTTCTACGCGCACAGCCTGAACGCGGCGGTGCGGCGCGGCGAGGAAACCAAGCCGATGTCGCTGTTCCACCGGTCGAACACATACCTGATGATCGTGTTCGTCGCGCTGGCCGTCGACTCGGCCATCGGCCTCCCCGCCATCGGCCTGCCCTTCTGACGCTCCTCCCCGTCCCGCAATTCGTCCTCTAGTTGCGGTAGTTGCACGCTCAACTACCGCAACTAGAGGACGAATTGCGTTGGGGGCGTCTTCCAGGCTGCCTTGCTCCTGGTCCGCGTGCGCACGCGAGAATGAGATGATGGCGGGCGCCGTTGTAACCCTTTCGGCCCCTTGTCCCACCTCTCGAAAGCAGGCTGCTTTTGTCTGTGTCCCCGGACCGGGAACTCGACGCGCTCGAGCGGGACGTCGCGCTCGAGCAGGAGTACGTCACCACCCTTTACCGCAAACTCGACGCCGAACGCGTCGACGCGCAGCGCAGGCTCGACCAGACGCTGCGCCAGACCGGCGGCACCCCGCAGGCGCGCACCGAACGCGACGTCGCCACGACGCTGTACACCGACAGGTTGTCCCAGCTGAGCTCCGTCGAGCAGGGCCTGTGCTTCGGCCGTCTCGACTTCTTGCCCGAGCACGCCGAGGAGACCACCTACATCGGGCGGCTCGGGCTGTTCGACGAGGACGACGAGTACCGCCCGCTGCTGGTCGACTGGCGTGCGCCGGTCGCGCGGCCCTTCTACCTGGCCACCGCCGCCTCGCCCGAAGGCGTCCGCCGCCGTCGCCACATCCGGTCGCTGAGCCGCAAGGTCGTCGGCGTCGACGACGAGATCCTCGATCTCTCCGCCGCCGACCAGGGCCAGGACCTCGGTCTCGCGGGGGAGGCGGCGCTGCTGGCCGCGCTCGAACGCCGTCGCACCGGTGAGATGAGCGACATCGTCGCCACCATCCAGGCCGAGCAGGACCGCATCATCCGCGCTTCGCCGAACGGCGTCCTGGTGGTCCAGGGCGGCCCGGGCACCGGCAAGACCGCGGTCGCGCTGCACCGCGCGGCGTACCTGCTCTACACGCACCGGCAGCAGCTCACCACGCGCGGCGTGCTGGTGGTCGGGCCGAACAGCACCTTTCTCCGCTACATCGGGCAGGTCCTGCCGTCGCTGGGCGAGACCGGGGTGCTGCTGGCCACGATCGGCCAGCTGTACCCGGGCCTGGACGCCGTCGGCCCGGTCACCCGCGAGGCCGCGGAGATCAAGGGCCGTCCGGTGATGGCCGACGTGCTCGCCAACGCCGTCCGCGATCGCCAGCGCGTGCCGGAACCGGTGCTGGAGATCGAGTTCGAACGCGAGATCCTGATGCTCGACCGCAAGACCTGCACCGAAGCCAGGACGCGGGCCCGCCGGTCGCGCCGTCCGCACAACCTCGCGCGGCGGATCTTCGTCTCCGACCTCCTCGACGCCCTGACCCGCCAGGCCGCCCGCAAACTGGGGGAGGACCTGCTCGACGCGCGCGACGTCCAGGACATCCGCGCCGAGGTCGCCGCCGACCGGAACGTGGCCGCCGCGATCGACGGGCTGTGGCCGACACTCACTCCCGAAATCGTCCTCGACGAGCTGTTCGCCGACCGCGAACGGTTGCGCGGCGCGGCCGGGAAGGTCTTGTCGGAGACCGATCGTGAGCACCTTTTCAGCCCAACGGACGCCAAGTGGAGCCCGGCCGACGTCCCGCTGCTCGACGAACTCGCCGAGCTGCTCGGCGAGGACGACACCGACGCCAGGGCCGAGCGTGCCCGCCGGGAGCGGGAAGACCGCGCCTACGCGGAAGGCGTGCTCGACATCCTCGAACAGGACGAGGAGATCGTCGACGAGGAACTGCTGCGGGTGGGTGACGTCCTCGACGCCGAACTGTTCGCCGAACGCCAGCAGCGCCGCAGTGAGATGACCGCGGCACAGCGGGCCGCCCAGGACCGGACCTGGACCTTCGGGCACGTGATCGTCGACGAGGCGCAGGAGCTGACCGCGATGGACTGGCGGCTGCTGATGCGCCGGTCTCCGAACCGGTCGATGACGCTGGTCGGTGACGTCGCCCAGACCGGCGCTTCCGGTGGCGCGCGATCGTGGGGGGAAGTGCTCTCGCCGTACGTCGCAGATCGTTGGCGGCTCGAAGAGCTGACCGTGAACTACCGGACCCCGGCGGAGATCATGGCCGTCGCGTCCCGCGTGCTCGCCGACGTCAATCCCGAGCTGGAAGCGCCGGTTTCGGTGCGGGAGACGGGTTTCGAGCCGTGGCTGCGTTCCGTGGACCCGGCGGAACTCGCCGCCGCGCTGCCCGGTCTCGTCGAGGCCGAACTGTCCGCTGTGGACGGTGGGACGGTCGCCGTGCTTTGCCCGGTCCCGCTGATCGAGACGGTGTCGGAGGCGCTCAGTGAGGCAGGGGACCGGGTGTCGGTGATGGCGGTGGAGCGGGCGAAGGGCCTGGAGTTCGATTCGGTGGTGCTGGTCGCCCCGGACCAGGTCGTCGCCGAGTCCCCGCGCGGGCTCAACGATCTTTATGTGGCCCTGACCAGGGCGACCCGTCGGATGGGTGTAGTGCAGACCGGTGACCTTGTACCGGCGCTGGAGGGTCTTGGCTAAGGTCTGCCGCATGCGCACATTCGGCAAGATCGTGGTCATCGGCGCGGGCGTCCTCGCCCTGGCGGCCTGTGGCGAGAAAGCGAACACCGCAGGTTCCGCCCAGTCGTCCTCCGGCGCGGCACCCGCGTCGGCGACGTCGCAGGCCCCGCCCGCTTCGAAGGGCAAGGAGTGCACGGCCGACGACGTCAAGACCACCGGGAAGTTCGGGGAAGCGCCGACCATCACCATCCCGGACGACTGCGACCCGCCGAAGAAGCTCATCACCAAGGACCTCGAGCCCGGCACTGGTGAGGGTGCCAAGGCCGGCGCGAAGCTGGGGATGAACTACTCGCTGGTCACCTGGTCCAACAAGCAGAAGTTGGACAGCTCGTTCGACCGCGGCGAGCCGTTCGAGCTGACGCTCGGCGCCGGCATGGTCATCAAGGGCTGGGACCAGGGGCTCGAAGGGATCAAGCAGGGCGCGCGGCGACTGCTGATCATCCCGCCGGACCTCGGTTACGGCCAGGGCGGCAACGGCATCGAGCCGAACGAGACCCTGGTGTTCGTGACCGACGCGGTGAGCGTCCCGACCGACAAGGGCTGATGCCGGCAGGAGCTGAAGGGGCCCTTCACCGCATCTCACGCGATGAAGGGCCCTTTCGCTGCATGCGATGCGGGGAAAGTCCCCTTCAGTCGCGGTACTCCCAGGTGAGCAGGGTGATCTCCAGGCCCTTCTCGACCTTCACCTCAGGTTCCCTGTCGGTCACGGCGTAGCCGACGCGGCGAGCGACGGCCTCGCTGGCCGCGTTCCGCGCGTCGATCTTCAGCTGGAGCGGTCCGAGACCGAGGTCCAGCGCATAAGCGGTGAGCACCCGAAGAGCCCGCGCCGCGAGGTCTTGCCCGCGGTGGGCCGGGCCGACCGCGTAGCCGAGTTCGGCCGCATCGTCCTTCAGGAACAACACCACCTCGCCGAGCGGCTCGCCGCCGTCGACCGTGATGGCCAGCCGCCGCCCCGTCCCCTCGGTGCGGCGGGCGAGACTCTTCTCGTAGTGCCCCTTCGCCGCCACCTCGTCGAAAGGGGACGGCAACGGCGTGAAACGAGCGACAGCGGGGTTGTCGAACAGGCCGGGCATGAACGCGACGTCGTCTTCGATCCAGTCGCGCAGCACGACATCTTCCCCGGTGAGCCGGACCTCCTCCGGCCAGGTCACGGTCACGGGATCAGCAGGAGCTTGCCGGTGGTGCGGCGGCCCTGGAGGTCTTCGTGCGCCTGACGGGCGTCGGCCAGCGGGTAGCGGCCGCCGATCCGGATGTTCAGCGAGCCGTCTCCGACGGCGGTGAACAGTTCGTTCACCCGCCACTCCAGTTCCTCACGGGTGAGCACGTAGTGCGCGGAGGTCGGGCGGGTGAGGTACACCGAGCCACTGCGGTTGAGCAGTTGCGGGTCGATCGGCGGCACCGGGCCGCTGGCCGCGCCGTAGAGGGCGAGCAGGCCGCGGATCTTCAGGCTCGCCAGGCTGCCGTCCACAGTGGACTTGCCGACGCCGTCGTAGACCACTGCGACGCCCTTGCCGCCGGTGAGTTCGCGGGCCGCCTCGGCGAAGTCGACCTGGTCGTAGCGGATGACGTCGTCCGCGCCCGCCGCCTTGGCGAGTTCGGCCTTCTCGGCGGTGGAGACGGTGCCGATCACCCGCGCGCCGCGGGCCTTGGCCAGCTGGACCAGCAGCAGCCCCATCCCGCCCGCGGCGGCGTGGACGAGGACGTCGTCACCGGCCTTGACCTCGTAGGTCGAGGCGGTCAGCGCGTGCGCGGTGACGCCCTGGAGCATCGTGGCGGCGGCGGTCTCCTCGGTCACGCCGTCCGGGATCTTCACCGCGACCGCGGCGGGGAGCAGACGGCGCTGGGCGTAGCTGCCGAGCGAACCCTGCCAGGCGACCCGGTCGCCCACGGCGAAACCGGTCACGCCGTCGCCGATCGCGGCGACCGTGCCGGCGCCCTCCATGCCCAGGATGAACGGCGTGCCGACCGGGTAGATGCCCTCGCGGTGGTAGGTGTCGATGTAGTTGACGCCCGCCGCGGCGACGTCCACCAGCAGTTCCCCGGCACCGGGTTCGCCGACCTCGACTTGCGTCGGCTCGAGGACTTCGGGACCGCCGGTTCGCCGGATCTGCACTGCCGTGGGCATACATCCTCCTCGTTCAAGGTCGTTCCGACCGGGACAACTATGGCCGACGCCACGGTTATTCCGCGTCCCGGGCCTTTCGCGGTTAAGCTCGGGCCGTGGCTGAGACCGAAGAGAAGACCGAGACCGCCGCCCCCACGTCGCGCCAGGTCGCGGCCGCCCGCGACTTCGTCAAGCGGCACGGGAAGCCGTCGCGCGCGGTGGTGGAGAACATCGGCCGAGCCGGCGCCAGGGTCGTGCTCGTGGGCGCCGACGGCGCGCTCGGTGACGTCATCGTCGCCTCCACCGAGGCGGGCGAGGCGCTGGTCGAGGCCGTCGAAGACCTCGAGCCCGCCGAATGGGACAGCGAGACCGTGAAGGCCACCAAGATCGGTGCCGAGCACCGCCGCCGGATGGCCGGCAAGTGAGCGGCTCCGCGATCTTCGTCGCTTGCTCCACGCTGCCGGAAGGTGACGGTGACGAGCACGCCGTTCCCGAGGCGATGGCCGACCTCGGCTTCAAGACCCGCTGGGCCGTCTGGGACGACACGACCGTCGACTTCGGCGCCGCGGACATCGTCGTGCTGCGCGCCACCTGGGACTACGCCGAGCGCCGTGACGAGTTCCTGTCCTGGACCGAAACCGTGCCCGCGCTGTCCAATTCG
Organism: Amycolatopsis coloradensis; assembly: GCF_001953865.1. Classification (GTDB taxonomy): domain Bacteria; phylum Actinomycetota; class Actinomycetes; order Mycobacteriales; family Pseudonocardiaceae; genus Amycolatopsis; species Amycolatopsis coloradensis. The sequence goes on from NZ_MQUQ01000014.1 coordinate 331,992, forward strand.
GCCGAAGTCGCGCGCTGGAACACCGACAAAGCCTATCTGGCCGAACTCGGCGACGCCGGGGTCGCGGTCGTGCCGACGACGCTGATCGCGCCGGATGACGACACCCCGCGCTGGCCCAAGGGCGATTTCGTGCTGAAGCCCGCGGTCGGTGCCGGATCCCGGGGCGTCGGGAAGTTCACCGCCGCCCGCGCCGACGAGGCCGTGTCGCATCTGAAGAGTCTTCACGGCGAAGGCCACACCGCGGTGATGCAGCCGTATCAGTCCAGTGTGGACAGTGAAGGCGAGTTCGCGCTGGTGTACTTCGGCGGCGTCTACTCGCACGCTTTCTCGAAGGCCGCGATGCTGGGCAGGGGCAGGGAAGTCGACGAATCCGGTCTGTACGTGACGGAAAAGCTCGCGCCCGTGCAGCCCGCCGCGGGATTCCGTGCCTTGGCCGAGGACGTTCTTGACGCGACGGCGGCGCTGCTCGGCATCCTGCGCGCGGAACTGCTCTACGCCCGCGTCGACCTCGTCGCCGGTCCGGACGGCAAGCCGCTGCTGCTGGAACTGGAACTCGTCGAGCCGTCGCTCGGTTTCCGTCAGACCGACGCCGCGGCCGCTTGGCGCTTCGCCTCGGCCGTACGGCAGCAACTCGCCTGACGCGATTCGTCCTCTAGTTGCGGTATATGCGTGTGCAAGTACCGCAACTAGAGGACGAATCGCGAAGGGGGCAGGCGAGTGTCAGGCGGGTTTCACGCGTTTGGCGGCCAGGCGTTCCGGCTTCGGCCACCGCACGTCCCGCGCCCAGCCGAACTTCTCGAACAGCCAGATCAGGCGCGCCGAGACGTCGACCTGTCCGCGCAGGACACCGTGCCGCGCGCAGGTCGGGTCGGCGTGGTGGGAGTTGTGCCACGACTCGCCCATGGACAGAATCGCCAGCGGCCAGAAGTTCGCCGCCTTGTCACGGCTGGCGAACGGGCGCTCGCCGATCAGGTGGCAGATCGAGTTCACCGACCAGCTGACGTGGTGCAGGAACGCGATCCGGACCAGCCCGGCCCAGAAGAACCCGGTCACCGCACCCCACCAAGACCAGCTGATCAGTCCGCCGAGTACGGCGGGCAGCGCGAGGCTGAGCGTGATCCACAGCCAGAAGTAGCGGTTCACGACGCGAAGATCCTTGTCGGCCACCAGGTCCGGCGCGAAGCGCTCGTAGTTGGTCACCTCGCGGCTGAACATCCAGCCCATGTGCGCGTGCCAGAACCCGCGCAGCAGCGCCGTGGGCGACGTCCCGAACAGCCAGGGGGAGTGCGGGTCGCCTTCGCGGTCGGCGAAGGCGTGGTGACGGCGGTGGCTGGCCACCCAGAAGATGACCGACCCCTGCACCGCGAAACCACCGGCGATCGCGAGCGCGATCCGCAGCGGGCGTCCGGCCTTGAACGCACCGTGGGTGAAGTAGCGGTGGTAGCCGACGGTCACCCCCAGCGTCCCGACGGTGTAGAACACGGCCGCCAGCGCGAGATCGACCCAAGTCATGCCCCAGCCCCACACGATGGGCACGGCGGCGAGCAGCGCGACGAACGGGACCAGCAGGAAGGTCTTGAGTATTAACATCTCCCCGGACCCTCGACGGTGGGAGATCAGGGGCTTGGACTGACTGGCCGGTGCGTCCGGCTCCGTGCTGGCGGTCATGCGACACCTCGTGCCTCGACTCGGAGGTGACCCCCGTGTGGGGCACCGAAACGCAGCGTAAGGGCAGTGTCTGGCGAGCACGCCGCCCGGGGGTTACGTCCGGTTTGCCAGGGAGTCAGTTCGAAGTGGCGAGTTCCCGGTCAGCGGCGTGGGAAACCGGCGCCGGACCGCGATCTCGTGATCCGCACCACAGTGCCGCCGTGGAGACGATCACCAGCGCGGAGCCGAGGACGTGGAACGAGACCAGCGCCTCCGGCACACCCAGCGCGTACTGCACCGAGCCCAGGACACCCTGTGCGAGAGCGATGACCCAGACGAGGGTGTACCGCCGCCACAGCTGCTTCGGCGTGCTGCCACGCATCAGCTGGAGCCCGAACACGACCAGCACGATCAGGTAGGCCACCAGCAGGCCGCCGTGGATCTGCGTGAGCGTCTCGATCGGCGCCTGGAACCGGTGGGTGCCGGGGTCGCCGCCGTGCGGGCCCGCGCCGGTGACCGTGGTGCCCGCGACCAGGACGGCCCACATCGCGGCGGCGAGCACGATCAGCGTCTTGCGGCCCGCGTCCGGGATGAGCCAGCGGGCGGGCTCGTCACCCTCCTCGAAGGCGCGCAAAAGCAGGACCGCGAGCCAGACCAGGGGAGTGGAGGCCAGGAAGTGGAGCGCGACTGTCCACCATTCGAGCTTCGCGAGCACGGTGATCCCGCCGACGACGGCCTGCAGCAGCACGCCCGCGGGCATCGTCCAGGCCAGCTTCACCAGACGGCGGCGGCTCGGGTGCTCGATCTGCACGCGCCACGCGGTGATCACGCACAGCGCGGCGACGGCGATGACGACGCCGGTCAGCATCCGGTTGCCGAACTCGATCCATTGGGTGAGCGCGTCGAATTCGGGGTGCGCCACCGGCACGATGCTGCCTTCGACGCACTGCGGCCAGGTCGGGCAGCCGAGGCCCGAGCCGGTGACCCGGACGATCGAGCCGGTGACGCCGATTCCGGCCTGTGCGATCACCGCCGCCATCGCGACCGCTCGCTGGACCGCGGACGAGGGATACGGCAGACGCGCTACAAGGCTCTGGAACGGCACGCCTCCGATGCTAGAACGCCGTTGCTGAGAGCGTGTCACCGGCCGTATCCGCTGTGTCCGCCGCCTCAGGTGAGCTTCGTGGTCTTACTCGCCAGCGCACCGGCGACGACGCCCCAGCCGACGAGGACCGCGAACGGGCCCCAGCCGAACGAGCCGTCCAGCAGCACCGACCGCAGTCCTTCGGCGAGCGCGCCCGAGGGCAGCAACTCGACGATCGTCGCGACACCGGACGGCATCGTCGACGGCGCCAGCAGGATGCCACCGGCGAGCAGCAGCACGAACCAGACGATGTTCGCCAGCGCCAGTACGGCTTCCGCCCGCAGTGCCCCGCCGAGCAACAACCCCAGCGCGCCGAACGCGAACGTGCCAGCGATCAGGAACGGGATCGCACCGAGGATCCCGCCGGGCGACGGCGACCAGCCCAGCAGCGCGGCCACGGCACCGAGGATCACGGCCTGCAACGCGACCACGACCAGCGCGGCGGTCACCCGGCCCGCGACGAGCAGCCAGCGGGGCAGCGCGGTGGCGGAAAGTCGTTTCAGGACGCCATAACGGCGATCGAAGCCGAGTGCGATGGCCTGTCCGGTGAACGCCGACGACATCACCGCCAGCGCCAGGATCCTCGGCGTGATCCAGTCCACTTTGGACGCCGAACCGAGCTGCGACGACGGCAGGATGTCCAGCAGCGACAAGCCGATCAGCAGCGCGAGCGGGATGAGCAGGGTCAGCAGGATCTGCTCGCCGTGGCGCAGGGTCAGGCTCGCCTCGATCTTCGCGTGCGTGCGCAGCATCTTGCCGAGCGAACCGCGGCCGGGGGCGGGGGTGAAGGTGCCCGCGGCGAATCGGGGAGCGGGCGGCGGCGTAGGCAGTGTCGTCATGCGCGCAGTTCCCGTCCGGTCAGCTCCAGGAAGACCTCTTCCAGCGTGCGCCTGCCGACCTGGAGTTCCTCGGGCATGACGCCCTGCTGCGCGCACCACGCCGTCACCGTCGACACCACCTGCGGGTCGATCGCGCCCTCGACGAGGTACGTCCCCGGCGCGGACTCGTGGACGAGGTGACCCTCGGGCAGGGCCGCGGTCAGCAGACCGGTGTCGAGCCGCGTACGCGCCTTGAAACGCATCTGCACGGCTTCGCCCGCGTCGACGGTCAGCGACTGCGGGGAGCCTTCGACGACGACCTTGCCGTGGTCCACGATCACCACGGTGTCGGCCAGCGTTTCGGCCTCTTCCATCAGATGCGTGGTGAGCAGCACGCTGACCCCGTCGGTGCGCAGTGCGCCGAGCAGATCCCAGACCAGGCGACGGGCCTGCGGGTCCATACCCGCTGTCGGCTCGTCGAGGAAGAGCAGTTCCGGGCGTCCGACGAGCGCGCAGGCGAGGGAAAGCCGCTGCTGCTGTCCGCCGGAAAGGCGTTTGAACGGCCTCTTCCGCGCTCCGGCGAGACCGAGGACATCCAGCAGCCAGGCGGGATCGAGCGGGTTCGCGGCACACGCCGCGACCAGTCCGAGCATCTCGTCGGCGCGGACGCCGGGATACGCGCCGCCGCCCTGGGGCATCACGCCGATCCGCGGCCGCAGCGCCGGCCCGTCCCGTGACGGGTCCATGCCCAGCACGCGGACTTCGCCGTCGTCAGCGCGCAGGAAGCCTTCGCAGATCTCGACGGTGGTGGTCTTGCCGGCCCCGTTCGGGCCGAGCAGAGCAAGCAGTGTGCCACGTTCCATCCGCAGGTCGAGTCCGTCGACCGCGGTGGTGGATCCGTAGCGTTTCACCAGCCCGGTGATCTCGACGGCGGGGGTGTTCACGACAGGTCACGATACGGCGTCACGCCGGGACCGAACGCTCCGGGGACGATCTGGACAGCAGCAGCGGCGAGACGCGGTGGACGACGAACAGCCCCAGAAGCGTGATCGCCCCCGCGGCGGCCCACGCGAACGGCAGGACGTAACCGCGGCCGTCGAAGGTGCTGCCCGTCGTGGGCAGCAGGAACGGCAGGACGGCGGTGACGATCGTCGCGGCGATGCGGAATCGCGAGGTCCCCGCGGACGCGGCGAGCGGGATGATCGCCCACAGCAGGTACCAGGGTTGCAGCGCGACGTGCAGGACCATCACCGCGCCGAGCGAGACCCCGAGGCCGATCATCGGCCGGTAGCGCCATTTGAAGCTGTCCCAGAGGAACTTGACCGTCACCGCCCCCGCCACGAGATAGCCGAGCGAGCCGAGGATCGGTACCAGCGCGTTGGTGTGGTTGCCGAGGCCGAGCGCGATGCCGAGGACACCGCCGAGCGCGGCGAGTTCCGAGGTCGGCGAGATCCACGAGCGCACCAGGCCCGGCGTCCCCAGCGCGCCGACCCAGCCGAAGCCGAGTCCGGTGCCGTAACAGACCGCGACCAGCACGACGCCGAACAGCAGTGCCATCGGCGCCGCCGCGGTGAGCAGGTCCTTGAGCCTGCCGTGCCAGCGTCTCGCCACCATCACCGTGAAAAACGGCAGCGCCAGGATCGCGTTCAGCTTCACCGCGACGCCGAGGGTGATGATCGCCACCCCGAGCCCGATGAACAGGAGTTCGCCCTTGGCCAGCGGCGGGGGAGTGTCGCCCTTGAACCGCACCGGCATCCGGCTGATGCCGATCTCCAGCCCGGCCACCATGAGGCCGATCGCCAGCGCGTCGTTGTGGGCGCCCGCGACGAAATGGAAGATCAGCAGCGGGTTCGCCGCGCCGAGCCACAGCGCGGTGGCGGGCTGCACGCCGAACCGCCTGGCCAGCCGGGGCAGCGCCCAGATGATCAGGATGACGCCGATCAGCGCGAGCCCTCGTTGCAGCAGGACACCGGTGACGATGCTCCCGTTGCTCAGCGGGGCGAGCCAGCCGCCGAGGCGCAGCAGCAGCGGGCCGTAGGGCGCCGGGGTCTCGCGCCACATGTTGGAGACACCCGAGGTCAGCGGATCGGAGACACCGAGTGCTTCGGCGGGGCCGAGGGAGTACGGGTCCATCCCGCGCGCCACGATCTCGCTCTGCGCGAGATAGCTGTAGACGTCGCGAGAGAACAGCGGCGGGATGACCAGCAGCGGCGCGCACCAGAGCGCGATGGTGCGGGCGAGCTGGCCCTGGGTGGCGAGGCGGCGGCGCGCGGGCTGCGCGAACCGGCCCAGCATCAGCCAGCTGAGCACGATGATCGCCATCCCGGCGAGGCCCATCGCGAGCGAGACGGTGGGGATCCGGGTGAACAGCCGCAGGACCGGGATCTCCTGGACCGGGTTGATCACCGGCGCGGCGCCCGCGCCGAGCGAGCCGAGGGCGAGGAACAGGGAACCGACCGCGCCGAACCGGCGGACCACGTTCAGCCCGCGCAGTTCCTTGTCGTCGAGCGGCTCGGATTCGTGCGGGCGTGCCGGGGACAGCGTCGCCACCGATCCCGACGCCGGGTCTTCCGGTCCCGTCCCGTCCGTGTCCCGCTGCGCCGGGTGTTCGCCCACTGCCACGCACGAAGGGTAGCGATCGCGGGAACAGACTGAACGAGTACGTGGTTACCTCCGGGAGATCACCGGTCGACGTGATCCACGCCACTCCGTGAGGCACCCCTCTTTGCGGCCTCCCCGGAAATACGTCACACTTGTGTTGTGAAAAAGATGGGGACGCAGGACGAGGCCGGTGGCGACATGCTCCGCGCCGAGGTCCAGCCTGTCCCCGCGCAGGTCGGTCCCGAGGGTCGGACCAGGCACGAAGTGGCCCGTTTGCTGCTGGAACAGGGTCCGATGACCGCCGTCGTGGTCGCCGAGCAGCTGGGGATCAGCGCCGCCGCCGTCCGCCGTCATCTGGACGCGCTTCTGGCCGACGGCGAGGCCGAGACCCGCGACGCGCCCCGCCGCGGCCCCCGCGGACGAGGCCGTCCCGCCAAGAACTTCCTGCTCACCGAAGCGGGCCGCGCCCGGTTCGGGCACGCGTACGACGACCTCGCGTCCTCGGCCATCCGCTTCCTCTCCGATCACGCCGGCGAAGACGCCGTGAAGGCCTTCGCGGAAGCCCGTGTCGCTTCGCTGGTCGGCCCGCATCAAGAGGCCATCACCAAGCACACGGATCCCGCCGCCCGCGCCGAGGCCCTCGCTGCGGCGCTGACCAGGGAGGGTTACGCTGCGTCGACCCGTCAGGTCGGGGTTGGTGAACAGCTGTGCCAGCACCATTGCCCGGTCGCCCACGTCGCCGCCGAGTTCCCTCAGTTGTGCGAAGCCGAAACCGAGGCTTTCGCGCATCTGCTGGGTACCCACGTGCAGCGACTGGCGACCATCGCACGCGGTGACAACGCGTGCACCACACACGTACCCGTCGCTTCGGCGGGTCACCCGGCCACACCCCGGCCGGGAAGCACGGCGCCCTCCCCAGGGCGTACAGCACGGATCCCGAATGGAGGGAAACCCGCATGACTGCCGCTGCCGAGCAGCGCACTCCCACCACCGCGCCCATGAGCCAGGAAGAGACCATCGAGTCCCTTGGCAAGTATGCGTTCGGCTGGGCGGACTCCGACGAGGCGGGCTCAACGGCCCGTCGTGGACTCAACGAGGACGTCGTCACCGACATCTCCTCGAAGAAGTCCGAGCCGGAGTGGATGCGCGAAGCGCGACTCAAGGCGCTCAAGCTTTTCGATCTGAAGCCCATGCCCAACTGGGGTGCGGACCTCTCCGGGATCGACTTCGACAACATCAAGTACTTCGTGCGGTCCAGTGAGAAGCAGGCCACCTCCTGGGAGGACCTGCCCGAGGACATCAAGAACACGTATGACCGGCTCGGCATCCCGGAGGCGGAGAAGCAGCGTCTCGTCGCCGGTGTCGCCGCGCAGTACGAGTCCGAGGTCGTCTACCACTCGATCCGTGAGGATCTGGAGGCACAGGGCGTCCTGTTCCTGGACACCGACACCGCGCTCAAGGAGCACCCGGAGATCTTCAAGGAGTACTTCGGCTCCGTGATCCCGGCCGGGGACAACAAGTTCTCCGCGCTGAACACCGCGGTGTGGTCCGGTGGCTCGTTCATCTACGTGCCCAAGGGCGTCAAGGTGGACATCCCGCTCCAGGCCTACTTCCGGATCAACACCGAGAACATGGGCCAGTTCGAGCGGACCCTGATCATCGTCGACGAAGACGCCTACGTGCACTACGTCGAGGGTTGCACCGCGCCGATCTACCAGTCCGACTCGCTGCACTCGGCGGTCGTGGAGATCATCGTGAAGAAGGGCGCCCGCTGCCGTTACACGACCATCCAGAACTGGTCGAACAACGTCTACAACCTGGTCACCAAGCGCGCCAAATGCGAAGAGGGCGCGACCATGGAGTGGATCGACGGCAACATCGGTTCCAAGGTCACCATGAAGTACCCGTCCGTGTTCCTCATGGGCGAGCACGCCAAGGGCGAGGTCCTCTCGGTCGCGTTCGCCGGCGAAGGCCAGCACCAGGACGCCGGCGCGAAGATGGAGCACCTGGCGCCGCACACCTCCTCGACCATCGTGTCGAAGTCGGTGGCGCGCGGCGGTGGCCGCACCTCCTACCGCGGCCTGATCAAGATCGCGAAGCGGGCGCACCACTCGCGGTCCAGCGTGGTCTGTGACGCGCTGCTGGTCGACACGATCTCGCGGTCGGACACGTATCCGTACGTCGACATCCGCAACGACGAGGTCTCGATGGGCCACGAGGCGACCGTCTCGAAGGTCAGCGAAGACCAGATGTTCTACCTCATGTCGCGCGGTCTCGACGAGGCCGAGGCCATGGCGATGATCGTGCGCGGGTTCGTCGAGCCCATCGCGCGTGAGCTGCCGATGGAGTACGCGCTCGAGCTGAACCGCCTGATCGAGCTTCAGATGGAAGGGTCCGTCGGCTAGTCATGTCGGTTACCGAGAACAACGTTTCCGAAGCGATGCGCGAGGGGGTTGGCGAGCCCGCCGGCTCTGGAGGCACAGTTGTGCCGGCCACCTCCCGCGCGGAGCGGTTCACCTCTCATGACGTCGAGGCCTTCGAGGTCCCCGGCGGCCGTGAGGAGAACTGGCGCTTCACTCCGATGAAGCGGCTGCGCGGACTGCACGACGGGTCCGCCACCGCCTCGGGTTCGGCCACCGTCGAGGCCGACGCCGCGCCCGAACTGAAGATCGAACAGGTCGGCCGGGACGACGAGCGCCTCGGCGTCGCCGGTGTCCCGAGCGACCGGATCGCCGCGCAGGCCTACTCCTCGTTCACCGAGGCCACCGTCATCACGGTGCCCAAGGAGACCAAGGCGTCGAAGCCGTCGACGGTGAAGATCACCGGCCCCGGTGAGGGCCAAGTCGCTTACGGGCACCTCCAGGTCCGCGCCGAGCAGTTCTCCGAGGCCGTCATCGTCCTCGACCACGCCGGCTCCGGCACCTACGCCGACAACGTCGAGTTCGTCATCGGCGATTCGGCGAACGTGACCGTGGTCAGCGTCCAGGACTGGGCCGACGACGCGGTGCACGTGTCCGAGCAGCACCTCAAGCTCGGCCGCGACGCCACGCTCAAGCACATCGTCATCACCCTGGGCGGAGACCTCGTCCGCGTCTCGCCGACGGCGACCTTCGCAGACAAGGGCGGCGACGTCGAGATGCTCGGCCTGTACTTCGCGGACGAAGGACAGCACCAGGAGCACCGCCTCTTCGTCGATCACGCCGTGCCGAACTGCAAGTCGCGGGTGATGTACAAGGGCGCGCTGCAGGGCGACGGCGCGCACACCGTGTGGGTCGGCGACGTGCTGATCCGGGCGGCCGCCGAGGCCACCGACACCTACGAGCTCAACCGCAACCTGGTGCTGACGCCGGGCGCGCGGGCCGACTCGATCCCGAACCTGGAGATCGAGACCGGCGAGATCGAAGGCGCCGGGCACGCGAGCGCGACGGGAAGGTTCGACGACGAGCAGTTGTTCTACCTCCAGTCGCGTGGAATCGGCGAGGACGCCGCGCGGCGCCTGGTCGTACGCGGGTTCTTCCACGAGATCCTGGTCAAGATCGGCGTTCCCGAGGTGCGCGAGCGCCTCGAGGCCGCGATCGAAGCCGAGCTCGAAGCCGTGGGCGTCTAAGCCCTCGTCCGTCCACATCAGACTTTAGGAAAGAAATGCCTACGCTGGAAATCAAGGATCTGCACGCCTCGGTCACGACCGAGGAGGGCCCCAAGGAGATCCTCAAGGGCGTCAACCTGACCATCAAGTCGGGCGAGACCCACGCGATCATGGGCCCCAACGGTTCGGGCAAGTCCACGCTGTCCTACGCCATCGCCGGTCACCCCAAGTACGAAGTCACCTCCGGGCAGGTCCTGCTCGACGGTGAGGACGTGCTGGAGATGAGCGTCGACGAGCGCGCCCGCGCGGGCCTGTTCCTCGCCATGCAGTACCCGGTCGAGGTCCCGGGCGTGTCCATGTCCAACTTCCTCCGCACCGCGGCCACCGCGGTCCGTGGCGAGGCCCCCAAGCTGCGTCACTGGGTCAAGGAGGTCAAGGAGGAGATGGGCAAGCTGGAGATCTCGTCCGAGTTCGCCGAGCGTTCGGTGAACGAGGGCTTCTCCGGCGGTGAGAAGAAGCGCCACGAGATCCTGCAGCTGGCGCTGCTCAAGCCGAAGATCGCCATCCTCGACGAGACCGACTCGGGCCTCGACGTCGACGCGCTGCGCGTCGTGTCCGAGGGCGTCAACGAGTTCAAGGCCAGCAACGACGCCGGCGTCATGCTGATCACGCACTACACGCGGATCCTGCGGCACATCACGCCCGACTTCGTGCACGTCTTCGCCGGCGGCAGGATCGTCGAGTCCGGCGGCCGGGAACTCGCGGAAGAGCTGGAGGAGAACGGGTACGTCAAGTACACCGGCTCCGCCGAGACCGCCGCCGTCTGATCACTGAACTTCACGACTACACCGAGAGGAGTTGGCCCGATGACCACCACCACGGCTAACTCTGTACCGCTGGACGTAGCGGCCATCAGGGCCGACTTCCCCATCCTGACCCGCACCGTGCGGGACGGGAAACCCTTGGTGTATCTGGATTCCGGTGCGACGTCCCAGAAACCGGCGCAGGTGCTCGCAGCCGAGCGCCGGTTCCTCGAGACCTCGAACGCCGCGGTGCACCGCGGCGCGCATCAGCTCGCCGAGGAGGCGACCGACGCCTACGAATCCGCTCGCGTGCGGATCGCGGAATTCGTCGGCGCCTCCCCGCACGAGCTGGTGTTCACCAAGAACGCCACCGAGGGCATCAACCTCGTCGCCTACGCGATGAGCAACGCCGCCACGGCCGGTCCCGGCGCCGAACGGTTCAAGATCGGCCCCGGCGACGAAATCGTCATCACCGAGATGGAGCACCACGCGAACCTGGTGCCTTGGCAGCAGCTCTGCCAGCGCACCGGCGCGACGCTGAAGTGGTTCTCCGTCACCGCGGACGGCCGTCTTGATCTGTCCAATGTGGACGAACTGATCACCGAGCGGACCAAGGTGCTCGCATTCACGCACCAGTCCAACGTGCTCGGCACGATCAACCCGGTCAAGTTCCTGGTGGAGAAGGCCCGCAAGGCCGGCGCGCTGGTCGTGCTGGACGCTTGCCAGTCGGTGCCGCACTTCCCCGTGGACCTCCACGACCTGGACGTCGACTTCGCCGCTTTCGCCGGGCACAAGATGGTCGGCCCGTACGGTATCGGCGTCCTCTACGGCAAGCGTGAGCTGCTCGAAGCGATGCCGCCGTTCCTGACCGGTGGCTCGATGATCGAGCTGGTCCGCATGGAGCAGACCACGTTCGCCGCGCCGCCGCAGCGGTTCGAGGCTGGCACCCCCATGACGTCGCAGGCCGTCGGCCTCGGCGCGGCCGCCGACTACTTGTCGTCGATCGGCATGGACCGGGTCGCCGCGCACGAACATGTCCTCACCGAGGCGGCGCTGGCCGGGCTCGGCGAGATCCCCGGCGTGCGGATCATCGGTCCCACCGACATGACCGACCGCGGCGGACTGGTCTCGTTCGTCATCGACGGCGTCCACCCGCACGACTCGGGCCAGGTGCTGGACAGCCTCGGCATCGCCGTCCGCGTCGGGCACCACTGCGCGTGGCCGCTGCACCGGGCCTGCTCGGTCCCGGCGACCGTGCGCGCGTCTTTCTACGTCTACAACACCCTGTCCGAAGTGGACGCGCTGGTGAACGGTGTGCGTGAGGCGCAGAAGTTCTTCGGGGTGGCCTGATGAACCTCGAAAGCATGTACCAGGAGATCATCCTGGACCACTACAAGAACCCGCACGGCCGCGGTCTGCGCGAGCCGTTCGACGGCGAGTCGTTCCAGGTCAACCCGACCTGCGGCGACGAGGTGACCTTACGGGTGAAGGTCGACGACGGGAAGGTCGCCGACATCTCCTACGAGGGACAAGGTTGCTCGATCAGCCAGGCGTCCACGTCGGTCTTGACGGATCTCGTCGTCGGGCACACCGTGGAGGAGGCGTTCACCACCATGGACGCCTTCGTCGAGCTGATGCAGGGCAAGGGTCAGATCGAGCCGGACGAGGAGGTGCTGGAGGACGGCATCGCCTTCGCCGGCGTCGCCAAGTACCCGGCCCGCGTGAAATGCGCCCTGCTCGGATGGATGGCGTTCAAGGACGCTGTCGCCCGCACGACCAACGGAGTTGAGACGGCATGACCGAACAGCAGACCGAAACCCGCGAGGGGCGCACCGCCGCCGACCTCGACGCCGAGACCACCGCCGCCCCGGACACCGCCGACGTGGCGAAGGTCGAGGACCTCGAAGAGGCGATGCGTGACGTCGTCGACCCCGAGCTGGGCATTAACGTCGTGGACCTCGGCCTGGTCTACGACATCCGGGTCGAGGCGGACAACACCGCCACCATCGACATGACGCTGACGTCCGCGGCCTGCCCGCTGACCGACGTCATCGAAGACCAGACCGGTGCCGCGCTCGTCGGCGGCGGAACGGGACTGGTCAAGGACTTCCGGATCAACTGGGTCTGGATGCCGCCGTGGGGCCCGGAGAAGATCACCGAGGACGGCCGCGAACAACTGCGGGCGCTCGGCTTCACCGTCTGACCTCTGTCGCCGTAGTACATGAAGGCCCCCTTCCTTGCGCCTAGGTACAGGAAGGGGGCCTTCATGTACTTCCACACGGCCACCCGATCGTATAACGACCTATACGGCGCGGCGGTGACGGCGTGCGCGTATGCTGATCACTGTCGACGGGAAGCCCTTCAGCGTCCAGGTGCCGCCGGGCACCGTGTATCTCGCGGCGATCAGCGGAACAACTCCAACGACTCGCGGATCTACGCGGGGACGCCGGGTGACGGCGCCGTTCCGCTGGACAAGGTGCTCGGGGTCATCGGGGCGATCGTGAGCGTTGCCCGGACCGCCGGAAAACGACGAAAAGCAGTCGCAATCCCACCAGAGCACTGACCACCAGCAGGTTGTAGCCGAACATCTGGTGCAGTGTGACGCCGGGCAGCATCTCCGGGCCGGACGCGCCCGCCAGCAGCAACACCGCCATCAGCCCGGTGGCCGCGCCGACGAACGCCAGCAGGATTTCGTGCACCAGACCGGTGACGACGTCGCGGTCGCGTTCGTCGGAGAACAGCCGGACGTTGACCGAAAGCCTGCCCTGCTCCAGCGCGTTGCCGATCCGGTCGACGCGGCGGGGCAAGCGGCGCAGCACCGGCAGGAGCGCCAGCAGTTCGTTGGTGGCGGTGGCGCGCAACGACTCCGGCCGCAGTCCGGCACCCACCTGCTCGGCGGCGTAGGCGCGGGATTCGACGACGATGTTGAATCCCGGCGCCAGCGCGGCCAGCGTTCCCTCCAAAGTGGCCAGTGCGCGGAACACCGCGGCGATCGGCGGGGGCACGCTGAGCCGGAAGTCGGCGATCACCCGGAACAGGTCGGTGAACATGTCCAGATCCGGGGCCTGCCCGTGGTTGAAATGCTTGGCCACCAAGGCACCCAGCGCCCGCTCCAGCCGCTGCTCCTCGATCTCGTCCGGCCGGTCGACGATCTCCAGCAGGCCGTCGCGCAACGCGGCCGGGTCGCCTCGGTCGAGGGCGAGGATCAGGTTCTGCAACCCGGCGCGCAGTCCCGAGTCCAGCCGTCCGACCGAACCGAAGTCGAGCAGGCCCAGCCTGCCGTCGGTGAGCAACAGGACGTTGCCGGGATGCGGGTCGGCGTGGAAGACGCCGCTGCCCATCACCTGGCCGAGCACACACCGCAGCATCGACCGCGCGAGCTTGGCGCGCTCCGCGGCCGGGACCTGCTCCCTGGCGGAGGCGAGTGGTTTGCCGTCGAGGCGCCGCATCACCAGGACGCGTTCGGTGGACAGTTCTTTGTGGACGGTCGGAAGCGCGACCTCCGTGCCGGGGTAGGCAGCGGCGACGGCCTCGATGTTCCTGGCCTCCGTGCGGAAATCGAGTTCCTCGACCAGCGCGTCGGCGAACCCTTCGGCGAGGTCGACGACACCGAGCGAACGCGCCCAGTCCGCGCGCTGGTCCAGCGCGGCCGCCACCCGGCGGACGATGTCGAGGTCACGGTCGACCAGGGCCTGGACGCCGGGCCGCTGCACCTTGACGACGACGTCCTGCCCGCCGCGCAGCTTCGCCCGGTACACCTGCGCGATCGACGCGGCCGCGATCGGCTCCGGGTCGAACTCGGCGAAGATCTCGTCCGGGTCGCCGCCCAGTTCCTCCCGGAGCACGGTGGCGATCTCGTCGGCGTCGGCGAAGGCGACCTGGTCCTGGAGTTTGCTCAGCTCGTCGATGAACACCGGCGGGAGCAGATCGGACCGCGTCGAGAGCAGCTGGCCGAGTTTCACGAACGTCACGCCGCCCTCTTCCAGCGCGCGCCGCAGCGATCGCGCCAGTTTGGCGTGCCGGACCTGGGCGAGGCCGGGTTCGCGGCGGCCGGTGAGGTAGCGGCCGAGGCCGTGCTTGATCGCGATCCGGGTGATCTGCGAGTAGCGCCGCGTCCGGGCAGCGCGACGGCGCAGGGACCGGATCCGGCCGATCAGCCCGAGTCCGGAGCCCGCCGGCAGGACGAACTCCGCGACGAACAGGAAGATCAGCGTTGCCAGGAAGGCGCCGCCCGCCACCGGGATGACCAGCCCGGCGAAGGCACCGCCGCTCGTGTACATCGGCGTGGGGAACGCGCTGAGGATGCCGCCCGCGACGAGCCAGCCGAAACCGGCGGCGCAGAACGCGCGGACCACGCCGACCCGCACCCCCAGCACGCGGCGGGCGGCGACCACGAGCGGCCACAGCATCAGCGCGTAGACGGGCAGGGTGAGCAGGCCGAGCACCAGGTTCATGCGAAGAGGACATCACGCGCAGTCCACGCGGGATTCCCGCTCCGGCGGGACGGGACTCACCCTTGAGAGGGAGCGGACCCCGAAGTTGTAGGTCGTGGTCGCCTCCCGGGGCGCGAACAGGACACCGAGGACCGCGATCGCGGCGGCGGCGAGGAATCCGGCACGAAGGTCGATGAGGTCGCCGAGGAGGCCGATGAGCGGCGCTCCGACGGCCTGGCCGAGTGCCAGCATCAGGAAGGACACGCCGACACCGAACGCGGGCGCCGTCGGATAGGCCCTGGTGCCCCAGAGGATCAGCACTCCGGTCAGTCCGATGTAGACGGCGCCGAAGAGCGCCGCCGCGATGATGAGCGCCGGGAGCGACCGGGTGGCGAGGGCGAACAGCGCGGTGGCGACGGCGAACAGGACCATCCCCGCCGACCAGGCCCGGCGCAGCCCGGCCCGCGAGGTCAGCTCGGCGGTGAACGCGCCGGCCAGGCCGACGGCGCCGAGGACGATCCACACCACCGTCGAGGCCGTCTCGCTGAGACCGCCGACGCTCACCGCGATGTCCCGGCCGAACGTCCAGATCGCCGCGCTGGCCAGGCCGAGCGTCGCGGCGGCGGGCAGCAGCCGTCCGGTGGCGGGCGGGAGCAGTGGTGACGGCAGACCGCTCTTCCGGTCTTCCTTGACGGCGGGCACGACCCGGGCGATCCACAGCGTCACCAGCGCCGACGCCGCCGCGAAGGCCCACCAGGCCAGCCGCCAGTCGCCGATCGCGAGCAGGGAGACCGGGCCGGAGATCAGCACCCCGAGTCCGGTTCCGGCGTTCACCACGGACTGGGCGCGGTCACGGCGGGTCACGCGGACGACACGGGAGACGGCGTCCGCGAGCGACGGCGAGGCCAGTCCGGTGCTGGCTCCGGCCAGGACGACGCCGAGCGCGAGGACGGCGGCGTTCGGTGCGGCCGCGATCAGCGCGGTCCCCGCGGTGGCGGTCGCCCCGGCGGCGAGCGCGCCCGTCCGCGCGCCCCAGCGGCTCGTGACGGCGGTCGAGACGATGACCGCGAGGCAATACGCGACGTAACTGCCCGCGGCGATGGCCCCGAGTGTGCCGCCGTCGAGGGCGAACTCCGCCCGGAGAGTGGGCGCGAACAGGCCGTACGCGTACCTCGCCAGTCCGTAGGAGACCGCGATCAGCGACAACCCGGCCGCGGTGAGCGTCAGCTCGCGTTTGTACGAAGAAACCATCAGCTGTCCTCCAGGTGTATACCGGTCGGTATACCCAGGGAGTGTTCCCGCATTTCGCGCTCAGGTCAACCGATCGGTATAGTCAAGGCATGCTGACACCGGCCGGCGAGCGCGTCCTGAGCGCGGCGAGCACGTTGTTCTACCGAGACGGCCTGAACGCCGTGGGTGTCGCGGCCATCGCCGAGGCCGCGGGCGTCACGAAGAAGACGCTGTACGCGTGCTTCGGGTCGAAGACGGACCTCACTGTCGCGTACCTGCGAAGCCGTCACGACGTCTGGTGGGCGTACCTGGAACAGCGGCTGGCGGAGGCCGACGCGCCTCGGGCGCTGACGGTCTTCGACGCCTACGTCGAGCACCCGAAGCTCGGGAGCGACCGCGGATGCGCGTTCCTCAACGCGGCCGCCGAACTGCCCGCGGGGCATCCCGGGCTCGACGTGATCCGGCGGCACAAGGCCGCGGTGCGGGCGAAGTTCACGGAACTCCTCCGTGAGGACGTCCCGGGCGCCGCCGATCCGGAGCGGCTCGCGGAGCAGCTCTTCCTCCTGCTGGAGGGCGCCGTCGCGCACACCGGTATCGACGGGGACGCGCATCGGGTCACGCTCGCGAGGGAGATCGCGGAGATACTGCTGAGGGATCCGCGCGGATCCGGCACACGCTAGAAAGAGCGCATGCGACTTTTCGGCCCGCTCGTGGACCGGGCGACCTACCGGCGGTGGGTGTACTTCATCCTCGGTGGCGCACTGAGTGTGCCGTATATCCTCTTCGCCGCCATCGTGGTGCCGTCGCTGCTGCCCCTCGTCGTGACGGTGGAGCGCGGTGTCGTCATCGCGACGATCACCCTCGTCCTGGTGATCATCGCGTCGTCGTTCATCCCCGCCGTCCGGGTGCTGGAGGGCGCGGCCGTGCGGGAACTGCTGGACGATCCTGTACCGGGAGTGACGTTCGGGCCCGCGGCGAGCTGGCCCGTCCGGCTGCGGTCGACGGCGATGTTCCTGCTGCACGTGAGCACCGGCTGTGTCGTCAGCCTGGCGAGCCTGTTCGTCCCGGTCGCGTTCGGGTTCACCGTCGCGGCTCCGTTCTCCGGCCGGATCGCACTGTCCACGGAAGACCCGATCGAGGTGCCGAAGGGCTGGGCGAGCGCGTGGATCCCGCTGGTCTTCCTGCTCGGCGTCGTCGCGCTGGCGTACGTCGTGTGGGGAGCGGGTGTGGTGCTGACCCGGGCCGCCCGGAGTCTGCTGGGTGTCTCGGCCGCCGAACGGATCGCCCAGCTGGAGAAGCGCACCGAACAGCTCGCCGAACGCAACCGGCTGGCGCGGGAACTGCACGACTCGGTGGGGCACGCGCTGAGTGTCGTGACCATCCAGGCCGGGGCGGCGCGCCGAACCCTTCGGACCGATCCGGACTTCACCGAACAGGCGCTCACCGCGATCGAGGACTCCGCCCGCGCCGCGTTGGACGACCTCGACCATGTGCTGGGCCTGCTGCGGGAGGAGGCCTCGTCTCGGGCGCCGCAGTCGGGGCTGGCGGAGCTGTCCGCACTGGTCGAGGCCACGCGAAGGGCGGGTGCCGAGGTGACGGCGGACGTGCGGGGCGAACCGGCGACGGTGCCGCCGGTCGTTTCGCGCGAGGCGTACCGGATCCTGCAGGAATGCCTGACGAACGCGTTGCGGCACGCCGGTAAGGTGCCGGTGACGGTGCTCGTCGACGCCGGTTCGGAGCTGTTGCGGCTGCGGGTGTCGAACCCGCTGGGCACCGCGGCCCCGTCGCGGGACGGGGGCGGCCGGGGGCTGCGGGGGATGGCGGAACGGGTGGACGTGCTCGGCGGCACGATCACCGCGGGCCGCGCGGACGGATTCTGGAAGGTCGAGGTGGCGGTGCCATGGGGGAAACGGCGATGAGCACGAAGGTGCTGCTGGTCGACGACGAACAGCTGATCCGGGCCGGGCTGCGGGCGATCGTCGCTTCCGAGCCCGATCTGGAGGTCGTCGGCGAGGCAGCCGACGGTGCCGAGGTGCCGGGTATGGTCTCGCGGTTCCGGCCCGACGTCGTGCTGATGGACGTCCGGATGCCCTCGATCGACGGGATCCGCGCGACCACTCACCTGATGTCTACTATGGACAATCCGCCGAAGGTGATCGTGGTGACCACCTTCGAAAACGACGACTACGTCTACGACGCCCTGCTCGCCGGTGCGAGCGGCTTCCTGCTGAAACGGGCCCGGCCCGAGGAGATCGTCGCGGCGATCCGGACCGTGGCGTCGGGGGAGTCCCTGCTGTTCCCGGCCGCGATCCGGCGGCTGGCCGCGCGGCAGGCGAACCGGGGCCCGCAGGACGGTCTCGCCGGCGCCGGGCTCACCGAACGCGAACGCGAGGTGCTGCGGCTGATGGCCGGTGGACTGTCCAATGTGGAGATCGCGGGCGAGCTGTACCTCGGCGTGCAGACGGTGAAGACGCACGTGGGGAACGTGCTGGCGAAACTCGGCGCGAGGGACCGGACACAAGCGGTGATCAAGGCGTACGACACCGGATTCGTCACACCGGCGGGCTGAGCGGTCCGGTGCTCATGTCGCGAAAGCCACTTTCAGGACATCAGACGTCGCGAAAGTGGCTTTCGCGACACGCCACTCAGGGCCCCCAGAAGACTTGCGAACCACTGAGGCGTCCTGCCCAGGCGAGTAGACCAGCACAGCGTCAGTCGAGGGCGGCGAGGATCAGCGCGGCCATCGAAGCGGGATCCCCGTTCTCCGGGCGCAGCACCAGATTCGGGGTCTCGGGGCGTTCGTAGGGAGCGTCCACCCCGGTGAACCCGGTGATCTCACCCGCCCTCGCCTTCGCGTACATCCCCTTGGGGTCGCGGTCTTCGCAGACCTCGAGCGGGGTGTCGACGAAGACCTCCAGAAACGGCAGTCCGGTTGACGCACAACACCAGGTGCGGAATTCCGAGGAGGCTCGCCAGGAACGCGTGCCGCCGAGACTGTTCGAGCACGCCTTTGCGGGCGTCGATCAGGACCAGCGCGAGGTCCGCCGTGGACGCCCCGGTGACCATGTTCCGGGTGTACTGCACGTGCCCCGGGGTGTCGGCGATGATGAACTTCCGTTTGGGGGTCGCGAAATACCGGTGTGCGACATCGATGGTGATGCCCTGCTCGCGTTCCGCGCGCAGGCCGTCGGTCAGCAGCGCGAGATTCGGGTACGCCTCGCCGCGGGCGCGGCTGGTGCGTTCAATGGCTTCGAGCTGGTCGGTGAACACCGTCTTCGAATCGAACAGCAGACGGCCGATCAGCGTCGACTTCCCGTCGTCGACACCGCCCGCGGTCGCGAGGCGGACCAGTTGCGAAGCGCCCATCAGAAGTACCCTTCCTTCTTCCGGTCTTCCATTCCCGCTTCGGAGATCCGGTCGTCGGCGCGGGTGGCGCCGCGTTCGGTGAGCCTGCTGACGGCCACCTCGGCGACCACTTCGGACGGTGACGCCGCCGTCGACTCGACGCAGCCGGTGCAGGTCGCGTCGCCGACAGTGCGGAAGCGGACCGTTGCCTCGTAAGGACTTTCGCCTTCGCCCAAGCTGAGGAAGCGGGTGTGCGCGAGCAGCATCCCGTCCCGCTGGACGACCGCGCGCCGATGCGAATAGTAGATCGAGGGCAGGTCGACACCCTCGGCATCGATGTACTGCCAGATGTCGAGTTCGGTCCAGTTCGACAGCGGGAAGACCCGGATGTGCTCGCCCTTGCGATGCCTGCCGTTGTAGAGATCCCAGAGCTCCGGGCGCTGGTTGCGCGGATCCCACTGGCCGAACTCGTCGCGGAAGCTGAAGACGCGCTCCTTGGCACGGGCTCTTTCCTCGTCGCGCCGCGCACCGCCGAAGACGGCGTCGAACGAATGCTCACGGATCGCACGCAGCAGGGCGGCGGTCTGGAGGCGATTCCGGCCGGCCTTCGGATCTTCGATCACCCGGCCCGCGTCGATGTCGTCCTGGACGCTGGTGACGACGAGCCGGAGTCCGTAGGTGTCGACCGTGCGGTCCCGGAACTCGATGACCTCGTCGAAGTTGTGCCCGGTGTCGACGTGCATCACCGGGAAGGGTGGGGGCGACGGCCAGAACGCCTTGGCCGCAACGTGGAGCATCACCATCGAGTCCTTGCCGCCGGAGAACAGCAGCACCGGCCGCTCGAAGGTCGCGGCGACCTCTCGGAAGATGTGCACTGCTTCGGCTTCGAGTGCTTCGAGATGGGTGAGCTCGTAGGCCGGGGGCGCCATCGTGACCTCCGTGGTTGGAGATCAGAAAGTAGAACAGGTTCTTGTGCTCGGTCAAGGGGAGGAGGACGCTGTCGGCATGGACCTGGTCGCGCTCGAAGAGATCCGCCGCCTCAAAGCCCGCTACCTCCGGTGCCTCGACCTCAAGCTGTGGGACGAGATGGCCGGGACCCTGACCGCCGACGCGCACGCGCGCTACGGCACGCCGTCGTACGGCAAGCCGCTGACCTTCGAGGGTCGCGAAGAGATCATCGGATTCTTCCGGAACGCCGTCGGGCCCGGGATCGTCACGGTGCACTTCGCCGGGCAGCCGGAGATCGACGTCGACGGCGACACCGCGACGGGCACCTGGCTGATGCGGGACAAGGTGATCGTGCCGGAGCACCGGGTGGTGATCGAGGGCGCGGCGTACTACGAGGACACCTATCGGCGGGTGGACGGCGCCTGGTTGACCGCCTCGACCCGGTACGACCGGCTGTACGAGACGATGATGTCGATGGACGACGTGCCGAGCCTCAAGCTCACCGCGAACCTGTGGTCCTCCCCCCGCGATTAGTCCTCTAGTTGCGGTCCTTGCGCCTGCAACTACCGCAACTAGATGAGTGATTCCGTGAAGGTTGTGTGAGGGGTGCCGCTGT
>NZ_MQUQ01000015.1 GCF_001953865.1 Amycolatopsis coloradensis
CATCTGCACACGATCATGAAAAAGATCCGCAGGACACGCCCTAGGCGCTGCCGGAACAAGTACGCGGGCGAGCACGGTGACCCCGTTCGCCGAACTCGCGTGTTTGGAGACGTAACTCGTGAGTGCGGGGTTTGAGCCAAGACAAGGGCCCCCACGCGAACGCGGGGACCCTTCGGACCTGGCCCGGCTCGAACGGGCAGCCTCCCCCTCCGACCGCGGAGGCACCCTTACCGGGTAGGCGCGCCTAGGGCAGGTTCGTGGCAAATGCTAGGCGACGGTCTCGGCTCAAGCGAACGTCTTTTCTCAGTGACGAAGCGATCGAGAGCCGCTGTCCGGTGCGGTGTCGGCGGGAAGTGGTTCGCCTTGGTCGGCGCGCAGGCCGTCGAGGGAGATGCGTAGCGACCGGCGCCACAGCTGTGGGCGGCACTCGTCGGTGAGCTGGACGGCGTGGCCCAGTGAGACCAGCAGGAGCAGCAGGTCGTCAGCGGTCACGCCGGGACGCAGCAGTTCCGCCGCGGTGGCGCGGGCGCACAGTTCCTCGATGACGACCCGGAGCCGCTGTAGACCGTCCAAATCGGGGTCCGCCCAGGTCAGGGCGAATTTCTCCATCATCGCGCGATGGTGGACGCAGCCGGTCAGCGCCTGCTCGTAGAAGTCGGTCAGTGCCGCCCAGGGGTCCTCGGCGTCGACCGCCGCCTGACGCGCGGACTCCGCCCATTCCGAGAAGTCCTTGCGCAGGACCGTGTGGATGAGATCTTCCTTCTTCGGAAAATGCCGGTAGAGGGTGCCCATGCCGACCCCGCCGCGGCGGGCGATCTCGCGTACGTCCACCGCGGTGCCCTGCTCGGCGAGCACTTCGGCGGCGGCCTCGATGATCGCTTCCCGGTTACGGATCGCGTCCACGCGCGGCGCGCGGCGCCGGGTGGGGCTTTCCGGTTCAGCCACTGCCATGCGGCCGAGCTTACCGGCCTATGCGGAGCATGCGCTCCGCTAGCCGTGCTAATTTCAGGAGCAAGTGCTCCGGATAGCGAAGGGGATCTCATGACCGACCAGTCCACGACCGAGGCCGTCACCGGCTGGAACGAACGGATCATCGCCGAGGTCCGAGCGAACGCCGGGTACGCGGCGTGGAGCAGCGACGACGAATTCGCCGCGGGTCGCCCCGTCCCGCCTCGGATCCCCGGCTTCGACGAGCAAGGCATGCCGCTGATCTTGGTGCGCCACATCGGGGCCAAGACCGGGCACGAGCGGATCAGCCCCTTGTTCTATCAACCGGTCGGCGATGGCTGGGCCGTCTTCGGGACCTACGGCGGCAGCCCGCGTCATCCGGTCTGGTACCGCAATCTCATGGCGAACCCGCGGACCACGGTCGAGGTGGGTACGGAGGAGGTGCCGGTCGTGGCACGCCTCGCGCAGGGCGCGGAACGTGAGCGGATCTGGGCGGAACAGGTGGCGCTCGTCCCGAAGTTCGCCGAGTTCGAGGCGGCCTCCGGTAGGCAGGTCCCCGTCGTCGTGCTGGAGCGCGCCTCCACCGGGAACTGACCCGGATCGGTCAGGGGATCAGCACGAGCTTGCCGGGGGCGTGTCCGGCGATGCCGATCTCGTGGGCCTTCGAGGCCTCGGCGAGCGGAAAGATGGAATCGACGATGACGCGCAGTGAGCCGGACCCGGCGCGTTCGACGAGGTCACCGCGGGCGGCGTCGCGGAGTTCGGCGCCCGCGTCCTCTCCCGGTCCGTAGCCGAGCCGCTTGATGCCGGTTTCGGCACGGCGAGGGCCTCCGGTGATCGAGGAGATCCGCGCGGGGTCGGCCACCAGCTCCAGCGAGACGTCGAGCGCCTCGTCGGTACCGGCGAAGTCGACCGCGGCGGTGACCCCCTGCGGCGCGACGGCGCGCACCCTGTCGGCGAGACCAGGACCGTAGGCGACGGGGAAGGCGCCGAGATCACGCAGCAGCGCGTGATTGCGCTCGGCGGCGGTGGCGATCACCGTCGCGCCCTGAGCGGCGGCCAGTTGCACGGCCATCAGGCCGACCCCGCCCGAACCGCCGTGGACGAGCACCGTGTCACCTTCACCCACGCCGGCGGCGTGCAGCGCGTGGACCGCGGTGGTGCCGGTCAGGATCAGCGATCCGGCTTCCGCCCATCCGAGCCCGGCGGGCTTGCCGATGATCGAGGTGGCCGGAGCGGTGACGTAGTCGGCGTAGGCGGCCGTCACGGGATAGACGACGACCTCGTCCCCGACCCGCACGCCGGTGACGTCCGCACCGACCTCGGTGACGACGCCCGCGCACTCGAGACCGATCGAGGGCATCGAAGCGGCGATCCCGGCGGCGTCCTTGTGGTCGTCGTCCACGTCGTGGAAGGCCCCGCTGTAAAGCTTCCAGTCGATCGGGTTGACCCCCGCGGCCCGGACCTCGACGACCACGCCGTCGGCGGCCGCCTGCTGGATGGGTGTCTCGGTCACGGCGAGCACGTCAGGCGTGCCGTAGGCGGTCGGGCGCACGATTCTGGGCATGACTGAACTCCTGTACTGAGGGGGATGTGATTGGCATATCCGCTGCCGAAGGCTTCTGGAATCCAGTATCGACGCGCCGGTTATTGATTACCAGTGCAATATCAATAAGGAGTAATTGCGTTCAACGCAAAGCACTTTGGCCGTGTCAGCGCGGTGACTGCGCCGTGTCAGCGCGGCACGCGAACGTGGTCACCATGACCAAGTCACTGAGGGGTACCAAGAACAGGATCTTCCAGCGCGCGGGGGTGACGGCGCTGGCGGCCACGCTGCTCGCGGGCGTCGCCGTGCCGACCGCGTCCGCCGCCGGACGGGATCGCCCGGAGCTGAGGCAGGCCGTCCGGGAATTCGTCGACGCCGGGTTCGCCGGGATGCAGTTGCGCGTCCGCGACGAGCGCGGCGAGTGGACCGGCAGCGCCGGAGTGCGCGAGCTGGGCGGGACCGCGAAGCCGCCGACCGACGGCCACTTCCGCGTCGGCAGCACCACGAAGAACTTCACCGCGACCCTCACGATGCAGCAGGTGGCCGACGGCAAGATCGGGCTCGACACCCCGATAGCGGGATTCCTGCCCCAGTTCGGCTTCGACAAGCGGATCACCGTGCGGATGCTGTTGCAGCACACCAGCGGGCTGTTCAACCACACCGGCGAGTATTTCCCGGACGGGACGGTCGTGCCAGGGATCCCGTGGTCGGGCCCGGAATGGGTCGCCAAGCGCTTCCACACCTACCAGCCGGAGGAGCTTGTCCGGCTGTCGCTGTCCAAGCCGCCCCGGTTCGAGCCGGGTGCGGGCTGGAGCTACTCCAACACCAACTCCGTGGTGCTCAGGCTGCTGGTCGAGAAGCTCAGCGGCCGCCCCTTCGCCGACGAACTGGACCGGCGGATCCTGCGGCCGCTGAAGCTGCGGGACACGCTGTCGCCGGGATCCTGGTCGGGGATGCCCAAGCCGTACGCCCACGCCTACTACCCCTATCAGGACGCCGGTCAGTGGAAGACGATCGACGTCACCCATCAGAACCCGTCCTGGGCCTCCGCCGCCGGGGACATGATCTCGACGACCAAGGATCTCCAGACGTACTTCTCGGCACTGCAAAGCGGCAAGCTCCTCCCCGCCTGGCTGCTGACCGAAATGCGTAAAACGCACCCGCTGAGCGAAAGCCTCTACGGCTTCTACGGCCTCGGGCAGTTCACGCAGGACTTGGGCCCGGGCTGCCCCGGCACCATCCTCAACCACAACGGCAGCAACAACGGCTACGCGGCGCTGATGTACAGCACGCCGGACGGCGGCAAGACGCTGACCGCCTCGATCACCGCCGGCGACGTCGTGGACGCGGCGCAGAAGTTCCCCGCGGAGCTGAACAAGCTGCTCAAGACGGTGTTCTGCGGTAAGTGAAAGAACCGAAATAGTGCAGAAGCCGACCACGACGGCAACCTGGTGAACTACTTCACGCCGAGCGCGCCGTAGTTCCGGACGAAGGCGGTCAGCAGCCGGGCGAACTCGTGGCGGTCTTCGTCCGGCCAGTCCGCCATCGCCTCGGCGAACACCGAACGGCGGAACTCGTGCATGCGCGTCACCTCGGCGCGTCCGCTTTCGGTGAGCACGAGGACGGCGCGGCGGCCGTCACGCTGATCGGCTTCACGCCGGAGGAAGCCGCCCTCGACGGCCCTCGCGACCAGACGGCTCGCGCGCGGCTGGTCGATGGTCAGCGCCGCCGCGAGGCTGGTGACCGTGCCCGGCTCACCGCTCTCCACGGCCGCCTCGACGGCGTCGAGCAGTCCCTGAACGGCCTGGTCCGGCATCGATTCGGCCCGATCGCGGGCGAGTTTCGACAGCGAACGCCTCGCCTGGCTCCGCCGGATGGCGATCATCGCGCGTTCCACGTCCGCCACGGCGTCCGTCATTGCTCACCCTCACCGAATGCATGGACTTTGACATGTAGTTGCCGCCAGCATGAAGGAGTATCCCCGAAACCGATCGGCTTCTCGACCGGATCCTCTCCGTCGAGGCGCTGACCCGCCGCCCTTGACAGGGCCTCAACGCGATCATCGCCCAGGAATAAGTCGGAACACCACGGCGTCGTCTATCCTAGTAGTTGAAAGTTCAAACACCTGGAGCTGACATGACCCCGGTGCTTTACCTCAGCCACGGCGCACCGCCGCTCGCCGACGACGCCACCTGGACCCGGCAGCTCGCCGGCTGGTCGGCGGACCTCGAAAAGCCGAAGGCGATCCTCGTCGTCTCCGCGCACTGGGAAGAGGCGCCGCTGACCCTCGGCGCCACCACGACGGTTCCGCTGGTCTATGACTTCTGGGGCTTCCCCGACCGCTACTACCAGGTGAAATACGCCGCGCCCGGCGCTCCCGAACTGGCGGACAAGGTGCGGAAACTCCTGCGCTCGACACGGACACCCGTTCACGACGCGCCCGCCCGCGGCCTCGACCACGGCGCGTACGTCCCGCTCGTGGAGATGTACCCGGACGCCGACCTCCCGGTGCTCCAGGTGTCCATGCCGTCGCTGGACCCGCGCGATCTGTTCGACCTCGGCCGCAAACTCGCGCCGCTGCGTGACGAAGGCGTGCTGATCATCGGCAGCGGCTTCTTCACGCACAACCTGAGCGCGCTGAGCCAGACCGAAGGCACCGATGGCGCGCCGCCGTCGTGGTCGAGCGAATTCGACCACTGGGGTGCGGAAACCCTCCGTGAGGGCGACCTCGACGCGTTGCTGGACTTCCAGCACAAGGCACCGGCCGCGGCCATCGCGCACCCCAGGATCGAGCACTTCGCGCCGCTGTTCGTCTCGCTCGGCGCGAGTTCGTCCGAAGGGAAAGGCGAGACCGTCATCGACGGCTACTGGCACGGCCTCGCCAAACGCTCCCTCCAGTTCGACTAGCGGGACCGGAGCACTCCGGCGCCCGCCACCAGCCCGAGCGCCAGCAGCGTGACCAGCCCGAAGGACACCGTCAGCGACGTCAGGTCGGCGATCCCGCCGATCAGCGACGGCGCGACGAGCCCGGACGAATAGGTGATGGTCGCGACGCCCGCGATCGACTGACTCGGCGTCGGCCCGCTGCGTCCAGCCGCCGCGAAGGCGAGTGGCACGACGACGGAGACGCCGAGCCCGATCAACGCGAATCCGGCCATCGCCAGCACCGGATGCGCGGCCAGCACGACCAGCAGCCCGCCCGCCGTCGCGAGGACACCGCCCGCGCGGACCGTGTTGACCGAGCCGAAGCGCCTCACCAGCGCGTCACCGGAGAGGCGGGCCACCGCCATCGTGCAGGTGAACGCGGTGGTCGACGCTGCCGCGATGCCCGGCGACGTGCCGAGGACGTCACGCAGGTAGACGGCGGACCAGTCCAGGCTCGCGCCTTCGGCGAAGACAGCGCAGAACGCGATGGCGCCGATGATCACGGCCGACTTCGGCGGCAACGCGAACCTCGGCGGCGGGTTCTCGTCGGGCGCGCTGCGGACGTCGAGCACGCCCTGGCAGATGAGCGCTCCGGCGACGGTGAGCACGGCGGACGCGATCGCCAGATGCACGCGAGCGTCCAGCGCGGCGTGCGCGGCGAGCGCTCCGGCGGCGGATCCCACGAGCGCGCCCGTGGTCCACATACCGTGCAGCCCCGACATGACCGACTTGCCCATCTTCTCCTCGACGTCGACGCCGAGGGCGTTCATCAGCACGTCCGAGGTACCCGCGGCGGTGCCGAAGACGAAGAGCGCGGCACACAGGGCGACGAGGTTTCCCGCGAGGGAAGGGAGGATCAGCGCCAGCGTCCAGTACGCGAGCAGGATCCGCAGCCCCTGGCGGCCGCCGAGGCGATGCCCGATGCGTGCCGCGAGCGGCATGGTGAGCGAGGCACCGATGGCGGGGAAGGCGAGCGCGAGACCGAGCTGGCCCGCGCTGATCCCCGCGTGTTCCTGGATCCACGGGATCCGGGTGGCGAAACTGCCGGTCACCGCGCCGTGCACGGCGAAGATGGCGGCGATGGCGACCCGCGCCTGCCGTACCCGCCGCGTCGGCCCGGCGACGGTTTCCACTGCGTTACTCACTGGGCCCCCAAGGTCCACAAGACGATTCGACGGCACTAGCGTAAACTATCAGGAAGGGAACCTGATAATTAATTCTGGGAGGATCTGCCGGTGAGTGTCATCCGGACGCCGTCCGCCTCCCCGAGCACGGCGCGGGCCATCAACGACCGTCTCGCCCTCGACCTGCTCCAGCGAGAGGGCTCGCTGACGGCCGCACAGCTCAAGACGTTGACCGGGCTCTCCCGGCCGACGATCGCCGACCTCGTCGAACGCCTTCAGGACGCCGGGCTGATCTCCATCGTCGGCGAAGCGGGCGCCGAACGCCGCGGGCCGAACGCGAAGCTGTACGGCATCGTCGCCGAACGCGCGTACCTCGCCGGTCTCGACGTCCGCACGCACGGCATGGCCGTTTCGGTCGCGGACCTGCTGGGACAGACCCGCGCGAAGGCCTCGGTGCCGTTCGACCTGGATGTCGACACCGACGTGGCCGTCGAGCGCGCGATCGCCCTGCTGGCGGCGACCACCGCCGAGGCGGGCGCGACCACCCTGAACACGATCGCCGTCGGCGCGCCCGGTCTGGTCGACCCGGCGACCGGCGGCTTGCGGCCCGCCGGGGGATTGCCCGCGTGGCACGGAAAACTCGTCGTCGAACTCCGGCGACGGCTGGGCGTCCCGGTGCTGCTGGAGAACGAGGTCAACCTCGCGGCCGCGGCCGAACAACGGCTCGGCGCCGCCCGCGACCGGGACACGTTCGTCCTGCTGTGGCTCGGTTTCGGTGTCGGCGCGGCCGTCGTCCTCGACGGTTCGCTGCGGCGGGGCGCGTCGGGTGGGGCGGGGGAGATCGGGTTCCTGCCGACGCTGGGACCCGGACGGCTTCCGACGGCGACCGACTGCGACGGCGGCTTCCACACCCTGGCGGGCAGTGCCGCGATCTGCGAACTGGCCCGCGAAAACGGCATCCCGGCTTCGTCCGCCGACAACGCCGCCGCGGCCGCGGCGGCCGTGAAACACGCGATCGAAACCAGCTCGGAGAGGTTCCTGGAGATCGTCGCGGAGCGGATCGCGATCGGCGCGGCCGCGGTCACGGCGGTGCTGGATCCGGGCTGCGTCGTACTCGGCGGCGAAATCGGCCGCGCGGGCGGCGACGCGCTGGCGGCCGGGGTGAGCCGTCGGCTCGCGGAGATCTCGCCACTGCGGACCGAAGTGCGGGCGGGGACCGTCGGCGGGGGCGCGGTGCTGGAGGGTGCGGTGCTGACCGCGATGGGCGCGGCCCAGGACGCGCTGTTCACGCCGGGCTCGGACTGACCTCGGCTGATGTTCCCGCCACGATTTGCGAGACAGCTCTCCTCAAGTACATGAAGGGGACCTTCGTGTACTCACGACACAAAGCGGGCCCGGGAGTGATTCCCGGGCCCGCTTCGGTTCATTCAGTGGCGCTAGCCGACTGGCAGGGTCACTTGGTGTGGAACTTCTTGCCGGTCAGGGTGCCGATGAAACGCTGGAACATGCTCAGCGGCGACGAGTCGACGCCGGCCATAGCCGGAACCTGCGCGGTCGGCATCGCCGGGGCGCCGCTCACGACGGGCAGGGTGCCGGCGGACGGCAGCTGCGCGACGTTCGGGACGTCCGTGCGGGCCTGACCCGGCAGAGCGCCCAGGACGGGCAGGCTGCCCACGAGGGGCAGGCTTTCCGTGGTGGGCAGCGCCACCGGCAGCCCACCCGCGGTCGGCGGCGTCACCGGCAGGCCACCGGCGGTGGGCAGGGCCGGGAGAGCGGGCAGCGGCGCGACCTTGAGGGCGTCCGCACGAGCGGCGTCACCGGGCAGGGCCGGGGTCTTCGGCAGGGCCGGGGTCTTCGGCAGGGCCGGGGTCTTCGGCAGGGCCGGGACACCGGGCAGGGCCGGGGTGACGGGCAGCTCGGGCAGTTCCGACTTCGGCAGAGCCGTCGGGACGGCGGTCAGCTGCTTCAGCGCGGTCGGGCCGGCCACCTGCACCGGCAGGGTGCCCACCTGGGGCCCGCCGGCGCGGACGCCACCGATCGCCGGGGTGGCCGGCAGAGTGCCGGCACCCTTCAGCGACGGAGCCCCGAAGGGAAGCATGGGCAGCGCGTCGATCGGCATCTCCGAACCGATCGGGTCGGTGAAGACGCGGGTGTAGTCCTCGTCGTTGATCTCGGTGTTGTCGGCCGACTTCTCGTCCGCGATGGCCAGCACCGGGAGCTCGAGCTCGTTCATCGGGATCACGAAGACCAGCGGGTGGTGGAAGTTGAAGCCCGAAAGGGCCTTTCCACCGCCGTCGGTGATGCTGTCGCCACCGGCCTGGCCGGTGACGATGCTCTCCGCGTCGGTCTCGGAGTTGCCGCCGACCGCCGCGATGGCGTTGCCGAACACCTCGGGGTCGGCCGCGGCCGGGATGTCGAGGATGTTGCCCGAGAGCGATCCGTCGAGGCCGGAGGTCTCGACGTCGCCGCCCGAAAGGGCGTCGACGGTGTTGGAACCTTCGGCGTCGGCGAGGCCGGCGGCCGCGATCGCGTCGTGCGTGACGGGCACGACCGGCAGCGCCTGCGCGCCGATGATGTTGCCCGAGACCGCGCCCTCGTCACCGGTGGTGGTGGCGTCGCCGCCTGCCTCCGAAAGGACGTCGCTGACGCTGTCACCCTCGGCGATGCCCGCACCGGCGATGCCGTGTCCGGTCACCGGAATCGCGCCGCCGACCGGCGTCTGGACGATGTTGCCCGCCAGGGTGCCTTCTTCACCGTTGGCGGTGGCGTCGCCGCCCGCGTTCGAGTCGGTGAGGTTCGTGCCCTTGCCGGACGCGATCCCGCCGAGCACCGCGGCGAAGTTGTGCGCCTGGACCGGCAGGGAGACCGGCCCGTAGACCAGGTTGCCCGAGCCCGCGCCACCGTCACCGGTCGCGTGGACGTCGTGCCCGGCGTTGGACTTGGTGTCACCGTCGGCGGCACCGTGGCCCTGGCCGATGAGCGCGCCACCGACCCCGAACGCCTGCACCGGCAGCGAAACCGGCACGGTGCCCAGGTTGGAGCTGAGGAAACCGTTGTCGTCGGCGGTGTTCCCGCCGCCGCCACCGGAGACGACCTTGGTCTCGTCGGCGGTGCCGGAGCCCCGCCCGAGGAACGAGCCGCCGACACCGAAGACCTCGGCCGGGACCGCGGCCGGGACCTGCAAGATGTTGCCCGAGCCGGACGAGTCGTTGCCCGTGGTGCCGTCGTAGCCGCCGGCGGTCACGGTCTTGCTCTCGGTCGCCTCGGCGACGGCCTGGCCGATGTGCGAGCCACCGACGCCGTAGACCTCGGGGGCCAGCGCGGCCTGGGTGTTGACGATGTTGCCGGCGAGGGTGGAGTCGTCACCCGTGGTGTGGCTGCCGTTGCCGGCGTTCGCGTCGACGGTGTTCTCGCACGACGCGGCGTTGGCGTTGCCGATGTAGCTGCCCGCGATGCAGGTCGCCTCGCCCGGGGCCGCCACGGCCGGGTCGACGATGTTGCCGCCGCCCGTGGAGCCTTCGCCCTCGGAGCTGACGAAGCCACCGGCGTCGACGACGCTGGAGTGATCGGTGCCGCCCTTGGTGCCGGTGTTGGCGAGACCGACCCAGCCGGCGGCCACGCTGCCGACGTTCGCGACGTCCGCGGTCTGCGGAACGACCGCGTTGCCCGCGAGGAACGAGTCCTCGCCCTCGGTCTGCACGTAGCTGGGAACGTTGCTCCAACCGCGCTTGGTGTCGCCGGCCTGCGCGTCCGCCGAGGAGCCGCTGTTCGAGTTCGCGAGCGAACCGTGCGCGGCACCGGCGTTGTCGTTGGCCTTCACCGGGAGGGCGATCGGCACCGCGCCGACGTTGCCGCCGAGGGTGGAGTCGTCACCGTCGGTCTCGATCCAGCCGCCGGAGGTGGCGTCGGTCTCGGCCTCGTAGCCGGAGCTGTTGGCGTTGCCGAGGATCCAGGACGCGGCGTTGCCGGTGACCTGGACCGGGGTGGCGAACTGGCCGGCCACCACGTTGCCGGAGGTGGTGGAGCCCCCTCCGTCCGTGGTGACGTCGCCGGTCTCGGTGGTGCTCTGGCCGGCGGAACCGCCGACCACGCGACCGGTGCCGCCGGCGAGCCCGCCGCCGTTGCCGGCGATCTGCACGGGCAGCGCCCAGTCGAGGGACACGACGTTCCCGGCGAGGCTGGAGTCCTCACCGGTGGTCTCGATGTCCTGGTTGTGCGACCAGGTCTGGTCGTGCGAACCACCCTCGACCTCGGCGTCGCCGAGCACGCCGATGGCGTTGTCGACGATCTGGATCGGGGCGACGACGTCACCGACGACCTTGTTGCCCTTGAGGATGTCGTCCGTGGTGGTGAACCCACCCGGAGTCATCCCCCCGCTGATCTGCCGGGCCGAGGCCTTCGCGGCCAGCGGGGCGGGGACGGCGCCGGTGGCAGGCAGGGACGGGAGGCCCCCGCCGAGGCCGTCGGTGCCGCTGCCCGGCGAGGAAGCCGAGTCCAGCGCGTCCGAAGCGGGCTTGGTGACGGTCTTGGTGCCGACCTCGCCCTTGTAGCCGGGGAGGTCGGCCTGGCCGGCGGGCGTGCCGACGGCGTTGTTGTCGATCTCGACGGGAACGGTGACGTTCGCGTCGAGCGGGGAGGCCGGGGTGTCGGGGTTGACCTGTTCGTCAGCCGAGGCGATGCCGGTGCCCAGCATCAACAACCCACCCGTGACCAACGCGGTCTGGAGTCCGCGCTTTGCCCAGGATTGCATGGGGTTTTTCTCCTTCATTTCGGGTTCCCTTTCGGGCTCAGAGAGATGCCTTCGCAACGCGGCACCAGAGGGGGTTAGGCGATTTGCGGCGCGGCTGTGATTTCTCAGAGCGGAGCGCACCGCCGTTTCGCGGGGGATCAGGAGCGGACGCGAAGCCAAGCCCGGAATCGGGAGGCGTGAGGCGCGTCGGCTACCCCGCGGAGGGAGGTGTTCAGTCGGGAGTGACGCCGGGCTGCGAGCCCGGGGTGAGCGGCATGTACCGCGTGCCTGCCGGCGAGTAGCCGGTCAGGGAACGCTCGACGGCGGCGACGACCCAGGCGGGAACGCCATGGGTCAAGCCGTCGAGGTGACCACCGGGGGCGGAGCCGCCGGGGACGGTCGGGAAGGAAGGCGCGGCGGGAAGCGGCGCCGGGATGATCGGGCGCGGGAAGTCACCGCGGTAACCGTCACGCGCCGGAGCGTCCTCGGCCTGAGCGAAGGCACCGTGCTGCCGCACGAGGGCCGGCATCGGGAGGACGGTCTCGGAGAAAGCGGGGAACTGCGTCGTCGCCAGTCGCGCGAAGTCGGTGACCTGGTCATCGGCGACGATGGTGTCCAGCGGCGAGTCGGGGTCGACCGGACCGCCGTCGACCGGGAGCCGGGGGACGAGGTCGCCTTGCCCGTTCGGGTCGAGGAGGTCCCAGACCTTGCGGCCGAAGTCGGGTGACGGGGCGAACGTCTCGTCCAGCACCTGGCGGGTGTCCTGCGGCTCGCGCACGATGTGCTCGACCGCGCCGAGCGTCCGCTTGACCGGGGTGACCACCGAGTTGTCCGCGAAATCGCTGACCGCGTCGCTGACGCGGGTGGAGACCTCGTGCCGGTCGGCGCGGATGTCGCCGCAGTGGTGCTTCGCGGCGGCGGATCCGGTCTCGTCCGGCATCGACCACGTGGTGGCTTCCTGGTGCCGGTTACCGCACATCGCTCCGGCGAACTTCGAAGTGCCACGCGAAACGTCGGTCATGCCCGCCGCGGTCGCGTCGGTGACCGGAGTGACGCTCGTGTCGGGAGCGGAGACCACCGGGGCGATGTCCGCGGAAGCGGAAGCGCCCGAAACGGCCCACGCGGCGGCGGAACCGGCGACGGCGCCGCCGAGGACGAACAGCGCACGCGAAGCGAGACGGCCGAAGCGCGCCGCGCCCCGCCCCTCGTTCTTCGCCGCGTTCGTCACTCGGTCTCCTGTCGCTCCGATTTCGTGTTGCGGGACCGAGGTAAGCAAAGTGGGGAAGCCCGGCGCGACTTTGAAACACCTTGATGGCCCGATCGTGTGAAGAACACAGGGTGTGGCACGGAATCACGATCAGTGATCAACGCTGGCGGCGCCCGGTTACTTCTGAGTTGATCATCGTGCGGTGTGTCAAGCGTCGCTTTGGGCGAATTCGACCGTGCGCGTTGCCCGGAATGGTCAGGAACGCCGCCCCGGACCGATACGGTGAGCACGTGAGCGAGCCCCAGCGCAAACAGCCCGAACGGCCGGAATTCGACCCGGCGAACCCGTTCCTCTCCGAATCCACCGAAGACGTCACCAGCCTGGTGCCCCGCGGCCTGCGGATCGGCGCCGCGTTGTCGTGGCGGTTCATCGTGGTGATCGCCGCACTCTACGTCATCGTGTTCCTGATCGGCTACCTGTCGGTGGTCGTCATCCCGCTGTCGATCGCGCTGCTGCTCGCCGCGCTGCTCGCGCCCGCGGTGTCGAAACTGATGCTGCTGAAGTTCCCGCGCGGGCTCGCGGCCGGGATCGTGCTGATCGCGGGGCTCGCGGTACTCGGCGGGCTGCTGACGTTCGTCGTCGCGCAGTTCTCCTCCGGCCTGCCGGAGTTGCAGAAACAGCTGACCGAAAGCCTCAACCAGATCAAGACCTGGCTGATCGACGGGCCGCTGCACCTGCGCCAGGAGCAGATCCAGGAGTTCATCAACCAGGCGATCGGCTTCCTGCAGAACAACCAGGCGTCGATCACCACCACCGCGCTCACCACGGCGGGCACGGTCGGCGAGATCGTCACCGGCTTCATCCTGACGCTGTTCATCCTCATCTTCTTCCTCTCCGGCGGCGACCAGATCTGGAAGTTCCTCGTGCGCGGCGTGCCCGGCCGAGTGCGCAACCGGGTCGACGTCGCCGGGCGGCGCGGGTTCGCGTCGCTGGTCAGCTACGTCCGCGCGACGGCGGCGGTGGCCGTGGTCGACGCGGTCGGCATCGGCGTCGGGCTGGCGATCGTCGGCGTGCCGCTGGTGATCCCGCTGGCGACGCTGGTCTTCCTCGGCGCGTTCATCCCGATCATCGGCGCCGTGATCGCCGGCGCGGTGGCCGTGCTGATCGCGCTGGTGACGAAGGGCGTCGTCGGCGCGCTGATCGTGCTGGCCATCGTCATCGGTGTCATGCAGCTGGAAAGCCACGTGCTGCAGCCGATCCTGCTCGGCCGCGCGGTCAAGCTGCACCCGCTCGCGGTGGTGCTCGCGATCACCGCGGGCCTGGTCGCCGCCGGTATCCCCGGCGCGCTGCTGTCGGTGCCGCTGCTCGCGGTGCTCAACGCCGGCATCCGGTCGCTGCTGCACGAACAGGATCCCGATCCGGAGGAGATCGACGTCCTGCGGGATCAGGCGGCGCAGCCGAACGACGCCGGGAAAACGGCCGAAGCAGAGTCGTGACCGCCACCCGGCTCTGGCGAGCCGTCTCGGCGCTCGGCACGCGGGACCCGGCCACTCCGCTGTGGCGCGGGGTGATCGTGCTTCGCGTGACGACGCTGCTCTTCGCGCTCGGCTCGTTCATCGTCCACTACGACGGCTACGCGAAGCAGTGGCTGGCGTGGGTGGCGTTCGGCGTGATGGCGGCGTGGACGGTGCTCAGCAGCGTGTTCTACGCGCGGCCGTCGAGCCGCTGGCCGTGGCTGGTCGGCGTCGATCTCGCGGTGACCGTCGCCCTGATGTTCACGTCGGCGTGGATCCTGTCCACCGAACAGTTCGACGCCAACACCCCGCTCATCACGACAGTGTGGGCGGCGGTCCCGCCCGCGGCGGCCGGGACGCGGTTCGGCGCGCTCGGCGGGGTGCTCGCCGGGCTGGTGGTCTCGGTGGTCACCGGGCTGGTGCGCTGGCGGTTCGACGTCGACGTCGCCCGGGACGGTTTCCTGCTGACCGCGAGCGGGTTCGTGATCGGGCTGGCCGCGACCATGGCCCGCCGGTCCGCGGACGCGCTGACCAGGGCATTGCGCATGGAGGCCGCGACGGCCGAACGGGAACGGCTCGCCCGCTCGATCCACGACAGCGTCCTCCAGGTGCTCGCCAGGGTGCGCAAACGCGGCGCCGAATTCGGCGGGGAGGCCGCCGAGCTGGCGAAACTGGCCGGTGAGCAGGAGATCGCGCTCCGGGCGCTGGTCACCACCGAGCCGACCCGCCCGAGCGCGAACGGGACCACCGATCTCCGGGCCGCGCTGCAACTGCTCGCGACGCCGTCGGTGCAGGTCTCGACGCCCGCCGGCGAGGTCCGGCTGCCGGAGCACGTGACCGCGGAACTGGTGGCGGTGGCCCGCGAGGCGCTGCTGAACGTCGAGAAACACGCGGGCCCGGAAGCGCATGCTTGGGTGCTGCTGGAGGACCTCGGCACCGAGGTCGTGGTCAGCGTCCGCGACGACGGTCCCGGAATCGAGCCCGGCGAACTGGAACGAGCGGCGGCCGAGGGACATCTAGGTATCGCGGAGTCCATCAAGGGCCGCGTGCGGGATCTGGGCGGAAGCGTCGTCCTGGACACCGCGCCGGGCCAGGGCACGGAATGGGAAGTCAAGGTTCCAGTCGCGGCGAGGGGAAAGCGATGACCGGTGCACCTGGAGTGTCGGTGATGGTGGTCGACGATCATCCGATGTGGCGGGACGGGGTCGCGCGTGACCTGGCCGAGCACGGTTTCGACGTGCGGGCCACCGCGCCGGACGCGCCGGCCGCGGTGCGGATCGCGCGCGCGGTCCGGCCGGACGTCGTGCTGATGGACCTCAACCTCGGCGAGACGTCGGGGGTCGACGCCACCCGCGAGATCACCGCGGAGCTGCCGTCGACCAAGGTCCTGGTGCTGTCCGCGAGCGGCGAGCACAGTGACGTCCTCGAGGCGGTGAAGGCCGGGGCGTCCGGGTATCTGGTCAAATCGGCTTCGGCGAGCGAACTGGTGGACGCGGTCAAGCGGACGGCCGCGGGGGATCCGGTGTTCACCGCCGGGCTCGCGGGGCTCGTGCTCGGCGAATACCGCCGCATGGCCGACGCCCCGGCCGACGGGCCCGCCCCGCCGCGGCTGACCGAACGCGAGACCGACGTCCTGCGACTGGTCGCGAAGGGGATGACGGCGCGGCAGATCGCCGAGAAGCTCGTGCTGTCGCATCGGACGGTGGAGAACCACGTCCAGTCGACGCTGCGGAAACTCCAGCTGCACAACCGCGTCGAACTCGCCCGCTACGCCATCGAACACGGGCTCGACGTGGAATAGCACCGAGTGACTCAGCCCTGGGGGACGGCCACCACCTGCCGGTTCCGGTCGGCGGGCAACGGCGTCTTGACGATCGTCCACCGCGGCCGGTCGAGGCGCCAACTCGCGACGACGTCGGTGGCGATCACCAGCGCGTCGTCCTCGGACCATTCGATCGCGACCTGGTTGAGCGGGGTCGCGATCGGCATCGACGGCGCTCGCGTCCAGGTCAGGGTGTCGAGGGCGAGCACCCAGACGTCGGCGGTCTGCGTACTCGTCCCGGCCCAGGCCGGGTCGCCGAACAGCACGGCGGCCTGGTAGCCGTCGCGACTCGGCACCACGTGGCCGGGCGTGCCGTTGGCCACCGGCCGCTCGACCGGCATGCGCTGATCGTTGCGCAGGTCGAGTACGGAGAACTCGGTCAGCTCGGCGAGCAGCATCCGGTCCTTGGTGATCGCCAGTACCCGAGGGAACT
This sequence comes from Amycolatopsis coloradensis, assembly GCF_001953865.1. Taxonomy (GTDB): domain Bacteria; phylum Actinomycetota; class Actinomycetes; order Mycobacteriales; family Pseudonocardiaceae; genus Amycolatopsis; species Amycolatopsis coloradensis. The sequence continues at coordinate 16,249 of NZ_MQUQ01000015.1, forward strand.
GGTGCACGGCCCGGCCGGTGGCGGGATCGATCAGCACGTCCTCGGCGGTGGCCGTGCCGCTGTTCACCGTGATCAGCAGGCCCTTCGGCACCTCCTGGCGCACCGCCGTCGTGCAGCTGGCCGGGCGGCCGCGGTCGCGTTCGGCGCCGAGCAGGGAGACGTACTGGAGACGGCACAGGTCGTTGCCGTCGTCGCGGATCAGCCAGACGCCGCTCTCGTCGGCCGACGGGGCCACGCTGCGGGCCTTGCCCAGCTTCCACGGCTGGTTCCCGGTGTTCACGTAGACGAACACTTCGGACGGCTCCAAACACGACGGCCCGCAGCGGGCGGCCGACAGCACGACCGGGAACTTGCCCACCCGCAGGACTTCGTTGACCCGGTCCCCGCCCGGAGCGCCGGGCAACGGCGTCGTAACACCGGTAGCGGGGTCGAGGACCGAAGGCGGCGAAGTCGACATGACGAGCCGGAAACCGCTGTAGTCCACCGGTTCGCCTTCGATTCGCGATGGTGGCGGGGCGGTGGGCTCGGGAGGGTGCGGCGCGGGGCCACCGATCACCGGACCGCAGCCGGCCAGCAAGACCGCCGCCACCAGGGCGGTACAGGGGAGAAATGCGGGTCTGTTCAGGGTATTTCCCCGATCTCGCGCGTGAGATCCGGTTCTACCATTCCAGGCATGGGCGAGGAAGAGCAGCCGACGACCGAAACCAAGCCGTTGACCGGACGGGACATCCGGGTCTCCGACGCGGAGCGCGAACACGTCATCGAAGTGCTGCAGAAGGCGATCGGCCTCGGGATGCTGAACCTCGACGAGTTCACCGAGCGAACGGACCGCGCCCTCGCCTCGAAGACCCGCGGTGAGCTGAACGCGGTGCTCACGGATCTGCCGGGGCTGGTGCATCCCGAAGCGGGAATGGTGCCGCGTCAGCAGCAGAACCCGTGGTCGCCACCCGGCCCGCACGCCTACGGCCAGCAGTCCGGGCGGGCCATGGAGCTCAACGGCAAGTACTCGGCGTTGCAGCGCGACGGGAACTGGCTGGTCCCCGAGTCGATGGTGATCCGGAACAAGTACGGCGCGACGAAACTGGACTTCTCCCAGGCGGAGATCCAGCATCCGGTGGTGCACATCGAACTGCAGGCCAAATGGGGGCCGGTGGAGATCACCATCCCCGAGAACGGCGCCGTCGACACCAACTCGATCACCGACATCAAGTTCGGCAACCTCGACGACCGGACCCGGTCGAACGGCCGCCCCGGCACGCCCCGGTTCGTCATCACCGGGCGCGTGCACGGCGGGTCGCTGATCATCAAGTACCCGCGGCGGGGCTTCTTCGGTTAGGCCCGCGTGGGCGAGGCGAGCCTGGACGACGGCGTTGCCCGGCGTCCCGACGGTCGCGATGCCCAGCGCGGAGCAGGGGACCTTTGCTACCGCTGGGCGGCGGCCGCCCTGGCCTCGACCGGGTCCGACGTGGCCAAGACCGCGTCGGCGAGCGCCTCGCATTCGGCCAGCGTCGTGGCGGCCAGGCTCGCGCCCACCGCCCGGACCGCCGGAGCGTTCATGGACAGACTCGTCAGGCCGAGCCCGGCAAGGACCAGCGCGAGCCGCGGATCGGCGGCGGCCTCACCGCAGACGCCGGCGGGTTTGCCGGTGTCCTTGGCTGCCTGGCCGATGACCCTGAGCAGGCGCAGCAGCCCCGGCTGCCACGGGTCGTTGAGCTTGGCGACCGCGCCGAGCTGGCGATCCGCGGCGAAGGTGTACTGCGCGAGGTCGTTGGTGCCGACGGAGACGAAGTCGACCACGTCGAGGATCTCGCGGGCGGTCAGCGCGGCGGCCGGGATCTCGATCATCACACCCGCGCGGGCGATACCGGCGGCACGGACGCGCTCGGCGAACCACGCTGCCTCGGCGGCGGTGGCGACCATCGGCGCCATCACCGACACTTCGGCACCGGAATCCCGGGCAGCACCCGCGATGGCCTCGAGCTGGCGATCGAGGATCTCGGGCCGGTCGAAAGCGACGCGAAGGCCGCGTACGCCGAGCGCGGGGTTGGGCTCGGCTTCGGGCTCCAGGAAAGCGAGAGGCTTGTCTGCGCCCGCGTCGAGGGTGCGGACGACGACCGGCTTGCCGCGGAACGGCGAGAGCACGGCCGTGTAGGCCTTGCGCTGCTCTTCGACGCTCGGCTCGGCGGAGGCGTCGAGGTAGCAGAACTCGGTGCGGAAGAGACCGACGCCTTCGGCGCCCGCCTCGGCCGCGGACTGGGCGTCGGTGGCGGAACCGACGTTGCCGAGCACCTTCACGCGATGGCCGTCGGCGGTCGCGCCGGTGCCGTCCCATTCGATCGCGCCGGTCTTGGCCGCCGTGACGATCTCGGCGTCCGGGTCCGCGACCTCGACCACGCCGGTGCCACCGTCCACCGCAAGCGCTTGCGCGTCGAGTGCGAGCACCCCGCGGACCGCGACGACGGCGGGAATGCCGAGCGCGCGGGCGAGGATCGCGGTGTGACTGGTGGGGCCGCCCTCCTCGGTGACGAGCGCGAGCACCTTCTCGGGGTCGAGCCCGGCGGTGTCGGCGGGCGCGAGGTCGCGCGCGACGAGCACGCTCGGCGAGTCCAGATCGGGCACGCCCGGAGGCGCGATGCCGAGCAGTTCGGCGACGAGCCTGTCGCGCACGTCGAGTACGTCGCGGGCCCGCTCAGCCATGTAGCCACCCGCGGCCGCGAGCGCGTCGGCGAACTTCCCCGCCGCCTGATGAACCGCACGCGGCGCGGGCAGGTTCTCGTTTTTGACCAGCTGCTCCGCCGAGGAGACGAGCGCCGGGTCGGCCGCCATCGCCGCGGTGGTGATGAGGATCGTCGCGGCCTCGCCCGTCGCGGTCTCGGCCAGCTTCTCGAGCCGGGCCGCCACGATCTGCGCGGCCGGGCCGATCCGGGCGGCCTCGGCGGCGGGATCGGCCGGTGCCGGTGTGCTCGCGGGTTCGCCGAGGGGTTCGGCGACTCGGACGACAGGACCGCTCGCGCGGCCGGGACTGACGGCGACCCCGGTCAGTGACTCAGACGGCATGGTCTAGACCATATCTCATAGGGGAGGTGACCTGGCTCATAGCCAACAGCACAACACAGAAGAAGACATCATTCCAGTTCGGATGCCGTCGGATAGGACGGCTGTGCCCCCTGACGGGTCACAGTGATCGCCGCCACTTTCACTGCCGTACGAGCCGCGTCAGCCAACTCGTCGCCCTTCGCGAGCGACGTGGCGAGCGCACCCGCGAAGGCGTCACCTGCGCCCGTGGTGTCGACAGCCTCGACCTTCGGCGACGACACCTCCGTCACACCGTCCGCGGTCACCACCGCGGCCCCCTTCGCGCCGAGCGTCACGACGGCGGCCTTCGGACCGAGGTCGAGCAGCTTGGGGAAGTCGGCCTCGCCATCGAGGAGGAACGCCGCCTCGTGCTCGTTGACCAGCAGGACGTCGAGGCTCTCGAGTGTTTTCGCGGAAAGCTCGGCAGCCGGCGACAGGTTCAGCAGCGTCCGGACTCCGGCCTCGGCCGCCTTCGCCACGGCGTGCTCGACGGTTTCGAGTGGAATCTCCAGCGACAGCACCACGATCTCGACACCGTCGAGATCGATGTCCTCGGCCCGCAAACCGGAGTTGGCGCCGGGCGAGACGAGAATCGAGTTCTCACCGTCGGGCGTGACCGTGATGTACGCGATCCCGGTAGGACGCTCGCTCGTGCGCAACAGCGTCGTGTTCACCCCGGACTCGCCGAGCGAACGCTTCAGCAATTCACCGTACGGGTCGTCGCCGACCGCCCCCAGCAGCGCGACGTCGGCCCCGAGCCGAGCCGCGGCGACCGCGGTGTTGGCGCCTTTGCCACCCGGTGACAAGACCGTGTCGCCACCGAGTACGGTTTCGCCACCCCCGGGTCGCCGGTCGACCGGAACGACGAGATCGGCATTGGCGGACCCGATGACCAGCACCTGAGAAGTCATGGAGGAAACCATGCCATGACCAGGAGTTGTCCGGTCATGTCCCTTCACCAGGCGAAGATGTGAAGAACTTTGTAACTTTCCCGGCGCGTAGTGCGACAATCAGGCGAGCAGCGGAACGCCGTCACTCTTTCGGGGGATAACCTTCCCCCGGGCGTCACTTCGGCGATCACGCCCGCTCTTGAGATGCGTTGCCGCGTTCACGCGGTGACGTTGCCCCGATCCCGGTGAGAGCCGGGAGCGGGGCATCGGGTCGCCGGCGTCGATCACGTAGCCCCCCGAGTGATCGGCGCCGGCGGCGCCCCGTTTCAGCGGGCGTCGGATATTCCCACCTTGCTGCGTCAGCCCTGGGGGACAACAGCACGCCCGGCCGCTCGTAAGACTCGTTTCGCCGCGGCACGGCCGACCTTGTCGACAAGCTGGTACTCGTCACCTTCGCGGGGTTTCACGTGCAAGGAGTAGTACCACCGGCCGTTGCCGGAAGTCACTGGCTTCACGACTATGCCGTCGACACTCGCGAGATCGACCAGGATTTCGTTCTTCCCGGTTTCGCGCCAGATCAGTGAATTCCGGCGAACCACGAAGGTCCCACGCCGACCTCGATACAGGGACACGGCGAGGTAGACCACCATCAGTGCAGAGATGACGAACAGGTTCACGGACGTCCCGCCCGAGGCGCCGATGGACAAGGACCAGATCACCAGAGCGCAGGTCGTCAGCATCAGCAAGACACGGAATACCGATGGACGGCTGGAGGAAACCCGGGTGTCCACCTGAACGGTTGCCCCGGCCTTTCGCCTCAACCGGACGACCGTGCTCTTCACCGGCCCGATCAAACCGAGTCCACCTCGAGTGATCTCGCGGGTCGGCCACCTGGTCAACCCCGGCTTGAAGTTCTCCACCACTTTGGACAGATGCTCGGCTTCGTGGAGAGGCACGTACGGGCTGAGCAGGTAGCCATGACGTGATCGGGCACGAAACGGCTCGGCCAGGTCCACGACCACGTCGTCATTGACAACTGAGAGATGCACCTCGACCAGATCGCCCGGGCGTTCCTCGAAAACGAACTTCTTGATCTTGGACCAGTGAAGCTGCTTCGGTGAGCCGTCCCGTGCCGTCTGCTGGAAACCCCGAACGGTCAATCGGGCCGGGATGACCGATGCTCCTTGCGCCACCTTCATTCTGCGCCGTGCGGATGGGATGGCCACAAGCACCGACCCGCCCAGCAGGCCGAACGGCAAAGCCACGACATAGGCGGTCCAGTTGTCCGGCATCAGGCGGAAGACGGCCACGATCATCGTTCCCGCCATCACGAGCAACCCGGTTCCCAGCACCGTCAGGAACGTGAACGCGGCGAACACGCCTTTTGGATCCCCACCGTCCGGAACCGGGAAAGCCAGGTCCAGGGGAAGTTCGCGCGACACGACCGTGGGGTGAGCGGGCTTCTTGCGTGTGAACGACGGCACGAACCAACCGGCGATGGACCTGATCCCGATGGCGTAGACGAGAAAAGCGAGGCCACCGACGGCTATCGGTCCGACAACCCGGAGAAACACATACGGATGCGCGATGTTGCGCTGCCAATCACCGTTCGCGTACTTGACGAAGATCGGTCGCTCGCGATCGGCAGGGGTCAACTCGTCGGGCCCGAACTCGATACGGCGCGCCTGCCGCTCGGGACTCGCCTGCACCTCTGCCGTGCATTCCCAGTAGAAACCGGCGCCCTTGAGCGAAACCGGCCCTTGTTCCGCACATTCAGCGACTAACGCCGTGGCGTCCGCGCCCGCCGAGTCGGAGCCGGTAGTCGTCGCGGGGACGCCAGACAAGCGAAACAGCGTCACGACGCCGAGCAGGAACAGGACGAGCAACATCCACGCCGCAGCGCAAGCGGCCGCGGTCTTGCCAGCGGATCTGATGGTTACCTCCGGAAACCGAACAGTGCGGTTCAGGCCTAGATCGACCCCGATATCCGTTGGCCACCAGGCTGGTCGAACACCGGCTGGACTTGTGCGCCATCGGGACGGTCAGCCATCACTCCGTCCTTTTTCTTGTCGTCCTCGTCCCCCTTGATCATCTTGTCGCCGGCTTCGCCTGCCTTCTTCGTCGCCTCTTTCGCCGCCTCCTTGCCGATATCGGCAGGAAGCTCAGCGACCTTCTTCCTCACTTCGTCGCCGACCTCCTTCGAGACGTCGGTGACGGCCGTCTTCGCATACGCCCCCAGGTTGGCGATGTCGTCGCCCAGGGTCTTCGCCAATCCGGAAACGTCCTCGCCGAAGTTCTTGGCCACTGCGCTTCCATCGACCGACTTGAGGAGCCTCGAAGCCTGGCTGAACATCTCGCCGAGCTGCTTGATCAGCTTCGAACCATTGCCGAATGCCTTCGTCAGCTGCTTGACCTTGTCCATGATCTTCGTGGCCCACTTGATCGCCATCGGAACGCCCTCGGCGGCGAGGCCCGCCGGCATCGCGGGCCCGGGATAGCGGCAAACGATCCAGATCAGCTTCCAGACGCACTCGGAGATGAGGTCGCGCACCACACTGCGGATCACGGCGAGGATGGACTTGCACAACGCGATCATGATCGAGATACCTTGTGCGCCGGTCGCTACACCTTCGTAAGTGTCGGCACGATCATTCGCGAAAGCCCGGTAGGCGTCGGCCGCGGGGCCGATCCAGTTCGCCGAGTCCTTCGCCACGTCCTGCCGTAGCTCTTCAGCGACCTTCGACAACTCGTCACCGATATTGCTCCAGGTACCGCCCAGATTCTCCAACGCGACCTGATCGCCCGTCAGCCAATCGAGGGGCTCCCGAAGGAAACTCACGTGTTCGATCACCCAGCCGATCCCCGCCTTGGCGAGGGCCCCGAGCGGATCCGACATGTCCGAGGCGAGGGAAAATCCCCCCAACGCGAGGTTGGCGAGCCCTTCACCCCAATCGCCCGACCCCATCTTGATCGCGGCGTCGCCGAAGTCCTGGAGGAGGCCCGCCCCTTCGAGCGGGCTCTCTTTCGCGGCGCCGTCCGTGGCGACCAAGCGATTGGGCGAGTTCGGGCTCGGTGTGGTGATCACGGGATTCTCAGCCATGCGTCAGTCCTGCACCTTGAAGAGATTTTTGTACTCGTCCTCGGTAATTTCCTTGCGCTGCTGCCAAGTCCCGACGCGGTCGGCGTGATCGTCGGCGGCGTCGGCGGCCGCCTTGACCGCCTCTTCCGCGACTGACTGCCCGACCGCGAAGGCAGCAGCGAGCGTGACCCCGACCAGGCCAAAAGCCTCGGGGTGCATCGTCTGTCCTGCGGCGGAAAGCGCGGTGTTGATCCGACCGGTGAGACCATCCAGCTTGTCGCGATGCGCTTGCAGAATCGCCGGATCGACCTGAAAGCCCGGTCCTTGTGGCTGCCCCATGTTCCTTCCCTCCCTCAAGTGCCCGCTCAGCGCAGGAAGTCGCCGCCGGTGAAGTAGTCGTCCTCGTGGTCCGTCTGCTGCCTGCGCGCGGCACGCGGCGGCGCGGCGGGAGGGGCCGGGGGCATGGGTGGCTTGGGGGCAGGCGGGGGCGGAGGAGCGTCGAGTTCGTCTTCGGCGACGAAGCGGTCGTCCTCGTCCACGGTCTGGTGGCCGCCCTCGACGTAGCCGGTCGGCTCGGGTTCCGGATACTCGTTGTGCAGCTGGTGGACCAGCTCGTTCATCGTCTCGCTGCCCGCGATGGACGGGACGCCGGTCCGCATCGCGCCGGCCAGTTTGCTCTGGGCGCTCTGGACGACGCGGAGGATCTCCTGCGCGAGCGCCGGGTTGTCCCGCACCGACGGGCCGATCTCCAGGCCCACCAGGTTCCCCGCGTGGTTGACCTTGACCGAGATCTGGCCGTCCTTGCTGCGTTCCGACACCGAGACGCTTTCGATCTCGGTGCGCATCTGGTTCGCCTTCCGCTGGGCGTCGGCCAGCTTGGCCTCGAAACAGCGAAGAGCTGCTCAGGGTTCGACACGCGAACCTCCCCTGTTCACGTCGTAGCCATTCGGCGACCGAGTGTGGCATACCCGTCTGACGTCGGGGAACGTTTCGCGCGCATCCACACCCCGGTCGTGTGGATCACCACAGAAAGCCTCCGGTTTTCCCTACCGGATACGGCGGTCGACCCCAGGTTTACCCAGGTCAGCGACCCATAAAGTATCGAACATGACGATTTCGGACTGGAAACGCGCGATCTACGCGCTTCTCGCCCTTCCGGGCTTCCTCGGTGGCGCGAAGGTTCAGCGTGGGCTCGCGCGGCGCTGGCTCGGGCACGACAGCGGGGGACGGCCGCGGGTCGTGGCGGCCTTCGGTCCGAGTGTGATCGCGTTCTCGCTCGCGTCGCTGCTCTTGTACCTCGTCGGGCGCATCGCGACGTACGGGATCTTCTGGTCGGGCAGCGATCCGGAGGGCACTTGGGGCGGGCCGACGCTGGGGGGCGCGTGGATCGTGCATTTCTTCGTCGCGATCGGGATGGCCGTTCCGATTTTCCTGGCGCTGCGGCCACTCACCAGGATGCAGGCTCGCCTTCTGGGTTGATCCCCGGTAATGGCGCACTGACCACCTAGAATGCCCGGATGAACAACCCCAGCCGCAGGGGTCGCGAGCGGGCTGCGACCGATCAGGACATCCGCCGGACGGCGCGGGCGCTCCTGGTCGAGCAGGGTCCGGAGGCTGTAACGCTGCGGGCGATCGCACGCGAGCTCGGCATCACGGCGCCGGCCTTGTACCGCTACTACGGGTCTCGTGACGATCTGGTCGAGCATCTTCGCGCGGACGTCGCTGCGGATCTCGCGGCCGAACTGGCCGAGGACATCGCGCAGCTGCCGGACGAGGGCGCACTTCAGCTTTTCGCCATCTGCAAGGGTTTCCGACAGTGGGCGCTCGCGCACACCAAGGAGTTCACGCTGGTCTTCGCATCGCCGTCGGGGGACGCGGGGAACCGGCTGGACGAGCCGTTCGGGCGGATCTTCCTCGCCGCGGCGGGCCGGGTGCTCGCGATGCACGACCTGGTGACGCCGTCGAACGACGTGGTCCCCGCCGAGCTGCGCGACGATCTCACGTCGTTCCAGGCGGAATTGCTGGCCGTGCTGAAGGAGTCCGGTGCGACGTTCCCGCTGGAGAAGCTCGACCTCGGCGTGACGTACCTGATGATCCAGTTCTGGGCCCGGCTCTACGGGCACGTCACGCTCGAGGTCTTCGGCAACTATCCGATTCCGTTCTCGAAACCGGACGTCCTCTTCGACGCGATGCTGGCCGACCTCGCGAGCGAGATCGGCCTGACCACCGGCTAGGCCGCGTGCCCGCCGTCGACCGAGACGGTCGTGGCGGTCACGTACTTGCTTTCCGGCCGTGCCAGGAACGACACGGTGGCGGCGACCTCCGACGGCGAGCCGTAGCGGTCGAACACCGTCAAGCTCCGCTGGTCGGCGGCGTACGGGCCGTCGGCCGGGTTCATGTCGGTGTCGGTCGGGCCGGGGTGGACGAGGTTCACCGTGACACCGCGCGGCCCCAGTTCCCTGGCCAGGCCCTTGGTCAGGCCCAGCAGCGCGGTTTTGCTCACCGCGTACAGCGACATCCCCGGGCCTGGTACACGGTCCGAGACGCAGCTGCCGATGGTGATCACGCGGCCGCCGTCGCCGAGGTGCCGGGCCGCGGCCTGCGTGGCCACGTAAACACCGCGGACGTTGACCGCGAGCACCCGGTCGATGTCCTCCAGGCTCGTCTGGTCGAGCGGGCCGACGAAACCGACGCCCGCGTTGTTGACCAGCACGTCGAGCCTGCCGAACTCGGCGACCGCCGTGTCGACAGCCGAAACCAGAGCGGCGGCGTCGGTGCTGTCGGCCTTGATCGCCAGCGCACGACGGCCGAGCGCCTTGATCTCGTCCACGACACCGGCCGCGAGTTCGGCGTTGTTCTGATAGGTGAGCGCGATGTCGGCGCCGTCCTCGGCGAGCCGGATCGCCGTGGCGGCACCGATCCCGCGGCTGCCGCCGGTCACCAATGCCACCTTGCCGTCGAGGGTCATGCGGTGTTCTCCGTTCGATTTCGTTGTCCTTGAACAACTCCATCGAATCGCCTCATGACCCTCCACGCTGGCGTCTTTCAGCCACGGCACTACAGGACGATGTTGACCAACCGCCCCGGGACGACGATCACCTTGCGCGGTGTGCCGTCGCCGACCAGGGCGGCGACCTTCTCGTCGGTCAGCGCGGCCGCCTGCACGGCGTCCTTGCCCGCGTCGGCGGGCACGGTGACGCGGGCACGCACCTTGCCGTTGACCTGGATCGGGTACTCCACGGTGTCCTCGACCAGGTACTTCTCGTCGACGACCGGGAACGGCCCGTGCACCAGGGAATCCGCGTGACCCAGGCGCTTCCACAGCTCCTCGGCCAGGTGCGGGGCCAGCGGTGCCAGCATCAGCACCAGCGGCTCCACCAGTTCCCGCGGCGTGGCATCGGTGCCGCCATAGGTCTTGGTGACGTAGTTGTTCAGCTCGATCAGCTTCGCGCCGGCCGTGTTGAACCGCAGTTCCGCGTAGTCCTCGCGGACACCGGCGATCGCCTTGTGCAGCTGCTTGCGGTCGGCGTCCGTGGCATCCACTGTGGACACCCGCAGCTCACCGGTGTCCTCGTTGACGACCAGCCGCCACAGGCGCTGCAGGAACCGTTGTGCGCCAACGACGTCCTTGGTCGCCCACGGCCGCGAGACGTCCAGCGGGCCCATCGACATCTCATAGAAACGGAAGGTGTCGGCGCCGTAGGACGCGCACATTTCATCCGGGGTGACGACGTTGCGCTGCGTCTTCCCCATCTTCCCGTATTCCTGCTTGACCTCTTCGCCGGAATAGAAGAACTTGCCGTCCTTCTCCACGACGTCTTCGGCCGGAACGTAGAAACCACGGGAATCGATGTACGCGTACGCCTGGACGTAGCCCTGGTTGAACAGCTTCCGGTACGGCTCCTTGGACGACACGTGGCCCAGATCGAACAGCACCTTGTGCCAGAACCGCGAGTACAGCAGGTGCAGCACCGCGTGCTCGACGCCGCCGACGTACAGGTCCGTGCCGCCCGGGTCATCGACGCCATGTTCGGCGGGACGCGGGCCGACCCAGTACTCCTCGTTCTCCGGCGCGACCAGCGTGTCCTGGTTGGTCGGATCCAGGTACCTCAGCTGGTACCAGCAGGAACCCGCCCAGTTCGGCATGGTGTTGATGTCGCGGCGGTAGGTCTTCTTGCCGTTGCCCAGGTCCAGTTCGACCTCGACCCAGTCGGTGGCGCGGGCCAGCGGCGACGACGGCGTGCTGTCCTTGTCCTCCGGGTCGAAGGTCACCGGCGAGTAGTCGGCGACCTCGGGCAGTTCGATCGGCAGCATGCTGTCCGGCAGCGCGTGGACCTGGCCGTCCTCGTCGTAGACGACCGGGAACGGCTCACCCCAGTAGCGCTGGCGCGAGAACAGCCAGTCGCGCAGCTTGTACTGGACGGTGCCGCGGCCGTGGCCGTGCTCCTCCAGCCAGCCGATCATCGTCTTCTTGGCCTCCTCGACGCCCATGCCGTCCAAGAAGCCCGAGTTGATCGCGGGACCATCGCCGGTGAACGCCTTGCCTTCGAAACCGTCCGTCGGCTGGACGGTGCGGATGATCTCCAGGCCGAACTTCTCGGCGAATTCCCAGTCACGCGTGTCCTGGCCGGGGACGGCCATGATCGCGCCGGTGCCGTAGCCCATCAGGACGTAGTCGGCGACGAAGACCGGGATTTCCTTGCCGTCCGCCGGATTCACCGCGTACGAACCGGTGAAGACGCCGGTCTTCTCCTTGTTCTCCTGACGGTCCAATTCGGACTTCCGCGACGCGGCTTCGCGGTACGCGGCGATCGCCTCGGCGGGAGTCGCGGCGTCGCCGGTCCACCTGGCGTCGACGCCTTCGGGCCACGTCGCCGCGGTCAGCTTCTCGACCAGCGGGTTCTCCGGCGCCACGACCACATAGGTCGCGCCGAACAGCGTGTCCGGGCGGGTGGTGAAGACCTCGATCTCCTGCTCGCCCGCTTCGAACTTGACCTGGGCGCCGTGTGAGCGGCCGATCCAGTTGCGCTGCATGGACTTGACCTTCTCGGGCCAGTCCAGCAGGTCCAGGTCGTCGACCAGGCGGTCGGCGTAGGAGGTGATGCGCATCATCCACTGCCGCAGATTGCGCCGGAACACCGGGAAGTTGCCGCGTTCGCTGCGGCCGTCGGAGGTGACCTCTTCGTTCGACAGCACCGTGCCCAGTCCGGGGCACCAGTTCACCGGGGCCTCGGAGATGTAGACCAGGCGGTGTGAGTCGATGATCTCCAGCTGCTCGGCGCGGGTCAGCTCGCACCAGTTGCGGCCGTCGGGCGTACGGCGCTTGTCCTGCGCGTACTCGGCCTCCAGCTCGACGATGGGCCGGGCCTTGTCCGCCTTGTCGTCGTAGTAGGAGTTGAAGATCTGCAGGAAGATCCACTGGGTCCAGCGGTAGTACTCCGGATCGGTGGTGCGGATCCGGCGCCGGTCGTCGTGGCCCAAGCCCAGGCCGCGCAGCTGGCGCAGGTACGTCGCGATGTTCTCGTCGGTGGTCTTCGCCGGGTGCTGGCCGGTGCGTACCGCGTACTGCTCGGCGGGCAGGCCGAAGGCGTCGAAGCCCATCGTGTGCAGCACGTTCCGGCCGATCATGCGGTGGTACCGCGCGAAGACGTCCGTCGCGATGAAGCCCAGCGGGTGCCCGACGTGCAGGCCCGCGCCCGACGGGTACGGGAACATGTCCTGGACGAACAGCTTGTCCGACCCGACGTCACCGCTGTCGTCCGCGAGCGGGCCGACCGGGTTCGGCGCGTGGTAGGTGCCGTGGTCGGACCAGTAGTCCTGCCAGCGCTGCTCGATCTGGCCCGCCAGCTCCGCGGTGTAGCGGTGCTGAGGGGCCGCGTCGGCGCCGCTGGGCGCTTCGCTCGCCTGGTTCATCGATCCTCCGTGCTCATCCACGTCAAGCCACTCCAGAAACAACTCGACCCCTCAGCCCGGAGGGCATGAGGGGTCGCCGCGCTGGTCCCGGCCGATCGGCCGAGGTCAGCGCGGCAGGCTAAGGAGCAGCCGAGCCGTGTCCATGGGCCTAGTTTAACCCGCTGGTCAAAGCCGTTCCGCGGGGACCGCCAGAGCGATGAACTGGGTCACCTGCGTCGCCGAGAAGTTGTTGTCGCTGACGAGCACCAGACTGCGCTCACCCTTCGGCAGGCGCGGGCCCCAGGTCATCCCTTCGAGGTTGTCCACGGTGGACAACTTGAAGTCGGCGAGGTCGGCGAGCAGGCGCTTCTTGACCGGCTTGACGTTCTTGGTGTCGGCCAGCGAGGGCGTTTTCGCGATGTTCGTGGCGCCCTTGGTGTCGATTTCGTAAATCCGGATCTTGTTGCCGACACCGGTGACGAACGAGCGCTCCATGACGAGGTAGCGCGTGGGGTCGGCCTGGTCGACGGCCAGCAGCGACGAGACGCCGGTGGTCGCGAACGCGCCGGGCGGGTTCGGCGACGCGAAGACCTTCTCCTGCGGGTACGCGTACTGCGCGAGGACCGGCCCGAAGCGCGACTGAAGCGTGATGCGGGAAAGGGCACCCGACGTGGTGTTCGCTTCCGGACCGTCCTGCAGCAGCGGCCCCTCGACCGAACTCGCGACGAGCGAGCCGAAGCCGGCGAACGTGAGGCCTTCGAGGGCGAGGTTCTGCCGCGGCCCCGCGGTCGCGGTCATCTTCTCTCCGGCCGGGATCGGCAGGTCGCGGACGTGGGAACCGTCCCGCTTCGCCTCGCGGATCGACGGGTCGATCAGGGCGGCGGCGGACCGCTCGCCCTCCTGCGACCAGAGATAGTGGCCGGTCCACGGGTCGACGCGGAGTTCTTCGGGGTCGATGGTCCGCATGTTCGGCGGCTGGGCCGGGTCGTTCTTCGCGAGCGGCGGGTACGTCGTGCCGTCGGGCCGCAGCAGCGGCTTGGTGCCGGTGAAGGTGACCGGGCCGAGTCCCTTGGCGTCCAGGGAGAACTTCGCCGTGTAGAACCGGGCGGGGTTGAGGGCGGACCGGTCGTCGCAGATCAGCGCGTACTCGCCGGTGCGGTGGTCGTAGTCGATGCTGGACAGGCCACCGACGACGGTGCCCTGGTAGAGCTGCGAATTCGGGACGATCTGTTCACCGAGCAACCGCAACGGACGGTGTTCGGCTTGGGCGGCGGGTGCCGCCACCAGGGTGAGGGAAACGACCCCGATCAGGGCTGTGGCTAGGCTCCGTGGTTTCAGGACGCGGCGTGACATGGCCTGTAGCACAGTCGATCAGGGTATCCGGCAGGTTGCCGGAACGTCACGCTTATCCTCGTGGAGTGTTCGTCATAGCGCTGGTCCCGATCGTGCTGGGTGTCCTCGTCGGCTGGGGTGGGTTCCTCGGCCTGCGCGAGAAGCTGCCGCGTGACCGCGGTGCGGGCGTGCGCACCGCCGCCACGATGCGCAGTGAAGACGCCTTCCGCCTCGGCAACAAGGTCGCCGGTCTCCCGACGCTGGCCGGTGCCGTGATCGCCGTGCTCGCGGGCGCCGCCGCGCTGGTCATGCCGACGACGTCCGGGCTCGTGCTGGCCTCGGTGGTGGGCGTGCTCGGGATGATCGCGCTGGTCGCCGCCGGGGGAGTGCTCGGCAACCGCGCCGCCGCGACCGTCCCGGAGCCCGAACCGGCGCGTCCCGCCGGATGCAGTGGCTGCGCCTGCGGGACCTGCGGCGTCTTCAAGAAGGCCGACACCGCCACCGCTTAATTGCGCTGGAGGTCTCCAGGGTGGGTGGCCAGCAGCGCCAGCGGAATGCCCTGACGGCGCAGCACCTGACCCCAGAGGTCGTGGTGCGGCGAGGCGAGGACGTCGCTGGGCAGCGCGGGGACGATCACCCAGTCGTCGCGTTCGATCTCGTTCGCGAGCTGACCGGAGTCCCAGCCCGCGTACCCGGCGAAAACCCGCACACCGCGGACCTTCGGGACCAGGATCTCGGGATCGGTGTCGAGGTCGACCAAGGCGACCGGGCCGCGCACCGCGATCACGCCGGGCACGCTGGACGCCGTCTCGCCGGTCCGCAGCGCGGCGAGGCACAGGGCGGTCTTCTTCTCCACCGGCCCGCCGACGAACACCGACTGCGGTTCGGCGACGTGCCCACCCCAGTTGGGGAGCACGTCGTACACCGGAACGTCACTCGGCCGGTTGAGCACGACGCCGAGCGTTCCCTCGTCCCGGTGGTCGATGACGAACACGACGGTCCGCTTGAAGTGGGGATCGAACATCGTGGGGGCGGCGACCAGGAGCGTTCCCGGTTCGACCTCGGCGTCCGCTGGCACATCCGCCATGATCCCACTTCGAGCGCAGACAAATCGTCCGGCCAGGGAACAAGAGCATCACGAGCACCGTTGGACACAGAGGTCGGTGCGCTTTCCGTGTCCCCCGGGCTCACTGAAGAACCGCCTTTGTGGAATACCGTCCGGCTGGAGCCACACTGCGCATAGCCGCCGAGAGGCGACCTCAAAGCGCACCGGCCGTCTAATTTCTGGGGCCCGAGCCCCAGCCCCCACGGTGCGGATGGCGCGGCCTGGCGAGCGACGGCCACGTCCACCCCGAACGAGCCCCGGTCGTCGGCCCCTTCGCGGGCACCTTGCTCGACCGCTGGGCTGCTGATCGCGGCGACCGTGCTCTACCTGGCGGGCGCCGCCGGTTACGTGGTCGCCGGGCGAAAACGGAGAACACGCGATACGGCTCCTCCGATGGCATTAGGGTGACGCTTACCGACACCGGGTGGCGTATGCCCGGGATCAAGTACTTGCGGGGGCTCAAGTGACGACGGCCGGCGACGACAGCGCACGCCTCGAAGCGCGCAATGCCGCCATGAAGGACCAGGTCGACACGCTGCTCGAACAGTTCGAGCGCCAGACGGCCCAGCTCCGGGACGCGCAGGACGCCGCGGCGCAACTGGCCGCGACGGTGGTCTCGCAGGACGGCCTCGTCCGCGCCACCATCGACTCCACCGGCACGCTGAGCAAACTCGAGATCCAGCCGAACGCCTTCGAGCGCACCACTCCCGCGCAGCTGGCCAACACCGTGCTGACCCTGGTGCGCCAGGGATCACTGCAGGTCAAGCAGCAGGTCGCCGAGCTGATGGCCCCGATCACCGAAGGGCTGCCCGATCTCTCGGACCTCATCGAAGGCGCACCTTCACTGCACGGGCTGATGCCCGCGATCCCGGACTTCCTCGCCGAAGAGGAGCCGTCCGCGCCGGTGAAGTCCGACGCCGACTTCGAGGATCCGCTGCTGCGCAAGGACGACGCCCCGCCACCGCCACCGCCTCCTCCGGCCCCGCCCACGCCGAAACCGATTCCGAAACGGGTGCGCCGGCAGGACGACGATGAGGAAGATCCGCCTTCGAGCTGGCTGACCAGGGGCGTTTGATGACGAGCGGTGGTGGCGGTGGTGGATTCACCGCGGATCCGGACGGAGTCGTCACGGCCGCGGCCAAGCTGGGAATCGCCGCGGATCAGCTTGACGACGCCGGCAAGGAACTGATGGCGGCGATCAACTCACTCGGCCAGTGCTGGGGGAACGACGACGCAGGCAAGGAGTTCGCGAAGGACTACGAGCCCGGCGCGCAGGGCTCCTCCGAGGGGTTCGCGAACATCGTCGAAGCGCTGCGCGGCATGCAGCACAACGTCGAACGGTCGATGACCGCGTTCAAGAACGCCGAAGAGGAGATCAAGACGACGCTGGACAAGAAGGTCTAGCGCCGTGGGTATGGAGATGCCCGACGCGGTCAAGTGGCTCTTGCCGATCGTCGTCGGGGAGAGCTGGCCCGAGGGCGACGAGGACAAGCTCCGCGAACTTCGGGACGCCTGGCACAACGCGTCAAAGGCCGTCCAGCCGATCGCCGACACCGCGACCAAGGGCGCCACCGAGGTCCTCGGCGGCTGGACCGGTGAGGGCGCGGAGAAGTTCGCCGAGGCGTGGAAGAAGTTCATCGAAGGCGACGAGGCCTATTTCAAGTCGCTCGCCGATTCCTCGAAGGCCCTCGGCGACTCGTGCAACGCGACGGCGCTGGACGTCGAGTACACGAAGTACATGATCATCATCTCGCTGGTGATCCTCGCCGCGCAGATCGTCGCGATGCTCGCGGCCGCCGCGGTGACGTTCGGTGGTTCGACGGCCGGGATCGCGCCCGCGCAGATCGCCACCCGCATGACCGTCCAGATGATCTTCCGGCAGCTGATGCAGAAGCTCGCGCAGGAAGGCTTCAAGAAGGTCGCGAAGGAACTCCTCGAGAAACTTCTCAAGGAGGGCCTGAAGAAGATCGGCAAGGAAGTCCTGCAGAACACGGCGATGAACCTCGCCATGGACGCGGGCATCCAAGGCTTGCAGATGGCCAAGGGCGATCGCGACAGCTGGGATTTCAGCAAGACCAAGGATTCCGCGATCAGCGGTGCCGTCGACGGTGTCGTCGGCGCGGGCAGCAGCAGCATCGGCAAGGGCGCCACCAAGGGACTTTCCGACAGCGTGGGCGGTCAGATCGTCGACAGCGCGGCGCGGGGTGCGGTGCGCGGCGCGGCCGAAGGGGTCGCGAGCACGGTCGGGCAGGCCGCCGTCACCGGTGACCTGGACAAGCTTTCGGCCAAGGACGTCCTGATGGGCGCTTCCGGTGGAGCCGTCGGCGGCGGTGTCGACGGGGCGAAGAGCCAGATCGGCGACATCCGCGCCGCGAACACGCCGGGTGCCACGACGGCGGGCGATGGTGCGCCGGAGCCTCGTGTGGATTCCGGGGATTCCGGGACGCCTCCGCGTTCTTCGGACCCCTCTTCGAATCGCGATTCGTCCTCTCGTGGCGATTCTTCTTCGTCGCGTTCGGATTCATCCACTTCGGACAGTGATCGCGATTCGTCCTCTGGTGGCGGTTCTTCGGAGTCGCGGGCGCGGACGGCGGACGGCTCGCCGCCGAGTGACCGGGTCAGCCAGTCTTCGGCGCAGGCTCCGGAACGTCCGGCGGACGCTCCCGCGAACACCGGTGACGGTCAGCGTGCGGCGTCCCCCGCACAGACCCAGAACGCTCCGGCCGCGGCGGACAACGGTGCTGGTCAGCAGCAGGCGCCCGCCGCGCAGACTCCGGCACAGACGCCCGCACAAGCCCCGGCGGCGAGCCCGGCTTCGAGCCCCGCGCAGTCCGGCGGGATGCCGCCCGCCGCTTCGTCCGGTGCCCCGGCTTCGTCCGGTGCCCCGGCTTCGTCCAGTGCACCGGCTTCGTCCAGTGCACCGGCTTCGAGCGGTGGGCCGTCCTCGACGGGTGGCCCTGCTCCGACCGGTGGGCCCTCCTCGACCGGTGGCGCGACTCCGACCGGTGCTCCGGCTTCGAGCGGTGGGCCCTCCTCGACCGGCGCTCCCGCTCCGACCGGTGGACCTTCCTCCTCCGGTGGCGCTCCCGCCTCGACGGGAGCGCCGTCGACTTCGGGCGGGTCGTCTTCCGGCGGGTACGGCATGGCGCCGAACTCGGGTCCGAACACGGGCGGCTATGGCCCGCCACCCGGCAGTGGCCCCGCCCCCGGTGGTTTCCCGCCGCCGGGTGGTGGGCAGCCGAACCGGCCGCACGACGGCGTCCAGGCCGCCGGGCTCAGCGGCAACAACGGGCCGCAGCAGCCGCGGTTCGACCAACCGCCTGGCCAGATGCCCTTCCAGGGGCAGCCGATGCAGCCGCCGCCTCAGGGACCTCCGGGTGGTTTCCCGCCTCCGCCGCCTCAGGGTGGCGGCCATGGCCCCGCACGTGGGCCGCAGGGTCCGATGGGTCCCCGTCCCACGGGACCGCCGCCGCCGCAGCATCCGGGCAACGGTGGACATCCGCAGGATCGCCGGATGGGCGGACCACCCGACCGGTTACAGCAGCGTTCCCAGCAACCACCGCCGCAGGGGCCTCCCGGCCAGCGTCCGCAGCAACCGCCGCGACCGCAGCAGCCGCCCCAGGGTTATCAGGGCAGGCCGCCGCAGGGGCCTGGCCCGCAGGGTGGTGTCCCGCCGCGTCCGCAGCAGCCGCCGCCCGGGCAGCACCCTGGCCAGCGTGGCCCGGTGGGCTACCCGCCGCCTCCGCCGCGACCTCAGCATCCTGGCAACGGCCCGTTCCCCGGCAACCGCGGACCCGTGCCGCCGCCTCCACCCGGCCACCCCGGACAGCCGCCCCGGCACCCTGGGCAGCAGCCCGGTCGTCCGATGCCGCCCGGTGCCGAGCCACCGCGCTTCGGCGGGCCGCAGCCGCAACGCCCGCCGCAGGTCCCGGCGCCGCACCCTGGCCACGACGGGAACGTCCCGCCGGACCGGACGCAGCAGCAACAACAACAGCCGCCGCAGCAGCACGCCCCGGCGGAGCCCGTGCCCCAGGACACGGATCTCCCCAAGGACGTCGATGCTCCTCCCGACACCGTTTCCACGGTCGACGAGCCGTACCTGACCGACCCGGACTTCCACACGGACGATCCGGCGGCCTACCGCGCGCTCGCCGAAACGCAGATCGACAAGCGTGGTTTCGACCCGGAGACCGGGGAAGCCCGGAGCGAACAGGTCCGCCGCGAAGGTCTCGCCAAACGCGATGCCCACGAAGACCCGCGTGTCCGGGACATGTCGGATCAGGGCGCGTACGCGGTGCACAGCTACACGCGTACCGACATGGCCGAGCGGATCACGCACGCCCAGCGTCACGGCGGCCCGGAACTGGACGCGCTCCGGCCGCATATCGAGGCGATCACCTCCGGCCTCAACGAGATGCCCGCCTACGAGGGCGTCGTCTCGCGGCGGGTGAACTTCAACGGGAACGACAGCGCGATCCACGGCTTCCTCGAAGCGCACGCCAAGGGTCAGGTCATCGTCGACCCGCAGATGCTGAGCACGTCGCGGGTCACGCCCGAGCATCCGCGCAGCACCTTCCCCGGTGAAGTCGAGATGCGCATCCAGTCGAAGACCGGACGCCACATCGAAGACCTCGCCTCCCTCAAGGACGAGCGCGAAGTGCTGATGAAGTCGGCGACGCAGTTGCGCGTCACCGACGTCAAGATGGGGCCCGGGCATCCCGAGCACCCCGACTACAAGAAGCGGCTGGACGACGGCTCGCCCAACGACCTGCCGAAGTGGATCGTCGAATGCGAAGAGGTCGTCGCCGGTGAAGACGGCCACCTGAGCCCGGACGAGGTCCAGCAGAAGGTCGCGGAACGGCGCGAGCACAACAACGCCGAGCAGGAACGGCTGGCTCAGGAGGAGGCCGCCCGCGACGAACAACTGCGCCGCGATCACCCGGAGCTGTTCCAGAACAAGGGTTTCGCCAGCCTCGACACCAAGATCTCCGACGGCAAGGGTGGCTGGGTCGACGCCGCCGACGCCCCGGTCCGCGAGATCCCCAAACCGAGGGAACACGTTCCCGACGGCGGCTGGTCCGAGCTGGCGAAGCCGCTCGAAGACGGCGGGACGCCGGTCATCCACGCCGGTTCCGCCGAAACGCCGCACCAGCAGGTCCGGCTGGTCA
This sequence comes from Amycolatopsis coloradensis, assembly GCF_001953865.1. Lineage (GTDB taxonomy): Bacteria > Actinomycetota > Actinomycetes > Mycobacteriales > Pseudonocardiaceae > Amycolatopsis > Amycolatopsis coloradensis. The sequence continues at coordinate 36,790 of NZ_MQUQ01000015.1, forward strand.
TGGACGAGCTGCCCGCGATCGGCGAGGCCAACACCCGCAACTACTACGCGCCCGAATCGTGGAAGGACGGTTACCAGACCAACTCGGCCGAGGCGCTGGTCGCGTTCGAGGACCGGATGAACGGGGGCGACGCCGTCGCCGCGCCGTCGGCGAGTGGTTCGCCGCTCCAGCACGTCAGCGATCGGCTCGGCGGGCAGTGGTCGGATCGGAACGGATTCGCCGACATCGCCCGTGAGCTGGGGGAACGTCCGGTGGGTGCACGGACAGCGGTGGCGTTCGAGCACCACGCCGCCGCCGAACCGAACGCGCCGGAAGGTTCGCCGCGGTCGAAGGATCGGATCGAGACCCGGATCGTCGCCGCGGTGAACACGCCGCACGGGGTGGTCTTCGCCGACCCGATGACCGGGCGGCTCGCGACGCTGCCCGACGACCCGGCGTCCCTCAAGGCGATGCCGATGGGCGGCGGCGACGCACCGCACGTCCACACGCCGGAAGCACCGGAAGCACCGGAAGCGCCCAAGACCGACCTCGACATCGCCGAGCGGCTCAAGGGTCCCGAGGAGACGCCGCCGCGGCTCGACGAAAGTTACGTCGGCGACGAGAACTTCCGCGGTTCACCGGAGGACCACAAGAGCCTGCGCGACCGTTACGACAGCGCCGATCTCGCCGAGCAGGCCCGCGAAAAGGCGCTCAAACGCCTGGAAGCCAGCCCGCTGAAGGATCGTGTCTCTCCGGAGGCCGCGGAGGCGATCTACTCGTACTCGCGCGAGCACGCCTACGCGATCAACGACGCGAACCGCCGGGGTGAAACGCACCCCGACTTCGAGAACGCGCAGCGGAGCACCCGGGCGATCGTCGGCGCGCTCCACGAGCTGCCGGACTTCCACGGCGAGGCCATCCGCGGCATCGACACCAAGGGCGACGTGCGCGCCGCCGGGATCATGGCGGCGCACTACGAGGTCGGCCAGACCGTCCCCGAACCGACGATGACCAGCTCGACCATCAAGACGTCGCCGGACACGAAGTCGAAGTTCGGCGAAGACGTCGAGATCCACATCGTCTCGAAGACGGGCAAGGACGTTTCGTCGCTCGCCGAGAACCCGGGCGAGCGCGAGGCGATCAACAAGCCGGCGACGCAGCTTTACGTGCACAGCAAGGAGTTCAAGACCCCGCCGCTGGTCGACCGGCCGAAGTGGGTCATCCACGCCGAAGAGGTCACTCCCGGCGACCCGCGCTACCTCGACGCCGACACCGCCAAGCAGAAGATGGACGAGCGGCGGGCCCGGCACGCCGCGGAGGCGCCCGAACTCGCGCGCCTCGCCCAGGAACGGTCGATGGCGCGCCTCGGCGGCTTCGACGAGCCGCAGACCCCGCGCCTCACCACGGAGAATCCGGCGGAGCACGGGGTCGCGGACGCCGACAAGGGACCCGAGTACGGCGAACAGCCCGCCCAAGACCACGACACGCTCGAGTCGCCCGTCCCGGAACGGGACTACTCGTCCCTGGCGGTCGCGACGAACCCGCCGAGTGAACCCGCGATCCACGCCGGTTCGGCGAGCCCGGAACAGCAGGCCGCGTACGTCCGCGACCGGCATCCGCGGCTCGGCGAGGTCAACCCGCACTTCAACGACTCGGACGCGTTGGCGAATGGCTACCGCTCCAACTGCACCCGCACGCCGGGCGCGTACATGGACCGGCTGAACGGCATCGACTCGACGGCCGACCCGCTGCTCATGCACGAGATGGACAGCCGCGGCACGCTGGAGCACGTCGAAGAGCGGTTCGGCGGGCAGTTCTCCGACCGCGCCGACTACGACACCGTCATCCGCGAGATGCGGGACCTGCCGACCGGCCACCACGCGGTCGTCGCGGTGAAGTACCTCGACGAGAACGGCGTCGAACGCGGCCACGTCGCCATGGTGGCGAACACACGGGACGGCGTCGCGTTCATCGATCCGCAGTCGGGCGCGCTGATGAACCTGCCGCATCCGCCGCTGGGCGTGCGGCTGATGCACGTCGGCGTCCCGGAAACCCCGGCCGCGCAGCACACCGACGGCCACACCACGCGGACGGAGACTTCGCCGACGCGACCCGTCGACCCGAGGATCGCGTTCGCCAGGGATGACACGCCCGACGTGCAGCCGTCGCGGATCGGGCCGGACGGCCGTCCGGTCGTGACGCCGCCGCACGACGCGGGCTACGGCATGGCGCACGACGAGCAGCCACCGGGAAACCGGGCCGATGGCGAGCGGTTCCTGAACGATCCCGAGGTCGCGGCCGCGGTGGACGGACTCGACCCGGACAAGAAGCGGGCCGTTCACGAGGACGAAAATGGGGTCAAGCACGACGTCGGGCCGATGCGGGACTTCATCCGCGAACACCTGCCCGCGCATCCGGAACTCGTCCGTCTGATGGAGCATCCGGACAACGCGTACCTGCGGGCTTCGCTGCTGAACAACCCGATGACCATCGGCAGCCTGCTGCTGCACCCGGAAGCCATCCCGATCCTCGAAGACGCCTTGCGTGACGTCGAGGAACGCGGTTTCCAGATGATCGACGACGTCCGTCAGGACGGCCCCGGCGACACGCCGCTGACCCAGGATCAACGGGACCTCGCGAACGCGGCGGCCGACATCGTCGCCGACGTGGAGCCCCGCGATCAGTACCACTCCGGATTCGATCGCGCGGACAAGGGCGACCCCGGGAAGATCCAGGAGTTCCTGGACGCCGAGCGGGAGGCGTGGCCGCAGAACCAGGGCGACCTCAACCGGATCGCCGAACGGATCGCGGCGGAGAACAACGGTGACGCGTCGGGCAGGCCCGGTCCGAAGGACGACGACCGCGCGAAGGCGAAGATCGCGGATTACGAAGGTGACGCGTCGAAACTCACCGATCTGGTGGGCGTGAAGATCCAGTTCGACACGCTGGCCGACGTCTACAACGCGCTGAACGCGGTGATGGCCGATCCGGATCTCCGGATCGTCAGCTTCGACGACCGGTTCGCGAGTCCGCAGGACAGCGGGTACCGCGATCTGCAGATGAACGTCCGGCTGCCGAACGGGCACGTCGCCGAACTGCGGCTGCATCTGAGGCACATCGACACCGTCTCGGCCTACGAACACGCCCTGTTCGAGGTCCGCCGCGACTTCCCGACGTACAACCGGACACTGGACGAGAACAACAAGAAGCGGCTGACCCCGGAACAGGCGCTGCTGGAGGCCGCGCTGATGGACCGGGTCCGGGAGAAGTTCATGACCGGGCTCCGGAAGGGCCTGCCGCCGGAGGAGAACACGTGATCCAGACCCCGTCCTTCTACACCTACTTCGGGAAGACCTACCGCATCGAGTCGACTCCCGACGGCGGCCTCACCGGTTACCTGCTCAACCCCCGCACTGGTGAGTTCGACGAGAAGCCGGAGCACGTGCGTGAGGTCATGTGGGCGATGGCGAGTTCGGACATCAGCAAGGTGCCCGAGGAGAAGTTCGTCCAGGAGACCGAGCGGGCCCGCGCGTATGAGCTCAAGGGCGCGGGACCGGTCTTCGCGCTCTACGAGACCATCGACGGCTTGTACGAACAGGCCCGGCGAGAAGGACGCGGGCTGGAGCCGCAGGAATCGGCGTTGATCCGGTCGCTGCGCAAACGCACCTTCAAGATGTGGGAGGACGAACTGGCCCGCCGCGCCGCCGGGGAACCGCCGTCGTTCCGGGCGGAACCACGTTTCCCCGAATACAAACCACCGGCGGAAGGGGACAGCCAGTGATCTCCTTCGACCGGCCGGACCGGGCGCGATGATTCACGTGGAACAACTCACTCCCGAAGAGCAGCGCGGCCTGCTGGTCGAGATCGGCAAGCTCATCCGGACGGGTGTCACCGACCCCGCCCACGCCGCGGTCGCCGATTTCCGGCAAGCGGGCACGCACACCGAACTCGAGGGCCACAACCTCGCGCCCGACTCCGGGCTGAACGATCTCTTCGGCAGGCTCCGCACCGGGATGTACGGCATCGGCCGGGGAACCTGGTTGCAGTCGAGGTTCACGCTCAAACCCGACGGCACCTTCGATTTCGACTTCACCCTCGACGACGAACCGGCCTGGACCAAGACACCGGCGTCTTCGGCGTATCCGGACGAGCTGGCCGCGTTCCCGCGCGAGGACGAGCACATCCCGGACTGGTGGCGGCTGCGCGCGCAACTGCCGTTGCGCGTCGAATTCCGGAACGCCCGGATCGTCGACTCCTACACCGAGGGCGAGCCACCGGTGGTCGACAGACCGGAGCTGGACGAATCCGAAGCGCCGCTGGTCGCGCAGTACCTCGAGCGGGAACCGGCGATCCTGTCGGGCAGCGGGCTCGGTAAGGACATCTTCCAGCCGGACGCCGACGGCGACGTGCCGGAGAGCTACCACACCGACGGCACCTGGATCTGGCACGCGTCCGTGCCGCACTACCTGCGGAAGTACGGGATCCCGCCGGAGCCCGACCTGGTCGAGCACATCCGGGGGCAGCGGTTCCAGCCGCCGTACGTCGAACACCTCGTGCGGCGGACGGCGGAGGCGGATCTGCTGGGCAAGCCGAGGCCGAAACCGGGCCGCTCCGACGTCAAGAAGACCGAGGGCGACATCGCCGCGGAGCTGGAGACGTCGCCGAATCCCACCTTGGCCGACGAAGGGCTCCTGGTCGTCCTGGTCAGCAGGCTCGGCGAGCACGCCGTCTGGCCGGAGGCGTACCGCATCGGGGACCGCGCGGACGGTGCCTGGTGCCTCAACTTCACCGAGAAGGGCTGGGAGGTCGCCGCCTACTCCGGCGATGTCCCGGTGTCGCCGAAGTACTTCGAAAAGCTCGAAGACGCGGCTCACCAGCTTCTCGGCGCCGTCCTGCTTCATCCGGCGAGGATGACCGCCGGGCACGAAACCCCGCTGGAGACCGCGAAGGAACTCGCCGACTGGCCGGTGCAGGCGGCACCGGGTGAGCCTCCCCTCACGTTGCTCCGCAACAAGCGCGTCAGCCGGATGGTCGCCGGTACGGTCGTACTGCGGTTCGGCGAGGAAACCGGCAATCTGGTGCACCACGGAGGAGTACGGTTCGCCACGACGTCCCTGCCGCTGGAACGGGAGCGCGTCGGAGGGACCTACCGGCTGCGCCGCCCGCTCCACGTGATCACCGGTGTCACCGTCCCCTGGGCGAACATGCCTGGTGGGGCGGTGGCCTACGTGCTCCCGAGGACCATCGCCGAGCACGTGTCCGACGGCAGCCTGGAGAGGATCGAGTAGGTGGAATCGGCGGAAGCGGTAGCCAAGGTCGAAGAGTGGCTGCGCGCGGTCCACGGTCCGGACGTGTCCGCACCGGGCGGCGCCGGCCTGCGCGTGAACCACGAAAAGGTCCTGCGCATCCCCGAGGGCTGGTCGGTCCCCTACAACACGATCGCCTTCCTCGACGAGGGTCATGCCGAGAAGGAGATCTTCCCGCCGCCGTCGGTGCTCGTCCGCGAACCGGACGGCGAACTGCGCCAGGCGCATCCGCAGCCTGGTGGGCTCAGCGTCCCGGTCGCGTTCCCCGGCCAGGAGGCGTGGCGCGAGGTCGTCGACCCCGAATACGCGAAGGCCGGGCTCGGTGACCTAGGGGTTCCCCTGCAGGTCGTCGCGGGCTGGGTCAAGGTCAACTCGGAAGGCGTGCAGACCGGCGAAGAACGGGAGAACCCCGAGTACAAGGCCGGTCCGGTCCGCCGCGGTTATCCGAAACCGGAGAACAGGCTCGAAACGCTGCTGTCGTTCGCCAGCGTCGGCTGGCTGACCAGGGAACAGCTGCTCATCGGGCTGCTGCGCTGCGAGGTCTACGTCCCGGTCGACCTGGCGTCCGGCAAGACGGAGCGGTTCTACTTCAACGAGGAACGTGCCGAGCTGAGGGTGTTCAGCTCGACCAGGAACCTCCCTTCCCGCGAACACGGGTACTGGAAGGTCGACATCGCCACACTGGCCGGGTACGAGAGTCCGCCGAACCTCGTGATCAACGGCGGCCCCGCGACGTTCGAGGACGTCAGCGGCGCGGAACTCGCCGAGACCGCGTCGAAGTTCCCGCGCCGGGACGCGTCCGTCGACGTCTACGAGCGCTGTCCGGAAGCGGATCCCGAGCTGGCGGCCCTCGCCGCCGACACCGCGGCGAAGATGGGCCTGCCCGAACCGGTGAAGCCGCCGCTGGCCGCCGCCGAACGGGCACGCCGCCGCGGCTTCGAACTCAGCGTCGAGGAATGCCAGAAGACCGTCCTCGGCCAATCGTGGCTGGCGGCGCTCAGGCGGCCGGAACCGCCGCGCGGCCGCCCGAACGACCTTCGGGCGAACGGCCTGGCGCCGGGCTACGACAACGAGGGGCAGATCCAGCCGCGTCTGGACACCTTCGGCAAGTACTTCGACCGAGACCGCTCCAGCTCGCGCTACGGCTGGCAGCGCGTCACGGGCGCGTACGTGGGCTTCGCGCTCGGCGAGGCTCTCGGGGCGGCCGTCGACCGGATGCGGCTCGATGAGATCCACAGCACCTACGGCCCGGACGGCGTCACCGATTTGCCTGTCGCGTTCGACCTGCCCGGCCGGATCGGACCGCTCACCCAGCGGCTGCTGTTCTACACCGAGGCCGTGATCCGCAGCCCGCATCGCGAGCAGCCGGAGAACCGCGACGCCGAAAGAGCGCTCGGGACGGTCGCCCGCAACTCGCTGATGCGCTGGCTGCACACCCAGGGCGCGCCGCTGGACAACGCCGACGGCTGGCTGGTGAAGGTGCCGGAACTGCGGGTCCGCCGCACCCCCGACGACGCGGAACTGAACGCCTACCACGCGCTGGCGACCATCTCGCCGACGGCGATGCCGCTGAGCGGGCCGGACGCGCTGGTCGCGGCGCTGCCGGCGGCGATGACCGCGGCCGGACCCGGCACCGCGATGAGCGGCGGCGTCCGCCAGGCGGTGCGTGACCTGGTTTCAGTCACCCACCCCGGCGAGATCGACGTCGAGGTGGCGACCTACCTGACCTGGCTGTTCGAACCGGCGCTGACCTCGGAGGCGTTCAGCTACCCGGTCTGGAACACCTCCCGCGAGATCTTCAGCGAGCAGAACCCGCACCAGCGGGGACCGGTCTGGGCGGATCTCAAGGCGATGGTCGCGGAATCGGTGCCGTTCTTCGGCAAACACGGCCTGCCCGATCTGCGGGTCCCGGAGCTGATCGGCGACGGCAAGGGCACGCTTTCGGTGCTGGGCCGCGCGTTCGCGGCGCTGTCCGGGTTCGAGAACTACCCGGAGCAGGCGCTGCTGCGGGCGGTCAACCACTCGGGCCGCAGCGCGGTCACCGGCGCCATCGCCGGTGCGCTGCTCGGCGCCCGCACCGGCATTCCCGGCCTGCCGCAGAAGTGGATCGAGCAGCTGGAACTGCGCCACCTGGTGGAGAACATCGCCACGGACGCGTTCTGGCACTTCGACCGCCATTCGGCGCTGCACGAGGTCGACGGCTGGTCGCAGCGGTATCCCCGCTGGTGAGCTTGGTGATTCTGGAATGGGGACGATGAACGAAGAGGAAGCCGTCAGCCGCGTCGAAGAGTGGCTGGCGGGCCGAGGGGGCGAGGGGACCGGCGCGTTGCGCCTCCGTCGCGAGTACGTGGTGCGCGCGACCGACGGCTGGAACGTCACCTACAACACCGTCGGCTGGCTCGACGGGACCGATCCCGGCGCGGGCCTGTTCCCCAGCCCGGTCGCGTTCGTCCCGGACGACGGCGGTGAGATCCGGCTCGACCTGGAGCTGATGGCGGTTTCGGCGGCCGGCGGCGACGACAGCGACGCGTTCACCCGATGGGCCGAGGTCGTCGACCCCGAATTCGATCCCGCCGCGGTCCCCGGCCTGCCCGTGCCGAAGGCCGCGATCGTGCGCTGGGAGCAGCACACGCTGTACGGCGAGCCGACCGGCGCGGTCCGCGCCAATCCGGATCACCGGCCGGGGCCGCGGTTCTCCGGACGGCCGAAACCGGAAAGCGACGTCGAGACGCTCCTCGGTTACCTTCGCGTCGAGTGGATCACTCCGGAGGAGTTCGTCCACTGGATGCTCGATCTCGACGTGCTCGCCCCGGCGAAGGACGGCCATCTGCAGGTCCGCGACTTCGGGGACGCCGGGGCCAGGTTCGTCGTCTACACCTCCGAGGCACAGGTCCCGTCGGAGTACACGGTCTGGCAGCGGGTCCAGCCTCGCGTGCTCCTGCGCCGGGCGAAGGACACTCCCGGCGTCGGCCTGCTGGTGAACCCGGGCAGGCCGGAGACCTTCAACGTCTACCCGGAGACCCTGCGTCAGGTCGCCGATCTCGAACTTCCGAAAGGCACCGAGCGCCCGGAGTCCGTCGGACGTCCCGCGTACTTCAGCGGGGAGTACGACGGCGTGGCCACCGCGAATCTGCGGAGCCTCGTCGACCAGGCCAGGGACAACGGCTACCCCCTGAGCCCCGACGAACTCACCCGCTATGTCCGCGCCGCGACGCTGTCGTTCGAGCGCTCCCGGGCGAAGTACGACGGCCGTCCGCTGCCGGAACTGCCCGAAGACCTGTTCGCCAACGGCCTGGTGACGCACTTATACGACGACGGCCAGCCGCGCCCGGTCGCTTGGACGTTCGGGAAGTTCCACAACCCGACGCTCCCTGTCGGTAGCTTCGCGTATCCGCGGCTTCTCGGCGCGTACGTGGGCTTCGCGCTCGGGGACGCGCTCGGCTCGGGAGCGGACCCGGCGGACGGCCTGCCGATGGGCGGACTGACGCGGCAACTGCTGTTCCACACCGAGTCGGTGATCCGAGGACTGGACCCGACCCCGGACAAGGCCGAGATCCCGGCGTCGCTGCCCGCGGGCGGACGGCCGGACGGCTGGGTGGCCAAGGCCACCGAAGGCGCGGGCCCGGCTCCCGCCGAGTTCTCGGCGATGCTGGCGACCGCGCTGGCCGCGACGGTGACCGGCGGCGTGGAAGGTCCCGCCGACAACGCCTTCTACGCGATGAAGGTGGTTCGTGAGCTGGTCGGTTCCGCGGCCGGGCACGAGGTCGTCCACGGCGCCGAACTGCTGGTGAACCTGTTCCGCGCCCAGCTCGCGGCCCGGAACGGCGAGCCGGCGGTGGCGAACTTCCTCGAAGGCTTCGACGAGTACAGCGGCGAGGTCGGCGACCTGGTCAAGACCGTGCTCGACCTCCGGAACGACTTTGGCGGAGACGACGTCGAGCAGTTCGACAGCATCGGCGACGGCCGGACGCCGCTTTCGGTGCTGGGCAGGGCGTTGTTCGCCGCCGCCAAACGCGGCCACGACGCCGAGGCGGCGCTGGCACTGGCCGCCCGCGGCGGCGCGGTGACCGGCGCGCTGACCGGGGCGATGGTGGGTGCCAGGCTGACCGTGCCCGGCCTGCCGGAGTCGTGGCTCGCCGCGTATTCCGGTCTCGGCGCCGTCGACGCCATGGCGGGCGACGCCTATTACTACTTCAACCGGTTCGGCCTGCCCCGCGAGCCCGAGGAGCGGCGTCGCTGGGACGCGAAACGGTATCCACGAGGAGATCAGCGAACAAATGCGTGAGTGGCTTCAGGATCCGGCGACCAGTTCGCGGCTGCGCGGCAGCCTGTTCGCCGGTGCGCTCGGCGACGCGCTCGGCGCGAAGACCGAATTCGATTCGATCGACCGCATCCGGGAAATCGCCGGGCCCGCCGGGATCACCGGCCTCATCCCGGCGTACGGCGGGATCGGCCGGATCACCGACGACACCCAGATGACGCTGTTCACGCTGGAAGGCCTGATCAGAGCCCACGCGGGCGCCCTTCCCGTCGAGCAGTCGCTCCAGATGGCCTACCAGCGCTGGCTGCACACCCAGGGCGTCTCGTGGGAGCGGGCACGCGGCCCGCACGACACAAGCCTGGAACCGGACGGCTGGCTGATCACGAACCGTGAGCTGTTCAGCCGTCGCGCGCCCGGCCTCACCTGCTTCAGTGAGCTGGAGGCGTACGGCAAGACAGGCGTGCGTGCCGGCATGGACAAACCGGTGAACAACTCGAAGGGCTGCGGCGGCATCATGCGCGCGGCGCCGGTCGCGCTGTGGTCGGACGACCTCGCCGAGGTCTTCCGGCTCGGCGCCGAGAGCGCGGCGCTGACCCACGGTCACCCGAGCGGGTATCTCTCGTCGGGTGCTTTCGCGGTGATCGTGCACGAACTGCTGCTCGGGAAACCACTGCTCGACGCCGTCACGGCCGCCCGTGCCGAACTGGAGAAGTACCAGGGGCACGAGGAGCAGAGCGTCGCGCTGGACCAGGCGCTCGCCCTGGCCGAAAAGGGGGCCCCGACGCCGGAGAAGCTCGAAACACTCGGCCAGGGGAACATCGGCGAAACCGCGCTCTCCATGTCGGTCTACGTGGCATTGGCCACCACGGACCCGAACGTCGCGCTGCTCGCGTCGGTGAACCACAGCGGTGACAGCGACTCGACCGGATCGATCTGCGGGAACCTCGTCGGTGCGATGTACGGGGAAGAAGAGCTCGAGACGGACTGGCTGGCGAAGCTGGAACTGAGCGAGGTGATCGGACAGCTGGCGGACGACGCGCTCGCGGAGTTCGGCGGGAACGCACCGGGTGACGACCGGTGGTACGCCCGCTACCCGGCCCACTAGATTTACCTCCGGTTTGGGGAATTGGGGAGAGGACACATCGTGCGTTACCGGGTTCAAGCGGCGGAGCGGCCGGATGGCCTGTACGCCGTATGGGGGGAAACCGTCTTCGCGGCCCAGCGGTCGACAGAGGACGGCACACTGCTGCTCATCGCGCCGCCGGGGGAAGCCCCGCCTGAAGGGTTCGACCGCGACTGGAACGGACGCCCGGCGAGGGTGGTGCTCAACGGCGAGGTCGGCGCGACCTTCAGCCTGCAGACACACGGCCGGTTCGACGACGAGCACTTCCTGATCGCGCCGCACACCGGTGGCGCCGAGCTGACCTTGCGCTGGGCGGGCGAGGACGCGGCCCGCGCGGCCGAACTGGGCCTGACGGACTTCTCGACCACGGTCGCGCCGTCGCGGCTGACGGCGCTGTGGCAGACCAGGCACGACTTCTTCGAGACGCCGGACGCCCGGCCGGAGAACGGCGCGGGCGACCAGCCCCCGCTGCTGCGCGCCATCGGCCGGACGCTGCTGCGGGTGCTGCCGCCGGGCTGGCAGCGGGTCGGCGCCCAGTTCCGGCAGATCGGCGACTACGCCGAACTCGAGGTCCGGTCGGTCGGCGACGAGGGCAATGGCCCGGTGTCGGTGTCGATCGCGGCCCCGCCGGAGCTCGGTTCGCTGTTCGCGCGGCTGCGCGCGGCGATGCACCACCCCGAGACCGGCACCTGGTTCCAGGGCACCTTCACCCTGGACTCGGAGTCGCACTTCGATTTCGACTTCGATGCCGAGCAGGAACCGACCTGGCGGCTCGCGCCGAACGAGGGCGGGAAGCCGACGCCACGCGCGTACGCGACCGAACTCGCGATCTTCCCGCGCGACCACAAGCACGTCCCGGCCTGGCTCGCGGCCAAGGCCGGGCTGCCGCTGGGTGTGACGTTCCGGCACGCGAAGGTCGTCGACGCGCACAACGAAGGCGAACGCCCGGTCGTCAACCGGCCGCCGGTGCCGCCGGACCAGGTCCGCGGCGTGCTGGACTACCTCTTCCGCTCGCCGGTGGCGGTGTCCAGGCCGGGTCCGCAACCCGACGTCTTCACCCCCAACGGCCCGCCGGACGTGCCGAACGCCTTCCACACCGACGGCGTCTGGATCTGGCCCGCGGCCGTCCCGCACTACCTGCGGAAGTACGGCGTCCCGCCGGAGCCGGAACTGGTCGAGCACATCCGGGCCGCCGGCTTCCGGCCGCCGCTGGTCGGCGAGCTGGTGCGGGCGACCGCCGAAGCGGAGATCGTCGGCAAACCACGTCCGCCGCAGACCGACGCGGACCTGCCGGACGACAGCGTCCGCACCCGCGTCGAACGCGACGGCGAGCCCGGCCGCGACGTCCGGGCCGGTGACGTGCTGGACGTGCTGTACCAGCGGCTGGCCGAGCACGGCGTCGCACCGACGGCCTACCGGATCGGCGCGAACGCGGTACCGGAACCAGGGGTCTGGACGCTGCGCCGCGCCGAGAACGGCTGGGAGGTGTCGCGGCCTCCGGCGGACGAGCCGGTGGCGTTCGCCAAGCTCGAAGAGGCGGCGCGGTTCTTCCTCGGCACCCTGCTGCTCTATCCGGCACGGGCCGCGGCGGGCGCGAACGAGGAGGCCGACAACCCGGCCGACTGGCCGATCCTGCCGCTGCGGGGCGAGCCGCCGCTGAACTTCTTCCGCCGCAAGCGGATCGTCGTGCTGCCGGCGGGCACCACCGTGCAGCGGTTCGGGAACGAGACCGGCAACCTCGTGCACGCCGAGCCGTCACGGTTCGTCGAGACGTCGCTGGCCGCGGAACGCGAGCGGGAACGCCGCCTGTACCGCGTCCAACGGCCGCTGCGCGTGGTCACCGGCATCACCGCGCCGTGGAACGGGACACCGGGCGGGGCCGTGGCCTACGTACTGCCCCGGCCGATCGCCCAGCATCTCGAAACCGGCGCGCTTTCGCGGGTCTGAGACCTCGTGCGAGGTCCGCGTTCAGCCCGCTAAACGCGGTCCTGGCGAACTCAGGACGCGGTGATCAGCACGGCGGGGGACCACCAGTAGTCGGCCAGCGGTTCGATCCGGACGCCGGTGAAGCCCGCTTCCTTGAGCTGCGAGGCCCAATCGGTGGCGGGCTGCTCCCAGTTCGTCCGGTCCGCCCCCGGTTTGACCAGGCCGAGCAGGATCGGCAGCAGGAACCCCTGCGCCACCAGCGACGCGTTCTTGCCGTACTCCGAGATCCCCCGTTCGTAGCGCGTGACCAGCGAGACCAGGTACTCGGCGGAGTCTTCGTCGTACTCGGGCACGTCGAATTCGGCGAGCACCAGGCGGGCGGTGCGGGGCCGGAGCGCCCGCAGGACCTCGGTGCGCTCGCCGGTCGGGATCGACTGGAGCGCGAACGTCGACTGCGTCAGCTGCCACTGCCGGTCGTCGTCGCGGGCGAGGAACTCCTGCGCGGTGACGTCCCAGGTGTGCAGGCCGTGCGTGCCGTCGAGGTGCTTGCGTGCTTCGGCGAGCAGGGCACGCGACGGCTCGACGAGGTCGATCCGGCCGGGCTGCCGATCCGCCTGTTCGAGCGCGGGGACGACGGCGAGCCCGTCACCGCAGCCGAGGTCGAGCAGCGAACCGACGCTGCCGTAGCGCCGGGCGAGCATCTCGCTGAGCTGCCGGTAGAGCTTGACGTTCCCGCCACCGCGGATGAACGCCGTGAACGCGGCAGGCCGGTCGTAGACACCTCCGCCGCCGCCTTCGGTCAGGTACCGGTGCAGTTCGATGCCGAGCGTGGATCCGGCACGCTCGGCGAGGTCCGCTGCCTTGGCCTGGTCACCGTCGCGGTACGCGGTGAGCGCGCTGGCCAGGACGTCCGTTTTCTTCATGTTCTCCTGTTTACCGTCAGAACGGCACCCAAAGGGTGACTCTGGTGCCATTGCCCGGAGAGGACTCCACCCTGGCGGTCCCGCCGACCTCGTTCAGCCGGGCGGTGATGGACTCGCTGATCCCGAAACCGGCGGGGCGGGCGTCGGGGCTGAAGCCCGCGCCGTGATCGCGGGTGATCACCGCGATGCCGCCGTCCTGCTCTTCGACGCGTACGACGACCTTGTCCGTCCCGGCGTGCTTGAGGGTGTTCCGCAGGGACTCGCGGACGGCGTCGCGGATGGCGATCTGCCGGACCTCCGAGAGGGTGTCGTCGTCGAGTTCGGCGATGACGAGCTGGGCGCGCAGCCCATCCCGCGCCATTTCCGCCGCCAGCGAGGCGAGCTTCTCGCCCAGCGGCCGCGACCCGGCCTCGGACCGTTCCGAAGCCTCGTTCTCGATCGTCCGCCGCAGTTCCATCGACTGCGCCCGTGCCAGCCGCTGCACCTCGGCGAGCCGCACCGCCGGATCGCCCTTGTTGGCCAGCGCGATCGCTTCGAGGGTCTGCAGTACGGAGTCGTGCAGCATCCGGTGCTGGCGGGCGCGTTCGGCGATCCGGCCGTTGCGGATGCCGTACGCGAGGGCGAGCCGGGTACCGAGTCCGACCAGGACGAGCGCGCCGGTCGCGGTGAAGAGCACGCCGAGGATCGACGGGAAGGTGGCCATCGCGTCGCCGGGCGCGGCCTTGCCGGTGCCGAGCAGGGACGCGAGCATCCGGACCGGGAAGCTGGCGAGCGCCAGCCCCACCGCGGCGGGCATCCCCAGCGCCAGCGCGAGCAGCGCGACCTCGCCGAGCAGGTGTTTCCCGGGCACCGCCATCGCTTCGGTGAACACCGAAGCCGGCACGAGCGCGCCGATCGCCAGCGGCGCGAGCAGCGTGAACACCAGGTCGAGGGCCAGCAGCCGGACGGCGTGCTGCGGCCGGAACGGCGCCGTACGCAGCATCCACCGGATCCCGTACAGCGACAGCGAGACCGAGCCGAGCGCCACCAGCCCGACGGGGCCGATCCCGATCATGCCGTGCGTGGAGACGTAAACCCCGAACGCGCCGGGTACCGCGAAGAGCCGGTAGACCAAAGGAACGAGTGCGACATAACGGGCAGCCCGCAACAGAAGATTGTCGCGATAGGTCGTGTCGACGGGCCCGGACATCTTCTGGATCCGCCGCAACGCGCGCATCGGCGTCGGATCGCCGACCTCGTCGGACAGCTCGCTCGTCGCCGTGGCCAGCGCGGGCGCGCCGCGACGCAGCAACGTCACCAGAAAACTGGACGGCCGCTTCGCCATGGAATTCCCCCTGCCCGGAGCACCGGCGCGAGTATGTCGGCTAACGGCACAACGAGCCAGGGCCCAACGGAGTTATCTCAGCTGATGATGTACCTCGAGCGCATCGAAGTCACCTTCACCGGCCCCACGCTCCGCTGAATCGACTCGTCCGCACGCTAGCCTGACTTTCATGCTCACCAGGCTGGAGGTACAGGGGTTCAAGAACCTGCTGGACGTACGGGTCGACTTCGGTCCGTTCACCTGCATCGCGGGAGCGAACGGAATCGGCAAGTCCAACGTGTTCGACGTCATCGATTTTCTGTCGCACCTGGCGTCCGGCACCCTGATGGAAGCAGCTCAGCAGATACGCGGTCCTGCCGACGGACGGAGCGGCGACCCACGAGACCTGTTCTGGGACGGCTACGGCGACCATGAGCGTGAGATCCATATCGCGGTCGAGATGATCGTTCCGGCGACAGTCGAAGACGATCTCGGCTCACCCGCACCTGCGACCACGACGTTCCTTCGATATGAACTCGGACTCGGCTACACACGTCCGGACGGTGAAGCAAGCGTCGGACGGCTTGCTTTGCTGTCCGAGAAGCTCGTTCACATCAACCGAGGTGAAGCGGCTGAGCATTTGAAGTTCAACCACAGCGTCAAGAAGTTCCGTAATGCCGTGGTGCTGGGACGACGGAGCGGCGGGCCGTACCTTTCGACAGGCGCTCATGAGAGTGGCCTGGTGATCAATGTGCACGGTGACGGCGGGAGCTCAGGCAGGCCCCAACCACGCGCCGCGGCACGAGCAGGCAGAACAGTCTTGAGCACCATCACGACGAACGACCACCCGACAATTCTCGCCGCGCGCCGCGAAATGCAGAGCTGGCGAAGGCTTGCACTCGAGCCTTCCGCGCTTCGTACCCCGGACGGGTTCACCGACCCTCGTTCACTCGGCTCCGATGGCCGCCACCTCGCGGCCGCGCTCTTCCGGATCGCCCAGGACAATGTGAGCAGCGGAGTCGCACCGGACGCGGACGCCGTTTACGCGCGGGTCGCCGGTCGGCTCGCCGACCTTGGCGACCTTGGCGTCGAAAGCCTCTCTGTGGAACCGGACCAGGTTCGAGAGGTACTTACGCTGTTCCTTGAGGAACGTGGCGGGCTCAGGCTCCCAGCACGTGCGCTTTCAGAGGGCACCCTGCGTTTTCTCGCGCTGTGCGTACTACTCGAAGATCCCACGGTGACCGGGCTCATCTGTATGGAGGAGCCCGAGAACGGGATACATCCGGCCAACCTGGAAGCGATGCTCGACCTGGTCCGTGACCTTGCCGTCGACCCCGAAGAACCACCGGACGCCGACAACCCGTTTCGACAGGTCATCATCAACACCCATTCACCCGGTGTGGTCCAACTATGCAGCCGTGAAGACATCTTGGTCGCGGACAACCGGCTCCAGACCGCACCTGATGGGACTACTACGAGGGCGCTGTCGTTACTTCCACTCGCCAGGACATGGCGAGCCAGGGAAGCCACGGTAACGGCCACGGACGCCGATCTGGTCGTTTACGCGACCGCTCCACCTGGCGTCCAAATCAAGCTTCCGATGGATCTGGTCGGCTGATGAGGACCACTGTTCGCGGCCTCTTCGTCGCCGAAGGGAGCTCCGATCACCCTTTGGCGGGAATAGCCGAGCTCCTGTTTCGCGATCGGGGCGTCGACCTACGCCTTACGATGCCGCCATTCGAGCAGCTCCGGGGTGTCCCCAAAGACGTTGAATCACGGGTGGAGGCAGGCCTGAGACTCATGGGGAACCAGGTCGACCTCGTCGTGGTGCACCGCGACGCCGACAACGTGGGCAGGGCCGTACGTCACGAGGAAATCGCCGGTGCGCTGAGAAAGACCGACGCTCCAGTGTGGTGCCCGATCATCCCCGTCCGGATGACCGAAGCCTGGCTGCTGCTGGACGAGGTTCTGATTCGCCAGATCGCGGGAAACCCGCGTGGTAAGGCCGCTCTTGGACTCCCGAAAATCCAGGAGGTCGAGAAAGTCGCCGACCCCAAAGAACTCCTGCGGTCCGCCTTGATCTCCGCTGCTGAATCGACCGGCAGACGACGCGACCGTGACGCCAAACGGTTCAACCAGCAACGGAGACAACTTCTGGAACGACTCGACCGGCACGGCCCGGTCAGCAAGCTCTCCAGCTGGCAGCAGCTGTTGGCCGATGTGGACGCCGTCGCGACGTGACCTCAGCCGCCGATACCGTTCTCGGCCGCCCACTTCTTCAACTCGGCCACCGCGTCGTCGTGCTCCAGCGGACCGCGGTCGAGGCGCAGTTCCTTCAGG
Organism: Amycolatopsis coloradensis; assembly: GCF_001953865.1. Taxonomy (GTDB): domain Bacteria; phylum Actinomycetota; class Actinomycetes; order Mycobacteriales; family Pseudonocardiaceae; genus Amycolatopsis; species Amycolatopsis coloradensis. The sequence goes on from NZ_MQUQ01000015.1 coordinate 53,951, forward strand.
TGTTTCCACGCCTTGCCGACGTCCGGCCCCGGCTTGAGGTCGAGGATCCGCATGATCTCCCCGCCGTCGAGGTCCGGCCGGACCCGGTCGAGGTCCTCCTGCGCCTGGATCGTTTCGATCCGCCGCTCGAGGTCGTCGTAGGTCGCCTGCAACGCGGCCGCCTTCTTCCGGTTGCGCGTGGTGCAGTCGGCACGCACCAGCTTGTGCAGCCGGGGCAGCAGGTCGCCGGCGTCGGTGACGTAGCGCCGCACCGCCGAATCCGTCCACTCGCCCTTGCCGTACCCGTGGAACCGCAGGTGCAGGAACACGAGCTGGCTGACGTCCTGGACGATCTCCTTCGAGAACTTCAGGGCGCGCAAACGCTTGCGGGCCATTTTCGCGCCGACGACCTCGTGGTGGTGGAAGCTCACGCCGCCACCGGGCTGGAATTCGCGCGTCGCGGGCTTGCCGACGTCGTGCAGCAGCGCCGCGAGCCGCAGGATCAGATCCGGCTTCGACGTCGGTTCGTGGGACTTCTCCAGGTCGATCGCCTGCGCGAGCACGGTCAGCGAGTGCTGGTAGACGTCCTTGTGCTGGTGATGCTCGTCGATCGCCAGCCGCATCCCTGGCACCTCGGGCAGCACACGGTCGGCGAGGCGGGTGTCGACCAGCAGCTCGATACCGGGCCGTGGGTCGTCCGCGAGCAGCAGCTTCGACAGCTCGGCCTGGACGCGCTCGGCGGTGATCCGGTCGATCTCCTCGGCCATCGACGTCATCGCGTCGATCACCCGCGGCGCCGCGGTGAACCCGAGCTGCGCGGAGAACCGCGCGGCCCGCAGCATGCGCAGCGGGTCGTCGGCGAAGGACTCCTGCGGGGTCGCGGGGGTGTCGAGCATCCGGTCCCGCAACGCCTGGAGCCCGTCGTACGGGTCGACGAAGGTCTGGTTCGCCAGGTCGATCGCCATCGCGTTGACCGTGAAGTCGCGGCGGAGCAGGTCGCCCTCGATACTGTCGCCGAAGGTGACCTCGGGGTTGCGGCCGACGCCGTCGTAGCTGTCGGCGCGGAACGTGGTGATCTCCAGGGTCATGCCCTGTTTGGTCACACCGACCGTGCCGAACGCGATGCCGACGTCCCACACCGCGTCACCCCAGACGCTGACGATCTTGAGCACCTGGTCCGGCCGCGCGTCGGTGGTGAAGTCGAGGTCGTTCGAGAGCCTGCCGAGCATCATGTCGCGGACGCTCCCGCCGACCAGGTACAGGCGGTAGCCCGCCTTGGCGAAGAGCTTCGCGAGTTCGTCCGCCAGCGGGGAGATGCGCATCAGCTCCGTCACAGCGTTCTGCATCGCAGTGCTCTTCCCCGCAATCGCCTGCCCGGCGACCACCTTGTTCACGACAATCCCACCACGATTTGGATGTACTTACTACGACCCCGCCCAACACGGGCACGGAGAGCCAGCGTACCCGTACCGCCGTTTGCTCTAGCATCGCAGCATGTCTGGATCAGCCGGCCGCTCCGGCGCTTCGAAGCCGGGCCGCCGGCGGAGGCGCAGGCGGGGGCGGCGGCTGACCACGGTCGACGAAACGTCGGCCGGTGGACTCGTCGTCGACGTCGAACGGGCCAACGCCGCGCTGATCGGACGGCTCGACAGGCACGGCAGACTCCTGTGGTCGCTGCCGAAGGGCCACATCGAGGACGGTGAAACGCATGCGCAGACCGCGGTGCGCGAGGTGAAGGAGGAGACCGGCATCTCCGCGCGGGTCCTCGAACCCCTCGGCACCATCGACTACTGGTTCGTGGCCGAGCGACGACGGGTGCACAAGACGGTGCACCATTTCATCCTGGAATACATCGGTGGCGAACTTTCGGACGAAGATGTCGAGGTGACCGAGGTCGCCTGGGTACCGCTCGCCGACCTCGAGACCACCCTCGCCTACTCCGACGAGCGCAAGCTGGTCCGGAAGGCCAAAGAACTCTTCGCGCAGCAACGCCCAGACCGCCGAGGGAGCACCTGAGTGAAGCGGCTTGCCGCCACTGTCCTGTCGATCCTGTTCCTGGCTCTGCCCGCGTTGTTCGGCGCGGTCGCGCAGGCGCAGGAGCAGCCCCGGCTGCGCGTGGACCTCGATCAGCTGAATCCCCGCGTCATCACTTCGATCTCGACGTCGCTCACCGTCACCGGCCGCGTCACCAACATCGGCGATCGGCCGATCAGCAAGCTGAGCGTCCGGCTGCAACTGGGCACCCGGTTGCAGACCGAGCAGCAGATCGGCGACGTGCTCGCCGGCGGCAAGTTCAAGGACCTCGCGGCCACCGAGTTCGTCGACCTCGAACCGGACGTGCTGGAGGCGGGGAAGAGCGCCGGGCTGAACCTGACCGTCCCGCTCGGCCAGTCCTCGAAGTTCCAGTTCATCCGGCCTGGGGTGTACCCGCTGCTGGTCAACGTCAACGGCACCCCGGAGTTCGGCGGGCCGGAACGGCTCGCCGCGGTCAGCCTGCTGATGCCGGTGCTCGGCGTCCCCGGCAAGGCGCCCGCGTCGCGTCCGCCGTCGCCGCCGTCGGCGAGCCTGCTGTGGCCGATCGCGAACAGCACCGTGCACGTCGTCTCGTCCCCGCTCGGCGGGCCGCTGACACTGGCCGACGAGCGGCTGGCGGGCGAACTGGGCCCCGGCGGGCGGCTGGACTCGCTGGTCGCGGCCGCGCGGACGGCCGAGGCCGACACGAAGGTCTCGTCGTCGTTGTGTCTCGCCATCGACCCCGACCTGGTCGCGACCGTGGACGGGATGGCCCGCGGCTACCAGGTCGCCACCGGCGGCGGTCCCGTCGCAGGCAAGGGCGTCGAGAGCGCGAGGAACTGGCTCGGACAGCTGAAGGCGCTCGTCGCGGGCCGGTGCGTGGTCACCCTCCCGTTCGCCGACGCCGACCTCACCGCGCTGACGAAGGTCCGTGCCGGTGACGCCACCGACACCGCGCTCATGGCCAGCGCGCTCGGCGGCGCGGCGACGATCAAGAACCTGCTCGGCATCCAGCCGCAGGACGGCGTGCTGTGGCCCGGCGGCGCCCTCGACTCGCAGACCGTCGAAACGATCGGCAAGGCGGGCGTCAAGACCGTGCTGACCGACTCGGGCAAACTCCAGTCCGATGTCCCGCTTTCGGGTGGGATCTCGATCGAGGGGACGAACCTCCGCGCGCAGCCGATCGACACGCTGATCGCGTCCGCGCTGAACGGCTCCGGGGGCACCCAGAACGGACTCGGCGCGATCGCCTTCCGGGCGGGGCTCGGCGGGCAGGCCGCGGGGCAGGAGCGCGCGCAGTTGCTGATCGCGCCGCCGCGGCACTGGGACCCGACCGGTCCCGACCTCACCACGTTCCTGGAGCGGATGGGCGACTTCTACGCCGCGGGCCTCGTCAAGCCGACCCCGCTGCCCGATCTGCTCGGCGAAAGCCCGTCCGGGACGGCGTCGGTCAACTACGACCCGCAGGACGTTTCGGCCGCGACCGGCGGCGACGTCACCGCGAAGATGTCCCAGATCGACAACGAGACCCTCGGCCTGTCGTCGGCGATGACGATGGATGCCACCAAACGAGTGAATCCGGCCGATGTGGTCGCTCCCGTCCGGCTCGCCCTCATCCGGGCCACCTCGACCTCGTGGCGCGGCGCGGACGCCGAGACCGTCACCGGGAACGCCCGCGGTGACCTCGAGGCGATCCGCAGCCAGGTGACCGTGGAACGGCCGAAGCAGACGATCGCGCTGGCTTCCGGCGCGTCACCGCTCCCCGCGTACATCACCAACGGCCTCCCGGTCGGCGTCAACGTGCGCACCGTGCTGAAGAACAACGTGGGCCTGCGCCCCACCGAAGCGGTCCCGGAGCGGACGGTCCCGGCCAACGGCGCGGTCAACCAGCTGCTCCCGGTCGAGGCGCTTCGGGCGGGCCGGTTCAGCGTCGACGTGTCCCTGACCACGCCCGACGGGACCAAACTCGGCACCGACGCGCGGTTCGAGCTGACCTCCACGGAGTACGGCGCGATCACCATCATCATCACCGTCACCGCGGCGGGCGCGTTGCTGCTGCTCTCGTCCCGCCGGATCTACCGGAGGATCAAGGACGCGCGTGCCACCCGGACGGACGAAACCACCCCACGTGTGACCGAGGACGCACAGGTTTAAGTGTTTCCGGCCGTCGCCGATTACCCTGGGTCGAACGATGCCACCGGGCATCACGTAGCCGAGCACCGAGGATTGGGCGCACGTTGGAAAGAGAGCCGGGTGTACCGCCCGAGCGTGCAGGCCGTCCCCGGCGCGAAGGTACTCCGCCACCACCCCGTCGCACGGATGGCTCAGCGCGTCGTCCGGAACGGTCAGGACGCCCTGAACGCGCGGAACGCCGTCAGCCGCCACCGCAGCAGGTCCCCCCGCCCGAACGCGGCGAGCGGCCACGGCGGGCGGTGCCGCCTCCCGATCGGCAGCCGCCGGTCGACGGTCGCCGTCAGCGTGCCGCCGGCCGTCCCGACGACGAGACGCGGCGGCTGAGGCCGCCACCGAACCAGGCACCGCCGAACCAGGCACCGCCGCGGAAGACGCCGCCGTCCGTCGTACCCCCGGCGCAGTCGACGCCGCCTCCGCCGACCCGTCGTCAGCAGGTTCCGCCTCCGCAGGGGCAGCCGTCCCAGAACCCGCCGCCACGCCGTCCGACGGCGCCACAGACGCCGCAGGCGCTCAATCAGACACCACCCCCGCCGCATCGCGGGCGCCGCCAGCCACCACCGGTCCGCCCGTGGCAGCAGGACCCGCGCGACGAACCCGACGCGACGCGGTTCATCCCGCGCACCCCCGGCGTCCCGATGGGATCGCGCTGGCCGGTCGCCGACCCCGATGTCCTCCGCCCGTACGACCAGCTCGCCACGCAGGTCATGCCCGCGATCAAGGACGCGCCGCTGGTCAAACCGCGGCCGGGGGAGACCGGCGAACAGGACGTCGCCGCCCCGGCGAAGGCGCCGTCGATCGCGAAGTCCAGCGGCCGGATGGCGATCGCCTCGCTGATCAGCCGCATCACCGGCTTCGCGTGGAAGCTGCTGCTGGTCGCGGCCATCGGCGCCAAGGTCGAGAACGACTCGTTCAACGTCGCCAACACGATGCCGAACATCATCTTCGAACTGCTGATGGGCGGCGTGCTGTCCAGCCTCGTGGTCCCGCTGCTCGTGCGGTCGCAGGACGACAAGGACGGGGGCGAGGCCTACACGCAGCGGCTGGTCACGGTGGCGGGCACGCTGCTCGTCGTCGGGACGGCGATCGCGGTCTTCGCCGCACCCCTGATCACCAAGCTCTACGTCGATGACAACGGGCAGGCGAACCCCGGCCTGGTCACCGCTTTCGCGTACCTGCTGCTGCCGCAGATCTTCTTCTACGGCGTGTTCGCCCTGCTCTCGGCGATTCTGAACGCGAAGCACATCTTCGGTCCGACGGCCTGGGCGCCGGTGATCAACAACCTGGTCGTCATCTTCACGATCCTCGTGGTGTGGATCATGCCGGGGGACATCTCGACCAATCCGGTGTCGATCACCGACCCGAAGGTGCTGACGCTGGGCCTCGGCGTGACCGCGGGCATCGTGGCGCAGTCGGTGCTGCTGATCCCGCCGCTGCTGCGGTCGGGGTTCAAGTTCAAGTGGCGCTGGGGCATCGACAAGCGCATGAAGGAGTTCGGCGGGCTCGCGCTGTGGACCGTCGGCTACGTCGCCGTCAGCCAGGTCGGCTACACGATCACGACCCGTGTGCTGACCAGCGGTTCCGAAGGCGGTGTGACCGCGTACAGCAACGCGTGGCTGCTCTTCCAGCTGCCCTACGGCGTCATCGGCGTCTCGCTGCTGACCGCGATCATGCCGAGGATGAGCCGTGCGGCCGCGGACGGCGATCACAAGAAGCTGATCGGCGACCTCTCCTACGCCTCCCGGATCTCGACGGTGACCCTCCTGCCGATTTCCGCCGTGATGACCGTGGTGGGTGGTTCGGTCGGTATCGCCCTGTTCACCTTGGGCAAGGGCCGGGTCGAGGACGCGACACGGCTGGGCGAAGCACTGGCGATCTCCGCGTTCGCGCTGCTGCCGTACGCGCTGGTCATGTTGCAGATGCGGGTGTTCTACGCGATGAAGGACGCGCGGACGCCGGTGCTGATCATGATCGTGATGACCGTGGTCAAGGTGCCCCTGCTCTACCTGTGCCCCGTGCTGCTGTCGCCGGACAACATCGTGCTCGGCGTGATGATGGTCAACGGCCTCACGTTCGTCGTCGGCTCGATCCTCGGCCAGGTGTGGCTGTGGGTGACGCTCGGAAATCTCCGGAGCAAGCGGATTCTCGGGGTGATCCTCTTCACGGTGGTCGCGAGTGTGCTCGGCGTCGGCGCGGCCTGGCTCGCCGGGCAGCTCGTCCCTGACTCATTCGGGCCTACTTTCCATGCCTGGGTGAAACTTCTCCTGCAGACGGCGGTCGGGATCGTCGTGTCGTTCGGCGTGCTCATGGCCCTGAAAGTCGAGGAACTGAAGCCCGCCACTGCCAGGATCACCCGGCTGATCAAGCGCGGATAACGATTCACGCACGGATGGCGCGCGTTCACGCGTCGTATTCTGGGTACCCTCGGTGCGGGAGCTACGCGGGAGAGTTGCGGTGGATACGAGACGGAGCGAACAGGCAGGGGAGGCGAGCCAGGTGGGCATCCGGGCCCAAGGCGGGTCGCTGGCCCCTGGCCGGGTCGTCGGAGACGGCCGGTATCGCCTGCTCGCACAGTTCGGGGTGGACGAACGGGCCGCCGCGCACCTTTGGCGTGCCCGCGACGGGCAGCTGAAGCGGGATGTGGCGTTGACGCTGCTGGTCGGCGACCCGGCGGACGCGGAAGCCGCGAGGCTCGCGCGCCGGACGCTGGAGCGTGCCGCGCACGCCTCCAAGTTCGGCCACGGCGGTGTCGCGCGCGTCCTCGACGTGCTGAGCCTCGGCAGCGGCGTCACCTCGAGCGAAGGTCTGCTCGGTGTCGTCGTGGCGGAATGGACCAAAGGCAGTGACCTGGTCGACCTGGTGTCACAGCGCCCCGTGGCGCCCGCCGCGGCGGCCAGGATGGTGCAGGCGCTGGCGGAAGCCGTCGACCACGCCCATCAGAACGGTCTCGTCCTCGGCCTCGACCATCCGCAGCGCCTGCGGCTCACCCCGGACGGCGCGCTGAAGCTCGCCTTCCCGGGTCCACTGCCCGAAGCGACCCTTCGCGACGACGTCAAGGCGCTCGGCGCTGTGCTGTACCTGCTGCTGACCGGCCGCTGGGCCCTTCCCGGCGGACCTGCCGCGATCCCGGCGGCGCCGCACGCGCCAACCGGCCGCGTCGTCCCGCCGCGGTCGCTGGTCCCGACGGTCCCGGTCGAACTGTCGTCACTCGCCGTCCGCACCATCGAGGACGGCGGCCATGGCGGTATCCGCACCAGCGCGGCCATCCTGCGCGTGCTGGGCCAGGTCGCCGAAGCCGAGGAACGCACCCAGCTGATCAAGGCCGTCGGCGAGGAAGAAGCCCCCGTCGAGCCGGACGGCACGGTCTGGACGACGAAGAAGCCGGTCAAGGACGTCGCTCGGCGCAAGAAGCTGGCGTTCGGCGTGACGGTGCTGGTCGTCGCGACCGTGGTCATCCTGGCCTGGGGCGGGATGATGCTGATCAACCTGTTCCAGGGCGATTCGAAGTCCAGCGGCCCGCAGATCAACGTCGCCGCGTCGTCGTCTTCGCAGGCTCCGCCACCCTCGGGCCAGCAGCCCCCGCCCACCCAGCAGCCGCCCTCGGTCCCCGCCTTAGGAGCCGCGGTGAAGCCGTCGGCCGTCGCGGTGTTCAACCCGGGCAGCAAGGGCGACAGCCCCGGCCGCGCCAAGAACGCGAACGACGGCGATCCGGGCACCTCCTGGAAGACCGACGAGTACGACAAGCAGTTCCCGGTCCTCAAGGACGGCGTAGGGCTGGTCGTGACCTTCAAGGATCCGATCAACCTCAGCCAGGTCAAGATCGACGCGGGAAGCCCCGGCTCGAAGGTCGAGATCCGCTCCACCGACAAGAAGAACCCGAAGCTCGACGAGACGAAGGTCGTCGGCGGCGGGGACCTGGCGGCGGGCGAATCGACCATCGCGTTGCAGCAGCCGCAGCAGGGTCAGTACTTCATCATCTGGATCACTCGGCTGGGTGAAGACGAGGACGGCAAGTTCATCACCGAACTCAAAGAGCTGACCTTCCTGCCTGCGGGGTGACCTAAATCAAAGGATCAGTAGGCTCTCCCGGGTGACAGCTGCAGCTCCCACGGACGCGGATCTCATAGCGGCGCACGCCGCCGGTGACCCGCACGCGTTCAGTGAACTGGTCCAGCGACATCGGGATCGCATGTGGGCGGTCGCCCTGCGCACCGTGCGTGATCCGGAAGAAGCCGCGGACGCCCTTCAGGACGCCTTCATCTCCGCGTTCCGCGCGGCGGGCAACTTCAGGGCCGAATCGCAAGTCACGACGTGGCTGCACCGCATCGTCGTGAACGCGTGCCTCGACCGCATCCGGCGGGGCAAGGCAAGACCGACCGTTCCGCTGCCCGAGACCGGGCAGTTCAACGAGCCCGCCTCACCGCGCGACTCGATGTCCGACCGCGAGACGAGCCTTGTGGTCAAGGAAGCCCTCAATCAGCTTCCCGAAGAGCAACGTGCCCCGATCGTGTTGGTCGACGTCGAGGGATACTCGGTCGCTGAGACGGCGAAGATGCTCGGCATCGCCGAGGGCACGGTGAAGAGCAGGTGTGCCCGGGGTCGCGGAAAGCTCGCGAAGGTTCTCGGACATCTGCGGAACCCCGATGCTATTGCGAACGTCCCAACTCACGAAAGCAAACGAGAGCGCGCCACCCCGCAACGGGGTGCCAGGCGGCCGCAGGGCACGCCGGGTGACGGGGAGGGACGATGACAGACGAGAGCAGGGGGATCGGTGGGACCGTCGGTCCGCCGTGGTCTGTCGATGTGCTCGCCGACCTGCACGCGGGGGTGCTGGACGAACGAGAGGCGGCCGCACTCTGGCCGTTGGTGAACGCCGACCCCGAAGCACTGGCGATCATCGAAGCACTTGAAGCGACCACGGCCGACCTCGCGGAACTCGCGAACGAGCCGATCGCACCGATGCCTGCGGAGTTCGCCGCCCGGATCGACGCGGCACTGGCCGCCGAGATGCGGGCGTCGCCTGCGTTTCAAGGCGCATCTGAAGGGCAGCAGGCGCAGGTCGCCCCGGTGGTGGACCTCGCGGCCGCACGGCGACGGCGGAACAAGCGGATCGGCTGGGGCGCCGGGATAGCGACCGTGGCCGCGGCGGCCATCGCCGCCATCGCGATCGTCGTCCCCACCGCGCGGCAGTCGACGCCGGGCGGCGTCGCGCAGCCCCCGCCCGCACCCACCGGCCCTTCGGTCGACGGCGACGGCGGCGGGGCCGAAGCGCTTGTCGGCAAGGCTGTCGGGGTCCGCGACTTCGGCTCACTGCAGACCGAAGAGCGGCTCGACGCCTGTGTCGCCGCCGCCGGACTGGACCCCGACGTGCGACCGGAAGGCATCCGGCCGGTGAACGTGGCGGGCAAGGACGGCGTGATGGTGATCTACACCACAGGCAAGCTCGCCCAGTTCCGCATCGTCGCCTTCGGTGCCGAGTGCGGCCAGGGCAACTCGTCGGTCCTCTTCGACAAGATCATCGGACCGAAGTAGCAGCAAAGGTCCCTTGCTTCCCCCACCCGGCGGCAAGGGACCTTTGCCATCGCCGCCGCAAGGCAGGAGAAGTAGCGCCGGTCACCCCGGGAACACCGGCCCCTACGATCGTGTTGAGCCTGGTGAACAGGTCACTACGAGCGGAGGTCACGGGTGGCTGCCGAGGAGATCAGGAACCTGATCGTTGTTGGGTCGGGTCCTGCGGGGTACACCGCCGCTGTCTACGCGGCACGAGCGCAGCTCGAACCGTTGGTGTTCGAGGGCACTCAGTTCGGCGGTGCGTTGATGACGACGACGGAGGTCGAGAACTTCCCCGGCTTCCGCGAAGGCATCCAGGGTCCCGACCTCATGGAAGAGATGCGCGAGCAGGCCAAGCGTTTCGGCGCCGACCTGCGCCAGGAGGACGTCGAGTCCGTCGAGTTGACCGGTGACGTCAAGTACGTCGTCGCGAACGGCAAGCGCTACGCGGCCCGCGCGGTCGTGCTCGCGATGGGTGCCGCGGCTCGTTACCTGAACGTCCCGGGTGAGCAGGAACTGCTCGGCCGCGGTGTTTCGGCCTGTGCCACCTGCGACGGCTTCTTCTTCCGCGACCACGACATCGTGGTCGCCGGCGGCGGCGACTCCGCGATGGAGGAGGCGACCTTCCTGACGAAGTTCGCCAAGTCCGTCACGATCGTCCACCGCCGCGAGGAGTTCCGCGCCTCCAAGATCATGCTGGAGCGCGCCCGCGAGAACGAGAAGATCAAGTGGGCGCTCAACAAGCAGATCACCGGGGTCGAGGGTGAGGGCAAGGTCGAGGGCCTGAAGCTCAAGGACACGGTGTCCGGCGAGGAGTCCCAGCTGGACGTGACCGGGTTCTTCGTCGCCATCGGCCACGATCCGCGCAGCGAACTGGTGCGCGGTCAGGTGGACCTCGACGAGGAGGGCTACGTGCTCACCAAGGGCCGGACCTCGTACACGAACCTTCCCGGCGTCTTCGCGGCGGGCGACCTGGTCGACCGCACCTACCGGCAGGCGATCACCGCCGCCGGTTCCGGCTGCGCCGCGGCGATCGACGCGGAACGATGGCTGGCGGAGCACGCCGGTGTCGAGACCGCGCAGGAGACCCCTGAGCTGGTCGGTGGCGGCTACGGCGCCATCACCAACTGACTTTCCCAGCCCGTTCACCACCCAGGAGGAGACACCATGGCAAACACCGTGACGGTGACCGACAAGAGCTTCGTCGACGACGTGCTGACGAGTGAGAAGCCCGTACTGGTCGACTTCTGGGCGACCTGGTGCGGACCGTGCAAGATGGTCGCCCCGGTGCTCGAAGAGATCGCGGCGGAGAACGGCGAAAAGCTGACCATCGCGAAGCTCGACATCGACGCCAACCCGAACACTGCGCGTGACTACCAGGTGATGTCGATCCCGACGCTGATCCTGTTCCAGGGCGGCAAGCCGGTGAAGCAGATCGTCGGCGCCAAGCCGAAGGCCGCACTGCTGTCGGACCTCGCCGACGTCCTCTGATCTCGCGTTTCACCTGCCGAAACCCGGGGCCTTTCCAGGCTCCGGGTTTCGTCGTTCAGTGGAGTGGGTAGTTCTGACCGTTACGGGAACAGAATCATGGCGCCTGGACGGCTTCCTCGATCGGGGACTTGACGCACCGACCGGGCCTCCGCGCTCACCGAGAGTTCACAGGGCACAATAGAGCACCGGGGTCCGCCCCGCAGGTTTTTCAAGTCGTGCATCGAGCTCGATTCGGTGCCCCAAAGGAAGAGCGAGGAGTGCATGCGGGTACTCCGCCGCGGTGACGCCGGACCGGACGTCGCCGAGATCAGGTCCACGCTGGCGGCGATGGAGCTGCTCCCGCCGGTGACCGAATCCGGGGAGTACGAGTTCTACGACACGGCGATGGAACACGCCGTGCGAGCGTTTCAGCAGCGCCGTGGGCTCATCACCGACGGTCTGGTGGGTCCGGCGACCTATCAGGCACTTCGTGGCGCCGGCTATCACCTCGGCAGCCGCCCGCTGACTTACATGTTCTCCGCGCCCATGCAGGGTGACGACGTCTTCGCGCTCCAGGAGCGGCTGACCGAACTCGGCTTCGACGCCGGCCGCCCCGACGGGCACTTCGGCGCCCAGACCGAACGAGCGCTCAAGACCTTCCAGCGCGACATGCGCCTGGTCGCCGACGGCATGTGCGGTCCGGCCACGATCCGCGAACTGCACCGGCTCTCGTCGCCGCGTGCCCGCGGCGGCCGCCCTGTCTTCCTGCGCGAGCAGGAGCAGGTGCGCCAGGCGGGCCCCCGGCTGCGCGGCAAGCGCATCGTGATCGACCCCGGCCACGGCGGCGAAGACCTCGGTGTCGTCGCCGGTGACCTGCGTGAAGCGGACATCGCCTGGGATCTGGCGCGACGGCTCGAAGGCCGGATGCAGGCCACGGGCATGGAAGCGCTGATCTCGCGCGGGCCGAACCAGAGCCCCACCGAGGGTGAGCGTGCCAAGTTCGCGAACGAGTCGGGCGCCGACCTGTTCCTTTCGCTGCACAACGACAGGAACCCCTCGCCCAAGGCGCAGGGTGTCGCGAGCTTCCACTTCGGCACCGGGAACGGCACCACGTCGACCGTCGGTGAGCTGCTGGCCGGCTTCATCCAGCGCGAACTGGCCGCCCGGACCGGCATGCGCGACTGCCGCACGCACTACAAGACCTGGGAGATCTTCACCCGCACCCGCTGCCCGGCGGTGCGGATCGAGATCGGTTACCTGACCAACCCGGAAGACAGCGCCAGACTGGCCGACCCGGCTTTCCGCGACATCGTCGCCGAAGGCATCCTGGTCGCGGTGAAGCGCCTGTACCTCCTCGGTGAAGGGGACCAGCCGACCGGCACGTTCACCTTCGCGGACGTCCTGGCCCACGAACTCGCCAAAGCGGAGTAACCAGTCCTCCACACCCCCACGCGGGCGCACATCCCTCTGCCGACAGCCTCGGCACAACCGGTGGTGTGCCCCCTCGCCCGGCCACGCCACCCCTAGCTCCACGCGGCGCGCAGCCCCCGCCCTTCCCGGGGGGCGTCCCCAGGTCCAGTCTACCCATCCACAGATTTTCCACCGCTCCTAGCAGCGATCTGTGGATAACTCGGCGGGTTACCCACAGCTGTCCCCAGAGCGGGGGATGGCCGCTGCGCGCACCCGAAAACTCTGCTAGAGGCGTGAGCTGAAAGCGTCCTGCAGTGCGGAATTCGCCATGAAGGGGCCTTTCATGGCATCCGGATCCTGGCGTCCGGAACGGCCGGAAAGATCAGGCGCGGCCCATGCTCGGCTCGGCGGTCGTGATCGAGACCTGGCCGAGCAGCCGCTCGAGCGCCGCCTCCACGTCTTCCTTCCACGAGATCGCCGACCGCAGTTCCAGCCGCAGGCGCGGCCAGCGCGGATGCGGTCGCACGGTCTTGAACCCGACACTTTGCAGGAACGCGGCGGGCAGCACACAGCTGTGTCCGCCGTCCGGATCGGTCTCGTCGGGCTTGGCGTCCCCGAAGGCCTCGATCGCGCGGACGCCGCGTTTGGTCAGATCCTTCGCGACCGCCTGCACCAGCATCCGGCCGAGCCCGCCGCCCTGAAATTCGGGGAGGATCTGGAAAGCGGTCAGCAGCACCGCGTCCGGCCCGGGCGGTGAAGTCGGGAAAGCCAGCGAACGCGGCACGGCGTTCGGCGGCGCGTAGAGCACGAAGCCGACAGGCAAGGTGTCGCTGTAGACGATCCGGCCGCAGGAGCCCCATTCCAGCAGAACGCTGGAGACCCAGGCTTCCTTTTCGACCTCCGTCGCGCCGTACTCCTCGGCCTGCGCCTTCATATGCGGCGCCAGCTCCCAGTACACGCAGCGGCGACAGCTCTTCGGCAGATGCTCGAGATTGTCCAGGGTTACGCCCACGACGCGACGCGACACCGGCAAACCTCCCTGAAACGACGACACCGACTCAGCCCTGTCCCGAGCAGGGCTCGCTGAAGGGGTCCTGATCGAGGATAGGCCGATGTGATGAACACCGGAAGGCCAGGGCCCCTCAAGGGAGGGTGGTTACACTCGATGGAACTACCAGTCGGTAGCCACTATGTCCACTTCGAAGCACGGGTGAAGCGCCTGATGACCGAGAATCGCCCTGTCCGGCCGCAGACCGGCCGTCACAACCTCGACCCGCATCTCGACCGCTACGCCGCGCGTACGGCCGGAATGACTGCTTCCGAGATCAGGGCGTTGTTCGCGGTAGCCAGTCGCCCCGAGGTGGTTTCGCTCGCCGGCGGGATGCCGAACCTCGCCGCGCTCCCGCTCGACACGTTGTCCGCGCAGGTCGGCGAGCTCATCGCGCAAGAGGGCCTGGTCGCGCTCCAGTACGGTTCCGCGCACGGCGTCCCGGCGCTGCGCGAGCAGATCTGCGAGATCATGGCGCTCGAGGGCATCAAGGCCCACCCGGACGACGTCGTCGTGACGGTCGGCTCCCAGATGGGGCTCGACATGGTCACCCGGCTGTTCTGCGATCCCGGCGACGTCATCATCGCCGAGGGTCCGTCCTACGTCGGCGCGCTCGGTTCCTTCGCCGCGTACCAGGCGAACGTCGTCCACGTCGCGATGGACGACCACGGCCTGGTCCCCGAGGGATTGCGTGCCGCGCTCGCGGAGACCAAGAAGGCGGGCCAGCGGGTCAAGTTCCTCTACACGATCCCGAACTTCCACAACCCAGGCGGCGTCACGCTGGCCGTCGAGCGCCGTGCGGAGATCGTCGAGATCTGCCGCGAACACGACATCCTCATCGTCGAAGACAATCCGTATGGTCTGCTCGGCTTCGGCGGACAGACGTACCCGGCGCTCCGCTCGATCGACCCCGACAACGTCGTCTACCTGGGCTCCTTCTCGAAAACCTTCGCCTCCGGGCTGCGAGTCGGCTGGGTGCTCGCGCCGCACGCCGTCCGGGAGAAACTCGTACTCGCGGCCGAGTCCGCGACACTTTGCCCGCCGACGCTTAACCAGTTGATCGTGTCGCGATACCTCGCGACTCATGACTGGATGGGTCAGATCAAAACCTTCCGCGAGAACTACCGAGAGCGCCGGGACGCGCTCCTGTCCGCGCTCGAACAGCACATGCCTGCCGGGTGCAGCTGGACCAAACCCGACGGCGGTTTCTACGTCTGGATGACCGTCCCCGAAGGCGTGGACACGAAGGCGATGCTGCCGAGGGCCGTCACCGCCCGGGTCGCGTACGCCTCCGGAACCGGTTTCTACGCCGACGGCTTTGGCAGCAGACAGCTACGCCTTTCCTACTGTTATCCGACACCCGAGCGGATCCGCGAAGGCGTCCGGCGGCTCGCCGCGGTGCTCGAGTCCGAAATGGACCTCGCGCGTACCTTCGGTAACGTGAGCCCACGCTCGATCTCGGGGCCGCAGAACCCCTCTCCGGACACGGTCTGATCGACCGGACGTCCCCATAGACACAAAGGAGTCCTCGGTGGACGACCGCACCGTTGCCGTACTCGCAGGCGGACTTTCCCACGAACGCGATGTCTCTCTTCGCTCCGGGCGGCGGCTCTCGGTCGCGCTGCGGGCCGAGGGTCTCATCGTCGAGGAGTGGGACACCGACGCGGGCCTGTTCGAACGTCTTCGTACCCAGCGCCCCGACGCCGCCATCATCGCCCTTCACGGTGGCGAGGGGGAGAACGGCGCGGTGCAGACGGTGCTGGAGATGCTCGACGTGCCCTACGTCGGCACCAGCTCGCAGGGCTGCCGACGCGCGTGGGACAAGCCGACGGCCAAGGCGCTGGTCGCCAATGCGGGCTTCACCACGCCGGACTGGGTCGTGTTGCCGCACAGCACCTTCCGTGAACTCGGCGCGCAGGCCGTCCTGGACGCGATGGTCGAGACACTGGGCCTGCCCCTGATCCTCAAGCCCGACCAGGGTGGTTCGGCATTGGGCGCCCAGGTCGTCAAGGAGGCCGCGGAGATGCCCGCCGCGATGGTCGGCTGCTTCGCCTACGGGGACACCGTCCTCGCCGAGAAGTTCGTGAGCGGTGTCGAAGTGGCCGTGACGGTCATCGAAGGCTCCGAGGGGCCCGAGGCCCTGCCCGCGGTCGAGATCGTTCCGGAGAGCGGCGTGTACGACTACACCGCTCGCTACACCGCCGGACTGACCGACTTCTTCACCCCGGCGCGGATCTCCGACGACGCCGCCAAGGCGGTCAGCGAACTGGCCGTCGCGGCGCACCGTCAGCTCGGGCTTCGCGACATCTCACGCACCGACGCCGTGATCACCGAGGACGGCACGGTCTACTTCCTCGCGGTGAACCCCTCGCCGGGCCTCACCGAGACGTCCATCGTGCCCATGGCGATCGAGGCGGGCGGCGCCACCCTCGGATCGGTCTTCGCCGACCTCGTCGGACGAGCGGTTTCCCGTAAGAGCTGACCTGAAAGCGAAGAAGGGGACTTGCCCACGCGGGCAGGTCCCCTTTGAAGTTCGCGTCGTACCAGTCGTTGGTCGTCCGGCGGAAGGCTTCCTGCTCGGCAGTGAGGCGACCTGCGCGAGCGAGCCCGTTGACGAGGTCATCGCCGAGGCCACCCACGCACCCAGGTCAGCAGATCTTCATCGCGCAAGGATCCGATCACGACATCGGCGGGAAAGTCCTGATCCTTCGGCGTGGGCACCCCGATGACAGACACCCCTGCCGCCCGCGCCGATCGGAGACCGGTCATGGAGTCTTCGAGAGCCAACGCGTCGGCAGGCTCGACGTTCAAGAGAGCACAGGCGGTCAAGTACATCACCGGGTCCGGCTTCGGCGCGGCCACCTCGTCGGCGGCCAGTTTCACGGGAAACATCGCCGAAAGCCCGCCGCGAACGAGAGCTGCTTCCAAAAGGGTTCGGGGCGAGTTGCTCGCGACGGCGACCGGAACGGCGGCGGCGGTCAGTTCGACCAACTCACGCGCGCCGGGCATCGCCTCTGCCTTCGCAGTGACGACCTCGGTCACCAACCTCAGCAACTCGTCTGCGATCTCCGCGCCGCTGTCGGGTTCGCCGAACACCTCCGCCATCGCGGACGCGGCGGCTGGCAGCGAATTGCCGATCACCAAAGCTTTTTCATCCGGTGTCCATGAGCAATCCGTCGCAGTCGAAGACCACCGCGCGCGGATTTCGACCGTCGAAGAGTCCCTTCACACTTGCCCCCAGTTCAAGCCCTCAGCGTGAGTTGACCATCAGCACTTAGCAATCGTCACCGTGACAAAACGACCTGGGGTGATCCCTAATCGGTTTCGCGTGTCTGATTTGCCCGATTTTCATCCATGAGTGCCACGATGCGTTCAAGATCGTCTACCGACCCGAATTCGAGCGTGATCCGGCCTTTGCGGCGGCCCAAGTCGACCTTCACCCGGGTGTCGAACCGGTCCGAAAGCCGGTTCGCCAGTTCCTGGAGACCTGGCGCCTGGATCGGCTTGCGGGGAGCGGGCTTCGGTTTGGCCGGCTTCTCGCTCTTCTTGAGCGTGACGGCTTCCTCGGTCGCGCGGACCGACATGCCTTCCGCGACGATTCGCGCGGCCAGCTCTTCTTGAGCGTCGGCGTCCTCGAGAGAGAGCAGTGCCCGTGCATGTCCCGCCGAAAGCACCCCGGCCGCGACCCGTCGTTGGACCGCGAGGGGGAGTTTGAGCAAGCGGATCGTGTTCGTGATGACCGGGCGGCTGCGCCCGATCCGGCCTGCCAGCTCCTCGTGCGTGACCGCGAACTCGTCGAGCAGCTGCTGATACGCCGCCGCCTCTTCGAGCGGGTTGAGCTGAACGCGATGGATGTTCTCGAGCAGCGCGTCACGCAGCATCGCCTCGTCGGCGGTCTGGCGGACGATCGCCGGGATCGCCTCCAGCTCCGCCAGCTGCGACGCGCGCAGGCGCCGCTCACCCATGACGAGTTCGTATTCGTCGGTGCCGAGCTCACGGACCACGATGGGCTGCATGAGCCCGAACTCGCGGATCGAGTGCTCCAGCTCGCTGAGCGCGTCTTCGTCGAAGACCTGCCGCGGTTGCTTCGGGTTCGGCTTGATCTGGCTGAGCGGGACCTCGCGGTAGACCGCACCGGCCACCGCTCCGCCGTGCGAATCGGCCGCGCCGTTGGCTGCGAACCAGCCCTTGTCGTCCGGCCCCGCCGGGCCGGTCGCAGGCTCGGGGGCCGCGGCGGAGCCGTTCTCGGCCGGGGCCGCAGAGCCCGGTGGCGGACCGGTGGGGATCAGGGCGGCGAGCCCGCGCCCGAGCCCCCCTCTGCGCTCGCTCATGCCGTACCGTTCCTTTCTTTCATCTCCGCTCCACGCTGGGCGATCTCCTTCGCCGCGTCCACGTAGCTCATCGCGCCCCGGGAACCCGGGTCGTACGCGAGGACCGTCTGTCCGTAGCCCGGCGCTTCGGAAACCTTCACGCTGCGCGGGATCACCGTCTTGAGAACAGTGTCCCCAAAGTGATTCCGGACCTCGTTCGTCACTTGATCGGCCAGCTTCGTCCGGCCGTCGTACATGGTGAGCAGAATCGTGGAGACGCTGAGTTCGCGATTCAGGTGCTTCTGGACGAGCTCGATGTTGCTCAGCAGCTGCCCCAGACCTTCGAGCGCGTAGTACTCGCACTGGATCGGGATCAGCACCTCCTGCGCGGCGACCATCGCGTTGACGGTCAGCAGACCGAGCGACGGCGGGCAGTCGATGAAGACGTAGTCGACGTCGATCTCGTCGAGGATCTCGGACGAGAGCGCCTCCTTGAGCCGCATCTCGCGGGACGCCATCGACACGAGTTCGATCTCGGCACCCGCCAGGTCGATGGTCGCGGGCACGCAGTAGAGGTTCTCCGACTGCTCGCTCTGCGCGGCCGCCTCGACGAGCGTGACCTCACCGATGAGCACCTCGTAGATCGACGGCGTACCGGAGCGGTGTTCGATGTCGAGCGCCGTGCTCGCGTTGCCCTGAGGATCGAGGTCGATCACGAGCGTCTTGAGCCCGTGGACGGCCAGGGCGGCGGCGAGGTTGACCGTGCTCGTGGTCTTGCCGACGCCGCCTTTCTGGTTGGCGACCGTCAGCACGCGCCGGCGGTTCGGTCGGGGAAGTGCCCCCTTCTTGGGGTGCAGCACGCTGGCTGCCCGGACGGCCTCTTCAGCGATCGGCGTCCAGCCGATCTCGTTGCTAGAGCTCACAGGGTCGGACGGTGGGGGAGTCACCGGTCTCGAGCCTCCTCTGTATTAGACGTTGGAGTCGTTCTGCGATGTTTCACGTGGAACTGGTCTAGCTTCGCCTGCCGCGCGGCCTCAGAAGCAATCGACTTATCACGACGACCGTGCTGGGAACCTCGAGCACCTTGGTGCCGCACTCGAAGACCTCCGGCTCGCCACCGCCGGCCTTCCGGACGGCGACGCGATCGCGTTCGATTTCCTCTCCGGCGCTCGCTCCTTTGAGGGCGACCAGAGTGCCTTGGGGACGCACGAGCGGGAGACACCAGTTCGCGAGCCGGGCCAAGGGAGCGACCGCCCGGGCGGTGACGACATCCGCGCCACCGAGCTCCTCGCGTACCTGCCGCTCTTCCGCCCGCCCGCGGACGATGGTGATCGGGAGTTCCAGCTTCTCGGCAACCTCGGCCAGCCAGTCGACGCGGCGGGCCATCGGTTCGAGCAGAACGATATCGAGGTCCGGTCGGCTGATCGCGAGCGGCACACCCGGAAGCCCCGCGCCCGACCCGACGTCTACCACGCGGGCGCCGTCAGGGATCCGCTCGCCGATCACAGCGGAGTTCAAGACGTGTCGTTCCCAGAGCCGGTCGACCTCACGGGGACCGATGAGCCCGCGCTCCACGCCGTGGCGCTCCAGGAGTTCGACGTAGCCGACGGCTTGCTCGACGCGGTCTCCGAACACTTCCGACGCCGCACTCCGTACCGATGCGGCGACCCCGTCCAAGCCCACTCTTGCTCCTCAACCCTCGACGCCGTTTCACGTGAAACGCGGTTCACTGATTGTCCATGACGCTGACCGCAAAGCGGGGAGACAGACCGAAGTTGTGGACAACTCCACTCGCCTCGACGACGAGTCCCGCGTTTCACGTGAAACGCCACGCCTGTAATTCGCCCCGCCAACGAAGAAGCGGCCCGCCGGATCACCGGTGGGCCGCTTCTCTCAAGAGAACTGTCAGGCGGGGAAGATGACGACCCGGCGCTTCGGGTCCTCTCCTTCACTCTCGCTCTTGACCCCGTCGACCGCGGCGACCGCGTCGTGCACGACCTTCCGCTCGAACGGGCTCATCGGCTGGAGCCGGACCCGCTCGCCGGACGAGACCACCGTCTCGGCGGTCGAGCGGCCGAGCTCGCGAAGCTCCTCGCGACGGTCCGCGCGCCAGCCGGCGATGTCCAGCATCAGGCGGCTCCGCGAACCGGTCTCCTGCTGGACCGCCAACCGAGTCAGCTCCTGCAGCGACTCGAGCACGGTGCCGCGCGGGCCGACGAGCTTCTCCAGGTCTTCGCCACCGTCGATGCTGACGATCGCGCGGCCCGCTTCGACATCGAGGTCGATGTCACCGTCGTAGTCAAGAAGGTCGAGCAGCCGCTCGAGGTAGTCGCCGGCGATGTCGCCCTCCTTCACGAGGACGTCGTCGTCGACACCTCCCTTGCCGCCGGTCTCCGCAGCCGCGTCCTCGACCTCGGGCGCGCTGTTCTCTTCGGCGTCGATCGTGTCGATCGTCTCCGCCATTGTTGGTCTCCTCTCCAGGCCGGATCGGCGTCAGCGACGCTTCCGGCCCGATTTCTTGGTCGAGTCCGCGATGAGACCGGGCGTGTCCGCGCCGTTCTCCTTCGAGCCGTTCGTCGACGGCTCGGCTGATGCGTTCTTGTCGTCCTTCTTCTCCGCAGTGGACGAAGCGGTCTGGGCGAAGCCGTGGGGCGAACCCGCCTTCTTGACCTGACCACCGGAGGACTGCTTGTTCCTCTTCTGCTGGACCGGCTTCTGGCCGGGGCGCGGTGCGGTCGGCTTCTGGCCGGGCTTGGGGCCGAGGTTCGCGCGCTTCTCCTTCTCGGCTTCCTTGCGGGCCTCTTCTTCCTTGTCGATCTTCGTGTAGACGAGGCGCTGCTGCATCAGGGTCCAGCCGTTGTTCGCGAGCCAGTAGATGAGCAGACCGATGGGGAAGAGGGCACCGAAGATGAGGACACCGAACGGGAAGATGTACATCGTCAGTTTGTTCATCATCGCGGTCTGCGGCGTCGCCGACTCGGGGTTCTGGCGCTGGACCGAGTGACGCGCGGTGAGGTGCGTGGCGATGCTCGCGACGATCATCAGCGGGATGGCGACCGGCGCGACGTGCCAGTGGAAGCCGGTGGGCGCGTTGCCGCCACTGACCATGTCGACACCGGTGTAGATGGCGTCACCGAGGTTGACCCCGAACAGCTTCGCGTTGATGTACGACTCGACACCGCTCTGGCTGAAGAAGTAGTTCTCGGTCTTCGGCTGCCCCGGGTGCACCGGGTTGATGGTGAACATCCGCAGCACGTGGTTCAGGCCGATGAAGACCGGGATCTGAAGCAACATCGGCAGGCAGCTGCCCAGCGGGTTGACGCCATGCTCCTTCTGGAGCTTCTGCATCTCCATCGCCTGGCGCTGCCGGTCGTTCGCGTACTTCTTCTGCACCTTCTTCATTTCCGGTGCGAAGTCCTGCATCTTCTTCATCGACCGGACCTGGTTCACGAACGGCTTGAACATGATGCCGCGGACGGTGAAGGTCAGGAAGATGATCGCGAGGATCCAGGAAACCGCGTTCGCCTCGCCGAAGATCTGCCCGAAGACCCAGTGCCAACACCACAAGATGAAGGACACGGGGTAGTAGATGAAGTCGAGCACTGAGCTACTCCTCGATCGGTGTTTCAGGTCGGCGGCGGCGCCACGAGAAAACCTCGGGTACCGGGTCGCGGCCGGGCGGAGTCCACGGGCCGCAGCGCAACAGTCGCCGGACCGCGAGATAAGTGCCGCGGCCGGCGCCGTGCCGGGTCAGTGCCTCTACGGCGTACGCGCTACAGCTCGGGTAGAACCTGCACGCCGGAGGAAGGAAGGGAGAGATCGCTTTGCGATACAGCTTGACGGGCAGGAGCAGCACCCAGGCCACCGGGCCGGGGCGGGCTTCTTCGGTGGTCTCGCTTTCGGTGGCTCGCATGTCGTTACACCGCTGATCCGTTGTCGGGGGGTCGCGTCTGGCGGGACTTCCCGGTGACAGCGCTGGACACGGATGGCCCGGACAGCCCGAGACGTCGCAACGACGCGTCGAGGTCCGAGCCGAGTTCCGCGCTGGACGCGTCCGCGGCCGGAGGTAGTGCCCGTATCACCAACGAGCTTCCCGACGGCAGTGTTCCGATCCTGGCGGAAATGAGATGCCTCAACCGGCGGGTGACCCGGTGGCGGACCACCGAGTTGCCCACGGCCTTGCTCACCACAAAACCCGCCCGCGCCGCTTCGGCGGCATCGGGCGGGTCCGTGGTCAACGCATGGACGACGAGGCGGCGCCTGCCTGCCTTGGCCCCACGCCGCATCACGGCACGGAAATCCTCACTGCGCCGCAACCTCGCGGCGGCCGGCAGCACGACGTCCCTCGACGGCGGCCGGATCAGGCGGACAGTGCGCCGCGGCCCTTGCGACGGCGAGCCGCCAGGATGGCCCGGCCGGCGCGAGTCCGCATCCGAAGCCGGAACCCGTGGACCCGGGCGCGTCGGCGGTTGTTCGGCTGGAAGGTGCGCTTACCCTTGCTCACGACTTACTTCTCCTGTTTCATCGGCCGCCGGGAGCGGTTCGACCCGTTCCTGGCGTGTCGTGCTGACGCACGGCAGTCTGTGGTGTCTCCTACCAACGTGTGGCCTCGTCACGTCGAGCGACGACAACGTGGGCACGCGAAACGCCCCCGCTGTATACGGGAGACCTTACGAGGGTACGCACCCACCGCCCGGGTCCGGCAGGCACCCCCTCGGCCACCGACCGCGACGGGCCGTGGAGAGTGACCACCGCGACGCGAGGGCATCGAATGGCAACGCGCAGTACACCGTGAAATGCTTGCGCGCGAGGATGCCTTGTGGCAAAGGGCGGGGCTTGTTAGCGTGCCTCTCCCGGGTTTTCACCGAGGTGGAACGGTGCGGACGCCCGGGTGGCCTCGGGATGTGGAGGCGTCCCGCCTGCCTACGTCGATCCCGCAGGTGGCGTCGTCGCGGGCCGCCGTACATTAGTGCACAGCTGTGGACAACTATGTGGATATTTGCTGTGCGCATGAGCTGATCGGGCCATGATGGCGCCCGACCCGGTGTTTCGGAGCGCGGTGTTCCCGGGTGTCCGCGCGCACCGACGAGGGGAGGGGAGTCAGGCAGGTGTCCGATCACCAGCACAATCTTGGCGTCATCTGGGAACAGGTCGTACGCGAGCTGTCCGATGGCACCCTCTCCCCGCAGCAGCGCGCCTGGATGCGGGTGACCAGGCCGATCGGCCTGCTCGACGGCACCGCATTGCTCGCCGCCCCCAGCGACTTCGCCAAAGAAGCGATCGAGCGCGCCCTTCGCGGCGCGATCACCGAAGCCCTTTCGCGACGGCTCGGCCGCGCGGTTTCCCTCGCGGTGAAGGTCGACAGCACCGAGACGCATACCTCGATGCCGCCCTCCGCGCCTGGCCCCCGCTATGAGGCGTCACCCGGCCGGGTGGAAAACGGTTCCGGCCCGATGCCCGGTACGCCGCCGTTGCCCGATGGCGAAGGCATGTTGTCCCCGACCAGGCCCCGGCCCGAGCCGCCGAAGCCGAGGCCTCCGAGGCAGCCCAGGCAGCAGCCGGTGGACAACAGCCTGAACGACGGCGACGACAGCGACGAAGAAGTCGACGAAGAGGGCGAGGCCCTCGCCGCCGTGACCGAGATCTGGCCGACGTTCTCCGGCCAGCCGATCGCCGGCCAGCCCTACACCGCGCCCGCGCAGCCGCAGACGTCGAAGACGAAACTGAACGAGAAGTACACGTTCGACACCTTCGTGATCGGTGCGTCGAACCGCTTCGCGCACGCGGCCGCGGTCGCGGTCGCCGAAGCACCGGCGCGCGCGTACAACCCGCTGTTCATCTGGGGAGAGTCAGGACTGGGGAAGACCCACCTGCTGCACGCGGTCGGGCACTACGCCCAGCGGCTGTTCCCCGGTATGCGCGTGCGCTACGTGTCGACCGAAGAGTTCACGAACGACTTCATCAACTCGCTGCGGGACGACCGCAAGGTCGCTTTCCAGCGCCGCTACCGCGACGTCGACATCCTGCTCGTCGACGACATCCAGTTCCTGGAAGGCAAAGAAGGTACGCAGGAAGAGTTCTTCCACACCTTCAACACCCTCCACAACACGAACAAGCAGATCGTCGTCTCCTCCGACCGCCCGCCGAAGCGCCTCGAAACGCTGGAAGACCGGCTGCGCACACGGTTCGAGTGGGGCCTCATCACCGACATCCAGCCGCCCGAACTCGAAACGCGTATCGCGATCCTTCGCAAGAAGGCCGCGCAGGACAGGCTCGCGGTACCCAACGAGGTGCTGGAGTTCATCGCTTCGCGCGTCGAGGCGAACATCCGGGAACTCGAAGGCGCGCTCATCCGCGTCACCGCCTTCGCGTCACTGAACCAGCAGCCGGTCGACGTCGCGCTCGCCGAAATCGTGCTTCGCGACCTCATCCCGGATTCGCACGCGCCGGAGATCACCGCACCGACCATCATGGGCGTCACGTCGGAGTTCTTCGACGTGACGCTCGACGACCTCTGCGGGCCGGGCAAGACGAAGGCGCTCGCGACCGCGCGTCAGATCGCGATGTACCTCTGCCGCGAACTGACGGACATGTCGCTGCCGAAGATCGGGCAGACCTTCGGCGGCCGCGACCACACGACGGTCATGCACGCGGACAAGAAGATCCGCAAGGAGATGGCCGAACGACGGCGCATCTACGACCAGGTGCAGGAGCTGACGTCGCGCATCAAGCAGCGCGCAAGGCAGTAGTTTTTGATCTCGCGCTGACGGAAACGTGCCGAAGGGGCGCCGGGCCGCTTGCAACTCAGGTTGGGAGCGGAGTGCGCCCCTTCATCACGTTTCCGTGGCCTTCGGCCAAAAGAGGGCGCTCGACGGGTGAAGTCTCCGTCGGGCGCGGGGCGCCCTTGGGGAGACCCCGCAGCCACCAGCACTTTTCAGTACTTAATCCGTTAGCACACAAGAGGTTCAGGGGCTCTCACCGGCTAGGTGGGGCCCCTTCGTCGTGTCCACATAGGTCTGAAGCGTGGGTGAGACCGCGAAGAGTGGGTACGTCGGGGATATGACCGAAGGGCGCGAAGCGAGTGAAGTAGGCGTAGGTGCGCTTCGCGTTTCCCTTGTGTACAAAGGAAATCCACATGCTGTGGGTACTTTGTGCACAACTCCGGCGACGGCGAGACCAGCGGCGATCGGTTTTCCGTCCACATCGCACTCACAGGCAGTCCACAGCATTTCCACACCGTGATCCACACGCTGTCCCCAGGTTGCCCACATTCTGTGCACAAGGGTGACGCGGGCCGCTCCCATCACTCTCCCGAGCGATTCCGGTCACGAACCCCGCCCACAGCCCTGGGTACAAACCGCCCCACATCTGGGGATAACCATGGGGACAACCCGGGCCGAATGTGGATAGATCGAGCGCGGCCCGAAACCATCCACCGACGACCCGAGCTGTCCACCGTCCGTCCACACCCGGAGTCCACAGCCTCGGAGGCGTCCGGACCTGCGCGAACGAGGCTTGTCCACACAATCCACAGCACCTATTACTACTGCTGTCTTTTCTTCTTCTCTAGAAGAGAACAAAACAAAAACAGGCGGAGGACGAATCTGGGGACAGCCGGTGAGCCGTGTCGTCTTGTCGACAAAAGCAAGGGGAGGCCGAAGTGACGTGGACCCCGGGGACGGCCTAACGTGGGTCCCTGCACCTGGTCTGCGTGTCGACGTGCGTTCGCGTCCTCGCACGGACCGAACGAACCTGCGAGGCACCTGGCCATCGCGCTCTCCGGCCGCGGTGACCCGTTGAGCTTTCGAGCCGTCAGGGGCTCGGCTGTCGAAAGGAAGCGCGCATGAAGATCCGCGTCGAGCGTGACGGGCTGGCCGACGCCGTCGCGTGGGTGGCGAGAAGCCTCCCGTCGCGGCCTCCGGTCCCGGTTCTCGGCGGTGTCCTGCTCGATGCGGGATCCGACGGGACGACGGACGCACTCACCGTCTCCGGATTCGACTACGAGGTCTCCGCCACGGTCGGGGTCCCGGCCACGATCGCCGACGGCGGCCGCCTCCTGGTCTCCGGCCGCCTCCTCGCCGACATCACCAAGTCGCTGCCCGCGCAGCCGGTCGAGATCTCCGTCGACGGCGCCCGCGCGACCATCACCTGCGGCTCCGCGCGTTTCTCCCTGCCGACCATGCCGGTCGAGGACTACCCGCAGCTCCCGTCCCAGCCCGCCTTCGCCGGTGAACTGACCGGCGACGCCTTCGGCCAGGCCGTCACCCAGGTCGTCGTCGCCGCGGGCAAGGACGACACGCTCCCGATGCTGACCGGGATGCGACTTGAGATCTCCGGGTCCTCGCTGACCCTGGTCGCCACCGACCGCTTCCGGCTCGCGATGCGCGAGTTCACCTGGGAGCCCGCCGAGGGCCTGTCCGACGCCGCGGTGCTCGTCCCGGCGCGCACCCTCGCCGAGGCCGCGAAGACGCTCGGTGCCAGCGGCGCGAAGATCCGTCTCGCGCTCGCCAGCGGCGAGGGCCTTCTCGGCCTCTCAGGCTCCGGTCGATACACGACGACCCGTCTGCTCGACGCGGAGTTCCCGCCGTACCGGCAGCTGCTGCCCGCGCAGCACACATCGCGCGCGGTCATCGAGGTCTCCGCACTCGCCGAGTCGATCAAGCGTGTTTCGCTGGTCGCCGAACGTGGCACCCAGGTCCGTCTGGAGTTCAAGGACGGGTCGCTGCGGCTGTCCGCCGGTGGCGATGACGAGGGTTCGGCCGAAGAAGAGCTTCAGGTCGATTACGAAGGTGAGCCGGTGACCATCGCGTTCAACCCCGGTTACCTCGTCGACGGTCTCGGCGCGCTGAACGCGAACCGGGCCGAACTGACGTTCACCACGCCGAACCGGCCGGCGCTGATCAAGCCCGCCGACGAAGAGGGCAACGTCGTCCCCGGCTATCTGTACCTCCTGATGCCGGTTCGCCTCCCTGGCTGACCGGCCGTCATTTCTGTTCGCACCAAAGGGGATCTTCATGGCTCAGCTGGGACTCATCGGCCTCGGTAAGATGGGGTTCAACATGCGTGAGCGGCTGCGCGGCGCCGGTCACGAGGTGGTCGGCTACGACCGCAACCCGGATGTCACCGACTCCACGTCGCTCGAGGACATGGTGTCCAAATTGGACGGTCCGCGGATCGTCTGGATCATGGTGCCCGCCGGGGAACCCACCAGGCAGACCGTCGCGGAGCTCGGCAATCTGCTGTCCGAGGGCGACCTCGTGATCGACGGCGGCAACTCGAAGTACACCGACGACAAGATCAACGGCGACCTGCTCGCGGCGAAGAAGATCGGTTATCTCGACTGCGGGGTTTCCGGTGGCGTGTGGGGCAAGGACAACGGCTACGGCCTGATGGTCGGCGGAGCGGCTTCGGACGTCGAGAAGGCCATGCCGATCTTCGACGCGCTTCGCCCCGAGGGCCCGCGCGAAGAAGGCTTCTCGCACGCCGGCGCCGTCGGCTCCGGTCACTACGCGAAGATGATTCACAACGGCATCGAGTACGGCATGATGCAGGCCTTCGCCGAAGGCTTCGAGCTGCTCGAAGCCGCGAAGGTCGTCGAGAACGTGCCTGCGGTGATCAAGGGCTGGCAGCGCGGGACCGTCGTCCGCTCGTGGCTGCTCGACCTGCTCGTCCGCGCGCTCGACGAGGACCCGGAGCTGGACGACCTCGAGGGTTACGTCGAGGACTCCGGCGAAGGCCGGTGGACCCTCGAAGAGGCGATCAACAACGCGGTCCCGGCGCCGGTCATCTCGGCCGCGCTGTTCGCGCGGTTCGCCTCGCGCCAGGAGGACTCCGCCGCCATGCGTGCCGTCGCCGCGTTGCGCAACCAGTTCGGCGGACACTCGGTCAAGAAGGTCGGCGGCTAGGCGAGCGGGGTTTGTACTTAAGACATCTCCAGGTCACCGACTTCCGGTCCTGGCCACAGGCCGATCTCGCGCTCGAACCCGGCCCGACCGTCCTCGTCGGACAGAACGGCCGCGGAAAGACGAACCTCCTCGAGGCGATCGGCTACATCGCGACCCTGGGCTCGCACCGCGTCGCGACCGACGCGCCGTTGGTGCGGCACGGGTGCGAACGCGCGCTGATCAGGGTCGCGGTGGTCAACGACGACCGCGAACTGACGGTCGAGCTGGAGATCACCCCCGGCAAGGCGAACCGGGCGCGGATCAACCGCGGCGCGGTCGGCAAGCCCCGTGACGTACTCGGGATCCTGCGTACGGTGCTGTTCTCCCCGGAGGACCTGGCGCTCGTGCGCGGGGATCCCGGGGAACGTCGCCGCTTCATGGACGAACTCCTCGTGCTTCGCGCGCCTCGGTACGCCGGGGTCCGCGCCGACTACGAGAAGGTGCTGAAGCAGCGGAACGCCCTGCTCAAGACGGCGGGCAAGCGGCGTACGGGTCGCGAAGACCCGTACGCGTTGTCGACGCTCGACGTCTGGGACGACCACCTCTCGGTGGCGGGGGCGGCGTTGCTGGCGGCCCGGCTCAACCTCATCGCGGACCTCGCGCCGTACACGGCCGCCGCGTACATGGGGGTCGCGCCCGATTCGAGACCGGCGAAGATCGCTTACAAGTCGAGCCTGGGCGAAGCGATGCCGGAGGGCTACGGCGTTCCGGACGGTCCTCGCGCCGACGAAGCGGTACTCAAGGAAGTGCTGGTCGAGGCGATGGGCCGGTCGCGGAACCTCGAACTGGAGCGCGGGGTGAGCATGGTCGGCCCGCACCGGGACGAGCTGGACCTCGTCCTCGGCGAAGCACCGGCCAAGGGCTACGCGAGCCATGGGGAGTCCTGGTCGTTCGCCCTCGCATTGCGTCTGGGAAGCTACGAGCTCCTGCGTGGCGAGGCCGGGGAACCGGTGCTTCTCCTGGATGATGTGTTCGCCGAGCTGGACCGGCGTCGCCGGGCCCGGCTGGCGGAGGTGGCGGCAGGCGCCGAGCAGGTGCTGGTGACCGCCGCCGTGGACGAGGACGTACCCGCCGAACTGGCCGGGCACCGGTTCCTCGTGGCCGATGGTGAGATCCACCGAGGGTGATCCGGCGAAGCGGACACCCCGGGTGATCGGCGCCTAAGCAGTTGCCCACCGATCTGGGGACAAACCTGTGGACAGTGTGGATAACACCGTGAACGCGTTATCGCCCCGCGTGAGCAAGGGGCCTGAAAAGCGGCTTGACACCCCCCGTAAGGGCGGCAACCCGAGTGAGGGAAACCTGTTAGACACGCAGGGTGAACAGGTCCCGGTATCGAACGGCGCAACCGATACCAACGGCAAGGAGGCGACTACCGGCCGTGACCTCGCGCACGCCGCTTTGGAGGCCGCGAAGGCCAAAGCCAAGGCGCGCGGCGTCGAACCGGGCGTCCGCCGTGTCCGTGTCGCCGGCGGCGTGGCCGGTGCGAACGGGCAGAGCCCGCGACGTCGTCGCTGGTCAGGGCCGGGTGCCGACACCCGCGACCCGCAACCGCTCGGCAGGCTCGCCTCCCGGATCGCGGTCGACCGCGGCTGGAACACGCGCCTGGCCAACGGACAGGTCTTCGGCCACTGGGCCCGGCTTGTGGGTGAAGAAGTCGCCGAACACGCCCAGCCGGTGGCCTTGAAAGAGGGTGAGCTGACCGTGCGCGCCAGCTCGACGGCGTGGGCGACGCAGCTGCGCCTGCTCCAGGGTCAGTTGCTGACGAAGATCGCGGCCGGTGTCGGGCACGGCGTGGTGAAGAGGATGCGGATCCAGGGGCCGACGGCGCCGAGCTGGCGGAAAGGACCGCGGCACGTCTCGGGACGTGGTCCGCGTGACACGTACGGCTGATCTGAGTTGCACTTCGCGGCAACTGTGCCACCAGCGCCCCGAGAAGGCGCTCAGAGCGCTTCGCGAACGTCAAGACTCTTCTTTGGACGAATTAGCGCGCCTGTGAGCAAATCAGGGGTGTCCTTGCCGCATGTCAGCGGACGCGGCCAAGTACACTGGAGACGAGCGAGCTTCCGCTCGGGGTAGACGAGGAGAATCAACGCCTGTGACCGAGAACAAGAGCGAGTACAACGCGTCGTCGATCACGGTGCTCGAAGGCCTCGAAGCAGTCCGCAAGCGTCCCGGTATGTACATCGGCTCCACCGGAGAACGCGGCCTCCACCACCTCGTGCAAGAGGTGGTCGACAACTCCGTCGACGAGGCGATGGCGGGCCATGCCACCAAGGTCGAGGTTACCCTGCTGGCCGACGGCGGGGTGCGGGTCGTCGACGACGGCCGGGGCATCCCGGTCGACATGCACCCCAAGGAGAAGAAGCCGACCCTCGAGGTCGTGCTCACCGTGCTCCACGCGGGTGGCAAGTTCGACAGCGACTCCTACGCGGTCTCCGGTGGTCTGCACGGCGTCGGTGTCTCCGTGGTCAACGCGCTTTCGAAGACGCTGCTCGCCGAGGTCAAATACGGCGGCCGCAGCTGGCGCCAGGAATACACGAACCAGCTTCCCGGTGAGCTGGAGGACCTCGGCCCGGCCGAGGACACCGGCACGACGATCACCTTCTGGGCCGACGACGACATCTTCGAGACCACGACGTACAACTTCGAGACGATCTCCCGGCGTCTTCAGGAGATGGCCTTCCTCAACAAGGGCTTGACCCTTTCGCTGCGCGACGAACGCGTCGCCGACGAAGAGACCGAAGAGGACGCTTCCGGCCAGGCGGCGCGGGTCAAGGAAAAGACCTACTGCTACCCCGGCGGTCTCGAAGACTTCGTCAAGCACATCAACGGCAGCAAGGACCCGATCCACGCCAGCGTGATCTCCTTCGAGGCCAAGGGCACCGGCCTCGAGGTCGAGGTCGCCATGCAGTGGAACAACGGCTTCACGCCGTCGGTGTACACCTTCGCCAACACGATCAACACGCACGAGGGCGGCACGCACGAAGAGGGCTTCCGCGCCGCGCTCACCCGCGTCGTCAACGCGTACGCGCGCGAGAAGAAGCTGCTCAAGGAGAAGGACCCCAACCTGACCGGTGACGACGTGCGCGAGGGGCTCGCCGCGATCGTCTCGATCAAGTTGTCCGAGCCGCAGTTCGAGGGCCAGACCAAGACCAAGCTGGGCAACAGCGAGGCGAAGACGTTCGTTCAGCAGACGTCGAACGAGTGGCTGGCCGACTGGTTCGAGCGCAATCCCACCGAGGCGAAGACGATCATCAACAAGTCGATCTCCTCGTCGCAGGCGCGGATGGCCGCCCGCAAGGCGCGCGACCTGGTCCGCCGCAAGGGCGCGCTGGAGATCGGCGGGCTGCCCGGCAAGCTCAAGGACTGCCGGTCGACCAACCCGTCCGAATGCGAGCTCTACATCGTCGAGGGTGACTCGGCCGGCGGTTCGGCCAAGGAAGGCCGCGACTCGATGTACCAGGCGATCCTGCCGATCCGGGGCAAGATCATCAACGTCGAGAAGGCCCGTATCGACCGCGTCCTCAAGAACAACGAGGTCCAGTCGCTGATCACCGCGCTCGGCACCGGCATCCACGACGAGTTCGACATCGAGAAGCTGCGCTATCACAAGATCGTGCTGATGGCCGACGCCGACGTAGACGGCCAGCACATCACCACGCTGCTGCTCACCTTCCTGTTCCGGTTCATGCCCCCGCTGATCGAGCACGGGCACGTGTTCCTCTCGCGCCCGCCGCTGTACAAGATCAAGTGGCCGCGGGCCGAGCCGGAGTACGCCTACTCCGACAGGGAACGCGACGCCGTCATCCAGGCCGGTGTCGAGGCGGGCAAGCGCCTCCCCAAGGACGACGCGATCCAGCGCTACAAGGGTCTCGGCGAGATGAACGCCGAAGAGCTGTGGGAGACCACGATGGACCCGGCGAACCGGCTGCTCGGCCAGGTCACCCTCGACGACGCCGCGCAGGCCGACGACCTGTTCTCCGTGCTGATGGGCGAGGACGTCGAAGCGCGCCGCTCCTTCATCACGCGCAACGCCAAGGACGTTCGCTTCCTCGACGTGTAGTCACGTCCCGTTTCTCTGTCCCACCAGGACTGCCCTCACGAGAAGGACCTCATGACGGAAACCTTGCCGCCTGCTCCGGACCACGACCGGATCGAACCGGTCGACATCCAGCAGGAGATGCAGCGCTCCTACATCGACTACGCGATGAGCGTCATCGTGTCGCGGGCCTTGCCGGACGTGCGTGACGGCCTCAAGCCGGTGCACCGCCGCGTGCTGTACTCGATGTTCGACTCCGGCTTCCGCCCCGACCGCGGGTACAACAAGTGCTCCCGCGTCGTCGGCGACGTGATGGGCAACTACCACCCGCACGGTGACTCCGCGATCTACGACGCGCTGGTGCGGCTCGCCCAGCCGTGGTCGATGCGGTACCCGCTCATCGACGGGCAGGGCAACTTCGGCTCGCCGGGCAACGACCCCGCCGCGGCCATGCGGTACACCGAGTCCCGCCTCGCGCATCTCGCGATGCACATGCTGCAGGACATCGAAGAAGACACCGTCGACTTCTCCGACAACTACGACGGCCGCACCCAGGAGCCCGACGTCCTGCCGGCGCGGTTCCCGAACCTGCTGGTCAACGGTGGTTCCGGGATCGCGGTCGGGATGGCGACGAACATCCCGCCGCACAACCTGCGCGAGGTCGCCGACGGCGTCAAATGGGCGCTGGAGAACTTCGAGGCGAGTGACGACGAGCTGCTCGCCGCGCTGCTGGTCCGGGTCAAGGGCCCGGACTTCCCGACCAAGGCGATGATCCTCGGCAACTCCGGTATCGAGGACGCGTACCGCACCGGCCGCGGCTCCGTGCGCATGCGCGCGGTCGTCGAAGTCGAAGAGGACGCCAAGGGCCGCACGATCCTGGTCGTGTCCGAGCTGCCGTACCAGGTCAACCCGGACAACCTGGTCGAGAACATCGCGAACCTGGTCCGTGACGGCAAGCTCACCGGCATTTCCGACATCGCCGACGAGTCCAACAGCCGCAGCGGGATGCGCATCGTCGTCACGGTCAAACGTGACGCGGTCGCGAAGGTCGTGCTGAACAACCTGTACAAGCACACCCAGCTGCAGCAGAACTTCGGTGTCAACATGCTGGCCCTGGTCGACGGCGTGCCCCGCACGCTGCGCCTCGACCAGATGATCCGGCACTACGTGAAGCATCAGATCGAGGTCATCGTCCGCCGGACCCGCTTCCGGCTGCGCAAGGCCGAAGAGCGCGCCCACATCCTGCGCGGTCTGGTCAAGGCGCTGGACATGCTCGACGAGGTCATCGCCCTGATCCGGCGCTCGCCCTCGGCCGAAGAGGCCCGGCCCGCGCTGATGAGCCTGCTCGACGTCGACGAAATCCAGGCGACCGCGATCCTCGACATGCAGCTCCGCCGTCTCGCGGCACTGGAGCGGCAGCGGATCGTCGACACGCTGGCCGAGATCGAACTCGAGATCGCCGACCTCAAGGACATCCTCGAGAAGCCCGAGCGGCAGCGCTCGATCATCGCCGAGGAACTGCAGGAGATCGTCGACAAGTACGGCGACGACCGGCGCACCAAGATCATCCCGTTCGACGGCGAGGTCTCGGTCGAAGACCTCATCGCCGTCGAGGACGTCGTCGTCACGATCACCCGCACGGGTTACGCCAAGCGAACGAAAACCGATCTGTACCGATCGCAGAAACGCGGCGGCAAGGGCGTGCAGGGCGCGACCCTGAAACAGGACGACATCGTCCAGCACTTCTTCGTCTGCTCGACCCACGACTGGATCCTGTTCTTCACGAACAAGGGCCGCGTCTACCGGGCCAAGGCCTACGACCTGCCCGAGGCCAACCGCAACGCGCGTGGTCAGCACGTCGCGAACCTGCTCGCGTTCCAGCCGGACGAGAAGATCGCCCAGGTCATCGAGATCCCGAACTACGAGGTCTCGCCGTACCTGGTGCTCGCGACCCGGCGCGGCCTGGTGAAGAAGACCAAGCTCACCGACTTCGACTCCAACCGCGCCGGCGGCCTCATCGCGGTCAACCTCCGCGAAGGCGACGAGCTGGTCGGGGCCGTGCTCGCGGCCGCGGAAGACGACCTGCTCCTGGTGTCCGCGGAAGGCCAGTCGATCCGGTTCCACGCCACCGACGAGGCACTGCGCCCGATGGGCCGCGCGACGTCCGGTGTGCTGGGCATGCGGTTCAACGACGGTGACGAACTGCTCGGCATCAACGTCGTCCAGCCGGACAGGTTCCTCCTCGTCGCCACCGACGGCGGCTACGCCAAGCGCACCCCGACCGACGACTATCCGGTCCAGGGCCGCGGCGGCAAGGGTGTGCTCACCATTCAGTACGACCGGAAACGTGGCAGGCTGGTGGGCGCGGTCATCGTCGACGCCGAAGACGAGCTTTACGCGATCACCTCCAGCGGCGGGGTGATCCGGACTTCGGCCGGACAGGTGCGCAAGGCCGGCAGGCAGACGAAGGGAGTGCGGCTGATGAATCTCGACGAAGGAACCACTCTTCTCGCGGTCGCACGCAACGCGGACGAGCCCTCAGACGTCGCCACTGCAGGTAGTACTGAAGGAGAAGAAACCCCGGCGTCGGAGTAGTAGGCGACGCCTCACGTACTGGGTAAGGACTGACACCTCGTGACACCATCCGAGAAGCCCGAAGCAGGCGGCGCGCAGGCGGGTTCGTCGAGCCCGCCTTGGCAGCGCGACAGCGGTGCGGGGGAGGCCGACGGCGCCAGTGAGCAGACGGTCTCGGTGTCTTCGGTCGCCACCGAGGACGTGGCCCACTCGGAACCGAAGCAGGACGCGACAGCAGTGACCGATTACCACGGGGTCAGCGGCACGGCCGCGAAGAGGATCTTCGGCGACAGCGGAGAGGGCGAGCAGCCCGCCTCCTCCGCCATCCCGTCGGCCTCCCGCACTCGTGCCACCCCCACCGCGCTCCGCCGCCCCGGCCGCGGACCGCGTCGCGCCAGCCTGCAGATCAAACGCTTCGACCCGTGGTCGGTGCTGAAACTGTCCCTCGTCCTCGGCGTCGCGCTGTTCTTCGTGTGGCTCGTCGCCGTCGGCGTCCTGTACACCGTCCTCGACGGCATGGGCGTGTGGGACAAACTCAACGGGACCTACTCGTCGCTCGTCGGCGGGGAAGGTGCCGACGCACCGGCCGACCCGTTGATCAGCGCGGGCCGCGTCTTCGGGATCGCGGCCATCCTCGGCGCCATCAACATCGTGCTGATCTCGGCCCTCGCCACGGTCAGCGCGTTCATCTATAACGTCTCCGCCGACCTCGCCGGAGGCCTGGAAGTGACCCTTTCCGAACGAGAGTGACCCGGTTACAGGACGCCGAAAGGCGTCCTGTAATCTTCTCTTCGTTCGGGCCCATAGCTCAGGCGGTTAGAGCGCTTCGCTGATAACGAAGAGGTCCCAGGTTCAAGTCCTGGTGGGCCCACGCTGCTCAGGGGCGGTTTCCCACCAAAGGGAAACCGCCCCTGAGTGTTTATCTGGGTGACTACGCCGCTGAATCATCCTTGAAGATCTCATCCATGGCCTTCGCGTCCTCCTGGATGATCGGCCGTAGCTGATGGCGATAGACCAACTCAGTCACAGCCGTCCCGTTGTGGCCCATGAGTTGAGAGATCTGCTCGATCGGCATGCCGCTGTCAGAGAGCAATGACGCGAAGCTGTGACGAAGCTCTCTCGGCGTCCATTCGTTTGGATTGAGCCCGGCTTTGGCGCAGACCTTCCGGAACCCGCGCCGGACGTTCGCCGCATCCAGCTCAGTGCCGACGTCCGACGCGAACACCAAGTTGTTCTCTGCCACCGGTCGCCCGCGACACGTCGCGCGAAGTCTTGCTTCGCGCGCTGGGCTCGTAGCGCTTCGACGCACCGCTGAGGCAGTGCGAGCGAGCGGCGTGACTTCCTGGTCTTCGTGTCGCCACCCAACCGTACGGAACGCCAAACCATGATGTGCGGCGGAATCGGCGGTGTCGCATCCGGCACACCGACGAGGTCCGTGCGCTCCCACTTGAGTGGGCGTAGCTCTTCGGTCCGGGCGCCGATCAGCAGCGACAACGTGATGTAGGCCCGTAGCTGCGTCCGCTCGGCTGCCTTGAGAAGCGCTTCGGCCTGGTTGAATGTGAGCGACTTCGACGGCCTGCCTGCCAGACCTTCGGGGATCTCGCAGAGCAGTACGACGTTCCGTCGCACCTTGTCCCGCTTCTGGGCTCGCGCCACTGCTCGCCGAAGGATCGAGTGCAGGTCGCGAAGAGTCCGCGTTGAGAGGATCTTCGCCTTCGCAGCGAGCCACTTGTCTACTTCGTCCGCGCTCAGTTCGCCGAGCTTCCGCGCTCCGAGGTCGGGGATCACGTGTCCCTCCGCGAGAATCGTCAGCTTCTCGACCGTCGATTCGGACCGTCGAGGCACAGCCTGAGCCACCTTGTAAGCGCGGTCTTCTGAGGGCAAGCCATCGTCAAGGTCCCGGACCAACGCCTTCAGCTTCTGCTGTGCCTCGGTCTTTGGTCTTGCCGCTCGCCTTGCGCGTGATCCGCTTGCCTGCCGGGGTGTAGCCGGTGGTCACCGTGGCGATCCACCGTTGGCGACCCTCGTCCCAGTGAAGTCCGCCGTCTCCGCGACTACGCCGTCTCCGCGACTACGCCGTTTCGCCATAGCTGACCCCCGCTTCGTTTATGAGCAACTGGACGTATTCCTGAATGGCGATGGCCGGAACGAGCCGGGCGCGCCCCTGCTTGACGGAGCGCAGCCGCCCCGCGCGCAACTGCTAATAGATGACCGATCGGCTCATCGAGAGCAGGCGCATCGCTTCCGTGATCCGGTAGAGGTGCCGCTCAGGCACTGCGACCGGCATGGGCACTGTGTTCATCTATGCCTCCCCCTTGGCGCTCAACATGGGCGTGGTTTCGGCCGCGACCTCCGCGACCGAGGCAACCGCGCAGGTCAGACCAGGCGCGGAGGTCGCGTTGGTGCCGCGACCGTCCGCGACCTCCGGCACCGACCCGGTTGCGGAGGTCGCGGAGAACAGCGGCGGCGGGTCGGGGAGCGATGTCCCGTTGACCTGCGAGGTTACGGAAGTCGCGGAGGTCGCGCCCGATTCGAGCGGCGGCAGGTAGCGGCTCCACGCGTCGGCAAGCCCTGCTTCACCGTCGATGCGGTAGCCCTTGAGCGTCTTGCCGTTGACCTTGAGGTCTTTCGGCCTGACTAGGTACCGCTCAAGCTCCTTGGCCAGCCTTCGGCTATCGAGCGGTTTGCCCTGGAGATCCGTCCACGGGCCGTCTTCGATGTCGTGCAGCTCGCGAATCAGCTCGGCCGTGACCATGCGATCGACCTTCTGGGCACCGAAGACTTGCCGGACATCGGCGAGCAGGCGCACGCCGAGCGAAACCGTCTGCGGTCCGTTCTCAAGGACGAAATGCCGACATGCCTTCCGGGCGGTCTCCGGCCAGTGCCCACCGGCCGCGTCCGCGATGGCGAGCAGCGGACGTCAGATTTCCGCCGCTCGATCCCGAACACCGTCTGGCCGTTCGGGGCGGGCTCGGCTGACCTCGTCGCCGACTCGGCTCATCCAAGCTTCCAGCTCGCCACGAACGGGCGCGGACTCCCGCTCGACGTCCTCTTCGACCGAGCGTTTCGAGTGGGCCGCAGAGAAGTCCGGCGATCCGCTCGCCATGGCGGCCGGAGCGTTCTACCGCGCTGGCGAGCTGATCAACTCGGCCGAGTGGCGCGGAGCGCTCACCTACCTCGAGCATGCTCGCGCCCAGCTCGACGGCCAGCTACGTGGAGGTGAGGAGGCAGCGCACGCGCTATACGGCGCGCTCCGTCTCAAGTCTGGTCTTGCCGCTGCCCGTGCTGGCGACACCGACACCAGCGAAAACCACCTTAGCGAAGCTCGTCAGCTCGCTGCCCATGTCACACCAGGGTCTGACTACTGCCGCCTGGCGTTCGATCGTGACAACGTCGCGATCTGGTCTGTCGGCCTGGCCGTCGAACGGCGCGACGGCACGGAAGCCGTAAAGCGCGCGTCGGAGATGCAGATTAGTCCGACAACCCCCAGGTGAGCGGGTGGGTCACCACTGGATCGACCTTGCCCGCGGCTTCCAACTCCACGGAGACCGGGCCCGTTCTCTCCAGGCGCTCCAGCTCGCTCGCCAGGTCTCGCCTCAGCAGACCCGCTACCACCCGCATATCCGGGAAACCGTGATCACGCTCGCCGAGCAGGACCGTCGGAGGTCAGAGACTCTCGCCGGATTCGCTCGCTGGGCGAACATCAAGATCTGAGCAGGCGTTGGGTCGCAGGACGGTTACGGACGCTGGCAAACGAGTGAACGGCTTGGCAAGATCAGCCCGAACGGCTGAGTAATAACCCTTACGTGTTGTAGCGTCCCGACGTGGTTACGCACCGTCTGCAAACAGGAAAGGTTGCAAGATTCCTTCTTGAGCCGCCGCTTCAGGAGCGCTTCGACGCGACGCCAGCGCAGGTGATCACGTCTCGGATCGTGCCTGGCGCAAGGATCGAGAGGTATCGACGCACCTGGATCGTCGGTTACACCGAGCTGCACGGCCACGTGCTCCACGGCCGGATCGGCTACGAGCGCAATCCCAGCGTCTTCGAGTTCTATGACGAAGAGGAGAGGGACTTCATTGGGGTGACCTTTCGGCTCGGCAACGTGACTCCGTTTGCCATCAACACGACCAATCTGGTCCTAGCGTTTCAAGCGAGGCCACCGGAGATCGTCATAGGCTCTGTGTCTAACGCGATCGCAATGATGTTGAGCGAAGGTGACTCGCGTTGGCACGTGGAGTCCTTGTTGGCTTCCCGGATGTCGCTACGCGAGTGGACTCAGTCGGTTGACCGCGTGACCCGGATCCGGTTCAACATCCGGCAGCCCAACCCGCACTATCAGGATGCTCCCGACTTGGAAGCTCTTATCGAGCAAGCACGGGCCGAGGTCGGGCGGCTCGAACTTCAGGCTGCTGGTGGTCTTGATCTTGCGAGCCCCTTCGTGGAGCAGACGCTTCGACACGTCGATGAGCACAAGTATGGGGAAGCCCGTCTGACCGGAACTACGTCGAGCGGGACCGAGTCGATCTACAGCACTGAGATCGCAACAGTCGAGACGGT
Source organism: Amycolatopsis coloradensis (assembly GCF_001953865.1). Classification (GTDB taxonomy): domain Bacteria; phylum Actinomycetota; class Actinomycetes; order Mycobacteriales; family Pseudonocardiaceae; genus Amycolatopsis; species Amycolatopsis coloradensis. The sequence goes on from NZ_MQUQ01000015.1 coordinate 93,039, forward strand.
TGTTGAGGCTCCGGCGGACCCCGCAACGGGTGAAGTTGGGCAGGCTAGCCTTGCGGATGCTGTAGCAAGTGAGAATGAAGACGCTTCAGCGGTAGCAATCCAGACGGAGAACGTCGACACTGAATAATGTGGTAACTATCCAGGCGGCTACGCAACCGCATCACAAGCGTCCTTGGCGATCTTCCGCCATGGGCGCGGTCGTGCTGTCGCCTGACTTCTACGTCGGCGTTCCGCTCGGCCTGCTGTGTAGCCTGCCGGTCGTCTTCAGTGTCACGGCTGCTGCCACGACACAGACTGTTCTGCTCGGGATCTCTGCTGTTGCGGGTGCGCTGGTGGCACTCGTTCTTACGGCTGTTTCCGTGTTGATTGTCGTCATCACGCCAGCGTTCGGAAAGATCGTGGGTCGGACGCCACGTGGGATCAAGGGGTTGATGCGCCCTTACCGGTGGGTTATCGCAGTCTGTGCGGTTTCGTGCGCCGTAAGCATCGTAGCTGCGCTTTCATGGCCATGGATTCAGTCTCTGTGGCCTATGAGGTTAGTGGGTGCTGGTGTTCCCCTCGCCACGCTCTTCTGGGGCCTCGGGGGCTGCTTGCAGATCATCGGCTTGACGACCAGGACTATCGACCAGAGTCGCCAGATAAGTGAGCTGGAGGAGCGAGCTGCCGCCTTGAAGGCAGGCGGACTCGCGGGGGTAGGGCGTCGGCACTGAGCGTCATGCTGAGTTGAGCGACGAACTGGGCGACAATCGGCGTGGCGATCACTGGATCTCTACGGACGTTGGCGGACGTTCGATCCGCAGGTGGGACACGGCGTTTCAAGGTCAACAGAGGGTGATCTTGGCCTGATAACGAAGAGGTCCAGGTTCAAGTCCTGGTGGGCCCACCCGGCTAGCCCGGTTGCATCTGCAGAAAGCGCAGATCGTGACCGGGTGTTTTTTGTTTTGCGAGTCGAACCCCAGACTCCCGCCAGGGAGGGCTTCGCCCCCCTGGACCCCCCAACGTGTTTGGTCGCGTGGCCGTGGCGGTTCTCTTGATGTGGTTCCACGTGGAACGTCGGGCGCCAGGCGTCCGGGGATCCGCGTGCAGTAGCATCGGCGGGTAAGCGGAGCAACTCGGCGGAAAGAGGGGGCTTCTGATGAAGAAGCTGTTGGCACTCGCGGTCATCGCGGGCGGCGTGCTGTTCGTGATCAAGCGCAACAAGGCCGCCAAGGCCGAGGCCGACCTCTGGCGTGAGGCCACCGCGCCCACCGAGCGTCCGCTCGGCGCCGTCTCCACGAACGGAAGCGCCCCGGCCAAGGCCGCGGACGCGTCCCGCAACAACTGAGGTTTCCGCGGGCGGTTATCCTGGTCGCCCGCGACCCGGGGCTGTAGCTCAATTGGTAGAGCACCGCCTTTGCAAGGCGGGGGTCAGGGGTTCGATTCCCCTCAGCTCCACACGCGACAAAAGGCCTGGCCGGATAAATCCGGCCAGGCCTTTTTCTGTTGCCGGGTAGCGAGCTCGTGCGCCACGATCGCCGCATGACGAGCGATCTTCTCCGGCAGTTCCAGTGGGTCGGTGGACATGCCGACCTGTGGCCGGTGTTCCGCGACGGCGACACCTTCCGTGAAGTGATCAAGGCCTTGGTCGAACCGTTCCGCGCGGCGGGGGTGACGGCGGTCTGCGGAATCGAATCGCGCGGTTTCCTGCTCGGCGGCGCGGCCGCGACGGAACTGGGCGTCGGATTCGTCGCGGTGCGCAAGGGAACCGGGATGTTCCCCGGCGAGAAACTCAGCCGCGAGACAGCCCCGGACTACCGGGGATTTCGCCACACCCTCCGAATCCAGCGCGCGTCTTTGGCGCCAGGAGATCGCCTCTTGCTGGTGGACGACTGGATCGAGACGGGCAGCCAGGCGCTCGCGGTGAAGGAACTGCTTCAGGAGGCCGGGGCCGAGCTGGCCGGCTGTGCCGTCGTGGTCGATCAACTCCGTGCTGACGTGAGGCCCGCGATCGGGCGGCTTCATGCGTTGGTGGACAAGGAAGAACTCCCGGAAGACTGAGCAGGGCTCGCACTCAACCGCGCTTCAGCGCGCATCTTGGTTCCGGCGGAACGACGTCCGCCGGACTGGAGGGGTTGTGGAGCGGAGAGACACGCGGACTCGGTATCGGGCAGGCGTTACGTCGCGGAGAGGTGACCAGCGTCGGACCGGTGGAACGCGCGCTGGCCGCCGCCGATGAACTCGGCGTGTACCTCACCCGGTTCTCGGACCACGCGCTGGTCGCGGCGCCGGAACTCAGCTCGCCTTCGCGTGCGGGCAACTCGACCCGGTCGCGGAACCGGGCCGTCCGGATAGCCGATGCCCAGGTAGAGCAGGAGCGCAAACGCTTCCGTCCTGGCCACGGCCGCCGGTCGTCGCCAGACCGCGGCGAGGGCGAGACAGGCGAGCACGACGACGGCGAACCCGAGCGCGTCGATCGGACGTTACCCGACCTCACCGGCCCAGTCTGTCGAAGCGAGCCCACGCGCACGTCCGCGTTCCGTGGATCTCGGCTACGTCAGATGTGCAGTAGCTGCCCGTCGAGTCCCATCAGGTAGTCGCGGCCGAACTCGCCGTTCTCCAGGTCCCGCCACAACACCGGCGGGAGATCCTGAGCGACCTCGGGCGACCGTGACGCGGCGGCCAGCGCGATGGTCGCGGCGGTGTCGACGTCGCCGGTGAACGCGACGCAGGTGTGGAGCATCCGGGCGAGACCACCGCCGCCGGCGAGCACGGTCAGCGCGGCGCGGACGCTCATCCAGCCCTGCGGCCCGATCCGGCCCGACCACGGCCGCGCCCAGCCGCCGTGCCCGACGTCCTCGGGAAGTATCCCGTCGATCCACCGCGCGACCTCGGTCAGCGGGCCGAGCCGATGGTGGCAGTAGTGCACGGCGAGTGCCGCCGCCTGGGCCGCGGCGATCCCGGCCGGGGTGTCGTGCGTGATCGTGGCCTGGAGTTTCGCGTGGTAGAGGACGTCGTCGACGGTCGGCAGGACCCCGATCGGCCCGGCACGCATGGCCGCGCCGCTCTTGTCGCTCTGCGGCTGGAGCCGTCGAAGCAGCTCTTCGCCGTCTCGGACCTCGCTGAGCAGCTGGTGAAAGCGCGGCGCGTAGCCGTCGTGCGGATCGCGGTGGTAGGCGAGCACGAACTGTTCGGCGAGCAGCAGCGGCGTCCACCGGCGACCCGAGACGAGCAGTTCGGCGATCGCGATCGTCATCTGCGTGTCGTCGGTGTAGCGGCCTGCCGGGACGCCGAGCTGCCCGGGATGCGGCACGTATCCGGCCAGCGTGTTGTGCTCGGCGACGAAGTTCGGATACGCGTGTTCGAAGGAGCCGCCGTACGCGTCACCGATGGCCAGTTCGACCAGCATCAGACTCCCTCCGAGAACCGCCTGCGCACCACTCGATCGTGCCAGGCTGCGGTAGGCCGCCGAATGCCCATACCGTGGAAGCATGGCGACCGAAAAGCTGCGCGCGTGGTGGGCACATCGGCAAGGTCTCGACGGGTCGCTGCACGGCGCTTCGGCGGCGGACGTGCTGGAGCGGACCGGCTGGATGCGCTCCGTCGGCGGCTCGGCGCCCTATCTCGGGCTGTTCGCCAGAGCCCGTCTCGATCGCGAGACGGTCGACGCGGACGTCGCCCGGCTCGCCATCCACGAACTGCCCTCGGCCCGTGGCTGCGCCTACCTCCTGCCCTCGGCGGATTTCGAACTCGGCCTGACCGTCGGCGCCGGGGCACCGGCGGGTGAGATCGCGGCCGCGGAGAAGTACCTCGGCGTCACGCAGGCCGAGATCGAGCAGTTGTGCGTCACCGTCGCCGACCTGCTCGACGCGGCGGCCGAACCGCTCGACCCGGCCGCGATCAAGGACGCCGCCGGGCCGGCGGTGCGCAACCTCGGCGAGGCGGGCCGCAAACGCGGCACCACCACGACGTTGCCGCTCGCGCTCGGCCTGCTCCAGGTCCGCGGTGACATCCGCCGGGTCCCGGCCAACGGGCGGCTGGACCAGCAACGCTACGGCTACGTCCGCTGGACGCCGTCTCCGCGCGGTGGGCTGTCCGGACATGGACACCGCGCAGGCTGAACTGGCCCGGCGGTACTTCTCGTGGGCGGCACCGGCGTCGCTCAAGCATTTCCGCTGGTTCTCCGGCTTCACCGCGGCGAACGCCAAGAAGGCCGTGGCACCGCTGGAACTCGTGCCGCTCGACGGCACCGACCTGCTGCTGCCCAAGGATCTCGCCGACGAGTTCGACGGCTTCACCGTGCCGTCGGAACCGTCGTACGCGCTGCTCGCCGGGATCGACGGCATCCACCTGCTGCACCGCGAGATGTCGCGGCTGCTCGACGACGCCGACGCCGGACGGCCGGTGCCCGGTGGCCGGGCGGGGGAGACGCTGGGCGGGCAGGCGGACCCGCCGACCCACCTGATCGTCGACCGAGGCCGCTTCGCCGGGTTGTGGGAGTTCGACCCCGAGACGAACAAGATTGTTTACCAGGTCTTCGGGGACGAAGACGACGCACTGCGCGAGGCGGTCGCGGAGACCGAGGAATTCGTCCGCGACAAGCTGGGCGACGCCCGGAGCTTCAGCCTGGATTCACCGAAGAGCCGGGCGTCGCGGGTGGCCGATCTCAAGACTTCAGGGCACTGACCTGGCAAGACAGCTTCGCGCGGCTCGCCCGGCAGGACCGACTTCGCCGCCGCTGCTCGGGAATCCCCAGTACCGCTCACCACCGCGCGAGGTCAAGCTCCAGCTTCGGTTATCAGGATGTCGACAGCTTTGTCGTTGCGAGCGGTCTGCTCCGGGATCACCGAAGCGGGCGGGTAGAAGCCGTCGATCCCGCCGTCCTTCGGGAACATCTCGAAGGTGTAGCTGAGGATCTTGTGCTTGCCCCACGCCCAGTCGTTGACGTCGCCGTCGGTGACGTACAGATCGCTGGACTGTTCAGGCGTGTAACCGTTGGTGGCGGCCATCTTCTTGCCGACGTCGGCGAAGCGCTTCGCTTCCTCCTCGGTCAACCCCGTGTCGGTCTCCTTCTTCGTGTAGCCATACGGCCAGAGCACCAGTTCCGAGAACGTGTGGAAGTCGATGTGCGCCTTGATCTGCTGCGCGCCGCCGACCACCCGGGAGTTCATGAACTCCGCGACCGCCTTGGTCTCGGGCTCGGAGAACGCCGAAGGACCGTGGTAGTCCTCGGCGGACGGGCTGTCGCTCGATCCGCCGCAGCAGTTCCACTTGTAGTCCCAGTTGCGGTTCGGGTCGGTGCCGACGGCGCCGCTGCCCGGAACCGGCTTCCGGGTCTTGCGCCAGCCCCGGTACTCGCCACCGGTGATGTCGTACTCGGAACCGTCCGGGTTGACGTTCGGGAGCACCTGGATCTCGTGCTCGTCGACCATCTTCTTGATGGCGGGATCGGTCGCGTACCCGCTGGTGAAGCGCTGCACGATCCGCAGGCACATCTCGGTGGTGAGGTGTTCGCGCGCGTGCTGGTTGCAGGTGAACAGGACCTCGGGCTCGTTCTCGTCCGTGCCCGCGTTGTCGCTGATCTTCAGCAGGTTCAGCTCACGGCCTTCGTAGGACTTGCCGACGCTGGACAGCGTCGCGATGTCACCGTGGTCCTTCGCGGCCTTCTGCAGCTCAGCGGTCGTTTCGGCGTAGGTGTGGTATGCCTCGTCGCCGGGCGGGAAGTCGCCGGCGACCGCCGCGGTGCCCGCCCGATCGCTCCGTTGTTTCAGCATGCTGTCGAAGTCGCCGATCGACTTCAGGCCGAACCCGTCCGCGCGCAGGCTCGCGGCCTGCTCCGGCGTGGCGACGACGGTCAGCGCGCCACCGCGCGAGCCCGCGACGTCGACACCGGTGCGGGCGACGGTGGTGCGTTTGGCGGAGTCGTTCGCGCCCTCCACCGAATACAGCCCTCTCGCCGGGTCGCCCGTCTGGGCGCTCGCGACGGGCGTCGTGACGGCCAGCAGGGCGAGCCCGGTGGCGGTCAGGGCGCCCCAAATGCGACGGCGTGTGGACATTTCGCCTCCAATGATCAGGGACCGGGTGCCGTTCACCGTCGCCGAAGTGAATTGTCCACGACAACCCGACGATGGTCGTTCCCCCTTGCCGTTCACGGCCAGAGACGTTCCTTGCGCCAGATCTCGTTCTCGCGCCGATAGCGGAAACGCTGGTGCCGCCGGTCGTGGCTCGCCTGCCAGAACTCCACTTCGGACGGCGTCACCAGGTAGCGGGTCCAGGTTTCCGGTGCCACGTCGGGATTCTCCGCGACCCACCGGCGTGCTTCCTCGGCCGCGCGGTCGAGATCGGCCGGATCATCGAGCACCTGGGACTGCCTGCCGACGAACGCCTCCATCCGGGACGCCGGCGGCCGGGTGGTGAAATCGGCCGCGGAGACCTCGGGAGCGGCGGGCGAGACCGGGCCTCGCAACCGGACCTGACGGCCGCGTCCCGGCCAGAAGAACGTCAGCGCGGCGTACGGATTCTTCGCCAGCTGAACGCCTTTCGGGCTTTCGGAACTCGTCGCGACCGCCCAGATGTCACCGTCGACGGCCTTGAGGATCACGACCCGCGCGTCCGGCACCCCATCGGCGTCCACTGTGGACAGGGTGACGGCATGCGGTGCGAGGACGTGTTCGCCCGCCTCGTCGAGCCATTCCCGGAACAGTTCGCCGGGAGTGCCCGGCGCCTGCTGGGGGTCGAACTCCGGCAGCTCCTCGGCAAACGACGGCCAGCCACGCAACGAGCCGGTCACCGGTCAGTACCCCGGCGGGCGCTGGCCGTGCTGCGGATAACCGGGCCCTGGCGGCGGATAGTGCGGCGGATGCTGACCAGGCGGCGTGCCCTGCGCGGGCGGCGGCCCGACCGGCGGGTACTGGTGGGCGGGCGGCGGCTGCTGCGGCTGCCAGCCGGGCGGCGGTTGCTGGCCGGGCGGCGGCATCGGCGGTCCGGGCGGCATCGGCGGCTGCTGGCCCTGCGACTGCTGCCACTGCACCTGCTGGTATACCTCGGCGGGCTGCGGGAAACAGAACGTCAGCTTCGCGTTGACCGAACCCTGCACCGCCGCACCCCAGAGCTTCCCGCCGACGAAGGCGTACATCTGCGCCGCCGCAACGTCGACGGCCACCATGCGCGTCTCGCCACCGAACTGATTGCCGGATTTCGCCGACGCGGCCTGCGCGGCGTCCGGATACACGCGGTCCCCGATCAGGCCCGCGATCACCACCGAAGCCGCCGTCCAGCCGACAGTACCCATCACGTTCGCCCGCGCGTGCTGCGTCGCCAGGCCGGTGAAGTCGTACAACGCGGGCGCGGTCACCTCCGGGATCGCCGCGGCGATCACGCAGTAGTTCATCGTCGACAGCATCACGGATTCGGTGAACAGGCCGACCACGGCCGCGCTCGGGCCGATCTGGACCGTGTTCAGCCTGCCACCGCTGCGCTGGATACGTTCCGCCACCGCACCCAGGTACTGCTCCTTGGTGAGCACTGATGCCTCCTGAAGACCGCTACGCGTCGCCATCGTCGCACGAACAGGACGGATGGATGCGCCGACGCGGTGAACCGATCTGCTTCACTGGACGCCACTATGCGACGTTTTCTGATCTTGCCGCTCGTCGCGGGGCTCCTCGCGGCCTGCGGGCCGACGGAACAGCCGCCGCCCGCGGCGAACCCGACCGCGCCGTCGACCACCCCGGCGCCCCAGATCCCGCCCGCGCCGGAACCCACCGGCAAGGGCCCGTGCCCTTATCTGGGCACCGAGTTCGTCTCGGATGCCAACGGGCAGAAGGTCTCCAAGGTCAAGACGTCGGCCGACCAGCCGCATCCGACCTGTTTCTTCTACGCGCTCAGCGGGAAACTGCAGCTCACCGTGCGCGTCTACGTCGGAGAACCCGCCGTCGCCAAGGCGTTGGTCGACCAGGCGGCACCCATCGACACCTCCAACCCCGCCGACGAACCGGCGGGCTGGAAAGGCGGCTACCAGCCGTCCGGCGACGGCGCCGTTTACGCCGTCGCGAAAGGTGGAAACGCGGTAGTCGTGACCACCAACCAGAAGCAGAGCGTGAAGGCACGTACGGTGGCGAAGGAGGCTATCGGTGAGCTGCAGCTCTAGGTAGTGGTATCCACACGTCAGAGTGAAGTTGATCTTGTACTACCCTATGCCGCACGCGCGAGGGTTCGCGGGACCCAGCGCAATGCCAGATCCGGCGGAGGCCGCCTCGCGGTGTGGCTCGGCGGCACAAAAGATCATTTCTCCCCATAAGACAAAAGGACAGGTTTCGTGGCTGACACCCTCAAGGAAATCTTGCTCGACTCCACCCGTCGCCCGGCGGTCGTGAGCGACTTCGAAGGCCTCGTCGACGCCGAGGTGTCGGACAAGGGCGGCGTTTCGGGTGCCGTCGTGAAGACCGGCTTCGCCGCCGTCAAGAAGATCAAGCCGGGCATCATCCCCTCCGCCGTCGACGCCCTGCTCGACGACTTCACCGTCGCCCTCGAGCCGTTCTACGGCGACTACAAGGCCAAGGGTGGCAACGACTTCGGCGCCTACCTGGCCGGCCGTGGCGACGAGGCCGCCGACGCGCTCCTGTCGGTCACCGACGCGCGCGCCGACAAGAGCAGCCGCGACAGCATCAAGAAGGTCTACGGCAAGCTGCGCCCGAACGGCAAGAAGAACGTCGAGGAGGCCCTTCCCCGCCTCGGCCAGCTGATCGACAAGCACGCGGCTGCTGTTTAATCGCGCGCTGACGTAACCGCGCCGAAGGGGCGCCCGTTCGCTTTCAACGTTCTGTTGAGGGCGGAGGGCGCCCCTTCATCGCGTTTACGTGGGCCTTCGGCCCAAAGAGGGCGCGCTACGAGTCTGCCGGTCACCTTGTTGGGCGCGTTGATCTTCGTTGTGTGGACGCGAAAGGGCCGTCCAGCGGCCTTGTGGGTCACTGGACGGCCCTAGCGACAAGTAGGCGACGAAGTGGCGTCAGTTCTTCTTGTCGGCGGAGCTGGTCGAAGCCTGGTGCCCGTTCTTCGGAGCGCCGGGCTTCGGTGTCGCGGGTGTCGCGGGCTTCGCCGGAGCCGGACCGGAAGCGGCGGGCTTCGCGGGTGCGGGCTTCGGCGCGGCCGCCGCCGGAGTGGCGGGCTTCGCGGGGGGAGCGGGCGGAGCCTTCGGAGGAGCAGGCGCGACTGGCGGCTCCTGCTTGGAACGCAGCGCGTAGGTGGCACCGGCGCCCACCACCGCGATACCGATGACCCACGGCCAGCGACGACGCTTACGCGTCCCCTTGGCAGCGGACTTCGCCTCCACGAGCGCGGCCTTGAAATCCTTCTTCGCGGCCTTGAAGTCCTTCTTGCCCCGGCGCTTGGACTCACCGGCGGACTTCGCGGCCAGGATGGCGGCCTTGCGTGCCTTACGGCCCGGCTTCCGCATCTCGGAAAGCCTGGCCAGCGCCTCCTTGCGAGCCGTCTTCGAGCTGCGCTTGAGCTCCTTGCGGGTCAGTTCCGTCTTCTTCGCGAGCTTCTTGCGCGCGCGACGGCTGGTCTTGGCGATCTCACCGGCGCTCTCGGAGAGCTTCTGCTCGGCTACCTCGACGGCGTGGGCGGTGGCTTCCTTACCCGCCTCAACCGCACGTTTGCGCAGGCCGAGCGCGCCGGCCTTCGCCGACTCGGTCACCGAATCTGCGGTCCGGGTCATGGCCTTCACCTCATTCAATCGTTTTGATTCTGCTTCGTTGCTTGTAACCTATCGTGCCCCTTTTCCCCAGATCTTGCCGCAGATGGCACGATGAAGCTCGTGACTGAAAGCAAGGGATCCCTCATCGGTGGCGCACTGAAGGCCACTCTGCACACCAATCAGGGTGACATCCACCTGAACCTGTTCCCCGACCACGCGCCGAAAACGGTCGCGAACTTCGTCGGGCTGGCGGAGGGCGGCAAGGAGTACACCCAGCCCAACGCGCAGGGCACGAACTCGGGCCCGTTCTACGACGGGTCCATCTTCCACCGCGTCATCGACGGCTTCATGCTCCAGGGCGGCGACCCGACCGGCACCGGCCGCGGCGGCCCCGGCTACAAGTTCGGCGACGAGTTCCACCCGGAGCTCCAGTTCTCGAAGCCGTACCTGCTGGCCATGGCCAACGCCGGACCCGGCACCAACGGTTCGCAGTTCTTCATCACCGTCGCGCCGACCACGCACCTGAACTTCAAGCACACGATCTTCGGTGAGGTCGCGGACCAGGCGTCCCGCGACGTCGTCGACGCGATCGGGCGCACGGCGACCGGTCCGGCCGACCGTCCGCTGCAGGACGTCGTCATCGAGAAGGTCAGCATCAGCCGCGAAGGCTGACAACGCCGATCACAGAGCCGGTTACGGGGGATTTCGGTAGGTTGGTGGCATCGTGAGCCAACCACCGAATCCCCAGTACCAGCAGGCCGCCATGCCCGGCTGCTGGTGGCACCCGAACCGGCCGACCGGGCTGAGCTGTTCGCGCTGCGCGCGTCCGGCCTGCCCGGACTGCCTGCGTGAGGCGTCCGTGGGCTTCCAGTGCACCGACTGCGTGCAGGCGGGCCGGCGGCAGGACCGCGTCCAGCAGAAGCAGTACCGCGACGCGGGCTACGGCGCGACCACCCTCGCCGGCGCCCGGCAGCCTCGGACGGCTCTCGTGACGCCGGCCTTCCTGGTGCTCAACGTCGTCATCTTCTTCATCACGGTCGCGCTGTCGGGCAGCATCTCGAACAACAACATCTCGGAGTTCTTCCAGCTCGGCAACCTGGACAACGCGCCGACGCTCGCGGGCAACGAGTGGTGGCGGATCTTCACCTCGGGATTCCTGCACTTCGGCCTGCTGCACATCGCGAGCAACGCCTTCTCACTGTGGTTCGTGGGCCGCCCGCTGGAACTCGCGCTCGGCAGGCTCCCGTTCACCGCGCTCTACTTCGTGTCGATGCTCGGCGGCTCGGCCGCGTGCCTGGTGTTCTCAGGCCTCGACGCCCTCCCCGTGGTGGGCGCGTCCGGCGCCATCTTCGGGCTCATCGGCGCGTACACGGTCATCGTCGTCAAACTCAGGCTCAACCCGACCTGGTTGCTGGTCATCCTCGGCCTGAACGTGTTCATCACCTTCCAGGTGCCGAACATTTCGATCCTCGCCCACGCGGGGGGTTTCGTCGCCGGTCTCTTGGCGACCTTCGCCCTGCTGTACGCCCCGGAAAAGAACCGGCTTCGCTGGCAGATCGGCGGGATCGCGATCGTCGTCGTGGCGATCATCGGGCTCATCGCCTGGAAGGACGCGCAGACGGTTTCCGCCGCGTACTGCCAGTTCACGCCCTACCGCGGCCAGTCCGTCTACATCTGTTACCGGTAGTGGTTCCGCTTCCCCCGTAGGTCATGCACAAAGCGGCAGCTCTGGCCGTCGCTTTGATGACTTCGGCCTTGGCACCTTCGGTCACGCAGGCCGGGCTGGTCACCTGGCCGAACGGCGATGTCCACTACTACGACAACGCCTGACCCTTAAGAGCGGTGAGGACGTCCATGACGTCCCTGGGGTCCTCACCGAGGTCGATCCGGCCGAACACCAGCAAATGCTCGCCGGATTCGACCTCGAGGGTCAGGCTGTCGCGGCCGAGACGGCGCGTCGTGCGCAGCCGGAGCCGGGCTTCGGTCCAGGAATACCGGTGCGCGCCACCCGCGGTCCTGGCCAGGATTCCGTCGGGACCGGCGGCCAGCCGGGGACGGAGCAGAGTGCCGTGCAGTGCGAGCGCGCCGACGGAGAGCATCGCGAGCCCCGTCAGCACGGTGCCGCCGACGTCGCCGCCGATGGCCAGCCACACCACACCTGCCAGCAGGAACAGGGTGAGCGCCCAGGCCACTACCACAACGTTCTGCTGTGGCGCCCATGAGGTGGGGTAGTTATCCACAGGGGTTATCCACACTGGGGATGAGTCACACCGGTGTAATTCGGCGTCAAGCCGCCATCCGGGGTAATGCTCACCGCCACCGCATCGTCATGAGCAACCCGGCGATCATCAGCACGAAGCCGATCGCGAAGTTCGTGTTGCCCAGATCCGCCATGAAGGGGATCTTGTCGCCCGCGATGTAGTTGACGACCAGCCACAACAGGCCGATCAGCATGAGACCGAACATCACGATCTTGTAGAACAGGTTCGACGGGCCCGCGGCCTTGACCTTCACCGGTGTGCGGCGGTCGGTCGGCGGGGTGTACGCCGTCTTCTTACGGACCTTGGACTTCGGCATCGTGTTCCTCGCGTACTGTTCGGCTTCCCTGGTGGCGATGACCCGCTTTCGGGTGCGCAACCAGCGCCACGTGCACACGTTAACGTAAACGAGCGCCGCTGGGCACCGTCCGGGACCGGTCGATTTCCCGCACTGTGACAATGGTGTCACACACGGTTCGACACTGTGCTGGTCCGACACTGCGGCTTGGTTCGAGACTGAGGAGCTTTGCGTGGCTGAGCGGGAAGAGCCGGGCGGGGACCGACGGCGGTATTCCGAACGTCCACCCGGTGAGAGTCGTCCGGCGCCCCGCCGGAGGCCGCAAGAAGGCAGGTCGCCCGGCGGGCCACCGCCGCGACGCCGGATGGACGGACCACCGCCGCGCCGTCGTCCCGCGCCGCCGCCGGGGTCCACCGAGGAGACCGTGATCTTCGAGCCGGTCGGCGGTGGCACCGCGACCGAGGAACGCCAGCCCGCGGAACTGGGCAAGGGCGGCGTCGCCATCCGGACCGTCGGGGAACTCCTCATCACCGCGGGGCTGGTGGTGCTGCTGTTCATGGTCTACGAGGTCTACGTGACCGACCTGTTCTCCGCGGGCAAGCAGTCCGAGGCGAGTTCGGAACTGGACGGCGACTGGTCGAAGGACCGGCAGCTGCATCCGGACCTGGTCGACGGGAAGGCGTTCGCCAGGATCCACATGCCGGTGTTCGGCGCCGACTTCAACTTCACCATCCAGGAAGGCACCACCGAGGCCGCGCTCGAGGTCGGCCCCGGGCACTACAAGGGCACGGCGCTGCCGGGCGAGCCGGGCAACTTCGCCATCGCCGGCCACCGGGTCGGCAAGGGCGCGCCGTTCAACGATTTGGACAACCTCACCTCGTGCGACCAGATCATCATCGAGACGCAGACCGACTTCTACATCTACAAGGTGCTGCCCTACAAGGACGAGGTCGAAGGCTGGGCGGCGGGCAAGGGTGCCGACCCGAAGTGCAAGAACGTCGGGACACTGCGTAACCCGAACGCCGTCGACGGCGGCGCCTACGGCGAGACCAACGGCCGCCGCATCGTGTTCCCGACCAAGGGCGACACGGTGAACCCGGTGCCGTACAAGGATCCGGAGATCCTGCCGAAGGCCGAGCAGGTCTCGCTGCTCACGCTGACGACGTGTCACCCGAAGTTCTCGGCGCGCGAGCGGCTCATCATCCACGCGGTGCTGGCCCAGCAGGTGCCGAAGAACCAGGTGGGCACCTACGCCGAACTCCTGCCCAAGATCTCGGAGGCGCGCTGATGTACGGCTGGATCTGGCGCAAGCTGCCGGGCCCCTTCGCGGCGAAGCTGACCATGGCGGTCGTGCTGGCGCTCGGGATCGTCGCCTTGCTGATGTTCGTCGTCTTCCCGTGGCTGGAGCCACGTCTCTGGTTCAACGAAGTGAGCGTCCAGTAGGCGTGCGGTTCGGCGCCTTCCTGGTCTCCGGCCGGTTTCCCGGGCAGGAGGACGCCGACGTCCTGCGCAGGTCGGTCGACGCCGCCGTCGCCGCCGAACGGGCCGGGTTCGACGACGTCTGGTTCGCCGAACACCACTTCATGCCGTACGGCGTCTGCCCGTCCGCGATCACCCTCGCCGCGCACGTGCTCGGCCGCACCGAACGGATCGCGGTCGGCACCGCGGTGAGCGTGCTGTCGATCGCGCATCCGGTGGCGCTCGCCGAACAGTGGTCGCTGCTCGACGCGGTTTCCGGCGGACGGCTGCGGATCGGCGTCGGCCGTGGCGGGCCGTGGCAGGACCTCGAGGTGTTCGGCACCGGTGAAGCCCGCTATGAAACCGGGTTCGAGGAGAGTCTCGACCTGCTGATCGCGGCGATGACTTCGAAGACCGTTTCGGCCGACGGCAAGCATTTCAGGTTCCGTGAAGTGCCGATGGTGCCGCGGCCGGAACGTGCGCCGCGCGTGGTCGTGGCCTGCGGCGACGCCGGATCGCGTGCGGTCCGGCTGGCCGCCGATCGCGGGCTGCCGATGCTGCTCGGCCTGCACACCGACGACGACGCCAAGATCGAAACCCTTGTCGCGTACGGGGGTTCCGCCGCCGAGCACATCTCGACGGTGATGTGCCAGGTGGGCGACGACGCTTTGGACGTCGTGCGGTCCGCGTTGCCGGGCTCCCTGAAGGAGGGTTTCGCCGGGCACGTGTACCTCGACGGCAGGCGGGGGCTGGACAAGGATCCGGTGTCCTACACCGATCGGCTGTGCGAGATTCATCCGATCGGCGGCGTCGAACACTGCGTCGACAGGCTGGGAACGAGTATCCGGCGTACCGGGATCTCCCACGTGATCATGATGGTGGAAGCGTCCGGTACGCCGGAGGGAACGCTCGAGAACATCGCGCGGATCGGCGCCGAAGTGCTGCCCGCGCTGCGTTGAGTCCTAGCAGTCGCGCAGTTCCGGGCTCTGGTTCAGCAGCTGGCCGCGCGCCGAAACGAACGCGCGGTAGCGGTCACTGTCCACAGAGGACTTCTTGAAGACGGCGACCCGGTGGCAGTTCTGGAACGCCAGCTTCACGCCGAAGTGCCGCTCCAGCCCGCCGCGGATGGCGTCCGAGGCCAGCGCCCGCAGCAGCTGCCCGCGTTCGGCCTCGCTCGGCGGCGGCGTCTCGTTGTCGGCGAACCCGTCGGCCGCGCCGTCGGCCTCCGCGATGACACCGGTGATCACGGTCCAGGCGTAGGGCAGGGAATCCCGGACGCAGGCGACGAATTCGGCGTCGGAGACCTCCCCGCGCTCGGCCTTCTCCAGCAGTGCTGGCGATACATCCAGAGACATCGAACCTCCGAGTGAGTCACAGTGAACGTTGGCCGTCTCTCTGACTACTCACCCGCGGCCCGCGCCACAAGAGAAAACGATCATCATCACCACTTTGGCGGAAGCGGCCGTCACTCCCAGCGAAAGAGCTTCGCCGCCACGACACAACTGCCCACCGCGAAAGCCGCCAGAACGGCGAGTTGCAGCGGCTGGGCGCCCGTGCCGGTCCAGGCGTCTTCGAGGGCTTTGACACCCGGCGGGATGTACGCGCCGATCTCCCGGATGGCCTCCGGAAGCAACGGACGCGGCAGCCAGACGCCGCCGAGGAACATGACCGGGATATAGGCGATCATCGCGATCCCGCCCGCGGCGCGGCTGGTCTTGGCGACCGCCGCGGCGATCAGGCCGAGGCCGAAGATCGCGGTCGTGCCGAGCACGAACGTCAGCAGGAAGCCGAGCGGGTGACGCGGGCTGGGGACGTCGAAGACGACGCCCGCCGTCACGAGGAGGATGCCGACCCCGCCGATCGTCACGGTGACGTTGATGATCAACTGCGCCACCAGCAACTGGGCCGGGTGTACCGGTGTGGTGGCGAAGCGGCGAAGGATGCCCTGCTCGCGGTAGGACGCGATGATCCCGGGGATCGCCTGCAGGCCCATCATGGCCATGGTGAGCACGATCATCGACGGCACCCAGGCGTCGAGGAAGCGCATTCCCGTCGTTGTGCCGCTCTCCGCGCGAATGCCGGGGATCACCCCGAGCACGGCCGTGATGACCGTCGGCAGGAGAAGCCCCCCGATGACGAATCCCGGCGTACGGAGGGCGAGTTTCGTTTCGGCGAGGGTGATCTTGGTGAGCGTGTTCATTTCTCGTCTCCAGTTCAGTCGCGGCCGGTCAGGGTCACGAAGGCGTCGTCCAAGGTGGATTTACCGGCGCGGTCACGGAGTTCGCCGGGAGTGCCGGTGGCGACCACGCGTCCGGCGTCGAAGATCGCGAGGCGGTCGCAGAGGCGTTCGGCCTCGTCCATGAAGTGCGTGACGAGAAGGACGGTGACGCCGGTGTCGCGCACGGTCTCGACGAGCTTCCAGGTGTCGCGGCGGGCGTGCGGGTCCAGTCCGGTGGTCAGCTCGTCGAGGACGGCGACCTCGGGGCGGCCGACCAGCGCGAGCGCGATCGAGACACGCTGCTTCTGCCCGCCGGAAAGCTTGCCGAAGTACTTGTTCCGCTGCTCGGTCAAACCCAGCTTCACGAGCAGGTCGCCGGTGTCGGCGGGGTTCGCGTAGAAGGAAGCGTAGAGGTCGAGTGCCTCGTGGACCTTGAACTTGTCCGGCAGGCGGCTCTCCTGAAGCTGGGAGCCGAGGCGCTGCCGGAGGGCGTTGTGGTCCTTGCCCGGGTCGAGGCCGAGGACCGACATGGTGCCGGAGTCCGGCGTGCGCAGGCCCTGGAGGCATTCGACGGTGGTGGTCTTGCCGGCGCCGTTGGTCCCGAGGATCCCGAAGATCTCGCCCTGTTCCACGTGGAACGAAACGTCGTCGACCGCGACGTGCTCTCCGTACGTCTTGCGGAGGTTGCTGACTTCGATGAGTGGCATGCGAAAAACGTTATGGCGCAAGGGATCGGGCCAGAATGGCGCTGGAACCACAACCGGGGTGGGGCTGGGCCCACCCCGGCCGGGGGCCTGCGGTCAGTGTGTCGGGCGGGGGTGGTGAGCGAGACTTCTCGCATGATTCGCGAGTACCTCACCTCGGTGCGCCGCGGCCTCGCGCTCGCGGGCCTGGCCCTGATGAGTTTGCTGGACCTGCTGCTCGAGCTGGTGGGGTTCTGCCTGCTCTGTGTGGGGCTGGTCTTCGCGTACACGCTGGCGCTGGAGGGGGCACGGCCGCGCGCCGCCCTCACCCGGCGGCTGGCCGGGCGCTGGTGCGGTATCGAGGTCGCGCCGCCGTACCGGCCCGCTCCGCCCGAGCCGGAACGTGAGCCCGATGGCTGGTACCGCGAAGGGAACAGCCTGTTCAAGCGGTCATGGTTCATCAAGTGGACCAAGCGGTTCGAGTGGATCTCCGACGATCCGGCGACCGGACGCGATCTCGGCTGGCAACTGTGGAATCCGTTCGCGGCTCTGCTGCTCGTGCCCGCGGTTCTGCTGACCGGACCGCTCGCGTTGCGCGTGTACGGGACCTGGACCCGCTGGTGGCTCGGGCCTCGTCCGGCTCGCGCTGGAGACGGCTGGGTCAAGGCGAGGCTGAAGGCACTGGGATTCCAGCTCGGCTTGTTCGCGTTTTCGGCCGCACAGCTCGGGATGGTGATCCCGACGCTGCTCGGCCTGATCTGGCCGGCACCGCTGTTCCCGACGCTGGTCGTCGCCGGTCGCGCGGTGACCGACACGCTGCGCCGCGAGGCCAAGAACTGGACCGGCGTGCGGATCGACCGGCCGTACCTGCCGGAGCCGCCGTTCCCCGTCCCGCGCGCGGACGGGATGTACCAGCACGGACGGCAGTTGTACGACACGCCGTGGTGGCCGGCGCGGCTGGCGCGCTGGCGCTGGGCGATGTTCGACCGGGCGACCTGGCGCGACCTGGCGGCCGCGGTGGTCAACTCCGTGGTGCTGCTGCTGATGGCGGTGCCGACCGCGGCGCTGGTGTTCTTCGGCTTATGGGGAGTACTGGCGTTGTGGGTCTGGCGGCCGATCGGCCAGTGGACGGGTACCTCGTGGTCGACCACGCACTGGTTCTCGATGATCGGGCTGCCCGAGGCGACCACGCACGGGCAGGCGCTCGCGCTGACTCCGGTCGCGGTGGCGGCCTTCGTCGTGGGGCTGGTCCCGACGCCGTGGCTGGCGCGTCAGGGAGCGAGGTTCGCGAAGCTGCTTCTGGGCCCGACGGAGGCTTCGCGGCTGGAGCAGCGTGTCGAGCGGCTGAAGCAGACGAGGGCGGACGCGTCGGTCGCGCAGGCCGCCGAGCTGCGGCGGATCGAACGGGATCTGCACGACGGGGTCCAGTCGCGACTGGTCGCGATGGGGATGAAGCTGGGTGCCGTCGAAGCCCTGATCGACAGCGATCCGGCCGCGGCGAAACGGCTGGCCGCCGAGCTGCGGCAGACGTCGTCGGAGACGTTGACCGAGTTGCGGCTGCTGGTGCGCGGCATTCACCCGCCGGTGCTGTCCGAGCGTGGTCTCGGTGACGCGGTGCGGGCGATGGCGCTGGACAGTCCGCTGAGGGCTTCGGTGAACGGTGTGGTGCCGCGGCTCGAACAGCCCGCGGAAGCGTGCGCGTACTTCGCGGTCAGCGAGTTGCTGGGCAACGCGGCGAAGCACGGTGAGGCGCGGCGAGTGTCGATCGAGCTGGGTTACGACGACGGTCTGCTGCGGATCGAGGTGACCGACGACGGGAAGGGCGGCGCGAACGCGGCCCGGGGCAGCGGGCTTCGCGGGATCGAACGCAGGCTGGGCACGTTCGACGGTACTTTTGCTCTGACCAGCCCGCCCGGCGGGCCGACGAAGGCGACCATGGAGATCCCGTGCCAGCTCGACCCCGATGTGTCGTCGCCGAGGACCAGTACCTCCTCCGAGACGGACTGACTCATCTGCTGACCGCGCACGGTTTCGACGTCGTCGAGGCGGTCGGGACCGGGCCGGAACTGGAACACGCGCTGCGCGAACACCGTCCGGACGTCTCGGTCGTCGACGTCCGGATGCCGCCGACGAACACCGACGAGGGTCTACAGGTCGCGCTGGCCGTGCGGCGCGACCTTCCCGGGCTGCCGATTCTCGTGCTGTCGCAACACGTCGAGCAGCTCTACGCGCGGGAACTGCTCGCCGACGGCGCCGGTGCGATCGGCTACCTGCTGAAGGACCGGGTCTTCAACGCCGACCAGTTCATCGACGCGGTGCGGCGGGTGGCGGGCGGCGGGACCGCGATGGATCCCGAGGTGATCGCGAAATTGGTGGTGGGCAACGCTTCCGACCCTCTCGCCGCGCTGACGCCCCGTGAACGCGAGGTGCTCGGACTGATGGCCGAAGGCTGCTCGAACGCCGCGATCGCCGGGCGGCTGCACTTCAGCGAGGGGGCGGTGGGGAAGCACACCGCGAACATCTTCGCGAAACTCGGCATCGTCGCTTCGGACGACACGAACCGGCGGGTACTCGCGGTTCTGGCCTACCTGGGTTCCTGACCCCTCCGTATCCGACCACCCAGCGGACCTGTCACGCCGGACCGGTCCCGAGTCGCGAAACGCCATGAAGGACCCCACAGCCCGGTGGGGCCCTTCACGACCTGCCCGACAGTTGTCCACAACCGTCGCCGACTGTGGACAACCCCAACTGACCAGCCCTTTCCCCGCCTCCAGCCGATAGACTGGGTTCGGGGCCGCCCCCTGGGACGGGTGGGGGGCTGGGTAAGTGAGTCAAGAGCGCGAGATGTGGGTCATTTCGTCGCGTTCCACGACCTTGACGCGGTCCCGGCCGTGCGGGACACCCAGTGACTTCTCGTGGGCGTCGAGTTTGCCCCAGCCTTCCCAGGTGGTGAAGGGAACGCCGCGTTCAGTGAGGAAACCGAGGATCGCGTCGGGATCGGCGACCGCCGGCGCCGCGAGGTCGTCGGCGTCGGCCAGCAGGCTGGCGATCGTCTCGGCCGCGTCACCCTTGGTGTGGCCGATGAGGCCGACCGGGCCGCGTTTGATCCAGCCGGTCACGTAGACGCCCGGCACCTGGTCCTCGTCGATGTCCAGCACCCGGCCCGCCTGGTTCGGCACGGTCCCGGTGGTGTGGTCGAACGGAATCTCCGGCAGGTGCGACGACAGGTAACCCACCGCGCGGTAGACGGCCTGAACGTCCCAGTCGTGGAACTCGCCGGTGCCGCGCACGTTGCCGTCACCGGTCAGTTCGGTGCGTTCGGTCCGCAGCCCGGTCACCTTGCCCTCGGAACCGACGATCTCGCACGGCGAGTGCAGGAAGTGCAGGTGCAGCCGCTTCGGCCGGTCGCCCTGGTCGCGGATCGCCCACTCCTGCAGCGTCTTCACGACCATGTCGATCTGCTTCGACGCCCGCAGCGCGGCGATGCTGCCTTCGTCGAACTCGATGTCCTCCGGGTACACGATGACCTCGACGTTCGGCGAGTGGTCCAGCTCGCGGAGTTCGAGCGGCGTGAACTTCGCCTGAGCCGGGCCGCGGCGCCCGAACACGTGCACATCGGTGACCGGGCTGGCCTTGAGGCCTTGGTAGACGTTGTCCGGGATGTCGGTGCTGAGCAGCTCGTCCGCGGTCTTCGCGAGAATCCGCGCCACGTCGAGCGCCACGTTCCCGACACCGAGAACGGCGACCGAGGTCGCGGTCAGCGGCCAGGTGCGCGGGACGTCCGGGTGACCGTCGTACCAGGAGACGAAGTCCGCGGCGCCGTAGCTGCCGTCGAGGTCGATCCCGGGGATGTCGAGGCCGCGGTCGGCCATCGCACCGGTCGAGAAGATCACCGCGTCGTAGAACTGACGCAGATCGTCGAGTTTGAGGTCGGTCCCGTAGTCGACGTTGCCCAGCAGCCGGATGTTCGGCTTGTCGAGCACCTTGTGCAGGGCGGTGACGATGCCCTTGATCCGGGGGTGGTCGGGCGCGACGCCGTACCGGATCAGCCCGAACGGCGCCGGCATGCGCTCGAACAGGTCGATCGTCACGTCGGCGTCGGACTTGTCGAGGATGTCGGCGGCGTAGATGCCGGCCGGACCGGCACCCACGATGGCTACACGAAGAGAACGGCTCACCCCTACCACGGTAAGTTAGGTTGCCCTAACAATCATTGTGATCTGGCGTACGGTCCATCTGGTGGGAGCCGCTAAGCTGGGCGGCATGCGCGTGCTCGTCGTCGACAACTATGACAGTTTTGTCTACAACCTGGTCCAGTACCTGGCCCAGCTCGGCGCCGACTGCACCGTCTGGCGCAACGACGTCGTGGAGATCGACAAGCTCGGCGAGTTCGACGCGGTCCTCGTCTCTCCCGGCCCCGGAACCCCGGAACGTGCTGGTCAGAGCATGGATGTCGTCCGTGAATGCGCCGAAAAGCGGATCCCGATGCTCGGTGTCTGCCTCGGCCACCAGGCCCTGGGCGTCGTCTTCGGTGCCACCGTCGACCGCGCGCCCGAACTGCTGCACGGCAAAACCAGTCAAGTCCACCATTCGGGCACCGGAGTGCTCGCTGGACTACCCGGCGAATTCACTGCCACGCGTTACCACTCGCTGACCGTTTTGCCGGAAACCATCGACGACACCGTGTTCGAGATCACAGGCCGCACCGAGTCCGGCGTCGTGATGGGCATGCGGCACCGCGAGCTGCCGCTCGAAGGTGTCCAGTTCCACCCCGAGTCCGTGCTCACACAGGGCGGGCACCGGATGCTGGCGAACTGGATGGCTTCGGCCGGGCACCCGGTCGCCGACGCCACGGTCAACGAACTCGAACAGGCGACCCGGGCGCTGCAGAAGGCCGCTGCTGCGTGACCTCGCTGATCCGGCTCGAAGGAGTCGGTAAGCGCTACGGTCGCGGCGAACCCGTACTCGCCGACGTCGACCTCGACATCCCGGCGGGCCGCGTGGTCGGCATCCTCGGCTCGAACGGCTCCGGGAAGTCGACGCTGCTCAGGATCCTGGCGGCGCTTTCTCGCGAGACCTCGGGAACCGTCGTGGGCAGCCCGCGGGCCGGCTACCTGCCGGACCGCTTCCCGGCCGGGCAGCGGATGAGCGCCCGAGCCTACCTACGGCATATGGCCCGCATCGACGGACTTGTCGACTTGTCGGCCATCGACCCGTTGTTGGACAGGCTGGCGCTGGTCGGCGGGCCGGACGCGCCCTTGCGGACGCTGTCGAAGGGCAACGCCCAGAAGGTCGGCCTCGCCCAGGCCGTCCTGGCCGGACCGGATCTGCTGATCCTCGACGAACCTTGGTCCGGACTCGACGTCGAAGCCCACACGGTGCTCGGCGAACTCGTCGCCGAGACCAGTGCGCGCGGCGCGAGCGTGGTCTTCACCGACCACCGCGCGGCCGCCGTGCACGCCCACGCCGACGACGTCTACCGAATGGACGCCGGGCGCCTGATCCGCGTCGAAGCGGCCGCGAAGGCCGAAGCCGCGACAAGGATCGTGCTTCACGGACCCGGAGGCGACTGGTCGTCGGAACCCGGTGTCAGCCAGGTCGTGGCCGATGGCGAAAGAGTCGTCCTGACCGTCGAAGCCGGGCACACCGACGCGGTCCTGCTGCGCGCACTCAACCGGGGACTCTCGGTGCGGGAGGTGGCGCCGTGCTCGCCATGACCCGCTACTACTTCGTACTGCTCGGCCATTCGCAGCGGTATCTCCCCGCGATCCTCGCCTACCTCGCGGTCAACACCGTGCTCTACTCGGATCCGAAGTCGCCGCTGCTGCCGCAGTACGGGATCAGCGCGGGATCGCTCCTGGTGGTCTCGTGCTGGCTGACGATCGCGATGCTCGACGTCGAAGACCCGGTCCAGCGGCTGGTGACCTTCAGCCACGCGCGACGTTGGCGATCGGTCCTCGGCGGCGCGACATTGGCCGTCTTCGGTTGCGCCGTCGCGCTGATCGTCGTGACACTCGCGTGGTCGGGGATCCGGTCCGGCGGTTTCCCGATCGGCACCCTCGCCCTCGGCGCCGCGGCGCACGCGTTGTGCGCGCTGTTCGGGATCGCGATCGGCCTGCCCTGTTCACGGCTGCTGGTCCCGCGGATCGGCTGGTCCGTACTGGCGGCGATCTTCGCCCTCGCCGCCGTGCTGCTGGTGAAATGGCTGCCGCTGGCCAATCCGCTGCTGCGTGCCCTGACTTCGCAACAACCGCTGGCGGGCCCGTTCACGGTGGCCTCGGTGACGGCCGTCGCCGCCTTGCTCGTGAGCGCGACGGCCGTCGGATGGCTGCTCCGCCGCAACGCTTGATGGCGCGCCTGGTCGTGCTTAACGGGCGGCCGCGATGAGGAGATCCCCTCGACGGCCGCGGGGCGGATCAGACGAGAAGCCTGTCGCGAGGCCGGGCCGCGCAGAACCGCTTCTGTCACTGCTCGGGCTCTCCGGATGGCACGCATGAGGTCGGCCGTGTCCTCGCGCGGCTCGCGTTCGGTGATGTGCCGGACCATTCTCGCCGCAGAAAAGGGCCCCGCACGAAACCGTGCGGGGCCCTTTCCTTCAGCTGTCGATCACGGGGGCGGGATGATCCCGCCGCCCGGCCGCGAACTCGACGTCGTCGGCGACTCGTCGCTTTCGACGATGAACAGCGTGATCGGCGCGTTCTTCGCGACCTTCGTCCCGGCCTGCGGGTTGGTCTTGCTGATCTTGCCCGCCAGGTCCCGGTCACCGTTCTTGTCGGCCTGGGTGTTCGGCGTACCGCTCCAGCCCAATTGCTGCAGCTGCCGGAACGCCTGTTCCTCGGTCATGCCCTTCAAGTTCGGCATGTCGAAGGTCTCCTGGCTACCGTCCGACACGGTCACCGTGACCACACCGCCGACCGCGAGCTTTCCGCCGTTCGGGGTCTGGTCGACGACGGTGTCCTTGGGCTCGCTGGAGCTGGTGGTCTTGAAACTCGGCGTGAACCCGGCCTGCCTCAGTCCGGCGTCGGCCTCGGACTTCGTCTTGCCCTTGTAGTTCGGGACCGTCTTCAGTTCCTTGGACTTCCCGATGGTGATGTCGACCTTCGAGCCCTGGTCGACGTCGACCTGCGCGCCCGGGGTCTGCGAAAGGACCTTGCCCGCGTTGTTCGGTTCGTCGGTCTCCTGCTCGGTGGTCGCACCGAGTTTCAGCCCGGCCTCGGTCAGCGCCGTCAGGGCCTCGGCCTGCGTCTTGCCCTTGAGATCCGGAGTCTTGATCTTGCCCGGCTTCGCGCCGACGGTCAGCGTGATCTTCTCGGTGGTCAGCGTCATCTGACCTACGTTCGGAGCGATCGCGATGACCTTGTCGATGTCGTTCTCGTCGCAAGCGGGCAGGCCGTTGACGGCCTCTCCGGTGCAGGGGACCTTTTTGGTGCCCTCGAACGAGCCGAATCCCGCGTCGCGCAGCGTGGTCTTCGCGGTCGCTTCGGACTGGTTGAGCACGTTCGGGATCGCCTTGCTCTCCGCGCCGGTGCTGGTGAACGCGTTGGACAGCCACATGATCAGCAGCACCACGGCCGCCAGCGAGACGACGAGCCCGGCGATCAGCCAGGCGCGACGCTTCTTCTTCGCGGCCGGGTCCTCGGGTTCGTCCTCGTACTGGTCGTAGCGCTGCGGCACCCGGCGGTCGGAGTCCATGACCTGGGTGCGCTCGTCCTCCGACATCACCATCGGCGCGGACGGCCGCTGGCCGGACAGGGTGCGGACCAGGTCCGAACGCATCTCCGCCGATGACTGGTAGCGGTTTGCCGGGCCCTTCGCGAGCGCCTTGAGCACGACGGCGTCGAGTTCGGGCGCAACGGCGGGGTTGACCGACGACGGCGGGTTCGGGTCTTCCCGGACGTGCTGGTACGCCACCGCCACCGGGGAGTCACCGGTGAAGGGCGGCTCGCCGGTGATGAGTTCGTACAGCACACAACCGGCGGCGTAGACGTCCGAACGCGCGTCGACGGACTCGCCGCGGGCCTGCTCCGGCGACAGGTACTGCGCCGTGCCGATCACCGCGGCGGTCTGCGTCATCGCGGACTGCCCGTCGTGCATGGCGCGCGCGATACCGAAGTCCATCACCTTGACGGCGCCGTTCTTCGTGATCATCACGTTCGCCGGTTTGACGTCGCGGTGCACGATGCCGTGCCGGTGCGAGAAGTCCAATGCCGCGCAGACGTCGGCCATGACCTCCATGGCCCGCTTCTGCGACATCGGGCCTTCGGTCTTCACGATGTCCCGCAGAGTCCGTCCTTCGACGTACTCCATGACGATGTAAGGCAGCGGTCCGAACTCGGTGTTCGTCTCGCCGGTGTCGTAGACGGCGACGATCGCCGGGTGGTTCAGTGCCGCCGCGTTCTGCGCCTCGCGACGGAAACGTTCTTGGAACTGGGGATCCCGCGCCAGGTCGGCACGCAGGATCTTGATCGCCACCTCCCGGCCCAGGCGCACGTCGTGGCCGTGGTGGACCTCGGACATGCCTCCGTAGCCGAGCGTGTCGCCCAGCTCGTAGCGGTTGCTGAGCAGTCTTGGTGTGCTCATCTCTGCGTGCCGTTCCATTCCGTCCAAGGTTTGCTGCTCATCATTCCTGGATTCGCCTGCCCGGCCGACTCCTCGGCGCTGCCCTCCGTCGGCACCGCGGGATACGCGGACGTCGGTGAAGGACCTACGGACTTCTTACCCGGAGCCGGTGTCTGTTCACTCGTTTCCACGCCGCCCGACTGCTGTCCGTTGCCCGAACCGACCAGTCTCACGATGAGAAAGGCTCCTGCCACCAGTACTGCGATCAGGATCACCGCGAGCAGCACCCACCAGCCCCATTGTGACCGTTTGCCGGGCAGCCGTCGGACCGCCATCGGGGGCGGTCCGGTGACCGGGTGCATCGCCGGATGCGACGCCGGTCCGACCGCCACCATCGGGTTCGGCGGCGAATGCGGGCCGGGCGGCCCTTGCTGCGGCATCACGGGCGGCTGGCCCGTCGCGTAGGCCACGTTGACCAGCCCCGACGGCGTCGGCAGGGGAAGGCCCGCGCGGACCGCGGCCACCGCGGCCGCGAACTCGCCGCCGCTGTTGTACCGCTGTCTCGGATCCTTGATCAGGGTCGCCTCGATGACCGCGCGGGTGCCCGGCGGCACGTCCGGCGGCAGCGGCGGCGGGAGATCGCGGATGTGCATCATCGCGACGGTCACGGCGTTCTCCGAAAGGAACGGCCGGTGCCCGGTGAGACATTCGTAACCGCACACGGCCAGCGAGTAGACGTCGCTCGCCGGTTCGGCGTTGTGCCCGAGCGCCTGCTCGGGGGCGATGTAGTGGGCCGTGCCCATCACCATGCCGGACCTGGTCACCGGGGCGGCGTCGGCGGCCTTCGCGACGCCGAAGTCGGTGATCTTCACCTGCCCGGCCGGGGTGACCATGATGTTGCCCGGTTTGACGTCACGGTGCACCAGACCGGTTTCGTGCGCGGCCTGCAACGCGTTCCCGGCCTGCTCGAGGATGTCCAGGGTGCGCTCGGCGTTCAGCCGTCCTTCGCGGGTGATGATCGCGGCCAGCGGGTCGCCTTCGACCAGCTCCATCACCAGGTACGCGATCGACAGCTCGTCCGCGACCGTCTCGCCGTAGTCGTGCACCGCGGCGATGCCGGGGTGGTTCAGCGACGCCGTCATCCGCGCCTCGGTCCGGAAGCGGTGCAGGAACTCCGCGTCGCCGGACAGTTCCGCCTTGAGGATCTTGACCGCGACCGTCCGCTCCAGCCGCGTGTCACTGGCCTGCCAGACCTCGCCCATCCCGCCGACGGCGATCCGGTTCGTCAGCTTGTACCGGTCGGCCAGCAGCTGACCCGAGGACAGCATGCGCTATCCACCCCCGAGCATCGCGTTGACGGCGGCTCGGCCGATCTCCGCGGCCACGGTGCCACCGGTCGCTTCGAGCCCGCGGTTACCGCCGGACTCGACGATCACCGAGACGGCGATCTTCGGGTCCATCGCCGGCGCGAACCCGGTGTACCAGGCGTGCGGCGGGGTGGCCTTCGGGTCGTTGCCGTGTTCGGCGGTGCCGGTCTTGGAGGCGATCTGGATGTCGCCGCGTTTGCCGGCGCCCTTCGTGTTCTCCTCCGACGCCAGCATCATGTCGCGCAGGATCGCGGCGTTCGCGCTGGACATCGCGGCTTCGCCGGTCAGCTCGGTCGGGGTGTAGTCCTCGATGGTCGACAGGTTCGGCGCCAGCAGCGACTGGACGAGCTGCGGCTTCATCGCCATCCCGTTGTTCGCGATGGTCGCCGAAAGCAGGGCGTCCTGGATCGGGGTCAGGCGCACGTCGCGCTGCCCGATGGCGCTCTGGAACAGGGCGGCCTTCGAGTCGAGCGGGCCGAGGGTGGAACCGGCGACCCGCATCGGCACGGTCAGGTCCTCGCCGACCCCGAAGTTCGTCGCCGTCGCGTTCAGCTTGTCCTTGCCGAGTTCACCGGCGAGTTCGGCGAAGGGCACGTTGCAGGAGTACCGCAGCGCTTCCTTCAAGGTGCTGCCCTTGCAGGTCGCGCCGCCGTAGTTCTCCAGCGTCGTCTGCGTGCCGGGGAGCTTGACGTTGGGCGCGGTGTTGACCGGGGTGTCGGCGGTCTTGCCGTTCTCGAGCGCGGCCGCGGTCACCACCAGCTTGGCCGTCGAACCCGGCGGGTAGGTCTCCGAGATCGCGCGGTTCAGCATCGGCTTCTTCGGGTCGTCGCGCCACTGGCCCCACGCCGCGATCTGTTCCTTGCCGACGTGTGAGGCGAGCTTGTTCGGGTCGTACGACGGCGTCGAGACCATGGCAAGGATGCGCCCGGTCTTGGGCTCGATCGCGACCACCGAGCCGGTGTAGCCCTTCTGCGTCATCAGGTCGTACGCGGCCTTCTGCACGGCCGGGTTGATCGTCAGCCGCACGTTGCCGCCACGCGGGTCGCGGCCGGTGACCATGTCCGAAAGACGCCGGACGAACAACCGCGGGTCGGAGCCGTTGAGGACGTCGTCCTCGGACCGCTCCAGACCGCCGGAGCCGTAGTTGATCGAGTAGTAACCGGTGACCGGCGCGTACATCGGGCCGTCGGCGTAGGTCCGGATGAACTTGTACTTGTCGTTCGACGGATCGACCTTCGCGAGCGCGGCGCCGTCGGGCGTGACGATCAGCCCGCGCTGGCGGGAGTACTCCTCGTAGAGCACGCGGAGGTTTCGCGAGTCCGTGCGGTAGTCGTCGGCCTTGACCACCTGGATGTAGGTGGCGTTGGCCAGCAGGAGCACCACCATCACGAGCATGGCGATGCCGACCTTGCGGAGCGGGGTGTTCACGAAGCGCTCCCCTCACCGTTCGCGGGCGGCCGCTGGACCAGCACCGTGTGCGCTTCCGCGATCGGCGCCTGTGGCTGTTGCGGCTTCGGCCGCGTGGCGGGTCTGCGGGCGGCGTCGGAGATTCGGAGCAGGAGAGCCACCAGGATGTAGTTCGCGAGCAGTGAAGAACCACCGCGGGAGAGGAACGGGGCGGTGATCCCGGTGTTCGGGATCAGGTTCGTGACGCCGCCGACGACGACGAAGATCTGCATGACGATGGTGAACGCCAGGCCACCGCCGAGGAGTTTGCCGAAGGTGTCGCGGACGGCCAGCGCGCTGCGCATACCGCGCATCGCCAGGATCAGGTACAGCATCAGCATCGCGGCGAGGCCGACGAAGCCGAGTTCCTCGCCGATCGCGGTGGTGATGAAGTCCGTCTTGGCTTCCGGGACCATGTCCGGTCGTCCGGCGCCGAGACCGGTACCGCCGACGCCGCCGGTCCCCAGCCCGAACAGACCCTGCGCGACCTGATAGCCGCCGCCGGGGTCGTCGTAGGTGGCGAGCGGGTCGATCCAGTTCCGGACCCGCTGCTGGACGTGCGTGAACAGGTTGTAGGCGATGATCGCGCCGGCGGCGAAGAAGCCGACCCCGAGCACCACCCAGATGACCCGTTCCGTCGCGACGTACAGCATCACCAGCGTGACGCCGAAGAACAGCAGCGACGTCCCGAGGTCCTTCTCGAAGACCAGCACACCCAGGCAGGCGGCCGCGGCGATCAGGATCGGGCCGAGGTCACGGGCACGCGGCAGCTCGACGCCGACGATCTTCTTGCCCGCGACCATGAACAGGTCGCGTTTCGTCACCAGGAACGAGGCGAAGAAGATCATCAGCAGGATCTTCGCGAACTCGCCGGGCTGGATCGAGAAGAACGGCAGCTTGATCCAGACCTTCGCGCCGTTGACCTCGGACAGGCTCGACGGCAGCACCGCGGGCAGCGCGAGCGCCACGATCCCGACCAGGCCACAGGTGTAGCCGTAGCGGGTCAGCGTGCGGTGGTCGCTGATCACGATCAGCACCACCACGAACAGCACCAGCGAGATCGCGGTGAACAGCACCTGCTTGGTGACGTCCGGCGTGTATTCCTTGCCCTGCTGGATGGCGCGTTCCGCCAGCGCCAGGTCGATCCGGTGGATCATCACCAGGCCGAGCCCGTTCAGCAGCGCGACACACGGCAGGATCACCGGGTCCGCGTACGGCGCCCAGCGCCGGACAGCCAGATGCGCCGCCGTCAGCACCCCGAGGTAGGACAGCCCCAGCCAGATGATCGAGCTGGTGAGCTCCTGCTCCTGGTTCGCCTCCACCAGCACGAGCGCGATCGTGACGATGAACGTCGCGAACGCCAGGAGAACGAGCTCGGTCCCGCGCCGGGTGGGCAGCTCGCGCGGAGGGTTCGTGGCGAACTGGGCCGAAGCCGGATCGGCGAGCGGCGTGCTCATCAGTTACCGCCCCCTGGTGCTGCCGTGGCCGGCGTCGAGCAGTCCCTCCCCGCTGGCTGGTTCGCCGAGCTCGGCGAGGCGGGGGTAGAAGGGTTGGCCGCCGACGACGACACCGGAGGCGGCGAGGGAGGCGGCGTGGAAGTCGAGCTGGTGTTCGGTTTGCAGTCGGCCAGCTGCTTGTGCGGCCGCAGGAAGTCGTCGATGTACTTGCGGGCGTCGTCGAGATTGTCCTTCTTGACGCCGTTCTTCACCGCGATACGCGCGTCCTCCTGGAGCGCGGGCACCAGCAGCTTGTCGGTGCAGAGCCCGCCCGGCGGGCAGGAGCCCTGCTCGTAGGCGTGCAGGTCGATGCCGAGGATGCTGCCCGGGACGCCGCGGTAGATCACGACCTCCTCACCGGCACCCTCGCCGACGTAGTACTGGCTCAGCACGAAATACCGCGTGGCGATCGCCGCCGCGGCCAGCACGATCAGGACGACCACTGCTCCCGCCAGCCAGCGAAATCGCCTCCGGCGCTTGACCTTCGGGTCCTCCTGTGGTGGCTGGACCTCGGGCCGCGGCTGCGGCGCGGGCTGGGTCAGCGCCCTGGCGCGGGCGGCGGGGGAGTCGCCCTGGTGGAACTCGTCACTGCCGTCCCCGGCGGCGCCGCCCACGATGGGCGCGTCCTCACCGAAGTCGACGTCGACGACGTCGGCGATGATCACCGTGACGTTGTCCGTGCCGCCGCCCTTGAGCGCCAGCTCGATCATCCGGTCCGCGCAGGCCTGCGGATCCGGGATCTGGATGGCCTCGGCGAGCGTCTCGTCGCTGACCATGCCGGACAGACCGTCCGAGCAGATCAGGTAGCGATCGTGGGCGCGGGCCTCGCGCACCGTCAGGCTCGGCTCGACCTCGTGGCCGGTGAGCGCCTTCAGCAGCAGCGACCGCTGCGGGTGCACCGCCGCCTCTTCCGGCGTGATCCGGCCCTGTTCGAGAAGTTCGTTGACGAAGCTGTCGTCCCGCGTGATCTGCGAGAATTGCCCGCCGCGCATCAGATACGCCCGCGAGTCGCCGACGTGCACGACACCCATCCGCGAACCGGCGAACAGCACGGCGGTCAGGGTCGTGCCCATCCCGTCGAGGTCCGGGTCCTGCTGGACGAGTTCGGCGATCGCCGCGTTGCCGTTCTGGACGGCTTCGCGCAGCTGGGCGAGGAGATCGTCACCCGGCTCGTCGTCGTCGAGCGGGGCGAGGGAGGCGATGACGACCTTGCTGGCCACTTCACCGGCGGCGTGGCCGCCCATACCGTCGGCGAGGGCGAGCAGGCGGGGACCGGCGTACACGGAGTCCTGGTTGCTGGAACGCACCAGGCCCCGGTCGCTGCGAGCCGCGTAGCGGAGGACGAGAGTCATGGGCGAAGCTCGATCACCGTTTTGCCGATCCGGATGGGGACTCCGAGCGGGACCCGGAGGGGTGCCGTGACCTTAGCCCGGTCAAGGTACGTCCCGTTCGTCGAGCCCAGATCTTCCACGTACCAATCCTCCCCGCGCAGTGCGATCCGGGCGTGCCGGGTCGACGCGTAGTCGTCGTCCAGCACCAAGGTCGAGTCGTCGGCCCGGCCGATCAGGATCGGCCTGCCGTCCAAGGCGATCCTGGTGCCTGCCAGCGCGCCATGGGTCACGAGCAGCTGCTGCGGCGACTTCCCGCCGCGCGGCTTCTTGCTTTCCTTCTTCTTGCGACCGAACGTCGGGACGGCGACGCGCAGCCCGGAGGCCGCGTACAGATCCGAGCGGACGACGCGCAACGCGGCGAAGACGAAGAGCCAGAGCAGCACGAGAAAGCCCACCCTGGTGAGTTGAACGACCAGCTCTGGCACTTGTTGTGTCCGCTCCCGTATCTCCTGTACACCGCGGAGAGACCGGACCGTCCGGGATGGTCGGCTCCGAACAGCCTTGCTCTCCGCATACGACCTGAAGTGCCGATCCACTCAAGGTCCCGCACCGCAATTCTGCGGCACCCCCTCCGGACGCCGCCGGTCAGCCCTGCGTACGGAAGACGAGAGACGAGTGGCCCACGCGGATCACGTCGCCGTCGGCGAGCTGCCAGGTCTGCACCGGCGTGCCGTTGACGGTCGTGCCGTTCGTCGAACCGATGTCCGCGAGCGTCGCGCTCTGGCCGTCCCAGGTGATTTCCAGGTGACGACGTGAGACACCGGTGTCCGGGAGCCGGAAATCGGCGTCCTGGCCACGGCCGACGACGTTCCCGCCCTGCTTCAGCGAGTAGGAGCGGTTCGAGCCGTCGTCCAGCTGAAGGCTCGCGGCGAGCTGACGGCCTGCCGCGGGCTGGCCGCCGTAGCCGCCACCCTGCGCGTACGGGTCCGCGGCGGGCTGGCCGTACTGCTGCTGGCCACCGCCGTACTGGTCGTAGCCACCCTGCTGCTGCTGGCCGTACTGGTCGTACCCAGGCTGCTGAGCGGCGCCGCCGCCGTAGCCCTGGTCGTATCCCGGCTGCTGCTGGCCGCCGTACTGGTCGTATCCGGGCTGCTGAGCGGCGCCGCCGCCGTAGCCCTGGTCGTACCCAGGCTGCTGCTGCTGGCCGTACTGGTCATAGCCAGGCTGCTGAGCGGCGCCGCCGCCGTAGCCCTGGTCGTATCCGGGCTGCTGCTGGCCGCCGTACTGGTCGTATCCGGGCTGCTGGGCACCGCCGTAGCCCTGGTCGTAGCCGCCCTGCTGCTGGCCGCCATAACCCTGGTCGTACCCGGGCTGCTGCTGGCCAGCCTGCTGTCCGTAGCCGTACTGGCCCTGCTGCTGGCCGTACGGGTCACCCTGGTCGTATTGGCCGTAGCCGGGGGGCTGGCTCATTGCTGGGTCTCCTGCGTTGCTGGGTCGTGCCGACCGTGACGAACCTTCGGCGCCATGGGGATTGACGTCGGGATCGACGGACGAACGGGTCTTGAACTGTCCAGTATGCAGCGCCTCGTTGCGCTCGAGCGAAACTACGACGTCACCATAGGTGTCCCAACCGTGCTCGGCGAGGTGTTCCTTGACCGCCTCCGCCAACACCGACGTGACCCGACGCTCGTCTCCGGCCATGCGCTCGTGATCAGCCTGCCCCAACGACACGATGTAGTGGTTGGGGGCGAGCTGTCGACCACCGGCCAGCTCACGAACGTTCTCCTCACTCTCGCGCTCAAGCGCCACCGCCACTTCCTGCGTGACGACGTTGCCACCGAACATGCGCGCGAAGGTATTGCCCACAAGGTTCTCGAGCCGCCTATCAAAGCGCTCAACGCGGCCCACCGGGCAACCTCCTCACACGTGTGCTTCCCCGTCGATCCTATCCGGGTACGGCCAGTCGGACACGGCCCCCGGTGAAACCCGTGAAATCAGCCTGCTACGCTTTGCGAGCTGTCAGAGAACGAAGCACTCGGGCGAGTGGCGGAATGGCAGACGCGCACGGTTCAGGTCCGTGTGTCCGAAAGGACGTGAGGGTTCAACTCCCTCCTCGCCCACCCTTGTTCGAGGCCCCCTTCGCTCCGCGACGGGGGCCTCTTTCGTATGGTCGTCGCTCGTCGATTCCCGGGGGGCCGAGCCCCCCGGACCCCCACGGTGCGTGAGGGCGGCGGTTGGCGGTTGGCGGCCACACGTGTGTTGTCCGTCCAGTCACGCGTATCCCCACCTGTCCTTTTTTGGGCAGTTGGCGAGGTTAGGTCCGTGAGGTGACTTTGCCGGGAGCATGGCGATCTGGGTAGTCGAGGTGGACACTTCGCTGACTCCCGCTCGCGTGGGATGAATTCGCGTGGCGGGGTGGTCACTTCCGGTAAGGTCGGCGGCTCACCGTGGGGAGGGGTGAGCGTGAACGAGGCGCACTTCGGTGGGCAAGCCCACAGTTCGAGGGGTGTTCAACGCCAGGTCATGGCGGTGACCACGTACTACACCAATTACGAGGACCAGCGCCGACGGCTCGACGAGGTCTTTCGCGAGGAGAACCGCGACGAGGGACCGGTCATCGGCTACGTGACGGGACCGCCGGGTAGCGGCCGCAGCACCCTTTGCCGCAAGTGGGTGAACGACCAGGAGACCTTCCCCGACGGAACCTTCTACATCGCGCTCGCGCTGTCGGCCGAGCGGACCCCGGACGCTCTCGAAGATCTGTTGCGCGTGGTCGGGTACCGGCCGGACGAAATCCCGTCCGGCCTGGAGGCGCGGTCGGCGATGTGGCGCAGCTGGAGTTACGGCAAGAAGATCGCGGTCATCATCGACAACGCCTTGCTACCGGCCGAGATCGCGCCGCTGATCCCCGGTGTGGGTCCCGCCGTGGTCCTCGTCGTCGCCAGTGGCGAGTCCCGCAAGCTCCGCACCGAGTACCCGGGCAAGACTGTGCGGATCGACCCGCTGACCGACGAAGCCGCGCGGCTGCTGCTCGGCCGGATGATCGGATCGGACCGGCTCGAGACCGAAGCCGGTCCGATCGATGAGCTGATCGGCCTCTGCGGCGGACTGGCGGGCGCGCTCACCGTGCTCGGCGCCATGCTCGAAGACGAGCCAGCCACACGGACCCTTCGCCGGATCGAGCACAAGGGCGGCGTACTCGACGCGCTCGAGTTCGCCCCGGTCTTCGATGCCGCGTATGACCTGCTTTCCCCTCTTTGCCAGGCCTGCTATCAGGTGCTCGGGGTTCATCCCGGAGACGGCGCGGTCGCCGCGCGCACCGTCGCGGACATTCTCGGCAAGGACGAGTTCGACGTCTCCGACGCGCTCGGGGAGCTGACGAAACGACACCTTGCCCAAGAGGTCGAGGAAGACCGGTACCTGATCGCGGGCAGCATCGTCCGGGACCACGCCGCGACGAAGGCCGACAGCGGCTTGCCCTCGCGGATCGTCTCGGCCTATCGCGGAGCGGGGCTCGGCGCCGAGGCCGCGTTGCCCCACCGCGGCTGGATGGCGGAGATCTGGCCACAGCTCACGGTTCAGCCGGTGGCCGACGAAACCGCGGCCAGGGAGTGGCTCGACGTCGAGCGCGAGAACCTCGAAGCCGTGGTCGAGCTGGCTTATCGGCTGGGAATGCACCAATGGGTTTGCCAGTTCTGCCTGGTGCTGTGGCCTGTGCATCTCAAGGGTGAGCATTCCGGCGAGATGGTCCGGGTGAACGATCGCGGGATCGAAGCCGCCCGCGCGTGGGGCAACGACCTCGCTGCCGCCGTGATGACGTTCCAACTGGGCTTCGCCTATCGGCAGGCTTATCAGGCGGGCTTCGCGGCCATCCGGTTCCAGGAGTCGATCGACTTCGCGAGCAACGCCGGTTCTTCCACCGCGCTCGCGACGGCCATCGAATCACTGGGCTTGGCGAAACTCGACCTCGCCGAGCACGCGGAGGCGGAGGCGCTGTTCCGGCGGGCGCTCGATTCGGCGACGCGGCTGGGAGAGAAACGCCGGATCGCGCTCGCCCGCTTTCATCTGGCGAAGGTCCGTCCGCCGTCGGAGGCGTTCGAACTGCTCGACGCAGCCGAGGCCGTCCTCGGCTCCGAGCAGCTCAACCAGGTCAAGATCGCCTTGTGGCGTGGCAAGAAACTACTGGAGGCCGGGGCACACGCGGACGCGACCGCCGTCCTGACCGGCACGCTCGCTTTGGCGACCGATCGCTCCTTCAACCGTGAGCGGGCCGAGACCAACGAAGCGCTGGGCGACTCGGCGTTCGCGACGGACCGGCCTGCCGACGCGCGTGCTTTCTGGGAGTCCGCAAAGGAGATCTACTACTTCTACGGCTTCACCCCGGATCGCGACAGGGTCAGTGCGAAGCTCGCACAGTGACCTTCGCCGAGTAGGTCATCGAGCCGCGCCGCAACCGGATCTCTTGCGGCACGGCCTCACCACCGAGCAAGGCATAGAGAACGGAAACGAACGCGGGATCGGCGGTGCCGATACCGAAGCGGAGACCATCATGGGTTTCGACCCGCCATTCGTCTTCACCCGCGCGGATGGCCGCGACCCGGCAGCCGGGTAGCGCTCGCAGTGTCGCGGCGGTCCAGGTGTCCGGGTCGTGGGCGATGTCGGGCCGCATCACGACTTCGGCCAGCCGCAGCAGCGCGATGTCCGGCTCGTCCGTGCCGACGACCAGATGGGTGTCCGCCCTGGCCAGCGTTCGTTTCGACCGTCCGTCGACCGGGAAACGCGACAGGGCGGCCGTCCCGTCGGTGGCGAACGACACCTCGGCCGTCCACGCCCTCGGAGTCGCGGGAGCGATGTCCGGGACCGGAAGGGCCTTCAGCGAAGGGGCGAAGGTCGGCGGGGCCAGTTCGATCGCGGAATACCAGAGGTCGCGAAGCAGATCGGCGGCTTTGCCTGGCACGGAGGTCGCCAATTCGGTGATCTCCGCGTAGCTTCCCGGGCGATGCGCGTCGATGATGTCGTCGAGCCGTGTCGGTGAAACCGGTTCCAGCCGTGGTGCCGTCCGCAGGAGCAGGGCGATCGGGGAATCCGGGTGGACGGTCTCTTCCGGGGCTGAGCCCAAGACGACCGGGGTGCCGAGACAGGCGGAATAGAAGGTGACCGAACCGTGGTCGCCGATGGTCAAATCCGCGGCGACGAGAGCCGGACGCCAGAGATCCTCGTTTTCGAGGACGAGGACACCCGCCCGCGTGCATTCGTCGAGCCACATTTTCACCTGCCACGGAGAATGGCCTTGAACGATGTTGGGATGCAGGGCGACGGCGATCCGGTACGAATCGTGGGGAAGCTCTTGGGCGAGTTCCAGCACCAGTGAAGTGTTCGCGCCGAGCAGCGACGAGGTGCCCCATGTCGAGGAAACGACCACGAAGCGCTGGGCCTTGTCGAGTCCGAACGCCTGCCGGTACGTCTCCCGGAGTGGTGTGCTCGCTTGGAGTCTGTCGAGGCAGGGATCTCCGGAGACGACCGCGCGTTCGGCGGCCTCGGGGCAGGCGACGCGCAGCCGTTCCAGCTGTTCCTCATGAGACAGAACGATATGGGTGGCCACGACCTTGCCGTCGTGCATCAACCAGGGAGCGGAAAGTCCGAATACGGTTTCCGGTTTCCGGTTTCCAAGAATTTATTGTAGCCCATTCCGTGTGGGACAACGATGAGCGGCGCCGCTATTTCGTGCAGGTCGCCCCCGTAGCTCGCCGAAATCGCCGAGTCGAAACCGGTCCGGATCGCGTGGTCCCACGGCAGGGTCGTCACGCCGCGGGCGGCGAGGTACTCGGCGGTGCCGTCGGTGAAGGCGCTGGAGCCCGGGCAGGTGAAGACGATCTGGACGCGCGGGTCGCCCGCGAAGAGTTCCAGGATGTCGAACAGCCGGGTGGCGGCGGTGACGTTGTGCACGACAGCGAGGACCGTCCGCTCGGTGGCGACCGTCCTCCACTGTGGAGAGAGGGGGACAGTGGGCACGAAGGGCGATGTTACCCACCGGGGAACGTCGAGTTCAGAAGCTCGCGGTGCCGTGTAGGTCACCTCCCGCCCCGGTGGAGTGGCTCCGCCGGGGCAGGAGGGCGAAGTGGGTCAGGAGACGCCGATCAGGTCCACGACGAAGATCAGGGTCTCGTTCGGCTTGATGACGCCGCCGGCGCCGCGTTCGCCGTAGGCCAGGTGCGGCGGGATGACCAGCTGACGGCGGCCGCCGACCTTCATCCCCGCGACGCCCTGGTCCCAGCCGGGGATGACCTGGCCCTTGCCGAGGCCGAAGCGCAGCGGCTCATCGCGGTCCCACGACGCGTCGAACTGGTCGCCGGTCGAGTGCGAGACACCGACGTAGTGCACCGAAACGGTGTCGCCGACCTTGGCCTCCTGGCCATCGCCGACCTTGATGTCGGTCTTCTCCAGGTCGGAGGGTGCGGGCCCCTCGGGGCGATCGATCTGGGGCTTTTCCAAAGACATGCCCACAACTTACCTACGCAGGTCCGGGGTTCGCAGGTCGAATGTTCCGCCGAACGGTGAGAAGAACGCGAATAGTCTTCACAAATTTGGATACCCGTGGGTAGTGTGCGCCTCGTCACTCTCCGACGACGGAGGTCTTTCATGCGACGAGGCATACGGGTCTTGACGACGCTGGCGGGGTTGACCCTGGTGGCGGGAACCGTTCCGGCACTGCCGGCGAGCGCCGCGGGAGCCCCGCGCAACTCGGTGGTGGCGGCCGCGCTCGACGACTACTGCGGCGGCCAGTGTTCCGACATCCTGCCGCCGGGCACCAAGGGGAACGCCACGCTCGCGGAGATCCTGGGGCACAAGGCGCTCGGCACCCGTCCCGCGCATTCCGCCGATCAGCTCGGCAGGTACGCCTCGCTTGCCGACGGCTACCGGACGCTGACCACGGACAAGATCAACCAGTTCTTCAACGACGCCTCGTTCGGCGTCCCGTCCGGCCAGGTCGAGAGCACGATCAAACCGCGTTCGGACGTGACGATCACGCGCGACAAGGCGACCGGTGTTCCTCGGATCGTCGGTACGACGCGGCCGGGCACGATGTACGGCGCCGGATACGCCGCCGGGCAGGACCGCCTGTGGCTGATGGACATCATGCGCCGCGTCGGCCGCGGCCAGCTGACCTCGTACGCCGGGGGCGCGCAGGGAAACCGTGACCTCGAGCAGAGTTTCTTCGCCTCCGCGCCCTACACGGAGCAGGAACTGCAGAAGCAGATCGACAACGCCGCGGCCAGTGGTCCGCGCGGCGCGCAGGGCAAGGCCGACGCCGAGGCGTACGTCCAGGGCGTCAACAAGTACATCTCCGACGCGCACAGCGGCCGCTACTTCCCCGGCGAGTACGTCCTCACCGGGCATGTCGACGCGATCACCAACGCCGGGACCATCGAGCCGTTCAAGCTGACCGACCTCGTCGTCCTCGCCGCCGTGGTCGGCGCGCAGTTCGGCGCCGGTGGCGGCGGTGAGGTGCAGAACGCCATCGCGAAGATGGCGATGCAGGAGAAGTACGGCCTCGAACAGGGCGACAAGGTCTGGAAGAGCCTCCGCTCCGAGGACGACCCGGAGACCGTCAAGACCCTCCACGATGGACAGACCTTCGACTACGGCAAGGCGCCGTCGAACCCGCAGGGCGCGGCCATCCCGGACAAGGGTTCTGTCTCCGGGCAGCAGCTCGTCTTCGACCCGGCAGGTTCCGCCGGGACGGCGACGCCGGCCAAGGTGGACGTCCCCGCGCCCGAGGACCAGAAGGCCGTCCGCGGCATCTTCGACGACGGTGTCCTGCCCGGCAACATGCTCTCCGAAAAGCACGGCATGTCCAACGCGCTGGTCGTTTCCGGCGCGAAGACCGCGAGCGGGCACCCGGTCGCCGTCTTCGGCCCGCAGGCCGGTTACTTCGCGCCGCAATTGCTGATGCTGCAGGAACTCCAGGGCCCCGGTATCAGCGCCCGCGGCGCCTCCTTCGCGGGCATCAGCATGTACGTGCTGCTCGGCCGCGGCAAGGACTACTCGTGGAGCGCGACTTCGGCGTCGCAGGACATCATCGACACCTACGCCGTCGAACTGTGCGAGCAGAACGGTTCCGCGCCGACGAAGAACTCCGCCTTCTACAAGTTCCGCGGGCAGTGCCTGCCGTTCGAGATCGTCGAGCGCAAGAACGCCTGGAAGCCCACCATCGCCGACGGGACCGCCGCAGGTTCGTACACGCTGCGCAGCTTCCGCACGAAATACGGTCCGGTGACGAGCCGGGCGCTGGTCGGCGGCAAGCCGGTCGCGTACGCGTCGCTGCGGTCGACCTTCCAGCACGAGATCGACACGATCATCGGCTTCCAGAAGTTCAACGACCCGGACGCGATCAAGTCCGCGCGAGACTTCCAGGCCGCGGCGGCCGACGTCAACCAGACCTACAACTGGTTCTACGCCGACTCCCGCGACGTCGCGTACTTCAACTCCGGCTCGAACCCGGTCCGCGATCCGAACGTCGACCCGGCGATGCCGGTCAAGGCCAACGCCGGATTCGACTGGCAGGGCTGGAATCCTGACGGGAACCTGGCGAACTACACGCCGTCGTCGCAGCATCCGCAGTCGATCAACCAGGACTACTACATCAGCTGGAACAACGCCCAAGCAGGCGGTTACGCGGCCAGCGGCGCGGACAAGAGTTCCGTGCACCGCGGTGATCTGATCGACGCGCGGGTCAAGAAACTGGTCTCCGGCGGCACCAAGGTGACGCGGGTGAACCTCACACAGGCGATGGAAGAGGCGGCGCTGGCCGACCTGCGGGCGGAGAAGGTGCTGCCGGAACTGTTCAAGGTGATCGACAAGGCCCCCGTGACCGGCCCGGCCGCGGACGCGGTGGCGAAGCTGAAGACGTGGCTCGCCGCGGGCGGCCTGCGCTCGGAGACCTCGCCCGGAAGCAAGGCCTACGCGAACGCCGACGCGATCCGC
Organism: Amycolatopsis coloradensis; assembly: GCF_001953865.1. Classification (GTDB taxonomy): domain Bacteria; phylum Actinomycetota; class Actinomycetes; order Mycobacteriales; family Pseudonocardiaceae; genus Amycolatopsis; species Amycolatopsis coloradensis. The sequence goes on from NZ_MQUQ01000015.1 coordinate 132,811, forward strand.
ATCATGGACGCGTGGTGGCCGCTGCTGGTCAACGCCCAGTTCAAACCCGGCATGGGCGACGCCGCCTACGCCGCCATGGTGGGCGTGCTGAAGATCAACGAGTCGCCTTCCGGGTGGCAGAACGAGGTCCCCGGCAAGCACGTGGGCCAGTCGCACGCCGGTTCGTCGTACCAGGCGGGCTGGTGGGGTTACGTGCACAAGGACATCCGCTCGGTACTCGGGCAGAACGTGGCCGGACCGCTGGGCGCGAAGTACTGCGGTGACGGTGACGTCGACGCCTGCCGTCGGATCCTGCTCGACTCGCTGACCCAGGCGGCCGCGCAGCCCGCCAACACCGTCTACCCCGGTGACGGCGACTGCGGTGCGGGGGACCAGTGGTGTGCCGACACGATCATCCACCGGGCGCTCGGCGGGATCACGCAGGACAAGATGAGCACCCAGAACCGGCCGACCTTCCAGCAGGTCGTCGAGTTCCCGGCGAAACGCGGCGACAACATCGCGAACCTCGCCACCGGCCGCTCGGTGAGCGCGACCAGTCACGAAACGGGCTGGTACAACTCGCCGCCGTCCAACGCTGTCGACGTCGATCTGTCGACACGCTGGGCGAGCGACTGGAGCGACAACCAGTCGATCACCGTCGACCTCGGCTCGGTGCAGCGCGTCTCCCGCGTGGTCCTGCGGTGGGAATCGGCGTATGGCAAGGCGTACCGGGTGCAGGTCTCGTCCGACGGGACGAACTGGCGGGACGCGGCGTCCATAGTGGACGGAGACGGCGGGCAGGACAACGTCGCCTTCGAAGCCGTGGATGGCCGCCATGTCCGGATGGCCGGAGTTCAGCGCGGCACGAAGTACGGCTACTCACTCTACGAGTTCGAGGTGTACGCCCACTAGCGAGGAACGGTTTACGGTGGCGGGGTGGACACGAACGAATGGTCACCCCGCACCCTCGCCGTCGCCGCCGGACGCCCTGAGGGCCCCGGCGAACCGCTGAACGTGCCGATCGTCGCGGCGAGCACCTTCGACGCCGGCGCCGATCGCGCGTATTCGCGGGAGAACGGCACGCCGACCTGGGAAGCCCTCGAAACCGCGATCGGCGCCCTCGAAGGCGGGCACGCGACCGCGTTCGCCTCGGGGATCGCGACGCTCAGCGCGGTGGTGGACACGCTGAAGGTCGGCGCGAGGGTCTGCGTCCCGACGTTCTCCTACGCCGGGTCTCGCGGGCTGCTCGCGCACGCGCACCGGACCGGTCGCCTGGTGGTCACCGAGATCGCGCCGGACGACACGGCCGCGTGGGTCGCCGCCGCGGACGCCGACCTGCTCTGGCTGGAATCCCCGACGAACCCCACCCTCGACGTCATCGACATCGAGACGATCGCCGCCGCCGCGAACGGCCTGGTCGCCGTGGACAACACGTTCGCCACCCCGCTCGGCCAGCGGCCACTCGAACTCGGCGCGGACATCGTCGTGCACAGCGCGACGAAACTCATCGGCGGACACAGCGATCTGCTGCTCGGCCTGACGATCGCGGCCGACGAAGGCGTCGCGAAGGACCTGCGGGACGCGCGCACCCGGATGGGCGCGACGCCGGGAGCGCTTGAAGCGTGGCTGGCGCTACGTGGCCTGCGGACGCTGCCGGTTCGCCTGGCCGAGCAGACCCGTTCGGCCGCGTCGCTGGCGGCGCGGCTGCTGGACCACCCCGCGATCACCCGGGTGCGTTATCCCGGCTCCGGCACGATGATCGCGTTCGAACTGCCGGACGCGGAGACCGCGGACAAGGTCATCGGTTCGCTGCGGCTGATCCGCGCGGCCACCAGCCTCGGCGGCGTCGAGAGCCTGGTCGAGCGGCGAGCCTGGCTGGCGGGCGACGCCCACGTGCCCGCCGGACTCGTCCGATTCAGCGTCGGGCTGGAGGATCCGGAAGATCTCTGGACGGATCTGGCTTCGGCACTCGGCTAGCGCCTTAACCTGGAGCGCGTGGAGGAGACGAAACCGCCTCGGCGGCTCGGTCAATGGATGTGGGGCCTGTTCTGGCTCCTGGTGCTCGGCTTCCTCGCCATCGTCGCGGCGGGCGTGCTGGCCGAACTCGCGTCGAAGCCTTGCCCGAGCGACGAGATCTGGGCCTGTGCCCCGGAGAACCGGACACTCGCGACCTTCATTCCGGGGATCGGGTTCGGTTTCGGGCTCCTGCTCGCGGCCGTGGGCGGTGGCCGGGCGGTGCGGAAGCGGATGTCGCCGAAGCCCTGGTTGCTCTTAGCGGGCTTCCTCGGCGCGTTATCCCTCGCCGTGGCTTTGTTCCTGGTGCTCTAATCGTGACCTTTAGGTTACTGGGTACCGGCTTGTGTCTTGAGCTGGTCAGTACTTCACGAATGAGTACTCCGAACGTGTGAACCGGTGGGTAACAAAGGCCCGGGAAATGGCCGATTCGCCAGGAAAACCGACGATTTCGGGACGTGTGGAGGACGAGGAAAAAACGCTTCCGCATGGCAACCGTTCCGGCCATGTGGGTGTTAACATTCCTCCAGCGCCGCGAGGATTTCTCCTCTGTTGAGCGACTTTCGGGCCCTTGTATCGGATCGGGCCACCTCGGTGTTACCAGTTGTCCCAGTGGTTCTTGTCACTGTCTATTCGCTACAGTCGACCTGCGATTTTCCGGCAGTATCGCGCTGTCACCCGAACGAGGGATTCCTCTCGGGTGGTCGCAGGGTGGGGGTCACCGTGCGTTGCGCTGTTTTTCCACTGGGAGATCACTTTGAAGAAGACGTTGGGCCGCCTCGCTGGTGCGGTGCTGGCCGGCGCCGTCATCTCGCTGGCCGTGGCGCCTGCCGCGATGGCGCAGGACGAGACCACGACGACGCCTCCCGCGCCGACGAGCGAGACGCCCACCACGGCGCCCTCGCCCTCGTGGACGGGTGGCAAGGTGACGACGGCTCCGCCCGAGTCGAGCGGTGCGCCTTCCTCGTCGTCGCAGCAGCCGACCTCGACCAGCGGCAAGCCGACTTCGAGCAAGCCGTCGCCGACCTCCACCTCGGAGACGCCGACCACGTCGCCGGAGGATCCCTTCTACGACAACGTCGGTGCGGGCTACATCGGTGACACCGGCATCGGCGCGCTGGTCATCGCCTGCCAGTCGGGCGAGCCGTCGAACGTTTCGGCGCCGGACTTCGACATCATCAGGCACAACCAGGCCGAGGACGACGGCCGCTACTGGGTCTACATCGTGAAGGTGAAGAAGTCCTTCAAGGGCAACTCCAGCTCCTTCACCTGGACCTGTGGCGGCAAGCCGGGCAAGGCGGACATCGAGTTCGAGTCGCCCATCGGCGGCGGCGCTGGCACCCCTGGCAAGCCGGAGAAGCAGGTCAAGTATGCCCCCAAGGGCGGCATCGAGACCGGTTTCGGCGCCACCGCGGCCTGATCGAATGTCGACGAAGTTCCTGAGGCGGGGTGGCCGCGCGGTCGCGGCCACCCTGATCCTTTCCCTCGCGCTGACCGGTTGCGGCACCGACGATCCCGCGCCGGCCGCACAGCAGGCACCGGCGGAATCGACCGTCCCGGTCACGAAGCCGTTCGACGGCACCCGGCCGACGAACGTGAAGATCCCCAAGATCGGCGCCGAGTCGAATTTGATCGCGGTCGCGGTCAACAAGGACGGCAAGATGGCCGTCCCTTCGGCGAAGAAGCCGATGCAGGCCGCCTGGTACCAGCTTTCGCCGGTACCCGGTGACGTCGGCCCGGCGATCGTGCTCGGCCACGTCGACGGCAACAAGCAGCCGGGCATCTTCCACAAGCTCAAGGACGTCAGCCCCGGCGACGAGATCCTCATCGACCGCAGCGACGGCAAGAGCCTGAAGTTCGTGGTCGAGAAGAAGGACCAGGTTCCCAAGGACCAGTTCCCCGAGGAAGCGGTCTACGGCAACACGGACAAGCCGCAGCTACGGCTGATCACCTGTGGCGGTGTCTTCGACAAGGAAGAGCACAGCTACAAGGACAACATCATCGTCTACGCGAACCTGGTCGCCTGACGACGAGCGTGTTATGAACGGGACTTTCCTCGCGGATTCTGAGATGAAAGTCCCGTTCACAACACCTCAGCCGACGCCGACGGCCGGGAACGGGAACCCGTCGGGAGCCGCCGCCTCGGTGTCGACCCACCGCCGCATCCCCGCGTCACAGGCCGCGTAACCCCAGTTGATCAGCCGCTCCTGCGAGACTTCCGGCAACTTCGTCAGCCGCGTCGGGGTTTCCGCCAGCTTGTGCGTGAGCTCGACCGGCGCCGTCAGGGAATCCGCCAGCTCGAAGTTCTCCAGATCGACGTAGGTTCCCCAGTAGGCGCCCGCGAACTCCTTCTCCACATAGGACTTCAGCAGCGCGCCCCGCCGCAGTTCGCGGACCTGGTTGTCGATGATGTCGAGGACGCGCAGCAGCTGCTGCCCCCAGTTCCGGTTGATCTTCCGCTTGACCTTCATCCGCTTGCCCGCGTCGCTGACCAGCACCGTCGCATGCCCCTCGACCGGGTCCAGCCCGAGGTTGTCGTAGACGCCGGCGTCACTCAGCACGATCTTCCGGCCCACTTCGGCCGAAAGCGGGTCGCGGAAGATCACCGGCGAGAGCACCGGCGGAAAAGCGGACGACGCGGCCACGGCGGTCGCGAGCGGGATGTCCCCGTGCGGCCCGTTCTGCCGGAAGAACCACCACAGCGCGCCGTCCTGGAGGTTGGTCGCGGTGAAGACGAACTGCGGGCTCGCCGGGTCGAGATCCTTGAGACAGCAGTCGCCGAACAGGTGATTCGCGTACACCCGCGCGAGTTCCTCACCGGCGCTGCGCCACGGCACGGCCATGGCGCGCAAGGTGACCGGGACGTCCAGCCGCGTACGTGCCAGAGCGCGGATCGGTGCGACGACCTTGTCGGAGAAGTTGTTCGCGAAACCGTTTTCGAACTGCAGATCCGGCCACGCGTGCGCGAGGACGCCGGCGGCGATCGAGCCGCCGGAGACGCTGGAGAACGTCGAGATCTTCGACAGCCAGCCGAGTTCGTTGAGCCGCCACAGGGCACCGGTGTGGAACAACATCGCGCGGTAGCCACCGCCGGACAGCGCGAGACCGACACCCTCCCGGGCTGCTGAAGGCTTCTTGGCATCCCCCACTCGAACAAGTGTAGAGGCGGGTCAAGCGAGCAGCGGCTGGAGAAGGCGACGTTGTTCTGCGGGGACGTACTCGGCGTAGTTGTCGTAAAGCGCCTGTTTCGCCAGCCTCGCCGCGCGTTCGCCGTCGGAGCCCCGGATCGCTCCCAGCACCTCTTCGTGATGCGCCAGCCAATTGCGCATCAACGCCGTCCGGTCGTCGGCGTGCTCCAGTTTGTCCTCGATGAGTTCCAGCACGACCCCGCGGACGACCTCGCCGCTGATCACCAGCAGCGGATTCCCCGTCGCGCGGGCGATGGCCTCGTGGAACGCGACGTCCGCGTGGCTGAATTCGGCGAAACCCCGCGAGACGCCCGCGCGCATCGCTTCCAGTGCCGTGGTCAACTCGGCGAGATGGTCTTCGGTCCTGAGCCGCGCGGCGAGCAGATGAGCGGAACCGTCGAGGATCATGCGGAACTGCAGCAGTTCGGAGAGGCCGAGGTGATCGGCCCGCGCCAGCCGGTGCATGGACCGGTGCAGCGCGGCGGGTGAAGCGGCCAGCACCTCGGGGCCGCGTGGATCGCCGGGCCGCGAGCGGATCATTTCCGCCGCTTGCAACACTCGCAGCGCCTCCCGCACGGTCGAGCGGCCGACGTCGAACTGCACCATGAGTTCGCGTTCGCTCGGCAGCCGATCGCCGGGTTTGATCCGGCCGCTGAATACGGCTTCCTCGATCTGTTCGACGACACGCTGGTACGCGCGGACAGGGGCGACCGGCTCGAACTCCATCTTGACCCTGCCGTCTCGTCTGGTTTACTGGTCAGACCAGTCTACCGTTCAGGGGGCAGGATGAAAGTCCGGATCCACGCGGCGGCGCTCGTGGTGCTGCTGGTGACTTCCGGCTGCTCCGCCGGTTCGAGTGCCACGGTGGCCAAGGATCCCACCACGCTCGCCGTCGGTTATACCGCCGAGCCCGCGAACTTCGACTTCACCCGCACCGACGGCGCCGCCATTCCCCAGGCCTTGCTCTACAACGTCTACGAGGGCCTCGTGAAACTCGACGCGGACGGGAAGATCGTGCCGCTGCTCGCCGAATCGTGGACCGTCTCGGAAGACCGCAAGACCTACGATTTCACCCTTCGCAAGGACGCGAAGTTCAGCAATGGCACACCGTTCACCGCCGAGGACGTCAAGTTCTCGCTGATGCGCGTGAAAACCGACTGGACCGTTTCGATCAAGTCCACAATGGACGTCGTCGACCGGGTCGACGTCGTCGCGCCGGACCACGCGCGGGTCGTGCTCACGAAACCCAGCAACGGCTGGCTGTTCAGCCTCACCAGCAGGCTCGGCGCGATGTTCAGCCCCACCGGCGTCGCGGATCTCGCGAACAAACCGATCGGCACCGGTCCGTACACGGTGTCTTCGCGACGGCGCGGGGATTCCATCGTGCTCAAGGAAAATCCCGCGTACTGGGGCCGGAAACCGGCCTATACCACTGTCGTCCTCAAGTACGTCAAGGATCCGACGGCGCTCAACAACGCCTTGCTCAGCAACGGGATCGACGTCATCTCCGCGATCACCGTGCCGGATTCGATCCCGCAGTTCCAGAGCGACGACCGGTTCACCGTCGTCGAAGGCACGACGAACAGCGAGGTCACGCTCGCGTTCAACAACGCGCGCCCGCCGTTGAACGACGTCCGCGTGCGGCGCGCGCTGTCCTACGCCATCGACCGGAGGGCGTTGCTGGACACGGCCTGGGCCGGGCGCGGCACGCTCATCGGCAGCATGGTTCCGCCGACCGATCCTTGGTACGAAGACCTTTCCGGTGCCTACCCGTTCGACCCGGCGAAGGCGAGGTCGCTGCTCGCCGAGGCTGGCCAGCCGAAATCCTCGCTGCGCTTGAGGATTCCCAACCTGCCGTACGCCGTCTCGGCCGCGCAAGTGGTGGCGTCGCAACTGGCGGACGTCGGGGTCACGGTGACGATCGAACCGCTGGACTTCCCGGCGGTGTGGCTCAAACAGGTCTTCACCGACCGCGACTACGATCTCTCGATCATCCAGCACGTCGAGGCGCGCGACATCGTCACGTTCGGCAGGCCGAAGTACTACTGGGGTTACGACGGCGAATCCGTCCGGCAGAACTTGGCGAAGGCCGACGCGGGAACGCCCCAGGAGCAGGTCGAGGCGATGCGGCGGGTCGCGCGGCGGCTGTCCGAAGACGCCGCCGCTGATTGGCTCTTCCTGTTCCCCAACGTGATCGTGGCGAAGAACAAGGTGACCGGGTTCGTCCGCAACCAGGTCAGCGAGTCGTTCGATCTCACGGGATTGGCGCCGCGATGACGGTCAAGATCGTGCGCCGCCTGGCGATCCTCGTGGCCAGTGTGCTGGTCGCGTCCATCGTGGTGTTCCTGTTCATGGCCGTCCTGCCCGGTGATCCGGCGCAGGTCGCGCTCGGCGTCAACGCGACACCGGAGCTGATCGCCAAGACCCGTGCCGAATTCGGCATCGATCGGCCGCTGGTGACGCAGTACTCCGACTGGATCGGCGGTGTCCTGCGAGGCGACTTCGGCCGCTCATACGTCACCCGCGAGGAGATCGGACCCGCGCTGGCCGACCGGCTCGGTGTGACGTTGTGGCTGGTCGGGGCCGGGATGCTGGTGGCGTTGCTGATCGCCGTCCCGGCCGGGACGTTCGCCGCGGTGCGGCACCGGAAGGCCGACGGGGCCGCGGTTTCCGGGCTGTCGCAGATCGGCGTCGCGATCCCCGCGTTCCTCGCCGGCATCATCCTCGTGCAGATCTTCGCGGTGCGGTTGCGCTGGCTGCCCTCCGGTGGCTGGACACCGCCGGTGCAGGACCCCGGCGAATTCCTGCGCGGCCTCGTCCTGCCGGCGTTGTCGCTCGGCCTGGTGCAGGGCGCGGTGCTCACGCGTTACGTCCGGTCCGCCGTGCTCGACACACTCGGGCAGGACTATCTGCGCACCGCCCGGTCCAAAGGACTCCGGCCGTTCCAGGCGCTGTTCCGCCACGGGCTGCGCAACGCCGCCGTGCCGGTGGTGACGGTGCTCGGCCTGCAACTGGCGACGCTGTTGATCGGCGCGGTCGTCGTCGAGCGCGTGTTCGTCCTGCCGGGGCTGGGCAGCATGCTGCTCGACTCGGTGGCGTCACGGGATCTGTTGTCCGTGCAGGGGATCGTGCTGGTGCTGGTGGTCGGCGTGCTGCTGGTGAACTTCGTGGTCGACGTCCTCTACACGGTGCTCGACCCGAGATTGCGGGGTTCCTGATGCGCGATCGCAGTCTCGTCATCGGCGGCGCCCTGGTCGCGGTGATCGTGCTCGCCGCGCTGCTTTCGTTCGTGTGGACGCCGTTCGATCCGGTGAAGGTCGACGCGGCCCATCGGCTGCACGACTTCAGCGGCGCCAATGTCCTCGGCACGGACGGTTTCGGCCGTGACGTGCTCAGCCAGCTCATGGTCGGCGCGCGGACGACGCTGTACGTCGGCGTGGTCGCGGTCGGGATCGCCGCGCTGATCGGGACGCCGCTGGGCATCCTCGCCGGGATGTCGTCGCGGTGGCTCGGCGAGTTCGTCATGCGCGTCAACGATCTCGTGCTCGCGTTCCCCGCCTTGCTGCTGGCGATCATGTTCGGCGCGGTGTTCGGGGCCGACACGCTGACCGCGATGGTGGCGATCGGCATCGCCACCATCCCCTCCTTCGCCCGCATCGCCCGCTCGGGAACGCTGCAGGTGATGAGCAGCGAGTTCGTGCTGGCCGCCCGGTCGGCGGGCCGGTCGCGGCTGAACATCGCCGCGCGCCACGTGCTGCCGAACATCTCCGGACTGCTGATCGTCCAGGCTTCCGTGTCGTTCGCGATCGCGGTGCTCGCGGAAGCGGCGTTGTCGTTCCTCGGGTTCGGCACGCGGCCGCCGACGCCGTCGTGGGGCCGGATGCTGCAGGAGTCCCAGGTGTTCCTGACCCTGCACCCTCGGCTCGCGCTCGTGCCCGGCGTCGCGATCGCCATCGCCGTCCTCGGTTTCACCCTGCTCGGGGACGGCCTCCGCGATCGGCTCGATCCCCGATTGGCGGCGCGGCTATGACCCTCGAAGTCCGCGGCCTCGGCATCGGTGACCTGGTCCGTGGCGTCTCGTTCGACATCGCGCGTGGCGAGCGCGTCGGGTTGATCGGCGAGTCCGGTTCGGGGAAGTCGTTGACGGCGTTGTCGATCATGGGGTTGCTGCCCGAAGAACTCGGCGCGTCCGGTTCGGTGAAGCTCGACGGCCGCGAGTTGCTGACCGCGTCGGAGAGGGAACTGTCGCGGTCGCGCGGTAACGAGCTGTCGATGGTGTTCCAGGAACCGATGACGGCGCTGAACCCGGCGATGCGGGTCGGCGCGCAGGTGGCCGAGCCGATGCGGATCCACCGCGATCGCGGGAATCACCGCGCCGCGGCGGAGGCTTTGCTGGATTCCGTGGGACTACCCGGGACTTTCCGCGCGTATCCGCATCAGCTGTCCGGCGGACAACGGCAACGTGTGGTGCTCGCGATCGCGCTGGCCAACGATCCGAAGCTGCTGATCTGCGACGAGCCGACGACCGCGCTGGACGTCACCGTGCAGGCGCAGATCCTGGACCTGATCCTCGACGGCGTCCGCGAGCGGGAGAGCGCACTGCTGTTCATCACGCACGACCTCGCCGTGGTGGCGTCGGTGTGCGAGCGGGTGCTGGTGATGCTGGACGGCGAGATCGTCGAAGCGGGAACCACACGCGACGTGCTGACCATGCCCCAGCACGACTACACGAAGAAGCTGCTGGCCGCTTCGGATCTGGAGGCGAGCCGATGATGATCTCGGTGAGAGGTTTGGAACGCCGTTACACTCGTCGTGACGTCCATGCCCTGCGTGGCGTTTCCTTCGACGTCGAGGCTGGTCAACGCTTCGGGATCGTCGGCGAGTCGGGCTCGGGAAAGTCCACTTTGGTCAGGCTGCTGGCCGCGCTCGACAAGCCGACGGCGGGCAGTGTCTCGTTCCAGGGCAAGCGCGTCGACACGCTGCCCGAACGCGAACTCGGCTTCCTGCGGTCGGAACTGCAGATCGTCTTCCAGGATCCGATGGGTTCGCTCGACCCGCGGATGCGTGTTCGCGACATCATCTCCGAGCCGCTGGGCCGCCGGGATCCCACGCGGGTTTCGGAGCTGCTCACGGCGGTCGGCCTGCCCGAAGACGCCGCCGGCCGGTACCCGCACCAGTTCTCCGGCGGGCAGCGGCAGCGCATCTCGATCGCGCGGGCGCTCGCGCCGAACCCGAGTGTCCTCATCGCGGACGAACCGGTGAGCGCGCTCGACGTCTCGGTGCGGAAACAGATCCTCGACCTGCTCGCGTCGCTGGTCGAGCTGTACTCGCTGACGCTGGTCTTCGTCTCGCACGACCTCGGCGTGGTGCGGCACGTATGCGACCGGGTCGCGGTGATGCGGCACGGGGAGATCGTCGAGATGGGCGACGTCGACCAGGTCTACGGCGCGCCGGAACACGAGTACACCAGGGAATTGCTGGCGGCCGCGCCGAACCTGCGGGCCGAACTGGCGCGGCTTCGCAACGGAGGCGACGATGCTTGAGTACCCGGAGGGACTGCCGATCGGTGACGGTTGGGTGTCCACTATGGACACCGAGCCGGTGACGTTCCCGTACGACGGAGGCGAGATCGGCCGGGCGCCGGTCGGGACGCCGGAGCTGGCCACCCGGGCGATCGACGCGGCCGTCGCGGTGTTCAAGCAGGTCGCGGCGCTGCCGTCGCGTACTCGGCGCACGCTCTTGAACGACGTCGCCGCGGCTCTGGAGGCCCGCCGCGAGGACTTCGAGCGGCTGCTGGTCCTGGAGACCGGCAAACCGCTGGTGGATTGCCGCGTCGAGGTCGCCCGCACGATCGTCACCTGGCAGGCCGCCGCCGAAGAGGTCTCGCGGCTGCACGGCGAGACAGTGCCCCTCGACCTGCTGCCGTCCGGCGACGGGCTGGTCGGATTCTGGAAGCGCAAGCCGATCGGCGTCGTGGTCGGCATCGCCGGGTTCAACTATCCGCTGCTGCTGGCGTCGCACAAGATCGCGCCCGCCATCGCCGCGGGCTGCCCGGTGGTGGTGAAACCGGCGCCGCAGACGCCGCTGGCGACGTTGTGGCTCGTGCACCTCGTGCGCTCGCTGACCGACCTGCCCGCGATGGTCCAGCTGGTCACCGGGGACGCCGCCGTCGGGGCGGCGCTGACCACGGACAGGCGCGTCGGCGCGGTGTCGTTCACCGGATCCGCGCAGGTCGGGCACCGGATCGCCCGCGACGCCGCGCCCACGAAGACGTTGCTGGAGCTGGGTTCCAACGCCGCGCTCGTCGTCGCCGAGGACGCGGATCTCGACGCTGCCGTGGACGCCGTGCTGCGCGGCGGGTTCTACGCGTCCGGGCAGGCCTGCATTTCAGTGCAGCGCGTCTTGGTCGTCGAAGCCGTCGCCGAGGAGTTCACCGAACGCGTGCTGGCGAGGCTCGGCGAGGTCGTCGCCGGTGATCCCCGTGACGAGAAGACGCGGGTCTCGGCGCTGATCGACCCGGGCTCGACACGGCGCGTTCAGGATTGGGTCGACAAAGCGACTTCGGCGGGCGCACGGCTCGTCGGCGGCGGCGTGGACGGGACAGTGCTGCGTCCGGCGGTGCTGCTCGACGTGCCCGACGGCCTCGAATGCTGGGACGAAGAGATCTTCGGCCCCGTGGTCTGCGTCCGCACCGTGTCCTCTGTGGACGAAGCGTTCGACGCGGTCAACGCGTCGCGCTACGGCCTGCACGCTTCGGTGTTCAGCACGTCCTTGCAGACCGCGTTCCGCGCGCTTGACGAACTCGACGTCGGTGGAGTGGTGGTCAACGAGGTGCCCGGTTTCCGGTCCGACACCATGCCGTACGGCGGCGTGAAGGACTCCGGGATCGGGCGGGAAGGGCCGCGGTTCACGGTCGAAGAACTGACCGTGACGAGGATGGCGGTACTGCGGCCATGAGCTATGAGAACCTGTTCCGCCTCGACGGGCGACGGGCCGTGGTGCTGGGCGGAGGCAGCGGTATCGGCCGCGAAGCCGCTCGGGCGCTGGCCGCGCACGGTGCCGAGGTGATCGTCGCGGACCGCGACGTCGCCGCCGCCGAGGAGACCGGCGCGGGGGAGGCGTACGAGATCGACCTGCTCTCGGACGGCGCTGCCGCCCGGGCAGCCGCGGACCTCGGCGAGATCGACGTCGTCGTGCTGACCGCCGCGACCAACGTACGCAAGCGGTTGCTGGAGTACTCGCGCGAGGAATTCGACCGGGTGATCGCGTTGAACCTCGGTGCGACCTTCGAGGTCGTCCGCGCGTTCGGTGCGGGGATGGTCGAGCGCGGACGGGGCAGCATCATCGGGTTCTCCTCGATCCGCGGTACGACCGTCGAGCCGGGCCAAGGCCCGTACGCGGCGACGAAAGCCGGTCTGGTGCAGCTTTTCCGCACGGCCGCGGCGGAGTTCGGCCCGGCCGGGGTGCGGGTCAACGCGATCGCGCCCGGCGTCGTCGAGACCCCGCTCACCGCGCAGATCAAAGCGAATCCGGACTGGTACGACGCCTACGCGACCAAGGGCGCGCTCGGCCGCTGGGCGCGTCCAGGCGAACTCGCGGGCGCCGTCGTCTACCTGGCCTCGGACGCGTCGTCGTTCGTGACCGGGTCCGTGCTGGCGGTGGACGGCGGCTGGACCGCGGTCGACGGCCGCTTCGAACCACCCGCGACGTGAGGAGGACCCTGTGCCGGAGTTGCCCGATCTGACCGCCGTCGAACTGATCGCCCAGTACCGAGCGAGAACGTTGTCGCCGGTCGAAGTCACCGAAGCGGTTCTCGCCCGCGTCGAGGCGCGTGAACCCGAACTGCACGCGCTGTACGCGTACGACCCGAGTGGCGCGCGTGAAGACGCGAAGGCGTCCGAAAGCCGCTGGCACGCTGGGGAACCGCTCGGCCCGATCGACGGCGTTCCGTTGACCCTCAAGGAGAACATCGCGACCCGCGGCACGCCGGTGCCCCTCGGTACGGCCGCGACCGCGCTCGTTCCCGCGCCCGAAGACGCCCCGGCGGGCGCTCGCGTGCGGGAGTCCGGCGGGGTCCTGCTCGGCAAGACGACCATGCCGGACTACGGGATGCTGACGTCCGGTCTGTCGAGCTTCCACCCCCCGTCACGGAATCCGTGGGACACCACGCGCACGCCCGGTGGCTCCAGCGCGGGCGCCGGTTCGGCGGCCGCCGCCGGTTACGGCCCGCTGCACGTCGGCACCGACATCGGCGGCTCGATCCGGCTGCCGGCGGGCTGGTGCGGCCTGGTCGGGCTGAAACCGAGTTTCGGCCGGGTGCCGGTGGACCCGCCGTTCCTCGGGCGGGTCGCCGGGCCGATGACGAGGACCGTGGCCGACACCGCGCTGCTGATGAGCGTTCTGTCCGGTGTGGACGGTCGCGACCACCTCTCGCTGCCGCCCGAGTCGCTCGACTGGACGTCGCTTTCGGCCCAGGTCGAGGGCCTGCGGATCGGACTGCACCTCGACCCGGGCGTCGGGCTCCCGGTCTCGCCCGACATCCGCACGGCGGTCACTGAGGCCGCACGGGCCTTCGAAGCCGCGGGCGCCGTCGTCGAACCGGTGGATCCGTTCCTGCGCCGCGAAATGCTCGATGGGCTCGACACCTTCTGGCGCGTCCGTGCCTGGTCGGACATGTCGATGCTGCCCGAAGACCGCCGCGCGAAGGTCCTGCCGTACATCGCCGACTGGGCCGCCGGCGGCGGCGACGTCAGCGGTGTCGACGCCTACCGCGGCTTCGCGCAGATCGACGCCATCGCCGTCGCGACTTTGCGCGTGACCGAACGCTTCGACGTCGTCCTGTCGCCGACCTGCCCGGTCTCGGCCCCGCCCGCGGAGTGGCCTTCGCCGACCAACGACCCGCGCCGCCCGTTCGAGCACATCGCGTTCACCTTGCCGTACAACATGTCCGGCCAGCCCGCGGTCTCGATCAACTGCGGCTACACGAGCGACGACCAGCCCATCGGCCTCCAGCTCAGCGGCCGCCGCTTCGCCGACCTAGACGTCCTACGCGCCGCTGCCGCCTACGAAACCCTTCGCCCCCCTTCGCGCCCCTGGCCCTGCCCCTAACGCAATTCGTCCTCTAGTTGCGGTAGTTGCACGCGCAACCACCGCAACTAGAGGACGAAACGCGTCAGGCCCTGGAGCCGAGTTCGGCGAGCCAGGCGGCGAAATGGGGGCATTGGGCAGCCAGCCCTTCGATGCCAAGGTCCGCTATGGCCAAGGGGCCGTCGTTGGTCTTCGAATAGCTGGCACAGTAGCGAGCGAGTCGTTTCGAGGGCGCGGTGTTCGGGCCGTCGTTCACCAGCTCTGGGCCGCCCGCGCCCTCTACGTCCTTCAGGAGTCGCTCCGTGAGGCCACTGCCGGAAAACAGCCAGCCGAGCTGCTCGGCGGCGGCGAAGACCCAGGTCTCGAGTTCATGCAAGATCAGGTGAGGAACGAAGCGCGTATCGGAAATCGCCGAAACGAGAGCCTTCTCCACATGTTCTACCCGCTCGTAAACGGAGGATGAAGGCCTGTTTCCCATGCCGGGGCTATCGCGAGGGAAACCGTAGTAGTCGAACAGGATGGTGAGGGTGTGGATGTCGCTGTTCCTCAGCAATAGCCTGATTTCGTGCTCAAGCTTGGCCCAGCTGCTCACGCCGCCATGACTGGCAGGTCCGGCGGTGGGCCTCTTGGTCGTCACGATCGATTTCGTGATCGTCCACCCTCGGTCTTGCAGATAGGGTTCCAGGACGTTGTTGACCACAGTTTCCTCGGTCTGCCCCTCGACCAGGAGATGTAGATGTCGATACTCGGCTGTCATCCGCGACTGTTATCCTCCCGGGTAGGGCGCCCGCCCAGCAAGTTCTTCTCCCATAGCTCGCCAAGCGAGTAGTCGGCAAGCCAGTCTTCCAGGGCGGAGAGATCCGGCCGAGTGAAATCGGATTCTCCCGACTTGCGTTCGACCACTATCAGGTCGTCGACTTCGAACTGGTTCATGAGAGTCACGGACTGGGTGGCGATGAGAACCTGGCTGCGCCGTGACGCCTGACGCAGCAGATCGGCCAGCTGAACGATCGCGAACGGGTGCAGTCCGAGTTCCGGTTCATCCAGCACCACAAGACCTGGCAGCTCTGGCTGCAGCAAAAGCGTTACCAGGCAGACGAACCGTAGTGTGCCATCCGACATCTGGTTGGCTGAAAAGACCGCATCGGATTCTTTTTGCTGCCAACGCAAAATAATTCGCTCGTTGTTGTCGGGCTTGAGGACGAAATCTCGGAAGAATGGCGCTACAAGACGGATAGCGCCGACTATCCTGCGGTAAGCAGAGCGCTCGGCAGGATCTCCAGTTCGCTGTAAGCGGTACAGATAAGCGGCGAGATTTCCGGCGTCGTTTCGCAGGCTTATGTCGTCCGCCGTTGAGACAAGGCGTTTGACCGGTGCGTCGGCACTGGTGTCATGAAAGTGGTAGACCTTGCAGCCTCGGAGGAGGTGGGTGAAGCGTGATGCGATCCCTCCCGGGGCCCGATCAACCTCGTCCGGTAGCCGTGTTTCTCGATGCCCGCGCCCAAGCGGCTGAACGTAGGGCTGGAAGTTCTCCCCTGCTCGGGAGTACAGGATTTCTGCTTCGAAGACCAGTTCGTCGCTGGTGGCCGGGACTAGAGCGGCTTCATATGAGCTGGTCTCGGCCTCCAGACGAAGATGTATCCGGGGTGCTGGTCCGCCGACGTTCAGCAGCGCTGAAGCCCCGCCGTTGAGCCCGACGAACAAGCCCAGCTCGCCTTCGACGATCCGGCCGAGTAGCTCGAGCGCGTGGACGAAGTTGCTTTTTCCCGCGCCGTTCGCTCCGATCAGCACGTTCATCGCGCCCAGGTCGACGCGCGCCGAACGGATCGAGGTGAAACCCTCGATTTCGATCGACGTAAGCCGGTGTTGGGTCATGCGTACAGCTTAGGCAGGCGTCCATATGAGTTGCCTACTTGAACACGCAACCACCGCAACTAGAGGACGAAACGCGTCAGGTGCCGATCGCTTCCGCCAGCGCCAGGATCCGCCGCGCGTTGTCCACGTGCAGGTTCTCGATCATCCGCCCGTCCACGGTCACCACGCCCTGCCCGGCCGCCCGCGCCTCCTCGAACGCCGAGATGATCTTGCGCGACCGCTCGATCTCCTCCTCCGACGGCGCGAAGATCCGGTTGCACGGCTCCAGCTGGGCCGGGTGGATCAGCGTCTTGCCGTCGAAGCCGAACTGGCGCCCTTGCAGGCACTCCGCCTCGAAGCCTTCGAGGTCCTGCACGTCGTTGTAGACGCCGTCGAGGATCACCTTGCCGGTCGCCCGCGCGGCCAGCAGCGCCAGCGAAAGCCCGCCCAGCAGCGGCGCGCGGCCGGGGACGAACTCGGCGTGCAGTTCCTTCGCCAGGTCGTTCGTGCCCATGACCAGCACGGTCAGCCGCTCGGACGCCGACGCGATCTCCTCGGCGTGCAGCATCGCGACCGGGGTTTCGACCATCGCCCAGATCTTCGTGTGGTCGGGCGCGCCGCCGAGTTCCAGCGCGCGCTCGATGTTGTGCACCTCGGCGGCGGAGTTCACCTTCGGCACCACGATCGCGGCCGGACCCGCCTGCGCGGCGGCCCGGAGGTCGGCGTCGTGCCATTCGGTGTCGAGGCCGTTGACGCGGATGGTCACCTCGCGCTCGCCGTACTCCTTCGACGACGCGGCGGCGCAGACCCGCTCACGAGCGGCTTCCTTCGCGTCGGGCGCGACGGCGTCTTCGAGGTCGAGGATGAGCGCGTCGGCGTCGAGCGTCTTCGCCTTTTCCAGCGCTCTTTCGTTCGCACCGGGCATGTAGAGGACGGAACGTCGGGGATTCATGCTTGAGCCTCCTGAGTGGCCGCGTCGTAGGCGGCGGCGAGTTCGGGGTCGTCGGCGGCCAGCGCGTCGGCGAGTTCGGCGACCACCCGGCACTGTTTCACCGAGGCGTCGTCCTGCATCTTCCCGTCGATCATCACGGCGCCGGTGCCGTCACCCATCGCGGCGATCACGCGCCGCGCCCACGCGACGTCTTCGGGCGAGGGCGAGAACACCTTCTTGGCGATGTCGATCTGCACCGGGTGCAGGCTCCACGCACCCACGCAACCGAGCAGGAACGCGTTGCGGAACTGGTCCTCGCAGGCCACGACGTCGCGGATGTCGCCGAACGGCCCGTAGTACGGCAGGATCCCGTTCGCCGCACAGGCGTCGACCATCCGCGCGACGGTGTAGTGCCAGAGGTCCTGCTGATACGTCGTGCGTCCCTCGTTCAGGTCGTCGCCGATCGGGTCCGTGCGCACGAGGTAACCGGGGTGTCCGCCACCCACCCGGGTGGTCTTCATCCGGCGGCTCGCGGCGAGGTCGGCCGGGCCGAGTGAGATGCCCTGCATCCGGGGGCTCGCGCCGGCGATCTCCTCGACGTTCGCGACGCCGCCGGCGGTTTCCAGGATCGCGTGCACCAGCAGCGGTTTCGTCAGGCCCGCCCGCGCTTCGAGCTGCGCGAGCAGCCTGTCGACGTAGTGGATGTCCTGCGCGCCTTCGACCTTCGGCACCATGATCACGTCGAGTTTGTCGCCGATCTCGGTGACCAGCGTGATCAGGTCGTCGAGCACCCACGGCGAGTCGAGGCTGTTGACGCGGGTCCACAGCTGCGTCTTGCCGAAGTCGTTCGCCTTGGCGATGGTGACGAGCCCGCTCCGCGCGGCCTCTTTGCGGTCCGCGCGCACCGCGTCTTCGAGGTTCCCGAGCAGGACGTCGACCTTCTTGGCGAGATCCGGCACTTTGGCGGCCATCTTCTCGTTGCCGGGATCGAAAAAGTGGATCATCCGCGAAGGAGGCACGGGGATCTGGCGGAGCGGTTCCGGCGCCCCAACCGCGAGCGGGGCGAAGAAATCCTTCGGCGAACGCATCGTTCCTCCATCGCAACGGGCTAAGTGACCGACGAGTAACCCTAAACCCGGAAGGCGGGGAACCGCTGCGGCGCAGCTCACCTCCAAGGGGACACGATCGGGAATCGCGGAGGAATCTGTGGACGACTGGGCCTTGCCGGGTTTCACCGAGATGGGGTCGCTCGGCGAGGGCGGGTTCGGGCGTGTCGTGCTGGCGCGGCACGAGGAATCCGCCCAGGTCGTGGCCATCAAATACCTGTACACACGGTTCGCGGCGGACCCACGGCGGCTGGCCGAATTCCGCTACGAGGCGCAGATCCTGAGCCGCGTTTCGGGACCGCACATCGCCCGTCTGCACCAGTTCGTGGAAACCCCACAGGGTGCCGCCATCATCATGGAAGCGGTTCACGGAATCTCCCTGAAAGAGATCCTCGGCCGCCAGGAGAAGCTCGAACCCGAAGCCGCGCTGGCCATCCTCAAGGGCTCGCTGCTCGGCCTCGCCGGCGCGCACGCCGCGGGCACCGTCCACCGCGACTACAAACCGGCCAACGTCCTGGTCACCCGGGAGGGGCAAAGCAAGCTCGTCGACTTCGGCATCGCCGTGCTCGCCGGGCAGACCGGTGTCGCCGCGGGCACCCCCGCGTACATGGCGCCCGAGCAGTGGTCCGGCGGGATCGCCACCCCCGCGACCGACGTCTACGCCGCGACCTGCGTGTTCTTCCAGTGCGTCGCCGGACACCGGCCGTACGAGGCCGAACGGACCGAAGTGCTGCGCACGCTGCACGAATACGCGCCGATCCCGTTCGGCGAGGTCCCCGAACCGGTCCGTGACCTCATCGCACGCGGCATGGCGAAGGACGTCGCCCAGCGGCCGTCGGGCGCGGCCGAGTTCGTCGCCGAACTGGAGTCGTCCGCGCGGAAGGCGTACGGCGACGACTGGGAGCGCAACGGCTGGCACCGGCTCGCCAAGGGCGCCGGTGTCCTGGTCGCCCTCTCCCCGCTGGCGCTGCTCGGGGCCGGGACGGCCGCCGCGCCGGTCATCGCGGGCGGCGCCGCCGCGACCACTGGCGGCGGGATCGCGCTCGGCCTCAAGGTGACCGCCGCGATCGCCGCCGTCACCGCGGCCGCCGTCGGCACGGTCGTGGTGGTCGACGCCGACAGCGATGACCCGCCGCCACCACCGACGACGACGCTCGCCGCCATGCAGGTCGAGGTCCTCACCCGCGCCGAGAGGCTCGACGGCTTCGACTTCAACGGCAAGTACGTCCGCATCACCGGCCTGAAGGACAAGGCCGTCGAGGAGCGGGTCAACAAGGCACTGATGGCGCCCGTCGACGGCTGGCTCACGAGCGTCTGGTCGCCGGGCAACCCGCCGGAGAAGGAACCCGACGGCGACATCCCGCATATGACCACCAAGGCCGAGGTCCTGCGCCAGGACGACAAGCTGCTCTCGGTCGTCTACGAACGCTCTGTCGACACGGTGCAGCTCGGGAATCACGGCGGCTACGACGTCCTCACCCTCGTGATCGACCTGTCCGGCGGCGACGTGATCTCGACCCCGGACCTGTTCGACGACGTCGACGGCAACGCCGAGCGGATGCTGGCACTGGAAGAGCGGCTTTACGCCTCGGCCAAACCCGGTGAGTGCCTCGCCGAGCCGCCATCGGAGCCGAAGCGTCTTCCCGCCCGGTCGATGTCGGATCGGTACACCGAAGACGCGGCGGTCGTGCAGGCGGCGCCCGCGGCGAGCGGGATGGTCTTCCACCTCAGGGCCTTCGCGCTCGGGTATCCGATGGTCTGCAACCCGACGACGGTCACCGTGCCGTACGACCGGCTGCTCGGCCTGCTGAGTCCCAGGGTCAAGAAGCTGCTCGGCGACACACCGGCACACCGGACCAAAGAGACCGACGTCGGCGCGTTCACCATCACCACGCCGGAAAAGTGGTCGCTGCGCTCCAGCGCGACACCCGAGCGCTCTCTGGTGACCGCCGACCAGTGCGCGGGAGCGCAGTGCGCACACGTTCTCTTCAGTGACAATTCACGGGTCGATCCGTCCACTCCGGCGTATGAACCGGGCAAGCCGTACCACCGCTCGACCGGTCCGCGTCCGTGTCTTTCCCTCGGGGCGCCGGGCGAAACGCAGGGTTCGCCCGTCTTGCGGGTGAATGAGCTGCGGCCGATCGGGACGAGGAAGGCCGCCTACGAGGAATGGCAGCTCACGTGTTCCGGTGGCGGGGTCGTGACCCAGCGGGTGTGGTTCCTGCCGAAAACGCGGCTCGTGGTCGTCGACGAATGGAACACTCCAGGTCTCGACAAGATTCTGGAAGAGGCACGGTGGCACTGACCGATGAGTGGAGACTGCCCGGCTTCACCGAACTCGAACAGCTGGGGGAGGGCACGTTCGGCCGCGTTGTCTTGGCACGCCAGGACAACACCGGCCATCTCGTCGCGATCAAATACCTCTTCTCCCGCTTCGCCGCAGACCCCGCGTACCTGACCGCGTTCCGGCAGGAAGCGCTGGCGCTGCATCGGGTGTCGAGTACGCACGTCGTCCGGCTCTACGAGTTCTTCGAGACACCGCAGGGCGCGGCGATCGTGATGGAGGCGATCAACGGCGTCTCGCTGCGCGCGGTACTTCAGGCCGAAGGCGCCCTCGAACCCGAAGCCGCGCTCGCGGTGCTGAAGGGTTCACTGCTCGGGCTGGCCGCGGCGCACTCCGTCGGCGTCGTCCACCGCGACTACAAACCGGGCAACGTCCTCGTCGCCGACACCGGCGAGAGCAAGCTGGTCGACTTCGGCACGGCGGTCCTGGCCGGTGAGCTGGGCCCGGCGGTCGGCACCCCGGCGTACATGGCGCCCGAGCAATGGGCGGGTGGACAGGCCACTCCCGCCACCGACGTCTACGCCGCGACCTGCGTGTTCTTCCAGTGTGTCGCCGGGCACCGGCCCTATCAGGCCGACGACACCGAAGTGCTCCGCACGCTGCACGAACACGCACCCATCCCGTTCGGCGAAGCGCCCGGGCCGGTGCACGAGATCGTCGCACTGGGGATGGCGAAGGACCCGTCGAAACGACCGGTCGACGCGCTCAGGTTCGTCGGCGAACTGGAACGCGTCGCCCGTGCGGGTTACGGCGAAGATTGGGAACGCAAGGGCTGGTCACGGCTGGCGAAGGCGACGGGCCTGCTCGCCGCGGTGACGCCGTTGGCCCTGCTCGGCGCGGGTACGGCGGCCGCGCCGGGGGTCGCCGCCGGGACGGGCGCGGTGGCCGCGTCGACCGGCGGGATCGCGGCCGGGCTGAAGATCGCCATCGGTGTCGTCGCGGCGACGGCCGCGGTGGTCGGCTCGGTGGTCGTCTTCTCCGACGCGAGCACCCCGCCGGAGTCGCCGCCGACGACTCAGCAGGCCGTCGCGCTCAAGGTCGACATGAAGAACCGCACCGGCACCGTTCCCGGAACGAACCTCGCCTACACCGGGGACTACCCGGAGGTGGCCGGGTCCACCGACCAAGCCTGGCTGAAGCGGGTCAACGACGCCCTGACCGCGCCGATCGACGAGTGGAACCGCAAGACCGGTCCCGGCGCCGCCAAGCTGGAGCCGGAACGCGGGCCGTACACCCTGATCACGAAGGCCGAGGTGCGGACGCAGAACGAGCGGTACCTCTCGGTGCGTTATTCGCACGATCTCGCGAACAAACCGCATCCGACCTGGAGCTACGGCCGCGCCACGGTGACCATCGACCTGAAGGAGGGCAAGGCCCTCACCCCCGCGGAGCTGTTCGCCCCCGGGAAGTTCACCGACGACGGCCTGCGGATCCTCTCCGAACGGATCTGGCCCGATCGGGAGCAGTGCGGACCCGTCAGCACCACCTTCCCGTACCGGCCCATCAAGGCGGCGGACCTCACCGACGAGCGGAAGGTGTGGCTCGCGTTCACACCGGCGGCCGTCGAGGTCACCGTCAACATGACCGATCTCGGCTTTTCCACCGCCTGCGCCGTCCAGGACTACTCGTTGCCCTACGACAAGGTGGCCGAACTCCTGAACCCGGACCTCGTCGCGGGCATGACCGGCGGAAAGCCGCTGAAGCCGACCTCGGCCGCGCCTCCCGCGCAAGGGCTCACCGACGTCACGGTCGGCGCGCTGACCCTGCACCTGCCGCCGGGCTGGACGGCGGTGCCGCAGGGACTCGAGAAGGTGATCGTCGATTCGAGCTGCCCGGATCCGAAGAAGTACTTCAACTGCCGCTACTTCCTCGTGACCGACAACACGAAGGAATCCGCGGAGCAGCCGACCTATCGGCCGGGCGAGCTGTACCGGCGCAGCGCGGGCGGCCGTGCCTGCAACGCCGCCGGCCGCAAGGACCTCCGCCAAGAGGGTGACGCGACCAAGACGATTTCCACCACCGCACCGATCGGCACCGCGACGGCGACCTACGAGGAGTGGATCGTCAACTGTGTTCCTCGTGGACAGACGGGTGGCAGCGGCGAGGCACAGGTGACCCAGCGGATCTGGTTCGTTGCGGACAGGCAAATCGTGGTGATGGACGAGTGGCGGACACCGGGCGTCGATGAACTCCTTCGCACCGCGACCGTCTCATGACCTCGACCTGCGAAGCCCCTCGGAGAACGTCCACAGTGGAACGACTGGGCACTGGGCCGAACGGACCAGCGCCCGGCTTCCTTTGCCGCACCTGTGTTCGGTGGCGGGCAGTCCATACCCGTGACCGTTCGGAGACACCGGGTAACACCACTTACCTCGCTCTCACTCGGTTGGCGGCACGGTCGGACTGAAGTCGAACGACCGCCTACCGACCGGTCACCGATGACAAGGCGCCGTCGATCGCAGCCACTCGCCTTGTCCGGCGCCCCCGCGTCCCCGCCCTGTTAGACAGGTCATGTGCCGCTTCCTCCGAGGCGGCACGGGATGAAGAGCCTTAGGGAAACCAGGTTCGAAGGAGGCGGAACGTGGCGGCTACACCGAACATGGAGAGCTCGACGGTCGCCGGTGGCGCGAAGCGCAGCCGGTCACTGCCGAGCCGGGTGGTGCCGCCGATCGAACTGCCCGCGAGCGTCGAGGAGCTTTCACGCAAGGCAGCGGCCCTGCTCGGCTGGAACGGCATCGTGTTGCCGGAGACCACCGTGCTCGGCCGGAAGATCTGCGTGGTCGCCCGGCTCCGTACCGACGTGCACGCGGAGCGCATCGCGATGGGCATGGGTCCCGTCGTTGATCGCGCCACCGTCGACACCTGGACATGGCCAGAGCTGGCCGCGACCGCACCCGCGCCGGCCGCCGAGATCATCGGCGTCCTCGCGGTCGCCCGGCACTGGCGCACCGCGATGGCCTCAGCGGTCCCGTTCGCACGCTACGGCGAGGCCGCGATGGTGCTCCCATCGCCCGCCGTACTGACGGAGGACTACGTCGGCAACTGCCTCCCGCGTGCCCGCGCCTACGGGCTCGGCATCGTCGCCGCCGACCCCAACGCGGTCACCGACCTCGACCTCGAGGGCCACAACGAGCGCATGATCCTGGACGAGGACCCGGTCTCGCGCCTGGTCAACGAGATCGTCTATGACCAGCTGCTGCGCGCCACCGAGGCCCCTGCCGAAGTCGAGTAGAACCACTACTCTCGCGAATATGCGAGTAGTCATTGCGGGTGGACACGGACAGATCGCGCTGAAGCTGGAGAAACTCCTCGCCGCGCGCGGTGATCAGGCGGTGGGGATCGTGCGCAACCCCGATCACGTCGCCGACCTCGAGGCGATCGGCGCCGAAGCCGCCGTCCTCGACCTGGAAAAGTCCGATGTGGACGCCGTCGCCAAGGTGCTCGACGGCGCCGACGCCGCGGTCTTCGCCGCCGGAGCCGGGCCGGGCAGCGGCGCGGCTCGTAAGGACACTGTGGACAGGGCCGCCGCGGAACTCTTCGCGGCGGCCTCCGAACAGGCGGGCGTGCGGCGGCACATCCAGGTCGGTTCCATGGGAGCGGACAAAGCGGAGACCGCCGAAGTACCGGACGATTTCCGGATCTATCTCAAGGCCAAGAAGGCGGCCGAGGACGATCTGCGCGCCCGCGATCTCGAATGGACGATCCTGCG
Organism: Amycolatopsis coloradensis; assembly: GCF_001953865.1. Taxonomy (GTDB): domain Bacteria; phylum Actinomycetota; class Actinomycetes; order Mycobacteriales; family Pseudonocardiaceae; genus Amycolatopsis; species Amycolatopsis coloradensis. Next base: position 157,022 of record NZ_MQUQ01000015.1, read on the forward strand.
GCCGGGGCAGCTCACCGACGACGACGGCACCGGCGAGATCCGGATCGCGGAAGCGACCGGACGAGGGCCGATCCCGCGCCAGGACGTCGCCGCGCTTCTGGTCGCGCTGCTCGACGATCCGTCCACGGCGGGACGCGTCCTCGAAGCGATCTCGGGTGACACTCCTATCTCTCAGGCTGTTTCCGCGCTCTGAACCGGATGAGCCGCGCCGCGCGTTTGTCAGGGGGTAAGGGAAGATCGCGTTGTGGAGGCCGTTCAGATGACCGACCCTGATAGTTGGTTCCAGAGAATGGAGCGGCGGAAGTCCGAGGACAAACGGCTGCTGGCGGAGTGGGCACGAGCGAACGGTGATCGCGAGCTGAGGCATGCCCGAGAGTTCGTCGAGCATGTTCGCCGGGACATCGGCGTGAACGGTGTCATCACCGCGGTGGACGTCAAACCGGACAAGGGCGGTCTCGAAGTCGTGGCCGCCTACTATCTGGAGCCCGATCCGGCGGATGCGCTGCCGAGCCCGGTTTCGGCAGCGACACCGCCGCCGGTCCCCGTGGCGACACAGTCGTCAGCCGGTGGAGACCAGGTGCGGCCACCGGGCGAGTCCGTGATTCCACGCTTGTCCACCGTATCGGCCCCGGTCACCGGTTCCTCAGCTCTCGAGGGCACCCGCGTGGCGGCGGCTCAGGATGCGAGTGTCATTCCACTACGAGCCCCTGAGTGAACGGAGTAGGTCCTTGCGCGAGGACATCGCGGTTTTCAGCGGTAGCGCACATCCCGAGCTCGCCGAAGAGATCTGTACCCATCTCGGTGTTCCGCTGCGTCCCGTGCGGGTGCAGCGGTTCGCCAACGACTGCCTCGAAGTCCAGCTCGAGGCGAACTGCCGTGAGCGCGACGTCTTCCTGATCCAGCCGCTGGTGCGGCCGGTGCAGGAGCACCTCGTCGAACTGCTGCTGATGCTGGACGCCGCGCGGGGTGCTTCGGCGAAGCGGATCACCGTCGTCATGCCGCACTACTCGTACGCCCGGTCGGACAAGAAGGACGCGCCACGGATCTCGATCGGCGGCCGTCTCGTCGCCGATCTCATGGCGACCGCCGGCGCCGGTCGAGTCCTCGCGATGACACTGCACTCGCCGCAGGTGCACGGATTCTTCAGCGTCCCGGTCGATCACCTGCACGCGTTGCAGGAGCTGGCCAAGCATTTCCGCCAGTACGACCTCTCCGCGACCACCGTGGTCTCGCCGGACCTCGGCAACGCCAAGGAGGCCGCGCATTTCGCCAGGCTGCTCGGAGTTCAGGTCGCCGCGGGCGCGAAGCAGCGTTTCGCCGACGACAGGGTCGAGATCAGCTCGGTGATCGGTGAGATCACCGGCCGCGACGTGATCGTCCTCGATGACGAGATCGCCAAGGGCAGCACGGTGATCGAACTGCTCTCCAAGTTGCGCGAACTGAAACCGCGTTCGATCCGGGTCGCCTGTACGCACGGCCTCTTCACCAGTGGCGCGCTCGAGCGGATCGGCGGCCAGCCCGACGTGCTCGAAATCGTCTGCACGAACACGGTGCCGATCCCGCCGGAGGAGCAGAGCCCGAAACTGCGGGTCCTGTCGATCGCGCCCGCGCTGGCGGAGGCGATGCGGCGGATCCACAACGGCGAGTCCGTCAGCGCGCTCTTCGAAACCGCCTAAACAGTGCCGAGGACCCGGTCGAGGTACGTGTTCGTGAAGACCCCGGCCGGGTCCACCTCTTTGCGGATCCGCAGGAAATCGTCGAACCGCGGATAGCGCGAGCGGAGGGTCGTCGCGTCGAGGTCGTGCATCTTGCCCCAGTGCGGGCGGCCGCCGACCTCGCCGACGATCGACGCGAATCCGGCGAAGTACTCGCGGTAGGGCATGCCGACGAACTGGTGGATCGCGATGTAGGCGGAGTCGCGGCCGTTCGCGGTGGAGAGCCAGATGTCGTCCGCGGCGGCGACGCGTACTTCGACCGGGAACGCGATCGGGTTCTCCAGTTTCGGCACGAACGCGCGGAGTTCGGCGAAGACGTCGAGCAGTGCTTCGCGGGGGATCGCGAACTCCGACTCGACGAATCGCACGCCGCGATGGGTCACGAAGACGCGATGCGACGTGTCGCTGTACTCGCGGGCGGAGAGGATGTTCGAGGCGAACTTGCCGAGTGGCTGCACGAGTTTCGGCACCGCGCGGCCGAGACGGCACAGCCCGCCGAACGCGACGTTCTCCGTGATCTCGTAGTCGACGAATTCCTTAACCCTGCTCAGTGGCCTGCGTTCGCTGCTCGCCGGGAGCCGGTTGTTGCGCTTGACCAGTGCGTTCTTGCCGTACGGGAACCAGTAGAACTCGAAGTGGTCGTTCTCGTCGGCGAACTGGTCGAAGCCTTCGAGGACCTGTTCGAGTGGCTCCGGCCGCTCCTGAGCGGAGAGCAGGAACGACGGTTCACACTGCAGGGTGACCGTGCTGATGACGCCGAGCGCGCCGAGGCCGACCCTCGCGGCGGCGAAGAGATCGGGGCGTTCGTCCGCCGAACAGGTGACCACGGTGCCGTCGGCGAGAACGAGTTCGAGTGCCGCGATCTGGGTGGCGATTCCGCCGAGCCGGGCGCCGGTGCCGTGGGTGCCGGTGGAGATCGCGCCGGCGACGGTCTGCGCGTCGATGTCGCCGAGGTTGGTCATCGCCAGCCCCAGCGCGTCGAGTTCGGCGTTGAGCTGCTTGAGGGTGGTGCCCGATCGGACCGTGACCAGGCCTTTCTCGACGTCGGCCGACGCGATCCCGGTCCAGCCGGTCAGCTCCATGGCGTCCGAATTCGCCGCGGCGATCGCCGTGAACGAGTGGCCGCTGCCCAGCGGGCGCAGGCGCCGTCCGTCCGCGGCGGACCGGCTGATCGCCTCGGCGATGGCGTCCGTGTCACGCGGCCGGTGAACGCGCAGGGGGGTGGCCGCCGCGGTACCGGCCCAGTTGGTCCACCGAGTCATGCGCCCACCTAACTGTCGTTGTGAGTGCCGAAACAGTAAGTGAATAGTATTCGCGTTTCAAGCCCTTCTGTCGTACCTTAGTGCGGGTGACCAGTGCGACGGTGTACGACTTGGCGACGAAGGATCTGGATCCTCCGTTCGCGATAGTCGACTTGGATGCGTTCGACGCGAACGGCGCCGACCTGCTGCGGCGGGCGGGCGGCAAGCCGATCCGCGTGGTCAGCAAGTCCGTCCGCTGCCGGTATCTGCTGACGCGAGTGCTCGCGCGGCCCGGCTTCGAGGGCCTCATGTGCTATTCGCTCGCCGAGGCCGTCTGGCATGTCGAGCAGGGGACGACCGACGACATCGTGGTCGCGTATCCCACCGCCGACCACGGTGCGCTGCGGCGGCTGGCGGCGAACGACCGCGCGCGGGCGGCGATCTCGATCATGGTCGACTCACCGGAACACCTGGATCTGGTCGATGCCGCGCTGGGGCAGGACCATCCCGAAATCCGGGTCTGTCTCGAACTCGACGCTTCGTGGCGGCCGCTGCCCGGTGTGCACGTCGGCACCCGGCGTTCGCCGGTGTTCAGCCCGCGTCAGGCCGCCGATCTGACGCGAACCATCTTGTCCCGCAAGGGTTTCCGGCTCGTCGGGATGATGGCCTACGAAGGTCAGATCGCCGGGCTCGGCGACGCGGCAGGCAGCGGTGTCCGGAACTCGGTCATCGGCTGGATGCAGCGGAAGTCCATTGTGGAAATCGCGAAGCGCCGCGCGGCCGCTGTTCGCGTCGTGCGGAAACTGGCGGACCTCGAGTTCGTCAACGGCGGTGGCAGCGGCAGCGTCGAATCGACCGGTGCCGAAGCGGCCGTCACCGAAGTCGCCGCGGGCTCCGGCTTGATCGGTCCCACGCTCTTTGACGGCTACGCGCACTTCTCGCCGCGTCCGGCCGCGATGTTCGCGCTCCCCGTCGTCCGGCGCCCGGCACCGAAGGTCGCGACGCTCTTCTCCGGCGGCTACATCGCTTCTGGCCCAACGGAGTCTTCGCGACAGCCGACGCCTTACCTGCCCGAAGGTCTCTCGCTGCTCGGGTTCGAGGGGGCAGGCGAAGTCCAGACCCCCGTCTCCGGCGAAGCCGCCCGCCACCTGCGGCTCGGCGATCGCGTCTGGCTACGCCACGCGAAAGCCGGCGAACTCGCCGAACGCTTCACGCACTACCACGTCGTCCTCGGTGACCGCGTCGACCGGACCGTCCCCACCTACCGAGGCGAGTCCCAAAACTTCGGCTGACCGCGTAACCCCACCCCCCACCCGTCCCAGGGGGGCGCGCCCCGCACCAGCGTATCGGGAGGGGGTGTCGGGGGATCGGGTCGCGAGGGGTGGGAGGCGAGGTTGTCCACAACTGCGGGTGGGTGTGGACAACTTGTGTGGATAACTGGATAACACCAGGTCAGAGTGGGTGAGCGCGTGGCTGGTGGGGGTTGTGTGACTGAGGGGGCTCTGGGTCCGCTCGCCGGTGGACTCGAATGGAGTAAGGGGGATCCATCGGCGGCGGGAAGGCCGCCTTCGGGACGTCGGACGTCCTGAAGGCGGCCTTCAGGACACGCTCGCCAACGCCGAGCCTGGGGCAGCCAGGCACCAATGAGTTCAGTCCATAGTGGACCAACCCGACGCGAACGGGACTTTCGCCGCATTCGACGCGGGCGAAGTCCCCTTCAACCGCCAGAAACCTCAGGCCTCGCCGAACTTGCCCGCCAGGTACCCCTTCACCACCGACTTCGCCTCCGCCACGATCCGCTCGTCCCCGCGCGGGTCGCGACGGAAAGCCAGCTTCAGCAGCGCGTCGGCCGTCTCGTTCGCGATCGTCAGCGCGAACCGGATGTCGTCCAGCGGCGACGAGATCCGCGCCGAAAGGATCTCCGTGAGCGCGTCGACGATGACGGCGTTGTTGTCGCGCGTCTCGTCGAGAAGCTGCCGGTCCACGACGTCACCGAAGTGGACCTTCGAGAACCCGGGGACCTCCCGGTGCATGTCGAGATAGATGTCGAGGATCGAGTCCACGACATCCCACCAGTGTTCGGGTGCGAGGTCGTTCAGGGTTTCGGACACCGAAGCGACGAACCGTTCGAGGTTGCGCTGCGTCAGCGCCTGCACCACGGCCCGCTTGTCGGGGAAGAACTGGTACAGCGAACCGACGGCCACCCCCGCGCGCTTCGCGATCAGCGTGGTCGTCAATGCGTCGTAACCGAGCTCGTCGATCAGCTGGGCGCTGGCGTCGAGCATCTGCTCCACCCGCTTGGCGCTGCGTTGCTGGACGGGTTGCCGCCGGAGCGGAGTTGTCTCCGCCTGCGGTTTCGCGGCCTGGATGTCGGACACTCGGGCTCCTCCTTCGCTGATCTGCGACTTTATCGTGCCGACAGGGTTCCCCACGGTCGAGTGAAGGCATAGTATCTGAGAACTTTTCATGTTCGGCGTGCCTGAAGAGGAAAGGTGTTCAGCCGGTGGAAAATCCGACCTTCCCGTCCGACTTCCTGTGGGGTGTATCGACCTCCGCCTTCCAGATCGAGGGGGCGACCGAAGAGGGCGGCCGAGGACAGTCCATTTGGGACACGTTCACTGAAACGGAGGGGAAGATCGCGCGAGGGGAGGACGCCAAGGTAGCGGCCGATCACTTCCACCGCTACTCCGGCGACATCGCGCTGATGGCCGGACTCGGCGTCGGCGCGTACCGGATGTCCTTCGCCTGGCCGAGAATCCAACCTGACGGCGACGGAAAGCCCAACGCGGAAGGCCTCGCCTTCTACGACGGGCTCATCGACGAGGTCTGCGCCGCCGGAATCGACCCGGTCGGGACGCTCTTTCACTGGGATCTCCCGCAGGCGCTCGAGGACAAGGGTGGCTGGCTCTCCCGTGATACCGCCGAACGGTTCGCGGAGTACGCCGCCATCCTGGGCGAGCGGTTCTCCGATCGGGTGAAAATGTGGATCCCGCTCAACGAGCCCATGGTCATGTCGATCTTCGGCTACGCGATCGGCGAATACGCGCCGGGCAAGACGCTGTTGCTCGACGCGCTGCCCACCGCGCACCACCAGAACCTTGCCCACGGTCTCGCCGTCCAAGCCCTGCGCGCGGCCGGGGCCCGCGGTGTCGGCACGGCCAACAATCATTCGCCGATCTGGCCCGCCTCTGATTCGCCGGAGGACAAGGCCGCAAGCGAATGGATCGACGCCCTCATCAACCGCACCTACGCGGATCCGGTGCTGTTGGGCCGATACCCCGAACAAGTCGTCGAACATCTCCCGAAGCACTTCGCCGAAGACCTGCCCACCATCGCGCAGCCGCTCGACTTCTACGGGGTGAACTACTACGAGCCGCAGGGCGTCGCGGCACCCGGTGAGGGCAACCCGCTGCCCTTCGAGCTTCGCGCGATCGAGGGATATCCCATGACCACCAACGATTCCCCGATCGTCCCGCACGGCCTGCGCGATCTGCTCGTCACCTTCCAGAAGCGCTACCGGGAGCACCTCCCGCCCGTCTACATCACCGAAAACGGGTGCAGTTTCGACGACGTCGTCGCCGAGGACGGGCACGTCCACGACCAGGAGCGCATCGACTTCCTCGACAGTCACTTGGTCGCGGTACGCGAGGCGATGGACGCCGGCGTCGACGTCCGCGGGTACTTCGTCTGGTCGCTGATGGACAACTTCGAATGGTCGAAGGGCTACCAGCCGCGCTTCGGCTTGGTGCACATCGACTACGAGACGCAGAAGCGGACACCGAAGGATTCCTTCGGCTGGTACCGGGAACTGATCCGCCATGAGTGAGGTCAGTGCCTTGCCCGAGGCGCTCGCCGAACCGGTCGCCAGGGTTCGCGCGGGCTGGATGAGCCTGCTGTTCTTCGCGAACATCGCGCTCTGGCTCGGGGTTTACGCGCCCATCCAGGTCCTGCTGCCGAAACAGGCCGAAATCCTGGACGCGGCCACCAAGGAAGCCGTGTTCAGCCTGGTCACCGGGGTCGGCGCGGTCGTCGCGCTGATCGCCAACCCGGCCGTCGGCCTGCTCTCGGACCGCACCTGTTCCGCGCGGGGACGCCGTCATCCGTGGACCGTGGCCGGTGCCGTGGTCGCCGCGGCCGGACTGCTCGTCCTCGCGTTCGCGCCGAACGTCGCGGTCATGGTGCTCGGCTGGTGCCTGGTGCAGGCGGGCCTGAACGGAATGCTCGCGATGCTGGTCTCGGCGATCGCGGACCGGGTGCCCGTGCCCCAGCGCGCGCAGGTCGGCGGGCTCGTCGGCATCGCGCAGATGCTCGGCACCGTGCTCGGCGCGGTGGTGGTCGTGGTGATGCTCGACCTCGCCGGCCTGCCGCTGGGCTACGCCGTATGCGCGGCCATCGTGCTGGCGGGCGCGGCGGCGTTCGTCCTGCGCACGCCCGACGCACGGCTGCCGGTCGCGTACCGGCCGTCGGCCAAGACGCGCGACGTGCTCTCGAACCTGTGGATCTCCCCGCGCAGGCATCCGGACTTCGCCTGGGCGTGGGGCTGCCACTTCATGATCAATCTCGGCAACGCCTTCGGGACGCTGTACCTGCTGTTCTTCCTCAAGGACGCGGTGCACTACGAAGACCCGGACACCGGACTGTTGATCATGATGGGCCTCTACGGTTCCGCCCTCGTCGTCGGCGCGCTCGTCGCCGGGCACTTCTCCGACAAGTCCGGACGGCGCAAGCCTTACGTCCTCGCGGCGGCCGCGGTGATGGCCGTCGCCGCGCTGCTGCTGGTCGTCCGGCAGAACTGGACCGCCGCGCTCGCGGCGTCACCGTTGCTGGGCGTCGGATTCGGTGCGTACATGGCCGTCGCGCTGGCGATGCTGACGCAGGTGCTGCCCACCGCGCAGGACCGGGGGAAGGACCTCGGAGTCATCAACATCGCGAACTCGCTGCCGCAGGTGGTGGCGCCGATGCTGACCGCGCCGATCCTGGCCTGCCTGGGCGGATATCCGAGCCTCTTCGCGGCTTCGGCGCTGTCCACAGTCATCGCCGCGGTGCTGGTCACGCGGGTGAAAACGGTCAGCTGACAAGGGTTGGAGACCGCGGACCGGTGCCGGTCGGGGGAGGGGAGTGCAACGGCACCGGCCCGCGGAGTTCGGGGGATGGCAGCGGGTTCCCTGGCCGGAATCGCGCTGCGTTTGTGATCATCAACCTAGCGACCGATTACTGCCTTCGCTAGGTGTTCTGCCGAGAATTTTCGATTAATCGCGGTGGGGACCGGAGTGGTTACCGAGAGCGGCTCGTCGCGTTCGGGGGTACGGGCGAACCGCTTCCGGCGAAGGCGAGCTCATGACGTGGTTGCCGAGGGGGCGCTCGGACCGCCGTTCGCTCGCCGCGGGCATTCTTTCAGGCGTGCACGCCGCCGATGGCGGGGCGACGCGGGTTGACCAGTGCGTGCCTGCCGGTGGTCTCGGCTGGGCTCGCGCCGCGGCCTTGCCCAGGAATCCGGCGACGGTTCTCCCGCCGGTGGTCCTGGGTGGCCGCGGTCTGCTGGGGGGCGAGGCCGCCGGCGACCAGGTGCTCGTGCGCGACCTGCCATACCGAGCAGGGGGCCTTGCACTTGTGCCAGCGGGTCGAGCAGGTGGGACAGTCGCCGCGCTCGTCGGGCTCGTGCGCCTGGAGCATCGCGCGCCAGCCCTCGGTCAGCCGGGGGAGCTCCGAGCGGGCGACCGACACGAGCGACTGCGCGTCGGCCCGGTTCGCGAGATCGGAGAGCATGTCGAGGCGTTCCCAAACCGCGTTGCGGAGGACTTGCCCTAGGACCTGATCCACGGAGAACTCACCGTTACCTTTCCGCCATCTTGGCGGCTTCGTTGAGCGCGGCCCTGAGCTGTCCGAGCTGGCCGGACGTCAGGCGCGCGGTCTCTCCTGGCGGCGAGACGAGAACCACCTGGTTGTCTTCGACGAACACGGTGACGGCACGCTCGCGGCTGATGAGATCACCGCACTGCACGCGCCAGACCAGTTGTCCGCCTTCATAACGGCGCACACTCGCGGTACGAGGGTCGACCGCCGCCGAAGGAGAGACCGGACGGTTGGCACCGGGGGCGACGGCGACCGCCTGCTGACCGGCGGGGCCGGCCGCACGCAGGTGGCGCGTGGCCATACCGGGCCGTCCCGCGGTGATGGAGCCTGTTGCGATCGAGTCCACGAACTCCACTGGCTCTTCTCCGCTCTCTCGTTCCACGTCGTCATTCCTGACCGCGTATCCGCACCTGTAAGGGGTTCGGAGATTTGGTAGCTCTCTGTGATCGCCGCCGGTGGCTGATCGGTCACTGAGATCTGACAACTACAGTGATGTGAAACCGAGTGCGATAGAAGGTCGAACCGCCGTCATAGCGGTGACCGGACGAGGTTTCACGGTAAGCGGTCAAACGACTTCTGCCGGACCGATCACGGCGGGCAATCCGGTGTTTCGCACGGTTGAATAGGTGTGCTTACGCTGTTTCTCGACCCCAACGGAACTGTGAGGGGGCGCAATGGACGCCAGTATCGGTGGCGGCGCTGTCGCCGGCTCGGACCCCAAGAGCCGCCAGAGTCACCCCGTGCCGCCGGATGCCTGGGAGCACCCGGAGATGCGAGCCGCACTGGCCACCCGGGAGATCTCTTCCGTCTACCGGCTGTTGCGCAAGCACGGTGTTTCGCAGCGCCAGATCGCCGCGATGACCGGCCAATCGCAGTCCGAGGTGTCCGAGATCCTCAAAGGTCGCCAGGTGATGGCGTACGACGTGCTCACCCGCATCGCTGACGGCCTTGGTGTCCCCAGGGGATACATGGGTCTCGCCTACGACGAGGCGACAGCGATAAAGGTCGTCGGCGCTGCCGACGGCCAGCAGGCGGAGGAGGACGAGTCCGTGAAGCGACGGAGGTTCCTCGCGCACGCCGCCCAGGTCACGATGGGTGCGGCGGTGTTCGGTCCGGAATCGGGTACCTGGTCTTCCGGGCCCGCGAAGACGCCGGCCCCCGGGCGGATCGGCATGACCGACGTCCGTCAGGTGGAAGCCGCGACCAGAGCGCTCCGGTCTCTCGACTACCAGTACGGCGGCGGGTTCTGCCGCGACGCCGTGGTCGCGCAGCTGTCCTGGGGACAGCAGATGCTCGAGTCCAGCGGCACCGAAGTGGTCAAGACGCGCCTGTACGTCGCGCTGGCCGACCTGCACAGTCTGGCAGGCTGGACCTCCTTCGACACCGGCCTCATGGACTCCGCGCGCGGCCATTTCGCGAACGCGCTCGACCTGGCCAAACAGGGTGACAACCATCCGCTCGTGGCCAACGTGCTGTACCGGATGGGCCGCGTCTACCTGCACCAGGACGCTCCGAACGATGCGCTGAAGCTGTTCCAGCTCGGCCAGATCGCCGCCCAGGAATCGGGCTCGGAGCTGGCGGTCGCCGTGCTCTGCGCCAACGAGGCGTGGGCCTACGCGATGATGGGAAACGAGGAGCAGGCCACCAAGCTGCTCGGCCGGAGCAAGGACGAGTTCGCCCGCGCCGATCTGGCCGAGGCCGAATCCTGGGTCAAGTTCTTCACCGAGACCGACGTCTACGCCATGATCGGCACCGTGCACACGGTGCTCGCCGCGAAGAACGCCGAGCACACCAAGTACGCGATCCCGGCGCTGACCAAGGCCGTCGAGTCCTACGACGACGACATGGCCCGCAGCAAGACGTTCATGCTCAGCGCGCTGGCCACGAACCACCTGCTCGAAGGCGACCTCGATCACGGCGCCAAGGTGGGCTCGAAGGCCGTCGACTGCGCCGAGGGCATCAAGTCGGAGCGGGTGAAGGACCGGATGCGGCCGCTGCAGGTCGAGGCCGATCGCCGCCGGAACAACGCCGACGCCCGTGACCTCGCCGATCGCCTCAACTCCTTCTACGCCGCCTGAGCGACCGGTTGGACGGCCGGTTCACGCCCGGCAAACTGCACGAAGTCCTGGGGCGGACGTGTGAGCTGCTGGGCGTGGACCCCGCCGGGGCCAGGCTGCTGAGGTTCACCAACAACGCCGTCTACGAGCTGGCGAGCGCGCCGTTCGTCGTCCGGATCGTCGGTTCCACCCTGCTGCGGCACCGGGTGGGCACGGTCGTGCGGGTCGCGCGGCACTTCGAACGGCACGACGTGCCCGCCATTCGCCTGCTTCCCGGCCTCGACCAGCCGCTGCGGGTCGGCGACCATCTCGTGACGGTGTGGTGGAAGGTGCCGTCCACCGGCCGGAAGGCCAAGTCCTCGGATCTCGCCACGCTGCTGCGCCGGGTCCACGCGCTCGAGCCGCCGGAGGGCCTCGCCGAATGGGCGCCGTTCGCCGCGGTCCGCGCCCGGGTTTCGGACGCGGAGGAGCTGGCAGAGGGCGACCGGCGATTCCTGCTCGAACGGTGCGCCGAGGTCGAGGCCGCGCTCGAGACGCTCGACTTCCCGCTGCCGCGGGGCCTGGTCCACGGGGACGCGCACACCGGGAATGTGATCGGCGGGCCGGACGGGCCGGTGCTGTGCGATTTCGATTCGTCCTGTGTCGGGCCGCCGGAATGGGACCTGACGCCGCTCGCCGTCGGCTATGAGCGATTCGGTGACCCACCCGCTCGCTATCGGCTGTTCGCCGAGCGGTACGGATTCGACGTGACCGCGTGGTCCGGGTTCGGAGTACTGCGCGCGATCCGTGAACTGAAGCTCACCACGAGTGTTCTGCCGATTCTCCGCAGTCATCCCAGCGTGCGTGGTGAGCTGCGGAAACGGTTGGACGATCTCCGGAACGGGCATACCGGCGCCCGCTGGAACCGGTATCGGTGAGTCACCAGGGAAAGATAACTGCACGTGCATTCGCCGACGCCGAATGACCGTTCGCCGCTTGCCCGAAATCGCCGGTCAAGCGGTGATGAATTCGCCCGGGCTAATCACTTCTCCTGGCTCAATGCTCCCCCAAATGTGCAACTTGCAGCTACGCTCCGTTAATTAGTACGCTCAGCTCACTCCGCCGTTGTTCGTCGATCGAGTGCCGTCGGGTCAGAGTTGTTCCAAACGCATACGCAGAGCGTCGGCCTCCGGGCGGCCCAGTCCGACGAAAATCGGCAACGCCTTGTCGTAGTGGCGACGGGCTTCCTCGGGTTCGCCCTCCGCTTCGGCGATCTCGCCGAACGCGGCCAGCGTCCTGGCCACCTCGAACCGCGACCCGCTGGCCTCCATGGTGGCGCGGGCGAGCTCGAGTTCGGCCCGAGCGCCCGCGAGATCGCCGCTCGCCGTGAGGACACGGCCGAGTTCGATCCGGGCGCGGGCCACGTTGTAGCCGTCGCCGTCGAGGACGTCACGAGCGCGGGTGAGATCGGCGATCGCGGCTTCGACCTGCCCGATCCTGGCGCGGGTCGCGCCGAGATTGATCAGCGCCAGCCCGACGTCGTGCGGGCGATCCTGCCGCTCGCTGAGCAGATGGTCTTCGATGAACCACTCGATCGCCTCGTCGAGCCTGCCCTGTTGCAGGGCGACGAGGCCGAGCCCTTCCACCGACCGGATCTCGACGACGTGGTCCCCGCTCGCCCGTGCGGCGTCACGTCCGGCCAGGTAGTGCCGGACGGCGTCTTCGTAGCGGCCGGTGCCGCGGCAGGCGGCGCCGCCGCGGTTGCGCATCAACGCCTCGGCGGAGGCATTGCCCCATGCCTTCGCGCAGCGGACGGCGATCTCGCTCACCCGCAGGAAGTCCGGATAGTGCTTGCGCAGCAGGAAGAGCGGCCACATCGCGGCGGCGAGCTGCCAGCCGAGCTCCGGCAGCTGCCATTCGTGGGCCGTTTCGACCGCGGCGATGAGGTTCTCGCGTTCGAGCTCCAGCCAGGCGAGTGCTTCCTCGGACGAGTCGAACGACGGCCGCGTCGACGGGCGGTACTCGTAGCGGTACGGGATCGGGTCCTGGTCCGGCGTGGTCAAACCGCCCGTCGCGGAGGCCGTGAACAGGTACCACTCGAGCATGCGGCGCACCGCGATGTCACGGTCGTACTCGTTGCCCGACGTCTTCTCCTTGGCGTGCAGCCGCGCCAGGTCGTGGAAGGTGTACCGGTCGTCGCCCCGGTCGATCAGCAACCCGACGTCGACGAGCTGGTCCAGCAGGTCGTCGGCGACGTCGGGGTGGACGGCGATCGACGCGGCGGCGACCCCGACGCCGAAATCAGGGCCGGGGTGCAGCCCGAGCGCCGCGTACAGCGCGGCCGCGTCCGAAGGAAGTTCGTCGTAGGACAGGTTGAAGCTGGCTTCCACCGATTGCGCCTCTTTCGTCGAGAGCGTGGCCAGTCGACGATATTCCTTCCCCAGCTCGGTGGCGATCTTCTCCAACGACATTTTCGGCCGCCCCGCCAACTTGGCGCTGACCGTGGTGAGGGCGATCGGCAGCCCGCCGCACAGCTCGGCGATGGTGCGTGCCTGGTCGGTCTCGGCGTCGACCCGCTCGGCGCCGAGCGCGCGACCCAGCAGCTCGGCGCTGTGCGCGGAACCGAAGGGGGCCAGCTCGATCAGCTTCGCGCGATGTTCGGTCTGGAGCCTGCCGAGGCGACGCCTCGAAGTCACGATCACGAGGCTCTCGCCGCTGGACGGCAACAACGGCAGCACCTGTTCGGCCGACGCCGCGTTGTCGAGCAGCAGGAGGAGCGGTCGCTCGGCGGTCGTCGTGCGGTACAGGGCGGTGAGTTCCTCGACGTCCGCGGGCAGCCCCTCCGGCGGGACGCCCAAAGCGCGGAGGAACCGGCCGAGCGCTTCGCTCGCGGAGAGCGGGCCATTGGTGCTGAAGCCACCGAGATCCGCCCAGAGGTGCCCGTCCGGAAATCGGTCACCGACGTGACGGCCCCACGCGGTCGCCAGCGCCGTCTTCCCGATGCCGCCCTGTCCGCTGATCAGGTGCAGCGACGGCCGGTCGGTGCCGGTGTCGTCCTGGGTCAGCAGCTTTTCGAGCAGCGAGAGTTCGGCCGTGCGGTTCGTGAAATGCGCCGGCGCGGGCGGAAGCTGACGCGGCCCCGAACTCACCTGTCTGGTGAGCCGAACCACCGATCGCTGGCGTGGTACCTGCGTGGTGCTGACCTCACTGTGACCCGGCAACGGGCTGCCCATCCACTATCCCCTCTTCGGGTTACCCCAGCGATCGCGTAGAGCATCCCGGGGAAGATCCGAAGAGGACAGTGAAACCGGTCAAATGCGGCCGGATGGAGCAAGGCCCGCGACGAGGTTCAGGTCGGCTACGCGCTTGGCGACGTCGAGCTTCTCCTGGTGATCCATCGGCTACCAGTGCAGCTTGCTGCTACGGCGGCCGCCACGAACGTCCGAGAGCACCTTCAGCTCGTCGGCACGACCGGCGCGCGAGTGAGGACGACGGCGAACCCGAACGCCAGTCCCATCACGGTCAGCTCCAGCGTCGCCCACGCGGCCAGCGCCGTCCGGTTGTGCCGGATGATCCGCGGCAGCAGTTTCAAGCGCGTGTAGGCCCCGAGTGTCGCGATCACGCCGACGCACAACAACTTGAGCAGCACCAATTGCCCGTACGGCGTGGTGAACACAGCTTCCCAGAAGGGGAGCGACGGGTTGAGCGAGAGCTCGACCAGCCCGTTAAACAGGCCGGTCGACGCGCCGAGGAGCAGGCACAGCGTCGCCAGCTTGGAGAACCGCGGCAGCGCGTGCGCCAGCAGCGTCCGGTTCCCGACGAGCAGCACCGCCATCGCGCCGAGCCCGCCGGTCCAGGCGACGGCGCTCATCACGTGCAGTTCCATCGAGATCATCGTGTAGTCGTGGTAATTCCAGTTCGACGCGTGCCCGGTGACCGGCAGCGGCAGCAGCGCGAACAGGCCGAGCCCGACGCGGACCTCGGCGGGCACCTTCTCGCCGTGTTTCAGCGCGAGGACGCCGAGCCCCGCGTGCAGCAGCGCCAGCACCGCGACGATCAGCAGCGCCTTCCCCGCGCCGACGTCGGCGATGTAGCTCCCGACGTCCGAGATCGACAGCGTGCTTGAGCCCGGCCGGTACTCGGCGGTCTGCAGGATCAGCGCGACGAGCGCGGTGGTCGCCCAGACCAGCGCCGCCGCGACGCTCGCGGGCCGCGCGCGCCGCATGATCGGCTCGGAGAGCTTCGGCCGGTCGTAGCCGACCAGCACCGAAAGCAGCGCCAGCCCGATCGTGGTGACCGCCGAAATGTCCAGCAGCACCCGCACGATCGGGATGGAGACCGAGACCACCTCGCTGACCTGCGCGACCCCGGGAGCCGGGGTGGTGGCCGTCAGCGCGACGCCGATCAGGGCGCCGACGATCCCCGCCGTCACCACACAGAACAGGACGGCGACGCGGGTGCGCGAGGTGGTCTCGGCCTGTGTCATGACCCGCTCTTCTCCTTGTCACCCGCGCCGGTGCGCAGCGCGACGGTCAGTCCGACGGCGAGCAGCACGACGGCGCCCGCGATCCACACCCAGATCGGCACCCCGGACGAGCCTCCGCCGCCGGTCGCCGGGGTCGTCTCGGCCTGGCCCGCGTTGCCGCGCGCGGCGTCACCGGCCGCCGGGGTGCCGGTGCCCGCGGCGGTGAGGGTGAACGGCACCTCGCCGGTCACGGCGTGCCCGTCCGCGGACAGGATCCGGTAGCCGATCTTGTACTCGCCCGCCGGGCCGAGCGGCCGCAGCGGCACGGTCACGACGCTGTCGCGGACCTCGACCTGGCCTTCGGCCCACTGGCCGCCGCCCGGTCCGACGACCGCGATCTGGTTGACGTTCGCGTTCTGGACGTACTGGTCGAACGTGAGTGTGATCTTCGCGGGCCCGGCGGCGAGCGAAGCGCCCTTCGCCGGGTCCGAGGAGATCAGGACGTTGTGCGCCAGCGCCGGGGTGGCGGTGGCGAGCCACGCCACCCCGGTGATCACCAGCGCGACGATCGCTTTACGCATTTACTCGCTTCCCTCGGGCTTGCTGGTGGAGGCGGTGGCGCGGCGGGCGCGCAGGGTGGCACCGGCGCCGACGCCGAGGCCGAGCGCGCCGACGACCAGTCCGGCGCCGCCGAGCCAGCGGGCGGTGTTGTCGGACGACGACGAAGAAGCGTGCGATTCCTCGGAGGGCTTCGCGTCGGAGCCGTGGCCACCGCCGTGCCCGTCACCGCTCTTCTCGGCGAGTTTCACGCTCGGGGCGGGGTGCTCCGGCTCCTCGCCGGAGGCCGGGGTCGGCTGGTTCCACTCGACGACCTTGCCGTTCTCGTAGGTCTGGGTGGCCGGGAACTCCAGCGCGTCGACGTTGGTCGGGAACTGGCCCGCGCTGATCTGGAACTCCTGGAACTCGGCCGAACCGGCGGCGATCTTGGTGCCTGCCTCCGCGGTCCAGGAGACCGAGGTGACGGCTTCGGTGAGCTGGGTGCCGGAGGCGGTGGTCACCGGGGCGGGCAGCTTCGACTTGACGACCTCGGCCTTCCAGCCGGGGATCGGCTTGGTGCGCACGGAGCTGAGCGCGTACTCGGGTTTGAGGGCGACCTCGACCTTGACCGTGCCGGCGTCCTTCTCCTCGTTGGGGACGCGGAAGAAGATCGACCCGTAACCGCCCTTTTCGGGCTGGGGGCCGTAGACGTTGGCGGTGACGTGGGCCGAGGCGACCCCTGCCGAGAGCAGACCGGCGGCACCGATGGCGGCGGCGAGGAAACCGGCGCGTTCGAAGACGTGCTTGGACACGAAGAACTCCTGAAAGTGATTGAGACGGCGGGTTCGGGGACCTCGCCGGAGTACGGGATGAGTCGGGTTCAGGAGAACAGCGGCGGGCCGCGCCTGCCGTGGACCCGGCGGAGGTCCACACGGACGACGTGGCCGGGACCCGCCGGACGGGCGAGTACCGGTGTCACCGCCGCGGCGGGCACCGGGAGCGCGTTGAGGATGAACGGGACCAGCGTGCGCAGGCAGGCGAGGACGCCGAGCAGCAGTCCGTCGGCCTTGGCCAGCAGCAGCGCGGTGACCAGCGTCGCGACGACGTGGGCAACGGTCATCGCGAGCCCGCCCGAAAGAGGCGCGGGTTCGTCATGCATCAGTTCGTGCCTGCTCAGCGAGCTGAGCACGAGGTGCATCACGACCTGGCCCGCGCCCAGGTCGATGATCGTGGCGAGCGGTCCGCGCGCCTTCGCGGCGAGCGCGGCGGCGTTCCAGCCGATGAGCACGGTGAGCAACAACGTCATCGCCGTATCGGGTACTTCGCCGTCCCCGAGCACGTGAGCGGTCACGGCCAGCGCCGCGGAACTCACGCCGAGCAAGCCACCACGCACAACGCGTAACGCGCTTCGGTGATGACTGCCCTCGCTCACGGGGTGAAGGGTAGGCGACGTCCGGCGGCGCGGTCGATGTCCTCCCGGCTGTTGAGCAGTGGGAAAGACCCCGCGGGACGGCGTGTGCGTTTGCCCATTTAGGCCGAATGGGGAAGGTTGACGGGATGAACAGCGGTAAACCGGGGTTTGACCGCGCGCGCTTTGGGTAGTCAGGCTCCCGATACAGCTACTCCGAATGGGTGAGGACTCTCACTCAGAGGCGGCGGGAGAACCAGCACGCGATGAACCTCTTCGAGTACATCTCGGATCGGTGGGACAGACTCGCCCTCCAAGGGCTTCTCCATGTCAGCGCGGTCGTGCAGTGCACGATCATCGCCGCCGTGCTCGGCGTGGTGATCGGGGTCGCGGTCTACCGCAGCCCCATCGGGTCGGCCGTGGCCACGGCGCTGGCGAGCACGATCCTCACCGTCCCCTCGTTCGCTCTCTTGGGCCTGCTCATCCCGGTTTTCGGCCTCGGCGCGAACACCACCGTCATCGCTCTCGTGCTCTACGCGCTGCTGCCGATCGTGCGGAACACGATCGTCGGGCTCGGCGGCGTCGATCCCGCGGTCAGTGACGCGGCACGCGGCATCGGCATGAGCCGGTTCGGCGTGCTGACCAGGGTGGAGCTGCGGCTCGCCTGGCCCGCCATCCTCGCCGGGATGCGGGTCGCGACGCAGATGCTCATGGGCATCGCGGTCATCGCGGCCTACGCGAAGGGCCCGGGCCTCGGCGCGGAGGTCTTCTCCGGCCTCACCAACGCGGGGAGCACGAACTCCCTCAACCAGGCGCTGACGGGGACGCTCGGCGTGGTCGTCCTCGCGCTGGTCCTCGACGCCGTTTACGTCCTGATCAACCGTCTGACCGTCTCAAGGGGTGTCCGTGGCTGAGTCGACTGAAATGGGGTCGCCGGAAACCGTATCCGGCGTCGAAATCGAGCTGGAGAACGTCTCCAAGCGCTACCCCGGCACTCGCGAGCCCGCGGTCGACGAGTTCTCGATGGTGGTGCCCGCCGGCAAGATCGTGGTCTTCGTCGGCCCGTCCGGCTGCGGCAAGACCACCACCATGCGGATGATCAACCGGCTGATCGAGCCGACGTCCGGCCGGATCACCATCGGCGGTGACGACGCGCTGAAGCTCGACGTCGACACCCTGCGCCGTCGCATCGGCTACGCGATCCAGCAGGCGGGGCTGTTCCCGCACTTCACCGTCGCGCAGAACATCGCGGTGGTGCCCGGCCTGCTCGGCTGGGACAAGAAGAAGGTCAACGACCGGGTCGAGGAGATGATGGACCTGGTCGGGCTGGACCCGGCCGACTTCCGCGACCGCTTCCCGCGTCAGCTGTCCGGCGGTCAACAGCAGCGCGTCGGCGTCGCGCGGGCACTGGCGGCGGACCCGCCGGTGCTGCTGATGGACGAACCGTTCGGCGCGGTGGACCCGATCACCCGCGGCAACCTCCAGGACGAACTGCTGCGGCTGCAGACCGAACTGAAGAAGACGATCGTCTTCGTCACCCACGACTTCGACGAGGCCGTGAAGCTCGGCGACAAGATCGCGGTGCTCGGCAACCAGTCGAAGATCCTCCAGTACGACACCCCGGACGCGATCCTCGCGAACCCGGCCGACGACACGGTCGCCGGTTTCGTCGGCGCCGGTGCCTCGCTGAAGCAGCTGACACTGCTGCGGGTCCGCGACGTCGAGCTGAAGCAGGACGCACTGACGGCGGCGGTCAGCGAATCGCCGTCGGACGTCCGCGAGAAGCTGACCCGGCAGCGGAAGCATTTCGTGCTGGTGCTCGACCAGCGCCGTCGTCCGATGCGGTGGGTCCACGTCCGTGAACTGACCGCTGCCACGTCACTGGCCACCGCGGGCAAGCCACTGCGCGACTCGGTCAGCCTCCAGTCGACGTTGCAGGACGCGCTCGAAGCGATGCTCGCCGAGGGCGGCAGCGTCCCGGTGACCGGCGCTCGCGGTGAGTACGCCGGGACGATCGAGCTCGACACCGTCATCTCGACGATCCAGCAGCTGCGTGAGGAGCACTCGGACGACAACCCGGCGGAAGGTGTGACCGCATGACGGCCGTCGATACCGGCTTCAGCACCGAGTCCTCGTCGAAAAGCGCCGAACGGGTCCGGCTGTTCGCCCAGCCGGCGGTGGTCCTGCTGATCGTCGTCGGTGTGCTGATCTGGGTGTTCGGCGGCGACCTGACCGCGACGGAGAAGGAGACGCTCAACGCCACCGGGCTGCTCGAAGCGCTGCGCGACCACCTGGCGATGACCGTCGTGGTCACCGCGATCGTGGTCGCCGTGGCGGTTCCGCTCGGCGTGCTCGTGACACGGCCGTACGCGAAGTGGGCGGCGCCGGTGTTCCTGGCGGTCGCGAACATCGGCCAGGCCGCGCCCGCGCTCGGGGTGCTGGTGCTGTGGTTCATCGTCACCGGCGCGACCGGCGGACTGTGGGTCGCGGCGCTGCCGCTGGCGTTCTACTCGCTGCTTCCGGTGCTGCGGAACACGATGGTCGGCCTGCAACAAATCGACCCCGCACTGATCGACGCCGGCCGCGGCATCGGCATGTCGGCCTCCGGCGTGCTGTGGCGGGTCGAGTTCCCGCTGGCCGTTCCGCTGATCCTGGCTGGCCTGCGGACTTCGCTGGTGCTGGCCGTCGGCACGGCGACGTTCGGCATGTTCGTCAACGCCGGCGGATTCGGCCTCCTGATCGACACCGGCTACAAGCTCAACCTGACGAAGGTGCTGATCACCGGTTCGGTGCTCGCCGTCGCGCTGGCGCTGCTGGTGGACTGGCTGGGCGCGGTCGCGGAACAGTTCTTCGGACCGAAGGGACTGCGCTGACATGCGATTGAAAGCGATCCTCGGCGCGGTCCTGTTGTGCGGCACGCTTTCCGCGTGTGGCCTCGAGGTCAACACCGCGCTGCCATACAAGATCGAACCCGGTTCGATCCAGCCCATCGAAGCGCTCAAGGGCGTCGAGGTGACGGTGGGGTCCAAGGACTTCACCGAGAACATCATCCTGGGCTACATGGCCGAAATGGCGCTTTCCGCCGCGGGTGCGGACGTCATCGACCTGACCGACATCAAGGGCTCCAACTCGTCACGGCAGGCACTGCTCGCCGGCCAAACCGACGTCACCTGGGAATACACCGGCACCGGTTGGATCAACTACCAGGGCAACGAACTTCCCGTCCCCGGCGGGGAACAAGCCCAGTACGAGGCCACGAAGACGGCTGACGAGGCGAAGTACGGCGTCACCTGGCTGAACTACTCGCCCCTGAACGACCAGTACGGCTTCGCGGTCACTGAAGCCTACGGAGCGGCGAACAACCTGAAGACGACGTCGGACCTGGCGGCGTTCCTCAAGCAGAAGCCGGACCAGGGCGTGTTCTGCCTGGAGACCGAGTTCACCAGCCGCCAGGACGGATTCCCCGCCGCCGTGCGGGCATACGGTTTCCAGAACCCGGTGATCAAGAACTTCGGCATCGGCACGATCTACTCGGCCGTCGCGAGCGGGACCTGCCCGATCGGCGAGATCTTCACGACCGACGGCCGCATCGCCGGACTCGACCTCCGTGTCCTCGAAGACGACAAAAAGGCGTTCCCGCAGTACAACGCCGTACCGACGCTGCGCTCGGACTTCCTGAAGCAGCACCCGGAACTCCGCGGCCCGCTCGAAGCCGTCGCCGCGGCGATCGACAACGAGCAGATGATCGAACTGTGCAAGCAGGTCGACGTCGACGGGCGGGACCAAGGCGAAGTCGCCTACGAATGGATGAAGAAGAAGGGCTTTATTTCCTGAATCTCGCGCTGACGGAAACGTGCCGAAGGGGCGCTCGACGGGTGAAGTCTCCGTCGGGCGCGGGCGCCCTCGGGGAGACCTCTCGGCCGAGTTCGCCGCCCTCACCACCCGCCTGGAGTAACCGGGCCGTGTTATGAACGGACCTTTCATAACAAAAAACGTTATGAAAGGTCCGTTCATAACAGCCGTTCGACCCGAAGCGACGTCAGACGCCCAGGCGGTGCAGGAGCTTTCCCTCCAGCTGGTCCAGCTCCCCGGCCACGGCCCGGTGCGCCGCCTTCCGCCGCGCCGCCGGCATCCGCTCCGAAGCGCGGACAGTCGCCGAAAGCTGCTCCAGCGTCCCCTGAGTGTTCTTCGCGAAGGCCGCGTCGGCGTCGGTCGCCTTCGCGGACTTCTTCAGCTCCGCGAGTCCCTGAGTCAGCCCGGCGATCCGCGCGTGCAGCGCGGCACCGCGTCCGCTGAACTCGCCGAGCTGGTCGACGGCGACGCCGAGCTTCTTCGCTTGATAACGGTCGTACAGCTCTCGCGCGGCACCCGCCGCTCGAACGGCGTACGGCGCGATCACCGGCAGTACGGCCGGACCGAGCACTTTGGCCACCGCGACGGCGTTTTTCGCCTTCTTCCGAGTGATCCTGCCTTCGGCCTCGACGGCTTTGGCCTTGCGCGCCATGGCACCTCCCACGCTGTGTCACAGACGAACTTACTGGTCCCCGAAGTGGCGGGCATGTCGGCTTGCCGGTCGCCTTCTAGAGTGTTGTCTGTGAGTAACGAGGTGCTACTGGACGCGGGAGCGGTGAGCCGCTGCCGGCGTCGCGTGCACCTCGAACACGATCCGGCGATGCGCGAGGTCCCGCTCGCCCCGCCCGACCCCGCCGCGCAGCAGCGGATCGACGACGCGTCAGCGCATCGTGAGGCCATCGTGCGGCAGCTGATGGAGGCGACAGGACCCGGCGTGAGCTGGGTGAAGATCCCTCGCGACCTTCCCGCCGCCGAGCGTGTGCAGCTCACCGAAGAGGCCTTCGCGGCCGAAGCGCACTACATCTGGGGTGCCCTGCTCCCGGTGGATCGTGCCGGTCACCGGCGCGGCGGCTCCGAACTCTTGGTCCGCACAGCCGACGGCTACGTGCCGGTGCTGGTCGTGCGGCACCGCATCACCGATCGCGGCGCAGGCGCCCCGACCACGGTGATGACCGACCTCGACCCGGCGAACCGGTTGCCCGACCCGGCGCGAAAGGTTCGCTCGCAGCCGCGCGACCAGATGCGGCTCGCGCACCTCTACCGGATGCTCGAAGCGCTCGGGAGGCACGAGGGGCACCGAGCCATCGGCGGCGTCATCGGCCTCGACGCGGACGTCGTCGTCTGGCACGACCTGTCGGCGGGTACCTGGCCGGGCGGCCGGAGCGCGCTGACGGAGTATCAGAGCCGCTTCGTAGACAGGCTCGCCATCGCGAGCGCGGCCGCCGAAGGCGAGGAGCCGCTTGCCGAACCTTCACGCGTCCTCGAATGCCGTCGCTGCCCTTGGTGGCCGACATGCGAGGTCGTGCTCACCGAAACCCGCGACGTGAGCCTGGTCGTCCGCGGCGAGGACGCGATGGAGCTCCGTCGCGCCGGGGTGTCCACAGTGGACAAACTGGCCGCGCTCGACCCGGCCGACGAGCCGCCGCCGATGAACTGGACCGGCGGCACCTTCGCCGACGCGATCATCCTCGCGCGTGCCTGGCTCGCCGATCTCACGATGGTGCGCAAGGTCGACCGGATCGAGGTTCCTCGCGGCGACGTCGAGGTCGATGTCGACATGGAGAGTTTCGGCGATTCCGGCGCGTACCTGTGGGGTTCGCTGCTGACCGGCGCCGACATCGGGATGGAGCAGGGTTACCGGGCCTTCGCGACCTGGGAGCCGCTGCCGACGGCGGACGAGGCGCGGTCGTTCGCCGAATTCTGGGCCTGGTTCAAGGAAGTCCGCGAACGCACGCTCGCGGCTGGGCTGACCTTCCGTGCCTACTGCTACAACGCGCTCGCCGAGAACCGCTGGCTTTTCGGTTCGGTCGACCGGTTCGGCGAGTACCCCGGCGTTCCTGCCAAGGCCGAGATCGCGTCCTTTGTGGACTCCGAGGAGTGGATCGACCTCTTCCGCAGCGTCACCGACCAGTTCCTGTGCTCGCACGGCAAGGGGCTCAAGGTGATCGCCCCGGTCGCCGGTTTCGCCTGGCGCGATCCCGAAGCGGGCGGCGAGGCGTCGATGAGCTGGTACCGCGACGCCGTCGGCATGGACGGCGGTGTCCCGGACGACCTCCAGCGGGAGCGGCTGCTGCGCTACAACGAGGACGACGTCCTGGCCACGCACGCGCTGCGGAAGTGGATGACCGACCACGCGCAGACGGCCGTGCCGTACATGAACGACCTCTGATCGCCCGCTCGCCGGGCGACTTGCGCTCGAGCGCGCTTCTGCGGATACTCGTGGACGAGTACTCGTGAACGAGGAGGCATCGTGAAGCGGCGGAAGGTCGGGAACCTGCTGGCGTTGGCGATCCTGTCGACGTTGAACGAGCGCCCGACGCATCCCTACGAAATGGCCTCGATCCTGAAGAGCCGCGGCAAGGACCGCGACATGGGGATCAAATGGGGCTCGTTCTACACGGTCATCGCCAACCTGGGGAAACACGGTTTCATCGAGGCCGTCGAGAGCACTCGCGACGGCGCCCGCCCCGAACGCACGGTGTACCGGATCACCGACGCCGGCCGTGACGAATTACTCGACTGGCTGCGCGAACTCCTCGCCGAACTCGCGCCGGAGGAGCCGAAGTTCGTCGCCGGGCTTTCCGTGATGGCGTGGCTCGGGCCGGACGAGGTGATCGCCCTGCTCCGCACCCGGCTGGCCGCTTTGGACGAGGAGATCGCCTCGGCGCGGGCGGAATCGGCACGGTTCCTCGAGGAGGTTCCGCGGCTGATGCTCGTGGAGGGCGAGTACCACCTGGCCATGCGTGTGGCCGAAGCGGAATGGGTCCGTTCGATCCTGGGGGAACTGACGTCCGGCTCGATGCCCGGTCTCGCCGAGTGGCGGGATTTCCTGGCCGAAAGGGGGAGCACCCGCAGTTGAAAGAGCCCCGGCGAGGTGTTGCAGCACCCCGCCGGGGTGACGATCCCGCAACCGGAACCCGGCCACGAGACGGCACTTCGAGAATAGCCGGGCTCCGGGAAACCCACCTGGAGTGACCATGTCGAACACCAAGGACAGAAAACGGTTCAAGATCGTGCCGGAGATGGGCGGTGCGCTGGCGCGGAACTACGCCCGGCAACGCGGAACCGGACCGCAGATCGAACTCTGGCGGAAGCAGGCCCGCGAACTCACCGCGGACCTGCCGGAAGGCGCGAAGATCCTCGAAGTCGCCTTCGGCCCCGGCTACTTCGCGGTCGAACTGGCGCGGCTCGGGTTCTCCGTCACCGGCCTCGACGTCGCGCCGACGTTCGTCGAGATCGCGAGCGAGTACGCGCGAACCCAGGGCGTCGAGATCGATTTCCGCGAAGGCGACGTCGCGGCGATGCCGTTCGACGACGAGTCGTTCGACTTCGTCGTCTGCCAGGCCGCGTTCAAGAATTTCGTGTGGCCGGTGAAATCGCTCGACGAGATGTACCGCGTACTGCGCCCGGGTGGCACGGCCGTGGTGCAGGACATGAACCGGGACGCGACCGACGGTGACATCTTGCGTGAGGTCGAGAGCATGAAGCTCGGCAAGCTGGCCGCGCTCGGTGTCCGGCAGGCACTCGGCGGGCTTCGGCGGCGCGCCTACACGCCTGTCGACTTCAGTGGGCTGGTCGCCGAAACCGCGTTCCGGACCTGCGCGGTCACCACCGAGGGCATCGGCCTGGACGTGCGCTTCACCCGTCCCTGACGCGCTATGAAAGTCCCTTCCTGGCGAAATTCGCCAGGAAGGGACCTTTCATAGCGCGCGGGAGAGAGTCAGCGAGGGGCCATGCGCAGCGAGCCGTCCATCCGGACGACCTCGCCGTTCAGGTAGTCG
Source organism: Amycolatopsis coloradensis (assembly GCF_001953865.1). Lineage (GTDB taxonomy): Bacteria > Actinomycetota > Actinomycetes > Mycobacteriales > Pseudonocardiaceae > Amycolatopsis > Amycolatopsis coloradensis. Next base: position 182,130 of record NZ_MQUQ01000015.1, read on the forward strand.
TGGTCGATCAGCGACAGCGCGAGCTGCGCGTACTCGTCCGGCCGCGCGAGCCGCTTCGGGAACGGAACGCCTTCGGCAAGCGAAGCGCGGAACTCGTCGCTCACCGTCGCCAGCATCGGAGTGTCGACGATGCCCGGCGCGATGGTCAGCACCCGGATCCCGTGCGACGCGAGGTCACGGGCGGCGGGCAGGGTCATCCCGACGATGCCGCCCTTGGACGACGAATACGCCACCTGCCCGATCTGGCCGTCGTAGGCCGCGATCGACGCGGTGTTGATGATGACGCCGCGCGCGTTGTCGGCCAGCGGCTCGGTCTTGGCGATGGCCTCGGAGGCGATCGTCAGCACGTTGAAGGAACCGATCAGGTTGATCTGGACGACCTTCGCGAACAGGGCGAGGTCGTGCGGGCCCTTCTTCGAAAGGATCCGGGCGGACGGTCCGATCCCGGCGCAGTTCACCACGGTCCGCAACGGCACCCCGGACTCGGCCGCGGTCGCGACGGCCGCGCGCACCTGCTCCGGGTCGGTCACGTCGGCCTCGACGTAGGTGATGCCCTCGACCTGCTCGGCGTTCGCGATGGCACCGGCGAGGTCCAGCGCGAAGACCCGCGCGCCCTTCGCCGCGAGCGCCTTCGCGGTCGCACCGCCGAGCCCGGACGCGCCACCCGTGACGAGCGCCGCGGTATCGGTGATCTGCATGTTCTCCCTTTCGTCGACAACCGTTCCCTAGGTTAACGCTCGTTCGCATGGCCACGGCGCGTGTGTTGTCTCACGTCGGTGCGCAGCATGTCGTGAGGAGTATTCGGGCCTGAAGCATTCCGTTCGCTCGGAGGTCAACTCCGGCTGTCACCTTCAGCAGCATGAGCGCTGCTCGGATCGTGGTGGTGGGGACCGGTTACGTCGGATTGACCACGGGGGCCTGCCTGGCCGGCCTGGGGCATCGAGTCACTTGCGTCGATGTCGACCAGGCGAAGGTCGCAAGGCTTTCCGCCGGACGAGTGGACATCCTGGAGCCGGGATTGTCCGAGCTGGTGTCGAGGGGGCTGACCAGCGGAAGACTCGAGTTCGTGGTCGGCGCGCGGGACGCCGTTCGCGACGCCGAGGCCGTTTTCCTTTGCGTGCCGACGCCGATGGGCGCGGGTGGCTCGGCGGACCTGCGGACCGTCGAAGCCGTGACCACCGAGATCGGCGACGTCATCCCTCCGGGTTGCGCGCTGATCACCAAATCGACCGTCCCGGTGGGGACGTCGAAGCGCATCCAAGCGATGCTCGGCCGCACGGACGTGCCGGTCGTTTCGAACCCCGAGTTCCTGCGTGAAGGCACCGCGGTGGAGGACTTCCTCGGCCCGGACCGGATCGTCGTCGGTTCCGACGACGCCGCCGCCGCCCGCTGGGTCGGCGATCTCTACGCCGATCTCGCCGCCCCGGTCGTCGTCGCCGACGCGGCCAGCGCGGAACTGGTCAAGTACGCGGCGAACTGCTTCCTGGCGATGAAACTGTCCTATGTGAACTCGATCGCCGAACTGTGCGAACGTCTCGGCGCGGACATCGACCTGGTCACCGAAGGGATGGGCTACGACCGCCGTATCGGCCGCTCGTTCCTCAAGCCCGGCCCCGGCTGGGGCGGTTCGTGCCTGCCGAAGGACACCAGCGCGCTGGTCAAGGTCGCCGAGTCCGTGCAGTACGACTTCACGCTGCTGACCTCGGCGATCGAGGAGAACATCGCGCAACGGGACCGGATCGTCGCGAAGATCGCCGGCGCCGTGGGCGGCACGCTGGCCGGTTCGCGCATCGGCCTCCTCGGGCTGGCGTTCAAGGCCGGGACGAACGACCTGCGCGACTCACCCGCTCTCGCGGTCGCTTCGGTGCTGGGCGCGCTCGGGGCGGATCTGACCGCCTACGATCCCGCCGTCGGCGGCCAGATCGCCGGGATGACCGTCGTCGACGACCCGTATCAGGTCGCGAAGGCGGCCGACGCCGTCGTCGTGCTGACGGAGTGGGATGAGTTCAAGCGGCTCGACTGGAACTACATGGCCGAGCAGATGGACGGCGACTCAGTCGTCGACACGCGCAATCTCCTGGAGCCGCAACGGATCCTGGACGCCGGCCTGTCGTGGCAGGGCGTCGGGCGGCCACGGGCGGCGCTGCGGCGGAAGGTCGCCGTCTCCTGACCCACCTGCCTATCGCACCAGGGAGACGAGCTTCAGCAACCCGTCCACGACCTCCTCGGCCGACGGTGCGTTCTCCGGGTCGAGCATGTGCTGGAGCATGATGCCCGAGTTCAGGGCCGTGGCCACCGCGCCGATCCGCCGCTCGTCCGCCTCGGTGAGGGTGTTCTCGTCGATCCCGAGGATGCCCGCCGCCATTCCCCGGCGGCCTTCGCGTTGCGCGGCGGCGAGCTGTTTCCGTAGCTCTGGGTGATGCTCGGACTGCACGAACGCCTCGATCGAGGCGATCCACAGCTGACGGTTGCGCCCGTAGGAGTCGATCATCGCGCGCCACGAGGCCCGGTACTGCTCGTCCGTCGAGGCGTTGGGGTCGACAGCGCTCCTCATCTCCCGCTGGACCTCCTTGCCCCAGTCGTCCATCGCCTGCGAGAACGCCGTCAGCAGTAGTGCTTCGCGCGAGCCGAAGTGGTAGCCGATCGCCGCGTGGCTGACCCCGGCCGCTGTCGCGATGTCCCGCACCGTCGTGCGTGACCAGCCCTTTTCCTTGAGGCACTGGATGGCCCCGCTCATCAGGTCCTCGCGATTACCCATGCCCGGGATCCTAGACCACACGGTTTATCCACTTGGTTTAACCAAATGGATTGACCAAGCGTGCAAACCTGCCGTACGGTCGCTCCCATCACCACGAACCCACTGGGAGCAGCCATGACGACCACCGTTCTGATCTCCGGCGCCGGCATCGCGGGGCCTGCCCTCGCCTTTTGGCTGCGGGAGCGCGGCTTCGCGCCGACCGTCGTCGAGCGCGCCCCGGCCCTGCGCGAAGGCGGCAGCGCGGTCGACTTCCGCGGCGAGCAGATGACCCTGTTGAAGCGCATGGGGATCCTCGAAGACATCCGCGCGAAGGAGACCGCGATGGGCGCGCAGTTCATCGTCGATACGCGAGGAAAGAAGGTCGCCGAGATGCCGTCGGTGTTCTTCAGCGGCGAAGTCGAGATCGAGCGCGGAGACCTGACACGCATCCTCTACGAGCACACGAAGGACGGCGCCGAGTACGTCTTCGGCGACTGGATCACCGGCCTGGACGAGGATTCGGACGGCGTCACCGTCACCTTCGCCAACGGTGAACCGCGCGGATTCGACCTGGTCGTCGGCGCGGACGGGCTCCACTCGGGTGTCCGGCGGCTGGCCTTCGGCGACGAGGGACAGTTCCGGACCGACCTCGGTTTCCACACCGCGGGCTTCACCGTGCCCAACCACCTCGGTCTCGATCACCTCGGCCTGATCTGCAGCGTCCCCGGCCGGACGGTGATGGCCGCCAGCGGTCGCGATCGCGAGGCCCTCAACGTCAGTTTGGTCTTCGCGTCCGGGCCGCTGGAGGTCGACCGTCGCGATGTCGAAGCGCAGAAGAAGGCTCTCGCCGAGCGCTACGCCGACTTCGGCTGGGAAGCTCCGGCGCTGTTGGAAGGCTTGGACGACGTCGACGCGCTGTACTTCGATTCGCTCAGCCAGATCCACCTCGACCAGTGGTCACGGGGCCGGATCGTGCTGCTCGGTGACGCCGCGCATTGCGCCGGTCCTGGTGGTTCGGGCACCGGGCTCGCGATGATGGGCGCGTACGTCCTGGCGGGAGAACTCGCCGCCGCGCACGGCGATCACGAAGTCGCTTTCGCGCGGTACGAAGAGAAAATGCGGGGCCCGGTGAAGGTTTCACAGAAGCAGGCGGCCGGGATCGGCACGTTCCTCGCCCCGAAGACGCGGTTCATGGTCGGCTACCGGAACGTCCTGTACCGGGTGCTGGGCTCACGGCCGATGACCAAGGTGTTCACCTGGCTGACCTCCCGCGCGGCCAACGCGGTGCCGCTCGAAAACTATGACGCTCCGGTCGCCTCGCGGGGCTAGTTTCGAGTCGTGATGGACCAGAAGGAGTTTCGGAAGGCTTGCTACGAGGCGGCTCGGCGAACGCGTGGCCAGATCGCCCGGTTTCTGCCGTACCAGCAGCCGGGGAACTTCGAGCAGGCGGAAATCGTCTATCCGCACCGAACCGCCGCGGTGTTGTGGACGCAGGATTGGGACGAGGGCGGAAGGCACGAGATCTTCGGAATCGCCGAAGCGCCCGTTGGCTTCGGATCGATTACCTTCGTCGACGAGCCAGGGCTGCTGGCCGTTCTGGGAGAGCTGCTTCGCGGGCATCGGTTGTACACGCGGGCCGAACTCGAAGCGCCGATCGACCTCACCGCGCCGCCTTGGGTGGACTATCGCGAAGCGAGGTTCTGGCGACCCGACAACCTCGGCGAAGCCCTCTTCAACTGCTGGGACTGAAAAAGTAGTTAGCAAAGCGTAGTATCAGCGACGTGTTCACGACCAGGCCGGAACTGGCCGGCACCCACGGCATGGTGGCATCGACGCACTGGCTGGCCTCGGCCACCGGGATGGCGGTGCTGGAAACCGGCGGCAACGCCTTCGACGCGGCGGTAGCGGCCGGGTTCGTCCTGCAGGTCGCCGAGCCGCATCTGTGCGGCCCGGCGGGTCAGGTCCCCGGCATCTTCGTCACCGCCGCCGATCGAACCCCGCGCGTCCTCGCGGGTCAGGGGGTCTCGCCCGCGGCGGCGACGCCCGAGTACTTCGCGGATCTCGGACTCGACCTGATCCCCGGCAGCGGTCTGCTCCCCGCGACCGTGCCGGGGGCGTGGGACGGCTGGCTGCTGCTCCTGCGCGATCACGGCACGAAGTCTTTGCGCGACGTGCTCGGTTACGCGATTTCCTATGCGCGTAACGGGACTCCGCTGGTCAGCCGGGTCGGCGACACGATCCGCGCGGTGCGGGACCTGTTCACCGGGCATTGGCCGACGTCGGCCGCGCTGTGGCTCTCCGACGGCAAGCCCGTCGAGGGACTGCACCGCAATCCGGCGCTCGCGGACACCTGGGAACGGCTGCTCGCCGAGGCCGAGTCGGCCGGCGGCCGCGAGGCGCAGATCGACGCCGGACGTCGCGCGTGGTCTCAGGGTTTCGTCGCCGAAGCGATCGAGGCGTTCAGCCGCGAGGCTTTCCGCGACGACTCCGGCCGCGATCACGCCGGTCTCCTCACCGGCGAGGACATCGCGGGCTGGGAAGCGACGTACGAAGACGCGCTGCAGGTCGACTTCGGCGACTGGGGCCTGGTGAAGATGGGTGCCTGGACCCAGGGTCCCACGCTGCTCCAGCAGGCGCGGTTGCTGGACGGGCTACGCGATGAACTGTCCTATGTAGACGGTATTCCGACGGAACGCACGGTGCACTTGGCCGTCGAGGCGACGAAGCTGGCGTTCGCCGACCGTGAGGCCTGGTACGGGGATTCTCCCGACGTGCCGATCGAGTTGCTGATCTCTCGCGAATACGCGGACGCCCGGCGGGCGTTGATCACCGAGGAGGCGTCGGCCGAACTCCGGCCGGGTGGTCCTTCGCCGCGGCTGCCCGCGATCCTCGAAAAGCTGCGAGGTCTCGAATCCGGTTCCGGCGCGACGGGGGAGCCGACGGTCGGGCCGCTGGGCGAGACCCGGGGCGACACCGTGCACATCGACGTCGTCGATGCGGCGGGGAACATGATCTCGGTGACGCCGTCGGGCGGCTGGTTGCAGTCGAGTCCGACGATTCCGGAACTCGGGTTCTGCCTCGACTCGCGCGGTCAGATGTTCTGGCTGGAACAGGGCCTGCCGAACTCGCTGGCGCCGCGGAAACGGCCTCGGATCACACTTTCGCCCTCGATGGGCCTGCGTGACGGCGAGCCGGTGCTGGCGTTCGGGACCCCCGGCGGGGACCAGCAGGACCAGTGGCAGCTGTGTTTCTGGCTGGCGCACACCCTCGGTGGGCTGAACCTCCAGGAGTCGATCGACTCGCCCGCGTGGCATACGACCGCGTTCCCGAGTTCGTTCCATCCGCGCTCGTGGACGCCGCGGGAACTCGTGGTGGAGTCGCGGCTCGGTCAGTCCACAATGGACGCTCTGACCGCACGTGGACACGCTGTCGTCGATGCCGGACCTTGGGCGCTGGGGCGGCTTTCGGCCGTTTCGCGCTCCGGCGGAGTTCTCCGCGCCGCCGCCAACGCGCGGGGAATGCAGGGCTACGCCGCCGGCCGCTGACACACGGCACGGAGCCCCGGCCCCAGTTGTCCACAATTTCTTCCACCTGTGGACAACCCGCCTCAGTCCACAGGGCCGCGACATCCTCGCGTACAACCGGGCCTACGACTGGCTGATGGGCGACGTCGACGGGGCGACCAACCTGCCCCTCGTGCTCAAGCGGCACCCGGACGTCGGCCTGCTGCGGTTCGAGTTCTCGTACCTGTACCTCGGACGGCGTTCGAAAATCTCACCGGCGACGCTCACCCCGGCGGACGAGGAAACCGCGGCCAACTTGCCCAGTTCCTTCTGAGGAGGGAGACGGACCAGGCTCGCGAGGGAGTCTTTCCGCGGGGTGAAAGCCGACGCTGAGGGCATGACTTCAGCAGTCGCCGTCCCCAAGATCTCCAGCGCCCGCCTGATCGTCTGCTACGCCGCGATACTGGGCACGCTTCCGTATCTGACACTCAAGGCATCCTGGGTCACGGGAGGCGGCCTCGGCCTCCGAGATCCGTCCTTTGTGGACTCCGAGCTGATGCTCTTCGCGAACCTGCTCACCGGCGGGATGGACGTCGTCGCCGTGGTGCTCGCGCTGGCGTTCACCTACTCCTGGGGCCGCCGGATCCCCGCGCCGCTCGTGCTGTTCCCGATCTGGATCGGCACCGGCCTGCTCGCGCCGATCGTGCTGAACCTCCCGGTGATCGTCACCGATCTGGCACACGCGCACCTGGCCGGAATGCCGCTGGAAAACTGGGTCTGGGCCGTCGTCTACGGCGGTTTCGCCTGGCAAGGCATCCTGCTGCTGACCGCGTTCGTGCTCTACGCCCGCGACCGTTGGTGGTTCGTCGTCACCGGCGCCGTGCGGCCGGGCACGATCGGCGTGGCCGGCGTACTCGGCATCGCCGCCGCCCTCGTCTCCGCGATCGGCCACGGAAGCTGGGCGTCCGGCTCCGGTGGCATGTCGGCTCGCGGGCAAGACGTCGTGGTCGCCTTGCTCGGCGTGTTCGCCGCGGTGGCCTTGGCGTCGGTGTCACGGGGACGGTTCTGGCCGCGGCTGGTGCTGGTGTGGACCGGCGCCGGGGTGATGGCGGGCTCGGGGGCGTGGGGCCTGTTCAGCGCGGTCGGCATGAGTTCGCACGGGATCGGGCGGGTGCTCGTGCTGGCGGTGCAGGTGATCGGCGGGGTACTGATGATGACGTCGGTCCTGCGCCGGCTACCGCACGCGGCGTAGCCGAGAAGCCGCTTTTCAACGGACGCACCACCCGTCCGCCCCGGGTAGCTTTCGTGCTGTGCTGCTGAAAGAACGGTATCCGTGGAGTCACTGGGTGGGCCGTGTGCTGCGCGTGGTGCTGCCGCTGGGGTTCGTCCTCGGCGCCACGAGCAGTGCCGCCCGCTGGCAACCGGGTGCGCAGGCCCTGACCACGTCCGGTGCCCTGTGGCTGGTCGCGATCGCGCTGCCGTTGCTGCTCGTCCACCGGTTCCCGATGCCGATCTTCCTGCTCACGTCCGCGCTGACGCTGGGCTACTACGCCTCCGGCAACCCCAGCGGCCCGGCGATCGTGCTGCCGACGATCGCGTTGTTCGTGCTCACCAAGGTCCGCGGGCCGCTGGTCGCCGGGATCACCGGCGGATCGCTGCTCGCGGCCGCCGGTGTCGCGTTGTTCGTCCGGCACGGGTTCGGTTCCTTCGACGCCCGGGCCGGGCTGGGTCTCGTGTGGGTGATCGCGGTCGTCGGGATCGGGACTGCGGTGCGCAACGGGCTGGCCGCGGCGCGGGCCCGGCGCGAGCAGGCCGACGAGCACCGGCACCGGATGGCCGAGCAGGAGCGGCTCACCATCGCCCGCGAGGTGCACGACGTCGTCGCGCACAGCCTCGCGATGATCAACGTACAGGCCGGGGTCGCCGCGCATGTCGCGGACAGGCGTCCTGAGCAGGCGAAAGAGGCGTTGCTGAACATCAAGGAGGCGAGCGCTTCGGCGCTGAAGGACCTTCGTGCGACGCTGGCCGTGCTGCGTTCCGGCGAGGACAAGGCGCCCGCGCCGAGCCTCGCCCAGGCCGACGAGCTGTTCGAGCACGCGCGGGCCGCCGGGCTGGAGGTCCGCGTCGACGGCGAACCGGGTGAGTTGCCCGCTCCCGTCGACGGCGCCGCGTACCGGATCTTGCAGGAATCGCTGACGAACGTGGTCCGCCACGCGAACCAGGCGCGCGGAGTCGACGTCAAGTTCGAACGGAAAACCGGTGCGCTGACGCTGCTCGTCCGCGACGATGGCCGTGCCGCCGTCGAACCCGTTCCAGGGCATGGCCTGCGCGGGATGGCCGAACGGGCGGCGGCGCTGGGCGGCGCGCTCACGGCGTCCGTGGTGGACGGCGGATTCCAGGTTCGCGTGGACCTGCCGATACAGGGGGAACGATGACGATCCGGGTGGTCCTCGCCGACGACCAGGCACTGGTGCGCGCCGGTTTCCGGGTGTTGCTGGAGACCGAAGACGGCTTCGAGGTGCTGGCCGAGGCGGGTGACGGTGAACAAGCGGTCGCGGCCGCCGTCGAGCACAAGCCGGACATCGTGGTGATGGACGTCCGGATGCCCGGTGTCGACGGGCTCGAAGCGACCCGCAGGATCACCGCGGACCCCGGGCTGGCCGGGGTGAAGGTCCTGGTCCTGACCACTTTCGACGTCGACGAGTATGTCTACGAGGCGTTGCGGGCGGGCGCGAGCGGGTTCCTGCTGAAGGACACCGAGCCGGTGGAACTGCTGCGGGCGCTGAAGGTGGTCGCCGCGGGTGAGGCACTGCTGGCGCCGACCGTGACCCGGCGGCTGATCGCGGAGTTCGTCGACCGGCCGGAGAACCGCCGCATCGACGTGAGCGCCGTCCGTGAGATCACCGACCGCGAACGCGAGGTGCTCGGCCTGGTCGCCGGCGGGATGTCGAACGACGAGATCGCCGCGCATCTGGTGATCTCGACGGCCACCGCGCGCACGCACGTCAGCCGCATCATGACCAAGATCGGGGCGCGCGACCGGGCGCAACTGGTGGTGCTGGCCTACGAATCCGGCCTGGTCAGTCCTCGTCGCCCCTGATCGGGAGCCCTTGCCGCGTTATCCGGCCGGTGGGGGATTCCCCCAAAAAGCTGAGATTGCCGAAGTTTCTCCCGGATCACTGGGCGTGATCGAGGGCGGCGGATCGCTGACCCTCCGTTAAATGGATCTCCTTTGGGCCCGGGTTCCGGCGATCCTCGCGAGGCTGTGCATCTGCACGTGCATCGCCGTGTTCGATTAATCTTTCCTTCGACCTGGGGAAACTCCGGGCTCGGCAAAACCGCCGCTGATTTCCGGTGGACAAGTCCCACCGATATGTCCGTACTGCTATCCCTGATTTCCCGCCGTTTTCGGCCGTGATCCGCGAAAACTGGCGGCTTCTTCGTGTACGGTCCGTGATTTTCTTCTTCGGCGGTACCCGAAGCGACTGTCACTTTCCGTCGTGGAATGGACGAATAGGGGCTCCCTGGAAGGGTGTTGCGGGCAGTGCGTTGCTTTCTCGCAAGGGCGCTGAGCACTAGTCTTCTGAGGCACGGCGTGCGGTTGCGTCACCTACTGGACGTGATTCTCACCCGGCCGGGCAAGAACTTGAAAAAGCTTCAAGAACGCTTTTCTTCTCACTGGGAGTCACTATTGGCGTCGAATACACCTGATCCCCTGCTGGTGATCACCGCGGGCGTCGTCGTTCTCGCCTACATCGTTTTCGCCGCGATCCTGACCCGGCTCCTGCTCGCCGGGAAAGTCGCCCAGCCCGCCAGGGTCATCGGCGCGGTGACGGCTTTGGTGGCGGGTCTTCCGGCCATCCTCTACGCGTTCGCGGCGGTGGTGGGCTGATGGGCCGGTCCTTCCCGGAAGCGCTCACCGACCGGCAGCGGCGGCGGCTGATCGACCTCGGCAGATACGTCGACCACGCGGCCGGCACGAACCTGGCGAATCAGGCGGATCCGGCCCCGCCGGTGCTCGTCCTGCAGTCCGGCTTCGTGAAAGTGCTGCGTACGGCGCAGGGCAACACTCCGCCGATGATCGTCGACCTGCTCGGCGCCGGTGACCTCCTCGGTCTCGAAGACTGCCTTGTCGGCTGCTCGAGTCATCTTGCCTACGTCGCCACAAAGCCGACCCGCGTGCTCGAAGTCCCTCAGAAGGCCTTTCGCGGCTTTCTTTACGACAACAAGCAGGCGATGGGCGCGGCCGCCGAGGTCCTGGCCTTCCGGGTACGGCGCCGGGACGTCGCGCTGGGCTTCGCGCCGGCCAAGGTCCGGAGCAGGTTGACCGCGTTCCTGGCTCGATTGCAGGTGGTCTACGGAGTTCCCGGAGAAGACAGCGTCGTCATCGACGTGGGGCTGAACCACGCGGACATCGCGTCCGCGATCGGGGCGTCCCCGGCCTCGGTGCACTCCGAGATGGTGAAACTCAAGAACGAGGGCTATCTGACGACGGGGTACAAGACGATTCACGTCAAGAAACAACTGCGGGAAGACGGCCCGCCGCTTTCCCCGGCCGGTGGGGCCCGTGCGCGGCGGATTCCGCAAATGCGGCTGGGACGGCGGGCGGTCGTGGGATGAACGGGGCTTTCCTCTCGAAATCCGTGAGGAAAGCCCCGTTCATCCCACTCGTGCGCCGCGGGAGCGGGCCAACGGTCCGAAAGCGGTCAGTCGCGCTTCAGCTGAAGCGCGAGCCGTATGACGAATACGACGGCCAGCGCGGCGACCAGGACGATTTCCCAGGCCATGCGGCTCCTCCTCGTCAGGCATCCGGACGCTCCGATGCTCTGCTCATAAGGCGCACCACCGGGGGAGGACGTTCACCGACACGGCCTAACTCACCCGAACGGGGTAACAGGCGCCCAAGCACGAGTGTTATGAACGGACCGTTTATAACAAATTCTGTTATGAACGGTCCGTTCATAACAGCGGTGGGGGCTAGAGAGCGCCGTCCACCGCCGCCCACACCCGATGCGGGTCGAGGTCCACCGGCCGCGAGTCCGGATCCGGCCGCAGCCGCCGCAGCAGCACCTGCTGTACCAGCGTCGTCGGCCGCGCCGCGGTGGCCACCCGCCGCCAGAACAGGTGGTCCTCCAGGCCCTCGAACAGGACCTCGGTGTTCCATCCGCCGAACTCGTCGACCAGCGAACGCCGCACCAGATACCCACTGCCGAGGTACGGCAGCACCCGCAGGCGCCGCTCCTCCGGCGGCAGCGCGCCGACCAGGCCGTCCACCGGATCCGCGACCGGACAGTGCACGACGTCGGCGCCTTCCGAGGAAGCGAGCAGCCGCTCCAGAAGGAACTCCGAAGCGCGCATCCCGCCGTCGAGCACCAGCAGCCACGACGCCGTCGAACGTTCCAGCAGCGAGTTCCGGGTGAGCCCGCGGCCGAGCGGGGTGTCGTGCAGTAGGACGTCGTACGGGCGCGGACGCGGCCACGGGTGCACGCCGTCCTCGCCGACGAGCACCTTCCGCGGCGCCACACTGCCGGTGAGCAGGTCGTTCGCCAGATCGTCCGGGTCTACTTCGCCGGTCCGGCGCACGATCAGCACGTCCACGTCGGCGGAGCCCGCCAGAGAGGCCGCCGCGGGCTCCCATCGCCGCGAAGCGATCCGTCGCGCACCTGCCGCGCGCTGCGCGATCCGTGCCGACAACGCCGTCCCGCGGGCCGAAGCCGGACCGCCCGCGGACCGGTCGCCCGCGAACCGCGCGTCGAACGACGGGGTGTCGACGGCGAGCGCGTTCTCCGGGTTCCGCAGGCTCGTCGCCAGTGCCCGCGCAGGCGCGATGTCCGCCGCCGATGTCGAACCCAGCGACGACGCCAGGTCGATCAGCCGCCGCGCCGACGCCGTCATGTCCAGCGACTTCACGAAACCGTAGGCGGCCGAACGCAGATGCCGTTCCCGCTCGGGCTCGTCGGCCAGCGCGGTGACGACCGCGCCCAGAGCCTCCGGCCTGGCCAGCACCAGATGCTCGCCGGGGACCAGCGGCTCGACGTCGACGGAGGTCTCGCTGACCACCACGCAGCCGTTGGTCATCGCTTCGAGCGTGCGTACCCATTCCAGGGTCTGCTTCTGCTCGCGGTGCAGGTTCAGTAGGAACCGCGACCGCGCGAGGTGCTCGAACTTCGCCTTGCCCGGCAGGAAGTCGACGCGGGCCGCGGTCATCGGTTCGTGCGGCGGGGTCAGCAGCCGAGTCCGCAGCCCGGCGAGGTCCCGCGCGTACGAGCCGAGCAGCACCGAACGCCGACGCTCGGCCGTGCCGAGGTAGGTGACGTCGAGGTCGCGCGGGCTGTCGAGGTCGCCGCCCCACAGGTCCCACAGCGGGCTGTAGCCGAGCTGGAAATGCTCGACGGTGATGCCGCGCCGCCGCAGTTCGGCGGTCGAATCGGTGTTGATGTCGACGGCGCCGCCCAGGATGGACAGCAGTTCGGCGTTACGCTCGAAGGTCGCCGTCCCGGGATGCTCCACACAGAAACCGATGGTGCGACGGCACTGTTCGGCGGTCGGGAAGTCGGCGTCCGGGGCGGTCACGAAGTACTCGTGGGGCACGACGACGTACACCGTGTCGCCATCGGTCTCGGGGTACTTGCCGATCGCGGTCCTCGCCTTGCCGCCCGCCGTGCGCACGGCGTCGGCGACCACTTCGAGGAGTTCCTCCATGAAGGCGGAACCGCCCTCGGCGGAGACGAAGCAGAGTTCGGTCACGGCCGGTCCATCTTCTTCCGCACGACCCGCAGCGGCGCGGTGACCCGCCAGCTGACGGTGCGGCGCGTGGCGTCGAGTTCCCTGGCCATCTCGGCGGCGAGGCGTTCGGCGTTGAGCAGGCGCTGCCGGTCGGCCGACGGCTCGCCACCGGGCAGGATATCCGCGTCGACGACGCCCGCCGACACCACGAGTTCGGCGTCGAGCAGCGCGAGCCGCAGCTTGTCCCGCTCCTCACGGCAGGTCTTCAGCTCCGCGCGCAGCGAGTCACGCTGCTGGTGGGCGAGCAGGACCTCGGCCTCCAGCGCGTGCAGACGTGCCTTCGAGACATCGAGTTCTTCCTGCTGCGAGGAGAGCTTCTGGTTCATCTCGGCGGACTCGCCTTCGTTCGACGCGACGGCGGTGGCCTCGCGCAGCTCGTGCTCGGTGTCGGCCAGCTTGGCCTTCAGCCGGTCCTGCTCGGCGGTGAACACCTGCCGTTCGGCGCGGAGCCGGGTCAGCTCGGCCTGGACACGGCCGGGAATGTCGGTGTCAGACATGAACGCCCCCACTCAGTTCGGTCAGGATTTCGGAGTACTCGCGTGCGTAGCCCGCCGGATCGAGCCAAGGCAGCAGCTTCTCGTACGCGGCCTTCGCCATCTCACGGCGGCGCGTGGCCGAGGTGCCCAGCGCGCGCAGCAGCGCCGCTGTCAGCGCGTCGACGTCGTTGGTCTCGAACAGCCAGCCCGTCTCGCCGTCGACGATCATCTCCCGCGCGCCGAACACGTCGGTCGCCGCGACCGGGACGCCACAGCAAACGGCTTCGAGGATCGAGCGCGGCAGCGACTCGATGTCGGAGCTGTTCACGAAGATGTCCGCGGCCTGGAGCCAGCGCAGCGGATCCGGCTGGATCGGTACCAGGCTGACCGCCTTCTCCAGTCCGGCGCGCTCGACCGATTCCTCCATCGCCAGCCCGTACGGCGACAGGTGCAGGCCGACGACGGACAGCTTCGCCTCGGGGTGGACCTTGTGGATCCGCTCCATCGCCGAGATCAGCGGCGCCTGTCCCTTGCGGGATTCCGCGATGCCGATGTTGACCAGCACGATGTCGTCCGGCGTGTAGCCGAGCATGTTCCGCGCCTGCCGCCGGGTCTCCGACCGCGTCCGGCCGCCGAACTTGTGCATCGGCGTGCCGTAGCGGACGGTCCGGCAGCGTTCCGGTTTGCTGTACGGGAGGAACATCTCGCGCGTCGCGTCCGCGACGAACAGCAGCCTGTCGACCTCGGCGAGCGTGCTCTCCCAGCGTTGCCACACCGCGGCGGGCGGCTTCACCGGGCCCCAGTTCTGGTAGGCGAACGCGGGCAGCGAAAAACTCTCGTGGATCACCCATGCCGTCGGCATCCCGGCGCGCTTCGCCGCGTCCGCGCCGACGAAACCGCCGAGTGTGTTGACGAGCGCGACACCCGCTCCGGAGCACTTCGCGAAGCGCGCCAGCTCGGCGACGTGCCCTTCGTAGGCGGGCACCGTCTGGTTCCGGTAGTGCGTCGTGACGTGCACGGGGATGCCGAGCTCGTGGCAGTCCGCGCGCAGCGGGCCGTCGGTTTCGCTGACCAGGCTGACCTGCCAGCCGTGGTCGGTCACCATCCGGCTCAGCAGTTCCTGAAGCCACAACTGCCCGCCGCCGACGCCGAGACTGTGGGTGAACACCAGGACATGCTTCGGATCGGTCGGGATGTTCACGCGCGCCATCGCGCGGGCGGTGTCACCGGCCAGTTCGTCGGCGAGTTCGGCGTCGTCCAGGTCCGCGACAGGGTTGCGAAGCGTGAAGGTGCGCTTCGGCGACACGACCTCGCCGACGCCTTCGGTGCGGTACCGGACGCGAAGCGACAGCGCCCGCTCTTCGCCGTACGGGAGGTCGACGGGCACCCAAGCCTCGAAGCCGCTCACCGCGGCGTCGTCGAATCCTGGGAATTCCTTCGGCACGTCCTTGCGCGGCAGGCGGGTGCGCGCGCTGACCGTGCCACCGCCCTCGACCATGACCTCGATCAGGTTGGGCGCCCGACCCTGAAGCAAGGCCCAACCCGTCACGTAGACGACGTGCCCTTCGGCGACCTTGCCCTGCTTCGGCGCTTCGAGTTCGCCCAGCCACAGCGGTTCGTCGCCCGGCAGCGTGCCGACGTGGACACTCGCCTGGTTCAGCACGCGCTCGTCCGGGCCGGTGACGACGATGTCCTGAGTGCCTGCGGGGACCCAGGTGGCCGGAACGGCACGCCATCCGAAAGTGCCTTCGGGCGCGCCCGGGCACGGCTCGGGGAACAGGTTCGCCTCGACGTCCGCGATGGTCACGGACATCTCGTCGATCCGGCTGATCCCGGTCGTCCAGCCCCGGAGCTCGAACAGGTGCCCGACCGGCCGGTCCGGGGTCAGGATGCCGGCGGTATGCAGGCTCGTCATCGCTTCGCTACCTCGTCTTCGTTCGCCGCCACACCGGCGCCGACCTTCGGTGAACGGTACCCGTGGACGGTTCTCGCCAGGCGCGATCGCCAGATTTCGGCGATGGACTCCCGTACCTCGTCCGTGCCGGACGCGGTGCCGCACGAGCCGATCGCCGAGAAGGCGGCCTCACGGTCCACCGCACTGTCCACAAAGGAGGGATGGAGGCCGATCAGCACCCCGAGCCAGCCCGCCAGATCGCGCTGCGACCCGCCGTCCGCCGCCGCGGACCAGCCCGCGTCGGCGAGTTTGTCGGCCAGCACGAGCACTCCGCGCTCGATCACCTCGGGCACGCCGGCGCCCGCGTTCCGCCACTCGAGGTCGATCGGGCGCAAGGTCGCGCCGTCGACGAGGACGTTGTGCGGCACCAGATCCCACAAAGCCTCGACCCCGCGCGAGGCCTCCTCACGCAGGAGATCCCGCCAGCCGGTGAGTAAGTCCGCGACACGCTCCGGCTCGTCGAGCAGGACTTCGACCATCGTCGGCGCGTCGTACACCTTGTCCGTGCACGGCCCGACCGAGATCCCGGCGACCGGCGGCGACGGAGCGAGCGGCGTACGGCGGACTTCGGCGCCCTCGCCGGTGCGCACGACGTCGGCCCGCGTGCAGGCGAACGCGGCGCGCTCGGCGGTGTTGAAGTACGTCGCGAGCCGGTACGCGGGCCAGAGGGCGGCGGCGCCGGGACCGCAGAGCAGGGCCAGGCCGTCCCCGGCGCCGCCGGTGATCGCGGCGGCGAGGCGGGGCAGTTCGGTGTCGATCCGCGCGCCGCGTACCGCGCGGGCGACCTCGTGACCAGGGGAACAGAGCAGCTCACGCTGGACTTCGAGACCGGCCGACGCGAGCGTCTTGGCGACGCCTCTCGAAGCGGTCAGAACCACGACGGCACCCGTCGGCGACAGCTGCTCTCGAACCGTGATCAGGAGGTTTCGCGTCGCGTACGCCTGCTGGACGACGACGAGGTCGTGGGTCTCGGACGGAAGCCGGTCGGACACCGTCACGGTGCCGAGGTCACGGGTGCGGAATCGCACCGCGGCGGCGCGGACCGGGTCGGCCTCGACGGCGTGCACCCTCACCGAGACCTCGCCCAGATACCGCGTCAAAGCACCGAAACCGGCACCGACTTCGAGGACTCGCGCCGCCTTCGGCAGCACGAGCGCCCGGAGGACGTTCGCGGCGCCGTGATCGAGCGGCACGCGCTCGGTGGCGTCCCAGCCCGCGAAGTGCAGCTCGTCGGACAACGAGCCGGTGTCCTCGGCCAGGGAGAGCAGAGTCGTGAGCAGCCGTGCCTTCTCGGCGGTCATCGCTTAGCTGGTGACGGCGTAATTTTCCAGCGTCTTCTTCACCGCACGCTGGTACGTGCCGCTCAACGCCTTCTCGCCCTCTTCGCCGCCGAGGGGGTTCTGCAGGACGTCCACCCGGACGATGTTGTTGCCGCTGATCCAGGTGCCGCGGTAGTTGCCCTTGTCGCCGTCGATCTTCTTCTGGAAGTTCAACTTCGGCGGCATGCCCGGCAGCGGCTCGGTGATCTGCACGAACCCGTTGCTCGTCTGGTACTGGCGCAGCTGCTTGACCAGGTCACCGGCGGCGCCGGGGCTGGTCAGCGGAATGACCGTGACCGAGATCTTCGCCGGTTGCGGCCCGGTCTCGTCCGGCTGCTTCTGCGAGCCGCGGTACGCGACCTGCTTCACGCCTGCGGCGATGACCAGATCGGCTTCGCCCTTTTCCATGCCGGTGATGGCGGCGAGTTCGGCAGCGGGGATCGCGCCGCTCTTCGAGTCCTCTTCGCCGGACTGCTCCGGGATCTTCTCGAACAGCAGCTCTTCAGGCGTCTTCGGTTTGGCCGATGACGTCGGAGGCGCGTTCTGGGACTGGGTCGGCTGCGGCTGGGCCGTCGGGTCCGACGGTTCGTCACCGCCGCCCTTGAAGGCGAAGTAGCCGCCGACACCCAGACCGCCGAGAACCAGCACGGCGACGATCGCGATGATCGCGATCTTGCCGCCCTTGCCCTTGGGTTTGTCTTCGAACAGCTCGGGGCCCTGCTTGACCCACTCCGTGCTGCCGACCGGCGAGATCGGCGGGAAGTCCGAACCTCCCCACGGCGGGCTGGCGTCGTTGTCGGTCCAGCCCTGCTGCTGAGGCTGTTGCTGTTGTTGCTGGTAGCCGTGTTGCTGCTGCGGGAAACCGCCCGCGGGTGAGGCCTGGCCCTGCTGGGGGAAGCCACCCGCCGGGGACGACTGGCCCTGCTGCGGGAAACCACCCGGCGGCGACGCCACCGGCGGCACGACCTGGGTACGGTTCGGGTCGGCCTGCTGCTGCCAGTTCGGGACGACCTGGGTGCGCTCGCCCTCGCCGCCGCTCTGCGGTGGCTGGTTCACCGGGGCGATGATCTGCGTCGAGTCGGCGCTGCCGATCTGCTGCGGCGCCTGCGGTTGCTGCGGCGGAGCGGGCGGCGGCTGCTGCTGAAAGGGCTGGTGGCCGGGCTGCTGGACCTGCTGCTGGGCTGGGTCGCCGTACGCGACCGCCGAGGACAGCACCTGGTCGCGCCGGAGCCGGTAATCGTCCGCGGAGAGGCGTCCCGATGCGAGCTCTTCGTCCAGATTGCGCAGCTCTTCCTGCCAGGACACCACCGGCCCCCTTATCCGATTCCAGGCGGGAAACACGCTCCCGGCCGTCGCGATACCACCACTGCGGTGACCTCGCACATTCTGCACTGCCCGGCCTCGGCTCGCCCCCGCGGGTCGAATCGTGATCTCCCCGCGACCTGCGCTTCTCAGCTCGCCGGGAGAACGGTGTCCAACGAGGTCAGAGTCTGCTCCAAACGGGTGTCGAGCGCCTGCGAATCGCCGCCGAGCGGTTGCGAAACCCACGTCGTCACGGCCATCGTCCCGGAGACGTAACCCGTTCCGCTGAGCTGGCCGTTCTTGTTCGCCCCGACCAGTGCCATCCGATCGCCGACGCGCTGCTCGCGCAATCCGGCATTGATCGAATTCTCGCGGAAGTACTTGACGATCGCGGCGGCGTCTTTGGCGTCGTTCGCCGAGATCACCAGGACGAGGTAACCGTTCGCACCCTCGTTCGAACCCTTGTGGGTGATGGAGGCGACGTTCTTCGCCGTCAGATAGTCGGCTGCGGCCTTCGAATAGAGGTTGAGTTCGACCCCCTTCGCGACCGACATCGTCGAGTTGTCCTTCGACGGTGTCCCCGGCAGCGCGGGCAACCTGTCCTCCAACGGCGTCTGAGCACTGTTGGGCCGGCCGGACGACGTGAGCCCGCCCGGCGGCTGGGCCACACTCGGCGCGGGCGGCTGCTCGGCGACGTTCGAGGACGGTGACGAGCCCAGCCACAGCGTTCCGCCGATGATCAACGCCAGCACGACCAGCACGCCCGCGCCGATGAACAGCCAAGTCGGCTTGCGCTTGCCGACGGCCGCGTAGTCCTCGGGCGGCGAGCTGTGCCGCGGCCCCGGTTCCGGGGTCAGCGGCGGGAGCGGCCGGTTCAGCTGGCGGGTCGACGGCTTGTTCCGCACCGGAGGCGGCTCGGTGCGCAGGTAGACCGTCGGATTGATGTCGGCGGGCGAGGGCGCCGTTGTCCTGTGGTCCGCGATGCGCGGGATGGCGCTCTTCGTCTCTTCGCGCGGCTTGGGCTTCTCGGTTTCGAAGGGCTGGGTGCGCTGCTCCGGCGGCGGTGGCACGTAAGCCTGCTGAGGCTGTTGGTACGGCTGAGGCTGCTGGACCGTGACGGTGGGCAGTTCACTCGGCCGCGCGGCGGGATTGGTGCTGTGCCACGCCCCGCCAGGGCGTCGCAACGGGGAGGGGACCGGTGACGGCATCGTCCCGCCGGAGGCCTCCGCCAGGAGCTCGTCGCGCTTCCGGCGGTGCTCGGCGTGCCCGATGCGACCCGCGGCCAGCTCGACGTCCAGCTGCCGAAGCTCGTCCTGCCAGCTCATGTAGCCCCCTGCCGCCGGGTGTGGGCAGCCAGTGTTGCATGCACCCGAATGGGTGGTTGATGTGGTCTTTCCACATTCTTGCGCCCCCTCGTGACCTCGGTCCAGCACGGATCAGGGGCCGCTCCGGCCCTCGGGCCGGTCGATCGGCCTTAAAGCGGTGACGGTCACTTCGAGTATTTGCAGGGCTCGCTCGCGATCGTTCCCGAGATCGGCCAGAAGGTACTGCACCCGCTCGGCGTCTCTCGGGTCGGAAAGAACCGGCACCAGTCGCCTCGTGCAATGATCGGTCAGTTCTTCGAGCGATGCCTTGTCCTGGAGGCAGGCCGTGACCAACTCCAGGGCGGTCTCCACTGGTCCCTGGTCCGTGGCGCGAGTGTTCTTTGATATGCGTCGACGCGCGATATCCATCGCCCAGGCGTGGGTCGACACCTTGGCTTCGATGCCGAAATGCTTACCGGTCTTCTGGTGAAGAACTTCGTAGTACTCGGTAAGAATCTCGCCCCACTTCCCGCCTTGGAAGTCGTCGTCTTTCCATTCGTGCAACGCCTTCAGCTCTGCTATCACCTTGGCGAAGAACTCGCTCTTTTCCGGTTCGGGGTCCGACTTTGGCTCCGGTGCCGGTACTTTGAGCTTTTCCTCGATCAGGGTCATTCGTCTGCTGGAGTCTCGAAGCGATGCGTAGTCGATCCACTTCCAGAACGCCTCCGCGTCGGCCACGTCTGGGGCCTCGCGATGATGCTCCTTGCAGAGGAGGGCGAAGTTGGCTAGTGAGTGGGAGCCGTCCAAAGCTCGAGGCAGGGCATGTGCGCGCTCGACCGGCGTTGCCCAGCAGATCAGGCAGCACGGATCCGAGAGACCGAGGTAATCGGCGATCTGCTCGACCGAAGGCGGGGTCGCCCTGGCGCTGTTGATTTCAGGACGGCTTCGCGTCTCTGATTTCAAGACGTCGTACTCGAATTGTGTTCCGTCCAGTGGTGGAAAGAATTCGACGTGGTCAGGGACATCCTCGCGTTGGGCTTTCCCGTTACGTGCATGGAGAAGTGGTGTCGACATTTCCGTCAAATAGGGGAACAAAACGTTGGGTATAAACTCGGACATGAGCTCCCAGGCATCGTGGTCGAAGCCTCCTTCGATGTTTCTGTGCCCCTGAACGTCCATGAAAAGCCCGCGAGGTTTGCCCGGAAACTTGCGTGCACAGTCGCGGACCATCTCGAAAAGTCTGTTCGCGCAGCGTTCGAAATCCTCGTACACCGCCATGTCGTGATAGATCAAAACCAGCTTGTCTTTACCCGGTCGGCGTTTCTTCCGATTGGTCTTTTTCTTTGACACCGATTCTCCTCCTGATCGCCACGAATGTACTGGAACCGCCTCGCCGATCGGGAGCGGTCGTGCGACCGCCCGGGTACGGTGGCGGACGTGGGAAGTGCCGGGTGACGGAAATCGACGCGTGTCGCAGCGCGCTGCGCGAGCTGGCCATCGGCAGGCTCGCCGGACGTGACGTCCGCACGTCACACCTGGTCGAGGCCGGTCTGGACGCGATCGTCGCCGGACTCGACGTGCCCTCTGTCGCCTTGCTCGCCGGGCTCGAGTCCTCCGGGGAAGACGCCATCGAGAAAGCACTCGGCCAGGTCGTCGACGAACTCGGCCTCGAACTGCCCGCCGACGCGACGGCCGCGCGCTGGCTGCTGATCCACGGCTGGCTCACCGCCATGGTCGAAGGCACCCTGTCACCCGCGGCCGGTGGCGCGCTGGTCAGCGAGGTCGGCGAGCTGCTCGGGTCCCCGGCGCCGCTGCGCGGGATCACCCGCTGGTCGGCGATGCTCGACAACTGGATCCCCACCGATCTCACCCCGCGTGACGTCTGCGAGGTGCCGATCCTCGAAGAATCGGCCGAGTTGCTCGAAGGTCCTTGGCCTCCTGGCCGGAGTCACCCGTAAGGCGCCGGTTTCTGTCGTACATGTGTTCTAAAATGGGCTTTGTACAGCAGGAACAGCGGCGAAAGGCAGACACGGATGGCCTACATCACCCTGCCCACGTTCGTGGGGTACAGCACGAGCTCGGGTCCCTCTCGCTCCTCGTTCGTCCGGCGCTGGCGCCGCCAGTACGAGGACCCGGCCCGGGGCGGGTTCAACTTCTACCTCCGCGCCGCGAACGCGATCCGGGCCGGGCGGATCTCCGGCCGGGATCGTGAAGTGATGCGTGCCCTCGTCGAGAACGCGGACGAGCGCACGCGGCCGCACTACACCGAGATCGCCAACGGCTGGCTGCGTTACGTGGGGCGGCGTGACCTGCGCCTGGCGGAGGTCGGCCGGTCGCGCTGGCGGCTCGGCTCGCTCGAAGTGGGCATCAACCCGCATCTCGGCCTGCGCAAGGGCGACGGCCCGGTCTACGCGACCTGGCTCTACTTCAAGGAGGAACCGTTGAGCCGCGACGCGGCGCAGATGGTGCTGTGGCTGCTGGAGCAGACCATGGACGAGCTGCGGCCCGGCGGTCGTCCGCTGGTGATCGACGTCCGGCGCTCGAAGGAGTTCGCGTTATCCCCGCGCGATCGCGACAAGGTGCGGCCGTGGGTGCGGAGTGAGGCCTCGGCCTTCATGAGCCTTTGGGAGGCGGCCGCATGAGCGAACGACGGCGAGCCCGCGTCGGTGGGCTCGCCGTTCACGCACCGTCATTCTCACGGTTCCGGCCGCAGCGCAAGACACCTGATCAGGTGACAGTTTCACGGAGTATGCCCACGAACTGGACAACTCGGCCCCCGAACACGAAGCTTTCCCAGTCTTAATCGGCCGAACCACCGAGGGTCGCTCGTGAACAACGCTTGGGAAGCCGTCTCCAGGGTCTCAGATGAGCCCGCCTGGTACTGGGTCTACGACAAGCTCGCGTTCTGGCCGAGCACCTACTCGCACGCCTGGCCGGGCTTCCGTGAACCCGCGCCGTCCGTCGCGTGGGACCTCGCGCCCGAGGGAGCCGACCGGTCGTCGGCTGAATTCCGGCTCGGCCCGTACGCCGTCGAGCAGAACGACGTCGCCCGGGTCGCGCTGTCGGCGTTGAAGGACTGTGTCGCCGAGGACGAGTGGGTGTGGGTGCTGCACTGGCAGCACCAGTCGTATCGCTTCTACCCGCATCGGCACGCCGCGCTCGACCCGTGGCCGGTTCAGGTGTTCCCGCGTACGGATTACCATCTGTTCCTGGCGAACGACTTCCGTTTCGGCACACTCGGGCATCCGTGGGAGCGGACCTTGTGCGTCTACGGCGAGAAGCTGGTGCCCGCCTTCGAGCGGCACGGTGAGCGAGTTTTCAAGAACGTGCTGCGGCGGGACGGGGCGCCGACGGTGATGACGGCCGGACCTGCCTAAACTCAGTCGGGTGTTCGAATACCACGGGTGGGTGACCATCCAAGCGAGCCCTTCCGGTGACGATGACGCGGCGCTGCTCGAGCGCATCGTCGAGCGGGTGCACCGCGCCGTCCGCGACTTCGACGACGGCGACCTGGTGGACCTGCGCTGGGCCGCCGGGGTGCCGGTGCTGCACCTGGGCGGTATGGACAAACACGGCACGGCGATCGGGACCGAGCTGGTGGACCTGTTCACCCGCGTCGGCGACCTCGCGCCGGGTTCGTACGGTCTCCTGCACGTCTGGGACGACCAGGATCCCGCGCACGACAACGAGTTCCGGGTGTACCGGATGGCACGTGGCCTGGTCACCGAACGCGGGGACGACCACCTGTCCCCGGTCGCGCCGACCGTGCTGGACGGCTACGAGATCTGAGGTCTACCTGCTGTTTCGTGGATGATCGAAATTAGGCTGTTCGGCTGCTTTTCCCGCCCGTCCGAATAGGACAGAGTTCAGCAGGGTGCGGGTGGCACATCCCCGCGGAACGAGGGGGAACAGCCGTGAGATCGTCGCGCCTGAGATCGCGTCTCGGTGTCGTCAGCGTCGTGGTGGCCGTGGCTTTCGGGGTACTTCCGGCCACGGCTTTCGCATCTCCGGCCGAAGCCGCTTCCCCAGCGCCGTCGGCGGTACCGAATTCCGCTCCCGACACCGCATCCGCGACGAAGTTCGCCAAGGAGGGCCGGAAGAAGGTCCGGATCGACGACCTGACCTCCGAGCGGTCGGAAACCGTCGCCAACCCCGACGGCTCCCTGACGCGGACGCAGAACACCCGACCGGTCCGGGTCCCTCGTGGCGGTGACTGGGTTCCCGCGGACTCGACGCTGAGCCCCGGCCCGAACGGGGCACTGTCGCCGAAGGCCGCGATGGCCGACATCTCGCTGTCCGCCGGGCGGCGGGGCGACGTCCAGACCGCGGGGACCTCGCCGTTGCTGCAGTTGAGCGCCAACGGCACCTCGGTGGGTCTCGATTGGCCGGGTGCGCTTCCCCAGCCGGTGGTTTCGGGTGCCACGGCCACCTACCCCGAGGTCCTTCCCGGGATCGACCTCAAGGTCGAGGTCGACGTGGACAAGGTCCACGAGGTCGTCGTGATCAAGACGCCGGAGGCGGCGAAGAACCCGGCCATCGCGAAGATCAAGCTGGGTCTTCCGGTGAAGAACGGCCAGGTCACGAAGGACGCCGACGGCGCTCTGCGGGTCAAGGACACCAAGGGGGCCGACGTCTTCCTGGCCAAGGCGCCCTTGATGTGGGACTCGTCGGGCGTCGAACCCGGCTCGGTGGATTTCGTCCGCGGCCCCGCGGCGGGCGGGCGCCAGGCCAAGGTCGCGACCGAGATCTCGGGCAAGGCGCTGCTCCTCACCCCCGACGCCGACCTGCTGGCGAACGCCGCATACCCGGTCTACGTCGATCCCACCTGGCAGACGAACTACTGCGCCAACTGCGGTCGCAACCACTACCTGGTCCAGCACGCCTGCGGCGCTTCGAAGACGCCGGGCGAGGCGGCTTGGGACACGGGCGACCAGCTCAAGGCCGGGTACATCTACGACTCCAGTTCGAGCTGCGCCGGAAACCTCGTCACCGCGCGCTCCTTCGTGGAGATGAACCTCGGCGGCCTCGCCGGGAAGCTGATCTACACCGCGCAACTCAACCTGGCGGTGACCAACTCGAAGGACTGCGGCGGCTCCAACAACGTGGTGCTGACCAATCCGATCGTTCCAGGGCTGAAGTTCGGAAGTGGCCCGGCACTGGGCAACTGGCTCGGCGGAGTGAACGGCTGCCCGACCAACGTCGGGTTCGACGTCCTCCCGACCATCGTGAGCTTGGTGAACGCCGGCGGGCCGACCTTCACCTTCGGCATCGTCTCGCCCAACGAGAACGACCAGAAGACCTGGAAGAGGTACTCCACCCAGGTCGGGTTCTCGGTCACCTACAACTCGCGTCCGAACGCGCCGTTCAACCTCGCCATCGTCAACGGGACTTCGACGCATTCCTGTGTCCCGCCCGTCCCTGGCATGCCGCGGATCCGCCCGGTGCTCGGCCGCACCAGCACCGGCTACGTGGTCAAGGCGAACGTCCAAGATCCGGACGGTGGCATGCTCTACACCGGTTTCCGTGTCTACAAGGGCTGGGTAAGCACCGGGAACTACGCGTGGGACGGTCGTGAAGCCGGAGTCGACAACGTATTGAGCGATTCCAATGTCGCGAATCGCAACGCTCAGGCCACTTTGTCCACCGCGTCGATGAACGCGGACGGGATCTACTCCTTCGACGCACACGTCACCGACGGCCGCGAAACCAGTTGGGCCGTTCCGTGTGAGGTCGAGGTGCAGCTGTCCGCTCCCGCCGCGCCGTCGGTGTCGTCCCAGACGTATCCGAGTGGCGGCTTCGGAGGCGGCCCCGGCCGGGCGGGTGACTTCACCTTCGCGGTGGCCAACACCCCGACCTCGGTCGGAAGCTACGTGTGGAAGCTGGACAACACCGCGCCGCCCACCTGCAACGGGACCGAGCCCGGAACCGTGAAACCCGCCGCGTACAGCGGGCCCGCGACCGTCGCCATCGCCCCGCAGACGAAGGGGACGCACGTCCTGAGTGTCTGGTCGTGCAACCGGGCGAAGACACCGTCGACCCGGGTCGACTACAACTTCAGCGTCCGCGACGTCACGGCGCCTCTCGCGTCCTGGCAGTTCGAAGGCGACGGTGCTTCCCAGGCACCTGGCCTGCGTTACGTCGGCGAAGGCAAGGGAGCTTTCACCGACGGCAAGATCGGGGAAGGCGCGGCCCTGTCCGGCCAGGCAGGCGACTACTTCGCGACCGGTGCGCGGGTGGTGGACACGGCGAAGTCCTTCTCGGCTTCCGCCTGGGTGAACCCGGCCGGGCTGAACAGCAGGCGGGTCGTGCTGTCCCAGGACGGCAGCCAGAGCAGCGGTTTCGCCTTGCAGTACCACGAATCCGGCAAGTGGGCCTTCAGCATCGCCGACCCGGCCCAAGCCAACCCCGCGCAGAGTTCCGCCTTTTCCACCTCCGCTCCGGCGGAAGGGACATGGACGCATCTGACCGGCGTGTACGACGCCGCCGCGAAAACGGCGACGCTCTACGTGAACGGGCAAGCGCAGGCCACGGTCACCGCCACCGGCTCCGGCGGTGCGGGGCCGTTGGTCGCGGGCGGCGGAAAGGCAGGCGGTGCGCGGACTTACCTGTACTCCGGGAAACTCGACGAGGTCGCGCTCTTCGATCGCGCGCTGACCGCGTCGGAAGTCGGTTCACTGCACGGGAACAACGGTGTGCCGACCGGTCTATCGGCCATCCGTGAATACGCGTTCGAGAGCAGCACGGTGGACGCGACCGGAAACGACGGTGCGCTCACCTTCGCTCCCGGTTCGGCGTTCGCGACCGGTTACAGCGACTCCGCCGGGCAATCCGCGACCGAGAGCAAGGTCGGACAGTCGTCCGGGCAGGCCTTCGTCAGCGACGGACCCGGTTACGGGCAGACGAAAACGCCGGTGATCGACACCGCGCAGAGCTTCACCGTTTCGGCGTGGGTGAAGCTGGCCGATGCCAACGGTTACTACGTCGTGGCCGGGCAAGACGGCATCCGCTCCGGTGCCTTCCAGTTGCGCTACTCCCCGGACGTGAACCGGTGGATCATGGGGCTTTCAGCCGCCGACGACGATGGAGACGTGTATCGGTGGGCGTCCTCCACCAGCATCCCGCAGGTGGGTGTCTGGACGCATTTGACTGGCGTCTATGACTCTTCCACGGCCAAAGTGCTGATCTATGTGAACGGTGTCCTCGAAGGGCAGACAGCCATTCCCGCGGGGTCCGCGTGGACCGCGACAGGTGGCTTCGCCGTCGGGCAGGTGCGGTGGAAAGGCCAGCCGTCGCCCTACTTCAAGGGCAGCATCGACCAGGTTCAGGTCTGGGACCGCGCACTTCCCGCCGCCGAGACCGCCGGACTCGCGAACACCGCTGTGCTCCGGGCGAACTACCAGCTCGACGGCAACACCAACGACGGGGTCACCGGCGCGGCCGGTGTCGTCTCGGGCGGCGCGGCCATGGTGAACGACAACGGCGTCAATGTCGCGAAGTTCGACAAGTCGTGGACCGGGCAGATCGAGAGTCCGCGCCCGCCCGCACTCCGCGCCGATCGGAGTTTCACCGTGGAAGCTTGGGTGCGACACAAGTGGACGCCGGAGGACATCCAGGACGCAAAGCTTCGCAGTCCTTCGAACAGCGTCGGTGGAGACGACGCCACTCGGGCCGGTGTCGCGCTGAACGACCCGAAGTTCTCGCCTTTCCTGCTCGGGTACCGGCCGTCCAAGGACGCGGCAGGGAACTGGTACGGCAAATGGAGTTGGTTGGCCAGTTCGCCGTCCGCCACCGCGGGGCAGCCGACTCCGGGGGTCGCTGTCACGTCGGAGAGCGTCGACGAGAACACCTGGACGCATTTGACCGGAACCTACGACGCGGTCACCGACGTGGCCTGCCTCTACGCGGAGACAGACGAGAGGCAGTTCCAGCCCGTGTGCCGGTCCGGCGTCACCGGCTGGGCGGGCAACAGTGATATCGCGAGTCTGTTCCTCGGACGGGGCATCTGGGATGGATACAAATCCGACTACTGGTACGGCGATGTTCGCGGCGTTCGCGTCTACACCGGCGTACTGGACCCGCAGCGCATCGCCGCGGACATGATTCTCGACCACCCCTGAATTTCCTCTTCCGGCTTGGCAGACGCTCCATTTGAAACCTTGGGCAGGCTTCGTCATGCGTAAAGACATCCGCTGGACCCGCATAGGCCGGTTTTCCCAGGTCACCGCGTTGGCCGTGACCGCGATCATGCTCGCGTCCGGTGGCGCGGCGATCGCGCTCGAAAGCAAGGGGAGCGCACCGGGCTGGTCGCTTGGCCCAGGCCAGAAGGACCAGAGCGTCCCGGTCACGCCGCTCGTCGCCCCGCCGTCGCCGCCGCCGGTGGTGCCCGACGCGAAGGTGACTCCGCCGGTTTGGCCGGGAGCGGCCGAATCGGAGGTCGAAGTGCTCGCCGGCCGTCAGCCGCAAGGGCTCGGCGTCCAGAACGCCGCGAGCGGCACTCCGGTCAAGGTCGGCTGGGCGAAGGCGAAGGACACTGCCGCCGCCAAAAAGGCGCCGAAGGTCCGTGTCCGTGTCGCGGACCAGAAGGCCAGTGAGGCACTCGGACTCCACGGCGTGGTGCTCTCCGTGACCGACACGGGTGTTGGCGCCGAGCCGGTGAGCGTCGCGGTGGACTATCGGGCGTTCGGGAGCGCCTATGGCGGCGGCTGGGCCGATCGGTTGCAGTTGGTGGAACTGCCGGGCTGTGCGCTGGTGACACCGGCGAAGGCCGAGTGCCGGACGAAGACCCCGGTTGCCGGGACGGTGAACGACGGCAAGACGCGGCAGGTCTCGGCCGACGTCGCGCTCGCCGGTGCCGCGCCCCGGGTCTTCGCGGTGACTGCGGCCGCGAGTGGCTCCGCCGGAAACGTGTCCGCCCAGCCGTTGTCCGCGGCCGGGTCCTGGTCCAGCGGCGGGTCTTCCGGAAGCTTCTCCTACAACTATCCGTTCGCTGTCCCGTCCGCGCCCAGCGGCGCGGCGCCGAGCCTCGCGCTTTCGTACTCGTCCAGCGGCGTCGACGGGCTGACCTCCGCGACCAACAACCAGGCGTCCTGGGTCGGCGACGGATGGGACTTCACGCCGGGCGGCTACGTGGTCCGCAACTACCTGCCGTGCAGTGAGGACCTCGGCGGCAACAACGGACAGACCAAGACCGGCGACCAGTGCTGGGGCATCGACAACGCGACCCTCGTCCTCGGCGGGAAGTCGACGGAGCTGATCAAGCTCGCCGGGACGAATCAATGGCGGCCGAAGAACGACGACGGCGCCAAGATCGAACTGCTCAACGGCGCCGCGAACAACGCACAGGACGGGCAGCACTGGAAGGTCACCACCGGCGACGGGACCCAGTACTTCCTGGGACTCAACCGTCCGCCCGGATGGTCGTCCGGGAAAGCCGAGACCCAGTCCACCTGGACGGTCCCGGTGTTCGGCAACAACGACGGCGAAGCCTGCTACAAGCCGAACAACTTCGCCGGTTCGTCCTGCCGTCAGCCGTGGCGCTGGAACCTGGACTACGTGGTGGACCCGCACGGGAACGCCAGCACGTACTACTACCAGCCGGAGATCAACTACTACGGGCTCAACCAGAACGTCACGACGAACGGAACCGAGTACACCGCGGGTGGATACCCCCTGCGGATCGAGTACGGCCTGCGCTTGAAGGACGGCAGCGTCTACGGTTCCGCGCCCACGAACCAGGTCGTCTTCGAAACCGCGGAGCGCTGCCTCCCGTCCGGTGCGGTCACCTGTGCTCCCGCGCAGCTGAATGCGACGACCGCCGCCTCTTGGCCGGACGTCCCGTTCGAACAGATCTGCGCGAAGGACAAACCCTGCGACTACGGGTCACCAGCGTTCTTCACCCGCAAACGGCTGACCACGGTCCGGACGCAGTACAACAACGCGGGCACGCAGACCGATGTCGACGTCTGGAACCTGGCACACACGTTCCCCGGCACCGGAGACGCCTCCCCGTCCGCGCTGTGGCTGTCCTCGGTCACCCACACCGGGAAGGGCGGCGGCGGAAGCATCACCCGCCCCGCCACCACTTTCGGCGGATTCATGTTCGCGAACCGGGTGGACACGGTCAACGACAAGTACTCCCCGATCACCCGTTACCGGGTCAACGAGATCAGGACCGAGACCGGCGGGCGGATCGGTGTCGCCTACTCCGGACCCGACTGCGTCGCGGGGACACGTATGCCCGCGTCACCCGAGACCGACACGATGCGTTGCTACGCGTCGTTCTGGAGTCCGCCGGCGGCGAAGGACCCGGTCCTCGACTGGTTCCACAAGTACGTCGTCACGGACATTTCCGAAGAAGACCTGACGGCCGGTGGGGTCGCGGTCAAGACGCATTACGACTACCTCGGCGACGCCGCCTGGCACTACGACGAAGGTCAGTTCACGCCCAAGGAGCGGAAGACCTGGAGCCAATGGCGTGGCTACGGCGTGGTGCGGACGTCCATCGGCCAGCCGTCCGCCACCCAGACGGTGACGGAGTCGTTGTACCTGCGCGGGATGGACGGCGACCAGCTGCCGAACGGCGGCAAACGCACGGTCTCGGTCGAGGACTCCGAAAAGGGGACGATCGTCGATCAGGATCCCCTGCAAGGGTTCCTCCGGGAGTCCAGGACGTACCTTCCCGGCACGACGACGGTGGACAACGCGGCCATCAACGACCCCTGGGTACGCGGTCCGACGGCGACAAGTGCGGACGGCCTGCTCAAGGCGCATTCGGTGGACACCGCGACCGTGCGAGGCCGCACCCTGCTGTCCGACGGCAAAACCTATCGCCGTAACCAGGTGAACAAGAAGTTCAACGACAACGGTCTCGTCGTCGAGCAGGAGGACCTCGGCGACACCGGCGTCGCCACGGACGACACGTGCACCAAGACGACTTATGTCCCGAACGCCGGGGGGATGTTCGACAAGTCGAGCGAAGTCGTGATGTTCGCCGGGGTCTGTTCGGGTACGGCGACGGCGTCCACGGTCATCACCAACGTCAAGGTCTCCTATGACAAGCAGGCCTTCGGTGCCGCGCCGACGGCGGGCGACATCACACGCACGGACACGCTGAGCGCCTGGGACGCCGCGGGAAAGAAGTTCGTGACGACCGCGACGAACGAGTACGACGCTTACGGCCGTGAGACGTTGTCGACCGACGTGTCCGGCGCGGTGACGAAGACCGCGTATGTGCACAGCGCCGGAGGACAGGTCGCCGAAGTCGCCGTGACGAACCCCCTCGGCTGGGTGACGACGACCACCAAGGAACCCGCGCGGGGAAACCCGCTGTTCTCGGTCGACGTGAACAAGGTCCGCACGGACATCACCTATGACGCGCTGGGACGCAAGACCGCGGTCTGGAATCCGGGGCGCAGCAAGCTCGACGGTGACAAGGCGACGGCGACCTTCGCCTACACCGACGCGGCGACGTCACCGACCGCCGTCCCCACCACGGTGGCGACGAAAGCCTTGCAGGACAACGGCGAGTACACGACGTCGTACGCGATCTATGACGGCCTCGGGCGGACGAGGCAGGCGCAGTCCGCGGCGTCCGGCGGCGGGCGGATCATCAGCGACACCGTCTACGACTCGCGCGGGCTCCCGTTCAAGTCGAACAACGGGTACTTCAACAACGCTTCCGGGCCCGTCGCGAACCTGGTGACCGTCGCGGACAACACGGTGCTGAACCAGACCGTGACGGAGTACGACAGCCGTGCGCGTGCGACGGCGTCGATCCTGATGTCCAAGGGCGTCAAACAGTGGCAGACGTCGACCATCCACGGCGGCGACCGGGTCACGACCATTCCGCCGCGGGGCGCGTCACCGCAGACCGTGGTGACCGACGTCCACGGGCAGACCGTCCAGCGGCTCCTCCACACCGACGGGTACACGCCGGGAGCGGCCAATCCGGCCGACGTCACGAACTACACGTACAACGCCGCGGGCGCCATGACGTCG
This sequence comes from Amycolatopsis coloradensis, assembly GCF_001953865.1. Lineage (GTDB taxonomy): Bacteria > Actinomycetota > Actinomycetes > Mycobacteriales > Pseudonocardiaceae > Amycolatopsis > Amycolatopsis coloradensis. Next base: position 213,508 of record NZ_MQUQ01000015.1, read on the forward strand.
ATGGCCGACGCGGCGGGCAACGTCTGGTCGACCGGGTACGACTTGCGCGGCCGCAAGGTCTGGCAGTCCGATCCGGACGCGGGGAAATCGACCTACACCTACGACGACGGCGGACAGCTGACGTCGAGCACCGATTCGCGTGGCAAGGCCACCTTCTTCAGCTACGACAAGCTGGGACGGAAGACCCAGACCACCGCGGATTCACCCACCGGCACCAAACTGGCGAGCTGGACCTACGACTCGATCACCAACGGGATCGGCCTGCCCGCTTCATCCACCCGGTGGGTGGGCACGGACGCGTACGTCACCCGCGTCGCGGCCTACGACAAGTACGGCAGGCCGACCAAGAAGGCCGTCGACGTCCCAACCGTCGAAAAGGGCTTGGCCGGGACATACGAGTTCAGCACCGCCTACACGGCGACGGGCGCTGTCGCGTCCACGGTGAGCCCGAAGGCGGGCAACCTGCCGCTCGAACACGTACGGCACACGTACAACGAACTCGGGTTGCCGTCGACGTCGTATGCGATCGACTCTTCGGGCACGACCACAAACCTGGTGTCGAAGACCGACTACACCTCTTTCAACGAGATGTCCCGCATGCAGTTCGACGGTGAGAAATCCACCGCGAACGTCGGCGTGACCCAGACCTACGACGAGATCATGCGGCGCCCGCAGACGACCACCGTCAACCGGGCCAGCCAGATCGGATCGCAGCTGACCAACCGGACCTACAGTTACGACCCGGCGGGCAACGTCACGAAGATCTCGGACACCCCGTCAGGTGCGCCGTCCGACACCCAGTGTTTCGAGTACGACTACCAACGGCGCATGACCGAGGCGTGGACTCCGTCCTCGGCTGACTGCGCGACGGCCAAGTCGGCGTCGGCGCTCGGCGGCGCCGCGCCGTACTGGAAGTCGTACTCCTTCGACAAGACCGGCAACCGGACGAAGGAGGTCGACCACAAGTCGACCGGCGACGTCACGAGTACGTCCACCTATCCGGCGGCAGGGCCGACCGCAGTCAAGCCGCACGCTCTGCAGAAGGTGGACACGAGCGGCCCGAACGGCACGTCGACGAGCGGCTACACCTACGACGACGCAGGCTCGATGCTGACGCGGAACGTCGGCGGCGACACCCAGACGTTCAGTTACGACCACGAAGGAAGAACCGCCGGTGTCGCCACGCCGACGGGTGAAAGCAAGTACATCTACGACGCCGAAGGCAATCGGCTCGTCACCCGCGCTCCGACCGGCACCACGCTGGCGATCGGCGACCTAGAGTTGGTCATCACCACCGGCACGACCGGGGTGACCGCGACCCGCTTCTACCAGCACGGCGGGGTTCAGGTCGCGGTGCGCGTCGGTGGATCCGGCCTCAAGTGGATGCTCGGCGACCTCCACGGCACGAACGGCCTGGCGATCTCGGCGGGAACACTCACCCCCACCCAGCGCTACATGGACCCGTTCGGCAACCCACGCGGTCCCGCGCCGTCCACTTGGCCGGACAAACACGGTTTCGTCGGCGGCTATCAGGACGCGACCGGTCTGACCCACCTCGGCGCACGCGAGTACGACCCGGCGCTCGGCCGGTTCACCAAGACCGACCCGGTGCTGGACCCCGCCGTCCCGCAGCTGTGGAACCCGTACGCCTACGCGAACAACTCGCCGGTGACCATGACGGACCCGTCCGGCATGTCGGCCTGCTTCCACATGGGCGAGGACGGCCTGTTCTGCCGCGAGGGCACCGAACAAGCCGACTATTGCACTGCCAAGGCCAGCAAGAGCTGCACCGTGATGGCCAGCTCCCCGTCGTCACCGCAGGGCAAGAAATATGCGGCCGAGCAGCGGGAGAAGGCCAAGCGCGGCTACAACGAGAAGTCCTACAAGGAAGCGCAAGCCGTTGTGAAGAAGTCCAAATGGGACGTCTTCATCGACGCGGCCGGTGAGCTGATCAAGAGCCTCATCGGCTGGGACGACATCATGGGCTGTATCGAGGGCTCGGTCGGCTCGTGCATCAGCACCCTCCTCAACTTCATCCCGTGGGGCAAGATCCTGAAGGTCGGCGAGATCGTAGCCAGCTTCTGGAAGGGCGCGCGGGCTCTAGCGACCTTCGGCCGTGAGGTGGAGAAGGCCCAGAAGGTCATCGCCGACACGGAACGGATCCTCGCCGATGCCGAGATGGCGGCGAACGCGGTCCAAGTTGTGGTCGCCGTCAGCGAAGGTGAGGGCGTCGTCGGCGCCGCGGCCGCGGCCATGGGCGGTGCTGACGGCGGGTCCGGTTGCAACAGCTTCGTCCCCGGTACGCGGGTCCTCATGGCGGATGGCACGACGAAGCCGATCGAGGAAGTGCGGATCGACGATGAAGTGCAGACGACAGATCCGGAGACCGGCGGTGTGGAGCGACGCCGCGTCGTCGGCACCGTCGTGCACGACGACGAGGACGAGCGGACCGAGGTCACCGTCGCGTCCGGTGGCGTTTCCGGCACGATCGTGGCCACGGACTGGCACCTCGTCTGGGTGGAGGAAGCCGATGACTGGGTAGCGATCGGCGACCTGGTCCCCGGGCAGCACCTACACTCGCCGGATGGTCGGTCATCGGTCGTCACCGCGGTTCGGCAGTTCACGCAGGTGTCTCCTGTCCACGACCTCACGATCGATGGCATCCACGCCTTCTACGTCGGCAGCAGTGCGACGAGCGTTCTCGCCCACAACTGCGCGGCCAAGAGAGGGCCGAAGCCGGCCGGCACCGGGCCGCACAACCTGAAAATCGAAGAAGTAGCCAGGACTGTCACGGATGGTGCGGTAGTTGCGGGAGGAGGGGTCTTGCCGGAAAAGGCGATTGAGACCGTCGGCGGTTACAAGAGCAGTCGGCGACCGGATGTTCTCGTTCACCGTCCGAATGGCTCGCGGTACGGTATCAATGTGGGCAAGCAGGCCAAGAGTGGAGCTCCGATCAAACGAGAGGCTCAAGCAATCTCGGACCTCGAAGCCGCTGGAGTCGAGATGCACTTCGTGCCGTATAACTAGGGAATCTTTGTGAAGTTATCACTTCAATTTCATGCTGACCGTGCGGAAGTTGTGGAGTGGGCGATCTCATGGGCTCGAGAGATGGACCTGCACGTCGCGCTGGAGTCCTTTGCTCCTGAGTATCGTGTGGAAACTGTTGGCCTTGAGCGGCTCAGTGCGGGGCTTCCGGATTCTCGTGAAGTAGACCGGCTGTCGCTGAGCTTGCATTCGATCGATTCAAGTGCGGTTTCGTCGTTCGACTTCATGCAGCGCAATCCTGACGTGTTGGTAATTTCGCCAGGTAGTCGTTCCGAGGACTTCCTTCGCGAATCTGATATGGCGGTGATGACTGATGACGCATCGAGTCTGGCCACCTGGAAGACGGTCATGAAGAAAGCTCGAGGTTTGATGATACGTGGTAACGTCTCCATCTTCAATCCAGTTCTGGATATGCAAGGCTACCCCAAAAAAGGCTATTATTCGGCCGCCGCGAGAGAATTGGCTAAATCGGGAACCCGTATGCTCGCGTCCGCTGGCTGGAACGAATACAAGATAGACTGTTGAGCGCCCCATGCGACGATCGTGTGTGGTGGAGACGGTGAAGTGAAGAAATACGCGGAGTGGGGCGCCCCGCCGAACCATGGATATGGGCGGCGGCGGACGGCGCCCGTTATGACCTGACCTGCGATTCACTGTCTCCAGAGGAAGGTTTGACATGGTTTCGCGAGTTCGCTGAAGGTGCTGGTTCTCCTCTCCCTCTGCAAAAGGAAAAATAGAAGCCGACTCGAGCTAAGGCGATATTTTTGACGACGTCGGGTTTCGTTCTCGCCAGGTGCGCTGCTGACTGGAAGGACGAAAACCCTCGCCCTTCCCTGCGTGCTGCTTGACGGTGGCGTCAGTGGGAGGCCTGGTCGAGAAGCTTTCGCTCGAGCACGACCCTCAACCGCCCGCGCTCCGACCGCTCCTGGGCGCGGGTTAGATTCTCGACCATGCTCTTGACCAGGGGGATTCGCCGCGTCCAGGTGAACACATGGGTCCTGCTCGGGGTGGCGGTCGTCTGGCTCGCCTTCAACGTCCGGTGGATCATCGGCTACCGCCAGGGCCAAGTGCTGGAAATCGACGAGGCCGGCTACATCGGCATGGCGCTCAACGACCACTACGCGGCCGTACGCGACGGCGTGCTCGGCTGGATCCAGGCTGTCGAGGCGCCGGGAATCCAGGCTCCCGTCACCCCCGCGCTGACGTCACTGCAATTCTTCGTGACCGGCACCAGCGTGGTCGCAGCCTTCGCCGTGCCGTTGCTCGCCGGTCTAGCGATCATCCTGCTCACGCACGCCATCGCGAACCGGGTGGCGGGCAGGCCGTTCGCGTGGCTCGCCACGGCGCTGGTCGCCACGATGCCCGGCGTGATCGTCGAGGCGAGGGCCTATCATTTCGGCGCGCCCGCGGCCGCCGTGACGCTGGCGGCCGTTTACTTCCTCATCCGCTCCGAAGGCCTGACGAAGACGAAGTCCACGATCGCCTTCGGTGTCTTCGTCGGGCTCATGCCGCTCACGAGGACGATGATCATCGCCTTCGTGCCCGCTCTGGTGCTCGCCGCGTTCATCCAGGCGGTGCTCTCGCCGGACCGCAAGAGAAGCCTGATCCGCTTCGGGATCGCCGCGGTGGCGGCCGCCGGTGTCGCCGCGATCTGGCTGATCCCCAACGGCGCGCAGGTCTACCGGTATCTGACCGGCTTCGGATATGGGCCGCAGTCCGCCGAGTACGGGACCGAAGCGGGGATCTTCAACCCGGCCGCCTGGGCGTACCGGCTGCACCTCCTGACCCTCGAGCAATACCTGCCGCACGTCCTCTTCCTCTGTGCCGGGCTGGTCGTGGCGCTCTTCGTCGCGATCCGCAAGCTGCGGGGAGGGCAGGCGAAGGAGACTGCGAAAGCGATGATCGCTTCGCCGCTGTTCCCGCCCGCGGTGCTCGTGGTGGAAGGGGTGACGGCCTTCGTGACGTCCAAGACCACGGGGAACGGGTTCACCCTGCCGCTGGCCCCGTCGATGCTGCTGGTCGCGTTGTGGGGGCTGTATCGCCTGCATGTCCGGCTGCGCGAGGCGTTGCCGGTGGTGGTCGCGGCGATCAGTGTGGTGGCGCTGGTCCCGCAGCTGGATCTGAGCGCACCGACGGCGCGGTTGTGGGAGGCGGAACTGCCGCTGGTCGGGCGGGTGACCGTCACCGACGGCCGGGGTGTCCCGCAGAAGTACGCGGGACTCGGGGTCGAGACCGATGACCCGGAGCCGGTGAGCGCGGAGGACGCGAAGCAGTGGATCGTCGTGGCCGACTGGGCGGCGCAGGAGATCGTCGACCGGCACGCGATCCGCGGGGTGACGGCGTTCGGTTTCCGTGACCGCATCTTCAACACCAACACGGTGCAGCTGGCCGTGCTCCGGAAGCTGGGGTACGGCGTGGCGGTGCCGCAGATCAGGCCGGTCGAGGCGGGGAACACGCAGCCGGATTACGAGCGCTGGCTGACCCGGTATCAGGACAGCATCTCCGGTGACGCTAGCACCGCTTGCCTGTTGTTCACCGCGACCGGGTTGAACAACGAGTTCCTGCCGAAGGTGGATCCGCCCGCCATGGCGGCCGCCGCGGCGGCTTCGGGATTCACGCCGGTGGCGACGCGGCCCCTACCGAACGGCCGGCTGGTGACCCTTTGGCATCGGCCGCAGCCTGCCTGCGTGCCCTCCTGAGCATGAGGGCGCACCGGATCCACCGGTGCGCCCTCACCCCACCTATGCGCAAATCCGAATTACTACGGTCGTGTGACTCCGCTCACTGAACCTGTAGCACTTAGTAACCAAAAAGAACAACGGGGAAACCGAAGAACAAGAGAGATCAACGTGCCCCATACCCGCCCGAAAAGGTGAGGTGAACGAACCGTGGGGGTCCGGGGGGCTCGGCCCCCGGGGATTATGGCGAGCAGGTCATGGTCCAGGCGTTCCCTGGACACAGAACTCCGCATGCGAGCGGATGACGGGATTCGAACCCGCGACCCTCACCTTGGCAAGGTGATGCGCTACCAGCTGCGCTACATCCGCATGTACCTCACTGCTTCGACACTCGTTTGAAGCAGTGGGACAACCATACACCGACCGTCTGTAGCCGTTTTGACCCACCCCGGCACGTGCTCCGGTGTCACGCCTGGCGTACAAGGGGTGACGACGGCTGCATACCTCCGTATGGTGTCCCCATTCGACCGAATGGTGAGTCCTTCGGGGAGGAGGTGCCTGGCCGGATGACCGAGCAGGGCACGGTGCCGCTTCAGGCGGTCTCGGAATCCGACGAGCAGGCATTGCTCCAGCGGCTCCGCGAGGGGGAGGACGCCGCCTTCGGGGAGCTTTTCGAGCTTCACGCCGCCGCGGTGCGGCGGCTGGCGCGCAGTCTGGCCTCCGATCGGTCGGAGGCGGAGGACATCACGGCCGAAACCTTCTTCCGGGTGCTTCAGGCGCTGCGCCGGGGCGCGGGTCCGCGGGACTATGTCCGGGCGTATCTGCTGACGGTGGCTCGCCGGGTGTCGTGGGAGTGGCATGGCGCGCGTCGTGACGTGCCGGTGAGCGACGACGAGCTGACGTTCCGGGCCGGTGCGGGGGCGGACACGCATGCCCGTACGGCCGAGCATTCGCTGATCACGACCGCTTTCACGAGTTTGCCGGAGCGCTGGCGTTCAGTGTTGTGGCAGACGGAGGTCGAGGGTGAGCAGCCCTCGATGGTCGCGCCGCATTTCGGGTTGAGCGCGAACGCGACGGCGGCGTTGGCGCGCCGGGCGCGGCAGGGGCTGCGGGCGGCGTATCTCCAGGCGCATCTGTCGGTGAACCGCGGGCCGGATTCGTGCCGTGCGGTGGTGGAGAAGCTCGGCGGGTTCACCGCAGGCAGTGTCACCGGTGCCGAAGCTCGCCGGATCAAGGCGCATCTGATCGGGTGTCAGTCCTGCCGGGCCACGCACGACGAGCTGCGTGACGTCTGTTCTTCGCTGCGGGCGCACGCCGGTGTGGTGGCCCTGCTGGTGCCGGGTGCCGTCGGCATCTACGCGAGTGGGTCTTCCGGGGCGTTGTCCGGGCTGGCCGCGTCGGTCAAGGGGATCTTGCTCGGGTCGAAGGTCAAGGTCGGGCTGGCGGTGGCCTCGACGGCCGCCGCGGGCGCGGTCGGGATCGTCGCCGGTCCGGCCGTGTTCGGCACCGACGTCACCCACACCATCGGGTTGTCCGGTGGCGGGCTGCCGGAGCTGGCGTTGCTGCCGGCGCAGGTCGCCCCGCCGGATCAAGGTGGGCCGGTGGAGATCCCGCCGCAGCGGGTCGCCCAGGACCGGTTGCACGGGAAGGGTTTCCAGCCGATCGAGACCGGGCGGGGCCCGGCGGCGGAACTCGGCGTGGCCGACATGCCGAGTCTGCCCAGCGCGGGCAAACCGCGGAAGGAACTCGTCGGCGACGACATTCATCAGCCGCAACCGCAGCAACCCCCGCCTGGCCTGGTTCCCTCGCAGGAGGAGACCTCGCCGCGCAACGAGGGCACGACGGAGACCGGCTCGAACCAGACCACCTCGAAGCGGGACGACATCCCGCCGCCCGAGGGGTCGCTGAGTCCGCCGACGACCACTCCGCGGGAGTCCCCGGATCCGAACAACACGCCGGAGTCGACCACTGACCCGGAAGGGGCCCCCGCGCCGGTGACAGGCACTCCTGAGAGTACGACCGAGACGCCGTCCGGCGAGCCTCCGGAGGACGAGCCGAGCCCGGTGAAGCCCACTTCCCACTATCCGGAACCGGGCGTCGACTACCCGACGTGCCCTTAACGCTCGAGAGGGACATATCGCCTTCGAACTCTCGCGAATCCGGCCGTGGTCACGGTACGGTGGAGATCGCTCACCACGAGCGAGCGGCCGCGCGGGAGGCGACTGAATGAACCGGCTGGTGCACGGCGAGGACGGCCGTGACTGGGTGGTCCGAGCCCAGATGGAATGGCGTGCTCCCGCGACCGCGGACGACTTCGAGCACGATGTGGCCGGCAGCTACGGCCCGGGTATCGCGATGATCGTCGTGACGGCGCTGCTCGCGATCGTGCTCATCATGTGGACGCCCGCGGACGTGATGATCCCGTCCTGGGTTCCGCTGGCCCTTTTGCTGATCGCGTTGTTCTTCCCGCTGCGGTGGATTCTGCGCCGCCCGTGGACCGTGGTCGCCGAGACCGAGGGCGATCTGGCGGGCGACCGGCCGTCCGAACGCTGGGTGGGCACCATCCGGGGCATGTTCACCGTGCGCGGCGAGGTCTCGAAGATCACCAAGACCATCCAGAAGCACTCGCTGCCGGATTTCGACGGCCCGCTGCACCCGGTGGAGTAGTCGAAGCGGCCTGAACGCGCGAGACTGGGGCCATGCCCGAGTTACCCGAGGTCGAAGCGCTCGCTCACCACCTGCGTGAACACGCGGTGGGCAAGACGGTCTTTCGCGTCGACGTGTCGTCCCTCAGTGTCCTGAAGACGGCCACACCGCCGTGGACCGAGCTGCACGGCCGCGAGGTCACCGGGGCCGGTCGCTTCGGCAAGCATCTCGACCTCGTCGCCAGCGATCTCCATCTTGTCGTCCACCTGGCGAGGGCGGGCTGGTTGCGCTGGTCCGACGCGTTGTCGCCGACGCCGCTCAAACCCGGCAAGGGACCGATCTCGCTGCGTGTCCACCTCGACGCCGCCGCCGGGCCGGGCTTCGACCTCACCGAGGCAGGCACGAAGAAGGGACTGGCGGTCTGGATCGTGCGCGATCCCGAGAAGGAGGTCGCCAGCATCGCGAGGCTCGGGCCGGACGCGCTGTCACTGGACCGGGCGGGCCTCGAGAAGCTGTTCGACGGACGCACCGAGCGGTTGAAGACGGCGCTGACCGATCAGTCGCTGATCGCCGGGATCGGCAACGCCTACTCCGACGAGATCATGCACATGGCGCAACTTTCTCCTTACGCCACCACCGGAAAGCTGTCCGAAGGAGCGCTCGACGGGCTCTCGGAGGCCATCCGTGAAGTGCTGACCAGCGCCGTGACGCGTTCGGTCGGCCAGTCGGCGGCCCGGCTCAAGGGGGAGAAGCGGTCCGGGCTGCGGGTGCACGCGCGGACCGGGTTGCCGTGTCCGGTCTGCGGCGACACGATCCGTGAAATCTCGTTCGCGGACAAGTCGTTCCAGTACTGCCCGACCTGCCAGACCGGCGGCAAGCCACTGGCCGACCGGCGGATGTCGCGACTGCTGAAGTGACTCAGCACAGGGCTGCGGCCACAGCCGGGAGCGGACTGCTCGGCAGCGAATCCTCGTGTGCCACCTCCTTCGCCAGGTCGTACACGTTCAACGCCAGCACGATCTGCTTCGAGCCGTCCTCGGTGCTCATCGAGACGCTGTAGAACCCCGGCCCCGCCCCGGTGTTCCCCCAGACCGTCTTCGGACCGCCAGGACACGGCAGGTTGAGCGTCTCGACACCGGCGCCGTACGCACCGAACTCGCTGTGCGGCACCAGTCGCTTGAGTTCGGCTTGCTGCGCGGGCTCCAGGAGCCGTCCCGCCAGCAGCGCGCGATGGAACGTCGCGAGCTCGCCGACCGTCGACACCATCGCGCCCGCGGTCCAGTCGTACGACGGACTGAACACGGTCATGTCCTTCGCGGGCTCGCTCAGGTCGTATCCGTGCAGATGCGGGCCTCGCAAAAACGGCGACCAGACCGGGAAATACGTCCGCTCGAGACCGAGCGGCCCGAGGATCCGCCGCTGGATCTCCTCGCGGACATCGTGGTGGGTGACCTTCTCGATCACCTTTCCCAGCACCAGGAATCCCGTGTTCGAGTACTCGATCCCGGTACCCGGCGCGAACGAGGGCGGATCGACGAGCGACCGCCGGATCACCTCCGATGGCGTGATGACGTGCGCCCGGTCTTCCCGCACGAGGTACGGGTCGAAGAAGTGCGGATCCAGCGGATCGTGCACCCCGCTGGTGTGGTTCAGCAGCATGCGCACCGTGATCTTCTCCGGCTGGTAGCCCGGTCCGCGGACCACGCCGGGGAGTCGCCGCTCGATGGTGTCGTCGAGCGAAAGCGCGCCTTCACCCGCCAGTCGCAGGACCACCGCGGCGACGAACGCCTTGGTGTTGCTGGCGATCCGGAACCGGTGATGCGGTCCCGCGAGTTCACGCGTGACAGGGTTCGCGTACCCGGCGCCGAACCGCGAGACCGCCTCACCGTCCCGGACCTCGGCAACCGCGCCCGGGAATCCCCCTTCCGCGACCAGGTGCCCGACCGCCGCGCGGACCGGATCGTCCGCCGCTGCCGCCGTGCCCGCCGCCACGCTCGCCAGCAGGACTCCCGCCAGCGCACCCGCCGCGAGTTTCCCCGTTCCGCGCATTGTGTTCCTCCCCCGGAAGCGATTGCCTGCGGACAGTCTTCCCGATGCCACGGGGAGTGACCCTGAGGAGAACCCCCGATCTTGGGTAGGGTCGGCCGCACCCTCAGTTGTCACAACTCAACGGAAAGTGGGGAGCAGACCTTGCACCCGGTTGGTCGAGCGCAGAGCATGGACGCCGTGTCCGGGCTCGAGATCGCGCAGATCATCCCTTGGGGTGTCGCGCTGCTCCTCGCGATCCTCGTCGTCGTCCTGCTGATCAAGCTGAGGCGTCCCGCGAGCATCGTGGAGAACGCGGTGCTGCAAGCCGTCCACCGGATGTCGAAGGCGACGCCCGACCTCCGCGAGGGGCTCGACGAACAGGTCGCCGACAAGATCACCAGCCAGCTGCTGGAGATGCTCGACTGCGTCGCCGTCGGCATCACCGACAGCGAGGGCACGCTGCTGTCCTGGGACGGCGAGGCCAACGACCACTACGTCGATCTGGTCGACGCCATCGGCAACGCGATCCGCAAGCACCGCCGCGAGGTCGTCGCGCACGACAAGATGCCGTGCAACCACCGCGGCACCTGCCGGATGCGGACCGCGGTGATCGTGCCGCTGATCGTCGAGGGCGAGACCGAGGCGGCGCTGCTGGTCGTCGGGCGCACACGCGGGCGGCTGGTGCAGATGGCCGACGCGGTCGCCCAGTTCGTCTGCACCCAGTTCGAGCTGGCGCGCCTGGACGAATCGAAGAACCAACTCCAGCAGGCGGAGATCAAGGCGCTGCGCGCGCAGATCTCGCCGCACTTCGTCTACAACGCGCTCAACACGATCTCGTCGCTGATCCGGACAGACCCGGAGGAGGCGCGAGAGCTGCTTCAGGACTTCGCTGACTTCACGCGCTACTCGTTCCGCACGTCGGGCATGTTCACCTCACTCGCCGAGGAACTGCGGAACATCGACCGGTACCTGACCATCGAGAACGCCCGGTTCGGCGGACGGCTCGAGGTGCGGATGAAGATCGCGCCCGAGGTGCTTTCGGTGGTCGTGCCGTTCCTGATCATCCAGCCGCTGGTGGAGAACGCCGTCAAACACGGCCTCGCGTCGAAGCCGTCCGGCGGCTGCGTCACGGTGATCGCCGAGGATTACGGCGCCGAGGCGCTGATCAGCGTCGAGGACGACGGCATCGGCATGGAACCCGCCAAGCTCGCGGATCTCCGCAGCCAGCACCGCACCGGCGCGCACGTCGGCCTCGGCAACATCAACCAGCGGATGCAGCAGGTGTTCGGCCGCGACTACGCGCTCATGGTCGAGACAGCGCCCGGCGCCGGGATGAAGGTGACGCTGCGGGTGCCGAAGTTCATGCCCGGCGTGCGGCCGAACCTGCCGGACTTCTCGGCCGACAGTGCCGCGGTCCCGCCACAGGGTGGTCCGAACGAAGCCAGCGGGGTGACCGGTTCGCGCAGCGGCGTGCTGCCGTCCTGAACGTCGGTAACCTGGCGGTATGAGCGTTGCGGACAAGCTGACCTCCCGTCTCCCGATGATCGGCGAACGGGGTGAGCGCAAGGACGTCGTCGCCGTGGTGAAGCTGCACGGGGTCATCACGCCGACCCCGTCGCCCCTGGCGAGAGGATCGATCAACCTCGCCGCCGTCGAATCGGCGCTGACGCGCGCTTTCGCGCACGACCGGCTGAAGGCCGTCGCGTTGCAGATCAACTCGCCGGGCGGAGCGCCGACGCAGTCGGGCCTGATCGCGGAGCGGATCCGCCAGCTCGCCGACGAGAAGAACGTGCCCGTGCTGGCCTTCGCCGAGGACGTCGCCGCGTCCGGTGGTTACTGGCTGGCCTGCGCGGCCGACGAGATCTACGCGCACCGGACGTCGATGGTCGGCTCCATCGGCGTGATCAGCGGCGGCTTCGGGTTCACCGGTCTGCTGGAACGGTTCGGCATCGAACGGCGGCTGCACACCGCGGGGGCGAACAAGTCCCGGCTCGACCCGTTCAGCCCGGAGAAGCCGGAAGACGTCGAGTGGCTGAAGAGGATGCACGGGCAGCTCCACGAACTGTTCGTCGACTGGGTCACCGGGCGCCGGGGCGAGCGCCTTTCCGGTTCGGACGACCTGTTCAACGGAGACGTCTGGCTGGGTGCCCGCGCGGTCGAACTCGGTCTCATCGACGGCGTCGGCAGCCTCCGCCAGGTGATCACCGAGCGGTACCCGGACGCCGAGATCTCGGTCGCCGAACCGAAGAAGGCGCTGCTGGCGCGGCTCGGCATCGGCGCTCCCGCCGCGGCGAGCGCTCTGCTGGACGCCGTTCAGCACAAGGCCGCCTGGAGCCGCTTCGGTCTCTGACCGCGTTGTTATGAACGGACCTTTCGTAACAAATTTTGTTATGAAAGGTCCGTTCATAACGCCCTAGAGCCGTGACCGCCTCGCCCGGTTCACCCGAACGGTGGTAGGCGTAAGTGGTTCAGACCAGGTGTCATATCGGACATACCGCTTTGTTGTGAACGGCAACAAACCCTCGGCAGTGTTGACGAGGAGGTCCGATGTCCGTTACTGAACGTCGCGATCGGCGGCGCGTTCCCGGACAACAACTTCGGCACCACGACCACGGGTTCTCCCGGCGGTGGCAGCGCGTACGGCACGATCCAAGCCGAGTCCTGTGGCCAGGCCGCCGGGAGCGCCAAACAGGCCACGTCCGGCGGCCAGAACATCGGCCCGGCGGGCAACGGCGACCGGGCGCTGTATCAAGGCGTCGACTTCGGGACGCGGACCGGCAGGCAGTTCCAGGCGCGGGTGGCGGGCGGCGTGAGCGGACTCGTGGAGGTGCGGCTCGACAGCCGGTCGAACGCGCCTGTCGGCAGCTTCGCCGTCGGCGACACCGGAGGCCGGCAGAACTGGCGGACCGTTCCGGCGAACATCAGCGGGATCACCGGGAAGCACGACGTCTACCTGACCTTCGCGAGCGGGCAGCCCGCCGATCTCGTGAGCGTCAACTGGTTCACCTTCACCCCGTGAAGGAAGAGATGTGGCACGGCTAGGCGGTTCGTGTCACCGGAAAAGATGACGGCACCGGTCACCCCAGGCGCGGGGGTGCCGGTGCCGTCCTTTCGTTCGACTTTCGTGAAGCGGGCTGGACAGGGAACCCGGCAATGGGCATTATGCGACTCACTGTGAGTGCTCACGATGACACCCGGAAGCTCATTGTCCTTGCGGTGGACGATGAGCCCAAAGGGCTAGACGAACTGGTTCACTGTCTCCGGAACAGCCCGCACGTCGCCCTGGTCTTCCCGGCGATCGACGCTTCGGAGGCGCTGCGCCTGCTGTCCACCGACGACCCGAGGCTCGGCGACCGCAAGGCGCGCGGCCTCCCGATCGTGGACGCGGTGTTCGCTGACATCGACATGCCAGGACTGTCCGGCATGGAGATGTCCCGCGTGTTCGCCGCGCTACGTCCGTCACCGGCGCTGGTGTTCGTGACCGGGCACGCCGAAGAGGCGGTCAACGCCTTCGACCTCGGCGCGCTCGACTACGTGCTTAAGCCGTACCAGCAGGACAGGCTCGACCGCGCGATCGTCCGCGTGATCGACAAACTCGCCGCCAACGCTGCGCCGCAGCGGGGCGGTCCCGAGGGGACGGGGCTCGTCCAGAACGACGACGAGGTCATCCCCGTCGAGCTCGCGGGCACCACGAAGCTGATCCCGCGGTCTTCGGTCCGGTGGGTCGAAGCGCAGGGTGACTACGCCCGGTTGTTCACCACCGACGGCAGCCACCTGGTCCGCATCCCGCTCGCGCAACTCGAAGAGCGCTGGGAGAAGGCGGGTTTCGTCCGGATCCACCGGTCGTTCCTGGTCTCGCTGCCGCTGGTCACCGAGTTGCGGATGGGGCAGGGCGGTTACCAGGTCGTCATCGGCAACGAGGAGAAGGTGCTGCCGGTGAGCCGCCGCCACACGCGCGCGCTCAAGGACCGGCTCGTCGGCGCCAACCGGTCGACGTAGCGGCGGGACATGACCGACGACTTCTACCGCCGCGTCAACGGCGTCCGCGAACCGGACCCGACGCTGGGCAAGGGCAGGCACAAGAAACCGCCGCAGCCCGAAGGTGCCGTCGTCGAGCCCGTGCCGGGTGCGCCGTCCGGCCCGAAGCACGAGCAGGCGAAGCCCGAACACCACGCGAAACCCAAGCGGCAGCGAGTGATCCTCGCCGATCCGCGGCAGGCCACGAGCACCCTGCGGGCCAGGGTCGAACTCGAAGAGCAGACCAGCTGGGGAAAGCTCCTCGTCCGGGATCTGGTGAAGAGCCAGCTGCGGACGGCCTCTCTGCTGGCGCTGCTGGTGATGGTGACGCTGTGTTCGCTTCCGGTGCTGTTCTATCTGATCCCGTCGTTCGGGCGGGTGGTCGTCGTCGGCATTCCGTTGCCCTGGTTGATCCTCGGGGTGGCACCGTTTCCGTTCCTGTTCGGCATCGGGCTCTGGTACAACCGGCTCGCCGAACGCCATGAACGCGACTTCGTCGACATGATCGAGAACTGATCGCGGAGCCGCACATGCGAGGATTCGTGCCGTGCAGCTGAATCCGTGGGCCATCGCCGGCATCGTGCTGGTAGCGGTCCTGACCTTCTACCTGGGGCATCGCTCCTCGAGGTCGGCCGTCAGCACGCACGACTTCCTCGTCGCCCGCCGCACCGTGCGTTCCCGGCGCAACGCCGCCGCGATCTCCGGCGAGTACCTGTCCGCCGCGTCGTTCATGGGTGTCGCGGGCATCGTGCTCAAGGACGGCGCCGACGCGCTGTGGTTCCCGATCGGCTTCACCGCGGGGTATCTCGCGCTGATGCTGTTCGTCGCCGCGCCGCTGCGGCGGTCCGGCGCGTACACGCTGCCGGACTTCGTCGAGATGCGGCTGGGCTCGACCATGCTGCGCCGGGTTTCGACGGCGTTCGTGGTGTTCATCGGGATCCTCTACATGGTCCCGCAGCTGCAGGGCGCCGGGCTGACGTTGACGACCATCCTGCCGGTGCCGGTGTGGGCCGGAGCGCTTCTGGTCACCTTCGTGGTCGGCTTCAACGTGATCGCGGGCGGGATGCGCGCCATCACCGTCGTCCAGGCGTTCCAGTACTGGCTCAAGCTGTTCGCCATCGCGGTGCCGACGTTCGTCCTGTGCATCGTGTTCGTCGGCTCCGGCGGTCCGGGCAGCGCGCGCCCGCTGGGGCAGCCCGCGCCGCCGATGTTCACCGAGAACACCACCATCTCCGTTCAGACCGACGTCACGCTGAAGGTCACCTCGGTCACCGTCCTCGAGGCGTACGGCCAGGTGGAAGGCGCGCGGGCCAACGGTTTCGCGGTGTGGACACCGGAAGCCGGGCACAAGGTCGCCAAGGGCACGACGCTGAAGTTCACCGCGGGCACCCCGGTCCCGGTGGTCAGTGACGCGCCCGCCTCCAACGGCGACTGGCTGCGGCCGGGTTCGGGTAGTCTCACGGATCTCTTGCAGGTCTATTCGCTGATCCTCGCGACGTTCCTCGGGACCATGGGCCTGCCGCACGTCCTGGTCCGCTTCTACACCAACCCCGACGGCAAGGCCGCGCGCCGCACGACGGTGCACGTCCTGTTGCTGCTCGGCCTGTTCTACCTGTTCCCGACGCTGCTGGGCGCGCTTTCGCGGATGTACGTCCCGGAACTGCTGGTGACCGGGAAGACCGACGCGGCCGTCCTGCTGCTGCCGTCCGCGGTCCTCCCCGGGCTCTGGGGGCAGATCCTGGGTGCGGTGACCGCGGCAGGCGCGTTCGCCGCGTTCCTCTCCAGTTCGTCGGGGCTGCTGGTGAGTGTCGCCGGGGTGGTGTCCACCGACCTGCTGCCCGGCCGGGTCCGCGACTTCCGGGTGGCGACGGCGATCGTGGCGCTGATCCCGCTCGCGCTGGCGGTGCTGCTGCCGTCGGAGGACCTCTCGCTTTCGGTCGGGATGTCGTTCGCGCTGGCCGCGTCCACGTTCAGTCCGCTGCTGCTGCTCGGGGTCTGGTGGCGGAAGCTCAGCTGGCCCGGCGCGCTGGCCGGGATGCTCGTCGGCGGCGGTCTGGTGCTGACCGCGCTGGTGGTCAACGTCGTCAGCAAGTACACCGGTGGCTGGGCGCCGTGGTTCTCGAACCAGCCCGCGCTGATCACCGTGCCCGCCGCGTTCCTGACCACCTACGTGGTGAGCCGCGCGACCGGGTACGGACGGCCGGACGACGTCCACGGCGTGATGCTGCGGCTGCACGCGCCCGACCCGCTCGGGTTCATGCGCGATCGCGCGGTCGCCCGGTTCGGGCAGGCCGAAGAGAAGGCGCGGACGGCCGGAAAGGGTCGTCACCGGAAGTAGTTCACCCGGTCGTGTCCCCACCGTCTACTCAGAGTTGTACCGTTCACTCAAATGGATTGCCCCTCACCCGCCCTATAAGGGGCATGATCTTCCGTGACACCGATATGCGAGTGGTTGCGTCAGGTGGGAGGTCCGAAGTGAGTGATACCGATCAAGACCTCGGGTCCGATCCGGAATCCGACTGGGAAAAGGTGCAGGCGAGTCCGGAATTCACCGAGCTGCGACGACGGCTCCGGGTATTCGTTTTCCCGATCTCCGCGCTGTTCCTGCTCTGGTATCTGCTCTACGTGCTCCTCGCCGACTACGCGACCGCGTTCATGAGCACCAAACTCTTCGGCAACATCACCGTCGGCCTGGTCTTCGGCCTGTTGCAGTTCGTGTCGACCTTCGTGATCACCGGCCTTTATGTCCGGTATGCGAACCGGAAACTCGATCCGCTCGCCGACAAGATCCGGCACGAGGTCGAAGGGACCGAACGGTGAGCACACTGGCCGCGGGCGTCCAGGGCAGTGATCCGGCGCTCAACATCACCATTTTCGCGGTGTTCGTCGCGATCACCCTCGTGATCGTTTTCCGGGCCAGCCGGAATACGAAGACCGCTTCCGACTACTACGCCGCGGGCCGCGCGTTCACCGGTCCGCAGAACGGGATCGCGATCTCGGGCGATTACCTTTCCGCGGCGTCGTTCCTGGGTATCGCCGGTGCCATCGCGATCAACGGCTACGACGGTTTCCTCTACTCGATCGGGTTCCTCGTCGCGTGGCTGGTGGCGTTGCTGCTGGTCGCGGAACTCCTTCGCAACACCGGCAAGTTCACCATGGGCGACGTCCTCGCCTTCCGGATGCGGCAGCGCCCGGTCCGCGCGGCGGCCGCGATCTCCACCCTCGCCGTCTCGTTCTTCTACCTGCTGGCGCAGATGGCAGGCGCGGGCGGCCTGGTGAACCTGCTGCTCGGCATCGAGGGGAACCTCGGCCAGGACCTGGTGATCGCCGTCGTCGGCGTGATCATGATCCTGTACGTGCTGATCGGCGGGATGAAGGGCACCACCTGGGTACAGATCATCAAGGCCGTCCTGCTGATCGCGGGCACGTTTGCGATGACGCTGTGGGTGCTCGGGAAGTACGGCTTCAACCTTTCCAGCCTGTTCCAGGCCGCCGTCGACAAGGGCGGCGCGACCGGTGAAGCGCTGCTCGGGCCGGGCAAGCAGTACGGCAAGACCGAGACGACCAAGCTGGACTTCCTGTCACTGGGCATCGCGCTGGTGCTCGGTACCGCGGGCCTGCCGCACGTCCTGATGCGCTTCTACACGGTGCCGACGGCGAAGGACGCGCGCCGATCGGTGGTCTGGGCGATCGCGCTGATCGGCATCTTCTACCTGTTCACGCTGGTGCTCGGCTACGGCGCGGGCGCGCTCGTCGGCCCGGACGTGATCGCGAAAGCGCCGGGCACGACCAACTCCGCGGCGCCGCTGCTGGCGCTCGAACTGGGCGGTCCGGTGCTGCTCGGGTTCATCGCGGCGGTGGCGTTCGCGACGATTCTCGCGGTGGTCGCGGGCCTGACGATCACGGCGTCGGCGTCGTTCGCGCACGACGTCTACGCCAGCGTGATCAAGAAGGGCAAGACCGACGCCGACAGCGAGGTCCGCGTCGCGCGGATCACCGCGCTGGTGATCGGGGCGGTCGCGATCGTCGGCGGGATCCTCGCGAAGAACCAGAACGTGGCCTTTCTGGTGGCGCTGGCGTTCGCGGTGGCGGCGTCGGCGAANNAAGGCGTCGACTTCCACTGGTTCCCCCTCGACAACCCCGGCATCGTCTCCATCCCCATCGCCTTCTTCCTCGGCTGGCTCGGCACCGTCCTGTCCACAGAACACAACCAGAAGAAGTACGCCGAGATGGAGGTCCGCTCCCTCACCGGTGTGGGAGCGGAGAAGGCGACCCAGCACTGAGATCCGCTTCACGCGCGCGCAACGGGAGGGGATGCGAGGATGGCAGGGTGGTGAGCCCTGCTGACATCCCGACCGTCGCCGTCCGTGATCTGCCGAAGGACGGCGTCGCGCTGCTCGATGTCCGCGAGGACGACGAGTGGGCCGCCGGGCACGCGCCGGGCGCCAAGCACATCCCGATGGGTGACCTGCCCGCGCGCGTCGGCGAACTCGACGATCTGCCCGACGACCAGCCGGTCTACGTGATCTGCCGCAGCGGTGGGCGCTCCGCCCGCGCCGCCGCGTGGCTCAACGCGAGTGGCTGGGACGCGGTGAACGTCGCCGGCGGGATGGGGTCCTGGCAGCAGGAGGGGCGCCCGATGGTCGGCGACCATCCCGGCGTCGACCCCGAAGTGCTGTAACCGTGCAGCCAGGCCACTACCCACCAAGGGCACCACTGCCGCCGGTGCGTCCGGCGCCGATGCGGCAGCCGGCGCATCATCGCGTCCGTTGGGTCGCGTCGCCGCCTCCCGGCGCTTGGCCGCCGAGGCGCGACCCCGTGGCCGAGCGCTACTCCGGACCGCCGTCGTACCCGGTCCCGCCGCGGTGGGGCTTCCCGAACCTGGTCTGGCGCCGCCCGACCGCGGTCCCCGGCACGGCCTCCGGCGAGGTCACGCCGGGCGAGCGGCTGCGGGTGATCACGCGCAGTCTCCTGCCGGTGCTGTGGACCTTCACCGTACTGGCGCTCGCCGCCGCGGCCTCCGAGATCTGGCGTTACGTCCTGCTCGTGCAGAGCCGCGACTCGGCGTTGTCGACCTCCGTCGTCACGGTTTCCGACAGTTTCGTGATCACCACCGGCCTGCTCACGACGATCCTTTCGCTGCTGCCGTCGGGGCTCACCGTGTGGTGGCTGCTCGTGGCGAGGCACGCCGCCGCGGACGTCTCCGGCGAGGTGCCGCCGAGGCGGCAGCGGCAGGTGCTGACGTTCGTGCTGGTGCCGGTGGTGAACCTGATCATGGTGCTGCCGATCGTCG
Source organism: Amycolatopsis coloradensis (assembly GCF_001953865.1). GTDB lineage: Bacteria > Actinomycetota > Actinomycetes > Mycobacteriales > Pseudonocardiaceae > Amycolatopsis > Amycolatopsis coloradensis. The sequence continues at coordinate 233,215 of NZ_MQUQ01000015.1, forward strand.
CCGAACTCGAACACGCCGTCCTGCGCCGGACGCCGGAAACGCGGCCGAAGCCGTCGCGGCTCGTGCTGGTGTGGTGGGGCGTCTGGATGCTGAACTGGCTGCTGCTCGTCCTCGTCATCGTCTGGCGGTTCCGCGACGGTGTCCAGGCGCTGGCCGACGGCGTCGTGCTGGTCGCGCTGACCGACCTGGCAGCGGCCGGGTTGGCGGTGGTGACGGCTCTGCTCGTGAAGCGCATGTCCGGCCTGCTGGCACCTGTCGCGGAGAAGAAGCTCCGCCTGCTTCGCGTGCTGAAGGTGGAGGGTGCTCCGGATCCGGAACGGCGCGAGCGTCCCGCCTCTTCCGTGCGCTGACCTGCGGAAAGAGAGCAAGGGACCTTTGCTGTCGCGCGCGGTGAGCCAGGTCACCGTTGACCTCCAGCTCACTCGAGGTCCGAGACTGGTGATCATGAGCGACGACGGCGTCACCTTCATCAATGTCTTCGAGATTCCCGCCGACCGCGTGGACGAGTTCGTCGAGACGTGGCGCGAGCGCGCGAAGCTGATGCGGGACGCGCCCGGCTTCCGTGATGCCAAGCTCCACCGCGCGCTGCTGCCGGATTCACGTTTCCAGCTCGTCAACGTCACGCACTACGACAGCCGGGAAGCCTGGGAGGCGGCCGGGAAGAACCAGGTGTTCAAGGCGTCGACCGAACGCGCCGCGGAGGTCGCCACCCCCAACGCCGCGCTCTACGAGGTCGTCGTCGAGTACCCCTAGTGCACGGTGACCAGTTCGGGGTTTGAGCCGACGCACGCAGGAACTAGCCGGTGGTGACGAGGAGCGAACGCAGGCCGCGGATCACGAACTCCGGGCGCTGCTCCGGGGCCTCCGCGAGTTCCAGCCCTGGCAGTTTCGTGGTCAGCGCCGTCAGCGCGGCCGCGATCTCCACCCGCGCGAGCGGGGCGCCGACGCAGTAGTGGATGCCCATGCCGAAGCCGAGGTGCGCGTTCGGCGTGCGGCCGATGTCGAGGGTGTCCGGCCGGTCGAACACCTTCGGATCCCGCGCGGCGGCGCCGAGAAGCGCGCCGATCTTCTCGCCTTCGGCCACCCGGAACCCGGCGATCTCGACGTCGGTGGTCGCCGTCCGCTCGAAGAGTTGGAGCGGCGAGTCGAAGCGGATCAGCTCCTCGACGCACGGGTCCAGGAGATCCGGTGCGGCCACCAGCCGCTCCCATTGGCCGCGGTGGGTCAGCAGCGCGTTGACGCCGTTCCCGATGACGTTCACCGTCGCCTCGTGCCCGGCCATCAGGAGCAGGACCGCGGTCGCAACCAGTTCGTCTTCGGTGAGTTCGCTGCGCAGAAGGTCGCTGACGATGTCGTCGCCAGGGGAGTTCGCGCGCTGCTTCGCCACGTCACGCAGGTACTCGACGAACTCCGCCGACGCGGCTTCGGCGGCGTCGCGCTTCTCCTCGGCGAGGCCGTACTCGTACATCTTCACGATGTGGTTCGACAAGGTGACCATGCGCGGCCCGTCCTTGATCGGGACGCCAAGGAGTTCGGCGATGACCGCGACCGGCAGTGGCTGCGCGAGGTGCGCCAGCAGATCGGCCGAGCCGGTTTCGGCGATCTCGGCGGCGAGCCCGTCGACCATGCCGTCCGCGAGTTCGGCGACCATCGGCCGCAACCGCTGGACGTGCCCGCGTCCGAAAGCGCCCGCGATCACCCGCCGGAGCCGGGTGTGGGCGGGCGGCTCGTTCTCCAGCAACGAGTTGCGGTGCAGCAGGTTGAACGACGCGAACCGCTCCACCGGCAGCGCGTCCCGCCAGATCCGGCCGAGCCCGCGATGCCGCAGGACGGCGGCCGACGCCGAGTGCGACACCGCCACGGCGATGCCGAGGCCGTCGTGCCGGTGGACTTCGCCGCGCTCGCGGAGGTCGGCGAAGTACGGATACGGGTTCGCGAGGAAGGCCGGATCGGCGAGGTCGAACACCCGCCGACTGTAACTCGACCGGGCCCGGGACAGCGCCGCGCCGGGAGCCCACCCCGGCGCGGTCGCGGAGCTGTCAGTACAGCCAATAGCCCGGGTAGCCGTGGTGATGGTGGTAATGATGAGAGTGGTGGTAATGGCCGAAACAGAGCAGCAGGCAGCGTGCCTGGTCGCTCTTCTCGGCCTGCTGCGGCGCGGCCGAAGCCATGCCCACCGAGGGGCCCGCCACCAGCAGCCCGAGTGCCACGGGCAAGGCAGCCAGTGCGGCTCGGCGCTTGGAGTTGCTCATCTGTGATCCCTTCTCGCTGATACGGCGCGATCAGCGCCAAGATCAAGTATTCGCCGAGATACGGGGAAAAGGGCAGGCTGATCACCCGCGATTAGATCGTCCGGATGGTGGCGACCTTCCGCGGTCACGTTTCCGTGATACCCGAATGGCCGCTGAAACCGGCCGATCCGGTCGATCCGGCGGGCTGCCGGGTGTCGTTCGCGCTGTCTTCGTCACCAACCCCGGGGGCCTTAAGAGCCGCGCGCCCTTCCCGCGATAGCGTTCTGAACCGAGCTGAGGAGGCTGACGTGGGCAAGGGTTCGCGCAAGAAGGGTCCCAAGACGACCTCGGATCGCAAGCCGAAGGTGCGCGATGTCTTCGTCGGCCAGCCCTTCGAGGGTCTCGCGGCCGAGACCGAGCTGATCGCGCTGCGCGAATTCGTCCCCTCGGCGACGGCGTCGCTCACGCTGGCGGGCTCCGGTGAGAAGGTCACCCTCGGCACGGTGCTGCCGATGGCGGCGGCCGCGTTCGTCCGGTCCGACGGCGAGCGCTACGTCGGGATGCAGGTGCAGACCCGCTCCTCGGACATCAGCCGCGACCTCGGCCGGTCGCTCCAGTGGGTGCTGGAGGCGAAGGAGGGCGACGTCCTGTCCGTGCCGGACACGACGACCCCGCCCACCGCCGACGAGAAGGCCCGCTTGCAGGACGTGCTCGACACGAGCGTCGAACTCGACGCCACGCTCTACAACGACTTCGCCTGGTGGCTGCCCGAAGACGCCGACGCGAGCGGCGACGTCGCGCTGTCCCTCGAGCGCGCGAACGCGGCGATCATGCCGACCGAGCGCCTCGGCGCGGGTGCGTACTGGGTGCTCGCCGGCGAGAAGGCGCACCTGCGCTGGGTCCGCCCCGAACCGGAGAACCTGCTGCTGCAAGCGCTTGCGCGGCTGTCCGCAGCCGGCGAACTCGGCCTCGGCGAGGGCTCCCGCTACGCCGGTTCGTTCCGCGCGCACGGGCTGCTCGTCCCGGTATGGGATCTCGATCCCGAGGCCCACGCCCGCGAATGGGCCGACGCGAAGGACCAGCTCGGCGTCCGGCTCGATGCCGCGCTGAAGTCCCTCGACACCGAGCCGCTCAACGCCACCGAGCGCCGCTCGCGCGACGGCCTGATCGGCCGCCAGCTCACCATCCGCTGACCCCACCTCCTCGCGTTTCGTCCTCTGGTTGCGGTAGTCGCACACGCAACTACCGCAACCAGAGGACGAATTGCGTCAGGATGGGTGCGTGATCGTTCATATCTGTCCGAAGGGTGACTGGGCGCCCGAAGGCGGCGTCTACACCGCCGCGTCGCTCGACACCGACGGCTTCATCCACTGCTCGGACCCGGGGACCGCGCACATCCCGGCCAACGCCGTGTTCGCCGGCCGCACCGACCTCGTGCTGCTGGAGATCGACCCGGCGCTCGTCGGCGCGCCCGTCGTCTGGGAGGACGGCGACCCGCCGCATCCGGCCGGTGTCCAGTTCCCCCACGTGTACGGGCCGATACCTCGTAACGCCGTGGTGGCCGTCCACGAATTCCCTGTTCGGGGGGATGGTTCGTTCAGGATTCCCGAGTCCCTGTCGAGACGTTGAGGCGGGCGACTCGTCATCCGTATGGGCGTCTCTCGAACCAGTTCGCGGCAAGAGACAACCTGTGGGGGCGGCCATGCGTTTCGGGAGAGGTGAGCCAGGTGTGCCTGGCCGTGGAATCCCGGGAGGAGGCGATACGGTGACCGCTGCCGCGACGGTCATCTCGGGGACGGACGTCTGGGGGGCCGGCGAGAGCCGAGGGAGTGACGTGCCGGGCGAGCTCACCGACTTCGGCGACTTCGTGCGGGCAAGCCTGCCAAGTCTGCTGAGGTACGGGCACGCCCTCACCGGGAATCCGCACGACGCCGCCGACCTGGTCCAGACCGTGCTGGAGAAGATCGGCTCCCGCTGGTCCTACGTGCAGCACAAGACCGGCGACCCGATGGCCTACATCCGCCGTTCGATGGCGAACGCGCACGTCAGCCGGTGGCGCCGGACCAAACGGGAGAGCCTGGTCGCCGACCTTCCGGACACGCGGCCGTACAGTCCGGCGGACCCGTTCGAACACGAGCCGCTGTGGCAGGCGTTACGCGCGCTGCCGCCGAGGCAACGCGCGGTGATGGTGCTGCGTTACTACGAGGGGCTTTCGGAAGCGGAGATCGCGGATTCGCTCGGCATCAGCCAGGGCACCGTGAAAAGCCAGGCCAGCAAGGCGATCACGTCCTTGCGCACGAAGCTCGCACTGTTCGAGGCCAAAGGCGAAGGGAGGGAAGCGGGATGAACATGTCCGAGGAGGACGTGCGGCAGAAGCTGCGCGACCTGTTCTCCGACGATCGGCTCGGGGTGCCGTCCACGCTGAATCCCGAGACGATCGTGGCCGGCGCCAAACGCCGCCGTCGCCGCCGCCAGATGATGCAGACGACGACCGGGATGGCCGCCGCGGTGGTCATGGTGGGCAGCGGACTCACCGTTTTCTCGATCCATGACCGGGACAACGGCGCGGTCTTCCCCTCCGGGCAGCTCGGCTTGGGGCAGTCCGCGACCAGTCAGGTCCAGCCGGGGCCCGCGGCCGAGCCGCCACCGCCGGCGTCGTCCTCGGCGCCGCATTCGAGCGTGGCGGCCCAGCCACCGCCGACGACGGTCTCCGGTGGCCCGGTCAAGCCGCCGAAGAGCACCACGGCCACGAAGCCGCCCGCACAGGGCAAGGTGACCACCGGCTCGCTGCTGACCGCCGCCGGTTTCGGCAAGCTCCGGCTCGGGATGAGCGAGTCCGAGGCGGAGGCCACCACCGGGCCGCTGCGGGCGAAAGAGGTCCGGGGCGGCTGCACGTACGGATACGCCGAGGGATCCGCCGTTCCGGGGCCGACGTCGGTGTCGCTGACCGAGAGCGACGGGATCACCGTCATCAACCCGGCCGGCACGGTGCACACCCCCGAGGGGATCGGGGTCGGCTCGACCGAGGCGGACATCCTCGCCGCGTATCCCGGCAGCACCAAGGACGGCGGTGCCTACGTCGCGCCCGCCAGCGCGGTGAGCGCGTACCGGATCTTCGTGGCCAACGACGGATCGGCCGTCAGCATTCTGCTGACCAGCATCAACCAGGACTGCCAGTTCGGCTGAGCCGTCCGCACAGACGGAAAACCCGGGCTGCTCCAAGGGGGAGAGCCCGGGTTTTCTCTGTGGTGGGAGGGCGTCAGTGCGTCAGAGCGCGCCGCCCGCGACCGGGGGCATCCCCGAGTCGGCGCCGCCGTCCCCGATGGACTCGCGGTGCAGGTGGTTCTCCACCTCGAACAGGTTGCCGTTCGCGCGTTTGACGATGTTGAGCAGTGTGGACATCTGGGAGATCTCTTCGACCTGCTCCTTGAGGAACCACTGCGTGAACTGCTCGCCGATGTAGTCCTCTTCGGCGCGGGCGGCCTTGGCCAGCTGCTGGATGTCGGTCGCGACGTCCTTCTCCTGCTGCAACGCGAGCTCGATGAGTTCGGTGACGTCGGAGAAGGTGTTGCGCACGTCGCCGGTGCCGGGGATCTCGACGTGGTGGTCGGTGTCCAGCATGTACTGGATCAGCGCCATCGCGTGGTTGCGTTCCTCGACGGACTGCTTGTAGAAGTGCTTCGCGAGCTGCGGCAGGTCCTCGGCGTCGAACCAGACCGCCAGCGCGATGTACTGCTGGGAGGCGTTGAACTCGTTGTGGATCTGCGCCTGCAGCAGTTCGTAGAACTTCGAGCGCGGTTGCTTCTTGATGAGGGCCATGTATTCGAAGATACGTCATGCGCTATTCGATTTCCACTTTTTGCTGGTGATCTGGCCCCTATTAGGTTACCATTACCGATAATAGGTCCACCTCAATAAAGTAAGCCTTCCCTAATCAGTAGCAATTGATTAGGGAAGGCTTGCTTTATTTCTGTTTCAGATGCTTTCGCGCCGGATCGGGCACGACATGCACCGCGGTCCGCCGCGGCCGGAGCCCAGTTCGGAGCCGGTGATGGCCAGTACCTCGATACCGGCCTCCTCCAGTCGCGCGTTGGTTTCCACATTACGTTCATAGCCGACGACGACGCCGGGAGCGAGCGCGAGAGTGTTGTTCCCGTCGTCCCATTGCTCGCGTTCCGCGGTGACCGGGTCGAGCCCGGTGTCGATGACACGGAGCCGGTCGATTCCCATCGCCTCGGCGGCCGCGGTGAGGAAGGGGGCCGGGCCTTCCACCTTCATGGAACCGTCGTCGGTGGGCCGCATGGTGAACGCGGTCAGCGAATCACGGGACAGCGGATACATGACGACGGCGTCGGCCGCGACCATCGTGCAGACGGTGTCCAGGTGCATGGTCGCGCGGGTCTGCTGGATCGGGACGGCGAGCACGGTGTGCGCGATCCCGTCGGCGAACACCGACCTCGCCAGCGACTCCGCGCCGGCCGCGGTGGTCCGCTCGCCGACGCCGATGGCCAGGACACCCGGCGAGAGCAGCATGACGTCGCCACCCTCGATCGGCGCCGAATGCGCGCCGTACGCGCGGGACGCGTGGCGGAACCACGGGTGGTAGGCGTAGATCAGGTCCAGCACCGCGGTCTCGCGGACGCGGGCGGGCATGGTGAGCGAGGAGACCGCGACCCGGTCGCCGATCCACGCCGACGAGTCACGGGTGAACAGCAGGTTCGGCAGCGGATCGACGGCGAAGTCGTTCGGATGGTTCATCAGCCGGACCAGCGAGACACCCTCGGAGGCGGGCAGTTCCTCGAAGGTCATCCCGGCCATCAGCGCCTCGGCCAGCACCTCGGGGGAGACGCTCGACAGGTGTGAGCGCAGTGAATCGGCCAGGTCGATCCCGAGGCGTCGCTCGTCGACAGCCGCGTGCACGCCCGCCGCGTGGGCGCGGGGGTCCGAGAGCGCCGTGCGCAGCGCGTCGGCCAGCAGCAGCACCTCGACATCGCGGCCGCGCAGCACCTCGGCGAACGCGTCGTGCTCCTCCTGTGCGCGGTCCACCCAGGGGATGGAGTCGAACAGGAGCTGGTCGTTGTTGCGAGGCGTGAGCCTTTTGAGCTCGTTGCCGGGCCTGTGCAGCAGGACCGCACGCAGGGGGCCGACTTCGCTGTCAACTCGGGGTGGAGTCGTCTCGTCAATCACTCCGCGAGCTTAGCTAGGGGAGCCCGGAAACTCGCCCCTTGAGCAGCGCGTATCCGACGAAAGACACGAAGTCGAGCGCGGTGTGCGCGGCGATCAGCGGCCACAGCCGGTTCGTCTTCTGCCACAGCCTGCCGAACACCAGGCCCATCACGACATTGCCGACGAAACCGCCGAAACCCTGATACAGGTGGTACGACCCGCGAAGCACGGACGAGGCGACCAGCGAGGTGTTCTCGCGCAGCCCGAGCTGCCGCAGCCGGGTCAGCAGATACGCGACGACGAGCACCTCCTCGGCGAACGCGTTGCCGAACGCCGACAACGTCAGCGTGATCGGACGCCACCACGTCTCGCCCAATGTGGACGGTTGCACCGAGAGGCTGAACCCGAGGCTGTAGGAGAGGAAGTACAGGCCCAGCCCCGGGATCCCGATCGCGGCGGCGAGCAGAACGCCGTGGCCGATGTCGCGGCCGGGACGGCTCCGGTCCAGTCCGATCCACGCCAGCTTCATGCCGCCGCGCCACAGCAGGTACAGGCCGAGCGCGCCCCAGCCCACCAGCTGGCCCGCGCTCAGTAGCTGCTTGAGCATGTCGACGAGGCTCAGCGTCGCCTGGGGAACGTTGAGCTGGGCCTGCTGCTGTGCCAGCGGAACCGGTTGCAGCAGTGAGTCCACAAGGGACAGCAGGCTGCGCAACCCGGACAGGCCGAGGGTGATTCCGAAGACGACGACCAGTTCGATGACGATCACGCGGCGGCGTGCCGGGTCTTCCACGAACTCCGGCAGCGCCGGGCGTTCGGGACGCAGCCAGCTCATCGGCCGCACGCTACCTTGCTGGTTGCCGCGCGCTGACGGAAACGTCCCGCAGGGCGCGGCCAGGCGTACAACTCACCTCCGCGGTGATGGGCGCCCTGCAAAACGCTACCTTCGGGTCATGCCACGGAGTATCGCGACCAACGAAACCGTCGACCGCGCCGCGCTCGCCGAGTTCCTGTCCACTCGGCACCGCGCCATCCTGATGACCACCAAGGCCGACGGCGGCCCGCAGCTCTCGCCGGTGACCTGCGGTGTCGACGGCGAAGGCCGTCTGGTCATCTCCACGTATCCGAAGCGCGCGAAGGTCGTCAACGTCCGACGCGAGCCGAAGGTGTCCGCCTGCGTCCTTTCCGACGAGTGGAACGGCCAGTGGGTGCAGCTGAACGGCACCGCCGAGGTACTCGACCTCCCCGACTCGGTCGAGCCACTGGTCGACTACTTCCGCGCGATCTCGGGTGAGCACCCCGACTGGGACGAGTACCGCGAAGCGATGGTGAAGCAGGGCAAGAGCATCATCCGCGTCACCATCGAGTCGTGGGGCCCCATCGCCAAGGGCGGCTTCCCGGCGGAACTCGCCTAACCCTCGGAGAAGAACGGGCAGCCGACCAGCCTGCGGATCTCACCGGCGAGCTGGGGCGGCCCGTCGACCGGGCGCGAGAACGCGAGCCGGACGTCGTGGTCGCCGGAGTCGGCCTCGACCCGCAGCCGCAGGCCGTAGCGGTCCAGCCCGAGCGGCCGGATCCAGCCGCCGCGCAGTTCGGTCGGCACGTGTTTGGCGAGCTGCTGGACGACGTCGGCGTGGTCGGTCTCCAGATGCCGCAGCCAGCCCGCCTCGTAGTCGTGAAAGGGGTCCGGCGGCGCGGCGCTGAACATGTGCGGCCGGAGCGAATGCGTGCCCTCGGCGTCCGCGAGCACCAGCGACGCCGGGGTCAGCCGCAGCAGCGTCAGGCCGTGCCCGACGTCCAGCAGCCGTTCGTCCGGCCGGGTTTCGGCGATGGAGACCGCGCGGGCACGGGCGGAGACGTCCGAGAGCGGGCGGAGCCAGCCGGTGATCCACAGCAGCCCGCGGATGGGTTCGCGCAGGGCGACCGGCGCCTGATCGGTCAGCTCGACCATCACCGCGAGTTCGCCCCGCTGCGCCTCGCGCGAGCGTTTCACCAGGTGGTGTTCGTCCGGCAGCAGGATGCTGACACTGCCGCTCGGGTGCACGTGGTGCAGCTCGGGAATGACGCGGCCGCCCTGTCCTGACTGGTCACGCTGCTCCGCGGTCGGCATCAGCGTCGCCGGCCCGTTGCGGGTGGCGATCGTCTTCGCACGTTCCGCGGGGTTCGGCGCCGGCGGGCGGCGAATGGACGTCGGTGTGGTCACGGCTCACCTCCTAAGTTAGGTGAGCCTAACCTGATATACGCGTCGAGCGGAAGTAGGCTGGATCACGTCTCACCGAAACACGTATACGTTGACCAGGTGGTAGACCGCAGAATCCAGGTGCTCGAACCACCCGAAGGGATTCCGGCGACGAACATGCCGGTTCTGGTGTCCTTTCTCGATCGCTCGGCCACGACCTCGGGCACGCTGGCGTTCGCGGCGGGACTGCTCGCCGTGCTGGGCGTCGCCCTGCTGGTCACAGGCCGGTTCGGGATCGCCGTTCCGCTCTTCCTCCTCGTCTTCATGGGGTCGGTTTCGGTCTTCTACGGCCACCTCACGATCGCCGGATCCTTGCCGATGCGACGGCTCGCGGACAAGCCGTTCCGCCTGGTGAGCGGGCTCGAAGGCGCCGTCGTGGCCGGTTCGCGGGTGAGCGTCCCGCTCGACGGGCGGTGGCTGGTGGTGCGGTTTCCGGCCCCGCTTCGCGCGCAGCTCGCGGCTCAGCGACGGCTGTGGGTGCTGGGCCGGTTCGTCCTGCTGCCGGGTGTCATCGTGCCCCGGCGCGGCGCGATCCGGGGTGCCCCGGTGAAAGGTTCGCGGCCGCTGGCGCCCGAGTCGGTTTCACCCGGGCGGCTTCTCTCGCTGCACCGCCGGTTGCTGGGGCAGTACTACCTCTACGGAGCCGGGATCACCCTGGTGGCGGGCGCCTTTTCGGCGTGGGCCGCCCTCGACCTCCCGGATCGCGACGGCTTCCTCGTGCTGAACGCGCAGGCCTTGGCGATCCTCTGCGTGCTGGGAACACTCGGTCTCGCCATCACCGCGCTCGTCGTCTCCAGGCCGGTCCCCGAGCCGCATTGGACCGAACTGGCCGTCGTTTCCGGGCCGGCGTCGGTCACTTTCTTCGGCATGGTCACGGTGAAGGGCCGGACGGTCCTGCCCGACGGACGGCAGGTCACCGTGAGCGCGGGCGGCTCGGATCAGTCCCTCGCCGCCAACATCGCCGCGACCGGACGGTTGTGGGTGCTCGGTGTGCCGGTCGCCGGGAAGGTAGCGAAGGCCGGAGTGCCCGGTCACGCTGTCTTCGGGCCGGTGAAGTTCGGCTCCTGAGTGGGGGTGGCCGCGGTGGAGCCAAAGGTGTCTCAGGTGCCTACTGGATTCTGAGTGTGGCTGGATCTCTTTCTCGCGACATGCTGAGCTTCAGGACACTCGCGACAGACACCCCACTCACGACCCGTCGGCCCAGCAGTTCATCAGGGGACGGTGTCGCGAAAGCCACTCTCGCACCACCTGCCTCAAGGGAATCGCCTCTGCCTCACGAGAGCGAGCGCCGCGTCGCTTCTTCGGTCTCCACGACGCCTCGCCGGATGCCTTCCAGCTGCTCGCTCAGTTCGCCGATCGTGGTGGTGCCGAGCAGCGAATCACCGGTGGCCGCCGACAGTTCGGCCGCCCTGGCGACCAGGCCGTCGAGTCCGAGCGCGCCGGACCGTAGCTGTGCCAGCAGTTTCCGCTGTGCGCTCGAAAGCCGCGCGTGCACGTCCTGCTGTGCCTGCACGGCTTCGAGCGACTGCGTGAGGTCGCCGCGGATGTCGTCGTCGGCGGTCTTCAGTTCCTTCCGCAGCCGGGCTTTCTCGGCGGCGACCGCGCCCGCGTCCACCCGCGCCAGCGCCTTCCCGGTGGCGGACGTGCGACCGGCCAGCCGCCGGAGGGTGTCGACGGTTTCCCGCACCACCGGTTCCATGTCGGCCACCCGGTCGGCGAGCGGGCCGGTGTCGAGCGAGTCGGAGATGGACCGGAAGCCTTCGGCCGCGGCCTCCGCGCGCAGCAACCAGCCCGCCTCGGGCGAACCCGGTTCGACGTCGGGGAGAGGCCGTTCTCCGGGCTCGGGCGCGGGTTTCGCCCGCGTGGCGGCGGCGATCCCGGCGCGGGCGGCGAGCACGGTCACGCCGACGCCCAGCGCGGCGAGCGTCGGCAGTTGCACCGCCCAGGCCGCACCCGCCGACGTCGCCGCGAGGAGCAGTCCCCACGGTTCGGCTAGCTCACGGACGAAGCGCATGGTCGAGGGTCTCAGAAATTCGAGATCACGGCGGTGAAGACCTGGTCGATCGAGTCCGGTTTGGACGAGTCGTACCCGACGCCCTGTGTGGTCTCGGCGATCTCCTTGAGCACGTCCAAGTCCGCGTCGGAGCCGTAGGCGATGGTGAACATCCGCACCGCCTCACCGCCGCCTTCGGCCCGCAGCTGCCCGACGAGGTTGGGTAGATCGATGCCGCCCGGATCCTCGTTCCGGCCGTCGGTGAGCACGACGACGGCGTTGATCGCGTTCGGATCCAGGCGCTGCTTCATGAACTCGTACGCGGCGAGCGAAGAATCGTAGAGACCGGTGCCGTTCTGCGGGGTCAGCCCGTTCAGCCGCGACGCCAGTTCCTGCCTGCCCGCTTCGCCGCCGATCGGCGTCACCGGCCGGAGTTCGACGAAGTCCTTGTCGCCGTCGATTTTCGTGGAAAACATCCAGAGGCCGACCTTGTCCGCGTCACTGAACTGCGGCAGCGACGCGACGGCCGCCTGTTTCGCGAGATCCATCTTGTTCTTCCCGGTCCCGCTGACACCGTCGCCCATCGAGCCGGAGACGTCGACCACCAGCAGCACGTTCGCCTTCTTCCGCAGGTCCTTCCACGACTTCAGCACTTCGGTCAGCACCGGCGGGCTCGGCGGGCGGATCAGGTTGAGCTTCGCGTCGGGCTGGGCGCCGTTCTCCGAAGTGGTCTGCGAACCGGGCTTCCCGTCGAACGTGCGGAAGCCGATGTCGCTGAACTTCTGCTGTGCCTCGGCGCCGCGCAGATGCGCGAGGAAGTCCGCCGCGACCTGCTTGTGGACGTCGTCGGCCCAGTTCAGCACGGTGAACGGGTGATCGGAGTTGAGCGTGCCGTCACTCGGGTAGATCCCGACGAGCGGCACCTTCGGCGGCGCGTGCTGCCCGCGCTTCTCCGGATCGTTGGTGGGATTGCCCTGGTTGTAGCCGACGAGCGAGTTCTCCTCGACCGTCACCGCCGAGATGTACGACAGCGCCGCGCCGCGGTCGTCGGCCTTCTGCAAGTTCGTCAGGAACGTCAGCGTGTTGTCGCCGTAGTGGACGATGGCCTGCTCGACGTTCTGCACGAACGTCCGCGCCTCCGGCTTAGCGAGCGCGTTCGCGGTGAGGTCCGAAGACGTGCCCGTCGCCGCGTAGTAGGCACCGATGGTGGCGTTGAGGCCGGACGTCGAGATGTTCGGATTCGTCTTGCCGAGCCGGAACTTCCCCCACTCCGGGTGGCCGTACTTCGCCCAGCCCTGCGGATCGGTGGCGAGCGCGGCGAGATCCTTCCAGCCGATGCCCTTGCCGGGCCAGCCGAGCGCTTCGGCCATCGGCTTCGGCATGGCGACGACCAGCGGCGCGTTCGCGACCGATTCCGGGTCGCCCTCGGGGACCAGCGCGGGGTGATCGGTGCCGGTGAGGTTCTGGCGCAGCAGGTTCACCCAGCCGGACGCGGCGGGTGTCCAGACGTCCGGCCTCGGCCCGTCCACCGCTTCGTTCCAGCCGCGGGACAGCGCCTGCATCACGGTGCCGGAGGACTTCGACTGCACGAGCACGTCGACGCAGCGTCCCGCCACCGTTCGGCCGCTGTAGCCCTTGGCGATTTCGGTGACCACGCCTGCCTTCTCCGGCGACGATGACACCTGGAGCTTGATCGCGTCGCCTGTCGTGCACTTCGCTTCCGCGGCCTCCTCGCCGGAGTCGCCGGTGAGCGCGCGCAGTCCGATGATCAAGCCGATCGCGACCACCGCCGCGGCCACGAACGCCAGGACCTTGCGGCCGCCTCTGGACTGACCGGGATTCACGACCATGGAGAACCTCCAGCGGTGGGGACACCGATTATCCGGAGGTTTCACCCCGTCCGGGGCCGCGTTGCCGAACCGTTGCGGCCACGTCGGTATTTATCCCGCCAACCTGCCGCGTTTAGTCCTCTAAATGCGTGGGCACCTGCTCGCGCCCGGTTCTTGAACACCGCGTTTAGAGGACTAAATGCGGTCAGGGCCCCGGCCGGACCAGGTCCACGCGTAGCCGTGGTCCTCCGACGCGTCGGCCGCTTCGCCGAGGTCCAGCGGCGCGAAGGTGTCCACCATGACCGCGGTCTCGTCGAAGAACTGGGCGCCGATCGACGCCTCCGCCGCCCCGGGCTGCGGCCCGTGGGTGAAGCCGGACGGGTGCAGCGAAAGCGAGCCGACCTCGATCCCGGAACCCTTGCGCGCCTCGTAGTTGCCGCGGACGTAGAACATCAGCTCGTCGGAGTCGACGTTCGCGTGGTTGTACGGCACCGGGATCGAGTCGGGGTGGTAGTCGACCTTCCGCGGGCAGAACGAGCACACCACGAAGTTCGGGCCCTCGAACGTCTGGTGCACGGGCGGCGGCTGGTGCACGCGGCCGGTGATCGGCTCGAAGTCGTCGATGTTGAACACCCACGGGTACAGGCAGCCGTCCCAGCCGACTACGTCGAACGGGTGGGTCGCGTAGGTGTAGCGCGTGAGGCCCGCACGGTGGCGCACGAGGACTTCGACGTCGGTGCCGTCGGCCACCAAGGGCTCCGACGGTCCGCGGATGTCACGCTCGCAGTACGGCGAGTGCTCCAGGAACTGGCCCTTCGCCGACAGATAGCGCTTCGGCGGGCCGATGTGGCCGCGCGCCTCGATGGTCAGCAGCTTGACTCCGTCGTCGTGGGGGAGCACGCGGTAGGTGCACGACGTCGGGATGACGAGGTAGTCGCCGTCCCCGATCCCCAGCGAACCGTAGATCGTCTCGACGGTCGCACTGCCGCCCTGGACGTAGAAGAGCTCGTCGCCCGCCGCGTTCCGGTACAGCGGCGAAGACTTCGTCGCGTTGACGAAGCCGATGGTGACGTCCGCGTTGCCGAACAGCCGCCGCCGGTCGGTGACCGCGTCGGCGTCGCCGAACTTGAGATCCTGGGTCTTGAAGGCGCGGGGCTTGAGCGGGTGGTTCGGGGCGATGGGCCCGCGCTCGTCCTCGATCGCGACGGCGTCGACGATCGCCGTGGGCAGGCCGCGGTGATACAGCAGCGCGGAGTCCGCCGAGAAGCCCTCGACACCCATCAGTTCCTCGGCGTACAGGCCCCCGTCGGGCTTGCGGAACGCCGTGTGGCGCTTGTGCGGGATCTCGCCTACCTGCCGGTAGTAAGGCATCGGAATCTCCCCGGAACGTGTCCGTTGTGCGAACGATTTTGTCCTGATGTCGTACGCTACTAGCGTGTCAGTCGTGTCAAGCGCTGTGGAACTCACGCCACCCGGCCCCCGAGGAACCCCTCCCCTGTTCGCGCGGCTCGTCGACGACTCGGCGTTGTTCCCGCCCGGCGAGGCGTCCATGCCCGAAGCGCTGCGTGCGCACTTCGCGTCGAGGTCCGGTGAACACTCCGGCGTCCTCGGCGTGTTCCTGTGCCAGGCGTCGAGGCTGCCCGAGCTCATCACCGAACTGATCAAGATCAAACCCAAGGAACCGCTGCCGCTGTCGCTGATCATCGACACCGGCCTCGGCGGGGTCCCGAAGGCGATCTCGATCGTCGAGTCACGCAGCGAGATCCTCGCGCTGCGGATGGTGGAGATGCCGGCGCCGTCGGACGTCGACGAGGTCTGGCTGGAACGCGTCTCCGAGTTCGTACCCGAAGACGTCATCCGCGTGGTCGAGCCGCGGCGCGGCGTCGGCTGGCTGGACGGCGTGCGGAAGGTGATCGAGCACGGCAGCTGGCCGAAGATCCGCTGCGGCGGCAAGGCGGGCGAGAACTTCCCCAGCGTCGACGAGGTCGCGGACTTCCTCTCGGTGGTCAGCGGCTCGGCCGGCGCTTCGTTCAAGGCGACGAACAGCCTCCACCGCGCCGTCCGGCATACCGACGAGACCAGCGGCTTCACCCATCACGGGTTCCTGAACCTCATCGTGGCGTCCGCGCGCTCCCTTTCGGGCGGTGACGTGCGCGCCGCGCTCGAATCGACCGACAGCGCCGCGCTGGCGGCCGAGGCCAAGGGCATGTCGGAGCCGGCTGCGAAGGCCGTTCGCGGTCTCTTCGCCTCCTACGCGGCTGCCTCGTTCGACGAGCCCGTCGCCGACCTCGGAGAACTCGGGCTCTTGTGAATATCGTGCTGCCGCTATCGCGCTGTCGGGGCGCTCGTAGCCGTCGAGGGTCGCCTGTGCTTGAAGGGCGCCCTGTCATCGCGATAGCGGGGCCTCCGGCCATCAAGGGATCAAGGGACCTTTGGTCACCGGAGCTTCGGTCCCTCGGGTTCCTGTTGCGTGAGCCTTGGCTGGGGTTGTGGTGACTCGCGAGGGGTCACTGACTCTTGACCGGGGGCTGGCGTTGCTCCAGGCGGTGGCGGACGCCGGTGGCGAGGCGGCGACGATCTCCGAACTCGCCGCCGCCATCGGCGCGAGCCGGGCCGCCGTCTACCGGCTGCTCGTCCCGCTGTCCGAACGCGGCCTGGTGTGGCGCGACGGGAACAAGGTGCGGCTGGGTGTCGGCCTGCTCCGGCTCGCCGGACAAGTCCTCCCGCAGCTGCGTGAGGCGGCCAGGCCGGTCCTGCGCGAACTCGCGGAGAAGGTCGGCGCGACGGCGCATCTGTCGGTCGCGCAAGGGGACCAGGCGCAGGCTGTCGCGGTCGTCGAACCGACGTGGACGAGCTTCCACGTCGCCTACCGGGTCGGCACGCGCCATCCGTTGTCCGCCGGAGCGGCGGGCAAGGCGATCACGTTGCGTCCCGGCGGCGGCGAGGGCTGGGTGACCTCGTCCGGCGAACTGGAGGCGGGCGCGTCCGGGGTCGCCGCACCCGTGCGCGGGGTTCCGGGTCTGAAAGCCAGCCTCGGCGTCGTGTCGCTGGAGCCGCTGGAGGCCTCCGTGGCGGGGCCCGCGGTCGTGGCGGCCGCCGTCCGGCTGGCCGAGGTGCTGAAACAGCCCGAGTAGCGCGTCAGCGGTCGCTGAGCAGCGGGCGCACCATGGTCGCCAGCAGGGTGAGGTCGACCGCGAACAGGAGCCGCTCGAACAGGCCGAGCGTGACCTCCTGATGCGACGGGCCGGTGAGCATCGTCCAGACGAAGCCGCCGAGCACGATCACCACGGCGGCGAAACTGGCCACCGAAAGCCGCCGGATCGTCGTGCGGCGCGGTTCCCACGGGCAGCGCGCCCGGCCGGGGCGGGTCAGCGCCCAGGCGGCGGCCGGAAGCGCGAGGAAGGCCGTCAGCGCGGCGTAGTTGTGGATCTGCCCGGCCAGCGAACGGGCTTGGCCCTCAGGGTCGACAGGGACGAGCGCGAGGACGAACAACCCGGCACACCACACGCCGAGCAGGACGAGAACGGACTCGTAGCCGCTGCGGTGCGCCTTCGCGATGCCGCCGAGGAGGGCGAGCGAGCCGAGCCCCAGCGCCAGGCACATCGCGCCGAACAGCGGGGCCGCGGTCGAGCCGGGCGAGAGGTAGCCGTAGACGTACTCGGACAGCGTCTGCCAGATCGGGCTGACCTGGCTGGACAGCCGCAGGTGCAGGTCGATCGAGATGGCGACGGCGACGGCCATGCCGAAGATCGCGAGCCTGCCGTGCACTGGGGAGACGGCACGGGCCGCGACGATCTTGGGCAAGGTCACTACCGGGTTCTCCAAGCACGTCGGGGCAGGTGTTCACCGTTTCGTTCCCGAAAGGTTACCCGGGGAACCTGTGAAAACCCCGTGCGCCTCAGAAGGCGAGCTGGGCCAGCGCGAACAGCGAGAACCCGGCGAAGACGAAGCCCGCCACCCGCTGGATGAGCTTGGGACGGATGCGGCTCCGGACCTTCGCGCCGATGAAGACGGCGATCCCGGCGACGGCGACCAGTGCGACGAAGGCGCCGAGCGCGACCGCGAACGGGTTGCCGAAGCGGGCCGTGAGGCTGGCCGTCGCGAGCTGCGAGGCATCGCCCCACTCAGCGGCGAAGAGCACACCGAACGACGTCAGCGCGGAGCGGAAGAAGGTCGCGGGGCTCGGCCCGGAACGCGACGCGTCCTCTCCGCCGTCCTTGCCGGGACTGAACCCTTCACGGAGGAGCATGTACGCGCCGATACCGAACAACGTGGCGACGATCGCGGTCACCAGTGTCTCCGGCAGCAAAGTGAGCACACTGCCGAAAGTGGCGGCGATCGCGCATTGCACGGCGAATGCGGCGGTGACTCCGGCGAATACCGGCCATGCGCGGAAACGAGTGGTGAGAACCAGGGTGGCGACGAGTGTCTTGTCCGGTAACTCCACGGCCAATACCAGGCCGAACGCGCTGATGAGCGCCAACATCGAGCCAGACATGATGATTTCCACCCCTTTCATCGCAACGATAAAGGGGGGATTCGGCAAGGGCAAGCTGATGGCTTTTCCGAATCGGCCGGCCTGTGCGGGCGAATTGTATTTCTTGGCCGGGCGGAAGTGAGGTTTCGGTGAACCGAATCCTTTTTTCAGTCGCCGCTGTGGGTGTCCGATTGTGCGGACGGCCAGTACTTCGATCTGAACGGTTGCGGCATCGCGTCGGCGCGGCGGGAACGTCGGCTACCGCTGACCGATGTCCGGGAGAACCGGGGCGGCGACCCGGCGGGGAGGACCTGAGTTACTTGCTTCGGCGATTGGGTCAGGCGAAGACGGTCGGCGCGGTGACCGGCGGCGGTGCGAATCCGCGTAGCAATTCAAGGTGGTCACGCATCCGGACGTCACCGTTCCAGGCGGCCGGGCCGTGAACCCGGTCACGGGGACCAACTGGGAAGGCGTCGGCGTGCGACCCGAAATCACCGCCGACGTCGAGGCGGCCTTCGGCACCGCATACGCGCTGGCCCTGGAACACAGGCTGACACAGGGATTCAAGCGCGCGGCAGATCGCCGATGAGGCGCGGCTCACGCTCACGGGCCTCGGCCGAGCCGGGCTCGGGACCTACGTCCCGCCGAGATCGGGACCAGTTGAACTGGTGGGTTCATCGCGCGTTGAGCAGGCTTGAGGCGTGGAGGTTCTCGATCTCGCTAGGTGGCAGTTCGGCATAACCACCGTCTATCACTTCCTGATGGTCCCGCTGACCATCGGGCTTTCGGTCCTGGTCGCCGGGATGCAGACGGCGTGGGTCCGGACCGGTGATCCGCGCTATCTGAAGATGACCAAGTTCTGGGGGAAACTCCTGCTGGTCAACTTCGCGATGGGTGTGGTCACCGGGATCGTGCAGGAGTTCCAGTTCGGAATGAACTGGAGCGCGTACTCGCGGTTCGTCGGGGACGTGTTCGGCGCGCCGCTGGCGATGGAAGGGCTCGTCGCGTTCTTCGTCGAGTCGACCTTCCTGGGGCTGTGGATCTTCGGCTGGGACAAGTTGCCGAAGAAGGTCCACCTGGCGTGCGCCTGGGCGTACTCGCTGGCGACCGTGGCCTCCGCGTACTTCATCCTGGCGGCGAACTCGTGGATGCAGCATCCGGTCGGGGTCGAGTTCGTCGACGGGAAGCCGACGATGAACTCGATCTGGGCGGTGCTGACGAACAACACGGCCCTGGCCGCGATCCCGCATACCCTCGCGGGTGCTTTCTCGGTGGCGGCGGCGTTCCTGGTCGGGGTGGCCGGCTGGCGGTTGTGGCGCAAGCGTTCGGAGGACGACGAGCACCGCGCGGTGTGGCGTTCGTCGTTGCGTCTCGGCGGCTGGACCGGGGTGGTGGCGTTCGCGGTGCTGGCGATCACCGGTGACGTGCAGGGCAAGCTGATGTTCGAGCAGCAGCCGATGAAGATGGCGTCGGCGGAAGCGCTGTGCCATACGGAGGAACCGGCGAGTTTCTCGATCATCGCGATCGGCGACGTCCGGAACGCGAACTGCGAGGACGTCAAGACGTTCAACGTGCCCGCCTTGCTCTCGTTCTTGGCGCACAACGACTTTTCGACCGAGGTCAAGGGCGTGGAGAACCTGGTGACCGAGTACCAGGCGAAGTACGGGACGAACTATCCGGACGATCCGCAGCTCGGCTCGCTCGCGGGCAAGCCGATCGACTACGTGCCCAATCTGCCGGTGACCTACTGGGGTTTCCGCGCGATGATCGGCTTCGGCGCGATGTCGGCCGGGATCGGGCTGCTCGCGCTGTGGCTGACCCGGCGCGGCCGGATCCCCGGGCAGCGGTGGTTCCCGTGGCTCGTGCTCGGCGGGATCGCGACGCCTTTCATCGGCAACAGCGCCGGCTGGATCTTCACCGAGATGGGCCGTCAGCCGTTCGTGGTGGTGCCGAATCCGACCGGTGTGGACGGGGTGTGGATGTTCACCGCGAACGCGGTCTCCAAGTTGTCCACAGGCGAGGTATGGACGTCTTTGATCGCTTTGACGACCGTCTACGCGGTGCTCGGCGTCGTCGAGATCTACCTGATGCGGAAGTACGTGCGCGGCGGTGTCGACGCCGTCATGCCACCCAAGAAACCAGCCTCGACCAGCAAGAACGACGACCAGAAAGGCGGTGACAGCGATGACGATGCCCTCGCCTTCGCCTACTGATCGCCTCTTTACGTCACCTACCCAGCCCCCCGCCCTTCCCGGGGGACGGCCCCGCACCCAGCGTATCGGGGGTATCGCTCAGGCGGGTTACCCACAGCCGATCTGTGGACAACTCGGGCGGTTGTGGATAACTCAGGGCGATCAGGGGCGGCGACGTCGGGTCGGTCGGGGTGGAGTGGTAGCGGCGGGTCTCGAAAGTGGCTTTCGCGGCGCTCAAGGTCTCGAAAGTGGCTTTCGCGACATCCAGTGCGGGCGCGGCCAGGCGGGGCGGCGGGTCGAGGGGGCCCATGGCCGTGTCGCCTGCGGGGGTAGTCCCCTTCAGCCTCCAGCAGCAGGGAGCAGCCGATGACCCTCGAAACGATCTGGTTCTGCGTCATCGCCCTCTTCTGGCTCGGTTACCTCTTTCTCGAAGGCTTCGACTTCGGTGTCGGCATGCTCATGCCGGTCCTCGCGAAGGACAACACCGAGCGCCGCGTCATGGTCAACACGATCGGCCCGGTCTGGGACGGCAACGAGGTCTGGCTGATCGTCGCGGGCGGCGCGATGTTCGCCGCGTTCCCCGGCTGGTACGCGTCGCTGTTCTCGGCCGCGTATCTCCCGCTCCTGGTCGTCCTGCTCGCCCTCATCGGCCGCGGTGTCGCGTTCGAATACCGCGGCAAGGTCGACACCGATCGCTGGCGCCGCAACTGGGACCGCGTCATCGGGATTGGTTCGTGGCTCCCGCCGTTCGGCGTCGGCCTGCTGCTCGCGACCACCGTCCTCGGCCTCCCGCTCGACGCCGAGGGCGACCGGGTCGGCGGCGCGTTCGCCGCGGTCAGCCTCGAAACCCTGCTCGGCGCGGTCGCGGTCGTCGGGTTCTCGCTGGTCCACGGCGCCGCGTTCCTCGCGCTCAAGACCGAGGGCGACCTCCGCCACCGGGCACGGAACCTGGCCACCCGCCTGCTCCCCGTCGCCCTGCTGCCGTTGCTCGCGTTCCTCGTCGTCGTGCAACTCCGCTCGGGCGACCTGTGGACGCTGCTCCTGATCGGCGTCGCCGTCATCGCCGCGGTCATCGCGTGGTTCAAGATCCGCATGGGTCGCGAAGGGCAGGCGTTCGCCGCACTCGGCGGGGTCATCGCCGCTTCGGCGGTCGCGATCTTCGTCGCGCTGTACCCGGACGTCCTTCCGTCCACTTTGGACGCGGCGAACACGCTGACCATCGCGGGTGAGGCGTCGAGCCCGTACACCCTGACCGTGATGACCTGGGTCGCGGTGTTCGGCGCCCCCGCCGTCCTGATCTACCAGGGCTGGACGTACTGGGTGTTCCGTAAGCGCATCGGCACCCGGCACATCCCACCGGTGCACGCACCATGACCGAACTTCCCGGCCGCGACACCCTTTCCGCCAAGGAGTCCACCATGGACCCAGCGCGACCGGGGAAGGGTCCGCTCGGCGCGCTGGCTCCACTTTCGAGTGCGGCGCGCCGGGCGTTGATCCTCAGTGGAGTCCTCTCTTTCGTCAACGCGGTTTTGCTGGTGGGACAAGCGTTCCTGCTGGCCGACGTCCTCTCCGCGGTCGTCCGCGGAGCACCGGGGGACCGCACCGCCCAGCTGGCCGTGCTGCTCGCGCTCGTCGCGGGGCGCGCGTTGACCGGCTGGGCGGTGCGGATCGTTTCCGTTCGCGCGGCCGCCCGCGCGAAGGAGGAGCTGCGCGCCAAAGCTCTCGACCATGCCATCCGGCTCGGTCCGGAATGGATCGCCCGCCGCGGCCACGGCGAGCTGACGTCGTTGACCACCAAGGGACTCGACGCGCTCGACGCCTACTTCACCCAGTACCTCCCGGCGCTGGTGACCGCCGCGATCGTGCCACTCGCCGCCGGCGCGGCGATCCTGTTCGCCGACTGGCCCTCGGCCCTGCTCGTCGCGATCACCGTGCCGCTGGTGCCGCTGTTCGCCATCCTGATCGGCAAGCACACCGCCGAGCGGGTGGCCGACGCCGCCGACGCCGAACACCGGCTTTCGGGACAGTTGCTGGAACTCGTCCGCGCGCTGCCGATCCTCAGCGCGTTCCGTCGCGCCGAGGCGCAGGCCGAGACGGTACGGAAGATCTCCGAACGTCATCGCCGTTCGACGCTCAAGACCTTGAAGGTCGCGTTCGCGTCGGCGTTCGCGCTGGAACTGATCGCGACCCTTTCGGTCGCGCTGGTCGCGGTCGTCATCGGCGTCCGGCTGGTGTCCGGTGAACTGCCGTTGGCCATCGGGCTCGGCGTGCTGATCCTCGCGCCGGAGTGCTACCAGCCGTTACGCGCGGTCGGCGTCGCTTTCCACGCCAGTGAAGACGGCGTCGAGGCCGTCCGCCGGGTCGCGGACGTCCTCGCGGAGCCCTTGCCGCCCAACGGCTCCGAGGCGACGGTCAAGGGTGAAGTCCGCGTCGAAGGCCTTCGTGTGGCCCGGAGGGGCGGATTCGCGCCGGACGGTGAGACGTTCAGTGTCCGGCCTGGCGAAGTGACATGGTTGCGCGCGCCCAGCGGCGGCGGCAAATCGACGACGCTCGCCGCGCTGCTCGGCTTCGTGCAGGCCCACGACGGCACCATCACCGTCGGTGGCACCAGCCTCGCCGACGCGGATCTCGAGCGCTGGCGCGAGAACGTCGCCTGGGTGCCGCAGTCGCCGGTGTTCGGCGGGGGCACCGTCCGCGACGAGGTCGGCGCCGACGACATCCTCGGCGAACTCGGGCTGACCGGCCTGGCCGAACGCCCCGTTTCGAAGCTCTCGCAAGGACAACGCCAGCGAGTCGCGGTGGCGCGGGCCTTGGTGCGGATCCGGTCGGGCGCGTGGCTGCTCCTGCTCGACGAGCCCACCGCCCATCTCGACGAGGTCAACGCCGGTCTCGTCATGGCCGCCGTCGCCAAGGCCGTCGACAACGGCGCCGCCGCGATCATCGCCGCGCACGAACGCACGCCCGGTATCGACATGTCGACAGATCTGCCGGGGGAAGTCGTCACGACGGACGAGCGACCCGGGACCCGGCCGGTGCCGTGGCGCGAGTTGCTGCACCCCAGGTTCTTCGGCGGAGCGCTGCTCGGCGCCGCCGCCCTGCTCGCCGGAGTCGCGCTCGCCGCGCTTTCGGGCTGGCTGATCGCCAAGGCGTCGCAGCAGCCGCCGATCCTGACGCTGACGGTGATGATCGTCGGCGTGCGGACGTTCGGCCTCGGCCGCGCGGGACTGCGGTACCTCGAACGGCTGGTCACGCACGACGCCGCGTTCCGGACCGCCGGAAGCCTGCGGGTCCGGCTGTGGGAGTCGCTGGTGCGGCTCGGACCGGCTCGGGCGCTTCGGGCCGGTGAGGAGCAGCGGCGGCTGGTCGGCGACACCGACACCGTGCGCGATCTGCTGCCCCGGGTGATCACGCCGCTGGTCGTGGTCGCTTTGGCGGCCGTGGGCGCCGTCGCGGTCCAGACCGTCGTCCTGCCCGCCGCCGGGCTCGTGCTGGCCGCGGCCGTGCTGGTGGGCGCGTTCGCACCGCTGCTCGCGCTTCGGGCGGAACGCCGCGCGACCAGTGCGCTGGCCACCGGACGGCGGTCGGTGTCGGCTCAGGTGCTGAGTCTGTTCGAAGCCGCCGCCGAACTGATCGCGTACGGGGCCGACAAGGCGCGACGTCGCCGGATAGCCGTGACCGACACCGCCCTGACCGCCGAAGCACGGCGACAGGCCTTCGGCGCTGGAGCGGCCGACGCCCTGATCATCCTGGCGACGGGTGCCGCCACCGTCGTGAGCACCGGGCTCGCCCTGAACGCCGTCGCCGCCGGCGCGCTGAACCCGGTCCTCGCGCCCGTGGTCGCCCTGGTGCCGCTCGCGCTGACGGAAGTCCTCTCGCTTCTGCCGCCTGTCGCGCAGCACTGGGACACCCTGCGCCAGGCCCGTCTTCGCCTGGGCGGCTGTGATGAACGGACCGTTTCTAACAAATCCTGTTATGAACGGACCGTTCATAACACCGGTGGGGTGCGGATCCGCGACGCCGACCTCGGCTGGCCCGGCACCGGGCACCGGGTGCTCACCGGGGTCGACCTCGACATCGCGCCCGGCACGCACGTCGCCGTCGTCGGCCCGAGCGGCGCCGGGAAGTCGACGCTCGTCGCCGCCCTGCTCGGTTTCCTGACGCCGAGCAAGGGCGACGTCGCCGTGCCCGAGAACGTGGCTTGGGCGCCGCAAGAACCGATGCTCGTCTCGACGACGGTCGCCGAAAACCTGCGGCTCGTCAAACCGACGGCGTCCGAGGCTGACCTGCGAAAAGCCCTGTACCAGGTCGTTCTCGAAGACGTCGAACTCTCCACGATGCTGGACAGCGCGGGCGCCGGGCTGTCGGGCGGGCAGGCGCAGCGGCTCGCCCTCGCGCGTGCCGTGCTCGGCGCCGCGCGCGCCGATCTCGTCCTGCTGGACGAACCCACCGCGCATCTCGACGAAGTCACCGCGCGCACCGTCCGCGAACGCCTCGGCGAGGCACTGGCCGGGAAGACCGTCGTGCACGTCACGCACAACGCCGCCGAAGCCGCGGACGCCGACGTCGTCCTGGAGGTGCGAGAGGGTCGCGTCACAGCGCGCACACCGGTCGGGGCGGACTAATGTCGAGAGCGCTCATGGATCCCACGCTTGCCGCGCGCGCACTGTCCGCCGCCACCGAGATCACCGGCACCGCCCTGTCCGGCGACGACCCGGGCGACGTGCTGGAGACCGTCCTCGCCCGCGCCGTCGAACTGGCCGAGGCCGACCTCGGTCTCGTCATGGTGCGCGCGGACGACGGCCAGGTGGTCGTCGAGGCCGCGCACGGGGCCACCACTCAGGGCCTCCGCGGACTGGCCTTCGCCGCCGATTCCGCCGCCGGGCAGGTCGCTCGCGGCGGTAAACCCGTGGTGAGCGAGGACTTCACCGTCGATCCCCGCACGGCGCCGTTCGTGCCGCCGGAGTTGCAAGGCTTCGGACCCTTCGCGGCGTCGGCGTTCGGCGCGGGCGGAAGGGTCCTCGGCGCGCTCACCGTGTACCGCCACCACGGCGGGGCGCCGTTCTCCGCCAGCACGGTCGAGGTGCTCACCGCCTTCGCGGCGCAGGCGGGTGTGGTGCTCGCCCTGGCCGAGGGCGCCAACGCCCGGCACCGCGTCACTCTTTACCAAGAGCGCGAACGCATCGCGCGCGAACTGCACGACGTCATCGTGCAGCGGCTCTACGGCGCGGGCATGCAACTCGACCGCGTCCGCAAGAACATGCGGAAGCGGTTCGCGCAGGCCGACGGCGTGCGGCTGTCCGAGGCGATCGACCAGCTCGACCAGACCATCGAGGAGATCCGCGGCACCGTGCGCGCCCTCCGCAGCCCGGAACCCGCGAACGAGACGGTCACCGCCACCGACCTCGCCGAGTCCGCGCGGGGCGAGGTGCGGATCGCGGGCGAGCTGCTCGGCTACCCGCCGACCCTCGAACTGTCGGGGGAGCTGGCCGACATCCCCGCCGAACAGGCGGACCACATCCGCGCCGCCCTGCGCGAAGCACTGTCCAATGTGGTCAGACACTCCGGGGCGAGCGAGACCCGCGTGACGCTCAGCCGCGACGCCGAGGGTGTCAAACTCCGCGTGCGGGACAACGGATCCGGCGTGCCGCAAGGTGTCGCCAAACGCGGCCTCCGGCATCTCGCCGAACGCGCGACGACCTCCGGCGGGCGCTTTTCGATCAATTCGTCACCGAGCCTGGGGACTTTGGTCGCTTTCGACGTTCCACTCGGCCAAACCGTGTGAAATTAACGGTCGCCGTCGCTCGATAGAGTGACGATTCGCGTTTTCCGATTAATCCGTAACAGTCTGGGCCAACGCGCGATTGTAAGGGTATCGACCGCGCTCGGAGCGCGAATTCCCATCGAAAGGACTCCCCATGTCCTCGGTTCGTCGCGCCCTCGGCACGGCCGTGATCCTCGCCGGATTCTCCTTGTTCGGCCCCGCTTCCGTGGCGTTCGCGCTGGCCGAAGCGCCCGCGATCGCCGACCTCGACTGCAAGGACTTCCAGTACCAGGAAGAGGCGCAGGCGGAGTACGAGAAAGATCGATCCGATCCGCACGGTCTCGACGACGACAAGGACGGAATCGCGTGCGAAACGTTACCGAAACGGGGAACGACGCCGACGAAAACGATCACTCCCACCGTTCCTCCCGTCGCGACGGAAACAAAACCGGTGCCGAGTAGTGCGAAATCCGTGGACAAGGATTGCGCCGATTTCCCGTCCCAGGCCGCGGCACAGGCCGAGCTGAAGAAGAATCCGCGCGATCCGCACAAGCTCGACGGTGACAACGACGGCTACGCCTGTGAGTCCCGGTTCGGCGAGCCCGCGAAATCCGGCCAGGTGAAGGTCAAGCCTGTCGGCGGGGTCGCGACCGGTGGCGGTGAGGAAGCCGCCGAAGTCAACGGCGGTCTCCTGGAGATCAGCGCGGTCGCGCTGACCGGTATGGCTTTGCTGACCGCGTCGGCCGCGGGCGCCTCCCTCGTTCTCCGGCGGCGTGCCGAGCGATGACCAGCGCTTCTTGGCGCCGGTGGCCGTTCCCGATGGTCATCGGCACCCTCATCGGGGTGGTGCTCGCGGCCGCGCTGACCGCGTGCGCCGCCCCGCCGCCGGGCAAGGTCGCGTCACCGGCGGCACCTTCCACGGTGTCCTCGATGGAGTCCTCGGTGGTGCCGCCGTCCGTCGCGGCTCCTCCGCTCGGCCCCGGGAAACCGGCGACGCTCGAGATCCCGGCGATCGGGGTCCGCACCGGCGAGATCATCGACCTCGGGCTGGCCGGTGACGGCAGCCTCCAGGTGCCGCAGGACGCGATCACCACCGGCTGGTTCACCGGCGGCCCGGCTCCCGGCGAGACCGGCCCCGCCGTGCTCGCGGGGCACGTCGACTACAAGAAGGTCCCCGGTGTCTTCGTCCGGCTCAAAGAACTGAAGCCCGGCGACGAAGCCGTCGTCCATCGCAAGGACGGGGCCACCGCGGTGTTCACCGTGTACGCCGTCGAGCGGCACCCGAAAGCGACCTTCCCGACGGAAAAGGTCTACGGCGACACGGCCGGGCCGGAACTGCGCCTGATCACCTGCGGCGGGGACTTCGACTCCTCGACCGGCAACTATCTCGACAACGTCATCGCCTACGCCAAGTTGACCCGCGTTTAATCCGGGGGTATGCGCACCGTCCACGTCGTCACCCATCCGCAGGCCACGCACCACGTCGATCACCTCGTCGGGGGCTGGTACGACTTCGAACTCACGCCCGAAGGCGAGCGTGCCGCCGTCGCCATCGCGGAGTCGCTGCACGCGAAGGTGCCGGAGGACGTCGAGCTGTACTCCTCGGACCTGCGGCGCACGGCGCGGACGGCGGAAGTGATCGGCGAAAGGCTCGGCGTGACACCGGTTTGGGACCGGCGGTTGCGCGAGAAGTCGTACGGAGAAGCCGGTGGCAAACCTCAGGAGTGGCTGGACCGGCGGTTCGTCCCGCCACCGGCGGCCGGCGAGCGGCTGGGGCACGACGAGGGAATCCCGGGCGCCGAGACCAAAGGCGCGATGGCCGCGCGGGTCTACGCGGCGATGGACTCGATCCTCGAAAGCGACCGCGAGCACCAGATCGTCGTGACCCACGGCGGCGCGCTCACCTTCGTCATCGCGGCGTGGATCCGGATGCCGCTCGAATCGGCCGGGTATGTCGACTTCCGCGCCTCACCCGGCAGCGTCACGTTGCTTCGTGAGGACGACTACTTTCACAACCGGCAGGTCGTGCTCCCCACCGGGAAATGACAGGATCTCCCCGGAAAGCCGATGAAGACGTGGGGAGATGACATGCCGAGGTTCCTCTTGGCGACCGGACAGGTGGCCGAACTGATGGGGCTCGTCAAGCAGCCGGAGACCCGGATTCACGGTGAGTGACGTGCATGATCCGCGCTGCTAGCGTGTCGGTCACAGCTGTGAGGGGGCTACAGGTGACTGATCCGGTAGTACAGACGGAGATCGTCAAGCAGGCCATCGCCTTGTGTTTCACCACCGGTGGCAAGGTCGCCGAGTATCTCTGGAAGAAGCTGTCGGGACGGCGGGACGAGAAACGCCTGCGTTCCGACCCGGCCGCCTTGGAGGCGGCGGTGCGTCGCCTGGCCGCCGAAGACCCCGCCGTGGCGGGGGAATTGCGGGAGCTGGTCGGAAGCATGCTCGCGATGAGACAGGCCCGCCCGCGGATCGTCCCCCGTTCGCCGAACCTGTACGACCGCGTCGGCGCTCAGGCCCAGCTGGCCGGTACCGGCGTGGTGGTGCTCTCCGGCCCGTCCGGAGTCGGCAAAACGGCGCTCGCCGAACATCACGGGATGCGCTCCGGCGGTGCCTATCCCGATGGCGCGCTGCTGATCGACCTCGGAGATCACCGCGACGGCCCGGGAGCGCCGTTGAGGATCAGCCAGGTCAGGGAAGCGGTACTCCAAGCACTGGGAGTGGAGCCGAAGCTCATCACATCGGGTGCCGGCGAACTGAAAACCCAGTACAACGACCTGCTCGGGCCGTTACGACTGCTCTTGGTTTTCGACTCGGTCGAAAGCGTCCGCGATCTCCAGGCCCTGGTGCCCCCGGCGCCGACGAGTCTTGTACTGGCGTTGACCGAAGGCGCCCCCGACGAGCTTGTGACGCAGTATCCCCGGCACGTACCTCTCAGCAGGCTCGAAGAGGGAGCGGACCGGATGCTCTTCGAAGCGATTGCGGGGACGGACCTGCTCGCCGCCGACCCCGAAGGTGCGCACGAAGTCCTCGTGGAATGTGACCGGTTTCCGGCGACGGTGGTCGCCGCGGCCATCGCGGCGAGGCAGCGAGCGGCACTGGCCGCCCGGCCACTCAAGCTCCTCGCGAAAGAACTGAGCAGTGGGCGGGCCCTCGGTCCCGTGAGTGCCGCCTTCGACCGGGTTCTTGCCGGACTTCCGCGGCGTGAACAGGATCTTTGCCGGGCGCTGAGTGAAATTCCCGGACCGAGCTTCACGTATGAGGCGGCAGCGGCCGTCGCCGGTTGCGAACCGTTCGAGGTTCTCGACGGGTTGGTGCATCTCCAGTCGGTCTTCTTCGTGACCGAGGAGCCCGGCAAGCGGCTCCGGCTGACCAAACAGGCGAGGCAGGCGCTCGCTCGCGCGGGTCACGCGCCGGGTGGCGAAGGATTGCCGCGGCTCGTGCGTTTCCACCGCACCCGGGCGGTGCAGGCGGATCAATGGAAGATGGGCCGCAGGCGGCTGAGGCTGTACGACGAGACGCTGCCGGCGGGCACCGAGCCGTTGGATCTCGCCCCTGGGCAGGACGCGGTCGACCTGCTGGTCGCCGAAATCCCGGTCTACCGCGCGCTGGCGGAACCGGCCCACGACGCCGGACTCCATCTCGAACTGACGCAGCTCTGTGGCGCGCTGGAAATCGTCGGGCTGCACCGCGGACATCTGCGTGAACTCGCGGAGATCAACAGATCGGGGATCGCGAGCGCGAAAGCCCTCGGCGACGTCCCGCTCCAGTTGAGGGTCATCGCGCAGCAGGCACGGCTGTACTCGTTGCTTCAGGAGTTCCCGCGGGCGGAGAAGGAGTTCGGCAAGCTGGGAGAGCTGCTGCAACGGCTCGAGTTCCCCGACACCGAAACGAATCGGCAGCTGCGGGCGTCGCTTTGGGAGTTCCGCGGGCTCTTCCACCGAGAACGAGGCCAGTACACCGAGGCATCGGCATGCTTCTTCGAAGCGCTGAAGATCAGCCGGACGTTGGGCGGACTTCCCTTCCGAGGGCAAGGGCTGCACGCGAGGATGCTCGCCAACGTCCAGGTGATGCTCGGTGACCTCGCCGGGGCGTTCCAGCTGTTGGAAGAAGCCGAGGCGAACACGGACCCCGAGAACAAACGCGACCTCGCCCAGGTCTGGCTGGTCCGGGCGAAGGCGCTGAGCCGATCGGGTTCGGTGGACGCCGCGCGGCAAGCGCTCGACCTGGTGCCGGAAGTCTGGCGCATGGTGGCTCCGACGGGGAGCGATCAGTACGACCTGGAGATCGCCGAGGCACTCGGGGACGCCGCTTGGTCGTGCGGAGACTTCACCAAGGCACGCGAGTACTGGTCCGGCGTCTGGCAGCGGTTGCAAGCGGTCAAGCACCCGCGTGCCGACGCGGTGCACGCCAAGATCTACGCCGAGCCGCCACTCATTCGGTGAGCACCGAGGCGACCACGTTCCGGGCGCGGTGGCCCTCTCGCACACGGAACGACCCGGTCGCCGGAAGATCACGGTTCCTGCGCCAGTGATAGGCGGAAATCGCGGGCAGCGGCTCGCCTGGCGTGGTGAGTTGGACGACAGGCTTCCCGGCACTCCAGAGCAGGCACCGGTCCACGCCGATCCCGGCGATGAGCCCGGCATCGGGACGGCGACGAGTGATTTCTCTTGCCCAGCCGTCGAAGTCCGCGTCCTCACCGGTGAATTCGCAGTAGACGACGTCGGCGCCTTCGAGATCGTCCAGAGTGGACAGTTCTTCGTGGGCGACGATGTGGCGATCGGAAGCGGCGGTCTGCTCCACCTGTTCGGTGGGGAACCGGGTGACCGCGACATGATCCGCGTGCTGCCGGACCTCGACCGAGAACGTCGTCGGCTCCGTCACGTCCGGCACCGGATCGGGTACGGGCCGGAAGACCGCGCGGGCGTCCGGCTCCGGCAGACCCATCAGTTCGTAGAGAACGGGGCGAAGGAGTTCCGCGCACTTTCCCGAGAACTCGACCGCTTGTTCCGCGACGTCGGTGAGTGGTTCCGTCGCGCCCGCTCGGTCGACCTGCTCGCGCAGATCGCGTTCGATGTCGAGACGTGGAGCCCTGGCCAGGAGGTCGGCGAGCGGTGAGTCCGGTACCACCGTGGCGGGTTCCCGGCTGCCGATCAACACCGGGATCTTCGCGGCGGCCGCGTACAGCGCGATGGAGCCGCCGTCCGAGATCAGGCAATCCGCGGAAACGACGGTCGCCTGCCAGCCGCGTTGGGGTGGGATCACGGCGAGCCCTGCTCGCAGGGCCCGCGACAGCCACGCGCGGAGCTGCCAGGGACCGTGCGCGGCCCAAGCGCCCGGATGCACGATGAGGCTGAACTTGTACTCGTCGACGGGGAACTGGGTGAGCAGCCGTGCGGGCAGGCCCGGATCGGTGCCCAGCAGGGAATCCGGTCCCCAGGTGGACGCCAGCACGACGTGCTTGCGGTCACCGATGTCGAGCAGGCGCCGGTAGCGGGCCGCGCGATGGAGACTGGCGAGCATCCGGTCGTGACAGGGGTCGCCCACCACGACGGCGTGCGGTTCGGCTTGGGGACAGTTCTGCCGGAGATAACGCAGCTGATTGCTGTGCGAAAGGCCGATCCGGCTGGGGACGACGTGACCGTCCCGGACCAGTCGTGCCGGGTTCAGTCCCGAAATGACCGGCTGGTGCGGGTAGTGCTTTTGGTGTCCGATGCCGTGCGGCACGAGCAGGACGGGCGCCTTCAGCCGGTGGAGTTCGTCGTTCTCACTGGCGGCTATCGCCAGGTCGAACCTGGTTTCGACAGCCTGATCCCAGGAGATGACCTTCGCGTCAAGCGAGGCGAGGAACTCACTGACTCCAGAGGACAGGATCGCTGGTTCTCGCTCGTTGTGGGTGAACACGACCTGGACTCGCGGGTCGTCCTTCAGCAGCGACACGACGTCGAGCAGCCGGGTCAAGGTGGTCACGGTGCGGACGACGACCAGAACGCGATGGGAGAACCGGACCGTGAGCCACTGATCGAACTCGGGGTCGACCGGGACCTTCGCCCAAAACGACGGGGGGGGGGTACTTTTTTCGCGCACTACCTGTCCCGGCGTGCGATCCACGCCGCGGCCTGCGTTCGCCGCTGCATGCCCAGCTTCGCGAGGACGGACGTCACGTAGTTCTTCACCGTCTTCTCGGCGAGGAACAGGCGTTCCGCGATCTCGCGGTTGGACATGCCCTGCCCGATCAGGTCCAGTACCTCGCGCTCGCGTTCGGTGAGCGACCCGAGTTCGTCCTCGGGCGGATGCCGCAGCTTGTCCAGCACCCGCGCCGTCGACAGCGGGTCGAGCAGCGAGCGGCCCGCCGCGACCTCGCGGACCGCGTTGACGACGTCCTGGCCGCGGACCTGTTTCAGCAGATACCCGGCCGCGCCCGCCATGATCGCGCCGACCATGGCCTCCTCGTCGTCGAACGCGGTCAGCATCAGGCACTGCGGCGGATTCGCCTTCGAGCGCAGTTCACGGCAGAGCGCGATGCCGTCCCCGTCACCGAGGCGCACGTCGACCACCGCGACGTCCGGTTCGACGTGCATCGCGACGGCCAGTGCCTCGTCGACCCCGCTCGCTTCAGCGACGACCTCGATATCGGGCTCGTCGCTGAGGAGGTCACGCAGCCCGCGCCGCACCACCTCGTGGTCGTCGATGAGCAGCACCTGGATCGGCATACCCCCACGTTACTTCGTCGCCTTGGCGACCACCCGCTCCACCAGCGGAGACGGCAGCCCGGCCCGCTCGGCCAGCCAGCATGCCCACTTCCGCAGCAGCGCCATCGCCACCGGGTCCCGCCGGTCGCCGAGCACGTCCAGGTAGTAGCCGATCCGGCCGGGGGAAACGTCGAACCGGGTGTCCGGCACCAGGCCCTCCATCCATTCGCCCGCCAGGTCTTCCACGGCCTCGGGATCGGGTTCGCCGCCGTGGCGCTCGCTGTGCCACTCGATGAACGGACGGGACATTTCGGCCGGGTCGGGGTCATCGAACAGTGATTGGTACGGCGGGAGCGGCAGGTTGCGCTTCTTCAGCGCCGTTTCGAGATCCTCGAACCGGCGTTGCGCGCGATGCCAGTTGTCGAGCGCGTCGCGGGACTCGAAGCCGATGACGTCGAATTCGCAGCTGACCAGGCCGGCCAGCCGTTCGGTGTCGGTCACCGCCTTCGGCTCCGCGTCGCCCGCTTCGTCGCCGAGTTTCTTCCGCCAAGCTTCGGTGGCTTGCTCGACGTCGTCGTAGACGTGGCCGCCGGTCAGGGCGGGGATCCCGGACATGTCGACGTCGAACAGGTATACGCCGGGATAGGTGTACGCCGCGATCACCGCGAGGCGCGTGCCGTAGACGTCGCGCATCTCCCAGACTTCACCGGTCGCCTTGAGGTCCGCGAGGGACCGCGGCCAGGCCGACAGACGCTCGCTCTCGGACTCGACACGGGCGATCGTGGACCGCAGCGTCGGCGCCACGCCGGGAGCGGCGATCGCGAGCAGGCCGTGCAGCAGGCGCCACAGCGCTTCCGTCGGCTCGCTCTTCGCCAGAGCGGACACCTCGGCGACCAAAGCGGCGAAGAACAGGTCGAAGTCGAGACCGTAGTTGTCGTCGTCGATGGCGCGCTTCAGTTCGGCCCCGAGCAGCTCGCACGTCGCTTGCTCGAGGTCGCGAGCTGTTTCGCAGGCCAGCAATCCGTCGACGCCGCCGAGGATGTTCCCGACTCCCTCCTCGAACCAGTCCGGGAAGGACACTGGTTCGGAGGTCAACGGCACCTTCGGCTTTGTCGCCTGCTTCTTGTTCTTCTTGGTCTTCTTCGGCTTCCGGCCGCGGGAAACGGGGGACATGGCCGTAAAGCGTAGACCGTCTCGATCAGCCGGCCGCCCAGAAAGCCGCCTTGGCGACCTGTGCGTACAACCCCTTCGGGTGATCGCGGAACAGCGGCTCGGTGCCGAACAGCACCACCCGTCCGCCGAGCGCCGAAGTGCCGGAGACGACGGCTGCCTGTCCCGACGCTTGCAGTGGCCCGCCTGTCCCGTCGTCCCGGGTCCGCCAATGCCCCGCGACCAGCGGATTCCCGCTCGCGTAGCGCTGTTCCACGCTGACCGAGGAGCCGAGACCGGTGAACCAGAACGGTCCGTAGACGAACGAGTCGGGCAGTGCCCCGGCCCCGACCGGGCCGGTCCCGTTGACGACGGAAACGACGCCGTTGCCGTCCTCCCGGCCCTCGACCGGACGCGCTTCGAGAAGTCCCCCGTCAGTGTTGAACCGCGCGCCTGTGGCGCCGCGGGTGACCACGCCACCCCGGGCGAGGAAAGCGCGTAGGGCGTCCTTCGCGGCGGGGTTGAGATCGGGGTACCGCAGTCCCGAAGAGACGAACAGCAGGTCGATCCGCGACCAGTCGAAGCCCGCGTTGAGCACCGCCGCCGACACCGGACGGACGTCGAAGCCCATGTCCCGCAACGCTTTCAGCTCATCCGGGCCGACGGCTCCGGCGATCGTCTTGCGGCTGAGCGGAGTCGAGGTCCCCCGTGCTTCGGTGAACCGGACGCCGTAGCGGTCCGCCACTTCGGCGGCCGCGGGGCGAGCCGACGCGGGGACGACGATCGTGCCGTCGGCCGCGCGTCCCAGTGCGAGTCCGCGGTTCAGCAGGTCGTTGGTGGCGCTGACGTCCTTGCCGTCGACGAGTTTCAGCGCGAGATCGCGACCCGGCGCCGCGTCGATACCGCCGGTGGGTGACGCGGCGGCGACGTCGTGCGCCCGGACGTCGAGCCTGCCGTGGGCGACGATGTCGACCGAAGCGCCCCACAGCAGGCGATGACTCCAGCCGGAGATGTCGTACATGACCGGTACCTTCGCCGAGATGTCGCTGCCCTGCTCCAGCATCACGTTCGCCAGACCGCGTTTGGGCTGGTGCATGTCGACCAGATACGAACCGGCCGGATACCGCCGCCCGGCCAGCGAGAAGGCGCGATCCGCCTGGCGGACGCGGACGTCGTTGGCCACCAGGTGGTCGACGAGCCGTGAAGCCGCGACGGCCGACCGCTGGTCCGCGCCGGCCGGGATGACGTACGCACGCGGGAATTCGGTGCGGTAGCGGTCTTCCGGCCCGAAACCGGGCACGAACCCGTCCGGGATTTCGCGCTGTGCCTCGCCCGCGCTGCCACGGCGGAACATCTCGATCTGGTTCGCGATCAGCTCGCCGCGATTGCGGTCGACGTAGGTCAGCGTGCTGCCGATGGTGGCCTCGACGACCTCGGTGTTGATCACCGAACGCCGCCGCAGTTCCTCGACGGGCTGCGTCTCGTAGTCCGCGTTGTTGACCCGCATCGGGATTTCGATCGTGAACGACACCGCGCCGTGGTACATCGCGTACTGGGCGGTGTAGATCGGCGCCCAGCCGTCCCAGCTGCCGGGTTCGTAGTCGCGGAACGGGATCTCGGGCTTCGCCGTCTCCGGCCGTCCGAGGGCCTTGACCGCCTGCTCCATGCCGAGACCGTTGGCGTACCCGTGCTTGAGGTAGAGGTCGAAGTCGTAGTTCTGGCCGTGTGGCGGCGTGGTCGGCTCGATGAGCGTGTTCGCGACGTAGCCGTGTTCGTCCAGCATCATCAGCGGCTGCTTGCCGATGGCGATCCCGCGCATGGCCCGCACCTCCGGCTGCGACGCGGTGACGAAGTCGCGGTTCGGGTCGAACCCCGCCGATGTTTGCCGGGTACCGGCGACGCGACCGTCCGGATTGGCCGTGACGTTGAAGTAGAAGCGGTTCCGCTTCAGCAGTTCGGCGGTCTTGGGATCCTTCGACGTCACCAGCTTCTCGATGACGCGGAGCGCGCCGTCGGTGCCTTCCCATTCGTTGCCGTGGATGTTGTTGTTGATCCACACCGGCGCCTTGTAGCCGTGGCGCAGGAACGGGTCGCGCGCGGCACGGGCCGGGTCGTTCTCGATCAGCGATCGCCACGCGTCCTGCCGCCGTGTTTCGAACGGGCTCTCCGGCGCGGTGAGCGTCACCAGGTAGAGGTCCCGGCCGAGACCGGACCGCCCGGCGATCTCGACCGAGATCCGGTCGCTGCCGTCCTGCAACGCGTTCAGCTTCGGCGCGATCGCGTGATACGGCGCGAGCCCGAGCTTGATCGACTTGTCGGCCGGGTTTTCCGGATGGACGCGCAGCTTCGTCTTGCGCGGATAACCGGAGTGGTCGCCCGCGACGTTCTCGCCCGCCGCGGCCCGCGCTGCGCTCAGCGGCGGGTCGGTCGCGGCGATCTCGTTGCGTTCCGGCCCGTTGCCGGGGTCTCGATGCGTCGTCGGCGGTGGTGCCGCGTGTGCCGGCGCGGCGACCGCGCTCAGGGAAAGCAGCAGAGCCAGGACCACGGTGCGGGCCGAACGCGACAAGGGCCACCTCCAAAGACGTCGGCACAGTGTTTCCGCTCGCCAAAGACGTCACAAGACCCGAAAGGCGGCTAATCGGGCGCCGGGAACCGATGCTCGTTCCGGTCGATCTTGGCGTTGGCCGCCTCGATCAGGTCGACGCCGAGACTGTTCGCCAGCTGGAGGAGATACAGCGTGACGTCGGCGATCTCGTCGACGACGTTGTGCGCCAGCTCGGAGTCGGAACGCCACTTCGCGGACTCCTCCGGGGTGAGCCACTGGAACAGCGAAGTCAGCTCGCCGACTTCGCCGGACAGCGCCATGACCAGGTTCTTCGGCGTGTGGAACGGTTCCCAGGCTCGTGCCGCGGCGAAGTCACGGAGGCGCTGGTTGAGGTCTTCGAGAGTCACGTGCCGTGCCTACCAGATCGTCACGGTGTGCAAACGGCCGTATGGCGGACGAGCGTTGACGTGCAATTTGCAACTTGCATAACGTCACTCCGCGTCGGGAGACCGATCCGGAAGGAAAACCTTGAGGTCCCAGCGAAGCATCCGCTCTCGCATGCTCTCCATCGCGTTCGTGCCGAGCGCGGCCCTGGTACTGGTCGCGTCGGTCATCGGCGGATTCCTCGTCCACCAGGCCGTCCGCATACGCGACGACGCCGAAGACGGCGCGGTCACCATGATCGCCGCGAGCCGGGGCATCGCGGTGTTGCAGCGCGACCGGGCGATCGCGTTGAAGGCGCCGGGAAGCCGCTCCGCCACCTACGCCGCGTACGCCGATCGCATCGACATCACGCTTTCCTCGTTGCGCGAGATCGCGCGGGCCGCCCCCGACGCCGAGATCGGCTACCAGCAGGCGCTCGCCGTCGAACTGCTCACCGTCGTCGAAGGAGTGGACCGCAGCGTCTCCCTCGCGGTCGCCGGGATGGACGACGAAGGGCGGCGCGACTACGCCGCGGCCGTCGGCGCCTACCGGTCCAGGCTCGGCGCCGTCGCCGGAAAACTCACGGAAAGTAGCCGACAGATTTACCGGGATCTCGTCGGAAGCGCGGACTGGAGCCGGTTCGGCGCGGTCGAAACCGCGTTGAGCGCGGCCACGCCACCTCCTGTCGGCCAGGCGGCCTGGCGTGTCGCGGCCGAGGTCGTCGGGCGATCGCTCGGTGACCTCGCCGCCCGCCAGATCGAGTACTCGGCGCGGCTCGCGATCGACGGCGGCCGCCGGGTATTGAGTGGTGCTTTCGCCACCACAGCGGCGATCTCGCTGCTCGCGGGGGTGGTGATGGCGGTCGTGATGCTGCTCGCCCGGCGGCTGCCGATCCCGGTCATCCGCTGCCCGGCGCGCCTTGAAGCGACGCCTTTGAGTTGGTCACACCGTGTGCACGACTACGCCGAAAAGAGCACGCTGTTGGCCCACACGCGTCGGTGAACCGGTCGGGCAGACTTGTCCGGGTGAGTTCCACGACGGATCTGCGCCCCTTCCTGCGCACCTTGGACGCGGAGACGCTGGCGGACCTGCTTCATGCCCACGCCGAGCGTGACCCTGTGTTACGCCAGGCCCTGGAAAGCCGCTTCGTCACCCAGGGGAGTGACCTCGCGGAGGCGCACCGCCTCCTCGACACCGCCGTGATGGCGGGCAACGTCGAGTACGCCGCGAAGGTCGGCTCCGTTCTCGACACACTTCAGCGTCTTCTCGACGCCGGGAGCCGGGCCGATCTGGCCCCGCTCGCCCGCCGGACCGTCGACGACATCAGCGAGATGCTGGAGCAGATCGACGACGCCTCGGGCGAGGTCGCGGACCGGCTGGACCGGGCCGTCGAGCTGTACGCGCGGGCCTGCGTCGCGCGCCCGCCGGACCAAGAGAGCCTGGCCCGCTGGATCCTCGAAGTGGAGTTCGACGGGCCAGGCTGGCCGTCCATCGAGCTGTCCGACTTCGCGTCCGCTTTGGGGGACAAGGGGATCGCGCTGATCAAGTCCACTGTGGACAACGTACTCGCGGAGCAGGCGTCCGGCTCGAAACGCGAGACGGCCGAGCGGTTGCGCGAGGAACTGGCGGAGGTGTCCGGCGACGTCGACGCACTCGTCGCGATCCTCGCCGCCAAACCGCCGCGGGTCGACGTCAGCCTCAAGATCGTGCGCGTGCTGCGTGCGGCGGGACGGCACAGCGAGGCCATCGCGCACGCGGCGCGGGCACTCACGCACGACAAGAAGGAAGAGGCGCCTCCATTCGAAGAAAAACCGGTTCCCTTGTCGCGCAAGGACTTCGACGAGCAGCCCGGTGCCGCGGCGTATCTCGCGCTGCGTGCGGAGTCGCTGGAAACGGGGCGGTGGGTCGCGCAGCGGAAGGCCGCGCTGGCCCGGTTGCGTGAACTCGCCGCCGAGAGCACGGACGCCGCCGACGAACTCGTCCGCGCCCTGCTCGGCGAGGATCGCGCCGACGAGGCCTGGCGGGCGGCGGTGCGTTTCGAAGCCTCGTTACCGGTGCGCGTCGAACTCGCGGCTTCGCGTTCCATAGCCCATCCGGCCGAAACAATTCCCATCTACCGAGACCATGTCGAAGAATTGATCACCCGGAAAGACCCGAACTCCTACCGCGAGGCCGCCCGGCAACTGCGCAAACTGCGCACAGTGCACAAGAAGGCTGGTACCGCTGAAGAATTCAGCTCGTACCTCGGCACGTTGGTGGAAATACACAAACGCAAGACGCGGCTGATCGCCGAGGTCAAGGCGGCGAGAATCGCGATTCCGAAACCGGCCAAGGCGTAACCGCGCCCGCCGCCGGTCGTTATTCGATGTGAACCGAGGAAACCCGGCGGAGAAGGTCGAGCCACCCTGGCGGGTGCGTTGAAGTCGCGGTGGTCCTGAACCGGTGTCCGCCGCGCCCTCCCCGCGACCGGGACACCGTGTTCCGCGCCCAGGACCACCGCGACGACCCCGTTCGGGGCCGCGTGGAAACATGTGATTCATGAGTCCGGTGAGTCGTGCCCGCAAGAAGGCAGCCCAGCCCTCCACCCCGAGTGTGACGGGCCTCTTCAAGGACGTCCTGCGGGACTTCTCGACCCTCGGCGCCGAACCCGAGGTGCTCGACGTCGAGCTGCTGACCTCCGAGGTGCTCGGCCAGTGGTGGGACGTCGAGGTCGAGGAGGACGAAGCGCCGCTGGGCCTGGAGCTCATCGCGTTCGCCGCCAGGAAGATCACCCCCGCCGCGGCCGCGCTGCTCGCCGGACTGCGTGTGCTCGCCGAGACCGAGGAAGAGCGCGATGCGGCCGCCGCCGCGCTCGAGACGGTGCTGGGCCGCGGCATCCCGGAGCCGGAATGGGCGGCGGACCTGGCCGCGGTGACCGTCGGGGATTGCTGGCGGACCGGTGACGTCTTCGGTGACGAGTCCTCCCTTCTCTGCGTCTTCTCCCGCGGCGGTGTCGAGCACGGCCTGCTCGCGCTGGTCGACTTCACCGAAGGCGGCCGGATCCGCGACGTCGTCGTGGTCGACAAGCCGCACGACGTGCTGTCCGAGATGCGGCAGCAGGCCGCCGACGATCCGGAGCTGGTCACGCTGGAGCGGGTGCTGCCCGAGCGCGCCCACCAGCTGCTCGCGGACGGGCTGGCGGCGACGGACGTCGTCGAGGAGCCCGACGTCAGCGAGGACTACGCGCGGTTCCACGCGATCGCGCTGGCCTGGATCCGGGCGCTCCCCACTCCCGAGCCCTCGCCCGAGATCACCGAGTGGCCCGAGCAGGTCCGTGAAGAGGTCGTCGCCGACTTCATCGGGTCCGGGCTCGTGGAGGACACCGAGGCGACGCGGTTCTATGCGCGCCTGCTGGTCGACTACGGCTGCGAGACCGAGCCGGGCAGCCCGTTGCGGGTCGGTCCCGAGAAGCTCGCCCGCTTCCTCGAGTCGCTGCTCGACGGCGAGTTCGAGGTCGACGAGGCGTACGAGGACGCGCTGGAGCCCGCGCTGCTCGGCTGGGTCACCTGGGCGGCCGACCGCGCCGGGCTCCCCGAGGCCGCCCGCGTGGCGCTGTTGGAGAGCGCGACCGAGTTCCTGGAGGAGTTCGCGCAGGACGAGGACTCCACCCTCGACGTCTACTTCGACGGTTCCGAGGGGATCGAAGACCCGGCGGAACTCGCGGAGGCGCTCGAGCGCCGGATGTTCGCCGTCCCGACGGTCTACGCGGAGATCGGCGACGAAGAGCTGGAACTCGAGCCCGCCGACCCCGAACAGCGCCGCCTGCTGGTGATCGGCGAGCACCCGGAGTACCACGAGGCGCTGGCCGAGGAGACCTTCGACGGCGAGCCCCGGATGCGGCTCGCGCTCAAGACCACCATCGTCGACCAGCTTTGGGCCGACGAGCCCGCCGAGGTCTGGCAGGCCGTGCGGCGGCTGAGCGAGACCGGGCAGGAGCGCGACGAGATCTTCGAGCACCTCATCGACGCGCTGTCCGCCCAGCTCACCGAAGCCGGCGAACACGAGATGGACTACGACCTGGACGATTACCGGAAGGCACTCGGCGACCTCGCCTGACCGGCCGGAGGCCTGTCACCGGACTCAAGGGCGCTCGCCGAGCCGGGCGACCAGCGCCCTGGCCGCTTTCCGCAGTGGCCCGCGGCGCGTGTTGTCAGTGAGTCCTTGCAGGTGGAACGCCCACTGTGCCTCGACGAGGCCGCCGACCTCCACGACGCGCTCGACCGGGCGCGTGCCTTGCTCGCGGTCCAACCCCTTGCAACTCCTCCCCAATACATCTAGTCTGTCTAGATGGAAGCACCAACCTGGCAGGTACAGGACGCCAAGCAGCGGCTGAGTGAGCTGCTGCGCCGGGCCGCGGCCGAGGGGCCGCAGTTCGTCACCAAACATGGGGAGGAGGTGGCCGTGGTGCTGGACATCATGGATTACCGCAGGCTGGCCGGAGGCGGTGAAGCCGTCGATTTCAAACTCGTGCTCTCCGGTGAGCAGCATCATCCGGAGTACGGGGAGGCACTGGCCGACGTGCTGGAGGAGATCGCCGCCGAACGCGCGGAGGATCTGCCGAGAGATGCCGTGGAGGTGAGCGGGTGAGCTTTCTGCTGGACACGAACATCGTGTCCGAGGCCCGGCGCCGCACGCAGAACCCGGGTTTCGCCCGGTGGTGGGGCGGGGTGTCGTCGAGCAGGCTCTATCTGAGCGTGCTGACGGTGGGGGAGATCGAGAGAGGGATCGGCAAACTCAGGCATCGAGGAGAACAAGACCGGGAGCGGGCGGACGCGCTGGCCGACTGGCTGGCCGGGCTCACCGCGCAGTTCTCGGAACGGATCCTTCCGGTGACCGCCGAGATCGCGGCCGAATGGGGCAGGCAGTACGCGCCGCGGAAAGTGCCGTCCGTCGACGGGCTGATCGCCGCGACCGCCCGGATCCACGAGCTGATCCTGGTCACCCGGAACCTCGCCGACATGGCCGGGCTGGGGGCGCAGGTGCACAACCCGTTCGACTGAGAAGTGATCAAGACGTCCGGACGTCTTTATCGGCCGCGCCCAGTCCGGTGTCGCCCAGT
Organism: Amycolatopsis coloradensis; assembly: GCF_001953865.1. GTDB lineage: Bacteria > Actinomycetota > Actinomycetes > Mycobacteriales > Pseudonocardiaceae > Amycolatopsis > Amycolatopsis coloradensis. Next base: position 275,013 of record NZ_MQUQ01000015.1, read on the forward strand.
CCGGTGTCGAGGCTCGCTTTCGAGGGTTCCGTTCTGGGTGTTCAGCCCAGTGGTGCGGCCGGGGTGCCCTTGCTGTCCGTGACTTCCGGCTTCTTCCGGCGGCGGTCCCCGCGGGCGTCGTCGAAGTCGACGACGAAGGTACCGGCGGCCATGGCCACCAGGAGCGCTAGTCCGAGAATCGAGCCGACCCAGGTCAGGATGATCGAGAACATCGTGAGCCTCCTCCCTGCTCAAGGTCCTTTTCGAGACCTCTTGTTCCCCTGACACAAGGGTCGCCTCGGGGGCCTGTAGCCGGTATCGGCCAACCGGTTACACGTACTGAGCGTGAATCGGCCGATCGGCCGAGGAAACCCGCGCCCCGATCGCGGTACGCGACCGGCCGGTCCCGCCGGCTCGCCGGTGATGCGAAGGCTGGTACTTGTGAGGGAACGGCCGGAATTCGCCCGAGTGATCGGCTTCCGGCGAAATGATCTCGGTCGTCGTCGTGAAACACTCGCCGTGAGTGGAGATTTGTGAGGATCCGGTCACCCAGTGTTTCCGTTCAGAGCTTGCGCAGGCGGACCCGGTTGATCGTGTGGTCGGAGTCCTTACGGAGGACGAGGGTCGCGCGAGGCCGCGTCGGCTTGATGTTCTCCATCAGGTTCGGCTCGTTGATCGTGCGCCACAGGTGGCGTGCCTCGGCCCGGGCCTCGTCGTCCGGGAGACCGGCGAAGTGGTGGAAGTGTGACGCCGGGTCAGCGAACGCGGTGTGCCGCAGTTTGAGGAACCGCTCGACGTACCAGCGTTCGATGTCGGTCGTCGGCGCGTCCACGTAGATCGAGAAGTCGAATAGATCGGAGACGGTGAGCCGAGGGCCGGGCTGGAGGACGTTGAGCCCTTCGAGGATCAGGATGTCGGGTTGCCGGACGACCTGTTCCTCGCCGGGAAGGATGTCGTAGGCGAGGTGCGAGTACACCGGCGCGCTAACCCGTTCCGCCCCGGACTTCACCTCGGTGACGAACCGCAGCAGGGCCCGCCGGTCGTAGCTCTCGGGGAAACCCTTGCGGTGCATGATCCCGCGCCGGACCAGTTCCGCCCGCGGATGGAGGAACCCGTCGGTGGTGACCAGGTCGACCCTGGGATGGTCCGGCCAGCGGGCGAGCAGGGTGCGCAGGATGCGCGCGGTCGTCGACTTGCCGACGGCGACGCTTCCGGCGATCCCGATGATGTACGGCACCTTGGTGCCCCGACTGTCTTCACCGAGAAAGGTGGTGGTGGCTTCGTACAACCGTTGCCGGGCGGCGACCTGGAGATTGATCAGGCGGGAGAGCGGCAGGTAGACCTCGGCGACCTCGGCCAGGTCCACCTGCTCGCCGAGACCGCGCAGCCGCAGTAGTTCCGCGGCGGTCAGTGGCAGGGGGGTAGCCCTGCGCAACTCGCGCCACTGCTCACGGTGCAGCTCGACGTAGGGACTGAGCTCACGGACCCGCGGCATCGCACACTCCTCGCCCGTCGCCTGCGCTGGCGCCGTACAAAAACCGTGTTGACGAGTTCTCGGCGGGTGAACGTGCCGCGAACCGGATGAAGCCGCTTTAACGGTAGGGCTTACGGCTCGTGAACGCGCTGCGATGTGATGTAGCCCGCTAAGGGGCGTCAGGTGTCGACGGGAACCCGCGTCCGCGATCGGCGTCGGCAGGACGCAGCTTGGTCACTCACTCGCCGACGAGGGGAAGGCGCCCTGCCGCCGCGACAGCGGGGCCTTCGGCGGTGGAGGATCGGTCATTTCGGAGGTCCATCTCAGCTCCGCCTACCGTCCATTACGGGGGCGGCCGGGCGCGAAGACCTCGTTCCACGCCGCGGCGACCTGCCGGGCGCAGGTGGCGGGTGCGACCCCGCCGACGCCGGTACCGAGCCCGGGCATCGCGATCGTGTGCACCAGGTCACGGACCCGGCCCTGGTCGAGCCTGCCGTCACGCCACTGCCGGAACACCGCCCTGGCGGCCAGGTACGGATGCACGGTGTCGCGGGGAAGGCGTTCGCCGGGTTCCCGCATCGTCGGCGCGCTGATCAGCCAGGCGGGCTCCGCCTCGCCGGTGGGCACGATCACGGCTTCGCCGATCGGGAGTTCACCACCGTGGTAGGCGAGCACGGCGCTGCGCACGTTCTGCTCGACGTCGGGGTAGGCGCGGGCGTAGACGGCGTCGATGCCGCCGCGCATCCAGCCGTAGGAGTTCGCGGGACTGACGACGGCTTGTGCGACGACGTCGAGCACCGACCCGCGGTGCACGAAGACCCGTCCGTCCACAGTGTCCGCGACGGTGGTCCAGGCTTGCGCGAGCAGGTCATCGACGGCGCACAGCACCAGCTCCGGGGTGGGATGGTCGGGCAGGGGAGCAAAAGAGGAGCCGACATCCTCGTGGCCGGTGTGCGTGCCCGATTCGGCGGTCACGCTCTAAGCATGGCAAAAAAAGGCACCCGGCGTAACCGGGTCGCGTACCGGCTGTCCGAGTGAAAGTCGCCACCTGCGGCGTGCGTAATCTGGCGGGGTGTCACGGATCGCTTACTTCGGCCCCCGGGGGACCTTCACCGAACAGGCCGCACGGCGGCTGGCCCCCGGCGAGGAGCTGATCCCCGCGGAGACCATCCCGGCGGCGCTGGCCGCGGTGCGCTCGGGTGAAGCCGCCGCGGCCTGTGTGCCGATCGAGAACTCCGTCGAGGGCGCGGTCACCGCCACCCTTGACAGCCTGAGCGAGGCCGAGCCGCTCGTCGCCGTGGCGGAGGTGCTGCTTCCGGTCCACTTCAGTGTGCTGACCAGGCCGGGCACGACCGAGATCCGCACCGTGGCGAGCCACCCGCACGCGCTCGCGCAGGTCCGGCACTGGGTCGAGGCGAACCTCCCCGGCGCGCGTCCGGTCGCGACGTCGTCCACCGCCGCGGCCGCGGTCGCGGTCGACGCGGGCGAGTTCGACGCCGCCGTCACCGCGCCGGTGGCCGCCGAGCACTACCCGCTGGACGTGCTGGCCACCGAGGTCGCCGACGTCTGCGACGCCAAGACCCGGTTCCTGCTGGTCCGTCTGCCCGGCGAGCTGCCGGAGCCGACCGGGGCCGACCGCACGTCGATCGTCGCCGCCGCTACGAACCGGACCGGCGCATTGGCGGAACTGCTCACCGAACTGGCGGTCCGCGGGATCAACCTGACCAAGCTGGACGCCCGCCCGACCAGGAACAACTTCGGCGAGTACCGCTTCTTCATCGACTTCGAGGGGCATGTGGCCGAGCCCCGGATCGGCGACGTGCTGGCCGCGTTGCGCCGACGGTGCCGCAACGTGCGGTTCCTCGGTTCCCACCCGCGGGCGGACGACGGCACGACCGCGGTCGAGCAGGGCGCCGCCAACGAGGACTTCACCGAAGCGATCGACTGGGTCGAGTCGGTCCGGAAGGGAGCACAGGCGTGAAACTCCTTCTCGTCCGTCACGGTCAGACCGACGGCAACGTGCGGGGCGCGCTCGACACCGCGCTGCCCGGCCCGCCGCTCACCGAACTGGGCCGTGAACAGGCCGAAGATCTCGCGGCGCGGCTGGACGGCGAGCCGATTGTCGCGGTCTACGCCTCACAGGCCGTCCGTGCCCAGCAGACCGCCGCGCCGCTGGCCGCCAAGCTCGGCGTCGACGTCCAGGTCGTCGACGGGGTGCACGAGGTCGCCGCGGGTGACCTCGAAGGCAACACCGACAAGGACTCGATCACGACCTACATGAGCGTCGTGCGCCGGTGGACGCTCGGCGAACTCGATCCGCCGATCCCCGGCGGCGAGACCGGCGCGCAGGTCCGCACCCGGATGCTCGACGCGGTCGCCCGGCTGCGCGCCAAGCACGAGCAGGCCGACCCCGACGGCACGGTGGTGCTGGTGAGCCATGGCGGTGCGATCCGGCTCGGCGGCGAATGGCTCGCCGGGAACGTCACCGCCGAGATCGCCAACCAGGGCCTCATCCCGAACACGGGCATCGTCGAACTCGCCGCGACCGCCGACGGCTGGACCTGTCTCACCTGGGCCGGAACCCCCGTCATACGCGCCTGACTCCCTCGCGTTTCGTCCTCTGGTTGCGGTAGTTGCACGCGCAAGTACCGCAACTAGAGGACGAAACGCGGGCGTTTGCCTCCGCTTCCGCCGGGGAACACACTCCACGAGATCAATTAACACCTTGTGGGGAATTAACCGGGAGAGCGCAACCCCTGGGGTCGCTAACCCGTCTACTGATCGGTGGGTCACCCGGCTACAGGGAGGCGAATGACCATGGTTCGTTCGAAGATGATCTCCATCGGCGGTCTCATCGCGGGTACCGCCGGACTCTTGCTGCTCAGCGCGTGCGGTTCGGAAACCGCCCCGGTAGCGCAGAGTTCGTCCGCGACACCGTCCAGTTCGGCGCCGGAGACCTCGGTCGCGCCCAGCGCGAGTTCGAGCCCGGCACCGGCACCGGCGCCGCAACCCGCCCAGGGGCCGGACCCGGCTCCCAGGAACGACGGGCTCTGCAAGGCAGGCGACGTGAAGCTCTCGGTCGCGAACGGGGACGCGGCGGCCGGGACGGTCTACCGGAAGCTCGTCATCACCAACTCCAGCGGGCACGCGTGCACCATCCAGGGCTTTCCCGGCGTCTCCTACGTCACCGGCGCGGACGGCCACCAGGTCGGTGAAGCCGCGTTCCGTGACGGCGTCAAGGGCGGCCCGGTCCAGCTGAACAACGGCGAAAGCGCGTCCGCCGACATCGGCTTCGTGAACGTCCGCAACTACGACGAGGCGGCCTGCAAGCCCACCGAGACCCGTGGGCTGCGGGTGTACCTGCCGCAGGAGACGGCGTCGAACTTCGTGGCGGTGCAGGGACTCGGCTGCGCGGGGAAGATCCCCGGAAACCAGTTGACCGTCAAGACGTTCAACAAGGGAGCCTAGAGCTGGGCGCAGAGCTGTTCGGCCTGCGCCAGGTGCCGCTGGCCGGAGATCTGGTTGAAGTGCAGGCTGAACACCATCCGGCTGACACCGTCGATGTGCTCGGCCAGCGGCCGGTAGGTGTCGTTGGCGGCGGCCGCCGCGGCGGAGAGTTCGCGTGCGGCCGTCATCCGGTGCAGGATCTCGGGGGCAAGCACCGCCACGGTCCGGTCGCCGGGCGCGGCGCCGGTGGTGTCCGGGATCGTGCCGACCCTGGCCAGTGCCGAACACGCGTCCTGCGCGTCTTCGAGGGCTCCCGCGTTGACGCCCGACAGCGCCCACAACATGCCGATCACGCTCGCGCCGATCACGAACCCGGCGAACGCGGTGATCACCTGCGGGCGTCTGGAAGGTTCTTTCGTCCCCACGCCGGCCTCCGGCACCAGTGTCTGCTGCATCGCGGACCTCTCTCGCCAGCCGGCGGTGATGCGCTATTCCAGCACCAAAGGCCCGACTTTTCACCGGTCTTGGTGGAGTACCCGCAAGGCCGTGGCCGATTCGTCATCTGAACCCGGCCGCAGGGCGATGAAAGCGAAGCCCGCGACGCCGAACAGCAAAAGCCCGGACGTGAGGAACGTCCGGGCCGGGGAACCGAGGGCGTGGGTGAGCACGCCGCCGAGCAAGGCCCCGACCGGGATCGCCCCCCAGACCACGGTGCGCCACACGCCGAGGACGCGGCCGAGCAGCTCGCCGGGGACGAGCGTGTGCCGCGCCGTGCCCAGCACGATGTTCACCGCGACGACGGCCGCCGCGAACAGGCCGAACAGGGCCGCGCCCGCCACCGGCGAACTCGTCAGGCCCATGCCGGTGAACGCCAAGCCACAGCAGGCGGTGCCGCCGAGGAGCACCGTGCGACGGCTGGACGCCTTCACCAGCCGGGGGGCGATGGCCGCGCCGAGCAAACCGCCGATGCCGCCGACGAACGCGAAGAGCCCGAAGGCCGCTTCGCTGAGACGCAGGTACTCGATCGCGTACAGCACCAACTGCGCCTGGGCGAGTTCGCTGACCAGGCTGATCAGTCCGGCGACGACGACCAGGCGCAGTACCAGCCGGTTGCCCTTCAACCAGCGGAAACCCTCCGCCAGTTCGGCCCGGAGGTCGGTGGACGGGCTCTCGGAGGCCGTGGACGGACGAGCCCGGTAGCTCCCGGTGAGCCCGATCAGCACGGCCGCCGCGATCGCGAAGCCCACCGAGTTGAGCAGGAACGGGAAGGTCGCGAAGAGCGCGAAGGTGGTGCTGCCAACCGGTCCGCCGAGGAAGGTCTGGCCGACGATCTCGCAGGCCTGGAGCTTGCTGTTCGCGCTGTCGAGCGAACCCTTGCCGACGACCGCCGGGATGAGCACGTTCGCGGCGCTGTCGGCGACCACCTCCGCGACGCCGATGAGCAGGGCCGCGGCGTAGACCACCCAGATCGTCACCCCGCCGGCCGCGACCAGGACGGCCATCCCGCCGACGACCACCGCGCGGGCGGCGTTGGCGAGGATCATCGCGCGCCGCCGGTCGATCCGGTCCAGCAACGCGCCCGCCGGGAGCGCGAAGAGCAGCCACGGCAGGAACTGGGTCGCCGAGAGCCCGGCGATGAGCAGTGGATCGCGGGTCAGGGTGACCGCGAGGAGGGGGAACGCGACCTTGCCGATCCCGTCGCCGAGATTCGACGCCGCGCTGGACGCGAGCAACCAGCGCAAGCGCCGGTCGCCCCTCCTTCGTGCCGTCGACTCGGCCATGCACGCCTCCCCAGGCATTCGACGGCACCTGCCGACGAGCGGAAAAGTTTAGCGGGGGTTGTCGCCCAAAGTTGTTGGCTTGTTACGCCCAGTTAAAAATCCGAAGAACCCGTGGTGCCTGGCGCACGAAAATCACCGACTGTGCCGCCTTCGGCACGGAATCCGCCGGGAAGGGAGCAAGGGACCTTTGCTATCGCCTGCCGGGCGGCTCAGCCCCAGCCGAGTTCGTGCAGGCGCGCGTCGTCGATGCCGAAATGGTGGCCGACCTCGTGGACCACCGTGATCAGCACCTCCTCGACGACGTCTTCCTCGGTGTCGCACATCTGGAGCAACGGCCGCCGGTAGATCGAGATCCGGTCCGGCAGCACCCCGCCGTACTCGTGGGTCCGTTCGGTCAGCGCGATCCCGTGGTAGAGCCCGAGGATCGTGGGCGACTCCTCGTTGAACTCCTCGACGAGTACCACGACGTTGTCCATGGCCTCCGCGAATTCGGGTGGAAGCTCGTCCAGCGCCTCCGACACCAGTTCTTCGAACCGCTGCTGGGTCATCTCGACGGGCACGGGTTCACCCGCCGGTCTTCGGAGCGGAGGAAGACGGAGGCTGGCTTGCCTGGCCACCCTCGGAAGGCGGGGCGTCGCCGTTGCCGACTTTGACGCTCCCGGTGATCGGGGCGAGCCCCTTGTTGTCCGGCAGGGCCGCCGCCACCTTGCAGTTCACCAGCGTCGAGCCGGCGTCCCAGCTCTCCTGCTCACGGACGTCCCAGCTGACGATGACCTTCTTCGCGGCCAGATCCGCGTTGCCGGTGTAGTCCTGCGCGGCCGTCGAGCACGCGGTGTCCAGCCAGGTGTTCTGCTCTTCCTGCGACGGGTAGGCGTCCTTGAACTTCGTCTTGAGGTCGAGCGTCGCGATCATCTCGTAGGAGTGCGGCTGGGCGCAGTCGATGGGGTCGCCGAAGCTGTTGTTGAGCAGCGCGAGGCAGGTGCCCGGCTCCCACACCGCGGACTGGTTCTGCTCCTTCGCCTGCCCCTTGGTCGGTTGCAGCTTGCCGCCCTGGCCCGCCCATTGCAGGCCGCACCGCAGCTGCCGGTCGCCGTTTTCCCACTGTGCGGGAGTCGGCCGGAGCAGATTCATGCTCAATTTGCCGTACGGATCCAGCGTACGGCCGAGGTACGGCTTGACGTCGACGGTGCAGCGTGACCGGGCGATCTCCTGCCACTGCTCCAGGTTCGGGCTCGGCACACCCGCCGGGTACTGCGTCCCGATGTCGACGATGCTGGTGACCTCGAACAGGTGGGACTCCGCGCACGGCACGCGCCGCACGTCGTTGGCGTCCGGGTTGTTCCAGGTCAGACAGGTGCCAGGGGGAGAATGGAACGCTTCGACGGCCGCGGGTGACAGTTTGGGGGCACCGCCGCCCGCACCGCCCTCCGGGCCCACGTTCCACGAGAACGCCACACTCAGCGAAAGCGCGATGATCGCGCCCACGAACACACCGGCCATGACGAGCCGGGTGCGCAGGGTGCTCAGCGCGTTTCGCGGATCACGGAACCGCTCGGCCTGTTGAGACATCCACTCCATGATGCCCGCGCCGCACGTAAGGTGCGCATACCGGGTGGTTAGTGTTAAACACGGGTTCGGGCCGGCGGGCGATTACGGAGCTTCGATGACGCAGGATGACAACCAGGGCGCACAGCCGCCCCAGGAGCCGCCAAAGCGCGGCTCGATGCGCTTCCAGGACGGCAGCACGGAGGCGCGGCAGCCGTCGTTGGCCGAGCAGCGGGCACGGCAGCAGGCACTGGCCGAGCAGGAACGCCAGGAAGTCCTCGACGCCGAAGCCGCTCGTGCCGCCGAAAAGAAGTCCTCGACCAAGAAGAAGATCCTGATCGGCACCGGCGTGACCGTCGGCCTGGTCGGTTTGGTCGCGACGTTCTACACCGTCGCGAAGCCGGACGAGGTCACGGCGGTCTGCGCCGCCAGGGACACCGAGATCGTCAACGACGACCAGAACTGCGACGAGAACTACGTCCGGTCGCACGGCGGTTACGTCAGCGGCGGGTTCTTCTTCCTGCCCATCGGTGGTTTCGGCGGGCCGATGCAGAGCTACCGCTACAACTACGGCGGGACCGGTCAGGTCGGGCAGCGGGTGTCCGGCGGTTCGTACACCGCGCCGTCGGGAGCGAACGTCAGCACCAAGTCGGGCAAGTCCGTCCAGCGCGGCGGGTTCGGCATCAGCGGCAAGAGCGGTACCTCCGGCGGTACCGGCAAGAGCGGGGGCTCGTAGTTGTATCGGGATTCCAAGCCGCCCCGGCGGGACTGGCAGCACATCGTCGAGGAGCAGGGCCTGGTCTTCGGCACCCCCGCCCGTGACGGTTCCGGCAAGTCCCGGCCGTACTGGGACGAGTCGGTCCACTACGTCTTCGACATGGACGAGATCCTGTCCGTCGAGGCGGACGTCGAACTGCTGCACTCGATGTGCCTCGAAGCCGTCGACAACGTGGTGACCACTGAGCAGTACCACCGCTTCGGCATCCCCGAGTGGGTCTGGCCGCATATCGCCGAGTCGTGGAAGCGGCAGGATCCGCACGTCTACGGCCGGTTCGACCTGCGCTACGACGGCAAGAGCCCGGCGAAGCTGCTCGAGTACAACGCCGACACCCCGACCTCGCTGCTCGAGGCCGCAGTGCTCCAGTGGCATTGGAAGACCGCGGTCTTCCCGGAGGACGACCAGTGGAACTCGATCCACGAGAAGCTGGTCGAGCGCTGGGGTGAACTCGCCGACAAGCTGCCCTCCAACGAACTGCATTTCACCTGGTCTTCCGCCGATCCGTCCGGTGAGGACCACGTGACGACGGCGTACTTGCAGGAGACGGCCGCCGAGGCCGGCCTCGACACCGTCGGCCTGTCGATCGAGGAGATCGGCTGGGACCCGGTGCTCAAGCGGTTCGTCGACCTCGAAGAGCAGCAGATGGCGACCGTGGTGAAGCTCTACCCGTGGGAATGGGTGGTCGACGAGGAATTCGGCCGCTTCGCCGTCGAGACCATGCCTCGCACGCTGTGGGTCGAGCCGCTGTGGAAGATGATCCTCTCCAACAAGACGCTGCTCGCGATCCTGTGGGAGAACTACCCGGGGCACCCGAACCTGCTGCCCGCCTTCGCCGACGACCCCGGCCTGCTGACGGAATACGTCCGCAAGCCGAAACTCGGGCGTGAGGGCGCGAACGTGCAGATCGTCGCCACCGGGTACGAGACGCAGACCGACGGCGTCTACGGCGCCGAAGGCTTCGTCTACCAGGCGTTCGACCCGCTCCCCGAGTTCCAGGGGTACCGGCCCGCGCTCGGCGCGTGGATCGTCGGCGACCAGGCCGCCGGCCTCGGGATCCGCGAAACCGCAGGTCTCGTTACGGACGACGGTGCGGCATTCGTCCCGCACCGCATCGTCGAGACGTGATAGAAGCAACCGCACAAACCTGACATTCTCGACCTGTACCTCTGGAGAACCCCTGTGACGACCACCCTTGCGCTGTCCGACACGTTCGGCTCCGACCTCGTGCGAGGGATCGGCGCGATCCTGCTGTACGGCGTCGTCGGCCTGCTGCTGATGTTCGCCGGGTTCTGGGCGATCGACTGGACCACGCCCGGCAAGCTGTCCCAGCTGGTCAGCCGCGGCCTGCCGAACGCGGTCATCGTCACCGCGTCCGGCCTGCTGTCGATGGCGTTCATCGTCGTCGTGGCGATCGCGAATTCCGCCAGCGACCTGACCGAGGGCCTCATCACCTCGCTGGTCTACGGCCTGCTGGGCATCGTCGTGCAGGTCCTGGCGGTCCGGCTGCTGGAGTGGGCGACCCGCATCGACGTCCGCTCGACCATCGAGAGCGAGAAGTTCGCCCCGGTCAGCGTCGTGGTCGCCGCCGCGCACCTCGCCCTCGGCCTGGTCGTGGCCGTCGGCATCTCGTGACTTTCCCTACCCGCTGAAAACGGCAAAGGCGCACGAACCCCACTAACGTGGGAGTCGTGCGCCTTTTGAGGACACCGGACGACCGGTTCTCGGACCTGCCCGATTTCGACTTCGAGCCGCGCTACGCGGAACTCGTCGACCTTCACGGCGGCGTGATCAGAGTGGGTTACGTGGAGGCCGGACCCGCGGATGGGCCGCCCGTTCTCCTGCTGCACGGCGAGCCCACCTGGTCCTACCTCTATCGCAAGGTCATCCCGGTGCTCGCCGACGCCGGACTGCGCGCCATCGCACCCGACCTGGTCGGCTTCGGCCGATCCGACAAACCCGGCGACATGGTCGACCACACCTACCAGCGGCACGTCGAATGGATGCGGGCGTTCGCCTTCGACATTCTCGACCTGACCGAGGTCACCCTGGTCGGCCAGGACTGGGGCGGCCTGATCGGCCTGCGGCTGGTCGCCGAGAACCCGGACCGTTTCTCCCGCGTCGTCGCGGCCAACACCGGCCTCCCCACCGGCGACACCGACATGCCGGAGCTCTGGCACAAGTTCCGTGACACCGTCGAGAACGCCCAGGTGCTCGACGTCGGCCGGTTCGTCCAGTCGGGCTGCCAGACCAAGCTGTCCGCGGAGGTCCGCGCCGCCTACGACGCGCCCTTCCCGAACGAGATGTACAAGGCCGCGCCGCGTGCGATGCCGTCGCTGGTGCCGATCGCCCCGGACGACCCGGCCTCGGCCGCCAACCGCGCCGCGCTGAAGGTGCTCGCCGAACTGGACAAACCGTTCCTGGTCTCGTTCTCCGACGGCGACCCGATCACCGCGCCGTGGGGCCTCGGACTGCGGGGCTCGATGCGCGGCGCCCGCGAACTCGAGCATCCCACGATCACCGGGGCCGGTCACTTCCTCCAGGAGGACGCCGGTACCCGCCTTGGCGAGGTCATCGCGCGCTTCGTGAAGTCCTGAACCGGGTGTTATAAACGGTCCGTTCATAACAAATCTCGTTATGAACGGACCGTTCATAACAAAGTCAGGAGATCGCGGCCAGCGCGTCCGTGATGATCCCGAGCCCCTCCGCGGCCTCATCGGCGGTGAGTGTCATCGGCGGCGCGATCCGCAGGACGTTGCCGTGCAGCCCGCCCTTGCCGATCAGCAGCCCGCGCGCCTTGGTCTCCTCCATCATCCGCGCCGCGGCCCGGGTGTCCGGCTCCATGCCGCCCGGTTCGACCAGTTCGACGCCGATCATCAGACCCTTGCCGCGCAAGTCCCCGATCCGCGGGTTCCCCGCCGCGCGCAGGCCGTCGAGCAGCTCGTTGCCGCGGGCGAGCGCGTTGGCCTGGAGGTCGTGGTCGGCGATGTGGTCGAGTACCGCGCCCGCGCCCGCCATCGCGACCGGGTTGCCGCCGAAGGTCGAGATCGAGTTCGCGGTCAGGCAGTCGACGAGGTCGCCGCGCGCCACGAGACCGCCGATCGCGAGACCGTTGCCGAGGCCCTTCGCGAAGGTCATCGCGTCGGGGACGACGTCGTGCGCCTGGATCCCCCAGTAGTGTTCCCCGGTCCGTCCCCAGCCGGTCTGGACCTCGTCGGAGATGAATAGGATCCCGTACTGGTCGAGGACCTCCTTCATCGCCTTGAACAGGCCGTCCGGCGGTGAACTGAACCCGCCGACCCCCTGGATCGGCTCGGCGATCATGCAGGCGACGTCGCCCGAAGTGCCCGTCTCCAGGACGTCGACCAGGTCCGCGACGCACGCGTCGATGTACTCCGTGTCCGAAAGCGCCCGGAACGGGCTGCGGTACCGGTAGCCGCCGTGGACGTAGCTCACCTTCACCGGGCTGAGCGACGACGCCGACCAGCCGCGGTTGCCCGTGATGCCGACCGTCGCGAACGACCGCCCATGGTACGAGTTCCGCATCGCCAGCACCTGGTTGCTGCGCCGGTACTGCGTGGCGAGCATCAGCGCGGTGTCGTTGGCTTCGGTCCCGGAGTTGGTGAAGAACACCTTCGCGTCCGGGATGCCGGAGAGCTTCGCGACGCGCTCGGCCAGTTCGACCTGTGAGCGGATCAGGTACAGCGTCGAGGTGTGCAGGATCCCGGTGTCGAGCTGCTTGCGCACGGCGTCGCTGATCGCCGAGACGTCGTAGCCCATCGAGTTCGTCAGGATGCCCGCGAAGAAGTCGAGGTAGCTGCGCCCGGTCGAGTCGATGACCCGGCGGTCCTGCGCGTGCACGATCTCGATCGGCTCGTCGTAATAGAGCGCGAGCCACGACGGGAGAACCGCCTTGTGCCGCGCCAGCAGGTCCGCATCGGTCATCGGTTTTCTCCGTCCGCAGCAGGGAATCCGGGGCCGGGCTCAGTATGGGTATGGCCCGAAACGGGCGACAACGATCAGACTGTCGGGTTCTCCGCGGCGGCCCGCACAGTCTGTACGGGGAAACTGCCTCGAAGTGCGCGAAGGCCACGGACTACCCTCAGCACTCGTGATTGACCCCAGGACTCTGCGCGATGACCCGGACGTCGTGCGCGCTTCGCAGCGCGCCCGTGGCGAGGACGAAGGAGTGGTCGACAAGCTGCTCTCCCTCGACTCCCGCCGCCGGTCTTCGATCGCCGCCGCCAACACGTTGCGCGCCGAGCAGAAGTCGCTGGGCAAGCTCGTCCCGAAGGCGCAGGGAGACGAACGGGCCGCACTGCTCGCCAAGGCGAAGGACCTCGCCGCGCAGGTGAAGGCCGCCGAAGTCGAGCAGACCGAGGCGTCGGAGGAGTTCGAGCAGCTGCACCGCGTGGTGCCGAACCTGGTCCACCCCGAAGCCCCCGAAGGCGGCGAGGACGACTACGTCGTGCTCAAGCACGTCGGCGAGCCGAAGAAGTTCGACTTCAAGCCGAAGGACCACCTCGAACTCTGCGAAGGCCTCGGCGCGCTCGACATGGAGCGTGGCGCGAAGGTCTCGGGCTCGCGGTTCTACTTCCTCACCGGCATCGGCGCCCAGCTGCAACTCGGCCTGCTGAACATGGCCATCGCGCAGGCGACGGCGAACGGGTTCACGCCGATGATCACGCCCACCCTGGTGCGGCCGGAGATCATGGCGGGCACCGGCTTCCTCGGCGCGCACTCGTCGGAGGTCTACCGGCTGCGCGACGACGACCTGTACCTCGTCGGCACCTCCGAGGTCCCGCTCGCCGGCTACCACGCCGACGAGATCCTCGACCTCGGCAAGGGCCCGAAGCGCTACGCGGGCTGGTCGTCCTGCTACCGCCGCGAGGCCGGTTCGTACGGCAAGGACACCCGCGGCATCATCCGCGTCCACCAGTTCGACAAGGTCGAGATGTTCGTCTACACGCGTCCCGAGGACGCCGAGGCCGAGCACGCGCGCCTGCTGGACTGGGAAGAGCAGATGCTCGCCAAGATCGAGGTCCCATACCGGGTGATCGACACCGCCACCGGCGATCTCGGCACCTCCGCGTACCGGAAGTTCGACTGCGAGGCGTGGGTGCCGTCGCAGGACACCTACCGCGAGCTGACCTCGACGTCGAACTGCACGACGTTCCAGGCCCGCCGCCTCGGCATCCGCTACCGCGACGACGACGGCCGCCCGCAGACCGTCGCCACGCTGAACGGCACGCTCGCCACCACCCGGTGGATCGTCGCGATCCTGGAGAACCACCAGCTCGAAGACGGTTCGGTCCGGGTGCCGGAAGCGCTTCGTCCCTTCCTCGGCGGAACCGAGGTGCTCGCGCCGACATCGAAGTAGGGTGCGAGCCGACGAGGAGGGACGCATGCGGTTTCGGAACCCGGTCGCGGCCGGGCTGGCGGTGCTGGCGCTCGGCGGCTGCACGTCGACGATCGGCGGTGCGGCCGCGCCGGTACCCGGACAGGGGCCGGTGATCACGAAGGCCGAGCCGTGCGGGCTGCTGACGCAGCAGCAGGCGGACTCCCTCGGTGTCCTGTACCCGGGCAAGGAGCGTCCGGCGAAGCCCGAACAGAAGATCCCCGCGGTCTGCCGGTTCCAGGAACTGGAGGACGCGCCGGACGGCGTCGCGCTGGAGATCTCGCGGAGCAAGGACCTGTCCGCTGTCGACTACTACGCCGGTGCCCTGCCGGGTGAGAAGTTCGGCATCGGCGGGTTCACCTGGACGCGGTACGCGACCATCCTCGGCCCGAGCTACTGCTCGCTGGCCACCGAACTCGACGCGAAGACGTTCATCGAGGTCTCCAGCGACGCCCCTGGCGACGACAACAACAAGGCGTGCGACCTGGCGAAGGCGGCGATCCCCGCGGTCGCCTCGCATCTGCCCGGCGGGCAGCAGGATCCACAGATCACCGCGCCGCCGGGGCAGAAGCCGATCGAGCCGTCCGGGCCGTTGGTGAGCGTCGATCCGTGCACGCTGCTGAAGCCCGAGCAGGCCGCCCAGTTCAGCCTCATGGCCGCGCGGCCGATGAACGGTTCGTCCAACGACCCGAAGAACGGCTGCCAGTGGGACGACACCGACGGCGACAAGGGCAAAAAGGCACTCGACCTCTGGGTCTACACCGCGACCAGGACCGAGGACGTTCCCGGCCTCGAAGGCACTTCCGCCGAGCAGGTGGTGAACGGCAAGAAGTGGCTCGTCTACTCGTCTCCGGACAGCCCGCTCTGCGTCGCGCTGTACCCGCTCACCCCGACGTCGGCGATCAAGCTCGACACCGGCGACCTCAGTGACAACGCGAAGGCCTGCGAGATCCCGCAGGCCGTGATGCCGCTCGTGACCGCGAACGCGCCCGCCGCCTAGGTGTCTCTCGGTTCAGCGTCCTACCTGCTCGGCCGGGTGCTGATCTGGGTGTCGCGAAAGCCACTTTCGGGACACCTGATGTCCCGAAAGTGGCTTTCGCGACATGCCTGGTGCGGGTGGTGTGGTCACGAGAGTCCCGCGACCAACGACACCCTGCCTAGTCCGACACCTCGTCGGCGATGTGCTTCGCGATCTCCAGCGCGCTGGTCGCCGCCGGTGAGGGCGCGTTGAGGACGTGCACCTGGTTCCGCGTTGTCTCGATCAGGAAGTCGTCGACGAGCGCGCCGTCCGGACGCAGTGCCTGCGCACGGACACCGGAGCCGTGCCGCACGATGTCGTCCTCGGTGACGGCGGGCACGAGCCGCGCGAGGCTTTCGGCGAAGCGGCGCTTCGAGAACGACCGGCGGACCTCGTCGAGCCCGGTCGGATAGGCGTACTTGCGCGCGAGCCGCCAGACGCCGGGGAAGCGGGCGACTTCGGCGAGGTCCTTCGCGGAGACGTCGCGCCAGGTGTAGCCCTCGCGGCGCAGCGCGAGCACGGCGTTGGGGCCGGCGTGCACACTGCCGTCGAGCATGCGGGTCAGGTGCACGCCGAGGA
The DNA here is from genome assembly GCF_001953865.1 of Amycolatopsis coloradensis. GTDB lineage: Bacteria > Actinomycetota > Actinomycetes > Mycobacteriales > Pseudonocardiaceae > Amycolatopsis > Amycolatopsis coloradensis. The sequence goes on from NZ_MQUQ01000015.1 coordinate 291,009, forward strand.
ACGGCAGCGACGCGTCCGGGACCGGGTAGATCAGGCCTCGCACCAGGTGGCGGCGGCCGGGCTTGAGTTCGTAGTACTCGCCGCGGAACGGCACGATCCGCGCGCTCGGGGTGAGCCCGGCGAGCCGTGCGACACGGTCCGCGTGCAGGCCCGCGCAGTTGACGAGCGCGTCCGCGTGGATCACGTCGTCGCCGGTCGCCACCTCGACGCCCCCGGTGCGGCCCGCGCGGATCCCCAGCGCGGGCGTGCCGAGGCGCAGGTCGGCGTCGGATTCGTCGAGCAGCCGGACCAGTGCGGCGCAGACGGCCGGGAAATCGATGATGCCGGTGGATTCCACCCGCAGCGCGGCGACGCACGAGACCTCGGGTTCGTACTCGCGGGCCTCGCTCGGGGTGATCAGCTTCGCCGGGACGCCGTTGGCTTCGGCCCGTTCGGCGAGCACCTTCAGCGCCGGAAGCTCCGCTTCGGAGGTGGCGACGACCAGTTTGCCGCAGACCTCCACCGGCACCCCGTACTGCCGTGCGAAGTCCACAATGGACCGATTGCCCGCGGTGGACATCCTGGCCTTGAAGGAACCCGGCTTGTAGTAGAGCCCGGCGTGCACGACGTTCGAGTTGTGCCCGGTCTGGTGGACAGCCCAGCGGTCCTCCTTCTCGAGCACCGTGACGTCCAGGCCCCGCTTCGTCAGCTCCCAGGCCGTGGCGAGACCGACGATCCCGCCCCCGATGACTACGACTGTACGCACGATCGACCAGGCTACCCGGCCCACTACCTGACAGTTGTCAGGTTGAGTGGTAGCGTACCTGACCGATGTCAGGTAAGCGGTTGAGCAGAGATGAACGCCGGGAACGGATCCTGGCCGCGGCGGCGCGCGTGTTCGCCGCGTCCGGGTACGACGCGTCCGGGATGCGCGAGGTCGCGACGGCGGCCGGGATCAGCACACCGGTGCTCTACGACCATTTCCCGTCCAAGGCGCGGCTGTACGCCGGGCTGCTGGAGTCCGAAGTGGACAGTCTGCTGGCCGGCTGGGACGCGCTGCCGCCGTCGGGCACCGCCGAGGAGCTGCTGCGCGGCCGGGTCGCCGCGATCTTCGCCTGGATGGAGACGAACGAACGCGGCTGGCGGATGATCTTCGCCGAGACGCCGTCGGATCCGGCCGTCGCCGAGGTGCACCGGCGCGGGCAGGCCAGGGCCACCGGGCAGCTGACCGGGGTGTTCGCGCAGGTCCCCGGCCTGGCGCTGAGCGCGGACCTGCCGCGCGACCGCGCGAACGAAGCGCTCGCCGAAGCGGCGAAGAGCGCGCTGAACGCCATCGCCACCTGGTGGTGGAGCAACCGTGACATCCCACGGGAGCAAGTCGTCGCGCTCACGACGGATCTGTTGTGGCGCGGTCTGGGGAACCTGATCCAGGAGGACACATGAGCACGCAGACCACCGAGCGGTATCGCCGGGCCGCCGAGACCCAGGACGTCGAACTCGCGCTGAGCGCCTTCGCGCCGGACGCGGTGGTGCATTCGCCGCTGACCGGCCGGGTCCGGTTCACCGGGCACGCCGAACTCGGGCCGCTGCTCGAAGTCGCGTACTCGCATCTTCGCGACATCCGATTCCACACCGACACCGGTGACGCGTCGACGCGGGTCGTCGTCCACACCGCGCGCATCGGCGGCGAGGAGATCGAGGAGACGGCGGTGCTGAAGCTCGACGAAGACGGCCTCATCGCCGAAGCGACGCTGTTCGTGCGGCCGTTGCCCGGGCTCGTCGCGTTGATGGACGCCTTCGGCCCGGACATCGCCCGCCGCAACGGCCGCCCCTTCGCGGCGAGGCTCCTCGCCGTGGCCGCGAAACCCTTGCTGGCCATGGTCCGGTCGGGCGACCGCCGTGCCGTCCCGCTGGCCGGACCGAGGGCCTGATCGCAACTAGACGGTTGATTCCGTGAGATCACGTGAAGCTCAGTGAGGCGCTGTGACTGTCTATTTCGCGTCGACAGGGCGTCCTCCCTCGGGCGCACTTCACGGAATTACTTAACTAGAGGACTACTTGCGAGGGTTCACGCGCCATCAGACTCCAGCAGAGGCGGGCGAAGTGGCCGAAACGGCGTCGTCCTCTTCGGGGTCTTCGAGGACCTTCGGGACTCCGCGCAGCGTGAACAGCGCACTCACCGCCAGCAGCGCCATCAGCCCGGCCGAGCACAGCATCGTCACCTGCATCCCGTCGACGAACGCCACCTTCGCGCTGTCCAGCACCACCGCTCCTTGTGACGGCGGAAGCCGCGCCGCGACCTGGACCGCGCCGCCGAGGGTGTCCGCGATCGCCCCGGCCGCCTCGGGCGGCACCCCCGCCGGGATGACGAGTTCGCTCCGGTACAGCGCGCCGAGCACGCTGCCGAGGACCGCGATCCCCAGCGCCCCGCCGAGTTCGGTCGCCGTTTCGGAGATCGCCGACGCCGCGCCCGCCCTCGCCTTCGGCACGACGCCGAGCACCGTGTCCGTCGCGGTCGCGAGGATCAGCGCCAGCCCGACACCGAAGACGATCATCGCCGCGAGCAGGTCCGAGTACACGATCGTCACGCCGATACCCGAGTACAACGCGAAGCCGGCCGCCGAAAGACCGCATCCCAGCGCGATCGTGACCGCCCGGCCGAACGCCTTGATCACCAGCGGCGCGAGCACGCCGCCGACGATCGCGCCACCCATCCCCGGCAGCCCGGCGAGCCCGGACTTCAGCGGCGACCAGCCCGCCACCAGCTGAAGATATTGCGCGAACATCAGGGAGACCGCGAGCTGCGCGAACATCGCCAGGATCGTGGTGGCGACGGTCGCCGAGAACGCCCGCTGCGTGAACAGTTTCAGGTCCATCAGCGGCTCGGCCAGCCGCGGCTGCCGCAGGACGAACGCCAGCAGGCCGCCGAGACCCAGCACCGCGGCGACCGCGATATCCCAGTGCCCCCAGCCTCGGTAGGCGACTTCCTTGATCGTGTAGACGATCCCGACCATGCCGACGACGGACAGCAGCACGCTGAGCACGTCGATCCGGCCCGGTGCCGGGTTCTTCGATTCGGGCAGGATCACCGCGCCCGCGATCACCAGCACGAGCACCACCGGCACGTTGACCAGGAACACCGAACCCCACCAGAAGTGGTCGAGCAGGACGCCGCCGACGAGTGGCCCCAGCCCGAAACCGAGGATCGTCAGCCCGCTCGACACCCCGATCGCGGCCGCGCGTTCCTTGCCGGTGAACACGTTCCGGATGATCGACAACGTCGACGGCATCAGCGTCGCGGCGGCGATCCCGAGCAGCGCGCGGGCGGCGATCAGCAGTTCCGCCGTCGGCGCGTACGCCGTGATCACCGAAGCGACGCCGAACAGCGACGCCCCGATCAGCAGCAGCTTCTTCCGGCCGACGCGGTCACCGATGTTGCCCATCGTGATCAGCAGTCCGGCGAGCGCGAACCCGTACGCGTCGGCGATCCACAGCATTTCCGTCGTCGACGGGCGCATTTGTTCCGAAAGGGACGGCAACACCAGATGCAGGACGGTCAGGTCGATCGCGATCAGCAGTTGCGCGAGGACGCAGACCACGAGTGTGCCGATCTTGCGGCCCTTGCCGATGTTCACCGCGACACGCCGAAGGTGAGTTCCGGCGAGTGCCGCGCGGTGCCGTTCTCGCCGTCACCCAGGTAGAACCGGGTGCTCATGGTGCGGGCCGCCGGATCGAGGACGCTGCGCCACAACGTTCGCCACGGCGCGCCGGGTTCGACCGCGAAGGACACCGTGTCGAGCGCGTCGCGCGCCCCGGCGCCCGCCTCCTCGGTGAGGGTGCGCAGCCGCTGATAGGTGAGCATGGAGTCCGGTGTGTCCTCGGGCAGCGCGTCGAGGTCCGGATGGCGGTGCAACAGGTGGTTCGTGACGCACAGCGGCCCGTCGCCGACTTCGACGAAGTACTCGACGTCGTGCTCCCCGCGCTCGTGAACGAAGCCGCGGCCGGAGGCGTCGGCGACGATGTAGTGGCAGGGCGCGCCATGCGCGTACTGCTTGGCGAGCATCAGCGCTTCTTTGGCCTCCTCGACGGTTTCGCAGGTGTCCAGCAGATACCGGCACACCTGTAACACCGAGAGGCCCGCCTGGGGGCCGTGCGCCAGCGGAGTGGCCGTTTCGACGTCGGCCATCAGCAGCGCGACGACGAGCCCGGCCTCGTTGACCCCCTCCGTCCCACCGTCCATCGTGGCCATCGACAGGGCGGTCGAGGCGATACCGTCGTCGGGGATCGTCGTCAGGACGTAGGGCCGTGACGCCATCGGCACCGTCCCGTCGTCGACGGGCTCCTCACCCGCCAGCACCGCGCCCAGTTGAGTCCAGCTCATCGTGAAGAAGTCGTAGTTCCGGCCGAGCGTGCTCCCCGTCCACAACGCCGAACAGCCCGATCCGGCGGGCAGGGCGCTCGCGTCGTCGAAGGAGACCGCCGCGTCCGCCGGGAGCCCGCAGGCCTCGGCGAACCCGGCCGTGCGCCCGGCGTACTGCGGCCAGTTCCGCGCGAACCAGGTGCGCCGCGCCCTGGCCACCAACGGATCGATCGGCGGCGGCGACCAGTCCGAGCGCGCCTTCACTTCGGCGCCGAGCGCCTGGCCGATTTCGGCCTGGGTGCCGCGCAACGTCAGATGCCGCACGGCGAGGAAGTCTTCGGGAGATCCCGCTGCGTAAGTCATGGCGGGAGCTTGTCCACGAGCGCTGACTGTTCACGCACCGAACGCTGTCAGCGCATGTCAGCGCTTGGCCGTGCCTGTCATCGGAATGTCATGTGCCCCGCGCGAAAGTGGTCCCACCAAGGCAACGACAAGCGAGGGAAAGCCATGATCGGCAACAAGGTGTACATCATCGCCGGGGGCGTCATCAGCGTCCTGTTCGTCGCGCTCGCGATGGTCGAGTTCTCCACCGGCTACCCGGACGACGGCCTCCAGGACCTCCTCTACGCGGCGGTGAGCGCCGGCGCCGGCACGCTGCTGTACGTCCTCGACCGCCGTCAGCGCGAGCGTCGCGCGGCCGCCCGGCGTGATGCCCGATGAGGAACATCGACGGCGGCTTCCTCGCCGCTCCGGATCAGGCCGCGCTCGACCAGCGCGAGCGGGACGTCCGCAAGGGCAAACTGGCGCTCATGCTGGCCGTCGTCGGCGCCTTCGTCGCGCTGGTCGCCGGATACAACGTCCTCGTGGACTTCTCCCCGGTTTCGCTGGTGGTGACGATGATCGCGCTCGCCGCCGCGATCGGTGGCGGCGTGCTCACCAAAAACCTGATGCGCGCCGTGCGGTTCCGGGTGCACAAACCGAACGCGGGACTGGTCGGCGCCGCGAAGCTGACCGGAATGGTCGTGGTCGTCCTCGGGTTCATCGCCCTGGTCGGCTCACTGGACGGACCCGGCGTGCTGCGGATCATCGCGATCGCCGTCGGCTGCGCCGCCATCGGCTACGTGAAGTCGCTGCACGACCAGCAGTGGGTGCTCTTCGAACTGGACGCGGTGGGCGTCCGCGTCGAACGGACCGTCGTGCCCTGGCGTGACGTCACCCGGCTCACGATCGACCCCGTCGGCCCCGGGATGACCCGGCTCGGCGCGGTCCCGGTCAACGCGGCACCGCTGTACGTCGCCGTCCAGGACACCGAACTCGACCAGCGTCTCCTCGCCGAAGCCGTCGGCCGTTTCGCGCCGCAGGGGACCTTGCTGACCCGCGCTCAGGACTCGCTGGGCAATCCGGCCAAGTGAGCGGCGCCGCGCAGACCCAGCCCTCGGCGGTAGGCCCGGTCGAAGTCGTCGCCGAGCCGCTCCCGCACGGTCGTCCGGAGCAGGGCGGCGTCCAGATCGACGGCGAACGGGGTGCCCCGGATGGTCACCGCGGCGCCGATCAGGACCGCCGCCCGCTCGGGGTCGCCCCGCAGCAGCGCGACCCCGGCGAGGCCTTCGACGGCGAGGGCGACGGTGATGCTGTCGTGCCAGCTGTCCGCCGACACGAGGGCCAGCCGGTGCAGCTCCTCGGCCCCGTCGGCGTCGCCCTCGGCGGCCAGGACCCAGCCGAGCGAGATCTTCGCACCGGCACGGACCCCTTCGGCCGCGAACGAACCACCGGAACACTCCGCGAGCGCGAGTTCGCTCAGCGCGCGGGCCCCGGCCAGATCACCCTCGTGCCGGGTGAGGAACGCCAGCCCGATGTACCCGGCCGCCCGGCTTTCCGGCATCCCGGCTCGGCGCGCGATCTCGATGGCGAGCTCGAAATCCGCCCGCGCACCCGCCGCGTCGCCCTGGAGCAGCTTGCTCCCGCCGCGACGGCTCAGCAGGTCGGCGTTGTCGTCGGACGCGCCGAGTTCCCGGATCAGCCGCAGGGCCTCGTTCATCGTTTCGAGGGCTTCGGTCTGCCGGTTCGTCCAGATCAGGATCTGTGACAGATGGTCAAGGGCCATCGAAAGGCCCCAGCGTTCCCCGATCCGGCGAAACGCCTCCGCCCCTTCGCGCAGGAACTGTTCCGCCGTTTCGAGGTCGCCCTGCATCAGCGCGCGGAGGCCGTAACCGGTCGGCGCGAGGGCGAGACTCCAGGCGTCGCTGTGCGCGAGCAGGGCCTGACTACGTTTGATCAGCGCGTCGTCGTCACCGGGCGGACCGGCCACGACACCCATCAACAGCAGGAGCGCCGGGTTCCGGGGCGCCTTGTCCAGGGTCAGCGTGAGGTCGTCTACCAACGGCAGATGCCTGTCGAGTGCTTCGTGGCCCCGCAGTCCCGCGGCGGCGGTGAGCACGCAGAGCTGGTACTCCTCTTCGAGATCGCCTGGCGGCCGCTGTCCGAGCCGCTTGACCACTTCCAGGCTCAGCGTCGAACCTTCGAACCGGCGGCCGCGCATCCACCAGTACGTCACCAGCGAAGCCGAAAGCCGGAGCGCGATCCGCACGTCGGACTCGGCGGACCAGCGCAACGCGGCCAGGAGGTCGTCGTAGGCGTCGTCGAGCCGGTCGAGCCAGACCAGCTGGTCGCCGGTGCGCACGAGCGGGTCCGCCCGCTCGGCGAGGGCGAGGAAGTGCTCGGCGTGTGCGCGCCGCAACCGCTCGGTTTCGCCCGCCTCGGCGAGTTTCCCGGCGAAGAAGGCCCGGATGGTCTCGAGCATCCGATACCGGTCCCCGGTGCGCTCCACCAGCGATCTGTCCACAAGGGACGGAAGCAGCTCCGCGATGTCCGGCACGGCACAGACCGCTTCGGCGTCGGCGAGGGTCGTGCCGCCCGCGAAGACGGTCAGCCGCCTGCCCAGCAGGCGTTCGTCCTCCTCCAGGAGATCCCAGCTCCAGTCGACGACGGCGCGCAAAGTGCGATGACGGCTCTCGGCGACCCGGCTGCCCCGCGAGAGCAACCCGAAGCGGTCGCCCAGCCGGGAGGCGATCTCACCGACGGTCAAGGTCCGCACGCGCGCGGCGGCGAGTTCGATGGCCAGCGGCAGCCCGTCGAGGGCGGCGCAGACCCGCTGGACGTCGCCCGCGGTGGTGTCGTCGACGGCGAAGCCCGGATCGCCCGCCCGCGCGCGGTCGGCGAACAACCGGACCGCGGCGAACTCCAGCGAACGGGCGGGCGGCGTTCCCGGTGGCGGCACGGCGAGCCGCGGCACGGGGGAGACGACCTCGCCGGTGATGCCCAGCGGTTCGCGGCTGGTGGCGAGCACCCGCAGCGCGGGGGCCGCGCCGAGCAGCCGGGCGGCCAGTTTCGCGGCGGCCTCGATCAGATGCTCGCAGTTGTCGAACACCAGCAGGACCGCCCGGTCGGTGAGCGCGTCGATCAGCCGCTCCAGCGGCGCGTGCTCGACCGGGGCGTTGACCGCGCCGAGCGGGACCGTCCGCAGGCCGAGCGCGGTCAGCACGGCGTGGGCGACGTCGGCGTCCTCGGTGTAGGGCGCGAGTTCGACGAAGACCACCGGGAGGCTCACCTCGGCGGCCGCTTCGACGGCCAGTCGGGTCTTGCCCGCCCCGCCGGGGCCGGTCAGCGTCACCAGCCGGGAGCGGTCCAGCTGGGCGAGCACGTGCCGGAGGTCGCCTTCGCGGCCGATGAAGCTGGTGAGCTGCGCGGGAAGGGTCGCGGCCTTGGCGGGCGGTGTCCCGCCGCGCAACACGGCCAGATGCGCCGCGGCGAGATCCGGTCCGGGGTCGGCGCCGAGTTCGTCGGCGAGGACACGCCGGGCGTCCTCGAACGCGGTGAGCGCGTCGGCCTGACGGCCCGCGGCATGCAGTGCGCGGATCAGCAGCGCGCGTGGCCGTTCCCGGAGCGGTTGACCGTCGATGACCTCGCGAAGCTCGGTGAGGACGTCTTCGTGTCTTCCCAGCCTGAGTTCGGCCTCGACACGGTCCTCGATCGCCGACGTCTTCAGTTCGGTGAGCCTGGTGACCTGCGGATCGCGGAACGGCGCGTCGGTGATGTCCGCGAACGCCGGGCCGCGCCAGAGATCGAGAGCGTCGCGAAGCAGTTCGGACGCCTTCGCTGCGTCTCCCGCCGAGAGAGTACGTCGGCCTTCGGCGGCGAGCCGCTCGAAGCGGTGCACGTCGACGTCGTCGGGATCCGCGGCCAGCCGGTAACCCGCCGGGCTGAACTCGACGGGCGCGAGGTCCTTCAACGCGCCGCGCAGCCGCGAGACCTGCGATTGGAGCGCGTTCGCCACTCCTTCGGGTGGCTGCTCGCCGTAGAGACCGTCGATGAGCCGCTCCGCCGGGACGACCCGGCCAGCCTCCAGCGCGAGCAACGCGAACAACGTCCGGACCCTTGGCCCGCCGACCGGGACGACGGTGCCGTCTTCTCGGCGCACCTCCGTCGCCCCCAGAACGCCGAATCGCATGGGTCAGAGGTTAGGCCTTCGTTGACCTGGGCGGATCCGGCCCGCCCGAGATCCGCCGAATGGCGTCTATACACTTCGCCGGGTCCCCACGCAATGGGAGAGGTATGTCCAACCAGGAACCCGTGGTCCTCGGTCAGCCGACCGTCGGCGACGAAGAACTCGCCGCCGTGGCGGAGGTGTTCCGGTCCGGCTGGCTGGCCGGAGCCGGCCCCGCGTGCCGCCGCTTCGAAGAGCGCTTCGCGAAGACCGTCGGCACCGCGCACGCCCTGACCACCAGCAACTGTGGCTCGGCACTTTTCCTCGGGTTGCGTGTGCTCGGCGTGAAACCGGGCGACGAGGTCATCGTCGGCGACTACACGTTCCCCGCCACCGGCCACGCCGTGCTCCAAGCGGGTGCGACGCCGGTGTTCGCCGACATTCACCCGGACGTGTGGAGCGCGGACCCGGTCTCGATCGAAAGCCTGGTCACCCCGCGCACCGTCGGCATCCTCGCCGTCGACGTCGCCGGGCAGCCGGGTGACTTCGACGAGTACCGCGCCATCGCCGACAAGCACGGCCTGTGGCTCTTCGAGGACGCCGCCTGCGCCGCGGGCGCGACCTACAAGACCCGTCCGGCCGGCAGCCTCGCCGACCTGGCCGCGTTCTCCTTCCACGGCCGCAAGGGCATCACCGCGGGCGAGGGCGGCGCGCTGGTCTCGGACCGCGAAGACCTCATCGCGCACGCGCGCAAGCTGCACACCTACGGCATCGAGCCCGCCATCACCCGTGAGGGTTCCGGCGCGCTGCCGATCCCGGAATTCCACGAGCTGGGCTACAACTTCCGGCTCTCGGACGTGCAGGCAGCGATCATGAACGTCCAGTTGGACCGGCTCCCGGACCTGCTCTCGGCCCGCCGTTCGGTGGCCAAGCGCTACCACGAGGCGTTCGAGAACCTGCCCGGTCTCGACGTCCCGGTGGAACTGCCGGACCGCGAACACCCGTGGCAGGCCTACATCCTCACCGTGGCCCCGGAGATCGACCGCGACGCGCTCGCGCTGCGGATCCGGGAACAGGGCGTGCAGTGCAACTTCGGCACCTACGCCTCGCACCTCCAGCCCATCTACGGCAAGAAGCAGACCTTGCCGGTTTCGGCGGACCTCTTCGCCCGTCATCTCGCCATCCCGATGCACGCCAACCTCACCGATGACCAGGTCGACCGGGTCATCGGGACCGTCAGCGCCGCACTGCCGAGCTAGGAGAGAAATGCCCGACAAGAAGGTCCTCTTCACCGGGGGCGGCGGTTTCATCGCCGCGCACGTCATCCCGATGCTGATCGAAGGCGGCTACACCGTCCGCGTCTTCGACAACATGACGCGCGGCGATCGCGCCAGGATCAACGACTTCGTCGCCACCGGCAAGGTCGAACTGGTCGAGAAGGACGTGCGCTACGGCGGCGCCGTGCGCGAGGCCATGCGCGGCTGCACGCACGTGATCCACTTCGCGACCGTGTCGATCAACAAGTCGGTCGCGGATCCGCACGAGTCCATCGACATCAACATGGTCGGCAACCACAACGTCTTCGCCGCCGCGGCGGACGAGGGTGTCGAGCGGGTCGTGTTCGCGTCGACCGCGTCGGTCTACGGCGAGCCGAAGCGGCTGCCGATGCACGAAGACGACGAGCTCAAGCCGCTCACGCCGTACTGCATCTCGAAGCGCGCGGGCGAGGACATGCTCGGCTTCTACGAGCGCACCAAGGGCCTGTCCTGGAACGCGCTCCGGTTCTTCAACGTGTACGGCCCCGGCCAGAAGATCGAGGCCTACTACACGTCGGTGATCAACCACTTCATTCAGCGTCTGCGCGCCGGCCAGCCGCCGATCATCGACGGCCGCGGCGACCAGTCGATGGACTTCGTGCACGTCACGGACCTGGCCCGCGCCGTCGTCGCGGCGCTGGAGTCGGAGCAGGCGGGAGTGCCGATCAACATCGGCACCGGGATCGACACTTCCATCGCGACACTGGCGAAGATCCTCATCGACGCCGTCGGCGTCAACGTCGAGCCGCTGTTCAACGAGCGCGATGTGCTCGTTTCGCGGCGTGCCGCGGACATCACCCGTGCCCGTGAGATCCTCGGCTGGGAGCCGAAGATCTCCGTGGAAGAGGGCATGCACGAACTGGTCAAGGCTTCGGAGTGAGTGCCGGGCCAGGGGAAAGCCGCCCCATGCGGATCGCCGTGGTGAACAACTTCTTCCCGCCGAGGGTGGGCGGAAGCGCGCACATGGCGGCGTCCCTGGCCGAGCAGTACGCGGCTCGCGGGCACGAGGTGCTCGCGATCACCGCGGCCTACGCCGACGCCCCGGCCGACGAGACGAAGGACGGCTACCGCGTCGTCCGCCTGCCCGCGGTGAAGATGCCGCAGCTGGGCCTGTCGATCGACTTCGACATGAGCTTCGCCTCGCTGCGGCCGGGGAACTGGCGGCGGCTGTGGAAGCTGCTGGACGAGTTCGAACCGGACGCGATCCACCTCCACGGGCAGTTCTTCGACCTGTCCTGGCTGGCCGGGCTGTACGCGCGGCGGCGGAAGCTGCCGATGCTGCTGACCATCCACACCCTGCTGATCAGCGACAACAAGCTGTACGGCGGCGTCTTCCGGTTCCTGGACACCGTGCTGGTGAACCCGATCCTGCGCTACCTCAAGCCGCGGTACGTCATCCTCGACAAGCTCGGGGTGGACTACTGCGTCGAGCGCTACGGCACCAGCGACGACAACTCGGACTACTTCCCGATCGCCGTCGACACCGGGAACTTCGAGAAGCCGCTCACGCTCGACGTGCGTGCCGAACACGAGCTGGGCGACGGCCCGGTGATCGTCTCGCTCGGACACGTGATCCCGCTGCGCAACCGGCTCCCGCTGGTGGAGGCCCTTCCGTCCATTTTGGACAAACATCCCGGCGTGAAGGTGCTCGTCGTCGGCCGCGTGTACCACGACGTCTTCCTGAAGCGGGCCGAAGAACTCGGCGTCGCGGACGCCATCATCGTCACCGGCGCCGTGCCGAAGGCCGACGTGCCCGCGTACTTCGCCGCCGCCGACATCGTCACGCACGACCTCAACGGCGGCTGCGGCACCGCGTCGCTGGAGGCGATGCTCTCGGGCACCGCGACCATCGCGTCGGTCACCGAGGACAACTACCCGGGCATCGAACTGCGCAACGGCGAGAACATCCTGCTGGTGCGGCCGGACGACAGCGAGGCGGTGGCGAACACCGTCATCGAACTGCTCGACGACCCCCGGAAGCGGGCTTTGGTGGCACAGCGGGAAAGCGCGATGGTGCGGGCCAACTTCGGCCTCGACGTCGTCGCCGAAGAACACCTGCGTACCTTCGAGAAACTGGTGACCGAGGCCGATGTTCTTCGATGACGAGCGCAGCAACCGCCTGCGCCCGCAGATCCTGACCGAACTCGTCTCGCAGTACATGAACGACGCCGAGCGCGCCCGTTTCTACGGACTGCCGGAGTCGACGCGGGTCCGCGAGCGGGTCAAGATCATCAGCCCGGAGAACCTGAAGATCGGTGAACACTGCTGGATCGGCGAAGGCGCCGCGCTCGACGCGAGCGGCGGGCTGGAGATCGGCGAGCACACCAGCATCGGCCTCAACACGCTGATCTTCACGCACTCCAGCTGGCTCGCGAACATGACGCTGCAGAACCACTCCGGCAGTGACCTCATCGAACGCAAACCGGTGAAGATCGGCAAGGGCTGCTTCATCGGCGGCCTGGTGGTGATCATGGCGGGTGTGACGATCGGCGACTTCGCCACCGTGCAGCCGAACTCGGTGGTCGCCAAGGACGTCCCGCCGCGCACCCTGGTCGCGGGTAATCCGGCGCGTGTGTTCCAGAAGTACGACGACGAGTACATCCAGTCCGAAGTGGAGCGTGTGCGCGGCGAGAACGCGCGGCGGCGCGCGCTGGCGGAGGAACGCGGTGACACCCCGGGGTCGTGGGGCGCTCCGGCGGGTGACTTCACGGAGTAGCCGACAGCGCTTCTCGGTGCCCGGACTCTGTCGATTGTTCCTGCGCCTGAATTCCACTGACCTGCGAAAACTTGCATCGCGGCAACTGGGCGGGCAGCTCTTCACTACAGTGTGTAGTGATACCGTTTCGAGGAAATCGTGGGAAGATGGTCTGGTGATCACCGGCGAAGGAGGAGTTCGATGAGTGTCGTGCAGTGGCCTCACCGCCTCCTGACCCTCGAAGACTGGGCCGGTCTGCCGGAAACGCCGGAGCACCGGGTGGAAGTCGTCAAAGGGGTCCTCGTCGTGTCGCCGCGTCCGTCGCTGGTCCATCAGTGGGCCGTCACGCGTCTGGGCTTCCTGTTCCATGATCAGCTTCCCGAGGGGCTCAGTGCGTGGAGCGAGGCCGAGATGATCATCGGTCAGACCCCGCTCACCGTCCGGGTGCCCGACGTGGTGGTGGCGAGGACCGAGGTTATGGACAGCAGTCCGGCTCGTATCCCGGCCGACGCGGCGCGAATGGTCATCGAAGTTCTGTCGGAAGGCACCCGCCGTACCGACCGGGTCACCAAGTTCTCCGAATACGCCGAGGTCGGCATCGAGCACTACTGGATCGTCGACCTCGACGATCCGGCGAGCATGATCACCTATCGCCTCGTCGACGGTGACTACGAGAATTTCGGCGAGCACACCGGCAAGGTGTCCCTCGATTTCGACGGCACCCCGCTGACTCTCGATCTCGACGCCCTCACCACCCGGCGCGCGCAGCGCCCCTGAGCATTCGACCACCTCAGGTCGATCTCGCGACTGTCCCCGCGAGCCGACCGCGGGAACCACCACCCCGCCGGATCCGACTACTAAGCTCAGTGTGCGAGTTTCCCGGCCGGAGGGTATGTCCAGATGAGGTTCAAGCGGTTCGGCGCGTCGTTGCTGGTCGCCGGGGTCGCCCTGCTGGGTGCCGCGACTCCGGCGATGGCCCACTCGGAGCTGAAGAGCAGCGACCCGGCGAAGGGCGCTTCGCTGGCGACGCCCCCGACGCAGATCAAGCTGACCTTCTCCGGCCCGGTCACCCTCGCGGCCGATCCGATCCAGATCACCGGGCCCGAAAACGCGAAGTGGACCGTCGGCCGGGCGGAGGTCGCCGGGGCCGTGATCACCGCGCCGGTCCAGGCGGTCGGGCCCGCGGGCGAGTACACGCTGCGCTACAAGGTGACCTTCGAGGACACGCACGAGTCCAGCGGAACGGTGAAGTTCAACCTCAGCGCCCCGGCCGCGCCCCCGTCATCGGGCAGCGCGGCGGTCTCGGCGAGCAGCGCGGCCCCGGAAACCAGCGCGACCCCGGTGCCGCAGGCCGACGAGACCACTCCCGAAGGCCTGGTGCCGGGCTGGGTGTGGATCGTCCTCGCGGTCGCCGTGGTCGTCGCCGGGCTCGTGGGCGCGCTCCGCATCGTCCGCCGCAAAAACGACCGGTCCTGACGTCAGCCGTGGCCGACGCCGGTGTTCCCCGCGGGCAGTTCCTTGCCGGAGGCGTCGAAGGCGGCCAGTTCCAGCGGGTCGGCGTCCGAGTCGAACCAGAACACGACGACGTTCGGGTCCACGCTCCACGGCGCCTGACGCGCGGTGACGCTCTTGCCCGCCACCTTCGCGGTGATCTTCACGGCCGGTCCCGCGTAGTAACCGAACGACGGATAGCCGTTGATCCCACCGGACACCGCGTGGAAACCGGGTGCCTTGTCGGAGCCTTCGAACTCGTTGGCGACGACGCCCGCGGTCACCTGGCCTCCGGCCGGACGGCGCCCCGCCATGATCCCGAAGGTCGTCCCCGGAAGCTGCTCGACGTCGATCTTCACGCCGGAGAACACCAGCTCACCGCCGTCACCATGGACACCGGTGCCGATGACGTCGCCCCACGGCGTGCCGGCCTGGGCAGTCTGAACGATGGCGGGCGCCGGAGCGGGGACGGCGTTCGCCGTCAGGGTGCTCATGAGCACCACGGCCAGCACCGCACCACCGGCCAGGAGCGTCCGCTTCCCGGGTGATTTCATGGGTGTTCCTCCCCGTGACAGAAGATCATTCAGAAACATCTACGGGGGAGCGCCCGAAAAGGTTGAGGCAACCTTTCAGGTGGTCAACCGTCGAACGGAGATGAGGACCAGGGTGGCTCGTGGCGACGACGAGTTCGTCGAGTTCGTGCGGACCTCGTCGAACCGTCTGCAACAGGCCGCCTACCTGCTGACCAGCGACCGTCATCAGGCCGAGGACGCCGCGCAGACGGCGTTCGCCAAGACGTACGCGGCCTGGTCGCGGGTACGCCGCAGGGACGCCTACGCCTACGCGCGGCAGGTCCTCGTCAACCACATCATCGACGGCTGGCGGCGCCCGATCCGGGAGAACGCGACCGGGGAGATCCCCGAGCGGCCGAGCGGCACGGACGTCGCCGACGCCGTTGTCCAGCGGAAATGGCTGCTTGACGCGTTGCGTACGCTCACAGACCGGGAGAGGGCGGTCGTGGTGCTTCGGCATTTCTTCGATTTGAAGGAGTCCGATGTGGCCGGCGAGCTGGGTGTCTCGGTGGGCACCGTGAAGAGCACCAACTCCCGTGCCTTGACCAAGCTGCGGATCACCGCGGAGGACGGAACGGAACTGATCGGGGGGCTGGGCCGATGACCGATCTCGAGACGCTGCGCTCGGCATTGCGGGAGCCGCCGTCCGAGGAGTTCGCCGCGCCCGATCTCGGCGCGATCATGACCAAGGGCAGGCGTATCCGCCGTCGTCGCCGTCTCGCGACCGGCGCGGGCGGAATCGCCGCCACCGTGGTGACGGTCCTGGTGATCGTCGGCGCTGTCGCGCTGAAGGAACCGTCGCCCGAGCGGCGGCAGCTTCCGCCGGCCGCGAGCGCCCCGTCTTCCCCGTCACCGATGTTGCCCGCCCCGACCGTGACGGGCCCCCCGTCGCCCGCGTCCCCGGCGGACGCGGGACCGCTGGGCGACGTGATCTCACTCGGCACTGGCGGCGGCGACGGCCGGGAAATGGTGCTTTACGCCACGCCTCTCGACGAATCCGTTCTGCCGGGCGTCGCGTTCGGTCTTCAGATCGCCTACCGGAACGACGACGGCACCTACGAGGGACTCCTGGGCACCAACGAGTTCAAGGGAGACGACCGGTCGTTCGGCTTCCACGCCACGGACGGCGGCGAACTGATCCGGGGCGCGTTCGTCCCCGTGTTCGGCTACTTCGCCGGCCCGGCGGCGCGGATCAGCAGCACCGTCCGGGGAAAGCCGGTCGAGGCGAAGACGGCCACCTGGTCCGAAGACCCGACGGTCGTGTTCTTCTGGTTCCCCGCGTCGGACGTCGAGTCGTCGGACGTCCTGACCCCCCTCGTCGCCTACGACGCCAAGGGCCAGCGCCTCACCAAATAACGCAATTCGTCCTCTAGTTGCGGTCCTTGCGTGTGCAAGTACCGCAACTAGAGGACGAATTGCAAAAGAGGTCAGGCCGCGGCCTGGGTGAGGACCTGGTCGACGACGGCGTGCGAAGGCAGGATCAGGTCCCGCTCGGTGTCGGCGTCGATCTTGCCCTCGAGCAGCTCGAGGAACCGGTCCAGCTGGGTCGCCAGCGGCTCCCGCGCGGTGACCAGTTCCGGGATCTCGATGACGGTCTGCTGCCGGTAGCCGAGGCCGTCCTCGGTGACCGAGTCGTGCGAGACGTGCCGGTAGATGGTGACGTCACGGCGGAGCAGGTCGATCTCGATCATACGGTCCAGTTCGGACACCCACAGCGAGCGGACCTTGCGCTGGCCGAGGCGGGACGCGGAAACCGTGGCGAGCCCGGACTCGAACGACAGCACCGTCTCGATGGTGTCTTCGGCGCCCTCGACCGAATGCGGGTGGAAGTAGCCGGCACCGGAGGCGACCCGCTGCGGGGTCGCGCCGCCGAAGAACTGGATCGCCAGGTCGACGTCGTGCACCAGCAGATCCCACGCGACACCGGTCTTGATCCGCGGCGCGTACGGGCCGTGGCGGCGGGCCATCAGGTGGATCGGCTCGTGCACCAGCGCCCGCGCGGTCATCACGGCCGGGTTGTAGCGCTCCAGGAGCCCGCACATCAGCGGGACGTCCTTCTTCGCCGACAGCGAGACGATCTCCTTGGAGAATTCCAGGCTGTTGCACACCGGCTTCTCGACCAGCAACGGCTTGCCCTGGCCCAGGATCTCCTGCGCCAGCTCGTAATGCGCCTCGGTGGCCGAAGCGAGCACGACGGCGTCCACATCGGACAGCGAGCCGATTTCGGGCGTCCACTGGGTTTCGTAGCGCTCGGCGACCTTGCGGCCCGCCTCTTCGCGCGGGTCGATCACGCGGACGAGGTCCACGCGCTCGTTCGCGGCGAGGACACGGGCGTGCAGCGAGCCCATGTTCCCGGTGCCGATGAGGGCGATCTTGTGCGTCGTCATGCGCCGAGCACCTCGCGAACCGTTTCGATGATGGTGTCCAGGTCGGACTCGGAAAGGTGCGGGTGCACCGGCAGCGAAAGCGCCTGCGCGGCAACGGAAGCGGCCACCGGGTAGTTCTCGACCTTCGCTCCTCGGATCAGCGGGTTGTTCCGGTAGCAGTCGTAGTCGAAGACGATCTTCGGGTAGTAGATCCCGTTGCCGATGCCGCGTTCGGTGAGGGCGGCGGCGAGTTCGTCGCGCGAGAGGAACGCGTGCGGGCCGACCAGCACGGTGTACTGGTGCCACACGTGTTCGCGGCCCGGCAGGACCTGCGGGAGGTCGAGACCCGGGGTGCCGGCGAGGCCTTCGGTGAGGCGCTTCGCGTTGGCCTGGCGGGCGGCGGTGAGCTGGTCCAGCTTCTCCAGCTGCGGGATGCCGACCGCGGCGTGCAGGTCGGTCATCCGGTAGTTGTGCCCGGCGACCTCGTACTGGTAGCGGGCGCGCATGCCCTGGTTGCGCAGGACGCGCAGCGCGTCGGCCAGCTCGTCGTCGTCCGTGGTGATCACGCCGCCCTCGGCGGTGGTCACGTTCTTGGTGGCGTACAAGGAGAAGCAGCCGATCCCGAAGGATCCCGACGGCTTGCCCTGGAACGACGCGCCGACGGCCTGCGCGGAGTCCTCGATGACCTTGAGGCCGTGCTCGGCGGCCAGCGGCGCGAGCTTGCCCATGTCCGCGGTCTGCCCGTAGAGGTGCACGGGCATGAGGACCTTGGTGCGGTCGGTGATCGCGGCGGCGACGGCGTCCGGGTCGATCGCGAAGTCGTCGCGCCGGATGTCGGCGAACCGGACGGTCGCGCCCGCTTCCAGGATCGCGTTCAGCGTCGCCACGAAGGTGAACGGCGAGGTGACGACCTCGTCGCCCGGCTGAAGGCCGAGCGCCTGAAGGGCGGCGACCAGCGCGGTGGTGCCGTTGTTCACGGCGATCGCGTGCTTCGTGCCGGAAACGCTCGCGAACGCGTCCTCGAAGCGCTTGACCATCGGTCCCTGTGCGATGGCGCCGGATCGCAGCACCTCGACGACGAGGTCCTCCGCGTCACGGACGTCGACCACGGTAATGGGGATCATCTGCAAGTCTCTCTCGACTGGGCGTTCTGGTGCGTCCGGTACAGTGAGCCGCCGGTTCTGCGCCCGGCCGCCCTCTCTGGCGCGGGCCACACGTTACCGGGACCGCCGAAGCGCCCAATACCCCAGGCTGCCTCCAGCCACAACGAACGGATCTCACGTGGTGAACCGCATCCACCCGACAGCAGTCATCGGCGAGGGTGTCGAACTCGGGGAAGACAACGTCATCGGCCCGTTCACCGTCATCGTGGGCCCGGCGCGCATCGGTGACGGCAACTGGATCGGCCCGCACGTGACCATCGGGACCCCGGGTGAGGACCGCGGCCGTGAGCACCCCGCCGCCTGGGACTCCGCGCCGAACGGTGATCCCGATCACGACGGGCACGGCGTCGTCATCGGCAGCCGCAACCGGATCCGCGAATACGCCAGCGTCCACCAGGGCACCTGGCGCACGACCACCATCGGCGACGGCGGCTACTTCCTCCGCGGTTCCCACATCGCCCACGACTGCCTGGTCGAGGACGCCGTCACGGTCGCGTCGAACGTCGTCACCGGCGGCCACTGCCACCTCTGGTCCGGGGCGAACCTCGGCATGGGCGCGATTCTGCACCAGCGGGTCGTCATCGGCCCCGGCGCGATGGTCGGCATGAGCTCCGCGGTCCGCAAGGAGGTGGGCGCGTTCACCATCGCCGTCGGCAACCCCGCGCGGGTGACGGGCGTCAACACCGTGGGGCTGTCCCGCCGAGGGCTGGACGAGGCCACCATCGAGGCACTGGGACCGTGGCTGAAGGGTAAGGCCGGTCTCCCTGAGGACGGGCTGGCCGACCGGCTGCCCGGCGACCTCTCTACCTTGGTGAAGGCGTGGGACGCCCGTCCGCGCGAGTGACACTAGGAGTCAGAAGATGGCGGAAGTCGCCGGCAAGCTGCGTGAGGTCTTCGTCGAGGCGCTGGACCTCGATGGCGATGTCGACGTCGAAAACCTGAAGTACCGCGACATCGAGGCGTGGGACTCGGTCGGTCACATGGCGCTGGTCGCGGCCATCGAGGACGAGTTCGACGTCGAGTTCGACACCGACCAGGTGATCGACATGTCGAGCTTCAAGGTCGCCGTGGACATGGTCACGGACCTCCAGAACAAGTGATGCTCGAAGGCAAGATCGCCCTGGTCACCGGCGGTACCCGGGGGATCGGGCTGGCCACCGCGCGGGCGCTCGCCGAGGCGGGCGCCACCGTCGTGCTGACCGGCCGCGACGAGGCGAAGGCCAAGGAAGCGGCGGCCGCGGCGGGGGCCGCGAGCGGGCTCGCGCTGGACGTCACCGACGCCAAGGCCGTGTCGACGCTGGTCCGCGGTGTGGCCAAGGAGCACGGCAAGCTCGACATCGTGGTCGCCAACGCCGGGATCATGGAGGACGCGCTCCTCGGCATGATCCGCGAGGAACTGGTCGACGCCACGCTGAGCACGAACGTCGCGGGCACGCTGCACACCGTCCAGGCCGCGGCCAGGGCGATGATGCGCAAGAAATCGGGCGCCATCGTGGTGCTGGCCTCGATCGTCGGCGAGCACGGAAGCGCTGGTCAGACCGTGTACGCGGCCTCGAAGGCGGCGGTGGCGAACATCGCGCGTTCGGCCGCGAAGGAACTCGGCCGTTCCGGGATCCGGGTCAACGCGGTGGCGCCCGGCGTCATCGACACCGACCTGACCTCGGGCCTGACCGAGGACGCCAAGGCCGAGAACATCGGCAAGACCCCCCTCGGACGGCTCGGGACGCCCGAGGACGTGGCGAACGCGATCCGGTTCCTGGTCAGTGATGACGCCGCGTTCATCACCGGGCAGGTGCTGGGCATCGATGGAGGATTAGTTCTCTGATGACCCTTTTGGGTGTGGGCGCACGACTGATCGAGGTCACGAGCGGCAAGACGCTCGCCGGTGAGGAACTCGACACCGAGGTCACCCGCGTGGGGGCCGCGTTGTCGCTGCTGCCGCCGGGCGCGTTGTTCGCCCGGATGTCGGTGGACCTCGAAAGCGTGCTGAACTACCTCGGCGCGTTCGAGGCGGGCCGCGCGATCGCGCTGATCGATCCGGCGCTGGACGCCGACGTCCTGGCGGGGCTCATCGAGCGTTTCCGCCCGGCCGCCGTGCTGTCCGCGCCGGACGCGCCCGCACCCGACGGGTACGGCGTTTTCGACAGCCACTGGGTCCGGAAGTCCGCCGAGGGTGTCGAGCCGCATCCGCATCTCGCGGTCCTGTTGCCGACCAGTGGTTCCACCGGCAACCCGAAGCTGGTCCGGCTCTCGCGTGGCGCGGTGCTGGCCAACGCCGACGCGATCGCCGAGGTGCTCGGCATCGACAGGCACGAGATCGCGCCGACCAGCCTCCCACTGCACTACAGCTACGGCCTGTCCGTGGTGAACTCCCATCTCGTCCGCGGCGCGACCGTGGTCATCGAGCCTTCAGGGGTGCTCGGGCGCGGGTTCTGGGACGCGGTCAACGAGCACAAGGTCACCTCGCTCGCGGGCGTTCCGTACCACTACGAGATGCTGCGGCGCCTCAAGTTCGACCCGGCGAAGTACCCGACGCTGCGCACGCTGACCCAGGCTGGCGGCAAGCTCCGCGACGACCTCGTCGCCCAGTTCAACGACAAGATCCGCGAGGTCGGCGGGCAAATGTTCGTGATGTACGGGCAGACCGAGGCCGCCCCGCGAATGACCACCGTCCCGGCGGAACGGCTCGCCGAGAAGCTCGGTTCGGCCGGGCCCGCGCTGCCCGGTGGCTCGTTCGCGATCCGGCGCGAGGACGGTTCCGAAACCACGCATCCGAAGATCGTCGGCGAGGTCGTCTATCGCGGGCCCAACGTGATGATGGGCTACGCCGACGACGAGGCCGGGCTGGCCGCGGGCGACGAATGGGGCGGTGTGCTGCCCACTGGCGATCTCGGTTACCTCGACGAGGACGGGTTCCTCTACATCACCGGACGGCTCAAGCGAATCGGCAAGGTCTTCGGCAACCGGGTCAGCCTGGATGATCTCGAGCACGCCGTGCGTTCCGCTTCGGTGGGGATCGACGTCGTGGCCGCCGTCCCGGCCGGGGACAAGGTCGTCCTGTTCGCCGAAGGGGCCGACAAGGATATGTGCAAGGACGCCGCGAAGGCGCTGTCCGAGCGGCTGCACCTGCACACCAGCGGGTTCGACGTCCGCGCATGCGACACCGTGCCGCTGCTGGCCAGCGGCAAGATCGACTACCGGTCGCTGGAGGCCCAGGTATGAGTGTGTTCACGCTTTCGCAGGCTGAGCGCGAGAAGCATCTGCTTCCGCAGCTCGCCGAGCTGACCGCGCACCACCGCGAGAACTCCGAGGGGTACGAGCGCATCCTCTCGTCCCTGGGCATCGCGCGGGACGCGTCGTTCGAGTCCATCGCGGACCTGCCCTGGCTGCCGGTGCGGATGTTCAAGACGCACGACCTGCGCAGCATCCCCGAGTCCGAGATCTTCAAGACGCTGACGTCCTCGGGCACCACCGGCGCGGGCGCGTCGCGGATCTACCTGGACAAGGCCGCCGCCGGCGCGCAGACCAAGCAGCTCGGCGCGACGCTGCAAGAGGTCCTCGGCGGCGAGCGGCTGCCGATGCTGATGGTCGACACCATCGGCATCATCAAGAACCGCCGCTCGTTCTCCGCGCGCGGCGCGGGTGTGCTGGGCATGGCGAATTTCGGCCGCAAGCACACGTACGTGCTGGACGAGAACGACCAGCCGGACGTCGAGGCGGTCAAGACGTTCCTCGCGACCTACGGCGACAAGCCGTTCTTGATCTTCGGTTTCACCTTCATGGTGTGGCAGTACCTCTACGAGGTCGCGCGTGAGCACGAGCTGGACCTGTCCAACGGGATCTTGATCCACTCCGGCGGCTGGAAGAAGCTGATCGACCGAGCGGTCGACAACACCGAGTTCCGCCGTCGCTTCAAAGAGGACACCGGCCTGGAGCGGATCCACAACTACTACGGGATGATCGAGCAGATCGGCACCGTGTTCCTCGAAGGACCGTCCGGGAACTCGTTGTACTGCCCCGATTTCGCCGACGTCGTGATCCGGAACCCGGAAACCTGGGAAGAGCAGCCGGTCGGCGAGCCCGGGGTGATCGAGGTCGTCAGCACGCTGCCGAACTCGTATCCGGGCCACGTCCTGCTCACCGAGGACCTCGGTGTCTACAACGGAATCGACGACGGCGACTGGCCTGGCAAGCACTTCTCGGTCATGGGCAGGCTGCCCAAGGCCGAGGCCCGCGGCTGCTCGGACACCTTCCAGGGAGCGGCGGCATGACTCTCAAGCAGCGTTTCCCGCTCGGCGGCGGCATCGAGGTCTCCTCGCTGGTCGAAGAGCTGCGGGCCGAGCCCGTCGGTGGACGACTTCGCGTCGGTGACCCGCGTGTCGTCGAGTTCCTGACGAAGTTCGCGCGCAAGCTCCTCGCGCCCGCGACGGCTCGCCGCTTCCCGGAGCTGGCGTCGCTCGGTTTCTTCCTGCGCAAGGGAGAGATCGCCAAAGCACTGTCCACTTTGGAGACTTCCGGCGACGCGCTGCGGTTCCCGCGCGGGCTGGTCTTCCACGTGCCGCCCGCCAACGTCGACACGATTTTCGTGTACTCGTGGGCGCTTTCCGCGCTGGCGGGCAACCACAACGTCGTCCGCGTGTCGTCGCGTTCGGCCGGTGCCGCCGAAACGGTGTTGGAGGCGCTGAACGCCGCACTGTCCGAAGTGGACGCGGACACCGCCGCCGCGATCACCGCGACCCAGCGCATGGTCACCTACGACCGCAGTGACGCGATCAGCGGTGCGCTGTCGTTCGCCGCGGATCTGCGGGTCATCTGGGGCGGCGACGCCTCGGTCGCGGCACTGCGCAAGTACCCGCTCGCGCCGCACGCGCGTGACCTGACCTTCCCGGACCGGTCTTCGTTCGCGGTCGCGTCGGTGCGTGGCTGGCATGAGGCCTCCGAGACCGAGCGCCGCGGTGCCGCCGAAGGTTTCTACAACGACTCATACTGGTTCGACCAAGCCGCCTGCTCGTCGCCGCGTGCGGTGTTCTGGGTCGGCGACGAGGCGGGCGCTCGCGAAGCCGGACAGGAATTCCGGACGTTGCTCGCCGAGGTGCTGGCGAAGAAGCAGCACGTCACCGAGCCCGCGATGGCCGTCCAGAAGCGGGTTTCGGCGTACGGCGCG
The DNA here is from genome assembly GCF_001953865.1 of Amycolatopsis coloradensis. Classification (GTDB taxonomy): domain Bacteria; phylum Actinomycetota; class Actinomycetes; order Mycobacteriales; family Pseudonocardiaceae; genus Amycolatopsis; species Amycolatopsis coloradensis. Next base: position 314,598 of record NZ_MQUQ01000015.1, read on the forward strand.
GCCGTCGACGGGCTGGTCGACGGCATCGAGTTCCAGGGCAACGGCATCGCGACGCTCGAACTGGCCGACCCCGCGATCCTTCCGCGCGAATGGCTCGGCGCGGGCACTTTCGCCAACGCGCGGGTCGACACGCTTTCCGACCTCGTTCCGATCGTGCTGCGCAAGGATCAAACTGTCGGTCAATTCGGCTTCAGCAAGGAAGAATTGACGCAATTCGTGACGGAATTGGCGGGCCGCGGTGTCGATCGCGTCGTTCCCTTCGGATCGGCCCTGACGTTCTCCGCGATTTGGGACGGCTACGATCTGCTGACCGAGTTCAGCCGTTTGGTGACCGTACAGGCCTGACCAGCGGCGAAAGAGTCTTGTGCGAGGAGGTTCAGTGACGACCGTCGAAATGCCCGAAGAGTCTTCGGTTGCGGTAAAGCAGCCGAAATCCACGAAGGCGAAGATCCTCGACGTCGTCCGCTGGATCGCGATCCTCGCGGTCGTCGGTTTCGCGGCGGAGACACTTGTCGCCACGTGGGGTGAATTCTGGCGGACGTTGTCCGATGTCGCCTGGGAATCCTCCACGTTGAGCCTGCTCGCGCTGATCGCCGCGATCATGGTGTCGACCTACGGCTGGCAGGTCATGGTCGACGATCTCGGCAAGCCGATCGGCTACGCCAGGGGCGCGCAGATCTGTCTCGTCGGCTCGCTCGGCAAGTACGTGCCGGGTTCGGTGTGGGCGTACCTGTTGCAGATGGAACTGGGGCGCAAGGCCGGGCTCGCGAGGGCCCGGATCTTCACCGGTTCGCTGATCCAGCTCGGCGTCGGCGTGGTGTCGGCGCTGGTCGTCTCGCTGCTCGCGGCCCCCGCGGTGTTCAGCAACAGCCCGCGCGCGATGTGGCTGTTCGTGCTCATCCCGGTCGGACTGGCGATGCTGCACCCGCGCGTGCTCACCTGGGGCACCTCGCTGGTGCTGCGGATCCTGCGCCGCCCGCCGCTGGACCACCGGCTGAGCTGGTCGGTCATCGGCAAGGTGTTCGGCTCGTCGACCGCCGCGTGGGCGTTGCAGGGCGTGCACCTGTGGCTGCTGGCGAACTCCGTCGGCACGCCGGGGTTCAGCGGATTCGTGCTGTGCGTCGGCGCGATGGCCGTCGCGATGACCGTCGGGACGTTCGCGTTCATCCTGCCCAGCGGGGTCGGTGTCCGCGAGGTCGCGCAGGTCGCCGTCCTGACCGCTTCGGGCCTCACCGTCGGCCAGGCGACCGCGTTCGCCGTCGCTTCGCGGGTCATGTTCACCGTCGCCGACCTGATCACCGCCGGCGGCGCCGCCCTCTCCGCCCGCCTCGCCGCCCCCCGCGTTTAGTCCTCTAGTTGCGATAGTTGCCCCGCGCAAGGACCGCAACTAGAGGACGAAACGCGATTCGTCCCGGTGGTCGTGAGGGGGAAAGGCGGCGTCTTACGTGCTCGCCAGGGTCCCGATCTGGGTGTCGCGAAAGCCACTTTCGGGACATCAGGTGTCCCTAAAGTGGCTTTCGCGATATGCCCAGTGCAGGTGGTCACGCCCCACCCGGCCCACGCAAGTAGTCCTCTAGTTGCGGTAGTTGCCCCGCGCAAGGACCGCAACTAGAGGACGAAACGCGGTCTCCTTGCCCACAAGTGGTTCTTCGGGTCATCGGCGCGGGGTGAGCTGTCGCAGGCCATACGCGGCACCGGCGAACAAGGCCGTCGCCACGGCATACGTGAACGGGGTGAACGAGAGTCCGAGGGCGGTCGCCCCCGGTCCGGCGAGGCCGCCGACGGCGTAGCCCGGCAACGGCGTCATGCCCGCGAGCACCCAGCCGCGCAGGCCCGCGGCGAGACCGGTGAGCAGGCCGGGAACGCCGAGGACGAGCAGGGTGGCACAGGCCGTGACGACATCGGTCAGCGCGGAGGTCTCGGTGATCCTCGAGCGGGGAATCCGCACGGAACCCCCGCCGTGCGGAACGGAAGGGGAACCCAGGTCAACGGCCGACCGTCGTCGCACGAACGAGTCACATCCCGATGGGGCAACGGCGGAGCGACGCCTACTCCGCGCGCACTTTTGCTCACCCATTCGTGTCAAGTAACTGCGCCGAAAGAAACACCCTGGCGCGACGATCGATACTTGACCGTAGTCTTTCCGTCAGGGGAGTGGCTCGGCCCGAAGGGTGGGATCAGGTGGTGGTCGCGCTCGTCGTCGCCTGGTTCGTGGTCGCCGTCTTCGTCATCGTGGCCTGGCCCAAGATCAGCGCCGACAAGAACTGGCGGGTCGCCGCGCTGACGCTGACCCTCGGTTTCTCCTTGGTGCACCAGCTGGTGTTCTCGACCATCGCGGAAGACGCGTACATCACTTTCCGTTACGCGCAGAACATCGTCGACGGCAATGGCCCGGTGTTCAACACCGGTGAACGGATCGAGGGTTACGCGAATTTCCTCTGGATGATCGCGATCGCGCTGCCGAAGGCCGCGTTCGGGGCCGATATCGAGATGTCGGCGATCGTGCTCGGGATCCTCGCCACCCTCGGCGCCGTGCTGCTCGCGAACGTGACGGTCAACCGGTTGGTCGCGCGGGCGGCGGGCGAGCCGCGACAGGCCTTCGGGGTGGCCGCCGCGGTACTCGTCGCGGGCGCCGGGGGTCTCGCCGCGTCCGGCGGATCAGGTACCGAGACGCCGCTGTTCGTGCTGCTCTTGTTCGGTGTTTTCGCCGCGCTCGCGTCCCGGCGTCCGGTCGTCGCGGGCGTGCTCGTCGCCTTCGCGATGATGACGCGCCCGTCGGGGACGGTGCTCGCGGTGCTTGTCGGGGGCTGGCTGGTCGTCGCCGCGCTGCGCGGCCGGTACACATGGTGGTCGCCGGCCGGCTGGCTGCTCGGCGGGCTCGTCTTCGCCGCGCCGTGGACGGCGTGGCGGGTCATCTACTACGGCCAAGTCCTGCCGACGTCGGTGCTCATCCCCTTCGACATCGAGGTTTCGGCGCGGGTCGACCACGGCTGGCAGTACCTCTCGGGCTTCTCGGTGGTGCACCAGGGCTTCCTGCTGCTCGGCCTGGTCGCGGCGGTGGCGCTGCTCCTGCGCCGCAACGGCCGGACGCCGCATGAGGCCGAGGCCAGATCGCTGACCTGGTTGATGCTCCTCACCGCCGTCGCGCTCACCGGGTTCGTGGTGTTCTTCGGTGGCGACGAGGGCCCGGCGTGGCGCCTGCTGGCACCGATCCCGCCGCTGCTCGCCGTGGCGGCGGTCTCGGTCTACGGCGTGCTCACCGCGGCCCCGAAACCGAGCCCGCGGCCGCGGCCGCCGATCCAGCGGCTGATGCCCGCCGCCGCGGTGACGTTGTCCGGGCTCGCGGTGCTGGTGTCGGTGTTCAGCCCGGAGATGCTGCCCCGCGTCCGCGCCTGGCACGACCACGGCGCGCAGATGGAGGAGATCGGCCGCTGGCTCGACGTCTACCTGCCGCCGGGTTCGGTCGTGAGCACCTCCGCGCCCGGTGTGCTGTCGTACCACGCCGGGACACAACTGCAGATCGTCGGCGTCCGCGGTCAGACCGAAGAAGCGGGTGAGGCCGTCGTCTCCCGGCGGCGTCCCACGATCGCCGTCATCACCGACAGCGGCTACTCGGCGACACAGTCCTGTGTGATCGACCCGGCGTACGCGTCGAGGTATCGCGTCGCGACCTTCGCGCGTGAAGGAACCTCATCGTGGCTCACCGTGTTCCTCCGGGCCGACGTCGAACGATCGGTCACGGCCGCCCTCGACTTTTCGCCCGACTTCCGCCACGTACCGTGCCCTTCGTGAGTGTCGACGACCGTGTCTCCCTGAGCCGACCAGCAGCGCTTGAAGCACCTTCGCGCCTGTTCGGGCTCAGCGTGTTCGCCGCCGCGCTCACCGTGCTGCTCCTCCGCTTCCTCGTGCCGCGGCCGGTCGCGATGTCCGACAACGGCGACGGCTTCCGCGTGCTGTGTGGCGCCGGAATCCCGTGGAAGGGCAAGCCGGAGCAGTTCGTGCACCTCGCCTACACCGCCCCCGCCGGCGAATGTGACGCCACGTATCTCCTGACCCAGAGCTGGTTCGCGCGGATGGCGCGGTCGATCGGCGGGCTGCTAGGCCTCGAAGCGACACTCAGCCTGGTGGTACTCGGCGTGCTGATGAGCGTGCTCGCCGCCGCGGCGGTGGCGCTGATCGTCGTCGGACTGCCGTACTCACGCCGTGTCCAGGGCTTCGCGGCCGTAGGGCTGTTGCTGGTCGTCGCGGACTCCGCGTTCTTCGGTTACTTCGCGTCCGTGCTCGGCGAAGGTGCCGCGTTCCTGGGTCTTCTGCTCGCCGTCGGAGGCTTGCTGGTGGCCGCGCGGCCCGGCTGGTGGCGCTACGCGGGCCTGGCGGTGCTGCTCTTCGGCGGCTTGGTCGCGGTCAACGCCAAGGTCCAGACGCTGATGATCCTGCCGTTGCTCGCGCTCGCCGCGGTGCTCGTCCGCCCGGCGGGCGTCCGCGGTCTGAAGCGATGGCTTCCCGTGGTGTTCGTCGTCGGCGCGCTCGCCGGAGGCACGGCCTACGCGCAGCAGACCGTCGAACCGGCGAAGCTGCCCGACGGCTCCCTCGCCGCGCGTCCTGGCGACGATTCACGCGAGATCAACATGTTCAACACGATCTTTCTGACCATTGTGGACGGTCGGCACGACACCGGCGCCGATCTCGCCGCGCTGGGCCTGCCCGACTCGTTCGGCCAGTACGCGGGCAACGGCTGGTGGCATCCGCGGCCCGCCACGCTGGATCCCGAGTACCCGAAGTACCGCGAGCAGATCAGCAGGCGCAACGTCGTCGGGTATTTCGCGACGCATCCCTTGCGCACCATCGGAATCCTGGACCGCGCGGCAGGGGATCTGCTCACCGCGCGGCCACCGTACCTCGGCAGCTTCGACCAGTCGGCCGGCTTCGCCCCCGAGGCACAGGAACACCGCGTCCCGATCGCGTCGACGGTGACGAAACTGTTGGCACCACTGGGTTTCTTCGCCTTGCTGCCGATATGGTCCTGCATCGCCTGGCGTGGCTGGAAGACCCGGCGTGGCGCGGTGGGTGTCGCGCTCGGATTCCTGCTCGCCGTCGCCGCCGGCCAGTTCGCGCTGGCCGCGCTGGGCGACGGCCTGGAGAACGTCAAGCACCAGGTGATCGCGTTGTACTGCACGCTGCTCGGCGTCGTCCTGGCGCTGGTGACATTCGGCCGCGAACGCGTGTGACCTACGCGACCGTAGGTTGGCTACCCTACGGTAGCGTAACCTGGGCGAATGGCCGATCTCGTTTACCCGCCCGTCATCATGGCGGCGAAGCTGATGTTCCGGGTGCTGGACAACCGCATCCGAGTCGAGGGGACCGAGCACATCCCGTCGACCGGCGGGGCGGTCATCGCCTGCAACCACGTGAGCTACCTCGACTTCATCTTCTGCGGGCTCGGCGCGCAGCCGGCGAAACGCCTGGTCAGGTTCATGGCGAAGAAGGAGATCTTCGGCAACCGCGTCGCCGGGCCGCTCATGCGCGGCATGCACCACATCTCCGTCGACCGCGGCGCGGGCCTCGCGTCGTACCGGGAAGCCGTCGAGCGGCTGAAGTCCGGAGAGGTCGTCGGGGTGTTCCCCGAAGCCACGATCAGCCGGTCGTTCACCGTGAAGGACATCAAATCCGGCGCCGTCCGGATGGCGGCCGAAGCCGGTGTGCCGGTCGTGCCGATGGCGCTGTGGGGCACGCAGCGGCTGTGGACCAAGGGCCACCCGAAGGACTTGACCAAACGCCACGTCCCGATCTCGATCCTCGTCGGCGAGGCGATGCACCCGAAGGCCGAAGAAGACGCCGAAGTCCTTTCGAAGGACCTTCGCGTGCGGATGTCCGCGCTCGTGGACCGCGTCCAGGCGGGCTATCCGGAGAAGCCGTCCTCCGACGACGAGCGCTGGTGGCTGCCCGCGCACCTCGGCGGCACCGCTCCGACGCCGGAGGAAGCCGCCAAGCTCGATCGCGAAGGCCGCTAGACCGCCGTGTCGTCCGTCTGATCACGCGTGATGTCCATTCCGTCACGCGCGCCGCCCTTCAGCGGCGGGTTCGCGTGATCAGATGGACGACACGGCGGCGTTCGGCCGCGACCTAGAACCAGCGCTCCAGCACCTGTGCGACGCCGTCCTCGGAGTTCGGCGCCGTCACCTCGTCGGCGGCGTCGAGGACGTAGCGGTGCCCGTTGGCCATCGCCACCCCGTGCCCGGCCCAGCCAAGCATCTCGACGTCGTTGGGCATGTCACCGAACGCGATCACCCGTTCGGCCGGGACGCCGAGGCGATCGGCGACCTCGGCCAGCCCGGTCGCCTTCGTGATGCCACGCGCGGCGACCTCGATCAGGCCGGTGTTCGTCGAATAGGTGATGTCGACGGCGCCGTCGAGCACTTCGCGCGCCGCTCGCGCCATCTCGTCGGAGTTCATCCCGCGCCTGCTGATCAGCAGTTTGATCGCCGGATGCCCGAGCACCTCGGCCCGCGGCGCCTCCGTGCCCTCGTGGTTGCCCCACGGATTGTGGTAGTCCGGCTCGATCACGAAGTTGCGCATCTCCGGGTCGAGCGCGGACTCGCCGACCCGCTCCGCGGCGTACCGGCAGCCGGGAAGAGCGTGATCAAGAGCACTCACGGCGTCGTGCAGCAACTGGGGTTCCAGCAGGCCGTGGACCGCCACGATCCGATCCGTCCCGATCTCGTACAGGACCGCGCCGTTCGCGCAGACCGCGTACCCGGTCAGGTCCAGCGGGTTCGCGATCGGCGCGATCCAGCGCGGCGGACGGCCGCTGGCCAGCACGAACGGGACTCCGGCCGCGGCGACGCGCCGGACGACGCCGATCGTGCGTTCGGACAGGACCTCCAGCGGGCCGAGCAGGGTGCCGTCGACGTCGGACGCGATCAGAAGGGGTTTTTCCACCGGCACATTGTCCCCGAACATCCACCCATCGGGCGAAGTGTCGCCCGGCGCCGCTAGTCCATCCATGCCCCCGCCACCGCCCTCACAGCAGAAGCTTCGCTTCGCGGTACGTTCCCGGGTGTGCGCGTAGGCATCGTGATTCTTCCGGAAGATCGTTGGTGGGCGGCCGAGCCGAAATGGCGGGCCGCCGAGGAATACGGCTTCGACCACGCTTGGACGTACGACCACCTCGGCTGGCGGAACCTCGTCGACGGCCCGTGGTTCAGTGCGATGCCAACGTTGACGGCGGCCGCGATGGTGACGTCGCGGATCAGACTCGGCACCTACGTGGCGTCGCCGGTCGCGCGGCATCCCGTGCCGTTCATGCGTGAGCTGACCACCCTCGACGACATCTCCGACGGCCGCTTCATCCTCGGCGTGGGCGCCGGCGTCCCGCCGTCCAACTACGACGCCACCGTCCTCGACGGCCCCGAACTCTCGGTCAAGGAGCGCACGGACCGCTTCAGCGAGTTCGTCGAAGCGCTCGACGGGCTGCTGATGACCGACGGGTTCGACTTCGAGGGCGAGTACTACCGGGCCAAGGGCGCCCGGAACCTGCCCGGCTGCGTGCAACGGCCCCGGTTGCCGTTCCTGGTCGCCGCGAACGGCCCGCGCACGATGACCCTCGCCGCGCGGTTCGGCGCGGGCTGGGTCACCACCGGGGGCAAGGCCGACACCCAGGACGAATGGTGGAAGGGCATCGCGGAACGCGTGAAGACCTTCGACGAGCGGGTCGAGGCCGTCGGCCGGGACAAGACGAGCGTGCAGCGGTTCCTGAGCCTCGACTCGGCGCCGGTCTTCTCACTCTCCAGCGTCGACGCGTTCACCGACGCCGCCGGGCGGGCCGGGGAACTCGGGTTCACCGACATCGTCACGCACTGGCCGCGGTCCGGCGACTACTACGTCGGCCGCGAGTCGACCCTCGAGACGGTCGCAGGCGACGTACTCCCGGTACTCCAAGGCAAGAACTCTTAGGCCGATCGGGTGGCGTCGGCGGGCCGGGTCAACCGGTTCCGCCACCTGCTCGTCTGTGGGGTATCACGCGAAACCGCCATACGCGCACCCCGGTAGGTACCTAAGACACCCTCGGTACCCGCTCACGAGACCTCAGCGGGTCAGCGTGTAGATCGAGGCGCCCGCGTTGCCGAAGTCCTTCCGCAGGAAGCTCAGCCCGTCCAGATCCCGCAGCCCCGGCGCGGGCGGCTCGCCGATCTTGATCGGCGTGCTCCCGATCAGGACGTGCTTGATGTTCAGCCGCTTCACCGCGGCCTGAACCTCGGGGTCGGTGTCGTAGTCCCGGAAGTGCAGCGCCAGATACTTCGCGTCCGGCGGCGGCACGCCCGGGTCGTAATGCCCGGCGACCGGGCGGATACCGGTGATCGCGTACAGCCAGGCCGTTCCGTCGAAGCGCTCGTTGAGCACCTTCTCGTCCGGCCCGATGTTCATCTTGGTGAGCTGGTCCATCGCGGCGAGTTCGTCGGCGCTGACCGGCGGGGTGACCTCGCCCTCAGGGCCGTTGTAATACAGGAACGACACCGCGTGCGCGTTCGACTCGGTGTAGAAGCCCTTGGTCAGCACGGCCGACGCGGCCACGACGAACACGGCGGTCGCCAGCCCGAGCCGGGCGGGAAGGGCGGGCCTGCTCTTCACCCAGGACCGGCCGCTCGCCCATTTCGCGAACCAGCGTTGCAGTTCCGCCATCCCGTGCCCGGCCAGCAGGCAGAGCGGGATCGCGGCGAGCGCCATCAGCCGGTAGCGGTCGTTCCACCACGGCCGCGACAGCGAGATCACCCACGGTTCGGCGCCGAACGAGGCGACCAGCACGAACAGCGCCGAGAAGCCCAGCGCGGCGAGCCCGATCCAGCGCATCCGGCCGAGCCGGAACAGGCTCAGCACGCCGATGGCCAACAGCACCGTCAGCCACACCTGCGGCACGCTCAGCACCTGCCGGAAGGTCACCAGGAGCCCCAGCGACTTCACCACCGGCAAATCCGAGCCCCAGGCGTAGTACGGATATGAACCCGAAGTGAATTTCAGCGCGCCGAGAATGTGCGGCGCCGCGAGCAGCCCGCTCGCCACCATCACCGGCACCATCTTGACGACGTCGCCGCCGACGACCCGCAGCCCGCCGCGGCCTTCGGGCACACCGTCGAGCGGTTTGTGCCGCAACGCGCGGTACCAGCGCTGCACCACCAGCGGGAAGGCGAACAGCAGCGCCCCGAACAACGCCGACGAGTGCGCCGCCAGCAGCCCGACGGCGGTCAGCGCGAGGACGAATCCGGTGTCGAGGCCCGGCCGCGCGAGGAACCGGGCCAGCGCGACCACGGCCAGCGGCGTCAGCACGATCCCCAGCGCGAACGGCAGCAGCCCGCTGGACACCGACTCGTACGCGCCGGTGGTGGCCGCGGCGGCCACCAGTGCCGTGCAGCCCGCGAACACCGCCCGCCCGCCGAGCTGGCGGATCAGGGCGACCATCGACAGCGCGAAGATCCCGGCGACCGGCATCGTGATGGCGTTCAGCGTGACCGGGATCGACGTACCCGAAATCGAGTACACGAGCGAGCCGACGAGGTGATACGCGTTCGGGTAGAACGAGCCGTCCGGATACCAGTTGATGGTGCCCATACCGGTCAGCGAGCCGTCGCCGGTCTCGGCGATGTAGCGGATGCCGTTCGCGTGGAACACGGTGTCCCAGCGCTGGAACACCGCCGTCGTCCCGCCGCGGGCCGAGAGCACCACGACAATCGAGATCCCGACGGCGAGCGCCACACAGGCCGCGACGGCGTAGTGCGCCCGCGGATGCCACTCCGTCGGCGGCTCCTCGGCACCCGGCTTGATCCAGCCGCGGCTCTGACCCAGCTTTCTGAGACCGAAACCGACCCCGGCGAGCACGGCAGTGACGCCTGCCACGGTAAGGGGGTTGTACGACACGCCCGCGAGTGCCAGCCACGGACCGGCCAGGCCGGTTACCGTGTAGGACAACAGCGGGGCCAGCCCCGCCAGGGCCCAGCCGCGCAGACCGGCGGCCCGGCCGACGAGACCGCCGGGGATCGCCAGTACGGCCAGGTAAGTGAGGGTCGCACCGAAGTAGGACCAGAAGGTGTCCGGAGTAGGCACTGCTTCCTAAAATGTGTCTGTCGAAGGTGGAAACCGGTGCTCGGATGCAGAGCACCGAGGCGACCTGCGTACCCTCGACGCCCGTGAGCGCGCACACGAACCCCGACAAGATTACTGAAGCCGATTTCACCGGCTACGACCTCATCGTGGTCGGGTCCGGTTTCTTCGGGCTGACCGTCGCCGAACGGGCCGCGGCCGAGCTCGGCAAGAAGGTCCTCGTGCTGGAGCGGCGCCACCACATCGGTGGGAACGCCTACTCCGAGGCCGAACCGGAGACCGGGATCGAGGTGCACCGCTACGGTGCGCACCTGTTCCACACGTCGAACAAGCGGGTGTGGGAGTACGTCAACCGTTTCACCGAGTTCACCGGCTACCAGCACCGGGTCTTCGCCAAGGTCAAGGACCAGGTCTACTCCTTCCCGATGAACCTGGGCCTGATCAACGAGTTCTTCGGCAAGTCGCACACGCCGGACGAGGCCCGTGAGCTGATCGCGAAGCAGGCGTCGGAGTTCGAGACCGCGAACGCGCAGAACCTCGAAGAGAAGGCGATCTCGCTGGTCGGCCGCCCGCTGTACGAGGCGTTCATCCGCGGCTACACGGCCAAGCAGTGGGAGAACGACCCGAAGAACCTCGGCGCCGACATCATCACCCGGCTCCCGGTCCGCTACACCTTCGACAACCGCTACTTCAACGACACCTACGAGGGTCTGCCGGTCGACGGCTACACCGCGTGGCTCGAGAAGATGGCCGAGCACGAGAACATCGAGGTGCGGCTGAACGTCGACTACTTCGACGTCCGCGAGCACATCCCCGCCGGCACGCCGACCGTCTACACCGGCCCCCTGGACCGCTACTTCGAGTACTCCGCCGGCCGGTTCACCTGGCGCACGGTGGACTTCGAGTCCGAGGTCGTCGAGACGGGCGACTTCCAGGGCACCTCGGTGGTCAACTACAACGACGAAGAAGTGCCCTACACCCGGATCATCGAGTTCCGGCACTTCCACCCGGAGCGCAAGCACTACCCGAACGACAAGACGGTCGTGTTCCGCGAGTACTCCCGCTTCGCCGGTGAGGCCGACGAGCCGTACTACCCGATCAACACCCCGGACAACCGCGAGAAGCTCGAGGCCTACCGCGAGCTGGCGAAGGCCGAGGCCAAGGACAAGAACGTGCTGTTCGGCGGCCGTCTCGGTACCTACAAGTACCTCGACATGCACATGGCCATCGGCTCGGCGCTGTCCGCGTTCGACAACAAGATCGCGCCGCACCTGACCGATGGCGCGCCTCTGGATGGGTCCCTCGATGCTTGAGAAGGGCGTACCCACGGGTGAGGTAGCGGTCCTGGCGAAGGCACAGGGCGTCCTGAAGAGTGACGTCACGGTGAAGGCGGCACGGGGTCTTTCGCACTTCGGCGAGCACAGCGCGGGATGGTTCGCGCTGGGCCTCGTCGGGGCCGCGGTCGACAAGAAACGCCGCAAGGACTGGCTGGTCGCGGCGGTCGGTGTCGTCGGCGCGCACGCCGCATCGATCGCGGTGAAACGCGTGGTCAGGCGGCCGCGACCGGACCACCCGAGTGTCGAGGTCCTGGTCTCCACACCGAGCAAGCTGAGCTTCCCGTCCTCGCACGCGACCTCCACTACGGCGGCGGCGGTGCTCTACTCCGGATTGACCGGGCGTAACCTTGTCCCGGCCCTGGTACCGCCGATGCTGGCCTCCCGGCTCGTGCTCGGCGTCCACTACCCGACCGACGTTCTGGCCGGAGCGGCCCTTGGGGGCGTAGTCGGCGGCTTGATACGTAGGAAGCTGAAGCGACGATGAGTGAAACGACCGAGAAGGCCGATTCCAAGCCTGACGACGTAGAACCCGTGGCCGCGACAGAGGCCGCCGAACCGAAGAAGGTCGCCGGCGGTCTCGTCGGCGGCATCATCAAGACGGCACGCCCGCGCCAGTGGGTGAAGAACGTGCTGGTGTTCGCCGCACCGTTCTTCGCTTTCTCCAAGTCGACGGACCGGACCGGCCTGCTGGTCGCCGCGCTGATCGCCTTCGCGGCCTTCTCGCTGGTGGCCTCCTCGGTCTATCTCATCAACGACGCGATCGACGTCGAGGCGGACAAGGCTCACCCGACCAAGCGGAACCGGCCGATCGCGGCCGGGATCGTGCCGGTCCCGGTGGCCTTCGTCGCGGCGGGCTTCTTCTTCGCCGCCGGCCTCGGCATCTCGTTCTTCGCCAGCTGGCAGCTCGCGGTAGTTCTGGCGGTCTACGAAGCCGTCCAGCTCGGCTACTGCTTCGGGCTCAAGCACCAGCCGGTGGTCGATCTCGCCATCGTCGGCTCGGGCTTCCTGATGCGGTCGATCGCCGGTGGTGTGGCCGCCGGGATCGCGCTTTCGCAGTGGTTCCTGCTGGTCACGGCGTTCGGCTCGCTGTTCATGGTGGCGGGCAAGCGCTACGCCGAGATCATGCTCTTCGAGCGCACAGGGGCGAAGATCCGCTCTTCGCTGAAGAAGTACTCGGCGAGTTACCTGCGGTTCGTGTGGGCGACGTCCGCGGCGATCCTGATCATGTCCTACTGCCTGTGGGCGTTCGAGATCCGCCAGGTCGAGCACGACTCGGTCTGGGCGGTCGTCTCGATGGTCCCGTTCGTGGTGGCCGTCCTGCGCTACGCCGTCGACGTCGACGGCGGCAACGCGGGCGAGCCGGAGGAGATCGCGCTCAAGGACCGCGTGCTCCAGGTGCTCGGCGCGAGCTGGGTCGTCACGCTGTTCCTGTCGTTCTACCTCTGATTCGACAGCTGGGACACAGCGCATCCACAGGTTGCGCACGCATCCTCGGTGATGGGGGCGGGCACCACGCCCGCCCCCATCGACTTAGGAGCGAAAGATGAGCGACCCGCAGCGGCCGTCCGATGACGAGGACAAGACGGTCGAGCAACCCGCCGAAACCCCGGCGTCACCTCCCGCGGCTCAGCCGGTCGTGGCGCCCCGGAAGAGCGGTTTCCGCCGCTTCGCCGCCGCCCGGGCCACTCAGCTGGTCGCGGTCGGCTTGCTCGGCTTCATTCTCGGTGGCGGAGTCATCGGCACCGCCGTCGGTCTCGCCGTCGGCAGGCATGGCGATCGGCCGGGGATCGCCCGTGAACACCGTGGTCCGGACGGGCACGGCGCGCACCGCGACTTCCGTGACGGCCCTGGTGACCGCGGCTGGCGTCACGACGGAAACTGAGCATCCACCGTCCGTGGGACCGCCCGGCGTGACCAGTCCCACGGAGGGTAGATAACGGAATCATCACGACACCGTGTACGGTGTTCGTGATGCGAAGCGCCTCCGCTGAACTTCCCCAGGCCTCCGGTGCGCTGCCGGGAGCCGCCGTCCTTGCCCGCCCCTGGGTGCTGCCCGCCGGTGCGGCGGTTGTTTCGGCCCTGGTGTTCGTGCTGGTCAGCGGACATTTGATCGACGACACCTACATCACGCTGTCGTATGCGAAGAACCTCGCTTTCCACGGTCATTGGGGCCTGATCGAGGACGGCACAGCCAACACCGCGACGTCCCCGCTGAACGTCCTCGTACTGGCGCTCGTCACGTTCGTCGCCCGTGACGCCGTCTTCGCCGCCGGGATCGTCTTCGTCGTCAGCCAGGTGGCACTCGTGCTCGGCCTGCGCCGCATCGGCGTCGCGACCGGCCTGCCCGGCGGGTTCGCCCCGCTGGCGCTGGGCCTGCTGCTGGTGAACCCGCTACTGATTTCCTCGGTCGGGCTCGAAGTCGCACTCGGCTCGGCCGCCGTCGTCTGGCTGATGGTGTTCCTGCACGAACGCCACCCCGCCGCCGCGGGCGCGGTGATCGGCCTGATCGCGCTGATCCGGGTCGACCTGCTGCTGATCGCGTTCGTCCTGTTCCTCGCGCGCCGCGAGTTCTGGGCGGGTATCTGGCGCATGACGTTCGCCGCGCTCGCGGTGATGCTGCCGTGGTTCCTGTTCAGCTGGCTGGTGCTGGGTTCGGCGGTGCCGGACACCCTGGTCATCAAGATCATGCAGCGCTCGTGGGGACCGTTCAGCTTCACCAACGGTCCGCTGCTGTATTGGCGAAACTTCCCGGTGGCGGCGACGCTTTCCTTCCTGCCACTCGTGATCGGCGGTTTCGTCGGTCTACTGTGGACATTTCACTACCGTCGTGGCTCGGAACGGGCGAAGCGGCTGGCGCCGTTCGCGACACTCGCGATCGCCGGTGCGGCGCACTATCTGGCCTACTGCTGGCTGAATGTTCCGCCGTATCACTGGTATTACGCGCCCAGCATCATCGGCGCGACGGTGTTCCTCGCCGCCGCTGCCTGCGCGGTACCCGGCCGTGCCCGGCTCGGCGCGGGAGTCTTCGCCGGCGCCTTCGTGCTCGTGAGCGCCGTCGCCTACGCGACTCCCGAACTGCCTCGCCGGTTCGCGCCGATCACCAGTAATCACGCCGCGTCCGACGAATACCGCCAGATCGGCTCGCAACTGGGCGAACTAACCAGGGGGCGCAAGGTGGAAAGCGCCGGTGAGGTCGGCGCGCTCGCCTACTCCTGCGATTGCGACATCGTCGACCAGTTCTCCGACCGCGGCTCGGTCGATCCGGCGATCGTCGAGACGAAGAGCCGCAGCGGCGACCTCGGCAAGGCCTTGCTGGAAGCGAACTTCCGGTTCTTCGACCACAGCGTCCCGCCCGCGACCCCGGACCTGGTGCTGGCCACCACCCGGAAGGCGCCGCCGCCGAACGCGCTGGCCACCTGGACGATCAGCTCCCCATGGATGGGCACCCAGAAGCTCTACCTCCTGCCCGCCACCCGCTAAGGGCCGCGTTTCGTCCTCTAGTTGCGGTCCTTGCACGTGCAACTACCGCAACTAGAGGACGAAACGCGGGGGCGGAGGGGCGTCCGTGCCCGGGTGGGAGGAATGGAGTGACGCGCTCGTTCCCTAGATCGGCAGTTTCCGGAAGATCGGCCGGGGCACGTGCCGCAGGGCGGACATGACCAGGCGGAACGGGGCGGGAGCCCACACCAGTTCCTTGCCCGCGCGCGAGGCGTTGACGGCGATCTCGGCGACCTGCTCGGCGGTCTGCGCCAGCGGGGCGTCCTCGAGACCCTCGGTCATCTTGGTCTTCACGTGCCCGGGGCGGACGACGGTGATCTGCACACCGAATTCGGACAGGGCCTCGCCGAGGCCGAGGTAGAAGCCGTCGAAACCGGCCTTCGTGGAGCCGTAGACGAAGTTCGAGCGGCGGACGCGTTCACCGGCGACCGACGACAGCGCGATGACCTTGCCGTGTCCCTGCGTCTTGAGCTTGTTCGACAGCGCGACACCCACCGAAACCGCGGCCGTGTAGTTCACGGTCGCCACCTCGACGGCCTTCGCGTGGTCCTGCCACAGCTCTTCCTGGTCGCCGAGCAGGCCGAACGCCACGACGGTGACGTCGATGTCGCCGCCTTCGAAGGCCTTGTCCAGCACGGCGGGGTGGGTGTCCACGGCCTTGGCGTCGAAGTCCACAGTGGACACTTCGGCGCCCTTGTCCTTCAGACGCTGGGCAGCGGCGTCGAGCCGCGGGGACTGGCGCCCGGCCAGCACCACCCGGAGGGGGCGCTCGGCCAGGTACTTCTCCGCGATCGCGAGCGCGATGTCGGAGGTGCCGCCGAGCAGCAGCAGGGACTGGGGGTTGCCCACAGCGTCGATCACAGTTCCAACCTTCGGGACATGTCAGAGGCGAAAACGCCTTCGGGGTCAACGGAAGCGCGGACCTTGCGCCATTCCTCGAGCCGCGGGTACATCTTGGCGAAGTTCTCCGCGGAGGTCCGCGAGTCCTTCGCCGTGTACAGGCGGCCGCCGAGCGCGAGCACGTCCTCGTCGAGTTCCTGGCAGAACCGGCTCAGGCCGTCCTTGATCGGGAAGTCGAGGCAGACCATCCAGCCGGGGTGCGGGAACGACAGCGGCGCCGCGTTGCCCTCGCCCATCTGCTTGAACACGTTGAGGAACGACACGTGCCCCGAGTCGGCGACCTTCTGGATGATGCGGCGCAGCGGCTCGTGCGCGTTCAGCGGCGTGCTGAACTGGTACTGCAGGAATCCCTTGGAGCCGTAGGCGCGGTTCCACTCGCCGAACAGGTCCAGCGGGTGATAGAACGCGGTCAGACTCTGGATCTGGTCTCGCGCGTTCTTCGCGGTCTTGCGGTAGTACAGCTCGCCGATCGCCGAGAACGACAGCTTGTTGGCCAGCCCGTTCGGGAACACGTCCGGCAGCGTCGCGAGCGTGCCGGGGTTGAACTTGAGCGGATCCGTCCGCAGCTTGGGCGGCAGTTCGTCCAGTTTGGCCAACGAGCCGCGCTGGAACGCGGCGCGGCCGAGCTTCGCGCCCCTGGAGATCGAGTCGAACCAGCCGGACGAGTACGTGTAGTTGTCCTCGGAGCCGTCGGTGACCAGCGCCAGGGTCTCATCGAGATTCGCCGTGCGCTGGATGTCGGCCTTGAAGTAGGCCGTCTCCGTCTTCGTCATCCGGATCTTGGCCCGGACGATGATGCCCGTCAGGCCGATGCCCGCGACGGTCGCCCAGAACAGCTCCGAGTCGGGGCTCTCC
This sequence comes from Amycolatopsis coloradensis, assembly GCF_001953865.1. GTDB lineage: Bacteria > Actinomycetota > Actinomycetes > Mycobacteriales > Pseudonocardiaceae > Amycolatopsis > Amycolatopsis coloradensis. Next base: position 331,280 of record NZ_MQUQ01000015.1, read on the forward strand.
GGGGACAGCGTGCGCACCTGGCCGTCGGCGGTGACGAGGTCCAGCGACACGACGTGGTTGCCGAAGCTGCCCGCCGAGTGGTGGTTCTTGCCGTGGATGTCGTTCGCGATCGCGCCGCCGATCGTCACCTGGCGGGTGCCCGGCAACACCGGGACCCACAGGCCGTAGGGGAGGCCCTCGCGCATCAGCTTGTCGAGGCTGACGCCCGCGTCGAGGTCGACGATGCCGGAATCCGGGTCGATCGAGTGGATGCGGTCCAGCGCGGTCATGTCGACGACCAGGCCGCCCGCGTTCTGCGCCGGGTCGCCGTAGGACCGGCCGAGACCGCGCGCGATGACCCCGCGTTCCCCGGCCCGCGTCACCGCGCGGGCGATCGTCTCCACGTCGGGGGTGCTCAGGACGTCCGCGATACTCGGCGACGTCCTTGCCCAGCCCATGAGCGACTGCCGCTGTGTCTTGGGTGCTTGGGTCACGCCGACCAGGGTAACCACGCCGAACAACGCCCGGAACGTGACCCTGAAGTGCTCGCTTCTACACTTTGGGCACCAGCCCCAGCAGTTTATGAGGTAGAGCAGTGGTGGCGACCGACCCGCAAGCCGGTTCGACGGCGGCAGCACCGTCCTCCCCTGGGCTGTTCGGGCAGCTCATCCGCTTCGCGCTGGTGGGCGGCTTCTGTGCCTTGGTCGATTTCGGCGTCTACCAAGGGCTTCGTGCTCTCGGAATGGACGCGACGCCGTGGGTGGACATCGCCCGCGCGCTCAGCTTCATCGTGGGCACCACGACCGCCTTCTTCCTGAACCGCAAGTTCACCTTCGCCGGTGGACGCCAGGAGGGCGCACGTCAGATCGGTAGCTTCGTACTCCTGTATGCCGTGACGTTCCTCGTCGCCGTGGGCGTCAACCGCACGATGCTGCACGTCCTGCCGGAGTCGGCCTGGAAGGCCACTTTCGGTTGGGTCGTCTCGCAGGCAACCGCGACCGTGATCAATTTCGTCATGCTCAAGTGGGTCGTCTTCCGTGAGCCCCGCGCAAGCGCCACCCGCCCAGTCTTGACAAGCACAGAGGAGAACTGAGGATTCATGCCCGGTAAAGCCGCCGTCACCGGAGAGGCCCCGAGCGCCATGGTGAGCACTGTCGACGACACCCGCTTCGCGGAACGCACCCCGCAGGGCCGTCTCACCGCGCAGCGCGGGCTCTACGCCGGCCCGGCCCCCATCGTCAGCAAGGACCTCTACGCCGAGCTCGAATGGGGCACCGCCGTGCGCGAACGCGCGGGCATCGCCATCGAGCCGGCGTCGAAGGTGTCCGGCAACACCTACTTCGGGCGCTTCCCCGCGAGCTACTGGCAGCGCTGGACCGACGTGACCGAGGTCGCCGTCGAGGCCGTCGTCACCGGTGACGGGCAGCTGTCCGTCGGTGCTTCCGACATCGAGGGCGACTCGCGGGTGGTCGCCGCCGAGATCATCGCGGGCGCGAAGCAGCAGAAGGTGGCGCTCACCGCGAAGCTCGACAAGTTCTACGACGGCGGCGCGCTCTGGCTCGACCTCGAGACCGAGGGCGGCCAGTCGCTGCGGGTCGAGAACGTCCGCTGGACGGTCGAGGCGCCGGAGAAGATCCGTCCGACCGCGGTCACCATCTGCACGATGAACCGCGCCGACGACTGCCTGTCGAACCTCCAGGCACTCGCCGCCGACGTCTCCTCACTGGAGACGCTCGACGCGATCTACGTCGCCGACCAGGGCACCGACCTCGTCGAGTCGCGTGACGGCTTCGAGCAGGTCGCGAAGGACCTCGGCGACAAGCTGCACTACATCAAGCAGCCGAACCTCGGCGGCGCCGGCGGTTTCACCCGCGGCCTCTACGAGGTCGCCGGGCACACCGAGACCGAGCACGCGAACGTCCTGTTCATGGACGACGACGTGCTGCTGGAGCCGGACCTGGTGATCCGGATGACCGCGTTCTCCAACCGCACGGTCAACCCGGTCATCGTCGGCGGGCAGATGCTGAACCTGCTGCACCCGAACCAGCTGCACGTCGGCGCCGAATACGCCCGGCTGAACACCCTCGAACCCGGCCAGCCGGTCACGCACTCGCTTTCGACCGCCGACCTGCTCGGCGTCGACGAGGAGACTCTCAAGCCGAACCGCCAGGAACGCCGCCTCGACGCCGGATACAACGGCTGGTGGTCGTGCCTGATCCCGTACGAGGTCGTCAAGGCCACGGGCTACCCGCTGCCGTTCTTCTTCCAGTGGGACGACGCGGAGTACAGCTACCGCGCCCGTGCGCACGGCTTCCCCACGGTCACCCTTCCGGGCGCCGGCGTCTGGCACGCCGACTTCCACTGGAAGGACTGGGACGAGTGGCACCGCTACTTCAACCTGCGGAACTCGATCATCACCGCCGCGCTGCACTCGCCGTTCAACCTGAACCTGCTCTCGCGCGTGCTCATCGCGCAGCTGGTCCGGTACCTGCTCGGCATGCAGTACGGCCTGTCCGCCACGTTGATCAAGGCCGTCGAGGACTTCCTCGAGGGACCGGAGGTCCTGCGTGACGGCGGCGTCGCCGCGATGAAGGAGATCCGCCGGATCCGCGACGAGTACCCCGAGACCAAGCGGCACAAGGCCACCGACGTCCCGGGCATCGCGTCGAACGACATCGGCATCATCAACAGCGCGCCGCGGCCCAGCATGCAGCGCCTGGTGCTGATCAAGCGGATCCTCGACCGCGTGCTCGGCCGCAGCCGCCACTCGCTCGGCGCGATCCCGATCGACGAGGCCCACTGGTGGCACGTCGCGACCTTCGACACGGCCGTCGTCACCGACGCTTCGCAGGAAGGCGTGCGGGTCCGCTCGTACGACCGCGCGAAGATGTTCGACCTGGCGCGTCGCGGTGCCAAGGTGATCCAGCGGCTCCGGAAGGAAGGCGTGGCGGTGCAGGAGCAGTACAAGCGCTCCATGCCCGAACTGACGTCGCGGGACAACTGGAAGCGCCTGTACGAGCTGTAGGTCGCCGCCGCCCGGCAAGTACGTGAAGGCCCCCTTCATTGCACTAGACGCAATGAAGGGGGCCTTCACGTACTTGGGAAGGCGCGACTCCAGCCGCTCGACCTCGTCGCGGCGCAGGGCACGTCCACCGTGCACCTCGGCTTCACCCGCTACTTCCTCGCCGACGAACGCGTCTACGGCAAGACCCCGCACGCGGAGTTCGTCGCGGGCAACACCTTCCCCTCCCGCCTCAACGGCTGTGCGCCGCTCGGCCTGGCCGCCCGCGCCGCGCGGCTCATCGAGGAGCTGGGGAAGCCCGACGTCGCCGCCGGGATCAGGACGGAGATCGACGCCGTCCGCGAGCGGCTCGACGCGGGCCTCGCCGATCCGCCGTCGCTGCCCGCGGCCCGGGCGGCCGGTGCGGAACTCGCGTTCCGGGCCGCGGGCGCGCTGGTCGCGGCCAACGGCAGCGCGTCGGTACTCGCCGGACGACACCCCCAGCGGCTCGTCCGGGAAGCGACCTTCCTGCTGGTCGCTGCCAGCCGCCCGGAGATCAAGACGGGCTTGCTAAAGCTCTTCTCCCGCGATTAGCCGACTAGTGCAGCCCGAACACCCGGTTCTTGCGGTTCAGGTCGTCGATGTAGGCGGCGGCGACGTGGGAGAAGTTGATCGCCACCTCGGAGTCGTCCTTGGTCTGGATCGTCTGGACCGAACCGGTGCGGACGAAATGCGAAAGGTCCTTGGTCAGCCGTTCGGTCTCCTCCGTCGTGAGCGCGAAGAGCAGCGGCTCCCCACCGGCGGCGAGATGCAGGACGAGCGCGGGTTTCTGGTCTGCCATGGACCCATGGCACCAGCCTTGATCACAACCGGGCAAGCGGGTTCGCTGCGGGCGTATCGGGTGCGTGGACTACGTTCATCCCGACGAACAAGACACCCGCGGGGGGAAAAGGCGATGCCGCATTCGTTCTCGCTGTCGCTGGCGGCGGTGGACATCCTGCTCGAACACGGGCGGTTCGGGCCGTCGCCGGTGCCGTTCGACGTCCCGCACATCGGCACCACCACCGATCAGCGCGCGATGGTGCGCGAGGCCGTCTTCCGTGATCTCGAAGGCCGCGGCCTGATGCGCGGCGGCAGACTCGACGCCGACGTCGAACTCGCGCTCGCCACGTTCGTCAACCCGCAGCTCGCCGTCTGGGCGGTCGCGCAGATGGAGAAGGACAAGCAGCTCTTCGCGAGGGCGGCGACGAACGGCCAGTTCGCGGTCATCACGCGCCAGGAAGAGAACTTGCTCGTTTTCGAAAAGACCAGGCCGACCGCGATCGTCGCGTCGATCGTCGACCTGCTGCCGCTCACCCCTGCGGGTCCTGGTCAGTCCGTCACCATCGCGAAGCCGGTCAGCGCGCCGAAGCGCCCTCGCAGCGATGACGCCTACGACCCCTTCGCCAACGTCAGCGGTCCCCGTTCCCATGGGTCGAACCCGCAGCAGCGGCAGGTGGAGCGGATGTTCGAGAAGCCGAAGACGCGGGTGGGCCAGTTCAGCGTGTTCATCCGCGGCGGCCAGGTCTTCCCGCCGCTGGCCTGGTTCGACACCGAAGCAGGCCGGTTCATGATGACCTCGCGCCAGGCGGCCGACGGGCAAAGCTGGCTGACCTACGCCCCGGCCGACAACGCGAGGATCGCTCAGCAGCTGTACGCCCAGCTCGAAGGCCAGTTCTGAACTGTCGGGAACCGGGATGACGCCCGTTTCGTCACAGTTCCGGAGATCTTCGGTGATCGGGCGATCACCGTCGCGCCGAGTGTCCGGCTAGTAGACTGCCGGGCGGTACGCACGGGCGAGCAGACGATGCAGTGGGGCGGACGATGGCTTTCGAAGCGGACGGCGGACAGGCGGCACCGGACTACTCGATGGGCGCCGCCATGGGCGCGGCAGCCGGCTATGTGGCCAAGGGCGGGCTGAACCAGGAGGCGATCGCCAAGGTCAGCGCCGAGACCCAGAAGCTGGTCTCGGCCGCCAAGAGCGGTGGCTTCAAGATCAGCGAAGAGGGTGTCAAGCCGCTTCGTGAGGCTCTGGCGAACATGTCGGAGGAACTCAGCGCGCTGAAGATCAAGACCATGGCGCTGAACGACGCGCCGAAGCTGGGCGGCCACCCTTACGGCAAGGCGGTCGCGGCACACGACCACAAGGGCGCGGCCCAGTCGGCCAACTCCGCCAGCGCGGTCATCGGGCAGTTCGAGCAGGTGGTCAAGGACGCCGACGAGGCGCTGGCCAGGGCCGCCGGACTGTACAAGGGTGTCGAAGACCGGGCGATCGACGCCACCAAGAAGGTCCAGGCCTGAGGACGATGAAAAAGCTCTACGTGGTGCCGCTCGCCGCGGCCGCACTGGTACTGGCCGCGTGCTCCAGCGAAAAGCCGGGAAGCGCCAGTCCCGCCCCTCCCGCGTCGTCGAGCGCGTCCAGCGCCGCGCCCACGTCCGGCGCGGACACCGCGTCGATCGACCCGTGTTCACTCGTCGGCGTGACGGACCTGGCGTCCTACGGGACGTTCAAGCCACCGACGTCCGAAAACGCGGGTGGAGCCCGTCTTTGCACGCTGAACAAGGAGGCGGCGACAGCCTCGGAAAGCCTCTCGATCGGTGTCGGTGTTCGCGACACCCAGGGTCTCGACACGGTGAGCGACGCCGGTAACGGCAAGACCACCGGCAACGTCAACGGGCGCAAGGCCGTGCTCGCGCCCAGGCCCCCGGCGGGGTGCCTGATGGCGCTCGAACTGGGCACGTCGGCGCGGGTCGACGTGCTGGTCGCGGCCGACGAGACCGAGAAGGCCTGCGGGATCGCCGAGAAGGTCGCCGACATCGTCGAACCGAAGCTTCCGAAGGGCTAAGGGGGAATCAGGATGACCACGAAGACACCGAACCTGAGCGAGAAGCAGGTCTCCGACCTTTCTCCCGCGGCACGTGACGCGTACTTCCAGCAGAAGGCCCAGGAGGGCGTCGACCCCAGTGACGGCTGGCTGTTCGGCGCGGTCAAGCAGTTCATGGCCTCCGGGAAGGCACACCAGCAGTCCCAGGAGGTCGGCGACAAGAACGTCGATCAGCTGACCAAGGACGGCGACGTCCAGTACGTCGAAGGCCTGGAGCCGTCGAACGCGGACTACCAGGGTTACGACCACGAAAAGCTCGAGCAGTTCATCAAGAGCGACTTGAACGTCGAGCAGGTCACCGAGGTCTCCACGGCGTACCACGATCTGCACAAGGCGTTCAACACCTTCTCGACGACGATGGACAAGGCCGTCACGGCGTCGCAGGGCACCTGGGAAGGCGACGCGGCGGGCAACGCGCAGGGCTACTTCAAGAGCCTCAGCAAGTGGTCCGAGACGAACTCCCAGAACGCGAAGCTCGCCTCCGAGACGATCTACGACCAGGGCACCGCGGCTTCCCACGTGAAGAACGTGATGCCGGCGCCGATCCCCTTCAACTGGAAGGACGAGGTCGGCGGCTGGATGACGTCGAACCCGTTCAACCTCGGCGACAACATCGACAAGTCCATCCAGAAGCAGAAGGACAGCCAGGAGGCCCACACCCAGGCGGCCTCCGCCATGCACGCCTACGACAAGTCCTTGTACGAGGCCGCGTCGAAGCAGCCGGCGTTCGCCGAGCCGCCGAAGTTCGGCGTCGGCGGTGGCGGCGGGATCGACGAGCCGGGCAAGCCGCAGCCATACCAGGTTCCGCCCGGCTCGACCCCGCCCGGCAACACCTACATCCCGCCCGGCAACACCTACATCCCGCCCGGTAGCGGCGGCGGTGGGGGCGGAGGCGGCGGTGGAGGCGGCGGCGGCACCGCCATCCCGCCGGGTGGTGGGCACCTGCCCGGCCCCGGATCCAGCACGGGATCCGGCAGTGTCCCCTCGGGGACGACGCCGTCCGGCCTCCTGAACACCCCGCCGCCGGTCACCACACCCGGCCCCTCGAACTCGAACGCGATGCCGATGAGCCCGATGCCGATGGCGCCCATGATGGGCGGCGGGATGGGCGACTCCGAGTACAACGGGCGGAACAGCCGCGGTGGTGGCGGAAGCGGCTTCGGTCCCGGTAGCGGCGCCGGTTCCACGCCCGGTTCGGGTTCCGCGTCCGGCGCGGCCCGTCCCGGCGGTGTCGGCGCCGCCGAAGCGGCGGCAGGCCGAGGTATGGGTGGTCTCGGCGGTGGCGCCGCCGGTCGCGGCGGGCCCGCCATGGGCGGTGGCATGGGCGGTCGCGGCCAGCACGCCGACGGGGACGAGGACACCGAGCACCAGCGTCCGACGTACCTCGTCGAGGGCGACCCGGACGAGGTCTTCGGCACCGACATGCGCACCGCGCCCCCGGTGATCGGCGAATAGAGGTTCTCAGCGAGAGTGACAGGAAAGGCCCCTTCATTGCGAATTTCGCGAATGAAGGGGCCTTTCCTGTCACGCCGCCGACCGCATCAGTACCTGAAGGGCCTTGCCCTGGCTCAGGTCCCGTGCTGGGCGATGTACGGGTCGCGGTCGTAGCGCAGGCTGGACCGGCCGACCGAATGCACCAGGTTCTCCCAGAACCGGTTTCCGGTCAGCGGCGCTCGCACGGAAGCCAGCATTTCCTGGATCTCCGGCCGCGCGAGGGCACGCCTCGCGGACGCGATCTCCTCCCCGGGTACCGCGCCCTCGATCGCCGCGGACAGCTCCTCCGGGGTGCCCCGCCCGGCGTCCGCGATGGCCCAGGCGACCGAGAGCAGCTTGTCGTGCCCCATCGGCCAGCCTGGGACCGAGATCGAGTGCGACGCCAGCGGGCCCGCCAACCCGATGTCGTCGACCACCTTGTAGTCGTAGGGCAGCAGCATGCCGGGGAAGCCGAGCGGGCCGGGAGAGGAGACCACGGTCCGCTCCCGCGCCGGTACGACGAGCCATCGGTGGTCGACCGACACCACGACGACCGGCCCCTGCTTGCCTTCCATGGCCTTGGCCAGCTCCGGCAGATAGCCGGGGGCCAAAGCGGCGTCCTCGGCCAGGATCGGATGGGACTTGGCCGTGGTGTCGACCCAGAAGACGCGGGAATCGGTGATGGCGTGGGCGCCGATCTTGTGCTCGATCGCCGAGGGCGCCCGCAACCAGCCGCCGCTCACCACGGCCCAGACGCCGAGCACCAGCAGCGGCAGCGCGGTCCACTTGCCGAGCGGTACGGCGAGCACCGGGAGGAGAAGCAGCAAGAGCGACGGAAGCAGCATTCGGCCGTGCATGTAGTCACCACCGACGCGCGTGACGTAGAACAGCAGGCCGAGCGCGGCGACGACAGGCATCACGACCACGATGGTCGTCGCACGGGTCAGCTTCCGGAGTACCAACGCCGCGATGACCACCAGCGTGAGCAGCGGGATCACCAGCAGGTACGGGTCGAGCAGGTCGGCGATGTAGAAGAAGCCCCGGTCCCAGCGGGCCTTCGAAGCTTCTTTCGCCAGCGCCGTGTTGGGCGTGATCAGGCCGTAGTAGCCCATCCGGAAGACCTGGTAGCCGACCGGCAGTACGCCTGCCACGAGAATCCAGAGCAGGGCGCGTTTCCAGCCCGGCTTGGCGATGAGGAGCAGGGCGACGCCCCCGAGCGCCGTCACCAGTGCGAATTCGGGGCGGACCAGCGGGCCGAGCCCGAGAAGGAAGACCGTCGCCCATGGCCGCGTGTCGGGCTGGGTGGCGTGGCGGACCAAAAGCCACCACACGCCCGCGAGCCAGCAGGTGACGAGGCCGGTTTCGAGGCCCGACGTCGCGAAGTCCCAGAACGGCGAGAGGCCGAGAAGCACGAGGGCTCCGGCCGGTACGATCAGTTTCGAGGGGTACAGGCGCCGCGCGCCGTCGAGGCCGAGCGCCATCCCGGCGACCGCGAGGAGCAGGCCGAGGATGACGGCCGCCCATTCGAGCCGTACGCCGAAAAGGCCGGCAAGTGCGAGGATGTACGTCCACAGCGTGCTGGTGTTCGCCTCGACGCGTTCACCGGCGTTGAACACCGGACCGTTGCCGTCCAGGAGGTTCTGCACCGTCCGCAGCACGATGAGTCCATCGTCGCACACCCATCTTCGGTTCCACGCGAGGACCGCGAACAGGGCCACGACCAGCCCGATGCTGACGAAGTTCCGGTCGAAACGAGGTCTGGATCTGGGTCTCGCTTCGGGAGTTTCCGGAGCGAGTACGGGTGCGTCCACGATCTGACCCCTTATAAGGTTCTTGTCCTTGTGCTCTGTATTCACGACTGGAGCCGGGCACAGGTTGCCCCGCGAACAAAAGTGGCCACCCGCGCCGTCGAGCTTCCTCATCGGCGCGGGTGGCCACCCTGGCCTTTCGGATGTCTCAGTAGCGGAAGAACTTCTCCTTGCGGCCCTGCCGCACCAGCTTGAGCCACTGCAAGAACGCCTTCGGATCCCGCTTCACGCCGACGAAGTACAACCCGAACCGCACCACTTCGAGCGCGCCGATCTTGCGCATTCCCGGCTGCGACAGCAGGTATCCGCGGTTGCGGTAGGTGTAGTAGCGCTTGACCTCGTTCTCCGGGTCCTGCGCGTGGAACCGGCCGCCCAGCATCGGCTTGAACTCGTCCGAGCCGTCCGGGTGCAGGTACGCGGTCTTGAGCGAGGTGCCGAACGGCAGTCCCGAACGGACAAGGCGCCGGTGCAGTTCGACCTCGTCGCCGCGGAAGAACAGCCGCAGGTCCGGCACGCCGACGACGTCCAAAGTGGACGCGCGGAACAGTGCGCCGTTCATCAGCGAGGCGATGCCGGGCAGGAAGTCGACGCCCAGTTCCGACGACGAGCGCTTCCAGGTCAGCCCGCGCCGCAACGGGAACGCGAGCTTGTCCGGCGCGTCGATGTTGGACACCACCGGGGAAATCTCGGCGAGGCCCCGCTTTTCGGCCTCGTCCAGCAGGATCGCGAGCACGTTCTCGTCGGCCGGGCGGCCGTCGTCGTCGGCCAGCCAGATCCAGTCCGCGCCAAGGGAAAGCGCGTGCAGCATGCCGAGCGCGAACCCGCCCGCGCCGCCGAGGTTGCGGTGCGAAGGCAGGTACGTGACGGGGAGGGGGTAACTCTCGACGATGGCCCGCGCCGACTGGTCCGGCCCGTTGTCGACCACGACGAGGTGGTCGACCGGCCGCGTTTGCGCGGCGATCACCTTGAGCGAGTCCGAAAGCAGTTCCCGCCGATGGCGCGTGACGACGACGCCGACGACGGCGCCTTCGGGCAACTGCCTCGTCTCGCTGGTCATCCCTGGCCGCCGTTCGTCGTCGAGACGGGCTCGGGTGCGACGCCGAACCGCTCCAGCGTCTCCTGGCTCATGTTCTCGAACGGGTCGCGGCCCTTGTAGCCGGTGAGCACCTCGCGCAGCGAACCGCGCTGCTTGACGTGCCCCTCGTCCATCCAGATGGCGGAGTCGCAGAGCTCGAAGAGGAACTCGTCCGAGTGGCTGGCGAACACCAGGATGCCGGACCGCTTGACGAGGTCCTTCAGCCGGTCCTTGGCCTTGTTGAGGAACGCCGCGTCGACCGCGCCGATGCCCTCGTCGAGGATCAGGATCTCCGGGTCGATCGAGGTGACCACGCCCAGCGCCAGCCGCACGCGCATACCAGTGGAGTAGGTCCGCAGCGGCATCTGCAGGTAGTCGCCGAGTTCGGTGAACTCCGCGATGTCGTCGACGCGCGCTTCCATCTGCTTCGCGGTCATCCCGAGGAACAGGCCGCGGACGATGATGTTCTCCAGCCCGGAGATCTCCGGGTCCATGCCGATGCCGAGGTCGAAGACCGGCGCGATCTTGCCGGAGATCTTCGCCGAACCGCGGGTGGGCTCGTAGATCCCGGACAGCAGCCGCAGCAGGGTCGACTTCCCGGCCCCGTTGTGGCCGACCAGGCCGACGCGGTCGCCTTGTTTCAGCGAGAGCGTCACGTCGTGGAGGGCTTCGATGATCGGCACCTTGCTCTCGGTGCCGATCTTGCCGCCGACCTTGCCCAGCACCCGCTTCTTCAGCGAGCGGGTCTTAGCGTCGAAGATCGGGAAGTCGACGAAGGCGTTGTGCACATCAATGCTGACCACTTGTCACACCCAATAAGAGACGCGGGAACGGTAATTACGCATCGCGACCAGCGCGAGACCCCAGCCGATGACGGTGATGCCACCGACGATCACCCAGCTGTAGGGGCTGACGGCTTGCCCGATCATCGGAGCACGCACGATCTGGATGAAGTGGAACAACGGGTTGCCGTAGACGAACGGCAACGCCCACGAGGTGTCGACCCGGGCGCCGCCCGCCATCAGCTGGTCGATCGGCCACACGATCGGCGTCATGTAGAAGAGCAGCTGGATGATCGAGTTGATCACCTGCGGGATGTCGCGGTAGCGGGTCGAGATGATGCCCAGCAGCAGGGTGACCCAGCCGGCGTTGAGCGCGAGCAGGAAGAAACCGGGGATCGCGCTGAGGGAGTACCAGCCGATACCCGGGTGGCAGATACCGGAGAAGTTCCCGTCACAGTTGCCGGTGTTCAGCGAGTACTGGTGGTTCAGCGAGGTGAAGAAGACCGCGAGCACGATCACGTAGACGATCAGGTTGTGCACCAGCATCAGAGTCTGGCGCCACACCGTCCGCAGTACATAGACCGACAGCGGCGCCGGGAGCTGTTTGATCAGCCCCTCGTTGGAGATGAAGGTCTCCATGCCCTCGGACAGGCAGCCGCTGATGAAGCCCCAGATGATGAACCCGGTGCTGATGTAGGGCAGGAACGTCGCCGTCGGCATGTGGAACAACTGTGAGTACAGGAGTCCGAGGCCGAGCGCGATGACGCCCTGGCTGATGGTGATCCAGAACGGACCGATCACCGAGCGGCGATAGCGCTGTTTGATGTCCTGCCAGCCGAGGTGTCCCCACAGCTCCTTGGCGGCGAACCCGGTCTTGATGTCGGCGAACGCGCGCGCGAAGGTCTTGCTGTCCGAAATCGGCGGAACCGAGGTCGGCGCAGCACCGTCGGCGGCGTGAACCGTGCTGGTGGCATGCACGGGAACGAGGGTACCGATGGGGCGGCCGGTGCCGGGGCCGCCCCGTCCGACCACGGAAAGCTACCGTCGGCTTCGCACCCGACGTGGTGGGTGTGCTGGTACTTTCTCCCCTCATGACTGCTGCACTCGGCGACGCGAGCTTGATGGTGAATCTGCTCGCCGCATACGCCGACCGGCCGGAGCCGCGTTCGGTGGCCGTGGTGGGGAACCAGCCGCTGTCGCCGGACTCCCGGCGGGCGAAGGCCATCGACGCCTGCGACCTCGTGATCCGGGTCAACGGCTTCGTCGTGGACGAGCCGGGCGGTCCCGAAACCGTCGGCAGCCGGGTGCACGTCGTCGTTTTCAACCGCGCCGTCCGCGCCACCAAGCATGTCTTCCGCGACTACCGCAAGCGGCTGTACCTGCTGGTCGAGCCGGGGCGGATGCACTGGGAGCCCGAAGCCATCCCGGGCTGGTGGCCCGGTGACCTCGGCTACGTCCCGGTGCCGAACCGCGAGGTGGTCCTGCCGCTCTCGGACGCGCTCGGCCTGCCGAGTCGCGAAGAGGGCCTGTGGTCGACCACCGGGACGCTGGCCGCCTGGATCGCGCGCACGTCCTTCCCGCACGCCAACCTGGTCATCTCCGGTTTCTCGTTCATCGACGACCCGAACCAGACCCACTGGGAGCACGCCGCGGGCGACTCCTGCATCGTCGGCCCCGAACACCGGATCGCCGCCGAGGGCAGGCTGCTGGACTCCTGGACGAAGACCGGCGAAACCGAACTCCTGCGCTGAATTCCCAGCCAGCCCATCCCGAGAAGGAACCACCCCATGGCAGTGCAGAAACTCCGCAGCGGCGTGATCGGCCGGATCGCCCGGCTCATCGACTTCCGGATCGACGAGCGGCTCCGCGACCTCAACGGGCGTGTCAACGAACTCGAACACGCCACCGCGGACCACCGCCGCCGCCTCGACGGCGCTGAAAGCGGCCTCGAGCACGCGCGCGGCGACCTGCGCTGGACCCGCGCCGAGCTGGACCGCCTGATCCCGAGCGTCGCGGCCCAGGAGGCCCAGCTGGAGGACCTGCGCGAGTCGATCTCGCTGCCGGCGCACGCCGACAAGCCCGAACTGGCCGAGGCGCGCAGCCTGATCCAGGAGATCCAGCGCCAGCACGCCCAGATCCGCGTCCGGCTGGCCGGGATCGCCCGTTACGAGGACCGGTTGCGCCGTCTCGAGGAGACCGCCACCGTCCCGGCAGGCGAATGACCGGCTCGCTGGTCGAGGCCGGAGAAGGCGACCTCGAGCGGATCCGGCGGTGGCGCAACCACCCGTCGGTGCGGAAGGTCAGTTTCACCACGCACGAGATCGGTGCCGACGAGCATCGTGGCTGGTTCGAGGCGGTCCGTGCCGACCCGAGCCGTCGCGTGCTCGTCTACCGGCACGACGGGGTGCCCGCCGGTGTCGTGCTGTTCAGCGACATCGACACCGAGGCCGGAAGCGCGGAATGGCACTTCTACCTGGACGTCGAAGGGCTCGGCCGGGAGACCCTCCCCGCGTGGTTGCGGTTGGAGGGCGCGGCCGTCGACTACGGCTTCGACGTACTCGGCCTCAGCCGGCTGGGTGGTGCGACGCTCGCGGACAACCGTCAGGTCCTGCAACTGCACAAGCGATTCGGCTTCACCGAGACACGCAGGTATGTTCGGGAGGTCGACGGCGAGCCGCGCGAGGTCGTCTGGACCGAATTGCGTGCCGCCGACCGCCGGATGAGGAAGAAGAGGTAGTCGTACCCCGATGACCGCCAGCGAGGTGCGCATCGGCGCACATGTCCTGTCGGCGGCGCACCCGCCGTTCGTCATCGCCGAGATGTCCGGCAACCACAACGGCGAACTGGCCAGGGCGCTGGAGATCGTTGACGCGATCGCCGAGACCGGCGCACAGGCGGTCAAGCTCCAGACCTACCGGCCGGACACGATCACCATCGACGTCGACACCCCGGACTTCCGGATCGGCGCTTCGCATTCGCTGTGGGGCGGCGAGAACCTCTACAAGCTCTACGAGCGCGCCCACACCCCGTGGGAGTGGCACGAGCCACTGTTCGAGCGGGCCCGCGCCCATGGCCTCGAAATCTTCTCCAGCCCGTTCGACCCCACCGCGGTCGACCTGCTGGAATCGCTGGACGCGCCCGCGTACAAGATCGCGTCGTCGGAGATCGTCGACCTGCCGCTGATCGAACTGTGCGCGAAGACCGGCAAGCCGCTCATCATCTCGACCGGTATGGCGAGCGTCGCCGAAATCGACGCCGCGGTGCGGACCGCGCGCGAGGCGGGCAACGACCAGCTGATCGTGCTCGGTTGCACCGCCAGCTACCCGGCGTCGCCCGCCGAGAGCAACCTGCGCGGGCTGCCCGTCCTGGCCGGGGTGACCGGAACGCTCGTCGGCCTGTCCGACCACACGCCCGGCATCGGCGCCCCGCTGGCGGCCGTCGCGCTCGGCGCCGTCGCGATCGAGAAGCACGTGACCCTGGCCAGGACCGATGGCGGCGTCGACTCGGAGTTCTCCCTGGAGCCCGCCGAGCTGGCCGCGCTGGTCACCGAGTCGCACCGCGCCTGGGAGGCGCTGGGCGCGGCGGTGATCGGGCCGCGCGAGAGCGAGAAGGAAGGCCTGCGGTTCCGGCGTTCCCTGTACGTCGTCGAGGACGTGCGGGCCGGGGACACCGTGACGAGGGAGAACGTCCGCTCGATCCGGCCGGCCGGTGGCCTGGCCCCGGCCGAGATCGTGAACGTACTCGGCCGCACCTTCGCCTCCGATGTCCCGAAGGGCACCGCGCTCACCTGGGGCTTGATCTAGCCGAAGAAGGTGCGGACCTCGTCGATGACGCGGTCCACGTCGGCGTCGGTCAACGCCGGGAACAGCGGCAGCGAAAGCTCCTGGCGGTAGTACAGCTCCGCGTTCGGGCACAGGCCCCGCTGGTATCCGAGGTCCTCGAACACCGGATGCCAGTACGCGGGGATGTAGTTGACCTGCACGCCGATTCCCTTGACACGTAAGTGATCGAACAACGCACGACGTCGTCCTTCGAGGACTCGCAGCGGGTACAGGTGCCACACCGGGTCCGCGCCTTCGCGCACCGCGGGAGTCAGTACTCCGTCCAAAGAGGACAGTGCTGCGGTATAGCGCGCGTGGATCCCGGCGCGGCGCCTCTTGAACTCGGCGAGCCGCCGGAGCTGACTGCTTCCCAGGGCGCACAACACATCCGGCAACCGGTAGTTGAGGCCGAACTCGTGCACCTCCTGGTGCCACGCGCCTTCGTCCGGATAGCGCTGCGCGGCCTTGTCCCGCACCAGCCCGTGGTTGCGGAAGCCGCGGGCGCGCGCCAGCAGCTCGTCCGAACCGGCGATCACGGCGCCGCCTTCGGCCGTGGTGAGATTCTTGGTGGGGAAGAAGGAGAACGTGGTGAGGTCGGCTAGCGAGCCGACCGGCCTGCCCTGCCAGCTCCCGCCGACGGAATGCGCGGCGTCCTCCAGCAGCAGCGCGCCGTTGTCGTGCGCGATGCGGCCGAGTTCGTCCAGTTCCGCGGGGTGGCCGGCGTAGTCGACGGCCGCGACGACCTTGGTCCGCGAGGTGACCGCCGCGGCGGCCGCGGCCGGGTCGAGGTTCCCGGTGTCCGCCTCGACGTCGGCGAAGACGACCTTGCCACCGAGCAGCACGGCCGTCGCGGCGGTGGCGACGAAGGTCATCGGTGACGTGACGACCTCGTCACCGGGGCCGATCCCGGCCGCCGCGTAGGCGACGTGCAGTGCCGCGGTGCCCGAGGTGACGGCGACGGCGGGGGTGCCGCCGGTGTGCTCGGCCAAGTCCTCTTCGAAGCGTGTGACGGCGGGGCCGGTGGTCAGCCAGTCGCCACGCAGTACGGCGGTGACGGCGGCGATGTCCTCGTCCGAAATGGACTGACGGCCGTAGGGCAGGAACGACTTGGCCGACGTGCTCTTTCCCGCGGAGGCGGCATCAGACTCAGCCATACTGCTCGACCAGGTCGCGCAGTTCCTCGGCGTCGAGCCACAGGTCGTTGGTGTCCGAGCGGTACGCGAAGTTCTCCGGCACGGCCTGGCCGTCCGACGGCGGCTCGTAGCCCCAGCCCGCGATATGCGGCTGGACGACGTACCGATCGCTCAACCGCACGGTCCGGCGGGCGTCGTCGGGGGCGATCATCTCTTCGTGCAGCTTCTCGCCGGGCCGGATGCCGACCTCGTGCATCGGCGACCCGGGCGCGATGGCCTGCGCGAGGTCGACCAGCCGCATGCTCGGGATGCGCGGCACGTACAGCTCACCGCCGTTCATCTGGTCGAACGAGTCGACCACGAACCGCACGGCCTGCGGGAGCGTGATCCAGAAGCGGGTCATCTCCTTGTGCGTGATCGGCAGTGACTCGCCCTTGGCCGCCAGCGCGCGGAAGAACGGGATCACACTGCCGCGGGAACCCATCACGTTGCCGTAGCGGACCACGGAAAACCGGGTCGGATGCGTCGCGGCGTAGTGGTTCGCGCTGATGAACATCCGGTCGGCGCACAGCTTGGTGGCGCCGTAGAGGTTGATCGGACTCGACGCCTTGTCGGTCGAGAGCGCGACGACCTTCTTCACGCCCGTGTCGATCGCGGCCTCGATGACGTTCTGCGAGCCGACGACGTTGGTCTGCACGAATTCGAACGGGTTGTACTCACCCGTGTCGACCTGCTTGAGGGCGGCGGCGTGCACCACGTAGTCGACTCCGTGCATCGCGCGCTCGAGGCGGCGGCGGTCCCGGATGTCGCCGATGAACCAGCGCAGTCTCGGGTCGTTGTCGAACTGCTGACGCGCTTCGTACTGCTTGAGCTCGTCTCGGGAGAGCACGACCAGCCGTCGCGGGTTTAGCTCGGCCAGGGCGTAGGTGATGAACGCCTTGCCGAACGAACCGGTCCCGCCGGTGAGCAGGATGCTGGAGCCATCCAGCTCGGACATCGTTGACCTCCGCGTTTCGGTGCTACTGCCGTCGGCCATCATGTCACCCATGGATCGAGCCCCCGGGGCCCACGTGGTCAACGCCGTCATCCAGGCGCGGGCGTCGTCGACCCGGCTGCCGGGCAAGGTGCTGCGGCCCCTGTCCGGCCGGAGCGTGCTCGGCTGGGTCGTCCGTGCCGCGGCGGCTTCGCCGGGAATCGACGACGTCGTGGTCGCGACCTCCACCGAAGCCGAAGACGACGCGGTGGCCGCGGAGGCCGAGCGGCACGGCGCCCTGGTCGCCAGAGGACCGCTGGACGATGTCCTCGCGCGCTTCGCGGTGGCCATCGAGTCGTACCCGGCCGACGCCGTGGTGCGGCTCACCGCCGACTGCCCGCTGCTCGACCCGGCACTGATCGGGCAGCTCGTCACCCTGTGGCGCGCCCGGCCCTCGCTGGACTACCTGAGCACGACCCTGGTGCGCACCTTGCCTCGCGGCTTCGACGCCGAACTGGTGCGCGCGGAAGTACTGGCCGAGCAGGTCGAAACCGCCCGTGGCGCCGACCGGGAGCACGTGACCTCGGGCATCTACTCGCGGCCGGAGACTTACTCGTGCTCCGGGATCGTGGTCAGCCCGTCCGCCGAAGACCTGCGCGTGACGTTGGACACCGCCGAGGACTGGGCGGTCATCGAAGGTGTCGTCGCCGAGCTGGGAGACCGCGTCGGCGACTGGCGTGAGGTGGTCGCCGTGCTGCGGGCGCGACCCGATCTCGCCAAGCTCAACGCGCACGTCGAGCAGAAAAAAGTGGCCCGGTGACGCGACTGGTGCTGCGGGCCGACGCCTCCGGGACGATCGGCGCGGGCCACATCTCGCGCATGGTCGCCTACGCCGAGCGCGCCGTCGCGCGGGGCTGGGAGGTCGTGTTCTCGGGACAGGTGGACAACGCCGAATGGCTGGCGGCGCGCTTCGATGAGCTGTCCGTGCCGGTGGTGCCGTCTGCGTCCTTCGAAGGCTTCGACGCGGTGATCGTCGACCACTACGGCCTCGGCGAGCTACGCGAAAGCGTCAACGCCGCCGGTGCGCTGCTGGTGTCCATCGAGGACGACGTGTTCGGCAGGCGCGCGGCGGACCTCGTCGTCGACTGTGGTTTCGCGCCCGCCCTGAGGCCCGACGACGGTTCCGCCGAACTGCTCAGGGGAGTGGCCTACGCGCCGCTGCGGGAAGTCGTCCGGGAGGCGCGAGAGAAGCGTCGCGGCCGCGAGGGAGCCGAGCGGCCGCACGTGACCGTGGTGCTCGGCGGGGGGACGGAATGGGCCGGGACGGTCGGCGGGCTGCTGCACGCCCTGCGCGACACGGAACTGCCGTTCGTCGCCGATGTGCTCGTGCGCGGCGAACCCGTCGTGCCGGAGGCGCTGCCGGGTCAGGAATTCCGCATCGCGCCGCCCGGACCGGGCTTGCTCGATCTCTTGGTGGAGACGGACGTCGCGGTGAGCGCGGCCGGCGTCACGCTGCTCGAGCTGTGCTGCCTCGGCGTCCCGACCGGCGTCGTGCGGCTGGTCGACAACCAGGTGACGGGCTACCGGGGCGCGCTCGACCTCGGACTGGCGGCCGGGCTGGGGAGCGCGGAGGCGCTGGACGCCGGAGCCGTCGAGACGCTGCGGACCTTGCTGCGGGACCCGGTCGCGCGGCAGCGGTTCTCGGAGACGGCCGCGTCCGTTGTGGACGGGCAGGGCGTGGACCGGGTACTGGACCGGTTGGAAGCCATTTTGGCGGGCGACTGAGCCAGCGGTGATTTCCGGGCCAGACTCCTTGAAGCCGTGACCAGGGAAACGAGCATCTTCGAGATCCGGCCCTTGCTCGCGGCTCGCGGGGGAGCTTGAGCGGGGCGTGTCGCGGGCGAAGCTTCATCAAGAGCTGATCGACACGATCCTGTTCCTCCGGGCGGAGGGCAGGGAAGCGGAAGAGGAACGGGTCGAGAACGTCGCCGACCTGATGTCGGATTGGGTTCCGCGGGAATATCGCTTGTAGCGGCGCGGACACTGAAACCGTGAACGAGGTTTTCCGCGAAGTGCTGCTGCCCGACCTGCTCATCGTGGACCTGCGGAGGTTCTTCCGCCCGCTGCGCAACCCCCGGGTGTTATGAACGGACCGTTTATAACAAATTCTGTTATGAAAGGTCCGTTCATAACAGGCGTCAGAGGTACTGCCCGGGCCCGTGTGCCTCGCCGGTGCCGCCGCCAAAGCCCGTGCCGCCACCCGCGGAAGGTCCGGCCGGGAGTCCGCGCCGCATCTGCTCCAGCTGCACCCGGGCCGCCATCTGCTGCGCGAACAGCGCGGTCTGGATGCCGCTGAACAGCCCTTCCAGCCAGCCGACCAGCTGAGCCTGCGCGATCCGCAGCTCGGCATCGGACGGCGTCGAGTTCTCGGTGAACGGCCGCACCAGCCGCTCCAGCTCGTCCTGGAGTTCCGGCGCCAGCGCCTGCTCCAGTTCGCGGATCGACGTCTGGTGGATCTCGCGCACGCGGGTGCGGCTGGCGTCGTCCAGCGGCGCGGCGCGGACCTCCTCCAGCAGCTGTTTGATCATCGTGCCGATCCGCATCACCTTGGCGGGCTCTTCGACGAGGTCGCCGAGCGATTCCTCGTGAGAGGTCTCCTCCTCGGAGCCGGAGCCGGAGGCGAGGCGCGCGGTGCCGACCGGGGTGCCGTCGGGACCGACGACCACGACGTGGGGAGCGGAGTCCCCGTCGCTGGGGGTGGTCGATTCACGGGAAGCTGGGTCGGTCATGTGCTCCATCCTGGCTTACGTCGGGCACGAAGCGCAGCGTGGTTTTCGGCGCCGTCTCCGAGCGTAGCGGGAATCGTCGCGCCCCGTGGCCGGGCACCCAACCCCGGGTCAAGCGCCAAACCGCACGTCCGTACGGTGTCCCCATGGCGTTCGACGTCGCTCGTATCCGTGGGTTGTTTCCCGCGCTGGGTGACGGCTGGATTCACTTCGACGGCGCCGCCGGAATGCTCGTACCTGAACAGGTCGCTTCGGCCGTATCCACGGCCATGCGTGCTCCGGTGTCGGGGCCGGGCGGAGCGTTTCCGGCCTCCCAGCGTGCGGAAAGCATTGTCACGGCCGCTCGCCGGGCGGTCGCCGACCTGGTCGGCGCCGACCCGGCCGGAGTCGTGCTCGGACCCAACGCGCCCGACCTCATCCGCCGTCTCGTCGACGCGATGGCCGACCGCTGGACGATCGGCGACGAGGTCGTCGTCTCCCGGCTCGACGAGGAGGCCAACCTCGCGCCGTGGCGCCGCGCCGCGAAACGTGTCGGCGCGGTCGTGCGCTGGGGCGAGATCGACATCGAGACCTGCGAGCTGCCCGCTTGGCAGTACGAGAACCTCGTCTCCGCGCGCACCAAGGTCGTCGCGGTCACGCTGGCCTCCGGTTCGGTCGGCACCCGGCCCGACGTCCCGACGGTGATCGAGTTCGCCAAACGCGTCGGCGCGCTGGTCGTCGTCGACGCGACGTACGCGGCGCCGTTCGTGCCGCTGGACCTCAACGCGCTCGGCGCCGACGTGATGGTGGTTTCGGCGCAGGCCTGGGGCGGACCGTCGGTGGGGGCGCTGGTCTTCCGTGATCCCGAACTGCTCGAACGGCTGCCGTCGGTCTCGCTCGACCCGGCCGCGCGCGGTCCGGCCCGGATGGAACTGGGACCGCACGCGTACCCGTTGCTGGCCGGGTTGATCGCGTCGATCGACTATCTCGCCGGTTTGGACGACGCGGCGATGGGGTCGCGGCGCGAGCGGCTGGTGACGTCGCTGGGTTCGGCGAAGTCGTACCACGCGGGACTTCTGGCGCAACTGTCCACGGACCTGCGTTCGCTGCGGCATGTCATGGTCATCGGGGACGCCATGCGCCGGATCCCCGCGCTGGCCTTCGCCGTCGCGGGCAAGAAGTCGCCCGAGGTCGCGGAGTACCTCGCGTCCCAGGGACTCTGCGCTTTCGCCGACGACGGCACCAGCGGTGTCTTCGGGTCACTCGGCGCCGCCGAAGTCGGCGGCGCCGTCCGCATCGGACTCGCGCATTACTCGAACGTCTTCGAGGTCAACCAGCTTGTGCGAGTCCTGGAAGAGATCCGCTAGGACTTCGCGGCGAGAAGAACCTTGCCGAACACGGTGCCTTCTTCGAGCGCGCGGTGTGCCGAAGCGGCCTCGGCCATCGGCACGACCTGCCCGACGATCGGCTTCACCGAACCCTGCTCCACCAGCGGCCACAGCCTTTCGCGGACGTCGGCGACGATCGCCGCCTTCTGCTCCAGCGGCCGCGCCCGCAGGCCGGCGCCGTGGACGCTGCCCCGTTTGCCCATCAGCTTCCCGAGGTCGAGCTCACTCTTGACCCCGCCCATCATGCCGATGACGACGAGCCTGCCGTCCATGGCCAGCGCGTCGATGTTGCGGTCGAGGTACTTGGCGCCCATGTTGTCGAGGACGACGTCCGCGCCACCGGTCTCGGCGCGCAGGATCTCGACGAAGTCCTGCTCCTTGTAGTTGATCGCGATGTCGGCGCCGAGCTGGCGGCAGCTCTCCAGTCGCGCGTCCGAACCCGCGGTCACCGCGACCGTCGCGCCGAGCGCCTTGGCGACCTGGATCGCGTGCGTGCCGATCCCGCCCGCGCCACCGTGGACGAGCAGCACCTCGCCTTCGGACAGCTTGGCGTGCATCACCACATTCGCCCAAACCGTGCACGCGACTTCGGGAAGTCCGGCGGCCGCCAGCAATTCGACTTCGGCGGGAAGCGGAAGCAGTTGCCCGGCCGGAACGGCGACCTTTTCCCCATAGCCGCCACCGGCGAGCAAAGCACAAACCTCGTCCCCGATTTGCCATCCTTCGACGCCTTCGCCGATTTCGGCGATCGTGCCCGAACATTCGAGGCCGAGGATTTCGCCGGCGCCCGGCGGAGGCGGGTAAAGACCCCGACGTTGCAGCAGGTCAGCGCGGTTCACCGCACTCGCGGCGACGTCGATGACCACTTCGCCTTCGCCCGCTACCGGATCCGTCACCTCTGTCCATTCGAGAGCATCGGGATCGCCGGGCTCACGGATGGTGATCGCATACATACAAACGACCCTATCCCGGTGCTGGGAAGTCCGCCGAACGTCGGTTGACCTGTGGCACAAACCACATAAAGGTGACGTCCATGTCATATTCGCGAAGAAGCATTGTTCCCTCGATCGTGGTGATGGCCACCGCCGCGCTCACGGTCGGAATGGCTCCCGCCGCCGCAGCCGCGCCGAAGATCGACGGCCCCGCGCTGGCCAAGCAGCTCGTCAACAAGGTCGACGGCTCAGCAGTGAACCGGCACCTGATCGCCTTGCAGCGGATCTCGGACGCGAACGGCGGCCGCCGGGCCGCCAGCACCGAGGGCCACAAGAAGTCCGCGGAGTACATCGCCACGAAGCTGGAGCAGGCGGGCTTCACGGTCACCCGCCAGGAGTTCCCGTTCACCTACGAGGAAACCCTCGCGGAGAAGCTGACGGTCGCGGACGCCGACGTCCCGGTCATCATGATGTCCTACAGCCCGTTGACACCCACCGGCGGAATCACCGCGCCGCTCGCGGTGGTCCCGGTCGACGACACCAGCGGCTGCGAAGCGGCCGATTACGCCGGCGGGGTCACCGGCAAGATCGCGCTGATCCAGCGCGGCGGCTGCTCGTTCGCGCAGAAGCAGGCGACCGCCGCCGAGGCCGGAGCCGTCGGTGCGATCGTCTACAACAACGTTCCCGGCCCGGTCAACGGCACCCTCGGTGACCCGGCCGCCGGCAAGATCCCGACCGGTGGCATCACCCAGGCCGACGGCCAGGCGCTCACCGGCAAGGCCGGCTCCTCGGTCACCCTCGACCTGCGTGCCCTCCAGGAGGTGCGGACCACCTACAACGTCCTCGCCGAGACCAAGACCGGTCGCAAGGACAACGTCGTGATGCTCGGGGCGCACCTCGACAGCGTCATCGAAGGCCCCGGCATCAACGACAACGGCACCGGCTCGGCCGCGCTGCTGGAGACCGCCCTGCAGCTGGGCAGCAAGGCCAAGGTCAACAACGCCGTCCGCTTCGGCTGGTGGAGCGCCGAGGAGTTCGGGCTCGTCGGCTCGACCCACTACGTCAACTCGCTGAGCTTCGAGCAGCAGCTCGACATCGCGCTGTACTACAACTTCGACATGATCGGCTCGCCGAACACGGGGTACTTCGCTTATGACGGCGACAACTCCGACGGTGTCGGCGAGGGCGAGGGTCCGTACGGCTCGGGTCAGCTCGAAAAGACCCTGGTTGACTACCTGCAGCTCGGCAAGGGCGTCCCGGTCGAGGGCACGGACTTCACCGGCCGCTCGGACTACCAGGGCTTCATCCTCGCCGGCATCCCGGCGGGTGGCCTGTTCACCGGTGCCGAAGGCGTGAAGACCGCGGCGCAGGCGGCGAAGTGGGGCGGCAGCGCCAACGTTCCTTACGACAAGTGCTACCACCAGAAGTGCGACAACCTCGGCAACGTCGACCGCGTCGCACTCGACCGCAACTCCGATGCCGTCGCCTGGGCGCTGGGCGTCTACGCGACCAGCACCGAGAACATCAACGGTGTGCCGGGTGGCAGCGCCGCGAAGGCGAAGGCCCTTCGCGCGGCTGAGCGGTCCAAGCAGCGGAGCCTGACAGCTTCCGTCCACGCTGACGACCACCACGTCGCCGCGTAGTAGCGAAAGCTGAAGGGGCCTTTACCCGCATCCGATGCGGGTAAAGGCCCCTTCACCGCGTCCTATGCGGCGAAAGTCCCTTCAGCCCAGGCTGTTGGTCGCGAAGGTGTCGCACCGCGCGGGCTGACCGGTCTGGAAGCCGGTGGTGAACCACTTCTTCCGCTGGGCCGAGGTGCCGTGGCTGAACTTCGACTCGTCGACCCGGCCGCCGCCCAGCTTGGACTGGATGTAGTCGTCACCGATCCGCGAAGCGGTGTCCAGCGCGGAATTGACGTCTTCTTGGCTGACTTCGCTGATCAGCGGCCGTCCGGTCTCGGTCGGCGCGGTCGTGGCGTGGTTCGCCCAGACCCCGGCGTAGCAGTCGGCCTGGAGTTCCAACCGCACCGAGCCCGAGGTCGGTCCGCTACCGGTGCCTTTCTTGGATACTCCGGTGAGGTTCTGTACGTGGTGACCGTATTCGTGGGCCAGCACGTACGCCTCGGCGAACGGCCCGCCCTGCGCGCCGAACCTGGTGCGGAGTTCGTTGAAGAACCCGAGGTCGATGTAGACCTTGGAGTCGCCGGGGCAGTAGAACGGCCCGACGTCCGAAGTCGCGTTGCCGCAGGCTGTGTTCACGCCGCCGTTGAAGAAGCTGGTGGTGGCCTTGCGGTAAGTCGATCCAGAGCGCTGGAATTCCTGGCCCCAATAGTCCTGGACCGAGTTGATGATGCCGACGATCGCGCAGTCGTGGTTCCGGTTCGCGTCCGCGCCGGTCCTGCACTCCTGCGACAGCGACGTGTTGTCCACCTGCTGCCCGGAGCCCACGCCGCCCAGCCCGCCGGAGGACGGGTTCAGGCTCACGCCGCCGAACTGGGAGAGCAGGAAGTAGATGACGAGGCCGACCACGCCGAGCCCGCCGCCGCCGAGTGCCACCCGGCCGCCGATACCGCCACCGCCACCACCGCGCAGATCCTCGACCTCGGAGGTGTCCAGGCCCGCGCCTTCGTCGAATCGCACGGGGGAAGCGTAACCGGAGAGGCCCGGATATGCCTGGGTGCGGCCACGCGAAGTGGCCGCACCCAGGGGCTACCGAGGTTGTCTTGTTCTGTTCGCCGGTTGGCCGCGATCACCGGGCCGGCGTCCGGCACTGCCGAGGCGGTCGAAGAGGCCGCGAACCCGAAACAGGCTGGAGTGACGCCGAATGCGCGAGAATTGTCGAGCGCATCCGAGATACCCGTGCTCGTCGCTGTTCACCGTCGCGACCGACCCGGTCCTTTCCGTTCCGGTCGCGGGACACAGCAGGCGGTCAACCGCGAGAATCACCCGCCATACCACCACCTGACCCTTCCCGGCTGGGAGCAGGTCCGGCGACCTCACGAGGAGTCGCCCGATACTTGCCCGACCATCCGCTGACAAGAAGAATGCGCCTTTTCTCGCCGAGTCTCAACCTTTTCGTAACCCCTCCTTCGGGCGAATGTCCCGCCGGGTTTTCCGGGGGCCGAAAAGTGACCGGTGGGTATGCGCCCGGTGCGATCAACGCTCTACCCTGCGTGGATGGCGGTGGAGCAGAAGGACGTGCGCTGGCTGTCCGAGCCGGAAATGGTCGCGTGGCGCTCGTACATCGTCGCCACCATGCGGCTCCGGCAACGCCTGCACCGTGAACTGGCCGAGCGCCACGACGTCACGCTCGCCGACTACGAGGTGCTGGTCTGCCTCTCACTCCAGTCCGACAACCGGATGCGGATGACGGAACTGGCGAGCATGCTCGGCTCGACCAAGAGCAGGCTTTCGCACCAGATGGTCCGGCTGGAGGCCGAGGGCGTCATCCGCCGCACCCGCGACCCGGCGGACAAGCGCGGAGTCGTCGCGGAGCTGACCGGACGCGGCGCGGAACTACTGGAGGGTGCGGCGCCGACACATGTCGAAGGCGTCCGGGAGCACCTGATCGACCTGCTGAGTCCCGAAGAGCAGAAGGTGCTGGGGCAGGCTTTCGGGCGAGTGCTGGAGCATCTGTCGGAGATCGACGGCCTCCCGCGCCTGCCGCCGGTCACCTGAGTGCCACCTCGGTGGACCCGCGCCGCGATCGACGTCGGCAGGACGCGACCTGACAGGTTCACGCGTTATGTCCGGTTTACGAGTTGGTTCTCAGCTCCGCCCAAGGTTCACAGAAGGGCGTTGAGCCGGGCCGCCTGACGGGTCAGATGGGCGTTCTCCGCGAGGTTGGCCGCCTTCTCGGCCGCCTGTCCGTACAGTTTCGCCGCTTCGACCAGGTCGCCGTCGCGCTCGTGGAGGTACGCGGCGACCGCGGTGTGCCGGGGGAGTGAGTCGTCCAGTTCCGCGAGCGCGGCCAGTCCGGCGCGCGGTCCCTCGGCCTCCCCGACGGCCACCGCGCGGTTGAGCCGGACGACAGGGCTGTCGGTGAGCGCCGCGAGTTCGTCGTACCACTCGACGATCTGCACCCAGTCGGTCTCTTCGGCGGCAGGCGCGTCGGCGTGGAGTGCGGCGATGGCGGCCTGTGCCTGGAATTCCCCCAGTTCATCGCGGGCCAGTGCCGCTTGCAGGATCTCGACGCCTTCGGCGATCGTCCCGGTGTCCCAGCGGCCGCGGTCCTGTTCGGCGAGCGGCACGAGACTGCCGTCGGCCGTGGTCCTGG
The DNA here is from genome assembly GCF_001953865.1 of Amycolatopsis coloradensis. GTDB lineage: Bacteria > Actinomycetota > Actinomycetes > Mycobacteriales > Pseudonocardiaceae > Amycolatopsis > Amycolatopsis coloradensis. The sequence continues at coordinate 357,609 of NZ_MQUQ01000015.1, forward strand.
CGGCACGCCGGGCGTGGTGCAGCAGCATGAGGGCGAGCAGTCCCGCGACCTCGGGATGGTCGATCGCGGCCGCGAGCCGCCGGGTCAGCCGGATGGCTTCGGCGGCGAGGTCGACGTCGCCGGAGTAGCCCTCGTTGAACACCAGGTAGAGCACGCGCAGCACGGTGGCGACGTCGCCTGCCTGGTCGAACCGCACACCGGAGACGGTGCGCTTGGCGCGGCTGATGCGCTGCGCCATGGTCGATTCGGGCACCAGATAGGCCTGGGCGATCTGGCGGGTGGTCAGCCCGCCGACGGCGCGCAGCGTGAGCGCGACGGCGGACGACGGCGTCAGCGACGGGTGGGCGCAGAGGAAATACAACTGGAGCGTGTCGTCCGAATCGGGCGCGGGCCCCGGCTCGGGCTCCTCGTCGACGAGATCCTCGCGACGGCGCCGGGCGGCGTCCGACCGGGCCATGTCGAGGAACTTGCGCCACGCCACCGTGACGAGCCAGCCCTTCGGATCCTTCGGCCGGTCGCCGGGCCAGACGCGGACGGCCTCGATCAGCGCTTCCTGCACGGCGTCCTCGGCCGCCGAGAAGTCGGCTCCGCGGCGGACGAGGACCCCGAGCACGTTCGGCGTGAGGCCCCGGAGCAGCACCTCGTCCATTTCGGTGCTCACTCCGTGATGACGAGCGGCTCGCCCCACAACGGACGCAGTTCGAGCCACTCGTGGATCGGTTTCCCGCCCGCTCCCGGTGCGGCCGACAGCTCACTCGCCAGTTCGAGCGCTCGCTCGTAGCTGTCGACGTCGATCACCATGAAGCCGGCGATGAGGTCTTTGGTCTCGGCGAAGGGGCCGTCGGTGACCGGCGGCTTGCCTTCGCCGTCGTACCGGACGAAGGTGCCTTCGGGGGCGAGAGCCCGCTCTTCGACGAACTCACCGGTCTCCACGAGCCGGGTCGCGAAGTCCCTCATGTACCGCACGTGCGCCGTGATCTCTTCCGGAGCCCACTGGTCCATCGGCACGTCGTTGACCGACGCCGGAGCGCCGCGGTAGTGCTTGAGCAGCAGGTACTTGGCCATGGCGGGAAGCCTAACGAGTCTGCCGGTTCTTCTGCCTGGTGGTCTATACCTCTGATCTCTAGCCTTCTTATCGCGTCAGGTCGAAGTGTGCGTTTCTTCATCGCGAAAGGAAGAGCACTTGTCCCAAGCAAAACGGAGATACACCGGCGTGCTGCTGATCGCCGGCCTCGTAGGTGGTTTGCTCGCGGGTGAGACCGCGGGTGCCGCCGCCTCCGATACCTCTACTACCTCTGTCGCCTCCACGGCCAGGGATCACGCTCGGGCGTTGCCGCCCGGCGCGACCCCGGTGGCCCCGCTCGCCCCCGCTGTCGCTCAAGCCCAGATCGCCGCCAACCCGGTGGTCTGCGAGGGAGACGGTGTTTCCGGCAAGCGCATCGAGCTGGTCTACGTTCGTGAAGCCGGTCAACCCGACCGGTACGCCACCGTCGTGCCGTCCCTGCGTGCCTACGCGTCCGGGATGGACGACTCGTTCAACGACAGCGCCGCGCTGACGGGCGCCAGCAGGCACGTCCGGTACGTGACGACCGCCGGTGCCGGTTGCCAGGTCGCCGTCGCCAACCTGGTGGTGCCCGACGGCACGTACCTGTCCGGCACGATCCGCGACCGTGCCATCCAGGCGGGCCACTACAACGCCGACCGCGACTACATCCTGTTCTCCGACAATCCCCACACCTGCGCGGGCACCTGGGGCGACAGCGACGACCAGCCCGGTCCCGCCAACGCCTTCAACAACGGCAGGCACTACACCGAGATCGCCGTGCCCTGCTGGGGGGTCAACGCCGTCGCCCACGAGGTGGGCCACATGCTCGGCGCGGTCCTGCCAGGGGCCCCGCACTACCAGGGCGGCGGGCACTGCTCCCAGGAATGGGACTTGATGTGTTACGGCGACACCCAGTCCTTCGACTGCACCCAGCGTGATTTCGATCGGCTGCTGGACTGCGGCAACGACGATTACTTCAGCACGAACCCCGTTCCCGGCAGCTGGCTCGCCACCCACTGGAACGTCGCCAACAGCGCGTTCCTGATCAAGAAGGACACCCCCGACAACGACGACGGCCACGCCCAAGGCGGGAAGACGTACGTCATCACCGGGGCCGGCGGCGACGCGATCGACGTCGTGGGCTCGTCGACCGGCGGGCTCGTCAACCTCAGCAAACGACCCCAGACCGGCTCCACGAGCCAGAAGTGGATCCTGGGGTACAACACCGGTCTGCAACTCGTGAACGCCAACAGCCAGCTGTGCGCCGACAGCGCCCAGAGCGGGACGGCGCCCGGCACGCAGATCCTGCAGTACAACTGCAACGGCCAGAACGGCATGCGGTGGGCGTTCCAGCCGCTCGGCAACGGCAAGGTGGCGATCTTCAACTACCTGACGGGCTACGCGATCACCGACGGTGGCGCGTACCCGGCCCCGCTCGTCCAGCAGCCCTACACCGGGGCGGCCAACCAGCAGTGGACCCTGAACCCCGTCGCCGACCCCGGCCCGGAGACGGGCAAAAAGTATTACCTCTCCGTCGCCACCAACGGCAACAGCGCGGCCGTGGTCGACGGCTCGACCTCCGCCGGCGCGAAGATCACCCACGTGGCCAGGCAGAACGACAACGGCCAGAAATGGAAGCTCACCGACGCGGGCGGCGGGTATTGGAAGATCGTCAACGAGCGGAGCGGCCAGTGCCTGCGGCCGGTCTCCGGCAGCACCGCGGAAGGTGCGCTCCTCGAACAGACGCACTGCGGCTCGGCCACCAACCAGCAGTGGAAGCTGCTCCGGAGCGCCGACACGCGCTACGGACTGGTGAACCGGGCCAGTTCGCTGGCGGTGCGGCAGGTCAACAACGGCACCGCTTCGCTCCTGGAGCAACGGCCCTTCGTGGGCGGCCGTAGCGACGAGACCGTCTGGGGTCTCGTACCCGCGTAACGCGAAGCTCCCCAGGTCCACGGACCTGGGGAGCTTTGTCTTCTAAGACTGGCGGTAGCGGTGGGATTCGAACCCACGGAGGACAGAGCCCTCGCATGTTTTCAAGACATGTTCCTTCGGCCGCTCGGACACGCTACCGCCGCCGAGGATATCCGACGAGGCTTTGCCGGGATGCTTCGGATGTAGTCGAAGCCGGCTAGTCGAAGTCCCAGTCGGTCAGGATCCCGACGAAGATGAAGAACCCCAAGAGCACGACGATGATCGCGACGCCGATGTAGCCGATGATGATCGCCGCGAGCGCCATCCCCTGGCCGCCTGCCTCACCGCGTTTGGCCTTCGAATGCGCGATATGCCCCAAGATGACGCCGATCAGCGAGGGCAGCCCGCTGCATACGACCAGGCTGGCGATCGACACGACCAGTGCCGCGATCGCCAGACCCTGCTCCTGCGGCGGCTGCGGCGGGCCGTAGCCATAACCCGGCTGGTACGGCTGGCCGTACGGAGGCTGCTGACCATAGGGCTGCTGCTGACCGTAGGGGTCTTGCGGATATGTCACCGGCTCACCGTAACCGCCGGAGCTTGGTTCAGGACGCCTGACTCTTCGTGGCTTTGGCGGCGATCCGCGCCTGGACCTCCGGGCGGCGCAACGGCGGCACCTTCGCCGGGGGTTGACGGCGCGCGGGCAGCTCGGAGAGCAGCCGCCGGGTGATCTCGGTGATCTCCGCGACGGCGGCTTCGAACGGCTCACGCGTGGCGTCGGAGAGGCTCTGCACCCCGGACACCTTGCGGACGTACTGGCGGGCGGCGGCCTCGATCTCGTCCGGCGTCGCCGCCGGCTCCAGGCCTCGAAGCGTGGTGATGTTCCGGCACATGCCCCGATGGTACGTCCGCCCACCGACGCTTTCGTGCGCTTCGATCACACAGTCGGTTAGAAGCTGCCCCGGTTCGTTGACGCCGAAAAACACGGTTGGGCACTCTCGGCGGAGTGCCCCTCAGACCCCGCTCCCTGCGCCGTGCCCCTGTTGTCCCGATCGCCGAACCGGCCGAACCCTCCCCGATCCCGGAACAGGTCTGGCAGCGCGTCCCGATCGACGCGCTCGTCGACCTCGTCACCGAGATCCTCACCGCCCACGACCTGCCGTGGTCACGCGCCAGGATGGCCGCCGAGGCGGTGTGCCACGGCGATCTCACCGGAACCCCGGAATCCGGTGTCGCCGAACTGACCAGACTGCATCTGCCGATGCTGGTCAACGGCATGGTGCGGCCCCGCGCCGAACCGCTGATGATCGCCGACCGCGGCGCCGCCGCCCTGATCGACTACCGCCGCGCGCCCGGCCTGTGGGCCGTCGGCGACGCGATGGACCGGGCGGTGACCCGGGCAGGCCGTTACGGCGTCGGGCTCATGTCCGTCCGCGGCGTCGGGCCGTTCGGCCGCGCCGGGCACCACGCCGCGAGGGCGTTGCCGCACACCATGATCGGGCTCGTGATGGCCGCGGGCGGTGAGCACGGGACGGCCGCGAACCCGCTCGGCATGGCCGCCCCCGCCGGCGCGTACCCCGAATTCGTCCTGGACCTGGACACCCTCGCCGACACTGCGGGCGCAGCCAGCGCCTCGATTGCTGGCTTCTCCCTGCTGGTCGAGATCTTCGCCGGGGTCCTGTCGGGCGTCGGTGACCACGATCATGACACCGGCCTCATGGTGATGGCCATCGCGCCGACGACGCTCCGCAGCGCCGAAGGCTTCTACAAGGCCGCGAGCGCGTTGTTCGGCAGCCTGCTCGGCTGGGACGGCGGGACCCCGGTCCGTTACCCCGGCTGGCGCGAGGCGCAGTACCTCGAACAGTGCCAGGCGCTGGGTGTCCCGCTGAACGAGCAGGTGCACCGGGAACTCGAAGACCTCGCCAAAGCCCTGCGCCTGGCGCCGCTACAGGGCCGCGAACACGCGTGATCGCCGTCCAATCACGTGAGATCTCCGCTCAAGCACGCGTGATCGCCGTCCCATCACGAGAGTTCGCCGCCTGAGCACGTGAGTCACGCCAGGACGACGCGGCCGCCTTCGCCGCCGACCTCCACGACGTCGCCGTTCGTCAGCTGACGGCCGCGCCGGACCTCCACCTCGCCGTTGACCGTGACCTCTTCGGCGTCGAGGAGGTCTTTGGCGTGCGAACCGTCTTCGGCCAGGTTGGCCAGTTTGAGGAACTGGCCGAGGCGGATCGGCTCGCCGGTGATCGGGACGTCGTGGATGCTCATGGGGAGATCATCCCCGCGCGTCCATCTTCCGGTACAAGGTGGCGACGTCGGTGTCGAAATAGCTGCTGTAGGACGTGTCCGGATCGTCCCCGCCGTACAGATAGCCGCCGATCACGCCGACGACGGTGCCGAGTTCGGTCGCCGGATCGGGGTCGACCACCCACGGGCCGCCGCTGGTGCCGGTCGTGAAGCCGGGGCAGGCGACGCGCAGCTGGTAGGTGTCGGCCTGGGCGCTGGTGCCGTGGCAGACGACCGGGGCTTCCCGTTCGTCGGGATAACCGGTCAGGGTGATCGTGTGCGCGAACCCGCCGCCGGTCACCAGGGTGTTGGCGCCGGTGACGCTTTCGAGGGACTTCGGGTTGCCCGCCTGACGTGCGGTCGCGAATCCGACATCGAGGTCCGGATCGGACGAATCGGCCCAGCCGTCGGGAACTTGGGGATCCGAGACGTCCCAATAGCCGTAGGGCGCGACGCCGTCGTGGTAGCCGGGCGCGAACGAGATCCCTGTCGCGTACTCGCCGCCTTCACCGTCGTGAAGGCAGTGTGCCGCGGTGAGCAGGAGATCTCCCGGGCCACTGTGGACGACGCTGGCCGTGCAGAAATGCGATCCGTCGAGGAACAACGCGCCGATCGCCGGGTTGTACCGCGGCGAGACGGGCGTGGCCCGCACTGTCGCGCCGGTGTCGTCGGCGGTGGTCTCGGCGCCCGACGAGGCGGAGCAACCGGTCAGCACGACACAGAGCGCGAACAACAGGGCGCGGCGCATCGCCTTCCTTCCGCTCGTCCACGACTGTCTTGGCTACAGATCACCATAAGTGGTCCACGAACACAGCTTGAATCGATCAACGCACAGCAAGCTCACAGCCGTAGTATGTGTTACCTCCGGTAACAGTCGAGCTGCAAGGAGCGGGGATGAAGTCGTTCACGGACAAGGTCGTGGTGATCACGGGCGCCGGCTCGGGAATCGGCAGGGCGCTCGCCATCGAACTGGCGGGACGCGGGGCGCGGCTGGCGCTTTCCGACGTCGACGCCGTTCGCGCCGCCGAAACCGTCGCACTGTGCGAGAAGCCGGGCGCCACCGCGAAAGCGTACGAACTGGACGTCGCCGACCGTGACGCCGTTCTCGCGCACGCCGAGGAGGTCGCCGTCGATTTCGGGGGCGCCAACGTCGTGGTGAACAACGCCGGGGTCGCGCTCGGCGCGACGGTCGAGGAGATGACCTGGGACGACTACGACTGGCTGATGGGGATCAATCTCGGCGGGGTGGTCAACGGCACGAAAGCCTTTCTGCCGCAGCTGATCGCTTCGGGTGACGGGCATATCGTCAACCTCTCGAGTGTGTTCGGCTTCATCGGCGTGCCCACGCAAAGTGCTTACAACGCGGCGAAATTCGCGGTGCGCGGGTTCACCGAGGCGCTGCGGCAGGAGATGCTGATCGCCCGGCATCCGGTCGCGGTCAGCTGTGTGCATCCCGGGGGCATCAAGACGAATATCGCCCGCGACGCGCGGGGTGGCGTCGAACGGGACATCGGCAAAGCCGCCGAGGGCTTCGAAAAGATCGCGAGGACGACGCCGGAGAAGGCCGCGCGGACCATCGTGCGCGGTATCGAACGGAAGACGCCGCGCATCCTGATCGGCGGCGACGCCTACGTCATCGACGCGATTCCCCGCGTGCTCGGCTCTTTCTATCAGCGCCCACTCGCACTGCTGGGGCGGTGGGGAATGCGGGGCCTCTGAACGGAGTAACCCTCCGTGGTCCGGACGGCTCGGGATAACTCGATCGGGGTGCGTTACTTACGGCGGCGTCGGAAATGCACCACAATGCTCACGTTCGTGATTCCCCTTCCGGAGGTCCCCATGCCGCGCGCAGCCCAGCGCCGTCCGTCGACCGATGCCGCGCTCTGTGGCGGTGTGCCCGTCGAGACAGCCGAGTTGCTGGACCGGACGGGGATCATCGCGGCGAGCCTGCCGAAGCGCCGGCGCAGCCCGGAGAACGAGGTCGAGCCGCAGCCGCTGCCGGTCCGGGCCCCGGTCTGCGAACCGGTCGTCGACAAGGATCTGCGGCCCAAGGCCGTCGTCATCCATCGGCGTGCCAGGTCCTGGCTGGTCGGCGGGGCCGGGGTGGCGCTGCTCGCGATCGGCTGGTTCGCGGGCACGTTCACCCTCGAACCGGTCGACGACACCGCGCTGCCCGAGCCGCCGCTGCCCGCGGTGGCGACCCAGCAGGCCGCGCCCCCGGTCGCCCAGCCCGCGCAGCCCGCACCGGTGACCGTCTTCGTCCCGGTCACCGTGAAGCAGCAGGCGCCCGCGCCGACGAAGAAAAAAGCCACGAAGGAACAAACCGTCGCTCTGCCGCCGTCCGGGCCGCGGCAGACGGAGCAGCCGCGTGCCGACACCGGAGCGCCGGACCGGACCACGAACGGTCTCCGGAACATGATGGATCCCGCCGCGGTGAACGCGCTGGCGATGGAAATGGCGCAGGGAATGCTGGGTTACGGCGCAGGCCGCTGACCATCCGAAATCGTCTCTCCATAGTGGACACTGCCGGGCGTCGTGGGCCGGATGGCCGCTGACACAACGGAAGTGATCGACTACCGTGAGCCAGGGGGAGGGGCTCATGGAAAAGGGGGATTCCGCTCGGAGCACCACGTTCAAGGCCGCTTTCGCGGTGGGCGAGTTCCGTGCGTTGTGGGCGGCCGAGGCGCTTTCGCAGGCCGGTGACCAGCTGGCCAGGGTCGCGTTGTCGGTGCTGGTCTGGGAAAGAACGGCGTCGGCGGGGCTGACCGGGCTCACCTACGGGCTGACGTATCTGCCGACGCTGATCGGCGGCACCCTGTTCGCCGGGCTGGCCGACCGCTATTCGCGACGGACGGTGATGATCGTCTGCGACCTGCTCCGCGCGGCGCTCGCGGTGCTGATGGCCGTACCGGGGATGCCGCTGCCGGTCCTCGCCGGACTGCTGGTGATCCTGACGATGGCGGGTGGGCCGTTCCGGGCGGCGCAACTCGCGTTGCTCCCGGACGTACTCGAAGGCGAGCGGTACGTCGCCGGGCTCGCGGTCCGCACGATCACCATCCAAACGGCACAGCTGGCCGGATTCGGCGGTGGTGGACTGGTGATCGGGCTCGTGACGCCCCACTGGGGACTGGTGATCGACGCGGTGACCTTTGTGGTCTCCGCACTGCTCGTGTCCGCCTGGGTCCGTCACCGGGCGCCCGTCGTCACGGAATCCTCGGTGAAAAGCCGGGTAGCGCGGGCTTTCAGTGGCGAAGGTGCCAGAGAATTGTGGCAGGGCAAGGGAATCCGGGTGCTGTTCGGGTTGAAGATGCTCGCCGGGTTCGCCATCGCGCCGGAAGGGCTCGCGGCACCGCTCGCCGTCGAACTCGGGACGGGGAGTTACGCGGTCGGCCTCATTCTCGCGGCCGATCCGGTCGGTTCGGTAATGGGATCGTGGATCTTCACGAAATGGGTTCCCGCGCGGCGGAAAACGCGAATAGTGGGCATTCTCGCCTTCGCATCCGTTGTTCCGTTGCTTTTTGTCTTCTTTCGCCCTTCGCTACCGGTCTGTCTCGCGCTGATCGCGCTCAGCGGGGCCTGTGCGGCGCCCTACCACCTGCAAGCCGTCGCGCTGATGGCCCGCGCGGTGCCGGACGGCGTCCGGGCGCAGGTGATGGGCCTGACCTCGACGAGTTTGGTGACCGTGCAGGGAATCGGGATCATGCTGGCGGGCGGGCCCGATGGCGATGGCGTGGAAACGTGCCATCGCCACCGGGCCCGATATATGGCTCCCGGCCGGGAGCCGGACCGGTTAATCGAGGGGATCAGTCCTCGCGACCGTTCATGATGATCCTCCCTCCCACTGCTCCATCTGTGTGTTCCGGAAATGACTCGGGCCACCCTCAGTACTACCTCGGATACATTGAATTGTGTACGGGAGGGGGACCGGTGACGATGATTATGGGGGATACGGAACTCGCCGGAGAAGGGGACGGCACACGTTTGAGAGCGCGGGTCGGACGGTGGGATCTCTGGTCCGGACCACGTGGCGTACCTGCGGTTTTTCTTGTCGTGGAAGGACTTGCGGCGGCAGTCGCGGTAATCGCCTTGCTCCGATCGAACTACGAGACCACGGAATTCGTCCGATTTGGATCACTGCTCGGCCTCGCTGTCCTTCAGGCCGAGCTTTCGCGTTCGGTGGAACGCTTGCGGCGCACCCTTTGTGACCGGCCGCACATCAACATGACTTCGGTGTGGACGTTCGCGGGGGTGCTCGTCCTCCCGGCGGGACTCGCGCTCGCCCTCGGACTGCTCATCTACCTGCATCTTTGGCTCCGGGTGTGGCGGGGGATGAGCCACCGTCCCGCCTACCGCGTCGTGTACTGCGCGGCGGCGATCGTGCTCTCCTGCCTGGCGTCGGGAGCCATCGTCTCCGCCTGGAACGGTCTGCCTGCCGGGTTCGCCGGGTCACTGCGGATCGTCGAGGCGGCGGCCGTGTTCACCGCGGCGAACGCGTTCATCGTGGCGCTCTCGGTCTACCTGCACACGGGGGGCCGGTCCCTGCGTTCGCTGTTCGGGACCGGTGACGACAACCTGCTGGAAGTCACCACCCTGGTGCTCGGGGCCTCGACCGCGCTGGCCATCGTGCACGCGCCCGCGCTCGTTCCGTTCATCCTGCTGCCCGTGCTGGTGCTGCACCGCAGTGTGCTGGTGCGGCAGCTGGAGATCGCGGCGAACATCGACGGCAAGACCGGGGTGCTCAACGCGCACGCGTGGCATGTGCTGAGCGAACAGGAGCTTTCGTCGGCGGCAAGGGCGAAGAGCAAACTCGGCGTGCTGATGCTCGACCTCGACCACTTCAAGCAGGTCAACGACGTCTACGGGCATCTCGCGGGAGACGCCGTGCTCAAGGTCGTCGCGACGACGATCTCCGAGCACGTGCGCGACTACGACTCCGTCGGGCGTTTCGGCGGCGAAGAGTTCGTCGTGCTGCTGCCCGGTGCGACGGAGACCGAGGTGTTGCCGGTGGCCGAGCGGGTCCGGCAGGCGGTGATGGCGATCGAGGTCGAAGTCGCGACGGCCTCCGGGCCGCGCACGGTGCGAGGGCTTTCGGTGTCGATCGGCGTCGCGGTCTATCCGTCCGGCGGGACGGTGCTGGAGCGGCTGCTGCACGTCGCGGACTCCGCGCTCTACCAGGCGAAGAACAGCGGCCGGAACCGCGTCGTCTCGCTCGCCGCCGCCTGACCCGCCCGCGTTTCGTCCTCTGGTTGCGGTAGTTCGCACTACCAACGACGGCGACCAGAGGACGAAACGCGACGGACGGCGGACTCACCAGGGCGAGTTGCCCTCGTCCTCCGGTGCTTCGTGGCGCCTCTCGCGAGGCGCCTGCGGGGTGTCGGCGGACGGAGGCGCCGGGGGAGTGTCGTCCGGCGGCGGCTCTTCCTCTTCGATTTCGGGGAAGCGGCTGCGCAGGGTGCCGATCATCAGCGACCGGGTCTCCTGGTCCTCGTCGCCGAGCGTCTCCTGCATGACCTCGGCGACCTGGCTCGAGATCCCGGCCTGCGCCTGGTGCATGGTGGTGAGGATCTGCCGCGACAGTTCCTCCAGCGGATACGTCCTCGCCTTGTTCCCGAATTCGAGGCCCGTCACGCCGCCGTCCGCCCCGACGGTCACCTTGACGGCGCCGTCGGAGCTGGACGCGGTCAGCCGCAACTGCTCGGTCCGCTCCTGGGCGGCCGCGTAACGCTGCGCCTTTTCCTCGAGCCCTTGGGCCCACTGGTCCATCTTGCGTTGTGCCTCGTCGGGGTCCGTGGTGAGATCCCCGAGACCGTTGGTGCCGGTCACTTCTTTCCTCCGATGTCCAACGCCTTGAAATCGGCGTTGAACGGTTCCGCGTTGGTCTTGTCACCCTCTACATAGGACTTCGCGGCGGTGCGGACGTTGTCCGCCGTCGTCCGGACCCCTTCCGCGGCCGACTTGATCGCCTCCGCCGCGCGTTCGCCGGTCGGGTTGATGATGGGCGGCAGGAACGCGCACAGCAGGCCATACGCGTCCGCCGACATCGCCGAACCGGTCGCGCCGTGCGCGGTGTCCAACCGGTCCACGAGCCCTTCGAGATGGCTCGCGTGCGCGGTCAGGTCGTCCGGATCGACCTCGAACGAAGCCGTCACTTCCAGTCCTTGTTCTTCCAGTCACCGATCACCGGCGGTGCCACGATCTCGTCGGCGGCGAAGAAGGACGGGTCGTCGGATTCGACGTAGTCGGCGACCTTGTGCTCCTTGTCCTCCTGGCCCTGCCCCTTGCCCGCGCCGGGCGCCATGCCGCCACCCATCGGGCCCATGGCACCGGGGGTGCCCGCCTTGCCGGAACCGGAACCGGCCGCACGGGCCGCGGCCGCCTCGGCGTCCATCGCACCCGCGGCGCCACCCATGCCGAGCGCGCCCGTCGACCTTCCGGCGCCGCCGAGACCGCCGGCGCCCGAGCCACCCGCGCCCGAGCCACCCGCACCGGTACCGCCGGTGCCACCGCCGCCGAAGCCGCTGGTACCACCGATTCCGCTACCGCCACCACCACCGGGGATGTTCGGCATGCCGATCTTGGGCGGGGTGTAGGGCGTGGGCTTGTACGACGAGCCGGTGTCCGGGAACGTCGGCCCGCCGAGCCGTTCGCCGATGCCGCCCGGACGCGGCATCGGCGGGATCTTCGGCATGACCGGGCCCGGCCCGCTGTTCGGGATGGGGATGTTCGGCGGGGTGTACGGGAGACCGCCACCGGGCCGCGGGCCGCCGGACTCGGGAACGGGGATGTTCGGCGGGGTGAACGACGGCGGCGTCACGGACGGCGGCGTGTAGCCCGTGGTGCGCGTCCCGTCGTCGATCTTCGGCAGGTTCGGGGAGTAGGGCGACGACGACGTCCCGGGGCCGGGGCCACCGCCCGCCGGGAAGTTCGGGACGTTGATGTCGGGCCGGTACTGGTTCGAACCGGGCCCGCCACCGCCTGGTCCGCCACCGGGGAAGCCACCACCGGGGAAGCCACCACCCGGCATGCCGCCGCCGGGAACACCGCCACCCGGCATGCCGCCGCCGGGAACACCGCCACCCGGCATGCCACCGCCAGGAACACCGCCGCCGGGACCGCCGGGGCCGTTCGGCGCGTTGAACGGCGACACGCCACCGGGACCGCCGCCGGGTCCGCTCTGCGGAATCCCGTCCACCGAAGCGGCGATGCCGTCCGGCCGTGTCCCCTCCGAGCCGACGTTGAAGGGGCTGGGCCGCTGTGTGCCGTCAGCGCCTTCGGGAGACATTCTGTCGCGAAGCGAGGCAGGCGACGCGCCACCGCTGCCGGCCGAGGCGCCCCGCAACATCGGGGTTGCCTGCGCCGTCGGCAGCTTCGGCGGAGCGGGGAACGCCGGGGTGGCGATCGCCGAGCCGACCGTGCTGTCGAAGTCGGTCATCACCTTCGCGGCCTGATCGCGCGCGTCCTGCTGCTTCTTGAAGGTCTCGAGGTCCTTGCCGAGCTGCGACATGTACTGCTGCGGATCTTTGATCGTCTGCAGGTTGGCGTTGGCCTCCTGCACGCTGAACGCCACCGGCGGGTTGGCCTTCATCAGCTTCTGCGTCTCGTTGAGGGTCTGCGAGTGGATCTGCTGCTGACGCCCGGTCAGCGTCGCGCCGTTCGCGGTCGAGCCGAGCCACTTGCCGACACCGGCGAGGTGCTCGCGGGCCGCGTCGCCGCCTTCACCCTGCCAGTTGGCTGTGCTCGCGTTGATCGCCTTCGCCAGGTTGCGCTGGTGCGAGGCCAGGTCGTTGCCGACCCGGACCCATTCCTCGGAGGTCTCGCCGACCGCCGCCGGATCCGCGTTGCCCGCGATCGCGGTCTGCATCTGCTCGTGGGTGGCGTTGCTCCACACCGTCGACGGCGGCTGGCCGGGCTTGCGGATCTCCAAATTCTTCTCGAGACCTTCACGCGCCTTCTCCAGCTGCCCCTCGTACATTTTCTGGGTGAACTGGTCCTTGAAGCCGTTGAGCGCGGTGTCACCCCAGCCGAGGAGATTGAACAGAAGGTCGGTCCCGACCGTGGCCCCGGCCCGGATCTCGTCACCGGACGCGGCCTTGTCCGCCAGCGGCCCGACGTAGTACTCGGACGACGAATCGGCCGTGACGTCGTAGTGCGGGTCGAGTTTGTCGTATTCGGGCGAGTTCGGGTCGGAGACCTTCGTGGTCTTCTCCGCGGATTCGGTCACGGGTCTCTCCTCTAGATCTCGGTGTCGATCCGCTTCAGAGTGCGCTGGTTGTCTTCGTCGCGTTCACGGTAGTTCTTCTTGGCGAGTTCGATCGCCTCGACGTAGGTCGGGAACTCCGCGCGAGCCGCTTCGAGCTGCGTGAGCAGGCCCTGCGCGTCGGTCGCGGTGCCCTGCATGTGCTGGGAAACCCAGCGCGCGGTGGCGGTGTCGCTCATCTGCGGTGACTTCTGGAGCTTGGTCAGCGCGCTCCAGCGCTCTTCGAGGCTGTCGATCACACCCTGGAGTGAACGGATCATCTCCTGGCCGGTGCTCTCGTCGACGGCGAAGCTGCCCTGCTTGGCCATCAGCTTCAGCTGTCCACCCGCGAGCCCGACGCGTGCGGAGGTCCACTTCGCCGGCTTCAGTTCTTGTGCTTCCTCGGTCAACGGAGGCTCCTCTCGCCGGGGATCGGTAAGTTCAGTAGATGTCCGCGATGGCGTTCTTGATCGCGTTCGCCACGCCCGACTGACTGGCCGGGTCGTAATGTCCGATCACGGCGCCCGAGGCTTCGTCGGTCTCGGTCCAGACCAGGTACCGGCCGTCTTCGGTGTCGAGCCAGCTCAACGGCGTCGACCGGAGCCGCTCGCCGTGGCGGCCGATCCCGCTTACGATGATGTGCCCGCCGCCCAGCCGGGTCCCGGACAGCACCTTCTCCAGGACCTCGAGGTCGCTCTCGTCGTTACGCGGGGCCGGAGCCTCGGTCCTGGCGCGGACGACGCCGGTGAACTGGAGGTTGCCGAAAGCGTCGGTCTCCTCCTCGTCGAACTCCGCCTCGGCCTGGCGGCGCGCGGCCATCGCGGAGACGGCGCGCTCCTCTTTCTGCACGATCGTGCGGCGGCCGGTCGACGCGGGCCGCATCCGCGGCAGGACCCCGGACAGGACCTCGACCAGTTCTTCGTCCGAGAAGAGGGCGAACTGCAAGAGGTCTTCGCCGTGGGCTTGCGTGATGCCGAGCGCCTGCCTGCCGTCGGTGAGGGTGAGGACGGCGATGTCCTCGCCGATACCGTCGATGCCGTTGACGGAAACGGTGATCCGGTGGTTCGCGAGCAGCGCGAACGCGGTGCGGATGGCGGGGTTCAGCTCGCCGTTGACCGACAGGCGGCGCTGCTCGAGATCGGTGTAGACCTTCCGGATGACGGCGGTGTACCGTTCCGGGTCGATCGAAGTGTTGCGGACGCGCAAGGGAAACAGCCGGACATCGACGCCCAGCGCCTGCCCGACCACGGTCGCCTCTGCCGTCCCCAGCGCGAAATCGGCTCGTTCAGCCATGCTTCTGCGCTACTCCCTCACGGGGGTCGGACCCCGTCCTGATCGGCTGACCTGCAGAGAGGGGGCCGACTTTGTTAATGGCCAAAACAAACTAGCACAGCGCATGACTGTACGGAACCATACGAACACCGCTGAACCCGATGGAATGGATCACCATGCCCGATCGGGCACTTTTCCTGCCCTTAAAGGAATAACGGCCGTTCGCCGGGATGCTACCGGTCGGCCGCCGCCGGTGTGTAGGTCGACATCCGGCGGGCCACATCGGTCCGCGATCGGGCCCCGAGTTTCCGGAGGACTTTCGCGACGTGTTGTTCCACGGTGCGCGGCGAAAGGAACAGTCCGTCCGCTATCTCCCGGTTCGTGCGGCCGTCGGACAGCATCCTCGCGACCTCGAGTTCGCGGGGCGAAAGCTCCTGCCCGTAGCCGCGGCGCCCGCGCTGCGAAGGCGCCCACGCGCCGTGTTCCCGCAGCTGGTGGCGGCACCGGCCGGCGTCCCGGGTGGCGCCGAGCCGCTCGTAGGCCTCCGCGGCCGCCGCGAGTTCCTCGATCGCGGGGCGGTCGCCCGTGGTGAGACGGCCCGCGTTGAGACGGGACAGTGCCGCTCGTTCCCGGGCGCCGATGGCCTGGTACGGCATCGGCAGCGCCTCGTAGCCCGCCGCCGCCTCGTCGAAAACCGTTGCCGCGGCGGGGTGTTTGCCGCGCGCGTCGAGCAGGATCGCCTGGCCGGCGAGCAGCGCGACCCGGGAGACCGGCGAGTCCTTGCCGTCGACGCCTCGGGCGAATTCCTCGACGACGGCGTCCGCCTCCGACCAGCGCCCGGCTCGCGTGTAGGCCTCGGCCGCGGCGGGGACCAGCCCCGCCGCCCACACCCAGACACCCTTGCGCCGGGCCGCCGAGACGGCGTTGTCGGCCGTCGCGCACGCGCCGTCGACGTCATCGGTCGCGAGGAGCACCCTGATCAGGACCCCCGCCGCCGAAAGGACGACGGGGATGGGCCCGTGTTCCGGGGCGTGCACGCTCGCCGCGGTCAGATGTCGTTGCGCGGCGGCGAATTCCCCGCGGACGGCGGCCAGCCCGCCGAGGACGAGCGAGGACTCCATGACGATCGGGCCGAGATCGGGGTAGCCGTCGCGAAGCTGTTCGGTGGCCTCCGCGAGCCCGGACCAGTTGCCGCGCACCCAGTCGAGCCGGACCCTGGTGCCCTGCGCGAGCCCGGCGGCGTAGAGCGCGCCGGCGTCGGTCGCGCGGCGGATCCCTTCCGTGACCAGCTTTTCCGCCCTGGTCAGATGTCCGGCCCAGGACTGCGCGTCGGCGAGGTTGCACCACAGCCGCGCGAGCTGGACGCGTTCGGCGACACCGCTGCCCTGATCCGGCAGTTCGGTGAACTCGGTCCAGGCCGAGCCGTCGCCGATATGCGCCTGGGTGGAGATCCGGTCGCCGAGGAGCGCGAGCCGCAGCTCCGGGTCTTCGATCCGGTCGAAGACCTCGCGGGCGCGCTCCATCCAGACCTCGTGCCAGGACAACGGGGTCAGCCCGTCGATCGGCTGGGCGAGCAGGTTGATCCCGCGGGCGGCCAGCTCCGGCTCGTCGACCAGCTCGGTGATCGCCTTCTCCACCTCGACCCTGCCCCGGCCGAGCCGTCCGATCGTGCGGACCAGCAGCATCCCGAGGCTGAGCCGGATCGTCCCGCGCACACTGGGCCGCAGGTCGGTGAGGTCTTCGAGGATCCGCTCCAGTGTCTCGATGACGTCCGGCCGGAATCCGCGCAGCGCGACCTGGCTGAGTTTCGTGGCGAGCCGGGCGATGTCGTCCTCACCGAGCCCGGCGTCGGCCAGGACGGACTGGAGCAGGTCGATCGCGCGGGACGTGTCACCGTGGGCGATGGCCTCGTCGGCGGCGGCTTCGGCGTAGTGACGCCACTGTTCGGTCCGCCCCGCCGCACGGGAGTGGTTCGCCAGCAGGGTCAGCGGGGGAACCGGCTGCTCGGCGAGCACCTGGATGGCGCGGGAATGCAGCAAGGTCCGTTCCGGACCGCTGATGGTGTCGTAGACGGCCTTGCGGGCCAAGGGATGCCGGAAGCCGTAGCGATCGCCGCCGAGTTCGCCGAGGACACCGCCGTCCAAAGTGGACAAAAGTGCCGAGCGGAGCGCGTCGCCGGTGAGGCAGGCGAGTTCGCCGATCACGGAAGGTTCGGACGGGACGGCGAGCACCGCCGCCGCGCGGGCCAGCCGGACGGCGGGTTCGGGCAGCCCTTCGAGCCGCTCTGTGATGGCTTCGCGCAGGGAGATCGGGACTTCGAGGCTTTCCAGCAGCCGGTCCGAAAGTACTTCGCCGATCGGTAGCCGTCCGGCGGCGTCGCGCAGGGCGCGCAAGGTCTCCTCGACCACGAACGGGATCCCTGCGGTGCTTTCGTGGAGTTTCGCGGTGAACGGCGCGGAAACCCTCGGCAGGTCCAGCAGTTCCTCCGCCAGCTTGCCGACGGCTTCGACGTCGAGTGGGCCCAGCGTCACGCGGGCGGTCTGGACGTTCGGCGGGGTACGGAACGGGATGCCCGCGCCGCCGTGCCTCGACGGTGAGCCGGTCCGGTAGGCCGCGACGACGGCGAGTTCGGCCGGCATGGCCGCGGCCAGGAACCGCATCAGGTCACGGGTGCCCTCGTCGGCCCACTGGAGGTCGTCGATCAGGACGATCGCGGGGCCGCAGGCGATCAGGAGTTCGCGGACGGCGCGGAACTGGCGGTGCCGTTCGGCGCACGGGTCGGTGAGTGGTTCCGGTTGGGGCGGAAGGCTTTCCGCGAGTTCGGGCAGCAAGGGCCTCAG
Organism: Amycolatopsis coloradensis; assembly: GCF_001953865.1. Taxonomy (GTDB): domain Bacteria; phylum Actinomycetota; class Actinomycetes; order Mycobacteriales; family Pseudonocardiaceae; genus Amycolatopsis; species Amycolatopsis coloradensis. The sequence goes on from NZ_MQUQ01000015.1 coordinate 375,205, forward strand.
TACCCCGGCGACCGGGCTGAGCGGGCCGAGCGGCCGGTCGCCCGCCGAACGCAGTGCTTCGAGCACCGGTCCGAACGGGAACGGTTCGCGCATCGGCTGGCAGGCGCCCGTGAGTATCCGGCCCGCCGCGAACTCGCGGCGTCCGGCCAGCTCTTCGAGCAGCCTGCTGCGGCCCATCCCGGGTTCGCCTTCGATCAGCACGGCGGCGGGACGGCGCAGCAGGATCTTCACGATCGCCGAGACCTCGACGTCGCGGCCCACGAGTGCCGTCGATCCGGCGCGGACCGAAACCGAGGTCGGGCGAGGGGTGGCAAGCCACATCATGCGCTCCTCGGTTGGGAGTTCCCGCTGAGCCCGACACGATCTTGTGCGTTGTCCTGCGGAGCCTAAGCACTGCCTACCTGGTCGTAAACCACCCAACACGGACAGCACGGGCACCCTGCCAGGCCGTCCGCGAACGCACCGTCACCGGTTGGCTGACGGATCGTCGGTGGGAAAATCACCGGACGCCCGAAACATCGGCGAAAAACTCGATCCGGCGATTCATCCCACGTTCAGGGGGTCGTCATGACTACGCAAGGTATTCACCGGAATCCCTACTTACGGACGTGCCCGTACGGGTGCCGTCGCTAGGTGCGCGCCCTTGGAGCAGGGGATTCAGCTCCCGAAGAATGGGTATACCTATCCAGCGCCGACCCGGATTGCGGGTCTTGCCCGGTTCCAGAACTCTCACCCGTCAGGGGAGGCATCGCATGGCGAACCGGAGCCGTGCGTTATGACGAGGGAGAAGCATGAAGATCACGAAGCTCCTCGGTGTGGCCGCCACGGCAGCACTGGCCACCGGCGCGCTGGTCACGGGTACCCCCGCGGCAGCGTCCTCGGACACCCTGCTCAACCAAGAGATGGTTCCCGCCCTGCAACGGGACCTCGGACTGACCGCCGGACAGGCACTCGCCAGGATCCAGAGCGAGACCGCCGCCGGCGCGCTCGAAGAGTCACTCGCCTCGGCGCTCGCCGGCAGCTTCGGCGGCGCGAGCTACAACGAGGCCACCGGCAAGCTCCGCGTCGGCGTCACGGACGCGGCGAAACTGGGCCAGGTCCTCGCCAGCGGCGCGGAAGCGGAACTCGTGCGCTTCTCGGCGGCCCAGCTCGATTCCACCGTGGACAGACTGAACGCGGGTGAGCGCGCGGCGGACGGCGCGATCACCGGCTGGGGAGTCGACACCCAAGCCAACCGTGTGACGCTGAACGTCCTGCCGGGCAAGAGCGGCGTCGTTGACTCATACCTGGAGAAGACCGGTGTGGACAAGACCGCCGTCTCGGTGGTCGAGACCACTTCGGCGCCGACGCTGAAGTACGACGTCCGCGGCGGCGACGCCTACTACATCAACAACTCTTCGCGCTGCTCGATCGGATTCTCGGTCAACGGCGGCTTCCTCACCGCCGGGCACTGCGGCCCCGGCACGGTGACCGGGTCCAACCGGGTCGCGATGGGCTCGTTCGCCCGCGCCAGCTTCCCCGGCAACGACTATGGCCACGTCCGGGTCAACAGCAACTGGGTGCCGCGCGGCATCATCAACAACGGCACCCGCGTGAGCGGCTCGACCGAGGCCTCGACCGGCGCTTCGGTCTGCAAGTCCGGTTCGACCACCGGCTGGACCTGCGGCACCGTCGGCGCCAAGAACCAGACCGTCCGCTACGCCGAGGGCGCGGTCTACGGCATGACCGCCACCAACGTGCGTTCGCAGGCAGGCGACTCCGGCGGCTCGTTCATCGCGGGCAACCAGGCACAGGGCATGTTGTCGGGCGGTAACAGCTCGGTGACGTACTTCTTCCCGGTCCGGCCGGCGATGTCCGCGACCGGGACGTCCCTGGTCCTCGGCTGACCCTGAACACGACGAAGGGCGGACCGAGTGCCTCCAGCGCACTCGGGCCGCCCTTCGCCTGTTACCGCGGGCCGCTCTAGACGTTACTGATTTCTTCGATCAGCGCCTCGACGTCGAAGTACTCGCTCTCGCAGCCGAGCTGGACCAGCTCGAAGGTCGATCCGAGGAAGGACTCGACGTCCTCACGTTCGAGTTCGAACGACGCATAACCGTCGGGTGACTCGATTTCCAGCGTCAGCATCGCCTCGTCCTCGGAGAGGTCGGGGCGGACGCGGACGTCGCCGAGACCGGCGGGGTCGGTGAGACCGGCGGCGAGCAGCTCACGCGCGAAGGTCCACTCGACCCACCGGCCGCGCTCGGTCCGGAACGCCACGGTGACCGCGTACGGCTCCGCGACGTGGAAGGACAGGCGGGAGAGAACGGGCGTGCTGCTGTTGTTCAGCAGAACGAACTGGCTCTGGTGAATTGCGTCGGTGTGCACGGCCACTCCTCGGTGCTCGTGGTTCGCGCGGCGCGAACTTTTCGTCTCGGCAAAGAGATGGCCGGACTGACGCGGGATGACGCGGCCGCGGCGACGTTCACGCTATCGGCTGCATATGTCCATAGTGGTGTAACGCCGGGCACAGACCCCTTGCGTTTCGGGTGGACACCCGTGGTGACGAGGTCCGATGTCCTTTTTGGACGCCGGGTTTCCCGGTCACTGGTCCAACGGCAGCGTCAACCCTGTCTTGACCCGGTCCATCGCCACCGACGTCGTGAAGTGCCGCACGTTCGGGTTGTCGAAGAACATCCGCCGGGTGAACGCCTCGAAGTCCGCCATGTCCCGGCAGGTCACCACGAGCACGAAGTCGGCGTTGCCGGTGACGTAGTAACACTGCTGGACGTTGTCGTCCGCGAGCACCTGCCGCCGGAACCCGTCGAGGACCGCGAGGTTCTCCCGTTCCATCTCGACCATCACCACGAACGTCATCGACAGCCCGAGCGCCTGCGGCGACAGCACCGCCACCTCGCGTTCGATCACCCCGGCCTCGCGTAGCCGCTTGATCCGCCGCTGCACGGCCGCGGCGGACAGGCCCACCTTCGCGCCGATGGACTCGGCGATGGTGCGGGCGTCCGCTTGCAGGCAGGAGAGGATGGCGACGTCCATGCGGTCGAGGTCGGGTGTGTGCACCAGGCAAGGCTAACCGGGCGAGTCGTCCGAACGCCCGATCTTCACCCGTGCCGCCGGGCGGTGTGGATCACGCTGCCGAGGGCCTCGCCTTCGACACCCGGCCACCGCCCCGATGGTAACCGAGTGTCACCGCGTCACGGTTCGGCTCGCTGACGGCCGGACGGCTGCGGCCCGTGTGCCCGGTCACCCGGCCTGCCAGGCCGGTCGCAGTCGATGCTGGTCCGGCGCGGCGCTCCGGGAGAAAGTGAGAATTCTTTGAATTGTGACCCGGAACACAACTGACGGGTCTACTGAATGGTAGCGCTTACAAGTGAATGGCAGACCCCTCTTTTTCCGCGCGAAAGGATTTCTTGGTGCCCTCATCTCAGGCGGCCGTTATCGCCGGTCTCGGCTCGTGGCTGCCTCCGCGCGTGGTGGGCAACGAAGAGATCGCCCAGCGGCTGGACACCTCCGATGAGTGGATCCGCTCGCGGACCGGGATCGCCGAGCGCCGGGTCGTCGACCCCGGGACGTCCACTGTGGACCTCGCGGTCGAGGCGGGGCGCCGGGCGCTGATCTCGGCAGGGGAGGGCGGCGCGGACGCCGTGGTGCTCGCGACGTCGACGGCCGACCAGCCGTGCCCGGCCAGCGCGCCGCAGGTCGCGACCAAACTGGGCCTGAACGGCGTCGCCGCGTTCGACGTCAACGCCGTGTGCAGCGGGTTCATCTACGGGCTCGCCACCGGCGCCGGGCTGATCGCCGCCGGCATCGCGCGCCGCGTACTGGTGATCGGGGCGGACGTCTTCACCTCGCTCGTCGACCCGGACGACCGCGGCACCGTGCCGATCTTCGGCGACGGCGCGGGCGCCGTTCTGCTGCGCGCGGGCGAGGAAGACGAACTCGGCGCGCTCGGCCCGTTCGACCTGCACAGCGAGGGCGAACTCGCGGAGCTGCTGTGGGTCGAGGCCGGTGGCGCGAAGAACCGCCGCTCGGACGACCCGCGTGACCACTACCTGGTGATGCAGGGCCAGACCGTCTTCCGGCACGCCTGCGCGCGGATGGCCGAATCGGCGCGCGCGGTGCTGGCTTCCGCGGGCTGGATGGTCGGCGACATCGACCGGTTCATCGGGCACCAGGCCAACATCCGCATCCTGCAGACCTGCGCGAAGCAGCTCGGGCTCGCGGACGACGTGATGTACTCGAACATCGAGAAGGTGGGCAACACGAGCGCGGCGTCGATCCCGATCGCGCTGGCCGACTCCGTCAAGGACGGGACGCTCCAGCCCGGGCACCGGGTCGTGATGGGGGCGTTCGGGGCCGGGCTCACCTGGGGCTCGACGCTGCTGCGCTGGCCGGACGTCATTCCGGGTTGAGCGCGCTCGCCTCCCAGGCGTGCGTCGGCTCCTGGCGCCCGCGCAGCTCGAGTTCCGCGTACGGCTTCCAGTGTGAGCGCTCACTCTCCAACGCGGCCTTGAGCACCGCCTCGCTCGCCAGGATCCGGCCGTCCACCGATTTCGCGTACTCGGTCAGGCGCGCGGCCTCGTTCACCGCGTCGCCGATGACGGTGTACTCGAACCGGCTGCTCGTACCGAGCTGACCGGCGAAGACCCGTCCGCTCGCGACTCCGATGCCGAGGTCCAGCTCGCCGGTCTTCTGGACGGCGTCCCGGATCGCCCGCGCGGCCGAAAGCGCCGCCGTCGGCGCGTCCGCGAGCCGGGTCGGCGCACCGAAGACGCAGAGCGCGGCGTCACCCTGGAACTTGTTGACCAGCCCGCCGCGGGCCCCGACCGCGTGTACGACGCTGGTGAAGAACCGGTTGAGCATCGTCACCAGGTCTTCGGGCGGGGTGCGGCTCGCCAGCGCCGTCGAATCGACGACGTCGACGAACAGGGCCGTCACCTCGCGCACGTCACCGGACAGGGAGGCGCCGTACTCGAGCGCGTGCCGGGCGACCTCGTCCCCGACGTGCCTGCCGAACAGATCCCGCATCCGATCCTGCTCGCGGAGCCCGGCGGCGAGGTCGTTGACCGAGGTCTGGAGCAGGCCGATCTCACTGGAGTCATCGACCTCGACGACGACCTCCTTGTTGCCGCGCGCGATCTCGTCCAGCGCGACCCGGAGCCGGTGCAGCGGGGTCGCGACGGCCTTCGCGAGCAGGCCCGTCCCGATCGCGCCGACGCTCAGCCCGATCACCGAAAGCATGATCAGGCTCGCGACGTGGTCGCCCTGGCCGAGGTCCGGCGGCGTGGCCACCAGCAGCACGCCGAGGAACGGGACCCCGCTCGCCAGCGACCAGGTGACGACCACCCTGGTCCGCACGGTGACCCTGAGTGTCCCGGTCGGCGGCGTCACCTTGAGCGCGATCGTCATCACCGGCCGCGCGACCCACTCCGCGGCGAGGTAGGTGAGGCCGACGGTGGTCAGCCCGCCGAGCCCGATGACCAGCGCCATCCCGAGGGCGTCCATCCACGATCCGAGCACCCTGGCGAGCGAGCCGAGCACGATCGTGCCGATCAGCCAGAGCGTCCCGCTCACGATCCCCATGTCGACCGGGAGCCGCAGCGCCCGCGCGGCTTCGGCGCCGGTCGGCGGGCGGCCGAAGACGAACCAGACCGCCGTGCGCCGCTGCAACCACGCCGTCCACAGGGTGCCGACCACCAGCGACAGCGCCACGATCCCGGCCGCGGTGACCCCGAGGATCCAGCCGCGGTCGCCGACCTCGCTCGGCAGGCCCTGGAGGAGCAGCAGCAACGCCACGACCCCGGCGCCGCACACACTGGAGCCGATGCCGAGCGCGGCGAAACCGAGACTGGTCCTGAGCACCAGCCGGAACCGGCTCGACATCGTCTTCCCGCGCACCCGGTGATCGTATGACCTCCGCCGGAAAACGGTTGGCCCGTTCCCGGGTGCGGTGGCTACCTTGCCGGTATGGAACCGCTGGGTCAGGACGAGATCAGGGCGTCCTTCGTGAACTGCACGCGGGGCGAAGCCAAGGGAGTCACGCTGCCTGCCCGGCCGGACGAGATCCCTTGGGAGGAACGGGAATTCCTCGGCTGGCGCGATCCGAAGGCCGCCGCCAGGGCGTATCTCGTGCTGCCCTATCGAGGGGAAACCGTCGGACTGTCCCTTCGCGCCGCGCCCCGGCCGAAAGGCCGAGTCCTGCTGAGCAACATATGCGGCCTGTGCACGACGACACATCCGCTGTCCGACATCGCGCTGTTCTCCGGCCGCCGCGCGGGGAAACCCGGGCGGGAGGGGAACACGCTCGGCATCTACGCGTGCGCGAACCTCGCTTGCAGCCAGTACATCCGCGGCGAGCTGAAGCCGGACGTGCCGCAGCCGTCGGAGACGCTGACGCTCGAGGAACGCGTGCTCCGGCTGGAGGACAAACTGCACCGGTTCGTGGAGCGGGTACTGGAGTCCCGCTGACCCTCGTGAGCGGGCACCCAGCGCCCTGGCTCACCTGAAGCGGGGGAAGGCCCTTTCTTGCGCCCAGTGTCGCGTGATCCTGCAGGTCTTAACCGTGATCGAACGGCGATCTCGCGTGACTGGAGGGGCAACACACCCGTAGCAGGATTCCGCTGGGTGTCCTCCGTCCTCAATCACGCGAGATCGCCGTCTGATCACGCTAGATCGCAGGAAGGGGCCTTCCTGTACTGGGAAAAAACGCCACGCGCCTCAGAACCGGAATCGCAGGATCCGCCCCATCTTCTTGAACGCCGGGAACAGTCCCGCGAACCACAACTGCGCCCGCATCGACCCCGAAAGCCGGTCCTTCACCTCAGGCGTCGCGTAGTCTGTCGAGTCGAGCTTCGAGAGCAGCGTCAGCCCCAGCCGTTCGAGTTCGGCGATCTCGTCGATACCCCAGTACAACGTCGCTCCGGCCTTGCGCACCACGGGATTCAGCTTTTGCAGCTTGATCCCCAGCCTGCTGAAGACGTCGAAGACCATCTCGCCGCCCTGCGGAAAACGCGCGATCAGCCGCCGCAGCAATTCCTCGCCTTCGGACGGCTGGAGGTACATCGTCAGTCCCTCGGCGATCACCAGGCCGGGTTTGTCCGACGGGATCTGGTCGATCCAGCCGAAATCCGTCACCGAAGACCCGATGGTCCGGTATCCGTCCCGCGCCGGGTAGATCCGGCCGCGCAGGTCGACGACCTCCGGGTAGTCCACGTCGAACCACCGCACCGAAGGCGGCGGGTCGACGCGGTACACGCGGCTGTCCATCCCGCAGCCGAGTTGCACGACGGTCGCGTCCGGATGCTTCCGGAGAAAGTCCGCGGCCCAGTCGTCCATCGGCTTGGCTCGCATCGCGACGGTCAAGCCCATGTCGGGGTTCACGCCGAGCGAACCGAAGTCGTAGTCGATCCGCTTGACGGCCTCGTCGGCGGCCTTGTCGCCGAGGATCGGCCGGTCACTGCGGGCGTCGAGCGCCCGGCCGTACAGCGTGGCCAGCATCGTCGCCTTCTCTTCGGTGAACCGGACCTTCTCCACCGCACACCCCCGTCAGAAGTTTCATAATCTTCTGAAAATAATACTCGCGCCGAACCGGTCCCGCCGTCAAGGAAACGTCAATCCCGTGACGTGTAGTCGTGGACGTAGGTCTTGGCGTCGAGCAGATGCCGCCGGGTGACCTCCCGCGCGGCCGCCGCGTCCGAACCGCGGATGGCTTCGAGGATCGCGCGATGTTCGTCGACGGCCTTGCGGATCTGCCCCGGCAGCCGCAACGCCGCCCGCCGCTCCTCGCCGACCAGTGAGAGCACCGACCGCAGCAGATCGGTGACGTCGTCGTTGCCCGCGTTGCCCGCGATCACCCGGTGGAATTCCGCGTCGGCCGCGATCACGCGCAGCATGTCGTCGTCGGCCGCGGCCTGGTCCATCTCGTCGACGGTGCTCTCCAGTCGCTCGAGCACCCGCGGCGTGTGATCGAGCGCGAGTCGCTCCGCCAGGGTCGGCTCGACGATCGTCCGCAGGTCGAACAGCTTCTCGACCAGCTGCTCGTGCTCGGAAAACCAGCCGCGCAGCGGCTTCTCGTCGAGGTTCTCGCGGACATACGTGCCCGAACCCGGCCGCACCTGCACGTAGCCGATGGAGTCCAGCACCCGCAACGCCTGCCGCAGCGAACCGCGGCTGATCCCGAGCTGTTCGCAGAGCGCCCGTTCGGCGGGCAGCCTCGACCCGGCGGGGAGCCTGCCCGAGTCGATCATCGCGCGCAGATGATCGACGGTCGCACTCCACACCTGCTCGCGCTCGTCGTCGGCCACCGCCCCATCCTCGCAGGTCCGGCGAACCGCCCGGGATTGTCGGTGGCCGGTGTCATCATCGAGTGATGACTGGGGTGGCAGGACTGATCAAGGCATGGGTGCACGGGTGGGCGCTTTCCCGTGGCGTCGGGGTTCCGGTGGCCGAACCGGACGGCTACCGGCTCGACGTCGGGCGTCCGGGGCATCGCGTGAGATATGTGCTGGCGGACGTCGGATCGGTGGCGCGGCGGGCTCGCGCGCTCACCGCGCCCGGGACGTGGCTGAAGGTGAGCGGTCCGCGTGAAGAGGTGGCGGAGACGGTCCCGCCGAACTGGACGGTCGGCCCGCCGGAGTACCTGATGAGCACCTCGCTCGCGATGCGGCCCGTCATGGCCGCGCCCGAGCCGTACCGGGCGGAGCTGGTCGGCGATGGCGTGGTCACCGACGTCGTGGTGCGTGCGCCCGACGGTTCGCGCGCGGCCACCGGCCGGGTCGCGATCGCCGGCGGCACGGCGGTGGTCGATCAGGTCGTGACAGAGCCCGAGCACCAGCGGCGCGGGCTGGGCCGATTCGTCATGCGCCGGCTCGACGAGGTGGCGGTCGCCGCCGGGGCGGACAAGGCGGTCCTGGTCGCGACGGAAGAGGGGCGGGCGCTGTACCTGGCACTCGGCTGGACGGTGGACGCGGAGATCACCGCGGCCCACCTGCCGGAGGTGGAAAAAGACATATCGGTCAGTTGATTGTTCGACTAGACACATCCAGAGCGCGAAAGGAGGCGACGGTGCTTAGGGTGCCGAAGTGAGCGCTTTATGACGTGGTGGCACGCGATCCTGATCTTCGTCGCGGGGCTCTGGGCGGGCACCATCAACACGGTCGTCGGCTCGGGCACGCTGGTGACCTTCCCGGTACTGGTCGCCCTCGGCTACTCGCCACTGACGGCGACGACGTCCAACGCGATCGGCCTCGCCCCCGGCACGGTCAGCGGAGCGATCGGGTATCGCCAGGAGCTCAAGGGCTATTGGCCCGAGCTCGTCAGGCTCGCCGTGGCGTCGTTCCTCGGTGCGATCTGCGGGACGATCCTGCTGCTCTCGCTGCCGAAGGACGCCTTCGAGACCGTCGTGCCCGCGCTGGTCGGGCTCGCGGTGGTGCTGGTGATCGTCCAGCCGCGAGTGGCGGGCTGGGTCGCGAAGCGCCGCGAGGAGAACGGGAAGGTCCACAAGATCGGGCCGCTCCTGCTGTTCCTGATCTTCCTGATCGGCATCTACGGCGGATACTTCACGGCCGCGCAGGGCGTGATGCTGGTCGCCGTGATGGGCATGTTGATGTCCGAGTCGCTGCAACGGCTCAACGGCATCAAGAACGCGCTGTCGGCCGTCGTGAACATCGTCGCCGGCGCGATCTACGCCTTCATCGCGCCGGTCAGCTGGCCCGTGGTCGCGTTGCTCGCGGTCGGGTCGACGATCGGCGGCCAGATCGGCGCGAAGATCGGCCGCAGGCTTTCGCCGAAGGTGCTGCGGGGCTTGATCGTCGTGATCGGTCTCGCCGCGATGGTGCAGCTACTCCTCAAATAGCGCGTGAGTGGCGACTCGGCCCTAGTGTCGCGTGATCCTGCAGGTCTTACCCGTGATTGGACGGAGATCGCGCGTGACTGGAGGGACGACACCCTCGCAGTCGGATTCCGCCGGGTGCATCCGTCCTCAACCACGGGTGATCGCCGTCTGGTCACGCGAGTTCGCCCTCGAGTCACGGGTGATCGCTGTCTGATCACGCGAGTTCGCCGTCGAGTCACGGGTGATCGCTGTCTGATCACGCGCGTTCGCCGTCCAGTCACGCGCGTTCGCTGTCTGGTCACGCGCGTTCGCCGTCGAGTCACGCGAGATCGCCGCCTGATCACGGGAGATCGCCGTTGAGTCACGGGAGATCGCCGTCTGATCACGCGCGATCTCCGCCCAGTCACGCGAGATCGCCGCCTGAGGAACGAAACCCAACGTCAAGCAAGCAGGATCACGCGACACGACAACGCCTCAGCGCGGGAAATCCCCAGCCGCTTCGAGGAAGAGGTCGTTCTCCTCGGGCGTCCCGATCGTCACGCGCGCGCCTTCGCCCGCGAACGGGCGCACGATCAGCTTCCGCTCCAGCGCGTGCTCGGCGAACTTCGCCGTCCGTTCGCCCAGCGGCAGCCAGACGAAGTTCGCCTGCGTCTCCGGAACCTCGTAACCCAGGGCCACCAAGGCATCCCGGACGCGGGTGCGCTCCGAGATGATCTCCTTGCAGCGCTCCAGCAGTTCACCGGCCGCGTCGAGCGAGGCGATGGCCGCCACCTGGGCGATCATGTTCACCGAGAAGGCGACGTACACCTGCTTCAGCGCGACGGTGATCGGTTCCGGCGCCACCGCATAGCCCACGCGGAGCCCGGCGAGGCCGTACGCCTTCGAGAACGTCCGAAGCACCGCGACGTTGTCCCGGCCACGCGCCAGTTCGACGCCGTCCGGCACCTCGGCGTCGGTCACGAACTCCTTATAGGCCTCGTCGAGTACCACGAGCACACCCGCGGGCACGGCGTCGAGGAAACGCTCCAGCTCAGCCCGCCGCACGACGGTCCCGGTCGGGTTGTTGGGGTTGCACACGAAGACCAGGCGCGTCTTCGGCGTGATCGCGGCGAGCATCGCCTCCAGATCCAGCCCGTGCCCGGCTGTCAGCGGCACCTTCACGCTGACGGCGTTCGCGACCTGCGTGACGATCGGGTACGCCTCGAACGAACGCCACGGGAAGATGACCTCGTCACCCGGCCCGCACAGGGCCTGGATCATTTGCTGGCAAAGGGAAACCGAGCCGCAGCCGATGGCGATCCGCTCGACGGGCTCGCCCAGTTCGCCGGCCAGCCGCTCGACGAGCGCGGACGCCGTGATGTCCGGGTACCGGTTGATGCCTTGTGCCGCTTCGACTATGGCCTGCGCCACACTCGGCAGTGGCCCACCGGGGACCTCATTGCTCGCAAGCTTGATCGCGCCCTGGATTGTCCGGCCAGGGACGTACTTCGGCAACGATTCGAGATCCGCACGCGGCGAAACAGGGGACATCTTCGGCGCTCCTACGTCTGGGGGACGGCTCCGACACCGTATCCTCCCGCGCAACGGCAAGCCCCGAATATTTACCTAAGAGTGGTCTGATGGAGAAATGACCCTGACGACCACCGTGGAACACCAGCATGCCGACGGCCGCACGTCGCGTTTGACCTTCGCCGAACCGGATGGCGTCGTCCGTGGCGGGCTCGTGGTGTTGCATGAAGAGGCTGAAGAGGTCGAAGAGGGTTTGAGCCTGCTTCTCGCGGGTCTCGCCGGCGAAGGCTGGCTCACCGTCACCCCGCACCTCGATCGCGACAACCTCACGCAGCAGGATCTGCTCGAAGCCACCGACGCGACGCTCGCCTGGCTCGCCGAGCGCGGTGTCGAGGCGGATCTGGTCGGTGTCGTCGGTTTCGATCTCGGCGGGACGGCGGCACTGGTCGTGGCATCGAACCGCAGGCTGGGTGCCGCGGTCAGCGTCGGCGGGCAGGGGGTCACCGAGCTGCCGGTCCTGGTCGAGATCGCCGGACGGCTCACCAGTCCGTGGCTCGGCATGTACGGCGACGCCGGTGACGAGGCCGGAGGCGCCGAGGTCGAACAGCTGCGTGACGCGGCGGCGACGGCGAACGTCGCGACGAACGTCGTCCACTACCCGGGCGCCAATCACCGCTTCGACGCCGACCCGGCCGCGGCCGCGGAGGCCTGGCAGCGCACGCTGAATTGGTTCGACGCCCACCTGCGATGACGTCATTCGCGCTAGCATTCTCCCTGAGATGTGACAGGGGAGGGTCAAATGGCACAGTCACCCAAGGTGCCCGTGACGCCACAAGCCGCTTTCGGAGCCTCGGCTCCGGCGCTGGCTCCGGTGGCGGGTCAGATCCGGAACACCAGGACCGATGCCAAAAAGGGGACCGTCAAGGTCACCGAAGACGCCGCCAAGAAGCTCATCGACGCGCTGATGAAGGCCCGTCAAGAGCTTAACGCGCTGATCAAGGATTCGACGGAGTTCAAGGTGCCCTTGAAACTGGGCGACAACTTCGTCGGGCGCACGATGAGCGATCGTTTCCAGGGTGCCGCGACCGAAGGGACCGAGGCCGCCGTGCCCGTCCTCGAAGACTTCGCCGTGGTGCTCAAGGACCTCCAGCTCACCGTGATGGCGGCACGGAAGATGTACGTCGCCGCGGACGAGGAAGGGCAGGAGCAGCTCGAACGGGTCGCCCGCCGCTTCGACATGGAAGACATCGTCGAAACCGAGCGGAAGGACGAGCACTGATGCGCATCCTGCCCACGCCGTGGCCGCCGCCCGAGCCCGAGCCGCGACCGGGCCCCGATCACCTCGCCGCCGACATCGACTGGATGAGCTACCCGCACCGCGAGCTCTACGAGATGGTCCACAACGAGCTGGACCTGGCGGGCGCGGAAGCCGTCGCCGCGCAGTGGGCGAAGATCAGCGGCTTACTCGACCGGGTCGGTTCCGAGCTCAGGGCGGCCATCGTGGCCACCGCCGACGGGTGGACGGGCGAGGGCGCGGACAGGGCCCGTGACGCCGCGATCAAACTCGTCGACTGGGCGGGCGAGACCGGCTGGCGCGCGGAGAACGTCGCGAACTGCGTGCGCCGCCAGGCGGACATCGCCGACACCGCGCGGCGCGTGATGCCCGAGCCGCCGGGCTACGCGCCCCGCCCCAAGGTGCCGGAGTCGTCGAAACGCCACCCGATCCCGGTCTCCGATTCGACGCAGGCGATGTCGGCGTCGAAGCCACCGGAGTCCGACTTCGCCGCGGCAGGGCGGATCGTCGCCGAGCCGACCGACGAGAGTTCGCAGGACCTGCACCGACAGGCCGCCGACGTGATGACGCGGATGCAGCGGAACTCCGGCGAGGTCTACGAAAACGTCCCTCGTTTCACGTCGTACGGCAAGCAGCCGCGGATCCTCGAGACACCCGAAGAACCGGAGCCGAAGCCCGAACCCGAGCCGGTACCGGAGACATCGGCGGACGACTCGACCCGCAGCAGCGGCGCCGACGAGGCCGCCCCTATCCAGGTGCGAGAGCCGGTCGAGGCACCGCGCACGCCCGGCGCGAGCAGCGGCGCCTTCGTACCGCCGCCGCCCGGCGCCTCCGCCGGAACGCACGAACAGCTCGGACAGGGCGGCCGATCCGGTGCCGGCGGCTTCGGGCCGTCGGGGCAGCCGGGTCAGGTGGCCGGGACACGGACCGCGGCCGCGGGCATGGGTGGCTTCGGCGGAATGCCGATGGGGATGGCGCCCCAGCAAGGGCGGCAGGACGAGGAAGGACACAAGGCGCCGGACTACCTCGTCGAGGATTCGGACGTCTGGGGCCTCGGCGGGCAGGTGACCCCGCCGGTCATCGGCGAAGACCCGAGGGGCGGCCGCTGATGGACTGGATCCGGTTGCACATCGGCGAGCTGTTCCTGCTGTGGTCGGCGCACGGACGCGACGAACTGCCCGCGGTGCTGGAGGTTCCGCACGTCGGGCGGACACCGGAGTTCCGGACGGAACTGGTCGCCACGGCGAGCGGGACGTTGTCCGAACGCGGCCTCGGCACGGTGGCGGCCCCCGCGCCGGAACTGCTGGGTTTGCTGCACACCCTCGCGAACAGCGAACTGACGCTGGATCTGCGGCTCGACGGCGATCCGGCGTACCGGGCCGTCGGCTGCGTGTCCGATCGGGGCGCCGTCGCGATCGGGGTCGCCGGCACCGATGTCGAACTGTCGGCCCTGCGGGAACCACTCGTCGCCGCGACCCTGCTGCAGGCGTTGCCGCCGTGTGAGCAGGGGCGGGGTCTCTCGGTCAACCTGCGCGTCGACGACTACACGGCGGCGTGCGAGGCGGGGGAGCGCGGCGGGCAGCCCGCGTTCTCCGACGTCCTGCGCGACGCCGGGCTGCGCGAACCCGAAGTCATCGTGCTGGTGCGGATCGCGACGCAGCGGATCGGCAGCGGACGGCTCGGGGCGGCCAGGAAGTCGTGGGAGGGCCGCTGGGTGCGCGGCGAGGGCACGCTGACCTGGGTGGACACCCCCGATGGCCGCTACGGGCTTCGCCGCGACCGAGGCTGGCTCACCGTTACTCCGCTTGACGCAGGGCGGCTCAAGACGATGGCGTACGAGCTGTTCACGGGGGCTCGCTAAGTCGGTTAACGAGGGTTAACATCGCGGGGTGACGCACAACGCCGACGCCCCAGAAGTGCTCTGGCGCCCCGAGCCGAGCCGCCTGTCCGACACCAAGATCGACGCGTTCCGCCAGTGGCTGCGCACCGAACGCGGCGTGGAAGTCGACGACTACAACGAGTTGTGGGAGTTCTCCGTCCGGCGCGTGCCCGAATTCTGGTCGGCCGTCGGCGAATTCCTCGGCCTGCGCTGGCACGACCGGCCCGGTGAGGTGCTCACCGGCGAGATGCCGAACGCGCGCTGGTTCGAGGGCGGCACGCTGAACTACGCCGAGAACTCGCTCATGCCCGGCGTCGCGGGCGCCGCGAAGGCCGACGACGAAATCGCCGTGATCTTCCACCGCGAAGACGGCCTCTCCTCGCAACTGACCTACGGCGCCCTGCGTTCCGCTGTCGCCGCCGCGCGCGAAGGGCTGCGGAAGCTGGGAGTGTCCAAAGGGGACAGAGTCGCCGCGCTGGCGCCGAACTGCCCGCAGACGCTGATCGCCTTCCTCGCCACCGCGAGCCTCGGCGCGATCTGGTCGTCGTGCTCGCCGGACTTCGGGGTGCGCGCGGTCAGCGACCGCTTCGCGCAGATCGAGCCGAAGGTGCTGATCGCCGTCAACGGCTACGTCTACAATGGACGGTGGTTCGACAGCAGGCCGACGGTGAACTCCCTGCGGGACGAGATCCCCACGCTCGAAGCGACCGTGCTGATCGACTACGCCGGCGGCCGCCTCGACGGCACACTCGACTGGGACACCCTGCTCACCGGCAACGCGGGCGCGGAACTGGTTTTCGAACCGGTCGAATTCGGCCACCCGCTGTGGGTCCTGTATTCCTCGGGGACCACCGGCCTGCCGAAGGGGATCGTCCACGGGCACGGCGGGATCACCCTCGAACACCTCAAATCCCTTGCCCTGCAAAGCGATCTCGGCCCGGGTGACCGGTTCTTCTGGTTCACCACCACCGGCTGGATGATGTGGAACTTCCTCATCTCCGGCTTGCTGACGGGCACCACGATCGTGCTTTTCGACGGCAGCCCGGGACATCCGGACCTGAACGTGTTGTGGCATCTGGCCGAACGGCACCGCATCACCTACTTCGGCACGTCGGCGCCGTTCATCCAGAGCTGCCTGAAGGCCGGGATCAAACCGGCGGAACGGTACGACCTCACCGCGCTGCGCGCCTTGGGTTCCACCGGTGCCCCGCTGAGCGTCGAGGGTTTCCGGTGGATCGTCGACGAGGTCGGCAAACGCGTCCAGATCTGCTCGGTGTCCGGCGGCACGGACCTGTGCGTGGCGTTCGTCGTCGCCGCCCCGGACGTCCCGGTATGGCTTGGCGAGCTTTCGGTCCGCGCGCTCGGCGCCGCCGTCGCCGCGTTCGACGAGGCCGGGAAGCCGGTGGTGGAGACGGTCGGCGAACTGGTGATCACCGAGCCGATGCCGTCGATGCCGGTGTTCTTCTGGAACGACCCGGACGGCTCGCGGCTGCGCGAGGCGTATTTCGAGATGTACCCGGGGATCTGGCGGCACGGCGACTGGATCCGGATCACCGGGCGAGGCTCCGCGGTCATCTACGGGCGCAGCGACTCGACCTTGAACCGCGGCGGCGTCCGGATGGGCACGGCCGAGTTCTACCGGGTCGTCGAGGCCTTCGACCAGGTCGCGGACTCGCTGGTGATCGACACGTCGGCGGCGGGGAACGAGGACGGGCAGCTGCTGTGCTTCCTCGTCCTGGCCGAGGGCGCCTCGCTCGACGAGGTCGAGCCCGCCTTGCGCAAGGAGCTGCGAGGGGCCCTCTCACCGCGGCACGTGCCCGACCGGTTCGTCCAGGTGACCGAGGTGCCCCGCACGCTCAACGGCAAGAAATGCGAGGTTCCGGTGAAGAAGATCCTTTCGGGTGTTTCACCTGACCGCGCCGTCAGCCGGGATGCGCTGCTGAACCCCGACGCCCTTGTACCGTTCGTGGAGCTGGCGAGGAGCTGAACGTAGGGGCGGGACTTGGCGGGTGCCACGTCCGGTGGTGGTGGTCACCTGCGTGACGCGGCTGGCCGGACTGCTGGCCCTGGTCTCGGTGCTGGTCCCGGCCGGGCGGCGCGGCGACGGGAGCGCTGGTGACCGGTGCTGCTGCTGGTGCTGCTCGCCGCCGGCCTCAACCGGCGGAAGCGGCGGGCCTGGCAACTCGCGGTCGCCGCCGCCGTACTGCTGACGGTGTCGCACCTCGGGCTGCGGCGTCCTCGGCGCCGGTCTCGTGTCGCTGGCGCTGCTGATCGCCCTGATCGCGACGCGGCGCTACTTCATCGCTGTCACCGGACGGTGGCGCGCGGTCCGGTGGTGTTTCCCGCGCTGTGGCTGGAGGACCTGTCGGCGTACTTCCTCCTCCGCTCGGCCGAACCCGCGCCCGAGCTGACCGTCGACGAGGTCGAACGGCTCAGGGCGCTGCTAAACGAGCGTGACTCGCTGGGATACTTCGCCCTGCGCCGGGACAAGTTCGTCGTCTTCTCGAAGTCGGGGAAGGCCGCGGTCACCTATCGCGTGATCGCCGGTGTCGCGCTGTGCCCGGCGGACCCCCTTGGTGACCCGGAAGCGTGGCCGGACGCGATCGAGGAGTACCTAGACGTCTGCCGCCGGTACGCGTGGAACTCCGCGACCATGGGCTGCTCGGAACTGGGCGCGACCGTCTGGGCACGTCTCGGCCTCGAGGTCCTGGAGATCGGCGACGAAGCCGTCGTCGACACGGAACCCTTCACCCTCGACGGCCGCGTCATGCGAGGCGTCCGCCAAGCCGAAGACCTGCTCCCCGCCGAGTTGGAGGATCTCCGGACCTTGGCCGCCACCTGGCGGGGCACGGACACCGAACGCGGCTTCTCGATGGCGCTCGGACGGATGGGCGACGCGGGCTCGGTCCTGGTGACTGCCGAGCACGAGGGGCGCGTTCGCGGTCTGCTTCAGTTCGTCCCCTGGGCCGAGAAGGGCCTCTCGCTGGACGTCATGCGCCGCGACAGGACCGCCGACAACGAGCTGATGATCTCCGAACTGCTCCTGACGACCCCCGCACAGCAGTCTCCCTGAACTTCGCCGCCTTCCACGCAGTCCTGGAACAAGGCCAACGCATCAGCGCCGGCCGTCGCCCGCCTATCCGCCCGGACACTGCGATTCTTCTCACGCTGGATCCAGATCGAGACCCTCCACCGCTTCAACGTGAAGTTCCAGCCCCGCTGGGTCCCGCGCTACTTGACTTACCCCGTGGCCCGCGACCTACCGCGCGTCGTGAAGCCGAAGGCCTCGGCGGACGCTCTCCGCTGCTGCTCAGAGCGCTGTGACGGGTCTAAGGGGGGCCCCTTTCGCGGGGATCCATGGGGTGTGTAACCTATCTGGGCAGTGGTCGTTCGACCTGGGAGGCTTCGCCTAGTCTGGTCTATGGCGCCGCACTGCTAATGCGGTTGGGGGTAACCCCCCCTCCCGGGTTCAAATCCCGGAGCCTCCGCTGGCCCCTGTTTCGGCAGGTGCTAGATTGATAACTGAACAAGCGCCCGTAGCTCAGCTGGATAGAGCATCTGACTACGGATCAGAAGGTCAGGGGTTCGAATCCCTTCGGGCGCACGTCTGGTTGAGACAGCACTAAGGCCCTCCCGTTCGCGGGAGGGCCTTTTTGTCGGTCCAGCTTCCAGTCTCGTTTGGCCGCGAGACGCAAGCCTCAGTAGAGTCGTTCTAAGCAAGCCGATCCTCGAGCCTTAGCTTGCACCTTCGTCGTCGCCATCAACCCGCGACGGGGCCGTGCGTTCCACTTCTCGACTCCGATCCACTATTTCGGTGTGACGAGCGCCGCATAGTCGCTATCCTGCAGAAGGCGACGTAGTTGACCGGCGAGGGGAGAAGTCGATATGCCGGCATCGGGTGAGTTTCGGTTAAGCATCACGAAGGCGTTGGCGGACCAGTTAGCTGAAGGGCTGGCTGCGCTAACACCGGACCCTCTGGAGCCCAGGTACTTGTCGGCGGTGCAGTCAAAGCCAGGTGTCTATCAGCTCTACGAGGACGATATCCTGGTCTATGTCGGTAAAGCGCAAGACACGGAACCACTGCCTAAACGACTCCGTCAGCACCACGACAAATTGGGTGGCCGCCTCTACGTCGGCCGCATGACATTCACCTGTCTCTATGTGCATGAGGACATGCACGCCGTATCTCCTGAGCAGCTACTGATTACAAAGTATCGTGCGGAGAAAACCGCTCGATGGAACTTCATGGGCTTTGGGAGTAAGGACCCAGGAAAAGAACGGGATACCACCAAGGTGGATGCCGATCATTTCGATGCTACGCATCCGATTAATTTGGAAGTGAAGTGCGAACAAATCAAAGCCGGCCCTTACAAGGCCTCAAACCTCTTGAAGTACATCAAGAGTGATTTACCATTCCTTTTTCGCTACGAGAAGTCTTATATCCATGAAAAGATACGTGTCGACGTGCCTCGCGACGCGATGAGTGCCGACGATCTCTTTGGTCTTATCGCACCTAGGATCAGCGATGTCAATGATGCTTGGCGCATTACAGCGCTACCTGGCTACGTGATCATGTATCCCAAGGATGGCCCCTATCCTCACGCGCTGAAGACTTACCGCTGACAGAGCTGAAGGCGAAGGCGGGCCACGCTAATTTTAAATCTGTATGTTTCTCTTGCATGGAAGTTCCTGTAATCGAACGAGTTTACTTATGGGACGCCGGCTCTGTGATCTACCTAAACTTGAGGCGAGGTAAGAGACCCTATAAGTCTTCTTCAAACGGTATTTAGGGCTGGCGATGTAGTTCTATACTTAGGAGTCGGCAATCCTATGCGTTCTATCCCGGAAAGAAACCTGTCTTCGTTCGAAACTAGTATCCGCTGATCCTTGTCCATTTGTTCGCTGGCGTCCAAATCATGGGCGTTCGTCTAAACGTAAAGAGCCGTATCAATTCCTCACGCGCATCACCCTCGGGATTTAATGATATTTTCACTACTTAGGTCACTCGATCCCTAATTTGCTGCAACGTAAATTTCCGATGTGGTATTTGTTCCGCACGCCCTCGGCCTGGGTGAAGGGTATCCCAGGCCGATCGAGCGTTTCTGCGAGCTGTCCTCTGAGGGTTGAACCAAAGCCGTTGACTATGGTATTCCAAAAAGCTAGTCTATACGCGCGTAGTAGTGCACGTTCCCCTAGTGAAATCCAAGAGTGGTCCAAGAATAGGAATTTCACTCTGAGGTCATCTAGGCTCAGGTTTCCCCCGGCAGCCGAATTTTCGACCTCGAAAACTGACTTCGCATGCTTGTTTATGCGTTCAAAGAGCTTGGTGGCATCATAGTTTGGTTCATAGCCGTATTCGCTGTTGCCCGCTTCGGCTTTGCCGACATACACGGGTACGTGATGGCCTTTTTGAACGCTTCCGCTAATGGACGGTAGACCTTGACTCGATCACCGACGTAATATAGAGAATAAAGGCCAGCGCCACGAAGGGCGCTGGCGGGAACGCGTGGTCCTTCTCTTGTTCGAGCCGCTCCCCGTAGAAGTCTGCCGATTGCGCTGGATCAAGGGGGATGAATCGGTCGGGTTTCGGAGGTTCTGAAAGTCGAGTCGAGACATAGTTATCCTAGATCAACGGGGACGTCGGGGAATATCATGTTCTTTTGAGAACTCTCGAGCGCCTCATTACGTGATCCGAGAGGTCCATTCGGGTCGTGGGCGGTCCGGTCCTAGCTGTGATATTTGTCGTGGCATAACCCGGTCAGCCAACTATATGGCGGCTATTCGCGAACGAGTGAGAACACGCGACAAGCTGCAGATTCTGGATCTTCGTGTTCCCAGAAGCGCAAAACCCGCCATCCAGCATCCTCTAGACGTCTTGTTGTTTCAAGATCCCGTTCTTGGTTGGTTTCAATCTTCTTCCGCCAGAATTCTGCGTTCGTAGTCGCGGGTCGATAATGATCTGGGCAGCCGTGCCAGTAGCAACCGTCAACAAATACGGCAACGCGTGGTCCAGGAAAAGCCACGTCGACTGTCCTTCTAAGGTTCGAAAGTGGTCTTATCGAAACGCGGTAACGAAGTCCGAGCGCGTGAAGTACCTTCCGCAGCCGTATTTCCGGCTTGGTGTCCTTGCCTCGGTTGCCTCGCATCGAAGCCCTGACCGACGGTGAGGACGCCCACGAGTTGTCGGGAAGTTGTTGTTCGGACGTGAGTCCCTTGGCCCAGGCCATTTCCCAGGCCTCGACCAGATTGGCGAAACGAGTATCGTGATCTACCTGTCCGAGATATTTAGCAGGAGATCTTCCTTTGTCTGACCAGCGAAGATATGCGCGGATACGGCGAGTATTCGGAAGAACTTTGAGCTCGACTGAGGCGCGCGCGTAGCGCCCGTCGCCGAGATTTACAAATCGCCGATGGCGGCCTTTAGAGGCACGATCTTGCTCCGCCGCTAAGGCGTCCCGACTCCGTCCCGCTCGACCCTTCCAGGCGCGAACTGGCGGTGACTTCTCCTTCCATGAGCTTTGACCATTGCGTGCTGAGGTCATGCGCGAGACTCCGCATCGTCAAGCGCTGATGCGACGGCTTTCGCAAAGACCTCCCCTAGTAGAACAGGCACCGCGTTGCCAAGTTGTCGCATTTGTTCACCGCGTGGGCCTGCGAGTTGCCATTTGTCGGGAAACGTCATAACCCGAGCTGTTTCTCGAACGGTCATGTAGCGGTGCTTATATCGGAAGCCCGTGGGAGATTGCGGATCAGGTTCCCGGTCATCTGTCAGCATTACCGACTCCCCGCCGGGGACGCCGTGAACACCTGCTTTGACGGTTTTCGCCGGGCGATCGTATTCGTTAGGAGTATGTCCGGCGTAGATCCGAGCGCCCGGCCACCCGACATGATAGCGAAGACCGTCAGGATCGTAATCTACGCGATCCAATTTCTTCCACGAGATGGGAGGAAGAGGCGGTAGCTTGATGCCCTCAACATCGATTCCCTCGATCGCATCCCTCAAAGTTCGCCATGGTTTGGTGCCATTGTCAAGAGGAATGTTCTTGGGTATGCCTGCGGTAACGCGATCCCGAACATGCTTGGGGACCTTTTTGTGTCGTTCCCAGTATTCGCCGTTCAGTATCGATCGAAACAAGGCCGCTTCTGAATATTGTGGAGTGAGCATCTTTCGAAAAGTATCTAGATCAACTGCAAGGTCCGCGCGGAATGCAACAATTATAATCCGATTACGAATTTGCGGTACGCCGTAGTCGGCGGCGTTGACTGGGGTCATGACCACGTCATAACGCTTGTCGGCGGCAACGTCCCCGCGCTCCTTCGCGGCCTTCAGGGCCTCATCGTGCTCCTGCCAGCTCGAACCCGGGACTCGTTCAACAAAAGGGAACTCGAGTTCGCGCAAAATGTAGTCGAAGTACGGTTTAAAGGACGGCCTCAAGAGGCCGCGAACGTTTTCGCAGATGACAGCCTTCGGCTGCATCTGTCTAACTGCCCTGAACATCTGGGGGAACATATTCCGTTTGTCCTCGTCGCCCTTAGCCACTCCGCCAAGGCTAAACGGTTGACACGGCGGGCCCCCGGCTAGAACATCGACGCGACCATTTAGGTAAGCCATGTCAAGGCCTTGTACGTCACCCTCCACGAGCGGAATGTCATCCCCGGGGGCCGGTATCACAAGAGGCGCCTCATCCCCGGTAGACGGGTCGTGGGTCTCGTCCGCTTTGCGTCGCTTCGCGATATTCGCCCTGAGTGTCTCGCAGGCGTACTTCGCGAACTCGTTGAACAACAAGGGGCGGAAGCCGGCCCGCTCGACACCCATCGCCAAGCCGCCGCCACCCGCGAACAACTCAACGGAGGTTCGGTCACGCGCTATGTGTTCAGCCACTATGGAAGCATACCGCGGACGGATTGGCTTGGCGGACCCGACGCGCCGTGTGTAATGTCTCCTGTCCAGGTTGGTTGTCGCTAGCCTGGAAAGTGTCCGGATAGTTGCGACACGTCGCTCAGCGCTTTCGCGATGGAATTGCAGTGACTGACCGACCTCCTTCTCCGAATGCCCATCGTCGGATCCATGCGTGCTCAACTGCGGCAATGGGCCGGCAGGGGCGCGAACAACCTCGTAGCCACATTCAACTGGGTGGGCCGCGTCTTCGAGTCGCCAGCCGCCTCGAAGAAGTTCATCGCTCTCGTCATCCGTCGACCCTGTCGCAGGCGCATGGTGCACGGTAAGGGCGCAGTCTGAGGTCGATCAGTCAGGCTCGGAGAGTTGGTGCCCGAACACATTGCTCAGGGCGTGCCGGATCAACCCCGGCAAGTCGGCCTCCCCATCCGTCCCAGCCCACCGGATCAGCGCCACATGCGCCGCCCCCAGGCAAGCCATCGCCGTAGCCCGCACCTGAAACTCCTCGTCAGACTCCGGAGAAGGCCCACAAAGAGCGGCCACGATCGCATCCGCCGTCGCGTATTGGCTGTCCAGATGCCGCGCCCGCAGCGCCGGCACCGAGATCATCAGCCGCAGCCGCGCCAGCAGAAACGCCTTCTCCTGCGACGAACCCAAAGCCGCGGTCGACTCCAAAGCGCGACCGATCCGCGCAGGCAAGGGCCCAGCAGGCTGGGCTGCGACGGCAGAAGCGGTCAGCGGGTCGTATTCGTCGTAGAGCACCAGGTCCTCCTTCGTCGGGAAGTGCCGGTACACCGTCATCGCCGAGACGCCGGCGGCCGTGGCGACGTCGTTGACGGTGGTCGCGTCGTAACCGACGTCGCCGAAGAGGCGGATCGCGTGCGTCTGGATGGCAAGCCGGGTTTCGGCGCGCTGGCGGTCGCGGAGGTTCACGTGGTAGACACTACCAAAGTGTTAGTCACTAACATCTGGGGTGCGCATGAAGACGGCATTGGTGACGGGAAGCTCGCGCGGGATCGGGGCGGCGATCGTGCGGAGGCTCGAGAGAGACGGCGTCAAAGTCCGAGGGCATGACAGCGGCCAGGCCGACTTGTCGACCATGGAGGGCATCGGCAAAGCCCTGGAGGGCATCGGCACTCTGGACATCCTGGTCAACAACGCGGCCGCGCCGCCGGCGGGGCCGATCGAGACGGACACGCCCGAGAGCTTCGACCACCTGATGGCGGTGAACGTCCGCGCGCCGTACTTCCTCATCCAGCGAGCGCGGATGAACGACGGCGGCCGCATCATCACCGTGTCCTCGGTCGCCACGCGGATGGCCAACCCGGCGCAGACGTCCTTCGCGATGACCAAGGGCGCGCTCGAGACGATGAGCCGCACGCTCGCCCAGCAACTCGGCCCCCGCGGGATCACGGTCAACGTCGTCGCGCCGGGCGCCACGAAGACCCCGGACAACCGAGAGGTCTTCACGCCGGAGCTGGAAGCCGCGATCGCGAGCCTCACCGCGCACCGAAGGCTCGGTACCGCAGACGACATAGCGGACGTCGTGGCCTTCCTCGCGTCCGACGACGCGCGCTGGGTGACCGGGCAGGTCCTCGACGCGAGCGGCGGGTTGTTCCTCGGGCCGCGGACCCGAGGGGGTTCAATGGGCCGGTGACGTGGTTCAGCGAGGACGATCTCCGCAGGCAAGCCGGTGACGTGTCGTTCGCGCGCGGGGCCAAGTACCTGGAGGCGGTCGAGACGCTGGACGACGTCGCGGGCGGGGTCGCGGCGGTGGTCAGCGGCACCGACCGGTACACGGTCCGGTTGCGCGACGTCGACGGCGAGCTGGTCGGCGAGTGTTCCTGTCCGCACGCGGCGGACGGGTTCTTCTGCAAGCACTGCGTCGCCGTCGGCCTGCTCGTCCTGGAGGGAGTGGCGGACGGCGGCGCGGCCGACATCCGCGGGTACGTCGAAACCCTCGACCGCGCCGAGCTGATCGAACTGCTCGTCGGGCACGCGAACGAGGACCCCGTCCTGTTCCGCAAACTCTCGCTCAAGGCCGGTCGCGAAGACCTCGACGCGTTGCGGCGTCACATCGAGGGCACCTTGCGGTTGCGCGGCTTCGTCGGCTTCCAGGGCACGCTCGCGTACACCGAGAAGGTCCGCGAGGTGCTCGCCACGGCCAAAGAGGTGATGGACGGGCCGCTGCTGTGCCGCATCGTCGAGCTGGTGGTGGAGGCGCTGGACTTCGTCGAGGACTCGTTCGGCGCGCTCGGCGAAGAGGTCCGGGCGGCGCTCGCGTTGTACGCGGAGGCCTGCGCGGACTCGCCGCCGGAGCCCAAGGAACTCGCGGAGTGGTTGCTACGTCTCGATCTCGACGGTTCGGGGCGCGTCGACGTGAGCATCGCGGACTTCACCGGCGGGCTCGGCTTCGAGGGGCTCGCGGTGTTCCGCGCCGGTGTCGAGGAGCGGTGGCGGCTCGACGACGGCGAGGACCCGTACCGCAGCCGCAAACTCCAGCGGCTGCGCCAAGGGTTCGCGGCGACGCGGAACTGGAAGGCCTAGAACCGCTGACGGTGCCGGGCACCGGCGTTGCGGTACAGCTCGTCCAGATCCCGTTGCCCCGCTTGATCACCGGTGTCAGCGGCCGCGCGGAACCAGTGCTCGGCCTCCTGGAAGTTCCCGTGTTCGGCGGCGAGCCTGCCGAGGTTGCTGTACGCGGGGACGCTGCCGAGTTCGGCGGCCTTCCGGTACCAGGCGGTGGCCTCGCCGGGATCGTTCCGGTCGTTGGCGAGCACGCCGAGGTTCGTCATCGCCGCCGCGTCGCCCCGTTTGGCGGCCTTGAGGTACCAGCGTTCGGCGGCGTCGAGTTCGCCGCGCCGGTGCAGCACCAGGCCGAGGCGGACGGCGGCCTCGGGGGCACCGGCGGCCGCGGCCGCGTGATAGCAGCTTTCGGCGCGCGCGAGGTCGTTCCGGCGTTCGGCCTCGAGACCGAGTTCGCAGAGGGCGGAAGCGTCGCCTTCTTCACCCGCCCTGCGCCACCACGGTTCCGCTTCCCGCGTCCGCCCGGTGTCGCACAGCACGGCGCCGAGCGTGATCATGCCTTCGACGTTGCCGGCCCCCGCGGCCTGGCCCGCCCAGTGCTCGGCCTCCTCGAGTTCGCCGCGCCGGTGCAGCAACCGCCCGAGTTCCGCCATCGCCTCGACCCGGCCCTCGGCGGCGGCCCGCCGCCACCAGTTCTCGGCGTCGTCGAAACTTCCCCGCCGCGCACAGAGATTTCCCAGACGCGCCATGGCATGCGAATCACCGGCCATCGCCGCTTCGCGATACCAGCGTTCGGCCTGTTCGGGCGCGCCGCGTTCGCGCAGGAGGTGTGCCAGGGTGCCCATCGCGGCCCTGTCCCCGCCCGCGGCGGCCTTGCGGAACCACGCCTCGGCCTCGTCGGGATCGCCGCGCTCCAGCGCGGTGGATCCCATCCGTGCCATGGCGATCACGTGTCCGCGCTCCGCGGCCTTACGGTTCAGATAGTCGTCGACCCTGGTGTTCCATTTGCGTTTTCCGGCGCCCACAAGCCCGCTCCTTCCGGCAGCGTCCCTGGGGTAGTCGCGGATCAGGAGCCCAATGTGACAACAACTACCTGCTGTCATCGTCGTGTCGCACCCGGTTTCCTTACGCGGCACGGCGATACTTGGTCGCTTCCCGTCCCCGGTCGAGAGGAATCGCGCGGTGGCCACGCGTACCCCGCAGATGACCACGCCTCAGCGGCTGCTCCTGCTGATCACGCTCGCCGCCGTCGTCCTCGCGGTGTTCTGGTTCGTGAGCGGCAAGGGCGACGCGCGGCAACCGACGCCGCCGAACCCCGCGAGCGCCGCCGACGCGCGCAAGCAGCTGGACGAACTCACCGTCGCGCCACGCGGTTCGATGGACGGCTACGACCGCAAGAAGTACCCGCACTGGGACAACCAGGGGAACAACTGCAACACCCGCGAGTTCGTGCTCAAACGCGACGGCAAGGACGTCAAGGCCGGTTCCGACTGCGCCCCGACCTCCGGTAGCTGGACCAGCATCTACGACGGCGAGACCTGGACCAAGCCGACCGACATCGACATCGACCACATGGTCCCGCTCGCCCAGAGCTGGGTCAGCGGCGCGAAGTCGTGGAACGACGAGAAGCGGCGCCAGTTCGCGAACGACCTGACCCGGCCGCAACTGTTCGCCGTCACCGACAACGTCAACCAGGAGAAGAGCGACAAGGCGCCGGATCAGTGGAAGCCGCCGCTCGTGTCGTTCTGGTGCACCTACGCCACCGACTGGATCACCGTGAAGCACTACTACGGCCTCACCATCACCACCGCGGAGAAGACCGCGCTCGGGGACATGCTCGGTCGTTGCTGATCTCCCCGGCTTCGGGTTGGCTGGGGCGATGGCGACCTTCGTACTGATCCACGGCGGTGGCGGCAGCGCCTGGGACTTCCACCTCCTGGAGGCGGAACTGACCGGCCGCGGGCACGACGTCGTCGCGGTGAACCTGCCGATCGAAGACGAGAAGGCCGGCTTCGACGAGCACGTCGACACCGTCACGAAGGCGATCGGCGACCGCGGAGATTTGGTGGTGCTCGGGCATTCCTACGGCGGTTTCACCGCGCCGCTGGTCGCCGAGAGGCACTCGGCACGGTTGCTCGTGATGCTCACGGCGATGATCCCGAAGCCGGGCGAGACGCCGGGGGACTGGTGGGGCAACACGGGTTTCGAGGACGCCAAGGACCTCAGCGACGAGGAGAAGTTCTACAACGGCGTCCCCGCGGACCTCGTCGTGGACGCGGGATCGCACGGCCGGAACCAGGTCAGCGCCGAATGGGGACAGCCGTGGCCGCTGGAAAAGTGGCCGGACGTCCCGACGAAGGCGCTCATCGCGCGCGAAGACCGCTTCTTCACGCCTGAGTTCCAACGCCGGGTCGTCCAGGACAGGCTCGGGTTCGCGCCCGACGAGATCAAGGGCTCGCACTCCGTGCCGTTGAGCCACCCCAAGGCCTTGGCGGACCGACTGGAGTCCTACCTCACCAGCGATCCAGGCGCATGACCTCTTCGAGCGGCTGACGCGCGGCGGGCTTGAAGGTGTCACCGGTGTAGAACGCCGTCGGGATGAGCGCGGCCTGGTGCACGTTCCCCGGCAGGCCGAGGATCTCCGCGGCCTCCTTCTCGTACGCGAGGTGCAGCGTCGTCCACGCGGTGCCGAGGGTGACCGCGCGAGCCGCGAGCATGTAGCTCCACACGGCGGGCAGCAGGTTCCCCCACAGCCCGGCCTGATTGCCGGCGGGCAGAGTGGCACCCGTCGTCTCCAGGCACGGGATGACGTGCACCGGCACCTCGCCCATCTTGTCGGCCAGGTACTCGACGCTGGTGCCGACGCGCTTCTGCACCTTCGAGCGTCGCGGGTCGTCCGCGAACAGTTTCCCGGCCGCGTTCGGGGAATCCAGGTACTCGCGGCAGGCCCGCTGATAGAGCTTGCCGAGTTCGGCCCGCTGCCCGGGATCGGTGATCACGAGCCAGTGCCAGCGCTGGGTGTTCGACCCGCTCGGCGCCTGCAGCGCGACCTGCAAGGCGTGTTTCACCAGTTCGAGGGGAACCGGCCGGTTCAGGTCCAGTCGTTTGCGGACGGTCCGGGTGGTCGTCAGCAGCTCTTCGGGCGTCATCCGGCGATTATGTCGTCATCCGCCCGTTGGTGAACCCGCGGCCGCGATCGACGTCGGCAGGGCGCTCGCTGGTCGGGCAGGTCACGGTGAGCGGGCAGGGCGTCCTGCCACCGCGATAGCGGGGCCTTCACCCCGCTGGGCACTTTCCCGGGTCCCTCTCAGCTCCGCCGATAAGTCGTTATGATCCGCTGGTGGGGAGGCCGCCGCGCGAACGAGGGATGGGCACACTGCTCCGACATGTCCTCGAACTGACCGAGACGGACGTCTCCGCGTTCTTCGAAGACATCGGGCTGGGGGACTACCGTCCGCGCTTCACCCCGATCGTCCGCGCGATCGTCGCGCGCGGGCCGCTGCCCATCCGCGATCTCGCCGCCGAGGTCGGGGTGACGCACTCCGCGGCGAGCCAGACCGTCGCGCAGATGGCCCGCCAGGACCTCGTCACTCTCCGGCCGGGGGCCGACGCCAGGCAGAGGATCGTTTCGCTGACCGAGAAGACACGACGGCTGATGCCGACGCTCGAAGCCGAATGGGCGGCGACCACCGCCGCGGCCGAACAGTTGGAAGCCGAACTGCCGTACCCGCTCAGGGAGGTGCTGGTCGCCGCCGTCGAGGCGTTGGAACGGAAATCGCTCCGGGAGCGCATCGCCGGAACGGACGCCGCGCTCAGGCTTGGGCATCGGCCCGCCGAAGACTGAACACGGCCCAAACGTACTTGCCGCCGTCGCACGGCTCGTGTCCCCAGTCGTCGGACAACGCGTGCACCAGCTGAAGGCCGCGACTGCGCGCCGCCATCGGCGACGGTTCCTTCAGCTTCGGCCGGCCCGAACCGGAGTCGAAGACCCGCAGGGTGAGCCTGCCTTCGGCGTACTCGACCTCGAGCCTGTCCGGCTTCTCACCGTGTTCGAAGGCGTTCGTGACCAGTTCGGAGGTGGCCAGCAGGATGTCGTCGGCGGCCAGATCGTCGAACCCGAGGCTCACCAGCGTCGCCCGTACCGCTTGCCGCGCGATGGCGGGAGCCGTCACGTCGACCGGCAGGGGCAGGGAAACAACCGGCAACGAGGCCTCCGATCGCGTCTTGGACATCGTCATGGTTCCGCACCTCCCCTCATGAGAGACTCCCAGATCCGCTGTTCGCCTCCCAGGTACCCACAAGGGTAAGGGTCGAATCAGACTCCGTCCGTGAGTTCTGTTTCGGTCAATCCTTCACGCAGCTTCTTGAGCGTGGCGGCCAGCAACCGGGACACCTGCATCTGCGAGACCCCGACCCGGCGCGCGATATCCGACTGGCTCATCCCGGAGCCGAACCGTAGCGCGACGATCTTGCGCTCGCGATCGGGCAGCCGTTCCAGCATCGGTCGCAGCGCCTCGCGCAGCTCCGCCTGGCTCAGGTTGGCGTCCGCCTCGCCGAAGCGGGTGTGCGCCGAGTTCTCCAGGAGGTTGTCCAGCGAGGTCCCGTACCGGCCCTGGCCGGCACGGAGGCCTTCGAAGACCTCGTCGACCGGGACACCGAGATGGGCGGCGATCTCACTGGGCTTCGGCGCGCGGGAGAGCCGGACCGTCAGCTCCTCGCGGACGGCCGAGATGTTCGCGTTCAGCTCCTTGAGCCGCCGCGGAACCCGGACCGACCAGCTGTTGTCGCGGAAGTGGTGCCGCAACTCGCCGGAGACGGTCGGGACCGCGAAGGCGAGGAAGTCGCTGCCCTGCGTGGGATCGAAGCGGTCGACGGCGTGGATCAGCCCGATCGTCGCGATCTGGACCAGGTCCTCCATCGACTCGTCCCGGTTGCGGAACTTGCGCGCCAGGTTGCGCGCGAGTTCCAGATGCGCGCGCACGAGCTCGTCCCGCAGCCGTTCCCGTTCGGGGGCGTCCTGCGGCAGCGCGCACATGCGCTCGAACAGGGCCGGTACGTTCGCGCCGTCTCGCTCGACGGGTTCCGTCACGGCCGGGCCGCCTCGCTCTCCCGGATGAGTTCCACCCTGGACAGGTAGCCGCCGTCGGCCGGGGTCACGACGCGCCGCGCGGACGTCGCGAGCGCGGTGAGCAGCTGCCAGGACAGACCGGTCTCGTCGTCGGGTTCCGGGGAGTCCGAAAGCACCGAGACGGTCACCTCGATCCGGCCGTCCTTCCACGAGAAAACGCAGGTCAGATGACCGTCGGAGGCCGAGGGGAGCAGCATGGAGCACGCCTCGTCCACCGCCATCCGGAGATCCTCGACCGCGTCCAGGTCGAAGTCCTGACGCATCGCGATGTCCGCGACGATCGTCCGGAGCGTCGGCACCACATGCGGTACCGCGGCCGTGCGTACCTCGATGAGTTGAGCGCCCTCCCCGTTGGGCGGGGTGTTGTCCACCACGTGTGTTCCTCTCTCAAGCTGCACTGCCGACCGTCACATGCCCTGAGTGTGAGCAAACCAAACCCACGTTTGACTCCCGCAGGCGGCGGGCATGTAACGGGCGACAAACGATCTCCTGGAAAGGGCGGGGACCGACATGGCTGACGTGAGCCGGCTGCCGAACGTGGTGGCGGAAGAGTGGGACTGGCAGCTCCGTGGGTCGTGCCGAGGCGCCGACAGCAGCTTGTTCTTCCACACGGACAACGAGCGTGGTTCGGCCCGTGAGCGGCGCGAATCCCGCGCCAAGGCGATCTGCCAGACCTGCCCCGTGCTGGCACAGTGCCGCAAGCACGCCCTGGCGGTCCAGGAGCCTTACGGCATCTGGGGCGGCCTCGGCGAGATCGAACGCCGCGAGCTGTTCCTCCGGGAACGCCGCGCCGGGCGTCAGGCCTTGACCGCGTACTGAGCGCGCCCCGGGCACCGGTCGGCGACGCGCGAGACGGCGATCGTGGCGCCCTGTCCGTACTGGGTTAGGGTTGGGACTGTCGTTGCGGGGACAGCCACGCCTACCCGCCGAAGAAGAGCGTGCGTCCGTGTCCGGACTGGTCGCGGCCGAAGCTTGAGACCACAGGCGAGCACCGGCATCGAGCGCCGGTTCTCACCTATGAGGAGAATGTGCATGCCCGCAGCGGAGCAGAACACCACGCCGCCCGGTTTCAGTATCAAGCTGGACGTCGAAGCGCCCACGCCGCGCGTGGTGGTCACCGGTGAGCTCGACCTGCTGACGAGCCCGCAGCTCCAGGAGACCCTCGGGGCCCTGATCACGGACAAACCGTCGGGCCGGGTCGTCGCCGACCTGACCGGCGTGACCTTCTTCGACTCCTCGGCGCTGAACGTGGTGCTTCAGGCGCAGCGTCAGGCGGCCGAGAAGGCCGTCGAGCTCGAAGTGGTCCCCAGCCCCCAGGTGAGCCGAGTGATCGAACTCACCGGCGTCGCTGAGCACCTCAGCGTGTCGGAGGAGCCCCCCGCCTGATCCCCCGCTACGGTCGTGGGCTCGTGATCCGCGACATCTGGGGGACGCAGCACGATGATGGGGCGGACGCATGCCCTGACCGGTTGGTGCGCGGGCCTCGCGGTCGCACCCGTCGTCGGAGCGGGCACGGTGCACCAGGCGGTCGTTTTCGCGGCGACCACGGCCGGTTTCGCCCTCCTGCCCGACCTCGACCACCCGGGCGCCCGCGCGTCACGGTTGCTCGGCTGGTTCACGGGCGCGATCTCCTGGTTCCTGCGCCGGGTCTCGGCGGCCGTCTACGCGCTGACCAAAGGGCCCCGCGACGAGAAAGTCACCGGTAAGCACCGGCACCTCTCGCACACCGTGCTGTTCGCCGTCGGCCTCGGCTTCCTGACCTCCTGGGGTACCACCGAAGGCGGACCGTGGGCGGTGTTCGGCGTCGTCGTCCTCGGCCTGTTGCTCGCCGAAGGCGCGCTCGGCGACTGGCTGCTGCCGGTCAGCGGCGCCGCGGTCGGGTGGTGGGTGTGGACCGCGCCGCCGGACAAGGCGGCACAACTCGCGGAGATCTCCGGCTGGCTCGGCATCGCCGTGGCGGTCGGCTGTTTCGTGCACTGCCTCGGGGACGCGCTGACCGAGTCCGGCTGCCCGTTCCTGTTCCCCGTCCCCATCGCGGGTGAAACCTGGTACGAGATCCGGCCGCCGAAGGCGCTGCGGTTCCGGACCGGCAAGAAGGTCGAGAACCGGCTGATCTTCCCGGTGTTCGCGGTCGCCGCGGTGGTGCTGATCCCCGGCGTCTGGGAGTACCTGTTCACCACCGCGCAGGGGTTGCTGACGCCGGACGGGACACAGACCGCGGTGCAGTGAGCTTTGGTGGCGGACCCGGGATGCGTCACGACAGGCACGGAGTGCCACGGATCTCCCGGCTCCTGGAATGCCCCCGCCGCCGTCGGCGTTGAATCGGAACGCCGGACCCGGTTGAGGAGGGGGAACAGTGGACAAGCCCGTGCTGCGCGCCGACGCGCGACGCAACCGAGCGAAGGTGCTCACGGCGGCCGAAGAGGCCTTCGCCGTCGACGGCCTCGCCGTCCCCCTTGACGAGATCGCCCGCCTCGCCGGTGTCGGCGCGGGCACGGTGTATCGGCATTTCCCCAGCAAGGAAGCACTTTTCCAGGCCGTCGTGCTGGAGCGCATCGCGCAGTTCGCGCAGGAAGCTCGGGACCTGCTGACCGCCGAAGACCCCGGCTCGGCTTTCTTCGACTTCTTCAAGCGCGTCGTCAAGCAGGCGTCCCTCAACCGGGCCCTGTGCGACGCGCTCGCCGAGACGACGGGGCTGGGCTTCAAAGCGAGCGCGGGCACCGATTTCCGGTCGGCGCTGGAGGCGCTGCTGTCGCGGGCCCAGCTCGCGGGCGCGGTGCGCGAGGACATCGACGGTGACGACCTGCGCGCCCTGATCGCCGGCTGCCTCGCCGCGGAACGGTATTCGCTCGAAGATCGTCACCTGGTCCGCGTCGTGGTCGATGGCCTGCGCAAAGCCGCTTGAGCACATTCCACTCAAGTCGCACGTGCGTAACAAAACGTAAGATCAACACGAGAAGTCCTCGTACCTGCGCTTCGCATGGCGAGGGGGTGCCGGATGTCCAGTCAGGGTCCCACCACCGGTTCCGTCACGGTCGCGGCTCTCGCGGGCCTCGCGACAGGGCTGCTCGTCGCCGCCCTTCTCGTGGCCGGGCGCGCCCCGCGGCCCCGCGTCCACGAAGTCGGCACGACCCCTTCCCCGGCAACGACCTCCCACTCGGTCGGCCCGGTGACGGTGACCGTGCCGGGCATCGTGCCGGAACCACTCACGGTCACCCACACCAGCACGCCCACGCCGCGCACGGTGACCAGGACCGTGACACCGTCGACCACTTCGACGTCGTCGACCCCGCCGCCGCCGACGTCGTCCACCTCGAGCACGGGACCCCGGATCGATTGAGGCCGTGAAGGCCGCCCTCCCCGGCGGGCGGCCTTCACGGTTCCCCCTTGGCTAGCCGACGTCGCGACGCCGCCAGCCCATGAGCCCGGCCGCCAGCGCGACCACGGCCACCCCGGTGAGCCAGAGCAGCGGCGCCGCGGTGAACTCGGCGGCGGGCAGTTTCGGAACGTGCGCGAACGGCGAGGCGTCCACCAGCGCCTCCGGCAGGTTCAGCACCGGGCCGAACAGGCTGAGCAGCAACGCCAGCCCGGCGATCGCCCAGCCCGCCGTCGAGAACTTCGGCGCCAGGCCGAACACCGTGACGGCGAGGCCGACGATCACCCACACCGCCGGGAGTTGCGCCAGCGACGCGACCGTCATGTCGCCGATCGACCCGCCGACGTCACCGGCCCGCGCCCCGTTCGACAGTCCTAAGAGGACACCGCTGACGACCATCATCAGCGCCGTGCCACCGAACGCGAACACGAGGTGGCTTCCCAGGAGCCGCAGCCTGCCCACGCCCGTCGCGAGCAGCGGCTCGACGCGGATCGCGGTCTCCTCGGCGCGGATCCGCAACGAGGCCTGCACCCCGTAGAGCGCGATGACCATGGCGAACAGCCCGGCCATCGCGGCCATGAACGCGTCGATCAGCCCGTCCGTGCCGCCGAGGCGCTGGAAGATCTCCTTCGCCTGCTCGCTTTCCCCGACGACGTCGCCGATCCCGCTCGCGACCGAGCCGAACACCGCGGCGCAGACCGCCGTGCCGATCAGCCAGCCGAGCAACGGGCCCCGGTGCAGCCGCCACGCCAGCGCGAACGGACTGCGCAGCGACGTCGCCGCTTCGGCGGGGCCGGGGCGCGGCGGGACGATGCCGGTCCCGACGTCGCGCCGCGGGAGCAGCGCGTAACCCGCGGCGCCGACGACCAGGGTCGCGGCCAGCGGCAGCAGGAACACCCACCAGCGTTCGTCGGCGAACGGCCGGATCCGCTGCGCCCAGCCGATCGGGGACAGCCAGGAGACCCAGGTCGCGTCCGTCGCCGAGTCGCCGACCGCGCGCAGCAGGAACGCGACACCGACGGCGGTGGCGCCGATCCCGTTGGCCGTCCTCGCATATTCGGCCACCTGGACGGCGACCGCCGCGACCGCCGTGAAGACCAGCCCGGTCGCCGCGGTGGCGCCGCCGAGCGCGAACGAGCCCGCGACGGGAAGTTTCGCGCCAATCATCAGCCCGGTCTCGACGAGTCCGATGAGGACACTCGCCCCGGCGGACACCAGCACCCCCGCGCTCAGCAGGGCGTACCGGCCGACCACCGCGGACGCCAGCAGTTCCGCGCGGCCGGTGTCCTCCTCGGCGCGGGTGTGCCGGGTGACGGTGAAGACCGCCATCAGCGCGACGGCGAGGGCGAGGAACCCGCCGAGCCGCCACGCGGTGAACCCGCCCGCGGTCGAGAGGTCGAAGGCCGGGCCGTAGATCAGCGAAAGCGACGGGTTGGCGCCCATGCCCGCGGTGAGCCCGGCCCGTTCGGCGGCCGTCGGGTACAGCGTTTCGAACGTCCCCGACGACGTCGACGGCATGACCCCCAGCAGGACGACCCAGATCGGCAGGACGATCCGGTCCCGCCGCAGCGCCAGCCTTATCAGCTGCCAGGTGCCTGCCAATCCGTGCGACGGCACGGCCGCGCGGTCGAGTGTCGCGGTCATTTCGCGCCCGCTTCCGCGGTGTAGTGGCGGAGGAACAGTTCCTCCAGCGTCGGCGGCTGGCTGGTCAGGCTGCGGACACCGACCTCGGTGAGTTGACGCAGCGCGTCGTCGAGGGAACGGGTCTCCACGTCGAAGCGGACCCGGTTGCCCTCGACCTTGAGGTCGTGGATGTTCTCCAGTTTCGTCAGCCCGTTCGGCGTGCCCGCGAGTTCGGCCGAGATCGACGTCCTGGTGAGGTGCCGGAGTTCGGCCAGCGTCCCGGTTTCCACGGTGTGGCCGTTGCGGATGATGCTGACCTTGTCGCAGAGCGCCTCGACCTCGGCCAGGATGTGGCTCGACAGCAGCACCGTGCGGCCCTGCTCACGCTCCTCCTGGATCGCGTACTGGAAGGTGGCCTCCATCAGCGGGTCGAGGCCGGAGGTCGGCTCGTCGAGGATCAGCAGGTCCACGTGCGAGGCCAGCGCGGCCACGATCGCGACCTTCTGCCGGTTGCCCTTGGAGTAGGTGCGTCCCTTTTTCTTGGGGTCGAGGTCGAAACGTTCGATGAGGTCCTCGCGGCGGCGCTGATCGAGCCCGCCCCGCAGCCGCCCCAGCAGATCGATCACCTCGCCGCCGGAGAGGTTGGGCCAGAGGTTCACGTCACCGGGGACGTAGGCGAGGCGCCGGTGCAGGCTCGCCGCGTCCTTCCAGGGGTCGCCGCCGAGCAGGCGGACGTCGCCCGAGTCCGCGTGGAGCAGGCCGAGCAGGACCCGGACGGTGGTCGACTTCCCCGCGCCGTTCGGGCCGAGGAAACCGTGCACCTCCCCAACGGGTACCCGCAGGTCGAGGCCGTCCAAAGCCTTGGTCCGGCCGAAGGATTTGTGGAGGCCGGAGATGGAGATGGCGTTTTCCATACGGCTGAAGGTACAGTTATTTCATGAAGTTGTGAAGTTAAGAAAACATATGGATGGCGTGATCACTCTGGGGGTCGTACGAGAGGATGTGCCCATGACGACGACGCCTGAGAGTGCTTCGAGCACCCAGAGAGACGAGGACGCCGTCCGCCGTTACGTGGAGCACCTGGGCCTCACGCTCTCCCAGATCGGGATGCAGCGCATGCCCGCACGGGTCTTCGCCGCGTTGATGACCACCGACGCCGGCCGCCTGACCGCCGCTGAACTGGCCGAGCAGCTTTCGGTGAGCCCGGCGGCGATCTCGGGGGCCGTCCGCTGGCTGGAGCAGATCGGGCTGGTCGCCAAGGAACGCGAGCCGGGCTCGCGTCGCGACCACTACCGGCTCTTCGACGACCTCTGGTACGCCACCTTCATGAAACGTGACCGCATGATCACCCTGTGGCGCGACGCCGCCGACGAGGGGGTCGCGGCGCTGGGGTCGGACACCCCGGCGGGCGAACGGGTCGCCGAGATGCGGGACTTCCTGAGCTTCATGATCAAGGAACTCAACGACATGTACGCCAAGTGGCACGAGATGCGGGCGGCGAAGGACAAGTAGGCGCCGCGCTGATCCGGCCGCCGGGAGGGCCGCAGCAGCCCGGCCGGATGTCGCGAAAGCCACTTTCGGGACATCAGACGTCGCGAAAGTGGCTTTCGCGACACGGCCGCCGGACATCACGGAGTCCGTGACCGCACCAACGTGACCACCAGCGTCGCCGCGAGCCGCTCCGCCCATCCGTCCAGTTCCGCTTCGGACGGTTCGCGGCCTCGAAGGACGCCAGGAACGCGTCCGGGAAACACGCCCCGAGCAGCAAGGACGCCGACGCCTCCAGATCCGCGTCCTCGCGTATCCGGCCGAGCCGGACCTCTTCGCCCAGGTACTCGATGACGCGCACGAGCGGGACGTCCGCCCCGCCTGCTCGCCACTCGCTCCCGAGGCTTCCGGGCGAAAAGGAACGCGCGCGTGTCCTCGCCCACCCTGCCGACTTCAGTCGGGAGACACGCCCTAGTCCTCTGCCCGCGGTTGTCGCGTGCGCGACGATCGCAACCAGAGGACGAAACGCGGAAGTAGAGTCGCCCGGTGATCAATCATGCGGTGATGCTCGCCCCGATCCTCCTCGCGCAGGCGGTCCGGGTGCGCCGCGCGACGCCGAGGCTGCCCGGCGCGACGGGGCCGGTCAGCGGCCTCGTGCGGGGCGAGGGCGGCCCGCTGCGGCTCGCGGTGCTCGGCGAGTCCACTGTGGACGGCGTCGGCGCGGCGACACACGCCGAGGCGCTGACCGGTCAGCTCGCGGACGCACTGGCGCGGGGCGGCCGCGCGGTCGCCTGGCAGGCCGTCGGCCGGACCGGGGCCAACGCCAGGGTGGCGCGCGAAGACCTGCTGCCGCTGCTCGAACCCGCCGACCTCGTGGTGATCGCGCTGGGCGTCAACGACACGATCGAACTGCATTCGGCCACGCGTTACCGGCGTGACCTGCTCGACCTGATGGTTTCCCTGCGACGCCGCGCCGGGCACGTGCCGGTGGTGCTGGCAGGCGTGCCGCCGATGGGCCGGTTCCCCGCCCTGCCGCGTCCGCTGCGGGACGTCCTCGGCGCGCGTTCGGGCGCCCTCGACGCCGCGGCCGCCCGGCTGGGGTCGCTGCCCGGCGTCGTCCACGTCCAGATGCCCGCCGCGATGCTGGACCCCGCGACCTTCGCCGAGGACCGCTTCCACCCTGGTCCCGAGGGCTACCGGCGCTGGGCCGAGCAACTCGCGGACGTGAGCCGTCGACTACTCAGCGACACGATACAGCCGGAAAATCGCTGATCAGGTCACCCGCCTGCCACAGATTGAGAAATATCCGCGAAAAAGCTGGCTCTGCGTGTATCTGGTGGCAGCCTCGTTGCGTCCTATGGAGCAGTCGAGGAAATGAGGGATGCCCGATGACGACCGAGACCAACACCGCGCCCGTCGACGACGAGGCCACGGCCACCGAGGGCCTCGCCGAAGGTGTCACCGAGACCAAGAAGCCGATCCCGCTGACGGTTCCCGTGCCGGGCCGCCCCGGCGGCCCGGGTACCGGCGGCGACGGCAACTGGGACCCGCACGGCACCAAGCCGCCGGTGAACTGAACGAACACAGACGGGTGATGTCCGGAGGCCGAGGGGGCCTCCGGACATCGCCTCCGGGTGCTCCTTCGGGGGAGGGGGACGCCCGGACGCGGGCCCGTTGGGGAGCGGGCCCGGGG
Organism: Amycolatopsis coloradensis; assembly: GCF_001953865.1. Lineage (GTDB taxonomy): Bacteria > Actinomycetota > Actinomycetes > Mycobacteriales > Pseudonocardiaceae > Amycolatopsis > Amycolatopsis coloradensis. The sequence goes on from NZ_MQUQ01000015.1 coordinate 413,447, forward strand.
GGAGGGAAAAAGGGCCGGCCGGTGCGCAGTCCACACCTGCTCGCGCCGGCCGGTGCCTTTGCCCGCTCACCAGACCGAGGACGACCGGATTTCCGACACGAAAAAGTTAGTGACTTGATGTATCCCAGAGCCTCTTGCACGCTCCTTCTCCCCGAAGGGCCCGCGATACTGCCAGCGCCGACACGAAGACACGTCCGAAGTGGGGCAGATACGGTGACCGACGTGCAAACGACCGAGGTAGACCCGCCATGGGAAGGACTGACCGGTGCCGACCTGCATGCCGCCTGCATGCGCGCGGCGCGGGCCGGTGACCGCCAGGCGATGGACAGACTTGTGAACGAGCTGACTCCGCTCGTTTGGCATGTCGCGCGTGCGAACGGGCTCGATCGCCTGACCGCCGAGGACGTAGTCCAGACGGTGTGGCTCGCCCTGTTCAGCCAGCTCGAGAAACTCCGTGACCCCAAGGCGCTCGCCGCCTGGTTGATCACCACCACCAGGCGTGAAGCACAGCACCCCTTCGGCCGCCGCGCCCAGCCTGTCCCGCTGACCGACGAGCTGGCCGAAAACATGGAGAGCACCCACCCGGCTCCCGAGGAGGAAGCCGTCCGCGCCGACCGGGATCGCCGGGTCTGGCGCGCCTTCCTCCGCCTGCCGCACCGCTGTCAGCAGCTCCTTCGGCTGACCGTGCTCGCCGGGCGCGCCGAATACCAACTGGTCGCCGAAGCACTCCGCATGCCGCGCGGAAGTGTCGGTCCGACCAGGGGCCGTTGCCTCGAATCGATGCGCGACCTGCTGGCCCACGAAGGGGGAAGCCGATGAACGACCTCGGGACGCCGGGGGAGATGACCTCCCCGGGCGATGAGGCCTTGCTCGCCGATATCGGGCGCTTCATGGACGAATTGGACCCGCCACCGGGAGACCTGGTGCAGCGGGTTCAGTTCGCGCTCGCGCTCGAAAACCTCGACGTCGAGGTCGCCCGATGGGAACGGATGGACGCCACGGCCGGCGTTCGCGGCAGCGACACCGGCACGATCACCTTCACCGTCAGCGACCTGACCGTGATGATCAACCTCACCAAAATCGGCAAGAAGCACCGGATCGACGGCTGGCTCGTGCCCGCCGGAGAGTACGGAGTGGAGGTTCGCGTCGCCGAGCACGGCACGAGTTCCACCACCGCCGACGAGGGAGGCCGGTTCGTGCTGGACAACGTTCCCCAGGGAACCACCCAGATCGTGATCCACCTCGGCGACGTGACCTGTCGCCGGACCGTCGTGACCCCGACAGTGGTGCTCTAACCGGACGGCTGTTCCGTTATGCGGCGTGGGTGTGCTCCCATAGTGCGTGTGCCCGCGCCGTCTCCTCCTGTCGTCGATTCCGTAGCCGAGGAAGCGGCCGGCCTCCATCGCCAAGCGAAGGCCGCCGCCTCGGATCACGGGCTCAGCAGGCCGATCCGGTTGCTCCTGCGCGCGCTCGCCCTGCTCGGCCCGGTGGACGCGGATCTGGTCGCCCGCCTGGAGATCCGGGTCCGGATCCTGATCAGCCTGGCGGCGGCCGAGGCGGAGTTCGTGTCCCAAGAGGACGGTCTCGCCCGGCTGGACGAGGCGGAACGCATCCGGTCGCTGCTGCCGGACGGCGACGTCCGGCACGAGCTGCGGTTCGTCGTGGGGTTGCAGCGCGCCGTCGTGCTGATGAGAGCCGGTCGGCTGGAGGAGTCGCTCGCGCTCAACAACGCCTTCCTTCCCGGGCTGGCCGCGGAGGCGGGCAAGTACAGCGTGGTGCTGACCCGGTCGCTCGTGAACCGCGCCTGGCTGCACCTGGAGATGAGCAATCCGGACGCGGCGTACCGAGACCTCGTCGAGGCACTGGCCCTCGCGGTCGAGCACGGCCATCGGTTGCTGGAAGGGAAGATCCGGCACAACCTCGGTGATCACGCGCAGCTGCTCGGCGACATCCCGGAAGCGTTGCGGAACTACGAACAGGCCGCCGCGATCTTCGTGACCGACGGTCCCGGTTCGCTGCCGCTCGTCCGGCTCGATCAGGCGAAGGCGCTGCTCACCGCGGGACTCGCCGAAGAGGCGGCGCGGCATCTCGACGAAGCGATCCCGGAACTACGGCGCAACGGCGCGGTGCACGTCGTCGCCGAGGCGGAGGTCGCCAGGGCCGGTGCCGCCATCCTGGAGCGCGACTACGCGCTGGCGAAGAAGCTCGCGGCGTCCGCGCAGCGGAGTTTTCTGAGGCGCGGCAAGGGACGCTGGGCGGAGATCGCCGCGTTGACGAGGCTTCGCGCCGACGCGGTGAAGGTCTTGGCGGACCGGGAGAAGAAACCGTCCGCGAAACTGCCGGACCAACTGGCAGGCCTCGCCATCCGGCTGGCCGAACTCGGTCTGCGCGACGAAGCGGGCGCGGCCAGGATGTTCGCGGTGCGGCTGCTGATCCGTCGCGACGAGACGGCCGCCGCGCAGGGACTGCTCGCGCAGGTATCGAAACCGCGGCAGACGACGCCGATCGACCACCGGATGCTGTTGCGGTTGTGCCGGGCCGAACTCGCGGTGGCGTCCCACCGGCCGCGGTCGGCGCTCGCGCAGGCGCGGGCCGGGCTGGCGGAACTCGGGCAGATCCGCGACCGCATGGGCGGGCTCGACCTCGTCTGCGGGACGGCGGCGCACGGTGAAGAGCTGGGCAAACTCGCGCTGACGCTGGTGCTCAAGAAGGCGAGGCGCAGCGGTGCCGGGGCGAAGAGCCTGTTCGCTTGGCTGGAACGCACGCGCGCGCAGGTGTACCGGTACGAGCCGCTCCCGGTCATCGAGGACCCCGCGCTCGCCCGGCACATCAACGAGATGCGGCACGTGCAGGGGACGATCCAGGCGCGGCGGCTTTCGGGTGAACCGGTCGGGAAACTCGAGGAGCGCTACGACCGGCTTCAGCAGGAAGCGACCCGACTCGGGTGGTACACCAGCCAATGGGGTCGGCCGCGGCCGGTCTCGGCGCCCGAAGAGGTGGTCGAGCGGCTCGGGGATCGCGTGCTGGTCAGCCTGATGGGGTACCGCGACACCTTGTACGCGGTGGTCGTCGACCACGGCCGGTTCCGGCTCGTGAAGCTGGGCCCGCTCGCGGAGATCGTCGAGACCGCGCGGCAGTTGCACGCGGACCTCGACGCGCTGGCCCCGGACAACCTGCCCGCGCCGCTGGTCGAGGTCGTCACCGGTTCCGCGCGGCGCCGAGCGGACAAACTGGACAAACTGATCTCCGCGTCGCTGGCGAAGACGCTGGAGAACCGCGAGCTGATCATCGTGCCGATCGGTTCGCTGTACGCGTTGCCTTGGGGCGCTTTGCCGTCACTGCACGGGCATCCGGTGTCGATCGCGCCGTCGGCGACGGCATGGGTGACCGCGTCCGGACGGCGGAACGAGGGGCCGGTCCTGCTCGCCGGCGGGCCAGGGGTGCCGGGTTCGGTCGGTGAGGTGCGGAACCTGCGGGCGGTGTACCCGCGGGCGCGGCTCGTCGACGGGAAGGACGCGACCAGCGAGATCGTACTGTCCGCTTTGGACGGTTCCGGGATGGCGCACCTGGTCGCGCACGGCGCGCACGAACCGGCGAACGCGCTGTTCTCGCGGCTCGAACTCGTCGGAGGCCCGTTGTACGCGCACGAAACCGCCCGGCTCGCGAACCCGCCGGAACGGGTGGTGCTGGCCGCGTGCGAACTCGCGATGAGCCACATCCGGCCCGGTGAGGAGGCGCTCGGGTTCGCCGGGACGCTGCTCGCCAGCGGCTCGCGGACGGTCATCGGCGCGATCGCGCGGGTCGGCGACAAGGCCGCCGCCGACGCGATGTCCGACCTGCACCGGCGGCTGGCTTCGGGAACCGCGCCCGCGTTGGCGCTCGCCGAAGCGATGGCCGCGGATCCCTTGCGGCGCCCGTTCTTGTGCCTGGGCGCGGGCTGACGTGCCTTCTCCGCGGGCGCCGATCCGTGCCTGTCGTGTCCGGGCATGTCGCGAAAGCCACTTTCGCGACATCTGATGTCCCGAAAGTGGCTTTCGCGACATCGCCGACCGAGTAGCCCACAGGAGTTGTCCACAATCACCGTCACCTGTGGACAACTCCGCCGAGCGGCCATTCCCGTCCTCCAACCCCGGTAGACTGGACTCGGGGTCGCCCCCCTTGGGACGGGTGGGGGGTGGGGTCAGGCGCGTTCGGCGTGTTTCACCAGGCGAGTGGACAGCACCGAGATGACCGCGCGCAGGGCGGCGCGGACGGCGACGCCGGTGCCGGGCAGCGGTTCGGTGAACCGGCCCGTCCAGCGCAGCTCAGTGCCGCCGGAAGCGGTCGGCGTGAACAAGACTTCGGCGCGGTAGTCCTTCAGCAGTTTGAGGCCCGCGAAGCCGTAGACGTGCTTTCGGTCCTGTTCGTACTCCAGCGTCTCTTCGTGGAGATACACCGGCCACAGGCCGACGGCACGGACGGCGCCCACCCCGTCCTCGCCCGGTTCCCGCGCCCAGCGCGAGTGGAACACCACCGGTTTCGCCCATTCCGACCACCGGGAACCGTCGGCCTCCAGCGCGAAGAGGGAAGCGGGCGAGGCGCTGCTCGTCCGGTTGATCTCGAAGGAGTACGTCTTGCCCATGTGGCGACGATAACCGCTCCAGCCGCCACGGATAAGTCAAGATAGGGGGCGTGAGCACGACGCGCCGCGAGATCGCCGCACCACATTGGCTGGTGCAGCTGCTCCGCAGCACGCCGGTTCCCATCCCGTGGAACATGGTCGCCCGCGCCGTCCTCGCACTGGCCGTCCCGCTCGCCGTCGGGTACGCGCTCGGCGACATCGGCGTCGGCGCGCTCGTCTCCACCGGCGCCCTCCCCACCGTCCTGTCCGAATCCGCGGGCCCGTACCGCTACCGCGCCCGGCGGCTCGGCGGCGCCACCGCGGCCGCCGCCCTCGGTTACTTCGCCGGACTGATCACCGGCGGCATCCCCGCCGCCTCCATCCCGGTCGTCGTCGGAGTCGCGGCGATGTCCGCGCTGATCAGCGCGGCAGGCAGCAACGCGTCGGTCGCCGGGCTCCAGATGTTCGTCTTCTGCGTACTCGGCACCGGCCAGCACGTCACCGGCCTGCGCGTCGAAATCCTGCTCGGCTACTTCTGCGTCGGTGCCGCCTGGAGCCTGCTCATCGCGCTCTCCAGCTGGACCTTCCGCGCCACCAGCCCGGAACGCGGCGCCGTCGCCCACGTCTACGTCGAACTCGCCGCGATGCTGTCCGCGACCGACGAAGCCACCTCCCGCGTCGCGCGTCACCAGCTCACGACCGCGATGAACACCGCCTACGACCGGTTGCTCACCGCGCGATCCTGGCTGTCCGGCCGCGACGCCACCTACCGGCAACTGCTCAACCTGCTGTCGGCCAGCACCCCGGCCGTCGAGGCGTCGGTCGCGATGGTCAACGCGGGCCGCCGCGCCCCGGACGACGTGATCGACCACTTCATCGCGACCTCGGCCGCCGTGCTCGCGAACCAGGACTTGCCGGAGCCTCCCGAAGCGCCCGAAGACGCCGATCCGGTCCTTGCCGCGCTCTACGCCGGGCTCGCCCGGATAGGCAAGGGCGACAACCGGAAACGGCGCGAGGTCCAGCCGTGGCACAAGCGCCTCCGAAGCTGGGCGGGTTCGCTCATCTCCGGCCCCCTCACCTGGTTCGCCGCGCTCCGCCTCACGCTGTGCGTCGCGATCGCCGAAGTCGTCGCGCTGTTCGTCCCGTTCGAACGCTCCTACTGGATCACGCTCACCGTCGGCATCGTCCTCAAACCGGACTTCGGCTCGGTGTTCGGCCGCGCGGTGCTGCGCGGGATCGGCACGGTGATCGGCGTCGGCATCGGCGCGGCCGTACTCGCCGCGGGTGGCGAGGGCTGGCTGCTGGTCCTGCTGATCGCCGTGTTCGCGGGCGGCGTCGCGGTCGGCAAGGTCCGCAACTACGGCATCCTCAGCGCCTTCGTGACACCGCTGATCATCCTGCAGATGGACCTCGCCAGCACCGGAAGCTGGGACGTCGTGCTCGCGCGGCTCGTCGACACCGTGCTGGGCTGCGCGATCGTCCTGCTCTTCGGTTACCTGCTCTGGCCGGGCAGCCGCCGCCCGCAGATCGGCGGACGGCTCGCCGAAAGCCTCGACAGCCTGGTGAAGTACGTCGACAAAGGACTCGTGCTCGCACCGTCGGGCGAAGCACGCCTGGAACGCTCACGCGCCCGCCGTCGCGCTTACCGCGCACTGGCCGACCTGCGGACCGCGTTCCAGCAGGTCGTCGTAGAACCCTCCGCCGCCGGACGGCAGGCCGTCGCCTGGTGGCCGGTGATCGCCGGACTCGAACGCGTCGCCGACGCCGTCACCGAGGTCGGCGTCACCCTCGGCGGCGGCGCCCCCGCACCGTCCGACGCCGACATCGCCCTCCTGACGGCCGCGCTCGCCGAACTCGCCGCCGCCGTCCGCGAAGAACGGGACCCGGCGGAGATGCCGATGCCCGACAACGAGCAACTTTCCGGCGTCGTCGACCAGATCGGAGCCGCCTTCGACGCCGTGCGAGGCCCCGACCTCGTCGAGCGCGCACCGCTGCGGCTGGTCCGGCGGTTCCTTCCGTACCACCGTCGCGCTTGAACGTCAGCCGATCCGGATGTGCTTCACGCTCGTCCACTTGCGACGGACGAAGCCCCGCAGCGCGCTGTCCGTGTTCGGTTCGAGCGTCAGCCCCGCGGACGCGGCGATCCGGTCGGCGACCTGGGCGACGGTGAGTCGATCGGTCTGGATGTGCTCACCGAACTCCGCACCGCTCAGCCGTTTCAGGCAGAGGTCGAGCTTCGATACCGCGAAGCTCTCGTGCTTCGGCGGCACACCGCGCACGGAGTGGACGACGCCGCGTTCGCTCAGCCGCCGCAACACGGTCTCGCGTTCGGCCAGCAGCGCGAAGTGACGGACATCGTGCCCGCGGTCCCGCAGTTCGCCGACGATCTCTTCGAAGTACTTCGGCTCGACCAGCGTCATCGGCACGACCACCACGCCGTCCTGTTCGCGGAGCAGCAAGTCGAGCATCTCGAAGACGCCCTGGCGCCACGCGGGCAGATCCTGGAAGTCGCCACGCAGCGCCCGCGGCAGCATCCGGTGCAGGCCGAAGCCCGCGACTTCGGGATCGGAAAGGACACTCCCGGGAAGGCGCCGACGCAGCTCGTGCGCGGTCTGCGTCTTGCCACCGCCGAACGGGCCGTTGATCCAGACGAGCATGGACCCGACCATAGCGACGCACCCCACCCGGATGGGGGAGGGTGAGCATCGTCTCGAACGCACGTTCGAGAAAGTGACGCATAATCGGGCCATGCTCGATACTGGTGACACGTCGCCGCCGGGGCCGCGTCACCTGCACATGGTCCGGCCCAACCAGCCTGTTTGGGTCGATCTCAAGCTGGTGTACGCGGTCGGCCCGGCGAAGACCCGGCTGCCCGACGGCCTCGACCTGACCGCCACCGTCCCCGGCCTGCTGGGGATGTGGCGGGCGACGACGACGGGGCACTGGGTCGGCTGGGTGACCTTCCAGCTCGGCCCGGTCGGCCGGGGCGGGACCACGCATTCGCAATGGGTGCTCGCCGAGGCGCTCCGGCCACGCGAACAGCGGAACGCCTGGTCGGGCAGCTTCCCGTCCGAGCGACGCGGACGGGGCTAGGGCTTGCGGCCGACACCGGCGAGGATGAGCGATGCGTTGGGCTCGGCGAAGGTGATCTCCGGCTCGGCCGGGCCGGCGTCCTCGGGGTGCCAGGCGATCGTCCAGGTCATGCCGGGCGGGATGAGCTCGAAGTCGCCGAACAGCGCCTTGATCTCGTCGTGCTTGCGCCAGATCACCGGACTGCTGTTGCGGTCGTACATCTCCTTGAGCTTGACCAGCGACTTGTCGTAGTGACTCGGGACGCCCTCGTCGGTGATGTGGGAAATGGCCAGGTACGAGCCCCGCGGCGCGAGTTCGCGGGACCGGGCGACGGAGGCGGGGCCGACATCGCCGCTGTCGCCGCTGCGGGGTCTCTATACGCCGCAACGAGGGGCCGGACTCGGCGAACTCGATCACCACCACGCGCGACGCGGGCGGCGCCACGGTGGAGTGATCATCGGCATGTCCTGGTGGCACCACAAAACAAGAGGGGTCTAGTGTCGCCATGTCGTCCTTCCGGGAATGGTTTCGAGTTCGGGCGACGGTGGCGCGGCTTTCTCCGCTACAGAGAGCCGCGTCGTTTCCGGTTCTCCCGCTGGCGCAAGTCTGGCATGCGTGGGATTGTGCGCGCGACTCCGGGTGCGGGTTCGCGGAATCTTCCGCAATGGATTCTTTCGAATATTCGATCGTAACTTTTTCGGGTGTAATCCCTGGCCAGATAAGCGTGTCGACGTCGAATCCTGTACTCCGTAGTAGCCTGATCGAATATTCGCGCCTGTCTCCAATGGGTCCGGAATGACCATTCCCGCGAATCCGCTCATCCTATTTCTGGACACTTTCCGGGGCGTTGTCAACAATGGGCAAGAGAGGCGAAGATCGTCTCCGCGGATACAAGAAACCGCCATGTCGGCCCGATCGTGTCGGTGCCTTCGTCCCGTCCCGTGGACGGTGTTGACCGAGTGCCAGAAGGCGGCCACTATGGCGAGGTGTTCGTCACCTGGGAGTTCGCACCCCGCCGCACGGCGGGTGAAGGCGTCGCCGCACTGCTCCTGCGCCGTGGACGGCTGGGCTCGCCGCCCGCGTAACCGCATTTCCCGCGAAGGCCATCCGCACAGATGGCCTTCTTCGTCATCCCCGGAAATCGGAAACCCTGGAGCCGAGCATGTCCGTAGAGCTGCCCGACCGTGTCCGCGTCCGCCCGGCGACCGTCCCCGACGGCGGAATCCTCGAAGGACCGCGCGTGCTGCGGCGCCTGCCGGAGGGTGTCGAAGAACGTCCTTACGAGCTGTTCGCGCCGCGTCCGCTGGGACGCGTGATCGGTGCCGAGATCGGCGGCGTCGACCTCGCCGAACCCCTGACACCCGCGCTCCAGGCCGAGCTGAACCGCGCGTTGCTGGAGTGGAAGGTGCTGTTCTTCCGCGACCAGCGCATCACCTCGGCGCACCAGCGCGCGTTCGCCGCCCACTGGGGTGAGCTGGAGACGAACCCGTTCATCCCGAAGGGGGAGACCGAGGACACCACCCGGTTCACCCGGTCCGCGACCATGCCCGCGTTCGAGAACATCTGGCACGTCGACGTCACGTTCCGGCCCGCGCCGGCGCTCGGCTCGGTGCTGCGGCTGATCGAGGTCCCGCCGGTCGGCGGCGACACGATGTGGGCCGACATGGCCGCCGCCTACGACAACCTGCCGGAAGACGTCCGTGCCCGCATCGACGGGCTGACCGCGGTGCATGACTTCGTCCCCGGTTTTGCCCGCTTCTCCGACCCGGAACTGCTCCTGCGGCACCAGGACGCCTTCCCGCCGGTCGAGCACCCGGTCGTCCGCACGCATCCGGAAACCGGGCGGCGCACCCTGTTCGTGAACCAGGCCTTCACGACCCACATCGTCGGACTCGACCGCGAAGAGAGCGACAGGCTCCTGCGGTACCTCTTCAGCCGCGCGCACGTCCCGGAGTTCCAGGTGCGCTTCTCCTGGCGGCCCGGTTCGGTGGCTTTCTGGGACAACCGCGCCACGCAGCACTACGCCGTCAACGACTACCACCCGTACGCGCGAGTGGCCGAACGTGTCGCCATCGTGGGCGACCGGCCGTTCTGAGCGGTCCCCGCGACGGGTGATCGTCCGCGCGGGTCGCCCGGTACCTGTGTGACGATGAGGCCATGGGCATCAACTTCGACGAATTGAAGAACAAGGCCACCGACACTCTCCGTGAGCACAACGACAAGATCGAGGGCGGCCTGGACAAGGCGGCGGAATTCGCCAAGTCCAAGTTCGGCCACGGCGCCCAGATCGACTCCGGCGTCGACAAGGCGAAGGGCTTCATCAACAAGTTCGACGACACCCCGGACAACCCGCCCCAGGATCAGCAGCGGCCCGGCCAGTAGTCCCTCGCAAGTCGTCCTCTAGTTGCGGTAGTTCACCTGCGAACTACCGCAACCAGAGGACGAAACGCATCAAGAGACCTCGCCGATCGCGGTGTCGCCGTCGATCGCGGTGATCCGGCCACCGCGCTCGCCGAGGGCGATCAGGCCGTCCCGCGCGTCGGGAGCGGTCAGACTGACGCGCACCCCAGCGCGTTCCGCGTCTTTGTCGGCCGCAAACGCTTGCGCGCCCTCGTGACCGGCGTTGATCGTCACCGCGAGCCCACCCGTCGACGCCAGCGAACCCCGCGCGGCACCCAGCCGCCCGAGCGCCTCGTCGACGAGCGGGAGCAGCGCGTCCCGGTTGCCCTCGGTCATCGCCCGTACCAGCGCCGGGCTCGACCCGGCCACACGGGTGCCGTCCGTGTAGGACCCGGCGGCCAGCGACATCGCCAGCGGCCCGCCCTGCGCGCCGATCGTGGCCAGGATGGCCGCGAAAATATGTGGCAGATGCGAGATCCGCGCGACCGTCTCGTCGTGCGAGTCCGCGGGCAGCGGCACGACGTGCGCGCCGACGTCGAGCACCAGTTGCGCGACTTCGGCCCAAGCCGTCAGATCGGTGTCGTGCTCGACGCCCAGCACCCACGCGGCCCTGCCGAACAGCGCCGGGTTGCTCGCCTTCCAGCCCGACTCCGCGGTCCCGGCCATCGGATGCCCGCCGACGAACTTCGCGTACGGCGCGCGGCGCCGGACGGCGTCGAGCACCGGGCCCTTCACGCTGGTGACGTCGGTGAGCACGCAGTGCCCGGCGACCCGCGAAACGGTCCGAAGCACGTCTTCGACCACGGGCAGCGGCACCGCGAGCACGATCATCGCGTCCCGTTCGGCCGCCTTGCCCAGCGCCGCTTCGACCTGCGTGGTGACGTCGAAACCCGCTCTGCTGGCCGCGTCCGCGTCAGCTTCGGAGGTCGCCGCCCCGAACGTGGTGCGGCCGATCGAGTTCGCCGCGCGCAGCAGCGAACCGCCGATCAACCCGAGCCCGATCACGCATACGTCTCGCACAAGTGTTCATCCTGCCATCTGCGGGCCCACTCGTCAGAGAACAGCGGCCAGGCGCGTTCCCTGATCGATGGCCCGTTTGGCGTCCAGCTCCGCCGCGACGTCGGCGCCGCCGATCAGGTGCACCGGCACCCCGGCCGCCCGCAGGCCGTCGGCGAGGTCTCGCACCGGCTCCTGCCCGGCGCAGACGACGACGTTGTCCACGTCGAGCACGCGCGGCTCGTCACCCACGGTGATGTGCAGACCGTCGTCGTCGATCCGGTCGTAGGTGACCCCGGTGAGCTGCTCGACGCGTTTGGCCTTCAGTGCCGCCCGGTGCACCCAGCCGCTGGTCTTGCCCAGTCCCGCGCCGATCCCGGACTTCTTGCGTTGCAGCAGGAAGACCTGCCGCGGTGACGGCTCGACCTTCCGCTCGGTCAGCCCGCCGGCCGCGTGCTCGGGATCGGTGACGCCCCATTCGGCCATCCACGCGTCCAGATCGAGCGCGGGGGAGGTGGTGTGGGTCAGGAACTCGCTGACGTCCACGCCGATCCCGCCCGCGCCGATCACCGCGACCTTCCCGCCCACCGGCTTCCCGTGTTTCACGACGTCCACATAGGACAGAACCTTGGGGTGGCCGATCCCGGGCAGCGACGGCACCCGCGGCACCACGCCGGTGGCCAGCACGACCTCGTCGAACCCGGTGTCCACGAGATCGGCGGCGGTCACCCGGGCGCCGAGGTGGACCTTGACACCGGTGACCTCCAGACGCCGCGTGTAGTAGCGGATCGTCTCCGCGAACTCCTCCTTGCCGGGGATCTTCCGCGCGATGCCGAACTGGCCGCCGATCTCGTCGTCGGCCTCGAACAGTTCGACGGCGTGCCCGCGTTCGGCGAGGCTGGTCGCGGCCGCGAGCCCGGCTGGACCGGCGCCGACGACGGCGACGCGTTTGGTCTTGCGCGTGGGTGCCAGGGTCAGCGTGGTCTCATGGCCCGCGCGCGGATTCACCATGCAGGACACCGGTTTCCGCTTGAACGCGTGGTCGAGACAGGCCTGGTTGCAGGCGATGCAGGTGTTGATCTCGTCCTCGCGCCCGGTCTCGGCCTTCCGGATCCATTCGGGGTCGGCGAGGAAGGGCCGCGCCATCGACACCAGGTCCGCGTCCCCGCCCGCCAGCGCCTCCTCGGCGACCTCGGGCATGTTGATGCGGTTCGACGTGACGACCGGGATCCCGACGTGCGGTTTGAGTTTCCCGGTCACCCACGTGAAGGCGGCGCGTGGTACGGACGTCACGATCGTCGGCACCCTCGCCTCGTGCCAGCCGATGCCGGTGTTGATGATCGTCGCTCCCGCCTCCTCGACCTCCTTGGCGAGCGCGACGACGTCTTCCCAGCTTTGGCCGCCCTCGACGAGGTCCAACATGGACAGTCGATAGATGATGACGAAGTCCTCGCCGACCGCTTCACGGGTTCGGCGCACGATCTCGACGGCGATCCTCCGCCGGTTTTCCGCGCTGCCGCCCCATTTGTCGGTGCGTTTGTTGGTCCGTTCGGCGAGGAACTGGTTGATGAAGTAGCCCTCGGACCCCATGATCTCGACACCGTCGTAGCCCGCTTCCTTGGCGAGGAAGGCGCAATCGGCGAACGCGCGGATCTGCCGCAGCACGCCATATCCGGAAAGGGCTCGCGGCTTGAAGGGGTTGATCGGCGCCTTGATGCCCGACGCGGAAACGCTCAGCGGATGGTAGGAATACCGGCCCGCGTGCAGGATCTGCAACGCGATCTTGCCGCCCGCCTCATGCACCGGATCGGTGAGTCGCTTGTGCGCCTCGGCTTCCGCGCGCGTCGAGAGCTTCGACGCCAGCGGCAGGAGCCAGCCGGTCCGGTTCGGCGCGAACCCGCCGGTGACGATCAGCCCGACACCACCGCGGGCGCGTTCGGCGTAATACTCGGCCAGTCGCGGGAAATGCGCTTCCTTGTCTTCGAGGCCGGTGTGCATCGAGCCCATGATCACCCGGTTGCGCAGGGTGGTGAAGCCGAGATCGAGAGGGGACAACAGGTTCGGGTACTGGCTCATCGCTGGTCCTTACGCATCGTGGTGGAACGCCTGGAGGACTTCCTCAAGCCACTCCACGTGGCCCTGTTCGGTACGGATTCCTCCGCGCAGCACAAGGAACTGGTGTAACGACTGTCCACTGAGGACGCTGGGATCGGGGAAGTCGTGCTTCTCGATCAGCAGGTAGGCGTCGAGCCTTGCCGCGTGCGCGTCGCGATGCCGGGTGATCTCGGCGGCGACGGCACCGGGATCACCGAGCGTCGCGCCACGGATCTTGACGGCGAGTTCCCGCGCCGAAGCGGCGGGATCGGGTTCGGCGAGCCAGCGGGCCAGTTCGGCCCGGCCCGCGTCGCCGACGGTGTAGACCTTCTTGTCGGGCTTCCCGGACTGCGCGACGTGGTCGACGGCGACCCAGCCCGCGTCCTCCATCCGCTTGAGGACGCGGTAGATCTGCTGATGGGTGGCGCTCCACCACAGCCCGATGGACTTCTCGAAGCGGCGCGTCAGCTCATAGCCCGAGCCGGACCGCTCGGACAGCGAAACCAGGATCGCGTGCTCCAGTGCCATGCACCCAGTTTCATATGCACCTAGTTGCACTGCAAGGCGACGCGCGTCACAAGCGCGTAAAGGCTCGTTCTGTACCTCCAGCGCCCGGGAGCCGTCTGACCTGCGCTAACACGGCTACCTGCCTTCGGTGGTACGCAGCGGGCAAGACAGTATGCGCGGCATCGCCTAACGAGCTAGTCAAGTGACGGCACATCGCGAGTCACGGTGAAGACCCGGAGTGACCGATACGCGTAAGGCCCCGTCTCACTTGGGCGGGTTCTAGCGATCCCCGCAACACCCTGGATTTCAGGGAGTTGCGGGGATCGTGGATTTTGAGGAGTTGAAGGCGAGGTTTTTCGATGCCCTGGACCGTGAGAAGGGCAGTGTCTCGGGTGCTGCTCGGGCGGTCGGGGTGAACCGGAGTACGGCCTTTGGGTGGGTGCGGAAGGCTGGTCTCCGAGGACGTGGGAAGACAGGCACGACCGGGCATCCGGGCCGGGCGGAGTACGACCGGCTTCGCGTGGCCGGTGTGCGACGGCGGGATGCCGCGGCGCAGGTCGGAGTCAACGAACGCACCGCCCGTGACTGGGACCGCGGTATCCGGAAGATCGGTGACGCGCGCCTCCACGCGGATGGGCGCCGGGTCGACTACAAGACAGGCGTGACCATTATCGTTCCGGTGTCCTCGGAGCCGTCTGTCGCGGCGGTCGAGGCCACTTTGCATCCCCGGTACTTGACGGTGACCGATCGGGAGCTGATTGCCGACCTGCGCCGCCAGGGCGAGTCGTTCCGGGCGATCGGGCGGGCGCTGGGACGTCCGGCGTCCACTGTCAAACGGGAGATCGACACGCGGTCGGTCAACGGTGTCTACCGGCCGCACCACGCTCAGCGGGCCTGGGCGACAAGCCGGCCGCGCCCGAAAGAGTCCAAGCTCGCCCTGGACGGCCCGTTGCGCGACCATGTCGCGGGCAAGCTGCGGGAACAGTGGTCACCGGAACAGATCTGTCAGGCTCTGGTCATCGAGTTTCCCGACGATGAGGACATGCGGGTGAGCCCGGAAACGATCTACCAGGCGATCTATCTCCAGGCGCGTGGCGGGCTGCGGCGCGAGGTCGCGGCCGCGCTGCGCACCGGCCGGACCCGCCGCACACCACGTCGCAGACCGGACCAGCGCACATCCCGGTTCGTCGAGGAGATGGTGATGATCTCCGAACGTCCGGCCGAGGTCACCGACCGCGCGGTCCCCGGCCACTGGGAAGGCGACCTGATCGTCGGCACCCGCAACGAGAGCGCGATCGTGACCCTGGTCGAACGCTCCACCCGCTACGTCCTGCTCGGACATCTGCCCGGCGGGCACACCGCCGAAGAGGTCCGCGACGTGCTCGTGCCCTTGATCCAGACCCTGCCCGCACATCTACGCGGCTCGCTGACCTGGGACCAGGGCTGCGAAATGGCCGCACACAAGCAATTCTCCATCGCGACCGGAGTGCCGGTCTACTTCCGCGACCCGCACTCGCCCTGGCAACGCGGATCGAACGAGAACACCAACGGACTGCTCCGCCAGTACTTCCCCAAAGGCACCGACCTGTCCGTTCACAGCGCCGAAGACCTCGAACACGTCGCCCAGAAACTCAACCGCCGACCACGCAAAACGCTCGACTGGTCAACACCAGCCGAGCGTCTGCGTAATCTACTGACGACCACATAGGCCATCAGGTGTTGCGAGGACCCCGAGAATCCGCCTTGGGGAGGCGGGGCCTTACGCGTTTACACGGGCCTTAGAGGAGACCGCCGAGGAGACCGCCGACGACGTCGCCTCCACCGAGGAGACCGCCGACGACGTCGCTTCCGCCGAGGAGGCCGCTCACGGGGTCGTTGGTGGCAACAGGCGTGGCCGCGCTCGCGACCGGCGAGAGCGCGACCATCGCAGCGGCGGCGAGCGCTGTGGCGGCGACGGTCTTCTTCACGAAGTTCATGGGTGGTAAACCGACTTTCCCTGGAAGTACGTGCCGGATGTCGGCACGCTGCGATCTTTCAGGCCGAGCCGCGAGGTGTCGATTCCCTGACAGCGTGACAACGCCGCACGTCAGAGTGACTTACTCGCTAGACGGGCCGGATCGTGACCAGCGTCTGTCACCACTGCTCGTGAACCGGTACGCGCTGGGTCCGCCGGAGTACCGGTGGCGACCGGCGCCAACAGGAACGGGTCATTGCAGATGGGGCCGTCACGCGGAAAACGCTACGGCTTGCGGGCGATACCGCCGATGACGCGGGATTCCGAGGGGACCGCGGCGAAGACCGTCTTCTCGTCCGGGTGCCACGCCGGCGCGTAGACCAGGCCCGGCTCCAGCAGGGGCCAGCCGCCGAAGAAGCGCCGGAACTCGGCCATGGTGCGCAGGAAGCCGGGGTTCGTCGTGGTCTCGTAGTAGTCGAGGATGTCGAGCAGCGCCTGCTTCTCTTCCTCGTTGGCCGGGTTCTCGTTGGTCATCTGCGAAAGCACCAGCAGCGAGCCCGGCGCGAGCCGGTCGCGGTAGAAGGCCAGCAGCTCGTCCGGGTCCTGCTCGTCCTTGATGAAGTGCATGACCGCGTTGATCACCAGTGCGACAGGCTGCCGGACGTCGATGATGCCGGAGTCGATCACCCGGTTCCAGAGGTCCTCGGGGTCGAACAGGTCCGCGGCGATCGCGTGGTGGCGGTCCGGGTCGGCGGTGTCGGCGAGCAGCAGTGTCGAGTGCGCGAGCGCGATCGGCTCGTTGTCGATGTAGAGGACATGCGTGTCCTCCTCCGGCCGCGCCTCGTCCGCGACCTCGTGCACGTTGCCCGCGGTCGGCAGGCCGGAGCCGATGTCGACGAACTGCCGGATGCCCAGTTCCGCGCAGTGCCGCACGGCCCTGCCGAGGAACTGCCTGCTGGTCTTGCAGTAGTCACCCATGAGCGGCAGGCGCTCGCGCACCTTCTCGGCGAAAAGGCGGTCGATGGCGTAGTGGGTGTCGCCGCCGATGAAGTAGTCGTAGACCCTCGCCGCGGACGGCCGGTCCAAGCTGTTCTCGACGGCCTTGAGCGCCGCGTCGTGATCGATCATCGTCATCCCTTTGTCCGCGCCGGAAATCCCATGCTAACCGGCCGGGACGTACGCCTCGCGATAGGCGTTCACGGATTCGGTCAAGCGATCGAGTTCCGCGCGGGTGCGGGCCAGCCCCGCCGCGTCGAGGCCCATCGCGTCGCCGATGATCGCCGGGATCCCCTCGGCGCGGTCCTTGAGCCGGGCGCCGTCCTCGGTCAGGCTGATGCGAACGGACCGTTCGTCGTCGGCCCGCCGGTCACGCCGGACCAGTCCGGACCTCTCCAGGCGCTTGAGCAGTGGCGACAGTGTCCCGGAGTCGAGGTTCAGCAAGGTGCCGAGTTCCTTGACCAGCCGCTCGTCCTCCTCCCAGAGCGCGAGCATCACCAGGTACTGGGGATAGGTCAGGCCCAGATCGTCGAGCACCACGCGGTAAAGCGCGGTGACCGCGCGAGATGCCGCGTAGAGCCCGAAGCACAGCTGATCGTCCAGGCCCAGCGATCCGGTGTTGTCCGTTGGCATCGGTCCTCCTTTTCCCCATGGTGCGCCGATCATGTCGCGCCACGCTACTCGAGTGGGGTAAATCTCCTTGAGCACGTTTTAGTTGTGCACAACTTAGTTGTGAGCTACCTTCAGCGTATCGACTTCGGACTCCAGGAGGCAGAAATGACCGCCAACCCGCACAAGCTGGCCCTCGAACCGGCCGCGCAGGCTTTCGTCGAGGCCACCGCCAACCCGCCGTTCCTCTTCGAGTTGCCGCCCGTGGAAGGTCGCAAGGCCGTCGACGAGGTCCAGGGTGGCGACGTCGAACTGCCGGCCGCGGACGTCGAGACCACGCACGTCGACGGGGTCGAGGTCCGCATCGTCCGCCCGCCGGGCGCCACCGGCCCGTTGCCCGTGATCGTCTACATCCACGGCGCCGGCTGGGTCTTCGGGAACTTCCACACGCACGAGCGCCTGGTCCGCGAACTCGCCGTCGGTACCGGCGCGGCCGTCGTGTTCCCCGAATACGACCGCTCGCCGGAGGCGCGCTACCCGGTCGCCATCGAGCAGAACTACGCGGTGGCGAAGTGGGTCGCCGAACACGGCGCCGAGAACGGCCTCGACAGCACGAAGATCGCCATCGCCGGTGACTCCGTCGGGGGGAACATGACCGCGGCGCTCACCCTCATGGCGAAGCAGCGCGGCGACGTCACCTTCCGCCAGCAGGTCCTCTTCTACCCGGTCACCGACGCGAACTTCGACACCGAATCCTACCGGCGGTTCGCCGACGGCTACTTTCTCGCTCTCGACGGCATGAAGTGGTTCTGGGACCAGTACACGACCGACCCGGCGCAGCGCGCGGAGATCACCGCGTCGCCGCTGCGGGCGAGCCTCGACGAGCTGGCCGGTTTGCCGCCCGCGCTGGTGATCACCGGGGAGGCCGACGTCCTGCGCGACGAAGGCGAGGCGTACGCCGCGAAGCTGCGTCAGGCCGGAGTGCCGGTGACGGCCGTGCGGTACCAGGGCATCGTCCACGACTTCGTCATGCTGAACACGCTGCGTGAAACGCATGCCGCGGAAGCGGCGATCAACCAGGCGATCGGTGTGCTGCGTACCGCCCTCGCGGCTGAGTAGTCCAGGGTGCGGTTTGTCCAGGGTGACCCGCGTCACCCTGGACAACACTTCCCGGTGGTCGTACGTCTCTTGATCCAGATGTGGGACGTGGGGCGCACGGCCCCGGCCGGGGAGGGAACGATCGCCATGGGACTGGGACTGAGTGCCATCCGGCTCGACTCCACGCTGAACCTCGTCATCGTCGTGGTGCTGGCGCTGCTCGCGATCATCGCCGTGCCGTTCTTCTGGGAACGCTGGCGCCGCAAGGTGCTCGGCCGCAGCACCACGATCCTCGCCGCGGTGGTGCTGATCGTGGTCAGCACCGCCATGGGCGGGAACATGATCGGCGGGTTCTTCCCGACCGTCGGCGCCCTGCTCGGCACCGGCGTGTACTCGGGGGAAAGCGTCGACGCCGTCGCGAGCCAGAACGGCTCGGACCTCGACAAACTGCGTGACGCCGGGGCGATGCGGGCCAAGGAGGGCAAGGGCTCCGTCGTGCACATGACGGTGACCGGCAAGCGCACCGGGCTCACGCGCGACGTGTCGGTCTACTTCCCGCCCCAGTACTACGATCCCGCGTACCGGGCGCTCAAGTTCCCGGTCATCGAATGGATCCCGAACTACCCGTCCGGCCCGGAAGTGGTCACCGGCCCGTACGAACTGCCCGCCAGGCTCGACGCGGCCATCGCGAAGCACGTGCTCCCGCCGACCCTGGTGATCATCCCGGATCCGACCGGGAAGCCGAAAGTCGGCCACGACACCGAATGCATCGACCAGGTCAACGGGACCGCCAACGACACCTACCTGAGCGCCGACATCCGCGACTGGGCGATCGAGCGGCTCGGCGCCAATCCGCAGCGGAAGGCGTGGACGATGGCAGGCTGGTCCTCGGGCGGGTACTGCGCGATGAACCTGGTGACCCGGCATCCACAGTGGTATGGCCAGGCGGCGAGCGTCAGCGGGTACTACAAGGCCTCGGTGGACGCGGAGACGGAGAACCTGTTCAAGGGCAGGCAGGACATCGTCGACGCGAACACGATCACGGTGAACATGCGGAAACATCCGTCGCCGGTCGACATCCTCGCGATCGCCGGGGACAAGGAAAGCTTCGAGAGCTTCTCGATCGACCAGCTCCAGACCGCCGTCCGCGCGCCCGCGACGCTTTCGTCGTGGCGGATCCCGGACGCCGGGCACAACATGAACACCTTCAAGGCGCAGGTTCCCGACGTGCTGGCGTGGATCGGCGCGCGGACCGTGCCGCCGAGCGCGCCGCAGGACAAGAAGATCGTCTCCAACGGTGGTGTCACCCCGTGGCCGCTGCCCAACACCGGGGCGAAGGGCGCGCTGGTCGACGTCGTCGAGTGAGCTTGGCGCGGTGAGCCCGGGGATACAAGCGAAGGCTGTCGGGTTCTCGTCTGTCCACTTGAGACCCAGTCGCTCACGTAGGGCCTGGGGCGACAGGCCGATCGCGCAGAGCGTCATCACGGCGGCGGCGGAGCGTCGCGCATGGTGATCGAGGCGAGCAGTCCTCGTACCGTGTGGTTGTCTTCGAGGTCGGCGGGCATGTGGTGCTCACGGAGACCGAGCATCAGCCCGAGCCGTCGCCATTCGCTGTGGAAACGTCGCTTTCCATGCAGGACAACGGATTTACGAAGGTTTTGTGCAGCGGACGGTCGTCCAGAACGTCGAGCCGTGCACCCACCAGGCGGGTTATAGTGCTCAGCCGCCTGACTCCAGCGTCGGGACCAGTGCTTTCACCACCTCGGTCACTCGCCTACCTCCGCCGGCGTAGGTGGTCGAGGTCGGTTGTGAGGTCAGCACGACGACGATGTGGCGCTCGCCGACGACGCCGGAGCTGTGCAGGATCCGGGCGCCGCGGCAGCATGCCCAGCCCTGCTTGATCGACCAGCGGAGAGTGCCGACGGCGTCGGGAATGCCGAAATACTGGCGAATCCCGTCGGAGCCGCTCTCCGTCGCGCCGCTCAACGCCCGCATGATCGTCGTTCGCGTTCCCGCACCGGCCTGGTCCAGCACGTAACGGTAGACCTTCGCGATGTCCGCGGCGGTGATCCGGGTGTCACCCCAGCGGCCGGGATCCTCGGGCGGGCGGGTGCCGCTGAGGCCGATCTTGGTCGCCCAGCGGGTGACGATGACCGGCCCGCCGTGGTCGGACCACAGCTTGCTGGCGATGCCGTCATCGCTGACCGAGAGCATCCGCTGCACGGTGGCCGGGGAGCCACCCGCTTGAAGGGTTTCCAGCGCGATGAGGAGCTTCACCAGCGACGCCGAAGTGTAAGAACGTTCTGATTTAAGGGAAACCGTGTTCTTCTTGGCGGCGCGGTCGTAGACGACCACGCTCACCTGCCCGTCGGGGACGAGGTCCGCGAGGGTCTTCGGGTCGAGTTCCATCGACGGTTTGCCGGGCTCGGGGGGCTTCGACGGTTCCGACGAGACCGAGGGCGGCGCCGAGGATTCGGCCTGCTCCGAGTCGACGGTCGTCGCGGCGGACCCGGACGCCGCGTCGGCGACCACGGTCGTGCCGGATCGCGACGGCGGAACCAGCAGCATCGCGATGATGGCTCCCAGGCACAGCCCCACCAGGAGGAAGACTCCGCTCACTTTGCCCACACGACTTATCGGCCGTTTCACTCTTTCGTGTTCACGGCCGGGCCATTCGTGTGGCGCAGGTCTCGTTTGACCGGGAGTTCAGTGACGGCTTGACCCCGCGGTGTCGCCGGGGCTCGTCTTTCCGGTTTGTCCGGGAGGCCCCCGGGGTATGTGATCCCCAGCGTGACTTTAAGTGGCCAACTCTGGAAGGCGGAGCAATGGCACGTGTACAACGCGCTCGTATCCGGACGGCGGGGCTTCAGCCCGCGCAGATCCTCGCCGGGCTGGCGGGCCTGGCCTTCCTGGTGTTCGGGATCGTGGGATTCACCAGGACCGGGTTCGCCGATTTCGTCGGCCGGAACGACGCGACCGTTCTCGGGTTCTCCGTGAACCCCCTCTACAACCTCGGTTTCGTCCTGCTGGGCGCGATCGGCCTGCTGCTGACCTTCGGCTCAGGCCGGTCCAGGGTGTTCGGTCTCCTGACGTTCGCCGCCTTCGGGGCGCTGTTCGTCTGGGGTCTCATGATCACCGGGACCGTTTCGACGAACCCGGTCTCGCAGGCGGGTAACCCGTTCAACCTCAACGGACCGGACAACTGGCTGCACCTCGGCCTCGCCGCGCTCGGTCTGCTGATCGCGTTCCTTCCCGCGCGGCACAAGGTGCTGCTGCCGGAGGACGAAGAGGAAACCGTGGTGGCGGACCGGGCCGACAGCGCCACGGTCGTCGAGCCCGTTCCCGACACTTCGCGACGGCCGAAGCATGAAAAAAGCCCGGCCGTCGCTCGAGAAGAACGACCACCGGGCCTCGCCCGCTAGATCAGCGGTTCAGTGACCGTATTCGGTTCCGCCGGACTCGGCGGGGGCGCCGCTCTCCTTCTGGGGGGCGGCGTTCCCGCTCTTGGCCGCCTTGTCCTTCACCGGCGCGGTGCTCTTGCAGCCCGCGGGCTCGATGACGAACCAGGTGCCGCCGACGCCGTGGCCGTTCGCCTCACCGGCGTCAGCGTCCTTGGCGTAGCGGTAGACGGCCCAGCCGCCGACGGTGACCTGAGTGGTGCCGTCCGCTCGCTTCACGGTGCCGAGCAGCTTCCGTTCGATGCCTTCGAGTTGGACGTCGCCCTCGGCGAGCACCGGCGGCCAGGTCTTGGCGCAGTCACCATTACAGGTCGGCTGCCTCTTTTTCTTGTCCTTGGTGAACATATAGAGGGTGAAGCCCTCCTTGTCCACAATGGCCGGTCCGATGCCA
This sequence comes from Amycolatopsis coloradensis, assembly GCF_001953865.1. Lineage (GTDB taxonomy): Bacteria > Actinomycetota > Actinomycetes > Mycobacteriales > Pseudonocardiaceae > Amycolatopsis > Amycolatopsis coloradensis. The sequence goes on from NZ_MQUQ01000015.1 coordinate 435,622, forward strand.
TCGACGTTGCTCGTGACCAGCTTCGTCGCGCCGTCCTTCTGCTCGACCGGAGCTTCCTTGGCGGCCTGGCCCGCCTTGCCGCCCTTGGTGTTCGCGGCGTACCAGGTGCTGCCGACGCCCTGCCCCTTCGTCTCACCCGCCTTGGCGTCCTTGGCGTAGCGGTAAAGCGCCCAGCCACCGACGGTGACCTGCTTGCGGCCGTCGGCGCGGGTCAGCTCGCCGACCAGGGCCTGGTCCACACCTTCGATCCGCACCTCGCCGTCGGCGAGCACCGGCGGCCACGCCTTCGCGCAGTCACCGTCGCAAGTGGACTTCGGCGGCTTCGCGCTGTCCTTGTCGAAGCGGTACAAGGTGAACCCGTCCTTGTCGACGAGCACCTGACCGAGATCCCCGGCTTCGGCCACGGCGACCTTGGTCTCACCCTTGGCGGCGGGAGCGTTTCCGCCCGCCCCGGCCACCGCGGCGGCGGGAGCGACGGCGGGCGCCGCCGTCTCAGTGCCGCCGGAGCAGGCTGACAGCGCAACCAGGCCTACGGCCGCGGACGCCGCTGCGACGACGAAACGCTTGCGAAGCATGGGATTTCTCCTTGTTCGTAGGGGTTCCGCGGCTTGGCGCGGTGAGCTTGTACCCCCTACACGGGCCCCTCGCGGGACCGGTTCAAGAAGTGCGCGGATTTTCTTCGCAGGACTCCAGTGCGGCGTCCGTGAGCGTCCCGGCCGAACCGGTGTAGTGCGTGGGATCCAGCAGGTCGGCGAGCGATTCCGCGGAGAGCACCCCGGTTATCTCCGGCAGATCGGAAAGAACGTCGCCGAGGGCTCTGCCCTGCTCCAGCGCGAGTTTGGACGCGTGGCCGAGGACCTCCTTGGCCCGCGCCTTGCCCAGCAGCGGGGCAAGCGCGGTCGAGAGCCGCTCGGAGACGATCTGACCGTGCGTGAGGCCGAGGTTCGCACGCATGCGGCCGTCGTTGACGACCAGGCCGCGGGCGAGTTCGGCCGCCGTGTGCGCGGCGCCGCCGGTCAGGCGCAGGCATTCGCGCAGCAACTGCCACTCGGCGTGCCACGCGCCCGCCGAACGTTCGTCCTCGGAGACCATGGCCTGGGTGACGCCGGTGGCCAGCACCGGGACCTGGAGGGCGGCCGAACGGATCAGCGTCGCCAGCACCGGATTGCGTTTGTGCGGCATCGCCGAGGAACCGCCACGGCCCTCACCCGCGGGCTCGGTGACCTCGCCGACCTCGGTCCGCGTCAGGAACTGCACGTCGACCGCGATCTTGCCGAGGGCGGCGGCGGTGAAGGCGAGGGCGGCCGCGAGGTCGGCGGTCGGTGTACGGAGGGTGTGCCAGGGGAGCGTGGTCTCGGCGAGACCGGTCTCTTCGGCGAAGGCCGACTGCAACCGCTGGGGATAGCCGTCGGGCAGCTGGGCGAGCCGCGCGTACTCGGCGTACGCGGCTCGTGTGCCGGCCGCGCCACCGAGCGAGACCGGCAGGACGACACGCTTCAGCCTGTCGAGCGCGTCGAGCGTCAGCTGTCGCCAGCCCGCCGCCTTGAGCCCGAACGTGGTCGGTACGGCATGGGCGGTGAGGGTGCGGCCGGGCATGACCGTGTCGCGGTGCGCGCGGGCGAGCTCCCGCAGCGCCTCCGCCGTCGTCTCGAGGTCGGCCGTGAGGAGGTCCCGTGTCCGGGCGGCGACCAGCATCATCGCGGTGTCGAAGATGTCCTGGCTGGTGGAGCCGCGATGTACGTACTCCGTGTCAGCCGCCTCGGTCAGTTCCTTGATCAGCCCCACGACCGGGTTCGCCGTTTCCCGCGCCGCCCTCGCCAACGCGACCACGTCGATCTCGGCCGTCGCGGCGGCCTCGGTGATCGCTTCGGCGGCGGCCCGCGGGATCAGCCCGGTGCGGGCCTGCGCCCTGGCCAGCGCGGCCTCCGTGTCGAGCAAGGCCCGCACCCACGCGAAATCACCCGTCGCCGCCTCGGCGGGCGTACCCGCGCGGACCGGGGAGAGGAGGCCGGAATCGGGATCGGCGTTCATCGGCCCAGCATCGCACTCTCGTCGTTCAGTGGCCGGTCCTCCCGTCGATACGCTCGCGCAGCAGGTCGGCGTGGCCGTCGTGGCGCGCGTACTCGGCGATGTGATGGGTCAGCAACCAGCGAAGTGAGAAGGGCTCACCGTTGCCGTGGGTCCGGCCCAAGTCATCGAGCGAGGCGGCCGCCACGATCTCCCTCGACCACGCACACTCTTCGCGCCATGCCGCCCAAGCCGCCTCGACGTCACCTTCGGTGTCTTCGAAGTCCTGCTCCGGACGCTCGTCGGAGTAATAAAGCATCGGAACGTCCTCACCCGCGAACTGGATGCGGAACCACCAGCGCTCGACACCCGTCAGGTGCCTGAGCAGCCCGTGCAGCGACAGGGTCGACGGATCGACCGGCCGCAGCGCCAACTGCTCCGGCGTCAGACCCTGGCACTTCAGCTCGAAGGTGTGGCGATGCCAGTCGAGCGTGGACGTCAGGATCTCGCGCTCGCTCCCCACCCGCGGCGGCTCCGGCCGGTCACCGGACCACTTGGGCGAGTAGTTCTCCTCGGGGATCGTGTCCATGCTCCGACCATCGCAGAGACCCCCGACAATTCCGTGGCGCTCCGGCGGCGGCCCCGCCATCCTGGTGGTCGGCGGCGATCTACTAGACTCGTCGACATGGGCCGTTAGCTCAATTGGTAGAGCTGCGGACTTTTAATCCGTAGGTTCTGGGTTCGAGCCCCAGGCGGCCCACTTCAGCACCCCGTTTGAACTGCGAAAACGGCGGATTTTGTGATCTTCGCGCAGGTTCGAGAAATCCGCGTGGCCCGTTGTATGTCCAAGGTCACCAGCTTGCGTGCCGGGTCTGGTTACCAGCTTAGGTCAACTGAGCCATCGGCAGCGGCCAGCTCTCGCCGCGACTAAAGGGAAAGCGCTGGTCAGCGGCGAGTGGCCGGTGTCTGCTCACCGTCCTCTCCCGCGTCTGTCTTCGCCGAGCTTGGTGTGTCCGCGCGTGTGGCCGGGCACTGTCAAAGGATGCCGGACCGTCACCCGGCTGAGCACAACGTGAGCAATGGAGCCCAATCGGAGACTGCAGCTCCGCGCCGCGGCAGCCACGTGCTCCTGTTTTCCCAGCTCACGGCCGATATTTGATCGTCAGCGAAGGGACGAACCCGCGGATTTGCAGTCTGCGGGGTCAGGCTTTCGAGGTAGTTGCTGACCTGCGTGGACATCGGGCGGCACTGCCCGCCACGCGTCGGCCACGGATCGGGAGCCGGCTCCGGTGAACGCGGCTCGACGGTGTCGCGAACAGGAACGCGCCGATCCTCTCGGCGGCCTGGCGGCGGGTGCTGGGGTAGAGCGAGATGTAGTAGTCGGCGGTGAACGACATTGAGGTGTGTCCGAGCATCTCCTGGACGCTCTTGAGATCGTTACCGGCGGCCAGGGACAGTGAGGCCGCGCCATGACGGAGATCGTGCAGCCGGATCGGTGGCAAGGCTGTGCGCTCGGCCAGCAGGTCCTCGAACTCGTGGGTGAACAGGTCGCGTCGGCATGGCATCCCCGTGGGGGTGGTGAACAGATACCGTTCGCCCCCTGGCTCAGGGGTGAGTCCAGCTTGGGCCGTGAGGTAGCGCCGCACCAAGCCGGTGGTGACATGGTCAAGAGCGATGGTCCGTGTGCTGCGCCGGCTCTTCAGCTTCCCGTCGTCGTCCGTCCGTTCATCGGGATCCGGCCTGGTGACGACGAACAGCTCGTTGTGCCGCAGATCCACGTCGACCTCGCGCAAGGCGGCGGCTTCGCTACGGCGCAGGCCGGTGACGGCCACGAGGTGGTAATACAGGTAGCGCTTGTGTTCGGCGATGGCCTTGAGGAACTCGATCGTCTGCTCTCGCGTCCACACGCACACTGGTCCCGGACGCCATCCGGTTGCTCGCCAGCGCGCCACGCGCTCCTCGGTTCACACATATGGTCGCGGCGGCACCGCTTCCGGGAGGTCGATTTCCCGGCCACGTGCAGGGTTGTGTGCCAGAAGTCCTTGACCCACCGCGGCGGTCAGCGCGGAACTCAATGTCGCCCGGACCCGCCTCACCGTCGCCGGGGCCAGCCGTCCATGCCGGGACCCGTTCCCAGCCGCGATCGCGGTGAATGCCTTCTGCACGTCGCTCACGCAGCACGTCACTCCCTTCGAACTGTCGCCGTCCTCCGGGAGACTTCCGGTCATATCGTCTCTTCTGCGGCCTGTGCCGGCCCCGGGGCGAACGCAGCGCCGGCGTGTCGGACCGGAAACACCGTTACTGGGACAGACCCATTTGGACCTTCTCCTGGTGGACAGACGTGAACGGAGCTCCCGTGGAAGCATGCTCACGTTGGGTCTCACGAAGCGACGATGACCTCGGCTGAGCTCAGCGTCACCTTCGCAGTCGCGGTCGTTCGCGCACCGGCAATGGTCTGCCTCGAAGGACGGAATTCGAAGAGCAAGTGGCCGCGCGAAGTGGCTATCTCGCCGCCTGCGAGCCATGGCCGAGGAGCTCTTAAGCATCAGCTGGACGGTTGAAGCCGGATATCACTCCGAGTACGGTGCCGAGTGTGCATTGTGACCAGGGGGCGGCTGGGTCGCGCTTGGTGACAGTGGCGCGGCAGGTGTGGGCTGGGAGCCGTGGCCCTGGTGACTTCATGGACACGTTCGCCGGAACGATGGTCTTCGCGCAGCGTCCGGAACGGCCCGCGTTGCTGGTGTCTGACCTCGGTGACCAGGGGCGCTGGATGGTCGCGTTTTCGACTGTCGAACGCTTGGCCGCCTATGCGGGTGAATGTGACTACTTCTCGACGACGGGCGCGGATCTGCTGGAACTGATCCCGCCGGGTGTCGGTCTCATGGTGGATCCCTGGGATGAGCATCGGTTTCCGGTCTTGTCTCGGATGGGGACGCCGGATGTGGTCGCGCGGGCCTGGTCGCGGATGTTCGCAGCGCGGTAGGCAGCGCGACCGCCTGATCGGCACAAGGTAAGCGCTGGTGGAGGGGGAATGAAAGGTGGATGGTCCAGGGTTCCATGTCGAGATCGAGGTGCTGGAGGGCGCTTCGAAGAGTATGGGCGAGATCGTGCACGACCAGGACAGCTTCGAGTTGCGGGGGTTGTGCGGCGATAACCAGATGTATGGCCACAGTGGTGTCCATGACGCGCTGGCGGAATTCTGCGGCCGGTGGAGCGTTGGGCTCGACGCGTTGTCCGACCGTGCCCGCAATCTGGGCGATCTGCTGGGTAAAGCAGCGAAGGCATACCGCGAGGTTGAGAACACCAACCTCGATGCGTTGAAGGTCGACCCTGGTCTGGATCCGATCACGCCGGATCCGGCGTCGGTAGGGCCGATCCGATGACCGCCGAGCTGGGGCAGACGACCGATCCGAAGGCGCTGGTGCCCGGCAATCCGGACGCGGTGTTCGAGAACGCACAGGTGCTGCATGAGCGGGCACGGGATGCGCGGGCTGCGGGCGATGCGCTGCAGCGGATCGACACAGGGGCATGGCAGGGCCCCGCGTCGAACCAGTTTTATGAGGATCACCAGACCGAGGTTCCGCGCTGGGGCAACGCCGGCGATTCCCTGGACAACGCGGCGTCGGCGTTGACCGACTTCGCGCATTGTCTTGCCTGGGCGCAAGGCCAGGCTGCGGAGGCGATCGCCCAGTGGCAGCAGGGCGACGCCGAGACTCAACAAGCCAAGGAAGCTCACGACAGAGCAGTGGCCGAGGCCGAAGCAAAGACGAGAGCGAACGTGCAACGGGGCGATCCGACGGTGGTGCAAGCCTCGCCGTTCACCGACCCGGGCGAAGCGAAGCGCCAGGCGGCCAGGGACATCCTCGGTCGCGCCCGCCGCCAACTGGCCAATGTGGGCAACCTGACTGCTGACGCACTGCGCTATGAGGCCGCCGTCGCGCCCCAGGACTCTCGGAAACAATCAGATGCGAACTTCTACGGCGGTATGCTGGACAGCCTCCAAGGCCTTGCCGAAGGCGTATGGGGTGCGATCAGCGACCCGGGCGGCACTGTTGCCGCGATGGCGCACAACATCGCGCATCCGGTGGACACCCTGAAGTCCATGGTCGCGTGGGACGACTGGGCCAACGGCCGCGGGGACCGCGCCCTGGGCAAGATCACCGCCGACTTCATGATCGCCGCAACCACGCTCGGTGCCGGCAAACTGATCAAGGATGGTCTCCGAAAACATGGCGACGACGAACCCGGCGCCGGGTCGCACGCGGACGGCGGATCGCCGGATATACCGACGAGTTTCGCGCCGACCGATGCTTCACGGGTCAGGCAACATCTATCGCGACCTGAACTTGACCCGTTCGAAGCGAACAACGTGATGCTGGACCGGATCGACAAGGCGCTGGCTGAAGGGAGGTCTCTGTCCGAGGCGCAGACGAACTTCATGCGCCACGAAACAGTTGAAGCGAAACTGATGGACGACGGAATGGGATACGACGAGGCTCACGCGGAGGCGTTGAAGTCTCATCCGCCAGGTAAGAACTATGATCCTGATGTGATCGATCAGTCACCGGAGTTCGGTCCGTGGTGGCGAAAGATGAACGGGTTGGGGCCACGATGAGCGTTGTCGACGTCGAGCGACACGGCATCGTCGCGATCAGCGAAGGCGACCATGAAGCGGCGTACCAGGCTGCGGAATGGCTGCAGTCGTCCCGATCGACGTCAGCCACATCCCGTTCGGTGACGCCCATCCGGATGCATGTCGAAGCGCTGCGCAGGTTCGGTGGACTCACCCCACGCGCCGTCATCGGCGGGCAGTTCGTTCCAGGCCCAGGCGACCGGACGCAGATCAGCGTCGGCGTGGCAGGTTTCGGACTATTCGACGCCGAAGACGAGCCGACCTGCCCAAGTAGGCTGTGGAACCAGCCGTTCACCATCGGTCTGCCGAGCGAATTCGCCCGGCCGGTGGCGAGGGCCCTGGGCGAGGGACCTCAACTTCCACCAGGAATGCTGACGATCGACCGGGCAGGCTTTGATCTGATGAACTCGTCAGAAATGATCTTCGCGCAGACGGTGTCCGTTCTTCAGGCCGTGTTGGTCGCTCGTCTCGGTGGCGAAGATGTCGACAAGGCGGCCCATGTGGTAATTCACACCTGGTGAACCCGTTTGTGCAGCCGAATGCCGGAGCTGGCCTCAAGGCCGATCTGATGGCCGTTGAGCGCGGCAGGAAGAACGGAGACATAACGGAGCCTAGATCGGCCGTTGGCAAACGCAAAGACGATCTTAAGTGCGAAGAAAGCGCAGGTAGAAGGCTAGAAGACTGGGCTCGGTTCAAGATCACCGCCATCGAACCCGTGGGCTTTTAATCCGTAGGTTCTGGGTTCGAGCCCCAGGCGGCCCACTCTTCGCCTGGTCCACGCGTTGTGGCCAGCCAGGATCAAGATCGTCTCCCCGGTTTGGGTCGAACAGGTTTGTCCAACAGTCCTTCCAGGGCCTTCGCCGTCGCTAGGGCGACCGTCCTTCGCTCCAGGTAGTTGTCTTGCGTCATCGACACCCGCGAGTGGCCGAGCTGGTCCGCGATCAACCTCGTCTGCACCCCCGCGTCGTCCAGCGCGGTCGTCTTCCGGAAGGTGTGCGAGGTGACCCGGAGGAAGTGGTCGCCACCGAGGTTTCCCGGATGACTCGCAGCTTCAGCACTTCCGCTGCCCGCGAGGAGCGCACGTTCGTGCGGCTCCCTCTTCGGGAGCGGTTTGTGGGCAAACCCCGCAGCTTGATCCGAACCACGGGTACCGTTCTCGTCACCAGGTCGACGTCCTCCCAGTTCGTCGCGAGCGCTTCATCGGCCCAGGTGTACCGCGCCATCGTGAATCGGGATAAGTCGAGCAGGTCCAACGTACTGCGTTCGAAGCGGCCGAATAGTTGATGGGCCGATCTGGCGCTGCCAGACAGCGTGGGTACCCGAAGACGTGGTCGAGTCGCCGATGCAGAGACTGTGCGGGCTACCCGGTGTCGCGAGCGGCCGCCGGTGAGGCGTTGTTCTCTTGCGTACGGCCCGCCACCCTCAAGGCGAACTCGGTGAACACGACGTGAACACGGATTGTGACCTGGCCGTTGGTTCCAGCGGCGGCCCGTGGTTGCGGAATTTCGACCCCGCCGGGCGGCAAGGGGACGCCGTTCAGCGTCACGAGCCGGTGAACTCTGAGCCGGGGCGGGGTGTCGATACGAAACTGAGGCGACGGTGGTTTTGGTGACGGCGGCGGTGTGCTGCTCGGTCTCGGCCCCCTCGCCGAACTGGTCCCCGGTGACGTCGCCAGAGGTTGATGTCGTTCGTCCTGCGCCAAGGCTCCAACCCTGACACAGGGTCAAGGTCAAGCCTTCAGGCGCGGAGCCCGTTGACGAGGATCGACAGCAAGCGAGGGCCTCGCGCGTCGAGTTCGGCGTCGTCCAGCCGCGACAACCAGTTGATGAGCACGATGACGTCCCGGGCCTCGGCGTCGGCGCGGACACTGCCGTCCGAGCGGCCGGCGGCCAGCAGCAGTTCCACCGCTTCGCCGATCGGGCCGAGGCTGTTGGCGGCGAGGTCGCGCCACGTCCCCGCCTCGACGGCGGCGAACACGTCGCGTTTGACCCTGGCGTACGCGGCCACCCGGTCGAACCACGCCGCCAGCGCGTCCAGCGGCTTGTGCGTCGCCAGCAGCCGCGGGGCCGCGGCGATCAGCTCTTCGACATCACGGCGGTACACCTCGGCGAGGAGGTCCTCACGGGTCGGGAAGTGCCGGTACAGCGTGCCCTGCCCGATGCCGCAGGCCTTCGCGACCGCGTTGAGCTTCAGCTCTCCTGGCTCGCTCACGAGGGCACGCGCCGCTTGAAGGATCCGTTCGCGGTTGCGCTGGGCGTCCGCACGCCGCGAACTGCCGCTCTCGACAGAAGCGGACACGTGTCCGCTAAGCTCGTCAGGGTAACCGGACATGTGTCCACTCTAGGCGGAGGATCTTCATGACCGTGCACGGCAAGGTCGTCGCCATCACCGGTGCCAGCAGCGGGATCGGTGAAGCGACAGCCCGCCACCTCGCCTCGCTCGGCGCGCCTGTCGTCCTCGGTGCCCGTCGCACCGACCGGCTGGATCGGCTGGTCGTCGAGATCGAAGCCGACGGCGGCAAGGCGGCCGCCCTCCGCGTGGACGTCACCGAATCGGGTGATCTCAAGGCGCTGGTCGACGTCGCCGTCGAGCGTTTCGGCCGCTTGGACGTCCTGGTGGGCAACGCCGGGATCAGCAGGATCAGCCCCGTCGTCGACCTGGACGTCGAGGGCTGGTCGGCGATGGTCGACGTGAACGTCAAGGGGATTCTGCACGGGATCGCCGCTGCCCTGCCGGTGTTCCGCCGCCAGGGCAGCGGTCACCTCATCACCGTCGTCTCGACCGCCGGTCTGAAGATCGTGCCCACCCAGGCGGTGTACGCCGGGACGAAGAACGCGGTTCGGACCCTTCTGGAAGGCCTGCGGCAGGAGAGCACCGACGGCGTCCCGCGGACGACGTCGATCTCCCCCGGCTACGTCCGCACCGAGCTCATCGACAACGCCGTCGACGATCCGGCCGTCCGTGAGCAGGTGAGGGGGACCATGGCCGAGCTCGGGATCGACCCGGCGGCGGTGGCGAGGGCCATCGCCTTCGCGATCGACCAGCCCGAGGACGTCGAAATCGGGGATCTGACCATCCGGCCGACTCGCCAGGGGTGAGATCTTCGACTCCCTGGGACCGCGCTGACCTGCGGAAACTTCATTTTCGCCGACCGGATCTCACACTTTTTTGGGACACGACGTGTGCAGTGCGGCGGCACCTGCGAGAATGGGTGCTGAGATCGGGGCATCGAATGGGCTCAGACTCGCTATGAAGAGCAGGTAAAAGTATGGCTCAGGGCAGCGTTAAGTGGTTCAACGGCGAAAAGGGCTTCGGCTTCATCGCTCAGGACGACGGCGGACCGGACGTGTTCGTGCACTACTCGGAAATCCAGGGCAGCGGCTTCAAGTCCCTGGACGAAGGGCAGCGCGTGGAGTTCGAGATCGGCCAAGGCCAGAAGGGCCCCCAGGCCCAGCGCGTCGTCGCCATCTGACGTTTTTTCACACCGAAGGCCCCTGCCCGATCCGGGTGGGGGCCTTCGGGCGTTCGAGGGGCCGGTCAGTGCTCGAGCCGCCGCGTGACCGCCGTCATCGCCCGGCCGACGGCCCGGAGGTCTTCCGGCTCGATCACGTCCACGAAGTGCTCCCGGACGGTGCGCAGGTTGTCCGGCGCCGCGCGCCGCAAAGTCTCGTGTCCTGCTTCGGTGAGCAGGGCGCTCACCCCTCGCCCGTCCTCGGCGGCCGACTCCCGCCGGACCAGGCCGCGGCTCTCCAGCCCGCCGACGCGGTGGGACAGCCGGCTGCGTGAGTAGTACGCCGACTTGGCGAGGTCGGCCATCCGCATCGAGTGCCCGTCCGCTTCGGACAGTCTCACCAGCAGTTCGTATTCCGCGAGCGACAGTCCATGCTGCTCTCGCAGTCGCCGGTCCAGCAGGTCGACGAACCGGACCGATCCTTCGATGAACGCACGCCAGTCGCGCTGCTGATCCGCTTCGAGCCAGTTGGTCACGCCGCCAAGGTAGCAGTTGACCCTTTCAACTACTTCGGGCTAGTTTTGGTTGAAGACTTCAACTAGATGGGGAGAGCGATGGCGAACGACGCTTGGGTGGTGCGGGCAGGAGACGCGGAGACCATCGAGCAGCCCGCGTTGTGGTTATTGGCCGACGGCAGTCACACGGGCGGGCTACTCGGCGCGAACCGGCTGTACCTGCGGGCCGGAGAGCCCGGCACGAAGCCGCACTACCACGAGAAGTCCGCGGAGGCGTTCTACGTGCTCGACGGAGCGCTGCGCATGATGGTGGGCGCCGAGTCGATCACCCTCGAACGGGGTGGTTACGTCGTGGTCCCGCCCGGAGTGCGGCACGCGTTCGCCGCGTCGCCGGACACGGCCGCCGACGTCCTCATCACGCTGGCCCCGGCCGTCGAGCGCTTCGACTACTTCCGCGCGCTGCCCGACATCTTGAGCGGGAAGCTGCCGAAGGACGAGGTCGACCGGATCCACGAACGGTACGACGTCCATTTCGTGGTGGCACCGGAATGGGACGAGCTGCTCGGCGGCGAATGACAAGAACCCGTGCACGCTTTCTGCTTCGGTTCACAACGCGAGCCGGTGCCGGTTGACGCTGCCGAAGAGGGGCGCCACTGTGGGCTTCGCTCGCGGATCCGCGAGCGGATTCCAACTCGGTGGGCGGGGTTCAGCATGCACGAATTCTTCCGGTCCGCTCGGCGGCGTGCGCTGTTTTCCGGAGTGGTGACGGCGGCTTTGCTGTCTTTCGGGGCAGTACCCGCCGAGGCCGCGCCTGGTTTCTACGAGCCGCCGTCACCGCTTCCACGGGGTGGAAACGGTGACGTGATCAAGACGCTGCCTTCGACCTTCAGCGGGGCGAAGTCGACCCGGATCATGTACCTGAGCCGGGACGCCGCGGATCGCGCGATACCCATCACCGGCACGGTTCTGGTGCCGGACAAGGCGTGGAGCGGGCCGGGGCAGCGTCCGGTCGTGGCGTACGCGCCGTTCACGGCGGGCATGGGCGACCAGTGCGCGCCGTCGAAGTCCATGGCGGGCGAAGGTGGCGACTTCGTGTCCGGGTTCCAGAACTCCTTCGTGAGTGCTTTGCTGGGCAAGGGTTTCGCGGTCGCGCAGACCGACTACGAAGGCCTCGGGACACCGGGGGAGCACACCTACGTGGTGCGGGAATCGGAAGCACACGCGGTACTCGACGTGCTGAGGGCGGCGCAGCGCCTGCCCGGAACCGGACTCTCGCCCGCGTCACCCGTCGGTATCGCGGGCTATTCGGAAGGCGGCGGCGCCTCGGCGTCGGCGGCCGAGTTGGCGCCGGCCTACGCGCCCGAACTCGATCTGAAAGGCGCCTACGTGGGAGCGGCGCCCGCCGACAAGGCGGTGCTCGCGAAGAGTCTGGACGGCGGGATGTACGTCGGCTTCCTCGGGTATTCGCTGGTCGGGCTCGACGCGGCCTATCCCGGCGCCAAGATCCTGGATCTCGCCAACGACGCCGGCAAGCAGCTTTTCGAAGAGGCGCGGAAGACCTGCACGCTGGACGCGGTCTTCAAATACATGTACCGCAACACCGCTCAGCTGACCAAGGACGGCCGCCCCGTCTCGGCCTACCTGGAGCAGGAGCCGTTCCGCGGCATCGTCGCGGCGAACCGGATCGGCACCCTCGAGCCCGCCGCGCCGGTGCTGGTCGCGCATACGCCCAACGACGACACGTCATCCCGTCGAGCATCGGCAAGCAGCTCGGCAAGGACTGGTGCGCCAAGGGGGCGAACGTGCGCTATCAGGACATTCCGTCGCTCAGCCCGGTCTTTTCCCACGTCCTGGGGATTTCCTCCGCGCAGGGCGACGCGGCGAACTGGTTGGGCGAGCGCTTCGCGGGAAAGCCCGCGACGGGGAACTGCGGCCAGTTCTAGCGGAGTGTGGCCAGGCTCATCCGCGAGCCCGACGACGGGCTGTGGAGCCGCCGTCCCGGCTACCGATATCGTCAAGGGATGCTTGTGATCGTTCGTGAGCACCCATGCGGCCGGACGCGGTGAGCCGCTCCGCCGTGGAGCCCGAGCAGGTCGGACGGAAGGTGCGGCTGCGCGAGGTCGGTCTGCGGGACCGCCGGGTCCTGATGGGCTTCGACCGCGACATGGCCCGCGAGGCGACGCCGCTGATCGGCGGCGGGCATCGGCATTGGGCCTCGCACCGTTCGGGTTCCGCGGGCGACGACATCCACTTCGGCATCGAGACGGTCCGAGGCCGGATGCTGGTCGGTTCGGTCTGCACCATCGGCGCCGACCCGGCGACCGGCCTCTTCGGCTACGGCATCGGGATCGCCCCACGGCACCAGCGCTGCGGGTACGCCACGGACGCCATCACCGTCCTCCTGACGCATATGTTCGGCCAGCGCGGCTTCCGCAAATGCGAGGTCAGCGTGTACGGCGGCAACCTGGCGTCGCTTTCGCTGCACGGCGGCCTCGGCTTCCGCGAGGAGAGCAGGCTGCGCGACACCGAAGTGGTACGCGGCGAGATCAAGTACCTGGTGCGGATGGGCATCACCGCGGAGGAGTTCGCCGCGCGCCGCCCGGACGACCTCGGTGACCTCGGCAGGCGCGGTCAGCACCGGCGGCCTCGCCGCGGCAAGCACTGGCGGGCGCCCGCCGCGGTCAGCGGCTGATCATCCCGGACTCGTAGGCGAAGACGACGGCCTGGACGCGGTCGCGGAGCCCGAGTTTCGTGAGGATGCGGCCGACGTGGGTCTTCACCGTCCCCGGCGACAGGAACAGCGCTCCGGCGATCTCGGCGTTGGACAGCCCGCGGGCCAGGTGTTCCAGTACCTCGTGTTCGCGGCCGGTGAGCAGGGCGAGCCTGCCGTCCGGCGACGGCACGGGCAGGCCGGTGACGACGCGGTCGAGCAGCCGCCGGGTGACGGTGGGCGCGAGGGTGGCCTCACCGGCCGCCACGACGCGGACCCCGGCGAGCAGGTCCGGCGCGAGCGCGTCCTTGAGCAGGAAACCGCTGGCTCCCGCCTGGAGCGCCGCGTAGACGTATTCGTCCAGGTCGAAGGTGGTCAGCACCAGGACGCGGGCGCGGTGGGCGGCGGCGATCGCCGCGGTGGCCTCGACACCGTCCATCTCGGGCATCCGGATGTCCATGAGCACGACGTCGGGATCGAGATCCGCCACCAGCGCGACGGCCTCCGCGCCGTCGCCCGCCTCACCGACGACGTCGATGTCGTCGGCGTTGTCCAGGATCATCCGCAGGCCGGTGCGCACGAGCGTCTGGTCGTCGGCGATGACCACCCGGATCGTCATGACGGCAGGGTCGCGCGGACGGCGAAGCCGCGTTCGGGACGCGGTCCCGCGTCGAAAGTGCCACCCAGGACGTTCACCCGTTCCCGCATCCCTTCGAGGCCGTGCCCGGTGCCGGACGGGGCGGCCGCCGCGATGCCATCGTCGGTCACCTCGATCACCAGCTCGTCGGGCTCGTACCGCATCACGATAGTCGCCGACGCGTCCGGACCGGCGTGTTTCAGCACGTTCGTCAGCGCCTCCTGCACGATCCGGTAGGCCGCCAAGTCCACTGTGGACGAGAGCGGCCGGGGTTCTCCTTCGACCACGAACTCGACGGGTATGCCCGCGGACCGGACGTCGGCGGCCAGCCGTGGCAGGCGTTCCGCGCCCGGCTGGGGTTCCCACTCCGGCGTGTCCTGGCCGAGCGCGCCGAGCAGCCGCCGGATCTCGCTCAACGCGGTCCGCCCGGTGCCGACGATGGCGTCCAGCGCCTCCCGCGCCCGCTCCGGCCGCCGGTCCAGTTCCGCCTGAGCGCCTTGGGCTTGCAGCACCACCACCGAAAGCGCGTGTGCGACGACGTCGTGCAGCTCGCGACTGATCCGCCCGCGTTCGGCGACGACGGCCAGCGCGGCCTGGATGTCCCGCTCGCGTTCGAGATCGGCGGCCCGCTGTTCCAGCACCGAAAGCCGGATCCGCCGCTGCCGCGTGTTCAGCCCGGCCAGCCACGCCACCGCGAGCGACAACCCCATTCCGGGGAAGCCGCCCCAGTCCTGGACCCGGTCGTCGTCGCGGTCGGTGGGCGGTGCCAGCGGATCGATGACGATGATCCGCGGCGGCATCGGAACCGGCGTCCGAGTGTTCGCTTCGGAGGCATAGAACGACCACGCGCCGACGACGAACAGTCCCGCCGCCAGCAGTGCGAAGGATCTCCGTCGCGACCCCCAGGCCGCGACGGAGAACAGGCCGATCAACGCCACGACGTCGACCGGGCTGAGATCGTTGCCCATGACCAGATGCAGGAGGGAGACGGTCGCTCCGGCCGCGAACGTGATCGTGGGATCGCGATGCCGGGCCGGCAAGGAAGCCAAGGCCACCAAGGAGGTCAGCCACCACTCGAAGCCCTCCGGGTCGTCAGCGGCGACCACAGTGGACAGTCCGATGAGTACGGTCAGGCCGATGTCCACGGTCTTCGGGTGACTTCTGAAGAGGGCCAGCACCGGCCGAGCGTAACCCCGAAAGCGGGCGGCGCGGATCCACCGCGAGACAGACATCGGAATACATCCTTCGACAGATGCGCGAATACGGCGCCGGGTCTCAGGCTGGTGGGGAAGATCCTCGACAGAAACGGAAACCTCATGAGAAGGATTCTCGTCACACTGGTCGCCCTCGCCGCCATGGTGTCACTGGCGAGCCCGGCCTCGGCGGCCCCGCGACTGACGTTGCCACCGCCGACCGGCCGGCATCCCGTCGGCTCCACCGACCTGCATCTGACCGACCGATCGCGCCAGGACCCCTGGATGCCGACTGGGCCGCGTGAGCTGATGGTGTCGATGTTCTACCCGGCACTGCTGCCCGTCGGCCCGAAACGGCCGTACCTCACCTTGGCCGAGGCCAAAGCCTTCCTGACCGAATCCGGCGTCCCGGACATCGACCCCGCGCGGATCGCGGAGATCCGGACCAGCGCCAGGGTCGACGCCCCGCCGCTGCCGGGAAAGCGGGCGCTGGTCGTCCTGTCGCCAGGGTTCGGCAAACCCCGCACCACCCTCACCGGACTCGCGGAAGAGCTGGCCAGCAAGGGTTTCGTCGTCGCGCTGATCGGCCACAACCACGAATCCCACGGCACCGCCTTCCCCGACGGGCGCGTCACCGGATGCGCCGCGTGCGGTTCCGACTCCACCTTGCTCCCGCCGATCCGCGCACTGGACGTCTCGTTCGTCCTCGACACGCTGACCGGACCTTCGTCGGAGTGGTCCTGGCTGATCGACCGCACGAAGATCGGCATGGCCGGGCATTCCATCGGGGGCTACAGCACGCCGACGGCGATGGTCGCCGACCAGCGGATCCGCGCCGGTGCCGACCTGGACGGCAGGCTGTGGTCGCCGATCCCCGCGTCCGGGATCGACAGGCCGTTCCTGTTGCTCGGCCGCGAAAGTGAGTACACACCGGCGGGCCCCGACACCACCTGGGCGGCCAACTGGCCGAACCTCACCGGCTGGAAGCGCTGGATCAGCGTCGCGGCGGCAGGGCATCCGTCCTTCACCGACGTCGGCGTGCTCGGCGAGCAGCTCGGCATCATTCCGCCCGGCATCCTCGGCGGCGAGCGCGGAATGGCGCTGACCAGGGCTTACGTTTCAGCCTTCTTCGACAAGCACCTGCGCGGCGGGAGTCAGCCGTCGCTGGACGGGCCGGTGTCGGGCAACCCCGAAATCAAGTTCTGGAACTGACCGCGGTGAGGCCGGCGGAAACCTGCCAGAGTCGCGGGGCCTCACCGGCGACGTCGCAGTCCTCGCAGTAGAGCCCGCCCGCTCCGGCGATTTGAAATCCGGGTCGGCCTGGGCTTCGCTTCTACGAAAAGGAAGGACTGCTCGCGGCACCGGTGAAACGGGACGCGAACGGCCGTCGCGTGTACACCGAGCAGGACGTCGAATGGCTCCTGAACTGTACGAGGTTCCGGGCGTCCGGGATGCCGCTCGTCACCATCCGCGAATTCGCCGGACTCGTTCGGCGGGGCCAGGAAACGAGGAAAGGCGACTGGATCTGCCGCGGGAGCATCAGAGAACAGCGTCCACGAGCGGATCGCCGAGCTGACCGACTGCCTGATCGACCGGAAGGTCGAGGTCTACGAGGAGCATGTCGCGCGAGGGACGGCGGACGCTCTCCGGCGTTGAACTGTCCTCAGTGGACAGACGCTGCCACCCGATCGGTGCAACGTTTCGCCTGGCCACCGGACGGAGCTGCCCCTAGGCTCTCTCCCTCGTGACCTGCGAGGTGAGACGATGAGGTCCTTCGGCGCGGTGGATCCGGTCAAGATGGCGCTCGCCGGGCTCACCACGATGGCCCTCGGAGTGACGGCGGCGCTCAACGCCGACGCTTTGCCGATGATCGGCGGCGGCACCACCTATTCCGCCGAATTCTCCGACGCAGGCGGACTGCGCGAGGACAACGACGTCCGGGTCGCCGGGGTGAAAGTCGGCGAGGTGTCCGAGATCGACCTCGAAGGTGGCCGGGTGGTCGTCTCCTTCCGGGTGAAGGACGCCTGGCTCGGCGACGCCACGAGCGCGTCCATCCAGATCAAGAACGTCCTGGGACAGAAGTACTTGGCGCTCGACCCGCGCGGCGAAACGATTCTCGATCCGGGCGACGCGATTCCGCTGCAACGGACCACCGCGCCGTACGACGTCCTTGAAGCGTTTCGGGATTTGTCGAAAACCGTCGACGCCATCGACGTCGATCAGCTCGCCAAGAGCTTCGACGCGATCTCGGCGACCTTCGCCGACACGCCTGCCGACGTCCGCGCCGCGCTCGACGGGATTTCGAAGCTCTCCGGCACCATCGCCTCCCGCGACCGGCAACTCCGGACACTGGTGGCGAACACGCGGCAGGTCTCGCAGACCCTCGTCGACCGCGACGCCGAGGTCCAGCGGCTGGTCCAGGACGGAAACGCGCTACTGCGGGCGATCTCCACCCGGCAGCAGGCGATCAAAGACCTGCTCGACGGCTCGAAACGGCTCGCGACCGCCCTCGACGACATCATCGCCGACAACGACGGCCAACTCGGGCCGGTGCTCGAACAACTCGACCGGCTGACGTCGATGCTTCAACGCAACCAGGACTGGCTGGCCAAGGGGATCGCCGCGTTCGCCCCGGCGATCCGCGTGCTCACCAACGTCGCGGGCAACGGGCGCTGGATCGACGGCTACCTGTGCGGGCTGGTGCTGCCCTCGTTCGGCCCGATCAACGAGAAAGGGTGCTTCGAAAAGTGAGGTCTCGTGGGTGGCGATTCGGATTCTGACCCCTCTTCGCCACTCACGACCATCCCGAACCCAGGCGATCCGGCTGCGACATCGGTCGAGCCGACCGCAAGTAGAGGACTACTTGCGGTGGGTCGCTATGGCTTCGTCCGCCGCAACCAGAACAGTCCGATCACCGGCAGCACCAGCGGAATGAAGAGGTACCCCTGGCCGTACACCGACCACACGGTCGCGTGCGGGAAGGCCTCGCGGTCGAAGAGGCTGAACGTGCCGACGGTCAGTACGCCGAGCAGTTCGATCCCGCAGGCGATCAGCGCGATCCGCCACCAGCCCGCGCCGCGGCGGGCCAGGGCAACGGTGGCCAAGAGGTAGACGACGGCCGCGAACGCGGAGAGCACGTACGCCAGCGGGGCCTCGTGGAACTTGGTGCCGATCTGCACGGCGGCGCGTGACGTCGCCGCCAGCGCGAAGATCGCGTACACCGCGACCAGGATCCGTCCCGGGCCGGAGGTCTTGTCCGGGTGGGCGTCGGTTGCGGTGTCCACGGTGTTCTCCTCGGTTCCTTCAGGCACTGGCGCCCGCCCATACCTCGTGCAGCCGGAGCACCATCACCGGGATGGCGAGGCAGGCGATCCCGAGGATCGCGGTGCTCGACCGGGTGCGCTCGGCCAGCGCCCAGAACGTCCCGAGCGGGAGTACGACCAGGCAGCCGATCAGATAGGCGAGGTAGGTGGCCATGCTGCCGGGGCGGCCGCCGTCGATCAGCAGGACGACGCCGATCACGAGCTGCGCCACCAGGAGGAGTTCGACGACGGCGAGGCCGGCGAGCAGTGGGTTGTCCGGCAGCTTCTTGCGCGCGGACTGCACGAAACTCCACACCGCGACCAGGGTTGCGCAGATCGCGACGGTCACCGCGAAGCCAGTGATCACGCACGCCTCCTTACCTACTCCGACGGCGACAACGTACCTCCGGGCGCATCACCCGCTACGGGCGACCAGCGGGGGGCGTGGCGGGGGCCACGGAGGACAGCCCGTGGTCCAGACCTCGGGTGAATAGATCACGAAGCGCGTTGGGTTGGCACTCAGGCAATTCGGCCGCGCCTTATTGTGTTCGGTGCCGCGACCAGGGAATACGGGGCAGACGCGTCCCTGTTACACACCGACCGGGTGGTTGAAATCCGAGTTGGCCTCACGCTGGGTACCCCTACCATTCGGTAGGTTTCGAATTCACGTCCCTGAACAGCCCATCCGAACCCCCGGTATGGCGGATTGGCCGTTAGCTGTCCGGCGGGTGGAATATTCCCCATCGCGATGGTGCACATGGCCCATCCGATTGGTGCGAAGGAGGGGGCGCTCGATGGACGTCCGGTACGAAGCGTATTGCTTCGCCGATCCCCTGTTCTTCGATGAACAGCGGGAAACCGGGGACGCCGCCGACGATTTCGCCTCCCTGTTGCCCGCTCCCGAGACTGGCTGGCGCACCGGAGTGCGCGGAGTGTGGCGGATGCTGCACCCTCTTGCTCGAAACCTTCCCTTGCAGGGCTGGAAAATCCACGTGTCGGCAGGTTTGGGCAACGCCGAGCGGGTGCTCGTAAAGGTGCATGAGCATTGCATCGAGCACAATCTGTCGTACAAGCACCTGCGCTCCCGGAGCACCCTGCTCGCCCGAAATTCCAAATATGCCCCGCGTGACGGAAGCGGCAAGTTACTGACTCTTTATCCAGCTGACAACAACGAGCTCGAGCGCGTTCTCGCCGAGTTGTCCGCGGAGCTCGACGGGGAACCCGGTGCGTACATTCTGAGTGATCTCCGGTACGGTGCCGGGCCGCTCTACGTCCGCTACGGCGGATTCGCCGAGCAATGGGTCGAACTCGACGGAAAACGTGTTCTCGCGGTGCGCAAGCCGGACGGAACGCTGGTCCCGGACAAGCGCGAGCCGACCTTCTCCTTGCCCGACTGGGTGACGATCCCGGAGTTTCTCGCCCCTCACCTCGCAGCTCGCAAGGGTGGTGGCGCGGATCAGTTCCCCTACCGGGTGAAGAGTTCGATGCACTTCTCCAACGGTGGTGGCGTGTACCTCGCCGAACGGGACGCCGACGGTGAAGAGGTGGTCCTCAAGGAGGCCAGGCCGTTCGCCGGCCTCGACCGCGACGAGATCGACGCCGTCGACCGCCTCCGCTGGGAGCACGAGGTCCTGGAGCGGCTGAAGGGCATCGAGGGCATCCCCGCGACCTTCGACCGGTTCACCGTTTGGGAGCACCACTTCCTCGCGATGGAGTACATGCCGGGTGTTTCCCTCGGCAGCTGGCTCGCCCGCAACTACCCGCTCACCCGGCGGGACTGCACCGAGGCCGACATCGTCGCCTACACCGGACGAGCCTTGGCGCTGGTCGACCGCGTGGCGCGGATGGTCGACGAGGTGCACGACCGCAGGATCGTCTTCGGCGATCTGCACTCGATGAACATCCTGGTCGACGGCGACGACGACAAGATCGGGCTGATCGACTTCGAGATGGCGACGGACGCCGACAGCGGCAAACGGCCGGCGCTCGGCGCACCCGGGTTCCGCGCTCCGCGGGACCGGAACGGGTTCGAGATCGACGACTACGCGATCGCCGTGCTGAAGCTGTGGATCTTCCTGCCGCTCACCACGCTCCTCGAACTCGCCCCGGCGAAGCTGCGCGGACTCGCGGACTTCGTTCAGCGGCGTTTCGCCGTCCCGGAGGGCTACGCCGACTCGATCGTCGCCGAGCTCGCGCCGCGGAACGCCGCGCCACAGAGCGCATCGACCGAGCTCGACCAGGAAAAGCCTGACTGGGCACTGGTCCGCAAGCAGATCACGGAGGGGATCCTCGCCTCCGCGACCCCTGAGCGCACCGACCGGCTCTTCCCCGGCGACATCGAGCAGTTCCGCGTCGGCGGCGCCTGCTTCGGGTACGGCGCGGCCGGTGTCCTCCATGCCCTGAACGTGGTCGGCGGGGAGCGGTATCCCGATCACGAACGCTGGCTGCTGGACTCGATCCGCCGCGATCCGCCGGATCGCCCGGGGTTCTACGACGGCTCGTACGGAATCGCGTACGTCCTCGAAGAGCTCGGGTATCGCGACGAGGCCACCAAGCTGCTGGCATCGTCGGCGACGCTGGTCGAGCAGACCACCGATCACAGCCTCGAAGGCGGCCTGTCCGGCATCGGGCTCACTCAGCTGCACTTCGCGGTGGTCCGCAAGGACAACGAGTTCGGCAGGCAGGCACTCGCCACCGCGGTCCGGCTCGCCGAGGCACTCGAAACCGCGGACCCGCCCGGCAAATTCGCCAGGGCAGGCCTGCTCAACGGCTGGTCCGGGTCCGCTTTGCTGTTCGTCCGGCTGTTCGAGCGCACCCGTGAAGAGGGCTGGCTGTCCTTCGCCGACCAGGCGCTGGAGCGGGACATCGAGGAGTGTGTCGAGTCCGACGACGGCTCCTTGCAGGTCCGCGACGGCGAGTCCAGGACGTTGCCTTACGTGGGTGTCGGCGGCGCGGGGATCCTCATGGTCGCCGAAGAGCTGGCGAAGTACCGCCCGGACGCGAAGTCGTTGAAGAGCCTCCCCGGCCTTCGCGAAGCTTGTCGTGGCGAGTTCGTCATCCATCCCGGCCTCTTCTTCGGCCGATGCGGGCTGATGACCGCGCTCTCGATGGGTTCCGAGAAGGAACAGCGCGTCCTCGACACCATCGACCTGCATCTTTCCCGGCTGGCCTGGTACGCGATGCCGTACAAGGGCGGCCTGGCGTTCCCCGGCAACCAGCTGCTCCGGCTGTCGATGGACGTCGTCACCGGCGGCGCGGGCGTGCTCCTCGCCCTCGCCGCGACCTTGGACGGGAAGGCCGTGCTGCCTTTCCTGTCCCCCAGGACCACCGGCCACTGACGGCCGGCGGAAACAAGTAACCGATGAAAGGGAACACCATGGAACTGGTTCTCGACCTTCAGGCCCTGGAAGCCCCCGAGGTTCTCGAAGGTGGCCACGGCGGCGGCGGCGGTGGCAGCAACCTGAGCCTGCTCGCCTCCTGCAACAACAGCACCATCAGCCTGCTGACCTGCCACTGATCTCAGGCGCGTCGCCAGCTGATCACTGAAGGTGCGGGAGCGGCACAGGCCAAGTGCGCCGCTCCCGCGCTTTCATTTTGCCCAACGGTTCATCTCGATGGGATCACGTTCGAAGGAGTGGGACGCGGAGCTGAAGGGAACTTCCCCCGCCTGCGACGCGAGTAAAGCGCCCTCACCTTCGACTCAGGGACTTGAGGAGTGGGATGGCGGGTTCCGCCGATCGCCTGCTGGTCACCGTGACCGCGCTCGATCGTCCCCGCCTGATCGCGTTGATCCTCTGCGCACTCGCCGGGACGGCGGCGGGGCTGCTCCTGCCCGGCGCGCTCGCGGCCGCGGTCGACGCCGTCGTGGCCGGACGCGCCAGCTTCCCCGAGGTCTCCTGGCTGATCGTCCTCGGCGTCACCGAGATCGCCGTCGGCCTGATCGGCGGGATCCTGACCGCGCGGATGACGGCCTCGGCGACGGCGTGGCTGCGCCGACGGCTCACCGACCGCTATCTGGCCCTCGGAACCCGATCGGCCTTCGCCGACGGCGACGCGATCAGCAGGCTCACCGGTGACTGCACCGGCGCCGGAATCGTCGCCTCGGTCGTCGTCCAGCTCGGGTCGACCACTCTGATCTCCGGCGGATCCGTCATCCTGCTCGCCCTGATGGACTGGCGGCTCGCGCTCGTCTTCCTCGGCAGCATCCCGTTCGGGCTGATGCTCGCGCGCACCCATCTGAAGAACACCGCCGACGACGTCCTGACCTATCAAGAGGTCTCCGGCGAACTGGCGGCGAGGATGGTCGACGCCGTCGCCGGGCTTCGCACGATCGCCGCGTCGGGCACCGCCGACCGCGAGGCCGAACGCGTACTGCGGCCACTGCCGAAGCTGAGTCTCGCCGGTCGCGGCATGTGGCGCACGCAGGCCAGGATGGTGTGGCGCTCCGGCCTGCTGCTGCCCGCCGTGGAACTCGCGGTGCTGGCCGCCGCCGGTTTCGGCGTGATGGAGGGCAGGCTGTCCGTCGGACAGGTCCTCGCGGCGCTCGGGTACGTCGCGCTCGGCATGGGCCTGATCACCCAGATTCCGTTGCTCACCACACTTTCCCGCGCCCGGCAGTGCGCGCGGCGGATCAACGAGGTGCTGGACTCGCCGGTCGGAGAACCGGGCGATCTCGGCGTCGTCCCCGGGCAGGGCACGCTTGAACTGCGTGGCGTCACCATCGAAGGCGCGCTGGACGGCGTCGACCTGCTCGTGCGGGGCGGCCGGTTCACCGCGGTCGTCGGGCGATCCGGCGCGGGGAAGTCCGTGCTGGTCAACGTCCTCGGCGGGCTGCTCACCCCGGACGAGGGGACGGCGACGCTCGACGGCCGTCCGCTGGACAGGTTGCGGCCGCACGAACTCCGCGCGGTCGTCGGGTTCGCCTTCGAACGGCCCGCGCTGCTCGGCACGACCATCGGCGACGCCGTGGGATACGGCTCGTGGGCCGGTGAGGCCGCCGTACGCGGCGCCTGCCGGTCCGCGCAGGTCGACGACCTGATCGTCCGGCTGCCGGACGGCTACCGGACGCCGCTCTCGGAGACGCCGCTCTCCGGCGGGGAGGCGCAGCGGATCGGGCTGGCGCGCGCGCTCGCGCACGCGCCGAGGGTGCTCATCCTCGACGACGCCACCGCCAGCCTCGACACGGTCACCGAAGCCGCCGTCGAGGAGGCGATCGAACGCACCCTGCCCGGCCGGACCCGGGTGGTCGTGACGCATCGCGCGGCCACCGCGGCGCGGGCGGACGAGGTGGTGTGGCTGGAAGAGGGCAGAGTCCGCGCGGTCGGCACGCATGAGGCGCTGTGGCGGAACCCGGCTTACCAGGCAGTGTTCACCGAGGGCGTGCAGTGAGCGTCTGGGGCCTCTACCGCTCGGCGCTGGCCGGGCAGTGGAGAGGCGGGCTGGTACTGCTGGCCTGTTCCGTGCTCGAGAGCGCGCCCGCGTTCTTGTCCGGTCGCCTGGTCGAACTCGCGGTTGACGAGGGGTTTGCCGCGGGTCGGCCAGGCACCGGACTGCGTTGGCTCGCGATCTTCGGCCTGGTCGCCGTAATCGGCGCGTGGGGTTCGCGGCTGGTGTGGCATCAGCTCGGCAAGGTCGTCGAGCCGTTGCGCGACGCGCTGGTGACCGCCGTCGTCCGTGGTGTCCTGCACGATCCGTCGCCACCGCGGAACCAGCCGGACGCCAGCGGCGTCGCCCGCATCACCCAGCACGTCGAAGTGGTCCGCGACGCCACGGCCGGGCTGCTGGTGCAGGCACGCGGGATGATCGTGACGACGTTCGCGGCGCTGGCCGGGCTGTTCACCGTCGCCGGTTCGCTCGCGCTGATCGTCGCGATCCCGGTGGTGGTAGCGATCGGAGTGTTCGCCTGCCTGCTGCCGTCGCTGGCCCGCCGTCAGCGCGCGCTCGCGCTGGCCGACGAGCGGACCGCCGAGGTCGCGGGCGCGTCGCTGTCCGGTATGCGTGACGTCGTCGCCTGCGGTGCGGAACCCCTTGCCGCGCTTCAGCTCTACGACGCCATCGACACGCAGGCGAAGGCGGCCGTGCGGGTGGCGCGGTCCGGGGCGGCCCGGTCGGTGGTGATCGCGACCGGTGCCTTCGTGCCGCTGCTGCTGGCGTTGCTGGTGGCGCCGGGCATGGTCAGGGACGGCGTGCTCACCGCGGGCGCCGCGCTCGGCGCGCTCGTCTACCTCGCGACGACGATGCAGCCGGCGTTGCGAGGGCTGGCCGCGACCGCGAGCACCGTGGTGCTGCGGCTGATCGTCGCGCTGCGGCGGCTGGCGGAGACCGCGGAGGCCGAGCCGGAGGCGGACGGCACGGCCGAACCCGACGGGACCGCCATCTACGTACGCGACCTGGCCTTCAGCTGGGGTGCGGCGGCGGAACCGGTGGTGCGCGGGCTGGATCTGCATCTGCGGCCCGGTGAGCGCCTCGCGGTGGTGGGGCCGAGCGGAATCGGCAAGTCGACCTTGGCCGGGCTCCTGACCGGGATGCTCGAACCGCAGGCGGGCCGGGTGCTGCTCGGCGGCGTCCCGGTCCGGGAGATCCCGGCGGCGCTGCGGCACCGGATGATCGCGCTGATCCCGCAGGAGGCCTACGTCTTCGCCGGGTCCGTGCGGGACAACACCGGCCTGTTCGCGCAGGCCGCGATGGACGCCGAACTCTGGGCGGCCGTCACCGCCGTCGGGGCGGAACCGCTGGTCACGCGGCTGGGCGGGCTCGACGGCGAAATCGGGCACGGGACGCTGTCCGCGGGTGAGGCGCAGCTGATCGCGCTCGCGCGGGTGTACGCGAGCGACGCGGGCATCGTCGTCCTCGACGAGGCGACGTCGCATCTCGACCCGCCCGCCGAGGCCCGCGCGGAACGGGCGTTCGCCGAGCGGGGCGGGATCCTGATCGTGATCGCGCACCGGCTGACGTCGGCGTTGCGCGCGGACCGGGTCCTGGTGATGGACGGCAAGGAGACGGCGCTGGGCACCCACCTCGAACTCATGGACCGGTCCCCGCGCTACGCCCAGCTCATGCACGCGTGGGCGCCGCGGCTACCCCAGCCCAGTGCGCAGTTCTTCCAGCGCGCCCCGGAGTAGACCTTCGACGGCGACCGGGCGCCGGGATTCGCGATCGACGAAGACGTGCACGAAGTGCCCCTCCGCGATCACCGTCTCCTTCGAGTACATCCCCACCTCGTAGCGGACACTCGACCGGCCGAGATGCCCGACCCGCAGGCCGACCTCGAGTTCTCCCGGGAACGACACCGAAGCGTGGTACTTGCACTGCGATTCCACGCACAGCCCGATGACGCCGCCGGTCTCGATGTCGAGCCCGCCCCGTTCGATCAGCCAGGTGTTGATCACGGTGTCCATCACCGAATAGTGGACGACGTTGTTGACGTGCCCGTAGACGTCGTTGTCCTTCCACCGCAACGGAACCGTCTGCCAGTGCGGGTATCCGGCGGTCACCACAGTTCCACCGAATCCCGCAGGATCCCGGCGAGGTCCTCATCGGACGCTTCGCGCGGCGCGGTCGCCAGCAGGCGTTGTTGTTTCACCGTGCCGGAAACCAGGGAGTCCACATCGGACCCGGTGTAGCCGACGGCGCCGATCCCGTTGGGGATACCGATCTCCCGCATGATCCGCCGCAGTACCGCGGGCAGGTGGTCTTGCGGATCGCCCGGCCATTCGTAGTCAGGGGCGAGCAGCCGCGCCACCTGAAGATGCCGGTCCGGGCAGGCGTCGAAAGTGAAGCGGAACGCGGCGGGCGCCGTCAAGGACACCGCCATCCCGTGCGGCACCATCGGCTCCTCACCCGGATAGCCGGCGGGATGGAATCCCCGGACCTGCCCGGCGATCGGATACGCGTTGGCGTGCGGGATGTGCACACCGGCGTTGCCGAACCCGAGCCCGGCGAACGTCGCCGCGAGCGCCATCGCCTCGCGCGCCTTCAGGTCCGAGCCGTCGCGCACGGCCGCGGGCAGCGCCCACGACAGCAGCCGCAGCGACTGCTCGGCGAACATGTCGGCCAGCGGATTCGCGCCACAGTAAGGAACCCGGTCCTCCGGGCGTTTGCGGTCGAACTCGGTGTACGGCTTGGCCGTGTAGCTTTCCGCGGCGTGGCAAAGGATGTCCATGCCGCTCGCCGCGGTGACCTCCGGCGGCTGCGAAACCGTCAGCCTCGGGTCGACCACGGCGAGACTCGGCCGCAGCTTCAGCTGGCTGATGCCGCTCTTCACCCGCAGTGACAGCACGTCCAGCACGCACACCGTGGTGCTCTCCGAACCGGTGCCGGTGGTGGTCGGCACCGCGACCAGCGGTTTCAGCGGCGCGCTCGGCGCGCGGCCGCCACCGACCGGCGCGTTGACGTAGTCCATCAGGTCGCCGTCGTTGCTGGTCAACAGGTTCACCGCCTTCGCGGTGTCGATGGCCGACCCGCCGCCGACGGCGACGAACGCGTCCCACTCGCCCTGTCCTCTGGCGAAGTCGACGGCCTTCCGCATGCTGACGTCGGTCGGCTCGACGTGCACGCCGTCGAAGACGACCGCTTCGATGCCGTAGGTCCCGATGCCTTCGGCGATCCGTCGCGGCCAGCCTGTCGCGGCGACACCCGGGTCGGTCAGCACGAGCACCCGGCGGGCACCGTACCGCGTGAGGTCGTAACCGATCTCGTCGCTCGACCCGGCGCCGTACTTCAAGGCCGGTGCGCCGTAAGTGAAAACAGTTTCACGTCCTGCGGTGGCTGAGGTCACGTTTTCGTGCTCCCTTGCTCGAACACGTTCCGATATCGGACATTCTGCCGCCCCGGGGTTGCCGGAATCGAAAGATCACTTGACGGCACCGATCACCGCCCGCCTAAGCTCGTACTCATTAGATACCAACCGGGAGCGTCCGTCGCCCAGACGGCCGTGCGGATCCTGACCGAGGCGCGGATCCACCGTGTGTACGCGGTGGTGGGTGAGTCCTTCCTTGATCTGTTCGACGCACTGCAACGCGAGCGGTCGATCACCTTCGTCTCGGCGAGGCACGACTCCGGCGCGGCCTTCATGGCCGAGGCCGAGGGCAAGCTCACCGAGCATCCCGCGGTCCTGCTGGCGGGCCGCGGCCCGAGCGCGGCGAACCTCGCGATCGGTGTCTCCACGGCGTACCAGGACGAGAGCCCGATGGTCGTGCTCCTGGAGAACCCGCCGTCCAGCCCCGGCCGGACCAGCGAACTGCCCACCGCGGACCTGACCGCGATGTTCGAACCCCTCGTAAAATGGCTTGGCCGCGCGGAATCCCCGGACGAGGTCCCCGATCTGCTGGTCGAGGCGCTGACCCGCTGCCGCGAAGGGCGGCCCGGACCCACCGTCGTCGCCGTCCCCGCCGACTTCTGGGGCGTCCCGTTCGACTCGGCCAAACCTGTCGCCGCCGTGAAGCCGCCGGCCACCGGCGCGCTCGGCAGGACCGCCGAGGCGGTCGCGCAGCTGGTCGACGAAGCCAGATACCCGGTGGTCATCGTCGGTGGCCGGGCCCGCGCGGGGCGGGAAGAGCTGATCGCCGTCGCCGACGAGCTCGCGCTCCCGGTGTACAACGCGTTCCGCCGCCAGGACGCCTTCCCCGAGAACCACGCGCGCTACGCCGGCCACCTCGGCATCGGCATCCCGGCGCGGCAGCTCGACGCGCTGGAACGCGCCGACCTCGTGCTCGCGCTGGGTACGCAGCTCGACGAGGTCACCACCCAGTCCTTCCGCTATCCGACGCCGTCGCAGACGCTGGTGCTGGTCGGCACCGGGATCGAGCCCGCCCGGCGCGGTGGCCTGACCTTCCGGGTCGACTCCGAGGTCGAGCCGTTCCTGCGTGAACTGCGCAACGTCGCCTCGCCGCGGACCCGCCGCGCGTCGGCCGCGAACGCCGCCGTGCACACCTTCATGACACCGCCCGACACCAGCGGCGCCACCCGCGTCCACCCCGCCGACGTCATCCGCGCGGTGCGCAAGCTCGCGCCCGAGGACGCGATCGTGACCAGTGACGCGGGCAACTTCGCCCAGTTCATGCACCGCTACTGGTGCTTCACGGCGCCGCGCAGCCAGCTGGGCCCGAGCAACGCGGCCATGGGCTACGCGGTCCCCGCGGCGATCGCGGCGAAACTCGCCGAGCCGCGCCGGACGGTGATCGCGATGGCCGGCGACGGCGGCGCGCTGATGACCGGGCAGGAGATCGAGACCGCGGTCCGCTACCGCGTGCCGGTGACCGTCCTGGTGTTCCAGAACGGACTGCACGGTCCGCTCGCCGTGCACCAGGCGCGCAAGCACGGACGGCTGTCGGGGGTCACTGTCCCCACCACCGATTTCGCGTCGTGGGCACGGGGGCTCGGCGCCGCCGGGTACACCGTGGACGACCGTGAGGAGCTGGAGCCGATCATCGCGAGCGCGCTGGTCCGGCAACGGCCGTGTGTGATCGACATCAGGACGGATCCGGACGTGGTGACCCCGGACATCCGGCTGACCAGCCTGCTGAGCGCCACGAGGCCGCAGCAGGGCGGCCAGTAGTCGCCGATCCGCCGACTGCCGGGCGGACTTTTTTCTCAGGGGATACACAGAAACCCTTGTGAAGCGGCCGTCACCTGCCCCAAGGAGCGGGGAGTCGGTGACGACTCGGCCGAGTTTCTTCTCGCGAGATCGGATTTTGTCGGCCGGTCGTGGCACAATCGCGGCAACACCGAGAGTCCGATATGGACCGGGGCGATCACGGGGTCACCGAACCACGGGGCAGCGGCCGTCCGCCGGTGGGTTGTTGGCACGCGGTACTTCACGCGGGTACTTCGAGCGTTGTGTTGACACAGGGGAGAAAAACATGGCTGACGAAAAGCCACAGGAGAGCAAGTCCGTTTCCGGTGTCGTGCCGGTGCAGTTCAGCGCGGACGCGGATACCCATGACATCGCCGTCGTGGCCAAGAACCGGGAGGCCCTGCGCCGTTCGCCGTTCGGCAGCGAGGTACCGTTGCGTGCGGCGAGTGGCGAATAGCCCAGCGGTAAAGGCCGCTGCGAGGCCGCGCACACCCGGGTGACGATGCTTGTCGGCCTGCGTGAGGTGTGCTTTACTGTTTCAGGTCTCGATTTTTGTGTTCGTGTTGGTTCACGCTCGCAGAACTCAGCGGGCGTAGTGTCTCCTCGTGTTTCCGGGGAAGCAAACCGTCTGGTCATGACCCGGGCTGCCGACGTGGCTTCCTGTTTGTTTGTGTTGCATATGGAGATTTTATGACTCAGGGCACTGTGAAGTGGTTCAACTCCGAGAAGGGGTTCGGCTTCATCACTCCCGACAACGGCGGCGGCGACGTCTTCGTGCACTACAGCGAGATCAAGGGCAACGGCTTCCGTACCCTCGAGGAGAACGCCCGCGTGGAGTTCGAGATCGGGCAGGGCGCGAAGGGTCCGCAGGCCACCTCGGTCAACGTGATCTGATCCAGGTTTTCCAAGCTGGGCCGTCATCCCCTCGGGGAGGCGGCCCAGCTGCTTTTCCGGGGTCTTTCAAGGCCTTTCACGGCGAGACCAATCCGGTCTCGTAGGCCGGCACGATCGCCTGTGCCCGGTCCCGTGACCCGAGTTTCGCCAGTATCCGGCCGACGTACGTCTTCACCGTCTGCGCCGAGAGCACCAGATCCGCCGCGATCTCCGGACTGGACCGTCCTTTCGCGATCAGCCGCAGCACTTCCGCGCTGGTGGTCTTCGTGGGGACGTTCCTGGCCGACGCCCGCGCGGTGAGCGGCTCGGCCGAACGGATCCTGCTGGCCCTCGAACTCGCGCTGCTGGTCGTGTTCGTCCGCCGGACCGTGCCTGACCGCAGATCGGGCACTTCGGCCCCTAGCCTGGCGATGCAACCCCGTGCAACTCTTTCTTTCGTGGCCCTGAAGTCGTTTCCTTGTAGGGACTTGGCGCGGCACCGGAGGACATGTGGGCGAAGCGGTTGCGGGGATCGTGGCGAACCCCGCTTCGGAGCGTGACATCCAGAGTCTGCGTTCGGCACTCCGCGTGGCCGGAGTCGGCCGGGTGATGGTGTGGACCGAGGCCGGGAAGATCATCGGCACCGTCCGCCGGATGGTGGACGCGGGAGCGAGCGTGCTCATCTGCCTGGGCGGTGACGGCCTGATGCGGGCCGCGGCGGCCGCCTGTGGCGACGTCCCGCTCTTGATGCTGCCGATCGCGGCCACCGACGCGCTCCCCGAGCCCACCGTCGCCGGGCTCGCCGCCGGGCTGCTGGCCACCCATCAGGTGGACCCGGACCTGGTCACGAACCGCGCGACCGTACTCGAGGTCGTCACGAAGGCCCGCCGCGAGATCGCGCTGACCGACGTCAGCGTGTCGGCCGAAAGCCGCTGGGACCCCGCGTCGCTGACCGAGCTGTACTGCACGTTCGCCGTGCCGGACGGAATCGGCCTGTCGAGCATCCCCGGCAGGCTCTGCCCCAGTCCGAAGTCCACTGTGGACGGTGTCGCGGTCTCGCTCGGGCCGGTCGAGGAGACACCGTACGTCGTGCAGGCGCCGATCGCGCCCGGTGTGGTCCGGGCGGTGGGCGTCCGGGGCTGGAGCGTGCTGCATCCCGGCGTCCGGGTCGACCTCGCCGCCGCCGGTGGCTCCATCGCTGTCGACGGTGAGCCGCACTTCGTGCTGAAACAAGGAGAGAGCGCTTTCGTCGAGCTGAAGCCCGACGGCCCGTGGTCGGTCGACGTCCGCGCCGTGATGGCCGAAGCGACCAGGAAAGGCCTGCTCCTGGGGCGGAAGCCGAAGGGGGCCTTTCCGGCGTCCCACTTGGTGGAAGCGCCCTTCTCCGGGTAAGCCTCGCCCAGGTCACAGAGACCTTCCGAACGCCGGATCACCCGGGCACACTGGCCGAAACGGACCAAAGGAGTGGGCCAGGTGCAGCTGGAGGCGGCGTTGCCGGTCGGCGCGGACCCGCGGCGGCACGCGCGCGCCCTCGCCAAGGTGCACGAAGCCGCCCTCGCCGGCCACACGCTCCCGAGTCACCCGCGCGCGGTCATCGCCGCGTCCTGGCAGCGCATGCGCGAACTCGGCCTCGACCCGGATCGCGGCGCCCCGGCCCCCGTGCTCGCCCCGGAGCGACTGGAGGCCCGTCGACGCGAGAGCGGCCTCGCCGCCGTCCTGCCCACGCTGCGTGGCGGCCTGATCAGCCTCGCCGAGCAAGCCGTGCACATCATGGTCGTCGTCGACGCCGAAGGCCGCGTCCTCTGGCGTGACGGCAGTACCGCGGTCCGCCGCCGCGCCGACGGGCTCGGGTTCGTCGAAGGCGCCGACTGGCACGAGACCGCCGCGGGCACCAACGCCATCGGAACGGCGCTGGTCGCCCGGCATCCGGTGCAGGTCTACTCCGCCGAGCACTACGTCCGTAACCAGCACGACTGGACCTGCGCCGCCGCGCCACTGCACGATCCGAGGGACGGCAGGCTGCTCGGCGTCGTCGACCTGTCCGGTCCGGCCTCGACCGTGCACCCGACGACACTCGCCCTGGTCGACGCGGTCGCGAAACTCGCCGAGGCGCAGTTGCGCACCACGCACCTCTCCGAGCTGGAACGGCTGCGCGGGCTCGCGTCGCCCTTGCTCGCCAAGGTGAAGGGCCGGGCGGTGATCACTGACCCGCACGGCTGGATCGCGGCGTCGGCAGGCCTCGTCCCGGTCGGCCGGATCGCGCTGCCGAACGACGCGACCGCCGGCCGGACCTGGCTGCCCACCTACGGGAACTGCCTGCTGGAGCCGCTGCCCGGCGGCTGGCTCGTCCGGATCGCCGAAGAAGAGGACGCGCCACCGGCCCGCGTCGTGCTCGACCTGCGGTCGTCACGGGAGAGCACGCTGCGCGTGTCGGGCGTGGCGGGGACCTGGTCGCATCGGCTGAGCCCGCGGCACGCGGAGATGCTGTACCTCCTCGCGCGCCATCGGGAAGGAAGGTCGGCGTCGGAACTGTCGCTCGATCTCTTCGGCGACGCGGGCCGGACCGTCACCGTCCGCGCGGAGATGTCCAGGATGCGGCGGCATTTCGGCGGCATCCTGCTGGCCAGACCGTACCGGTTCGCCGACGACATCGAGGTCGTCGTCGAACGGCCGTCCGAGGGTGAGGTGCTCCCGCACTCCGTCGCACCCGCCGTCCGCGCCTGACCCCCACCCGCGGCGCACGGGCAGGATCGGTGTGCGTGATCGTGCGGACGCCATGCGCCACGGCCTGGAAAAAGGCCTCTGAGATCACGTGCCGATGACACACGCCGGTGTCACTGGCTGCGCGGATCCCGACTCGGATACCTTCTGTGCGGGTAGAGCCAATGGGGAGGATCGGCGATGACGAGCACTGTGACCCGGCCGGGGCCGCCGGGGAACCCCGCCGCGCCCGCGCCACCCCCCGCGCCCGAGGGCCGCGGCGGGATCGCCGGACTGCTCGAACTGCCGGGGAACGGGATCCGCGCTATCGTCCGGTCCGCGGCGACCACCCCGGGCAGACTGTCGGTCATCGCGATCGGGCTCGTCCTGCTGTCGCTGGTCGCGGGCCTGGTCGGCACGCTGGCCGCGCAGGAAAAGAAGGACACGATCAACGGCCTGATCGACCACCGCGAGCCCCTCGCCGCCGCCGCGCAGCAGGTCTACCGCGCGCTTTCGGACGCCGACGCGACCGCGGCCAGTTCGTTCCTCTCGATCGGCACCGAGCCGCTCCCGATGCGCGAGCGATACGAACGCGACATCGCGGAGGCCGGTGCGGCGCTGGCGAAGGCGGCGTCGGACTCTTCGGGCGTCGACGAAGCGGCCGAGCAGATCAACACCCTCGGCCGCGAGATCCCCGTCTACACAGGACTGATCGAGACCGCGCGCACCTACAACCGGCAGGGATATCCCGTCGGTGCCTCGTATCTGCGTGAGGCCTCCGAGCTGATGCGGGCGAAAATCCTTCCGGCGGCACAGGATCTGTACCGCATCGACACCGACCGGCTCGCCACCGAACAGGACGACGCGACCGGATTCCCTTGGCTGGCAACGACTTTGCTGCTCGCCCTGCTCGCGGCGCTGATCGTCACGCAGGTGCACTTGACCCGGAAGACGAACCGGCTGCTGAACGTCGGGCTCGTCGTCGCGTCCGTGTCGGTGGTGGTCGCCCTGCTTTGGGGCGCGGTGGCCCTGATCGTGCAGAGCAGTCTCGTCGGCAGCGGCGAGGAAGACGGCTCGCACCAGGTGGACGTCCTCGTGCGCGCCCGGATCGCGGCGTTGCAGGCACGGGCCGACGAAACGCTGACCCTCGTCGCCCGCGGCGACGGAGCGGCGTACGAAAAGGACTTCCGTGATCTCGCCGCGCAACTCGGCGGGACCGACGGCCAGGGTGGCCTGCTGGGCGAGGCCCGCGGTCTCGCGGCGGGCGGCGGGGCCGCGGGCAAGGTGGACGAGGCGATCCAGGCCGCGTCGGCGTGGTTCAAGGCGCACGGCGAAGTGCGGCGCCAGGACGACGACGGCAGTTACCAGGACGCCGTCGACACGGCGATCCGCGACGACAAGAAGGACGGTGCCGCCGGGGCGTTCCTGCGGCTCGACACCAGCCTGGTGGCCGCGATCAACGTGGGACGGCAGGAGTTCCTCGACGACACCCGCGGCGCCGATCGCCTGCTGACCCTGCTCGCGCCGGGGATCGCGGTGCTGGCGCTGATCGCGGCGGCGGGGGCCGCGTTGGGAATCCGTGAACGGCTGAGGGAGTACCGGTGATACGGAACGGTCTGCGAGGGGCCGTGCTCGGCGCCGTCTTGGTGCTGGCGACGGCCTGCGGGAGCGCGGGGGCGCCGGTCGACCCGGCGCCGGTGGGCGACGTCGCCCCGCCTCAGCCCGCGAACGTCGGCGGGGCCGACAACGCAGGCGGTGGCGGAACGACCGACACGAGCTGCAACCCGCTGGCGAGCCTGCGGCCGACCAGCGGCACGTCGATCACCAGCGGCTCGACGATGGCGAAGATCAAGGAGAACGGCAAACTGATCGCCGGCGTCGACCAGACGACGTTCCTCTTCGGTTTCCGCAATCCCACGTCGGGCCAGCTCGAAGGCTTCGACATCGACATGGTGAACGAGATCGCTAAGGCGATCTTCGGCAGCGCGGAGGGCCGCGT
The DNA here is from genome assembly GCF_001953865.1 of Amycolatopsis coloradensis. Lineage (GTDB taxonomy): Bacteria > Actinomycetota > Actinomycetes > Mycobacteriales > Pseudonocardiaceae > Amycolatopsis > Amycolatopsis coloradensis. The sequence goes on from NZ_MQUQ01000015.1 coordinate 470,215, forward strand.
GCAGTTCCGGGCGATCCCGTCGAAACTGCGGGAAGAAGTGCTGGAGAAGAAGCAGGTCGACATCGTGGTGCGGACCTACAGCATCACCTGTAGCCGACTGAAGAAGGTCAACTTCTCGACGTCGTATTACCAGGCTGGGCAACGGATCCTGGTCGAATCCGGCTCGAAGGTCGCCCAGCTCTCGGATCTCGCCGGGCGTCGGGTGTGCGCGACCAAGACGTCGACTTCGCTGACGAAGATCGCGGCGGATCCCTCGAAGCCGGTGCCGGTCTCGGTGGACAACTGGTCGGACTGCCTGGTGATGCTGCAGCAGAAGCAGGTCGAGGCCGTGTCGACGGACGACGTCATCCTCGCCGGGATGCTCGCGCAGGACCCGACGTTGAAAATCGTGGGGGACCGGTTCACCGAGGAGAACTACGGCATCGGTGTCCCGAAGGAGAACGAGGACATGGTGCGGTACGTGAACGCTGTGCTGGAAACCGTGCGCGGTGGCGCGTGGCAGGCGAGTTACGCGAAGTGGATCGGGAACAAGCTCGAAGGCGGAACGCCGCCTCAGCCGCAGTACAAGTGAGAACGGGCCGTTCGGGATCGCTCCCGAACGGCCCGCCATCGCTTCAGGGGGACTTCTCGCCGATCACCGGCGGCACCGGCTTCATGTCGCCGTCGTAGCCGCCGAACAAGACGTCGGCGTCTTCTTCCTGCAGGTAGTCCGGGGCCTTCTTTTCCTTGTCCTCTTCCTTCTGCCCCCTGCCGCCCGGGGCACCGGCACCCATCGCGCCCGGCCCACCGCTCTTGCCCGCCGCGGCCGCGCCACCCCGGGTGATGCGCTCCTCGGGCAGCTTGCCCGACCCGGACCCGCCACCCTTGCCTGCCAGCTTTTCGGCGTCACCGGCCGAAACCTTGCCACCCGCGAGCCGCTCGGCGACGTTGCCCGACCCACCGTTACGCCCGAACCCACCGCTCCCGCCGCCGGTCAACCGGCCGGCCGCGCTCCCGCCAGGCCCGCTCGGCGTCCGCCCGGGCTTGCCGCGATACTGCTCGCTCCCCAGCCGCCCGAGACCGGTGGGCCCCGGGCCGTTCATGGCCGCCAGCCCCGGATTCGGTCCGGGCCGGAACGACCCCGGTGGCCCGCTGAGCGACTGCCCTGGCCCCGGGACCCCGGTGTGCCCGCCGCCCGTGGTGATCCCCGGCCCTGGTCCAGACCCCGGCACAGGCCCCGGTCCTGGGCCTGGACCACCCGAGTAACCCGGCCCGGACCCGGGACCGCTGCCGGGCCCAGATCCCGGCCCGCCACTGAACCCCTGGACCTCACTACCCCCGGAGAACCCGGACGCCGTCGTCGAATCGCCCATTTCCGGCGGCGGGGCGAAGGTAGGCTGCTGGGAATTGACGTCGAAGAGCGACTGGTCGTAGGTGTGCATCACCTGCGCGGCCTGCTGATGCGCCTGGAACGACTGCTCCTGCTTGGCCGAGATGTTGCCGACCGTCTCCACCGCGCCCGCGAAGTTCCCCGACGAGAACTGCTGGATGGCGTTCTTGTACTCGGCGTTGCGATCGAAGGGAACCTCTTCGGGCATGGAGTTCTTCGCGGTGGTGGCCGCGGCGGCCGACTGGGAGAACCGGTTGGACGCGAGATAGGCGCCGTCGCCCGCGGTGTCGGCCCATTTGCCCAAGCTCTTGAAGAACCCGTGCGCGGCCTCCGCGGACGGCCCCTGCCAGTGGGCGCCCTCCTTGTTGGCGGCGGAGGAGAGGGCGTTGCTGAAAGTGTTCAGCGCGTTGCCCTGGTTGTTCCAGATCTCACCCTTTTGGTCGATCTTCTCCGCGGAGAGGTTGTTGTTGACCATGCCGATCAGGTCGCCGTGCGAGTTGCCTTCGTACCGCTGACCCGACGGCCCGAGCCCGCCCCGGAACTGCTGGCCCTGGGTGAGCGCCGCGGCCTGCTCGCCGGAGTACTCGCCTGCCTTCTGCTCCGCCGTCAGCCGCGCGGTGAGTTCGTTGCCGCCGGGACCCCGATTGGTCTCTTCGTAGGTCTCCGCGTAGCGCTTGCCCTCGTACGTGCGGTGGGCCTTGCCGTCGGCGCTCAGCACTGACTCGAAGTTGTCCTGACCGGCGTTCTCCGCCATGATCCCCTCCCCGGAGCTGGTTCAGTTCCCTCTTGGCAGTTTGGGTGCGGCAGCCTCCGCGACGACCATCCCGTCGGCGCAGGCTTGTTCGTTCTTCGTCTCGCGACCGACCTGGATAGGGTTCTTTGTTCCCTGTGACGTCTCAAGCTTGTCGATCCCCTCTTTGTCCACGAAGTAGAGGGAAACGTTGCCATAACGTGCTTTCTTTGCGCGGCAGCCGTTGTCGCTTTCCAGCGTTTCGGGCTTGTGTTCTTCGTATCCCCCTGACGACGTGACCTCTCGAAGTATTTCGCATGAGTCCAAACCGGCGAAGATGTCCTGGTTTCCGGAATTCGACGAGGCGGCTTGCGGAGGGCTGCCAAGTGCCTGCGTGGGTGTTCCTGGCTTCTCGATCGAGCAGGACGCCGTCGAAGACAGGGCAGCGAAGGCGGCGGTGGCGGCCATATGCCCTACTCGACCCCGTGGTGGGCCGCCAAATCGCGCTGCTGGTTGCCTCTGCGATCGCCCTTCGGGCGTGTCGCGAGTTCTCCGCCAGGACACTCTCCTTGACTTCACCTCAGCCTCCTTGTGGAAGCTGAGGGACGACCGCTTCGGCAATCGTTTTGGCTTCTGTGCAGGCTTCTACGGTGGAGCCGGTGGAAAGGGTCAGGTTCACCGTTGCTCGTGACGTGTCTGTCACGGCCAAGCCGATGAAGCAACTTCCTTCGCCGCCCACCGAAGCGACTTCGACTGCCTTTCGGCCGCCTATCTCGGTCGGGGCGATAGTTCCTCGCCCCGGTTTGATGCCCTCGATTCCAGCCTCTTTTACCAGGTAGAGTGCGATATTTCCGTGACTTCGCTTCTCTGCTCGGCAGCCGTTGTCGCTCTCGAGCGTCTCAGGTGTAGGGGCTTCATAGCCCATCGGCTGTGTGATCGGATTCAGGATCTCGCACGAGACGAGGTCGCCGAAGACGCCTTGCGCGTCCGATGACGTCGACGGTCCACTTTTCGAGGTTGACGAGCCCGCTGCCGGGATCGCGGTTCCGTTGTTGTCGGGAGAGCATGAACTGATCGAAACGGCGGCGAGGACCGTCGATGCGGTGATGAGGAGCAGCTTTGGGGCTGATGGCATTCGTGGCCTCGTCAGTCGTGGTGAATTTTCAGCAGTGTTTCTTTGTTCTGGTCGTCAGAGTTCTTGTAGTTGGTCATCGCGGTATTGATCGCGTCCAACGCCCTGGTGACGACCTCGCGTAGTGCGTCAAGTTGTGTCAGGGCGGATTGCTCGTCGCCCTCCGCGACCAGCGCGGCGTGCTTGCCTACGTCCAACGCGTAGGGACTGGTGCCGAGTTCGGGCGCCTGGGCCAACTGAATGAACATGTTGTTGTTCTTGCCCCAGTTGTCTGCGTACTCCTGAAGCGCGGCCTTGTACGCGTTGCCCATCTCCTCGCTGACCGCGAAGCGCCCCTCCTTCGCCGCCGTCACCATCGCGTCGGCCTGCGCCGAGAAATCGCCCAGTATCTGCGAGAAGTTGCCCGGCGGTCCGCCGGTGCCGTCAGTCATGGTCTCTCCCCTGTACCAAGTCCCGGTCACTCGTCGCGTTCGTCAGATCACGATATCAGCGGAAACGGCCTCGGCGGCCGGCTTCCGGCAAGGATCACGCGCTGCCGACGCGGGCGGCTTCGACCAGGTCGTGGATCCATCGTGCCAGGTGGGAGCCGTTCGTCGGGGTGAACGTGCGCCGGACTTCGCCGTCGGGGAAGCGGTCGGTGGTGAGCATGAAACGGCCCTGGACGCTGTCGAACCACTGGACGCTCTTCTGCTGCGGTTTACCCCGGTCGTCGCGCAGAGTGATGCTGACCGTGCCGAGTCGTGCGAGCGGGTGTTCGAAGAACCGGCTCGCGGCGCCAAGGCGGAGGTTGCCAGGGTCCTTGTCGAATGGGTCGTCCGGTCGCTTGGACGGGGGAAGGGTGCTGGATGTCGTCACCCGTCCGGGGAACGGCGGCAGTGACGGCAAGTTGCCGAGAAGGGCAGCGGTGACCTGTTCGGGGTAAACCGACTCGAAGAGGATGTCGAATCCGCGCTGCTGGCTCACGACGCCCAAGTGGCGGTCCCAGCACCCCCGATAGAGGTATTCGGCGTTCTGCTCGACTTCGTGCGCCTCCATGGTGACGATGAAGTCTCCCGTGCTCCAGAGCCGGAGTGCCTTTTCGTAGTCGCGCAGGAGTTCGCGGCCGCGGGCGAAGCCTCGGTCGGCCAGGTCGGCCCAGACTTCTTCGCAATGCCGCTCGCGTTCGGTGATGGTGGTACCGACGGTCGGGATTTCGAAAGGCAGCACGAATCTGCCGAGCCCGAGTTCTTCGAGTACGACGTCGAGCTGGGTCATCGACATCGAAAATGACGCAGGCACCGGTCCTCCCCCTCATCACCTGCTGAATCGGTTCTCTCTCGCACCGTAGCGGGTTCGACCCGGCGCGGGCATGCCCTGTGCTCCCAGGCCTAGACTGGGCCCGACGTCGTCGCGGGGATTTCGGGAGGTACCAGTGTCGGAGGAGCCGCGCCGTCCTCGGCACGCAGCGCCGGATGACACCAGACCGGATCGCGAGGCGGAGTCCGCCTCGTGGACGCCACCGGCGCCGGTCCGCTGGGAGACACCCGAACCGTCCATTTCCGGCAGGCTCGATCTCACCGATCCGCCGAAGCCACAGCCACAGCCACAAGCACAGCCACCACAGCAGCCGCCCCCGGAGACGGACGCCGAGCGAACGATCTTCCACGCACCGGTCCAGCGCCCGCAGACGCCGCCGCGCGGCCGGCAGCGCCCGATCCCCGGCGCCGAGGACCCGACCCGGCCGCCGGGTGAGATGGCCCCCGTCAGTCCGCAGACCCAGGTCGTCCGCCCTGCGTGGCAGGCACCCGCCGACGCGCCCCAGCCGACCAGCGTGCTCTCCTCGCCCACCCCGGAGACGCAGAGCATCATGCCGCCTGCGCCGCGCGTCGACCCCGGCCCGGGGCAGCTGCCGGATCCGGGCACGGAAAGCGTGCTCCCCGAGCGATCCAGCGAAAGCCGGGGAACCGGCACGGGCACCGGATCGGGCAGCCGGGGGACCGGCACCGGAACGGGTTCGTTCCCCGGCACCGCGCGCCGGACGTCGTCGCGCACCTCTCGCCGCGGCCGTCTCGGCGCGGGGCTCGTCGACGTCCCGCAGGTGCCGTACCGCGACCCGGCCTCCGCGGTCCTCGACAACCCGATGGTGTCGGAGGAGAAACGCTTCTGCGGCAGTTGCAGTGCCAAGGTCGGCCGCGGCAAGGACGGCGAACCCGGTTCGCCCGAGGGCAACTGCGAGAAGTGCGGGAATCCGTTCTCCTTCGTCCCGAAGCTGCGGCCGAACGAGATCGTCGGCGGCCAGTACGAGGTGCTCGGCGCGCTCGCGTACGGCGGGCTCGGCTGGATCTACCTCGCGCAGGACCACAACGTCAGCGACCGCTGGGTGGTGCTCAAGGGCCTGATCGACACCGGTGACGCCACCGCGATGGCGGCCGCCGCCAACGAGCAGCGCTTCCTCGCCGAGGTCGAGCACCCGAACATCGTCAAGATCCACAACTTCGTGCAGCACCCGGACGGCGACACCGGCAACTCCGTCGGCTACATCGTCATGGAGTACGTCGGCGGTCAGTCGCTGCGGCAGCTCGCGCTCGCGCACCACCGCGAAACGAAGCGACCGGAGCCGCTGCCGATCGGCCAGGTGATCGCCTACGGGCTCGAGATCCTGCCCGCCATGGGCTACCTGCACAGCCAGAACCTGCTGTACTGCGACCTGAAGCCCGACAACGTCATCCAGACGCACGAGCAGCTCAAGCTGATCGACCTGGGCGCGGTCCGCCGCATCGACGACTACGAGAGCCCGCTGTTCTTCACCACCGGCTACAGTGCGCCCGAACTGGCGACTCACGGCGCTTCGGTGGCGTCGGACCTTTACACCGTCGGCCGCACGCTCGCGGTCCTCAGCTTCGAGTTTTCGGGCTATACGAGCAAGTACAAGGCGACCCTGCCCGGCCCGGACGTCGTCCCGCTGTTCGCGCTCTTCGGTTCGTACTACCGCTTCCTGAGGCGCGCGACACACACCGACCCGGACCGCCGGTTCATCGCGGCCGAGGAGATGGGCGACCAGCTGACCGGCGTGCTGCGCGAGATCATGGCGCTGGGCACCGGGAAACCGCGCCCGGGGGCTTCGACCGTCTTCGGCCCGGAGACCCGCACGTTCGGCGTCGACCTGGTCGTCCCGGAACACGGCGGGAGTGTGCCGCTGCCGGATCCGGGCGAGGTGGTCTCGGGCCTGCCGATCCCGCAGGTCGACACGGACGACCCGGCGGCGGGCGTGCTCGCGTCGACGGTCGCGCTCGATCCCAGCGGCGCGATCGAGTCGCTGGCCGGCGCGCCGCGTGAGTCGATCGAGGTCCGGTTGCGGATCGTCCGGGCCCGGATCGAACTCGGCGAGCTGGTCGAGGCGCAGCGGCAGTTGCAGGCCGCGCAGTACCTCGCGATCAAGGCCGGATTCCCGCACGACTGGCGGATCGACTGGTATCGCGGGCTGATCGAGCTCGCGGGCGGCCGGTCCCGTGTCGCGCAAGTCGCGTTCGAAGCGGTGTATGACGACCTTCCCGGTGAGATCGCGCCGAAGCTGGCGTTGGCGGTCAGCGCTGAGGGGGTCGGGGACTACTTCGGCGCCGCGCGCTACTACGAGCTGGTGTGGCGAACGGACCGGTCGTACGTCAGCGCCGCCTTCGGGCTCGCTCGCGTGTACCTCGCGCAGGGTGCCCGCGCCAGCGCGATCGAGGTGCTGGAGGCCGTCCCGGCGTCGTCCACGCACTACGTCGCCGCGCAGGTGGCCGCGATCAAGATCAAGACCAGGATCAACGGCGGCGGCAAGGATCCGGTGCTGGTGTCCGAGCGAGACCTCGTCGACGCTTCGACGCGGCTCGAGCGGTTGCAGCTCGACGCCGAGCGCCGCACGCGCTTGTCGGCGGAGATCCTCGAAGCGGCGCACAGCTGGCTCAACTCGCAGAACCGGCCGACGCCGGGTGCGAAGGTGCTGGGCTGCGACCTGGACGAACGGGACCTGCGCTTCGGGCTGGAGCGTTGCTACCGGACGCTGGCCCGCTTGGCCGGAACCGTCGACCAGCGCGTCGAACTCGTCGACAAAGCCAACGCGATAAGGCCAAGGACCCTCACCTAACCCCGCGTTTCGTCCTCTAGTTGCGGTAGTTCGTAGGTCGAACTACCGCAACCAGAGGACGAAACGCTCAGGGGTTGATGTCCCACTCGCGTTCGCGCTTGGCCTTTTCGTGCGCGGCGGCGAGCTTCTGCAAGGCCTCGGGGTCCCCGTGGTTGCTGAAGTGCTCGAACTCGACCTGTACGAACAACGCCCGCGCGCGCACCGCGGCAGGGCCGTCTTCGGCGTCGAGCCGCCCGACGGCGCTCACGTAGATCTTCCGGCCCGCGACACCGTCCAGCTTCGCCGCGATGTGCAGGGTCGAGCCGACCGGAACCGGCCGGAGGAAGTCCGTCTCCAGCTTCCCGGTGACGGCGGGACGGCGCAGCAGGTTGCCGACGGTCGCGCCGAGCGCCTCGTCGAACGCACAGGCCAGCAGGCCGCCATGGGCGAGGCCGGGCGCGCCCTGGTGGGCGGAGGTGACGGTGAACTTCGAGTACACCGTCGTCCCTTCGCCCACCGTCGAGTGCAGGTGGAGCCCGGCCTCGATCTCGTCACCGCACCCGAAGCACTCACCGAAGTGGATGCCCAGATGGCTGCCCGGCTGCGGGGCTTTCGGGTGGACGGTCGCCGGTTCGACTTCGACCGGTGGCCACGGCTGCGAGATACGGCTCATGGACAGACGTTAACTCGCCGGTAGCTCCGAGGCTCCGTCGGGAGTGGCCGTTTCCGGCTTGCGACGCCGCGCGATCCGCGAGTTCACGATGCCGCGCAGCGACACCCCCGCCGTCTCCGGCAGCAGCAGGATCGGGATGGCCGCGATCGCCGCCGCGCCCATCAGGTAGTACGCGGGCCACAGGGTGTCACCGGTCGAGGTCACCAGGCTGCCGATGACGTACGACGCGGTGCCACCGAACGCGGCGGTGGAAACGCTGTACCCGATGGAGAAACCGCCGTAGCGCTCCTGCGTCGGGAACATCGCCGGCAGCGTCGCCGCCAGCACGGCCAGGATCAGCACCAGCGGCACCGCGATCATCACCAGGCCGAGCATGAGCTGCCCGGCGTTCCGGTCGTCGGCGGCCGCGCCCATCAGCGAGAACGCCGGGATCGGCAGCACCAGGAAACTCGCGCAACTCGCGATCAGGATGGGTTTTCGCCCGATCCGGTCGGACAGCATGCCGACCGGCACGATCAAGATCAGCATCAACGCGATGGTCGCCAGGATGATCAGCAACGGCGTATGCCCGCTGAACCCGACCACGTCCTTGAGATAGGTCTCCAGGTAGGTGATCACGATGTAGTCGGCCACGTTCAGCATCACCACGATGCCGATCAGGTGCAGGATCGACGTCCAGTGCTTCTTGAGCAGTGCCTTCAGCGGCGACTTCTCGACCTGCTGCTTCTGCTCGATCTCCAGGAATAGCGGAGTGTCCTCCAGCTTGTTCCGCAGGTAGAGACCGACGATGCCGAGCGGCCCGGCGATCAGGAACGGCAGCCGCCAGCCCCATTCGCGCATGGCGTCGTCGCCGAGGACCACGGTGAAGATCGTGACGAAGCCGGCGCCCATCGCGAACCCGACGAGCGTGCCGAACTCCAGCCAGCTGCCCCAGAAACCCCGGCGCCGCGCGGGGGCGTACTCGGCGATGAACGTCGCCGCGCCGCCGTATTCACCGCCCGCCGAAAAGCCCTGGATGGTGCGCAACAGGATCAGCGCGACCGCCGCGGCAGGTCCGATCGTGGCGTAGGACGGCAGCAGGCCGATGACGAACGTCGAACCGGACATCAGGATGATCGTCAGCGCGAGCACCTTCTGGCGCCCGATCTTGTCCCCCAGCGGACCGAACACGAAGCTGCCGAACGGCCGCACGATAAACGTGATCGCGAGGACCGCGAACGTCGCCAGCGCGCCCTCTGAAGTGCTTGAAGCGTTGAAGAAGACCTGCCCGAGGATCGCGGGCATGAAGCCGAAGACACCGAAGTCGTACCACTCGATGCAGTTACCCATCGCCGCTCCGGCGACGGCCTTTCTGATCTGCTCAGGAGGGGCCTCCGCGGGTTCCCCTTTTTCCTGATGCGCCGCGCTCAGCGCCTCTTCGGCCATGGGTTTGACCTCCCGACCCACCCGTTTACTTACCCACCGTCGACGGTTTGTTCCCTCGACCGTAGGTGCTCAAACGTAGGTATTCAGCGTTTTGCATCGATCGCGCGAGCGCCGTTCCCCCAAAACGGTGATATACCGCCAGTTGAAACCGACGTGAGAAAACTTCCGATTACTTTCGGTAACGCCTCAGGAATCGGACGTTCCGGACGGGGATCAGCGGTTCGTCGTGACCGCCGTCGTTGGCCCGCTCAGCTCCTTCGTCGGGCTGGGAGCGCGCGGCGGGACGGCCGTGGTCATCCGGCCCGGCTGCGAGGTCCTGGGCGGTGAGTGCGTCTGGCCCGGCTTCGGCACCGTCCCCTGGACGGGCGGCTCAGCGGAGACTTCCGGCCGGGGCGGCACCTCGGAAGGCGCCGGCGGCACCGGTGCCGGGGAGATGGTCGACAGGCCAGGTCCGGCGGGCGGCACCGGCGCCGGCCCTTCACCGCCGCGACCGCCGACGGCGATCGCGCCGAGCACGATCACCGCGACCGTCGCCAGCGAACTCCCCGCCACGGCCAACCGCTTGCGCCGCCGCCGGATCCGGCCACCCTGCTCGATGATGTCCGCCGCCCGGATGCCCAGCGGGGGACCGCTCTCGCCGTGCGAAAGCACGCTCTTGACGTCCTCGTCCATCTCCTCACCTCCCATCGCCGCGCGCTCCGCTCAAGGCCGATTCGCTGAAATGCGGGCCGAGCCGCTTGCGCAGGGTCGCCAGCCCCCGCGCGCCCTGGCTCTTCACGTTCCCGGTGCTGCATCCCAGCGCCGCCGCTGTCTCCTCGACGCTGAGATCTTCGAAGTAGCGCAGCACCAGCACGGCCCGCTGCTTCGGGGCGATGCCGGACAGGGCGTGCCTGACCAGCATCTCCTGTTCCGTACCGCTCGTTTCACCCGGGACTTCGGGCAGGGTGTCGGTGAGCTTCTCCCGTTTGCGCCAGACGCGCCGGTGCTCGGAGAGGAACGTCCGCAGCACGATCTTGCGCGCGTAGCCGTCGAGCGCGTCGTGCCGGGAGAGCCTCGGCCAAGCCAGGTACAGCTTCAGCAGCGCTGCCTGGGTGATGTCCTCGGCCTGGTGCCAGTCGCCGCACAGGAGGTACGCGGTGGCACGCAGGCTGTGCGCGCGCTCGTCGAAGTACCGGGCGAACTCGCCGTCCCACGGCGAGCCCGTCCCGGTCTTCGACGAGCGGCTCGGCGACACCTAGTTACCGGCTCCTTCGACGATCGCGGGGAGGTTCAGGTCCCCGGTCGGCCCGGCGGGGACGGCCTTCGGGACGCGGTGCTCGCCAGGGGCGGCGACCGACGGGGTCTCCTGGGCGGGACGCGGGGCTGTGGTGGCGCGGGGCGGCTCGCCCGGCTTCGCGGTGGTGGGAGCCGGGGCCGGTGCCTGAGTGACCGTGGGCGACGGCGCGCTCTGGTCGGCCGACGCCAGCGACGTGGTCGCGAAGGCGGCGCCGCCCGCGAGCAGCAGCGCGCCGAGGGAAAGAGCGATACGAGTACGCAAGGGTGTCTCCTCGATCCGGGCGCCGCTCATTGGCCGCGGCGCCTTACGTCGTTAGACATGCGTCCCGCCCGCCGCCGGGTTGCATCGACTTTTTCGGAAGTTTCACGACACCGTCCGCCCAAGGGCACTTCGCGCCCGACGGAGACTTCACCGCGGCGGACAGACACGAACGGCCGGAGACCATGGAGGTCTCCGGCCGCCCGGATTCGCGGAAGTAAGTCAGCTTCCCAGCGCGGACAGCTTCGTCCACTCGGCCCAGTCGTAGGTCCAGTCGCTGTAGTCACGCGCCCGGTTGATCTTCACCGTGCTGCCCTCGATCTCGACGGGGTCACCGACGAGCGCGCCCGCCATGTACTCCTTGGCGTTCGCCGGCGCGAGGTTCACACAGCCGTGGGAGATGTTCTTCTTGCCCTGCGCCCAGATCGAGGGCCCGTAGCCGTGGATGAACTCGCCGTTGGTCGAGAACCGCACCGCGGACGGCACGACGATGTTCTCGTAGTTGTAGCGCTCGTTGGTCATCGAGTAGGTGTCGTGCTTGGACATCACCACGTGCGTGCCGCTCGGGGTGACCCGGCCCTGGTCGGCGTCGAGGCCGTAACTGGCCGGGTAGTCCGCGATCTGCCGGCCGTCGCGGATCACCACGAGCCGGTGGGTCTGGGTGTTGCCCTTGACGACCTGCGAGCGCCCGATCGCGAAGCTCGCCGAGCGGTCTTCCTTGCCGTACACGCCTTCGCCGATCTTGACGCCGTAGATCTTGGCGTTGAACTTCACAGTGGTGCCGGGCTGCCAGTACGCCTTCGGCCGCCAGTGCACCGAGGTGTCGTCGTGGACCCAGGCCCAGGAGCCCTCCGTCTTCGGCGTGGTCTCGACGGAGAGCGCCTTCTCGACCGAAGCCTTGTCGGTGACCTTGCTCGGGAAGGTCAGTGTGATCGGCATGGCGACGCCGTAGGTCTGCCCGTCGAAGACGTTGATGTTCGCGCCGACCTGCTTGCGCGGCTTGACCGTGGTGAAGGCGCCGCCGACCTCGACGGGCTTCCCGTCGGTGCCGGTGGCCTTGCCGGACCACGTGTAGGTCTTGCCGTAACCGAGCTGTTCGGTGGTGGTCCAGCTCTTCTTGTCCTCGGTGGGCTGCCCGGCGACCTGCTTGCCCTCCGGGTTGGTCAGCACGATCTGGTCGAGCGTGCCGTCGGCGACGCTGACCTTGATCGGCTGGCCGGGCGCGACGTCTTGAGCGCCGGCCGCGGGCTCGTAGGTCAATCTGGCGGGCGCGGGCGCCTGTCCGCCGGTCTCGCCGCTGAGCGGGCCGCCGCCCTCCGGCCCGCTGGCCGACACGGTCGGCTCGCTGCTGCACGCCCCCAGCGTCAGAACGGCCACCAGCCCCAGTGCCGCGATCGCCGCGCGGCGGCGGGCGGTTTCAGTGAACCTCAAAGCTTCCCCTTTGCTCCCCTAGTACACCGATCATGACGTCCGGACCGCCCTGGAAGTTGAGCCCACGGAGAGTGATGCGAGTCACAATCGGGTGCATCATAGTTCACGATCGGGGCATGCCCGACTTCGGTCCGTGTCCGGCGTTGACCTGAGGTCGGCGCACGGCGACAGGCTAATGAGGGGGTCCGACAAAAGACGGAGCGGTATACGACGTTCCGGTGACCTTGGTACTCGGGGGTGCTCAGAGTCCGATCACGGGCTTCAAATATGGCCAGATCCCGGTACGCTGCCATCAGGCCGTCGTTTTGCGTGTTCGTGGCTTCACACTCGCGGAACTTCTGACGCGAGCCATGAGCCGGTGACGCGCTCTTCGCTCGACTCGTTGGAACCGCCCGGGACGGTCTGGGTGTCACTTCGGTGGCACTCGAAGCGGATGTGCAACGAGGAGTACAGCGGTGGCGCAAGGCACTGTGAAGTGGTTCAACGCGGAGAAGGGCTTCGGCTTCATCGCGCAGGATGGCGGCGAGGGCGACGTCTTCGTTCACTACTCGGAGATCGAGGGCCGCGGTTTCCGCACTCTCGAAGAGAACCAGCGAGTGGAGTTCGAGGTCGGTCAGGGCCAGAAGGGCCCGCAGGCCCAAAAGGTCCGCGCGATCTGAGTCCGCCCTTCGGCGTTGCTCAGACTGAACAGAAAAGCCCCCGGCGTTCTCGCCGGGGGCTTTTCTCTGGCTTTGGAAGTTTCTTCCGGTGTGCTGTTCCGTTCCGGGGGGACGGGGTCAGCGGGGGACGGGCTGCTCGAACGCGTCGGCGTCGAAGTGGAATTCGTCGGTGTGGGCTTCTTCGTGGCGGCGCTGCTGGGCCGAGTTGGCCTGCGATTCCCACGAGAGGCGCTCGAGGATCCATTCCTGCGCCAGCGCCTGCGGTGACAGGTTTCGTTCCTGAGCGGCGTCCTTGAGCTGTTCCATGGCGATGAGGTTCATCCGCAGCTGGAACACCTGCGCTTCGCCGAAGCGCTTGCCGGTGCCGGTGCTCTCCGGGTCGTTGTCGGGGGCGAGGGCACGAAGGTAGCTGGTGAGCTCCGTGTCTTCGACGACCGCTTCGGCCTCCTTGGTGGAGGAGTTGCGGTGACGACCGGGGTTGACCGGCTTGAGGTTCGTGCGGCTGCCGCTACGACGGCTCAGGGAGGGAAGGGGCACCGGGCCACGATAACGGTTCGGTCTCGGCAAACCAACCACAGTGAGCCACGACACACCTCTTTCTTTTCCCCGAACGGCCCAATCCCCACAAGAAATCCTTTTCCCGTGATCACAAAACGCGATCGGCAATCTGAATGAGAGCCATCCACGTGACCTGAGACCGGGCATGCGATCGAACCGAGTTCGGGGGTAGCCCCCAAACACGGAGCGACCCCCGCGCCAGGGGGAGGAACGCGGGGGTCGGAGGGGATCTCCACAGGCGCTGACCGGGGGTGTGTCAGCAAATCAATTGTTGCACGGTTTGCTGAGAAGGGCGAGTGGGCGCGGGCAGAATTCCGGTCGGGGCGTCACCTGTGGTTCCCCTGTGATTCATGTGATGCCGGTGCACGCGTGATCGCTCTGCGTTGTGCGGAGCGTGGCGACAGGTTCACTCTCCGGGGGGCTGTGTGTCGCGGCCGGCTCTGGTTAGCCTCGCGGCCAAGCTGTTCGTTGGCCGTCTGGAGGAACCATGGGTGGGTCTGTGGAAGTTCGACAGTTCCTCCTTCGGTACGAAGGTGCCGATGGGGGAAGTTCGACAACGTTGGCGGGTGGCCTGCCGGCGCAGCGCACGGGTCAGGGGGATACCCAGCGGGTGTCCGACGACCAGGTGCGGCGCGCTCGGCTGGCGGTGGCCAATGGCGCGCTGGGTGTCGATGATTGTGTCCAGTTGCTGGACATGCTGGGGTTGACGCTGGATGAGGACGGGCAGGCGCCCGTTCAGCGCTGAGTTCGTTCGCTAGCCCGGTCGCGTGGTGTGTTCACCGCGTGGCCGGGCTTTCGTTTGCGCTTGACGGGTGGTTCGCCGGCAAGCGCGTCGGCGCGGGAAATCCGGGACGGCGCAGGTCCTCGGCGGGAAGTTCTTGACCTCTCCGGAACTCGCCGAAGGTCGTCGCGGAGCTGTTCGGGACTTCCCGCACCGGCTCTTCGAGTTCGCTCTGCCGTCCGCGATGGCGGCTCTCGACGCGGCTTCCGCGGTCCGTGCCTACTCGCGGTCATCGGCGCGTGGGCGCGCGTCCACCTTTCGGGCGCCGACGACTCCGGTCGCCTGGCTGATCCGCTCTTCCGTCTCGCGGACGTCGCGGACGCGGGTGGTCTCGCGTTGTTCGCCGGATGGCAACTCGCCGGACGTCCGGAAGACGACGTCGAGCGCCTGGCGATCGCGCTCGTGGTCTTCCGCGGCGGTGTCCACTTCGCCGCCCTGCCCGAGGCCGTCGTCGCGGACCCGGAAGGCGGACGTGGGCGCCTCCCGCGCACCGCGTGGCCGAACTCGTCGTCACCCTCTCGGACACCGAGCGGAGGAGCTTCGGCGACGTCTCGCCGCCCTTCGGGTCACCTCGGCCCTGATATCCTGAACTCGCCGCGTTCTCGCAGGTCCCAGCCCTGCGAACAACTAGAGGACCCCCTGTGCGAGAGCTGAAACAGGCGTGTCCTATAGTTATGTTCGCTCCCGGGGACACCGGAGAGCGCGGGTCGGTCGGTTCGCCGAAACCGAACCGGGCTCCCATCGTCCAGCGGCCTAGGACTCCGCCCTTTCAAGGCGGCAACGCGGGTTCGAATCCCGTTGGGAGTACGCAGTACAGTTACAAAGCAGTACGCAAGGCCCTGTGGCGCAGTTGGTTAGCGCGTCGCCCTGTCACGGCGAAGGTCGCGGGTTCGAGTCCCGTCAGGGTCGCAAGATCGTTCGGCTCCAGGCCGGCGTTCCCGGCCAGGTAGCTCAGTTGGTACGAGCGTCCGCCTGAAAAGCGGAAGGTCGCCGGTTCGACCCCGGCCCTGGCCACCGCTCTTGAAACCGTCTTGACCCAGGTCAAGGCGGTTTTTTCACGCCTGGGGCCGATTTCGGGTCTACAGCACCGCGCGCCGCGGGGCTTGGCGTTCTACTTGCCGGTCCGCTGCTGATCCAGTCGGTGAACGCGGTCACGTCGGTGTAGCTGCCCGGCGTCCACCTCGCCGCCCTTCGTGTGGTCGGCGGTCACCAACCACTGCGGCGCGATCAGTGACGCACCGCGGTTGTTTCCGTCGCGTCCACCGCCCACGATCAACGGCTGTACGCCCAAAGGGGATCGCCGACCCGAGTACGACGGCGGCTCCAGCCAGTAGACCGGCAAGAAGGGAACGAGTCCTCACTTGTTTCTCCTTCCACAACGGCGTCGGCCACCGGCACACTCCGGAAGTCGGTGGCCATTGCCAGTTGCCTCAACGGCTTCCACGACCTTGACTTCGAGCTAGGTAGAGGTGTCAACCTTGCAGCATGACAATCGCACCTGAGCAGGTCGACGAATGGACTGTCGGCACCCTCGACCTCGACGCGTACCTCGGCCGGATCGGTCAGGGTCCCGCGAAGCCTTCCGCCGCCGCGTTGCGTGAGCTGGCGAAGGCGCACGTCCTCGCCGTTCCGTTCGAGAACGTCGACGTCGTTTTGGGGCAGCACAGGGGAATCGCACTCGAAGACGTGATCGGCAAGCTCGTCCGCCGTCATCGCGGCGGCTACTGCTACGAGCACGGAAGCCTGTTCGCGGCGGCCGCCGAGCGGCTCGGCTATCCCGTGCGACGGCTCGTGGCGCGGGTGCAGCCGCAGAAGAACGGACCGTACACGCATATGACCCTCGCGATCGAGGCCGACGGCGTCCAGCACCTGGTCGACGTCGGTTTCGGCGCCGGGATGCTGGTTCCGATGCCACTGGTCGACGGTGCCGTGGTGGACCAGGCGGGCTGGCCGCACCGGCTCGTCGCCGACGGCGACTGGTGGCGCCTCCAGAAGCTGGAAGGCGACGACTGGACCGACTTGCACGCCTTCACACTCACGCCGATGCACCGGATCGACTACGAGGTCTACCACCACTACACGTCGACGCATCCGCGGTCGCCGTTCACCGGACAGCTGGTGATCATGCGGCTGGAAGAAGGGCTCAGCCGCAAGCTGATCGGCGACGAGTTCATCGTCGAGCGTCCGGACGGGACCAAGGAGACCACCACGATCCCGCCCGAACGGCTCGACGCGACACTGCGCGAGATGGACGTCGTGCTGACCGAAGAGGAACTCGCGAAGCTGCTGAAGGTCTACCCGGGGTGAGGCTCAGAGTTCGAATTCCGCGCGCTTGTCCTCGGGGACGAGATCCTCGTATTCGCGGTGTTTCGCGATGAAGGAACGCACGTACGGGCAGTAGGGCAGGACGGGCCTGCCCTGCGCCCGGACGTCGTCGAGCGCCGCGGTCACGAGCTTGCCCGCCAGCCCCTGCCCGGCGAAGTCGTCGGAGATCTCCGTGTGCAGGAACAGAATCGCGTCCGGCCGCGTGCGGGTTTCCAGGAACCCGGCGGGTTTCCCGTCCACGACGATGTCGTAGCGGTCTTCACCGGATTTGATCTCGACACTCATTCAGCGACTCCGAAAAGTTCGTCCGGGGGCGCGGGGCGGCCCAGATGGAAGCCCTGCGCCTGGTCACAGTGCAGCTCACGCAGGACGGCGAGCTGGTCTTCGTCTTCGACACCTTCGGCGACGACGATCAGGTCGACGGCGTGCGCCATCGCGATGATGCTCTTCACGATCGCGGCCGCGTCACGCGATTCCGCGATGCCGGTGACGAAGGTGCGGTCGATCTTGAGCGTGTCCAGCGGGAGCCGCTGCAACTGCGCGAGTGACGAATAGCCGGTGCCGAAGTCGTCGATCGCCAGCGAGACACCGAGATCGCGCAACGACATCAGCACCTCGGCGGCCGCTGCCTGGTCTCGCATCAGCGCGCTTTCGGTGACCTCGAGGGTCAGCGCGTGCGGCGGGAGCCCGGTGGTCTTCATCGCGTCCTGCACGCCTGCCACCAGATGCGGGTCGTCCAGCTGCCGGGCCGAAAGGTTGACCTTGAGGTTCAGGTCGATGCCGAGTTGCGCGCGCCGTTTGGCGATCTCACGCGTGGTCGTGCGCAGGACGTGCTTGCCGATCAGGTTGATCAGGTCGCTTTCCTCGGCGAGCGGGATGAACTCGGCGGGCGAGATGGTGCCGTGCGCGGGATGTTTCCAGCGCAGCAACGCTTCCACGGCGACCATCTCGCCGGATTCGATGTCCACGACCGGCTGGTACGCCGCCCAGAGTTCACCGTTCTGGAGGGCGTCGCGCAGGTCCTGCTCCATCCGGAGCCGCCGCTGCATCCGCTCGCGCAGTTCGACGTCGAAGAACTCGTAGCGCGCGCGGCCGAGCGTTTTCGCCTGGTACATCGCGACATCCGCGTCCCGCAGCAGGTCCCCGGCGGTCCGGGTGTCGTCGTTGGCCGCGGTGACGATGCCGATGCTGGCGTCGATGTGCAGTTGCCTGCCGTTGACCGTGATCGGTTCGGTCAGCGCCTCGCGCAGATGCTCGGCCAGCGCCTTGATCTCGGCCGGTTCGGTGATCTCCGCGGTGACGACGACGAATTCGTCCCCGCCGAGCCTGCCGACGAGGTCGTTCTCGCCGATTCCCCGGCGCAGTCGTTCGCCCGCGATGCGGAGCACCTTGTCGCCGACGGAATGCCCGAGGGAATCGTTGATCACCTTGAACTTGTCGAGATCGATGAACAGCACCGTGGTCAGCTCGGCGCGGCCGGAGCCGGACAACGCCTCGGCGAGACTGTCCAGCACCAGCGTCCGGTTCGCCAGTTCGGTGAGCGGGTCGTGCGTCGCCTCGTGCGCGAGCCGCTCACCGATGGCGCGGCGTTCGGTGATGTCGGTGAAGGAGGCGACCACCGCCGTGGCCGACGGGTCTTCCGGGGTCAGCAGCCGCGACGTCATCGAGATCCAGACGTCGCCGCCGTCGGACCTCCGCAGCCGCAGCACGAGGCCGGTCTGGGTGACCCGCGTGCGCCGGGTGACCACCGACGGCATCCTGGCAGGAGGAATGCGGCCGAGTTCGTCGTACAGCTCCAGCATCACGCACGGGACGCCGATGAGGTCTTCGTGGCCGACGCCGATGATCCGGCACGCGGCCGGGTTGGCCGACTCGATCAGCCCGCCGGGCCCGATCACGATCACGCCTTCGTCGAGCGACGCGACCACCGTGCTGTAGTGCTGCTCGGCACGCCGCCGGGCGGTTTCGTCGGCGCAGACCAGGACGAAACCGTCGTTCATCTCCGCGGCCGAGATGCGGATGGCCAGTGTCGAGCCGTTGCGATGGCGGTGGGTGGTCCGCAGGACGCCGCCCTTGCGCAGCACCGTTTCCGGGTCGAGCGCAGCGCCGACGAGACGACTGACCGTGCCGCCGATCGCCTCGTTCGCCGTCCAGCCGTAGACGTTCTCCGCGGCCGGGTTCCAGCTGGTCACCACGCCGGTGCCGTTGGTCGCGATGATCGCGTCGCTGACGTGGCTGATCAGCGCGGCCTTATAACGCAGGGTCGCTTCGGCGGCCTTCTGCGCGCTGATGTCGCGCATGATGACCTGGAAAGCCGGCCGCCCTTCCCAGGTCGTCCGCACCGAGATGCTCTGGACCAGGTATTTCGTGCCGTCGAGGCGGAGCATGACGGCGTCGGCCGGATCGGTCGACGCACCTTGGCGGTGGAGTGACGCGATCCTGTCCAGCAGGGCTGGGAGCGACTCGTCGGCGACGAAGTCCATGATGGGCCGCCCGATCAGTTCGGCGGTCGAGGACGCTCCGAGGGCGGCGACGGCGGCCCTGTTCACGTACGTCACGATCCCTGCTTCGTGGACACAGACCGCGTCGGGGCTGAGTTCCACCAAAAGCCGGTAACGGTCAGTGAGATCTTCGAGGGCTTGCCGATTTTCGCGGACGTCGGTCACGTCGGTGGCGATCCCGAGCAGCCCCGACGAGCCGTCCTCGTCACCGATGGTGCGGGCGCGCAGGCGGATCCAGCGGATCTCGCCCGCCGGGTTTCGGAACGACTGCTCGAGTTCGAACTCGCGCCACGGCGGGGAAGTGCGGGTGCCGGAGGTCAGCGGGGCGACCAGGTCGGCGAGTTTCGCTTCGAGCTGGGCTTCGGGGAGCCCGGCTCCGCCCAGCAGGTTCTCCAGGCCGGGCAACCAGGACAGCGTCTCGTTCTCGAAGTCGTACGACCAGATGGCGGCGTGGTCGCCCGCGAGGCCGAGATCGCCGACCGGCTCGTTCCCGAGCGGTGCGCCTGTCGGGCGACCGGAATTTCCGGCTCCCGGCACGGCGAGGGCGTCAGCCTCCATGATCCGTCCGAACCCCCTCTTCCGGTGCTGGCACCGTCGATTACACCACCCATGGAGGGCGCTGTATACGCGAACCGGAGGGCGACCAGCGTTGATATGCGCGAAAACATATGAATACACGCTGTGTGACCGACACCCGCTAAGGTGTTCCATCGGGTGAATTATTTTTGGTCAACCTCACCCATTCGGCCGCGAGCTCCGGTAAAACTACTGTCTGCCTGTTCCCAGTGCGAAAGGTTCAGCCGGTGGATGACGACGACGTTTCGGTCGCCGACCTGCTCATTCGCGAGGGCTGGGACGACCACGAGGAGTCACGGGCAAAGTCACGCTGGAGAGTTATCGCGGTGACCATCGGCGTGGTCGTCGCCTGCGGCGCGGCCGCCGTTCTCGTCGGGTTCGATTCGGAGCCCGAGCAGAACGCGCAGCCGAACCAGGTCAGCGTCATCGAGATGCCCAAGCGTCCTTCGGAGAACAGGGGAGCCGGCGCGACCTCGGCGGCCCCGTCCACCGAGACGGTGGAAACCGGCGAAGGCAGCGACGGAGGGACCTCGTCGCAGCCCAGCAAGACGACGTCCAGCCGCCGCACGTCGAGTTCGGCCGCGCCGACGTCCGACTCCCCGGACCCCACGACGCCGACCTCGTCGAAAGGGCCCGCCGATCCACCGCGGACGACAGGGTCGACAGGTGCGCCTCAGCAGCCCAACCCGACTCCGCCGACGTCCACCACGACCCCGGCCGAAGAGTGCAACCTGTGGCCGAAGTGGCTCTGGTGCTAGGGCGCCTTCAGTAGATCCGGCTCCCGGCGCTTGCCGAGGTGGTTGAACAGCAGGTTCAGCGTGAAGGCGACGATCGCGGCGACCGTGATGGGACTGCCGCAGATGGTCTGCAACCACGCCGGGAAGTGCTGGAAGAAGATCGAGGTGCCGAACTGGTTCGTGGAGAACGCGGGTAACAGGCCGACACCGAACGACACCGCGACGATGAACGTGTTGTGGTTGCCGGAGAACTCCACCTTCTTCAGGTTTTGCACGCCGACAACGGCCACCATCGCGAACATGACCACCGCGACCGCGCCGATCACCGGTTCCGGTACGGCCGCGACGAAGGCTCCGACCTTCGGCACCAGGCCCATCAGCACCAGCAGGCCACCGGCCATCGCGACCACCCAGCGGCTGCGCACCCCCGTCATCCGCACGAGGCCGACGTTCTGCGCGAAAGCCGTGTCCGGGAACGAGTTCATCGCACCGCCGAGGATGGCCGAGAGACCGTCGGTGGCGAGACCGCGTGCCAGGTCGGAGGCGTTCGCCGGACGTCCGGTGATCTCGCCGACCGCGACCAGGTCAGCGGTGGATTCGGTGTAGGTCACCAGCATCACGACGCACATCGAGAGCACGGCGGCGACCGGGAAGGTCGGCGGGCCGAAGTGGAACGGCGAAGCGAGGCCGAACCAGTCGGCGTCGGCGATGCCCTTGAAGCTCACCATGCCCATCGGGACGGCCGCGATCAGGCCGATCAACAGCGCCAGCAGCGGGCCGATCTGGTTCGCGAACCCGCGCAGGACCCGGGTGAACAGGACGATCACCGCGATCACGCCGAACGCGAGCGCGATGTTGGCCGGTTTCGCGTAATCCGGCGATCCGGTGTCGTGGCCGGCGATCAGGCCGACGCCGGGGGCGATCAGCGAGATGCCGATGACGACGAGCAGCGTGCCCGAAACCAGCGGCGGGAAGAACCGGATCATCTTGGCGAACGGTTTCGCGATGAGCAGGCCGAACACCCCCGACGCGATCATCGCGCCGTAGACGGCCTGCATGCCGTACTGGGACGCGATCATGATCATCGGGTTGACCACGGTGAACGTCGCGCCGGCCACCACCGGCAGCCGGATGCCGAAGATCTTTCCGATCCCGATCGCCTGTATCAGCGTCGCGATCCCCGCGACCAGCAGATCCGCGTTGACCAGCCACGCGATCGTCGCCGCGTCCAGTTTCAGCGCGCTGCCGACGACGAGCGGGACGGCCACCGAGCCCGCGTACATGATCGACATGTGCTGAAGGCCGAGCAAGGTCAGCTTCGGCAGCGGCGGACGCTGATCGACCGGATGGACCTCGGAAGGACTCGCGCTCATGCAACCCCCTCCTCAGGTGCGGGAACAGCCAGTGAACTCGTCGGGCATCACCGTAGCGCTTCCGCCGGATGAGGATCACTTCTCGGAGGGACGGTCGAAAGGGCCGGATCTGTGTTGAATGGACACTGGGCACAACGGAAGGAGCGCCGATGGAGACCGTCCTCGTCGTAGGAGCCGGACAGAGCGGGTTCGGGGTGGCGACCTCGCTGCGGGACAAGGGGTTCGACGGGCGGGTGGTGCTGATCGGTGACGAACCCGGCCTGCCGTACCAGCGGCCTCCGCTGTCGAAGGGCTACCTCGCCGGGACCGCGGGCGACGCCCAGTTGCGTCTGCGGCCCGACGACTTCTTCGCGGAGAAGGACATCGAGCTGATCCCTGGCCGCGTCGCGTCGGTGAATCGCGAGGGCGCGAACGTGGTCCTCGAAGACGGAAGCGCCCACGAGTACGACCATCTCGTTCTCGCGACGGGAGCGAACAACCGCGTACTGCCGGTTCCTGGGTCCACTTTGGACGGGGTGTTCACCCTGCGCACCAAGAACGACGCCGACGTCTTGCGGACGGCACTGGAAAGCGCGGAGAACGTGGTCGTGGTCGGAGGCGGGTTCATCGGGCTCGAATTCGCCGCACACGCCGGGCGGCCCGTGACGATCGTGGAGGCGCAGGACAGGCTGATGGCCCGCGTCACCACTCCGGAGGTCTCTGCGTACTTCGCCGCACTGCACGAGGGCGCCGGGCACACGGTCCTGCTCGGCCAGGGCGTCGCCGCGTTGCGAGGCGACGGCCGGGTGGCCGAGGTGGAACTGAGCGACGGCAACCTGTTGCTCGCCGATCTGGTGCTGGTCGGGGTCGGGGTGGAGCCGAGGACGCGGCTCGCCGAGGAGGCGGGGCTGGCCGTGGCGAACGGTGTCGTTGTCGACGAACATCTGCGCACGAGCGACCCGAAGATCTCGGCGGTCGGGGACTGCGCGAACTTCCCGTGTGTCCAGGCGGGGACGGCGACGCGCCTGGAGTCGGTGCAGAACGCCGTCGACCAGGCGCGGGCGGTGGCCGCGGCCATCGCCGGGGAACCCGCGCCCTACGACAGCCTGCCGTGGTTCTGGACCGATCAGCTCGGCGCGAAACTGCAGATCGCCGGGCTGCTGACCGGGGCGGACAAGACCGTCGTGAGCGGGGATCGGGAGGGCGGGAAGTTTTCGGTGCTGTTGTTTCGCGACGGCGTGCTCGTCGGGGTGGAGTCGGTGAACCGGCCGCCGGACCACATCGCCGCGCGCCGCCTGTTCGCCGTGGATCCGGAGCCGCGGTTCGAGACGTTGGAGGCCAACGGCTTCGATCTGAAGGCGACCTTTGCGTCAACTCGCGGTTGACGACGGGGGGGTCGTCAACCTAGAGTTGACGGTATGACGAACCCAGTCCGGCTCGACGACCTCATTTCCCACATCAAGCAGCAGCATCCCGACGGCGACGTGCTCGGCCAGCTGTCCGACGCGGTCTTCCTCGGCGAGCACCTCGGCGAAGTGGCCGACCACCTGATCGGCCACTTCGTCGACCAGGCCCGGCGCTCCGGCGCGTCTTGGACCGAGATCGGCAAGAACATGGGGGTGTCCAAACAGGCCGCCCAGAAACGCTTCGTGCCCAAGGAATCCGGCGAAGGCGCCTCACTCGAAGACCTGGTGAAGGTGTTCAGCCGCTACACCGATCGCGCACGGCACGTCGTCGTCGCGTCGCGGGACGAGGCCGTCGCGGCGAAGAGCCCGCAGATCGAGCCCGCGCACCTGATTCTCGGCCTGCTCTCCGAGCCGGCCGCGCTCGCCGCCGGGGCGATCGTGGCGCAGAACGTGACCCTCGATGCCGTCCGCGAAGCCGCGGTGGCAGGCCTGCCGGAACCCGCCGCCGAACCGGCGGAGGCGGCGAAGATGGTGTTCGGCGCGCAGGCGAAGAAGGCGCTGGAGCTGACCATGCGGGAGTCGTTGCGGCTCGGGCACAACTACATCGGGACCGAACACATCCTGCTGGCCCTGTTCGAAATCGAGGACTTCACCGTACTCGGCGGGCTTGGGCTCACCAAGGAGAAAAGCGAAGCGGTGATCCTGCGGGCGCTGACGGAGATCGTCGCCGCGCGCGGGAAATGACCCGGGTCGCGCTCCTCGTGCTGCTGGTCGCGACTGCATGAAGGCCCCTTTCCCTCGCTAGGGGCCTTCATACAGTCCGTCAGGCGGGGGACTCAGGACGGCCGTCGGCCGCCCAAGCGGTGTGGAACGAACCCTCGCGGTCGACCCGGCGGTACGTGTGGGCACCGAAGTAGTCACGCTGCCCCTGCACCAGCGCGGCGGGAAGCCGCTCCGCGCGCAGACCGTCGTAGTAGGCCAGCGCGGTCGAGAAGCCCGGGGTCGGGATCCCGAGCCGCACGGCCGTGGAGATCACTGAACGCCAGGAGTCCTGAGCGTCCTCGACGGCCTTGCGGAAGCCGCCGGAGGTCAGGAGCGTCGGAAGCGCCGGCTCCTCGGCATACGCGGCGGTGATGTCGTTCAGGAACTTCGCGCGGATGATGCAGCCGCCGCGCCAGATGGACGCGACCTTGCCGAGGTCGATGTCCCAGCCGTACTCGGCGCCGCCCGCCTGGATCTGGTTGAAGCCCTGCGCGTACGCCACCACCTTCGACGCGTACAGCGCCTGCTCGACGTCATCCGCGAAGGTGTCCAAAGCGGACCCTGTCAGCGGAGCACGCGAAGGACCCCCGAGACCGCGGGAGGCCTCACGCAGGGTCGAAGAACCGGAGAGCGACCGAGCGAAGACGGCCTCGGCGATCCCGCTGATCGGCACGCCCAGGTCCAGTCCGATTTGGACGGTCCAGCGGCCGGTGCCCTTCTGCTCCGCCTGGTCCGCCACGATGTCGACGAACGGCTTGCCGGAGGCCGCGTCGGTGTGGGCCAGCACCTGCGAGGTGATCTCGATCAGGTACGAGTCCAGTCGCCCGGAGTTCCAGGTACGGAAGACGTCGGCGATCTCGGCGGGGGAGTAGCCACCCGCGCCGCGCAGCAGATCGAACGATTCGGCGATCAACTGCATGTCGGCGTACTCGATGCCGTTGTGCACCATCTTCACGAAGTGCCCGGCGCCGTCCGCGCCCACGTGCGTGCAGCACGGCTCGCCGTCGACCTTCGCCGAGATGTCCTCGAACAGCGGACCGAGCGACTGGTACGACTCCTTGGATCCGCCCGGCATGATGCTCGGCCCGTGCAGCGCGCCCTCCTCGCCGCCGGACACACCGGTGCCGACGAAGTGGATGCCCTTCTCGCGCAGCGCGGCCTCGCGGCGGCGGGTGTCCGCGAAGTGCGCGTTGCCCGCGTCGACGATCACATCGCCCTTCTCGAGGAGCGGGACGAACTCGTCGATCACGGCGTCCGTCGGCGCCCCGGCCTTGACCATGATCACGACCTGGCGCGGCCGCTCCAGCGCGTCGACGAACTCCTGCGCCGAATACGCGGGGATGAAGTCGCCTTCGTCGCCGAACTGCTCGACCAGTTCCTTCGTCCGCTTCTCGGAGCGGTTGTGCAGGGCCACCGTGTGCCCGTGCCTCGCGAGGTTCCTGGCCAGGTTGCGGCCCATGACCGCCAAGCCGGTGACCCCGATGCTCGCCTTCTTGCTCATCCGCACCCTTCCGCTTTGATTCCCGTGCCGAGCCTATCCCCGTCGAGGGATACGGCGCCGGGGCGAGAAGGGATCGAACCCCGGTTGTCCACAACCTGGCCTGCCTGTGGACAACTCGGCCCGAAGCCCCCGGCCCGACGGTGGGTACCGATACGCTGGGTGCGGGGCCGTCCCCCAGGGTTGGGTGGGGGGCTGGGGTGCGGCGCCGCGGGATTCCGGGATGTCGCGAAAGCCACTTTCGGGGCATCAGATGTCGCGAAAGTGGCTTTCGCGACATCCCGGTCCGGGGGGTTGCGAGCCGTTGCGAGCCGCTGCGGCGGGGGTTGCGAGCGAAGGTGCGGTCCGGTCACGAGAAGCAGCGGATCGGGGGCACCCTCGTGGATGACCAAGGTCGATCGGCGCGCCTCGGCCGCGGCCGTCCAGTTCGGCGTAGGGCCGGTACAGGTTCGCCGGCAGTCGTTCCTGTTCGGACAGTGCGTCGTAGGCCGGAGATTCGCCGCCGAACCGTATTCGGTGTCCGGCGGCCGAACCAGCACGTGCGCGGCGTGTCCAGGGTGGATCGGCTCCAGCCGGACATCGTCGATGACCTGCTCGGCGAAGGGGGATTGGTCCACTCGGTCACCATGCCGGGCGAAGGTGCCCGAAATGTGACGAGATCGTTCCGCCACCAGGGTGACGCACCAGGTGACTGGTGTTTTCAGCCGTTTCCTGGAACGCTGCGCAATGTCATCATCGAACCCCGCAAGGTGCAGTACCCTGGGTGGGTTCGAAGTGTTCGCGCGCAGGACGGCGGGAAGCCGCGGTCCTGGCTATGTGGTCCGGGAGAGCAAGGCTGATGGCCAGCACCGTCACCTCGCGCCGGAAGCAGCTCGGAAACGAGCTCCGGCATGCCCGCAACGCCGCGCGGATGACACAGCAGCAGGTCGCCGAGGTTCTCGGCTGCACCCAGGGCAAGGTCAACAAGATCGAGTCCGGTGCCGTCGGGGTCAAACTCGGGGATGTGCGATCGATGCTGAACGCGTTCGGGATCAACGGCGACGAGGCCGACACGCTGATGAACCTCGCCCGCGCCGCCGCCGGGCAGCGCGGCCACTGGTCCGGCTACCGATCCGTGGTGCCGCACTGGTTCCGCACCTTCACCGACCTCGAACCCGCGACCGCGGAGATCCTCACCTGGCACGGTGAGCGCATCCCCGGCCCGCTCCAGTCCGAGCACTACATGCTCAAGCAGTTCACCGAAGCAGGCGCCACCGACGTCACCTCGCTGGTCCGCAACCGGCTGGACCGCAAGGCCGTCTTCGACCAACAGCAGCCGCCCTACTACCGGTTCATCATCAGCGAAGGCGCCCTGCGCCGCGCTCCCGGCGGCTCCGCCCCCGCCGTGATGCTGGACCAGGTCGAGCATCTCTTGGCGCTGGACAAGCATCCGCGCGTGTATGTGCACGTGTTGCCGTTCGGCGCACGGCTCGCCGCGGTGCCCAACGACTTCACCATCATGCGTTTTCCCGATCGCACCAGGGATTTCGTCTACATCGAGCATTCCGCGGGCGGCTTGTACCTCGACGACGTCAAGGATTTCAACATTTTCGTCGATTCCTGGGACCGCTTGCGTGGCGCCGCGCTGGAACGCCAGGAGACCCGGCAGTTCCTGAAAGAGCTCGCCGAGCTGTACCGCAATCAGATGCAATCCTGAGAGCGACAGGCCTTCCTTCGGTAGGGTTACCGCCGTCAGCGCGGTCGAGTGGACAGGGGCTGGACGTGGACCCGCAGTTCCTGCCCGAGGGTGTCGATCTCGAGCGGCCCAACGCCGCCCGTATCTACGACTGGGCACTCGGCGGAACCGCGAACTGGGCGGTGGACAGGGAATTCGGCGAGCAACTGGTCAAGGCCTTCCCGCTCATCCGGTCCCTCGCCAGGGCCAACCGTGCCTTCCTCGGCCGCGCGGTCCGGCATTGCGTGGCGCACGGCGTGCACCAATTCCTCGACCTCGGGTCCGGCGTGCCGACCGTCGGCAACGTCCACGAGATCGCCGATGAGGTCGACGCCGACAGCCGGTGCGTGTACGTCGACAACGAACCGGTCGCCGTCGCGCATGCCAAGATCCTGCTGGAGAAGAGTGGCGACCCCGGCAGGCACGCGGTGATCGGCGCCGACCTTCGTGACGCGGACGACGTCTGGGAGCGTGCGTTCGACACCGGTGTCCTCGACCCGGCGAAACCGGTGGCCCTGCTCACCGTCGCGGTCCTGCATTTCCTGCCGGAACCCGAACTCGCCACCGTCATCGCGCGGTACCGCGAACTGCTGCCCGCCGGCTCGTTCTACGTTCTCTCCCACGTCACGACGTCCGGCGTGGAAGGCGAGCTGCTCGAACAGATCCAGAACGTCGTGAAGCAGTACGAACAGTCGAGCACCCCCGCCTCCTTCCGCGACAGGGAAGAAATCAGGGCCTTCTTCGGGGATTTCACCCTCGCGGAGCCGGGTCTGGTCCCGGTCGGCACATGGAGGCTGGACGACGCCCGCTCGCCTACGCTTAGCTGCACCATCGGCGGGGTCGCCCGCAAACCCGCTTCATGACGAGGTGTGACCGCATGACGACGCAGCAGGATCCCGAAGCCCCCGAAGGTGTCGATCTCGAACGCCCCAACGTGGCCAGGGTGTACGACTGGTTCCTCGGCGGTACGGCCAACTGGGCCATCGACCGCGAGTTCGGCACGCAGGTGCTCAAGCAGTTCCCGGAGGTCAAGACGTTCGCGAGGGTCGGGCGCGACTTCCTCGGCCGCGGCGTGGGATACCTGGCCCGCCAGGGGATCACCCAATTCCTCGACATCGGCTCCGGGGTGCCCACCGTCGGCAACGTCCACCAGATCGCGAGCGCGATCAACCCCGACTCCCGCGTCGTCTACATCGACATCGAGCCGGTCGCCGTCGCGCATTCCCAGCTGCTGCTGGAACGTGAGGGCCTGCTCGGGCGGCACGCGGTCCTGCAAGGCGACGTGCGGGATCCCGCCGACATCTGGAAGCGCGCCCTCGAAACCGGCGTCCTCGACCCACGGCAGCCGGTCGGGCTGGTCATGGTCGGCCTGCTGTACTTCCTCGGCCCGGACGAGGACGTGCACGAGATGGTCCAGCGCTACCTCGACCTGCTCCCGTCGGGTTCGTACTTCCTGTCCTCGCATCTGACCGAGGACGGCGTCACCCGCAAGGAGGGCGACAACCGGGAGAATGTCCAGGAGCTGTACAAGAAGACCAGCGCCCCGTTCCACCTGCGTTCCCGCGCGGAGTTCGCCGCGTTCTTCGACGGACTGGAGATGGTGGAGCCCGGGATCGACTGGATGGCCGCCTGGCATCTGGACGAAGCGGCCTCCCGCGCGAGCGACCGGTTCGCCGACGATCCGACGTTCACCGGCGGGCTCGGCGGACTGGGCCGCAAGCCCTGAGACGTCGGGAGATCAGGCCCGGCCGGTCAGATGCCCGATCAAGGGCGAAGGCTCGAACTGACCTTCGAACGGCCGGCCGGTCCTGATCAGGTCACGGTGCGCGCCGCGCTGCCCGGGGAAATCGACTTCGGAGTTCCACGGTGGCTGCTTGCGCAGCGGCGCCTGGATGAGACTGAACCCGAAACGCCGGCGCAGTTCGAGTCCGATGTTGCGGTGCTTCGCCGAGGCAAGGCGTTCGTCCTCACGGCGGAACAGCAGCGTGGTGAGGCGGACGGCCATCCCGGTCACACTCCCCGGCTCGGACGCGGCAGCCGCGTCTGCTCGGCCGAACCGGTCAAGCCGAGACAACGCTCACAGGGCATCCCCGAACCGACGGGGATCCATTCCAAGTGGTCGTAAGGCATCGCCGTGCCACAACGGGCGTGCAGGAATTCGGGGTGCGAGCCCCTGGAGTGCAGGTCGAAAAGATGCGCGGAGCGGCGGCTCTCGCCAGCCGTACCGGCCATGAGCCTGCCGACGGCGAGTACCGTCGCAGGCATGGTGTCCTGAATGATCACGCTGATCCTCCCCCACGAGGTCGGCGGTGGGTGGTCTGCGCCGCGGGGTTACTGCTGCCCCTGCCGGACACCTGCCGTCGGTGCCTGCCGGAACGGCGAAACCCCCTGCTGAACGCCACCTCGGTGACCCCTGTCGCCGAGGTTTTTGCATACTGCGAGCGATTCACCAACAACCGAGCCCCGGCCGCTGCGATTAATCCTACTCCTGGAATAATCTTCATGTCGAGAGTGGGCGGAGTTGATCACCCACTTGGCCGTGCGGGATAGTCCCGTTGAGGCAGGGAGAAGCCGGGACCGTGACGGTTCGCGCAGGTCGCGACCCGCGCCCCCGACCGACGTTCGGAGGTACGACCAATGGCCGATTATCCATCGGCGGCGGATTACGATCCGACCACGGCCGTGTCGCTGTTCGACGACGCCGCGTGGGAGAAATCCTTCGCGAGCGAGCCCAACGGGGGGAACTGTGTCGAGGTCAACCTGGGCAGGGAAGGCCTGGTGGGAGTGCGTGACACCAAACTGGCCGAGAGTCCCGTCTTCGTCTTCGATTCCGGTGAGTGGAACGCGTTCCTCATGGCGGTCAAGGCCGGACAGTTCGATTTGAGCCCATGACGAAAGGCTCGCGTGCCCCATCGGGACACGCGAGCCATCCGATCTTCGGTCACTTCGAGTCACACCGTCGCGGGGAGCCCTCCTCCACGCAGCCTGGACTTGGTCCTCCGCCAGGCGATGGTGATCAGGACGGCGAGGACGATCAGCGGGATCAGGCTGATCGACCAGCTCACCGCCATCGGCGGCCCCGGCTGTTCGAGCACCGTCAGGTCGCGGAGTTCCCCGGCGCCCTTGCCCGCGGGCCCGTCGACTTCGAACCGGAACGTCCACGAGCCCTGCACCTGGAGGGCCCGGATGTCCAGCCCCCACACCTCCAGTTTCCGCGGATGCTTCGCCAGCGGCTGCGGACGGCCCAGCCGCCCGGTCTCCGGATTGAGGAACGCGAGCGTCCCCGATTTCCCGGCGATCCCGTCGTCCGGGATGAACGTGAAGTCCAGCGATTGCATGGCACGCAACGGCCACGTGCTGAACCCGACCGTCATCCCGTACGGGCCGACCTGCACCCGTTCGGTGTGGACGATGTTCACCGGTTCGTAGGCGTTCGCCGCGGGAGTGGTCGCGAACAGCAACCCGATCGCCGCCGCCAGCGCCAGCAGTGTCTTACGCATGCGCGTTGTCCTCCTTCGCCGGGGCCAGCAGCCGCAGCATCCCGCCGAACCGCCACCCGGCGAACCCGCCGAGCAGCCCGAGCACCGTGCCGACGGCGGCCGTCGCGAACACGACCGTCCAGTCGACGGAGCCGCCCCCGTGGACGACGGTGTTCTGGATCGGCATGCTCGCGCCGACCAGGAAACCGCCGATTCCGCCCGCCAGTACCGAAACGCGGCCCGCGGACCAGCCGCGCCGCGAAAGCAGGTAGACCGCTTCGAGTACGACGGCGATCGGCAGCAACGCCATCGGCATCATCGAGGGCATCGCGGGCACACCGTCGATGTAGTCCCGCATCGGCAGGCCGACGGCGCTCGCGTAGGCCTCCGCGGCCCACGGCGAGAACCACCAGGTGATCGCCTGGATGACCGCGAGTGCCGCGGCGACCCGGACCGCGCCGCCCGGCCGTTTCCAGAAGCCGGCGCCCGCCGAGACCAGCAGCACCGAAAGCAGCGCGATGCCCACGGAGACGACGTCGAGCCCGTCGACGTCGATCTGTTCCAGCCCCAGCACGGTGACCATGCTGAACGCGATCAGCACGCCGAGGGTGCCGACCACGCCCAGGGCGCCCCAGCGGTGCTCCCGCGCCGCCGCGAACACCATGACCGTCCCGATGATGCTCAGCGTGATCGACAACAGCAGCCCGATGTGCGGCGGCGAGTCGATCACCGCGTCGAAGCCGTACAGGCCGTGCCACCACTGGTCCCACAGGCCGTACAGCAGGAACATCGCCGCGCCGGTCCCGGTCACCAGATAGCCGGCCGGTGCGGCGAAGACCTTGCCGAACACGTTGATCGCGCGACCGCCGACACGCGCGTCGGCCTGGCGGCCCGCCCGGCGCGCGGCCGTGGTCATCAGCACGACCACGAGGCTCGCGAGCCCGGAGATCGCGCTGCCCGAATACAGGAACAGGTGCGGCATCGTGAAGAACGTGTCCGGGCCGACGTCGCCGTGCCACTGGATGTCCCAGGTCAGCCCGACCAGCGAGATCACCGATCCGGCCAGCACGGTGGACGCCGGGATCAGCCCGGTGCGCTCACTTCGTGCCACCGAGGCGACCCTCGCTCCTCCCGCGGTGAGATCCATCCCCCGACCTCCCTCTCTTACTTGACCAGCAAAGGAAAAACGTGCTGCGTGGCGCCGGACGGCCCCCGCAGTGAAACGGTGATCTCCCATTGCCCCGGCATCGGCAGCAGGACGTCGCCGGTGCGATACCGGCCGGGTGCCTCCGCGATGGCGGGCGACGGCGCGAGCGCGTGCCCCATCTGCGGCATCACGGGTTCGATGGTGACCACGTCCGGCTCGCCGCCGGTGACGGTCACCGCGAAGACATTGCCGCCCTGATGCGGGTCTTCGACCGACAACTGCACGGTGTACGGACCCCGCGTCGAGCGCTGGACCTGTGCCCCGCCGCTACTCGGCCACACCAGCCAGGCCACGATCGCCGCCACGAGCACGGCCACCACCGAGATCAGCAGGACGGGCTTGGATCTGTCCACTGTGGAAGTCACTGTGGTGCCCCTTCCGCCGGGACTTCGAGCCGCATGGGCACGGTCAGCACCGTGTAGTCGCGTTCGGCCTGCAACCAGACGCGGTACTCGCCTGGCGCGGCGAAGGTGTAGGTGAACGGGACGCCGGGGCCGTACGCGGCGACGGTCTCGTCCGGTTTTCCCGGCATACCAGGCGATTGCGGGATCATCGAGTGCACGTGTGCCCAGGTCGGCGCGGCAGCGGCAGCCGCGCCGACCCGGCTGTCGTCGGTTATCGGGCCGACGACGATCAGGTGGCCGAGCATGCCCAGCCACGGTTGGAGATCCGCCTTGCCGAACCGCGCGGTGATGGTGGTCGGCGTACCCGGTTCGACGTCGACGTCGACAGGGTTCCCGTTGACGACCCGCTTTCCCGCCCCTGTCGGCACGGGTTCGGCGGGGGAGTCCGTGCCGGTCGCGACATCCATCGTGGTGCGGACAAGTTGCACGCCACCGCCTCGCCGGGCGAGTTCCGCGGCGACGGCGTAGGTGCCGGCCTCGGGCGGCGTGAACTTCACGCGGTAGTCGCCGGGGCCGACGCGCACCGGATGCAGATGCCAGAGCCTGCCCGTCGGCGAAATGACGACGAAGTGGATCAAGGCGTTGTCGTGCACCAGAAGGTCATCGACCGGGCGGCCGGTCGCGCCGTCGGCCAAGGCGATCCGGACTTCGGCGAGGCTGCCCGACCGCGCGTTCGGGGACCGTACGGCCAGGTTCACCGGCGGTCGAGAGAAGTCCACAGTGGACAGCTGGGCGTTCGCGTACGGGTCCTGGACGTTGTCGATGGTCGGATCCAGTGCCGTGCCCGGCGCGGGCGGTGCCGGGGTCGACGCCGAGAGCATCGCCCCGGTGATCGCGACCGCGAGCGCGGCGACCATGCCACCAGCCGGGACCAGCGCGAGCTGCGGGCGTTTGACGCGCATCGCCACGACGAGACCGAGCACCAGGAACACGCCCGCGGCGACGAAACCGCCGAAAGTGGCCTTCTCCCACGGGGGAATGACCCTGGCCGGGACAAGGAACGGGATGGACGCGGTGTCCGTCCCGTCGTCGAGGCCGAGTTCCCACGGCCCCGGCTGGTCGACGCGCAACAGCGCCGGATGAGCGCCGGGTTTCCCGTCCAGCTGGACGGTGGTTTCGGAAAACGCCGTCCCCGCGGTGGACGCGCGCAGCGTCAGCGTTCCCGGTGCGCTCCCGGCATGCGTGACGACGTCGACGTGCAGCGGACCGGGCGCGCTGTCCATCCGCCGCAGCACGATCGTGAGATCCCGGGTGCCGAGCGTCTGCGCGACCTGGACGTCCGCCCCGCTCGACACGCCGTCCGCCTGGGCCGTGCCGCCCAACAGCAACGACGCCAGCGCACAGAGCACGAGCGCGCGGGCGATGACCAACGGCGCCGTGCGCCGCCTCCTCGGTGAATTCCCCATCCTGGCTGAAGTTAACGACCGGGGCCGGGGAAAGCGTCACGGCGCCGGGTGAACCGGGGTCCCCCGTGAAGGGGATGGTTCCCCTTACCCAGGGTGGGGGGAGCCCTGAACCCCACCCAAGAACCGATACGCGCGCGGATGCGCCCGGAACCAGACGTTGAGCCGCCCGATCCGGCGCACGAGCGAGGACCGCGACGTCAGCGGCACCAGGCCGCCGGCCAGCCGCACCACGGTACGGAACCGGTCGAACCGGCGCCGGTCCCGGTCTGTCCACTGTAGACCGAGCCGGTCGCGCAGCGCGGGCGGGAGCGTGCCCCGGATGAGGAACATCTGCGCCAGGTACTGCCATCGCCGCAACCGGACCCAGCGTTCGTCGGGCAGCCACCGCCAGGGCTTCTTCACCGTCCGGATCGTCTCGAACAACGTCGAGATCGTCTCGTTCGGCCCGAAGCCGGCAAGCATTTCCGCGTAGTACCGCTCGAATTCCGGCCACGTCGGCGGCAAGTCCTGCTCGCGCAGGCCGAGAAGCCGCCCGACGTCGCACATCTGCGTGTAGTACTCGTCCAGTTCGGAAGGTGTCATCGGGTTGCCGTAGAACCGTTGCGTGTCAACGGGAACCATGACGAGCGTGGCGTGCACCCAGGCGTACGCGCGCGGGTTCAGCGCGCTGTACCGGCGGCCGTCGGCGTCGACGCCGGTGAACGACCGGTGCAGCGCGCGCAACCGGTCGGCCTCGTACTTGGCGCCTTCCGGGCCGCCGTAGACGTAGATGGACAGCGACGCGGCCGTGCGCATCAGCCGGGTCCACGGGTTTTCGGCGTAGTCGGAGTGATCGCGCACCCCCGCGGCGACCACCGGATGCGCGACCTGCAACACCAGCACCTGGCCGGCCAGCAGTCCGGCCCGGAAGTCCCCGAAGTACCTCCACGCCGCCGTCCCCTTGACGATCGGCGGGCCGGTCACGACGCGCCGCGGATGAGCATCATCAAGGGCAGGGCCACCGGCACGCCGTCGTCGCCCGTGGCGAGCCTGCGCAACTGGAGTCCGGCGATCAGCGCCACGACCGGACCGGTCAGCCGCTCGGGCGACGGGACCCCCAGCGTCCGCAGGATCACCAGCGCGAGTTCGTCGTAGGCGGCGAAACACCGCGCGGCCGCGTCCTGGAGTCCGGAATCGCGCGCGGCCTGCAAGTACAGCTCGTGCGCGCCGAGTTCGTCGGTGCCGAAAGGCAGTCGCGCGATCACCTGCTCGACCACGGACGCCGCTTCTTCGACGCTCAGGCCCTTCTCGCGGTAGGCGTCGACGAACCCCGTCAGCTTCGAGGTCTCCTCCTCGGCGAACAGCAGCATCGCCTCGCGCAGCAACGCGGTCTGGCTGGGGAAGTGATAGGTCAGCGTGCCGAGGGAGACCTCGGCCTGCCGCGCGATCCGGCGGTTGGTCAGCCCGCCGACGCCCTGTTCCCCGACCACCTCGAGCGTGGCGTGGAGGATCGACTCGCGGGTGTTCACCAAGCGGTCTCGGGTTCGCGGTCCTGCCACCGTTCGACCTCTTCCAGTTGCGCGGCCAGCGAGATCAGCCGTTCCTCGGAGTGCGACGGGCCGAGCAGCTGCCCGCCGAGCGGCAGTCCTTCCCGGCTCGGCCCGGCAGGCACGTTGATCCCCGGCCAGCCCAGCACGTTCCACGGCCAAGCGTAGGGGCACGCGGCGATCATGGCCTGGTCGGTCTGCCAGCCGCTGAGTTCGTCGAAGGTGCCGATCCGCGGTGGCGGCGTCGCGGTGGTCGGCGTGAGCAGGACGTCCACCCGGCCGAACACCGAGCCGATCTGCCGTTGCAGCAACGGTTCCGTGGCCCGCGCGAGCCGCAGCGCCGGACCGGCGAGCGCCGAGCCCTGCCGCGCGTTGGCCCGCGTGCGCGGGTCGAGCCGGGCCTGATCCGGGACGCGACGAGACCAGTCACGTACGCCGACGAGCGAACGCGGCAGGAAGGTGAGGCCGATCAGCCGGTAGTCCGGTTCGACCTCGACGATCTCGTGGCCGAGTTCGGCGAACCGCTCCGCGAGCCGGACGACGGCCGCGTGCGCTTGCGGGTCGAGCCGGGTTTTCGTGGCGGTGAAAGGAATCCGGGTCGACAGCCCGATGCGCAGCCTGCCCGGTTCGCGGCGGGCGGCGGCCTGGAACGCGGTCCCGGTGCCCGCCGCGACGTCGAGCAGCAGGGCCGCGTCGGCGACGGTGCGCGCGAGGGGGCCGACCACGGTCAGGCCGTGGAACAGTTCGCGTTCGGTCGGAACGCGGCCGCGCTGCGGTTTGATCCCGACCAGATCGGTCCACGCGGCCGGGATCCGGATCGACCCGGCCCCGTCGGAACCCAGCGCGGCGGCGATCACCCCCGACGCGATGGCCGCCGCCGCGCCGCCGGAGGAACCGCCCGGGCTGCGCTCGGTGTCCCACGGATTGCGGGTCGCGCCGAACGCCGGGCCTTCGGTGAACGGCCATTGGCCGAGTTCCGGGGTGTTGGTCTTGCCGATGAGCACCGCACCCGCCCGGCGGAGCGCGGCGACGGGCGGAGAGTCCGCCGTCGCGGGGGAGAAGTCGCCGTCGCAGCCGAACGCCGTCGGCAGGCCGGTGACGTCGAGGTCGTCCTTGATCGCGGTGGGGACGCCGAGCAGGGGAGCGGTCTCGCCGTCGGACAGGCGCCGGTCGGCGTCTTCTGCCTCGCGAAGGGCTTCTTCGGGGCGAAGACACTTGAAGGCATTGAGAGTCGGCTGGCTGGCTTCGGCGCGCTCGAGCGCCAAGCGCGTGAGCTCGACAGACGTCGTGGCTCCACTGGCGAGCATCGAGGCCTGTTCGGCCAAGCCGGTGAACGCGAGCTCCGGTTTCGAGGTGGTCATGACTCCCCCTGCGTGTCTCGTTCGTTCAAACGAACGATACCAGCGTGTGGCCTCGGTGTGGTTACGTGATCCGCATGAACCTCGATCGCTTCCCCCGCGTCGACCTCGGCGGTCACCCGACGCCGTTGCATCCGGCACCCCGGCTGGGCGAGGCGCTCGGCCTGCCGAACCTGCTGCTCAAACGGGACGACGTGCATCCGCTCGGCGTAGGTGGCAACAAGTTGCGCAAACTCGAGTTCCTGCTCGGCGCCGCGATCGAGGCGGGCGTCGACACGGTGATCACTTTCGGCGCGTTGCAGACCAACCACGGCCGCCAGACCGCGGCGGCCTGCGCGAAGCTCGGGTTGCGGTGTGAACTCGTGCTTACCGCGAAGGTTCCTCGTGACGGCGACGCGTACGAACGGTCCGGCAACGTCTTGCTCGATCACCTCTTCGGCGCGAACGTGCACGTCTGCCGCGACGGCGAGGAGACCGGCGGGACCTACGACAGGTTGATCACCGAGGCCGCGGCTGAGGGCCGCAAGGTGGCCACCTTCCCCGTCGGCGGCTCTGACGCCGTCGGAGCGCTCGGGTACGTGGCGGCCGCGCACGAGATCGCCGGGCAACTCGCCGACCGCGGCATCACCAAGGCGCGGCTGGTCGTCCCGCACGCCAGCGGCGGGACTTCGGCCGGGCTCCTCGCCGGGACGGCGAAGCTCGACTGGCTGACCCTCGACGTCGCCTGCGTCAGCCATCCGGTCGACGAGGCCCTGGACAACCTGGCCGACCTCACCACCGCGGTCTCCGTGCTGCTGGGGATCGAGCCGCCGTCACTCGAAGGACTGCGCATCGACGACCGCGCGATCGGCCCCGGTTATGGGCTCCCGACCCCCGGGACCTGGGACGCGGTGCGGCTTTTCGGTCGCACGGAAGGGATCGCGCTCGACCCCGTGTACACCGGCAAGGTGGCCGCCATGCTGGTCGATTGGGCCGCCGAAGGCCATTTCGCGGCCGAGGAGCACGTCGTTTTCCTGCATACGGGTGGTCTGCCCGGCCTCTACGGTTACGCGCCCGAATTCACCGGCACGGTGGGCGGCTGACGCGACCTTCAGCATCCCGCCGATCAGGATCACGTGCGCCACCAGCGAAAGCCGCTGCGCGACGCCGACCGGCGCGATGTCGGTCAGCGTCATGAAGAACGGTATGTCGGAGAGGCGCACGAAGATGAAGCTGAGCCCGAAGACGATCAGCCCGGCCGCGCTGCCCCAGGCGAGGCGGCCGATCTGCCTGGCCGCGGGGGTGCCGCGCAGGTTGTCGCGCAGGGTGAACCCGGCGGCCGGCAGGCTGAGGAACGCGACGAGGCACGCGTACAGGTGGATCTCGCCGCTGACCGGATCCGGGAATTCGGGGTAGCTCGCCGGGAAGATCGCGGCCGCCGCCAGCCCCAGCGACCACAGCACGAAAAGCAGTTTCGTGGTGCGGCTGGGCCGGAACCCGGCCGCGGCCAGCGCGCCGAGCGCGGTGAGCGAGCCGATGGACAGCGACAGCACGCTCGCGCCGAGCATGCCCGTGCCGCGGTCGACATAGGCGTAACTCGACAACGTGTCGAACACGGGGTCGCGTGAGCTGATCAGGTGCAGTACGACCATCGTGAACACCGCCCAGCCGATGGCCACCGCCGACGCGATCAGCCAAGGTCTGGCACGCGAGGACTCCCCAGTGAACGTCATGCGTCCAGAGTGCTCGCACGGCCGCAGATTTCCGATCCGGGAAGCCCCCGGTTTTTCCCTGGGGCCACCCCTAGCTCGATCAGTACCAGTAGCTGGTCATCGTGCCTTTTCGCGCGGGGCCAGCGGTCGCCGTCCGGGTCCTGTTTCTCCGCCGTGCGCACCGCGTCGAGTACCGCGTCCGGGCCGCGCTGCCGGCTGATGGCGAGCACTTCCGGCCAGTCGAACAGCGCGTACTCGTCGACACCGATCGCGACGCCGTCCGTCGCCAGCAGCAGGGCCTCGACCTCGGAGCGTGGCCAGCTGCGGCGTACGGCCTCGGCGGCCGCCTTGGGTTCCGCCTCGGCGACCCAGAAGCCGTCCGGCGCGTTGCGTTTCGCGCGGACGTCGGCGCCGGTACGGAGCTGACCGCCGTCGCGGAGGGAGACCAGCCTGTCGTCAGTGAGCGGATCGGCGCCCGAAGGCCCGAAGGCGACGATCGGGCTGTCGGCGAGCACCAGCCCGTCGACGGTGTCGTCAGTCCAGCGCGCGATGGCGACCGTGCTCGACGGCGAGCGCCCCGGTGCGAGGCTTTCGCGCCGGGCGACGTCGGCGATCGACTCGGCGAGCAGGATCGAGAGATCCGCCTCGGGTTCCGCGCTCAGCGCCTGCGACAGGCTGTGCACGAGCAGGCTCGCGTACCAGCCGCCGGACGGCAGATCCGGATGCGGCGAGGTCGCCCCGTCGAGCACCACCACGGCGTTGTCGAGTACGGCGACGTGGTCTTCGGTGGGGCGCGGTGCCCCGTCCGCGCCTACTCCGTCCCTTTCCGCCACTGCGATTTCGACCATGCCACGACCCTAACTGTCAACCGGCATTGACACTGGCGACATGTCAATGTAGGTTGACGTCATGACCGAAGCGACAGACCTGGCCGCGCGAGCCGGTGACCGCGATCCCCGCGTGGGGTTGCGCGCCGTCGCCGCCTTGCGCCGGTTGTTGGAACAACTCGAGGCCGTGCAGGTCCGCAGCGCGCGGGTGCACGGCTGGTCCTGGCAGGAGATCGCGGCCGAGCTGGGGGTCAGCAGGCAAGCGGTCCACAAGAAGTACGGGAGGCACTGATGTTCGAACGCTTCAGCCCCGAAGCCCGCGAGATCGTCCTCGGGTCGCAGCGCGTCGCGTCGGACGAGAAGTCCGCGAATGTCGACGCGCTCCACCTGCTGACCTCGCTTTCCCAGAACACGAGCCTGCTCACCACCTTGGGCTGTCCGGCGGGAGAACTGTCCGACGACCTCCGGCGGGTCCGCCGCCGGGGCGGGATGAGCGACGCCGATGTCGAAGCGCTGACCGGGTTCGGCATCGACGTCGAGCACATCGTCGAGCGGGTCGAGCAGACCCACGGCGAGGGCGCGCTGACCGGTGGGACGCGGAGCAAACGCGGCCATCGGCCCTTCACGCCGGAGGCGAAGAAGGTGCTGGAGAAGTGCCTTCGTGAAGCCGTCGACGTCGGGGACAAGCGCATCGATGCCGAGCACTTCCTGCTCGCGCTGACCTCGATCCCCGGCGTGGCCGCCGACGTCCTCGCGCAGCGCGGGATCGACCACCTCGCCGTCCGGCGCCTGCTGGAGCGTCGCGCGGCCAGCTAGCGTCGCGTGACCAGGCGGAGATCTCGCATGATCTACGCCTGATCACGCGTAAGACCTGCAGGATCACGCGGCACTAGCTCTCAGCGCGTTCTCGCCAGGCGACCAACGGCAGGAACGCCTGCGTGAGCGGCCCGATGGCGAGCGCGTAGAGGATCGTGCCGACGCCGACGGTGCCCCCGAGCAGCCAGCCGGCGGCCAGCACGGTGATCTCGATGAGGGTCCGGACGAGCCGGATCGACTTGCCCGTCCGGGCCGCGAAGCCGGTCATCAGCCCGTCACGAGGGCCGGGCCCGAGCCGCGCGCCGACGTAGATCGCGGCGGCGAGGCCGTTGAGCACGACCCCGGCGACCAGGTTGAGGATCTGCCAGCCGAGCACGTGCTGATCGGGAAGGAAGATCCGCACGAGGTCGACGGTGAGTGAGATGACCACGATGTTGGCGACAGTGCCGATGCCGGGCCGCTGCCGCAGCGGGATCCACAGCAGGAGCACCGCGACCGAAGCGAACGCGGTGACCGTGCCGAACGAGAGACCGGTGATCTTCATCAGGCCTTCGTGGAGCACGTCCCACGGGTCGAGGCCGAGGCCCGACCTGGTCAGCATGGCCATGCTGCCGCCATAGAGGGCGAGACCGCCGACGAGCTGGATCGAGCGACGGGTGGTGTCGTGGGAGATGCCCACGGGCCGGAGATCGAGTGTAAGTGCCACCAAGCCACCATCGGGGGTAAGTGGCTTTCTTGACCATGGCCAATCTGCAAGAATTGGTCTTATGGAACCGCTGATCCCGCTGACTGGACGCGTTTCGGGTCTAAAATTGGCCACTTTGCTGGGAAGTTGGCGGCGGAGTGGTTCTCGTCACGGCGCGGCGGATCTCGCGGCGGCGGTCGAGCTGCTGGTCCTCGACGGCAGGCTCCCGCTCGGCACGAGACTCCCGGCCGAACGAGAGCTCGCCGACGCCCTCGACGTCAGCCGCACCCTGATCGGTGCCGCGCTGGACAAACTGCGGGCCGACGGCCTGGTCGCCAGCCGCCGCGGCGCCGGATCCTGGATCGCGTCACCCGGTGGCCGGGGCCGGGAGACGATGCTGCCGTCCGGGGAGGACCTCATCGATCTCGCCCAGGCCTGCCCGCCCGCCATCGCCGGCCTGGTCCCCGCCGTGGACGCCGCGCGGAAGGCGCTGGCGGACCACCTCGGCGAGAACGGCTATCACGTGCGTGGCCTGCGGATCCTGCGCGAGCGGATCGCCCGCCGCTACACCGAACGCGGCCTGCCGACCAACGCGGGCCAGGTGATGATCACCAACGGGGCGCATCACGCGTTCGTGCAGGTCCTGCGGATGCTGGCCGGTCCGGGCGACCGGGTGCTGGTCGAGCAGCCGACCTATCCGAACGCGCTCGAAGCCATCGGCGCCGCGCACGCCATCGGAGTCCCGGTGCCGCTGGACCCGGCCACCGGCTGGGACGTCGTCGGGATCGAGGCCGCGCTGCGGCAATCCGCGCCGAGGCTCGCGTACTTCGTCGCGGATTTCCAGAACCCGACCGGACTCCGGCTGGACGCGGCGGGCCGGGAGCGGCTCGCCGCCGCGCTGAGCCGTGCGCGGACGCCGTCGATCATCGACGAGACGCTGGTCGAACTGGACCTCGAAGGCGATCCGGCCGACGGCCCGCCGCCGCTCGGCGCGTTCGCGGGCGATCTCGGCATCACGATCGGCTCGGCGTCGAAATCGCATTGGGCCGGGCTGCGGCTCGGCTGGATCCGTGCTTCGGAGGACGTCATCGGCAGGCTGGTCGCGGCCCGGTTCGCCGTCGATCTGGGCTCTCCGGTCTTCGAGCAACTCGTCCTCGCCGAGCTGCTGGACGACGGTGGATCCGCGCTGGCCCACCGCCGCGAGGAGACACGGGCCCTGCGCGACGCGCTGACCGGCGCGCTGAACTGGTACTGCCCCGACTGGACTTTCACCGTGCCGCCGGGTGGGCTTTCGCTGTGGTGCCGTCTGCCGGAGCCGATGAGCACGCGGCTGGCCGTCGCGGCGGCGGGGCACGGGGTGCAGGTGGCGCCGGGCTCCCGGTTCGGCGTCCACGGTGGACTGGAGCGCTGGCTGCGGCTGCCGTACACGCTTCCGGCCGACCGGCTCTTCGAGGCCGTGCGGCGGCTGGGCGCGGCCGCCGCTTCGGTGTCCGCGACTCCCGCCACGGCCACCCCGATAGCCGTCCAGGTCACCTGACCCCCGCGTTTCGTCCTCTAGTTGCGGTAGTTGGTAGCGCGAACTACCGCAACTAGAGGACGAAACGCGAGGGTGGGAAACGGAAATAGCCGGTGCGCCGGCGGGGCGGCCGATGCTCCAGGGAGGGCATCGGCGCCGCACGACCAGCGCACCGGCTATCCGGCCCGCCCCGAGGCCGAAGCCTCGCGGGCGGGCACCGCGGCGGTTACCCGGCACAGCCCCTCGACGTGCCGGGAACCGCCCGCGGTTCAGGTGGTCTTCGAGCTTGGCCGGCTCCTGCTCGGCGCGGTGAGCAGAAACCCCCGAAGTCCACCCGGTGCTGGTCCCGGCGCCGCAGGGGCAGCGCGGCGCCGGGGCCCGGGATCCGAACCGGCCGGGCGCGGTCGGCCGTTCGGGAAGACGGGAAACCTGAATGAGGGCAGGCGGAAACGCGACTTGTGCCAGGGATTTCAGGAGACGCCGAAAACCGAAGTTGATCTTGGTTTGGACGTGGTTCTCCCCGGCGACCCGGTCAGGTCAGTCGGGGGAGGTGGCGGGAAGCGCGGCTTCCCTGCCGGTGCGCTCGCCTTCGTGGTCGCAGCCTGCTCCGAGGAGCTTCAGCTGCGTGGCGGGGAATCCGGAGTCGAGCACGGCGAGCGGCCCGCGGCCGCCGCCGGAGTGGTCGTGCCCTGGCTGGGCGCTCGTCGTGGGCGCGAGCGGGGCCACCGGGGTGTTCGGCAGGCCTCCTCCGCCGCCGCCAGAGCCGCCGCCGTCCGGGGACGCGTGCGTGCCGGACTCGGCGGGCGCCGCCGGAGCGGGCCGGTCGTCGGATTTGATCCGGGTGGGCAAGGAGACGACGCGGTGGTGGTTCTGTGCGGCGGCCGCCGGGGCGGGAGCCTCGGCGGGGACGAACGGACGCGGGTCCGGGATGCTCGGGGCCGGCGTGCTCGGTGTCGTGGCCTTGGCCGGCACGGCGATGGTGACCGAGCCGCTCGCCGGCTCGCCCGAGCCGCCGCCGAAGACGGGGTCGAGCGTGTCGCCGACGCCCGGCAGCGGTATCGGCTGCTCCTGACCGCAGCACGGGCCCGGCGTGAGGATCGGCACGACGACCTGTTCGCTGATTCCGCCGACGACCCCGCCGACGGTTTCGACGACGCCGCCGACCGTGGTCGTGACGATGTCCAGCACGCCACCGATGAGGCCGCCCAGCAAACCGTTGGCGGCCTGAGGCTTCGGGGTCTTCTTGGCCGGTTCCGCAGAAGCGGTCTTTTCGACGGAACTCGCGCTCGAAACGGCCTTCTGCTCGACGG
Source organism: Amycolatopsis coloradensis (assembly GCF_001953865.1). Taxonomy (GTDB): domain Bacteria; phylum Actinomycetota; class Actinomycetes; order Mycobacteriales; family Pseudonocardiaceae; genus Amycolatopsis; species Amycolatopsis coloradensis. Next base: position 513,687 of record NZ_MQUQ01000015.1, read on the forward strand.
CGGCCTCAGGCTCCTCGCTCTTCGAGGGAGCGGGCTCTCTCTGCGGTGACTTGGCCTTCGAGGTTCCGGTCTCGCTTGAGTCCGAAGTGGACTCTTTCGGCGTAGTCGTCGTTTCGGGTGACGGCTGGATCACCGAGGTCTCCGGCGTCGCGGAGGTCTGTTCCTCAGCCGAAGCCGGCGTGCTCAAGACGGCGCCGAGGATCCAGCCCGTGAGTGCCAGCCCGCCCGCGAAAAGGAATCGTGCTCCCGCTTTCGGGGCGACGAGGCCGCGACGGCGCACGACTGCCGGACCACTCACAGCAATCACCACCGTCCGCGCCTGAAACCCACGTTCTCCGCGTGAGTCCGATCTTGCTTGGGGTCTCTTCCGGTCAGGTCGCAGTTCCCCCGGGGCTGCACCAGTTTTAGCACCGGAGGGGAGTGTTTCACCTCAGCCGCCGCTGATCCAGCCCGTTAGGCGGAACGACGCAACCGGCTCCGGTACCTGGAGTACCGAAGTTGATCACTCTCGGTATGTGCCCGGGGGCCATCGGGGGACGGGTGGAACTACTCAAATACTCGGTGACCTGACCTTTTCCGGATCCTTGCTGCGGTGCGTGCCGTCGAAGTCGCGTTCGGTGATCGAGGCGGCGGACGCGAGCCGCCCGGAAAGGAGAGTCCGCGATGTGGGACGTGAAAACGGTTTCGGCGGCGGTGCTCAGCGCGCTGAAGGTCTACCGGCTGAGCGAAGCCGACGCCAGGGATGTCTGCCAGGACGCCTGGCTGGAACTGCTTCGCGCGCCGGGCGCGTTACGTGACGAAGCGAAGCTCCGGGCTTGGCTGACGACCACCGCGCGGCGCCGCGCGCTCCGGATGATCACCAGGAACAGGCGCGAAACGCCGCGTCCGCTCCCGGCTCCGGACACGACCCCGGAGGCCGAGGTCGTCCGGGCCGAACGCGACCGCGCACTGTGGGCGGCGGTCGATCGCCTGCCGGACCCGCACCGGCGGTTGATGTGGCTGCTCGCGCACCGCCCGGAGCTGTCCTACGCCCAGCTCGCGAGGGAGCTGGGGATCAGTCCGGCCAGTGTCGGCAGGGTGCGGAGACGGTGTCTGGACCGGCTCGAAAGGGCTCTCGAAAAGGGTGGCTGGGCCTGATGGACATCAGACGAGTCACCGCAGTTTGCGCAATCGGGAGACGGCTTCGTCGATGACCTCGTTGCGCTTGCAGAACGCGAAACGCAGCAGGTGTTTCCACTCGTCCGGGTGATCGGTGAACACCTTCACGGGCACGGCCGCCACACCCACCCGTTCGGGGAGTTCCCAGGCCAGTTCCGCGGCGTCGGCGAAGCCGAGCGGACGGACGTCGACGCAGATGAAGTACGTCCCGGCGGTCGGCCGGACCGCGAACCCCGCCTCCGCGAGGCCCGCGGCGAGCCGGTCCCGTTTGCCCTGGAGGCTCGTGCGCAGCTCCTCGGCCCACGGCAGTTCGTGGTCCAGCGCGTGGGCGACGGCAGGCTGCAACGGGCCGCCCGAGACGAAGGTGATGAACTGCTTCGCCGCCTTCACCGCCGCGACCAGTTCGGGGCTCGCGCAGACCCAGCCGATCTTCCAGCCGGTGCAGTTGAACGTCTTGCCTGCGCTGGAGATCGAAACCGTGCGATCGCGCATACCGGGCAGGGTCGCGAGCGGGAAGTGCTCGGCGTCGTCGAAGACCAGGTGCTCGTACACCTCGTCGGTGATGGCGATCAGGTCGTGCTTCACGCACAGCGCGGCGACGGCTTCCAGTTCGGCGCGCGTGAACACCGTGCCGGTCGGGTTGTGCGGCGAGTTGACCAGGATCGCCCTGGTCCGGTCGGTCACCGCGGCACGCAGGCCCTCGACGTCCAGCGCGAACCGGCCGTCGCGTTCGACAAGGCCGACGACGCGCCGCTCGGCCCCCGCCATGGCGACAGCGGCCGCGTACGAGTCGTAGTACGGCTCGATGACGATGACCTCGTCGCCGGCCTGCGTCAGCGCGATCAGCGACGCCGCGATGGCCTCGGTGGCCCCGGCGGTGACCAGGATCTCCGTGCCGGGGTCGTACTCGACGCCGTACCGGAGCCGATGCCGCGCGATCGCCGCGCGCAACTCCGGCCGTCCGGGACTCGGCGGATACTGGTTCGCGCCCCCGAACAGCGCGTTCTTGGCGGCGTCGAGCATTCCGGCGGGTCCGTCGGTGTCGGGAAAACCCTGGCCGAGGTTGACGGCTTCGTGGCGGACGGCCAGTGCCGTCATCTCCGCGAAGATGGTCGACGTGAAGGGCTGGAGGCGGGGTACGAGGACAGGTTCGCGCACGATCAGCCATCCTCACGGACAATGGCCGTGTGGAGCAACTGACGCCCGCCAAGGTGACCCCAGCCGATCCGCCCGGTGGAACCGCCGCCGAGGAGGAGAAGCGCCGCGGCCTGCGCAAGATGAAGATGGTCGCGCTGTCGTTCCTGCTCGGTGCGACGGTGATCTTCCTGCTGACCAGCTGGGCCGAGGCCGAGGGCTGGCCGGGCTGGGTCGGCTACGTCCGTGCCGCGGCCGAAGCCGGGATGGTCGGCGCGCTCGCGGACTGGTTCGCGGTGACGGCGCTGTTCCGGCATCCGCTGCGGCTCAGGATCCCGCACACCGCGATCATCCCGAACAAGAAGGACGCGCTGGGCAGCAGCCTCGGCGACTTCGTCGGTTCGAACTTCCTGTCCGAGTCCGTGATCCGCGAAAAGCTGAGCCGGGTCGAGGTCTCGAAGCGGCTCGGCGGCTGGCTCTCGCAGCCGAAGAACGCCGAACGCGTGACCTCCGAACTGGCCACCGTCGTGCGCGCCGCCGTCAAGGTGCTCCGTGACGAGGACGTCCAGGCGATCATGGAACAGGCCGTGGTCAAGCGGATCGTGGACAAGCCGTGGGGACCGCCGCTCGGCAAGATCCTGGCCGGCGTGTTCGCCGACGGGGCGCACCACAAGCTGGTGGACCTGATGTGCGATCGCGCCTACGAATGGGTGCGGGACAACCACACGACGATGCTGCGCGTGGTGTCGGACCGGGCGCCGAGCTGGTCGCCGAAATTCGTCGACGAGATGCTCGCGGACAAGGTCTACGGCGAGGTGCTCTCGTTCGTGTGGGCGGTGAAGACCGACGTCAACCACCCCATGCGGCTGGCGCTGGACAAGTTCCTCGGCGAGTTCGCCCAGGACCTCCAGACCGACCCCGAGGTGATGGCGCGCGCCGAGCAGGTCAAATCCCAGATGCTGGGGCATGACGAGGTGCAGAAGCTGATCGGTTCGGCATGGGCGACGGCCAAGGAGATGCTGCTCAACGCCGCCGAGGACCCGTCGAGCGAGCTGCGGCGCCGGGTGCGCACCGGACTCGAGGCGCTCGGCGAGCGGCTGGTCTCGGACGACCACATCCGGTCCAAGGTGGACAACTGGGTGGATGGCGCGGCGGCCTATCTGGTCACCAACTACTCCCGCGAGATCACCGGGATCATCACCGACACCGTGGAGCGCTGGGACGCCGAGGAGACCTCGCGCAAGATCGAGCTCCAGGTTGGCCGGGATCTGCAGTTCATCCGGATCAACGGCACGGTGGTCGGCGCTCTCGCCGGTCTGGTCATTTACGCGGTCGCGCAGCTGCTCTTCTGAGCGGCGGCACTTATACCACACTCCGGGGGCCTCACCGGGAGTTGTCCACAGGAAGTGGAGTCATCCCCAGGGTTATCCACAACATTTCACGTTTTTGGCCTAACGGTGTGCACAACCCCTGGGGGTAACTCGGGGGTGGGTGACCCCAGAAGTTGTGGTCGTGTGGCGTAGTCACCGATAGTCAACGACAGCGCGTGAAGACCCCGTCCCTCGGCTCAGCCAGGGAAACGGCGGCCCGGATCAGCGAGCACTCATCGATCGGTCGCCGCCGGAGGCGCCTCAGGTCGAGACGTCCGCCGTCCGCGCCCGCCAGGCCCGTGCCTTCTCCCGGTTCCCGCACGCCCGCATCGAGCACCACGTCCGCGACCGGTTGCGCGATTCGTCGTAAAAGGCCCACAGGCAGTCGTCCGCCGGGCAGATCTTGAGCCGGACCCACTCGCCGAGCACGGTCAGCCGGGTCGATGCCGCCATCACCGCTTCGCTGACCGATTCCGCGACCAGGAGCGGGCCTTCCGGGCCGAGGACGATCTCCGCCGGCGCGCGCAGGCCGAGCCGGGGCAGCCGCGGATCGCCGATCGCCGAGCGCAGCGCGTCCCGGGTTTCGCGCGCGGCCGCGGGGGTATCCGCGCGCAGCCGGTGATCACGGGCCCAGCGTTGCCAGGTCTCCAGATCGTCCAGGAGGTCGGCGCCAAGTTCGACGCTCACCGTGTTCAAAAACTCGACCACCAGGGACGCGTCGGTGTTCACCTCGCCCAGTGTACGGGCGGGACCTGTTGTCATCGGCTCCGATAACCCGCATACTCTGTTCGCTGGTTACTCGATCATCGTGGAGGCTGAATCATGGGTGCGGTACCGACCTTCGGCGCGGTGGCCCTCGACTGTCCGGACCCGGTCGCGCTGGCGGAGTTCTACCGCGAGCTGCTCGACTGGGAGGCGGCCGACGTCGCCGCGGACGGCCATTGGGTGACCCTGCGGAACCCGGAGGGCGGCGCGCGGTTCTCGTTCCAGCGCGTGCCGGACTACCGCCCGCCCGCGTGGCCGTCGGCGGAGAACCCGCAGCAGGCGCACGTCGACCTCGACGTCACCGACCTCGAAGCCGGTCACGAGCGCGCGCTGGCCATCGGCGCCAAGCTGCTCGACGACTCCCCGGAGACCTTCCGGGTCTACGCGGATCCGGCCGGTCATCCGTTTTGTCTGTGCGCCTGCTGACCTCGGACGCGAAAAATGCGTAACCTCTGATACGTGATTTGTCCGAAGTGCCAGAACCAGATGAAGACCGTCGACAAGAACGGTGTCCACATCGACCAGTGCCAGGGATGCCGCGGCATCTTCCTGGACCGGGGCGAGCTGGAGGCCATCGCCGGTGCCGAGAACTCCTACTACGGCGGGCATCAGCCTCCGCCGTACCAGGGAGGTGGGCACGCGCCGGCTCCGCAGTACGGGCGGCCGGATTCCCCGCGCCCGCACCGCGGCGGGTACGCCGACTCGCCGAAGGGGTACCGGGGCGGCTACGCGGATTCGCCCAAGGGTTACCGCGGCCACGCCGATTCCCCGCACGGGTACGGCCACCACGGCAAGCGTCGTAAGGGCGGCTTCCTCGAGGGTCTCTTCGACTGACCGTGGTCCTCGATCTCAAGATCTGCCCGGCCTGCGGTGATCGTGCCGAACGGCCACAAGTCGAGAGCGGGCTGCTGGTGTGCGCGGACTGCGCGCACCGGTGGCCGTTCCGGCGGCTCCCCCTGTTCGCGCTGACCGGGCCGAGCGGGGCGGGCAAGTCGACGGTCGGGCCGCGCCTGGCGGACCGGCTCGGCGACCTCGCGCTCGTGGTCGAGCAGGACGTGCTGTGGACCGGGGCGTTGCGCGACGACGTCCCCGGCCACCCCGCCTTCCGCTCGACCTGGCTGCGGATGGCGGCGATGCTGCACCAGAACGGGCGGCCGGTCGTGCTCTGCGGCACCGTCGCGCCGCCCGAGTTCGAGCGGTTGCCCGAGCGCGTCTTCTTCTCCGACATCCACTACCTGGCGCTCGTCAGTGAGCCAGAAGCCCTGCGCAAGCGTTTGCTGGCCCGGCCCGCCTGGCGCGAATGGGACGAGGAGCGGGTCGAGGAGATGCTGGAGTTCAACGAGTGGTTGCGGAGGGAAGCGCCGTCGCTGAAACCGCCGGTCGAGGTGTTCGACACCACCCACATTCCGGTGGACGCCGCCGTCGACCGCGTGGAGACGTGGGTGCGGGGCCTGCTTTCACGGTCGTAGCGGCCAGGTCAGGCCTTCGGGGGAGTCCAGCCAGATCACCTGGTCGTCGCCGTCGAGGCTGAGCCCGAACCGGTCGCGCGAGGGTTGGCCGAGTTCCAGCCAGTCCTCCTGCGCGCGTTCGACCTGCTCCCAAAGCCGCCGCGGCCCGCCTTCCGCCACTTCGAACCCGTGTCCCCGCTTCCGGTGCCGCACCCAGGAGCCGTCGGAGTGGACGAGGGCGGTGTTGTGGCCGTCCCGCAGCGCCGACACCCCGGGAAGCTGAAGCCCGGCGAAGAACTCGAAGCGGCTGCGGACTTCGGTGATGGCTCCCATCGGCAGCCGGGTCGGACGCCAGGCGAGGTCGCCGTCCGGCACCTTCGACGGCTTGAACCTGTGCGCGCGCAGCGGCATGAAGCGACCGTCGCGGGCGAGGACGTGCCCGTGTCCTGTCGCGCCTTCGCCCGCGACTATCCGGACGAGGCCGCCGCCGATCGGCCGGTTCAGCGTGGTGACGATCAGCCCGCCCGGCACCGTCTGCTCCAGCCACGCCGGCGGGATCGACGACACCGAGCACGTGCACAGCACCCGGTCGTAGAGGACGCCTGCCGGGAAGCCCTCGGCGCCGTCGGACGCGGCACACGAAGGCGCGTACCCGGCTTCCGCGAGCCTTTCGCGCGCGGCGTCGACCAGCTCCGGGTCGATGTCCACGGTGTACACGAGCCCCGAGCCGAGCCGTTGGCACAGCAGGGCGGCGTTGTAGCCGGTCCCCGTGCCGATCTCCAATACCCGGTGCCCGTCGGCGACCCGGAGCTCTTCGAGCATGATCGCCATGATCGACGGCTGGCTGGACGAACTCGTCGGCGTCCCCGGCTGCGCGCCGAGGTAGCGCGCCCGTTCCCAGAGACCGGAGTCGTCGTCGAGCTGGACGACGAGGACTTCGGGGGAGTAAGCGCGTTCGAGCCAGCCGTCGTCGCCGTTCTCCATCGCGGCCCAGCCGTTCGCCGCCGGGACGAAGAACCGCGGCAGGAAGACGTGCCTCGGCACGGTGCGGAACGCGGTCATCCACCGCGCGTCGTGCAGCGCGCCTTCGGCGAGCAGATGCTCGACGAGACGCCGCCGCAACCGCGTCGCACTCGACATCCCTCCACCGTAGCCGGGTGAGCGGCAACACACCCGATGGTTGCAAGCACACTGCTTGCAATAGCTAGCACTCGCGCGTAGCGTTGAAGGCGTCGCGAGGAGGTGACCGATGTCAGACACCAACCGGGACCAGCCCCCATCGGGCGGACCGATGGAGAAGGTCGCGGACATCGCTTCCGACATCGGCGAGTACATCCGCCAGCAGCGCAGCACGGCGAAGATCTCTTTGCGGCAGCTGTCGAAACTCGCCGGCGTGTCCAATCCGTACCTGAGCCAGATCGAGCGCGGGGTCCGCAAACCCAGCGCGGAGATCCTGCAGCAGATCGCCAAGGGCCTGCGTATCTCGGCCGAGGCGCTCTACGTGCAAGCGGGAATCCTCGATCTGCCCACGGGCGGCCCGGTCGGCGACTCGATCCGCGCCGACACCGAGCTGACCGAGCGGCAGAAGCAGGTACTGCTCGACGTCTACGAATCGTTCCGCCGCGAGAACGCCGCCGCGAAGACAGGGCAGGCGGCGAACACAGACGCAGCGCCAGTCAAAGCAGAAGCCGCCAAACCCAAGGAGACAGCATGACCACGGCCACGAACACCAAGACCGACCGCAAGCACACCGCCCTCGACCAGGTCCGCACCCCGCTGCTCGCCGCCCTCGGCGCCGGGAACCTGGCAGGCCAGGCTGTCGTCGACGCCGTGGCGAAGGCCAAGGAGAAGGTCGTCGAGAGTGGCGAGGCCGCTCGCAAGAACATCGAAGAGCTCCCGCACGACGTCGAGGGCCTTCGCGAGAAGCTGGACCCGGCCGAGCTGCGCAAGGTCATCGACGAGTACACCGAAGCCGCGCTGAAGCTGTACAACAAGCTGGCCGAGTCCGGTGAGCAGGCGTGGGACAAGATCGCCGCGCAGCCGCAGGTCAAGAAGGCCATCGAGCAGCTCGAGGACGCGACCGCGGACACCCGTGAGCGCATCGACACCGTGCTCGGCAAGGTCACCAAGGGCACCCGCTCGGTGGGCGAGAAGACCGCCCGCAAGGTCTCCGAGGTCGCCGTCGACATCGCCGGTGAGGTCGAAGAGATCGGCGACGACCTCGCGCACGAGACGCGCTCGGCTTCGCGCAAGGCCGCCAACAAGACCGCGCCGAAGACCACGCCCCCCGTGCGCCGCACCACCACCAGCCCGGTCGCCAAGAAGCCGGCCACCGCGCCGAAGACGACCGAGAAGTAAGGTCCGCGTGAACTCGCACGCCCCTGGTACCGGCTTCGGTACCAGGGGCCCGGGTCATTCGCCCGGTTTGACGTAAGCTGACTTCGTGTTCGTTGCCACCTGGATCCTCATCGCCATCCACTGGGGCGGCGCACTGACGGGGCTGTTCGCTTTCGTGCACGCGCTGCTGCAGCGTGCGGACGCGTATTCGGCCGCCGATCGCAAGACCAAACCCATCTGGATGCTCATCACCGGCGGGTCCACCGTCGTGATGACCTTCTTCGAGTTCTACGGCGGCGGCATGATCCTGTGGCTGCCCGCGCTCGTCGCGGTCCTGGTCTACCTCGTGGACGTCCGCCCGAAGCTCATCGAGGTCCAGCGCGGAGGCCGCAACTGGTGATTAGGGTGGCGGAGTGACTACCTGGACCATCGCCGGAAGCCTCACCGTCGTCCCCGCCCTCTCGCGCACGGACCTGCTCGCCGAGCCCGTCGCCAAGGCACTCGCCTCCCTGGCCGATCCGGACGCCGTCGGCGTCGTCGAGATCGACGCCGAACTGGCCGACACCGCCGCGTTCTGCGAGGCGTACGGCTCCCCGATGTCGGCGTCCGCGAACTGCGTCGTCGTCGCGGGCAAACGCGCCGGTGAGGTCCGGTTCGCCGCCGCGATGATTCTCGCCACCACCCGCGCCGACGTGAACGGCGTGATCAAACGCCGCCTCGACGTGCGCAAGGCGTCCTTCGCTCCGATGGACGAGGCCGTCTCGCTCACCGGTATGGAGTACGGCGGTATCACCCCGGTCGGCCTGCCCGACGGCTGGCCGATCCTGATCGACCAGCGCGTCGCGGACGAGCCCGAACTGGTCATCGGCAGCGGGATCCGCGGCGGCAAGCTGCTGATCTCGGGCTCGGTCCTCGCCTCCCTGCCCGGTGCCGAAGTCATCGAAGGTCTCGCGCGCCCCGTCGAGTGAGGCTGTCCACAAAGGACTTCGAACTGGACCCGGCGTTCGAAGCCGAGTCCCTCGAGATCGACCCCGCGCTGCTGGCGAGGCTCGGCGAGAACCGCGCCCGCGTCCTGGCCGCGCTGGGCGATCGCCCCGTCTACGGCGTGAACACCGGCATGGGGCGGCTGGCCGGGGTCGCGCTCGGCACGACCGAGGGGTACCAGTGGAACCTGCTGATCGGCCGTGCCGTCGGCGGCCCGCCCTGGCTCTCGGCCCCGGAGGTGCGCTGGCTCCTGCTGGTGCGCCTGCGGGATCTTCTCGCGCCGGAGGCGGGCGCGAGCCCGGAACTGGTGACGTTCCTCGTCGACCGGTTGAACGAGGGATTCACCCCGGCGGTGCCGAGGACGGGACTGGGCAGCGCGGGCGAGATCATCCCGCTGGCGCACGCCTTCCAGACCTTCCTCGGTGTCGGGACCGTGCTGGTCGACGGCGTCGAGACGCCCGCGTCGGAGGTGCTGGAGAAGCCGTACGAGCTGGGCCTCAAGGAAGGCGCGACGCTCATCCAGGGCTCGCCGCTGGCCGAGACGCTCGCGGCTTTCGCGCTGGCCGAGGTACGGCGGCTGGTGGAATCGCAGACGCTGGCCGCGGCGATCGCGATCGACGTTCTCGGTGCGCCGCAAGCGGTCTACCGTCCTTCGCTGGCGGGAGACGACGGCGTCCTGCGATCGGTGCTCGCCGAAGTGGGCGCCATGGTCCGCGGTGCGGTCGAGCGGCCGGAAGTCGTCCAGGCGCCGGTCTCCGTGCGGGTCGCGCCGCGGGCGATCGCCCATCTCACGCGGGTCGCCGACGAACTGGACGAGGCCCTGCGCCGATCGATGCCGACGGACTCGCCTGCCTTCCTCGACGGCGGATTCGTGTCCACGACCGGGTTCCACGCCGTCGAACTCGGGCTGCGGATGGACGCGGTGACGGCGGCGCTGGTGCATCTCGGCGAGATCGGCGTCCAGCGGACGCACCGGTTGCTGGACGAGCGGTTCAGCGGACTGCCCGCCCAGCTCGCGGTGGATCCGGGGCCGCGGGCGGGACTGGTGCCGCTGCACAAACGCGCGGTGGGGGAGCTGCACGCGTTGCGGCGGCTGGCCACGCCCGCGACGCTGGGCTCCGTCGAGACTTCCGCCGGACAGGAGGACGTGCAGGCGTTCGCCTGGGCGGCCGGGAATCAGCTCCGTGACGCGTGCGCGCGGCTGTTCGCCGTCACGGCTTGTGAGCTGATCGCGGGTTCGCAGGCGCGGTGGCTGGCGACGGGTGATGGGCCGCCCGGGCTTCGGGCGACGTATGCGCGGCTGCGGGCGTTGGTTCCACCGGTGGTCGTGGATCGGCCGCTGGGACCGGAAGTGACCGCGCTGATCTCGGCATTAGGAACGGACTTCCGCGCGGGACCGGATCGCCAGCCCGCGCGGAGTCACCCAGCGGGTGATGAGCGCGAAAACGGCCTCGCACCCCAAAGCCAGCAGGACGACGGCGATCCCGCCCGCCAGGATCTCGCCGTGGCCCGGGTCCCCGAGCGCGAAACCGTCCACAATGTACCGTCCGAGCCCGCCGCCGTCGTTGACGATCGCGCCGATCGCGACGGTCGCCACCAGTTGCAGGAACGCGACGCGGGCACCCGCGAGGATGACCGGTGACGCGAGCGGCAACTCCAGGCGCAGCATGATCTGCCACTCGCGGTAGCCGGTTCCGCGTGCGGCGTCGACGGTCTCCTGCTCCAGCTGGATGACGCCCGCGTACGTGTTCGTGAACAACGGCGGCAGCGCCAGCGCGACGAGTGCGAGCATCAGCGGCCAGAACGTCGTGTCGACTTCGAGGCGGGAAGCCAGGAACCAGAACAGGATCACCAGCCCGAAGCTGGGGATCGCGCGGCCGATGTTCACCGCGCTCGTCGCGAGGAACTGCGCGCGGCGGTAGTGCGCCAGCCACAGCGCGGCCGGGATCGTCAGCACGGCCGAGATCGCCAGTGCCAGCAACGAGAACTGGAGATGCTCGACCGTCCGATACGGAACACCCGCCGGGTCGGTCCAGCTCCAGCGGTTCGGTTCGCCGAACCACTCGATGGTCTGGTCGATGATGCTCATCGCGACGCCGCCTTCCGCGACCACGGCGCGAGCGCGCGCCCACCGAGCCACAGCACCAGATCCACCACCACGGCGAGCACCACGGACAGCCCGACGCCGACGATGATCGAAGTCGGGTTCGGCGTCGCGGTCTGGATCCCGTTGCGGATGAAGTACCCGAGCCCGCCCTTGCCGAGCATGGAAGTCACCGTCACCAGCCCGATCGTGGTCACCGCCGCCACTCGCAGGCCCGCGATCACCACCGGCAGCGCGAGCGGCAGTTCGACCTGCCACAGCAGCCGCGAGCGCGTGAAACCCATGCCTATCGCGGCTTCGCGGACTTCCTTGGGGACTTGTTCGACGCCGGTGACTATGTTGCGGATGAGGATGAGCAATGTGTAAGTCGCCAACGGGATGACCGCGGTGGTGAAGGACGTCAAACCGGTGAAGGGCACCAGCACGGCGAAGGCGCCGAGACTCGGGATGACGTACAGCGAACCGGCCGCGCTCAGCGCGACGACGTAGAACCACCGGCGACGCAACGAAATCACGGAAACACCGACCGAAACCACCAGGCCGATGGCGAGCGCCACCGCGGTCAGCGTGATGTGCTCGCCGAGCCGCTCGAGGATCTCGTCGAAATGCCGGTCCACCCACCGCCATTCGAACAGCGGCCGCCCGCCTTGGGCGGGTACGGGAAACACGGAGGAGGCTCGCACCGGCCGACCTTACCCCGTTCGGGCGGTTCGATTCCGTTCTCTGAGAGCACACGGGGCGGAACTCTCAAAATGTGGATTCTGTCGTGACCCGGAGATACTGTCCATTCCTCTGTTCGAGTCATAGGAGTGTGCACGTGCGCTGGACACGGAATGTTCGAGTGGGCGCGGTGCTCGCCGCCGCCGTCCTCGGTATGACCGCCTGCGGGGGTGGCGACGACGCAGCGGCTCCGGCCGCGCAGGGCAAGGGCGGGGCCCCGATCGTCGTCGCCTCGTTCAACTTCACCGACAGCCTGGTCCTCGCCGAGCTGTACGCGAACGCGCTGGAGGCCAAGGGTTACCCGATCACTCGCAAGCTGAACCTCGGTTCGCGCGAGCTGATCTACCCGGCGCTGAAGTCCGGCGAGTTGCAGTTCATCCCCGAGTACCAGGGCGCCGCCATCACCACCGGTTTCGGCAAGGAGGCCGCGAAGGACGCGGCGGGCGAGCACGAGCAGCTCAAGAAGCTGTTCGAGCCCGAAGGCATCGGCTTGCTGGAGTACTCGCCGGCGGAGGACAAGAACACCTACATCGTGAAGGCCGACCTCGCCAAGGAGAAGGGCCTCACGAAGATCAGCGACCTGTCCAAGGTCGACAACGTCATCGTCGCGGGCGGTCCGGAGTGCGAGAAGCGGCTTCCCTGCTTCAAGGGCTTCACCGACGTCTACAAGCTGAAGGCCACCTTCCAGACCGTGCAGGAAGCGGGCCCGCGCGTCGAGCAGCTGCGGTCCGGGAAGGTCACCGTCATCCCGGTCGACTCGGTGAGCCCGCTCGTCGGCGACCCGCAGTTCGTGGCACTGGAGGACGATCTCGTCATCGTGCCGACAGAGAACGTCGTGCCCGCGGTGAACAAGAAGGTCCTCGACGAACGCGGTGCCGACTTCGCGGCCGCCGTCAACGCGGTGAGCAAGGCTCTCGACACGGTGCAGCTGCGTGAGCTGAACAAGCGCGTCGACTCGGACGGCGAGAAGCCGGGAGACGTCGCGAAGGACTGGCTGAAGGAGAAGTCCCTCATCTAATCCTCCCTCAAGCGAGATGAAGGGGCCTTTCCCAGCGAATTCTGCTGTGAAAGGCCCCTTCATCGCAGCGGCAGGAGGGTCGCCCGTGCCGGACGCGAGGCCCGGTGGAATCGTGGGCGCTGTCGTTGCACCACGGGTGAAAGGGAGTGGGATGGGAAAGGTCACGGCCATCGCGGAGCGCACCATCGAGGCGCCGGCCGACAAGGTCAGGGCGCTCGTCGCCGACTACGCCGAAACCCGGCCGAAGTTGCTGACGGAGCACTACCGCGACTACGAGGTCACCGAAGGCGGCGTCGGCGCGGGCACGAAGGCGAGCTGGAAGCTGCAAGCGACGTCGAAGCGCGTGCGTGACGTCGCCGCGACGGTGTCCGAGCCGTCCGAAGGGACCCTCGTCGAGACCGACGCGAACTCCAGCATGGTCACCACCTGGACCGTCCGCGAGGTGCCGGACGGCAGCCTCGTCCGGATCGAGACGACCTGGGACGGCGCGGGCGGCATCGGCGGCTTCTTCGAGAAGGCTTTCGCGCCCGGTGGCCTCAAGCGGATCTACGAGGGAGTTCTCGGCAAGCTCGCCGAGGTCGTGTAGTGCTCGCCACAATCGGAATGGTCGCCCCGGTTAGCCTGTTGTACCCGTCGTGAATACGGGGCGATCGCCCCGCTTGTGGTTCGCAACAGACTTGGAGTTACCTCGTGAACGCAACCGAGATCCGGCTCTCCTCCCGTCCCCACGGTGTCCCGACGCTCGAGAACTTCGAGATCGCGGACGTCGAGATCCCGACCCCGGGCGAGGGCGAGATCCTGGTCCGCAACCAGGTGCTGAGCGTGGACCCGTACATGCGCGGCCGGATGAGCGACGCGAAGTCCTACGCCGAGCCGTACGAGGTCGGCAAGGTCATGCACGGCGGCGCCGTCGGTGAAGTGCTCGAATCCACCGTGGACGACTTCGAACCGGGCGACCTCGTGCTGCACGGCCTCGGCTGGCGTTCCCACGCCGTCGTCGCCGCCGAGCACGCGGTGAAGGTGGACCCCGAGGCCGCGCCGATCACGGCGTACCTCGGCGTCCTCGGCATGACCGGGCTCACCGCGTACGCCGGACTGCTCGACGTCGCGGAGTTCAAAGAGGGCGACACCGTCTTCGTGTCCGGCGCGGCCGGTGCGGTCGGATCCGTCGTCGGCCAGCTGGCGAAGCTGAAGGGCGCGAAGCGGGTCATCGGCAGTGCCGGCACGGACGACAAGGTCAAGTGGGTGACCGACGAGCTGGGCTTCGACGCGGCGTTCAACTACAAGGACGCCCCGGTCATCGAGCAGCTGCGCGCGGCGGCACCCGAGGGTATCGACGTGTACTTCGACAACGTCGGCGGCGAGCACCTCGAAGCGGCCATCGACTCGATCAACCTGCACGGCCGGATGGCGATCTGCGGGATGATCTCGGTCTACAACAACACCGAACCGGCCGCGGCGCCGCGCAACCTCGCGTCGATCATCGCGAAGCGGTTCACCATGCGCGGCATGCTCGTCGGCGACCACTTCGCGCTACAGCCGCGGTTCGTCAAGGAGGTCGCGCCGCTGGTCGCCTCGGGCGAACTCAAGTACTCCGAGACCATCGTGGACGGTATCCGCAACGCTCCGCAGGCCTTCCTGGACCTGCTGGGCGGCGCGAACACCGGCAAGATGCTGGTCCGCGTCTGAGCGTCGCCGATGTTATGAAAGGTCCGTTCATAACAAATCCTGTTATGAACGGACCGTTCATAACACTCCCCACGACTCAGTACTGCGTCGTGAGGGCGCCCTCGGTCAGCGCCGCGTCCAGCGCCTCCGCCGTGACGTCCAGCCTCATCTGGTCGCGGAATATCCGGCCGGCGCTCGGGATACCGGAGCGGTCCGGCCAGGTCTCCGGCTTCCACAGCGCGGACCGGAGGAAGGCCTTGGCGCAGTGCAGGTACAGCTCCTGGACCTCGAGCATGATCGCCAGCGACGGCCGCTTTCCCTTGACCACGAGGTCGTCGAAGAACGGCGCGTCCGCGACCAGTTTCGCGCGGCCGTTGATCCGCAGCGTCTCGTTCATGCCCGGCACCAGGAACAACAGCCCCGCGTGCGGGTTCTCGAGGATGTTGGTCTGGCTGTCCAGCAGCTTGTTGCCGGGCCGGTCGGCCAGTACCAGCGTCTTCTCGTCGAGCACCAGCACCGAACCGGCCGGGTCGCCACGCGGGGAGACGTCGCAGGTCCCGTCGGACGAGGCCGTCGCCAGCAGATAGAACGGCGAGTGCTCGATCACCGTGCGCGCGTGCGGGTCGATGCAGGGGCGGATCTTCCCCTTCGTCCGCTCCATCGGGTGGCCGAGGTGCTCGCGCAGCGCCTCGTGCGTCTCGATCACCTTGATCTCTGAAATCCCCATGCCTCAGTGAACCATCAGAAGACGACAGTCCGGTTCCCGTGCACCAGAACGCGGCCTTCGAGGTGCCACCGCAGCCCGCGCGCCAACGTCACCTTCTCGATGTCGCGGCCCTTGCGGACCAGGTCCTCGACCGAATCGCCGTGGTCGACCCGGATGACGTCCTGGTCGACGATCGGGCCCGCGTCGAGGTCGGCGGTGACGTAGTGGCAGGTCGCGCCGATGAGTTTCACGCCGCGCGCGTGGGCCTGGTGGTACGGCCGCGCGCCGACGAACGACGGCAGGAAGCTGTGGTGGATGTTGAGCGCACGCCCGGCCCACGCTTCGCACAGTTCCGCGGGCAGGACCTGCATGAACCGGGCGAGGACGACGGCGTGCGGGTCGTGCTCGTCGACCAGTTTCCGGACCTCGGCGAACGCGGACGCCTTGGCTTCGGCGTCACCGGCGGGGAACGGGACGTGGTGGAACGGGATGCCGTGGGCGCGGGTGATGTCGCCCAGCGACGCGTGGTTGCCGATGACCGCGGCGACGTCGACGTCCAGTTCCCCGGACGCGACGCGGCCGAGAAGGTCGTAGAGGCAGTGCCCGGCCTTGGAGACGAGGATCACCGCGCGACGGCGCTCACCCGTGTCGCTGACCTGCCAGCTCGACTCGGCCGAAAGCGACTCCGCGACGTCGGCGAAGCGCATGCGCAGTTCGGTGGCGTCGAACGGGAGCGAGTCGGCGCGGACGACCTGGCGGGTGAAGAACCAGCCGGTGTCCGGGTCCGTGTGGTACGCCGCCTCGACGATCCAGCCGCCGTGCTCGGCGAGGAAACCCGAGATCCGGGCGATGATGCCGGTGCGGTCGGGGCAGCCGAAGGAGATCACATAGCGGCGTTCAGGGTTCGACACACACTCCATTGTCGCCGTTCTCGGCCGCGGCGCGGCGCCGGGTCAGGATGCGCACGCGCACCCGCCGCCCGACCTCGGTCGCCCCGACCAGCAACAGCCCGAGCGCGAAGGACAGCAGAAGGCCCTTCTCCGGTTCGTCCGCGAAGGCCGCTCCGCCGACGAGACCGATCAGGACGCTGTACACCGCCCAGATGCTCGCGCCGAGGGCGTCGAGCGGGACGAACTTGCGCGGCGGGTAGCCGAGGCTGCCGTTGGCGAGCCCGCTCGCGACGCGGCCGCCCGGCAGGTAGCGGGCGGCGAGGATCAGCAGGACGGCGTTGCGCTGCACCTGGATCTTCGCCCATTCGTAGCGCCGGATCCCGTCCGGACCGCGTTGCAGGCGGGACAGCGCTCGCGGACCAGCCGCGGCGCCGACGGTGTAGCTGAGGCAGTCGCCCAGCCACGCGCCGAGCGCGGAGACCACGGCGAGCAGCGCCAGCTGCGGCGGATCCGGGCCGATCAGGACCGCGACGGTGATGACCGTCGTCTCACTCGGCATGAACGGCAGGAGTGCGTCCAGGCCGGACACCAGGAACACGATCACCCACAGCCAGGGTGATCCCAGCAAGCCCTGAAGCAGCTCGGTGACGTACTCCAGCAGTTCCACGGTTCCATGGTGATCACCCCAGGTCGCATCGGGGTGACGGAGTGGGGTTGTGCCGGTGAATTCCCGCGAATGTCCTAGTCGGGCGCCACGGACGACCACGGCACCGTGAGTTCACCGAGCCGCCACCGCGACGGCCGGTTCAGCACCGGCCAGCCCCGGGCGGTGAGCAGGTGCACGGTATGCGCCCAGCGGGCACGGACGCCGAAGTTCTGATGCGGCGCCGCCGTCGCCCAGCAAATGTCCAGAATGGACAGTAGTTCGTGGACACGTTCGCCGGGAACGTTGCGGTGAATGAGGATCTTGGGCAGGCGTTCGGCCACTGTGGACGGACGTTCCAGGCTGGCGAGATGCACGGACAGGGTCAGCGCGCGCGGGCCGTCGTGCCCGACGGCGACCCAGGTGCTCAGCCGCCCGATCTCGTCACAGGTGCCCTCGACCAGGAGCCCGTCCGGCGCCATCGCGTCCAGCATCAGCGACCAGGCCCCGGTGACCTCGGCCTCGTCGTACTGCCGCAGCACGTTGAACGCGCGCACCACCACCGGCCGTGTCCCGGCGAGCTCGAAGCCGCCGCGCCGGAAGTCCAGCCACGGCCGGTCGACGGCGGACTGCGCGACCGAGACCCGTTCGGCGTCCAGCTCCAGGCCGAGCACGCGGACGTCGCGCCGGACAGTGCGCAGCCAGCGGGCCATCTCCACGGTGGTCACCGGCGAGGCGCCGTAGCCGAGGTCGACCACGAGCGGTTCGTCCGCGCCGCGCAGCAGCCGCGTCACGGCCGGGTCGCTTGCCAGCCACCGGTCCACGCGGCGGAGCCGGTTGGGGTTGGTGGTCCCGCGTGTCGGTGCCCCGACCGGTTTCAGCGCTCGGCCAGCCACTTCGCGACGAATTCCGCCTCGCGTTCCAGCAGTTTGACGACCTGTTCGGCGATCACGGTCTCCAGCTTCCCGCCGACGAACGGGAGCCGCACCTTGACCTGACCGCTGGTGACCAGGGTCGTCTGCTCACCTTCGCCGGTCAGCGACGTCTTCGCGGTGATCTCGCCGGGCACGCCCTGCACGGACGCCGTCGCGTTGCCCGCGTAACCGGCTCCGGAGGCCTTCCAGGTCTGCTCGCGCTCGACGACGAGGTCGCCCCGGTGCAGTGTCCGGACGGCCGACGGGAGCTTGTCCGAGCTGATGCCCTGACGCAGCTTGTAGCGCACCCCGTCCTCGGCCGGGACGTATTCCAGCAGCTCCGCGTTATCGCCGCCGATCTGCTCGAGCCGGGCCCGCAGCGCCGCCTCACCCGCCACCGCGTCCCACGCGCTCGCGAGGTCGGCGGAGAAGGCTGCGCGGTGCTCGATACGGGATGCCATGGCGCCAGACAGTACCGTTCACGGTCGTGAGCACTGCCGAAACTCCCACTCAGCACGCCGCCCTCGCCGATCACACCACGCTGCGGCTCGGTGGCCCGGCGCGGCGCTACGCCGAGGCGACGACGGCGCAGGCCCTGGTCGAGGCGGTCCGCGAAGCCGACGACGCGGACGAGCCGATCTTGCTGCTCGGCGGCGGGTCGAACCTCGTCGTCGCCGACGAGGGCTTCGATGGCGCGCTGCTGAAGGTCGGCAACACCGGCTGGACGCGTGACGGAGATCTCGTCGAGGTCGCGGCGGGGCAGAACTGGGACGGTTTCGTCGAGGGCCTGGTCGCCGAGGGCGTCGGCGGGCTCGAATGTCTCTCCGGCATCCCCGGTTCGGTGGGCGCGACGCCGATCCAGAACGTCGGTGCCTACGGCTGCGAGGTGGCCGAGTCCCTGGTCTCGGTCGATCTCTACGACCGCGCCGCCCGCGAGATCCGCACACTGAGCGCCGAAGAGCTCGGCTTCGGCTACCGCACCTCGATCCTGAAGGGGACCGACGCGGGCGTCGTGCTCACAGTGCGCTTCAAGGTCGCCGAAGACGGCCTGTCGGCCCCGATCCGCTACGCCGAACTCGCCCGCACGCTCGGCATCGAGATCGGTGACCGGGTCCCGGCGGCTGAAGCACGCGGAGCGGTCCTCGGGCTGCGTCGCGGCAAGGGCATGGTCCTGGACGCCGACGACCACGACACGTGGAGCGCGGGCTCGTTCTTCACCAACCCGATCATCGGCGAGGCTCAGCTGGCGAAGGTGCTGGCGGGAATCGTGGACGTCGTCGGCCAAGACGTCCGGGTTCCGCGGTACCCGGCGCCCGGTGGCACGAAGCTGTCCGCGGCGTGGCTGATCGAGCGCGCGGGGTTCGCGAAGGGGCACGAGGGGCCGGGCGGCCGGGTGTCGCTGTCGACGAAGCACACGCTGGCGCTCACGAACCGGGGTAAGGCGTCGACGGCGGACCTCCTCGCGCTGGCCCGCGAAGTACGCGACGGCGTCGAGGCCCGCTTCGGCGTCTCGCTGCACCCAGAACCCCTGCTCATCAACTGCTCGCTCTAGCCCTCTCCCGCGATTCGTCCTCTAGTTGCGGTAGTTCGTGCCGCGCACTACCGCAACTAGAGGACGAATCGCGGGTGGTGAACAACCCCGGGCCGGTCCCATGCGTCTATCTCCGTGAGGGGCGAGGGTGAGTTCCGTCGCCGCGGGTAACGTCGGAGAGGTCCTCAGCGCTGAGCGGGTAGAAGCTCGCCGGGGGGCCAATGGGAGGTAGACGGTGATCGAACGGCGCACGGTGTTCAAGGCCGCGCTCGCCGCGGGTGCGGCCATGCTGGCCGCCGCCTGCTCCAGCGAAGCAGGCGGCAACGCCAAGCCGGAGGGCAGCGGCGGTGAAGGAGAGGCCTCGGCACCGCCGATCGCCAAGATCACCGCCGAACCCGCCGTCGACGCCAAGGACGCCTCCGTGGTGACCCCGGTCGTGGTGAAGGTCGCCGACGGCAAGCTCACCGAGGTCAAGGTCACCGGGGATTCGGGCAAGGACGTCAAGGGCGAGCTCTCCCCCGACGGCCTCACCTGGAAAGCCTCCGAGGTCCTCGGCTACGGCAAGACCTACACGTACGCCGCGAAGGCCACCGGCAGCGACAACAAGCCCGCCGAGCTGAAAGGCACCTTCACCACGGTCAAGCCCGCCAAGGAGGTCCGCGCCACGCTGAACCCGGCAGACGACGCCGAGGTCGGCGTCGCGATGCCGATCAGCGTGAAGTTCGCGTCCCCGGTCAAGGACAAGGCGGCCGCCGAGAAGGCGCTCAAGGTGACGACCGACAAGGACGTCGAGGGCTCCTGGGGCTGGCTGTCGGAGAGCCAGGTCGACTGGCGGCCGAAGGAGTACTGGCCCGCCAACATCACGGTCAACGTCGAGGCGAAGCTCTACGGCGTCGCGCTCGGCGGCGGCGCGTACGGCAAGGCCGACGTCACCACGAAGTTCAAGATCGGCCGCAACCAGGTGGTCAAGGTCAACACCCCGGACCACACGATGAAGGTCTACCGCGGTGGCGCGGAATCGGCGAGCTACCCGTGCTCGAACGGGCTCGACGGCGACGTCCAGCGGAACACTCCCAACGGCACCTTCATCGTGATGACCAAGGAGCCGACGGCCCGCTTCGACAACGCGCGCTACGGCTACACCAACGTCAACAAGAAGTGGGCCTGCCGGATCTCGAACAACGGCGAGTACATCCACGAGAACCAGGACAACGCGTCGAACATCGGCAAGGCCAACACCTCGCACGGCTGCGTGAACCTGCTCGAGGCGGACGCGAAGAAGTACTTCGACTCGGCGATGATCGGCGACCCGGTCGAGATCACCGGCTCGAAGCTGGGCAGTCCGACCAAATCGGACGTCAAGAATTGGTTCTACGACTGGAAGTCCTGGAAGGCCCTGTCGGCGATCAAGTAGCCGCGTGACGCGTGCCCAGGGTGTCGCGAAAGCCACTTTCAGGACATCAGGTGTCCCGAAAGTGGCTTTCGCGACACCTGCCGCCCGAATCGCGCTCACGACCACCTGGCCGGACCTCATAAAGTGCGACCTATGAAGACCGAGGTAGTCGGCTACGGCGGAACCCGCATCGGCCTGTGGGTCGAAGGCGCCGAGAACACCCGTCCGATCGTGTTCGTGCACGGCTGGGCCCAGTCCGCCAAGGCCTGGGCGCCCCAGCTGGCCGATCCCGCGCTCTCCGAGCGGTATCGCCTGGTCGCGATGGATCTGCGCGGTCACGGGGACTCCGAGGTTCCCTCGGCGGGCTACGACGATCCGCGGGTCTGGGCCGAAGACCTCGCTTCCGTGCTGGACTTCGCCGGGGAAGACGCGATCGTCGTCGGCTGGTCCTACGGCGGGCTCGTCATCACCGACTTCCTTCGCGTGCACGGTTCCGCACGGCTTGGCGGCGTCGTGCTGGTGGGCGCCATCACGGAAATCGGCAAGAACCGGCAAGGCGGCAAGGTCGGCCCCGCGATGCGTGAGGCCATCCCGGCGGTGCTGTCGGACGATCCGGCGGTCGCGATTCCCGCGTTGGTGCGGTTCAGCGAGCGGATGACGGCCGCACCGGTGTCCGGGACGCTGACCCAATCACTGCTCGGCGCCTGTCTCTCGACGCCGCCTTCCGTGCGCTCCGCGCTGTTCCGGCGCGACGTCGGGAGTGAGGACGTTCTTCGCGATCTGGACAAACCGACGCTGATCGTCCACGGTCTCGCGGACGCTGTGATCGATCCGACGTGTGCGGAATACGCGGCCGGGAAGATTCAGGGGGCCGTCATGCGTTGGCTACCTGAGGTGGGGCATCTGCCGTTCGCCGAAGCAGCGGATGAGTTCGGTGGTCTGCTGCGCGGGTTCGCCGATCAGTAGGACTTCAGGAGTGTTGACCAGGTGACGTTCCCTCTGTACGGGTTCGATGCCGCGCCAAGGCGCGTCGCGGTGCTGTCGTTGCACACCTCTCCGCTGGAACAGCCGGGTACCGGCGACGCCGGCGGGATGAACGTCTACGTGAGCCAGACGGCCACCGAGATGGCCCGCCGCGGCGTCGAGGTCGAGGTGTTCACGCGGGCGACGTCCTCGGACCAGCCCCCGGTCGCCGAGCTGGCGCCCGGAGTGCTCGTGCGGCACATCCCGGCCGGGCCGTTCGAGCCACTGGGACGCGATGAGCTCCCGGCGCAGCTGTGCGCGTTCACCGCCGGGGTGCTGCGGGCCGAGGCGTTCCACGAACCGGGCTACTACGACCTCATCCATTCGCATTACTGGCTCTCCGGCCAGGCGGGCTGGCTCGCCCGAGATCGCTGGGGCGTGCCGCTGGTGCACACCGCGCACACCCTGGCGAAGGTCAAGAACGCGGCGCTGGCCGAGGGCGACACCCCGGAACCGCGCACCCGCGTGATCGGCGAGCAGCAGGTCGTCGAAGAGGCGGACTGCCTGGTCGCGAACACCCGCGTCGAAGCCCGTGAGCTGATCGAGCTGTACGACGCTGACCCGCACGCCGTGCACGCCATCCCGCCAGGGGTCGACCTCGACCGCTTCACGCCGGGTTCGCGGTCGGCCGCGCGCCGGGCGCTCGGCCTGCCGCAGGACGCGATCGTGCTGGCCTTCGCGGGCCGGATCCAGCCACTGAAGGCGCCGGACGTCCTCCTGCTGGCCGCGGCCGAAATGCTGCGCGAGCGGCCGGAGCTGGCGTCACGGCTGGTCGTGCTGATCGTCGGCGGCCCGTCCGGGACCGGGCTGGAGCAGCCACAGGCCCTGCGTGAACTGGCCGTCTCCCTCGGCATCGAGGAGCAGACCCGGTTCATGCCGCCGCAGCCAGGCCGGTCTCTGGTCAACGTCTACCGCGCGGCCGACATCGTCGCCGTGCCGAGCTACAACGAGTCGTTCGGGCTGGTCGCGCTCGAGGCGCAGGCCTGCGGGACGCCGGTGATCGCGGCCGAGGTCGGCGGGCTGCCGGTCGCGGTCCCGCACGGGGTTTCCGGGTTGCTGGTGCCCTCGCACGATCCGAAGGAGTGGGCGGGCGCGCTCGCCAACGTCGCGTTGCGGCCCGGCAGGCGTGCCGAACTCTCGGCCAACGCCGTCGTCCACGCGCAGCGCTTTTCCTGGCGCCGGACGACGGACCGCCTGCTGGACACGTACGCTCAGGCGACCGGCGCGTTCCGGCGCGCCCTCGAACAGCGCACGGAGGTGGCGGTTTGACACTCGACGAGACTTTGCGGTCCTCTTTGGACAACGCGGGCCTGAAGTACGACAGGCGTGGCGAGGGCAAGTACTTCGTCACGCTGCCCGGCACCAAGAAGTTGCAGACGAACTGCTGGCTGGTCGCGGGCGACCACGCGTTCGCCGTCGAGGCCTTCGTCTGCCGCCGCCCCGATGAGTCGCATGTGGACGTTTACCGCTTTCTGTTGCGCCGCAACGCGAAACTGTACGGCGTGCATTACACCGTCGACGCGATGGGCGATATCTATCTGGTCGGCCGGTTCGGCTTGGACACGGTGACCGAGTCCGAACTGGACAAGATCCTCGGGCAGGTGCTGGAGGCCGCCGACGGCGATTTCAACACGTTGCTCGAACTCGGGTTCGCCGAGTCGATCAAACGCGAATGGGACTGGCGGGTGTCGCGCGGCGAGTCGCTGGCGAACTTGCAGGCGTTCAAGCATCTCGTAGAACCCTCGAACGGGCACGAGCCCGGAGCCTTGACCGACTCGTGACCCGGACGGTGCAACGGCGCTGAAGTCCGCTCCGTCTCTCTCCGCGGCACTGGAGGGAGAAGGACTCATGCGCAAGCGATTGAGATGGATCGCCGCCGCCGGCATCGTGCTGGCGCTGGCGGGCTGTTCGGCGAACGATTCCAGCGGCGAATCCGCCGCGATGCCGATGTCGTCCGACGGGAAGCAGGCGGCGCCGAAGCAGGGTGCGCCGAACCAGGACAGTGGCGGCAAGGCCGGGCAGGAGAAGGCGCCGGCGCCCGCCGGGCAGCCGGGTGTCACCGACCGCAAACTGGTGCGCACGGCGAGCATGGAGCTCACCACGCCGAACGTGGCCGACCTGATCTCGCAGGTCCGCGTCATCACGCAGGGCGCCGCCGGCTACACCGGCCAGGAGAGCACCCAGGAGAAGCGGGCGACGATCAGTGTCGTCGTCCCCTCCGAACGCCTCGACGGCGTGCTGGACCAGTTAGGCAGGCTCGGGAAGCTGGTCCGGCGGGAGGCCGGCGCGACTGACGTGACCGAGCAGCTCGTCGATGTCGACTCCCGGCTCGCCACCCAGCGGGCGAGCGTCGAGCGCATCCGCGCGCTGCTCGCGAGGGCGACGTCGATCGCGGAGATCACCTCGGTCGAGAGTGAGCTGACGAACCGCGAAGCCGAACTCGAATCACTTCAGAAGCGCCGCGAGAGCCTCGCCGGAAGTGTCGCCATGTCGACTATTTCCTTGCAGGTGAAGGCGGAAGAGGTCGTGGTCGCGGAAGAGTCCCGTAACGGTTTCCTCGATGGGCTGGCCGGCGGCTGGAACGCGTTCCTGACCTTCGGTGGCGGCCTGCTGGTCGTGATCGGGGCGATGGCTCCGTTCGTGCTGGTCTTCGGCATTCCCGCGGCGGCCCTGGTGTGGTGGCTGCGCAAGCGGCGCCGTCCGGCGGCTCCCGCGATGGCGACGGCGTCGGATCTGCCGTCCGCGCCTCCGCTGGACTGATTCGCGACCAAGGTTCCGTGCCCTGAAAAGACTTAGGCGGGACGGCTCGAGGGAGGGGGGAGTCGCGATCTCGAGCCGCCCCGCTGAAGTTCCCGCCAAGGTGGACCCGGTGACGAGGGGGATGCCAACGGGGCCGGCGGGCGCCGCGACTCGGCAGGGGGGAGACGAGTCGCGGTCGTCACCCGCGTCGAGCCGGGGAGTGCGTGGAATCCGGCCGCGCGGGACTTAGTCAACCTGTCAGATCTCCACCTGTAATCACAAGACTACCGGTTACCCCATTCGAGTGAAATCTGAAAACCGGGATAACGGAGTGCAGCCTGATGTCCGGGGATCCGGTCTTGTTGACAACCCGTCTTCTGGACGGGTGAAAGTGTTCTCGCGGGTAACGCACTCTCCGTAGAACAAACGGCAAGTCCAGCCCTCTGACCGGCGCTTCCGCCTGCTCTGGCAGGCTGAACCCCATGGCTGAGCTTGGGACTCTGGTGCTGCTGCGTCACGGGCAGAGCACGTGGAACGCCGAAAACCTGTTCACCGGCTGGGTGGACGTGCCGCTGTCGGAGCAGGGTGAGCGGGAGGCGCGCAAGGGCGGGCGGCTGCTCGCCGAGTCCGGCCTGTTGCCGGACGTCGTCCACACGTCGCTGATGCGCCGGGCGATCTCGACCGCCAACCTGGCGCTCGACGCCGCCGACCGGCACTGGATCCCGGTGAAGCGCGACTGGCGTCTCAACGAGCGGCACTACGGCGCGCTGCAGGGCAAGAACAAGAAGCAGACCCTGGACGAATTCGGCGAGGAGCAGTTCATGCTCTGGCGCCGCTCCTATGACACCCCGCCGCCCCCGATCGACCCGGCCGACGAGTTCAGCCAGGTGGGCGACGCGCGTTACGCCGACCTCGGCGACTCCGCCCCGCTGACCGAATGCCTCAAGGACGTCGTCGCGCGTCTGCTGCCGTACTGGGAGTCCGCGATCGTGCCGGATCTCCGGGCAGGCAAGACCGTGCTGGTCGCCGCGCACGGCAACTCGCTGCGGGCGCTGGTGAAGCACCTCGACGGCATCTCCGACGACGCCATCGCCGGGCTCAACATCCCGACCGGCATCCCGCTGCGCTACGACCTCACCGAGGACCTCGAGCCGGTCACGGCCGGAGGGACCTACCTCGACCCGGAAGCCGCCAAGGAAGCCGCGGCCGCCGTGGCGAACCAGGGCCGCTGACCCCTCCTCGCGTTTCGTCCTCTAGTTGCGGTGGTTCGCTCTCGAACTACCGCAACTAGAGGACGAATTGCGTCAGGGGAGGGGCTGGACCAGCTCCAGGCCGGCGGCCTTCCAGCCCTCCGGCAAGTGCTGGAGCCGCAGGACGATCGGCAGGTACTTCTTCGTCACCTGGCCCGCCGGGTCCGTGACGTCCGTGGCCGCGTAGAGCAGCACACTCGCCTTGTCGTCCACGAGTTCCATGACCGCGGCGACGGGGTTCGGCGCCATCGCCGCCTTCGTGCCCGCGGCCCGGATCTGACTCACCTGAGTCGCCTTGCCCTGCTGGAACTGCGCCAGCAACTGTCCGGTCGAGACGGACTCGTAGCGGGCGAAGGTGCCTTCAGGATCGGCCGAATTGACGCTCAGCAGGGCCTCCGCGACCCGCAGACCGCCGTCGCGGGCGGAGTCCCGCGTCCTCGCGATCGCCCGGTCGCCCACGCCCGGTTTCTCCGGGGCGAGCGGCGACCCCGCCGGGTTCACCGTCACCTCGCCGATTCGCCAGCGGTCGCCCTCGCGCACGGCCGCGAGCAGCACCGACGCGAGGCCTTTGCTGGTGGTGCCCGCCCGGGTGCTGCTCTGGTCAAGCACGGTCAGCACCCGCGCCTTGTCCGGCGTCTGCTCGACGGCCGCCGAGACGATCACCCGCGTCACCAGCTTGATCGGCTCCGCCGAGTTCCGGACCTCGGTCAGCAGCTTCGCCAGCTCTTCCCGCGCCGCGGGTGTCAGGTTCTCGGCGGTCGCCTTCTCGTAGGCGGGCAGTGCCGCGCTGTCGTAGGAGAACACCGCTTCGACGGCTTTCTTGACCGACGTCAGCACCGAAGCCGTGCTCGCCGGATTCACCAGCGCGAAGTTCGAGGGCGGGCCCGCCGGTTCGGGCCGGGCGGTGCCGGAGACGGTGGTGGTGCAGCCCGCGAGCACCAGCAGCACGGCGAATCCCGCCCAGCGCTTCACAGGAGGCCGAGCTCCCTCGCCCGCGCGTCGACCTGGAGCCGCGACGTCACGCCGAGCGCGACCAGCAGCTCCGAGACGCGCCGCTGATAGGTGCGCACGCCCATGCCGAGACTCTTCGCGGCCTTGTCGTCCTTGCAGCCGGTGGTCAGGAAGTCGAGGATCTGCGGTGCCTCCATCCGGATGTCGGCGAACCGCGCGTCGAAAGTCTCCAACGTGGCGGCCGCCTCCCAGGCGGTTTCGAACAGCGACAGGATGCCCTGAACCAGCTCCGGGCGCGAGATGACGCTGTAGGAGCGCACCGCCTTGCCCTCGTCGCCTGCCATGATCGCGACCCGCTCGTCGAGCAGGATCGCCTCGTTGATCTCCCCGGTGCCGATCCGGATCTGCGCGCCGAGACCGGACAGGCGGTGCAGGTGCCGCGCGGTCTGCTCGTTCAGCAGGACGCCGGGGCGGTACAGCTTGCGGATCCGCTTGTCGCGCACCATCCGCTCGCCGTGGCGGGTGAGCGACGGCCGGGAAAGCGCCCAGGTGTACAGGTCGTCGGCCGCGCACGCGATGTCGGTCGCCGCGACGAACAGATGAGCCGTCCGGTCGAACAGCTCTTCTTCTCCGCGAATCAGGGAGATGTCACTGACGAGTTCCACGGCGACAGTCTTCCAACATTCCCCGGCCGCCGTGACGGGAACATCGCTATTTCCCGGCGAGCGGCCGCCGCGGGCGCGGAGAGTCGCGACGAAAGTCGGGAACCGGACGCGAGTGGCCCCCGGCGTCCCCGTTTCGGGTGACTCGCTCACCCAGGAGATCTCGGCAAGGGATCGGTCACGTGAACGGCGCCTGGCCTGGAGGCGAACAGGGCGTCCCCAGGTGTCATAGGCATCACGAGTACGCGGCCGGGACTAGGCCAAAAGACTACCCGCGCGCTTACGATCCCCTTGTGACCACGCCTGTTGCACTCGCCCTTGCCGTCGGCGGACTGATCGTCGGGGTGGTCGTCGGCTTCCTGATCGCGAGGGGCCGCGCCCGCCGCGAGGAACGGCGCCCGACCGGGCCCACCGTCGCCGAACTACTCGAACGCCTCGTGCGGTCCAGTAACAACGGCGTCGTCGTCCTCAACAAGTTCGGCGACATGGTCCTGCACAACCCGCGTGCCTACGAGCTGGGACTGGTGAAGGTCAACCAAGCCGATCCGCGGGCCCGCAAGGCCGCCGAGCAGGTGGTCGAGACCGACGACCCGATGGAGATCGACCTGTCCCCACTGGAGGCGAGGGGCCGTCAGCCCGAAGCCGTCCTCGGCGAGGTCCGCCCGCTGGGCGACGGGTTCACCGTGGTCGAGGCCGTCGATCACTCCGAGGCGATCCGCCTCGAAGCGGTCCGGCGGGACTTCGTCGCGAACGTCAGTCACGAACTCAAGACCCCGGTCGGCGCGATCGCGCTGCTCACCGAGGCCGTGCTCGACGCCGCGGAGGACACCGAGGAGGTCCGCCGCTTCGGTGGCAAGATCCTCCGCGAGTCCACGCGGCTGGGCCAGCTCGTCACCGAGCTGATCGCGCTGTCGCGACTCCAGGGCGCCGAGCGGCTGCCCGACCTGAACGTGGTCGAGGTCGACGCCGTCGTCCGCGAAGCGCTCGGCCGGACGACGCTGTCGGCGGAATCCGCCGAGATCACCATCACCACCGATTCGGCCAGCGGGCTGCTCATCGAGGGCGACCGGACGCTGATGGTCACCGCGCTGTCGAACCTGCTGGAGAACGCCGTCGCGTACTCGCCGGCGGGCAGCCCGGTGTCGATCAGCAGGCGGCTGGTCGACGGGAAGGTCGAGATCGCGGTGACCGACCGCGGCATCGGTATCGCCGAGGACGAGCAGCAGCGGGTCTTCGAGCGGTTCTTCCGCTCCGACAAGGCGCGATCGCGGTCGACCGGCGGCACCGGGCTCGGCCTGGCGATCGTCAAGCACGTGGCCGCCAACCACGGCGGTTCGGTCGGCCTTTGGAGCCGTCCGGGCACCGGGTCGACGTTCACCCTGCGGATCCCCGCGCACATCGGTGCCGAACCGGCCGCGGCCGCGAAACAGGCTCCGCCGGCATCCCGGCCGGAGAAGACCCCCGAGCGGACACCCCGTCTCGTGGCAACAGGGCAAGAAAGCCCCGACCATGGAGGAAACCTGTGACGAGGGTTCTCATCGTCGAGGACGAAGAGTCGTTCGCCGACCCGCTCGCGTTCTTGCTGCGCAAGGAGGGCTTCACCGCCGCCGTGGCCGGAACGGGACAGCAGGCGCTCGAGGAATTCGACCGCAACGGCGCCGACATCGTCCTGCTCGATCTCATGCTTCCCGGAATGAGCGGGACGGACGTCTGCAAGCAGCTCCGGCAGCGCTCCGCCGTACCGGTGATCATGGTGACCGCGCGCGACAGCGAGATCGACAAGGTCGTCGGGCTGGAACTGGGCGCCGACGACTACGTCACCAAGCCGTACTCGGCCCGCGAACTCATCGCGCGGGTCCGGGCGGTCCTGCGCCGCGGCGGTGAGCCGGGCTCCGAAGGCGATCTCGCACCCCTCGTGCTGACCGCCGGCCCGGTGCGGATGGACGTCGAGCGGCACGTGGTGACCGTCGACGGCCAGGAGGTCTCCTTGCCGCTGAAGGAGTTCGACCTGCTCGAGTACCTGCTGCGCAACGTGGGCCGCGTGCTCACCCGCGGGCAGCTGATCGACCGGGTGTGGGGCGCGGATTACGTCGGCGACACCAAGACGCTCGACGTCCACGTGAAGCGCCTGCGGTCGAAGATCGAACCGGACCCGGGATCGCCCCGGCACCTGGTCACGGTGCGTGGCCTCGGCTACAAGTTCGAGACCTGATGGCGCTGGTACCCGCCTGTTGCGATACAGATCACGGTTACGGTTTCGTGACCTGACGTGCGGGCGGGTACCGTAGACGCTCGTGCGCCTTGGGGTACTCGACGTCGGTTCCAACACCGTCCACCTGCTCGTGGTCGACGCCCACCGTGGCGCCCACCCGACCCCGATGCATTCCGAAAAGGCCGTCCTCCGGCTCGCCGAGCAGATCACCCGCAACGGCGACCTGAGCCGCGCGGGCGCGGACAGCCTCGTGCGGGCGGTCGATTCGGCGAAGGCGGCGGCCCTGCGGCTCGGCTGCGAAGAGGTCATGGCGTTCGCGACCTCGGCGGTCCGCGAGGCCAAGAACGCCCCGAAGGTGCTGTCGAAGGTCCACGATGAGACCGGCGTGGAGCTGAAGGTGCTGTCCGGGGTCGACGAGTCCCGGCTCACCTTCCTCGCCGTCCGCCGCTGGTTCGGCTGGTCGGCGGGAAAATTGCTGGTGCTCGACATCGGCGGCGGCTCACTGGAAGTCGCGATGGGCCGCGACGAGGAGCCCGAACTGGCCGAATCCCTCCCGCTGGGCGCGGGGCGGACCACCCGGACGCGGTTCCAGCACGACCCGCCGACCCGCTCCGAACTCATCGCGACTTCGGCGTGGCTCGAAGAACAGCTCGCCCCGCTCGCGAAGAAGGTCGCCAAATTGGGTGAACCCGATCGTGTCGTGGCGACGTCGAAGACGTTCCGGTCACTCGCCAGGCTGACCGGAGCGGCGCCGTCGGCCAGCGGGCCGCACGCGCGCCGTACCCTGACCGACACCGCGTTGCGCCAGCTCATCGCGTTCATCTCCCGGATGACCGCCCATGACCTGGCACAACTCGAGGGGGTCAGCGCGAGCAGGTCGCATCAGCTGGTGGCGGGCGCGCTCGTCGCCCAAGCCACCATGCGGGCGCTTTCCCTGGAAGAACTGGAGATCTGTCCGTGGGCGCTGCGAGAAGGTGTCATCCTGCGACGGCTGGACCATTCGAATGGTGCGGACGAGACTGGGGGCGGCAGCGCCCGACTGGACTTCGTCGAAGGAGAACGGGCACGGTGAAGAGGTGACGGAAATGCGGATGACGGCCGGTAGCGCGCGCGACGCCGCCGATGCCCCGTCGCGTGCCGGTGCGCAACGGCTGGAGCGCGCATTGGACAGCACGGTATGACGGACGAAACAGAGAGCGGCCCGCCTCAGAAGACCGTGGCGGAGCTGCTCGCGCAGCACGGAGCCCAGCCCGAAGGCGGGCGTCGCAGGCGACGCCGCGCGGCCGACGACGAGGACGAGGCTCCCGAGCCGCCGCGCGGCCGACGCGCGCCCTCGGTGAGCGACACCGCGCCGCAGGCGATCATCGACAGGGTGTCCGGCGACACCCCGCCGCCGCCGTCGCGACCGCCACGCCGATCGCGCCCCCAAGACCCGCCTGATGGGTTCTCGGCGGGAAAAAGCACCTCGAACGCCGGAGCGCGTGCCGTTCCGCCGCCGCAGCAGGACTCCGCGCCGCTGCCGGTGCCGCCGGACGTCGCGTCCACCCCGACCAGGCAGACCCCGCCGGTGCGCCCGCCGAACCCTGCCCAGCCGCCTCAGGAGTCCGGCCAGTTCGCGCGCCCCGCCCCGCCGCAGCAGTCGGGCCAGTTCGCCCGGCCGACGCCGCCGCAGGAGCAGAGCGGCTACCAGCAACGCCCGCCGCAACCGCCGCAGCAGTCGGGCCAGTTCGCCCGGCAGGCCCCGCCGCAGGAACAGTCCGGCTACCAGCAGCGTCCGCCGGATCCCGAAGGACCGCCTCCGCGTGGCCGTCCGCGGCCCACGGGCCCGGAGGAGACCCGCGGCGCGGTGCCGCCGGTCCGCCGTCGCCCCGAACCGCCCGCAGGACCCCCGTCCTCGGGACTTTCGGCGAGACTCGACGGCGGTGCCGACGCCCCGCCCGAGGACGTCCAGGAAGCGCCGGGCCCGATGGCCAGCGGCGCGTTCGCGACCCCGCCCGCGCAGCCGGCGCGCCGCCGCCGTCCGCCCGCTCGTCCCGTCCAGCCCAAGGCCGAGCCGAGCACCGAGCAGTTCGCGGCGGTCGACGAGGCCGAAGCCGAGGCGGTCGCGCCCGTCGAGCCCGCGGCGCCGCCCGCCGGGCTCGCCGGATGGCGCAAGCGCAGGCAGAAGGTGCAGTCCGAGGACACCGAGATCGGCGGCATCCCGCCGGTGCCGCCCCCGATCGCACCCGTCGAACCGGACGCCGACTCCGAACCGGACCCGTTCGACGCGGGCCCCCCGACCATGGGGCACCCCGCCCCGATGCCGTTCGTGCCGCCGCATTCGCTCGACGACCGCGACCGCCGGCCGGACGGCCTCGACGAGTACGAGCGAGAGTTCGCCGACCCGGCGTACCCCGACGGCGGACCGGACTTCGAGCGCGACGACTACGGCTATCGCGCCGACGAGTACGAAGACGACTACGACGAGCAGGACGCGGACGTCGTCGACGAGGCCGAGCCCGAGGAGCCCGCCGAGAACGCCTCGCCGGGGAAGCAGTGGCTGGCACTCGCCGGTCAGCTCGCCCTCGGCGTGGTCGGCGGCGCCGGGGTCTGGCTGGGCTTCAACTGGCTGTGGGTGAACATCCCCGCCGCCGCGCTGGTCGCCGCGCTGCTGGTGATCGTCGCGCTGGTGTGGATTGTCCGCAAGATCCGCCGGGCCGATGACCTGCAGACCACGGTTCTCGCGGTGCTGGTCGGACTGGTGGTGACGGTCTCACCGGCCGCACTCCTGCTCGTCGCGCGTTAGCGGCCTCGGGGAGGATGCCGGAATGGCAGCACGCATTCCGGTAGGTGTCTCGACCGCGTCCGTCTGGCCCTTGCGGGCGGGCGCGGCCTTCGAGATGGCCGCCGACCTCGGCTACGATGGCGTCGAGGTGATGATCTGGGCCGACCCGGTGAGCCAGGACGTCTCCGCGCTGCGCCGCTGGTCGCGCCGGACCGGGGTGCCGGTGCTGTCGATTCACTCGCCGTCGCTGCTGATCACCCAGCGCGTGTGGTCGCCGGATCCCGAGGTGCGCCTGCGGATGTCCGTGGACGCGGCACGGGAACTGGGCGCGCGCACGGTCGTCGTGCATCCGCCGTTCCGGTGGCAGCGGCGCTACGGCGACGCGTTCGGAGACCTCGTCGACGAACTCGAAGAAGAGAGCGGCATCGAGATCGCCGTCGAGAACATGTTCAAGGTCCGCCCGCCCGGTGGCTCGCGGACGTCGCGCGTGTCGGCCTTCCGTCCCTCGATCGACCCTACGGACGTAGGGTTCCGGCACTACACGCTCGACCTGTCCCATACAGCGGCGGCCGGGATGGACGCCCTCGCGCTCGCCGAACGGATGGGAAACGGGCTCACGCACGTCCATCTGGCGGACGGCACGGGCCTTCCCAAGGACGAGCACCTGGTGCCCGGACGCGGGGTCGAACCTTGCGCCGAACTCCTCGAAAAGCTCGTGATCAGCGATTTCGCCGGGCAGATCGTGCTGGAGATCAACACCCGCCGTTCGCCGAGCGCGGCGCAGCGGTCGAGAGATCTCGCGGAGTCACTCTTGTTCGCGAGGTTTCACCTCGGTCAGTGACAAAGATCGTCTCCAGGTGCGGAGATTCATTCCTCCCTGCGCCCGAGGCGCTGGTACACGTAAAGTTCCGACCGTGAACCAGCTGCGTTTGTTGATCTCCCGCACCCCGATGGATCGGCTCGTGGCCTGGGTAAGTGCTCGGTGAGCGCGGCCGACGACACGGGCACCTCCTTCGACGCGGCATGCGCGACGCGCTCACTGGGTGACGGCACTTTCACAGCGGTACTGCGCACGGAATGGTCGATCGGCGGGCATCCGCACGGCGGCTTCCTGATGGCCCTGATGGCGCGGGCCGCCCTCTCACTCCTCCACGAACGCGGCGAGCCGCCATCCGAGCCGCTGGCGATCAGCGCGGAGTTCCTGCACCCGCCCGCGGTGGGGCCGGTGCTGCTGCGCACCGACGTCCGGAAGGTCGGACGGCGCGCCTCGGTCGTCGCGGTCCTGCTGGAGCAGCGGGGCCGCAGCTGCGTCGAGGCCAGGGTGACCACCGGGCGGCTGCCGATGCGGCGGCCGGAGTGGACCGACGTCCCCGCCATGCCCGCGGAGCCGTCGCCCGGCGCGGTGCCCGTCACCGGTGAGACGTCCGAAGGCATGTTCAACCTGGCGCAGGGCTGCGAGGTCAGGCTGGATCCGGCGAGCGTCGGCTACCTGCACGGCCGGATCGGCGACCCGCCGAAGATGCGGCTGTGGGTCCGGCCGCGGCACGGTCTGCCGGATCCGTTCTTCGCTCTGCTCGCGGGGGACGTGAACCCGCCGGTGGTCTACAACCTCGGCCGCGTCGGCTGGTCGCCGACCGTCCAGCTGACCGCGTTGCTGCGCACCCGGCCCGCGCCCGGCTGGCTGCGGGTGATCGTGCGGTCCCATTCGGTGCAGGAGGCCTGGTTCGATTCGGACGCCGTCGTGGTGGATTCGCAGGGCAGGCTGGTCTGCCAGGCGCGTCAGCTCGCGCTTGCCCCGGCGCCCGGCGGCTGACGGCGGTTTGGCACGCTGAACCGGCCATGAGCGAGCCTGCGAGGAATCATCGGCACAGTGTCCGCTCATGCGACGCGAAGTGACCCAGTACGAGGAGTAAGCATGAGTGTGATCGCGGTTCTGGGTGCCGGGAAGATCGGGGAGGCCCTGCTCTCGGGCCTGCTGCACGGCGGGCACAGCCCCGATGACCTGCTCTTCACCGAGCGGTATCCGGCGCGCGCGGCCGAACTGACCGAGCGCCACGGCGTCCAGGGGGTCACCGTCGCCGACGCCGCGCGCCGGGCCGACGTGCTGGTCGTCGCGGTCAAACCGCAGGACATCGACCCGGTCCTCGCCGACCTTTCGCCGTTGCTCGGCAAGGAGTCGCTGGTGGTCTCGCTGTGCGCGGGCCTGCCGACCGCCCTGTACGAGCGCAGGCTGGCCGAGGGCGTCCCGGTGGTGCGGGTCATGCCGAACACCCCGATGCTCGTCGGAGAGGCGATGAGCGCGGTCTCCGCGGGGGCGCACGCGACCGCGGAGCACATCGCGCTGGTGAAGGAGCTGCTCTCGCACGTCGGGCAGGTCGTCGAGGTGCCGGAGTCGCAGCAGGACGCCGTCACGGCACTGTCCGGGTCCGGGCCGGCGTACTTCTTCTACCTGGTCGAGGCCATGATCGACGCCGGGATCCTGCTCGGCCTTCCCCGCGCGCTCGCCGGGCAGCTGATCATCCAGTCGGCGGTCGGGGCGGCGAAGATGCTCGCGGAGTCCGACGAGCACCCGGTGCTGCTGCGCGAAGCCGTCACTTCACCGGCCGGAACTACCATCAACGCCATCCGCGAACTCGAGAAGCACGGCGTCCGCGCGGCGCTGCTCGCCGCCATCGAGGCCGCGAAGGACCGCTCGACCGAACTGGGCGTCGCTCACGAACCTCGCGATTAGTCCTCTGGTGGCGGTCGTGAGCCGGGGCCGAATCGGTGGTTTCGCGTGCTTGGTGGGACGGCACGTGTGATCCGACGGACGACACGCGTGACTGGATGGACGACACGCGTGCGCAATGGTCCCGCCGCGAGTCGTCCGGCTGGACACGTGTGTCGTCCAACCTCGCAAGTAGTCGCCTGGTTGCGGTAGTTCACCGGCGAACTACCGCAACCAGAGGACGAAACGCGTAGTCGGACAGGCCCATCTCGGTGACTCGCGTCGCTTTAGCCACACGTGTCCCGCTACTCTCAGGAGAGCACGTGCGTGTCGATACCACAGGTGG
Organism: Amycolatopsis coloradensis; assembly: GCF_001953865.1. Taxonomy (GTDB): domain Bacteria; phylum Actinomycetota; class Actinomycetes; order Mycobacteriales; family Pseudonocardiaceae; genus Amycolatopsis; species Amycolatopsis coloradensis. The sequence continues at coordinate 549,124 of NZ_MQUQ01000015.1, forward strand.
GGAAGCCGCGTGGCGCGACACGTGTCGAAGGGCACGGTGAATCATGCCGTCGAACAAGAAGGATGATCTGCCCTCAGTGGGTCAGGTCCAGTTTCTGACGGTCGCCGAGGTGGCCACGCTGATGCGGGTCTCCAAGATGACCGTCTATCGCCTCGTTCACTCGGGCGAGTTGCCCGCGGTGCGCGTGGGGAAGTCGTTCAGAGTGCCCGAAAAGGCCGTTCACGAATATCTGCAAGGCGCGTACTTCGACGTGGGCTGAGGCTCGCTTCGCGGAGCACAGTATGCCCGCCGGAGGGCGTCTTCCGGGGCGCGAGTACCCTGGAAGACCGCTCGTGCCTGTGCGCTCCACCCGTTGGACGCTGCGCCGGGCAGCGTGACCGACGACGAAGGAAGGAGCGCTCACGATGGGCTCTGTGATCAAGAAGCGCCGTAAGCGCATGTCGAAGAAGAAGCACCGCAAGTTGCTGCGCCGGACGCGTGTTCAGCGTAGGAAGGCCGGCAAGTAAGACACAGCCGGTGAGTGGCCCGTCCAGTTTCTGGACGGGCCACTCCCATTTGGTGGGCGAGGTCAGTTCATTCGAGTGAGAAGTGAATCCCCTCTGCGAGCGCCTGGTTAATAGCATGTAAGCGCTGACTCGACTACCCCTAATGAGCGGTAACATCTCAAGGGCACCCGCGCGATGCTTCCCCATGAGTGCAGGTTCGCGCACACTGGTAGATCAAGTTTCGCTCAAGGTCATCAGGACCCCGTGATCGAAGTCCGAGAACCGACCAAACCGCAGGGAGTCCTATGCCGTCGAACGTCGTGCTCGTGACCGGGGTCGGGGGAGACCTTGGCGGGAAACTGCTCGCCAGACTCGGCAACAATCCGGAGTTCGAGCGGGTGATCGGCGTGGACACCACGCCTCCGCGGAAGTCGGTACTGCAGCGCATGGGTCGCGCTGAATATGTCCGCGCGGACATTCGGAACCCGCTGATCGCCAAGGTGATCAGCACGGCCGAGGTCGACACCGTCGTGCACGCCTCGTGCACCGCGCATCCGGCCGGGCCCGCTCGCCGCACGGCGATCAAAGAGGTCAACGTCATCGGCACGATGCGGCTGCTGGCGGCCTGCCAGCGCTCGCCGCTCGTGCGCAAGCTCGTGGTGAAGTCGACGGCCGCGGTCTACGGAGCGGGGGCGCGCTCGCAGGCTGTCTTCACCGAGGATTCCGAGCTCATCCCCACCTCGACCAGCGGATACGCCAAGGACGCCGTCGAGATGGAGGGGTACGTGCGCGGCCTCATGCGCCGCCGTCCCGACATCACGACGACGCTGTTCCGGTTCGCCAACATCATCAGCCCCGAGATCGACACGGTGCTCTCGCGCTACTTCGCGCTGCCGGTGGTCCCGACCGTCTTCGGCTACGACGCGCGGATCCAGCTGCTCCATGCCTCGGACGCGCTGGCCGTTTTCGAACAGGCGACGCTGAACGACAACCCCGGCGTGTTCAACGTCGGCTCGGAAGGGGTACTCACCCTTTCACAGGCGATCCGGCGAGCCGGGCGGGTCGAACTGCCGATGCCCAGCGGTGTCGTCCCTTCGATCGGCAAGCTCCTGCGCGGGGCCCGCGTGGTCGACTTTTCCGCCGACCAGGTGCGGCTGCTGAACTACGGCCGGGTCGTGGACATCACGAAGCTCCAGAAGGACTTCGGCTACACACCGCGCTGGACGACGCGCGAGGCGTTCGACGACTACATCACCGGCCGCGGGCTCAGGCCCGTGGTGGACGGAGGCAGGCTGGCCGGATTCGCGGGCAAGGTCCTGGTGGCCGCGGCTACCGGGCAGGCGGGGCACCGGTGAGCAGGCCACACGAGAACTCTCATGAAGGCGAGGCGGAAGACGTGAGCGGCGCTGAAGCGCAGGTCATCCCGTTGCACGGCCCCGGCAGAGAGAAGCCGGACCCGGCGGCTCAGGCGGATCGGGATCTTCGCGAGTCCGAAGAGGCGCAAGAACAGCTGAAACAGGAGCGCCGGGACGACGCGCCCGTCGTCGAGTTCCCCGGCGCCGCGCGAGTCTCGCCCGCCCGGAACCGCCCGGCCGACGAGGACCTCCTCCCGGCCTCGCTCCGGACGGCCCTGGGATTCCTGCGGGACCGGCTGACCGGCGACTACACCGTCGACGAGTTCGGCTTCGACGCCGAGCTGACCGAAACCCTGTTGCTGCCACCGCTGCGCGCGCTGTTCGAGAAGTGGTTCCGCGTCGACACCTTCGGCGTCGAGAACCTGCCCGCCGACGGTGGCGCGCTGCTCGTGTCCAACCACTCCGGAACCTTGCCGCTCGACGCGCTGATGACCGCCGTCGCCGTGCACGACCACGTCCCCGGTGGCAGGCATCTACGTGGTCTCGGCGCGGATCTGGTGTTCCAGGTGCCGCTGGTCGGCTCCTTCGCCCGCAAGTCCGGGCAGACACTCGCCTGCAACGCCGACGCGGAACGCTTGCTGCGCAACGGAGAACTCGTCGGTGTCTGGCCGGAAGGGTTCAAGGGCATCGGCAAACCGTTCTCGTCGCGGTACAAGCTCCAGCGGTTCGGCCGCGGCGGTTTCGTTTCCGCGGCGCTGCGGACCGGGGCGCCGATCATCCCCGTGTCCGTCGTCGGCGCGGAGGAGATCTACCCGAAGGTCGGCGACATCAAGCTGCTCGCTCGGCTGCTCGGCCTGCCGTACTTCCCGGTGACGCCGTTCTTCCCGCTGCTCGGCCCGCTCGGCGCGATCCCGCTGCCGACGAAGTGGAGCATCGAGTTCGGCGAGCCCATCCGCACGGACACCTACGACGCGGACGCCGTGGACGACCCGATGCTGGTGTTCACGCTGACCGACCAGGTGCGGGAGTCGATCCAACAGTCGCTGTACAAACGCCTTTCGCAGCGAAAGAGCGTCTTCAGGGGGTGACCCCCTCTGCGTTTCGTCCTCTAGTTGCGGTAGTTGTACGCGCAAGGACCGCAACTAGAGGACGAATTGCGTCAGGGGGGTCAGCGGCGCCGGTAGGCCATGCCCGCCGCGACGGCGCCGGCCACGGCGCCCACGCCGAGCACCGAAGGAACGCCGATCTTCGCGGCCTTCCGTCCGGTCCGGAAGTCGCGGATCTCCCAGCCACGCGCACGCGCGACGTCGCGAAGGCCGCCATCGGGGTTCACCGCGACCGCGGTTCCGACGACCGACAGCATCGGGACGTCGTTCTGCGAGTCCGAATACGCTGTGCAGCGCTTGAGATTCAGCCCTTCGCGTGACGCCAAGGCCCGGACGGCGTGTGCTTTCGCGCGGCCGTGCAGCAGATCGCCGACGAGGCGGCCGGTGTAGATACCGTCTTTGGTCTCCGCGACCGTGCCCAGCGCGCCGGTGAGGCCGAGGCGCCGCGAGATGATGGCCGCGAGCTCGATCGGGGTCGCGGTGACGAGCCAGACGCGCTGTCCGGCGTCGAGATGCATCTGCGCGAGCGCGCGGGTGCCGGACCAGATCTTGTCCGACATCAGCTCGTCGTAGATCTCTTCGCTGATGTCGGTCAGTTCCTGCACGGTGCGACCGGCCACAAAGGACAGTGCGCGTTCGCGGTGGGTCTTGATGTCCTCTTTGTTCTCCCGGCCGCCGAGCCGGAATTTCACTTGCTGCCAGACGAATCCGGCCAGATCGGCGGAAGTGAAGAACTTGCGCGCGGCCAGGCCGCGGGCGAAGTAGAAGATCGACGCGCCCATCATCATGGTGTTGTCGACGTCGAAGAACGCGGCCGCGGTCAGGTCCGGCGGAGCGGGCGGCGCGGGCGGTTCGAGGGCTTCGGCGGACGCGGTCGCCATGGCGGCCTCGGCCGACGCCTCGCCCGCGAGCTCGGCCAGCCGTTCGAGCTCTTGACTCTTGTCCTTGCCCCGCCAAACTGACACGCACACCGCCTCCGGAATTCCAGGTGCCTATGCACAGCGTAGCGAGCGCTGCACCCGCCCGTGCCGAGTGTGGCGCCTCCCTCAGTCTCTGTTGGTGGACCCGCATCCGCGACCGACGTCGGCAGGGCGCCGTCGGGTACGGCGCCCTGCCACCGCGATAGCGAGGCCTTCGGCCGGGCTGGGTTCACACGACGGAGCGTCAGCCGATGACTATCGGCGGTAACCCCGGGATGAGCGGCGGAATCGAGATCAGCGGCGGCGGTGGCGTGGTGGTCGTCGGCGGGGGTGGTGTCTTCGTCACCGGGGCGGGTGTGGCCATGACGGGCGGCGGCACGCCTCCCGAGGGCGGCGCGAGCGGTCCGGTCGGGGTCGCGGTGTCCACGACGGACGACGGCGGCGCCGAGGTCGGCGACGGCGACCAGGTCGGGGCCGAGGACGGCGGGGGCTGCGTCACCGGCGGCACGACGGCGTCGGGGGAGCCGGGGTCGCGGACGCAGTCACCGGCGGCCGGGACCGCGCCCAGCTCGTCGGACGAGCCCGTGGTGATCGTGTAACAGACCAGGCGCGAGCCGAGATCCGTCGTGCGCGCCTGAACCTTGTCGAGCAGGACACGGGCGGCGGCGAACTTGTCGCGTGCCTCGGCGGGGGCGCTCCCGACCTGGAAACCGAGCCGGTCGGACTGCTGCCGGGCCCAGGTGCGGAGTTCGGCCAGCCGGGTCTGGCCGCCTTGATCGGTGACGATCGCCGTCAATTGCGAGACGCCGGCGCGCAGATCGGTCTCGAAATCGGCGAGGCCGGTGAAGTAGGCGCCGGTGGACGCTCCTTGGCGGGTCAGTTCACCGAGTTCGCCGACGCGGTTCGTGGCGAACTCCAGATGTTTCTTCGCCTTGTCCTGCTCGTCGAAAGTAAGGCCGAGCGCGGCCGATTCACCCGCTCGTTTGATGCCGTAAAGGGGATCGCCCGGCAACGCGTCCTTCGACAGCAGCAGCGTGATGCCGCCCAGCGCGAGTACGAGCGCGACGGCGGCCGCGGCGAGGTTGGCGACAGCGTGGCCACGGCGCTTCGGTGGCGCTTCGGCCTCGGCGAGGCGTCCGGCGATCTCGTCGCGGATCCGTTTCCGGGTTTCGGCGTCGGGAGCGCCACTCGCGCCCAGTTCACGGAGGCCGCAGACGAGCGCGAGTTCGCGGGCGAACTCGTCGGTGTCCGGGGAGGCCGTGCCGTCGACAAGGTCCGCGAAGCGGTCACCGTCCGCCCGCTCCCGTGCGAACCGTCCCGGCACGCCCACGGCGAAGTCTCCATCTGCTCAGCCCGGTCCTGACACCGGTCTGGCTGGGAAAACGAGCGGGGACGCCCAAGAGTTACGGCAAGGCCCGGTCAGGAGTGAATATGAGGATGGTGGATATATCGGCGGGTTAACGCAATCCGGTGGGCAGAAGTTGTGCCAAACGGCGTACCGCGCGGTGCTGAAGGGCCTTGATGGCACCTTCGTTGCGCTTCATGATGGCCGCCGTCTCGGCGACCGAAAGTCCCTGCATGAACCGCAGCACGATGCACTCGCGCTGGTCTTCACCGAGTTCGGCGACGCAACGCAGCAGTTCGGCGCGGGTGGCGCGGCTGATGGCCTGCTGCTCGGGACCCGCGACGGCCTGCACGCCCACGTTCCCGATCGGCGTCCCGTTCGGTTCGGCGACCTCGTCGGTGACGACCTCGAGGCGGAACCGGCTCGACTTCACGTGGTCGAGGATGATGTTGCGCGCGATGGTGACGAACCAGGCGCCGACGTCGCGCCCCTGGTAGCTCACCGACGTGATGCGGCGCAGCGCGCGCAGGAAGGTCTCGCTGGTGACGTCCTCCGCGAGGTCCCGGTCGCCGAGACGGAACAGGACGTAGCGGTAGACGACGTCGACGTAGCGGTCGTAGAGACGGCCGAACGCGGACGTGTCGCCGCCTTGCGCGGCACTGACCAGCTCCCACGCTTCGGCCTTCGCGGCCTCAGCGGCGGCGTCGGTAGTCTCCTCGGACTTCGCCCGGGACGACGGGACCGCCGGGAAACCGCTCCGCCGGAGGATGTGGCCCGCCAGCATCGAGACGGGGTTCGGCAAAGGAAGGGTCACGACGGGCCTCCCGTTCCGGACAGGGAAGACCGGCCCGCATGTCCCACCGCCGCGTGGGCCTGCAAGATCTGCACGTCCGGACTCCCTTTCTCACCATCGAGTGATCAACACCACTCGACGACGCCAGCAGCATACGTGTAGTTACCGCGAAGTAGGTAGCGGTGCCGGGGTTACGGAACTGCGACGAAAGCGAGTGACACCCATGACGGTGGCCGAGATGACAAACTGACAACGCCGTCCACCGAGGGAAGAGGTTCGCAGTTGAGCGCGGAGCAGGTTGCCGAAGAAAGCGTGCCCACCTTGCTCGCCGAGGCCGCCCGGCAGTGGCCTGGAAAGGCGGCCGTCCAGGAGACCGGCGACGGGGTCTCGCTGACCTGGGCGGAACTCGACAACGCCGCCCACGCACTGGCCCATGCCCTGCTCGACGCGGGAATCGAGCGGGGGGACAGGGTGGCCTTGCGGCTGCCGACGTCGGCCGCGTTCGCCGTCTCGCTGTTCGGGGCACTCCGTGCGGGCGCGGTGGTCGTCCCGATCTCGCCGCAGGCTCCGGTCGCGGAGCTGAACGGGCTGCTGGAGCACAGTGGCGCGCGGCTCGTCCTCGAACGCGAAGCGACCGAGGAACTCTTCGACGGAGTGATCAGCCTCTCACCGCCGATCGCGCCGAATGGAGCAAGCGAACCGGTCGAAGCAGCCGGGGCCGGTGAGGACATAGCGGTCATTTCGTACACCTCCGGAACGACCGGCCCGCCGCGCGGTGTGATGCTGTCGCACCGGGCGCTGCTGGCGAACCTCGACCAGCTGAGCCGGATCGTCCCGACCCCGCTCGTGCACGGCGACCGCGTGCTCATCACCATCCCACTGTTCCACGTCTACGGCCTCGGGCCGGGGCTGCTGCAGACCACGTCGGTCGGCGCGACGGCGATCCTGTCCGAGCGTTTCCTCGCCGAGCGGACCCTCGCCGACTGCGCCGAGTACCGGGTGACCTCGATCGCCGGCGTGCCCACGATGTACGCCGAGTTCGCCGCGATGGACCCCGAGGAGCTGGGCGCCGGCCTCTCCACCGTCCGGCGGATGACGTCGGGCGCGGCGCCGCTGCACCCCAAGATCCTCACCGCGCTCCGCGGCGCCACCGGACTGGACGTCTACGAGGGCTACGGCCTCACCGAATGCGCCCCCGTGGTCACCACGACGCTGGTCACCGGCTATCCGAAGCCGGGTTCGGTCGGGCGGCCGCTGCCCGGCGTCGAGGTCCGGCTGGTCGACAGCGACGGCGACGCGACGCCCGTCCCGCAGGATCCGGACGAACTCGGCGACGCCTTCGACGAGGACGGCGGCACCGGGCTGGTGTCGATCCGCGGCGCGAACCTGTTCTCCGGCTACTGGCCCGACGGTTCGCACGGGCCCGGCGAAGACGGCTGGTTCCGCACCGGCGACGTCGGCTACCTCGACACCGACGGAGACCTGCACCTGGTGGACCGGGCCAACGACCTGATCATCGTCAATGGTTTCAACGTCTATCCGCACGAGGTCGAGAACGTGATCTCGATGCTGGACGAGGTCGTCGAGGCGGGTGTCGTCGGCGTCGTGGACGAGCGCACCGGCGAAGCGGTGAAGGCCGTCGTCGTCCCGGCGCCCGGCGTGTCGCTTTCGGAACAGCAGGTCGTGGAGCATTGCGCGGAGCACTTGGCCGGGTACAAGGTGCCGCACACCGTCGAGTTCGCGGAGTCGCTGCCGCATTCGGCCACCGGAAAGCTGCGCAGACTGCGGCTCAGGTAAGGATTGACGTATGGCGCATCACGTGACCGTCATGACCCGCACGGGCTGCCATCTGTGCGAGGTCGCGGAACAGGACATCGAGCGGATCTGCGGCGAACTCGGCGTCGCCTGGTCGGCGCGGGACGTCGACAGCGATCCCGAATGGCGGGCCGAATACGGCGATCGCGTGCCGGTGATCCTGATCGACGACGCCGAGCACGGGTACTGGCGGGTCGAAGAGGACAGGCTCCGGAAAGCACTGGCGTAACACACTCGTAAGGGCGAACACCCGATCTCCGGGCGATTCCGCTCCGAAGATGGAGACGTGGACGAAGAACGCAGGCTCACTTTCCCGCAAGCCGCTCTGACCGGGCTGCTCGCTCTCGCCGCCGCCCTCGGCGTCGGGCATCTGGTCGCGGGCTTCGTCGGGTACACGGCCTCGCCGTTCGTCGCCGTCGCGAACTTCGTCATCGACCACAGCCCGCACGCCGTCGTGGCCTGGGCCGAGCGGACGCTGGAAACCTGGGACAAGCCCATCCTCAAACTCGGTCTCGCCGTGGTTCTGGTGCTGATCGCGCTGCTCGCCGGGCAGGTGTCGCGGAGGAAACCGCTGCCGGGCCAGGTGATCGTCGGCCTCCTCGGGGTCGCAGGCGTCGCCGCCGTCTACGTGCGCACCGACCTCGGGCAGGTCTCCCTGCTGGCGCCGGTGGCCGCGACGGTCGCCGGGCTCGTCGTCTTCACCTGGCTGCACCGGTTCTTCCTGCCGCCCGTGTTCTTCGACCCTCGGGAGAGTGAAGGGCCGGACCGGCGGAAGGTGCTGATCACCGGTGCTTCCGTCGCGGCCGGGGCCGGAGTCGCCGCGCTGGTCGGTGAGTTCGTCGGAACCAGGAAGAACGCCGAAGAGTCGCGCGCCGCCGTCGGCAGGCTCGTCGCGGCGAGGACAGCGCCGCCGATCCCGCCCGACGCGGACTTCGTCAAGTTCGGCACCCCGCCGTATCTCACCCCTTCGAAGGATTTCTATCGGATCGACACCGCGCTGGTCGTCCCGCAGGTCCGCACCGAGGACTGGAGCCTGCGGATCCACGGGATGGTCGATCGCGAAGTCACCTATACGTATGACGACATCCGCTCGCGGCCACTGCTCGAACGCGACGTCACGCTGTGCTGCGTCTCCAACGAGGTCGGCGGCCCGTACATCTCCAACGCGCGCTGGATCGGCATCGACCTGCGCGACCTGCTGGCCGAGGCCGGCGTGAAACCCGGCGCCGAGCAGCTGTTCGCGACCAGCGTCGACGGCTGGACCTGCGGAACCCCCGTCGGAGCCGCGCTGGATCCGGGGCGCGGCGCGATGCTCGCCATCGGCATGGACGGTGAACCGCTGCCGATCGAACACGGCTTCCCCGCGCGGATCGTGATCCCCGGGCTGTACGGCTACGTGTCCGCCACGAAATGGGTGACCGACCTGGAGATCACCACGTGGAAGGACCGCGAGGCGTACTGGCTCGGCCGCGGCTGGGGCCGGGAAGGTCCGGTGAAGACGCAGTCCCGGATCGACGCGACGGTTGCCGCCGGGACCGCGGGCAAGGTCGTCGTGTCCGGGATCGCGTGGGCGCAGCACACCGGCGTCGCGAAGGTCGAGATCCGGGTCGATCAGGGGCCGTGGCGGGAGACCGTCCTGTCGGCCGAGACGTCCAAGGACACCTGGCGGATGTGGTGGACCGAGGTCGACGTCGCCGCTGGTCAGCACGAAGTCGCCGTCCGGGCGACGGACCAGTCCGGCTACACGCAGACGGAAACGCGAGTGGGAACCGTGCCCGACGGCGCCACGGGATGGCACACGGTGTCGGTCAACGCGCGCTAGACCCGCGTGAAGGCCCCCTTCACGCGGCTCAGCCGAGGGAAGGGGGCCTTCACGCGGAAATTGTGCGGGTGTGGGGTGCGTCATCCCCTCTACCAGTGACTTTGTGCCTGCGTTCACAAGTGGCTACCGTAGATACGTCGCCTCCGAAAGCGCCCGGCATCGAACCGGACTCAGCGTTTCGGGTCAAGAGCCGATTTCCTGGTTCAGGCGATTCATGTCGTCAGCAGGACCAGAGGAGCGGACAAGCGTGGTGTCGCAACGAGGCCGGCGCACCCGGGTGACACCGGACGCCGACAACGCGCCCACCGCGGAGATGCCCGCCGTCGAGACCGCCGCCGAGCCGGAAGCGGTCCGCGCGAAGTCGATCCCCGAGGCCGCGGTCGCCCGCCTCGCCGTCTACCTCCGCGTGCTCTCCGGGCTGGCCGAGCAGGGCGCGACGACGATCTCCAGTGAAGAACTCTCACAGGCTGCGGGCGTCAACTCCGCGAAACTGCGCAAGGACCTGTCCTACCTCGGCTCGTACGGCACCCGCGGCGTCGGTTACGACGTCCAGGTGCTGGTCAGCCAGATCGAGCGGATCCTCGGCCTGACCCGCAAGCACAAGGTCGCCGTGGTCGGGATCGGCAACCTCGGGCACGCGCTGGCCAACTACGGCGGCTTCCCGGGACGCGGGTTCCCGGTCGAGGCGCTGTTCGACCTCGACCCGGACCTGGTCGGCGTGCCGGTCGGCGGCCTCCCGGTCTCGCATCTCGACGAGATCCCCAAAGTCTGCGCCGAACGGCAGATCTCGATCGGCGTCATCGCCACTCCGCCCACCGCCGCGCAGTCGGTCTGTGACCGGCTCGTCGCCGGTGGCGTGCAGTGCATCCTGAATTTCGCCCCGGTGGTGCTGCAGGTTCCGGCACATATCGAGGTGCGCAAGGTCGATCTCGCCGTCGAACTGCAGATCCTGTCGTTCCACGTCGCTCGCCGCGCGGATCTGGCCGCCAACGGCAATGGCGGAGGGGACGCCGGCGCCAAAGGCGCCGAGAATGGCAGCGTGAACGGCCACGGCAATGGAATGGTGGTGCGCTGAAATGAGCGTGTTGGCGGTCGGGCTTTCGCACCGCAGTGCCGAACTGAACACCCTGGAGCAGGTCGTGGTCCCCGCGACCGAGGTGACCAAGGTGCTCCACGAACTTCAGCAGGCCGAGCACATCAGTGAGGCCATCCTGGTCTCGACCTGCAACCGCATCGAGGTCTACGCGGTCGTCGAGACCTTCCACGGCGGCCTGAACGACGTCTCCGACGTACTCGCCCGCCAGGCCGGGATGCAGCCCGCGGACCTCTACGACTCGCTGTACGTGCACTACGCCGGGGCCGCCATCGAGCATCTGTTCTCGGTCACCTCCGGTTTGGACTCGATGGTCGTGGGCGAGACGCAGATCCTCGGCCAGATCCGGTCCTCGTACGCCACCGCGCGCGACGCCGGCACCGTCGGCCGCACGCTGCACGAGCTGATCCAGACCACGCTGCGCGTCGGCAAACGTGTGCACAGTGAAACGGGTCTGGATCAGCTGGGCGCGTCGGTCGTCTCCGAGGCACTCGCCGCCGCCGGGGACCTCACCGGCAAGCACGCGCTGATCGTCGGCGCCGGTTCGATGGGCGCGCTGACCGCGTCCCACCTGCGTAAGTCCGGGATCGGCGAGATCACCATCGCCAACCGCACCGAGGCAAGAGCCGCCCGCCTCGCCGCCGCGAGCGTCGACCAGGGCGTGCCCGCCAAGGCCGTGCGGATGAGCGGGATCGCGGCCGCGGTCGCCGAAGCGGACGTCGTCGTCTGCTGCACCGGCGCGCAGGAAGCGGTCTTCACCACCGAGCACGTCCCGGCCCGCGCCGGTCGCCCGCTGGCCGTCTGCGACCTCGGCCTCCCGCGTGACGTCGAGCACGACGTCGCCGGACTGGCCGGCGTCACCGTGGTCGACCTCGAGACCATCCAGCGCCGCATGCGCGAAAAGGGCACCCCGACCACCGACCGGCAGACCGCGAAGGCCACCGGCATCGTGCTCGACGAGGTGCGTGAGTACCTCGCCGGTCAGCGCAGCGCCGAGGTCACCCCGACGGTGACGGCGCTGCGGCGCCGGGCGGCCGAGGTGGTCGACGCCGAGCTGCTGCGGCTGGACAACCGCCTGCCCGACCTCGAAGCCGGGGTCCGCGAGGAGGTCGGCCGCACGGTCCGCCGGGTGGTCGACAAGCTGCTGCACGCGCCGACGGTGCGGGTCAAGCAGCTGGCCGCCGAGACGGCCGACACCGATTACGCCAACGCGCTGCGCGAGCTGTTCTGCCTCGACCCGCAGGCACCCGCCGCCGTGGCCAGCCCCACCGCTACGAAAGACAGTGATCAGTGAGCAGAGTCATCCGTATCGGGACGCGCGGCAGCAAACTCGCCCTCGCGCAGACCGGCACCATCGCCGACGCCCTGCGCGCCACCGGTGCCGAGGTCGAGCTCGTCACCGTGGCGACGCCCGGTGACAAATCGGCCGCCCCCATCCCGACGATCGGGGTCGGCGTGTTCACTTCCGCGCTGCGCGAAGCTTTGCTGCGCGAGGAAGTCGACGTCATCGTGCACTCGTACAAGGATTTGCCGACGAAGCCGGAGCCGGGCATCGTGCTCGCCGCCGTGCCGCGCCGCGAGGACCCGCGTGACGCGCTGATCGCCCGTGACGGGCTGACTCTCGGCGAGCTGCCGCCCGGTTCGACCGTCGGCACCGGCTCGCCGCGGCGCACCGCGCAACTGCGCGCGCTCGGTCTCGGTTTGGAAATCGTGCCGATCCGAGGCAATATCGACACCCGCATGCGCAAGGTGACCGACGGAGAGCTGGACGCCGTCGTCCTGGCGCGTGCCGGACTGGCCAGGATCGGCCGGGCGGAGGAGATCACCGAGACCCTCGACCCGATCCAGATGCTGCCCGCTCCCGCGCAGGGTGCGCTGGCGGTGGAGTGCCGGGCCGGCGACGTGGACATCGAGCACTTGCTCGGTTCCACAGTGGACGATGAAGGCACCCGTGCCGTGGCGACCGCCGAGCGGGCGTTGCTCGCGGCGCTGGAAGCCGGGTGCAGCGCACCGGTCGGAGCGCTGGCGGAGATCGTCGAAGACCTGGACGCCGATGGCCGGGTCGTCGAGCGGATCTCGTTGCGGGGCACGGCCGCCGTCGAAGCTGACGGGGAAGCGGTCGACATGGTGCGCGCTTCCGCGCTCGCCGACTTGCGCGATGCCGAACAGCTCGGCCGGACATTGGCCGCCGAGCTGCTCGACCTGGGGGCCGGCGCACTGTCGGTCCCACCCAGTGAGTAAAGCCAGGAACGTTGATGGATCGGCCGCGAACGACTGCGGCCGCCTAAGAGGAGAACGCACAGATGACCCCCGCGCGTAAGACCACCGGGCGTGTCGCCTTCGTGGGCTCGGGCCCCGGTGACGCCGGTCTGCTGACCGTCCGCGCTCAGGAGCTGCTCGCCAAGGCCGAGGTCGTGGTGACCGACCCGGACGTCCCTTCGGGCGTCCTGGCCTTCACCGCCGAAGGCGCCGAAGTGCGCCCCGCCGTCGGTGAGGCCACCGAGGTCGCCAAGGACCTGGTGAACGAGGCCAAGGCGGGACGGCTGGTGCTCCGGCTGATCGCCGGTGACCCGCTGACCCAGCCCGCCGTCGTCGCCGAGGTGCAGGCCGTTTCCCGGACCAGTGCCGTGTTCGACATCATCCCGGGCGTTTCGCCCGGCGCCGCCGTCCCGGCGTACGCCGGTGTCGCGCTCGGCGGCACGCACACCGAGGTCGACGTCCGCGGTGACGTCGAATGGGCCGCACTGGCCGCCACCCCTGGCCCGATCGTGCTGCACGCGACGTCGGCGCACCTGGCCGAGGCCGCGTCCGCGCTGACCGAGCACGGGCTGCCGTCGACCACCCCGGTCGCCGTTACGTCGAACGGCACCATCAACACCCAGCGCACCCTGGACACCACGCTGGCCACCGTCGCGAACGAAGCGGGCGAGCTCGTCGGCCCGCTGATCGTGACCATCGGCCAGGCCGCCGGTCAGCGCTCGAAGCTGTCTTGGTGGGAGTCTCGCGCGCTTTACGGCTGGAAGGTCCTGGTGCCGCGCACCAAGGAGCAGGCCGGTGAGATGGCGGAGCGGCTTCGCGGCCACGGCGCCACGTCGCACGAGGTCCCGACCATCTCGGTCGAGCCGCCGCGCAGCCCCGCCCAGATGGAGCGTTCGGTCAAGGGTCTCGTCGACGGCCGCTACCAGTGGATCGTCTTCACCTCGACCAACGCCGTCCGCGCGGTGTGGGAGAAGTTCGAGGAGTTCGGCCTCGACGCCCGCGCTTTCTCCGGGGTGAAGATCGCCTGCGTCGGCGAATCGACCGCATCGAAGGTGCGCTCCTTCGGCATCATCCCCGAGCTGATCCCGGAAGGTGAGCAGTCCTCGGAAGGCCTCCTCGCCGAGTTCCCGCCCTACGACGACGTCCTCGACCCCGTCGACCGCGTGCTGCTGCCGCGGGCGGACATCGCCACCGAGACCCTTTCGGCGGGCCTTCGCGAACGCGGCTGGGAGATCGATGACGTGACGGCGTACCGCACGGTGCGCGCCGCGCCGCCGCCAGCCGAGACCCGCGAGATGATCAAGACCGGCGGTTTCGACGCGGTCTGCTTCACCTCGTCCTCGACCGTGCGGAACCTCGTCGGCATCGCCGGCAAGCCGCACACCCGCACGCTGGTCGCGTGCATCGGCCCGAAGACCGCGGAAACCGCCGTGGAGTTCGGGCTGCGGGTCGACGTCCAGCCCGAGAAGGCCGACGTCCCGCACCTGGTCGACGCGCTCGCCGAGCACGCCGCCCGGCTCCGCGCCGAAGGTGCGCTTCCGCCGCCGCGCAAGGCGAAGCGGGCCCGTCGCTCCTGACAGTTCGCCCAAGTACATGAAGGCCCCCTTCCTTGCGCCAGGCGCAAGGAAGGGGGCCTTCACGTACTTCAGGCCCATCGCAAGTAGTCGGCTACTTGCGACGGTCAGCTGAAGAACTTCACGACCTCCGTGTAGGCGAGGTAGGCGAACATCGCGAGGCAGATCCCCAGCAGCCCGTTCGAAATCCAGCCGGACCGCCCTTCCCTCGGTACCCGCGACGTATTCATCAACACCAGCAACGTCCCCGCCAGGAACGGCATGAACAAGGCACCCAGTACGCCGTAGATCACGGTGAGCTGGAAGGGCTGGTCCAGGAACAGCAACGCCATCGGCGGAAAAGTCAGCCACAGCACGTAACCCCGGTACGCGGGACTGCGTTCCCCGGCCTTCTTCTCATACGCCTCAACGCTTTCCGTCGTGTTCGCGGGCAGCCGCAGGATGCGCCACCAGTCGGCGAAGAGCAGGCTCACGCCGTGCCAGACGCCGATCACCGACGTGAACGAGACCGCGAAGAAGCCGATGAGGAACGGGATCCGCGCCCAGTGCCCGTAGTCCGCGGCGAGCGTGTCGCCGAGGAACAGCAGGCCCTTGTCGCCCGAGATGATCTTCTGGCCCAGCAGCAGTTCGGCGCCGACGATCAGCATCGCGATCACGAAGACACCGGTCATGACGTACCCGACGGCGTTGTCGGTGCGCATCATCGGCAGCCACTTCGCCGAGCGCCAGCCCTTCGCGAGCGTCCAGTAGCCGTAGGCCGCCATGGTGATCGTGCCGCCGACGCCGCCGACCAAGCCGAGGACGTAGACCAGCGAGCCGTCGGGCAGGGTCGGGACGGCGCCTTCGAACAGCGCGGTGAAGTTCGGCATGACGAGGATCGCGGTGCCGACCACGGTCACGAACATCACGCCGGTGAGCACCGTCATCAGTTTCTCGATGATCGCGTAGCGGCCGAACCACACCAGCGCGAAGCCGAGCAGGCCGCAGATCATCGCCCAGTACCGCACCGAAAGCGCGGGGAAGAGCGCGTTCAGCGGCAGACCGGACGCCGACATCGCGGTCGCGCCGTAGACGAATCCCCAGATCACCGCGTAGATCCCGAAGTAGATCAGCGCCCAGATCCCCAGCGTCCGCCAGCCGGACAGGATCGTCCGGCCCGACGTCAGATGCCAGCGGCCGACGGCTTCGGCCAGCGCGAGTTTGAAGATCGTCCCGACGAGTACCGCCCACAGCAGCGTGTACCCGAAGCGCGATCCGGCCACCATCGTCGCGACGAGGTCGCCCGCGCCGACCCCGGTCGCCGCGGCCATGATCCCTGGCCCGACCTGACGCAGCCGTGCGCGCCAGCCGACGGGTGGTTCTTCCAGTTGGTCGGTCACCGTTGAACTCGACATGAGGGGAAAGGTAACCTGCGTCACACCGGCGGCAAAACGGGCAAAGGTGATTCTTTGCTGTCCCTTAGGGTTCGCCGCCCGACCGGACCAACGGGCCGTTCACCGCGCCTGCGGACCGGTTCTCAAGCGAGCCGGAGTACCGTCGTAGGGGTGTTTCCTGAGCATCGTCCCCGCAGGCTCCGTACCACTCCTGCCATGCGCAGGCTGGTCGGCGAGACGGAGCTGCGCCCGCGCCAGCTGATCCTCCCGATGTTCGTGGCCGAGGGCATCGACACGCCCCGCCCGATCTCCAGCATGCCCGGCGTCGTCCAGCACACCCGCGACACGCTGCGCAAAGCCGCTGCCGAAGCGGTCAACGCCGGTGTCGGCGGCCTGATGCTGTTCGGCATCCCGAAGACCCGTGACGCCGAGGGCTCCGGCGCCATCGACCCGAACGGCATCCTCAACGTCGCCCTGCGCGACCTGAGGGCCGAACTCGGCGACTCGACGGTGCTGATGGCCGACACCTGCCTCGACGAGTTCACCGACCACGGCCACTGCGGCGTCCTCGACGCCGAAGGCGGTGTCGACAACGACGCGACCCTGCGCCTGTACGCGGAAATGGGGCTGGCGCAGGCGGAAGCGGGCGCGCATCTGCTCGGGCCCAGCGGGATGATGGACGGCCAGGTCGGCGTCATCCGCGGCGCGCTCGACCGCGCGGGCCGCACCGACACCGGGATCCTCGCCTACTCGGCGAAGTTCGCCAGCGCCTTCTATGGCCCCTTCCGTGAGGCCGTCGACTCGCAGCTGAAGGGCGACAGGAAGACGTATCAGCAGGATCCGGGCAACGTGCGCGAAGCGTTGCGCGAGATCGAGCTGGACATCGCCGAGGGTGCGGACATGGTCATGGTCAAGCCCGCGCTGTCCTATTTGGACGTCATCAGGGCCGCGGCCGAAGCGTCGCCGGTTCCCGTGGCGGCGTACAACATCTCGGGTGAGTACGCGATGGTCGAGGCCGCCGCGGCGAACGGCTGGCTCGATCGTGAGCGCACGATCCTCGAGGTGCTGACGTCGATCCGCCGCGCGGGCGCGGACATGATCCTCACCTACTGGGCAGCCGAAGCCGCGGCTTGGCTGGACTAGGCTGCCTCGCGTGAGCGACAGCGAAGCCGACGAAACGGACGACGAGCGCCGCAAGCGGGGGAGGGCGCCCGACCCGATCCTCCCCGGCCAGGAGGCGCCGAAGCGCGTCGTGCCGAAGCCCGTCGCCATCTCGTTCTGGCTGTGGATCGCGACCGGTGTGCTGCTGCTGGCCGGGCCGGTCTACCTGCTGATCGGCAGGCAGACGGTGATCGACGAGTTCTCCCGGCAGAACGCCGAACAGGCCAACCCGGCGCTGAAGGTCGATCCGGCGCGGATCGTCGACGGAGTCGACGGGCTGATCCTGAACCTGTTCGTCGGGGCGATCACCTTCGCGCTGCTCTTCGCCCTGTTCGCCTATAAGGCCCGGGAGGGAACGCGTTCGGCCCGGACGGTGCTGACCGTTCTCGCGGTCGTACTGGCGATCATCGGGCTCTTCTACCTCGCCGGTGCGGTTTTCGTGGTCCTCGGCACCTTGCTGGCGGTGGTCGCGCTGATCCTGATGTACCTGCCCAGCGTCGCCGACTACTTCCCGAAGGCCGGGCGCGAGCTGCCGTGACGCCCGAGCCGGCTCTCTACGGTGAACCCGGCGTCGGCTGGACGGCGTTGCTGTGGGCACCGCTGTTCGCCCTCGCCGGGCTGCTCGCCGAGCTGGCGACCGGTGGGCCGGTCCACTGGCTGGCCTGGATCCTGGTCGCGGCGGGGCTGGTGCTGATCACCGTGCCGTGGGTGTACGCCCGCCGCCGGTACCTCTCGCTCGAAGTCACCGCCGAGGGCTACCGGCAGGGCAGGGAAACCCTGGAGGCGGCCCGGATCGTCGAGGTACTCGGAGACGATGAAGCGCCGGTCGGTTCGCGGGTCCTCGGGGGTGGCTGGACGATCCCCAAGAAGCACGGAGAGGTCGGGTTGAAGCTCGACGACGGCGTCTTCGTCCGCGCGTGGGCCAAGGATCCGGACGCCCTCCGCGAGGCTCTCGAGGATTTGGTGCGTGCTCGCACCACAGAGTCATGAGAAGCTGCTCACTGTGATCGACCTTCCCCAGCCGACCGGGGCCGACCTGTGGCCACCGGAGGACGCCCGGCCCTCGGCCCGGCTGCACAAACCCCTGCGCGCCCTGGTGGGAGCCGTCGAACTGATCCTGGCCGCGCTCGCGGTGTGGGGGGCTTTCGCGTGCTGGAAGGCCGGTGTCGTCCCGGTCCTGATCACCTACGGCGAAACGACCCTCGAATCACAGCGTTACTTCGGCGGCCCGCTCGCCGGTGCCATCGGACTGGGCGTACTGGCCGCGATCCTGGTGGTGGACGCGATCCGCCAGTTCCTGCTCGCTGTCCGGGCCAAGGGGCGCAAGCCCAGGGACTAATTGAGCCAGACGACGGCGGCGTTGACCGCTGTCGAGAACAGCAGCCACAGCAGATACGGCACGAGCAGCCACGCCGCGAGCTTCGACCGGCGGGCGAATTCCATCATCGTGATGGGCACGACGAAATCCAGGACGACGACGTCGGCCAGTGCCAGGACGTGCGCGCCACCGGCGAAGAACAGCGGCGTCCACAGCAGCGTCAACAGAAGGCAGACACCGTAGAAGGCGAAGCCGCGCGTTTCGCCGTCGGTGCGCCAGTAACACCAGCCCGCGACGGCGACCACGAGGAGCAGGACCGACCACACCGGACCGTAGAGCCAGCCCGGTGGCGCCCACGACGGGCGGGCCAGCGCGTTGTGCGCCTCGGTGCGGGTGGCCACGGCCAGCGCGGCGACGCCGCCCACGATCGCCGCCATGGCGACGAACCCGGCCAGCGCCTGCCAGCGCAGGCGGCGGTGATGGGTCGGCGGCCGCACCGTGGACACGTGGATTCCTCCGCGAGGGTTTCGACAGGAGTGGTTCCACCCTAGTGGGGCCGGTCACGCCGCGCCCGGCACCGCGAGGACTCGACGGCGGGTGTCATCCGGGATTTGCGAGACTGGGGACGTGACTACCGGAGTCGATCAGTCCAAGGCATGGTTCGAACGAGCGAAGGCCGTGGTCCCGGGCGGGGTGAACTCGCCGGTGCGGGCCTTCAACTCCGTCGGCGGAACCCCGCGGTTCATGGTGCGCGGCGAGGGCCCGTATCTCTGGGACGCCGACGACAACCGCTACGTCGATCTGGTCTCGTCGTGGGGGCCGATGATCCTCGGGCACGCGCATCCGGCCGTCGTCTCCGCCGCGCGCGAAGCCGCCGTCAACGGGCTGTCGTTCGGCACGCCGACCCTCGGTGAGGTCGAACTGGCCGAGGAGATCATCGGCCGCGTCGAGCCGGTGGAGCAGGTCCGCCTGGTCAACTCCGGCACCGAGGCGACGATGAGCGCGATCCGGCTGGCCAGGGGGTTCACCGGCCGGGCGAAGATCATCAAGTTCGCGGGCTGCTACCACGGCCACGTCGACGCGTTGCTCGCCGAAGCGGGCTCCGGCGTCGCGACGCTCGGCCTCCCGACGTCACCCGGTGTCACCGGCGCGCAGGCGGCCGACACGATCGTCCTGCCCTACAACGACCTCGAGGCCGTCCGGAAGTCCTTTGTGGACAACCCCGAGTCGATCGCCGCGATCATCACCGAAGCCGCCGCGGGCAACATGGGCGCCGTCGCCCCGGTCGACGGTTTCAACGCCGGGCTCAAGGAGATCGCGCACGAGCACGGCGCGCTGCTGATCATGGACGAGGTGATGACCGGGTTCCGCGTCTCGAAGGCGGGCTGGTTCGGCCTCGAAGGCGTCGCCGGTGACCTGTACACCTTCGGCAAGGTCATGTCCGGCGGGCTGCCCGCCGCGGCCTTCGGCGGCCGCGCCGACGTGATGGCGAAGCTGGCCCCGGGCGGGCCGGTGTACCAGGCGGGAACGCTGTCGGGGAACCCCGTCGCCGTCGCCGCCGGGCTCGCGACGCTGCGCGCGGCCGACGACGCCGTGTACGCGGCCCTCGACGCCAACGCGAAGCGGCTCGGCGACCTCTTCGGCCGATCGCTGACCGAGGCCGGGGTCAAGCACACCGTGCAGTACGCGGGCAACCTGGTCAGCGTGTTCTTCAGCGACGGCCCGGTGACGAACTACCCGGGCGCGCAGGCCTCCGAGACCTGGCGGTTCCCGGCGTTCTTCCACGCGCTGCTCGACAACGGCGTCTACGCGCCGCCGAGCGCGTACGAGGCTTGGTTCGTCAACGCGGCCATGGGCGACGCCGAGTTCGAGATCATCTCCTCCGCGCTGCGGGTGGCCGCACGTGCCGCCGCCGAGGCGGTCCAGGCGTGAGCGAGACGACGATCGTGCACCTGCTCCGCCACGGTGAGGTGCACAACCCGGACCAGATCCTGTACGGCCGCCTGCCCGGCTTCAAACTGTCGGATCGTGGCCAGCGCCAGGCCCTCACGGTCGCCGAAGCCGTCGCGACGCACGACATCACGCATGTCGTCGCTTCGCCGCTTCAGCGTGCGCAGGAGACCGCGGCGCCGATCGCCGCCGCGCACCGGCTCGACGTCGACACCGACGATCGGCTCATCGAGGCGGACAACCAGTTCGAAGGCGAGCGGGTCGCCGTCGGTGATGGCGCCCTTCGCGAGCCGAAGCACTGGCCGAAGCTGGTCAACCCGTTCCGGCCGTCGTGGGGTGAGCCGTACGTCGAGATCGCGCACCGCATGCTCGGCGCGATCTACCGGGCACGGCAGGCGGCCGCGGGGCACGAGGCGCTGTGTGTCTCGCACCAGCTGCCGATCTGGACCGTGCGGCGGTTCCTGGAGGCGAAGCGGCTCTGGCACGACCCGCGTGTCCGGCAGTGCTCGCTCGCTTCGCTGACCAGCCTGGTCTTCGAGGGCGAGGAACTCGTGCGGATCGTCTACAGCGAGCCCGCCGGTACGACCGACCCGAAGGTGACCGGGGCATGAAGCGCGCGCTGGCGTCCTTGGCGGCGCTGCTGTTCGTCGTCACGGGCTGCACGACGGGCAAGGACGCCGTCGTCACCGGCGGCAGCTTCAACTTCGTGTCGCCGGGTGGGAAGGTCGACATCACCTACGACGTCGCGGACCGCCAGCAGTCGCCGACGCTGTCCGGCGACGACCTGATGAACGAGGGCAAGCAGCTCTCGACCGCCGGCTTCCCCGGCAAGGTCGTCGTGCTGAACCTGTGGGGCCAGTGGTGCCCGCCGTGCCGCGTCGAGGCGCCGGAGATGCAGAAGCTCTACGACCAGACCAAGGCGTCCGGCGTCGAGGTGGTCGGCATCGACCTGCGCGACAACGACCGGAAGCCGCCGCAGGACTTCATGCGGGACCGGAAGCTGACGTACCCGTCGATCTACGATCCGTCCGGGCGGACGCTGCTGCAGCTTTCGGGCTATCCGCGCAACATCATCCCGTCGACGATCGTGCTGGACAAACAGCACCGCGTCGCGGCGGTGTTCCTGCGGAGCCTGCTGGCCTCGGACCTGCTGCCCGTCGTCGAACGCCTGGTCGCCGAACCCGCCTGACCCCCACGCGATTCGTCCTCTGGTCGCGGTCGTTCGCCAGCGAACTACCGCAACCAGAGGACGAATCGCGGCGACTGGTTATCCTCCTCATCCGGCCGCGTGAAGCGGCTCTGACTGGGGAGAAGGAAATGACGACTGCTTCGGGCGTGCCCAGATCCGGTCAACGTGACGCCGAGGCCATGATCGCGGAGGCCAAGAAGGCCCTCTGGGTCATGGTCGGCGTGCTCGTGGTCATCTGGCTGATCCAGGTCTACAACGCTGTCGACGGCTACCGCCTCATGTACGAATACGGGACGCGGGCGCGCGAGGTCAGCTCACTGCCGACGGTGCTCACCGCGCCGCTCTTGCACGCCAGCTGGGGGCACATCGAGTTCAACTCGGGGCCGCTGTTCATCTTCGGGTTCCTCGCGGCGTATCGCGGAGTGAAGAAGTTCCTCAGCGTCACGGTGCTGATCGCGGTGTCGAGTGGACTCGGCGCCTGGACTCTTCACGACTCCGGCACCGTCGGGGTCGGCGCGAGTGGCCTGGTCATGGGGTACTTCGGGTACGTCCTGGTGCGCGGGATCTTCGATCGCCACAAGATCGACATCGTCATCGGGCTGGTGATGGCGCTGTGCTTCGCCTATCAGTTCGCCGGCTTGTTCCCTCAGGACGCGGGGATCAGCTGGCAGGCGCACCTCTTCGGCTTCCTCGGCGGCCTCGCCGGCGGCTGGGTGTTCCGGGACCGCCGTCCCAAGCCGGTGGACGCCGCCCCCGCCTTCCCGACCATCCCGCTCACGCCGCCCGACACCCTCAAGTAGTCCTCTGGTTGCGGTAGTTCGCCAGTGAATTACCGCAACTAGAGGACGAAACGCGGGGGAAGGGAAGACGGGACCAACGTCCTGATCGGGTGCGACGTAGGTCCCGTTGGGCAAGCCCCGGCGTTTTCACCTGGATCACACTGCCTACGCTCCTTTGCGTGAACCCTGTAACTCCTCGAGAGGCGTGGCCACGTTGGCGACGGGTGTAACCGAGCTGGCGCTTTCCGGGCCGCTGCTGCTCGCCGCGGGTGTCGCGCTGCTGGCCGGATCGATCTCCTTCGCGTCGCCGTGCGTCGTCCCGCTGGTGCCGGGGTATCTCGCGTACCTCGCGGCGCTGGTCGGCGCGGACGCCCCCGCGGTCAGCCCCGGCGAGGAGCGCAAGAAGGGCCGCTACGCCGTCGTCGGCGCGGCGGCGCTGTTCGTGCTCGGGTTCACCGTCGTCTTCGTGGTGACGCTGGGGACGCTGGTGTGGATCGCCGACGCCGTCCAGCTCAACATGGACCTCCTCCAGCGCCTCGGCGGCGTGCTGACGATCGCGATGGCGCTCGTCTTCCTCGGCTGGATCCCGGGACTGCAGCGCGAGTTCCGGTCGCACCACGTGCCGCGCGGTGGACTGTGGGGCGCGCCGGTGCTGGGCGCGGTGTTCGGGCTCGGCTGGACGCCGTGCATCGGGCCGACGCTGTCCGCGGTCATCTCCATGGCCAGCGCCACCGGCGGGGCGGCGGTGCGCGGGTACGTGCTGATCCTGGTCTACTGCCTCGGACTCGGCGTCCCGTTCCTCCTCATCGCGTTCGGCGCCCGCTGGGCCGTCCGCGCGACGGACTGGCTGCGCCGCCACGGCCGTCAGGTGCAGGTCTTCGGCGGCGTCCTGTTGCTGGTCGTCGGCGTGCTGCTGGTGACCGGGCTGTGGGGCGACATGACCGGCTGGATCCGGAACACCCTCGTGACCGAACTCAGGCTGCCCTTGTGACCACCACTGAAGCCCCACCCAAGAAGGAATACCGCCAGACGCCGCTGAAGCGAGTCCTCGCCTTCCTGCGCAACACGTGGCGCGGGCTGACGTCGATGCGCACCGCGCTGGTGCTGCTGTTCCTGCTCGCGCTCGCCGCGATGCCCGGCGCCCTGCTGCCGCAGCGGAACCTCAACGTCGCCAAGACCGACGAGTACATCGCCGCGCACGGCTGGTGGGGCGAACTGCTCGACCGCACGCAGTTCTTCGAGGTCTACGGCAGCGTCTGGTTCTCGGCGATCTACATCCTGCTGATGGTCTCCCTGATCGGCTGCCTCGCGCCGCGCAGCCTCGACTACGCGAAGGCGATGCGCGCGAAGCCGGTGCTCACGCCACGCAAGCTCGCGCGGATGCCGCACCATCTGTCCACCACGACCGATCGGACTCCCGAAGCGGTCATGAAGGACACTCACGCGCTGCTCAAGGGATGGCGTCGCGTAGAGCGCGAAGAGGCCGACGGCGTCCGGAGCATCTCCGCCGAACGCGGATACCTCCGCGAGACCGGCAACCTCGTCTTCCACTTCGGCATGCTCGGCCTGATCATCTTCTTCGCGCTGGGCAAGCTCTTCGGCTACGAAGGCCAGGTCATCGTCCAGGCCGACGACAGCCAGTGGTGCAACTCCGGGATCCTCGGCTACGACACCTTCAACGCCGGTCTCCGCGTCGACGGCACCGACCTGAACCCGTTCTGCATCCGCCTGAAGGACTTCGAGGCGCGCTACACCGAGGCCGGGCAGGCGAACTACTACCACTCCAACATGGAGTACCAGTCCGGCGAAGACCTGAAGACCGGCGCGTGGAAGCCGTACGGGCTCGAGGTCAACTCGCCGCTGCGCACCGCAGGCGACCGCGTCTACCTGCTGAACTTCGGCTACTCCCCGAAGTTCACGGTGACCTTCCCGGACGGCACCGTCCGCACCAATCTCACGCCGTGGCGTCCCGCCGACGAGCCGACGAAGCTCTCCGAAGGCGCGACGAAGATCGACCAGCCCGGCATCACCGACCCGATCGAACGCCGCACCCGGCAGCTCGCGATCACCGGCCTGCTCGCCCCGACCGCGTTCATGCACGGCAACGTGCTGACGTCGTCGCGGCCCGAGGCGAAGAAGCCGGCGGTGGCCATCGACATCTACCGCGGCGACCTCGGCCTCGACGCCGGCCGCGGGCAGTCGATCTTCCAGATCGACCAGTCGCTCGTCGAGGACGGCAGGCTCAAGAAGCTCACCCGGCAGAACCTGGACCAGGGACAGGAAACCGTGCTGGACGACGGCACGAAGGTCCGCTTCGACGGCGTCGGAGAATGGGTGGCCATCCAGGTCTCGCACGACCCGGTGCAGGACTGGGTGCTGGTGTGCGCGGTCGCGATGCTGATCGGGCTGGCGGGATCGTTGCTGGTCAAGCGGCGCCGGGTATGGGTCCGGGTGACCCCGGGACGCGACGGTGAGCCAGGTACCGTGATCGAGGTCGCCGGGCTGGCGCGCACCGATCAGGCGGGCTACGGCGAAGAGTTCCAGCGGATCAGCGGCAAGCTGGTCCAGGGGCAGAGAGGCAACTAGAGGTCATGCCGATCAACGAGACGCTGTCCCAGTACAGCGACTACTCCTACACCACCGCGGCGGCGATCTACGTCATCGCGTTGATGTTCGCCCTCATCGAGCAGGGGTTCGGGGCGAAGGGCCGCCTGGCGGCCGAACGCAGCATGCAGCGCTCCCGCGAACTGGTCGGCGCGGGTGGTCCGCCGGTGACCACCATGACGCCGGCCGAGCCCCCGCGCGAGATCGGCCGCCCCGAGCGCATCGGCCGCATGGGCGCCGCGCTGCTGGTGCTGGCCGCGCTGCTCCACCTGTCCGCGATCGTGCTGCGCGGGCTCGCCGTGCACCGCGCGCCGTGGGGCAACCTCTACGAATACGGCATGGCCACGACCTTCATCGCCGTCGTGACCTGGCTCGTCATCATGCGGAAGTTCCCGGTCCGCCACCTCAGCGGCTTCCTGCTGCTGCCGGTCGTGATCCTGATGTTCGTCAACGGCACCATGCTGTACACGACGGCCGCGCCGGTGCAACCCGCGTTGCAGTCGTACTGGCTGGTCATCCACGTGTCCGCGGCGATCATCGGCTCGGGTGTCTTCCTGGTGCCGGGTGTCGCGAGCGTCCTTTACCTCTTCCGCGCCGCC
Organism: Amycolatopsis coloradensis; assembly: GCF_001953865.1. Lineage (GTDB taxonomy): Bacteria > Actinomycetota > Actinomycetes > Mycobacteriales > Pseudonocardiaceae > Amycolatopsis > Amycolatopsis coloradensis. The sequence goes on from NZ_MQUQ01000015.1 coordinate 574,664, forward strand.
CACGACGACGACCCGGCGAAGTTCGCCAAGTTCGGTTCGAAGCTGCCCGCCGCGGACGTGCTCGACCGCATCGCCTACCGCACCACCATCTTCGCCTTCCCGATCTTCACCTTCGGCGTGCTCTGCGGCGCGGTGTGGGCGGAGGCGGCGTGGGGCCGGTTCTGGGGCTGGGACCCCAAGGAGACCGTCGCGTTCGTGGCGTGGGTCGTCTACGCGGCGTACCTGCACTCCCGGGCCACCGCTGGCTGGCGCGGGAAGCGGGCCGCGATCATCAACATCGTCGGCTTCTCCGCGACGATCTTCAACATGTTCTTCGTGAACCTGGTCACCTCGGGTCTGCACTCCTACGCCGGGGGCTGACCGTCGCCGCTGCACGCGAGCCGACTACCGTCAATACTGAGGTAACGGGGGAAGACGTGCGCGGAGGAGGAATTCAGCGGTGACCGGACCCAGCGAAGAACCGGCTCCTGGCCACCCCGAACCCACCGAGAGCGTCCAGCCCTCGGAGTTGTTCTCCGAGGACAGGACGGATTCGGCGCCGCATCCGGCCGCGGGCTTCGAGGCGGAGCCGACGCAGGTCGTCCAGCCCGAGTACCCGCCACAGGCCCAGTATCCGCAGCCGCAGGCCCAGCCGGGCCAGTACGCGCAGCAGCCCGCTCAACCGCAGCAGCCGCTGCCGCAGCCGTCGCACGGGCACTATCACCAGCCCTACGACCAGAACCTGCCTCCGTTGCAGCCCCAGCAACCTCAGCAGCAGCCCCAGCAACCTCAGCAGCAGGCCGCCCAGTACCCGCCTCAGCAGCAGTACGCGCCGCCGCCGCAGCAGGCTGTCCAGCAGCCTGCGGTGCCGGGGCTCCCGCAGCCGCAGGGCAGGCACGCCCTTCCGGACGAACTCGCCACCGCGAGCCTGGTCAAACCGCAGAAGCGCAAGCCGCAGTCGGGCTGGCGCAAGGCGCTCTACGTGGGCACCGGGAAGCTCGTCAACCCGGGGGAGAGTCCGGCCGACACCCGCAAGCGTGAACTGATCGCGCAGATCAACCAGTCGTTGCGCGGGTGCTACAAGATCGCGATGCTGAGCCTCAAGGGCGGCGTCGGCAAGACCACCACGACCACCACGCTGGGCTCGACGTTCGCGTCGCTGCGCGGTGACCGGGTCGTCGCCGTCGACGCGAACCCGGACCGCGGGACGCTGTCGCAGAAGATCCCGATCGAGACCACCGCGACCGTCCGGCACCTGCTGCGGGACGCGGACAAGATCACCAGGTACAGCGACGTCCGTTCGTACACCTCGCAGGGCGGGAGCAGGCTGGAGATCCTCGCCAGCGAGCAGGACCCGGCGGTTTCCGAGGCGTTCTCCGAGGACGACTACCGGCGCACGGTCAACCTGCTGGAGCACTTCTACAACATCGTGCTCACCGACTGCGGGACCGGTTTGATGCACTCGGCGATGAAGGGTGTCCTGGACGTCGCGGACGCGCTGGTCGTGGTCTCGTCAGGTTCCGTGGACGGCGCGCGCAGTGCTTCGGCCACGCTCGACTGGCTGGAAGCGCACGGCTACGGCGACCTGGTCAAACGTTCCGTCGCGGTGATCAACTCGGTGCGGCCGAAGGGCGGCTCCGTCGACCTCGACAAGCTTTCCGCGCACTTCGGCGCGCGGGTCCGTTCGGTCTGCCGCATCCCGTTCGACCCGCATCTGGAAGAGGGCGCCGAGATCGAACTGGACCGGCTCGACGAGGGCACCCGGCTCGCGCTGCTGGAACTCGCCGCCACCGTCGCGGACGGTTTCGGCGGCCAGCAGTACCAACGGATCCAGCCCTAGTCCATCCATGCCCCCGCCGCCACCCTCAACGGAGGAGCTGCGCTCCCAGGCCTGGTCTTTACTCTTTGTCCTCGTCTTTACCCTTGCGCTGCTGCTCACCGAGCTTGCGCAGGAAGTCGGGGTCGTCGTCCGGGGCCAGTGTCGGTCGCGACGAGGGCACCCCGACACGCTCGATCCCGAACGCGCGCCACAAGACAACGGCGACGGTGAGCGCTCCGATGGCCGCGAGCAGATAGATCATGCTCGGTCCCTTTCCGCGTGGAGGACGTAGCTCAGTCCCACGAGGCTAGCCTCTTTGCCGCGCGCGGGGGGACTCATGGATACCCCAATGTGACGAAGGGCCGTTTCGTACCCTTCGTCACCGGGGTCTCTTTTACGAGAAATGCCAGGTCAGACCTTGCGAGTGGGCTCGCTGGCGTCGGTGGTGAGTTCGGCGAGGAGTTCGTTCACCTCGGCCTCCCGGAACCGGCGGTGCCCGCCGGGAGTGCGGATCGAGCCGATCCGGCCCGCGGTCGCCCAGCGGGTGACGGTCTTGGGGTCAACCCGGAACAGGGCCGCCACTTCGCCGGGGGTGAGCAACCTTCCGCCCATCGTCGCGGTCATTTTCCGCCTCCTTCACGGCTCCACTGCTAAACCGGAAGCCGTCGTACCGGGTAGCCAACACGGCAATCGTTGCATCTCACCCGTCGAGTACTCGAACGGTTGTCCAACAGTAAAGAGCCCTTAAAGGTCAAAACCGACAACCGCGACATGCGCCGCCGGGTACCGCGGTCTTGTCACGGAGGTACGAAAACGTGCCCTGGTCATGCGAATCGGGCCGTGGCACCTAAGGTGTAGCGGTGGACCAGGTGGATCGGAAGATCATCGCGGCATTGCGTGAGAACGGCAGGGCTACTTACGCCGACCTCGGCCGGTCTGTCGGGCTGTCGGCCTCATCGGTGCACGAGCGGGTCGGCAAACTCGAGGCCGCCGGCGTGATCACCGGCTACCACGCCATGGTCGATCCGAGCACGGTCGGACTCGGGGTGACGGCGCTGGTCGGCATCCACCCCACCGACACGGCGAGCGACGAGGACGTCGCGAACGCGCTCGGGGCGCTGGACGAGGTCGAAAGCTGCTATGCCGTCGCGGGTGACGAGGCGTTCGTCGTCAAGGTGCGGGTGGCGACCGTCGACGACCTGGAGGCGGCGCTCAACCGGCTGCGGCGCATTCCCGGCGTCGGCCGGACGAACACCACCGTCGTGCTCTCGACCCGGTTCGAAGGACGGCCCAACAACGCGGGCCTGGAGGACGGCCGCAACGGCAGCGCGTAGCCTGCGTTGATGTGAGCGACAATCCGGAAATCGCCGATCACCTCGCCCGTGACCTGACGTTGTACGTGCTGGCCAGGTTCGTCCTGGTCGGGGTCATCGGCGGTGGGTTGCTGCTGGTGAACGTCCCGCTGCTGGTCGCGATGCTGATCGGCCTGGTCGTGGGGCTGCCGCTGGGCCTGCTGCTGTTCCGCCCGCTGAACGCGCGCGTGACCGCCGGGCTCGCCCGCCGCAACGAAAAGCGCGCTCGCGCTCGTGCCGAACTGCGCTCCCAGCTGCGCGGCGACCGGGTGGACGGGACAGCGTGAGCCGGCTGCACAGCCGGAGCTGGGTCCGCGAAGCCGTCCGCATCATCGAGGCCGACGCGAACCGCAGCGCCGACACACACCTGCACGTCTTCCCGCTGCCCGCGGAGTGGGGCATCGACCTGTACCTGAAGGACGAGTCCGTCCACCCGACAGGCTCGCTCAAGCACCGGCTCGCGCGTTCGCTGTTCCTGTACGGCCTGGTGAACGGCCAGATCGGGCAGAACACCGTGCTCGTCGAGGCTTCCAGCGGCTCGACGGCGGTGTCGGAGGCGTACTTCGCGCGGATGCTCGGACTGCGGTTCATCACCGTGGTGCCGCGGAGCACCTCGCCGGAGAAGATCGCGCTCATCGAGTTCTACGGCGGCGAATGCCACTACGTCGACCGCGCGCCGGACATGTACCCGGAGGCCGAGCGGCTCGCTTCGGAGTGCAACGGCCACTACCTCGACCAGTTCACCTACGCCGAGCGCGCGACGGACTGGCGCGGGAACAACAACATCGCCGAATCGGTGTACGCGCAGATGCAGTCCGAGCGGCACCCCGTGCCGACCTGGATCGTGGTCGGCGCCGGAACCGGCGGTACGAGCGCGACCTTCGGCCGCTACGTGCGTTACAAGCGCCACACCACGAAGATCGCCGTCGTCGACCCGGAGAACTCGTCGTTCTTCGGCGCCTGGGAGACCGGCGCGCTCGACTACGCGACCGGCATGCCGTCGCGGATCGAGGGCATCGGGCGGCCGCGCGTCGAGCCGTCGTTCGTGCCCGGCGTGATCGACGAGATGCTCCAGGTGCCGGACGCCGGTTCGCTGGCGGCCATCCGGCTGCTGCGTGAACGCACCGGGCACTGGGCTGGCGGCTCGACCGGGACGAACCTCTTCGGCGCGTTCACGCTGATCTCGCGGATGATCTCGGAAGGCCAGGCGGGCAGTGTCGTCACGCTGCTGTGCGACGGCGGTGAGCGGTACGCCAACACGTATTACAACGACGAGTGGCTGGCGCAGAAGCAGATCGACATCGCGCCGTACCGGGAGATGTACCAGGAGTTCCTGGTGAGCGGGAAACTCGCTCCGGTGGTCTAGGCGCGACCAGGGTGCCGGAGCGGGAGGCCGCACCAGCCGGCTCGGGTGTCGCGAAAGCCACTTTCGCGACGTCTGATGTCCCGAAAGTGGCTTTCGCGACACAGCCACTGGGCACCACGGTCCTGCGGTCACTCGCCCTCAGAACCCGGCGGGTACCCGAGGCACTCCTGGCTCTAGCCGAATCGCCACTCACGACCCGGGCCTACCTCAAGATGGCGGGATCGCCAAAGGAGCAAGGGACCTTTGCTATCGCCGGGGCCACCGGTAGTAGGCGCCACCTCCGGCGACACCAACGGATAGTGGGTTGAAGCGGGAAACCCAAGGAATGAACGGTCCGTTCACGCCTCTTCGCTCACCTGAGCCCGACGTGGGCCGAGGGGGCCCGAAGGGGTCTTTCCCCGCGTCACACGCAGCGAAGGGGCCCTCAGCCCACTCACAAGACGTCAGAGCGCGAGAGCGACCGCGGTCAGGATCGCCCACCCCAGCATGGCGAGGCCGGTGTCCCGCAGTGCCGGGATCAGCGCCCGCCCCTGTTCGCCGCCGCCGACGGCCTTGACCGACTTCAGCAGCAGCGGCGCGGTCAGCAGGCCCAGCAGCGCCCACGGCGTCACGAAGGCGAGCAGCACGCTGACGACGTACGGCACCGCGATCAGCACCAGGTAAAGCCGCCGGGTGCCCTTGTCACCGAGTCGGGTGGCGAGCGTGCGCTTGCCGGATTCGATGTCGGTCGGGATGTCGCGGAGGTTGTTGGCGGTCAGCACACCGGTCGAGAACGCGCCGACGGCGACCGCGCAGCCGAACGCCGTCCAGCTGAGCTGTCCGGCTTGGACGTACACCGTGCCCAGCACGCCGGCCAGCCCGAAGAAGACGAAGACCGCGATTTCGCCGAAACCGTAGTAGCCGTAAGGCTTCTTGCCGCCGGTGTAGAACCAGGCGCCGAGGATGCAGACCGCGCCCATCGCCAGCAGCCACCACAGCCCGCTGATCGCGACCAGCACGAGCCCGAGGATCCCGGCGAGCCCGAGGGCCACGAGAGCGGCCACCAGCACGGCCTTCGGTTTCGCGGCACCGGAGCCGACCAGGCGCAGTGGACCGACGCGGTTCTCGTCGGTGCCGCGGATGCCGTCGGAGTAGTCGTTGGCGTAGTTGACGCCGACGATCAGGGCGAGCGAGACCAGCAGCGCGAGGACCGAACGGGGCCAGGAGAAGCCGTCGAGCGCGACCGCCGCGCCGACCCCGGCGACCACCGGCGCCACCGCGTTGGGCAGCGTTCGCGGGCGCGCCCCTTCGATCCATTCACCAGCAGTCGCCATGCCGCCATTCTGGCCCTGGCGGCTACCGGCCGGTATGCGGGGCTCGTCACCCGCTCGCGGTGCCGAGCCACCGCGAGCAGGGGACGCATCGTGCTACTTCAGATCCTTGATGGTGTCTTCGAGCGTCCAGGTGAGGGTGCCGCTGTTCGGAACGGCGGTTTCCGGTTCGTCCGCCAGCGCGGGCCCGGCCAAAGCGACCAGACCCAGCGTGACGGCGGTGCAGGCCAATACTGTGCGTGTCCAGCGCGTCATGCCCTAGACGTAAACCCGCGGGTAATGACCATGTCAACAACGTCCCGGTGATCGGTGGAGAATTCACGACCTTCGTAGGAGATCGCGGACGGCCGTCCTGTCGACCTTTCCGGGACCTCGCAACGGCAGTTCTTCGGTGAATTCGACCCGTTTCGGGGCGGCCGCCGCACCGGCCGCGTCGCGGCACGCCGCTCGCAGCGAGTCGACGTCGCAACCAGCGCCGACGACGAGTGCGACGACCGCTTCGCCCCACTCGGGATCAGGTACCCCGACCACGCACGCGTCGCGGATTCCGGGCTGCGCGGTCAAGATCCTTTCGACCGCCGCGGCGGCCACCTTCACCCCACCGGTGTTGATCATGTCGTCGATCCGCCCGAGGATCTCCAGACGTCCATCGGGTGACAAACGGCCGCGGTCGGAAGTGCGGAACCGGCCTCCTGCGAAGGACTCCGAAGTCAGGTCAGGTCGCAGTCGGTAGCCGTGCGCGAGCACGTCACCGGTGATACAGACCCGCTCGTCCTCGAGTTCGACGTGTACTCCATCCAGCGGTACGCCGTCGTAGACGCAGCCGCTGGCGGTCTCGCTCATGCCGTACGCGGGCACGATCTTCACGCCCGCTCCGGCAGCGCGCTCCCGTAGTTCCGTGGTCGTCGCCGCGGCGCCGACGATGATCGCGTCGAACGCGCGGGCCGCGGCCAGTCCAGGGCCACCCGCGTCGAGCAGCCGCCCCAGCTGGGTCGGGACGAGCGCGGTGTAGCGCGGCCCGTCCAGCGAGAGGAGTGGCGCGGCGGCTTCGGCGAAGTCGTCCGGCCGGAAACCGGAGGCGTGCAGTACCGACGGCGTCGTCCCGGCCAGCAGTGAGCGGACCAGTACCTGGAGACCGCCGATGTACTGCGCCGGGGTCGCGAGCAGCCAGTGCCCCGGTCCGCCGAGCCGCTCGTGGGTGGCGCGGGCCGACGCGGCCAGCGCGGCGGCCGAGAGCAGGACGCCCTTGGGCTCGCCGGTGGACCCCGAGGTGGCGATGATCACCGCCGTCCCGGGTTCGGCCGGGAGTGTCGGTTCCATCGCGTCTCGCAGGGCCTCCGACGCGTAGGGGAGGACGGCCGGGCCGCCACCGAGCGCCTCGGTCAGTGCCGAGGTCAGCTCGGTGATCGACTCCGGACTCCCGTCCACCCCGACCGCACGCATCCCGCCACCCTATGCCCGCAATTCGTCCTCTAGTTGCGGTGGTTCGTGTTACCAACTACCGCAACTAGAGGACGAAACGCGGGGTGGTCAGTAGTAGTAGGGGAACGCGGAGAAGTCGGGGGAGCGCTTTTCCAGGAAGGCGTCGCGGCCTTCGACGGCCTCGTCCTGCATGTAGGCCAGCCGGGTGGCTTCGCCCGCGAAGAGCTGCTGGCCGACCAGGCCGTCGTCGGTGAGGTTGAACGCGTACTTCAGCATCCGCTGCGCCGTCGGCGACTTGCCGTTGATCGCCCACGCCCAGTCCAGCGCCTCGGTCTCGAGGTCCGCGTGCGGGACGGCGGAGTTGACCGCGCCCATCGCCAGCATCTGCTCGGCCGTGTACTCGCGGCCGAGGAAGAAGATCTCCCGCGCGAACTTCTGCCCGACCTGCTTGGCGAGGTACGCCGAGCCGTAGCCGCCGTCGAAGGAGCCGACGTCGGCGTCGGTCTGCTTGAACCGCGCGTGCTCGGCCGAGGCGAGCGTGAGGTCGCACACCACGTGCAGCGAGTGCCCGCCACCGGCGGCCCACCCCGGGACCACCGCGATGACCACCTTCGGCATGAACCGGATCAGCCGCTGGACCTCGAGAATGTGCAGCCGCCCGGCCCGCGCCGGATCGATCGTGTCCGAGGTCTCCCCGTCCGCGTACTGATACCCGGAGCGTCCGCGAATACGCTGGTCACCACCGGAACAAAACGCCCAGCCACCGTCCTTCGGTGACGGGCCGTTGCCGGTGAGCAGGACGCAGCCGACGTCCGAGCTCATCCGCGCGTGGTCGAGCGCGCGGTACAGCTCGTCGACGGTGTGCGGACGGAAAGCGTTGCGGACCTCGGGACGGTCGAACGCGATGCGCACGACACGTTTGCCTGAGCGGCTCTCAGAGGAGCGGTGATAGGTGATGTCGGTGAAGTCGAAACCTTCGACTTCCGTCCACAAGGCGGGGTCGAACAGCTCGGAAACCTGGGCGTCATCCACGTTTGGGAGAATAGGACGTGTGGCCGTGAGTCGTAGTGTGAAATCCGAGGTCTGCCGGTGAATCCTTCCACCGCGCAGGCCAGGGTCATCGTCGACGAACTCGTTCGCAACACCGTCTCGCACGTCGTGCTCTGCCCCGGCTCTCGCAACGCCCCGCTGTCGATCGCGCTCTACGACGCGGCGGCCGCCGGGCGCCTCCAGCTGCACGTCCGGATCGACGAACGCGGCGCCGCGTTCCTCGCCCTCGGCATCGCCGCGCGCACCGGCCGTCCGGTGGCCGTGCTGTGCACTTCGGGCACCGCGGCCGCGAACTTCCACCCCGCCGTGCTGGAGGCCGACCGCGCGGGCGTCCCGCTGATCGTGCTCACCGCCGACCGCCCGCCCGAGCTGCGGGCCGCCGGTGCGAGCCAGGTCATCGACCAGCATCAGCTCTACGGCAACGCCATCCGCTACTTCGACGAGCTCGCCGTCGCCGAACGCCGTGCCGGGCAGAACTCGTACTGGCGTGGCCAGATCTGCCGTGCCTGGAACGCCGCGTACGGCGAATGGCGCTGCGGGCCGGTGCACCTGAACATCCCGTTCCGCGAGCCGCTCGTGCCGGACGTTTCCGGCGGGGCCGATGACGAAGAGTGGTACGAGTCACTCGAAGGGCGTCCCGACGGCGCCCGGTGGACCGAACTTCCCGACTTCGGCGCGCTTCCCTCGTTCGTGGTGCCCTCGGCTCGTTCCGGCCTGGTCATCGCGTGCGACACCGGTGTGCAGGCGGCCAGTGAATGGGCCGAGCTGCACGGCTGGCCGGTCGTGTCCGAGACCGGCGGTATCGGGCTGGCCGGTGCGACGGCGATCTCGTCCGGCGCCTGGCTGCTCGGCGTCGAGGAGTTCATCTCGCGGCACAAGCCCGAACAGGTCCTGTGCATCGGCCGTCCCACGGTGTTCCGGCAGGTCCAGCGGGTCCTGTCCGATCCCGACGTCGAGGTGCTGCTGGTCCGGCCCGATTCGGACTGGCCCGCGCCCGCGCACAACGTCCGGCAGGTCGGCCAGTGGTTCGACGAGCCGACCAAACCGGCCGATCCGGAGTGGCTCGCCAGCTGGCAGCGCGCGGACAAGGCGGCGTCCTCGGCGGTGGCCGAGGCGCTGGCCGTCGAACCGTGGCCGAGCGGGCTGCGCCTGGCCCGTGAGTTGATCGACGCGGTCCCGGAGGGGTCGCTGCTGGTCGTCGGCTCGTCCAACCCCACCCGCGACGTCGCGCTCGCCGGACGGCTGCGGCCGGACGTCCTCGTGCACCGCAACCGCGGTGTCGCCGGGATCGACGGCATGGTCTCGACCGCGATCGGCGCCGCGACCGTCCACAGAGGACATTCGTACGCCCTGCTCGGCGACCTCACGTTCCTGCACGACGCGAGCGGCCTGCTGACCGGCCCCGCCGAGCAGCGTCCCGACCTGACGATCGTGGTCCTCAACGACGACGGCGGGGGCATCTTCTCCCTGCTGGAACAGGGCGCGCCCGAGCACAACGCCAGCTTCGAACGCGTCTTCGGCACACCGCACGGCGCCGATCTCGGCGCGCTGTGCGCGGGCTACCGCGTCCCGCACCTCGTCGCCGAGACGCTCACCGAGTTCCGTGCCGCGCTGAAGCCCGCGCCGGGTCTGCGGGTGGTCGAGGTCCGGGTGGACCGAACGCGCCACCGGGAGCTGCACGCGCGCCTCCGTACGGCGGTGTCGTCGGCCGTGCGGGCTGTCTAGCCGATTTCCGTCTCAGTCCAGAGGCTAGGAACCCCTCCTTCGGCTGTGTCTTCGAGATGATCGTCTGGCTACGTTCAAGCGCGCTGACAAATCCTGGGAGGATTCGCAATGCGCTTGAAGACTCGCGCCGGCTTCGCCGGATTGACCGCGGGCGTCGTCTCGGTGCTGCTCGTGGGCTCCGCGGCCGCCGCACCCGCGCCTGGTTCGATCGGCGTCGGCGACCCGTACTACCCGCACGCCGGCAACGGCGGCTACGACGTCGCTCACTACGACCTCCGGCTGACCTACCAGCCGTCCACCGACCTGCTGTCCGGCGCCACGACCGTCCTGCTCACCGCGACGCAGGACCTCTCGGCGTTCAACCTCGACTTCGGGCTGAAGGTGTCGAGCGTCCGGGTCGACAACCGGCCCGCGAAGTTCGCGACGTCGACCGACGGCACCGGTGAGCTGACCGTCACGCCGGCGACGCCGCTGAAGAAGGGCCAGACGGCGACCGTCGTCGTGGCCTACGCGGACACGCCGTCGAAGGTGAAGATCGACGGCTTCACCGCGTGGAAGAAGACCCCGGACGGCGCGCTGGCCGTCGACGAGCCGCAGAGCGCGGCCTGGTGGTTCCCGTCCAACGACCACCCGACCGACCTGGCCACCTACGACGTCTCGGTCGAGGTCCCGAACGACGTCGCGGCGCTGTCCAACGGCTCGCTCGTGCGCAAGACGGTGCAGCGGCCCGGCTGGACGCGCTGGAACTGGCGCAGCACCAAACCGCAGGCGACTTATCTCACGTCGCTGGAGGTCGGCAAGTTCGAGGTGAACGAGCAGACCACGCCGGACGGCAAGCCGTTCATCACCGCCTACGGCGCCGACCTCGGCGAATCCCTCGGCGCGGCCAAGGCCAGTGTCGAGCGGACGCCGGAGATCACCGAGTTCCTCGCCTCGAAGTTCGGTCCGTACCCGTTCGAGGCGCAGGGCGGTGTCGTCACCACCGGCATCACCTTCGCGCTGGAGAACCAGACTCGGCCGGTGTACGGCGCCAGGGCGTTCCGGTCCGGCTCCAACACCTCGGTCGTCGCGCACGAGCAGGCGCACCAGTGGTTCGGTGACAGCGTCACGCTCGGCAAATGGAGCGACATCTGGCTGAACGAGGGCTTCGCCTCCTACGGCGAGTTCCTGTGGTCGGAGGAGACCGGCGAGGGCACGGCCGACGAACTCGCCCAGTACATCTACGACTCCGTGCCAGCCGAGGACCCGTTCTGGCAGGTCCTGCCCGCCGACCCCGGTGAGCCGAACCAGTTCCACGCGGCCGTCTACGACCGCGGCGCGCTCGCGGTGCACGCGTTGCGCAAGGCCGTGGGTGACGACACGTTCTTCCGGATCCTGCAGACCTGGCAGCAGGTGAAGAAGGCCAAGTCGGCGGTGATCGGAGAGTTCATCGCGCTGGCGGAAAAGATCTCGGGCAAGCCGTTGTATGACCTGTTCCAGACCTGGCTGTACACCAAGGGCAAGCCGTCGGTCAGTCCTAACGGGACCCCGGGGGCCACACTTCGGGCCGCTTCCGTTCCGGTGGCGCCGAAGTCCTACCCGCAGATCAAGGCGACGCACGAATTCCTCGCCGAGCGACACGCCCACTGACGGGTAGCGCTACGCTCGCGTCGTGACGGCCAAAGCGGAGCGAGTGAGGCGCATCGGGTGGTTTGCCGCCCTCGTTGTCGCCTCACTCGTCACCGTGCTCGGCGTCTCGCTGCTGTTCGCCGCCCTCCGCAACGACAGCTCGATCGAAGCGGAACTCGGGCAGGCGACCGCGCAGGTCGAATCGGTCACGTTCGACCGCACGATCATCAACTACGCCACCCCCGACGGCATCGTCCACAGCCCGGCCAACGGCGTGCTCTACCCGGCCGGGCTGGCCGCCGGGCAGCTGGTGAACATCGAGTACGACGTCGGCGACCCCGAACTCGCGCGGGTGGCGGGCCGCTCGGCGGCGAACACCCTGCTGCCGCTGGGCAGCATGATCTTCTTCACCTGGCTGGTCGCCGGACCGCTGCTGTGGTGGATCCGGCGGCAGCGGCTCGCTTACCGGCGTTCGCCGGCCGTGTCGTCCGTCTGATCACGCGTGATGGGCGGGACGACTCGCGTGATCAGACGGCGAACTCAGCCGACCGAAGCCTGCCACCAGCCCAGTACCTCGTCGGCCACTCCCGGAGCCGCGACCAGCAGGGCGTCGACCGGCAGGGCCGAGTCCTCGCCGTGCCGGTCCAGCACCACGGCACCCGACTCGATGGCCAGCGCGACCGAACCCGCCACGTCCCACTCGCGGTAGTTGTGCAGCACCGCCGCGGCCGCGTGCCCCAGCGCGACCTGCGCGATCGCCAGCGCCGCCGATCCCAGCACCCGGACCCCGGCGTGCGCGGCGGCGGCCCGTTCGATGAACTGGCCCATCCCCGGCCAGACACCTTTGCGCGTGAGTTCCGTGCAGACGATCGCCCCGGCGGTCCCGCGCCGGTCGGTCAGCCTGATCGGCTTGCCGTTCGCCCTGGCCCCGCGGCCGCGCGCGGCGGCGTAGATCTGGGCGCGGTACGGGTCCGCGACGACGCCGACCACCGGCCCCGAAGCGTCGATCAGGGCGAGGCTGTACGCGCACCAGGGGACGCCGGCGACGTAGTTGGCGGTGCCGTCGACCGGGTCGACCACCCAGCGGTATTCGGCGACGTCGGCACCGTGGTCGGCGCCGAATTCACCGCCGACGACGGGGATGCCGGGGAACTCCGCGGTCAGCACGCGGCGGGTGTGCCGTTCGAGGATCCGGTCCGTGTCGGTGACCCAGTCGAAGGGTGAGTCGTTCGGATCCGGATGGGCGCCCCGGCCCGCGGTCGCGGTGATCACGTCGGTCGCGTCGTTGGCCAGCCGCCCGGCCACTTCGAGGGCCCTCGACAGCAACCCGGGCTCGACGGGTTGCGGCGGCCTTGACGACAGAAGGGTCATGCCTGCCTAGTGTGGCCGAAACTGGTTTCCGGAACACGACCTTGAGATGACATGTCGTCTGTTCCGTTTTTGTTGGCGTGGGCGTCACAACCGGATGCGAAGGTGAGCATCGTGCGAGTCGCGATAGTCACCGAAAGTTTCCTGCCCCAGGTGAACGGCGTGACCAACTCCGTGCTCCGCGTCGTGGAACACCTCCGCGACCGCGCGCACGACGTGCTGATCATCGCCCCGGGGCCGGGCCCCGGGGAGTACCTCGGCGCCCCGGTCGTGCGCATTCCCGCCCTCGACTTCCCCGGGGTGAACTCCCTCCCGGTCGGCGTGCCGACCAGGACGGTGCTCACCGCGCTGGCCGATTTCGGGCCGGACGTGGTGCATCTGGCGTCGCCGTTCGTGGTCGGCGCCCGCGGTCTCGCCGCGGCCAGACGGCTGCGGGTGCCGTGCATCGCGGTGTATCAGACCGACATCGCCGGTTTCGCCGCCGCGTACGGCTTCGGCCTCGCGGCCCGCGCGGCCTGGCGCTGGGTGCGGCGGCTGCACTCGCGGGCCGACCGCACGCTCGCGCCGTCGTCGGATTCGGTGGAGCAGCTGAAACTGCACGGCATCCCGCGGGTGCACCGCTGGGCGCGCGGTGTCGACATCGAGCGGTTCTCGCCGGTACACGCCGATCCCGCGTTGCGGGCCGAGCTGGCGCCGAACGGCGAGCTGCTGGTCGGTTTCGTCGGCAGGCTCGCGCCCGAAAAGGAGGTCGAGCGGCTGACCGCGCTCGCCGGGGTCGACGGGATCCGCGTGGTCGTCGTCGGCGACGGGCCGGAACTGCCGATGCTGCGCGAGCGGATCCCGGCTGCCGCGTTCCTGGGCGCCCGGTACGGCGAAGAGCTTTCCGCCGCGTACGCGAGCCTCGACGTCTTCGTCCACACAGGACCGCACGAGACGTTCTGCCAGGCCATCCAGGAGGCGATGGCGTCCGGGTTGCCGGTGCTCGCGCCGAACGCGGGCGGCCCGAAGGACCTGGTCCTGCCCGGCCGCACCGGCTACCTGCTGCCCGCCGACCGGGCTGGCTTCGCGACGGCGCTGGTGGACATGGTGAACGACCTGCGTGACGACGCGCTGCGCGCCAGGCTGGGGGAGAAGGCGCGCAAGGTCGTCCTCGGCCGCACGTGGCCTGCGGTCTGCCACGAACTGGTCGGCCACTACGAGGCCGTTCAGGGCAAAGTCGCGCGCGCGGCCTGACATGCACATCGTCCAGCCGGCCAACTTCTACGGCCACGCTCGGGCGGGCTGCGGACGGCGTTGCACCACCTCGGCGCCGGTTACGTGGCGAGCGGCCATCAAGTGACCCTCGTGGTGCCAGGACGGCGCTACGCGGACGAGACGCTGCCTTCGGGCGTCCGCCGGTTTTTCCTTCCAGCGCCGCAGATCCCGGGCACGGGCGGCTATCGCGCGGTCGACCCGCATCGCGTTCGCGCGGTGGTGAAACGGCTGGAACCGGACAGACTGGAGGTGTCCGACAGGCTCACGTTGCGCGGCATGGGCGGGTGGGCGCGGCGCAACGGCGTACCCAGCATGGTGATCTCGCGGCGTGTCCCGCTCGGCGTCGACCTCACGACGTTCGCCCCGGCCCGCCGCGACGACGGCTGGCGGCACACGCTGTCCGGCGACGCGGACGCGCTGATCGTCCACTGTGGACGCCTCTCGCCGGAGAAGCACGTCGAGCGCAGTGTGGACACCGTCGCCGAGCTGACCGAGGCAGGGCACCGTGTGCGGCTCGTGATCGCGGGCGACGGACCCCGCCGTCGGGCGCTGGAACGTCGGGCGCGCGGGTTGCCGGTGACCTTCCTCGGCTTCCTCTCCGGACGCGGCGACGTCGCGCGCCTGCTGGCCGGCGCCGACGTCTCCCTCGCGCCCGGTCCACACGAGACGTTCGGGCCGGCCGCGCTGGAGGCGCTCGCTTCGGGGACGCCGGTGGTGGTCTCGGCGTCGTCGGCGCTGCGGGAGATCGTGCGACCCGGCTGCGGCGAGGCCGTCGACGATCACGCCCCGGCGTTCGCGGGCGCCGTCACCGGATTACTGGAGTGCCCCGAGGACGCTCGGCGTGCGGCGGCACGGGCCCGCGCGGAGGAATTCGCCTGGCCACGAGCGGTGCAGGGGATGCTCTCCGCGCTCACTTGATCACCCCAAGATCATTTGTATCCAATTTGTACAACCGGCCTTCATCGTCCCCTCAGCCATCGAGCGAGAGGACGGCACGTGAGGTTCGAAGTACTGGGCACGTTCGGCATCTCTTCCGGTTCGCGGTCGGTCCCCTTGCGGGGCCGGATGAGAAGAACGCTCCTCGGGGTGCTGCTGGTCCGGGCGAACACCTTCGTGCCGGTGGACGTGCTCACCGAGGCGCTGTGGGAGAACCGGTGGGAGCCGCGGGCGGTGCCGAAACTGCACTGGCACGTCCACAAGCTGCGGCAGGCCCTGCCCGAGGGCGACCGGCTCGGCTTCGACCACGGCGGCTACCGGCTGGCGGTCCATCCCGGCGAACTCGACGTCGAGACCTTCGAGACGCTGGGAAGTCAGGCACTGAAATCCGCCGACCCCGCACAGCGCGCCTCGCTGATCCGGCAGGCCCTCACCCACTGGCACGGCGCGCCCTACGAAGGCCTGGACGTCCCGCTGCTGTCGGACGAGACGATGCGCCTCTCGGAGCACCGCCTTGTCCTGCTCGAAGAGCTCTACCAGGCCGAACTGAACCTCGGAAGGTACGCGAGCGCGGCCGTCGAGCTGGCGGATCTGGTGCGGCGGCATCCGTTGCGGCAGCGTGCCCAGTACCTCCTGATGGACGCTCTCTGGCGAGCCGGGCGCACCTCCGACGCCCTGTCCGCGTACCGGCGCGCGCGCCGGGTCTCGATCGATCAGCTCGGCCTCGAACCGGGGCCGGAACTGCGCTTGCTGGAGCGGCGGATCCTCGCCGGTGGAGTCGCGGGGGCCGGTGCGCACCGTGCCCCGGCGTTGCTCGACCGGACCAGGTGAACCTACGGGGCATCGCTTTGCTCCCGCTTGGCCGACGTGTCTCAGGACCTCGGGGTTAGGGTTCGAGGCATGTCCCGAGCGAGTCTTGACAAGGATCCGCACGAAGTCGCCGCCATGTTCGACGACGTCGCGGACGGCTACGACCGCGCGAATTCGTTCATGACCTTCGGCTTCGACCGCCGCTGGCGCACCACCACCGCGCGGGTGCTGGACGCCGTGCGCGGCGAGAAGGTGCTGGACCTCGCGGCGGGCACCGGCGTGTCCACCGTCGAGTACGCGCGCAACGGGGCTTGGTGCCTGGCCGCGGACTTCTCGGTCGGCATGCTCAAGGCGGGCAAGCACCGCGGCGTCCCGATGGTCGCCGCCGACGCGTTGAAGCTGCCCTTCGCCGACGGCAGCTTCGACGCGGTGACCATCTCGCTCGCGTTGCGGAACTTCGTCGACACCAAGGCCGCGCTCACCGAGATCGCGCGAGTGGTCAAACCGGGCGGCCGTCTGGTGATCTGCGAAGTGTCGACGCCCACATTCCCGCCGATCCGGTTCCTGCACCGGAAGTTCATCGCGAAGCTGCTCACCTGGGTCGGCAGCCGGACCTCGTCGAACCCCGAGGCCTACTCCTACCTGGCCGAATCCATGCTGGCGTGGCCGGATCAGCGGGCACTGGGCGAGATCATCGCGAGCGCCGGATGGACCGAGGTGGAGTGGCTGAACCTCACGTTCGGCGTCGTCGCCATCCACCGTGCCAAGAAGCCCGCATAAACTCGCGGACATGACCCGTCGCAACGCTGACCACGACGCCGAAGTCATCGTCGTCGGTGCCGGACCGGCCGGCTCCACCGCCGCCACGTACCTCGCCCGCGCGGGCGTCGACGTGCTGCTGCTGGAGAAGACCGAGTTCCCGCGCGAGAAGGTGTGCGGCGACGGCCTGACCCCGCGCGGCGTCAAGCAGCTCATCGACCTCGGCATCGACACCAGCGAGGACGCGGGCTGGGTGCACAGCCGAGGCCTGCGCATCCTCACCGGCGAGCTGACGCTGGAACTGGACTGGCCGGACCTGACCAGCTACCCGCCGTACGGCGTTTCGCGTACTCGTCAGGACTTCGACGACCTGCTCGCGAAGACCGCGGTCAAGGCGGGCGCGCGGCTCTACGAGCGCACGACCGTCACCGGTGCGATCACCGGCCCGACCGGCCGCGTGATCGGCGTCGAGGCGAAGGTCGGTCCGGAGAAGACGCCGGTGAGCTACCGCGCTCCGCTGGTCCTGGCCTGCGACGGCGTCTCCGCGCGGCTCGCGCTGAGCGTCGGCATCCAGAAGAACGAGAAGCGCCCGATGGGTGTCGCCGTCCGGCAGTACTACAAGAGCCCGCGCCACGACGACCCGTTCATCGAGGGCCACCTGGAGCTGTGGGACCGCTCGGACCCGCGCGAGGAGAAGCTGCTGCCCGGCTACGGCTGGGCGTTCCCGCTCGGCGACGGCACGGTGAACGTCGGCCTCGGCATGCTGTCGACGTCGGCCGCGTTCCGCGGCACCGACTACCGCGCGCTGCTGCGCCAGTGGCTCGACGGGACGCCCGAGGAATGGGGCTACCGCGAGGAGAACGCCATCGGCAAGGTCGGCGGCGCCGGTCTGCCGATGGGCTTCAACCGCACCCCGCACTACCGCGACGGCCTGCTGCTGCTCGGCGACGCGGGCGGCATGGTCAGCCCGTTCAACGGTGAGGGCATCTCGGCCGCGATGGAGTCCGCGCAGCTGGCGTCGGAGTTCGTCGTGCAGGCCCTGGCGCGGCGCGAAGGACCGTCGCGTGAGCGGGCGCTGGAGGGCTACCCGCGCGCGGTCGGTGAGCTGATGGGCGGCTACTACCGGCTCGGCAACGTGTTCGCGAAGCTGATCGGGAAGCCGAAGATCATGCACGCCGCGACGAAGTACGGACTGCGGATCAACTCGATTCTTCCGCTGGTCTACAAGGGACTCTCGGGCTGCTACGACGCCAAGGGCGGGGACGGCGTGGACCGCCTGATCGCCGCGCTGGCCCGCGCCACCCCCACTCCGCGCTGACGCTCGCGTATTCGCAGCTGATCTGGGAAACCCCCTGCTGTCAGTGTCCCCAATGTGGCATTGGGAACACTGAGCGTGTCCAATGCGGCATTGGGGGCGGCGGCTACCGGGCCTCTGCGGCTCACGGCTCGCCCGACCGACTTGAGACCCTGCGTCGAGCGCGGCCGAGCAGGTCGCGAAAGCCACTTTCGCGACGTCTGACGTCCCGAAAGTGGCTTTCGCGACATAGCCTCACCCACCCGCACCCTCGCTTCGCGAAGGACGCCAAGCCCGCATCGCATGCGGAAGGCTCCTTCCACCCCGTCTGACGCGGGCAAAGTCCCCTTCAGCCGCTGGGAGACGTCCGCAAGTAGTCCTCTAGTTGCGGGGTTCGCGACACGTCTGGACCAATCGCCAGGTGTTCCGGGCAGTGGTATCGGTCACAGGACAGAACCGGTCAAAACCCGCATCGGAGTCGATCTTGGGGGCGACGTCGCAGGTCATCGGTGTCGCGCGTCGGAATTAACCGTGCTGGCCGTATGGTCAAGTTAGGGTCGCCTTATAGCACGGGGGCTAGGGACAAGAATGTGAGTCACGTCCTACACTCCCCCCATGCTTTGTGAATCGCTTCACATCCTCGACGGGAGGCTTGTGAACTATTTCACAAGCAAGGGGGCCGTCATGCACGGCCCGTAAGGGTTGCCTAACCCTCGGCGGTGTGACCCAGGTGACTTAGGGTGCCGGTCGAGGGAAGCGGTGAACCCCGACTCGAAAACCGCAGCGGCGCGGAAAGGATGGCGAAAACCCCGTGCTGATGTTGCCCGTGCTGACCCAGGCAGGCACCCCTTCGGTGCCCAACCTGAACATGTACCTCCCCTTGGTCCTCTTGTTCGTCCTCGCTCTCGGCTTCGCGGTGCTCTCGGTGCTGCTCGGCCCGCTCGTCGGCCCGAGCCGCCCCAACCGGGCGAAGACCGCGGCCTACGAATGCGGTATCGAACCGTCGCCGCAGCCGGTCGTCGGCGGCGGCCGGATGCCGGTCGCGTACTACATCACCGCGATGCTGTTCATCCTGTTCGACATCGAGATGGTCTTCCTCTACCCGTTCGCGGTCTCCGCGGACGCGCTGGGCATGTTCGGCCTGGTGGAGATCGTGCTGTTCATCGCGACGGTCGGTTTCGCGTACGCCTACGTATGGCGTCGCGGCGGCCTGGATTGGAACTAGAGAAGCATGGGCCTCGAAGAAAAACTCCCCAACGGCATCCTTCTCGCGAGTCTTGAAGGCCTGGTCAACTGGGCGCGCAAGAACTCGATGTGGCCTGCCACCTTCGGTCTCGCCTGCTGCGCGATCGAGATGATGACCGTCGGCGGTTCCCGGTACGACATCGCCCGCTTCGGCATGGAGCGCTTCAGCGCGACGCCGCGCCAGGCGGATCTGATGATCGTCGCCGGCCGCGTCACGCAGAAGATGGCGCCGGTCCTCCGCCAGATCTACGACCAGATGGCCGAGCCCAAGTGGGTGCTGGCGATGGGCGTCTGCGCCTCGTCCGGCGGGATGTTCAACAACTACGCCGTGGTGCAGGGTGTCGACCACATCGTCCCGGTCGACATGTACCTCCCCGGCTGCCCGCCGCGCCCCGAGATGCTGCTCGACGCGATCCTGAAACTGCACGCCAAGATCCAGGACGAGCCGATCAACGCCCGCCGCGCCGCGATCCGCGCCGCCAGTGGTGAGCGCACCGAGCTGATCGCCTCCTCGATCAAGTACGCGAAGAAGTGAGCGACGTGCCCGAAGACAACGCAGAAACCCCGGAGACCGGCGGCGAGCAGTCCAGCGCCGACCGGCCCGAAGGCGGCTTGGAGCCGCAAGGTGTCCGCCCGGCCGAACCGGTCGTCACCGGTAAAGAGCGCCAGGGCATGTTCGGCGTGCACGGCACCGGTGACACCTCCGGTTACGGCGGTGTCCGCCTCCCCGCGTTCAGCCCGCCCCCGGCGGAACGCCCGTACGGCGGCTGGTTCGACGAGTTCGCCGACGAGTTCTACGCGGCCTTGGCGGACAACAAGGTTCCGGCGAGCGCGGTCCTGCAGACCACGGTCGACCGCGGTGAGATCACCTTCTACGTCGACCGCGAGCACCTCGTCGAGATCGCGCGGACCCTGCGCGACGACACCGGTCTCCGATTCGAGCTGCTCAGCTCGGTGTCCGGGGTCGACTACGGCGTCGACGTCCCGCAGCGGCTGCACTCGGTCTACCACTTCACGTCGATGACCTACCGCCGCCGCATCCGGCTGGAAGTCACTCTCGACATCGAGGACCCGCACGTCCCGTCGCTGGTCGGGCTCTACCCGACCGCCGACTGGCAGGAGCGGGAGACCTGGGACATGTTCGGCATCGTCTACGACGGTCACCCCGCGCTGACCCGCATCCTCATGCCGGACGACTGGGACGGCCACCCCCAGCGCAAGGACTACCCGCTCGGCGGGATCCCGGTCGAATACAAGGGCGCGGAGATCCCGCCGCCGGATCAGCGGAGGTCGTACTCGTGAGTACCGAAAACCTCTCCGACGTCACGACGGGCACCGCCACGGGACCCCAGGGCGCGGACAGCACCGACGACGTCGACTACGCGGACTCCCGTGAGACCACCGAAGGTCGCGTCTACACCGTCTCCGGTGGTGACTGGGAAGACGTCATCGAGGACTCGCGCCACGACGAGCGCATGGTCATCAACATGGGCCCGCAGCATCCGTCGACGCACGGCGTGCTCCGGCTCGTGCTGGAGATGGAGGGCGAGACCGTCACCCAGCTCCGCTCGGTCATCGGCTACCTGCACACCGGGATCGAGAAGAACTGCGAGTACCGCACGTGGACCCAGGGCGTCACCTTCGTGACGCGCATGGACTACCTCGCGCCGCTCTCCACCGAACTCGCGTACTGCCTCGGCGTCGAGAAGCTGCTCGGCATCCAGGCCCCGCGCCGCGCCGAACTGCTGCGCGTGATGCTGCTGGAGATCAACCGCATCGGTTCGCACCTGGTCTACATCGCCACCGGCGGCATGGAACTCGGTGCCACCACCGCGATGACGCTCGGCTTCCGTGAGCGCGAAGAGGTCCTGCACCTGCTGGAGCACCTCACCGGTCTCCGGATGAACCACGCGTTCATCCGCCCCGGCGGCCTCGCGCAGGACATGCCGGACGACTACCAGGAGGTCGTCAGCGCGTTCGTCAAGACGATGGACGAGCGGCTTCCCTTGTACGACAAGCTCTTCACCGGTCAGCCGATCTGGCGCAACCGGCTCAAGGGCGTCGGCTACCTGCCGGTGGACGCCTGCCTCGCGCTCGGTGTCACCGGCCCGGTGCTGCGCAGCGCCGGTCTCCCGTGGGACCTGCGCAAGACCGAGCCGTACTCCCGCTACGACGAGTTCGAGTTCGACATCCCGACCTCGACCGACGCGGACTGCTGGGCGCGGTACCTGATCCGCGTCGAGGAGATGCACCAGAGCCTGCGGATCATCAAGCAGTGCCTGAAGAAGCTCGAGCCGGGCCCGGTCATG
Organism: Amycolatopsis coloradensis; assembly: GCF_001953865.1. Classification (GTDB taxonomy): domain Bacteria; phylum Actinomycetota; class Actinomycetes; order Mycobacteriales; family Pseudonocardiaceae; genus Amycolatopsis; species Amycolatopsis coloradensis. The sequence goes on from NZ_MQUQ01000015.1 coordinate 596,270, forward strand.
GTCGAGGACAAGAAGGTCGCCTGGCCCGCGCAGCTCTCGCTCGGCAGCGACGGCCTCGGCAACTCGCTCGAGCACGTCCGCAAGATCATGGGCCAGTCGATGGAATCGCTGATCCACCACTTCAAGCTGGTCACCGAGGGCTTCAAGGTCCCGGCGGGTCAGGTGTACACGACGGTGGAATCGCCGCGCGGCGAACTCGGCGCGCACCTCGTGTCCGACGGCGGCACCAGGCCGCTGCGGGTGCACGTGCGCGAACCGAGTTTCGTGAACCTGCAGTCGATGCCCGCGATGGCCGAAGGCGGCCTGGTGGCGGACGTCATCGCCGCCATCGCCTCGATCGACCCCGTCATGGGGGGAGTGGACCGTTGAGCACCCAGCCCGGAACGACACCGACACCCGAGCCCGGCACCAACCTGGCCGAGCAGACCCACATCGCCGCCGGTGGCGACGTCGACGTGATCGCGATCGCGCCGGATTCCGCCGAGGCGGCAGGGATCCTGGAGAACGCGAAGCTCGAAGACATCTTCGACGCCGACACCTATGCCAGGGCGCAGAACCTGATCTCGCGCTACCCGCAGTCGCGCTCGGCGCTGCTGCCGCTGCTGCACCTCGTGCAGTCGGTGCAGGGTTACGTGAGCCAGGAAGGCATCGCCTTCTGCGCCGCACAGCTGGACCTGTCCGACGCCGAAGTCAGCGCGGTCGCGACGTTCTACACCATGTACAAGCGCCGCCCGTGCGGCGAGCACCTGGTGAGCGTCTGCACGAACACGCTGTGCGCGGCCATGGGCGGCGACGCGATCTACAAGAAGCTCCAGACGCACCTCGGTTCCGAGGAGAAGCCGCTGGGGCACAACGAGACCGCGGGCACGCCGAACGAGCCCGGCTCGATCACCCTCGAACACGCCGAATGCCTCGCTGCCTGTGACCTCGCCCCGGTCATCCAGGTCAACTACGAGTACTTCGACAACCAGACCGAGGACAAGGCCGTCGCACTGGTCGACGCGTTGCAGGCGGGCAAGAAGCCCGCCCCGACGCGCGGCGCGCCGCTGAGCAGCTTCAAGGGCGCCGAACTGCAGCTCGCCGGGTTCTTCCCCGACGACGCGCAGCAGTACCGCACGGACGTCGACGGTCCTTCGCAGGCCGTCGAAACCCTGCGGGGCGCGCAGGTCGCACAAGATCGCGGCTGGACGGCACCCGCCATGCAGGACGTCGCATTGCCGGAAGTGGAGAAAAGGTAATGGCAGACCCCATCACTCCGGTCCTCACGAAGCGCTGGCTTTCGCCCAACTCCTGGACGATCCAGTCCTACGAAGCCCTCGAGGGCTACACCGCGATCCGCAAGGCGCTCAAGGGCACTCCCGAGCAGATCGTGCAGCTGGTCAAGGACTCCGGCCTCCGCGGCCGGGGCGGCGCGGGCTTCCCGGCGGGCATCAAGTGGTCCTTCATGCCGCCCAACGAGGACAAGCCGCACTACCTGGTCATCAACGCCGACGAGGGCGAGCCGGGCACCTGCAAGGACATCCCGCTGATGATGGCGGACCCGCACTCGCTCATCGAGGGTTGCATCATCGCCTCGTACGCGATGCGTTCGCACCACTGCTTCATCTACGTCCGCGGCGAGGCGCTGCACTGCATCCGCCGTCTCAACGCGGCCGTGCGCGAGGCCTACGAAGCGGGCTACCTCGGCCCGAACATCCTCGACTCCGGATTCGGCCTCGACATCACCGTGCACGCGGGCGCCGGGGCGTACATCTGCGGCGAGGAGACGGCGCTGCTCGACTCGCTGGAAGGCCGTCGTGGCCAGCCGCGGCTCAAGCCGCCGTTCCCGGCCGCCGCGGGTCTCTACGCCGCGCCGACCACGGTGAACAACGTCGAGACGATCGCCAGCGCGCCGTACATCATCAACGGCGGGTCCGACTGGTTCCGTCAGATGGGCCGCGAGAAGTCGCCCGGCCCGAAGATCTACTCGATCTCCGGCCACGTCGAGAAGCCCGGCCAGTACGAATGCCCGCTCGGCACCACGCTGCGCGAGCTGCTGGACATGGCGGGCGGCATGAAGGACGGCGTCCCCCTGAAGTTCTGGACGCCGGGTGGTTCGTCCACGCCGATGTTCACCAAGGAACACCTCGATGTTCCGCTGGACTTCGAGGGCGCGGCGGAAGCCGGGTCGATGCTGGGCACGACGGCCGTGCAGGTCTTCAACGAGACCGTTTCCGTGCCGTGGGCCGTGATGAAGTGGACGCAGTTCTACGAGCACGAGTCCTGCGGCAAGTGCACGCCGTGCCGCGAGGGCACGTACTGGCTGGCGCAGATCCTGGAGCGCATGGTCGAGGGCAAGGGCACCGAAGAGGACATCGACACCCTCCTCGACGTCTGCGACAACATCCTCGGCCGGTCGTTCTGCGCCCTCGGTGACGGCGCTGTCTCGCCGATCCAGAGCGGGATCAAGTACTTCCGCGAGGAGTTCCTCGCGTTGTGTCAGACGAACAAGCGCGAACTGGTGGGGGCGCAGGCATGACGATCGCACCCGACAAGCCCGAAACGTCCACAAAGGACATTCCGGTCCCCGAAGGCCACGTCAAGCTGGTCATCGACGGTGAAACGGTCATCGCGCCCAAGGGCGAGCTGCTGATCCGCACCGCCGAACGGCTCGGCACGGTCATCCCGCGCTTCTGCGACCACCCGTTGCTCGACCCGGCGGGCGCCTGTCGCCAGTGCCTGGTCGAGGTCGAAATGGGTGGCCGTCCGATGCCGAAGCCGCAGGCCTCGTGCACCATGACGGTCGCCGACGGCATGGTCGTGAAGACGCAGCTGACCTCGGCCGTCGCGGACAAGGCCCAGCAGGGTGTGATGGAGCTGCTGCTCATCAACCACCCGCTGGACTGCCCGGTCTGCGACAAGGGCGGTGAGTGCCCGCTGCAGAACCAGGCGCTCGCGCACGGCCGCGCGGAGTCCCGTTTCGTCGACACGAAGCGGACGTTCCCGAAGCCGCTGCCGATCTCCTCGCAGGTCCTGCTGGACCGTGAGCGGTGCGTGCTCTGCCAGCGCTGTACCCGGTTCTCCCGCGAGATCGCCGGCGACCCGTTCATCGAACTGCTCGAACGCGGTGCCCACCAGCAGATCGGCACGGCCGAGACCGCGGACGTGCTGGACCTGGCTTCCCGGACCACTTCGGGCCAGCCGTTCCAGTCGTACTTCTCCGGCAACGTCATCCAGATCTGCCCGGTCGGCGCGCTGACGTCGGCCGCGTATCGGTTCCGTTCGCGGCCGTTCGACCTGGTATCCGCGCCGAGCGTGTGCGAGCACTGCTCGTCCGGCTGCGCCGAGCGGACCGACTTCCGTCGCGGCAAGGTCATGCGGAAGCTCGCGGGCGACGACCCCGAGGTCAACGAAGAGTGGCTCTGCGACAAGGGCCGGTTCGCCTTCCGTTACGCCTCCGCCGACGACCGCATCCGCCGTCCGCTGGTTCGCAACGCCGACGGTGTCCTGGAAGAGGCTTCCTGGACCGACGCGCTGCGCGTGGCCGCCGCCGGGCTCACCGAGGCGCGGGACGGCAAGGGTGCCGCGGTGCTGACTGGTGGCCGCTTGACCGTCGAGGACGCCTACGCGTACTCGAAGTTCGCGCGGATCGCCTTGGGCACCAACGACATCGACTTCCGGGCCCGTCCGCACTCGGCCGAGGAGCTGGGCTTCCTCGCGTCGCACGTGGTCGGGACGACGCCGGAGAGCGGTGTCACTTTCGGCGAGATCGAGCGGGCGCGCACGGTGCTGTGCGTGGCATTCGAGCCGGAGGACGAGGCGCCGATCGTGTTCCTGCGGCTGCGCAAGGCGGCCCGCAAGAACCGCACCCGCGTCGTCCACTTGGGACAGTGGACCACCTCCTCGGTCCGCAAGACCTTCGGTGAGCTGCTGGCCTGCGCGCCGGGCGCCGAGGCCGCCGCGATCGACGGCATCGCGCAGCACGCGCAGGACGTCGACCAGGCGCTTTCGGCTGAGGGTTCGGTGATCCTCGTCGGCGAGCGTGCCGCCGAGGTCCCCGGCCTGTTCTCGGCCCTGCACCGGCTGGTGGAGCGCACCGGCGCCCGGCTCGCGTGGATCCCGCGTCGCGCGGGTGAACGCGGTGCCCTGGCGGCGGGCGCGACGCCGACGCTGCTGCCCGGAGGCCGTCCGGTCACCGACGCCGAGGCTCGCTCCGAGGTCGAAAAGGCTTGGGGCGTCACGCTGCCCGCTGAGCCTGGCCTGGACACCACCGGCATCCTCGCGTCGTTGGACCGCGGTGACCTGGCCGGTCTGGTCATCGGCGGGGTCGATCCGTACGACCTGCCCGACCCGGAACTCGCCCTGAGCGCGTTGCGCAACGCGGCGTTCGTGGTGAGCCTCGAACTGCGGCACAGCGCGGTCACCGAGCACGCGAACGTCGTCCTCCCGATCGCCCCGGCGGTCGAGAAGGCGGGCAGCTACCTGAACTGGGAAGGCCGCCGCCGCGAGTTCGCCGTCACCCTCGAAGGCACCGGCGCCCTGCCGGACTGCCGGGTGCTCGACACCCTCGCCGTCGAGATGGACGCGGACATCTTCACCCAGACCCCGGCCGCCGCTGCCGCCGATCTCGCCAAGCTGCCGGCGAATGTTATGAACGGTCCGTTCATAACAGATTCTGTTATGAACGGTCCGTTCATAACACGTCCGGAGCCCACCAACGGCCAGGTCGTCCTCGCCACCTGGCGCCAGCTGATCGACAACGGTTCGCTGCAGGACGACGAACCGCACCTCAAGGGCACGCAGCGCGAGGTCGTCGCCAAGCTCTCGGCCAAGACCGCCGAAGGACTGGGCGGCACCGTGAAGGTCTCCACCGAACGCGGCTCCATCACGCTGCCGATCGAGGTCGCCGACCTGCCGGACGGCGTCGTGTGGCTCCCGGGCAACTCCGACGGCTCGGCCGTCCGCGCCTCCCTCGGCGCGGGACACGGCTCCGCCGTCACCCTCACCGGAGGTGAGAAGTGACTCCGTTGCTCAGCCAGATGCCGGACGCCGCCGAGCGGGCGGCGCTGCTGGCGGACGACCCGTTGTGGCTGATCCTGATCAAGACGGTCGTCATCCTGCTGATCGGCCCGATCCTGACGATCTTCCTGATCGTCTGGGAGCGCAAGGCCGTCGGCCGGATGCAGAACCGGCCCGGCCCCAACCGGGTCGGGCCCGGCGGCTACCTGCAGTCACTGGCGGACGCGATCAAGCTGCCGTTCAAGGAACAGATCATCCCGGACACCGCCGACCGCAAGGTGTACTTCCTCGCGCCGGTGATCTCCGCGGTGCCGGCGCTGATCGCGCTGGCGGCGATCCCGTTCGGCCCGGTGGTCTCGATCTTCGGTGAGCGCACCACGCTCCAGCTCGTCGATCTGCCGGTCGGCGTGCTGGTGATCCTCGCCTGCTCCTCGATCGGCGTGTACGGCTTGGTGCTGGCCGGCTGGTCATCCGGTTCCCCGTATCCGCTGCTCGGTGGACTGCGAAGCGCGGCGCAGGTGATCTCCTACGAGATCGCGATGGGCCTGTCCATCGTGGGCGTCATCCTCTACGCGGGTTCGATGTCGACCTCGCAGATCGTCGAATCGCAGCAGACCGGCTGGTACTTCTACCTGCTGCTGCCGAGTTTCGTGATCTACCTGATCTCCATGGTCGGTGAGACCAACCGTGCCCCGTTCGACCTCCCCGAGGCCGAATCCGAGCTGGTCGGCGGTTTCCACACCGAGTACAGCTCGATGAAGTTCGCGATGTTCTTCCTCGCCGAGTACGTCAACATGGTGATCGTTTCGGCGTTCGCGACCACGTTGTTCCTCGGTGGCTGGAAGTTCCCGTTCGTCGGCGCCGAGCACGCGCTCAACCAGGGCTGGCTCCCGCTGCTGTGGTTCACCGCGAAGCTGTTCATCCTGCTGTTCGGCTTCATCTGGCTGCGCGGCACGCTGCCGCGGCTGCGGTACGACCAGTTCATGCGGCTGGGCTGGAAGGTCCTGGTGCCGGTCAACCTGGTCTGGATCGTGGTGATCGTCTCGGTCCGCGCGATCAAGAACTCGGGCGGGCTCTCCACCCCGCAGATCCTCATCGGCGGCGGCGCGCTCATTCTCGTCGTCGTCATCCTGAGCTTGTTGCTGCCGGACAGAAAGGTTCCGGACGACGATTACGTCCCGGTGACCGGTGGCGGGTTCCCGGTGCCGCCGCTCGACCTCCAGGTTCCGGACAAGACTCCGCGTCAGAAGGCCCTCGAGAAGGCCGAAGCCCGGGCGGCCAAGCGCAAGCCCGCGACGGTTTCCAGTGGAAGGGAGGCCGGCGATGGGGATGTTTGATCCCATCAAGGGTTTCGGTGTCACCTTCGGGATGATGTTCAAGAAGGTCGCCACCGAGGAGTACCCGGAGGCCGGCGCCCCCGCCGCTCCGCGCTATCACGGCAGGCACCAGCTCAACCGGCATCCGGACGGGCTGGAGAAATGCGTCGGCTGCGAGCTGTGCGCGTGGGCCTGCCCGGCGGACGCGATCTTCGTCGAAGGCGGCGACAACACCGAAGAGGCACGTTTCTCGCCCGGTGAGCGCTACGGCGCCGACTACCAGATCAACTACCTGCGCTGCATCGGCTGCGGGTTGTGCGTCGAGGCCTGCCCGACCCGGTCACTGACGATGATCAACTTCTACGAGCTGGCCGACGACGACCGGCAGCGGCTGATCTACACCAAGGAAGACCTCCTCGCGCCGCTGCTGCCCGGTATGGAGCAGCCGCCGCATCCGATGCGGCTCGGCGAGAACGAGCAGGACTACTACGTCAACGGCCCCGAACTCGCGCGCAAGCAGCCCACCGGGGCCACCGAAGCGGAGGCCGTCCAGTGATCACGGCTTTCCTCGCCCAGACGGACGTTTCGGCCGGGGTCACCACCGGCGAGACCATCGCCTTCTGGGTGCTCGGCCCGCTCGCGCTGCTCGGCGGGCTCGGGATGATCTTCTCCCGCAACGCCGTGCACTCGGCGCTGTGGCTGGTGCTCACGATGCTGTGCCTCGGCGCGCTGTACATGATCCAGCAGGCGCCGTTCCTCGGCTTCACGCAGATCATCGTCTACACCGGCGCGATCATGATGCTGTTCCTGTTCGTGCTGATGATGGTCGGCAGGGAGAGTTCCGACTCGGTCGTCGAAGTCCTTCGCGGGCAACGGGTCATGGCGACCCTGCTCGGTATCGGCGTCGGCGGGCTGCTCGCGGCGGGTCTCGCCCGTTCGCTGGCCAACGTCACCCCGGCGCTGCCGCTCGACCCGGCGAACCTCGACGGCGGCGGCCCCGGTGGCCTGGGACGGCTCATCTTCACCAAGTACCTGTTCCCGTTCGAGCTCACTTCGGCGCTGCTGATCACCGCCGCGCTCGGCGCGATGGTGCTCGCCTTCACCGACCGCCACGCCAAGGGCGGCAAGAAGTCGCAGAAGGAACTCGTCATCGACCGGTTCACCGGCAAGCACGACCGGCCTTCGCCGCTGCCCGGCCCGGGTGTCTTCGCGACCGCCAACTCGATCGCCACCCCGGCGCTGCTGCCGGACGGCTCGATCGCCCCGGAGTCGCTCTCGGACATCATCGAGTCCACGTCGGCCTCCCGGCTGGAAAACGAGCGCAAGCAGGTCGCCGGAACCGAAGACGCTGTGGGCCCGCACGCGCTCGTAGGTAAGAAAGAAGGGGACGAGGAATGACCCCGACGTACTACCTGCTCCTGTCCGCGCTGCTGTTCACCATCGGCGCGGTCGGGGTGCTGGTGCGCCGTAACGCGATCGTCGTGTTCATGTGCATCGAGCTGATGCTGAACGCGGCGAACCTGTCCCTGGTCACGTTCGCCCGGATCAACGGGACGCTCGACGGCCAGGTGATGGCGTTCTTCGTGATGGTCGTCGCCGCCGCGGAGGTCGTGGTGGGGCTGGCGATCATCATGGCGATCTTCCGCACCCGGCGCTCGGCCTCGGTCGACGACACCAACCTGCTGAAGTACTAGGAGCACCGAGAGTGACCGCATCATCGTGGCTGCTGGTGGCCTTCCCTGCCCTCGGCGCCCTTGTTCTTCTGCTGGCCGGTAAACGCGCCCGCCCTTGGGGACACCTCCTCGGCAGTGCGACCGTCTCACTGTCCTTCGTGTATGGCCTGATCCTCTTCTTCACGGCCGACACGAAGAGCATCGCGGACGTCAAGCTGTTCTCGTGGATCCCGGTCTCGGCGCTGCAGGTCGACTTCGGGCTCCGGATCGACGCGCTGTCGCTGACGTTCGTGCTGCTGATCACCGGCGTCGGCATGCTGATCCACTTCTACTCGATCGGCTACATGGCCTCCGACCGCGACCGGTCGAGGTTCTTCGCGTACCTCAACCTGTTCGTCGCCTCGATGCTGATCCTGGTGCTGGGCAACAGCTTCTTGACGCTGTACCTCGGCTGGGAAGGTGTCGGACTCGCCTCGTACCTGCTCATCGGCTGGTACCAGGACCGCCCGTCCGCGGCCTCCGCGGCGAAGAAGGCGTTCCTGATGAACCGCGTCGGTGACGTCGGGCTCGCGCTGGCGATCTTCCTGATGTTCAAGTACGTCGGGAGCACCGGCTACGCCGAGGTCTTCGGCGCGATCGACAAGATCCCGGCCGGTGCGATCACCGCCATCGCGATCCTCCTGCTGCTGGGCGCCTGCGGTAAATCCGGTCAGTTCCCGTTGCAGGCCTGGCTTCCGGACGCGATGGAGGGCCCGACCCCGGTCTCGGCCCTCATCCACGCGGCGACGATGGTCACCGCCGGCGTCTACCTGGTCGCCCGCGCGCACGAGATCTTCAACGCCACCCCTGACGGCCGGCTGATCGTCACCCTCGTCGGCACGGTCACGCTGCTGATCGGGTGCGTCATCGGGTGCGCGTACGACGACATCAAGAAGGTCCTGGCGTACTCCACGGTCAGCCAGATCGGCTACATGATGCTCGCCGTCGGCCTCGGGCCGATCGCCTACGCGCTCGGCATCATGCACCTGGTGGCGCACGGTTTCTTCAAGGCAGGGCTGTTCCTCGGGGCCGGTTCGGTCATGCACGCCATGAACGACGAGGTCGACATGCGGAAGTACGGCGGACTGCGCAAGCACATGCCGGTCACCTTCTGGACCTTCGCGCTCGGCTACCTCGCCCTGATTGGCATCCCGCCGCTCTCCGGCTTCTTCACCAAGGACGCGATCATCGAAGCGGCCCTGTCCCAGGGCGGCTGGCGCGGCTGGGTGATGGGCGGCGCGGCACTGCTCGGCGCCGGGCTCACCGCGTTCTACATGACGCGCCTGATGGTGATGACCTTCTTCGGCAAGGAACGCTGGAAGGAGATCAAGAGCGGCGACGGCCGCGACTTCCACCCGCACGAGTCTCCCGCGGTGATGAAGTGGCCGATGATCATCCTCGCCGTGGGTTCGATCGGTGCGGGCGCGTTCTTCGCACTCGGCGACAGGTTCGCCGAATGGCTCTCGCCGGTGGTCGGTCCGCTCGAAGAGGGTGGCCACAGCGTCATCCCGCATCTGCTGGTCCCGTTCCTCACCGTGGCGCTGTCCGTGGCCGGTATCGTCGCCGCGTGGCTCTTCGTCGGCCGTAAGGACGTTCCGGTGGAACGTCCCGAGCGGGTCTCGGTCTTGGTCAAGGCCGCGCGCAACGATCTCTACGGCAACACCTTGAACGAGACGCTGGTCGCCCGCCCGGGCACCTGGCTCGCCCGCGCATTGGTCTACGTGGACAACCGCGGGGTCGACGGCGCGGTCAACGGCCTCGCCGCCGCACTCGGTGGCGGATCCGGTCGCCTGCGCCGCCTTCAGACCGGCTTCGTCCGCTCGTACGCACTGTCCATGCTGGGCGGCACATTCCTGCTTCTGGCGGCACTCCTGCTGGTGAGGTTCTCCTGATGACTTGGCTCCTGGCAACCATCCTGGTGCCGCTGGTAGGTGCAGCGGTCGTCGCGGGGATGAAGAAGAACGACAGGTTGGCGACGCTCACCGCGCTCGTGGTGTCCCTCCTGACCTTCCTGCTGGTGATCCCGCTGTGGGCGAGCTATTCGCCGTCCGGGGACCGGATCCAGCAGAAGTCCTCGATGGACTGGATTCCGAACTTCGGCATCCACATCTCCTTCGGCATCGACGGCATCGCGCTGGTGATGATCGCGGTCATCGGCCTGCTGGTACCGATCGTGGTCGGCGCGCTGGGCCTGACCGACAAGCTCCCGGCCGGGCGCTCGGCGGGCGGGTTCCTCTCGCTGATCCTGGTGCAGGAGGCACTGACCATCGCGGTGTTCGCCGCGACCGACGTCTTCCTGTTCTACGTGCTGTTCGAGATCATGCTGATCCCGATGTACTTCCTGATCGGCGGCTACGGCGGCGCGAACCGGCAGTACGCGGCGGTCAAGTTCTTCCTGTACTCGTTCCTCGGCGGCCTGATCATGCTGGCCTCGGCCATCGGGGCGTACTCGCTGGCGTCGGACAAGCTCGGCAAGGGCACCTTCGACTGGGAAACGCTCGTCACGGTCGTCCGCGAAGCCCCGCTGGGCACGCAGATCTGGCTGTTCATCGGGTTCTTCCTCGCGTTCGCGATCAAGGCCCCGCTGGTGCCGTTCCACACCTGGCTGCCGGACGCCGCGGGCCAGGCGCCCATCGGCGTCGCGGTGCTGCTGGTCGGTGTGCTGGACAAGGTCGGCACGTTCGGCTTCCTGCGCTACTGCCTCCCGATGTTCCCGGAGGCCAGCAAGGAACTCGCGCCGTGGGTACTGGTGCTGGCCGTCGCGGGTGTCCTTTACGGCTCGATCCTCGCGGCCGGGCAGCACGACATGAAGCGCTTCATCGCCTACGTGTCGATCGCCCACTTCGGTTTCATCGCGCTGGGCATCTTCACCTTCAACGAGCAGGCGATGGTCGGCTCGGTGTCGTACATGCTCAACCACAGCCTCGCCACCGGGATGCTGATCGTGGTGGTCGGCCTGATCGTGATGCGCGGCGGGTCCACCAAGATCTCCGACTACGGCGGCATGGCGAAGGTGACCCCGCTGCTCGGCGGGATGCTGCTCATCGCCGGTCTGTCCACTTTGTCCCTGCCCGGCACGAACTCCTTTATCAGTGAGTTCCTGGTGCTGCTGGGGTCCTTTGTGGACTACCCGGTGTACACGATCATCGCGACGGTCGGCATGGTGCTGGCCGCGGCGTACGTGCTCTGGCTCTACCAGCGCGTCATGCAGGGTCCCGTCCGCGGTGACGCCCTGATGGGCGCCGGTGGCGGCCCGGGCACGGCTATCGCGCCCGAACTGGGCGCGACCAAGGCGATCAAGGACCTCGGCGGCAGGGAGATCGCGATCCTGGCGCCGATGGTCGTGCTGATCATCGCGCTCGGGTTCTATCCCAAGCCGGTGCTCGACACGATCACCCCGTCGGTGCAGGCGACGATGTCGTCCGTACAGGGAGGCAAGTAAACCGTGCTCTTCTTGACTCAGGCGCCACCCGTGCAGGTGCCGTCGATCGACTACTTCGCCGTCACGCCGATTCTGATCATTCTCGGCGCGGCGTGCGTCAGCGTGTTGTTCGAAGCCTTCCTGCCCAAGCACATGCGGTGGCCTTCGCAGGTCTTCCTGTCCCTGCTCGGGATCGGGGCGGCGGGTGTCTTCCTGGTCTGGTACGCGAGTTCGTCCGCGCCGAAGAGCGGCATCACGACCTTCAGCGGCGCGATCGCCGTCGACCGGCCGTCGCTGTTCCTCTGGGGCACACTGCTGGCGCTGGCGCTCGGCGCGGTGCTGCTGATCGCGGACCGCTCGGTCGAGCCGGGCGGCGCGTTCGTCGCGCAGGCCGGCATCCGGCCCGGCACGCTGCAGGACCGCGCGCAGGTCGGCACCACCGGCATGCAGACCGAGGTCTTCCCACTGACGTTGTTCGCGCTCGGCGGCATGATGTCGTTCGTCGCGGCCAACGACCTGCTGACCATGTTCATCGCCCTCGAGGTGCTGAGCCTGCCGCTGTACCTGATGTGCGGTCTCGCGCGGCGGCGTCGCCTGCTCTCGCAGGAATCCGCGGTCAAGTACTTCCTGCTCGGCGCGTTCTCGTCGGCGTTCTTCCTCTACGGTCTCGCGCTGCTCTACGGCTACGCGAACTCCGTGAAGCTGTCGGACATCGCCAACGCCGCCGCCGGTTCGGACCGGTCGGACACGCTGCTGTTCGCCGGGCTCGGCCTGCTCGCGGTCGGCCTGCTGTTCAAGGGTTCGGTCGGCCCGTTCCACACCTGGACCCCGGACGTCTACCAGGGCGCGCCGACCCCCGTCACCGCGTTCATGGGCGCCTGCACCAAGGTCGCCGCGTTCGGCGGGATCCTGCGGGTGTTCCAGGTGGCGTTCGAATCGACCAGCTGGGAATGGCGCGGCGTGCTGTGGGGCGTCGCGATCATCTCGATGCTGATCGGCGCGGTGCTGGGCCTCACGCAGACCGACGTGAAGCGCATGATCGCCTACTCCTCCATCGCGCACGCCGGGTTCCTGCTCGTGGGTGCGATCGCGATGACCGAGGAAGGCCTGTCGAGCACGCTGTTCTACCTGCTGGCCTACGGCTTCACCACGCTCGCCGCGTTCGGTGTCGTCTCGCTGGTGCGGGACGCGAACGGCGAAGCGACGCACCTGTCCGCGTGGGCGGGGCTGGCGAAGCGGTCTCCGGTGCTGGCCGGGGTGTTCACCTTCCTGCTGCTCGCACTGGCCGGTATCCCGCTGACCAGTGGATTCGTCGGCAAGTTCGTGGTGTTCTCGGCGGCACTGTCCGACGGGATGGCGCCGCTGGTCGTCGTCGCCCTGATCTTCAGCGCCGTCGCCGCGTTCTTCTACCTTCGGGTGATCGTGCTGATGTACTTCTCCGAGCCGTCACCCGACGGCCCGACCGTCACCGTGCCCGGCGCGTTCACCACGACAGCGATCACGCTCGGCGTCATCGTCACGCTGGTGCTCGGGCTGATCCCGGCGTTCGCCCTGGACTGGGCGGGTTCCGGCGGCTTCGCCCTCAAGTAGTTCTTCGCGTGTGAAGGCCCCCTCGCTCTTGTGAGGGGGCCTTCACGCGTATGCGGGTAGTTGGCCCGGTGATGGGTCCGCGAGCGCGCTCCGTGCGTCATAGTGTGGTCACGTTGTCACGCTCGGGGAGGGGTGCGATGTCAGGCGGGTATGAGGTCGTCTTGACGGCGATCGAGTCTTCGGCCGGTGCCGCGAAGCGCGCGGCCGAAGCGGTCCGGCCGACGGATCTCGCGACGGGGTTGACCGGCGTCGCGGCAGGACTGCCCGGCGGGGCCTCGGGTGAAGCGGCCAGGCTGCTCGCCGACGCCTGGGGCCGGGCGGTGCCGACCTGGGTCGAGAACGTCGACGCCTACTCGGCCCAGCTGGACCAAGCCGTGGCGCGATACCGGTCGAACGAGCAGTCCGCGGTCCATGACCTGCGTCCGATGGCCCCCGGCGGTGGGCGGAGGCCGGTCTGATGGTCATGTGGGCCGACGTCCGGCGATGGGATCCGGCCGCCGTGGGGCGGGTCGCCGACGACCTCAACGCGTGGTGCACCCGGCTCATCGGCGCGAACGACGACGTCGAGGCGATGGCGCGGTTCGACGGCTGGACCGGCGACGCGTCCGTCGCCGCCTCGACGCGGGGAAACTCGCTGATCACCACCGCGGAACAGCTGGTCGCGCAGGCGTCCGCTGTCCGCCGTGGCGCCCATGAAGTACAGATCGCGCTCGAGCGGATCACCGCGTTCGTCCGGGAGACCGAAGACCTCGCCTACCGTCATGGGCTGACGATCGGCGACGGTTGTGTGGTGCCCATCCACGGCCAGCCGCCGCTCGCGCCAGAGGTGCTGGCGATCCGTCAGCGGGTTCAGGCGGAGATCGCGGACAAGGTCGAGCAGATCCTGCGCCGGGCGACGGACGTGGACGCGGATTTCGCCGCGATCATGACCAGGGCGATGCGCGGCGAGATCAGCGAACAGGGCGTCGGCACCCTCGCCCAAGCCGCCGACGTCGGTGCCGCGCAGAGCGGACTGTCGATCATCGGCCCGCCCGAAGGCGGCACGCCGAGCGACAACAAGGCGTGGTGGGACAGCCTGTCCGACACGGCGAAGGTCGCCTTGCTGCAGAACGCGCCGGACCTGATCCGCAACCTGGACGGTGTCCCCGCGGTCGATCGAGACTCGGCCAACCGTGCGGTGTTGCAGCGGGAGATCGACCGCCTGCAAAGCGAAGCGACCGAAGTGTCACGTGCCAATCCGAACGATCCCCGAACGCCGAACCAGGGCGATTGGCCGGGAAAGGAGAAACTGGACGAGATCGCGGCGAAGCTGGAGGGCCTGCGGGCCATTCAGAACCGGCTGAATCATCCTTCACCGGGTGACCAACAGGCTTTTCTGCTCGGACTGGACGTCGGCGGCGACGGTAAAGCGATCATTTCGGCGGGTAATCCTGACAAGACGGTTAACGTCGCCACTTACGTTCCGGGTACTAGTGCGGACCTGGCGGAGATCAGCGGTGAAATGGTCCGCTCGGACCGGATGGTGGAAGCTGCGATGCGAGTGGGCTCACCATCGACCGCTGTGATCTCGTGGGTCGGCTACGACGCACCGGACGATGTCATGCCGAACGCGATGAGTGAGAGCTATGCGGACAACGCGAAGAAGGACCTCGACCGTTTCCAGGACGGCTTGCGGGCCACGCACGAAGGAACCCCCTCGCACAACACGGTGATCGGGCACAGCTACGGCACGACCGTGATCGGGCATGCCGCGCGTGACGAGCACTTGGCAGTCGACGACATCGTGTTCGTCGCGAGTCCTGGTGTCGGGGTCAACCAAGCGGAAGAACTCGGCCTCCCAGTGGACCGGGTTCATGCGACCGTGGACCCAAAGGATCCAATCCAGCTGGTCCCGATCCACGGGATCGAGCCTCAGCATTTCGAGGGCGCGGATGTGTTCGCTTCGGGACAGCTGAACACACCACCACCGTCTTCATGGGAGGGATACGACGAAGCGGCACATTCGAAGTACTGGGATCCTGAGAACAGGGCACTGATCAACATGGGGCGGATCATCGCCGGTAAGCCCACTTCCTGACTGGATCGGACACCATGCGGTACTCGATGACAATGGCGGCATTCGCGATGCTGGTCACGCTGGTGGCCGGTTGCTCAGGAGGGAGTGACATGAAGCCGACGATGACCATCAAGCAAGCCAATCAGAGGGTCGAGGACCACTTGACCCGAGTGCGGGAGGCTTTGCCAGTCGAAGCCCATTACGAATTGAAGCGTGCCGAGGAGCAAGGTCCATGCCTTGATCCGACGGATGGCGGACCGAACAAACGAGTCGTCGCGAATCGAAGCTACGAAGTCCTCGGTTTGCCCAAGGAGAACATTCCGTCGTACTTCACCGCGGTGAAGGCCTGGGCGGGTACTCATGACTTTCGGGTCCTGGACAATAATCCGCCCAACGAGTATCTGTGGCTCGAGAACAATACTGATTCCTTTCGGATGGCGATGCAGGCGAACGACTTGGGCAAGTTGTATCTGATCGCCTCATCGCCCTGTGTCTGGCCGGATGGAACCCCCGTGCCAGAAGCCGCAGCACTGGAAGCTCCGGCGCAGGAAATCGTCGCGCAGCCCGTGACACCGCCGGTTCAGAAGCCGCGTAAGACCCGTCCGCCCGTTGACGACGAGGACTTCGCGCAGACCGATTGGACCGACGAAGACACCTATTGAGTAGGCGAATTGCCGTCGTGCACGTGGCAAGGTCGCTCGCCTGAAGAAGGGGAGCGATGCCGAAACCGAAGCCCACGCCGCTGGTTCGAGGACTTGCCGACGGCCTCCGCGCAGCGCGGAAGATTAGCAGGCTGGCGATGACTGAAGTGGCCGACAAACTGGCGTGGTCCCAGCCAACGATAAGCCGGATCGAAACCGGCGTGCGCTTGGCATCTGCCGAAGAAGTGTCTGCCTTGCTCGCGGTCTACCAAGTCACCGGAGAACACCGGGACGCGCTGCTCGAGATGGCTCGCGACGTCGACCGGCCGAGTTGGTTCGAAACTCGTCAGAGCGGTGTGCCGTGTCAGGTGAGGACCCTTGCACAGTACGAGAAAGAAGCCACCAGGATCATCGAGTGCAGCACAACGATGATGCCCTGCCTGCTGCAAACGCCGTCTTATGCGAGGGTCGCGCTTGTCGCTGTCGGCGCATCCACCGCGGAGATCGAAGCGTCGGCGGAGGCGCGGCTGGAACGTCAGAAGGTGCTGGGCCGAAAGAAACTGATCGCCTACCTTGATGAGGGCGCCTTGCGGAGGCAGATCGGTGGCGTGCGGATCATGGCGAACCAGCTTCGGCACCTCGTCTCGATGGCGCAACGGCCGTCCGTCGAGCTCCGGGTGTTCCCTTTCGACGTCGGTGGACACCCGGGGATGAGCGGCGCCTACGCCCTGCTCGATTTCGCGGACGGCCCGCCGGTGGTGCGGCTGGAACACCAGCGGTCGGGTGTCTTCCTGCACCGGGCGGCCGATGTCGAGCCCTATGTGCAGGCGACACTGCGGTCGAACGCTGTGGCGCTAAGTTCGGCGCGATCGGTGCGCCTGATCGAGAGCCTGATGCCGTCCGGCTAGTGGTCGAGGCTCGCCCGCAACGCGGCGACCTTCTGTGCCAGCAACGTGGGTTCGCCGGGCAGGACGGTGATGTACCGGTTCCGGGGCGAACCGGTCACGTGCATGGCCACCCGTCCTGCGTCGAGGTCGAGGTATGTCAGGCCGTCGACGGCCTCGGCGCGCCTTCCCCCGTCAGGGCGTTTGGCCGCGGCGAAGAACCCGACGCCGAAGTACGGCTGGTCGAAGACCTCGTCCAAACGACGCGCGTCCCGGCTTCGTGACTCGGGTTCGTCGTAGAGGTCGTTCCCGGCGTCGAGCTTGAAGTCGTCCTGGGGCAACGAGAACGGAGCGAACCGCGCCGGCGGATACTCGGGCAGGTTCATCACGAGGGCCGCCGCGCGGTCGGTGGTCCGCACGCCCTTCAGCCACACTCTGCTTCCCTCGCAGATCGCGGTCACCGCGGCACGCCCGCGGACGGCGACGAGCACGCCGTACTGCTCGGTTTCCGTCCGCACGGTCGCGTAGTACTCGGTGTTCGGCCGGTCGAGTACGTGCAGGACGTCCTCGAAGTCGCTGGTCAACCGCTTGCCCTCGGTGAACCCGAGCCCGCCGAGCTCCTCGAACGCCGCCCGGTCTTCGCCGTTTCGCGACGACGGCGGGATGTAGCGCAGGCCGCCCGCGAAGATCAGATGCGGATCTCCGCAACCGGCGTGACGGAACGCGGTCAACAACGTGTCGAGCGTGATCTCGACCGGGCGCGCGAGCACCACGTGTCTCCCTCCCCTGGGAACTGTGGCGCTAGCTCTTCTTCTCGCCGATCACCGGCGGCGTCGGCTTCTCGGTGTAGCCGCCGAAGGTCTCGTCCGGATCCGGGTTCTGGAGGTACGCAGGGGCCTTCTTCTCCTTGTCCTCCTCGCCTTTCCCACGGCCGGCGCCAGGCGCCATCGGCATCCCGTTCGCGCCGCCACGACCGGCGGCACCCGCCGTTCCCGCCGTGCCACGGCCACCGACACCTTCACCTGGCGTCCCTGCGCCGCTTCGGCCACCCATCCCGGGCTGCCCGGAACCGCCGGGGCCTCCGGGAACACCGCCTCGGAACCCGCCGCCGGGCACGCCGGGCGATTTGCCGCCGGTTCCCGGGCTGGCGAGACCGGGGCCGTTCGGTCCGCTTGTTCCCGGGCCGAACGGGCCGTACCCAGGTGGGAGCGTGCCGGGCGGGTTGTAGCCGGTGGGCGGCCTGCCGTTGGGCCCGAAGTCGAGGTTCGCCGCCGGCGGTACGACCGGCGTGGTCTGGGGTGGCGTGTACGAGGTCGCGCGTGTGCCGTCGTCGGGCTGCTGGTGCTGTGTGCCCGGGTCCTGCTGGTACTGGCCCGGCTGGGGGCCTTGCCCGGGCTGCGGGCCGCTGTCGGCGGGGCCGCCCTGGCCAGGCTCCGGCGCATAGGCGCCCGGCCCGTTCGGTCCGCTGGGCCCGTTCGGCCCACTCGTGCCGCGATAGGGCTCGCCGATGCCGGGATCGCGCCCGTCCGCGCCGTCGCCGAATCCCTTGGCCGCCGGTTTCCCGGAGCCGCCGTCGTCCAGGGTGACACTGCCGCCAGGGTCGGTGAGCTGCGCGTACTGGGCAGGCAGCTCGTCGCCGTTCGAAGTGCTGGCCGAGTGGTAGGTCGCGAAGGTGTCGATGTTGTGCTGGCTGTCGGCCTGGTAGCCCTTGAGCTTGTCGAAGTAGCCGACAGGCTTGCCTGCCATCAGGTCGAGCGCGTCCTGAGCTGTGGGCTGGGGCTGCTCCGGCGGCACCGGCTTGACCGAGTTCTTCGCCGACCCGAACGCATCCATCTGCGAGGTGATGGCGCTCTGGGCGCGGGCGAGGTGCATGGCGTCGTCCATCGACGCCTCGACGAGCGGCTTGGTCGCGTCCACGGCCGCGTTGCTAGCCCCGCCCTGCCAACCTGCGGTCGTCCTCTGGCTGAGCGCCGTGATCCGCTGCATGCGCTCGTGGTGCCGTTTGGTCAGGTTGTAGGCGCCTTGCTGCGCGTCGGAGAGCGAGCCGGTGCCTTCGCCTCCGGTGACCTGCTCGTAAATCTGGGCGGCGGTGAGCGGTCCTTCGGCGACCATCAGTTGCCTCCGCGGATGGTGGTCAGGACTCTGATCGCAGCTTCGCGGGCTGCGTCGCAGGGGTCCTTCTTGCCGATGTTGGCTTCGGACAGTTCGGCGACGATGCCGACGGTTTCGGTGTCGCTCGCCCCTAGCGCAACCGAGCACTTGCCTGAAGGGCGTTCGTCTTTCGTGCCGTAGGCGGTCAGGGGGTGGCCGTCAACAGGCGCGAGCGGTTCGACAAGTTTGTAAGCCCCGCCCTTCGCTTTGTAGACACTTGCTGTGCCCCCATCTGGGGTCCTGCCGAAGATCACGTCTACCAACGGGCGAGAGGTCGCCGGAATGGACCACATGCAAGAAGGCCCTGCTGCACCGTCCATGCTCTCCTTGGGGGATGCGCCGGACCCAAGAAGTTCTCCAGCCTGTTTTTCGGTGAGAGCGTTGCAGGGTGCTCGCTTGACCTGGGTCAGGGTTAGGGGAGTGGCTACTTTGGGGACGTCTGGACCAGGCGCCTGATCAGACGAGCTTGATGGGCTTGGACTCGCTCCGCCGCTCGTGGGCGTAGGGGTGCCGTTGGTGGTCGGGGGCGAGCACGCGGAGAGCGCTAGCGCGGTGGCACCGATGAGGAGTATGGAGCGTCGCATCAGAGGATGCCCTTCGGCTGTTGATCGATGACTGCGGCGGCGTGTTCTTCCGCGGTGGCGTATTTGCCGAGCGCGGTCACGTACTTGTTCGCCATGTTCTCGCAGTAGGCGATGCGCAGATTCAGGGCGTCCGTGAGGGCTGTGCCGGAATGCCGGGTGACGTTGGCGTTGTTCCCGCTGGCGTACTCCTGTCCTGGGGGCTTCGCCTTTGCCAGGTACTCCGCTTGATTCAGGTCGACTTTGTACTCCTTGGCCAGTTCATGCCACTCCGCCGCAAGTTCGTGAAGGGTCGCCTCGTCGTACTTGAACCCCGCGCCCTCCGCGACCGGAGCCCCATAGGAGCCGCCGGTCGGTGGGGCCTTGCAGATCGAGTCCGGGTTGAACCCCGGTTGGTAAACAGGTGCTCCCTCAGGCATGGCCATGCACCCCTGGCACCGCGAATCGATCCCCGCTGAATGGGCGAGCCCGCCCCGAAGTCACCGTCGTCATGCGCCCCTCCCGTGGCTACAAGGCGCGTCTCCCCGATGCACCCTGCGTAATCCGACGCCGGGAAGATTACCAGGGTTCCCGAGGCGCGGAACCCGTCTGCATAAAGTCCCGCTCCCCGCTGAATGGCGTCAGCGACTCTGGTAACTATCCGTGAAAACCGTTCGTGTGAATGCGACTCGGGGAACAGGGTTCTACCTGGTAGTCGACACGCTGACTTTGCATACTCTGCGTAATGAAGTTCCGAAGAGTGATTCTTGGCGCAGTGCTCATCGGCCTGGTAGCGGCGTGTACGGATTCCGTGGATACACCCCCGCCGCGACCACAGTTTCCGAAATGGCACCCGCAACAACCGCGTCCCGCCGATCGTGACGAACAGGCTGTCGGTGCCGCGCTGACCGCCCTCGATTTCTGCGAGCTGATCGACCTTGCGGCCTATGACCGCAGAAAGGCTGGCGACACACGGCCCGTCACGCGCGAACCCAAGGTGAGGGACGGCAGGAAGACGTGCACGCTCCTCCGCGACGGCTACGAAGCCCTCGTCTACGTCCAGGACATGGATCCGAGTCACGCGTGGCTCCGGAACGACGGCGCCGTGGTTGACCTCGGTGGTGTCAAGGCCTACCAGGTCGAAACCCGTCGCGACGGCGGTGTCAGCGGCTGCGCGATCACTGTCCCGGTCAGCTTTCAGCGCGCGATCGGTTTTGAACTTGGGCCCCAGAGCCGGAGCAAAGACTGCGGACTCCTTCGCGATTTCGCCACCGCCGGCGCCGCGAAGCTCTCTCGCGATCTCGTCTACCCACCGGACGGTCAGGACAGCGGTCGCGTCGGCGCCTGCGCGGACTGGGTATCCACCAGCAAGGGCGAGAACTGCGACCCGGCCGTCGACGCACAGGTGCCCACAGGTGCCGAGCTGGTCCTCGCTGCCGGGGCGGCCGATCCGAACGTCGAATGCGCGGTGTTCCGCGAGGCGGTCAAGAAGACCTTCGGCCCGGGCTTCGAACCGATCGCCACACCGGGCTCCTGCTACTTCGTCGAACCACAGCACCGGCTCCAGATCGAGGCCGGGGCCACTGCGAACGGCGGCGCGCCGGGGCAGTGGCTCGCGGATCCGAACAAGACCTACAAGGACCATCACCAGACATCGTTCAGCGGCAATCCGGGTGTCACGTTCCGCTCGACGGACGACCGCGAGTTCTCTCTCTACGTTTCGCCGCTTGGGAGCTTGGACGCTGTAGGGCACGTCCGGCTGACGATCACACCTGAACGGGAACGCGGGATCGACGACTGGGACCGGTCGAAGGCGGTCACCGCCGTGGACGTCGCCAAGGCACGGGCTGTGATGGAACTGGCGATGGCGACCCACTTTCGGACGGCCAGGTGACGTCCGCGCCGTCGTAAGCTTCCTCCATGTACATCGAGCGGGTCCGGTTGGAGAACATCCGCGGCTTCAGCGGTGCCCGCACCGTGGACCTCCGGTTGCCCGGCCCCGGCTGGGTGGTGCTCGCCGGGCGCAACGGTTCGGGCAAGACGTCGCTGCTGCGTGCCATCGCGGTCGCGGCGGCGCCGGACGTGGCCTGGGGGCTGCTGTCGGACGCCGGGAGCTGGATCTCGATGGACCAGACGTCCGGGTCCATCGAGCTGTCGGTGATGCGCGAGGAGGGCCCGGCGCCGGTCGAGGTCCGCTGGCTCGACTCCGGTCTGCTGCCGATCTCCGGGCTCCCGCCGGGCCAGCCGTTCTGCGCGGCCTACGGGCCCTTCCGGCGGCTCGCGGGCGGCAGCGGCGAGGCCGAGTCGTGGATGCGTGGCGCGGGGTCGCTGGCGCGGATGGCCAGCCTGTTCCACGAGGACGCTTCGCTCGCCGAGGGTGTCACCTGGCTGATCAACCAGCATCTCCGTGCCTTGGAAGGAAAAGCGGGCGCTCGTGAGCTGAAGGACGCGGCGCTGGAGATTCTCGGCGATGGCCTCCTGCCCGGCGGTTACCGGATCAGGGACGTCGATTCGGACGGGCTCTGGGTCGAATACCGGGGCGACCGGTTCCCGCTGCGCGAGATGAGTGACGGCTACCGCACGGTGACCGCGCTCGTGGTCGACCTGCTCAAACAACTCGACGGCGCGGGCCTCGATCACCAGAGTCCCGGTGTCGTGATCATCGACGAGGTGGACGCGCATCTCCACGTGTCGTGGCAGAAACGCATGGGCCCGTGGTTCAAGGCGCATTTCCCGCGGATCCAGTTCATCGTCACCACGCACAGCCCCTACGTCTGCCAGGCCGCCGATCCCGGCGGGCTCATCCGGCTTTCCGGACCGGACGAGGAAGTCCCGCCGCGGGTGGTCTCGGAGGAGCTGTACGAACGGGTTGTGTTCGGCACGGGGGACGACGCCGTGCTCTCCGACCTCTTCGGCCTGGACACGCCCTATTCGCCGCAGGCGGTCGAACTGCGGGAACACCTCGCCGAGCTCGAATTCCAGGTGGCTTCCGGGCGGGCGGACGCGAACGGTGTCCGGGAATGGGAACGCCTCCGGGACATGCTGAGCAGTTCGCCGCCGAGCCGGGTGGACGAGGTGGCCAGGCGGTTCGAGGCCGACGATCGGTGATCGGGATCCGCCGGATCGCGCTGCCGGGGCGGGTGGTGGCCGACCTCGAAGACCTGACAGCGCGGATCCCGCCGGGTGACAGCAAAGAAGCGCGAAGGCTCTGGCGGGTTTCCCGTGCCGTACGGCGCTCTTTGCGGGCGGGACTGGACGCCATGGCCGCCGGCCGCGGGTACTGCATGTACTGCGGTGACGGCCTCGGGTCCACTGTGGACCATTTCGAGCCGATCGCGCGGAATCCGGGGCGCGCGTTCGACTGGCTCAATCACGTGCTCGCGTGCGAGTACTGCAACAGCCACCACAAACGCGACCTGTTCCCCGTCGACGACGACGGCAACAGCCTGCTGATCGATCCGACCGCCGAAGACCCGCTGGAGCACCTGTTCCTGGTGCTGTCGATCGGGACTTACCGTGCGCTGACGGAAAAGGGCGAGCAGACGATCAAGGTGTGCGGCCTGAACCGCGCGCAACTGGCTCGCGGGCGCGAAACGGCGGTCAACCAGGTGAGCGCGCTCGTCACCGGGTGGTGGACCGCGCGCGAACTGGGCGACGACGTGAAGCGGCGCGCGATGGCCTGGACCCTGCTCGACCAGCCGCACGCCGACGTCCTCCACTCGATGCTCCGGCAGGCGGGGATGCCGGGGGCCCGCGCCGTGTTCCGCAAGGACGACGAGCTCATCGACCTGCTGCGCGCCCCGGAACTCGCCGAAGACCTTCAGCTCTCCGGCGGCGTGGTGTAGGCGGCGAGGGTCGCGTCGGCGCGGGTGCGGGCGGTGGCCGCGTCGGTCCCGCTGGCGACGTCGGCCTCGTACCAGGCCTCGTTGCTCAGCCTCATGAACCGGACGCCGTCTTCGCTCACCATCCAGGCCATGGCGGCCTCGGGGTCGTTGGTCTCACCGGATTCGAGGTGCAGCGCGAGGCCGTGCAGCATCATGTCCCAGCCGATGCCGACCGCGCCAGGGCCGAACCGCTTCCAGTGTTCGTTCGGGACGGCGGTGTGGTCGAGTTCGAACCGCGTGCGCCCGTCGGCTTCGGCGCTCAGCCGGACCTCGACCCAGCTGACGTCCCCGTCGTACTCCCAGGTCGCGGCGAAGCTCTTCGGGGGATCGCAGCGTTCGACCGTCCCGCCCGCGTTGCCTTCGAACTGGTACTTGCCGCCGACGCGCAGTTCGCCGCTGATCGGGAGGAACCAGCGCGGGATGCGTTCGGCGTTGGTGCAGGCGTCCCAGAGGTCGTCGAGGTCGGTGTCGTAGACCTGGCTGACGGTGGCCGTCACCGCCTCACCCGCTTCGATCACGCGGTTGCCCAGCTTGCGCTGGACGGAGTTGATGTGGCTGGTCACGTCGACCATGGGTGCCCTCCTCGGCTCGGATGCGGCCAAGATATCAGCGTAGACTTATATAAGCCAAGTGCAGAAGGGGCGCCCGGGATGGTTCGAGCGCCCCTTCTGCCGGCGTGATGGTTCACGGGGTGGGAGAACAGGCCGCGCGCCCGACGACCACTTCACCGGTGATGCCGGAGGCGGGCGCGAACACGCCGTCCGGGTTGGCCGCGGAGACGGGTGTCACTCCGGCGGCGAGGCCCGCCACAAGCAGCGCACCGGCCCGGCCGGCGATGATGATGCGCATGGGCTTTCCTCACGTGACGGAGGGCGAGCAGGGTCGGCCGTTCTTCCTTGTCCTCTCTATCTGTGTGTGGGATGCGACCGTTGCGTGCGTGACGGACGTTTCACTCGGCCGTGGATCATGGACACCCGTTGGATATTCAGGTTCGTATTCGGATACAGATCTGTATATTCGAGCGCATGCCGACCTATCGTGTCCTCGTCAACGGCAAGTTCGACCATCCCGACGCCGGCACCCGCGCCCGGCTCCTCGCCGAGTTGGACCAGCACCAGGCGATCGGGTTCACCGACGACGGCCTGCTCACCTACAGCGCGCACCTCGGCGCGTTCACCTTCCGGGTCACGCTGGTGGGCGAGGAGGAGCGCGACGTGCTCGAAGAGGCCGAACTGAAGGTGATGGAACTGCTGGACGCCAAGGGCTACCCGTACCGTGACGTCGCGGGGAAGGCGACCTGCATGGACGACATCAAGATCCGGCGCCGCTGACCCCTGGTCTTCAGGAGACTTCGTTCACCGGAGCCGCGAAGGTGTTGCACGCCGAAGTGTCCTTCGCGTTGAAGCCGCGCTTCTGCCACAACGCGGCGTTCTTCGCCGAACCGTGGGTTTCGCTGTCCGAAGCCTCGAACCCGGACCGTTTGAGCGGGGCGAGCAGCTTGACGGGGATCGAGCCGCGGCCGGCGGCGTTGGCCAGGAACAGCGTGCTGAAGCAGTCGGCCTGGAGTTCGAGCCGCCTGCTCAGCTCGAGGATCTTCGTCTGGTCGCCGCCGGCCTCGCGGTAGAGCGCGTCGTGCTTCGACATGATGCCGGACTGCTCCTGGACGTGGTGCCCGTACTCGTGGGCGAGCAGGAACAGCTGGGTCAGCAGGTCGGGGCCGCCGTATTCGAGCTGCCTCGGCAGCGGGACGAAGATCGTCGCGCCCTCGGAGCAGTAGAAACCCATGGCCTCCGCGGCGGGCGGAGGAGCGCCGCAAGGAGTGGTCTTGACGTCGTCGGTGTCGACCTCGACCGGGATCCGCGGCTCGTCGACCTGGTCAGGGCGGGATGCCACGCCCGCTCCAGGCAAGGGAGCAGAGCCAAGTAGAAAGACTCCAGCTTCTCCTTCGCGCGACCGAGCCTCGGCAGCTCGCAGGTCACCTTCGGCATGGTCACACCAGGAGCGACGAGAGGATTGCCCGCCGTCTCGTACTTGCGGGTCGGCACGGGCGGCCGTGAGGCGGAGGACGTCGAAGGCGCCGAGGCGGTCGGCTGTCGAGGCTGGACGGAGCCCGCCCTCGACTGCTTCACGCCGCCCACCACCAGCGCGGCCACGACCAGCATCACCGCCATGAACACGGCGAACAGGACGACGGTGATCCACACCGTCGAACGCTGCTCCCGATGGTCTTCGGCGGGAGGCGCCCACGCCGGTCTTTCGCCGGAATCATCCGGTGTCGTCATGCTGTTTCCCCAGTTCGTGCGAAGAGCGGCAGGATACTCGGCGGGGGTGTCATATTCGTCACCGTTTCCCCTGGACAGCACGTCAACAGGCCCGAGTCGGTAGCCACTACGCTGGAAGCAATCCCGAACCGGTGTCAAAGAGAGCGGAGCCGACGTGTCTGTGTCTTCACCTGCCCCAGGTGGTGCCATCGAGGACCTGCGCGCGTCCGTGGGGCTCCAGATCGCCGACGAACAGCTCCTGCGCACCCTCGCGACCGGTCTCGCCGACGTCGAGAGCCTCCTTCGCGAGGTCGTCCGCAGTGACGTCAAGGCGGTCGAAGACGCCGCTTCGCATCTGGTCGAGGCGGGGGGCAAACGTTTCCGTCCGCTGTTCACGCTGCTGTCCTCGCAGTTCGGGCCGAAGCAGGGCGACCAGGTGGTCACCGCGGCCGCGGCGGTCGAGCTGGTGCACCTCGCGACGCTGTACCACGACGACGTGATGGACGAGGCGACGATGCGCCGCGGCGCGGAGAGCGTCAACGCCCGCTGGGACAACACCATCGCGATCCTGACCGGCGACTTCCTGTTCGCGCACGCCTCGCGGCTGGTCGCGGACCTCGGCACCGACGCGGCCCGGATCATCGCCGAGACCTTCGGTGAGCTGGTCACCGGCCAGATGCGCGAGACGGTCGGCCCGGCCGACGGTGACGACGCGGTCGAGCACTACCTCACGGTGATCGCGCAGAAGACCGGTTCGCTGATCGCCACCTCCGGCCGTTTCGGCGGGATGATGTCCGGTGCCCCCGGCGAGTACATCGACGCGCTTCGCCGCTTCGGCGACATCATCGGCACGGCGTTCCAGATCTCCGACGACGTCATCGACATCGCGTCGGCCTCGGACGAGCTCGGCAAGGCGCAGGGCACAGACCTCCGCGAGGGTGTCCGCACGCTTCCGATGCTGTACGCGCTGGCCGACCCGGCCACCGACCCGCGCCTGGTCGAGCTGCTTTCGGGACCGATCTCGGACGACAAGCTCGTCGCCGAGGCCCTGGATCTGCTGCGGGCCTCGTCCGGACTCGGACGCGCACGCGAAACTCTTTCCGACTACGCTCGTCGGGCGCGTGCCGAGCTCGCGGCGCTGCCCGCGTCGCCGGCCCGGGACGCCTGCGAATCGGTCGCCGACTACCTGGTCGCGCGAACGCATTAACAAGGGGCAGGTTAGATGTCCATTTTCGGACAGGTTTGGCTGTGGAGTCTGCTGGCGTTCGTCGTCGGCGCGCTGCTCACCTGGCTGGTACTGGTGCTTCCCGCGCGCAAGCGCATCCGTGAGCTGGAAGGCTCGCTGGCCACCGTGCACGCCGAGACGTCCCGGTTGCCCGCCGGAGTGAGCCCCGGCGCGGGGGCGGCCGCCGCCGCGGGCGGGACCGCGTACTTCACGAAGCCGTCGCAGGACGAGCTGGACGAAGAATTCGCGGCCGCCGAGGAGCCGAAGCCCGAGTACCCCGAGACGCTCACCGAGCAAGAGCCCGCGCAGCTGTGGACCGAACCTGTCGTCGAGGAGGAGCAGCGGACTCCGGAGCCCGTCCAGGACGTCCACGAGGAACCGGCGCCGGAGCCGGAGCCCGCTCCTGCCCCGACGCAGACCTTCGAGCCCGAAGACGACTACGAGGCCGAGTACCGCATCGCGCCCGAGACGGCTGCGGAGCCCGCGCCGGAGGCCCCGGCCGAGCGGACGCAGTTCATCCCGGCAGCCCAGCTGGAACCCGAGCCCGAGCCCGCGAACCCGTACGCCGCGGCGGCGACCGAGTACCTCCAGCCCGCGTCGCAGCTGGACGTCGAGCCGGAACCGGAACCGGAGCCCGAGCCTGAGCCCGCCCCGCCGATCCTGCCGGGCGAAGGGCCGTACCGGTCCCGCCTGGAGATGCAGCTCGACCCCGAGGGCGTCGAGACGCAGCCGGAGCCGGTCTCGTTGTTCAGCCCCGCGTCGCGCGTGGAGACGGAGCAGGCGCCCGTTGAAACCAACTGGTTCGAGCGGGAAGAGGAGTTGCAAGACCCACCCGCGTACGCCTTCGGTTCCGACGAAGAAGCGCGGGCCGGCCTCCTCGACTCGGAGCCCGAGACCCCGGCCGAAGCCACCCAGGTGCTGCCCAAGCGCACACCGCGAGGAGGCGGGGGCGCCGTGCGCGGCGGTTTCGAGCCGCCGCAGCCGATCCAGCCGTCGATGCGGGCGATCGAGCGCCGCGAGCCGGACCTGTCCGGAGGGCAGAGCGGCTCGCTGTTCGAGCCCGCCGTCCAGCCCGGTGACGCGATGCCCGCGCCGGAACCCCCGCCCGCGCGGCGGGTCGCCGCTCCCGTGGCCGAGTCCGTCCCGCCCGGCCCGTTCGGTCCCGGTTCGGCGATGCCGCGCCCGGGCGGTGGTCGTCCCGCCGACGACTTCGCGGTCAAGGCCAGCGTGACGGCCTTGCGGTACTGCACCGAGGACTCGCCTCAGTTCCCGAAGATGGTCGCCGAGGTGTGGTTCCGGTCCGCCTCGGACGCGGAGCGCGTGGGGTTCCGCCCCCTCGGCTGAGTCCCGGACGTGAGAGCTAGCTGACGACGGTCCAGGTGTCCTTGCCGCGAAGCAGCGATTGCAGGTTCGGCTTCTTCGCCGCGCG
Source organism: Amycolatopsis coloradensis (assembly GCF_001953865.1). GTDB lineage: Bacteria > Actinomycetota > Actinomycetes > Mycobacteriales > Pseudonocardiaceae > Amycolatopsis > Amycolatopsis coloradensis. The sequence goes on from NZ_MQUQ01000015.1 coordinate 624,398, forward strand.
CGCCTCCTCGACCTGGGCACGTGCCTGGTCGTCGTAGGTCGGCCGCGAGACCTGACGCAGGATGCCGGTCGGCACGTGGTTCAGGTTCTGGTCACCGATCCGCGACAGCGCGAACGCGTAAGCCGTGTCCGGGATCGTCGGGTCGTGCACGACGAGGTTCTCCTCGCCGATGTTCGCGACCTTCCCGACTTCCAGCCCGCCCCAGCCACCCCGCGTGACGCCGTATTCGCCCTGCGGGCCGAACTTGATCGGCTCACCGCTCCGCAGCGGGATGAGCCTGTTCGCGGCCTCGTCCTTGTCCTTGAGGACGTCGAACGCGCCGTCGTTGAAGATCGGGCAGTTCTGGTAGATCTCCACCAAGGCCGAACCGCGGTGCCTCGCGGCGGCCTCCAGCACCTCGGTGAGGCCCTTGCGGTCCGAGTCGAGCGCGCGGCCCACGAACGACGCTTCGGCGCCGATCGCCAGCGAGAGCGGGTTGAACGGGGTGTCGACCGAGCCCATCGGGGTGGACTTGGTGACCATGCCCGGCCCGGACGTCGGCGAGTACTGACCCTTGGTGAGGCCGTAGATCCGGTTGTTGAACAGCAGGATCTTGATGTTCACGTTGCGCCGCAACGCGTGGATCAGGTGGTTGCCGCCGATGGACAGCGCGTCGCCGTCACCGGTGACGACCCACACCGACAGGTCCGGCCGCGCGGTCGCGAGACCGGTCGCGATCGACGGCGCGCGGCCGTGGATCGAGTGCATGCCGTAGGTGTTGAGGTAGTACGGGAACCGGGACGAGCACCCGATGCCCGAGATGAACACGATGTTCTCGCGCTTGAGGCCCAGCGTCGGCAGAAAGGACTGCACGGCGTTGAGCACGACGTAGTCACCGCAGCCGGGACACCAGCGGACCTCTTGGTCCGACTTGTAGTCCTTCGCCTTCTGCGGTTCGGTTTCGGCCGGGACGAGGTCCAAGCCGCCGAGAGTAGGAATCCCCAGGTCAATCGCGGTCACTTCGCCGCCTCCGTACTGCTGATGATCTCCGTGAACACGCCTTGCAGCTCCTCTGCCTTGAAGGGCAGCCCGGCGACCTTCGTGTACGACTTCACGTCCACGAGGTACTTCGCCCTCAAGAGCATCGAGAGCTGGCCGAGGTTCATTTCAGGGACGACCACGGTGTCGTACGAACGGAGTACGTCACCCAGGTTCCCCGGGAACGGGTTGAGGTGCCGAAGATGCGCCTGCGCGATCGGCATGCCCTCCTTGCGGACGCGGCGGCACGCGGCGCCGATGGGCCCGTAGGAGGAACCCCAGCCGAGCGCCAGGACGCGGGCCTTGCCGCCGCTCGGGTCGTCGACGACGAGGTCGCGTACGTCGATGCCGTCGATCTTGGCCTGCCGCAGGCGGACCATCTTCTCGTGGTTGTCCGGGTCGTAAGAGATGTGGCCGGTCTTGTCGGCCTTCTCCAGCCCGCCGATGCGGTGCTGAAGACCGGGCGCGCCCGGCACCGCCCATGCGCGGGCGAGGGTTTCGGGGTCGCGGACATACGGCCAGAACTCCCCGGAATCGTCCTCGGCATTCGGCTCGGTGGCGAATTCCACGCGCAGCTCCGGCAGCGTCTCGACGTCCGGGATCAGCCACGGCTCGGAGCCGTTCGCGATCGCGCCGTCCGACAGCAGGAAAACCGGCGTCCGGTACTTCAGCGCGATCCGGGTGGCCTCCAGTGCCGCGTCGAAGCAGTCCGCGGGGGACAGCGGCGCGACGATCGGGACCGGGGACTCGCCGTTGCGGCCGAACATCGCCTGCAACAGGTCGGCCTGCTCGGTCTTGGTCGGCAGCCCGGTCGACGGGCCGCCGCGCTGGACGTCGACCACGACCAGCGGCAGCTCGGTCATCACCGCGAGGCCGATGGCTTCGGACTTCAGCGCGACACCGGGACCGGACGTGGACGTGACGCCCAGCGCACCGCCGTAGGAGGCGCCGAGCGCCGCGCCGATACCGGCGATCTCGTCCTCGGCCTGGAAGGTGAGGATGCCGTAGTTCTTGTGCTTGGACAGCTCGTGGAGGATGTCCGACGCCGGGGTGATCGGGTACGTGCCCAGCAGGATCTGCAGGCCGGACTGCTGCCCGGCGGCGATCAGCCCGTACGCCAGCGCGGTGTTCCCGGTGATCTGGCGGTACGTGCCCTGGTTCAGCTTCGCCGGCGCGACCTCGTACGTCGTCGCGAACGACTCCGTCGTCTCGCCGTAGTTCCACCCCGCGCGGAAGGCCAGGATGTTGGCCTCGGCGATGTCGGACTTCTTGGCGAACTTCTCGCGCAGGAACCGTTCCGTGCCTTCGGTCGGCCGGTGGTACATCCACGAGAGCAGCCCGAGCGCGAACATGTTCTTCGCGCGTTCGGCGTCCTTTTTGGACAGTCCGGTCTCTTCGAGCGCGCCCCTGGTCAACGTCGACATGGCCACCCGGTGGACTTGATAGGCCGAAAGGGTGTCGTCGTCGAGCGGATCGTGCTCGAAGCCGACCTTGACCAGGTTCCGCTTCGTGAACTCGTCGGTGTTCAGGATGATCGTCCCGCCTGACGGGACATCGGCGAGGTTCGCCTTCAGCGCGGCGGGGTTCATCGCGACCAGGACGTCCGGCCGGTCGCCCGGCGTCAGGATGTCGTAGTCGGCGAAGTGCACCTGGAAGCTCGAGACGCCCGGGATGGTTCCCTGTGGCGCGCGGATCTCCGCGGGGAAGTTCGGCATGGTGGACAGGTCGTTGCCGAAGGCCGCGGCCTCCGAGGTGAACCTGTCGCCCGTCAACTGCATCCCGTCACCGGAATCGCCGGCGAACCGGATGACCACCCGGTCCAGTTTGGCGACCTCGGTGGGCCGGACGGCCGACAAGGAGCCGTTGCCGTTCGCACTCGTGCTCATAGGTCAGGGAATCCCTCTCTCCCGACGTGCGCGGTCCCGGCGATGCCGGGTATCCGACGCCTCGCCCGGCGATGTCGGCCAGGTCACAGGTGTCCTGTCCCGAGGTTAGTCCTCGCGACACTTCCCAGGTTGCCCGCGAATGCGGCCTTGACCTACTTCTCGAGTGTCCTGAGCTCGTCGCTGAGCGGGGGTTTTCCGGTTTAGGTGTTACCGATGGTAACGGTTAACGACGCGACTCGATTGTGAGCCGTATCTCCTTCCAGCGTAGTGAAGTCTGCTCGAGGAATGGTCATCGGCCGCTGATTCTTGCTTTTAGCCGGTCGAGACGTTCGGCGAAAGCGGGTCCGGTGAGTGACTTCAGCTGCGGCGCGATCTCGGCGTCGACGGCGGCCGAATGATCGGTCAACGAAGCGGTGTGCCGAAGCGTGCGCTTCGTCGCGAGGAGGACGTCGCGAGGCGCGTCGACGGCGGGTTGTGCCAGCTCACGGGCGGCCTCGACCAGATCTCCCTCGGCGAGGCGGAGCGCGAGCCCGGCTTCGACAGCGGCTTCGGCGCCGACGACTTCTCCGAAGAGAGTCATCGCCGCGGCCTTCTGTGGGCCGACGAGCCGCTGGATCATCCAGGTCATCCCGCCGCCGGGGTGGATGCCCAAATCGAGAAATCTGGCCACGAACTTCGCCTTGGCTCCCACGATGCGGACGTCCGCGGCGAGCGCGAGGTTCAGTCCGGCGCCGACGGCCGCCCCGCCGACCGCCGCGATCGTCGGCAGGGAACACCTGGCCACCGAGAGAAAGCCGTCGTAAACGGCGCGGAGCCCGTCCTCCCGCGCGCCGGCGAGAATGTCGAGGTCCGCGCCGGCGCAGAAGGCCGGTGGCGCACCGGTGATGACCAGTGCGTGGACACTTTCGTCGGCTTCGGCCCTCGCGACGGCCTCGGCCAGCTGGGCGGACAAGGTGAGGGTCAGGGCGTTGCGGGTCGCGGGCGCGTCGATGGTGAGCACGGCGACGCCGCCGTCATGGCTGGAGCGGATCTGGTCGGTCACGCGGTCGAGGGTGTCATGCCTCGGGGGTGGGCGGGCGCTCCAGCAACCGGGAAAGGACGACGGTGGAGACCGTGCGGTCGACGATCTCCAGCCCCCGCAGCCGCTCCAGCGCGGTCTCCAGATGGTGGATGTCCGAAGCGCGCAGATGGACGATGGCGTCGGCCGCGCCGGAGACCGTGTAGGCCGCGACGACCTCCGGCAACGGCTCCAGCCTGGCGCGGATCCGGGCCGGGGTGATGTTGCCGTTGCAGGTCATCTCGACGAACGCCTCGGTGCCCCAGCCCAGCGCCTCGGGGTCGACGACCGCGGTGAAACCGCGCAGGACCCCGGTTTCGAGCAGTCTGTCGACCCGTCTCTTCACCGCGGGCGCGGACAGACCGACGACTTTGCCGATGTCGGCGTAGCTGGACCTCGCGTTGGCCATCAGACAAGAAACGATTCGCTGGTCGATGGTGTTCACACGCAATGTTTAGCAGGTATATGCGCAGCGAACAGCGATTGATTGCGGAATTAGGGGAGACTTACCCTTCGTGTATGCCGGTACTAGAGCAGCCCCGTGTGCCCACGACGCGTCGCTACCTCATGTGCCCGCCGCGGTACTTCGCGGTGGATTACGTCATCAACCCGTGGATGGACCCTTCCGTCCCGGTCAGCGTCGACACCGCGATGGCGCAATGGACCGAACTCCGTGACACCTACCGCCGCCTCGGCCACACCGTCGAGGAGATCGACGCCCAGCCCGGACTGCCGGACATGGTCTTCGCCGCGAACTCCGGCACCGTCGTCGACGGCCGCGTCCTCGGCTCCCGGTTCCGTGCCCCGCAGCGCACCGCCGAGGCCGAGCACTTCCGCCGCTGGTTCGTCGAGCACGGCTACCGCGACATCACCATGCCGGAGAAGATCAACGAGGCCGAAGGGGACTTCGCCTGGACCGGCAAGGTCCTGCTCGCCGGCACCGGCTTCCGGACCGACCCGGCCGCGCACTCCGAAGCGCAGGAGGTCCTCGGCGTCCCGGTCGTCTCCCTGCGGCTGATCGACCCGAGCTACTACCACCTCGACACCGCGCTCTTCGTGCTCGCCGAGGCCACCGACACCGCGCCCGCCCAACTCGCCTACTTCCCGGAAGCGTTTTCGGCCGGGTCGCGGAAGGTGCTGGAGCGGATGTTCCCCGACGCCGTGATCGCGGGCCGTGCCGACGCGGAATGCTTCGGGCTGAACGGGGTGTCCGACGGCCGCAACGTCGTCCTGCCGGTCGAAGCGACCGGTTTGGCGTCGCGGCTCACCGAACGTGGCTACGAGGTCGTCTTCGTCGACATCTCGGAGCTCAGGAAGGCGGGCGGCGGCCCGAAGTGCTGCACCCTGGAGATCCGCAAGTAATCCGTTCGTGGACACCTTGCGCGATCATGTAACTACTCCATTCGCCAATGCGATTAATCGGGAAACACTCGGTCCCGAATGAGGTGCGGATGGTGATCCTGGCGATCGGCGGCGTGGGCAGGCCCGTGCGCGCGCTGGATCCGGGCGAAAACGAGACGTGGGTGACGGTCGAGCAGTTCGAGCGGGTGCTCGACGCGGTGACCGGCTGTGAAGACGTCGGGCTCACCTTCGACGACGGCAACTCCTCCGACGTCGAGATCGCGCTGCCGCGGCTGGTCGAGCGCGATCTCACGGCGGAGTTCTTCCCCCTGGCCGGCCGCATCGGCCAGCGGGGCTTCATCGACGCCGACGGCCTTCGCGAACTGGTCGAGGCGGGGATGTCGATCGGTTCGCACGGCTGGGAACACCGGGACTGGCGGCGGCTCGACGGCAGGCACGCCCGGCGCGAACTCGAAGTCGCGCCGAAGCTGCTCGCCGACTTGAGCGGGAAGCCCGTCCGCGCGTACGTGCCCCCGTTCGGCGCCTATGACCGGCGGGTGCTCGGCAGGCTCCGGCGTTCCGGTGCGACGAGGATCTACACGACGGAAGGCGGCGCGGCGTCACGCGATGGCCTGCTGCGGCCGCGGACCAAGGTCCGGTACGACGTCGACCAGCAGTGGATCGACGGCGTGCTCGGTGACCGGGACCGCCTGTACCGCCGAGCGGGACGGATGATGGCCCGAGTATCCAGGCTTGTCCGCCTTTGACCGGTTTTCGTCGCATAGTGGGAAAACAACACCCCGCCGGGCCTTGAGAACGGTCATTGACGACGGCATTCTGAGCACCCTCGATAAGAAGCTTTATTAACTAAGGGGTGCTGGTATGCGGAAACTGCTCCTGTTCTCGGCGATGGTGGTGGTTGCGGGACTCGCCCCCTCGGCGGCCGCCGCTTCGGAAGGCGTCGCGCCACAGGCGGGCCCGACCGCGCAGCAGTTGCTCGCGAAGACCACCGGCTGCAAGCAGATCTCGAACGGCAAGTACAAGACCGACGACGAAACCGGCCGGACCATCGCGGTCTGCGACGCCGGCGGCGCCGTGTTCTGGAAGGCCGACATGGACATCGACTGCGACGGGCAGCCGACCCCGCGGTGCAACAAGAACACGGACCCGTGGTTCCAGGACGGCACCGCGTACCCGCGCTCCGACGGCAAGGCGCTGATCGCCGACCAGACGCCGTACGTCGTCGTGCCGAGTATCAGCGGCACGTGGAACTTCGAGAAGGCCGGCCTCAAGGGCGCCGGTTCATGCGCGGTCATCCACGGCGGAAAGGTGCTCTACACCGTCATCGGTGACACCGGCCCGAACGACATCATCGGCGAGGCGTCCTACGCGACCGCGAAAGCGCTGGGCATCAACCCGGACCCGGAGAACGGTGGTGTCGACTCGGGCGTGACCTACATCTGCTTCAAGAACTCGAAGGTGTCGCCGATCGAGGACCACGGGAAGTCGACTTCGGTCGGGGAGGGGCTGGCGGCGAAGTTCGTCCAGGGGTGACGGAAGCCGGTCCGTGAAGGCCTCCTTGAGGGACCCAGAGTGCGGCAGGGTGCTGCGCATCGATGTTCCCAAGTGCTCGTCGTGGACGGAACAAACCTCAAAGCCGTGTCGTCCGATTGACCACTACGGAACATTCCGGCGTTACCGGAAGGCGACCGCGAGGGCGTTTTGGGCGTGTACGGGAGATCGAGACGAAACCCTTACGTCCTTCCTGTAGCGTTTCGCGCTCCTCGAGCGATGAGTAATTCCCTTGCCGCACAGGCATTCCGCCAAAAGCAGGCGACTCGCGGGCAGCGGTAACGAACCCGGCCCGGCGTCCGACCAACGGGCAGCGGAACGCGGCTGGAGGAATTCGTCATGAAGATCAGTGTCTTCGGGCTCGGTTACGTCGGTTGTGTGTCGGCGGCGTGCCTGGCGGGGCGTGGGCACGAGGTCGTCGGGGTCGACGTGAACCCGGTGAAGATCGACCTCATCTCCGGCGGCAAGGCGCCGGTGGTGGAAGAGCGCATCGGCGAACTCACCGCCGAGGTGGTCGCCAAAGGCATGCTGAGAGCCACCACCGACGTCAGACAGGCGATCGCGGACAGCGAGGTCTCCCTGATCTGCGTCGGTACCCCGTCGGCGCCGAACGGCAGCCTGTCGACGGCGTTCCTGGAGCGTGTGGCCGAGGAGATCGGCGAAGCGCTCAAGACCAAGACGGCGAGGCACACCGTCGTCTTCCGCAGCACCATGTTGCCGGGCACCTGCCTTGACCTGCTGGTCCCCATCCTCGAGAAGTCGTCCGGCCTCACCGCCGGTGTCGGTTTCGGTGTCGCGGTGAACCCCGAGTTCCTGCGCGAGGGCAGCAGTGTCAGGGACTTCTACGACCCGCCCAAGACCGTCATCGGCCAGCTCGACGAGGCCAGCGGCGACGTCGTGGCGGCGTTGTACGAAGGGCTTCCCGGCGAGGTTTTCCGTGTCGCGATCCCCGTCGCCGAGATGACGAAGTACGCCGACAACTCCTTCCACGGGCTCAAGATCGGCTTCGCCAACGAACTCGGCGCGATCTGCCGTGCCCTGGGGCTCGACTCGCACCAGGTGATCGACGTCTTCCTCGCCGACCGCAAGCTCAACATCAGCCCCGCCTACCTCCGCCCCGGGTTCGCCTTCGGCGGCTCGTGCCTCCCCAAGGATCTGCGTGGCCTGGTCTACGCCGCGCACCGCGCGGACGTCGCCGTCCCGATCCTGTCGCATGTGCTGCCGTCCAACGACGAACACCTCCAGCGTGCCTTCGACCTGGTCGCGCGCGCCGGCAAGCGCAAGGTCGGGCTGTTCGGCCTGTCCTTCAAACCCGGCACCGACGACCTCCGCGAGAGCCCGCTGGTCGAGCTGGCGGAGCGGCTGCTCGGCAAGGGTTACGACCTCCGCATCTACGACGCCAACGTCAGCCTTTCGCGGCTGATGGGCGCGAACCGCGAGTACATCGAGGGCAGGCTGCCGCATCTCGGCCAGCTGCTGGCAGGCTCCGTCGGCGAGGTCGTCGACCACGCCGAGGTCTGCCTCATCGGCTGCACCGACCCGGACGTCCTCGCGGCGCTCCCGGCCGGCGGCGGCCACACCATCATCGATCTCGTCCGCGTACCCGACGCCGACCGGCGCCGGACTGAAGAGGGATATGTCGGTCTTGCCTGGTAAAGCTCTCATCCTCGTAGAGAACCTTTCCGTCCCGTTCGATCGCCGTGTCTGGCAGGAGTGCCAGACACTGCGCGACGCGGGCTGGGAAGTCCACGTCATCTGTCCACAAGGGACGAAGCGGGACACCGAGGCCGAAGTCACCGTCGACGGCGTCCACATCCTGCGGTATCCGCTGAAGGCCGCCACCGGTGGTCCGGCCGGGTACGTCCAGGAGTACGGCTCCGCGCTGTGGCACACGCTCCGGCTCGCCCGCAAGGTCGGCCGGGTGGACGTCGTGCACGCCTGCAACCCGCCGGACCTGCTGTTCCTGGTCGCGCTGTACCTCAAGCGCCAGGGCGCGAAGTTCGTCTTCGACCAGCACGATCTCTGCCCCGAGCTGTACCTCTCGCGCTTCGACCGCGGCGAGGACTTCCTCTACCGCGCGGTCCGCGCGCTGGAACGCCGCACCTACAAGACAGCCGACGTCGTCATCGCGACCAACGAGAGCTACAAGGACGTCGCGGTGAAACGCGGCGGCAAGTCGCCGGACGACGTCTTCGTCGTGCGCAGCGCGCCGATGGTCGAGCGCTTCCATCTGGTCCCGGCCGAGCCCGAACTGAAGAAGGGCAAGCCGCACTTGCTGGCGTACCTCGGCGTGATGGGCCCGCAGGACGGTGTCGACTACGCACTGCGCGCGCTCGCTTCGCTGCGTGACGAGGGCGGCCGCACCGATTGGCACGCCGTGTTCATCGGTTCCGGTGACGCCTTCGACGCCATGGTGGCGTTGTCCAAGGAACTGAAGCTCGACGACCAGGTCGAGTTCACCGGCCGGATCTCCGACGAAGATCTACTGCGCTACCTGTCCTCGGCCGACGTCTGCCTGTCGCCGGATCCTCTCAACCCGCTCAACGACGTGTCGACCATGAACAAGATCATGGAGTACATGGCGATGAGCCGTCCGATCGTCTCCTTCGAACTGCGGGAGGCCCGGGTTTCGGCGGGCGAGGCCGCGCTGTACGCGCCGGCGAACGACGAGCCGGAGTTCGCGAAGCTGATCGCGCATCTGCTCGACTCACCGGACCAGCGGGCGGAGATGGGCGAGCTGGGACGGGCGCGCGTCGCCGGGCCGCTCTCTTGGGAGAACTCCCAGAAAGCCCTGCTCGCGGCCTACGCCGCCGCGGTCCGCTGATCGACTTCCCGATCGCGTTTTGAACAAGACTCGGGCAATCCTGTAACCAACGCCGTGATCTCGCCGACGGGTTTGATGCCGCACGAAAACGCACCGATGGGAGATCCCGGTTTGACTGACGATACGGTGCGCCTGTCCATGATCGGGCAGGTTCTGCGCGGACGGTGGCGGACCCTGGTGGTCCTCGCCGTCCTCGGTGCCCTGGTCGGCGCGGGATCGTCGGTGATCCTTTCCCCCGGCTACCGGACCACGTCCAGCGTGCTGCTCCAGGGCCCGCGCGAGGCGGACGAACTGCTCACCCAGGCCGAGGTGGCGACCAGCTCGGTCGTCCTCGACCGGGCCGCCGCCGTTCTCGGCGACGGCGAGACCGGCGCCGATCTGCGGGACAAGGTGGCCACTTCGGTCGCACAGGGCAATGTCATCACCATCGAGACCACCGGTGACACCGCCGAACAGACGCAGCGGATGGCGGACCAGCTCGCGCAGGAGTTCGTGAAGTACTCCACGCAGATCATCGCCGGTTCCGGCGACGCCGCCGTCCAGCTGGCGCAGGAGCGCCGCGAGACGTTGCGCCAGCAGGTCGCGCAGACGAACCAGCGGATCAGCGAACTCTCCGCGAAGGTCAACGAGGGCAAGACGACCGTGGAGAGCGTCCAGCTCCGCACCGAACTGCAAGGCCTGCGCTCGTCGATCGAGTCGGCGATGTCGAGCCTGAACGCGGCCGACACCGCCAGCGGTCTCGGCAACATCGTCGTACTGGGCTCGGCCGAGCTGCCGTCCGCGGCCGCGGCACCCACACTGCCGCAGCTCGCCCTCGGCGGCGCGGCGTTGTTCTTCCTCATCGGCCTGTTCGGGCACCTCTTCACCGCCCGCACCGACCGGCGGCTACGGGACGAAGAGGAGATCGCCGCGGCGCTCGGCGGCCCGGTGCTGGCCACCCTCGACGTCGTGGACGCGCAGCCCGCCGGGACCGGTCTTCGGGCCAAGCTCCTCCGTGACGACAAGCCGTGGAACACGCCGCGGGTCGACGTGTTCGCCGACGAGATCGACTCCGACGTCCAGTACCGGCGCCTGGTTTCCCGGCTCCCGCACCGGCGGCTGCTGGTACTGGCCGCCGACGGCGACCACGCCGGGCAGGCGTCCGCCCGGCGGATCGCCGGTCTCGCCGACCGGTGGTTCACCGTCGTGACGGTGTCCCCGGTGCGGCCCGTCGTCGAAGACACCGATGCGGAAGGGGTCCTCGTCGTGTCCAGTCTCGGTTCCCGGCCCGCCTGGGAGCTGGTCGGCATCGCCGAAGCCTGCGCCGACGCAGGTCTCGCCGTGGTGGGCACCGTGCTGACCCGCCCGGTCCGGCCGACGCGCACCCGGTCCGGCGCCCCCGCTCCTTCCGACCACGAAGCACTGGCAGGTACAGCATGACCAGCGCCGAAAAAACGAAGTCAGAACCGCTCGTCGACCTTCAGCGACTGGTCGTCTCGGTACGCAGACGCCGTCGCCTGTGGCTGGCCACCGCGCTGGTGGGGTTGATCGCCGGCGGACTGGTCGCGCTCTTCCTGCCGTCGCCGCCCACCGCGGTGGCGCAGATCCTGGTCATCCACCCCGACGATTCGCCGACCGACAGCGGGACGCTGATGCGGACCGACGTCGCCGTGCTCCAGACGACGAAGATCGCCAACGAGGCGCTCAAGAAGCTGAACAGCACCCAGGCGCCGGAGGAGTTCCTCAAGGACTACGAAGGGCTGGGCCTGACGAACAATGTCCTCCAGCTGACGGTCAAGGGGAAGACCGAGGACGAGGCCCTGTCCCGCGCGCAGGCGCTTTCCGACGCCTTCATCACCGAGTACATCGCCCGCAACCAGGCAGCCGCGGCGGCGACCCAGAAAGCCCTGCTGGACCAGCGCAACCAGGCCCAGAACGAGCTGACCACGATCGAAGGCGGAATCGTCGCCGAAGAGGCCAAGGGCCGCAACGCCAATCCCGCCCAGCTGGAGCGGTTCTACTCGCGCCGGGCGGAGCTGAACTCGAAGATCTCCGACTACGACGGCCGCGCGCAGGAGGCGGGCATCGGCACGCCGAAGGTCGCCGCCGGGACGCAGATCGTGGACGCGCCGCGGATCCTGCCGCGTTCACTGCTCAAGACCCTCGCCACCGACGCCGGGATCGGCTTCGCGCTGGGACTTCTCGCCGGACTGGCACTCGCCGCCATCACGAGCGTGGTGAAGGACCGGCCGGTGCTGCGCCGCGAGATCTCTCGGCATCTCGGCGCCTCGGTCATCGCGCAGCTGCCGAAGCCGCCGCGATTCCTGCGGACCTCGCGCGCGGCCACCCGGCGGCAGCGGGTCGCGGCGACCCTCGTCCGCGCCGCCTCCCGGGAGGGCGGTTCGGTGTCGGTGCTCGACCTCGGCGCCCGCGAGGTCACCGCCGCGCTCGCCGTCGACATGGCGCGCGAACTGGCGGAGAGGGGGCCGGTCTCACTCGTCGACGACCTGCCGAAGGTGAAGCTCCGCGAGCTGGTGGGCGAAAGCCCGGTGCGGGTGCTGGAGCGCGGCGACGTGCCGATGGCGGGCAAGGAACGCCGCATCGGCGTCGGGTCGATCGAACCGGGGACGGCGTGGACCGACCTCGAATTCCTCGGCCGGGAGACGATCCTCGTCGTCCAGACCGGGTACGCGAACACCGAATGGCTGCACACCGTCGCGCGGCAGCTGGCCGACCGGCGGATCCCGATCCTCGGGGTCGTCGTGGTGGATCCCGATCCGCGTGACCACACCGACGGGACGCTGTGGGACGGCCTGCACACCGCGTTGCGCGGACGCGGCAGTGCGCTGCCGGAGCCGCAGCCCGTGCCCGCGCGGCCGGTGACGCCCGCCCGCCAGGTCATGCCGGAACGCAAGCCCGTGGCCGAGCGGGTCGCCAGGCCCGCGCCGAAACCGGTCGAGATGTTCCCCGACGAGGACGCCCCGGTGCGACGGCTTTCGAGGGTAGCGCCGGTCGAGACGGACGCCGAACGCACCGTCGAGCGGGTGCTGGAGCCGCCGCGGGAGAAGAAGAGCGTGCGACGCAGGCCTCCGACACCGCACAAGCGGCCCGAAGACCACGACAACAACGCCGATCAGCCGACCAAACGATTCTCGCCTGTGTCACCGGATAACGCCGAAGCGCTTTAGGGAGCGAAAGTAGATGTGCGGCATCGCAGGGGCCTACCTCTGGCCGGACGGGGGACCGCTCACCGATCGGCTCACCAAGATCATCGCCCATCGCGGGCCGGACGGGTCGGGGCGGTACGACCACCGTGCCGGGGACGGGGAAGTCCATTTAGGACACCGTCGGCTGTCGATCGTCGACCTGACCGAGACCGGCGCGCAGCCGATGGTCAAGGACGGCCTCGCGCTGACCTACAACGGTGAGCTGTACAACTCGCCGGAGCTGCGGAAGGAACTCGAAGCGGCGGGCGTGCGCTTCCGGGGGACGTCCGACACCGAGGTCCTGCTGGAGGCCTGGCGCAAGTGGGGCACCGAGGGTTTGCACCGGCTTCGCGGCATGTTCGCGTTCGGCGTCTTCGACGAGCGTTCCGGTGAACTCGTGCTGGTGCGTGACCAGCTGGGCATCAAACCGCTGTTCCTGGTGCGCCGCGGCAAGGGTGTCGCGTTCGCTTCCGAGCTGAAGGCACTGGCCACCGAACTCGGCGGCTCGCTGACCGTCGACGACACCGCGCTCGTCGCCTCCCTGCTGTACTACTGGGTTCCGGACGGGCGGTGCGCGTTCACCGAGGCGGAGAAGCTGCCGCCGGGCAGCTGGGCGCGGTTCCGGCCGAACGGTGACGTGGAGCGCGGCACCTTCTGGTCGCTGCGCCAGGTCGCCGAGGAAGGCGCGGCCTACGAGGGCGAGTTCGATCTCAACGCCGTCATCGAGGACTCCACGCGCAAGCACCTGATGGCCGACGTGCCGGTCGCGACGTTCCTCTCCGGCGGCCTCGACTCCAGCTACCTGACCGCGATCGCCGCGCGCGAGCAACCGGGGATCTCCGCGTACACCATCGGTTTCCGGGCCGAGGACGCGAAGTTCGAGGCGATGCCGGACGATCTGATGTACGCGAAGAAGGTCGCCGCGAAGTTCGGGGTCGACCTGCACGAGATCGAGATCGCGCCGCAGGTGCTGGACCTGCTGCCGCGGATGACCTATCACCTCGACGAGCCGATCGGCGACCCGGCGGCGATCAACAGCTACCTGATCTGCACCGCCGCCCGCGAAGCCGGGGTCAAGGTGATGCTGTCGGGCATGGGCGCCGACGAGCTGTTCGCCGGGTACCGCAAGCATCTCGCGAACAAGATCGCCGTGCGGTACCAGCGGGTTCCCGGTCTCGTGCGGCGTCCGGTGGAGTCCCTTGTGGACAGACTGCCGGTGGCGACGTCGAAGCGCGGGTTCCGCTCGGTCCGGTTCGCCAAGCGGTTCCTCTCGTTCGCGGAACTGCCGGAGGAGACCGCGTTCCGGCGCAGCTACACGATGTACGACCAGGCCGAACTCGTCGGGCTGCTGAACCCGGACCTCGCGGGCGCCGTCGACGACGTGATCACCGAGCACGCGGACACCTACCACGACAACACGTTGACGGACTTCGTGAACCGCATGTGCCTCGCCGATTCCCGGCTGTTCCTGCCGGGACTCAACCTCGCCTACACCGACCGGTCGAGTATGGCCGCGTCCACCGAGGTGCGGACGCCGTTCGTCGACATCGAGGTCGTGAAGGCCGCGTTCCGGATCCCCGGCGACAAGAAGATCGTGAAGCGCCAAGGGAAGATGGCGCTCAAGGAAGCGGCGCTGTCGATTCTCCCCGCCGAGATCGTGCATCGGCCGAAGGGGCTGTTCAGCGCTCCGCTGCGGGCTTGGATGAGCCGCGACCTCGCGCCACTGGTGCGCGAGGTGACGAACGAAGGCGAATTGGTGAAGGCCGGGTTCCTCCGTCGTGAGGCCCTGCAACGGCTCGTCGACGAAGACGCGTCCGGGCAGCAGGACCGGTCCAAGCATCTCTGGCACATCTTGACCCTCGAGTACTGGTATCGCGGCGCGATCGCGGCCCGATCCACCCCAGCTCGGCCAGGTGGGTCGTGAGCGGCGGTGTCGCGAAAGCCACTTTCGGGACATCAGATGTCCCGAAAGTGGCTTTCGCGACATGCCCGGGCAAAGGCCACTCGCGACCGAACCGAGCCGCGCGATATCTCCGCCTCCACACCTCACCTTGCCGTACCCCACTAGGAGCGACGTGAAGCAGGTAGTACAGAACTACAAGAGCGGGGAGCTGGCGCTTCTCGACGTCGGAGTCCCGGCGTGCAAACCGGGGGGTGTGCTGGTCCGCACCGCCTATTCGCTGATCTCCACCGGCACCGAGATGATGAAGGTGTCGGAGGCGAGCCTTTCCCTGGTCGGCAAGGCGAAGGCGCGGCCGGACCAGGTCGCGAAGGTGATGCAGAGCGTCGCGACGAACGGCCTGGGCGCCACCTACCGCAAGGCGATGAACAAACTCGACTCCTACACCCCCTTGGGGTATTCGCTCTGCGGTGTGGTCGAGGAAGTCGGGCCAGGGATCGACGACGTCTCCGTCGGCGATTTCGTGGCGTGCGCCGGAAACGAGCACGCGCTGCACTCGGAGCTGAACTGGGTGCCCAAGAACCTGTACTCCCGGGTGCCCGACGGCGTCGACCCGCGGCACGCCGCGTTCGGCACCGTCGGCTCGATCGCGATGCAGGGCGTCCGGCGCGGTGAACCGCAGATCGGCGACATCGCGCTGGTCATCGGGCTGGGCCTGATCGGCCAGCTGGTCGTGCAGCTACTGGTCGCCTCCGGTGTCCGCGTGGTCGGCGTCGACCCGGATCCGACCCGCTGCGCGCTGGCCGAACAGCTCGGTGCGCTCAAATGCGGCGACCCGGGCTCCGGCGTCATCGACACCGCGGTCGCGGAGATCAGCGCCGGGCACGGTGTCGACCAGGTATATCTCGCCGCGGGCGGCAGCACGAACGAGCCGGTGGAGCTGGCCGCGAAGCTGAGCCGCGACCGCGGCCGGGTGATCGACATCGGCAAATGCTCGCTGAACCTGCCGTGGAACGCCTACTACGAAAAGGAACTCGACGTCCGGTTCTCCCGCTCGTACGGCCCCGGCCGCTACGACCCGGAGTACGAACTCGAGGGTCGCGACTACCCGATCGGCCAGGTCCGCTGGACCGAACGCCGCAACCTCGAATGCGTCATCGACCTGATGGGCAGCGGCCGTCTCGACGTCGAGCCGCTGATCTCGCACGTCTCGGACTTCTCCGACGCCGTCGAGACGTACCGGAAGCTGAACGAGGGCGAGCTCAAGGCCGTCGCGGTGCTGTTCGAGTACGAGAAGCGTGCCGCCGCCACGACCGAGCAGGTCACCTCGGTTTCCGTGCCGAAGCCCTCGGCCGTTCGTGCGGCGCCGAAGGCAGGCGGCGTGCGGATCGGGTTCATCGGAGCGGGCAACTACGCGTCCTCCATGCTCCTGCCGCAGCTGGCGGAGATGGAGCATGTCCACCTCACCGAGGTCGTCACCACCTCCGCGCTCTCGGGCGCGAACGCCAAGCGCAAGTTCGGGTTCGCCCGCGCCACCACCGATCTCGACACGATGCTCGCGGACTCCGCGATCGACGCCGTGTTCATCGTGACCCGGCACAGCTCGCACGCCGAGCTGACCCGGCGGGCGCTGCTCGCGGGCAAGGCCGTCTTCGTCGAGAAGCCCCTCGCGCTGTCGGAGAAGGAACTCGAGATCGTGCTCGGCGCGATCGAGGAGTCCGGCAACGACCGGCTGCAGGTCGGCTTCAATCGCCGGTTCGCCCCGCTGCTGAACGAATCGGTGCTCCACTTCGGACCGCGGATCGGCCCGGCTTCCGTGCGATACCTGGTCAACGCCGGTCAGCTCGACGCGGGCAGCTGGTACAACCAGTCCGACAGCGAGGGTTCGCGGTTCGCGGGCGAGGGCGGGCACTTCATCGACACGGTCAGCTGGCTACTCGGGTCCGATCCGGTCTCGGTGTACGCCACCGCGACCCCGGGGCACCAAGACCTCCAGATCCTGCTGCGCCACCCGGACGGCTCGACCGCGTCGATCGCGTACACCACCAGCGGCTCGTCGGCGTTTCCCAAGGAAACGATCGACGTCACCGCCGACGGCAAGGTGCTGAAGTTCGACGACTTCGCGCGCGCGTCGGTGTTCGGCCGCAAGAAGTGGGCCAGCTCCCGCATCCCCAAGGGCCGTGACAAGGGCCAGGCCGCCGAACTCGAAGCGTTCGTCAACGCGCTGAAGACCGGGGTGTCGATGCCGGTGTCCGTCGACTCGCTCGTCTCGACCACGCTGGCCACGCTCGCGGTCAACCGCAGCCTCGAAACCGGGGCGCCGGTGCGGATCAACGCCAAGGAAGGGCTCGGCTGATGGATCCGTCCTGGTACCTGCGAAGACTGTCGCGGATGGGGCCCGCCGAGATCGCGGGCCGGGTCACCGACGTCGTGCGCAAACGCCAGTGGCGCGGGGTCGCGGGCGAGCAGGCGGCCTGGCTGCCGGACCGGCGGTTCACGCGGGTGCCGGGCGAAGACGTCCTCGCCGCCGTCTCCGGCGAGGCGGTCAAGGACCTGCTCGTCAAGGCGGACCGGCTCATGGACGGCCGCGCCGAGTACTTCGGCGTCGAGCGGGACGACCTCGTCGACCCGGACTGGTCGTACGACCCTAAGACCGGTCGACGCGCACCGTCCGATGTGTACTCCTTCGACATCCCGTATCGGAGCGAAGACGCTGTCGGCGACATCAAGCAGATCTGGGAGCCGTCGCGGCACCAGCACCTCACCGTGCTGGCCGCCGCGTACGCCCTGACCGGTGAGGACCGGTACGCCGAGCGTGTCGCCGCGCACCTGAAGTCCTGGTGGGCGGCGAACCCGCCGATGCGCGGGGTGCACTGGGTCAGCGGGATCGAACTCGGCATCCGGCTGCTGTCGTGGGTGTGGGTCCGGCGGCTGCTCGACGGCTGGGTGCGGGCACCGGCGCTGTTCGAGGACAACCCGGTGGCGCTCAACCAGATCTGGCATCACCAGCGCTGGCTGGCCGCGTTCCCGAGCCGGGGTTCGTCGGCGAACAACCACGTGATCGCCGAGGACGCCGGGCAGCTCGCGGCCGCCTGCGCGTTCGGCTGGTTCCCGGAATCGGTCCAGTGGCGGGATTCGGCACTGGCGTCGCTGGACAAAATGGTGCGGCACAACACCTTCGACTCCGGTGTCAACCGTGAACTCGCCACCGAGTATCACGGCCTCGTCCTGGAACTCGGGCTCGCCGGGGCGCTGGAGGCGAAGGCCGCCGGTGTCGCGGTGCCCGAGTCGACCTGGCTCGTGCTGCTGCGGATGACCGACGCGCTGGCGTCCATGGTGGACAATCGGCTGCGGCCGCCGCGGCAAGGCGACGCCGACGACGGCTTCGGCCTCATCGTCGACGGTGACGAGACCAGTCGCTGGGCGTCGCTGCTCAACACCGGGTCAGTCCTTTTCGGACGGTTGGACTGGTGGCCGGAGGTTCGCGGCGGGGACGTCCGCACTCCGCTGTTCTCCGTGCTGGTCAAGGACATCCAGGTCCGCTCGAAGCGTCCGGTCCGGCGCCGGGACGACTTCGCCGACGCCGGGATGACCATCCTGCGTGACGGCGAGATCTGGTGCCGCTGCGACGGCGGGCCGCACGGCTTCCTGTCCATCGCCGCGCACGCGCACGCGGACGCGCTCTCGGTCGAGGTCCGGCACGACGGTGTCGACATCCTCGCCGACCCCGGAACCTACTGCTACCACGGCGAACCGAAGTGGCGGACGTACTTCCGGTCGACGGCCGCGCACAACACGCTCGAACTCTCCCGTGCCGACCAGTCCGTGTCCGGTGGCCCGTTCCTGTGGACGAAGCACGCCGTCACCACCGTGATCGCGGCCGGGACGCCGTCACGCTGGAGTGCCGAACACGACGGCTACGCCCCGGTGGTCCATCAACGGTCGGTGGAGCTGGAGGACTCGACGCTGCGGATCGTGGACGAGGTCCGCGGCGGTGAGGCACAGCCATGCCGTCTCGCGTTCCACTTCGGCCCGGCCGTCGAGGTCGTGCTTTCCGGCGGGACGGCGACGCTGTCCTGGACGGTCGACGGCCAGGAGCGGACGGCTTCGCTCGCGCTGCCGCCCGAATTACGATGGTCGGCGCATCGCGGCGAGACCGGACCGCCGCTCGGCTGGTACTCGGCCGGGTTCGGCCGCCGCGAGCCCGCGTGGACGGTGCTCGGAGCCGGAACCGCCGGCGCCGGGGGCACGTTGTCCACCCGGCTCACCTTCGACACAGGTAACGAGGATCCCCCATCGTGACCGCACGATCGCATCGTCTCCGCCGGGCAGCGCTAGTGGTGCTGCTCGGCCCGCTGGCGCTCGTCTCCTGCACCACCCCGGCCGACGAGGCCGGGCCCGGACCGGATCCGGCGAAGGCGCCGTCCGGTTCGACAGCGCGGGTGTGCGACAAGTTGCCGCCGGGTCCGGCGGAGGCGCCGGCGGGGGCGGTGAAGATCGATCCGGCGGTGCCGGGCGACCTCGCCGCGAAAACGCGGTCGAGCCCGCCCGGGACGACGTTCTGGCTGGCACCGGGCACGCACAAACTCGGCGACGACCGCTACGACCAGGTCAACCCGAAGGTGGGCAACGTCTACCTGGGCGGCCCGCAAGCGGTGCTCGACGGCCGGAAGATCAACCAGTACGCGTTCTCCGGCGACGCCACCGACGTCAAGATCCAGAACCTGACCGTGCGGGGCTTCGCCGCACCGCACGACGAGGGCGTGGTCAACCACGATTCGGCCGACGGCTGGGTCATCGAGCACAGCGCCGTCCAGGACAACGACGGCGCGGCGCTGATGGCGGGCGCGCGGCAGCAGGTCCGGGGGAACTGCCTGCGGCGCAACGGGCAGTACGGGATGAACGCGTACGCGCAGAGCAACAAGATCACCGGTCTCGTCGTCGAGGGCAACGAGATCACCGGGAACAACACCGGTGACTGGGAAAGCAAGATCGACGGCTGCGGCTGCACCGGCGGGATCAAGTTCTGGTCGGTCGACGGCGCCGACATCCGGGGCAACTGGGTGCACGACAACCGCGGTGTCGGGCTGTGGGCCGACACGAACAACAACGACTTCCGCATCGAGGGCAACGTCATCGAGAACAACGACGGCTCCGCCCTGATGTACGAGACCAGCTACAACGCCGTCATCAGCGGCAACACCATCCGCCGCAACAACTGGGTGGACGGCAAGGGCTACATCGACCGCGGCGACAGCTTTCCGGTGGCGTCGATCTACATCTCCGAGTCCGGCGGCGAGCCGAGGGTGAAGGCCCGCACGGACAAACTGGAGATCTCCGGCAACTCGTTCGAGAACAACTGGAACGGCGTCACCCTGTGGGAGAACTCCGACCGGTACTGCAACAGCCCGGCCAACACGTCGTCCGGCTCCTGCACGCGATTGGTGCCAGAACAGGCGAAATGCGCCCAGCCCGGGATCGCGTCGGGCCCGCTGAACGCCGACTGCCGGTGGAAGACCCAGCGCGTCGAGATCCACCACAACCGGTTCGCGCTCGACCCGGCCGTCGCCAACTGCGAAGAAAGCTGCGCGCGGATGGCGATGCTCGCGAACTTCGGCACGTTCCCGGAGTGGTCGCCGTACAAGGGCGAGGTCGTCCAGCGGGCGATCACCTTCGACCAGGGCAACCGGTTCTACGACAACACCTACTCCGGGCCGTGGAACTTCGTGGGCTTCGAGCCGAGCCGGGTGCTGGGCTTCGGTGAATGGCAGGGCGCGCCGTACCGTCAGGACCAGGGCAGCAAGTTCACGCGTGCGGGAGGTGGCTGACATGCTCGATCCCGCGGTCCGGGCCGAAGCGGCGATTCGCCGGAGCACGCCCAAGGCGGTCGGTATCGCCTGGACGTTGCTGATCGTCAACACCCTGGGCTCGACCGGCGCGAAGACGGTCATCCCGCTGCCGAGGTCGGTCAGCCAGCTGATCACCATGGGCGCGCTGGGCGCCGCCTTCCTGATCGCGCTGGCACTCAACAGCAGGCTGCGGGTCAGGCCGAGCGCCTATCTCTTCCTGCTCACGCTGTTGCTGGTGCTGAGCATCGTCGCGAGCCTGAACCTGGAAGGCGGGTTCGGCGCGCTGTTCCGCTGCTTCCGGTTCACCCTCTTCCTCAGCACCCTGTGGTTGCTGACCCGCTGGTGGGACGGTGGTCTCGACCTCGTCCGCCAGCACATCCGCACCTACGGCGCGGTGCTGGTGACGGTGGTGATCGGATTCGCGCTGAGCCCGGGCAACGCGATGCCGTTCGAGTACGGCGGGCGGCTCACCGGAACGCTGTGGCCGTTGACGCCGCCGCAGGTCGGCCAGTACGCGGCCGTCGTCATCGGCCTCACGACCCTGTTGTGGCTCGGCGGGAAACTGGACCGGCGGAACGCGCTGATCGTCATCGTCCCGACCTTCGGCATCCTGCTGCTGACCCACACCCGCACCGCGATGCTCGGCCTGGTCGCCGGGACCATCGTGGCGCTGATGTCGCAATGGATGTCCAGCGCCCGGGCCCGCAAGGTGTTCACCGGACTGGTCCTCGGCGGGGTGTTCGCCGTGGTGGTGCTGGGCGGGCTGCTCCAGACGTGGTTCCTGCGGGGACAGTCCGAGGAGAACTTTTCCAGCCTCACGGGCCGGGCGAAGGTGTGGGACGCGCTGCTCGACGCGCCGCGCACGACGCTGGAGTACCTGTTCGGCGTCGGCCTGACCGACAAGTCTTACGACGGGCTCCCGATCGACAGCAGCTGGCTCGCGGTCTACCACGAGCAGGGTTTCGTCGGGATCGCGATCGTGGCGGCGTTCCTGCTCGTGCTGGTCGTGGTCGCGGTGCTGCGGCCGCCGTCGCCCGCCAGGGCGTGCGCGATCTTCCTGATCACCTACTGTCTTTCCGCCTCCTACACCGAGGCGGGCCTCGGCGACGCGTCGCCGTACCTGCTGCACCTGGCCCTGGCCGCGTCGCTACTGGTGCGAGTGCCCGCCGACGAACCCGAGTTCCTCAAGGAGACGGCGTGAAGGTCCTCGTGATCCACAATCGGTACAGATCCGAGCAGCCGAGCGGTGAGAACAACGTCGTCGACCAGGAGATCGCGCTGCTGGCCGAGGCCGGGCACGACGTCGGCCTGTTCGAGCGGCGCAGCGACGACATCGCGGAGATGTCCTTGCCGCGCAAGGCCGTCGTCCCGCTCCAGGTGCCGTGGAACCGCGCCGTGCGCGCGGAACTCGCCCGGCGCCTCGCCGACGACCGGCCGGACGTCGTCCACATCCACAACACGTTCCCGCTGCTGTCGCCTTCGGTGCTGGCCGCTTGTGCCGAGGCAGGTGTGCCGACGGTCGCGACCGTGCACAACTACACCCTGATCTGCCCGCCCGGCACGCTGTACCGCGAGGGCTACATCTGCACCGACTGCGTGGGACGCACGCCGATCCCGGCCGTGCGGCACGGGTGTTATCGCGGCTCGGGGCTCGCCACCGTGCCGATGGCCGCGAGCCTGATGCTGAACCGCAACCGCTGGTGGACCGGGGTTTCGCGGTTCTTCTGCATCTCGCGGGCGCAACGCGAGGTGCTGATCGCCGCCGGGATGCCCGCCGAGCGGCTCGCGGTGAAGTACAACTTCGTCGCCGATCCGGGCAAGACGCGCAAGGGCGCGGGGGAGCATGTGCTGTTCCTCGGCCGGATCACCGAGGAAAAGGGCATCGGCCTGCTGATGAAGGCCTGGGACCGGCTCACCGCGGTGGGCGGCCCGCTGCCGCCGCTCGTGATCGCGGGCACCGGTCCGATGCAGGACGAGGTCGCGCGCTGGGCACACGGCCGCGACGACGTCCGCTATGTCGGGCTCCAGTCCAAAGAGGAGTGCCGGGATCTGATCGCCCGCTCGAACGCCGTCGTCGCCCCCTCGGAATGGCTGGAGGCGTTCGGCCTGGTCGTGGTCGAGGCGATGGCAGCCGGTGTCCCGACCGTCGCCGCGGGCCACGGCGCCTTCCGCGAACTGGTGGAAGACGGCGTCACCGGCCTGCTGCACGAGCCCGGCGACCCCGAGTCGCTCGCGGCACGGCTGCGGGAGGTCGTCGGCGACGCCGAGCGGAACCAGGAGATGGGCTGGGCGGCCAGACTGGTGTACGAGCAGGAGTTCACGCCGAAGATCGGCCTCGAACGGCTGATCGGCGGCTACCAGGCCGCGATCGACGCGTGATCACTGGTCCGCCCGCACTCCCGCCGCGGGCGCGGGTCCCACTCTGGGCTCTGGGCGCCTTCGGTTTCCTCGTCGCCCTTGTCCTCGGCTTGCGCTATGCCGGGACCTCCCACACCGCCGGACTGGACGCCCTCGTGTTGCCGGTCGTCGACCGCGTCGAAGGCCCGCTCTGGTATCTGGCGACCGCGATCGACTTCGCGGGCGAACCGGTGGGCGCCGTGGTGGTGATCGCGCTGTTCGGCTGGCTGTGCCTGCGGCACCGGCGGCCGCGAATGGCGATCCTGATGGTGGTCGCCTCCGGGGTGACGGTGGCGCTGACCACCGGACTGAAACCCCTGACCGGCAGGCTGATCCACGGTGAGTTCCTTTCCTATCCCAGCGGGCACACGGCTTTCGCGGTGACCGTGGCGACGGTCGTCGCGCTGCTGGTGATCGACGTACGTGATCTCGGCCCTGTCGGCGGTGCTTGGGTGCTGGTGGGGCTGGTCGCGTTCGCGGGGCTCGCGATGGGGTGGGCCGAGGTGGCGCTGGGGGCGCACTATCCGACGGACACTTTCGGGGGTTTCGGGGTGGCTGTCGCGGTGGTGCCGGTGGTGGGGTGGGCGGTGGACCGGCTCACGCGGCCCGCATGACGGCCGGGCGAGGGCGAGCCTGCGCGGTCCGGAACGCGGCTTGAAGCTCGCGCTCGACCTCGTCCGGCTCAGTGCGCAGCCGGGAGGGAAGGGTCTGCAGCACGACGATCCCGGCGGCGACGTATCTCGCGTTGCGGGCCACGGTGGCGCGATGATCTTCGAGATTCGCGTGGTGGCGGTAGGAATCGATCTCCCAGGCGAAGGCGATCTCGTCGCACCAGAAGTCGGGAGTGGCGATGTAGTTGCCGTTCGCGTCGTAGATCGGGACGTTCCAGTGGCCCGGCGGAAGACCGGATCTTCGCCAGAGGCGCCAGGCGTCGGCCTCGGCAACGGATCTCGCTCCGGCGAGGAGCGGGGTCAGGGCCTTCCTGGGCAGCGCTGTTCCGGTGCGGCCTGCTTGGTCGAGTTCGTGGGTGAGCATTTCGGGGGTGCAGAAGCGGCGTTGGACCGACTCGGCCATCATCGCCTGGATTTCGTCTTCGTCGGTGAGTCTTCGGGCGGCGTCGATGACGGCTCGGGGGACCGGGGCGACCGGCAGATCTCCTCGCAAGTGAGGGCGGGGCAGCCGGTGAGTTCGCTCCACATGGGCGAATCCAGCATCGGCGACACCGCGGTTCGCCGGAATGAGGACATGGATCTTTTCTTGCCGAGGAACCCGTTCCAGGCCGTGGCGCCGCAGCGCCCAAGTGCCGGTGAGCACCGCGTTCCGCCTGGCATGGAGCACCACGGCGCGGACGCGGTGCTCGTCGGTCGGTGGACCGTTGCCGAGCAGTACGACGCCGGGCAGCAGCGTTCGCCAAGGGCCGTCCGCCGCGCATCGACGGGAGATGGTCCGGCGTGGCACACCGATCTGTTCGAGATCGGTCGCGCGGACCACTTCCGGCCGGTCCGGAGCGGTGAGCAGGGGGTCGGTTGTCCAGATTCCTCGTCGCACCGGAACATCGTGCGACAGAGCACCGACAATTTTCGCTCTCGGCTCGCACGAAAGTACCTTTCACGACCAAAAGGCCGTGACGATGTAGGAATTGGGACGTTCAACGTCCCAATTCCTACATCGTCGTGTGAGGTCCGAACCCGAGCGAGCCCCCTCAGCACCCGCCACCCCCGAAGGAGCTACAAGCGTCCTGTGAGTAAGGAGCCCCCTGCCACTCCGAGACCCCCAAAGTCCGCGAAGTGTCATGAACCACGAACCGCCAAGACCCGGAGTAAGCGTTGTCGTACCACCGATTCTCCTGCCGAAAGGTCACCGCGTCCGAAACGACGGCACCGCGGTAAGGCGACCACTCCGGATAAGTCCCGAAGTTCGCCAGGAGCGCCATCCGGCCACAAAGATCCGAACACTCCGACCCGTGAGAGAACTTGTTGCCGTGAATGGACACCCGCTGCGTCTTCCACCGGCAGTCGTCGTACAGCGGACGAGACGCGATCCCCGGCGCCGAACAGGACGATACCGCAGGGACCAAGCGAGTGCAGGAGCCGGACGAAGTGTTCGCCGGGCTGTTGCAGAAGCGGTCCGCGTTCTCCCATAGGGTGATTCCGGCCCAGTTGTCCTCGAAGACGTTGTCGACGATCTCCACCGAAGAAGTCCGGGCACGAATACGGGGTTCCCCGCCCGACTCGGAAAGATAGATCGTCCCGACCGGGAAATTGTCGCCACGTGCGGCGAAAGCGCGGCCCTGGACAAGCGTGTTCCGCCGGAAGGTGTTCCCGCGGACCACGAGGTTGTAGGAGATCTCGTAGAACAACGCCTCGGCTTCGTTGTCCTCGATCAGGTTGTCTTCGATGACGAAGTCGTTGTTGTTCGTGTCCGCCCACAGGCCCGCGCCGTGGTTGTGGTGGACCCAGTTGCCGCGGATGTCGGCGCCGTTCACGGCCCAGAATTTCGCGCCACCGCTGCAACCGCAGCCGGGGTTCCGCTTTTCCCAGTCGTCTGTGTTGTTCCCGGAGATCTCGTTGCCCTCGACGAGCAGTCCGGTGATCCCGTCGCCGGCGCGGTAGGCGTTGATGCCGTACTGCCCGTTGTTCCGCAGGCAGTTCCGCCGGATCTCCTGGCGCGGTCCCGCCATCATCGCGGCGCCGCGGTTGTCCTCGATGGTGTTGCCCTCGATGATCCAGTGTTCGCCGGAGTCGTGGTTCACCACGCCCTGATCCTGCGGCGCCGCGAAGCCGCGGATCGTGAGGCCGCGGATGACGACATCGCGCGCCTGCTGGGTGAACGCGTAGCGGTTGACGCCGCCACCGTCCAGAATCGCGCCGGGTGCGCCGAGGTAGGCGTTGCCGTCCTTCGGGATGACCTGGCCGAATTCGTCCGGATCCAGGGTGTGCTTGCCCCCGGCCAGCCAGAACGTCGTGCCGGCCGGGAGCTCGCGCGTCTTCGCGGACAGATCCGTCCCTGGTGAGACGACCACGGCGCCGTCGGGTTTCGACGGACTCGACGGTCCTGCCTCGCAAACCGCGACAGGAGCCGCCGAAGCCGGTAAGGCCGTGACGACCCCTGTCGCGAGCAGCGTCAAGATGACCAGGAACGCGGGCATACCCGAAACGGTAGGCCACTTCGGACCGTCTCAGATGGACACTTACAGGTGAACCTTCAGCACGTCATCGACTCTCCGAATCCGCTGCAGGTGTCCTGCAGATAGGGCGCCGCCTTCCATTGTTCCGCGGTCAGCCGCCGCGACGTGTCGTGGGCGACGAACGTCCATGGCCCGTAGTACTGGTTGTCGTACCAACGGTTGTCCTGCCGGAAGGTGATCGCCTCCGAGACCACCGCGCCCCGGTACGGCGACCAGGCCGGGAAGGTCCCGTAGTTCGAGAGCACCGCCATCCGACCGCAGAGGCCGAGACAGCCCTCCATCGTCGAATCGAACTCGAACGTGTTCTGGTGCACCGAAACGCGCTGTGTCTTCCATCGGCAGTCGCCGTACAGCGGTTCGGTCTTGATACCCGGATCCGAGCAGGCGGGCGTCGGCGACACCAGGGCCGTACAGGACAGCGTGGAGGTGTTGGCCGGGCTGTTGCAGAACCGGTCGGCGTTCTCCCACAGCGTGATCCCCGACCAGTTGTCGGAGAACATGTTGCCCCGGATGTCGATCTGACTGGTCCGGGCGGGCAGCCTCGGTTCTCCGCCCGATTCGCTGATGTACACCGCGGCGACCGGGAAGTTGTCGCCCTTGGCGGCCCGGGTGCGTCCCTGTACCAGCGCGTTGCGCCGGAACGTGTTCCCGACCAGTTCCAGGTTGTAGGAGATCTCGTAGAACAGCCCTTCCGAGGCGTTGTCCTCGATCAGGTTGTCCTCGATGAGGAAATCGTTGTTGTTCGTGTCGGCCCAGAGCCCGACACCGTGGTTGCCGTGGACCCAGTTGCCGACGATGTCGGCGCCGTTCACGGCCCAGAACTTCGCACCGCCGCTGCAACCGCAGCCCGGGACCTTCTTCTCCCAGTCACCGGTGTTGTTCCCGGAGATCTCGTTGCCCTCGATCACCAGATCGGTCAGCCCGCCACCGAACCGGTAGGCGTTGATGCCGTACTGCCCGTTGTTCCGCAGGCAGTTCCCGATCACCCGCTGGCCGGTCCCGGTCATCATCCCGGCACCTTCGTTGTCCTCGATGACGTTGCCTTCGATGGTCCAGCGTTCGCCGGAGTCGTGGTTGACGACGCCTTGATCCCGTTCGGCGACGAAACCGCGGATCGTCAGCCCGCGGATCACCACGTCCTTGGCCGGCGTGGTGAAGGCCGCGCGGTTGAGCCCGCGTCCGTCCAGCACGGCGCCGGGCGCGCCGAGGTAGACGTTGCCGTCCTTGGGCATCACCTGCCCGAACTGGTCGGAACTCAGGATGTGCGTGCCGGGCGCGAGCCAGAACGTGCTCCCCGGTGGGCTGAACCGGGTCTTGTCGGTCAGATCGATACCTGGTTCGACGACCTGGGCGCCTTCCGGTGCGGAAGGGACGCCGACGGTCGTGCCGCACACCCCTCGGGTCGGCTCTGGAGTCGCCACCGCTGTGGATTCAACGGCGACCTGGAGCAGTAATACCGACAGCGCGACGCAGAGCGCGCGCGAGCCGGCCGGGCGATGTGCGATCCCTAAACTCATACCCTTCTCCGAAATACCGGCTTCACCGGACGGCCACCCAGCCACGGCGCCGGATCATCCGCGTCGAGCGCTTTGCGATACACGAGGCAGGCCTGCGAGACCACTTCGACAGTCCGGTCGATGTCTTCTTCGGACAATGCGCTGCTGACCACGAACGACGGTCCGAGGATCCCGCCCGTGACCAGTTGCCGCAGGAACAACGTTCGGTAGTCCTGCGACGGTTTCTTCTCCGCGTCGAGCGTGCCGAAGACGAGGTTGCTCGCCCGGCCGCGCACGACGACGTGTTCCCCGACCCCCGCCGAGGCCGCGACTTCGCGGACCCCGGCGGCGAGCCGGTCGCCGAGCGCGTGCAGCCGCGCGGCGATGCCTTCTTCGGTGTAGGTCTCCATGACCGCGATCGCGGCGGCCAGCGAATGCGTCTCGGCGCCGTGCGTGGTGGACAGCAGGAAGACCCGCTCCCCGCCGGTACGGAGGCCGCCGAGTTCCATCAGTTCGCGCCTTCCCGCCAGCGCCGAGACGGCGAACCCGTTCCCGAGCGCCTTGCCGAACGTCGAAAGGTCCGGCGTGACACCGTAAAGCCCTTGCGCGCCGGCTTCGGACCAGCGGAAACCGGTGATCATCTCGTCGAAGACCAGTACGCAGCCGTATCGGTCCGCGAGTTCCCGCAGCCCGGCGAGGTAGCCGGGCGGCGGTTCGAGCTGGGTGGACGCCTCCAGGATCAGGCAGGCGATCCGGCCTTCGTGCTCCCTCAGCACCTGTTCCGTGGCCGGTAGGTCACCGTAGGGGAACGACACGGTCAGGTCGGTGACCTCGCCGGGGATGCCCGACGACATCGGCGTGGTGCCGATGAACCAGTCGTCGGTCGAGAAGAAGGCGTGGTCGCGGCAGATCGCCACCAGCGGCCTGCCGGTGGCCGCCCTGGCGAGCTTGACCGCGGCCGTGGTGGCGTCCGAACCGTTCTTGGCGAACTTGACCATCTCCGCGGTCGGAACGGTTTCGAGGAACTTCGCCGCCGCACGTTCTTCCACAATGGACGGACGGGCGAAGTTGGCACCCCGGTCGATTTCCCGGTGGGCGGCTTCGCTGACCCGCGGGTGCACGTGCCCGAGGCTGACCGCGCGCAGCCCCGAACCGTACTCGATGTAGGAGTTCCCGTCGACGTCCCAGACCTGCGCGCCGCGCCCGTGGGAGATGACCGGTGCCAGGTTCTCCGGGTACTGGTCATCTCCCTTGGCGTAGGTGTGCGCGCCTCCGGGGACCATCGCGTGGAGGCGCTCGTTGGCCCGCATGGACTGGGGAAGCTGACGGGTCATGCTCTCACCTCGTGTTCTGTGATACCGCGGAAAGCGGGAGGGCCCGGCGGTCCCGCTCCGAGACGAAGGCCGCCGGAAGCGGCCAGTCGATCGCCAGTTCGGGGTCGTCGTAGGCGATCGCCACGTCTTCGGACGGATCGTGCGCGCGGTCGATGCGGTAGGAGACGTCGGCGTATTCGGTGAGTGCCTGGAACCCGTGCGCGCACCCGGCCGGGATGTACAGCGAAACCTGCGTCTCCCCGGACAGTTCGAACGTCTCCTTGCCGAGGAAGGTCGGCGAATCCGGCCTCAGGTCGACGACGACGTCGAAGACGGCGCCCCACGAACACCGGACCAGTTTCGCCTCGCCCGCGCCCGAACGAAGATGCATCCCGCGCAGCACTCCTTTTCGAGACCGGGAAACACTGTCCTGGAGGAACCCGTTCGGGTCGATCCCGGCCGACCGGACGACGTCGGCGTCGAACGTGCGGCTGAAGAAACCGCGTTCGTCGGCGTGCGGTGTCGGCTCGAACAGGTACGCGCCCGCGATGGCGGGCACCGGGATGGTCTTCATCGGACTCCCATCGGCAGGAAGGCGGCCGACAGTTCGGCGAACTGCTCATCCAGCAGTCGTACTTGCTCCGCGCCGCGTTTCACCAGGGTTTCGGTCAGTTCGGCCGCCCGGCTTTCGAGTTCGGCGAACTGGCGCACCAGCCCGTCGAGGTCGATCTCCTTGGCGGACTGGCAGAACTCTCCGAGACCCAGCTCGGTCATGAGGACGTCGTTCTTGTGGGCGTACCCGATGGACAACGTCGGTTTCGCCAGTTTCAGCGCGCACAGCACGTTGTGGTACCGGGTGGCGACCACCGTCTCGACCGCCGACATCGCCAGCAGCACATCGTCCAAAGTGGCCGTGTCGGCGGCGGTGATCAGCGGGGAATCCAGTTCCCGCATGATCTCGCCGACCACCTGGCGGTCGGCCTGGTCGCCGATGAACAACCGCACCGGACGGCCGTCGGCGATCAGTCCGGCGACGAACCGGGTCAGCTTGTCCACATAGGACTCGTAGATCTCGTCGGCGCGGGCCCGGTCGTCGTTCCCGCCGTAGTAGGCCATCACCCCGACCCCGACGGCGCGGGGCAGCACCGGTTCCGACGGTGCCGGAAGGGCGAAGGCGAGATCGGGGTAGACGCGGTCGTTCGTGACGTCCACCCCCATCGCGCGCATCGCCTCGCGCGACGGCTCGTCCCGGTAGGACCGGAACGCCGCCAGCCGCGCGGCCCGGCCGATGATCGACCGGGTGACCCGGTGCGTGCTCACGCTGGCACCGACGCTCACCAGCGCCACCTTCGTGCCGACCACCTTGCCGGCCGCCGAAAGCAGCAACAGCATGTACGGGAAGCCCCAGGGCCGCAGGGGAAGGGTGGATTCGAGGACCCCCATCCCCGGCACGATCACCACGTCCTGGCGCCGCACCCACGCCGCCGTGCGGACGACGTCGACGAGTTTGCCGAATCCCTTCATGGCGACGGACAACGGCCCAGTGACCGTCCGGTACTCACCCTGGTACCAGTTCAACGCGGTCGTCTCGAGTCCGTAGCGCGACGCGACGATCTCCGGACCGCCGCACATCACACTGAGCGCGGCAGCGGGATGCTCCGCGCGCAAATACCCGAGAACCGCCTCGAAGGAACCGTCGTTGCCGAGATTCCCTGACCCGAGGAGACCGAACAGCCCGATTCTCACGGGCGAGCTCAAGGGACTCGTCCCTCCTGGCCGGCGACGACCGAGACCACGGAGACCGCACGCGGTCCGGTTTCGGCCTCGGCCTGGACCGGCATCCGGCCCATGGCCGGGTTCCCCGCCCGGTTCAGCATCCATTGCCGCAGGTACCGGAAGCACTCGCGCTTCTCGGCGCCGGAGATCGGCGCGTTGCGGATCGCGGTGACGTAACCCAGGACGTACTCGCCGAGCAGCCGGACCATCGGGTGGCGCAGCTTGTCGGCCCGCTTCGGGTCGAGGTTGGCCGCCCGCCTGCGCACGGTCGGGTGCTCGTGTTCGGAGCGGCCGGGGTGGTCCCGCCGGAAGTACAGCCAGTCGGGCACCTGGTGGAACCGGCCGTGCAGGGCCAGTTCCGAAATGATCGTGCGATCCGCGTGGTGGTAGCTGTCCAGCGGCGCGACGCGGCGCAGCACCTCGGTGCGGATGACCGCGCCGTCGTCGTCCCCGCCGGGCGCGAACAGCGTGCTGCGGAACCGTTCCGCGGCGTGCGGTGAGACCGTGTTGAGCGGGTACTCCAGCGCCTGCGTGACGACACCCTTCTCGTCGATCATCGCCGTCCACGAGTGCGAGAGGACGAACTCGGGATGTTCGTCGAGCGCCTCGACGCAGCGCTCCAGCAGGTCGCGCGCGTAGAGGTCGTCGTCGGAGGCCCATTTGAACAGCTCGCCGCGGGCGACGTCGACGCAGTAGTTGTGGTTGGGCGCGCAGCCGATGTTCACCGGCTGGCGCACGTAGCGAACGCGGGGATCCAGCTTCGCGTACTCGCGGCCGATCTCTTCGGTGCGGTCCGCGGACGCGTTGTCCGAGATGATCAGTTCGAAGTTCTCGTAGCTTTGGCCGAGGAGTGCGTCCAGCGATTCGGCGAGGTAGTCCTCGCCGTTGTAGACCGGGAGCCCGATGCTCAGCCGAGGAGCGGTGCTCATGACGTCCTCATTTCTTCCTTCTCCGAAGTCAGATGTTCCTTGAGCGCGGCATGCAGCTGGAGCCACCACACCGCCGACCCGCTGGTGATCGCCAACGCGACCCCCCATGCGGATCCGGACGCCCCGGCCAAGAAGGCGCCTATGAGCCCGAAACAGACGTAGCCTGCCGAGTTGATCAGCTGGGCGCGAAGGCTCCTTTTCGCAGCGCCGAGCGCACGCAATCCGGCGGCCGCCCCGGTGTTGAATCCCGCGGCGGCGATGCCGATGGTGACCGGGAGGATCAACTGTGAGGCGGGATCCCAGACGTCACCGAGCACGAACCGGCCGGCGTCGTCGGGTACCAGAAGCAGGGCGAGACCCCAGAGCAGGGCCGCGACCGCCTGGCCCGCGCCGAGAACGGCGCAGAAGTTCCGAAGGCGATGCGGGGCCCGTTGGAGCACCCGTGCGCTTTCGGCCACCGTGACCAGGGAAAGGCCCATCAAAAGGGCGAAGAACGGTCCGAGCAGCAGTTCGGCGCCGCGGACCGCGCCGACACTCGCGAGCCCGGCGATCGCGCCGAGCCCGTACATCCGCAGCTGGGTCGAACCGGCGTTGCTGACGTTCTCGACCACGTACCGGGCACCGAGGTCGCGGTGTCGTTTGAGCCATTCGAGCGTGCCGCGCGGATCCGGCCGGACCCCCGCCTGCAAGGCGCCGTATCCGGCGGCGACCGCCCCGGACAGACCCCACGCCAGGATGAACGCGACGACCGTGTCGAACCACCGGTGCGCGATGAACAGCGCCGGGATCAGCGCGATACCCCAGACGACGTCGTTGACGAACGCCTTCTTCCCGTGCCCGGCGGCGAAGAAGGTGAACCGCCAGGCGTCCTGCAGCAGCAAGGTGGGGATGACGATCCCGAGCGCGACGAACGCGCCGCCGATGGGGCCACCCACCACGAGACCGGCGAGCACACTGATGACACCGGCGACGACACCCGCGGAGAGCGCCGTCCCGGTCGCCTTGGCGGTCGCCGTCCGCCAGGATCCGGTGGACACGCCGGAGAACCGCACCATCAGCGGATCCGTCGTCAGCCCGCGCGAAAGGTTGAGCACCACGCCGTAGCTGACCCAAGCGAGGCTGAACATGCCGAAGGCGAACGTGCCGAGCGAGCGCGCCACGAACAGCCCGACCACGAAGTTGGTGATGCTGGAGACGGCCTGGTCGCCCAAACCCCAGCTGAGCCGTCCGGCCATGGCCCGGACGGCTTGGGAACGCAGAAGTGATCGCATCGGCCTCTAATCCTTGAGCAATCCGGCGTCGTGCAGCGCCCGAGTGGCGGCGACGACGGAGTCGAACGGCAGCCCGGACCGCTCGGCGACGTCGAGCAGGCTGTGCTCGCCGTCCGAGAGGTTGAGCACCCAGAGCATGGCCATCTGGGCTTGTTTGGCGTCGCTCCTCCCGCCGAGCGAGTCGTACAGCCCGCGCTTGCCGAGCTGCGGCTCGCCGTAGGGACTGAGGTTGACGTAGCTGCGGTTGCGGTCGAGGACGGCGTGCACGTCCCGCAGGGTCTGGAGGGTCTCCTCCATGGCCGCCGTGGAGACGAAATCGAGGTTGTCGGCGGAGGTGTGGTACTCGGGATAGCCCGCGTACGGCGTCCTCGTCAGCGATCCGACCCCGAGGTTGAAGCCGGGCGAGCAGAACTGCCGCTCGTCGTACCCGTACGGCGAGAAGTCCACGATCTTGTGCTCGCGTTCGGCGAGGACGTACTCGAGGACACGGTCGATCTCGGCGTCGCCCCGGCGGCTTCGCTTGTAGGTCAGCGATCCCGGGTCACCGGCGCACGCCAGGACGAGCCCGGCCTTGATCCGGCCGACGCGCTCGTTGTTGCGCGCGAGCCAGGTGATGGCGCCGATCGTCCCCGGCATGAACAGGAAACGGTAGGTGTAGTGGGGATTTTCGAGCTTCTGCGCGAACGCGGCGGCGATCGCGATCCCGGCGACGTTGTCGTTCGCCAGCGAGGGATGACAGGTGTGGCAGGAGATGATCACCTCGTCGGTGACCTCACCCGGCACGACGTGTTCGGCGTAGGTGAGGTGCCCGTCGGCGAGAGTGGAGTCGATGTGCACCTCGTACTCGCCGTCCGGCATCGCGTCGAGGGTGTCCTGTGCCAGGCAGAAACCCCACGTCGGCGAGTAGTAGCTGGTCCGGTACGGCACCCAGGACGGCTGATCCGGCAAAGTGTGCAGGTGTTCGCGCAGTTCGGCGAGGGGCATCTTCCTCGACACCGGAACGCTGTAGCCGACGACGTGCAGGTTCGATTCGCCGAAGTCGACCACGCGCCGTCCGGAGGCGTCCTTGATGTAGGCGTCGCGGATGTTCCACTCCCGCGGCACCGTCCAGTCGAGCACCTGGGTGCCGGTGGGGACCTCGTGGATCTCCAGTGGGATGTGCTCGCCGACGATCTCCAGCGTGCGGCGGACGCCGTCGCCGGTGATGCTGCGGCACAGCGGATACAGGCGCTCGACCAGCTTCTCGAGGTCGGCGCCCGTCTCCAGGTCCCGGTGTGTCATCAGCGACGCCGCAAGGTGTCGTCGAGTTCGCCGGCGGCGGTGCGGTCCTGCAACCGCGCCAGCCGGGTGAACAGGCGCTGGAAGCCGTGCTCGGTGAGGCCGTGGGTCCGGTAGGCCTGGATCAGTTCGAGCGCGCCGTCCTTGACCGACCAGTCGCACTCGAAGCCGGGGATCGCCGCGCGGAACCGGGAGAAGTCGACCCGGTAGGAGCGCGGGTCCGCGCCCGCCTCGCCGGTGATCCGCAGCGTCGAGCCGGGAACGGCCTCGACGACCTCTTCGGCGATCTCGGCGACGGTCACGTTGTTGCGTTCGGTGCCGATGTTGAACGCCTTGCCGTGAATGGCTTCCCTCGGTGCTTCCAGCGCCGCGGTGAAGGCCCGCGCGATGTCCTTGGCGTGCACCAGCGGCCGCCACGGCGTGCCGTCGGAGAGCACCAGCACCTCACCGGAGAGGTGGGCGTGCGCGGTCAGGTTGTTGAGCACGATGTCGCCCCGCAGCCGTGGCGAGAAGCCGAACGCGGTCGCGTTGCGCAGGTACACCGGGCTGAAGTCGTCGTCCGCGAGCTCCTGGACGTCGTCCTCCACCCGCACCTTCGACTCGGCGTACGGCGTCACCGGGCGCAGCGGCGCGTCCTCGTCGACCAGGCCGTCGCCGCCCGAGGCGCCGTAGACCGAGCACGTCGAAGCGTAGAGGTACCGCTTGACCCCGGCGTCCTTCGCCAGCTTGGCGAGCTTGACCGAAGCGTGGTGATTGATGTCGTAGGTCAGGTCCGGCGCCAGCGAACCGAGCGGGTCGTTGGACAGCGCGCCGAGGTGGATCACGGCGTCCACTCCGGACACGTGCTCGGCCGTGACGTCACGAAGGTCGACCTCGTAGCCCTCGGGGTCTTCGGGACGGGGGCCCAGCACGCAGGTGTCGTAGAGACCGGAGTCGAGGCCGATCACCTCGTGGCCGGCGGCGGCCAGCACCGGGGCCATCACCGTGCCCAGGTAACCCTTGTGCCCGGTCAGCAGCACACGCATGGCTTTCAGCCTTTCGAGGAGAGGTCGAGCGTGAGTTTCTTGAGGTCGAAGGCCTCCGCATAGCGCTGCCCGCATTCGATACCGCGAATGCGGGCGAGGCCGAGGAAGGCTTCCCGGTCGTACCAAGGACGGTGTCGCTGCGAGGCGTAATGCTCCTGCAACAGGCGGACCTTCTCCTCGGCCCGTTCGGCCGAAAGCGGGACGTACGCGCATGCCTTGCCGAGGTCACCGTCCCATTTGGCGATCTCGTACTCCAGCTGGAGATGGGTGCGGAACACCGTCGGCACCAGCGTCGCCAGCCCGCGGTGGTCCTGATGCGCGTCGGCCGTGCGCGGCGAGAGGACGAGGTCCGGGTCGGTGCGGCGGCGCAGTTCCTCCAGCCCGTTCTTGGCCTCTTCCCAGTGCGCGGGGAACCGGCCGTCGGGCAGTTTGAGCACGGTGACCTCGACGTCGGCGCCCCGGCAGAAGGCCGCGAGCGCGGCACGCTCCTCGGCCTCCCGTTCGGTGCCGCCGCCGGACAGGACGAGCACGTCGACCCGGACACCCGGATTTTGGTCGCAAAGGGTCAACAAACTGCCGCCCGCCCCGATGGCGATGTCGTCACAATGCGCGCCGAGCGCGACGATCCGCTCGATCCCGCCGGTACCGAGAGCGATCACGCCATGCTCGCCGTCGCGGGTTCGCGTTCCCACCGCGCCCACGGGCGGTCACCGTGCGCGTAGGCGTCGTCCAGCTGGACGCGTTCCTTGACGGTGTCGGTCGGCTTCCAGAACCCGCGGTACGGGTACGCGAGCAGCTTGCCCCGTTTCGCGAGTTCGCCGCAGCCGTCGGCCACCAGGTCGCCGCCCTCGGGGATGTGGTCGAAGACCTCCTGGCGCAGCACGAAGTATCCGCCGTTCTCCCACAGCGGCATCTCGCTGACCGGGGTCAGCGCGCCGATCCGGCCGTCCTCGCCCATTTCGACGCAGTGGAACGACGACTGCGGCGGCACGACCATCATCGACGCGCCGGCGTCGGAGGCCGAGAACCGCTCGATCATCTCCGGCAGCGGGGCGTCGGTGAGGACGTCGGCGTAGTTGGCGAGGAACATCTCGTCGCCTTCGAGGAACGGGCGCACCCGGCGAAGCCGCTCGCCGATGGCCGATTCGAGACCGGTCTGCACGAACGAGATCGACCAGTCCGCGATGTCCGTCGACAGCAGTTCCGCCTTGCCGTTGCGCAAGACGAAATCGTTGGAGGCGGTCTCCTGGTAATTGAGGAAGAATTCCTTGATGTGGTGCGCGCCGTAACCGAGGCAGAGAATGAACTCGGTGTGACCGAAATGCGCGTAATAGCGCATCACGTGCCAGATCAGGGGTCTCGGGCCGACCATGGCCATCGGCTTCGGCACGTCGGACGCGTCACCGTTGCGCATCCGCATGCCGTAGCCGCCACAGAAGAGGACTACCTTCACGACTTCACCTCGACGATTTCCAGGTGCGGGATGGGGAAGACCAGTTTTCCGCCCCAATCGCCGACAAAGGACAATTGGGCGGTCAGTTCCTCCCGGAGATTCCACGGGAGGACGAGCACGTAGTCGGGCCGGTCCGCCTCGATGCGCTCCGGCGGGAGGATGGGGATTCGGGTGCCGGGGGTGAACCGGCCGTGCTTGTACGGATTGCGATCGACGGTGTACCGCAGTACGTCCGGCCGGATGCCGCAGTGGTTCAGCAGCGTGTTGCCCTTGCCGGGAGCGCCGTAGCCGACGACGGTCTTGCCTTCGAGCGCCGCGTCGGTGAGGAACTTGTTCAGGTCGAGCCGGACCTTGGTGACCCGCTCGGAGAATTCGGTGTAGCCGGACATTTCGTGCAGTCCGGCCGCCTTTTCGGCGTCGAGGATCCGCGTCATCCGCTCACTCGGCTCACCCGCGACGGCGTCCGGACGTGCCCACAGCCGGATGGAACCACCGTGGGTGGGCAGGAGTTCGACGTCCACAACGGACAATCCGCCCCGCGAAAGGGCCCGGCGCGCGGATTCGACCGTGTAGTACTGGAAATGCTCGTGGTAGATCGTGTCGTACTGGTTGTCCTGGATCAGCGTCAGCAGATGCTGGACCTCGATGCTGACCCAGCCGTCATCGGCGACGAGGGCGCGGAGCCCGTGGGTGAAGCCGATGATGTCCGGAATGTGCGCGTAAACGTTGTTCGCCACGACGAGGTCGGCGGGGCCGTGCTCCTCGCGGACTTCGCTTCCGCTCTCGGGACTGAGGAAGGCGGTCTTCGTCGGCACCCCGGCGTCACGCGCGGCTTGGCCCACGTTCACCGAAGGTTCCACGCCGAGACAGCGGATCTGCTGTGCCACAACGTGTTTGAGCAGGTAGCCGTCGTTGCTGGCGACCTCGACGACGAACGAGGAATCATCCAGCCCAAGCCGCTCGACAGCGCCGTCGACGAACGTCTTGGCGTGTTCGACCCAGGAGGCGGAATACGACGAGAAGTACGCGTACTCGGTGAACGTCTCTTCCGGGGTGATCAGGGGCGGGATCTGGGCGAGCCAACATTCGGTGCAGACCCGCAGGTGCAGAGGGTAGGTCGGCTCCGGTTCCCCGAGCTGCTCCGCGGTCAGGAATCGCTCGCACGGCGGCGTCGCCCCGAGGTCGACGACACTGGCGAGATGGGCCGAGCCGCAGAGTCGGCAGGTGGTCATCGAAAGGCTCCTAGGCTCGCGTCACGTATCCCAGACGTCGGCACCCCGGGTCGCCTCGTTACATGCCTTTCAAAGCTCTCGTGCTTCTGTCTCCCAACCGAAACCTGCCGTCTCGGCCATCTGCGCGGCGGTCTCCGCCATCCGGGCGCGGGTAAGGGGCCCCCGGAGCGCGGCGCTCGAGGTCGAAGTACGTGAAGGCCCCCTTCCCTCGGCTCAGCCGGGAAGGGGGCCTTCACGCGCAAAGCTCCGGACGCCACCGCCAGTGGCGCCCCTCACACCGTCAGGAAACCACCAACGCGTAGTCCGCATCGGTCGCCGAGGTCTCCGGGTGCCCGTCGGCGTTCACCTGTGTCGCCAGGACCTCCACCGTCCAGGTACCCGCGGCCGGCTTCTCGAGGATGACGTTCTCCACCGTGTCGACGGTGTTCGGCGACCCGCCGGCGGTCGAGAAGTTGCCCGCCTTCAACCCGTTGTTGCCGTAGTACACGGTCCCGTCCGGCGCGGTGACCTTCAGCGTCAGGTCGTTGACCCTGGTGACCGACGCGCTCGGCGAGCCCGCCGGGTCGGTGTAGGCCAGCGTCGCCTTGAACTGCTTGGACCCGTTCACCGCGACTGTGTACTTCTTGGCCTGCCCGGTGCCCAGCAGATCCGTCTCGTTGACCACCACCGGCAGTTTCCACCCGTTCGCCTTGGCCTGTTCGTGCAGGTACCGCACGTTCGCGGTGCCCCAGCCCTGGTGCGTCCGGGTCAGGTCGTGCGAGGTGCCGGTGAACGCGAACTGGTCGGCGCCGTTGATCAGCAGTGCCTTCGCGGTCGCGGCGTGCGGGCGGCTGGTGAAGACGTCGCGGCCCTTGCCGGGGGCGCCGTCGAAGACGCCGTCGGCCCACATCTGGAACAGCAGGCCGGCGTTTCCGCAGGTGATCGGGGTGGCGCCGCTCGTGCCGCCGAACGACGTGGTGTACGAGGTGTCGTGGGCGGACGACGTCGTGTCGATCCGGTCGTAGTAGTTCGACAGTTCCGGTTTGATCCGCCCGTCGGCGGCCGGGCCGATGCTGGCGCCGCCGTTCCACTTGTCGTCGGTGCGGCCGAGGGTGTTGTAGTGGTACTGCCCGCCGACCGACAGCACGTTCTTCGACCAGGCCTGCGGCCGTGACCGCTGGCTCCCCGCGTTGCTCTGCGACTGGCAGATCAGCAGGTCATGGTCGAAGACGATGCGGTCGAGCTCGGCCGAAACCGAGTTGTACGCCGTCGTCAGCCCGCTGCCCCAGCTGTTGCTCTGGAACACCGCGCGGTACTTGCCGGCCGGGTCGACCAGTTCCTTGGTGTGGGCGTAGCGGTCCGGTTTGCTGTAGGTGGCGAAGATGCCCTGGCCTTCGGGCAGCAGGCCGCGTTGCGGCGCGCTCACGCCGGAGGCGAAGATCTGGCCGTACGTCGAAGTGCCGTGGCTGGTGTCTGTCGAGTTCGAGCCGTGCAGCACGGTCGGCCGGGCCTTGAACTCCTGGTGAGTGGTGCGCAGCCCACCGTCCATCACCTCACCGCGCACGCCCTGGCCGCGGTAGCCGCCGACACTCTCGATGTAGTTCGCGCCGCTGTTTTCCCGCGCGTTCGCCATGTCGGTCCCGGGGGCGGTGATCGCGCCGACGGCGAGCACCTCGGCACCCTGGGCCACGGCGGCGACCTGGCCGGCGCCGAGCTTCGCGACGATGTGCTGCCCGCTCTGCGAGACCGCCTCGATGCCGCCGCCGAGCCGCAGGATCCGCTCGGCGACCAAGCGCTGGTCCCGCGCGTCGGATTCGACCAGCGTCACCAGATGGCTGCCGGTCGAGGCCGGTGAGATCTCCACCTTGTCGTCCGGCCGGTATTCGCCGAGCCAGCGGACGAAATTCGCTTTCGTGACCGATTCCCTGTTCTCCGGCTTCAGCCGGACCACGTAGGCGAAGTCGGGAATGTAGGTCCCGATTCGCACGCCGAGTGCGCGCAAGTGCCCGCGCTGTACATCGGTCAGCGCACCCCGGACCTGAAGCAGGTAGGCGCCCTTCCAGTCCTGACTCGTGGCCGTCCGCTGGCTGAGTGGATCGAAGGTCCTGCTGGCCAGGCGGATGAACTGGGGGTCGCCTTCGGCAGGGGCGGCGACGGCGACCCCGCTCGTCAGCATAAGGGCGCCGACCAGGGGCGCGAGAAGGCGGAGAGACTTCGACCGTGGCATGAAATACCTCCGGGGATCTCTGCAGGGGAGAGGTCTTTCGAAGGTACCGGCCGAAAAGCGTGATGATCAGCCGCTAAACGGACCAGCCGTTTCCGGTGTTGCGGGAAATGGGGCATAAACGGTTGAAAACCTTTTTCAGCGGGCGGTGGGGGCCGCCGTCGGGCGGTGTGCTTCGCGATCAGACCGGGTTCACTCCATCAGGGCTTCGGAGAGTTCGCGGATCGCGGTGCTCTCGGCGGTGTGGATGTCCCGGATCAGCGTGCCTATCGCGGCGAACAGGTCACCGACCTCGACGTCGGTGAACGGCATCTCGTCGTTGTAGTGCGCGCGGAGTTTCCACATCTCCCCGGCCGCCGCGGCGGCCGTGTCCTGCCCCGCGTCGCCCTCGCGGACGCCCGCCGAAACCGTGCTGACCAGGCCGCGAACCCAGGCGAACTCCGCGTTCGAAGCCGGAACGGCGGTCTCGGCCAGTTCGGCCCAGCGTTCGGCGATCCCGCGCCAGGTCGAGGCCTGGTCACCCAGGGCGGGGAGATCGAGCAGTCCGGAGGCCTCGGTGAGCGCGTCGGCGAACAGCCCGCGCAGATGCCCGCCCTCCATCCCGGCCGGGGTGACGCTCTCCCACACGTTGAGCAACGCCCCGACGAGCCCGCGCCGCTCGCCGAACGCGCGTGGCCAGCCCTTGGGGTCGCGTTCGTCGGTCATCGCCTTCGCCCAGCGCCCCCAGGCGGGCAGTGAGAACGACTTCGACGGCGCCGAGAGATTCCGCGCGCAGTCCGTCAGCCCGCCGCGCACGGCCGCCCGCCAGTCGGCGACCTCGCCGGGCTGAGGCGTCACGAGCAGGTTCTTGTACGAGCCGACCCGGCCGCGCGCGGCGTCGAACGTCTTCCGGTCGACCGTCAGCGGGGCGAGATTCCGGTCGTCGACGAGCACCTGGCCGTCCACTTCGCCGTACGCGACGACGAAATGCCCGCCACCACCGGACATCTCCGGCGGCAGATGCCAGTAACCGAGCGACTCGCGGTCGGGGAGGACGAGCACCGGCCGCCCCGCTTCGAGGTCGGCGGTGAGCCGTTTCGCGGCGGCGCGTTTGCCGCCGGTGGTGTGGACGTCCGTCCGCAGGCCAAGACGGTCCACTGTGGACTTCAACCATTCCTGCGGGTACTGCCAGCGCGCACGGAAGCCGAACACGATCGTCGACATCGTCTCGTGCGCGAAGTCCCACAGGATGTAGCCCGCCCCGATCCCGCCGGACACGGCGAAGATCAACGCCTCACTGGGCGCCTTCCCGTCCGGCCCTTCGACACCGTGGTGTGCCAGTACGGCGGCCACCGCCGACACGTCCGGTTGCAGCCCGCCGCGCAATTCGTACTCGCTCACCCCGCCATCATGCCCGCGGACGGCGGTAGGGGCGAGTGTCGTCAGGTCCGGCTCAGAAATCCTTGATCAAGGAAACCCTGCCACGCAAGGGATCCGTCACGTACACCGTTTTGGCGCGCTGGTCGACCGCGACCGCGCCAGGGTTCACCCCGAGTGACAGGTCGCCGGTGAGCAGGTTCGTCACGCCGTCGATCCGGGCGATGCCGTTGGGACCTCCGTTGGAGTACACGGTGTTCGTGCCCTGGTGGATCGCGACGGCCGACGATTCCGAGCGCAGCAGCACCGTCGCCTTCTCCTCGCGCGCGCTCGTGTCCACAACGGACAGATGGTGGATCGCCGAATTCGCGACGAACACCGTGCCGGTCCCCTGGTGCACGCTGGCCCCGGTCGGTGACTGGCCGACCTTGACGCCGCCGGTGAACTTCTCCGCGCCGATGTCGAAGATCTCCAGCGAGTCCGTGCTGGTGCTGGTGCAGTGCGCGAGTTTGCGGCCACCGTCCACCGCGATCGAGGACAGGCCGGAGGTGGGCCCCGGGTGCAGTTTCAGCAGGCGGCAGCCCACGCCGTCGAGGACGGC
The DNA here is from genome assembly GCF_001953865.1 of Amycolatopsis coloradensis. Classification (GTDB taxonomy): domain Bacteria; phylum Actinomycetota; class Actinomycetes; order Mycobacteriales; family Pseudonocardiaceae; genus Amycolatopsis; species Amycolatopsis coloradensis. The sequence goes on from NZ_MQUQ01000015.1 coordinate 666,546, forward strand.
GAGTATCCCGGTGAGGTCGCTGACCGCGTAGATGCGGTTCGCCTGCTCGTCGACGTCGACACTGGACGCCCCCGGCCCGGCGGGGATCACACTGACGACGTCGTTGGTCAGCCCGTCGACGACGAGGACGGTCCCGGCGGGCGGGTTGGTGACGAAGACCCGGTTGGTCACGGTGTCCACCGCCAGTCCGGCGGGTTCGCCGCCCACAGGGATGACCGCGCCGACGGTGCCGGACCGCGAGTCGAGCACGACGATCGTGCCGGTGGACGGGTCCGAGACGTAGGCGAAGCCGGTGACGGAATTCACCGCGATCGCCTCCGGAGCGCCCCCGACCTCGACAACAAGGACCTTCTCGGCTCTGGCCGCCGGGGCGAAGGCGACCGCGGAAGCGCCTGCCGCGGCCAGCGTGAGCAGGGCTCGGCGGCTCACTTCGGGTCCTCGCACAGGCGCCTCCCGATGATCGTTCCGTGGCTCGACGATAATCCTCGGTCCGTCCGGGCGAAGGAACTCAGCGTCCCCCGATCGCGTTGTTTCCGATGAGTAACCTCCCCTCGTCCGAACGCCCGGAGAAAGAAAGGAGCAGGACGCCGTGCACAAACACCAAAACGGGCTGAAGACCGTCGTCCTGCTCGGCGTGCTGTCCGCGCTCATCGTCGGGATCAGTGGGTTCTTCGGGCGTGGTGCGCTGGTCATCGGGCTGCTGGTGGCGCTCGGGGTCAACGCCTACGCCTATTTCAACTCCGGCAAGCTGGCGCTGCGGGCCATGCGCGCCCGGCCGGTCTCCGAGGCCGAGCAGCCGGCGATGTACCGGATCGTGCGGGAGCTGGCGACCACCGCGCGTCAGCCGGTGCCGAGGCTCTACATCAGCCCCACCCAGGCCCCGAACGCGTTCGCCACCGGCCGCAGCCCCCGGCACGCGGCGGTCTGCTGCACCACCGGCATCCTCGGCCTGCTCGACGAACGCGAACTGCGGGCCGTGCTGGGGCACGAGCTGTCCCATGTCTACAACCGCGACATCCTCATTTCCTGTGTCGCGGGTGCGCTGGCGAGCGTGGTCAGCGTGATCGCCAACATCGCGATGTTCACCAGCGTCTTCGGCGGCGGCAACCGCGAGGAGGGCGACAGCCCCCTGGTCGCGTTGCTGCTGGTGCTGATCGGGCCGATCGCGGCCGCCGTCGTGAAGCTCGGGGTGAGCCGGTCGCGGGAGTACCAGGCCGACGCGTCGGGCGCGGAACTGACCGGCGACCCGCTCGGGCTGGCGTCGGCGCTGCGGAAACTCGACAGGGGGACGCGCGCGACGCCGCTCGTGCCGGAGCCGAAGCTCGTGTCGCAGTCGCACCTCATGATCGCGAACCCGTTCCGCCCGGGCGAGGGCCTCTCGAAGCTCTTCTCGACCCACCCGCCCATGGCCGAACGCATCCGCCGCCTCGAGGAAATGGCCCGCCGCCCCTTCTGACCCCCGCCGTTTCGCGTTTAGCCCCCTAAACGTGACGTGCCCTCGGGGTCGCGTTTAGCGGGCTAATCGTGACGCGCCTCGGGATCGCGATTAGGGGGCTAAACGCAGGTCGCCTCCGGAGCGCAGTTAGCGGGCTAATCGTGACGCGTCCTCGGGATCACGATTAGGGGGCTAAACGCAGGTCGGCCTCCGGAGCGCAGTTAGCGGGCTAAACGCGATCCGGCTCCGACCCCTACGCGGGCGACGCGAGGCCGATGTCCCCAATGCGGCATTGGAGGCGCTCAACGCCTTAAAGTGACCTTGGGCGCGCCCTGCCGCCCCGTACACGCGCGGATCGCGTTTAGCCCGCTAAACGCGCGCGTCTCACCTCGTGGGAGAGGGAATCGAGGGATGGGCGGGGGAGTTCCCCGGGCATGGGTTCCGCACAGCAGTTGCACCTCGGGGTCGCGCTCGACGGGGCAGGCCACCACCCGGCCGCCTGGAGGGTTTCCGAGGTCCGCCCGGCCGCCTTGTTCACCGCCGCCCACTACCTAACGCACGCGAAGCTCGCCGAAGCGGCTTCGCTCGACTTCGTCACCCTCGACGACACCCTCACACTCCAGCCAGGCGGTGAAGAGGTCGTCCGGGGCAGGCTCGACGCGCTGTTGACGTTCGCCGCGATAGCCCCGCTGACCAGCGGGATCGGTCTCGTCCCCACCGTCACCACCACGCACACCGAGCCGTTCCACATCTCGACGGCCGTCGCTTCACTCGACTTCGCGAGCCGCGGCCGTGCCGGTGTCCTCGCGGTGCCTTCGCGCACCGAAGCCGAGGTCGCGCACTTCGGCAGGCGCACCCTGCCGTCCGAGGCGGACGCCGAAGCGGAGAACGCCGAGGTCGTCGACGTCATCGCGCGCCTCTGGGACAGCTGGGAGGACGGCGCCATCATCCGCGACGAGGCCACCGGCCGCTTCATCGACCGCAAGAGATTGCACTACGTCGACTTCGAAGGCCGCTTCTTCAGCGTCAAGGGGCCGTCGATCACGCCGCGCCCGCCGCAGGGCCACCCCGTCGTCGCGGTGTACGGCGATTCGCCGTACGCGCACGGCGCCGACGTCGTCCTGGTCGACGAGGTCCGCGGCGCCCGCGAGCGCTTCCCGGACGCCAAGCTCCTGGCCGGACTGTCCATCGTGCTCGCCGAGACCGAGCAGGCGGCCATCGCCCGCCGCCACGCGCTGGAGGCCTACGCACCCTTTCCGCCGGGCTTGAGTTTCACCGGCACCCCCGCCGACCTCGCCGCTGAACTGCCCCGCCTCGCCGACGCGGGCTACCTCGACGGCTTCCACATCAGGCCCGCCGTCCTCCCCGACGACCTGGCGCTCTTCGCCGCCGAGACCGTCCCCGCGCTCCAGGCCGCGGGACTGTTCCGGCAGAACTACCCCGGCACCACCCTGCGCGACCACCTCGGCCTCGGGGCCGCCGCCAACCAGTACGCGGAGGCGTGACAGATGCCCAAGCAGGTCAAACTCGCCGCACACTTCCCCGGCGTCAACAACACGACCGTGTGGAGCGACCCGCGTTCGGGTAGCCAAATCGACTTTTCCTCCTTCGAACACCTCGCGCGCACGGCCGAGCGGGGCAAATTCGACTTCCTGTTCCTCGCCGAAGGCCTGCGCCTGCGCGAGCACGCGGGCGAGATCCTCGACTCCGACGTCGTCGGGCGGCCGAACACCACCACCGTGCTGGCCGCGCTCTCCGCGGTCACCACCCGCCTCGGCCTCGCGGGAACGCTGTCCTCGACCTTCAACGAGCCGTACGAGGTCGCTCGCCAGGTCGCGAGCATCGATCACCTCTCCGGCGGTCGCGCCGCGTGGAACGTCGTCACCTCACCGGACGCCTGGACGGGACAGAACTTCCGGCGGGGCGGCTTCCTCGACCGCGAAGACCGCTACCGTCGCGCCGAGGAATTCCTCGCCACCGTGCGCGAACTCTGGGACAGCTGGGCGCCCGACGCGCTGGTGGGGGACAAGGAGAGCGGCGTCTTCGCGCACGGCATCGACCGCTTCGTCCACAGTGGACCGCAGTTCGACATCCGCGGCGAGTTCACCGTCCCGAGGACGCCGCAGGGCCAGCCGATCGTCATCCAGGCAGGGGATTCCGACGAGGGAAGGGAATTCGCCGCCAAGACCGCCGACGTCATCTTCAGCCGCCACGGTTCGCTGGAGAGCGGCAAGGAGTTCTTCGCCGACGTCAAGCGACGGCTGCCCGCCCACGGCCGCGAGCCCGGCGAGCTGCTGATCATGCCCGCCGCGACGTTCGTCCTCGGCGACACGGAGGAGGACGCGCACGAGTACGCCCGCGAGATCCGCTACCAGCAGGTGCGCCCGGTGACCGCGATCCAGTTCCTCGAACAGGTCTGGAGCCGCGACCTCTCCGCCTACGACGCCGACGGCCCGCTGCCCGAGGTCGACCCGGACCCCGACGCCGAACCGCTCACCTGGGGCCGCGTCCGGCACGAGAAGGATCCACTGGCTGTGGCCGCGAAATGGCGGGCGATCGCGGAGGAGAAGAAGCTCTCGATCCGCGAACTGGTCATCGAGGTGACCGCACGCCAGCAATTCGTCGGCACCGCCCGTCAGGTCGCCGAATCGATCGACGAGTACGTCCAGAGCGACGCCGCCGACGGCTTCGTGCTGGTGCCGCACCTGACCCCTGGCGGACTGGAAGCGTTCGTCGACGACGTCGTCCCGTATCTCCAGGAGCGGGGTGTCTTCCGGACCGGCTACACCGGCGACACCCTGCGGGAGCACCTGTTCAGCCAGTAGCGCCTTGCGTGCGCGCGACGTTCATGAGGTATTCACCGTAGCCGGACTTCGCGAGCTTCGCGCCGAGCGCGAAGCACTCGTCCGCGTCGATGAAGTTCATCCGCAGCGCGACCTCCTCGAGACAGGCGATCCGGACGCCCGTCCGGTGTTCGAGAACCTGCACGAACTGGCCCGCTTCCAGCAGCGAGTCGTGCGTGCCGGTGTCGAGCCAGGCGAACCCGCGACCCAGGTCGACCAGGGTCGCACGGTCCTGTCGCAGGTAGGCGAGGTTGATGTCGGTGATCTCGAGCTCGCCTCGCGGGGAGGGCTTGAGGTCTCGGGCGATCTCGAGGACCTGGTTGTCGTAGAAGTACAGGCCGGTGATGGCCTTGTTCGACTTCGGCTTCTCGGGCTTCTCCTCGATGGAGAGGAGTTTGCCGTCGGCGTCGATCTCGCCGACGCCATAGCGCTGCGGATCCTTCACCGGGTAGCCGAACAGCACACAGCCGTCGAGCGCGGTGGCGGCGGCTCGCAGCCTGCTGGAGAAACCCTGGCCGTAGAAAATGTTGTCACCGAGCACGAGCGCCACTTCGTCGTCGCCGACGAAGTCCGCGCCGATGACGAACGCCTCGGCCAGCCCGTTGGGCGCGGCCTGCTCGGCGTAGCTGAAGCTGAGCCCGAACTGGCTGCCGTCACCGAGGAGCTTGCGGAAGTTCGGCAGGTCGGCGGGGGTCGAGATGATCAGGATCTCGCGGATCCCGGCGAACATCAGCACCGAGATCGGGTAGTAGATCATCGGTTTGTCGTAGACCGGCAACAGCTGTTTCGAGATGGCCTGGGTGATGGGATGCAGCCGCGTCCCGCTGCCCCCCGCCAGCACGATGCCCTTCATCCAGCGCCCCCGCTTCGTAATCGTCCGACCTGCGACTCACCCTACCGGGTGGATCAGAACGCCGGACCCTTCGCGAAATAGGCCTTGCAGCCGAGGTTGTGCTCGGTGGAGATCTGCAACACGTTCTTGCCGCCGTCGACCGGCAGCAGCGTCGAGCTGTAGTTGGGGCAGAAGTTGTCGTGGATGCCGACGACATGGACCGGCGCGGACAGTTCGTACCAGTGCCCGGCGCCGAAGTTGTCGTTGGCGAGCAGGACCTTGCCGTTCTTTTCCTGCGGGACGCCGGCGGCGTCGGTGTAGATCTGCCCGACCATCACCAGCCGCACCCCGTTCGGGCCGCCGGGGAACAGCGTGACCGTCTGGGCGTGCTGGAAGTAGTTGCCGCTAACGGTGTTGACGCGGGTCCCGGGGTCGAGCGGGTCGCCCCAGTTGGCGCCGTCGGAGGAGATCTTGAAGTAGGGGTCGCAGTAGCGGTTGCCGTAGTTGCAGATCTCGTACGCCAGGTAGTACCGGCCGTCGGGGAGGCGCCGGATGATCGGCATCCCCGGCCGGACCCGATGGGGCGGGATGGCCATCGTGCGCTGCTTGGTGCCCCAGTGCACCCCGTCGGTGGACGCGACCCGGTTCATCACTTGCGCGAACTGCGGCGCCTCGGTCTCGTCGGCGTAGTGCAGCCACAGTGTGCCGCCCGCGTCGATGACGAACTCCGGCTCCCAGACGCCGTCGTGGTTGTGCGAGCGCGCGGCCTCGGACAGGAAGGCCCAGTTGCGGCCCGCGTCGCGGCTGTGCCAGATCTTGATGCCGATCCGCCGCTGCGGCCCGGCGTCCTGACGGTAACTCGCTGCCCACAGCAGAGTGCCCGCGCGCAGCCTGCCGACCCGCTGCGGCAGCTCGTACAGCGTTCCGCAGCACATGCCGGTGCGGCCGTCGCGGTCGCGGACCTCGCCGATCTTGTGAAAGCTCTGGCCCTCGTCGGTGCTTTCCATGATCGGGGTGAACTTGCCGCTCGCGTCTTCGCTGGTCAGCGACGCGAGGATACGGTCACGGCCGATGGCGGAATGCTCCAGGCGGATGAGCCGCGCGTACGAGCCGTAGCCGGGAACGAGCTGCTGCCGTTCGGCGGCCTGCGCCGAAGTGGGCAGCGACGCGATCACGGTGAGTGACAGCGCGAGGGCGAGTACGGTGCTGAGTCGGCGCTTCATCGTGACCTTCCTCGAACGCGACCGCCGGATTACATCACGCACATTTGTCCATTTCGGACTCCCGTGAAGGCGGCGCGGCAGAAACCCACGCATGGGTGACCCGAATCGCTCGGGCGGGTGGCGCGGTAACGCTGGGCGATCGCCCGGTGAAGATTCCTTGGGGGCTCGACTAGGGGGATACGTGATCAGGCGTTTGTGCGCGGCCTTGAGTGCCGTGCTGCTGACCGCAGGTCTGGTGGCCTGCTCGCCGCCGAACACGGGCCGCGTCGTCCCGCGGGCCGGGTCCGAAAGCCTGCGTGATTCCTCCGGTGTGCCCATCCCGCCGCCGCCGACGTCCACGACCACCCCGCCGCCCGGCCCCCAGCCCCCGGAGAAGCACTCGGGCAAGGGAAGCGCGACGGTCACCATGGCCTGGCCGATGCGCCTGGGCTTCGTGACCTTCGACTGTCCCAAGTGCTCCGGGCACGTCGCGGTCAACACCGAGAACGAGCTGATCGTCAACGACAGCGGCCCGTACAAGGGCACACAGTGGATCAACGACATGCCCGGCTACCGGGCGAAGACGTTCACGATCAAGGCGAACGCCGCCTGGACGCTGACCATCACCGACGAAAGCGGCCTGCCCGTGCTGGAGCAGGGCAAGTCCCTCTCGGGTAAGAGCGAGGCTGTGTTCTCCGTGCCCGGCACCGTCTCGTCGGTCGCCGTCACCACCAAGAACAGCGGCCGGACCGCGGTGTGGGTGCACAGCGACGAGTTCTCGGATCTCCCCGTGAACCAGCTAGGTGACTACAAGGGCGACGTTCCCGTGCCCGGCCCCGCGTTCGTGTCGATCGAAGGCGACGGGACCTGGACGGTCACCGCGTCGTAGGGATGACGAAGGCCACCTTCGGTGCTCCCGAAGATGGCCCTCTTCGCTGAGATCACCGGTAGTTCGTGAACTGCAGCGCGATCTCGAAGTCCTTGCCCTTGAGCAAGGCGATCACGTCCTGCAACTGGTCCTTCTTCTTGCCGGACACCCGCAGCTGGTCACCCTGGATCTGCGCCTGGACCCCCTTCGGGCCCTCGTCGCGGATGAACTTGGCGATCTGCTTCGCCTTGTCCGACGCGATCCCCTGCAGGATCTTGCCGCCCACCTTGTAAATCTTGCCGGACAACGCCGGCTCGTCCGCCTCGAAGGCCTTCAGGGAGATGCCGCGCTTGATCAGCTTCTCCTTGAACACCTCGACCGCCGCCAGCGCCCGCTCCTCGGTCTCCGACTCGATCGCGATCGCCTCCTCGCCGGACCAGTCGATCTTGGTCCCGGTACCCCGGAAGTCGAACCGTGTACCGAGTTCCTTGCTGGCCTGGTTCAGGGCGTTGTCCACCTCCTGGCGATCGACCTTGCTCACCACGTCGAAAGAGGGATCCGCCACGTGTTCTCACACCTCGTACTCGCTTGTCAGGAGCTTCCACCCTAGCCCTGTGCAACCCGGTTGACGGGCCCGCCACGGCCTTGGGTATTCTTTCATCTCGACCGGGCTTGCCCGGCCACGGCGAGTTGCCCGAGCGGCCAAAGGGATCTGACTGTAAATCAGACGGCTACGCCTTCGGGGGTTCGAATCCCTCACTCGCCACACCAGAGCGGCCCCGTGACCAGGTCACGGGGCCGCTCTTGTTCGCGCCCTGAATGGCTCAAGTCCCGACGGGCGGACCGGGCGGCCGGTGTTCCTTCTTCTTCTCGACAGGCATCTCCGGCGCGGGGGTTTTGCCCGCCTTCTCGGCGAGTTCCGGGGTCAGGTTCGAGTTGGCCAGCGAGAGCAGCTGTGCCAGCGTGAGACCGGTCTTCCCTTCCCAGCTGGGGATGTGGTCCTTCCAGTCCAGGTCCGCGGCGTTGCGGGCGTCGATGTGGGCGAACAACCTGTCCATCCGCCCGTTCAACGCCTTCACCGCGCCGCGGTAGTTCTCCATCACCTTGTTCAATTGCTGCTGGAACGCCCACATCACGTCGGTGACCCCGCTGCTGATGCCGACGTCGATGTGCGTCGAGTCCCCGCCTTGCGTCTGCGTGGGCGCTCCGGAAGTCAGGCCACTCGTTCCCCACAGCAACCTGACCACGTCGAGGCCGAGTTTCCCGTTGGGAATCTGGCCGATCGCGAGTTCGGCGACCTTGCCGCAGAAGAGCATGGCCGCTCGCATGTCGGTGCCTTCGTCGAGCCGGTCCAGCGCCGAGTCCAGCGACATCCCCAGCTGGTGCAGGTCGTTCTTGCGGGCGGCCTGGACCGCGAACGCCGCGTCCAGCAGCCCGGACGCCTCGGGCAGATAACCCTCGGCGTCGTCGATGTTCTCGGATCCGCCCGCGAAGTACCCCAGGTGACTTTGCACCATGTCGAGATACTTGGTGTACTCCCGCGACGCCTCCCCGGACCAGTGGGTGACGAGCCGGTTGCCGATGCCTTTCAGGATGTTCCTGGACTCCTCGAACGCCTCCTTCTTCCGGAGGATGTCGCCCGCCGCCCCCGAAAACGCCCCGAGATCGCCGTCCACGGCGAACTTCAGCCAGTCTCGCAGTGGCTGAAGCAGGAAGAGGGTGTCGTCCGAGGCGCCTGGCGTCGCGGGCCACTCACTACGGGCCTTCTCGCACAGGCTCTTGTACATCGCCGTGAAGGCCTCTGGGCTGAAGTCGGTCATTCGAAGTCCCCTACTTCCCGACGATCTCTCGTTCGATCCGCTCGTACATCTCGGCGATGGTCTTGAGGCGTGACGCCGCCACGTCGAGCGAATCGCTGATGCCCACCCCGCCCGTGATCAGCAGCGCGATCAGCTTGTTCCGGTTGCGGCCCAGTTCAGCGGCCTCGCCGACCTCGGACCCGAACGCTTCGACGGGCGAGGTGTAGAGGTCACGCATCGACGTCGACGCCGTCCGTACCAGGTTCTCGGCGCTGGGCATCCCGGTGCCGCCCTTGTCGTCCGTGGCCATGGCTTTCAAGTCGTCGATCTCGACGCTGAAGCCTTTGGGCTGTGGCATTTGACCCCTCCATGTCACTTAGGCCGGTCGACTTGCAGACGTCCGAAGACGCTCATCGGTTTCCTGGACCACTCGGTCGGACAAGTATCGATCGCGTCTGCAAACGCGGGCGTTCACCGGCCGGGATCCGGCCTCGGTGGCCATGCCGGATGCCTGTGCGGTTCGGCCAGGTCTTCGAGGTAGGTGAACCCACTGAAGTCGTCGTCCGCCGGTGGCGGTTTCCGCGCGCGCCGGGGTTCGGCCGGTGCGGGCGCGGGTTCGGCCGCCGCGGCGACCTCTGCCAAGAGCGGCCACAACTTTTCCTGGGCCTTCGGGGTAAAGAGTGCCTGCGCGAGCGGATGCGGGCACGTTCCGGCGGCGACTTCCTCCCAGCTGAACTTGCCGTCCAGCACACAGTCCGCCGCCCGGGTCAGCCGCGGCGGCGCATCGGGCCGGGCGGCAGCGCGGCGATACACCTCGGCCGTGAACTTCGACGCGTCGACCATGACCGCCACCTCCGTCGGTCTCCGGCCGCTACGCCGGAGTACGACGACCCTACCGAGCGGTCGGTGAGCACGTCATTCCGACGAGGGCCGGTAGCGCAGCAGCACGATCCCCGAGGTGAACGCCCGTTCCTCCACCAGCCGGAGCTTCGGAACGCCGGTCGCTCCCTCGAACAGCCGACGCCCTTCCCCGACCACGACGGGATAGACGAACAGCCGGTACTCGTCGACCAGCCCCTCGGCGATGAGCGCCCGCACCAGCGAGATGCTGCCGGTCGTCACGATGTCCTTGCCCTCGGAGGCCTTCAGCCTCTCGATCTCCGAACGCAGGCCACCGGAGAGCACCGTCGTGTTCCCCCACCCCGGCTCCGTCAGCCTGCTGGAGACCACGTACTTGCTCACAGAGTTCAAATAGTCCGAGATACCTGTCGTGTCGCCGGTCTGATTCGGCCAGTAGCCGCGCATGTCTTCGAAGGTGACGCGTCCGAGGAGGAACGCGTCGGCGTTTTCACGTTGTTCGTGGAGCGTGGCCAGGACATCGGTCAGGTCGACGTCCGGACCGCTGTCGCCAGGGCTGAACCAGTCGCCCGCCAGTTCGATCACGCCGTCGATCGTGCTGTTCTCCGTCACGACCAGAGTCCGCATGAACAGACCGTACCGCCGACCCCCGACAAGAATCCTGCGCGAGTTCGCGGAAGCCGGCGTCGGTCTCGCCTCGAACTCGGCGAAGATCCGTACATTCCGCTGTTCGGCGGCCTTCTCGCGCATCCCACGAGACTGGAAGCCGTCACGCCGAGGGAAGGGGCTTCCCGTTCGTGATTACCGCTGATGGAGCGGCGGTCGGAACGATCGGGCCGTGGCTGCGGAAACTGTCGGAAGGCATCGGGATCGTGGGCTATTCAGTCTCACCGAAGCACCGGCGACGCGGCTGACGCACTCAAAGCGATCACCGTGTTCGCCAGGACGTTCCCGGGCGTGAAGCGGATCGAGCCGTACATCGAACCGTGGAATCGCGGCTCGATCCGCGCGGCCGAGAAGGCGGGCCACCGGCACGAAGGACTACTGCCCACCCATCAGGAGATCGGCGGCATAGCGCGGGACATGCACCTCTATGTGGCCCCGTGAACTGCCCGCCTCGACGCGTACCAGGTCTCGCCAACGGGTTCGCCCGCCATGTTCCAGCTCCACGACACCGTCGGCGTGACGCGTGCGTAGCCGCCCGGCCCGACGATTCCCACTCGTTCGACCGGATCGGCGGCCTCACCGTAGATCCGGACGCCACGCGCGATGAACGGGTCGAACGAGACCATGTCATCGATGACCAAAGCGACTTTTCGTTGTCCCGCTTGGATGTTGCGGAACTTCCGGGTCGCGAGGACGGCCTCGCCCACGCCGCCGACCCAGAAGTGGGTGCCGTCGAACTCGAACGACAGCGGGACGACGTCGGGCTGCTCGCCGTCCGCCGACAAGGTCGCGAAGCGGGCTAGAGGTTGTGAGCGCAGGTACGCGATCTCTTCGTCGGTGAAGGTCACTTAGGATGCTCCTCTGGCAAAGGGGGTTCCATGTTCGCGATTACGCCGTTGCACCTCATCATCCTGCTCTTGGCAGTCGCCTTCGTCGCCGCTGTGGTCGTCGCGGTGGTGCTGGCCACCAAAAAACGCTGAGCTACTCGCGGATCGCGTAGTCGCCGAAGGCCGGTTCAAGCAGCTCGAAAGCCCGCTTGGTCGCCTTCGTCAGTGCCTCGGCGATCTCGTCGTTGCTCTCGCCGGCATGCGAACGCCGGAGGACCTCGCGGAAGAGGACGCGGTCGATCGCGTTGAGTTCGGCGGCCGCCATGACCGGGGTGACGTCGTCCGCGTCGGCTCCGGTCTCGGTCGCGAGCAGCTTGGCGAGCGCCTCCTCGCGGAGTTCGTGCAGCTCACGCAGCCGCGCGGTCAGGGTCGGGCTCTCCAACACCATCTTCGCGAAGACCGGCCCGGTGAAGCCGATCACGGGCGAGTGCTCCGCTACCGCGTCCAGGAAAGTGCGCCGTAGCGCGGCCAGCGCCGACTCACCGGCCTTCCTGGAGCGGACGGCGTTCGCCAGCCCGTTCGTGAACTCCTCGTGCTGGTCCAGCGCCAGATCTTCTTTGCGCGCGAAGTAGTTGGTGACGGTCTTCTTCGCGACTCTCGCCGCCGCGGCGATCTCGGCGATCGTCGTCTCCTCGAAGCCCTTCTCGATGAAGAGGAGCGTCGCCTGGTCGGAGATCAGCCGCCGCGTTTCCTGCTTCTTGAGCTCTCGCAAACCCACGTCCGTGCTGGTCATGAGCGAAGTTTACCACCGTCGTAAAAATACTCTTGACTTCTTGTAGGCCGGATGTAAACTTATGTCCGTACTACCGACCAGAGAGAAGAGGCTCCTTGACCGCTCGAATCCCCCAAGGCAACGAAGGCACCAACCGCGCCCAGGTCCGCCGGAACGACCGCCGCCATCAGCAGCCGTTCCCCGGCCGCTCGACGCCGGTGCGCCGCTCGTTCGGCGTCCCGCGCCGCCGGTCGTACTGACCGGCCAGCACCTCCGAAAACTCACCGCCGACCGAAGGGGATAGCCCATGAACGTCCTTGCCTCCACCGTTTCGCTGACCGTCGACGACGTCGCCGCCTCCAGCCGCTTCTTCACCGAGCACTTCGGCTTCACCGAGCAGATGGCCGCGGAGGGTTTCGTCTCCCTCGGGCATGAAACCGCGAAGGTGGCCATCGTCCTGCTCCAGGCGGGGATCGAGGTCCTGCCGGAGAACCTGCGGCAGCAGCGCGCGTCCGGCGTGATCGTGGCCTTCACGGTCGAGAACCTCGAAGCCGAGGAGAAGCGCCTGCGCGACGAAGGTGTCGAGATCACGCTGCCGTTGCGGGAAGAACCGTGGGGAGAGCGCCTCCTCATGGTCACCGACCCGAACGGTGTGCCCGTGGAACTCGTGGAATGGGTGCAGCAGTAAGGAAACGCCCCATCTCTCAGTGAAACAAGGCGGGGCCTGGTCCACAGTGGACCAGGCTCCGCTTTCTCGTGCGGGAGCTACTTCATCGTGGCGAGCTGGATCAGGTTGCCACAGGTGTCGTCGAAGACGGCGGTGACCACCGGTCCCATGTCGACGGCGTCCTGGGTGAACTCGACGCCCAATCCTTTGAGTCGTTCGACCTCGGCGAAGACGTCGTCGACGGCGAACTGGGTGAACGGGATGCCGTCGCTGACCAGTGCTTTCTTGAACGGGCCCGCCGCGGGGTGGCCGTCCGGCTCCAGTAGCAGTTCGACGCCGTCCGGGTTGGCGGGGGAGACCACGGTGAGCCAGCGGGCATCGCCGGTCGGGACGTCGTGCTTCTTCTGGAACCCCAGCTTCTCGGTGTAGAAGGCGAGCGCCTTGGTCTGGTCGTCGACGAAGACGCTGGTGATGTTGATGCGGATCACGGGTTCGGTTCCTCTCGGTCGATGGGCCACCGCTCGACGATCGAGCGCAGCGGACTCGTGTCGATGTGGTGGAACTTGTAGCGGCCCTGCCGCCGGGTGTGCACCAGGCCTGCCTGTTCGAGCATCGCGAGGTGCTGCGAGATGGCCTGGCGCGAAGAGCTCAGGCCATGTTTCATGGTCAGCCGTCCGCAGATCTCGAACAGTGTTTGACCATCCTTTTCGGTCAGTTCGTCCAGGATGACGCGTCGCGTCGCGTCGCCGATGGCCTTGAACAGGTCGCCGTCCACGACTCAGTTATAGGCAAGTCGCCACTTGCCTGTCAACTCGGAGGTCAGGAACCCAGATAGCGCAGGATCGCCAGGACGCGGCGGCTGTAGCCGGCGGTGGTGGCCAGTCCGAGCTTGTCGAAGATGGCGTTGACGTGCTTCTCGACGGCGCTCAGCGACACGAACAGCGCCTCGGCGATCCCGGCGTTCGTGTGGCCCTGCGCCATTTTCTCCAGTACTTCACGCTCTCGGGTGGTCAGCTTCGCGAGCGGATCGGTGTGCGTGGTCCGCGCGAGCAGCCGCCGGACCACCTCCGGATCGAACGCCGCCCCACCCGCGGCGACCCGATCGAGCGCGTCCAGGAATTCGCCCACCTGGGCGACCCGATCCTTCAGGAGATAACCCACGCGCTCACCTTCACCGGTGATCAACTCGGCCGCGTAGCGCTTCTCGACGTACTGCGAGAGCACCAGGACGCCGATCTCCGGCCAGCGTTTCCGGATCTCGAGCGCCGCGCGAAGACCCTCGTCCGTGTGGGTCGGCGGCATGCGGACGTCGGTGACGATCACGTCCGGCCGATACGCGGCGGTCGTCGAGAGCAGCGCGTCACCGTCGCCGACCGACGCCACGACCTCGTGCCCCTCTTCGACCAGCAGCCGGACCAGGCCTTCCCGCAACAGGGTCGAGTCCTCGGCGAGGATCACTCGCACGGCAGCACCGCCGTCACCACGGTCGGACCGCCGAGCGGACTGTCCACGGTGAACGCCCCGTCCGCGGCCGCGACGCGCCGCGCGAGGCCGGACAGGCCGCCGCCCGACGCACGCGCCCCACCCGTGCCGTCATCGGTGATCCGCACCCGCACGCTGTTCCCGTCCCGCTCGGCCTCGATGTCGATCCGCGTCGCCGCGGCGTGCTTGATCGTATTCGTGACCGCTTCGGACGCCACGAAGTAGACGACGGTCTCGATGGCCGCGGGTGGCCGTTCCGGCAGGTCGACCCGCAGGCGGACCGGCACGCCGGAACGTTCCGCGAGTGCCTCCAGCGCGGGATGCAGCCCGTCCGAGTCCAGCGCGATCGGATACACCCGCCACGACACCTCGCGCAGGTCTTCGAGGGCACGCTGGGATTCTTCGTGTGCCTGCCGGAGCAGCTCCGACGCGTGGTCCGGATCACCGGCGCGCCGCGCCCGGCCGAGCAGCATCCCCAGCGCGACGAGCCGTTGCTGGACGCCGTCGTGCAGGTCTCGTTCGATCCGGCGGCGCTCACCGTTGACCGCTTCGACCACTTCCGCCCGGCTGGTCGCGAGTTCGGACACCCGGCGGCGCAGCTGTTCCTTCTTACTGGGGCCGAAAAAGCTCATCGCCAGCTTGTGATCCAGCGTCGCGGCCCCGATGAGTCCTTGCAGGGAAAGGAAAATGAGCAACGCGCCGAAGATCACGGTGGTGACCGGGTCGTACCAATCAGCCGGGGCGTCACCACCGGGCGACCTGCCGCTGAGGAGCTGGTACCCGATGACCACGCCGGATCCGGCACCGAACAGGATCAGGCCGAAGATCCCGGCGCTGAGCAGCCCGATGACGCAACGCGGGACCAGGTAGGCCATCGCGCGGCGTCCGGTGTAGTCCTTCGCGTTCTCGGCGCCGAAGTACCTCTCCAGTCGTTGTCGCTCCATTTCGGACAGTGCGCGGGCGCCCGAAAAGACGGGCCGCCGCAACGCGGGGACCGCGAGCGCGATGCCACCGAAGAGCACGTAGAAGAACTCAGCGACCGCCGTCGTGGCGCCGATCGCCAGGCCCAGCGTGCCGCGGAGCATCTTGCGCAGGTAGCGGCGCGTCGCTGCCGGAACAGGCATAGGGCCAGGTTAGCGGGGTGTCCGAAGGCCGGTATTGCGGTTTTCCTCAGTGATCTGTGCCGCTTCACCCCAGGGTGCGGAACCCGGGCAATTCGTACGTTCGTTGTTACCCGCAGACGACCACGAAAGGCCGCCATGAACCTCCTCCTCGCCGACGCCACCAACGAACCGATGGGCGGCCTCGCCGGCTGGGCAGTGTCACTGATGGACTCGCTGGGAGGTCCAGGAGCGGCGATCATCGTCGGGCTGGACAACCTGTTCCCGCCGATCCCCAGCGAACTCGTGCTGCCGCTCGCCGGGTTCTCCGCGAGCCAGGGGACGTTCACCCTGGTGGAAGCGCTGGTGTGGACGACCTTCGGTTCGGTCGCCGGCGCGATCATCGTGTACTACCTCGGCATGCTGCTCGGCCGCGACCGCACGCGCCGCTGGATGGCGAAGATACCGCTGGTCAAGGCCTCCGACTTCGACAAGACCGAGGCCTGGTTCCAGAAGCACGGCGCCAAGGCGGTGTTCCTCGGCCGGATGGTGCCGATCTTCCGCAGTCTCATCTCACTGCCCGCCGGGATCGAGCGGATGCCGTTCTGGCGGTTCCTGGCCCTGACGACGGCGGGCAGCCTGATCTGGAACACGGTGTTCGTCCTGGCCGGGTACGGGCTGGGGGAGAGCTGGCACCTGGTCGAGGAATACGCCGGGTTCTTCCAGTACTTCGTGATCGCCGCCGTCGCGGTCGCGCTGACACTCTTTGTGGTGACCCGGCTGCGCGAGAAGAACCGCACCAACGCATGAGCCGTGCCGGGGTGCCCTGGCCAGGGCACCCCGGCACGCCGTGATCAAGATCGGAAGGGGCCGGTCACCTCGTAGGTGATCCCGCCGGAGGACGAACCGGAGGTACCGCGTTGCGAAGAGAAGTACAGCCGGTTCCCGGCGGGGGTGAACGCGGGACCGCAGATCTCCGACGAGCTCTGGCCGTTGATCCGCAGGAACGGCGCCACGATGTCGTTCGGGGTGATGATGCAGATCTCCATGTTGCCACCGTCTTCGGCGACGAACAGGTCACCCGAAGACGTCCCGGTGACGTTGTCGACGCCGGTCAGCGGCGCCGAGCCGGGGCTGACCAGCGAGTCGTCGTAAGCCAGCTCGTAGGTGTTGTTCGTGAGGTTGAGCTGCCAGACGCGGTTGTCACCCTTGGTGGTGAACCACGCGGTGTCGTTGGCGTAGTGGAGCCCTTCGCCGCCGGTGAACCGCTTGGCACCGGACACCTGGTTGCGCGTGGCGGTGGGGGAGCCGTCCGGGTCGGGCACGTTCGCCCAGGTGAAGCTTCCCGATGTCGCCGTGCCCGCCTTCAGCACCTGCAGCGTTCCGGCGGAGAGGTTGCCCCAGGTCGTCGGAACGAAGCGGTAGAAGCAGCCGTCCGACGTGTCTTCGGTCAGGTAGACGACCTTGCGCACCGGGTCGGCCGCCGCGGCCTCGTGCTTGAACTTCCCCATCGCGGGCCGCTGGACGGCGGCCGTGGCCGGACCGTTCGGCTGGCACTCGTAGACGAATCCGAGGTCGACCTCCTCACAGGAAAGCCAGGTGTTCCAAGGAGTCTTGCCGCCCGCGCAGTTCTGGCGCGTGTTCGCCAGGATGCGGTGGGCGCCGGTGATGTTCCCGCTCGCGTCGAACCTGACCGCGCTCGCACCGCCGCCCGGGGTGATCTCCGAGTTCGACACGTAGATCCAGCCGCTGCCGTCGGCGAACACCGCGCCGCCGTCCGGAGCGCTGTGCCAGGTGTAACCGGTGCTCGCGACCTTCTGGCCGGACCGGGCGATGACGCGGCTGGTGAATCCCGCGGGCAGCTGGATCCCGTTCGCGTCGGCCGCCTGGAGCGCGCCGTACGGGCTGGGGCCGTTCTGCGCGGGGGCGGCCAAGGCCGTCCCCGAAAGCCGGTTGCCGAACGCCGTGACACCAGCGCCGACCACGGCCGCGCGCAGGAAATTCCGTCGCTTCACTCATGCCTCCAAGGCATCCGCTGTTGTGGTGGTGCGGTAAAGGAGCGGATCGGAGGTTACGGGTGGAACGGGACTTCCAGGTGAATTCGCGGCGTATTCACCGCGAGGAGGGAACTTTCGTAGGAAACCTTGGCTCACCACGATTTCCTTCGCTTTGCGCAGCCCCGGAGCTTCGTCCCCGCCGCGTTGTTCCGCGACGTCGATGGCGAGGAGTATCCGGTCGAGCGGGGCGCATCCTCCATTGCGGTGGTGGCGGCGTCCGATCAGGTGACGCCAGGCGGCGAGATAGTCGTCGACTCCCGGCTCCCCCGGAACGGCCCGCAGTAGCGCGCGGAGCAGGACTCTCATCTGGTTTTCGTTGCTAGGTAAGGTTTTCCGGGCCAAGGTGTCGGCGAGGGTGCTGCGTGAATGACCGGTCGCGGCCGCCAGCGCGCGGATGCTGAGACCGCTTCGGTCGCGGAGTTCGCGCAGGTGCGCCATGAACTCCGGTTCGGTGTTCACCGGCGTGCCCGCGCGGGCACGGGACGGCCGAGGACGGCACCGAGCAGGGTGATCGCGATCCCGGCCGCGATCGGTGCGCTCGTGCCGGCGAAGGTCAGCAGCGTGGTGAATGCGGTGAGAATGCTCAGACAGGCGATCTGACCGGCCGAAACGCATCTGCGCCTCGGCAGGATGGGGGACAGAATTCCGTGACTCATGACCTTGCCCTCTCAAGGCTCAGTGGCCGCACCCGGCGGGGTGGCACGGAATCTACGTTATCAAACCGTGATATGAAGTTTAAGACTGATTAATGCCCGGATCCGTCCGGATCTTGAAATGCCGAAAGCCCCGGATCCTGAGCGGATCCGGGGCCTCGGCCTCGCGCCGTTACGC
The DNA here is from genome assembly GCF_001953865.1 of Amycolatopsis coloradensis. Classification (GTDB taxonomy): domain Bacteria; phylum Actinomycetota; class Actinomycetes; order Mycobacteriales; family Pseudonocardiaceae; genus Amycolatopsis; species Amycolatopsis coloradensis. The sequence continues at coordinate 684,785 of NZ_MQUQ01000015.1, forward strand.
CGCTTGGGCGACCGGAGCCGTCGCCGGGGCCAGCGCGATGTCCAGCACGTCGCGGACGTTCGCCACGGCGTGGACGTCCAGCTGCGCCAGCACTTCCGCCGGGACGTCGTCGAGATCCGGCTCGTTGCGCTGCGGGATGATCACCGTCTTCATCCCCGCCCGGTGCGCGGCCAGCAGCTTCTGCTTGACCCCGCCGATCGGCAGCACGCGCCCGGTCAGCGACACCTCACCGGTCATCGCGACGTCCGACCTCACGACCCGGCCCGAAAGCAGGGACGCCAGCGCGGTCGTCATCGTGATGCCGGCGCTCGGCCCGTCCTTGGGCACCGCGCCGGCCGGGACGTGCACGTGGATGCCGCGGTCCTTCAGGTCGCCGACCGGCAGTTCCAGCTCGGCGCCGTGCGAACGCAGATAGGACAGCGCGATCTGCACCGACTCCTTCATCACGTCACCCAGCTGACCGGTCAGTGACAGTCCGGTCGAGCCGGATTCCGGATCCGCCAGCGACGCCTCGATGTAGAGGACGTCACCGCCGGCGCCGGTCACCGCCAAACCGGTCGCCACGCCGGGGGTCGACGTGCGCTGCGTCGACGCGGGCAGCGAGGACTCCGGCAGGTGCCGCGGTCGGCCGAGGTAGGTCTCGAGCCCTTCGGCGTCGATGGTCAGCGGCAGCTCGACCTCGTCCAGCGCGACCTTGGTCGCCACCTTGCGCAGCACCTTCGCGATGGTCCGGTTCGCGTTGCGCACCCCGGCCTCCCGCGTGTACTCGGCGGCGATCCGGCTGAACGCGTCGTCGGTCAGCGTGACGTCTTCCTTGCCGAGGCCGGCGCGGTCCAGCTCGCGGGGGAGCAGGTGGTCGCGGGCGATGGTGACCTTCTCGTGCTCGGTGTAGCCGTCGAGGGTGACCAGCTCCATCCGGTCCAGCAGCGGGCCGGGGATGGTTTCGAGCGCGTTCGCCGTCGCGAGGAACACGACGTCGGACAGGTCCAGCTCGACCTCGAGGTAGTGGTCGCGGAACGTGTGGTTCTGCTCCGGGTCCAGCACCTCCAGTAGCGCGGCCGTCGGGTCGCCGCGGTAGTCGGCGCCGACCTTGTCGATCTCGTCGAGCAGCACGACCGGGTTCATCGACCCCGCTTCCTTGATGGCGCGGACGATCCGGCCGGGCAGCGCGCCGACGTAGGTGCGGCGGTGACCGCGGATCTCGGCTTCGTCGCGTATGCCGCCGAGCGCCACCCGGACGAACTTGCGGCCCATCGCCTTCGCCACGGACTCACCGAGCGACGTCTTGCCGACCCCAGGAGGACCGGCGAGCGCCAGCACGGCACCCGAACGGCGTCCGCCGACCGGCCCGAGCCCCGACTCCGCGCGGCGTTTGCGGACGGCCAAGTACTCGATGATGCGTTCCTTCACGTCGTCGAGACCGGCGTGATCGGCGTCGAGGATGTCGCGCGCGGCGGCGATGTCGTGGACGTCGGCGGTGCGCTCGTTCCACGGCAGTTCGAGGACGGTGTCCAGCCACGTGCGGATCCAGCCGCCCTCGGGGGACTGGTCCGACGTCCGCTCCAGTTTGTCCACTTCGGACAGTGCGGCCTTCTTGACCGCGTCCGGCAGCTCGGCGGCCTCGACGCGGGCGCGGTAGTCGTCGTCGTTGGCGGTGCCGTCGAGTTCGCCCAGTTCCTTGCGGATCGCTTCGAGCTGGCGGCGCAGCAGGAATTCCTTCTGCTGCTTCTCCATGCCCTCCTGGACGTCCTTGCGGATGGTGTCGGTGACTTCGAGCTCGGCCAGCTGCTCACGGCTCCATTCGAGGGCCTTTTCGAGCCGTGCCGAAACGTCGAGCGTGGAGAGCAACTCGAGCTTCTGCTCGGTCTTCAGGTACGACGAGTTGCCCGCGAGGTCGGCGAGCGCGGACGGGTCCTCGACCTCCTGGACGGCGTCGATCATCTGCCAGCCGCCCCGCTGCTGGAGGATCGCGAGGACGACGCTCTTGTACTCGGAGGCGAGCTTCGCGGAGTTGTCGTCGGTGGTCTCGGTGGCGACCTCGGCGTGGACCCACCGGGCGGCGCCGGGCCCGTCGGCGATCCTGCCGACGACGGCGCGGCGGGTACCGCGCAGCAGCACCGCGGTCTTGCCGCCGGGCACGCGGCCGATGCGCTCGACGGTCGCGATGGTGCCCAGCTCGGCGTACTCGCCGTGGGCGCGGGGAACGATCAGCACCTCGGCCTTGGTGGCGGCGCTGGACCGGATCCCCGGGAAGGAAGCCTGGGCAGGCGTGGTGGCCTGGGCGGACTCCACCGCGGCGCGCGTCTCCGTGTCGGCGAGGTCGAGCGGGACGATCATGCCCGGCAGCACGACGTCGTCATCGAGCGGGAGGACGGGCAGGAGGCGGTTGTCGGTCATCTGTGCACTCCTCGGTTAGTTGAGTCTGTCTAGCTCAACTCTCCGATCGACCCGTTTGTTTCCTCCTCACGTTCGCCGTCAGCGATCACCCTCCCCTCCGACCTTTGCGCCCCAACGCGGCGCAGTTAGCCCGCTAAACGCAAGGCGCACACAGCAAAGGTCGGATGTCCCAGGTGGGCCAAGCGTCGCGAAAGCCCCTTCCGGGACGCCAGGCGTCCTGAAAGTGGCTTTCGCGACATCGGTCCCGTTCCCTCTGCGCCCCTCCGACGTCTGCGCCCCAACGCGGCGCAGTTAGCCCGCTAAAGTCGCCGCCTCGAGGTAAGAGGTCGGACGTCAGGGGTGGGTGGCGACACCGCACCAGGCGAACGGCCGGGCGCCTTCCTCGTCTCGCCGTAGTTCTCGTACCGGCCGCCAGTCGGGCAGGTTGACGACGCCGGGCTCCAGCAGCGGCCAGTCCCCGAAGAGGGGCTCGATCTCCTCGCGGTCCCGCATCCACACCGGGTTGCTCGTCTTCCGGTACTGCTCGACCATCCAGCGGAGCCCGTCGGCGTCCTTGCCGGTCTGTCCCCCGAAGCTCATGTGGGACAGCCCCAGCCAGCTGCCCGGCGCCAGCGCGTTCCGGTAGGTCGCGACCAGTGCGGGCGGATCGTCGTGCGGCCCGGCGAAGTGCAGCACGGCCATCATCATCAGGCACACCGGCTGCGAGAAGTCGATCAGCCGCAACGTCTCCGGATGCCGCAGGACGTCCTTGGGCCGCCGCATGTCCGCGTGGACGATCCCGGCCCAGTCGGTCGCGTCGTGCCGTTCGAGGATCAGCTCCGCGTGCGCCACCGCCACCGGCTCGTAGTCGACGTACACGACCTTCGCGGTATCGCCGGGCTCCAGTTCCTCTTCGACGATCTCGTGCACGTTCCCGGCGGTCGGGACACCGGAACCGAGATCGACGAACTGCCTGATCCCGGCGTTCAACGCGGCGCGCACGACACGGTTCATGAACTCGCGGTTGTGCCGCGCGCCCGGTTTGACCCACCGCCACTGCTTTTCCAGCGCGCGGGCGAACTCGCGGTCGACGGCCCAGTTGTGCTTTCCGCCGAGGAACCAGTCGTAGATCCTCGCCGCGGACGGCTTTTCGGTGTCGACCCCGGTCGGCGCCACCGGGGCCGCGTCATCGTCCCTGGTCACAGAAACCCCCTGATCCTCGAAGATCAGCCTATCGGGGTCACGGCACCGCGGGCCGCCGCTGCCAGTACGTCCAGAGCGGCCGGTAACCCTGCGCGTACCAGAACGGCGTCGAGCGCGGGTTGGCCAGCGCGTGGTGCAGCAGCACGGCTTCGGTCCCGCATTCGTCGAAAACCTGGTGCGCGTGCGCGGCGAGCGCCGACCCCACCCCGCTCGACCGCGCCGGTTCCGCCACCGCCAGCGACGACAGATAGCCGACCCGATCGGCCGCGACCCGGTCGCCGATCCACGACGTCTCGTCGGGGAACTGCACCCGCACCATGCCCAGTGCGCGTCCGTACAGCTCGGCGATCCACAGTGTCGGATTCTCCCGGCCCAGCTGTTTCGACAGGTCCGCGGTGATCGCTTCTTCCGCGCCCTCGCGCAAAGTGACAGAACCGAACTGCGCGTCATAACGCTGCAATTCCAGTTCGAGCCCGACGGCGGTTTTGAGATCATCGGCTTCGGCGGGCCGGATGTGCACTCCGGGAGTGGCGGGTGGTCCCGTCACGGCCAGCCGGTCGGCCGGACGGACCGCGATCACCAGTACCGGCGCGAAGCCGCGGCGCAGCAATTCGGCCGAGCCGGGCGAATCGCGGCTGGGCCGCACCACGGTCGCCGCCGTTTCGACATCCCCAGGTGGGGCGACCGCCTTCAGATGTTCATCCCATCGGGTGAGTAATGCGTCGAGCGCCGCTTCCGGGCGGGGGCCGGTGAGCCGGGCTTCGAGGCGATGTTCGACGAGGGCCCGCCACGGAGAGTCAACAGAATCGGGGCCCGCTTCAGTCCGTACCGACAATCCGGCGGCGGCCGAGTCGCCTTCTGTCGCGAAGAGTGACACGGCGCCCTCGGCAGGCTCCAGTGCAGGCATTTCGGGGAGCAGGGCGTCCACGGTGGCGAGCCGCTCGGCATGCCCGGCGGCGATGGCGTGGCTATTCATAGGACTATTCAAGCGCCTACTGACGGGTCCGACGGGAACTTCACGAGATTGGCTCGGCCGTGGCGCCGCGTGACTTCCGGTAGTCGGAAGGAACGCGAATAACGCTCCCATTTCACCCCTTGGTCCACGCAGGTCAGGGCGACGCGCCCATTGTTAACCCTGGGGTGATCTCATACTGTCTCGAATGGGACTTGGGTACGCCCTCCGGGGTACTGTATTGCCCTCGTCCCCGAGGTCGCGGTAGGACAAGACCGGTTGGGCAGCCGGGAAGGAAGGTCGGATGCCGGACACGAACGGCAGGCCCGGGAGCGCCGCACAGGCGGCACCGGGCAAGGGAGGGGCCGTTACGGAGGCTCGTACCGACGAGCGACGATTCCGCGTCTACACCTTCGCCGTCCTCACCATGGGCATCGCCGCCGCGGCCGCGGTCAGCCTGTGGCTGGACTTCGAAGCCTCGGACGACCTGTTGTGGATCGGGCCGATCCTCGCGCTCGCGTTCCTGCTCGCCGAACAACTCGGGATCAACGTCGACGTCCGCAGCGGCATCTCGTGGACGATCTCGTTCACCGAGATCCCCCTGGTCATCGGCTTCTTCGTCGCACCATTCGAAGTCGTCCTCGTCGCGCATCTCGCGGCGGGCATCGGAACCCTGCTGGCACGCAAGGTGGCCGGCCGCGTCCTCTACAACGCGGGCGCGTTCCTGTTGGAGATCACCGGCGCGTTCGCCGTGGCAGGACTGGTGAAACAGGCCTCCGGCGCCCACGACATGACCTGGATCGCCGCGCTGGCGGGCACTTTGACCGCGCCGCTGGTCAGCACGCTGCTCGCGCTCGCCGCCGTCCGCGTGCTGCGCCGCCGGATGCGGGTCAGCACCGCGATCCGGCTGACCGGCCGCATCCTCGTCGTCGGTTTCGTCAACGCCTCGGTCGGTCTTTCCGGCTATTTGGTCATTTCCGGGACGCCGAAGGCCTGGCCGCTCGTGCTGGCCGTCTTCCTCGGGCTCACCGCGTTGTACTGGGCGTACTCCGATCTGCTCCGCGAACAGCGCGACATGGAAGCGCTGTCCGACGTCAGTTTGATGGTCGCGCGCTCCGGTCAGCAGGCCGCCGCGCGGCCTGCCGGGCGAGCCGACGAACTCGTCGGCGGCGTCGACGTCCGCGAGTGGGCGACCATCGCCGAACGCATCAAGGATCAGCTGGCCGCCGGCCGGGTCGTGCTCAGGCTGCGGTTGGAACCCAAGGACACCATGCGGATGGTCGTCGCGGGTGACGAACTGCCGCCCGTGGACCCGGCCGCCGACGACCCGTTGCTGCGCCTTCCCGGCGCGCACGTCCGGCATTTCCGGATTACCGAAGCCAATCCCGACGTCCGCTCCGCGTTGCTCGACCGCGGCGCGCAGGAGGCGCTGGTCGTTCCGCTGCGCAGTGCGAACCAGCTCCTCGGCGTCGTCGAAGCGCACGACAGGCTGTCCCGCTGGCGTGGTTTCGGCAAGTACGACGTCCAGTTGCTCGGCACGATGGCCAGCCACCTCGCGACTTCGCTGGACAACCGGCGCCTCCTCGCGACCCTGCGCCACGACGCCTACCACGATCCGCTGACCGGCCTGCTCAACCGCCCGGGCTTCCGCCAGGTCGCCAAGGAACCGTTGCGGGAACAGGTCGACGCGGTCGTGCTGCGGGTCGACCTCGACGTCTTCTCCACGGTCAGCGACGCGCTCGGTTACGTGTGGGCTGACAGGATGGTCATCGCCGCCGGACGCCGGATCCGTGACGCGCTCGGTCCGGACGTCCCGCTCGCCAGGCTCGAAGGCGCGTCCTTCGCCGCACTTCTCGTCGGCTGCGCGCCGGAACGCGCCCAGGCCGCCGCGGAACTGCTCCGCGCGGAACTCGTCGCCCCGTACCCGGTGGACCGGCTTTCCGTCGAAGCCAACGCGATGATCGGCTACGCCACGTCGTCTGCCGAAGACGACGACCAGGTCGACGTCGATGGACTCCTCCAGCGCGCAGACGTCGCCGTCCGCGCCACCAAGGGCGGCGAAGAGGTCCGCGGCTACATGGCCAGCATGGGCCAGATCTTCATGCGCCGGTTCCAGATGGTCACGCAGTTCCGGCAGTCGCTCGAAGAAGGCCAGCTCAGCGTCCACTACCAGCCGAAGATCACCTTGCCGAACCGGCAGATCCAGGGTGTCGAGGCGCTGGTGCGCTGGGTGCACCCGGAGTTCGGCAGGCTCGGCCCGGACGAGTTCGTCCCGGCGATCGAAGCGGCGGGCCTCATCGGCGTCCTGACGTCCTTCGTCCTCGAAGAGTCGTTGAAGCGGGTGCGGAAGTGGCTCGACGAAGGCCTGCGCATCTCCGCCGCGGTGAACCTGTCGGTGCGGAACCTGGCCGACGAGGACTTCCCGACGAAGGTCGCCCGCGAACTCGACCGCTTCGGCATCCCGCCGGAGCTGCTCACCTTCGAACTGACCGAATCCGGTGTGATGTCCGACCCGCAGAAGGCGCTGCCGATCCTGCGGGAACTGCACTCGCTGGGCATCGTGCTCGCGGTGGACGACTTCGGCACCGGTTACTCGTCGCTGGCCTATCTGCGGCAGCTTCCGGTCGACCAGGTCAAGATCGACAAGAGCTTCGTCCTCGGCATGGGCACCGACCTCGGCGACCTCGCCGTCGTGCGGTCCATCGTCGAATTGGGCCACTCGCTCGGCCTCACAGTCGTCGCCGAGGGTGTCGAGGAAGACGTGGCGCGGGATCAGCTCGAAGCGATGGGATGTGACGTGGCACAGGGCTACCTCATCTCGCGGCCGCTGCCGGAGGACCGCCTGGAGGCATGGCTGCAGGCCCGCACGGCGCGTTCGCCGGGCCGACACTCCGAGACCGTTTTAACCCTGCTGACCTGAGGTTTTGCGGTAACCTGACCCCCGGTCAAGGCCCCTTAACCGGCCTGCTAATCTTTCTAAGTCCTCGCGAGAGGGCAAGGCCCCTTTAGCTCAGTCGGTAGAGCGTTTCCATGGTAAGGAAAAGGTCTACGGTTCGATTCCGTAAAGGGGCTCGCAACCTCAACCGCGTCACGCTAGCGTGTCGCGGTTAGGGTTATGTAAGGGCGGTGTAGCTCAGCTGGCAGAGCAAGCGGCTCATAATCGCTGTGTCGCCGGTTCAAGTCCGGCCACCGCTACGCGGTAATCCTGGGTATCCCAGGCCTAGTAGAGAAGGAAATGCTGTGGCTGCCACTGACGTGCGACCGAAGATCACGCTCGCGTGTGAGGAGTGCAAGCACCGCAACTACATCACCAAGAAGAACCGGCGCAACAACCCGGATCGCCTGGAGATGAAGAAGTTCTGCCCGAACTGCGGTACGCACCGGACTCACAAAGAGACCCGCTGAGCGTCTGGCGGTTCTACAAGTCTCACCCGAAGCCGTCCTGGTCACCAGGGCGGCTTCGGGCATTTCCGGGTTCGGTAGCCTGCTCGAGTGGCCTTGGACCAGTCGTTCACCGGGCGGGTGTACCCGCCGACCAGTACCTATGAAGTGAGTCGCGAGAAGATCCGGGAGTTCGCCGACGCGCTCGGCGACACGAACCCGCTCTACCGCGACACCGAAGCGGCGAAGGCGGCCGGTCACCCCGACGTCATCGCACCGCCGACGTTCCTCACGATCATCAACCTCGCCTCGATCAACGCGATCGTCACCGACCCCGAGCTGGGGCTCGACTATTCGCGGATGGTGCACGGCGACCAGCGGTTCACCTACGCGCGGCCGGTGCACGCGGGGGACATCCTGTCGCTCACCACGCATATCGACAAGATCATGACCCGTGCGGGGAACGACTTCATCAACCTGCGCGCCGAGATCTCCGGCGCCGACGGTGGCCCGATCGCCACCACGTACGCCCAGCTCGTGGTCCGAGGGGAGGGCGCGTGAGCACGTTCACCGCCGGAGAAGAACTGACGCCGCTGACCATCGACGTCACCAGGGAGCAGCTGGTGCGCTACGCCGGCGCCTCGCTGGACTTCAACCCCATCCACTGGAACGAGGCCTTCGCCAAAGAGGTCGGCCTGCCGGACGTCATCGCGCACGGCATGCTCACCATGGCGCTGGGCGCGCGGCTCGTCACAGACTGGCTCGGTGACCCCGGCCGCCTCGTTGACTACTTCGCGCGCTTCACGCGTCCCGTGGTCGTGCCGAACGACGGCGTGGCGACGATCGAGTTCACCGGGAAGGTCGCCGTGATCAACGACGACGGCACCGCGCGGATCGACATCACCGCCAAGTTCGACGGCAAGGCCGTGCTCGGGAAGGCCCAAGCGGTCGTCCGCGCCTGACCTCAAGCGCGACTCCCACCTCCACGTTTGGTCCTCTAGTTGCGATCCTTGCGCGCGCAAGGATCGCAACTAGAGGACTACTTGCGTGCCCTATGCGACCTTGAGCAGCTTCTCGATGACCTCCGCCATGCCTTCCTCGCCCCGGGCGTTCGGGTGCAGCGGCGCGGCGGGCGCCGCGGGTGCCGGGCCCTCGACCCAGCGCCGGTTCGCGGCAGTGCACATGTCCCGTCCCTTGCTCGCGGTCGACATGTCGGCGAAGCCCGCTTCGTGCTCCTTCGCCGTCTTCGCCAGCGTGGTGTTCAGCCGCGCCAGCGACTCGCGGAAGTAGGCGACGTCTCCCGCGCCGACCGGCAGCAGCGGCCAGCAACCGCCGTCGTCGTCCGGAAGCACCGTCGGGTACCCGACGACCACGATGCGCGCTTCGGGCGCCTTCGAGCGGATCTGGTCCAGGACTCCGCCGAGCCGGTCCGCCACGGCGGTGATCCGACCGGCGAGTTGGTCGCGCCCGCCCGAGGTCAGCCGGGTCTTGCAGGGCGAAGCGGTCTGTTGCTGTGTCGCGCATTGGCCCGCGAAGCCTACGAAGCCCACGTCGTTGCCACCGATACCGACGGTCACCAGCGTCGTGTCGCCATCGACGGCGTCGAGCTGCGGAGCGTTCGTGCCGTCACGCGTCTTCTGCTCGTCGGTGAGGTGTTCGGTCGTGGCGCCACCGCAGCTGACATCGACGAACTCGGCCGGACGCAGGCTCGCGGCGAGCAGGCTCGGATAGTTGTTGTCCGAACGGTCGCAGCCCACCGGCGCCCCCACAGGACGTCCTGTGCCCGGCGAAGCCGTGTAGGAGTCACCCAGCGCTACATATCGGCCCGATCCATCCGAGGTGGTGACCCCCGTCGGTGTCACCGATGTTCCGCGCTCCCACAGGTGGTAAGCAATCCCCAGGACCGACAGCACGATCACCAGGAAGAGACAGCCGCCGCCAGTTCTCCGCTGCGTCACCCGTTCGTTGTACGCGACCTGGGTCGCCTTTGTCATCGGTCCGACCGTCGGTGATTTACGCGTGAACGGGTGATCGCCGGTTGCCTGAGACGTGGATCACGTTCAGGGCGGGCCGCGTACCTGGCATCAACGAGCTGCTGGACGCACCGCCGTCCGGGACCTCGGCGACTGGAAGTACGCCGCGAAGGCCCACGCACTCGTTCAGCTCACCGACGGCGAATCCTGACCGCTGAGGGCCTCTTCCCCGCCGGGGGAGGGACCTCAGTTCGGGACGAGACCGCGTAGCTCGGCGGCGAGATCGAGAGCGTGCGCGACATCCCGTGCGAGGTAGTGCGGGTCGACGAAGGCCTCGGTGATCCCGGTTTCGGCGGCCGCCTCCAGCTGCGCCGCGACGTCCTTGAGGTCCGTGCCCGGCTTGGGATTGATCCGCAGCACCCGCCGCAGCGTGCCAGGGTCGCGGCCCGCCTTCTCGGCCGCGCTCACCACGGTTTCCCAGAGCTTCGCGAGGTAGGGCGCGGGCAGCCCGGCAGGCAGCCAGCCGTCCGCGCGCCTGCCGACGCGGTCCAGCGCCGCCGCCGACCCTCCGCCCAGCAACACCGGCGGATGCGGGCGCTGCGACGGCCGCAGTCCCACCTTCGACGCCGGGATCTGCCAGCGGTCGCCCCGGTGCTCGACCGGATCGCCGGTCCAGAACTCCCGAAGGACGTCGAGAAGCTCCTCCAGTTGCTTGCCACGCGCCTTCCACGGCGTGCCTGTCGCGGTGTACTCGTCGCGAAGCCAGCCGGTGCCCAGCCCGACGTCCAGCCGGCCACCGCTCACCTGGTCCAGTGAAGTGAGCATCCGGGCGAGCACTACGGCCGGATACACGGTCCCGGTCAGCGTGCTGGTGCCGAGCCGAACCTTCGTCGTGACACTCGCGGCCACCGTCAGCAGGATCAGCGGATCGGCGAAGGTGACGAATTCGGGCGGGTAGGGCCGGTCCGGCGTGCCGCCGGGATAGAAGTCCGACGGCGAAACCGGGGCCAGCACCCGATCTCCGACCCACACGGACTCATACCCGAGCTCTTCGGCGGCCGTGGCGAAACCGGCGACGGCGTCCATCGCCGCGAGGGGCCCGTACTGCGGAAGGGCGATTCCCAGCCGCATCACGGTCACCGCCCTTCCGCGAGCAGGCGACCCATCCTGGTGATCCCCTCGGCGAGATCGTTTTCGGCCAGCGCGTAGGAAATCCGGAAGTACCCGGGGGTCCCGAACGCCTCGCCGGGCACCACGGCGACCTCGGCCTCGCGCAGGATCAGATCGGCCAGCGCCACCGTGTCCGCCGGTCGCTCGCCACGGATCTCCTTGCCCAGCAAGGCTTTCACCGACGGGTAAAGGTAGAAGGCGCCGAGTGGCACCGGCGTTTCGACGCCCGCGATCTCGGAAAGCAGCGAAAGCGCGGTCTTGCGCCGGAAGTCGAACGCTTCGCGCATCTCGAAAACGGCGTCGAGCGGACCACTCACCGCCGCCAGCGCGGCCCGCTGCGCGACGTTCGAAACGTTGCCGCACAAGTGCGACTGGTACGCCGTCGCCGCCTTGACCACGTCCTGCGGGCCGAGCAGCCAGCCCACCCGCCAGCCGGTCATCGAGTACGTCTTCGCGACCCCGTTGAGGACGACCGTCCGGTCGGCGAGTTCCGGGACCACGACGGGCATCGAAGGCGCTTCGGCGCCGTCGTAGACCAGGTGCTCGTAGATCTCGTCGGTGACGACCCACAGGCCGTTCTCGTGGGCCCAGCGCCCGATCGCCTCGACCTGCTCGCGCGGGTACACCGCTCCCGTCGGGTTCGACGGCGAGACGAACAGCAGCACCTTCGTGCGCGGCGTCCTGGCGGCTTCGAGCTGCTCGACGGTGACCAGGTAATTCGTCGTCTCGTCCGCCGTGACCTGGACTCCGACGCCGCCGGCGAGGGCGATCGACTCCGGGTAGGTCGTCCAGTACGGCGCGGGCAGCAGCACCTCGTCGCCGGGGTCGAGCAAGGTGGCGAACGCGGAATAGACCGCTTGCTTGCCGCCGTTGGTCACCAGGATCCGGCTCGGGTCCACCTCGAACCCGGAGTCGCGGGCCGTCTTCACGGCGATCGCCTCGCGCAGCTCCGGCAGCCCGCCCGCGGCGGTGTAGCCGTGGTTCACCCTGTCCCGGACGGCCGCTTCGGCGGCTTCGAGCACGTTGGCCGGGGTCGGGAAGTCCGGCTGCCCGGCACCGAACCCGATCACCGGACGGCCCTGCGCCTTGAGCTCCCGGGCCTTCGCGTCGACGGCCAGCGTTGCCGACGGCGTGATGCCGCCGATGCGGGCGGAGACGCGGGAAGCCGGCGAAGGCGAGGGTGGGGGAGCGCTCATGGCGACATCGTGGCACGATCATGGGGTCGGCCGTGGGGGAGTTTCCTCACGGAAGGCTGCTCCGCGCCGCTTTGAGGGGCGCGGTTGCGAAGCTGTTCGGGGGTTGCCGTAGACTTCTGGTCTCGGAACGCACTACGGTCATCCCCGCCACGGCGGTGGGGACGATGGAATGTGTCCTCGGGAGCTCCGGAGCATCGGGGTTCCAAAGGGGTGTAGCTCAATTGGCAGAGCAGCGGTCTCCAAAACCGCAGGTTGCAGGTTCAAGTCCTGTCACCCCTGCGTAAGCGAACTGGTGAAGGCGGAGGAGTGGTCGTGAGCGACAGCGACGCCAGCGGTGAGAAGGCGCAGGACGGCGCCGGGCGGAAGCCCGACGAACAGTCCCGCCCGGTGACCGCCGCTGCCCGGCGTGAGCGCCGTGCGTCCGCGCGCCCGTCCGGGAAGGCCGACGCCAAGTCGGACGACAAGACCCGCCCCGCCGGCAAGGCGAAGGCCGGGGACAAGACCGAGAAATCCAAGGACGCCAAAGGCACGGCGACCCCGAAGCGCGACCGCAAGCCGAAGCAGGCGTCGATCTTCGCCCGGCTGATGCGCTTCGTCCGCGAAGTCTGGGCCGAGCTGCGCAAGGTCATCTGGCCGAACCGCAAGCAGATGGTCACCTACACCGCGGTGGTGCTGGTCTTCGTGGTGTTCATGGTGGCGCTGGTGAGCGGCCTCGACCTGGCCTTCAAAGAGGTCGTCGGTGCCGTCTTCGGCAGCTGAGGCAGCCGGTCGCGGGGCTTGAGCGCACCGCACGCCTGCCCTGCGCCACGGCAACCGATCAACTGAGAGGACGGAACGTGACCTCCGACAACGGCACAGCAGCCGGTCATGAGCTGACCGAGCTTTCCGACGAGCAGGTGCACGCGGCACTCGGCGACGAGACGTCCGAGCACCTGGACTCCGTCGAGGTGCCCGCCGCAGGCGACGAGGTCGACGAAGCCGGAGATGTCGCGGAGGCCGAAGAGTCGTCCGTCGAGACCGACGACAACGCGGCCGACGACACCGCCGCCGAGCCCGAGCCCGAAGAAATCGCCGACCCGGTCGAGAAGCTGCGCGCGGAACTCAACGCCGCTCCCGGCGAGTGGTACGTCGTGCACTCGTACGCGGGTTACGAGAACAAGGTGAAGACCAACCTCGAGACCCGGACCCAGACACTGGACGTCGAGGACTACATCTTCCAGATCGAGGTCCCGACCGAAGAGGTCACCGAGATCAAGAACGGCCAGCGCAAGCAGGTGCAGCGCAAGGTGCTGCCCGGCTACATCCTGGTCCGGATGGACCTGAACGACGCCTCGTGGAGCGCGGTGCGCAACACGCCGGGCGTCACCGGGTTCGTCGGTGCCACGTCGCGTCCCTCGCCGCTGACGGTCGAAGAGGTGCTGAAGTTCCTCGCGCCCAAGGTCGAGGCCGCCGCGCCCGCCAAGTCCGGCAAGGGCGAGGCCGCCGCGTCGGAGTCGCAGCTGGGCGGCCCCGCGGTCGAGGTCGACTTCGAGATCGGCGAGTCGGTCACCGTCATGGACGGCCCGTTCGCGACGCTGCCCGCGACGATCTCCGAGGTCAACGTGGACGGGCAGAAGCTGAAGGTCCTGGTGTCGATCTTCGGCCGGGAGACCCCGGTCGAACTGTCGTTCAACCAGGTCTCCAAGATCTGACGGCCGCCAGACGGCCGGCAGTCCCCGCGTACTGGCAGGTGTGCGGGGGACTCAAGTCAGTAAGAAGGAACCAACGAAATGCCACCCAAGAAGAAGAAGCTTGCGGCGATCATCAAGCTGCAGATCAAGGCGGGTGCGGCCAACCCCGCGCCGCCGGTCGGCCCCGCGCTGGGTCAGCACGGCGTCAACATCATGGAGTTCTGCAAGGCCTACAACGCCGCGACCGAGTCGCAGCGCGGGGACGTCGTCCCGGTCGAGATCTCCGTGTACGAAGACCGCTCGTTCGACTTCAAGCTCAAGACGCCGCCGGCCGCGAAGCTGCTGCTGAAGGCCGCGGGCGTGGAGAAGGGCTCCGGCGAGCCGCACAAGACCAAGGTCGCCAAGGTCACCTGGGACCAGGTCCGCGACATCGCGAAGACCAAGGAATCCGACCTGAACGCGCACGACGTCGACCAGGCCGCGAAGATCATCGCCGGCACCGCCCGCTCCATGGGCATCACGGTCGTCGACTGACGCTGTTTTCCAGCACCACGTGGGAGAGCCAGTGCTGGCTCACGCACCACACTGATCCGTTTGAAGAGTTGAGGACAGAAGCATGACCAAGCACAGCAAGGCCTACCGTCAGGCCCTCGAGCTGGTGGACCGCGAGCGGCTGTACGCCCCGCTCGAGGCCGCGAAGCTGGCCAAGGAGACCTCCAAGACGAAGATGGACGCCACCGTCGAGGTCGCCATGCGCCTCGGTGTCGACCCTCGTAAGGCCGACCAGATGGTCCGCGGCACCGTGAACCTGCCGCACGGCACCGGTAAGACCGCTCGCGTCATCGTTTTCGCCGTCGGTGACAAGGCCGCCGAGGCCGAGGCCGCCGGCGCGGACGTGGTCGGTACCGACGAACTGATCGAGCGCATCCAGGGTGGCTGGCTCGACTTCGACGCCGCGATCGCGACGCCGGACCAGATGGCCAAGGTCGGCCGTATCGCCCGCATCCTCGGCCCGCGTGGCCTGATGCCGAACCCGAAGACCGGCACCGTGACCCCCGCGGTCGCGAAGGCCGTGACGGACATCAAGGGCGGTAAGATCAACTTCCGCGTCGACAAGCAGGCCAACCTGCACTTCGTGATCGGCAAGGCGTCGTTCGACACCGAGAAGCTGGTGGAGAACTACGCGGCCGCGCTGGACGAGGTCCTCCGCGCCAAGCCGTCGTCGGCCAAGGGCCGCTACCTGAAGAAGGTCACGATCTCCACGACGATGGGCCCGGGTGTCCCGGTCGACCCGGCCCGGACCCGCAACCTCCTTTCCGAGGAAGCGTGAGTCTGAGTTAGACATCACTGAGAAAGGGGCGGTCCCGCTACGGCGGGGCCGCCCCTTCTTCGTGTTTGCTGGAGGGCATGCCTACCTTCGCGTCGTTCGACGGGCTCCAGCTGAGCTACACCGTGTGGGAGGGCGAAGGACGTCCAGTGCTCCTTCAGCACGGCTTCGCCGCCGACACGAACGCCAACTGGATCGCGCCCGGCGTCGTCGCCACGCTCCAGCAGGCGGGACTGACCGTGATCAGCCTCGACGCGCGTGGGCACGGACGGTCGGCGAAGCCGCACGACGAGGCGAGCTACGGCGACGACGCGATGGTCCGCGATGTGTCCGCGCTGCTCGACGCGCTGGGCCTCGACGAGGTGTCGATGGTGGGCTACTCGATGGGCGCGATGATCGCGCTCGGCGCGGTGGCCGCCGACCCGCGGATCCGGTGCCTCGCGATCGGCGGGGTCGGCTCGGGGATCGTCGACTTCGGGGGTGTGGACACGCGGGTGGTCACGCCGGCGGCGATCAGCGAGGCCCTGCTGGCGGAGGATCCCGCGACGCTTCCGCGCTCTTCGGCGCCTTTCCGGGTCCTGGCCGACGCTCTGCGCGCGGACCGCGTCGCGCTGGCCGCCGCCGCACGCGGGACCGCGAACCCGAAACTGGACCTGACGGCCATCGCCGTCCCGACCCTGGTCCTCGCCGGTGACACCGACCCGCTGGCCGCCGAACCCGAACGCCTGGCCGCCGCCATCGCCGGTGCCCGGCTCGTCCGCGTCCCCGGCGACCACCTGACCGCCGTCACGAACCCCGCCTTCGGCTCCGCCCTCACCGGCTTCCTGACCTCACACGACCTCTGACCGGCGTCGACTTCCGCCCCCTGATCGCGATCCGGCGGGCACTTGCGTTTAGCCCCCTAACCGCGATCTGGGGTGGAGAAGCCCCAGGTCAGTTGCCGGTGGGGGGAGCAGGGCAGGGGACGGGGGAGTTCGCGTGCCCGGTGATCAGCCACTGGCCCATCTCGACTTCCTGAAGGGTGAAGCTGCCCAGCAGGGGGCCTCCGCGGATGCTGTACCAGCAGGAGTGGATCGTCAGGTTCTGCCGCGGGACCACGCTCGACATCGGCCGCACCGCGTAGATGTACGGCGTGATGTCGGTGACCTTGGCGTTCAAAGCCGGAACGGCGGTCGCGCAGTCCGGGTAGCCGAGGTTGCGGGCGAACTCGGCCTGTGCCTGTTCGCTCATCGACAGGCAGACCTTCTCGACCCGGGTGGCGGGCGGGTACGGCTTGCCGATCGTGTCGTAGATGGCCCGCACGGCTTCCCAGGGATTGGTCGAAAGCACCTGGTTGGTGTGGTGCTTGCCGCCGCCGCCCTGCACGAACGTCGCCGTGTCCTGCCCGGCGTCGCTGGGGAAGATCTGGCGGTAGGCGATGGTGGCCCCGACGCAGATCAGCACGATCACGATCATCCAGGCCAGGAGTTTCCCGCCCAGGCGTCGCAGCCAACGCGGCACTCGCGGCTGAGTGGCATGGACGAGCTCGCCGGGAGGAGGTCCCGGAGGCGCCGGCGGCTGTCCGTAGTGCTGGGTGACGGGCTGCGCGGGCTGGGTCGGCACGAGGCCCTGTTGCTGCGCCTCGGTGAACTTCAGATAGTCCTGGAACTGCTGAAACTGCTGGAACTGGCGCAGTTGCTCCTCGTTCAGCTGAGGCGCGGGCTGACCTCCCGCCTTGGGCTCGATGTCCGTGCCGGGCTCGTTGCCCGGCTTTCCGTCATCACGCTGCTCCGCCACGTCACCATGATGCCTCGCGAGACCCCCGGCGCACTCCGCCGGTCGCGTTTAGCCCTCCATCCATGCCCCCGCCACCACCCTCAAGGGATGCGCTGACGCGCGCGGAGCTCGAAAAACGCGAGTTGGGAGGGGGTGCCGCCGGAGGTGAAAAGGGGTCGCGTACTCTTGTCAAGGTTCTACCGAAGACCGCTGGTCTTCTCCTGGTCATCTGGCTTGGAGAACGAAGGCCCCGCTAGGGCGGGCGACCCGCGCAGGAGGAACGAGGCTCGCTCGCGACGTTATCCGTCGCTTGCCCTGACGCCCCGCGCCTGTCTGCGCTGGGGCGTTTCGTCGTTTCAGGGCTCTCAAGGCCAGTGGACCACTAGCCAAGAGAGGAGGCGACCATGGCGAAGCCCGACAAGGAGGCGGCCGTCGCCGAGATCGCGGAGAGCTTCCGCAGCAGCTCGGCCACAGTCGTTACCCAGTACACCGGCCTCTCCGTGTCCCAGCTGTCCCAGCTGCGCCGCGCTCTCGGCACCAGTGCCAAGTACCGGGTCGCGAAGAACACCCTCGTCAAGCGTGCCGCCACGGACGCCGGCATCGAGGGCCTTGAAGACCTGTTCGTCGGCCCGACCGCCATCGCCTTCGTCGAAGGTGAAGCTGTTGACGCCGCGAAGGCGCTTCGCGACTTCGCGAAGGACAACAACGCGCTTGTGATCAAGGGCGGCTTCATGGACGGCAAGACGCTGTCCGTGGACGAGATCAACAAGATCGCCGATCTCGACAGCCGTGAGGTCCTGCTCGCCAAGGCGGCGGGCGCGTTCAAGGCGAAGCTGTCCCAGGCCGCCGCGCTGTTCCAGGCGCCGGCGTCCCAGGTCGCTCGCCTGGCTGCCGCGCTGGAGGAAAAGCAGCGCAACGCCGGTACCGAAGCAGCCGAAGCACCCGCCGAGAGCTGAACACCCCCCACCCCGAACTTTTAGTTCGTTTCAGAGAGGAAAGCCACCATGGCGAAGCTGAGCACCACCGAGCTGATCGACGCCTTCAAGGAGCTCACCCTTCTTGAGCTGTCCGAGTTCGTGAAGGAATTCGAGGACACCTTCGACGTGACCGCGGCCGCCCCGGCTGCCGTCGTCGCCGCCGCGCCGGGTGCCGCTGCCGCCCCGGCCGCCGAGGAGCAGGACGAGTTCGACGTCGTTCTCGAGTCCGCTGGTGAGAAGAAGATCCAGGTCATCAAGGTCGTCCGTGAGGTCGTCTCGGGCCTGGGCCTGAAGGAGGCCAAGGAGCTGGTCGAGGCCGCTCCCAAGGCCCTCCTGGAGAAGGTCGACAAGGAGGCCGCCGAGGCCGCCAAGGAGAAGCTCGAGGCCGCGGGCGCCAAGATCGCCATCAAGTGATCTCGGGCGCGTCAGCGCCTACCGCAGCACCGTCGAAGGGGCGGGCATCCAGCACGGATGCCCGCCCCTTCGCTGTCCCCGGCCTCCTGCGCGCTTCGACTTTCGCGGGCTAAGTGTGACGCGTAGCCACGCTAAGCACCTGAGCCCCCAGGTGCGTTTCGCCCCCTAATCGCGATCCGGGGCCAGGGGTGGGAGGGGCCCGGCGGCAGGTCCGCTGACCTGCGTTTAGCCCCCTAATCGCGACGCGGCAGCGCGCTGACCTGGGCGAGGGGGCGTCGTGGATCTGCGGGTGGAAGTGACGTGCACTACGGTGCTGCAAGCGGTGCACGGGCTGCGCGAAAAGTTACCCGCGGGTCTGGCCAGAAAAGAAAACTGGTGAGTAACCTGTTCGCACTCAGCTCGTTGCACCTGGTTGACGCGGGTATCGCTGCGCGGACGCATGCGCCCTCCCGAGCCAGTGGGACGGGAAGGCAGTGCGCGACGACGCGGAACAGCTCCTGGAGGTGCGATGGGTGCCGAGGTGGTCATCGAAGGTCTGAGCAAGTCCTTCGGTAAGCAGGCCATCTGGCGGGACGTCACGCTGACCCTGCCTCCGGGCGAGGTTTCGGCGATGCTCGGTCCGTCCGGAACCGGTAAGTCCGTCTTCTTGAAGTCGATGATCGGTCTGCTCAAGCCGGACCGCGGCCGTTGCATGATCAACGGCGTCGACATCGTGACGTGCTCCGAACACCAGCTCTACGAGGTGCGCAAGCTCTTCGGCGTCCTCTTCCAGGACGGCGCGCTCTTCGGCTCGATGAACCTCTACGACAACGTGGCGTTCCCTCTGCGCGAGCACACGAAGAAGTCGGAGACCGAGGTCCGCCGGATCGTCCTCGAGAAGCTCGAGATGACCGGTCTCAACGGCGCCGACAAGAAGCTGCCCGGCGAGATCTCCGGCGGTATGCGCAAGCGCGCCGGCCTCGCCCGCGCCCTGGTGCTCGACCCGCAGATCATCCTGGTCGACGAGCCGGACTCCGGCCTCGACCCGGTCCGCACCACCTACATCTCCCAGCTCTTCCTCGACGTCAACGCGCAGATCGACGCGACGTTCCTGATCGTCACGCACAACATCAACCTCGCCCGCACCGTCCCGGACAACCTGGGCATGCTCTTCCGCAAGGAACTGGTCATGTTCGGCCCGCGTGAGGTGCTGCTGACCAGTGAGGAGCCGGTCGTCAAGCAGTTCCTCAACGGCAAGATGGACGGCCCCATCGGCATGAGCGAGGAGAAGGATTCGGCCCAGCTCGCCGCCGAGCGCGCGATGTTCGAGGCCGGTCACCACTCGGGCGGTGTCGAGGACGTCAGCGGGGTGCCGCCGCAGATGCAGCCGACGCCGGGCGTGCCGACGCGGATGGGCGCGGTCCGCCGCAAGGACCGCGTCATGCAGATCCTCTCCGGTCTCCCGCACGAGGCGCAGCAGAGCATCATCGAGTCGCTCTCCACGGAGGAGCAGCAGCGCTACGGCGTCCGCCCGCAGCGGCTCGCCGCCGCGGGACATCGTTCGCAGCAGAGCGACGGCTCTATGCCGAACCACCACCAGGGGCGGCTGCCCGACGACCAGGTCGCCCACATCCCGCATCCGGGAAGACCGGGCAACCACCGCATGCGGCCACATGATCCGGGGTCAGGTGGCGCGTGAGCTCTCCCGCTTCATCGGCGAAGATCCCCGGCATCGGCATGGTGCGCGAGACCGGGAACCTGTTCGCTCTCGGCCTCGACATCGTTCGTGGCATCTTCCAGCGCCCGTTCCAGCTGCGGGAGTTCATCCAGCAGGCCTGGTTCATCGCCAGCGTCACGATCCTGCCGACGGCGCTCGTCGCGATCCCGTTCGGCGCGGTCATCTCGCTGCAGTTCGGTTCGCTCGCCCGCCAGCTCGGCGCCCAGTCCTACACGGGCGCCGGGTCGGTGCTCGCCACCGTGCAACAGGCCAGTCCGCTGGTCACCGCGCTGCTGGTCGCGGGCGCCGGCGGTAGCGCGGTCTGCGCGGACATCGGCGCGCGGACGATCCGTGAAGAGATCGACGCCATGGAGGTGCTCGGCGTCTCCGCGGTGCAGCGGCTGATCGTGCCGCGGGTGCTCGCGATGATGCTGGTGGCGCTCCTGCTGAACGGCATGGTCAGCGTCATCGGTGTGCTCGGCGGGTACTTCTTCAACGTCGTCCTCCAGGGCGGGACGCCGGGCGCGTACCTGGCGAGCTTCTCCGCGCTGGCCCAGCTCCCGGACCTCTGGGTCGGCGAGCTGAAGGCGCTGATCTTCGGCTTCATCGCCGCGGTCGTCGCCTCCTACCGGGGACTGAATCCGTCCGGCGGCCCGAAGGGCGTCGGGGACGCGGTGAACCAGGCTGTGGTCATCACGTTCCTCATGCTGTTCGTGGTGAACTTCGTGATCACGCTGATCTACCTGCAGATCGTGCCCGGAAAGCTGGACTGACGCATGACCTTCCTCACCCGCGCCAAGGGGGTTGCCAACCGTCCTTTGCAGACACTGGACAACCTCGGCGACCAGATGTCGTTCTACGGCCGCGCGTTGTTGTGGACGCCGCGGACGCTGCGCCGCTACACCAAAGAGGTCCTGCGGCTGCTGGCCGAGGTGAGTTTCGGTTCCGGCTCGCTCGCCGTCATCGGCGGCACGGTCGGCGTCATGGTCGGCCTGACCTTGTTCACCGGTGTTCTCGTCGGCCTTCAGGGTTACTCGGCGCTGAACTCGATCGGCACCTCGGCCTTCACCGGCTTCCTGACCGCGTTCTTCAACACCCGTGAGATCGCGCCGCTGGTCGCGGGCCTCGCGCTGTCGGCGACGGTGGGCGCCGGGTTCACCGCCCAGCTGGGCGCGATGCGGATCTCGGAGGAGATCGACGCGCTCGAGGTCATGGGTGTGCCGAGCCTGCCGTACCTGGTGACCACGCGGATCATCGCCGGTTTCGTCGCGGTCATCCCGCTGTACGTGATCGGCCTGCTGAGTTCGTATCTGGCGTCCCGGCTGGTCGTTATCTATATCTACAACCAGTCAGCGGGTACCTACGACCATTATTTCGACCTGTTCCTACCACCACAGGATGTGTTGTATTCGTTCATCAAGGTGCTGTTGTTCAGCGTCTTGATCATCCTGTCCCATTGCTATTTCGGATACCGGGCCTCCGGTGGTCCCGCCGGTGTCGGCGTGGCGGTCGGCAAGGCGGTCCGGCTGAGCATCGTCACGGTGTCCATCATGAACTTCTTCATCGGTTTCGCGATCTGGGGAACCGACGTCACGGTGAGGATCGCAGGATGATCGCGACAGTCCGGCGCAGGCTTCTCGGTCTGTTGCTTGTCGCCTTGCTCATCGGCGGGGTGGCCTTGAGCATCGCGCTGTACCAACGCGCTTTCACGCCCGTGGTGAGCGTGAAGCTCCAGTCGGGCAGCATCGGGAACCAGCTGCTGAAGCAGTCGGACGTGAAGGTCCGCGGGCTCATCGTCGGTTCGGTGAAGGACATCGCCGCGACGACGGAGGGCGCCGAACTCACGCTCGCGCTGAATCCGGAGTCGGCGAAACTGATCCCCCAGAACGTTTCCGCGCGATTCCTGCCGAAGACGTTGTTCGGTGAGCGTTTCGTTTCCCTCGAAATCCCGGAAGTCCCCTCGGCGAAGACGATCGCCGAGGGCGACGTGATCACGCAAGACCGCACGTCCAGCGCCGTCGAACTCGAGCAGGCCTTCGCCCATTTGATGCCGGTGCTTCAGGCGGTTCAGCCGCAGAAGCTTTCGAGCACGCTTTCGGCGATCTCCACCGCGCTCAACGGCCGCGGCGACCAGCTCGGCGACACCCTCGCGCAGCTCGGCACCTACGTCGGCGACCTGAATCCCCACGAGCCCCAGCTCCAGCAGAACCTCAAGGAGCTGGCCGAGTTCTCGGACAACCTCAACGCCGTCGCCCCGGATCTGGTGCAGACCTTGGACAACCTGAGCACGACCACGCGCACCGTGGCCGACCAGAAGATGAACCTGCAGAACCTCTACGGCAGCGTCACCCAGGCTTCGGTCGATCTGCAGACGTTCCTGCGGAACAACGCCGACAACCTGATCCGCCTCGCCGACAGCGCCCGCCCGACGGCGGAACTGCTGGCGAAGTACGCGCCGGAGTACCCCTGCGTGATCGGGCAGATGGCCGCCAATCTGCCGAAGATCGACAAGGCGCTCGGCAAGGGCACGAACCGGCCCGGTCTGCACGCGACCATCGAGGTCACCGTCAACCGCGGGCCGTACCTGCCCGGCAAGGACGAGCCGCGGTTCGAGGACAAACGCGGTCCGCGCTGCTACGACCTGAAGCAGTTCCCGGACCCGTTCCCGCAGTACCCGCCGGACGGCCCGATCAAGGACGGCAGCACGGTCAAACCGCCGGCGCGGTCGGCCAACGACGGCCTTTCACCCTCGAACGGTTTCGCCAACGTAGGCGGTTACAACGGCGGGGGAGCGCCCGGCGGTAGCCCGTCCTACAGCACTTCCGAATCGGACTTCCTCGCGCAGCTGGTCGCCCCGCAGGTCGGCATGGCCGCCTCGGACGTGCCCGGCTGGGGCTCGCTGCTCGTCGGGCCGCTCTATCGGGGAGCGGAGGTGCACGTCCAGTGAGGGGACTGCTCGCACCGCTGATCAAGCTCTGCGTCTTCGTCGTGATCACCGTGCTGTTCACGACGATCCTCGGGATCAGCATCGCCAACATCAACACCACCAGCACCAACGCCTACAAGGCGCGCTTCAGCGACGCGACCCTGGTGCTGCCCAACGACGACGTCCGTATCGCGGGCGTCCGGGTCGGGCAGGTCAAGGAGGTCCGCATCGTCGACCGCCGCCAGGCCGAGATCGAGTTCGAAGTGGACGCCGGCCGCAAACTGCCCGCCGGGGTGACCGCGCAGATCAAGTTCCGGAACCTGGTCGGCCAGCGCTACCTCTCGCTCGGGCAGGGCACCGACTCCTCCGGTAAGACGCTGGAGCCCGGCGGCAACATCCCGCTGGAGCGGACCACGCCCGCGCTCGACCTGACGCAGCTGTTCAACGGCTTCAAGCCGCTGTTCACCGCGCTCAACCCGGACGACATCAACAAGCTGTCCTACGAGGTCATCCAGGTCTTGCAGGGTGAAGGCGGCACGATCGAAAGCCTGCTGCGGCACACCGCGTCGCTGGCCACCACGATCTCCGACAAGGACCAGGTGATCGGTGAGGTCATCGACAACCTGAACTCGGTGCTCGACACGGTCAACGCGCATACGCCGCAGCTGAACGACCTGATCGTCAAGTTGCAGCAGCTGGTGTCGGGGCTGGCCGCGGACCGCGAGCCGATCGGCGACGCCATCGCTTCGCTCGGCACCCTCGCCCAGACGACGTCCGGCCTGCTCGGCGAGGCGCGCGAGCCGCTCAAGCAGGACATCGCCGCGCTCGGCACGCTGACGAAGAACCTCAACGACAGCCAGCCGATCGTCGAGCACTTCATCCAGTTCATGCCGCAGAAGGTGACGGCGCTGACCCGCACCGCCGACTACGGCTCCTGGTTCAACTTCTTCGCCTGTGAACTGACGGGAGCCGTCGCCCTGCCTCCGCTGATCAACGAGCCGATCAACCTGCCGCTGCTGCCGGTGAACCGGGCGAGGTGCACGGCATGAAGTCGTTCCGGAAACGCAATCCGATCCCGATCGCGCTGGTCGGTGTCTCGGTGCTGCTGCTCGGTTTCCTCGCCGCGCTCAACTCCGAGGACCTGCCGGTGATCGGCGGTGGGACGACCTACAGCGCGGACTTCAGCGAGGCTTCGGGCCTGCAGGAGGACAACGACGTCCGGGTGGCCGGGGTGAAGGTCGGCAAGGTCTCCGAGATCAAACTCGACGGCGACAAGGTCCGGATCTC
Organism: Amycolatopsis coloradensis; assembly: GCF_001953865.1. GTDB lineage: Bacteria > Actinomycetota > Actinomycetes > Mycobacteriales > Pseudonocardiaceae > Amycolatopsis > Amycolatopsis coloradensis. The sequence goes on from NZ_MQUQ01000015.1 coordinate 709,088, forward strand.
CTTCAAGGTCAAGGACGCCTGGCTCGGCGACAAGACCAGCGCGGCGATCAAGATCAAGACCGTGCTCGGCCAGAAGTACCTGGCGCTCGACCCGCAGGGGCAGCGCACGCTCGACCCGAGCGCGACCATCCCGCGCGATCGCACGGCGTCGCCGTTCGACGTACTCGACGCCTTCCGCGGGCTTTCGCAGACCGTCGACGACATCGACACCGCGCAGCTGGCGAAGAGCTTCGACGTCATCACGGAGACCTTCGCCGACACCCCGGCCGACGTGAAGGGCGCCCTGAACGGCCTTTCCCGGCTCTCGGACACGATCGCGTCGCGGGACTCGCAGCTCTCGACCCTGCTCGCGAACACGCGTCAGGTCTCGCAGACGCTCGTCGACCGCGACGCCGAGTTCCAGAAGCTCCTCACCGACGGCAACAAGCTGCTCGGCGAGGTGTCCCGGCGCAAGGACGCGATCGCCGCGCTGCTGGACGGCTCGCGCAACCTCGCCACCCAGCTCAAGGGCCTGGTCGACGACAACGACGCGCAGCTCGACCCGGTGCTCACCCAGCTCGACCAGCTGACCTCGATGCTGCAGCGCAACCAGGACGCCCTCGGCCAGGGCATCGCGCGGTTCGCGCCGTTCATCCGGGTGTTCACGAACACGATCGGCAACGGCCGCTGGTTCGACAACTACATCTGCGGACTGGTCCTGCCGTCGTTCGGGCCGATCAACGAGAAGGGGTGCTACGAGAAATGAGTACCCGTCTCGGAGCGGGCCTCGCCCGCGGTTTCACCATCGCGATCGTGCTCGCGCTGGTGGTCGCCGGCGCGCTGTGGTGGACGCTCAAGGACGCCGGGCGCAACCACCTGACCGCCTACTTCGCCGGCGCCGTCGGCCTTTACGAGGGCAACAGCGTCCGCATGCTCGGCGTCGAAATGGGCACGATCACCAAGATCCAGCCCATGGGCAACCAGGTCCGCGTCGAACTCGAATACGACCGCACGGTGGCGGTGCCCGCCGACGCGAAGGCGATCATCGTGTCGCCGTCGCTGGTCAGCGACCGCTACGTGCAGCTGGCCCCGGCCTACAAGGGCGGCCCGCGGATCGACGACGGCGCCGTCATCGGCCTCGATCGCACCGAGGTCCCGCTGGAGGTCGACGAACTCGCCGCCAGCCTTTCGCGGGTCAGCAAGTCGCTCGGCCCCAACGGCGCCAACAAGAACGGGTCGCTGTCGAACCTGCTCGACACCGCCGCGAAGAACTTCGACGGCAACGGGCAGGCACTGCACGACACGATCACGAAACTCGGCCAGGCCGCGGGCACGTTGTCCGGGAACAAGGACGACCTGTTCAAGACCGTCGAAAACCTCGGCTCTTTCTCGCAGACGCTGGTGAACAGCGACAAGCAGGTCCGCGACTTCGAGCGACAGCTCGCCGACGTCAGCGGATTCCTCGCGGGGGAGCGGGAAAACCTCGCGGCCACGGTGAAACAGCTGTCCGACACGCTCACCGCGGTGCAGGCGTTCATCGAGAAGAACCGCGACCGGCTCAAGTCCAATGTGGACAAGCTGGCGAGCGTGACCAAGGTGCTCGTCGACCAGCGCGGCGCGCTCGCCGAGATCCTCGACGTCGCCCCGGTCGGCCTCGGGAACCTGGTCAACACCTACAACGCCTCGTCGGGCACGCTCGACGCGCGGGCCAACCTCAACGAACTCACCCAGCCCCCGCTGGTGATGGTGTGCAACCTGCTCAAGCAGACCCCGGACGCGCTCGACGCGCTGGGCGACGCGTGCAAGGGGGTCGCCGGTCTGGTCGACGGGTTGGTGCCGCTGCCGTCGATCGCGCAGGTGATCCAGTCCTCGCAGGCGGGCGAGCTGCCGCCGCTTCCGCTCCCCATCGCGGGTCAGCTCTACGGATCGGCGGCGAAGTGATGCGCTGCAAGAAGACACTGCGGAAGCTCGCTCTGGTGGCCTGCGGAACGGTGGCGGCGCTGACGTTGAGCGGTTGTGCCTTCAGCGGGATCTACGACATCCCGCTGCCCGGTGGCGCCGAACTCGGCGACCACCCGTACACCGTCAAGGTGCAGTTCCGGGACGTGCTGGACCTGACCCCGCAAGCCGGGGTGAAGGTCAACGAGGTCTCCGTCGGCCGCGTCGAAGCGATCGGGCTGACCCAGGACGGCTGGAACGCCGAGGTCACCGTCCGGGTCAACGGCGACGTGAAACTGCCGGCGAACGCGCTGGCCAACGTCAGACAGTCGAGCCTGCTCGGTGAGAAGTACGTCGAGTTGGCCGCGCCCGCCGACGGTCAGGGCAAGCTCGCCGACAACGCGGTGATCCCGCTGGCGCGCACAAACCGCAGCGTCGAGGTCGAAGAGCTGCTCGGCGCGCTTTCGCTGCTGCTCAACGGTGGCGGCGTGGACCAGCTCAACACCATCACCAAGGAACTCAACAACGCCACCAGCGGCCGCTCACCGGAGCTCAAGGCGCTGCTGAACAACACCAACCAGCTGGTGACGAACCTGGACAAGCAGTCCGCGAACATCACACGCGCGCTCGACGGGCTCAACCGGCTCTCGCTGACGCTGAACGGCCAGAAGGACAAACTGGTCGGCGCGGTCGACAACCTCGGCCCCGGTCTCGGTGTGCTGGAGCAGCAACGCGGTCAGCTGGTCACCATGCTCAACGCGCTCAACCACCTTTCCGGCGTCGCCGTCGACACCGTGAACAAGAGCAAGGAAGACCTCGTCGCCGACCTCAAGGCCTTGCGGCCGACGCTGCAGAAGCTCGGCGAAGCGGGCTCGGATCTGCCCAAGGCGCTGGAGATCCTGCTGACCTTCCCGTTCAGCGACGCCGCGTACGAGGGCGTCAAGGGCGACTACTTCAACCTGTTCGCGAAGGTCGACCTGAACCTGAACGAGATCCTCAAGAACCTCGGCCGCAGCCGCGAGAACCCGCTCAAGGACGTCGTCCCGGTGCCGGGGCTGACCGGCGGGACCGAGGGACCCGGCGTGAACCCGCCGCTGCCGATCCCCGACAGCGTCGGCGGTGTCGCGGGCAGTCAGGCGAGCGCGCCGCAGGGCGGTGGGCAGCCGCGACAGACCGGACCCGCCGGGATCTTCGGCCTGCTTTCGGGAGGTGCGGGCTGATGCTGCTCCGCAGGACGAAACTCCAGCTGGTCGCGTTCGCGATCATCTCCATCGTCGCGATCGTGTACGCGCTGATCCGGTTCGCCGGTCTCGGCCAGGTCTTCGGCGACGAGGGCTACACGGTGAAGCTCGAACTCAAGCAGTCGGGCGGCATCTTCCAGAACGCCGAAGTCACTTACCGCGGCTTCAACATCGGCCGGGTCGGCGAACTGCGCCTGACCAAGGCCGGGCTGGAAGCCGATCTCAACATCGCGCCCGACGCCCCGCAGGTGCCCGCCGATCTGGACGCCGTGGTCGCGAACCGGTCGGCGGTCGGCGAGCAGTTCGTCGACTTGAGGCCCAAGGGAGAGAAGGGCCCGTTCCTGAAGCCGGGTTCGGTCATCCCGGCCGACAAGGTGAAGACACCGGTGCCCACCGAGCAGCTCATCGGTGACCTCGACAGCCTCGCGGCGTCGGTGCCGACCGACTCGCTGCGCAAGGTCGTCGACGAGTCGTACAACGCCTTCAACGGCACCGGCCCGGATCTGCAGCGGCTGCTCGACACCGCGCGCAGCTTCACCGCGACCGCGCAGGAGTACCTGCCGCAGACCATCCAGCTGCTGGAAAAGGGCGGGCAGGTCCTCGACACGCAGAACGACATGGCGAGTTCGATGAAGTCGTTCAGCGCGGACCTCAACAAACTCTCCGGCACGCTGAAGAACTCCGACGCCGACATCCGGAAGCTGATCGGGATCACCCCGCGGGTGGCGACCCAGATCAGCGAGGTGCTGGCGGAATCGGGGCCGGGGCTGGGCGCGCTGACCGCGAACCTGCTCACGACGTCGAACCTGCTCGTGACCCGGCTCGACGGACTCGAACAGGGCCTGGTGACCTATCCGATGCTCGCGGCGGGCGCCAACAGCGTCGCCAACGACGGCACCGCGCACCTGGGCCTCGCGCTCAACCTGTTCAACCCGCCTTCGTGCACCAAGGGCTACATCGGCCTCGACAAGTACCGCGAAGGCACCGACACGGCGCCTCGCCCGCCGAAGGACGACGCGTACTGCGCCGAGCCGAAGGGCAGCCCGATCAACGTGCGCGGTTCGCAGAACGTGCCGTACAACGGTGTCCCGCAGATCCCGTCGCAGGGTGACGTCGCCGCCAACGCGGGCCGGTCGGCCGAGGAGCTGGCCAGCCTGCGCGCTGCACAGGGCATGCCGAGCGTCCTGCAGAGCCCGGGGGTCAGCCTGGCCAGCCTCGGTGCGCTGCTGGGCCTGCCCGGCTGAGCCCGAGACCGTATACCTACCCTGGAGTGTCATGAGTTCTTCTCGATCGCGGACCCTGGTCCTGGGGGCGGCGGCGTTCGCCCTGGCCGCCTTCGTCGCCGCGGCGATCTTCGGTGTCATGTGGGCCGTGGCCGCCTCCGACGACAACGCCGATCTCGCGCGTTCGCGTGACGACGTCGTCAAGGCGGGCGGCACCGCGATCAAGGCGTACACCGAGGTCGACTTCGAGAACCTCAACGACTTTTTCGAGCGGCAGAAGACCGTGTCCGACGACAAGATGGCCGAGCAGCTGAAGCAGCTGGAACCGACCTATCGCAAGGCGCTCAGTGACGCGAAGACCAAGGTCGTGACCACGATCCAGGACATCGCCGTCGAGGAACTCGACGATCACGAGGGCAAGGCGAGCTTCCTCGCCGCCATCACCACGCAGGTCACCCAGGGCGACAAGGCGAGTTCGAAGGCGTTGCGCCTGGAGGTCTCGATGACCCGGGTCGGCGATGAGTGGAAGCTGTCCGGGATCGACAACGTGCCCCTCGTCGCGGCCGGCCAGTAAGAGCGTCACCCAGAACGGAGTCCGTAGTGCCCTCCTCCCGCCGCCAGCCCCCTCGCAGCACCCCGCCGGTGCGCCGCCCCCGGGTGGCCGGTCTGCGACGGCCCGGTTCCTCTCCCGCTTCCGAGGTCGACACGGCTCCTTCGGTGGAGGAGACGCCCGAGGTGAAGCCGGCGCCGGTTCGGCGTCCTTCGCCGCGGCCTGCTCCGCGTCCGGCGCCTGAGCCTGTCGAGGTCGCTGAGGAGTCTGCTGAGGTCTCTGAGGCTGCTGAGCCTGAAGTGGCCGCTGTCGAGGCTCCTGAGAGCACTGAGGCCGCTGAGGAGGTCGCTGAGGAGGAGGTTGTCGCGAAGCCGAGCCCGCGCGCGAAGGCCCGGGCGGTCGCCGAGGCGAAGCCGGACGACATCGAAGAGGCTGAAGCCGAGGTCGCTTCCGAGGCCGACTCCGATTCCGACTCCGACGAGAAGCCCGGCAAGGCGAAGAAGCCGTTCTCCGGGCAGCTGATCCTGGCGAGCGCGCTGGTCGTCGTCGGGCTGTTGCTGGCCGCGTCCGCAGTGGTGTTCAAGATCCAGGCCGACGACGTGTCGAGTTCGACGGACAACACCGCGCTGCTGGACGTCGCGAAGACCGCGCAGGTCAAGGACCAGGTCGCGAAGGCGACCGAGGCGCTGTTCTCGTACGACTACAACAACATCGCGAAGACCGAGACCGCGGCGGGCGATCTGCTGGTCAACGACGAGGTGCGGGCGAAGTACAACCTGCTGATGGGCGAGGTCAAGCGGCTGGCCCCGCAGCAGAAGATGGTCGTGACCTGCAAGGTCACCCGCAGCGCCGTCATCCGGCTGGAAGGCGACCGGGCCGACGTGATGGTGTTCGTCGACCAGAGTTCGACGCGGGCCGACACGAACAAGACGACCGCCGGGAGCGCGCAGCTGCACTTGAACGCGGAGCTGCAGGGCGACAAGTGGAAGATCACGGCGATGAACACCTACGCCGCTCCGCCCAACCCGGCCGCTTCCTCGGCCCCCGCCGCACCCCCCGCCTCGCCCGCCCCCTCGAAGTAGCCCGCGGCCTCGGACCGGATCGCGTTTAGCCCGCTAAACGCGATCCCGGCCCCACTGACCTGCGTTTAGCGGGCTAATCGTGACGTGTCGCTGCGTTGACCAGGGGGTTGCACGCCGTCGCTCGACCGGAGCTTGAAGCTCGCCTTTCGCGCCTTCTTGGCCATCGTCCGGTCCGGATGTTCCACGCCGACGACATTCAGGAGTTCGAGTCTGTCCGGGTGGCCAGAGGACGTCAGCAGGTCCACGATGTCGAACCCGTCGTCCATGTCGGCGAGCTGATGAACGAACGCGCCGAGCGCGTGCATTGCCGCGAAGTGGTCGGTCATCCCGAGGATCACCTCGTCGCGGGTGATCGTTTCCGGGCCGACCGCTCCACGTTCGGAAAGCCACATCGCGGCGACCGCGCCGATCAGACCGCCTTCGGTTCGGACTCCCGCGGCGGTCTCAAGACCGATTTCGCCGGTTTCCCCGAGCGCGATCAAGGCGAACAGCCGTTCTTCGGGAAGCCGCGCCGCGCGGAGGAACTCGCTCGCTTCCACTGCCGCGCCTGAGGGTGACCGGTGCCGGACCCAGGACTTCAGCTCCGCGTCGATGATCTCCGGCGCGGCGTCGATGAGGTGTGGGCTCAGCTCATCGAGACTCGCTTCCGCGGCGTCACCGATGACCGGCGCGTCGATTCCGGCTTCGCGGAGTTGCCTGTTGATCGCCCAGACGGCGATCGGGGTGAGGCTGACGAGGACCGGGGAGGGATCAGGCTTGCCTGCGATCTCGGCGATCCTCGCGAGCCCGGCCGCGTCCGCGGTGTCCTGCTCGATCGCGCCGAGCCGTCCCAGCAAGTCCAGCGTGACGACTGTCGCGTACCGCGTCGACTCACTGGGTGCCTGCCCGAGATCGAGGGTCGAAGCCAAGATCTCGAAGAGAAGCTCGACCGGCACCGGGACCGGATCCGACTGGTAGAGCGTGAGGGAGATCGAGGTGACCAGTTGGGGGAACAGCATCCCGAAGGCCAGCGGAACGGCAGCGTCTTGGGAAGCGATGCCGCACCCGGCTTCACCGATCGTCGAATACAGCCGCTCCCAGAGCTGGAGAGGGTCGTCGAGGAGCTTCGCGTTCTTCTTGACGGGCACATGCTTGCCCTTGAAGACCCGAACCAGCCCGGCCGCCTCCGCCCAGCGAGAGAACAGTTCGCCGTCCGGCTCGCTGTTCTCGTCCAACCCGGCGACGTATCCGCGGAGATCGTCGAGGAGGAGACTCCGCTCCGCGGCCAGCCGCAGCTCGGCCTCCGGCCGCAAGAAGACCGGGGACATTGCCGGCGTCACCTCGGCACCGGCGTCCTGCTCGCACATTTCGCACACGCGGCCCAGTCTGGCAGCGCCCGGCGGAGTACGTTCAGCGGGCTGATCGCGATGCCGCCCAGGCGCGTCGCGTTTAGCCCGCTAAACGCGATCCCCGCGCCTCCCTGTGCGCCGCACCAGAAGACTCACCGGCCACAACCGCCACAAGATCCAACCCGTCCCGGGACTGCCCCGCCCCGGCCCGGTGACTCTCCGGAACGACCCCCGGCGGGAGCGCGATTAGCCCGCTAAACGCAGGTCGGCGCCCCAAGGCCGTCACCTGCGGGTACCGGGCGGTAACCAGGATGACCGTCCGGTAAAGCCCTCGTCACGGCGCTACTTCGACGCTGCGCCAACCGGCGGGTCCGCCGCGCGGCATCTTGACTCAGAGCCCGCGTGGGGTCACGCTTACTGCCAACGGTGAGAACCGGCGGTGCCCTTGCGGGAGGGACGGTCCGGGGAAGCCGAGGAGAGGCATTCCTGAAGACGTTGCGATGCAGGCTGGGCCCCATCGGGAGCGCCCCCTGGACAGACCGCGACGTTCGGGCTAGACTGCTTCTTTGCGCTGCCCTCTTTCAGGCTGCCCGGAGCCGGTAGTTAGGATAGTGGGCACACGGCACCCTTGACAGTCCGCATCAGCTGTTGCTGACGCGGCTGCTCACCGCTCATTGTCCCCGGAAGGACGCATCTTGGCAGTCTCTCCCGCGAACCAGGCCACTGCTGCGACCACCTCGGCTGTATCTCGCTCGGAGTCCACGGGAATCCCGGGAGCCCCCAAGCGGGTCTCCTTCGCAAAGATTCGCGAGCCGCTCAGCACCCCGAACCTGCTCGACGTGCAGATCAGGTCGTTCGAATGGTTCACCGGCGACGAGGCGTGGTTCGAACGCCGCGTCGAAGAAGGTGAAGAAAACCCGGTCGGCGGCCTGGAAGAGGTCCTCAACGAGATCTCGCCGATCGAAGACTTCTCCGGATCCATGTCGCTGTCCTTCTCCGACCCGCGCTTCGACGAGGTCAAGGCCTCCGTCGAGGAGTGCAAGGACAAGGACATGACGTACGCGGCCCCGCTGTTCGTGACCGCCGAGTTCGTGAACAACAACACCGGCGAGATCAAGAGCCAGACGGTCTTCATGGGCGACTTCCCGGTGATGACCGACAAGGGCACCTTCGTCATCAACGGCACCGAGCGTGTCGTCGTGTCCCAGCTGGTCCGTTCGCCGGGTGTGTACTTCGACAGCAGTGTCGACAAGACCACCGACAAGGACGTCTTCAACGTCCGCGTGATCCCGAGCCGGGGTGCCTGGCTCGAGTTCGACGTCGACAAGCGCGACACCGTCGGCGTCCGCATCGACCGCAAGCGCCGCCAGCCGGTGACCGTGTTGCTGAAGGCGCTGGGCTGGACCACCGAGGCGATCCGCGAGCGTTTCTCCTTCTCGGAGACGCTGCTCGCCACCCTCGAGAAGGACCACACCGCCGGCACCGACGAGGCGCTGCTCGACATCTACCGCAAGCTGCGCCCGGGCGAACCCCCCACCAAGGAGAGCGCGCAGACGCTGCTGGAGAACCTGTTCTTCAAGCCGAAGCGCTACGACCTGGCCAAGGTCGGCCGGTACAAGGTCAACAAGAAGCTCGCCCTCACCACGCCGTACGACACCGGGACGCTGACCGAAGAGGACATCGTCTCGACGATCGAGTACCTGGTCCGCCTGCACGCGGGCGAGGACAAGGTCACCGTCGGCGACCAGACCATCCCGGTCGAGACCGACGACATCGACCACTTCGGCAACCGCCGTCTCCGCACCGTCGGCGAACTCATCCAGAACCAGATCCGCGTGGGTCTGTCCCGGATGGAGCGCGTCGTCCGTGAGCGGATGACCACGCAGGACGTCGAAGCGATCACGCCGCAGACCCTGATCAACATCCGTCCCGTCGTGGCGGCGATCAAGGAGTTCTTCGGCACTTCGCAGCTGTCGCAGTTCATGGACCAGAACAACCCGCTGTCGGGGCTGACGCACAAGCGTCGTCTGTCCGCCCTCGGCCCGGGTGGTCTGTCGCGTGAGCGCGCCGGCATGGAGGTCCGTGACGTCCACCCGTCGCACTACGGCCGCATGTGCCCGATCGAGACGCCGGAAGGCCCGAACATCGGCCTGATCGGTTCGCTCTGTTCGTACGCGCGGGTCAACCCGTTCGGTTTCATCGAGACCCCGTACCGCAAGGTCGTCGAGGGCCGCGTCACCGACCAGGTCGACTACCTCACCGCGGACGAGGAAGACCGGTTCGTGAAGGCGCAGGCCAACGCGCCGATCTCGGAAGACGGCACCTTCGTCGAAGACCGCGTCCTGGTCCGTAAGAAGGGCGGCGAGGTCGAGCTGATCGACCCGCTGGACGTGGACTACATGGACGTCTCGCCGCGACAGATGGTCTCGGTCGCGACGGCGATGATCCCGTTCCTCGAGCACGACGACGCGAACCGCGCGCTGATGGGCGCGAACATGCAGCGTCAGGCCGTGCCGCTGCTCCGCAACCAGGCGCCGTACGTCGGCACCGGGGTGGAGCTGCGTGCCGCGGTGGACGCCGGTGACGTGCTCGTCGCCGAGCAGTCCGGTGTCGTCGAGGAGCTCTCGGCCGACCTGATCACGATCATGCACGACGACGGCACGCGGAAGAGCTACGGACTGTACAAGTTCCGCCGCTCGAACCACGGCACCTGCTTCAACCACCGCCCGATCGTCAACGAGGGCGACCGGGTCGAGCAGGGTCAGGTCATCGCCGACGGCCCGTCCACCGAGAACGGTGAGATGGCGCTCGGCAAGAACCTGCTCGTCGCGGTCATGCCGTGGGAGGGCCACAACTACGAGGACGCGATCATCCTCTCGGAGCGCCTGGTGCAGGACGACGTGCTCACGTCGATCCACATCGAGGAGCACGAGATCGACGCCCGCGACACCAAGCTGGGCGCCGAGGAGATCACCCGGGACATCCCGAACGTCTCCGAGGAGGTCCTGGCCGACCTCGACGAGCGCGGCATCATCCGCATCGGTGCCGAGGTCCGCGACGGCGACATCCTGGTCGGCAAGGTCACGCCCAAGGGTGAGACCGAGCTGACCCCGGAAGAGCGCCTGCTCCGCGCGATCTTCGGCGAGAAGGCCCGTGAGGTCCGCGACACCTCGCTGAAGGTGCCGCACGGCGAGACCGGCAAGGTCATCGGCATCCGCGTGTTCTCGCGCGAGGACGACGACGAACTGCCCCCGGGCGTCAACGAACTGGTCCGCGTCTACGTGGCCCAGAAGCGGAAGATCCAGCCGGGCGACAAGCTCGCCGGCCGCCACGGGAACAAGGGTGTCATCGGCAAGATCCTCCCCGCCGAGGACATGCCGTTCATGGAGGACGGCACGCCCGTCGACATCATCCTGAACACCCACGGTGTCCCGCGTCGTATGAACATCGGCCAGGTCCTGGAACTCCACCTGGGCTGGCTGGCGTCGCAGGGCTGGAAGATCGAGGGCAACCCCGACTGGGCGAAGAACCTCAACGAGGAGCTGTACGACGTCGACCCCGGCACGAACACCGCCACCCCGGTGTTCGACGGCGCCAAGGAAGACGAGCTGACCGGCCTGCTCGGTGCCACCAAGCCGAACCGCGACGGTGAGCGCATGGTGAAGCAGAACGGCAAGGCCACGCTGCTGGACGGCCGCTCCGGCGAGCCGTACCCGTACCCGGTCGCGGTCGGCTACATGTACATCCTGAAGCTGCACCACCTCGTCGACGACAAGATCCACGCCCGGTCCACCGGTCCGTACTCGATGATCACGCAGCAGCCGCTGGGTGGTAAGGCGCAGTTCGGTGGCCAGCGCTTCGGTGAGATGGAGTGCTGGGCGATGCAGGCGTACGGCGCCGCATACACCCTGCAGGAGCTCCTGACCATCAAGTCGGACGACGTGGTCGGCCGCGTGAAGGTGTACGAGGCGATCGTCAAGGGGGAGAACATCCCCGAGCCGGGTATCCCCGAGTCGTTCAAGGTGCTCCTGAAGGAGCTCCAGTCGCTCTGCCTCAACGTCGAGGTGCTGTCCAGCGACGGCGCCGCGATCGAGATGCGCGACTCCGACGACGAGGACCTCGAGCGCGCCGCCGCCAACCTCGGCATCAACCTGTCCCGCAACGAGTCGCCCTCGGTGGACGACGTCGTGCACTGACGGCTGTCCGAGGCGGGGCCTGCCTCCCGTGGGCCCCGCCTCGACCGCCAACCCCTCTAGTCGACTCAACCCCAAGGGGATGCAAAGACGTGCTGGACGTCAACTTCTTCGATGAGCTCCGCATCGGCCTCGCCACCGCCGACGACATTCGTCAGTGGTCCTTCGGTGAGGTCAAGAAGCCGGAGACCATCAACTACCGGACGCTCAAGCCCGAGAAGGACGGCCTCTTCTGCGAGAAGATCTTCGGCCCGACCCGGGACTGGGAGTGCTACTGCGGTAAGTACAAGCGGGTCCGCTTCAAGGGCATCATCTGCGAGCGCTGTGGCGTCGAGGTCACCCGCGCCAAGGTGCGCCGTGAGCGGATGGGCCACATCGAGCTGGCCGCTCCCGTCACCCACATCTGGTACTTCAAGGGTGTTCCTTCCCGCCTCGGCTACCTGCTCGACCTGGCGCCGAAGGACCTCGAGAAGATCATCTACTTCGCGGCCTACGTGATCACCGGTGTGAACACCGAGCTGCGGCACAACGACCTGCCGACCCTCGAGAACGAGATCGGCGTCGAGCGCAAGAACCTCGAGACCAAGCGTGACGCGGACATCGAGGCACGGGCGCAGAAGCTGGAAGCCGACCTGGCCGAGCTGGAGGCGGAGGGCGCCAAGTCCGACGTCCGCCGCAAGGTCAAGGAAGGCGGCGAGCGCGAGATGCGTCAGCTGCGTGACCGCGCCGGTCGCGAGCTGGACCGTCTCGAGGAGGTCTGGACGACCTTCACCAAGCTCGACGTCCGTCAGCTGATCGCCGACGAGCTGCTCTACCGCGAGCTCATCGACCGCTACGGCGAGTACTTCACCGGCGGCATGGGCGCGGAGGCCATCCAGAAGCTGGCCACCGAGTTCGACGTCGCGGCCGAAGCCGACAACCTGCGCGACACCATCCGCAACGGCAAGGGGCAGAAGAAGCTCCGCGCGCTGAAGCGGCTCAAGGTCGTCGCGGCCTTCCAGGCCACCGGCAACGACCCGCGCGGCATGGTGCTCGACGCCGTCCCGGTGATCCCGCCGGACCTGCGCCCGATGGTCCAGCTCGACGGTGGCCGGTTCGCCACCTCCGACCTGAACGACCTCTACCGCCGGGTCATCAACCGGAACAACCGGTTGAAGCGGCTGATCGACCTCGGCGCGCCCGAGATCATCGTCAACAACGAGAAGCGGATGCTGCAGGAGGCCGTCGACGCGCTGTTCGACAACGGCCGCCGCGGCCGCCCGGTCACCGGTCCCGGTAACCGCCCGCTGAAGTCGCTGTCCGACCTGCTCAAGGGCAAGCAGGGCCGGTTCCGCCAGAACCTGCTCGGCAAGCGTGTCGACTACTCCGGCCGTTCCGTCATCATCGTCGGCCCGCAGCTGAAGCTGCACCAGTGCGGTCTGCCGAAGGACATGGCGCTCGAGCTGTTCAAGCCGTTCGTCATGAAGCGGCTGGTCGACCTGAACCACGCGCAGAACATCAAGTCCGCCAAGCGGATGGTGGAGCGCTCGCGCCCGCAGGTGTGGGACGTGCTCGAAGAGGTCATCACCGGCCACCCGGTGATGCTGAACCGTGCGCCGACCCTGCACCGCCTCGGTATCCAGGCCTTCGAGCCGCAGCTGGTCGAAGGCAAGGCCATCCAGCTGCACCCGCTGGTCTGTGAAGCGTTCAACGCGGACTTCGACGGTGACCAGATGGCCGTGCACCTCCCGCTTTCCGCGGAGGCGCAGGCCGAGGCCCGCATCCTGATGCTGTCGGCGAACAACATCCTTTCGCCGGCGTCGGGCCGCCCGCTCGCCATGCCGCGGCTGGACATGGTGACCGGTCTGTTCCACCTGACCCGTCTCACCGAGAAGGCCGAGGGTGCCGGCAACGCGTACTCCTCGCCCGCCGAAGCGATCATGGCGTACGACCTCAAGGCGCTGAGCCTGCACGCCCCGGTCAAGATCCGCATCGTCGACCGTCAGCCCGCCAAGGCCGACGAAGCGAGGCTCGCGGAGAAGGGCTGGGAGCCGGGCAAGGCTTGGCTGGCCGAGACCACTCTTGGCCGCGTGCTGTTCAACGAGCTGCTGCCGGCGGACTACCCGTTCATCAACGAGCCGATGCCGAAGAAGCGTCAGGCCCTGATCGTGAACGACCTTGCCGAGCGCTACTCGATGACGCAGGTCGCGCAGACCCTGGACCGCCTGAAGGACGCCGGTTTCTACTGGGCGACCCGCTCGGGTGTCACGGTCGCGATCTCCGACGTGCTGGTCCCGACGGGCAAGAAAGCCATTCTGGACGAGTACGAAGGCAAGGCCGACCAGGTCGAGAAGCGGTACCAGCGTGGTCAGCTGTCGCACACCGAGCGCAACAACGAGCTCGTCAAGGTGTGGACGCAGGCCACCGAAGAGGTCCACAAGATCATGGAGACGGCGCTGCCGGACGACAACCCGATCGCGATGATCGTGAAGTCGGGCGCGGCGGGCAACATGACGCAGGTCCGGTCGCTGGCCGGTATGCGTGGTCTGGTGTCGAACCCGAAGGGTGAGTACATCCCGCGTCCGATCAAGGCCAACTTCCGTGAAGGCCTGTCGGTGGCGGAGTACTTCATCGCGACGCACGGTGCCCGTAAGGGTCTGGCGGACACGGCGCTCCGTACCGCCGACTCGGGTTACCTGACCCGTCGTCTGGTGGACGTGTCGCAGGACGTCATCGTCCGCGAGGTCGACTGTGGCACCACCCGCGGCATCAACATGCCGATCGGCGAGGACATCGGCGACGGCAAGGTCCTGCGTGACCAGCACGTCGAGACCAGCGTGTACGCGCGGAACCTGGCGACCGACGCGGTCGACGCCAAGGGCAACGTCGTGCTCAACGCCGGTGACGACATCGGCGACCCGGCACTGGACAAGCTCATCTCGAGCGGGATCTCCAAGGTCAAGGTGCGTTCGGTGCTGACCTGCGAGTCGGCCGTCGGTATCTGCGCCACCTGCTACGGCCGGTCCATGGCCACCGGTCAGCTCGTCGATGTCGGCGAGGCCGTGGGTATCGTCGCGGCCCAGTCGATCGGTGAGCCGGGTACGCAGCTGACGATGCGTACGTTCCACCAGGGTGGTGTCGCCGGTGACGACATCACGACCGGTCTGCCCCGTGTCCAGGAGCTGTTCGAGGCCCGGGTCCCGAAGGGCAAGGCGCCGATCGCCGACGTCGATGGCCGGGTGCGCATCGAGGAGAGCGAGCGGTTCTGGAAGATCACGCTGATCCCGGACGACGGCAGCGAAGAGATCGTCTTCGACAAGCTGTCCAAGCGTCAGCGGCTCGCGAACACCCCGAACGGCCCGCTGGGCGACGGTGACCGCGTCAACGTCGGTCAGCAGCTGCTCGAAGGCACGCCGGACCCGCACGAGGTCCTGCGGGTCATGGGGCCGCGCGAGGCGCAGATGCACCTGGTGGACGAGGTCCAGAAGGTGTACCGGGCGCAGGGTGTGTCGATCCACGACAAGCACATCGAGGTCATCGTGCGGCAGATGCTGCGCCGCGTGACGATCATCGACTCCGGTGCCACGGACTTCCTGCCGGGCGAGCTGCCCGAGCGGACCAAGTTCGAGGCGAAGAACCGGGCGTCGGTCGCCGAGGGTGGCGAGCCCGCTTCGGGTCGCCCGGTGCTGATGGGGATCACGAAGGCCTCGCTGACCACGGACTCGTGGCTGTCGGCGGCCTCGTTCCAGGAGACCACGCGTGTCCTGACCGACGCGGCCATCAACGGCCGTTCGGACAAGCTCGTGGGCCTCAAGGAGAACGTGATCATCGGTAAGCTGATCCCGGCCGGTACCGGGATCAACAAGTACCGCAACATCCAGGTGCAGCCGACCGAGGAGGCGCGGGTCGCCGCTTACGCGATCCCGTCCTACGACGACGGCTACTACACCCCGGATGTGTTCGGCTCCACGCCGGGCGCCGCGGTGCCGCTGGACGACTACGACTTCGGCCGCGACTTCCGCTGATCGAAGCGAATCCACGAGAAGGGCCCTCGCCATTCGGCGGGGGCCCTTCCCGTTTGCGCCCCCCGACTCGCGTTCAGCGGGCTAATCGCGCTCCGGCGGCAGGGGGAGCGACTTGCGTTTAGCGGGCAAAGTGCGATCTGGCCGCCAGGGGAGCGACGCCGCCCGGATCGCACTTTGCCCGCTGAACGCGTTCCGGAGCGACGCGGCCCGGATCGCGATTAGGGGGCTAAACGCGAGTCGGCGGGCG
>NZ_MQUQ01000016.1 GCF_001953865.1 Amycolatopsis coloradensis
ACAGCGGCACCCCTCACACAACCTTCACGGAATCACTCATCTAGAGGACGAAAAGGAAGAATTTTCTGGGATTAACCGACGAACAGCTGGTGCCGGTCGTGATCTACTGGCCGGATTCGCCCTTCCACCTGGCGAGGCGACCGGCCCGGTCGACGGCCCGCAGGCGTCGTTCGGCCGCGTCGCGCGCGTCGGAGGTGGTCACGACGAGTAACTGATCACGCTCCTGGAGCCGGGTGTTCTTGTTGGGCGTGAAGCCGGTGCCGTCGCGAACGAGCAGGCTGATCGTCGCCCCCACCGGAAGCCGCAGTTCGGCCAGGTAGACGCCGTGCATCTTCGACCCGGAGTTGATCCGGACCTGGAGGAGTTCGGCCCCCATCTCGTCGAGCGGCGCGGAGTCGACGTCGATCTCGTGCGCTTCGTCGTGCCGGGCGAGCCCGAGCACTTTCGCGAGCGGGGTCAGCGTCGCCCCCTGAAGCAGGGTCAGCACGATGACCAGCACGAACACCGCGTCGACCAGCTCCTGTGCGCCGGGTAACCCGGACGACAGCGGGATCAGCGCGAGCACGATCGGGACCGCCCCGCGCAACCCCGCCCACGACAGGAACACCTGTTCTCGCCAGGGGATCTTGAACGGCAGCGCCGACAGCACCACCGACAACGGCCGGGCGAGCAGCAGCACGACCGCGCCCGCGACCAGGCCCTGGACCAGGCTTTCGAAGATCCTGCTCGGCGAGGCGAACAGGCCGAGCAGCACGAACAGCCCGATCTGCGCGAGCCAGCCGAGCCCTTCGGCGAAGGACAGCGTGTCCGACCGGTGCGGCAGCTTCGAATTCCCCAGTACCAGAGCGGCGACGTAGGTCGCGAGCAGGCCCGACGCGTGAGCCAGCTGCCCGCTCGAGTACGCCACGACGCAGACCGCGACCGTGGCCAGCGGATACAGACCGGTGGCGGGAAGCGCCGCCCGGCGCAGTGCGAACGCCCCGCCCCAGCCGAAGGCCAGGCCGATCATCAGCCCGGCGGCGAGTTCGTAGACCACCAGCAGCGGCAGCGACCAGTCGATGGTCGTGCCCTCGGCGAGGACGACGACGGCGATGTAGGCCGGGGCGTCGTTGATCCCCGACTCGATCTCCAGCGCACCGACGAGCCGCTTCCCGACCCCCGCCGATCTCAGCACCGAGAAGACCGCGGCGGCGTCGGTCGACGCGAGCACCGCGCCCCACAGCAACGCCATCCGCCAGTCAAGGCCCAGCAACCAGTGCAGTGCCGCGCCGGTGACCGCGACACTCACCGCGACGGCCACTGTGGACAGTGCGATTCCGATGCCCAGCGAGGGTTTCACGGCCGTCCACCGGGTGGTGAGGCCACCTTCGGACAGGATCATCACCAGCGCGGCGAGGCCGAGCGACTGGGTGAGTCCGGGGTTGTCGTACTGGATGCCGAACCCGGCCTCGCCGAGCAGGACCCCCATCCCCAGGTAGAGCAGCAGCGAGGGAAGGCCGACCCGGATCGACACCCGGACGGCGATCACGGCGACGAGGAGGACCGCGCCACCGGTGCCCAGGATGAGCGGGAGCTGCTCCATGTCGCCTCCCGTCCGGCCGCCGTGAGGCCTTCAGAATAGTGAGGCGGTGTTCGTCACTCGTCCGTGTACCGGTCGAAAACCATCCGGATAGCCTGTGTTACAGACTGTCCTTTACGGACTGCGCAGGGCCACCAGGTCGACGCCGAGTTCCGCGAAGGGTTTCTCCGCCGCGGACAGGACTTTCACCGCGCGATTGCCCTCACGCGACAACCAGCCGGCACTCACTCCGTGAGACAGTAACGCCGCGGGGACGCGGCCCGCCAAATGATCACGCCGGACTGTCCAATCCAGACAGTCCCGCAGCATCGGACGGCGGCTGTCGGCGATCTCCACCCCGAGCGTGCCGAGTACCTCACGTCCGCGGCCGGTCAGCGTCAGGCCGTCGGCCTCGTCGATCAGTCCGGCGGAGAGCATCCCGTCCCGCAGCGCGACCCCGACCGTCCCGGCGAGGTGGTCGTAGCAGGTCCGCGCGAACTCGAGCCGCTTCACCCGGACCGACGACCGCAATCCCTTCACCGGGCGGTGTTCGGCGTGCTGCGCCAGATGCTCGATCAGCTCCGCCACCCGGGGATCGGCGATCCGGACGTAGCTGTGCCGCCCCTGTTTGACCCGGACGACGAACCCGGCCCCGGTCAGCTTCGTCACGTGCTCGCTCGCCGTCGACGCGGCCACGTCGGCCGCTCCGGCCAGCTCGGTCACCGTCCAGGCACGCCCGTCGAGCAGCGCGAGACACATCGACGCGCGGCTCGGATCGGCGAGCACGGCCGCGACCTCGGCCAAGGCGATCGTTTCCATGCGTTCACCGTAGAAGACCCACGGTTCGGCGCGGACCGAAAGATCAGCCTGCCAGGAACTTCGCCGCCAGCCGGACCGCGGGTTCGGAGTCGTTGGAGCCTTCGAGCATGACAGCG
The DNA here is from genome assembly GCF_001953865.1 of Amycolatopsis coloradensis. Taxonomy (GTDB): domain Bacteria; phylum Actinomycetota; class Actinomycetes; order Mycobacteriales; family Pseudonocardiaceae; genus Amycolatopsis; species Amycolatopsis coloradensis. The sequence continues at coordinate 2,494 of NZ_MQUQ01000016.1, forward strand.
AAGGCGACGTCTCCCCGGTAGCCGACGAACCAGCCGTTGGCGCCGGCGCCCGAGCCGAACTGCGCGGTCCCGGTCTTGCCGAAGACGTTCCCGCTGCCCTTCAACGCCTTCGCGGTCCCGGTCGTGCAGACCTCGCGCATCATCGCCCGGACCTGGTTCAGCACTCCGGCGGGCGGGGCCTGGTAGCCGGCGTTGACGGTGGTCTCCAGCCCCTGCCACAGCTTCGGCACCACCGGTTTCCCCGTCGCGACCGTGGCCGCCATGAGCGCCGCGCCCAATGGGCTGACCTGCACTTTCCCCTGTCCGATCCCGGCCTCGACCTGCTCGTCGGCACTGCTGGACGGCTCGACCTTCCCGGTCTCGGTGTCCAGCCCCGGGATCCCGAAGTCGGCGTTGAGACCGAGCTGGCTCGCGGCCTTCGCGAGGCCGTCCGGCGGCAGTTGCCCGGCGAGTCGGCCGAAGGTCGTGTTGCACGACGCGGCGAACGCCGTCTTCAGCGAGACGGTCCCCAGGTCGAACCCGTTTTCGTTCTTGAGGGTGCGGGTCCGGATCTGCTCGCTGCCCGGGCAGGCCACCGGCGAATCCGCGGAGACGCCACCCTGGTGCAGCGCCGCGGTCGCCGTGGCGATCTTGAACGCCGAACCCGGCGCGTACAGACCGCTGAGCGCCTTCGGCTGACTGCCCGCCGCCGCGTTCTGGGCGACCGCCAGCAGGTCGCCGCTGGTCTTCATCGCGACGATGATCGCCGAGCCCTGGAAGCCGTCGACGGCTTTCTGCGCCGCGCTCTGGGACGCCACGCTCAAGGTCGAGACCAGCGGTTGGCCGGACTCCGCGGCCTGCCCGAAGAGCGTTTCGACCGGCTTGCCGGAAGCGTCGACACGCGACACGGAGACGTTGGCCGGGGTCCCGCTGCCGCCGTTCCGCTCGGACGCGACCTTGGACAGCGCCCCTTGGAGGATCGGCGCGACGCCCGCCGCGTCGCCGCCGACGAGGGCCTTGCCGTCCCGGTCGGCCACGACCGGCTTGGCCGAAACGGGCGCGACGGAGAGCCGCTGACCGGCTTCGAGTTTCGGGTGGATCACCGACATCGCCCAGCGGACCACCCATTTCCCGGCGTTGCGGACCAGGTCCAGCTTGCCTTCGTACTTCCAGACACTGTTGCCCGCCAAGGTCCAGGAGGCGTGGAAAGTGGCCGACGTGGTGGTCGCGTCGCCCGGCGTCGTCGGGACCTCGCCAAGAGACGTCCGCACCGACGCCCCGTGAAGCGCGCCGCGCGCCCCCGACAGGGCGGTCGTGGCCGCCGCCGGGTCATCGACCGGCGCGGTGGTCAGGTCACCCGTGTCGAACAGCCGCAAGAACCGGGTGGCGACCTGAGCCGGGCTCTCCTGCGCGGCCGCGGTGGACCCTCCAGGGCCGCCTGCGGCGGCGGGCGCCTGATCCTCCTTGACCAGCAGCACCACCGCGGCCACCACGATGGCGACGACCGCCAGCGCGGCGCCGAGCAGAATCCCTCTTTTCCGGGCAGGACTCATGGACTCGCTCTCCCCCAGTGCGGCACGCCCCTCGCGCGCCCCCGGGCGTCAGCCTGCCGAGTTCCCCCGCGCGAGGCGCGCTTCGGACAGGAAAGCGGCTATACCGAATCCGTTTCGTGATCCCGGTGGTCCAGACCGCGTCCGTGCCTGAAGGACGCGAAAGGCCCCTTCATTGCGAATTTCGCAATGAAGGGGCCTTTCAGGTCACTTTCGAGAGTCAGGCTCTGGCGACCGCCACGGTCACCTTGGTGCCCTCCCCGACCGCCCCGGCCGAGCCGTCGGCGACGGCACCGTAGGCCACCGAAGTCGCCAGCGTCTCCGACGCGATGAACTCCTCGTGCGTGGTCGCGGCCGTGACCACGTCCTCCGGCGCGTCGACGGTGAGGGCGATCCGGTCGGCGACGTCGAGACCCGCGTCCCGGCGGGCCTGCTGGACGACCCGGACCAGGTCGCGGGCCAGGCCCTCGGCCGCCAGTTCGTCGGTGACCTCGGTGTCGATCAGCACCAGACCCGCCCCGCCGGGCAGTTCCGCGGCCGCGCCGCCGCCCTTGGCGACCAGGCGCCGGTCGTACTCACCCTCGACGAGTTCGATTCCGGCGGCCACGACGGCTCCGCTCTCCGACGTCGTCCACTCGCCCGCCTTGACGGCCTTGATCACCGTCTGGACGTCCTTGCCCAGCCGCGGCCCGGCGGCGCGGGCGTTGACCGCGACCTCGAAACCGCCGTGCGCGGCGACGTCCGTGGTCAGCTCGACGGACTTGACGTTGACCTCGTCACGCAGGATGTCGGTGAACTCGCGCAGCGAATCCGCCTCGTCCGCGGCGACGACCAGTTTGGCCAGCGGCAGCCGGACCCGCAGCTTGTTCGACTTCCGCAGCGAAAGCGCCGAAGAAGCCACCTGGCGCACCCGGTCCATCGCCGTCACCAACGCCGCGTCGGCGGGCAGGTCGAGCGAGTTCGGCCAGTCGGTCAGGTGGACCGAACGGCCACCGGTCAGCCCACGCCAGACGACCTCGGCGGTCAGCGGCAGCAGCGGCGCCACCACCCGCGACGTCACCTCCAACACGGTGTGCAGGGTGTCGATCGCGTCCTGCTCGCCCGCCCAGAACCGGTCGCGCGACCGGCGCACGTACCAGTTCGTCAGTACTTCGAGGAAGTCGCGGACGGTCGAACAGGCACCGGCGACGTCGTAGGTGTCGAGCGCGTGCTCGACGTCGGTCACCAGTTCGTGCGTCTTCGCCAGCACGTAGCGGTCGAGGACGTGCTTGGAATCCGTACGCCACTGGCCCTCGACGCCCTCGGCGTTCGCGTAGAGCGCGAGGAAGTAGTACGAGTTCCACAGCGGCAGCACGGCTTGGCGGACGGCGTCGCGGATGCCCTTGTCGGTGACGATCAGGTTCCCGCCGCGCAGGATCGGGCTCGCCATCAGGTACCAGCGCATCGCGTCGGAGCCGTCGCGGTCGAAGACCTCGTTGACGTCCGGGTAGTTGCGCAGCGACTTGGACATCTTCTGGCCGTCCGAGCCGAGCACGATCCCGTGGGAGATGCAGGTGCGGAACGCCGGCCGGTCGAACAGCGCGGTCGCCAGCACGTGCAGCAGGTAGAACCAGCCGCGGGTCTGCCCGATGTACTCGACGATGAAGTCGCCCGGGTAGTGGTGCTCGAACCACTCGCTGTTCTCGAACGGGTAGTGCACCTGCGCGTACGGCATCGAGCCCGAGTCGAACCAGACGTCGAACACGTCCTCGATCCGGCGCATGGTGGACTTCCCGGTCGGGTCGTCCGGGTTGGGCCGGGTCAGCTCGTCGATGAACGGCCGGTGCAGATCCTCCAGCCGCACGCCGAAGTCGCGCTCGAGGTCGTCGAGCGAGCCGTAGACGTCCGTGCGCGGGTACGCCGGGTCGTCCGACTGCCACACCGGGATCGGCGTGCCCCAGTAGCGGTTACGGGAGATCGACCAGTCTCGCGCGTTTTCCAGCCACTTGCCGAACTGGCCGTCCTTGACGTTCTCCGGGTACCAGGTGATCTGCTGGTTCAGCTCGATCATCCGGTCCTTGAACTCGGTCACCGCGACGAACCACGACGAGACGGCGCGGTAGATCAGCGGGTTCCGGCAGCGCCAGCAATGCGGGTACGGGTGTTCGTAGGTCTCGTGGCGCAGCAGCACCGCGCCCTGGCGACCGGCGGAACCGGTGCCGTTCTTGAGATCCTTGATGATGTTCGGGTTCGCGTCGAACACCTGCTGGCCCGCGTAGTCCGGCACGGTGGCGTCGAACTTGCCCTGCGCGTCGACCGGCGTGACCGGGACGATCCCGACGGCGTCGGTGACGACCTTGTCCTCTTCACCGTAGGCGGGCGCGATGTGCACGACACCGGTGCCGTCTTCGGTGGTGACGTAGTCCGCGGACAACACGCGGTGCGCGTTCTCGTGCCCGGCGAAGTACGGGAACGGTGGGGCGTAACGGGTTCCAAGTAGCTCGGTCCCGGTGTAGTGCCCGACGACAGTCGGCTCTTCGCCGAGTTCGCGGACGTACGACGCGACGCGTGCTTCGGCGAGCAGGAACCGCTTGCCGTCCTGTTCCGCCGACTCCACCACGACGTACCGGACGTCCGGGTGCACCGCGGTCGCGAGGTTGGACGGCAGCGTCCACGGCGTCGTCGTCCAGATCAGCAGATAGGTGCCGTCGAGTTCGTTGTCGTTGCCCTCCAAGCGGAAACCGACCGTGACGGCCGGGTCCTGGCGGCTGGCGTAGACCTCGTCGTCCATCCGCAGCTCGTGGTTGGACAGCGGGGTCTCGTCGCGCCAGCAGTAGGGCAGGACGCGGTAGCCCTCGTAGACGAGACCCTTGTCCCACAGCTGTTTGAACGCCCACAGCACCGACTCCATGTACGTGACATCGAGCGTCTTGTAGTCGTTGTCGAAGTCGACCCAGCGGGCCTGGCGGGTGACGTAGTCCTGCCATTCGCCGGTGTAGCGCAGCACGGACTCGCGGCACGCGTCGTTGAAGACGTCGATGCCCATGGCGTCGATCTCGGCCTTCTCGGTGATCCCGAGCTGGCGCATGGCCTCGAGTTCGGCGGGCAGGCCGTGGGTGTCCCAGCCGAAGCGGCGGTCGACGCGCTTGCCCTTCATGGTCTGGTAACGCGGCACCAGGTCCTTCACGTACCCGGTGAGAAGGTGACCGTAATGCGGGAGACCGTTGGCGAACGGCGGGCCGTCGTAGAAGACGTACTCGTTCGAACCGTTGCTCCCGGCTTCGCGGGCGTCGATCGAGGCCTGGAACGTCCGATCGGATTCCCAGTACGCGAGGACGCGCTTTTCCGACTCGGGAAACGAAGGCTGGGACGGGACGCCGGCCTCGCCGTCCATCTGTGCCTTGGGATACATCTTCGGTGCTCCTCGCGGTTCGTCTCGCTCGTACGGGCTCTCACCCACACGGGGACGAGACGGCCGTTTCCGGCGCGTTCCGCGGTACCACCCCGCTTGCCCGGCCGGTGGTGTTCCGGCTGGGCCGCTCATTCGACGGCTGTGACGGGCCGTACCCGTCCGGTTCTACTGGGGGCTCGTCCGCCGAGGACGCGGGCCCTGTTCTTCCGGAGGCTCCCCGGTGATGGCCGGATCGGTGCCAGTGGAATCAAGGATAGCGCGCGGGTGCAACCGGGTTGTCGAGGTGGGGTGCGGAATCCAGGCGACGGCTCGCCTGGACCACGTCCATACTGCCGCCATGACGGACCGGCTGGCCGAGCAATCGTCGAAGTTCACCGCACTGCTCGGCGAACGTATCGAGATGTGGGCGGGCGTCGAGATGGCACTGCGGGAGACCGTGGCGGGAAACGGCCGACCCGGACGTCCCGTGCCTTCAGCTGTTCGAGGCGCAGGCACGGCTGGGCGCTGGCACCGCACTGCGTCTCGGTACTTACCAGGACAACGATGTGTTCGGTCTCTACTGCGACCGGGAGAGCAAGTTCCGTGACGCGGAGAGTTGGGACGGGATCCTCCGCTGGAGGTCACTTCCCGAGTTGCCGACCGGCCCGGTCGAGCGGGTGACCGTGTTTTCGTCGGCACACGGCCGCTGGTCCTGCTCGCGGGCGAACTGGAGGAGCAGCCCACGGGCGAGTTGATATTCCAGCGGATCGACGAGTCCGTCCTTGCCTTTCTTGATCCTGTCGCAGCCGATCAGCTCCCTGGAACACATCGAGGGCAGGATGCGTCGAATACGCCAGCGTGTAGGGCGTTATACAGTCAGGCGGGAGACGGTCGCGGCGCTCGGGTGCGCAGACGGAACTCGCCCTCAGGTCTCGCCCATGGTTCTTTGCCTTCGGTCCATAGTGGATCCCGCTAAGAGTGTGTCTCACTAGATGTTGGATGAGGCGTGGTGCATGATCTTGGGTCGTGGATGATCTGTCGCGGCGGTTGGTTCCGGATGAGTAGTGGGTGCTGGCAGCGCCACTGATTCCAGAGCATGGGGTTCGCCCGCAGGGCGGCGGACCGGCTCGGGTGGACGATCGTGCGGTGTTCACCGCGATCGTCTTCGTGTTGACCAGCGGGTGCGCGTGGCGGTATCTGCCACCGTCGTTCGGGGTCACCGGCCCGACCGGGCAGGACTTCCTCTCGCGGTGGCGGTGTCCGCGGCCAACACCAACGATTCCTATGCCCTCAAGCCTCTCGTAATGGCCATCCCGGCGATCAGATCCCGACGCGGACCGCGTCGCCGCAAATTCGGGAAGCTGCACGCCGATAAGGCATACGACCACGCCGACCTGCGACAATGGATCCACGATCAGGGCATCAAAGTTCGCATAGCTCGCAAAGGCATCGAGACCAGCACGAAGCTCGGCAAACACCGCTGGGTCATCGAACGATCCATCGCCTGGTTCTTCGGCTACCACCGGCTCACTACCCGATACGACGCCACGCCAACCACTTTCTGCGCATTCCTCACACTCACCTGCTTCAAAAAGATCACCTACTGAGACACTCTCGAAGGAGCGTCGCTGCCATCGGCCTATACCCGCAGGTGCATGGTGTTGCGTCTCGGTTCTCCGGTGGGGTCGAGGTAGGCTGGTGCGATGAATTCCGGTAGTCCATCCTGGGCGATCTGAACTTTCCATTCGCTTTTGTGGATCAGCCGGTGATGTTTCGTGCAGAGCAGCACCAAATTATCGATTTTCGTTTCACCGCGATGACGCCAAAACACAATATGGTGAGCCGTGCAGCGCTGCACCGGCATGTCGCAGCCAGGGAACGAACAGCCACCGTCCCGGATCTTCAACGCGTGCTTCTGCGGCGTAGTAGCAGAACGGCTGGACCGCCCCACGTCGAGGGGTTGCCCGGCTCCGGAGAGCACGACAGGCCGGATCCGGGCATCACAGGCCAGGATCCGCACATCGGTCGCGGAGATCGGACCGACCAAATCGAGGAGACCGTCGCCGACCTCGGTCATCAGGTCCTCGTAGGCCATGGTGACCAGGATCTGCGTCGATTCCCCGGCCTGACCGGGAAGATCGGGGCTGGCGGTCTTGAGTCGTACATAGTCGGCGAACGCGTCCCCGTAGCGTTCGCCTTGGCTGCGGGAGTCTCGGGCACCGTCCACGGCCTTGTGGGGCTTGGCCAACGGATCAAGATCGGACTTCAACCGCGCATAGGTTTCCAGATCCAACGTCCCCGCGAACCCCAGCGTGCCATCACGATGCTTGACGAACCGCAACTCCGGACGAGCGTCCTTCGGACCCTTGTCACGCGGTTCCTTGCCGTCGGGATCCATCGTGTTCAGCATTCGACGCCCGGCCGTGACGATCTCCTTCGGCCCCGCCCGCCGAGCCAGATCGACCAGGATCTTCTCCCCGGCCCGCACCTCCTCCTCGGAAACAAAGGAGGGGACCTGAGCGAGAGCACCGATGATCGCGTCGATCTGACCACCACCGATCGCACCCTCCGCGGCTGCTTCAGCGGTCAAGGGCGCCAGCGGCGGCACAGCGTCTCCGCCGATAGCCACACCAGGGTGCAACGCCAACGCCCGATCAGCGCGAGCACTAGCCTCCTTCTTCGACACATTGAAGTCCTCGAGAATCGACCCCATCAACGTCGAATGCCCAGAACACCCACGGATCCCGCGGGAATTCAACTCCGCCAGAATCGCGTACTGCTCCGCATCCAACCGGCGCTTCAACACTTCGATTTCCTGCTTACGGGCATGCAACGTCCCAGTATCGACACGCCACCACTCGGCGCACGCTCGCTGAGAACTGTTTTCGCTGGCCACGACACCAACGATACGCCTTATCGAACATATGTGCCAGACCGTTTAGCGTAGCGACCTTTAGTAAAGCGAAGCACCTTAAGAACGCGAAGGAACCCCCGAGACCCGCAAAGTGACGCTCAACCGCCCACCTGCCGCAATTAGTCCTCTAGTTGCGATCCACTGGGCAACACAAGAGGTCTGAGTTGCCGTCCGCGCCATCGCCTCTAGGTTGACGGGTATGTCGATCTGCGGGGCCCGATGAAGGGGCCCGGATTCCTTCTCGTGCTGCTGGTGGTTCTCGGCGGTGTCAGCGGGCTCGGGTTCCTGCCGCGCTCACCGCGCTCTTCTGTCTCATCGCGGCGGTCGGCGGGCCGCTCCGGGCGGATCTGCGGTTGCTGGCGTGGTTCGCGCCCGCGGTGATCCTCGCGGTCGGTGTACCGCGACTGGTGGGCGACGAGTCCCGTGTGGACGTTCCGAAAGGACTGAGGAAGGAACTGCGCCGAATCGAGCTGAGCGGCGCGTTTTCGTGGCGGTCGGCGTACTCCGCTGCGGGCTCGGGGTGGCGCTGGCCCTCGTCGTCGCGAGTTTCCGGCCCGGCGACCCGCTCACCGTGTCGTTCCTGCTCGGCACTTTCGCCATCATGCAACCGGAATGGCGTGACAGTCTCAGCAAGGCCTGCCAGCGCATCGGCGGCTCCCTCGCCCTGCTCGGCGGGTTCTCCGTCATGCGGACGCGGCCCATGATCTTCAACGGCTGCATGGTGCAGATGTCCGTCGGCATGAACGCGACGACCAGACATCTCGATCCGCGGTACGTGCTCGTCGAGTACCTGCTCCTGATGGTCCTCGCCGCCGCCGTCGCGCAGCACGGCCTGCTCGCCGCGGAACCAGGCACGAAGGAGCCCCGCGCCTGGACAGCGTGACGCGCCGGAGAAAGCGGCGGAAGCCTTGCGTGGCCTGTCCGTGACGGCCTCGTCGCTTTTGCTGCGCCCCGGATCGACCGGGGTCGCGGACGCCGACGAGGAACAGCGCCTGGTTCTCGACACGGTCGCCGCCGACGTGGTCTCGGTCGGCAAAGCGGCTCAGACGCTCAAGAGCGCCTAGCTGTCCGCTTTGGTCTTGTCGCGGTGCTCTCCGGCGATCTCGGCGTCGGGAGTGCACAGCGCGCACGGAGTGAATCCGAGCTGACGCGCCTCGCCGATACCGAGCGGGATCGTGGCCCGGGTTTCGAGCCACGCGCAAGTCGTCACGTGATAGCGCGGGTATTCGTCGACGACGACGACCTCGACCTCGAGTTCGGAGACGACCACCACATCGGCGGGGTCGCTCTCCTCCTCGCCCGGGTCGCCATTGCGCTGAGGCTCCGGAGCTTCGTCCGCGTCGCCCAGCTCACCGGCGGCGGGCATCAGGACGGTCTGCTTGTCGTCGGCTTCGTCAGGCTCGTCGGCTTCCGGCTCCTCGTCGGCTTCGCCGTCCGCCGTTTCCTCGGCGGGAGCGACGGCCCGCTTCTTCCGGCGGCGCAGCAAGTCGAAGACGAGCAGCAACCCGGCGACGACGGAGAGGCCGATGGAGATCCAAGCCCATAGGGAGTTCGCGGTGATGAGCGCCGCGACGAGCAGCCCCAGAGCCGCCAGTACCAGTACTAGGACGATGTAGAGCACGGTGAATTACAACACGACGGGCAAGCGAAACGGCCCCGACCCTCCGGAGAGTGCCGAGGCCGTTCCACTGTGTAGAAAACCCCAGGTGAGAAATCAGCCCGCTTCGGCCCGAGGACCGAACGAGTAACCCTGTCCGCCGCCCGAGGACGACCCCGACTGCCCCGAGTTCGACGAAGACGCCGAAGCGGGAGCGGCCGAACCACGGTCGTCGAGCTCACGCAGCTGGGACTCGAGGAACCCGCGCAGCCTCGTGCGGTATTCCCGCTCGATCGTGCGCAGCTCTTCGATCTTCTTGCCCAGCGAGCCCTTCTCCGCGTTCATGTTGTTCATGGTCTCGGTGTACTTGCGCTGAGCCTCGCGCTCCATGGTCGTCGCCTTGTCGCGCGCCTGGCGCTCCAAGGTCTCGGCACGGGTCCGCGCGTCGTTCAGCATGGTCTCGGCGCGGGTGCGCGCCTCGTTCACCATCGAGTCCGACTTCGACCGTGCGTCCGAGAGCAACTGCTCGGACTTGGTCCTCGCCTCGGCGAGCATGCCGTCCGACTCGGTCTTGGCCTCGGCGGTGAGCCGGTCGGCCATTTCCTGCGCCAGCCCGAGCACCTTGGCGGCCTGGACGTTGGGCTCCCCGTTGTCCGGCACCATCGAATGGGCCTGGGTCTGCTCCATCGCCGACTGCGGCGGTGGCACCGGGGCCAGGCGACGCGACGGCTCGTCGCGCACCTGTGGCGGCGGGCCGACAGCTCCCGCCTTGGCGTTTTCGAGCTCTCCACGGGTGGTCTCAAGCTCGTTGTCGAGCTGTTCGACCTGCTGCCGCAGCTCGTTGTTGTCCTCGATCAACCGGGCAAGCTCGGTCTCCACCAGGTCGAGGAACGCGTCCACCTCGTCCTCGTTGTAGCCCCTTTTGCCTATGGGCGGCTTGCTGAACGCGACGTTGTGCACGTCAGCGGGGGTCAACGACATCAGATCACCTCACGCACTCCATGGCCTGCAGGTCCACCCGGGCTTCCCCGAAAATCACCCTGGCGTTGTCAGCTGCATCGCGAAGAACACAACCAACAGCAGCACCATAATCGATAAGTCCAGTCCGACGCCGCCGATTCGTACGGTCGGGATGATTCGTCTGAACAGACGAACCGGTGGGTCGGTCACTGTGTAGATGGTCTCGAGCGTTACCGCAACCCCTCCGGCAGGACGCCACTCGCGAGCGAAAGCACGCACGAGTTCGACGACGATCCGTGCCGTCAGCAGGAGCCAGAAAGCGAACAGCACGTACCAGACGACCAGCAACACAGCATTCACGTAACCACTCTGCCATGCCTCGCGTCAAAAGACGCAGTTGACGGGCACGAGATGCCGATGAGTCGACAAAATCACATCCGGCTGCGCTCAGCGGTCACCGGGTGATCAGCCGCGCAGGAACAATCCACCTTCGGCGATCCGCCGGCGGTCTTCCGCCGTGACGTCCACATCGGGCGGTGAGAGAAGGAACACCTTGTTGGTGACCTTGTCCATCGACCCTCGCAACGCGAAAGCGAGCCCCGCGGCGAAGTCGACGAGACGCTTCGCGTCCGCGTTCTCCATCTCGGTGAGGTTCATGATCACCGGGATGCCTTCGCGATAGTGCTCGCCGATCGCCCGCGCCTCCGCGTAGCTCGTCGGGTGCAGCGTGGTGATCCGGCTCAGCGGGTCACGGACGGCCGGACGGACCGGCTCCGTGACCGGACGCAGCCGGGCGACCGGTTCCGGCTGGCGGTCCATCGCCAGTGCCCCGTGGACCGCCGGCTCCGCCGCGACCACGGAGCGTGACCGAGCCCGGGCGACGGGCTCGTCATACGTGTCTTCGACGTCCCGGTAACGTCCACCCCGCGACCGGGCTGGTGGCTCGTCGTCGTAGTCGTCGTCGACATAATCCTTTGAGGCGTAGCCTCGCCGGTAGTCCTCTTCGACGTCATAGCCGTCTTCGTCCGCGGGCACCATCCCGAAGTAGGCCTTCAGCTTCTGCAGCGCGCTCATGCCTCTCCCTAGCCTTAGCCGCGTCCCGCACCGTGCTCCCCCGCCCCTGTCACCACTCCCCGTAGCGACGAGACGGTATTCCCTAGGGCGAGGCTAAACCGCGCCCACCGAGCAACGCGGTTCCGACACGCACACAGGTCGAGCCGTGCGCGATCGCCTGTTCGAGATCATGGCTCATTCCGGCGGAGAGTTCACGGGCTTTTGGGTGTTCTTCCCGCAGGCGCTCCGACGCACGAGCGAGCTTCTCGAACGCTTCCGCGGGATCAATACCCAGTGGAGCCACCGCCATAAGCCCGCAGAGCCGAATATCACCCACATGGGCTATCCGCTCCGTCACTTGGCCTACCTCGTTCACCCGGACGCCGCCGCGCTTCGGATCGTCATCGAGACTTACTTGAATGAGGACGTCCAACGGGTGATCGCGTTGCCCGGAATCGAGCGCCGACCTGGTCGCCTTCGCGAGCGCGTCGGCGAGGCGTTCGGAGTCGACGGACTGGACCTCGTCGGCCCAGCGGACGACCGATTTGGCCTTGTTCCGCTGGAGACTGCCGACCATGTGCCAGCGGACGCGGGCGTCCGGACGCAGACCGGCGACCTCTTCGGCCTTCGCGCCCGCCTCCTGATCGCGGTTCTCGGCGAGGTCGACCACGCCGAGGTCGGCGAGCAGCGCGGCGTCGAGCGCCGGGAAGGTCTTGGTGACCGCGAGCAGCCGGACCTCGTCGCGCTCCCGGCCTGCGGCCTCGCACGCCGCGGCGATCCGGTCTTCCACCTCGGCGAGATTGGCGGCGAGTTCCTTCTTACGGGCGTCACTCACGAGGCGTCCAGCCACGTGATGCCCGCGATCCGGCCGGTGGTGCCGTCGCGGCGGAAGCTGAACAGCGTCTTGTCTTCGTTGGTACAGCGCGGGTCGACGCCGATCTTGCCGACGCCGAGGTCGGCCAGTTGCCGCCAGAGCCCGGCGCGCAGGTCGAGCCCCGGGGTGCCTTTGCGGGTTTTGCAGGCGCTGCCCGGCACGTGTTTCTCCACGTCGGCGGCCATGTCGGCGGGGACTTCGTAGCAGTCGCCGCAGATCGCGGGACCAAGCAGCGCCTCGGTCCGGCCTGGTTCGGCGCCGAGCGAGCGCATCGCCTCGATCGCGGCGGGGACGACGCCCACCCTGGCGCCGACACGGCCCGCGTGGACAGCGGCGACGACACCGGCTTCGACGTCGGCGAGCATGACGGGAACGCAGTCTGCGACGAGCACGACGAGTGCGACACCGACCTCGGCCGTCACCAGAGCGTCGGTCGCTTCGGCGGCGGAGGTCTCGGAGCCGTCGACGACGGTGGCGGTGCGGCCGTGGACCTGTTCCATCCACGCCAGTTTGTCCTCGGCGAGGCCGAGTTCGGTGGCGAGACGTTTGCGGTTGGCGAAGACGTCGCCCGCGTCGTCACCGACGTGATCACCGAGGTTGAAGGTGTCGTAAGGGGCACGAGAAGCCCCGCCCACCCTTGTCGTGACGACCCGCCGTACCCGCAAAACAGCCTCCCACACCAAGGCGACCCCAGCCAAGGTGACCACGACCAAAGTGACCGTGGCTAAGGTGACCGAGGTCTTTTGATCTTTTGAAGTCGCGCCTTCTGGCCGACAGGCCCCGCTATCACGATGGCAGGGCGCCCCCTCAAGGGAAAATGTACCTTCCCCCTGAAATGAGCGCCCTGTCAGCGTGATCGCGGCAGCGCGATGAAACTACCGCCGCATGAAGGGAGGCACGTCGACCTCGTCGTCCGACGGATCGTCGTGCACCGGGGTGGCGCGGCCGGGCAGGCTGCCGTGGGTCGAGTTCGACCCGATCGGCGAGTACCCGCGCGAGCCGCCGCCGGGCTGCGGAAGTCCGCCGCTCAGCGAGCTGTTGCCCTCGTTGCGGGAGGACGGCATCGGCGTGTGCGTGCGCGGCGGCGCGACCGGGTAGCCGTTCGAACCGGTCGACGGCACCGGAGTCGCCCCGGAGGGCGGGCTCTGCACCGGAGTCGCCCCACCGCCGTTGACCTGGCCCGCCTGGGCGGACGCGGTCGAGTTCGACCGGGAGCCGAACGTCGACGGGTCGAGCTTCTTGTGCGTCGGCGTGCCGGCGTCGAAACCGGCCGCGATCACGGTGACCCGGACCTCGTCGCCGAGCGAGTCGTCGATGATCGTCCCGAAGATGATGTTCGCGTCGGGGTGCGCGGACTCCTGCACCAGCGACGCGGCCTCGTTGATCTCGAACAGGCCGAGGTCCGACCCGCCCGCGATCGACAGCAGCGCGCCGTGCGCCCCGTCCATGGACGCTTCCAGCAGCGGCGAGTTGATCGCCTTCTCCGCCGCCTGGATCGCCCGGCCCTCGCCGCGCGCCGAGCCGATGCCCATCAGCGCGGAGCCCGCGCCGGACATGACGCTCTTGACGTCGGCGAAGTCCAGGTTGATCAGACCCGGCGTGGTGATCAGGTCGGTGATGCCCTGGACACCCGAAAGCAGGACCTCGTCCGCCGAGCGGAAGGCGTCCATCAGCGAAACGCCGATGTCGCCCAGCTGCAGCAGCCGGTCGTTCGGGATGACGATCAGGGTGTCGCATTCGTTGCGCAGCTGCTGGATGCCGTCTTCGGCCTGCTTGCTGCGGCGTTTGCCCTCGAAGGTGAACGGGCGGGTGACGACGCCGATGGTCAGCGCGCCGAGTTTGCGGGCGATCTGGGCGACGACGGGCGCGCCACCGGTGCCGGTGCCACCGCCTTCACCCGCGGTCACGAACACCATGTCGGCGCCCTTGATGACCTCTTCGATCTCGTCGCGGTGGTCCTCGGCGGCCTTCTGCCCCACCTCGGGGGCGGCGCCGGCACCGAGGCCGCGGGTCAGTTCCCGGCCGATGTCGAGCTTGACGTCGGCGTCGGACATGAGCAGTGCCTGAGCGTCGGTGTTCACCGCGATGAACTCGACACCCTTGAGGCCGACCTCGATCATGCGGTTCACGGCGTTCACTCCGCCGCCGCCGATACCGACGACCTTGATCACCGCAAGGTAGTTGTGCGGGGGCGTCATCGGAGCCGCCTTCCTGATCGTGTGTGCTCGTGTTGCCCGCCGGTCGCTGAGCCTCAGCTGAAACCCTCGAGCTGAAGTTCAGATTGAGAGTTATGTCAACTGCCGACGTTGAAGCAGGACGGTATGCACCAGGCAGGCTCGAATCCAGTAGCCACGCCGTGTGTCGCAAAGGTGTTTTGCCACAACATGTTCCCGGGCGCAAGAGCGAGACCCCGCCGCAGCGCTGAACGGCGGCCTGGTAGGAGCGGGATCAGGTGGGCATCGGCATGACCATGACGACGTCCTTCGACGGCGATCCTGTCGGTGATCCACCCGCCGGTTCGACGCTGAGCGCGAACCGCTCGGCCCCGCCGAGTCCGTCGGCGACCAGCAGCGCACCGTCCTGACCACCGGAAATGAGCCCGACGGGCTTCGGCGCGGCACCCGCGTACATGAACCACGCCTGGTAGGTCCGGCCCGGATCGTTCTTCCGCAGCTGGGCGGCCGTGAAGACGAGCCGGTCCTTCGAACGCGACATCACCACGGTGCCGCCTCCCCCGACGGTGGCCTCGGCGTGGCCGGTCCGGAGATCGGCGGCCGAAAGGACGTCGGCGACCGGCGCGTACCGGTCCGCCTGTTCCCGCGCCGCGGTCAGCTGCGAGTGGTTGTCGTAGGCGATGCCGCCGAACACGGCGGTGCCCGCGAGCCCGACGATCGCCGCGGCGGCCGCGGCGATCGCCCAGCGCGGGGCGCGACGGCGCTCCTTGACGCGTTCCCCGGTTTCGAAACGGGTCTTCGGCGGCTGCTGCCGGGTCGCCATCGCCTGCGCGAGCACGCGGCGTTTGAGTTCGGGCGGCGGGTCTTCGGCCAGCGCGGCGCCGAGCCGGGTCGCGGTCATCTGGAGTTCGAGGACCTCTTGAGCGCACGAAGCGCACTCGCCGAGGTGACGCTGGAACTGGGCACGCTCCAATTCGGACAGTGCGTCGACGGCGTACGCGCCGGTGAGCGTGTGCATTTCGGGCATCGTCATACCGTCACCCCCAAACAGTCCCGGAGCCTGATCAGGCCGTCCCGGAGTCGAGTCTTGATGGTCCCGTGCGGGGTTCGCAGCACTTCCGCGACCTCGCGATAGGTGTAGCCCTGGTAGTAGGCGAGCAGCACGGATTCCCGTTGCAGCTCGGTCAGGCTGGTCAGGCAGCGGCGCACCTGCGAACGCTCCCAGCGGGCCGCGACGGCCTCGGCCACCTCGTCGAAGGGCCGGGCGCGGGCGGCCTCGAAGGTCGCTTTGACCTCGCGGTCCGAGCTGGCCCGCGCCGACCGGACGCGGTCGACGGCGCGGCGGTGCGCGAGCGTCATGGCCCAGTTCAGCGCGCTCCCCCGCTCCGGGGAGTAGCGCGTGGCCGTGCGCCACAGCTCCACCATCACCTCCTGGGTGACTTCTTCCGACTGTGCGACGTCACGGAGGATCCGCCGTACCAGGCCGAGTACCGGGCCCGCGAGCTGATCGTAGAGCGCGTCGAAGGCCCGCTCGTCGCCTTTCGCCACCCGGACGAGCAGTTCCTCGGCCGTCGGACCTGCCGGTTCGCCGTCCGGTCCGGGAACGGGCGCCATCCTGCGCGGGCGTGCCGATTCATCCATCAAGCCTGCCTCCGGCCGTCTGCGGCGTCCGCGGAGTCGACGGCGCCTTCTTCAACCACAGTTTGACCCCGTGCCGCCGGATCAGCGCGGAGACCCGGTGCGGCATGAGCGGACGGGTGATCAGCATGTGCACCAGCCACTTGGCGGTGGCGGGCCGCCGCACGCCGCGCAGCGACGCGGTCAGCGGTGTCGCCCCGCCCTGCCGGAGCGCGATCTGGACCGAGAGCAGCGACTCCGGCCGCGGCACCGCCATCCGGTACTCGCCGTCCATCGACTGGAACGGCGAGACGTAGAACTCCTTGTCCGCGCGGGCGATCCCGTCGGCGTCGGGGCGCAGGAGGTACGCGTGCCTGCCGCGGTAGGTGTTGTGGACCTCGGCGACGACGCATTCGAGTTCACCGTCGGGCCGGTGGCACCAGTAGAGGGTGATCGGGTTGAAGTTGTGCCCGAGCATCCGCGCGCCCGCGAGCATCAGGACCCGGCCGCCTCGAAGGTCGACACCGCGCGCCGCGAGCCAGCGGTCCAATTTGGATCGGATGCTGGAGGTGTCCTCGGGCGCGAAGTGGTCTCGTGAGTCGAAGCGGGCGAAGGGCCGGAGCCACTTCGGAAACTTCGGTGGCGCGTCGAGGTCGATGAGCCACAGATAGACGCGGTGGGCGAACGAGATCGGCGGATCGTTGCGCCGGACATGCGCCACCGTGGAGTCGTAGAGCACGGCTATGACGGTCACCATCGCACCCCGAAGTTCTCGGCCGCGCGGACGCCGGACGCGCAGCCGTCCTCGTGGAACCCCCAGCCGTGGTACGCCCCGGCGTAAGCGACCGTGTCGTCGCTGAGTTCGGGCAGCCGTCGCTGGGAAGTGACGGATTCCGGGGTGTAGACGGGATGTTCGTAGTTCATCTTGGCCAGCACCGCTCCGTCGTCGGGGGCGGTGCCGGGGTTGAGCGTGACGACGTAGCCGGTCGGCTCGTCGAGCCGCATCAGGCGGTTCATGTCGTAGGACACCTGGACCGCGCCGAGGTCGGCACCACAGAACGGCATGGCGTAGTTCCAGCCCGCCCGCGCCGATTCCGCCGTCGGGAGCACGCCGGTGTCGGTGTGCAGCCACGCCTCGTTGCTGGAGTACCGGAACGCGCCGAGGACGTCGCGCTCGGCCTTGGTCGGCGACGCGAGGAGCGCCAGCGCCTGATCCGCGTGCGTGGCCAGGACGACCTTGTCGAGCCGGTGCCGGGTGTCGGCGTCGTCGCGGACCTCGATGCCGCGCGCGGTGCGCTCGACCGAACGGACCGGCGTCGACAGGTGCACAGCGGTCAGCTGCTTGGCGGCCAGGTCGACGTACTCGCGGGAACCGCCGACGACGGTGCGCCAGCTCGGGGACCCGCCGACCGACAGCATCCCGTGGTTGCGAAGGAATTCGAACAGGTAGCGCGCGGGGTACTTCAGCGTGTCGTTCCGGTCGGCCGACCAGACGGTCGAGACCACCGGGAGCATGAAGTGGTCGACGAAGTACTTCGTGTACCCGCCGATCGCGAGGAACGCGCCGAGGGTGACATCGCCCGCTTCGGGCGCTTCGAGGACGCGTTTCGCGTGCCGATGGAAGCGTTTGACGTCGGCGAGCATCCGCAGATAGCGCCCGCGTGCGGCGTTGCGTGGCTGGGCGAAGAGGCCCTTCAGGCCCTTCGCGCCGGCGTACTGGAGGCCGCAGCCGTCGCAGCGGATGCTCATCGACATCTCGGTGTCGCGGGTGGCCACGCCCAGTTCGGCGAACAACCGGAGCAGGTTCGGGTAGGTGCGCTCGTTGTGCACGATGAACCCGGAGTCGACGCCGACGGTGCCGCCGCGCGCGCTCGGGACGTCGTGGGTGTGCGCGTGCCCGCCCAGCCTGTCTTCGGCTTCGAACAGCAGCACTTCGTAGCGGCGTTGCAGCAAGTACGCGGCCGTGAGGCCGGCGACGCCGCTGCCGATGACTCCGATGCGTTGACCCTTGATGTGCACGTGAGGCATTCGGAGCCGGGCCGCGAGAGGATTGGATCGCGTGAACCGGCGCATCGTCCGACCCATCCCTTTCCGGTCCGGGAGCGAATGACGACTATGCCGAACAGTCCCGCGTCCCGCCTGGTCCCGTTCGTCGAGCGGCTCCTCGGTGGTTCCCTCCCGGTCGGTCTCCGTACCTGGGACGGCGTCCGCGCCGGTCCGCCGGACGCCCCGACCGTGGTCCTCCGCAACCGCCGCGCGCTGCGCCGTCTCCTCTACGCCCCCGGCGAATTGGGTCTGGCGAGGGCCTACGTCTCCGGTGATCTCGATGTCGAAGGCGACCTCGCCGACGGATTCCGCCGGATCTGGGCGCTGACCCGGTCCGGCGCCGTGCGCGGCGCGAAGCTCGGTCCCCGCGAATGGGCCGAAGCCCTCCGGCTCGCGGTGAGCCTCGGCGTCGTCGGGCCGCCGCCCAAACCGCCCGTCGAGGAGGCCCGGCTGTCGGGGAAACTGCACAGCCTGCTCCGCGACAAGTCCGCGATCTCGCACCACTACGACCTCGGCAACGCCTTCTACCAGCTGCTGATGGACGAATCGATGGCCTACTCGTCCGCGTATTGGACGTCCGGCGAGGAGGGCTACGACCTCGAACAGGCCCAGTGGGACAAGCTCGAACTGATCTGCCGCAAACTCGCGCTCCGGCCGGGGATGCGGCTGCTCGACGTCGGCTGCGGCTGGGGTTCGCTGCTGGTGCACGCGGCGAAGCACCACGGCGTGCACGCCGTCGGCATCACGCTTTCGGCGGAACAGCTACAGCACGTCCGGGGCCGCCTCGCCCAGCACGACCTGGAGGATCGCGTCGAAGTCCGCAGGCAGGACTATCGCGAACTGACCGACGAGCCCTTCGACGCCGTCGCCACCATCGAGATGGGTGAACACGTCGGTGAGGAGAACTACCCCGAGTACACGCGGACGCTGTTCCGGATGCTCAAGCCCACCGGGCGGCTGGTCCTGCAACAGATGTCCCGCGGCGCGGTGGCGCCCGGCGGCGGCGCGTTCATCGAGCGCTACATCGCCCCCGACATGACGATGCGGCCGCTGAGCCGCACGCTCGGGCATCTGGAGAACGCCGGGTTCGAGATCCGCGACGTCCACGCGCTGCGCGAGCACTACGTGTGGACGGTCCGGGCCTGGGAGAAGACCCTGGAAAGCAACTGGGACGACGTCGTGGCGCTGATCGGCGAAGCCGGGGCGCGGGTTTGGCGGCTCTACCTAGTCGGCGGCGCGCTCGCGTTCGAGGAGAACCGGATGGGCGTGGACCAGATCCTCGCGGTCCGCTCGTCCGACGAGGGTTCGAGCGGGCTGCCCGCCACCCGGGAGTGGTCCTGATGCCTCTCGGGGGGACCCTGCTCGTCACCGCCGGGGTGACCCTGCTGGCGATCGTCGTCACCTTCGGCATCGCGCTGGCACGCAAGCGCTACGACACCGTCGACACGTTCTGGGGGCCGGGCTTCGCGCTCGTCGCGCTGGTCGCCGCCCCGCTCGGGGACGGGCCGGTGGCGCTGCGCGTGGTCGCCGCGGCACTGACGGTGATCTGGGGTGTGCGTCTCGGCGTGCACCTCCACCTGCGCAACCACAAGCTGCCAGAAGACCCCCGCTACGTGCGGATGGCGGAGAGCGCCGGGGAGAATCCGGCGCTCAAGCTGTTCGTCCGCGTGTACTTGTTCCAGGCGGTGGTGCTCTGGTTCGTGTCGCTCCCGGTCCAGTTCGCGATGTACGGCGGCTCCTTCGGCGTGACGGCGTGGATCGGCGTCGCGGTGTGGCTGGTCGGCTTCGCATTCGAGACCATCGGCGACGAGCAGCTGCGCCGCTTCAAGGCCGACCCGGACAACAAGGGGAAGGTGCTCGACAGCGGGCTGTGGCGTTACACGCGGCATCCCAACTACTTCGGCGACGCGTGCGTGTGGTGGGGCCTGTACCTGCTGGCGTGTTCGAGCTGGGTGGGGGCGGCGACCGTGCTGTCGCCGATCGCGATGACCTACACGCTGGCCAAGGGCACCGGAAAGCCCTTGCTGGAGAAGGGTTTGCGGCGGTCCCGGCCGGGATACGCGACGTATGTCGAGCGGACCAGCGGGTTCTTCCCCCTGCCCCCGCGCCGGGTCATTCCCCGGTGAGGCCGTCGGTCAGCTCACGCAACAGGTCGAGGTGGCCGGCGTGCCTGCCGGTCTCCTCGATCATGTGCGTGACCACGAACCGCACGTTGACCTTGCGGTCGCCACGGAAGGCGACCTCGTCGTCCAGTCCCATCCTGGCGACGATCTTGCGGCTCCGCTCGCATTCGGCCTCGTAGGCGGCGATCAGCTGCTCGACCGGGGTCTGCATGGCGACCCGGAACTCGGCGTCGGGGTCGGTTTCGAGTGCCTCCTTCCAGACGTCCTCCTGGCCGTCGAGCACCACGTTGAACCAGTACTGCTCGACCAGGGTCAGGTGCCCGAGCAGACCGGCGACGGTGGTCAGCTCACTGGGTACGAGGGGGCGCCGGGCCTGTTCGTCGGTGAGCCCGGAGCACTTCCACACCACGGTGGCGCGGAGGAAGTCGAGAAAGCCGTTCAGCTGGGTGCGCTCATCGCCGGTGAGCGGTGGTTCGGGGCGCTTCGGTTCGTCGGTCATGGTCGTGCAGTCTGCCGGGCCCCACCGACAGTTCGCGAGCGAGTTCTCGCGCCGGGTCGTCCACCATCTGGCCGCGAAGCGGTGGGCCATGTCCGGCCGAGGTCCCATCGTTCGAGTGAAACCGGCGGTAATTAGCGCCCGCGAAACATGACGACCACCCGCCCGTCATGTCAGGCTGGTGAAGTTGTGCCCATCGCCGCCGGATCCGGGAAAGGTCACTGATGTCAGGCCCCCAGCTGAGCGCACTCGATGTCGCTTTCCTTTGCCTGGAAAGCGAAACGACGCCCATGCACATGGGCGCGGTGGTCACCTTCCGTCCGCACGGGCAGGTGCACGCGCGTAAGCTGACCTCGCTGCTCGCCGAGCGGGCCGCCCGGATCCCGAAGCTTCGCCGGCGCCCTCGCGCCGCGCTGTTCCCGCCCGGCGCCGCCAGCTGGGTGGAGGACCCGACTTTCGTTGCCAGTGAACATATTTCACATCACCACCTGAGCTCCCTGTACGAACCGGACCCGCTCTCCGCCTACGCGTCGCGGTGGATGGGACGACCGCTCGACACCGGAAAGCCCTTGTGGAACCTGCATCTCGTCACCGGCCTGCCGGACGGCGAGTTCGCGCTGCTGCTGAAACTGCACCACGCGCTCACCGACGGTGCCGGCGCGTACGCCGTCGCCTCGGGCCTGCTCGACGCGCTCCCCCGCAAGGTGAGGCGCGTGCACAGCGGGGCCGGGTCACCCGCGCCACGGTCCCCTGTGGACGCGATCAAGGACGTGCTGGGTTCCACGCTGGCCCAGGCCGGGGAGTCCGCCAGGATCGCGTCGTCGGTCGTCCGCGCGACCCGCTCGCCGCTGTCGCCGATCAGCGCGCCACCGTCGACCGAACGCCGTCTCGGCTTCGCCCGGCTGGACACCGCCGAGATCCGGCGGATCCGCCGGGCCCACGGCGGTACTGCCAACGACGTCGTGCTGGCGGTCCTCTCCGGCGCGCTGCGCGAATGGATGATCAACCGCGGCCAGCGCGCCGACGACCGGACCCTGCGGGCACTCATCCCGGTCAGCATGCGCCGGCGGTCGGCCGGGCAACTCGGCGGCAACAAGCTGTCCGGGTACCTCTGCGAGCTGCCGGTCGGGCTCGACGATCCGGTGGATCGGCTGCTGGCCGTCCAGCGCGAGATGGGCCGGAACAAGGCCGCGGGCCCGGCCCGGGGCGCCGGCGCGTTCCCGCTGCTCGCCGACCGGATGCCGCCGATCCTGCACCGGCTCGGCACCAAGGCCGCCGGACTGGCCACGCCGCTGCTGTTCGACCTCGTGGTGACCACGGTGCCGGTGCCACCGGACCGGCTCACCCTCGACGGGACACGGCTCGAGGGCGTGTACCCGTTCGTGCCGCTGGCGCCACGGCAGGCGGTCGGGATCGCGGTGGCGACCTATCGGGATTCCGTCCACATCGGACTACAGGCGAACGGGGCGGCGGTCTCGGACGTGGGTTCGCTGCGGGACGGGGTGCTCAAGTCGGCTTCGCGTCTCCTGGACACCGCTTAGCGCGTGTTATGAACGGACCTTTCATAACAGAATTTGTTATGAAAGGTCCGTTCATAACATCCGAGGGCCCCGTCAGCCGCGAAGCATCTCCGCGACCAGGAACGCCAGCTCCAGTGACTGCTGCGTGTTGAGACGCGGGTCGCAAGCGGTCTCGTATCGGCCCGAAAGGTCCAGATCCGAGATCTCCTGCGCGCCGCCGAGGCATTCGGTGACGTCCTCGCCGGTCAGCTCGACGTGGATGCCGCCGGGGTAGGTGCCGAGCTTGCGGTGCACCTCGAAGAAGCCCTGGACCTCGTCCACGATACGGTCGAAGTGCCGGGTCTTGTAGCCCGTCGACGACTCGTGCGTGTTGCCGTGCATCGGGTCGCACTGCCAGATGACCTTGTGCCCGGACGCCTCGACCTTCTCGACGATAGCGGGCAGCACCTCGCGGACCTTGCCGTTGCCCATCCGGGCGATGAGTGTCAGCCTGCCGGGCTCGTTGCGCGGGTCGAGCCGCCGGACGTACTCGACGGCCTGCTCGGGCGTGGTCGTCGGGCCGATCTTGAGGCCGATCGGGTTGGCCAGCAGTTCGGCGAAGGCGATGTGCGCGCCGTCGAGCTGCCGGGTCCGCTCACCCACCCACAGGAAGTGCGAGGACAGGTTGTACAGCTTCGGGTTCGTCGCGTCCGCGCGGTCCATCCGCAGCATCGAGCGCTCGTAGTCCAGCAGCAGTGCCTCGTGGCTGGCGAAGATCTCGGTGGATTGCAGTGAGGTGTCGGTGACCCCGCAGGCCGACATGAACCGCAGACCGCGGTCGATCTCCGCGGCCAGCGCCTCGTAGCGCTCGCTGGCGGGCGAGGACTTCACGAAGTCCTTGTTCCAGTCGTGCACCTGGTGCAGGTCCGCCATCCCGGCGCCGGTGAGCGCGCGGACGAGGTTCATCGCGGCACCCGCGTTGGCGTAGGCGCGGATCATCCGGCCGGGGTCGGGCACGCGGAGTTCGGGCTTGGCGACGAGCGAGTTGATGATGTCGCCGCGGTACACCGGCAGGCCGAGCGCGTCGGTGGAGGCCGAACGCGGCTTCGCGTACTGGCCGGCGATCCGGCCGACCTTCACCACCGGCAGGCTCGCGCCGTAGGTGAGCACGACGGCCATCTGCAAAAGGGTGCGCAGGTTGGCGCGGATGTGCGGTTCGGTGTTCGACTCGAACGTCTCCGCGCAGTCACCGCCCTGCAGCAGGAACGCCTCGCCGCGGGCGACCATGGCGAGCCGGTCGGAAAGCCGGTCGATCTCGGCGGGGACGGTGATCGGCGGCACGCTCTCCAGCACGCCGCGTACGCGTTTCGTCAGCTCGGGATCCGGCCATTCGGGCTGCTGCGCCGCGGGCCGGGAAAGCGCGTCGTCGAGCCGATTGCGCAGCTCGGGAGGGAGAGGAGGCAGTTCGGGGAGCGTGTCGACGGGAACGTCCACTGTCCAGTTCACAGGCACCAGGATATGCCGCCGCGAAAGCCGCCCGCCCACCGGGACGAAGCTCCCAAAAGGTGGACGGGCGACCGGTGTGCTCAGGCGGCCTGCGCCTTGTTGTAGAGGTTCTGGACGTCCACGCCGAAGTACGGGCCGAACATGTAGCCGGGCAGGAAGGTGTAACCGAAACTGTTCACCGAAGCCTGGACACCCGCGCCGGTCGCCTCGCTGAAGTTGAGGAACCACGGGCCACCACTCGAACCACCGGTCATGTCGCAGTTCATCCCGTGGTCCTTGGTCAGCAGGAAGTCGGTGATCGTGCTTCCGCTGCAATAGATCAGCTTCGTGCCGTCGTACGGCGCCGCCGCCGGGTAACCGAACGTGTACATCGTCTGGTTGCGCGCCTGGTTGAACGCGATCCCCTGTGCGCCGACGACGTCGGTCAGCTTCTGCCCGTTGAGCGGGTTGACCACGGCCGCGCCGACGTCGTAATTCATGTCTTCGCTCGCTTCCCACTGCGGAGTGGTCAGCGTGCTCTTCGCGGCCCAGGTGCCGTAGGGCGTGTTGCCGTTGTCGTAACCGGGCGCGAACGTCCAGTTGGTGTGCCAGGCGCCCTGGTACTTCACGCAGTGCCCAGCGGTGATGACAACGCTGCCGTTCGCGCTGGTGACAGCGTCACCGGAGCACGACGCGTTTCGCCCGCCCATGGTGAAGAACACGCGGCCGGCGGTCTGCGCGACTTTGCCCGCCCCGGTCCACGCACCGCCGCCGTTGGGGATGCTCTGGATGATCGTGCTCTCCCCCTTCGCGACGTCCTTCGGCGAAAGGTCCGGGGCCTTGACCAGTTGTTCGATCGGGATCGCCGACCGCATCCGCTCGGGCGTCCAGTACGCCGCGACCGCCTGCGCGTCGACCGCCGCCTGATGGTGGACCGGTCCGGCGTGAGCGGAACTCGCGACCGCCGTCAGCGCCGTCACCGCCAGTCCCACGAACGCCGCCAGGATCCCGGCCCGGGAAGCCGTCCTCTTCATGGCGTACCACCTTTCGCCACCGGTGAATTGCCGTATGACTTGCACGACATTCTGAAAGTATTTGCCTCACTACTGGCCGTACAAGCGGCCGTTCGGCCGCATCCGTGGTCGCGTATGGACCGTTCGGCCGAGCACGGCGAACGCCGCGGGCGAGAACGTGTCCTCACCCGCGGCGTTCGAAAACGGCCCTATCCGACGCGGTGGCGGTCCTGCCGCAACAACCCGAGGTCGACCGGTGTCAAGGTCGCGGATTTCAGCAGTTCGCGGATCAGGTTGCGCTTCAACGCATCGCCGACCGGTTCACCGACTTCTTCCCTCGTCAGCCCCGGGACACCGGCTGCGGCCAAGCGTGTGCGGACAGCGGTCACGATGTGTTCGACGCGTCTGGCCGTCCAGTTGACGTCCGGCTGCAATTCCGCCAGCGAAGCGGCCGCGGTCCGCGCGGACAACGGCCGTGGCTCCGGTTCGTGAAGCAGATACCGCTGGCTGAGCGTCGTCAACAGCACCCTTTCCACCGGCGAGAGTGACCAGGTCGCCGGAACCACGGTCTGGTCGTTCGGGCGCGCGACGGGGATCGCGTGGTCCCGCCCGACGACTCGCAGTTCCAGCGCGTGGACCCGGCCCGGCGAGCCTTCGACCAGCAGGGTCGAATAGCCCGGACCGAGCGGGAGCGGCTCCCCGTCCGGCAGGACCAGGCGGAAGCCCAGCCTGATCGGCACCTTTCCGGTGTTGCGCACCCGCCAGAGGCCGTCGTGGAAGGTCAGCTCACCGCATTCGCGAGCGACCCGGCGATCGTCGACGCCCAAGGGGATGTGGACGTCGTGATGGTTCCGCCCGAAGGAAACCCTCCGCCCTTCCCCCGGCTCGCAGGAATAGCCACCGTCGAGAGTCCTCGCGACGAGCGTGTTCAAGCGGGTGCCGGAATCATTCTCCGAATCCGACGACGCGTCGTAAACAATCCAGGGCGAGTTGACAAGAAGGTCGGCGGCGGCCTGGCCCAATGCCCCGACGAACGACGCCGTTTTCCCTGAGCCGGTGGCGTGGGCGCTCATCGAGTGGCCTGCCCTGCTCATGACCTCCCGCAGTCCTGCTTCGACCTCGAACTCACTCTCGGCAGAGGCGGCTTCGTAGGCTTGCCGCACGAGCCCGCGAAGGGCCTCGTCCTCGTTCGCGGTCATGCCCGCTCACCTCCTTCATCGAGCCTTTCGTGCCGGTAGGCCAGCGGTCTCAACCGGACACGAAGCCGTTCCACCTGTGTCCGGACGGTGGACGTGCTGATCTCGAGGTGCTCCGCGATCTCCGGGCCGCTGAACTCCGCGAGGAAGTACAGGATCCCGATCATTCTCCGCCGGGCGGGCTGGTTCTCCAGAAGCAGCGTCACTTCCTTGTACAACGTCAGCCGATCGAGCACCTGCTCGTGGAGGTCGCCCTGCCCCGGGAACTCGTTCTCGTCGTCGAGGGGAACGAACCGGTTGTTGCGCCGGTACCAGTCGGCCACTTTCTTCGCGGCGATGCCGACCACGTAGCGACGGTTGTCGCTCGGGGGCCGCGCCTTGCGTTCGTCCCAGCGTTCGAACATCACCAGATAGGCGTCCTGCGCCGCGTCGCTCCCGATTTCACGGTCGCCCGCCAAGAAGTTCGCGATATCCCTGGTTCTTCGGGCGGTATCGACGTAGAAGTCTTCGAATCGTTCCGAATATTCGGTCATGACCCCGATCGCTCCGCCGGCCTGCCCGTCACGATTTCCATTGCCCCGCCGTTCGCGGTCCGGTCGACGACCCACAGCCCCGACGGCGCGAGTTCCACGAGGCGCTCGATGTTATGCCTCCGGACGGCGTCCTGGCGCAGTGCCACGAGGTCGCGGAGAATCGTGACGGCGGCCGGGACGACGATCGCGAGGACAGCCCACGATTCCATGATCATCACCTCCAGTCGGTTCGCTCATGCGGAGTACTCGCGACAGGCCCCCTGGACGTCTACACCGTCACTCGAAAGAGTCATTGAGAGGTAGGGCAAAGGTGGCTGGGGTGTGGGGTCACGAAGTCCGCCCCAGCATTCCCCCTTAAATAGGCCAGCTGTCTGGGCTGATCTTCGTACTGTTCTCCTGGTCAAGCGAGGCAGTGCGAATCGGTGGCGGGAAGGACGCCGTCCCGCAGGTATCGGACGACGACGTCGTTCCCGCACGCGTTCTCCTTGGTGAAAACGCCGTGCCCGCCCGCGTCGACGGTGACGAACCTGGCCCGTCCGCCCAGCGCCGAGCGCAGTCCCAACGCCCCTACGAGTGGCGTCGCCGGGTCGCGGAGGTTCTGCACCAGCAGGATGTTCGACGGTCCCCGGTCGGTGATCCGCACGGGGCGTTCGCGGGGCTCCACCGGCCAGAACGCGCAGGGGGTGATGTTCGAGGCGGCGGGGCCGAACAGCGGATGCGTCACCCGAGCGCGTTCGACGGCCTTTTGGTAGTAGCGCACGCTTTCCGGCCAGTCGGAGTCGTTGCACAGCACCTGGAGCTGGAGTGCCGCGTGGTTGTCGCCGTCGAGCGGCCCGCCCTGTGCGGACACGGCCGGGGTGGCCCATTTCTCGGCCAGCGCCGGAAAGTTCGCGTCGTCGTAGAGCGCCGCCCAGGTGTCGCTTCGGATTCCCGGGCGGTTTTCGACCAGTTCGAAGAACTTCGCCGTCACGTCGGCCTGCGTTCGCCCGAGGTGGTAGACCTCGTCCCGCGCCGCCGCCCAGGCGGTGAAGTCACCGAACCGGTCGTCGAAACCGTCCGCGAAGCGCTGGTGTGCCTGGACGTCCAGGCCTTTCGGGCCGAGAAGGCTGTCCAGCACGATCCGGTCCGTCTTCGCCGGGAACAGCGAGGAGTAGACGGCGCCAAGGTAGCTCCCGTACGAAACGCCGTAGAACGAGATCTTCCGCTCCCCCAGCGCCTCCCGGATCCGGTCCATGTCGCGCGCGGTGTTGGCGGTGGTCATGTGCGGCAGGAGATCCCTGGTCTTCGACGCGGCGCACTGCTTGGCCACCACACTGGATTTCGTCGCCTTCTCGGCAACGTCACGGGGACCTTCCGCATACGGTCCGACGAGGATGAACCGCTGCTCCTCGGTCAGATCGCAGGTCACCGGTGTGCTGTAGGTGGTGCCGCGCGGATCGAAACCGATGACGTCGTAACTGTCGAGCAGGCCGGTGTGCCCCTGTCGCTGCGCGAGTTGCGCGGGCATCGCCAGACCGGGGCTCCCGGGACCGCCAGGGTTCATCAGCAGGACGCCCCGGCGTTTCGGCGAGGTGCTCGCCTTACGGGAAACGGTGAGTTCGATCTTTCGCCCGCCGGGATCGGCATAGTCCAGCGGCACCTTGAGTTTCGCGCATTCGAGGCCCGCGGTCGGCGAGGGAGTCATGCCGTAGTCCGGACAGGGTGACGTCCAGCGCAGCGCCGGCGCCGCTTCGGCGGTCACCGGGGAAGCTGCGGCGAGTGGCAGGAAAGCCAGTATTGCCAGCGTTTTTCTCATGCGGGAGAGCTTGACTCGCGTGGCGGCCCTACCGCGTCGGCCCCGAGGCTGATCCCGGCCCTCCGCCTTGGGTAGGGGTCTCCCGCTGCCGTTCGTCATCCCCGCCGGATGTCGCGAAAGCCACTTTCGGGACACTAGATGTCTCGAAAGTGGCTTTCGCGGCACATCTCCAGCGGGATCAGACGACGGCGAGCGGCAACGCCGTCGGGTGCACCGGCGCGGGCAGGTCCGAAGCACCGGTGAGATAGGCGTCGACGGCACTCGCCACCGAGCGTCCTTCGGCGATCGCCCACACCACCAGCGAGGCACCGCGGTGCGCGTCGCCGCAGACGAACACGCCGGGCGAGGAGGTCTGCCAGTCCGCGCCGCACGAAAGCGTGCCACGCCTGGTCAACGACAGCCCGAGCCCGTCGAGCAGCGGCATGTGCTCGACACCCTCGAACCCGATCGCGAGCAGGACGAGGTCGGCGGGCAGTTCCTCGACCTCGTCGTTGACCGGGGTCACCATCCGCTTGCCGGTCTCGGGGTCCTTGACCACGCGAACCTGCCGGAGTTCGATGGCACGCACGGTGCCGTCGTCGTCACCGAGGAACCGGGTGACCGCGACGGCGAACTTGCGCTCGCCCGCCTCCTCGTGCGCCGGATAGGTGCGCAGGATGTACGGCCAGGTCGGCCACGGCGACCGCTCGTCGTCCCTTGTGGACGGTGGCGTCGGGTACTGGTCCAGCTGGGTCACCGAAAGCGCGCCTTGGCGGGTCGCGGTGCCGTAAGAGTCGGCGCCGGTGTCGCCACCGCCGATGATGACCACGTGCTTGCCCGCGGCGTCGACCGACGACGGGCCGTCGCCCTCGACGTACTTGTTGGCCGGGACCAGATGTTCCATCGCCAGGTGGATCCCGGACAGCTCGCGGCCTGGGGTCGTCGTGTCGTCGCGGCCGCGCAGCGCGCCGACGGCGAGCACCACCGCGTCGTAGCCCGCCCGGAGTTCCTCGACGGTCAGGTCGACGCCGACCTCGCAGCCGGTGACGAATTTCGTGCCCTCGTTGCGGAGTTGCGCGAGCCGCCGGTCGAGGACCTTCTTCTCCATCTTGAACTCGGGGATACCGTATCGCAGCAGGCCGCCGAGCCGATCATCCCGTTCGTAGACGGTCACTTCGTGGCCGGCGCGGGTCAGCTGCTGCGCGGCGGCGAGCCCGGCCGGGCCGGAGCCGACGACCGCGACCCGCTGGCCCGACGAGACCGCCGAGATCTGCGGCTGGACGTAGCCCGCTTCCCAGGACTGGTCGGCGATGGTCTGCTCGACGCGTTTGATCGCCACCGGGCCGCCGGACATCGGCGAGACCGACAGGACGCAGCCCGCCTCGCACGGCGCGGGGCACAGCTTCCCGGTGAACTCGGGGAAGTTGTTGGTCGCGTGGAGCCGGTCGCTCGCCGCGGCCCAGTCGCCGCGGCGCACCAGGTCGTTCCACTCCGGGATCAGGTTGCCCAGCGGGCAGCCGGAACCACTGGAGTGACAGAACGGGATGCCGCAGTCCATGCACCGCGAGGCCTGCTTGCGCACCTGTTCGTTGCGCTCGCCGGGTTCCACGTCGGCGTACACCTCGCCCCAGGTGGCGAGACGCTCCTCTTTGGACTTCTTCTTCGGCTCTTCGCGCTCATACTTCAGGAAACCGGTCGGGTCAGCCACGTGCGGCCTCCATGATCGCTTCGTCGACGTCGCGGCCCGCGGCACGCGCCGCCTTCGCCGCGTCAAGGACACGCTGGTAGTCGCGGGGCATCACCTTGGTGAACGCCGCCGAGCGACGCGGCCAGTCGCCGAGCAGCGACGCGGCCACGGCCGAACGTGTGAGGTCGTAGTGCTTCTGCACGGTCTTCTTGAGCCAGGCGAGATCCTCGGACCGCGGGGTCAGGAGGTTCACCATCTCCTCGTTGACCCGGCTCCGGTCGAGGTCGAGCACGTAGGCCTCGCCGCCGGACATGCCTGCCGCGAGGTTGCGCCCGGTCGGGCCGAGCACCACGGCCTGCCCGCCGGTCATGTACTCGAAGGCGTGGTCGCCGACGCCCTCGGCGACGACCACCGCGCCGGAGTTGCGCACGCAGAACCGTTCGCCGACCTGGCCGCGCAGGAACATCTCGCCGCCGGTGGCCCCGTAGGCGAGCGTGTTCCCGGCGATGGTCTGGCCTTCGGCGGCGAACTTCGCGTCCGGATGCGGGCGCACGATGATCCGCCCGCCGGACAGGCCCTTGCCGACGTAGTCGTTCGCGTCACCGACCATGTCGAGGGTGATGCCACGCGGCAGGAACGCGCCGAGCGACTGCCCGGCGGAACCGGTCAGCAGCACGTGGATCGTGTCCTCGGGCAGGCCCTCGCCACCGTAGCGGCGGGTGATCTCGGAACCGAGCAGCGTGCCGACGGTCCGGTTCACGTTCCGCACCGGCAGTTCCAGCCGCACCGGATGCGCGTCCTCCAGCGCCGCCTCGGCGAGCTGGATCAGCGTCCGGTCGAGCGCGTGTTCCAGGCCGTGGTCCTGCGTTCGCGTGCGCCGCTTCGCCCCGCCGTACGGGGTCTCTTTCGGCATCTCGAAGATCGGCGACAGGTCGAGCCCGGAGGCCTTCCAGTGCTCGATCGCCTTGTCGGTGTCCAGCATCTCGGCGTGGCCGATGGCCTCGTCGAGGGTGCGGAAACCGAGTGCCGCCAACGTTTCCCGGACTTCTTCGGCGACGAACCGGAAGTAGTTGACGACGTGGTCGGCTTGGCCGGTGTAGCGCTTGCGCAGATCAGGGCTCTGGGTCGCGACGCCGACCGGGCAGGTGTCGAGGTGGCAGACGCGCATCATGACGCAGCCTTCGACGATCAGCGGCGCCGTCGCGAAGCCGTACTCCTCCGCGCCGAGCAGCGCGGCGACGACGACGTCCTTGCCGGTCTTCATCGCGCCGTCGACCTGCACGGTGATCCGGTCACGCAAACCGTTGAGCAGCAACGTCTGCTGTGTCTCGGCGAGTCCGATCTCCCACGGCGTCCCCGCGTGCTTGAGCGAGTTCATCGGGGAGGCACCGGTGCCGCCGTCGTGGCCGGAGATCAGCACGACGTCGGCGTGTGCCTTCGACACGCCCGCCGCGACCGTGCCGACGCCGAGCGAGGACACCAGCTTCACGTGGATGCGGGCGTTCTCGTTGGCGTTCTTGAGGTCGTGGATCAGCTGGGCGAGATCCTCGATCGAGTAGATGTCATGGTGCGGCGGCGGCGAGATGAGCCCGACGCCCGGCGTGGAGTGCCGCGTCCGCGCGATCCACGGGTACACCTTGTTCGGCGGCAGCTGCCCGCCCTCGCCCGGCTTCGCGCCCTGCGCCATCTTGATCTGGATGTCGTCGGCGTTGACCAGGTACTCGCTCGTGACGCCGAACCGGCCGCTCGCGACCTGCTTGATCGCGCTGCGCCGCTCCGGGTCGTACAGGCGTTCGGGGTCTTCCCCGCCCTCACCGGTGTTGGACCGGCCGCCGATACGGTTCATCGCGATGGCGAGGGTTTCGTGTGCCTCGGCCGAAATCGAGCCGTAGGACATCGCGCCGGTGTTGAAGCGCTTGAAGATGGCCTCGACGGGCTCGACCTCGTCCAGCGGGACGGGTTCGCGGGTGCCCTCGCGGAAGGAGAACAGCCCGCGCAGCGCGCCGCCCTGGCGGTAGAGGCGGTGCACCTCGTCGGAGTACTGCTTGTAGACCTCTTCGCGGCCGGTCTTCGTCGCGTGCTGCAACAGGAAGACGGTCTCCGGGGTGAACAGGTGCAGTTCGCCCTCGCGGCGGTACGCGTACTCGCCGCCGGTCTCGAGTCCACGGTGGACCCGGTCGGTCGGGTTGTCCGGGTACGCGCGGCGATGGCGGGTGGCGACCTCTTCGGCGAGCACGCTCAGTCCGACGCCGCCGAGCTTCGACGACGTCCCGGTGAAGTACTCGTCGAGCAGATCCTGGCTCAGCCCGAAGGATTCGAACACCTGCGCCGCGGTGTACGCGCCGACGGTCGAGATGCCCATCTTCGACATGATCTTCAGAACGCCCTTGACGAGCGCCTTGACGTAGTTGCGGATCGCCTTGGCCGGTTCGATGCCGGTGATCGCACCGGTCGAGATCATGTCCTCGATGGTCTCGAAGGCCAGGTACGGGTTCACCGCGGCGGCGCCGTAGCCCAGCAGCAGCGCGATGTGGTGGACCTCGCGGGCGTCACCGGTCTCGACGACCAGCGCGACGCGGAGCCTTTCCTTGGTGCGCACCAGATGGTGGTGCACCGAGGACACCAGCAGCAGCGACGGGATCGGCGCCATGCGGTGGTCGGAGTCGCGGTCGGACAGCACGAGGGTGCGCGCGCCCGCCGCGATCGCCTCGGAGGCCTCGCGCCGGACCCGTTCGATCGCGGACGCCAGCGCGTCGGCCCCGCCGTCCACTTCGTACAGTCCGGAAAGGACACTGCACGCGAAGCCGGGAAGGTCGCCGTCGTCGTTGATGTGGATCAGCTTGGCGAGTTCGTCGTTGTCGATCACCGGATACGGCAGCTGCACGTGGCGGCACGAGGCCGGGCCGGGGGCGAGCAGGTTCCGCTCGGGGCCCATGATCCGGCTCATCGAGGTGACCAGCTCTTCGCGGATCGCGTCCAGCGGCGGATTGGTGACCTGCGCGAAATTCTGCTTGAAGTAGTCGTAGAGCAGCCGGGAACGCTGCGACAGCACCGCGGGCGGACTGTCGGAACCCATCGAACCGATCGGCTCGGCCGCCTTGGCCACCATCGGCGCGAGGAGGATCTTCAGCTCTTCTTCGGTGTAGCCGAAGGAAAGCTGACGCCGCAGCACCGAATCGTGGCTCTGCACGATGTGGTCGCGGTCGGGCAGGTCGGCGATCTGCAGCAGACCGGCGTGCAGCCAGCCCTCGTACGGGAGTTCCTTGGCCAGCTCCGACTTGACCTCTTCGTCGTCGACGATCCGGCCCGCCTCGGTGTCCACCAGGAACATGCGCCCGGGCTTGAGACGGCCCTTGGCCACGACGTCCGCGGGGGCGACGTCGAGGACTCCGGCCTCACTGGCCAGCACGACCCGGTCATCGGCGGTGCGCCACCATCGGGCGGGACGCAGGCCGTTGCGGTCCAGCACCGCGCCGACGAGCGTGCCGTCGGTGAAGGTGACACAGGCCGGGCCGTCCCACGGCTCCATCAGGCTGGCGTGGAACTGGTAGAACGCACGACGCTGGGCGTTCATCCCGGTGTGGTTCTCCCACGCCTCGGGGATCATCATCAGCACCGCGTGCGGCAGCGACCGGCCGCCGAGGTGCAGCAGCTCCAGCACCTCGTCGAAGGAGGCGGAGTCCGACGCGTCGGCCGAGCAGATCGGGTACAGGCGGGTGAGGTCGCCGGGGATGAGGTCCGATTCGAGCAGCGCCTCGCGGGCGCGCATGCGGTTGCGGTTGCCCCGGATGGTGTTGATCTCGCCGTTGTGCGCGACGAACCGGAACGGATGCGCCAGCGGCCACGACGGGAAGGTGTTGGTGGAGAACCGGGAGTGCACGAGCGCGATGGCGCTGGTGAGCCGGGTGTCGGTCAGGTCGGTGAAGAAGAGCGGGAGCTGCTCGGGGGTCAGCATTCCCTTGTAGACGATCGTCCGCGAGGACAGCGACGGGAAGTAGGTGCCCCGTCCCGCGGTCACGCTCTCGTTCTCGACGCGCTTGCGCAGGCAGAAGGCCAGGCGGTCCAGTTCGAGCCCGCCGGGGCGCCGTCCGTCGGTCTCGGCGCCCGCGACGAACAGCATCGCGAAATGCGGCGCCACCGAACGTGCCGTCGGGCCGATGCCGGCGCGGTCGGCGTCGACCGGGACCTCACGCCAGCCGAGGACGTCGAGGCCCTCTTCGGTGGCGATCCGCTCGATCAGGGCGACGGCCTCGCCGCGCTCCTCGGTGTCCGATGGCAGGAAACCGATCCCGGTCGCGTAGGTCTGGTGACCGTCCGCGTCGGCCTCGGGCAGGGCGAACTCCACTTCGGCCCGCAGCAGCCCGTCGGGTAGCTGCAACAGGATGCCCGCACCGTCGCCACTGGTCGGCTCCGCACCGGCGGCGCCACGGTGGTCGAGGTTCGTCAGCGCGGCCAGGCCGTCGGTGACGATGCCGTGCGAGCGGCGCCCGCGGACGTCGGCCACCATGGCCACACCGCAGGAGTCCTGTTCGGATTCGGGATCGTAGAGACCTTGTTTGCCGGGAATGGCGGAGAAGATCATGAAGGGACCTCCTTCGTCGTCTGTGCTCAGCGGGCCGGACGGGCCGGCCGGGGGAATGCGCACGGGACGACGATGGCCCGTTCGTTAGCGCGACTTTAACACCTGGGAAACATGCGGGCATCAGTTCATCGGACGAGAAAGCCCGCTGATGGGTAACGATCTGGATGCCCGGAACGACACAGTTCCTGATGGGGTCACGGTAGTTCGTCCCGCTAAGTATATGTCCTGTTCCGGGTTGTCACGAGACGCGGCGAGGCGACCCTAGTCACTTCGGGCGCGCTTCGCACGCTGGGCCACATAACTAGAACATGTTACTGTTCTGCGCTTGATCCTGGCCGTTTCCGGCTCACGGACCCGGTCGCCGTCGTCACCGGCGCCGGACGCGGGATCGGCGCGGCGACGTCTGAGCGACCCGGCCGCTGCTGGAAACCAGCACCGAGTTCCTCGAAGAATCCTTCCGCTTCACCGTTTCCACCGCCCACGCGCTGACCGTCGCGGCGGCACCGTCCCTACTGGAGACCGGCGGCTCGGTCGTCAACATCTCGTCCGTCATGGGCCGCGTGACCGGACGGGGCTTCGCCGCGTACCTCGCGCCGAAGGTCCGGGTGAACGCGATCTCCGTCGGCTCGGTGACGACGTCCGCGCTCGAGGTGGTGGTGGGCAACGCGGAGCGCTACTTCTCGGAGTCGGGCTTCGGGTCCTCGGTCGCCTTGTCGACGGCCGAGTCCCGGACCGTGTCCGGGGCCGCCGCGATCTCCGCGTGTTCCTCGCTCTTGGGCGCGTCTTCGGCATCCGAGGGGTCGTCTCGTGGCACGCCCTTGTTCCACAGCGTTTCCGGCAGCTCCCGCGGCCCTCGCTTGGCGGCGAGGACGAAGTAGACGATCGCCGCGGCGAACAGCAGGATCGAGGTCCACACGTTGACCCGCAGGCCGAGGATGTGGTTCGCGGTGTCGGTCCGCATCATCTCGATCCAGAACCGGCCCGCGGTGTACCCGGCGACGTAGAGCGCGAACGCGCGGCCGTGGCCGAGGCGGAACTTCTTGTCCGCCCAGATGACCAGCAGCGCGACGCCGAGGTTCCAGATCAGCTCGTAGAGGAACGTCGGGTGCACCGGGCTGTCCGGCAGCGGGACGTGCCCGATCGCGATGCCGTTCAGGAAGTCGTCCGGGTTGGCCGGGTTGTAGCGCTGGTAGATCTCCAGTCCCCACGGCAGATCCGTGTGCGCGCCGTAGAGTTCCTGGTTGAAGTAGTTGCCGACCCGACCCAGTGCCTGCGCGATCACGATCCCCGGCGCGAGCGCGTCCGCCATCGCGGGCAGCGGGATCCCCCGGCGGCGGCAGGCGATGAGCGCGCCGACCGCGCCCAGCGCGATCGCGCCCCAGATGCCGAGGCCGCCGTCCCAGATCTTCAGCGCGTCGACCGGGTTCTTGCCCTCGCCGAAGTACAGCTGGTTGTCGGTGATGACGTGATACAGCCGCCCGCCGACCAGGCCGAACGGCACCGCGAAGACGGCGACGTCGATGACGGTGCCCTTCGTGCCGCCACGGGCGATCCAGCGCCGTTCGCCCAGCCAGATCGCCACGATGATGCCGGCGATGATGCAGAGCGCGTAGGCGCGGAGCGGGACCGGTCCGATATGCCAGACGCCCTGGTCGGGGCTGGGGATGGTCGCGAGGAACGCTGCCGAGGCGGTATTCACGTCGGCCACCGTAGCGCTTCTTCCGCGTCTTGGGACCGTCAGCCCTCGACGGCGGCCAAAAAGCCCGCGATCAGCGCGGAAGCCACCTGCCCGACTGCTGCGTCCGGCGGCAGGAACAGCTCGTCGTGCAGGCTGGGAGCGCCGGCGGTGTCACCGAGGCCGACGAACATCATCAGGCCGCGCGTCACCCCGCAGTAGTGCGCGAAATCGTCGGCGCCGAACGACCGGAAGTCGAGGTCGACGTTCGCCCCCGCGCGGACGAGCCGCCGGTGCGCGTGCTGGGTGAGCCCGGCGTCGTTGTGCAGCACCGGTTCGCACGGACGGATCTCCAGTTCAGCCCGGCAGCCGTGCGCCTTGGCGGTGCCGTGGACGACCTCGGCGAGCCCCTCCAGCGCGAGGTCGCGGTCCTCCGCGCGCATCAGCCGCAGCGAGCCGGAGAGGCGGGCCTCGTTCGGTACCACGTTCGCCGTCGTCCCCGCCTCGATCCGGCCGATCGAGCAGACCGCGCCGAACACCGGATCGACGCGGCGGCTCGCGAGCTGTTGCAGGCTCACCACGATCTGGCTGAGCGCGAGGATCGGGTCCCGCAGCAGATGCGGGTAGCCGGCGTGCCCGCCCCGGCCGCGGACGACCACGTCGAATTCTTCGGTGGACGCGTTCACCGGCCCCGGCACCGCCGACACCACCCCCGCCGCGAGCCGCGGCTGGACGTGCGCGCCGATGACCGACTCGACGCCGTACTCGGCGAGCACCCCGGACTCGACGATGTCCAGCGCGCCGGACGGCGACGTCTCCTCACGCGGTTGCAGGAGCGCGAGGAGCGGCCGTGGCACCCCGACGACGGCAGCCGCGCGGCAGGTCGCGACGAGCGCGGCCATGTGCACGTCGTGCCCGCACGCGTGCATCAACGACGTCTCCGAAGCCCACGGGACGCCGGTCCGCTCGGTGACCGGCAGCGCGTCCAGTTCGGTGCGCAGCGCCACGGCCGGTCCCGGCCCGGTGCCGGGGAACAGCACGGCCCGGCCGGTCTTGGCGACCCGGACGCCGTCGATGCCCAGCGCCTCGATGACGACCCGCGCGGTGTCCTCTTCATTCCCCGACGCGCGGGGGTCGGCGTGCACCCGGTGCCGCAGCTCGATCGCGGACGGCAGCTCCGCCTCGACGGCGGCCTCCCACCGGTCCTGTAGTTCGTCCAGTTCCGTCATGTCCCCTCCAGCCCGTACACCCGTTCGGCGTTGCGGTGCCCCACCAGCGCCGTGATCCGGCGTGCGTCCACTTCGGACAGTACGTCGGCGGACAGCCCGGCGCACAGGAAGTCCGACAGTCCTTGCCGGAACAACCCGGTGCCGAGGTGGTACAGCTCGGCCAGCCCGAACGCGTCGGTGGAGAACAGCAGTTTTCCGAACGGCACGATCTCCATTGTCTCCGCGATGATCGCGGGCGCACGATGACCGGCGTTGTGCGTCGCGAGTCCCACGTCGATGAACACGTGCTCGAACACCTGCGCCAGATACGCGGCGTTCCGGTGGAAGGGGTAGTTGTGCAGCAGCATGATCGGCACCCCGCGCGACCGTGTCGCCCGCAGCAGCCCGGTGAGCAGCAGCGGATCGCAGCGGTGCAGGTCGACGTCGGAATCGCCGAAGCCGACGTGGAACTGGATCGGCAGGGCCAGGTCGATCCCGGTCCAGATCAGGAACCGATGCAGCACCTCGTCGGCGAGCCGGACCGGTTCGCCCGCCTCGATCCCGGCGAGCCAGCGACCGGCCGCCTCGGTGACTTCGGTGCCCGTGGGGCGCTCCCCCGCCAGGTCCAGTCCGACCCGGTAGGCGGCGATGGACTTGAAGCCGACCGCCGTCGTGGCGCGTTTCGCCAGCTCACCGGTGAAGGCGGCGGCGAATCCCGCGGCGGTGGTGGAGACGATCACCGCTTCGGCGACCTGTTCGAGCCGGACGATGTCCCGCGCGCGGGCGCCGGACAGGGCCGCGAACTGCCCGGTCGTGGTCAGCGTGTCCGGCAGGAAGCCGCCGTCGAGCAGGAACTCCGTCGTGCCGGTGGCGCGCAGGAATCGCGCGTTGACCTCGGCGGCGCCCAATTCGGCGCGGCGGGCCAGGTAGACCTCGGCCGGGACGTGCGGTGGCAGGCCGAGCATCGGGGCGCAGCGGGCGCGGACGGCGAGGCCGATCAGCGAGTCGAACAACGTCGTGCCCAGTGAAGAGACGGTGTCGGCCTCGGTGAGCATCTGCTCGAACTCGATCCGGCCGAGATCTCCGGTGACGACACCGTGGCAGTGGTGGTCCACCAGCCGGGCCTCGGCGACGAACGGCAGGATCGGGGTTCCCGGCATGGCGCGTCCCTTCTCGTGATCGACGAGTGCGGCCCCACCTTATGACCGGATCCGGGCGTGGCAAGGGGCTCGGGATGAGGCCAGGATGGGGAACCATGGTGAACCGGGAAGCACTGACCGCCCGCGCGACCGCCCTCGTCGGGGACCTCCGGGCGCGGAGGGTCGAACTGGTGGCGCTGACCTTCGTGGACAACGCCGGGATCGCGCGGGTCAAGGCGGTGCCGCTGCGGAAGCTGCCGTCCGCGGCCGCGTGGGGTGTGGGCGCCGCGACCTGCTTCGACTTCTTCGGTTTCGACGACGGCATCACCGGTGGCGAACATTCGCTCGGGCCGGTCGGTGACCTGCGGCTGCATCCGGATCTCGACGCGCTGACCGTCCTCGCCGGGCAGCCCGGCTGGGCCTGGGCGCCGGTGACCAAACTCGACCAGGAAGGCGAGCCGCATCCGCAGGATCAGCGCGCTCTGCTGGCGACGGCGGTGGACCGGCTCGCCGCGCGCGGTCACCGGGCGCTGATGAGTTTCGAAATCGAATGGGTGATCACCAGCGCCGACACCCCGGACGATCCGACGTCGGCCACCGCGGGACCGGCCTACGGCTACACGCGGCTTTCCGAGCGTGCGGACTATCTCCGTCAGCTGGTGTCCACTTTGGACCAGCAGGGGGTCGGGGTGGAACAGATCCACCCCGAGTACGCCGACGGCCAATTCGAACTGTCCGTCGCCGCCGCCGACCCGGTGCGTGCGGCCGACGTCGCCGTCCTGACGAAGGAAACGATCCGCGCGCTCAGCCACCGGCACGGACTGCGGGCGTCCTTCACCCCGAAGTTCGCGCCCGCCGGCGTCGGCAACGGCGGGCACGTGCATCTGAGCGTCTGGGACAGCGCACGGAACCTTTTCTCCGGCGGTGAAAGGGTTTTCGGGCTGACGCCGGTCGCGGAGTCGTTCAGCGCGGGCATCCTGCGGCGGCTTCCCGCGCTGCTCGCGATCGGGGCGCCGTCGGTCGTCAGCTACCTGAGGCTGGAGCCGCACCACTGGGCGGGCGTGTACACCGCCTGGGGGCTGGAGAACCGGGAGACGGCGCTGCGGCTGGTGCGCGGGGTGGCCGGTAACCGTGCCTCGGCGGCGAACCTCGAGGTCAAATGCTTCGATCTGACCGCGAATCCATACCTGCTGGCGGCCGCGCTGTTGTTCGCCGGGATGGCCGGTGCCGACGAGGACGCGTCGCTGCCGGAGCCTGTCGACGTGGATCCGGGGACGCTGACCGAGGCCGAACGTGCCGCCCGCGGGATCGAGCGGCTGCCTCTGCGGTTGGAGGAAGCCGTCGCGGCGTTCGAAGCGGACAAGGAGCTGGCGGCCGCGTTCGGCGCGCCGCTGGCGACGACGATCGTGGACGTGCGGCGGGCGGAGATCGAGCGGTTCGCGCACGCGAGCCCGGAGGAGATCACCGAGGCGCAGCGGTGGCGGCACTGAGCGAGCCCACTGTCGCGTGAAGGCCCCCTTCCCTCGGCCATGGTTTTGAGTGACCAGCCGAGGGAAGGGGGCCTTCACGCG
>NZ_MQUQ01000017.1 GCF_001953865.1 Amycolatopsis coloradensis
ACCCACTCAATCACCCAGAGGTGAGAGCTTGGTTCGTGTCCCGCGGCCACCCGGTTTCCCTGGCGACTTGGAGAACTTTACATGGCCCGCAGGGGCCCGAAACAGGGGGGTACCTTAACTGCGTTTCCGCAGGTCAGCGGCCGGAAACGGGCCGACTCCCGTCGTTCACCCGGTGATCGCTCCAAGGGCACCCCAAGTGAACACCCGGAAGAACATTGCTCCGAGTACATTGCACCGTATTGATCTCGCTGATTGCTCCGATTAGCTTCGAGCCATGAGCACTGCGGAACTCGACGGCATCACCGTCGCCTACGACGACCTCGGCACCGGGTTGCCCGTCGTCCTCGTCCACGGCCATCCCTTCAACCGTTCGATGTGGCGTCCCCAGGCCGAACGCTTCAGCCGGGAGGGCTACCGGGTCATCACCGCGGACCTTCGCGGGTACGGCGAGACGACCAAGCCGGAACAGAGCGAGAGGACCGGGCTCGACGTCTTCGCGGCCGACATCGCCCGTCTCGCCGATCACCTGGGCATCGAGCGCTTCGTGCTCGGAGGCCTCTCCATGGG
Source organism: Amycolatopsis coloradensis (assembly GCF_001953865.1). GTDB lineage: Bacteria > Actinomycetota > Actinomycetes > Mycobacteriales > Pseudonocardiaceae > Amycolatopsis > Amycolatopsis coloradensis. Next base: position 568 of record NZ_MQUQ01000017.1, read on the forward strand.
CGGGCAGATCGTCATGGAGTTCCAGCGCGCCTATCCCGGCCGCGTCGCCGGGCTCCTGCTCGCCGACACCTCTCCCCAGGAGGAGACCGAGGAGGGCAAGCGCGTCCGCAACGAGACGGCGGACCGGATCCTCGCCGAGGGCATCGGCTGGTACGCCGACGAGGTGCTGACGAAGATGGTCTCGCCGGAGAACGTCCGCACCCGGCCCGACGTGGCGGCGCACGTACTGCGGATGATGCGCACGACGCCCGCGGAAGGGGCAGCCGCCGCGCTGCGGGGCCGGGCCGAGCGGCCCGACTACCGGGAAAGCCTCAAACGGGTGACAGTGCCGAGCCTGATCGTCGTCGGCACCGAGGACGAGTTCACGCCGGTCTCGGACGCGGAGTTGATGCACGACCTCATCCCCGGCTCCACCCTGGCGGTGATCGAAGGCGCCGCTCACATGCCTAACCTGGAACGCGAGGCCGAGTTCGACGCCGTGTTCGCACGGTTCTTGAAAGAGATTGGGTGATCGTCTCCATGTCCCAGAAGACCGTCTTCGTGACCGGCGCCAGCGCGGGTTTCGGCGTCGAGATCGCCCGCCGGTTCGCCGCGGACGGTGCGAAAGTCGTCGCGGCCGCGCGCAGCAAGGACCGCCTCGACAAGCTGGCCGTCGAGCTGGGCGAGAACGTCCTGCCGATCGAGCTGGACGTTCGGGACGCCGACGCGGTGGCGGCCCTCCCCGGAACGCTTCCCGCCGAGTTCGCCGAGGTCGACCTGCTGGTCAACAACGCCGGCCTCGCGAAGGGCCTCGAACCCGCCCACCGGGCGAAGCTCGACGACTGGGACCAGATGATCGACACGAACATCAAGGGTCTCGCGCACCTCACCCGCGCGCTGCTGCCCGGCATGGTCGAACGCGGCCGCGGGCACGTGATCAACATCGGGTCGGTCGCGGGCACCTATCCCTACCCCGGCGGCAACGCCTATGGCGCGACCAAGGCGTTCGTGCACCAGTTCAGCCTGAACCTGCGCGCGGATCTGCAGGGCACCGGCGTCCGGGTGACCAACGTCGAGCCCGGCCTGGTCGGCGGGACGGAGTTCTCCGTCGTCCGTTTCGAAGGCGACCAGAGCAAGGCCGACGACGTCTACAAGGGGACGACGCCGCTCACGGCCGCCGACGTGGCCGAGTCCGTCTTCTGGGCGGCTTCGCAGCCGGAGCACGTGAACATCAACGTCATCGAGTTGATGCCGGTGGTGCAGAGCTTCTCCGCGTTGCCGATTGACCGAGAGAGGTGAGACCGAAAAGGTCGAAGAGCGCTTGCTGCTCCGGGCTCCGCTCGGTCAGCAGGCGCCGCGTCCGCGGGCGGCCGCCGGTGGACGGGTAACGCAGCACCGTCTCCCCGATCCCGGCCAGGCTGTCCATCAGCTCGCGGACCGAGAGGTTCATCCCCGCGCGGTCGGCCTCGCGCCGCATGAGGTGCGTGACCGTCGACGCCAGCACCGTGACCAGCGTGTGCACGGCGATCCGATGCGGGCTCCAGTCCCAGCGCGGGGTCGGACCGGCGACGGCGGAGCCGGTCAGCCAGCGGAACGTCGAATCGAGATGGGTCCGGGCGCGGTAGGCGGTGACGACCTCGGCGACCGGCCAGTCGTGGTCGGTGACCAGCACCTGTTTGCCGAAGAACTCGTCATGCAGCCTCGACACGGCGGCGTCGTCGATCTTCCAGGTCAGCCGGATCTCCCCCGGCCTGGTGCCGGTCAGCGACGGTGAGAGCACCCGTTCGACCCGGCGGCCGCGGGTGATCCGCGCGATTTCGGCGTTCACCTGGCCGCGGTCACCCCGGTAGGTGCTCGCGGCCAGTGCGGCGTCGAGCCCGGCGAGTTCGCGGGTCGCGGTGCCGAGTTCGTCGCCGAAAGCGCGGGCCTGCGCGTTGTGCAGGGTCTCCGAATGGGTCAGGATCACGCGCCGCCGCACGCCCGCGACCACGGCTCTGGTGTCGAAGGCCGTCAGCCCGGCGAAGCGCTCGGGGTCGACGGGCTCACGCGCGGACGCCGGTTTCGCCAGCAGGTCCGGGTGTTCCGAGAGCGGCAGCGCGCCGACGAAATGCCGTCCGAGGTCGAGTTGCGCGGCCTGACCCGCGGTGAAGATCAGCGTGACGGGGTACCGCGAGCGGAGATCCTCGGCGAGCGCGGCGAACGGCGGCGCGCCTTCCCGCGGGTACACGTGCGAAGCAAGCGGGATCGCGCCGTCCTTGGTCACCACCAGCCCGAGTCCGGCGAGTTCGCAGCGGCGGGGATCGGCCGTGGTGAAGGCGGCGAACTGCGGCACATCGACGGCGAGCGCGGTGTTCCCCGTGCCCAGCCAGGACAGCACCGCGTCGGCGACGGCGGACTCGATCCGCGTGAGCCGTTCCGGGGTGAGGCGGTGCAGCGCCCGCCAGTGATTCGCCAGATCGGCCTTCAGGAACTCCCGCGCGGCACCGTCCTCCCACCACGAGGCGAGATCCGTGTCCGGCGCTGTCGCCCGGTGCAGGACGGCGAGCGCGAGATGCGTCCCCAAGGTGGTCGTGGCGCGCTGGACTCCGACGGCGTCATCGACCCGCCGCACGAAATCGAGCCGCTCGAGCGTCGCCCATACGGCCGCGACGTCGCCGAAGGTCCGGTGCCGCGCTTCGCCGGGCGCGGAGACGTCGCCGTCCATCGCGCGCCCGATCTCCTCGGCCGTGCCGAGGTAGCGCTGGGACACCACGCGGGGCTCGCCGCCGACCCGCGCGGAGGTGACGAGGTAGTAGTACGTCCGCCCGCCGACCTTCTTGCCGATCACCGAAGCCACACTTTAGGTAATACACCCCGGCCCACTGATCAGCAACCGAGATCATGCCTTGACCAGCGGAAACAGTGACGACACCCACGTGGGTCGGCTGGTGGCGGGATGCACACTGGCAGCTGGAGCAGGTCCGGCCATAGCGTGCGGGAATGGCATCCGCTGCTGACGTGAACGCCCCCACCACCTCCGCGATGCGCCGGTCGCTCGCCAGGGCGCGCGACGGGAAGACCCTCGACCTCACCGAGGCCTCGATCCTGCTCCAGGCGCGTGGCGACGACCTCAAGACCCTGTCCGAGCACGCCTCCCGCGTCCGTGACGCCGGTCTGGTCGCGGCCGGTCGCCCCGGCGTGGTCACCTACAGCCGTTCGGTGTTCATCCCGCTGACCCGGTTGTGCCGGGACCGGTGTGGTTACTGCACTTTCGCGACCGTCCCGGGCCGGGTCGAATCGCCGTTCCTCTCCCCCGACGAAGTACTCGACATCGCCCGCAAGGGTGCCGCGATGGGCGTCAAGGAAGCGCTGTTCACCCTCGGCGACCGTCCGGAGGACCGCTGGAAGGCGGCGAAGGACTGGCTCGACGCGCACGGGTACGACGACACGCTGTCCTACGTCCGGGCGATGGCGATCCGGGTGCTGGAGGAGACCGGCGTCCTGCCGCATCTCAACCCGGGCGTGCTGACCTGGCAGGACTTCCAGCGGCTCAAGCCGGTGTCGGCGTCGATGGGCATGATGCTGGAGACGACGGCGAAACGGCTCTACACCGAGAAGGGCGGCCCGCACTACGGCTCGCCCGACAAGGACCCTGACGTCCGCCTGCGCGTGCTCGAAGACGCCGGCCGCAGTTCGGTGCCGTTCACGACGGGCATCCTGATCGGCATCGGCGAAAACTTCGAGGAACGCGCCGACTCACTGTTCGCGATCCGCAAGGTCGCGAAGACCTACGGCGGCATCCAGGAAGTCATCGTGCAGAACTTCCGCGCGAAGCCGGACACGAAGATGCGCGCGACCCCGGACGCCGACCTCGAAGAACTCGCCGCGACCATCGCCGTCGCGCGGCTCGTGCTCGGGCCGAAGATGCGCATCCAGGCGCCGCCGAACCTGATCGGCCAGCAGTACGAACTGATGCTGAACGCGGGCATCGACGACTGGGGCGGCGTCTCCCCGCTGACCCCCGACCACGTGAACCCCGAGCGCGCGTGGCCGCGGATCGACGAACTCAAGCGCCGCACCGAGGCACTCGGGTTCACCGTGCGCGAGCGGCTTCCGATCTACCCGGAGTACGTCAAGACGGGCGAACCGTGGCTGGACCCGCGGATGAACGCGCACCTCGCGCCGTTGACCGACGCCGAGACCGGGCTCGCGATCGAAGAGGCCATCCCGGTGGGCATCCCGTGGCAGGAGCCGGACGGCGGCTGGAAGGAGGCCGGGCGCACCGATCTGCACGTCGAGGTCGACACCATCGGCCGGACCGAAGACCGGCGCAGTGACTTCGACTCGGTCTACGGCGACTGGGCGGAGATCAAGGGCAACATCAAGACCGCGCCGCAGCGGTTCGACCTTGACGTCCGGGATGCCTTGCGCAGCGCGGAAAAGAACCCCGCCGGGCTTTCGGACGACGAGGCTCTGGCGCTGCTGCACGCCGACGGACCGGAGCTCGACGCCTTCACCAAGATCGCCGACGACCTGCGTCGCGAGGTGAACGGCGACGACGTCACCTTCGTGGTCACGCGGAACATCAACTTCACCAACGTCTGCTACACCGGCTGCCGGTTCTGCGCGTTCGCCCAGCGGCGCACCGACGCCGACGCGTACACCCTTTCGCTGGAGCAGGTCGGCGACCGGGTCGACGAGGCGTGGGCCGCCGGCGCGACCGAGATCTGCATGCAGGGCGGTATCCACCCGGATCTGCCGGGGACCGCGTACTTCGATCTCGCGGCCGAGGTGAAGCGCCGTCAGCCGGACATCCACCTGCACTCGTACAGCCCGATGGAGGTCGTCAACGGCGCCTCGCGGACGAACCTCTCGATCGAGGACTGGCTCGCCCGTGCGAAGGAAGCCGGTGTCGACTCGCTGCCGGGCACGGCCGCGGAGATCCTCGACGACGACGTCCGCTGGGTGCTGACGAAGGGCAAGCTGCCGACGTCCGAGTGGATCAACGTCGTCACCACCGCGCACAAACTCGGCATCACGACGACGTCGACGATGATGTACGGCCACGTCGACACCCCGGCGCACTGGGTCGGGCATCTGAAGCTGCTGGCGAAACTGCAGCGGGAAGGCCTGGAGCGCAACGGGCGGCGCGGGTTCAGCGAGTTCGTGCTGCTGCCGTTCATCCACCAGAGTTCGCCGATCTACCTCGCCGGGCTCGCCAGGGCCGGGACGACGCTGCGCGAGAACCGCGCGGTGCACGCGCTGGCCCGGCTGTTGCTGCACGGGACGATCGACAACATCCAGAGTTCCTGGGTGAAACTCGGTGAAGAAGGCAGCCGCGCCGTACTTCAGGGCGGGGTCAACGACATCGGCGGGACGCTGATGGAGGAGACGATCAGCCGGATGGCCGGTGCGGCGAACGGGTCGTACAAGACGATCAGCGACATGCGCGCGATGGTCGAGCCGCTGGGACGTCCGCTGCGGCAGCGGACCACCGAGTACGGCACGCCGACGCCGGAACGGATCGCCGCGGCCGCCGAGTCGGACGGTGTCGCGACCGCGGTCCGGCGGCCGCTGCTGCCGCTTGTCACTTCCTGACGAATAATCCGCGAAGGCCCCCTTCTCCACGTACAGCGTGCGGAAGGGGCCTTCACTTTGCGTGTGTCACCGATCACAAGGAGCGGGGACCCTCGGCGTTTTCTGTGCTAAACCCGAGAATCACTTCCGGGCAGCCGAGAGGACGACGATGATCGCGAGCGCAGTCCAGGTGGCCGACACCGCCCGCTATCCGTTGTCCGAACCGGGAAGCCCGGCCTGGCGCGAGATTGTTTCCCGCACCCGCGCCGAACTGCGGCAAACGGGATGCAGTGTGCTCGCCGACTTCATCCGCCCGGAGTTGCGTGACGCCCTTCGCCAAGAAGGCGCGCAGATCGCTCCGGAGGCGTACGCGAGGATCGAACGCGTCAACGCGTACAACACCGCCATCGACATTCCGCTACCGGAAGGCCATCCCGGCCGCACGGTCATGGAACGCGGCAACGCCTTCGTGGCGCGCGACCAGATCCCGGCGACCGCGATCATCCAGCAGCTGTACGCGAGCCACGAGTTCCAGCGGTTCGTGGCCGACTGTTTCGAACTCCCCGCCCTCCACGAACTCGCCGATCCGCTGTCCAGTCTGGTGCTCAACGTGATCGAACCGGGCCGCTCGCACCCGTGGCATTTCGACACCAACGAGTTCACCGTCAGCATGCTCACGCAGGAGGCCGCCGACGGCGGTGTCTTCGAATACTGTCCGAACATCCGCTCGGAGAAGGCGGAGAACTTCGACGACGTCCGCGCGGTCCTGGCTGGCGAAGGCGAGCACCTGATCCGACGGCTCACTCTGCGTCCCGGCGATCTTCAGCTGTTTCGCGGACGCTTCGCCCTGCACCGCGTGAGTAGTGTTCAAGGAGCAACAGCACGCCATTCCGCGATCTTCGCCTACAGCGAGCGTCCTGGGGTCATCGGCAGTCCGGAGCGGACCAGACAGCTGTTCGGCCGGGTCCTGCCCGAACACGTCGCTTCAGCGGCCGTCCGGGGCGATCAGCTGCTCGACTAAGTCAGGAGCCCGGCCCGTGCCTTTGGATTCGACCGGCAAGATCTCCTTCGACCACATTTACACCGAGCCCGATCCGCGTGCCTTCTTCGGCACCTTGCGCAGGCTCGATTACGACATCCCGCAGCAGGCCAAAGCCTATTTCGCGAAACTGATCGACGAGTACCGCGCCGAGACCGGCGTCAAGGTCCCGACGGTGCTCGACCTCGGCTGTTCCTACGGGGTCAACGCGGCGTTGTACCGGTGTGACACCTCGATGGAGCAGTTGTACGACCACTACGCGGACGGCGAGCCACTGAGCCGGGACGACCTGATCGCGCACGACCGGCGGATGGTCGAGAGGCTCACCATCGGCGACGGAGTCCGCTTCATCGGCCTCGACACCTCCGCGCCCGCGCTGGACTACGCGCTCGACGCGGGCTTCATCGACGAAGCGATCCACGCCGATCTGGAGAGCGAAGACCCGACGGACGAGCACCGCGCGCTGCTGGCCGGCGTCGACATCGTCATCTCGACGGGCTGCATCGGCTACGTCACGGAGAAGACCCTCGTGCGGATCGCGCGGGAAAACCGGCCGTGGATGGCGCATTTCGTGCTCCGGATGTTCTCCTACGAACCCGTCGCCGCGAGCCTCGCCGATCTGGAGTACGACACGGCCGGGGTCAACGGCGTCTTCCCGCAGCGAAGGTTCGCTTCGCCCGAGGAACGAACGCAGATCTTGGACAATCTGTCCGTCGCGGGTGTCGACCCGCGTGGGTTGGAAGCCGAAGGCCGGCTGTTCGCGCGGCTGTTCGTCTCCCGGCCGAACGGCGCGGCGGGCGGGCTCGCCTCCGCGCTGAACGCCCTGCCCCTTCGAGATCAAGGATGATCGTGAGCAGTCCGGAACTGTCCACCCGCACCTTCGGCAACGAGGACGTCCTGCCGCGGGTCCCCGTGCCCAGCCTGGAGGACACCTGCCGCCGGTTTCTCGAGTGGTGCTCGCCGCTGCTCACCCCCGGTGAGCTCGCGGAGACCGAAGGCGCCGTCGCGGAGTTCCTCTCGGAGAAGAGCCCTGCGCACGAACTCCAGAGCGCGCTCGAGGCCTACGACAGCCGCGAAGGCGTCCGAAGCTGGCTCGACACCTTCTGGCCGTACCGCTACCTCGGCCGCCGCGACCGGATCGCGCTCAACGCGAACTTCTTCTTCCTGTTCTCCGAGTCCCCGCTGGGACAGCTGGAGCGAGCGGCCGAGCTGGCCGCGTCGGCGGTGGACTACAAACTGAAGCTCGACGAGGAACTGGTGCCGCCGATCGTGCTGCGCGGGCAGCCGCAGTCGATGGTGCAGCACAAATACCTGTTCTCGGCGACGCGAATCCCCGGTGCCGTGCAGGACACCGCGCGCACGCCGTACCGGGAGGAATGGCCGGGGCCGTCGAGGGCGCGGCACATCGTGGTGTTCCACCGCGACACCCCGTTCCGGATGGACGTCATCGCGCCGGACGGCCGCCCGTATTCCCCCGAACAGCTGGCCATGGGGTTGCGGGCGATCGTGAAGTCCGAGACTTTCATCGGGGATCCGCTCACCGCCGCCGGGCATTTCACCACCAAGGCGAGGGCGGAATGGGCGGCGACGCGCGAGGCGTTGCTCGCCGCCGGGAACGCGGCGGCGCTCGACGACATCGAGACCGCGTTGTTCTGCCTGTGCCTGGAGGATTTCACCCCGGCGGACACGCAGGAGGCGTGTGACAAACTGCTGCACGGCGACAGCGGCAACCGCTGGTTCGACAAGGCCGTCTCGCTGATCGTGTTCGAGGACGGCACGGCGGGGATCAACGTCGAGCACTGCGAACTGGACGGGACCACGATCCTCGGGTTCACCGACGCGCTGCTGAGCGGGACGCGGCTGGACCGTCCGCCCGCCGACGGCGTCCCGGCGTCCGAGGTCATCGAGTTCGTCCTGGGTGACGCGCTTCGCGAAGACGCCCGTGCCGCAGCGGCGGCCTTCGCCGCGTACGCCGACGCGACCGCTACGAAGACGGTGTCCTTCACCGACTTCGGCGCGACGCGAGCGAAGGAGTTGGGGATGTCCCCCGACGGCTTCGCGCAGATGGCGTATCAGCTCGCGCATAAGCGCGCGAAGGGGATCACCGGCACGACGTACGAGTCGATCGCGACACGGCAGTACCAGAACGGGCGCACCGAAGCGATGCGTGTGGTGACGCCCGAGGTGCTGTGGTTCGCCCACGTGATGGACGACTCGAACGCGGATCGGCAGACACGTCAGGCGGCATTCCGCGCGGCGGCCGCGAAGCATGTCACGCGGGCGAAGGAATGCCAGGCGGGCGACGCGCCGGAGCAGCACCTGTGGGAGCTGCAACTGATCCAGAAACGGCGTGGCGTCGAGGATTCCCCGGCGCTGTACTCGTCGCCGGGCTGGCTGAAGATGCGTAACGACTACCTGAGCACCAGCTCGGCGCCGTCGGTGAACATCCGGTACTTCGGTTTCGGGTCGACCAGCCCGCAGTGCATCGGCATCGCGTACGTGCTGCTGCCGGATCGGCTGAACGTCTACCTCTGCACGCCGAAGCACGTGGCACACGAGATGGAGCTGTTCGCGGCGGAACTCGCCACGGCGATCACGGAGTTGCAGGAGCTGCTGGCGTAGAAGGTGGCCCTGGGTACAGGCCGTGCTTGAGGTTCCTACGGCGTGCCGCTCGCCGCGTAGGTCCGTGAAGGGTCCCTTCTCTGCCTTGAGAGCAGGGAAGGGACCCTTCACCACTCACCAAGCCGCGGGTCGGATTGGCGGGTTCGCGTGAGTGAGGGGACGACACGCGTGACTAGTGGTCGCCGCGGGCAAGCTCACGCTGACGGCTGGGAACCCGGGAACTCGAGCACTGACGTTTGTGACGAGACCGCACGGCTCTGCGACGGTTCCGCACCGGTTCACCCCGAGCACGGTGGAGCGCCCTTACGATCGGTGAAATTTTCGATCTTGGGAGACCCATGCCGCGCATCCTGCTCATCGAAGATGACGAAGCCCTGGCCGAAGCGCTCACGCTGGCGCTGAAGGCACTCGGGCACGACGTCGTCGTCGCCCCGACCGGGGAGCGGGCACTGGAGGCGCTGTTCACCGACCGGCTCGAACTCGACTTCGTGTTGCTCGACGTGATGCTGCCCGGGATGGACGGTTTCGAGGTCTGCCGCCGGATCCGCGCGCGTAGCAGACTGCCGCTGGTCCTGTTGACCGCGCGCGGCGACCCGATCGACATCGTCGCCGGGCTGGAATGCGGCGCCGACGACTACGTGGTCAAACCCGCCGAACCGCGGGTGATCGACGCGCGGATCAAGGCGATCGGCCGTCGCGCGGTCACCGCGCCCGGCCCGTCGTCGGGGGTGCCGCGGGTGGGCCGCCTGGAGATCGACGCCGCCGCGATGAGCGTGACCCGTGACGGCGTCGAACTGGCGCTCACCGCGACCGAGATCCGCCTGCTCGTCGAGTTCGCCGAGCATCCGAACCAGGTGCTGAGCAGGCAGACGTTGCTGAAACGGGTCTGGGACTACGGCTACGTCGGTGACTCGCGGATCGTCGACGCGGCGGTCGCGCGGTTGCGGGCCAAGATCGAGGACGATCCGGCGAATCCCGTGGTGCTGAAGACGGTGCGCGGCCTCGGTTACCGGCTGGTGGACCAGTGAGACGGCCGTCGTTCGGGCTGCGGACGAAGGTGACGGCGGCGGTCGTGCTGGTGACGACGACGGCGACCGCGGTGATGGCCTTCTCCGCGTCGAAACTGCAGGAAGACGACGCTGTCAACAGCTTCGTCTACAGCGCCGAGACGACGTTCGGCGCGATGTTCGAGCAGTCGTGGCGCGGGCTCGAAGCGGTGATGGACAACAGAATCACCCTGGAAGAGTTCGCCGTGAGGATGTCCGACCGGACGCACGAGTGGGCGCTGTTCACCAAGCGGCCCGACGGCTCGGCGGAGATGGTGAACTCCGCCTCGACCGACCTCTGGTACCGGCCGCAGCCCGTGCCGGTCCGGGTCGGCGACCGGCAGGGGCTCGTGGCGTCGGTCGAGGAGCGGGTGCTGGTCCGGACGTCGAAGACGATGGACCTGCTGACGGCGATCACCGTGGACCCGGAAACCGGCAGGCGGCTCCTCGTGATCAGCGGGAACTTCGTCGACTACTGGGTGGTGCAGTTCTTCGACCTCACCCCGCTGGACATGGATCTGGCCGCGCAACGGTGGAAGCTGGTGTACATCGCGCTCGGCGTGACCGCGCTCGGCGTCCTCGCGGCGGTGTTCGCCGCCTGGAACATCCAGCGGCCGGTGCGCCGCGTCGCCTCCGCCGCCCGCGACCTGGGCGACGGCGCGTTCGAGGTGCGCGTCCCGGTGAAAGGCCGGGACGAACTCGCCGATCTCGCCGAGGCGTTCAACGTCATGGCCCAGCGGGTCAGCGAGTCGATCGAGGACCTGCGCGCCAAGGACCGCCAGCAGCAGCGGTTCGTCGCCGACGTCGCCCACGACCTCCGGACTCCGCTCGCCTCGATGGTCGCCACGGTCGGCACGCTCGACAGCGCCACCCCCGAGACCCGGACCCGCGCGACCGAACTGCTCGGCACGCAGACCCGGCGGCTGGCGCGGCTCGTCGAGGATCTGATGGAGATCTCCCGGTTCGACGCGGGTTCCACCGATTTCCGGCCCGAACCGGTCGAGTTGCCCGCGCTGGTCGAGGACGCGATCGAGGTCAGTGTGCCGGGAACGGCCGTCGAGGTCGCGAGCACCGGTGACACCACCGTCGTCGCCGACCCGCGCCGCGTCCACACCATCGTGGGCAACCTGCTGGCCAACGCCGCCCGGCACGGCCGGACGCCGATCACCGTGTCCGTCGACGGTTTCGGGGACACCGTGACGATCAAGGTTTCCGATTCCGGACCGGGGATCCCCGAGGATCTGCTGCCGATCCTGTTCGACCGGTTCGTCCGCGGCGATCACGCACGTCAGGCGACCGAAGGCAACGGACTCGGCTTGGCGATCGCCAGGGAGAACGCGCTGATCCACGGCGGTTCCCTGGAAGTCCACAACGATCGCGGCGCCGTCTTCACCGTAAGTCTTCCACGGGTGTCACCAGCGTGAGCCCGCGTGGCGCGTAGCCGTCGAAGTACGGCATCGGGACGTGCGTGAGCACCAGAAAGAGCGCGGTCAGCACGCCGATTCGGGACACCGTGAGTTCCCGGTCACCGAGCCACAGCCACAGCACGACGACGAAGTTGGTCACCAGCAGGAAGCCCCAGCGGGCGTCGTCCCAGCCGCCGAACGCGAGCAGCACCGGCGCCGTGATGGCGGCGACGGGCACCGCGGCCGCGAGCGAAGGCCGGTGCAGGAACAGGAATCCGCCGGCCACCACGAGCGCGATCGGCACCAGGTACAGCAGCACGTCGGTGATCGAGTACATCCGCCAGCTCTCGGCCTGCGTGCGGCCGAACAGGTTCAGCGCGTCGGCGCGATAGGCGAAGTTCGCTCCAGCCAGTGCCTGCCGGAGCTTTTCGACGGCGCCGGGGGCGGACGGCGGCAGCGCGAGGAGCCCCAGCCCGAGCACCGTGGGCGGGGTGAGCAGCGCGCAGGCACGCCGGAACGGAAACCGCCGCAGCAGGACGAAACCGAACACCGGCAGCACGGTGAGCAGCGCGATTTCGTGCCCCGTCACGGAAAGCGCCATCACCGCGCTCGCGAGTACCGGCCTGCCACGATGCAGCGCCCACAAAGCGCCGAACAGCAGGAGATACAGCACCTGGTCGAAATAGCCGACCTCGTGGAACAGGTAGCCGCCCGTCGGCAGCAGGAGCCAGGCGACGATCAACAGTCGCCTGCTCTCGGTACGGCTGCGGAAGAACACGACCGTCACCGCCGCCAGCAGCGCGCCAAGGACGGCGAAACTCGCGACCGCGAAGACCAGGTAATCGTGCCCGAACGGCTTCAGGAGCGTGCCGACGAGGAAACGCCGGTGGAAACCGTCGGCGAGGGAGACGGCTTGCAGGGTCGCCGCCCAGTCCCCCGGCAACCGGAACCCGGTATATCCGGCGACGAGGACGGCGATCGCGAACAGTGCTGTGACCCTTCGCCGCGGAGTCTTCCCGGCGACGGGGACCGGGGCCCGTTCGAGCAAGGTGGTCATAGCGCCAAGCTAGGAACGGATCATGCGGTTCCCGTGGTCGTCGCTCGACAGTTCCGTCACAGCTTCGCTACATCGTCGAGGACGTCAGGAAGGCCTTCTCGGAACCGGCGGCCACGAACGCGGTCCGTGCCTTGGTGGTCGTGGGGAGCTCGCAGGAGACCCACGCCACACCGGTGGGCAGGAGCGCCTTCAGCGGTTCCGGTGCGACCGGAGCACCGGGGTGGCAGTTCTTGCCGGTCATCACCTTCGCCACGGCTTCGGGACGCAGCTTCACCACCGCGGACAGCCGGAAGACGGACGGCCCTGGTGCCTCGATCCGGTCCTTGGACTCGCCCTGTCTCTCCTCGACCCAGGACGCCTCGACGATCTCGCCGAGGTCCGGGAAGTCCTCGGCGACCGCCGCCGCATCGGTGGACACGACCGGTTCCTTGGGTGGTGGCGGCGGCGAGGTGCAGGCCGCGGTCAGGACGACCGCGGCCACGACCGACATCTTCCCCATGGTGCGCATGGGGACATCTTCGCTCAGGCGGTGAGCTTCAGGATGTCGATTCCGCGAGTGTTGTCGGCGACATAGACGTAACCCTTGTGCCAGTAGGGCGCCCACGCGGCGGCGTCGGCGGGCCGGAAGTAGGCGATCTGCTTCGGGTCGGTCGGGTCGCTGACGTCGAGGAACCGCGTGCCCTGCGAGTAGAACGACTGCACGAGCACCTTGCCGCGAACGTCGAAGTAGTGCGCGGAGCAGTCGCCCGACGCCGGGTCGCTGCCTTCCTGCCCGGCGACGCTCCAGGTGCCGACGGACTCGAGGCGGAACGGCTTCTCCGGCGTCGATCGCCAGCCCTCGCCGTTGTAGGAGTTCCGCAGCGACGAGATCGTCAGCACGCCGTCACCGGCGCAGCCGTCGAGGAAGCTCTCCTCGGTGGCGTAGATGAGATCGCGGCCGTGCCAGCGGTTCGAGTCCGCGCCGTCGGCCGAACGACGGCCCGCCGGGTGGAAGCTGTTGTGCATGAACTTCGACGGCGCCGCCGTCTCCTCGACCCCGCCGCCCGCGTAGGGGACCGGGTTCAGCGCGGTCGCGCGGCGGACCTTGCCCTGCACGGGATCGCGGTGATGGCCGTTGGTCCAGTAGCCGCGGACGCCACCACGTCCGGACACCCAGGCCACCCCCTCGTCGTCGACCTGGACGTCGTGCACGTAGTCGGTCTTGCCGTCGTTGCGCGCGAGTTCGATCGGGTTCGGGAACGTCTTGGGGTTGCGCGGATCGCGGATGTCGGTCACCCAGATCGGGCGGCCGCCCCAGTCGGCGGGCTGGTTCGCGGCCTTCGCCGGGCCGCCGGTCCAGAGGTAGCGGCAGTCGTCGACGCAACTGGTCGTGTGACCGGCGGGCACCTTGGTGTAGCTCAGGAGGGCCGGTTTGTCCGGGTTCTTGAGGTCGATGATGTAGATGCCGGACTCGCCGGTCTGCGTGGTGCCACCGTAGGCACGCGGATCCCGCGCGAGGAAGACGAGCTTGCGTTTGACGTCGACCTCGGTGTCCTCGGTCTCCCACAGGCCGGGCAGGCTGACCTCGCCGATCAGCTTCGGCGCGGTGGGGTTCTTCGTGAGGTCGTAGACCTTCAGGCCGAATTCGCCGGAAACCGCCATGACGTCGCGGTTGCCGTACTGCAGGAACCCCATGGCGATGGCGCCTTGCGCGTCGGGCACGTTGCCGACGGCCTTGACGTTCTTCACCGCGCCGGGCGCGCCCGCGATCCGGGCCTTCTCACTGGCGGGTTTGTCCTCCTCGCCGCAGGCCGCGGCGGGCAGGCCGGTGGCGATCAGGGTCGCGGTGACCGTGGTGATCGCCAGGCATGAACGGAGCAACCACTTTCCTCGCACGCAAACCTCCCAGGCCGGTCCCCTCACCCTAGGATCATCGCTTTGCCCGGCACAACCGTCGTTGGTCGTGTGGGACTGCTATGACATGACCATGCGCTTGCGTCTTCTGGCCCCGCTCCTCGCCGCCGCCCTGGTCGCGACGAGCTGCACGGAATCCGGCGAACCGCCCGCACCGGACGTTCTTCGCGTCGGGCTGGCCACCCCGGCGACCCTGCTTCCCGCCGACGTCCACGACCAGTCCGGGTGGATGCTCACCGGTGCGCTGTGGACGCCGCTGGGTGATTACGACCCCGCGGCGGGGAAGCTGGCCCCGCGGGCGGCCGAATCGGTCACCAGCGCCGACCGGACGACGTGGACGGTCAAACTCAAGGACGGCGGGAAGTTCCACGACGGCACCCCGGTGACGTCACAGTCCTATGTGGACACCTGGAAGGCGATCGGCCAGGAGCACTGGCGAGCGTCACCAGTGGTCAAGGACCTTTTGCGGGCCAAGGAGATCACCGCACCGGATCCCCTGACCATCAAGCTCGTCCTCGACCGGCCGTCCGGACAGGTCCCGGCGCTGCTGTCGTCACCCGCGCTGGTCCCGTTGCCCGCGTCCGCGCTGGCTTCGCGCGATTGGGCGGGGTTCGCGCGGCGGCCCGTCGGCAACGGGCCGTTCCGCCTGGACGGGGATTGGCAGCCCACCGGCGGCAAACTGGTCCGGGTGGCGGACGCGCCGGGCAAGGCACGCGTGATCGAACTGAAGACCGGGGACGCGGCGGCGCAGTACGACGAGGTCAAGGCCGGGAAGCTCGATCTCTCCACGGTGGTCCCCGGTGATCGCCACGAGGCCATGCACACGGATTTCTCACAGCGGCACGTGATGTGGGCGCTGCCCAAGGTCGCCTACCTCGGATTCCCCTTGACCGAGCGGCTCTTCTCCGACGCGACCGTGCGGCACGGCTTCGCGCTCGGGATCGATCGCGCCGCGCTGGAGGCCGGCGTTCTCGGCAAGCAGGTGGACCCGGCGAAGTCGCTTCTGCCGCCCGCTGTCGCACCCGGCGAGCGCAGCAGCACCTGCCGTCCCTGCACTTTCGACGCCGGGGCCGGGAAATCCCTGTTGACCCAGGCGGAGTTCCCCGCCACTCCGGTCCACTTCGGACAGTCGCGGGCGAACTGGCTGCGACCGCTGGCGGAACAGGCCTCCGGGGCGGTCGGCGTCCCGCTCGCCCCGGAGGCGGGCACGGGACCGTTCGCGATCGACCTGGACCTGGTGACGCCGAGCCCGCAGGAAGTGCTGGCCGAGATCGTGAAGGCCACCGGCTACTCCAGCGACGGGTTCGCCGACCTGCTGAAATCGGCCGGGGAAACCGAATCCGCCGACAGCGGCGAGATCTACCGGCTGGCGGAGAACCAGTTGCTGCGGGATCTCCCGGTCGCTCCGCTGTGGTCCGGGCACGGGCACGCCGTCTGGGCCGAGCGGGTCGCCGACGTGAAGGCGACGGCGTTCGGGGGCGTGGACCTGTCAGCGGCTTCCTTGCGCTGACCCGAGGGTGCACTTGCCCGCCACGACGTCGATGAACGCCGAGGTCAGCGGATCGGGCGTGCTCCGGCAGTAGGCGGCCAGCGTGCGCCGGATCGCCGGCTCGGGCCGCAGGACACGGCCGGGGAAACCTTCGGGCAGCACGTTGGCGGGCACCAGCGCCGGACCGAGCCCCGCCGCCGCGAGCACCGGGGCCGCCGCGGTCTGCTCGGTCCGGACCGCGGCCCTCGGCTGGAATCCCGCCGCGGCGCAGGCCTGGTCGACGAGGTCGGCCAGGCCGTTGCCCGGCGCGTAATGCACCCAAGCGCAGTCGGCGAGGGTCGCGAGGTCGACGACGCCGGTGCCATCGTCCTCGCGTGGGCCGTCGATCGGCAGGACGACGACGAACTCCTCGATGCCGAGTTCGCGCACCGGCCCGTCCCAGCCGGGCGGGACCGGGCCGACCGCGACGTCGGCCTTTCCCGCAGCCATCGCGTCCCGGAGTTCGTCGGCGTGCCGGAACTCCACCAGGCGGACGTCGACGTCCGGCCGCTCCCGGCGCCACACCCGCAACGCCGACGGCAGGACGCCGAGGCCGACCGAGTAGACCGTCGCGATCTGGAGTTCGCCTGCTTCCAGCCCGGACGCCTGCCGGGCCGCGCAGCGCGCGCGATCGGCGTCGGCGAGGGCGGCGCGGGCGTGCGGCAGCATGGCGCGGCCCATCGGGGTGAGCCGGACCCCGCGCGGCAGCCGTTCGAGCAGCGGGCCGCCGACGCCCTTCTCCAGCGCCCGCACCTGATGCGACAGCGCGGGCTGCGTCACGTGCAGCAGTTCCGCGGCCCGGGTGAAGGAGCCGGTGTCGATGACGGTCACCAGGTACTCGAGTTGCCGCAAGCTGGTCATAAAGAGAGTTTATCGGAGCGGTGATATCTATGCCTTGGACTTATCCTTGTGCCGGGTCCAGGCTCGGTGACATGAACGAAGAACGCAAGGTCGCCCTGGTCGCCGGGGCCAACGGGGTCATCGGCAAGAACCTGATCGAGCACCTGGAGACCCAGCCCGGCTGGCGGGTCATCGGCCTCTCGCGGCGCGGCGGCCCCGGCCAGATCGCCGTCGACCTGCTCGACGTGGAAGACACCCGGGCGAAGCTCGGCGGCCTGGACGACGTCACGCACGTGTTCTACGCGGCCTATGTCGACAAGCCGACCTGGGCCGAGCTGGTCCCGCCGAACCTGGCGATGCTGACCAACCTCGTCGACGCGATCGAGCCCGCCGCGCCCGGCCTGCGCCACATCAGCCTCATGCAGGGCTACAAGGTCTACGGCGCCCACCTCGGCCCGTTCAAGACCCCGGCGCGCGAATCCGACGCCGGGCACATGCCGCCCGAGTTCAACGTCGACCAGCAGCAATTCCTGGAACGGCGTCAGGCCGGGAAGACCTGGACGTGGTCGGCGATCCGGCCGTCGGTGGTCGGTGGTACCGCACTGGGCAACCCGATGAACCTCGCGCTGGCCATCGCCGTCTACGCGTCGATCTCGAAGGAACTCGGCCTGCCGCTGCGCTTCCCCGGCAAACCCGGCGCGTACGACAGCCTCCTGGAGATGACCGACGCCGGGCTGCTGGCGAAGGCCACGACGTGGGCCACCGACTCGATGAACGAGGCGTACAACATCGCGAACGGCGATCTGTTCCGGTGGAGCGAACTCTGGCCGCGGATCGCCGCGTACTTCGACCTGGAGGTCGCGCCGCCGCTGCCGATGTCGCTGGACGTCGTCATGGCGGACAAGGAAGAACTCTGGACCTCCATCGCCGCGAAGTACGGGCTGGAGGTGCCGTACAGCGCTGTCTCGTCGTCGTGGGGCTTCGCCGACTTCGTGTTCGGCTGGGACTACGACATGTTCGCGGACGGCTCGAAGGCCCGGCGGGCCGGTTTCCACGAATACGCCGAGACTTCGGCGATGTTCTTCCGGCTGTTCGACGAGTTCCGGAAGGCGAAGGTGATCCCTTGATTTCGAGGGGCCAGATTGGTCCGTGAAGGCAGGGAAGGAGGCCTTCACCACGCGACATGCGGGGAAAGCCCCCTTCAGCCCCGCCCGATGTACGGCATCGTGGTCGCCGTGACGGTCAGGAACTGGACGTTCGCCTCCAGCGGCAGCCCGGCCATGTACAGCACGGCGTCCGCGACGTGCCGTGCGTCGAACGTCGGTTCGGCCTTGACACTCCCGTCGGCCTGCGGGACGCCGTCGGCCATCCGCAGCGTCATCTCGGTGGCGGCGTTGCCGATGTCGATCTGTCCACAAGCGACATTCCAGGCCCGGCCGTCGAGGGAGATCGACTTCGTCAGTCCGGTGACCGCGTGTTTCGTCGCGGTGTAGGCGATGCTCGCGGGCCGCGGGGCGTACGCGGAGATCGAACCGTTGTTGACGATCCGGCCACCGCGCGGGTCCTGCTCCTTCATCAGCCGCACGGCCTGCTGCGCGCACAGGAACATTCCGGTCAGGTTGGTGTCCACGACGCGTTTCCAGTCCACGAAGGACAGTTCGTCGACCGTCCCGCCCACCGACACACCCGCGTTGTTCACCAGCAGATCCAGCCGTCCCCACTCCGCGCGCACCGCCTCGAACAGGGCGGCGACGGAATCGGGATCGCTGACATCGGCGGGCACGGGAAGGGCTTTCGCTTCCCCGCCCGCGGTCTCGGCCAGCGCGTCCGCGCGGCGGCCCGCGAGCGCGACCCGGTAGCCGGCGCCGAGTAACGCGCGGGAGATCTCCCGGCCCAGCCCGGAGCCCGCCCCGGTGACGACCGCGGTCTTGCCGTTGCCCATCGATCCTCCTCGCAGACCGTGCCGGACCGATCCGGCTCGGTGCTTGTTTTCCGATTACCCGCGTCCGTTCAGGCTAGCGGGCATCCGCCGAAGGGAAACGTTCACCCGGCGGCCGTCGCGCCTTCACGAAAACCGGTAACCCCTTCACCATATCGAGGCGATTCCACAGATGTGCCCAGGGGGAATTCACGCCGTTCACCTCGTCGCCGGAGCGGTGAACAGTGAAGAAGAATCCACGCTTCCAGCTGGTCCGAACCGGCGAAGAGACCATCCGATGGCGTTTGCTCGGCGGCAACAACGTGTCGCTGGGCTCGGCGCCGGCCGACTATCCGCGGGCCGAGGAATGCCTTGCCGCGATCACCTGGCTCAGCACGCACATCACCGATCTGACCAGCGATTTCAGTCACCTCAGCGGGGGCCGCTGGCGCTGGCGCCTGCATACGGACGACCGGATCGTGGCGATCGCCAGTCATGCGTACGGACGGCGTATCGAGGCGCAGCGCGGGCTCGACCGGTTCCGGTCGGCCACCACCGAGGCGGCGATCGGCGAAGGGATCGAGACCATAGCCGATTGGCGCCGGAAATACCGCCACAATTCCCCCGGACAATCACCGAATCCTTTTCCGTGACGGCCGATCACGGAAAGTGCGTTCCCCGGAGATTAACCACCATGACGTCGGGCGGGAACGCGAAGCACCGTCGCCGGACAGTGTTGCGGAGCGAGGATTGCGGCAAGTCACGGAATCCCGTGACGACTTGGGGACTAGAGAAAGAGTGCAAACAAGATGCGTGCTCGTACCACTCGGTTTCTCGGCGCCACCGCGATCGCCGCGTGTGCCTGCCTCACCCTGACCGGCACCGCCTCGGCGGTCGCCCCGGCCAACGGCCTCGAAGAGGTCATCGCCGCGGCCGGCTCGGACACCACCACCGACATCACCGGCGCGATCCTCGCCGACGCGAACACCGCGGCGTCCCGGGCCGCCTGGAACACCGACCCCGACAACTACGTCAACGTGCCGCCGCTGCTCACCGGCACCCAGACGTTCACCGTCCCGGCCGACCCGTTCGCCGACCAGGTCGTCTACAGCACGGGCAACCCGGCCCCGAACGGCTCCTCGCAGGGCAAGGCGGCGCTGAAGGCTTCGGCCGAGGCGCTCGACGGCAAGATCGACATCGCGCGGTCGTCCTCGGCCCGTAGCTCGTCCGACCCGTCGACCTTCGAGTTCTTCGCCTTCGCCACCGACGGTGTCACCTGGGCCTCCTCGGCCACCGGTTCGGGCGCGGGCCTGTCCCTGACGCTGGCGCAGCTGCGCGGCATCTACTCCGGCACCATCACCAACTGGAACCAGGTCGGTGGCGCCAACGCCGCCATCGTCGTCTACCTGCCGCAGACCGGTTCCGGCACGCTGAGCTTCTTCACCGGCACCGTCCTCGGCTTCGACCCGACCACCAAGCCGGTCGCCATCAAGCGTTTCCAGGAGCACGACGGCAACTCCATCGCCGCCGCCGACCGCTCCCGGGCGATCGCGCCGTTCTCCATCGCGCAGTGGATCGCTCAGGGCAACGCGGTGACCCCGGACAAGCGCGCGGGCTTCACCGTCAACCCGCTGACCGGCGCCGGCTTCAACGGCTCCCCGGTCGCCGGTTCCGCCGGTAATTACACCCCGGCGTTCACCACCGCGTTCCTGGGCTCGCGCAGCGTCTTCAACGTCGTCGACAGCCGCACCCCGAGCTACGACCAGGCCAAGCGCGCCGTCGGTTTCGACAACGGTGACTCGGCCTCGACCGCCAGCCGCCTCTGCGGTGGCGCCTACGCCGCCAAGATCAAGCAGTACGGCTTCCTGACCGTCTCGGGCCCGAACGGCCTGTCCTGCGTCAAGTCCTGACTCTGCTGAAACAGCAATGAGAACGGCCCGGTGCGCCTCGCGCTCACCGGGCCGTTCTTCTCGCTGCCGTACTACTTCTTCGGGGCGACACCCAGCGCGTCGAGCGCCGGGCCGGTCATGATCACGCCGGCACCGGTCACCGGGTCGAAGCCCGGGGCACCGAGGTCGATCGCGGACGACGTCAGCGCCGTCCGGATCTGCGCCGGGGTGGCGGTCGGCTTGCCCTGCGCCAGCAGCGCCGCGATGGCGGCGGCACTCGGCGCGGCGGCGGAGGTCCCGAAGAACGGCTGGAAGCCGCTCACCGAGGTCGCGACGCCGTCGGCCGCGGTGATGTCCGGCTTGTTCCGCGTCGCACCACCGGTCGAGGACACGTTGCCGGGGGTGATCGCCGACCCGTCCGGGTGGTAGAACTGATGGCGAAGACCGTCCGAAGTGAACCGCTCCCACTTGCTGGCGCCGGTGAACAGCCCCGGGAACGGGCCGGTCGGGTTCGCCGGGTCACCGGTCTCGAGCGCGCGGCCGAAGGCACCGGCGGCAGGCGCGGCCGCGACACTGAAGGCGTTGACGGCGGCCGAGTGGCCGGAGGTGACACCGTTGGTGCTGAACGCCTTCATCGAGCCCGAGGCGACGAAGCGGCCGCGGATCACGTTGAGCGCGATGAACCGATCGGCACCGCTGTACTTCACCACGGCGACCTTGAAGCCCGAGCCGGTGGCCGGGACCTGGGCGATCTCGTACGGGTTCTGCGTGCCGTTCTGCGAGCCCTCGCTGGAGGCGACGACCGAACCGGACGAGTTCAGGACGAACAGGTCGTAGTCGCTGGTGGCCTTGCCCCACGGGTCGGACCAGAACAGCGTGACGTAACGGCCGAGCGAACCGGGCGAAAGCGCGTTGTACAGCTGGGTCGTGCCGCTCGGGTCGAAGTCGTGCGGCGTGCCGGTGATCCCGGGGATCTTGGTGCTGGACCCGCGGAAATCGCCTTCGTAGTAGCCGCTGGTGCCGTCGGTGAAGTTGCCCGAGTTCCCCGCGGAGGAGAAGTAGAGCGCGCCCGCGGCGGTCACGTCGTTGACGGCCTTCGCGACCGGGCCGTCCTCGAACGGCGACTCGTCGAAGTAGGAGACGTCGTCGACGATGATCGTGCACTTGCCGCCTGCGCGCAGCGCGCGGATGTTGTCGGCGAAACTCTGCTCGCTGGTGAACGCGGTCGCGAAACCGAGCGCGGCGCCGGGCGCCATGTCGTGGATGATCTCCAGCATCGCGGTGCCCTCGTCACCACTGCCCGCCTGGCCGGGCAGGACGTCGACGGCCGGGAGCTCACCGGCGGTCTGCGACGACTGGAGCGACTTGACGCCGTCCGAGAGCACGCAGACCTTCTGGCCCGCGCCGGTCACGCCGTACTTGGTGCGGGCGGTGTCGGAGCCGTGCGCCTTGTCGCCCTCGGCGACCTGGAGCGCGGCGGCCGCGTTGGCGGCGGTGGCCCGACGGCGGTCCTGCGGCGCCGGCTCGTTCCAGGTCATCGCCTGCGAGGCGGCCTTGACCTCGGCGACGTCGCCGCGACCGGCGATCGCGTCGACGGCGTTCAGCGGCAGGTCCGCGCGGACGGCACCGGCGGGCGAGGCGTAGCGCACGGTGCCACCGGCCGCCTTGACGGCGTCCACGAGCGGCTGGCCCGCGCCCTTGATGTCCACCGCGACGGTGCCGGCGTCGCTCACGCCCAGCCCGGTCTTGTACTCGGGAAGCTTGCCCGCCAGACCCTTGTCGGCGCGGAGGCGCTTCTCGACGACGAGTTGGCTCGACTGCTTGCGCTCAGCCGGGGTGAGGCTCTGCTTGATGCTCTGCAGTGCGGAGATCCCGGCCTGCGTGCGGACCTCCTCCGACGGCTGGGCACCGGACACCGCGGTCGACAGCAGCAACGCGCCGACCGCGACCGGAACCGAGCATGTGACCACTCGGCTGAATCTGCTCATCGAACTCTCCCTGTGTTCAGCAATCCAGTCGCGCTCCGGCTAAAAGCGCGCTGGCGGCGTGTCACACCCCGCCACGAGAACGGCACAGACTACCCGAACGAACTACCCCTGACTGGGTGTAACGGAGAGAATCTAAGCAGCTGTCGGTGATCAGTCCACCGACCAAAGTCGGGAACGGGCGAAGATCCACATGATGAGAGGGTCACCCGCCGGCAGGTCAGGGGAACAATTCGGACATCCGGCCGCTTCCGCCTCGGCTCGGCCGATTCAACGAAGGAATCGGCTGATGTTCGGATTCCGTTCGTCGGCCTGCCGACAAGGTTCCGCACCTGCGTCCTACGTGTTCTTCGCGCTCTGATTTCCGGGGAGAGATTGAGCGTCTTTCACCGCTTTTCGGCGCGACCGCGGCCGGTTCGAATGTCACCTACGGCGGCACGGCTTCGCTTTTCGCCGAACCTAAGCCCAAGCCGGGAACAGCCGCCAAAGCGCCAGCGCCGCGAGCGCGCCGAGAGTGAGCAGAACCGGCCCGGTGATGACGTAGGTCGAAACGGGACGCCAGCGGCGATAAAGGAAAGTCGCCCCGGCCGCCGCCGCCACGAATCCGCCGAAGGCCAGCACCAGCCCGGCCCACGCGTCCCCGTCACCGGTCCGGCCGTCCTGCGCGTCAGCCCGGCCGTTCTGCGGGGTCGGCTTGAACGGCCTGCCCTCCAGGACGGCGGTCACCACGGTCGCTTCTTCCGAGGCCAGTGGCCACCACGACGCCGACGTCACCAGCGTCAGTCGGTCGTTCTCGGTCTTGCCGTAGTCGGCCCCCTCGTCGAGGGGCCGGGTGGCCTTCTCGGTCACCCGGTAGACGGACTTGCCCTGCGTCGTCGCGACGACGATTTCGTCACCCCTTTCCAGGGTGCCGAGTGACCCGAACGGGCCGCCGAAACCGGCGTTGCGACCGGCGATCACGGCGTTGCCCGGCTGTCCCGGCCCGGCCGTCCCCGGCACATGGCCGGGGCCGGAAGCGGTCTCGCCGCTCGACGCACCCTCGATGACGACCTGCCGCACCTTCAGGACGGGGATCTCCAGTACGGCGACCGGTTTGCCGAACTCGACCGGTTTGGCGGGCGGCGCGGCCCCGAACAGGCTCTGGCTGGCACCCAGTGCCACGTCCATCTCGCCCCGGATCCCGGTCAGTGCCTTCCGCTGATCACCCGACTGCAACATCGGGCCCAGCGCGTAGACGACCAGCGCCAGTGCCACCAGGGTGGTGACCAGCCACGCGAACACGACGGCCCCGATCCAGCCGGGACCGAACCGCAGGAACTGCTTCTCCTCGACTTCTTCCGGCGCGGACCGCCGGTCTTCCACGGAAATGCTCACGCGGCGCCGCCCGAAGACTTACGCCGCAGGAGACCGAACAGCATCGCGAACGCCGCGCCGATCTCGGCCATCGCCCTGGTCAGCCAGGCCGGAACCGGCCTGCCCGCCGCGAGATACGCCGTCGCGGACGGGAGCGTCGCCAGGATCACCAGCGCCACCAAGGGAATGAGGGCACCCAGCGCCCCCGCACCCGCGAACTTGGGGATGTCGATCGACTCGGCGAGGTTTTTCGCCGCCGCCACGCTTTCCGGCGTCGGCGCGACCGCGGGAGCGGGTCCGGCGGCGGCGGCGGGCGGTGCGCCGGCTGCCGAACCGGGGCCACCGGAGGCGTTGTCCGGCAACGTGTGGGAAGCCTGCGTCGCGCCGGAGGCTCCCGGCGGCGGCGGGTTCTTCGCTTCTTCCTTTTCCTGGCAAGCCTTTTCGACCGTTCCGGTACCGATCTTGGCCGCCCGCTCGGCGGCGGTGGAGGCCAGCGCCGGGCTCAACCGGACCATTCCGGAAGGAAGCAGTGCCTGTCCGAAGCCGACCGCCAAGTTGGTGAAGGACTTCAGCTGAGCCTGCTTCTCCTTCATCGGCTTGCAGGTCGCGTCGATCAGCGGGTTGACCGGTACGGCCATGTATTCGACGAAGGTGAGCGGGTACGCACCGTCCTTGGTCACGGTGCCGACCTCGGCCGTGCCGTCGGGGCCGAGTTTCATCGAGTCGGCCGCCAGCTGCAGGCTCTGCTCGGTCGGAGCGACGAAGTTCCCCTTGCCGTCCGGAAGCGCCACCGGTGTCCAGCGGTTGATCGTCGCCGTCGCGAGATCCGTGATCACCCAGTTCACACAGCCGCCGTCGCAGTCGCTGCCCCGCCCGGCGACGGCGTTGTCCACGGTCTTGCGCACCGACAGTTGGCCCGTCTTCGCGTCGACGTTGTGTACCTGCGACCTGCCGGGATCGAGCGCGCTCAGATCGGAAATCACACCGGGGGTTTTCCCGTCCAGGTCACCGAAGTAGTCCTTGCCCATCACCGGGAAGACCCAGGCTTTCGGCGCGGTCCCGGCGAGAACCTTGCTCAAGGCGAACGGGATCGTCCCCGGCCCCGACTCCCCGGTCACCCCGAAGAAGTCGGCGCTTCCGTTGTAGCCGGACCGGCGGTTCGCCGCGACCACCCCGTCGGGCTGGCCGTCTTTGATGGCCGAAAGCACGGCGTTGCGGTCGACCAGCGGGGAACCGTTTTTGAAGATACCGCCCCGACCGGCGGCGTCGGGGTTCTGCCCGCCCTTCGTGAACATGTTCGCCAGTTCTTCGTAGGTGAACGACGTCGTGCTGGCGAGCTTCGAACCGAGAGGGTTCCCTTCGTCGTTGACATCGGTCGGGGACCACCCGACCGCGGCGATCACCGCCGCGTTGACCCCGACGGGTACGTACTCCCTTGACCGGACGGTCTGGGCGGCAAGCGCGTTCCCGCTGCCGGTGATCATGAGATCGGAAGCGCCCTTGTCGAACGCGACCAGCCCGGTGTCTTCGGTCTCACTCACGATGTTGGCGGGCTGGTCGGCCTGGGTGGGAGCGCACAACGCCTGGTTCCAGGCGACCGCGGCCCGCCCGAGCCGCTCCGGCATGCTGGCGTTGAGCGTATGCCTGCCGATCCCCTTGCAGCCCTTGACCCCGATCCCCGGCAGGTACGGGGTGAACTTGATCGAGTCGTCGACCCAGGTCACCGACTTGCCCGTGGCGTCCTGCGCGGTGATCTGGACCGTGACGCTGCAGGGATTGTTCTCGTCGCACGTGAAGGAGAACTGCCTCCTGGTCTTCGCGCCGGTCGCCGGATCGACGATCACGGGATTGTCCGCCCACGGGACCTTGGGGAATTTGTCCCCGGGGTTCACCGCTTTTTCGTACGTGGTGTAGAGCGGATCCCAGGACACGGGATGCGGCCGCAAGGTGCCGCGCGGGATCGTGGTGTCGAAAACGATGTCGCCGGTCGTGCTGCTCCGCACCCTTTCCATCTGCTGCATGCCCGCGTTCTTACCGGCGAATTCGTCACCGAATTCGTCCTGGCAGTAGGCCTGCACTCTGGTGAGCAGGGTGTGATCCCGCGGCCATGGCGGCACGAACACCCTTTTCATCAGGTTGTCCGGCACGTCCTTCGGACAGATGACGAGCTTCGCCCTCGCCCCCTTGGGCAGGCCGGAAAGGGTGATCCGGACCGGGTCGCCGTTCTGAACCGCCGAGAGATCGGCGGGTTCGGTTTTGAGTCGGTACGGCGGGTCGGCGGGCTGCGCCTGCGCGGCGGGAACGGACACTCCCGCGACCGCCAGCATCCCGCAGATCAGCACGACCCCGACTCGTCTTGCTCGGACCAGGAACACGGACGACTCCCCAGATTTCACGGGCACGCGGCGGACGGTGCGGCGCCCTCCCGGCGCCGCACCGGACCCAACGTCCCCGAGTCACCTGTTTGGGGTCAACCGGCTCGGACCGTCTGCCCGCACTGATTCACAAACGCCCCGTCGGGCGTTCTCCGCGTGGACACCTTTCCCGGGCGCGGGAACCACATACTGGCCGCATCGAGGGGCGACGTGGTGTGCCCTGAACTCCTTTACTTGCCAACACGAAGGAAGGCCGCTCGTGACCATCGCGCCACCCCGGCCCGATCCGTCCCCACCCGGAGCACCGGTGCGGCGCGCGATCACCGAAGTCCTCTCGCGGGCCGACCGGGCGTTCCGCCGGGTCACCACCGGTGCCGGGCTGACCATGCTGGCGATCCTCGTGGTCATCGGCTTCTTCCTCGTCTACCGGTCCGGTCCGGCCTTCGACGCCAGTGGCTTCGGGTTCTTCACCACGATCCGGTTCGATCCGGCCTCGGGTGTCCTCGGCGTGCTCGGTCTGCTCTACGGCACCATCGTGGTGGCGCTGATCGCGGTCCTGATCGCGGTGCCGCTGAGCATCCTGGCCGCACTGTTCATCACCGAGTACTCCAGTGGGAAGATCCGCGGGTTCCTGACCGGATTGGTCGACCTGCTCGCCGCGATCCCGAGCCTGCTCTACGGCCTGTGGGGCTTCGCCTTCCTCGGCCCGCAGATCGTGCCGGTCTCGCTGTGGCTCACCGAAAACCTCGGCTGGTTCCCGCCGTTCTCGTCCAAGGAGAACGCGCTGTACATCCAGTCGATGTTCATCGCGGGCCTGGTGGTGTCGCTGATGGTCCTCCCGATCACCACCTCGGTGATCCGAGAGGTGTTCGCGCAGACGCCGCCCGGCGAGAAGGAGGCGGCGCTCGCACTGGGCAGCACACGCTGGGGCATGGTGAAAACCGTCATGCTGCCCTTCGGCCGTGGCGGGATCATCGGCGGTTCGATGCTCGGGCTCGGGCGCGCGCTCGGCGAGACGATCGCCGTTTCCCTGCTGCTGCCCCAGGTTCCGGAGATCACGAAGCACGTCCTGCAGTTCGGCGGTGCGACGATCTCCGGGTTCATCGCCAACAACTCCGGCGCGTCCGGGCTGGCACTGTCCGGTCTGATGGCGGCGGGTCTGGTGCTGTTCCTCTTCACCCTGGCGACGAACTTCACCGCTTCGGTGATCATCTCCAAGAGCCGCTCCGGTGCGGGGGTGGACGCGTGAGTGCGACCATGACTCCCCCGATCACCCCTTCCCCGCGCAAACTCGTCAAACGCCGCCCCTCCGAGACCACCAGGCAGGATCGGCTCGCGGCACTCGGCTGCGCGCTGTCGGCCACGCTGCTCACCTGGTTCGTCACGCATCTGCTGATGGACTCGCCCGGCTGGCTGGCCGACCTGATCGTCGCGTACCTGCTCTACCTGACGATGCTCTACCTGGTGACCCGCGACAGGCTGGGCAAACTCGCCGCGTCGGACCGGCTCGTGTCCACCATCGTCGTCACCGGGGCGCTCGTCCTGCTCGCGCCGCTGCTGTCACTGCTGATCTACATCGTCGCCGAAGGCGCACCGTACCTGCGCCTGGGCTTCTTCACCCACGACATGTCCACGGTCGCGCCGACCGATCCGGTCACCGACACGGGTGGTCTGCACGCGGTCGTCGGCACCTTGCAGCAGACCGCGCTGACCTTGGTCCTCGTCGTCCCGCTGGGCGTGCTCACCGCCGTCTTCCTGAACGAGACCCGGTCCAGGTTCCGCCGCCCGGTGCGGATCATGGTCGACGCGATGAGCGGACTTCCGTCCATTGTGGCCGGTCTGTTCGTCTACGCGGCACTGATCATTCCCGGCATTCAAGCAGGCGTGGGATTGTTCAGCTACAACGGCATGATGGCCACGCTCGCTTTGACGATGGTCATGCTGCCGACCGTGACCCGCACGGTGGACGTGGTGCTCCGTCTCGTACCGGACGGCCTGCGCGAGGCGTCACTGGCGCTCGGCGCGAGCCGGGCCCGCACGGTGTGGTCGGTGGTACTGCCGACCGCGCGGACCGGGGTGACGACCGCCGTGATCCTCGGCATCGCCCGGGTGGCGGGTGAGACCGCGCCGCTGCTGTTCACCTCGTTCGGCACACTCGGGATGAACGCCAACCCGTTCTCCGATCCGCAGGAGAGCATCCCGCTGTTCATCTACCGCTTCATCAAACAGCCGCTGGAGAACGTCCAGCAGCGTGGCTACGTCGGCGCGCTCGTGCTGATCCTGCTCATCTTCGGCCTGTTCGCGATCGCCCGCGTGGTGGGCCGCGACCGGTCCCAGCGCAAGGCGAAGAGAACCACCGTCAAAAAACAGGAGAACCGGTGACCGACACTGAAGTGTCCCTTGTGGACAGTCCGGCGCGCCCGCTGGTCGAGCTGACCGGAGGGCCGCCTCCCGGCGCGGCGGACCTCGAGTCGCGTGAAATCGGCGCCTGGTTCGGTGACCGGCTGGTCCTCGAAGGGGTGTCGCTGCGGATGCCCGCCAAAGAGGTGACCGCGCTCATCGGCCCCTCCGGCTGCGGCAAGTCGACCTTCCTGCGCATCCTCAACCGGATGCACGAACTGGTGCCGTCGGCGTCGCTGACCGGTGAGGTCCTGTTGGACGGCAAGGACATCTACGCCGACGGAACCCGCCCGCAGCAGGTCCGGCTGCGGATCGGCATGGTGTTCCAGAAGCCGAACCCGTTCCCGGCGATGTCCATTCGCGACAACGTGCTGGCCGGGCTGAAACTCGCCGGCGTCAAATGCCGTGACAAGGACGCGCTCGTCGAGCAGAGCCTGGAACGGGCGGGGCTGTGGCGTGAGGTCCGCGACCGGCTGAACTCGCCCGGCGGTGCGCTGTCCGGCGGGCAGCAGCAGCGGCTCTGCATCGCGCGATCGCTGGCCGTGCAGCCGAACGTGCTGCTGATGGACGAGCCGTGCTCCGCGCTCGACCCGACGTCGACCCGGCGGATCGAGCAGACCATCGCCGAGATCGGGCACGAGGTGACGGTCGTCATCGTCACGCACAACATGCAGCAGGCCCAACGGGTTTCGGATCACTGCGCGTTCTTCCTCGCGGCCGAGAACGAACCCGGCCGGGTCATCGAGCACGGCCCGACGGACACCATCTTCAACGCCCCGTCGGACGAGCGCACCTTCGACTACGTGAACGGGCGATTCGGATGATCCGCAGGCTGGCCGCGCTGGGCGGGGTCACGGTGTTGCTGTCGCTGGTGATCACTCCCGGCGCCGCGGCGCTCACCAGGATCACCGGCTCCGGATCGAGTTACGTCGGCCCGGCGATGAACGACTGGCAGAACGGCGCGACGTCACGCGGTATCCCGGTCAACTACTCGGCCACCAACTCCCCCGCCGGGGTCAACCAGTACGGCGACCGGACGGTGGACTTCGGCGGGACCGAGGCCGAGGTGTCCTCGCTCATCGCCGCGGGCGGTGGCGGCCTGTCCGCGCAGACCCGCGGCTACCAGTACGTCCCGGACGTCGCGGGCGCGGTCGCCGTCATGTACAACGTCAAGGACCAGGGCGGGAAGCGGGTCGACTACCTGCACCTCACCCGCGAGGTGATCGGCCGCATCTTCACCCGGGACATCACCCGCTGGAACGATCAGGCCATCACCGCGACCAACGGCGGGAAGCCGCTGCCGGATCAGCCCATCACGCTGGTCGGCCGGACCGGGCAGTCCGGGACGACGGCGCTGTTCTACGACTTCATCGCGCACGCGGCCCCCGACGCCTACAGCCGGTTCGTCTCCCGCAACGTCGGCAACGGAATGGGGAACCTGCCCGCGGGCGTGCGTCCCATCCAGCTTCCCGGGCAGGGACCGGACGCCGAGTGGTACCGGCTGCTCGCGGACTCGGACCAGATCGCGAAGTCCGTGGCGTCCGGCAGTATCCCGTTCTCCATCGCCTACGACGAATTCGCCTACGCGCAGCTCTACAAGGTCCCGGCGGCGTGGGTGCGGAACGGGGCCGGCCAGTACACGCAGCCCTACGCGGAGAACATCGCGGCCGCCTTGAAGCACGCGGAGCTCCGCCCGGACCTGAGCCAGAAACTGGACAAGGTCTACTCGAACACCGACCCGAAGTCGTACCCGATCTCGGCCTACTCGTACGTCATGATGCCGTGCACCAGCGGCCGCGACACCTGCCGCGGCGGCTACGGCGACCAGGGCAAGACCGACACGATCACCGCGTTCCTCGAGCACGTCGCCTGCGACGGCCAGGTCAACATGGCCCGGATCGGCTATTCGCCGCTGCCGCCGAACCTGTCGCAGGAGATCATGAACTCCAACGCGCGGCTCACCGGGAAACCGGCGAAACAGCTGAACCCCGGCAACTGCGGCAACCCGACCTTCCACGGCAGCCTCGGCGCCGGTGCCGCCAGCCCGCCCGACCCGCTGGTGACCGCCGGAATCATCACCCCGAACGGCAAACCTGCTTCGGGGCCAGGGGCGACCGCAGGTCCTTCGGCCGCCCCGAGCGCGGGTCCCGCCAGCGGCGACAAAACCTCGACCACGGCGGCCGGCCCGGACGAGGAGTCCGCTGGCGGCGGCTCGAAGAACTGGCGGGAAGCCGCTCCGGCCGCCTATGACGAAGGCGGGTTCGGCGGGTTCGGCGGGTGGGCGGCGCTGGTGCTGTTCGTGGCGATCGTGGCGCCTTTGGTGGTACGCGGGGTGATCCGGAAGGTGCGCGGGACGTGACCGGTACGGGCGACACGTGGCGGAACCCCTGCCGCGCGCGTGCCGTCCGTCCAGTCACACGTGCCGTCCGCCCAGTCACACGTGCCGTCCGCCGGATCACACGTGCCGTCCGTCCAGGCACACGTGCCGTCCGTTTAGTCACGCGAATTGACCGTTCGGTGCAAGTGTCGTGAGTGGTAGAGCGGGCCGAAGGCTGACGATGTGGAAATTGGGACCTTCAGTGTCCTGATTCCCACATCGTCACGAGGTCGTGCCGGTCTTGAAGCTCGATCAGACCGCCCGCTCGGCCCCCACCAACCACCAGGCGATCCAGGACGGCGAGACCCGCCCCACGCCATAGGAATCCCCTATGGCAGCCACTGACATTTCGTCTTTGCCTTTCGTTCTTTCCCGGACATACGCTTTTTCCATCGAGCGGACAATTCTCGGGATCGAAAGGAACATTGGCATGACCACACCCGAAAACGGGACACGGGAACTCGCGGGAAAGCGAGCCCTGGTCACGGGTGGCTCTCGCGGAATCGGGGCGGCCATCGTGCGCCAGCTCCTCGACGCGGGCGCCGAGGTGCTCACGACCGCGAGGTCGGCGACGGACACGGTGCCGGAGGGAGCCTCCTTCGTGGCGGCCGACGTGCGGTCGAAGGCCGGAGCGGAGGCACTCGCCGCGGCCGCGCGGGAGACACTCGGCGGGGTGGACATCCTGGTCCACAACGCGGGCGGGGCGCGACCGCATCAGGGCGCTTCGGCCATCCCCGACGAGGAGTGGCAGGACGCGCTGGACCTGAACTACCTGGCGTCGGTGCGGCTGGATTCGTTGCTGGCGCCGGAAATGCGGGAACGGCGGTCGGGGGCGATCGTGCACATCTCCTCGGCGGCGGTCACCACCCCGGTCGGACCGTTCCTGCACTACACCGCGGCGAAGGCGGCGCTGGAGAACTACAGCCGGGGGCTGGCTCTGGAGCTGGCCCCGTTCGGGATCCGGGTCAACACCGTGTCCCCCGGCCGGACGGCGACTCCCGGTGGCGAGGCGACGCGGGAGCAGTGGGCGAGCATGGGCGGGACGCCGGACCAGAGCGACATCCCCGCCGTGCCGCTGGGGCGCGACGGCCTGCCCGGTGACATCGCCGACACGGTGTCGTTCCTCGTGTCCGAGCGGGCGAGCTGGCTGACCGCGAGCACGCTCGTCGTCGACGGCGGCGAATTCCCCCGGGGCTGAGGCGAAACATGAACGAATTCAGCGGAAAGAACGCGGTGATCACCGGCGGCGGTAGCGGAATGGGTTTCGCCATGGCGGAACTGCTGATCGACCGCGGCGCGCGGGTGGCGATCACCGGCCGTTCCCAGGCAACGCTCGACAAGGCTCGCGAGAGGCTCGGCGAGAACGCGATAACGGTCCGAGGCGATGTGGCGTCGCTCTCCGACCTGGACGCACTGGCCGGCCGGGTGAAAAGCGAACTCGGCACGGTCGAAGCCCTGTTCGTCAACGCGGGGATCGCCCGCTCGCTGCCCTTCGAGTCGATGACAGCGGAGGTGTACGACGAGCTGTTCGCGGTCAACGTCAAGGGTGCCTACTTCACCGTGCAGAAGCTCGCCCCGTTGCTGAGCCCGGGTGCCGGCGTCGTCCTCACGACGTCGGTCGCGAACACCATCGGCATGCCGGGGACCAGTGCGTACGCGGCGGGCAAGGCGGCGCTGCGGTCGATGGCCCGCACCCTCGCCACCGAACTGCTGCCGCGCGGAATCCGGGTCAACGCGGTCAGTCCCGGCCCCATCGACACGGGAATCGTGCTGGAAGGGATGACCGAAGCGGAGTTCGAGCAGTTCAAGGCGGCCCTGATCGCGGACAATCCCATGGGACGGTTCGGCACCCCTGGCGAGATCGCCAGGGCGGCCGCGTTCCTCGCCTTCGACGCCACCTTCAGCACCGGTGTCGAGCTCGTCGTGGACGGAGGCGCCACTCAGCTCTGAGTTTCTGGTGGTGAACCCGCACCGCGATCGACGTCGGCAGGACGTGGCGGGTTCACGCGTCGTGTCCGGTTTGAGAGTCCGTCCTCAGCTCCGCCAACCGGCGCTGAACGGTCAGGAAACCCTTGAGAGGGAAACGGTTTCGTGCCAGGTCTCCTGGCTCAGGAGTTCGAGCAGCGCGGTCTCCGCCGGGCCCGCGGCGGGCCGGAGCACGGCGATGACGGGCTGGGACACGGCCGGGAACACCGGGCGCGCGAGGTGTTCCTGGCCGTGGGGCACTGCGGAGGCCGGGACGAGGGCCACTCCCAGTCCGTGTGCGGCCCAGCGCGCGGCCGTCGCCGTCTGGGACACGCGGGCGGCCGTGGTGGGGGTCTGCTCGGCGTCCCGCAGAACGGACAGCAGCACGCTGTCGAGCGCGCTGTCACGGTCGAACCGCACCCACGGCTCATCCGTCAGCTCGCGCAACTCGACCCGGTCCGCCGCGAGCAGCCGGTGCCCGGCGCCCAGCACCACGACGAACTCCTCGTGGCCGAGGCGGTGGGCGTCTTCGGGGCTCCGCTCGCACGCCGCCATCAAGGCGAGGTCCAGGACGCCCTTGCGCGACAGCCGCTCCATTTCGGCGGCACTCGGCTCCTCGAAGAGGGTGACCTCCAGCTTCGGGAAGCGGCGGCGCAGCGCACTCAGCGCACCCGGCAGCTGCCGGGTGCCGAAGCCCATCTGCACCGAGACCACCAGCTCGCCCACCAAATCTTCGGCACCGGCACGAGCCGTCGCCCGCGCCCGCCGCGACGCCCTCACCGCGACCTCGGCCTCACGCAGGAACGCGCGGCCGACCACGGTGGGCACCAGCCCGGCAGGCGTGCGGGCGAACAGTTTCACGCCGAGTTCCCGCTCCAGGCCGCGGATCTGCTGGGACACCGACGGCTGGGCGACGTGCAGCCGCTCGGCGGCCGCCGTCACCGACCCCTCTTCGGCGACAGCCAAGGCGTACTCGTACTGGCGAAGACTCATCGGGTCCCTCCTGCCATCGTTGTCATCATAGGCAAAAGGCGCGGCGGCTTCCTCCCGCGCCGCCGCGCCCCTGCCCTTCCCCGGTCCCGCCCCTACGGGAACGTCAGCACGACCTTCCCCCGGCCGTGCCCCGTCTCGATCTCCCGATGCGCCTCGGCGGCCTCGCTGAAGGGGTACGTCCGCCGCACCAGGAACCGCAGCTCCCCCTTGGCATACAACGACGCCAGCATCCCCAGCCGCTCGGCCGACCGCGTCCCGGTGACCAGTCGCGCCCCGGCCTCGGGTGCGCGGGCGTGATCGACCAGGGTGAGCACGCGGTCCGGATTCCCGACCAGTTCCAGCGAGAGGTCGAACGCCACCCCGCCGGCCCCGTCGAGCGCCGCGTCGATGCCGGACGGCGCGAGGGCCCGCACCCGGTCGGCGAGGCCTTCGCCGTAGACCAGCGGTTCGGCGCCGAGCGAACGGACATAGTCCTGGTTCGCCTCGCTCGCGGTCCCGATCACCCGCGCGCCGCGCAGCACGGCGAGCTGGACGGCGGCCGTGCCCACCGAGCCCGCCGCCCCGTGGATCAGCAGCGTCTCGCCGCGGGCGACCCGCAAGGCGTCCAACGCCAGGTACGCGGTCTGCGTCCCCGCCGTGAAACCGCCCGCGACCTCCCACGGCATCTCCGGCGGCTTCGGGGTGACGTTCTCCGCGGGCACCACGACGTACTCGGCGTAGGCCTGCACGGCGGTGAAGCCGAGCACCTCGGTCCCCGCGACGAGGCCGGTAACCCCGGAACCGGCCTCGTCGACGACCCCGGCGAACTCGTTCCCCGGGACACGCGGCCAACGCGGCTCCAGCCCGGCGGGTTCCCAGCCCGCCCGCACGGCCGCGTCGTACGGTTGCACTCCCGCCGCCTTCACGCGCACCCGGACCTCCCCCGCCCCGGCGTGCGGCTCCTCCAGCTCCAGCACCCGGAGTACCTCCGGACCACCGGCTTCCGTGAACGCGGCCGCTTTCATCTTGTTCCTCCAGTCCGTTCCCCAGCTGTCGGGACCCAGCCTGATACCTCAAGTTAACTGGAGGTCAAGAGTTGTCGGTGTGACGTTCTAAGCTGCCGACGTGACGAGCTACCGCATCTCCAGGGCAAACGCTTCCGACGCAGGCCGGTTGACCACGCTGATGCACGAATCCGACGCATACCTCGGGGAGTACGCGCGAATTCTCGAGGGTTATCAGGTCACCGAGGACTACCTCGCCACTCATCCCGCGTTCGTCGCCCACGCGCAGCGCGAGGTGGTCGGCTTCTACAGCCTCATCGAGTACCCGGCCGAGCTGGACCTGCTGTTCGTCGCCGATTCCGCACAGGGCACCGGCATCGGGGCCTGGCTGGTCGAGCATATGCTCGGGCAGGCCGCGGACCTCGGCATGACCGAGATCCGCGTCGTTTCCCATCCGCCCGCCGCCGGTTTCTACGAGCGGATGGGCGCTCGCCGCGTCGGCGTCGTGCCGCCCCAGCCGCCGAAGATCACCTGGGAGCGCCCGGAGCTGGTCTTCGACGTCAAACGTCCACCGCGCGGCTGAACCGGCCGATCAGTTTGCGCAGGTGCCCGGCGAATTCCGGAGAGTCCACGATCTCGAAGTCGGCGTCGAGCAGGCCAAGGTAGAGCGCCAGGTACTCCAGGGTGTCCGCACCCGCCTTGAGCAGGCAGGTCTGTTCGTCGACGGCTTCGACCACGACGGCGGGCGGCACCTTGGCGGCGACTTCGGCGGCCGGGGCGTGCAGCCGGATCGTCGCGTGGTGCCGCCACAGCGCCGCGCCGACCCCACGCTGGAGGTACGCGACAACGCCGCCTTCGGGTGGTTCACGCTGCTCGAACCGTCGCCCGTTGGGCGTACGCGGCCGCATCCGGTCCGCGCGGAAGGTGCGCCAGTCCTGCCTGTCGACGTCCCAGCCGACGAGGTACCACCGGCGGCTCATGTGCACGACGCGATGCGGTTCGACCCGCCGCCGCGTCTCGGATCCGTTGTGCCCCAGGTAATCGAACCGCAGGGTCTCCCGGTCGCGGCAGGCGTTGGCGATGACCGTGAGCACCTCGGCGTCGACCGTGGGGCCGCCGCCCCGCACCGCGAGCGTCGCGGAATTCAGTGCCTCCACGCGGCGGCGCAGCCGCGAGGGCAGCACTTGCTCCAGTTTCGCCAGCGCGCGCACTGACATCTCCTCGATCCCCGCGATGGTGCCGCCCGCGGCCGTGCGCAGGCCGATCGCCACCGCGACGGCCTCCTCGTCGTCGAGCAGCAACGGCGGCATCGCCGCGCCCGCGCCCAGGCGGTAGCCACCGGAAACGCCGGGAGTGGCGTCGACCGGATAACCCAGCCCGCGCAGCCGCTCGACGTCGTTCCGGATGGTCCTGGTCGTGACGCCGAGCCGTCCGGCCAGTTCCGGTCCCGTCCAGGTCCGTCTCGCCTGCATCAAGGAAAGGAGCCGCAGGAGCCTCGCCGAAGTTTCCGCCATGAGTTCACCTTGTCCGCTATCGCGGAACGAAGCTTTCCGCAATGGCTTCTAGCTTAGCTCTCATGACCGAGATCAAGCCCTTCCGCATCGCGATCGACCAGGCCGAACTGGACGACCTCAAGGACCGCCTGAGCCGCACCCGCTGGCCGCGAGAGGTCACCGGCGACTGGAGCCGCGGCGCCCCTGTCGCCTACCTCAAGGAGCTGGCCGGATACTGGGCCGACGGCTTCGACTGGCGCGCCCAAGAGGCCGAGTTGAACGAATTCCCGCAGTTCACCACCGAGATCGACGGCCAGAGCATCCACTTCCTGCATGTCCGCTCGACTGCCCCGGACGCGCTGCCGGTGCTCCTCACGCACGGCTGGCCGAGTTCGCCGTTCGAATTCCGGAACGTCGTCGAGGAGCTGAGTGCCGAGTTCCACCTGGTCATCCCCTCGCTGCCCGGCTACGGCTTCTCGACGCCGGTGCGGGGGCCGGGCTGGGGCAACCTGTTCCGCGTCGCGCAGGCGTGGACCACGCTGATGGATCGTCTGGGTTACGAGCGCTTCGGCGTCCACGGCACCGATGCCGGCGCCGGGGTCGCGGGCATCCTGTCGATGATCGCCGCGCATCGGGTGACCGGCGTGCACCTCACCGGCACCAGTGCCGGGATGCCGTTCGGTCCCGCCGTCGAACTCGGCGGTCTTTCCGGGAAGGACCGCGAGCGCGGCGAACGCTTCAACCGGTTCCAGTCCGACGGCCTCGGCTACCTGCACCTCCAGGCGACCCGGCCGCAGACGCTGGCCTACTCACTGCACGACTCCCCCATCGGCCAGCTCGCCTGGATCGTGGAGAAGTTCGCCGAGTGGACGGATCCGGCCAAGCACCTGCCGGATGACGCCGTCGACCGTGACCACCTGCTGGCCGTGGTCAGCCTGTTCTGGTTCACCGGTGCGGGCGCCTCTTCCGCGCACGCCACCTACGAGGGCATGGAGGTCTACCGGCAGCTGTCCCAAGGCGGCTGGGACGACGGCGGCGAAACGCCGGCCGGGCCGCCGCGCGGCATCGCCGTCTTCGCCGGGGACACCACGATCCGGAGCCTCCAGGACGGTCCGCTGGAGCACTGGTCCGAGTACGGCACCGGTGGCCATTTCCCGGCGATGGAGGTCCCGGACCTGCTCGCCGAAGACCTCCGCACCTTCTTTCGCGGGCACCGCTGATGGCGACGGAGATTCTGAGCCGGCGTGCGCTCAACCGCGCGACACTGGCCCGGCAACTCCTGCTGGAGCGCTCCGGGCTGTCCGCCGTCGCCGCGATCGAGCATCTGGCAGGCCTCCAGGCACAGGCGCCCGACTCCTCGTACGTCGGACTGTGGTCGCGGCTGCGGGACTTCCGGGTGGACGACTTGGCGAAACCGATGGTCTCCCGCGAGGTCGTCCGGTCGACGTTGATGCGGGGAACCGTGCACCTGGTGACGGCCGAAGACGGCCTCGCCCTGTGGCCCACCGTCAAACCGGTGATCGAGCGCGGTTTCCTCGGCCACTACTCGCGGGAGATCGCCGGACTCGACCTCACCGCGATCGCCGAAGTGGGGCGGCGTCTGCTGGCCGGGCGGCCCCGCACCCGCGCCGAGATCCGGACCGCGCTGGCGGATCGGTGGCCCGGCGCCGATCCCGCCGTCCTCGCCTACGCGGTCAACAGCCTCCTTCCGCTCGCGCACGTGACACCGCGCGGCCTGTGGGGACAGCGCGGCCCGGTCGCGTTCTCCCTGCTCGAAGACTGGGTCGGCGAACCGATCACGGACGGCGTCGCCCTCGATGATCTGGTGCTGCGCCACCTCACGGCGTTCGGCCCGGCGACCGTGCGCGACG
Source organism: Amycolatopsis coloradensis (assembly GCF_001953865.1). Classification (GTDB taxonomy): domain Bacteria; phylum Actinomycetota; class Actinomycetes; order Mycobacteriales; family Pseudonocardiaceae; genus Amycolatopsis; species Amycolatopsis coloradensis. Next base: position 39,136 of record NZ_MQUQ01000017.1, read on the forward strand.
CGCAGGTCTGGTCGGGGCTCACCCGGCTCAAGGAGGTCTTCGAACGGCTCCGGCCACGGCTGCGCACTTTTACCGACACCGAGGGAAAGGAACTGTTCGACCTCCCGGACGCACCGCGACCCGACCCGGAAACCCCCGCTTCACCCCGATTCCTGCCCGAATACGACAACGTCCTGCTTTCCAACGCCGATCGCGCGCGGGTGATCCCGGACGGCCGCCGCGTGCCGCTGCCACCGGGTACCGGCGGCCGCCGGGGCACCCTGCTCGTCGATGGCGAATTCCTGGCCGTTTGGTCGATCGAAGGGGCGACGCTGACGATCGAATCGCGGACACCGTTGCGAGATCAGGATTCGATCGCCGAAGAAGGCGCACGGCTGGTGGAATTCGTAGCGCCGGGCGAGAAGCACGACATTCGTTTCGGCATCGGCGGGTAACAGTCCGGCCTTTTGCCGTAACGAAGGGCGGCGTTCGGGCGAAGCATGGCCTCAAGGAGCCTGAAGGGAGCGGGCCATGTCAAAGAACTATGGATTCATGACGGTGCTGGCTGGGCTGAGCGCGCTCGCGGTCATCACGGTGGCGGCCGTCATGCGATACCCGGACACGTCGGACGTCACGGCGGTGATCACCGCGGCGGGAACGGTGATCGGCACGGTGGTGGGAGCGTTCTTCGGCGTGAACGCGGCCTCCGCGGGACGCGTCAAAGCCGAAGAGAGCCGGGACCAAGCGACGGCGGCACTGGTGAAAGTGGCCAGCAAAGCCGACGAGGGCAGCGATGTCGCCAAAGCGGCGATGGAAGGCGTCCGCTGACCGTCCTCGGTGGACGATCAGTCGAGCGCGTCGAGCAGGGCGAGGTCCGGCGGGACGAGCGTGGTGGAGAGCACCAGCTCCCGCAACAGGTTGTCGTTCAACGCGTTGCCCACCGGCTCGCCCACTTCTTCGCGCCGCAGGCCGTAGACACCGCCCGTGGACAACCGCGCCCGGACGTCGATGACGACGTGCTCGACGCGGCGGCTGGTCCACGTCTCGTCGGGGCGGAGTTCGGCGAGCACCTCGGCCGTCTGCTGGCGGGACAGTGGCTGCGGGTTGAGGTCGTGCAGCAGGTAGCGCTGGCCGAAGACGACCAGGACCAGGCGTTCGTCCGCGCTGAGACGCCAGCGGCGGGGCGGCACGGTGACGTCACCGTGCCGGGTGGCGGGCTGGCCGCCGTCGGGACCGGCGACGTACAACTCGAGCAGATGCTCACGGCGGCCCGAGCCGCGGACGAACACCGGCGTGTAACCGTCCGACAGGGGGATCGGCTCCTCACCCTGGGACAGCCACCGGGAGTTCGGCAGGCGGATGGGCAACTGGCCGGTGTTGCTGACCCGCCAGTGCCCGCCGCTGAAGTTCAGGAGGCCGTGCCTGCGGCTGACCTGGAGGTCGTTCTCCCCCACACAGACGTCGACCTGCGGCCGGTTGCGCCCGAAGGAGATCTCGCCGCCCTCGCCCGGGTCGACCGACACACCACCCGCGAGGGTGAGGGCGAAGACCGCGCCGGGAGCCGACCGGGGCACGCCGAGCGCCAGGCTTTCGTGCGCCGTGGTGAGCCGCTTCATTTCGTGCCTCCTCCTGATCCCGGGCAGTATGCGAGCCGTCGCCGGGGAGGGGTCCCGGTGGTGTCGCTTTAGGTTCAGCATATGTCTACTCTGCGTGTGGCCGGCTTCCTGCTCGTGTCCGCCGCGGCCCTGACCGGCTGCGGATCCGAGACGCCGCCCGCTTCGTCGCCTGCGTCTTCGCCCGCCCCCACGTCCTCGCCCGCTCTTGTGTCTTCGCCGTCCTCGAGCGCTTCGCCGTCTCCGTCGTCGTCGGGCGTCGCCCACCCGGATGGCCCACTAATCGCCGCCAACGGCACCGACCTCAAGTCATGCCGGGACGGCGACTGCGAGGTCATCCTGAAGCCGAAGGACAAAATCGCCTTCGACGCCCGGCTGCGCGTCACCTACCTGGCAGTCGATTCCGTGTCGGCCGACAGCGTCACCCTCTCGGCCGCCCTCCCCAGCGGCACGCGAACCTCCATCAGCGGCAACGCCGGAGGGACGAACGGGATCGCCTACACGGTGACCGCGATCAAGGACGGCAAGGCGGTCGTGAAGTTCACGCCCAAGCCCTGATCCGGCGAAATCCGTACTGTGGGAAGCATGATTGACTTCTCCAAGGACACCGTCTTCAAGCTCACGCCCTGCAAACCGAAGGACATCGCGCCGACGGTGCAGCCGATCATCATCCCCGGGGAAGAGATCGTCTCGTCGTTCAAGGCGGTGCGCGATTTCGTGGTGTTCACGAACAAGCGGCTGATCGCGGTGAACGTCCAGGGCATGACGGGCAAGAAGAAGGACTTCACTTCGTTGCCCTACAACAGGATCCAGGCCTTCTCGATCGAAACCGCGGGCACGTTCGACCTCGACGCCGAGCTGGACCTGTGGTTCAGCGGGCTCGGGAACGTGCGCCTGGAGTTCCGGGGCTCGGACATCCGGGCGATCGGCCAACTGATCGCCACCCACACGCTCTAGCCCCCTTCGCAAGTAGTCGACTACTTGCGTCGTCCGGGCTGCGGTCGGGCGCTGGTGGATCGTGAGTGGCGATTCGGGTTCTAACCCTATTCGTCACACGACCCCTTGCGCCGATCCGGCTCGCGTCGGTGCGCTGCTGCTCGTGGAGCGAACCCTGCATTTGTCCGCCTACGCCGGATCAGCCGAGGCTTGACGATGTAGGAATCGGGACGTCCAGTGTCCCAATTCCTACATCGTCACGAGGCCACTCCGATCCCGGGACCTTGATCAACGGAGGATCGGGGACGTTGAGTGTCCCCGATCCTCCGTTGATCAAGCTCAGGTCAGCCGAGCCCCGCCACGAGAGTCCTACATGTTGATCTTATGGTTCCAGGGCTTTTCTGACCTGGGCATGATCACTGCTTTTGGCCACTGACCTGCGCGGATAGGGCTGGACACTTCTCGCGTGTTCTCGCCCCTACCCGACGTCTGACGGCCTGGAGACGGCCTGGCACTCGCCCACTCCTCCCCCATCTCCCCGATACGAAGCCATCCACGCGGCCGTCGCGTCGGGTCAAGGCACGCTTTCCCGCCTTGACGCGTCGTGACGGCCGTTGTGACGATCTGGCATCGGGGCGATGGCTCCGCGTAACAGCCGTTGACCCGTTCGCGACCTCTGAGCAAGATCGTCTGCATGAGGAGGCCGACGTGCTCTTTGGCGTACCTGCGCGCCGCTGGCGGCGGCTGCTCCTGTCCACGGCTTCAGCGGGCGCACCGCCCGGCCGGTGGGCGGAGCGAAGCGGCAGCCCGCCGTGTCGGGCAAGGTGCGTCCGCAGGCGAGACGCGGACGCAAGGTGACCAGCGCGCCGCCGACGGCGGCGCGCCTTGATCCCATAGAGCCAAGTTCGGCAGCGACCTGAACAACAGAAAGAAGAAGTTCGAGGACTATAATGAGTGATGCTAACGAGTTCTGGCTTCAAACCTGGATCAAGGAATTCGACATAAACTCCAATGGCGAATTCAAGAAAGCTGCCAAGTCACCAACCGCAATCAAGAGACTCTTCTCGTTAGCAACAGAGAAGAGTTCGCGAACCCTTGAAGAACACGCCACCAAGCTCCCCGCATACAGCGTTCTCGCCGGAAGATCTCTCGACCTCTCGGGCGCATACCACCATTCATGCGCAAAATGTCTCTCTACGGAACTTTCCATGCTACTTGCCCGAACGATGCACTTTTTCGATCGAGCAATAGTAAGCGGCCCTTCCGTTACAGAGGTAGCATCAGGCCTGCAACACAAGAACCTGAACATCCGCGAGAAGACCTTATGGAACCTCAGAGGCCAGGTCGAGTTTATCAATCATATCAATAAGATTGGCGCAGCCGACACGGTCACCTACGCACCTAAGATTGAAGCCTACTGCGATGCCTGCTTCCACAATTGGGCAAAAACAGCAGGGATATCTGCACTAGAAAGCGAAGAGCAGTCCAAGAAGATCGTCGAACAACTCTTGAATGAAGCTAGATTCATTACGATTCGAGATCGCACAGGAAACTGGATCTCGAATGTTACGCACCCGAATTTGATAGGTGGAACTTGGTCTCGACGCCGACCATATAGCAGTCGCCCTACCCGAAAGAAGGTCGCTTGGGATCTATTCTACGGGATGAGCCGCCCGACGATATACGACCTCTCGACCGCGCAGCATTACAAAGTGCCCCTGCTAGACGCCTACCAAGTAAAGTGGATGGCAACCGACTCCAGCAGAGGTAAAGCATCTGCCGATGACGTCGCACTCGAACTCCGTATACCACAGCTTAGCGGCCTACCACTTGAAGATCTAATTCGAATCAAGCAAGAGGAAAGAGATTATCTTGTACGATTCCAGCAGGCGATCTCAGCCGCGATTCGCGAGATGGTCTCAAAACGAGAGACGGACTCGCCAAGTACAATCGCTGCAGCCGTCGTTCGAGAATACATTGAACCAGAAATTGCAGCTATGGAAGCGCGAATGAAGAGCAAGCAACGCGCCTTTGGGAAAAAGTTGGCCTCAGCGGCAGCATTGGGCACCCTGGTGACTACCGTGGGAGCAATTCAGGCAGTGCCACTAGTGTTAGCTACCGGGGTAGCGGCCGCCGCAACGTCACTAACCCAGCTCTACAAATACTTCGACGACAAAAGCGAGATTGAAACTTCAGACTTATACTTTATTTCACGACTATCAAAGATCAAGCACTAATCTGTCCATCAAATGTCAGCCACCCCGGAATGCCGCCTCGGAATCAGGTAAAGTAGGGAGCCTTTCCCGTTTCCAAGGCATGCTTGATGCGCAGCCGTATTGAATCATGTATCCGCAGAGAGGCAAGGTGATCAACTTCAACCCAGCCAACAACCTTACTTTCACTGCTGACACGTTCAATACCTTCAGTTGCCTTAGCTCGAAAACAAATCGAGAACTCTTGGCGCACCTCCCCATCGTCGTACGCGATGACGTGGTTCGGGTTCGAGTACAGTCCAATGACCCCGGTCACCTCGCACTCAATCCCGGTCTCCTCCCGTACCTCCCGCACGGCGGCCTGCGCCAACGTCTCCCCAAGCTCAAGCTGCCCACCGGGGATCGAGTACAGGTCGTTGTCCGTCCGCCGGATCATGAGGATCCGCCCCTCCTCGTCCTGAATGAACGCGGACACCGCAACTGCGATGCTGTTCGCCTTCGGAGCGTTCGGGTCGTTGAGGTAGTCGACGCGTGCCACGTGTGGCCTCCTAGAAGGTGGCGGGCTTGGCGAGGTTCCAGACTGCTTCGAAGCTCTCCGAGTAGGTCTCGAAGAGGTCTCCGGCGGATAGCCGGCGGAGGTGCAGGGATGGGGCGTGGGCTCCCTGGAAGCCGTAGACGTGCGTGTTGATGATCATTTCGTCATCGAAGCGGAAGATCGAGTTGTAGAGGGTCGTGTTGTGGAAGCGCATGTCCACCCCGTCTACCCCGATCAGCGGTCGGTAGAAAGCCAACGCGTTGCGGATGCGCGCCGGAAGCGTCCCATCGCCTAGCTGCTCCTCGTCCCCGCGCAGGACGACGCTTTCCCCTTCGGGATCTCCGAACATCAGCCGAATCTTGGTCCCGGCCTGGGCTTTGCCGTCAGATCCTTGATGAATCGCGGGCGCTCCACCAGAAACAACGCGGCGTGGACCAGTACCTCGACGGTGTCCGACGCGTCCTTGATCAGCCGGTCCCACAGTTCGACGGGGATGACATTGCGATGCGGGAACACCTGCACGACCTCGGCGGCGGCTGTCTCGGCCTTACGCGCGGGAGCCACGGAGTCCGGCCAAAGATAGGTCTCGGACTCACGCACCATGGCGGCGATCTTGTGCCGATGCTTCGGGTACGGCGTCCGCCCCTTGGTGATCCACCGTTCGACGGTTTTCTGATCGACCCCAGTGACGTCTGCGACCCGAGCAGACGTGAGCCCGTTGCGCAGCAGAGAGTCCCGTAGGCGCTCATTCGGCATACGCCCTCCAGGGACTTGCAGGGACGTCCTTGAACGTACCAAGGACGTCCCGAGATGTCCTGCCAGGAGGTGACCACGTCCTATCGCCCAACAGGAGAATCGCGGTGACCAGGAGGTGATCGATGAACGAGCCGCAGACCCTGCGTGACGCGCATGCCGTCGCGACGGCCCGCCGCCCTCGGGCGGATGCGGACATGTCGGAATGGGTGAGGTTCCACCGAGCGAACGCGCGTATGTATCGCGCGGTGTCCGATGTGGACCGCGGGCACCACCACGAACTCAAGTACTGGGTGGGCTACGAGGAGCGGAAGGCGGAGGAGGTAGCAGGGCTCGCGAGTGCTAAGAACGGTTAAAGCCGTTCTTAGCACTCGCGAGGGCGCGCTACATGTTGATCATGTGTCCCGCCAGCCCGTGCACGGCCTCCTTGACCGCTTCCCCCAAGGTCGGGTGAGCGTGCACGTTCCGCGAAATCTCGTGCACCGTAAGGTCCCACTGCTGCGCCAAAGTCAGCTCGGGCAGCAGTTCGGTCACCTCGGGGCCGATCAGGTGCGCGCCCAGCAGCTCGCCGTGCGTGGCATCGCTGAGGATTTTCACGAAACCGACGGCCTCACCGAGGCCGTGCGCCTTTCCGTTGGCGGAGAAGGGGAACTTCGCGACCTGGACGTCGAATCCCTTTTCGCGGGCTTGTTCCTCGGTCCAGCCGAAGCTGGCGATCTGCGGCTGGCAGTAGGTCGCGCGCGGGATCATCACGAAGTCGAGTTCCATGGTCTCGGCGCCCGCGATGGTTTCGGCGGCGACGACGCCCATGGACTCCGACGCGTGCGCGAGCATCAGTTTCGCGGTGACGTCGCCGATCGCGAAGATGTGCGGGACGTTGGTGCGGCCGCGCGAGTCGATGGCGATGGCGCCGCGGTCGGTCAGTTCCACGCCGGTCTTGTCGAGGCCGTATCCCTCGACCCGCGGCTGGAAACCGATGGCCTGCAACACCTTGTCCGCTTCGAGGACGCGGGACTCGCCGTTCTTCGACACGGTCACGAGCACGTTCTCGCCCGTGTCGTCGATCGTCTCGACCTTGGTGGAGGTCAGGACCTCGATGCCGAGCTTCCGGTAGCGGCGCGCGAGTTCGGCGGAGACCTCGGCGTCTTCGAGCGGGACCATCCGGTCGAGGTATTCGACGATGGTCACCTTCACGCCGTAGTTGTGCAGCACGTAGGCGAATTCGACGCCGATCGCGCCCGCGCCGGCGATGACGATGCTCTCCGGCAGTTCGTTTTCCATGATCTGCTGTTCGTAGGTGACCACGCGGTCGCCGCGCGTGGTGCCCGGCAGCAGGCGCGCGGTGGCGCCGGTGGCGATCACGCAGTGGTCGAAGGTGACCCGCTCGCCGTTGACCTCGATGGTGTTGGCGTCGAGGAACGTGCCGTGCCCGTCGTACTCGGTGATCTTGTTCTTCTTCATCAGGAAGTGCACGCCCTTGACGCGACCGTCCGCGACCTTGCGGCTGCGGTCGAAGGCGGCCTGGTAGTCGAAGGTGACCTGACCCTCGACCTTGATCCCGAAGGATTTCGCCTCTTTGGTCACGATGTGCGCGAGTTCGGCGTTGCGCAGCAGTGCCTTCGAGGGGATACAGCCGACGTTGAGGCAGACCCCGCCCCAGTATTTCTCCTCCACGACCGCCGCGCTCAGCCCCAGTTGCGACGCCCGGATGGCCGCCACGTAACCGCCGACCCCGGCGCCCAGAACAACGACGTCATAGTGTGCGCTCATACTTCGAAACCTACCCCTCACCGCGAGGGTCCGAAGGGTGAGACTGCCTACTCAGGGCGAGAGCCCCGGATCTCGACCAGCAGCTCGGTCACCGCGGCCATGATCCGCTTGGTCGCCTCTTCCAGCACCTCACGCGACGGCGCAGGCATCACGAGGTCCGAAAGATCGACCGGCGGGCCCGCGACCAGGTTCACCGTCTTGCGGGGGAAACCGCGGGGCAGGACGGCGTCGGACGGCAGCAGGTGGTGCGTGCCCCAGTTCGCCAGCGGGATCACCGGGGCACCGGTCTCCAGCGCGATCCGCGCGATCCCGGTCTTGCCGCGCATGGGCCACCCGTCCGGGTGGTCCGTGAAGGTCGCCTCCGGGAAGATGACGACGCACTCGCCCTCACGCACGGCGCTGACGGCGTCGCGGTACGCGCCCGACGCGGTGGGTGCCCCGCGATGGACCGGGATGTGCTTGCCCGAGCGCATCACCGAGCCGACGAGCGGCGCGTCCCACAGGCTCGCCTTGGCCAGGTAGCGCGGCACGCGGCCGTGCGCGAGGCAGTACGCCGTCACCGTCGTCGGATCGGCGAACGAGAGGTGGTTCGACGCCACCAGGAAGCTACCCGTGGCGGGCAGGTGCTCACCGCCGCGTACCCGGAACCGGGTGAACAGCACCAGGAACGGCCACACGACGTTGATCGCGAGGCTGAACCAGAACCCCCGGCCGGCGCGGGCGAAGCGCCGGCCGAAGGCGATCATCTGGCGAAACGTCAGCACGTCACCCGAAACGGGGGTCAGTGCGGTCCAGCGTTCACGGGGTCTCAGCGCCATGGACGTAATTCGTAGCCGAACGCGCCCCGGTTCGGCTGAAACCTCGCGTGAACGCGGCGCGGATCACACGCGTTCGAGGACCACCACGGGGATCTCACGGTCGGTCTTCTTCGCGTACTCGTTGTAGTCCGGCCAGACGGCGGCCAGCTTCTCCCAGAGCTTCGCGCGCTCCTCACCCTCGATGGTGCGAGCCCGCGCGGTGAACTTGTCCGCCTTGACCTGGACCTTGACCTCGGGGTTCGCCTGCAGGTTCTTGTACCAGCCCGGGTCCTCCGGCGCGCCGCCCTTCGACGCCACGATGACCGGGTTCTTCTCGTCGTCGTCGTCGAACTGGTAGATCAGCGCGAACTTGCGGTCCTCGCCGGTCTTGCGGCCCTTGGTGGTGAGGACGAGGCAGGGCGCGCCCTTCTCCCAGTCGTGGCCCACCTCGCCGTCGGTCTCTTCGTAGCGACGGACGTGCTCGTCACCGAAAAGCATGTCTGCGTTCCTCTCGTCGTCCTGAGGTGTACCGGCGCCCTGCCAGTCTGACGCGAACCGGTCGGTCGCGCTGATCAACTCGTGCAGGGTGCCGGGCTCGTCGAACGCGTGACCCGAGTCGCCCACCATCACCAGTTCCGCGCCGGGCAGCACCTGGCTGAGCTCCCAGGCGGTGACGGCCGGGGTGACCACGTCGTAGCGTCCCTGGACCAGAACACTGGGGATGCCCCGGAGCTTCCCGGCGTCGCGGAGCAGCTGATCCTCGGCCAGCCAGCCGCCGTGCCGGAAGTAGTGGTTCTCGATCCTCGCGATCGCGAGGGCGAACGAGGGATCGCTGAACGCGTCGATCACTTCCTCCCGCGGAAGCAGTTTGACCGTTTCACCCTCCCAGCGGCTCCACGCGATCGCGGCGGGCCCGTGCACCGCGGGGTCGGGATGGTGCAGCAGATCGTGATAGACCTCGATCAGGTTCTCCTGGCGGCGCGGAAACGGCACCGGCGCCAGGAAACGCGCCCACGCCTCGGGGAAGAGGAACGCCGCTCCCCCGCCGAAGAGCCATTGCAGTTCCTTCGCCCGCAACGTGGCCACGCCGCGGAGGACGAGTTCCGTGACCCGGCCGGGATGTGTTTCCGCGTAGGTCAGCCCGAGCACACTCCCCCATGAACCGCCGAAGACCATCCAGTGTTCGATGTCGAGATGCTCGCGCAACCGCTCGATGTCGGCGACGAGGTGCCAGGTCGTGTTGACCGAGAGATCCGCGTCCGGAGTGGCGCAGTTCGGCGTGCTGCGCCCGCAGCCGCGCTGATCGAAAAGGACTATCCGATACCGCTCGGGATCGAACAGTCTGCGATGTCTCGCACTCGCTCCGCTTCCGGGGCCACCGTGGAGGAAGATCACGGGTTTGCCCGCGGGATCGCCGCATTCCTCCCAATAGATCTCATTGCCGTCACCGACGGGCAACATCCCTTGGACGTAAGGTTCGATTTCCGGGTAAAGGCCGAGCATGTCCGCCACTATGCCCCAAACGCCAGCTTGGAGGATCGATGAAGGCCCGCCCCCACGTGACGCTGGAAGATGTGGCGCGCAGCGCGGACGTGTCGCTCGCGACCGCGTCCCGCGTCCTCAACGGCACCGCCACCGTCCGGGGGGATCTCCGCGAACGGGTGATCGCCGCGGCGGCCGACCTCTCCTACACCCCCAACGCGCACGCTCAGGCATTGGCCGGTGGCTCGCAGCCGACCGTCGGGGTGATCTGCCACGACGTCGGCGACCCGTATTTCGCCGCCATCGCGGGCGGCATCATGCGCGTGGCGAGTGAGAACGACCTCCTGGTGATGCTCGCGAGCACGTTCCGCGACCCGGCCAAGGAGGTCGCCTACGTCTCCACGCTGCGCGCCCAGCGCGCGTCGGCGATCCTGTTGATCGGCTCCGCCTTCGAGGACAAGACGTGGGAGAAGGCGATGGCCGCCGAACTCGAGCCGTACCGGCGCGGCGGCGGGCACGTCGCCGCGGTCAGCAGGCACCGAGGGCTCAAGGTGGACACCGTGCAGCCCGACAACCGGGGTGGTGGCGCCGAACTGGCGAAGGCACTGCTGGACCTGGGGCACCGGCGGTTCGCCGTACTCGCCGGGCCGAGGAGCCTGACCACCGTCGTCGACCGGCTCGACGGCTTCGCGGCGGAGCTGCTGGAGCAAGGCGTCGAACTCCGCGAAGACAATGTCACCGAGGCGGCGTTCACCCGCGACGGCGGTTACGAAGCGATGGAGAAGGTACTCGCCCGGCCCCGGAAGCAGTGGCCGACGTGTGTGTTCGCGGTGACCGACGTGATGGCGATCGGCGCGATGTCGGCACTGCGCGACGCCGGGGTCTCCGTGCCCGGCGAGATGTCGATCGCCGGTTTCGACGACATCCCGGTAGTGCGCGATCTCACGCCGTCGCTGAGCACCGTCGCGCTGCCGCTGGAGAAGTTGGGTGAACGCGCCATGGACCTGGCACTCAAGGCCTCCCCCGGCACCCGGCCGCGCGTCGTGCGGATGTCCGGCGAAGTCGTCCTGCGCCTCAGCACCGCCGCTCCCCCGCGCTGAAACCCTTGTGTACGGCCCGTGAGGTGACTTACCGTGGCACGAGAAAGCGCTTTCTCAGACCCGCGCCACGGAGACCTGATGACCTTGATCGCCCTGCCCACCGCCGACGGCGGACTGGTGGAGTGGACGCCGCGAGGGGCGGAAACGCCCGCGAAACCGGCATCACCTCCGACCTCCCGGATCGCCTACGCGGCCGCACACGTGGTGGCCGACCCGCTCGCCGCCGCCGACCCCGAAGAAGGCGCGGTCCTGGATTGGGACACGACACTCGCCTTCCGCGAGCACCTGTGGTCCTGCGGTCTCGGCGTGGCCGAGGCGATGGACACCGCGCAGCGCGGGATGGGCCTGGACTGGGGCAGGACCCAGGACCTCATCCGGCGCACCGGCGCGCTCGCCGCCGGGCGGCCGTGGGTCGCCGGGGTCGGCACCGACCAGCTTCCCGGCGGCGACGCCACCGCGCAGTCCATTGTGGACGCATGGCGAGAGCAGCTGGACCTGGTCGGCGAGGCCGGGGCGATCCCGGTCGTGATGGCCAGCCGGGCACTGGCCGCTTCGGCGTCCGGCCCCGAGGATTACCATGCCGCGTACGGGAAACTGCTCTCCGGAGCGGACCGTCCGGTCTTGCTGCACTGGCTTGGCGAGCAGTTCGACCCGGCCTTGGCGGGCTACTGGGGCCACGGCGACGTCCGTGAAGCCGCCAAGGAACTGGGCAGGCTCTGCACCGACCACGCCGGCGCGATCGCGGGCGTCAAGGTCTCGGTGCTCGACGCGTCGATCGAGACCGAGTTCCGCCGTGCGCTGCCCGAAGGCGTCGTGTGCTACACCGGCGACGACTTCAACTACCCGGAACTGATCGCCGGGGACGATCAGGGCCACAGTGAGGCACTTCTGGGCATCTTCGACGCCGTCGCGCAGGTCGCCGGCGCCGCGCTCGCCCGGCTCGACGAAGACGACACGGCCGGATTCCACCATCTGCTGGACCCGACGGTGGCACTCAGCCGCGCGATCTTCCGCGCTCCCACGAGGAACTACAAGACCGGCGTCGTCTTCCTCGCCTACCTCAACGGGCACCAGGACCATTTCCGGATGGTCGCGGGCCGCGAGTCGGCCCGGTCCATCACGCATCTGGCCGAACTGCTGCGCCTGGCGGACGCCGCCGGGGCGCTCACCGACCCGGATCTCGCCGTCGCGCGGATGCGGCCGCTGCTGGCCGCGGCGGGGGTGGCCTGATGGACCGGTTGAGCCTGAACCAGATCACCACCAAGGCGTGGTCGCTGCCGGAGGCCGTCGCGGGCTGCGCCGAGGCGGGCGTCCGCTGGATCGGCCTGTGGCGGGACAAGGTCGCCGAGACCGGCGTCGAGGAGACGGCCCGGCTGCTCAAGGAGTACGACGTCGGCGTCTCGTCGTTGTGCCGTGGTGGTTTCTTCACCGGAATCACCCCGGAAGGGTCACCTGTGGACGGTGTCGCGCAGACCAGGGAGGCGATCGACGAAGCGGCCGCGTTGGGCGCGGACGTCCTCGTCCTGGTCGTCGGCGGGGTGAACGGCAGTCTCGCGTCGTCGAGGCAGCGGGTCGCCGACGCGGTCGGCGAGCTGGCGCCCTACGCCGGTGAACGCGGCGTCCGTCTCGGCCTGGAACCCCTGCATCCCATGCAGTGCGCCGAACGTTCGGTTCTGTCCACTGTGGATCAAGCGCTGGCGATCGCGCTGGAGCACCCCGCCGGCCAGGTCGGCGTGATCGTCGACGAGTTCCACGTGTGGTGGGACCCGCGGATCGAGGAGTCGATCGCCGCGGCGGCCGGGCGGATCGCCGGCTTCCATGTCTGCGACCAGAAAGTACCCCTGACCGACACCCTGCTCGGCCGGGCGCTGCCCGGCGACGGCCCGATCGACCACCGGCACCTCAAGGCGTGCGTCGAGGCCGCCGGGTACACCGGGCCGATCGAAGTCGAGGTGTTCGACGCCGACCTCTGGCGGCGTCCCGGCGGCGAAGTGCTCGCGGAGACCGTCACGGCGTATCGCGACCACGTTTCCTGACGAAAGTAAGGGGCGTTCCTGCCCAAGGTCGGCTGCCTGGGACGGCCGTTGTTTCCTAGCGTTCGCGGTATGAATCAACGGCTGCTCTGGTGGCTGGGCACAGCGCTGCTCCTGCTCGCCGTCCACACCGACTGGAACGTTCCCCTCGCCGCCTGGGTGTTCCCGGTCTTCCTGCTCCGCTACGCCAGGCGGGCGCCGGTCCGGCGCGCGGCCCTGATGGTCGGGCTCTCCCTGCTGATCGGGCAGCTGTTCTGGCTGAGTGTCACCGGACTGCTGTTCGTGCTCTCCGGGCTGCTCGCCTTCACCCTGCTCGCGGTGCTGCAGACGACGGCGTTCGTGGCCGACCGCCTGTTCGCCGAACGCGCCGGACCGCTGAGGACCCTGGTTTTCCCGGCGACCTTGGTGGCCGGTGAGTATCTCTTCACCCTCATCACCGGATTCGGGGACTTCGGCGCGCTCGGCAGCACCCAGTCCGGGAATCCGCCGCTGCTCCAAGCCGCTTCGGTGACCGGCGTCTACGGCCTCACTTTCGTGCTCGCGTGGTTCGCCTCGGTGGTGAACACCGGTTGGGTGGAAGGGTGGCCGCGGGTCAAGCGCACGGTCGTCGTCCACGTTTGCCTGCTGGGCCTGGTGTTCGCCGCCGGTGGCGCGCGGTTGCTGTTCGACGCGCCCACGACGCACACGGTGCGGATCGCGGGGATCAGCCCATCATCCGACGCGGACAAGGCGAGTTCCGACGCGCTGGAGCGGATCGGCATCAAGTATTGGCGCGCCGAGGAAGTCAGCGCGGCCGACCCGGTCGCGATCAGTGCCGCCTTCGCACCGATCACCGAGGATCTCGTGACCAGGACACGACAGCTGGCGTCGGCGGGGGCGAAGATCGTGCTTTGGCCGGAAACCCATGCGAGCGTGCTGGAACGCGATCAAGCAGCGTTGCTGGAGCGAGTCGGCGCTGAAGCGAAGCAGGCGGGCATCCACGTGGAAGTCGCGTACGCGCTCTACACCAAGCAAGCTCCCTACGTCCGGAATGTGGCCGTGCTCGTCGGACCGGCCGGCGAGGTGTCGTGGACCTACGACAAGACGCATCCGACGCCGATGGAGCCGATGACTCCCGGCCCCGGCGTCGTGCCCACCGCGGATTCGCCGTACGGACGGCTCGCGACGGTCATCTGCTACGACGCGGACTACCCCGGCCTCATGCGACAGGCCGCGGACAAGGGGACCTCGCTGATGCTCGTCCCCGCCAACGACTGGCCGGGATTCGGCTCGCTGCACGCGGAAAAGGCGGTCTTCCGCGCGGTGGAAAACGGTTACCCGGTCTTCCGGCACTCCACCCACGGAAATTCCACAGCCGTGGACGGACAGGGCCGGGTACTCGGGAACGCCGACTATTTCCGGACCGACCAGCAGACGCTCGTCGCGGATCTGCCGGTACAGCCGCGAACACAGACCGTGTACGGCTCGATCGGCGACGTGTTCGCCTGGCTTTGCCTCGCCCTCGCCGCCTTCTGTCCTTTATGGACATACAGCAGAGGGCGCACAGGGAAACGTTAGCGCCCTGTTACAGAAAGGGTGGCGTTCGTAACGTCTTGGCCGAAAAGAACAGTGTTCAACGGTTAAGCTCCCCCGCATGCCGAAACTGCTGGTGGTGGAAGACGACGACGCGATCGGCGGCGTTCTCGAATCGACCCTCCGCCTGCACGGTTACGAAGTCTCCTGGCAGCGCGACGGCCGTACCGCGCTCGCGGCCGCGGCGGACGGCGGCATCGATTTCGTCCTGCTCGATCTCGGCCTGCCGGATCTGGACGGGGTCGAGGTCTGCCGTCGGCTGCGCGCGGAGCTTCCCGGCGCCGTCCTGGTCATCCTGACCGCCAGGCAGGAGGAAATGGACGTCGTGGTGGGCCTGGAGGCCGGCGCCGACGACTACCTCACCAAACCCATCCGTCTCGGCGAACTGCTCGCCAGGGTGCGGGCGCATCTGCGGCGCGGGACGGCCCCGCCCGAAAGCAGGCCCGCGATCGCCATCGGGCATCTGCGGGTGGACACCGCCGGGCGCCGGGTCAGCGTCGGCGGACGGGAGATCTCGTTACGGGCCAAGGAGTTCGACCTGCTCGCGCGGCTCGCCGAGCAGCCGGGGGTGGCGGTCAGCCGGGACACGCTGATGTCGGAGGTGTGGGACGCGCACTGGTACGGCTCCACCAAGACCCTGGACGTCCACATCGCCGCGCTGCGGCGGAAACTGACCGAATCGTCGCCAACCCCCGAGCAGACGCCCCGGATTTCGACGCTGCGCGGCCACGGTTACCGGCTCGAACAGCCCTTCGAAAGCTAGCCACGTGTGACTGGATGGACATCACATGTGACTGGATGGACATCACGTGTGACGGGACGGACATCACGTGTGTTCAGGCGGACGACACACCTCAGTAGTCGCGGAGGTCGGAGACCTCGTCGCGGGCGGCGAGTTGCGCGATCCACGCCGACGCAGCCACGCACGACACGATCACCACCGCCCCCAGCATCCCGAAGTACCCGTGGGGGAACGACACCCACTCCGCCGGGGTAAAGAGGACGAACAGCACGCCCAGCAGGTGTCCGGCGATCAGGCCACCGCCGCCGACGATCAGCGCGTCGCCCGCGATGAACGTCGCCACCTGGCGGCGTTTCCCGCCGAGGGTGCTGACGATCAGCAGGTCGCGGCGGCGTTCGTTGAGCGCCAGCCCGAACGACGGGCCGGCCGCGGCGGCGGCCAGTACGAGTGACGCCACCTTGTCCACGGTGGCCGCCGTGCAGCCGTCCTTGGTGAGAGCGGACGAAAACGCGAAGGCCACCGCGAGCGCGACCAGGGACACCGATCGCGCCAGCAACGCGCTCCGCCACGAAATGGACAGCGCGAGGACACCCGCGAGCCCCGAGACCAGCGGCCTGAGCACTCCGCCGATCACCCGCTTTCCCTTGCGCAGCCCCAGCTCCACCAGCCGCCACAGCAACATCGTGCCGCCTGCCCAGCCGAGCAGCGGCCAGAAGAAGGCGAGCGCGAGCAGGACGAAGTCGAGACCGTAGGGAGACCACCAGGGTGGCCCGTCGTCCGCCGGGACGAAATACCACTCGCGCAGCACCGGTGGCAGGACGGCGAGTGCCGCGACGACCGGCCCGGCGAGCAGCAAGAGAACGATTTCCCGGATGAGCGATACGCCGGTTCCGGTCAGGAAGCCACCCGCCAGTGACAGCACGACCCCGGCCACGCCGCCGGTCAGCCCGGCGACCGCGGCTTCGGCGGAGGCCAGTCCGAGTACCTGCCCGCCGGTCGCGCCGCGGGCGCGCAGCAGGTCCTGGTCCGCCCGCAGTGAACGCTCCGAAGGGGCGGCCAGCAGCACCACGAGCACCGTCGCCGGTACCCACGGCGGCACCGAGGAGTCGGCCCAGCCGTGCACCGCGAGCAGCGTGATCACGATCGCGACCCCGGCCGCGGGCACGCCGAGCCTGGCGGGGCGCACCCGCGCGAGCCCGCCGACCCACAACGCCATCGCCGCGATCACAGGTCCCGCACCAGCTTCCCGTCGACCATCGCCCAGCGCTCGCCGAACAGCCCTGCCGGGGCCTGCTCGGCCGTGGCCACCAGCAGGCCGGCGGCCAGCCGGTCCGCCGCTTCCACGAGCCTGCCCAGCAGCCGTTCCCCGGCCAGCCGGTCCAGCCAGCCTGCCGGGTCGTCGGCGAGGATCAGTTTCGGCTCGGGCGCGAGCGCCCTGGCCAGGATGGCCAGCCGGATCTGCTCACCGGTCAGGTCACGCGGCGCCTTCTTGGCGAAACCGGCGAGACCCACCAGCTCCAGCGCGCCGTCGACGGCGTCGCGGACCGCGGTGCCGGTCCGGCCGGCGAGGACCAGCGGCAAGGCGACGTTGAGCCGGACGTCGAGGTCGCGCAGCAGGCCGCCGTCCTGCAGGACCAGTCCGATCTGGCCGGGTCCCGGCGGCGACGGTTCGAACGCGGGCCAGTCGACGGTGCCCGCCGTCGGTTTCTTCATCCCGGCGAGCAGATGCAGCAGCGTGGTCTTCCCCGCCCCGGCCCGGCCGGTCACCACCGCGCGGGTCTCCGCGCCGATCGCGCAGTTCACGCCGTGCACGGCCACCACCGCGGTCAGTCCGGTGCCATAGGTGTGCGCCAGCTCGTCGGTGCGGACCAGCGGTGCCGTCACGCCACTCTCACGATCCGGTGCGCGGCCGCCGCGATGTCGGGATCGCGGGTCGCCACGACGACGGCCGTCCCCCGGCGCGCGACGGCGCACAGCAGGTCCATGAGTTCGAGGGCGGCGAGCCCGTCGAGTTCGCCTGCCGGTTCGTCGGCGAGGACGACCTCGGGCGCCCCGGCCAGTGCGACGGCGACCCCGGCCCGCGAGCCTTCCAGTGCGGACAAGGTGTCCGGATAGGCGGCGCCGCGACCGCCCAGCCCGGTAAGTTCGAGCAGGTCAGCGGCGTTTTCGGGGGCACGGCGGGTGGAGAGCCGTCCCGCCAGCAGCACGTTCTGCTCGACGGTGAGATGACCGAAGAGGTTTCCGCGTCTGAGCAGCACTCCGACCCCGGCGGCGACTACCGGGGCGTCGCCACTTCCGGCGGGCAGCACGGCCACACACTCGCCCGGGACGGCATACCGGACGAGGGGGACGGATCCGGGCCCCGGGCCTGCCAGGACGGCGGCACGTCGGCGCATGGCCCCAAGGTAAAGCGAACGGGGTCAACATCGCCTTGATCTCAGGTCAACGGACGGCAAAATATCGCGTCGGGCGGGTGATCCTCGCCCTTGTCGGCCACACTCTGTCCGTGCGCCGCCGGATCGTCACCCTCACCGTGCTGGCCGCGGTGCTGGCGATCACCCTCTTCGGGGTACCGCTGGCCGTCGCGGTCGCCAGGTTCCACGAGAGCATGTCCACGCACGATCTCGAACGCGCCGCGGACACCGTCGCCCTCGCGGTGACCGGCGACCTCGCCAACGGCCGGATCCCGGACCTCAAACCCACCTGGGCCGACGAGGACGAAGACCGGATCCGCGGGATCAGGATCGCGGTCTACACCCCGACCGGCAGGCTCCTGACAGGCAACGGACCTGACACCGAAGATCGGTTCGTCCGCGAAGCGCACCACACCGACATGGCGAACGGGACGCTCGGCGGTGAAGTGATCCTCGCCATCCCGGTGCTCAGCGGATCGTCGCTGGTGGGGGTGATCCGCGCCGCCCATCCCCGCGCCGAACTGGCCGCCAGGGTCCGGCTGACCTGGCTGAAGATGGCCGGGCTGGCCGCCATCGCGATCGGGGCCAGCTGGCTGATCGGGCGCCGGATCGCCACCCGGCTGGCGCGGCCGCTGGAGGAACTGGCCGTCACCGCCGAACGTCTCGGCGAGGGCGACTTCACCGTCCGCGCCCGCCGCACCGGGGTCCGCGAGATCGATCAGGTCGCCGAAGCGCTCGACGTCACCTCCGAGCGGATCGGCGAGACGCTGGAACGGGAGCGCACGTTCTCCTCCGACGCCTCTCACCAGCTGCGGACGCCGCTGACCGGGTTACGCCTGCAACTCGAGGCGGCGCTGGAGAGCCCCGATCGCGACCCCTACGCGACGATCCGCGACAGCATCGCGTCGGCCGACAGGCTGGAACGCACCATCGACGACCTCCTGGCGCTGGCCAAACAGACCAGGGCCCCGCGTGCACTGCTCGACCTCGGCAAACTCTTCGAAGAGGTCCGCCAGACCTGGCACGGCTTGCTCGCCGGACGCGGCAGGGCACTGCGGATCAGCGGACGCGAGGCCCTGCCTGCCCGGGCGGCGGACGCTGCCGTGCGGCAGGTGCTCGCCGTACTGCTGGACAACGCGGCGACACACGGACGCGGCACGGTCACCGTCCTCGCCCGCGACGCCGGGGACGCGCTGGCCATCGACGTGCGAGACGAGGGCGCCATCCCGGACGGGCACGATCCGTTCGTGACCGGGGACGAGACCGAGGAGCGGGAGGGCCACGGGATCGGGCTGCGGCTGGCGCGGAGCCTGTCCGAGGCGGAAGGCGGGCGCCTGCGGCTGACCAGCCCGTCGCCGACGACGTTCACGCTGCTCTTGCCTGCCGAGCGCCCCGCGCCTCGCGAAAAAGAAGGCCCGGGCCTGGCGAGCTAGGGGGGGTTACTCGCCAGGCCGGGCCGGTAGGAGGCAAACGCGCCCCGACAGCGCGCACGGCATGCCACCTGAAAGAAGACGGTAAAGACCAGCGGGCCAACAGACGGTACACGCCGGATTAACTGACACTTTGCTTTTCAGTGTCACAGGACTTCGGTGACCGTCCAGCCGTGCTGAATCGATCGTGGGAAGATTGGGCGCATGACCACCGAGCCGGCGCCGAGATGGCGGAGACTGGAACCGGACGAGCGTAAGGAACAGATCTTCGCCTGCGCGGCCCGCCTTTTCGGGGCCCGTCCGTACTCGGAAGTGTCCACATCGGACATCGCGGCGGAGGCCGGGGTGGCCAGGGGTCTCATCAACCATTACTTCGGCACCAAACGCGAGCTCTACCTGGAGATCATCCGGCGGGCGCTGACCGTGCCGCGGCTCGCGGTCGAGATCCTGCCGGACGGCCCGCTCGACCTGCGCGCCGACGTCGCCATCGACTGGTTCCTGGACATGGTCACCAGCCAGGAGAAGATGTGGCTCGCCGCGATCGCGCCCGAAGGCATCGGCCGGGACCTCGAAGTCGAACGGATCCTCGAAGAGGCCGATCGCGAATCAGCGGACCGGGTGCTCGAAGCGGTCGGACTCTCCCGCGAGAGCGAGCACGGTCAGGAGCTCAACGCGCTGGTCCGCGCGTTCGGCGGAATGGTCAAGGCGGCGGCCCGCGAATGGCTGGTGCGCGGTTCGCTCAATCGCGAGCAGGTGCACACGCTGCTCAGCAAGTCGCTGGTCACCTTGGTCGGCGAGGTGTTCCCCGAGATCCAGCGCGCCGCGCCGGCGAGCTAGGCGCTGTCCAGCCGGTCTGCTCGCGCTTCGCGCTCAGGGAGAAGCCCCCGGCACCTCAAGGGGGAGGTTGGTGCCAGGGGCTCCATGACCGGTGACGAGCACCGGTATCCCTCCACACTACGCCGATTCACTGTCCCGGCTCTGTCAAACTTTCGAGTGCCTTCAACTGGGCGAGCCGCTGCTCCAGCCCATCGAGGCAACGCTCGACGGCGTAGGCGTAGAGACGTTCGTAGTAACCGGCCGCGAGATCGGGATCGGCCACCAGCGCCGCGATCGACTCCCCCAGCACCGCCATCCCCGGCAGGTCCTCGCGGGTGCGGTACGCCGCGTAGCCCTCGGACCGGTCGAGTTGCAGCGCCATCGCGCCCTCGCGGTCGTCCTCCATCGCGACGAACTGGCAGGCGGTGGCGAGCAGCAGGTTGTAGGCGAACGGCGCCTCGGCGCCGAATCCGGCCGCGAGCAGGCGGCCGATACCGGTGTTCATGGTCGGCACGGCGGCGGCGACCGAGGGCCCGAACAGGGCCAGCCGCCGCGCGGAACCGGGATAGCGGCGCAGCACGGACCGCACGGTGGGCAGGAACTCGTCGAACCAGGCCCGCCAAGGCAAGGTCTCGTCGGGCAGGGTCAGCTCGCCGACCACCCGGTCCAGCACCGCGACGACGACGGTGTCCCGATCGCCCACGTGGTGATAGACCACCGCGGGATAGGCGTCGACGGCGGCCGCGAGCTGCCGCAGCGTCCAGTTCTCCAGGCCGGATTCGGCCGAAAGCTCCAGCGCGGCGTCGACGATCCGCTCCTTGGTGACCGCCGGCCGTCCGGAAGCCACACGCGACCGTGACCGGGAACCCGCGTCTTCGGGGAAAGTCGGCATGCGGCTCACCGTATCCGGCAGGGTGGCACGAAGGGAGACATCCGGGGAGGATCGGTGCCATGCCCCGCGCGCGTGTGAACGGCCTCGAACTCGAGTACGACACCTTCGGCTCCCCGGCGAACCCACCGCTCGTCCTGGTGATGGGGCTCGGCGCCCAGATGGTCGCCTGGGAGGCCGGCTTCTGCGAACTGCTCGCCGAGGGCGGGTTCCACGTCGTCCGGTTCGACAACCGCGACATCGGCCTTTCGTCGTATCTGGACGACCTCCCCACGCCGGACCTGGCCGCCCTCGCGGCCGGTGACCTGGAGACGGCGCCGTATCTGCTGTCCGATCTCGCGTCCGACGTCACCGGGCTGTTCGACGCGCTCGGCTTCGAACGCGCGCACGTCGTCGGCGCGTCCATGGGCGGGATGATCGTGCAGCAGCTCGCGATCGATTCGCCGGAGCGGCTGCTCAGCCTCACGTCGATCATGTCGACCACCGGCGATCCCTCGGTCGGGCATCCGGAGCCGGCGGCCCTCGCCGCACTGACGCGCCCGCCCGCCGCCACCCGTGAGCAGGCGATCGAAGACGGCGTCGCGTGGTTCAAGCTGGTGGGCTCGCCGAGTCACCCTTCGGACGACGAGTTCCTCCGGATGAAGGCGACCCGCAACTACGACCGGGCGAACCACCCGGCGGGCGGACTGCGGCAGGTCGCCGCCGTCACCGCGTCGGGCGACCGCACGGCGAAACTGCGCGGGGTCCGTGTCCCGACGCTCGTCATCCACGGCGAGAGCGACCCGCTGATCAACGTCAGCGGTGGGAAGGCGACCGCGGCGGCGATCCCGGACGCCGAGCTGCTGCTGTTCCCCGGAATGGGGCACGAACTGCCGCGGCAGCTGTGGCCCGCGATCGCCGAAGCGATCGTCGAGCACGCGCGGAAGGCTTGAGGCGTCAGGGTTTCATCAGACGTCCCGGCGGTGGCGTAGAAATCCCGTTCACGCGCACGACACGGCCGGTGACGCGGAGTTGACTGAGCGGATGAGGAATCCCGAGTGCTTCGGTTTCCCGTTCGGTTGTGTCGCCGTCGTCGCCGCGGCGACGGTGGCCGGCCTTGGTTCGGCTCGACATCATGGCCTTTCGTTGGTGGCGTTGGGGTTGGTCGTCCTCGTCACCGGCGTGGTGACCACCGCGACCGCCGCGGCCGGGACGGCGGTGATCGCTTGGGGGGTCTATTCGGGATTCACCGCCGGAACACTGGGCGCGCTCGAATTCACCGCCGAGACCGGCCTCGCCGCCGCCGTCTTCACGGGCGCGACGGCGACCGGCGTGCTCGCCGGAGCGGCACAACGCGGCCGCTGGCTTCAGCGCGCGGCGGCCATGGTGACGACGGCCATGAAGGATCCGCCGACGTTCGAGGTCGGCTCGATCCGTACGCCGTCGCTCTGAAGGGACCGGCGGTTCCCCTTCTCCAGTGCCGTGCCCGAGTCGCCCCACCCCCTGGAAGGGGCGACTCGGACGGCGGCTTTCCGGCCCCTTCCGTCTGCCCGCACCCCTCCGGCGGGCGGACGACAAGGGGATCTCTCACTTACGGGAAGGTTCCAGCTGGTCCGCCCGGACCCAGGTCGCGTGAAAACCGAGCGGGACACGCTGGGGCAACAGGACCCTGGCCACGGGTCCGGCAGTGAGATCGGCGGCGTCGAAGATGTCCAGCTCCGAGCGCCCCTCACGCTCGTCCTGGACAAAGGTCACCAGATAGCCGTCATCGGAATCGGCGGCCGCGCCGTCGCGAGGGGCGAACGGCGCCTCACTACCCCACCGGCCCGGACCGAAGCGATGTTCGGTCTTGGTGCCGGCACGATTGTCGTAACACACCAGGCCGTCGAATTTGAGTGTCGAGTCCGGCGAGATGTGCACCGCGTAGGAGAAGCGGTTCCGGCCGCCGACCACCCTCGAGTCGACGGACGGGAATTCGGTGTTGTCGTCGTCGAGCTGGTTCTCCAGGCACTGTCCGGTCCGCAGGTTGAACCGGTAGCGGTGCAGTGAGGCGTCCAGTCGCAGGTACGACAGCATTTTGGCGAGCGGGGTGTGCGCGTCGGCACGCGGCTGCGGCCGCTGCACACGGCAGACGTCGAGGACGATTTCCTCGCCCTGCTCCCACGAGTTGACGACGTGGTAGATGTAGCACGGGCTGGCCTCGAACCAGCGGATCTGGCTACCGTTGCCGTAGCGAGGCAGCACCCCGAACCGGCTCGGCAGCGACCGGTCGAACCGCAGCTTGTGGCGCCCGTTGCGGGCCGCTTCGAGGTCTTGGATCAGCGGCAGGTCCATGAGGACGGCGTAGTTCTCGGTGATCGCCATGTCGTGCGGCAGGCGCGGGCCGGGAAGGTCGATCTCGGTCGTGTTCACGACCTTTCCGTCCGCGCCGATCACGCCGTAGCGCAGGAACGGCGGCCGCGGCCCGTAGTCGAACCAGAACATCTCGCCGGTGCGCTCGTCGACCTTCGGATGGGCCATCATGTCGCCGACCAGCGTGCCGAGGAAGTCTTCGGCGCCCAGCGTCTCCAGCGAGAGCGGGTCCACCGCGTACGGCGTGCCGCACAGGTACCAGGTGGAGAGCACCTGGCCGCGGTGGAAGATCAGGTCGGTGTTGGCGCTGTCCTTGACGTTCAGGCCGTGCGTATTGCCGAACGGGTTGTCCTTCGGCGACTCCATGACGCCTTTCCACAGCGCCTTGCCCGCCTCGGATTCGGCCTCGAAGGCCTTGGTCCGGACCCAGCGGTTGCGGTAGCGGGCCTTGCCGTTCTCCAGGTGGACGGCGTGGATCATGCCGTCGCCGTCGAACCAGTGGTAGCGGCCCTCCGGGGCGAACCGGGGGTTGGGCCCGTTGCGCAGGTACACGCCGTTGAGGTCGGCGGGGATCTTGCCGATGACCTCGAGATCGCTCGCGTCGATCTCCTCGCCGACCGGGGCGTAGACGCCCATCAGATACGGATTGACCTCGGGTTTCCCGGTGGTCGCCGCCACCAGGATCGGTTGCTCGGAGGTGCTGGTCATCGGCTCTCCCCGGTTGGTTCGCGTGACCGATTGGGTGCGACACTATGATTTCTGTAGTCAGCTGTCAATAGACTTTGTTTACTGTAGTCAGTAGTACGCTGACAGCGACACCATGCGGAAGGAAGTACGTGACAGAGGCGACGGCGCACCTCGTCCGGCCGGCGGGCGATCCGCTGCGGCGGGCACTCGAACTGCTCGGTGACCAGTGGACGCTGCTGATCCTGCAGAGCCTGTTCCTGCGCTTCCGCCGCTACGAGGAACTCCGTCTGCGGCTCGGCATCTCCCCCACCGCGCTGTCCGGGCGGCTGCGCGGAATGGTCGACGCGGGCGTCCTCGTCCGCACGCCGTACCGGGACGCGCGGCGCACCCGGCACGAGTACCGGCTCACCGAACGCGGCCTCGAACTGTGGCCGCTGCTGATCTCGATCTGGGCCTGGGAACGGGAATGGGTCGAGGGCCGCCGGGCCGTCCTGCCGACCCTGATCCACCTCGACTGCGAGCTGGCGACCTCGGCGCCACTCGGCTGCGCCTCCTGCGAACGCCGGGTCGACGCCCGCGACATCCGCGCGCACCGCCTCGACGACACCGGCGTCGTCGAAGCGACGGCGACGAAACGCTTCCGCCGCAAGGACGCCGAGTCCCTGGCGGGCGATCCGCTCATGTTCTTCCCGGACACCATGGAACTCCTCGGCGACCGGTGGTCGACCGGGCTCGTGGTCAGCGCGCTACTGGGAGCGCGGCACTTCTCGGAATTCGAACGGGAACTCGGGATCGGCCCGAGCGTGCTCTCGGGCAGGCTGTCGAAACTCGTGGATGTCGGCGTGCTGCGGACAGGCGTCGCGAAGACCCGCACCGACGCGCACGACTACCGGCTGACGGCGAAAGGGCTCGCGTTCTTCCCCGCCCTGGCCTTCATCGCCGAATGGTCGAGGGGGTTCGAGGTTCCGGGGCAGGCGCCGGACATCGTCCTGGACCACGTGGACTGCGGCGACCGGCTGAAGCCGATCCTGCTGTGCGACCACTGCTGGCTGCCGCTGCTGCGGAACCGGATCCGCTTCGGTGGCCCCGTCCAGCTGCCCGTGCCGCCGAGGTGACGTAAATCGACTCGCCAACCGGGGTGGTTCCTGACAGGCTGAGGACTTGTCACATGTCGTCACCTCGGAGGTAGCAATGACTGAACCGGCACCGTCCCCAGCGGATGGAGAAGAGGACGACACCAAGCGCAAGTTCCGCGAGGCGCTGGAGCGCAAGCAGGCTCAGGCCCGCTCCGGCTCGGCCCACGAGAACGCCGGCGGGAAGAACCTGCACGCCCACGGGCCCGCCGCGAACAAGCGCACCTTTCGTCGCAAGAGCGGCTGAGTAGCCGGCCGCCTGGTCCGCGAGTGTTATGAACGGACCTTTCATAACAAATCTTGTTATGAAAGGTCCGTTCATTTCATCTCTGGGGCCTGCCAAGAGCTACACCGTCAGGATCGAGCGCAGCCCGCCGACCTCGGTCATCCGCCGCTCCGCCAGCCGGTCCGCGGCCGCCGCCGGGGGCACGCCGTCGGCCTTGGCCAGCGCGAACACCGCCTTGGTGGTGTCGAAGATCGCCGTGGTCTTGCGCTTCGCCCGCGCGAAGTCGAAACCGTGCCGCTCGTCGTCGACCTGGATCACGCCGCCGGCGTTGACCAGGTAGTCCGGCGCGAACAGGATGCCGCGGTCGTCGAGTTGCTTGTCGACGCCGGGGTGCGCGAGCTGGTTGTTGGCCGCGCCGCAGACGATCTTGCTGCGCAGCAGCGAGACGGTCTCGTCGGTGAGCACGCCGCCCAGCGCGCACGGCGCGAAGACGTCGAGTTCGGTGCGGATCAGCGTGTCGAGGTCGTCGACGACCTCGACGCCGGGGTACGCCGCGCGGGTGCGCTCGACCGCCGCGGGCGAGACGTCGGTGACGACCACCTGCGCGCCCGCCTCGATCAGGTGCCCGACCAGGATGTGCCCGACCTTGCCGACCCCGGCGACACCGACCTTGCGGCCCGCCAGGTCCGGGACACCCCAGACGGTGTCCGCGGAGGCCCGCATGCCCTGGTAGGTGCCGAACGCGGTGAGCACCGAGGAGTCGCCGGCGCCGCCGTTCTCCGGCGAGCGGCCCGTGACGAACTCCGATTCACGGGCGACGATGTCCATGTCCTGCACATAGGTGCCGACGTCGCAGGCGGTGATGTACCGGCCACCCAGTGTCTGGACGAACCGGCCGAAGGCACGAAGCAGCGCTTCGGTCTTGTGCTTGTGGGGGTCACCGATGATGACGGCCTTGCCGCCGCCGAGGTCGAGCCCGGCGAGCGCGTTCTTGTAGGCCATGCCCTTCGACAACGCGAGGACGTCCGCGAGCGCCGCGTCTTCGGATTCGTAGGGATGGAACCGGGTTCCGCCGAGCGACGGGCCGAGCGCCGTCGAGTAGATCCCGATGATGGCCTTCAGGCCGGTGGCCTGGTCTTGGCAGAAGACGACCTGTTCATGGCCGGTACCTCGGCCGAACACTTCGGTCACTGTGGTGACTCCTTGTCACTGGAGTGCACGCCGCTTGTGGCGGACGTGCGAAGTTCCTCAGATCAAGGCACGGTCCCCGCGCGAAGGTCATCCGGCGGCGACGGTGCCACAGCGCAAACTTAGCGGACGATTTCGTCCAGGATGCGAAGTGCGGAGTCGAGTTGGGTGTCGGACAGGTACGGCGCCGGTCCGAACCTCAGGTACTGGCCGCGGCTGTCGGTCCGGACCCCGCGTTCGGCGAGGGCGGCTTGCAGCCCGGCGGCGTCGGCGCACTTCAGCGACAGGAAGCCGCCGACGCGGTCCAGCGGCGTCTCCCGGTCACGCGTGACGACGTTCTCGGGCAGGCCGAGCTTGTCGAAGCCCTCGGCGAGGAAGCCGACCTGGTGCCGCGACACCTCCCGCAGGAATTCGGGCGTGAGCCCCTGTTCGGCGAAGAACCGGAAGACGCGGGCGCCCCGGTAGTGGCTCGTCGGGTCGTAGGTCGCCCCGGCGAATCTGTCCGGTCCGGAGGCGTACGCGACCTGGCCGGGACGGCGCTCGTCCGCGAGCGCGCCGAATTCGGCGTACCAGCCGGTGACGACCGGCCGCAGTTCCTGCGCGTGCGCGGGCATCCGCAGGAAGCAGTTGCCCTCTCCGAGCTGGAGGTACTTGTAGCCGCCGCCGAGCACCCAGGCGTTGGTGAGCCCGAGGTCGTGCAGCGCGAACGGGACGACGCCGAGCGCGTGGTAGGCGTCGACGACGAGGTTCACCGACTTCGACAGGCAGACGTCGGCGAGGTGGGCCAGGCCCGGCACGAGCCGCGAGGTCTCGAACAGCACGGCCGAGACGAGGACCGCTGCGGTGTTTTCGGTGACCTCGGCCGCGACGCGCTCGGCCAGGGTGGCGACCGGCGTCGAGGGGACGCGGACCACCTCGACGCCTTCCTCGGCCAGCCGCGCCAGCTGACGGCGCAGGGTGTGGAACTCCCCGTCGGTGGTGATCAGGCGCGGACGCTCGCGCAGGTCCATCGCCGACAGAAACCGGATCACCAGGTCGTGGGTGCTGGCGCCGAGCGCGATCCCGCCGTGCGGGTCACCGAGCAGCGCACGGAACCCTGCCCGCATCTCGTCGGCCTTCGCGAAGGCCCGCTCCCACTTCGTGTCGACCTCTTCGGCCGCGTCGGCGAAGGCCTCGAGAAGGCCCTCCCGCGCGACGTCGGGCCAGGCCTGATGAGAGTGCCCTGTCAACAGGATCCGGTCCGCCACACCGAATTCCGTGTAGTGCTCCGCGAGCGCGTTGGGGTCACGGCGGAGCTCGCCGAGGTTCGTCACAGCCTGCTCCGCACCGCCCAGAGATCCGGGAACATCGGGGAAAAAAGCGTCGTACGCAGGTAGTGCGCGCCCGAAGAACCCCCCGTCCCGGTCTTGTCTCCGATGGTGCGCTCGACCATCTTCACGTGCCGATACCGCCACTCCTGCATCCCTTCGTCCAGATCGACCAGGTGCTCCGCCACGACCGACGGCCCTGTGTCGTCGCGATAAACCCGCAGTAGAACCTCTTGGAGCGCCGGAGAGGGTTCGAGTGGCTTGGTGACATCGCGCCCGGTCGGGACGTCGTACTCCTTCACCGCGAGGTACGTGACGAAGGAATCGAAGAGCGACGGCCGTGACATCGCGCCGGCGATCTCGGCCCGCTGTGCACCGCCCTCGGGATAATGCGCGAACACCCGTTCGTCCCGGCGGCCGAGGACGGCCTCCAGCACCCGGAATTGAGCCGACTGGAACCCGCTCGAAGCGTCGAGTCGCGCACGAAAACTGGTGAATTGGCTCGGAGTCATCGTCTCGAGCACGTCGATCTGCGCGACCACCACCTTGAAGATAGTCAGAATCCGCCTCAGCGTCCGGACGGCGTGAGCTGTATTACCCGCCTCGAGTTGTTCTTGCAGGTAAAGCGCCTCGTGGAGAACTTGTTTGAACCAAAGTTCATACACTTGGTGGATAACGATGAAGAGCATTTCATCGTGCTCGTCGGATCGCGGATGCTGCGCGTCCAGCACTTCGTCCAAAGAAAGGTAGGACGTGTAACCCAATGCGGCCTGAGTGTCGTTCATTTTTCGGTCACCTCATCGAAATGGCGTTGTGCTGCCGGAGCAAGCGCTTGGTATAAATCGTGGAACAGTTCGACAGCGGCCGCCCGGCTCGGCGGAGCCGGCACCAGCCCGACCGGGAGTTCCGGGTCGAGCGACGGGAAAGCGCGGAAGGTGTGCGTCAACCAGGTTCGGACCTGGAACGCCTCGGCGTCAGGCAGGTCGCCTGAATATCCGCCGAAATCTCGGACGAACGTGTCGTAACGCGCGGCGAGGCCGTCGAGGTTCCAGGCCCGGCCGGCGAACCGCCGGACGTCGAGGCCCGCCGACGGTGTGCCGAGCATCAGCCCGGCGTGTTCGGAGACGTCCAATTCCGCCAGCAGGGCGAGCACCTCGGCCTCGCGGTCGTGCGGGGCGATCCAGGTGCCGTCCTGCACCGGGCCGAAGCCGAGGAAGCGCAGCCGGCGCACCAGCCGCTCCCGCGCCTGGCGTCGGCTTTCCGGGATGCTCTGCCACAGCACGGTCCACTGGCCTGCCTCGCGATCGTCGCGGCCGAGGGAGAAGATCCGGCGATCGCCGTCCTCCAGCAGCGCGATCGTGCGGCGGGTCAGCGAGTAGTGGACGAGCCTGCCCGCCTTGTGCCTCGCGAGCAGGTCGCGGCGGGCGAGCCGCGCGAGGGCGATCCGCGCGGCGCCGTCGGAGAAACCCAGCCCGGCGAGCACGCCGACCAGGCCGCCGGACCAGACACGACGGCTCTCGCGCGGCGACACGTAGGTGCCGAGCAGCGTCATCACGAGTTCCTGGGGACTTGGGTCGCCGTGGGACGCGGCCGATTCGGGCATGCGGGCAACTCTATACACCTCAGGCCGCTGCGGTGTAGCTTGATTCGGGTGACGTACTTCGCGGATTTGAGCTCGCGTCAGGTGGCCGCGCTCGCGTCCAGTGAGCGCGTTCCCGTGCTGCTGCTGCCGGTCGGCGCCGTCGAACCGCACGGGCCGCACGCGCCGCTGGGCACCGATCCCCTGATCTCCCGGGGAATGTGCGAACGCGCCGCCGCGCGGCTGGCGGGCGACCCTGGTGTGCATGTGCTGATCCTGCCCGAAGTGCCCTACGGCGTGACACGGTTCGCGGCCGGGTTCGCGGGCGGCGTCTCGATCGGCGAGGACACCCTGCACGCGCTGCTGACCGAGATCTGCGGTGCGCTCGTCGAGCAGGGGTTGCCGCGGATCCTGCTGGTCAACAACCATTTCGAGCCCGCCCAGCTGGCCGTGCTGCGACGCGTGGCGGAGACCTCGGGCGCCGGTTTCGTCGACCTCGTCCGCCGCCGGTACGCGGCGCGGCTCACCGACGAGTTCCGCTCCGGCGCATGCCACGCCGGGCAGTACGAGACGTCGCTGGTGCTCGCCGACCGGCCGGACCTGGTCGATGTCACGATTCAGCGTGAGTTGCGACCGGTCCACGTCGACCTGGCGCGCGGCGGGGTCACGGACTTCGCCTCGGCCGGGATGACGGAGGCCTACTGCGGAACCCCCGCCCAGGCGACCGCCGAAGAAGGCGAGCAGACCTTCTCGGTGCTCACCGACATCCTGGTCGAAGCGATCCGGGAGCTGGTATGACCTTCAACCTGGCGACCCATTTCGTCGACCGCCTCCCCGGAGAGCGGGCGGCGTTGGTGTGCGGTGACGAGGAGGTCAGCTACGCGGAACTGGCCGCCTTGGTGAACCGTGCCGGGAACGTGCTGCGTGACCTCGGTGTCCGAAGTGGACAGCGGGTCCTTCTGGCACTGAACGACAGCGTCGAGTTCGTGGCCGTCTGGTACGCGGCACAGAAGATCGGCGCGGTCACCGCCGAGGTCTATTCCTTTCTCCAGCCCAAGGATTACGCGTACTACCTGAACTACACCGACGCCGTGGCCGTCATCGCCGACGGCGCCACGCTGCCCGCGTTGCGCGAGGCCGGGGCGCGGAACCTGCTCGTGATCGGCGACGTCGCCCTGGAGCCCGGGGAGCATTCGTTCGGCTCGTTGGTCGCTTCGGCCTCCCCGGAACTGGACGCCGCCCCGACCACGCTGGACGACATCGCGATCTGGAAGTTCACCACCGGCAGCACCGGTTCACCCAAGGCCTGCGTGCACCCCGCGCGCAGCGCGCTGGAGAGCTTCGACCGGTACGCGCTCGGCGTGCTCGGACTCCGCGAAGACGACCGCGTGCTGGCCGTGCCGAAACTGTTCTTCGGCTACGCACGCGATCTGACCGCGTTGTTCCCGTTCGGTGTCGGCGCGTCCGGGATCGTGTTCCCGCGACGCAGCACCGCCGATCTGCTGTTCTCCCTGATCGAGCGTTACCGGCCGACGATCCTGGTGAACGTGCCGACCATGATGAGCGCGATGATCGCCCATCCATCGGCGTCTACAGTGGACATGAGTTCATTGCGGCTCGTGACGTCCGCGGGCGAGGCGCTGCCTTCGGAGCTGCATCGCAAATGGGACAACCTGTTCGGTGTCCCGGTGATCGACGGCATCGGCTCGTCGGAGGCATACCACATCTATCTGTCCAATGTGCCCGGTGCGCAGCGGGTCGGCAGCCTCGGCCGCGAGGTCCCCGGCTACACCGCCCGGATCCTGGACGAGAGCGGCGATCCGTTGCCGGACGGCGAGATCGGCACCCTGGAGGTCACCGGCCCGACCGTCGCCCGCGAGTACTACGGCGACGCGGAGAAGACCTCCCGGACGTTTTACGGCGACACCCTGCGCACCGGTGACCTGTTCAGTCGCGACACCGACGGGTACTTCCACCACCACGGCCGCGCCGACGACCTGCTGAAGGTGTCCGGCGTGTTCGTCGCGCCGAGCGAGATCGAAGACTGCCTCATCGGCCATCCCGCCGTCGCCGACTGCGCGGTGCTGGGCGCGACCGTCGACGGCCTGGTGGTCCCGCGGGCTTGCGTCGTGCTGGCGGAGAGCTTTTCCGTCACCGCCGAAGAACTGAAAGACCACGCGCGGGCGCATCTGGCGAAGCACAAATATCCGCGCGAGGTGGTGTTCGTGACCGAACTCCCCCGTACTGCCAACGGAAAACTCGATCGGCGCGCGTTGCGCCGGGTGGAGGCAGAGTGAGAATCGTCGTCGTCACCGGCGGGACACGCGGGATCGGCGCGGCCGTCGCCGCCCGGTTCCGGGCCGCGGGTGACCAGGTGCACGCGCCCGGCCGGGCCGACTGCGACGTCACCGACGAAGACGCCGTCGCGCGATACTTCGACGGCCTCGGCCCGGTGGACGTGCTGGTGAACAACGCCGGGATCTCGGCGAGCGCGCCGCTGGCGAAGACGTCGCTGGAGCAGTGGCGGAGCCAGTTCGAGGTCAACGCGACCGGCGCTTTCCTGTGCACCCGGGCGGTTCTGCCCGGCATGCGGTCCCGCGACACCGGCCGGATCGTCACCGTCGCCTCGACGGCGTCGCACATCGGCTACCGCTACACCGCCGGCTATACGGCCTCGAAGCACGCCGCCGTCGGCCTGATGCGGGCCACCGCCGCGGAACTGGCGGGCACCGGCGTCACCGCGAACGCCGTCTGCCCGGCTTTCGTGCGCACGGACATGACGGCCGCCTCCGTCGCCCGCATCCAGGAACGGACCGGCCGCGACGAGGCCGACGCGGAAGCCGCCCTCGCCGCCGCGTCCCCGCTCGGCCGCCTGCTCGAACCAGACGAGGTCGCCCACGCGGTGGCCTTCTTCGCCGCGGCGGAAGCCGCCGCGATCAACGGACAGACACTCGTCCTCGATGGAGGTGGGATCCAGTCATGAGCCCGTTCCGCGCCACGCCGCCGATCACGGCGAACTGGGAGCACTTCGAGTTCACTGTGGACGACGGCGTCGCCACGGTCACCTTGGACCGCCCCGAAAAGCTGAACGCGCTCACCTTCGACATCTACGCGGACCTCCGCGACCTGCTGGCCGAACTGCCGCATCGCGGCGACGTCCGGGTGCTGGTCATCACCGGCCGCGGCCGCGGATTCTGTTCCGGTGGCGACGTCGAAGAGATCATCGGCGAGCTACAGAAAATGGAGTCCGCGGAACTGCTGGAGTTCACCCGCATGACCGGCGCGGTGGTGAAAGCACTGCGCGAATGCCCCATCCCGGTGATCGCCGCGGTGAACGGCGTCGCGGCGGGCGCGGGTTCGGTGATCGCGCTGGCGAGTGACTTCCGGCTGCTGGCGTCGTCGGCGAAGTTCGCCTTCCTGTTCACGAAGGTCGGCCTGGCCGGGGCGGACATGGGCTCGGCGTACCTGCTGCCGCGGCTGGTCGGGTTGGGCCGCGCGACGGAGTTGCTGATGCTGGGCGACAAGATCGACGCAGCCCGGGCCGAGGCGATCGGGCTGGCTTCCCAGGTCGTCGACGATTCCGTGCTGGCCTCCACGGCCTCGGCTCTGGCTCGCCGTCTCGCCGATGGACCGGCGTTGGCGTACGGCACGACGAAGGTGCTGTTGACGCGGGAGCTGGATATGGACCTGGGGAGTTCCATCGAGCTGGAGGCGATCACGCAGGCTTTGCTGATGACCACGAAGGACCATGGAGAGTTCTACGCGGCCTGGGCGGCCGGGCGCTCGCCTCAATGGACCGGGCGCTGAGCCTCTCTACCGCCGCAAGGAGGCGACTACTTGCTTGAGATGGCGTGGGCTCTGGTGAGTCGGTCGCCAACGGCACCCCTGGGCGCCTGAAGTACATGATGGCCCCCTTCCTTGCGCCTAGGTACAGGAAGGGGGCCTTCATGTACCGGGGAAGGAGGCCCGCTGCCGACGGTGGGAACTCAACCCGGGCCCCGCCATGGCCGCCGAGCCGTTCAGGGTCAGCGTCACCGAAGCCGAGATCGCGGATCTGCGTGAACGGGTTGCGGCGGACGCGGTGGCCCGAGCCCGAGCCGGTGGACGACTGGTCACAGGAGTTACCGCCGGCGTATGCGCGGGATGTGCCGCAGCTGGGCCGAGGAACTGCCGCGAGGCGGCCACTTCGCCGCCCTGGAGCAGCCGGAGTCGCTGATCGAGCAGGATGAGCACCCGCTCCGCCGTACCCCGCTCGTCCTCCATGGGTCCCAGCCTGCCAGAGATAGCGGACCGATCCTGTCCGCTAGGCATGCCAGAGTGTCACCATGAACCGCATGAGCCGCGAAATCCAGGTCACCTTCGACGCCCTCGACCCGAAGGCACTGTCCACCTTCTGGCGCGACGCCCTGGGTTACGTCCACCCCGGCCCGCCGGGGGTCGAGGTGCCCGAGGGCACCGATCCGCTGGACGCCTGGGACGAGTTCCTCGAACGTGCCGGCGTGCCCGAGGATCAGCGCAACTCCCGGTCCGCGCTCAAAGACCCGGCCGGGGAAGGGCCGCGGATCTTCTTCCAGCAGGTCCCGGAGGACAAGATCGCCAAGAACCGCGTCCACCTCGACATCCGCGCCGCACCCGGGCTTCGGGGGGACGAGCGGATGGCGGCCCTCGAAGCCGAATGCGACAGGCTCGTCGGGCTCGGGGCGAAGCGGATCCAGCGCTTCGAGCCCGAGCAGCCGCTGAGCCTCGGCTTCATCGTGATGAACGACCCCGAGGGCAACGAATTCTGCCTGGACTGACTCAGACCGTCGTCACGGCGATCGCGTTGTCCTCCAGGGAGCCGAAATAGAGGGTTCCGGCCCGCTCACGGACCCCGACGAGCACGTGGAACCCGTCGATCTCCCCGCGTAGTTCGTGCACCCGCTTCCCGTCCGGCGTGACACCTCGCACCCCGCATTCCCGCGCGGGCGCGGGCTGAAGCGACGTCGGCAGCGCGCGGACCCCGGCCCGCAACGGCCCGGGAAGCTTCTGCACCAGGGAAAGCGCGGGGACCTTCGGGCTCGCCACGGTGATCCAAATCAGCCCGTCGCTGCCGGTCGAGATGTTGTCGGGGTATCCCCACAGATCGTCGACCAGATAGTCCCGCGTGCCCGCCTTCTCGCCGGTGAGCCACACGCGAGCGACCCGGCAGGCACCGGTCTCGGCAACGGCCACAAAGGACTCGTCGGGTGGCAGCGCGACGCCGTTGGCGAACTGGAAACCGTCGGCGAGCCGCTCGATCTTCCCGTCCGGGGTCCGCCGCAGAAGACGCCCGCCGCCGGTCTGCTCGATCAGGTCGTCGCGCCACTTCTCGATGCCGAAGCGCCGCGACGAGTCCGTGAAGTACACCGTGCCGTCGGAAGCCACGGCGGCGTTGTTGCAGAACACGAAGTCGAGCCCCACCGCCGAAGTCGCCAAAGTGGTGACGGCGCCACCGGCGAGCGGCATGGTCAGCAGACCTGCCTTGGCGTCGCAGATCAGGAGGTCTTCGCCGTAGAACTCCAGCCCCAGCGGGCGGCCGCCGGTGTCGCCGAGGACGTCGATCCGCTTGCCGTCCGGCGCGACGCGCAGGACGCGCCCGTCGTCGACGCCGGTGTAGATCCGGCCCTGGTCGTCGACCAGGACGTCTTCGGGGCCGTGCCCGTTGACCGGGATGACCGTGACCTCGCCGAACGCCATCGCGTGTCTCCTAGCGATAAGTGAGTAGTTCCGCGGCTTCTGCCTCGAAATGCGGATGTTCGTTGAACGACAGCAGGGTCACCCCGCCGCGGCCGGACACCAGCTTGGTGATGCCCCCGTTCACGGTGACCCTGTTCAGTTTCAGCAGCCCGGCTTCGGGCGTGCCCAGCAGCGCGCCGCAGACCGTGGCGATGACCCCGCCGGAGCTGAAGACGACGGCGTGCTCGCCCTTGCCCAGCGACGCCACGAGATCGGCCAGCGCGCCCTTGACCCGCTCCAGGAACCGGGGCCAGGTCTCGGCGCACGGCCCGGCCACCCCCGCCGCGACCCACGCGCTCAGCGCACCGTCCAAAGCGGCCTGATACGCCCGCGAATCGGTCTGCTGGACACCGGCGGCGTGGTACTTCGCGATGTCGACGTGGTCGTATTCGTTCCACCGCTCGTCCTCGACGACGGCGACCCCGGAGCCAAGCACCTTCACCGCCGTCGCTGCCGTGTCCCGTTGCCGGGCAAGGGAACCGGAGCGCACCTGACTGAATTCGACGCCACGCCGCAGCAGTTCCGTACCGACCACAGTGGACTGTTCGAAGCCGCGCGGCGAAAGCTGGTCGTAGTTCTCCGCGCCGAACGACGCCTGCCCGTGCCGGACCAGGTAGATCGCGCCCATCTACGCGTGTCCTCCTCCGCTGATCCGGCGGCAGCGCCCGTCCAGATAGCCGACGAACCGCCAAAGATCCTTCAGCGCCGGGTTGTCCGTCTGTCCTTCGTGGAAGCGGAAGACCGGCCGCGCCCCGCCGGGTACCTGTCCGGCCAGCCAGGCGTGCATCGCGGCGAGATCGAACGAGTCCTCACCGCGTACCTCGACGGTCTTGTCCGCGGCCAGGGTCATCCGAACTTCTTCAGCATCGACGCCGGAACGAACGGGAAGAGCTTCGAGAGCACGCTCCACGGCCACGTCGGCACGAACGCCTTCGCCGTCTCGGATTCGATCGCCTTCACGAGCGCCTGCGCGCCGGGCTCCGCCCTGACCGCGCCAGGAAGCTTCGAAATGTCTTCGTTCATCTCCGATTCGATGAACCCGGGATGCAGCGTGGTGACCTTGATCGGTGTCTTCATCAGCTCGATCCGGGTGCCCTCGGCGAAGGCCGAGATACCCGCCTTCGAGGCGGCGTACGCGGTGGTGTTGCCGGGGACACCGCGAAGCGCGAGGAACGAGGAAACGACCACGAGATGGCCGTTCTTCTGCTTGCGGAAGATGCCGACGGCGGCCTCGATCTGGGCGGCCGCGGCGAGGAAGTTCGTCTGGAGCGTCTGGCGGTTGGCGTCGAACCGGCCGGTGCCGACTCGCTGCCCCTTGCCGAGCCCCGCGTTCACGATCACACGATCGAGGGAACCGAGTTCCTCGCGGAACTCCTCGAAGACGGCGAAGACCTGGTCATGGTCGTTCACATCCAGCTTCCGGGTGACCACGGTGATACCGGGGTACGCCTTCTTGAGTTCCGCCGCGAGGGCTTCCAGCCGGTCGGCACGGCGGGCGGCCAACGCCAGATTGCGGCCTCTGGCGGCGTACTGCCTCGCCATTCCCTCGCCGAGTCCGGAGCTCGCCCCGGTGATCAGGATGTTCTTCCGCAGGACCATGTCCGGAGCGTACCCGTTGGTAACAAGTCTGGCGCCCCTTGGACAGGCGGCTGCCCCGGCGCCTGGGGTTCGCCGGGGGCAGCCTGTCCGATAAGGGTCTTACTTCACCTGGAGCAGCTTGTTCGCCGTGCCACCGGTCGGGTTGCCGATCTTGCCGTCGGCCGCCGCGGCGACCAGGCCTTCGGAGACCTGGGCCGGGGTGGCGTCGGGGTGAGCCGACAGGTAGAGCGCGGCAGCGCCCGCGACGTGCGGCGCGGCCATCGAGGTACCGCTGATGGTGTTCGTGGCGTCGTCACCGGTGCCCCACGTGGACGTGATGCCGACACCCGGCGCGTACAGGTCCACGACCGAACCGTAGTTCGAGAAGCTGGCCTGCTTGTCGGTCTTGTCACTGGCGGCCACCGTGATGGCCTCCTTGACGCGGGCGGGCGAGGTGGTTCCGGCATCGGCGGACTCGTTGCCCGCCGCGAGCGCGAAGGTCACGCCCTTGCCGATGGCTCCCTTGACCGACTCGTCCAGGGCGTCGTCCGCGCCACCACCCAGGCTCATGTTGGCGACCGACGGGCCCTTGGCGTTCGCCGCGACCCAGTCGACACCGGCGACGACACCTTCGGTGGTGCCGCTGCCGTTGGCGTCCAGCACACGGACGCCGACGATCTTCACGCCCTTGGCGAGGCCGTGCTCCGTGCCGCCGATGGTGCCGGCGACGTGCGTGCCATGGCCGTGCTCGTCATTGGGGGTGTCGTCGTTGTCGACGAAGTCCTTGCCGCCGGTCGCGCGGTCACCGAAGTCCTTGTGCGAGCCGCGGACACCGGTGTCGATGACGTAGGCGGTGACGTTGTCGGCCTTCGTCGGGTACGTGTACTTGCTGTCGAGCGGCAGGTCCGTCTGGTCGACGCGGTCGAGCCCCCACGACGGCGGGTTGTCCTGAGTCTCACTGATCCTGAACGTCTTGTTCTGGACGACGTACGCGACCTGCGGGTCGGCGGCGAGCCGCTTCGCGGCGGCCTCGTCGGCCTTGATCGAGAAGCCGTTCAGCGCCGAGCCGAACGTGCGGGAAAGCGTGGTGCCGTACTGACCGGTGAGGCCCCGCGCCTTGGCGGCGACGTTCGCGGTGATCTCGCTCGCCGCGGCGACGCCCTGGCCGACCGCGGTGGGCTTGAGGACGACGATGTAGCTGCCGCCGACGGCGTTGGCGGCACCGGCGCCGCGAATCTCACCCTGCTGCTCGGCGTTGGCCGGACCCGCGCCGAAGGTGGCGACCGCCGCGGTCACCCCGGCGAGGGCGACCCCCGCCATCAAGCCGTTCCGGGTCTTTCGGGACTTCAGGTTCTTCCGGGACTTGCTCACTGGTTCCCTTCCTGCCGCGCCGCGGGCGATCACCCGGGAGGATGATCGTTGCTGGAAGCCATGCAAGCCGGTGCCCCGGCGGCCGGGCAATGATTCACAGTTACCAGTACTAGGCCGAAAGGAGCAGTTACACTCGTCCGGAGAGGCGTTTTCGCCTGCCAGAAGGCGCCCCTGGAGTGTTACCCCAGACTGATAAAGTTATTCGTGTCGTTATCAACCGGGCGGTGTCGAGAAACGGCAGACGGGGGCGGTCGGGCAGCATATGGCGGCGGGGAGCGCTATCACGGACGAGGACGACCGGCCGCGTACGGCGTTCGCCACCGCGTTGCGGTCGGCCATCGCGACCAGCGGGCTGAGTCTCGACCGCATCCAGGCCCGGCTCCTGGCGCGCGGCGCGTCGGTCAGTGTCACCGCGTTGAGTTACTGGCAATCGGGTAAACGGCAGCCGGAACGGCAGAGTTCACTGTCCGCGGTCCGGGTCCTCGAGGAGGTGCTGGCGATTCCCGCCGGTTCCCTGCTCAGCCTGCTGCCACCGCCTCGGCCGCGCGGGGCGTCGTCACGCCGCGGCCGCGCCACCACCGAACAACCCCTGACCTTCCCGCTCGAAGCACTCCAGGCATTGCTGGACAAGGTCGGCGCTCCCCACGCGCTCGAACGACACCATCAGCTGAAACTGGTCGGCCTGCACGACCTGTGCGAGATCGCCGCGGACGGCGGACAGCGCGCGGTGACCGCGCGGGTGGTGTTCCAGGCGGGCGCGGACGGACAGGACCGCTGGCTGCTGGTCTACGCCCAAGGTGACCCCGAGGCGGGACCGCCGGTGCTGAACACCCTGCGGAACTGCCACGTCGGCCGCGCCGAGGTCGACGACGAGCACGGGCTCACGGTGGCCGAACTGCTCTTCGACCGGCCCATCGACCGCGGCGAGACGCACTTGATCGAGTACTCGCTGACGAACCCGGGACCGCCGTATCCGGAATGCCGGAACACGCATTACCGCGAGTTCCGGCGGCCGGTGCGGGAGTACCTGCTGGAGGTCCGGTTCGACCCGGACACCATCCCGGCGAAGTGCCGGCAATACAGCGCACAGGGGCCCTCGGCGGGGGCGAGTACCCCGGACCTGCGGCAAGGGACGTCGCCCTTGGACCGCCGTGACCTGAAGCTCGACCAGAACAACGGCGTCCACGCCGTCGCGCTCGACTTCGGTCCCGGGGTCTTCGGCATCGACTGGGAGTACTAGTGCAGCTTGTTGCGCAGCACCTTCCCGGTCGCGTTGCGCGGTAGCTCGTCGAGGAACTCCACGTCGCGCGGCACCTTGTACCGGGCGAGGTTCGCCTTGACGTACTCGCGCACGCCGTCGACGTCCAGATCCGACTTCTCGGCACGCACGACGAACGCCTTCAGCCGCTGCCCGAACTCGGGGTCGTTGACGCCGACGACCGCCGCCTCGATCACGTCCTCGCGTTCGACCAGGAGGTTCTCCACCTCGATCGGAAAGACGTTCTCGCCGCCGGAGACGATCATCTCGTCGTCGCGGCCGTCGATGAACAGCAAACCGTCCTCATCGAAGTGGCCGACGTCGCCGCTGGAGAGCAACCCGTCGATGATCTCCTTGTGCCGCCCGTCGGTGTAGCCCTGGAAGCTCAGCCCGCTGCCGACGAACACCCTGCCGGTGACATGCGGCTCGGTGATCCTGCCGCCCTTCTCGTCGTACAGCGCGACCTTGCAGCCGACCGGCGCGCGGCCGACGGTGCCCGGTGCCTTGCGCCAGTCCTCGGGCGTCGCGACCGTCGCGACCGCGACCTCGGTCGAGCCGTAGAGGTTGTGAACGACGTCGCCGAACGCGGCGGTCGCACGGTTCCCGAGGTCCGGGGACAGCGCGGAGCCGGCGACGAAGATGATCCGCAGGCACGAGGTGTCGTATTTGGCGCGGATCTCTTCGGGCAGGTCGACGATCCGCTGGAGCATCGTCGGCACGAGGACCAGCGTGGTGCAGCGGTTCTCCGCGACGCCGCGCAACGTCTCCTCCGGGACGAACTTGCGCCGCATGACGACCTTCGAGCCGAGCGCGAAGGACAGGATGAACTGTGACAACCCGGTGCCGTGGAACAGCGGCGCGCCCATGTAGGTCGCCTCGCCGGTCCGCAGCGGGATGCGGTCCAGGAACTGCGCCGACGCGAGCGCGGAGGTGTGCGGCCGCGGCGCGCCCTTCGGTGTCCCGGTGGTCCCGCTGGTCAGGAGGATGAAGCCGCCCGGTTTCGCGGGCGCGGGCCACGGGCGGTCGTCGGTGCTGGCCACCAGTTCGGTGACGATCGGGATGTCCTGCGAGCGCGCGGTGTCCGGATCGACCCACGCGAGGTAGTGGTCGACGTCGCCCTCGACCGCGTCCAGCAGGTCGGTGAATTCCTGGTCGTACACGAGCGCGGTGACGCCTTCGCGCTTCGCGACGTCCGCGAGCTGCGGTTTGGCGAACCCGGTGTTCATCAGCAGCAGCTTCGCGCCGAGTTTGCCGGAGGCGAGCATCGTCAGCACGAGACCGCGGTGGTCGCGGCACAGCGCGGCGATCACCGAACCCGGGCCGAGCCCGCGTTCGGCCCAGGCCCTGGCCAGCGCGTTCGACTGGGTGTCGAGCTGTTTGAAGGTCAGCGGCCCGAGCTCGTCGATGATGCCGGTCGCGGCCGGGTCCCGGCGGGCGGCGATCATGGTTGCGCCGGCGAACGGGCCCCACTTCCGCACCATGACCAGCGAACGCAGCCCCTCGTCGACCCGGGGGATCGGGAGCAGGCCCGCTTGGCGCATCACGTCGATGCTGCGCACGGTCTCGGTCACCTTGTCCGCCACCAGGGTGGCGAGGCCGGTGGGGTTTCTCATCCGGGCACCTCCGTTGCTGCTGCGGCGAGACCCCATGCCGCCGTCGTTCGCGTACCGGCGGTATGGGGTTGCTACTCGACAGTAGCCGACCGATCGCGCACGCGCACTAGCCCGCCCCGCCCCACCACCACCCTTAACGGACAGCTGCGCTGGCAGCTACACCTAGGTGACAGAAATGTCGTAGGGAACTAGCACAATGGCAACGTGCAGGCGATCGCAGGTCAAGAGGAAGACGACGACTTCGCGATCGCGTTTTCCGGTGAAACGCTGCGGGGCCTCAAGTTTGCGGAGTTCGTCCACGAAGTGCGGCGCCTGGAGGCGGAACACGCGCCACGCTGGGTGTTCCCGTCGGTCGAGCGGGCGTACCCGGCGTTGATCAAGGCAGGCGTCCGGGTACGGCGGTGTCATGACCTGGCGCTGACCGAGGGGCTGCTGCTGGCCCACGAGGGCCGCCCGCAGGAGTCTCGGAGCCTGCACGGCGCACTGGCCAGGGCGAACGGGCAGGAGGCGCCCGCCGACGAGCCGCCGCCGTGGGCCGAAGACGACCAGCCGACGCTGTTCGAGACACGCGGCCCGCGGTTGCCCGCCGGGGTCACCGTCGTCGAGGCCGCTCGCCGCGTGCTGGCCGAGCAGGAGAAGCGGGTCGCGCTCGCCGAACATCCGGAGCGGCTTCGGCTGCTCTTCGCGGCGGAGTCGGCAAGCGCGCTGGCGGCCGCGGAAATGTCGGCCGACGGGCTGCCGTGGCGGGCCGACCTGCACCTCGAACTGCTCGCCGACCAGCTCGGGCCGCGCGTCCCGGCCGGGCAGCGGCCGAAACGGCTGGTCGAGCTGGCGGCGAAGATCAGCGACGCGTTCGGCGGACGTCCGGTCAACCCGGACGCTCCGGCCAGCGTGGTCCGGGCACTGGGGCGGGAGGGTATCGAGGTCACGTCGGCCAGGAAGTACCTGCTGCGCGACATCGACCATCCCGCCGTCCCGCCACTGCTGGAGTACAAGGAACTCGCGCGGCTGCATTCGGCCAACGGCTGGACCTGGCTCGACGAATGGGTGCACGACGGCCGGTTCCGCCCGCACTACATCGTCGGCGGGGTCGTTTCGGGCCGCTGGGCCAGCCGCGGCGGGGGCGCGTTGCAGATCCCGAAGGTGCTCCGGACCTGCGTCCGCGCCGATCCGGGCTGGAAACTGGTGGTCGCCGACGCCGCGCAACTGGAGCCGCGGGTGCTGACAGCGTTGTCCGGGGACCGCGAACTGGCCGAAGTCGCCGCGGCCACGGATCTGTACGCGAGCCTCGCCGAGGCGATGTTCTCCGGGGTGCGCCGCGTGCCGGTGCCCGCCTGGGACGACAGGGACGATCGCGACCGGGCGAAGATCGCGATGCTGTCGGCGATGTACGGCGGCACGTCCGGCGAGGCCGGGCCGTTGCTGTCGTTGCTGCGGAACAGGTTCCCGGACGCGGTGTCCTATGTGGAGCGTGCCGCGCAGGCAGGGGAACGCGGCGAGCGCGTCCGCTCCCGACTGGGCCGGACCTCACCCGCGCCGTCGGAGGCCTGGCGCGCGCTGACCGGCGGCTTCACCGAAGACGAAGCGGCCGAGACGAAGGCGCGTCAGGCGTCGCGCGGCTGGGGCCGGTTCACCCGGAACTTCGTCGTGCAGGCGAGCGCGGCGGATATGACCGCCGTCCTGCTGGCGACCCTGCGCGGCAAGCTCCCCTCCCCCGCCCACCTGGTGTTCTTCCAGCACGACGAGGTACTGGTGCACACCCCGGCCGAGTTCGCCGACGAGGTCTCACAGTCCATTGTGGACAGCATGGCGGAGGCGGCGCGGATGCTCTTCGGCGCCGCCTGCCCGGTCCGTTTCCCCCTGCACATCGCCGCCGTGGACACCTACGCCGACGCCAAGTGAGTTCGCCGCCCAATCACGCGTGTCGCGCCTTCAATCACGCGAGTGCGCCGCCCAATCACAAGAGTCCCGCCGCCCGTCACGGTGGGCCAACAACACGCGTGATTGAGCGGCGATCACGCGTGATTGAAGGCGCAACACACGTGATCAGAGGCGCAACACGCGTGATTGAAGGCGGAACTCGGGTCAGGTGGCGGCGTCGTCCAGGGCCTTGATGACGCGCTTCAGCGAGACGGGGTGGGCGGTACCGAGGGTCTGGGCGAAGAAGCTCACCCGCAGTTCCTCGATCATCCACCGGATCTCCCGCAGGGCGGGGGAACTCGTCCCTGGCGGCTGGGCGTCGAGCGCGGCCTGGTACTCGTTGCGAAGCCAGGCGACGTCGCCGGTGCGCTGAATGTCGCGGGTCGGCTCGGTCGGGAGTTTCTCCAGCCGCCGTTCGATCCCCCGCAGGTACCGGACGACGTGCTTCAGCCTGTCCTGCCCGGTTTCGGTGACGAAACCCTTGTGCACCAACCCGTCCAGCTGTGTCCGGATATCCGCGAGCGAATCCGCCGGGCCACGGGTGTCGGCCAGCCGCGTTTCGACGTCGTTCGCCGCGCGCAGGATCTTCTCGACATTGGTCAGCACGTCGAGCACTCCGGCGTTCAACCCGGCGCGCACCTTTTCCCGCAGGACGGCGAAACCGGCCTCGTCCCAGCTCGGGCCACCGTTGTCGGCCACGAGTTTGTCGACAGCGCAGTCGACGCAGTCTTCGAGCAGTGCCGCCACCGAGCCGTGCGGATTGCGGTTCAGCACGAGCTTCGACGAATTGCCGAGGTTGCGGGTGATGAACTTCATCGGCGACGGCAGGTTCAGCCGCAGCATCCGCCGCGTGCCGGCCCACATCGACTGTTCCTGCTGCCCCGGCGTGTCCAGCAGCCGCACCGCGACCGTGCCGCCCTCGTCGACCAGCGCCGGATACGCCTTGACGTCGTGCCCGCGCTGCTTGCTCGCGAACACCTTCGGCAGCTCGCCGAACGCGGGCGTCGTCAGGCCCTGGCGCTCGATGCTGTCGGCGGCCTTGGAGATCGTCGCGCGCACCTGGCCGCTCAAGTCCCGTTTGAGCGCCTCGATGTCCTTGCCCTCGGACACCTTCTTACCGCGGACGTCGACCACGCGGAAGGTCATCTTCAGATGCTCGGGTACCGCGGACAGCTGCCAGGCGTCGTCGGGGATGACCACCCCGCGCAGCGCTTCCAGCTCGTCCGCGACGGCGTGCGGCAGCGGCCCGTCGGCCGGGCCGACCCGCGACAACACCAGCTTGGCGTGATCGGGGGCCGGCACGAAGTTGCGCCGGATCGCCTTGGGCAGCGACTTGATCAGCTGCGTCACCAGTTCTTCGCGCAGGCCGGGGACCTGCCAGTCGAAGCCGTCGGGGGTGACCTGGTTCAGCACCGGCAGCGGGATGTGCACGGTGACGCCGTCGGCGTCCGCGCCCGGTTCGAACTGGTACGTGAGTTTGAAGGTCTGGCTGCCCTGGGTCCAGAAATCGGGATAGTCGGCCTCGCGCACGCCGCCCGCGGTCTCGTTGATGAGCATTGT
Source organism: Amycolatopsis coloradensis (assembly GCF_001953865.1). Taxonomy (GTDB): domain Bacteria; phylum Actinomycetota; class Actinomycetes; order Mycobacteriales; family Pseudonocardiaceae; genus Amycolatopsis; species Amycolatopsis coloradensis. The sequence continues at coordinate 83,715 of NZ_MQUQ01000017.1, forward strand.
CTTCTCGAAGCTCAGCAGATCGGGCTCGGTGTGCCGCGCCTTCTTCCACCAACTGTCGAAATGCCGCGCGGAGACGACGTCGGCCGGGACGCGCTGGTCGTAGAATTCGAACAGCGTCTCGTCGTCGACCAGGATGTCGCGGCGGCGGGCCCGGTTCTCCAGGTCCTCGACCTCGTCGAGCAGCGCGCGGTTCTCGCGGAAGAAGTGGTGCCGGGTCTCCCAGTCACCCTCGACCAGCGCGTGCCGGATGAACAGTTCGCGACTCATCTCCGGGTCGATGCGGCCGTAGTTGACGCGGCGGTCGGCGACCAGCGGGACGCCGTACAGCGTCACCTTCTCCAGGGCCATCACCGCGCCCTGCTTGCGTTCCCAGTGCGGCTCGGAGTAGTTCCGCTTCACCACGTGCTCGGCGAGCGGCTCGACCCATTCCGGCTCGATCCGCGCGTTGACCCGGCCCCACAGACGTGAGGTCTCGACCAATTCGGCCGACATCACGAACCGCGGCTGCTTCTTGAACAGCGCCGACCCCGGGAACACCGAGAACCGCGCCCCGCGCGCGCCGAGGTAGTCCCCCTTGGCCGGATCCTTGAGCCCCACATGCGACAGCAGCCCGGCGATCAGCGACGTGTGCACCCGTTGCGGATCGGCCGGGCCGGAGGTGTTGAGGGTGATGCCGAGCGGTTTGGCGAGCTGACGCAGCTGGCTGAAGATGTCCTGCCATTCGCGAATGCGCAGGTAGTTCAGGTACTCGTTGCGGCACAACCGGCGGAACTGGTTGGTGGACAACGCCTTCTGCTGCTCGCTGACGTACTCCCACAGGTTCAGGTAAGCCAGGAAGTCGGACGTCTTGTCGGCGAACCGCGCGTGCTGCTCGTCCGCCGCCTGCTGCTTTTCCGCCGGCCGCTCACGCGGGTCCTGAATGGACAGTGCGGCGGCAATGATCATCACTTCGCGCACACAGCCGTTGCGCGAGGCCTCCAGCACCATCCGTGCCATCCGCGGGTCGACCGGGAGCAGCGCGAGTTTGCGGCCGGTTTCGGTGAGCTTCTTGCCGTCGGTCATCTCGAAAGCGCCGAGTTCCTGGAGCAACTGGACGCCGTCGGTGATCTGACGGCGGTCCGGCGGCTCCACGAACGGGAACGCCGCGATGTCGCCGAGGCCGAGTGAGGTCATCTGCAGGATGACCGACGCGAGGTTGGTCCGCAGGATCTCCGGATCGGTGAACTCGGGCCGCGCGTCGAAGTCGTCTTCGGAGTACAGCCGGACGCAGATACCGTCCGAGGTCCGGCCGCAGCGGCCCTTGCGCTGGTTCGCCGACGCCTGCGAGACCGGCTCGATCGGCAGGCGCTGGACCTTGGTGCGGTGGCTGTAACGCGAGATCCGCGCGGTGCCGGGATCCACGACGTACTTGATGCCCGGCACGGTCAGCGAAGTCTCGGCGACGTTGGTGGCGAGCACGACGCGGCGCCCGGTGTGCCGCTGGAACACGCGATGCTGGTCCGACGACGAGAGCCGGGCGTACAGCGGCAGGATCTCGGTGTCGCGCAGGTCTTGTTTGGACAAGGCGTCCGCGGTGTCGCGGATCTCCCGCTCCCCGGACAGGAACACCAGGATGTCGCCGGGTCCCTCGTGCTGGAGTTCGTCCACGGCGTCGCAGATGGCCTGCGTCTGGTCGCGATCGGAGTCGGCGTCCGGATCATCGGGGTCGATGATCGGCCGGTAGCGGACCTCGACCGGATACGTCCGGCCCGAGACCTCCACGATCGGAGCGTCATCGAAGTGCTTGGAGAACCGCTCCGGGTCGATGGTCGCCGAAGTGATGATCACCTTGAGGTCGGGGCGGCGCGGGAGGAGTTGTTTGACGTAGCCGAGGATGAAGTCGATGTTGAGGCTGCGCTCGTGTGCCTCGTCGATGATCAGCGTGTCGTACTGCCGCAGCATCCGGTCGGTCTGGATCTCGGCGAGCAGGATGCCGTCGGTCATCAGCTTGACCAGCGTGTCCTGACCGGAATGATCGGTGAAGCGCACCTTGTAGCCGACGGCCTCGCCGAGTTCGGTGTTCAGCTCGGAGGCGATCCGGTCGGCGACCGTGCGCGCGGCCAGCCGTCTCGGCTGCGTGTGCCCGATCTGGCCCCGGACGCCGCGGCCGAGTTCGAGACAGATCTTCGGCAGCTGCGTCGTCTTCCCGGAACCGGTCTCACCGGCGACGATCACCACCTGGTGGTCGCGGATGGCGGCGGCGATCTCGTCCTTGCGCTGGCTGACGGGCAGCTCTTCGGGGTACGAGATCTTCGGGACGCCGTCGCGGCGGCGGGTGACCCGCAGTTCCGCGGCCTCGATGTCGGCCTCGATCTGCGCGGTGATCGACTCGGCGTTCCGCGCTTTCCGGGCGCCGTCGAGCCGGCGCCGGAGGCGGTGCTCGTCGCGCGACATGAGTTCGGGCAGGCGAGCGCGCAGGGCGCCGAGCGGGGAAGGTTGAGCAGTCATGACCCGCACCAGGATAGCCATGCGTGACGATCAGGGCCTCCGAATATCCCGCACGTCACCACCACCCCCCGCGTTTCGTCCTCTAGTTGCGGTAGTTGGCACCACCAACTACCGCAACTAGAGGACGAAACGCGGGGGTCAGGGGCGGGTGAGGGAGGCCGGGGTGAGGTCGGCGAGGGTGCGGTGACCGGACAGGCCCATGGTCAGGTCGAGGTCGGCGAGCAGGCTCCGCAGCACATGCCGGACGCCTTCCTCCCCCGCGTGCGCCAGGCCGTACACCCACGGCCGCCCCACCAGCACGGCCTTCGCCCCGAGCGCCAGCGCCTTGGCGATGTCGGCCCCGGTGCGGATCCCCGAGTCGAACAGCACCTCGATCCGGTCGCCGACCGCGGCCACGACCTCCGGGAGCAGGTCGAGCGAGCCGGCGGCGCCGTCGACCTGGCGACCGCCGTGGTTGGACACCACGATCCCGTCCATCCCGGCCTCGACGGCGCGGCGCGCGTCGTCGGGGTGCTGGATGCCTTTGAGGACGATCGGCCCGTCCCAGTGCTCGCGCAGGAACGGCAGCCGGTCCCACGTGCTGTCGGTGCCGGTGATCATCGAGATCCAGCGCAGGATCGCGGTGGGCGCGTCCTCTTCGGGCGTCTTCTCCAGCAGGCCGCGGAACACCGGGTCGCTCAGCGGGACCCCGAGTCCCTCGCCCTTGATGAACGGCAGATACGCGTGGTCGAGGTCGTTCGGGCGCCACGCGAGGGTCCAGGTGTCGAGCGTGACCACGAGTGTGGTGAAGCCCGCGGCCTTCGCCCGTGCCAGGATGCTCGCGCAGACATCGTTGTCGGTCGGCCAGTACAGCTGGAACCAGCGCGGCCCCTCACCACTGGCCCGCGCGACGTCCTCGATGCTCGTCGAGGACGCCGTCGACATGATGTAGGGCAGGCCGACCGACGCCGCCGCGCGGGCGGCCGCCGGTTCCGCGCCCTCGTGCACGATCGACTGGACGCCGACCGGCGCCAGCAGCACCGGCACCGGCACCGGCGTCCCCAGGACGGTCGTCGACAGGTCGCGTTCGGTGGAGCCGGTGAGCATGCGCGGCACCAGGCGCCAGCGGTCGAACGCCTCCCGGTTGGCGCGCGCGGTGGCGCCCGAACCGGCCGAGCCCGCGACGTACCAGAACGGGCCGGGCTCCAGGATCTCCTTCGCCGACTTCTCCAGCTTCGTGGCGTCGGTGGAGCACGGCGGGAAGGTCCCGCCGAGCCCCTGCAAGTAGATTTCGTTCTGGTAGCCGCCGAACCGTTCCGTCACCCAGGCCTCCTCGTCACGTCGCCCGTGCCACCTCATCGCGGCCTTCGCGGGTCGAAGTGCCCCGGACGATACCCGCCGGTAGCAACCAGGTGAGCTTCTCCGAACGGATGACCGCGACTGGACCGATCACGGCCAGCAGCAGGACGTAACCCGCGACGAACGGCGCGACCCTCGAATCCAGCCCGGCCGCGGTCGCCATCGCGGCGAGCACCAGGGAGAACTCGCCGCGCGTGAGCACGGTCAGCCCGATGTTCACCCCGGCCTGCCGGTCGAACCCGTGCAGCCGCGCGGCCAACGCTCCCGCGCCGAGGTTCGCCACGATCGTCAGCGCCACCGCGATCAGCACCGGCACCACCACCGAACCGACCGCGTTCGGGTCGATGCTGAGGCCGAAGATGAAGAAGAACAGGGCGCCGAACGCGTCCCGCAGCGGGAGGACCAGCTTGTGGATACGCGGCGCGACCTTCGAGCCGCCGAGCATCATGCCGACCATGAACGCGCCGATGGCGTCGGACACCCCGACCTCTTCGGCGACGGCGGCACCCATCACGGCGACCCCGACGAAGCAGACGGTCAGCAGTTCGTCGTCGGCCGAGCTGAACAGTTTCGACACCACCCGGCCGCCCCAGCGGGCGAGCGCGGCCATCACGATCAGGAACGCGAAGGCCTTGCCGAAATCGGCCATGGCCGAGCCGAAACTCCCGGCACCGGACAGCACCGGTTGCAGCAACGCCAGGTACAGCGCGAGGAACAGGTCCTCGATCACGATGATGCCCATGATCAGCCGGGATTCGGGGTTGTTCATCCGGCGGGCTTCGAGCAGGAGCTTGGTGACGATCGCCGACGACGAGATCCCGATGGCGCCGGCGATGACCAGCGCTTCCCTCGTCCCCCAGCCGAGCAGGAAGCCGAAGGCGAGCCCGCCGCCGATGTTGAGGACCAGGTAGATCAGCCCGGACCAGACGAGTTTGCGCCCGCCCTTGGCGAGGTCGTCGAGGGAGAATTCGAGGCCGAGGTAGAACAGGAGGAAGACGAGACCGAGACCGGCGAGCACCCCGAGCTCGCTCGGGTCGTCCACAAGGGACAATCCGGGGGTGTTGGGGCCGAAGACGAAACCGGCCAGCATGAACAGGGGAATGGTGGGCAGCCCGATGCGGGCGCCTGCTCTAGCGATGACACCGGCGGCGAGGAACGCCCCGCCGACGGCCAGCAGGGCATGACCGGAACTCATGAGACCTCCGATGGTGGCTGATGCGGAATGGGGACCGGATCAGCGCGGAGGCGCCCGTGCGGCCGCCTGCGGCACCGCACGGTTGACGACGACGGGCTCACCCTGTTCGGGGGCGAGACCGGCGTCGGGGAGGTCGACGGTCGCCGTTTCGGCGGGCACGTCGGCGAAGGGAACGGCTTGGCCGCCATGGAAGGCGGGCAGCGGATGGGTCGCGAAGACGGCGACGGGGTCTTCCTTCGCGACGCCGCCATGACCGTGGGGGACGGTCGGCGTGACGAAGGCGAAGACGAGCAAGATCAGCAGAAAGAAGACGGAACGGTGCCGTGAGGCGGGGGCACGGTTCGTCGTCATCTGCCCGCCACTTTACCAGTCCTTTATAGACAAATCGACGAGAGATCTGTCACTGGTCACGCCACATCGGCCACATCGGCGGCCCGCCCTCGGCCGCGAAAGCCGGGCCGTGATCACGGAAACCCAAGCGCCGGTACAGTTTCCCACTCTCCGGGCTACTGGCCTCCAGGTACGCGGGCACGATGCCGTTGCGGTCGAGCCCGTGCCGCAGCAGCCTCGCGCCGATCCCCTGCCGCTGCGCGCTCCCGCGAACGCCGATGAACCGCGCGTGGTGATACTCGCCGCCCGGGGCGTGCTTCGTCATCAACTCGGACAACGCGGCGAGCCTGCCCAGTTCTTCCCCGGTGAGCCCGGAGAACGCGGCGCCGTCCACGTCCTCCCCGCCGCCGGGCGTCCAGAGGACGGCGGCGGACAGGTCGCCGGTGACGTCGACGTGGCCGCCCGCGGCCAGCGTCTCGCGCAGGAACGCGCGATGGAAGATCGGCAGTGCCACCGCGCGGCGTTCGTCGCCGGGAAAGACCCACACACTGACCGGGTCGTCGCGGAAGGCCTCGGACAGCACGTCGACCACCGTGTCCATTTCGGACGGTGCGGCGGCGCGCACGATCATCGTCCCGACCTCAGCGGTGCGGGTTCGCGTTCGTCTCCCTCGTCTTCGAGCGGGCCGCCGATCGCGGCGTACGTCTCGGGATCCCGGGTCCGCAGCACCTCCGCGCGCAGGAAACCCGCCAGTGCCGCGACGACGATCAGGCCGGGCAAGCCCCAGCGCAACAGGAAGCTCCCGGCCGGGCCGAGCAGCAGGTCGAAGTTGAGCAGGATCAGCGCGAGGACGGCCGACAACGCGAGGATCGCCAGTCCCGGCGCGATCCAGCGGCGCCAAGCGTTTTCGGCGTGGCGTCGCCATTTGAAAAAGCCGATCACCGAAAGTGAGACGGCGATCATGATCACCACGACACCGGTCGACGCCGTCGCGCCGAGCCAGACGAACAGTTCGGTGACCGGGTCGCGGCCCGCGATCGCGAACGCGGCCACCACGACCAGTGCGAGCGCGGTCTGCGTGAGTGAACCGCCCACCGGTGCCCCGGTGCGTTTGCTGGTCTTGGCCAGCGAGCGCGGCAGCAGGCCTTCCCGGCCCAGGGCGAAGAAATATCGCGCGACGGCGTTGTGGAAGCTCAGCAGCGCCGCGCACTGACCGGTCACGAAGAGCGTGTAGGCGATGTCGGAGAACGTGCCGCCGAGATGCTGGCCCGCCAGGGTGAACAACAGATCGGGCCCCTGTGCGGCCGCGGTGGTCACGATGACGTCGGGTCCGGTCCCCACGGCCAGCGCGAGCGACGAGACGACGTAGAGCACCGCCGTGAGACCGATCGCCGCGAACGTCGCCCTGCCGACCGTGCGGCTCGGTTCGCGGGTCTCCTCGCCATAGGTCGCCGCGCCCTCGAAGCCGATGAACGCGGCGGCGGAGAACGCGAACACCGCGCCGACGCCGGTGGTGAACAGGCTCGACGGTTCCAGCGGCACGAAGGAAACGCTGCCGCCGGCGGGATTCGCGAACAACGCGATGTCGACGATCGCGACGACGGCGACTTCGAGGCACAGCGCCACCCCGAGCACCTTGGCGTTGAGATCGACCCGGAGGATGCCGAGCGTGCCGACGATCAGCGCCATCACCAGCGCGCACAGCCACCACGGCGGCGGGGACCCGGTGAGCGTGCCGAGCCAGGTCGACACCGACCAGCCGAACAGGCCGTAGATGCTGATCTGGATGGCGTTGTAGGAGATCAACGTGACGAACGCGATCCCGGCGCCGGTGGATTTGCCGACACCGTTGGCGACATAGGGATAGAAGGCGCCCGCGTTGGTGATGTAGCGGCTCATCGCCGCGTACCCGACCGCGAACAGCCCCAGTATCGGGGCGAGCAGGAGGAACGACAGCGGCACACCGACGCTTCCGGTGACCGCGTAGTTCGTCGGGACCCCGCCCGCGATGGCGAACAGCGGACCCGCCGCGGCGACGACGAAGAACACGATCTGGGCGGCACCGAGCCGCCGGTGGCCGAGGACGCGCCTCGGCCTGTGCGTACCCATTGACCCGTCCCCCCGGACGTCGAATGGCGGTGAACACGGTCGGTTCGTGCTCTTGATCTTGATCTTGAGAGGCCATCCCACCTTAGGGCCGGACAAGGCGGCGAGATACGTCCGTTCAGGCTAAAAACGGACCTCGGGTCGCAGTGGTCCGCCGCCTACCGCTACTTTGGCCGTCCCGCACCACAACGCCGGAGGGCGTGCATTCATGCGTCGGCTGACCTTGGTCGATTCCCTGTTCTTCCTCGCCCACGACGAGTTCACCGGAAAACCCGCGCTGCGCCGCACGGGGCTCGGCATCGGAATGGCCGGCTCCGCGCTCTGCGATCTCCTCCTCGCCGAGCGGATCACCGTGGAACGCAAGCGAATCCGGCCGCTGTCGCGGCGTGGCCTCGCCCATCCCGCGCTGGATCGGGTGTTCTCGGAAATCCTCGGCGAAGGCAAGCGGCACACCGTCCGGGAATGGGTCGATCATCTTCGTCACGATCTCGGGGAAACAGTCGCCGACAATCTGCTGACCGCGGGAGTGATCAACCGTGAGACCGACCGGGGGCTCGTCCGGAAGAATCACCGGTACCCACCGCGCGATCTGCTGATGTCGACCGCCGCGCGCAGCAAGGCGCGGGCCGCCGTACTCGGCACCGAACGGCCGGATCCGCATTCGGTCTGCCTGGCCCTGCTGGCCTGGACCATCGGCCTCGACGATCTCTGCGAACCGGAACTCGACCGCGCCGGGCTGCGGGCGTGGGCCGGGGCCACCCACCGCGAACTGCCGAAGGCACTGGCCGAGCTGATCACGGGAGTGGACGCGGTGGGCGCCGCCGTGGTCTACACCGGTGACCGCCGCTGACCGCGGCACTTGGCGACTCTGGCCCAGGACAGCGTCCCGCACCGGCTTTCGGCGGGCTTTCGCAGCATGACGTGCGGGGAAACTGTCCACAATGGACCCGCCCGTCCCGTTCCCGGGAGGCCGACACTGCCCGACTTACGACGCGACTCACCTCACGCGAGATCGCCGCCCAAGCACGCATGATCGCCGTCCGAGCACGCATGATCGCCCCTGCGGCACCGCCTCGGCTGCCACGCGGTGACGCAAAAGCCGCAAGTAGAGGACTGGTTGCGGTGGTTCGCCCTCGAACTACCGCAAGTAGAGGACTAATCGCGGTCCCGGCCGGAGGCCAGCAGGTCGTCGGCGGTGCGGGTGTTGATCACCCGGTCCGGCTCGATCCCCAGTTCGGTGGCCCGCGCGCAACCGTAGACCAGCCAGTCCAGCTGACCCGGCGCGTGCGCGTCGCTGTCGATCGCGAAGTCGCAGCCCAGGTCCACAGCCAGGTTCAGCAGCCGCGTCGGCGGGTCCCGGCGTTCGGGGCGCGAGTTGATCTCGACGGCCACCCCGTTGTCCCGGCAGGCGGTGAACACCGCCTCGGCGTCGAATTCCGACTCCGGCCGCTTCCCGCGCGCCCCCATCACCAGCCGCCCGGTGCAGTGCCCCAGCACCCGGACCCGGGGATGTCGCACGGCCGCGAGCATCCGCGGCGTCATCTCCTTCGCGGGCATCCGCAGTTTCGAATGCACGCTCGCGACGACGAAGTCCAGCTGCTCCAGCAGGTCCTCCTCTTGGTCGAGGGTGCCGTCGAGGTGGATGTCGACCTCGATGCCGTGCAGGATCCGGAACGGCGCCATCGTCTCGTTCAGTTCCGCGACGACGTCCATCTGCCGCCGCAGCCGTTCGGGCGAAAGGCCGTTGGCGACGGTCAGCCGGGGCGAATGGTCGGTCAGGACCATCCATTCGTGGCCCAGCGCGCGGGCGGCCTCGGCCATCTCTTCGATCGGGCTCCCGCCGTCGGACCAGTCCGAATGAGTGTGGCAGTCGCCCCGCAACGCCGCCCGCATCGGGCCACCGTCGGGCAGTTTCGGCTCGCCGATCTTCTCGAAGTACGCGGGACGGCGCCCGGCGAGGACGTCTTCGACGACGGCCGCGGTCGCCTTGCCGATATTCGGCAACGCGGTCAGCGTGCCCGCCTCGGCGCGTTTGCGCAGTTCGTCCGGCTTGACCTTGGCGATCACCGAAGCCGCCTGCCGGAAAGCCCGCACCCGGTAGGTCGGCTCGCCCGCGCGCTCCAGCCGGAACGCGATCTCCCTCAACGCCTGCGCCGGTTCCATGGCTACCTGTCTACCCCGTCAGCGGCGTAAGGGCAGCTCGTGCAGAGCGACATCGCGCAACTCGCCGTCGCGGATCTCGGCGGTCTGGTACGTGCAGAACGGCTGCCGCCGCCGATCGGTCGGCGAGCCCGGGTTCAGCAGCCGTAGCCCCTTCGGCGTGACCGTGTCCCACGGGATGTGACTGTGCCCGAAGACGAGGACGTCGGCGTCCGGGAAGAGATCGTCACAGCGGCGCTCGCGTCCTTGTTTGCCGCCGGTTTCGTGAACGACCGCGAGCCGGACGCCGTCGAGGTCGGCCCGCGCGACCTCGGGGAGCCTCGCCCGCAGACCCGCGCCGTCGTTGTTGCCGTAGACCCCGATGAGCCGCTTGCTCCGGGCCTCGAGTTCGTCCAGCAGGGCGACGTCGACCCAGTCACCGGCGTGGACGACGACGTCCGCCGCCTCGACCTCACGCCAGACCTGGTCCGGCAGCGCCCTGGCACGCAGCGGCAGATGTGTGTCGGCGACAAGCAGCAGGCGCATCACTCGGCTCCGATCGCCCCGAGGACCCGGTCCAGGAAGTCCCCGATATGCGCTCGCAGCAGCCCGGCGGCGCCGTCCGCGTCGCCCTTCTTGGCCATCGCCAGCACCGCCTTGTGCTCGTTCCATTCCTTGCGCCAGCTGGGATTCGCCTCCCAGCCGACCACGCTGATCAGCGCGGCGCGGTCCTTGAGGTCGTCCAGCATCGAGACCATCAGCGGGTTGCCGCAGCCGCGGTAGAGCGCGCGGTGGAACCGGCGGTTGAGCAGGCTGAGCGCGGCCTGGTCCTTGTCCGAGATCGCCGCCGACGCCTCCTTCAGCGCCTTGGCGGCGTCTTCGATCAGGTCCGGTGAGCGGCGTTCCACCGACCGGCGCACGGCTTCGGGCTCCAGCACCATACAGACGTCATAGACCGACTTCGCCAGCTCCGCGTCCACCACACACACCGACGCGCCCTTGTACGGACTGAAGGTCACGAGCCCCGAGTTCGACAGCACCTTCAGCGCCTCGCGGACCGGCGTCTTCGACACCCCGAGCCGGGCCGCGAGTTCGGCCTCGACCAACGCCTGACCGGGTTTCAGCTCGCGGGTGAGGATGCCGCGGCGGATCTCGTCGAGCACCACTTCGGTGCGCGAAACGGGCAGGGTGAAGGTCGATGCCATCGGACAATCATATATGAGATGCCATACTCGTGGTCATGAGGAACCCTGAAGAACTCCGGAGCCATCGCTGGTCCGGCGGCAGCGAATCGCGCGGTTTCAGCCACCGGGCCCGGAGCAGGCAACTCGGCTACAACCCGGAAGATCAGCTCGGGAAATGCGTCATCTTGCGCGAACGGGCGGAACAGGTGAAGCGCGGGGTGTGACAGGCGGGCGGTTTCCCGCTGCCCGGTTCTTCGGTCTCCATCGAGAGCAGATCGCGGTAGAGCATCGGTGTCGGCTTCTGGAAGGTCTCCGACAGCGTCGCGGCGCGGCGAGCGCGGGCACTGGCGGAACGAGGTGCCCGGCAGCGGCACCGACAGGGGGAAGTACCGGGACGACAAGCGCGCCGGGCTGATCGGCGGCGAGGAACTGTCCGAATTGGAGCGTGGGCTCGGCCGCCGAAGTGCTCGGGCTGACACTGCCCGGCGCGGCGTCGATCCCCGCCGCCGACTCGGCGCACCACCGGATGGCCGCGGCGAGCGGCGTACGGGTGGTGGACATGGTGCGGGAGGACCTCACGATCACGAAGATCCTCGACGAGCGCGCGTACGCCGACGCGATCGCTCGCCGGGTCCCGGTACCGGCGAAACCCTTGGAGAGACACTAGAAACGGCGCGAGTGCACAACGACGACGTCATCCGCACCCGCGACAACCCGGCCGCCACCGAAGGAGGCGTCGCGGTGCTTCGGGGCAATCTGGCGCCGTCGGGCGCGGTGATCAAGCACATCGCCGCGGATCCCCGCCTGCTCGTCCACACCGGACCGGCGGTGGTTTTCGACGACTACCGGGAGTTGAAGACACCACTGTCGGCCAAAGAGGTCCGGGCTTCCGACGCCCGCATGAGTGGCACCAGTTCGGGCGCGTGTGTGCTGCACGTCGCGCCGGAATCCCACCCGGTCGCCTTGGACGTTCCTCCGCGACGGCTCAGCCTCGACATCGATGATGCGGAATTGCAATGCCGCCGGGCACAGTGGACACCGTCCGCCCCGCGCCACGAACGAGGTTACGGCGCGTCGTACGCCGAACACATCACGCAAGCCGACGCGGGCTGTGACTTCAGCTTTTCTCGCTGGAGTGGGTAAAAATCCCGAAATCTGACGCCCAGTGACCACCCGACGGAGTGACCCGATCACCCAACCGGGCGAGTTGCAGGCCCACAAAACCCGCCCCGTATCTTGAACGTACGTCCGGAACGCGTGGAAGGCCCGGATGTTCGATCACGACGTCCGGCGTGCTCGCCGGACCGTGGAGGGTGGAGAGTTGCCGCAGGAACCGCGCTGGCCCGAGTCCCATGCCGAGCAGACGGACATTCTCCCGGTCGTCACGCCCGGGTTCGCGGAGTCTGCCACCCCGCAGGAGCCCGCGCCACCGAAGCGCCGTCGCAGTTACCGCAAGGCCGCCTTCGTCGGCGGCGGCGTGTTCGGCCTGCTGGTCGTCGCGTACGCCCTCGACGTGCTGGTCTCCCAGGGCAGCGTCCCCCGCGGCGTCACCGTCGCCGGGATCGACGTCGGCGGGATGGACCGCGCCGTGGCCGAGACAGAGCTCAAGGGGAAGATCGAGCCGCGCCTGACCCGGCCGGTGAAGGTCGTCGCGGGTGACGCCGAGGAGTCGCTGGCGCCGAACACGGCAGGCCTGCGTCTCGACTGGCCCGCCACCCTCGACCAGGCGGGCGACCAGCCGCTGAACCCGTTCACGCGGGTCGCGTCGTTCTTCTCGACCACCGAGGTCGGCGTCGTCACGCACACCGAGGACGAGAAGCTCACCTCCGCGCTGGCGAGCCTGCGCGACAAGATCGACCGCGACCCCGTCGAAGGCACCGTCCGCTTCGAGGAGGCCAAGCCGGTCGCCGTCGAGCCGAAGACCGGGCAGAAGCTCGACGTCGAGGCCGCCAAGCAGACGATCCTCGACCGCTGGGCGAGTGGTGAGCCGCTCACGCTCGCGGTCACCCAGACCCCGGTCAAGGTCTCCCCGGAGGCCGTCCACGCCGCCCTCGAACAGATCGCGAAGCCCGCCGTGGCGTCGCCGATGGTGATCAAGGGCGAGGGCAAGGACGCCGTCGTCAAACCCGCCGCCATCGCGGCCGCGCTGACCTTCGAGCCCGCCGACGGCGGCGTGCTGAACCCGAAGGTGGACAACAACAAGATCATCGAGGCCGCGGGCCCGCAGCTGAAGTCCACCGAAAAAGAGGGCAAAGACGCGCAGATCGTCTTCGAAGGCGGCAAGCCGACCGTCCAGCCCTCCGAGGACGCCAACGTCGTCGACTGGGAGCCGAGCCTCAAGCCGGTGCTCGACGTGCTCAAGCGCGCCGCGCCCCGCGAGCTGCCGGTGACCTACAAGAAGACCCCGGCCAAGGTGACCACCGAGCAGGCCAACCAGCTCGGCATCAAGGAGGTCGTCAGCGAGTTCAAGACCGGCGGCTTCGCCCCGGACTCGGGGACGAACATCCGGGTCGTGGCGCAGAAGGTCAACGGCGCCATCGTGAAGCCGAACGAGACGTTCAGCCTCAACGGGTTCACCGGGCCGCGCGGCACGGCACAGGGCTACGTCGAAGCCGGTGTCATCAAGGACGGCGCGCCCGGCCGCGAGGTCGGCGGCGGGATCTCGCAGTTCGCGACCACGCTGTACAACGCCTCGTACTTCGCCGGCATGAAGGACACCGAGCACAAGGAACACAGCTACTACATCAGCCGGTACCCCGCCGCCCGCGAGGCGACCGTGTTCCAGAACCACAGCGGCGGCAGCGTGATCGACCTGAAGTTCACCAACGACGGTGACACCGGCGTCGCGATCCAGACCATCTGGTCGCCGTCGGACATCACGATCCGGCTGTGGGGCACCAAGAAGTACACCGTCGAGTCGATCCCGGGCGGCCGCACCAACCCGTCCGAGCCGCCGACGAAGCCCGGCCCCGCCGAGAACTGCAAGCCCAGCAACGGCGCGCCCGGCTTCACCACGTCGGACACCCGGGTCATCAAGGACGCCGCGTCCGGCCGCGAGGTCCGGCGGCACACCCGGAACGTGCACTACAATCCGCAGCCGAAGATCACCTGCGGTACGGAGTAATTTTCACCTGGACGCGTTCACCAAGCGCGCCCGGAAAGGTACGCTGAGTGGCGACCCGACTCGAACGGGGGTGGCCACCTCGTGACCTCGACGGCGACCTTCCGGCAGATCCTCGCGGTCGGTGAACTGCGGGCGATCTGGTTCGCGGAACTTCAGTCGATCCTCGGCGACCAGGTGGCCAGGGTCGCCCTGTCGGTGCTGGTGTTCCAGCGGACCCAGTCGGCGACCTGGCCCGCGCTGACCTACGCGCTCACCTACCTGCCCGACCTGATCGGCGGGCCGCTGCTCGGCGGGCTGGCCGACCGGTTCCCGCGCCGGGCGGTGATGGTCTGCTCCGACGTCGTCCGTGCCGCGCTGGTCGCGGTGCTCGCGATCCCCGGCATCCCGTTGCCCGTACTCGCGGCCGTACTCGTGGTGGTGCAACTGGCGAACGCCCCGTTCACCGCCGCGCAGGCCGCCGTCCTGCCGTCGGTGCTGAGCGGGGATCACTACGTACTCGGCCAGTCCCTGCTGAAGATCACCAACCAGATCGGCCAGCTCGCCGGGTTCGCCCTCGGCGGCGCGATCATCGCCGCGATCGGGCCGGGGCGAGGGCTCGCGCTGGACGCGGTGACGTTCGCGATCTCCGCGATCGTCCTGCGGCTGGGTATCCGGGCCCGGCCCGCTTCGGGTTCCGGCGGACCGGCGACGTCGACCCTGCGGCGGCTTCGTGCGGGCGCCCGCACGATCTGGTACGACCGCCGGTTGCGCGCCCTGGTCGGCCTGGCGTGGCTGGCGGGTTTCGTGATCGTGCCGGAAGGGCTCGCCGTGCCCTACGCCGCGGAAATCGGCGGCGGGGCGGTGACGGCGGGGTTGCTGCTCGCCGCGCATCCGGCGGGGATCGTGCTCGGGGTGTTCGTGCTGGGCCGCCTCGTCCGGCCGGAAGTCCGGCTGCGGCTGGTCGGGATACTGGCGCTCGGCGCGATCGTGCCGCTTGCGGCGTTCTGGTACCGGCCATCGCTGGCTTACGCCGCCGGACTGCTGCTGCTGTCCGGGATGTGCGCGGCCTACCAGGTCACCGCGAGCACCACGTTCATGCGGTTGGTACCCGACACCGAACGAGGCCAGGCTTTCGGCCTCGCCGGGTCGGGACTCATCGCCGTGCAGGGAATCGGGCTGATCGCCGGCGGCCTGCTCGTCGGCGTGCTCGGTTCACCCGCGACGACGGTCTCGGTCGTCGCACTCGCCGGTCTCGTAGTGGCTGTTCCGGCCACCCGGGCATGGCGCCACGTGGCCCCGCTTCACCCCCTTTGACCGGAACCGGGTATTCACCAGTTCTGCCCGCGCATGGAGCTCACCCCCTCCGAATCCCGATCCGGTCACGCGTGGTGCACCCACGCCTACCCAGACAGCGTAGTGACACCTAGTATCCAACCGATTACGTTCGTCACCGTGGCGCTAACGAATTGGGCGCTGTGGCGGCTACCCCACCGCGGTTTGATCGGCTTCGTCCTTCTGGTGGACGTCGCGGCGATCGCCGGATCCGCCTGGTCTTTTCTCCGCGTGCCGTTCACTCCGGGTGACGCGGTCCCCTTCGCGGTCCTGATCGTCAGCGCCGTGCTGCACACGGAATTGTCACGCCCCGTGGAGCGCGTCCGGGAACGTTTCGCGGGGACGCCCCACATCTCGCTGGACAGCGTATGGACCTTCGCCGCGGTGCTGCTGATCCACCCCGCGCTCGCCGCGCTCGTCATCGCCGTGTCGTTCTTCTACCGCTGGTTCCGGGGGCAGCCGAATCCGCTGTTCCGGCGGACGTTCTCCGCGTCGGCCACCGTGCTCTCCGGTTTCGCGGCCGCGGCGTTCCTCGACCGGTACGCCGCGCCGTTCGACGTCCTCCCCCGCGACCTGCGGTCGTTCGGGCTGGTCGTCGCGGCAGGCGCGGTGTTCCTGCTGGTCAACACCGTGCTGATGACCGTCGCGGTGTACTACGGCACCCCGCACGACCATCTGCGCGACGCGCTGGCGAAACCGTTCGAGTACGCGCTCGAAGCGGCGACGATCGCGCTCGGCGTCATCGTGGCGTGGGCGCTGCGGGACTGGCCGGTGGTACTGCTGCTGGTCGTGGGGATCACGCTGGTGCTGCACCGCGGGGTGTTGCTGCGGCAACTGAAACGGCAGGCCCGTAGCGACGCCAAGACCGGGCTGCTCAACGCCGAGGCGTGGCGTGAGGCCGCGGCCGACGAACTCGACCGCGCGCGGCGCGCGGGACGGCACACCAGCCTGCTGATGCTCGACGTCGACCGGTTCAAACTGATCAACGACCGGCACGGACATCTCGTCGGCGATCGATATCTGGCCGCCATCGCGGAAACGCTGCGTACCGAGGTGCGCGGCACGGATCTTGTCGGGCGGTTCGGCGGCGAGGAGTTCGTGATCCTGCTGCCCGGCACGCCCGCGGTGCACGCGCACGCCATCGCGGAGCGGATCCGGTCGACTGTGGCGTCGCGTGCCGACGACCTGCCGGAGCACGTGACCGTGTCGATCGGCCTCGCCGACCGGCCGGGCGTGACCGACCTCGACGCGGTGATCGCCGTAGCGGACCAGGCGCTGTACGAGGCGAAGAACACCGGGCGGAACCGGACCTCCGGCTACCAAGTCACCGGCTGACCCGACCGCGCGTGTTATGAACGGACCGTTTATAACAAATTCTGTTATAAACGGTCCGTTCATAACAGCTACGGGAGGCTGGCGAGGGACTTTTCGAGGACGGAGTCGGGCAGCGCGTTGTCGGCGATGTCGCCCGCCAGGTACGCGCCGTACGCCGGGAGGTCGAGGTGCGCGTGGCCGCACAGCGCGGTCAATATCACCTTCTCCTCACCGGTTTCCTTGCACCGTAACGCTTCCTGGATACACGCGGCGAGCGCGTGCGTCGGCTCGGGCGCCGGGAAGACACCTTCCGTCCTGGCGAACTGCACCCCGGCGGCGAAACGGTCCTCCTGCCCGATGGCGATCGCGTCGATGAGCCCGAGTTCGCAGATGTGCGAGATCAGCGGCGACATCCCGTGGTAGCGCAGGCCGCCCGCCGGCATGTCCGCTCCGCCATTGAGTCTCCTCGGTATCTCTTCACCCTGAAGGGACGGACAGCGTGGCCCCAGGCGTGACTACTACGGTGGGGTGATGGGAAAGCTCGTACTACTCGACGCGCCGTCCAACCTCGGCCTGCGCCCACCGGCCGAAGGAGCGGTCCCTGGCTGCTACAAGGCACCGGGCGCACTGCGTGATCACGGTCTGCTCACCCGGTTGGGCGCGACCGACGGCGGCGTGGTCACTCCACCGCGGTATCTGCCGGACTGGTCGCCGGACGGCGGCGCCCGGAACGCGGCAGGCATCGCGACCTACACGGCGGCCCTCGCCGGGCGGCTCGCGAAGATCCGCGCGGACGGCGGCTTCCCGGTCGTTCTCGGCGGTGACTGCTCCATCGCGCTCGCCGCGATGCTGACCCTGCGCCGCGAAGGGCGCTACGGCATCGTCTACTTCGACGGTCACGACGACTTCCGGCACCTCGGCAACTCCGACCACGTCGCCTCCGTCGGCGGTGAGGCCCTCGCCGTCGTGACCGGCCGCGGCGCTCCGGAACTGGCCGATGTGGACGGGCTCGGGCCCTACGTCCGCGACGAAGACGTCCTCGTGCTCGGCGTACGCGCGGAAGAATCCGCCGAGGCGCGTGAAGCCGGGCTGCGCATCGTGACCAGTCAGGAGGTCATGGCCTCCGGCACCGACGCCGCGCTCGCCGCCGCACGCGAGATTTTCGCGCCACTGGACGGTTTCTGGATCCACGTCGACATCGACACCCTCGACCCGGAGTTCGTGTCCGCTGTGGACAGTCCCGACCCCGGCGGGCTCAGCCCGGACAAGCTGGTCGAACTTCTTCGCGGTCTGCTCGCGATCCCCGGCGCGGCCGGACTGGAGCTGACCATCTTCGATCCCGACCTCGACCCCGACGGCACGCAGGCCGCCCTGGTGACGGACTGCCTCGTGCACGCACTGGAAGGAACCCGATGACGAAAGTGACCGTCGCCGACGGCTCGTTCGACGCCCCGCTCTGGCTGCCCGGCTCCGGCTCAGGCCCGGGACTGGTGCTGATCCAGGAGATCTTCGGCCTCGACGACTACCTCAAGTCCGTCGCCGCCGACCTGGCCGCGCTCGGCTACGTCGTCGCCGTGCCCGAACTGTTCTGGCGGCTCGAACCCGGCTGGTCGGCCACCCACGACGAAGCCGGGGTCTCGGCGTCGATGGCGGTCGCGGGCAGGCTCGACCCGGCACGCGCGGTCACCGACGTGCTCGCGACACTGGCGATGCTGCGTTCCCTGCCCGAAACCGATGGCCGCGCGGGCGTCTTCGGCTTCTGCCTCGGCGGCTCGATGGCCTACGCGGCCGCCGCCGAGGGCGACCCGGACGTCGCGGTGTCGTACTACGGCTCGCAGGTTCCGGGACAGATCTCGTTGCTGGACAAGATCACTTGCCCGATCCAGTTCCAGTTCGGCGGGGCCGACCCCTACATCCCGGCCGAGGGCGTGCGCCTGCTCGAAGCCGCTGTCACCGGACATGACGGCGCGGAGATCCACATCCACGAGGGGGCGGGGCACGCGTTCCACAACCATGTCGCGCCGATGTTCCATCAGCCGGAGCCCGCCGCGGCGGCTTGGGCTCTGACGCTGGAGTTCCTCGGGCGGGTGTTCCCGGCGTAGCGGACCACACCCTGTTCGATTGCCGGCGGAGAAGACCGCCTCGCCGGAATATGTCGGTGCCTCCCGGTAGTTTCCCCACCATGGCCACATTGGTGAGTTTTCACGCCCACCCCGACGACGAGTGCATCGTCGCGGGCGGCGTCATGCGCAAGGCCTTCGAGGAAGGTCACCGTGTCGTGCTCGTCGTCGCGACCAGGGGCGAGGTCGGCGAGGTGCCCGACGGGTTCCTCGACGAGGGAGAGGAGTTGTGGCAGCGCCGCGTCCAGGAGACGCACGCTTCGGCCGAGGTGCTGGGGGCCAAGCGCGTGGAGTTCCTGGGGTACACGGATTCCGGCATGATGGGCGAGCCGCGCAACGACGTGCCCGGCACTTTCTGGCAGGCCGACGTCGAGGAGGCCGCGCAGCGGCTGGCCGAGATCCTGCGGGAGGAGCGGGCCGACGTCCTGACCGTCTACGACGACAACGGCGGTTACGGGCATCCGGACCACATCCAGGTGCACCGCGTCGGCATGCGCGCGGCCGAGCTGGCGGGCACGCCGCGGGTCTACGAGGCCACGAGCAACAGTGACGAGATGCGCCGCGGGATGGAAGAGGCGGTGCGGACCGGGCAGATGAAGGCCGAGGACCTGCCCGATTTCGAAGAGGGTGGTGCCGAGTTCGGCAAGCCGGAAGCGGTGCTGACCGCGAGGGTCGACGTCTCCGCGTACCTGCCGCAGAAACGAGCCGCGATGCGCGCGCACGCCAGTCAGATCAGTGAGGACTCGTTCTTCCTCTCGATGCCCGACGAGGGTTTCGCGTGGGCGTTCGGTGTCGAGTGGTTCATCCGTGCTGGCCAGGGGCCGGGTATCACCGAGACCGACCTCATGGCGGGGCTCTGACCGGTGGGCATGTGCGGTGCGTACTTCCGGGTCACGTCCGGTGAATTGCGTGAGCTGATCGAGGACCCGGATCGGTACTGGGAGTACGCCGAGAAGACCAGGGACACCGAGCGGTCGGTGGACGTCGACAAGGCGTGGCACGCGATGTGGTTCCTGACCGGGCGAGCCGGGATCGAGGTCGACTTCGTCTTGGGCGGGACGCTGCTGGGGGAAGAAGGCGGCGATGGACCGGCGCGGTACTTCACGGCCGACGAGGTGGGGAAGGTTTCCGCGGCGCTGTCGCGGACCGGGTTCGATCAGCTCGCGCGGGGTGTCGAACTCTCGGACCTCGAGGCCGGGGGAATCTACCCGTCGATCTGGGACGAGCCTGACGCGCTGGACTACGTGCGGAGCTACTACGACGTGCTCGTGACCTTCTTCGCCGATGCCGCGAAGGCCGAGGAGCCGGTCGTCACGATCATCACGTGACCACCCGGCTTCCCAGGATCCCGGTGAGCAGGGGGCGTGGGTGGCGTTTCGGGTAAGGCCACCGTTGAGACGTTGATCGTCTCAACGGTGGCCTTCAGGACACGGACCGCTCCGCGGTCACTGTCCCGCCGGACGCGGCCCGCCACCACACCTTTGCCATACCCCCGAGAACCCGATCGCCACTCACGAACACCTCGACCCTCTCGGTACCGACGCCCTGGGCGCCCGAACTACCGGAAGGCCCTTGCCCTGCGCCTAGCGTCCTGAGTCCGAAGTACGTCCAGCGGGAACCTGGGTCAAACCCCGCACTCACGTGCTCGGAGCCGTATCTCACGTGCCTGGAGACCGCACACGCGAGTTCGGCGGGACTCCCGGCGAGTGTCCCGAGTCCGCGGCGCCCGCCTCAAGCCGTGGCGGCGGTGACGTCGAGTTCGACCAACTGCCCCGGGTAGCCGAGCTGTGCGACGCCGAGCAGGGTGCTCGCGGTCGTGAAGGCCTCCCGGATCTCCGACCCGACGAACCGGTCCCAGACGGCCGAAAGCACGTCCGCGTCCGGCGTCACCACGTAGAGCACCGTGCGCACGACGTCGGCAGGGGTCGCCTTGGCGAAGGCGAGGGCGGCGGCGGTGTTCGCGACGACCTGGTCGACCTGGGCGAGCACGTCGCCCTCCACGACCTTGCCGTCTTCGGTGAGCGGGCACTGGCCCGCGAGGTGGATGTCCCGCCGTCCTTCGACGATGGTCACGTGGTGATAGGTGGGCGTGGGGTGCAGACCAGGCGGATGGTGGCGTTGAATGGTCACGAACCGCATCCTGACCGAACCGGACTCGGCCGGCCAACTGGATTTCACGGGGGCGTCATGCGCAGGACGATCGACTGGACCGGCGACGCGGTCACGATCATCGACCAGACCGCGCTGCCCGCCGAGTACCGCGTGCTCGAACTGCGCACGGTCGGCGAACTGGTCGACGCCATCCAGCGTCTCGCGGTTCGCGGGGCGCCCGCGCTCGGTGCGGCGGGGGCGCTCGGCGTGGTGCTCGCGACCCGCGCGGAAGGTGACGTCGAGGCCGAGGCCGAACGCGTCGCCCAGGCCAGGCCGACCGCGGTCAACCTGAGCTGGGGTGTGTCCCGCGCGCTCGCGAGGCTTCCGGAGGGACCCGAAGCGGTCCTCGCCGAGGCGCTGGAGATCCTCGACGAGGACGAGCGGATCAACCACGAAGCCTCCCGGCTCGCCGCCACGGTGGTGCGCGAAAACTGTGCGCGGCGGCCGTTGCGGCTGCTCAGTCACTGCAACGCCGGACACCTGGCGACGGTCGCCTGGGGCAGCGCGCTCGGCGTCGTCTGGCACCTGCACGCCCGCGGGCTGGTCGAGTCCGTGCTGGTCGACGAGACCCGGCCGCTGCTGCAAGGCGCCCGTCTGACCGCATGGGAGCTGGCCGAAGCCGGTGTCCCGTACCGGATCCAGCCCGACGGCGCGGCCGCCGCCGCGATGAGCCGCGGCCTGGTCGACTGCGTGCTCGTCGGCGCCGACCGGATCGCCGCCAACGGCGACGTCGCCAACAAGATCGGCACCTACGGCCTGGCGATCGCGGCGAAGCACCACGGGATCCCGTTCGTGGTCGTCGCCCCGTCGTCCACTGTGGACACCGAGATGCCGGACGGCGCCGGGATCGTGATCGAGGAACGCGATCCCGGCGAGATCCTGAGTTTCGGCGGGGCGAAGGTCGCCCCCGAAGGCGCGCAGGTCTTCAACCCGGCCTTCGACGTGACACCGTTCGCGCTGGTGACCGCGGTGGTCACCGAACAGGGGGTGCTGCGCCCGTGAGCAGTTTGCCGAACAGTACGGCCGTCTCGGCGTCGTCGTAGTTCAGCGGAAGCGTGTCGAAGTAATACCGCATCAGGCCGGGCCCGGTGCCCACGATCATCCCGTACTCGATCTTCCGCCCCTTCGCCCGCACGGTCCCGCGGTACTCCTGGAACTTCGTACGCGGACCCGCGGCCGCCTGATCCGCCGCCAGCCGGACGTCGGTCATCGCGTTCGAAAGCCTGCCGAGATAGGCGAGATGACACTTCGGGTCGGTCACCGGCGCCGTCAGCCCCGGCCCGGTGAAGGACGGCCCCCGCCTCGGGCAGTCGTCGGCGACACCGGCGAACAATTCGCGGAGGGCACCGGCTTCGATCGGGCGGAACCATTCCGTCCGATCGTGATAGCGACGCCCCTCGGTGACCTCGCCGTTCTCGAGCACCACCCGGTAGACGGCCGGGTAGCGCACCAGCTGTCCGTTGATCACGGCTTCGTTTGCCGCCTCGTAGAAGACGGTGCCGCCGTTCACCACGACCTTCACCGGGGTGAACCGGAAAGTCGGGAAGGCACCCAGCAGGGTCCGAAGGTTGTTCTCGATGGCGGCCCTGCCTCGCACCGGCGGGGCGCTGCCCGATTCCGCGAGCGTCCCGTCGGCGGCGAAGATGGAGCCGTACAACCGAACGCGAGCTTCCCGCGCCTCAGGCGTGTCCGAGCGCATCGCGCCGAATTCCGTCTGTTTCGCGATGAAGGCGCAGGCACCCGGCGACACGTCCCCTTCGACCCGGTCACCCCACTGCTCCAGGATCGGGCACCCCTCGTTCGTCTCCGCCACCGCCGGTCCGCTTCCCATCACCGTCGCACTGACCAGAACCGCCGCCACACCAAAGAATCTCTCGATTTTTCGCACCTGCTCACCCTCGCAAGGAAGACCGTGCGAAGTCGATTACCCGTCAGGTAATGCGGCGCTAGAAGGATTCCAGGCAGGACGGCTCACGATCGGAGGCGAACGCCGCGGTCGCCCGCGAAACCGCCCCGGCGGTCCGTTCCTCGATCCGCCCGGCCGCGGCCAGTGTGCTCGGCCGGGTCCCGCCGAGGAAGATCGCGCCGAGGTCGATCACGTCCAGTTCGAGATCCGGCGCGTCCTCCACCCTGGTCACTTCGGCGTTCCCGTCGGCATCGGTGACGAGCCGCCAGTTCCCGGTGTTCCACGGACAGAACGCGTCGCGCACGCCGAACACCAGATCCACCGGCATGCCGTAGCGGCGGGTGACCAGGGCCCGATCGACGTCGACGAGCCGGACCCACAGGGAGTCACCGGCGGACCGGGTCATCTTGCGGGGGTCGGCGAGAAGGTGGATGAGCGGTTCATCGAGGGCGGCGTAGACCTCGATGGTGCCGATCAGGTCGTAGTCGAGCAGGTAGCGGTGCAGCGACGCGTACGCCTCCGGAGTGGTCGCGACCAGTTCCTCCACCCGCAAGGTCCCGCGCGGGCCTTCTTCATGCCAGTCGTTCTTGACCCGGAACATCGCGTACCCGTCGGGCAGGACCGCGAACTTGACCGCGGTCGCGCCCTCGCGTCGGCGCTCCGGATCGTCGAGAACGAACTCCCAGGTCGATTCGAGCCTGTCGAGCGCGCCGACCCGCTGCGGCGCTTCCTTCTCGTAGATCGCCTTGATCAGCGGGAGCGCCTGCTCGCGCCCGACTTCACGCACCCGCTCGGCGTGGAGTGCGACACCGGGCCGATACGCGGCCTTCGCCCGCACCTTCGCGCGGTAGAACTGCGCCGCGAGACCGTAGCCGAAGCGGGGGTAGATGACCGATTCCGACGCCCACAGCGCGGCGATCGGTTCGCCGCCGTCCTCGTGCAGGCCGTCCAGCTGTGCCCGCATGACCCGGGTGAGCACGCCTCGCCTGCGGTGTCCCGGCAGCACACCGACCGACGTCACCGCGGCGAGTGGTGTCTGGCCGGCGCCGGGAACGGTGATCTTCCGGGTGAGGATCTCCCCCACCCCGATCAGTTCGCCACCGTCGAAGACGCCGTGCGAACGTTCGGGTTCGAACACGAGCTCTTCACGGTGCTTCAGGTTCTCCGTGGCATCGAGGTTGAACGCGCGGGCGAGCAGCTCCGCGAACGCGGGCAGGTCGCCGATGGTCAGGGTACGAAGGGTCAAGCCGTCATCGCTCACCCAGCCGTCCTACGCCCATTCACCGGCGACCGCCACGCGTCAAAGTGCGGACATCAGGGCCGCGGCCCGATCACCTCACCTCTTTCCGTCACCTCGATCGCCATCGCGGGGCACGAGTCCGCCGCGTCGAGCACGCTCTCGTCCGGCTTCACTTCCCCTTCGACCACCGTCGCCGTGGCGCCTTCGAGTTCGAAGACCTCCGGCAGTAGCGCGGCGCACATCCCCGAGCCGATGCACGTCCCGCCATCGACCTCGACTTTCCAGCTCATGGTCACCATCCGATCGGCATGGAGCGGGGCCCCCGCACCAGCATCTGCGTCTTCCACACGATATCTCCGTCGAGGCGCAGTCCGGGAAGATCGCGCAACAAAGCCCGCAAAGCCTCCTGGAGTTCCAGCCTGGCCAGCGGGGCACCGAGGCAGTGGTGCACGCCGTGCCCGAAACCGAGGTGCGGGTTGGCTTCCCTGCCGAATTCGAGGGTTTCCGCCGAGGTGAACTGGAGCGCGTCCCGGTTGGCGGCGCCGATCGCGACCATCACCGGCTCGCCTTCCTTCACCAGCACGTCACCCACCTGGACGTCTTCGGTGGCGTAGCGGGCGAAACCGGCTCCGGCACCCAGGGGGATGAACCGCAGCAGTTCCTCGACGGCGGCCGGGATCAGGTCCAGGTCGCCGCGCAGGCGGGCGAGCTGGTCCGACTGTTCGAGCAGGGCGTAGACGAAGTTGGGGATCTGGCTGGCGGTGGTCTCGTGCCCGGCGATCAGGATGCCGATGCACATGTCGACCAGTTCCAGCTCGCTCAGCCTGTCGCGGACGTCGCGCGCTTCGATCAGCGCGGTCATCAGGTCGTCCTGGGGCCGGGCACGGTGCTCTTCGACGAGCACGTGCATGTACGCCCGCAGCTCGTCCTGATTGGCCATCATCTCTTCGGTGGTCAGCGGGCTGGTCGACAGCGCGGCGTCGCTCCACACCCGGAACTTCGGCCGGTCCCCGACGGGGACGCCGAGCAGTTCGCAGATCACCGCGACCGGGATCGGCAGCGCGTAGTCCTCGACCAGGTCGGCGGGCTGTCCCTTGGCCTTCATGTCCTCGATCAGGCCCGCCGCCAGGTCCGCGACCCGCGGCCGCAGCAGTTCGACACGGCGCATGGTGAACGCCTTCGCGACCAGCGTGCGCAGCCGGGTGTGGTCGGGCGGGTCCATGCTCAGGATCCCGCCGGGCCGCCTGCCCGGCGCCATCCGCGGCTCGTCCTTGTCCGTGGCCATCGCGCGGGAGAACCGCCGGTCGCCCAGCACGAAACGCGCGTCGGCGTAGCGGGTGGCGAGCCACGCCGGCTCACCGTGCGGGAGACGGACGCGGAGCATGCCCTCGGTGGCACGGGCGGCGGCGTAGGCCTCGTCCAGTTCGAGTCCCGCGTCCTGGTTGAAGGGATAGGCGACGAATTCGGCGTCAGCGATGGTCATTTGTCCGGAAACCCCCCGGCTCGGCGGTTTGTAAGCAACTGCTTACAACGCTAGCCACGAGCACGGAAAGCGTCAATGCGCCTACCGTGCGACGTCCGGCTAGCCTTTGCCCGATGACGGAAGAACCGCAGGTCCGCAAGCGCGACGCGGCCGCGACCAAGGCGGCCCTGCTCGACGCGGCGGCCGCTCTGTTCGCCGAACGCGGTTTCGACCGGACGACCGTGCGAGACATCGCGAAGCTCGCCGGAGCCAATCAGGCGCTGCTGTTCCGCTACTTCGGCTCGAAGGACGCGCTCTTCGAGGAGGTACTGGCGCGCGGCGGACGCGAGCAGATCGCCACCACCCCACCGGGCGAACTGCTCGGGACGGCGTTGCGCAGCATGCTGGAGTCCGACACCAGGCGGGATCGCACGCTCGACGCCTACCTGCGCTCGACCGGGCACGACAGCGCGGCGACCACGGTCCGGCGGCAACTCGGCCAGGAGTACGCGAAGGTGCTGGCCACGCTGACCGACGCCGACGACGCGGATCTGCGGGCCGACCTCATTCTGGCGTGGCTGCTCGGCATCGGCCTGGTCCGCGAGATCACCGGCAAGGAGCCCCTGGCCAGCGCGGATCCCGACGACGTCTGCCGTCTCGTGCTCGGTGCGGCACGGACGCTGCTGGAGCGCAGCGGGTAATTACCTCGCGGTCCACGGCCCGCTGTTCTACGGTCAGCGCCGTGACCTCGTTCCCGCCCGCCGGCACCGAAGCCGAGTTCGACGCACTGACCAGGCAAGACCTCCTTCCGGCGGTGACGTCACTGACCGGGTCGCTCGGTCTCGGTGAAGTCGTCCCGTTCACCGAAGGCTCGCTGCCGGTCTACGCCGTCGGCGAAGACCTGGTGCTCAAGCTGTTCCCACCGGTACATCTGGACGAACTCCCCACCGAGCGGACGATGCTCGAGGTCCTGCACGGCAAGCTCCCGATCCCGACGCCCGCCGTGCACGACGTCGGCGAGCGGGACGGCTGGGGCTACGTGCTCATGGAGCGCCTGCGCGGCGAAACACTGAAGGACGCCTGGCCGAAACTGTCCACAGAGGACAAACACCGGCTCGCTCCCGAACTCGGCGAGGCGCTGGCCGCCCTGCATTCGCTGCGCGACCCGCGACTGGACGTGCTGGATCCGCCGGACTGGGCCGCGTTCGTCGCCGGGCAACGCGCGAACGCCGTCGAGCATCACCGCCGGACCGGCCTCGACGAGGCTTGGATCGCCCGGATCCCGGCGTTCCTTGATTCCGTCGACCTGGGCTCGCCGCCCGTCGTCCCGCTGCACACCGAGTTCATGCGAGACCACGTCATGGTCACCCACGACGGCGAACGCCCGCAGCTGACCGGGCTCTTCGACTTCGAACCGGCGATGCGGGGCGCGGCCGAGTACGACTTCGTCGCCGTCGGCCTGTTCGTTTCCGGTGGGGACAAGGATTTCCTGCAGCGGTTGCTCGCCGGGTACGGCGCCGATCCGGACGACGGGTTCTCGCGGCGCTGCCTGGCGTACGCGCTTTTGCACGTCTACAGCAATTTCACGTGGTACTTCAAGGTTCTCCCGGCACCAGGAGAGCCGACGCTGGAGAGCCTCAGCCGCGTTTGGTGGTAGCCCACGTCACCGGCACGGCTTCCGGGCCGCGGATCGAAAGCGGCGGCCGCCACCCGATCTCCGGGAGCGGCACGGCGACGTCCAGTCCCGGCAGTCCGTCGAGCAGGGTCCGGAACGCGATCTCCCCTTCGAGCCGCGCGAGTGCCGCGCCGAGGCAGAAGTGGATGCCGTGCCCGAAGCCCAGTTGCGGGGCGTTCCGGCGCCGGATGTCGAACTCCGACGCGCCGGGAAAGGCGCTCTCGTCACGGTTCGCCGCGCCGGTGTGCGCCAAGACTGCCTCACCGCGCCGGACCAGGCCACCGCTCAGTTCGACGTCCTCCAGCGCGACCCGGAGCAGCGACGCGTCGGCCGGTCCGTCGAAGCGCATGATCTCTTCGACGGCTCCCGCCGTCAGATCGGGATCCTCGCGCAGCGCGGCGAACTGGTCCGGATTCGCCGACAGCAGCACGATCCCGGTCGCGATCAGGCTGACCGTGGTCTCGTGCCCGGCCAGCAGAAGCTGCGTGGCCAGATCGATCAACTCGGCCTCGGTGAACCGGTCGCCGTCTTCGTCACGGGTGTGCACGAGAACGCTCAGCAGGTCCTCCTCCCCCGGCTTAGCCCGCTTGACCGCGACGAGCGCGGCCATGTCTTCCGCACCGTCACGCCGGGCCCGCGCCACGTCCGCCGGGGTGTACGCCATCGGCGTGACGATCACCCGCGACCACTGGCGGAACCGTTCCCTGCCTTCGAACGGGACGCCGAGGATTTCGCACATGACCGCGGTGGGCAGGGGGAAGGCGAACGTCTCCACGAGGTCCACCGGCGGCCCCTGCGCGACCATCGTGCGCAGGAGTTCGACGGCGATCTCCTGGATCCGCGGCCGCAGCGCGGCGATCCGGCGGACGGTGAAGGCCGGTGCCGACAGCTTCCGCAACCGCGTGTGATCCGGCGGGTCCATGTTCAGGATGCTGTGCTCGCCGGTGGAGAAGTCGCCCGGCTCGATGAGGCAGGGCGCGCCGGGGGCGAGCAGGTTCCGGGAGAACCGCGGGTCCGAGAAGATCAGGCGGACGTCTTCGTACCGGGTCACCAGCCAGCCCTCGCAGCCGCTGGGGAAGAGGACCCGGGACATCGGCGGATACTCGGCGTAGATCGCGCCCATCGGGGTCGCGGCGTGCTTCTTGGCCGCGGGGTACGTGGCTGTCATGGGCCGATGATGAGCGGTGCGGCGCACCACAGGAAGGTTCCGGCCGGTCACCTCCCCGAAGAGCCGAAGATCCTTCTCACCGCGTGATAATTCCGCGCATGAACTCCAGATAGCCCGGCCGTCCGGCCGGGGAGAGCAGTGTTCCGCCGCTCGCCCGCAGCTCCTGGATCAACCCGATGAAAGCCGTGTAGGCCAGCAACATCCCGGCCCTCTCGGCACCGGCGCGGACGGACAGCCACAGCGCCTCGCTGAGCTTCACGTGACTTTCACGGATCAACCGTCCAGTAAGGCTTCCGGCGAGTGTTCCCAGTCCCGGCCCAGCCGCCGTAGGTACAGGCACGGTTCGCTCTGACGACCCGAACACTCACGACGGGGGCAGCGCACGCCGTAGCAGTTCCGCGAGGTGCAGTGCCCGGCGTCCGTCGAGCTGCTCGATCTGCGTCCGGCAGCTGAACCCGTCCGCGACCACCTCGGTACCCTCGGCCGCGCCGCGGATCGCGGGCAGCATGCGGTCTTCGGCGCAGGCGACGGAGACGTCGTAGTGCCCGCGTTCGAAGCCGAAGTTGCCCGCCAAGCCACAGCAGCCGGAATCCATGGTGGAATTGTGGATACCCGCGGCACGCATCACGGCTTCGTCGGCACCGAAACCGAGCACAGCGTGCTGGTGGCAATGCACCTGGCTGAGCGCTTCGACCTCCAGCGACCGGAACTCGAGCGGCGAGTCCTCGACGAGTTCGGCGAACGTCCTGGTCTGCCCGGCGAGCAGTTTCGCGACCGGATCACCCGGCAGCAAGGCCTCGAGGTCGCCACGGAAGAGAGCCGTGCAGCTCGGCTCCAGCCCCGCCACCTGATAGCCCGCCCGCAGATACGGTTCGAGCACGGAAAGCGTGCGGCGCAACACTTTCTTCGCCACGTCGAGCTGTCCGGTGGACACCCAGGTGAGGCCGCAGCAGACGCCGCGGTCGGGCAGGACGACGTCGTAGCCCGCCGCGGTGAGCACCTCGGCCGCGGCGTCGAGGACGTCCGGCGTCAGGTAATTGTTGAAGGAGTCG
This sequence comes from Amycolatopsis coloradensis, assembly GCF_001953865.1. Lineage (GTDB taxonomy): Bacteria > Actinomycetota > Actinomycetes > Mycobacteriales > Pseudonocardiaceae > Amycolatopsis > Amycolatopsis coloradensis. Next base: position 113,017 of record NZ_MQUQ01000017.1, read on the forward strand.
GGCCACAGCACGACGGGCCGCGAACCGGTCGCCCACCGCCGGAGATCCTTGCGGCGCCCGGTGAACGACGTCCTCGCGAACGTCGGCAGCTCCCGTTCCGGCGCGATCCCGCCGAACTTCTTCAGCAGGCCGGGGAACCGGCGTGACATCGTGTTCGCCAGCCGCGGCGCCAGTGACGCCGCGCGCAGCCACACCGGCAGCCAGCCCATCGAATAGTGCGACGCCGGGCGCAGCCGTCCCTTGTGGTGCTGGTGCAGGAACTCCGCCTTGTAGGTCGCCATGTCGACATCGACCGGGCAATCGGACAGGCAGCCCTTGCACGACAGGCAGAGATCCAGCGCCTCGGCGACCTCTTCGGAACGCCAGCCGTCGGTGATCAGTTCTCCGTTCACCATCTCGGCGAGCAGATGCGCGCGGCCCCGTGTCGAGTGTTTCTCCTCTCGGGTGGCGCGGTAACTCGGGCACATCACACCCGCGCCGGTGGTGTCGCGGCATTTCCCGACACCGACGCAGCGCCGCATCGCCTGCCCGAAACTTCCTTGATCCTCCGGATACGCGAGTACGGTGACGTCTTCGAGGTCCAGCGGCGCTCGCCGCACCCGGAGATCGGCGTCGACCGGCCGCGGAGCGACGAGGATGCCGGGGTTCATCTTGCCCGCCGGGTCGAAGATTCCCTTGAACCGCGCGAAAAGCGCGAGAATCTCGGGGCTGTACATCCGGGGCAGCAGTTCCGACCGAGCCTGGCCGTCGCCGTGTTCCCCGGACAGCGAGCCGCCGTGCGCGGCGACCAGGTCGGCCGCTTCTTCGAGGAACGACCGGAACCCGGCGATCCCCCGCGGGGAAAGCAGGTCGAAGTCGAGCCGCAGATGCAGGCAGCCCTCGCCGTAGTGGCCGTAGACCACGCTCTTGCGGCCGTGTTTCCGCATGAGGCTCTTGAACTCGCGCAAGTAGGCGCCCAAACGCGCGGGCGGGACGGCCGCGTCCTCCCAGCCGGGCCAGGCTTCCTCGCCGCCGGCCAGTCGCGTCGCGAGACCGGCGCCTTCCTCGCGGATCCGCCACAACCGCTTTTGCGCGGCCGCGTCGTCCAGCAGCGTGGATCCGGTCAACGCGCCGCGCAGTTCCGCGATCAGCCCGCGGGCCCGGCCCGGATCGGTCATCTCGACGAACAACCAGGCTCCACCCGGCGGCAGTCCGTCCGCGCGGCCCGGTTCCAGCAGTGCGACGAGGTCCGCGTCGACACCCTCGACGGTCAGCGGCGACCACGGCAAGATCGCCGGGACGGCGTCGGCCGCGGCGATGTCGGACTCGAAACCGAGCACCGCGAGCACCTTGCGTTCCGGCATCTCGGCGAGGGAGACCGTCGCCTCCAGCACGGTGACGCAGGTGCCCTCACTGCCGACGAGCGCCTTGGCGACGTCGAAACCGTTCTCCGGCAACAGGTGTTCGAGCCCGTATCCGGACACCCGCCTGCTGAACGTGGACAGTTCGGTGCGCAGCAACGCCAGATTGTCGCGGACGAGCGCCCGCAACTCCGAAAAGACCCTGCCTTCCGTACCGGGTCCGGCCGCTCGCGAGTCCACTTCGGACGGTGAGGTCGGCCCGACGGTCAGCCGGGTGCCGTCGTAGAGCAGCACGTCCAGTTCGCGGACGACGTCGACCGTGCGACCATAGGCGACCGAATGCGAACCGCAGGCGTTGTTGCCGATCATCCCGCCGATCGTGCAGCGTGAATGCGTCGACGGGTCGGGCCCGAACCGGAGGCCGTGCGGCGCGGCGACCGCCTGGAGGTGGTCGAGGACGGTGCCGGGCGCCACCCTCGCCGTCCGCGCCACGGGATCGAGGTCGAGGACGCCGCCGAGGTGGCGTGACGTGTCGATCACGACGCCAGGACCGCACGAGTTGCCCGCCACGCTGGTGCCGCCGCCTCTGGCGATCACCGGCAGCCCGGCCGCACGGCAGGCGGCGACGGCCGCGATCACCTCGTCGACGCTCCGCGGCAGCACCACCCCCCGGGGCACGTGCCGGTAGTTGGAGGCGTCGGTCGTATACAGCGCCAGTGTCGCGGCGTCGGCCAGGATCTCCACGGAGTCCATTCAAGACAACCGGGGGCGAGAAAGCATCGGTGAACCTCTCCAGCCGGGTGTGTCGGAAACCACGCCCAGTGTGCGATCGTGAGCGCGTGACGGCCAGACGGCACGCCGCCGAAGACCTCGCCGCCGAGCACAGCGCGGTGCTCGGCGGGCTCTGCGCGAGCGCGAAGAGCCGCTCACCACCCTGGTCGTCGACCCGCGGATCTCCCCCGACGACGATCGGCCCGACGCGCTGGCCCGCAGCGGCCTGACGCGACGCGAGTACGAGGTCCTGCGGCTGGCGGCACAGGGCAGACGCCCGTAACGGCGTCACGGCCATCGGGAAGGCTCCGAAGCCAGCCTCCTCTGCACACGCGAACCCCGCCCGCGTTTCGTCCATCCAATCACGCGTGTCGTCCCTTCGATCACGCGAACCGCCCGACGCGATTCGTCCTCTGGTTGCGGTAGTTGTGGGCACCCCGGCGATGCGTCAGGGGTACGCGGCGACACCGGACGCGTCGGCCGAGGGCGGCGTCCGCTACGTCAAGCCGCTGTTCGAGGCTCCTGAGGCGAAGGAGTACGTGGCTCCGCATCAGAAGTGAGCCGGGCTTCGGCGAGCGCGTTCGCTTCGGTCAGCGGTGTGGTGCCGTTGGCCGAAGCGGCGTCGAGGATCTGTCGCGTGGTCGTTTCCAACCTTTCGACCCGGGCGAGTGCCTCAGCGTGCGTCAGGTTCTCCGCTTCGCGCCCGAGGGTGTAGACGACTCCCCCGGCGCTCGCGACGAAGTCCGGAACCCAGACGACCCCTTTGGCGGCGAGGTTGTCCGCCACCGCGTCCTCGGTGAGCTGGTTGTTGGCCGGGCCGACCACGAGCGGCACCGCGACTTCGGTGGCGGGGCCGAACACCCCACCGACGGCGGCCGGGATCAGGACGTCGGCCGCGATGTCGAGTACCCGCTCCGGACGGACCCGGCTCAGCCCCTGTTCTTCGGCGGCGAGGAGCCGTCGTTCGTCCACATCGGACACGATGACCTCGGCGCCCTGAGCGACCAGGTCCGCGGCTAGATGCGCGCCGACCGAGCCGTAGCCGCTGATGACCACCTTGCGGCCCTTCATCTCGTGATCGCCGAAAACGGCCTTCGCCCCGGCCCGCAGCGCGGCGAGTACCCCGATCGCGGTCGGTCCGCTGGAAGACCCGGTGCCGCCCTGCTCCTCGGGGAGGCAGAACACGTGCCGCGTCCGCTCGCGGAGCACGAGCATGTCGTCCGGGCCGGTGCCGACGTCCGGACCGGCGAGATACGCACCGTCGAGTGACGCGATGAGGTCGGCGTGATCGAGCAGGATCTCCCGTCGTTGCTCCGGTGCCGGCGGGCTGTCGAGCGCGATGACGCTCTTGCCGCCGCCGAAGTCCAGGCCCGCGACGGCGCATTTACGGGTCATCGCCGCGGAAAGCCGCAGGACGTCGTCGATCGCGTCGCGAAGGCCCGGATAGACCTTGAACCGGCAACCGCCGACGGCCGGGCCGAGTACACGGGAATGCACGGCGACCATCGTGGTCACCCCTGATCGGCGCCCCCGCCGGACGACCAACTCCTGTACAGACATCTCGCTCCCCTTCACGCAATTAGTCGGCTACTTGCGTTGAAGTTAGGCTGATCGTCAGGCTGATCGATGGCCTGCCGAACGATATTCGGCAGATCTGGGGAAAGGGGCAAGGTGGACGAACTTGATTCGGCGATCATCCGGGAACTCCAGGCGGATGCGCGGCAGTCGAACCGCGACATCGCCAGGAAGGTCGGCGTCGCGCCGTCGACCTGTCTCGAACGGACACGGCTGCTGCGGGAACGTGGTGTCATCCGCGGCTACCACGCGGACATCGACCTGCGCAGCCTCAATCGCGGCGTCCAGGCGATGGTCTCGGCACAGGTGCGGCCGCTGAGCCGTGAGGTGATCGACTCCTTCCAGCGCTCGGTCGCCGAATTGCCGGAGGTCCTTTCGGTCTTCGTCACCGCCGGCAGCGACGATTTCCTGATCCACGTCGCCGCACAGGACGTCGAACAGCTCCACTCATTCCTGGTGGATCGGTTGTCGAAGCGCAAGGAGATCGTCGGGTTCCGGAGTTCGATCATTTTCCGGCATCTGCGCAAGACCGAGCTGGAATCGCTTCCGCTGCGAATACCTGGTGACAATCCCTAGGTTCTCACCCTGGAATACCCGACACGCCACCCCTAAGTCCGCCCGAAATCCCAGACTTCGCACCGGAGAAGACGGAAACTGTCGGGGGTATGGGTTTGACTGGTCACAGTGGAACAGAAAGGAGGGACGCCATGGACGTTCGGACAGAGCTGAACCATCGTGAGCGGGCCACCCTGAGAGCCGTGGCCGAGGGCCACGCCGAGATCAGTCGCAGTTGCGAGCCAGACCTGTTCGTCGACGGTCTCGCCTGCTGTGACCAGCACACCGCGCACCGCCTGGCCCACCTCGGCCTGGTGGCACCCGCGCGCGGCGGCCGCTGGGGCGAACGCGTCCCCGCCCGGCTCACCGAGGCCGGGGCGGTGGCGCTGGAGGGCGCGTTCCCGCCGCTGGCCGCCGCTTAAAAGCGTTTGCCGGGACGTGCGAAGGACGCCACGATCTGCTGATGCGTGTCTTTCTGGAGACCGAACGGCTCCTGCTGCGGCAGTTCACCGACGCCGACGTCGATGAACTGTTCGCGCTCTACGACGACCCCGAAGTCATGCGGTACCTCAATGGGGGCAAACCCGCCGACCGAGCGGAGATCGAAAAGGGTGACCTTCCCGCTTTTCTCGGTTACTACGAGCGTTTCCCCGGTTACGGGTTCTGGGCGGCGATCGAGAAGTCCAGCGGGGCTTTCCTGGGGTGGTTCCATTTCCGGCCGCTGCGCGGCCATCACACGGACGACCCGGAACTGGGTTACCGGCTGAATCGCTCGTCCTGGGGTAAGGGCTATGCCACCGAAGGCTCGCTCGCGCTGCTGGAGAAGGGCTTCACCGAATTCGGGGCACGGCGGATCTGGGCGGCCACCATGGCGGTGAACCTGGGGTCACGCCGGGTGATGGAGAAGATCGGCATGCGGCACGTCCGGACCTATCACGAGGACTTCGACGACCCGATCCCCGGCACCGAGGAGGGCGAGGTCGAGTACGCCATCACCCTGGAGGAGTGGCGGTCCCGCGAGGTCCGCCTCTGAGCACGCGAGTTCGCCGTCCGGTCACGGGGTGGCGAGCCAGGTTTCGCCGATTTCGCCGGTGCGGGCCTCGCCACCGGTCAGGTCGGCCAGCCACGCGTGGAACGCCTCGCCCTGGTCCGGCGCGAGCCCGACGTCGAAGTGCGCGACGTCCTCGAACCGCGTCGCGTGCAGCAGGTACGGCGACGAGCGGATGTCGTTCTCCAGCCGTCCGGCCCGGTCGTAGTCGACGACGACCTCCACCAGCCGCAGCCGCCGGTACTCCCGCACCCCGACGGCGTCGACGGCTTCGGAGACCGCCTGCCCGTAGGCGCGGATCAGGCCGCCCGCCCCGAGCAGGACCCCGCCGAAGTAGCGGGTCACCACCGCGACCGTGTCGGTCAGCTCCCGGCGGCGGAGCACCTCGAGCATCGGGGTGCCCGCCGTCCCGGAGGGCTCGCCGTCGTCACTCGAACGCTCGATTCGAGGCACACTTTCCCGCCGAGAATCCATCGAGTCGCCCCTGCCGTCGGCGCCGAGGACGAACGCGTGGCAGTGGTGCCGGGCGGCCGGATCGGCCTTCTTCCGGGCAATGATCACCTCGCGGGCGGCCTCTTCCGAGGTCACCGGGGCGAGCGCGCACAGGAACCGCGAACGCCGGATTTCGATCTCGTGGACCCCGGTGCCCGCCACGGTGAGATAACGATCCGCCATCGGCCAAGCCTCTCAAACCGGGCGGGACGCTCTGCCGTTCGGGCGATTCGATGGTCACCTGGGGTAGCCGCGACGCCGGTAAACCCACTCCACTGCGCGATGCAGGTCACACTATCGAGTGACGTGAGCGAGCGTTCACGCAGGTCAGGACCCGGGTGCCCCACTCAGTGGAACGGTCGTTCCAACCAGTGAGCAGATGATGAGTGAAGTCAACGCCCGCGTGGCATTTCCCACCCCGACCCGGCGACGTATGTCGATAACAGCGATTTCACACTATCGTCATAAGACCGGCGAACCCGGGAGTAACACGTGCGCCCCGCCTGCCATCCACCACAACGGTCTGGCGGCACACGGCGCACCGCAGTACAGACAAGCGCATCGGCCGCCCAGTGCAGTGCGGCTCTACGAACCCTGCCCCCGTTTCGCGGGGCGGATTCGTTCCCTCTCGACTGACCATCGCGGTCCCGGACCACTTCGTTAACTGGTTCAGCTTCGAACCACCCGAACGGAGTGCTACCGGTCGCGCCGACGCCTTGGGAGGCGGCCAGCCGTGACCCACCATGCCGGCAACAAGGGCAGCAAGGCCCCCGAAGGCCTGTACGACCCGGAGTTCGAACACGACGCCTGTGGTGTCGCGTTCGTCGCCGATCTCTCCGGAAAACGCGATCACGGCATCGTCGCCAAAGCACTGATCGCGCTGCGGAACCTGGAACATCGCGGGGCCCGCGGCGCCGACCCGGAAACCGGCGACGGCGCCGGGATCCTGATCCAGGTCCCCGACGAGTTCTATCGCGACGTCGTCGGCTTCGACCTGCCCGAACCCGGCGCGTACGCCGTCGGCACGGCTTTCCTGCCCCAGGACGAAAAACCGCGCGGCCGGGCGATGACCACCATCGAGCGCATCGCCGCCGAAGAAGGCATGCGTGTACTCGGCTGGCGTGATCTGCCCGTCCACACCGAACACGTCGGCACCGGCGCGGCCGAGACGATGCCGCACTTCAGCCAGCTGTTCCTGGCCGGGCTACGAGACGGACTGTCGGGACTGGCGCTGGAACGCGCCGCGTTCGTGGTGCGCAAACGCGCCGAGCACGAGCTGGTCGAGGACGACGTCTACTTCCCGAGCCTGTCCTCACGGACGATCGTCTACAAGGGAATGCTCACCGAGCCGCAGGTCGAGAAGTTCTTCGCCGACCTCACCGACGAGCGTGTCACCAGCGCCATCGGCCTGGTGCACTCCCGGTTCTCCACCAACACCTTCCCGTCGTGGCCGCTGGCGCACCCGTACCGGTACGTCGCCCACAACGGCGAGATCAACACCCTGCGCGGCAACCGTAACTGGATGGACGCCCGTGAGGCGCTGCTCGAATCCGACCTGATCCCGGGTGATCTCAAGCGGATCTACCCGGTCATCACGCGCGGCGCGAGCGACTCGGCGTCCTTCGACGAGGTGCTGGAGCTGCTCCACCTCGGCGGCCGGTCACTGCCGCACGCGGTGCTGATGATGATCCCGGAAGCCTGGGAGAACCATCAGGAGATGGATCCCGCGCGCCGCGCGTTCTACGAGTTCCACTCGACGCTGATGGAGCCGTGGGACGGCCCCGCGCTGGTCTCCTTCACCGACGGCACCCAGATCGGCGCGGTGCTCGACCGCAACGGCCTCCGCCCTGCCCGGTACTGGGTCACCGAAGACGGCCTCGTCGTCCTCGCCAGCGAGGTCGGCGTGCTGGAGCTGGAGCAGTCCACGATCGTCCGGAAAGGACGGTTGGAGCCGGGCCGCATGTTCCTCGTGGACACCGAGGCAGGCAGGATCATCGAGGACGAGGAGATCAAGAACGAGCTCGCCACCGAGCACCCGTACGACGAGTGGGTCGAGGACGGGCTGCTGCCGCTGGCGGGGCTCCCCGATCGCGAACGCGAGATCCCGGCGCACGCCGCGCTCGTGCGCCGCCAGCAGGCCTTCGGCTACACCGAAGAGGAACTCGACGTCTTGCTCGAACCGATGGCCCGCACCGGCGCGGAACCGATCGGCTCGATGGGCAACGACTCCCCCCTCGCGTCGCTGTCCAGCCGTCCGCGGCTGCTCTTCGACTACTTCATCCAGCTCTTCGCCCAGGTGACCAACCCGCCGCTGGACGCGATCCGCGAGGAGCTGGTCACCTCGCTCGGCACCCAGCTGGGCGCGGAGCCGAACCTCCTGGAGGCCGACGCGTCGTCGTGCCGCCGGATCGTGCTGCCGTTCCCGGTGCTCGACAACGACGAGTTCGCGAAACTGGTGCACGCCAACGACGACGGCGACCTGCCCGAGTTCCAGTCGGTCACCGTGCAGGGCACCTACGACGTCCACGGTGGCGGCGAGGCGCTCGTGCGGCGGCTCGACGAGATCCGCGCCGAGGTGTCCGCGGCCATCGCCGAGGGCGCGCGGCTGATCGTGCTGTCCGACCGCGGGATCGACGAGGACCACGCCGGTATCCCGTCGCTGCTGCTCACCGGCGCGGTGCACCACCATCTGGTGCGCGAGAAGACCCGCACCCAGGCCGGCCTCATCGTCGAGGCCGGTGACGCGCGCGAGGTCCACCACATCGCGCTGCTGATCGGCTACGGCGTCGCGGCGGTGAACCCGTACCTGGCGATGGCGACCGTCGAGGAGATGGCCGACCAGGGCCTGATCGCCGGAGCCACCGCCAAGCAGGCGACCACGAACCTGATCAAGGCGCTGGGCAAGGGCGTCCGGAAGACGATGTCGAAAATGGGAGTGTCCACAGTGGCCTCCTACACCGGCGCGCAGATCTTCGAAGCGGTCGGGCTCGGCGACGAGGTCATCCAGAACTGCTTCGCCGGCACCACTTCCCGCCTCGGCGGCGTCGGTTTCGACACGCTGGCGCTGGAAGTCGCGCAGCGGCACCGCCGCGCGTTCCCCGCCGACGGGTTCCGCGCGAACCACCGCGAGCTGGAGACCGGCGCGGACTACCAGTGGCGCCGCGAGGGCGAGCCGCACCTGTTCAACCCGCAGACGGTGTTCAAGCTCCAGCACTCCACCCGCGCCGGGAAGTACGAGGTCTTCAAGGAGTACACGAAGTCCGTCGACGACCAGGCACAGAAGCTGTACACGCTGCGCGGGCTGTTCGACTTCAAGATCGGCCAGCGACCCGCGGTGCCGATCGACGAGGTCGAACCGGTCTCCGAGATCGTCAAGCGGTTCGCCACCGGCGCGATCTCGTACGGGTCGATCTCGTCGGAGATGCACGAAACCCTGGCCATCGCGATGAACCGCCTCGGCGGCAAGTCGAACACCGGTGAGGGCGGCGAGGATCCGGACCGGCTCTACGATCCCGAGCGCCGCAGCGCGGTCAAGCAGGTCGCGAGTGGACGGTTCGGCGTCACCAGCGAATACCTGGTCAACGCCGACGATATCCAGATCAAGATGGCGCAGGGCGCGAAGCCCGGCGAGGGCGGCCAGCTGCCCGGCGCGAAGGTGTACCCGTGGATCGCGAAGACGCGGCACTCCACGCCCGGCGTCGGTCTCATTTCCCCGCCGCCGCACCATGACATCTACTCGATCGAGGACCTGGCGCAACTGATCCACGACCTCAAGAACGCCAACCCGGCCGCGCGCATCCATGTGAAGCTCGTGTCCGAGGTCGGCGTCGGCACGGTCGCGGCGGGCGTTTCCAAGGCGCACGCGGACGTCGTGCTCATCTCCGGGCACGACGGCGGCACCGGCGCTTCCCCGCTGTCGTCCATCAAGCACGCCGGCGGACCGTGGGAACTCGGCCTCGCCGAAACGCAGCAGACGTTGCTGGCCAACCGGCTGCGCGACCGGATCGTGGTGCAGACCGACGGCCAGCTCAAGACCGGCCGCGACGTCGTCATCGCCGCGCTGCTCGGAGCCGAGGAATTCGGGTTCGCGACTGCGCCGCTGGTGGTGTCCGGCTGCATCATGATGCGCGTGTGTCACCTCGACACCTGCCCGGTCGGCGTCGCGACGCAGAACCCGAAGCTGCGCGAGAAGTTCAGCGGCAAGGCCGAGTACGTGGTGAACTTCTTCGAGTTCATCGCGCAGGAGGTCCGGGAGTATCTGGCGGAACTGGGTTTCCGGTCCATCGCCGAGGCCGTCGGCCACGCCGAGATGCTCGACAAGCGCAAGGCGATCGACCACTGGAAGGCCGCCGGACTCGACCTGTCGCCGATCTTCCACGTGCCCGACACGGCACCCGCCGGTCTGCGTCACCAGCAGACGGTGCAGGACCACGGGCTGGAGAAGGCGCTCGACAACACGCTGATCCAGCTGGCCGAGGGCGCGCTGTCGTCCGGGGACAAGGTGCGGCTGGAACTGCCGGTGCGCAACGTGAACCGGACCGTCGGCACCATGCTCGGCCACGAGCTCACCAAGCGGTGGGGCGGCGAAGGCCTGCCGGACAACACCATCGACGTCACCTTCACCGGGACCGCCGGTCAGTCGTTCGGCGCGTTCGTGCCGAAGGGCATCACCCTGCGGCTCTACGGTGACGGCAACGACTACGTCGGCAAGGGACTGTCCGGCGGGCGGCTCATCGTGCGGCCGCCCGAGGTGGCGCGGTACAACGCCGAAGAGCACATCATCGCGGGCAACGTGATCGGCTACGGCGCGACCAGCGGCGAGATTTTCATCCGCGGCAAGGTCGGCGAGCGGTTCTGCGTGCGTAACTCGGGTGCGCTGGCCGTCGTCGAAGGTGTCGGCGACCACGGATGCGAGTACATGACCGGTGGCCGTGTCGTCGTGCTCGGCAACGTGGGCCGCAACTTCGCGGCCGGGATGTCGGGCGGTGTCGCCTACGTGCTGGACCTGCCCGCGTACCGGATCAACCCGGAGATGGTCGACGTCGACCCGCTGGATTCGTCCGATGTGGACTTCCTGCGCGAGGTGCTCGAAAAGCACTACGACGAAACGGAATCCGCGGTCGCGCGTGCGCTGCTCGCCGACTGGGACGCCGCCGTCGACCGGTTCGGCAAGGTCATGCCGAAGGACTACAAGCGTGTGCTCGCGGCGCAGGCGAAAGCCGAGCGCGATGGGCGCGATGTGAACGAGGCGATCATGGAGGCCGCACATGGCTGACCCCAAGGGCTTTCTGACCACCACTCGCGAGACGCCGAAGAGCCGTCCCGTCGACCTGCGCCTGATGGACTGGCGCGAGGTGTATGAGGACTTCGCGACGACGAAGCTGCAGAAGCAGGCCGGGCGCTGCATGGACTGCGGTATCCCGTTCTGCCACCAGGGCTGCCCGCTCGGGAACCTGATCCCCGAGTGGAACACGCTGACCTGGCGCGACGATTGGCGTGAGGCGGCCGAACGGCTGCACGCGACCAACAATTTCCCGGAATTCACCGGGACCCTCTGCCCGGCGCCGTGCGAGACGGCGTGTGTGCTCGGGATCAACGACGATCCCGTCACCATCAAGCGGGTCGAGATCTCGATCATCGACCGGGCCTTCGAAGAAGGCTGGGTCACGCCGGAGTCACCGGTCGTCAAGACCGGCAAGAAGGTGGCGGTGGTCGGATCCGGCCCGTCGGGACTCGCCGCGGCGCAGCAGCTCACGCGCGCGGGCCACAGCGTCGTGGTCTTCGAGCGGGCCGACAAGATCGGCGGGCTGCTGCGCTACGGCATCCCTGAATTCAAGATGGAGAAGCACCGCCTCGACCGCCGCCTCGAGCAGATGCGGGCGGAAGGCACGGAGTTCCGGACGTCGGTGAACGTCGGCGTCGACCTCACCGTCGAGGAACTCAAGTCGTCGTACGACGCCGTGGTCCTCGCCGGTGGCGCGACGGCGTGGCGCGACCTGCCGATCGACGGCCGCGAGCACCAGGGCATCTACCAGGCGATGGAGTTCCTGCCGCACGCGAACCGCGTCGCGGCCGGTGAACTGGACGTCTCACCGATCAGCGCCGAGGGCCTCGACGTCGTCGTCATCGGTGGCGGCGACACCGGCGCGGACTGCGTCGGGACCTCGCACCGCCAGGGCGCGAAGTCGGTGACGCAGCTGGAGATCATGCCGAAGCCGCCGCTTTCGCGGTCCGACGCGCATCCGTGGCCGACCTACCCGATGATCTACCGCGTCTCGTCCGCGCACGAGGAGGGTGGCGAGCGGCTGTACTCGGTCAACACCCAAAGTTTCGCCGCTGACGAGGGAGGGCGCGTTCGCGCGCTGAAGCTGGTCGAGGTGCGCAACGAGGGCGGCAAGTTCGTCCCGGTGCCCGGCACGGAACGCGAACTGCCCGCCCAGCTGGTGCTGCTCGCGATGGGCTTCGTCGGCCCGGAGCGGGATGGCCTGCTGGAGGCGCTCGACGTCGAACTGGATCCGCGTGGCAACGTCGCCCGCGACAAGGCGTTCAAGACCAGTGTCGACAACGTGTTCGTGGCCGGGGACATGGGCCGTGGCCAGTCGCTCATCGTCTGGGCGATCGCCGAAGGCCGCTCCGCCGCGGCCGGGGTCGACGCGTTCCTCACCGGACGGGACGTCCTGCCCGCCCCCATCGCCCCCACCGACCGGCCCCTCTCCTAGCGGTCGCTCTTCCCGCCGCGTTTAGTCCTCTACTTGCGTTGGTTGCGCGCGCAACTATCGCAAGTAGAGGACTAATTGCGTGGCGTAATCGCCTCGTTGGTTCTTTCGGGTGATAAAACCGCCGAAAGAGGGTACTTGCGAGTGAAGACGCCGAGCTTTCGGTATCGGTTGTATCAAGGGGTAAGACCCGCGCGGCGGCGGGGACCGGCAAGACCTGCCGGAGCCGTCGAGCGGGTCCCGATGAGGGGGTTCCTTGCTATGACCGTTGATTTGAGCGTGCCTTTGGAATGGAAGAAGGCCACCGGCGGCGCCGCGAAGATGCTCGACGAACTTCAGCCGAACATCCTCAAGGCACACGCTCGCGACCATTTCTCCGCGCTTTTCCTACGTTTTTCAGAGGCGGCGGCCGCGAAAAAGTTCCTCGCGTCACTCGTTCCGCTGATGAAGTCCGCGAAAACGCATCTGATCGAGGTCGACCGCTTCAAGGCCGAGGGCGTGAAGGGATCGCCCTACGTCGGCACCGGGCTGACCGCGGCGGGCTACCGGTTCCTGAAGATCGAGGCGCCGCAGGACGAATCGTTCCTCCGCGGCATGCGTGACCAGGAAACCCGCGAGAAGCTGAACGACCCGCCTCGTTCCACGTTCGATGGCGGATACCACCACGACATCCACGCCGTCGTCATCATCGGTGACGGTGCGGACGCTCCGATGACCGCGCGCCGGAACGAGGTTCTCGCGCTGATTCCGCCGACGGTTTCCGTTGTCGCGGAGGAAACCGGACTCGGCCGGGTGAACGCCCAGGGCGAGGGGATCGAACACTTCGGATACGTCGACGGCCGGAGCCAGCCGCTCTTCCTGATCGAAGACATCCTCGCGGAAAAGTCCGGAACGGACGGGATCACCACCTGGGACCCGACCGCTCCACTGAACCAGGTACTCGTCCCGGATCACTCGGCTCCCGATCCCGGCGTGCATTTCGGCAGCTACTTCGTTTTCCGCAAACTGGAACAGAATGTACGGCGATTCAAGCAGGCCGAGGAGGCCTTGGCGGATCAATTGGGCCTCGCCGGTGAAGATCGTGAGCGCGCGGGTGCGATGATCGTCGGCCGGTTCGAGGACGGCACACCGCTGACCACGCAACGGGAAGACGGGGAGGAAAGCCCGGTACCGAACAACTTCGACTACGAAAGTGACGACGCCGGCGCCAAATGCCCCTTCCAGGCCCATATCCGGAAGACGAACCCGCGGGGCAGCGGCGGCGCCGAGGAACCCCCGCAGGAGCGCCTGCACCTGATGGCGCGGCGGGGGGTGCCCTATGGCGAACGGGCCGACGACCCGAACGGCGACCTGCCGCCGTCGGCCCGGCCGAGCGGCGGGGTCGGCCTGCTGTTCATGGCGTTCAATTCGTCGCTGGACAACCAGTTCGAGTTCACCCAGGCGTCCTGGGCGAACAACCCGTCGTTCCCGATTCCGGACGCCGGGGTCAAGCCTCCGGGCCTCGATCCGGTCATCGGCCAGGGGCCGCGCCCGGAATCCGTCTACGCCAAGGAATGGGCGGGCACCCAGACGGTGACCGCGGATCCGTTCCCGCAGGCGGTGACACTGAAGGGCGGCGAATACTTCTTCATGCCGTCACTCGCCTTCCTGCGCGGACTGGGCGGGAAGGGCTGATTTCCTCACGCACTGTGGCCGGTTCCGGTGATCGGGCGGCGGGTTGTCCGCCGAACGTCACCGGAACGGACGCAAAACGGATATCGGTTCGGAGTCGACGCCGATAGCCCGCGAGACGGGCCGGTCCTGGGCGTGCCGGCCATCGGTGGGCGCCGGTCACACTGGGGGTGGCCGGCGCCCACTCTTCCCTTTTTCTCCTTGCCGTCCCAAACCTGCCTCTTCTCTCCGCCCGTATCACGACGCGTAGTACTTTGTCCGATGCGGTGAGCGACTTATCGCGCTTCGGGGAGGGAGCTGGAGATGAATCGGCATGAACGGCTGACGGCCTTATTGGACATGGTGGGGGAGCGGGAGAAAGTCGACGTCGAAGTCTCCGCGGGCGAACTCGGGGTCTCCCCCGCGACGATCCGCCGGGATCTCGATCACCTCGCAGGCCGCAATCTCGTGGTCCGCACCCGTGGTGGCGCCGTCGCGAGCAACGTCGCCTACGACCTTCCGTTGCGGCACAAGGCCGCGCGCAACGCACCGGAGCAGCAACGGATCTCGGCGGCCGCGGCGAGAATGGTCGATCCCGGCATGGTGGTCGGCCTCAACGGCGGCACCACGAGCACCGAGGTGGGCAGGGCTCTCGCCACCCGGCCGGATATGGGCGAGCCGAGCGGCGGCCCGTTGCTCACCGTGGTGACGAACGCGCTCAACATCGCCCACGAACTCGCCGTCCGGCCGAACATCAAGATCGTGGTGACCGGCGGGGTCGCACGGCAGCAGTCGTTCGACCTGTCCGGGCCGCTGTCCCATCTGTTCCTCGACCAGATCTCGCTGGATCTGGTGTTCCTGGGGGTGGACGCGTTCGACCCGGTGCACGGCGCGCAGGCACACCACGAAGGCGACGCGAGCACGAACCGGCTGATGGCGGCCCGCGCGAGGCAGGTCGTCGTACTCGCCGACAGCGGGAAGCTCGGCGGTCACGCCTTCGCGAAGATCTGCGCGACCGCCGATGTCGACGTTCTCGTGACCGACGGCCGCGCGGATCCCGAGCGAGTGCACGCCTTCGAGGAGGAAGGCGTGCGGGTGGTCAAGGCTTGAGCAGGTCCAGGGCCAGCAAAGCCGCGCCGAGCCTGCCCGCCTCGTCGCCGAGCTGGGCGATCCGCAGTTCCGGCATCCGCTGGAATTGCAGGTTCGCGGCCAGCCAGGCACGGACCGGTTCGAGTACGTAGTCACCGGCGGTGAACAAGCCGCCGCCAAGCACGACGACCTCCGGTGCCAGCAAGGTGACCAGGGTCTTGATGCCGTGACCGAGTCCGTCGAGGGCGTCGTTGACCACCGAGATCGCGGCCTCGTCCCCGTGCCGGGCGGCGTCGACGACCTTTTCGGCGCCTTCGGCGGGACGCCCGGTGTGCTCGCTGTAGCGGCGGGCGATGGCCGACGCCGAGGAGATCGCCTCAAGGCATCCAGTCGCGCCGCAGCCACACGGCAGCCGGTGGCCGACGTCGATGTGCCCGATCTCGCCGCCCTGCCCACCGGCGGCGTACAGCTTCCCGTCGAGCTGGAGCGCGGCCGCGATCCCGGTACCGACCGGAATGAAGGCGGCGTCGGTGCAGCCCTTGCCGGCGCCGACACGGAACTCCGCGAGCCCGCCGGCGCGGACGTCGTGCCCGAACGCGAACGGCAACCCCAGCCTGCTGTCGAGCAGTTCACCGAACGGGACGTTCCGGAAGTCGAGGTTCGCCGAGAACCGCGCCACTCGCTCGACGTCGTCGACGATGCCGGGGATGACCACGCCGACGGCGTCCGGCGTGCCGGTGCCCGCCTGCTTGCCCAGTGTTTCCACGATCCGCGCGACCTGGTCCGCCAGCGCCTCGCCATCCGCTCCGCGCGCCGTCGGCTCGCGCAAGCTGGCCAAGTCCTTCAGGTCCGCGTCGTACAAGGCCGCCTTGATGGACGTGCCGCCGACATCGAGTGCCGCCACCGCAGGTGTCATAGCTGGATTGTCACATTGACCGGACGCTTTGCGGAGACCTAGGCTCGACCGGCCAGACGTCGGCACCCGGAACGCGGTGAGATTCCGCGCGGTCGCGCCACTGTGACCTCGAACCATCCGGTTCGGGGAAGCCAGACCCGGAGCCGTCGTGTCACCCCTGAAGAGGCCGCGCTAGCCCGAGGAGGTCCCACCGCCATGTCCGAAGCGGTAGCCGCAGTACCCGTCCCGATCCGGATCCCCGTCCGAGAAATCCTGCCCTGGGCGGTGCTCGTCATCCTCCTTTCGCTGATCACGCTGTACTTTGTCAGCGCCGAGCAGGGTGCGGTGTCGGTGTTCGCGAACTCGTACGTCCATGAGTTCGTCCACGACGGCCGGCACCTGCTGGCCTTCCCCTGCCACTAGGCGGCACGCGCCCCATGATGAGGTCCTTGCTGGTCCGCGGCATGCTCGCGGGCCTGATCGCCGGTGTCCTGGCGACCCTTTTCGCGTACTTCTTCGGTGAGCCTTCGGTCGAGACCGCCATCGGTCTCGAAGGCGGCGCCGCGCATTCGCACAGCGCTCCCGACGCCGCTCCCGACGCCCACGAGCACCCTCCTGCCGACGCTGAGGCCGAGGAGGAAGAGCTGGTCACCCGTGGTGTGCAGAGCACTGTCGGCCTGCTGACCGGTGTCGGGCTCTACGGCGTCGCCGTCGGTGGCCTGTTCTCGCTGGCGTTCGCTTTCGTCTATGGACGCATCGGCACCCTCCGGCCCCGGGTGACGGCCGCGCTGCTCACCGCGAGCGCCTTCGTGGTCGTGTTCCTGGTGCCGTTCCTGAAATACCCGGCGAATCCGCCGGCCGTCGGGCAGGCGGGCACGATCGGAAGCCGGACTTCGCTGTATTTCGGCTTCGTCGCGCTTTCGCTGCTGATCGGCATCCTCGCCGCGGCGTTCGGCCGGAAGCTGGCCGACAAGCTCGGCGCCTGGCGCGGCGGGCTGAGCGCCGCGGGCGGGTATGTCGTGCTGATCGCGGTGGCGGCGGCGCTGCTGCCGTCGATCGACGAGGTCCCCGGCGGGTTTCCCGGTTCCACGCTGTGGAGCTTCCGGCTGGCCTCTGTCGGCACCCAGCTGGTGCTGTGGACCGTGCTCGGCCTGACCTTCGGCACCTTGGCCGAGAAGGTGCTGGCGCGTAAGGAAGTCACTAGCCCGCAGCCCGGCTGACGGACTCCCACGAACGCCATTCCGCGACGCGGCTCTGGTGCAGGTCCACGATGACGTCGAAGTCCCCGTCGCCGAGCAACAGGCGGCGGGGCGGGGCGGGGCGTCACTGGCCCCAGTTCGAGGACGGCCTCGGCGACCTTCACCGGGTCGCCGGGGACATCATCGGCGTACTTCGTTATCAGCGCCGCGTGTACCGGATTGTAGGCCGGGTTCATCGGTGACGTCTTGAGGCGGGCGCCCATGAAGTCGGTGGCGTAGATCCGCGGCTCGACCCGGCCTTCACCCTGCCTCCGCAGCACGGGGAGCACGGCCTGGCTCATCCACAGCGCGCCGAAGAAGTTCGTCTCCATGATCGCCCGCGCGTCGTCCTCGCCGACCTCTTCGACCGCGCCCATCAGGCCGAAACCCTCTACCGTCTCGTAGACGGCGGCTCTGTCCGTGACGTCAAGAGGCAGGATGACCACTCTGCCTTCGCTCGCGGCGGCCAGATCGTCGAGCACCTCGGGGCGGCGAGCGGTGCCGACGACGTTGTCCCCGGCGTTGAGGACGTGCTCGGCGACGAGACGCCCGAGACCGCGGCCTGCTCCGGTGATGAACCAAGTGCGCATTTCCAGCTCCTTCGGGTCACGAGACGAACCGTCTCGTCTCGTTGTGCTACGATACCGGCATGGCTGGAAACGTCAAGTCCCCGGATCCGACTCGGCGCAGCGAACGTTCACGGCAGGCGATCCTGACCGCGACGACCGAATTGCTCGGCGAGGTCGGCTACCCGAAGCTGGCGGTGGAGGCGATCGCGTCGCGGGCGGGGGTGGGCAAGCAGACGATCTACCGGTGGTGGCCGGACAAGGGCGCGCTGGTGCTGGACGCGTACCTGACGCTCGTCCAGGGTGCGGGCGAGCTGACCTTCCCGGACACCGGCGACCTCGGCGCGGACCTGCGCACAGCGCTCCGGTCCACGGTGAACCCCCTGGCGGACAAGGGTTACGAGGCGTTCTACCGCGCACTGCTGACCGCGATCCAAGGCGACGCGAAACTGTCTGCGGAACTCGATGAGCGGCTGATGCGGCCGTGGCTGGAGGCGACCAGGGCACGCTTCCACCGCGCTTCGGAAGCCGGTCAGATCGACGGCGCGGACATCGACGCCGCGGTGGATTTGCTCTATGGATCGGTCTATTACCGGTGGCTGCTGCGGACCGGACCGCTCACCGAGGAGTTCGGCGACTCGGTGGTCCGGCTGATGCTGCGCGCGCTGCGGCCAGGCTCAAGCACCGGGCGGGACGAAAGGCAGATCGACATTGACACCCGTTTCGATCAGGCGCAGGAGACGAGCGGTGTCGACGTGCTCCTCGACGGCGTCGGCGAGCCTGTCGAGCATGCTCTCCCGGAGCATGCCGAACCCCTGCGCCCCGGGGGCGGGTGACCAGTCAGCCACTTCGCCCAGCCAGGCACGGCGGAAACCGTCGTTCTCGAAGGCGCCGTGCCACATCGTGCCCCACACCGAACCCTGCCGACATCCATCCAAAAAGGACTCGGTGGGACCGGTGGTCGTCACAGCGCCGTGGTGGATCTCGTACGCCTCCACGGGTTGACCCCGCCATTCACCCGACGGCCGGGCCAGCACCTTGTCAGCGCTGAACGAGACACGGGTCGGCAGCAGGCCGAGGCCGGGGACCGTTCCCGCGCCGGACTCGACGTCGTCCTCGATCTCGGCGGCCAGCATCTGGTAGCCGCCGCAGATTCCCAGCACCGGACAACCGTCCGCGGCCCTCGCCCGCACAGCGTCCGCCAGACCGCGAGCGCGTAACCACGCCAGATCGTCCACGGTGGCACGAGAGCCCGGCAGGATCACCACGTCGGCGGAAAGGACCGTGTCCGGATCAGCCGTCAAAGCGACCGAGACACCGGGCTCGGCGGCGAGCGCGTCCACGTCGGTCGCGTTGGAGGCGCGGGGAAACCGCACGACCGCGATGCGCAGGGATCCACCGGTCGCGCCCCAGCCCGCGGCGGCCAGCGCGTCCTCCGAGTCGATCCACACCTGGTCGAGCCAGGGCAGCACGCCGAAGACCGACCGGCCGGTGAGCTTCTCCAGCGTTTCCAGCCCCGGCCGCAGCAGGCCGACGTCACCACGGAACTTGTTGACCAGCCAACCCGAAACCAGTGCCTGGTCTTCGGCGGAAAGGAGAGCGAGAGTGCCGAACATCGCGGCCATGACACCGCCGCGGTCGATGTCGCCGACGACCACCACGGGCAGGCCGAACCGCCGCGCCAGCCCCATGTTGACGTAGTCGCCCTGGCGCAGGTTGATCTCGGCCGGGCTGCCCGCGCCCTCACAGAGCACGACGTCGAATCGCCGTCGCAGTGAGGCGAAGGTGTCGAAGGCGATCTCGGCGAGCCCGGCCCGGCCGGTCGCGTACTCCCCCGCTTCCAGAGTGCCGAACGGTTTCCCGAGCGCGACGACGTGGCTGCGGCAATCGCTCCCGGGTTTCAGCAGTACCGGGTTCATCGCGGCTTCGGGTTCGACGCGGGCCGCGCGTGCTTGCAGCCATTGCGCGCGGCCGATCTCGGCACCGTCCGCGCACACCATCGAGTTGTTCGACATGTTCTGGGATTTGAACGGCGCGACCCGCACGCCCCGGCGCGCGAGCCAGCGGCACAACGCGGCGGTGACCAGGCTCTTGCCCGCGTCCGACGTCGTCCCCGCGACGAGCAGGCCGCTCACCGCGTGACCGCCACCGCGACGGCGAGCGCGGCGAGACCGACCGCTCTCGACAGGCGGACCGCGCGACGCACGTCCACCGGTTCCGGCTCGCGGCCGTCGCCGAGCACGCCGCGGCGTTCGGTGCGGCCGCCATAGCTGTTCGTCCCGCCCAGCCGGATCCCGAGCGCACCCGCGAAGGCGGCCTCGACCTGGCCGGCGTTGGGGCTCGGGTGGTGCTTCCCGTCGCGGCGCCAGATCCGGAACGCGGATTCGGCGAAGCCGCCCGCGAGCGGCGCCGACGCCACGGTGAGCGCCGCAGCGACGCGGGACGGGACCAGGTTGGCCAGATCGTCCGCCCTGGCCGACGCCCAGCCGAACCGGGAATAGCGCGGCGACCGGTAGCCGACCATCGCGTCCAGGGTGTTGAGCGCGCGGTACCCCAGCAGGCCGGGGATCCCGGCGACCGCACCCCACAGCAACGGCGCGACGACGGCGTCCGAAGTGTTCTCGGCGAGGGACTCGGTGGTCGCGCGCGCGAGCTGTCCGGCGTCGAGGCCAGTGGCGTCACGGGCGCACAGGTGTGAGAGCCGCTGCCGCGCGCCGGGCAGATCGCCGTCGTCGAGCAGCCGGGCCATGCGTGTGCCCTCGGCCGCGAGCCCGCGCCCGCCCAGGACCACCCAGGTGGACACCGCGGTGAGCGCGAACCGCGCGAACGGCCGCTTCCGGGTCAAGAATTGGGCGATGACCCCCATTCCGGTGACGGTTCCCGCGCAAACGGCGGTATACGCCGCACCCCGAACCTTCGAATCGGCCCAAACCCGCTGTTCAAGGGCTTGCGCGGCGCGGCCGAAGCCGGCGACCGGATGTCCTCGTCGTGGATCTCCCAACACGGCGTCGGCGACGTAACCGGTAACGAGTCCGGCTGCGGTGGCGGCTTGTCGGAGTGGCACGTGGCGAACCGTAGCGCGTGCACGAGAATGCGGGGTATGACCAAGCTGACGCATCGCCTCGCGGGGGTTCTGGAGACTCTCGCGCGGGCACTTCGCCGCTACTCGCGCGACGACGGCAAGGTGCTGATACTGGGCGGCGTCCGCTCTGGGAAGTCACACCACGCCGAGCGGCTCGCGTCCCGTCACCCGCACCTGACCTACCTCGCGCCCGGGCTGCCGCCGAGCGCCGACGATCCCGAATGGGCAGCTCGGGTGGCCGCGCACCGCGCACGGCGGCCGAGCACCTGGAAGACGGTCGAGACCACCGATCTGGCCACCGTGCTGCGCACCGCGACGCATCCGCTGCTCATCGACTGTCTCGGCACCTGGATCGCCCGGGTGCTCGACGAGGTCGGCGCCTGGGACCAGAAGAAGGGCTGGGAGCGGCGGCTCGACGACCGGCTCGAAGACTTCCTGGCCGCGTGGGAGCAGGCGAGTGTGCCGGTGATCGCGGTGAGCAACGAGGTCGGCAGCGGTGTGGTGCCTGCGACGGTGTCCGGCCGGGTGTTCCGTGATGTGCTGGGCGCGTTGAACAACCGGGTCTCCGCCGTCTCCGACCGGACCGTGCTGGTCGTCGCCGGGCGGATGCTCGACCTGCCTTAGGGAGCCGCCATGCGTTTCGCCATCGCCACGCCGGACGCCGACGCTTCGGCCGCCGCACGCACCAGACTGGACGGTTTGGTCAAGCCGCTGGGTTCGCTCGGACGGCTGGAAGACCTGGCCGCGTGGCTCAGCGCCGCGCACGGGGCCGTGCCGCCACGGCCGCTCGACGACGTCCGGGTGGTGGTGTTCGCCGGAGACCACGGGGTTTCCGGCATGTCCGCGTATCCGCGCGAAGTCACCGCGGCCATGGTCCGGGTGTTCCTGGCGGGGAAAAGTGGCGTCGGCGTGCTGGCCGGGCTGGCCGGAGCGAAGGTGCGGGCGCTGGACATCGCGGTGGACTGGGACGGCGCGGACGTACCCGCCGCGGTCCTCGCGCACAAGGTGCGGCGGGGTTCCGGCTCGATCGACGTCGAGGACGCGCTTGCCGAGGGTGAGGCGCGGACGGCGTTCGACCACGGGCTCGCGATCGCGGACGAGGAGATCGACGGCGGCGCGGATCTGCTCATCCCCGGCGACATGGGGATCGGCAACACGACGATCTGCGCGGCCGTGGTCGCCGCGGTGCTCGGCCTGGCGGCGGACGACGTCGTCGGCACGGGCACCGGGATCGACAAGGAGGGGCGGGCGCGGAAGGTCGCGGTCGTCGAAGCGGCGCTTCAGCGGGCTGGCGAGGTGAAGGACCCCTTCGCGTTGTTGACCGCGCTAGGCAGCGCTTGTCTCGCCGCGACGGCGGGTTTTCTCGTGCAGGCGGGTGTTCGCGGTGCGCCAGTGCTGCTCGACGGCGTGTTCTCCGGTGCCGCGGCACTCGTCGCGCGTGAAATCGCACCGGGTGCCGAGCAGTGGTGGCTCGCCGGACATCGCTCGACAGAGCCTTCGCAGGCGTACGCGTTAAGGTCGCTCGGGCTGGAACCGATCCTCGACCTCGGGCTGCGGCTCGGTGAGGGCAGCGGCGCCGTGCAGGCGGTGCCGACACTGAGGGCGGCACGAGCGATCCTCGCGGACATGGGCCTGTTGGCGGAACTCACTTGATCCTGGACGCGCTGAAGATGGCCGTCGGAACCTTGACCACGGTGCGGGTTCCGGCGCCGGGCGTGATCGACAAGCGCGTGGCGGGTGGCGCGATGGTGCTCGCTCCCCTGGCGGCACTTCCTCTCGCGGCTTTCGCTTCCCTGCTCGTCTTCTTGGGAGATCTGGCCGGGCTGCCGGCCCTCGCGTCGGCCGCCTTGGCTCTCGGCGCGGTGGCGCTGGGCAGTCGCGGGCTTCACTTGGATGGCCTCGCGGACACGGCTGACGGGCTCGGCGCTTCATACGACCGCGCGCGGGCACTGGACGTCATGCGCCGCGGGGATTCCGGGCCGACCGGTGTCGCGACCCTGGTGCTGGTGCTGCTCGTCCAGACCGGGGCGCTGGCAGGGGCGATCTCGGCCGGGCACGGGATCGCGGCGGCCGCGATCGCGATTCTCACCGGACGCGGCGTGCTTTCGCTGTGCTGCGCGCGTGGCGTCCCCTCGGCACGACCCGAGGGGCTGGGCGCGACCGTCGCCGGTTCGGTGCCACGATGGGCGGCCGCGGTGGTGTTCGCCGTGCTCGCGGGCTCGGCGGTGCTGGTGTTTCCGTGGTGGCAGGGCCTGACCGCGATAGTGCTCGGCTATCTGGCCGCGTCGGCGCTGCTGGCGCGGTGCGTTCAGCGGCTGGGCGGGGTCACCGGGGACGTGCTCGGAGGCTGTGTCGAGGTCTCCGTCACGGGGGTTTTGCTGGCTTTGTCGCTTTGACCGCTTCAGCTTCTCATCGATTTCGAAGCCGGAAGCACAGTTCGAGAAACGAGGTCTACGGAGTTTCGCGGGCTGCGCGGCCTCTCAGTCCCGCTCCGCTCGACGGAAGCCACTGTCCATATGGACTACATACCGCAAGGCAGCCTGCCGAGTGTAGGTAAAGAGGCCTGAGAGCGTTGAGTGCCGCCTCCTGATTTTACTAATCTCGAACCAGATGCAGCACGATGCCACGGTTTCGGATCCTCATGGACTGTGCCGCAGTCACCCGCCGGGCATTTTATCACTCTGCGGGCCCATCAGGTGGATCGAGTACGACTGAATGGCCTAGTTAGCGCACTTCAATGTTAGCCACAGTCACGCGTTGGACTTATCGAGTGATTCTCTGGCGGACCGCCGTTTGAGCACGAGGAACGCGGTAGCGTGTGGATCACGTCCAGGGGGTCGAGTGACTTTTGTCGTGGGTGGACACTGTGGGGAAAGGCCGATCAATGAGTAGCATGCCTGGGCGCGGCTTCTTGCCGCGCGGAATGAAATGTGCACCTACCGGGAATTCAATGATGTTCTCTCGCGTAATCGCTGCCACGGCGACCGTCGTTGCGGCTCTGACTTGCTTCACACCCGGGGCCATAGCGGCGGTTCCCGAAGAATCATCGCTTTCCGGCGTTGTTCCGGCGACTCCGACCGAGTTGGGCGCCTTCCTTGGCCGGACTGTCGAGTCCAACACCTTTGTGCTCCGGCCCATGTCAAACTCGAATCAGTGTCTCGATGTCTACGCCAGTGGCCAAGGCCCGTGGGTGCAGGCTTGGACGTGTAATGGCCAAGCGAACCAGCAATGGTATTTCGTGTGGTACGACAACACCCACAACTGGGAGGTCCGCAGCGCGGACACGTGGTGTGTCGACAGCCGTAACGGCCGTGGCGAGTCGCTGGAGCATCAGCCCTGCACCGGTGTCGCCAGTCAGCGGTTCAACGTCTACCCGATCGACTCGGCGCTGGTGTTCGAGAGCGCCACAAGCCCGAATCAGGTTTGGGACGTCTACGACCAAGGCAAAGGCACCATGGTGCAACTATGGGACTACAACCGCACACCGAATCAACGGTGGAAGAATTCTTGATTTTTAGTCTACCAAAGATCGGACAGTGACGCCCGGCTGACTATTTCGCTGAAGCGTGCACTGAAACTATCGAGCGCTGGCTTTGCAAAGGAGATCAGTCCATCATGAGATCCCGAACCGCACAAAGACTTATATTACGCGGGATATCCATTTCCGCTATTTCCGCGCTGGTGGCAACAATTCCTGCCGTGGCGGTCCAGGCTGCTGAGGCACCGTCTGGACCGGTCGATGCGGGGGTGTCGATTCCGGCATCGGCGTGGGTACCGCCTGCGCAGGTGAACCGGTTACCGGTCGGGGATGCGCCCCCGGCAGTCTTGTGGCAGGGTCCCGGCAGCCGGGGTCAGGCGATAGCCGATGCGATACGAGCCGAGGCGGTGACCTGTTCCTCTGGGGTCGCCACCGGGATCATGAAACAATATCCGCTGGAGCGTTTCCCGGTCTCGGACCGGTCCGAGCTCCTTGTGAATACCGCCAATGGCAACGTCGTGGTCAATGCCAGCGATTTGACGGTGAAGGGCACCGGGCAGAATCTGTCGCTCGACCACGTCTACAACAGCAAGCTCGCCGACGGTGGAGCGCTGGGTACCGGGTGGTCGCTGAACACCGGTCGAGACGTCGGCCTGACGTTCGAGGGCGACAACGTTATTCTGCACGGCGACAGCGCATACTGCGCGACGTTCACGAAAAACGCTTCCGGCGGCTACAAACCTGCTCCTGGGGTCGGAGCGGAACTCGCGAAGCTCGATGGCGGCACGTACGCGCTGACCTTCAACGGTTCCAACGAGAAATGGTCGTTCAACGCACAGGGCTGGTTGCTGTCGCAGGCCGACCGCAACGGCAACAGCACCACGCCTCGCTACCACGGCAACGGCACCCTCGCGTCGATCACCGATTCCCAAGGGCGGGTCACCACCTTCGCCTATGACGGTGCTCAGCGCCTGACCGCCATCACCGACCACACCGGCTCCACCGCTGCGAGCTACGTCTACGACTCGACGGGCAAGCTGGCCGGTTACACCGATCGGGCGGGCAACCAAACCACGCTGCAGTACGACGCCGCGAACAACCTCAGCGCACTCATCGATCCGAACAAGGGCAAGACCCAGCTGTTCTACGATTCGTCCGACCGGGTCACCGAGGTACGGGTCCCCGGCCAGGCGGGTCCGCTGACCACACTGTTCGAGTACGGCAGCAAGCAGACCACCGAAACCGACGCCAACACCAACAAGATCACCTACAAGTTCGACGACCAAGGCCGCCAAACCGAAGGCATCGACGCGCTGGGCCACTCCCAGAAGAAGACCTGGACCGCCAACAGCGATGTCCAGGTGACCACGGACGGGCTCACCAACAACACCACCCGCAGCTACGACAGCCTCAACAATCTGATCGGTACCGAACTTCCGACCGGCGCCAAGAACGCCATCGGCTACACCAAGTCCGGGCAGCCACACCTGCCCACCTCGGCCAAAGACCCCCAGGGCAACGAAGTCACCCGCGACTACGACAACGCGGGCAACCTCACCAAGGTGCGTTCCACCGGTCTAAACGCCGACCTGCAGGTCCTCACCTACAACCATCCCCAAGGCACCGTGGCGTCCAGCAAGGACGGAAACGGACAGCTCACCACCTTCGGCTACGACGCCGCGGGCAACCTGACCTCGATGGACCCGGCAGGGCCGATCCAACCCACCCGGTACGGCTACGATTCGCTGTCACGGGTCACCAGTATCACCGACGGCAACGGCGTGCGCCTCGACTACAGCTATGACAAACTCGACCGCGTGGTCGCCGTCAGCCGCAACGGACAAGCCTCGCAGTCCAACACCTACGACGCGATCGGCAACCTGACCGCCCGCCGATTCGGTGCGGTGACCACCTCGTTCCAGTGGGCCAAAACCCCGGCGGCCAGCCAGCCGATCCAAGTCAAACGTACCGAAGGCACCTCGGTGGAGACCGTCGGCTACACCTACGACAAGGTCGGCAACCTCACAACCCTGACCGACGCGGGCGGCACCACCACCTACACCTACGACGCCGCGAACCGGCTCACCACGCTGGCCGACCCGTTCGGGCAGAGCACCACTTTCGGCTACGACGACGCCGACCGCCGTACCCGCAGCAACTTCGCCGGCGGCACCGTGCAGTACACCGGCTACGACAAGAGCGGCCGGCAAACCAGCATCACCGTCAACAAAACCGGCGGAATCCCACTCCTGCGCCACACCTACAACTACACCAAAACCGGCGGCGGGGACAGCAACCAACTGCAGGCCAAGAACATCAACGGAGACACCACCGCCTACACCTACGACAGCCTCGGACGGCTCACCAAAGCCGGCAACAGCACCTTCGCCTACGACAACGCCAGCAACCTGACCAACCTGGCCGGCACCGCGTTCACCATCAACACCGCCAACCAGTCCACCACAGCAGGCAACGACAACCTGGCCTTCGACGGCGCCGGGAACCTGACCAGCAACACCGCGGGCAACACCAGCCACACCTACAGCCCCACCAACCAGCTCACCCGCACCACCACCGGCGGACAGCAGGTGTTCTCCGCCAGCTACGACACCATCGACCAAACCCAACGCCGCACCATCACCGAAACCGTCAACGGCACCAGCACCACCCACGTCTTCGGCGAAACCGCACTCGGCACCACCCAGGTCACCGACAACGGAGCCCGCACCAGCTACACCCGCGACCCCGACGGCACCCCCATCACCCAGAAAACCGCCACCGGAGCACGCCACAACCTCATCACCGACTACCAAGGCAGCGTCCTCGGCCTGATCGACAGCAACGGCGACCTGGCCGCCACCTACACCTACAGCCCCTACGGCACCACCACCGCCACCGGACCGGCCGCAAACCAGAATCACTTTCGCTGGATCGGCACCTACCAACTCGGCGGCGGCCAAAACCTGACTGGCTATCGTTACTACAACCCCACGTGGGGTCGTTTCACCCAACCCGACCCCACCGGACAAGAACCCAACCCTTACAACTATGCCCAAGGGGACCCGGTCAACTACAGCGACCCCAACGGCGATACGTTGCTAGGCATGGTCGGCAAATTGGTTGTGGCAGCTGGAGCAGCCATGGTCGGCGGTGCTGCCGTGGTGGCTGGTTGCACGGTCGGCGCTGTTACTGTCGCCGGTTGTGTCGCCGGAATCGGCGCTGGAGTAGCAGCCGTCGGGGCGGGCCTAACAGCCATCAATGACGCAGATAAAGAATATCAGGAATTCAAAGGCAAGAAAACGAAGTAATAAAGCGACAACAAGGGGACCCCATGGATCGAAGGCATTTACGTACATTAATATTGATCATTGGGGCAATCTTATTGCTGTTCGCGCTGGCATTTATCGTATTGCAATTGCATCCGCAGTTCGGCGATACACTGGATCTAGTCTCAGGAATAATGATTTTCATCGGAGTCACGGTCTTCGTGATCGCGGGAATACTTCTGATTCGCAATAAGCAGAAGTGACGGCTCCGGCCCCGATGCATATTTCCTTCGGGGCCGGAGCCGTTAAGGGCCACTGATCTTCCGGACACCGAACCCACCAGGACTTCATTTCGGAAGAGAAAGCGTCGAAGTCGAAGAAACGTCGTCGTCTACTCCAGTCATCGGCGGAGTTGTCGGCGTAGGTGTTGGCGGACGCGTGAAGGAAAGTGTTTCCGATGTAGTACCAAACAACATCAATGGACAAGGAAAGTCGCTTGGCGAATCCGCTGGCGCTCGCGCCGGCGGATTCATGCTTGGAGCTTCATTGAAAACAAAACTTACTATCGTTTCCGTAATCGTCGTGCTCGCCTTCGTCGTGCTGGGCTTTGTTTTGCCCTCGATCCGAGCAGGACGTTTCAGTGTCAACGGCACGGCGGTAACTTCGGTACTGCTTGCCGCCGTGGTGCTCAGTACAATTTTCGGCCTCAAGAAAAGAAAGCGTCAATAAAGAGATTAAGCTGACTGGGTGCCCAGAGAATCTCACCCCTGGGCACCCACAGAACGGAACACGAGAGCGTCTCACGGCAACAACGGGCCTGGCGAACTCAACCTCGGTCGAGTTGAGCCAAGCCACACCGCCGCGTCACCGATTTGACTCGGGGCTGGCCACACGGCATCACGACACACGAGCGTCGTCCGCCGCCACTTTCTCGTCGATTTCCGGAATCCAGAAGCACAGTTCGAGGGTCTTCATCCCCGCCCAGAGGCCGAGTTTGCGGCCTTGCGAAACCAGGGTGAGCGACGCGAGCAGGAGCAGCACCGCGAGACCGGCGGCGACGAACGGGTGCTTGCCCGTGAAGATCTCGACGATCGCGGCGACCGCGGCGAACAGCAACGGCGGCGCGCAGTTGCGCACCATGAGGCCGGACGCGCGCAGCCGCGTGACGTCGACCGCGACCTCCTTGTCGTGCAGTTGCAACGCGCACAGCAGGAGATGCTGGTTCTGGTGCACGAAGGCACGGTCCTTGGCCGAGGGCGTGCGACGGAGGAACTCTTCGGAGAGGATCCTCTGACGACGGCGCGGCACGATCCGCTCCATCGCGTCGCCGAGTGGATAGGCCAGGTAGCCCAGCAGGAAGCTCAGCACGACGATCACGACGACCAGCACCACGGTCGGCACGCCGCCGATGGACGCGGCCGTCAGGACATGGAGCTTCGCCCCGAGGTAGCCGAAGAAGGCGAGGTAGAGTGCGCCGGGAATGGTGTAGGCGAAGAGATCGAAGACGCCGATCGCGAAGTTCACCGGTTCATCCAACCACTCGCGGCCGCTGGGGTGGTCGTGAGTGGCGATTCGTGTTCCAACCGTCCTTAACACGCACGAGCCCCGACACACGCGGTCCTGTCGCGCGGTCGGCCTCAACCGAATCGCCATTCACGACCCACTTGACCCAGCCGGTTCCTGCACGCCGCCGCCCCGGTCGGCAGCGCGGGGGTCGCGGCGACCGAGCCCACGAAGCTCGCCGTGGACTGGTTCCTGTTCTCGGTGGTCGGCGAGATGATCAAGGCCGAGGCACCCGCCATCGACAAGGGTGCGTATCCCGGTGATGTCGGTTCCCGAAAAATGAATCCCACAGCGCTCAAACACATCATCGGAACCAGCGACGAGCGGAACGTGGACACCGAGATCCCGGCCCGGAACAAGAAACTTGCCGAGCAGGCCGTCGCCGCCGGGTACGGCAAGAACAGCTACTCGTCGGTGATCGAAGCCCTCAAGAAGGGAGGCGCCTGACCGCGGCGAGCGCCGCCAGGAAACCGTCCACCGTCTCCCGGTCCCGCACCGCGATCCGCAGGTACCGCGCGTCCAGCCCCGGGAAGGTGTCGCCGCGCCGGACCGCGAACCCGTGCTTCCGCAACCGTTCCCGGATCCCGTCCGCTCCGGGCAGCCGCACGAGCACGAAAGGACCGCGTGGCTCCCCCAGCACTTCGACACCCAACGCGCTCAACCCGGACACGAGGTACTCCCGGTCGGCTTCCGCCGCCACCGCCAGCTTTTCGGCTTCCTCCAACGCCGCCGGACGGCAGCACGCCACCACGGCGACGGCGGCGAGCGACGACACCGACCACGGCGGCTGGACCGCACGCAGTCTGTTCACAACGGACTCTTCCGCCAGCACATACCCGGCACGCAACCCGGCGATTCCCCAGGTTTTCGTCAGGCTGCGGAGAACGACGAAGCCAGGTTGCCCCGCAACGCTTTCGGACTCGCCGGGGACGGCGTCGAGGAAAGCCTCGTCGACGACGACCAGACGACCCGGGCGGCCCAGGGCAAGCAGATCCGCGGCCGGGTGCAGCACCGAAGTCGGGTTCGTGGGGTTGCCGACGAAGACCAGATCCGCGTCTTCGGGAACCGAGCGCAGGCGAAAGCCGTCTTCGGGCGACAGCAGCACACGATGCACCGGATGGCCTGCCGCCCGCAAGGCGACTTCGGGCTCGGTGAACTGCGGATGCACGACCACGGCACGAGAAGGCCGCAACGCCGTGGCCAGCAACGTGAAAGCCTCGGCCGCGCCCGAAGTCACCAGCACCTGGGACAGCGGAAGCCCGTGGCGCCGGGCCACCGCGGCGGTCGCGGCGGTGACGTCCGGGTACGCGGCCAGATCGTCCAGGGCCGCCGCCAGTTCGGCGCGCAGCCAGGCGGGCGGGGCGGGGAGCCGGACGTTGACCGCCAGGTCGACGAGCCCCTCCCCGACTTCGCGATCGCCGTGGTGCCAGAGATCGAAGTCAGCCATGGGCGTGGGCCGCGGCGGCGAACCGCTCGGCGAGTTCGGGGTAGCCCGCCCAATGGACGTGCAGATAGGAGGCGTGCAGTGACGGCGACGCGAAGCCGTCGGGCGTCCGATCCCAACCCCAGGCGGGCGTCGGCCCGCTGCCGGGTTCGACGATCGTGCGGTGGAATTCGTGGCCGGTGACGCGTTGCCCGGCGACGGTCAGCACGGTGTCCGCGGGCGAGAAAGCCTTGCGGTATCCGAGTTTCCCGCGCTTGGTCATGGTGGCCGAGGCGTCGAGGACACCGGTCATCGGCAGCCCGTCGATGTCCTGGCACAGGTACAACAGCCCGGCGCATTCGGCGACGACGGGCATCCCGTCGCCGACGGCCCGCGCCACGGCCGTCCGCAACGGGACGTTCGCCGACAGCTCTTCGGCGTGGACCTCGGGGAATCCGCCGCCGAAGTACAGTCCGGCGCAGCCCTCGGGAAGTTCCTTGTCCTGCAACGGGTCCATCTCGACGACGTCCACACCGGCGGCGGTGAGCAGTTCCACCGCTTCGGTGTAGCGGAAGGTGAAGGCCGGGCCTGCCGCGGCGGCGACCACGGTGCGCGGGCCGTCATGGGACAACTCCGGCCGCCAAGGCTTCCCCGACAGCCGCGAAGCCGACCGCGCGACCTGGACGACAGCGCCGAGGTCCACGCCTTCGCTGATCCATCCGGCCAGTTCCGGCAGCAGCCGCTCCGACTCGCTCGCGCGTTCGGCCGCCGGGACCAGGCCGAGGTGACGGCTGGGTGCGTGGATCTCTTCGTTGCGGTACAAGGTTCCCAGCAACGGGACGCCGGTCGCCTCCAGCGCGGTGACGATCTCGTCCGCGTGCCGCTGCGAGCCCAGCTTGTTGAGGATCACGCCGGCGAGCCGGACGCGGGTGTCGTACTGCGCGAAGCCGAGCACGGTCGCCGCGACACTGCGCGACGCGGCCGAGGCGTCCACGACGAGCACGACCGGAGCGTCCAGCAGCCGGGCGACATGCGCCGTCGAGGCATAGCCCTCGGTGCCGAGCGCGCCGTCGAACAGGCCCATCACGCCTTCGATGATCGCGATGTCGGCCCCGGCGGAACCGTGCAGCAGCAACGGGAGCAGCTGTTCCTCGCCTTGCAGGAACGGGTCGAGGTTGCGTGGGGGCCGCCCGGTCGCGAGGGCGTGATAGCTCGGGTCGATGAAGTCGGGTCCGACCTTGTGCCCGGACACGTTCAGTCCCCGTCCGCGCAACGCCGCCATCAGGCCCGCGGCGATCGTGGTCTTGCCGTGTCCGGAGCCGGGCGCGGCGATGACCACGCGATTCACCATTCGATGCCTCGCTGGCCTTTTTGCCCGGTGTCCATCGGATGCTTCACTTTGGTCATCTCGGCGACCAGGTCCGCGGCCTCGATCAGTTCCGGCGGTGCGTACCGGCCGGTGATCACCACATGCTGGTGACCAGGGCGCGTGGTGAGCGTCGAGACGACGTCGTCCACCTCGAGCCAGCCCCATTTGAGCAGGTAGCTGAATTCGTCGAGTACGTAGAAGTCGTGGGTCTCGGCGGCGAGGCGGCGTTTGATCTCGGCCCAGCCCTCGCGGGCGTTGGCGGCGTGATCCTCCTCGGAGCCGGACTTGCGTGCCCAGCTCCAGCCCTCGCCCATCTTGTGCCACTCGACCGGCCCGCCCTGACCGGTGTCCTCGTGCAGTTTGCCGAGCGCGCGGAACGCGGCTTCCTCGCCGACGCGCCACTTCGCCGACTTGACGAACTGGAACACCCCGATCGACCAGCCCTGGTTCCACGCCCGCAGCGCCATTCCGAACGCGGCCGTGGACTTCCCCTTCATCTCGCCGGTGTGCACGGCGAGCAGGGGCCGGTTGCGGCGCTGACGGGTGGTGAGCCCGTCGGCGGGCACGGTGTCCGGTTTGCCCTGTGGCATTACGCGGCCCTCCCGGAAATGCGGCTGCGGACCGCACCGGCGAGTGTGTCGGCGGCGACTTCGGCGACCGGAACGTGTTCCGCGCCAAGGTGTTCCGCCAGTTCCCCAGCGAGCCCGAGGCGCATCTTCCCGCTCTCGCAGTCCATCACGACCGAAGTCACGTTCCCGGCCAGCAGTCCGGCCGCCTGCTTCGCGCGCTGGACGGCGTCGGCACCGCTTGTCGCGCGGCCGTCGGTGACGACGACGAGCAGCGGACGCCGCAGCGGATCGCGAACCGCTTCGATTCGCAGAACCCTTGCCGCTTCGAGAAGTCCCTCGGCCAGTGGCGTCCGGCCGCCGGTCGCGAGACCGTCCAAACGGGACGCCGCGGCGTCGACGCTGATCGTCGGCGGAAGCGAGAGTTCGGCGCCGGAAGCGCGGAAGGTCACCAGGCCCACCTTGTCGCGTCGCTGGTAGGCGTCGAGCAGCAGCGACAGCACGGCGGTCTTGACCTCGCGCATCCGCTGGCGAGCGCCCATCGAGCCGGACGCGTCGACACAGAACAGCACCAGATTGCCCTCGCGCCCTTCCCGCCGCGCGAACCGCAGATCCTGGGCCCGCACCACGAGCCCGGCGCCGCTGCGACCCCGGGACCGCTGGTGCGGCGCGGCGGCGCGCACGGTCGCGAGCAGATGCGGATGACCGTCCTTGGTCCCGGCGGGCTGGACGCCGATGGTCCGTCCGTTGTCGGTGATCGCGCGAGAGCGCCGACCGGCAGCGCCCTCACCGGTGCCCTTCACCTCGAAACGCCGGGCACGAAAGGCTTCCCCGGCGCCGACCGGCTTCTGGTCACCGCCGCTCTTGCCGCCCCCCGAAGGCTCCTGGCCGCCTTCCGACGGAGGAGGTCCAGAAGCCTCGCCGCCCTCCGGAGGAGTGCCCGAGCCGGGGCCGTCGTCGTCGGGACCGGGACCTTCCGGCTCGGCGTCCTGCAACGCCTGCTCCAGCTGTTCCTCGGAGATTCCGGGCGCGTCGAAGGGATTCCGGCGACGACGGTGCGGCAGCGCTAGACGGGCCGCGACCCGGACGTCCTCGGTGGTCGCCTCGGTCCGCCCGGCCCAGGCGGCGTGCGCGACGGCGGTCCGCGCGGTCACGATGTCCGCGCGCATCCCGTCGACCTCGAAGGACGCGCAGACCTCGGCGATCTGCCGCAGTGCGTCGTCCGGAAGCTTGACCGACGGCAGAAGTCGTTGTGCCGCCTCGATGTCCGCGGCCAGTTCGGCGTCGGCCGCGGCGTACTGACCGCCGAAACCGTCGGGATCCGCCTCGTAGGCGAGCCGTCGCCGGACGACCTCGACCCGCAGTTCGGGATCCCGGCTGGACGCGACCTCGACGGTGAGGCCGAAACGGTCCAGCAGCTGTGGCCGCAGTTCGCCCTCCTCGGGGTTCATCGTGCCGATCAGGACGAACCGGGCGGCGTGCGACACCGAGACGCCTTCGCGTTCGACGGTCGCGCGTCCCATGGCGGCGGCGTCGAGCAGCGTGTCGACCAGGTGGTCGTGCAGGAGATTGACCTCGTCGACGTACAGGAGCCCGCGATGCGCGGCCGCGAGCAGGCCCGGCTGGAAGTCGGTGACACCGTCGGCCAGCGCGCGTTCCAGGTTCAGCGAGCCGATCACGCGGTCCTCGGCGGCGCCGACCGGCAGTTCCACCAGCCGCGCGGGACGGCGGTGCGCGGGCGAGCCCTCGGCGTGCGGACCGTCCGGGCAGGCCGCATCGGGTGCGAAGGGATCGCAGGAGAACCGGCACGCGTCCACGACGTCGACGCCGGGCAGCAGCCCGGCCAGCGCGCGCACCATGGTCGACTTCGCCGTGCCCTTCTCCCCTCGCACCAGCACCCCGCCGACGGCGGGCGAGATGGCGGAAAGCACCAGCGCCAGGCGCAGATCCGGCATCCCCACAACGGCGGTGAACGGGTACGGCTTCACAGCACTCCCTCATCGTCGACGACCTCTGGCCGATCATCGCATAGGAAAACCTTCATCTACGGTGACGAACGTGCGCGAAAAATCACCCCTGACGGTCGTCGGGATCGGGGCCGACGGCTGGCCCGGTCTGTCCTCGCGAGCGAGGGAAGCGGTGGTGAACGCCGACGTGGTCGTGGGCTCGCCGAGACAACTCGCGTACCTGCCCGCCGGGATGAAAAGCGAACCCTGGCCCAGCCCGCTCCTGCCAGGGCTGGACGAGTTCCTCGCCGAACGAGAAGGCCGGGTCTGTGTGCTGGCCAGCGGCGATCCCCTGCTGTCCGGCATCGGCACGACGCTCGTCCAGCGCGGCTACGACGTCGAGGTCCTGCCCGCGCTCTCTTCAGTGACACTGGCGCGCGCGAGGCTCGGATGGGCGGCGGAGGAGACCGAGGTCGTCACCGTCGTCGGCCGCGCGATCGGCCGGGTGAGCCGGGCGCTGGCGCCCGGCCGCCGGATCCTCGTCCTCGGGGCGAACGCCGAAGACCTGCTTGACCTGCTGAAAGCCCGCGGTTACGGCAAGAGCCGCGTCACCGCGCTGTCCGACCTAGGCGGCCCCGACGAGCGGATCGGCCCAGGCTCGCTGACCGTGTTCGCCATCGAGGCCGACGGGCTCGCACTGCCGCTGACCGGCTTGCCGGACGACGCCTTCGACCACGACGGGCAACTCACCAAACGCGACCTCCGCGCGTCCGCGCTGGCCAGGCTCGCGCCGTCGCCCGGTGAGCTGCTGTGGGACGTCGGCGCGGGCGCGGGCAGCGTCGGGATCGAGTGGTCGCGAGTGCATCCGCTGAACCGGGCGATCGCGATCGAGCGGTCACCGGAGCGAGCCGCCCGGATCACCCGGAACGCGCACGCGCTCGGCGTCCCGGAACTCGACGTGGTGATCGGTGCCGCGCCGGAAGCACTCGAAGGACTGACCAGGCCGCACGCGATCTTCCTCGGCGGCGGGGTGACCGTGCCCGGTGTGCTGGACGCCTGCCTGGCGACCGGAGCGCGGCTGGTCGCGCACGGCGTGACCCTCGAATCCGAGCAGGCACTGGCCCGCGCCTACACCGAACACGGTGGCGAGCTGATCCGCGTCGGCGTCGAACAGGCAGCGCCGCTGGGCGGATTCACCGGCTGGACCCCGGCGCGGGTCGTCACACAGTGGAGCAAACCTTGAGCGTGCACTTCATCGGCGCGGGCCCCGGCGCGGCCGACCTCATCACCGTGCGGGGCCGTGACCTGCTCGGCCGCTGCGAGACCTGTCTGTACCCCGGCAGCATGACGCCGACCGACCTGCTCGCCCACTGCCCGGATGACGCGAACCTCATCGACACCGCGAACCTCGATCTCCCCGCGATCGTCGAGCGCATGGTCGAGGCCCACCGGAACGGCCACGAGATCGCGCGGCTCTGCTCCGGCGATCCGTCGATCTACAGCGCGGTCGCCGAGCAGATGCGCCGGCTCGACGCCGCCGGTGTCCCCTACGACGTCACTCCCGGCGTCCCCGCGTTCGCCGCCGCGGCCGCGCTGCTCAACCGCGAACTGACCGTGCCCGAGGTCGGACAGAGCCTGGTCATCACGCGGGCACAGGCCCGCTCCACGGCCATGCCTCCGGGTGAGACGCTGGCGAACTTCGCGCGGACCGGCACCACCCTCGCGCTGCACTTGGCGATCAACCGCATCGAGCAAGTAGTCGGCGAGTTGCGTCCCTTCTATCGGGACGACTGCCCGGCCGCGGTGGTCGCGCTGGCGAGTCAGCCCGGTGAGCAGGTGCTGCGCGGCACGCTCGGCACCATCGCCGCCCAGTCCCGCGAGGCCGGCATCAGCCGCGCCGCCATGATCTTCGTCGGGGAAGTCCTTGCCGCCGAGGGGTTTCCCGACAGTTTCCTGTACTCGGCCACCCGTGATCGCGCCAACCAACCGGAGTCGTTGTGAAGAACCTTCGCTGGGGCCTGCTGGCCGCCGGGACCATCGCCGCCGAGTTCGCGGCGGGTGTCGAAGAGAGCAAGCACGGCGTGCTGGAGGCCGTCGCCGCGCGCTCCGGCGACCGGGCGGCCGAGTTCGCGAGCCGCTTCGAGATCCCGAAGTGCTACGGCTCCTACGAGGACCTGCTCGCCGATCCGGACGTCGACGCGATCTACATCTCGACGCCGCATCCGCTGCACGGCGAGTGGGCGATCCGCGCCGCCGAGGCGGGCAAGCACATCCTGTGCGAGAAGCCCCTGACCGTGTCCATCAGCGAGGCCGAGAAGGTCATCGAAGCGGCCCGCGTCAACGACGTCTTCCTCATGGAGGCGTTCATGTACCGGCTGCACCCGCAGATCCGGCGGCTGGCCGAACTGATCTCCTGCGGCGCCATCGGTGAGGTCCGCGCCGTGGACGTCGCCTTCAGCTACAACTTCGCCGTCCCCCGGCTCACCGATCCCGCGTTGGGCGGCGGCGGGATCTTCGACGTCGGGTGTTACTGCACCTCGCTCGCGCGGCTGGTCTCCCAGGCGGCGACCGGGCAGGACGCCGTCGAGCCCGAAGAGGTGCTCGGGATGGCGAGGCTCGACGAGAACGGCGTCGACGAGGTCGCGTTCGGCCTGCTGCGGCTGCCGGGCGGGATCCTCGCGCAGCTGGCTTGCGGTTTCCAGCTCACGCAAGACGACCACATCCGCGTGTACGGCTCGCAAGGACAGCTGTACGTGCCGAAGCCGGCGTGGATTCACGAAATGCGCAAACCGAAGACGTCGCCGATCATTCTCACGCCGGAAGGCGGCGAGCCCGAGGTGATCGAAGTCGAGGCGACGCAAGGCCTCTTCGCGCGCGAAGCCGACCACGTCGCCACGCATCTCGCCGACCGGCAGGCACCCGAGCTCACCTGGGCGGAGACGCTCGCCAACCTGCGCACCCTCGAGCGCTGGCGTGCCGCCGTAGCCCGATGACGCTGCTGATCCTGGGCGGGACCGGCGAAGCCCGAGAACTCGCGAAGGAGCTGGTGGCGCGCGGCGAGCATGTCGTTTCGTCACTCGCGGGCCGTGTCGCGCGTCCGAGGCTGCCGGACGGCGAAGTCCGTGTCGGCGGCTTCGGAGGCCCGGAAGGGCTCGCGCGCTGGCTGACCGAGAACGCCGTCACCGCGATGATCGACGCCACGCATCCGTTCGCCGAACGCATCGGCGCCAACGCGGCGGAAGCCGCGCGCGAAACGGGCACACCGCTGCTCAGGCTGGCCCGGCCCGGCTGGACGGAACAGCCCGGCGACACCTGGCACTGGGCCGACGACCTCGGCCACGCCGCGCGGTTGCTTCCGGATCTCGGCGAACGTGTCTTCCTCACCAGCGGACGACAAGGGCTCGCCGCCTTCGCCGGGCTCGATCTCTGGTTCCTGATCCGCTGCGTCGACCCGCCCGCGGCGCCGCTCCCCCGCCGTCACGAGGTCCTGCTGGACAGAGGACCCTACGAGCCCGCCAAGGAACGCGCGCTGATGGAAGGGCACGGCATCCAGGTTCTCGTCACGAAGGACAGCGGCGGTGCGATGACCGCGGCGAAGCTCACCGCGGCCCGCGAACTCGCCCTCCCCGTGGTCGTCGTCCGGCGGCCGTGGCGACCCGGCACGGCCGGCGTAACGACAGTTCAGGGCGCCTTAACCTGGCTCAGCGTCACGACGAAGGGCAGCCCTGCGTAAGCCGTTCGGA
This sequence comes from Amycolatopsis coloradensis, assembly GCF_001953865.1. Classification (GTDB taxonomy): domain Bacteria; phylum Actinomycetota; class Actinomycetes; order Mycobacteriales; family Pseudonocardiaceae; genus Amycolatopsis; species Amycolatopsis coloradensis. Next base: position 151,388 of record NZ_MQUQ01000017.1, read on the forward strand.
CCAGACCCGTTAGCGTTGCGCCGATGCGTCTGATCGCTGTCACGCTGGGGTTGCTGTCCGCCTTGTGCGCGTTGGCTTTCCCCTTCCTGCCGGTGGTGCAGGACACAGCGGAGGTCGTCTGGCCAACGGGCGGCGACACCCGCTCCGTCAACGCGCCCTTGACCGGGTACTGGGCACAGGACCTGCGCGTCGATCTCCCGTGCACGACCGTCCGTTCGCTGGACGCGCGTTCGCAGGGTCAGGCCCTGCTGTTCTCCACCGTGCCCGACGGCCGCACCGACCCGCGCGCGGGTAAGGGGGTCGGCCTGCAATTGCGCATCGACAACGGTGTGCTGCTCGCGTCGAGCCAGGGCCAGCAGATCGTGCAGCAGCCGCTGCCTCCTCCGTCAACTTCACCGAACAACTGCGACGTCAAGCTGTCGGCGGACGCGAACCAGATGACGCTGACCGTCGCCGAGACCGTGGTCTTCCACGCCGAGGGCGACGTCCGGCCGCGGCTGGTCGGGATCTACTCGTCGATCAACGCGGGCAAGGACCCGATCGGCGGTCTGCACGTCTCGGTCGTCCCGGACACCCGCTACCAGACTTCGCCGACGGTGCTCAAGTGGATCATCGGCCTGATCGCGGCACTGTCGTTCATCGGCTGCCTGATCGCGGTGTGGCGGATGGACTCCGGTTTCGCCCGCCGCGCGCCCCGCTGGGCGCCGGTCGGCTGGTGGCGGTTGACCGCCCGCGACGCGACGGTGATCATCGCGCTCGGCGCGTGGGTGTTCATCGGCCCGGTCACCTCGGACGACGGCTACATCCTCACGATGTCCAGAGTCGCCGAAGACACCGGTTACCTGACCAACTACCACCGCTGGTTCGGCGTCGCCGAAGCGCCGTTCGGCTGGTTCTACCACGTGTTCCAGCTGATGGCGCACGTCAGCACGGTGCCGCCGTGGATCCGGCTCCCGTCGTTCGTGCTCGGCGTGCTGAGCTGGCTGCTGATCAGCCGCGAGGTCATGCCGCGCCTCGGCCCCCAGGTCCGGACGAGCCGCGCGGCGGGCTGGGCCGCCGCCGCGGTCTTCCTGGTCTGGTGGATGCCGTTCAACAACGGTGTCCGGCCGGAACCGGTCGCCGCGCTGGGCTCGCTGCTGGCGATCTGCGCCGTGGAGCGCGCGCTCGTGACCCGCCGCCTGCTGCCGCTGGCCCTCGGCCTCACCGCCGCCGGATTCACCCTGGCCGCGACGCCGACCGGGCTGATCGCGGTCGCGCCGTTCCTGGTCGCCGCCCGCCCGCTGTTCAAACTGGTCCGCCAGCGCGCCGAGAACGGCTGGCTGCCGGTGCTCGCGCCGGTGCTGGCCGCCGGGCTGCTGGTGCTGGTCGTGGTGTTCGCCGACCAGACCTTCGCCACCGTGCAGGAGGCGACCCGCATCCGCACCCAGGTCGGGCCGAACCTGTCCTGGTTCCAGGAACTCGCGCGCTACCAGTTGCTCTTCGAAAGCCTGCCGGACGGCTCGATGCCGCGCCGCTTCCCCGTCCTGCTCGTGTTGCTGTGCACCGGCACCTGCCTGGTGGTGCTGCTGCGCCGCGGCCGGATCCCGGGTGCCGCGCTCGGCCCCAGCCGCCGCCTGATCGGCACGGTCGCGCTCTTCTTCCTCCTGCTGGCCTTGACCCCGACCAAGTGGACGCACCACTTCGGCGCGTTCGCCGCCGTCGGCGCGGCCATGGCGGCGCTGACCGCGCTGGCGACCAGTTCGACGGTGCTGCGGTCCAAACGCAACCGGGCGGCGTTCCTCGCCGGGCTGCTCGTGGTCGGCGCGCTCGCCGCGACCGGGCCGAACTCGTTCTGGTTCGTGTCGAAACTCGGTGTGCAGTGGACCGCGGTGGCGCCGTCGATCGGCGGGCTCCCGCTGTCGACGATCCTGCTGGTCGCGGCCGCGATCTCCGGCATCTACGCGTTCGTGGAGAACGTCCGCGCGCACCGGCCGGGGCTGCCAGCGGGACCGCAGGAAAGGCGGGGCCGGTCGCTGCGGCTCGGGTCGCTCTCGCTGGTGGTGGTCTGTGGCCTGATGGCGACGGGCGAGTTCGTCAGCATGGCGTGGGCGATCCACAACCAGGCCGGTTCCTACAGTCTCGGCGCCGCGAACTTCGGGCACCTGTCCGGCAAGAGCTGCAACCTCTCCGATCAAGTGATGGTGGAACGGGACGCCGCGACCAGCATCCTGCGGGCCCAGCCCGAACAGCGGACCGTCCCGGTGAAGAAGGAGGAGCCGCCCGCCGGGCAGACCCCGCCGCCGCTGCCCGATCCGGAACAGGACAACGGCCGCGTGCAGACCGGGTTCCACACCCGTGCGATCGACGACAAGGATCCGCTCGCCGAACCGCCGCACGGCTTCAAACCCGACGAAGTGCCGATGTGGAGCAGCTTCCTCGACCCCGAAACGCGGGCAGGGCGGCTGCGCAGCGACTGGTACGCCCTCGCCGAGAAGCCCGCTGACGGCCAGATCGTGGTCGCCACCGCGGGTGCCTCGCGGCGGCCGACGTCGGTCAGCCTCGACTACGGCGTGAACACCGGCGAAGGCGTGGAGGTGCTTCGCAGCCAGTTCGTGCTTCCGCCGGGCGCGGGGACCAACGGCTGGAACGACACCCGGATCAACCTGCGTGACCTGCCCGCCGAGACGACGTCCGTGCGGATCAACATCGTCGACAACGACCTCACCGAGGACGGCTGGATCGCCGCGTCCGCGCCCCGCGTGCCGACGTTCACCACGCTGACCGAGAAGATCGCGGGCAAACCGGTGTACGTCGACTGGCCCGCGTCGTTCGTCTACCCGTGTGTGCAGCCGGTGACCTCGCACGACGGCATCTCGAAGATGCCCGACTACCGGATCACCGCGGGCGCCGTCGCCGACGAGGCGAATTGGGCGTCCAGCACCAACGGCGGGCCGATCGGCTGGCTCGAAGAGGTCGCCGCCGAACCCGAGGTGCCCAGCTACCTGATCGGCCAGCCGAGCCAGTCCTGGGGACAGCTGCTGCAGGTCGAACCGTTCACCGAGGGAATCGCTCCGACGATCATCCACGGTGAGAAGGTCGTGCCCGGCTGGTGGTCGCCGGGTCCGGGACCGCGGCAGCCGAACGGCAAGGACCCGACGCGCTAGGAGCTGAAGAAACTTTCCCGCGTGAGACGCAAAGGGGCCCATCACCGCATGAGACGCGGTGATGGGCCCCTTCAGCTCTCCCTGGAGATCGTTGTACCGTTCTTTCCTGTCACGCCGGTCTTCGGCCTGCCTGCGCTCGTTGTGGAGGCGCGAGGCTTCGGCCTCCTCGGGTGTCTGCCGGTTCGGCTCGGGCGCCTTCCAGGTGAGCGGGTCGTACAGGAAGCGGCACGCCTCGTCCTCGGCGCCGAACGACCCGCGCGTCCAGCTCCGCGAGCATCTGCCGGACGTCCCTCAGAAGATCTCCTTCAGGTAGCCGTCGTCGATGAGTTGCTGGACGCCACCTGGCGCAAGTAGTCCTCTAGTCGCGGTCCAGCGCGGCCAGCGCAGGCGGCAGCGGGCCGTCGTGCAGGACGCCGAGCCGCTGCGTAGCGCGCGTGAGCGCGACGTAGAGTTCGGCCGCGCCGCGCGGGCCGTCGGCGAGGATCCGCGCCGGGTCCACGACGAGGACGGCGTCGAACTCGAGGCCCTTCGTCTCCGAGGCGGGCACGGTGCCCGGCACCCCCGGCGGCCCGATCACGACACTGGTCCCCTCCCGCCCGGCTTCGTCCTTGACGAACTCCTCGATGGCGGCTGCCCAGGAATCCACCTGACGAGCCCACGGCAGGACACCGCTGGAGCGGACCGAATCCGGTGCCCGCACCTCGGGCGCGAATTCGGCGAGCACCGCGGCGGCGACGGCCATGATCTCCGCCGGGGTGCGGTAGTTCACCGTCAGCGATCGGTAGACCCAGCGGCCCGGCACGTACGGCTCCAGCATCGAGCCCCATGACCGCGCCCCCGCCTCGGACCGGCGTTGCGCCAGATCGCCGACGACGGTGAAGGACCGGTTGGGTGCTCGCCGCATCAGCACCCGCCAGTCCATTTCGGACAGTTCCTGCGCCTCGTCGACCACGACGTGCCGGTAGGTCCAGTCCCGGTCCGCGGAAGCGCGTTCGACCAGGCTGCGCGTGTCGTGCTCGACGAAACGATCGGCGAGTTCGTCGGCGAAGAGCAGGTTTTCGGCGGACAGGAGGACGTCCTCGTCCATCTCCTCACGGTCCAGCTTCATCGTGTCCAGCACACCTTCGGCGTACTCAGCCTCGGCCTTCTTCTCCCGCGCGACGGCTGCCTCGGCCGCTTTCTCGGCCGCCGTGTCACGGCCGAGGAGGTCGACGAGTTCGTCGAGCAGCGGCGTGTCCGACACCGTCCAGGCCTCGCCGTCGGCACGCAGCAGCGCCTGGTCGGCACCCGCCGCGCGAAGCCGTTCCGGGGACGCGAGTAGCGAACCCAGCAGGCTTTCCGGGGTCAGGATCGGCCAAAGCGCGTCGAGGGCGGCGGTGAACGTCTCGCTCTCCGCCAGTTCCTTGAGCAGGTCCTTGCGCAGCCGCTCCCATTCGTCGCGGTCGTCCCGGCTCAGCCAGCCGCGGCCGATCCGCGCGATCGCCCGCTCGGTCAGGACGTAGGTGACGATGTCGGTGAACACCGCACGCGCTTCGTTGTGCGGCAGTCCGCTCTTGCGGGCCTCCTCCCTCGCCCATTCCGCGGTCTCGGCGTCGATCCGGACGGTGACGTCGGACAGGTCGACCGGCAGCGGCTCCGCCGGCAGCGACTGCCGATCGGCGACGGCCGCGGCCAGCACGTCCAGCATCTTCAACGAGCCCTTGAGCCGCACCGCCTCCGGACCGTCCTCGGCGGTGACGTGCTTGCCGGGAACGAAGTCGCCGGTGGTCATGAACACCACGTCGGTCTCGCCCAGCGACGGCAGGACCCGGCCGATGTGGTGCAGGAACGCCGGATTCGGCCCGACGACGAGCACGCCGTGGCGCTCCATCCGCTCGCGCTGGGTGTAGAGCAGGTAGGCGACGCGGTGCAGCGCCACCACGGTCTTGCCGGTACCCGGCCCGCCTTCGATCACCAGCACGCCGGGATGTTCGTGCCGGATGATCTCGTCCTGTTCGGCCTGGATCGTCGCGACGATGTCGCGCATGCCGTCGCCGCGCGGCGCGTTGACGGCCGCGAGCAGCGCGGCGTCACCCTCCACGTCGCCGCCGGGACGGCCGAACACCTCGTCGGTGAACCCGAGCACCTCGCGTCCGCGTGTGTGGAACTGACGGCGACGGCGCATCTTCTCCGGCGTCGCGCCGGTCGCGGTGTAGAACGGGCGTGCCGCCGGTGCCCGCCAGTCGAGCAGCACCGGTTCGTAGTCGTTCTTCTCGTCGAAAAGCCCGATCCGGCCGATGTGGGAGGTCTCCCCCGCGACGCTGTCCAGCCTGCCGAAGCACAGTCCGTTGTCCACGACGTCCAGCCGCCGCGACTCCCTGGCCAGCGCCCGCACCTCGACGTCGCGTTCCATGGCCGTCCCGCCGGTTCCCCCCAGTGCCGCCTGGTACTCGCCCTTCACCCGCGCGCGCTCGGCGTCCAGGCGCGCGTAGAGCCCGGCGACGTACTCGCGCTCGGACAGCAGCTCTTCTTCATGACCCTGAGTTGACACAGACTCCCATTTCGCCAGGTTTCGGCTACGGCGAGTGAGTCTGAAGCATGACCGGGGTCTTGTGGCAAGTCCCCCTATGCGCTATATGTTTATTACGGAGGGAATCACCTCATCCGCACGGTGGCGCGTACTCGAGCCCCGGAAAGCACCTCTCCCACTCTTCCCTCGTGATCCTCGGCGTCGCCAGTGCGCAGATCTCCTCGCCGACGTGGCCCGTGTCCGTCTGCCACAGTTGCACACCGCTGCCGCCGATCGCGAGCGTGCGCCCGTCCTGCCAGTACGCCAGCGAGTTGACCGTCGCGGCGAAGCCCGCTGATCCGCGCCTGGTCGACCGGATTCCGCGGATCGGCCCGAACGCGAGATGTCCGATGCCTTCGGGACTGCCGCCCAGTTTCGCCAGCCGCACGGCGTGCACGCGGTCGGTGATATCCCAGAGTGTCACCGCGGAAGAGTCCAGGCCCTGACTCGCCACCAGCGTCCGCCCGTCGGGGGTGAACGCGAGCGACCACGCGGTCCCGCCGCCGACCGGAAGGACCCGCGGTTCGGCGAACCGGGCCGGATCGCCGATGTCCCACAGCTGGATCGGCCCGTCGTCGTGGCGGAAGGCGAAGGTCTTTCCTCTCGGCGGTGCACGCCAAGGTCGGCACGGACGATCGCGCGGTGCTGCTCGGGCAGGCGCGCAACGCCGGGCTAACGCCATCACTCGTAAGTGCGCGGCGTCCAGACGACTCCGTTCTCGGCTCTGGTCTTCGACGAGCCCACGATCAGCAGGCAGCGCATGTCCACCGTCGCCGGATCCAGCGTGCCGAGGGTGACGACGCGGATGTCCTCCTCCGCGCCCCCGACGTCGCGGGCGACGACCACCGGCGTCTCGGGCGCGCGATGCCGGAGCAGGACGTCACGGGCCTTCGCGAGCTGCGTGGTCCGCGTGCGCGACGCCGGGTTGTACAGCGCGAGCACGAGGTCCGCGGCACCCGCCGCGTCGAGCCGTTTCTCGATGATCTCCCACGGCTTGAGCCGGTCGGACAGCGACAGCACGCAGTAGTCGTGCCCCAGCGGGGCGCCGACCCGGGACGCGGCCGCCTGCGCGGCGGTCACCCCCGGCACGATCCGCACCCGCGTCCCCGTGCCGTGCAGGGTGCTCCCAGCCTGCTCCAGCACGGCCGACGCCATCGCGAACACGCCGGGATCACCCGACGACACCACCGCGACCTTGGCGCCCTTCGCGGCCAGTTCCAGCGCCTCGACGGCGCGTTCGGCCTCGACCCGGTTCCCCGACGCGTGCCGTTGCTGGCCCGCGCGCTGCGGCACGCGCGCGACGTACGGGCCGTAGCCGACGATGTGTTCCGCCGCGGCCAGTTCCCCGGTCGCTTCGGGGGTCAGCCAGTCCGGTCCCGCCGGGCCGAGGCCGACGACCACGACTTCGCCACCGGTGTGGGTTTCGACGGGCTTGACCGGCTCCTGTTCTCCCGCGAGACGCGACGCGTAGGCCGGGCTGGGCAGCAGCGCCAGCGAGAAGTACGGCACCGAGTCCGGGTCGACGTCGGCGAGCGGTTCGACGCGCTGCGCCTGCCAGGTCGCGCGTTCGATGTAGACGGCGTCGTCCAGCTTCCCGGCTTCGGCCAGCGCCTCGCGGACGTTGCCGAACGTGCGGCCGAGTTTGAGCACGGCCGCGGCCTGGGTGTCGGCGAGGCGGCGCGCGAGTTCCGGCGCGGGCAGCGTGCCGGGCAGGATGGTGAGGACCTCGTCGCGCTGCACCAGCGGGCGGCCGAGCACCGACGAGGCCGCGCTGACCGACGTCACGCCGGGCACCACGGTCGCCTCGTAGCGGTCGGCGAGCCGTTCGTGCATGTACATGTAGGAGCCGTAGAAGAACGGGTCGCCTTCGCAGAGCACGACCACGTCGCGTCCGGCGTCGAGATGTTCGGCGAGCCGTTTCGCGCTCAGTTCGTAGAAGTCGGCGATGGCGCCTTCGTAGCCGCCCGGGTGGTCGGTGGTCTCGGTGGTGACCGGGTAGACCAGCTTCTCTTCGAGCTGGCCGTGCCGCAGGTACGGCTCGGCGACCGAACGCGCGATGCTCCGGCCGTGCCGGGCGCTGTGATAGGCGATGACGTCGGCCTCGCCGATCAGCCGCGCGGCCTTGACCGTCATCAGTTCCGGATCGCCGGGTCCGAGCCCGACCCCCCAGAGTTTCCCGAGCCCGCTCATTCGACCTCACTCGCCATCGCGTTGATCGCGGCGACGGCCATCGCGCTGCCGCCGCGGCGTCCGTGCACCACCAGATACGGCGCGGGGGCCCGCCCGGCGAGCTCCACTTTGGACTCGGCGGCGCCGACGAAGCCCACCGGGACACCGATGATCGCGGCCGGGGCGCCGACGCCCTCGTCCAGCAGTTCCAGCAGGCGGAACAGGGCGGTGGGCGCGTTGCCGATCGCCACCACGGAACCGGGCAGCTTGTCGCGCCACAGCTCCAGCGCGGCCGCGGAACGGGTGGTGCCCATCCGTTCGGCCAGGCCCGGCACCTTCGGATCGGACAGCGTGCACAACACCTCGTTGGCCGAAGGCAAACGTTTGCGGGTCACCCCGGACGCGATCATGTTCGCGTCGCAGAGGATCGGCGCGCCCGCTTCGAGCGCCGCCCGGCCGGACTCCACCACGTCCAGGCTGTAGCGGAGGTCGTCGACCAGGTCGACCATCCCGCACGCGTGGATCATCCGCACGGCCAGCACCGCCACGTCGTCGGGCAGGATCGCGAGATCCGCCTCCTCGCGGATGGTGGCGAACGAATGCCGGTAGATCTCGGCCCCGTCCCGGATGTAGTCGATCACTGCTGTCCTTTCACTTCGGCACTGCCCTTTCGCGCCAACGTCCTGGCCAGATCGCCGACCGGGACCCATGCCCCGTCGACCAGATAACCGTCCTCCGTCGCGAGCACGTCGACGTGCTCGCGAGCGGGCTTTCCGCACCGCCGCGCACAACCGGCGAAATGGACCCTCGGGGTCTCGCCGACCCGCGCCGCGTCGGCCCGGACGTCGGCGAGCGACTTCGCGCAGCCCGGACGCCCGATGCAGGCACTGATCCCGAGCGACGGCGCCTGGGGATCGACGATCAATCCCGCGTCCTCGTCCAAGGTGCCGAGGACGAGGATGGAACGCCACGGCGTCACCACGGCGTCCCCGGCCTTCGCGATCGCGCGCGCCTGTCCGGCGGTCAGGCGGCCGAAGACGGGCGCGACCCCGATGGCGTCGCTGAGGGACCCGATAGGCAGGCCCGGGTTCGTGTCGAAGACCCGCGGTTCTTCCTTTTCACCCGGTATGTCGTGAAGAAGTGGTTCCAGGTCGGGAAGTTCGCTGACCCGCCAGGCGGCTCCCCTGATGCGGACAAAGGCGCGCGCGACCGAGATCAGCGCCTCGACGGCGTGCTCCGCGGTGACGCGCAGGCCGGTGTCGGCGCCGTCGAGCAGCAACGCGCCGTCGCGCCAGCAGACGTCGGCACCCTCCCCTGAGACGTCGCCGCGACCGCCGTCGAACGCGAAGAGGAAGCGGCCGGGGAGTTCGGCCAGCTCAGGGACGGCGCACAGGGCCCTGTCGAGCGCCGGGGCGAGTTCTTGGGCGACGCCGCTCAGGGGCGAGGCGAGGATGTTGCGGACTCGTTCATGCGACGGCGAGGGCAGGAGCCCTGCTGCGGAGAGCCTGCTCGCGAGCCCGGGACGGGTGACGCCGCGCAGCTGGACGTTGCCGCGGGAAGTCAGGTGGAGAGCGCCGTCCCCGAGGTCGTCGGCGGCGTCCGTGAGCGCACTGAGCTGGTTTTTCGTGATGGCGCCGCCGGGCAGCCGGACCCGGGCGAGCGGACCGTCGGCCGCGTCGTGCGTGGCGAAAACGCCGGGGCACGCGTCGGCTCGGACACGCGTGCTCGTGGACATGCGCTCACTGTAGATGGCGCCCTCGGGCGAGAGTATTTCTCAGATCATACGTAGTAGGTGTGCTACATTCAGTCGTATCACTGAGATGGGGGTGACCAATGAGAGATCCACAAGACCTGATGATCTCCGTCGAAGATCTTCGGATGCGGTACGGGACGAACGACGTCCTCCACGGCGTGGACTTCACCGCGCACCGCGGCGAGGTGATCTGCCTGCTGGGGCCGAACGGAGCGGGCAAGACGACGACGATCGAGATCCTCGAAGGCTTCCGGATGCGCTCGGAAGGCGAGGTCAGCGTGCTGGGCACCGACCCGGCACACGCGGACGAGAACTGGAGGGCGCGACTGGGGGTCGTCCTCCAGGCCTGGCGCGACCACGCGAAGTGGCGGGTGCGGGAACTGCTGGAGCACCTCGGCGGCTACTACGCGCCGTACTCCACCGACCGCATCAAGCGGCCGTGGGATCCGGACGAACTGGTCGCCGCGGTCGGGCTGACCGAGCACGCGGACAAGAAGGTCCGGATGCTCTCGGGCGGGCAGCGGCGCAGGCTGGACGTCGCGATCGGCATCGTCGGCCGTCCGGAACTGCTGTTCCTCGACGAACCGACGGCCGGGCTGGACCCGGAGGCCCGGCGGGAGTTCCACGAACTCGTGCACCGGCTGACCGACGACGACAACACGACGATCCTGCTGACCACGCACGACCTCGACGAGGCCGAGAAACTGGCCGACCGGATCCTGATCCTGAACCACGGCCGGATCGTCGCCGACGGTTCCGCCGACGCGCTGAGCAGGCAGATCGCCGGCGAGGCCGAGGTGCGCTGGACGCTGGACGGCCAGCGGTTCGTCCACTCGACGACCGAATCGACGAAGTACGTGCACGAACTGTTCAAGCAGCACGGGGACGCCATCGGCGACCTCGAGGTCCGGCGGGCGTCGCTGGAGGACACCTACATGACCCTGGTCCGTAAGGCCGAAGCTCCCAGCTTGGAGGTGAGCGCGCGATGAGGTCGGTTCAGCACAGCGTCCGGCTGGGCATCCGACGAGGCTGGCTCGAAGCCCGCCAGATGATGACCAACCGCGAGGACCTGTTCAATACCTTCATGTTCCCGGTGATCTTCATCATCGTCATGTTCTTCATGCGCGACGCGAAACTGCCGGGCACGGAGTTCTCACTCGGCGCCGCCACCGTGCCGAGTGTGCTGGGCGCGTCGATCGTGTTCAGCGGCATGCTCGGGATGGCGGGCGTCCTCGCCGTCGAACGCGAGGACGGCACCCTCCTGCGTGCCAAGGCGACCCCGAACGGCATGGTCGGCTATCTCGTCGGCAAGGTCGTCACGGTGTCCTTGAGCACGGTCATCGGCATCCTGCTGGTCCTGATCCCCAGCCTGTTCCTGTTCGACGGCATCGCACCCGGCGGGTGGGCGTCGTGGCTGGGTCTGCTGTGGGTGCTGGCGCTCGGCCTGCTCGCCACCATGCCGATGGGCGCGATTTTCGGCTCGCTGACCACGAACGCGCGCAGCATCGGCCTGATCATGCTGCCCACGCTGGGAATCGGCGCGATCTCGGGGATCTTCTACCCGATCACCGCGCTGCCGGAATGGCTTCAAGGGATCGGGCAGGTGTTCCCGATGTACTGGCTCGGCCTCGGTATGCGGTCCTCGTTGCTGCCGGACTCGACGGTGATGATCGAGATCGGGCAATCTTGGCGGCCGTGGGAGACCCTCGGCGTGCTGACCGCGTGGGCCGTGATCGGATTGGCACTGGCCCCGGTCGTCCTGCGGCGCATGGCGCGGCGCGAGTCCGGGTCCTCGGTGGCGGCACGACGGGAAAAGGCGATGCAGCGAATTGGCTAGTTCATGAGCGAGGTCGTTTACAACCGGATCGCGATGCTGCGGGCGGAACGGGGCATCTCCCGCCGCGAGCTCGCCGATGCGCTGGGCGTGCACTACCAGACCATCGGCTACCTCGAACGCGGCGAGTACAGCCCGAGTCTCTACCTCGCGCTGCGGATCGCGGAGTTCTTCGAGGTGGCGGTGGAGATCATCTTCTCCACCGCCCCTTTCCCGCGCATCGGCGATTCCTCGGAGCGGACGGCATGAGCCTGCTGAAGAGGAAACTCGCCCTTCACCCCCGTCCCAAGTACGTGAAGGCCCCCTTCACTGCGCCTAGCGCAATGAAGGGGGCCTTCACGTACTTCAGGGTGACCAGGTCGACCCGGGCACTCGCCCCTGCCGGACACATCACCTTGACTCCCGCCGGACCGCACCGGAGAGTGAGCGGGAACCCACGCGTCGGCAAGCGGAGGAACCCGGTGAGACTCCGGGGCGGTCCCGCCACTGTCACCCCTCCGGCCGAAAGAGGGGAAGCCAGGAACTCCGGCCGTCGCGACCGCACGACCCGGGGCGCGGACACCCCGAGTGAGGACTGCCGTGATCCTGCTTCTGTCCACTTCGGACACCGACCTGCTCAGCGCCCGCGCCGGCGAGGCCGACTACCGGCTGGCCAACCCGGCCCGGCTCGACCTGGCCGAGTTGCCCGCGTTGCTTGACGGCGCCCAGATCGTCGTCGTCCGGATCCTCGGGTCCGAGCGCAGCTGGTCCGACGGGCTCGACACGGTCCGCGCGAGCGGCGCGCACGTGGTCGTCCTCGGCGGCGAGCAGACGCCGGACGCGCAGCTCATGAAGCTCTCGACGGTCCCGGCCGGTACGGCCGCCGAGGCCCACGCGTACCTGGCGCAGGGCGGGCCGGAGAACCTCACCCAGCTGCACCGCTTCCTCAGCGACACGCTCCTGCTCACCGGTGACGGCTTCGAGCCGCCCGCGGTACAGCCGCTGTGGGGAGTCCTCCAACGCACACCGAAGCGAACAGACGGCCCGGTCATCGCGATCCTCTACTACCGCGCGCATCACCTGTCCGGGAACACCGAGTTCGTCCACGCCCTCTCCGACGCCATCGAGGACGCTGGTGGCCGCGCGCTCCCGATCCACTGCGCGTCCCTGCGCACCCGCGAGCCGGAGATGATGGCCGAGCTGGCCAAGGCCGACGCGCTCCTCGTCACCGTGCTGGCCGCGGGCGGCACCAAACCGTCCGAGGTCGGGGCGGGCGGGGACGACGAGGCGTGGGACGTCGCCGAGATGGCCGCGCTCGACATCCCGATTCTCCAGGCGCTGTGCCTCACCAGCGATCGCGAGACCTGGTCGGCCAACGACGACGGGCTCTCCCCGCTCGACGCGGGCAACCAGATGGCCGTCCCGGAGTTCGACGGCCGCCTGATCACCGTCCCGTTCTCGTTCAAGGAGATCGACGACGACGGCCTCCCCAAGTATGTGCCGGACGCCGAGCGCGCGTCCCGCGTCGCCAAGATCGCGCTGGCGCACGCCCGGTTGCGGCACACGCCGCCTCAGGAGCGCAAGATCGCGCTGATGCTGTCGGCGTACCCGACGAAGCACTCCCGCGTCGGCAACGCCGTCGGTCTCGACACTCCCGCGTCCGCGATCGAGCTGCTGCGACGCATGCGCGACCGGGGTTACGACCTCGGCGAAGACCCGTTCCCCGGCGTCGAGCCCACCGGCACCGATCAACCGGACGGCGACGCCCTGATCCACGCGCTCATCGCCGCGGGCGGCCAGGATCCGGAGTGGCTGACCGAGGAACAGTTGTCCGGCAACCCGATCCGCGTCCCGGCCGACAAGTATCGCGAGTGGTTCGCCGAGCTGCCCGCGGAGCTGCGCGAAGGGATGGAGGAGCACTGGGGTCCCGCCCCCGGTGAACTGTACGTCGACAACGGCGACATCGTCCTGGCGTCGCTGCGGTCCGGCAACGTGATCCTGATGATCCAGCCGCCCCGCGGCTTCGGCGAGAACCCGGTGGCGATCTACCACAACCCGGATCTCCCGCCGAGCCACCACTATCTCGCCGCCTACCGTTGGCTGGAGCAGGAGTTCGGCGCGCACGCCGTCGTCCACCTCGGCAAACACGGTTCGCTGGAATGGCTGCCCGGCAAGACCGCGGGCCTCTCGGCCTCCTGCGCGCCGGACGCCGTCCTCGGCAACCTGCCGCTGATCTACCCGTTCCTGATCAACGACCCCGGCGAGGGCGCCCAGGCGAAACGGCGCGCGCACGCCACGATCGTCGACCACCTGATCCCGCCGATGGCCCGCGCCGAGAGCTACGGCGACATGGCCCGCCTGGAGCAGCTTCTCGACGAGCACGCCAACATCGCCGCGATGGACCCGGCGAAGCTGCCCGCGGTCCGCGCGCAGATCTGGACGCTGATCCAGGCCGCGAAGCTCGACCACGACCTCGGTGTCGAGGAACGCCCGCACGACGCGGAGTTCGACGACTTCCTGCTGCACATCGACGGCTGGCTGTGCGAGGTCAAGGACGCCCAGATCCGCGACGGCCTGCACATCCTCGGTGCCGCGCCGGAGGGTGAGGCGCGGATCAACCTCGTGCTCGCGATGCTGCGCGCCCAGCAGATGTGGGGCGGCAAGCAAGGTGCTGTTCCGGGCCTTCGTTCCGCCTTGGGGCTGAAGGAGAACAGCGACGCTCCACTGTCCGAAGTGGACGCCATCGAGCAGAAGGCCCGCTCGCTCGTCGAGGCGATGGAGGCCAGGGACTGGTCCCCTGCCGCCGTCGCCGAGGTCGTCGCCGACACCCCCGAACACCAGGAGGTCGCCCGCGTGCTGACCTTCGCCGCCACCGAGATCGTGCCGCGCCTGGCGGGCACCGGTGCCGAGATCGACGCCGTGCTCCACGCGCTCGACGGCGGCTACATCCCGGCGGGTCCCAGTGGTTCTCCCCTGCGTGGCCTGATCAACGTGCTGCCGACCGGCCGCAACTTCTACACCGTCGACCCGAAGGCCATCCCGAGCCGCCTCGCCTGGGAGACCGGGCAGGCACTCGCCGACTCGCTTCTCCGCCGCTACAAGGAGGACACCGGTGACTGGCCACGTTCGGTCGGCCTCTCGGTCTGGGGCACGTCGGCCATGCGCACGTCGGGTGACGACGCGGCGGAAGTCCTTGCCCTGCTGGGTGTCCAGCCGGTCTGGGACGAGGCGTCACGGCGGGTCACCGGGATCGAGGCGATCCCGCTCGCCGAACTCGGCCGCCCGCGGGTCGACGTCACCGTGCGGATCAGCGGTTTCTTCCGCGACGCCTTCCCGCATGTGATCGCCCTGATGGACGACGCCGTGCGCCTGGTCGCGAACCTGGACGAACCGGACGAGCAGAACTTCGTCCGCGCCCACACCCGCGCGGATCTCGCCGCGCACGGTGACGAACGCCGGGCCACCACGAGGATCTTCGGCTCCAAGCCCGGCGCGTACGGCGCGGGCCTGCTTCCGCTGATGGACTCCGGGAACTGGCGGGACGACAAGGATCTCGCCGAGGTCTACGCGGTGTGGGGCGGCTTCGCCTACGGCCGCGACCTCGACGGCAGGCCGGCGCGCGAGGACATGGAGAACTCGTACAAGCGGATCGTGGTCGCGGCGAAGAACACCGACACCCGTGAGCATGACATCGCCGACTCCGACGACTACTTCCAGTACCACGGCGGCATGATCGCGACGGTCCGCGCGCTGACCGGGACCGCTCCGGCGTCCTACGTCGGCGACAGCACCACCCCGGACGCGGTCCGCACCCGCACCCTCGGCGAGGAGACCGCCCGCGTCTTCCGCGCCCGCGTGGTCAACCCGCGCTGGCTGGCCGCGATGCGCAAGCACGGCTACAAGGGCGCCTTCGAACTGGCGGCGACGGTCGATTACCTCTTCGGTTTCGACGCCACCGCCGGGGTGGTCGGCGACTGGATGTACGAGAAGCTCACCGAGTCCTACGTGCTCGACGAGGTCAACCAGGAGTTCCTGCGCCAGGCCAACCCGTGGGCGCTGCGCGGCATCATCGAGCGACTGAACGAGGCGGCCGATCGGGGACTGTGGGCGGAGCCGGACGCCGATCTTTTGGCTCAGCTACGCGAGGTCTACCTCTCGCTGGAGGGCGACCTCGAATCCTGAGAGCCTCGCTGTCACCCGCTGGAGCAGCCGCTTGGCACTCCCGGCGGTACCACTGTCGTATGCGCGGAACTTAGCGTGGCAGGGGCGGTGGGACGACAACGATCGGGAGGACAGCGATGATCAAGCGTCTGTTGAAGGTCGTGCTTCGCCACGGTTGCTGCTCGGCGTGCACCGGTCTGGGCTGCGGCTGCTGCGACGCCTGCAAGTAGCTCAAGGGCGGACACCCGGGATATGGGTGTTCGCGCGGCGGACGTCGGCGGCGAGGGCAGGCACCTCGATCACCCGGCGTCCGGCCGCTTCCAGCGTTTCGGCCCCGACGCAGTCGACGAACACCGACGGCTCGCGCCAGGCGAACACGACACGCGGGATACCGGCGTCGAGGATGAGCCGGGTGCAGCTCCTCGGATGTGAGGTCCGGGAGCTGCACGGCTCCAGCGACGTGTACATGGTCGCGTCCGCCAGTCTCGGATCTCCTGGTTCGAGCTTGGCGAGCGCGGCTTCTTCGGCGTGGTTCGCCGGATCACCGTCGCCGGAGTAGCCGGTGGAGATGACTTCGCCGTCGGCGTCGGTGATGACCGCGCCGACGCGGAACGTCCGCGGCGGGCAGTTCTCGGCCAGGGCGATGGCCTCACGCAACCGCAGAATGTCCACTTCGGACGGTTCGGGCGTGGCGTGGTACTCCAGCACGGCGATGTCGCCCAGCCTCGTCGTGCCGGTCAGCGTCAACCCACGCGGGAACGCGCCGGGCCCGGTGAACCGGGGCGCTCGCGGGTCGCCGACGAAGAACGGCGCGATCGCCAGATGCAGCTCGTCGACCAGTCCTTCGGTGAGAAACCGCGTGTGGATCGCGCCGCCGCCCTCGACCATCAGCCGCCGTACGCCGCGGGAGTGGAGGTCGGCCAGCATTTCCCGCAGGCCGATCAGCTCGACAACCGTCGCTTTGACCCCCGTGACGACGCCAGGCGGGGCGTAGACCAGCTTCTCCGCGTCACCGACAGTGAAGAACTGCGCCGCCGGATCGAGTGACCCGCTCCGCGTGAGCGTGACCTTGACCGGCTGTTCCGGACGCCCGGCGGCGACCCGCTCGGCGACCAGGTCGGGTGAGCGGACCAGCAACCGCGGGTTGTCGGTGCGGACGGTGTTCGCGCCGACCAGGATCGCGTCCGAGGCCGCCCGCAGCCCGTCCACCCTGGCCCAGTCGTCCTGGTCGGACAGCACGAGCCGGTTGTCGGTCGCGTCGTCGAGATAACCGTCCAGCGAGACCGCGGCGGACAACAGGACGTGAGGGCGTTCGATCACGTCCGCCAGTATGCCCCGGCCAGTCGCGGGTCGCCGAGGTGACAGACCGTCGCTCGGGGCGTTTGGGGCTTGTGCCAGGTCCTCGATTACCGAAATTCGGCGACAACCGCACGGAACCCACGGAGCACCAAGAGAGCGCAATAACGGTCAGCACACATCCCGGATTTCCCTTGCCACGACTGGCACTACCGAATATCGGCGACGGTGGCGAGGAAATCACCGACTCCGACAATCTGAAGGCCATGAATACCGCCGTGGATTCGTTGGAAGACAACGCATCCGTTGCCCTCGCGCAAGCGGCGCCGGCGGGGATCGCCCTGGCCCAGCTGAACCGGCATCGCGAAGGCACGCGTAGCGTCACCCATGAAGCCGCGTTCGCCCTGTCGGTGGGCGCCAAGTACGCGTCGCCGCCACCGAGGCGTTGATCATCAGGCTGCCCCGTACCCTTGGCTTAATGGACAAGGGCCAGGTGGACGGGTTCGGCGTGATGAGAGTCGTTACGGCCACAGCATGGCTGTCCGACGAGGATGCCACCGGCCCGCCCAGGCCTGCGACCTCGACCACTCCATCCCGTGGCAGTTCCGGGCCAACACCGACCGGCCCAACCTACGACAGCACGCCTCCGCCGCTGCACACACCCCGCGCCGAGGAGCCACCGTTCTGATCCTGTCGCCGCGAAACGACGACGCTTGTTCAGGCGAGCCACGGGACTGCCTTGCTTCCGCATGAATACAGCTTTCGTTGCGCAGTGTTCGGCGATGGCTTTCACATTCCGCGCGGCGGCGGTGAAGTCGCGCCGGGCAGGCCCACCATTCCTGACCGCTCCGTTGCCGCGAAACGGCAACTAGCACGAAACCGCGCGGACCGTGATCGCGCCCCAGCGAGACCGCGGCGGACAACAGGATGCCCGGGGAGAAATTCGGTCGCATCGAAGCCGCGTGCGGGCTACCCTGGCCTTATGTTCTTGTGAGACGAACCTGCGCCCTTATCCCACCTCCTTCGCAGGGAGTCTCATGTCTACTTCACTGACGCTTTCCGACGTCACCTTCACCTGGCCCGACGGCGGCCCGGTCTTCGAACACCTCTCGCTCACCGTGGGTATCGGCCGCACCGGCCTCGTCGGCACGAACGGGTCCGGCAAGTCCACGCTGCTCAGGCTGCTCGCGGGCGGGCTGCGGCCCGAGTCCGGCTCGATCACCGCACCGGGGGAAATCGGCTACCTGCCGCAGAACCTCGTCCTCGACACCGGCCGCCGCGTCGACGACGTGCTCGGCGTCACCGCGATCCGCTCGGCGATCAAGGCCGTCGAGAATGGTGACACCACTGAGGAGCACTTCGCCACCATCGGCGACAACTGGGACGTCAAGGAACGCACTCGCGCGATCCTCGACAGGCTCGGCCTGGGCGCCGTCCGCCTGGACGAGCGGGCGGGGGACCTGTCCGGCGGCGAGCTCACACTGCTCGGGCTGGCCGCCCTGCTCCTGCGCCGTCCCGCCGTGCTGCTGCTCGACGAGCCCACGAACAACCTCGACCTCCGGGCCCGCGAACTCGTGCACCGCGAGGTGGAGGGCTGGAGCGGGATCCTCGTGGTGGTCTCCCACGACCGCGAGCTGCTCCAGCTGGTCGACCGGATCGACGAGGTCCGCAACGGCGAAGTCATCACGTACGGCGGCAACCTCGCGGACTACGAGCACGCCGTCGAGGTGGCCCAGGAAGCCGCGCGCAGGCATGTCCGGGCCGCGGAATCCGACGTCAAACGACAGAAGCGGGAACTGGTCGAGGCCGGGATGAAACTCGACCGGCGGGCCCGCTACGGCCAGAAGATGTGGGACCAGAAACGCGAACCCAAGGTCCGGATGCGTAAACGCCAGGAGGACGCGCAAATCGCGGCGGGCAAGCACCGGAATCTGCACACCGACAGACTGGAGGGCGCTGTCGAAACGCTGAAAGCCGCCGAAGAGCTGGTGCGCGAGGACGCCGAGATCCGCGTCGAACTCCCGGAAACCCTGGTATTCCAGGGGAACGACGTGCTCCGGATCGACGCCGTTCCCCGGTTCGGCCCGCCGGTGAACCTGCACGTCATGGGCCCGGAGCGGATCGCGCTCGTCGGCCCGAACGGTTCCGGCAAGACCACCCTGCTCCGCACGATCACCGGCGAACTCCCGCCGCGCTCGGGTGAGGTGGGGCTGTTCGTCCCCGCCCGGCTGCTTCCCCAGCGGCTCGACGTCCTCGACGACACACTGTCCATAGTGGACAACGTCCGGCGGGTCGCGCCGTCGCTCACCGACAACGAGATCCGCGCCCGGCTGGCCCGGTTCCTGTTCCGGGGCGCGACGGCCGACCGCGAGGTGGCGTCACTGTCCGGCGGGGAGCGGTTCCGCGCGGCGCTGGCGGCGTTGCTGCTCACGGAACCGACACCGAAACTGCTCCTGCTCGACGAGCCGACGAACAACCTCGACCTGGCGAGCGTGCGACGGCTCACCGAGGCGTTGCGGGCCTATCGGGGCGCGTTGATCGTGGCGAGCCACGACCGGCCGTTCCTGACGGACCTCGGCATCACCCGATGGCTGGAGATCTAGCCGGGGTGAGGCAAAGGTGGCGTCCTACATGCTGGCTCCGAGTGCTGATCTGGGTGTCGCGAAAGCCACTTTCGGGACATCTGATGTCCCGAAAGTGGCTTTCGCGACATGCCCGGTGCAGGTGGTGTGGCCCCGAAGGTCCGCACTCGCGTACTCGGCCCGAAACTCGCGTGTTCAGACCCGTAACTCGCGTGTTCAGACCCGTAACTCGCGTGCCAGGACCCGCAACACACCTGTAGTGGCGAGTTACGGGCCCGAACACACGTGATCGCCGTTCAGACACGCGAGATCGCCATTCAAACACGCGAGATCGCCGTCCAAACACGCGAGATCGCCGTTCAGACACACGTGATCGTCATTCAAGCACGCGAGGTCGCCGTCCAAGCACGCGTGATCGCCGTTCAGGCGTCGAAGTCCACGGTGACGGCTTCGGAGACCGGCACCGACTGGCAGGTGAGCACGAAACCGGCGTCGACTTCGGCCTTCTCCAGCGCGAAGTTGCGCCGCATGTCCACCGTGCCGTCGCAGATCTTCGCCCGGCAGGTCCCGCATACCCCGCCCTTGCAGGCGAACGGCAGGTCCGGCCGGTACTTCTGCGCGCCGTCCAGCAGGGAGGAGTTCCGCGGCAGCGTCATCGTCGTCGACCGGCCGTCGAGGACCAGTGTCACCTCGCTGGAGGACCCCACGACGGCCGGATCGACGTGGTGCACCGGCTCCGGCGGAGTGTCCACATAGAACAGTTCCTGATGGATGTTCTCGCCCGCGACGTCCAGCGAGCGCAGCAGTTCCCGCGCGCCGGTCACCATCTCGAACGGCCCGCACAGCCACCAGTGCGCGACGTCTTCGATCGGGATCAGCACGGTGCACAGGCGCCGCAGTTTCTCGACGTCCAGCCGGCCGGTGAACAGTTCGGCCTCGCGCGGCTCGCGGGAGAGCACGTGGACGAGTTCGAGCCGGGCGGGGTAACGGTCCTTGAGGTCCGCGAGGTCGTCGGCGAACATGACGGTGTCCGTGCGGCGGTTGCCGTAGAGCACCGTCACCGTCGCCTCGGAATCGCTGAGCAGCGAGGACGCGATCGACAGCACCGGCGTGATCCCGGACCCGGCCGCGACCAGCACATGGTGCCCGGCGGCCGCCAGATCCGGGGTGAACTGCCCGGTCGGCGCCGCGACCTCGATCTCGTCGCCGGGCCGCACGTCGTGCACGAGCCACGACGAGAACAGCCCGCCCGGCACCTCGCGGACGCCGACTCGCGGAGCCGCACCGGCAGGCGCGCAGATCGAGTACGACCTGCGCTCGTCGCGGCCGTCGACCTCGCGGCGCAGGGTCAGCGACTGACCGGCCTTGAAGCGGAAGGTTTCGGCGAGGTCTTCGGGCACGTCGAAGGTCACCGCGACGGCGTCGTCGCACAAACGCTGGACGTCGGCCACCGTCAGCGTGTGGAAACCCGTGCGGCGGAGCGTGGCAGTCACTAGATCTCCTTGACGTGTTCGAACGGTTCGAGGCAGAACCGGCAGCGGCGCAGGGCTTTGCACGCCGTCGCGCTGAACCGGGACTGTTCCTCGGTGTCCGCGGAACCGCAGTGCGGGCAGCGGACCGACGACACCGGCGGGCTCAGCGTGAGCGGGATCGGGCCGGTCCGCCGCGGCGCGGCCCCCGGCGGCGCGATCCCCGCTTCGGCCAGTTTCCGCTTGCCGTCGTCGGTGATCCAGTCCGTCGACCAGGCAGGCTGGAGGACCGTGCGGACCTCGACCTCGGCGTAGCCCGCGCCGGTCAGCGCGTGGACGAGGTCGTCGCGCATGGTGTCCATCGCCGGGCAGCCGGTGTAGGTCGGGGTGATCGCCACGACCACGCGACCGCCGGATTCGGTCACTTCACGCAGCACGCCGAGGTCGGCGAGGGTGAGCATCGGCAGTTCCGGATCGGTGACCGTGGCCGCCACGGCGTACGCGGTCACCATGTCGCGTCCGGGTGTTCCCTGGCGACGCTCTGCAGTTCCGCCAGCAGGAGGCCCATCCGCTCGGTGTGCACGCCGTCGCGGCCCATCCGGCCGGAGACCCCGGCGAGCGCGCCGGTTTCAGGCCGGGTCAGGGTCGCGGCGGCGAGCACCTCGTCGAGGATCGCGTCGAACTCGGGCCGCAGCGACGGCGCATCGACGAACTCGACCTCGTGCGCGGTGAACAGCTCGCCGAGGTAGGGCCAGACCGCGTCGATGCCTTCCTGCATCCGCTCACGCGACAGTTCGGTTCCGTCGCCGAGCCGGACCGCCCACTGCGCGGCGTAATCCCGATGGTAGGTGACTTCCTTGACTCCCTTGTCCGCGATGGCCGCGAGCACGGGGTCCACAGAGGACTGCAACCGCTGCAGGAGCGCGAGCCGCCAGATCGAGAACACCAGCAGCCGGGCGATCAGATGCCCGAAGTGCCCGCCTCCGAGTTCGGCGAGCCGGACGTTGCGGTACTCCTGCTCGCTCCGGAAGAACGCGTAGGAATCCTCGCTCCGGTCGCCGCCGTCGGCCTTGCCCGCGCGGGCCAGCAGCAGCCGCGCCTGCCCGAGCAGGTCGAGCGCGATGTTGGCGAGCGCGACCTCGTCCTCGAGTTCGGGCGCGTTCGTGCACCACTCCTGGAGCCGGTGCGAGAAGATCAGCGCGTCGTCGCCGAGCATCAGGCAGTAGGCCGCCAGCCTGGCACCGTCCACACCGGACGGGACCGTGGTGTCCACTCCGGACAGTGGATCCTCGAACCCGGTGCCGAAGGCCCAGCGGGAGTCGTTCTCCTCGGTGATCGCCTCGTAGGCGTTGTCGAAGCTCATGTCAGATGTGGGGGACGTTGTCGGGGATGTCGTAGAACGTCGGGTGCCGGTACACCTTGTCGCCGCTGGGCGCGAAGAACGGGTCCTTCTCGTCCGGCGAGGACGCCGTGATGTCCGACGCGCGCACGACCCAGATCGACACGCCTTCGTTGCGGCGGGTGTAGAGATCGCGGGCGTGGTGCAGCGCCATGTCGTCGTCCGCCGCGTGCAGCGAACCCACGTGCACGTGGTTCAGGCCGCGCTTGCCCCGGACGAACACCTCGTACAACGGCCAGTCGTGCTTCATGCCGAAGCCCCCTTCTTGGCGGCGTGGGCCGCCGCGCCTTCCCGCACCCAAGCGCCGTCTTCCTGTGCCCGCCGCCGGTGCGCGACGCGCTGGGCGTTGCAGGGACCGTTGCCCTTCAACACGTTCTTGAATTCGTCCCAGTCGACGGCGCCGAAGTCGTGGTGCCCGCGTCCGGCGTTCCACTTCAGGTCCGGGTCCGGGAAGGTGACGCCCAGCGCCTCGGCTTGCGGGACGGACATGTCGACGAACCGCTGCCGCAGCTCGTCGTTGGTGTGGCGCTTGACCTTCCACGCCATCGACTGCGCGGTGTTGGGCGAGTCCGCGTCCGGCGGGCCGAACATCATCAGCGACGGCCACCACCAGCGGTTCACCGCCTCCTGCACCATCGCACGCTGCTTTTCGGTGCCCCGCATCATCGTCATCAGCAGTTCGAAACCCTGCCGCTGATGGAAGGACTCCTCCTTGCAGATGCGGATCATGGCGCGGGCGTACGGCCCGTACGAGCTGCGGCACAGCGGGACCTGGTTGCAGATCGCCGCGCCGTCGACCAGCCAGCCGACCACACCGACGTCGGCGAAGGTCAACGCCGGGTAGTTGAAGATCGACGAGTACTTCTGCTTGCCGTTGATCAGCTTGTCGGTCAAATCCGCGCGGTCGGCGCCGAGGGTGGCCGCGGCCGAGTACAGGTAGAGCCCGTGCCCGGCCTCGTCCTGCACCTTGGCCAGCAGGATCGCCTTGCGCCGCAAGGAAGGCGCGCGGGTGATCCAGTGGCCCTCCGGCTGCATGCCGATGATCTCCGAATGCGCGTGCTGCGCGATCTGGCGGATCATCGTCTTGCGGTAACCCTCGGGCACCCAGTCGCGCGGCTCGATGCGCTGGTCACGCTCGATGGTCGCTTCGAAGTGCCGTTCGAGGTCTTCCTCGGACTGTGTTCCTTCAAAAACCGTCGCGGTCATGACTGCTCCTTCGCCACCAGGGTCAGCACGTCGTACTTGGCGACCGAGTCGCCGTCTTGGTTGGTCACGTCGGCGTCCCAGCGGACCTCGCCGTACTCCTGGTCGATCCGCGGGGTGATCTGCTTCGCGGTCAGGGTCACGGTCAACGAGTCGCCGACCTTGACCGGGGTGAGGAACCGCAGGTTCTCCAGGCCGTAGTTGGCCAGCACCGGGCCGGGTTCCGGCGAAACGAACAGGCCCGCGGCGAACGAGACCACGAGGTACCCGTGCGCCACGATGCCGCCGAACAGCGGGTTCGCCGCGGCCGCCTCGGGATCGGTGTGGGCGTAGAAGGTGTCGCCGGTGAATTCGGCGAAGTGGTCGACGTCGGACCGCAGGACCGTGCGCGGCCCGGCGACCACGGAGTCACCGATCTTCAGCTCCGCCAACGACTTCCGGAACGGGTGGACGTCGCCTTCGGTGCGCGGGGCGCCGGTGACCCAGCGGCCGGTGACCGTGCTGAGCACCTTCGGGCTGCCCTGGACGGCCGTGCGCTGCATGTGGTGCAGCACGCCGCGGACGCCGCCCATCTCCTCGCCGCCACCGGCGCGGCCGGGACCGCCGTGGACCAGCTGCGGCATCGGAGAACCGTGCCCCGTCGACTCCTTGGCGTCGTCGGCGTCCAGCACCAGCAGACGGCCGTGGTACGGCGCGACACCGAGGACGACCTCGCGCGCGAATTCGGCGTCGGCGGTGACGATCGAGCCGACCAGGCTGCCGCCGCCGCGAGCGGCGAGCTCGATGACCTGCTCGGTCGAGGTGTAGGGCAGCAGCGTCGCCACCGGGCCGAACGCCTCGACCTCGTGCGGCTCGGAACGCTCCGGGTCGGCCTTCAGCAGCACCGGCGAGAGGAACGCGCCGCGTTCGGCGTCCGCGCCGACGACGTCGACCTGCTCCGGGTCGCCGAAGACGACGGTGCCGACGTCCAGCAGCGCCTTGAGCGACCGCCGGACCTCCTCACGCTGCTCCAGGCTGGCCAGGGCACCCATGCGGACCCCCTCGGCGGTGGGGTTGCCGACGGTGACCTTGGCCAGACGCGCGCTCGCGGCCTCGGCGACGGCGTCCAGCAGGCCGGCGGGCACGAAAGCGCGGCGGATGGCGGTGCACTTCTGGCCCGCCTTGACCGTCATCTCAGTGGTGAGCTGCTTGACGAAGAGGTCGAACTCGGTGGTGCCGGGTTCGGCGTCCGGGCCGAGGATCGAGCAGTTCAGCGAGTCGGCCTCGGCGGTGAACCGGACGGAGTCGCGCACGATCGCCGGATGCGCGCGGAGCTTTCGCGCGGTGGACGCGGAGCCGGTGAACGAGACGAGGTCCTGCGCGGTGACGTGGTCGAGCAGGTCGCCGACGCTGCCCGCGACGAACTGCAGCGTGCCCTCGGGCAGGATGCCGGAGTCGATGATGATCTCGACCAGCCGCGCGGTCAGGTACGAAGTCTGACTGGCGGGCTTGATCAGGCTCGGCACCCCGGCGAGGAACGCGGGCGCGAACTTCTCCAGCGGGCCCCAGACCGGGAAGTTGAACGCGTTGATCTGGACGGCGACGCCCCGCAGCGGGACGGCGATGTGCTGGGCGACGAAGGTGCCGCCCTTGCTCAGCGGCTCGACGTTGCCGTCGACGTAGACGGTGTCGTTCGGCAGTTCGCGCTTGCCCTTGCTGGAGTAGGCGAACAGCACGCCGATGCCGCCGTCGATGTCGACCATCGAGTCGCCCTTGGTCGCGCCTGTCCGCGCCGAGAGCGCGTACAGCTCGTCGCGGTGTTCGCGCAGGTGGGAGGCCAGTGCCTTCAGTAGCGCGGCACGCTGGTGGAAGGTCAGCTCACGCAGCGCGGGGCCGCCGGTGCGGCGGCCGTACTCCAGCGCGGCGGCGAAGTCGATGCCGTCGGACGAGACCCGGGCGACCTCCTCGCCGGTCGAGGCGTCGTGCAGCGGTACGCCGACAGCATCACCGTTGTCCGCCGTGTGCCATCCGCCGGAGACGTAGCTGCGCAGCAATGCCATGGGGCGACCCTTCAATGGTGGATTAACAGACCATCCGTTCAGTAATTCACTGTAGCTCGTGACCCGGCGCTTGCAAACCCCCGGACGGCGGTGGACCCTTGACATCTGCGCGAAGTCGCGCCTTTACTGGCGACATCCTTTAACAACCGTCCATTCGGTCAGTAACCAGGCGGTGCGATGACGACCAACGCGGCCAACGCGATGTTCACCGGCGACCGGGCGTCGAACGCGCTGGGTATCGAGCTGGTCGAGGCCGCCGAAGGGCACGCCGTCGCCACCATGAAGATCACCGAAACGATGGTGAACGGCCACGACATCGCGCACGGCGGCTACGTCTTCCTGCTCGCCGATACGACTTTTGCCTGCGCCTGCAACAGCCATGGACCGGTGACCGTCGCTTCCGGCGCGGAGATCTCCTTCGTCACCGCCGGACGCCTCGGCGACCACCTCATCGCCACCGCCACCGAGCGGACCCGCTACGGCCGCAACGGCATCTACGACGTCACCGTGCACCGGGAGACCCCCGGTGGGCCGGAAGTCGTCGCCGAATTCCGCGGCCGCAGCCGCACCATTCAGAAAGCATCCCGATGAGCGCCTTCAGCGACGACGCCGAGAACCTGACCATCGACGAACTCAAGTCGCTGCAACTGACGCGCCTGCGGTGGACGCTGCGGCATGCCTACGACAACGTGCCGTTCTACAAAAAGAAGTTCGACGAGGCGGGCGTTCACCCGGACGACTGCAAGGCGCTGGAAGACCTGGCGAAGTTCCCTTTCACCACCAAGCAGGACCTGCGCGACAACTACCCGTTCGGCATGTTCGCCGTACCGGAAGCGCAGGTCAGCCGGATCCACGCGTCCAGCGGCACCACCGGTAAACCGACCGTCGTCGGCTACACCGCCGAGGACATCGACGTCTGGGCGACGGTGATGGCGCGGTCGATCCGCGCGGCGGGTGGGCGGCCGGGCGACAAGGTCCACGTGGCCTACGGTTACGGGTTGTTCACCGGCGGCCTCGGCGCGCACTACGGCGCCGAGAAACTGGGCTGCACGGTGATTCCGGCGTCCGGCGGGATGACAGCGCGCCAGGTGCAGATCATCACCGACTTCAAACCCGAGATCATCATGGTCACCCCGTCGTACCTGCTCACGCTGCTCGATGAATTCGAACGGCAGGGCGTCGACCCGCGGGCGAGTTCGCTCAAGGTCGGCATCTTCGGCGCGGAGCCGTGGACCGAGCAGATGCGCACGGAGATCGAGGAACGCGTCGGCATCGACGCCGTCGACATCTACGGCCTCTCCGAAGTGATGGGCCCCGGTGTCGCGCAGGAATGTGTCGAGACCAAGGACGGGCTGCACATCTGGGAGGACCACTTCTACCCCGAAGTGATCGACCCGTTCACCGAGAAGCCCATCCACGACACCGGGGA
Source organism: Amycolatopsis coloradensis (assembly GCF_001953865.1). Taxonomy (GTDB): domain Bacteria; phylum Actinomycetota; class Actinomycetes; order Mycobacteriales; family Pseudonocardiaceae; genus Amycolatopsis; species Amycolatopsis coloradensis. The sequence goes on from NZ_MQUQ01000017.1 coordinate 178,392, forward strand.
ACTGCTGTTCACCTCGCTCACCAAACAGGCGATGCCGATCATCCGGTACCGCACGCGCGACCTCACCCGGCTGCTGCCGGGCACCGCGCGGCCGGCGTACCGGCGGATGGAGAAGGTGACCGGGCGCAGCGATGACATGATCATCCTGCGTGGCGTCAACGTCTTCCCCACGCAGATCGAGGAAGTCGTGCTGGTGACCCCCGCGCTCGCGCCGCATTTCCAGCTGATCCGGTCCACGAAGGGCCGGATGGACCACCTGACCGTCCGCGTCGAAGCACGTCCGGACGTGCCCGCCGAGCAGCGCGAACAGGCCGCCGCCCGGCTGATCGCCGGGGTCAAGGACGGTGTCGGCGTGAGCGTCGGCGTCGAGGTGGTCGACCCGGACACGCTGGAGCGGTCGCTGGGCAAGATGCGCCGCGTCCTCGACGAGCGGGACCGCGGGTGACGGCCCCCGCCCGCCGGGGCCGTCCCGGCTACGACCTCGAGTCGCTGTTGCAGGTCGCGGTCAGGCTGTTCAACGAACGCGGCTACGACGGCACCAGCATGGAAGACCTCTCCCGCAAACTCGGCATCACGAAATCCGCGATCTACCACCACGTGCCGAGCAAGGAGGAGCTGCTGCGGCTCGCCGTCGACCGCGCGCTGAACGGCCTGTTCGCCGTCGCCGCCGAGACGGAATCCTTCGAGGGCAAGGCCATCGAGAAACTCGAGCACCTGGTGCGGGGCAGCGTCCTCGTGCTGGTCGAGCAACTGCCGTTCGTGACCCTGCTGCTGCGCGTGCGCGGCAACACCAAGATCGAGCGGGCGGCACTGGCGCGGCGGCGCGAATTCGACCGGCTGGTCACGGACCTGGTGAAACAGGCCGAAACCGAAGGCGACGTGCGGCCCGACATCGATCCCGCGGTCACCGCGCGGCTGCTGTACGGCATGGTGAACTCGCTGATCGAGTGGTACCGGCCGCGCCGGGGTTCGGCGGGGACGGAACTGGCGGACGCGGTGTGCAAGATCGCGTTCGAGGGCCTCCGGACCCAGTAGCCGAAGGACGCTTTCCCCGCATGTCACGCGGGGAAAGCGCCCTTCACCGCGTCGCGTGCGGTCATGGCCCCCTTCAGCCCCCGAGTACGCCGCTCACCTCGTTCGGCGTTCCAGGAATCGTGCCGGTCGCGGTCTTCGTGCCGGTGGCGAGGTCGACCGCATGGATCTCCTTCTTGCCGGGATCGGTGACGTAGGCGGTTCCGCCACGGACGAAGATCGCCGGACGCGGCTGCTGCCACTCGATCGGTTCCTGCCAGGAGCCGAGCACGGGGATCTTCCGCGTCACCGAACCGGCCACCGGGTCGATCACGTGGATCTGCCCGTCGGTCCCCAGCACCAGGGCCTCGCCCTGAGGGCCGCGGGCCAAGGACCGGAAGGTGTAGCTGGTCCCGATGTCGACGTGCTTGAGCGTGGCCTTCTCGGTGTCGATCAAGGACACCCGGCTCGGCCGTTCCAGCTCGGCCGCTTCATCGACCTTGTAGTCGCCCAAGGTGATCGGGGAGACGTCCGAGCCCGCCTGGTTGCCGATGCGTCCGTAGGGATCCGGGCTGGTCACCTTGGTGATGGTGCCGTTCCGATAGATCAGCACACCGGTTTGGCATCCGACCACCACCGCTTCGCCGCGCGCGGCGGCTTCACCGTGTACGCCGGGGCACTGCTCGTTGCGCGCGATCTCCTTCTTGTCCTTGTCCAGCACCACGATCCCGGACCGCTTGTCCTCGTTCCCGACGGTGGTGACCAGCTCGCCGTTTTCGAGTTCGACGGCCACACCGTGATGCGCTTCCGGCGTCTTGTGCTTCGGCGAGGGCAGCGCAGCGGTACCGATCGTCTTCGGATCGAAGACGGTCACTTCACCGGTCCCGTCGGCGAACAGCACCGTCTTGCCGGCGTGCCGGACGACGTGACCGGGCTTGGCCGCCTTCACCTCGTTGTCCGTCAGCACGGCACCGACGGCGTCGAGGACCCGGAACCCGGTGGAGGTCGAGACCAGGAGATGCCGGTCGTTCCCGGCGGGGTTGAGCCGGTTGAAGCCCTCCAGCGGGATGTTCTTGGCTTCCTTCAAGGACTTCCCGTCGAGCAGGACGATTCCACCGGCATAGGTGACACCGACCGGATCGGCGACGACCGGTGCCGGCGCCGCTTCCTTTCCGGCTTCCGCCGCCGGCTGCTCGGTCGCGCAGGCGGCGAGCACGAGCGCGCTCGTCGTCGTCGCCATCAGCGCGAAGTATCGGGTTTTTCGTGCCATTTCACTGTGCCTTTCGTCTGTTCCGGTCAGGAACGGGTCAAACCGGTGGTGATCGATTCGGTGTTGGCGCGCATCATTTCCAGATAGGTGGCCGCGCCCTGGCCTGATTCGCTGAGCGATTCCGAGAACAGCGGGGTCACCTGGACGTGCAGCCCGGCTTGTTCGGCCAGCACCCGTGCGAGCCGGTCCGGCTGCGAGGAATCGGCGAAGATCACCGGCACCCCGGCCGCGCGAACGGTGTCGGCGAGTGCTTTCAGATCCGAGGAGCTGGGTGAGGCGAGCGTCGTCCCGCCGGGGATCACCGCGCCGACGACCTGGAAGCCGAACCGCTGAGCGAAGTAGCCGAACACATGGTGATTCGTGACCAGCTTCCGGCGTTCGGGCGCGATCCCAGCGAACTTCGCGGTCATCATCTTGTCGAGCGTCTCGATCTCCCCGCGATAGCGTTCCGCGTTGGCGCGGATCACCGCTTCGTCGACCCCGTCGACATGCGCGACGACCTCGTCGGCGATCGTCTTCACCGCGTCACGCACCCGTGCGGGATCCGTCCAGAAATGGGGATCCGGCTTGTTGTCGGCGTAGCTGATCGGGTTGGCCCGCTCCCCGGCGGGAAGCGACGGCACGCCGCTTTCCTCGGCTGTGCGGACAGTGCGCAGCATGCCCTCCTCGAGTCCGAGTCCGTTGTAGACGATCAGACCGGCACGCTCGACCTTGGCCGCCTGCTGCGCGGAAATACCGAAGGAATGCGGGTCGGCGTTCGGCTTCATCAACACGGTCACCTCGGCCTGATCGCCGACGACGGCGCGGGTGATGTCGCCGAGAATGTTCGTGGTGACGACGACCGACGCGCTTTTCCCGCCGCTTCCCGAGCATCCGGCCACCGCCAGCAGCGCCACCACGAACAGGGCGAGTACGCGACACTTCATCGGCCGGTCTCCACGATGTGGCCCGCCTTGCCGCCGACCCTCAGTGTCCTGGCGCGACGGAGGTTGTCGTTGTAGTCGATTTCGTACACCTCGGCCGAGAGCGGGTTGTTGACGTAGGCACGGGTCGAGTCGACCTGGATCGTGGGCATGTCGGCGGCGGCCGCTTCCGGCGTCATGAGCGGGATGGCCGTCTGTTCCTTTCCGGCGCCGTCGAAGGAACGCAGCTGTCCGTTCCGGGCGAGCACCAGCAGCGGGCCGCCCTCCCCCACGGCGTTCACCGCGGCGACCGGACCGGTCTCGACGTACTGCCAGCTACGGCGGGCGACGTCCAGTGACCACACCGCGGACTCCCCTGCCCTGGCCGCGAGCGTGGCGGCACCGGGTCGATGGAAGAAGGCGGTGACACGTTCCTGCGCGGTGACATTTCGAGGGTAAGGGATCTTCACCCCGGTGAACGCACCGTCCTTTTCGGTCACGAGCAACGCGCCGTCCGCGCAACCGAAGACGACCCCGCGCCGGGTCACCGCCTGGCCCTGGAGTTCGGGGCACGACTGATCGATGTCCGCCACGGCTTTCCCTTGACGGTCATGGACGCGCACTCCCCGGGCGAGCGGCTTCCCCGGGTCCGCCACCGTGGCGATGAGGTGCCCGCCGAAGGGAATCGCGACACCGGCGTGCGGCTCGCGCGCGATCTTCCCGAGTTCGCTCACGGACCCCCTGTCGAGCGCGACTCGATCGAGCACCGTCGCCGTACCGTCCGAATAGGACAGAACCGAGACCACGGGGTCGCTGTAGGCCGCCAAAGGTTGTTTGCCCGGTGCCACGCCGACTTCACGGACCTTCGCCCGGTAGTAGTGGACGTGGTCACCGTGGTCGACCATCCAGGAGCCGCTGTCGATCACGCGGGTCGTGCCGTCGCGGGCGGTCAGGTAGCCGAAGCGGCCGTCGCCGGTCATGGACCGCACGCTGTCGACTCGTCCGGCGTCGTATACCTCCTCGGTGATCAGGTCCACGACGCGCACGGCACCCGTGTCCGGGTCGGCGACGATCAGCCGGGACTGCGCCTCGGCCGTCTCTTCGGCGCCTTCGACATAGCCGTGCGGGACTTCCGCGGTCACCTCCCCCCGCGGCTCCGCGCCGCACGCCGCCAAGGTCAGCGCCGTGACGACGGCCGCCACTGCTTTCACTTTCATCGTGAGCACTCGATCTCCGGTGTCAGGGAACGGAATCGCTGTCGTACGAAGGACAGGGACGCGGACAGAAAGAACAGCAGGACCGCGACGGCGGCGATGGTCGCGCCCGCCGCGGTACCCCCATGCCAGGACACGAGCAAGCCGCCGACCGTGGCGGCGACGCCGAACAATGCCGCGATGAGCATGATCGTGGTGATCCGCCGCGACCAGAAGAGCGCCGCCGCGGCCGGGGCGATGAGCAGTCCGAACACCAGGAGGGTCCCCACGACGCGGAACGACGCGACGATCGTCAACGTGACCAGCCCGAGCAGCATCGCGTTGGCCAGACGGGGGTGAAGCCCCAGTGTGTGTGCCTTGCGGAGGTCGAAAGTGAGCGCGGTGAACGCGCGATGTCCCAGCAGAGCCACCGCCCCCACGACGACCAGGGTGATCGCGAGCCCCACCAAGTCGCCGGATCCGACGGCGAGCACGTCACCGAACAGGAATCCGGTGAGATCGACGGCGAACGACCGCGAGTGCGACACGATGATCACGCCGCTCGCGAGCATGCCGACGAAGAGCAGCCCGATGGTGGTGTCCTCGGACAGCCGCCGCGAACGCCCGAGGGCCGTGACGCCGAGCGCCATCACCCCGGCGCTGATCGCCGCGCCGATCAGCAGGTTCACGCCGGTCAGCGAGGCGATCGCCACGCCGGGCAACATGCCGTGCGACATCGCGTCGCCGATGAAGGCCATGCCGCGCAACACCACCCACGTGCCCACGACGGCGCACACCACTGACACGAGCACTCCCGCCACCAGCGCACGCTGCACGAACGACACCTCGAAGGGGATCAGCAACCAGTCCACGCGTCACACTATAGTGGTAATGATTGTCATTATCTGAAAGAGGTGCGATGACCCCGGACACAGCGGCGCTCACGATCGACCGCGCACACGCCCACTACGGCTCCCGCGAAGTGCTGCGCGGGATCACCGCCCAAGTGCCGTCGGCGCGGCTCACCGCGATAGCCGGTGCGAACGGCGCCGGAAAGTCTTCGCTGCTCAACCTCGTCGCCGGTGTCCTGCCGCCGACCTCCGGTTCGGTGACCCGCCGAGACCCGGGACGCGTCGCCTACGTGACCCAGCAGAGCGAGGTGTCACGATCACTGCCGATCACCGTGCGCGCCACCGTCACGATGGGGCGCTGGGCACACCGCGGCCACTGGCGACGACTGACCAAGATGGACCGGGAGATCGTCGGAGAGTGTCTGGAGCGGCTGGACATCACCGCGATCGCGGACCGGTTGATCGGCACGCTGTCCGGCGGGCAGCGGCAACGGGCGCTGGTGGCACAGGGTCTGGCCCAGCAAGCCGGCCTGCTGCTGCTCGATGAGCCATCGGCAGGTCTCGACCTGCACGCCCGAGGCCTGATCGACGAAGCACTGCGCACCACACTCGCCGAAGGCACGACGATCCTGCGCGTCACGCACGACCTCGAGGTGGCGGGCCGGGCTGATCACTGCCTGCTGCTCCATGACGGCCGCCTCGTCGGCCAAGGCGCTCCGGCTTCGGTACTGACCCCGGAACACGTGGCGGAGGCCTGGGGCCTTCCCATCCGCGTTTAGGCGGTGTCTCTCTAAGCGCGCTTTCGGATTTCCGCGGCCGGGCCGCTCAGTTCGGGAGACACGTCCTTTAGTCACCTGCTCGCGGTCAACATTCCGGCGGGCGGCGCGCCTGCCAGATCAGCGCGTCCCGCAACTGCTGGATGAGCCGTTCGTCGTCCGCCTCCGACGGATCGACGCCGAGCGGGATCCAGCGTTCGCCGACCTCGCTACCGTTCTCGAAATTGGTGATCACGATCCCCGCGTAGGAGACGCGTTCGTCCCCGATGTCACCTTGGATGAGGACGTCACGCTGCTGGAGACGCACGCTGACCCACCGTCCCGCACGGCGAGCCGGATCGCGTTCAGCACTGGTCATTCGTCCCTGCCCATGCCACACGGTCCCCCCGCCCCCAACGTCGCCGCCGGAGCCCGGAGGGTTACCTGCCGGTTGTTCCGGTTCAGTAACGGCAAGCGGTCACGTGAAACGGTTACGCTCGGCCCATGAGCACCGATCCGGAGACGCTCGTGCACTCAGGCCGGCGGCGCCGCCTCGAACCGGCCGCCCGGCGTGCCGAGATCCTGGCCGCGGCGCGGCGGCTGTTCGGCGCGGGCAACTACGCCTCGGTGTCGACCTCGGACATCGCGAAGGCGGCCGGGGTGGCGCGGCCGCTGATCAACCACTACTTCGGCGGTAAACGGGAACTGTACCTGGAAGTCGTCCGGCAGATGATGATCGTGCCGGCGCCGGTGATCGAGAACCTGCCCGACACGACCACCGAGGACCGGCTCGCGATCAGTGTCCGGCATTGGATCGAGGTCGTCGAACGCAACGAGCAGGCGTGGCTGACCGCGATCGGACAGGAGGCCGTCGGCCGCGACCCGGACATCGAGCGCATCATGCTGGAGGGTGACGAGATCGCCGCCGACCGCGTGCTCGCGGCCGCGCTGATGAGCGACCTCACCGAGGGCCGCGAAGAACTCCGCGCGATGATCCGCTCCTACGGCGGGATGCTGCGTGCCGCGTCCCGCGAGTGGCTGATCCGCGGCACCCTCGGCCGGGAGGAACTGCGCGTGTTCCTCACCGATTCGATCCTGCACCTGCTGCGGGTCACCTACCCGGCCGTGCTCGCAACGCGTTCCGCCGGGCATAGGCCGCCGGAGTCATCCCCTTCCAGCGTTTGAACGCGTAGATGAAGCTCGACGCCTCGGCGTAGCCCAGCCGCAGCGCGACGTCCTCGACGCTGAGCGCGCCGGTGTCGAGCATCTCCTCCGCCAGCGCCTGGCGGACCTCGTCCAGCAGCGCCCGGTAGCCGGTCCCGGCCTCGAACAGCCGTCGCCGCAGCGTGCGGGGGCTGAGCGCGAGCCGTCGCGCGACCTCGTCCATCCCGGCATCGACCCCGCCGAGCCGCACCAGCCGTTCCCTGACCTGCTGGGCGACCCCGGGCCGCTCGCGTTTCCGGGACACCAGCAGATCGCAGTGCGCGGCACAGACCGCGACCGTCTGGTCGTTGGCCTGCGGCAGCGGTTTACCGAGGAAGAGCGGGTCGAGGGTGGCGACGTCCGACGGCGCCGAGAACGACGGCGCGAGCCCGAAGGTCCGCACGTATTCGTCTACTGTGGACGGTCTGTCGTGACGGAACGCCAAGGAGCGCAAGGAGATGTCCGGCAGGATGTCGCGCATGACGGTGTGGATGGCACCGAGGTCGCGCAGGACCAGGAAGTGGGCGACGTCGCCCGGCACGCGGCTGTCGTCCATGGTCAGCGCGAGCCGCCCCGCCTCGACGGTCACGTGCGGGATGCAGAAGGTGAAGCTCAGGTCCAGGTAGCGCAGGGCGAACCGCATCGCCTCGCCCAGCGTCGGGCTGCTGATGCACGCGAAGCCGAAGATGCCGAACGCGCTGACGCGGTACCGCCTGCTCAGCCGCAGCGCGACGTCGTCCCCGCCGCCGAGCCCGCGGATCAGGTCACGGACCACCGCGAGTTCCTGGCGCGCGTCGACCTGGCCGTCCACCGGAGCGTTCTCGTAGGCCTCCAGCCCTTTGACGCCGTTCTCGGCCGCGAACCGGGCCATGAGCACGATGCTCGCCGTGCCGCGCGGGTAGTCCCAGTCCCGGATCACCGGCGGCGGTAGTTCCATGGCCGGGATTATGGATCCCGCCAGCGGCGCTCGCATCGAGGACCGTAACTGTCCTCGATCCCGATTAAGGTGGGCGGCATGTCCGACACGTTGAGCAGGCGCGCGCTGAACCGTGCCATGCTGGACCGGCAGCTGCTGCTCCGGCGTTCGAAAATGACCGCGCTCGAAGCGGTCGAGCATCTCGCCGGATTGCAGGCACAGGCGCCGAACCCGCCGTACTTCGCGCTGTGGACGCGGTTGCACGGCTTCCGCCAGGAAGATCTGGCGAGCCTGCTGCTCGACAAGAGCGTCGTGCGGATCGCGCTCATGCGCGGCACGGTGCACCTGGTGACGCCGTCGGACGCGCTGGCATGGCGGCCGGTCGTGCAGCCGCTCTACGACCGTTCGATGGACAACACCCAGTTCACCCCGGAGATCAAGGGTCTCGATCACCAGGAGATCGCCCGCACCGCCCGCAAACTGCTGGGCGAGCGGCCGCATTCGGCGGCCGAACTCGGCGCGGAACTCGCGAACCGCTGGGAAGGCGTGCGGCCGTCGGCGCTGGTGCATGTCGCGCGGGCGCTGGTGCCGCTGGTGCAGCTCCCGCCGCGGGGGATCTGGGGGAAGTCCGGCCAGCCGACGTATCAGACCACCGGCGACTGGCTCGGCGACGAACCGGACGCGACGCCGTCGCCGGAGCGGATGTTCCGGCGCTATCTGGCCGCGTTCGGGCCCGCGAGCGTCCAGGACGCGCAGGCGTGGGCCGGGATCACGAAGCTGGGCGCGGTCGCCGAGCGGCTGCGGCCGGAACTGCGGACGTTCCGCGACGAGAACGGACGTGAGCTGTTCGACCTCGAAGACGCTCCGCGCCCCGATCCGGACACCCCGGCGCCGGCGCGGCTCTTGGGGCCGTTCGACCAGACCGTGCTGTCCTACGCCGACCGCACCCGGATCATCAGCGACGAACACCGCAAGGTCGTCATCACCCAGAACGGGCTGGTCAAGGGAACCATCCTGGTCGGCGGGTTCGTGAAAGGCTTCTGGGAGATCAAGACGGCGAAGAAGACCGCTTCGGTGGTGATCACGCCGTTCGAAAGCATCCCGAAGCGCGACCTGGACGCCCTCGAAAGCTCCGCCCACCGCCTCCTGTCCTGGGCCCACCCCAACGCCGAGACCCACACAACGCAATTCGTCCTCTAGTTGCGGTAGTTGGCAGCGCGAACTACCGCAACTAGAGGACGAAACGCGTGGAAGAGGCGGGTGCCGTCGCCCGCGCGACGCCGGCACCCGCCCCGGTCTAGCGGCGGATCATCACGGGAGGCCTGCCAGGCCCGCGCTCACCGTGTTCGACCACGCGTAGCCCTGCGAGGCGTCCCAGTTGATCGACCAGGTCATCGCGCCCCGGATCGTCGGGTACGTCGTCGAAGGCTTGAACGAACCGCAGTTCGTGCCCTTCGCCAGGCAGTTCAGCGCGTTGACCGTGTTGCCGGGGGCCTGGTAGCCACCACCCGCCGCGGAACCGGAGGCGGGCAGGCCGAGGCCGACCTGATCGGCACGCAGCCCGCTCTGCAACTGGATGCAGGCCAGCGCGGTGAGGAAGTCGACCGTGCCCTGCGAGTAGACCTTCTGGTCGCAGCCGAGCATCGAGCCGCTGTTGTAGTACTGCATGTTGACGATCGTCAGGATGTCCTTGACGTTCAGCGCCAGCTTGAAATACTCCGCCGCCGGGTTCTGCATGTCGATCGTCTGCGGCGCCATCGTGATGACCGTGCCGCCCGCCGCGTGGATCGACCGCAGCGCCTGCGCCATGTAGGTCGCGTTGACCCCGTTCTCCAGGTCGATGTCGACGCCGTCGAAGCCGTAGGTGGCGATGAGCGACTTCATGCTGTTGGCGAAGTTCGTCGCCGCGGCCGAGGAGTCGACGCGGATCGTGCCCTTCTCACCGCCGACGGACAGGATGACCTTCTGCCCGCGTGCCTGCGCCGTCTTGATGTCGGCCTTGAACTGGGCGTCGGTGTAGCCGCCGAGCTGGCTCGACAGCCCCGAGTCGAGGGTGAAGGTGACCGCGCCTGGAGTGGCCGTCGCGTCGGCGAAGGACACCGCGATGACGTTGTACTTCGTCGGCACGTCGGCGAGCTTGAGAGCCTTCGCGCCGTTGTAGAAGTTCTGCCAGTACCCGGTGATGACGTGCTTGGGCAGGTCGCCGGGGTTCGGCTTGGTCGTCGTGGTCGTCGGCGAACTCGACGTGGTCGGCGAGGTGCTGGTGGTGGGCGACGACGTGGTCGTGGTGGGCGTCGTGGTCGGCGAGCCACCGGGGCCGTCGAGGTTCACGTCGTCGGCGAAGAAGGCGGGCTGGCCGTACCAGCCGTGCAGGTAGATGTCGACGCTCGTGGTGGACGCGCCGGTGGTGAAGCTCAGCGAGAGCTGGCTCCAGCTGGCGCCGCCCTGGGTCCAGGTGTTCTTGTCACCCGTCCCGGTGCCCGTGACGCCCAGATAGGTGTAGCTGCCCTGTACCCAGGCCGAAAGCGTGTACGCGGTGTTGGCCTTCACCGGCACGCTCTGCGAGCAGCGGGCGTTGTCCTGACCGGCCGGGGTCGCGCTGAGCGCGCGGGTGCCCGAGTGGACCGGCGTGGTGACCACCGAGGACGCGCCGGTACAGGTCCAGCCGCTCGTGGTCCCGAGTTCGAAGCCCGGGTTGGTCAGGATGTTGGCGGCCGAGGCGCTGCCCGAGACCGCGAAAGTCACCCCCAGGCACACGGCCAGTGACGACAGCAGGGCGAGGAACGCGTGTTTCGGCTTGACTTTCACAGCTGGCCTCCACGAACAGGTGACGTCGGCCACATCAAAATGGTACAGACCAATCCACCTGTCAAGGTTTCGATTAAAGGAGGCCATACGAAAGTCGGCTCGGCGGAAGCGGCAGAATGCAGGGTCCGAGAGCACCCGAGGGCGGATTTCAGGAGCGTGGGAGTGAGCGTGCAGGGCCTGCAGACAGTCGAGCAGAAGATCGCCGAAGAACTCGGCGTGCGCGAGGGGCAGGTCAAGGCGGCCGTCGACCTGCTGGACGGCGGATCGACCGTGCCGTTCATCGCCCGGTACCGCAAAGAGGTCACCGGGATGCTGGACGACACCCAGCTTCGCACGCTCGAAGAACGCCTCCGCTACCTGCGGGAACTCAACGAGCGCCGGGTCGCGGTGCTGGAGTCGATCCGCGGCCAGGGCAAGCTGGACGAGGCGCTCGAAGCGTCGATCATGGCGGCGGACACCAAGTCCCGTCTCGAGGACATCTACCTGCCGTACAAGCCCAAGCGGCGGACGAAGGCGATGATCGCCCGTGAGGCCGGTCTGGAGCCGCTCGCCGACGGGCTGCTGAACGACCCGAACACCGACCCGCAGGCCGCCGCCGCGGTGTTCGTCGACGCCGACAAGGGCGTCGCGGACGCGCAGGCCGCGCTGGACGGCGCCCGGTCGATCCTCGTGGAGCGCTTCGCCGAAGACGCCGACCTGATCGGCGAGTTGCGCGAGAAGATGTGGTCACAGGGCCGCCTGGCCTCGAAGGTCCGCGACGGCAAGGCCGAAGAGGGCGCGAAGTTCTCCGACTACTTCGAATTCTCCGAGCCGTACACGAAACTCCCCTCGCACCGGATCCTCGCGATGCTGCGCGGTGAGAAGGAGGAGATCCTCGACCTCACGATGGAGCCCGAGGAGCCGTCGGACGAGCCCAGGACCGGCCCGACCGACTACGAGACCCGCATCGCGCACAAGTTCGGGATTTCGAACGAGGGCCGCCCCGGTGACAAGTGGCTCGGCGACACCGTCCGCTGGGCGTGGCGCACGAAGATCCTGCTGCACCTGGGCATCGACCTGCGGATGCGGCTGCGTCAGTCGGCCGAGGACGACGCCGTCCGCGTGTTCGCCGCGAACCTGCGCGACCTGCTGCTCGCCGCGCCGGCCGGCACCCGCGCCACGATGGGCCTCGACCCCGGATTCCGCACCGGTGTCAAGGTCGCCGTCGTCGACGACACCGGCAAGGTCGTCGGCACCCACGTGATCTACCCGCACCAGCCCGCGAACAAATGGGACCAGTCCATCGCCGAACTCGCCGCGCTGTGCGCCCGGCACAAGGTGGACCTGATCTCGATCGGCAACGGCACCGCCTCACGCGAGACCGACAAACTCGCCGGCGAGCTGATCAAGAAGCACCCGGAACTGAAGCTGACCAAGGCCGTCGTCTCCGAGGCGGGCGCGTCGGTCTACTCGGCGTCGGCGTTCGCGTCCCAGGAACTGCCAGGCATGGACGTCTCGCTGCGTGGCGCGGTCTCCATCGCGCGGCGGCTGCAGGACCCGCTGGCGGAACTGGTGAAGATCGACCCGAAGTCGATCGGTGTCGGGCAGTACCAGCACGACCTGTCCGAGATCTCGCTGTCGCGGTCACTCGACGCGGTGGTCGAGGACTGCGTGAACGCGGTCGGCGTGGACGTCAACACCGCGTCGGCGCCGCTGCTGACCCGCGTCTCGGGCATCACGACGAGCCTGGCCGAGAACATCGTGGCGCACCGTGACGAGAACGGTCCGTTCAAGACGCGGACCGGGCTCAAGGAGGTCGCGCGGCTCGGCCCCAAGGCCTTCGAACAGTGCGCGGGCTTCCTGCGGATCCCGGACGGCGACGACCCGCTCGACTCGTCCTCGGTGCACCCGGAGGCCTATCCGGTGGTGCGGCGGATCCTGTCCTCGACCGGGACCGACCTCCGCTCGCTGATCGGCAACTCGCGGACACTGCAGGCGTTGAAGCCGTCCGAATTCGTCGACGACACCTTCGGCCTGCCGACGGTCACCGACATCCTCGCCGAACTCGACAAGCCGGGCCGCGACCCGCGTCCGGCGTTCAAGACCGCGACCTTCGCCGACGGCGTCGAGAAGATCGGCGACCTGAAGCCGGGCATGCGGCTGGAAGGCGTCGTGACGAACGTGGCCGCGTTCGGCGCGTTCATCGACGTCGGCGTGCACCAGGACGGGCTCGCGCACGTGTCGGCGCTGTCGAAGAACTTCGTCAAGGACCCGCGGGAGGTTGTGAAGCCCGGCGACATCGTCAAGGTGAAGGTCCTGGAAGTCGACGTGCCGCGCAAGCGGATCTCGCTGACGCTGCGCCTGGACGACGAGCCCGGCAAGCCCGCTCGCGAGCAGGGCGGCGGTGGCGGCGGCGGCCGTGACCGCGGTCAGGGCGGCGGCCAGCGTCAAGGCGGTGGCGGTCAGCGTCAGGGCGGCGGCCAGCGCGGCGGTGGCGGCAACCGGGGCGGGAACTCCGGGGGCGGCGGTTCCATGGCGGACGCGCTCCGGAAGGCCGGCTTCGGCAAGTAGGCCTCAGAAGTACATGAAGGCCCCCATCCTGTACCTAGGCGCAAGGATGGGGGCCTTCATGTACTTGGACTACGGGTTCATGGCGTAGGCGCCGGAGAGGTCACGGACCAGCGACCACACGTGGTCGAAGCGGGCCGCGTCGACGACGGGCTTCCGCACCGAAGCCAGCGCGAGCGCCTGCTGCGCCTCGGTCGAGGACGACTTCCCGTGCAGGTCGATCGCGGCGACGCTGAAGTCCTGCACCAGGACACCGAAGATCTGGTCGACGACCTCGGTCTCGATACCGGTGATCTCCGCCTGCTCCAGCACCAGCTGCCCGTAGACGACCAGCGTGAACAGCTCGGTCAGCGCCAGCCCGAAGTCGAGGTCCTGTTGCTGCGCCTCGTCCGGGGTGGCGTCGGTGAACAACTTCACCAGCGCCTCGGCCTGCTCGGTGAACCGCGCGACGTTCGGGATCGCGGACGCCTTGGCGTATGCCTCGCGCCAGTCGTGGAACCGCACCTTGGACAGCCCGCGCGCGGGTCCCTGGCGGAACAGGAATTCGTCGTCGGCGGCGTCGGACCGCGTCGGTACCGGCTCGTAGGCCTGCGGCGCGAACAGGTACGCGGGCACGAACTTCGCGATCAGCGCGAGGTTCACCGCCACCGTGCCTTCCAGCTTCGGCAGGCCGTCGATGTCGTTCTTGGCCATCGCGAGATAGGTGTCGGCCTCGAAACCCTTGGCCGCCACCACATCCGCGACCAGGCCGATGACCTTTTGCGCCTCGGTGGTCACCTTCATCTTGGTGATCGGATTGAACAGCAGGTACCGGCGGTCGTCCGGGTTCGCGCTGCGGAAGTAGTCCACGGCACGGTCGGAGAACAGCTTCATCGCGACGAGCCGCGCGTACGCCTCGACGAATTCCCGGCGCACGTGCGGGAAATCGGTGACCTTCTTGCCGTACAGCTCCCGGTTGTGCGCGTGCGTGATCGCTTCGTAGAGCGAGTGCGTCGACATCCCGATGCCGCCGAAGCACAGGTTGAACTTGCCGATGTTGACCGTGTTCAGCGCGGCGGAGAACGCCTCGGCGCCGACATGCAGAATGTCCTCTTCGGACACCGGATAGTCGTTGAGTTCGAACTCGGCGACGTACATCTGCGACGGCACGACGTTCTTCACCACACGGTAGTTCGGGTGTTCCGAATCCGCGTAGAAGAACACGTACTGGTCCGGGCCCTCGACGCCGTCGATGCGGCCGAACACCGACACCGTCCGCGCGCAGTTACCGTTGCCGATGTAGTACTTCGAGCCATTGGCGCGGTAGCCGCCATTGCCGTCCGGGGTCAGCACGAGGTCCGACGAGTAGATGTCGGCGCCGTGTTCCTTTTCGGACAGTCCGAACGCGGCGACACCGCCTGCCGCGAGCGAGTCCGCCGCGCGTTTGCGGGCGGCCTCGTTCGCGCTCTGCCACACCGGGCCAAGGCCGAGGATGGTGACCTGCCACGGGTACCAATAATTCAAGCCGTAGAAACCGAGGATTTCCGACAGTGCCGCGACCCGCGCGGTGTCCCAGCGCTTGTCAGGGTCGCCGTCGGCGTTGGCGCCTGGAGTGAGGAACGTCGAGAACAGGCCTTCTTTGCCCGCGAACTCGATGAAGTCCGCGTAGAAGGTCCGCTCGTGGTAGTCCTCGGTGAGCTTGCGCTTGCCACGCTGTTCGAACCACTCGATGGTGGCACGCAGCAGGCGACGCGTCTCCGGGTCGAACTGCCGTGGGTCGTACCCACCCGGGTTCAGCAACAACGCGGTCGCCTTTTCGCTCATCGTCACTCCTGGTCGCCGAAGTTACTACTCGGTAACCGTAGCGCGCCGCTTCGCCGTCCGGCCACCGAACTCGACCGACGTCACCTCCCGTGGTCGTTCCGCAGGAAGCGGCCGGTGGCCGCGCGGGTGTCGGCGGCCGGGGCGATCGCGTCGTCGGCGACGAAGACGGCCTCGAACGGAGGCGGCGACGGGAAGTCCTCGACATCGGCGACCAGCCGGGCCCACAGCGCGCCGTCGCGGTCGGTAATCTCGACCGCGAGTTGCCCGGTTTCGTAGCGGCCGGTGTACTCGACCAGCGACGGCGTCGGCCGCGGCGGCAGGCTCTCGATCGGGGGCAGGCCGACCAGATGCTCCAGGCACCAGTCGACGATCTTCCGGCCCAGCGCCGCACCGCTCGCGCTGTTGGTCAGCACGGTGACCGCGAAGTCCGCCTCCGGCAGCGTGACGAACTCCGAAAGCTGCAGGTTGCTGACGTTGCCGCCGTGCCGCACGAGCCGGGCGGCCCCGTGCGTGGTGTGCAGCCAGCTCAGCCCGACCTCTTCGAACCGCAGCGCGGCCTTGCGCTGCGGTGCCCGCATGAGGTCGCGGGTCGCGGCGCTGAGCGGCGGTTCGCCAGCCGACTCCCCGGTCAGGAAGAACCGGGCCCACTTCAGCTGGTCGCCCGCGGTGGACCACAGCCCGCCGCTCGCGCTGTCCGCGCGGGTCAGGCCCACGGTGTGCGCCACCGAGGGGCCGCTGTCGTCCACCACATGACCGACGGCGTGACGGCGCGTGAGCACCTCCCACGGCAGGTAATACGACTCGGTCATGCCGAGCGGTTCCAGGAACCGGGTACGGACCAGGTCCTCGAAGGTGCGGCCCGAGACGACCTCCGCGACGCGGCCGGCCAGCTGGAATCCGGCGTTGCAGTAGGAGAAGACCTCACCGGGCGGGAAGATCTGCGGCAGGTCGCCGAACTTCTCGACCGCCAATGCCAGCGCGTCGTCGCCCCAGCCGGTGTCGAGGTCGACGTCGCCGAGGAATCCGGCGGAATGCGTGAGCAAATGCCGCACCGTCACCGTCTTCCGTGCCACGGGATCCGCCAGCCGAAGGCCGGGCAGGTACTCGGCGACCGGCTTGTCCAGGTCCAGCACACCCTCTTCGACCAGCGACAACAACGCGGACGCGGCGAACGTCTTGCTCGTCGAGCCGATCATGAACAGCGTTCTGGCATCGACCGGCGATCCGATGTCCACATTGGACACGCCGGTGGCGGACACCGACTCCTCGCCGCGGTGCAGCACCCCCACCACGGCGCCCGGGACACCCGCCCCGCGCGCCTCCTCGTCGAGCACGCCTTGCAGATCCTGAACGTTCGGCACCCGTGTCCCCTTTCGTACGGTCAGGCCAGCGTTTCACCGCGACGCCGCGTCCGGCTCGTACGAACCGACGAACATCGGCGGACCGGTGCGGGCGATATCACGTAGCCCGGGAGATCACGACCAAGTACACTGAGGATGCGGTCCGCTCAGTTCTGCCTCGGGCCGCGTTTCGTTGTCGAATGACCACGCGCCGCGGCCCCCGAGGTCTGCGCCGGGCAGGACAACCGTTCCTATTCTTACGGAGACACCAGGGCGCACACGCGCCCATACGCTTATGAGCACACCTACTTTCACCGAACTCGGCCTGCCCAAGACCCTCGTGGACTCGCTCGCCGAGCAGGGCGTCACCAGCCCGTTCCCGATCCAGGCCGCCACGCTGCCGCATTCGCTGGCCGGCCGGGACGTCCTCGGCCGCGGCCGCACCGGCTCCGGCAAGACCTACGGCTTCGTGCTGCCCGTCCTCGCCCGGCTCGCCGCCGGTCCGACGCGGCGCCGCCCCGGCCGTCCGCGCGCGCTGGTGCTGGCGCCGACCCGCGAACTGGCCACCCAGATCGAGGCGTCGTTCCTGCCGCTGGCCAAACCGCTCGGCCTCAAGGTCACCACCATCTTCGGTGGTGTCAGCCCCAACCCGCAGATCACCCGGCTGCGTGACGGCGTCGACATCGTCGTCGCCTGTCCCGGCAGGCTCGCCGACCACATGCGTTCGGGTGAGGTGAAGCTCGACAACATCGAGATCACCGTGCTGGACGAGGCCGACCACATGGCCGACCTCGGCTTCCTGCCCGACGTCCGGCGCATCATGTCCGAGACCCCGGAGCGCGGGCAGCGGCTGCTGTTCTCCGCGACCCTCGACGCGGGCGTCGACGTGCTGGTCAAACGCTTCATGCACGACCCGGTCACGCACAGCGTCGACTCGGCCCAGTCGCCGGTTTCGACCATGCGGCACCACGTGCTGCACCTGGAGGAGACCCACCGGCTGCCGGTGCTGATCGACCTCACCGCGGCGCCGGGCCGCACGCTGGTGTTCACCCGCACGAAGCACCGCGCCAAGCAGCTCACGCGCAAGCTCATGGCCTCCGGTGTGCCGGCGGTCGAACTGCACGGCAACCTCGGCCAGACCGCGCGCACGCGCAACCTGGAGGCGTTCTCCTCCGGCGCGGCGAAGACGCTGGTCGCGACCGACATCGCCGCCCGCGGCATCCACGTCGACGACGTCACCCTCGTCATCCACGCCGACCCGCCGGTCGAGCACAAGGCGTACCTGCACCGGTCCGGCCGGACCGCGCGGGCGGGGGCGTCCGGCACCGTCGTCACGCTGATGACCGACGCGCAGGTCGGCGACGTCCGCGACCTCACCCGCAAGGCCGGCATCAAGCCGACCACGACGCAGCTCGGCCCCGGCCACCCGCTGCTGTCGGAACTGGCCCCCGGCGAGCGTTCGTTCACCGCGTCACCGCGGCGGCCGATCGTGGACACGCGGCCGAAGAAGGTCAGCGCCAGCGGCGAGGCCATCTCCAGCAAGGGCGACGACGAAGACGACCGTCCGGCGAACCGGGGCCGGGGTAACCGCGCCGGTCGCGGCCGGGGCCCCTCCGCCGGTGGCCGTGGCGCTTCCGGTGGTGGCCGTGGCTCCTCCGGTGGCGGGCGTCGCGGCGGCGTCGGTGGTGCTGGTGGTGCTGGTAATTCTTCGGAAGGCCGTTCGCGTCAGCCCCGGGCCGAAGGCGACCGCCGTGGCGGCGCGCCCACCGGTCAGGGCCGTCGTGCGGCCGAAAGCACCGGACGTCGCGAAGGTGCCCCCAAGGGCGGCCAGGCTCGTCGCGGGACCTCGGACTCCCAGCCGCGTCGCGGCTCCGGTGCCGCGAAGTCGCAGTCCTCGCGGAACCAGTCCGGTGGCGCTCCGGCCCGCCGCGGCGGTGCCGCCGCCTTCTCGTCGGGGACGCGCGCCGGCTCTCGCCGCTCGCGCTAACTCCGAACTCGCGTGATCAGATGGACATCACGCGTGATCCGGCGGCCAACTCACGTGATCAGATGGACATCACGGAGTTGGCCGTCTAATCACGTGCGATGTCCATCTGATCACGCGTGATGTCCGGTTGATCACGCGTTTCGGGCGGCGGCGCGGGCTTCGGCGGCCGCCCGGCGCTCTTCGAAGCGGGAGGCCTGGGTGTCGAGGGCCTTGAGGAACTGGTCGAGTTCGTCGCGGGCCTTCTCCCCTTCCTCACCGAGCCCTTCCAGCTCGAAGACCTTCCACTGCCGCAGCAGCGGCCAGATCACTTCGTCGTGGTGGATCCGCAGGTCGTAGATGCCCGCCTTCGCGATCAGCGCGGCCTTCCGCACGAAGCTCGGGATCACCGCGCCCGGCATCTGGAACTGGACGACCTCGTCGGTGATGGCGCGCATCATCGCGTCGGGTGAAAGCTCCAGGGACGCCTTCACCAGGTTGCGGTAGAAGATCATGTGCAGGTTCTCGTCCATCGCGACCCGCGAGAGCAGCTTCTCGCACAACGGATCCTCCGTGTACCGCCCTGTGTTGCGGTGCGAAAGCCGCGTCGCCAGCTCCTGGAACGACACGTACGCGAAGACGTTCAGCAACGCCTTGTCCCCGCTGTCGTACCCGGCCTGCATGGTCTGCATCCGCGCCCGCTCCAGCTCGACCGGGTCCACCGCGCGCGTCACCAGCAGGTAGTCACGGATACAGATGCCGTGACGGCCTTCTTCCGCGGTCCAGCGGTGCACCCAGGTGCCCCACGCGCCGTCACGGCCGAAGGCCCGCTCGATCTCGCGGTGGTAGCTCGGGAGGTTGTCCTCGGTGAGCAGGTTGACCTCCAGCGAGGTCCGCGCGATCGGCGACACCCGCGACTGCTCGGGATCCCAGGGCTCGCCGCCCAGTTCGGCGAAGTTCTTGCCCTCGCTCCACGGCACGTACTCGTGCGGCATCCATTCCTTGGCGACCCCGAGATGCCGGTTGAGGTTCTCCTCGACCGTTCCTTCGAGTTCGAGCATCAACCGGGTGCTTTCGGGGACCGCCATACGTTTCGTCCTTCCGGGACAGCGGAAAACGCCTACCTACGACACCGTAACTTACGGTGTCGTAGGTAGGCCACCTCCGGAAGATGAACGCGCGAACCTTCACATGCCAGGAGTCCTAAAGGGACGCCGTGAGACCACGAGCCCGCAGAACCGAACGCTCCAGCGGGCGGAACACCAGCAGCTCGATGCCGACGCCGACCAGCAGGATCAGGAAGATCGCCGAGATCACGCCTTCCATGCTGTTGAACGACGAGCCCTCGTTCAGGTACGCGCCGAGCCCCTTGCCCAGCGCCGGGGACAGCGCGATCAGCTCGGCGGCCATCAGCGAACGCCAAGAGAACGCCCAGCCCTGCTTGAGCCCGGCCAGGAAGCCGGGCAGCGCGGCGGGCAGCAGGATGTGGCGGGCCGCGGAGAACCGGCTCGCCCCCATCACCTGGCCGACACGCGGCAGGATCGGCGGGATCTGGTCGATACCCGAGACGAGGCCGTTCGCGATCGACGGCACCGAGCCCAGCAGGACGACGAAGTAGATCGACGCGTCGTTCAGCCCGAACCACAGGATCGCCGCCGGCACCCAGGCCACCGACGGAAGGCTCTGCAACCCGGTCAGGAACGGCCCGACCGCCGACCGGACGATCCGGACCTTCGCCACCAGCAGGCCGAGCGGGGTGCCGATGACCACGCCGATCAGGAAGCCCAGCGCCGCCCGGTGCACCGACGTCCAGACGAACTCGAAGATCTCACCCGTGCTCGTGATGTCGACGAGTTCGTCCCACACCGCCAGCGGCGAGGGCAGCATCGCCTCCGGCCAGAACGCGGCTGCCCACAGGATCTGCCAGAGCACGACGAGCAAGACGAGGAAGACCAACGGCGGCACGAAACCGCGAAGGAACCGCTTCCCCCGGCTTTCCCGGCGCTCGCCGGTGGGGGTGTCGAGCGAATCGAGCCCCGCGCCGACGGCCTCGTCCGCTTCCTCCGCCGCGGACGCCCCGGCGTCGGGGCGGTCAAGCCGCGGCATGGGTACTGATCACCTCCCGGAGGTGACCGGTGATCTCCAGCGTCAGCTCTTCGGCGTCGGCGGCCTGGACGTCGCGCCATTCCCGCACGACCCGGCCCGGCCGCGACGAGAGCAGCACGACGCGCTGGCCGAGCCGGACGGCCTCGCGGACGTCGTGCGTCACGAACAGCACCGAGGTGCCGGTGCTGCGGTAGACACGCAGCAGTTCGCCTTGCAGGACGTCGCGGGTGATGGCGTCGAGCGCGGCGAACGGCTCGTCCATCAGCAGCAGCGACTGCTCCGGATCGCCGCCGACACGCAGGGTCGCGGCCAGCGCCCTGGCGAGCGCGACGCGCTGCCGCATCCCGCCGGACAGCTCGTGCGGCCGCTTGTCGCCCGCGCCGCCGAGCCGGACGAGTTCGAGCAGCTCGGCAGCCTTCTCGCGGCGTTCGGTCCGGCCGAAACCGGCCAGCCGCAGCGGCAGTTCCACGTTGCGGGCCGCGGTCAGCCACGGCATCAGCGCGGCCTCCTGGAACATCACCGCGGGCCGCGAGGTCTCCAAGGTGATCGATCCCGAGGTCGGCTCGTCAAGGCCCGCGACCAGGTTCAGCAGGGTGCTCTTGCCGCAACCGGAGGCGCCGAGCAGGCAGACGAACTCGCCGGGGGCGACCGTCAGGTCCATCCCGTCGAGGGCCACGACGGCGCGGCCGGTGGGGCCGAACGCCTTCCGGACGCCGTCGAGGCGCACGGCGACACCGGTGGACAGGCCGGGTTCCAAGGTGGTCGTCATCGTTGATCCCCTCCGGTCACTTCGTCAGTCCGGGCGCGTCCACGCCGGGCTTGCCCTGCTCGGAGAGCACGGCGTTGAGCGGGCCGAAGTCGGCGAACCCCTTGAGGTCCACCGCGGACTTCACCACGCCCGCGGTCACCGAGTCCCGCGCGAGCTGGGTGAACGTCGACGCCACCGGGTCGATGCCGAGTTCGATGCCGGAGAACGCGCGGTCGAGAACGGCCTCGTTCAGTGTGCTGCCCGCGAGCGCCTTGAGTTCTCCGTTGACCACCTTTTTCGCCTCGGCGGGGTTGGTCTTCGCCCAGTCGATGGCGGCGAGCTCACCCTTGAGGACGGCGGTGACGGTCTCCGGGTGCTGCTGGAGGAACTCGCTGCGGACGATCACGACGGTGGTCGGGAACTTGCCGTCCGGCCACAGGGTCTTCTCGTCAAGCAAGACCTTCGCGCCCGCGTCCAGCACCAGCCGCGAGGACCACGGCTCCGGCAGCCAGCCGCCGTCGAGCTCGCCCTTCTTGAAGGCGTCGAACGTCTTCGGGTTGTCGAGGTTCGTGATCTTGACGTCGGCCAGCTTCTTCTCGGCGATGAACTTCTTGAGTGCGACGTCCTGGGTGTTCGCCAGCGACGGCGTCGCGATGTTCTTGCCGGTGAGCTGCTCTGGGGTGGTGATCTCGGGCTTCACCACCAGCTGCGCGCCCCCGCTGACCGCGCCGGAGACGAGCTGGATGGCGCCCTTGGACTTGGTGAACGCGTTGATCGCCGGGCCGGAGCCGATGAAGGCGATGTCGAGCGAGTTGCCGAGCAGCGCGTTGACCTCTTCGGGTCCGGCGTTGAACGTCTGGGTGGTGAGCTTCGTCGAGCCGAGTTCCTTGGCGAAGAAGCCGTTCTCCACCCCGATCAGCGCGGGCGCGTGCGTCACGTTCGGGAAGTACCCGACGCGCACCTCACCCGCGGCGCCCTGGCTCTTCTGCTCCGACGGCGCCGCGGCGTCGTCCGCGCGTGAACACCCCGCGATCCCACCGGCCAGGGTCAGGGCGGCGAAGGCCGCGGCCAGCAAGCGGGTTCTGTGGTGGGTGTTCACGGGGGTGTCGCCTTTCGGGGGATACGGCTCGGCCTCGGGTGGTGGCCGCGAGAGTGACACGTTCGGCGGATTACCCGCATCGCCATCCGCATGACGGGAAAGATGCTGAGAAACCTTGACACCAGGCGGAACAGTCGTTCCACATTTCAGGACGGGCGTCCCATGATCGGGAGGCCCGATCGGGGGTCTTCCCGGTGTAACGGTTCGGGCCGAACGGGCGAACCACGCTTAGTGGTGAACCACCCTCGGACCGTCGCCATGGCCGGCGTGTTGACCGCCGGCATCGGGATGGGCGTCCTCGCGATGACGCTCAAGCTCGCCGACGGCACCCACACCGCGCTCGACACCACCCTGTCGACGGCGACCGGGTTCCTCTTCCTCCTGGCCGGCGCCGTCGCGCACGTCCGCCGCGCCTCGAACCCGATCGGCCTGCTCATCGCGCTGGCCGGGCTCGCGTTGTTCACCGAGGACCTGCAGTTCGCCGGTGACCCGCTCGCGCACACCGTCGGCCTGGCGCTGACGGCCGCGTCCAGTCCGGTGATCGCGCATCTCGTGGTCGTCTTCCCGCACGGGAAACTGCGGTCCCGCTGGGAACGCGTGCTCGTCCTCTCCGCCTACGCCGTGGTCTTCGGGGCGGCGGTGCTCAGCCTGCTGGTCAACGACGATCCGAAGAACCTCGCCGCGGTCGCGGCCTCCGCCGAGGCCGAACAGCTGGTCAAACGACTCCTCGAACTGGTCGGCGCGCTGATCGGCGGCGGCGTCGTCGCGGTGCTGCTCTACCGCTGGCTCGCGGGCCGTCTCCCGCAGCGGCGGCTGCTCTCCCCGGTCGTCGCGATCGCCGTGATCGGCGCGGTGAGCACGACGGTCGGCAGCGCGCTCGGCTCCGGGCATCCGGCGTCCGAGCCGCTGCTGGACGTCTACCGCGTCTCGTTCTGCCTGTGGCCGCTGGCGTTCCTGATCGGGGTGTTGCGGGCGCGGGTCGGCAACGCGGAGATGATCCGGCTCCTGCTGGAACGCGACGGCACCGGGCTGGCCGCGCTCGTGCAGGACGACGAGGTGTGGAAGGACAGCCGGTCGATCGACGCGCTCAACGCCGCCGCCGGGCTGGTGCTGGACAACCAGCGCCTCGCCGCGGAACTGGAGGAGCGCCTCGTCGAGGTCCAGGCCTCCCGCGCCCGCATCGTGGCCGCCGCCGACGACGAGCGGAGACGCGTCGAACGCGATCTGCACGACGGCGCGCAGCAGCGCCTGGTGAGCGTCGTGCTGTTGCTGCGCATGGCCGAACGGCGACTCGGCGGCGAGCTGACCCCGGCCGTCGCGACCCTGCTGCGAGGCACCATCGACGAACTGCAGGGCACCGTCACCGAACTGCGCGAACTCGCGCACGGGCTCCGGCCCGCGATCCTCACCGACGCCGGGCTGATCGCGGCGGTCCGGTCGCTGCTGGACCGGATCCCGCTCGCGGTCGGCCTCGACGCCGCGGACGTGCCCCGGCTCAGCGGCGCCGTCGAGGCGACGGCGTACTTCGTGGTCTCCGAGGCGGTCGCCAACGCCCTGAAGCACGCGCGGGCGCGGGAGGTCCGCGTGCGGATCGGCGTCGAGGAGGACCGCCTGCGGGTGGACGTCCACGACGACGGCACCGGCGCGGCGGACCTCGACGGCGGCTCCGGGCTGCACGGCCTCCGCGACCGGGTCCGCGCACTCGGTGGCGAACTCACCGTCGCCGGCGAGCCCGGATCCGGGAGCACGGTCTCGGCGGTGGTTCCGTTGGACGGCTAGGCCAGCGTCCTGGGCCCGCGGAGGCGCGCAGCTCAAGCCAGCCGTCCTGAAGGCCACCTTGGGGACGATGAACGTCTCGAAGGGCCCCTGTGAGACACCTACCCGGCGGGTCAGGCCAGCCCGCGGATCGCGCGTGCGGGTGGCCGCGTCCCCTGGATCGACGCGATCATCTCCAGTACCTGCCGGGTGCGTTTCACCTCGTGCACCCGGAACACCTTCGCCCCCTCGGCCACCGCCCAGGCCGTCGCGGCGAGGGTCCCGTCGACCCGCTCCGCGAGTTCCACCCCGAGCGTCTCCCCGACGAAGTCCTTATTGGACAGTGCCATCAGCACCGGCCAGCCAGTGCCCGCCAGGTCCCGCGCGTGCCGCAGCAGCGCCAGGCTGTGCCAGGTGTTCTTGCCGAAATCGTGGGTCGGGTCGATCAGCACTCCCTCGCGCGGGACACCGAGCGCGACGACCGCTTCGGCGTGGGCCGTCGTCTCCGCGACGACGTCGGCGACGATGTCGGGGTAGTGCACCCGGAACGGGCGGGTGCGCGGGACGGCGTTCCCGGTGTGCGAGCAGACGTAGCCGGTGCCGAACTCCGCCGCGACCTCGGCCAGTTTCGGATCGGCGCCCGCCCAGGTGTCGTTGATCAGGTCCGCGCCGGCCTCGGCCGAGCGCCTGCCCACCTCGTGCCGCCAGGTGTCGACACTGATCACCAGGTCGGGGTGTAGTTCGCGGATCCGCTCGACGAACGGGACCACCCGTCGGATCTCTTCCTCGACGTCGACCTCCGCGCCGGGGCCTGCCTTCACCCCGCCGATGTCGACGATGTCGGCCCCCTCCGCCACCGCCCGCGCGACGGCGGCGAGCGCGTCCGGATCCGAGAAGGTCGCGCCCTTGTCGTAGAAGGAATCGGGGGTGCGATTGACGATCGCCATGACCAGTGCGCGGTCCCGGGCGACGTGGCGCCCGCGGAAGGTCAGCTCGTTCACGTACCGATCGTAGGCGAGCGGGCCGCTTTCGGAGAGAGTGCCGCCCACCGGGACCGTCCCGGGTATCGGGAGCGACCATTCGAGTGGCAGATCTGATATATGAGGCAAGAGATCGGATCTCTCTTGACTCACCGTCGAGAAGCCGGGTAGACGTTGTCCCGCAACGAAAGTTCGGCCCTCAGAGCCGCCCGCTCCCGGTGTTCCCGGCACAGGAAAGGCCACGGATGTCCTCAGCTCCTCTTCGCGCGGCAGGGCTTTCGCGGCGCACCGTGCTGGCGGGAACCGCCGGCGCCCTCGGCTCGCTGGCCGTCCCCGGTGCCGCCGCCGCCACACCGGGATCCGTGGACTGGTCGCGGGCGGTCGTCGACTCGACGATGAAGCGCTACACCCCGGCCACCCTCGGCGGCTGGGGCTACACCCGCGGCCTGTACCTCTACGGCCAGTATCTGGTGTACCGGCGCACCGGCGAACGGCGCTATCTCGACTACATCCTCGCCTGGTACGACCGGTTCGTCACCGAAAGCGGGATCTCCAACGGCTTCACCGACCTGGACGCGATGCGCTCCGGGCAGATGTTCCCCTTGCTGTACACCGCAACCGGGCAGGCGAAGTACCGGACCGCCGCGGACCAGCTGCGCCGCCGGTTCCCGACGTATCCCCGGACGTCCGACGGTGGGATGTTCCACGCCACGAGCAAGACCGGGCAGTTGTGGGCGGACGGCGTGTACATGGCGCAGCCGTTCCTCGCCCTCTACGGCAAGACCTTCGGCGATCCCGGCTACTGCTACGAAGAGGCCGCGAAGAACGTCGTCGTGTACTTCGACCAGCTCAAGGAACCCGCCAAGGGCCTGCTCTACCACGCCTACGACGAAGACGGCTCGGAATCGTGGGCTTCGGGCGAGGGACGACATTCGAAGTACCACTGGGCCCGCGCGATCGGCTGGCTCGGGATGGCGTCGATCGACCTCCTCGAGATCCTGCCCGAGGGCCATCCGCGGCGACGGCGTCTCGTCGACGTCGTCAAGTTCCTCGCCGCGGGGTACACGCGGTGGCAAGACCGGGCTTCGGGCCGCTGGTTCCAGATCGTCGACCGGGGCGGCGACAAGGACAACTGGCTGGAGACCTCGGCGTCGGCGATGTACACGTTCCTGCTCTCCCGGGCCGTGCAACGCGGCTACGTCGGCACCGAGTACGGGCCGGTGGCCGCGAAGGGCTACCGCGGGGTCTTGTCCCAGGTCTCGACCGGTTCCGGCGGATTGGCGGATATCGAGAACATCTCCGAGGGCACCAATATCGGCGACACCACGTATTACTACGGGCGTAAGCGCAACACCAACGATTTCCACGGTCTCGGCGCGTTCCTCATCATGAACGAGCAACTGGGTTTTTCCGGGCGGTGCCGGGTATTGACCTGAGGCGCTAACATCGCGTGCTGCGACGCCCCAATCCCAGGAGGGACGACCGGATGCGCGAGACGCCGCCCCAGGCCTCCTATACCCGGCTCGAACTCGGTGACACCAGCACGATCCCGGTCAGTGTGACGGTTTCCCCGCACATCTCACTGGTCTCCCTGCTCGTCGAAGTCGTCGGCGGCTACGACCGCGGCCTTCCCGCTCCCTGGCGCCGCCAGGTGGGCTCGGCGATCCCGGAGCAGGGGTACCGCGCGGCGAGCGCCCTCGCCCGGCGCGGCACCTCCGTGCAGCCGGACTTCATCGTGCCGATCAGTCCCGCCGGGGACGCTTCCGCCGCCGCACAGGCGGAAATGCTGCGCGACCTGACCGAGGAAGACGTCCTGAAAGGCCTGGAAGAGGTCTTCGGCGACCGGTTGCCGGCGCAGTGGCGGCAGGCCGCCGACCATCCGAGACGCTGGGTCGCCTCGCTCGCGGACGCCTTCACCGCGACCAGGCTGGCGACCGAAAACCTCTGGACCAAGGCCAGGCCCCTGCTCGACCGCGAGATCGAACGGATCGGCGTCGCCTCCGTCCGCGGCGGGACCGACGCGGTGCTCGGCCTGCTGCGACCCCATTTCCGGTTCAGCAGCGGCGCACTGCTGCTGCCCGACGCCGAACCGGCGCGGTACGCCGTCCGCGGCCGCAAACTGATCCTCGTCCCGATGCTCGCGGGCTGCCGGTCGGTGGTGTCCAACTTCGACGAAGAGGACGCCATCTGGATCGGCTATCCCCTGCCGGGGCTGGACGGCCTGCTCGAGAACGGCAAGGCCGAACCGGGCCCCGGCGTCGAAGGGCTCGACCTGGTGATCGGCGCCCACCGCGCGAAACTGTTGCGGCATTTGGGAAAACCCGCCCGGATGGGCGAGATCGCGAATCTCCTGTCCTGTGCCGCGAGCACCGCGACCTACCACTGTGAACAGCTCGTGTCGGCGGGCCTGATCCAGCGGCACCGCGAGGGCCAGGTCGTCCTCGTGGTCCGGACTCCTCGCGGTGACGCGCTGGTGGACCTGCTGTCCTGACTCGTCATCGCAGTTTTGGCTCACCAAAGTAGCGAAGAGCTGCTGATCGGTGCTGTCTTTGGTAGTCCTTGACATCGCTGGTGCCGGTTAGGGGCCGCGGGGAAGGATTCCCTGTTGATCAAGCTGTGCAACCGGTGTGACCCCGCGGCTGCGAAGGAGGCCTTCCCAGCTGAGGCGCACGGGGCGAAAGCGACCTTTTCTGCGCAGCCTTGCCCACCTGAAGTACATGATGGCCTCCTTCCTTGCGCTAGGCGCAAGGAAGGAGGCCATCATGTACTTGACTGACCGCAGCCTTCGAAACAAACGGCCCTACCAGGGCGAACCTGCCGGAAACACATCCATACCGCCGACGTGTGGGTCGCGTCGGGAGGGCTTAGCTGCCGTCCGCAGTTCGGGGCTGATGCGGGTAACGGCTGGGTTCTGACTGCGTCTGGATCTTCTCGCGACTGGCGGGTGACTGTGTCGCGAAAGCCACTTTCGAGACGTCTGATGTCCCGAAAGTGGCTTTCGCGACATGCTCGACCACAGCGCGGTCACACGCGACCTGGTTGAAGTCGATGAAGACCCGGCCGCCGCGTTCTTCCTTCCACCACGCGATGGTCGCCTTGAGTTCCTGGCATTGGCGCCTAGCGCAAGGAAGGGGACCTTCATGTACTGGAGCTGGCGACCCAGCCGCAGCTCCCTAGGCCCGTTGCAACCCCGGCTTCCCCGCTTCCACCACGTAGCTGCGGTCCGCGGCGAGGGTCACCTTCGAGAAGTCGTACTCGGTGGTGTCCGAAACCGTCATGAAATCCGCCCGCATCCGCGCTTGCGAAGCCGTCACCCGGACGTAACCGCGTTTTCCCCGGCAGTACTTGACGTGCGGGTTGTTCGCGAGCCAGGCCGACGACGGATCTGTCGCGGTGTCGCTGTTGCTCGTGACCGACGTCGTCACCAGTTCCGAGCCGAACACCGGGTCACCGTGGTTGAAGTAGTCGCGGCGCAGGTCGGCCGCCCAGTGCCGGTGGACGTCGCCGGTCAGCACGATCGGGTTCGGCACCTTGCGGTCCACGATGCCCTTCGCGATCCGGTCTCGGGAGGCCTCGTAACCCTGCCAGGAATCCGGGCTCTCACAGGTCGCCTTGTTGCCGTCGCCGTCACGGGTGGCGAAGAAGACCTGCTGGCCGAGGAAGTCCCACTTCGCCGGGTGCGTTTCCAGCGCCTTCAACAGCCATGCCTCCTGCGCCGTGCCCAGGATGCTGCGCGACGTCGCCCGCATGTCGGTGCACGCCGGGCCCGCAGAACCGGACGGGTCGGGGACCTGCGCGTTGCGGTACTGGCGGGTGTCGAGCATGTGGAACCGGGCGAGGTTCCCCCAGCCGAACTGCCGGTACAGGCGGATCGTCGCGCCGCTCGGCTTGGCGGTCGCCCGGATCGGCATGTTCTCGTAGAACGCCTGGAACCCGGCGGTCTTGCGCTCCGCCGTCGCGGGGATGGCGGTGCCGTTCCAGTTGTTCATCACCTCGTGGTCGTCGAAGACCACGATCCACGGCGCCATCGCGTGCGCGTTCTGCAGGTCGGCGTCGGTCTTGTGCTGGGCGTGCCGGGCGCGATACTGCGCCAGCGTCGTCACGTCGTCGGTGAAGGCGAGTTTGCGCGGATTCCGTTCGGCGGCGGCGCGGCCGGACTTCTTCTCGTACATGTAGTCGCCGAGGAACAGCACCAGATCCGGGTCGTCGGCGAGCATCCCCTTGTACGAGTGGTACCAGCCCTCCTCCCAGTGCTGGCAGGAGGAGAAGCAGTACTTCAACTGGTCGACGGCGGCACCGGCGGCCGGGGCGGTCCTGGTCCGGCCGACCGGGGAGATGAAGCCGCTGGTCTTGAAGCGGTAGAAGTACTCGCGTCCCGGCTCGAGCCCGGCCGGTTCGATGTGCACGCTGTGCCCGGAGGCGCGGGCCGCGGTGGCGGTGCCCTTCTGCACGATCGAGGAGAACGCCTGGTCGTTCGCGATTTCCCAGTCCACTGTGTACGCGGCGTCCGGCATACCGCCGAAACCGTCGGGGTTCAGCGGGGCGGGAGCGAGCCGAGTCCACAGCACGACGCTGTCCGGCAGCGGATCACCCGAGGCGACACCGAGCTGGAACGGGTCGCGGATGGCGGGCGCCGCCGCCATCGTCCTCGCGTTCGCCCACGAGGGCACCGTCGATGACAACGCCGCCGTCGAAACCGCCGCGGCTCCACCGAGGAGTACCGCCCGCCGGTTCACCTGACCCATGAGAATTCAACCTTTCGAAGTGGGGAAAGAACGGGGAGCGATTCACGCGGCGTAATCGGTGATACCGCCACTACAGGCCTCGAGGACCGGATTCGCGGAAGCGTTGGCGACGCAGACCTTGTAATAGACCCAAGACCCCTTCGCGACCGGAACGGCCTTGTCGACGTGCGTGCCGTTACCGCCGGAAGCCCAGACGTAGAACGGGCCGGCGCCACCCTTCAGCCAGTAGGCGACCACGGCGGACTTGCCGTCGGCGTCCTTGTCGTAGACGAGGAAATGAGCATCCGAGGAACGGAACTGACCCTCACCCGCGCAGACTCCGGTGGAACATTCGGCGCTGCCGGAACCGACCCCGCAGTCGGGCGCGATCCGCTGGTCGGAGCCGGTGTAGACGTAGCCGTCCGAGATGTAGCCGCCGAGCGCGGGAACGTAGTCCCACAACGTCGTCTTGCCCAGGGGCCCGGTGACCTCGGTCCCCTGCGTCTGACAGTCGATGGTCACCGTGGCGCCGTTGGCGACCGTGCGCACCGCGCTTGAAGCGGTGCTCGGGGCGCGCCGCACGTTCAGCGGATCACCCGCCGTCTTGACCGTCCCGGTGGCCGCGGCCAGCGCGGGAGTCGCGCCGGCGAGCCCCAAGGCGCCCGCCGCCGCCAGCACGAGGAAGAAACCGGCGAGTCGCCGGACACTTGAACGCTTCATGGCTTCAGCGTCAACCGGAGTCGTACACATCCCGTACAAACGCCGACCGCTGTCCGCACATGCATGCGAATGGATCTAGCCAACCATGGCGGGACGGCAATATTATCGGCGGATATGGGGCTCCTGCCGTATTGGCGGTTTAGGTGACAATTCTCGGGTTTCGCGTTCTCGGTCCGCTGGAAGTGGCGGTGGATGGACAGGTGGTGCCGCTCGGCGGCCCCAAACCGCGTCTGCTGCTCGCCGCACTGCTGCTCCAGCCCAACGTCGTCGTCTCCACCGAACTGCTGATCGAGGTCCTGTGGCCCTCGTCGGCTCCGCGTTCGGCGGCGGCGAACATCCGCACCTACGTCCATTCACTCCGCAAACGTCTCGCCGACCGCGATCCCGGACTGGGAGAACGCATCGGCAGCCGGGCGTCCGGCTACATCCTCAAAGCCACTCCTGAGGAGATCGACCACATCCGATTCGGGGAATTGGCCGCCCGCGCACAGGACGCGCTCGGCCACGGGCAGGCCGAATCCGCCCTCGACCTGCTGGACCAAGCCGAAGCGTTGTGGCGTGGCGAAGTCCTCGAAGGGCTCCCCCACGACCACGGCTGGGGCGCGACCGTGGCCCGGCTGACGGAGTTGCGGCTCGCGGTCCAGGAACAGCGGCTGCGGGCGAGGATCGAACTCGGCCGCACCTCCGAAGCCGTCGCCGAACTGCGCGGCCTGGTCACCGAGCATCCGCTGCGTGAAGAACTCTGGCAGCGGTTGATCGTCGCGCTGCGGGCCGACGGCCGCACGACCGACGCGATCGAGGCGTACGAAACGGCCGAGAAGGTGCTGGCCGAGGAACTCGGCACCGAACCGGGGCCTCGGCTGCGGGAGTTACGGGCTTCGCTGGTCATGCCTCCGGACACGGTGGCCATCGCCCTCACCCGGCCGATGACACCGGTCTGCCAGCTGCCACTGGACCTGCCGGACTTCACCGGCCGCGAAGAGGTGGTCGGCGAGCTCGTCTGCCTGCTCCGCGACCGCCGTGACCAGGGAAAACCCACCATCGCGGTGCTTTCGGGGGCGCCGGGGGTCGGCAAGTCCACGGTCGCGATCCGGGTGGCGCACGCGGTACGGGAAGACTTCCCCGACGGCCAGTTGCACGTCGACCTCGCCGGGACGTCGACCTCGCCGAGGCCGCCGATGACCGTGCTCGCCGAGTTGCTCCGCGCGCTGGGCGTGCCGGACGCGGGTCTGCCGCGTGACCTCGCCGAACGCGCGGCGCTGCTGCGGTCCCGGCTGGCGAGCACCCGGATGTGCGTCGTCCTCGACGACGCCGGCAGCGCGGCGCAGGTCCGGCCGCTGCTGCCCGGCGCGGGCGCCTGCGCGGTGCTGATCACCAGCCGGACGCGGATGCCGGATCTGGCCGGGGCCACCCCGGTCGACGTCGACCTTCTGCCCGAAGCGGAAGCCGCGCAACTGCTCGAAGGGATCGTCGGCACCGATCGGGTCGCCGCGGAGCCGGAGTGCGCGACCGCGATCCTGCGCCACTGCGGCCACTTACCGCTGGCGATCCGGGTCGCCGGGGCGAAGCTGACCCACCGGCCGGGCTGGACGCTGCGCGTGCTGGCGGACCGGCTGCGGGACGAAAGACGGAGACTGGACGAACTCCGCGTCGGCGATCTGGCCGTCCGGGCCAGCGTCACACTCAGCTACGACCTGCTGCCGATGTCGGCGGCGTCCGCGTTCCGCGGCCTCGGCGGGCTCGGCTCGGTCCAGTTCCCCTCCTGGGTGGTCGCGGCCCTGCTCGGCCGCACCCACGCGGACGACGTCCTCGACGTGCTGGTGGACGCCCACCTGGTCGATCTCATCGGCTCGGACGGCACCGGCGAACCCCGCTATCGCCTGCACGACCTGCTGCGGTGTTACGCCGCCGAACTGCGTGCGCAGGACGTCCCGGCGAAGGCCCGCGACGCCACGAAACGGGTACTGGAAGGATATCTCGCGCTCGCGGTCGAAGCCGCGGACCGGATGCCGATCCATTTCTTCGGGCTGTACCGGGACGACACGGTCGCCCAGCCCGCGCTTCCACCGGGAACCGAGCGGCTGGTCGAGGATCCGGCCGCGTGGTTCTCCGCCGAGCGGCACACTTGCGTCGCCGCCGTCTCGCTGGCCGCCGACCTCGGTTTCGACGCGCTCGCCTGGCGCCTCGCCGCCGCGCTGGCGCCGTATTTCGACCAGCGCGGGCACCAGGACGACTGGCTGCACACGCACGCCGTGGCACTCGCCGCCGCCCGCCGGTCCGGCGAGCTGCGCGGCGAGGCGATCATCCAGCGCAACCTCGGCCAGGTCCAGCTGTACCAGGACAGCTACGCCGAAGCGCTGGTCGCTTTCGAGCAGTCGCAACTGCTGTTCGACAAGATCGGCGACGCGCGGGGCGCGGCCATCGCGCTGGCCGGGCTCGGCACCGTACTGCGGATCAAGGGCGAGGACACCGTCGCTCTGGAGCACTGTCACGCCGCACTCGACCAGTTCTCGGCGGCCGGTGACCCGCACGGCGAGGCCGTCGCGCGGATCGCGATCGGCGCGGCGTGGCTGGCGCGGCGCCGGTTCGCCGAGGCGGAACGCTGGTTCACCGAAGCGCTCGAACAGTCCGCGGGCATCGGCGACCGGCATCGGGAGGCGCACGCGCTGAAGCGGCTCGCGATGCTGCGGCAGCATCAGGGCGATCTCGCCGGGGCACGTGAGCAGGTCGACCGGGCCATCGCGATCTTCAACGAACTCGGCGACGACCATTGCGTCGGGTACGCGAACCAGAATCTCGGCGAACTTTATCTGCACAGCGGCGATCTGGCGCACGCGCAACTGCTGCTGGTCAATTCGCTGAGCGTGCACCGGCGCAACGGGGACCGCCGGTCCGAGGCAGAGGTGTCGCAGTTGCTCGGGGAACTGCACGAGGCACTGAGCCAGCCGGAGCGGTCGCGGACGTACTCGGAACGCGCGCTGGCGTTGTGGCGGGAACTCTCCGCGCGGCCACAGGAATCCGCGCTCGCCTCGCGTCTTCAGGAATCCGCCGAGGCCTCCTACGGGAAGCCCGCTTCCGCCTGACCCTCTTGACCGATCCGGCCCCTGGTGGCGATACCAGGGGCCGGATCGCGTTTGTATCGATCGTGTACAGGTCCCGGAGAAGCTCCCTTCGAAGCAACCGAGAGTGCTCGAAGGGAGACCGGAATGGTCCGGACCGTGAAGGCCCGCCGTGTGATGGCGGCCGTGCTGGCCATGGGGGCGGTCACCGCGCTGGCCGCCAGCCCCGCGAACGCGGCACCCGAAGGGAGCTGGCACGCCGACCTGTCCACTGTGGACGAAGATGACGTCAACGTCCGCAGCGACGGTGGGGTGCTCAGCCTGGAAAACACCGCCTGGCACAGAAAACCCGACTCCATCGGTAGCCAGGGTTACCTGCTGCTCGGCGAACAGAACCTCGGGAAGCCGGTGAACCGGGTCACCGCCCAGGTGACCGCGAACGCGCCCAAGGGCACCGAAGTCGAGGTCGACGTCCGAGGGAAGCTCAACTCGAACGACTGGACCGAATGGACGCCCACCGAGGGTGGCGCCGCCCAGCTGTCCACTTCGGTCTCCACGGTCCAGGTCCGGATCGGACTGCGCACCGTGACCGACGGCGTGACCGCGAAGGTCAGTGACGTCACGCTCCAGGGCGAACTCGGCCCGCAGGCCAACGCGATCGGCGCGGCCGCCGCCCCGCTGACGTACAAGGTGTTCGGCACCCGCGAAGGTCTCGTCGGCGGCACCACCGCCAACGGACACGTGATCAAGTCCCGTGACCACTTCGTCGCCCTGCCTTCGGGCCG
Organism: Amycolatopsis coloradensis; assembly: GCF_001953865.1. Taxonomy (GTDB): domain Bacteria; phylum Actinomycetota; class Actinomycetes; order Mycobacteriales; family Pseudonocardiaceae; genus Amycolatopsis; species Amycolatopsis coloradensis. The sequence continues at coordinate 212,930 of NZ_MQUQ01000017.1, forward strand.
CGGCCTCGCGCCCAAGAACACCGGCAACTACACGGTCCGCATCTGCCGCACCGACAACAGCCGCTGCGAGTACGCGCCGGTGTGGGACGTCGGCCCGTGGAACACCAAGGACGACTACTGGAACCCGTCGGCCACCCGTCAGATGTGGAAGAACCTGCCGCAGGGCAAGCCCGAAGCGCAGGCCGCGTACCAGGACGGCTACAACGGCGGCAAGGACGAGTTCGGCCGCAAGGTGGCAAACCCGGCCGGCATCGACCTCGCCGACGGCACCTTCTGGGACGGCCTGAAGATGACGGACAACGGCTGGGTCAACGTCTCCTACCTGTGGACCGGCTCCGGCCCGACCGGCGTCGTCAGCACGGCGGGCGACCCGATGAACGTCCGGGCGTCGGCGAGCACCACCGCGGCGATCAAGGGCCTCGCGGCGAACTACGCCAAGGTCAACATCGAATGCTACGTCGAGGGCGAGACCGTCACCGGCAAGTTCGGCACCAGCAACATCTGGGACCGGATCGGCCCGGGACACTACATCTCCGACACGTACCTGAAGACCGGATCGGATCTGCCCGTCGCGCCCAAGTGCGCGTGACCCCCTGAACGCGAAGGCCCGGCGTACCCCATAACGCCGGGCCTTCGCTTTGTTCCTTTGAGCGGCACAGTTGTTCACACCTTGAATGGTCTTCCCAAGGAGATCGACCTCTCGAGCGTCTGACGAGCCGAGACGTGACTCAGGCGTTGAGCGCGGCCGTCACCCCCGGATGTCGCGAAAGCCACTTTCGCGACGTCTGATGTCCCGAAAGTGGCTTTCGCGACACGGCCCGGTTGTGGTGCCTGTCGCAGGTGACCTCCAGGACCCCCTCTCGCGACCGCAACCAGAGGACTACTTGCGGTCGAGTAGCCGCAGGGGAAGAGCGAGAGGACGCTCGCCGCCCTGCCGCGAGCCCACTGGCCGCTTCGCGTGACTGACTGGACAGCACGAGAGCCACCACCCGCGCATCGCAGGAGATACCTGAAGCAACCTCTGCCCTGACGCGACTCACCATTCGCGACGGCTCAGTGCCCGTGGTGCGCGTGGACCTTCGCGTGTCCCAGGCCGCGGCCGATCATCCACTTGTTCACCGGCACCGTCAGCACGAACGCGACAGCCAGCGCGAACGCCAGCGCGCCCCAGAACAGCAGGCTCCCGAGCCCGGCGTCCATGGCGCCCGGCACCACCACCATGATCCCGTTGTCGACGATCTCCATGACCGCGATCGACACGGTGTCGGCGGCCAGCGCCACCTTCAGCGCGGCACCGAACGCGAGACCCGACTTCAGCACGCCGCGCATCGTCAGCGCGTAACCGAAGACGAAGGCCAGCGCGACCGAAAGGGCGATCGTCGCCGCGTTGTGCAGGCCGAGCGCCGTGCCGATCACCATGCCGAGGACCTCGCCGATCGCACAGCCGGTGAGGCAGTGCAGGGTCGCCGACGTCGCCATCGACCAGCTTGCTCCATGCCGTGTGTCGTTCATGCGGAGCAATATACCCCCCACCCGTATGTACGCCACCGTGAGCCGCATCTCGCGGTCGCTGACCGTCACCTCCGTAAGCGGATTCGGTAATCGGGCCTGGTCGATGAACTCACTTCAGTAACCCTTTGCGCTCATCCGGTTGACCGGGGTAACCAAAGACCCTAGTTTCGCCGGAGGTCTCCACCGCGCGCAGACCGATCGGCTGGTTCAGGTTGTTCCGTGACTATGGGGTGGAGATGCGAGGGCCGACGAAGACGCTCGTCGTTGCCACTGTGCTCGCTTTGGGCATGGTGTCCGGGCTGACCGGCTGCGGCGGTGAGGAGCCCGCCGGGATGGCGGCCAAGCCGATCCGGATCGCGTTCGTGCCGAAGGTCGCGGGCATCCCGTACTTCGAGGCGATGAACACCGGCGGAATCGCCGCGGCCAAGCAACTCGGTGTCGAATGGACTTCGACCGGTCCGGCGACGGTGGACCCCGCCGCGCAGGTCTCGATCGTGCGCGGCCTCGTCGACCAGCGGGTGGACGTCATCGCGATCGCCCCGAACGATCCCGGCACGATGGCGCCGGCGATCACCGACGCGCGGGCCAAAGGCGTCCATGTGATCACCTCGGACACCGACGCGCCCGGCACCGATCGCGAACTCTTCGTCAACCAGGCGACGCCGGAGGGCATCGGCAAGGCGCTCACCGACGCCCTGATGACGAAGATGGGCAAAGCGGGCAAGTACGCGATCGTTTCGTGCGGCGAGACCGCCGAGAACCTCAACGCGTGGATCGCCGTTCAGCGTGCCTATACCGCTACCGAGTACCCCCATGCGCAGCTCGTCGAGACGGTCTACGCCGGTGAGAACAAGGACACCGCCACCTCGATGGCCAAGGCCCTGATGGCCAAGTACCCGGACCTCACCGGCCTCGTCGGCGAGTGCACGACGTCCGCGCCCGGAGTCGCCGAGGCCGTCCGTTCCCAGCAGAAGATCGGCCGCGTCTTCACCGTCGGTGTCGGGACACCGCAGGCGATCAAGCCGTACCTCTTGGACGGTTCCGCGTCGCTTTCCGTGCTGTGGAACGTCGAATCGCTCGGCTACCTCACCGCTTGGGCAGGCAAGCAGATCGCCGAGGACAAGCGGCTCGGCCCGTCGAACAAGGTCAACCTCGAGCTGCCGGCCATCAAGTACGACGAGGCCAAGAAGACCGTGCTGCTGGGCGACCCGCTGCTGATCACGCGCGAGAACGTGGACCAGTTCAAGTACTGACTCACCGGCTCCGCCGGACGGCACTCGCCGCCGCACCGCCGCCGAGGATGAGCACCAGCGCGGTCAGACCCCACCGGCGCTTTTCCTTCGTGCGGACGTGCGGGTCGATCTTCTCCGCCTCCTCACGTTCCCTTGGCGGGGCGGCACGGGTCGGCTTCGGCACCGGGGCTGGCGGCGGGACGACCTTGGGCGCGGAAGTGGGCGCCGGACCCGGCGACGACGTGGGTGCCGGACTCGGAGTGGGGCTCGGCGTCGGTGAAGGGGTGGGCGTCGGACTGGGAGTCGGCGTCGGTTTCGGCGGGGGAACAGGAGTGGGGGCAGGAGTCGGTGTCGGTGTCGGTGTCGGTGTCGGTGTCGGTGTCGGAGTGGGTGTCGGTGTCGGTGTCGGTGTCGGTGTCGGTGTCGGTTTAGGCGGTTCCGGGTCCGGCGGCTCGGGGGCTTCAGGGATGGTGAGGCAGCCCGCGGCGTCTGAGCTTGCCAGCGGCGCGGCCGAACGCACCACGGTCACCTGCCCGCTTCGATCCAGGCGATAGAGCACGCTTCGCCCGCCGATCCGGTTCGCCGTGGCGTACAAGGCGCCGTCGCGAGCGAGCACGACGGAACCGTAGACGTCGGCGGGCGGGAACCGGGCGTCGTCGGCTTCACGGACCTTGCCGGACGCCGGGTCGATGGTGATCACGGCGCCTTTTCCGCGCCAGGTGGTGGAGACCCCGTAGAGCAATCCGTTGTGATACGCGAAGTCGTTGACGTCGTGGGCGAGCGTGATCGGCCGCAGGAACACCGTCCGGATCACCCGCAGGTACCGCTCCCCCGGCGTCAAGTCCACTGTGTACAGTGTGCCGTTCCTGAGCAGATACCAGGAATTCCCGCCGATCGCGCCGGCGGTCACCCCCGCGACGGGGCTCCACACCGGCAGCCGGTTCCCGGCACGGGTGATCGGGCCGAGATCCCGGGTGCCGCCGTCACGATCGATCGTCACGGCGTGCGCGCCCCGGCTGAGTCCTTCGGCGACACCGAAGACCAGGTCCCGGGTCGCGGAATAGCCGAGCGCGTTGAGCCGGTACCTCGTCTCGGTCACCCGCGAAGTGGTCCCCGAACCGACGTCGAGCCAGCGCAGCTTCGACTTCCCGTGCGAACCCGTCTCGGCCTGCACCACCAGGCAGGTCTCGGCGGCGCGCGCCGTCATCGGGGCCAGCAGCGCCGACCCGCCCACCAGCCCGGAGACGGCCACCACCGCGGCTGCCCGCGTCACTCCGTCCACGGTGCTCAGGAGATTCTTGCCAGCGCGGAGGTGAACGCGTCGGGCGGGATCCGCACCCCGCCGCCGAACGGGTTCTGCAGCTGGTAGATCGCGAACAGCAGCAGCGTGACCGTACCCGCCAGCGTGGAGACGACGACCAGATGCGCGGCCAGCCGGGTGCCGCCGAACAGGTTGGGCAGCAGCACCGAGATGAGGCTGCCGAGAATGAGCGCGAACCAGACGACACCGCCGACCTTGCCGTCCTCGACGGCGCTGAGCCGATCCTGCCTCGCCTCGTAGACCTGCCAGAGCTGGGCGGCCGCCTCGGCCTTGCGCTCCCGGACCCAGTCGTCGTCCGACGGGGCCTTGTCCACCGCCTTCCGCAACTGGTCGAGCTGGGTCCAGCCGTTGTCGGGGACGGTCTCCCCGCCCGCGGCCATCAACGGCCACTCCTTCTGCTCGACCGTGGAGACGTACTCCTTGCTCAGCTTCCGGACCTCGTCCTTGACGTCCGCACCCAGCGAATCGGCGGCCCAGACGGCGGCGACCAGGCTGTCCGCCTCGTGATAGGAGCCTTCGCGTGCGGCGCTCGTGGAGTCGAAGAGGGAGATCAGGATGAACGCCACCAGGACCGCGTGCAGCCCGCCGATGATGGTGTACACCTGGCCGGCGGCGTCGTTGTTGTCCGGCCTTCCTTCGTCCCAGCCGAACTTGCGGACGAGATAGCCGACGAAGCCCGCGGCCACCGCCGCCCCGACGACCCAGGCGATGCCGGTCAGGTAAATGCCCATTCGACTCCTTACCCCGTGAAGACTGTTGAAACTAGTTCACCGTCCACGCGCCGAGAAGGTCAAGGGAATCAATTCACACTGGCGATGCAGGAGAGAAAGTCGATCATCACCGTCTCGGCGCAATTTCCCATACCGCGAAACGATTTTCGGCACGCGCCGGAAAGACCTGTCACCGCTGTGAGAGCACGGCTTCACGACCGAGTGATCAGCCACCACAGCACGTCACCGACCTGGCGGATGCCGAAGTTCTTCACAACTTTGTCGCCCGAACGGCCGCAGTGGGAACGTCCACTCTGGCCGATCCGGCAAACAGGTGAACGTACCCGGCTACCCGATCGTGTGTTTTTACGGGCATTGCCGCTTGCTATGTTCATTTCGCGCCTCCCCCTTCGAGTGGGTATCCGCGATTTGTGAATTCAGCGGTGCCCCGGCGCACCGGGAATCCTGGAAAACGCCGAACTCGGGCGTGTGGCTGAGAGGGAGTCCGTTGACCACCATCGACACCCGCGCCGGTGCGCGGCCCGCCGTCGAAGTTCTGACCTGGAGCCGGAACCTGCTCGACCCGGCACTGCGGCACGAGGTCGGGAAGCTGCCGGAGTCCCTGCGGCTGATCGCCGGCTACCACTTCGGCTGGTGGGACGAGCACGGCCGTCCATCCACTTCGGACGGCGGCAAGGCGTTGCGGCCCGCGCTCGCCCTGCTGGCCGCGGAGGCCGTCGGCGGTGACGCCGAAGTCGCCGTCCCGGTGGGGATCGCGGTGGAGATGGTGCACAACTTCTCCCTGCTGCACGACGACGTGATGGACTCCGACACCACCCGGCGGCACCGCCCGACGGCATGGACCGTCTTCGGCACGGGCGCCGCGATCCTCACCGGGGACGCCCTGCTGAGCCAGGCCTTCGAGGTGCTGTCCCCGTTCGGGCAGACGGCGCTGCGTGTGCTGAGCACGGCCGTGATCGACCTGCTGGAAGGACAAAGCGCGGATCTGAAGTTCGAAGAACGCGGGGACGTCGGTACCGCCGAATGCGTACGGATGGCCGAGGGGAAGACCGGCGCGTTGCTCGGGGCGTCTTGCACGCTCGGCGCGCTCGCCGGGGAAGGGAGGCAGGATCAAGTCGACCGGCTGACCGAGTACGGGAGGGCACTCGGGCTGGCGTTCCAGCACATCGATGATCTGCTCGGGATCTGGGGCGATCCGGCGGTGACCGGGAAACCGGTCCACTCGGATCTCTCCAACCGGAAGAAGTCCCTGCCGGTGGTAGCCGCGCTCCACTCCGGGACGGATGCCGGGCGAGAACTGGATGTCTTGTACCGCAAGGAAAACCTTGATGCCGCGGAATTGCCCCACGCGGCGGAACTGGTGGAACGGGCGGGCGGCCGGACGTGGAGCCAGGAGCAGGCCGACGCACTCCTGACCGGCGCGCTGCACCATCTCGCCGTCGCGAACCCGGTGCCCCGCCCAGGCGCCGAGCTCGCGGCCCTCGCGAACCTGGTGGTGCGACGACGATATTGAAGGCGGGCGCGGAGAGGGCACGGGCGGGCCGGGCGCACAGCTCGGCCCGCCCGTGTGCCGCTCAGCGACCGGGACGGGTCAGGCCCTGGTCACCGGCGCCACGACTGAGGACGACCTCGTCGGTGTTTTTGAGAGCGGCGTTTTTGAGAGTGGTGTCTTTGAGGGCGGCGTCCCCGCTCTGTCCCGCGGTCAGGTCGAGCAGCCGGATCGGCGGGCCGAGCTGGACCAGCGTCGGGACGTACTCTGCCTTGTCGACCTTCCAGCGCTCACCCTCCCGCACGAACCGGAATCGCGCGGCCGCGCCCTGTTCGGTCGAACCCTTCGGCTCCGAATGCCGGGCGACGCTGTTGCCGAGACCGTAGGCGACCCATTTGCCGTTGATCTGCTCGAAGGGCTGCACCACGTGCGCGTGGTGGCCGATGATCAGGTCGATCGAGTCGTCGCCGAGCAGTTTCTTCGCCAGCTGGCGCTGTTCCGCGTTCGGCTCGTGCTGGTACTCGGTGCCCCAGTGCAGGCTCGCGAGGACGACCTGGGCACCGGCCTGCCGCGCGGCCTTGGCCTCGGCGATCACCTTTTCGGCGTCGATCTGGTTGACCAGCCAGGGTTTCCCCGGCGGCACCTTGATCCCGTTGAACCCGTAGGCGAAGGAAATCTGGGCGACTTTGACGCCGTTGACGTCGACAATCAGCGGCTTCTTCGCCTCTTCGGCCGAGCGCGCCGAACCGGTGTGCTTGATCCCCGCCTCGTCGAGTTTGTCAAGTGTCCGGGTCGCACCCGCCACGCCCTGGTCGATCGTGTGGTTGGACGCAGTCGAGCAGTTGTCGTACCCGGTGTCCTTGAGCGCGTCGACGATCTCGGGCGGCGCGCTGAACGACGGATAGCCGCTGTACGGCCCGCCCTTCGGCGCGAGCGGGGTCTCGAGATGGCAGATGCCGAGGTCGGCACCGGAAATCAGCGGCTTGATCCCGGCCAAGAGCTGCCGGTAGTCGATCTCGCCGTCGCCGTCTTCCTTCGCCTGGTCGGTCAGCGCGGGGTGGATCAGCACGTCACCGGTCGCGACCACGGTGAACGACCCTTCCGGTGTTGAAGACCGCGTGGTCGACGCGGCGGGCTGCTGCTGCTGTTGCCCGGGGGTGGCGCTGCACGCGGCGAGCAGTACGGCGGCGCCGACGAGAGCGGTGGTCTGACGGGCGCGGGAGGTGAACATCGATTCCCTCGATCGGGTGACATGCCTTCCTCATCCTGCCTTATGCCGATCGGGCATGACACTCCACCGAAGCCACCATGAACCCTCAGGCTTCCTACGTCGGAGACCGAGCGATTCGTACGACCGCGTTTCGTCCTCTAGTTGCGGTCCTTGCACGCGCAACTACCGCAACTAGAGGACGAAACGCGAGGGTCAGGCGAGGCAATCGGAAGGGTTACCGCGGCGCAGCGCCGGATCGTCCTGGAGGAAGGTCCGCGCGACGCCCGGGCCGCTGGAGCGCGTCTCGAACCGGACGGTCACCCTGCCGTGTCCGGCGCCCTGCACCCAGCCGGTGCCGTGCGTGTCGTGCGCCACGTCGTCGCCGGGCCGCCAGTTCGAGGAGACCACGGGCACCGGCGCGGGCGCTCGCGAGACCGACGGCGCTTCGGTGACCGGAACGGAAAGAGTGAACAGCGGATCCTGATGCGGCACGGAAAGCCCGGAGAACGCGACCCCGGCCAGCCGCACCCCGCCGAATTCGGCCGGGTCGATCAGCAGCCGCTCCGCCATCGAGGCGAGCTGGTCGAATTCGTCGGTGGGCGAGGCCATCGTCTCCGAACGCGTCACCGTGCTGAAATCGGTGTGCCGCAGTTTCACCACCACCGTCCGCGCGACCCGTTCGGCGTTGACGAGCCGTTTGTGCGCGTGGACGGCCAGATCGCGGACCTCGCGCCGCAGACTGGCCAGGTCGATCAGGTCCCGGTCGAAGGTCGTTTCCGCGCTGACCTGCTTAAGTTCCGCGCGGCCGGACACCGGCCGGTCGTCGACGCCGGTGGCCAGCCGCCGCAGGTCTCGCCCGACCACACTGCCCAAAGTGGACACCGCGTCGGCGTCGGAAAGCGTGGTCAGCTGCCCCAGCGTCCGGACACCGATCGCCCGCAGTTTCCCCTCCGCGACCGGGCCGATCCCCCACAGCGCCCTGGTCGGCAGCGGCGCGAGGAAGTCCCGTTCGGTGCCCTGGTCCACGACGAGCAGCCCGTCCGGTTTGGCCTCGTCCGACGCGACCTTCGCGACCTGCTTCCCCGACGCCGCCCCGATCGACGCCACCAGGCCGATTTCGGACCGGATGTGCTCCCGCAGGCGGGCACCGAACTCGCGCACCTCGTCCGACGACGCCCCCGCCAGCGAAGGCGGTTCCGCGAAGGCCTCGTCAAGCGAAATCCGTTCCAGCACGGGCGCGTACTCGGCGACGAGGTCGAACACCCGCGTGCTCAGCAGTTCGTACAGTTTGAACCGCGGCGGCAGGATGACGCCGTTGGACGGCAGCAACCGCCGGGCCTGCGACATCGGCATCGCCGACCGGATACCGTGCTCGCGCGCCTGGTAACTCGCCCCGGCGACCACGCCGCGCGGGCCCGCGCCACCGACGAGGACGGGACGCCGCGCCAGGGTCGGCCGGGTCAGCTGCTCACAGGAGGCGTAGAACGCGTCCATGTCGAGGTGGATGACCCACCGGTCAGGCCCGCCCATCGCCCGGCACCTCGAGAAGACGATGCAGGGCCTTCGTGTACTCCTCGAACGCGGCCCGCCCCCGGGTGGTCAGCTCGACCAGCGTCACCGGCGTCCGATGTTCGAAGGCCTTGGTGATCTCGACGTAGCCGGCGTCCTCGAGTTTGCGCAGATGCGTCGACAGGTTGCCCGGTGTCATGTCCAGCAGTTGCTGCAACCGCGGGAAAGTGATGCGGTCCCCCGGCCCGAGGCTCGTCAACGCCACGGTGACCCGCAGCCGCGCCTGCGCGTGGATCACCGGATCGAGCTGGGGCAGCCCGTCTTCGCTCATCGCGCCCGCACCAGGAAGACCAGCGACGCCACCAGGAAGCCACCGCCGCCCGCCACGCTCAGCACGAGGAAGTTGTGTGGTCCCCCGGCCAGCACACTCGCCGCGCCGCACGCGATGATCCACACGCCGAGGCCGTACTGCACTCTGCTCTGCCACAACATCCCGCCGGCGAGATACATCAGCCCGGTCAGCACGAGTGCGGTCCCGGACCACAGCAGCGGGATCAGCTCGGTGTCGAGGCCGAGGCGGATCAGCGCGGTGTTCACCACCGTCAGCCCGCCGAACGCGATCATCCAGCTCCACCCGTACATCGCCCCGACGAGCCGGGATGGCCCGCGTACGCCGCGGCTGGCCCGGATGCCGTAGACCGCCGAATACGCCATGGCCCCGGCGAAACCGGCGACGGTGATCACCGCTGCGGCCCAGAGCGGCAGCAACGCGGTCGGCGGGGCGGAGACGTAGACGAGGCCGAAACCGAACAGCCACACCAGACCCCAGACGGCGAGCAGCACCGCCGGATTCGGCCCGATCCCACGCCGGGTCTCCTCCGTCTGCCTGGCGATGAGCGCGAGCGACTCCTCGGGCGTCATCGGCCGGGCGTCGTCGTCCCGTTCATCCTCCACCACTTCGGAAAGCTAACACGGGTTCACAGTCTCGCCGTGTCAAGCCGGAACCTCGCCATCACCACCAGCGCGGGTACCACCAGCCAGGCGACGAGCACTCCGACGGCGGTCAGCGTGCCGGAACCGCCGAGCACCGGCGCACGGCCGATCTCGCCGAGCCAGTAGGTCGGCATGAGGTGCCCGGCGGTGTTCATCCAGCCCGGCAGGACCTGCAACGGGATCCACAGCCCGCCGAACATGCCCAGCGGCAGCATCAGCGCACCGGTCACCGCCTGCACGGTGTCGCCCTTGCCGAACAGGCCGATCATCAGGCCCAGCACCGCGAAGGGCAGCGTCCCGAGCCACAGCGTGCCGAAGATCGTCAGCCACTGGCCGGTTTCGAGCCGGATGCCGCGGATCATGCCCGCCGCGAAGATCACCAGCAGGACGGGCAGCGCGACGAACAACCCCGCCGACACCTTGACCATCAGATAGCCCGGTGCCCGCATCGGCGTCAGCCTGAGGGTGCGCTGCCAGCCGTCGGTGCGTTCGGTGGCGACGCGGGTGCCGGTGAACAGCGCGGCGGTCATGGCGCCGTACGCGGCCATGTTCACCATGGTCACCGTCGCGGTCGAGATGCCGGGAGCGATCTCGCGGGCGCCGAAGATCCCGCCGAACAACAGGAACATCGCCAGCGGCATCCCGATGGTGAACAACGCGAACTGCGGGCTGCGGACGATACGCTTGATCTCCAGCGCCAGATAGGTCGTGTTCATCGTGACGCTCCTTCGGCCACATCGGCGGTCAGCGCGATGAAGGCCTCTTCCAGTCCCACGGCGGTGATTTCGATGTTCGCGGCGAGCGGGAACTCGCGCAGCAGACCGCGGAGGGCGGCGTCGGAATCGGCGCAGCTCAGCTCCGCGTGCCCGGCCCGCAGCACCGCGCGCGACACTCCGGGCAACGCGGCGAGCGCGGCTTCGGTGGCGTCCGGGACGACGGCACGAAGCATCCGGCCCGCGACCGCGGCCCGGACCTCGCCGACCGGCCCGTCCGCGACGACCCGGCCGTGCCGCATGAGCACGACGCGGTCCGCGTAGTCCTCGGCCTCGGCGAGGTAATGCGTAGCGAAGAGGACCGTCCGGCCCGTCTCGGTGTACTCGCGCATCGAGGCCCAGAACCGGCGGCGCCCGTCGACGTCCATGGCCGCGGTCGGCTCGTCCAGCACCAGCAGATCCGGATCGCCGACCAGCGCGAGCGCGAACCGCACCCGCTGCTGCTCACCGCCGGAGAGCTTCCCGCAGCGGCGGTTCGCGTACTCGGTGACCCCGGCACGTTTGAGCACCTCGCGGACCGGCAGCGGATTCCGGTGCAGCGAGGCGAACAGGCCGGCGAGTTCGGCGACCGTGGCGTCCCTGAGCAGCGTCCCGTTCTGCGCCATCGCGCCGACCAGGCCCCGGTCCATCGCCTCGGCGGCGCTGAGCCCGGCGACCCGCGCCCGGCCGGCATCGGGCCTGGTCAGGCCCAGCAGCATGTCGATCGTGGTCGACTTGCCCGCGCCGTTCGGCCCGAGCAGCGCCACGACCTCCCCCGGCGCGGCCCGCACACTGACGTCTTCGACGGCCAGGACGTCACCGAAGCGTTTCACCAGCCCTTCGAGGCTGAACGCGTCCGCCATGACTTTCCCCCTTCGAGCACTCTGAACCACAAAGCTCACTTTCACTTTGTAACACAAAGTCCCCTGCCCTGAAAACCCCGGAAGTACATGAAGGCCCCCTTCACGTACCTGGGCGCAAGGAAGGGGGCCTTCATGTACTTGGAGCTAGGCGGGCAACCGGGAGGTAGCCATGTCAGGTGCGGCCGCGGGTGCCGGAGGAGGCACCGGGAGCGGCAGCGGCGCGCATTCGACGTCGGCTGTCCGCCCCGGTTTGCGGTCGGGCAGCGCACCGGTCGCCAGGTAGTCGGCGATCCGGTTGTCGACGCACGCGTTGCCGCGCGGGGTGATGGCGTGGCTCGTGCCGCCCGGCTCACCGATCAGGCGAGCGCCGGGAAACCGGCTACGGACCTCGAGACTGCCTTCGTACGGCGTCGCCGCATCCAGCGTCTCACCGATCATCAGCACACTCGGCACCTTCTTGCCGTCGACCTTGACCGGCTTGCCGGGCTTCGCGGGCCAGTACAGGCAAGGCCCGTTGTACCAAGCGTTCTGCCAGGTGAAGTACGGCGCTTTCTGGTAGGTCCGCCAGTTGTCGTGCTTCCACTGCTGCCAGCTCTGCGGCCACTTCACGTCCGTGCACTGGACGGCGAGGTAGACGGCGTACCCGTTGTCGTCGCCGCGTCCGCCGAAGTTCTCGAAGAGCCCCTTCATCGTCTGCCAGTCACCCTTGTTGACGAATTTCGCCAGCGCGTCACCGAGCAGTGTCCAGCGCAGCTGGTAGTACGAAGCCTGCTGGAAGACGTCGAGGAACTCGTCCGGCCCGATGTAGCCGCCTGCCGGGACCGCGGCCAGCTTCTTCAGCTGCTCGTCGAAGACCCGCTTCACCGCGGCCTGGGTCTTGCCGAGGTGGTACACGTCGTCGTGCGACGCGACCCAGCCGAACCAAATGTTGAGGTTGACGTCGTACGCCAGATCCTGGTTCAGGTTCGCCTGGTACCAGACGTTGCGCGGGTCCACAGTGGAATCGAGGACCATCCGGCGCACGTGCTGCGGGAACAGCGTCCCGTAGACCTGGCCGAGGTAAGTGCCGTAGGAGTACCCGTAGAAGTTCAGCTTCTCCGCGCCGAGAGCCTTGCGGATGCTGTCCATGTCCTGGACGGTGTCGGTCGTCTTGATGTTGTCGAGCAGCGCGCGGCTGTTGTTCTTCGCGCACGCCTCGGCGTAGGACTTCGAGCGCTCCAGCCAGGTCCTCTCCAGCTGCCGCGTGGTCGGCACGTAGTTCGGCCGGTTGTAGTCCATGTAGTTCGGGATGCACGAGAGCGCGGGTTTGCTGGAGCCGACGCCGCGCGGGTCGAAGCCGACCCAGTCGTAGGCGTCGCCCGCGTGGTTCGGCACGCGTGTCCCGCGGGTCGCGAGCAGCAGCCCGGAGCCGCCGGGGCCGCCGGGGTTGGTGAGCATGACGCCCTGGTACCGCGCCTCGGATGTCTTGTGTTTGACGCGGCTGAGCGCGAGCTGGATCTTCTCGCCGCGCGGACGCGAGTAATCCAACGGAACGGACAGGTAGCCGCACTCGGCACCGGCGTTGATCAACGTCGGGTCGGTGCACGCCCCCCAGGTGATCGTCTCGGCGGGTCGCGCCGCCTCTTCCGCACCGGCCGGCGCGGTCACCGCGACCGAGGCGAGTGTGGCCACGGCCAGCGCGGTGATGAGAACACGTCTCACGGTTTCTCCCTTTCCCTCCAAAGGTGAAGCCCCGAAACCCTATCCACGGTCGCGACCTGGGGAAGTCTTCCGGCGAAGGTCCCTACCAACGGCGGGTCCCGATCGCGGCAAACCGGGCAACCGGTTAATCGGTTGGGAGGCCTCGGCCGGCGCGCTAGGATGTCGATCATGATCTGCCGAATCCGTATGCGCACCGCCTGAGACGGCGTGACCGCCGGGCCGCCCGCGATCGGGAGGCCCCTTTTCCGCGCGCCGTCTGACATCCCTTCACGGATCCAGACAGGACATCATGCAGAAGCACATCGCGATGATCGGCTGCACCGCGCCGAGCCACATCTACCCGTCGCTGGCCATCATCCGTGAGCTGGTCGCTCGCGGGCACCGCGTCAGCTACGTCGTGGGCGAACCGCTCACCGGGTTGATCGAACCGACCGGGGCCGAGGTCGTGTCGCATCCGTCGATCCTCCCGCTCGGCGACCAGGCGGCGTGGCCGGAGGACCCGGGCTCGCAGATGCGGGTCTTCCTCGACGAGGGCATCCAGGTGATGCCGGTGCTGACCGATTTCTACGACGAGAACCGCCCGGACCTGCTGCTGTACGACATCGGCGGGCTGACCGCGCCCCTGCTCGGCAAGCGCTATGACGTTCCGGCGGTGCAGCTCTCCCCGACGTACGTCGCCTGGGACGGCTACGAAGACGACATGCGCGAGATCCTCGACTCGCTTCGCGGCTCACCGTCCGGAAAGGACTATTTCGCCACTTTCACCCGGTGGCTGAAGGAAAACGGGATCGAGGCCGACGCCTGGGACTGGATCTCCCATCCGGAGCAGGTTCTCGCGCTGCTGCCGAGGGCGATGCAGCCCCACGTCGAGCGGGTTCCGTCGTCGGTCCGGTTCGTCGGCCCGGCGCTGGATCCCGAACGGCTGGCCGACCGGAGCTGGACCCCGCCGTCGAACGGCAAGAAGGTCCTGCTGATGTCGCTCGGCACGGCGTTCACCGACCAGATCGACCTGTTCCGCGCGTGCGTGGACGGGTTCCGCGACTCCGACTGGCACGTGGTCATCTCGATCGGGCAGACCGATCCGGCCGACCTCGGGCCGCTTCCGGAGCACATCGAAGTGCACCCGTTCGTCCCGCAACTGGCCGTGCTGGAGGCCGCGTCGGCGTTCATCACGCACGCCGGTATGGGCGGCAGCACGGAATCGCTGTGGTACGGCGTGCCGACCGTCGCGATCCCGCTGGCCACCGACGGCTTCGCCAACGCGGCGAAACTGGCGGAACTGGGCGTCGGTGAGGAACTCGCGGCCCCGGACGTGACGGCGTCCGTGCTGCGGGCCGCTGTCGAACGGGTGGCCGGGTCGCCCTCGGTCGCGGCCCGCCTCGCCGAGGTCCGGGCCGAGACGCGCGGGAACGGCGGGATCGACCGGGCGGTGGACGCCGTGGAGTCCTTCTTGAAGTAGCTCCACTTGTTATGAACGGACCTTTCATAACAAATTTTGTTATGAAAGGTCCGTTCATAACACGCCGGGGGGGGCGTTCAGGTGGCCCTGATCTCGTTCAGGTAGTTGTAGATCGTGTACCGCGTGACGTCGAGTTCCCCGGCGAGGTGGTCCACCGAGTCCTTGATGAGGAAGAACCCCGCCTCGTCCAGTTCCCGGACCACGGCCGCCTTGTGCCGCTTCTTCATCAGGTCCACCGGGATCCCGGCCTTCGCCACCGCGCGCCCGATCAGGAACCGTTGCAGGCTGTCGACGTCCGGCGGGAACGTCTCGGGTTCGTGCCCGTTGGCCTTCGGCGCGCCGTCGGACAGCCGGTTGACGCACAGGCAGCCGATCGCGACCCCGTCGGCGTCCCGCAGGAACAGCGTCGAGGACCGGATCGCGCGCCCGTCGGGACCGTGGGTCTCGTAGTTTGTCAAGTCCTGGGTGGTGCCGCGGCGGACCAGGCCCAGCAGGAGATCCGTCATCGGGCCGCCGACCGTCCGGCCGGTGAGGTCGCCCGCGATCGCGACGATCGAGTCCGGCAGCCGGGAAAGGTCGTGCAACAGGACTTCGTTGCCCGGCCCCAGCATCGCCGCAAGCGCGTGGACCGCCGGGACGAGCGCCGTGAGCAGATCACCCGAAGTCGCCGACGCGACGACCGGCGCTTCGAAGAAGCGGACCGGTTTCGTCAGCCGTTCCAACGCCGTCCGCACCAGCTCCGCCGTGCTCGCCGGAGTCGACGCGTGCGGCGACAGCCGGACGTGTTCCGGCCGCACGGTCGCGGCGATCCCGGCGGTCGCCAGTGCGGCCCCCACCTGCTCGGCGGCGTGGCCGGGCAGGGTGAAGGCGAGGATCCCGGCCCGCCGTTCGACGGCCGAAACCACCTCTCCCCCAACAGATTCCACGACTTCTTCGAGTTCGCCGACGCGTTCGGCGATTCGCCCGGCGATGGCCTCGACGCCCGCCTCTTCGACCAGTTCCAGCGCGGCCGCGAACGCGCCAGAGGTGATCGGGCTCAGGTTCGAGATCGACCACGCGGCCGCGGTGTCGTCGGCCGGATGGATCTCGTCGTCGAAGAGGCCGGGGTCACGGGCGCCGGTCCAGCCGGACAGGATCGGTTCCATCCGCTCCAGCGCGCGATCCGAAAGCACGGCGAATCCGGTGCCCCAGCCCGCCCGCAGCCATTTCTGACCGCCGACGACGAGGACGTCCGCGACCTCCCAGGGCGCCGCGGTCACCCCGAAGCCCTGGATCCCGTCGACGACGAGCAGCCTGTCCCCCGCCACCTCGCGGATCGCCGCCAGATCGGCGCGATACCCGGTGCGGAAGTCGACAGCGCTCACGCTGACCAGCGACGTCTCCGGCGTCAGGGCCGCTTTGACCGCGTCCGGCGTGACGTTCCCCAGCGGCAGCCGCCGCACGGTCAACCGCCCCGCTTGTTCCGCACGCGCCCACGGGTAGGTGTTGGCCGGGAACTCCGACGCCGAGACCAGCGCCTCGCCGCCCGGAGCGTTGAACGCGGCCTGGAACAACCCGAGACTGGTGTGCGGCAACAAAACCGTGTGATCGGTGTCGCTGCCGGAAAGCCGCGCGGCGGCCGCTTTGGCGCGGGTCTCCTGCCGCATCAGGTCGTCCACAGTGGACGGACCGGCCTTGGTGGACCGGTCGAGCAGGCTCGCTGTCGTGTCGAGCACGGCGTGCGACGGCGGACCGAACCGGGCGAAGTCGAGGTACCCGGCCGGTTCGCCGAACTGCAGCAGGTACCGCGGCGAGATTCGCGTCATGCGAGGACCCGGGCCAGGAACTGCTTGGTCCGCTCGTGCTTCGGGGCGCTCAGGATCTCCCCCGGAGGCCCGGTCTCGACGACCGCGCCGTCGGCCATGAACACCACCTCGTCCGCCGCCTCGGCCGCGAACCCCGTCTCGTGCGTCACCACGACCATCGTCATCCCCTCCGCGGCCAACGTACCCATCACCGCCAGCACCTCGCCCACGAGTTCCGGGTCGAGCGCCGACGTCGGCTCGTCGAACAGCATCAGCTTCGGTTTCATCGCCAGCGACCGGGCGATCGCGACCCGCTGCTGCTGCCCGCCCGACAGCTGCGCCGGGTAGGCGTCGGCGCGGTGCGCGAGGCCGACCCGATCGAGCAGGTCGAGCGCCTGGACACGCGCCTCCTCCGGCGGAACTCCGAGCACCCGAACCGGCCCCTCGACGACATTCTGCAGCGCCGTCCGGTGCCCGAACAGGTTGAACCGCTGGAACACCATGCCGATGTCGCGCCGTTGCCGGGCGACCTCGCGTTCCTTCAGTTCGTACAGCTTGCCGCCCCGCAGCCGGAAGCCGATCGGCTCGCCGTCGACCCAGACCTGTCCGGCGTCGATCGTCTCCAGATGGTTGATGCAGCGCAGGAACGTGCTCTTCCCCGCGCCCGACGGGCCGAGCAGGCAGACCACCTGTCCTTTGCGAACTTCGAGGTCGATCCCGCTCAGCACTTCGGTGTGACCGTAGCTCTTACGGACGCCGACGGCCTTGAGCAACGGCTCAGCCACGTTCACTCCTCACCAGCGGCACGGTGCGCAAGGCCTTGGCGGCACGGGAAAACGGACTTCGCGACCGGTCTTCGGAGTCGAAGGCGCGCTCCAGATAGTGCTGTCCGACACCGGCGACGGTCACCACGACCATGTACCAGACCGCGGCGGCCAGCAGGGTCTCCATCACCAGCAGGTTGTTGGACGAGATGTTGTTGGCGGCGTGGATCAGTTCGGTCACGCCGATCACCGACGCCATCGACGTGCCCTTGAGCATGTTGATGAAGTCGTTGCCGGTCGGCGGGATGATCACCCGCATCGCCTGCGGCAGCACCACCCGGCGCAGCGTCGCGCCCGGCGACATCCCGATCGACTTCGCCGCCTCCGTCTGTCCACTGTCGACACTGTTCAGGCCGGCGCGGACGATCTCCGCCATGTACGCGCTTTCGTTGAGCGCCAAGCCGAGCAGCGCCGCGGTGAACGCGGTGATCAGCACGTTGCTCTGCTCGTGCAG
This sequence comes from Amycolatopsis coloradensis, assembly GCF_001953865.1. Lineage (GTDB taxonomy): Bacteria > Actinomycetota > Actinomycetes > Mycobacteriales > Pseudonocardiaceae > Amycolatopsis > Amycolatopsis coloradensis. The sequence continues at coordinate 230,764 of NZ_MQUQ01000017.1, forward strand.
CAGGTAGCCGCCGAACGGCAGCGGGATCGAGACGAATTCGAAGACCAGCGCCAGGTTGTACCAGATCAGGATCTGCAACAGCACCGGAAGCCCGCGGAACAGCCAGATGTAGCCCGCCGCGAACCAGCGCGCCACCGGATTCGCCGACCGGCGCATCAGGGCGATCACGATCCCGATGACGATCGCCGAACCCTGCGCGATCACCGCGAGCAGCACGGTGTTGAGCAGACCGACCGCCATCACCCGGTACCACAGGAACTCCGGGACGGAATCCCAGTGGATCTGGGCGTTGCCGAGCGCGATCCCGAGCAGGACCAGCAGCACGAGGATGACGACGGCGCTGACCCAGCGGCCCCAGTGCTTCAGCCGGACGATCGGCAGCGGCTCAACTTCCGCCATTGAGCTTCGCCTCCTTGACCGCGCCCTGTTCGACGCCCCAGGCCTGGAGGATCTTGCCGTAGGAGCCGTCGCCGATCAGGGACTGCAACGCCTTCTGGACGGACTCGGCCAGCGGCTTGTTCTCCTTGTTGACGCCGATCCCGTACGGCCCGCCGTTGATCGGCTCACCGGGGACGACCTCGAAGAACTTGCCCTCGCCCGCGGTCCGCGAGATGTAGACCGCACTGGGCAGGTCGTTGAGGATGGCGGCGACCCGGCCGGTGCGGAGCTGGTTCTGGTTCTGGGTGTCGCTGTCGGTCGCGGTCACGGTCAGCGCGGGTTTGCCGCCCTGCGTGCATTCGCCGTTCTGTTCTTCGGCGAACTTCTGGTGGCTCGTGCCCTGCACGACCGCGACGTTCTTGCCGCACAACGTGTCCGGGCCGGCGATCTGGTCCGGGTTTCCCTTGCGGACCATGATCGTGATGCCGGAAGAGAAGTAGTCGACGAAGTCGATCTGCGCCTGACGGGTCTTGGTGTCGTTCATCGCGGCCATCGTGAGGTCGACGCGGCCGGACTGGAGGCTCGTGATCAGCGAACCGAACGCCATGTCCTGGTGGTGCACGGTGACGCCCAGCTTCTTGCCGAGGGCCTTGGCGAGGTCGACCTCGTAGCCGATCGGGGTCTTGCCGTCGGCGGCGTAGAAGTTGTTGGGCGCGGACTGCAGGTTCGACGCCAGGTGCAGCATCCCGGCCTGCGCGTACTTCGCGGGCAAGGTGACGGCAGCGTCCTTCTGGATGCCTTCGATCAGTGTGGTCGTGTCCGGGATCGCGGCGGGCGCCCCCGAGGCCGCGGGTTCCTGGCCGCCCGCCCCGTCGGGCCCGCCTCCGCAGGCCGCGGTGACGAGCGCGGCCAGGCCGGTGACCACGGCCAGGCGCCAGGTTCGGGTCAGGATGAGCGGCGTCGACGGCATGACGGACCTCCACAGGCTTCAGATGGTCGCCGACGCTACAACTGCCTGTTGAAGTGGTCAACTGGCAGTTGAAATCCTGTCCGGTGGATGTCCGTTTCGCGCGTGAAGGCCCCCTTCACGCGGCCATGGTTTTAAGTGACCAGCCGAGGGAAGGGGGCCTTCACGCGAGTTAGGTCAGACAGCGATGTAGTTCCCCGAGAGAATAAGCAGGACCTGCAGGGTGATGCCGGTGCCGTAGTAGTCCTTGGCGTTCGGCGACCAGGTCGTGATCGACGTCCACAGCTTGTCGAGCCAGGCCTGGCTGCCAGGGTCGTTCATCGCCGCGATGGCGAACGACGCAGTGAAGCACGGGTGCTGACCGGTCTGCCCGGAGATCTTGACGCCCGAGAGCAGGTAGCCGGTGGTGATCTTGGCCGGGTCGCCACCGGTGTTCTGCTGGATCCAGGTGTTCATCTTCCGGACCTGGCCCTGCGCCGGGCTGCCCGCCACAGTGATGCCGTCGACGCCGAGCCGCCACGGGTCGCGGCAGGCGTTGTAGCTGTACTTGTCGTCCTTGCCTTCGAGGAAGTCGAAGGGGGCGGGCTTCGGCGTGGAGTTGGTGTTGACGACGAAGTCCGGGATCAGGCCGGTCTTCGGCGCGTACTGCTGCTGGAGCTGGCTGACGGCCTGCTCCTGCCGGGTCCGGACCTGTCCCCAGAACGAGTCGCCGGTGACCTTCTCGAACGCGCGAAGATGCCCCGGCATCCAGTCGGAAGACCGCGAGCTGTTGATGTACTTGCCGCTGTCGGCCCAGTCGGCCAGCCGCATGAACTTGGTGGTGGGGTGCACCTCGCTGCGCTTGATCGCCTTGATGATCCGCAGTGCCTCGGCCTTGTAGTTCACCGAACCGCCGCTGCCCCAGACCTTGTCGGCGAGGAGCAGACCGTAGGCGATTTCGAGGTCGCCGTCGGTCGCCGAGTCGGTGCCGTTGACGCTCTTGCAGCTCGCGTCCTGCTCGGCGGCGTGCAGGTCCTTGTCTATCGACGAAGGGTGCGCCTTCACGAACTTGAGGATGCCGTCGAAGACGGTCCGGGCTTGCGAGTCCTTGTTCCCCATCATCGCCGCGATGGTCATGCCGTAGCCCTGGCCCTCGGCGACGAAGTCGTGGTCGGCGTCCGGCGCCTTGACCGCGTAGGTGCCCGACCCGCATTTGGTGGTGAGGAAGTTCTTCTTCCAGAAGTCGTAGTACTTCGCGAGTGCCGCGTCCTGCGTCGCCTGGGACACCGACGGGCGCAGAACTCCCGGCAGATAAGGGGTCCCCTGAGCGGTCACCGCGGTGGCGGGGGCGGTCGTGGCGACCAGCCCGGCGGTCAGCGCGGCCGCGGCCAGCACTGTCCGAACGGTCTTTCTCATGGCTCCTCCGGAAACGTCGTTGGTGGCGGCGGCGCGTTTCGAGCGTGACATCCGGATCGGCCAAAAACAAGAGAGTTAAGAAAGTTTCCTTACTATTACCTCAAATGACGCTTGCGTGAACGTGCCCTAGCGTGAGCGTATGACGATCGATCTGAGCACGCGCGGCGAGACCTTCCGGGAATTCTGGACCGAGCGGCACCTCGCCACCCTGACCACCGTCCGCCCCGACGGGACCCCGCATGTCGTCGCCGTCGGGGTCACGGTGGACTTCGAGGCCGGGATCGCCCGCGTGATCACGTTCCGCTCGTCCAAAAAGGCCCGCATGATCAAGGAAGCGGGCGAACAGGGCATTCCGGTCGCCGCCTGCCAGCTCGACGGACCGCGCTGGTCCACTTTGGAGGGACGCGCGGTACTGCGCGAAGACCCGGAGTCGGTCCGCGACGCCGAGAACCGCTACGCCGCGCGCTACCGGCAGCCCAAGCCGAACCCGGAGCGCGTGGTCATCGAGATCACCGTGAGCCGCGTACTCGGCAACGCCTAGCGGGCGAGCCGGTAGCCAGTGTCGAAAGCAGGTGGGCGAGCACGGCGACCTCTCGTGCCCGCCTCGGTTCGCCGGACTCGTGAAGATCGTGCGAAGTGGCGGGTTTGCCGTTCGTCCGCGAAGGATGTCAGCTGGGGCGTGCTCCGAGCGTCCACAAAGGTGCCGCTGACACGAGTAACACCCTGCAGCCAGCCCGACCGCCACCACCTCACCAGCCACACCAACTTCACGGACTCAACCGTCTAGCCTCGCACGCTCCTGCTCGCGGCGATGACGAGCGCGCTGACGGCGAGGAGTGGCAGCGCCCAGAACGCCGCGGTGACGTAGCCGCTCCGGGTGGGCAGCAGTCCGCCGTCCGGAGTGGTGGCGGCGAGCAGGAAACCGGCGAGTGCGCTGCCGACGCTCATTCCCATGCTGCGGGCGATCTGGTTGATCGAGAGCACGCTGGCCGCTTCTTCTTGCGGCACACCGACGAGGACGAGCTTGGGCATCACCGCGAAGACACCTCCGACGGCGAAACCGAGTAGCGCGATCGCGGCGAGGACGGCGAGCAGGGACTGGTCACCGGCGACGAACAGCAGGGCACCGGCGGCGGCGATCGCGGCCGAAAGCGTGTACGTCCACCGTTCGGTGATGCGCGAGATGAGGCGCGGCACCGACTTTCCCGCTACGAACCCGAGCAGCGAGAACGGGATCAGTGCCGCGCCGGCGGCGACACCGGGGAGCGCGAAGCCGTAGTGGGCGCCGTCGGGGGTCTGCACGTAGCGGGTGAACAGGCTGAACAGCAGATACAGGCCCGCCCCGGCGATGAGGATCGCCAGGTTCGCGCGCAGGATCGGCGCTTGGCCGAGCAGCCGAAGATTCACCAGCGGTGTCGTGGTGCGCAGTTCGACGAACGCCCACCCGGCCAGGATCGCGGCGACACCGGCGAGGGCGCCGACAGCAGGCCAAGGCGCCGACCAGATCGAGGGTTCGGCGATGACGAGGAGGAGCCCGAGGGTCCCGGCGGCGAGGAGCAGCGCGCCGATGACGTCGATCCGGGGCCGCTCCCCTGGCGCCTCGACGGGCAAGGTCCGCCAGGCGATGGCCAGCGCGACCGCGGAGAGAAGGAGTCCGAGTCCGTATGCGGCGCGGAGTCCGGCGAACTGGTCGATGAGGCTGATCACCGGATAGCCGACCCCGATGCCGACTGTCGACGCGACCGACAACGCGGCGATCGTCGACGTCGAACGCTCCGGTGGCAGGTGGGCGCGGGCGACACTCATCAACAACGCCCCGACCGCGACCGCGAGCCCTTGCAGCCCGCGGCCGATCAACAATGCCGCGAACGGGAGCGGGAGAACCGTCAGCAGTCCCCCGGCCGTCACCAGTGCCGAGGTGGCCAGGATGGTGACGCGGCGGTACGGGCCGCCGCCGAGCCTGCCGAGAACCGGGCCCGCGATCGCACCGGTGAAGAGGGTCACCGTCAGGGTCCACTGCGCGGCGTCGAGGGACACGTGCATCTCGGTGGCGACCGGGGTGATGAGGGGTGCGCCGACACTGCCGATCACCGCGCCCGCCAACGCCGTACAGATCAGCGCGGCACTGAGGCGCCCGGCGGAGGCGGTCACCGGTTCGTCTCGGTGGTGATGTGCGAGAACAAACCCGGCTGGATCCGGGTGCGGATACCCTCGGCCCAGGCCGCGTCGACCTCCCCCACATCCAGCGCGGCACCGGCGTTGAGCAGCATCCCGTAGGCGAGGAACGTCTTCACGGTCACCGGTTCGAGTCCGGTGCCGTCCTCGGCCGTACCCCACATCCGGGCGAAACACTCCCGGACCGCGTCCCGCACCTCCGGGTCGCCACACGCGGCGAAACCCTGAAGCTGCACCAACAACCCGGTCCGGTCGGCCAGCAGATCGAAGTACTGGGCGCCCATCGCCGAGAGCGCGTCCAGGCCCGCCTTCCCCTCGCCCGCGTCTCGCATCCCGCCGATGACCCGCTCGAACGCCGCCCGGACCAGCTCCAGGAACAGGGCCTTTTTCGTGCCGAACATCCGGAAGACATACGCCTGTGTGATCCCCGCCTGCCTCGCGATCGTCTCCGTCGACGCCCCGTGCAGGCCGTGTTCCGCGAACTCGGTCGCCGCGATGGCCAGCACCTGCGCACGCCGTTCGGTTCCACTCATCCGTTGGGCCATACGTCCTAAGTTACCAGTCACTAACTACTAACAAAAGCAAGGCGAATTCCCGTGAGGCAGGGGCCGCAGTAAGCAGGCGTCAGGCGACGAACAGGCTGAGCAGTCCTTCCACCGAGCGCACGATCACCCGCGCGGCGGCGCGTTCGGCGTGCGCGGCGTCGGCCCGTTCCGCCTCGTGCCGCCATCGGACGAGCGCGCTCTCGGCGCTCGCGTGGATCTCGGCCGGGTCCGCGCCGGGTTCGAGGCCGAGCCGTTCGGTGGGCGCGAGTCCCTGCGCGCCGAGCAACCGGACGGCCTCCCCGGCGATCTCCCCGGACAACGCCGTACGGCCGCCACGGACGTCGGCGATGAGCCGCAACTCCCGGAAATCGTGCGCGGCGGCGGCGAACCGCTCCACGCGCGCGGCCAGCCGATCCCCCTGCCGGACCGGTTCGGCGGCGAGCAGGGCTTCCAGCCGCAGCACCGCCGTGCGTGCCTTCAACGCTTCGGCCCTGGCGACGAAGCATCCCGCGAGCGTGTCCCGCAGGTCGCCGAGACCGCTGCGGTGCACGAGTTCCGCCGAAAGCTTCAGCCTGATCTCGCAACCGGTGCGGATCAGGGTGATCGCCAGCCGGACGCCGTAGAGCCCGAACCGCGCCACCAGATGTTTCCTCGACTCCGGCGGGACCCGCACCGGGAACGGATCGTCCACAAAGGAGTCCACGGACAGGAGATACCGTTCCAGGTCCTGCCGGGAGATCGACGCCAGCGCGCGCAGCACCTCGAACTCGTCGTCCCGCAACGCCCGGCCCGCGTATCCCAGCTGCCCGGCGACCGCGATGACGCCTTGGAAACCCGCGCAATGCGGGTCGTCGCGCCAGGCCCGCCGCGCCAGCTGTTTCGCGGTGAGCAAGGCGTCGATCCGGCCGGCGCCGACCTCGTCGGCCCGGCCGAGCACCAGTACCGAGTTCACCGCGCTCTGCCGCGCGAACGCCGAGCCGCCCGCCGGGCGGACACCGGCGAGTTCGTCCGGTTCGAGGTGACGCACCAGGCGCACCGTCGCGTCGACGTGCTCGGCCGGTGCCGGAGTGTCGAACAGTTCGAGTTCACGCAGCGCCCTCGTCGGCCATTCCGCCAGCGCGGAGACCAAAGTGGACTTCCCGGTGCCCGGCGTGCCGACGAAGCCGACCCGCAGCGGTTCTTCCAGTCGTTCCAGGCATTCCCGCAGCATCGCCACCGCGTGCGGACGGTCCCGGTAGAGCGTGGCGGCGTCACTCAGCAGTTCACGGACGTCGAGCGCCGTCACGCGGAGAGCTCCCGGCGCGGCACGGCGCTGGTGCCGAGCGCGCCTGCCTTCCGGTGCAGAGCGGCGAGCCGGTCGATCTCCTTCTTGACCCGCTGGGTGCGCCGGTCCCGTTCGGCGGATCCGGCGATGATCAGTTCCCGCCGGCGGGTCAGCTCTTCCGCGAGTTCGTCCGACAGCGCGGTGAAATGGTCGCGCAGCCGCCGCTGGACCTGGCGGATCTCGTCCTTGATCTCCTTGCTGAACCGGATGAACACGTCGTCGACGTGGCGCTGCGCCGCGGCCTTCGCCAGCGCCTGGCGCCGCTGAAGCCGCATCCCGCCCTCGTCACGCACACTTTTGGTGGCGAACGCGACACCGGCGCCGAGGGACACCGGGTTGATCAGCGGCAGCCCGGCGAGACTGGTGACCAGTCCGAACATCAGCACGCCGCCGTAGGAACCGCGCAATCCGGTGAACAGTTTCTGCCCGATCTTGAACCGCTCGATCTTGGGGGCGCCGACTTCGGGGATCGAGTCCACTCCGGACCCGGTCAGCGGCAGATCCGGGGCGCCGTACCGCGCGCCGAAACCGGTGGCGACCGCGTGCGCGATCCACGTCGACCGGTCGGACACCCAGTTGTAGTTCGTCTCGACGGCCTCGGCGAGGTTCTCTTCCAGCCAGGTCCGGAAATCCGGCCAGATCCGCACCGGGTCGCCTTCGTCGAAGGTGCGGTCGATATGCCGCACGATCACCCTGGTCCGCTCACGCAGGTCGTATTCGGCGTCGGAGACCAGGTCGGTGATCTCGTCCGACAACAGGTTCTGCCAGCGGACGTTCTGCCGCCGCAGGTTCTCGGAGCGCCGTTGGGCCTGGTGCAGCAGGGTGACCTGGTCGACCCCGCTGTCCTGCGAGAAGGCGTCGAGCCGCGCCTGCAACGTCTCGACCAGTTCGACCGCCGCCGCGCGGACGCTCACCGCGGCGGCGAGCGCCCGGGTGCGTTCGATCGGGCGCGCGGCCTGTTCTCCTACCCAGTTCAGGAGTTCCGGGTAACCGGACCGTCCATTGAGGTCGGCGTCACCGGCCTTCGCGGCGGCTTGGCGCACGGTCGCGGACACGGGGAAGACGTCGGCGACGACGCCGGTCTGCGAAAGCGCGGCACGGTTGCGGGCGGCGAGTTCCCGCCAGTCCGGGCTGACGTCGATCTTGGTCAGCGCCAGCACCAAGGCCGGGCACCAGGTCCGGATGTGCCGGGCCAGCGCGAGTTCGGCGGGCTGGAGTTCCTGTGTCGCGTCGGAGACGAGGATCACCGCGTGCGCGTCGGCGAGGACGTCGAGGGTGGCCGCGGTCCGCGGCGAGCGGGGATCCCCGATCGCCGGGGTGTCCACCAGCACCAGTCCCGTGCCGAGAAGTTCTCGCGGCAGGCCGACCTCGACCCGGCGCAGCGAACCGGGCGGCCGGACCTCGAGTTCCTTGGCGAGGTCTCCGACCGGCACCCGTTCACGGGCGTGCCCGACCAAGGTGGCGGCGGGGTCGGGGGCGTAGCCGATCTCGGTGGGGACGGCGGGCGTGCTCGCGTCCCCGACCGCGCAGACCGGGGCGTTCAGCAGCGCGTTGAGCAGGTAACCCTTGCCCTGCTTGGGAAAACCGACCACCGCGATCCGGGTGCCCGGAACCTGCTGGTCCCGTCTCCGCCGGAGGCGTTCGGCCAGGTCGGCGCGACCATGGGCGGCACAGGCGTCCAGGGTCTCGTTGAGCACGTCGAGCCAGGCGGGGGCTGTCACGGGGATGCAGTGTTCCCTTAACCAAGCGCGGAATCAATGTGGCATGGGCCAACATGAGCGTGGGGCCCCGCGACCTGCTGCGGTCGCGGGGCCCTGGCACGAAAGTGAAAAATGTTCAGCTCAGCCGATGTGGATGTCGTTGCCCGAGGCGATGTCACCAGCACCGAGGTGGATGTCGCCGACGTTGCCGACGTTGTGGCCGATGTTGTTGCCGACCTCGGAGACCACGTCGTGGACGTCGGAGACGCCGGCGTGGTTCGCGACGTTGGCGACCTCGTTGGCCACGTTGCCCGCGACGTTGCCGGTCACGTCGCCGTGGTTACCGAGGTTGTTCGCGAGGTCACCGTTGGCGTAGTTGTTCGCGACGTCGTGCACCTTGGTGGTGACGTCGGCGACGCCGGTCTGGCCGATGACGCTGGTCAGGTCGCCGACGGTCGACAGGAAGTCGGGGGCACCGCCCGCGACACCGTCGACGCCGGGCAGGTCGCCGACGGCCGGAACCGAGTCGAGCGCCGGAACCGGAACGGCGTCCACGGCGGGGACGTCGTGGGCGAGGTCGGTCGCGGTGTCGACGGCACCGTTGGCGAGACCACCGGCCTGGCCGAGGGAAGCGGCGTCGAGGCCGTGCGAAAGGTCGCCGGTCAGGCCGAAGCTGCCGACGGTGTTCTGCGCGAGGGCGGTCACGCCGGCGGCGGCGTTCGACACGTCGGTCACGTCGGTCACGACCGGGACGGCGGGCACGCCGACCTCCGGCAGGCCCGGCACGGCCGGGACACCCGGGAGACCGGCCTCGGGGAGACCCGGCAGCGCACCGGCACCGGGGACGTCGACCGGCAGGCCCGCGGTCAGCGCGGTGAGCTGGTCGATCGCGCCCTGGACACCGTCGGCGCACTCGCCGTCGGTGCCGTTGACGACGTTCGCGACGCCGCCGAAGCCCGCCAGGTTGTCGGCGGTGGAGGCGGCGGTGCCGGAGACGTCGGTGGCGGTTTCGACCGGGACGAAGTCGAGCACCAGCGGGACGACCTCGTGCACGTCGGCGGCGTTGATGTCACCGAGGCCGGCGTCGGCGAGGACCTGCTGCGGGTCGTCGGCGAACGCCACGCGGGCGGCGGTGTCGTTCAGCAGGTTCAGCGTGAAGTCGTGCAGGGTCTGGACGGAACCCATGGAAGGACTCTCCTGGTGGTCTGGGTCGATGGAAGCGCAGCGGCACGGAGGCACGGCTGATCGCAGGTCACCGAAGCTAGCGACGGGGTACCTGTCAGCACATCGGGGATCACTCCCGGTCGTCACTCACTCAGCCGATAGGGGATCGGTATGACATCGTTAGGGCGTTAGGGGCTTAACCGAGACGCACCTTGTTGGGTTTAATGCCAACCCTCACCCGGATGGGTCAAGCCGTTCGGGTGAGTGGCCCTAAATGTCCCTGGGGCTGGTCAAGCGAAGGAGGATGCGCGTTGCCCTACGTCCTCGGCATCGATATCGCCTCGACCCGCACCACCGCCGCCACCTGCGTGAACACCGGTGACGGCTGGGGCGTGCCTGAGCCGTCGTGGCTCGGCGGGCGCGGCCCGTCGGCGGCGTCCGCGGTGTTCCTCGACGACGACGGCTACCTGCTCACCGGGGACGCCGCCGTCGAAGCGGGCCGGTCGGCACCCGCTCGGCTGCTGACCGGGTTCCACGAGCGGATCGGCGACGACGTCCCGGTGATCGTCGGCGGCGAACGCTTCCCCGCCGAATCCCTCAGCGCCGTCCTCGTGGACGCCGCGGTGGATCAGGCGGCCGAGCGCTTCGGGGAGGAACCGCGGCACATCGTGATCACGCACCCCGTCGGCTGGGGCTCGTTCCGCCGCGACCTCCTGCGCCGGGCCCTCACCGAAGCCGGGTATCCCCGCGCCGCGCTGGTACCGGCGCCCATCGCCGCACTCCACGCGTATCTCGCCCCGCGAAACGACGTCACCGCCGGGATCTGCGAATTCGGCCCGGACGGCGCGGTGGTCACGATCGCCGCCGCCGGGGTCAACGGCTGGCAGCCGGTCAAGACGGTGGAAGGCGCCGACCCCGGTGAGGCCGTCGGCAAGGTCTTCGAACTCGCGCACGGCGCGGGAATCCAGCCGACGGCGTTGGCGGGCATCGTGTTCTGCGGCGAGGCCCCACCGGTTCCGGGCCGGACGCCGTGTCCCGTCTTCGCGTCCAGCGACCCCGTGCTGACGGTGGCGACCGGCGCGGCCAACATCGCCGCACGACGTGACGTCCCCCCGCGTCCGAGCGCCCTGGCCGCGGTGGAGACCGTGGAAACCACCCTGCTCCCCCGGGTCGACGTGCCGGGAGAACTCACCGAGCGGCCCGAACGGCCGCCGGTCGACATCGCCCCGTTCCCCTTGCCGGAACGCACCGGGGCGGCGAAACTGCTCACCCGGCGCAAACCCCTCGTCGCCGGAGCCGCGGTCGTGGTGCTGGCCGCGACCACCCTGCTGCTCACCTTGACCACTCGTGAAGCCACCGCGGGCAAGGGTCCCGAAGCCCCTCCCACCACTTCGAGTTCCTGCGCGCCGCCCACCCCCGGCGCCGTCACACCCCCCGAAGGTCGCTGTTGAACGCACTGCTCGACAAGCCCGGCATCATCCATCCGGGTGCCCGGCGCCTGCTCGATGAGGTGACCACCGCCCCGGAACTCCCGGTGCGGGTCACCGTCGTCGCCCCCGGCGGGCACGGGAAGACCCATCTGCTCGGCCTGCTCGGACGCCACTACGCGGGCGCCGGGGTCGAGGCCCTGCTGGTCGACGACGCCGACCAGCTCGGCGACGACGAGATCGCGAAGATCAAGGCACTGGCGGAAGAAACGACCACACCCGTCGTACTGGCCTGCCGGGCGACGGCGCGGACCAAGGCGTTGCGCGCCCTCGCCGACTCCTTCGGCAGATCGGTGTCACTGGGCGCTTTCGGCGTCGATGACGTACGCCGGCTGATCGAATACGCCGGTGGCGATGCGGCCACGGCCGAGGACGTCCACGGCAGAACCGGTGGCGTGCCAGGGCTCGTGCTCCGCGCGGTCACCGGCAGGCTCGCGGACTTCCGCGGTGAGCTGGAACAACTGGACGAGGACGTGCACCGCTTCCTGATCGCGGCCGAAGCAGGCGCGGGCCGGAATCTCGATCTGCTGGCGGCGCTGCTCAACCGCGATCGCGAGGACCTGCCCGAAATCTTCGACGGCGCCAGGGCGACCGGGCTCCTCGGCGAGGACGACGTCCTGCTGCCGATCGCCGCCGAAGCCGTCCGCACCTGGGGATCGCCGGGGCGGCGGCTGACCGTGCTGCAACGGCTGGTGGAACTCCAGTTGCGTGACGGGCTCCCGGTACTGGATCTCGCTCGTTCCCTGCTGGGGACGGGAAGTTCGGGCGCGAGCGCGGCGGCGGCCTTCGAGGCGGCCGCGCGTGAGGCGACGGCGGACGACACGAAACTCGCGGCGCGGCTTTACGAAGCCGCGTCCGAGGCCGGTGGGCGCGGCGCGGCGCTCACCGTCGGCTGGGCGCACGCCGCAGCGCTGGCCGGGGACCTCGACACCGCGCTCCGGCTCGGTGACGGCATGCTCGGCAGCACGTCGGACACGGACGCCAGGGCGGCGGGCGCCGAAGTGGCCGCGACGGTGCTGGCGCATCGCGGCGAACTGGCGCACAGCGCCGAGCTGTACCAATGGTCCGGCCGGGCAGGCTCGAAGGCGTTCGCCGCGATCGCGCTGCTGGGCACCGGAAAACTCGAAGCCGCCCGTGGCGTGTTGGAGACGCCCGAAGTCCCGACCCTGTTCGCGGGCGCCGCCTCACGCACCGCGCGTGCCATCACCGACTCGGTGTCCGGCTGCGGCGCGGAGACCCTGTCGGCCCTGCTGGGCGCGGCGTCGATGCTGGAGTCGGCGGGGGCACCGGCGCCGCTCCCGGACAGCCCGGCGGCCCTCGCGGCGTTGGTGGGCCTGCATTCCGGCGAACTCGCGCTGGCCGAGTCGGTGCTGAGCCGCGCGGTGCGCGGGCGGATCGGCGGCGACCTGCTCGCGAAACGGCACCGGCTGCTGCTCGGCTGGGTCGCGATGACCGCGGGCGACCTCAAGACGGCCGCCGAGGCCTTGCTGCCACCGGAGGGTCTCGAAGCCCGCGACGAACTTTTCGCCGCTACCCTTCGACTCGGCCTGGCGCGACGGGCGAGCGACCTTCCCGGGCTGCAACGGTCATGGGACCGGGCCTACCAGGCTTCGATGCGACAGCAGCCGGACCTGTATTCGCTGCTGCCGCTGGGAGAACTCGCGATCGCGGCCGCACGGGGCGGGGCGAGCGCCAAACTGGCCGGGCAGCTGGAGCGGGCGCATACGGTGCTCGACGCGCTCGGCAACCCTCCACTGTGGACAGCCACCCTGCGCTGGCACGAACTGCACGCCGCCATCACCGTCGAGAACCACGCCTCGGCCGGTGAACATCTGGCCGCGCTGAACGACTTCGCCTCCTGCGGACGGTATCCGGCGGCGCTCGCCTCCGCCGCGACAGGCTGGCTCGCGGTCCTGACCGGGACCTTCGACCCCGAGACGATCACCGCGTCCGCGTCGGAACTGCACGAACTCGGGCTCTGCTGGGACGCCGCCCGGCTGGCCGGGCAGGCGGCGATCCGGACCTCGGACCGCAAGGCGATGGTCCAGTTGCTCGAAGCGGCGAGGCAGTTCCAGGGCCGCGCTCCGGAACCCATCGCGGCCACCGGGCTGAACGCCTTGAGCGAACGGGAGCTGGAGGTCGCGCGGCTCGTCGTCGACGGGCTGACGTACAAGCAGGCCGGGAGCAAACTGTTCATCTCGGGGAAGACCGTGGAGCACCATATGGCCCGGATCCGGGGGAAACTCGGGGCCGGGGACCGGCGGGAGTTGCTGGCGATGCTGCGGGAAATGCTTCCGGCAACCGAAGCGGACACGCGAATCCGATAAGTTGCCCGCCAGCTGCGCCTACCTCTCGAAAAATTCTGAGAAGAGTTGTCGGATCGGGCCGGTGGCGTTCGTGGCAGGGATGAGGCCGCCCGCGAGGGGCGGTGCCCAGGCAAAGGAACCGCGATCATGAAGCTGACGACGATGACTCAGGTCACCCTCGACGGAGTGGTGCAGGGAAACGGCCACGCGTCGGATGAGGACAGACGGAACGGATTCGAGCGCGGCGGCTGGGCCCGGGGAGCGGGCGACGACGAGACCAGGGCGTTCATCGCGCGGGCTTACGAGCGCGCCGACGCGTTCCTGTTCGGCCGACGGACCTACGAGCTGTTCGCCGGCACGTGGGGTTCCTCCACCGCACAGGATGTCCCTGGCTGGGAGCCCGTGGTGCGGGCGTTGAACACACAGCCCAAGTACGTGGCATCGACCACTCTCGCCGATCCGGCGTGGCCGGGCACCAGTGTCCTGTCCGGAGACGTCGCGGCCGCCGTCCGGGAGCTGAAGGCCAGGCCCGGCGGCGAGGTGCAGGTGCACGGCAGTGGCACGCTGATCCCGTGGCTGCTGGAGAACGATCTGGTCGACGAGATGACGCTGATCGTGATCCCGGTGATCCTCGGCCAGGGCGCGCGGCTGTTCCCGGAGACCGGTCCGGATCTCGCGCTCGACCTGGTCGAGTCGCGGGCCGACTCGAAGGGCGTGACGATCCAGAAGTACCGGCCCGCCGGGCGCCCGCGGTATGCGACGGCTTGAACGACCCCGTTGTCTTGACACCACAGGAGATGATCCGCCGATGAAGTACCTGGTTTCCGTGATCGACGACAAGAGCGATCCCGGCAGCACGGACAAGCAGCAGGCCATCAGCGAGTTCAACGAACGACTGATCGCCGACGGCCACTGGGTTTTCGCGGGCGGGCTCGCGGAAACCGACACGGCCACGGTCATCGACAACCGGGGCGAGCGGCCGGTGTTCACCGACGGGCCTTTCGTGGAGTCGAAGGAATACCTCGCCGGCGTCTGGGTGTGGGAGGCCCCCGATCTGGACGTGGCGCTCGAGCTCGCCACCGAGGCGTCGAAGGTCTGCGATCGGAAGATCGAGGTGCGGCCGTTCCGGTGAACGACGCCGAGCAGGCGATCACCCGGGTCCACCACGAGGAGTGGGCCCGGGTGGTCGCCGCCCTGACCAGGCGTTTCGGTGATCTCGACATCGCCGAGGAGGCGGCAGCCGAGGCGTTCGCGGCCGCCGTCGAGCGATGGCCGTCCGATGGTGTGCCACCCAACCCCGGCGCCTGGCTGACCACGACCGCCAACCGCAAGGCCATCGACCGGATCCGGCGTGAGACCAAACGCGACGACAAACAGAAGGAGGCTCGGATGGTGCACGACGACGCCCCGCCCGAGCCGCTCGGCGCCATCGACGACGACAGGCTCCGCTTGATCTTCACCTGCTGTCACCCGGCACTGGCGATGCGAGCCCGCGTGGCGTTGACCCTGCGCTTGCTCGGCGGGCTGACCGTTCCCGAGATCGCCCGCGCCTTCCTGGTGCGGGAAACCACCTTGGAGCAGCGGATCACCCGCGCGAAGGGCAAGATCAAGGCGGCCCGCATCCCCTATCGCGTGCCGACCGCGGAGGATCTGCCGTCGCGGGTCTCCGGCGTACTCGCCGTCCTCTTCCTCGTCTTCAACGAGGGCTACCTGGCGACCGGCCCCGACACCGATCCGGTGCGTCACGAGCTGACCGCCGAGGCGATCCGGCTCACCCGCCTGATCCGTGCCCTCCTGCCGGACGACGGTGAGGTGGCCGGGCTGCTGGCGCTGATGCTGCTCATCGAGGCCCGCCGCACCGCCCGGGTCTCGGCGAGCGGCGAACTGGTCACCCTCGACGAACAGGATCGCGGAGCCTGGGACAAGGCGCTGATCGCCGAAGGCCACCGGCTGGTGCGTGAGCGCCTCGCCGCCGGGGTCGCTCCGGGCCGTTACCAGATCATGGCCGCGATCAACGCCGTGCACACCTCGGCCCGCGACGTACGCGACACCGACTGGTCGCAGGTCGTCGCCCTTTACGACCAGCTCGTCCGCCTCGATCCCACCCCGATCGTCGCACTCAACCGGGCCATCGCGGTCGCCGAACTCGACGGCCCGGAGGTGGCGCTGGCCATCGTCGACAGCCTCGCCGAAGCACTGGACGGCTATCACGCCTTCCACGCCACCCGCGCCGATCTGCTGCGACGGCTGGGCCGGAGCCGTCAGTCGCGCGCGGCGTACGACAAAGCCATCGACCTGGCGGGCAACACCGCCGAGACCGCCTACCTGACCCGTCGCCGCGATCAACTGTCGTCAGCCTGACCGGACGTCGGCAGGCCCGCTTTTGCCAGGAGGGATGCGGTCGTGACCGGGTGTCGCGAAAGCCACTTTCGGGACGTCTGATGTCCCGAAAGTGGCTTTCGCGACACGGAACCCAGTAGGTACCTAAGACACTCCCGGCCGCGCGGCGAGTTCGCGCAGCGCGGTGGCCGCGGCGTTGCGGACGTGGTCTTCGCACGCCTCACCAGCGGCGGTGGTAATTCGCTACGCGCAGTTCGCCGGAGAGCGTCGAGGCGCCTCAGTCGGACGCGAGGATCTCAGCCAGCCGAAGGGTGTCTTCGAGGTAGCGCTCGTAAGGAAAACCGGCCGCGACGAGCCCCGCGCGGAACTCGTCGTAGAGCGGCTTCCCAGCGGCATGGAAGGCTTTCTTGCCGGACTCGGTGAGCCGAACCAGCCGCCGCCGCGCGTGCTCGGGGTCGACGGTGATCCGCACCAGACCGTCCGCTTCGAGTGGGCGCAGCGCCCGGCTGATCGCCGGATCGGATACCGACAGCGCCTGCGCGAGCCGATGCTGAGTCGTCGGCTCGATCTCTTCCAGTGTGCCCAGAAGGCGAATCTGGCTGTAGGTCAAACCGTCGGGGCCATCGGCACGCCGGCGGGCGGCTTCGCCCATCAGCATGACCACGCGGTGCAGCAGGTCTGCGAGTCCGTCATCCACCAGCTCACCATACCAGAGTGTTGACACGTTAATATTAACTAGGTAAGACTGAAGCCATGGACAACCTCGCTTACCTCGCCCAATCCGCCTTCCCGCTGGTCTGGATCGTGGTGCCTTCCCTCGGAGCCTTCATCCGAGCCCGCCACGCCACGTCCTCCCAAGAACGACTCGAGATCTGGCAGCGCTGGTGGGCCATCGGCGCCTTCGGCTGCGGCAGCCTGTGGATGACGGTCGCTTTCCTCGCCTTCCCGGACGTCATGGCCACGGCGATCGGCTTCGAGCGGACGCCCTTCATGGTCGAAATCGCGTTCGCCAACCTCGGTCTGGCCGTCATGGGCTTCCGGGCCGCCTCGGCCTCCGCGCGCGAACGCATCACCATCGGCCTCGGCGGCGGGATGTTCCTCTGGGGAGCCATGATCGGCCACGTCTACCAATGGTTCGCCAACGGCGACCACTCCCCCGGAAACACCGGCGGCGTCCTCGTCAACGACCTCCTGATCCCGGCGGTCATGATCGTCCTGGCCGTGCGATCGCGGCGACTCGCGGCCGCCCCACGACCGGTCGCGGCGTGAAAACCCCCGCCGGCCCCGACGCGACCGGGACGACACGAGCGGCCGCCGCCGAGCGGCTCACCATCTTCGTCGACGCGGTGATCGCGATCGCGCTCACCCTGCTGGCCCTGGATCTCCCCATCCCCCACGGCGACACCACCGACGCCATGCTGAGTTCGGTGTCGGCCCACGGCACGGAGTACATCGCCTTCGCGCTCAGCTTCGTGGTGATCGCCGCCCACTGGCGCGCCCACCACGAGATCTTTCCCTACGTCCGCTCGCTGAGCAGCCGCCTGATCAGCCTCACCCTCGTCTGGCTGTTCATGCAGGTCCTGATGCCGTTCGCGACGCGGGTGATCACCGCGGACGGCGCTTTCCCGCTCCGCTTCAGCCTGTACGCGATGGTGCAGGTCCTGGCGTCCGCGTCGTTCGCGCTGATCATCCGGGAGATCCGGCGCGAGCACCTGTACCGAACGGACGGCCCGCCCCGGGTGTTCGCCCAAAGCCTGCTGCGCAGCATCTGCCTGGCCGCCGTGTTCGGTGTGTCCATTCCCGTCTCGTTCCTCACCGGGAACACCAGCGCGTACCTGTGCTGGCTCGCGGCGCCGATCGCCCTCGCCATCGCCCGCCGTGTCCAGGACCGGAAGCCGTCCGATGCCTGATCGGGGCTCGCCACCCGCCGCGCTCATCCTTTTCGCGGGTAGACGCCCGATGGCAGGGCGCGTAGGAACGAGGGATGGCTCAGGAGAGGTCCAGACGAGTGTTCCTGTCCACGTCGGCCGCGCTGTCGGCGGTCGCCCTCACCGGGGTCCCGGCCGGTGCCGAACAGCTGGGTGATCGAGGGCCAGGCGGCTCCCTTCCACCGCAACGGCCCGACGCGGATCTACGGGCGATCCTGCGGGAGATCGACGAGCACCGCGTCGAGGCCATCGTGCGCAGGCTCGCCGCCTTCGGGACGCGGCACACGTTGTCCTCGCAAACCGATCCGGTCCGGGGAATCGGCGCCGCCCGCGACTGGATCCTCGCGGAGATGCGGAAGTCCGCGGAAAAGTCGGGCGGCCGGATGACGGTCGAGTCGCAGTCGTACGTGCAACCGCCCGCCCCGCCCCGGATCCCGGTCGCCACCACGATCACCAACGTCGTCGCCACGTTGCGCGGATCGTCCACACCCGAACGGGTCTACGTCGTGTCGGGTCACTACGACTCGCGGTGTTCGGATCCGCTCGACGCGACCAAGGACGCGCCTGGCGCCGACGACGACGCGTCCGGGGTGGCCGTCGCGATGGAACTCGCCCGCGTCCTCGCCACCCGCCGCCCGGCCGCGACCATCGTGTTCGCGGCGGTCGCGGGCGAAGAACAGGGACTGTTCGGCGCGCGGCATCTGGCCACCCTCTTCAAAGCGGCGGGCACGAACGTGCAGGCGATGTTCACCAACGACATCGTCGGGTCGAGCCGGGCGGACGACGGGACGCGGGATCCGCGCACGATCCGGTTGTTCGCCGAGGGCGTGCCGACGTCGGAAACCCCGGCGCAGGCCGAGATCCGGCGCGCGGTCGGTGGCGAGAACGATTCGCCTTCCCGTCAGCTGGCGCGGTTCGTGCGGTCGGTCGCGGAGAACGACGCGACCGGCATGTCCGTGCGGGTGATCTACCGGCGCGACCGCTACCTCCGGGGTGGCGACCACATCCCGTTCCTCGAGCAGGGGTATCCGGCGGCGCGGTTCACCGAACCGCACGAGGACTACGCGCACCAGCACCAGGACGTCCGGGTGGAGAACGGCAAGCAGTTCGGCGACCTGCCGGAGTTCTGCGACTTCCCGTTCATCGCCAGGGTCGCGCGGGTGAACGCGGCCACGATGTGGTCGCTGGCGACCGCGCCCGGCACCCCCGAGGACGTCCGCGTCCGGACGAACCAGCTGACGAACGACACGGATCTGGTGTGGCGGCGCGGAACCGACCCGGATCTCGCCGGCTACGAGGTCGTCTGGCGGCAGACGACGGAGGCCGAATGGACGCACTCGATCGGGGTCGGCGACAGGACCGAGGCTAAAGTGGATCTGTCGAAGGACAACGTGTTCTTCGGCGTTCGCGCGGTCGGGAAGAACGGCCACCGTTCCCCGGTCGCGTTTCCGACACCCCTGAGCTGATGCCTGATGACGATCACGCCCGACGACCTCGACGCGGCGGTGGCGAGCGTGGTGAGCGGTCTGCACGAGGCGTCGAGCCGTGACTGGTCGTCAGCGCCGGGCACCGGTGAGCTGAACGCCTGGCGGACGGCCGAGCACCTCGGCGACTGCCTCATCTCCTACGCCGGACTGCTGATCGCCCGGCCGTCGACGCCGCGGTTCGTCTGCTTCGAATCCGTCGCGGACAAGGCGGCGACGCCCTCGGAAATGCTGGAGTTCATCACCGTCGGCGCCGGTCTGCTGGGCGCCACCCTGCGCACGGCGGCCCCGGACGTGCGCGCATACCACCCGAGCGGCCACGCCGACATCGAGGGCTTCGCCGGGATGGGCTGCGTCGAGGTCCTGGTGCACGGCGAAGACATGGCCAGGGGCCTCGACGTCACGCTCGATCCGCCACGCGACGTCTGTTCCCGTGTCCTCGCACGGATGTTCCCGGACGTCGACGCCGCCGACGTCGACCCCTGGACCGCGTTGCTGTGGGCGACGGACCGCACCGGCCTTCCCGGACGGCCCTCCCGCGCCGGCTGGCAATGGCGAGGCACACCGCTGGACGCCTGACCGAGCAGCCGCCGGCAGGTCCGCCGGGAGCTGTTCCCGCACTGTCCCCGGCCTCGCGGTCATCACCAGGACCCGGCATCGCGCGCGGGGTGCTGCGCGGCCATCGTGTGCGGGCGATGCTGCCGGAACGCGCCGGACGGGCCCGGGTCGAGGGGTCCGCGGCCGGGTCGTCCTGCGGGACAGCACCGCCCGCCGGCAAGGTGACTCCTGAGAAGAGGAGACGCGATGCCCCGAACCCTCGGCGACGACGAGGTCCGCGCGGCCGTCCCCATGCGGGACGCGGTCAAGGCGGTCCGCGACGCGTTCACCGAACTCGCCGCCGGGCACTTCACCCAGCCGGAACGCCTCGTCTTCGGCGACGGAGCGGTGCTGGTGATGACGGCGCATCACGCACCGTCGGGCACCGCGGTGGTCAAGACGCTCAGCGTCCGGCTGGATCGTGATCCGGCGATCCTCGGCACCGTGGTCATGGCGGGCACCGCCACCCCGCTCGTCGCCGACGCGACCGCCGTGACCACCCTCCGCACCGGCGCGGTCACCGGCGTCGCGACCGATCTGCTCGCCCCGGCGGGCGCCGGGCGGCTCGCCCTCCTCGGTTCCGGGGCGCAGGCGGCCGATCAGGTTCGCGCGGTCGCCACGGTGCGGGAACTGCGCGAGGTCGCGATCCACAGCCGCACCACCGCAAACGCCCGCGCGCTGGCGAAACGGCTCGGCGAAGAGTTCCCGGCCGTGTCCTTCCGTGTCGCCGAGTCCGTGGAAGACGCCTTGGCGGACGCGGAGATCGTGAACTGCGCGACGTCTTCGGAGACCCCGCTCTTCGCTCTGTCGGCGTTGCCGGAGAACGTCCATGTCAACGCGATCGGCTCGTTCCGGCCGTCGATGCGCGAACTCCCCACGGAGTTGCTCGCGACCGCGTCGATCGTGGTCGTCGATCAGCTCGGGGCCGCACTCGAAGAGGCGGGCGAGGTGATCAAGGCCGTGGAGGACGGCGTTCTCGACCGGGACGCCATCGTGGAACTCGGCGCCGTTTTGCCGTCACCGCCCGCGGTCTCGGGGAGGACCGTGTTCAAGTCCGTCGGCGTCGCCGCCCAGGATTGGGCCATCGCACGGTCACTGGCGGCCCACGAGGAGTAGGTGGGTACGGCCGATCGGCGCAACTTGACCGGTGAAACGTTTGTCATCGCCCGATCGGGGAACTTTTCAGCCATGTCCAGATGGCGAACCACCAGTAGGAGCAACACCGCCGTGCGCGTCATCACCGCTGTCGGCGCGCTGTTCGCTTTCATCGAACTGCTGTACATGGTCATGGTCCTCGCGGGTGCCAACGCGGGCAACGGTTTCTTCATCTTCATCCAGGCGCTGGCGAAGCCGCTGGCATTGTTCTGGCCGGGACTCTTCCCGGTGAGTGACCCGAATCTCGCGGTCATCCTCGACTACGGTCTGGCCGCGGCGTTCTGGGTGATCCTGGCGGGTGTGATCGCCCGTTTCGCGGCCCGCTGACCCCCTGCGGCGGCGATCGGCGTCCCGTTCGGCGACACTGGTCGGATGAGCGAAGGCAGATGGTTCGAGCTGAACCCCCTTCCCGAGCTGTTCGGCTTGGCCGCCGCCGGGCGGGCGCTGCTGCCGAACGTGCCCGTGACCCCGGCCGCGGTACTGAAGACCGTGACCGAACAGCTGGTCGGGCGGCGGCTGACGGCGAAGGTGGACGGGCACGACGTCGGGCTCACCCTGACTGAACTCGACTACCAGGCCGACAGCCTCAGCCTGGCCGCCACCGGCCGGATCGGCGACGTCCGCCTCGTCGTGGAGGACGTCGACTGGCCGGAGACCCCGCTGAGCCGCGTCACCGTGCTGGCGTCGAACGTCCGGCTCCGCTCGCTGCCCTCCCCCGCCGCCATCCCCGAACAGGTGAAGATGGCGATCCGGGTGGCCCCCGAAATCCTGCGCGCACGCGTGGCCGAGGTCCGGCCCGGCATCATCGTGACCCCCGGCGAGGACGGGCACTTCCACGTCCGCTGGGAAAAGCGGCCCCGCTGGGGGCATCTAGTCCTGGAGTCCACAGTGGAGGACGAAGCGGTCGCCCTCCGGCCGATGGCCGTCCACATCGGACGACACCGGTTCGGCCCGCCGTCCCGCCTCAAGCCGATCGTGCTGCCCATGCCGGAACTCCCGCGAGGCATCCGGCTCACCGCGGTCGAAGCACACGACGGCCACCTCGTCCTGCACGCGCTGGCCGAGGAATGGCCGGAAAAGCTGTCCACCATCCCGCTCGGCGACCTGCTGGGCTGGGTGACGACGGCGGTCACCACGCTGACCCTGCCGAAACTCGGCGGCCGATAGTCACGCGGTGACCATCGGCCGCCGAACGGATCAGCTGTGCAGCGATCCCTCCGCGACGCGCACCGGGGGCGCGGTCGCCGCGGCGCTTTCCGCCTGCGTTCCGGCGGAGGAACGCACCAGGCCCGCCGACTTCCCGCAGACCTTCTTCTTCTCGTCCGAGGTCATCTTCTTGCCGACTGTCCTGGTCTGGCCGACGACGCCGGGAGCCGGGCCCTCACCACTGAAGTTCCAGACGTACCACTGGTGGTGTCCCCATTTGCGCTTGTCGTACCACATGTCGTACGAGCCGCTGGCCACCTTCATCACCGGCGAGCGGTCCAGACCCGCCCAATAGCCGGGGTTGACCTCGATCCGGGTCTCGACGCTCTCGCTGGTCTCCCAACCCCATTCCTGGCCCCACGTGCGCTTGTACGCGACCGACCAGTCGACGAGGAACTGGAAGCCCGCGCTGACGCTGATCTCGTTCGAGACCGTGTTCTTCCCGCTGCGGGTGTCCCGCTTGCCGATGACCTGGGTGATCTTGTTGGAGCTGCAGTTGAACACCGTGTCCACGCGGCCCCAGTCGCCGTGGAAGTCCTGGCCGCGCTGGTCGACGTGCGCGTTGCAGGCCTTGGTGGCCCGGCCGCAGTCCTTGAGCAATTCGGCGCGGGAGGGTCCGCGTGAATACACCACCGAGCTGCCGAGGTCGTTCATGTTCGACCCGTAGTTGCCGCTGTCGTTGGCGTACCACTCCTGGCTGGCGCCCTGGTATTCGGCGGCGGAGTACATCGTGATGTAGCAGTTGTTGAAGGTCTGGAAGGAAGAGATCTTGTCGTTCCAGCCGCCGAGGAAGCCGATGGTCTGGTTGGTCCCCTCCACGCACGGCGACCCGGTGACGGCGACGCTCGCGCCGCCGAAGTTCGCGTGTTCGTACAGCACGCTGATCACCGTGGCGGAGACACCCACCTTGCCCGCCGACGCCGCGGCGAGCGATTCACCGACGCTGCCGAAGCACCGGAACGCTCCGCTCGCCGAGTCGGCGACGCAGTGGTCGCCGCGCTGCTCGGCGCTCGCCGGGACACCTCCGGCGAGGCATACCATCACCGCGGCCAGCACGGCCGCCCCAAGTCTGTACTTACGCACGCCTGAACTCCCTAGGAGAGACGGAATCCGACCACGACCGGATCGGCGTCACTCAGTCCAGCGCAGGAAACCCGGCTTGCCCACGCAGAACGACCGGCAGACTGGTTCCCGCTTTCCGCTGATCGGGACCCGCCTCAGGCCTCGCCCCGCTCCCGCAGGTATCGCGTGTGATCGGCCGACTGGTTGACGTCGCCGGCGTAGAACCGTTCCGCGACCCGGTGTGCTTCGGTCTCCAGCAGTTCCAGCTGTGCGAGGAGTTCGTCGGACGCGCTCGGTTCGCCACTGGCCCGCCGTTTGGCGGCGAACCACCACGGCAGGTTGAGGTAGGTCTGCACGGAAAGCGGCAGATCCGTCCGCGCCAGCCTGGTGACGGCGTGCTGGACGTCCGGATCGCCGGACAGCCGATCCGGCCGTGAGAGCAGGTCGTCGAGCACCTCGGTGATCCGCCGCACACTGTCCACAGAGGATTCCGGCATCCGCTGCGCGTGCGCGGTCACCTTGTCCACCAACGAGACGAGGTCCGTCCGGAGCTGCCCGGCCTCGGCGACGGCGTCCACCGGCACCAGGCGGACCCGTTCGGGCGGCGCGAGCAGGGCGAAGACCCCGTACAACCCGGCGACGACCACCGGCCACAGCCCGCCGACGACTCCGGTCAGGTACAGCGCGAGCCCGATCAGCCCGCCGACGCAGCCGGCGAGGTTCTTCGTGGAGCCGAGGTACCGGATCATTGGTACCCGCGGATTTCCTGGAACACCTTGGGCAGCACGTCACCGCGTGCGTCGAACACGGTGCCGCCGGTGCGTTTCGCGACCTCGCCGAGTTCGGCGGAGTCGCCCTCGCCGAAGATCACGGTGAACACCGGGACCTGCCGCATCGCCTCCGGCAGCGCCGGGAACTTCCGCTGGAAGTCCTCGAACGTGGACCCGCTCGCGTTCTCCCCGTCGGTCATCAGCACGATCGAGGTGAACCGGTCGGGGTCCCGCGCGACCAGCGGGCCCATGATGCTGTACGCCCGTTCGAGGCTGTCGTAGATCGCCGTGCCGCCGTTCGCGTCGAGGCCCTCCGCGAAGCGCTTGATCTTGTCCAACGCGGGCTGGGGATCGCCTTCCGGCACCGCGAAGGTTTCCGGGCTGCGGGGGACGGTGTCGAACGGCAGCATCGTGACCTCTTCACGGCTGCGGAACCGGCGGTACCTTCCGGTCAGCGAGCCGTCGGCCCCGGTCAGCCCGATCAGCGCGGTGCGCAGGGATTCGATCCGGTCACCCGCCATCGAACCGGAGGTGTCGAGCACGTACAGCGTCCGCGACGGGCGCCGGATCTTGTCGAAGTAGGCGCCCAGCAGGGCGTCGACGGCCTGCTGAGTCGCGGGGAACGGCAGTTCCACCAGGTCCTTCCGTGCGAACTGCTGTCCTAAGTGGACTCCGGGGACGACGGGCCGCCGCTGCGTGGTCTCCATGATCTTCCGCTGCGTGTCCGGTGTCCGGAGCCGCTCGGCGAGCTTGCGGTGCGCGTCCCGCGCGTCGGAATTCGCGCTCTGTACCAACGTCAGCGGATAGTCGGCGGTGACCACGCCATCGGAGGGGTACACCAGTGTCAGCGGTTCGGGGAGCTTGCCGCTCGCGTTCATCGACAGCAGGACGGATTCGTAGTTGATCAGGCCGTCGACCTTCTTGCCGGGATCCGCCCCGGTCGCGCGCCGTCGGTAGGCCTCGGAAAGCCAGCCGGACGAACCGGCCGACATCGCCTGCGCGCTGAAGAACTCGGTCAGTTTCGGGGTGACGGAAACGATCTGCTGCGCGTCGATCGCGTTTCCGGCACCCGCGAGCGCCGCTGCGACCCCGACGAGTGCCGAGAAGCCGGAGTTCGACGCCGACGGATCGGTCATACCGTAGGTGAAAGCCTTCTTCCCGGCCTGCTCGGCGATCTCGGCCCAGCCCACCGGTCGCCCGGCCCAGCCGAGGCGTTGCGCCGCGGACGTGGAAAGCCCGAGCACCACCGGCGAGCTCATGATCTTCACCTGCTCACCCAGCCGCTTCGCCGCTTCGGGAACCGCCGCGGGGTAACGGTTCGACGAGAACCAGACGGCGTCGTACTGGCCGTCCACCTTCCCGCTCGAGAGCGATTCGGTGCCTTCCAGCGTCCCGGTGAACTGGAACTTGACCTTGACCCCGGTCGCCGCCGCTTCCTGTTCCAGCAACGGCTGCATGTCCGCGAGTTCACTGCCCGCGAGCACCCGCAGTGTGCCCGGTTCGGCCTCCCCCAGGATCCGCGTGTCGCCTTCGCTCGCGTCACAGGAAACCAGCGACAACGCGCAGATCGCGCTGATCGCCGAAACCGCCCAGCGTTTCACGATGCCCCCTCGGCCGTCGCCGTCTCGTGAGACCGGCGCAGATGGTCCTCGGCCCGCCGGATCTCGCCGGACAACGCCTCCACGGTCGCCGCCATCGTCGAGACGGCCCCCGCCTTGAACTCGTCGATCGCGTCGATACTGCGGTAGATCCGCTCGAACGACTCGCGGATCGTCGCCACCGCCACCGCCGGATCGCTGCCCGCGCGGTGGATCTCGGCGCTGTGCAGTTCCAGCATCCCGGCGTTGGCCCGGATCAGCCCGTCGGTGGTGGACCGCACGGCCTGGATCTCGTCGAGGACGTCACGCTGACCGGCGAGCGCGCCACTCACCAGCAGCGCGACCCGCAGCGCCGCGACCGTGGTCGACACCGCCCGCTCGATCCCCCTGATCAGCTCGTCGTTGTTGCGCCGCACCAGATCCAGCGCCAGATAGCCTTGCGCGCTGACCGCGAGCTGGGTCAGCAGATCCTGGTGCCGCTGCCGGATCGGGTGCAGCGCGTCGGCCCGCAGGGACTTGGCCCGCGCGGGATCGGTGAAGTCGAAGATCCCCGCCTGGCGGTCGATCGCCGTGTCGACGGCCTCGGCGAACGCGGCCGCCTCGGACAGCTTGCCGAGCGTCCCCCACAGCCGTTCCCGCTCGCCCTTGAGCGCGGCGTTGTCGCGGCGCAGCACGTCCTGCCGCGCACGCAAGTCCAAGACCAGCGCGTTCACCGGTTCGCCGGCCGCGCGATAACGGTCCAGCGCCTTCTTCGCGCTGCCCGCGACCGGGATCAGTCCCATCAGCTTGCGGCCGGTGATCGGCAGTTTCGCCGGGTCGATCTCCGCGACGGCCCGCCGCAATCCGGCCAGGCTCACCGTCGCTTGTTGTTGCGGCGACGAGATTTCCCCGCGAGTCCCGGCGAGCGCCCGCGTCGACCGGTCGAGCAGTGCCCCCGCGACCGACGCCGCCGCACGCATGTCGGACTCGCCGACCGCGAGCAGTTCGTCCAGGACGCGGGTGAACTCCGGCGATCGGACGTCGAGCGCTTCGAGCCGCGCGGCGAAACTCTCGGCGCGCTTCGCGAACTCGGCGTGCACCTCAGGGCCGAGGGTGACCAGCCCGGCGGCCCGCTCGGCCGGGATCGCCTCCACCGGTTCGGGGGGAGTGAGGGTGAAATCGTCCATCAGTACTGCTTCTTCACGGCGTCGAGCAGGCGCTCCAGGGTTTCGAACGACGGCGGTTCGACGGCGTCCACCAGATCGGCGGGCACCGGCGCCTTGGCCGCGGCGACGACGTCGGCGAACAACCGGGGGTCGCCGGTGCGGAAACCGAAGGTGGCGGCGAGTTTCCCCAGCTCCGGGTCGGTCGCGAGCAGCCTGCCCACCTGGTCTCCTGCGGGCTTCAGCGGGACCAGCGTGTGCTTCGAGTACACCGTCGGCGCGGTGTAGAGCAGGCGCATGTCGGGCCGGATCGAGCCGTCCGCGCGCACCAGCCTGTCGACGAACTGCGACTCGTAGATCAGCGCCATCGGCGTCTTGCCCATCCCCGCGGCGAGGTAGTCCTCGAACGGGCCTTCGGTGCTGTTCTGCGTGTACCCCTGGTCGATGAACAGCTTCGACACCCCGGGCAGCACCTTCGCCTCGGCTTCCGGTGTGCTGACCACGTTGTTCCCGTTGGCGACGAAGGAAACGATCGACAGGTACATCGCCGCCGAGTTCGATTCACGCGGATCCGTGGTCGTGACCAGCACGTTCTTGCGGGCCGGGAACGCGGTGTTGCCGGGAAGCTGGTCCCAGCGCGTGCCCTTCTGCGTGAGTTCGAGGTACTTCGCGATGTCGAGCACCTGGTAGTCCCCGGCGCCCTTGCGCACGATCCCGTTGGCGCTCAAGAGGTTCACGATCGGCTCGAAGGTCGCGATCGCCATCGGCGACTGGAACGGCGTGTGGACGCCGGTCACCTTGTGGTCACGCTGGATCCGCTGTGCGGCGGGCGACGAGGACGGGAACGCGAACTCGTACTCGCCGAGGTCCATGCTCGCGATCTGCCGCGAGCCCGCGGTGTCGACCTCCACCTTCAGCCCGTGCTTGGCGAAGGCGTCCGCCACCCGCTTGTCGGCGAAGAACGCCAGTTTCTCCGAGCCGATGACCCCACGCACCGTGGTCAGATCGGTACCCTGCGCGGTGTCGTCGTCACCGCCCGGGCCCCACACGATCACGGCCACCACGGCCAGCAGCAGCACCACAGCCAGGCCGATCGACAGACGGCGTTTCACCGACCCCACCCCCCTCGTTCACAGGCCCGATCCTTCAGCCCGTTCACCTCTTTTGACGCGCGGGCGAGCCATTTCGAAGTGAACGGTCCATGAACGGCAGACGTCGTCAGATCCTGACGAAATGGTGAGACAGAAGGAAACCGGCGCGGTTGGCGGGACATCTCGGGGTGGGCCCCGTTGTGTCCGCGTGCCGTCCATCCAGTCACGCGAAGCGACTCGGTCCGAGTGGTGAGTGACGATTCGGGTGAGGGCCAACAGTGTTCTAGATACCTACGGCGGGTGGAACACTCGCCGGGAGCCTCACCAGTCGCGACGAGGGCGCGTGACGGCCCCTCCCTCGGCTCAGCCGAAGTAACTCGACCTTCACACCTTCCGCAAGTACATGAAGGCCCCCTTCCCTGCGCTAGGCGCAAGCAAGGAGGCCTTCATGTACTTCAGACGACTTCGCCCGGCTCCCCCGTCAGATCACGGACTGCTCCGAGACCGGCAGGCAGACGGTGAACCGCGTCTCCCCGGGTGCCGAGTCGACCCGGAGATCGCCCTGGTGCCGTTCGACGACGATGCGCCAGGAGATGTCCAGGCCGAGGCCGGTCCCCTGCCCCACCGGTTTCGTGGTGAAGAACGGTTCGAAGATCCGCTGCCGGATCTCCGCCGGGATCCCCGGCCCGGTGTCGCCGATCTCGACGTGCACGTTATCGTCCACTTTGGACGTCCGCAGGGTCAGCGAGCCCTCGGAGCCCATGGCACCGAGCGCGTTGTCGATGATGTTCGTCCAGACCTGGTTCAGTTCGCCCGCGTACGCCGGGATCCTCGGCACCGTCTGGTCGTACTCCTTCACGACACGGATCCCCGGCGCGATCTTGCCGGCCAGCATGACGAGCGTGGAGTCGAGTCCTTCGTGGACGTCGATCCACTGATGCGGCGCGCGGTCCATTTGCGAGTACTGCTTGGCCTTGCCGACCAGCACCGAGACGCGCGTCGTCGAATCCTCGATCTCGCCCATCAGCATCTCGGTCTCGAGCGCGTACGCCAGCCAGCGGACGGCGCCGTCGAGAAAGGTCTCCCCGACCGAGTCGAGCAGCCTGCCCAGATCGGGCACGGTCAGCCCGGCGCGGACGTAGATGTCGGCGAGATCCCAGCCCTGGTCGATGCCGTGGTCGTCGAACCAGTCGCCGATCTCGTCCTCGCGGTCGGCCTGTTGCATCGCGGTCAGCTTCGGCGCCGACGCGACCTGCTTGACCAGCTGTTCTTGGATCTCGAGCAGCTGCTCCAGCAGCGTGGGGTCGACGTTCTTCTTCGCCAGCATCGCGAGTTTGTGCCGCATCCCCGCGACGCGCTCCCGCAGCGACGCCGTCGCCCGGACGGCGGCCGCGGCCGGATTGTTGAGTTCGTGGGTCAACCCGGCGGAAAGCTCGCCGAGCGCGAGCAGCCGCCGCCGTGAGCCGATCACGGTGTCGCTGTTGCGCCAGCCGAGGTACATGCCCTCCAGCAGATGCGTCGCCATCGGGAACCAGCGGCGGAACTCGGTGGCGAACTCCGCCGCGGGCAGGGTGAGGAAGGTGAGGTCGCTGACCGCGTGCACCGAACCGCCGTAGGTGTGTTCGGTCTCCTGGTGCACGAAGAACTGGGTCGCGCCGCAGTACGCGCCGCGCTGGTCGGACCGGATCGTCTCGACCTCGGTACCGCCGACGAGCCGCGTCATCCTCAGCGCGCCGGACAGCAGGACGTAGAAGCAGGTGGCCGGTTCACCCTCGCGCATGACCGTGGTGCCGCCGTCGTACTGCTCCAGCACGGCGTGTTCGTCGATCCAGTCGAGCTGGTCCTCGCCGAGGTGCTCGAAAAGGAAGAGCCCGCGCAGTTCCTCCCTGGGCAGAACGCTCATTGCTCCTCCAAATAGCGATGTACCAAAGTGACCGCCATGGCGCCTTCACCGACGGCCGAGGCGACGCGTTTCACCGACGCCGCACGGACATCGCCCGCCACGAACACCCCGGGGACGGACGACTCCAGGTAGTGCGGGTCGCGGTCCAGCGGCCAGCCCGGCGGCGGGGTTCCGTCGGTGAGCAGATCCGGTCCCGTCCGGACGAAACCGTGGTCGTCACGCTGGATTTCCGTGCCGAGCCAGTCGGTGCGCGGCGCCGCGCCGATGAAGATGAACAGGTGACCGGTGGGCACGGTCTCGGTCGCGCCGCCGTTCTCACACAGGGTCAGCAGTTCGAGGTGGTCTTCACCGTGCGCCTCGACCACCGTGGTCCGGGTGCGGACGTGGATGTTCCCGATCGCCGCGATCTGCTCGATCAGGTAGTGCGACATCGACGCTTCGAGCGACTGGCCGCGGACGAGAATGGTGACCTCGGCGGCGTGCTTGGAGAAGAAGACGGCCGCCTGGCCTGCCGAGTTCGCGCCGCCGACGATGTAGACGTGCTCGCCCTTGCACTCGGGCGCCTCGGTGGCGGCGGAGCCGTAGTAAACGCCGCGGCCGGCGAGGTCGGCGATGCCCTTGGCCTCCAGCGCCCGGTAGGTGACGCCGCTGGCGAGCACCACGGAATGCGCGGCGATCTCGGTCCCGTCACCGAACAGCACGACCCGCGCCGAACCGCGCGCCTCCAGGCCCACGACGTCACGCGTGGTCAGCACCTCGGCGCCGAACTTCAACGCCTGCCGCCGCGCGCGGTCGGTGAGCTGCGCGCCGGAGACGCCGTCGGGGAAGCCGAGGTAGTTCTCGATGCGGGAACTGGTGCCCGCCTGCCCGCCGGTGGCCTTGCGCTCGACGATGACCGTCCGAAGCCCCTCCGACGCGCCGTACACGGCCGCCCCGAGCCCGGCCGGCCCGCCACCGATGACGATCAGGTCGTAGAACTCCTGCGCGGGCCGCGTGGACAGGCCGACCGCGTCGGCGAGTTCCGGCCCGGACGGCTGGCGCAGCACCGTGCCGTCCGGCGTGACCAGCACCGGGATGTCGTGCGGCGCGGCGTCCGCCGCGTCCAGGATCCGGCGGCCCTCGTCGTCGTCCACGGAGTACCAGCGGTACGGCACGGCGTTGCGCGCCAGGAAGTCTCGCAGGTGGAACGACGGCGACGAGTACCGGTGGCCGATGAGCTTGATCTCGTCGACCGGCCGCTCCCCCACCGCGCGCCAGGTCTCCACCAGCGCGTCGATGACCGGGTAGAGCTTCTCCTCCGGCGGGTCCCACGGTTTGAGCAGGTAGTGATCGACGTCGACCACGTTGATCGCCTGAATCGCGGCGTCGGTGTCGGCGTAGGCGGTCAGCAGCGCGCGGCGGGCGTTCGGGAACAGGTCCATCGCCTTTTCGAGGAAGACGATGCCGTCCATCTGCGGCATGCGGTAGTCGGCGAGGATCGCGGCCACGGCATCACCGCGCAGTTTGATCTCGCGCAGCGCGTCGAGCGCGTCGGCACCGGAATCGGCCCGGATGATCCGGTAGTCCTTCCCGTACCGTTTGCGCAGGTCGCGGGCGACCGAACGGGATACGGCGGGATCGTCGTCGACGGTCAACAGGATCGGCTGGCTCACCGGCCCAGCCTACGTCCTCCTACGTTCGGGTCATGCTGTCCGAAACCGAAGAAGTGATCCACGACCGTACCGTCGTCGCGTGCGAAGCGGCCACCACGGCGGGGCTTCCCGGCACCTTCCAAGCGTGGCGAGAAGACGGTCTGCTCGCGGTGCTGGCGACGGCGCCGGAGCTGCGGTTCCTGCGCACGATCTCCGGCGTCACCGAGGCGAACCTGGCGCAGGCCGTCCGGTTCACGACGGCGTCGTGCTGGGACGGAGACCGGCCGACGCTCGTACTCCCGCCAGACCTGATCTCACGCGACACGGGACTCGTCCCCGACGGCGTCCGCCCGGTCGCGGTCCTCCCGCTCACCGGATTCCCTCCGTCGGGCGCCGATGTCGACGACTCTCCGGACGTCGACGTGTTCCTGAGGATCCTGCTGGACGGCTACGAAACCAGCGACGCCGTGACCGCGTTCATCGCCGCCGAGCACGCCGATCCGCGGATCCGGCGGTCGCTCCTGATCGAGGACGGTGTGCCGGTGTCCGCGGCGGCCCTGAGTTCGCACGGACCCGGCGTCCTCCTCGGCGGCTCGGCCACGCCACGGGCACATCGTGGCAAGGGCGCGCAGGCACGGCTGCTGCTCCACGGTCTGGCCGAGGCCTCCCGGGGAGGTCATCGCTTCGCCGTCGCGACCGCGGTCGAGGGGTCACCGAGCCTGTCGAACCTGCGCTGCGCCGGGGCACAGGTCCACCTGCGACAGGCTTTCAGGCCTGCGTGAGTTTCCGCAGCCGGAAGGCCAGGACGAGCAGCATCGCGCCGTGCAGCAGGGCATAGATCCCGACCAGCAACGCGATTCCGAACGCGCCGGCCAGCGGGTTGAACACGATCACGATGCCCGCGACGAGCGAGAGCGCGCCTGCCGCGATGAGGAAGGCTTCGCCCTCGATCTGCTTACGCAGCCGGATCGCGGCGACGATCTCCATGATGCCGGTGAAGATCGCCCAGAAACCGACCAGCAGGGCCAGCACGAGCACCGTGATGCCAGGCCAGATCAGGACCAGCACCCCGGCGATGATGCCGAACGCGCCGAGAACTCCGTAGGCGGCGCGATGGGCGGCGTCGCCCGGCCGGAAGGCCTGCATCAGGGCGCCGATGCCGTCGAAGATCGCGTAGATGCCGTAGATGATCGCCAGGGCGAGGACGGTCGCTCCCGGCCAGATCAGCGCGAGCACGCCGAACAGGATGGCGAAAACCCCGCGGACGGCGGCGAGCGGCCAGGCCAGGCGAGGTTCGACGACGGTGAGTCCGACGAGAGGCATGTGCCGAGTATCGAAGCGTCAGCGAGAGCCCGCGCGGCACGCCACCCTTTGGGGTGACGCCGCGACCGCCATCACGGCGCGCACCGGGGCCTGGTCAGGGATACGCGACCAGGTACGCCACGTTCGTGCCCGAATTGGCCGGTACGCCGCGGTCGTTGACGACCCGGCTGATGGTCCCGTTCCCGCCGAGCGAGACGGCGACCAAGCTGCGGAACCGCACGTTCGGGTTGTTCGGCGGGCGGGCGAGCTGAGGCGGAGTCCAGTGGAGACGCGGCGTAGCGGATGGGGACCTCGGTGTCACGAGGGTCGAAACGTAACGGCAGTCATAGTCAGGATCTATAAATGACTAAAAATAAGGCTCAAAGATGCAGGTAGACGTCACGACGTCGAACGAGACCGCACAGAACGACCCCCGCGCGAACGGCCTACAAGGGCGGTGTAATGTATGGAAACACGAGATGCGGAGTACAACTTCGCTCCGGGGCTATGGCGCAGCTGGTAGCGCACCTCACTGGCAGTGAGGGGGTCAGGGGTTCGAGTCCCCTTAGCTCCACAGTGACGAAGCACCGCCCACCTGGCAGATCAGCCAAGGTAGGGCGGTTTTTTCGTTCCACCTCACTTTGAGAATTGGCACGCCGAACTTCAGTTACTGTTCAGTAGTTGGAGCAAATCTGGAGCACTACGTCCCACCCCCGCCAAATGGGGTCACACCGTCTGCTCCAGCTATGTAACCCGACCGGGTGGTCTACCCATGACCCCGCAGCCGTACGAACCCGTCAACGCCGATAAGTTGCAGATTCCCTCGGATTAAAAGCCAGCGGGTTCGATCGCAGTGATCTTGAACCGGCAGTCGAACGCAGGGCCCCTACCTGCGGTTTCATTGACTTCTAGATCAAGTTTGCGACTGCCAGCGCGAGTTCTGGTCTCCGTTATGTCTCCGTTCTTCCTGCTGTGCTCATGGCCATCAGCGACCACGCCGGCTGGACCGCAGCCGCGGTCGCCGTGATTGCGGCGGGCATCGCGATCTGGCAGGCGCGGGAAGCTCGGGCATCCCGTAAAGCCGCGCAGTCGCAGGCCGCCGAAGCGCAAGAGTCGCGTATCGCCGCCGAGGAGCAGGCCCGGGCCGCGAACGAGGTCGTGGCGTTGCAGCGCTCGAATCGGCGCGCCCGGCTGACCCCGCGATTGAGGTCATGGCCGGAGAGTAACCGGCCCAGCAGCGCGATCCGCTCCGGTTCTGGCAGAGGTCCTTGCGGGTGATGAGTTGAGCTGGCAGCCGTGAAGTGGTGGGGTGTCATGGCTCGACACGCCAGGAACATGTCTCCCATGCGTGAATATCTGCGCAGATAAGTGCCCACTGACCACGTGTTTCCGCAGGCAGCCGCCTCGTATGAGCCCTTGCCACCGGCGTCAAGCGTGCGATACTGCGTTGCAGTGCCGGACTGCAACACAGTGGCCGTGCACGAAAGAGGGGCCGGACCTTCTGGCCCGACCCCTCATTCGGTGGTTACCCAACCATCAGCTGCACGAGGCTGACGACCTCGTGTACCAGCGCCGCCAGGCCGAAGAGAAGCGCGGCAGTTGCCACTACTGCGCTTCTCACCTGGTGGTGCCGGACCTTCTTCTTTCGTTTCGGCCGTTTGGCCATTTGTCCTCCACGGATGTGTGAAGTCCTGATGGTCTCCAGCCGCGTCCGGCTGGCTGGGTGGCGCCGGCGGATCGCGCCGACGACACCCGTAAGGCCTTGGCAAGAACCATAGCCGCGCACGCCGACGAACACGTGGAAGTCAACTCGCCG
Organism: Amycolatopsis coloradensis; assembly: GCF_001953865.1. Classification (GTDB taxonomy): domain Bacteria; phylum Actinomycetota; class Actinomycetes; order Mycobacteriales; family Pseudonocardiaceae; genus Amycolatopsis; species Amycolatopsis coloradensis. The sequence goes on from NZ_MQUQ01000017.1 coordinate 265,230, forward strand.
GGACACCTGCTGGCGTTGCAGGCGAACCAAGCCGCCGCACCTCCGCCGATCAGGCCTTGACCAGCAAAGACATGTATTACTGGATGTCGGAGCCGGACCGCTACGCGCGCGAGCGCGCGCGTCACGCGCACACGCGCGCGAGCGCGCGCGTAGGCTCTCGGTAAGAAAAACTGAGATTGGTGGTCGGACACCGGCGTGTCGAGCCCCGCGAGCATGTTGTCGACCGGTGGAGACGAACCAGTCAGGCAAGTGCCGCCGTTCGACTTCGGAACTGATGGCCAAGGCGGGTGAGTTTGCGCTGGACTCGAGTCCCGAACGCAGCTACCCGGCCGCATGCTTCGGCTGCGCCGACCCAACTCAGTTTCGGGTCATGAGCCCATGCCTGGGCAACTTTGAGTTCGTCGGGCTGAAGTTGGGCAAGCACTCGGCCGATCCGGTCGTCGGCGAAGGGCTCCAGACGACGCTCAACTTCGACGTCCGGCGAAATCGGGCCCGAGCTGCCGACAACCACGCACCTGGTGATGTCGAGTCGCCCGACCTGTTCCAGCGACTCCACCCGCCGACGGCAAAACGGTCTCGCGGTCAGCAGTTCGTTTCGGCGCCCGTAGAGCTCGGCTTGCTTTCGGAGGAGGTCGACCGTGAGCTCTCCATCAAGGTCGGCGAACAGGATCGCGTCCCCGACGTCGGCGATCGTCCTCGGGTTCTTCTTCCGCCCCAGCCACGTCACGGCGAAGGCTCCGATGCTCGCTTCACTGACCTCCGGCGGATCCAGGAACATCGACCGGCGCACTTCTCGCGCAGCCGCAGTTACGTCGCGTGCAGCCAGAATCGAATCTCGAGGAACGTCGTCAGCAGGCGAGGCTTTCGCCACTTCCTCCCAGTGGCCGAGCAGCTCTTGAAGGGCGAGGATGATCGATGACTTACCACTGCCGCAGCGATGCACATGCTGCCGTGGCGCGTCCGTGCCGACGTGTGTGTACTCGAGCGGAACCAGGGCCTCGATGACGGGATCCGAGCCGGAGCGTTTACGCCAGCGCCATATTGCATTCTTACGCGTGAAGCCCGCGTACCTGGCCAGCTTCGCCGGTAGCCACACCCCAGGCTGATTCTTGAGAAACAGCTTCGTCGCCCGACGAGTCGCCTCCGCCGGATCGAACGAATGCGCTGACTTCTCGAGCGACGATGTCTCGTTCTGGCTGCGCATCATCGCCCACGTTATACGGCTGCACTCGTAGTGAGGAGGCCGAGCTAGCAGTTCCCAATACATCGGTTCAGGGGTGTCAGGTGCGGCTTTCATGATCATGTTCCTTCTCGGTTGCAGGTGCCTTCACCTACTAGCCGGGTCAGACGCACCAACTGTCAAAATTCTTTCGAAACTGGTTCCACCCCGAGCAGCGGACGAGTCGGCGGGCCGCGCTGGAACAGAGTTCCCGTCGTGCCGTGCTCCATGCCTTCAGGCGCCCGACGGTCCTGGCCTGATTCAGACCAGGACCGTCGGTACCGAAGCGTCAGATGGCGGTGACGCGCTGGGCCTGCGGGCCCTTCTGCCCCTGGCCGATCTCGAACTCGACGCGCTGCCCCTCGTCCAGGGACTTGAAGCCGCTGCCCTGAATCTCCGAGTAGTGCACGAAAACGTCCGGCCCGCCACCGTCCTGCTCGATGAAGCCGAAGCCCTTCTCGCTGTTGAACCACTTCACACTGCCCTGAGCCATACTTCTCTACCTGCTCTTCATCGTGTCAGAGCTCTGACGATGCCCTGATCTTGCGAGCGATTCTCGCAGGCACCAAATCATCAGGACACCCGTCAGAGCCGAGGCTGGCGCGATCACCACCACTTGGACCATCGCGCGGCAGGGCGCACCACATTCGCCTCAATTGATGCGCGCAGGGGTGCGGCGTCGCTGGCCCTGGCGCACCGGTCCGGGCCCAGAACGCGAGCGACGTGGGGTCGCCGACCGGCAGGGTCGTCTACTGGTAGCGCGGACCTCGTGCGGCAGCCGCGGCGACGAGAACGGAGCCCGCTCCCCGTCGGCGGTGTTTCTCTTCGATGTCGACGTGGACGAGGATCGCGCGCCGGTCGATCGAGCAGAGCGAGAGCTCGACTTCACCGAAGGTCGTGTGTCCCAGTCGCAGCTGGATGGATCCGATCCCGGCCACGTTGGTGGACGGAGCAGGACGAGGCGGAGTCCGTACTCATCGACCTGGTCCTTAGTAACGTGTCGCGTCGGCGACGGATCGATAAGCGCCCAGGTGCCCGATCGGCCGGGGAGGGCGTAGCAGGCTTCGCAGAGCCATTCCGGTGCTCGGTGGTCCTGGGACCAGCTCTGCCGGACTCCGGCGATCGCGAGGTCGTGGCCCCACGGGCATCGTGCCGGTGTCCCGGTGCGGGGGCGGATCGGGATCTCCAGGGTGCGCCTGTAGGGTCTCGCCGCTCGTGACATGTCGATCTTGCACGACCTGGGCGTTCTCGGTTGTCTCGCGGTCACTCCACCATGATCAATCTCAAGCTCTTGGCGGAATTCGACGTGTACGAGTTCGCGGAGGCCTGCGGCGTAGATACGCGCACCCGTTCCGGGCACCGCGACGGCGGTATCTCAGCGGGGATCAGGAAGACCTCCGACAGCGACGGCAGCAACCTTCGCTTCTGTCGGCCCGGCAGCTGGGAGCCCCCGACCTACTGACCCTCACGAAACTGCCCGGCCTCCTCTGCAGGCGGCCGGGCAGTGTCATGTGGGGCAGTTACTGATCAGAGTCGGGATCCGGGCAACCGCAGAGTGAGGTCTTCCCAGGCTTCGCGGGCGGTTTTCGCGCGGCCGGCGAAGCTGCTGACCTGCGTGGCGAACCACAGGTCGTTCTCTTCCGGCAGATCCTCGGCCAGGTAGAGGTAGATGTGCTTGCCCAGCGCGCGGGCGTAGCCGAGTTCGACGAGACTGCCGTAGGCGTCGCCCTTGTCGATCCACGCGAACACATGCGTGGCCTGCTCGATTGCCATCAGGCATCGTTTGACCACGTCCGGGCGTGTGAGACCTCGATATGCACCGCCACAGGCGGCATCTCCGGCGGCCACGCCGTGGGTGTTCTCGCCGTGGAAACAGCCGTGGTCGTCGCCCAGGAAGTGGGGGCCGACGTACATCGCGCCCGGAAGGTCACGGATCGGGTTCGCTGGCCAAGGCCACTGCACTCCCGTCTGATCGTTGCTGTAGTCGTAATCGTCGAAGACCGGTAGCAGCTGGTTGCGCCAGCCTTTGTGCTCGATCTTCCCGACGGCGTAAATCTCGATCCCCTGGTACTCCGGCATTCCGGACCTTCTCATCGCGTGAGCATCCGAATTGTAGCCAGGGGCACCGTCAACTCCGTCCGCCGTCGGCCCTTGCCGAGTTGGCCGCGTGAGACCACCGCGATTGTCGGCGCCCGCAGCTACCCTCTGCCCGTTGCTCCAACTGATTTACACACTGAAGGGAATCCCGCGATGACGAGTTCAGTGGTTCGGGGCGATCTTGTCGTGGCGGCGCGGCGCAGAGAGCTGGCAAGCCCGGCACGGCGGGCAACTGCACGAGATGGTGAAGCTGGCGCGGCGCGGACGAGCAGGGCACCTCTCCGGGTTGGCACCTGATCCACCATGAGCCCGGCGCCGCCTCGTGCGGTCCAAGTCTCGGCCGCATACGTGAACACGCGCTGGTGATGGCCGAGGCGCACATCCTCGTGCCCTCCCGCCAATGGTTCCCCACCGACGACGCACCCGGATTCACCACCGCGATGAGCGGCGCCGGCGCCGCCTGGGGCACACACCAGCTCACCGCGTGGCCCGACCACGACCGCGGCCGCATCACCGCGCGACGCGGAAATATCGTCGTCGGCGAGGTGCAACCACAATTCCTCATCGACGGTGATCCCGCTGTCGACCGGGTTCACGTCCTGTGGACACCGAAACTGGCGAACGGCCCGAGCCTAAGCGCAGAAACGTCGTGGCACCTCACCGCAACAGCGCTCGCTCACGCCTTGAGCCAACTCGCGTCACCAACACCTTGAGCGATCGCGCGGACGAGCCGCATAGCGCCAGCTGGGAATTCCTCCTCCGAGCCCACCCAGACCCGCACCCACTGGTTCCCCGGAGAGCGCGGGCCTGACTATTCCTATCCGATGAGGTTCTTGATCTTTTGGCCCACTTCGCTTTACTGCCGCCTTCCGGGTTACTCGGTGTCCTGCTTCGCTTCGACCTCTTCTTTGGCTTCCGTGTCAGGCACTTCATCGTCGGACTTCCTCGCCTGTGGCAACGGCTCCAACTTCATCCGTTGCTGTTCCACCTTCTCCAACGTTGCCACGGTGAAGCGCTCGGCTTCCTTGACAGACGTCCCCTTGAACGTGGCCATGAAGTTCGCGGTGCCGAAGGTGATTTCCTTATCCTTGTTCCGCGCCATGAACGCCAGCACGACGCCCCGCATGGCCCACACCACAGACCCTCCGGTCACGGCGGCCGGCACCGTCAGCATCTCCAGCATGGGGCCGTTGACCATCGAATGTTCGAGCGCGGGGTACGCACGAAGACCTTCGGCTTCGAGTAGCTCGCGGAGCTCGTCGACATGGGCTGGGGTAACCCGCAGCACCACTTCGTTCGACTTGCCGTGGACCTGCAGCACGATGTCGGCCAGCCAATTGAGGTTCGGGCCCTGCCGCACGTGGTGCTCGTTAGATGTGCTCACGTCGAAACGGTACCGGCCGAGCTATCGGCAGCGGCGCGCGTGAACCCTCAGAACAGGGATGTCTGGGCCGGATCGATGCGGAGTAGCACCGCGCGGGCCGCGTCGTCGTCCCACCGGCTCTAAAGGTCTCTAGAGCCCTCTACCAGGCACTACCCGACCACCAATTCTCGTGGAGCGAGAGCCGCCAGCGACCAGGCAGCCTCAACGCCAAGGAGCGGTCAAGCTGCAGCGGGGAAGAGCCGTATCCACCGGGGCGTGCAGAGGACTTCAGGACATCGGTGCAGACGACTCCGGACATCTACAGCCGGGCGGCCAGCCCGCCACGGTCCCAGGTGACGATGTCCGGCGCGCTGCCCTTCCGGATAACGCCGGCCCGGGAGTTCCGGAGGTCGAGGTCCTCGACGTTGAGGGCGAGGATCTCGTCGGCGCGGGCGGTGGTCTCGTACAGCAGCGCCCACAGCACCCGGTCGCGGCCGCAGCCATCCCGATGAGCGCAGTGGTTTTCACAGGCTCACTCACGCATTCAGCTGCAGCACCCCGCCCTCACAGGTCAGTTTCAGCCCGCTGGCTTTGGCGCGGCTCAGCAACTGCGCGACGAGCTGCTCATCCAGGCCGTCCAGGCCGTCCAGGCCGGTCACCGGCTTCGGGTCCTCGGCGTTCTCCACGCCGCACATCATGTCGGTCATCAGGTGCACTTCCATGATTGGGAGTTACACCGCTCGTTTTACAGTCCCGGAACACCGGATTCGCGCCGTCATTCGTTCCACGGGTGTCAAGTACGGCCGACCTGTACGTCGGCACTTGCCAGATCTACCGGTTTTGTCTGCGAGCATGTCTCGATCTAGCTGGTGGATCACCGACCCGGTCAGGGTTTGGGAATGGTGACAGTTCGGTGATCAGTAACAGTAATTTCCTTACCTCCGGGTAAACCGTTCTTGTTTCGGGGGTCAGGCCGGCTCACCAATGGGCACCGGCCGTCTCCGCAGTCACGTCGGTTCTGGTCAAGTTGCGCCCCGGCGTACAGATCTTCCACGAAGTGTCGTGCCTGGGCCGCGGTGACGCTGAGCACCGTGAGAGTGACCAGGCGGTTGTTGTTCGCATCCTGAGCCAGGTTGACGGGGCAGGTGGAGAGGTTGCTGCCGGCGTCGACGGTGCACGGCCCGCGTAGGAGGGTGAACTTGCCGGATCGATCGGCGTCGGGGTTGCCTCCGTCATTGGCGAACACCCACAGGGTGTCTCCGGTGCGCAAGGGGTTCAGGAGCCTGCCCCACAGTTCGAAGCCGCCGGTCATCCGCTGATTGTCCGTAGGCGATTCGATCTTCAAAGCGGTCTGTGCGCTGAGACTGGCCCCGGGGACCGGCGTTGGGGTCGCGCCGAGGCCGATAATCGCCGCCGTGGCCAGCACGCTGCCCACGGATCCCGCGACAAGACAGCCAAGCACTTTCCAGATCTTCAGCGTCTTTCTCACGATCGCCCACATCGCGAAGCCGAGGCTGGTGATCACCAGTCCGGTGCCGACGAACAACCCATGAAGTGGGTTGCTGCTGTAGGGATAGATGTTGTGGGCTGAGGCGAAGTTGAGGCAGGTCACGGCACCCGGAAAAGCTCCCAGTACCGTGACGATCGGGGCGATCTCCTTGATCTTGTCGAGCCTGGATCGCTCCGCCTGATCGGTCGTGAGTGCCTCGGCATTGTCCGGGACACCCACGGGTGGCGTGGCTGGGTGCTGCTCGTCGGCCATTACTTCCAGACCTGGTCGATGGCGTATCCGGTGCCGGCACCGGCGACTGCACCGGCGATGATCAGCACTGCGATCCCCACTGGACCGGTACCGACACCGAGCGCGACGAGCCCTGCGGTGGCCAGGCTGGAGGCGGCGAAGCTGGCGCCGCCCTTGACACCGGCTTTGACCGGCGGAGTGCCGGAGGCGACGTCGAGGCCGACACCCACCGCCGCCAGCGCCCCGTTGGAGACCGACACGGACCCGGCGAGGGACTTTAGCCCGGCTCCAGCGGGTTCGACGTAGTTGCCCAGCCCATAGGTCAAGGGCCCGCGGACCGCCCGGGCGGCCTCGTCGGCGGCGGCAGCGGGGGTGGTGGAGAAAATAGAGTCGTAGGACGCCGAACGCAGGACGCCCTCGGAGTTGTCGGCGACGAACGCTGCGGCGCGCAGCGACCGAGCGCGGTCCGTGACCTCATCCAGATAGGTCTGCGTGCCCGTGGACAGAGTGAAGATGCTCTTGCCGACGTTGTAGGGCCGTGTCGCGGAAAACAGTGCGTCGAGGAACGTCTGATGCTTCTTCAGTGCCGCCGTCAGCGCGTGGTGCGCGGCCTGTTCGCGGACCCGGGCGGCCGAGACGAGCGCAGTCACGGCGCCGCTGGGGCCACCGAGCGCGGGATTCGCCAGCGGGATCGGGAACTGGATGGCCGTGTCGGTGACGCGGGCTCCGGTGCTATTGGCGAGGGCCTTCGCGTCCGCCATGGCGTTTCGGACCGCTGTGATCTCGTCTGCGAAGGTGTGGATCGCCCTCGAGTAATCGGCCGCGGCGCAGTGGAGCTGATCGGCGCGTTCGCGGTCACGCGCGAGCTTGCCCCGGAAGGCGTCGCCGGCGGCACCGCGCCACCCGGACTCCGATTGACGGGCCGAGGCTGCCAAGTCGTCGACGAGCGTGGCGGCGGCCCGCGCGAGAGCGGCGAGCCAGGCCGCCGCGGTGTGGAGCTGGCCCGCGTCGCCGTCGACGATCACGCTAAGACTCTGGGCACCGCGTGGCGCGGCAGGCACATGGAACAGACTGGCGGGCTGGGTCACGGAAGCTGCCTCTCGGGATCATTAGGGGCCGGATAGAGCCCTGGCGGCGAACTAGCGCCGGTGAGCGTCCGCAGCACATCCCCTCGGGCTCGCGCATCGGCGCTTTCGTACCAAGCGCGGGAGTGCCCGAGGCTGCCGATCAGGTCCTCGAGGTCGTCAAGCTGCGCCGAAGCCCTCGCGATGACGCGGACCATAGCCTCGCTGAGGCTCTCAGTGCTGATCCCCGCGTTAGCCGGCCCCGGCGGAAGATGGTTTCTCTGCTGGTTCAGCATGTCACCGGCGCCGCGAAGCCGCTCCGAGATCGCATGCAATTCACTGATGTCAACTTCGAAGCCGTGACTCATTTTCCTATACCTCAGTTCGACGGGATTCAGGCGGAAGTTCGGTGTCCCAGATGATCAAATCCGCGTGGGCCATCATCTGCAACCGCTCTACGGGAAGTTCGGCTTTGACGGCAATCCACGGTTGGGCTTGCCCCATACAGGACACCAGGCAATTTAGCGATGAGAAAGCCAGCAGAGCCGAGCGTCCGTCCTCCAGGGGGAAAATTTCCACTACGGCGTTGCCGTCCGCGCCGATGGTTCCAGGAAGAAACGTTGAGCCAGCAACCAAAACGACCGGGTCTTCGGCTACACGTTCCAATTCCGCAGGGTCGAAAGCCTTGGGCAAGCCTTCATCCCAAAATGTCTGATCCCGCTGGCTCATCGGTCAACTCCGACCAGTCTAAGTGTGTGGTGCCATCATGGACGCAGCCAGGCGGCACCGCTATTTGATTAGCGCGTCCTAAGGGAAGATTTAAGGTTACTGATCAGTCACACAGCCAGGCAGGGCAAGATCCTCTTTCCCTGTCAACAGGCTGACTAAAGTCCTGCTACCAGTACGAATACGCCCGGCTCAACCACCATGAAGATCAAATTTCTTCTGGACTCAGCATGAACGCACTGGGTCGTTGTCCGCGGCCGAATCAAGGTCGTCGAGTTGCAGTCGCAGGCGGGCGGCGGCGTCGCGGCCTTGTTCCCGGAACAGCTCCAGCGCCTCCCTCCACACCGCGCCGGCGTGTGCGTGCTGGCCGAGAGTGATGTGCGGACTGCCCAGCCCGTCGAGAGTTTGGGCGAGTTCGTAGGCGTTCCGAGATCGCGGAACAGGATGAGGGCTTGCTGGAGATGGCAGATGGCCTCCTCACCGCGCGTAGCCAGCCACGGTGCCGACACCAACGGGTGATCGAGGCAAGGCCGACGCCGCTCGTGCGGCGGCCAGCGGCCTGACTGGAGGGGCAAGTAGACCGGAGCGGCGATCAGGAGAGCGCCGCACCCGAGCCTTCAAAGGGCGGTCGAGCCGGTCAGCCTCATCCAGTCGATGTGTCCGCGTGTGCTATCGATAGCACGCCCAGCCTCGCGCGTGGTTCTGCTCAAGTACTGCATACGCCCCGCCCCCGTACTGCAAACTACAGGCGTGGTTGAGATCCATGTCTCGCACGCGGTAGGTCGCCCAGCCAAAGGGCGGGCCCACCCACGTCGAGTCCACGCAGGGCCATCCCCTCGCGTGGTTCTCAACCAAGTAGGCGACACTGCCGTCCCCCGGATTGACTGTTTTCTGACAGTAGGCGCCCAGGTCGATGCCGCCGAGGCGGGTGGCCGCCGAGGCCAGCGGAGCCATGACGGCCAATCCTGACGTGATCATGACCGTGACGGCCGCTGCGCTCAACCAATTCCGAACACCCATGTTAGGACCTCCTGTCGCCTCAATTTCCAGCCCCTTCACGGATCGAGAGCAAGTCTGCCCTTCGCTGAGCATGAGCTGGATGAATAACACCGGATCTATTCCTACAAACATCCATAGTGTGTCCCCCGGACGCCACGACACACGGCCGGCGTCCCTGTCGCACAGGCCGTCCCAGGAAGTAATCGACAACCGGTTTCGTTGGGACGAAGGCCGTAACCAGGGCTGCTCATGTTTGCCACCTCCTTCGCTCACTCGATCCAGTACCTTCGTAGGTAGACGGTACGGACGCCCTGTCGCGCGGATGTCGCTCGAAACGAGGAGACCGGCTTCATATGCCCCGAACAGGCAAAACGGCTCGACAGCGACGTGCGGAGCAGGCAACCGGCCTGTACCTCAGGGAGCTTCTGACTGAGCCGGGCCCAGCACGTGACCAGTGGGAAGAGGTCGCCGATGAGATCAAGCCCGGAGACATCACCCAGTCCGCCATCTGTCAAGTGCTCGCACTGCACATGTGGGACCAGGCGATCGAGCCAGAGACGGATCAGAGCTTGCCACGCAGGCTCAAGGACCCCGTGAGTAAGGCGCTTCGCGGTCTCGGGTTTAGTCCACGGCTGCTGCGGTGCTTCCTTGGTGCCTTCATGTTCTCGGACAAGGCGGTGACACATGTCCGCGCATTGTATCGAGGAGATCAGCGGCCGGCTGTCATCGTGGGGACGCTACCGTCACCTGAGCAGATGCCTGAGTATCGGGCACACGACTACGACACGCTCAAGTTGCAAGAGCACCACTGGCTAGGGGCAGACGGACTTCCGTCGCGCCACCGCACGGAGATCATGATTCGGGCGCGTGTCGACGGGCTGTCGGTATATCAGTACCGCATCGATACTCCCCATGCTCGCGTTAGATCAGTTCGCGGCGGAGAAGGCGGAGTCCTTCACCAGTTGGGACCAGGTATCTGGGCAGTGGATCTCAAATTTCCCCATGCGCTGAAGGCCGGGGAGGATCACTATATCGAGTTCTGGACACTCCTGAAGTACGACGTCGCACCTCCGCCGGAGATGCGACGCGGCAGTCATGAGCGCGTAGAACACCTGGACATACGCGTCGAATTCCATCCGGAGAAGCTGCCTAGCGGCGCCTTTTGGGGCGAGTGGGCTCACTACACGGGCCCTGGCAACAAACTGATTGACCGCGATGAACACGCGCTTGATGAACATTCCGCCGTGCACCGATACGTCGAAGCTATCGAAAGGACAGTCGTTGGCTTTTACTGGGAGTGGTGAGACTACTGGCGCTGTAGGGCTCTGCGCGAGCTGGGCTACCAGGTTCGCTCGGGCCGGATGTCACATCAAGGTTGAGCGCTTGCGGTCCAGTGAGACCGCGCTCTGGACGGCGTAAAGCAGGTCGCCCCCGAACTAGCTGGAGCCCGTCTACCGTCGTATGAGATCGTCATCAGTCATCTCATAGACCGCGCCATCGCCATCTACGGTGAAGACTGTGATGCGGAGAAGTTCCCGAACAGCTTGCGATACCCGTCGAGCCGCCTTGATACATGCATCTGTCTTCTCGATCACGAGTGCATAGTAAACATCGACGTTAACAGCCCGACCGTCCCGAGGAGAGTTGCGCGATATTCGACGCAAGAGCTGCCCGTACGCATTGTCAATGTGTTCACCTCTTGGCTTCAGATGGTCAGTGCACCGGCTGGGGGATAATGATCGTTCTGGGTAGCGAAGGGGTGTTCCGTGTCGCGTGGTGTTCCGTTGCGGTCGGTGGAGCGCGAGTTAATCGCGCTCGGGTTGAGGCAGGGGAAGTCGTTTCGGGAGATCGGGGCTTGGATTGGGCGGGATCATTCGGTGGTGTCCCGCGAGGTTGATCGAAACGGTGGGCGGGAGAAATATTCGCCGTTGGTCGCGCAGCGCCGGGCTGATCGTCTGCGGAAGCGCCCGAAGGTACGCAAGGTGCTGAAATCGCCGTTTCTGACTCGCGTGGTGTATGAGGGGCTGCGGAAGAAGTGGTCGCCGATGCAGATCGCGTACAGGTTGCGGCTCGACCATCCGATGGATCATTCTCGCTGGGTGTCACATGAAGCGATTTACCAGGCGTTGTTCGTGCAGGCGAAGGGGACGTTGCGGGCGGAGGTGGCCGATGGGCTACGCCAAGGCAGGATCAAGCGACGGGCCTGGTCTCGAGGGGCGGAACTGCGGGGCAAGATCAAGGACATGGTCCTGATCAGCGAGCGGCCGGCCGAGGCCGAGGACCGTGCCGTGCCTGGGTTCTGGGAAGGCGATCTGATCGTCGGTGCGAACAATCAATCGCAGATCGCGACTTTGGTCGAATGACGCACTCGATTCGTCATGCTGGTGCGCATTCCTCACGATCGCACGGCCGAGAATGTGGCCCCACGGCTGGCCGCCAAGATGAACACCTTGCCTGACGTTTTCAAGAACAGCGTCACCTGGGATCAGGGTGGCGAGATGGGCGGCCACAGGAAGTTCACCATGGCCACCGGCATGTCGGTGTATTTTTGTGATCCGCGCTCGCCCTGGCAACGCGGCAGCAACGAGAACACCAATGGATTGCTGCGCCAGTACCTGCCTAAAGGAACCGACCTATCCGGGTATTCACAGGACGAACTCGATGCCATCGCAGACGAACTCAACGACCGGCCGCGGCAGACGCTGGGCTGGCTTAAGCCGATCGAAGCGTTCAGCAAAGTGTTGCTAGACTAGAGGTGGTGCACTCACCAGTTGAAACCACCCAGTTGGATGAAGGCTCGAAAGGATCGATATGCGATACGTCGTCGACGCCGTAGTTGTATCTGCGAGTAAGTAACTCACGAAGTGCCTCGAAGTGGACCCCGTTTACGGGAATTTCCAGTCCCCAATTGTGCAAGGTGGAACCGAGCGACCTCATCAACGCTTCATGAAGAAGCTCTGGCGCGAAGATGCTCGGGTCAAGCGGATCGTCGACAGGTTCTGGTGCAAGAAAGCGCTCCTGTAAGCGCTGCGCTTCCTCCGCAGACCGCGGCGGAGGCGTCGCCTTCATGCGGGCGTTGGCTGCCACATTGAAGACTGCGACAAGGATCTGCCAATCCAGCCATCCGTCCGCGCGCAATGTCCGCACTGTTTCCTGGAACTGACGATCACGGCGCAAGCTCGGCAGTGTCGACCTCAACAATCGAGGAATTGCCTCGTAACGATTAGCTGCCTGGTTAGCGCCCTCTTCGAGGGAGTGCCCGGGGCCTGCCGTCTCCGGAAACGAGAGAATCGACACTGGCGCCGGGGTGCGGCCGTCGTCAACCACAAGCGCACGCTCGCTCCGAGGAATTCGGGCAAAATCGTCGGCCTTAACCGAGTCGGCATATGCAATAGCGAACGGGACGCCAAAGAGGATGTTGCTGAGCACTCCGGCATCGAGTGCCTCAAAGAGCATGCTTTCGAGGCGCTCGTCGGGCAGAACGGAAGCTTCGCGCACGGCGCAGTGGACAACAGTGAGCGTCTCCCGTGCGATCCGATCGTATTCATCTCGGTCGCGCATGTGGATACTCGGCAGTACAACTTCCCACCGTGCGCCGTCGGAGCCCTTCTGATATTGGAAGTCCATCTCGCTGGCCGGCGTGCCGGCGGCGACGCTGAAGGTTACAGCTCCAGGCAGAAGAACCGGGTCGCGAAGCGCGAGATCGGCAAGCATGATCTGTGCGGTGGCGGCAAGTCGCTCTCCTACGAGAGTGTCGGCGTATGTGTTGTCGAACTCAACCGACCAACGGACACCAAGAGCGCTCCACTTGATTGACCGCTTAGTGCCCGAGTCTGCAAACGGCGGACGCTCAAGTTCGCTGAAGATCTTCGAGCTGAGTTCGTCGGCACTGAGGTCGGTCCACCAAGGTCCATCTTGTATGTCGGCGACTATTTCCCGATGGAGCTCTTCGACGCCAGCATTCGCAATTGCATCCTTCACAAATTGTTCGTACGGCGGTCCGGCCTTGGTGGCCAATGCTTCGATAATGCTCAGCTCGAACAACGCGTGCTGAAGGGGGACATGCCTGCTCAGGTCGAACGGCTGTTCCGTCAAGTGCATGTGTGCGATGATCGCCGCCTGGTTGAGATGTGTCGCCGCGAACCATGTTCCCTGGTGATAGTCGGCGGCAGCAGCTTTGACCAAGGCTTGAGGAAATAGATAAAGATCGCCATGCTGAACGATTGCCGCCGCAACAAGAGCGTAGTATTTTGATGCCGCATGCAGGCGTAGTCGACCGTAAATTTCCGACGTCATCAATGCGGAAAGGAGCATGCCGCGACTGTTCTCGCCGGAGAACCAGCCCGATCGGGCACGATGAATGTCGCGCAGGGATTCCAGCAATCGGCCGGCATTTAAGAACGTTATCGCCCGGTCGCGTGCCCGCTCGGCAGTCGCATGACCTCCCTCGACTTCGGCGCTACGGCCGTCAATTGCCATGACGATTGCGTCGTATCGGCTGTCATCGACTAACTGAGTTGCGCGCAGACGCAGCTCTTCTGCGATGGTTGCTACCGGAAACAGAGGTGCTTGGTCGAGGTAGGTGACGAGTTCGGCTAATGCGTCGAGTGCCCCTGTCCGGTCAACAGCAAGAACGTCGACTACCCGAACCTCGCCACTGCTGACCGCTGCGTTCCAGTCAGCGGTGGACCACCGAGGAACACTGGGCCCCAGTGCGTACGTGGCACCGGATTCCCTGATTGCGTCCAGATCCGGTTGGAGCTTGAGAGTGGCTAGAACGTCGAGCAAGGCGCACCTACGGCTCGGTGTCGGGTCGTGGCCCAGGAGCACTTGAACCAGGTCGGTCAGCTGCCTGTTCCAAGTCATGAGTCGCTCGTCGGAATGGGCTGTTACTCCCCTGGCCCGTGCGCCAATGCAGTACATGAGAAGAACGGCTGCATCGCGCAGAACAGGGGCTTCATCTGTCTCAAGGGCACTCTCGATGAAGTCGGCCGCAAGGGGATCGACAGGACGCATGTCACCTAGACCACGCAACCTGGCGACGACGATCTCGTATTGAGCCTTGCGTTTGATTAGAAGTGGCGTTCCATCCAGCAGCGGCTCCATTTTCGCAATCCAGAATGGCAGGTCCTCTACCACTTCTCGATGAGAGGTTGCGTATCGTAGACACCCTGCCAGATCGACGAACTGTCCCATGCTAATGAGTGGCTCATCGTCGGACCGCCAGCGGTCCAAATCCGCCTCGTACCACTCGGGCCGGTCCGGATTGGCGGGCATGACCCGCGCGCAAAGATGCAGGTACTGCTCAGCGATCCAGAAGGTGTGCCGCTGTGCGAGCAGCTCTGAAATGGTGGTCCCGTCAAACACTTCAACGTGAATGCCATATTCGGCCGACACGCGCTCCTGAAGTCGATGTTGGGCAGCTGTCGGAACGTTCGCCTCACAGTATGCGACGACGAACGACAGTTGTGTACCTTTGGACGCCATCGTCGCGACGTCCTCAGCGAACTTCGACGAGACGTTGTCCTACTGAAGCGTGCAGCAGAAACCCACGCCGTCTTCATCTCGGATGCCGAGCTCGCGGCCGAGTAGCTGGACCTGCTCAGGTAGCTCGCTTCGGTATGTCTCGAAGTCGCGCCCTTGATCACCGCCGGCGGCAACCGGGCCGGTCGCCGGAATAATGTTCACGCTGATCGTCATGCGTGCGAGAGCACGAGCAAGATGCTCGAACTCATGATGGCGGTTCTGAGCACTCAACTGGCTCAGAGCGAAGCGGATCTCCGCCCTCGTCTCCTCGACTCCTGGCATCTGCTTACCCCGAGCTTCCGAACACCGCGCTTCCAGTACAACCCACGCGTCATGAGGCGCCTCGTCGCAGCGACTTGACAAGGGCCGCTTCAAGATCAACCGCAGAGGCTGAGCTCCGTATTTTATCCACCTGACCGTCGGGAGCAGCGGCGAGGCGGCGTTGACGAGGCCCCCGTGCTGCTGCACAGGTCGTTGCCAACGTCAAGCCGCCAACGTGGCAGCGCGATCACGAACTCAATTTATGCGTCCCAGCAGCTGGGTGGCCTGCGATCTCTGCCTGAAGCTCGGCACGAATGATCTTGACTAGCCGCCGTGCCGGCGCCGGTTGTTCGACACCCGCATCGCCCTCGGCACCGACCAGTGCGCTGGTTTCGGCGATCGACTGTCGGAGGCCTGAGGCAACTTCGGCGCAGCCGATCAAGAGGAGACAGCACTTTTGACAGGCGCATCCCCCGCGCCGACCGCCGCAGCGCGCCGCTAGCGGGTCGGAGGGTGATGCTGAGAGAATGCACCCCACTGGCAGGCAGGCTGGCAGGGGAGGAACGGGGCGATGGGACTACGCCGCAAGTCCAGGTTTTCGCCCTCGTGCTATGGATCGCGTGACTCCGAGCCGCCGTTGATTGACACGGCATGGCGCGCCCACGCGGCACGTGCGCTGAACCGCCAGCATGTTACCCCAATGGTGCAGGTCGGAGTGCAAGTGGGAGCTCGGATCTTCCCCTTGCTGCTCAAGTTGGAAGGTCGCTCGCCTTCCGGATCAACGAAAGGGCGCACGGCCCGGGCCTTGCTGCTGGGTTTGCTTCGCTGCAGGCGCCTGCATGCTGGCAATCATATCGTGGAGTCCTCATCGGGCAACCTCGCGGTCGCGTTGGCATTGCTAACGGCCGAACTTGGTGTGTCGTTCACCGTCGTTGTCGACTCCAAGACCACCTCGGCGATCCACGCCCTGTTGGCCACCACGCCAGCTCGGGTCGACATCGTTGACTGCTGTGACGACGATGGTTCTCACCTATCTGCCCGCCTGGAGCGTGTGTTCGAGTGGCGGGACTCCTTGCCTGGAGCCGTCTGGACCAACCAATACGACAGCCCGGACAATCCGCTAGCCCACTACTCTGAGACTGCGCCGGAGCTCCTCGCTCAGTGCCCCAAGCCTCCAGACGTGGTGTTCGCTGCTGTTGGCACGGGCGGTACTGTGAGCGGGCTCGCCAGACGTCTAGCTTTACTCAGTCCGCAGACGACGGTGGTCGCTGTTGATGTCGTAGGTTCGCTGGCCACTGGAGGTGAACCGGGGCCTCGCTTGCTTACCGGGATTGGCAGCAGTCGACGGATCGGGTTCCCCCTGGCAGATAATGTGATTGTGTCCCGGGTCCACGACCGACAAGCCTTCGCCCACGCGCGCCGGCTAAGGGACCAGACCGGTGTAGGCGTGGGTGGGTCGGCGGGGGCGATCCTCGCCGCATGCGCCCGCTATCTGGCCACTGCCACCGACGATGTGACAGTAGTCTGCCTCTGCGCCGACGGCGCTGACCGGTACGCCAACACGATCTACGACGACCACTGGCTTGCCGACCGCGACGTGCTGATCAGTGATGCGGACCTGCTGCCCGCGATGCGATACGTGCCGTGAGACCTTCGGTTACCGCGGTAACGGCAGACCGAAGCCCTTGGCTGCGGTCGACTGCTCGACTGCCGTTGCCAAGGCGATGTCATTCACGGCCATGCCGAAGGGATTGAGCACCACCCG
Source organism: Amycolatopsis coloradensis (assembly GCF_001953865.1). Taxonomy (GTDB): domain Bacteria; phylum Actinomycetota; class Actinomycetes; order Mycobacteriales; family Pseudonocardiaceae; genus Amycolatopsis; species Amycolatopsis coloradensis. Next base: position 281,991 of record NZ_MQUQ01000017.1, read on the forward strand.
GTCGTCCTGTCTTGGGCTTACCATCACCGAACCTGCAATGAGCTGTCCGAGTTCAGCTCGAACCACCTGCTCTGCCCTTGCCGACGTCGAATCCCCCGCCGCGGTCACCCGCCCGCTGCGGATGAGCTGGCCTAGCAGGCGTTTGTCGTCGTCAGCCACTAGCGCCCAACTGTCCACCACCAAGTGGTCAGCACCGAGCAGGAGGTCTTGCGCACAGTCGTCCAGACCTACATTGACCACTAGCGTGCCAGGACGAATATGCCGGAGCCCCAGGTGGGCGTTGACGCTGGTGGTGGCCGCCACGATGACGTCAGCGTCGCCAATCACCGACGCCCGGTCCCGGACCGGATCAACGCGGACCCGAACGTCGCTGGTGAGAGCCGCGACCGCAGCAGCCCGATCGCCATCGAGGTCATGCACCCACACAGTGCGGACCGTGGGTTCTTGGCACAGGAGTCGGACATGTGCCGCGCCGATCGGCCCGGCACCAATCACCAGCGCCTGCTCGACTGGGCGTGGGGCGAGCCGACGGACTCCAATGATGCTGACCGCGGCAGTCCGCATCGCCGACAGGTTCGCCGCTGCCATCACCGTCCTCACCTGCCCCGTGAGCACGTCGAACAGAAGGACAAGGCCGCTGGCGCGGGCGACGCCCCTGCCGGGGTTAGCCACGTTGCCGTTGATCACCTTGATCCCAGCCGTCCCGGTTGGCATGCCAAGTGCGGCTGGCAACGTGAGACTCCTGGCCCACCCGTCGTCGGTGGTCCAGCGCAGGTATGCCTCGGCGGGCAGGACCGTTCGTCCGAGCGCGTGGCTGCGCAACGCCTCCTCCACTACGTCGACGACGGCGATTTCTTCGAGCAGGGTTGCGACGGTGCGCGTGTCGATGTAGCAGATCTCGTCGGGCACAGGACCTCCCGAATTGGTGGGGTCAGGATGTGGTGAGAGCGGGAGCGAGACCGAAGACGGTAGGCATGGTGCGAGCAGGCGAGTCGAGCATGGCGCTCGCCTGGGCGGCGACGGCGGCAAGCAGATCGGCTGAGTTCTCACGGGCCGAAGTGGACAGCACCAGGTCGTATCCGCCGACGGTGGGCTCGACGTACAGCGTCCGGACCGAGGGAGACACCTCCCGGCGCCACTGGTTCCTGTGGGTCCAGGCATCAGGTCCCGCCTGCGCGGCCCACTCGTCGATCGGGAGGTACTCCTCGACGACCAGCAGATTGCGGTACAGGTCCGCCTCTGGCGGACATGCTGCGGCGAATCGGATACCGGTTTCTCCGAGATGGGAGTGGCGGCGGGCGGCCTCGATGGAAGCGGCAAGGTGTCGTATCGCCTCCGACCACGGCTGGGGTGTACTGGTGAGCTGGGGCATCGGCAGCTCAGCGGTGAACTGGCCGACCATGCGCATCGCGCCAGGAAGCTCGGTCGGGCGCGCGGAGGTCCGCACTCCGAGCGGTTCGTCCGGCGGTTGCCCGGTAACGTGGGCGAATGCGGCGGCAGTAAGTGCGGCGGCGACCATGTTTGGGGTGCTGCCCACTTCGCTGGCTACGGCGGCCAGGTCTGGCAGGGCCCGCCGGCACCGTGCGACGGCCCGTTCGCCCGGTGGTGGTGTCTCACAACGCGGCGGGAACACCGATCCGGCCAGCGCCTGACCCCAGAATTCGTGATCACCGTCTTGCCGTCCGGCGAGCCACCTCCGGTACACGTGGCCGTCGTCCCCCAGCGGCGGAGGAGGTTCGGTGCCAGCGGCCACGGCCGCGTAGGACCGTTGTAGCTCACGGATCAGTGTCGGAAACGACCATCCGTCCAGCAAGGCATTGTGGAAGGCCAGCGCAAGGCTGCTGCTGCGCGCATCGACGAACAACGCAGCCCGCAGAAGCGGGGCGTCAGGCCGGAATGGGGTACCAAGCTGGGCAGTGAGCCAGCTGCGGGCAGCGGCGTGGGCGTCTGCGGCCTTGGCGGTGGCCAGCTCCGGCACTGTCAGCTGGACGGTTTCGCTCCAGTTGCGCCCTAGCGCTGGGTATCGTTCGATGACCCACCGCCATGCTTGCCGGGCGGCTATCGGCTCCAGCACCTCTGCGAAGGTCAGGACCGACTGCTCGTGCATGGGCTGTGGTCCCCATTCGATGCGGTCGGTTCGCGCCAGCAGGCCCGCCTCGATCGGGGTGAAGGCCGACGCCGCAATACCGTCTGCTGTTGTCAGCACCTGGTTCTTCTTCAGTCGCTGGGCCGAGTATGCCGCCGCCGCCCGCGCGGTCGGCTGGTCGAGCAGCGCACCAACCGTGCATGGAACGCCTTGCTCGGCGAGGCCCACGACGATCGACATCAGAGTCAGCGAGCTGTGCCCGGCTCGAAGCAGGTCGTCGTCGGGGCCGACCTCTTCCTGCGTGACTCGCCGGATAGTGGTCAAGACCCGAGGGAGCAGGTCAGAAAGCTCAGGGCTGCCAACCTCGGACTGACTGCGGACCATCCGCAGCCATCCAGGCTCGCGCAGCAGTGTGGCCACCGGTCGGGACGGTTCGGTGAGCACAGCGACGACACGGTCAAGCAGTTCGCTGACCTGGTGGACAGGGACTCGGGCACGGTCGAACTGCACCCGCAGCACGATGTCGTCGCTCCACTCGACGTCGACATTCAACGCGAACTCGGTGCGCTCGGTACTCCGGACTCGATGCCACGACAGCCCAGGTGGCGCGGGCGGCAGGCGTGTTGAACCCTGGATGGTGAGCAGCGTGTCCGGCATGCCTTGATGGCCAGCGGCTGACGCTGCCATCAGCACCTGCGGCAGCGAGATGTCAGGATGGAGCCGCCGGTGCCCGCCCCGTTGTCCGAGCTGCGCGGCGATGGTGAGGCCGGTGTCGGTGGGACCGATCCGCGCGGTGATCGGCAGGGTGGTCAGAAACAGCCCTCCGGTGTGTAACGCCTCGGGAACCAGTGCACGCAGGTCGACTGCCAGGCTAAGGCATGCCGACGGCTCGCTCCGGCCGTGGGCGAGAACTGCCAGCAGCGCAGCCTGGACCACCATAGCGAGTGTGGCGTCATAGGTAGCGGCGACCGACTTGATCTGGGTGATGTCGATCGGCACGGTGCGGTGTTCGGTGACGAGTTCGGTCAGGCCGACTGGTTCCGACCAGGTCGGCAACAGCGCGGGCATGTCGGCGATGTCGTCGGCGAAATCTGCGAGCGGAGAGCCGCTCGTCCTGGCCCATAGCCGGCGGGTAGCCGACACGAGATCTAGTCGTGGCGGGTCGGGCTGTCCGGCGTATCCGGTTACCAGGGCCTGGAGCAGGAGCCCGATGGTGCTGCCGTCCGCTGCGGCGTGGTGGTGGGTCAGCACTAGCAGCGCGGTATTATCGGATTCGATCAGCAGATCGAGCCGCAGCAGCGGCCCGGCCCGCATGTCGAGTGCCTGCCCTGCTGTGTGTGTCAACTCAGTGACGATCAGCCTGTGCTGGGCCGCCGGGATGCGGCGGAGGTCGTGGACGGCCCAGCTCGCTGGGTGGGCCTCGGTCCGGACGACCTGGACCCAGCGACCGTCATGGCGGTGCAACGTCAGACGAGTGACCTGGTGATCGTGCTGCACCTGCGCCCATGCCAACCGCATTCGGCCTGGTTCCAACGGTCCTGTAACACGCACAACGGTCTGTTCCCGGTACGCATCCTGACTCGCCTCAGCAATGGCGGCCTGCGCCGCCGTGCAGGGCAGCAACGCCTCGATACTATTTTTGGCTGCCGCGGTCACGGTGTTCGGTTCTCCAGCTCGTCCACCAAGTCCTCCAGTGACGCCAGGCTGAGGTTCAGCAGTTCGGCGCCGGGTGGCACCGCGACTGTGCCCGCCGACGCCGATTGCGGCGAGGCGGCGGCCAGCCCGTCGGTCACGCAGTCGCGCAGCCCGTCGATCCACGCCTGCCGGAACTGGGCGGTCGTGGCGGGATGGAATGTGACGGTTAGCGTCGCTGACCGCCGTGTGAGGGTCTGCCCTGCGGTGTCGAGATGGGCGTCGACGTGGACAAGATGCGGGCTCGTCACCGCGTTGTGAGCGGCGACTGCTGGCACCAGCCTAGCTGCCGGTAGCGCAGCTGCACCGAACCGAATCGGTTGATGCAGGGTGTTGACCACAGCGCCGGCACCCTGCGGAGACTCAACCGCCTGGAACAGGCGGCCACGGTCCACTCCGGCGACCCTGGCGTCGCGCACCAAGGGCAGGGCTTGGGCCGGCGGCAGCTCCCGGACATGATTGATCAGTTCGGTCCGGGCCAGTGCGGGCGTCAACAACGTGTAGCAGCCGACGTCGATGTGACCAGAACGGTTGGCAACGAGTGGACGCCCGTCGAATTCTCGCCAGATCCCATCGACCGCGGTGGCGGGCTGACCGGACAGGAGAACTGCTGCCGTGAGCACCGCAGCGTCGAGGTCGTCCAGATTCAGCGAGGCCGGAATCTCAACCTGCAGCTGCGTGACCGGTAGCGGCGGCTCCCGGTCGGAGGAGCTGTTGTAGATACTCGGTTTTCCTCCGACCGCTGCCGTGTTGGCGTCGGACGCTGCCTTCCGGGCCAGTTCCGCGTCGTGGAGGGCGGCGAGCCAGCTCAGAAATCCTGAATGCGCATCGACATGGGCTATAGGTTCCTGAGCGTCCTGCGCGTCATCACACAAGGCGTCCCCGAGTGCGTGAACCAGCTGCGGAACGGCGGCGACATCTACCACCACGTGGCTGGCGGCGAGCACGATCTCCAAGCGGCCGTCCGCGCTTTGACAGTACGCGACTGCGAGGTTGACCCCAGCCGCTGCATTGAGTGCGCCCGCTGCAACGTGCAGCAGGACACCGTCTTCGTCAACGTCAGCTTCGACGACAGGCACCGAAGCTGGATGGTCCAGCAGCGCGTAGTGCCACCGACCGTCGGGGCGCCGCCCGATTGCCAGTCGCAGTGCGACGATCTTGGTCACGACCCGATTCAGCGCCGCAACGAGCGTGTCCACGTCAACCATCCACGGGTCGAACCGGACGGCCACAACTGGCGGGCAAATGGTCGCCGATGCGGTGGCAGTCTGGAGCACCGCGGACGGCAGGAGGCCCTGTGTCGGCACTGGTGATGACAGGACCGTGGTCGGCGTGGCGACGACCCGCTCGAAGGCATTTAGGGACTGGTTGGCGTACAGGGTGGCGAGGTCAGTGGTAACACCGCGAGCGTCAAGGCGGGCAATCAGCTCCAGGGCTGTGAAGGAGTCGCCGCCAAGGGCGAAGAAGCCTGCCCCGCGGTCAAGGTCTCCGTCGATCCCAAGCACCACTCGCCATACGGCTTCGACCGTTGACGCCTCCGCCGACGAGGCATGAAGGCCCGTTTGATCCGTCGGGGCGGTGTCGGTGTCGACGATGGCCGCGGCGCGCTCCTGCAGCGTCCGACGATCAAGCTTGCCGTTGTCGGTTGTCGGCAGATCCGAGCCAACGAGCACCCTGGCTGGGACCATGTAGGCGGGCAGCCTGGCGGCCAGGTCGGCTTTGAGGTCACCTTCCAATGGCGAGGCGTCGGTCGCCACGAAGGCGACCAGAGTGGCATGGCCCCGGCGCTGAACGCACACGACTGCGGCGGCGTCGACCCCGGCTACAGTCCGCAGGGCGGCCTCCACCTCGCCGATCTCGATCCGCCGACCGCCCACCTTGACCTGCTGGTCGCGTCGGCCCAGGTAATGGACCACCCCGCCGTCGTCGAGAAAGCCGATGTCGCCGGTGCGGTACATCGGTCCGGCGCCGCAGGGATCGACGCTGAAGGCCGGCAGGGTGCCGGGTCCGACGTAGCCGTTGCCGACACAGAGCCCGGCAACGGCGATCTCACCCACATATCCGTGCGGGCGGTGCCGCTGCCACCGGTCGTGCACGGCGAGGTGCACGTTGCGGCCAGCGGGTCCCAGCGGTGCTGTGTGTTGTGGTTCGTCGCCACGAACCCGGTGCAGAGTTACATCGTCGGCAGCCTCGGCGGGACCGTACGCGTTGGTGATCTGGACTCCGGGGAGCAGTTTCAGCAAGCGGCGGGCCAGTGCCATCGGCATTGCCTCCCCCGTGGGCAGCAGGTGCCGCAGTGGGCGCAGCATCGTCGGGTTCAACGCACCGGCGGCGGCTAGCGCGGCGAGAACGTCGAGCAGGGAAGGCACGACCTCCAGGACGGTGATCTGGTCGGCGGCCACGGCCTGCGCCAGCAGTGGCGGGTCGCGCGCCTCGGCGTCGTCAACGATACGCACTGCCGCACCGACGGTTAGTGCCGCCACGCACTGCCATACATGCACGTCGAAGCCAAGGGGCGCGTTCTGTGCAACGCAGTCGCCAGCACCGATGCCGATTTCGAGCATCATCTCAAGATGGTTGTTCATGGCGGTGACCCCGATCTCGACTCCCTTCGGTGCGCCCGTCGACCCGCTCGTAAACACGACATAAGCGGGGTGCCTTGGGGTCGGTGCGGGTCGGGCGACCAGCGTTGCGGGTGGCTGGTCGGCCGCCAACGCCGTCACCCCGGCCAACTGAAGCCACGTCTGTACGTCGGCATCAAGCTGCTGGTCGGTGATCAGTACCTTGGGTCGGACTTGGTCGAGCATCCGGAGTATCCGTGTTCCGGGGTTGGCGATGTCGATCGGTACGTACACGGCGCACAGGCCCCAGATCGCCAGCTGCGTGGCGATCAATGTCGGTCCGCGGTGCAGGTGGACGGCAACCCGGTCTCCCGCAGCAACTCGGTGCTCGGTCAGCGCCTGTTGCACGCCGCCAGCCATGCCTGCCAACACTTGGTAGGTGAGGCTGTCGGCACCAAGACGGACAGCCGTTCGCGTGGCGGGCTGGCTCAGGAATTGCTCGGTCACGGTCATCGGCGATACCGCTGCGACTGGGCCGGCTCCCAGTCGGTGCAGGGCGTCATGCTGGGCCTGGTCCACGACTTGCAGTGCCGCCAGCGGGGTCGTGTCAGCGTTTCCATGGACTATGGCGCCGAGTAGTTCGGTGAAGACTGCGGCCACGCTGTCCAGGTCGACCTGGTCGAGCCGCCTTCCGTCGGCGTGCCAGCGAAGCACGGTGTGGTCCCCACCGTCGACTACAGACAGCGTGACGGCATATTGAGTCGCCGGGTCGGGCACTGGCACGTCGGTGACCTGCCAACCGACCTGCTTGAGCTCCACCGGTGGACGCCACGCGACCATGTGGTTGAACTCGTAGTCGCTGAACACGCTCGTACCATCGGTCCGCCGGGTTGGTCGCAGTACGCCAAGGACGTCGGCGAACGGCTCATCCCGATGCCGCAACGCGGCGACGAAACGTTCACGGGTCCGGCGAGCGAATATGGGGCCGTCCTCGTCGTGGAGCCGACTACGTAACGGGACCGTCGTGGTCGCCATCGAGATCTCGGCGTCCCTTCGGCGGCGAAGGCTGGCCTGGTTGGTGAGGATCACATTGTCGGTGTCGCACCAGCGATGTAGCGCGGCTGTGAATACGGTCAGCAGAACCGAGGCGTGGCTGTGCCCGTGTTGCCGCGCCCAGATCCGCACCTGCGCATCGAGGTCACCGTTGACGACGTCGCGTCGGTGGAGCCGACCTCCCGGTGGTGTCCGGCAGTCCCGGTCAGGCAGGCTTTGTTCAAGGGCATCACCGAACTCGGACGTCCAGTACGCCACATCGACGTCGGTGCTGTGCTCGATGGCGACGTGTGGCGGGACCGCCACGGCGTCCACTCCCTGCTGATGGCATGCCCAATCTCGGACGAGGCACGACACCAGATGGTTGAAGCCAACCCCGTCCACGGCCAAATGGTGGGCTACCACGACCAGAATGGACGCGGACCGGCCGTCGCGCTGGCCCTCAAGTAGCTGGACCCGTAGGAGTGGCGGTTCGCCGAGGTCGAAGGGCTCCGCCATGGCCGCAGCTACGGTGGCCGGGAGATCACCATCTGTCGGCAGTCGATCCACATGCACGACGACCGAGGCTTCGGATCGGACGAATGGGTGTGGCTGGCCGCCCTGATCCGTTACTCCTAGCCGCAGCGCTGACCAGGTGGCGACGAGCCTGTCCACGGCACCCTGGAGCGCCGCAGGTGTACCAGCGCCGGTCAGGTCGAGCACCCGGCACAGGTGGTGGGCGGGCTGGGGACCCAACCGCTGAGCGGCCCAGATGTCACGCTGGGCCGGTGTAAGGGTGACCGTGTTCACCGCATCTCCTCGCCAGCTGACTTGGGCCTTGAGCTAGCCAGCTCACGTGCATGCAGCAGGGTCACGAGGTGGCGCATGGTCGGTGCCTCTAGGAAGTCGGCGAGGTCGATGTAGCGACCGGTCTCGGTCTCAATGTCGTCGAGCAGCTCCATCGCCCGCAGCGAGTCACCGCCGACGGCAAAGAAGTCCTCGTCCAACTCACCGGGTGAGGACGTGTGCCGTCGCCACAGCCGTTCGACCACGGCACCAACAGCATCGCCGTCCGACCAAAGCGAGCTCTCGGTTACTGGTCGAACCGTACTCACATGCGAGCCGGTCAACGCCATTATCTGGCTGAGCACAGCAGCACGGTCGATCTTGTCGCTCGCGGTGGTTGGCAGGGTGGCGACCCGATGCCAGATAGAGGGCACCGGTGGTGGCAGCGCGCCCACTTGGGCAGGTGGACCGACGTGGGCGATCGCGCCATGGGCGGATCCGCGGTCGGTCGTGTCGCTCGGTGCCGAGACCCACAGACAGTGCAGAAGGTCCTCATGGACTGCGACCACTGCGTCGGCAACGTCGGGCAGCGTGCGCAGCGCGGCCTCGATCGCGGTCAGCCGGATCCTGCGACCGTGCAGCTTGGTCTCGTCGTCGGAGCGCCCCACCAGCACGAGATCGCCATTGCCGGACAGCAGCCCGATGTCGCCCGTGTCGAGCACCTGTGGCGGGCACAGGTCGGATGACGGGCCTTGCGGCTGAAACCGCTCAGGCCTAGCCCTGCCGCCCACCGGATCGAGGTAACCGTGCGCCACGCTGGCTCCACGCACCATGACCCGCGCGACCACACCCGGACCGACCTGTGTGCCGGCATCGTCGATCACCTGCACTGCGACGCCAGGCAGGGGCTGACCGACTGGGACGGACGCGGGCACAGCGCCATGGTCGATCTTTTTCGCCACCTCCGGCCCCACCTCGAACGTGGTTGCGCAGATCGCTGCCTCTGACGGTCCGTAGGCGTTGACTACCGTTTCCGCGAGTGCCGTCAGTCGATCAGCCAGTGCCGGCTCAAGCGGCTCTCCGGCACTGACCAGCACTTTGAATCGGATGTCGGCGGCTTCCAGGGCAGGCAGCACGCTGCGTAGCACACTCGGGGGGACGACCGCGTGGGTCACGCCGGCTGATCGAATTCGGGTGGCAAGCGCGGACGGCCGCTGCCATGACCCGTCGTCGCAACAGACAGCGGCACCTCCGGCCAGCAGAACTGGGAGCAGATCGGCCAGCGCAGCGTCGTAGCCGAATGGTGCGAACAGCAGGGCCCTGCTGTTCGCGCTCAGGTGGTATCGCTCTACGAGCCCGGTGACGGTGCCCTGCAATCCGTCGGCGTGGTTGAGCACTGGAGCAGATGGGCCTGTCGTGCCGCTGGTGCCGATGACGTACCCAGGCCGGGCGCACGGCAAGGGCGTCGACACTGGCGTGCCGTTGAGCATCCAGTGTTGCCCAAGAACCTCGAACTCGGCAGTCTCGTCCGCTTGCACAGTGCGAGCGGGACTTGCAGGGGACAGGATGGGTGGTTCGACCAGCGTGCCGTCCTGTGTCCACGTGCAGTCCGCTTCGCTCAGCACGGGCACGAGGCCGAGCCGCCAGATCGACAGGAGTGCCACGACAGCGTCTGGTCGGCTGCGAGGCGCCCTGAGTACAACGGGGGCCCCGATTGGGCAGGCGGCCAAGCTCGGCCACAGTGCAGCCGCACAGGCCTCCATGGCGGCGCGGATTTCGCTGGCGGTCCATTCGTACGCCACTCCGACAAGCGCGCCGCTGCCCGGGCTTCGGGCCGAAAGATGGTCAAACAACCACTGCATCTGCGTATGCGGCGACGGCAGCACCACACTTGTCATGGCAAGGTCCTCCTGTCCTTCGTCAGGCGCGGTGACACGACAGGTCCTTTCCCCGACGCCAGGATCTCGACTTGCACGCTGCGGTCGACGCTGACATCGGCGCTGCCCGTCCCGGCAGAACGGACGCGGTAGACGTTGCCTGGCCCGAAGATGTCGGTTCGGCCGTCGGCGGTGATACGAACTGCGGCGTGGGCATCCAGCCCCCATCCGTCATCGAGAACGCCGCTGGCGACGGCGTGAATTAACCGGGTGAGAGTCCCCCATTGAGTGGCGTGGACGTCCACGCCGAACGGCACGAGCCCCAAGCCGGGGACGATCGTAAGGAGCGGTACGCCCTCATCCCGCTCACTCGGCGCGACCGGTACCTGCCTGCCGTCCGGTCGGATCCTCACGGCACCGCCGACGACCGCATCGGCACCGGCCACAGCAGCGCCGGCAGAGAACCCGGCATACGGGATGTCATGTTCGGCGAGGTAAGCACGTATCGCGTGGGTGTGCTCGGACAGCGCGGCTTGGTACAGCGGGTTGTCCCCGCCACACACGAACACGCCGGCGGCAGCTTCGATATCGTCAAGCTGAACAGCCCTGCCCGTACGCACCGTCACCTGCCGGGCGGGAGGCAGGCCGAGATCCCTGAAGTGACGACGCCACCCCCGTGGGTTGACGCCAGTCTGGAGCAGGTAGACCAAGTCGCCTGGGCGATCAGACACCTCATCTGCGAACGCCGCGTACACGTCGTGCAGCGGGTCGGGTGGCCAGCCGCCGCCGATTAGATATGTACCCGCCATTGCGGTCACACCTCACCGCGGCTGGCGCGCGGCTGGCGCTCGGCTCCGGTAACCGCCCGCCGCAGGGCGTCCATCACGCGCGGGCGCCATGCCGTGGTCGCCAGAATGTGATTGTCGACCACCAGCAAGTCGAGAGCCCCGGCCTCATAGGTCGCGACAGCGTCTTCGGCGGTGCACGCCATTGGCCGACCGTTGACGTTGAGTGATGTGTTGAGCAATACCGGGACGCCGGTCAACTCCTCGAACGCGTCGAGCAGATGCCACAGAACGGCATGCTCGGCCCGGTGGACGATCTGGACTCGGGCCGTGCCATCGGCGTGCACCACTGCTGGCACGTCGTGCAAGGCTGTCGGCCGCGCGCGTGCCACGGCGGTCATGTGTCGCAGTTGCGCCGGGGGGAGATCGAAGTACCGCGGCGCGGCTTCGGCCTTGACCACGGGAGCCAATGGGCGGAAATCTTCGCGCTGCTTGATCGCTCGGTTGACCCGCTCTCGGCTGGCTTTCGTGCGCGGATCGGCGAAGATCGAGCGGTTGCCCAGGGCCCGTGGTCCAAACTCCATCGGCCCATGCGCCCACCCAACCACGGCACCTGCAGCCAAGACTTGGGCGCCCACGTGTGCTCGGACCTGTGGGTCAGCGACAGCGGCAATGTGGTCTGAGCGATTAGCCAGGGCAATCGGGGCTTTCGGTGCCGGTCCGAGCAGGGGCAGTGGTGGCCATGACGCGCTGGCCGCATCGAGATCGAGCACGGCGAGGGCGGCCCCGATGGCGGTGCCGTCGTCACCTGGGGCGGGTGGCACCAGCAGGGTGTCACAGGCACGGCCAGCGAGGCGCCCGACGGCCAGACAGTTGAGGGCTACTCCGCCACCGAACGCGACATCTCCGATTCCGGTCTCCGTCACCGCTGCGGTGATGACATGTCGGAGAGCTTGTTCTAGGCGTTGCTGGGCTGCGGCTGCCACATCGGCGTGGCGTTGCTCCACGGAAACGTTTGGCATGCGGGTAGTGCCGAGGTGGTCGATGAGCCAAGCGCTGGCCGGGCGATGCAGTCCCCGCAGGGCAGGCTCGTCAGGCAGGCCGAGAAACGTTACGTCGACGCCGCCGTCGTCGCGCAGCACAACAGCATCGTCGAAGACCTGCCGGTAACGGTCGGGATCGCCATAGGCGGCCAAGCCCATCACCTTGTACTCGTCGCTGTTAGCCAGCCATCCGAGGTGCTGGGTGACAAGGCTGTAGTAGAGCCCGAGTGAGGCTCGCCAAGGCCAGGAGCGGACCCGGTCCAGCCGACCATCGCGGTAGGCGAAGACAGTGAGCGCATCCGTCTCACCCAGGCCGTCCGCAATGACCACAGTCAGTCGGTCTCGGCCCGCTGCGGCGACTGCGTATGTGGCGTGTGCGATGTGGTGACGCACGGGGAAAAAGGGCGGGACGTGACCGAAATGCTCACCGAACCAACGGCCCTGCAGGCATGGATCGAGCACCGCGTCATACCGGTCGACTGCCAGCGGGTTGCGCGCGTACAGCTTGCGCAACCCACCATGGTCGAAATTGTGCGCCACAGCGTGGACGTCCGTGATCGACAGCCCCGCCAGGCGCAGACACTGGTGGACCGCGGTACCGGGGAACGCATGATCGAACTTGCGCCCGGACCATCGCTCCTGCTGACCGGCGGCGACCAAGTGCCCGTCGACGAACACCGCAGCCGCGGCGTCGTATCCCTGGAAATGCCTGTGCTCGGCGGCACTGGCACCAGGAAACGACCAACGATAATGTTCGGCGCTGCCGTGCAAGCCGCTGTAACCGACGACCACCCTCGGATACGGGGGCCCAACAAGCCGGCCGGTCACCGTTCACCCGGCGGAGGCGTAATTCTGCGGGGCCTGTCGAGAGTGAAAATCGGTAGCTTCCGGGCGGCGGCAAGGCGCCGTAAACGGTCGACCTCGCGCTCGCCAGTGTCGAGGGTACGCTCGTATCCGCCTTGCGGAGCCGGCCGACCGAACAGGTGCCCAGCGTCCGTAGGCCCATCGCAGCCGTAGATGCCCACCTGCCGGGCGCCTACCGCGGCGGCCAACCGCAACACTGCGTCAGCGTCGGCGCCGTCGAGACGGTCCTGAATGCCCGAACGTCCTACGAGTGGACCATAGAGCCACCGTGCCAGAGCTCCGCGCGGTTCCATTGCGGTCAGCAGGATGTCCACGGCGCCGAACTGGTCTGCGACGCCGTCGAACGCTGCCGGTTCCTGGCACGCGCAGTCGGCAGCGAGCATAAGGGTTGTGGTGGACATCCGGATGTGCCAGGTGGTCTTGCCTCCGATATCGAGACCGCCGTGTTCACCTTGAAACGGCAGCGCCGTCACGGTGGCGGACCGGACCGCGACCTGATCGTAGGGTCGGAGTTCGACGACGTTGCGTATGCCGAGCCGGAGCAAGCAGTCGCGCAGGCTGGGATCCGCGAAGCTGTCGGAGCGGGTTGCGGGAACGAGGGCCAGGTCGATTCGATCTCGCAGTGCCAGCAACGCTTCGGCAACGAGGTGGTCGGGGTGTCCGTGCGAGATCAACACCGCATCGAGCCGCTGTGGCAGCCCGACATGGTCCTGCACCGGCGGTGTGATCGGATCAGCCAGGAGCGTTGTGCCGCTGTCGCGGAAGAGCACGCTGCAATGCCCCAAGAAGTCGATGCACGTCTGAGCAATGTGCTCGCCCTCCGCGGCCGGCGCCTCGACAGGCCGGAGCAGCGCCGCCACGGCCGAGTGGTCACCCGCCCGGTCGAGCCCGAGGGCGGCAAGCGCCACCTCGATGGGGGCTGGGGAGTGCCGCAGGCGTAGGAGTTCGCCGAGTTGGTCACTATCGAAGGCGGAGTCCACGTGCAGTAGGCGCTGGTCGTCGGTCAACCGGGGCGTGTTGAGGAAGTGCGGCCGTGCTACCCCCGGCCAGACCGCCACACTCTCCGTACCCGGCTCGATGGATCGCTGCAGGACGGGACGGAGTAGTCGGATGGACTGGCTGGACTCACCTCCCGTCGGGTCGTGTACGCGCTCGACTCCGCCGCTTAGCACCGATGCGGCTGACCCACCACCAGATTTCACTAGGTCCAGCAGCGCCGCGCCGACTACGAGCGTGGAAGAATCGGTGACTTCACCATCGTCAAGCCACCGCTGAACATTTCCACCTTGTTGGGCGCTGAGATTGGCGAACAATCCGCCTGCCGTACGGTCGTCCTTCGCCGCCGCAACGTGCCGGTCTCGGTGACGTAGGAAGGACTGCAGGATCGGCCGCTGGTGTCCTACCAGGTACATGGCGGCGTTCACCGGATCGAGCGTCATGAGCCACGCTGCCCATTGGCGGATCAGCGGCTCGATCCGTACATCTGGGGCGAGGACGACCTGGCGCCCGCGGACCATTCCAGTTCCGGCCCTTGCGACGGTGGACGGGCGGACCATCAGCTCACATCCTGTCGACAGGCCGGGGGTGTGCATGGGACTCAACCGCCGACGCAGCCACGTCGGTTCGCCTTCTACTCATCAGCGAACTCGATGCTCGCCAGTACAGTCAACAGTCAGTCGTCAGTCATGCCCGGACGGCCTAAACCCAATGCTGGTCGTTTAAATACCAGAATGTCCCCCATTGATCTTGATCCCACCTGTTTGTCCTGATCGCCGGATGCAAGGTTGATCTCGTGCGGGCTTAACCGCCCGGCATCGGGCTTAGCCCTCATGGCCTATGAGACACTCCACAGCCGCCGAATTCAGGAGGTTGATTCGCACAAACCCCGGATGCCCAGTTCCGCCAAAACAAGCAATGTCCATTCCGGCAAATCGATTAGCAGGTACGGCCGGACGGCCGAACAAAAAATAGCCGCTGAACGGCTCAATGGCATTCGGTACGGCGTCTGACGCGCACAACCGGAGGTACCGAGTATGTGCGAAGTTCATCAGCGGCAATGCTCCGTCATCGGTACTAAGCGCAGCAATCGCTCGATGGGCAAATCTTCGATCAGCCAGCCCGGCGGCCCCGTGCAACCTGCCGTGCAACTCCGAGAACGCAGATGCATGCTGCTCGGGAACGAGCGTGTACGCGAAGCGAAACCCATGCAGTGCCAATGTTTTGGTCGGGCACACGAGCCTATAAGTCAGATCAGGATCCAGCTGCTCGGTCGCCTCTGTACTCGCGCCGTCCCACCCCATGTACTGGAATGTGCCATCCACGATGACCGTCGAACCGGTCCGGTGTTGCCAGGCCGCTATGGCGTTAACTGTCTCGCGACGGACCGGCACGCCAGCGAACCACACCGGATCGGTCAGCCACAACAAGCATCGACCCGATGGAAGCGACAGGCGTACATCCTCGGCGAAGTCGACATCCGAAGCCACCCGGCGCACGGTGAAGCCCAGCTTTCGGATCCACCAGCCGGCGTTGTAGTAGACCGGTGGCAGGTAAGCCAGCTCCCTGACTCCGTCGAGGAATTGATACATTAGAAGTGTCGTCAGGAAGCTGGTCGCACCAGCCCCTGGCACACATCGATGTGCGGTGACCGAATGTTCACCGTATCGATGCACGTGTAGGTCGGCTATCGCCGCCGCCAGGTCGGGATCTTCGTCCATGTGGCTGTATGCACCGAGTCGGCCGAGAGAGCTGATCGATACTTGGGCAAATTCGCCAAGGAAGATCTGTGTGAAGGGGTGGTCGCCATTCCAATCGGATACGAACGTCCGCTCAGGGTCCTTTCGCAACACCTCGCCAAGGCGGTCATGTGCTGCGAGTTCAGAATACAGAAGCTCGCGGTCGTCTGAACCTTGAGACGGTCTTGACCCCAACGACAACGAAATTCCTCCGATCGGCTACGTCGACCTGGCGGCCAAGCCATCGCCGCCAGTGGACACTCAGCCAGTATACATCAAATTGCTGGCGATGTAGATTGATAGCATTGCAGGGTCCGCGCCCTGGCAGTTTGGACACGCCGAGATGTTCTTCGGTAGGCGACTCAGAATGCCGTCAGGTTACAGTCGGAGAGTTCCAGATGGCAGCAGGTAGAAACGTCATTTAGATGACAGTGTCACCCTATTCGTGAAGGCCGTATTCGATGTGCGCCCCGAGATTCCAAGACCGTTTAACGGTTGACGCGATCTGACTTATTGCCGCCGACGCGGCGGGTGTCACAGAAATCGCTCTGAGAAACCCATGCAATTCGCCGGCATAGCAGACTAGGGTAACCGTTACGCCAGCATTTGCGAGCAATCTTCCATAGTCCTCGCCTTGGTCCCTAAGTGGGTCGCACTCAGCTGTCATAATTAGCGTGTGCGGCAACCCCTTCAAATTTGCACAAACTGGGCTGACAAATGGTGATTTCGATAAATCTTCGGACGGCAAGTAGCACGACTTATACCAGTCGATCATTTCGCCGTCGAGACCGTATCCCTGCCCGTATCGAACACGTGAGGGGCGACTGTCCACCCTTAGGTCAACAAAAGGATACGCCAGAAAGTTTACCGCGGCGGCTTCGCCGCGATCGCGCATACGTAATGCTGTCACGGTTGCCAAGTTGGCACCTGCACTATCGCCGCCGAGGGCGAGCCGCGTTGTGTCACACGAGGCTAATCCGCCGCCTAAAATCCAGCGCACTACTGAGTCGGAATCTGAAATAGCGGCCGGGTAAGGGTACTCTGGTGCGAGACGGTAATCCACGCTCACCACTACACAACTAGCCGCGAGAGCTAAGTGGCGGCACAATGTGTCAACAGTATCAAGATCGCCGATTACAAAGCCGCCCCCATGGAAATAGACTATTACAGGCGATGACCCTTTGGAAGGCTCGTTATAGATCCTAACAGGGACGGGTGTATCGCCATCTATCACATAATCCCTGATCGTGGCCACCGTTGGCGGTTCGCCGGAGATAATAGCCGAATTACGTCGGAGTGCGGCCCTACAGATCTCTGCGTCGCCAACCGTTGGCCGACTCACCGCTTCCTCTTGGAGAAATGCTGCCGCATGTGGGCTTAGTTCTGCCATACTCATACATTCTACACAAGGTTGAAATTATCGGCGAAACCAGTTTTGGCGATCGTAGCGGTTGATTTCCCATAGAACACGCAACGTTCCCACCAGTGGCATAAAGCTTTCGAATTGATCGATAATTATTTGAGTCAGACGCACGGTGACCGCTTAGCTACGCCCTCCATGGGCGCCACAGTACTCTAGAATGCAATTCCGAGTGCCGCCGCCCGCTTGCCTAGTACGAACGGAAGACGCTCTTCGATGTTAGAAAGTTCGGCATCCATTTTCGGATCGCCAATCACCCGACGTCGCCATGTCCCGGTTTTCTTGTAGTCCTTTCTTGGATGGCGCGCGGGTCCCTGCACCCGTCAGTGCACGCCGAGAAGACCCGACGCCTGCCGTACCTCCTTGCCCGCGCCGACACCCCGGATCAGGCTGCAAGAGGTTCGCTACGCTGTGCGTCTTGCTGATCGCTGTTCAGTTGCTGACCGCCTTCGGTCCGAGTCTGGAACTCAGAGCGCACAACCTTGACCAGCCGCCGGGCCTGAGTCGCACCTATGCCCAGCTGAACACGAAGCGTGTCCGCCGAAATCGGCTTCTGGTGCACAGCTCGATGCGCAGCGTCCGCTTCCCGCGCCAATCCCAAGAGCGTCTCCGACGAACGCTTCTTCCGCGGCAGGTGGGGCCTACTCCGACCGGCCGGTTCGTCCCGCTTGGTCCCACTGCCCACCGAGCTCGCCTCCTGCTTCTCTCGCACGAGCTCCTCCAACTGCTCTTCAGCAACCGCACTGCGCGTGGCCGTCGAAGTACTGAACTCACCGAGCGCCTGGAGGAAGCTCGGGCCCACTTCAGCCCAGCCGATCAAGAGAAACGGGCCGACGGCGTAGAAAGTTGCCTTTCCGTACTCACCCGCCACTATCGGGTCGGCCACGTTCAACGCCAACGTGACCACGCTCGCGAAGATCAGGAGGCGGCGAGCCGGCCGCAGTACGTCCGCGGACGCGCCTGCGAGCGCCAGGTGCCGGGTACCCAGCAGCAGACCAAGATCGACAGATCGACCGCAGGTGCGACGAGCGGTGCGACCCAGATCGGGACTCCGAGCCGGAGGGCGAGGTTGAGGACGTTGCCGAAGCCGAAGAGGAAGGTGAGGCCGACGACGACGCCCATGATCACGGTGACGGGCCGCACGACGGAAGCCTCGTCCGAAGCTGATTGCGTCGACATATCTGCGCGCCTGGTCATCGACCACCGCCGGCTTCGACTCGCGGACGCCCGTGGGAGTCTCGCGTGGGGATGCCACGTTCACGGAGCTTGTTCAGCACTGTCGTGTGGTTGACGCCCAGGTGGTCGCCGACTCGCGCCAGTGACCAGCCGAGGTTGTAGAGGTGGATGGCGTCGTCGACCTGCTCGGGGGAGAGGCCGCGGCGGCGCATCGGCACGCCGTGTCGGTGGAGGATGGTGCTGACCGTCCGCCGCTCGATGCCGAACCGGTCACCGAGTTCGTACACCGTCGCGCCGGACCGGTAGTCAGCGATCAACTGCTCGACTTGATCGGCACGTAGTTGCCGGGCCCGGCGAGGTCGGTCGCGCTTGATCAAGGTCGGCTCGGGGGTATCGAGGCTGGGGAGCTTCTCACGGAGCTCCTCTAGGGCTCTGACCTGGTCTTTTATGTTCGAGTAAGGTCCCCTAACCTCCACCGGGACCGAAGCATCGGTAGCCCCCTCACTATCTCTGACCTGCGTTTTTGCCAGGTTGGGGGGCTACCGATCGGTTGTTGTCGATTTTGGTCCAACTAGAACTCGTCTTGCGATGAGCGGGTGCGCGGCCAAGGCCGGCCACGATGAACGGAAGCCCGCGTGTCGCTACCCTCGGCGCGCTTTGTCCCAACGCAGTCGCACCTAGAGTTGTGCTGCTTCCTGCCGGTCGGCGGTGAGGCGGTTACGAACAGATGGTGGATGGTTGTCGTGGTCGGACAGGAACAGCCAGGCAAGCCGCGGCTCACCGTGGTCGGATCCGCGGAGCCCGCGAAGAGTCAGGGCTGGCAGGCGGTGCTCGACGGCACCGCAGCCGTTGCGATCGGCGGCATCGTCTCGGGTGGGTTCGGAGTCGAAGCGGTGAAGTCCTTCGTCACCGGCGAGACGGCGGGTCGGTGGTGGTTTGTTGTCGGCCTCGCGGTGGGTCTTGCGCTGGTAGGTATCGGAATCTTGCTGCGCGAACGGGCTCGTCGACGCGTTCGCGTCGGGATTGTCGTGACCGCGAGCGACGCTCGCCGAGGCCAAGCGCGGGCACTTCAACTCGACCAGCAAGCAGAGATGTTCTGCCGGCGCACGTGCACGGTAACGCTGAAGACGAGTATCGAACTGCCAGGCGACGGTCGATGGGACCAGGAACTGGTCAACGCCTTGGCCGACGAAACGCTCTCCGCGACCACCATGGCAGAGCGGTTGACCCCGGATGCGGCTCGGATCAACCTGGTCCCGACGATGCCACTGCACGTCGCGTTCTGGTTCGGCGCCCGCCTGGGCTACACCCACGCGCGTGAGGTCGCCGTGCACGCCATTCGGCAGGCCGACGGCGCTCCGGCCTACTTCCCGGCGACGGCGTTGCGTGCCGTGGAGTCCATCGATCAACCGTTGATCGTCGATCGACCCGAAGCCTTCGATGAGGGAGATCCGACCGTGGTCGCATTGGCGCTGGACCTGCAGGGACGCGGCGATCAGTTCTTCGACCACGTCAAGGCGGCGTGTCGTCAGCATGGTGTCGGCCTGCTCCTCGGGATGCGGACGACATCGTCGAGGCTCGCCGAGAACCAGGACACCTTCACCGCGGTGGTCGAGCAGACCTGCAAAGCGTGGCGCGACGCCCCGCTGGCGGCATCCGCGAGGACCGGTCGCCACGTCATCTTCCTCAGCGGCCCAGTCGCCATTGCAGTCGCGTTGGGTGCTCGCTTGGCCTCACCGGAGCACGGTCGGTGGACCGCGTTCACCTTCGACGCCGCCACAAACACCTACGAGCCGTTCCCCGCCCTGGCTCCTGCCTGACGCACCGCGCAGTGCGGATCGCGGTCGACACGTCGAGGGCCACGCCCCTGGACGCGCGGAATTGTCGGTGGTGACGCTTACGCTGTCGAGAAGGGCTCCGCTCAGCGGGACCAGCAGGTCACGGCAGCGCTGTGACCTGCTGCTTCGTAGCGGCGCGGTTGTCCGAGGCGATAAGGAGAGCCCGATGAGTCTGACCGAGGCGTTCGACGAATACCAGAAGACGGTCGATGCTGACCCTACCCAGGTCAAGGAGGCACGGGACCGCCGCGACACGTTCAAGGTGGCCCTCGGCGCCGAGGCCGACGTTGTCGAGGTGTGGGGATCGGGCTCCCTGCGCCGCAGCACGCACACCGGACCGCTGATCCACGACGTCGACCTCGTGGTCGTGTTCGACCGTGACGACCACCCCGGCTGGGGCGAGCCGGGCAACAACACCGCCGCCGACTCGCTCGATGTGCTGCACGACAAGATCACCAAGTTGCTCGGCAACAGCGGCACGGTCGAGAAGCTAGTCCGACGCGCCGACCCGCGCCGGCACGCGGTGAAGTGCTTCATTGACCTCCCGGGCGCCCCCGAGGGGTTCACCGTGGACGCCATGCCTGCGCTGGACGACAACGGCGCGCTCCTCATCCCCGAGAAAACCGACGGCGACACCTCGCTGTGGGTTCCTTCCAACCCTCAATACCTGGTGCGGGAGATCGCACAGCGCAGCGCGGACTGGGACTACTTCCTCCGTCTGGTGCGCGTGGTCAAGAAGTGGCGCAAACGCGCCGAGGTGGAGGGTAAGGTCAAGTCGTTGGTGATGGAGGTTCTCGCCCTTCACCACCTCCCCGTCGACACCCGGCCCAACGCACTTCGCCGGTTCTTCACCGCGGCGGCGACCGCGGTCGGCAACGGGCCGGTCACTGATCCTGCCGACGTCTGCGGGGAAATCCAGCCCGACCTCGACCGTGTGGGATTGCGCGAGTCGCTGCTCGATGCCGCTGACCTCGCCGATCAAGCGTGCGACGCCGCGGCAAACGGCTACACCGATGACGCGAAGAAGCTCTGGCGGGACGTCTTCGGCAGCGACTTCCCCGCGCCGAAGGGCAAGGCCACCACCGGCCCCGTACTGATCGTTCCCGCAGTCACCAAGCGGCCGATTAAGGACGCGCCCCAAGGCTGACTACCGACATGATCGATCGACCGGAGTTCGCGGCAATTCCTTGGTGGGAGGCCGAACCCTCGCGGTTCGCCCGGGATCAACGCGAGATCGCCGACTCCTTTCCTGAGCTGGACTGGCACGGCGCCGGGGCCGGCGTGTGGAGCGGCCGACTGTCCATGTGGCCGCTGCAGCGGCCCGAACCAGCCGGGCTGACATTCCTCCTCGGCGGGCATGGCATGCAAATCGAGATCGCCTATCGCCAGGCGTACCCGATGGTGCCGCCGCGGATCTTTCCCGTCGATCCACGACCGGAACCCGTGGAGTGCACCCAGCACCGATGGCACGTGAACGGCGACGGCAGCTTGTGCCAGTTCCAAACCGACACCGCCTGGGATCCCCGCGACTCGGTCTGCGACCTCATCGTCAAGGCGGCGGCGTGGCGCATCGAGTACGCGCTCATGAAAGCCGGTGCGCTGGACCAAATGACCCTGCACGGAATCGTGAGCGACTCGTCCCTGGACGACTTGATCACGATCACCGGCCAGCATCTCGATAGCACCGACGCGCACCCGAAGGGTGCCGAATCCGCGGAGAGCGTCGACTCTGGGGAGGAACGATGACAAGTACCGTCCTCCTGCTTCCGCGCAACGGACTCCGGCGCCTCATGGCCCCGAACGCTGGGACGTCGGGGGCGATCAAGTTCAAGCGCTCGTCAACCGACGATCTGATGTTGCTGAGCTACGTCAAGATCGGTGAGGCCGGCTACCAGGTCACTCTGGCTCCCAAGACGCACCGAATCAATCAGGGCGAGGCCGGCGGTGACGGGCTTTGGTTCCAGGCACCGGTGGAACTGCACGGCTGGTGGTACGAGCTCGTCCGGCGTGGCGATCAGTTCGGCGTGCCGCGCGACGAGTTCGCCAAGCGACTTCCCAAACCCCTGACCGATCCGGGTGCACTCGGCTACGTCGTCCTCACGTACGCCCCCGGCGCCGAGTTCCCACCATACGACGTCACACCCATTCCGACGTTCGCAGCGTGGTGGGTCACGCGCGACGGCGTTTTCGGCGTCAGCGTGGCCGTCGAACCCGCAGAAGTCGGCACGGGACAACTCGCGGCCCACTGGCCGATAGATGATCTCGCCAAGACGACGGTCATGGTTGTCGGCGTCGGCAGCATCGGCGGCGCAGCCGTTACGGCGCTCGCAGGTTACGGCGTCGGTCGACTCTTGCTGGTCGACCCAGATCGACTGATGTGGCACAACCTGATCCGCCACGTACTTCCCGACCGCCATGTAGGCCATTTCAAAGTCGATGCGCTCCGCGAGCACCTCGCAGACCAGCGCAGCGACACGAGGATCGTTCCGTACCGCTACGACGTCGTCGATGACGCGCACGAAATCCGCGGCCTACTGTCCGCAACAGACATCGTCCTCTGCTGCGCCGATGGCGTTGCTCCGCGAAGAACAGTCAGCCACCTCGCACGCCGCGCCGGAAAGCCAGCAGTCCTAGCCTGTGTCCTCGCCGATGGCGGCGTCGGAGAGATCATCCGGCTGCGCCCGTTCCCAGACCACGGCTGCCTCCTATGCCGGCGTCAGGCGCTCATCGACGACGGCACCCTCGATCCCGAACCCGCGCTCGAAGCCGGTTACGGCACGGGAACCTTGCATCAACCGATGACGGCCGTAGGCTCTGACCTCTCCCTCGTGGGCGATCTCGCCGCCAAGATCACTACCGCAACTGCGCTGGAAACGGCTGGCCACTACGCACACCGCCTTCCCGGCGAACAGCTGACCATTGCCCTCCAAGCTCGCCGCGGATGGACCGGCCCCTTCGATCTCGGCTACACCGGCAACGCTCGCTGGGCATCCGCCATCGCGCCGCCGCGTGAGGACTGTCCTACGTGCGGCAAGCCGTGACAGACGCCGTCCCCGCCGCCATCATCGTTACCACGCCTGCCGTCAACGCCATCGCCCACGAGGCACGAGCTTCCCGTGACGGCACCGAAACTGGCGGGATTCTACTCGGCACGACAGAGCGCAGCGGCCTCGTTATCCGTCATGCCGGTGGACCCGGTCGACATGCCACTCGACGAGCGACATCCTTCGAACGCGATCTCAACTATGCCCAGACGCTCGGCGATTGGGCCTTCGAACAGGACGGAAGCGTGTGGGTCGGAGAATGGCACACCCACCTCCGAGTTCCGGCAGTGCCGAGCTCCCGAGATCTCGCTACCTACCAGGGCCTGCTCGCCGACCCCGAGCTCGCCTTCGACGTCTTCGTAGCGATCATCCTCGCTGATCCAACAAACGAATGGGAGCAACCACAAATAGCAACATGGCTCATCACATCCGCCCAGGCCCAAGCCGTAATAGCAGATTACGGCGGTGTAGCCAACGACGATCGACCCAACCGATGAGCGACGTTCGGGGCGGTCTGTAGATCAGGCTGCAAGGGGTTGCCCTACTCTGCGTCACGCGGTGAACGGCTCAGCCGTTGATCGCCTTCAATAGGTTCCTGGTACTCGGAGCGTACGGCCTTGACCAGTCGCCGCGCCGGAGTCGCGCCTATGCCTAACTGAACACGGAGGGTTTCACCGAATCGGCTTCTGGTGCGCGGCACGATGCGCGGTTGGCCGGTGAGCCACGCGCTCGACAGCCCAGTTCACGACATGGGAAGGTTACGATCCCAAGCCACGTCTGGTGCTCACTGTCATTTGGGTCTGGCTGGGCGCGCTAAACTGGGTTACGGCCCTCGGTAAGGGCCTCGGCAGTGAGTTCGACGCGGCTTCCGTTCGGGTCGAAGCCGAACATCCGCGTCGGACGGTTCAGGGGTGCGGATTTCGAGGGATAGTGGAAGTAGAGAACCTCGCCACAGTAGGGGCGCGCCTCTGTCATGATTGCGTCTTGACAGGTCGCCAGAATGGTGATGCCGTGATCTTTGGCCACGGTGGCAATAGCGTCAAGGACCTCGCGCCGATGTTCTGCTCCGAGTGAATCGGCGAGTTCATCAAGAATGAGTACCCGTCCACGCGGGTGAGGCGCGGCGAGCAGAGCCGCAAGGACAAGGTGGATCGAAAACAGCTTCTCCTGCGCCGTGTTGGTGACATTGTCGTAGGGAAGCAGGGGGCCACCCGGATTCCTGCGCCACCGGGGGGTGACGCGGCATGTCCAGTCTTGATCCGGCGCACCGGGAGGAATTACGTCGTAGGCAAGTTGAGCACCGATACCGCCTGAACCTCGGTTGAGGTTGTCAAGTGCCGCGCTGATTCCGTCAAGGGCGCTGGCCGCGCGCTGGGTGATCGCTTCCTGTGTCTGGTTCAACGCCTCCTGAAGCTGTCTCGTCTGGGAGGTGACGAATTCAGTGGTCGCCGCTCGGCTAGCTCTGGCTGCATGAACTTGTTCGTGCGCATTTCGGTCTCGATCGTCATCGTCATCGAGCCACGCCTGTAGATTGGCCAACGTCGTCTCGAACAGGTCGCCCGCCGGATCCTCCTCTCCGGCCTCGCGTGCCTTCAGGTACAAATCAGCCGCAAGACGAAGGTCTGACGGTGGGCCTCCTACTCCTTCTGCGTGGTATTCGAACGCTGCTAGCGCCGTTGCTAGCTGCGTGCGCGCAGCTTCCGCCAGCGTGATGGCTCGGCGGCGCTCGACCGTGACCAATTCTGCCGAGATTGGAGGAGCTGTGGCCTCCTCGATCAGTCGATCCGGCATTGCCGATTCCGGCACCCCTGGCGGCCAGCCTAGCTCGGTACGTGCGGCATCCCTGCCTCGGCCCCAGGCGGCCAGTACGGCGTCTTCTGGTCGAGCTGCTTGCGTCAGACGCTCGATCTCCGCGTCCTTCTTACCAAGGCGATCGCCTGTTCCGCGAATGGTGTCGCCGAGGCGATTGAAGTTGCTGTCCCGGTCGGCTAGGACACGTTTCGCGGTCTCGTGGGACTTCCAGGCTTCGTCGCGTTTTTGTTCAAGCGGAGAAGGATCTCACTTCGATGATCGGCGAGAAGTTTCTCTTGTTCAGTCACTTTGGGCGCGAGCGTGGCGACGCGTTCGGCCGCCTCTGCTCTGGTTGCGGTGGCGGTGGCCAGTTCGAGTTTCGTGCCCAGGGTGAGGTTGCCCCTGTGGACCGGACACCCTGATCCCAGACAGTG
>NZ_MQUQ01000018.1 GCF_001953865.1 Amycolatopsis coloradensis
ACGCGACACGGTTACGACGTCAACGTTTCTTGATGAGGCACTAGCTGCGTGATTGCGCTCGGGACTCCGCTCACGGCAGGGCGCGGCCCGTGCGGTGCCGATCATGACGCGACTTGCTGACTGGCCTGGTTGCGCGGTGATGGGTTCGCCACAGCGGTCGGCAGCCCGCAGCGCTTGGTGGAGGAGGTCGAGGATCGGTGGGCGGCGGTCGGTTGAATCGATGAGCCAGCAGCAGGAGTCTCGCCTCTGAGTAGGATCTGGCGATGCCTTACACCGCGCTGCATCGCGCTCTGGGGATGCCGGCGAGCCCACTGACTAACGACATGATTGACGCCGCCGTCCGCGCGCAAATATCCGAAATGGACGATCTTGACTGGAAAAAGTCGTTCCCGGTGGCCAAGGAAATTGCGAAGAGCGACGTTCTGAAAGACATCGCAGCGATGGCCAACAGTGGCGGCGGTGTGATTATCTACGGCGTCGCTGAAGATCAGAAAAAAGCCACAAGTCGAGTACACGTCGGCGAGGTGACCGAAAACTATGTACGAACTTTCCAGGTGGCGGCGGTTAACCATATTCACCCGCCTGTGCGTAAGATTAAATTGTTTCCGCTTGGTGACGACCGTGAGCGTGCTCTCGTCGTCGTCGTGCCTTACAGTGTTGACGTCCCGCATCTCATCTATCGCGGTGAGCACTTCGGCGCACCGATCCGAAATGACGCAGACACTATTTGGATGCGCGAGCCGCAACTCGAACGACTTTACCGAACCCGGCTGGATAATCAACGCAAGGTGCAGCTCCAGCGCGAACGAGAGCTGGAACAGAAACGGCTCCGACTTGAAGAGGACGTCAGTCAAGAACGCCTTCAGCGCGAACAAGAACGTTTTCAACGCGAAAAGGAGCAGGCGCAGCGTCAGCTTGAGGATGATTTCAAGCAAGCGCGCCTCCAGCGCGAACAAGAGCTAGGTCAGGTACAGCGCCTGCTCAAGGAGGCCTTCGATCAGGCGCGTCTCCAGCGCGTCACTGACCAGCGAGTATGGATGATCGGCGTGGCGCACCCTCGGACGAGCCCGAGTTCCGGCAGCCCGTTGAGCCGGCTCGATGCGAACCGCATCGTCGACGGCGCGATTGAGCTCGGCACTAGCATCGCCGGCTCGTCCAAGTACCGCCCCCTCAACAGTGTTTATCCCGCCGTCGGGACCGGCTTTCGTCGTTGGGTGGCGAGTCCTGGCAGCAGTTCCGAGCCATGGCGGGAAGCGTGGGCGGAAGTGCACTTCGATGGCTCTGTCAGTCTCGCCGCGGTCATCGGAGGCATGCCGCTCCGGACGAGTTCCGCCGACGACACAACCATCAGCTCACGACGATTCGAATGGTTCGTCGCTGACCTCCTGGCCCTTATCAGGAAAGCGGCCGAGTCCGGTGACAAGGTGGACTATCAAGTCCGCTTGGGTCTTGAGCACCGGAACCGAGGGCCGATCACTGTCAACCATGTCAACGACGGCGGTTTCCAACTCGGCAGCGGTCCATCTCGCATCACTCATTTCATTCCCGTGGAAACCACGATCAGAACGACGGTGGCGGACGAGGGCTACCTCGACCAGATTCGGCGCGTCGCACTCGATGTCATGAATCAAGCAGGCATATCGCGTCTCGTTTCCATTAAGTGAGCGGACGACTTACGCGAGTATGACGAGGGCCCAGTCGCGCGGGCACGTCAGGATGTAGCAGCCGCCGGTGACCAGCGGACGGGACGACCGCACGGACCGTGTGAACGAGATCGTGAAGGAGGCCGGGTGCCCGTTCGTGCCGCTGACGGCCGCCGCGGACGTGGAACTCAAGATCGCCGCCGAGATGCGCGACAGCGGGATCACGGACGCCACGGTGGTCATCAACAACGTGCCCTGCAAGGGCCAGGCATGCTGTGACGATCTGCTGGGCGTGGTGCTGCCAGAGGGCAGCACGCTGACGGTCCACGGGACGGGCGGGTTCACGACGGTGTATCGGGGACATAAGCAGTGGTGACGTTCGATGCCTGGTTCGACCCAGGTCAGCGGGAACCCCTCGCGGTGAGCACGCCCACGGAGGTGGACGAGCTGCTGGACCGGATGGTGGCCGAGGCCGAGTCGCCGGAGGTCGAGGTGGGCTTGGTGGCCCTGATCGACCACCGAGACGAGGACGGCTGGTCGATCCTTCAGTTCGGTGTGCGCGCGGCGGCTACCACGTGCGGGTTTGTCGGCTACGCGGGCAAGGACGAGACGAGCGTGATCAGCACGTCGGGCGGAACATCGCCGGAGCCGGTGGCCTACGACTACCAGTCCCACGAGCGCGAGGTTCCGAGCAACGCGGAGATCTCAATGGTAGATGTCCGGCAAGCGGTCCACGACTATGTGGCCTCGGGCGGTGTCCGGCCCACTGGGGTGCGGTGGCGGGAAGTCTTCACTTGCTGCGTGATTGCGCTCTGCATCCCGCCGACGGGGTGTGGTTCGCGCGGTGTTCCAGTCGGAGGCAAGCTGTTGGAGTCGGTGCCAGGGGCTGGGGTTGGATACTCCGCGGGCGACGAGCGCCGCAGGTCGAACTTCGGCTCTGCTCTCTGGATTCTCTGTGTTGTGTCCTGGTCTCGGCACTACTGACATGTCGGTAGGGTGTGCTGCCTAGCGGATGGAGAGGGCGGGCTCAGGCAGTGACCTGGTGGCAGATCGGTGTGACCGCCCTGGTCGGCATCCTCGCGACCTCGGGCGCCTTCCTGGGGGCGCGCCTTGGTGTGCGGGCGAATGACCGGGCGACTGAGCAGCGGGAGCGGGCGGCGCGTCGCGAGGAATGGTGGCGCCGGTTCACCTGGGCCGCAGAGCTAGCTCTCGACGAGTCAGCGGTGAAGCGTACAGCCGGGCTGAGTCTTATGATGAAACTGGCCAGATCAGAGCTCGCGGAGCAGGACGAGTATCGGCTGCTCGATGTGTTCCACCAGCGTGTGCTCGGCGACATACTGAACTCGGCAGAGAAGACGGGGCAGGGCGAATGACTCGATCGCGTCGCGTAACCGAGGAGCAGATCGCTGCCGCGCAACTACGTCTGCTTCTGGACGAGAAACAGGGACGAGTGGCGCCGGAAATTGTCCGGGCGATCGCGAACTCGCTGCCTGGCGACGAGATCGTCGATACGAACCCTGTTGCTCGTGACTCATCGGAGAGCGCCGTCGAGACAGGGGTCACAGCTGCCGCTGTGGACGCAAACCAGCTGGACCGGCAGGTAACCGTCGCGATCATCGCAGACCATGAGGTCGCGATCGACGGCGTTCGGGCATGGGTGGACCGTGATCCAGGCAGGCGGGTACGGATCGTGGCGAGCGGGGCAGACGTCGACGAAGTCCTTGCCGGCCCCGGCGGCACCGCCGACGTCCTGCTAGTCGACCTGAATCTGCGAGGCACGCTTATCGTCGACCGGATCGCTGGTCTCACCGGGGCGGGACACCGGGTGGTGGTGTTTTCCGCTCACTCCGAGCCAGAGTACGTGCTCGCGGTACTCGACGCGGGCGCGGAATTCCTGGATAAAGACGGGAGCCGCGAGCACTGCGTGGAGACGATCGTCGCCGCCGCTACCGACCGCCCCTACGTTACTCCCACGACAGCCGGCGCGATGATCGCCGACGCCCGACCGTTGCGGCCTGCACTGTCCAAGCAAGAACTCGCCGTGCTCAAGTACTGGTTCCAAGGCATGTCGGAAGCCTCGGTAGGAGCCAGGATGAGCATCAGCGAGGCAACGGTCCGGCAGTACATCGACCGGGCCCGAACCAAATACGCTGCGGTCGGCCGCCGAGCATCG
This sequence comes from Amycolatopsis coloradensis, assembly GCF_001953865.1. Taxonomy (GTDB): domain Bacteria; phylum Actinomycetota; class Actinomycetes; order Mycobacteriales; family Pseudonocardiaceae; genus Amycolatopsis; species Amycolatopsis coloradensis. The sequence continues at coordinate 3,817 of NZ_MQUQ01000018.1, forward strand.
ACCAAGGAAGCCCTGCTCGCCCGCGCTATCCAGGATGGACTCATCAGAGCGGCCGACATCACCGAGTATCGGTCGAGAGCCATCAGGCCCGAAAGCTGACCCGCGAACAACGGAAGATTTCGAAACGGCTGCTGGGCGAACTCGACGGTCCTAAAACGGTAGCTTCGATTCCGTTGTTGAAGGTCAAACTAATGGGACATACCTCCACGTCAGGCGAGCCGGAGGCCTCGGCGGCCGCTCAGCTGTCTCACTCCAGGCTCGGTCTTGTCGTCGGCGTTCGCGTCCGGGAACGCTGCGGCAGAGTGCCGAACAATACCTTCGTCGAGATCGGCTAACGACTACCGCGAGGGCATCAGTAGCAGCTGCTGGACCTCGCCTACCCAAGCGGGTTCCTTCGGAGTCCTGGTTAGCACGCTTGGTCCGTGGCGGTGGTCAGCACCTACTCGGGGTCTCGCGCATCGCCGTCTGCCCGTGTTCGGTCCATCAGTCCTCGACTTCGAAATCCTTAACGTTGGCGGAAGGCAGCGAGGACTGGTCGGTCTGGGCGGAGCTGGCCACAGACCATGCTTTTATCGACTCTGATTGATGGTGTTGCGCTTGCGTCTTTGCGCTGCACCGATTGCGCTTAATGCGGTCCCGACAATGCCGACCGCGGCTACCGGCGCAAGTGTCGCCATTGCCACAATTGCCGCAGCGAGGATGAGAACCACAAGGGTTGCCCATCTGATCACGGCTAACGCATTCCGTGTGCGCTCTCGATCTTATATCGTATATCCGATAATGCCGCGCGGACATCCTTTATTGGGGGGCGGTCGCGTAGGTGAAGTGTCAGTCATCGCTACTTCTCCTTGGCGACAGTGTCATGGCGCGTATTTCGTATCGAAGCCACGGTGCCCTGATGAGGACTCGAAGCGAGTGGCGCACCTGTTTCCACCATCCCGAGCCGCTTTCGGCAAGGTCGAAAAGTTCGGAGCGAAATCGTTCTTCGTAGTCTATGCGACTGCCGATTGGGAGGATTCCAGCTGCGACTTTGGTTAAGCGATAGGACGTTTTCCGCACCTGTTTGTTGACGATGTGATCAATGAGTTGAGACCTATATGCGCCGTTCGCCTTTTTGGACACCTCATCGGCAAGTTCAAGAAGTGTGTAAAACTCGTGCACAAAGGCGCGGGCGCGTATGCGACCCTGAATTGCGGCGTATGCGGGTATCTTGGCTGCTATGCCTTCCAGTTCATGAGAAATTCCTCTAAGGGCATAGCAGGCGGAACTTAGCTCACCGACGAATATTTCAGTATCGAAATCCTTGTTGCTGGTAGACGACGGTCCTTCGATGGGTTCATTGAAGCCAAAGTTCAATCCGTATTCCCGGCTAAGGATCTCGGCTTGATTGTAAGCAATCTCACTGTTGCGTTTTAGTTCCTTGACTGGACCCTGAATTCCGATTTGACGTCCATTGAAGGCGGCGATTTTGCATAGGCGATCTAGAGTGGCAGCGATTGTGTCGATCATGCGCCACCGGCCATGCCTGGACGCAGGCGCGACAAAGCCTGTGTGGAGGCTTCTGTCCGGCGTAAAGCAGCTTGGACGACACCTAAACTATTCGGGTCCAAACTGTAGTAGCGTCGCCGGGGACGCCCCAATTCGCTGGGGTCAATCCGTTCCCAGCGGCTACGCAGCCAACCTGCCTTCTCTAGCCTGGTCAGGATTGGGTGGATTGTGCCGCTGGGCAGGCCTGCGGCACCGCAGATCTCCAAGCCATACATCTCGCGGGCTGGATCAGCGACAAGCTCTCGTAAAACCAGTTGAGTTGGAAGCGTCATCCTTGGGCCAGGCATGCCGGTACTCTACCTAGCCCCTAGGTAGAGTACAAGGATGAATCCCGCCGCGTGACACGTGCCTTCTGCGGGCGGGCGCCGGTCGCTACCGGTAGTGGCGAACAGCATGAGATTGAAGATCCGGGTGCCGGGGTGCAGGAACACTGGATGCCGCAGGTGGTTGACGATCTCCAGGGTCAGCGCGGCGCCCTCGTCCCTGCCGAAGCCGGGGCGATTCTCCACCTCGAGGCGGGCTTCGCCGTCCGCGAGCAAGGCGGCCGGATTCGCCGGATCGGCACCGTAGCGGTACCGGTTGTGCGCCTTGCCGCCTTCGGTGGTTTCGCGGAACCCGGCCATGTGCAAGCCTTCTCCGGCGATGATGGTCGAGGCGAATTCCCATCGGTGGCTGTGCGGATTGGATTCGCCGCGCGACGGTTCCGCGGACTCCGGCCAGACGTGGAGCCGGATCCGGAAATCGGCGGTGGTCGTCGATGGCGGAGTGTCGATCATGAAGTCGTACCTGGGGTTCCTGGAGGGCTGAGCGGGGGCGCGGCGACGGCGAGCGCGGCCGCGCGGAGGGAGGTGACGGCGTCGAGCGTCTGCCAGATGGGTAGATCCCCGCTTCCCCAGGCCCACAGCCCTTGTTCGGCGTCGTAGCGCTCCCAGAGGGTTCCGAGCGCCCGGTTGAGCCGGGGGAGTGGCAGAAGCGGGGAGGTGGCGTCGATATGGGCGCTCCGGCTGACGTGAACTGGAAAGGACCGGGCACAGCGCCCGACGGAGCCCTCGGATAGTCCTTGGATAGCTGCTGGTTCGAACACCGCCCTTGGGACGACCTTGGAGCGCCCAGGGGGAGACCTGGATCAGGCCAGACCCCATCGAGTCCAGGGGAAGACCTGGAACCGTCCACATACGGGCAGAGGCTGGACACAGGTGCATCCAGCGAGCTGCCAATGCATGGCTTGAGCCGGATTTGCTCGTGGAGGGGAACGTGCGCTGGTCAGTCGATGCGAGTTGTGGCCAGGGGGTGCGGTTCACCGGTGAGAGCCTCCAAAGCCCTCGCGATTTCCTGCAGAGTGGCCTTGTCGTAGACGCCGATGGTGCCGTCGTGGTTCGTGCTGGCCTTACTGGAGTGGCCGGCGTAGCCGGAGGCGACGGCGCGGCCGAAGGCGCGGGAGACCCAGGTGAGAGTGGTGTGGCGCAACCAGTGTGTGGAGACGTCCTGGGTGTAGATCCAGGGGAGGTGGCGTCCGAGTCTGTCCCACAGGTGGTCATAGCGGCGGCTGGTGATGGGTTGGCCGCTGCGGTAGCGGAAGAGTTGTTTGTGAGGCTCGACGGAATGGCGGTCCTTGGCGTGCGACCGCAGGTGCCGCATGAGAGTGGGGGATACGGGTTGCCAGCGGTGTTTGCTGCCTTTCTCCCGCAGGTAGACCAAGCACTGTTCTGCATCGAGGTCTTGAGGCCGAAGGTTGAGACCCCCTTGGCGACGAGCTGCTGTTTCAGTATGAAAGCGCAGGAGAAGAGCATCGAGTTCCGGGTCATTGCCAGTGGTGGCGGCGTAGTGGTTGATACTCACCAGTTGATCGGGTGGCAAGGCGTACCGGGGAGAGTCGGCACGGCGGGGCTTGTCGACCTTGGATGCGGGGTTGTCGTGGTGATCGATGAGGTCGTCGGCTTCGGCGTGCCGATAGAGGCAACGCATGGCGGCGATGAAATTCTCCACGGCGCTGGTGCCACCGCGGGCGTTGCGGCGTCCACGTTGCTCGGCCTGGGCCTTGATGACCTGGCTGAAGGCTTTGATCTCGGACGGGGAGGGTTCATCGATGCCGCGTGTGCCCCAGCGATCCACTACGTAGTTCCAGTAGGGCTGGTAGGTCTTGCGCGTGCCGGGCGAGACGGCATCGGACACGACGGGCACGTAGACCGCGAATGTCGGCGCGGGCGGGCGCGGGGCGGCGGTGTCCAGCAAGTCGGCGGGCGTGATACCTAGGCTGGAGAGCAGTAGCCGGGCCGCGTCCAGATTGGCCGCCCGATCCTGCCCTGCGCCGAACGGCGGAGAGGTCAGGGTCACGGCTGGTCGCCTCCCAGCAAACTGCTGTGGTGATCGACGAGCTGCTGATGCAACAGGGCCGTGGTGTAGATCAGGAGCGTGGCGCGACGGGGGACCGCGGTCAGAAGTACCCGGTCGCCCGCTGTCAACCCGTGCCTCGTGCGCAGGGGGGCCGGAATCTGCAGGTATCCGGCCGGCGCGAGAGTGAAGACGCCGCGCGGGTCCCGCCGAAGGATGACCGCGCCGTCCACGGCGGTTATCGTCAGCGGTTCTCCCGGCGCCCAGCCCAGTACATGCAGGGTCGCTTGATCGGAGATCCGGCCGGAAGCGTCCAGTCTTGCCATCGCGTAAGACACCGGCGTGCCACGCGGAATCGACGGGATCGCCGCCAGGGGCAGGGGCTCCGGCTTCTCGTCTTGTGCGGCCCGGCGCCGTAGACCATCACCTGGAGATGGGGGCGACACCAGCGGAGCTACGACACTGTCTGTCATCGCGCACCTGCTGAGCCCACGCCGGGACACCGTGCGGCCGCAGGGACACGGCCGACTTCGTGCCTGTAGACAGCACTTAACCCCCCGGGCCGCATCTGTTGCGGCACACAGGGGGTGTGCAAGTAACAACGTCGTGTGTCAAAGTACCTGCGTAACTGGGGACCAATCACGCACTGACGTGTCCGAGGGGGGACTTGAACCCCCACGTCCGTTAAGGACACTAGCACCTCAAGCTAGCGCGTCTGCCATTCCGCCACTCGGACTTGCTGATGAAGAGAGTATACGTCGCCCAGAGGCCCTGAATCAGGGGGGTACGTATCGTCACGACGACTCACGTTGAGACCATGATCGGTTACCGTCGGGCAGCCGTGAGATCCCGATGCGGCAAGCGTGGCCCGTAAGTTCGCAGGTCGAGAGCTATAAAGGCAGAACGTGACGTCATGTGACCTAGAGTGACTATCGGCAGGGTGGTTCAGGGCGTGGCATGACGTCGGGGCAGGGAATCAAACCCGGTCACCGGACGCTTACACGTGACGTGAAGAAGATTGGTTTCCTCTCGTTCGGCCACTGGTCGGCGAGCGCGCACTCCGAGACCCGGTCCGCCGCCGACTTCCTGCATCAGTCGATCGATTTGGCCGTCGCGGCCGAGGAGCTCGGTGTCGACGGCGCGTACTTCCGCGTGCATCACTTCGCGCGGCAGGCGGGTAGTCCGTTTCCGTTGTTGTCGGCGATCGGTGCCCGGACGTCGAGGATCGAGATCGGTACCGGCGTGATCGACATGCGCTACGAAAACCCGATGTACATGGCCGAGGACGCCGGCGCGGCCGACCTCATCTCGGGCGGCAGGCTTCAGCTCGGTGTCAGCCGGGGATCCCCGGAGCAGGTGATCGACGGGTGGCGTTACTTCGGGTACGGCCCGGCGGAGGGGGAGACCGCCGCGGACATGGCCCGGCAGCGCACCGAGGTCTTCCTCAAGCTGCTCGACGGCGAGGGCTTCGCGCAGCCGAACCCGCGGCCGATGTTCGCCAACCCGCCGGGGCTGCTGCGGCTCGAGCCGTACTCCGAGGGCTTGCGTGAGCGTGTTTGGTGGGGGTCCAGCTCCAACGCGACGGCGGTCTGGGCCGCGAAGCTGGGCATGAACTTGCAGAGTTCCACGCTCAAGGACGACGAGACGGGTGAGCCGCTGCACGTTCAGCAGCGCAAGCAGATCGAGGCCTACCGTGAAGCGTGGAAAGAGGCGGGTCACCCACGCGAGCCGCGGGTGTCGGTGAGCCGCAGCATTTTCGCGCTGACCAACGACCTGGACCGCGCCTACTTCGGCCGCGACCGTGAGTCGCGTGACCAGGTCGGCATGATCGACGAGACGACCAGGGCGATCTTCGGCCGTTCGTACGCCGCCGAGCCGGACGAGCTGGTGCGGGAGCTCAAGGCGGACGAGGCGATCCAGGCGGCGGACACCGTGCTGCTGACCATCCCGAACCAGCTCGGTGTCGAGTACAACGCGCACGTGCTGGAAAGCATCCTCACGCACGTGGCGCCGGAGCTCGGCTGGCGCTGAGGTGGCGAGGGAATGCGCGATTCGGCCGATGGGCAGGAGTGCCGGGCCTCGTTAGGATCGAGGCATTCCCCGGCCATCGGAGGGTCCCATGAGACTGCCCCGATTCCGCTGTCTGTCCGGCCTGGTCCTGGCCTTCTGCCTCGCCATGCCGACCCTCGCTCAAGCGAGCGCTCCCGCCCCGCTCGGGGGCGGGAGCCTCCTGCAAACCAGTTTCTCGTCTCGGTGCACTGCCGGATTCGCCGCCGTCTCGGGGAATGCCGGCTACTTGATCGCGAGTTCCGCCTGTGGCAAACCCGGTGACACCGTTCGCAGCGCGGGCCGCGTGGTCGGGGTGGTCACGGCGGCGCAGTTTCCGCCGAACGGCGCGATCGTCATCCGGGTGACCAATACGACCGACTGGCGGTTGGTGGGTTCGATCCCGCCCACCGACAGCCGGGTGACGATCACCGGGTCGGCCGAGGCCCCGGTCGGCGCCTCGGTGTGCAGGTACGGCGCGACCACCGGCTGGCGGTGCGGGATCATCCAGGCGAAGAACGTGTCGATCACCTTCCCTGAAGGAACGCTGACCGGCTTGACCCGCACTTCCGTGTGTGCCGAGCCGGGTGACAACGGCGGGCCGTTCGTCAGCGGGACGCAGGCGCAGGGCGTGCTGGTCGGCGGCAGCGGGAACTGCGCCAGCGGCGGCACCACCTACTTCTTCCCGGTCAACCGCGTCCTGTCGGCCTACGGGCTGACGATCCTCACCGGAACCTAGAACGGCAGGATCCGCGGGTATGGGGGAGGGGAGTGGCGCGCGAACGCCGGGGTGGTCGTCACCCTGATGTCCCGGACGGCGTCGAAGATTGTCTGGTGCTCCGGCGCGAGCTTGACGGCGTCGGCGTTCAGCGCGGCAGGATCGGCCGATGGCCAGCTTCCGTCGTCCAGCCGCCGCTCCAGGATGCGCAGCGCGGTGATCTCTTCGGACCCGGTGAACACGCAGTGCCCGGCCCGGTTCACGAACAGCTGACGCAGGTTCCGCCGGTCACCGACCAGTGCGACTCGTTCGGCGTAGGCGCGTTCGTGTGCGGCAGGCGCGGTGCCGTCCGCGACGGTGTGCATGGTCAGCACCGGGAACGGGGTGCGCCCCAGCGGCAGCCCGAACTGGGCGAGGTAACCCGCCGCGGCCGGATCCGGGGAGATCCGCGGCGCTTTCGCCAGCTTGTCGAGGTCGGCGCCGAGATCCAGCCCCGCCTCCGCGTAGGCCCGTTCCACCAGCGGCCGCTCACCGGCGTTCGCCAGGATCCGCCGGTAATCGACGCCGGCGTTCCAGCTCGGGTTGCCACCCGCGCGCTGTTCCAAGGCGACCCTGTCGACGCCGAACGCGCTGACGCGGTAGAAGCGATCCCAGGCGGCTTGCCAGAAAACCTGCTCCGAGACGTCCGGAGGCCTGGGCCGGGTGGGGTCCAGCCAGCCGGGGATCTCGGCCAGCGCGTTCGCCAAGGCGAGTCTGGCCCGGCTTTCCGGGTTCTCGATGGCGGCCTGAACCACGTTTAGGAACCTGTCCGTGTTGGCTTCGGGGTCGGTGATCCGCACCAGTTGGAGCCGCGCGTCCAGCAAGGTGTTCAGCGCGTGACCGAGATCGAGCCCGGAGTTCCAGTGCGCGGCCCCGCCCGCGAGGTTGCCGCAGAAGGTCATCAGCCCGGCGAACCGGCGCGGGTTTCGCTCGGCGAGCAGGGTCGCGGTGATCGCCCCCACCGATTCGCCCGCCGCGATGGTCCGGCGGGGCGGGCCGACCGTGCGGCCGAACCAGTCGTGCAACCGGATCTGGTCGGTCAGCGCCTCCTCGATCGACCAGCCGCGTACGGCGCGGTACTGGGAAGCGGCCAGCGCGTAGCCCTGCTCCAGCAAGAAGGATTCGGTCGAGAGCTGGGAGGTCAGCGCGATCCGATCCGGCTCCGGATAGGCAAGGGAGTACATGCCGTGACTCCACAGCACCAGCGTGCCGTTCCAGTTTTCCGGCACCAGGACCAGATATCGGGCACCTTCGAGTTCGCCCTCGTATCTGGTGACCGGTCCGGCGGCCGAGGCACTCGGGACCACCAGCCCCAGTAAGGTGGTGAAGAGAACCATGAAGATCAAACCACGCCGCGCCATGACAATCACCCCGGCGGTCATCTTTCCGGTGAACCGGGTTAATTGTCCAGCTCCGAATTCCCGGCTTCGGCTAGCTGAAGATCACCGAGCGCAGGAGAAGCCTGTCCGAGCCGTGGCCGCCGTGGGGACGGAGCGAGAAGTAGTCGTCTCCCTCGCATTCGGCGTTCTTGAACACCACCGCGCGTGAGTCGGTGTTGTTGCGCGGGCGGAAGGCGGCGGAGACGTCCCAGTCGGCTGTTTCGGGGATCTCGATGCATTCGCGGCTGGGCGGATCGACCAGGGAGCCGACCTGGATTTCCCCCTCTGCGTCGTAGTAGCGGTAACTGAATTCGCCTTCGGCCGCGGAGGCCGTCGCCGGAATGGCGAAACACAGGGCGACAGCACTGACGACGGCGAGGAAAGCGTTGAGTTTACGCATGGGACGACAGTAAAGAGCTGATCGAGAACTCCGGTAGGTCTCCCGGTCACGTCCACTCGCCGGTACCGGTGCTCGACCTGATCGTGGGTCGACCGATCCGGTCGGTGATCGACGGGCGCGGGACGCGACCGCCCGGTTCGCGGGCCGGGCGTTGCGCAACCGGCCGGTCTCGCTATACGGTGACGGAACTAGAACAGGTTACAGTTCTGCACGGTGGCGGACCGAGGAGCGGAAATGGCGAACAGGGCGCCGCGCGGCGACGAGGCCGATTACGTGGTCGTCGGATCGGGCAGCTCGGGAGCGGCGATCGCCGGCAGGCTGGCGGCGGCCGGGGCCAGCGTGATCGTGCTCGAGGCGGGTAAAAGCGACGAGAAGCTGCTGGTCAAGAAGCCGGGCTTGGTCGGCCCGATGCACGCGGTGCCGCAGCTCAAGAAGCCCTTCGACTGGGGCTACTACTCGGTGCCGCAGAAACACGTTCTCGATCGCCGGATGCCGGTGCCGCGCGGCAAGGTGGTCGGCGGCTCCAGCTCCATCAACGGCATGGTCTACGTCCGCGGCAACCGCGCCAACTTCGACTCGTGGGCCGCGGAGGGCAACAAGGGCTGGGACGCCGACAGCGTCAACGCCGCGTACAAGCGGATGGAGGACTTCGAGGACGGCGAGAGCGAGTTCCGCGGCGCGGGCGGGCCGATCCGGGTCACCCGCAACAAGATCCCACAGGAGGGCACACTCCAGTTCCTCCAGGCGACCGCCGACGCGATCGGTTGCGAGATCCTCGACGACTACAACGCCGAGTCGCAAGAGGGCGTCAGCCGGATGCAGCAGAACGCCGCCGACGGCCTGCGCTACAGCGCCTCGCGCGGGTACATCCACCACCTCGCGCCCGCGACGCTCGAGGTCCAGTCCGGGGTGCTGGCGAAGAAAGTGCTGATCGAGAACGGCCGCGCCGTCGGCGTCGATGTCGTCGACGCGGACGGAGGCGGGCGCACGCTGCGCGCCGGTAAGGAGGTCATCCTCTCGGCGGGCTTCGTCGGATCCGCGCATCTGCTGATGCTGTCCGGGATCGGCCACGCCGAGCACCTGAAGGAGCACGGCATCGACGTACTGGCGGATCTGCCGGTCGGCGACAACCTGCACGACCACATGTTCCACGCGCTGACGTTCCACGTGTCGTCGAGCAAGAACAAGGGCACACCGCCGTATTTCGCACGCGGCCTCGTCAAGGAGCTGATGCGGCCCGGCACGACCTTCCTGGCGAACTCGGTCTTCGAGGCGGTCGCTTTCCTCAAGACGTCGCAGGCCGCCGAGGTCCCGGACCTCCAGCTGCACCTCCTGCCGTGGGCGTACGTGACGCCCAACCAGGACGCGCCGATCCGGCACGACGTCGACAAGCGGCCCGCGCTCACGGTGCTGACCACGCTGATCTACCCGAAGAGCCGCGGCACGCTGCGACTCGCTTCGGCCGATCCCACGGCGGCACCGCTCATCGACCCCCGGTACCTGTCCGATCCGGCCGATCTCGAGGTGCTCGGCGAGGGTTCGGAGATGGCCCGCGAGATCTTCGCCTCGGGGGCGTTCAACGGCTCGATCAAGGAAGAGCTCCACCCGGGCAAAGGGCTACGGGGCCAAGCGTTGCGTGACGCGATCCTGAATCGCGCGACCTCGGTGTACCACGGTGTCGGCACCTGCCGGATGGGCGTCGACGAACTCGCGGTCGTCGGTCCCGACCTCAAGGTCCGCGGGGTCGAAGGCCTGCGGGTCTGCGACGCTTCGATCATGCCGTCGATCACCGGCGGCAACACCAACGCACCGGCCATCATGATCGGCGAGATGGGCGCGCAGCTCGTCCTGTCGGACAATTGACGGAAAGAGGGCCATGACCGTCACACCGCTCGCGCTCACCCGTCCGGCGTCGGTGACCGACGCGTTCCTGCGGCGGCTCGTCGCCCGGGTGCCGGGTTCGTCCGGCGCGACCTGGAAGCTCACCGAGGTCTACACCGGTGACGTGCTTGTCGAGCTGCCCCAGTCGACACCCGAGGATATCGAGCAGGCGTTCACCACCGCTCGCGCCGCGCAGGAGGAATGGGCCGTGACGCCGCTCAAGCAGCGGCTGGAGGTGTTCAAGCGGGCGCACACGCTCTTCGTCGACAACGCGCCGATCGTCACCGACCTCATCCAGGCCGAGAGCGGCAAGAACCGCCGGATGGCGATCGAAGAGACCTGCGACCCGGCGATGGTGATGAGCCATTACCTCACGCGGGCCGCCAAACTGCTGGCGCCGGCCAAACGCGGCGGCCCGATCCCGTTCCTGACGACGTCGACCGAGATCCGCCGGCCCAAAGGCGTGGTCGGCATCATCGCGCCATGGAACTTCCCGTTCGCCACCGGCATTTCCGACGCCGTCCCGGCGTTGATGGCCGGGAACGCGGTCGTGCTGAAGCCGGACAACAAGACGGCGCTGTCCCCGCTCTACGGCGTCGAGCTGCTGGAGAAGGCCGGGTTGCCGAAGGGCTTGTTCCAGGTCGTGTGCGGCGAGGGACCGGACGTCGGCCCCACGCTCATCGATCAGGCGAATTACGTGATGTTCACCGGTTCCACGGCCACCGGCCGGGTGATCGGCGAGCGGGCGGGCCGCAACCTCATCGGCTGCTGCCTCGAACTCGGCGGCAAGAACCCGATGATCGTGCTCGAAGACGCCGATCTGGGCGAGGCCGTGCAGGGCGCGATCTTCGGCGCGTTCGGCAACACCGGGCAGATCTGCATGCACATCGAGCGGATCTACCTGCCGGAGTCCCGCTACGACGAGTTCAAGAACGCCTACGTGGCCAAGACCCAGGCGCTCGACGTTCGCGCCGCCTACGACTTCGGGCCCGACATGGGTTCGCTCGTCTCCGTCGACCATCTGGGCCGGGTCAAGTCGCATGTCGACGACGCCGTGGCCAAGGGTGCGACTGTCCTTTGTGGAGGAAAGCCCCGTCCGGATCTCGGCCCGGCGTTCTTCGAACCGACGATCCTCGAAGGCGTCACCAAGGACATGCTCTGCGGTGTCACCGAAACCTTCGGACCCGTTGTCGCACTGCACAAGTACCGCACGGTCGACGAGGCCGTGGCGTTGGCCAACGATACCGAGTACGGCCTCAACGCCTCGGTCTGGGGCGGTGACGTCGGCGCCGCCCGTGCCGTGGCTTCGCGCATCGAGTCGGGCAACGTCAACATCAACGACATCCTCGCCACCGCCTATGCCGCCAAGGGCACACCGTCCGGCGGTGTCAAGAGTTCCGGCGTCGGCGCACGCCACGGGGACCAGGGCCTGCTCAAGTACACCGACGTCAAGAACGTGGCGGTGCTCAAGAAACAGGTCATGGGTCCCCGTGGCGGCCAGACCTACGAAAAGTATGTCGAGGGCATGCTTTCCGGGCTGAAACTCATGCGGCGCTTCCGGATCCGCTAGACGGTGTCCGTTACGTCGGTGTGCTGGGGTGCGGCCAGCACACAGGCGATGCTGAGTACGCACATGCCGATCAGCAGGCCGATCGCCGGCCAGACACTGCCGGTCGCCTGGAACAGCAGGGTCGACACCAACGGTGACAGGCCGCCGAAGAGCGCGCCCGCCAGCTGGTAGGACAGCGAGATGCTCGTGTACCGCGCCCGCGGGCGGAACATCTGCGACAGGATGGCCGCGATCGGGCTGTAGGTCGCCGTCATGGCGAGGCGCATCGCCACGAACGCCGCGATGATCAGCACCGTGTTCTTGGTCGAGAGCACCAGGAACTGCGGTGCCGCGAGCAGGGCGACGCCGACGAGCCCGATGACGACCACCCGCACCCGGCCGAAGCGATCACCGAGCCAGGCCGCGCCGAAGCTGACGGCCAGCTCGACGAAGGCGGCGATGGTGAGCGCGTTGAGCACGAGCGATTCGGAGACGCCGACGGCGGGATCGGTCGCGTACGCCGTCGCGAAGGTGGTGACGAGGTAGTAGCCGCCGACCGCGACGGGCAGCACGCAGATGCCCAGCAGGATCGGCTTCCAGTTCGTCCGGACGGCGTACAGGATCGGAGCGCCGGTTTCTTCGGCGCTCTCCTCGAAGACCGGCGACTCCTCGACCTTCAGGCGCACGATGAGGCCGACACCGATGAGCAGCACGGAAGCGAAGAAGGGGATTCGCCAGCCCACCGTGCTGAGCCATTCGGTGCCACCGGTGCTCAGGAGACTGAACAGGCCGGTGGCCAGCAATGCCCCCGCAGGGTTACCGGCCTGCGCGAACGCGCCGTAGAAGGTCTTCTTGTCCGGTGGCGCGTGTTCGACGGCCATGAGCACGGCGCCGCCCACTCGCCACCCACGGCGAGCCCTTGGACGAACCTGAGCACCACGAGCAGAACGGGTGCCCACGTGCCGATCTGGGCGTACCCGGGCAGGCAGCCGACCAGGAACGTCGCCGCGCCCATCATCGTGAGGGTCACCACGAGCGCGGTCTTGCGGCCGACCCGGTCGCCGACGTGCCCGAACACGATGCCGCCGAGCGCCCGGGCGAAGAACCCGACCGCGTAGGTCGCGAAGGCCGCCGCGACCCCGGTCAGCCTGTCGCCGGTCTCGGGGAAGAACACGGTGCCGAAGACCAGGCTCGCGGCCGTGGCGTAGATGTAAAAGTCATACCACTCGACGGTGGTGCCGACGAAGGCGGCGAGTCCGGCCCTGCGGGCACGCCGGAGTGACTGGGTGTCGGTTTGGACGGTCATCGGGCCACCTCGCCGTCGATCCAGGTCTCCAGCACGCGGATACCGGCGATCCGGCTGGGCTCGCCGGTCAGGGGATTCTCGCTGAGAAGGACGAAATCGGCGCGTTTGCCGGGGGTGATCGAGCCGAGGTCGCGTTCCCGGCCGAGCACCCTGGCGCCGGCGATCGTATGCGCGGCGACGGCCGACCGGACGTCGATCAGCAGGTCGTCGCCGCCCAGCCGGTGACCACGCCGGGTCGTCCTGGTCACCGCGGTCTGGATGGCTTCGAGCGGGTTCGGCTCCGCGACCGGCGCGTCCGAACTCAGCGTGACCGGCACACCCGCCGCCTGGAATTCGCCGAGGGGGTTGAAGCGTTCGCCCGGCGTGCCGACGGCGTCGGTGACGCCCTCGCCCCAGTTGTAGTAGTGCTGCGGCTGGTTGACCGGGTGGACGCCGAGCGCGGCCATCCGCCCGATCTGCTCCGGCGACGGCAGCCCGCAGTGCTCGATGCGGTGACGGGCGTCGGGACGGGGATCTCGGGCCTGCGCGGCCTCGATGGCGTCGAGCACCATGGCGATCGCGGTGGGGGACTGGGCGTGGGTCGCGGTCTGGAGACCGGCCGCGTGCGCCTTCGCGATCAGCGCCGCGTAGTCCGCGGGCTCGTGATAAAGCTGCCCGGTCCGGCACGGGTCGCCGACGTAGCCGTCCGGGAAGTAGGCGGTCCAGCCGCCGAGTGTGCCGTCGGCGTAGAACTTGATGCCGGCGAAGGAAAGCCGGGGAGTGCCGAAGGCGCCGTGCAGGCCCATTTCCAGGCTCTGGTCGAGCAGATGCGACAGCAGGTACATGTGCACCCGCGTCTTGAGCCGCCCGGATTCGTCGAGCCGCAGATACATGTCGAACTCGCGGCGCGTGACCTGCGCGTCGCCGATCGCGGTCACGCCCGCGGCGAGGAACTTCTCTTGCGCGGCGGCGAGTTGCCGTTCGTGCTCGTCCGGCTCGTCCTCGAGGTGGAAGTTCGGCCCGTGGTGGCCGACCTTCACCCCGGAGACGCCGGTGAGGATGTTGCACGCCGCGTCCGAGAGTTCGCCGGTGAGTTCGCCGTGCTCGTCGCGGAAGAACACGCCGCCGTCGGGATCCGGGGTGTCGCGGGTGACGCCGTTGCGTGCCAGCGTGTAGCTGTTGACCACGCCGCCGTGTCCGCTGGCGTTCATGAGGTAGACCTCGCGATCGGCGGCGACGGCGTCGAGTTCTTCCTTGCGGGGGTGGAGTTTCTCGGCGAGGTTGCGGTGTTCGTAGCCGTAACCGCGGACGGGCCTTCCCGCCGGTGTGCGATCGGCCGCCTCACGCAGCAGGGCGACGATGTCCGGAATGGACGAAGCCCGCAGCGGGCCGCAGTCGACCCAGGTCATCATCTGGCCGTACATCAGGGGATGCGCGTGCGGGTCGACGAAGCCGGGCAGGAGGATGCCCGGCAACCGCCGGACCTCCGGCGCCGGATGGCCGAGGCTCGCCGCCCTGGCGCGGCATTCGTCCACCGAGCCGACCGCGGCGATCTCCTCGCCGAACACGAGGACCGCGGAGGCGCCTTCGGTGGCGTCGTCCACGGTCACCAGCTCTTCCGGACGCAGGATCGTCGCGGTCGCGTCGAGGACTGAACGATCGAGGGGCAACAGGCGCATCGCGCGGACTCCTGGGTTTCGGCGGTGAAGTGGGGCGAAGGTAAGCGAGGAGGGCTACCGGGCGCAATCAGATCACTTGTGCACAGACGGTGTTCACGATCGATATGCCGTCGATCGAGGACATAGCGCTTCATCCATGCTGTCCAGTGTGGGTCTAGGCAAGTGATATGTTCCCGCTCGTCGGCGGAAATTCAGCGGAGGAGAACTGCCTTGGACGACGCCCTGGTCGCGGCTCTGCGTGCGGACGGCCGGATGAGCGTGGCCGATCTGGCCAAACGCGTCGGCGCGTCACGGTCGGCCGTCTCGGCCCGGCTGGAGCAGTTGAAGGCCGACGGCTCGCTCAACGTGGTCGCGGCGGTCCATCCCGAGTTCCTCGGCCTCACCGCGTACGCGCACCTCGCGATCCGCACCTCGGGCCGGTCTCAGGCCACGACGGACGCCATCGCGGCACTGCCCGCCGCGGCGTTCGTGTCCGCGGTGAGCGGGGAGTACCAGACCGTCGCCGAGCTACGGCTGCCCGATTCCCCGGAGCTTTACCGCACCGTGGCGGACATCCGCGGCTTGCCGGAAGTGGAACAGGTCAACACCCTGGTCTACGTGGACGTGGTCAAGGGCCTGTTCATGCCGGGCCGCCCGCTGCCGCCCTGGTTGCGGCTGGACGACCGTGACCTCGCGATCATGCTGCGGCTGCAGGCCGACGGGCGGGAGAGTTTCGCGCGCACCGCCGAGCACGTCGGGTTGTCACCGTCGGCCACCCGCACCCGCGTGCGCTACCTCGTGGAACACGACGTCATCCGGATCGCGCCGGTGCTCAGCCGCGCCCGCCCGGACGCCGGCCTGGTCTGCGGGATCGGCCTGAACGTGCGGGGCGCCGGGGACGCCGTGACCGCGGCGCTCGCCGCGCGCGACGACACCGAATTTCTGGCCAGGACCATCGGCCGGTTCGACGTCGTCGCCACCATCGCGGCCCAGTCGGCCCGTGACCTCGACCGGGCGCTCGAGGAGATCAGCGGCAGGCCCGACGTGGTGACCGCGGAGACGTGGGTTCATCTTCGGATCGCCAAGGAACGCTACGAGTGGCCTTTGCCGACGGCGGAAGAACTCGCGCGGCGCTGAGGACGGGACAGAGCCGCCACAGCACCCGGACGAACCGTGCCTTCGCGCCGTCCGGTAGGTCCGCCGAGATCACGGGTTCCGTGACCGTCTTCACCACCGTCCACTGCTGACCGTCGGAGGAGTACTCGCGGACGCCGTTGCGGACGAAGTCGTCCGGGCTGGTCGGTTTGCCCATCAGGATGTCCACATGGGACACCGGCTGTGCCGTGCCGAGGTCGACACCGATGGCGTCACCCGCGCGAGGTGCCCAATCGCTCCAGTAGAAGGTCTCGGGATCGCCGTCGACCATCCGGCCGACGACCTCGACGACCGTATGCGGGACGGCCACCTGACCTGGTCGCGGCGTCACCTGCTGGGGTGTCGGCCACACCTTCGCCAGCGGCGGGGACCGTCGAAGGCGGGTCGGCCGCATGCCCGCCACATCTACGGCTACCGGCTCGAGCCCGCGGAGGGTGGCACCCTCGTGACGTCGTACTACCACTGGTCAGAGGTGGGCGAGGAGTGGAAGGAACGCGTCACCTTCCCGGTGGTCCCCGAATCCGCGCTCAAGGCGACGCTCGGGATTCTCGAACGGACCGTGCGGCGGCGAGGCTGAATTCCCCTCCCGCGCGGACGCGGAACACGACACAATGCCTGCCGTGCGAATCCTTTGCGTGGCGGTCGCCCTCGTCCTGCTCGGTGTCACCGGGTGCCAGTCCGACGTTTCCGGTCAACCCGAGCCCGACGGCGACGGGTTCGTGGTCAAGGACGGGTCCCGGCTGCGGTTTCGGCCGGTCTTGACCGAGCTCCCACCGAGTCCGCCGGGCCCGGCGACCGGTTCGACGGCGAACCGCCAGAGCGCGGACCCGGCCGAACAACAGGCCATCGCGACGGCGTTGGACTGCTCGAAGGGGCCGGATCCCTTGGACGGCCGCGACGATCCGGCGCTCCCGTTGATCACCTGCGATCGCGTGCAGGGCACGAAGTACATCCTCGGCCCGGCGTTCCTCACCGGTGCCGATCTCAGTAAGGCGAAAGCTCAGCTCGATACCCAGTCGGGGGGCACGATCATCGGTCTCAGCTTCACCCCCGCGGGCGCGCGGACGTGGGGCGAGTGGACCGCGGCGAACGTCGGCAAGCAGGTCGCGATGGTGCTCAAGAGCCGCGTCCTGACCGCGCCGACGATCCAGTCCGCCATCACCGGCGGGGAAACCCAGATCACCGGCAAGTTCACCCTGGACGAGGCCCGGCAACTGGCGCGCGACATCGCCGGCGGGTGACCTGGCCGCGAGACCGCGACCAGAGGACTACTCGCGGCGAGCGAGAGGGTGCCCGGCTGTCCTGAAGGTGGCCTCCGGGACACGTGGGACAGGCGCCGCGATCGAGGGTGTCGCGAAAGCCACTTTCGCGACACCTGACGTCTGGGAAGTGGCTTTCGCGACACAGCCAGGCGCGGGTGGCTAGGGGTCATGACCACTCACGAAGTCGGCCCTGCACTGGAATATGCTCATCGATCCGGACGTTTGAGCGTTCAACTACTTGAGGAGTTGGACATGGGTTACGAGATCCTGGGCACCCGGCAGGCGCCGTCCTTCGGCCTGGACACCTTCGGCGACGTGGAGAACGGCACGGACGGCCAGCCGGTGAGCCAGGCCGAAGCCATCCGCCAGGTCGTGGCCGAGGGCGTGCTCGCCGATCAGGTCGGCGTGGACTACTTCGGTGTCGGCGAACATCACCGCGCGGAGATGGCGGTGTCCTCGCCGGACGTGGTCCTGGCCGCGGTCGCGGGCACGACCGAACGGATCCGGCTGGGCACGGCGGTCACGGTGCTCAGCTCGGACGATCCGGTGCGGGTGTACGAACGGTTCGCCACACTGGACGCCGTTTCCCGGGGCCGCGCCGAGGTCACACTCGGCCGGGGCTCGTTCACCGAGTCGTTCCCGCTGTTCGGCTACTCGCTGGACGACTACGAAGCGCTGTTCGCCGAGAAACTCGACCTGTTCACGCATCTGCAAGAGGAGAAACCTGTCGAGTGGACCGGGACCGTCCGTCCCGCGCTGGACGGCGCACAGGCCTTCCCGGTCACCGAATCGGGGAGCCTGCCCGCCTGGGTCGGGGTCGGCGGCACCCCGCAGTCGGTGGTCCGCGCGGCCGCGTACGGCCTGCCGCTGGTGATGGCGGTGATCGGCGGGTCGCCGGAGCAGTTCACACCGCTGGCCGACCTGTACCGCCGTGCCTTGAAGGAAGCGGGCCACGCGGAGTTGCCGATCTCCATGCACAGCCCGGGACACGTCGCCGCGACCGACGAACTGGCGGTGGCCCAGCACTTCCCGCACCACCAGGCCGCCTTCGCCAAGATCGGCGCCGAACGCGGCTGGGGCCCGATGTCCCGGGCCGACTACGACGCGATGGCCGGGCCGCGCGGCGCGCTGTTCGTCGGTTCTCCCGAGACCGTCGCCCAGAAGATCGCTTGGGCGGTGAGGGCCCTCGGCCTGTCGCGATTCCAGCTCAAGTACGGGGCGGGCGCGCTCCCGCACGAGCAGCGGCTGGAATCGATCCGGCTTTACGGCGAGCAGGTCGTCCCGCGGGTGAAGGAACTGCTCGGCACGGTCTAGCCTCGGAACCGTGGTGTTCGACTCCGAGCGATTCGACCTTCAGCCGTATGCCGGTTTCGACATGGCCCGCTACGTCCGGCGGACCTATTGCAGCTGGGAGGATTCCGGGTGGCAGTCCCTGCTCGTCCAGCGGTTCGAACACGTTCCGGTCGCCGAGGACCTGCGAATGCCGGCCGTCGCGGATCTGCACCTGGTCCTGCCGCTCTCGGGACGGGCGGTGATGGAGACCCGCGGTGACGGCCGGTGGAACCGTCACCGCTGGGGACGGCTCGAACTCGCCGTCCCCGGCAGGCCGGTGTCGCGTCGCTACCGCGGCGACGAAGCGATGCGCAGCCTTCAGGTGCACGTCCCAGGTGTCACGGTGGAGTCGGTCGCCGCGCGGCTCGGTGGTCGCGCGGTGGACCACGAAGCGATGGCGGCGTCCGTGGCCGGGGGAGACCCGCTGCTGGACGAGCTGGTCCGGGCAGTCGGGAACGCGAGAGAAGAGGACGACCTCTACGCCGAATCCGCGGCCGCCTTCCTCACCGTGCACCTGCTCACCCGCCACGCGCGGAAACCGGGCCCGCCGAGCGCGGGCCGGGAGGACGAACGTGTCCGCGCGGCCGTGGCGATGATGCGCGACCGGCTCGCCGATCCGCTCAGCGTCGCCGAGATCGCCGCCGAAGTACATCTGAGCGTTTACCACTTCATCCGGGTCTTCAAGGAGAAGACCGGCGAGACACCACACCGTTTCCTCGGCGGGCTCCGGATCGAAGAGGCGCGAAGACTGCTGCGCGGCACCGACCTCCCGATCGCCCGGATCGCGGGTAGATGCGGGTTCGCCACTCCCGGCGCCTTGTCGGCCGCTTTCCTGAAGCACACCGGATCGCGTCCTTCCGAGTACCGCAATTCCTGATCGCGGCACCGCAATCCCGCACATGGTGACCTCGGCCGCCCGTTCCTAGGGTGAGGCGTGTGAGTAGTTCTGGAATGCAGTCGTACGACGTCACCGCCGAATCGACGGCGCCGCCCGCCGCGGTGTGGGCACTGTTGCTGGATGCCCGCAGCTGGCCGGTCTGGTCGCGGGTGGAATCTTTGGAAACCGGTGCGTCTCAAGGGCTTTCCGCCGACGGACGAGACGGTGTCGGGGCGGTCCGAGCCTTCCGAACCGGCAAGACGGTCACCAAGGAGCGGATCACCGCGCTCCACCCCGAACGCCGGTTCGCCTACGAGGGCGTGGACGTGCCGGTGATGGTCGACTACCAGGCCGCCGTCGATCTGAGTGAAACACCCGGCGGCGGTACCCGGATCCATTGGCACGGAACGTATCGCGTGGGACGGGGTAGCGCATGGATCTTCCGGTGGTATCTCCGCCGTTTCATGCGGGACATGGCGACCGGGCTCGCCGACCACGCCGGCGGCCCGGCCCGGCGACCATGACGGGGATCAGTGCCCGGCGACGGCCTCCCGGTGGAATCCGGCGATCATCGCTTCGGTGCTCGGCGGGTTGAAGGGCTGCCCGAGTGTGCGCATGAGCGAGTTCACGCTCGGGCGGTACATCCCGGTCTTGCAGTAGCGGGATCCCTCGAACGCGCCGACCGTGCCGCCGTCGGGGGACGGCTTGCCGAGCCAGGTGTGCCACTTGGCGCGACGGTCCCGCATCTGCGTGGCGGTGAGCGCGGACGCGTTGGGCTCCCGGGGTTCGCGGGTGTCGCAAGTGCCGTAGTCGTATTCGTCGGCCAGTCCGCCGATGGAATGCCCGAGTTCGTGGGCGACGATCTGGCTGGCCTGGATGTTGCCGCCCGAGGAGGTCGCGACGCCGCCGCCCGCGCCGCCGTACTTGGTGGTGTTCGCCAGCATGATGACCTGGTCGACGTCCGGCGCGGCCGCGGCGTACTGGTTCGCCTTGGTTTCGTTGACGCACAACAGCCGCTCGATGCCGCCGCACCAGAAGTACGAGCCGAGCGCGGTGTTGCGCCGCACTCCCTGTGTCGGGTCGTTGGTGACGCCGGACTGGGCGGAGACGACGTCGACCTGCCAGAGATTGAACTGCTTGCGGTAGCTCTTGTACGGCTCGATGGCGAACAGCGCCGCGATGCTGGACCGGACGTGCTGCGAATACGTGCCCAGCTGCGTGGAGGTGTAGCCGTCACCGACGAAGACCAGATCGAAGGTGGTCGCGCTGGGGCCGTTGGTTTCGATCGGGGTCACCGCTGCGGCGCTCGCGATCCGCTGCGGCGCCGCTGTTCGGTCCGAAGCCGGACGGGTGACGTCCACCCGGCTGATGGTTCCTCCTGGTTCGAAAGTTTCCATCGAAGTCGTGAACCGGGGAGCCGGGGCCGCCGCCGCGGCAGCGGGTACGAAGCCGACGACGAGGGTCGCGGTCAGCGCGAACATGAGACATGCGCGTCGCATGCGTGCTCCTTGCGGGGAGGGGAGAGGGGAGGGGAAGGGGAGAGGCGGAGTACGAAAAACGATCCCGACTTTCGACGGCTTCCGGCACATCCCAAGTGGCCATAAGGTCCGCGTGATGGATGTCGAGTTACGTCATCTGCGGGTGGTGTGCGCCGTGGCCGACGCGGGCAGCATCACGCGCGCGGCGATCGGCGTCGGGAGCACCCAGCCCGCGCTGACCGCCGCCGTGCAACGGATCGAGCGCGCGTTCGGCGAAACGCTGTTCGTCCGCAGCCGGGAAGGGGTCGTGCCGACGGCGTTCGGCGAATGCGTGCTCGCTCGCGCGCGGACCGTCCTCGCCGCGGCGGACACGATGCACCGGGACGCGGCACGCTGGCTGGCGGACGGGGAGAAGCGGCCGGTCGCGCTGGGCGGGATCGGTGGTTCGATGGTCGTCGAGCTGGCGGACCGGCTCGGTGATTCCGGCCGGGCGCAAGCGGTTTCGGTGACCACCGAGTTCTCACCCCTGCGACTGCTGGATCTCGTGGCGGGCGGGCAACTCGACGCCGCCGTCGTCGCCGACTACCCCGGTCACGTCCTTCCCCCGGCGCCAGGGGTGGCGCTGCGGCCGCTGGCCGCGCAACCGGTGTTCGTGGCGATCGCGGCGGACCATCCGGCCGCCCGCGGCACCGAGATCGACCTCGCCGACCTCGCCGGGGAACGGTGGGTGCTCGGGCCGTCCGACGGTGCAGGCTGGCCCGAGTGTTTCGAGGAAGCTTGTGCGCGGTCGGGATTCCGGCCGCAGGTCGCGCATCGGAGTACGGAACTCCGGCCGCTGCAACGCCTGATCGCCGCGGGCCGGGCGGCTTCCCCGTGCCAGGTGACCTTTCCCGCCACACCGGGGATCGCGATCCGCGCTCTCACGGGAGATCCGTTGTGGATGCGGTATCTGATCGCCTGGAACACCGAAGGTGCCTTCGGCGGGACCAGCGACGTCTTGATCGCCGCGGCCGAGGCGGCCTACCGGTCCGACACCGACAGCAGTCGCCCCTACCGGCACTGGCTCGCCCGCCGTGGCGAACCGGTCGCCGTCCGGCGTGCCATCGGGTGACACCTGGTCGGGGAATTCCCCTGTCGGGGCGGTGGTCCTAGCCTCGGATCACCTCATCGACGAAGGGTAAGAAATTGCGTCTGCGCGCCCTGCTGGCCGCCGCTGTCCTGACCATCCTCACCGCTCCGGCCGCGTTCGCCGCGCCGGACGTCGCCCACGGCTCCGCTGTCCCACCGGGGCAGTTCGGCTTCGTCGCGAAGATCGCGATGACGAAGATCCCGCGCCCGGACGGCTCGACCTACAGCAGCTACTGCACGGGTGCGCTGGTCTCGCCCGGCTGGGTCGTCACCACCGGGCACTGCTTCCACGACGCGCACCGCAAGCGGGTCTCGGGCAAGATGCCGTACCCGACCACGGTGACGCTGGGGCTCGTCGACGAAGCGACCGAATCAGGGGTGGCCCGCAAGGCGATCGAAGTGCGGCAGGCGAAGGAAAACGACGTCGCCCTCCTCAAGTTGGACACCCCGGTGAGCATGGTGACCCCGTTGACGGTGAACCGCGTGCTTCCCGCGGTCGGCCAGCAGCTGACACTGGCGGGCTGGGGCAGCCTGACCGCGACGAATCCCGCTCCGGCGACCCGGATGCAGCAGGGAACCGTCCAGGTGGCCACGGTGGCCCCTACGACGGTGGGGGTCCGCGGCGCGGGCCCGGCGATCACGACCAGCGCCTGCACCTACGACTCCGGCGCGCCGTACTTCGTCCCGGGAGGCAAGAGCGGCGCTTTGGTCTCGCTGGAGACGACCGGGCCGAATTGCCCGCACAGCGGGGTCGAGACGACCTCCCGTGCGGACGTCATCGCGGACTGGATCGCCACCCAAACGGCCTAGACGGTGGGTTCCGTGAGGCTCAGCGACTGTCTATGGAGGACGCTTTTCGAGTCAAATCGGTCTTTTAGCGGCCGTATGCCCGTACGTCAAGGCCTTGTCGCCTACGCTCAGGGTCAATGCCCGGAACGTGAAGTTCAGCGGGCCTCTTCCTTGCGCCAGAGGCCTTCACACGCTGAGCAACCGAGCCGATGCGAGACCACGTCCGCTTCTTGCGGTTGGCCCGATCGCCACGGAATTACTCAACTGGACGCGTGTTCCGCCTCCAAGCACGCGAGTTCGCTGTTTCGGCCGGTGATCGACCGGGTAGCTGCCTGAGCAGGAGGTATCGCCATGACTACCGAGCGAATGACCGCGCCTCCGGCGCCGCCGAACCCCATGCCGCCGGATCCCGGAGTGCCCGATCCCGGAGTGCCCGAGCCGGTGCCGGACCCGGGGAAGCCCGAACCGCTGCCGGATCCCGGGGTCCCCGAACCGCTCCCCGAGCCGGCGCCGCAGCCGGGCGGGCAGTGATCCTCACAGAGTGAACGCGAGCCAAAGCGCGAGCCAGGCGCAAGCCGCGACCGCGACGACGACCGCGAAAACCCGCAGGCCGGCGGTGGCGATCCGGAGCGATGCGGTGGCGTTCTGCTGACGGTGATTGCCCATGATTCCGCCCTCCTTTCAAGATCACCCTCCGCTTTCCCGGCGCTCGCCGCAGCGGGGACGAGTTGGCCGGGTGACCCCATCCGGGTGAGGGCAGCCCGCGATTCGTCCTCTAGTTGCGGTAGTTGGCGGCACAAACTACCGCAACTAGAGGACGAATTGCGGGTTTAGAGCCAGCCGTTGTGTGAGGCGAAGACGCCCAGCTGGAAGCGGCTGGTGACACCGGCGCGATCCATCAGGGTTTCGAGATAGCGGAACAGGGTGCGCCTGCTGACGCCGAGTTCGGCGGCGATCTCGTCGTCCTTGCGCCCGGCCGCGAGCAGGATCAGCAACTCCCGTTCGATCGGCCGGATCGGCTGCTCGGACGCTTGGCCTCGCCGGTCGAGTGGAAGCGCCGCCGCCCACGAGGTTTCGAACAGCCCCTCCAACGCGGAGAAGAGGCTGCAAGGCCGCACGATGACGATGGACTGGTTGCGATCCGCCTCGCGGATGGTCAGGGCGATGGTGGCCGCCCGGTTGTCGAAGAGGGTCAGTTTCACCGGAAGTTCGGGCAACAGCCTGGCCTGCTCACCGGCGCGCAGGCACGGCAGGATGTTCCCGGTGAGATAACCGGGATCGCCGAGTGACGCTCCACTGTAGACACAGCGGTAGGTGATCCCGCGCCGCAACTGCTCCTCCTCGAGGAGATTCCGGTGGCCGCCGGTGAAATAGGGCGGGGAATCGAGACGGCGCACCTGGTGCCGCACCATGGTCGCGAGGTGCTGCAACCGGGGAACGATGGCGTCGCCGGTGACCACTTCGAGCAGATCCTGCGCGTGCGGCATCCCCGAATGCGCCCGCCGGAAGGCTCGGTACGCGGTCTGCACCGCGAGCCGCGCGTCGTGCAGTTCGGCCTGCCGTCGCGTGGTCAGCGCGGCCAGCGCCTCACCGGGGTTGGCGGGGAGGAAATCGGTGCCGTCCACTCCGGACGACACCGCCAGCCCCGCGTCGGCCAGTTCTTTCAATGCCAGGTGGACGGTTTCCGCGTCGCCCTCCCGGCACGCCAGTTCCCCGGCCGACACGGGCGCGCTCTCGAGCATCCGGCGATAGATCCGGGCGGCGGTCTCGCCGAGACCCAGCCTGATCAGTTGCGCGCCGAGTCCGTCGGGGGACATGGCTTAGACGCCCGACGTGTCGCGGATCCAGGTGCGGTTCGCCGCGATGCCGGTGTGCGTGGAGCTGTCCACCTTGTTGCCCGCGATGTGCACGCCGACCTGCTTGCCGCCGACGAACACCGGCCCGCCCGAGTCGCCGCCGTCGGTCAGACCGTCGCCCTCGCGCGCCTTGATCAGTCCACTCCCGACACTGGTCACCGTCATCCGGGCGACCTTGAGGTGGCGCTGCAGGTCGCCGTCTTCGTCGTAACCCCAGCCATAAACGTGTTCGGTGTCACCGGCGGCGACGGAAGTGCCGAGGGAGGAATACGTCGTGCTGACCGAACGATCGAGCCTCAGCAGCGCGATGTCGGCGTATCGGCCGTCGATGATGGGGGCCGCGCCGGCGGCGGGCGCGGCCGTCGCGAGCCCGGCCGCGCACAGCAGTGCGGTGAGGAGACCTCGGATGCGCATGGGTGCCTTCCGCTACAGGGAAACGACGAAAGAAGGGGAATTCGACGGGCCGCCCGTGTTATGGCCGCAAAGGGATCGCCAGGGGTCGCCCGGCCGGATCCGTTGCCGGTTTTCCCATGCTAGGCAAGCGGATACGGCCGTTGATAGCGACTAAAGACGGGAGAAAAGCGCGCCGACTGGCACGGCACCCGGCCGGTCGGCACGGAAGTGCCGATGGCACGGATGCGTCATATTCCGCGGAGCGGGTCAGCGACGACGGCGTTTCCCGGACGGCGCGGCCTCGAGCAGTTCTTCGGCGATGAGGATGGCCCGATCCGACAGCGTCGTGGACAACCGCTCCACCGAATCGCCGATCCGGCCAGCTTCCCGGCGCACGCCCTCGCCGACGGGCTTGCTGTGCCGGTCGGCCAGACCGGCGAGCCTGCTCCCGGAGAGCAGGACCAGATCGGCGAGGCGCTCGCCCAGTTCGGTCACCTGGTTCGCCGTCCTGCCCGCCCGGCGGGCCACCAGGTCCTCGGTCTCCCGGCGCAGCTCACGGACCGCGGATCGCGACTCGGTTGTCGTCCCGGTGAGTGCGGACTTCAGGGTTTTTGTCACGTCCATCAGGGATCGACCTCCACGCGGCTCGCCTGCGTTGAGTGTACGCCCGTACTCCCAGTGTCCGGAATACGGTCCCGCGATTCTCTTTGTGCAGTAGGGGATAGCTGAATCGGCCCGGTCTTGAGTGGACAGCCATGTACTGAGTAAGGAGCGGCGTCCTCCGGCGATTGCCCACAGTATGGCCGAGACGGGCGCCGTGGCGCATCGACCTAGGACGGTGTCCAGTTCAAGACCGCCGGCGGCGTCAAGATCGGCCAGTTGCACAACGGGGCGGCATCCTCGCGATGAGCGGCGCCCGCGGCGGGCTCGCCCGGCCGTCGCGAGACGAGGTCACCCGAACGCGGTCAGGGGCCGGGGTGGGCGACCACTCCGGCCCCGTTCAATTCCGCGGGCCCCAGCCCGCCACGGCGAGCCGGAACAGCCGGTCCGCGCGCGCGGCCGGATCCGGATGGTGCTCTGTGGCCAGGACGATGCCGACGATCAACGTGATGAGGTCCCCGACGGTGACCTCCGGGGCCACCACGCCGTCCCGCGCGGCCCCCAGGAGGAGGGGCTCGCCGGCCTTCTCCAAGGCAGCCGAGCAGGAGTTCTCGTGTACCGGGCCGTCATAGGCGAGGGTGGCCGCCAGTCCCCGGGCGGAAACGCAGTAGGCGACGACGTCTTCGAGCCAGTCCATCAGCGCGGCCCCGCTGTCGCCCTCGCCGGTCAGTTCGACCGCGCGGGCACACAGCGCCTCGATCCGGTGCGCGGACACCGCCTCCAGCAGGGCGCGGCGGGTGGGGAAGTGGCGGCGGACGGTCGCCGAGCCGACGTTGGCGACGCGGGCGATCTGTTCCAGGGACGCGTTCGCACCGTGGGCCGCGACCTCCTCCTCGGCGGCCGCGAGGATCCGCGCGTAGTTGCGCCGTGCGTCGGCGCGCCGTCCGTCGGACATGCCTTCACCTCGATGGTTGCGTAAGTGGCGGGGCCCGCCATATCGTAGCGGACGATAAACGGCGGACCCCGCCACTTATGCTCACGAAGGAGCGATCATGTCTTCAGAACCCGTTCTGGTCACCGGTGCCACCGGCAGGCAGGGCGGCGCGACCGTCCGCGCCCTGCTCGCGGCGGGCGTCCCCGTCCGCGCGTTGGTGCGGGACCCGGCCGGGGCCGAGGCCGTCGAGGCGCTCGGCGCGGAACTCGCCGTCGGGGATCTGCACGACTTCGATTCCGTGGTCCGGGCCGCCAAGGGCGCCCGTGCCGTGTTCTCCGTGCAGATGCCCGGAATGAGCGTGGAAGGTTTCGACTTCGCCGGGGAAGTGACCCAGGGCGTGAACCTCGTCGAGGCCGCGAAGGCCGCGGGGGTGCCGCAGTTCGTGCACACGTCCGTGTCAGGCGCGGGACAGCACGTCGAGGCCCCCGGTTGGGCCGAGGGACGCTGGGCTTCGATGGAGCCCACGCTGGGCGCCAAGGCCGCGATCCAGGACCGTGTCCGGGCGGCGGGTTTTCCGCGGTGGACCCTGCTCAAGCCGGGCTTCTTCATGGAGAACTTCTTGCCTGCCATGAAGTTCCTGTTCCCGCGAGGCGTCGAGGGCGGTCTCGTGAGCGTCCTCAGGCCGGAGACGCGTCTGTCGCTGGCGGCGGTGGACGACATCGGCACGGCGGCCGCGGCCGCCATCGCGGAGCCGGAGCGGTTCGACGGCGTCGAGCTCGAACTGGCGAGTGATTTCCTTTCGATGAAGGAGATCGCCGCGATCCTGTCCGACGCTCTTGGCGTACGCCTGCCCGCACCGGAGATGACGGTGGAGCAGGCGTCGGCCGCGGGAATGCCGCCGATGGGCGCCTCGCACGAGTGGTTGAACGCCGTCGGCCAGCCGGGGCGCCCGGAGTACGCGACGGAGCTGGGCCTTCCGCTCACCGGGTTCGAGGAGTGGGCCCGGAAATACCTGCGCCCCGGCGCCTGACCCGTGTGATCGTCGAGGCGCGCCGGCCCGGCGAGGGGCGTTTGACAAAGCGGAACAGTGATCCGTATGTTTGTGGAACACTGTTCCGTTTAGTTCGCCGACCCGAGGGAAGACAAGTCATGAGCTTTTCGGCCTCCGCCCCTGTCCTGTCGATCAGTCCGGTGGTGCTGCCTTTCCCGGGCCGTGCCGTGGATCTGCGAGTCCGGGTCTCGGTGCCGGTGACCGGCGACAGGCTGCCGATCATCCTGTTGTCGCACGGCCAGGGCCATTCGAACCACCTGTCGTCGCTGAACGGCTATGCGCCGCTCGTGAACCATTGGGTGACGCACGGGTTCGCGGTCCTTCAGCCCACCCACCTAAGTTCCAGGACGCTGGATTTGGGGTCCGATCACCCGGAAGCGCCCCTGTATCAACGATCCCGGGCCGAGGACATGATCGGCATCCTCGACCGGCTCGACGAGATCGAGGCCGCGGTACCGGGCCTCGGCGGGCGCCTGGACCGGGACAAGGTCGCCGTTGCCGGGCACTCGATGGGCGGGCACACCGCGAGTCTGCTGCTGGGCGCGCGGTACACCGAACCCCGCACCGGAACGGAAGTGAACCTGGCCGAACCCCGGATCTCCGCCGGAGTGCTGCTCGCCGCACCCGGCCGCGGCGGCGACGCCGTCACCGAGTTCGTGGCGGAGAATTACCCCTTCTTCCTGAGCGCGGATTTCTCCGCGATGACGACCCCCGCGCTCGTCGTCGCCGGTGACAAGGACGCTTCGGCACATCTGACGGTCCGCGGCCCGGACTGGCACGCCGACCCGTACTTCCTTTCCCCGGGACGCAAGACTTTGCTCACCCTGTTCGGCGCGGAGCACGGGCTCGGCGGGATCTCCGGCTACGACGTCGCCGAGACCACGGACGAGAACCCGGGGCGAGTGGCCGCGGTGCAGTGGCTCACGTCGGCCTATCTCCGCAGCGAGCTGCACCCGGGCGATCCCGCTTGGCGGGAGGCGGCTGACGCGCTGGCCGCCGAGTCCGATCCGCTCGGACGGATCGAGTCGAAGTAGGTCCCTGACGAAGTCTAGTTGACAAATCTCTAGATGAGTTGTCTACTAGTGGCATGGTTCTTTCCCGTCTCATCCTGGGGCTGCTCGCGCTCGTGCCGATGACCGGCTACGACCTCAAGCGTCATTTCGAGTCGACCGTCGGGCACTTCTGGGCGGCGGACAAAGCGCAGATCTACCGCACTCTCGCCCAGCTCGTCGCCGACGGGCTCGCTGAGGTCGAGAAGGTGGCCGGGTCCGGGGCGCCGGACCGGCAGGAACACCGCATCACCGCCGCGGGGCGGGCGGCTCTCGCCGGGTGGCTGGCGAGCGAGCCGGAGCGGCACGTCGAACGAGATCCCTTTCTCGCGCGGGTGTTCTTCGGCGCGGACCTCGACGATGACGGCTTCCGCGCGCTGCTGGCGGGACGTCGCGAAGCGACTCGGGCCCGGCTGGAGCAGTTCGAACGGACGCGGGCCGAGTCCGCGGCGTCCGACCGCGCCAGCCGGTTGCGACTGTCTACTTTGGACAACGGAATCGCGCACCTGCGCGTCGAACTCGACTGGCTGGACACGGTCGAAGAGGAGTTCGCGTGAGCACGTTCCCCGAGGTGCACCCCGCCGGGACGGCGACGGCGAAGCGGCCGGTGGTGCTGCTGCACGGCGGCAATGTCGCGAACTGGATGTGGATGCCGCAGTTGCCCGCGTTCGGCGACCGGACGGTGTTCACGCCGGATCTGCCGGGCTTCGGCGAGCGGGTCCGCGAGGGCTGGCCGGGGCTGGACGCGGTGGCGGACGACGTCGTCGCGAGAGTGACCGGGCACGGGGTCGACGGTCAGTTCGATCTCGTCGGGCTTTCCCTCGGAGCACTCACCGCGTTGCGTGTGCTGGCGCGGCATCCGGACCGGGTGAGTTCGGCGTTCCTCACCAGTGCGCCGCTCTTGCCCGCCGGTGCCGGGATGCGCCTGTACTGCGGGGTGCAGCTGGCATTCCTGCGAGCCCGCTGGTTCTGGCGTGCCCAGGCCGTGGCCTTCAGGCTTCCCGGAGACTCGCGCGACCGGTATGTCGAGCACGGTGTCTCGGTGCGCCGCGAAACCGAGTCCGCGATGGTCGCCGAAGCGTGCGCGGGCGGGGCGCCCGAGGAGGTCCGTCGCTACTCAGGCCCGCTGCTCGCGGTCGCGGGGGAGAAGGATTCCGCCGCGGTGCGGCGATCCCTGCCGGAAATCGTGCGGGCCGCGCCCCAGGCGCAGTCACGGCTCGTGCCGGGGATGCACCACATCTGGAACGTGGAGGACGCCGGACTGTTCAACCGGGTCCTTCGTGCGTGGCTCGACGGGACCGTGGATCCGTCACTCGTCAGCGCACCGCCGGTTCCACGGTGAGCGTGCCCGCGTCCCAGCCGATCTACCAGGACGTCGACGAGCGTCCAGCCGCGAGCGGCGTAGTCCTCGAAGCCGGCCGAGCGAGACCGCGTTGCGAGTCGTCCACGCGGTGATCGTGTCAGAGCACCGGGATCTCCGCCCACACCGTTTTGATCCCGGCGCCGGTGTCCACCCCCCAGTCGGTACTGATCGCCTCGACCAAGGCCAGCCCCCGCCCGTGCGGGCTCATCGGATCCCGGTTGACCACCCGGTGCGGTTTCAGTTGCGGGCGGCGGTCGTCGACTTCGACGCGGACCACGGCACGTCCGGAAGGGAGGGACACCCGCAGTTCGGTGACGCCGTCGGCGTGTTCGTGCGCGTTGGCGACCAATTCCGTGGTCAGTAGCTCGGTGTCGGCCACGGTGCCCCGGCCGACTCCGCCGAGCCGGTCGCGCAGCCATGCCCGGACTTCCCGCAGCGGGGGCGCGCTGCCACTGGGGAATTCGTAGGCGTGGCGTGTTCCGGTTCTACCCATGCGTGTCTCCTTAGCGGGTTTTCCCAGCTGGGCCAAGAGCATGGGCGCATGGGCTGAGTACCCAGGAGGGAGGGTACTCACACTCCTTCCGCTGTGGAGCTCGAGAATCACCGGCCTCGCGGGGGCTCCTCCCGGCCGGCGATCGCGGTCACCCGGATCTCCACCCGCATCCCGGGCGCGCCGAGGGCCGGGACGCCGATCTCGGTCCAGATGGGCGCGCGGTCGCCCATGCGCTCGCGGAACTGCGCGACCATCACGCGGTTGTGGGCCTCGCCGATGGTCTCGGGGGAGTCCGGGACGTGGTAGGAGTTCACGGCGATGACGTCGCGCCAGGTGGCGCCCGCGGTGGCGAGGGTCCGTTCGACGTTCTCGAAGGCCTGGACGATTTCGGCTTCCAAGGACTCGGGGAAGTTCCAGTCGTCGTCCCAGCCGCCCTGCCCGGAGGTTTCGATGCGATCGCCGACGCGCACCGCCTGGCTGTAACGCATCTCGGCCAGCTGCTGGTCGCCGTAACCGGGGGTGGTGAAGAACTCCGGCTTGGTCATGGTGATCCCTTCGTTGACTTCATTCTTGAAGTCAAACCTAGCACGAATTCGCTTCACGCGTGAAGTGGCGCCACGGTGGGTAAGGTTCCGGCATGGCCACTTCCGCTACCCCGGACCCGGACGACGCGCTGTGGCTGACCCCGTCCGAGAAAGAAGCCTGGACCGGTCTGGTCTCCCTGGTCCTGCTGCTGCCAGGGCGGCTCGAGTCGCCGCTGCAGCACGAAGCCGGTCTGACGTTGTTCGAGTATCTGACCCTCAGCCATATTTCGGAGGCCCCGGAGCGGCGGCTGCGGATGAGTGAACTGGCCTACCTCGCCAACGGTTCGCTCTCTCGGCTGTCCAATGTGGTCAAACGCTTCGAGGAACGCGGATGGGTGCGGCGCTCGCCGGATCCCGCCGACGGCCGGTACACCCTCGCCGCGCTCACCGACTCCGGCTACGACGTGGTCGTCGCCGCGGCCCCCACGCATGTCCGTTCGGTGCGGGAGCTCGTCCTCGACCCGCTGACCGAAGACGACCGGCAGGCGCTGGCCCGGATCGCCGCGAGACTGAGGGCGAGGCCCGCCGACCTGGCCTAGTGTCGCGTGATCAGACGGCGATCATGCGTAATTGGACGGCGGTTACGCGCACTGGCAGTCTCATTCGGCGTCGTCGGCGATGTCCAAGACCATTCGGTCCGATCCGGTATAGCCGTTTGCTCTGGCGGGGTGCCGTGTCCACTCCGGGAGGTCCGGTCAGGAGAGGGCCTTGACCGCGACCGCCGTGGCCTGCGCGAGCAGCTTGTTGTCGATCCCGGCGTCCTTGGTGGCCCGGTCGGTCAGCACCGAAAGGACGATCGGCGCCCGGTTCGGCGGCCAGATGACGCCGATGTCGTTGCGCGTCCCGTAGCTCGCGGTCCCCGTCTTGTCGGCGACCGGCCAGCCGGGGACTCCGGCACGGATGTTCGTGTCGCCGGTGGTGTTGGCGCGCATGATGTCGACCAGGATCTTGCGCTTGTCCTCGGGTAGGGCGTTGCCGAGGGCGAAGGCACGCAGGCTCACGGCAAGGGCGCGAGGTGTGCTGGTGTCCCGGATGTCGCCGGGAGCGGTGTCGTTCAGTTCGGGTTCGATCCGGTCGACGTGGCTGGTGGTGTCACCGATCCCGCGCAGCACCGCGCCGAGGCCCGCCGGGCCGCCGAGTTCGCGGAAGAGCAGGTTGCCGCCGGTGTTGTCGCTGTAGCGAAGGGTGGCATCGATGACGTCGCGGAGCGGCATGCCGGTGTCGACGTGCTTTTCGGTGACCGGCGAGTTGGAGACCAGGTCCTGTGCGCGGTAGGTGACTGTCCGGCCCAGGTCCGCGATCGGGGTCCGTTGCAGGACGCCACCGGCGCTGAACGCCTTGTGCGTCGAGGCGTAGGCGAACCTCTCGTCGGCGCGGAAGGCGACCTCGCGGCCGGTCGCGGTGTCCACCGCGTACAGCCCGAGCCGGGCGCCGAAGGCGCGTTCGAGCTGCTCGAAGTCGGCTCGTCCGGCTGTCGCGACCGGGGCGCTGACGGGTGCGGCGGCAGGCGGCTGCGCCGGGGCGGGAGTGGAACACGCGGCGAGTGACACGACCGAGAGCGCCAGGAGCGCGGCTCGGCCTGCCCACCGGCGGGAGATGACGGACACGGGTGACTTCCTTTCAAGATCGTTCGATGTCCGCAGTCTGTCCATCGCCGCTCATGCTGTCCAAGACCTGAATGACCGGTTCCATGCGATTCACGCATAGTATGTGGTGGTGGACCTGATCGGCGGCTGCCGGGCGTTCGTGAGCGTGAGCGAGGCCGGCTCCTTCACCGCGGGAGCCGCCATCGCGCGGATTCCCCAGCCCGTGGCGAGCCGTCGCATCGCCGCGCTCGAACGGCATTTCGGCGAGCGGCTGTTCGACCGCACCACCCGTCGCGCCCTGCTGACACCGTTCGGGCAGGACATGCTGCCGTCGGCGAAACGCCTGGTGGCCCTGGCCGACGCGATGGAACACGACGCGCAACGCGCCAAACTGCGGCCGATGCGGCTCGCGGTACCGGAAACCTGCACCACCCGCGAACTCGCCGAACTCGACGCGGCGGCACGAACGCTGGACGTCTTCCTGGAATTCCGCCGCGCCGGTCCCCGCGAGCGGCCGGAACTCGTGCGCACGCAAGAGGTCCGGGCCGCTCTCACGGCCGTTCCCGCGGAAGAGGGCGGGTGGAAGGTTCCCTTGGGGGTCGCCGGTGGGACCAGGCCGCGAGCGAGTTCCTTTTACCTGGAGACGTTGCGTGTCGGCCGATCCGGCCGCCCGCCGCGCCGGGTCTGGATCCAGCCGGAGGACGACGTCCCGCATATCCGCGACCGCCTGTTCCGCGTGCGTGACTCGGTGGGGCTGCGGCCTGCCCAGGTCGCCGTCGCCGATTCGCTCACCGCGGCCGCGGCGGCCGTGTTCGGTTCGGCCGATCTGCTGGTGTGTTCGACGGCCCAGGCCGCCGAACTCGGGCTGGACTGGCTGCCTCTCGGCGAGATCCGGCTCGCTCGCGGCTTCGAGATCACGGCGGGGCTCGGCGAGGACGCGCAGCGGCTGCGTGCACGATTGTGGTCCGACATCGCCCGGTGTCTCGGCGCGGAGGAGACGACATGACCACGGAGACGCCGCTCCCGCGGTTGCGCGCGGAACTCGACGACGGCGGTCTGCGGGGCTCGTTCCTGGTACGCGACCTGCGGACCGGGTACGAGATCGGCATCGATCCCGATCTGGTGTTCCCGAGCGCCTCCTTGGTGAAGATCCCGCTCGCCGCGGCGACCCTGGAGCGGATCCGGCTGGGCGAACTGGACGGCTCGACCCCGATCGACGTCCGGCCGGGCCGGGCCACCGCGCCCGGACCGACCGGGCTGACCCGGTTCCGGCATCCGGCGAGGGTCGCGATCGACGACCTGCTCTACCTCGCCATGGCCATCAGCGACGAAACCGCGGCCGACGCACTGTTCTCCCTGACACCGCCCGCCGAAGTCACCAGGATGACGCGCGACTGGGGTGTCGCCGGGATCTCCGCGCGGCATCCGGCGGCGGATCTGAGCGACACGCCCGCGGAACGCTTCGACCCCACGGACGTCCACCTCGCGCACGCCCTCGCGATCAGCGCGGGCACCGCGGGACAAGGACATCCCGTTCCCCAGCTGGACATCACCCGCGCGAGTTCCGGCTCGGCCCGCGCGTTCGTCGGCCTGCTCGAAGCGCTGTGGAAACCGTCCAAAGTGGACGCTCGGGTGGCGGCGAGGGTGCGCGAACTCATGGGGCTCAACCTGTTGCGCCAGCGGCTGAGTCCCGACTTCGTCTCCGACGCCACGACATGGTCGTCCAAGACGGGCACCCTGCTGAACCTGCGGCACGAGGTCGGGGTGGTCGAGCACGCCGACGGCGGCATCTTCGCGATCGCCGCGCTGACCGAATCCCGGGTGCCCGCGGCGATCCAGCCGGAAGCCGAAGTGCTGATGGCCCGCGTGGCGCGGGCGCTGCGCGATCACTTGCGCGCGGGCCGCGGTTGATCGCCGCGTTTGCCCGCCGCCTACCCCGGGTATCAGCGACGTGTGCTCGACCCATCGCCTGATCTCGCCGCGCACTTCCCGGAACTGCGGGACCAGCGTCTCGTCGTCGACTACGACGATGCCGACGACCCGGTCCTGCTCCGCCCGGACGGTTCCCCGATCGACACCTGGCGAGAGAACTATCCGTATTCGACGCGGATGACCCGCGACGAGTACGACGTGGTCAAGAGGTCGTTGCAGATCGAACTGCTGAAACTGCAGTACTGGATCAAGGACACCGGCGGCCGCATGGTGATCCTGTTCGAAGGCCGGGACGCGGCGGGCAAGGGCGGCACCATCAAACGGTTCACCGAACATCTCAACCCGCGCGGCGCGCGGGCGGTGGCGCTGAGCAAGCCCAGCGAACGTGAGCAGGGCGAGTGGTACTTCCAGCGCTACGTGAACCATCTGCCCACCGAAGGCGAAATCGTGCTGTTCGATCGCTCCTGGTACAACCGCGCCGGCGTCGAACGGGTGATGGAGTACTGCACCGACGAGCAGTACGAGCGGTTCATGCGGCAGGCCCCGACGTTCGAGCGGATGCTCGTCGACGACGGGATCCTCCTGGTGAAGTTGTGGTTCTCCGTGTCGAAATCCGAGCAGCGGACCCGATTCCTCATCCGGCAGGTCGACCCGGTGCGCCAGTGGAAGCTCAGCTCCAACGACATCAAGTCACTCGATCGCTGGGACGCCTACACCGAGGCGAAGGTCGCGATGTTCCGTGCCACCGACACGGAGATCGCGCCGTGGACGGTGGTCAAGAGCAACGACAAGAAACGTGCCCGCGTCGAGGCGATGCGCAGTGTGCTCGCGCGGGTGGACTACGCCGACAAGGACGAGGACACCGTCGGCGAGCCGGATCTGAAGGTGGTCGGCGCCGCGGCGACCCTCCTGGAAGAGGGGGAGGACGACGCGTCGCTCAGCCCGACGCCGATCGCGCGGTCGACGGATCCCGATCCCGGACCCGGTCTACATCCGGGTTGACGCCGGCCGGGTGACCCTCCCGGAGAAGATCGCGGCCTCCACCTCATCGGGTGCGCACCCGTGTTCACTCGCCCAGCGTGCGAGCAGGCCGCAGTAGCGCTCGTAAGAGTCCACGGGCCAGGGACCGGCGCGATGCAAGGAGCCCCATCCGAATTCGCGCAGGGCGGAAGCGACCACCCGGTCGAGGATCAGGCAGGGATGGCCCGGTGCTCCGCCACCGGCGAAATACAGGAACTTCGTGAAGAAGGAGGGCCCGAGCCCGGGGATCAGGTTGTGCCTGTCCGGCCGCAGGACCGCGTAGGCGCGGGCCGGATCGCGCCGCGATTCGGCCGCGGCCCGGGTCAGGAGTTCCGCCGCGCGCGGTAGATCGCGTTCGATGCTGTTGAGCCGCGCGCTGTTCTGCCGCAGGTGACTGCCGGACCCCCAGGCCAGTGTCCGCCACAGGAGGGCGAACACGTCCTCGCCCGGCTCCCAGACGTCGGCGCGGGTCAGTGTCGAGGCCGACGGCGGCGCACCGGGCAGCCTTCTGGACGCGATCGAACGCTGCCACCATTCCCTTCGGATCCGGATCGCTTGCCCGGCCACGGCCACCCGGCGCGGGGCCGTGGGCACGGCCCAGCCGGGGAGGGACAGGGTGCTGAGATCGGTCGCGGGCACACCCACAGGTCGCGAATCATCCGGAGTCGTTACGCTGGTCGCGCCTTCGGTGTCGAGATCCCGCCATGCCGGGTATCCGCCATCTCACGGCCGTATGGGAGTGCTGATCACCTGTCTTTACTTCTCGTACGGACGTCGGGGGCTCCGGTCGAAAGGGATCATGGTGATCAGTAGTACGAGAAAGACGCGGAGAGGCGCGGTGGCGGTGATCGCCGGTGCCTTTCTGGCCTCGGGCCTGGTGCCGGCCTCCTCCGCGGGCGCGGCACCCGCCACCAAGGCGGACCCGGACACGGCGGCGCTCGCCGGCGCGCTGACCAAGCAGGAGGTGGCCTGGGGTGAGTGTTCGTTCCCCTCGGTCGCCCCGGCGACGGAAGCCGCACTGAAGAAGGTCAAGGGTCTCGCCTGCGCCACCGTCCAGGTGCCGCGTGACTGGCACGACCCGCGGGACGGCAACACCATCGGCGTCCGCGTCTCCAAGACCGCGACCGCCTACCCCGGCACCGGCAGACAGGGCATCGCGCTGGTCAACCCGGGCGGACCCGGCGGTGAAGGCCTGCCGTGGGGCGCCGCGATGGCGATGCGCAGCCCCGTGCTGGCCTCGCAGTACGACTTCGTCGGCTTCGATCCCCGCGGTGTCGGCTTGAGCACGCCGCTGACGTGCAGCTACACCGTGCCGGACAGCACCGATCAGAACGTGATCAGCCGGGCGAAGGCCGAAGGCTGCCTGAAGAACCCGCTGACGAAGTTCATCACCACCGAGCAGACCGCGTACGACATGGACTTCATCCGGGTGCTGCTCGGCGAGAAGAAGATCAGCTACATCGGCTACTCGTACGGCACGTGGCTCGGCACCTGGTACGCCACGACGTTCCCGGGCAAGGCGCATCGGTTCCTGCTGGACTCCTCGACCGACGCGAGCCGCTCGACGCTGGAGAAGACCTGGGACCTTCAGCCGCGCAGCCGTGACCGCCAGTTCCAGGACGCGCTGCTGCCCTACATGGCGCGCAACGACGCCGAGTACAAGGCGGGCACCGACCCGTTCGAGATCCGCCGCGACTGGGAGGAGGCGGGCGGCACCCGTGAGTTCGCGGGCATGCTCAACGCCGCCTGGTTCATCATCCCGGCGATGTACGACACCAGGCAGTACCCGTCGGCCGCCTCCATGGTGGCCGCGCTGATCAAGAAGCCCGCTACCGCCGGGACCGACGCGGAGAAACTCGAGCAGGTCGTCGCCGAGGCGCTGACCACGCCCGGCCTGACCGACGCGAACAAAGCGTTCCTCGCCAAAGGCAAGAAGAACGCGCTGGAAGCCATCGCGAAGAAGAACTCGGTCGAGCGCAAAGCCTCCTACCAGGGCGGCGCCGAAGTCGAGACCTGGGACGCCGCGTTCGAGGCGATCCGCTGCCAGGACGGCCAGTGGAACCAGAACCTGCGCTACTGGAACTACTGGCAGGCCGACCTGACCGTGAACGCGCCGTTCATCGCGCCGATCATGGCCCAGTCGGGTGCGCCGCTGTGCGCGTTCTGGCCGACCGCCAACGCCAAGCCGGCGCCGGACCAGAGGACGTTCCCGAAGCTGCTGGTCGCGCAGGCCGAACTCGACGCGGCCACGCCGTACGAAGGTGGGATCGCCACCGCGAACGGCCTGCCGGGCGCGAAGATGATCAGCGTCGACAACGAAGGCAGCCACGGGATCTTCCCGTACAACACCGACTGCGTCGACGACCCGATCGTCGCCTACTTCCAGACCGGTCTGACGCCGAACGAGAAGTTCACCGGCTGCCAGGGGCTGCCCCTGCCGGGTGAGGACACGACGGTCGAGGTCGGCGGCAACCTCGGGCACAACGGGAAGATCAAGATCAAGATGCTCACGCCCCAGGTGCGCAAGGCGAACGAGATCGTGCGTGAACTGCTCGAAGGCGCGGTCACGCCGGAAGCCGGCGAGAAGGGGATGCCCGCGAGCAGTTAGTCCCCGGCGAAGTCGCAGAGCTGCTGGTCAGCGCTGCTCTGGGTAACCGGTTTTGACATCGCTGGTGCCCGTAAGGGTCGAGCGGGGAGGATTCCGGACGGTGAACGTCCGAAATCCTCCCCGCTCGCGGGGCTTCGCAACCGGTATACCTACGCGAAAGGAAGGGGCCTTCAGATACTTCAGCGGTCAGCCGGTGCCGCGCGGTGCGGAGGGCGTGATCGAATGAGGTTCTGTCGCGGGGATGTCAACGGGGCAGACGGGAATTGTCACGTGAGTAAGGGTGAGCATGTCGTGAGTGGTAAGGACGGTGCAAACCGTTCACTCGCGAGGTGAGAAATGATTCCGCGGACACTGGCCATGATCGCGCTCGGGGCATTCGTCACCACCCTCGACAACACGATCGTCGCGGCGGGCGCGCCTTCGATCGCCCGCGATCTCGCCCTCGATCTGCCCGCCCTGCAATGGGTGAGCATCGGATACATGCTCGCGTTCGCCGGACTGCTGCCGGTGGCGGGCACGCTGGTCGACCGCTGGGGGCAGGCCGCGACGCTGAGGGCCGGGCTGCTCACGTTCGGCGCCGGAGCGGCCGCCGGCGGGCTGGCCACGACGGCGTGGCTCGTCATCTCCGCGCGGGTCTTGCAGGGTGCCGCGGCGGCGTTCCTGGTCCCGGCCCTGCTTAGCCTGCTGCGGACGAATCTCGACGCGCGACGACGGGCCCTCGGCGCGACGGTGTGGACGGCCTGTCTCGCGGTCGCGCTGGCCCTCGGCCCGACGCTCGGCGGCGTGCTGAGCGAATACCTGGGCTGGAGCTGGATCTTCTTCGTCAATCTCCCGTTCGTGGCGGCGATGCTGGTCCTGCTGCGCACTCTCGACACCACCGGTCGTGATCGGGGATCGAAAGCACGCCCCGCTGTACTGTCGATGCTGGTGGTGACCACCGGGATGGTCCTGGTCACCGCGGCCGTGGTGGAGCTGGGCGTGGTGCTCGGCGCCGCCGGGGTGGGCTTCGCGATCTGGTTCGTGCGCAGGGAAAGACGCGCGCGCGAGCGGCTGGTGCCCGCGGAACTGACCGGTCATCGGGTCTTCACCGGCGCGCTCATCGTGCAGTTGCTGTGGGGACTGGGTGTCTCGGGCGTCTTCTTCTTCACGCCGTTGCTGCACCAGGAATCCCTCGGGCTCGGGCCGATGCTCGCCGGATTGCCGCTGGTCGCGGTGGCGGTCGCGGTCGTCGCCGCGACCCCGCTCGTGCCCTGGGCGGTACCGCGATTCGGTCCACATCGGACTGTCGCGGCCGGGTTGGCCCTGGTCGCCGCCGGACTGCTGGCGGTCGCCGCGGTCAACCACGTCCCGGAGGTGCTCCCGCGGCTTTCCGGCCTGGTGCTCATCGGCGCCGGATCCGCGCTGACCACGCCGCTGACCTCGCACGCGCTGGAAATCGTGGCGGAGAAGCACGCTGGTGCCGCTTCCGGTCTGCTCACCGCGTCCCGTGAACTGTCGAGCGCGCTGGGGGTCGCGCTGATCGGAGCCGTGCTGACGGTGGTGCGCACGGCGAAGCTCGGCGAAGGCCACGGACCCGCTTTGGCCGATGGCTACACGGCGGGTCTGCTGACCGCGGCGGCGTTGCAACTCGTCGGCGCGCTCCTCGCGCTCCGGCTGCTGAGCGGCCAAACGGGGCAAAGTCCGTCCCGAAGTGACAAGCGGGGGGACCCGTTTCTCTCTTCACGGTGAGCATGGCCGCACTGGAATCAGTGTTTCGCACTCCTTTGATTGACACTCTTCCCGGCCGATCCATACAGTTCCCGGCAGACAAAGAACGGTCTCCGGAATGGAATCCGATTTTCGGCAACGGTGCCGTTCCGAATTCACTCGCTCCTGCTCACGTCGTCAAACGAGGGGCTATGGAAACCATTTCGGAAACGGTCGTCGCCGCACCAGGGCGGGACGACGCACTCTTCGGGGAGTCGTTCGCGACCCTGCTGGAGTACTGGGCCCGGCGACTCGGCGACGAGGTCGCCGTGACCTACCTCGACCATCGAACCGGCGCGGACGGCCGGGCGGTCACCCTGTCCTGGCGCGAACTCGACGACCGGGTCGGCGCTCTCGCCACCCGGCTGGCGGTTTTCGCCGTGCCGGGGGAGCGGGCCGCGATCCTGGCGCGGCAGTCCGCCGACTACGTCGTCGCCTTCCTCGGCGCGATCCGGGCCGGGCTGGTCGCGGTCCCGCTGTTCGCCCCGGACCTCCCCGGGCACGCGGGCAGGCTGGCCGCCGTGCTCGCCGACTGCGCGCCGCGCGTCGTGCTCACCACCGCCGACGGGATCGACGGCGTCTCCGGTTTCCTCGCCTCGACGGACACCGAGCGGCCCGCGGTGCTCGCCGTCGACACCTCAGCTCCGGTCGCGGCCGGTGAACAGTCCTGGCCGCGACCGGAACCGGACGGACTGGCGTACCTCCAGTACACGTCCGGTTCCACGCGCACCCCGGCGGGAGTGATGCTGACCCACCGCAACGCGCTCACCAACGCCCGCCAGGCCTGCGACGCCTACGCGATCGAGACTTCGGCGACGTCCACCGTCAGCTGGCTGCCGCTCTTCCACGACATGGGCCTGATCCTCGGTATCGGCGCGCCGATGGCAGCCGGGGTGGCCTCGGTGCTGATGGACCCGCTCGCGTTCCTCGAACGTCCGTCCCGCTGGCTGCGCGCGCTCTCGGCGAGCCCCGGCGCGATCAGCGCTGCCCCGAATTTCGCCTACGCCTACAGCGCTTCCCGCGTGAGCGAGGACGAGAAGAGTTACCTCGAACTGAGCCGCGTCGTCTCGCTGATCAACGGAAGCGAGCCGGTCCTGCCCGCGACCATCGCGAAGTTCCACGACGCCTTCGCCGAGTGCGGCCTGCGCCCCGAGGTGCACCGTTCCTCGTACGGGCTGGCAGAGGCCACCGTGCTCGTGTCCGTCACCGAGGCGGGCAAGGCGCCGAGACAGGTCACGTTCGACCGCGACCGGCTTGCCGCGGGGGTCGCGATCCCCGCCGGACCGGGTGTGGCGTCCACCACGCTCGTCTCTTGCGGACTTCCGGCCGGTCAGCGGATCCGCATCGCCGACCCGGTCACCGGCGCGCTCGTCGAACCGGGCAGGGTGGGGGAGATCCAGGTCAGCGGCCCGAACATCGGCGTCGGTTACTGGGGACGGCCCGCCGCGTCCGCCGCCGTCTTCGGTCTGCCGCCGGTGGATCCGGAGTCCGGTGCGGGCTGGCTGGCGACCGGGGATCTCGGCGTGCGCCACGACGGTGAGCTGTTCATGACCGGCAGGCTGAAGGATCTCGTCGTCGTCGACGGCCGCAACCACTACCCGCAGGACATCGAACAGACCGTGGAGACGCATCCCGCGGTCCGGCCGCATTCCGCCGCGGCCTTCGCGATCGAGCATGAAGACGGCGAAGCGGCGATCGTGGTGCTGGAGCGGGCCAAGGCGTTCGAGGCCGACATCACCGTGGCGGCCGGAGAGATCCGGAGGGCGGTCGCGGTCGCGCACGGCCTGCGCCCGCATGACGTCGTCTTCCTCGGACCGGGCGAAGTTCCGCGCACCTCCAGCGGCAAGATCAGCCGCGCGCTGTGCCGGAAGTCCTATGTGGATGGTCCGCTGACCGCGCGGCGGCTCGGGTGAACGCGGCGATCCGTGCCTGGCTGACCGCTCGGGTGGCGGAGCGGACCGGCGTGCCCGAGGACCGGGTGGATCCGGACCGCCCGCTGCACGAGAGCGGCTTGTCGTCGCGGGAGTCGATGGAACTCGCCGCCGATCTCGGCCAGCACCTCGGCCGTCCGCTGCCGCCGACCCTGGTGTGGCAGTACCCGACGATCGCCGCCCTCGCCGAGCGACTGTCCACAGTAGAGCGTGAAGCCGTCGTGAGCGTGGAAGGCCGTACGGAGGAACCGATCGCGATCGTCGGCGTCGGTTGCCGCCTGCCGGGCGGGGCCGAGTCCCCGGAGCGGTACTGGCATTTCCTGGACGCGGGACGCGACGGCATCCGAGAGGTCCCCGAAGGTCGCTGGGACACCGACCTCGACTGGCTTCCGGGCCGAGGCGGATTCCTCGACGACATCGCGGGCTTCGACGCCGAGTTCTTCGGCATCGTGCCGGGTGAGGCCGAAGCAATGGATCCGCAGCAGCGGATACTGCTCGAAGTCGCGTGGGCGGCGCTGGAACACGCCGGTATCCCGCCGTCCACCCTGCGGGGAAGCAGGACCGGCGTGTTCGTCGGCCTTTCGGCTGGTGAGTACGGCCACCTGACGATGAGCGACCCCGCGGCAGTCGACGTCTGGTCCGCCACCGGGGCTGCGACGAGCATCACCGCCAACCGGCTTTCGTACCTGTTCGACCTGCGCGGGCCGAGTCTCACCCTCGACACCGCTTGTTCGTCCTCGCTGGTGGCGGTGCATCAGGCGGTGCAGAGCCTGCGTCGCGGCGAATGCCGGACCGCGCTCGCCGCCGGAGTGAACCTGCTGCTTTCGCCCGCCGTC
Organism: Amycolatopsis coloradensis; assembly: GCF_001953865.1. Classification (GTDB taxonomy): domain Bacteria; phylum Actinomycetota; class Actinomycetes; order Mycobacteriales; family Pseudonocardiaceae; genus Amycolatopsis; species Amycolatopsis coloradensis. The sequence goes on from NZ_MQUQ01000018.1 coordinate 46,654, forward strand.
ACCGCGACCTTCCAGCGTGCCGGGGTGCTGGCCCCGGACGGTCACTGCAAACCGTTCGACGCCGCCGCCGACGGTATCGCCCGCGGTGAGGGCTGCGGGGTGGTCGTGCTCAAAACGCTGAAGGCCGCCCGCCGGGCGGGGGACCGGGTGCTCGCGGTGATCCGCGGCAGCGCGGTGAACTCCGACGGCCGGTCCAACGGCCTCGTCGCGCCCAGTCCCGACGCGCAGGCCTCACTGCTGCGTGACGCGTACGCGGCTGCGGGTGTCGAACCGTCCTCGGTGGACTACGTGGAGGCGCACGGGACCGGTACCGAGCTGGGGGATCCGATCGAGGCGGGTGCGCTCGGCGAGGTGCTCGGAGCCGGGCGCGAACCCGGCCGCCCGCTCCTGATCGGCTCGGTGAAGGGCAACCTCGGCCATTTGGAAGGCGCGGCGGGGATCGCCGGGTTGATCAAGGTCGTTCTCGCGATGGTCCACCGGCGCCTGCCGCCGACCCCGCATCATCGCGAACCCAGCCCGCACATCGATTTCGCCGGTCTCGGCCTGCGAGTGGTCGGCGCCGGGACGGACTGGCCGCGGTACTCGGGTGTCGCGCGCGCCGGGATCTCCGCGTTCGGGTTCGGCGGCACCAATGCCCACGTCGTGCTCGAAGAGTGGCCTGCCGCGTCGTTCCCCGCTCGTGGTGAGGAAACCGAAGGCCCGCAGGTGCTCGCGTTGTCGGCCCGGTCGTCCGAAGTGCTCCGGGCGCGGGCCGCCGATCTCGCGGACTGGCTCGAAGACCCCGCCAACGCCGCGGTGCCGCTGGACGTCGTCGCCGCGACCCTGGCCCGGGGCCGGGACCATCTCCCGGTGCGGGGCGCCGTGGTCGCCGACGGGCGTGCCCGGGCGGCCGCCGCGGTGCGGGGACTGACCGCCGCCGAGGCCGGGGCCGTGCCCGGTGTCGTGTTCGTCTTCTCCGGTTACGGCGCTCAATGGCCTGGGATGGGCCGCCTCCTGCTGCGCAGCGAACCCGCGTTCCGCGCCGAGATCGAGGCCCTCGATCCGGTGTTCCGGGCCGAAACAGGGTTCTCCCTGCGCGAGGTGTTCTCCGGTGAGCGCGACCTGCCGGACCTCGGCGCGACGCAACTCGCGTTGTTCGGCATGCAGCTCGCGCTCGCCGGGCTCTGGCGCGCACACGGTGTCGTCCCGGCCGCGGTGCTCGGGCATTCGATGGGCGAGGTCGCGGCCGCCGTCGTCGCGGGAGCGTTGGACGTCGCGGACGGCCTGCGCGTGATGATCACCCGGGCCCGGCTGCTCGCGGAGGTCGACGGGACCGGCGACGGCGCGATGGCCGTGGTGGAGCTGTCTCCGGCCGAGCTGGCCGACCTGGAAGCGGAATTCCCCGGGATCACCGTCGCGGTCTACGCGTCGCCGGTCCAGTGCACCGTCAGCGGCGCCACGGACCAGGTCGAGGCGCTGGTCACGCACGTCGAGAGCCTCGGCAGGCTGGCCAGGCGGCTGCCGGTCCGGGGTGCCGGGCATTCGGACGCCGTCGACGCCGTAGTCGACCGGTTCCGCGCCGACCTCGACGGGCTCTCCCCGCAACCGGCCAAAATCCCCGGCTATAGCAGTGTTCTCGAAGATCCACAGCGGACACCGACGTTCAACGTCGAGTACTGGGCGGCGAACCTGCGCCGTCCGGTGCGGTTCAGCCAGGCACTGGCGGCGGCGACCGCCGACGGATACGGCGTGTTCGTCGAGATCTCACCGCATCCGGTGGCGCTGACCGCGATCGAGCAGAGCACCGGGGCGCTCGCGCTGCCGTCCGCGAGCCGCAAGATCGACGAGCGGACGGCGTTCCTGACCACACTCGCCCGGCTCCACACGCTCGGATTGCCCGGCGTGCTCGATGCCCGCGGCCCCCGTCCGGTTCCGGTCGCGCTGCCCGCCCCGCGCTGGCGGCACGAGCGGTTCTGGCCACGCCGCGCGGCCTCCCGGCCCGGAACCGGTGGCACGCATCCGTTGCTGGGCGTCCACATCGAACAGCCGACCGGCGATGGGCACCTGTGGCGCGCGGACGTCGGGACCGCTGTCCTGCCGTGGCTGGCCGACCACGCGGCGATGGGGGTCCCGCTGTTTCCCGCCGCCGGTTTCCTGGAACTCGCGCTCGCGGCGGCCAAGGCCGTCCCGCGGTCCGGCGGGCAACTGCGGGTCGGTGGCCTCGAACTGCACCGGGTGCTTCCGCTCGCCGCGCACACCGAGGTGACGACCAGTCTCGGCACCGGTTCCGGACCGTCCGAAGTGGACGTCTACGCGCGGTCCGCGCACGGCGGCTGGATCCGGCACGCCACCGCCCGCGTCCGTGACGGGGACACCACGGTGGTGCCGTTCGGCGCTGTCGGCGAGGACGCCCGGCCGATCGACCTCTACCAGGTGCTGGCGGGGATGGGGCAGAGCTACGGTCCCGCTTTCCGTGGGTTGCGCGGGGTTCTGGCCGCGCCCGGCCGGGCGTCGGCGTCGATCACCATGCCCGCCGACCATCCGGCGTATGTCCTGCACCCGGTGATCGCCGACGCCTGCCTGCACGCGCTGGCCGCGGCCGGCGGGGAGGCGCTGCGCGAGGCCGAGGGTGTCTTCCTGCCGTTGACCCTGGGCGAGGTCGTCCTGGCGGGCGATCCGCGCCGTGGTGTCCGGGTCGACGCCGTGCTCGGCTCGCTCGATCCGGCCGGTGACGGCCTGGTCGGCAGTGTCCAGCTGGTCGACGCCGAAAACGTCGTCCTGGTCGAGTTCCGCGAGGTCTACTGCCGCCGGTTCCAGCGTTCGGCGCTGCCGGTGCCGATGGCGGACCTGCTGTTCGAAACGGTCTGGCGGCGGGCCGAGCTGCCCGCGCCGGAACCGGGCAAGCAGAGCTGGGTCGTGCTGCACGACGGCGAACACGCGGGCAAACCTTGGCTGACGGCGTTGCGTGAGCAGCTCACCGAGTCCGGGGACGAGCTGGCGATCGCGCCGCTCGGAGACCGGGCCGCACTGGTGGAACTCCTGGGATCCCGCGAAGTGACCGGTGTGCTCGTGTGCGTCGCCACCACGGGCGAGCCCGACCCGATGCGAGCCGGACAGGTGGTCGCCACGCTCTCCGGTGTCCTCGCCGAACTGGCCGAAACGGTGCCAGCGCCGCGGTTGTGGCTGGTCAGCGCGGGAGAGTCGGCCGTCGATCCCGGCCAGGCCTGGCTGCGCGGGCTGGTCAGGGTCCTCGCCTTCGAACACCCCGAACTGCGGGCGAGCCAGGTCGACTTCGGCGCCGAGCCGGATCCCGCCCGGCTGGTGGCGGAAATCCGCGCGGACGCGCCGGACGACGAGATCGCCTGGCGCGAAGGCATCCGGTACACGAGAGTGCTGGCCCGTCCGGAACTCGGCGAACCCGGCCACGAAACCGTGGTGCGCGACGGCGCTTACGTGATCACCGGCGGTCTCGGCGGTCTCGGTCTGGTCGCGGCGGACTGGCTCGCCGGACGCGGTGCCACCAGGCTGGTCCTCTCCGGTCGGCGTGGCGCGAACGCGGACGTCGAACCGATGCTGGCGGGCCTGCGTGACCTCGGCGCCGACGTCCGGGTGGTGACAGGCGACATCGCCGCGCCGGGAACGGCCGAGGCGTTGGTCGCGGCGGCCACGGAAGGCGGTCTGCCGTTGCGTGGCGTGCTGCACGCGGCCGGTGTGCTGTCCGACGGCGCCGCGGTCACCGTCGATGCCCACGCGGTCGAGGTCGTCTGGCGGGCGAAAGCGCTGGGAGCGTGGCGGTTGCACGAGGCGACCGCCGGACACGACCTCGACTGGTGGCTGGCGTACTCGTCGGCGGCCGCGCTGCTCGGATCGCCCGGTCAGACCGCCTACGCCACCGCGAACGCCTGGGTGGACGCGCTCGTCGCGTGGCGGAGGGCCGCCGGACTACCGGCCGCGACCATCGGCTGGGGAGCGTGGGGCGAGGCCGGAGCGGCTGTCGGCAGCCGCAATCCGGTGCTCGAACCGCTCGGCACCGAGGAGGCACTGGCGGCGATGGACGCCGTGCTCGCGCGAGGCCGTGCGGCGACCGGCATCGCCCGGGTCGACGCCGGGACCGTATTGGCCCTGTTCCCGCGTCTCGCCGAACGACCGTTCTTCGCACTCCTGGTGCCGGAGGAGGATTCGGCTTCCGGACCATCCACTTGGGACGGACTGGACGCGCTGCGGGCGGTCCTGCCGGAAGCCGCCCGTGAGATGCTGGCCGACTACCTCACCGGGCTCGTCGCCGGGATGCTCGGCCTCGCCGCGGACGAGATCGATCGGCACGTCTCGCTCACCCGGCTCGGCCTGGACTCCCTCACCGCCATGCGTGCCAGGGGCGTCGTGGACCGCGATTTGGGCCTCCCACTGCCGATTCCCCTGCTGTTGCGTGGCGCCAGCCTGGCCGAACTCGCCGACCATCTCGCCGAAGAGGCCGGGTTCGGCGGGGGAAGCGCCCGGCCCGCCGGACCGAGTGTGGTGGTCGGACCCCGTGATCCGGCCGAACGCTGGGTCGCCCGGCACTGGCAGGCGGAACTGGGCGGCGCGGAGCCCGGCGTCCACGAAGAGTTCTTCGCCGCGGGAGGCGATTCCGACGGCGCGGAACGGCTGCGTTCGGTGTTCGAGGGACAACTCGGGCCTGTCCCCGACCGGCTTTTCGCCACGCCGACCATCGCCGCGATGGCCGATCTGCTGCGTGACCGGATCGAGGGACGCGGGGGCTGCCCGGTGCGGCCGCTGCGCGAAGGCGGCACCGATCCGGTGTTCCTGTTCCATCCGGCGGGCGGCCCGACGAGTGTCTACGACGGACTCGTCCGCCTGCTGCCGGAGGGCAGGCCCGTGTACGGGCTCGAACGGATCGACGAAGAGGACACCGTCGAGGGCAAGGCCGTCCGCTACCTCGACCTGATCCGGGAGATCCAGCCGCGAGGCCCGTACCGGCTGGGCGGCTGGTCGTTCGGCGGTTGCCTGGCCTACGAGACGGCCCGGCGGCTGACCGCGGCGGGGGAGCGGGTCGACCTCGTGGTCATGATCGACAGCATCCTGCCGTTGCCCGCGCCCGGGATACCGGCACACGAGATCCTGCTGGACCGCTTCGACCGGTTCGCCGAACACGTCGAACGAACCTACGGCGTCCCGCTGGACATCCCGCGTGAGGATCTCGCCCGGCTCGGCGACGACGAGCAGATCCGGCTGGTGATCGGCGAACTGGCCGCGCGGGTGCCCGGGATGGGCCCGGGAGTGCTGCGGCACCAATACGAGTCCTATGTGGACGCACGGATGGCCGAACGGTACGACCCGGAACCGTATGCCGGACCGGTGCTGCTGATGCGGGCGCGAGAACCGCATCCGCTGACCACCACCCTCGACCCGCGCTACCTGCGTACCGACGACGCCCTCGGCTGGGACGCCTTCTGCACCGATCTCGAGGTCGTGCGGGTGCCGGGCGACCACCTGTCGATGATCGATCCGCCGCACGTCGAAGTGGTCGCCGCGGCGCTCGCGGCCCGGCTCGCGGCACCGAGGGCGGCGCGGTCATGACCGACGTCCCGTTCGCTCCGACGACGGCGTTCCGGATCGCCGATCTCGCGGCCAGGCAGGACGAAGCCGTCCGGATCGCCGAGAAACGCGCCGTCGACCGGCAGCACGCCAAGGGCAAGCTGACCGCACGCGAACGCATCGATCTGTTGCTGGACCCGGGTTCCTTCGTCGAACTCGACCAGTTCGCGCGGCATCGGTGCGTCGAGTTCGGGATGGACGCCAACCGGCCCTACGGCGATGGCGTGGTGACCGGGCACGGCACCGTCGACGGCAGGCAAATCTGCGTGTTTTCGCAGGACTTCACCGTGTTCGGCGGCAGCATGGGCGAGGTCTTCGGCGAAAAGGTCCTCAAGGTGATGGATCTGGCGATGACGCTGGGCTGCCCGGTGGTCGGGATCAACGATTCCGGCGGCGCCCGGATCCAGGAAGGCGTCGTCTCACTGGCCTACTACGCCGAACTCGGCAGGCGCAACGCGCTGGCCTCCGGTGTCATCCCGCAGCTCTCGCTGATCATGGGCCCCTGCGCCGGTGGGGCGGTCTACTCGCCGGCGATCACCGACTTCACGGTGATGGTCGATGAGACCGCGCACATGTTCGTCACCGGACCGGACGTCGTGCACGCGGTCAGCGGCGAACGGGTCACCGCCCGGCAACTCGGCGGCGCCGAGGTGAACAGCGAGGTCTCCGGGAACGCCCACCACCGGGCCGCCGACGAGCGGGACGCGATCGACTGGGTGCAGACCGTGCTCGGCTATCTGCCGTCCAACAATCTCGACGCCGCCCCGGAGTACGCCGACGAAACCGCGTCGGAACTCACCACCGCCGATCTCGAACTCGACCGGCTGGTGCCCGATTCGCTGAACCAGGCCTACGACATGGCCGAGGTGATCCTCCGCCTCGTCGACGACGGCGACTTCACCGAGGTGCACAGTGCCTTCGCGCGCAACATGATCTGCGCGTTCGGCCGGGTGCGGGGCCGCACGATCGGCGTCGTCGCCAACCAGCCGCTGCATCAGGCGGGCGTGATCGACATCGACGCCTCGGAGAAGGCCGCGCGGTTCGTGCGGTTCTGCGACGCCTTCACCATCCCGATCCTGACCCTCGCCGACGTCCCCGGCTACCTTCCCGGCGCGGACCAGGAACGGCACGGCATCATCCGCCGCGGCGCCAAACTGATCTACGCCTACGCCGAGGCGACCGTGCCGAAGGTGACCGTGGTGATCCGCAAGGCCTACGGCGGCGGTTACGCGGTGATGGGGTCGAAACATCTCGGCGCGGACGTCAACCTGGCCTGGCCCACCGCCGAGATCGCGGTGATGGGTGCCGAGGGCGCGGTGCGGGTGCTGCACCGGCGCGAACTGGCCGCGATGCCACCGGAACAGCGGTCCGTCGAACAGCGGCGGCTCACCGAGGCGTACCGCAAACGGCATTCGAATCCTTACCTCGCCGCGGAACGCGGTTACGTCGACCAGGTCATCGCGCCGTCGCAGACCCGCCTGCGAGTGGCGAGTGCGCTGCGCGCGCTGCGGACCAAACGGCAGACCCTCCCGGCCAAGAAGCACGGAAACATCCCTTTGTGAGCGAGGAGAAGTGATGAACCGAAGGCGGCGATGGGGTCTGCTGGTGTTGTCCATGGTCGCCCTGCTCGGAAGCTCGGTCCCCGCGATCGCGGCTCCCACCGGGGCCACCGCCGACAACGGCGCGAAGGTCGTCGAGGAGACGTGGCTGGACGCGCGCACGGTCGACCTGAAGATCAGTTCGCCCGCACTCGGCACCACCGGCATGGTCCGCCTGCTGGTCCCGGCCGGCTGGGCCGCGCGACCCACGCGGACCTGGCCGGCGCTGTATCTGCTGCACGGCTGCTGTGAACCGGTCGACTACCGCTCGTGGGACCAGTTCACCGACGTCAAGGCGTTCACCGCGGACAAGGACGCCCTCGTCGTCATGCCGACCGGCGGACCCGCGGGGATGTACACGAAGTGGTGGAACTTCGGCCTCAAGAACACTCCCGACTGGGACACCTTCCACACCTTGGAAGTACGGCAGATCGTCGAACGCGGGTACCGCGCGGGTGCGCGCCGGGCGATCGCGGGACTGTCGATCGGCGGGTACGGCGCGCTCGCGTATTCGTTCAAGCACAAGGGGATGTTCGCCGCCGCGGCGTCCTACAGCGGGGTGCCGAACACGTTGAACCAAGGCGCTCCTCTGTTCATCCAGGGAATCCTGGCCCGGGCGGGGATCTTCAACTACCTCGAACTCTGGGGCGACAGCTGGGGGATGCGGCCGCTGTGGTCGGCGAACAACCCCTTCGATCACGTCGAGGATCTGCGCGGCACGGCGCTCTACGTCTCCTGCGGAAACGGGAACACCGGTCCGCTCGACCCGCCAGGGCAGTCCGACTTCTTCGAACCGGCGGCGCTCTCCTCTTCCGTGAGCTTCACGGATCGGCTGAAGCTCAAGGGTGTTCCGGTGACTGTCGACTACTACGGCGACGGCACGCACAGCTGGCCTTACTGGCAACGGGCACTGCGTAGTTCCTGGCCGGTGCTGGCAGGCGGGCTCGGCCTCTGATCCGTCTGCCTTCGCGCGTGACTGGTTGGACGGCACGTGTGATCCGATGGACGACACGCGTGACGGGATGGACGACACGCGTGTCGTCCCGTTAGTCACACGAGACCGCCACCGCGCATCGCAGTAGGCACCTAAAACACCCCTTGGCCCTAACCGTCCTTACCACTCGCGAGGGCTACCTGGCCGCGATCAGTTCGGCGAAGCGCTCGGGGCTGACGTTCCCCCCGCTGATGATCACTCCCACCTTGCCCGAAACGGGCACCTGCCCGCTGAGCAGCGCGGCGAGACCGGTCGCCCCGCTCGGTTCGAGGACGAGCTTGAGGCGTTCGAACGCGAACCGCATCGCGTCCCGGACCTGGTCGTCGGTGACCAGTGCGATGTCGTCGACGAGTTTCCGGTTGATCGAGAAGGTCAGCTCGCCGGGGATCGCGGCGGCCTGCCCGTCGGCGATCGTGCGCGGCACCGGGATCGAGACGCGTTCGCCCGCCTCGAGCGAGCGTTTGGTGTCGTCGCCCGCGGCGGGTTCGACGCCGACGACGCGAATGCCGGGCTGCACGGCCTTCGCGGCGGTCGAGCTGCCCGCGATGAGACCGCCGCCGCCGACCGGGACGACCAGGGTCTCCAGCGAACCGGTCTCCTCCAGCAGTTCCAGCGCCGCGGTGCCCTGTCCGGCGATCACGTGCGGGTGCTCGTACGGCGGGATGAGCGCCAGGCCGCGTTCCGCCGCCAGCGCCTCGCCGATCGCGACGCGGTCGCCGGTGTACCGGTCGTAGGTGACGATCTCGGCGCCATAGCCCGCGGTGGCGTCCTTTTTGGATTTCGGGGTGTCCTCCGGGATCAGAATGACCGCGCTGCTCCCGAGTTCCCGGGCGGCGAGCGCGACGGCCTGGGCGTGGTTGCCCGAGGAATACGCGGCGATGCCCTTGGCCAGCTGCTCCGGCGAGAGCCGGGAGGCGGCGTTGTACGCGCCACGGAACTTGAAGGCCCCGATGCGCTGGAGGTTCTCGCATTTGAGGTGGACCTGGGCGCCGACGAGGTCGTCGAGGGTGCGGGACCGCACGACAGGGGTCCGGTGCGCGACCCCGGCCAGGCGGGCGGCGGCGTCGCGGATGTCTTCGATGGTCACGGGGGCGGTCATGATGCTCCTTGATCACGGATTTCGGCGAGATAGTTGTAAGCGGAGGCGCGGGAGATCCCGATCCGGGCCGCGACCTGCGGCACGGCCCGCCGCACGGCGAAGACGCCGCGCGCGTGCAGGCTGCGGAACAGGTCGAGACGTTCTTCGCGGCTGAGCGCGGCCCAGGGCTTGTTCAGCCGGAGCTGGTGATCGTCGACGATCGCGTCCACCACCGCGTCGACGTCGTCGCCGAAGGTGGTGGTCGGCGTTTCGGCGGTGGCGGTGCCGACGTCGGCGAGTTCGCCGACCAGCGTCCGCAGCTGGCCGAGAGCGGTGACGTCGAGGTTCACGCACAGCGCGCCGAACACCGAGCCGCCGCTGTCACGCAGCAGCATGGTCGAGGACTTCACCAGCTTCCCGGACGCCGTCCGGGTGACGTAGTTCAGCTCGTCTTCGGCGTCGTCGCCACGGGCGAGCAAGCCCATGCCGATCTCGCTCATCGACCCGCCAACACCGCGGCCGGTGACCGAACCGGCGATCGCCACCACCGACTCCTCCGGGCGGCGGAAGTCGTGCACCACGACTTCGCAGAACGAGCCGAGCGTGGCGGCGATGCCGTCGGCGACCGGCGCGAGCGCGTCGAGGATCGCGTCCTGCTCAGGCATCGCGTACTCGGGCGAGGGCCTCGACTTCGACGGCGCCGCCGTAGGGAAGGGAAGCCACCCCGACGCAGGTTCGGGCTGGTCGTGGTTCGGCGAAGAACTCTTCGTAGACGCGGTTGAGGCGGTCGCGGTCGGCGATGTCGATCAGGTAGACGACGACCTTCACCACGTCGGCCCGGCTCGCGCCCACCGAGCGCAGCGCGGCGTCGAGGTTGGCGAAGGCCTGCGGGCATTCGGCGTCGAAGCCGCCGGGCACCAGGGCGCCCGACTCGGTCAGGCCGAGCCGTCCGGACACGGAGACCAGATCGTCGCTGCGGAAGGCCGGGGGATACGGATGCTCGTTGGACACGAGACTTACCGTATAAGGCTTGGACGAAAAGTCCAATCCAGCGCAAAGTGACGTACCACTCACGCGTCGAACGGCACCGCGAAACTGCTCACGATCATCGAGGGCGGCGATCCCGATGCGGTGCTGAAGGCGCTGGCCGCCCATAGGCATGGCAGTTTCTTCGACGAAGTGGTCGATCGACTCGACGGCGGCAGTCCCGAATCCGAGTAGTGGCTGGCCGGGCGCCGGGCTCGTTGATCAGAAGTCCACATCGGACGGCTGAAGCCCCGGATCATCAGGCCGCGGAAGGCCTTGTCGTTCTGACCGGCGGGCGCGTTGGCCACGACCAGGGCCCCACTGGTCGAGAACGGTGACGAGTCGACGACCGACGGCGAGATCGTCAGCGCGATGATCATGCCGACCGTCAGTTCCTGATCCGGTCCGGCCGGTGCCCGGATGGCACCGGCCGGGTCCGTGTTCACACCACTTCGAAGTTCGCCATCATCGCCATGTCCTCGTGTTCGGCGTTGTGGCAGTGGAAGACGTACCGGCCGCGGTAGCCGTCGAAGCGGGCGATGACCTCGACCGACTCGCCGGGGCTCAGGTCGACGGTGTCCTTGATGCCGCCGTCGAACGGCCCCGGCGGACGGCCGCCGCGAGACAGGATCCGGAAGCCGACCAGGTGCAGGTGCACGGGGTGGTGGATGTCGGCGACGAACCGCCAGATCTCCGTGTCGCCGAGACGCGGGCTCGCCGACATCAGCTCCGGCGAGAACGGTTCGCCGCCGATCACCCAGCCCGCGCGCCCGTGGACGGTCCCGGCGCGGAACGAGAATTCGCGAGTGATCGTCGCTTGTTCGCGGGTGAGCGGCGGGATTTCGCCGAGTTTCGCCGGAACCCGGCTCTCGTCCGGGGCGCGACGGGTGACGGCGAACCGCATGACCTGCGCGGTCGAGCCGGTGCCGAGCCGGTTCACGAGGGTGACCGCGGTACCGACCGGATACCGGCCGAAGTCGACCACGAGGTCGTACCGTTCCGCCGGGGCGATCGGCAGATGATCGTGTTCGCGCGGGGTGTCGAGGAGTCCCTGATCGCTGCCGATCTGGACGAACCCGCCTCCGCCGGGTGGCGGCGGGTCCAGTGCCAGGTCGTAGCGGCGGGCGTTGGAGCCGTTGAGGACGCGGAGCCGGTACCGCACGGCCGCCACCTCGTGTACCGGCCACGGCGCCCCGTTGACGAGGATTACGTCACCGAAAACCCCCTCCACGTAAGCATTTTCCACTCCCGGCGTGGTCCGCAGCGTCCGGTCGAGTGAGGGGTAGGCGAAGGCGCCGTGCTCGTCGAAGGCGCGGTCGGCGATCATCAACGGCAGTTCGCGCTCCCCGGACGGGAGCCCCAGGGAGTCTTCCTCGTCGTCGCGGACCAGATGGAAGCCGGCGAGGCCCCGGTACACGGCGGGACCGGTGAAGTCCATGCGGTGGTCGTGGTACCACAGGGTCGCGGCCCGTTGCCGGAACGGGAAGACGTAGTCGCGTTCACCGTTCGAGATCCGGGCACGGGAGTCGACCATGCCGTGCGCGGCGTGACCGGTTTCCCAGCCGGAGCGCGGGAGCACGAGGTCGGTCGGGTAGCCGTCCGACTCGGCGGGCGTGTGCCCGCCGTGCAAGTGGACCACGGTCGGGACGGGGAGTTCGTTGCGGTGGTGCACCACGGTCGTGCGATCCCGCCGCGATTCGATCGTCGGGCCGGGGAAGATCCCGTCGTAACCCCAGATCGGCGTCCGGACACCGGGCAGGATCTCCGCCGTCGCCGCCCGCTGGGTGATCGTGTGGTGATCGATGTCTACGGTCCTTTGTGGACGCAGGACCGGCGGGATCGGCAGCGGCACCCGGAACGGTTCCGGCAGGGGGAGCCCGCTGCGCAGCAACTCGCCGGTTCCCGGTGAACCCTGTGCGAGCAGCCGCGGCGCGGTGAGTCCCGCGGCGAGGAGGACACCGGCTCCACCGGCGAGCCCGAAGAACGTCCTCCGGGGAAGGCGGCGACTCATCGGGCGGCCCGCCAGTTCTGCGGCCGCCAGACGGCGATGGTCGTCAGCACCACCCCGGTGACGAGGGCGACGCCGAGGGGGACGTGCAGATCGAGCGCGCCCGCCATCCCGGCGAGGTACTGCGCGGTCTCGCCCGCCGCGAGCAGCAGGCTGATCCAGAACAGCCAGCGTGGCCCGCGGACCAGCCACAGGACCAAGGCCGCCAGGATCTGCGCGTACGCCAGGTAAGACACGGCGTCGGCGCCCCAGCGGTGCAGCCAGAGCATGTCGTAGTCGCCGCCGAGATAGCCGCCGGCGAACACCGGCTGGCCGATGATCGCGACGGCGTGGGCACTCACGAGCACCCGGTTCACCACCAGCGTCCCGCTCGCCTTCCGGCTTCGGGTAGTCACGGTTCCACTCACGTGATCGAACCTAAGAGCCGAGGTCTTATGCTGTCCAAGACGAAATCGGTTATCTGGTCATAACAGATGAGGTATCAGCAGTGGATCTTCTGGCGCTCCGGTATTTCCAGACGGTCGCCCGGCTCGAACACGTCGGCCGCGCCGCCGAGAAGCTGCGTGTCGCGCAGCCCTCGCTCAGCCGGACCCTGGCCCGGCTGGAAAACGACCTCGGCGTGCCCCTGTTCGATCGGCACGGCCGCCGGATCCGGCTCAACCGGTTCGGCGCCGCTTTCCTCCGCCGCGTCGACCGGGTACTGGCCGAACTCGACGACGCCCGGCAGGAACTCGACGACGCCGCCGGGCTGGAACGCGGCACCGTGACCGTCGCGGCCGAAAGCCTGCTCGTCCTCACCGACCCGCTTCGCACCTTCGTCCCCGGCCATCCGCTGGTGGACGTGCGGCTGTCCCAGGCATCGGCGGAGGGCATGGCGGAGCACCTGCGGTCCGGCGACGCCGACCTGTGCGTCACGTCGCAACCCTTGTCCGGCGACGACATCCGGAGCCGGGTGCTGCTCGACGAGCCGGTAAAGCTGTGCGTGCCGTCCGGTCACCGGCTCGCGGGACGCGGCCGTGTCGGCCTCACGGACCTCGGGGGAGAGCCGTTCCTCACCACCCGGCCCGGCTACTGGCAGCGCGCGCTCGCCGATCACCTTTTCGCGAAGGCCGGTCTCGAACTCCGCATCGTCTGCGAGGGTGACGAAGCCGCTGTGCTCTTCCAGCTCGTCGACGCCGGTCTCGGCATCGCGTTCGTGCCCTCCGTCGGGCTGCGGTCCGCCATCAGCCCGACGGTGGTCTGGCTGGACGTCGACGACCCCGAATGCCGTCGTGTGCTCAGCGTCGCGTGGCGCGAGGACACGTACCTTTCCGCCGCCGCCCAACGCTTTCGCGACCACATCGTCGAACACTTCCGCACACAGGCCGAAGCCGGGCCCCGGTCGGACTGACCAGGACCCGGCTTCGGGAGGTGTTACGGGTTGAGCGTGACGCCGTAAGCGCTCAGGGCCTCGCCGACCGGCTGGAAGTACGAGGTCCCGCTGCCCTTGCCGGAGGTGATGCCGAGGCCGACACTGCCGGAGAACAGGCAGCCGCCCGAGTCACCGGGGTTGGCCAGCGCGTTGGTCTGGATCAGCTGGTGCACCGAACCTTCGGCGTAGTTCACCGTGACGTTCAGCCGCTGTACCGAGCCCGAGGTGAGGCGGGTGGTGCTGCCGCTCTTGCTGATCCGCTGCCCGACGGTCGCGGTACCGGCGGAGGCGATCTTCTGGGTGGAGCCGTTCCAGAGGGTGACCGCGCCGGGGCCGCTGCCGGAGGTGTTGCGGATCAGGCCGTAGTCGTTGGTCGGGAAGCTGGCGCCCTGCGACGGTCCGACGTTCCACTGCGACACCGCGCGGGTGCAGTGGCCGGCGTCGAGGATGTAGTTCTGGCCGCCCTTGTTGGTGTTGAACCCGACCGAGCAGCGGGTGCCGCCGCCGGTGATGGCCTCACCGTTGTAGATCGCGGTGTGCATCTCGCCGGTGGTCCGCTCCACCCGGACCCGGTCGCCGAGCGCTTCGGCGGCCTTCACGAGGGCTTCGGAACCCTTGGCCGCGTCGGACACGGTCAGCACGACCTGGTTGGACTTCGGGTCGAGACCGATCGAGGTGTGGGTGACCGTGGGCAGCGCCTGCAAGGCGTTCTGCGCGCTCGAAAGCGCCGCGGTGGAGTGCTTGACCACACGGGCCTGCGCCCCGGTCGCGGTCACCTGGTCCGCCGCGGCCTGGTCCAGCACGTTCACCACGGGTTTGGCGGATGCGTCGAGGTAGCCGTCGGCGGCACGGGAGCCGAGTGCGGCGGTGACCTTCTGCACCGTCTCGACGCCTGCCGTCTGCGCCCGCAGGAAGTCGACGGCGGCGGCTTCGCTGATGCCGGCGTCCGAAGCGAGGGACGTCACGGCCTCACGCTGCACGGTGGGGGAGTAGCCCTCGATGGTGGTGGCGGTGGCCGTGGACGGGGCGAGGAAGCCGATGACCGCGGCCGCCGCCACCAGTGTGGTGGCGGTACGGGCTAAGGGGTTTGTGCGCATACCGGGAACTCACTTTCGCGAGGGAGGATCCAGCGCGAGGGGTGGCCGCACTGGACACAGTGGGTAGCCGGGCACGGCCAAGGTGGCCCGGCACCGGTGATCCGGTGTCGATCAGGGTGATCGTGTCCACCGGCGCGGGGTACCGACTTTCGTTGGACAGGAAGAAAGATAGGTACCCGCCGCTGCGCCTACCGACGTATCCGCGCAGAGCAAACGGCGCCGTAACACCGGTGTGTTCACACGGCCGGCCTAGAGATCGTTCCGTGCGCGCCTCTCGGCACGGGTCCCGGAGAGCGGTACGGGGTTCGCTACGTGGTCGTGAGTGGCGATTCTTGTTCTTCGAGGGTTAGGGCGAAGGTGTCGCGCTGGCGGTCGGGCCCCAGGACAGCTCAGCGGCGGTAGCGGGTACGTTCCGGTTGGCGGGTTGTGAAGGATTCCTTCACGACCAGCCGTCGAAGGCGAGCCGGGCGAAGCGTTCCCCGATGAGCCGGTGCGTCGCCGCGTCCGGGTGGAGGTTGTCGGGGAGCGGAAGCTCGGCGTGGTCCGCTTCGCCGTACAGGGCAAGGCCGTCGAGGTGACGCAGGTTCGCGTCGGTCGCGCTCCGCTCCTTGACGATGCGGGCGAGTTCGTCGCGGATCGTGGTGAGGGTCAGCTTTCCGGCGGCGGTCTCGGCGGGATCGCCGGTCGCGGTGAACCGCACCTTTCCTTCGCGCAGCCCAGCGGGGTCGAAGGAGCAGGGACCCGGAGTGTGCTCGTGAATCGGACAGTGGATCGCCGAGACGACCAGCAACGGCGTGGTGGGGTGCCCGTCCCGGATGGTGTCGAGGAAACCGTGCACGGCGGGGACGAACGCGCGCAGCCGCATCGCGTCGGAGTTGACGAGATTGATGCCGATCTTGACGCTGATCAGGTCGGCGGGCGTGTCCCGCATGGCGCGGGCGGTGAAGAGGTCGAGCAGCGCGCTGCCGCCGAAACCCAGGTTGACCAGGTCCACTCCGGCGAGTGCCGCGGCCACTGCCGGCCAGGTGCCGGTCGGGGTCGCCGCGTTGGAGCCGTGACTGATGGAACTGCCGTGGTGCAACCAGGTCTTGCGATCGCCGGACTGTACACTGTGGACAGGTGCGTTGGTGCGCAAGGCGACCAGCTGAGTGCTTTCGTCGTGCGGCAGCCAGATCTCGACGTCCTTCTCCTCGCCCGGCAGGTCACCGAAACGCAAGGTCCGCACGGGACCGGGCTCGGTGCGCATGGTGCCGGTGGCCATGTCGATGGTGAGCGTGTCACCCTCGGGCACACTCGCTTGCCCCGCGAGCCGCCCGTCGGCGAGGAGTTCGTGGACGCCGTCGGGCCGCGGTGGCATGCCGGCGTAGACCCGTTTGGTGGCGATGACGTCCAGTTCGACGAGCGTGGCCGCGGTGCGGAAGACCAGCCGGACGCCGGACGGCTGCGCTTCCGCCATGGCCAGCTGACCGTCGGGAATCCGCTGCCGTGCCGCCGCGGGCAGCCGGTGGGGGAGTATGCCGCGTTCGGTGTACTCCAGGTCGAGGGCGCCGCGGACGAGGTCGGCGGTGATCGGGGTGGTGAGCATTTCTTGGTTCATTTCCTTCGGGGCCAAGCGCGCAGCAGGACATCGAGCGCGTCGAGGATTTCGGTCCAGCTCTCCTGCGAGCCGGGAGTGCTGTGGCTGAAGCCGCCGGCGGACTCCAGGCCGACGAAGCCGCTGAACACACTGCCCAGCAGCCGCACGGCGTGCGTCTGGTGCGGTTCGGCCAGGTCGTAGCCGCGCAGGATCGCGCGGGTCATTTCGGCGTGCCGGGCGCCCGCGCTGGTGGCGGCCTGCTCCGGGGTGAGCCGGAACCTCGCGGCGGTGAACCGTCCTGGATGTTCGAGGGCGTAGTCGCGGTGGACGTTCGCCAAGGCGATCAGCGCGTCCCGGCCCGCCAGCCCGGCCACCGCCCTGGAGGCCAGGTCGGCCAGTTCGGCCAGTGCCAGCAGGGCGATCCCGGCCTTGAGTTCCTGGGCGTTCTTCACATGCGAGTACAGGCTCGCGGTCTTGACACCGCACCGTTTGGCGAGCTCGGTCGGGGTCACCTGCTCGAAGCCGATCTCGTCGGCCATTTCCGCTCCCGCCAGGACCACGCGTTCCGTGGTCAGTCCCGCTCGTGCCATGCCGGCCACGTTACCATAGTCCATTCTGGACTTGCCTAATACTCTTAGGAATCAAACCTGGGTTCGGTAGCGCCCGCCCTGACGGAAGCTGGACACAGTCCGAACGGAGGTGAGCGTGATGAACACAGTGGACCCGGCCCAGGCCCGGCACGACCGCATCGAGCGCCGGCGGGGAGACCGGCGCCTGCTCGCCGGTGCGATCGCGGCCTCGGCTGTCGCCCTGGTCTGCGGTTTCCTGGCCGGGCGCGGATTCGGTGACCTCGTCGAGGTGTTCCGGACCATGGCGATCGACAGCGTTTTCGACGACCGCGGCGACGGTGACCCGCCGTACGGCCCGGTGTGGGGAACCTTCGCCGTCCTCGGCGGTATCGCCGGGGTGAGCCTCGCCGGTGCCGCGATGCGGCGCTACCAGGGACGCCCGTCGGGACCGGTGTTCCCGGTCGTGCCGCTGTTCGCGATGAGTACCCTCGGCCTCTGGGTTTCGTCGCGGGAGTGGCTTCCCCCGCTCGCCGTCGGTGTCGCGGTCGACCCGGTCTTCCACACGGACGAACAGTGGGGATTCTGGGGATGGTCGATGTACTACGCGGACCTGTGGATGCCCGCGTTCATGTTCGTCCTGACGCTCCTCGTGCTGTGGTACGCCATCCAGGTCTCCCGCCGGTACGCCGAGATGGTCCGGACCAGGGACTGGCTACTGACGTACGGCCGCCGGGTACCTGCCCAGATCGTCGACGTGAAGGTGCACCTCGGCGGGGACGAATCGGGGACCAAGGTCGTCGGCACGACCGTCACACTGCGCTTCGCCGACGTCGCGGGAGTTTCACGCTGGGTGACCCGCCGCACCCGGGACACCACGATCACGACCGCCGAAGTGCTGTTCGATCCGGCTTCTCCGGCCGACGAGAAGAAGATCTTCGTGGCGCTCCGGCGCTATCCCGCCCTCAGTGACTGGCTGCCCGCGGCCTGAAAGTCTGGAGTTACGTTCATGTCGGCTGTCCAGGTACCGGCCAGACCCGGTCCGCTCGTCTTCGTCCGCGGCTTTCTCACCGGAATCACCAGCGGGACGACGTTGTGCGCCTTTGTCGTCGGCATCATCATCGAGTACGTCCCGCTGATCATCGCGGGCCTGGGGCTTCCCCTCGTCTACGGAATCCTGCTCCACCTCGCCGGTGCCCCGCGTCGCGCTCGCGAGGCGGCGGTCGTCCCGGTGGTCGCGCTCGCCAAGATCGAGAGCCTGCGGGCGAGCGGCACGGAAACGGGCGACATCCCGGTCGACTTCGTCCTCACCGTCGCGCCCGACGGCGCGGCGACCCACCGCGTCGAGATCCAGCACGGCGTCAACCTGGTCGACATCCCGAACCACCGGCCCGGCGGCATCCTCGTCGTCCAGTACCCGCCGGACCGGCCGTGGAAAGCGACGGTCGTGGAGCGGCTGTCCCCGGCGTGGGAGCGCCGCGTGGCCGAAGCCTCGATCGAATCCGCTCCGGAGTCCAGCCTGATCCAAGAGCCGCCGGAGGGCTGCGCGTTCGGCGTGCTCGCGTTCCTCGGGGTGCTGCTCGGTGCGGCGCTCGTGCTGTTCCTGTTCCGCGCGGAACTGTTCGCGCCGGAAGCACCCGCGCGGGCGGAAGAAATCCAGTCCAGCGTGACCACGTCTTCGTCGGGCTCCGCCACGGTCACCGTCGACCGGTCGCTGCTGGGCGAGGGGGAGTTGCGCCGGGCGATCGACGGGCTGGCGCGGACCGTGGACGTCTCGCAGGTGATCACCGCGGTGGTCGAGGAACGGCGGCTGACCGTGGTCTTCGCGCCGTCCGAGGCTCAGGTGCCGCGCTTCGACCTCCGCGCCTTGGCCGCCGACCGCGTCCCGGCCCTGGTCAAGAGGGCGACGACCACGATCGACGTCGGGTCGCCGCGGACCTGGCAGGTCACGGCCGTCCCGTTCGGGGGCGACGTCAGCCTCCGCGTCGTCGTGACCGGACCGGACGGCAGTGGCTCGCTCCCGGGCTAGTCGGCGGTTTCGCGTGAGTGGCGGGACGACACGTGTGACGGGATGGACGACACGCGTGTCCAGGGGGACATCGCGCGTGCCGTCCATCCCTTCACGCGTCCCCGGTGGTCAAGGACAACCAGGGCAGGCCGGAACCGCAGGACCGGATCGACTTCGTCTTCTACCGCGGCGGCACGCCCGAGAGCAGCCGCACCTTCGGCGGCGGTACCGGCTGGCCGTCGGACCACCTGGCCGTGCTCAGTTCCTTCACGGTGTCCTGACCGGAAGATTCAGGCGCCGTGCTTTCCGGGCGCGGCGCTGCCGGAGTACTCGCCGAGATCGGAGACGAGCTTGGTCAGCTCGGCGTCGTTGTCGTAGCGGCGCTGGTGCAGTTCGGCGATCTTCGCGGCCATCTCCGGGTCCGCGTCGTCGGTGATGTCGAACGACGCGAACCTGTCGACCAGCGGGAGACCGACCCGGTCGGTGTTCCGGTGCGCCGGGTGGATGAGGTACTCCCAGTAGCCTTCGAGATCCTCGATCACGAAGACGGCGCCCCATTCGTATTCGCCGCCGAAATCGCGGCCGACGACGAAGGATTTCACCGACGGGATGACCCGGCCCTGAGTGCGGAGGCTTTCCAAGGCTTCCTCGATCTGCTCCGGGGAGGCGTCGGGCCGGAGGGTGAAACGGTTGCCGTGGTAGATCATCGTGCTTCCTTTCGGTTGTTTCGGTTCGAGACGAGGGCGGCGAGTGCCGCGCCCGTTCCCATGGCGACGCCGGTCCAGGTGAAGGCGTCGGCGATGCCGATGGTCTGGACGAGTGGCTGGACGACGAGCGGGGACAGGAACTGCCCGAGGAAGATCCCGGTGACCAGGCCGCTAAGCACCCGGCCGCGGTGCGCGGGATGGGCGAACTCGGCCAGGCGAAGGTTGAGGTTCGGGACGACGAACCCGACGCCGAAGCCCCCGACCAGCAGCCCGGCCACGACCTGGGCGACCGTGCCCGCCGTACCGACCAGCAGCCAGCCGAGGCCGAGCAGCGCGACGCTGAGCGTGGTGATCGCGGTGGGGCTCAGGCGGTTGCGCAGGCGGGGAAAGGCCAGAGCACCGGCGACGCTGGTCAGCGTGCTTCCGGCGACCACGGCGCCGATGACGGCGGGACCGCTGCCGAAGCCTTCCAACAGGAACGGCAACTGCGTCGGCGCCATGTAGAAGACCAGCGTCGCGACCAGCGCCAGGACGTACACGCCGATGATGCGTCCGGGCAGGCGTGTCCGCTGAACCTCGGTCGCGGCGAGGCCGCTCCGGTGCGGTTCACGCAGGGACACGATCGCGAAGACGGCCACGATCGCCGACACCGAGTAGATCCAGAACGGCGCCTGCCAGCTCGTCGTGGCCAGCAACCCGGCCAGTGGCAGGAAAACGACGCCGCCAAGACTCGCGAACGCCTGTTGCAGCCCGAGGAACGAGGCACGGTCCGGGCCGGAGAACCAGTCGGTGATCAGGGCGCTGACCGCGGTCATGATCCCGCCGACGGCGAGCCCGAGCCCGGCCCGGGTCACCAGCAGCAGATACAGGTCGCTCACGAAGAACCCGGCCGTGCCGGTGACCGCGTAGAGCACCAGGCCGGACAGGAGCAGCGGACGACGGCCGACGCGGTCGGCGACGATCCCCGACAGCGGCGCGCTGATCGCGATCGCGAGAGAGGTCACGGTCAGCGCCAGCCGCACGAGAAGACCGGCCCCGGGCGTGCCGGAGAAGACCTCCCGCATCGCGGGCAGGCTGGGCGCGATGATCGCCGCGGCCATGATGGTCAGCGTCGCCGCGGCCAGCACGGTGCCGCGAGCCACCCTCGTCGGCGTCGAGGTGTCTGCTCGGTTCGTCACCCCACCACCTTCGCAGCGGCACCGCCCGCTTCGCGTCGGCGAAAATCGCCTATGTTCGCGGTATGCCGACACCGCTGGTGGGCCGGGCCACCGAGATCAGCGCCCTTGACGAGGTGATCGCCGCCGCCAGGAAGGGCGACGGGGGCGCGCTGGTGCTCCACGGCGAGCCGGGTATCGGCAAAAGCGCGCTGCTGGACCAAGTGCGGGGGAGCGCGCCGGACTTCTGGGTCATCGAGGCGTCCGGGGCGGAGTTCGAGACCGAACTCCCGTTCGCCGCGCTGCACCAGCTCTGCGTGCCGGTGCTCGGGCATCTCGGTGAACTGTCCCCCCGCCACCGGGAGGCTCTCGAGGTCGCCTTCGGCCTCGCGACCGGAACACCGGACCTGTTCCGGATCGGTCTCGCGGCACTGGACCTGCTCTCGTCCGCGACGCGGAGAAGTCCGCTGTTGTGCGTGATCGACGACGCTCACTGGCTGGACGACGCCTCGTCGAAGGCACTGAGCTTTCTCGCCAGGCGGATCACCTCCGAGCCGGTCGCGATGATCTTCGCGACCCGAGGCGGCGGCCCCGGCGGGCTGCCGGGGCTGACGGTCGAAGGACTGCGGGACACCGACGCACGGACGTTGCTGGCCGACGGCGTTTCCACGCTGGACCCGCGGGTGCGCGACCGCGTCATCGCCGAGGCGCGCGGCAATCCGCTGGCGCTGCTCGAACTGCCCAAGTCGGGCGGGTTCGCGCTCCCCGACACGTCGTCGCTGCCGAACCGGATCGAGCGTGGCTTCGCGGCGAGACTGGCCGGACTGCCCGCCGGCTCCCGGCTGCTGATCACCCTCGCGAGCGCCGACCCGACCGGTGATCCCGGCCTGCTGTGGCCCGCCGCCCGGGAATTGGGGGAGGAGGTGGCGGCGAGCGCGGATGTGGCGGAGGCGTCCGGGCTGGTCGAGTTCGCGACCCGGGTGCGGTTCTGTCATCCCCTAGCGCGTTCGGCCGTCTATCGGGCCGCCTCGGCCGAGGACCGCAGGCGAGCCCATCGAGCCCTCGCGAGCGTGACCGATCCCGCCGTCGACCCGGACCGGCGAGTGTGGCACCTCGCGCAGGCGGCCACCGGCCCGGACGACGACCTCGCCGCGGCACTGGCCCGGTCCGCCTCCCGCGCCCAGGCACGTGGTGGGGTCGCGGCGGCCGCGGCGTTCCTGGAGCGGGCGGCGGCGCTGTCGCTGGACGCCGGTCTGCGCACCGAACACACCCTCGGGGCGGTCGGCGCGAAACTCGACGCCGGAGCCGCCGACGCCGCGGCCGAGTTGCTCACCACCGTGGAGACCGGCTCGCAAGACGAACTCGGCCTGGCGAAGGTCGACCTGCTGCGCGGGCGGATCGCGTTCACCCGGCACACCGACGGGCTCGGGGCGGACTTCATGCTCCGCGCGGCGCATCGCCTCGCCGAGGTGGATCCGGAATGGTCCCGCGAGTGCTTCCTCGACGCGCTGGAGGTGAGCCTCGTCGTCGGACGGGCGAGCGGGGTGATGGACACCGTGGTGAGCGAGGCGCGTTCGGCGCCGCCCGCGTCGTCCCAGCCCGACGTCCTCGACGCGCTGATCCTGCTCGCCACCGAAGGGCACCGGGCGGCCGTCCCGGTGCTGCGCCGGATTCTCGCCGACCGTCCGATGTGGACACGACGGCCCGCGCTCGCCACGATGATCGCGGCCGAACTTTGGGACCTCGAAACCCACGCGGGGATCGTCGACGGGTTGATGGAGACCGCGCGCGAAACCGGTTCGCCGCACCCGCTTCGGCTCGGCCTCGCGCAGGTGGCGGTCGCCGCCGTGGTCACCGGTGACCTCGGCAAGGCGATGTCGGCCATCGCCGAAGAAGCGGCCATCGCGGACGCGCTCGGCGTTCCGGCGCTGCGCTATCCGCGACTGCACCTCACCGCGATGCGCGGGCGCCGTGGGGAAGGCGTCGCCTTGTTCGACTCCGCGGCCGCCGAGGGCGGCGGCCAGCTGATCGCCAACGTTCACTGGGCGTCGGCGGTGCTGTACAACGGCCTTGCCGAGTACCCGGCCGCGCTGGCCGCGGCACGGCAGGCGGCCGAGCCCGGCGACCTGTTCCTCGCCGGAGTCGCCTTGCCCGAACTGATCGAGGCCGCGATCCGCTGCGGCGAACGCGATCCGGCGTCGGAAGCACTGGAATTCTTGACCGCGCGCACCACTCCCAGCGGTTCCTCGTGGGGCCTCGGCGTTACCGCGTACGCGCGAGGACTGGTCACCGGCGCCGAAGCCGACTACCGGGAAGCCGTCGAGCGTCTCGCCGCGAGCCCGATGATGCCGTACCGTGCCAGGGCTCATCTGCTCTACGGGGAATGGCTGCGTCGCGAGGGCAGGCGACGGGACGCCCGCGAACATCTCCGCATCGCTCACGAACTGCTGTCCAGTATGGGCATGGAGGCCTTCGCCCGTCGTGCCGCCGACGAGCTGCGTGCCACCGGCGAGGTGGCGCGTGGCCGTTCCACCACCGGCCGCGACGAACTCACCCTCCAGGAAGTGCACATCGCCAGGCTGGTCGCCACCGGCGCGACGTCGAAAGAAGTGGCCGCGCGCCTCTTCCTCAGCCCGCGCACGGTGGACGCCCATCTGCGCAACATCTTCCGCAAACTCGGCATCACCTCACGCCGCCGGCTGCGGGACCTGCCGGATCCGGAGATCATCGGCAACGGCGGCGGTGATCACGGTCCCTGGTAGAAATGTCCGATGCGGGATTTCTTCAAGGGTTTCCGGATGTTCGGGCAAGGCCTGGGCTTCCTGCTGCGGTCACCGAGACTGCTGCTGATCGGGGCGCTGCCCGCGGTGCTGACCACACTGCTGCTGATCGGCGGGGTCGTCGCGCTGGCGTTCTGGATCGACGATCTCTCGCTGCTGCTCACTCCGTTCGCGGACGGCTGGGACGCGGGCCTGCGGACAGCGGTGCGGGTGGCGGCGGGTGTCGCGGTGTTCGGGGCGGCGCTGGCCATCGCCATGATCGGGTTCACCGCGATCACCCTGGCCATCGGCGGTCCGTTCTACGAGCACATCGCGGAGAAGGTCGAGGACGATCTCGGCGGGGTTCCCGGCGCGGTGGAGTCGTCGGGGTGGCGGTTGCTGGTGATGGGCCTGAAGGACGGGCTGTCGCTGGTGCTGCGCTCGCTGGTGTTCACCATCCCGCTCTTGGTCGCGGGCTTCATCCCGGTGGTGGGGCAGACCGTCGTACCGGTCCTGCTGGCACTGGTCACGGCGTGGTTCCTGGCGCTGGAACTGATCGCCGTGCCGTTCTACCGGCGGGGAATGGGCTTGAAGGAACGGCGGCGACTGCTGCGGAAACGCCGCGCGCTCGCCCTCGGGCTCGGGCTTCCCGTGTCGTTGCTGTGCCTGATTCCCTTCGCCGCGCTGATCGTGATGCCGGTGGGCTTCGTCGGTGGTGTGCTCGTCGCCCGGGAAGTCCTCACGCCGACCGCGCGTGAGCCTCACGAAGTACGCTGAGGACGAGCTTGACCGCCTGTGCGCGCCGGTGGGAACCGGCGTCGCACAGGCGATCAGCTTCGTCAGGCGACCGGCTCGATCCAGATGTTGCGGAACCTCGGGTTCTCGCCCGGGTCACCGTGATTCTGGAGTCGGTCCGGCGGGCAAGCCCTGCCCCACGCGGCCGTGGGCCTGCCTGTTGTGTCCGTTGGCGGTGTTTTGCCCCCGCCACCTGCCGAACCTGTTGCGGCTCAAGGGGTTCTTCTCCCGACAGTGCCGCCGTCGGCCCACGACCACGTTCCTGGCCGTGTTCGGCCCCTACGCCCACGCCCTCGACACCACCACCGGCGGTGAGTTCGGCGGGTCGGCGAGCTGCTGCCGCTGCGGTTCGACACCAGCCGCCCAGAGGCCTGTTTCATGAGCCGGCGGTCAAGTGGCGATGAGCTTCGCGGCGTCAGGGGCGTAGACGGTCATCCAGTGCGGACGCAGCCGGTAGTAGAACACGTCCTTGTCCCACTCGGTGTGATCGCCGTAGAAGTCCTTGAAGTACGTGAGCAGGTCTGGCCAGTCCGCGGCCGGCTCGTCGTCCTCGGGGTTGAGGATCTCCACCGTGCCGTGCGTGAACACTCCCAGGTCCTCGCCGCGCATGTGCGCGACGCTGGCGGCGGGGCGGGCCGCGAGGTGGCGGGCCTTGGCGGCGCTGCGTGCTGTGCCGAAGTACCACTTGCCGTGGAGGAAGTGTCCGTCCACGCCGCTGATCCGCGGCTCGCCCTTCGCCGTCACGGTGGACAGGGCGAGGGTGCACATGCCGGTCAGGATCCGGGTGAGCTGCTCGGCGGTCGAAGTGCTCTCGGTGACGATCGAACGGAGGTGATCGGTGGAGCGGGAAAGGGAGGCGTCGAGCAGGGCCTGGAGCTCATTGAGTTCTTCGGGTGTTTCACGCACCAGCCCACGATAGCCACCGCTGGACCATCCTCGGCATCGCGCGACAACCGACCGCAAGTAGTCCTCTAGTTGCGGTAGTCAGACGTCTGACTACCGCAACTAGAGGACTACTTGCGGTCGGTAACGCGTTGGGGGGAAGGGCCGGGAGTGGCCGTCCGCGTCGTCTGCTCGGTTAGAGTGCGGTCAGAGCGAGGGAGGGCGATGACGACGGGATCGGGTGAGTCCCGGCTGCGGTCGGCCGTTCTCGCGCGGGCGTGGGAGCACATCCCCGGGGTGGAGGTCCTGTCGTCGGCG
The DNA here is from genome assembly GCF_001953865.1 of Amycolatopsis coloradensis. Classification (GTDB taxonomy): domain Bacteria; phylum Actinomycetota; class Actinomycetes; order Mycobacteriales; family Pseudonocardiaceae; genus Amycolatopsis; species Amycolatopsis coloradensis. The sequence goes on from NZ_MQUQ01000018.1 coordinate 72,205, forward strand.
GACGGCGGCCCGCTGACCCGGACGATCAAGAAGATCATCGACCCGCTGGTGATCCGCACCGCGGCGCGTTCCCGGCTCGGACGTCCGGTGCTGGACCCGATCGCGGCGACGGAGCTGACGGAACTGCTCCTGGCCGACGCGGACCGGTTGAGCGCGACGGCCGCGTGGTTCACCCACCTGAAACGGCAGCGCCGTGCCCTGCGCATCACGGCGGGCAACGTCCAGGACGTGTGCTTCCCGCTGGCGTACGAGCTGGCGACGGGTTTCGGCACGCCGGGTCCGGGAGCGCCGGAGACGGCCGCGGCGGCGTTGCGCGACCTGCACGGTGAGGGCGGCGCGGCCGGCGTCGATCAGCTCACCGGGTATCTCGCGGATCCCCGGCTGTCGGCCGATCTGACCGCGGAGCTGCATCGCCGCTGGCACGCCGAGTCCGCCGCACCACAGGACATCACCGCGCTCCGAGCGTTCGTCGAGGGTCTTTCCGACACCGCCTGGCGGGCTCTCGCCGATTCGGCCACCGGGCACGCACTCGGGCTCGCGCTGCGAAGGCCGGGTGGGGCGCGAGCCTTGCGCCAGGCCGTCCAAGAGATCTCCGGGCTGCCGGTTCCGGACCTCGGCCTGCAACGCGGCGACCGCACCGCTGTCCCGCCACTGAGCCGGCGCGACGAAACCGGCGCCGAACTCCTCGAACGCAGTGTCGAGCGCCGGGTCCGCGCGACCCTGCGCCGCCTTCCACCGGACGAGCGCGCTCCCGTCGCCGAACTCGTCGACGACGAACTCGCCCGCGTCGCCGCCGGGTTCGGGCTAGGCCTGCCCACCTTGGCCGCCTGCTTCGCGCTCGGTGTCGTTCTCGCGCCCGCGTTGCGTCCGCTCGACGGCGCGGCGCCCGCGGGCGTCCCCGAATTCGCGCGGCGGCTCAACGCCCAGGTCGCGCGAGAGGGTTACGTGCTGCACGCCCGCCGAGCCCTTGCCGGTGCCACGCCGCTCACCCCGCGGCCCGACGCCGACCTTCTGCGCGATCTGCGTGAGTTCGCGAAGCAGTTCCTCAGCAGGCTGTGGGTCCGGCTGCACGGTTTCGACGTCCGCGGCGACCTGCCGGCCGACGCGGCCGACGTGCGTGACCTCGTCACCGGCGTGGTCCGGTCGACGTCGCTGGATCTGCGGACGAAAGTGCGCCGCGCGCTCGTGGCCCGCCTGCCGGATCTGGAGGCCGTGTCGTGACGCATCCGGTGCACACCCCCGTCGTCGCGGCGGACGGCGGCCTCTTCCGGTTCGCCCTCGCCGAGCTGCTCACCGGCCGGGCGTCCTCGATGCGGCTCGAACTCACCGACGCCGAGGCCGCCGAACCGTGGCTGACGCGGCTCGTGGGCGCGGAAACCAGCCTCGCCGTGCTCGGTCATGGCCAGGCGGACCTCCCCATCAGGCCGGAACTGGGCAGGCTCGCCTTGCTGCTGTGGCTGCGCCGCTGGTGGCCTGCGAGTCCGTCGCTCGGTGTTCCTTCGCTCGACCCCGCGTTGCTCGACCTCGAAACGGCTGCCGCGACGGCCGCGGTCGAGGACATCGCCGAAGGCCTTCTCGACGGTTTCGAAGCGTCTCCCGGCGAACTGTTCGACACCGCGATCGCGGACGGCGCCCTCCTGGCCGCCGCGCCGCCGGTCGCCGACGAGGTCCGAGACCTGTGCGCCCGTCTCGCGGCCTGGTTCGACGGCCAGGACGACGTCGTGCGCGCCGAGGCCGCGGTGGAAATGCCGGCACGCCTGGAAACCGCGGTACCGGGCCAACGCGCGTACGCGCTGGCAGCGGGCACCGATCCCGTCGCGCCCGGCGAAGGCGTGCTCGCGGGTGGACGCGCGAGCGTGGACTGGGCACGGGTGCCGCCGGGGATTCTGGACGCCGCCGAAGAGACGGTGACCTGGCGGATCGTCACGGCCGCGGCCACCACCCGGCTCGAAGTCGACGTCGCGGGGGCGTTCGCCGACGCGACGCTCTCCGCGGTCGCGACCCACGACGGCGTGCCGTTCGCGGAGGTGTCCTTGGCGCTCGGCGCCGGGCGGTTCACCGGGGCGGCGGAACTGGACGAAGCCGCGTCCCGTCTCGCGGCGAGTATCCACAGTGTCCACAATGGACGCATCGGGCTTGTCGTCGGCGTGGCCGCCGAGGGCGTGACCGGCACCACGGCGGAAGACCGGGCGGAAGTGGTCATGCTCGTGCGGGCCCGGCCGCCGCAAGACCGGACACTCGCCGAACGGGCGGCGGCCGCTTCCACCGCAGAGGAGTTCTGACGTGCTCGTCGGCATGCCGCCGCCCCAGACGCCGCCGGACCGCCCGCTCCCGCCCGAACTGAGTCCCGCGACCTCGCACGGCTACAACTGCCGTTGTGTCGCAAGGCATTTCGGTCTCGACCCGGCTCCGTACGGCGAAGTGCCCGCGTGCTCGCTGTCCGAGAACAAGTACCGCAAGCTGCTCATGGAGGCCGCCAAGGTCCAGGACCAGGCCAAGCGGCTCGCCGCGCTGCGGAACGTCGACGGCGCGCACCGGAAGTACGCGCGGATGCGGGAGATCGCGCGGAAACTCGACCGGACCGACCTCGACCTCGCCGCGGTCAGCGATTTGGCCCACGTCTGCTACTCCGCGGGCGATCTGCGCAACGCGAGGCAATGCGCCGAGGCCGTACTCCAGGTCTTCAAGGTGAGCACCGCCGCCATCGTCCACTTCGGACAGTACGCCGAGGTGCGGATGATCGAAGGCTCCCGGGAGGTCGCCGAGCGCGTGCTCATCTCACTGGCCACGGAGGAAGGTGACGTCGCCGAAGCGCGTGAACTGATCGCCGGGCAGCGCCGCCGGGCCGCGTTCCGCAAGGAAGCGGGGCCGGAACAGTATCCGCCCGAGCTGCTCGACGTCCACGGTTCCGACGAGATGGAACTGCGGATCTTCGACGTGCGCGTCCAGATCGCGGCCGGAGATCTGGCGGGTGCGCGGGCCGCGCTCGAGGAGATCATGGCGGCGCTGGAGGCCATGGCCGAGATCGACGAGGTCCGCGAGCGGGCCATCCAGCAGCAGGCCATGGCCAGGGCCGAGCGGGCCCGGATCCGCCACGCGGGTGGTGAGGACGCGGACGCGCGAGCCGACCTGTTGAGGCTGAGCGCTCAGCACGCGGGCGCCCCGGTGGCCGCGAAGGCCGACATCGGGCTGGCGGAGGCCAGGGCGCTGGCGGGTGACTTCCCCGGCGCGGTCGCCGTGATCGTCGCCGCCCGCGACGAACTCGCGGCGGCCGGTCTGACCGGCGACGTCGCGGAGGCGAGCCACGCGCTGGGCTGCCTTTTACTGATGGCGGGTGAGGTGGGGCAGGCTCGCGACCAGTTCGAGCACGCGAAAACGATCAGGACGGCCAACGGTGACGTTCCGGGCCTGCGGCTCGTCGACACGGCACTGGCCCGCTGTGCCGCGGCTGAAGGCGACTGGGCGACGGCGGACGACTACGCGACCCGCGCCAGGGAATCGGCGCGGGCGTCGGGGGACTGGTCGGACTACCTGCACACGGATTTCGTGGCGGCCACGATCGGGTTCGCCCGCGGGGAAGACCTGCGGGCATTGCTGGATCTGGTGCTCCCGCTGACGCTCGCGGCGGCGGAGTACCGGTTCGAGTTCAGCTCGCCACCGGCGCGCACGGCCTGGGCGCGGGAGATCGCGGCTCCGACGATGGGGCTGGCACTGGCGCTGCTGGCCCAGCTGAAGGAACCGAGGCTGGCGGCCGAACTGATCGAGCGCACCTGCGCGGTCGGTGCGTACACGGGAGTGGAGGGGCCGTCGCTCGACCTGACCGGGACACTGCCGAGCCTCGAAGTGCTCCCGTCCACTGAGGACGATCGGCTTCCTTTGGCGGCGCTGGGTTCCGTCACCTCCTCGCTGCCGCTCAGACTCGCCCCGCCACCCGCCCTGCGCTGGTCGCCGTCCTCGCCGATGGAGCTGGATCGGTGGCACCGCCTCGCCACCGAGCGGTATCGCCTGACGCGGCTCGCCGCCGAAACCGTCGAGACCTGGCCCGCCGCCCAGCCCGGACGTGAGACCTTCCTCCTGCGGTTCGCCGACGCCGGGCACACCTTCCTCACCTGGCGGACCACCGAGGATCTCGACACCGTCCACACCCATCCCCTCGACTTCGCCTTGGTCGGAACGGCTCGCCAGTACCTGGACGCCGCTTCCCCGACCCCGCACGAAAGCGAGAGCGTCGCCGACGCCGTCCGGCGCTCACTGAGCGAAGACGCGTTCGGCAGCCTCGCCGGTGAACAACGCCTGGCCCGCGTTCTGGCCCTCAATCTCCTGCCCGCCGACCTGGTCGAACGGCTCCGGAGTGCCGCCGCCGGAGGAAACCGGCCGCTCCTGCGTGTCCAGCCGTCGCCGAGTCTCGCCGGGGTCCCGTGGGGCCTGCTGGCCCTGCCCGACCGGCGGGCCGATCACGTGCTCGACAGCAAGATCGGCACCTGCTTCGACAGCGACGAGCGCGTCCTCGACATCGCCGACGTCTCGCTGCTCGCCCCGGCCGGGATCCCGCGTCGTCCGCCGGCCGCCGACGGCCCGCCCGTCTACCTGCTCGATCCGCGGATCCCCGGGCAAAGCGCGTTCGGCGACCTGGGGTCCGTGCTCGGCAAGCAGGACGCGACGTCACCTCTCATCCGGCATCTGGACGCGCGACTGGCAGGCGGCCCGGTCCTGCCCGCCGCCGCCCGCGGGCTCGATCTGGTCCGCCGCACCGACACCGACCGGCGCCTGCTCACGTCGCTGTTGTCCGAGCCGTGTTCGCGGCTGGTGTTCGTGGGACATGTCAGCCGCGTCCGTGATGAGTACGGCGCGCAGACCGCGCTGCACCTGTCCTGTTCGGCCGATCTCCCCGGCACGGCGGAGCCGATCGGCTCGCACCGGCCGTACACCGCCGCCGACCTCGCACTGTCCGAAGTGGACACCATGCCCGCGAGGGTGGCCCTGATCGGCTGCGCCAGCGCGAGCGATTACGGCCTGGCGGAACCGTTCGGGGTGCTGCTCGCCGCCGTCGCGGCCGGAGCCGGACTGGTCGCCGCGACCGTCTGGGCGTTGCCGACGTCGGCCGCCGTGCCCGATGCGGACCCGATGGCCGAACTGGTCATCGCCGTCGACACCGCGCTCGCCGGTGAGGACCCGGTCTCCGAGCTGAACGCCTGGCAGCGGTCGAGGCTCGCGCGCTGGCGCGAGAACCCCGAACCGGCCGCGTCGCCGGTCTTCTGGGCGCCCCTGACCTGCCTCGACGCGACCGACGACGGGAAAACCTGGGTTCGGTAGCAGCCGCCCTCGCCGAAGCTGTGTTCATCGAGAACGGCACAGCGAAAGGCGGGACCCGATGTTCAAGAAGATCCGCGACAAGATCAACGACGCGACGCAGCAGGGCATGGCGCGCGGCGCGCAGGACTTCCAGCGCCACGCCGAGCAGTTCCGGCAGGCCGCCGCCGCGCAGGGGCACGACATCACCCCGCAGCTGCCGACGCCGCAGCTGGCCGCGCAGGCGTTCCGGAACATGAACGCCGACCCGGACATGGCCGCGTTCCTGGCGCTGCCGATGGAGGAGCAGCTGCGCCAGCAGCAGGAACTCCAGGCCTACGGCACCGAACTGCGGCGGCTCTACGACACCTGCGAGCCCGCCACCCTGGTGATCCGCGGCCTGGAGCCGACAGGCCGGAAGATCGCCGGACAGGCGCAGTACACCGCGACGCTCGAGGTCACCCGCACCGACGGCACCACCTACCGGACGGTGGCCCAGCTGATCACGCCGCTGGCGACGATCCAGCAGTACGCGCCCGGTACCCGGCACGAAGCCCGCGTCGACCCCGCCGACCCGGCGAAGGTCGCCGTGTTCGGGCCGATCGGCTAGCGCCGGTCGGCGGAGCTGAGAGGTTCGGGGAAGTGACCATTCGCGTGAACCCGCGCGGCCGAAGGTCCCGCTGTCGCGGTGGCAGGGCGCCCTATCCGCTCCGTAGCGTGTTTTGCCAAGCCGCGCCCTGCCGACGTCGATCGCGGTCGCGGGTTCACCAACCAAACAGACAGGCGGCGGTGATGTTCGGGTCCTTCGAGTTCGGCCTGCCGGAAGACCCCCGGCGGGCTCGCCGTTCCGGCCTGCGCCTGTGGCTGCTCGGCGTGCCCACGACGCTCGCCTGGGCGGTCGTGGGCTGGTCGGGCGCCCTCGGGCTGCTGGACGGCTTCCGGCTGATGTCGCTGAACCGCGTCGACGCGTGGGGGACCGACGCGGGCCCGGCGGTCTCGCTCGTCCTGTTCTTCAGCATCTCGATCACGGTGGCGTCTTCGCTCGGGTTCGCGATGCTGTGGGGCGGCGGGATGTCGCTGCGGGGGATGGGCGTCGGCTTCCGGGCGAGCAGCCTCGCCGCGTCCCTCGGTGTGGCGCTGGGAAGCGGTTTCGCGATCCCGTCGTGGACGCCGCCCGAGTCGGTGGGGCAGCGGCTGGCGGTCAGCGGCGGCGCGGCCGAGCCGTGGACCGACGTCGACTGGATCGTCTACTACGAACCGTATCTCGTGCCGGGGGTGGCCGGGGTGACGGCGCTGGTCATGGTCATGGTGCTGGGGCGGGCTTTCGTCACCAGGGCGGAGGCGGACGACCGCGCGCAGGCGCTGGCCCGGACCGGCCGTCAGGTGACCGGGCACGTGATCGGCGTCGAGTTCGCGAACGTCTGGGTGATGGGGAATCCGAGGTTCACCGTGCGGGTCCGGTTCCCCACGGAAACCGGGGAGCGGACGGTGACCACGACGATGATGACGCCACCGATGCGGGCTCCGTCCCGAGGTTCGACGGTGAAGGTCACCTACGACCCGCACGACCCCGACACGGTCCAGGTCGATCCGGACCCGGCGGACCGGGCCGCGGGCGGGAACCTCGGTGCCTTCCTGCCCCCGCTGTTCTGACCGCCCTCTACACTCCCGCGGATGGACGAACAGACGGCAGAGGTGTCCACCTCTCAAGCGGTCCGCAAAGCGATGATCCGGCTGGTCCCGTTCCTCGGGCTGCTTTATCTGCTCAACTATCTCGACCGGGTCAACGTCGGGTTCGCGGCGCTCACCATGAACGCCGACCTCGGCATCTCCTCGGCCGCCTACGGGCTCGGCGCCGGCCTGTTCTTCGTCGGGTACTTCTTCTTCGAGGTGCCCAGCAACGTCATCCTGCACAAGGTCGGCGCCCGGGTCTGGATCGCGCGGATCATGGTCACCTGGGGAATCGTCGCCTCGGCCACCGCGTTCATCCAGGGTGAGGTCAGCTTCTACATCGTCCGGGTGCTGCTCGGTATCGCCGAGGCCGGGTTCTTCCCCGGCATCATCCTGTACCTGACCTATTGGTTCCCGCGTAAGCAGCGAGCCAAGATCGTCGCGCTGTTCTTCCTCGCAGTGCCGCTCTCGTCGGTGATCGGCAGCCCGGTTTCCGCCCTGCTCATCCAGAACGGCGAAGGCGTCCTCGGCTTCGACGCGGGCTGGCGCTTCATGTTCTTCGCCGAAGGAGTGCCGTCGATCCTGCTCGGCGTGGCCGTGTTCTTCCTGCTGCCGAACCGGCCGAAGGACGCGAAATGGCTGACTCCGGTGCAGCGCACGTCGTTGCAGTCGGCCATCGACGCGGAGGACACCCGCGAGGTCGGCAAGGAGGTGAGCACGCGATCGGCGCTGACCGATCCGCGTGTGCTCGCCCTGAGCGCCGTCTACTTCGGAATCATCTTCGGCCTCTACGTGCTCGCGTTCTTCCTCCCGCAGGTGATCAAGGGCTTCCAGCAGCAGTTCCAGACCACGTACAGCGTCGTGGAGATCGGGCTCATCACGGCGATCCCCTACGCCGTGGCCGCCGTGGCCATGGTGCTGTGGGCACGCCATTCCGACCGCACCGGCGAACGGGCGGGGCACGTGGCCATCGCCGCGTTCGTCGGCGCGGTGTCGATCGCCGTCGCGCTGTACCTGGGTTCGCCACTGCTGGTGATGATCGCGGTGACCCTCTGTGCGGTCGGCGTGTTCACCGCGATCCCGGTGTTCTGGCAGCTTCCCAACGCGTTCCTCACCGGCGTCGGCGCCGCCGCCGGGATCGGCCTGATCAACTCGTTCGGCAACCTGTCGGGCTTCGTCGGCCCCTATCTCACCGGCTGGCTACAGGGTTTGACCGGCAGCTTCCGTGCCGGGATGTGGGCCGTCGCGTTCTTCATGGCGATGGCGGGCTTCATCGCGTTGTCCTTCCGCCGCAAGGAACAGAACGCGATCAAGTGAGGTGGTCGAAGTCGCCGCGGACCCACCGGATGTGGGTCTCGGCGCTTCGGCGCACGACAGCGCGCGCGTCACGGTCGATGGTGTCGCCGCCGAGGGTGTAGAGCCGGTCGTAGGAGAAGTCGTCGAGCCGGTCGACGATGCGGCGCACCACGGCGGCGGACATCGGGATGTGCTTGGGAAAGTTCCGCTGGAACGACACCCAGTTCGGCGCGAGCCCGCCGGTGATCGTGTCCCCGGCCAGGATGCTGCCGTCCGGCGTGCGGGCCACGGCGCTGCCGCGCATGTGCCCGCCGAGGCGGACGAGTTCGAGGCCGGGCAAGGGTTCGGCCCGCTCGTCCCAGAACTCGAACGCCGGGTCGGGCGCGGGCAGCCACTCGCGGTTGCGTTCGTTGACCAGCACCGGGACCCCGCCGAGTGCGCGGCTCCAGCCGAGCTGGGCGCCGAACATGTGCGGATGGCTGGTGGCGATCGCGGTGACGTCTCCGAAGCCGCGGACGAGGTCGAGCACTTCGGTGTCCAACCAGGACGGCGGGTCCCAGAGCAGAGCGCCCGCCGGGGTCACCGCGATGAACGACCAATGCCCGATGGCGAAATGCGGGTCCCGCTTGATGCTGTGCAGGCCGCGGCCGTGATCACGGTGCGAGGTCTTGTGCGGCGCGGAGATCAGTTCCTCGTGCGTCCACCAGCGTCCGGTGTGCGCGCCGAGGTCACCGGCTTCCTCGATGCCGACCTCGCCGCGGTCGAGGACGCACCGGGGCGGCTCCGGGGTGGCGGGATGTTCGATCCCGCACCTGTCGCAAATCCACATGATCGACAGGGTGCAACCTCCAGCGCGCTGGAGGTCAAGACGCGTCTTCCCCCGGCTCGGCGAGCAGGGGGAAGACGGGCGATCAGCTGACGGTCGTCTTGCCGAGGACGGCGTCCTGGTCGGGCGGGTCGAGGGTGAGCTGGACGTCGAACTCGCCGAGCGAGCTGTCGGTGACGATGTGCGAGGTCGCCGCGGGGTCCACGCTGCTGGTCGCCTCACCGGCGGGGGTCCCCGCCGGGATGGTGAAGTCGACCTGGCCCGACGCGGTGAACTTCAACGGTCCTTCGGCGGGCACCTCGGTGTCCGGGATGGGCAGCTCGATCGGGATCGACACCTTCTGCTCGCCGAGCGCGACGTTGACCTTCGAGCTGATCGTGCCGGAGAGCTTCTTGGCGCCGACCAGCCGGAGCCCGTCGCCCGCGGCCTGCCCGGAATCGACGTCGAGGGTGAACGGCACCGAAATCGGCGTTCCGGCCTGGGCGGTCGCCGGGATTTCCGCCTTGACGACCACGGCCACCTGCTGGTCGCCGATGAGGGGGAAGCCGCCCTTGTACGTGAGATTCTTTTCGACGGCGGCCGCGGTTCCCGCCGCGGTGAGCATCACGGTTCCGGCGACCGCGGCCGCGATCCCGGCCGCGCAGAACCGGCGAACACCCTTTCGCACGAGGGTTTCCGTCATGTCAGGTCCTTTCGTCGTTGACTGGGCTCGACGCCGAATCTAGGTGGAAAGTCACCAACGAGGAAAGGGAAAGATCGCGTGCGTTTTCTTTACACGCCGATCTTGTCACGCGTATGCGGAATGGTTTGATCGTGAATTGTCATGCGAAAGCGGAAAGGGGAAATGCGGTGGAGTTCCTTGTCACCCCGGTGACAGGTGCTCCGGCCCTGGGGTGACCGGCTATCGTCATGATCGTGACCGACCGACCCGAGCCGTGGCACCTCCGGACCCGCAAGTTCCTGCGGGCGACGGATCAGCGTGGCGAACTGGTGCGTGGCGCGCGGTTGCTCCGCAAGCTCGTCCCGGGGGACGACGCGCCCGGCGATCCGCTGGCTCCGTCGACAGGTCGCTCGTCCGACCGGCTCGCCCGCCTGCTCGCGGAGGCGGGCGCGGACCGGCCCAGCGCCACCCGTGAGCTGGGGCTGGCGGCGGTCCAGGCCTGGCAGGCCGCCACCCGCCGCTCCGGCACGCGGCCGCGGGCCACGACCGGGATCACGGTGCTGTTCACCGACCTCGTCGGCTTCTCGACCTGGGCGCTGCACGCGGGCGACGACCGCGTCCTCGAACTGCTCCGCGCGGTCGCCGACGTCACCGAGTCGATCGTCACCGGGCACCGGGGGAGCGTCGTCAAGGGGCTCGGTGACGGTGTGATGGCCGTGTTCGCCGACCCGGGCGAAGCCGTGAACGCCGCCTACGAGACGTGCTCCGCCGTGAGCGTGATCAAGGCGGAGGGCTATCTGCCGCACCTGCGGGCGGGCCTGCATCGGGGCAACCCGCAGCGGGTCGGCGACGACTACCTCGGCGTCGACGTGAACATCGCCGCCCGGATCATGGCGGCCGCGGACGGCGACGAGGTGCTGGCCAGCGGAAGTGTCGTGGAAGAACTCGACGCGGACGCCGTCATCGTGCGCCCGCGCCGGAACTTCCGTGCCAAGGGGACCCCGAAGGATCTCCAGGTCTACCGCGTCGTACCTCGCTATTCGGCTACTTAGGCATGTCCGACGGCTGCGAATCCAGCCCCGCGCGGGGCTTCGACCAGCCGCCGCGCGTGAAGTCCGGCACCGCGACCGGTCTACCGCCGCGAGCCAGCGAGACCACGCTCAGTGGCACGGGGGAGCACCAGGCCGCCGAGTCGTAGACGTCGATGTCCGGCACCAGCCCGGCGCGCATCTGCTGCACGATCCGCCACTGCAGCACGTAGTCCATGCCGCCGTGCCCGCCGAGGTTCGGGTCGTCCTTGAGCTTCTTCCACAGCCAGTGGTCGTGGCGTTCGCGGTACGGCCCGAAGTCCTTCCACGCGTGCCCGCTGTGATCGGGCTCGACGTAGATACGCGCGGGGTAGTCCTCCACAATGCCGCGGCTGCCCGCGAGACTGTTGATGCGGCTGTACGGACGCGGCGAGCTGACGTCGTGCTCGGCGCGGATGATCCGCCCCTGCTCGGTCTCGATCAAGCAGCTGACCAGGTCGCCGTTGATGTAGGTCTCTTTCCACGACGGGTGACCCGGCGGCATGTGCCGCTTCCGGTAGTCGGCGAGCCCCTTCGGCTCGGTCGCCGTGGCGCGCAGCGTGGCGAACCGGTCGCCGCGGTTGACGTCCATGCAGGCGGCGATCGGGGCGAGACCGTGCATCGGGTAGAAGCTCGCGGTGCTGCGGGTGTGCCACTTGCGGCGCCACGCGTCGGTGTAATACGTGTCGGAGAACAGCAGTTCGCGCAGGTCGTGCAGGTAGCCGCCGTGACCGTTGGTGACCTCGCCGAAGACGCCTTCGTGCGCCATCTTGAGGATGGCGAGTTCGTTGCGGCCGTAGCTGCAGTTCTCGGCGAGGAACAGGTGCTTGCGAGTCTGCTCGCTGGTGTTGACGAGGTCCCACAGTTGGTCGAGCTCGGTGGCGATCGGCAGTTCGACCCCGACGTGCTTGCCGGACAGCAGAGCGGCCTTGCTTTGGGAGTAGTGGAACTCCCACGGCGTCGCGATGTAGACGAGGTCGATGTCGGTGCGGGAGAGCATCTTCTTGAAGGCGTCGGCGGATCCGCCGTACTCGGCCGGGCGCGGTCGTCCGTCGGCGGCGAGTTTGTCCGCGGCGGCCTTCGCGCGCTCGGCACGGATGTCGCAGACCGCGGTGACCACGGCGCCGGGGACGGCGCTCCACCCGCCGATCATGGACATGCCGCGGTTGCCGAGTCCGATGAGCCCGATCCGGACGGTCTGGTGCCGCTCGAACGGCACCCCGATCATGCTGCGCTGACCAGGGCGGCGAGGTGAACTTTCCGCTCCGGTGGTCTCTGCGGCGTCGGCGCTCACCGGGATCGCGGCGAGCGCCCCGGCGGCCAGCGCGCCACCGAACAGGGTCCGCCGGGAAACAGAGGGCAGGTCGGCCATGAAGAACACTCCTTCGTGTCGCCTTCGATGCCCAAACTGTGTCCAACCGCCGCCAGATATGTCAAGAGATGCGTCAAAGAGCGCAGTAAACTGCACCAATGTGCAGTTTGACTGTGCGGAATCGGATGTTTCGCGCAACCCGGGTGCGCGCACACACCCGGGTCACCCGTCCGCTCAGCGGTGGATCAGCACCTGGTCGATCGACTTGCGCACAAGGTTCGGCACCACGCAGTCGTCCGCCGGATAGCCGACCGGGATGACGGCGAACGCCTTCTCGTTCCGCGGCCGCTCGAGTAGCTCGCCGAGGAACCGCATCGGCGACGGCGTATGCGTCAACGCGGCCAGCCCGGACAGATGCAACGCCGTGAGCAGCATGCCGACCGCGATGCCGACCGACTCGTCGACGTAGTAGTGCTTGTGCTTGGTGCCGTCCTCGTCGAGGAAGTAGCGCTGCTGGAAGACCACGATGAGGTACGGGGCGTCGGTGAGGTGGGTCTTCACGGCGTCGGTGCCCAGCGGACGCAACGCGGACAGCCACTCCTCGCCGAGCCTGCCCTCGTAGGAGACGCGTTCCTCCTCTTCGGCGGCCTCGCGGATACGCTGTTTGGTCGCGGGGTCCTTGATCAGGGCGAAGGTCCACGGCTGCTGATGCGCGCCACTGGGCGCGGTGGCGGCCACCGCGATGGCGTCCACCAGCACCTGCTCGGGCACCGGGTCGGTCGAGAACATCCGCACGGTGCGGCGGGTGTCCATGCGGCGGCGCAGATCGGCGGCGGTGGCCAGCGATTCTTCCTCGGACAGGCGAGCGGGCCGGTAGGGCACCGGCTCGAAGGGGTCGCCGTAGGTCGGGGTCCACTGTGCTGCGGTCATGATCCCGATTGTGGCCCACCGGAAGCCCCGCCGACAGGTTATGCCCTTGGCGTTATGCCGCCATCTGTCCCCAGTGGACGGACGCCGGGCAGCCCAATCCTGGGCTCGTTCCGATACCTAGAGGGCCCCTTAGCGGTCGCCGCGGCGAAGAGATAGGTACCTACTGCACGACTTTCGTCGGTGTCCGGTTTCTCTTGCCGCGTCCCAGAATCAGCACACCCGTCCCTCTCGCGCGGCTGAACCCCGGGCCGCAGAAATGAGCCGGAACCATGCGACTGCGCTCCTTCGCCCTGATCGCCGGCACCGCCTTCGCGGCGCTGCTCGGCGTGACCGCCCCCGTGGCGTCCGCCGCGGAACCGTCCTCCGACGTCCAGCCGATGATCATCGGCGGCCAGAACGCGTCGAGCGGCCCGTGGGCGGCCAGACTCTTCGCCAACGGCCGTCAAACCTGTACCTCGACGATCATCGCGCCGGAGTACATCCTGACCGCGAAACACTGTGTGGCCAGCGGCGGCACGTTCACCTTCCGGATCGGCAGCCTCGACCAGCAGAGCGGTGGCACCATGGCCACCGGCTCGACCGTGACCCGGCACGCGAGCGCCGACCTCGCGATCGTGCGTCTCACCGCGCCGGTGTCCGCCACGTATTCGCCGCTGGGCACCACCGCCAACGTCTCCGTCGGCCAGACCGTGCAGGTCTACGGCTGGGGCGCGACCAGCCAGTGCGGCTCGGAGATCAACTGCCAGTCGCGCTACCTGAAGGTCGCCAACGTCTCGGTCACGTCGGTCTCCTGCCGTGACTACAACGGTGGCATCGCGGTGTGCGCGCGCCGCGGCGACGGCATCACCGCCGGCGGGGACTCGGGCGGCCCGATGTTCGCCTCCGGCCGCCAGGTCGGGGTCGCGTCGACCAGCGACCGGCAGACGACCACGGCGTACACGAACATCACGCGGTACCGGCCCTGGATTCAGCAGATCGCCGGCGTCTGACGCCTGGGATACAGCGGAGCCCTTCTCGGTGGTTGCCGGGGAGGGCTCCGTGTCGTCCGGCTCAGAGTGCCATGACTACTCCGCGCGCCTCATGCGCGAGCCAGTTCGACAAGCCGGTCCGCCAGTCTGTAGCCCATCGCGGTCAGGGTCAGGATCGGATTCGCGACACCGATGCTCGGAAAGGCGGCACCGTCCCCGACGAAGAGATTGCTCGCACCAAGCAGCCGTGAGTCGGCGTCCGCGGCGCTTTCGTTCTCGCTGAGCGCTATGCGCAACGTTCCGGCCTCGTGATAGCTGGCGCCGCGAGGAAGCAGAAGCGGCCGAGACGACCACTTGCCGCCAAGACTGGATGCGACCTCGTGCAACACGTCGAGCATCGTCTTCGTGCGCTCTTCGTCAGGTGATGAGGCTTTCAGTATGGTCGACGCCATCGGTGTCCCGTGCCTGTCGACGCGCCCGGGTGCGATTTCCACTCGGTTGTCCCAGTTCGGATCCATCGCCGCGGAGCCGGTCAGGCGAAGAATCTGACTTCGGTCGGCAGGTCGCCGTATGGAGCGGATCTCGATCTGGAAGCGATCCTTGAGGGCCGCGCTCAGCGGTGGGATGAAAATGTTGATTGGACCCAGGTTGAGCTCGGGGCTCTTCGAGACGTCCAGGTATCCCCTGCAGTATATGTGTTCCGCCAAGTAGTGCCCGATGGCGGACTGGTTCGACTTGACGAAATCAAGTTCGGAGTTCAGAACCAGTCTCGCCGACTCCACGGGGCTGGCTGCGACGATGAAAGTGTCTCCATGGATGTCGAACGATTCGGCGTCGGGCCTGCTCGACGACGCACATCGCGCGCGCGAGATACGGGCAGGATTCACCTTGCTGGTCAGCAGTCGCACCACGGTGGTGTCGGCTATCAGCGAAACGCGAGGAGTCCGTGACAGGGCGTCCCTTGTCATGAGCGTACGTATGCGCTCGACCGAACTCCGATGTGGGAACCCCAGATTCGGTCCCCCTTGGACCACGGAGGTCGAGGCGGACGGAGGATGTCTTGCGTGAAACCGTGCCAGGTGCAGGAAAGCGTAGTCTTGGGAGGTTCCCACGCATCGAATGGGGCCGAGCAGACGATTCTCGGCTTCGGTGAAGTAGGGTAGCAGGTCGGCTTCTGTGAAGCGCCATTCTCCATTGTCCCACAGGGAGAAATCGGTTTCGTAGAACCGATGGAGTTGGCTGCCTCCGACGATTCCGCGGCCGCCGACGGCAGGGAGTAGTGCGCCTCCGTCCCGCAGATCGCCGTCCCAAGGACAATGCAGATGATCGGAGAGGAACTTGTCGCGATCCTGGATCGTTCCTCCTGAATCGTAGAAATGTCGATCCAAAAGGAACGGTCCTTGTTCGATGATGGCGATCGATACGGAAGGGTGTGCCTCGTACAGTCGTTCGGCAATGGCGGCGCCCGCTGGTCCCGAACCGATCACAACCACGTTGTAGTGTCGCAAGTTTCCCCGATATTCGCGTGAATCCCGATCAGGCCGACTACTTTCTGACAATCGGACTCCGACTTGTGCCCCGGTTCAATCGGCCATGGTCGCGGTGTGTAGATCTTCGAAGCAGTCGTCCATCAGTGTCAGCAAGTCTTCGTCTGTCAATCCATGGTGGATGGGTAAGGCGCGGACCTGCAACGCGCCCGCTTCCGCTCTCGGGCAAGAACCAGGTGCATAGCTTAGGTGACGCGGCAGTTGCACTCCGAACGGAGTACGTCGGCACTCGTTCATGTGCTGGAATACCTGCTCCAGGTAGGAGACGCCCAAGAACGTACCTCGACCGGGTGGCACCCTGATCGGATATCTCCAATAAGATACGGTGCAGCCGGGGAACTCGGGTGGAAGCCCGAGTTCGAGAGTCGGGTGGTCTCGCAGTTTTTCGTTGATCGTGTCGACGAGCTCGACCCTTCGCCGGTTGAACTCGTCGATGCGCCCCAGTTGGGTCATGGCGATTGCTGCCTGCAGTTCGCTGATGCGGTGGTTGTGGCCGAAAACAAGATGTCCGCGTGCGCCGTCCGGCTGTTTGCCGGAAGGCGGGGGTACACCGAAGCGAAAGCTCGGTATGCCGGCATTCGAATAGAGAACGGCTCGCGCGTAGCCGTCGGCATTGTTTGTGGCGAAAATACCACCTTCGCCGCAGGTTATGTGTTTGGACTGCTGAAAACTGTAGCAGCATGCGTCACCGAAGCTGCCGACGAGTTGTCCGTCGATAGTGGTGCCGAAGGCCTGTGCGCAGTCTTCGACCACCTTCAGGTCGAACTTGCCTGCCAAGTCCATCAGCCTTGCCATCGGGGCGGGCATGCCCCATAAGTGGACCACGACCACCGCTCGGGTTCTGTCGCTGAGGGAAGGCTCGATCAGCTCGGGGTCGATGAGTAAGGTTTCCGGAATCACGTCGACGAATACCGGAATGCACCCTGCGGCGAGAATGGAGAGCGGCACGAACGCGGGGGAGATCGCCGGGCAGAGAACCTCGTCGCCAGGCTCGAGCCCCAAGCTGGCGATAGCCGCTTCGTTCGCGGAAGTCCCGGAGTTGACGCCGTGGGAATAGGCGAGTCCGGTCCATTCGCAGAAAACATCTTCCAGTTCGTCCGCCGCGCCGCCGTCCTTGCCTTCCTCTTGACTCCCCCAGTCGGCGCCGTTGCCTCGCCAAAGCTGCCCTGATGTCAGCACCTTCGAGATGGCGGCTCGTTCTGCCCGACCGAACAGCGAATGTGGCATGAGGTCCATCGAAGTCCCGCTCCTGTGGTCGTCGGCGTTCGCCACCCGTGTAGGCAATGCGGTACGTGCCAGGAGCACCGTCGCAGGTGATCGCCTGCCGAGGCAACCTCTGTGGCCACCGGTTGCGTATTCGATATCGCCATTCGGCACGGGCCATTCGCTTCGGTGAATGAGCCGGTCCGGACGGCTTCATCGTGTACGCCCATGTGGCGGTATCGGCCTTCGTCCAGGTCGACGATCACCTTGGGGGAGACGGGCTATGCATTCGAGGTCGTCGCGGCCCGTGGCGGCGCGTCGGATCGAGGAGTCACGAATGGGTGGCCAGCACCAAGTGACCTGCGGTTCTTCGGGTCATGGCGCCAATCCGATCTGCACCGTGCGATGCTTGTCACGTGAAGGACACGGAGTCGCGGAGAGAGCGCGACGGCGAGGTTGGAAGGAACCGCGATCGAGGCAGGCCGGCGTCGCAGCGGTGTGGACCGTTGGGGCAAATGGCGGAGCCCACGATGTGGGAGCGAGACCAAAGAGGCTGACGGTGTACTTCATGCCCTGTCGAGCGTGTGTGGTTTCCTGGCCGACGAACTTACGAACACCATGAGTGGCGGGAGAAACCATGGCATCCGCGGGGTACTTCATCAGCTACTCGTCGGTCGATGGTGAAGAATTCGCACTGAGGCTGGCGGATACGTTGGAAGCTGGTCCTCCGTCCTACCCGGCGTGGCTGGACCGGCGCGCCTTGAGGCCGGGTGAGGACTGGGATGAGCAGATAGCCGAAGCGCTGCGGCTGTGTCGCGGACTCCTTTTCGTCATGACCAAAGACAGCGTCAAAGCCGAGTCGGTGTGCAAGCAGGAGTGGAGCCGGGCGCTGACCCACAAGAAGCCGATCTTGCCGTTGCGTTTCGATGTCGACGCCGAGATGCCGTTCCGGCTCGGCAGTCGCCAGTACATCGATTTCGCGGACTTCGCGTCCGGGCTCGCACGACTTCGGCAGCATCTTGCCTGGATGCGTACTCCTCAGGGAGTTCTCTCGGAACTCGAGGTGCAGCTCCTGGATGCCAGACGTGAGCTTCCGCGAGTCCCGGCCGGTAGGCGTCCGGTCATCGAGGCCGCTATACGGGATATCAGTGAGAAAATAAAAAAACAGCGACTTGCCCTCGAAATCGATGACCCGAATTCGCAAGTATTGCACGATTTTTCATCCGATTTAGGAGCATCTTCTCAAAGAATGTCCGACTTGCTGACTGGTCCAGAATCAAGAAATCTGTCGTCTGGTGCCACGAGCGAACACGGCAGAGGCGCTGGCCATGGGTTTTCCACAGTGCAGCTCGAAAGCCTGAACCTGCCGAATCGTGTCGGCATCGAGGCGTACCAGCTGGGTGCCGAGCTCGTGGCAGGCTCGATTGTTCTGGACTCCGCGATCTGTGATTACGACGGGTTGGCTCTCGATAATGTGAAGGTCGAGCACGCCGGT
Source organism: Amycolatopsis coloradensis (assembly GCF_001953865.1). Lineage (GTDB taxonomy): Bacteria > Actinomycetota > Actinomycetes > Mycobacteriales > Pseudonocardiaceae > Amycolatopsis > Amycolatopsis coloradensis. The sequence goes on from NZ_MQUQ01000018.1 coordinate 90,470, forward strand.
GTCGCCGACGGTAATGTCTTGCATCCGGAGTTCGTTCTCGACGAGAAGCGGAAGAGTCCGGAGCCGAAGCCGAATCGCCCTAAAGTGCATCTGGTGGATTGGAACGCGCCGATTATAGACCAGGGCGACATTTTGACTCTCGACGTGATCAGAACCGATTATTGGCTGTCGGAAGCGACGCAGCGATCGATTCCGCGAATTCAGCAGGAAGTTCGCGGTGGAAATATCGATTTGCTGCGGATGGCACGACGTCTCGACGTGCACCTCGTGGTCATCGCCGAAGGCGACGGCACGATGATCCTCACCCGTCGCGGGCGGCATGTCGCCACGGAGCCGGGAACGTGGATGGTCTCCGTCGGCGAGAGCATGGATTGGGAGCAGGACCTGACCTCCGCCGGGGTGCCGCATCCGGCGGCGACCGCGCGCCGCTGCCTGTCCGAACGAGACGAGCTCAATCTCCCTTCCGAGCTGCTGGGATCAGCGCGGCTGCAGTTGATCGCCATTGCCACGGAGTGGTCCGAGATGCTCGTGAACCTCGTGGTCAAGGTGAAGATACCGAATCTGACCGCAAAGGATGTCGGCCTTCATTTCAGGCGAGGGGAAAATGTTCAGGTGGACAGTGTTCCCTTCACCTCGGATTCCTGTGTCGACCTACTTCGTGCCGGTTCGTTTTCCGGGTCGATCGGCGGTGGAGTGACGACGCCGGTCAACGACATCTCACTGGTCGCGCTGCTCGCCGTCGCGAGGTCGGAATTCTCTCTGTCGGAAATCACGGCAAGGGTATAGGGGAATGACGCCGTGCGTGTTCGTGTGTGCCGGTCCGCGGTGGGTGAGGGCTGGTGCCTGAACTCGTCCGGGACCTGAGATGCTGGCTACCGTGACGGAGGAGAAGCCACCACCACGACGGGTGTTCGTCAGCCACACCTCTGAGCTGCGGCGGTTGCCCGCCGAGCGCTCGTTCGTCGAAGCCGCGGAGTCGGCGATTCACCGCGCCGGTGACACCCCGATCGACATGGCGTACTTCTCCGCACAGGACGCCAAGCCGGCGGACGTGTGCCGGAAGACGGTGGCAGATGCCGACGTCTACCTGCTGATCGCGGGGTTCTGCTACGGCACGCCGGTACGTGATCGTCCTGAACTCTCGTACACCGAACTCGAGTTCGAAGCGGCTACCGCGGCGGGACTGCCGAGGCTGGTGTTTCTTCTCGGTGCCGACACTGTCGGCACCGCCGAACTTCTCTCGGACACTCGCTTCGGATCGCGTCAACAGGGATTTCGGGCACGGCTGCACGACGTCGGTGTCACCACGACCATCGTGTCGTCGCCGGACCAGTTGGAAACCGCCGTGTTGCAGGCGCTGACCGCGCTCTCCCCGCGGAGAGCGGAGACCTCTTCCGCCGGGCGGGTCTGGGGCGTTCCGGCGCGTTCCGTCCAGTTCACCGGCCGCGACGACCTCCTGGCCGAACTGAGGACCGCGCTCGGCACCGACCGCCGGGCCGTGGTCCAGGCTGTGCACGGCATGGGCGGAGTCGGCAAGACGACAGCCGCGCTGGAGTACGCGCATCGATACGGCGACGACTACGACGTGGCGTGGTGGATCCCCGCGGAGCCCGCACTGATCCTGGAGCGGCTCGCGGAACTGGCGCGGGCGCTCGGGGTGGCCACGGCCGACGATCAGCCGGACGTCGCGCTGGCTCGGCTGCTGGGCACGCTGCGGCTGCGAAAGCGATGGCTGCTGATCTTCGACAACGCCGAGAACCCGGCGGCGGTCAACAAGTTCCTCCCGAGCGGGCCTGGCCACGTCATCATCACCTCCCGGAACCCGGACTGGGCCGGTATGGGGCGCCCGCTGGCGATCGGTGACTTCACCAGGCCCGAATCGATCGAAGTACTCCGTGCGCAGGCACCCCATCTGAGTGAGACGGACGCGGACCGGATCGCCACGGAACTCGGCGACCTGCCGTTGGCGATCGACCAGGCCGCCGCCCTGCTGTCGGAGACCGGCTGGACGGCGCCGTCCTACCTGGCGTTGTTGAAGGACAGGGCCGATCAGATCCTGGCCCACGGCGAGCCAGCGGCCGGCTACCGGGTGTCCCTGGCAGGCTCCTGGGCCTTGGCGTTCGATGAACTCGCGACCGACAACCTCGCGGCGCTGCAGATGCTGACGATGACCAGCTGGCTGGCTCCCGAACCCGTTCCGTTCACCCTCTTCACCGAGCACCCGGACCACCTTCCGCACGCGCTGGCCGAGGCTGTCAGGGACCCGTTGGCGTTCGCCACGGTCACCGCCACGTTGCGCCGCCACGCCCTGGCCCGGATCACCCCGCGGACGGTGCAGCTCCACCGTGTTCCCGCCGTCTTGCTGCGGACTCGCACCTGCGACGATGAATCGACTACCGGAGACGGCTGGGTGGCAGGCGTTGCGCGCCTGCTCGCGGAGGCCGCACCGGAAGCTCCGGGGGCCAACCCGTCGGTGTGGCCGGCATGGCGGCAGCTCTTGCCGCATGTTCTCGCGGTGACCGAACTGGCCCGTTCGACCGGTGTCGCGGTCGAGGAATCGTTTTCCCTGCTCGAGGGCGCCGCCGCTTACCTGCGGGCTCGAGGCGAACCTCGGCCTGCCAAACGGCTCTACGAAGAGGTCTATCGCCATCGCCGTGCCGAGTCAGGCCCGAACGCCCCCATCACTCTCGCCGCGGCCGGGAATCTCGCGCTCACGCTCTGGGACGTGGGTGAGTTCGAGCGAGCGCGCGGACTCAACGAGGACACTCTCGACCGCTACCGGCGGGTACTCGGTGACGATCACCCCGACACGCTCATCTCGGCCGGTAATCTGGCCGTGAGCCTTTGGAGTCTCGGTGAGTTCGAGCGAGCGCGCGGACTCAACGAGGACACTCTCGACCACTACCGGCGCCTTCTCGGTGACGATCACCCGGACACTTTGGCCTCGGCAGTGAATCTCGCGCTCGTGCTGTGGAGCGTCGGCCAGCGGGAGCGGGCGTGCGAGCTCAATGCGGACACCCTCGGTCGCTGTCGGCGGGTACTCGGCGACGATCACCCCCACACTCTCACCACGGCGGCGAACCTCGCCCTCGACTTGCTGCGCTTGGGCGAGTTCGTGCAGGCACACGAACTCAATGAAGACACTCTTCGCCGCCGAAAGGCCGTGCTCGGCGACAGTCACCCTGACACCCTCACCTCGGCCGCCATGCTCGAAGACAACCTTCGGGCACTCCAAGCGGAGCAATAGTCAAGACTTGTGGATGCGGTGTGGTGGTTACCCGGGCGGCCGGGGGTAGCGCATCGTGATCTTGATGTCGTTGTCGCCGTGTCGTGCTGTTTCCCGCAGGCCGAGTCGCCGGTAGAGGGCGTATGCGCGGTGGTTGACCGCTAGGACGTGCAGGACCAAGTCCTGGCGTAGCTGGTCGGCCTCGCTCAGCAGCGCGGTGATGAGGTGGGTGCCGATGCCGCGCCCTTGATGGTCGGGATGGATCTCGATGCGGGCAAGGTAGATCTCGGTGGCGCGGTACTCGACGTTGAGCATGCCGATATCAGCGCCGTCGGCGGTGATGATCTGCCACTGGTCCGGATCGAACCCGCGGGTGTGATAGTCCCGCTGGGCGTGCTCGTCCCACCCCCAGACCGCGGTGACGTAGTCGCCCATGGCGGCCTTGTGCAGCTCGAAGCAGAACTCGCTGTCGGCGGGCATGGCCGGCCGCAGGCCGATGACGCTCACGCGGCGTCCTGCTCGGGGCGTTCGACCAAGACGCCGTCGCGGAAAAGGGCACCGGCACGGACGAGTGCGACCAAGTGGGGTGCGTCGACCACGCGCCGGCGGGCCTGAGCGGACTCGATGAGCTTGAAGGCCATGGCCAGGCCGGCTGCTCGCGACCCGGGGCCTTTGGTGACCTCGGTCCGGTGCCGAACGGTGGCGAAAATCGACTCGATCGGGTCGGTGGTGCGCAGATGGTCCCTGTGCTCGGCCGGATGGTCGTAGGACGCGAGTAGTTCGTCGGCGCGCGCACCGATCATCGCCAATAGGCACAGTTCTTCGAGGCGGATTTTGACGTGGACGCCGTCTGCCCACGGATACACGTAGTCCACATCGGACAGATCACGCTCGGCGAACAGCCGCTGCCCGGTCAGTTTCGTGATCATCGCCGCTGACAAGCCCTTGGCCGAGCCGAGGAACTGCTCCAACGCGGGCACGAAGTCCCCACTCGACAGGCCGTGCAGATAGCCGTTACACACCATCAACCTGCGACTGCGCTCGTCGGTGAACTGGGCGTCGTAGTGCAAGGCTTCAGCCGGCATTCGCCATCGACGAACCGGCCACTGGACGGCCATCGTCAGCAGCAGGATCAGGGACCACGGTGAGCATCGGGTCGAACCTTCCCAGCCGAGGCCGCAACGCCGGTCTTGATCGAAACCTTCACCGGATCACCAGGGAAGGTACGCCCCTGCCCGGCCAATCCACAGGTCTCGATCATTGCTCCTCCCAGCGCTCGCCGACCGAACTTGGACCTGGAATGGCTCTGCCCGGCTTTCATGGCGCCGCGGTGGTGGTTACCCTCACCAGCCATTGAAGCCAGTCCCGGTCGGCAGGGTGCACGTAGCTCGTTTCTCGTGTCACTTCTGCCAGTGCCGCGGGGTCGAGCAGGCCGGCGGACGCCCGGGCCGCCGCGATGTCGAACAACCAGCGAGCGAAGGTGCCGTCAGGATCACCGCGGAGCGCGTCGACGAGTTCGGCGGAGAACCGCGTGGACTTGTCGGTGACACTGCGGGAACAGGACAACAGAAATCGGAGATACGGATCCGGATCTTCGGTGGCGGCGGCTCTCCATGCCGGGTCGCCCAGCCGGAGGAGCCCCTCCAGCGCGAGTCGTCGGACTGCAGGACACTCGTCCTTCGCGGACGACAGAAGCAGGCTTCTGACTTCTGGGGTCGCGTTCGACCACGCCAGGGCGGTTGACAGCGAAGCCGCCCGGACGATGTCGTGATGCGGCGAGTGCTCGCGCAGAACGGCCGAAGCCTCCGGATCCTCGCCCCACCAGGATGCCAAGAGCAGGAGGTCGCTGACATGTCGCACGGTGAGTAGCTCCGACCGATCGTGTTCTCCGGCGGACTTGCTCCCGCTGAGGCGCTCGTAGGCCATGTAGTGCAGCCATTCGAACGACGAACAGACGGCCCAGCCCAGGGCGTCACTTGTCCGGTCATCGACCGGCCAGCCGGAGACCAGTGCCTGGATGGCCGAGTTGTGAACCCTGATCTCCTGGTCTCGCGCGGCTTCGAACAGAGCCTCCTGAGTTTCCGGAGTGCGCCATAACGCGAGCAGATCGGCTGCGTTGCCCCAGTCCGTCCAATGCGGTTTACGCGTCGCTTCGCGCAGCATCGGAATCGTGACAGCGGCACCGGGGAGCATTCCCGCCGACAAGCGCGCGGCAGTCTGACGAACGTGCTGATTGTCGTCGTCGGTGGCCTTTGCCAGCGCCGACTTGGTTTCCGGCCAGCCCGGCCACCGACGTGTCAAGACTTCCAGGGCGTCCTGGCGGACCTGCCACGCCACCGACTCGGTCAGGTCCAGCACAACCCGCCTGGATCCCGGATCGTCCGGAACTCGCACGTCGGCGTTCCGGATCTGCTCGAGGGCGGCGAATCGCGGATCATCGATCCGTGCCTGGGCAGGAGACGGTTCGAGTTGTTCCCGCTTTCGAGTGCTCCTGGCGAATTCCACCACGGACAGGGTGACGTCCGTTTCCGCATCCGCCATCGCGGCTGCCGTCGCTGGATGCCTGGGCCAACCTGTCAGCAGGGCCTCCAAGGCTGTTTGCCGGTTGCCCGGACTATAGTCGCGACAGGCGGTTGTCAGAACGCGCAGTGTTCGTGGCTCGCCGGGCCAGTAGGTGGCGACCAGTCGGACCGCGGCGGACCGCACGGTCCATACAGGATCGCTGAGTGCTCGGACGGCGATGTCAAAGGATGAAGCGTCCTCGGGCTTGGCTTCGATGAGCAGTTCCAGCGCGGTCTGGCGCACCAGATAATGAAAGTCGTGCACAGAGTGTCGAATGATGTCGAGTGATGCGCTCGATCCGGGCCATCGTGCGACGTTCACCTCCAGGTTGACGAGGCGCACGCGATAGTTCGGGTGAGTTCCCGCGTTTCGCAGAATCGATCTCGCCTGTTGCTCTCCTACTGTCGACGTCAGGGCGAATTGCGTGAGCGACCGGACGCTGTCGCTGTTGTCGCTGATTCCGATACGGAAAAGATTCTCGGATTCGTCGGTGATCGAGGACAGGCGTGCCAGTCGTACCGCGCCCAACTGACGAGAGACGACGTCGAGGTGGCGAAGGTCTGCGGATCCGCATGCCTCGTCGAAGGCATCGCCGCCCGCCACGCCGCGTTGCAGTTCCCACGCTGCCACGGCCACTTCCGGATCACCGTCATGACGGGCTGCCTCCAGCAGTTCCCGGACCCGGCTGTCCTGTGGTCCGCTCGTGGCGAGATCGCGCAATACCTGTATCCGACGGTCAGGTTCCGGATCCCGTGCGCCGTCGGCCAAGGTGTCGAACATCGAATCCTCGTCCGCGTAGGCTCCCCGCAGAGCGGCGCCTGCCGCCCGTCGAACGTTGCGGTCCTCGTGGTGCAAGACCGCTTGTAGTCTTGTGACGGTCTCCGGATCCTCGTACCAGCGGACGCAGAGGGAGTCCAGGCCGAGCCGCCGGACGGACCAGTCGAGGTCGGTAGTGGCCGCGGTCGCGGCGCGGTGGACCATCGTGGCGTCCTGCTCGGTGACGATCAACGATTCGAGCGCGATGCGGCGTATCTCGTCCGACGAGTCGGTGAGCCCCCGTTCGCGTGCGTTGCTCGTCTCGGCATGGTCCGGCCAGGCCGCCAGCAACGCGGCCAAGCCGTGGAAGCGGACTTCTGAATCGTCGTCGCGCGAGAACCCGGCGATCAAGTCGATCGCATCAGGGAACTTCTCGCGTCGCGCGCTGATTATTTCAGCGGCCGCGAGGCGAACGTCCGGCTCGGGATCCTGTGTCGCGGACCGGACCGCGGACAGGACGTTCTCGTCGAACCCGGACCGTGCCGCGGTGTGCAAGGCCGCTCGGCGAAGCTTGGGGTTCCCGGTGGGTCCGTCGGCTTGACCACACGGCCGAACCGTATTCGCCGCGAGGGTGCAGGCCAGCGAAGCCGCCCATCGCCGTAGCTGGTAGTAAGGGTCGGTCAAGGCCGCGTCGACAAGGGTCGTGAGTTCCACGACCCCGGGCGCGAGACTCGCCAGTATGGTCGTTGCCGTGTAGCGCAAGGAGTCCGAGGGATCGCGGCGTCCGCGGTGCAACGCGCGAGCTGTGTCTGTCGCGTCGGGCCGACGCGCGGCGAGTGATTCCAAGGCCGTCCTGCGCAGCAACCAGGATCGGCTCCGGGCGACCCGGTGCAGGACTCGTACCGTTTCGGCTCGATCGCCCCAGAACCGCGCCGCGACTTCGACGGCCTGACGGCGGACGTTGTCCGTGGCGTCCTCGCACAACCGCAGTACGGCGGGGCGGAAGTCGGACAGCCGGGGTGTCACGCCTGACAGACTCCGCAGGGCAGCCGACCGGACGTCGGCACTGGGGTCGGCGATCCCACGGGCCAAGGCCGGGCCGTGGTATTCGGCGGAGTTCGACACCAACGCTTCGAGGGCGGCCCGCCGGGCGTCGGCGACCGGATCGTCGGCGACGATCGATTCCAAGATGGCGACGTACTCCGCCGCGTGGTTGATCGGGTCTGACCAGGCGGTCGAGGCGGCAACGAGCACATCGCCGTCGTGATCGGTCTGCGCGTGTTTCAAGGCGTCCAGGATCGCCGGGTCGTCACGCCATCGTTTGGCCATGGCCTGGACCGCCGCCAACCGTACGTTCGGATCACTGTCACGGACGGCGCGGCAGGCGATGTCGACGGACGCGGGATCTTCCGGCCACCGATCGGTCAGCAGCTCGACTGCTGTCTGCCGTACGTCCTCGTCGCTGTCCCGCGTCGCGACGAACACTCTGTCGAACACCGCGCGGTTCGTCGCGAAGCGGGCCACCACCAAGCGCAGGGCCGAGCGCCGCACCTGCCACGCCGGGTCGGAGCAGGCTTGGAGCAGAAGCGACATCGTGTCCTTCGGACCCGTGGATCCGGACGCCAGCGCGGTCATGGCCGCGCTGCGTACCGACTGACTGGAATCTCCCCGCATGACCGCGACCACGGTCGGCCACACGTTCGGCACCTTGGCGGCGTGTTGGGCCAGCGCGGCTACCGCCCGGCTGCGTACCTGATCGTCCACGTCCTTGGTGGCACGGAACATGACCTCGTGCACCCGCTCGTCGCCCGGCCAGTTGGCGACCAGGACATCGAGGCCGCTGCGGCGGACGAAGGGTTCCTCGTCGGAGAATCCCTCGATCACGAGTGGAAGGGTCTTCGGGTCGTTCTTCCAGGACTGGGCAATGCCCAGTAGCGCGGCCTCCCGCTGCTGTGGAATCCCGCTACGGGCTGTTTCGCACAGCAGACGGTGCACCTCATCGTCATGCGGGAACAGTGCGGCCAGGAAACGCGCGCCGAGCTTCGAGGCAGGGGGAATCGTGGCGTACTGGCCCCGCTGGACGAACCAGTCGCGGAAAGCGGAACGCCCTGGCCACGCGGAAACGGAATTCAGCGCGGGAAGGACAGTCTTTTCGAGATGTGCCTCACGCAGGTCGTCACCGAAGGACCGGGTAGGTGACTCGAGCAGCTCGATGATCGCTCGAAGCGTGCCTTCGGCCGCGCTGGCCGCGGCGTTCACGTTGCGGATCTCCGCGATGCACTGCGCGGCCAGGGCCGTCGTGGCGAGTGGCCGTCGATCCAACGCCGACGAACGATGCGTGCCGGTGCTGGTGAGCAGATGATCGACGAGCCGGGTCGCCACCACCGCGTCGACCATGCCGACGATCAACCGGAGCACTTCCGCCCAAGCCGGGTCCTCACTGCGCGGCAGGATGATCTGCTTGATCAGACCGTCTTCAGACAGGGTGCGGGTTTTTTCGAACCGGTTGACGATGTCGCCGGCACTGAAGAACTCCAGCAGGGCGCGGTGGACGAAGCCGTAGATTCCCGAACCGTACCGGGCGAAGATGAAGTTGCGTTCGCGTAGCTGCTTGACCATCGCCGTGCCGATCGCGGCCGCCTTCGCCGGCTCGTACCGGAAGCGGCCGACCAGGTAGCTTTCGATGTCCTTGAGAAGATCGGCTTCCAGCAGGCTGTTACCGGCGAATCCGTGGCTTCCCTGCTGCATCCGGATGGCGAGTTTGCGCAGCAGTTCCTTCTTGTCGTCCTCGCGGATGACGTCCGCGTCGATGTCCTCGTCGACCAGATGCTTGTTCACGTCCCAGTGCTGGACCAGCACTCCGGCGGCGTGATCGTAGACCTTCCAGCGCTCACGGGGCAGCTCCTGATGCTTGCCGATGATCGCGAGAATGGTCAGCAGCAGGGGGTTGCCCGCCAGCTCTCGAATGGGAGCGGAGTCGGTGATCGCCCGGGTGAGCCGCTCCCTGCGCATCTCGACCGCGGCCGGCCGGTCGTGCAAGGCGAGTCGGTACCAGCTGTGCAGGAAGGAATCGATCTTGTCGGCATCGAGGTCCTGCACCGTGTACTGCACGAAGCCCGCGCCACGGAAGACACGCGGCCGGTAACCGACGAGCCGGGAGGTCACGATCACCCGGACGGCGGGGAATTGCGCCGCGAACCCGACGATGCGCCGGGACACCGTCTCGCGTAACCGCAGTTCGAAGATCTCGTCCAGGCCGTCGAAGACGACCAGCGCGCGTCCGTCCTCGCGGAGGTAGGACTCGACCGTGTCCTGCTCGAGTCCCAGCCCGTCGGTGCGTTTGCGATAGTCCAGATAGCTGCCGAAGGTCTCGTATTCTTCACATTTTAGCGCGTAGTCGCGTAATTCGATGAGGATGGGCTGCAGGCCTTCGAGTGCGGCGAGAGCCGTTCCGGTGCGCTGTTCGGCCAGGGCCAGCACCAGGTACCGGGCGAGCGTCGACTTGCCAGCACCCGGATCGCCGAGCAGTACGCAGGTCCGGGCCAACGGCGAGGTGAGTCCGTCGAACGCGCCCCGGGCAGGCTGGCGCTGATACGAGTCGCGCGCCTGGTCCACGATTCGCCGGTCCAGCCCCCGGGGTAGCTCCGAATGTGCTGGATTCGCCGCTTCGGCGAGTTTGCGGAGCAGTTCCTTGGGCAGTTCGGTGTCCGGCATGTCTTCCCGGACGTCCGGCTCGACGAAGACATCCTTGAGGGCGATCTGCAAATGCTCGTCGCGGTCCGGAGGTGTCAGCGCTTGGAGGTCCAATCGGCGATATTCCTGGACCAAGCGCACGCAGTACGCCTCCCACGCGGCGTCCGTACCCGCGGTGAACCCGGTCCCGTCCCGCAAGTGTTTGCTCACCGCCTCGGCGACCTTGGCGCGGAGGTCGTCCACGGAGGCGAACGAGTCACACCCGTGTGCGTCGAGGACTTGTTCGCGGAACGCGTCGATTCGGGTGGAGTCCTTGTCCATGGCCGAACGAGGCCACGGCGCGTCGAGATCCAGCACGAACATCAACCGCGGAACTCCGGCCTCGCCCGCCGCGCGGTACTCGAGTTCGGTGATCGACCTGCTTTGACCGGCCGGTACGAAACCGTATCGCCAAGCCAGGACACCCACGTACAGGTCGGCCGAACGAACGTCATCCGTACACCGGTCAAGTGGTCGTTTCTCGCCGGCGGTGTACGTCTCCATGGCGATGTCGTCCAGGCCCATCCGTTGCAGGGCGACCCGGACCGCATGCCGACACTCCTGCAGATCCTGGTAGGTCGAAGACACGTAGACACGCGGAGCGTTCATGCGGGCTCGACGCGGCCGTGAGGTCGTATTTTTCCCATTGCTCCTACAGACGTCTGGCTGACGTGGTGCGATTGTCCGGGCGCTGGGCGTAGTCGGTCCGCGAGGTGGTCGCGTTACACGGGCCGATCCAGTGCCCGGCCACCACTGTGACCTGTGCTGCGCCGCAGCCGGGATTATCATCCGTACGGGGGAACGGTGCCACCGAAGCGTTGGAGGCGGATATTTCTATCGTCGGAGTGACCGGCCACCGGCAGTTGACCGCCGGAATCACCACACACCTGCGTGCCAAGATCGTCGCGGTGCTGGGCGAGCAACCCCGACCGTTGGTCGGTGTGACCAGCTTGGCCGACGGCGCCGACCAGCTGTTCGCCGCGTCCGTCCTGGAGCAAGGCGGGGCGGTGCACGTGGTGCTGCCCGCGGCGGGCTACGAAGCCACGGTGCGGGACAGCGAGAGCTACGGCAGGTTGTTGGCCGCTGCGGCCGAAGTCACCGTGCTGGACTTCGCCGAACCCGGCCCGGATGCGTACTCGGCGGCCGGCCGGTACATAGCCGACCATTGCGATCTCCTGGTCGCCATCTGGGACGGCGAGGCCCCACGCGGGCCGGGCGGAACCCATGCCGCGGTGACCTATGCCCTGAGGATCGGCCGCCCGGTCCGGGTCTGCTGGCCTGCCGAAGCCGTTCGGCCCTGAGTCACGACGTCGGACTGTGGATTCGGAGGATCTGGAATCCGGCGCCGGTCAGCACCGCCGGCAGCGCGCGGATGAAAATCCGGTTCTTTTCCCTGGCGGATTCCGGGAGTTCGTCCCAATCGAGGAGGTTGGGATGCATCTGCTCTTCCCGGTTCGGGCCGTGCACATATCCCTGTGCCCGGCGTTCTGCGACCCATCTGAGGTGCTCCAGCCGAGCCAGCCGCGCCACCTCGTCAGGCGCTGTTCGGAAGGCGAACGACGCCTTGTCGTCGAAGGCGGGGACCACGATGCACCCGATCGCGCTCAGTTTCTCCCCGATGTGTCTCGCCTGTGCCCGGTTGGCCTCCTTGAGGTCTTCGATGAGTTCTTCCCACGGTTCCATGGACGGGTTGTCCGACGGTGTGGCACCGTTCGCCGTGGCTTGCGCGATGTACTCGTCGTGCAGGGATCGTGCGATCTCCTCCACGGCGACACCGGCCTGGATCGCGTCCGGACGGCATGCTTCGTCCAAGGCACCGAAGATCCGCAACGACCCCGAAATGTCGTCGAACAGCCTGCCTCTCTCCCCATGAAACGCTTCGTCGAGTTCGGCCCCGTGATCGCCTACTCGAACCGTGACCTGGATCTGATGGTCACGTAGCACCCGCAAGACGGACAAGCCGATCTTGACGCCCGTGACGTCGTCACCGGCACATACGAACACCCGGTCCGCCGCTTCCAGCAGGTCCGCGTGCTCATCGACAAGCGAGGTCAACCGCGTCGACACACACCTGACGTCACAGACCGCGTCGAGCGACGGAAACCGGCGGTGGAGCAGCTCGACGAAGGCCGTCGCGTCCGGGCCCGCCACCGTGAGCACCAGCCGGGGCCGTCTTAGGTTGACGTGCACTCGCCAACGGCGAGCGAATTCGAGCGCGAGTGTCTGACCGAAGTCGTCCAGACCGGCGATGAGAACGTGTGGTGCCTTGCCGGTCGTGCCCATTTTGAGTGGATTGTTCTGCGCCAGTACCCGTGCGGCGATCTCGTCGGTGCTGAACAACACGAGCCGGAACCCCCGGTCCCCGGTGCGGCCCAGACCGCGAGCGAGCAAAGCGGCCCGCAGATCCCGGTCGGGCACCAGCGCGAAGCAGGTCAGTGGGGTTTGACGGTCCGCGGTGACAGCACGGACAGCGACCGCGATCGAGGTGTTGGCCACACTGCTGGACGACATCGCGTAGACGGTGTCCGCGTTCGCGGTTCCGGCGCCGCGCAGTACCGCCTGGCCCGTCGGATCCCCGACGACGATGGGGACCCTGATCCGACGGCACAGGCTCGTCGCCTCGTCGGTGGGACGCGGGTCGACGAGCACCACGGTCGTCCCCTGCCCGCGCATTCGGCTGACGAGCAACAACGCGTCTCCGCCGCTTCCGCACACCACGACATGACGCCGCGAAAGGCGCGCCCGCCACTGCTGCCTTTGGGCGGTGAAAACGGCGGCGATGAGCTCGATCACCGCCGACGCCGTCACGATGGGGCCGAGAAAGCGTGCGACGTTCAGCGCCAGCGGCATAGGCCCACCGCTCTTCACCGGCTCGGCCGCGACGAAGAACAGCTGGATGCTGTAGAAGAGCCGGTCGGGGAAGCTGCGGCCGAACTCCGGATGTGTCGGCAGATAAGCGGAGAAGCCGACCAGACCGAGTGCCACTGTCAGCGCCGCGAGGCCCCCGAACACGAGCAATCGGGCTCCCATCGAGGAGATCCGGCCGTCGGCGGACGTGCTGACGGTGCTGACCATGACCCTCTTCTCCCTGCGGCGGATGGTTCACCGCCTCTCGGCAAGCGACGGCTCACGTTACCGGACGAAGAAGCCCGGCGGTCCGTTTCACGTAGCCCTTGGTCGTTGCGGCAACGGCATTCGCCGGACCGATCAGGGTGCGAGCGGGAGGGGAAAGCGATCACGGACGGACAGCGATGAGCAGTACGCGTTCGACGCCTATATTTCTTACAGCCGCAGTGCGGACAAGGCGTTCGCGCCACGATTCCGGCAACGGGTGGAAGGCATCAAGGAGGTCCTCGCGTTCGCCCGCCGGTTGGTGGCTGGAGAACCGCTCCCCGGCCCGGATCCTGTTCCGTCCAACCCACGGAAACGTCGAGTGGGGTGGCGTCCGGTAGACGGCGCCAATGCTCCGCACCCGGTCCTCCGGAATCGGTCGACATCGAGCCGCGCTGGATCGACCTCCGGCGGTGCCCCAGTTCACGGGAACGAACGACACGTACGTTCTCTCGCTGATCGCCGGAGTGGCCGCTTCAAACGCCGCGACGCTTGAAGCGTGCCCGGTGGTTGGCGACGTTGACGCGGTTTCCGCACAACCCTGGCATGCAATAGCGACGCCGTCCGGGCCGTGTCGTGTCGATGAACGCGCCTTGGCAAGTAGGCGCGCTACACGCACGGAACCGTTCCGCGCCGAGAGTCCGGACAACGCCGAGTATCCCGACGCCACAGATCAGGGACAGCGCGTCTGACACCGAAGCGCCTGGCTGGAGCGAAACTGCCCAGCGTGGGGGGTTGTCGGCGAGGGTCACGCCACCGGCGGGCGAAGTGAGGGCGGAAGCACCGGTGATGAGGCGCGCCCGGTCCGGGTGATCGATCAAATCCCGCACCGTGGCGCGCAGCCGATGGACGGCCCGCAGATCACCGGGCCGGGTGGGCTCGGGCAGAGAGTGAAGGTCGGCGAAGGCGGCGAGATCGAGTAGGTGGTCTTCGCCATGCCAGACCTCAGGCGCGGTGTTGACCAGTTCGGTTGCGATGCCTGCCGCCCGGACGTAATCGTCCAACACTACTTGCATCCCTTACCGACCTCTCGTATTTTCTTGGTTAAAAACTACTTTAACCCTTACCAGGAGGTTGTCCGTGGAGATCGACGCGGTGGTGTTCGACATACTCGGCACGCTCGTCGACGAGCCCGCCGGGATTCGTGCGGCCGTCCGGCAGGCCGCACCGGACGCCGACGCGGATGAGCTGGTCGAGCGGTGGCTGGAGCACGTCGGAACCGAGCAGCGGCGCATCGTCGCGGGGGAGAGGCCGTACGTCGCGAGTGACGTCCTTGACCGCGAAGCAGCCCAATCGGATGCGCTCGCGACAGCGGGCCGAAGGATGCCGCCCTGGCCTGACACTGTCGAAGGACTAACGAGGCTTGCCGGGCAGTACCCGCTCATCGGTCTCTCCAACGCCAGCCGGACGACCCTGCTCCGGATGAACGCCTACGCGGGCCTCCGCTGGCATCAGGCGCTCTCCGCCGAGGAGGTGCGGAGCTACAAGCCGGATCCCGCCGTCTACGAACTGGCAGTCAAGGTGTCCGGTGCATCGCCGGAGCGGCTGCTGATGGTCGCCGCCCATGCCTGGGACCTGCGGGGTGCCCAGAGCGTCGGTCTCCGGACCGCGTACGTCGCCAGGCCCATCGGGGACCCGCCGTCGGCGACGGATCGGTTCGACTTCCATGCCGAGGACCTCGCCGATCTGGCCGTTCAGCTCGGAAAACACGGGACTTGATCAGAACTGTCGGTGCTTCCCGCTAGGTTCTTCCCAGTCCCCACCGAGGCACCCCGCAAGGAGAAGATGCGTTGTCAGACTGGGAAAGAGCCAGCACGGCCCGGGTGTTGCCACCTGCCCGCCCGCGCAAGCTCGCGAAGGTCCCGTTCGTCGAACTGGCCGACGGACGGGTGCAGGGCGTGGTGTCCAGCGGTTCGGACATCGGGCGGGTGTACGTCTCGTCGGTCGCGGCGGGCACCTATGAATTCGCCTGTAGTACCAACAACAACCGGCCTTGCGGCGGGGCGCGGGGCATGTTCTGCAAGCACATCCTCGCCTTGCTCAACGAAGCGGTACTTCAATACGGTGCCGAGCGTGTCGCGCGCTATTTGCGTGTGGAGCCGGACGAACTGACCGCCCAGGCCATTTCGCAGACCATGAGCGCGACCCGGCCGTCGCAGGGGGACAACACCGCGGCGGCGTCGGTGTTCAGCCAGTTCTTGCGGCACTTGGCATACCTGGAATTCGGACCGTCGACGGCGCCGGTGCCGGAACTGCAGTGGTTCCCGCCGACCAGGACGGTGGTGTGATGCGCACCGATCTGCTCACCGACCCCGTCGCCGGTCTCGACGAGGCGTTGGCGACCGTCGACGCCTTCGATCGAGTACTCGTCTCAGGGCTGCTTCGTCCTCAACAGATCGCCGGTCTGACCGAACTGGCCGACGCCGTCGCGGGGTCACCGCTGGCGGCGCGTGTCGCCGAGGCCGCCGAGAAGACCGCGGCCGGGGCTGCCGGGGAGGAACACTTCGTTTCCCTTGCCGCGGCGAGGATCGCGGTGTTCGGCTCGGTGCACGACGCCCTCGTCATCCGGGCCGCCGAAGCCACGGGCCGGCCGTCTGGAGAGGAAATCGTCCAAGCGGCCGCCGAGACGGAATCGCCGAATCTGCTGGCCGCCGCTCGTTCGTGGCTGTCCGATCTGGCCCGTGCCGGCTGGCAGAGCATCGACCACGACCTGATTTCGGCCTCGGCGCCGGTGATCTCCGCGCTGCTCGCGGAACCGGGCCTGCGTCGGCTGGCGGTCCTGCTCGACGGCTTCGCTGCCGAACTCGCGGCGTCCTGCCCCGGTGCGGCGCTGGAGCGCGTCCCCGTCCGGCGCTGGGACGACCTGTGGTCGCGCGGGATGTTGCTGACCGTGCCCGGCGTGGCGGCGACGCCCGCGATCGGCACCGTCACCGGCCGCCTGCTGCCGCTCGGGGTCGACCTGCTGGAGCATGCGACGGCCGCCCAGGCCCAGATCCATGCGGTGCTCGAACCGGACGACGGCACCGCGCCGCGTCTTGTGCGCGCGAGTGTGACCGTGCCGAAGCCGGACACGATCATCGGAGCCGGGATCTGGCAACTGCTGCGCCCACAGTTGTCCTTGCTCGCGGCGGTCGGTGAGGGGCGCTCGATGGACCTCGTCGACATGCCGGTGACCGCGGAAGGCGATCTTCTCTGGCAGGACGAGTTCGCCCGTCTTGGCGAGCCCGCGGACGCGTTCGCCACCGCGCGGGTCATCCTGCCGAAGGCCATCACGCCGCCGGTGACGCCGTTGGACCGGCATCCGGCGCGTATCGCCGTGCCCGTCTTCCTCGAGGGCTACAGCACTGAGGGCGACGAAGACGCGCTCACGTTCACCTTCGCCGGGAATCACCTCGCCGTCGAGACGGATCGCATTCCCGCCGCCGGTCCGCTGACCCCGAAGGCGGTCGTAGGCTCCAGCGCGTGCATCGGCCTGCTCCGATGGGACGGCGGTTTCCGGCTCCAGCCGCTCGCCGTCGAGACCACCGTGCGCAAGAAGACCACCGCCGTGCACGCCGGGGCGTGGGCCGGGGGGACCACGGACAAGGCCGGGGTGAAAGCCGAAAAGGCGGCCACCGACGCCGCGGCCGTGCTGCGTGAACGTGCCGGAAGGCTGTTGCGGAAATGACCGAACCCGAGGACAACCGCCGCCAGGTCCTGTACTGGCGGCTGCTCGCCCGGCTCTTCGACAACGACGAGCAGGCCGCGCTCGAATCGGCGAGCGTGGCCGTGGTCGAGGACATCGGCCTGCCGTCCGCGTTGCTGGACCCGAACGTCGCCGTCGACTCGATCGTCCAGCGTCATCCCGAACTGGCCGCCGAGTTCGACGGGCTGATGGTTCCCGAAGCGGAGGACAGCCGGGACAAGGCCGCGGAAGTACGGCGCGCGGCGCTCGTGTCGAAGGTGCTCCTCAACGTCTTCGCTCCGGCGCCCCCTACGGTGACCGCGGGCCAGCTGTCCTGCTGGCAGGCCGACGCGGGCTGGCTCGAGCGCTCGCTGGGATGCCGTCCGGGGGAACTGCGTGGCGGACGTCCCGGCGGGGCGCCGACCGGGCTCGGCGGCACCGGCGGGGGCGGTGCTCCCGACCTGAGCACGCTGCTCCCGGCGATCGGCCCCGAACTCGGCGCCATCGAGGCGGACCTCGTCAAGCGGATGCGTCTGCGTGAGGTTCTCGCCGATCCGGCGCTCGCGGCGAAGCTGAGCCCGAGCATGTCACTCATCGAACAGTTGCTGCGGGACAAGGACAACCTGTCCGGAGTGGCGCTGGCCAACGCCAAATCGCTGATCCGCCGCTACGTCGACGAGATCGCGGAGGTCCTGCGGACTCAGGTCGAGAAGGCCTCGACGGGCAAGGTGGACCGCTCGGTCCCGCCCAAGCGCGTGTTCCGCAACCTCGACCTCGATCGCACCATCTGGAAGAACCTCACCAACTGGAGCCCGGAAGAGGAACGGCTCTACGTCGATCGCCTCTACTACAAGCAGACCGCGAAGAAGACCACGCCGCAGCGGCTCATCGCGGTCGTCGACCAGTCCGGTTCCATGGTCGACTCGATGGTCAACTGCGCCGTGCTGGCCTCGATCTTCGCCGGACTGCCCAAAGTGGACGTTCACCTGATCGCCTACGACACCCAGGCACTCGACCTCACGCCGTGGGTGCACGATCCCTTCGAAACCCTGCTGCGCACCAATCTCGGCGGCGGCAACGACGGCATGGTCGCGATGGCGCTCACCCAGCCGAAGATCACCGAGCCCGCCAACACCGTGGTGGTGTGGATCTCCGACTTCTACGAGACCCGCGTCGAGCAGCTCTTCGAAAGCATGGCCGCGATCCACCGGTCCGGGGCGAAGTTCATCCCGGTCGGTTCGGTCACCAGCGCCGGCCGAGGCAGCGTGAACCCGTGGTTCCGCGAGCGCTTCAAAGACCTCGGCACCCCGGTGATCTCCGGCCACATCACCAAGCTCGTCCACGAACTCAAGACCTTCCTCACCTCCTGAACTTTTCTCGAAAGGCACGACATGTCCGACGTCCTGCGCGCCCCCGCCGAACTCAAGTACGCCGAAGAGCTGGACTGGCTGGAGTCGATCGACGACAGCCCCAAACCGTTCGCCTGGCGCCTGTCCCCGAAGATGGTGCGCCTGTTCGTCCTCGGCGCCGAGCGCGCCGACGGCCTCGACCGCGAGATCTCGCAGAAATGGTTCGGCGATCGGAGCATCGTCGAACGAGCCATCGTCACGCTCGCCTCCGACCGCGGGCTGCTGCTGATCGGCGACCCCGGCACCGGCAAGAGCTGGCTCGCCGAACTTTTGGCCGCGGCGATCTCCCGCAACTCCACGCTCGTCGTGCAGGGGACCGCGGGCACCACCGAGGACCACATCAAGTACTCGTGGAACGTCTCCATGGTCATCGCCAAGGGCCAGTCCCGCGAATCGATGATCCCGTCGCCGATCATGACCGCGATGGAGGCGGGCTCCATCGGTCGTTTCGAGGAGCTGACCCGCTCCACCAGCGACGTGCAGGACGCGCTGATCTCGATCCTGTCCGAGAAGTACATCTCGGTCCCGGAACTGGACAGCGACGGCATCGTCTTCGCCAAACCCGGTTTCTCCGTGATCGCCACCGCCAACAGCCGCGACCGCGGTGTCAACGACCTGTCGTCCGCGCTCAAGCGCCGGTTCAACTTCGTCCGCATCCCGGTGGTGACGAACAAGAAGAGCGAGGCGGAGATCGTCCGCTTCCGTACCGAGGAACTCCTTCGCCGCCACCAGATCGAGCTGGACGTGCCGCCGACACTGCTCGACGTGCTCCTGCGCAGCTTCGGCGACCTGCGTGCCGCGGCTGCGTCGGCGGGCAGCGACGACGAGAAGCTGGAGTCCGCGTTGTCGACGGCCGAACAGATCGGCGTCCTCGAAGACGCGGTACTGCACAGCAACTTCTTCGGAGAACGCGCGCTGACGGCCCGCGCGCTGGCGTCCTCACTCGTCGGCTCGCTCGCCCGTCGTGAGCCGGAGGACCTGGCGATTCTCAACAAGTACCTGCACGGCGTCGTCGAGCCGCGCAGCAAGGACGAGGGCGGAGACTGGCCGGAGTTCCTCGACGGCGGCCGCGACGCGATCGCCACCCTCTCGTGAGCGGCGCCTTCGAGGCGCTGCGCGGTCAGTTGCAGGAGGCCGCGGCAGTCTTCGCCGACGGACCCGGTGCTCTGGAGGGCATCCTGCTCGGACTGGTCGACGACGTCGACCGCGCGGTGCGGGAGCCTTTGGAGATCTTTCCGGTCTGCCACCATTCCCCGGCTTCGGCCGTGGCGATGGCACGGCGGTTGCGGGAGAAACAGCCGAAGGTGGTCTACCTCGAACTGTGCGAGGACATGGCGCCACTGCTGACCGAGCTGCGTAACTGCCGTCTCCCGGTGGCCGTCCAGGCTTTCGCGACGGACGTGAAGGGATTCCCCGCGGAGTGGGCGCCGCTCTCGGTGGTCGCGCCGATCACCGAGGCCTCGGCCGAGTACCAGGCGATCGCGTACGCCCTCGACACCCCGGGTGTCGAACTCGTCCTCGTCGACCGCTCGGCCGACCACGTCTTCCAAGGGGACGAGCGCGAGCCCCAAGCGGATCCGGACACGCCGCCCGCCGAGGAAGAGGCGGCGCTGCACGGCGACGCGATCGGCGTCGAGATCGGTGACCTACGGCCCCGCTTCGCCGAACTCGAGGAGCACCTGCTGCGTCACGGGCGGGTGCGGCACTGGTCGGAATGGTGGCACCAGTACGTCGAGCTGCCGCTCGGCGAGGGTGACCATGAAACCTATCGCCAGGTCATGTTCCTGATCGGCAGCCTGTTCCGCCGGCTCGCCCCCGGGGACACCCGCCGCGTGCGGGTGGACGAGGACCGTGAACGCTACATGTGGACCCGGATGCGCGAGCACCTCGCCGCTTCGGGCGCCGATCCCGCGGACTGCCTCTACGTCTGCGGCGCGTTCCACGCGGCCAGCCGGGTCGCGGAGTTCGGCGTCGAGGGCACGGACGGGTTCGTGATCAGCCCGCGCAGCGGGAGCACCTGGCAGTACGGGCTGATCCCATCGAGCCACGCGTCGATCGAGACGCAGTTCGGCCTCGCCGGGGGATCGGTGTCGATCGCCGCGACCGAGTGGGCGAAGAACCTCAAGCGCACCAAGGTCAAGCAGTTCCAGCTGGAAGGACAGGTGGGCGGGCCGAAGCGAAAGAAGGCCGCTGAGCTGCCCGCGCCCACGTCGGATCCGGCGTCGTCGGATCATCTTTCCGGTTTCCTGCAACGGCCTCCGGTCCTGGACCGGCTGGACGAGGCCGAACTGCTCGGCTGGTCGGTCGAGGTCGTGCGGGCGGCGCGCCGCAACGGGTACCTGTCGTCGACGGCCGACGCCATCGCGGTGTTCGAGACCTCGATCCTGCTGGCGGGCTTGCGCGATCGGGCGAAACCCACGCCGTACGACTTCCAGGACGCGGCGGTCACCTGCATCGAGAAGGACGTCGTGCCGGGCAGGCGAGACGTGCGCCGCATCGTCGAAATCATGATGGGCGGCGATCGGATCGGCCAAGTCGGTTACGACGCGTTGCCGCCGCTGGCGCGCGACGTGCACGACAGGCTCGAACCGCTGAACCTCAAGTTGCAGCAACGTGGGGTGCAGCGGGCGTTGCTCGACATCGCTTCCCGACCGGAGCTCGAGCCTTGCTCCGATCTGCTGTGGATGCTCCGGTACCTGATGCCGCACGGCGCGGCGCGGCCGATCATGGGGGAGCGGCGGCTCGGTGAGCGGCCGATCCAGGAGTCATGGGATCTGGCGCTGGGCACCCACCAGCGTGCGCTCATCGAGCTGGGTTACGAGGGTGTCAGCATCGAACAGGTGCTGGAACAACGGCTCCGGCGGGCCGCGTACCACCCGCGGGCCACCGCGGCGAAGGTGCTCGGAGCCGTCGAAGACGCGACGCTCTATCTGCGCAGCGCCCGGCTGGCGGGGGAGCTGGGCACGCGTGCCCTGGAGGTCCTGGCCACCGAACGCAGCGTCGACGGAGCGCCGGAGGTCCTGCGGCGGGTGCGGAGGCTGCTCGCGCATTACCGGACCAGCGAGCCGGTACTGCCTCGGTGGATCGAGGACTTCGTCAGGACGGGGTACGCGCATTACTGCACCCTGCTTCCGGCGGCTTTCACCGACGAGGAGGCCGGTGTCGAGCAGGTCGCCGCGATGCTGGGCTTCCTGTTCAGCATGGAGGCGCTCGCCCTGTCGCTGGGATGCGACCGGACCCAGCTGGAGTTGGCGATCGCCGGATCACATCCGCAGGAGCCGTCGAAGGTCGCGCTGCTGTGGGCGGCCCAGGTGCAGCTCGGCCGGCTCTCTCGCGCGGAACTGAGGGAGCGGTGCGCCACTCTGCTGGCGAACCCGTTGGTGCTGCCCGCGTATCCGCGCTACCTGAGTGGTTTCGTCCACGCGCTGGAACCAGCGCCAGGGCTGGCTGACTTCGTCGTCGAGGCGGTGTCGAACGCCTTCGCCGAGCTTCCGGACAGGTTGCTGCTGCCGTGGCTGCCGACGTTGATCACCACGCTGCGCTCGCGCGGGGCGGAACTCGTTCCGCTGCTCGTCCGTGAAGCCGGACGGGTCTTCCCCGGCCGTCTCGCGGCGCTCGACGCCTGGGTCCCGCCCTGGAAGAACCAGCCGGAATCCCTTACCGCATCGAGGAAGCCGGGCGGGAACGGCTTGCCGCTCCTGGCCGCGCATCCGGCGACCTGTGACGCGGTGGCGAACCTGCTGGGCTGTGACGAACCGTGGGGGAGCACCGCCCCGGCAGGCCTGGCGCTGCTTGAGCGGTATCCGGACTCCGCGGTGGCGTTGGAGGAGGTGCTCATCGGCGTGTGACCTTCGGGGGCGGTCGCCGGGGGACACCGGCGCCCGCCCGGACCCTCAGTCCGCTACCCAGCTGCTGTGGAAGCCCAGCGGCACGGGCCTGGGCAAGTGGATGCGTGCCAAGGGTTTCGCGGTGAAGTCCTGTGCGGCGAGGATCACCAGGTCCGAGGCGTTGCGGTCAGGGTTGTCGACATAGGCGAGGGCGTAGCCGTCGTCCTCGGATTTACCGTGGGACGAGGGCACGAAGACCGCTTCGCTCGCGTCGGCGCCCCGGCCGAAGCGGTGCACCTCCGAACGCCCGCTGAACAGGTCGTGCTTGATCAGCGCGTTGCCGAAGGTGCCGGCGGGCTTGTCCAGGTAGACGTCGAAGAGTTCACCGGGGGAAGCCGAGTAGCCGTACCGGTGCCGTCGTGAGACCAGGCTTTCGTTGACCCGCGGGAACTCCTGCGGCCGGTCGTCGAGCACGCGGCGCTGGACACGGCCCCGGGTCAGGTCGATCGTCCAGCGCTCCAGCACCGGCGGGCCGGACGCGGACGGGCCGCCGAAGCCCTGCTTACCGGCCGCCTCGAACGGCGCCGGCATCGTGGTCAGGTCCACCACCACCGTGGAGCCCTGTTCGTAGGCGTTGAGCGTATGCGAGTAGAACACCGGATCCACCCCGAACCAGCGCACCGGTCCGCCCTCGCGCTTCATGACCCCGACCCTGGCCGGGTGCTCGGTGTTCCACTTGTAAGGCACCACTTTCCCCGGCCGCGGGTCGAACGTGACGGGCACGTCGAAGACGACAACGTAGTTCTTGGTGAGCCCGAAGTCGTGCATCATCGGGCTGTCGGTGACCGGGATCCGGGTGGTCCGCACCACGCGGCCGGTCCGGTCGATCATCAGATGCCGCACGTGGTCCCACGTCGGGTAGTAGGTCACCGCGTGCAGTTCGTCGGCGTGGGCGTCGAACTTGGTGTGCGCGGTGTAGGAGCCGTCCAGGGAACCGCTGAAATCGAACGGCCCCACCGTGTTCAGCTCGTCGTCGAGTTCGTACGGCGGGGGACCGGACTCCTGCAGGGCGAGGATGCGGCCGTGGTGGCTGATCACGTGTGTGTTCGGCGCGAAGTCGTCCGCGGGCACGGGCCACGGATACCGTTCGCCCAGTTTCGCCGCGACACCGGACGAGCGCACCCACCGGTTGCGGTACCACTCGGCCTTCCCGTCACGCAGCCGGACACCGTGCACCATCCCCTCACCCAGCATCCAGTGGTGCGCGCGCGGATCCTCGAGCCCGAGGACATTCGGCCCGGTGCGCAGGTACCGGCCGCAAAGATCCTTCGGAATACGGCCTGTGACCGGCAGCCCGAACGCGGTCACCTCTTCCTTCACCGGCGCGAACGCGCCTTCGATGAACGGGTACTTCGCCTTCGCCGGACTTTGCGCGGCGAAGGCGGCCTGGGTGCTTCCGTAGGTCGCGGCGACGCCGCCGATGGTCAGCGCGGCCGCTCCGCGGAGCACGTTCCGCCTGGTCGGTTCGGTCATGGTCGATCCCGCCAATCCGATCGTAACTGTGTATGGCATGAACAGTGTATGCCTTTACCGGTTTCGGGTGCAACAATGCCCGGATGGACGACGCCGACATCGAGTTGCTGCCACCGGGCACCGCGCTGGCCTGGGGGCATGCCCCGGCGCCCCGGCGTGGGCCGAAACCGGGCTACAGCCTCGAGCAGATCGTCGACGCGGCCATCGCGCAGGCCGACGCGGAGGGGTACGCGGCCCTGTCCATGCCGTCGATCGCCAAACGCCTCGGCATCACCGCGAACGCGCTCTACCGCTATCTGAGTTCCAAGGAAGAACTGCTCGTCCTCGTCGCCGAAGCAGCCTGGGGTCCGCCGCCGAAACTGTCGTCCGGTGACTGGCGTGCCGCGGTCACCGCCTGGGCTCGCGCGCTGCTCGAACGCGGCCGCCGCCATCCGTGGCTGATCGACCTGCCGGTGCGCGGCGCGCCGAGTACGCCGAACCTGCTGGGCTGGCTGGAGAACTTCCTGGAAGGAATGGCGGACACGGGGCTCGGTACCCGTGACGTGATGGGCTGCGTCGTGCTGGTCGACGGCTGGGTGCGCAGCACCGCGGCCCTCCTGCGCGACGTGAACGCGAACGCTCCCGAACGGGTCGAGGCGCTGAGCGAGTTCTTGCGACCACGTCTTCGGGGGCGTGGTTATCCGCGTGTCGCCGCGGTGATCTCCGGTGAGGCATACGGCGAAGAAGGCATCGAGGACGACGACGTCGAGTTCGGCCTCGGCCGCATCCTGGACGGCATCGAGGCGTTGATCGTCAGGCGGTGAACAGCCTGTCGAGCCGGTAGTCGACGATCTCCACCGCGCGTTCCGTGGTGTAGGCGTCGACCATGATCGCGGTGACGAGGCCGGCGGACATCGTCGCGAGCGCGTCGGCCTCCAGGCTCGGGTCGAGGCGGGCCGGGATGTCGCCCTTCGCCTGGGCCTTCCGGAGCAGTTCGGCGAGTGCGCGGATCAGGTGGGGCAGCAGCGGTTCCTGGTCGGGATCCTGGCTCCCGCGGGTGACGTCGACGGCGAAGTACGCGATCTGGACCGCGGCCAGCATGCGGCGGCGTTCGCCGTCCGGCAGGACGCCGGTCAGGTAGGCGCGCACGATGGTGCGTTCGTCACCGGTCGCCATCGCCTCGACGATGCCTCTCCCGGCGATCTCGCCGGGGTCGTCACCTTCGAGGCCGCGGGATTCGGGGTGATCGGCAGGAGCTTCCTCTGGTGGAGCCTCCGTGAGATCTTCCGCTGGTTCCTGCCCCGGTGGCTCCTCCGGCTGGTGTCGTCCGGGGATCCGGCGGTGCGGCACACCGTGCGGCCGCTGCTTTTCAGTGCTCTCAAGTACAAACAGCATTTTCCCGAGATGCACCTGTTCAGCGACGACGAGCTGTACGCCATCGACGTACCCACCCGGATCGTCGTCGCCGAACGCAGTGTCATCCACAAGGCTTGTGAGGTCGCGGCCCGGCTCGAATCACTGAGTCCGCACATCGGTGTCGAGGTCGTGCCCAAGGCCACCCACGGACTGTCCCTGGAGAAACCGGATCTGGTCACCACCCGGATTCTCGAGGCCGTACCGGTCAGGCCAGGGGCTTAGCGTCCGGCCAGGAGGGGGAACGGCCGAGCAGTGCGACGATCGTGTCCAAATCGGACGGTCCCTTCTCGTTGACGGCCGGGCCGAATGCGGCACCCGGTGCCTTCCGGTTCTGTCCGTCCGGGATCGACTCGGCGAAACGTAGTCCGGCGTCGAGCACCTCCTGCTGGAACTCGAGCGGCAGTCCCAGAGTCTTGGCGACGTCCCAGGAGTGCACCAGGTAGTCCACGAAATGGAAACCCAGGGCCTGTTCCGCGGTGAAGGTGATCTCGGTGGAGAACTCGGGGAGCGCGAACTTGCGGGCGTCGAGGTCGTGGGGCACGAAGGCGTTCAGGACTCGCTTGACCGAGTCGCGGTAGGTGGCGACGGGGTCTTCGCCCAAGGGGATCAGGCGCCAGTGGTCGAGGTGGCTCTCTCCGTCGGCCGAGGCGGCGAAGCCGTAGTGCTGGGTGGCCATGTGGGCGAGGAGGCCGTGCAGGGTCCAGGCCGCGCAGGGGGTCGGTTTCTCCAGGTCGCTGGGGGTGATCTGGGAGACGAGGTCCAGGCTGGCCCGGACCACGATGGCGTCGAGGAAGCGTAGGTTATCGATAGGCATGCGCATATCATCTACATATGCGTACGAGTTCGTCAACAGGTTTCGCGAGAGCGCTCGGTATGGTCTGCGCATGGCGGAGCAGCGGAGGCCGGATCTCGCGGCGATGCTCGGCGGGCTGATGCGGCGGCTGATGACGGCCGAGTCGCCGGTGCTGGCCGAGCACGGGTTGACCATGTGGGGTTACGTGGTGCTCAGCGCGCTCGACGACGGACCCGTCCGTACGCAGGCCGCGCTCGCGAAGGCGATCGGCGCGGACAAGACGCGGATCATCGGCACACTCGACAAGCTCCAGGAAGACGGCTTGATCACCCGCGAGCCGGATCCGAATGACCGCCGGGTCCGCCTGCTGGGGATCACCGACGACGGCCGCGCCGCGCGGCGCTCCACCCAGGTGCGGATCCAGGAGCAGGAGGAACGACTGCTCGCCCAGTTGTCCGCCGCGGACCGCAAGGCGTTCCTCAAGGCCGCGCGGGTGCTGTCCGAAGCGCAGTGGCCGTGAGTGCTAGCGAACGGGCCTGAACCAGCCGGCATAGGTCAGCAGCAGTCCGATCACGGCCAGGACGCCGAAAAAGACGCGGGCGACGGTCAGTGCGGTGGGTGAGAGCATGGTCGCGTCGACTCCCGACTCGACGGCCCCGGGGACAGCGATCAGCAGGAAACCACGGATGGCGACGAACCAGCCGAACAGGGACACGGTGACCGCGAGCGGCCCGCGCCAGCTGCGATGTCCTCCGATGATGACGAGTCCCGCCGCGAGCATCATCGCGCCGAGCAGCAGGATCAGCCCAGGCTGGGCGAACAGGTCGCCGACGAGCCCTGGCAGGTCGGGCAGGCGGATCGCGTAGACGATCGTGAACGTGGCGACATAAGGGCCGATCACCCGGGCGAAAGCACGGGTTCGTCGCCGAGCTTCGGGAGTTGCGGTGGTCACGGCGCCTTTCCCTTTTTTGGCTATGGTCGATAGCCGGCTTGGTGGAGCACGGCTCGGAGGTAGTCCTTCGTCTCCGCGGGGGTGCAGGTGTCCGGGCGGGTGGCCAGGTGCTGCCAGATCGCACCGGTGAGCAGATCCAGCAGGACGTCCGGGTCGGAGTCCGACGGCAGGTGCCCGCTTTCGCGAGCGTGGGCGAACACGTCTCGGCGTGCCTGATCGCGATGCCGTCCGAAAAGGTCCTGATAGGCGCGAGCGAGTTCTGGCTGATCCTCGATCGCGCCGTAGAGGCGCCGGAGGAGCCGCCGTTGCCGCGGATCGGCGACGGCGGTCGACCAGCCGGACAGCAGTTGCTCGAGGTCGGCGATTTCCGGTGTTCGCGGGGGATTGCCGTAGGCGGCTTCGAGGGCGGCGATCAGAAGGCGGGTCTTGTCCGGGAAGCGCCGGTACACGGTCGCCCTGGTCACTCCGGCGCGTCGCGCCACCTGCTCGATGCTGGTCGCTCCGGCGCCGGATTCGATCAGCAGGTCCAGCGCCGCGTCGAGGATCGCGGCGTCGGCTTCTCTGCTACGGGGACGGCCGGGAGCGCGATCCGCTGAAGTCACCACTTTAATATACAGTACAGTGCTGTATTGTATAGAGAAGCGGCGCTGGCCCGCCTTTACGTTTCTTAGGCCAATACCTCCGCGACCATGCCCGCTGGATAATCCGACGGCGAGCGGTTCCACCACGCGCTGAACGCCTGGGCCAGCCGCTTCGGCACCTCGACCTGCGCGCCGCCGCCGTGGAAGTCGATCGTCACCAATACGGCGTCGATCTCCGCTCCGTCCCAGGGGATTCGCCGGACGAGCTTCGCGTAATCGGCGCTCGCGGACACGAACGTCACCACTTTCGTGGCACCGACGCGGCGGGTTTCGTCAAGGATGGCGTGTTCGAGTACGCCGGACGGCCAGTCGCCGAGCCGGAGTTTCCGGTCGTAGTAGGCGATCGGCTCGTCGGCGCGCAGGATTCCGTAGCCGCCGCTGAGGATCAGCGCCCGCCCGTTCGCGGCGGCCTCGCCCAGCGCGCCGCCGACATTCCGGTAGAAGTTCCCGTTGTAGCGGCGCCACGCGGGCCGCAGCCCACCGTCGTCGACCTTGGACTTGGCGAGGACGCCGGCCCGCGCGCGGAGCATCGTCTCCGACCAGGCCGTCCCGGTTTCCGTGGCCTGTCCGCCCCGGTTCTTACCCTTTGAAGGGCCGAGGACGGTCAGCGCCTCGCGCGGATCGATCGCGTTCAGAACACGGGACGCCTCCACCGGGCAAGCCTATCCGGTGACGCGCTGACCGGACGCTGACCGGGCACGGGCATGCTGGGTACACAGACATCGAAGGAGGAGCATGCCGCCGTTAGTCGTGCACGGCCTGTGGTCCCGGGGCCGCGGGATCGTGCTCTGGGGCGAACACGGCGACCGCCCCACGACGACGTCGATGCGGCCGTCGATGTCGGCCCGGCCGCATCCGTTCGCGGCGTCGGTGGCGGATCTGACCGCGCTGCACCCCGGCAAACCCGCGTCGGCCACGCTGCTGCTGCCATCCCGGCGCGGCGGCCCGGTCGCCTCGCCCGAACTGGGGACTCGCGGCCGCCCTCAGCAGGAACTGTCGCTGGAGCCGTGGTCGGTACCGGCGCTCCTGATCGACCCCACCGAGCTGGGGGACCTCGCCGACACGGTCAGCTACGGCACTTCCGTCCGCCATCTCCGCGCGATCGTCCGGCTGGCGGACGACCTGGTCCGCCGCGGCCGGGTGCTGCCCACCCTCGTGCGGAACGAGCTCGTGGCGCGGGCGCGCTGGCGGCCGGTGGCCCGCGGCGGCGACGCGGTCGCGCTTCAGGCGCTGATCGCCGCCACCCCGCCGGTCGGCCGGGCCGAACACACCAGGCCGGACCCGGCAACGCTGGTCACCGACGCGCTCCACACGCTCGTCGACACCGCGGTCCGCGAGCGACTGGCCGCCGCCGGTCACGCCTTGGAAAGCGACGGACGCGAGGGCCCGTTCGGATCGTGGCTCCACGCGCTGAAGACCGCTGACGACCGGATCGGCCAGGCGCCGGGGCGGATGGGGATCGTCGCCGAGGGCATCTCGGCTTGGGATGCCGTCGGCGACACCGACCTCACCGAGGGCACCGTCTGCCTCCGGCTCGACGAGGTCCCCACCCTGTACGGCCCGGTCGACGACCCCGACGACCAGACCGGCGACGGAACCAAGTGGCAGCTGCGGTTCTTTCTGCGCTCTGCGGCCGATCCGAGCCTCCTTCTCCCGGCGGAGGACGTCTGGTCCGGCAAGGCGGGCGCGAAGTTCACCGATCCCGAAGGCCTGTTCGCCGCCGAACTGGAGCGAGCCGCGGGAGTGCTGCCGTTGCTGGCTCCGGCGGTCCAGGCCGAGAAGCCGGGTCTCTACGACCTCACCGTCACCGAAACCGTGGAGTTCCTCGACGGCGGGGCGGAACAGCTGGTCGCGGCCGGTTTCGACGTCCAGCTCCCGGCGAGCTGGGGCGGCAGGCGGAAGCTCGCGCTGAAGCTGTCCGTCCGCGGCGCGCCCGTCGACCAGGCCGCCGTGCATCGCCTCGGCCGCCACCAGCTCGCCTCCTATCGCTGGGCCCTCGCGGTCGGGGAGGACGCGCTGACCGACGAGGAGCTGGCCGGGCTCGCCGCCGCGAAGTCGTCGCTGGTGCGGCTGCGCGGCCGCTGGGTGAGCGTCGACCCCGAACTGCTGCGCGCCGGTCTCGACTACCTGCGCCGCGACCCGGACCGGGAGAAACCGCCGCTGCCCACCCCGGCGGACCTGCTGGCCTTGCTCCACGGAGGCTTCGAAGCGCCGTTGCCGGTCACCGAAGTCACCACCGACGGCTGGATCGACGACTTCCTCGCCGGGCGGATCCAGAAGACCCTCGAACTCCTCGAGCCGCCGCCGACCTTCCTGGCGACCCTGCGGCCGTACCAGAGCCGGGGTGTCGCCTGGCTTTCGTTCATGACATCGATCGACCTCGGCGCCTGCCTCGCCGACGACATGGGACTCGGCAAGACCGTCCAGCTGCTCGCGCTCGAAGCGACCGAGCGAACGAGCAGCGACGCCGGGCCGACACTGCTCGTCTGCCCGATGTCGTTGCTCGGGACGTGGCAGCGCGAAACGGCGAAGTTCGCGCCGGAACTGCGTGTCCATCTCCATCACGGCGCTGACCGGGAGCACGGGGCCCGGCTGTCCGCGCGTATCGAAGGCGCGGATCTCGTCGTCACCACCTACTCGACCGCCGCCAGGGACGCCGACGAACTCGCGGGCACCCGGTGGCATCGGCTCGTGCTCGACGAGGCGCAGGCGGTCAAGAACCAGAACACCGGCCCGGCGCGGGCTCTGCGCCGGATCCCCGCCGGTCATCGGGTCGCGCTGACCGGAACGCCGGTGGAGAACCGGCTCGCCGATTTGTGGTCGCTGTCGGATCTGCTCAACCCCGGCGTCCTCGGTGGCAGACAGGAGTTCCGCGAGCGGTTCGAGGTGCCCATCGAGCGCCGGGGCGACCTGACCGCGGCCACCGAACTACGCCGGCTGACCCGGCCGTTCCTGTTGCGCCGCCTCAAAACCGACCCGACCGTGCTGGCCGACCTGCCCGAGAAGATCGAGATACTCCAGGAATACCGGCTCACTCGCGAGCAGGTGACGCTGTACCGCGCGACCGTGGACGAGATGATGACCAAGATCGCCGACAGCGCCGGGGTCAAACGGCGCGGCAACATCCTCGCCGCGATCACCAAGCTCAAACAGATCTGCAACCATCCCGCGCATCTGCTGCACGACGGTTCGCCGATCGGGGTCCGCTCCGGCAAGGTCAACCGGCTCGAAGAACTCCTCGCGGAGATCCTGGAAACGGGCGATCGCGCGCTGTGCTTCACCCAGTTCGCCGAGTTCGGGCACCTGCTCGTGCCGCACCTTTCGCATCGGCTGAACGCGAAGATCGCCTTCCTGCACGGCGGGTTGTCCCAGCGGCGCCGCGACTCGATCGTCGAACACTTCCAGTCGGGCGACGGCCCGCCGATCCTGCTCGCGTCCTTGAAGACCGGCGGAGCGGGACTGACGCTCACCGCGGCCACCCACGTCCTGCATCTGGACCGGTGGTGGAATCCGGCGGTCGAGGAACAGGCCACCGACCGGGCGTTCCGCATCGGCCAGCGGCGGAGTGTCCAGGTGCGGAAGTTCGTCTGCCCCGGCACCATCGAGGAACGCATCGACGCCGTCATCACCAAGAAGGAAGCGCTGGTCGGGCTCGTCGTCACCGACGGGGAAGACTGGCTCACGGAGCTGTCCACCGATTCGCTGCGCGAGGTCTTCGCACTGGGACGGGAGGCAGGCGATGACTGACCGATTCCGCCGGGCACTCGACGAACTCGGCGTCCACAATGGACTCGTACCGCCCTGCCGGGTCGACAGCCTCACGATCGGGCCCGGCGCGGCCGTCGCCGAGGTCCGGGTGACGCGGCAGCGGTTCTACGAGGTCCGCATCGGCCTGCCGACGTTCGGCAAGCAGGTGTGGACGGCGGTCACCGCCGCCATCGTCGCGGAAGAAGCCACGACGGCGGCCCTGCTCGACGGGCGGGTCCCGGAGGACGTCGAACGCTTCTTCGCCGCGGAGCAGGTGCCGCTGTTCCCCGAGGCGGCGTGGGAACTGTCGCTGGACTGCACGTGTCCGGGCACCCGTGTCCCGTGCGATCACCTCGTCGCCGGGCTGATCGCACTCGAAAAAGAGGCCGAGACTGAACCGTTCTCGATCTTCGCACTTCGCGGACGCGATCGCACGACGTTGCTCGAAGACATCGGACGCCAAGCGGGCGCCCGCGTCATGGCGCCGTCGGCCGATGCCGGAACACCCGCCCTCGACGAGGTCATGGACGACTTCTTCGGCTGGGGCCCGGCCGGGGACGTCACGAAAACGCGACGACCACCGGCCGGGGATCCGCTGGGTCTGCTGGACGAAGTCCCGCCGCTCAAGGCCACCGTGGACGGAACCTCGGTCACCGCCCTGCTACGACCGCTCTACCGGGTGCTCACCGGTCAGGAGTGAAGGCGATCGTCATCGGGTCACTCCGTTCCATTCGGCGTCGCCGAGGTCGGCGAAGTAGGAATCGACCAATGATTCGTCCACTTCGGACAGCGTCGCCGGCGCCCACTGGGGCGAGCGGTCCTTGTCGATGATCTGCGCCCGGATCCCCTCGACGAACTCGGCGGAGGACAGTGCGCGAGTCGAGACGCGGAACTCCTGCGCCAGCACGGTTTCCAGTTCGGGCATCGCCGCCGCCGAGCGGAGCGCCCGCAGGGTCACCTTGAGCGAGGTGGGCGACTTCGCCTCGATCTCCTTGGCGGTGGTCGCCGCCGCGTCGCCCCCGGAGTGGAGCCGGGTCAGGATCTCCTCGACCGTGTCCGCCGCGTAGCAGTGGTCGATCCAGTCCGCGTCGGCCGCCAGACCGCTGGCCGGTGCGGCCTCCGCGAACAGGTCCAGTGCGGTGTCCGGGGTGTGCGACGCGAGCGCGTCGAGCAGGTCCGGGATCCGTTCGCCGGGCACGAAATGATCGGCGAGTCCACAGTGGATCGCATCGGGTCCGGTGATGGAGCCCGCGGTGAGCGCCATGTG
Organism: Amycolatopsis coloradensis; assembly: GCF_001953865.1. Classification (GTDB taxonomy): domain Bacteria; phylum Actinomycetota; class Actinomycetes; order Mycobacteriales; family Pseudonocardiaceae; genus Amycolatopsis; species Amycolatopsis coloradensis. The sequence goes on from NZ_MQUQ01000018.1 coordinate 123,085, forward strand.
TGTGCCGAGTTCGCCGGGGGCGCGGGACAGCAGGTACGTGCCGCCGACGTCGGGGACGAAGCCGATGCCGGCCTCGGGCATGCCGAGCCGGGTGCGTTCGGTGACGATCCGGTGGCTGCCGTGCGCCGAGACGCCGACCCCGCCACCCATCACGAGACCGTCCATGAGCGCCAGGTACGGCTTGGGGTAGCGCGAGATCAGCGCGTTCAGCCGGTACTCGTCGGCCCAGAACCGCAGCGACGCGGTGCCGCCGCCGCGCGCGTCTTCGTAGATGGCACGGATGTCACCGCCCGCGCAGAGTCCGCGATCACCGGCGCCGTCGATCAGCACGGCGCGGACCCCCGCGTCGGAACGCCACGTTTCGAGGTGCTCGGTGATGGCGAGCACCATGTCGTGGTTCAGCGAGTTGAGCGCCCGCGGCCGGTTCAGCGTGATCCGGCCGATTCCACTGTGGATGAGGAACTTGACGTCGTTCACGAGGTCTCCTGCAGCAGTGGACGAACACGACACGTCCGCGGCCGGTATCCTGGCTCCCGGATCTACGACGGCTCCGGCCTTCCCGGCTTTCGCCAGTGGCCGTACTCGTGGAGCGCCGCTCCCCGGTCACAGTGGCGGACCGCTCCGGATTTTCACCGGCTTCCCTGCGCCGCAGACCTGTGGTCACCCTAAAGTAGGAAGTCCGACTATGTCGAGATCGAGGGTGTGGCGTACACCTCACGAGCCCCGACGTCACCGGCGGCCTGGTCACTCAAGTACATGAAGGCCCCCTTCCTTGAGCCTAGGTACAGGAAGGAGTCCTTCATGTACTTGGGGAAGGGGTGAAGGTCACCTTTGTTCGGCTCGGCCCCACGTCCTTATCGGTCACGATCATCTGGACCGAGTGTCGGGTTCGCGTGATCGGATGGGTCGACACGCGTGTGGGTCGGTCCCGTGGCGCACGTTCACCTTCCCCAAGTGGTGCCGGTACGGAGAGGGGCGGATTGCTCGGGAGTCCCACCGCGCGAATTCCGGCATTCGTCACCGGTCATGACCCAGGTCTGGTAGTTGTCGGATATGAGCGACCAGCCGACCGCCGCGGAACTCGCCGACGAAATCCTCGACGCCCTCGCGGCCGAGACGCCGTTGATGGCGACCTTCGACAACATCCCGGGGCACGACCACGAATTGCGCGACGTCTCCGAGGCCGGGGACGCGCGGCTGCGGGCGGTGGCCGTCCGGGTCGCCGGGCACGCGGCACGGTCGGCCGATCCGGACCGGGTGACGCTCGGCGTGATCACCCATCACGCGGAAGGCCTTTTGGCGAGACTGGACTCGCGGAAGATCGAGTTCGTCTTCGGCGATCCCATGGCGGCCGAGGCGGCCGGGATACTCACTTGGCTGCCGCAGCTGGCGCCGTCGGGGGAGCGGGCCGAGGAGGACTACCTGGCCAGGATGGCGGCGATCCCCGCGTTCCTCGCGGGCCTGGGTGACCGCTATCGCGCCGGGATCGAGGCGGGGCGGACGCCGGTGGAACGCGCGGTCGGCAACGCCATCGCCCACGTCGACCGGTTCCTGGCCGTCGAACCCAACGCCCTGCTGGCCCCGCCGCTGACCGGCGATCGCGGCGCACGGCGGGAACGGCTGTTCACCGAGCAGGTCCGGCCGGCGCTCGTCGCCTATCGCGAGATGCTCGCCCGCGACATCGCCGGGCAGGGACGCCCCGACGAACGGCCGGGTCTTTGCTGGCTGGAAGGGGGAAAGGAGACCTACGCGCGGCTGGCCCGGACGCACACCACCACCGGGATCTCGCCGGAGGAACTGCACGAGACCGGTCTCGAAATCGGCCGCGCACTGGACCAGGAATATGGCCGTCTCGGCGCCGCCGTGTTCGGAGTGGACGATCCCGCCGAGGTCCGGCGCCTGCTGCGCACCGATCCCGCGCTGTGCTGGCGTGACGCGGACGAGATGGTCACGACCGCCGCGGAAGCGGTCGCGCGGGCCACCGCCGCCGCGCCCGGCTGGTTCCGCGAGGTGCCGTCCGCCGAATGCGTCGTGCGTGCCGTGCCGGATTCGGACGCGCCCTCCGCCGCACAGGCTTACTACATGACGCCGTCGGCCGACGGCAGCCGTCCGGGCGTCTACTACACCAACACTTTCCGGGTGGAAGAGCGGTTCCGGTTCATCGCCGAGTCCGTCGCCTTCCACGAAGCCGTTCCAGGGCACCATTTCCAGGCTTGCCTGTCGCACGCCCTCGACGACGTGCCGTCGCTGCGCAAACTGGTCCCGTTGTCGGCGTTCGACGAGGGCTGGGCGCTCTACACCGAGCGGCTCGCCGACGAGATGGGTCTGTACTCCGATGACTTGATGCGGCTGGGCATGGTCGCCGAAGACTCACTGCGCGCGGCTCGGCTGGTCGTGGACACCGGACTGCACGCGCTGGGCTGGACGCGGCAGCAGTGCGTGGACTACCTCACCGAGCATTGCGTGCTCAGCGACATCGAGGTGCAGTCGGAGACTGACCGGTACATCGAATGGCCGGGCCAGGCGCTCTCGTACATGACGGGCAGGCTGGAGATCCAGCGGCTGCGCGCCCTCGCCGAGAGACGCCTTGGCGAAGCCTTCGACGTCCGCGACTTCCACGACCTCGTGCTGAAGCAGGGGCAGGTGCCGCTGCCCGTGCTCGGCGAGATCGTCCAGGAATGGCTCGAGTCAGCGGCGAAGTAGCTTTTCGACGTTGCCGTGCGCGATCTTCTCGCGGTCGGCTTCGTCGATGGGCGCGGTCTTGAGCAGGTTCACCATGGGCTCGTTCGGGGTGTAGGGATGGTCGACCGAGAAGATGATCCGGTCGGCCCCGAGCACGGCCAGCGCGCACTGCAACGGCGGGAAGGTCGCGTAGCCGCTGGTGGTGATGTGCACGTTGGTCTTGAAGTAGTCCGCGACCGGCTGGCGCAGGTGCTCGTTGATCGGCGTCAGCACGACGTCGATCCGCGACAGCGCGAACGGGATCATCTCGCCCATGTGACCGATGATGATCTGCAGGTCCGGGTACTCGTCGAGGACCCCGGAGACGATGAGCCGCAGCAGGTGCACCGCGGTCTCGGAATGCCAGCCCCAGGCCGCAGTGGCGAGGTTGTCGGCCTGCAGATCGGAAAGTCCGGAGAAGTAGGCGTCCAGCACGGGTTTCGGCGGAAGCGCCGGGTGCAGGTAGAGCGGCACGCGGAGTGACTCGGCGGCGGCGAGCACCGGCTGGAACGCGGCGTCGTCGAGGAAGCGGCCGGTGGTGAGGCCGTTGAGCATCGCCCCCTTCAGCCCGAGTTCGGTCACCGCGCGGCGGAGTTCGTCGGCGGCCGCGTCCGGCGCCCGCATCGGGAGGGCGGCGAAACCGGCGAACCGGTCGGGATGATGGGAGATCGCGTCGGCCAGCGCGTCGTTCGCCTGGCTCGCCCGATGCGCTTCCTCCGGCTTCAGCGCTTCCGCGCCGGGAACGGCGTGCGACAGGACCTGGACGTCGATCCCGGCCGCGTCCATCTCCGCGATCCGGCCGCGGCCGAGGTCGCGGAGCTTCTTCCGGATGCCCGCCATGATCGGGTGGTCGCCCAGTTCACCCTCGCCTTCCTCGTTGTACAAGGCCGGGTGGGTGAAATGCTCCTCGATGGCGATGACCTTCAACTCGACCCTCCACGTGCACGATCACTGACCTGGGCGCCCAGTCTTCTCGGTTCGCGCTCTTCGGGGAACTTCGGTCGTGCGGAGCACGCGGCGCCGGGAGCGACCCCGGCGCCGCGTGTGCTCAATCGCGCTTCGCGAGTGTCGCGACCTCGGCGTCGGACAGCGACCGGTCGTAGAACCGGACGTCGTCCACCGCGCCGCGCAGGAAGTCGACCTGCTGGCCGCCGTACTGGCCGCGGCCCATCACCGTGTGGCCGGTGCTCGCCGGGGCGGAGCAGGCGTTCTGCGAGGCGACCTTCTTGCCGTCGACGAAGAGCGACAACGTGCCCGCCTTCGCGTCGCGGACCCCGGTCAGGTGGTACCACTTGCCGACTTCCGGCTTCTCCGGCGACAGGGCGCGGAGACCGACGAAGCTCATGGCCCACCGCTGGTCCTGCCCGGAGTACTGCAGGAAGAAGGCGCTGTCGCGGCCGGTGTCCTGGCTGACGACGGTCTGGAACGCGCCACTGGCTTCGTCCAGCTTCGCCCACGCCGAGACCGAGTAACTGCCCGCCGTGTCGACGAGGTTCGCGCCGGTGTCAGCCTGTCCGTTCCCGGCGAAGGCCAGTGCGCCGCCCTCGACACCGCCTGCCCACTGGGCGTTGGTCAGCGCGGCGTGCGCGGTGCCGACCGAGTCCGCCGCACTGGAACCGGTGCCCTCGTTGAACTTGTAGGCGTGCACGCCGGTGAGGCCCGGAGTGCCGGGGCCCGGATCGGGGGCGCCGGAACCGCTGCCGTCGGCGTTGCGGATGATCGCCTGGTTGACCGCCCGCACCTGCGCGAAGTCCATCTTCTTCACCTGCCTGTCGTAGGTGAAGAACCCGTTGACCTCGTGCTCGACGTCGGTGATCTGCGTGTAGATCGAGCCGCTGATGGCACAGCTCTGCGCCGACGCGAGCACGTCGCGCTGGTTCTGGACGTAGCGGCTGTTCAGCGTCGCCTGGTCCTTCACCATCTCGTAGGCGTGGCCTTCGCCGAACCACATGTGGTCCTTGACTTCGAGACCGTAGCCGCCGTGTTCGCCGTCGATCGAGATCCGCTTGCTGTCGGGCATCGGCTTCGCGGGGCCGGGGTAGGCGTGCCAGTCGAGGACGTCACCCTTGCCGGAGTCGCCGAGGGAGTCACAGCAGTTGACCCCGCTGTGCGCGTTGACCAGCCGCGTCGGGTCCTGGGCCTTGACGCTTTCGGCGATCTTCCCGGTCTCCTCTCGCGACCACTCCGCCCAGCCCTCGTTGAACGGCACGTAGCCGACGATCGAGGTCCAGTTCTTCTTCTGCTCCACCAGTTCCTTCAGCTCGTCTTTGAACTGCCGCTGAGCGTCCACGGGCGGACGGCCCCCGGTGCGCATCGACGGCATGTCCTGCCAGACGAGCAGGCCGAGCCTGTCCGCGTGGTGATACCAGCGGTCGGGTTCGGTCTTGATGTGCTTGCGGACGGTGTTGAAACCGAGGACCTTGTGCTGTTCGAGGTCGAAGCGCAGCGCCTTGTCGGTCGGCGCGGTGTAGATGCCGTCCGGCCAGTAGCCCTGGTCCAAAGTGGACTGCAGGAACAGGATCTTTCCGTTGAGAGTGAACCGGAGTTTGCCGTCGGCGCCCTTCGCCGTGCCGAACTCACGCATGCCGAAGTAGGACGACACCTTGTCGACGGTGCGCCGTCCGTCCTTCAGTACGACGTCGAGGTCGTAGAGGAACGGCGAATCGGGCGACCAGAGCTTCGCCTTGGGCACCGGCAGGGAGATCGTCCCGGCAGCGGACGCCTTGCTGCGGCTCACCACCTTCCCGCCGTCGCGGACCACGGCCTCGACGGTCAGCCCGGAAGCGCCGCCGGTGTCGACGGTGAGCTTGAGCGTGGAGGACTTCAGATCGGGGACCATGCCGAGGGTGCCGACGTGGTTGGCCGCGACCGGCTCCATCCACACCGTCTGCCAGATGCCGGAGGCGCCTTCGTAGAAGATCCCGCGATCGGGGACGAGGCGCTGCTTGCCGACGGGCTGCCAGGTGGCGTCGGCGCGGTCCTCGACGCCGACGATGATCTCCTGTTCCCCCTGGGGTTTCAGCGCCGAGGTCACGTCCGCGGAAAACGCGCCGTAGCCGCCTTGGTGTGCGGCGACCTCCTTGCCGTTGACGTAGACCTTCGCCTTGTAGTCGACGGCGCCGAAGTTGATCCTGAGGGTGTTGTCCCTGCCCACGCCCCAGTTCTTGGGCACGGTGAAGGTGCGCCGGTACCACATGTAGTCCTCGTGCCGCTGGATTCCGGACAGTGCCGACTCGGCGGGGTAGGGGACCAGGATCCTTTCCGCGAGCTTCTCGCCGAACGGCGGGACCTCGCCCGGCGCGGCGCCGGCGAACTCCCAGACCCCGTTGAGGTTCTGCCAGTTCTCGCGCACCAGTTGCGGCCGGGGATACTCGGGCAACGCGTTGGACGGCGACACCTGGTTGGTCCACGGGGTGGTCAGGCGCGGCTTGCCCATTTTCCAGCCGCTCTCCGCGGCCGTCGCGGCCCCCGACGTCAAGGCCAGGGCGGAGACGACCGCGACCGCGGTGGCCAGTGATTTCCGGAAACGTCTGGAACTTCGGGGGTGATGAGGTGACAACGTTGACAACATCTGCTCGACACCCTTCTGGGGGCGACCGCCTCGGCGGAGGTGTGCCTCCCGCTGGACTTGTGCAGGCGTGAAACCACGGCTCCCGTGGCCGAGTGACCGCTGTGATCCGGGCCATGGCAAGCCGTCAGCACTTTTTTACATCGTTGATACAACGTTGTAAAGCGTCGAAGGCCTCGAAGTGGTCGATGCCGAAATCCGCTGGAGGCTTCGGTTTGGAATTTCGATGACATGAAGGCCCTTTGACACAACAACTGACCGATAGGTAACTTACTGGGGAGTCAGCTCGAAGTGGACACGGTCAGCCGCGCGGCCCGGATCCAGGCCGGGATCTTCGGGCCCGCGCTGGAGGACCGCCTTCGCCCGCTGGGGCTGACCCTGCGGCATTTCCCGCAGTCGTTCGCCCATTCGACTCTCGGCGGCTGGCTCGCCGCGCACGCGGGCGGGCATTTCGCCACGCTCGCCACCCATATCGACGACCTCACCGAGTCGCTGCGCGTCGTCACCCCGGCCGGGGTCGGCGAATCGCGACGGCTGCCGGGTTCGGGCGCCGGTCCCTCGCCGGACCGGATGTTCCTCGGCTCCGAGGGTACGCTCGGCGTGATCACCGAAGCCTGGATGCGCTTGCAGGACAGGCCGGTCTGGCAGGTCACCGCGTCGATCACGTTCGAGCGGCAGGAAGACGCGATCGCCGCCACCCGCGCGATCGCGCAGTCCGGGCTCCATCCGTCGAACTGCCGCCTCCTCGACCCGGCCGAAGCCTTCATCAACGCGGGCGCGAGTGTGGGCGGCGGCCTTCTCCTGGTCGGTTTCGAATCCGCCGACCATCCGGTGGACACCTGGCTCGGCCGTGCGCTGGAACTGGCCATCGGTCACGGCGGGATGGTGAAAGCCCGGCGCAGCAAGGATTCCGCGCGCCAGGACGGCGATTCGGCGTCGGCGTGGCGATCTTCGTTCCTGCGGATGCCGTACCAGCGCGACGCTCTCGCCCGCCGGTCGCTCATTGTCGAAACCTTCGAGACCGCGTGCACCTGGGAAGCCTTCGACGAACTGCACCACGCGATCACCTCGGCGGCCCGCGCGGCGATCGACGAGGTGTGCGGCGGCGCCGGTGTCGTGACCTGCCGTTTCACCCACGTCTATCCCGACGGTCCCGCGCCCTATTACGGCATCTACGCCGCCGGGCGCTGGGGAGCACGGTCGCACAGTGGGACGAGATCAAGGCCGCGGTGTCCGAGGCGATCGCCGCCGCCAAGTCCGCCCTCGATCCGGCGGGGATCCTCAATCCGGGCGTGCTGATCCGCTGACCGGTGGGCGGACGAACGTGGTCAGCAGCGTGGTGAACCGCATGGCCGCCAACGACAAGGTCCGCCCCGCCATGGTCTGCACCTGTGCTTCGCGCTTGCGGAACACAGCGTTGTCGAGAAGCACGTACGCGACCCCTTCGGTCGCCGCGTCCCGCCGGATGTCGCCCAGTCCGCCGACGAGGGCCAGCCCGCCGCCGCGGCGGACGAACTCGTACTTGGGACTCAATTCGTCGCACACCAGCACCGGATGCGACGTGAGGTTCTCGATCCGGGTGGCGATGTCGAACAGGTCGCGCAGGCTTTGGCCTTGCGAGGGCAGGGCGAGGGGGTGTTCGCACAGCTCGGCGAGCCCGACGGAGTCGCGGCCGGTCAGCGGATGGCCGAGCGGGACGATCGCGTATACCGGGACGACGACGGCGCTTTCGACCCGCACGCCGTGCTGTGGCCCGGTCGTGAAAGTGACGGCGACGTCGGCCGCGCCGTCGAGCACGCGCCGGGTGGCTTCCTCGCGGTTCACCACGTCGAGGTGGAAGGTGACGTCGTGTTCGCGGCGGAAGGCGGCGATCGCCTGGGGTACGACACGGCGGGCGAACCCCTCCGAGCAGGCGACGGTGACCGAACGGGCGTGAAGTCCCCGCCCGGTGCGAAGTTCATCGACGAGGACGGCCGATTCGGCTTCGCCGCGGCGGACGTGGTCGAGCAGCCGGTTCCCGGCGTCGGTCGGCTCCATCCCCCGCGGATGCCGGACGAACAGCGGGACCCCGATCCCGGCCTCGAGCTTCGCGATCTGACGGCTGATCGCCGACGGCGCGACGGTCAGTTCGGCAGCGGCTTCGGACACCGAACCGGTGCGGGCGACTTCGAGGAAGTACGTCAGCGCGATCGGCAGCAGGCGCACAGGGGCTTCCTTTGCTTCAATCAGAACGCAGGGCGCCGCAAACGGCAATGGTCAGTGTAGGCGAACCGGCTTAGGCTCGTCCTCGACACTCGGCGAACAAATCTGGAGAGAACGTGCCCATACCGGCGGAACTGGTCGCGAAGGCTCAAGAACACGTGGACTCGGGCGTCTTCTTCGCCGAACTGGCCGACTTGGTCCGCTACCCGACCGTGAGCGACCATCCGGAGGGGCGCGTTGCCATCGAGGCATACCTGGACGAGGTGCTGACTCCGGCGCTGACGGGGCTCGGCTGCACGGTGCGGCGGTATCCCAACCCCGACCCGGCCGGTGGCCCTTTCCTGATCGGCACCCGGATCGAGTCGCCGGAGCTGCCGACCGTCCTGTGTTACGGCCATGCCGACGTCGTCGGCGGCCACGAAGGGCGGTGGAGCGAGGGCCGGGACCCGTGGACGCTGACCGCCGACGGCGAGCGCTGGTACGGCCGTGGTTCGGCGGATAACAAGGGGCAGCACCTGATCAACCTGACCGCGCTCAGGCTGCTCCTCGCCGAAACGGGGACGCTGGGATTCAACCTCAAGTTCCTGTTCGAGACAGGCGAGGAGATCGGCTCGCCCGGTCTCGGCGAATTCGTCGCGGCGCGGTCGCAAGCGCTCGGCGCCGACGTCCTGATCGCCTCGGACGGCCCGCGCCTGGACGCGGCGACGCCGACGGTGTTCCTCGGCGCGCGCGGCAGCGTCCGGATCTCGCTCGACGTCGACCTCCGCCCCGACGCCTATCACTCGGGGAACTGGGGCGGGGTGCTGCGCAACCCCGCCACCACTCTCACCGGGGCGATCGCCTGCCTTGTCGACGGGCACGGCCGGATCCAGGCGCCCGGGCTGCTGCCGCCGGAAATCCCTGACAGCGTCCGCGACGCGCTCGCGGAGATCCGGGTCGCCGGCAACCCGGGAGATCCGGCACTGGAGGAAAGTTGGGGCGACACCGGGCTTTCCGCCGCTGAGCGGCTCTACGGCTGGAACACCCTCGAAGTTCTTTCGCTGGGAGCCGGAGACATCGACCGGCCCGTCAACGCCATCCCTGGCGGTGCCCACGCGGTACTGCAACTTCGCCACGTCGCCGGGACCGACGTCTCGGATGTGGCGGACACGATCAGGAAGCACCTTGCGTCGCAGGGGTTTTCGATGGTCGAGGTCAACGCCGAAGCGAGTTTTCAAGCCAGCCGCACCCCGGTCGGGAACCCGTGGGTGGGCTGGGCGAAGGGTGTCCTCGACGAGGTTTCCGACCGGCCGGTGGCGATCCTGCCGAGTTTCGGCGGCGGCCTGCCCAACCACGTGTTCACCGACATCCTCGGTATCGCGACCCTGTGGCTGCCGCATTCCTACCCTGGCTGCCTGCAGCACGCGCCCGACGAGCATCTGCTCGCGCCGATCGCCCGTGAAGGTCTCGTGCTCGCCACCGCCCTGTTCCACGCGCTCGGCCGCTTCACAGCTCCCGCAACAGGTACCGCTGAAGTTCATACGGCGCCGCGGTCGCTTTCGCGTGGTCCTGCATAGCACTTGTTACGACCGTCAAGAAGGCGCAATGTCCTGCCCGTGACGACAGAACCGGACAGGACATGAAACCTGCGCTGAAACTCAGCCGACGGCGGGGGACGGCCGCGGGTCGTGGCGGCCTTCGGTCCGAGTGTGATCGAGGTTCCCGCCGTGCAGTGCGCCGATCCCCGCCGCCGCGCAGGCGTTCATGTCCGAGCGGGCCGGTTCGGAGGTCACCCGGGTCGAGGCCTCGCACGCGGTCTCGGTCTCGCGGCCGGACGTCGTCGCCGAGGTCATCCTCGCGGCGGCCGCCAAGGTCGCTTGACAGGTGAACCGTCGCCGGAGAGACTGCAAAAACGCTTTTGCAGTCTCTCCGGGGAGGACCACGTGAAGGTCTTGGTGCTCGATTCGAGCCCGCGTCGTGAAGGGAATTCCTGGGCGATGGCCCAGTCGCTGGCGAAGGGGGCGGAGGAAGCAGGCCACACGATCGACTTCGTCCGGCTCCCCGATTTCGTGGAGTCGCCGCTGGGGGACTGCCGTGGTTGCCGGCTGAGCGACCGGTCCTGTGGGATCGAGGACGGCTACGAGCGACTGCTGTTCGATCACGTGCTCCCGGCCGACGCGATCGTGTACGCGACCCCGCTGCACTGGTACGGCATGACCGGACTGCTCAAGTCGTTCTTCGACCGGCTTTTCTGTTACACGTCGGGAAGTTCGCCGCACACCGGACAGGTCGTGCCGGGTCTGATGCACAAGCGCGCCGCGGTGGTGATCTCCTGCGAGGAGAGCTACCGCGGCGCGACGCTCGGGCTCGAAGCCCAGTTCCAGGAACTCACCCGGTATCTGCGCCAGGACCTCGCCGGGATCGTGGTCGGCGTCGGCAACAGCCGGGGCGAGGTGGAGCGCGATCCCGCTCGGCCGCTGGAGGCCGCGGCGGACCTCGGACGTAGGCTGGGTGACGCCCACGTCACCGACTATCGGCTGGACACCGACCGGCCGAACCGCGTTTGGGGACCGTCCGTGGAGGTCTGATTGTCGCCGACCATCCGTGACGTCGCCGCCGCGGCGGGGGTCTCGATCACCACCGTGTCCCATGTGCTCAGCGGGCAGGGCAGGATCTCCGAGGACACCCGGCGGCGCGTCGCACGGGCGGCGGCCGAACTCGGTTATCAGGCGAGTGTGCACGCCCAGCAGCTGGTCACCCGGCGCAGCCGGACCCTGGCGATCCAGCTCGCGAACTCGGTCGACGCGAGCAACGCCTGCGCGTTGGTGCCGAACTCCGACTATTTCCTCGAGGTCCTGAACGGGGCGGCCGAAGCCGCGTCGAAACGGTCGTACGGCCTGTTGCTGACGCCGCCGGACGCGGACCTCGACCGGCTCAACGCGTTCGCGGTCGATGGCGCCGTCCTCGTCGACCCTCGTGGTGATGAGCCGTTCTTCGCGACCGGCTGGTGCCGCGACCGGCCGCTGGTGACCGTCGGACGCCCGCTGGCGTCCTCGTGCCCGGTGCCGGTCGTCGTGGACAACGACCTCGTCGCCGCAGCCCGGCTGATGCTGGATCACTTGGCGGACCACGGTTACCAGCGGCCCGCGATGATCACCACCGACACCAGCCGCTCCTACGCGGCGGATCTCGTCGCGGGGTACACCGGCTGGGCGGAAGACCGGGGACTGGAGCCGGTGGTGGTCGAGGTCGACGAACCGCCGACCACCGAAGGCACGGCGGAGGCCCTGGGCAGGCTGCTCGACCGGCGGGTGTGCCCGGACGCCGTCTTCACGACCTCGGAGAACCTCGCGCTCGGTGTCCTCCAGGAGGCCCGTCGCCGGCGGCTCGCGGTACCCGGGGAACTCGGGATCTCCAGCGCGGTGGACAGCGGTTCGCTTCGGCTCACTTCCCCGCGGATCACCGGGATGTTCGTGCACCCACGCGAGGTGGGTGGCCGCGCGGCCACGGCGTTGATGGACCTCATCGAGGGCGGCACGCCCGACGGTGGGCAGAGCCGGATCGAAGTACCCGTGCGGTTGAACCCGCGGGAATCCACCGACCGCTGAGGCACGCGGGCAGCGGGGTTCGCGGCAGGGGGTGGCGAGCGGACCCAATGCCACATTGGGTCCACGTCCCGCGCTACCCGACCGCAAGTAGTCCTCTACTTGCGGTCGGGCAGGTGTGAGCGGGAGGGCGCCTGGCTGTCCTGAAGGCCACCTGCGACAGGCGCCGCGATTGGCGATCCGCGTCCCTGGCGGCATCGCCCAGCTGACCTTCCAGCCGGTCACGCCGCCCCTTTCGCCGGAACACGGATCCGATGGCGGTCCGGTTCACGGGGACGACTTCATCGGCTAGCGCGGCGGAGCCTCTTCGACCGGCACACCGGCCGCCGCGAGCCACGCTTCGGCGAGGAGCCGGTGGCCGAGCGGGCTGGGGTGGACGCCGTCCGGCGCCAGTGCCGCGGCGCCGTGCTCTTCGGCGGCGCGCGGCATGAACAGATCCGCGCGGACCAGGCGAGCGCCGAATTCGGTGGCCACCTCCAGCGCGACTTCGATCCGAGGGGCCAGATCGGCCACCCAGTCGTGTTGCCCCGGTTCGACCGGCAGCAGGAACGGCGTGATGACGTACAGCTCGGCCGGGAGGTTCTGCCGCGCACTGGCCAGCAGCCGGGTGTAGGCCGCGCGGAACTTGCCGATCGGACTCGGCAGGTCGCGGTCGAACGTCCGCCAGGTGTCGTTGATGCCGATCTTCACCGTCAGCACCGTGGGGCGGAACGCGAGAACGTCGGTGGTCCAGCGGGCTTCCAGGTCGTAGATCCGGTTGCCGTTGAGCCCCTTGTTGAGCACTTCCGGGCCGCCGCTCAAACGGTCGGCGATCTGCCGGACGTAGCCCTTGCCCAGCGCCGCCGGATCGTCGCGGTCGCGGCTGGAGTCGGTGATGGAGTCGCCGGCGAACAGCAGCCGGTCGGTTTCGGTGAACCTCACGCCCCCGCCTCGATCAGCTTGCGCAGTGCGTCGGCCTCACCGGGGACGAGCTCGGGATCGTTGTCCGGGACGAACTCCAGCAGCGCGTCGAGCGGCCGCCCCGTCTTCGTGAGCAGCGCGAAAGCCCGTGTCCACAAGTCCGCCCTGGCGGTCAGCGGATGCCGTTCGTTACTGGGCCACCAAGAGAAGACGTGTACCGCGCGGACCCTGTCGAGGACCAGTTCCAGCCCCGCCAGCGCCTGCTCGTCCGGCAGGTCCTGCGGCGGCTGCCAGTAAGTGCCGAGGTTGTCACGGCCGACTTCTTCGAGCAGCCGGACGGTCGACTCGGCGGTGTCGGTCAGCGTGCCGCCGTGGAACTCCAGCGCGACTTCCAGACCGTGTCCGCCCGCGACGTCGGCGGCCTCGCGGAGCCCGGCGACGATCTGCTCCCGCTCTTCGGGGTCGACGTCCGCGGAGCCCGCTTTGCCCGCCCACACCCGGATCCTGGCGGCACCGAGCCGGACCGCGGTGGCGGCGATGTCGCCGAACTTCCCGGTCTCCATCGGGGTGGCGCGGAAGTAGGAACCGTAGGAAGCACAGGTCAGATCGTGGCGTGCCATGGCTTCGAGCACGCGGTCGGCCGCCCAGTCGTCGCCGGGACGCACATGGACGTCGGCGCCCCACTCGATCACCCGCAGCCCCGCGGCCGCGGCGCGGTGAGCGACTTCGTCGGCGTCCAGTCGTCGCAGCGTCACCGAACACAGGCCCGGCCGGATCATTTTCCCTCCAAGGGTTGAGTACTTTCCCGCAGCACGACCTCGCCGGTGATCGCCAGGACGCGAGGGTCGTCGGCCCGGGTGTCGAGGATGAAGTCGAGCGCCCGTTCGCCCATCCGCTCGATCGGGACGCGCACGGTGGACAGTGAAGGCCTGATGTCGCGCAAGGTGATGATGTCGTCGAACCCCGCGATCGCGATCTGCGCGGGAACCAGCAGACCGCGGTCGCGGCAGGCGGCCATCGCACCGACGGCCATCACGTCGTTGACGGCGAACACGCAGCCGCGGAAACCGTTCTCGATCGCCCGCACCATCGCCGCGTAGCCCCCGTCGCGGGTGAACTCCGCGCGCAGCACGTGGTTCTCGGGCAGCGGGATGCCTTGCCGGGCGAGGCCGTCACGGAAACCAAGGACACGATCCCGCGAGGTCATCAGGCCGGGCGGCCCGGCGAGGACGAGGAAGTCGCGGTGGCCGAGCTGGAGGAGCTGTCCGGCCAGGTCCGCCGCTCCCGCGCGGTTCTCCAGCATGACCGTGTCGAACGGCAGCTTCCGCTGCCCGATCACCACCACCTGGCCGTCCGCGGCCTCGAACGCCTTGAGTTCCTTGGTCAGAGTCCGTTGCAGGGCATCGCCCTCGTTACGGGACCCGGCGAGGATGACCGCTCTGGCCCGCTGCCCGCGCAACGTCGTGACGTACTCGAGTTCCTTCTCGGGATGGTTTTCCGTGCTCGCGATGGTGACTGCCAGCCCGTGCCGGGCGGCCACCCGCATGACCCCGGACGCGATCGAGGAGAAGTACGGGTCGACGATGTCGTGCACCAGCAGGCCGACGACGTTGCCGCGGCCGCGGGCCATCGCCTGCGCGGGCACGTTCGCCGTGTACTGCAACCGTTCCGCAGCCTCCAGCACCGATTTCCGCAGGTCACCGCTCACCTGTCGGGTGCCGCCGTTGAGCGCCCTCGACGCCGTCGCGAGCGACACTCCCGCCTCACGGGCGACGTCGGCCAGGGTGGCCGAACCCGCGGCGCGCTGCGGCATGGTTCCTCCTCGGGTGGTACGGGCTCACGCCGGCGAGGACGGCCGCCGGCGTGAGCCCGGGTTTTGCTACGGAGCGGCGGGGCCGACGTCCGCGGTGGTGAGCGGCCGGTTGGCGATGGCCGCCGTCGAGTACTCGTCGGCGCCGACGTCACGCTTGCTGCCGCGGGCCTGGCCGTCGATGTCCAAAGTGACCGGGGCCGTGGCAAGGGTCGCCGTGTCGATCGCGGGGCTGCCCGCGGCGAGCCGCGAGACGCCGTCGCTGCCCTGCACGAGCTTCGGGTCGACCCGGCGGAAGGTGCCCGCCGGGATGTTGCCGTCCCCGCCCGAACCCCACAGGATGTTGCCGGACCAGGTGAAGTCGCCCGTGGTGCTCATCGCGACCAGATCGCCGTTGCCGCCGACGAAGAGGTTGTCCGAGATCGTGCAGTCGCGCGGTTCGATCGTCCGTTTGGTCTCGCCGGAGAGCGTGCCGCCGTTGTTCAGCAGCGTGTTGTGCGCGATGAGCACGCGGTCCGCCGCGTCGTTGCCGCGCCGTGATTCCTTGGACTCACCCGGGAAGTGGTCCCGAACGGAGCCGCTGCCGACGACCAGCGCGCTGCCGGACACTCCGGCGACGTAGTTGTTGAGGATCTTGTGGTCGTTGCCGTAGATCCGGATGCCTTCCTTGCCGCCGAGGATGAAGTTGGATTCGACGACGGTCTTGTTCCCGTGGCGCAGCACGATGCCGCCGAGGCTGTTCCGGATGGTGTTGTTGCGGATGAAGTTGCCCGACGACTTCACCGAGATCGCCTCCGGGTCGCCGTTCGCCCGCTCGAACAGGTTGAACTCGATCTTCGCCCCGGCGGTGCTGAGCGCACGCGGGCTGACACCGAGCCGGATCGGCTCGCCGCCGTTGTCACCGGGGAAGGTGTGGTCGGAGAAGTAGTTCCGGAAGACCTCGACGCCCACCGCCATCTTGTCTTCGTCCGCACCCTCGATGCAGAGCATGACGCCGAGCGTCGTCTTGTGGTGGAAGTGGTTGCGGTCGATCTTGCTGTTGTCGGCGCGGACCATCACCCAGTGCAGGTCGGGGATGTCGGCGAACTGGAGATCATTGCGGGTCAGCCGGATCCGCGAGCAGTTCGGCGGGATCTCGATCGTGGTGCTCTGGCGGAACTTGAACCCGCTGAGCGTGACGCCGGTGGAGTCGTCGAAGACGAAGCTCTGCTCGCCGTTGAGCGTCACGCCGCCGCGGGACTGCGCGACGATGGTGATCGGGTTGTCCTTGGTGCCGCGCCTGCCCTTGATGCTGATCGGCTTGCCCGTGGGCACGGTGTACGTGCCGTTGTTCACGGTGATGACCGTGCCGGGGCCCGCCGCGTTGATCGCGTTCTGCAGTTCGGTCAGCGAACTGACGTTCAGGGCGCACAGCCCCTTCGGCTTGGCCGACGCCGTACCGGCGGTGACCCAGGGGACGGTGATCAGTGCGGCGCCGAGCGTGGCGCCGCTGAGGAACCTTCTGCGATCCATGATGCCTCCGTGCTCAATCGGTGGGGAGGGTGGCGGCGGCGGGGCTCTCGGTGTTCAGGAACAGTTCGATCACCGGGACCGGGGTGTCCGGTTTCCGGATGGGGAGCTTGAGGGTGAGCGTGCCTTCCGGCTGCCCGCCCATCTGGGTGTTCTGCGCGGTCTGCCCGGGATCCGTGTGCACCTGCCGGATTTCCGAGGCGTCGTCGAGCAACTGGGCGTAGCGGACCCGCCCGGCCATCCCCGGCAGGTGGACGTGGTTCATCGGCCAGCTGAACAGGTGCAGGTACAGCCGGTCGCCGCGCTGGGTGTAGCGGCCGTCCGCGGGGGCGGTGAACTCGGCGGGACCGCAGCCGCGGATGGAGCGTTCGTGCCGGTCCATCCAGCGGCCGAGTTCGGTGAGGACCGCGTGTGCCCGCGGGTCGATCTCGCCCCGGCCGTTCGGGCCGACGTTCAGCAGCAGGTTGCCGTCCTTGGACACGCCGTCGACGAGCATCCGGATGAGGAGTTCGGGGCTCTTGTAGTCGAGGTTGTCCCGGTCGTAACCCCAGCTGCCGTTGAGGGTCTGGCAGGCCTCCCACACCACCGGGACGCCGTCGCGGGTCATCGGCCCGGAAGGCTGGTACTGCTCCGGGGTGATGAAGTCGCCGGGGATGCCGGTGCGGTCGTTGACCAGGATGCCGGGTTGCAGTTCGCGGACCAGGGCGAGCAGGCCGGGGGAGTCCCAGTCGTCCGGTCCCTTGCCGCCCCACCATTCTTCGCGGCCCTTGTACGAGAAGTCGAAGAACAGGTAGTCGATCGTGCCGAAGCGGGTGAGCAGTTCGCGGACCTGGCCGTGCAGATACAGTTGGTACTCGGCGATGTCGGCGTACTGGT
This sequence comes from Amycolatopsis coloradensis, assembly GCF_001953865.1. Taxonomy (GTDB): domain Bacteria; phylum Actinomycetota; class Actinomycetes; order Mycobacteriales; family Pseudonocardiaceae; genus Amycolatopsis; species Amycolatopsis coloradensis. The sequence goes on from NZ_MQUQ01000018.1 coordinate 140,255, forward strand.
GCGCGGCGATGTACTCCGCGTCGTCCCGGCGGGGATGGGTACCGTCGACGGGGAACGCGGGATGGTGCCAGTCGATCAGCGAGTGGTAGAAGCCGACCTTCAGGCCTTCCTCGCGGCAGGCGTCGACGAACGGGCCGAGCAGATCCTTGCCGTAGGGCGTGTTCGTCACCTTGAAGTCGGTGAGATCGCTGTCCCAGAGGCAGAACCCGTCGTGGTGCTTGGTGGTGAGCACGACGTAGGTCATGCCCGCGTCCTTGGCGGCCCGCGCCCAGGAACGCGGGTCGTACTTGTCCGGTTCGAAGTGGTCGAAGTAGACGCGGTACTGCTCGTCGGTCAGCTTTTCGCGGTTCTGCACCCATTCGTGCCGGGCGGCCAGCGAATACAGTCCCCAGTGGACGAACATCCCGAACCGGTCGTGGGTGAACCAGGCGGTGGAACTCACTTCAGGATCGCTCCTTGAGACGGTGGGTCAGCCCTTGAGTGCGCCCGAGGCCAGGCCGCGGACGAACGAACGCTGGAAGAACAGGAACGCGGCGACCGAGGGCAGCAGCGCCAGCAGCGACGCCGCCATGATCACGCCGGGCGTCACGTCCGCGTCGATGCGCAGAGTGCGCAGGGCCAGCGGCAGCGTGTAGGTCGAGGCGTCGGACGACACCAGCATCGGCAGCAGGTACTGGTCCCAGATCATCGTGAAGCCGAAGACACCGATCACGCCGAGCGCGGGCTTGCACATCGGGAGAATGATCTGCGCGAAGATCCGCAGGTCGCCGGCACCGTCGATGCGGGCGGCCTCTTCGAGTTCGCGGGGGACGTCCTTCATGAACTCGGTCATCACCAGGATCGAGAACGCCCAGGCGCCGAGCGGCACGATCATCCCGGCCAGGCTGCCGATCAGGTTGAGGTGCACCACGGGAAGGTCGGACAGGATCAGTGACAGCGGGATCGCGAGGATCTCCTCCGGCAGCATCAGCGTCGCCAGGATCGCGACCAGCACGAAGGTCATGAAGCGGAACTTCTTGCGTGCCAGCGCGTATCCGGCCAGCACCGAGATGACGACCTGCAACAGCAGGCCGAAGCCGACCACGAGGAACGAGTTGAGCAGGTACATCCCGACGCCGTGGTCGAACGCGATGCCGAAGTTGTCCAGGGTGGGGCTCGACGGGATGACGCTCAGCGCCGTCGGGTCGGACACGTCGCTGAACGCGCTGACCAGCAGCGCCAGCAGCGGGCCTGCGAACACCACCAACAGCAGGGCGTACACGGCGTACTTCAGGATCCGTCCACCCGGCGACTTGACGGCGTCGAGGCCGAGTGCCGAATCGTTGGCCGCGGTCATGCGTCTCGCCTCCGTCGGAGCACCTGGACGAACAGGGTCAGCACGAGCGTCGCGAGGAACAGCAGGACCGCTCCCGCCGCGCCGACGCCCAGCCGGTTCTGTTCCAATCCGAGTTTGTAGATCAGGGTCATCGCGACTTCCGTCGAGCCGTTCGGCCCGCCGTTGGTCAGCAGGAACACCTCGGTGAACACCCGCAGGCCGCGGATGGCCGCGAGCACGAACAGGATCGAGAACACCGAACGCAGGCCGGGCAGCGTCACGTGGAGGATCTTGCGCCAGCGGGAGGCACCGTCCACAGTGGCCGCTTCATACAGCCCGCGGTCGATTCCGGCCAGTCCCGCCAGGAAGATCATCATGTCGTACGGCGCGCCGCGCCAGATGCCGGTGATGATGACCGAAATCATCGACGAGTCGGGATCGTTGATGAAGCCGGAGGGCCCCAGCCCGACCATGCCGAGGATGGAGTTCAGCATCCCGTCCTCGGTCGGGTGGTACATGATCCGCCAGAGTTCGGCGACCACCGCGATCGGCACGACCACCGGCAGGAACGCCGCCGACCGCAGGAACTTCAGCCGTTTGCTCTGTCCCTCCATCAGCAGGGCGAGCGCGAGGCCGATGATCATCGACCCGGCCGTCTGGCCGACCGCGATCACGATGGTGTGCCAGATGGCGGAGTGGAACGCCTCGTCACCGAGGACGGTGCTGTAGTTCTGCCCGCCGACCCACTGGTTGCCCAGGTACGGCTGGACGTCCTGAAAGGACATCGTGACCGCGGTGATCATCGGGATGAACTTGAAGTACACGAACAGGATCAGGGCGGGGGCCAGGAACAGCCACGGCGTCCACCACTTCCCGTCGCGGTCGCTGCGCCTGCGGGCCTTCGGCGCGGGCGCCCGCTTGGCGGCGGGACGGTCCGCGCCGACGGCTGCCGGCTTGGCGTGATCTACGGTCATGACGCGCTGATCCCCTGTTGCTGCAAGGTCGCGGTGAGTTTGGTGTCGAGTTTGGACAGTTCCGTCTTGGTGTCGAGCTTGCAGTCGGCGACGAGCGCGCTGACCGTGTCGGCGGTGTCCTGGCGGACCGGCGTCCAGTTCGGGATGGACGGCGCGTAGTGGCCGGACTTGGCGTAGATCTCGGCGTAGGTCTTCCAGCGCGGGTCCGGGCGGACCTGGGTGATGTCGACGTTCTTGTTCACCGGGAGCTGCACGATGAAGGCTGATTCGCCCTCCATGCCGATCTTCTGGCCGTCGGCCGAGATCGCGAAGTCACCGAAGGCGTCCTGTCCGGCCTGGTTCGGTGAACCGGCCATCATGTAGATCGAGAGTCCCTCGGCCAGGACGTCCGAGTTCTTGGCGCCCTTCGGCATCGGGACGACCTCGTACTTGTCCTTGCCGAGCGACTTGTCGAAGCGCGGCAGCAGATACGGGCCGACGACGTACATCCCGGCCTTGCCCGCTTCGAAGGTCTCGTTGGTCGCCGGGGTCGGCATGGTGACCGAACCGGGCTGGATCACGTTGTCCTTGCAGCCGAGGTCGCGGAACCACTGCACCGCGGCCAGGGATTCGGGCGTGCTCATCGACGGCTTGTACTTGCCGCCGCCGGCCTCGGTGATGAAGTCGCCGCCGCCGGCCCACAGGAAGTTGGAGAAGTACCAGGAGGCGTAGCCCCGCTTGGTCGACAGCGTCGCGGTCAGCCCGGCGGTGTCGTTCTTGCCGTTGCCGTCGGGGTCGCCGGTGGTGAACGCCTTGGCGAGGTCGACGAGTTCGGGCCAGCTCTGTGGCACGGTCTTGCCGAGCTTTTCGCGCCAGTCCTTGCGGATCAGCAGCGCGGAGGCCTGTGCGCTGTAGGGCAGGCCGTAGAGCTTGCCGTCCGGGGTCTGGTTGGACTTCAGCGCCTGCTCGGTGAGTTCCGAGGCGTGCTTGATCTTGCCCGGTTCGACCTCACGGACGAGGCCCTGGCTCTTGAGTGTGCCGACCTGCGTGACGTCGTTCATCACGATGTCCGGCAGGTCGCGCTGGGCGGCGCGCTGGGCCAGCTTCGTCTCGAAGTCGTCGAAGATCGCGGTCACCTGCACCTTGAACCCGGTGGCCTTCTCGAAGGCTTCCGCGAGCCGTTTGGTGGCCTGCTCACCGGCGCCGCCGGGAGTCGTCCGGGTCCACAGTTCCAGTGGCGCCTTGGTGTCCTGCGCGACGTTCGTGCCGGCGGGGCCTGCCGAGCAGCCCGAAATGACCAGCGCTGAGACAGTGAGTCCCACGCCGATCCACCGCGATTTCCGCATCGCTTCTCCTGTTCACTGTGGACCACGCTGTCTACTCCGCAGGGACGGTAAGCGCTTTCACGGTGTCCGGTCAATGGTCCGATGATTACGAATTTCAATCGACGGGTGCTCCCTATCCGTAGGACTCGCCGCTCGTGGACCGGGTCAGGCATCCGATGTATGGTCGCCGCGGAGGTAGGGATGACCGAGCTGCAACACCGCCCGACAGCGCTTCTCGTGATGGAGGAGCGACGCCGCGACGACGTGTACCCCGAGGCGGTGCTGAAGGAGATCGCCGCGCTGGCGGACCTGCGCGAGCCGCTCACCCGCGAGCGGCTGGCGGAGCGCCCGGAGGCGATGGACGGCGTCGAAATACTGCTCTCGGGCTGGGGATCGCCGGTTCTGGACTCCGTATTGCTGGGACACGCGCCGGACCTGCGCGCCGTGCTCGTCGCCGCCGGATCCGTGCGTCCGCTGACCACACCGGAGTTCTGGGCGCGCGGGATCCCGATCGTGTCGGCCGCGTCCGCGAACGCCGTCCCCGTCGCCGAGTTCACCCTGGCCCAGGTCCTCTTAGGACTCAAGCAGGTGCACCGGATCTCCCGTGAGATCCGGGAGCGGCGGGCCTACCCGCCCGACCCGAGGGTCGCCGGGGCGTACCGCTCCAGGGTCGGACTGCTCGGTCTCGGCGAGATCGGTGCTCTCGTCGCGTCGCATTTGCGTGGTTTCGACGTGGAAGTGCTCGCGAGCGACCCCGTCGTCGATCCCGCGGCCGCCGCCGAACTCGGCGTCCGGCTGGTGGGGCTGGACGAACTGTTCGCCACCTGTGCCGTGGTCAGCCTGCACGCGCCGCTGCTCCCGGAGACCGAGGGGCTGGTGAACGGGGACCTCGTCGGCCGGATGGGCATCGGCGCGACCCTGGTCAACACCGCCCGCGGCGCCGTGGTCGATGAGCCGTCGGTCATCCCCGTGCTCGGCGAGCGCCCCGACCTCACGGCGATCCTCGACGTCACCTGGCCCGAACCGCCCGCGCCGGACTCGCCGCTCTACACGCTGCCGAACGTGGTGCTCACCCCGCATCTCGCGGGCGCGCTGGGCGCCGAACGCGCCCGGATGGGCGAACTCGTCGCGCGGGAACTGCGGCGGCTCGTCCTGGGACAGCCGCTCGAGCACGCCGTCGCGCCGGATCGGGCCCACCTGCGGGCCTAGTGTCGCGTGATCCTGCACGTCTTACCCGTGATCAGGCGGCGATCTCGCGTGACTGGCTGCCCGGTATTGCCGCTGACACGGGTAACGGCCCCGCGGTCACTGCACCCGATGCCACATTGGGTGCATCAGTCCCCGCAGCGTGCCCGTCTCGACCGACCTGAAGCCTGACCGCCGCCGGTCAGGTACCGAGCCAGCCGGGGTTGGCCGCCGCCCATTCGGGAAGCCGATGCCGGATCGCGGCCAGTTCGGTGATCGCCCGCAACAGTCCACTTCGGACGGCCGGAACGTCGAGCGGCGAACCGTCGCGCCACAGCAGGAGATGCCGCGTCCTCAGTGGCACACCCCGCAGTGCCACCACGGTGCCGGGCAGCGGGGAACCGGGGCCGAGGGACCGGGTGAACGCCACCGCGCTGAGATCCTGCTGCACGGTTTGCCACAGGACGGCCGGGTCCAGCTCTCGTACGGTGATCGTGCCGAGTCCGGCGCGGGCCCATGCGTCGGTCAGATGGTCGTGGAACTCGTCGCCCTCGCCCGCCGAAGTCAGCCAGGTCGAGTCGGCGAGCTCCGTCAAGGACACTTCGCCGCGCCCGGCGGCGGGATGTCCTGGCGACACGACCACGAAGACCGGCTCCGTTCCCACGGGAAGCACGTTGACCCCGTCCGGCGGGACGATCTCCTGGCCCGGATGGTCGACGTACAGCGCCAGTTCCACCGTGCCGTCGAGAAGCGCGGAGAACAACGCAGTCCTGCCGGTCACCGGGACCAGCTCGACCGGACGGCCGGGGGCGGCCTCGGCGACCACTCCGCTCAACGTCTCGGCGAAAACCGTCGGGAGGGCGCCGATCCGCAGCAGGCCGTCGGCCGGTTCGCGATCGAACCGGCGGATCGCCTGGTCGAGGTCGTCGGCCGCGGCCACCACCCGCCGTGCGTGGCTCAGCAGCACCTCGCCAAGCGCGGTGGGCCGCACGCCGTGCCGGTCCCGTTCGAACACCGTCCGGTCCAAGGTCCGCTCGACCCGGTGAAGTTGCGCGCTCAGCGCGGGCTGGGAGAGTCCGAGCGCGGCCGCGGCCTTCGCGAGGCTGCCCGCCGACGCGATCGCGTCGAGGAGACGCAGATGCCGGACGTCGAATTCCACCGGCCAGGTCTGCCCGTTTCCGGGACCGATCAGAGGGCTGATCACAGGTCGTCCTCGCTGACGATCGTACGGAGTTTGTGCAGGGCGCGATGCTGGGCGACCCGGACCAGGCCGGGGCTCACCCGCAGGACCGCACCGGTCTCGGGCGCCGACATGCCGACGGTGATGCGCAACCGGAGGATCTCCTGCTGGATGCCGGGCAGGGTGCTCATCAACCGGTTCAGCCGGTCGTGGCCGTCCGCGGCGAGGGCCTGTCGTTCGGGTTCGTTGGGCTCGGGCGTCGCGCGATCGGGCGGTTCGGAGGTGGGTTCCGACCTGTCCCGTGCTCGCCCCTGGAAGGCGGCGGCGACCTTTCGGGCGGCGATCCCGAGGACGTCGGCGAGGAAGGAGCCGCCGGTGACCCGGGCGGTGGGAAGCGCGGTGAGCACGGCGAGGCAGGTCTCCTGCGCGACGTCCTCGGCGGTGATCACCCGTACGTCGGTCCCGCTCATCCGGCTGCGGCAGTAGTTCGCGACGACCGGCTCGACGAGACCCATCAGCTCCCGGGTCGCGGCGGGGTCACCGCGGCGGGCGCGGGGGACGAGGGATTCGAGATCCGCCGTCAGCGCGCCGTTGTCGAGGGAAGGAGCCGCCCCCGGCGAGGTGCGCTCGCCGGGGGCGGTCCAGGTCAGGCGAGTTCCCAAAGCGCGGGCACGTTCGGCGGTTCCCAGCCGGGCATGGAGGTGTGCGGCTGGATCACGCGGTAGGTGCTACCGCCGTAGGTGGCGGTCGCGCCGGAGCCGTAGTAGGTGTACGGCGCCCAGGTGCCGCCCGGCGGGTTCGACGTCGTCGGGCTGGTCGGGGTGGTGGGCGTGGTCGGCGTCGTGGTGGTGCTGGACGGCGGGTTCCCGGTGACCGTCAGTCGCAGGTTGTAGACGCTCAGGATCTCCGTCACCGGCTGGAAGTAGATCGTGCCGCCGGAGGTGCAGTTGCCGGAGCCACCGGAGGTGACGCCCTGCGCCTGGTCGCCGGTCAGCCACGAGCCGCCCGAGTCACCGGGCTCGGCGCAGGCGTTCGTGCGGGTCAGGCCGGTGATGGTGCCCTCGGGGTAGGTGACCGAGGTGTTCTTCTGCAGGATGGTTCCGCAGCGCCAGCCCGTGGTGGAACCGGAACGGCAGACCGAGGAGTTGACCGCGGCTTCGGTCGAACCGGCAACCGGCACGGTGCCCGGGTAGCGGTTGACCAGCGCACGCGGGGTGTTGCCGGCGTCGGCGCGGACCCATGCGTAGTCGTTGCCGGGGAAGCTGGAGCCGGCGACGGATCCACTCGGGTTCGAGGTGCGGGTACCGGTGGTGCCGCAGTGGCCCGCGGTCACGAAACCGCCTTCGACCGCGAAGCCGATGGAGCACCGGCCCGAGCCGAAGGTGTAGGCGTTGCCGCCGATGATGTCGATCAGCGGACGAGGCTTCTCGGTGCTGCCCTCGATGCGGATCAGCTCGGCCTGGACACCGGATTCGGCCGCCCACGACTTCGCGGCGGCCTCGCCACCGGCGTTGGCCAGCACGACGACCGAGTTGGTGATGACGTCGGTGTACCAGCCGGGCACGGTCTTCGGCGCCTTGGTGGACTTGGCGTCCAGCTTCAGCTTCGCCGCGTCGAGCTGGATGACGCTGCGGGCGACCATCTTCGGGGTGGCGCCCGCGGCGCGCACCAGGTCGGCGTGGGCGGCGTCGGTGACCGCCACGGTGAGCGCGCTCCCGGTGGCGTCCAGCCACGATCCGGCGTAAGACGTGCCGAGCTGCGCCTTCAGCGTGTTGTCGGCGATGGCGGCGCGCTGTTCGCTCGCGAGCCGGAGTTTGGCCTGTTCGGGGCTGATCTTCAGGTCGCGGGACATCGCGGCCAGCATTTCGGACTGTGCCTGGTCGGCGGCCGTGACCGGTTGACCGGCACTCGCACTCGGGGTGAGGGCGATGGCCGTGACCAAGCCCGCCCCGGTGATGGCCGCGGCTGTGGCGGCGAGGATCTTTTTGTTCATGTCAACGCTTTCCTCGAAACTGGCGGGGGAGGGGGACTCGTTCCCGACCGTACGAGGCGCGTCACGTGACTGGTACATACCATTTGGGTCATATCATCCGACTTGAGCGTGGGGTGATATGGCGGCCGGTTATGGTGATCCTGCGGGTAATTCCGTTGCCGCGCAAAGGTTTCGGTGGCCGTGAGAACGGGGATGTCCGACGTGCCCGATTCGGTCCGCCGTAGTGCCCCAGTCGTCAATACCGTACTTTTGAGGGGTAGGGCAAAGGGTACGTCGCAACTTCTCACAGAGTGAGGAAAAGGCCCGCCGTACCGGAGTGGGCATCGGCACGACGGGCACAGGTGGGCGCGGTGGAGCCCCGGACGACGAGTTCGGGGGCGAACAGCAGTTCCTCCGCCGCCACCTCACCGCCGTTTATGCGTTTGACCAGCAGTTCCACCCCGGCGCGGCCCATCGCCTCGATCGGCTGGCGGGTCGTGGTGAGCTGTTCGATGAGTTCGTCCAGGACCGGGAGGCCGAGTTTCCCGGCGGAGACTCCGGACCGGCCGCGAATTTCAGACCTTCTTGCTCGGTGCGGTCGCGTGGAAGTCGCGCGAAGAGGGAACGAGCGCGGCTGCGGCAGGAGCGGCGAAGCAGACGACAGTGCATACCGCCAGCACCGGCACCGCGCCGAACTGGCCGATCGCGGGCGCGATGAACGCGAGCCCGGCGGGTGCCAGACCGTAGGAGAACAGGAAGTCCAAAGAGGACACTCGCGCGAGCTTGCCCGGTTCGACCTCCCGCTGGGTCGCGGTGAACCACGGGACGTTGAACAGTTCGATACCCAGCCCGGCGACGGCGTAGGCGGCGATGACGAAAGCCGGGTGCACCGGAAAAAGCAGGCTCAGCGGCGCGAAGCCGTAGCAGCCGAGTCCGAGCAGCGCCGCCCAGCCTTGCCGCTTCGAGCGCCAGCGCGCGATGACGACGGCGCCCGCGAGCGCGCCGAGCGTGTACGCGGTCAGCCCACCGGCAAGGACGGCTTCGGTGTCGTAGCGGTCGCGGCTGACCAAGGGCAGCACGACGCCGGTGGCGGAGTAGCCGGTCGCGATCACCGCGGTCAGCGCCCCGAGCCCGGCCAGGAACCACGGATGACGGCGAGCTTCGCGAAGCCCGTCGGCGAACTCGCCGAAGAAGCGGGCCTTCGCGACCGGTGACGGCGCGAAAGTGCCTCCCGGCGGGATCAGCGCCGCGCCCAGCCAGAGCACACCGGTGCCGATGACGAGCACCGACGTGGAGGCGAACTGGGAAAGCAGCGCGGTGAGGCCGGGTGCGACCAGTGTCGTGACCCGGACGGCCAGCGTCATCGCGGCATTGGCCCGCTGGCGCTGGTCCTCGGCGATCACTTCGGCGGTCAGCGCCTGGAACGCCGGGCGGCACGCGCCCTGGCCGATGCCGACGACGGCGGCCGCGGCGGCCATCAGCAGGACGGACCGGCCCGTCCCGGCCGCGATCAGGGGAGTGGCGAGACCGGCGATGAGACCCGCCCAGAGCACGACCTGACGACGCGAGTGCCGATCGGCGAGGACTCCCGCCACCGGGACGGCCACGAGAAAACCCCCGGTGCGCGCGGCGAGCACGATGCCCAGGTCCACGGCCGAAAGCGACCGTTCGAGCACGGCAAGTCCGAGGATGAACGGCAGTGCCCAGGTCGCCAGCCCGGAGGCCGTGTTCCCGGTCCACAGCCGTCCGAACGACAGGCTGCGGAACACCGAAGTCCGGGGCTGCGCGAGGTCGTCGGTCACGGGGTGTCGCACCTCACCTCACTTGAAATCGGCAATCGCGTCACCGGCACATCTGATCAGGGGACGCCGGACACCGTCGCACCGGGCGCGATGGCCTCTGGCCGCTCGCCGGAACCGGGCGGACCGTCGTGACCGTCCTGCACGACCTGACGATGGCCGCGCGATACTGCGATCGTCTGGTCTTGCTGCGGGGAGGGGCGATCGTGGCGGACGGCCCGGCCAAGGACGTCCTCACTGCGGGAAGTGTTCGAAGTGGACGCCGAAATCGGCCGTGACCAGGACGGATACCTCTCCGTTCGCTATCTCGGTGCGAGCAGGAAGGATAACGAAAGGATAACGCCGTGATCCACGGCCGATCCCGGTCCGTAGTACCCGGTATGCCCAGGGCGTCAGCGATGCGCGACAACGGGCCTGGTCGCGCTCTACTCTGCCACCCGTGCGCATGCTGACCCCGGCCCGAGGCCCGGCCCGGCGCCTCCGCGGCGGGGCCGTGGGGGTGCTGACCGGCCTTCTGGCGACCGGTGCCCACCTGGGCGCCGGCGGACGCGTCCCCGACCTCGGCGTGGTCGTGCTGCTCGTCGCTCTGCTCAGCTGGGTGGCGTACGCGCTGGCGGGGCGTCGACAAGGTCCGCTCGCCATCCTCTGCCTCGTCGGCGGCGGGCAGTTGGCGATGCACGCTTCCCTCACCTTCCTGGCCTGGGAATCGCACTCCCATCACCCCGAAACCGCGGGCAACGGCCTGCTCATGACCGCCGGGCACGCCGCCGCGACCCTCGTCGTGGTCGCGGTGCTGGCCGGCGCCGAGCGCGTGCTGTTCGCCCTCGTGACGCTGATCGCTTCGGTGCTCCCGCGCCGTCTGACACCGCGGCCCGCGACGGCGCCGCTGCGGGTCCACGTCCCGCTCGCGGTGAAGCACCCCGCGACCGAGGCGCTCCTGCGCGACGTGCTCTCCCGGCGCGGTCCGCCGGTGTCGTTCGCCTGATCCCCGAAACCCTGCCGGGACCCGTGTCGCGGCAGGGCTCAGCACGCACGCCGTGACGACTTCCGGCGTGCGGCGCAGGCGCACGCCTCCCCACCGACGCCTCAGGAGTTCCCCCATGGCAACACAGACCGAACCGACCACCAGTCCACCGCGCACGTCCGCCTGGCGCGGCTTGTTCCTCCGGCTCCACTTCTACGCCGGCGTCCTCGTCGGTCCCTTCGTCCTCATCGCGGCGCTCACCGGCGTTCTGTACGCGGCGACTCCGCAACTGGAGTCCTGGGTCTACTCCGACCAGTTGCGGGCCCCCGTCGGGCTGAGCCAGGTCTCGCTCGCCGACCAGGTCAAGGCGGCGCAAGCGGCCAACCCCGGCGGCGACCTGGTCGCGATCCGGCCCGCCCCGGAACCGGGTGACACGACCCGGGTGCTGTTCGCCGAGGAAGGACTCGGCGAGTCCGAACGACGCGCGGTCTTCGTCGACCCCGCCACCGCGCAGGTGCGCGGGGACCTCGTCGCGTACGGCTCGAGTGGCGCTTTGCCGCTTCGGACCACGCTCGACCAGTTGCACCGCAACCTGCTGCTCGGTGAACCGGGCCGGCTCTACGGCGAACTCGCCGCGTCCTGGCTGTGGGTGGTCGCGCTGGGCGGCCTCGTGCTGTGGGTGAGCCGCCGCCGCGCCCGCCGGGCCGAAAAGGCCGCGAAAACGGAGTCCTCCCGTGGGAAATCCGTTCGCAGACACGGATCTGTCGGCCTGTGGGTGCTGCTCGGCGCGCTGTTCCTGTCCGCGACAGGGCTGACGTGGTCGACGTACGCGGGGGAGAACGTCTCCGCGTTGCGTGAATCTCTCGGCTGGGCGACCCCGGTGTTGAAGGTGACGGGCACCGATGAGCACGCCGGTCATTCCGGGCACGGGGAAGCGCCCGCCGCGACTGCCCCCGTCCGGCCCGAAAGTGTGGACGCGATGCTCGCCTCGGCCCGCGCCGCCGGGATCGACGCGGCTTCGGTCGAGATCGGGCTGCCCGCCAAACCCGGATCTCCTTGGCAGGTGGCGGAAGTCGAACGCGGCTGGCCGACACAGGTCGACGCCGTCGCCGTCGACGGGACCACCGGCCAGATCCTGGGCGAGGTGCGGTTCGCCGACTATCCGCTGATCGCGATGCTGGCCCGATGGGGGATCGACGCGCATATGGGCGTGCTCTTCGGCTGGCCCAACCAGATCGTGCTGCTCCTGCTCGGCGGCGGCCTGGTCACGCTGGTCGTGCTCGGCTACCGGATGTGGTGGCGGCGCAGGCCGACCATGGCCACCGGCCTGACTTTCGGACGGCCCATCCCGCGCGGGCAGTGGCGGAAGGCGCCGCCCGCCCTGGTGGCGGGTCTCGTGGTCCTCGCCGCCGCGATCGGCTGGTTCGTGCCGCTGTTCGGCATCAGCCTGCTGGTGTTCCTGGTGATCGACCTGCTGCTGGGCCTGCGACCCGGCCGCCGGTCCAAACCGGACGCCGCCGACGTCACCGTGTGACCTCGACGCCGGTGAGACCGGCGCTCGCCGCCCACAACCGGGCGGCGAGCGCGGTGTCGGCGAGCTTTCCGCGCACCGGTTCCCGCCGGGGTTCCCCACGCAGGCCGAACACCCGCGGGCCGAACATCTCACCGCCGCGCACGGCCGGGTCGAGGACCGCGCGGACGGCGGGCCAGGCCCCGGCTTCCTTGCCGTGCAACAGAAGTCCGGCGGGGAACTGTCGGCCATTCGGCGCCGGGTGCACCGGCCTCGGCGGCGTCAACGAGTCGAGCGCGCCGCCGGGATGGTCGACGACGCTCAGCACCGTGCTCCCTGCCGCGCGCAGCCGCCGGTCGAGTTCGAAGGCGAACAGCATCTGCGCCAGCTTCGAGCGCGCGTAGGTGCGTTTGGGCTGGTAGTCCCGCTTGCTCTGGAGGTCGTCCAGGTCGAGTTCCGCGGACTTGCCCACGAAGCTGCCCGTGGTGACGACGCGACCGGCGTCCGCCGCTTCGAGCAGCGGCATCAGGTGGTGCACCAGGACGAAATGCCCGAGATGGTTGGTGGCGAACGTCAGTTCGTGGCCATCGGCGGTCTCGCGCCTCGGCTGGTCGTCCAGGAGCACACCCGCGTTGCAGACGACGGCGTCGAGCCGCCCGATCTTCAGAGTGTCCACAGAGGACTTGAGGGACGGGAGGTCGGAAAGGTCCAGCCGCAGATGCCCGAGGCTCGCGTCCGGGACCCGGGTCCGGATCGACGCCATCGCGGCGTCGGCCTTGGCGGCGTCCCGGCTGCCGAGGAGCACGGTGGCGCCGGTGCCCGCGAGCTGTTCGGCGGCGAAGTAGCCGATACCCGCGTTGCCACCGGTGACCAGGAAGGTCTTGCCGTCGGCGCGCGGAAGATGGTGGACGTTCCAAGGGGTCATGACGGGCTCCCGCTCAAAGTCGAAGTCACTTCGAATATACATGCGTTTCGATTTCGGAGGGCATCCGATGTATTGTGGGCCGCATGACAAGGACCGAGCCGGGCAGGCGTGAGCGCAAGAAGGCGGCGACCCGCCAGGCCCTGTCGGAGGCGGCGCGAACCCTGTTCCTGGAACGGGGTTTCGACAACGTCACCGTCGCGGAGATCGCGGACGCCGCGGACACGGCGGTGTCCACGCTGTTCGCGCATTTCCCCGGTGGCAAGGAGGCACTGATCCTCGGCCACGGGCGCGCCCGCGAAGAGGCGCTGGCCGCCGCGGTGCGCGACCGCGCCGAGGACGTCTCGATCTTGCAGGCGTTGCGGGACTTCCTCGCGACCCGCGGTCCGTTCGACCCGGATCCCGATCCGCTGTCACGCCGTGTCGCGGACCTCGTGGTCGCCACCCCGGCACTGCGCGCCTACGCCAGAGCACTCTGGACCGGTTGCGAGGACGCTCTCACGGAGGTCATCGCCGAGCAGTCCGGTCAGGACGATTTCTCCGTGCGGCTGCTGGCCCGCTACGTCTTGGAGATCCCGGACCTGGCCGGTGTCGAGCCCGATCCCGCCGCCGCGCTGGACGCCGCGTTCGTCTTCCTGCGGCGGGGCTGGCCGGGGTTCTGATCTCCCGGATCCTCGGTCGACCAGCTACCTCTCTTTACCGGCGGCTCGACCTCGACGTGCTGAGGATGCCGATCGGCGAGGTGACGGCCGCCGCGGGTTTCTGTCGCGACGCAGCGATCCGGACGATTCCGGGGGAGAAGATCTTCTTCCTGCAACTGGCCGACGCGCCCTCGCTGGACATGGACGTGCTGCACTGGAGCAGGCGCCACCGGCTCTTCCCCGGCCAGGGTGCGTTCGACCTGGCCGCGTTCACCGGTCACGTGCCGGCGGCGGGCTATCGAGGGCCGCCCTGGTGCGCCTCGGCTGGATGGACACGCCTTCGCGGAGCTCTCGTGTTCGTGCACACCGGAACACATCGCTCGAAGCCGGTTCACCTGTGGCAACAGGGGTCTGGTGAACGACACCGCGGACGACACGATCAGCGCGCCGGGCGGAGACGTTGCTCGCGCCCGTGCTGCCCCGCGAGCACGGCCCCGGCGAGGCGAACTTCTCGGCCGTCGCCGCGCCGGACGGATCCGCGATCTTCCTCTGTGGCAACGACGAGTGGCTTCGTTCCTACCGGGACAGCGCCTGCCGGGCCGGGTATCACCGGCATCGACCACGTCGCCTTGACACAACCCTTCGATCACTTCGATGAGGCGACGCTGTTCTCTCGTTCGGCGCTGGGCCTGCGGCCCGACGCGGTCTCGGAGTTCGCGACGCCGTTCGGATTGATGCGCAGCCGGGCCGCCGACGATCTGGATCTCCGGCTGACGTTGGACAGTGCCCTGGGCGGTTCGACTTGCCGTTCGCGGCTCTGTCGCGAGAGAACTCAATGCTGTATGAACGGGACGAGCACGGCGGCTATCGCGGATACGGGATCGTCAACACACCGGTGTACAGGACCCCGTATCAGAAACGACGGCTGAGTCTCGCACGCTGACGTTTTGTCGGTGGCCGGTTGTAGGTTCTTGTCGTGGCTACTTCCGGTGCCGAACTCTCGGCCGTTCTCGAAGAAATGACCGATCCGAATCTTTTGGAGGAGATCAATGTTCTGGTGGGTTCCTTGGACGACAAGGACTCCATGCTTGTCGCGAAGGAGATCAGTGTCGCTCTCGCGCGTCTCGAGGCAGTGCGGTTTCGTGCTTTGTCGCGGCTGAGCGAGGTGCGCGGCGGGACGCGGAGCGTGGTGCAGGAGGTGGCGATGGGCCTGTACCTTGTGGACGGTTTCGCCGGCTCTCTCGTGGCGACCGGCGTTGCGTTGACGTCGCGGTTGCCGCGGACGTTGTCGTTGATGGACAAGGGCAAGCTGAACGGATGCTCCGCCACCAAGGTGGCCGAGGCGACCGCCTGGTTGTCCAATGAGGACTCACTCGTCGCCGACGCTGCGCTGGAGTCGAGGTTGCCGGAGAAGAACAGCGAGCAGGTCCGCAAAGCCGCCACCTACGCGGCGATGAGGGCTGATCTAGCCGGTGCCGACAGGAAAGCGACCGAGCGCAGGGAAGGTCGTCGATTGTCCATGGCGCAAGGTGAGGCCGGTGTCGCTTCGATCGAGGTGGTGGACGGCCCGGTGGAGAAGGTCACCGCCGCCTACCAGCGGATCAATCGGGAGGCCCGGGCACTGCGGAAGCAGGGTGACATAAGGACGATGGATCAACTCCGGGCCGACATCGCCCTGGACCTGCTCCTGAGTGGACAAGGCGGCGTCTCCGAGCGCACCGAGGTGTTTTTGTACATGGACCTCGGCACGTACCTGGGTTTGAACCACGACCCCGTGAAGATGGCCGGGCACGGCCACATCCCCGCCTCGCTGGCAAGCCAGATCGCCGCCGGACCGAACACCGTGCTCCGGCGCATCATCACCGACCCGCTCAGCGGCCAGATCCAAGACCTGGGCAGAACCCGGTACCGCCCCGACGCGGCGACAGCCGAATTCGTCCGCGTGCGGGACAGTGAGTGCCGAAGACCCGGCTGCGCCCGGGCCGCCCATGCCTGCGAACTCGACCATTTGATTCCGTGGCAGTTCCAGGGCGAGACGAACGTGGCCGACCTGGTCACCTACTGCACTCGCGACCACCGGTTGAAAGACGAACCCGGCTGGATCTATCACCTCGAACCCGATGGCGGCTTGAAGATCACCACTCCTACCGGGCAGGTCCACACCAGCGTGCCACCGCCGTTGCATGACCCACGGCCGGAAGGACCGCCGTTCTGATTCACTGCCGCGAAACGGCGACGAGTGTGCGGGGGCCGGGTGGCGCGAATGCCGCTTGGCGGCGACGGCGGGCTGGCGATCTGGTTGGCGCTTGCCGCATGGTGTTCGCTGTCCGTCGCCCGTCGCCCGTCGCCCGTCGCCCGTCGCTCGCTGTTCGCTGTTCGCGCCGGATCTTGCCGCAGGATGGCAACGTTGTGCAGGGTTCGCTCTGGCTGATGAGATCTCATGGGCCTTTCGGACGGTTGTCCCCGACTTTCCGGTCGTTGCCGCGGAACGGCAACACCGGGCACGTGGCTGTTCCGCGTTTGGTGGCGTGATGTTGCCGTGAAATGGCGGCCACTGCGGCTGATGGCCTGTCCGAACCGTGGCCGTTCGCTGGTCGCCGCGGAAGGCGACACGGGCACCTGGCTGTCCGCGCTCGTGATGTGGTGTTGCCGCGAACCGGCGAAACCGCCTCGTTGAGCAACTTCCGCCATACGGCCGGCCATTGTCTTGGCGATCGCTGTTCGCCCTGATCGTCGCCGCATAACGGCAACGTGTATGCAGGGCTCGCTCCGGCAGCTGAGGATTCGCTCGCGCGTCCCCCCGGATTGGTGTCCGATGATTTTCGGCTGCTGAGGTCGTTGCCGCGAATTGGCAACCACCGCGGCGAGTGGCCTGTCCGAAGCTAGGCCGTTCGTCGGTCGCTGGGTCGCCTGAGGTGTTGCCGCGAAATGGCGAAGCCTCCGCCTGGCCATCAGGTCAAAGCTTGCCGCCCGCCGATCACAGGCTCACTCCCGATCGTCGCCGCGGAACGGCACCACAGCCACCCGGCTGCCCGGTACTCGCGATGTGACGTTGCCGCGAACCGGCGACACCCAGCCCAACCCCCCACTAGCCCGCCCCCGGGGCGACCCGGAACTCCACCGCCGTCCGTTCATCCGAAACCTGCCGCGAACCACCCACGACCAGGCCGCATTCGGCGCCCAAGGCCGCCAGTTCGCCGATCGTCCGTTCGCGGCCGCCGTAGCACATCAGCATGAACAGGTCCGTCGCCGTGTCGGCACCGCGTTCCCGCACCAGTTCGATCACCACGACGATGCCGTTCGGTGCGGCGGCCCGGCGGCAGGCGGTCAGGATTTCGCGGGCGTGGTCGTCATCCCAATCGTGCAGGATGTCGGACAGGAGGTAGGCGTCGGAGCCCGCGGGCAGTGGGTCGAAGAAGCTGCCGGTGACGGTGCCGGCGCGGTCACCGAGGCCCGCGTCGGCGAATCTGGCGGTGGCGGCGGCCGTCGCGGGGGCGAGGTCCAGGACGCGGCCGCGGGCCTGGGAATTCGCTCGTAGGATTGCCTCGAGGATGGTTCCATCGCCGCCGCCGACGTCGACGATGTCCTGGAAACGGCTCCAGTCGAACCGTTCGGCCACTTGCGGGGCCTCTCGTTCGATGCGCCAGGTCATCAGGTGGTCGAACGAGCGCCGCAGCTCCGGATCGGCTTCGACGTCGGACCAGAAGTCGCGCCCGTATCGTTCGGCATAGGCGGGCCTTCCGGTGGTGATCGTGCCGAGCAGCTCCACGAAAGCGAGTTCGGCGCGCCCTCCGGCGGCGTTGATGTCGAGCAGGGGCCCGACTTCGCGGATCTGGGCGCCGAGGCTTGTGGGACGGTAGTGACCGGTTTCCGCGTCGACGGTGAAGACGCCCACCGAGACCAGATGGTCGAGCAGGCATGCCAGAGGGCCGACCGCGGTCCCGGTTTCGGAAGCGAGGTGCTCGGCCGTTCCCGTTCGCTCGACCAGGCCGAGGGTCGCGGCGACGCGGATGGCCATCGGAGTGGCCAGGCCCGCCAGATCCAGTATCGAGGATTCATCCATCGTCCGAGGCTAGCCAGCGGCCCTCGAAAACCGGACCAGACGAGTCAGAACCCGATGGGCAGCCCCGCGTAGTTCTCCGCCAGCCCCGCCCGGCCCGCCTCGCTCCGCGCCAACCAGCGCAACTGCGACAGCTGCAACTGCCGGTCGAACGGATCACCCGATTGGTGCAGCATCGTCGTCATCCACCACGAGAAATGCGTACACCGCCAAACCCGGCGCAGTGCGGCGTCGGAGTAGGCGTCGGCGAGCGCGGAGTTCTTGTCCCGCACCAAAGCGGCCAACGCGGGGGCGAGGAGTGCGACGTCGGCGACGGCGAGGTTGAGGCCTTTGGCGCCGGTCGGCGGCACGATATGGGCGGCGTCGCCGGCGAGGAACAGTCGGCCGTGCCGCATCGGTTGTTGCACGAAACTGCGCATGGGCAGCACGCTCTTGTCGGTGATCGGCCCGGGGGTGAGCGTCCAGCCGTCCTGGCCGTGGCCGAGGCGGGCCGCGAGCGCTTCCCAGATCCGCTCGTCGGACCACATGCCGATGTCGGTGCCGTTGGGCACCTGGAGATACAGCCTGCTGACAGTGGCCGAACGCATCGAATGCATGGCGAACCCGTCGGGATGCCAGGCGTAGATGAGCTCGTCGGTCGACGGGGCGACGTCGGCGAGGACACCGAGCCACGAGTACGGGTAGGTGCGCTCCCAGGTCTGCTTCGCGGCGTCGGGAATCGCGGTGCGGCAGGGCCCGAAGGAACCGTCGCAGCCGACAACGACGTCGGCGTCCAGTCGCTGAGGCGTGCCGTCAAGGGCTGCGAAGGTGACGTAGGGCTTGTCGGTCTCGATGTCGTGTACGGCGGTGTCGCTGACCTCGTAGTGGATCTGCTGTCCTGCCGCCGCTCGCGCCTTGCCGAGATCCTTGGTCACCTCGGTCTGGCCGTACACGGTCACGCTCCGCCCGACCAGGTCGACGAAGTCGAGATGGTGCCGCTCCTCCGGCCATTGCAAGTAGATGCCGCGATGCTCGTCGCCCTCGCGGTCGAGCCGGTCGGCGAGCCCGGCCGCACGCAGGAGGTCCACTGTGGACTGTTCGAGGATGCCCGCCCGGATCCGCGCCTCCACGTACTCGCGCGAGCGGGTCTCCACGATCACCGATTCGATGCCCGCCAGATCGAGCAGATGTGACAGGAGCAGTCCGGCCGGGCCGGCACCGACGATGGCGATTGGGGTTCGCATGACCGGAGTCTGGTCGCGCGGCAGGCGAACTCCTAGCGTTCGCTTCCACTCAGTGAAACTCGCAGGCTCCGGCCGATTCCGGCGGCCGCCACCTGGAGCGCGGAGACCAGCCGGGCCTTGCCACGACTCAGATCCGGGACGACCAGGCCGAGTGCCGCGACGACCTCGCCGCCGTCGGACGGCCGGATCGGGACGGCGACCGAACAGGCGCCCTGGCTCATCTCCTCGACGGTCTGCGCGTAACCCTCGCGGCGGACGCGCCGTAACTGCTCACGCAGCCGTCCGGGCTGCGTGACGGTGTATGGGGTGACGCGGGTCAGCGAGGCGAGCACCTGCCGCTGGACGTCCTCCGGAGCCCAGGCCAGCAGGACCTTCCCGACCCCGGTGGCGTGCAGCGGCAGCCGTCCGCCGATCCGGCTGACCACCGGCACGGACGCGTTCCCGGAAAGCCGGTCGAGGTAGAGCACCTGGCCGCCGTCTCGCTCGCCGAGGTGCACGGTGGCACCGGTCGCGCCGTAGAGATCTTGCAGGAAAGGCGCGGCCACCTGGCGCAGTTCGAACTGGACGGGGGCGAGGAGACCGAGGTCCCAAAGCAGCCTGCCGACGGCGTAGCGATCCTCGCGTCGCTCCAGCGCGCCCAGACCCACGAGTTCGCGGGCGAGCCGGTGCGCGGTGGGCAACGGCAGGACGGCGCGGTTCGCGAGTTCGGTCAGTGACAGCTCACGGTGATCGACGTCGAACGCGCCGAGCAGCGCGAACGCCCGCGAAGTGACGCTGGCGCCCGGCGTGGAGAGGTTCCCGGCCATCCGGTCATTCTCTCACTGAGTGGAATCAAGGCCCACCTCGGCGATCTTGCCTGCGTAGGCTGGACAGGGTGCGTGAGACGAACTGGGCGGGAAATCAGACCTTCACCGCGGAACGGATCCTGCGCCCGCGCACGGTCGAACAGGTCCAGGAGGCCGTCGCCGGAGCGATCGCGGTCAAGGCGCTCGGCAGCAGGCACTGCTTCAACGACATCGCGGACTGTCCGGATGGTGTCCAGCTCGACCTGACCGCGCTCGACACCGAGGCCGTACTCGACGCGGAATCCGCGACGATCTCGGTGCCTGCGGCCACCCGTTATGGCGACGTCGCCGTTCAGGCGCACGCGGCCGGGTTCGCGCTGGTCAACCTCGCTTCGCTGCCGCATTGCACGGTGGCGGGCACCGTCGCGACGGCGACCCACGGCTCCGGGTGGCGCAACCAGAGTCTCGCGTCGGCCGTGTCCGGCCTGGACCTGGTCACCGCCGACGGCGAACTGAAGACGTATTCGCACCATGACGGCGTGGTCGTCGGCCTCGGCGCGCTGGGCGTGGTGACCCGGCTGACGCTGGACCTGGTGCCGTCCTTCGAACTCCGCCAGGACGTCTTCGACGGCCTGCCCTGGGAGTCGGCGTACGAGCACTTCGAAGAGATCCAGGACGCGGGGTACAGCGTCAGCATGTTCACGAACTGGGCTCGCGACGAGATCGACCAGGTCTGGGTCAAGGGACCGGGACGGCCGGGCGCGGACTTCTTCGGCGCGACGGCGGCCGACGGGCCGAGGCATCCGGCGCACGCGGCGGGGATCCCGGCGGACAACTGCACACGGCAACTCGGGGTGCCGGGGCCGTGGCACGAACGGATCCCGCATTTCCGCCTGGACTTCACGCCCAGCATCGGGAACGAACTGCAGACCGAGTACTTCGTGCCCGTCCGGCACGCCGTCGCCGCGATGGAGGCGCTGCGCGGCATCGCGCACCGGCTGGCACCCGTCCTGCTCACCTCCGAGATCCGCACGGTGGCGGGGGACGAGCTGTGGCTCAGCCCGTTCCACGGTGGCGACCGGCTGGCACTGCACTTCACGTGGCAGCCGGACGGGGAAGCGGTCCGCGCGCTGCTTCCCGTCATGGAAGAGCGCTTGGCGCCTTTCGGCGTCCGGTCACACTGGGGGAAGCTCTTCCAGCGGACGGGGGACTACCCGAGGCTGGCCGATTTCCGGGCGCTGGCCGCCGAACTGGATCCGGACGGCAAGTTCCGGAGTCCGTTCGTCCGGCGGCAGGTGTTCGGGGAGCGTTAGTCCGATCGCGACCACGCGGCGACGGGCGTTGAGAGGTACACGCCGACGTCGCCCGGTCGCAGATCGCCGTCGTAGGGCTCCTCGGGACATTTCACCGCGAAAGGCAGGCGTCGACTGATATCCTGACGGCGGTTGCTTGCGCACGGGACGATCCCCGGTGGCTGCACACTGAGCCGCACGTTCTCCCCGAGGAGCTCCCTTGTCTCTTCCGCTCGCCCGTCGTATGGACGGCGTCACCAGTTCCCCCGTGCGCGACCTGCTCGCGCTCACCGCCCGCCCGGGCGTGATCTCCTTCGCCGGCGGAATGCCCGCGCCGGAACTGTTCGATGTGGACGGCCTCCGCGCCGCCTTCGATCGCGCGCTCGCCGACGAGCCCGCCCGCCGTGCGTTGCAGTACTCGCCCACCGAAGGAAATCCACGCCTGCGGGAGCTGCTCGCGGCCCGGCTGGCCGGTCGCAAGCTTCCGGCCACTGTGGACGATCTGCTGATCACGACGGGTTCCCAGCAGGGTTTGCAGTTGCTGAGCACCGCGTTGCTCGATCCCGGCGCCACCGTCCTGGTGGAAGAACCGGTGTACCTGTCCGCGCTCCAGTGCTTCCAGCTCGCGGAGGCACGCATCGTGCCCGTTCCCGGCGACTCGGAAGGGATCGATCCGGCCGCGCTGGACGAGATCGCGGCCAGGGAACGGCCTTCGCTGCTGTACCTCGTCCCGACGTTCTCGAATCCGTCCGGTCGCACGGTCGGCCCCGCCCGGCGCCGCGCGCTGGCGGAAGTGATCGCGCGGCACGGGTTCTGGCTCGTCGAGGACGACCCGTACCACGAGCTGCGGTATCGCGGTGAACGCGAGGAACCGCTGTCCGCCCGCCCGGAACTCGCCGAGCGCGCGATCTACCTCGGCAGTTTCTCGAAGGTGATCGCCCCGGGAATGCGGCTGGGCTGGCTCCGTGCGCCGAGGGAACTTCTGCGCCGGGTCGCGATTCTCAAGCAGGCGAGCGATCTGCACACCTCGACCATCGACCAGGCGGCCGCGGCCGGATATCTGGCCACCGCCGATCTCGACGCGCACGTGCGGAGGCTGTGCGAGACCTACCGCGTGCGCCGCGACGCCATGCTGGCCGAACTGCCCGCAATCACTCCGCCCGGAACGACCTGGACCGATCCGGACGGCGGAATGTTCGTCTGGGTCACCCTTCCCGATGGCATCGACACCGATCTGCTGCTTCCCGAGGCGTTGCGCCACGACGTCGCCTACGTGCCCGGCTCGGCGTTCCAGGTGGGGGAGCCGGACCGGTCGGCGTTGCGGCTCTCGTTCGCCGCCCACGCGCCCGAGAAGATCGCGGAAGGGCTTCGGCGGCTCGGTAAGGCGCTGGCCTCGTGAGGGGTAGGGCGCCCGCGACACGCCAGTGAACGCGACGGCCCGCCGGGCTGGCGCAGCGATTCGGGATCCGAGCAGTTCCTGCACCTCCAGCACGACGGTCGCCTGCGTGATCTCTCGTCACTGAGCGGCTTCGTCAGCCGTCTGGGCGCGGAAGGTACGGCGGTAGCTGTCAGGCGGGACGCCGACCGTCCGATTGAAATGCCGTCGCAGTGTCGTGGCGGTACCCATCCCGGTGGCCTCCGCGATGAGGTCGACGCTGTCGTCGGTGCGCTCCAGGAGTTCCTGCGCGCGGCGGATGCGCTGGATCAGCAGCCAGCGCAACGGGGTCGTCCCGGTCGCGGACCGGAAATGCCGGGCAAGGTTGCGCGAACTCATGGCGGCGTGCCGCGCTAGATCCTCCACGGTCAGCGGCTGGTCCAGGCGTTCGGTCACCCAGGGGAGCAGGCCGCCGAGCGGATGGTCGTCCTGTTCGGGCACCGGCGCGGTGACGAACTGGGCCTGCCCGCCCGCGCGGTGCGGCGGGACGACCAGGCGGCGCGCGACGGTGTTCGCGACCGCCGAGCCGTGGTCGGAGCGGACCAGATGCAGGCACAGGTCCATCGCGGCGGCCTTGCCCGCCGAAGTGAGCACGGTGCCGTTGTCGACGTAGAGGACGTCCGGATCGACCTCCACCAGGGGATGACGAGCGGCGAGCAGGTCGGTGTGCGCCCAGTGGGTCGTCGCGCGGCGGCCGTCGAGGAGACCGGCGGCGGCCAGCACGAACGCGCCCGTGCAGAGGGACGCGACCCGCGCACCCGCTTCGTGGGCGGCACTTCCTGGCGGCGCTGGCTCCCCACGTCACCGTCACCGGGTGACCCCCGTCCGCCGGCCGGGGTGCGGCAGCCTCGCGCTGCCCCTGATCGTGCCGGCCCGTTGTCCTGTCCCGTGTTTCGTGAGAAGTGTCCCGAATCACCGGTGTCGGTCCCTCGCTTTGTCCTGATTCGCCAGCTAGCTTAGGCAAGGCTAAGTAAATGGACGTGGGGTGGTTGTGGCGTGGAAGGGATCGAGGGCAAGGTCGCGCTCGTCACCGGAGGCGCGCGCGGGATCGGGGCGGCCGTCGTGGACGGACTCGCCGCGGCAGGCGCGATCGTGGCGGCGGTGGATCTGACGGAAGTGCCTTCCCGGCACGGGGTGACCTCGTTCGTCGCGGACGTCGGGGATCCCGCCGCCGTGGCGCGGGTGGTCGACGAGGTCGAACGCGAACTCGGACCGATCGGGATCGGGACTTCCGTCGCGGGGGTGCTGAAGCCGGGGTCCGTCTGCGAGACGAGCGACGAGGACTGGGCGGCGACCTTCGCGGTCAACTCCACCGGTGTCTTCACCGTGCTCCGTGAGATCTCCCGCCGGATGCTGCCCCGCCGGAGTGGCGTGCTGGTGACGGTGGGGTCCAACGCCGCGGGTGTCCCGAGGACCGGGATGGCCGCGTACGCCGCGTCGAAGGCCGCCGCGACGATGCTGACCCGCTGTCTCGGCCTCGAACTGGCGGGCTCCGGCATCCGCTGCAACATCGTCTCGCCCGGTTCGACCGACACCGATATGCAGCGTCTACTGTGGACGGACGAAAACGGCGCGGACCTTGTCATTGCGGGAAATTCGGAGCAATACCGTGTCGGCATACCACTGGGCCGGATAGCCGAACCTGCCGACATCGCCGACGCAGTACTGTTTTTGGCCTCCGATCGTGCGCGGCACATCACCATGCAGAACCTCTATGTCGACGGCGGCGCCACGCTCCGCGCGTGATCTCGATGAGGCAACGAAGACTTTTCGGCTTCGTATTATTAGGTTAGGCTTACCGAAAAGGCGTGTTCGGCGCGTCCGGGGGGCCGTGTTCCGTGCCGGGACCTGCCTGATCAGTGGTATTTGCGAAAGGGAATCCTGTCGTGTCCTCACCCGCACCGGCTCGACCGAGGCCGGTCCACCAGGCGGCCGATCTGCTGGCGGCGTACCTGCCCGGATCGTTCTACTACTCGTCGGCTCGAGGATCGCTGCTCGCCGACGGTGTGTACTCCCCGGTGCACGCGGCGCCGGGCGAGCGGGCCCGTGCCGCGGCCGAGGTTCTCGACGCGGCCCTCGTGGCGGGAGTGACCGAGCCCGTGGTGGCCGGGGCGATCGGATTCCGGCCGGATGCCCCGAGCAGCCTGGTGGTCCCCGCCGTGGTGCGCCGGGCGGGCGCGCCGGGCGCCGTTATGCCGGTGGCCCCGTTCGGTGGCGGGAACTGGTCGGTGTCGCCGCGGCCCGCGCCCGAGGTCTACACCACTGCCGTCACCAGGGCGCTGGCCGAGATCCGCGACGGCGACCTGCGCAAGATCGTGCTGGCCCGCTGCCTCGACGTCACCGGTGGCGACCCCATCGCCGTGCCGCGGCTGCTGGCCCGTCTCGTCCACGCCGACCCGGCGGCCCACGCCTTCGCCGTCGACGTCAGCGCGCCGGGGGATCCCGCGCCGCGCACGCTCATCGGCGCGAGCCCGGAGCTGCTGGTCTCCCGCCGCGGCCGGATCGTCACGGCCAACCCACTGGCCGGGTCGCGTCCGCGCGTCACCGACGAAGCCGAAAACGCCCGCCGTATCAGCGATCTGCTGGCGTCCGGAAAAGACCGTGCCGAACACGCCCACGTCGCCGCGCAGGTGGCCGAGGTGCTCGGCCGGTTCTGTGTGGACCTCGATGTCGCGGGCGAACCCGAGGTGATCGGCACCCCCACGATGTGGCACCTCTCGACCCGGATCAGCGGACGGCTCGCCGACGCGGGCGACGCCGGTTCGTCCGCGCTCGCGCTGGCCGAAGCACTGCATCCGACGCCCGCCGTCTGCGGCGTCCCGACCGGCCTCGCCCGCGACACCATCGCGGCGCTCGAACCCGAGGATCGCGGCTATTACGCGGGTCTCGTCGGCTGGACCGATCAGGACGGTGACGGCGAATGGGTCGTCACCATCCGCTGCGCCGAGGTCCGCGACCGGACCGTGCGGCTGTTCGCGGGCGCGGGCGTGGTGGCGGGTTCCGACCCGGAAGCCGAACTCGCCGAGACCGGCGCGAAGTTCGGCACCATGCTGCGGGCACTCGGCCTGGAGGGCGTCGCGTGAACCCGGACCATGTGCCATGGCCGCCGGAGACCGCCGCGCGCTACCGGGCTTCGGGACACTGGCGGGGTCAGACCTTCGGTGCGCTGCTGACCAGGCTCGCCGAGGCCTACGCCGAACGTCTCGCCGTGATCGGCGAGTCCGCCCGCTGGACCTTCGCCGAACTCGACGAGCGGGCGCACCGGCTCGCCGCCGGGTTCGCCGGAGCCGGGATCCAGGCGGGCGACCGGGTCGTCGTGCAACTGCCGAACGTACCGGAGTTCGCGTCCGTCGTGTTCGGACTCTGGCGGGCGGGCGCGCTGCCCGTGTTCGCGCTGCCCGCGCACCGGGCCAGCGAACTGCGGCACTTCGCCGCGCAGTGCGAGGCCGCGGCGATCGTGACAGTCGGCGAACACGAACGCTTCGACCACGCGGCCATGGCACGTTCGGTCGCGGCCGAAATCCCGTCGGTACGGGAGGTTTTCGTCGTCGGCACCGAGGAGTTCGCCGCGCTCGAGGCGGCCAAGCCGCGCGCGCTGCCCGACCCGGATCCCGCCGGTGTCGCGTTCCTCCAGCTTTCCGGCGGCAGCACCGGACTCCCCAAGCTGATCCCGCGCACGCACGACGACTACCTCTACAGCGTCCGCGAAAGCGCCCGGATCTGCGGCCTGCGCCCGGAAAGCGTGTACCTGGCCGCGCTGCCCGCCGCGCACAACTTCCCGCTCAGCTCACCCGGCCTGCTCGGGGCACTGCACGCGGGCGCCGCCACGGTGTTCGCGCCGCGCCCGGACGCCGACACCGCGTTCCGCCTGATCGAGGCCGAGGGCGTGACGATCACCGGGCTCGTGCCGCCGCTGGCCGCCGCGTGGGCACAGGCGGCCGCGAGGACCACCCGTGATCTGTCCTCTTTGGACGTCCTGCTGGTCGGCGGCGCCAAATGCGCCCGTGAGCTGGCCGAGAAGATCGGGCCCGCGCTGGGCTGCCGCCTGCAGCAGGTGTTCGGGATGGCCGAGGGCCTGGTCTGCTACACCCGGCTCGACGATCCGGACGAATACGTCCTCGCCACGCAGGGACGGCCGATCTCGCCGGACGACGAGATCCGCGTGGTGAACCCGGACGACCCACTGTCTACTTCGGACGACGTCGTCGCGCCAGGGGAGGTCGGCGCGCTGCTGACCCGGGGGCCGTACACGATCCGCGGCTACTACCGGGCCGCGGAGCACAACAAGACGGCGTTCACCGAAGACGGTTTCTACCGCACCGGTGACCTGGTCCGGCAGCATCCGTCCGGGCATCTCGAAGTGGTCGGCAGGGCCAAGGAACAGATCAACCGCGGCGGCGAAAAAGTGGCCGCGGAAGAGGTCGAGAACCACCTGATGGCCCACCCCGGTGTCCTCGACGCCGCCGTCGTCGCGGTGCCGGACCCGTACCTGGGCGAGCGCACCTGCGCCTACGTCGTCCCCGCGGCCGGGGCCGAACCGGGCGCGGCGGAGCTGCGCCGGTTCGTGCGCGAGCGCGGGGTGGCGGCGTTCAAGGTGCCCGATCTGGTCCAGGTGGTGCCGGAGTTCCCGGTGACCGGGGTCGGCAAGACCAGCAAACGCGAGCTGCGGGCGGCGCTGGCCGCCCTGGCGAAGGAGGGATGAAAGTCGTGTCACTGCCCAAGATCCGGCCCTACTCGCTGCCGACGGAGGCCGAGTTGCCCGCCGGACGGGTCGGCTGGAAACCCGACTCCGCCCGTGCCGCGCTGCTGGTGCACGACGCGCAGCGGTACTTCCTCGCGCCGTACGAAGGATCCCCGGTCCCGGAGATGGTCGCGAACATCGCCGCGCTCGCCGGAGCCGCTCGCGCGGCCGGGGTCCCGGTGTTCTACACCGCGCAGCCCGGCCACCAGGCCGCCGAGGACCGTGGCCTGCTCACCGAGTTCTGGGGCGACGGCATCGGCGCGGTCATCGACGACGACCCGAGTGCCGCCGACGTCGTCGACGAACTCGCCCCCCAGCCCGGCGACACCGTGCTGACGAAGTGGCGCTACAGCGCGTTCCAGCGCAGCACGTTCACCGAGCAGCTCGCCGAAGCGGGCCGCGATCAGCTGCTGATCACCGGCGTCTACGCCCACATCGGCTGCCAGGCCACCGCCGTCGAGGCGTTCATGCGTGACGTCCGGCCGTTCCTGGTCGGAGACGCGGTCGCGGACTTCTCCCGGGAACGCCACGACCAGGCCTGCGAATACGTCGCCCAGCGCTGCGGCGCCCTGACCACCACCGCCGCCGCGCTCGCCGCGCTGGCCCCGATCCACGCCGGAGTACCCCGATGAGCCTCACCGTCGAAAAGATCCACGCCGACGTCGCCGAACTACTCGGCTGCGACGTGGCCGAACTGAAGCCGGAGACCGATCTCACCGACCTCGGCCTCGATTCGATGCGGATCATGGGCCTGGTCGAGCAGTGGCGAGCGGACGGCGCGGACACCCTCGAATTCGCCGATCTCGCCGAGCAGCCGAACCTCGGCCACTGGACGAAGATCCTCACCGGGAACGCCGCGTGAGCCGCGCCGACCACCGTCACCGACACCTCGAACGCATCGCCGAGGTCCGCGGGGGCGAGCACGCGGAGAAGGTGGGCTACCCGATCCGCGTCCGGCAGGCCGAAGTCGTGCGCACCGAGATGATCGGCGCCGGACTGGTTCGCGTGACCCTCGGCGGACCTGGCACTGCCGGGTTCGAGGCGCATTCGCCCGACGAGCACGTGAAGCTGATCTTCCCGGAGTTCGACCAGGAGCCGAGGCTGCCGGAGCCGAACGGCGACATGCTGCGCTGGCCGAAGCCGTCCCCGACGACGCGGGAGTACACGGTCCGCCGGTATGACCCGGTCACCGGCGAACTCGATCTGGATTTCGCGCTGCACGAAGGTGGACTCGGTTCCGGATGGGCAGAGAAGGTGACTCCTGGAACCGCGGTGCACGTCGCGGGGCCGCCCGGCGGGCTGATCGTGCCCCACAACTACGACCGGTACCTGCTCGCCGGCGACCTCACCGCGCTGCCCGCGATCGCGCGCTGGCTGGAGGAACTGCCGCGCACCGCCGCGGGCTGGGCGTTCATCGAGGTCGCGGACGCGGGCGAGGAGATCGAGCTGTCCGCGCCCGAAGACGTCGAAGTGCACTGGCTGCACCGGGGCGACGCCGCGCCGGGCACCACCGACATGCTCGCCCGCGCGGTACAGACGATCGAGGTTCCGGCCGGCGAGCGGCTCTACGCCTGGGTCGCCGGTGAAGCCGGGCAGATCAAACCGCTGCGCCGCTGGCTCAAGAACGACCTCGGGCTCGGCAAGGCCGACCACGACGTCACCGGCTACTGGAAACTCGGCGTCGCCGACTTCGACGACGACCACGACCACTGATCCCCACCCCACTGAAATAACGAGGAAATCCCATGCGCACCACCAGAACCCGCCGTTTTGCCGGAACGATCGCGCTCGCGTTGACGGTCGCGACCGCGGCCACCGCCTGCGGTTCCGGCGACGACGGCAAGGCGGCCGACGGCGGCCAGACGCGGGTGTTCGCCGCCGACAACGGCCAGATCACCATCCCGGTCTCGCCGAAGCGGGTCATCGCCACCGGCTACGCCGTGCCCGCGCTGCTCGAAGCGAATGCGCCGCTGGTCGGGGTGTCCAGCTGGAAGCGCGGTGTCCCGCTGTTCAACGAGCAGGAGCGCAAGAAGTACGACGAACTGGCGAAGGTCGCCGGTGAGACGGCGGCGGAGACGAACTACGAGGCGATCGCGCAGGCCGATCCCGACCTCATCGTCATCGGCGTGCCGAAGCCGGTACTCGCCGACATCGACGTCAAGCGCCTCGAAGCCATCGCCCCGGTCGTGGCGATCGGCCCGTCGGTGCCGTCGATGTGGCGTGAGCTGTCCCGTAAGCAGGCCGATGCCGCGGGCGCGGCCGCCGGGTTCGATGCCGTCAAGACCGCGTACGAGACCAAGGCCAAGGGACTGGCCGAGAAGTACAAGGCCGTGCTGCCGCAGCTCAAGCTGGGTCACGTCGGCGCGTACGGCGAGGTCGCCAAGGGCAACTTCCAGCGCGAGTTCAACGGTTCGTGGGGCACCAACGCCGCACAGGACCTCGGCGCCACCTACTACGGCCAGGTCAAGGTCAAGGGCGGCGGCTCCAAGGACGTCAGCGAGTACCCGTCGATCGAAGAGCTGCCGACGGCGTTCGCCGAGGCCGACGCGATCAGCTACTCGGTCGGCCCGGACGGTGCCGTGCCGGCGCCGGTCAAGTACGTCCTCGATTCGCCGCTGTGGAAGGAACTCCCGGCGGTGAAGGCGGGCAAGATCTACGCGTTCCGGTACACCGAGGCCGCCACCTACCGGGCCGCGACGTCCACTTTGGACGCCGTCGACCAGGCGTTCGCGCCGCTGCTCAAGAAGTGACCACCACCGGGCGGTCCGCGCTGCTCGGCGCCGCACTGCTCGGGCTCGTCGTGGTCGCCGTGCTGAGCGTCGGCATCGGCGCGCACGCCATCGCCCCCGGCGAGGTCGTGCGCGCCCTGCTCGGCGACGGGAATCCGAGTGACCGGGCGATCGTCCTGGACATCCGGATGCCGAGGGCGGTGCTCGCGGTCGGTGTCGGCGCGGCACTCGCCGTCGGCGGCGTGCTCGTGCAGGCCTTGTCGCGCAACGCTTTGGCCGAACCCGGCGTGCTCGGCGTGACCGCCGGGGCCGGGTTCGCCATCGCGGTGGGGTCCTCGTTCGGCCTCGCCGCGTCGGCGCCCGTCGAACTGGGCCTGGCGGTGGTGGGCGCGTTCGGCGCTTCGGCGCTGGTGTACGCGGTCGGCAGCCGGTCGCCGCTGCGGCTGGTGCTCGCCGGGACCGCGTTGAGCGCCGTGCTGCTTGGCCTGACCCTCGGCCTGCGGCTGCTGTTCCCGGACACCTTCGACGTCTACCGGTTCTGGTCGGTGGGTTCGCTGGCGGGCCGCGAACAGGCGCCGACCACGGTGCCGCTGGTCATCATCGGCCTGTCCCTGCTGGGCGCGTTCGCGGTGAGCCGTCAGCTGAACGCCATCGCGCTCGGCGAGACGGTCGCGCACACCCTCGGCGCGAACGTCGCCAGGGTCCGGATGACCACCCTGCTGCTGATCACGCTGATGGCGGGCGCGGCCACCGCGCTGGCCGGGCCGATCCTGTTCGTCGGGCTGATCGTGCCGCATCTGGCGCGGCGGGTGGCTGGTGCGTCGATCCCGTGGCTGATCGCGTTCGCCGCGTTGCTCGGCCCGGTCCTGATGCTGGCCGCGGACGTCGGATCCAGGGTCCTGCTGCCGACCGGGGAGGTACCGGTCGCCATCGTGACCGCGTTCCTCGGCGGCCCGGTGCTGATCTGGGCCGTCCGCAGATACGGGGCGGCGCCGCTGTGAACACGACAACCCCGACCACCGCATTCGTCCTGCGGCGCGGGCGGTTCTCCGCCCGGCTCGAACGCCGCACCCTCTGGTTCCTCGTGGTGATGACCGTGGTCATGGCCGGACTGGCGCTGCTCGGGCTCTGTCACGGCGCGGCGTGGGCGAGTCCTGCCCGCGTGTTCGCCGCGCTCACCGGTTCCGGTGGCGGCCCCGGGGTGGTCATCCGGGAATGGCGCCTGCCCCGGGTACTGGCCGGGCTGGTGTTCGGCGCCGCGCTCGGACTGGCGGGCGCGATCTTCCAGAGCATCACCCGCAATCCGCTCGGCAGCCCGGACGTGATCGGCCTCGACGCCGGCGCCTACACCGGCGCGCTGTTCGCGATCACCGTGCTGTCGGGGACCTCGACGCAGCTGACGATCGGTTCGGTGCTGGGCGGCGTGCTCACGGCGGCCGTCGTGTACGCGCTGTCGCTCGGCGGCGGGTTGTCCGGGCTGCGGCTGATCGTCATCGGCATCGCGATCAACGCGATGCTGACCGCGTTCAACTCGTGGATCGTGCTGCGCGCGGAACTCGAGATCGCGATCGCGGCCGTCGGCTGGAACGCCGGTTCCCTCAACGGGGTCGGCTGGGACGACGTCGCCATCCCGTTCGGGGTGCTCGCGGTGCTGTTCGTCGTGCTGTTCACCAGGGCGCCGGCGATGCACCAGGCCGCGCTCGGCGGCGCGCTGGCGGTCACCACCGGCGTCCGATGGGACCGGCTGCGGCTGGTACTGGTGCTGATCGGGGTCGGCTGCACGGCAACGGTCACCGCCGTCGCCGGGCCGATCGCGTTCATCGCGCTGGCGGCCCCGCAGATCGGGCGGCGGCTGGCCCGCACGCCCGGTATCGGCCTGCTGCCCGCCGCCCTCACCGGTGCCGTGCTGCTGACCGCCGCTGATTTGGCCGCCCAGATGTTACTCGCGCCGGAAGCGCTGCCGGTCGGTGTGATCAGCACCGTGATCGGCGGCGGCTACCTGATCTGGCTGCTCACCAAGGAGGTGCGGCGCGCATGAGTGCCCGCTTGACCGCTCGGGAACTGACCCTGCGCTACGGCGACCGGGTCGTGTCGACCCGGCTGAGCCTCGACGTGCCCGACCACGCGTTCACCGCGGTCGTCGGACCGAACGCCTGCGGCAAGTCGACCTTGCTGCGCGCGTTCGTCCGGCTGCTGCGCCCGGCCGAAGGCGAGATCCTGCTGGACGGCAAGGACGTCGGTTCCTTCCACGGCAAGGGTTTGGCGCGGGAACTCGGTTTCCTGCCGCAGGATCCGGTCGCGCCGGAGGACGTCCGTGTCCGGCAGCTGATCGCGCGCGGCCGGTTCCCGCATCAGTCGCTGTTCGCGTCGTGGTCCGAAGAGGACGAACGCGCGGTGCTCGACGCGATGACCGCGGCCGGGGTGGTCGGGCTGGCCGACCGGCCGGTGCAGGAACTCTCGGGCGGACAGCGTCAGCGGGTGTGGGTGGCACTGGTGCTGGCGCAGAAGACGCCGTATTTGTTGCTCGACGAACCGACGTCGTTCCTCGACATCGCGCATCAGTACCAGCTGCTGGGGTTGCTGGCGCGCCTGCGCGACGAGGGCCGCACGGTGATCGCCGTGCTGCATGACATCAACCAGGCCTGCCGCTACGCCGACCATCTCGTCGCGCTGCGGGACGGCCGGATCGTCGCCGAAGGCGCGCCCGCCGACATCGTCGACGCGGAGTTGATGAAGGAGGTCTTCGATCTCCCCAGTGTCGTCGTGCCCGATCCGGTGACCGGAACCCCGATGGTGGTGCCCTCATGCTGAACCTCACCGGAGCCCAGCTGGGCATCTGGACCGCGCAGCGGCTGGAGCCCGACTCGCCTTACTACGTCGTCGGTGACGTGATCGAGATCGTCGGTGACCGCCCGGTCGACGTCGACGCGCTGACCGAGGCGATCCGGGCGACCGTCGAGGAGGCCGACAGCTTGAGGCTGCGTGTCTTCGAGACGCCGGACGGGCCCCGTCAGGTGGTGTCGGACGACGCGGTGCCGCTGCCGGACGTGGTGGACCTGAGCGGGGCAGCCGATCCGGTGGCCGCGGCGCACGAGCGGGTGGCGGCCGAACGCCGCCGGGTCGCCGGGGCGTGCCGCGAAATGGTGGACCGGCCGCTGTTCGCCCATCTCGTGCTGCGGCTTTCGGCGTCGCACGTGTGGTTCACCCAGCTCGGGCACCACCTCGTGTTCGACGGGTACACCGCCGCGATGCTCGCGCGCCGGACCGCGGCGCGCTACACCGCGGCGCTGACCGGGAAGGACGTGCCGCCCTCGACGTTCGCGCCGTTCGCCGACCTCGTCGAGGCCGATCGCGAATACCGGGCCGGTGACCGGTTCGAGCGTGACCGGGAGTACTGGTGCTCGCGGTTCACGCCGTTGCCGGATCTCGATGACGGCAGTGCCGCGTCGGGCCCTCCGGAGAGCACGGTGACCGCCCGGTCGGTCCTCCCGGCCTCGGACGTGGAGCGGCTGCGCGAACTGGGCAAACGTGCCGGAACGACCTGGGGCGACGCGCTGATCGCCTGCTACGCCGCGTTCCTGCACCGCTTGCTCGGCTGGTCCGACGTCGTGTTCGCGCTGCCGTTGATGTGCCGCGAAGGGGCCGCGTTGCGGACTCCGGCGATGGCGGTCAACGTGCTGCCGTTGCGGGTGACGGTGCTCCCCGGGGACTCGGGCGCCGAACTGACCACGCGCGTCGCGGGCGCGCTGAAGGAGATGCGCACGCACCAGCGCTACCGGGGCGAGGATCTGCCGCAGGAGCTGGCGGTGCCGGGTGCGGGCGCGTTGCTGCACGGCCGTGGGATCAACCTCAAGGCGTTCGACTTGAAGCTCGACTTCGCGGGCGCCCACGGCACGATGCGCAATGTCGCCGGAGGTCCGCCCGAGGACATGGGCCTGTCCGTCCTCCCTACCTCCGATGGCGGGCTGCTGCTCGGTTTCGAGGTCGACGCGCGCACCCACGACCAGGCCGCCGTCGACGCGAAGCTGACCGCGTTGCGCTGCCTGATCACCGCGATGACCGACCCGGACGGCCCGGTGATCGGTGGCGCCGACCTGGTGCCGCCGGGGGAGCGGGAGAGCTTGCTGGCCGCGTGGTCGACACCCGCGCCGGACGGTGAACCCGTCGGTGTACCGGAACTTCTGGCCGAACTCGATCCCGGGCAGACCGCCTTGGTGTTCGGCGACGATCGGCTGACCGCCGGGGAACTCGTCAAGCGGGTGCGCCGGCTCGCGCGGGCGTTGCGGGCACGCGGTGTCGGACCCGATGACGTCGTCGCGCTGGCCCTGCCGCGGTCGGCGGATCTCGTCGTCGCCCTGCTGGCGGTGCTGGACGCCGGTGCCGCGTTCCTGCCGCTGGATCTCGCCCATCCCGTCGAGCGGTTGCGGGAACTGGCCGCCGAAGCCGGTGCGGTCCTCACGGTGGCCCACAGCGCGGACATCCTGCCCGGACCGCGGTTGCTGCTTCCCGAAACGGATCTGTCCACACTGGACCCTTCGCCGCTGTCCGTGCCGCGTCATCCGGAGCACCTCGCGTACGTCATCTTCACCT
This sequence comes from Amycolatopsis coloradensis, assembly GCF_001953865.1. Lineage (GTDB taxonomy): Bacteria > Actinomycetota > Actinomycetes > Mycobacteriales > Pseudonocardiaceae > Amycolatopsis > Amycolatopsis coloradensis. The sequence goes on from NZ_MQUQ01000018.1 coordinate 174,876, forward strand.
CCGGCTCGACCGGGCGACCCAAGGGAGTGCTCGGCCGGGTCGGCGGACTGGCGACGCTGCTGCGTCACCACCGCGCGACCACGGTCGCCGAGACCGAACGCGCCGCCGGGAGGCGGCTCCGGGTCGCGCACACCTACTCGTTCGCCTTCGACTCCGCGCTCGACCAGCTGATGTGGCTGCTGTTCGGGCACGAACTCCACGTCTACGGCACCGACGTCGCCCGGGACGCCGACGAACTGCTGGCCGCGTTCGCCCGCGACCGGATCGACGTCGTCGACACCACGCCGTCGATGGCCGCCCCCCTGATCGAGGCCGGACTGCTCGGCGGCGCGCATCCGCCTGCCCTGCTCGTGCTCGGCGGCGAGGCGACCCCGCCCGCGTTGTGGCGCCGCGTCGCGGAGTCCGGTGTCCGTGCCCGCAACATGTACGGCCCGACAGAGGCCACTGTGGACGGTGCCGGATCCTGGCTGGACGACGGGGAACCGACGATCGGGCCCGCGGTGCCGGGGACGGCGGTCCGGGTGCTCGACGCGGCGCTGCGTCCGGCGCCCGCGGGAACGCCGGGTGAGCTGTACCTCGCCGGACCGCATCTGGCGCGCGGCTATCTCGGCCGCCCCGGTGCGACGGCGGAGCGATTCGTCGCCGATCCGTTCGGCGCGCCCGGCGACCGCATGTACCGGACCGGCGACCTCGCCCGCTGGGTTCCGGGCCGGGGACTGGAGTACCTGGGCCGCCGCGACGGCCAGGTGAAGGTGCGCGGCCACCGTGTCGAACTCGGCGAGGTCGAGGCCGCGCTGGCCGCCGTGCCCGGTGTGCGGGCGGCCGCCGCCGCGGTGCGCGGACCGAGACTCGTCGGCTACGTCGTCGGCGAGGTCGCCCCGGACGACGTCCGCGCGGAACTCGCGGCGCGGGTGCCGGAGCACCTCGTGCCCGCCGCCGTGGTCGTGCTCGACACGCTTCCGTTGACCACCAACGGGAAGATCGACCGAGCGGCTTTGCCCGCCCCACGCGCGGCGGGCGGGCGGACCGCGGCCACCGACCGTGAGCGGCTGCTGTGCGCGACCATCGCCGAGGTCATCGGCGTCGAAGAGGTCGCCATCGACGACGACTTCTTCGCGCTGGGCGGCGACAGCATCACCGCGATCAGCGTGAGCAGCAGGCTGCGCGCGCACGGCCTCGACCTGCGGCCGCGCGATCTGCTGGCGCGGCGGAGTTTCGAGGCGCTGGCGGCGGCGAGCACGGAACTCGGCGGCCCGGCGGATCCGCCGGACGAGCCCGTCGGCGAGGTGCCCGCCCCGCCGATCGCCCGAGCCCTGCTCGACCCGCACCCGGACGTCACCGCCATCGCCGGATACACCCAATGGACCGCGGTGCGGCTCGACGAGGACCTCCCGCCCCACCTGCTGACCGAGGGCGTGCAGACGCTGCTGGACCACCACGACGTCCTGCGCCTGCAACTAGAGGACGAATTGCGGGTGCGGGAACGCGGTTCCGTGCACGCCGCCGACATCGTCGTCGAAACGACGGGTGATCCGGCGGACGTCGCCCAGGACCTCGCGGACTCACTTGATCTCCGGGCCGGGGTGCTCAAGGTCGCCCTGCTGCCGGATCACCTCGTCATCGTGGTCCACCACCTGGCGATCGACGGCGTCTCCTGGCGAGTCCTCCTGCCGGACCTGCGCGCCGCCTGCGCGGGCGAAACACTCGAACCGGCCGGGACGTCGTGGCGGCGGCACGCGCTCCGCCTCGCCGGGCAAGGAACTTCCGGCGCCCGGCGCGGCGAACTCGACCACTGGCGCGACGCGCTCGACGGCCCGCGCCTCGGCCACCGGCCGCTCGACCGGGCAGCCGACACGGTCGCGACCGCGCGGCGTTCGGTCACCCTCGCCTCGCCGGAGCAGACCGAGGCGGTGCTCACCGGCCTGCCCAAGGCCTACCGTGCCGGACCGGACGACGTCCTGCTCGCCGCACTCGTGCTCACCCTCCGGTCGTGGCGGGCCGCTCCGGTCGCGGCCGAAACCGTGTCCCTCGAAGGGCACGGCCGGGACCAGGAGGGCCTGGACCTGTCGCGCACCGTCGGCTGGTTCACCGCCGAGCATCCGCTGCGCGTACCCGCCGGCGCGGTGGCCGCGACAGCGGACTTCGACAACGCGCTCGCGGGCGGTGCGGCGGCCGGAACGCTGCTGCGTGCCGCCAAAGAAGCCAAACGCGCCGTCCCGGACAGCGGCATCGGCTTCGGCGTCCTGCGCTACCTCGACCCGCTCACCCGGGACGAACTCGCCGCCGCCGGACCGCCGGACGTCGTGCTGAACTATCTCGGCCGGTTCGCCGCGCTGCCCGGCACGGGCTGGCGGCTGCCGGAGGAAGACCCGTTCGCGGTCACCGAACCGGAGGCCAAGTCGCTGGACCAGGTGCTGGCACTGAACTGCTTCGTCCGCGAGGACGGACGTCCGCGGCTGGCCGTCGAGTGGACCGCCGCGAGCAAGGTGCTCGACACGGAAAGCGTTGTGGCACTTCAGGAAGCGTGGTCGCGAGCGCTGGAAGCGATGGCCGCGCACGCCGCTCGGATCGGACCGGACGGCGGCGGTCTCACGCCGTCGGATCTGCCGCTGGTCGGCCTCGGCCAGGCCGACATCGACGCGCTCGAACGCCGGGGCCGGATCGAGGACGTCCTGCCCGCGACCCCGTTGCAGACCGGGCTTGCGTTCCACACCCTGGCGCGCGGCGCCGACGACACCGACGTCTACGTGGTGCAGGCCGTCACCCTGCTCAGCGGCGCGCTCGACGCCGACCGCATGCGCGAGGCCGCGGCGGAAGTGCTGCGGCGGCATCCCGCGCTGCGCGTCCACCTGCACACCACCGACGCGGGCGAGGTCGTCCAAGTGGTGCCCGAGGCGGTTTCGCTGGACTGGCGGCACGTGAGCGCGGCCCCGGAAGAGGTCGCGGCCGAATGCCGCGTCGAGCTGGCCCGCCCGTTCGACCCGGCGACCCCGCCGCTGATCCGGTTCCTGCTGCTGACCCTCGGCCAGGACGAGCACCGCCTGGTGCTCACCAACCATCACGCGCTGCTCGACGGCTGGTCGATGCCCCTGGTCGGCCGGACGCTCCTGGCCACTTACGCCGAACTCGGCGGCGGCCCGGCGGCACCGGTCGCCCCGCCGCTCTCGGAGTACCACCGGGTGCTCGGCGAACGCGATCCGGACGCGGCGCTGGAAGCGTGGCGCGAGGCACTCGCCGGTCTCGACGAGGGCACGCGGCTCGCCCCCGCGAGTGTCGAGTCCACTGTGGAGCGTCCGGACCGGGTCATCGTGGAGCTGGGCGGGGAGTTCAGCGCACGGCTGCGCGCCTTCGCCCGCGAACGCGGGATCACGCCGACGACGGTGTTCCAGACCGCGTGGGGTGTCCTGCTCGCCCGGCTGACCGGCCGCCGCGACGTCGTGTTCGGCTGCCCGGTCTCCGGACGGCCCGCCGACGTCCCCGGCGTCGAGCGGATGATCGGCCAGCTCGGCAGCACGATCCCGGTGCGGGTCCGGTTCGACGCCGCCGACACGGCGGTCACCGTGCTGGACCGCGTGCACACCGAAAGCGTCCGGCTCACCGACCACCACCACGCCGGGCTGCCGGACATCCAGCGCGCGGCGGGCGTCGGCGACCTGTTCGACACGATGCTGGTGATGGAGAACTTCCCCCTCTCCAGCCGCGCTCGCACCACCTTGGCGCCGGGACTGGACCTCGTCGGGGTCGACATCACGGACGCCACGCACTATCCGCTCACGGTGATCGTGCTGCCCGGCGACGAGTTCACCGTCGGTCTCGGCTACCAGCCCCAGTCCTTCACCCGCGACGAGGCCGAGTCCTACGGACGCTGGCTGCGTGCCGTGCTGCGGGAGATCGTCGCCGATCCGGCGCGGCCCGTCGCCCGGCTGCGCGCGCTCGACGCCGACGAGGAACGCGCGATGCTGCGGCTCGGCGAAGGGCCGGAGCCGAAGCGCGAACGCGGCGGCATGCTGGCGGAGTTCGGCCGCTGGGTCCGGGAGACCCCGGACGCCGAAGCCGTCGTCTGCCGCGACCGGAGCCTCACCTACGCCGAACTCGACCGGCGGGCCAACCGGCTCGCGCACACCCTGATCGACGCCGGAGTGCGGCCACAGGACCCGGTGGCGGTGCTGTTGCGCCGCGACGTCGACCTGGTGGTCGCGCTGTTCGGTGTGATCAAGGCGGGTGCGGTGCACGTGCCGATGGATCCGGACTACCCGGCCGACCGGCTGGCCTACATGCTCGACGACATCAAGCCCGCCGCCGTCGTGTCCACTTCGGACGTCGACGGTCTCCCGGTGGTGAATCCGGCTGCGCTGTCTACAAAGGACATCGACCCGGCAGTCCGGCTCGGCGAAGACGCGCTCGCGTATGTCATCTACACCTCCGGCACCACCGGCAAACCCAAGGGCGTCGCGGTTCCGCACCGCGGTGTCCCGAGCCTGATCGCGTTGCAGGAGGACATCGTCGGCATCGGGACCGCTGAGCGATACCTGCATTTCGCGTCGACCAGTTTCGACGTCGCGTTCTGGCAGTTCATGCTTCCGCTGCTGTCCGGCGGCACGTCGGTCATCGCACCGGAGGAGGTGCGCGTCTCCGGCGACGACCTGCTGGCCTACGCCGCCGAACACCGGGTCACCGGGCTGAACCTGCTGCCGTCGTTCCTGTCGGCGATGCCCGACGACGCGACCGTCGATCCGGACGTGTTCTTCGTCGTCGGTGCCGAACGGCTCGACCCGGAACTGGCCAGGCGCTGGGGGAACCGGCGGGCGCTGTTCAACGCCTACGGCCCGACCGAGGTCACCATCAACTCGGTCACCTGGCACTACGACCCGGCCGACCCCGGGCCGCTGCCGATCGGCCGCCCGGACCCGGAAGTCCGCGCGTACGTACTCGACGGCGGCTTGCTCCCGGTCGGGACGAACGTCACCGGTGAGCTGTATCTGGCCGGGCCGAAGCTCGCCCAGGGCTACGTCGGCCGGGCCGCGCTGACCGCCGAGCGGTTCGTCGCCGATCCGTTCGGGCCGCCGGGGGAGCGCATGTACCGCACCGGCGACCTGGTCAGGTGGCGGCCGGACGGGCAGATCGTCTTCCTCGGCCGCGCCGACCACCAGGTCAAACTGCGCGGGTTCCGCATCGAACTCGGCGAGATCGAGACCGCGCTGACCGGGCACGACGACGTGCGTGCCTCCGCGGTGATCGTCCGCGAAGACCGGCTGGTCGCCTACTTCGTGCCTGTCGACGGTTCCGAGCCGGACCCGGCCGTACTGCGCGAACACCTCGCGGCGGACCTGCCCGCGTACATGGTTCCGACGGCGTTCGTGCCGCTGGAGCGGCTTCCGCTCGGCCCGAGCGGCAAGCTCGACCGGGCCGCGCTGCCCGCACCCGAGGCTCGTTCGACGGGTGGCAGGGAACCGGCGACCCCCGCGGAAGCCGTGCTGCTGCACGTCGTCCGCGAGCTGCTCGGCCCCGGAGTCGGCCTGGACGACGGCTTCCTGGAAGCGGGCGGGGACAGTATCGCGTCGCTGCGGGTGGTGTCCCGCGCCCGGCGCGAAGGGCTGCACCTGACCGCGCGTGACGTCCTCGAAGGCGGCACGGTCGCCGGGATCGCGGCGCGCTGCGGCGAACCCGAACGAGCGGAGGAGGCGCCCGCGATCGGCGACGCGCCGCTCACGCCGATCATGCGCGATCTGTTGCTGCGCGCGGACAAGGCCGCCGACGGGTTCTGCCAGTGGGTTGAGATCTGCGTGCCTGCGGCGGACGACGTGGCGCGGTGGCGCTCGGTGCTCGACGCCGTTCTCGCCCGCCACGACGTCCTGCGGGCGCACCTGGTCGAGGACGCGGTGCGGATTCCCGCCGTGGGCGCGGTGACCGGCGCGGACGTGCTCACCACCGTCCGGGTGACCGGCGATCCACGCGCCGTGCTGGACGCGCGGGTCGAGCGGATCGTGGCCCGGATGGATCCGCGCACCGGCCCGCTGCTGCACGCGGTGCTGGTGGACGCGGGCGAGCACCGCCCGGGACGGCTCCTGCTGGTGGCGCACCATCTCGTCGCCGACGCGGTGACCTGGCGTGTCCTGCTCGACGACGTCGAACAGGCCTTCCATGGCAACGCCTTGCACCGGCGCGGGCAGTCGTTCCTCGGCTGGGCACGTTCGCTGCGGGCCGCCGCACCGCATCGAGAGGACGAATTGCCGTACTGGCGGGCGATCGCCGCCGCGCCCGTGACGCGACTCGGCCGGACCGAACTCGATCCGGCGCGCGACACCGTGGCGACCGCGCGGCACCACCGCGTCGACCTCGGCGGGGACACGACTCACGCCGTGCTCACCGCGTTGCCTTCGGCCTACCGCACCGGACCGGACACCGTGCTGCTGACCGCTCTCGCCCGCGCGGTCGCCGCCTGGCGCGGCACCGGAGCCGATCTGCTCGTCGCCGTCGAGAGCCACGGGCGGCCGGGGCACACCCCCGACTTCGCGGGCACCGTGGATCTGGCGCAGACCGCCGGCTGGTTCACCGCCGTGCATCCGGCGCGGATCACGCCACCCGCCGGACCGCTGCCGGACGCGCTGCGCGCCGTGCGAGACCATTTGCGCGCGGCGGGCGACGGCCTCGGGCACGGGATCCTCGGTGTCGGGGGCACCCGGCCGGAGATCGCCTGGAACTACCTCGGCCGGTTCCCGGCGCCACCGGTCGCCGAAACGCCTTGGCAACGCCCGCCGGACGCCGGCCCGCTCGGTTCGGGCGGTGGCGCGGACCTGCCGCTGCCGTACGCGCTGACGGTGAACGCGATGGTCCCCGACGGCGGCACGCTCGGCGTCCGCTTCACCTGGCCGTCCGCGCTGTTCACCGACGACGAGATCACCGTACTGGGCGAGCATTTCCGCCGGGAGCTGGACGAACTCGCCGCCGACGTGCCGGGACCCGGCGAGGTCCTGCCGCTGACGCCGTTGCAGGAGGTGATCCTGCGCGAGTCCCGGACGGCGGACGAGGATCCGTATCCGGTGCAGGCCGCTTTCGCGCTGTCCGGGGAGCTCGACGTCGAGGCATTGCGGGCCGCGGCGACCGCCCTGGTGCGACGGCATCCGAACCTGGGTGCGGTGTTCCCGCCGTCGCACGAGGTCCAGGTGATCCCCGCGGTGCCGGAGGCCGGTTTCCGGGTCCGTGAAGTGTCCGAGGTGGACAGCGCGCTGGACGAAGACCTCGCGCAGCCGTTCGACCTGGCGAACGGTCCACTGTGGCGGGTCACCGTGCTGCGGCAAGGACCCGGCCGTCAGACCCTCGTGCTGACCAGCCACCATCTGCTGTCCGACGGCTGGTCCGCGCCCCGCGTCCTCGGCGAGTTGTTCGCGCTTTACGCGGGGAGGCCGGTGCCGGAGCCCGTTCCGCTGGCCCGGTACACCCGCTTTCTCACCGCGGCCGATCACGCCGCCGACATCCGCGCCTGGCGGGCGGAACTCGACGGCCTGCCCGAAGGGGACCACCTGCCGCGTACCGGCGGCCCTGCCGAGCCCGTGGTGTTCACTGTGGACGGTCAGCTGGTCACGGAACTGACCCGGCTGGGGGCGGCACGCGGGCTCACCGTCAACACGCTGTTGCAAGGTGCCTGGGCGGCCGTGCTCGCGGCCCGCGCCGGGCGCACGGACGTCAGCTTCGGGGTGATGACCTCGAACCGGACGTCCGATGTGGACGGTGTCGAGGAGATCATCGGGTTGCTGGCGAACAGCGTCCCGGTCCGCGCCCGGTTCACCGGAACGGTCAGCGAAGCACTGGCCGACCTGCAAACGCGGCAGCAGGCGATGGCCGGGCACCACCGGATCGGCCTGCCGGAACTCGCGTCGCTCGCCGGACGCGAGCGGCTGTTCGACAGCCTGCTCGTCTTCGAGAACTACCCGGTCGATCCGGCAAAGTTGCGCGAACCCGCGCCCGGCCTGACCGTCACCGGCACCCGGTTCCGCGAACGGACCCACCATCCGGTGAGCGTCACCGTCGTTCCCGGCGAGCACGGCTGGGAGGGCGTCCTCTACGCGCGGGGCGGGAACGCCCGGTCGCTGGCGGACGACCTGGTCCGGTCGCTGCGGGAGCTGCCGTCGTGGCTGGACGGCGACGCCGCCGGATTCGCGGGGGAGCGATGACCGCGCGGCCGGTCGACGCGGCACTGTGGCGCACCGCGTCGGTGCTGGTCCTCGGCACGTTCATGGCGACCTTGGACAGCACGATCGTCTCGGTCGGCGTCGACACGCTCGCCGAGGAGTTCGGCTCGTCGGTCACCGGGGTCCAGTGGGTGACCACGGCCTACCTGCTGGCCGTGGTCACCGCGGTGCCGGCCTCCGGCTGGCTCGCCGACCGGTTCGGCGGCCGCCGGGTCTGGCTCACCGCGGTCGTCGTGTTCCTGCTGGCGTCCCTGTTGTGCGCGCTGGCACCGACTTTGCCCGCGCTCATCGCCTTCCGGGTCCTGCAAGGGCTCGCGGGCGGGCTGCTCCCGCCGACCGGGCAGGCGTTGCTGGCGCGGGCCGCCGGACGGGACCGGATCGGCCGCGTGATCAGCGTCGTCGGCCTGGTGCCGCTGCTGTCGCCGGTGCTCGGCCCGCTGGCGAGCGGCACGATCCTCGCGGTCGCCGACTGGCCGTGGCTGTTCTACGTCAACCTCCCGGTCGGCGTGGTGGCGATCTTGCTGGCGCGGCGCTGGGTCCCGGCCGGAGAGCCGGGCGGGCGGGGCGAACGCTTCGACTTCCGGGGCGCGTTGCTGCTTTCGCCGGGGCTCGCGGTGCTGGTGTTCGGCCTCACCTGGTTCGAACGGGGGAGCCCGGTGGTCGCCGGGATCGCGGTCGCGGCGGGCGTCGTGATGCTCGCGGCGTTCGTCCGGCACGGTCTGCGGGCCGAAGCACCACTGCTCGACCCGCGACTGTTCACCGAACCGCCGTTCGGGGTCGCCGCGCTGGCGCTGGTCCTGCTCGGCGCGTCGGTGTTCGGCACGATGTTCCTGCTCCCGCTCTACCTCCAGCGCGGCGCCGGACTGTCCACTTGGGACACCGGGCTGCTGCTGGTGCCGCAGGGCATCGGCGCGGCTGCCGGGTCGGTGCTGGTGAACCGCCTGGTCGACCGGATCTCGCCGCGCACCCTGGTGCTGAGCGGGATCGGGCTGGTCGCCCTCGGCACCGCTCCCTTCACCCAGCTCGGTCCGGGTCTCCCGGACTGGGTGATCATGGTTTCGCTGCTGCTGCGCGGTTTCGGCGCGGCACTGATCGGCGCGCCGGTGATGACGATCGTCTACCGACGGGTCGAACCCGCCCGCCTGCCCCGGGCGGCCGGGGCGCTGAACCTGCTCAACACACTCGGCGGCTCGATCGGCACCGCGGTGCTGGCCGTGGTGCTGCAAGCCCGGCTGACCGCGCGCGGCCCGGACGTCGCCGCGGCCTTCGCCGACTCTTTCTGGTGTGTTCTCGGCCTCGCCGTCGTGGCGGTGGCCGGTGCGACGCGGCTGCCCCGGGCCGGGGTGGCCGCCCCCGACAAGAAGAGAGGTCATGCGGATGCTTGACCAGGACACGCTGCCCAGCCCGGCCGACATCGCCACGAAGGGCGTCGGTTCGGCGGAAATCGCCCGGCACCGCGAAACCGTCGCGAACGTCCTCGCCCGGCGCGACTCGCGGCTGCTCGTCGTCGTGGGCCCGTGTTCGGTGCACGACCCCGGCGGCGCGCTCGAGTACGCGCACCGGCTCGCCGAGGTGTCCCGGCGCTTCGCCGACGACCTCGTCGTCGTCCTGCGCGCCTACCTGGAGAAGCCGCGGACGATCGCGGGCTGGACCGGCCTGGTGCCCGATCCCACCCTGGACGGCAAGGGCGACCTCGCGTCCGGCGTGCGGATCGGACGGCGGTTCCTGGTCGACGCCGCCGCGACCGGGCTGCCGCTGGCGTACGAGTTCGTCGATCCGTTCCTGGCGCCCTATTTCGCGGACACCATCAGCTGGGGCGCGATCGGCGCGCGGACCGTGGCCAGCCAGCCGCACCGGCAGCTGGCGTCGTGGCTGCCGATGCCGATGGGCATGAAGAACTGCGTCTCCGGCGGGCTCGACACGGCCGTCGCCGCGATCCGGGCGGCCGGACTGCCGCACGTCTTCCCCGCCGCCGCGGCGGACGGGCGCCCGCGGATCCTGCGCAGCGCCGGGAACCCCGACGCCCACCTCGTCCTGCGCGGCGGCCGGAAACCGAACCACCACGCCCACGCGGTCGCGGACGCCCTCGACGCGCTGACCGCCGCCGGCCTGCCCCACCGTCTCGTCGTCGACGCCTCGCACGGCAACAGCGGCAAGGACCACAACCGGCAGCCCGTCGTCGTCGCGGATCTGGCGGACCAGATCTCGGCCGGAAACGACGCGCTGGCGGGCGTGATGATCGAGTCGTACCTCGCCGACGGCAGGCAGGACGTCGGCTCCACGCCGCCCCGGCGCGACCTGAGCATCACCGACGCCTGCCTGAGCTGGGAACGCACCGTTCCGCTGCTGGAGTCCCTCGCCTGCGCGAACGCGGTACGGCGGATCAGCACCCCCCGCACGGCCGGTGCTCTGCGCAACTAGTCCTCTGAACGCGGAGCCCACAACGCCCAAGCACGCGTGATCGCCGTCCAGTCACGCGTGATCGCCGTTCAAGCACGCGTGATCGCTGTTCTGTCGTGAGGTGCGGCGGGGCTAGAGGGCTTCCAGGGCCTTCCGCATGGTCGGCACCAGCGCGTCGCCCATTTTCTCGAATTCCCGTTTCAGGAAGGGATCCGCGAGTTTCGCCAGTCCGTGGAACGTGATGGTGGCGTGGTAGCTGATGGACGTGGTGCCGTCTTCTTCGGTCACCGTCAGATCGTCGGTGGACGTGGCGGTCTTGTTGCTGCCGACGAACACGATCCGCCCCGGTTCCAGCCGTTCGAGACGGTAGGTCAGTTCGGTCTTCTTGCCGCGGAACTCGGACACGTTGTGCCACCGCGACCCGACGACGACGGGGCCGGTGTCCGCGCGGGTGCAGGACACGGTCCCGGGGTCCCACTCCTCGGCGTGCGCGAAGTCCTGAAGGTAGTCGACGACGGTCTGGCCGGGGGTTCGGACGGTGATCGTCCGGTGCACGTTGACCACCGACACGACGGTACGCAGGTGTCTCCGCGCTCGCAGTGTGGTCAGGCGACGCGAGGTGACAGCCGCGCGGTGATCCGGTCGAACTCGGTCAGCCCGTAGGTGACCTGGGGTGGTGTCGTCGGTTCGACCTTCCGCCAGATCAGGCCGTCTTCGACCAGGGCGCGCAAGGCTTGGGCGAGCAGCTTCTCGCTGATGCCCTGGATGCTCTCGCGTAGCTCTCAGTTTCCCGAGCCCGGCCGAACTGCGCGTCAGCCCGGATGTCCAGAGCGTCCTCGGCCGCGCTCCGGTGATTCCGCTACTTCTTCCAGACGACAGGCTTGTCCTTGTAGCTGTCACTGTCGGCGAAGGTCGCGCCACCGACCTCTCCGCCCTCCTTGATGGCCTGGAGTCCACAGGTCTGATAAGTGGCGCCGACGGTCTTGAAGTCCCTCTTGGCCGTCTCGGACTGGCACTGCGGAGTCTCACCGGTGATGATCACTCCGGTGCTCTTGCCGTCCGGGCCCACCGCGCGCAGCCGCACCGAGGCGTAGCTGAGGTCCGTGCCGCCGACGTTCTCCACGGACATCCGGATGTACACCGGGATCATGCCCTTGGCCTTGTCACCGTAGGCGGCGAGATCCTCCTGCGCGCCCAGTTCGATCGCCTTGACGGTGATCGCGATGGTCCCGGCCTTGTCGTTGCCGTACTTGAACGGGACGACGGCGCGGTCACCGACTTTCAGTTCACTGCCGGGCGCGGTGGTGTCGGCGTTCGAGACCGGGACGGTGCCGCTGGTCGCGGGAGAGGAGGCGGGTGCCGACGTCGGGGCCGGGGAGGGGGCGGGCGCCGGGCTGCCTCCCTCCTCCTTCCCGCCACAGGCGGTGAGCAGCAGCGCCGCGGCGAAACCGGTGCTGAACAGGGCGATGCGCTGGGCCTTCATGGATCTCCTCGGACTCCTCGCCGAATCGGTCACGGCGTTCTCGTCACGCACCGTATCGCCGAGTCGGTCTACCGGTGTGACCCGTTCGCACCACAGCCGATCACAAATCGCTTACGCCGATCAGCCCATCCTGGATCGCCCGCGCGACGAGCGCGGCCTTGGTCGGGGCCTCCCTGCCGATCTGGGCGTACTTGACCCGGATCCGCTCGAGGTGCGAGTTGACCGTGTTCGGCGAGATTCCCAGCCGGTGCGCGACGAAGTCCTTCGACTCGGACTGGAACCACTCGATGAGCACTTCGGTCTCCCGCGCGGAAAGCGCGGGACGCCGCTCCGAGCGGTCCCCGGCCAGCGCACCGGCCAGGGACGGCGGCGTGTACGACCGGTCGACGGCCGCCGCGCGCACGGCTTCGAGGAGGTGTTCCGCGCCTTCGGCCTTGGTGAGATAGCTGAGCGCGCCGAGTTCGAGGCACTGGAGGACGGTCTCGTCGTCGGCCCGCATCGAATAGACGACGACGCGGCGGCCCGCCTCGGTGAGCCGCCGCAGGTCACCCATCGCGGGGGTGGTGCTGTTCAGGTGCAGGTCGAGGATGACGACGTCGGCCTGTGCGCCTTCACCGATCCACGCCGCCCGCACGTCCTCGCCCTCCGCCACCACGGTGACCGGCGGGGTCCCCGAGGACAGCCAGTACACGACCCCGGCTCGCACCGCCGGATGATCGTCGACGACCACCGCGGTCAGTTCGGTCGCGAACGCCATTTCGCCTCCATCCACGATCGTTCTCCCCAGGCGTGCCATTCGACGTCGACGGGGCCCGATCCGTTCGGCCGCGTGGCCGGTTCACCGTCGGTGATCGCCGCGATCCGGATTTCGTCGCCGGTGCGCAGCACGCTGACCCGCGCCTGTGACCGGGCGGCGACCAGCGCGGTCATCAGCGGGCCGGTCAGTTCGCGGCGTACGTTCGTCGGCACGGGCGCCGGCTCGCCGCTGACCGCCAGCGTCACCGTCAAACCCCGCCGTTCGGCGAGATCGACGCACGCGGACACCTCGTGCACCAGCGGGTCGGGCACGTCGTCGTTCTCCGCGAACAGCCGCCGCAGTTGGGTGGCCGCCAGTGCGCACCGCTCCCGCACCACCGCGTCACGCGGGTCCAGGGTGCGGTCGGCCAGTCCGGCGAGCAGCGGCAGGGTGGCGCCGAGCTGACCGGCGAACCGGCTGCGCTGGTCGGCCTCGCGCTGCTCGGCGAGTGCCTTGCGGTGGACCAGCCGGTCCCGTTCGGCGGAGGCCGCGGCGGCTTCACCCGCCCGCCGGTGGACGACCCGGACCAGCGCCAGCGTCGCGGCCTGGAAGGCGACCACGCTGAGCCCGACGATCACCACACTGCCGATCTCGGACCGGTCGGCGGTGGCCGAACCGATTTGACGGAAGAAGGTGAGCGTCATCTGGAGGACGAGTGCGGCCATCGCGACCGCGGGACGGTCCAGCAACAGCACCAGCAGATGCCAGCCCGCGAGGCCGGACGCCCAGTCTTCGTCGCCGAGCAGCCGGTCCGGTGGCAGCGTCCAGACAGCGACCGCCGACGCGGCGAGGACCACCACCGCCCCCGCGAGCGCGACCGGCCGGGGAACCGGCTTCCAGCGCAGTACCCACCACGCCGCCACGACGAGCACCCCGGCGAGCGCGGTGAACGCGATCCAGCTCGCGGTGCCGTTCAGCCGGACCAGGCTGAGCCCGAGCTGGATCGCCGCCGTCGCGAGCAGTACCGCGATCCGGCAGCCGCCGAGTACCCGGTCCGCGGTCTCATTCATGCGGCCACATCAGTTCCACCGTCGTCCCCGCGCCGGGCGCGGAGGTCACCTTCGCCCGGCCGCCCGCCGCGGCCATCCGCTCGACGACCGAACACCGGACGCCCCGCCGCTGCGCCGGGGTCCCCGCCGGATCGAAACCGCGGCCCTCGTCCCGGACGGTCACGCGGACACCGTCTTCGACCGTCAGCCGGGCTTCGGCGACACCGGCGTGCCTCTCGACGTTCACCAGCGCCTCGCGCACGGCACGGACCAGCGAGAGCGCCGCCGACGCCGGGATCGGCGGGACCGGTGACCAGCGCGTCTCGACCCGCACCGGGCTGTGCGCGAGCACGCCGCGCAACGAGGCCTCGAGGTCCACCTCGCCGCCGGGACCGGATTCACCGGTGAGCATCGCGAGATCCCGGCGGGCGTATTCGGCGACCTCGGCCGGGCCCGCCGTTTCCCCGCGCTGGGCCACCATCAGAAAGGTGGCGGCCGCCGTGTCGTGCAGGACGGCCAGATACTCCCGTTCCAGACGTCGTCGTTCCACGGCGAGGGATTCCTCGCGCGCCAGCCGGGCGCGCCGTTCACGGAGATGGTCGATCCGGCGCGTCGTGCGCGACAACAGGAGGAAGGCGCCCCTGGCCAGCGCGGTTTCGATCAGCACCCGCAGCACCACCGAGAGGCTGTCCTCGAAGCCGAGCGGCACCACTTCTATCGCGAGGAGACAGGCGATGGCGGGCACGGTGATCTTCGGCGGCCATTCCCATTGCAGGGTGATCGCGGTGATGGTGAGGACGTTCAGTGCCCATTGGTTCAGCTCGCCCGCTTCGGGCGCGGTCAGGAACTGGGAGCCGCAGATCGCCGCGGCGCGCACCAGCGTCAGCGCGAACGCCACCGGCCTGCCCCGGCCCGTCTTGCCCGCGATGTGCTCGGCCACGGCGGTGACCAGCGCCAGCGCCAACAGCCCGAAGCCGAGCGGGAGCGCCTCCGACGGCGTCGCGAGTACCCCGAAAACGCTGATCACCAGCAGGCCGGCACCCCGGGCCGGTCCGGCGACCCGGCCGACCACCGCCAAGAACTCCGCTTCGACGGAGGTCTCACGAACGGATGGCACGGGCAGCAGTCAAGCAGACGGCCTCAGCACCTGTAGGAACGGTTTCCCGTTCCGCCGGGAATTCCTTCTCCGGACCACGCCGGACCACCACGAACGGGGTGGGTGATCACCCTCGCCCGGTCGGGGGGATTTCCGGTTTTCGATGGTGTTCACTCGCCGGATCGGCACAAGAATCGCCGCATGCGTGCAAGGCGGTTCGCCTCGATCTCTGCCGGTGCCGCCGCGGCGGTGTGCGTGGCGGCCCTCGTCGTCACCGGTGGCGCGGTCGCGGCCCCATTACCCGGCGGCCTCGGTCCCTGTGTCGGCGACGCCTGCCCAGGCAAGTACCCGCCGGTCAACAATGGGGACTACGCCGGCCGGGACAACGGCATCAACGTCTATGTCGGCGGCGACTTCCGGGTACGGGAAGCGGCCGCGGAGGCCGAAGGGCGAGTCGTCGTCCTCGGTGATTTCGACATGGCGAAACGAGCGGGTGTGTCCGCCATCTACAACGTCGGCATCGCCGGTGTCGGCTCGCGGGTCCCGCCGCCGGACGGCGCGGACTTCCTGACCACCGGCGGGAACGTGAGTGTCGCCGCGCGGCAACGGCTGGTCGCCGACAACGGTGTCGTCCGGCACGCGGGGACCGTCACCGGAACGGTGGACGGAACGCTCCGGAAAGATCCCGACGCGGCGAAACCCTATGTGGGCCTGCGCGAGGACCTTCGGGTGGCGAGCCAGTGTTACGCACGGGAAGGCACCGCGCCGCGCCCTGCCACGGGCACGGCGCGCAACGAGGGATACCGCACCCTGTTCACCGGTGACGGGAAATCCGCGTTGCAGGTGTTCACCGTGGACTTCGACGTGACCGCGGCCAACGGCGGTATGCAGGGCATCGAGTTCCAAGGTATCCCGGCCGGGGCGACGATCCTGGTCAACATGGTGGGCGCCGCCCGGACGATCAACACCTTCACCGGCGACCCCGGCGACGCGGACCCGATCAACAAGCTGCGCGAACGCCTGCTGTGGAACTTTCCCGACGCCACCAAGGTGAAGATCGGCGGCGGCACCCAGTTCCAGGGGAGCGTGCTGATCGGCGACCCGGGGAGCACCGCGACGATCACCGCGGCCGGGATGAATGGCCGCTTCTTCACCACGGGAAACCTGGTGCACAGCTCGGAGACCACCGGGGGCGGCGGCCAGGAGTTCCACGCCTACCCGTTCGACGGCGACCTGCCCGAATGCGTTAGTACGCCGACCACGACGCCGAGCAGTTCGGCTTCGTCTTCTTCGAGCACTACTACGTCGTCCAGTTCCACGAGCCCGACCAGCAGTTCGTCCACGACGACCAGCTCCACCACGACCAGTAGCTCGACCACGACGAGCAGCTCACCGACGAGCAGCAGTTCGACCACTACCAGCCCGACGAGCACCACTACTTCGAGCAGCAGCACCACCACGTCGAACAGCCCCACCACGTCGAACAGCAGTGCCACTTCGAGTAGCACCACTACCTCGAGCAGCGTGCCGTCGAGTACGACGCCGGGGCCAGGGGTGACCAGCGATACCACGCCCGGCCAGCCGGGCGCGACCACGCCGGGTGGCGGGCCGTCGGACAGCGGCCCGCTGGCCTCGACCGGTAGCGAGGTCCGTGGCCTGCTGGCCCCCGGCCTGTTCCTGCTGCTGCTCGGTGGCGCGCTGGTGGCGCTCACGATCCGGTCGAGGCGCCGCGAGTCCTAGGAGAGCCGGGCGAGCGCGGTGGCGATGACGTCGCGGCGAAAGCCACTTTCGAGACATCAGACGTCCCGAAAGTGGCTTTCGCGACACGGCCGGTTACCCCTGCAACGCGAGACCGTCGATGACGGCCTTGACGCCGCTCAAACCGGGAACCTGGACGGGCACCGTGGTGTAGTAGGGGTAGTTCTGCACGGTGGCGCCGAGCAGGAACGCCTGGTTGTCACCCCAGCCCAGAACGGTGCCGTCCGCGCGAACGGCGTAACGGCCACCGTCGAACTTCCCGATCGCCTTGGCGTCGGTGACGTCGCGGACCCGCACCGGCACGGTGGACGTGCAGTTCGGTTCGGTGCCGGACTCGCAGTTCAGGCCGTTGCCGAGGAGCCCACGCCGGTTGGAGCCCCACGCGAAGACGGTGCCGTCGTCGCGGAGCGCGACGCCGTCGGTCACGGAGGTGACCCCCGTCAGGCCGGTCACCGGCACCGGCGTGCGGGAGACACAGCCCGACGGCGTGGTGCAGGCGACGCCGTTGCCGAGCTGGCCGGTGGAGTTGTCCCCCCAGGCCACGACCGTGCCATCGGCCTTGACGGCGTAACCGCCGCTGCCGCCGGAGCCGATGGCCTTGATCCCGGTCAGTCCTGAAACCCGCACCGGGGTGTCGGACCGCGCCGCGGTGGAGCCGTTCCCCAGTTCGCCGCGGGTGTTGTCGCCCCACGCCCAGACCGTGCCGTCGGTCTTGAGCACGTAGGCGGTTCCCCACGCGGTCGCGAGGGCGGCACCCCCGGTCAGCCCGGCGACCTGCACCGGCGCGTTGACGTTCTGACCCCACTGCCAGACGGTCCCGTCGGTCTTCACCGCGTAGCCCCGCGAACCATCCCTGCCGATCGCTTTGACGGAGGTGAGCCCCACCACGGGGGCGGGTGCGTGCGAACCCGAGCCGACGGTCGCCCACCAGCCGTTGCCGAGCTGGCCGGTCGAGTTGGCTCCCCAGGCCGACACGGTCCCGTCCGCGCGCAGGGCGACGCCGTCGCGGGACGAACCGGCGAGGGCGACCACGTCGGTCAAGCCACTGAACGGTTTCACCGCCGTCGGGCCCGTGCTTCCCTGCCCCCACGAGTGCGGACCCCAGGTCGACACGCAACCGGTTGCACAGTCGGCGGGAGGAAGGGTGAAGTAGCCGGACAGATCGGCCGTCACGTCGACGTTGCCGCTGCGGTTGTGGACATAGACCGAGCGCATGACTTCGGCGGACGCGCTGGGCGACGGCGTGATCGCGGTGACCATCGGGGCGACCGCCACCGAGATGGTCTGACCGGGTACGAGGTGCACGCTGGCGGGCGGCTCGTGGATCGTCCAGAGGTCCCAGGCGGTGATGGCGGTGTTCGCGGTGGCCGCAGAGCCGGTGAGGTTCAGCGCCACGGCGAGTGTGTTCGACGGCAGCGGAGACCGCAGGCGATAGGCGATGTCGGTGTTCTGCCCGAGCGGCTGAGGCTGACCGTTCCAAGTGCCCAGACCGGTGCGGTTGTCGAGGACGCGTTCCGGCGCCACCGGGGTGAACAGGGCACCGTAGTCACTGGCGTAGAAGCCGACCACGTTCAGTTCCGTGTTCACCGTGCCCGCCAGGTTGTACAGGTCGATCGAGCGGTTGGCGCCGATCTTGACCGTGATCAGGTTCGAGCCCTGGCTGCCCGGATAGGCGGCGACGCTCGCCATGGTCGGCCGCGGGGTGGCGGCGGGGGAGGCGGTGAGATAGGTGGCCACGGTCGGCTGGGACAAGGTCGCGCTGACCGTGACCGCGGTGGCCGTCGCCGGGACGTGACCGGTCAGGTTGAGCCGTGTCGTCGCGTTGGGACCGATCGAGTGGACCGGCAGCCGGGACGCGCCCACCGCCGTGTACCGCGAACCCGGGGCGGTCGTGTAGTAGCCCATGATGCTCGCGATCAGCTGGGTCGACCCGGACTCGTTGTAGAAGTCCAGCGTCCGGTCCGCGCCGACCTGCACGGTGACCTGATTGGACCGTCGCTTCCCGTTCTGCAGCAACAGGCTCGGCAGACTCGGCCGGGCAGTGCCGTGCGGGAAGACCGTCACCGCGGAGTCGGCCGTCGGGCTCTCCGCCCACAGGTTCAGCACGACCGCGGTGGCGCCTGCGGGCGCCAGGCCCGCGGCACTTCCCGTGACCGTGGTCCGCGCGCCGACCGGACCGACCGGGATCCCGACACCGCGGACGGTGTCCAGGAACCGGGTCGGCTGGACGCCGACGAAGCTCGACGCCGGTGAGGTGAGGGTCGCGGCGGGCGCTGCCTCGGCGGCGAAACCCGTCACGATCGAAGACAGCGTGAGGATCCCCGCGGCCAAAGCCGCCACCCGGGATCTGAAGGTCGACAGTGGACGCGAAGTATCCAGTGATGGACTCATGTACCCCCCAGTGAAGGCCCGAATCGGGCTCCCGGAATTTACCTTCGCCCAGGTCTGTCCCGGTAGCGGCCGTTCGGGCTATCCCTCCCGGCCCTGAGCCCGGATTCGGGGTGATCCCGGATAGCAGCGGCGCCGGATCGTCCCTAACGTCATGATCATGATCCGACGGATACTGCTGGCCTTCCTCGCCGGCGCGGCGGTCCTCCTCGTGCCCTGGACCGTCTACCTCGCCCACACGCTGCCCGACCGGTACGACACCGGCCAGTGGCGCGCGGCCTGGGTCGGATTCGACGTCGCACTCCTCCTCTGTTTCGCCACCGGGGCGTGGCTCGGGTCGCGTCGCCGCCGGGCGGCCGTACCGCTGCTGTCGGCCACGGCCGCGCTTCTGTGCTGCGACGCGTGGTTCGACGTCATGCTCGGCTGGACGTCGGCGGAGCGGTGGACCAGTATCGCGCTCGCCGTCTTCGTGGAGATCCCGGTGGCCGTCGTCCTCGTCCTCGCCGCACGACGGCTGTCGGGCACCACGATGCCCCGTCGAACGGTGACGTTGCACGACATCGCGATGCGGGAAGACCCGCGATACCAGCAGGTGGTGAGCGAGCTTCCCGCGACCGCCGACGACGTGGCACACGAGACGGGCCTCGGCCGAGCCGAAGTCACCGCATGCCTGAAGACATTGCAGGACAACGGTTTTGTCCGCCGTGACCGGAAGGGACGATGGATCTCGATCCCGCACGACCTGCGCGAGCCGAGGCCGGACGACTACGACGGCGCGGACCGGGAGCGGGTCGCCGCGTTCCTCGACGCCAAATACGCGAACGAGATCACGCTGCTGTCCTGGGCCGCGGAACACCGCGACGAGTTCGGCCCGTGGTCGACCGCTCAGCGGGCCTCGACTCGGCTGACCGAAGCGGAATTCCGTGAACTGGAAGCGGAGTATCGCGAGCTGATCATGCGCTACTGCCACCGGCGGCGACGTCCGGCGGCGAACGAGAAGGAACTTTCAGTGCGCTTCTACGCGTTTCCGCCGCCGGAGGCCGTGCCGTCCTGGATGAGTGATTCCGTGGAGATCGTGTGAAGTGCGACCCCGCGGGCGTGTTCTGACGTGTTCGCCTCGGGCGATTCGGCTCACCAGGTGTCCTTTGTGGACAAATCGAGAACCTCAGCCGCTGCCCCTCTAGGGATGCCGCCAGGCCAGGAACGTCTCCAGCGTCGTCAGCCGGTGCTCCCGTACCGCCAGTTCGATCTCCCCGGCGGGCGCGTTCCTGTCGAACAGATCGAGGATGTTCTGATGCTCCCGCACGGATTCGTGCGCGCGGCCGGGGACGAAGCTGAACGTCGACGTGCGCAGTCCGGCCAGCCGGTTCCAGCCGCGGTTGACCAGGTCGAGCACCTGAGGGTTGGGGCAGGTGCCGCACAGGACGCGGTGGAAGTCGCGGTTCAGCGCGGTGAACCGCGACGGCTCGAAGTTGTCGAGACAGGCGGTCAGTTCCGCGTTGAGCCCTTTCGCCTCGTCGAGTGCCTTGCCGGGCAACGACGGCGCCGCCAGCGCGGCGGCGTAGCCCTCGACCAGCGCGAGCGTCTGCATGGTGTGCTGGTAGTCGCTCTCGTCGGCCATCGCGACCTGCGCGCCGATGTTGTGCTCGTAGGTCACCAGCCCCTCGGCCTCCAGCCGCCGGACCGCCTCGCGCACGGGCACGGTGCTGACCCCGAGTTCCTGCGCGATCTGCCCGAACACGAGCCGGTAGCCGGGGGAGAACGTGCCGTCGTCGATCCGCGCCTTGATCCAGTGGTAGGCGATCTGCGACTTGCTCATCGCGGTCGAGTTCACCGCGTCGCCTGCGGTCACGAGTAGTGCAGCCAGACGGACTTGATCTCGGTGTACGCGTCGATCGCCCACGGGCCCATCTCACGGCCCCAGCCCGACGCCTTGTACCCGCCCCACGGCGCGGCCATGTCGGGGATCGGCGGCATGTTGACGAACACCGCGCCCGCCCGGATGCCGTTGGCGAACCGGTGCGCGACACCGAGGTCGCGGGTCCACACGGTGGCGGCGAGCCCGTACTCGGTGTCGTTGGCGCGGGCCAGAAGTTCGTCTTGATCGTCGTAGGCGGTGACGGCGAGGACCGGCCCGAAGATCTCTTCACGCATGATCGTCATGTCGTCGGCGACACCGGCGAACAGCGTCGGCGAGTAGAAGTAGCCGTCGCGATCAAGGGCTTGGCCGCCGGTGACCAGTTCGGCGCCCTGTTCGCGACCGGTCGAGACGAGGAAGTCCACGTGCTCGCGGTGCTTCGCGGACACGAGCGGCCCCAGCTGGCTCGATTCGTCCAGGCCCGGCCCCAGCTTGAGGCCCTCGAGTCCGGCGGCCAGTTTCGCGACGAACTCCTGCTCGCGTTTGCGGTCCACGAAGAACCGGGTGTACGCGGCACAGACCTGCCCGCTGTTCAGCGTCGCTCCCGCGAGGTTGCCCGCGACGGCGGCGTCGATGTCGGCGTCCGAGGCGATGATGCTGGGTGCCTTGCCGCCGAGTTCGAGGGTGAGCCGTTTGAGGTTCGACTCCGCGCTCGCCGCCGTGATCAGCTTCCCGACCGCGGTCGACCCGGTGTAGGACAGGTGATCGACGTCGCCGTGCCCGCTCAGGAGCGCGCCCACCGCGCCGTCGCCGGTGACCAGGTTGACCACGCCCGGCGGGAACCCGGCCTCGTCGGCGAGCTCCACCAGCCGGATGCTGGTCAGCGGCGTGACCTCGCTGGGCTTGATCACCACGGTGTTGCCGGTGGCCAGCGCGGGCGCGAGTTTCCACACCAGGATCATCAGCGGGAAGTTCCACGGCGTGATCAGCGCGTTCACCCCGACCGGCTCACGGCGCGTGTAGTGCAGCGTGTCCGGGAAGGACACCGGGTTGGTGGTGCCCTGGATCTTGGTCACCCAGCCCGCGAAGTACCGCAGGTGCTCGGCCGAGCCGGTGACGCTGACCTGGCGGGAGATGCCGATCGGCTGGCCCTGGTCGCGCGTTTCGAGCGCGGCCAGCTCCTCGTGGTGTTCGTCGACCAGCTCCGCCAGCTTGAACAGCAGCGCGGCCCGCTGGACCGGCAGCAGTCCCGCCCAGGCTGGGTCGTTCAGCGCCTTCCTGGCGGCGCCGACCGCTGCGTCGACGTCGGCGGCCGACGCGGTGCCGACTTCCTCGATCACCTGGCCGGTGGCCGGATCGTACGTCGGCAGCGACCCGCCTCCGGCGGCGGTCCACTGTCCGTCGATGAACAGGCGTGTGGCCATGGTTGGCTCCCCTCGACCGGTGTGTGATCGAGTATCGGACGCCATGCGGTCCCGGGTCTTGCCCGCCAGGGCACGCCGATTGTCGGCCAGCGAACCGAATCCGCCGGACGGGGTCCCGACTTGCGAGGGTGGGGGACATGGACGTCATCGTGGTAGGAGCGGGTTCGGCCGGTTCGGTGGTCGCCAGGAGACTGGCCGACTCCGGGGCGTGGGTGACCCTGCTCGAAGCCGGCGGGCCGGACACCAACCCGGCCATCCACGATCCCTCGCGCGCGGGAGAGCTGTGGCACGGCCCGGAGGACTGGGGCTACCACACGATGCCGCAGCCGCACGCGGCGAACCGGCGGCTGCACCTGCCGCGCGGGAAGGTGCTCGGCGGGTCGCATTCGCTCAACGCGATGATCTGGGTGCGCGGCGCCCCCGCCGACTACGACGGCTGGGATCTGCCCGGCTGGCGATGGGACGACGTGCGCCCGGTGTTCGAGCGGATCGAGAAGGACCTGCTCGACGTCGTGCCGAACGAGCCGCTGCACCCGATCCAGCAGTCCATTGTGGACGCCGCGGTGCAGATCGGCCTGCCGTTCAACCCGGACTACAACGGCGACGAGCTCGACGGTGTCTCGGTGCAGCGCGTCACCACGCGGGACGGCAAACGGCTCAACACCTGGCTCGCGTACGGGCAGCCCGCGGCCGAGCGGATGACCGTCCACACGGGAGCGCTGGTGCACCGGCTGCTGATGGAGGGCACCAAGGTGACCGGCGTGCTGGCCGAGGTCGACGGCGAACTGCGCAAGGTCTTCGCCGACGAGGTCGTGCTCGCCGCGGGTGCGCTGGCCTCGCCCGCGATCCTGCTCCGCAGCGGCATCGGACCGATCGGCGAACTCGACGTGCACGGCATCGACGTCGTCGCCGAGCTGCCGGGAGTGGGGCTGAACCTGCACGACCACCTGCTGTCGCCGGTCATCTTCGCGACCGACCGCCGTGAGGTCGAGCCGCCCGCACCCGGCCGCTCGGTGACGCAGACCCATCTGTTCTGGCGCAGCCGTCCCGGCCTGGACGTGCCCGACACCCAGCCGATCCACTTCAGCGTGCCGATGTACGAACCGTGGATGACCGGCCCGGAGACCGGGTTCTCGCTGATGGCGGGCATGGTCACGCCGCGCAGCCGGGGCAGCCTGCGGCTCTCGGGGCCGGGCCCGCTTGACGAGCCGCTCATCGACCTCGCCGCACTGGAGGACCCGGCCGATTTCGACAGCCTGGTCGCGTCGGTGGAGCAGTGCCGGGAGATCGGCCGGGCGGCCGCGCTGGCGGAGGACTGGGGTGCCCGCGAGCTGTATCCGGGGCCCGGGGCCGATGTCCGCGACTACGTCCGGCGGACCGCCATCACCTATCACCACCAGGTCGGGACCTGCCGGATGGGCACCGACGACCTGGCGGTGGTCGATCCGGAGTTGGCCGTGCACGGGATCAGCGGGCTCCGGATCGCCGACGCGTCGGTGCTGCCGCGGGTGACCACGGGCAACACCAACGCGCCGGCGGTGCTGGTCGGCGAGCAGGCCGCGCGGTTCATGCTCTCCCGATAGTGCGGCGCAGCCAGGAGGCCCGGGTGGCGCGTGCCGCCCTGGCCACTTCGCTGTCCGGGGCGAACCGGTCGAAACCGTGGTACGCGCCCGCCCAGACGTGCAGTTCGGTGGGCACTCCCGCCTGCCAGAGGCGCCGCGCGTAGTCGACGTCCTCGTCGCGGAAGATCTCGGCCGCGCCGACCTCGATGAACGCGGGCGGGAGCCCGGTGAGGTCGGGGGCGGTCGCCGGGACCGCGTACGGCGAGGTCTGTCCCTTCAGGAGGGAGCGCCAGCCGAACTCGTTGGCCGCCTGGCTCCACACGCCACGTTCGGCGAACTCCACAGTGGACGCCGAGTCGTTGGCGCTGTCGATCATCGGGCACAGCAGGAGCTGTCCAGCCAGCGCCGGTCCGCCGCGATCCCTGGCCAGCAAGGCGACCCCGGCGCTGAGGCCACCGCCCGCGCTGCCACCGCCGATGATCAGTCTCGCCGGATCGAAGCCCAGTTCACCGGCGTTCTCGGCCATCCAGGTCAAACCCGCGTAGCAGTCTTCGAGGGGCGCCGGATGCGGGTGTTCGGGCGCGAGCCGGTAGTCCACCGTCACCGCGACGAAGCCGAATTCCTCGACGAGCGCGATCATCCGGGGCAGGTCGGCGAATCGGTTGTCCAGCACCATGCCGCCGCCGTGGATGTTGTAGAACCCCGGTGCGCCCTGGGCATTCCGGGGTTTGACGACGGTGACGACGACGTCGGTGCCGGGCACGGTGCGATCTTTCCAGACGAGGTCGCGGTCGCCGATCGCCTCGGCGCAGCTCAGATTCCCCTCGGCCAGGGCTTTCCGCACGCTCGCCAGTGATTCGGCGCCGAGCGGGGGTCCGGAAGGCAGGCCTTCCAGGGCTTCGGCGAGTTCGGGGTCGAAGATCGTCACGGGCCCTCCGGGTCGACGCTGTCGCGGTCCGCCCAGAACGGTTCGACCAGCTCGCGCAGTTGCTTCGCGCCGACGCGTTCGACGAGGTCGACCGCGCCCAGGTTGTCCTTGAGCTGGTCGGTGCTGGTCGCACCGAACAAGGTGGTGGTGTTGGCCGGATGGGTGAGGGTGAAGGCCAGGCACAGCTGCGCCGCCGTCACGCCGAGGTCGCCCGCGATCTTCGCGAGTTCCGGGGCGGAGGAGGCGATGCGCTCGCGGATGTCGCCGGGATCGCGGCCGACCTGACGCGCGCCGCTGTTCTTGCCCAGCAGGACCCCGCCCTCGAAGATGTCCGAGGACTGGAGCGTGACCCCGAGTTCACCGAAGACCTGTTTGAAGGGCTCACCGTCCGGAATGGACCGTCGGGCGACGCTGTACTTAAGCTGCGCGATGGCGGGGCCGGGGACGTTCTCTTGGACGGCGAAGTCGTGCAGGGCCCGGATGGTGGTGGCGGACCAGTTGTTCACGCCCCACTGGCCGATGAGCCCGGCCTCACGGAGTTCGTCCAGATCCAGGACGAGCTGATGAAGATCGGTGTCGTCCCGCCGGAGATCGCCCAGCACCACCAGATCGGCGTGCTCGACCCCGGCGCGGAACAGCGCGTTGTCCAGCTGGTCGCGCAGGTTGTGCTCCGGATAGCCCTCCAGCCACAGTTTGGCCGAAAGCAGGTAATCCTCACGCTTGATCCCGGCCGCGCGGACCATCGCGGAGAACAGCACGTCGGTGTAGACCGGGGTGGCGCCGGGGAAACCGTAGACGCCGACGTCGAAGAGCGTGATCCCGGAATCGACCGCGGTGCGGACCAGGTTCACCGCCTCGCGGAAGTCCATCCGGTCGTAGGTGTGCCAGGAACCGAGCGAGAGCACGCCGGTGAGCGGGCCGTCGCGGCCGATGCGGCGCTGAGGGATGACGGACACGGGAGTCTCCTAGGGAAGACGGGGATCGATGACGGCTTTGAGTTCGCCGAGCCGAGACATCGACTCGACGCTCCGGGAAGCTTCGGAAAGCCCGACGGGCGCGCTGAACAGTCCGTCCCAGGGCAGCCGGTCGGCGAAGGTGCGGAAGAAGTCCACCGAGCGGTGGTAGTCGGCGATGTCGCCGTTGAGCGAGCCGACGACCGTGAGTTCCTTGCCCATCACGGTACCCAGCGCCACGGGGGAGGGCGCGGGGCCGGTGGAACCGACGATCGCGATCGTCCCGCGCTGCGCCGCGAACGCGACGGCCTCCTCGCCGATGGTCGGCCCGCCCGCGAAGTCGAAGACGTGATCGGCGCCGCGGCCGCCGGTGAGTTCCTTGACCCGCTCGACGCGCTCTTCGGCGGTGCCGTCGACCGGGATCGTCGCTGTCGCGCCGAAGCGTTCGGCGGTCGCCAACCGGTCGGCGGGCCCGCCGATGGTGATCACGTCACCCGCGCCGGAGATCCGCGCGACGGCGGTGGCGAACACACCCAGCGCGCCGGCGCCCTGGACGACGACCGTCGCACCGGGACGGATCCCGCCCGAACGCGAGACGGCCCGCAGTACGGTCTTGCCCGCGCAGCCGGACATCGAGGCCCAGGTGTCCTTGACGTCGTCCGGGAGCAGGAGCTTGGCCGCGCCGGGTGTCACGTAGCAGTACCGGACCAGACCGCCGGTGGCGTACGGGAAGACGTCGGAACGCTGGAGGAAGCCGTATCCGCGCTTCTCGCACGCGACAGGTTCACGCAGGATCGTGCAGCCGTGACATTTCCCGCAGGTCGACTCGGACCAGCCGATGCGGTCGCCTTCGGTGATCTCACGGCCGAGGGTGTCGGTGGTGCCCGGACCGACGGCCACCACCTCGCCGACCATTTCGTGACCCAGCACCATCGGGAGCATGCCGGGGAAGGTCATCTGGCCGGACCAGAGGTGCACGTCGGTGCCGCACAACGTGGTGCAGGTGATCCGGACCAGCGCGGCGCCCGGTTCCGGCTCTTCCGGCAGCGGTAGTTCCCGCAAGGTGAGCGCGGAGCCGTGTTCGGTGAGCACCGCCGCTTCGGTTCTGTTGACCATCTTTTTAGTCTACAGTCGTAGGAGAAAAAGTCCAGATCCCGGAGGAAACCATGCCGTCGCAACGTATTCGCCCCGCATCACTCGTGCTTCGCGGCGGTCCGATCCTCACCTTCGACCCGGCGGGCACCGTCGTGTCGGCGATGGCGGTCCGCGACGACCGGATCGTCGCCGTCGGCGATGTCGCCTTGGACCACATCGGCCCGGAGACCGAGGTGATCGACCTGGCGGGCAGAACCGTTTTGCCCGGTGTCAACGACGCGCACCTGCACGCGACCTGGCTCGGTGCCCGGTGGCCGGACACGCTCATCGGTGGTGCGGGATTCACCGGAGGAGAAGAGAAAACGGTGCGCACCGCGGCCGAACGGCGGGCCGCCATCCTGCGCGCGGGCGATCTGTGCGCGTCACTCGGCATCACGAGCTACACCGAGCCCGGCCTGGGCCCGGGCGAAACGGGCTGTTTCGGCGCCGAAGTGCTGGAGGAATACGCGGCACTCGCCGCGGAAGGACTTCTGCGGGCGAGGGTGACCGCGCTGCGGTTGTTCGGCCTGCTCGACGGCGCCAGTTCGCTGCCGGACTTCGAACGTGGGCTGGCGACGCCGTCACCGGCCGCGGATCCGTTGTGGCTCACCGTGCCCGGGGTGAAGATCTTCGCCGACGGGATCCCGCCGATGCGGTCCGCGTGGACACACCATTGCTACGCCGACGGGTCACACGGCGCCCTGCTGGTGGACGGTGACGACGATCCCGGCCGCGCGGGCAATCTCGCCGCCATGATCGACCTGGCCCACGAGGCCGGGATGATGGTCGCGGTGCACGCCACGGGGGATCGCAGTATCGAGGCCGCGCTCGGATCGCTCCGCCGAGGCGATCACCTGGTGCACGGGGATCTGGTGACGGCGGATCAGCTGGCGCGGATGGCTTCGGCGGGGGTCGGCCTGACCACGCAGCCCGCGATCGCGGTGGCGATGCGCGGCATGCTGACGGACGCCCTCGGTGCCGAGGTCGGCGCACGCGCCTGGCCGCTGGCCGAGATGCTCGATTCGGGTGTCCCGCTGACCTTGAGCAGTGACGCGCCGGTGGTCACCCCGGACTGGCGGGTGCACATCGCCGCGGCCGCCCGGATGCTGGAAGCGTCCGAAGTGGACGCCGGGCTGATGGCCAGACTTCTGCGTTGCTACACGGTCGCGGCCGCCGAACAGGACGGCGCGGCGGACTGGAAGGGGTCGCTGACCGTGGGCCGCGTCGCCGACTTCTGTGTGCTCGCGGCGAATCCGCTGGAAACCGCGTTCGCGGACCTGCCGGACGTCGGTGTCGAACTCACCGTGTCCGGCGGCCGCGTCGTCCACTCAGGTGAGCAGTTGCCCGCCGTCGACCTGGAGGCTTACCCCGGTGAGATGGCCGGCGTCGGCGGAGGCGAGGAACAGGACTGACGGCACCACGTCGGCGACGGAAGCGATGGTTCCCAACGGGATTCTCGCTTCCCACGCCGCGCGGGCGGCGGTGTCCGACGCGAATCCGGCGGTCATCGGCGTGAGCACCGGGCCGGGCGCGACGGCGTTGACCCGGATCCCGTGGGGCGCCAGTTCGAGCGCGGCGGACCGGGTGAGCGCCTCGACCGCGGCCTTGGTGGCCTCGTAATGGCCGAGTCCGGGAGTCGGCTGCCGGGCGCCGATGGAGGTGATGTTGACGATGGCGCCACGGGTGCCCGCTTCGAGCATATGCGCGCCGACCGCGCGGGTCATCAGGAAGGTGCCGCGGAAGTTCACCCGCATGCACAGGTCGAAGACGCCGATGTCCAGTCCCACCAACGGTCCGCCGCCCCCGGCGAGGCCGGCGTTGTTGACCAGGACGTCCACCGGCCCGAAGTCGCCGGTGATCAGCGCCAGCGCCGCGTCGACCGAACCCGGGTCGGAGATATCGAGTTCGACGTGTTCCGCGCCGAGTTCCTTGGCCAGGTCGTGAGCCGCGCGCGCGTCGACGTCGGCGATGACCACGCGGTCGCCCGCGGACTGGAAGGCTTCGGCGACTCCGCGGCCGATGCCACTGGCGCCGCCGGTCACCACTACGAGTCTCTTGTTCATTCTACGATCGTAGACTAAAACTTGTTTCCGTTGCCAGCGAAAGGAAATCTCGTGTACGGGAAGCAGAACGGACTGGGCTTCGCCACTTCGGCGCTGAGCCTGGGATCCTGGAACACCTGGGACCGCATGGACTTCGACGACGCGGTGCGCCTGATCCGGCACGCGATCGACGCCGGGGTCACCCTGTTCGACGTGGCCTACTACAACATGGGGCCGCATTCCGAACAGTCGCGTACGGATCTCCTCTTCGGCGAGGCTGTCCGGGCGGCCGGGATCAACCGCGACGACTATCAACTGTGCGGGAAACTCTGGCTCTGGGACTACCCGAACACCGGTTTCGCCGAGCAACTCGCGACCTCGTTCGACCGGATCGGCGTCGACCGCGCGGAAGCGGTCGTGGTCGGCGACTACTTCGACCGGCCGGACATCCCGCGGATCGTCACCGAGGTCGCCGAACAGATCCGCCTCGGCCGGTTCGACGTGTGGGGCGTGAACAACTGGCTGGCGTCGGATCTCGACCGGGCGCTGGACTTCGCTGCCGAAGAGGGGCTCCCGGCGCCGGGTTTCGCCCAGCTGAAGTACAGCGTCGCGCGGCGCTCGATGGCTGAAGGGCCCTTCTACGGCCCGCATTTCGAAGCCGGACGATTGACTTTGCAGGCGTCGGACGTGTTCGAGGGCGGGGTGCTGCTCGGCAAGACCCCGGACCGGAAGATCGGCGCGGACCCCGGCGGTATCCGCGAGTCGATCCGGGCGGCAGCCTCGCGTGTCACCGCTGTTGCCGGAGACTTCGGTGTGAGCCCTTCGCAGCTGGCGATCGCGTTCTGTCTCGCCTACGCGCCGGTGGCGAACGTACTGTTCGGGGTGAGCCGCCTCGCGCAACTAGAGGACAACTTGGGCGCGGTACGGCTGGCTTCCGAGCACGGCGCGGAGGTGCGGGACGCTCTGGAGGACCTCTGGCTGGACCGCTCGGTCGCCGCCGATGGCACCCTCTGACTCCCGTCCCGGGTGTTATGAACGGGACTTTCATGGCAAAATTTGCCATGAAAGTCCCGTTCATAACACGCTTCCAGGCCTTGGTTCGCGGTGCTCGGGTGGTGCTCCGGCCACGCCGGCTGAAGTACATGAAGGCCTCCTTCCTTGCGCCTAGCGCAAGGAAGGAGGCCTTCATGTACTTCAGGAAGCCCACGGTTCCCTACCCGAGGAACTCCCGCACCGCAGTCTTGAAC
Source organism: Amycolatopsis coloradensis (assembly GCF_001953865.1). GTDB lineage: Bacteria > Actinomycetota > Actinomycetes > Mycobacteriales > Pseudonocardiaceae > Amycolatopsis > Amycolatopsis coloradensis. The sequence continues at coordinate 205,123 of NZ_MQUQ01000018.1, forward strand.
TCCGGGCTCCGCAGCGCCCCGCCGTGATCCCCGGGCACCCGCACCAGCGAAGCGCCCGGCACCAGTTCGACGAGCGTTTCGATGCCCTGGCTCACCGGATCGTCCGTACCGGCCACGAACCGGGTCGGCACGGCGACGGCACCCACGGCAGGAGTGAACGGTTCGGCGCGCAGATCCTCGATACACCGCGCGAGCGCGGCCGGATTCCGGCCCGGCGCGGTGATCATGTGCGCGATCATCCCGGTCAGCGGATCCGACGGTGCCTTGCCGCCGTCGGCGAACGCCAGCGCGGCCGCGACATCGACGGCGCCGAAGGGCTCGAACGGGCTCACGCCCGCCAGCACGAGCCGCCGCACCGGCGCCTGGGCGGGCAGTTCCCAGGACAGCCGGGCACCCAGCGAGTAGCCGACAACGTCCACTTCGGACAGATCCGCGACGAGCCGTGACAGTTCGCCGGTGATCGCGGCCGCGCCCAGCGAGCCCGTGGGTGCCGGGCTGGAGCCGTGAGCGGGCAGGTCGGGTACGAGCACCTCGCGACCCATGGCGGTGAGCGCGGCGGGCCACCCCGTGGTGATCCAGTCGGTGTGCCCGTCGGAGGCGAATCCGTGCACCAGCAGTACCGGCGGTCCCGAGACGACCTCGGGGACGAAACGGCGCACGGCCAGGGAAGTAGTGGCAGACAACGGAATCCTTTCTCAGCTGCCGGAGGGGCGGCGGGTGCGCAGGCGTTGCATCTCGCTCAGCGTCCGCGCACGGGCGTCGACGGCGATCCGCAGCGACGATCCGATGAGGTTCAGCAGGAACACGCACACCATGATCGTCACGCCGGGCGCGATCACCAGCCAGGGCGCCTGCACCAGGTAAGACCGCCCTTCGGCGATCATGTTGCCCCAGGTCGGGGTCGGGGGAGCGATACCGAGGCCGAGGAAGCTCATCGCGCCGTCGACCAGCATCGCGGCCGCGGACAGGATCACCACCTGCACCAGCGCCAGCGGCAGCACGTTCGGGAACACGTGGACGACGAGGATCTTCCCCTTGCTCATTCCCGAAACCCGCGCCGCGCCGATGTACGCCCGGCCGGCGATGCCGAGCACCCGGCTGCGGATGACACGGGCGGTGAACGGGGTGAAGATCACCGTCAGCGCGATCAACTCGGTCCAGATGCTCGCGCCGAGCGAGATCGCCAGCGCCATCGCCAGGATGATCGCCGGGAACGACATCCAGGCGTCCATCACCCGCATCAGCACCGCGTCCGCCGCCCGGAAGAAACCGCTGATCAGCCCGATCACGAGACCGGTGAACGCCGCGCACAGGGTGATCAAGGCCGACAGCCCGAGTGACGCGCGCCCGCCGGAGACCAGCCGGGCGAGCACGTCACGGCCGAACGAGTCCGTGCCGAGTGGATGCGCGGCCGACGGCGGCAGGAGCCGGTTGACCGGATCGGTCGCGCTCACGCTGGGCAGGAAGAACGGCAGCACGAGCACGGCCAGGACGATCAGCGCCAGCAGCGCGGTGGTGATGACCAGCATCCGGTTGCGCCGGAACAGCTTGGCCGCGCGACCGGCCGAGGGTGCTTCACGCACCGACGGCGTCTTTTCCACCAGAGCCACGCTCACGAGACACGCACCTTCGGGTCGAGCAGCGCGTACGACAGGTCCACCAGCAGGTTGACCAATACGAACAGCACCGCGACGAACAGCGTCACACCCTGGATCAGCGGGAAGTCCCGGGTGGACACCGCGCCCATCAGCAGATGGCCCAGCCCCGGCACGACGAAGATGGACTCGATGATCACGATCCCGCCGACCAGCATGGCGAAGTTGCTGCCCAGCTGGGTGATCAGCGGCATCAGCGCGTTCGGCAGGACATGTTTGGTCATGACCTGCCGCTCGGACAGGCCCTTCACCCGCGCGGTGCGCAGATACGCCAGCGGAAGCTCGCCGAGCAGGCTTTCGCGCAGGGTGAGCACGAACAACGCCGTCTGCCCGATGACCAGCACGGTCAGCGGCAGCACGAGCGCGGGCACCGCCGTCGCCGGCTCGGTGAACAGGTTTTCGTAGCCGCTGGAGGGGAACCAGCGCAGTGTCACCGAGAACACCAGCACGAGCATCAGCGAGATCCAGAAGTCCGGCATCGCCATCCCCAGAGCCGACAACCTGTCCAGCAGCCGCGCCACCGGGTTGCGCGGCGAGACGGCCTGCCAGGACGTGATGGCGACCGAAAGGAAGAAGCTGATCACCGTGGACAGCACGGCCAGCGTCAGCGTCGGCAGGATGTGGTCGGCGACCACGCCGAGCACCGGCGCGTGGTAGGTGATCGACGTGCCGAAATCGCCTCGCAGCACGTTCCCGGCCCAGCCGAGATACTGCTCCCACAGTGTTCCGTTCAGCCCCATGCTCTCCCGTAGCGCGTCCACATCGGACGGACGTGCCGTCGGGCCGAGGATGGCCTGCGCCGGGTCGCCGGGGATCAGCCGGATGACGAAGAACATCATCGTCCCGACGATCACCAGGATGATCACCAGATCGCGCAGCCTGCGCAGCAGCAGACCGGTCATGATGCCAGCCAGGTGTTCCAGAAGACGCGGTAGAAGTCGCCGTAGCCCTTGAGCTTGGGGGAGTAGGCCGCGTACAGCCTGGACTGGCTCAGGGTGATCACCGACAACTGCTTCCAGGTGAACGCCTGGAGCTTGTCCACCACGGCCTTCGCCTGCTCAGGCGTGGTCGAGGCGTTGAACTCGGCCATCAGCCCGTCCAGTTCGGGCGAGGAAGACCCGTTCAGCGTGCCCAGGGTGAGCGCGGGCATCTGCGCGGGCGAGGTCAGCGCCGAGTCGAAGAACAGCGTGGTGATGTCCCAGCCACCCGGTTCCTTCGTCAACGTGCCCAGCATCGTGGCGAAGTCGAAGGTGTCGATCTTGGTGTTGATGCCGATCTTCGACAGGCTGTCCTGGATCAGCACGGCCCACTTCCCGAACTCCGGGTAGGAGTTCGTGGTGACGATGTGAATCGTGGCACCGGCGGTGATCCCGGCCTCGGCCAGCAACTGCTTGGCCTTCTCCGGATCGTGCTTCTTGTAGACCTCTTCGCCCGCGGTGGAATAGAACTGCTTGTTGTCCGGGGAGGCGAAGGCGCCGGTCTCGACGGTGAGGTCCTTGCTGCCACCGGTGGCCGCGTTGATCGCGGGCTTGTCCAGCAACAGGTTCAGCGCCTCGCGGGCACGGGGATCGGCGAACTTCGAACCGGGGTTGAAGTTCGGGATGATCACATTGTCGTTGCCGCCGGGCAGGTTGTGCACGACCACGGCCGGGTTGTTGCGCAGGGTCTCGTACTGGTCGTTGGTGGGCATGATGTGATCCCACTGGCCGGTCTGGAGGCCGTTGATCAGCGCGTCCTGGTCGGAGACCACCTTGTAGGTCACGGTGTCGAGGTACGCGTGCTTGGCGCCCGCCTGGCCGCCCCAGTCCTCTTCGGACCGGGACTTGTAGCCGGAGTGGCGCTCCAGCACCAGTTCGCGGCCGATGTCCCAGCTCTTCAGCTTGTACGGCCCGGTCCCGATCGCCTTGTCCTGGCCGAACCCGGTCGGTGGGACACCGGTGAGGTTCTTCGCCTCGTAGATCTCCGTGCCCGCACCGGCGAGTTCGTTGATCAGCGGGTAGCGCGGCTGCTTGAGCTTGATGGTCACCGTGGCCGGGTCGGCCGGGGTGATCGCCTCGATGTCCGGGGTGACCAGCTGGCCGGTGCGGTGGACCTGCTGCCACCGCTTGAGGCTCGCCACGACGTCTTCGGACGTCAGCGGGTTGCCGTCGTGGAAGGTGACACCCTGGCGCAGCTTGAAGGTGTAGGTGAGCCTGTCCGGGCTGGTGGTGAAGTCCTCGACCAGCATGGGCCGGGCGGTGAAAGCTCGGTCCACTTCGAACAGCTTCTCGTACATCATGTTGCCGATGTGCGCGGTCACCTGGCCGGGGTTGGCGACCATGTCGAGGGACTGCGGATCGGTGGGCACGGCGACGTTGAGGTTGCCGCCGGGCTTCGGGGGCCCGTCGGCGGCGCCACCGCCCGCCTGCCCTCCCATACACGAGCTGAGCAGCAGGACGGTCGCCACGCCGAGCGCGGCCGAGGTCAGGGTTCGTCTCATGGGTTCCGCACTCCAGGGTGGGGGTGGACGGGCAGCTCGGGGTTCGCCGCGAGCAGGCGGCGGGTGTACTCGTGCCGGGCGCGGAGCCGGATCTCGTCCGGGTCGCCGATTTCGATCAGCTCGCCCCGGTACATCACGCCGACCCGGTCGGCGACCGAGAGCACCAGGCTGAGGTTGTGCGTGATGAACAGGAAACTGAGCGCGCGGGTGCGCCGCAGGTCGAGTAGCAGGTTCATCACCTGGCCCTGCACCGAGACGTCGAGCGCGGAGGTGGGCTCGTCGGCGACGATGAGGTCCGGTTCGGCGGCGATCGCGCGGGCGATCGAGACACGCTGCCGCTGACCGCCGGAGAGCTGTGACGGCAGTTTCTTCGCGGTGTCCGACGGGAGCCCGACCTCGTCGATCAGTTCGGTGACCCGGCGGTCGAGTTCCGCGCCGCGCAGGCCAGTGAGTTCCCGCAAGGGTTCGGCGATGATCCGCGCGGCGGTGTGCCGCGGATCGAGTGAACTCTGCGGGTCCTGGAAGATGAGTTGCGCGCGGCGGCGGAACGAGCGCTCGTCGCCGTCGAGACCGGACGGGGTGCACCGGTGCTCGCCGAAGGCGATGCTGCCTCCTGTCGGGGTCTCCAGCGCGCTCACCAGGCGGCCGAGCGTCGTCTTGCCGGAACCGGATTCCCCGACCAGGCCGAAGAACTCACCCGGGGCTATCTCCAGCGAGACGTCCTTGACCGCGTGCACCTCCGGCTCACGGGTCAGCGAGAACCTGCCACGACGTCCGTACACTTTGGACACCGACTCGATGACGAGCGTGGTGCCCTCGCCCGCGTTCTCCGCTTTCTCGCGGCTCAGCGCCTTGGTCTCGGTCGCGACCGCCGATTCGCCGTTCATCGCGGCCTCGAGCAAGGCTTCGGAGATGGTGGGGAAGCCGTCGCGTCTGCTCACCCCGAGTTTCGGCACGCAGTCGAGCAACGCCTTGGTGTAGGGATGCTTCGGCGCGTGCAGAATGTCCTCTTTGGACCCGAGTTCGACCAGTTCGCCGCGGTACATCACCGCGATCCGGTCGGCCACCTGCGCGGCCACGCCCATGTCGTGCGTGATGAAGACGCACGCGGTGCCGTGGTCGCGGCGGACGCGGTCGAACAGGGTGAGGATCTCCGCCTGCGTGGTCACGTCCAGGGCCGTGGTCGGCTCGTCGGCGATCAGCAGGCCAGGGTCGGCCATCAGGGCCAGCGCGATCATCACGCGCTGCTGCATCCCGCCCGACATCTGGTGCGGGTACAGGGAAAGCACCCGGTCGGTGTCGGTGAGGCCGACCTCCTTCAACAGGCCACGTGCCTTCGCTTCGGCGTCGCGGTGCAATGGCGTGCCCTTGCGCGCGGCTTGGCGTGGCAGGGAACCGGGCTTGCGATAGGCCTCGATCAGCTGCTTGCCGACGCGCTGACTGGGATTGAGCGAATCCAGCGCCTCCTGGAAGATCATCCCGATTCGCGGGCCGCGGTAGGAGCGCATCTCGTCGGCGGAGAGCCGCGTGAGATCCACGCCGTCGACGGTGATCTCGCCGCGCGTGAACACCGGCGCGACGAACTCCAGCAACCGGATGATCGACAAGGCCGTCACCGTTTTACCGCTGCCGGATTCGCCGACCACGCAGAGTGTGCGGCCTTGTTCGAGGCCGAACGAGAGTTCTCGGACCAGTTCGCGTTCGGTTTCGTCGGCGATCACGCCGACGGTCAGTTCTCGTAATTCGAGCAGGGTCATGAATCCCCTTTCCCGAGCCCGCCCGAAGCGGACCGCACAGCCGGGGAACGGGCCTCCGGCGGGGGTGGTTCTACGCATGTTGACACCGGGGGGCGGCACTGTCAATGGGTATATTCTACGAATGTAGGAAGTTGATATCCGGCGGGTTTTGCCTGGCAGTAGGCGAAAACTCGCGCTGGATTCTTTTGTCTACACCTGTAGACTCTCGGCGGAAACGAGCTAAGGAGGGCACCCGTGAGCGGGTCGACCAAGACTGCCGGTCCCGAGCGGATCGTGGACATCGCCGTGGGCTACATGGCGGCAAAGCAACTCTTCGCGGCGAGCCGGATCGGCCTGTTCACCGCGCTCGCCGACGGGCCGCTGACGGCCGCGGAACTGGCGGGGAAGACCGGTAAACCGGAGAAGATCACCCGTATCCTCGGTGACGCCATGTCATCACTCGGTCTGCTGTCCCGTGTGGACGGACGGTACGAACTGGCCGCCGACGCGGCGGAGTACCTCGGCGGCGGAGACCTCGATCTGGCGCCGTTCCTGACCTTCCTCGACACCATCAGCTATCCGCACTGGTTGCAGTTCGGTCACACCGCCGACAGCGGTGAGCCCGGCAAGCTGGAGATGGACGACACGCGCTGGGGCACGTTCATGGCCGGTGTGATGACGTATAACGCCCTGCACGCGAAGATGCTGGCCGGCGCGTTCGATTTCGGCCCCCACCGGAAGCTGCTCGACCTCGGCGGGCTCTCGAGCGCGTTCGCGGTCGAAGCCATGAAGACCAACGAAGAACTGCACACGACGTTCGTCTTCGACCCGGGCTTCACCGAGTCGGTCACCACCGCGGCGGCCGAGGCGGGGTTCGCCGATCGTGCGACCGTCATCGGCGCGGAGACACCCACCGCGCGTCCCGAAGGCGAGTTCGACCTGGTGATGGTCAACCACGTCGTCCACCGTTTCGACGCGAAGCAGAACGCGGAGATCCTGCGTAACGCCCGCGCGGCCGCCGCGCCTGGCGCGCGGCTGCTGCTGCTCGACTTCTTCCTCGACGACGACGCGAACCAGCGGCCGATCGACGCGCTGCACGCGGGGGAGTACCTGGTGATCGACGGGACGGTCGTCTACCCGGAGGCCGAGGTCCGGGAATGGCTGACCGAGGCGGGCTGGCGGGTCACCGACCGGCTCGCGCTGCCGGGCAGCCCGCGGGTCCTCGTCGCGGAAGCGGTGTAGCCGTGACGCTGGATCCCGCGGTCAAGGAACTGCTCGCCCGCAGCGAGCTTCCCGAAGCGCCTGCCCTTCCGCCGACGGCCGCCGAGTTGCGTACCGCTTTCGCGGCTTCGTGGCAGCCTCCAGAAACGGTCGAGGAAGTCGCTTCGGTGACTGACCACGTCCTGCCGTCCGGTGTCCGGGTGCGGGTTTACCTGCCTGACGCCGCTGGTGCGGTCCCGGCCTTCGTGTGGATCCACGGCGGCGGATGGACGATCGGCTCGATCGACGAGAACGAGGTCGCGTCACGGGCGGTGTGCAACGCGGCGAAGGTGGCCGTCGTGGCGGTGGACTACCGGCTCGCGCCGGAGAATCCGTTCCCGGCGGCGCCGGACGACTGCTACGCCGTTGTCGAATGGCTGGCTTCGGGTGGCGCGGGTCCGTCGGTGGATCCAGGGCGGATCGCGATCGGCGGGGAGAGTGCCGGCGGCAATCTGTCGACGGTGGTCTCGATGATGTCCCGCGACCGAAGTGGTCCGCCGTTGGCCGCGCAGGTGCTGATCTGCCCGGTCTACGGTCACCCGGACGACGGTTTCCGGTCGTACACGGACTTCGCCGAGGGGTTCGGCATGACCGCCGGGGCGATGCGGTTCTTCTTCGATCAGTACGTGTCGGATCCGGCACAGCTGAACGATCCGTATCTGCTGCCGCTGCGGGCCTCCGATCTGACCGGGCTGCCGCCGGCGCTGGTGCTGACGGCCGAGTACGACGTCCTGCGGGACGAAGGGGAGGAGTTCGCGCGGCGCCTGACCGATGCCGGGACGAAGGTGGAGATGACGCGATACGCGGGGCAGATCCACGGGTTCTACGGCCTGTACACCGATCTTCCCGCCTCACCGCGGTCACACGCGCACGTGGCGAACTTCCTGACGCGGACCTTCGACTCCCGCAATTAGTCCTCTAGTTGCGGTTGTTCGCGCTACGTACTACCGCATTTAGAGGACTAAATGCGGTAGTACGTAGTGTCAAGGGCGGGTGAGGCGGGCGAAGAACGACTCGAGGTGCCGCCGCTGCAAAGCGATCGTCGAGAACTCCCCGGCGACCAGGCTCATCACGTTCGCCCCGGCGTTGATCAGCACGACCTCGTCGACCAGTTGCTCGTCGGGGGTCTCGGTGACGATGTCGCCGTCCTCCCGGCCCTCGGTGAGGTACCGGTGCAGCAGGCCCCGCCACGAGCGGATGTGCTCGAGGTACTTGTGCTGCAGTTTCGGGTTGGTCAGCGAAAGCTGCCAGAAGGTGAGCAGGACGCGCCCCGCGGCGATGCGGTCCTCGTCGATCGGCATCGACGAGACGCACAGCTCGCGGAGCGCGACCAGCCCGCGCAGTTCGTCCAGTTCCACGTACTCGCGCATCATGCCGAGCGCGCGTTCGTAGGTGGCCTGGATGATGTCTTCCTTGCTCGGGAAGTACAGCTTGAGCGCCCCGTTGGCGAAGCCGGCGGCGGCCGCGATCTCACGCATGGTGGCGGCCTCGATCCCGCCCTGGGTGATCAGATCCCAGGTGACGTCGACGATGTGACTTCGCCGTTCGTCGTGGTCGATGATCTTCGGCATCGGCAGACCTCCCGCACTGGTTCTTCTACCAGTGTAGGAGATCAGTCGCGGTGATACACCCGGTGCCCGGCGAACCACGTTTGTGTCACCTTTGTCTTGACGAGCGCGTTCGGATCGGTTTTGAACGGATCGCGGTCGAGGACGACGAAATCGGCCGACTTCCCGGGGACCAGCGAGCCGGTGACGTCGCCCAGCCCCATCGCGCGCGCGGCGGCGAGGGTGAAGACCTCGATCGCCTCGGCCAGGGTGATCGCCTGCTCCGGCCACAGCGCCCCGGGGAACGTGCCGGTCGGGTCCTGGCGGGTGACGAGGCCGTGGATGCCCTCCCACGCGTTCGGGGACTCGCTGACCGGCCAGTCCGAACCGCCCGCGACCAGCGCGCCCTCGTCCAGCAGTGACCGGTTCGGCTGCATCCGCCCGGCCCGTTCGCCGGGCAGCACCGCCGCGATGGCCGCCGGGATGACGCCGGGGACCCACAGGAACGGCGAGATGTCCGCGGCGACACCCAGCGAGGCGAACCGCGGGAGGTCGTCGGGGTGGACGAACTGGCCGTGCGCGACCTGGAAACGCGCTTCGGTGAAGCCCTCGGCCCGCACCTTTTCCACGGCGTCGAGTGTCGCGCGCACCGACGCGTCCCCGGTGCAGTGCACCTTGGCCGAGAGCCCCGCCGCGGCCGCGGTGCGCAGCCAGCCGACGAGTTCGTCGCCCGGCATGGTGGTGGCGCCGTGATGACAGGCGCCGTGCGCGTCGTCCGGCAGATACGGCTCCAGGAACGCGGCGGTGCGCGTCGGCGGGACGCCGTCGAGGAAGATCTTCACGAAGTCGGGCCGGTGGTGCTCACCGCGGTACTGCCCGGCGACCTCCAGCAGCGGCGCGCCGATCGGGTCGAAACCGAAGATCGGGTCGTTGATCAGCAACGACGACACGACCCACGCGCGCAGCTCGCCGGCGTCGTCGAGGGTCTTCAACGCGCGCAGGATGTCCGAGGAGACCCCGGCGTCCTGGAACGCGGTGACCCCGTACGAGTGCAGCGTGCCGATCCCGTGCCGCGACGCCGCCACGTGCTGCTCGGTGGTGAGGGTCCGCGTCTCGCTGAGCGCCCGTTCGACGGCGACACCCGCCGCCTCGAGCAGGACACCGACGGGCTCGCCGGTCGAAGGGTCGCGGACGATCTCCCCGCCCGCCGGATCGGGCGTCGACGTGGTGACCCCCGCCAGCTTCAAGGCCCGGCTGCTCACCCAGCGGTTGTGCCTGCTGTCGTCGGTGAGCATGACCGGACGGCCGCCCGCGGCTTCGTCGAGCGCGTGCCGGGCGGACGACCGGGAAAGGGTACTGACCAAAGTGGACGCCCAAGCACCGCCGACCACCCACTCGTCCGGCCCGAGCCCCTCGGCGCGCGACCGGACCGCGGCGAGGATGTCGTCCAGACCGGCGTCGAGGCCGAAGTTCAACTCGAACAGGGCCGCGCGACCGGCGAGGGCGTGGTGATTGTGCACGTCGACAAGGCCGGGCATCACGAACGCGCCGTCGAGGTCGACGACCTCGGTGCTCGGCCCGCGTTCGATTTCCTCCAGGGACAGCACCCGGCCGTCTTTGATCGCCAAGGACGACGCCCACGGCCGGACGCCGTCCACTGTGTACACCGTGGCGTTGGTGAGGATCAGGTCGGCGGTCAAGGCTCAGCTCCCGGCGGGGTCGTAAGCCTCGGGGTGCACGGTGGTGCTCAGCAGCTTGCCGTGTGCGCCGAAGGTGAAATGGGTCGGAGTGCTCCCGGTGGCGTCCAGTCCGAAAAGGACACCGTGCGAGCGCAGCCGCTTCGCGTCGCGGTGGTCGGCGACGGTCACCGACGCGCACGGAATCACCTTCTCCCGCCACGCGAAGACGTAGATACCCGGCCGCAGCTCGTAGACCGAGTTCTCGTCGGTGTCCGCGAGCCCCCTCTCCGGACCGGCCAGGCACTGCCACGTGTACCAGTGCGGGCTGAGGTACACGTGCTCGTAGGCGTGCTCGGTGCTGTACACCCACAGCACCCGGCGCCCGACCAGCGACGTGGTCGGGGCGAGCGACTCCCCGGTCGGCTCGATGCCGCCGATCGTGGCGGCCAGAAAGGTCTGCGTGACGCGGGGCGCGGTGTCGCCGATCTTGCTCAGCACCAGGAGCGCGCGGCCGCGGCGCAGGTCGAGCAGCAGCGTGAACGCCTCTTCCTGCCGCGCCTGCGGGTGGAACTGGACGTAGTACAGGTCGTCGTCGACCAGGAACGTCTCGCAGCGGTCGGTGCCCGTGCCGTGGTAGGTCCATTCGATCCGGGTGCCGGAGAAGCCCGCGGTGAACGTGGTGCCGTCTTCACAGGCGAGCTCGAAGGTGCGGCCGTGCAGGTCGCCGACCGTGGGGGCCTTGTTCGCGTCGAAACCGGGGGCGAGGCCGTCCAGCGGCAGCCAGGTGGACGTGTCGGACAGGGTCAGTTCGGGCATGGAAAAGTCCTAGTGCTCGTGGGCGGAACAGTGCTCGTCGGTGGCGCCGGACGGCAGGTCCAGTGCCGGATTGCGGTCCAGGAATCCGTAGGGGCGCAGGGAGAAACCGGAGTAGTCGACCGGCATGACCGGCCAGTCCTCGGGGCGCGGGATGTGCGTCGGGCCGAACACGTGCCACAGCACGAGGTCGGTGTCGGTGAGATCCCGGTCGGCGGCGGTCCAGGCAGGCAGGCCCGCCCCGCCGGGATGCGCGTTCGGCCGGTCGCCTGCCGGGAACCGTTCGTCGGCGCGGTACGGCGTGGCCCACAGGTGACGGGTGGCGAACGTCGCCCGCTGGTGGACACTCGATTCCGGCTGCGCCATCAGGGTCGCGGACGGCCGGGGCACGAGTTGGTACGCCGTCGGCGTGCCGAGCCGGTTGGTCCGCTCCGCGCTGCGGATCTCCCAGACGCGTGCCTTGGCCGGATCGGCGTGCCGCTGGGCTTCCTGTTCGGTCCGCAGCGGGGTTTCCTTCCAGGTGAAGGCGTTCCCGTACGGGTTCTGCTCGCCCATCGGCACCCGCTCGACGTCGATCTCGACGAGCGAGTTGCGTTCGCCGTCGATCGCCACGTCCAGCCGTGCGCAGAACAGATGCTGGTGCACCGGCGCGAACAGCCCGGGCGCGATCTCGTTGGCGTGCGGGTGCTTCGTGCCGGAGTGCGCGGCGCCGGCGAACACGATGCCGGTGGCTTTCGCCTCCAGTTCCACGGTGCCGTCGAGGTAGAGGTACCAGAAGAAGCCGTAGTCGTAGTTGCCGATGGTGGAGATCGACGAGATCACCAGCCGTCGCGAGCGGCGGACCTCGGCGCGGCCGCTGAGATCCGTGTGCTTCCACAGGATCCCGTAGTCCTCTTCGTGCATGCAGATCGCGCGGGGGATCTCGACCGGATGCCCGTGGTCGTCGGCGACGAAGGCGGGGAAGTAGTGGATGACGCCGAGGCAGTCGCAGCCCAGCCGCAGGTCGTTGCCGTTCTTGCCGAGCAGGTACTCGCCCGCGTCGAAGTAGCTGATCCAGAACCGGCCCGGCGCGGTGTCTCCGTAGGGCACCACCATCTCCGGCACCGACGCCCGGTGGAGCACCGAGCGGTCCTGGAACGAGATCTGGTGCAGTATCAGGCCCTCGCGGGCGTTGAAGCCGACCCGCAGCTTCCAGCCCTCCCAGGTGACCTCGTTACCGTCGACGGTGAAACTCGGGCCCTCGGGCTGGGTGATCTCGATCGGCTTGAGCGTGGTGCGCGCCGGGGCGTCGCCGTAGCGGCCGTGCTCCGGCGGCACGGGCACGTCGCCTTCGTCCTCGACCCGCAGCACGCGCTGCTCGGTCAGGTCGATGTGCACGATCAGCCCCTCGACGGGGTGCGCCCACGGGCTGTCCGACTCGTCGTCGCGCAGGAAGGTCAGTGACCGGATGACCCGGCCGGTCTCGTCGGCCCTGCCGAAGAAACCGGGCGCCAGGGGAGCGCAGAAGGCGTGCTCGATCCGGTCGGCGAGCCCCCGCCGTTCCATCGCGGCCTGCCATCCCGGCGACGCTTTGGTGATCGACGCGGCGAGGTCGTACTCCTCGAACAGGTACGCGGGCTGACCGTCGCCGCAGTCCTCGCTGGAGACCACTTCGCGTTTCGCCAGCGAGACGACCACGTCGCGCGCCTGGCCGGTCGCGGTGTCCAGCAGCGTGTACTGGACGCGGCGGTCCGGGGCGGCGTCGGCCTTGTCCGGTTCCACCGGCAGCACCGACGGGAACCGCGTGGTCGCGGCGAGGAGCCCCTCGCCTGCCAGGATCGCGCGGCCTGCGGTGAGTTCGTCGGCGGTCAGCGGGTCCAAAGGATGCGGCCTGGTCATGCTTCGCAGTCTTGCCGGTCCGGTGCCGCGAGGAAAGACCGCGCGGCCGTCGTGCGGCTGCGGACAAGAAGGATGCACTGACGGCCAACCCCCGGGGAAGGGGCCGGCCGCAGGATGACGCCATGCGACTGGAACTCGCGGGCAAGGCCGTGCTGGTGACCGGCGCGGCGTCCGGTATCGGCCTCGCCTGCGTCCAGGCGTTCCTGGCGGAAGGCGCGCGGGTCGGCGCCGTCGACAGGGCGCCCGTGCCGACACTCGCCGACGGCCTGCTGGCGGTCCACGCCGACGTGACGGACGAACAGTCGGTGGCCGCCGCGGTCGGCACCGTCGCCGAGCGGTTCGGCGGCCTGGACGTCGTGGTCGGCTGCGCCGGGATTTCCGGACCGGTCGGCACGCCGGTCACCGAAACTTCGGCGGCCGACTTCGCCGCCGTCATGGCGGTCAACGTCACCGGCCAGTTCCTGCTGGTCAAACACGCGGCGCCGTGGCTCACCGCGGCGCGCGGGTCGATCGTCCTGCTCGCCAGCGACTCCGCGTTCACCATCGCGCCCGGCATGGCGGCCTACGGCGCTTCGAAAGGCGCAGTGGTCGCGATGACCAGGGCTCTCGCGGTCGATCTGCCCGGTGTGCGAGTGAACTGCGTGTGCCCGTCGGTGGTCGACACCCCGATGGCGCGCGGCGATCTCGGTGCGGTGCTCGACGATCCCGCGTTCCCGGTGCAAGCTCCTGAAGACGTCGCCGACCAGGTGCTCTATCTCGCGTCCGCGCGTTCGCGGACGATCAACGGCCAGGCCGTGCTCGCCGACTTCGGCGTCTCGGCCCGTTCGGGTTTTCCCGCTTAGAAAGGACTCACGCGAGTGAAGAAGGTTGTCGCGATCACGGGTGGCGGTACCGGTATCGGCGCGGCGGTCGCCCGCCGATACGCCGACGAAGGCGCCCAGGTGGTGGTCCTCGGACGGCGGCGCGAACCGCTGGAGAAGGTGGCGGCCGAAACCGGCGCGCATGTCGTCACGTGTGACGCCAGCGAACGCGAAGCCGCCGAGAACGCCGTGGCGGAGATCGTCGGCAAGTTCGGCAGGCTCGACGTCGTGGTGGCCAACGCGGGCGGGCACGGCCTGTCTTCGGTGGTCGACACCGGCGACGAGGAATGGGAACTGGCCCTGCGCTCGAACCTGTCCAGCGCCTTCGTGTTCTGCCGGGCCACATTGCCCTCGCTGGTCGAGACCGGCGGCCAGGTGGTCATCGTGTCGTCGCTGGCCGGGCTGTTCGCCGGGCCGAACGTCGCCGGCTACACCGTCGCCAAACACGCGCTGATCGGCCTGACCCGCTCGATCGCCCGAGACTACGGTCCGAAGGGCGTCCGCGCGAACGCGGTCTGCCCCGGCTGGGTGCGCACCCCGATGGCGGACGGCGAGATGGACCAGTTCGCCGAGGCCGCGGGCTTCTCGGGCGGGCACGACGAGGGTTACCGCCGCGTCACCGCCGAGGTCCCGCTGCGCCGTCCCGCCGAACCCGAGGAGATCGCGTCGATCGTGCGATTCCTGGGGTCTTCGGAGTCGTCCTACATCACCGGCGCGGTGATCGTGGCCGACGGCGGCGCGCACGTGGTGGACCTGCCGACGCTGGCCTTCGAACGGGCGGGCATGGGTTCTTAGCCGTTAGGTGGCTCGAAGTACATGAAGGCCCCCTTCCTTGCGCCTAACGCAAGGAAGGGGGCCTTCATGTACTTCAGGTACGCCACCCACGTGTATCCGTGCCGGTACCGAGGCTTGGGTGTGTCGCGAAAGCCACTTGCGGGACGTCTGATGTCCCGAAAGTGGCTTTCGCGACACGATCGGTGCTGGGCTCAGGACTCGCCCAGGTAGGCCGAGTGCAGGGTGGCGGGGGAGTCCAGCAGGCCCTGCGCGTCGCCCGTATAGGTGACGCGCCCCGAAGACACCACCAGCGCGTCGCTCGCCACGCCGAGCGCGAGGTGCGTGAACTGCTCGACCAGCAGGATCGCCGCCCCGTCCTCGGCGAACCGGGTCACCATCGGCAGCAACCGGGTGAACACCACCGGCGCGAGGCCCAGCGACATCTCGTCGATCAGCAGGAACGACGGCCGCGCGGCGAACGCGCGGGCCAGCACCACCATCTGCTGCTCGCCGCCGCTGAGCAGCGCCGCCGGTGAGTCGCGGCGTTTCTCCAGTTCGGGGAACAGTTCGAACAACTCGTCGGCCCGCGCGCGGGTGCGCGCGGTCAGCATCAGGTTCTCCAGCACGGTCAGGCCGCCGAACACCGCGCGGCCCTGCTCGATATGGGCCAGCCCTCGCCGCGCGCGGTTGACCCGTGACTGCCTGGTGATCTCGTCCGGTCCGATGTGGACGGTACCGGCCGAAGCGGGCACCACACCGGAGACGGCTTCGAGCAGGCTGGTCTTCCCGGCGCCGTTGGGGCCGACGAGCGCGGTGATCCGGCCCGGCTCCAGGGTGAGGTCGACGCCGGAGATCACCGGACCCGCGCCGCGGGTGACCGTCAGCCCCGCTATCCGCAAAGCGTTCACAACAGCTCCGTTTCACCCATGTACGCCTTGAGCACGGCCGGATCGGCGAGCACCTCGGCCTGGGGGCCGGAGGCCAGCACGCGGCCGAAATCGAGGACGGTGATCGTGTCGCAGACCGAACGCACCAGGTCGAGGTCGTGCTCGATGAGCAGCACGGACACCCCGAACCGCGCCGGAACCTGCCGCAGCCGTTCCCCGAACGCGACGTGCTCTTCGTGCGGAAGCCCGGCGGCGGGTTCGTCGAGCAGCAGGACCCGCGGCCCCGCCAGCAGATGCCCCACGACCTCGACCAGCCTGCGGGCGCCGACGTCCACTTGCGACAGTGGGGTGCGGGCCGCTGGGCAGCCGAAGAAGTCCAGCGCCTCGCCGATCTCGTCGGCGGTGAGCCGTCGCCTGGCGAGGAACTTGACGTACGCCCCGACCGTCAGCCCTGGTGGGACACGGTCCTGCTGGAACGTCCGGCGCAGCCCGGCGCGGGCCCGGTTCGACGGCGATCCGGTCAGCGGCTCACCGCCCAGCTCCACCGAGCCGTCGGCGTTCGGCAAGAACCCGCTGATCGCGTCCACCAGCGTCGACTTGCCCGCGCCGTTGGGCCCGATCACGCCGAGCACACCGTGTTCCGGTACGGAGATGTCCACTGAAGACAGTGCGGACACATGCCCGAAGGTCACGCTCAGCCCGCGCACGGTGAGTACCGGCGGACCGGGGGACACCGGCTCGACGGCCGCTGTCCCGGTGGCCAGATCGAGTTTCGCGGGCTCCTTTTTCGAGCGCCGGTACCAGAGTTGCCGCACCGTGGTGCCGAGGTTGCCGCCACTGGCCAGCGCCTGGACCCCGAGCACGCCGAAGACCACGAATCCCCAGTCCTGCGGGATTCCCCAGCGCTTCAGCAGTTCCGGCACGCCGACCCAGAGCACCGCGCCGAACACCGCCATGTCGATCAGATGCGCGCCCGACATGATCGCCAGCACGTACAGCGCCAGCGACTGGATCGCGGTGAAACTGGCCGGGAAGGCAAGTCCGACCTGCCCGGTGAGCAGGCCGCCGCTGATCCCGCCGAGGGTGGCGCTCACCGCGAACGCGGTCAGTTTCGACGTCCGCACACTGGTGCCCGCGGCCGCCGTCCCGCGTTCGGAGAACGCCACCGCCTGCCAGGCGCTGCCCCAGCGCCCGCGGCGCAGGAAGTACACGGCGAGGCAGCACAGCACCAGCACCACGATGGCGAGCTGGAAATAGGACCGGTCGTCGGAGAAGGCCTCCGGCCGTTCGACCGAGATCCCGCCGGAGACGCCGGGAAACTGAAGCTGCACGAGCGCGAGGTCGGCCGCGGCGGCGAGCCCCAGCGTGACGACGGCGAGGTTGATCCCGCGCAGCCGCAGCGCAGGGAGCCCGACCAGGATCCCGACCACCCCGGCGGCGAGCCCGCCGAGCAGCAGCCAGACGAGGAACCCGCCGGGCGCCTGCGCCTCGTTCAGCGCGGACACCGTCCAGGCCCCGACAGCGCCGAAGGTCAGCTGGCACAAGGAGATCATCCCCGCGCTGCCGGTGACCACGCCCAGCCCGAGCAACGAGATCCCGGCGACGACCGCGCTCATGCCCAGGTACACGAAGTACCCGTCGAGCCCGACGCTCAGGCCGTAACCGACCGCGATCGCCACCAGGGCGACCACGAACGGGAACCCGGTGCGTACCCCGCGTTGGTCAGCGAGCCGCATCCCACACCTCCTTGCGCTGCGACCAGAGCAGCAGCGCGACGATCACTGCGAACGGCAGGAAGTACCGCACCACCGAAAGGCCGTCGACCTGTGCGGCCGCGCCCTGGATCAGACCGAGCCCGAGTCCGCCCGCGACCGCGAGGTCGAGACGGCGGAACCCGCCGAGCAGGGCCGCCGCGGCCGAGGGCACCACCAGCATCGCCAGCGACGTCGCGTCGTTAGACTGCGAAGGCGCCACGATCGAGATGACCAGCGTGCTGACCACCCCGGTGACCGCCCAGACCGCGACGCTGAGCCGTTTCGCCGGGATGCCCAGCAGTTCGGCGGTGGTCGGACGTTCGGACAGCGCCCTGAGCTGCACCCCTGCCGAGGTCCGGCTCAGGACGATCTTGCTGGCCACCGCCACCAGCACCGCCAGCGCGACGGTGACCACGGTGACCTGGCTGATCACCACCCCGCCGACGGTGAGCGCCGGGCCGTCCAGGATCGGGTGGAACGGCTGCGGTTTGTTGCCGAACAGGATGAACGACAACGAGATCAGCAGGAGCAGCACCGCCACCGTCACCGCCGAGCGGGTGCCGGTGTCCGCCTCGGCGAGCCAAGTGGACACGATCCAGCCAAGGAGCGCGCTGAGCAGCCCGCCGAGCAGGATCCCCGCCACCGTGGCGAGCCACGTCGGCAGTCCGAAGTGGACGGACAGGAACACCGCCACGTAGCAGCCGAACATCCCGGTGGCCGACTGGGCGAAGTTGACCACCCGCACCAATCGCGACATCAGCGTCAGGCACACCGCCAGTACCGCGTACAGTCCGCCGGCGGCCAGGCCGGCCAGCGCTCCCTGCAGCATCGAGTCCTCCTACTTCTTCGGGATACGCAGCCAGTCGTTGGCGACCAGCTCCCATTTGCCGGTGCCGGAGGCGAGCTTGATCGGCCAGCCCGCGGTGTTGTCATGGTGTGCCTGGCCCGGTCCGAAGACATACGGCGTGCCGACCATCGGATGGGTGATGGGCTTCATCTCGCGCAGCGCCTTGGTCACCGACTCGCGGGTGACGTCTCCGCTGATCCCGCGGACGACCTCGAGGAAATACGTCGCCGCCAGGTAGCCGCCCTGGCTGAACGATGTCAGCGGGATGTTGTTCTTGGTCATCAGGTCGTGCCAGTCCTTGTTCTGCGGGCTGGCCGTGTCGGTGAACGGGTAGAACTCGGCCGGGACGTACACCCCGGCGCCGGCGTTGGTGACGGCCTTGGCGTAGTTCTCGCTGTAGACACTGGTCAGCAGCAGCCAGGTGACGTCGTTCCAGCCCTGCGCGGCGGCGGCCTTGAGCTGCCCGATGGAATCCGGTTCGACCGGGTTCACCGTGATCGCCTTGCATCCGGCGTTACGGGCCTTGACGATGTAGGAGGTGTAGTCGGAGCCGCCGTAGGGCACGGTCGCGTCGAGGTACTTGAGCTTCTTGCCGGTGATCGCCGACCACTCGTCGATCGCCGCCTGATACGACGGCAGCGTGTTGCCCGCGATCTCCAGCAACGCGCAGATGTCGTTGAGCTTCAGCGTTTCCGAGCCGTAGAGCAGCGTCAGCGTCATGTCGTGGTACGGGCCGACGTTGGCCGGGGCGATGTTGGGGCTGGAGAAACACGCCGGGTCCACGCCGATGCCCTGGATGGACAGGATCTTCTGCTGTTCGTAGTACTTGTTGTTGATCTCGCACTCGATGAGGCTGGACGAGCCGACCAGCGCGACCGCCTCGTCACGGCCGACGACCTCGCGGGCCGCGGCCGCGGCGGCCGCCGGATCGCCCTTGTCGTCGAGCGCCTTGTACTCGATCTGTCTTCCGTTCACGCCGCCGCTCGCGTTGGCCGCGTCGAAGACGGCCTTGGCCGCCTGGGAGGCTTCGGGGAAGGTGGCCGCGCCGCTGAGCGCGTTGACCGAGCCGACCTTGATCGGGCCGCTCGCACCGCTTTCTGCTCCGGCGCAGCCCGCCGTCGCCAGCAGGACCGCGGCGGAGAGGGCGACGAGGCGCCGCGCGGGCTTCACTGTTCCGCCGAATCGTTCATGGCGTTCACGACGGGCACGGAATCGACGATCTGCTCGAACGAGGTGACCTCGCCGCCGTCGAACTTCCACACATGCGCGACGCGGGCGGTGAACGAGCGACCGGTCTCGCGGTGCTTGCCCTGGTAGGTGCCGATGCCGATCACCGTGTCACCCGCGTCGAGAAGGTCGCCGAGGGCGAAACCGTAGCCGTCCCAGTCCTTCGCGATCGCGCCGAAGACGTTGTCCCGCACCTCTTCCGGACCGGTGTAGGTGCCGGCATACGGGAATCCGGCCGCCTCCGTCCAGGTGGTCTCGGGACCGAGCGGGGCCAGCATGCCCGCCAGGTCGCCTCGGTCGCTCGCGGCGTAGTGCGCGGCGATGATGTCTGAATTGGACACTTGAGCTCCTTGGTGTCTGTTGGTGAACCCGCGCCGCGATCGACGTCGGCAGGGCGCGACCTGGTAGAACCGTTCCTGTGGGTGATCAGGGCGCCCTGCCACCGCGATAGCGGGACTTCGGCCGGGCGGGTTCACGCGTTATGTCCGGTCTAGGAGTCCGTCCTCAGCTCCGCCATCAAGCTCCTTAGACCGGTTGCGCGTCGGGATAAGAGACGGCGCCGAGTGGGTAGATGTGTCCGCCCGCGCGGGAGTGTTCCGACCGGCCGTCGCCGGTCAGGCCGAGGAAGACGCCGGTGGTCTTCAGCGCGTAGCCGAGGTCGTGCAGCCACACACTGGCCACGGCGATGCGGAATTCGCGGAAGCAGAACAGGTAGAGCCCGTCCTGGAACTTCCACACCGTCGACAGGTCCATGTCGCCGTGGCCGCGCTGCACGCCTTCGAGGCATTGCCAGGCATAGCGTTGCGAGGACACGTACACGTGCTCGTAGAGGTGTTCCGGGCTGTAGCGGTACACGTTGCGCTTGCCGATCAGGTCGCGCGACGGCCCCGGCCGCTCGCCGGTCGCCGTGCCCGCGTCGGTGGTCCCGGACCAGAACGTCTGGGAGACACGGGGAACGCCTTCGACGTCCTCGGCGCCGATCACCGAACGCACGGCGAGCGCGCGATGCGTCGTCGTGGAGAAGACGACGGTGAGCGCTTCACCTTCCACGCTGGCATGGGGGAGATTAACGAAGAAAACGTCTTCCCGGACGGCGACCGCGTCGTACGGGTCCTTGATGCCGTTGCAGATGACGGATTCCGCGTCCTCGAACCGCAGCGCGAGCGTCGTCCCGTCGTCGAGGGTGACGGTGAGCTCGCGTCCCGACAGGTCCGCGTTCGGCAGGCGGTAGGTGGCTATTCCGGCGGCGAACTCGTCATAGGTGCGCCACTGTTCCTCGGGTGCTTCGGACATGCGGTCATCGTCGGGGCGACCGCCGGGGGAGGGCCAGCTGTCACGCGCTGGGCGGCAACAACCGATCGCTCACGGTCAAGCCACGGCGCAGTTCACTCGGCGAGCAGCCGAATTCCGTCTTGAACACCCGGCTGAAATGCGGCGCGTCCACGAAACCCCACTTCGCCGCGATGGCCGCGACGGGCCGCGAAGCGTGTACCGGGTCGAGCAGTTCGCGGCGGCAGTGTTCGAGACGCCGGGTGCGGATCCAGCTCGAGACGGTCGTGCCCTGCTCGTGGAAGAGGCCGTGCAGATGCCGGGTCGAGATGTAGTGCTCGGCGGCGATCTGCGCCGGGCCGAGGTCGGTGGAGGACAGATTCGTGTCGATGTAGGCGAGTACGCGGCGCATCAGTTCGTGGTGCGGCCCGGCCGTCGCGCGGGCGAGGTCGAGTTCGCTGGCGAACAGTGTGGCGAGCAGGTCGACCGCCGTATGCGCGAGCCGGACGCCCGCCGGCCCGCCGAGCTGGTCGAGGTTGCTGCCGAGTTGCGCGAGGAAGGGCACCACCACGTTCCCCATCCCGCGCTTGCCGGACATGGGGACCGCGGTCAGCTGGCCGACCAGGTCACGGGGGAGATCGATGAGGCGCTGCGGGAACATCACCACGAGCGTGCGGAAATCCTCTTCGAACGCCAAGGAATACGGGCGGTGCGTGTCGTACAACGCCACGTCACCGGGACGGAGCATGGCTTCGCGGTTGTCCTGCACCAGGAGTCCGGTCCCGGCCAGGATCAGGCTCAATTTGTAGTAGTGCCTGTCCGCCCTGGCGATGAGCTCGGGCGTTCGTTCGACCACGTGCGCGGACGCGGTCACCTCGGTCAGCTGCACGTCGTCGGCGCCGCACGAGCGGATGCGGCCGCGGAAGTGGTCGCGGTGCTCGCTCGTCACGTGCAACGGCACGAAGGAGTGCGACACCACCGTGCGGAAATCCGTGAAATCTCGCGCGACCGTGGTGGTGGTCGGGTCGGCGGTGGCGGTGGTCAAAACGTCACCTCGCAGCATCGGGGGGTGAATTTCATATACGATAAGCGATACGATGCTGGCGGGCAATGATCGCGGCGGGGTCAGTCGGCGAGGCGGAACAGGAGGGTCCTCGGGTCCACGTCGACGGGTACCACCGTGCCCGTTTCGTAACGACCGACCTCCTCGGAGAGGAGGCGCGCGTTGAACGGCGTCACGCCCGGCCCGGTGACGACGAGGTCGACGTCGTCGGCCGGAGTGGTCACCTCGCCGACCCAGATCCGCTTGCTGGAAACGACTTCGGCGGTCGCGCGAACGCCGGTCCGGTCGAGCGCGCGGTGGGCCTCGCGGGCCTTGGCGTTCCGCCACAGCTGAGAGCCGACGATCCCCAGGCCGCCGAGTGTGAACACGGTGCCCATGGCGATGACGACCAGGCGGTCGTCATCGCCGGGTTCGAACCGGGTGCTGATCCAGAGCAGGACCGGGCCGATCAGGGCCAGCACGGCCATGAAAAACCCCATGAGACACTCGGATCCGGTGAAGGCGGGCAACTCCGGCGCTTCCTTGCCTTCGCGGTCCCTCGTCACCGGCGAGACGTTACTGACCGGTTTTCGTGGCCGGTCCGGTAAAAATGCCCGCTTGGCGGCTCAGGCCCCGGAGGTGACCGCCGTCGAGCACTCGGTGCGCGTCGGCGGCGCGCTCGAACGGAAACGTCTCCTGCACAGGGACCCGGAGCTTGCCCTGCTCGGCGAGTTCGACGAGGCCTCGCAGGGCGACCGGATCGGGGTCGACCGCGATGCCGCTGAAGTGCACACCCGCCGCCTCGTACTTGGCGGCGAGTTCCGAAATCCTCCTCGGCTACCGCCGGGGCGGAGCACGTCGAGCGACCGCTCGACGGTGTCGCCGCCGATCGTGTCGAACACGAAGTCGATGTCGCGGACAGCCTCGGCGAAGTCGACCGTCGTTAACCGCGGTTGTGCCGGGCCAGCGCGTCGAAGACCGCTTGCGCTCGAACCGAAGACACTGTCCGAGCTGGAGGACATGTTCCGTAAGGGCCAGCAAGCGGAAGCGACCCCGGCCGAACTGCTGACGAGACCGGACACCGACGTCGCGGCTTACGCGCGGGAACTGGCAGGCCTGTTCGAACGCGCCGTGAGCCGCCCGGAGAGCGAAGCGAGGAGTTCGTAAGAGCGGCGGCGGTCGGCGTGGTGGAACAGCGGCGTGGTCACCATGATTTCCGCGGTGCCGGTCTCGTCGAGGATCCGTTGCAGTTTCGGGACGAGAGTTCCGGGACATCCGGTGAGCACGGCGCCGGAACGTCTCGCTGTTTCCGCGCGATCGTCGGCGGTGTAAGGGAACGCCGCCGCTTCTTCGGGGCTGGGCAACTGGATGCGGTTGCCGCGGATCCGGCTGAGCACCTTCAGCCGGGTCGATCCGGCGAGCCATTCGGCACGCTCGTCGTCCTCCGCGGCGATGACGGACACACTGACCAGATCGGCCTCGACCGGCGCGGTGGGTGCCAGGTGATGCGCGAAGGCGTAGGGGATGCCGCGTTCGGCGGCGAGCGCGGCGCTGTCGGGGGAGCGGCCGAGCAGCCACAGTTCCGGGATGTCGCCGCCGAGAACGGGGATCGCCTTCACCTCCGCGTCCTCGGGCGGGTTCAGGTGACCCCGGAGTTCGTCGAGCTGCTCGCCGAAGTCTTTCGTCCTTTGTGGACGAAGGACGGCGGAGGCCGCCTTGGAGCCGCCCGGCGCGCGTCCGATGCCGAGGTCGATCCGGCCCGGATGCAACGCGGCGAGCGTCCCGAACTGCTCGGCGACCACGAGCGGCGGGTGATTCGGCAGCAGCACCCCGCCCGCGCCGACACGCAGGCGGCGAGTGGCGTTCGCGAGGTGACCGATGAGGACGGCCGGAGCGGAACTGGCGACGCCGCGCATGCCGTGATGCTCGGGAACCCAGTAGCGGTGGTAGCCGAGTTCTTCGGCGAGGCGCGCGAGGTCGACGGTATTGAGGAGAGCCTGGCGCGGCGTCGAGCCCTGGACGATGGGGGAGGTGTCCAGGACCGAGAGGCGTGGGGTCACGGAAGGCATTCGGTCCTCTCTCGTGAGTGGCAGAGGCGGTTCGAGCCGGTCGTGTCCGCCGGTGGTCGTGCCGCGAAAGCCACTTTCGCGACATCAGACGTCGCGAAAGTGGCTTTCGCGACACCCTGGACGGCGGCCGCGCTCAGCACCTGAGCCACGTCGTGGCCAGGTGAGCCGTGAGTGCTGAGGACGGTCAGAGCCAACAGCGTTTTGGGCACCTACGGCGGGTAGGACGGGGTTGCCTGCCGGGCCGACTCGCGAAGATGACCCTATGCCACGGAGAACATCGGTCACCCTCTCGCTCACTCACGCCTCCCTGCCCCACCGCAAGTAGAGGACTACTTGCGGTGAAAACCGCCGGCCACCGCTCGTGAATGGTAAAGGAAGGTCAGAACCTTTCTCACCACTCACGAGAGTGCGGCGGGGAGCGTTTCGAAGCCGCGCAGGATCCGGGTCTGCCGCCGCCGCGCCCCGCCGGCGAGCCGCAGGCCGGGGAATCGCTCGAAAATCGACCGCAGCCCGATCTCCCCTTCCAGCCTCGCCAGCGAAGCGCCGAGACAGTAATGCCGCCCGGCGCCGAACGACACGTGGTCTCGCGCGTTAGGCCGCTCGACGTCGAAGGCGGACGGGTCGTCGAAGATTTCCGGATCCCGGTTGGCGCCCGCGAGCACCGTGCTGACGATCGCGCCCCGGCCGATCGGCTTCCCGTCGATCTCGGTGTCGCGGGCGCACAACCGGCCGGTGAGCAGGACGGGTGGGTCGTGCCGGAGGACCTCGTCGGTCACGTTGCTCCACAGTTCCGGGTTCGCGCGCAGTTTCTCGAGCTGTCCGGGATTCCGGACGAGCAGGGCGATGCCGTTGCCGAGGAGGTTGACGGTCGTTTCGAACCCGGCCGCCAGCACCAGTCCCGCGGTCGCCTTGAGTTCCCGTTCGGTCAGGCCGACGCCGTCCTCGCGGGCGGCGATCAGCTTGCTCAGCAGGTTGTCCCCGGGATTCGCCCGCAGCTTCTCCAGATGCAGGGTGAGCCACGAGTCGAACTCGGCCAGCGTCGCTTCGACGGTACGGAAGGTCTTCCACGGCAGCCCGAGGTCGAGGCTCGGGGCCGCCGCCCCGCCCAGCGCGAGCACCTTGTCGCGTTCTTCGGGCGGCACACCGAGGATCTGGCTGATGACGGTGACCGGCAGCAGCCCGCAGTAGGACTCGACGAGATCGACGGGGTTGGCCGGGTCGAGGCCGTCGAGCAGTTCGTCGGCGATCGCCTGCGTGCGGTGCCGCAGTTGCTCGACCGCGCGGGCGGTGAAGACCCGCGTGACGAGCTTCCGGTAGCGCGTGTGGTCGGGCGGTTCGCTGGCGAGCAGCGACGGCGGTTCGATCGGATGGATCAGACCGGACGCCGACCAGGCGACGAGCCGGTTGAGCAGCGGGTTGTCCGGGACGAACCGCACGGTCTTGAACGCGTCGCTGGTGAGGATCTCCTTGCATGCCGAATGCCGGGTGGTCACATGGCCGACCCGGGTGGTGGCGATGGCGCCGTGCGCACGGATCTCGTCGAACAGCCCGGTCAGATCCGCCCCGCCGCTCGCTTCGACGGACAGCCTGCCCTGGAGGTCTCCCCGCCGCGCCGCGGCCCGCAAGGCCACCCGCGGGATCGCGTGGCCGATGCTCCAGCGGGTGACCGGTTTGGCGATCTCCTCCGCCCGGCGCCGGAGACGCCGGGCGGGAGCGGTCTTGAGTGTGAACATCACGACTCCGTCCGTGCGGGTCCTTCGAAGGTATCGGAACGACGTGTCAGTAGCGAGCGGTCGGACATCTGCGGGCCGACGTTTCCCTCGGTAATGTTCTGCACTTCCGGCGGGCCGGGGAGTGCTTGTGGGCGGCTACGGGTTCGACATCGCGCTGGTCGCGGTGCTGGTGGTGCTCAACGCGGTGTTCGCGGGCAGCGAGATGGCGCTGATCTCGTTGCGCGAGGGGCAACTGCGCTCCCTGGAACGGGACGGCCGCACGACGGCCCGCACGCTGGTCCGGCTGGCGCGCGACCCGAATCGCTTCCTGGCGACGATCCAGATCGGCATCACGCTCGCCGGGTTCCTCGCCTCGGCGACGGCGGCGGTGTCCCTCGCCGAACCCGTGGTGCCACTGCTGGGTTTTCTCGGCGACGCCGCCCGCGCGGTGGCCGTCGCGCTGGTGACCATGGTCCTCACCTTCCTGACCCTGGTGCTCGGGGAACTGGCGCCGAAGCGGCTGGCCATGCAGAACGCGCTGCGGTGGGCCTTGCTGGTGGCACGTCCGCTGAACCTGCTGTCGACTGTTTCGAGGCCCGTGGTCTGGGCGCTGAGCGTGTCGACGAACTTCGTCGTACGGGTGCTGGGCGGACGGGCGGAAGCCGATCCGGACCAGATGTCGCCCGAGGAGCTCCGGGAACTGGTCTCGGCCCAACGCGGCCTGAACGCCGAGCAGCGCATGATCATCAACGGCGCCTTGGAAATCCACGAGCGACGGCTGCGAGAGGTGCTCGTCCCGAGGCGGGCCGTACTGACGATCGCCGCGGAACAGGATCTCGAGTCGGCGCGGCGGCAGCTGGCCGAGTCGGGCTACTCCCGGGCGCCGGTCGCCCGTGGCGGGCATCTGGACGACGTCGTCGGCGTGGTGAGCCTGCGTGATCTGCTCGAAGACCGCGACGACCTCGCCGACGTGGTCAGGCCAGCCGTGGTGTTCCCCGATTCGCTGCGGGTTTCGGACGCGCTGCGCAGCTTCAAGGCCGAACGGGAGCAGATGGCGCTGGTGGTCGACGAGCACGGCGCCGTCGCGGGCATGGTCACCCTGGAGGACCTGCTGGAGGAGATCGTCGGCGAGATCTACGACGAGACCGATCGTGACGTCCTCGCCGTACGCGACGGCCACGACGGTTCCCTCGTCCTGCCCGGCACGTTCCCGGTGCACGACCTCGTGGACGTCGGCGTCGAGCTGCCCGACGCGCCGCCGGGGGAGTACGCGACGATCGCGGGGCTGATCCTGGTGATCCTGGGCCGGATCCCGGAGAAGCCGGGTGACCGGGTGGTGGTCTCCGGCTGGACGGCCGAGGTGCTCGGTGTAGAACATCACGCGATCACGCGCGTGGCGCTGCACCGGTGAGCGAATGCGGAGCGGTGAGTTGCGCCGGACGCCTCCGGTTGGCAGCGTGCCCGGTGTCCCACCACGAAGAAAGGTGTCCCGATGCCGGAAGACCAGCCCGATTTGAAGCCTCGTTCACGCGACGTGACCGACGGCCTGGAGCGTGCGGCCGCCCGCGGGATGCTCCGCGCGGTCGGGATGGGCGACGACGACTTCGCCAAACCGCAGATCGGCGTGGCGTCCTCGTGGAACGAGATCACCCCGTGCAACCTGTCGCTGGACAGGCTGGCGAAGGCGGTCAAGAACGGCGTGCAC
Source organism: Amycolatopsis coloradensis (assembly GCF_001953865.1). Taxonomy (GTDB): domain Bacteria; phylum Actinomycetota; class Actinomycetes; order Mycobacteriales; family Pseudonocardiaceae; genus Amycolatopsis; species Amycolatopsis coloradensis. The sequence continues at coordinate 232,316 of NZ_MQUQ01000018.1, forward strand.
GCGGGCGGGGGCTATCCGCTCGAGTTCGGCACGATCTCGGTGTCCGACGGCATTTCCATGGGCCACGAGGGGATGCATTTCTCGCTGGTGTCACGGGAGGTGATCGCCGACTCCGTCGAGACGGTGATGATGGCCGAGCGGCTGGACGGCTCCGTGCTGCTGGCTGGCTGTGACAAGTCGTTGCCGGGCATGCTGATGGCCGCCGCGCGACTCGATCTCGCCTCCGTTTTCCTTTACGCGGGCTCGATCATGCCCGGTCAGGTCGACGGCCGGGACGTCACGATCATCGACGCCTTCGAGGCCGTCGGTGCCTGTCTGGCCGGCAAGATCACCCGTGCCGAAGTGGACCGGATCGAGCGTGCGATCTGTCCCGGCGAGGGCGCCTGCGGTGGCATGTACACCGCGAACACGATGGCGTCGGTCGCCGAGGCACTCGGCATGTCGCTGCCCGGATCGGCCGCGCCGCCCGCCGTCGACCGGCGCCGTGACGGATTCGCCCATCGGTCGGGGGAGGCCGTCGTCGGCATGCTCCGGCAGGGCATCACCGCGCGGCAGATCATGACCATGGAGGCGTTCGAGAACGCCATCGCCGTCGTGATGGCGCTGGGCGGTTCGACCAACGCCGTCCTGCACCTGCTCGCGATCGCGCGCGAGGCGGAGGTCGATCTGCGCATCGACGACTTCAACCGCATCGGCGACAAGGTCCCGCACCTCGGCGACCTCAAGCCGTTCGGGAAGTACGTGATGAACGACGTCGACAAGGTCGGCGGTATCCCCGTGGTGATGAAGGCGCTGCTCGACGCCGGGCTGATGCACGGAGACGTGCTCACCGTGACCGGCAAGACGATGGCCGAGAACCTCGAGGGCATCGCCCCCGACGGCGTCGACGGCGAGATTATCCGCCCGCTCGACCGCCCGATCCACAAGACCGGCGGGCTGACCATCCTCAAGGGATCGCTGGCGCCGGAAGGCGCGGTCGTGAAGTCGGCGGGCTTCGACGAATCGACGTTCACCGGCACCGCGCGGGTGTTCGACGGCGAACGAGCCGCGCTCGACGCGCTCGCGGAAGGCCGGATCGTCGCCGGGGACGTCGTCGTCATCCGGTACGAAGGTCCCAAGGGCGGGCCGGGGATGCGCGAGATGCTCGCGATCACCGGCGCGATCAAGGGCGCGGGACTCGGGAAGGACGTCCTGCTCATCACCGACGGCCGGTTCAGCGGCGGCACGACCGGCCTCTGTGTCGGCCACATCGCGCCGGAAGCCGTCGACGCCGGGCCGATCGCGTTCGTGCGCGACGGTGACCCGATCATGCTCGACGTCGCGAACCGGACACTCGAAGTCGAGATCGACGACATCGAGACACGCCGGGAAGGCTGGACGCCCAAGCCTCCGGCGTACACGCGCGGGGTGCTCGGCAAGTACGCCAAGGTCGTCCGGAGCGCCGCGCACGGAGCCGTTTGCGAGTAGGCCCGACCAAGGAGGGTCCCGTGGTGAACGAATACGCGCATGCGACGGAGCACCACGGGTCCTCCTTGGCACACTCGCCGTCCTGCTTCTCGTGACCGGCACCGCCACGGCGACGGTTGCCATCCGACGTCGGCGATCGACCGTGACGGCACTCTCGCGCCGGGACAAGAAGCAGTGGCAGTACCCGCCGCTGATCGGCTGGGACAGCTACCCGCCAGGACTGCGCGACAAGCACGACTTCGGCAGCTCAGCTGGGGATCCGGGACTCGTCGTTCAACGGCGAACTCGCCAAGGCGATGCTACCGCTGCCGAGCTGTCCTGAAGGCGAAGACACCTGGGGTCACTGGGCCCAAGCTCGCCCCCAGTACGTGAAGGACCCCTTCCTGTACACAGCGCCACGGTCCCGGCAAAGTCGCAGAGCTGCTGGTCAGCGTTGCTCTGGGTAACCGGATGTGACAGCGCTGGTGCCCGTAAGGGTCGAGCGGGGAAGATTGCGGACGGTGAACGTCCGAAATCGTCCCCGCTCGGGGGCTCCGCAACCGGTATGTCCCCGTGACGATGGAGTGGCTTTCAAGCGCGTCCTTCACGGACCGCGGCATCGGTTCGGCAGATGCCACGAACGGGTGATCCGTACGGCCTAGAGGCGTGAGTACGTAATTCACCCGATGCGCCCGTTACTCCGCGGTAGCAGACTCGGCGACCCGACGATTCCCGCTGCCCCGGAGGTCGACGATGACCGCGTCCCACGCCCCAGCCCGCCCAGCCGCGGCCCGCCCGGCCCCGACCCGCTCCGCCGCGCTCGTGCTCGCCCGTGCCGTCGTCGACGGCGTCCGGCATTCCCTTCCCGAGCACGCGCCCCTGTTCGACGCGCGTGCCACGGAGTTCGTCGCCTCGATCCTGGAGCACGACGGAATGGCCTCCGCGCTGGGGATCGCCGCCGGCGCGGACGCCTTCCGGGAGATCGGGGTCGCCGAATACGCCGCGGGCAAGGAACTGGACCGGCTCTCCCGCGCCTACCACTCGGCGGGCCGGTGCGCTCTGCCCGTCCTGGCCTCGCTGTCGCGGCAGCACGGGGCCGGGCCGGGCTTGATGGACACCGGGGTGGAGGCCCTGCTCCGCTGCGCCGACGTCCTGATCCGGCTTTCCACCACCGCCTACCGCGTCGCGCACACGCCTTCGGTGGCCGAGTTGCGCCGCGATCTCCTCAGGGAGCTTTTGAGCGGCCGGAAGTGGGCCGGGCTCGCGGCCGAGGCGGGCTGGGTGCCGCCCGCGCGGGTGGTCGCCGTCGCCGCGGAGCCGGGCGCGGTCCGTACGGCGTTCGGTCCGGAGGTGCTGGCCGACCTCACCGGCGAGTATCCGCACCTGCTCGTTCCCGACGACATCGAGATCGGTGGCGTACTGGCGGGAACGAGGGCGGCTGTCGGGCCCGCGGTCGCGCCTGCCGAAGCCGCGGTGTCCTTGCGATGGGCACGGCGGACGTTGGAGCTGGTGCGACGCGAGGTGATCGAAGACGGGCCGCTCGTGCGGTGGTCGGACCACCTGACCACGCACTGGCTGTTCGCCGACGAAGTGCTCACCTCCGCGCTCGTCACGCGCAGCCTGGCACCGATCGCCGAGCTGCCGCCGAACGAGCGCACCAAACTCGCCGAAACCCTCGACGCGATGCTCGCCGCCCGCGGCGGGGCACCCGAGATCGCGGAAAACCTCGGCGTGCACCCGCAGACGGTCCGCAACCGCCTGCGTCGCCTCCGCGTGTTGTTCGGCGCCCGCCTCGACGACCCCCAGGAGCGGCTCGACCTGCGTATCGCCTTGCGTGCCGACACGCACACCGCCGAACCAGCCCGGCCTGTCACGCCGATCAGGGCGGCCTGAGTCCGGCGGTCAGGACTCCGCGGAGCGGGTGACCCAGGTGGCGACCTGGACGCGGTTGGCGTAGCCGAGTTTGGTCAGGATGTGGTCGATATGGGTGTCCACCGTGCGGCGGGCGATGCCGAGCCGGTCGGCGATCTCCTGGTTCGTGAGGCCCTCGGCGACGACCCGCGCGATCTCGTTCTCGCGTTTGGTGAGCACTTGCGCCGTCTGTTTCGGGGGCTCGGGGGGCCGCTCTTCGAGGGCGTACGCGATGGCGTCGGCGGTGGGCATCGCGGCGCCGTCGGTGAACTCCTTGATCGCGACCTCCCAGCCCAGCGCCGCGGTCACGGCGTCGGTGTCGGCCCGCAGTGGTTCGGTGAACGCCTCGTACCGCGTCGGCCAGGCGCCCACCGTGCGCCAGACGTTCATCGAGGCGCCCTGGAGGATCGCGGCCCGGTTGGGACGTCCGGTGCGGGCCGCGCAGCCTGCCAGGACGGTGAGGGTGAACCCGACGACCACGCGGTCGTCCACCCTGGCGTGCAGACGCAGGATCTGTTCGCAGCAGCGGCTCGCCACGGAGAGATCACCTTGGAGGTACTCGGCGGCGGCGCGCGACCACAGTGCCCAGCCCCGCCAGAACACCTCACCCCGTCGCTCGCAGCGTTCGACGGAGTCGGCGAGCACCTGTCTGCCGCGGTCGATGTCGCCGTCGAGCCAGACGGCCAGCCCGTGGTTGTAACTCGCCCAGAGGCCCGCGCCTTCGTCGCCGTGGACGCGGAACAGGTCGATGGCCGTACCGAAAAGCCGTGACGCCTCGGACATGTCGTTGCCGATCAGCGCGGCGTAGGCACGGACGTGGAGCACGTAGGCGGCGGCGAGTTCGTCGCCGCTCGCCTCGGCTTCGGCGGCCGCCCGGTCCAGCATGCACCGGTGGGCGGGCATGTCTCCCTGCACCAGCGCCAGGAAACCGGAAAGCCACAGCCCGTGCGCCCGCTCCGGGACACCCGGTGCCGCGACCTCGTCGAGCCGCCGGACCCACATCCGGCCTTCGGTGTTCAGCCCGCGGACGATCCAGAACTCCTTGACGTCACGCAACATCCGCAGGCCGACGACGGCGTCCTCCCGGCTGCCGGTGCAGTAGTCGAGTGCGACGCGCAGGTTCGCGTGCTCGCGCCGCAACCGGCCGATCCAACCGAGCTGATCGGTCTCCAGCCATTCGGTGGCGTAGCGGCCGGCGAGTTCGGCGAACCAATCGCGATGCCGCTTGCGGAAGACGGACGTCTCGCCCGCTTCGCTGAGCCTGTCGACGCCGTACTCGCGCACCGATTCCAGCATGCGGTACCGCACCCCGCCCGGGTACTCCTCGCGCAGCAGGATGGACTTGTCGAGCAACCCGTCGACGACTTCGAGGACGCGTTCGCGGGGCAGTTCGCCGCCGGAACAGACCTGTTCGGCGGCGTCGAGGTCGAAACTGCCGGAGAACACCGACGTGCGTGCCCACAGGAGCCGTTCCGGGCCGGTGCACAGGTCGTGGCTCCAGTCGATCAGGGCCCGCATGGTCTCGTGCCGCTCGGGCCGCCCGCGCCGGTCCTTCGTGAGGACGGAGAACTGCCGGTCGAGCCGGTCGGCCAGCTGACGCAGGGACAACACCCGCGCGCGGACCGCGGCCAGCTCGATGGCCAGCGGGAGGCCGTCGAGACGGCGGCACAGCCGGATCAGCGGTTCGGTGTCCTCCTCGGTGAGGCGGAACGACGGCGCGACCGCGGTCGCGCGGTCCACGAACAGCCGCACCGACTCGTAGTTCACCGCGTGTTCGAAGGAGTCGCCCTGTTCCGGCACCGCCAGCGGCGGCACCGGCAGGATCCGCTCGCCGGCCACCCCGAGGGACTGCCTGCTCGTGGCCAGCACGGTGACCTGGGGACACTCCCTGGCCACGGTGTCGGCGAACCAGGCGCAGCTGTCCACGAGGTGTTCGCAGTTGTCCAGTACCAGCAGCAACCGGCTCGCCCGAAGCGCTTCGACGACGACCTCGATGGCCGGTTTCGCCGAACGGTCGCCGAAGCCAAGGACGTTCGCCACCGTCGGCACCAGCAGCGCGGGTTCCCGCAGTTCGGCCAGCGAGACGAACGCGACCTCGTCGGCGGTCGCCTCGCGGTGGGCCGTCGCGATCCGCCACGCCAGCCTGGTCTTGCCCACCCCGCCAGGTCCGGTCAGCGTGACCAGTGACGAGGCTTCCAGCAGGCGCCGTGCCTCACCGGTCTCGGCGCCACGGCCTACGTAGCTGGTCACTTCGGCGGGTTCGGCAGACCACCCCGAAAGCGAGCCAACTCCGTCCGCCATGCACTCTCCCGCGCTCGACCGGTCCCGCGCCTCCGTCCGAAGTAGACGGAAATCGCCCGGCTGGGGATCCTAGCGGACCGGCGTTCCGCCAGCGGGACACTTGCTTGCCACGGTCGTGCGCCCAGCCCGCCAGCACGGTCCCGGCGGCCACGAGCAGCAGGAACACGATCACCCTGCCGCCCCAGTCACCGGGTACCCAGTCGAACGTTCCCCACAACTGGGTCGCGGAATGGTCGAAGAGACTCCGGATGGCGGCCTGCGCGAAGACGGCGACCGCCACCATCCCGAGAATCTGCAACCCCAGATAGCCGCCCTTGGTCATGCTCCCTACCTCCTGTTTCGCGAGTGGGGTCCAGCATCGCCCGGTCCGGCGGCGAGCACATCGGCGTCGCGTCGCGCGTGGCATTCGACCAAAGTCGGCCCCGGCCGCGACCGAGGTCGGGGCCGGGATCGTCCCGTGTCCGGCTGCGGCGCCGCGGGCGGGTCGACCATGATGGGCCGGTGATCACCGACGTCGGCGCTTTTCCGCCTCTCCGGCCGTGGCAGCAGGCCTGGCGGCTGCTGGCGGCGGCCGCGCTGGGAGTGGTGCTGTGGATGCTCACCGCGGCCCAGGTGCCACCGGGCGTGGGCGGGCCAAGGGTCCAGTGGATGATCATCGGCGACCCGTTGGTGGCGCTCGTCTGCCTGGTCGCGCTGCTGTGGCGCCGCCGTTTCCCGGTCGTGATCGCGATCGGGGTCATCGTCGCCTCGACCGCGTCGGTGCTGGCCGGTGGTGCCGCGATACTGGCCCTCTGCTCGCTGGCCACCCGCCGCCGGCCGGCGGAAACGGCGGTCGCGGCGGTGCTGAGTGTGCTCACCTCGCTGCTCACCGCCGACCTCTACCCCCGGCGCGAGGTGCCGGAACCGTTGTGGCTGCTGCTCAGCTTCCCCATCCTGATGGTGGGCATCGTGGTGGCCGTGGGGGCCGCGGTCGGCGCCCGCCGGGAAGAGGTGCGCTCCCTGCGGGAACAGGTCGAAAGCGCGGAACGGGAGCAGGCCGCCCGCGCGGGAGAGGCACGGATCCTGGAGCGGCACCGGATCGCCCGCGAGATGCACGACGTCCTCGCGCACCGGGTCTCTTTGGTCGCCATGCAGGCCGGAGTGCTGGGACACCGCCCGGACCTGCCCGCCGACCAGGTCGCGGAACTGGCCCGCGGGATCGCCGACGGTTCCCACCAGGCGCTGGAGGAGCTGCGGGACGTCCTCGGCGTGCTGCGGGCGAGCCCGGACGACCTGGAACCGCCGCAGCCTTCGCTCGCCGACCTGCCCGCGCTCGTCGCGAACGCGCGAGCGCTGGGATTGGACGTCAGCTTGGCGGCCACGACGGCGGGCGAGCCGCCCGACGCGATCGCGAGGACCGTCTACCGGATCGTGCAGGAAGGGCTGACCAACGCGGGCAAGCACGCGCCGGGGGCCCGGGTGGCGGTCACCGTCGAAGGCGAGGCGGGTGCCGGTGTGCGGGCGACGGTCCGGGATTCCGGTGCGTCGCGGAGGATCGCGGGCCCGCCCGCGTCGGGCTTCGGCCTGCTCGGCCTCGCCGAGCGGGTCGCGCTGGCCGGCGGCGAACTGGACCACCACCCGGCTCCCGGCGGCGGGTTCGTCCTCGCCGCGCGCCTGCCGTGGCCGGTCCGCGAAGGGAGCGAGTGAATGGACAACGAGCGGATACGGGTCGTGCTCGTCGACGACGAACACCTGGTGCGGATGGCGTTGCGGCTCATCGTCGACGGCGAGCCCGATCTCGTCGTGGTCGGCGAGGCGGCCGACGGCGACACCGCGGTCACCGTGGTGGGGGAGCAGCGGCCCGACGTCGTCCTGATGGACGTCCGGATGCCGGGGCGTGACGGGCTCAGCGCGACCGAGGAGATCCTGAGGCTTCCGGAGCCGCCGCGGGTACTGGTGCTCACCACGTTCGACACGGACGAGATGGTGCTGGGCGCGCTGCGCGTCGGCGCCCTCGGCTTCGTCCTCAAGGACACCCCGCCGCCGCGGATCCTGGCCGCCGTGCGGACGGTCGCCGCCGGGGAACCCGCGCTCTCGCCCGCCGCCACGGCCCGGCTGATCGCCGCGGCCACCGGGCCGCACTCGTCCGACGCGCGCCGGACGTCCCGCGACACGGCGCGTGATCTGCTGGCCACGCTGACCGACCGCGAACGCGAGACCGCGGACGCCATCGCCGAGGGGCTGTCCAACACCGACGTCGCGCGGAGGCTGAGCATCACCGTCGCGACGGTGAAGGCCCACACCAGCAGCATGCTCGCCAAACTCGGTGCCGAGAACCGGGTCCAGATCGCCCTGCTGGTCCGCGACGCCGAGGGCTGATCAGCGAATCGCGGAAATTTTTCCGGCGAGCTGTCGAATCCGGCGGTCCCCGGTCGACGCGATGTCGAAAGCAGTTCGGAACGACCAAGGAGAAACCAGATGCGCACCCTGATCGCCACCGCGTTCGTCTCGCTCGACGGCGTCGTGGAAGGGCCCGGCGGGGAGCCGGGCTACCGCAACTCCGGCTGGACCTTCGACGGCATCGAGTTCGACGAAGCGGCCTACGAGCTCAAGGGCCGCGAGCAGGGCGAGGCCACGGCGATGATGATGGGCCGGGTCAGCTACGAGGCGTTCTCGCCGGTGTGGCCGGACATGACCGTGGAGTTCGCCGGCTACAACGCGATGCCGAAGTACGTCGTTTCGACCACCTTGCGGGACGAAGACCTCGTCGGCAACTGGGGCGAGATCACGATCCTGCGTTCGCTGGACGACGTCGCCGAGCTCAAGAAGACCGACGGCGGGCCGATCATCCTGCACGGCAGCGCGGAGCTGAACCGGAACCTCTCCGACGCCGGTCTGATCGACCGCTACCACCTGCTGCTGTTCCCGGTCCTGCTCGGCGCGGGCAAGAAACTTTTCAGCGACACCGACAAGGACAAGCAGAACCTCAAGCTCGTCGAGAGCGAAGCCTACGGCAACGGCGTCCAGAAGCTGGTCTACGACGTCACGCGTTCTTAGTCGCCCGTCACTCCGCCGGGCAGCCGGGGGCGACCCGCTGTGATCGGAGTCAGGCGGCGGGGCAGGGCCAGGAAAGCCGGACGACGGTCCCGGTGGGCGTGCTCGTCACGGAGGCCTCCGGCGCGAAAGCGCGGATGATCGGCAGGCCGCGTCCGCCGTCGGGGCGGCGGCCGTCGCGCCAGCGGCCTTCGTCGGCGACGGTGATTTCGACGTGGCCGTCGACTAAGGCGGCGGTGACCGTCATGACGTTGTCGTCGGTGCCGTCCGGATAGGCGTGCTTGACGACGTTGGTCATCGCTTCGTAGGCGGTGAGTTTGAGATCCTCGGCCAGTTCCCGGGGAAGGCCTCGTTCGAGGGCCCAGTCCGCCAGGACGCCCCGCAACGCGGCTGCCTGCGCGGCGACGGCGGCGACTTCAAGGACCAGCTCGTCAGTGCTGTCACGCACCGGCTCGTCGATCGGCATCACGGAGCTTCTCCTCCTCGTCCGCCGCGGCCCACGACCGCCGGATCCACTGACCAGGCTAAGGCACCGGGGGAATCGAGGTGCGAGTGCCGCGCGCACGGGTGCCGTCATCGGATATCTTCGGGACTCTCGGTGTGCCGATCGTGAGGGAGTATGACGGTGACGAGCGGAGACGGCGACATCCGGGAGGTTCCGTTCTCGGTGACGATCGCCAGGCCCGATGGCGCCCAGGTCGTCATCGCGGTGGCGGGGGAAATCGACCTGACGACGTCCGAAGACCTCAAGGAGACCTTCGAGGAGGCACTGGAACCGGTGCCCGGCCGGCTCGTCGTCGACCTTGAAGGCGTGGAGTTCTGCGATTCCACCGGTTTGGCGACCCTGGTCAGGATCAACGACCGGTGCACCACCCATGGCGTCGACCTGAGTTTCCTGCCGTCGCCGACGATCCGGCGGCTGGTGCTGAAGACGGGCCTCTCCACCTTGCTGCCGCTCGCCGGGGCCTGACCGCCCTCAGGGGCGGGGCGAGACGTCCGGTACCTCGTGGAGCGCGTTGGCCAGGTGCCGGTACACGGGGATGTGGACGTCGATACCGAACAGGTGCAGCAGCCTCAGCACCGGCCGGGTGCTCGCGACGACCCCGACCGTCCGGTGTTCGGCGTGAGCGCGGGCGGCGGCGGATTCGATGACCCGCAACCCGGCGACGCCGAGGAAGGTGACCTCGCTGAGATCGAGGACCGTGATGGCGGGAGGGTCACCCCGGAGGGCGTGTTCGAGTCTGCCGGCGGTGGCGAGGTCGATTTCGCCGGCCGCGGAGACGATGAGCAGATCTTCACTCCATCGGGTCCGCCTGACTTCCAGCAGGTTGTCTGCCGACAAACGCGGCCGCGGCACGGTGGCATGAAGGACGGGGCCGTCGCGGCTGCCACGCAGGGACGGGATTCGGTCGGTCATGGTGCTGGTCTCCCGGATAGCCGGGACGAGACGGACAACGGGTAAGCCTGCACAACGGCTGCGCAAGTCAACTCGCCGCCGCGTCGCCCTGTGAAAAGAATCGGGGTCGCGGACATGCGGGTCGTTCGCGCGGGCTGGTGGACTCAACCTCACGTACCTGTCACCGTACGCCGCTCCTCGCGTCTGGCAACACCACAGGACGGAACGACGCATGATTCACACTTGCGCATGGTCACACGGGTGGCTGAACCGAGAGGATCCTCGGAGGCTAAAGGCGGCGCGAGTCGACTTCCCTTGTGTCGTCCCGTTCTCGTTTCGCGGCCTTCCAGGCGGCGGTGGCGCACAGGAGTGCCGCCACGAAGCCGGCCGCGGTGAGTGTCCCGGCCCAGACGGCGCCGGTGCTGGCGAGAAGATAGAGCTGGATCACGGCGGTGCACGTGTAGACGACCGCCAGTCCCAGCCACAGCCGTTGCGTCATCGTCTCCCGTCTCCGTTCCCCCGGTCACCGGGTCAATCGCGGCGAGGCGGGATGTGGTTACAAGGTGTTCGAAAACGGCCGCTTCCTGGCGCCAAATCCGTGGTGACCCTCAGGAACCGGTCACCCGGAAGAAGTCCGCCAGCCCACCCCGGACCGGGAACCGCGCCGGTGCTCCCACCAGGTCCGGAACGGTATCGACGTCATCGCCGCGCGATAGACGTTTTCCGCCTGGTCCCACGTGAGTCGTTTCTTGCGCCACGCCGGCACGGGCCGCATCCGCATGGGATCGTCCTTGAGCAGATGCCGTCCGCCGCCGCCGGGACATTCGAAGCGGATCATGGGGTGAACCCGGCGCGGTCCAAGCTCCGTCGGGAGGCGTGTCATGATGTCCGCGAACTCGATCGGCAAAGCGAACGATTCGCCCTCCGGTCGTACGGTTTGACGAACGACAGGGGAGTGGCGGTGGAGGACGAGACGCCCTCGATCCGGGACATGCTGGCGGTCAACCTGCGCGCGGCCAGGGCGGCGAGGGGGATCTCGCTGTCGGAGCTGTCCCGCCGGTCGGGCATCGGCAAGGCGACACTGTCGCAGCTGGAGTCCGGCGGTGGCAATCCGACCATCGAAACCGTGTTCAGCCTGTCCAGGGTGCTGGAGGTGGCGATCTCCGACCTGCTCGACCATCGCGCGGGTGGCGCGCTCACCGTGGTTCGCGGCGCCGACGTCGAAGTGCTCAGCGGCGAGGGCGTCGATCTCCGGCCGCTGCGCCGGATCGAGACCGGTGACGGCGTCTTCGAGGTGTACGACCAAGTGGTGCGCGGTGACGCGCCGCAGCGTTCGCGAGGGCACGTCGGGATCGAGCACACCGTGGTGCAGTCCGGTTCGCTGCGGGTCGAGGTGGCCGGACGGACCGTCGAAGTCGGCCCGGGGGACTACGTCGCCTTCGACGCCCGCGAGCCGCATTGCTACACCGCTCCGGAGGGGCCGGTGCACTCGGTCCTGCTGTTGCAGTACCGCGCCGACGAACGGCTCGACGGCAGGCCGCATCCGGTGTTGAAGGGCTGACGGCGCCCGAGGTATTGACACCCCTCCAAGGCGGAACCTACGCTCAAATCGTTCGCTTTACCGAACGCGGGAGGGTCGATGAACCGAACGCGTGTGGCGGTACTCGGCGCGGGTATCGTCGGCGCCGCGTGTGCCCGTGAGCTGAGCCGGGCGGGCTTCGACGTCGTCGTCGTGGATCGCGGCCGCCCCGCCGGGGGCACCACGTCGCACGGCGAGGGGAACATCCTCGTCTCCGACAAGGGCCCGGGCGCGGAACTCGAACTCGCGAAGCTTTCGCTTCGACTGTGGCCGCAGGTGGTCGCCGAAATCGCCGACGAGGACCCGCGTGCCGCTGCGGCGATCGAGTACGACCCCAAGGGCGGCATCGTGGTCGCCACCACCGATGACGGGGCCCGCGCTCTCACCGCGTTCGCCGCGTCCCAACCAGGGGTTCGCACGGAATCGTTGTCTCCCAAGGAACTCGCTGACACCGAGCCCGCGCTGACCCGCGAGGTGACCGCCGCGTTCCACTACCCGGAAGACGCCCAGGTGCAGCCCGCGGGTGCGGCGCTGGCCCTGCTCGGTTCCGCGCTCCGCCACGGCGCCCGGCTCCGGTGCGGCACCGAGGTCGTCGGCGTGTCTGTCCGAAAAGGACGGATCACCGGTGTCCGCGTGCCCGGCGAGGTGATCGAGGCGGACGTCGTCGTCAACGCCGCGGGACCGTGGGCCGGGCAGGTGTCGGCGCTCCTCGGCGCCCCGATCGCGGTCCGGCCCCGCCGTGGCGAAGTGCTGGTGACCACGCCGATGCCGGGTGTCGTCCGGCACAAGGTCTACGACGCCGATTACGTCGGCGCTGTCGGGGCGGATTCGGGGGACCTGCGGACTTCCGCCGTCGTCGAATCGACCTGGGGCGGCACCGTGCTGATCGGCTCGTCACGGCGCCGGGCCGGCTTCGACGACACGATCCGGCCGGAGGTGCTGAGCGCCATCGCGGTCAAGGCACTGCGGCTTTTCCCGGCGCTGGCCGATGCCGCGATCATGCGGGCCTACGGCGGTTTCCGGCCTTACGTCGACGATCACCTCCCGGTACTCGGCGAGGATCCGCGGCTGGGAAATCTCTGGCACGCCACCGGACATGAAGGCGCGGGCATCGGGCTGAGCATCGGCACCGCGCGGTTGCTGCGCGAACTGCTCACCGGTGCGGAGCCCGCGATGCCGGTCGCGGAGTTCACTGTGGACCGTCCGGCGGTAGTGGCGGAGGAGGCCGCATGAGCGGGCGATTGTTTCCCCGGGGCAAGGATCCGGTGGGCCGCACCGACCGGCCGATCCGGATCAGCGTCGACGGCGAACCCCTGACCGGGATCGCGGGGCAGAGCGTGGCGGGTGTGCTGCTCGCCGCGGGCCGGAGTTCCTGGCGCACCACGCGTTCCGGCGCGCCGCGTGGCGTGTTCTGCGGTATCGGCGCGTGTTTCGACTGCGTGCTCACCGTCAACGACGTGCCGGACGTCCGCGCGTGCCGACGTCCGGCCGCCGACGGCGACGAGATCAGGACCCAGTCCCGGGAGGACGGCGGATGAAGCACGTGGTGATCGTCGGCGCCGGTCCCGCCGGGCTCGCGGCGGCCGAGCACGCACTGCGGGCGGGTGCCAGGGTCACCGTGCTGGATCAGGCCGAGGCCCCCGGCGGGCAGTACCACCGGACGCTGCCCGAGGCCTACGCGGCGCGGAACCCGGAGCGGCTCCACCACGGCTGGGCGCGGTTCGCCCGGCGCCGTCGCCTGCTGGACCATCCACGGTGCGCGTGGTGGCTCCAATCCACCGTCTGGGCTCTCGACCGGGCGGAAAACCAGGTGCACGTGCTGCGAGGGCAGGCCGACGGCAGCGGACGGCGGCGCTCGTCCTTCGAGCCGGACGCGCTGGTACTGGCGACCGGCGCGCACGACCGCACCCTGCCCTTCCCCGGCTGGGAACTTCCCGGCGTGTACACCGCGGGCGCGGCGCAGGCGCTGGCGAAGGGGGAGCGGGTCGCGATCGGCGGCCGGGTCCTCGTCGCCGGGGCCGGGCCGTTCCTGTTGCCGGTCGCGGAATCGCTGCTGGGCGTCGGAGCGGAGGTGGTCGCCGTACTGGAGGCGAACCCGTTCGCGACCGTCCGAAAAGGATGGTCGGCGCGGCCGTGGGAGCTGGCCGCACACGCCGGCAAATCGGCCGAGCTGGCCCGGTACGCCGTGACCTTGGCCCGCCATCGGGTCCCGTACCGGTTCGGCAGGGTCGTGATCGAGGCGCGCGGGGCGGCCCGGGTTCGCGAGGTCGTCACCGCCGGGGTCCGGGCCGACTGGTCGATCGTTCCCGGCACCGAGCGGACGTACGAGGTCGACGCGGTCTGCGTCGGACACGGTTTCGTCCCGCAGCCCGAACTCGCCGTCGCGGCGGGCTGCGACCTCGACGGCGGTTTCGTGCGAGTCGACGACGAGCAACGGACCACGGTGGACGATGTCTTCGCCGCGGGCGAGATCACCGGTATCGGCGGCGCGGTCACCGCCGCGGCCGAAGGCGCGGTGGCAGGCTGCGTCGCTGCCGGAGGAGATCCTGGCCGAGCACTGATCCGCGAACGCGACCGGGCGCGGGCCTTCGCCGGACGACTCGCCGCCGCGCACCCGATCGGCGCGGCCTGGCGCGGCTGGCTGGCCGAAGACACGATCGTCTGCCGTTGCGAGGAAACCACGTACGGCGAACTCACCCGCGCGGCAGGCGATCCGGCCTGCCCGGGCTCGCACGCGCTGAAACTCGGCACCCGGGCCGGACTCGGCCCGTGCCAGGGCCGGATGTGCGGTCCCACCGTGTCCGAACTCGCCGGTGGCACCGAACGGCACCACCGCCCGATCGCCCAGCCGATTCGGCTGGGCGAACTCGCCGAATCGAAGGAGACCTCCACATGAGCACCCCCGACCTCGGTGGCGTCGTCGTCGCGACCGCGCTCCCGTACCGGGCGGACGCGTCGGCGCCCGCCGGGCTCGCCGTGGATTACGAGGCCTACGCCGCGCACTGCCGGTGGCTGGTCGACAACGGCTGCCGGGGCGTCGGCCCGAACGGCTCCCTCGGCGAGTACTCCTCGCTCACCGACGATGAACGCCGCCGCGTCGCCCGCACCGCGATCGAAACCGTCGGCAAGGACGGGATCGTCGTCGTCGGCGTGCACGGTCCCGGGTCGCACCAGGCCAGGCACTGGGCCGAAATCGCGGCCGAGGACGGCGCACACGGCCTGCTGTGCCTGCCGCCGACGATGTACCGCGCCAACCGCGGCGAGGTGCTCGCCCATTTCGAGGCGGTGGCGTCGGTCGGGCTGCCGGTGATGGTCTACAACAACCCCATTGACACCAAGGTCGACCTCACCCCGGCTCTGCTGGCCGAGATCGCGGCGATCGACAACGTGGTGGCGGTCAAGGAGTTCTCCGGTGACGTCCGGCGGGTGCTGGAGATCCGTGAACAGGCGCCGGGACTGGACGTGATCAGCGGCGCCGACGACGTCGTGCTGGAGAGCCTGCTGATGGGCGCGACAGGCTGGTTCGCCGGTTTCCCCAACGTGTTCCCCGCCGAGTCGGCCCGCCTGTTCGAACTGGCCAGTGCAGGGAAGCTGGAGGAGGCCAGGGCGCTGTACGAACCACTGGTGGCCGCGTTCCGCTGGGACTCGCGGACGGAGTTCGTCCAGGCGATCAAGCTCGGGATGGACCTCGTCGGCCGCTACGGCGGGCCGTGCCGTCCGCCGCGCGGGCCGTTGACGGACACCCACCGCGCACAGGTCACCGCCGACCTGCGTCGCGCGCTCGCCTCGCTGGGGGTGGAGTAGATGCGCTCGATCCGGTCGATCACCGCCGTCGACTCGCATACCGAGGGCATGCCGACCAGGGTGGTGACCGGCGGGGTCGGTGTCATCCCCGGCGCCACCATGGCCGAACGACGCCGGTACTTCATGGAGCACCTGGATCACCTGCGGCGGTTCCTGGTGAACGAGCCGCGCGGTCATTCCGCGATGAGCGGGGCGATCCTGCAGCCGCCGTCCCGGCCGGACGCCGACTGGGGCGTGGTGTACATCGAGGTGTCCGGCTGCCTGCCGATGTGCGGGCACGGCACGATCGGGGTCGCGACGGTGCTGGTGGAGACCGGCATGGTGGAGGTGACCGAACCGAAGACCGTGGTGCGCCTGGACACCCCGGCCGGACTGGTGCACGCCGAGGTCGACGTCCGGGACGGCCGCGCGGAACGGGTCAAACTGCGCAACGTGGCCTCGTTCCTCGCCGACCGGGACGCCGTCGTCGACGTGCCGGGCTTCGGGGAAGTGCGCTACGACCTGGCCTACGGCGGCAACTTCTACGCCATCCTCGAACTGTCCCAAGTGGACATCCCGTTCGACCGCGCGGAGAAGGACCGGATCCTCGCCGCGGGGCTGGACATCATGGCGGCGATCAACGACCAGCGCCCGCCGAAGCATCCGGCCGACCCGCTGATCGGCGGCTGCAAGCACGTCCAGTTCCTCGCCCCGGGGTCGGACGCCCGTGCGTCGCGGAACGCCATGGCCATCCATCCCGGCTGGTTCGACCGGTCGCCCTGTGGCACCGGCACCTCGGCCAGGATGGCGCAACTGCACGCCCGCGGTGAGCTGCCGCTGCACACGCCGTTCGAGAACAGTTCGTTCATCGGCACCACGTTCACCGGCGAGCTGGTCGAGGAGACCACCGTCGGTGGTGTCCCCGCCGTGGTGCCGGAGTTCTCCGGACGCGCCTGGATCACCGGGAACGCCACCTACCTGCTCGATCCGGACGACCCGTTCCCCGCGGGTTTCGTCCTCTAGTTGCGGTACTTGCGCGCGCAACTACCGCAACTAGAGGACGAAACGCGTCAGGCGGAGACCACGGTCCCGCCCTGGACGACGTGCCGGAACGCTTTCGGCTCGGCCAGGACGCCGATGTCCGCCAGCGGGTCCCGGTCCACGACGACCAGGTCCGCGTGCGCGCCGGGCGCCAGGGTGCCGATCTCGCCGGTCAGGTTCAGCAGGTCCGCCGCCGTCGACGTCGCGGAGCGGATCACCTCGAGCGCGGACTGGACCTCGCCGCGCAGCCGGAATTCGTGGTTCTGGTGCCGGTGCATCCCGCCGAGGAGATCGCTGCCGTACACCAGTTTCACCCCACCGCGGGTGGCCCGTTCCAGCGCGGCCATACCCGCGCCGAGGACGTCGTCGACCTTGCGCCAGCTCGATTCCGGCAGCCCGTGCTCGCGCCCTTCCTCCTTCAGCGCCCAGTACGTGACCAAAGTGGGCACGAGGTACGCGTCGTGCCGGAGGAACAGCTCGACACTGAGGTCGTCGATCAGGTTGCCGTGCTCGATCGATCGGACACCCAGCTCCAACGCGCGGTTCACCGCACGGGCGGTGTACGCGTGCGCGGCCACGTAGCGGTTGGCCGACTCCGCCTCCTCGACGATCGCGCGCAGCTCCTCGGCGGAGTACTGCGTCGAGTCGATGCGGTCGGTGGGGGAGGCGACGCCACCGGAGGCCATCACCTTGATGTGGTGCGCCCCCTTGCGCAGTTCGTCGCGCGCGGCCGCGCGGACGGCGTCGACACCGTCGGCGACCCGGCCGAGACCCGCGCAGCACGGGTGGTCTTCGCTGGCGTTGGCGCCTCGGGTGCGGCTGTCGCCGTGTCCGCCGGTCTGGCTCAGCGCGCGTCCGCAGAACAGCAGACGCGGGCCGCGGAACAGCCCCTCGGCCTGCGCGTCGGCGAGGCCGTAGTCGGCACCAGAGGCGTCCCGGACCGTGGTGAAGCCCCGGTCCAGCATCCGGCTCATGGTGCGGGCGCTGTGCGCGGTCACGTAGGACGGGGACGACGCGGGGAGCGACCCCAGATCCGCGGTCGACGCCGTCACGTGGACGTGCGCGTCGACGAGGCCGGGCAGCACGTACGCGCCGCGCAGATCCTCGGTCCGCACCTCGTCTGCGGTGAGACCCGTGCCGGTCTCGACGATCCGGCCGTCGGCACACCGGAGGTCCCCCTCGGTGTACTCGCCTTTGACCGGGTCGAGCAGCCGGGCGTTGCGGAGAAGCAGTGATCCGTTCATCGGGTCTCCAGGAGTTCGCGCAGGGCCGGGACCGCCAACGGTGCCAGAGAACGGGCCGCCATGACGGAATCGCCGTCGTAGCTGCCTTCGGCGTCGAGGATGTTGAGGACGCCGAGGGTGCGGCCGTCGTCCACCACCGGCACGTTGATCACCGCGCCGCAGCCGAGCCGGTCGATGAGTTCGTGGTCGGCGAAGATCTCCCGCACCGCCGCGCTGTCCGGCCCGAAGTAGGGCTCCTGTCCCGTGACGCACTGGTCCAGCCAGCCCGCGGCCACCTCGACGGTCTTCTCGCCGCCGACCGGATATTCCGCCGGATGGCTGCTGTGCACGCGCCACAGCGCCCGCCGTTCGGGTACCCACGCCAGCACGGTGAACAGCCGTACGCCGATCGTGGCGCGGGTCTTGTCCTCCACAGTGGACAGTGACACGGTCACTTCTTCATCTCCTTCGCGGTGGTCACGGGCGCGCCGTGTTCGGTCAGTTCTTCCAGCGAGCGGCCGGCGGTGGAGAGGCCGAACACGACCACGACCACCACCCCGGCCGCCAGGACGGCGGTGGTCAGGCCGAAGACGCCGGCGAACCCGAGGCTCGCGGCGGACAGGCCGATGATCGTCGGGGCCAGGATGCTGCCGAGCCTGCCGAACGCGCTGGACAGCCCGGTCCCGCTGGCGCGGATCCAGGTCGGGAACACCTCGGGGGTGTAGGAGTACACGCCGGCGTAGGTGCCGTTGAGGAAAAACGACAGGACCGCCCCGGCGAGGGTGATCGACCACGGCGCGTCCATCTGGCTCAGCCAGAACGCGCTCACCGCCGATCCCGCGAGGTACAACGCGATGGTGTGCTTGCGGTCGAGCCGTTCGGAGAGCCAGGCGGCGGAGAAGTACCCGGGGATCTGCGCCAGGTAGATGATGATCGAGAACTCGAAGCTCTTGGTCACCGTGATCCCGCGCTCGACGAGCAGTGTCGGGATCCAGGAGAAGAAACCGTAGTAGGAGAACGTGATCACGAACCAGACGGTCCAGATCACCGCGGTGCGGCGGGCCATCGCCGGGCTCCACAGGAACTTCAGCGCGCTGAGGAGGTTGACCTTGGGCGTCTCCGTCGCGGGCTTGACGTCGGTCTCGGCGACGGGCGGAAGTGGTTGTCCGGTCGCCTTTTCGACGTCGCGTTCCAGTTTCGCGACGATCTTCTCCGCCTCGGCGTGCCGCCCGTTCGCGACCAGGAACCTCGGTGATTCCGGCAGCGACCGGCGCCACCACAGCAGCATGACGATCGGCAACGCGGTGATCAGCTGGGCGACCCGCCAGCCTTCCGGCACCGTCGGGACGACGAACCGGCCGATCAGCGCGGCCATGACGAACCCGAACGAGAAGAACCCGGCGAGCGCGCCGACGAACCAGCCGCGCCGTTTGGCCGGGACGAATTCCGACAGGAACGGCGCGATGATCGCGCTTTCCGCGCCCGCGCCCGCCCCGGCCAGCACCCGGGCGCCCAGGAAGATCTCGTAGTTGGGGGAGAAGGCGGCGAGCACCGAGAACACCGCGTAGAAGGCCAGTGCGTACATCATGACCTTCTTGCGGCCGATGCGGTCACCCAGCAGGCCGGCGGCGATCGCGCCGAAGAGGAAGCCGAACGGCGTCGCCGAACCGATCAGCCCGAGCTGTCCGTTGTCGAGGCCCCAGGCCGCTTTCGCGCTCGGCAGGAGGAAGGCGACCACGGCGGAGTCCATGCCGTCGAAGGTGTAGCCGAGACCGCCGATGAGCAGGAGCAGATAGTGGGGACGGCTCAGGGGGAGCCGGTCCAGTCGTGCCAGAAGCGTCATGGGGAACGCCTTCCGTGGTTCGGGCGACGAGGAGTGCGGACAACGTATACTGCGTTTCTGCAAAACTGCAATGGTTGTTGCAAGTGGTTCGACGGGCACGATGCGTTACCGTGACGCGGTCGAGGGAGGGTATGCGTGACGGAGACGGGAATCGACGATGGTTTCGAGGTGTGGCTCCGGGATCGGACGCCGGAACGAGGCTTGCGGCCCAAGTCCGCCGCCGTGCTCGAAGTACTGGTCTCCCAACCGCGCCGGGCTTCGTTCGGCTCGACGGCCGAGCTCGCCCAGCTCGCCGGGGTCAACGTCGCCACCGTCACCAGGACCGCGCAGGCGCTGGGGTTCGCGGGCTGGCCCGCGCTGCAACAGGAACTGCGGGCGCGGTACATGTCGTCACTGAGCGCGCCGCAGGTCGCCGAGGAACACCGGGACGTCGATTCGCCGGGGTCGGCGTCACTGCGCCGCGACCTCGACGGTCTCGCCCTGCTCAACCGGCGGTTCGCCGAGGACGAGATCCGCGACGTCGCGCACGCCGTCGCCGCCGCGCGCCGCACCCTCGTCATCGCCGATGGCAGCTACGCCGCCGTCGGGATCGCCTTCGCGCACAACGCCCGGCTCGCCGGTTACGACGTCCACGCGATCACCGCAGGCGACGCCGAACTCGCCAACGCCACGGCGAAACTCACCGGCGAGGACGTGCTGATCGCGATCAGTTTCTGGCGGCTGTACGAAAGCACCGTCCTCGCCGCGAACGAGGCGAAGGCCAGGGGAGCGCGCGCCTTCGCCATCACCGACGCGGCCAGTCCCGCGCTGGCGGGTGCCGTCGAGCAGGTGCTGATGGTGCCTGCCGAAGGCGTCACCTTCTTCCCGTCGCTGACCGCGGGCATGAGCCTGGTGCAGGCGATCGTCGCGCAACTCGCCGCCGTCGACCCCGCCCGCACCGGCGAATCGATCGAGGCGGCCGAAGCCATGTGGTCGCGGTTCGATCTGCTGCATCGCCGTCCGGGGTCGGCCGATCGGCCGGTGCCGAAAAGGCCGACCGGTCGAGGCACGCCCGCCGGATGACCGATCCGCCGCACGCCGCCGAGAGGTGATCCTGGTTCCAGGCCGCCGAAACAGGCGGTACGGGGATCGAGGAGGCCGAAATGACGATCATCGCTACCTTCGGGGCTTACGCCGGATTCGCTCTGCTCGCGCTGATGGCGGTGACCCCGCTGCTGGTCGAGCTCGACCAACGCTTCCCGGTCACCCGCCGGGCGAAGGCGGCCGAACGGGAGCGCCGGATGCCCGCCAACCTCGTTTCGGCGTGACGCAGAGCACAGAGAATCGCGTGGGATTACCTCAGGTGAGTGGTTCCGGAACCGTCGACTCGTAACTTTGTGTCGCACTATGGAACGCTGAGTGACGTGACCGTGGATTTCTGCTCCAGCGCCCAGCCCGCCGACGCCTTCGCGGAGTTCCGTGAGAACGTCGACGAACTGACCCAGGCGTTCATCGACGCCTGCCGTCAGGGCCGCAGCCCCGGCGACGCCACACTCGACCTGTTGCAACGGGTCCACGGGGAAGACCGCAACTGGGTCGTCGTCCATCTGACCTTCGCCATCGCCGCGCTCGCGCATCAGCGAGCCCTCGCCTCCACCGACGGCATCACCCGGCCAGGTGGTGTGACGGGTGCGCCTGAGCGAGCGTTGCTAGCTTCCGCGAGTGACTGATCCGACCGTCTCCGCGATCATCGCGGTGTTCGCGGGTTTCTTGCTCGCGGGCGTTCTGGCCGTCCCGTACATCGCGGCGAGCTACCGGCGCCGTGGCGAACTCGGGCTCTGGCGGGTCCTGCTGGTGTTCGGTTTCCTGGTCTACGCCATGTCGCTCTGGACGTACACGCTGCTCCCCATCCCGCAGACCACGGCGGCGTGGTGCGCCGAACACGCGTCGAGTCACCTGCAATTGCGCCCGTTCCAGTTCATCGCCGACATCCGCCGCGAACAGACCGGGACCGGGCCGCGGTCGTTCCTCCGCAATCCCGCGGTCCGGCAGGCGATCTTCAACGTCGCCTTGTTCGTGCCGCTGGGGATGTTCGCGCGGCACCTCTTCCGCCGCGGTTTCGTGGCCACCGTCGCCATCGGTTTCGTGGTTTCACTGTTCATCGAGTGCACCCAGTTCACCGGGGTCTGGTTCCTGTTCGAATGCCCGTACCGGCTCGCCGACGTCGACGACCTGCTGACCAACACCCTCGGCGCCGCCGTCGGTTTCGGGCTCGCCCCCTTGCTGCGGCTGCTGCCGGGCGACGAGCCGTCCGCGCCGCCGGGCACACCGCGTCCGGTCACCGCACGCCGCCGTCTGCTCGGGATGGCCATCGACCTCGTCTCGGTCGTCCTGCTCGGCACGACCGCCGGGATGGTGACGACCTTGCCGGCGGGCGAGCCGAACACCGTGGTCCTGGCGCTGATCAGCACACTGTTCCCCGCGGTGCTCCTGCTGTTCGTCATCCCCGTCGCGGGCAACGGCGCCAGCTTCGGTCAGCGGATCGTGTTGCTGCGCCCCGCCGGGCCGGACGGCGGGAAACCCGCCCTGTGGCGGATGATCGTGCGGTTCCTCGCCGGTTCCGGCGGCTATTTCACGCTCCTCACCCTGGCTTCCGCGGTCAACGGCGGATTCGAACCGCTGGCGAACCTGTTGTTCTTCGCCAGCGGGATCCTCGCGATCCGGCCACAGGGCCACAAAGGACTGTCCGGTCTGATCGCCGGACTCGAAGTGGTGGACGCGCGGGCGGTCGAAGTGCCTGCCGGTGCCGCCACGGTCGCCTGAGGCCTCGCCACACCCGATCGGGTTGTTCAGGTCGCTCACGCGAGTCGATCCGCGTGCCGCGGGGGACGGCCCGGCACACTCCTCGCGGTGGACGTGGAGTCGATGGATGACGTGGCCGACTGCCTGCTCTCGGTGGCCTGGAAGATCTTCCCGCTGATGGGGAAACCGCCCGGGCGCCCGGAAACCCGCGCCGAGGAGATCCGGTCCTTCCTCGTCGACGCTTGCCACGGCGCCGGAATGCGGGCCCGCGAATGGGCGGCCGCGCACGGGACGGGGACCGAGACCGACCACCGTCCGTTCCTGCGGCTGGCGGAGGTCTGCGCGGACGCGAACCTCTACCTGGGCATGGTTTCCGGTGTCCTGGTGGTGGATCCGGAACGCGTCCATCGCCGGTGGGCCGAAATCGAGGCGCTGGTGCACGAGGCTCGCGGTCTGGCCGAAAGCGTCACCGAATTCCTGGACGGCCGCGCGGCGTTCGCCGCAGGCGCGTGAAGGCCCGCTTCCCTCGGCTCAGCCGAGGGAAGCGGGCCTTCACGC
>NZ_MQUQ01000019.1 GCF_001953865.1 Amycolatopsis coloradensis
CCGCGTGAAGGCCCCCTTTCCTCGGCTGAGCCGAGGAAAGGGGGCCTTCACGCGCGAAACGGTCCGGCTAAGGCGTCGTGTACGGAGCCTGTTGCTCGATCGACGGGCTCGCGGTCGGGAACCGGCCTTCCTGGCCGGGCACCGGGGTCACCGTGGTGCCCTGCTGTTCAGGCCCGACGCGCTGCCGCGGGCGGTTGATCACCGCTTCAGCCTCCTGCTCTCCACGGATTCGCGAGAGCACGCTGAGCGTGATCGCGTGGGCGACGGCCAGTACCAGCAACAGAACGCCCAGCCTGCCCACCACGCCCGGCAGGTCACTGCCCCCGATGTCGATGGTCGACAGCAGCGCCAGCACGCCCAGCGTCGCGAGGTGGAACAACACCGTGACGAGCCACGTCATGGACGCCCCTGCGGCCGGATCGCCGTGGGAGCCTCGCAGGTAACGCTTACCACTCTGGTAGATGATCAGGCCGTCGAGCATGACCAGCGCCACCCCGATGACGAGGAAGGCGACGTATGCGTTGGTAGTCATGCCAGGACGCTCCCTTCGTTGAGGACCACCCCCCTGAAGTACCCGGGAGCTTCCCCTGGAAAACGGGGTTTTCCAGGGGAAGCTCCCGGGCGGGGGTCAGCTGCCGGGGCGATCCACGTCACCGCGCCACGCACCGGTCTCGTTGCCGCGGCTCTCGATGAACTCCTTGAACCGCTTCATGTCGGCCTTGATCCGGCGGTCGAGCACACCGAGCTTGTCGGCGACGTTCTCGGCGAAGCCCTCCGGGTCGATCTCCATCTGCGCCGTGACCCGGGTCTTGTTGTCGTCCAGGCGGTGGAAGGTGATCACACCGGCGTGGTCGGGACCGGAGTCCGACGTCCACGCGACGCGCTCGTCAGGATGCTGTTCGGTGATGGTCGCGTCGAATTCCCGGCTCACCCCACCGAACTTGGTCACCCAGTGGGTGTGGGTCGCGTCGATCTGGCGGATCTCCTCGACGCCTTCCATGAACTTCGGGAAGGACTCGAACTGGGTCCACTGGTTGTACGCGGTCTTGACCGGTACGTCGACATCGACCATTTCGGTGATCGTGCTCATGCATCCTCCTGATTGTTGGGTGCTTTCGAGCCGGCAATCCCTCGGCTACCCGGCACCCGGGAGCCCGAAACTCGCCGTGATTGACCGCCCGTACTCCCGGGTACCCGGCGGACAGAACGCTCCGAGGAGGTGCCCCATGATCGAAAAGACCGAAGACCGGTCGGTCGGTGAATTGGTCTCCGACCTGAGTGACGAGGTCAAACGCCTCGTCCGCGATGAGATCCGGCTCGCCGTCGCCGAACTGCAGGGCAAGGGAAAGCGCATGGGAGTCGGTGCCGGATTGTTCGGTGCCGCCGGCCTCTTCGCCCTGTTCGGCGTGGCGACCTTGATCGCCGCGGTGGTACTGGCACTCGCCCTCGTCATGCCCGCTTGGCTGGCCGCCGTGGTGACCGGCGCGGCGCTGCTGCTGATCGGCGGACTGTCGGCCGTGGTCGGCAAGAAGGAGGTCGCGAGCGCGACACCGCCAGTGCCGGAAGAAGCCATCGAAGGTGTCCGCGAGGATGTCGACACCATCAAGCAGGGAGTGCGCTCATGACCGAATTCCCCAAGAACGCCGAAGAGGCCCGCGCCGATCGTGACGTGACGCGCGAGGAACTCACCGAAACCCTCGACGCGCTGGGCAAGAAACTCGACGTCAAGGCCCGGGTCAACGACAACCTCGACGCGAAGGTCGATCAGGCCAGCGCCAAGATCTCCGAGCAGGTTTCCGAACCCGCGGCGGACAAGTTCCGTCAGGGCGCCGAAATCGTCCGTGCCAATCCCCTGCCGATTTTCGCCGGTGTTCTCGCACTGCTCGTGACGATCCGGCTGATCATGCGAAAGAGGTCTGCATCGTGAACAAGGTCCTCTACAAACCGCTGAACATGGTCGTGAGCGCCGCGGGCGGCGTGCTCGCCGGGATCGCGTTCAAGCAGATCTGGAAACGCGTGAGCGGCGAGGAAGACGCGCCCAACGCCACGGACCGGGATTTCACCTGGACGCAGGTGATCGTCGCCGCCGCGGCACAGGGCGCGATCTTCGGCGCGGTGAAGGCGGCCACCGAACGGGCGGGCGCCGTCGGCTACCGCAAGGCGACCGGCGACTGGCCCACTGAGGACTGACGATGCGCGTAGTGATCATCGGAGGCGGATTCGCCGGCTACAACGCCGCCAAAACCCTCCGTAAATCGGCGGGCGACGACACGGAGATCGTCGTGCTGAACCCGACCGACTACTTCCTCTACCTTCCCCTGCTGCCCGAAGTGGCCGCCGGGATCCTCGAACCGCGGCGGATCTCGGTGTCCATCCCCGGCACCCTGCGCGGCGTGCGCCTGGTGCTCGGCACCGCGACGTCGGTCGACTTCGACGGCCGCAGCGTGAGCTACACCGACCCCGAAGACCGCGAACACGAAATCGGCTACGACCGTGTCGTGCTCGCCGCGGGCAGCGTCAACAAGCTGCTCCCGATCCCCGGCGTGCCCGAGTACGCCCACGGCTTCCGAGGTCTGCCCGAGGCGCTCTACCTGCGCGACCACATCACCCGGCAGGTGGAACTCGCCGCCTCCGCGAAGGATCCGGCCGAACGCGACGCGCGCTGCACGTTCGTCGTGGTCGGTGCCGGCTACACCGGGACCGAGGTCGCCGCGCAGGGTCCGGCGTTCACCGCGGCGCTCGCCGCCCGGCATCCCGAACTGGACGGCCAGAAGATCCGCTGGTTGCTGCTGGACGTGGCCGAACGTGTGCTGCCGGAGCTCGACCGGCGGCTCGGCACCACCGCGGACGAGGTGTTGCGGGCACGCGGCGTCGAGGTGCTGATGAAGACGTCCGTCGACAACGCCGACGAGAAGGGCGTCACACTGACATCGGGTGAAGCCGTGCCGACCCGCACCCTCGTCTGGTGCGTCGGGGTCCGGCCGGATCCGCTGATCGAGGACTTGGGCTTGAAGACGGCCAAGGGCAGGCTCGTCGTCACCGCGCAACTGAACGTCCCCGGACGGCGTGACGTCTACGCGTGCGGTGACGCGGCCGCGGTCCCGGATCTGACCCGGCCCGGCGAGTACACACCGATGACCGCCCAGCACGCCGAGCGGCAAGGCAAGCTCGCCGGGCGGAATGTGGCCGCGTCGCTCGGGTACGGATCGCACGGCACCTACCGGCACCATGATCTCGGCTTCGTCGTCGACCTCGGTGCCCACCAGGCCGCGGCGAATCCGCTGCACATTCCCCTTTCCGGGCTCGCCGCCAAGGCGGTGACGCGGGGGTATCACCTGCTGGCCATGCCGGGCAACCGGCTGCGCACCGCCACCGATTGGGCGCTCGAAGCGGTGACGAAGCGCCAGACCGTCCAATTAGGACTGGTGAGGTCGGCCTCGGTCCCGCTGGACACCGCTTCCCCGGAACTTCCGCGCACGAACTGCTGAAGGAGAAATGACTATGCCGGCCGAACCCGATCCCGTCCGCGCCCAAGGCCCCTCGGTCGTCGCCGACGGTGGAGCGGAAGGAGCGAAACTGGTGGTCCTCGACCCCGCTGGTGAGGGCAAGCACGGTGAGCTCCCGGCGACTTGGCGGCCGCTCACGGCCAAACGTCAGGTCATCTGGTGCAGGCTGCCGGTGGACGGGGCGCTGACCCAGGCCGAGGACGTGCTCGGCGACGCGGAACCGGGCGGCCCGCCGATCGACGTCGTCGCCGCCGGCGAATCGGCCGGAGACGCCCTGCGGCTGGCCGAACGCCATCCCGGTGCCGTGGCGCACGTCCTGCTGATCGACCCCGTTCCCGATGAGTCCTCAGAGCTGGCCGAGCGGGTGCGGTCCGCCGGGACGGCGGTCGAAGCGCTTCCGCACAGCACGGGTGAACCGTTCAACCGGATCCCGCCGCCCTTGCCGCTCGGGCATCCGGACGTCGTAGCCGGGATCACCAAGATCCTCGAGGACGTTTAGCCGCCGGAAGGCGGCGGTATCCGGCGAGCATGAGCGAAACCGTTGCCGACCATGTCCTGACCAGGCTGCGTGAATGGGAAGTCGAGCAGGTCTTCGCCTATCCCGGCGACGGGATCAACGGGCTGGTGACCGCTTTCGGCAAAGCGGATAACAAGCCTCGCTTCGTCCAGACGCGTCACGAAGAGATGGCCGCGTTCGCGGCCGTCGGGTACGCGAAGCTGAGCGGACGGGCCGGCGTCTGCATGGCGACGTCCGGCCCGGGTGCGATCCACCTGCTCAACGGTCTGTACGACGCCAAACTCGACCACGTGCCGGTGGTCGCGATCGTCGGGCAGACGGCACGCAGCGCGATGGGTGGCAGCTACCAGCAGGAAGTGGACCTCCAGGCGTTGTTCAAGGACGTCGCGAGCGAATACCTCGTCGAGGTGAACGTCGCCGAGCAACTGCCGAACGCGCTCGACCGCGCCCTCCGCACGGCCATCGCCCAGCGGGCGCCGACGGCGCTGATCATCCCGGCGGATCTGCAAGAGGAGACCTATCGTCCGCCGCGGCACGAGTTCAAGCATGTGCCGTCCTCTCCGCCCGATCACCCGCGGGCCAGTGTCATCCCTCCTTCGGAAGAGGTGGCCCGCGCCGCGGAGGTGCTGAACTCGGGCGAAAAGGTCGCGATACTGGTCGGGCAGGGCGGGCGCAACGCCGTCACCGAGTTGCGTGAAGTCGCCGAACTGACCGGCGCCGGAGTCGCGAAAGCGTTACTGGGCAAGGACGTCCTGCCCGACGACGTGCCGTACGTCACCGGATCGATCGGTCTGCTCGGCACCCGGCCGACATACGAGATGATGCGGGACTGCGACACGCTCCTGATCGTCGGCTCGAATATGCCGTACGCGCAGTTCCTGCCGGAATTCGGCCAGGCCCGCGCGGTCCAGATCGACATCGACCCTCGCTTCCTCGGGCTGCGTTATCCGAACGAGGTCAATCTGCTCGGGGACGCGAAGGGCACCCTGCAGCAGCTGATCCCGTTGCTGGAGAACAAAACCGAGCGCGGCTGGCGTGAAGGGATCGAGAAAAACGTCAGCCGGTGGCAGGAGACCGTGACGCGCCAGGCGATGCTGGACGCGGATCCGGTCAACCCGATGCGGATCGTGCACGAACTGTCCGAACGGATCCCCGAAGACGCCATCGTCACCGCGGACTCCGGGTCGGCCACCAACTGGTACGCCCGGAACCTGCGGATGCGCGGCCGGATGCGGGGCACCCTCTCCGGCACACTGGCGTCGATGGGCTCCGGCGTCCCCTACGCGATCGGCGCGAAGTTCGCCCATCCCGGCCGGCCGGTGATCGCGCTGGTCGGCGACGGCGCGATGCAGATGAACGGCATGGCGGAACTGCTGACGATCGCCCGGTACCGCGAGCTGTGGACGGATCAGCGTTGCGTCATCTGCGTCTTCCACAACGGCGATCTGAACCAGGTCACCTGGGAACTGCGTGCCATGGGCGGCGCGCCGAAGTTCGAAGCGTCACAGAGCCTCCCGGAAGTGTCCTATGCGGACTTCGCGCTCCAGGTCGGCCTTGGCGGGATCGCCGTCGACGATCCCGCCCGGCTCGGCGAGGCATGGGACGTCGCGCTGTCGGCCGATGTGCCGACCGTGCTCGACGTCCGCTGCGATCCCGAGGTGCCGCCGATCCCGCCGCACGCCACTTTCGAGCAGCTCAAGTCGATGACCGAAGCCGTCCTCAAGGGCGAGCCCGACGCCTGGCACCTGGTGACGCAAGGGATCAAGACGAAGATGCAGGAACTGCTGCCTTCACGCCGC
Organism: Amycolatopsis coloradensis; assembly: GCF_001953865.1. Taxonomy (GTDB): domain Bacteria; phylum Actinomycetota; class Actinomycetes; order Mycobacteriales; family Pseudonocardiaceae; genus Amycolatopsis; species Amycolatopsis coloradensis. The sequence continues at coordinate 5,823 of NZ_MQUQ01000019.1, forward strand.
TGAGGCTCAGGCGCTCACGCCGCCGTCGAGGACGATGTCGTGTCCCACGACGGACGCGGACTCGTCGGAAGCCAGCCAGAGCACCGCCGCGGCGATCTCCTCGACCTTGCCGATCCGGCCGAGCGGGATGACCGCGCCGAGCCGTTCGGCGCGGTCGGCCTCGGTCTCGCCGGGCCGGAACGACATGTCGGTGTCCGTGGCGCCGGGGCTGACCGCGTTGATCCGGATCCCCTCCGCGATGTGGTCGCGGGCGGCTGTCCTGGTCAGCACGTCCACGGCGGCCTTCGAAGCGGCGTAGGCGGCCATGCCCGGGAGACGGATATGCGAGCCGATGTTGGACGCCATGTTGACGATGACTCCCCCGCCTCCTGCCCGCATCTGCGCGATCTCGTGCTTCATCGACAGCCAGGTGCCGGTGAGGTTGGTCCGTACGACGGCGTCGAAACCGTCTTCATCGAGGTCCGCGGTCGGCGCGGGGCTGCCGAGGACGCCCGCGTTGTTAAACGCGACGTCGAGTTTGCCGTGCCGTCGCACGGTTTCGGTGACGAGACGCTCGACTTCGGCGCCGACACCCACGTCGGCGACCACCGCGTCGGCCGCGCCGCCCTCGGCCTCGATCTCCTTCACGGTCTGACGCAGCTTCTCGCCGTCCCGGCCGGAAACGACGACCTGCGCGCCTTCGCGTGCGAAGGCAACCGCTGTGGCGCGGCCGATCCCGGAACCTCCCCCGGTGACGAGGACGACTTTGCCGCTGAAACGCTTCCCCACAGTATCCAACTTTCTGGTCCGATCGTTCTAGTATTTGAGCCTGATGAAATCACCGTGGACGGGCGGCTTCGAGAACCGCGATGACCTGCTTCGCCGTCGCCCGGGCCCGCGCCCCGGGATCCGGTCCCTTGCCCAGCACCCGCATCCCCTGCAAAACGGTGAGCAGGAAGGCGGCGAGCGATTCCGGGTCGGTGGCGGTGTCGAGTTCGCCTTGCGCCTTCGCCCGGCTCAGCGCCATCCGCAAGGCCAGTTCGAGTGCGTCCCAGCTGCGCTCGACCACGCGCGCGACCTCGGGATCCCTCGGCATCATCTCCATCGCGGCGTTGACGACGAAACAGCCTTTGCGCCCCGGTTCGTCGAGTGTTTCGGCGAGAAAGCGGTCGATGAGCCGCCGCACCCCGGCGAGCGCGGGCCCCGGTCCGGCGAAGTCCTCGACGAACCGCTCGTTGCCACGGGCGATGTAGCGGTTCAAGACGGTCAAGTACAGCTCGTGCTTGGTACCGAACGTCGCGTAGAGACTGGCCTTGCCGATGCCCAGCTCGGTGACCAGGTCGTTGACCGAGGTGGCCTCGTACCCTTGCCGCCAGAACAGTTCCAGCGCGGCACCGCAGGCCGCGTCGACGTCGAATTCCTTCACCCGGGACACCAGAGCAGCGTAGCCATATCTGGACCGATCAGTCAAGAAAGAGGAGCGCTATCGTCCCGAGTCGTAGGCCGACCGGGCCTCCTCGACCCTCGGCAGGTTCGCCGCCGACCAGTCCGCGAGGGTCGCGAACAGCGGTGCCAGGCTCCGGCCGAGGTCGCTGATTTCGTACTCGACCCGGGGCGGCACCTCCGCGTGATAGGTCCGCGTGAGGAGGCCGTCGCGTTCCAGTTGCCGCAGCCGCTGGGTCAGCACCTTCGGCGTGATCGTCCCGATCCGCCGCTCGAGTTCGACGAACCGCTGCCTGCCGAATTCGTTGAGCGCCCACAGGATCGGCGTGGTCCAGCGGCTGAAGACGAGGTCGACCACCGGGGCGATCGGACAGGCCTGCTCGGGTGTGGTCGGGGCATCGGCGCGCATGGGGTCAAGGTACGCGGACCGCCGCTTTCGTGAGCTGGGAGGCGTAGCGTTCTCTTATGGACTTGACCACCGAAAGGCTCGTCGTCCGTGACTGGTCCGAGGACGACGCCGAAGCCGCACTGGCCATCTACGGCACCGCCGACGTGACCCGCTGGCTCACCCCGGCGATGGACCGGGTGACCGATGCCGCGGCGATGCGCTCGGTTCTCCAGGCCTGGCAACAGGCTCAGCCCAACCTCGTGCCGCCACGCGGAAGATGGGCGGTGCGGCGCAAGGAGGACGGCGCGGTCGTCGGCGGACTGGGCATCCACCTGCTGCCACCGTACGAAGAGGACCTGGAGATCAGCTGGCAGCTGCATCCGGACGCCTGGGGCGAGGGATACGCCTCCGAGGCCGCCCGCGCGCTGCTCGGCTGGGCGTTCACCCAGGACACGGACGAACTCTTCGCCGTCGCGCGGCCGAACAACGTGCGTGCCATCGCGACCGCGAAACGGCTCGGGATGGTCTGGGTCGGCGAAACCGAGAAGTACTACGGACTTCGCCTCCAGGTGTACCGCATCAGGCATACGGACGTCGTCTAGCCGCGTTGGTCCACACGGGACACATCGTCCGTCGCCGCGACGGCGTGCCCCGCGCCGCGCCCGTCCGCCGTGGCGACGATCCGCCCCCGCTCGACCCGGACCGCGGCCTCGGTCTCGTCGCTGACCGCGAGCACCCCCGCGGCGGCCGCCAGCGTCCCGGTCACGTCGCACACCACGCGCACGCCCGGCCAGGCCCGCTCCGGGAAGGCCTGCCGCAGACCGCCGCACACCTCCGCGACGATCAGCCGGGTCAGCGGGACCAGTTCGTCGGGCTCGCTGGTCACGACGACCACGGTGACGTCGCGACCGTGGGCCCGCACGGCCTCTTCGGCGGCGACCAGCCGATGGGTGCCCAGGACGACCACCACGCCATCGGCGGGAATGAACGTCTCGGCGCGCACGAGGTCGGCGGCCCCGGGCGGTGACCACGGCCGGTCGGCGGGCCGCGCCGCGGGCGCGATGACCGGCGGCGCCCACCAGTCGTTGAGGGTCAGCCCCGCCAGTCGCTCGCAGGCGCTCACGACGTCGAAGGGCTCGACGAGTCCCGGCGCGGCGGCCGCCAGCTGGCCGGCGCCGTGCAGCGTGGTCAGCACCGTCTCCGCGAGCCGGACACGACGCGGGATCGGCGCTCCCGCCGGACGTTCCGGCGGATCGAGCCGCTCCAGCGCGAGCCCGAGCAGCAGCCCGTTGAGCTTCACCAGCTGAGCGAACGGACGCCGGATCCGCTCGTCGGCCAGCACTTCCGGCATCAGATCACGCACGAGGCCCGCTGGGTCGTCGCCCAAGGGAAGCGCCGCCACCCTCGCCATGGCCAGTGCTCCCAACGCGTCCTGGAGCGTCTCGCCCGGTACGGCGTGCGGTGCTCCGGCGGACCGTTCCGCCAGTTCGGCCAGAACGGCGAAGTACAGCGCGCGTTTACCGGGGAAATTCGAGTAGACCGCGCCGCGGGTGAGTTCCGCCCGTTCGGCGATGACGTCGATCTTGGCGTCCCGGAAGCCCCGTTCCGCGAACTCGTCACGCGCGGCGGCCAGCACCTTCGTGCGATTGCGCTCCTGCGTCTCCGCCCTGCTCAGCCGAGCCATCGGTCTCCTGTCGTTGCCTGGGGACGAGGATCAAGATACCGTGAGCATTCAGATGATGAGAACATCTGTTTTAAACATCCGAACTGGGAGACCTGCCTTGTCCGACGTTCCCGAGATCCTTCTGACCGACCCCGAGGTCCTGCGCGATCCGTTCACCGCGTACAGCCCGGTCCGTGAGCGCTCCCCCATCGCCAAGCTCTCCGCGCCGGGGTTCTCGATGTGGGCGATCCTGCGCCACGAAGAAGCGCGGAAAATGCTGAGCGACCCGCGTTTCGCTTTGAGCTCGGCCAGCTATCAGCGCATGGAGATCCCTGAGCACTGCCGCCCGTACATGCGGTCCATGCAGGAGGTCGAAGGCCCGGAACACCTCCGGCTCCGGCGCCTCGTCTCCCCCGCGTTCACCCCGCGCAAGGCCGCCGCGCTCCGGCCGGGGATCGAGCGGCTCGTGGACGACCTCCTCGACGGTCTCGCCGGACAAGACCGGATCGACCTGGTCACCGCCTTCGCGCGTCCACTACCGATCGACGTGATCTGCGCCCTGGTCGGCATCCCCGAAGCCGACCGCCCGCGCTGGCGCGAGTACGGCACCATGGTCGCGGCGGGCGACGGCCCCGGGCTGGCGAAAGCGGTTCCAGGGATCGTCGAGGACTCACTCGCCGCCATCGCGAACCGGAAGCTCGAGCCCGCCGAAGACGTCGTCTCGCAGCTACTCCAGATCCAGGCCGAAGACGGCGACAGGCTCAGCGAAACCGAGCTGGTCGCCCTGGTCTGGCAGCTCGTCCTTGGCGGCCAGGTGCCCGGCAACCTCATCGCCAACTCCGTCGAGATCCTGCTCGCCCATCCCGCTCAGCTGGCCGAGCTCCGCGAAGACCCGGGCCTGATGCCCGGCGCGGTCGAGGAACTGATGCGCTGGTGCAGCCCGCAGCTGCTGACGATCCCCCGGCTCACCACGACGGACGTCCGGATCGGCGACGTCCTGATCCCCGAAGGAGAACCTGTTACCGTCGCGATCGCCGCGGTGAACCGGGATCCGAGGGCGTTCCCAGACCCGGACGTCTTCGACATCCGGCGCGCGGCGGGGCCCGCGTGGCATCTGGCGTTCGCCCACGGGCCACATTTCTGCCTCGGCGCCTCGCTTGCGAGGGTGCAGACCGAAGTCGCGCTCACCGCACTGCTGCGCCGGTTCCCCGATCTCGCGCTCGCGGACGGACTGCTGCGGATCCCGGACCCGGGCACCTGGCGACTGAACGCGCTGCCGGTCACCCTGCGCGCGACGGTTGCTAACTGAAACACGTTCTAATAACGTGAGCGGCTGTGAGACACGGGATAGTGCTGTTCACCAGTGACCGGGGCATCACACCGGCGGCCGCCGCGCGGGCGGCGGAAGCGGCGGGCTTCGACGCCTTCCACGTGCCCGAACACACGCACATCCCGGTCAAACGGGCGGCTCCGCATCCGCGCACCGGCGACTCGTCACTGCCCGACGACCGCTACCTGCGCACGCTGGATCCGTGGGTCGCGCTGGCCACCGCGGCCTCGGTGACCACGCGGATCCGGCTCGCGACGGCGGTGGCCCTCCCGGTCGAGAGCGATCCGATCACGCTGGCGAAGACGATCGCCAGCCTCGATCATCTCTCGGGCGGGCGGGTCACCCTCGGCGTCGGCTTCGGCTGGAACGTCGACGAACTGGCCGATCACGGCGTCCCCGGCGGCAAGCGTCGAACGGTCCTGCGCGAGTACGTCGAAGCGATGCGCGCGCTCTGGACGGACGACGAAGCGTCGTACGCGGGCGAGTTCGTCTCGTTCGGCGCGAGCTGGGCCTGGCCGAAACCGGCTCAAGCGCACATCCCGGTGACCGTCGGCGCGGGCGGGACGGAGAAGACGTTCCGCTGGATCGCGAAGTCGGCCGACGGCTGGCTCACCACTCCCGGCGACACGGACATCGAGGACAAGGCACGCCGGCTTCGCGAGATCTGGCGCGAAGAAGGCCGTTCCGGAGAACCGGAGATCTCCGCGCTCGGCGTCCGCCCGGACCCGGAGAACCTGGCCAAGCTGGAAGCCGCCGGGGTCACCGAGACGATCTTCGGCCTCCCGGACCGCTCCCCCGAAGAGGTCGAGGCCTGGCTTCAGCGCCTCGCCGGGAAACTCAGCCTGCCCGCTGGGAGTCGATGAGATACCGGCCGTCCTGCTGGACCAGCTCGAAGGTCTCCCTCCCCGTCTTGGTCCCTCCTGAGGCGAGGACGTAGGTGAGCGTCGCCGTCACCGTGTTCCCGGATTCGGACACGTTCGACACGCTCACCGAGCGGTATTCCTTCCAGTAGCCCGAGTACCGCTCGAAGCTCTGGTTCCTGGTGCGCTTGAAGTTGTCGGACAGCGTCGCGAACCCGGCCTGGAGGTTCCCCGGGATGAGCGTGTAGTAGGCCGCGAGCGCCTGCCCTGGCGTCTGCGCCGGAGGCGGCGCGGAAGACGACGTGGCCGGAGGCGGTGACGACGACGGGGGCGCCGCCGAGGAGGTCGGCGGCTGCGGTTCAGGAGAGGACGGCGGCGGGGTGACGGCCTGCGACTGCGAGGCAGGCGGCGGCGCGGCGTCCGGCGGCGGGTCCTCGCCGCGGGCGAGGAAGACGACCACGGCCGCGGCGACGGCGGCGAGCACGAGGAACCCGGCGAGCACGCCGATCAGCATTCCCTTGCGCGCCTTCGGCGGTGGCTCCTCGGCGATGAGCGTCGTCGGCTCCCCCGCCGCCAGCGCCCGCAGCTCCCGCTCGGTCTCGGTCATCGTCGGCCTGCTGTCCGGCCGGACGTCGAGGAGCCGGGTCAACAGCGGCGTCAGGATGTCGGATTTGACCGGTGGGGTGATTTCCCCGCTGGACGCGCGGTACAGCAGCGCGATCGGATTCTCCGCCGTGCCGTAGGGCGAGCCGCCTTCGAGCGCGGTGTACAGCGTCGCGCCGAGCGAGAACACGTCGGAAGCGGAAGTGGCGTCCTCGCCGCGGGCCACCTCGGGCGCCAGGAACGCCGGTGTCCCGGAGATCTCACCGGTCGCGGTGAGCTGGACGTCGCCCATCGCCCGTGAGATCCCGAAGTCGGTGATCTTGACGGTGTCGTCCTCGCCGAGCAGGACGTTGCCGGGCTTGATGTCGCGGTGGACGATGCCCGCCCGGTGCGCGGCCGCCAGCGCCGAGCACAGCTGGATGGCGAGGCGGATGACGTCGTCGACCTCCATCGGCCCTTCACGCAGTTTGTCCGCGAGGCTGATCGAGGGGAGGTACTCCATGATGATCCACGGGCGGTCCTGCTCGTCGATCACCCCGAAGACGGTGATGGCGTGCGGATGTACCAGCCGCGCGGCGATCCTGGCCTCGCGCAGCGCGCGATTCTTGGCCTCGTCGGCCTTCTGCTCTCCTTGCCCGTGCGGCAGAAGGAGTTCCTTGACCGCGACCGTGCGCTCCAGGTTGTCGTCGCGTGCCCGCCACACGGTGCCCATGGAGCCGCCGCCGACGGGCTCGATGAGATCGAACCGGTCGGCGAGGCGGCGGATCTCCTCCATTGTCGACGTCCCCCTGGGAGCTGTGGTGTTCGCGTGAACCTTGCCAGCATGCCAGGAACTCGCCGGGGCGCAGGACCCGGCACGGTGGTTTTCCGGCGCGGTGTCGGTCACGTCGCGGGCTGGGCCGTTCAGCGGAACGCTGCCCCTTCGGCTGCCCGGAAGTTCGTATCCCGGACGGCCTGGGGCGCACTTTACTTCTCCAGGTGTGGCCTGATCTCGAGAAAGGGCGGCGATGCGGGAAACCGTCAGCGGACGTGGCGTGCTCGAAGGCGCGTTCACGTTGCTCGAAGCGCTCAACGAGCACGGCGGGCAGGCCGGGCTGACCCAGCTCGTGCGGGCCACCGGGCTCCCGAAGACCACTGTGCACCGGCTCCTCGACCAGCTGGCCGACCTCGGCGCGGTCGAGCGGGCGGGCCGCGGCTACCGGATCGGCTCCCGGGTGTTCCGGCTCGGCCGGTTCTGGCAGCCCGAACTGCGCGATCTGGCCAAGGAGTGGCTGCCGTCGCTTTCGGCGCGGATGCGGGCGGGTCTCGTGCTCGCGGTACCGAGGGAAGGCCGCGCGCTGGTCGCGGCGGGAGCCGTCCTGCCCGCCGACGACGTCCCCGCGTGGCCGGGCACCCCGCTGCCGCCCGGGACCGCCGCCGGACGGCTTCTGGCCGCTCACCACCACGCGCTCGCGGAACCGGACGCCGACGCGCTGGAGATCCGCGCGGCCGGATACGCGGCCGAGTCGGAGACCATCACGGCGGGACTCGGCTGCGCGGCCGTCGCCATCAGAACCCCGGACGGCCGGGTCGGCGCGGCACTCGCCGCCGTCCTGCCCGTCCGGCGGGACCCGGTTTCGCTGGTCGCCGGGCTGGCGAGCACCGCGCGTTCCTTCGGTGCCGCGCTCGCCGAGTGCTCGCGGCCGAACCGGGCCGGATGATCAGCGAAAGATCATGGCTTCCGTTGTCATCAGGGCATTTCCGTGACCGATCGCCTACCGGGCAACCACCGCACACGAGACGGCGTATAGCGTCCCTTCACCGCGTGGCACGCACTGAAGGGACGCTTCTTCCCCTACCAGGCTTTACCGAACTTGATGCGGTACTCGGCGTCTTCGGCGGGCTTGCCCGCCCCCTTGATCCGGGCCTTCGGCTTGCCCGCCTTCTTGCGTTTGGCGGCCAGCGTCTCCGGATCCCACGGGTTCTCGAGCAGGCGTTCGGCGTCCTCTTCCTTCGGCGGCTCGTCCGTCACCGCGCGGCCGCGGGTTCCTTCGGCACCGGCTTGACGGCCCAGAGGTCGGGGTTCCCGGCCGGTTCGGCCAATTTCATGACGTCGGCGAAGTCGTTCGCCTGCCGGGAGAGGAAGACACCCATCTGGCGCAGGTCGCCCATCTTGCGGACCGACGCCTCGATCAGGTCGCTGACGGCCTGGACGAACCCGTTCAGGACGCGAATCATGTTCGCCGCCTCACCGGGAGGGTTGAACCAGTCCTCGATGAGGTTCGTCGCCGCCTCGACGAGCTGGTTGGCGCACTCGCTGATGAACCCGATCGCGTCGGCGTAGGTTTCGTAAACGATGTCGATGCAGCTCTCCATCGTGCTCGCGATCTCGTTGAAAACGCCTTCGTTACGCGAGATGCGCTTCGTCGCGTTGATCGCGTAGGTGTTGTACGAGTCGTAACCGCCGCCCTGCCAGTACGCGGCGAGGTTGTTGCGGGAGTCGTCGATGGCGTTCTCGGAGTCGACCATGTACGGGGCCTGGCCCCACCACACGGCCAGTTCCTCCATCCGGTCGGCGTTGCCGAAGAGGCCGTCCCGGATCATCGCCAGGGTGCTGAGCGCGCCCTTGTGCTTGTACTTCTCGGCCTTCTCCTGGACCTTGTTCGCGCTGTTCTCCGGCCATTCGGCCTTCTCGCGTGTCGCCATGCTCTGTTCCTTAACTCTCGGAAGGCCTAGAAGCGCTTGCTCGCGTCGTCGTCGCTCATGTAGCCGAACCGCTCGTAATACTCGGCGTCGCGGTCCTCGTAGTCCTTGGCGACCTTGTCCAGGTTGTCGCGGACTTCCTGGATCTGTTCATAGCCGGTCCGAGTGGTCTTCAGGATGGTTTCGCGGGCGACGTTGTAGTCCCGCGGGAAATTGGTCTTCCTGCCGAGCAGTCCCATGTCCGAATCGGACATCGCCGCGTAGTCGCCGGCGAGCTTGAGGAACTCATACCAGGCGTCACCCGCGATGACCCACGCGTCGGTGTTCTTGCGGAGGGCGTCGGGCACGACGTAGTAGCCGGTGCCGTCGATCTGAGCCAAAGTCGTTCTCCGTTCAGCGGGGGCGCGAGACGTCGAGCGCCTGCTGCCTGAGTTCCTGTGCGTGTTCCTCGGCGGCGACGATCGCCTCCAGCAGGCTCGCGCTCAACGCGGGAGCCGTGGTGTAGGGCAGGTTGTCGAGATCGATCTCGATCCGCTCCAGGCGCCCGGCGCCGGAGACCTCGACGACGCCGAGATCGTCGGGGATGTCGACCTCGATGGTCTGCGACCGGACGTTCGCGATCGCCCGCGTCCGCTTCTCGTCGCGCTCCTCGATCTCGCTGACCAGGTTCTCCAGCCTGCTCCTGCGGCTCACGCGAACACCTCCGGGAAGCGTTCCGCGGCCTTCTCGCGACCGGCGGCACCGGCCGCGGCGCGCGCGGCGGTGATGGCTTCGATCGTGTCCGGGCCGATGTTCTGCGGGTAGGCCTGGCGCAGGGCGTCCGCGCTGACGTCCAGGTCGATCAGCCGTCCGTTGCCGTCCACTTCGGCCTCGACAAAGCCGCTGTCCGAACGACCGGAGAAGCGTTCTTCGGCGTGTTCGGCGGCGAGACGTTCGAATTCCGCGGCCTGCGCCTCCCATGCGGCCATTTCCGCAGCCGTGGGCGGCTCCCAGTCGTATGCGTTCATGCGAGCATGTAAACACCGTTGACTTTGCCGGGGCGGGAGTTTCCGGACATCGCCGGAGACATTGTGGCCCAGATCACCCAGGCGGACGTCAGCCGGCGGCGTCGACCAGGAACGCCAGGCTGCGCTCGGTTTCGGCGATGGCGGAACCGCGGGCGACATGGCCGTCGATCACGAGCGTGGCCAGCCCGTGGAGCAGGCACCACAGCGTGACGGCGAACCCGCCAGGATCGTGCTGCTCCCTCACCCGATCGGCCAGCACCGCACAGGTCTCCCGGTGTGCCTCGCCGAGTTCCGGATGCGCGCCGCGGTCGCAGATCCCGGCGCCGGCCATCAACCGGTACAACGCGGGATTCTCCAGCGCGAAGCCGAGGTAGGTATGCCCGAGCGCGGTCACCGTACCGGCGCCGCAGCCCCGCAGGCAGGCGTGCAGTTCAGCGTGCCCCTCCAGCGCGACCGCCACCAACAGGGCGTCCTTGTCGCGGAAATGCCGATACGGCGCCGCGGTGGACGCGCCCACCTTCGCGACCGCGCCGCGCAGGCTCACCCCCTCGGGACCTCGCTCGACGAGGAGCTCGCGTGCGGCCAGGACGAGCGCACGACGGAGGTCCCCGTGGTGATAGGAACGTCTGACGCTCATGGCGGACCCCCCAGCCCTTGATGCCACGCGAACGCCCCACCTTAGCCGAGGGCTGAAGGACGCCATACCCGCGTCAGACGTGGCGAAGGCGCCCTTCAACCCCATCTCATGAGGGGAAAGTCCCCTTCAGCTCACCGGGTGATCCGCCAGGTCGTTCGCCGCGACGTACCCGAAGGTCATCGCCGGGCCGATCGTCGACCCGGCACCCGCGTAGCTGTTGCCCATCACCGCCGCGCTGGCGTTCCCCGCGGCGTACAGCCCGGAAATGACCGAGCCGTCGGGCCGCAGGACCCGCGCCCGCGCGTCGGTCCGCATCCCGCCCTTGGTGCCGAGGTCGCCAGGGACGATCTTGAACGCGTAGAACGGGGGCTCCCAAAGCGCGGCGAGGCACGAGTTCGGCAGGACGTACGGGTCGGTGTAGTAGTGGTCGTAGGCGCTGGCGCCCCGGCGAAAGTCACTGTCCACACCGGACAGTGCCTGGCCGTTGAACCGGTTGACCGTGGCGCGCAACGCCTGCGGCGGGACGCCGATCGCGGAGCCGAGCGCCTCCACGGTCCACGCCTTCTTGACCGCGCCCGCCGAGTACCACTCTTCGGGGAGCGGCAGCAGTGGCGCGACGTCGCGGAACAGGTATCGGTTGCGGTAGTGCTGGTCGACGACCAGCCACGCCGGGATCGTGGGCGACGTCGGGTTCCTGTCGTACATCGTGTGCACGACGTCGCTGTAGGGCGCCGCTTCGTTGACGAACCGTTTGCCCGCCGCGTCCACCATCAGCCCGCCGGGAAGTGTCCGCTCGGCGAGGCAGAAGTAGGGCTCGCCCGGCAACGGGATCGCCGGGCCCCACCAGGCGTCGTCCATCAGGTCCAGCGCCGCTCCGGCCCGCTTTCCCGCCAGGATCCCGTCGCCGGTGTTCGACCGGGCACCGACCGTCCACTGTGTACCGATCGGCTGCCGCTGGTGTTCCGCCCGCATGGCGGCGTTGTGCTCGAACCCGCCGGAGCCGACGATGACACCGCGCCGTGCCTTCACCACGCCTGCCGCGACGGTCACTCCGGCGACTTTCCCGTTTTCGATGACGAGATCCGTCAGAGGCGTGTTCAGCCACACCGGGACGCCTGCGCGCTGTAGTCCGGCTCGCAGGCCCGCGGCCAGCGATTGCCCCATGGTGAGCGGTTTCTGCCCGGCGAGAGCGGCGGCCGTACCGCGGGCGAGGCAGGCGGCGGCCACCGCGGCGCCCTTCGGGTGGACCGCGGCCAGCGCGAGCCATTTGTAGTCGGCGCTGAAGACGACCATCCCCGCGGGTGTGGCGAGATAGGGCGCGTTCAGGTTGGCCAGTTCGGCGCCGAGGACGTTCCCGTCGAGCTGATCGGGTTCGATCGAGCGGCCGCCCGGCTTCCCTCCCGGCAGTTCCGGGTAATAGTCGCTGTAGCCCTCCATCCACCGGAACCGCAGCGGACTGTTGGCCATCACGAACGAAAGCATCGCCGGGCCGTTGGCGAGGAAAGCCCGCTGCCGTGAGGCGGGGATCGACGGGCCGACCACCGCGGCCAAGTACCGTGCGGCCTCTTCCGGGGTGTCGCGGACGCCTGCCGCCGCCAGCACCGAGTTGCCCGGAATCCAGATCCCCGCCCCCGACCGGGCGGCCGAACCGCCGAACTTCGCCGCTTTCTCCAGCACGACACAGCTGAGTCCGCGTCTGGCCGCCGTCAGCGCGGCGGTCATCCCGGCCGCTCCCGCGCCGGCCACGACGACGTCGTACTCGCCGATCACCGCGGCGTCCACCGAAGCCGTTCCGGCGAACGGAAGTCCCGAAGCGAGCGTGAGCCCAGCGCCCAGCAGGACCTGGCGCCGGGACAGACCGGAATCGGGACTCATGAATCCTCCTCGCGTGGGGATCGAGCGAGGTCATGTTCTCCAGCCGAGCGCAAAAGTGAAACAAGTTCTACCCGCTTGGAGCAGGCGTGGCCGGTCGCGCTCGGCCGGTCACCTCAACCGGCACGGGCATTCAGCCCAGAGCGCGGACCAGGTCCAGCGCGCGGCCGAGCGTGGCGAGCCGGTCGGCGACCGTCTCCCCCGCCGGGTACAGCCGGACCGTGTCGACCCCGGCGTCACGCCAGACAGCCAGCCGTCGCGCCACCATCGGTTCGGTGCCGATCAGCGTCGTGCCGAGCACCATTTCGTCGGTCACCAGCGCGGCGGCGCCTTCCCGGTCGCCTGCCTGCCAGCGTTCCCGCACGGCCGCGGCGGCCTCGGCCCAGCCTTGCCTGCTGTAGGCGTTGTTGTAGAAGTTCGTCTTCGCCGAACCCATCCCGCCGAGGCTGAACGCGAGTTCGGCCTTGCGGCCCGCGACCATACCGCGCAACTCGTCCTCGTCCCGGGCGAACGCGACCTCGGCGCCCTGGCAGACGTCGAGGTCCGCCCGCGACCGGCCCGCCTTCGCGAGACCGGCGTCGAGATGCGAGAAGTAGGCTTCCGCCCCCTCCGGGACGAAACTGGTGCCCAGCCAGCCGTCCGCGATCTCGCCGGTCAGCTCAAGGAGCTTCGGCGAGAGCGTCGCCAAGTGGATCGGGATGTCCGGATTCGGCGTCGTCGACAGCCGCATCGGCCGGGCATCACCCGGCAGCGGGATCTCGAACTCCTTGCCGGTGAACGAGATCTTCTCCCCCGCGAACGCCTGACGGATGATCGCGACCGTTTCGCGCATCCGCGTCAGCGGCCGGGCGAACGGAACGCCGTGCAGACCTTCGATCACCTGTGGCCCCGAGGCCCCGAGCCCGAGGGCGAACCGGCCACCGGACAGCTCCGAGAGCGTCAGCGCGGCCTGCGCGATCGCGACCGGACTCCGCGTGCCGAGCTGGATGATCCCCGAGCCGAGCCGGATCCGTTCGGTCCGCGCGGCGAGATAGCCGAGCACGGACGGCGCGTCCGAACCCCACGCCTCGGCGACCCAGCAGTCGTCGAGGCCGAGTTTTTCCGCCTCCAGCACGAAATCCAGCGTGTCCCACCAGCCCCGCGAGGCCTCGACCGTGGTCGCCGTCCGCATCACGCGCGGGCCGCCTCGGCCCGCTCCTTGATCGCGGCGAGGGTCGCGGTCATCGCGTTCTCGAATTCACGCAACCGGACAAAGACGATCTTCTCCTCCTTGTCCGGCATCTGCTCGATGGCCAGCGAAAGACCCGATCGGCCCGGCCCCACCTGCATCCACTGCCGGAGCTTCGTACCGCCGTTCTCGGGCTCCAACGTGAAGCGCCACAGCGCGGTCGGCGTCTCGGGGTCGTGGACCGCCCAGGTGAAGACGCGCGGCGCCTCGCATTCGACGACGTGCGACGTCGTCTCCCATTCGCCGAACGCGTCGTGCTTGCTGCGGCCGACGAACCGCCTGCCGACCGCGGCGTCACCGGCCGCGCCGTCGCACCATTCGGCCGCCTGGAGTTCCTGGCTCATCCCCGGCATCAGCCGCACGTCCGAGACGATCGACCAGACACGCTCCGGATCGGCATCGACCCAGGCCTGGACCTCGACCGTCGGCTTGTCGGCGTATTTGGCGCCGGTCCACTCCATCGTGGCCCCCTCTCCATGCTCGTGACTTCGATAGTTGCGTAGATAGACTTAGGTTGTCAAACCTTCCTGGACGGTGAAGCGGCGCACCACGTCAGGGCGGCTCGCGAGCTTCGACGGGTAGCCCGGCCCGAGCCGCGCCCGGGTGTTCTCCGCGGTGAGCGGCCCGGCACAGTGCGCGCAGACGACCTCGGCGTGCGTGTCGTGCCCGCAGGTGTCGTGATGGAGGGTGATCGGCGGCCCGTCCTCCCCGGAGAGCCAGCGGTCGCCCCACCGCGTCATCGCGGTGAGCACACCGTAGAAATCGGCGCCCTTCTCGGTCAGCACGTAGTCGTAACGGACCGGATCGGCCTGGTAAGCCCGCTTTTCCAGCAGCCCTTCACCGACGAGGCGGCGCAGCCGGTCGGCGAGGGTGTTCCGCGCGATGCCGAGTTCCTGCTGGAACTCGTCGAACCGGCGGATCCCGTAGAACGCCTCCCGCAGCACCAGCGGCGTCCACCAGTCGCCGAGCAGGTCCATGGTGCGCGCGATCGAGCACGGCCACTGCGCGAACGAAGTCCGTTTCATGCTCGCGAGCCTACGCCTGAGGTAATTGATCCGGTCATTCCTCCACCCATTCTCCGGCGCTCAGGCGCTGGCACGAAATGTTGCGATCCGGTCAAGGAGTTCCCGCGCGTTAATGTCGTCAGCTCGTCTCCGCGCGCATTCCGACAGCGGCCGCAAACGATCCCGCGTCCGCGCGGAACGGATTCCGTCCGCGATCTCCATCGCGGCGAGGCCGACCTCCGCCGCGCGGTCGAGGTCGCCTTCCAGCGCGTGGTCGACGGCGAGCCAGATCATCGTCAGCGACCGGCTGCGCGCCATGTCCGGGCCGTAGCCGTCGATGGCCTCGGTCAGCGCGGGGATGGCCTCCCCGCTGTGGCGGACGTCGACGAGCCTGGCGAGTTCGGTGCGCACCGTGCCGATCATCGCGGCCATGTCGTTGGCCGTGAAGAAAGCCGACCACGACGGGGCGACGTCGGCCGAGGAACTGGCGAACTGTTCCGGGGCATGGGAAAGCTTGTCCAGCGCCTGGCGGACGTCGCCGAGCAGCGCGTAGGCCCATGCCTCGTTCGCCGAGAGAATGGCCTGCGACAGCGGCGTGCCCGCCCGGCGGGCCGCGAGCTGTCCCTGACCGAACTGGTCGAGCGCCTCCACTGGAGAGCGGTGATGCAGGTACATCCGGCCGAGCCGGTAGTGGATGTTGGCGGCGAGATCGTCGTTGCCCGCCTCCGCCGCGAGTTCGAGCGCGCGGCGGAAGTGCCGCTCCGCCCGGACGGGGCGGCCGGAGTCGAATTCCGTCCAGCCGACCAGATTGTGGAGATCCGCGACCACGCCCGCCAGCCTCCGCGCCAGCGCCTCGGACATCATCCCCCGCCGCAGTGCCACGCCGTAGGGCTCCAGCACCCGCAGAAGTTCGCGGCATGCCCCGCCGCCTTCGCGGTAGTCGCGCGCACGAAGCGTCCCGATGACGCCCTCGAGCCGATCGATGTCGGCCTGCCCGACGCGCATCGGGAGCCGCTCAATCACCGCGACGTCCCTGAGCTCTCGGCACAGCCGGATCGGTCCCGTCGCCCGCTCGGAGCGGGGGCGGCACGCAGCCCCGGCGCTCCCGGCGCCGCTGCCCGTGAACCGTCTCACGCCGGCCAGCGTCCGCCCTCGGAATGGTGACCGTGATTCGCACACCCATCGCTCTTCCCCTTCCCGGCACACCACGATCAAGCTCGCCGAGGTCCAGGACGGAGCCACGCCGGACTCCGGAAAATCGCGAACGACGCAATTGTGATGCTAACCTCAAACAATAGCGATTTCATCCGCCGAATGGTTGGCTATTTTCAGTCACCGGAATATGCACGTGCGGAATCTCTTTCTTTTGCACGGATGATCGTTTTCCCAGTTGCTCACCGCACGTGCACAGCGGGAACCGTCTGTGAGCACGTGAGACACAGCTCTCAGCCGAACGTGTGAAAGTTGTCGACTCGGGTCACGAAAAGACTTCACATTGCGTTATCCATGGCTGAAGATCAACAGCAACCGAACGTAAGGGGCTAGAGCGTTGGACAAGGAAAGCGACCTCATCCGGGGGACCATCGTCTTCGGTCTGCGCACTTTCGGTGCGGACCCCCTCCCGGTCCAAGCCGATCTCGAGTACGACCCGGAAGACCCCTACGCCGTCGTGGTGGCCTACCACTCAGGCGGCGGCACGGTCCGCTGGATGTTCGGCCGGGACCTGCTCGCGGACGGCCTCCTCACCCCATCGGGCGAGGGCGACGTGATCATCAGCCCGGCCGACGACGCCTCGATCGTGATTTTCGCGCTCAGCGCGCCCGACGGCTGCGCGGTGCTCGAAGCGCCGGCGCAGGAGCTGGCCGAGTTCCTCGACCTCACCTACGACGTCGTGCCCGCCGGTTCCGAGCCGGAATGGTTCGACTTCGACCAGGAGATCGGCAAGCTCGTCACGGAGTCCTGATGGTCGACGCCAAGACCGCAACCAGAGGACTACTTGCGGTCTCGACCAAGGCCCGCCCCACGCCGCACCCTTGCTCGAAGACGGGACACGCGTGCTTGGACGGCGAACTCGCGTGCCGGGATGGCGAACTCGCGTGACCGGACGAGTCACGTGCCCAAGCACGCGAGTGACGTGTCCAGGCACGCGAGTTCCGCCTTCAGGCACAGGACGATCCGCAAGTAGAGGACTAATTGCGGCGGTAGCGGGCGCCCGGGTGGTCGTCACGCAGCCGCACCTGACCGGGTTCGTAGATGCTCTCCCGCAGGGTGCCGCCCTCGTAGTCCTCCCAGACCAGACCGCGGCGCTGTAGTTCCGGGACCACGAGATCGATGAAGTCGGCGAAGGTGCCCGGCGTGATCGCGTAGGCGATGTTAAAGCCGTCGACGTCGGCCTCCTCGACCCAACGCTCCAGTTCATCGGCCACGGTCGCGGGCGAGCCGACGACCACCGGTCCCAGTCCGCCGATGCCGAGGAACTTCCCGATCTCCTCCGGCGTCCAGGACCTCGTCGGGTCGGCCTTGGAGAAGTTCTCCACCACCGACTGGATCGCCTCGCTGTGCACGTGCTCGAGGATCTCGGTCGGCGAATAGCCGGAAAGATCGATCCCGGTCCACCCGCCGAACAGGGTGAGCGCGCCCTCGTAACTCGCACGGTCGAGATAGTCGCGAAACTTCTCCTGTGCGGCCTCGTCGGTCTCGGCGACGATCGGGGTCACGAGCGCGAAGAACTTGACGCTCTCCGGATCGCGGCCGAATCCCGCGGCCTGGCGTCGGACATCGGCCACGTTCCGGCCGACGACGTCGGTCGAATGGCCCATGATGAACACGGCTTCGGCGTGCTTGGCGGCGAAGGAACGCCCCTTGGTCGACGTCCCGGCCTGATAGAGCACCGGTGTCCGCTGCGGCGACGGTTCGGCGAGGAAGACACCGGGAACCGAATAGTACTCCCCTTTGTGTTCGATGGGGTGGACCTTGTCCGGATCCGCGTAGCGACCGGTGGCCTTGTTCGCGACCACGGCGTCGTCCTCCCACGAGGATTCCCACAGTTTGTAGGTGACCTCGAGGAATTCCTCGCCGATTTCGTACCGGTTGTCGTGGGTGATCTGCTGATCGAGGCCGAGGTTCACCGCCGCACTGTCCAAATAGGACGTCACGATGTTCCAGGCGACCCGGCCCTTGGTCAGATGATCGAGGGTGGTGAACTTGCGCGCCAAGGCATACGGCTGTTCGTAGGTGAGGGAAACCGTGACGCCGAACCCGAGGTTCTTCGTCACCGCGGCCATCGCCGAAACCGACAGCAGCGGATCGTTCACCGGGACCTGCGTCCCCGTGCCCACCGCGGGATCCCGCGAATCACGGTAAACGTCGTAGACGCCGAGGACGTCGGCCAGGAAAAGACCGTCGAATTTACCGCGCTCCAGCAACCGCGCCAATTCGGTCCAGTATTCGAGATCCTTGTACCGATGCGCCTGATCGTCGGGATGGGTCCACACACCGGGCGCGAGATGACCCGTGACGGCCATGTCGAAAGCGTTGAGACGAATTCTTTTCGCGGGCATGGGCGAAAGGAAACCCAGCGGCGGGCCGGGTGGTCAAGAAAGGGCCGTCCGATCTCACCTGCCGGGAGTCAGACTACCGATAGCCCCGCACCGGCACGAAGACGGACCACTGATCGGGACGTCCGGGCTCGCAGTTGTCGCCTGCCGGCAACGTCGACGCGTTCGTGCCGCCGTAGTCGACCCCACGCGAACGCGCCATCCGGAAGCAGCAAGACGGCCGCGGTCAAAGAAGCGGACAGGTACGGGAGGCAAGAACATCCCGTCGGCTCTCTGAGAAATCCCGGGGTGGGGGTAGCGGTGCCGTGCGAGTGGGCGGCACCGCTACCCGTTCCGGCTCAGCCCAGCTCGCGGATACCCGGGACGACCTGTTCGGAGAACGAGCGCAGGAAGCGCTCCTGGTCGTGGCCGGGGCCGTGGAAGACGAGGTGGTTGAAGCCCGCCTCGACGTACGGCTTGATCTGCTCGACGGCGTCGGCCGGGTCGGACGTGACGATCCAGCGCTTCGCGACCTGCTCGATCGGCAGCGCGTCCGCGGCCTTTTCCATCTCGGCCGGGTCCTCGATGCCCGCCTTCTGCTCCGGCGTCAGCGAGAGCGGCGCCCAGAACCGGGTGTTCTCCAGCGCCTGCGCCGGATCCGGGTCGTAGGACAGCTTGATCTCGATCATCTTGTCGATGTCACCGGTGCTCCGGCCGACCTGCTCCGCGCCTTCCGCGACCGCGGGCAGCAGCTTCTCGGTGTAGAGGTCCATGCCCTTGCCGCTGGTGCAGATGAAGCCGTCGCCCTGCTTGCCCACGTACTTCGCCATCACCGGGCCACCGGCCGCGATGTAGATCGGCACGCCACCCTCGGGACGGTCGTACACGGTCGCGTCGGTGGTCTGGTAGTACTCGCCCTCGAACGTGACACGCTCTTCGGACCACAGTTTGCGCATCAGTGCGATCGCCTCGCGCAGCCGCGCGAACCGTTCCTTGAACGCGGGCCACTCGATGCGGGCGACCGCGACCTCGTTGAGCGCCTCACCGCTGCCGACACCGAGCAGCACCCGGCCGGGGTACAGGCTGCCGAGGGTGCCGAACGCCTGTGCCACCACGGCCGGGTTGTAGCGGAAGGTCGCCGTCAGCACGCTGGTGCCGAGAACGACCCGCTCGGTGCGCTCGCCGACCGCCGCCATCCACGCGAACGAGAACGGCGCGTGCCCGCCTCGGTGGCGCCATGGCTGGAAATGGTCGCTGACCATCACGCTGTCCAGCCCGACCTGCTCGGCGAGCACGGAGTACTCGACGAGATCGCGCGGGCCGAACTGTTCGGCCGACGCCTTGTAACCGATCTTCAGTGCCATCCGGGTCACCGCCTGGGCTCTTGGGGTTGTTCCGCTCTTCACCTTGGCACAGAGTCGATCAGGTCCGCCCATGCCTCGACGGGGTGAAGGATGTCGGGAACACCACGCGGCCGGCGGGAATGCGGCGCACCGCGACCAGAGGACTACTTGCGGAACGTGGAAAGGCCCCGTGCCCACCCTCGCCTTCCGGGACCGGCACGTGGTGATGAACTGTGCCGTTTGCGCCGTCACCTGTGCATCGTGCTGGGCGGAGTTGTGATCGGGGAGTCGAACCCCACGCTGCCCGCCACGTGCCAGGAGGTGGGCCGGTGAACCGCCGGCCCTCGGCTTGTGCCCGCTTCCCGGAGGGCTACCTGCTTTCCACGTTCAGTCCAGGAGTTCGGTCTCCCAGTTGGTGCGCTGGATCTCGACGTCGACCACCCGGATCTCCCCCGCGACCCGGTCCGCGCGGGACCGCAGTTCCGCGACCGGGAGCGCGGAGAGATACCGGAGTTCCGAACGGAGCTGACGCCCGTAGCCACCGTGGTTGCGGCCCGCCGCGGCGTCGGCGGCCGCGGTGAGGACGCCGTGCCGGAGCCGGAGGACGTCGCGGCGCGCGATCGCGTCGGTGATCGTGCCTTCCCCGAGCGGGGTCGCGGCGTTGGTCCGGTTGATCCGCTGGATCAACGATTCCAGTTCGCCCAGGGTGGTTTCGGCGTCGACGAGCAGGGCGGCCGCGTTCTCCGCAGGCTCCTCGCCCTCTTGATGCCGTGCGTTGTCGACGATCCGGGCGCGCAACGCCTCCACTTTCTTCGTCGCGTCGGCGCGCAGAGCGAGCGCTTCGGCCAGTTTGATCCGGGACATGACGAGGAGTATCGCGAAGATCGACGGCCGAAGCACCTGGTTTTCAGCCAGCCAGGGAATGCTTCCGGTAGTCCGCGCCGGGCTCCGTGTACTCGAGCCCGTTCTCGTCCATGGCGTTGAAAACGGTGAACCGCCCGTTCGGGAACACGAAGCCGAGTGCCACCATCATCCCGGCCACGCCCTTGTGCAGGGATTCGAGCAGTTCGACGTCCTGGAGCACCTGACCCTCCAAAGCGGACAGTTCGGGGTGGATGTCCTGCCGCCACCGGAGCGGGCTCGGTCCGGCCGGGTCGCCCCAGTCCCATTCGGAGGTGCCGTACGGGTCGATCGTGTTCCAGGTCAGCGAAAGCTCGTCGAACTTCCAGTGGGTGATCTCCAGCCGTTCGTCACCGAAGTCCACCACGACCGGCGCGTCCTGGAGCCATTCGCCGTATTCGACGAACCAGGTGAGGTGCACGCACTGGAGCCGCTTGCCCACCAGCGCGCGCAACCGGTCCCCGTGTGCCCTCCGGATCGTCTCGAATCCGGAGAGCCATACAGGTTCATAACCCTCGATGTCGAAGAAAGCCACCCGGCGAGTATGCCGGTTCCATCGAGGGGGTGAAGGTGTCCCGAAAGCCACTTTCGCGACGTCTGATGTCTCGAAAGTGGCTTTCGCGACGTGAGTACGGGCCCAGCCTGTGAGCGCCATACAGCCGGATCACCGTCAACGTCAGCACCTCGGGTTCAGCGGGTTGTACCCTCCGGGTCCATGGCCGCTTCCCGTCCTCCGCGCACCCGTCCGAGCCGGGCCGAAACCCGGCGGCGGGTGCTCGACGCGGCGACCGCCGTGTTCGCCCGTCAAGGCATCGCGGGGACCTCGCTCAACGACATCGCGGCCGAAGCCGGGCTCACCAAAGGCGCCGTCTACTCGAATTTCGACGGCCGCGACGATCTGGTGCTGACGATCATGGAAGAGCACGTCGTCGACCGGATGGGCGCCGCCACCGCGGTCTTCGACGAGATCGCCGACCTGGAGGAGGCGACGGCCGAGGCGGGCGCCCGGTTGCTGAGCGGAATCGGCACCGACGCCACCTGGCATCGGCTGCTGCTGGAGTACTGGGGCCTGGCGATGCGGGATCCGGCGATCCACGCGGGTTTCGCGGAACGCCGCGCCCGGCTGCGGGAGGCCATCACCCGCGCGATCCGCAAGGCCGCCGGGGCGCGTTCGGTGGAACTGCCGCTCCCGGCCGAACAACTCGCGGTGGTGATCCTCGCGCTGTCGAACGGTCTCGCCGTCGAACGCGGGGTGGACGCCGACGCGGTCCCCGAAACGCTCTTCACCGACGTCCTGCGGCTCCTGATCACGCCGCGCCCCGCCTGATCGGCGAAACCCGACCTTCCGTGGCACCGTGGGGAGATGCGAACCCGGATGCTCGCCGTCACCGTCGACTGCCGTGAAGCCGAGGCGCTGGCCGCGTTCTGGAAGGAAGCGCTCGGCTATCCCGAAACCGAGCGGTGGACGGACGGTCACGGAGTGACCTATGTGGAACTGAAGAGCCCGGACGTCCCGAGTCTGCTCTTCCAGCCGGTGCCCGAGGCGAAATCCGGCAAGAACCGGCTGCACCTCGACATCGCCCCCACCGAACTCGAGCAACGCGAAGAAGTCGCCAGGCTCGTGTCACTCGGCGCCAAGATCGTCGACGACCCCGATGGCGATCCCTGGGTGGTCATGACCGATCCGGAAGACAACGTGTTCTGTGTGCTGCCCCGGCGCTGAAGCCCTGGTCCGGAACGGACTCAGGCGGCCTCCTCCTCGGTCCGGGCCGCGGGCCGCGAGTGCAGCCCGAGCATCTCCAGGAGCATCCGGCAGTCCGTCGCGTCGCGGGCGTTCGCGACCACGGCCTCCGTGGCCTTGCGCAGCACCGCCGCGCGCACGGCCGTCGCCCCGCCGTCGGCCAGTTCCGCGGCCGGGCGCAATTTCTCGTACGGGTTCCCCATGACCCACCTCCGTCTTCCCTGTCGTTGATACCCGATCCAGGCTGGGAAGACCCCCTGTCTTCGTGCGGTCCGGGTGGTTTTCTCCCTAGAATGGCACCATTCGCACTAACGGACGGAGCGAAAACTGACCACCGAGTTGCGCGGGGAGATCGTGATTCTGACCCCGGTCACCGAAGCCCACGTCCCGGAACTGCGGCGGATCCGCGGCACGGCCGAGGTCGGCGCGCGCTGGGGTTCGGTCGAGGACTCCCCCGCCTGGCCGTTCGACGACCCGACGACGGCCTGCTTCACCGTCCTGGAGGACGGCGTCGTGCGGGGCTTCGTCCAGCACGGCGAGGAAGAGGACCCGATGTACCGGCACGCGTCGATCGACCTCTTCCTCGATCCGGCGGCGCACGGCCGGGGGCTGGGCACGGACACCGTCCGCACGCTGGCCCGCCATCTGGTGCACGATCGCGGGCATCACCGGCTGGTGATCGATCCCGCCGTGGACAACGACGCCGCGATCCGCTGCTACAAGGCCGTCGGTTTCCGCGAGGTCGGGGTGATGCGCCGCTACGAGCGCGACACCGTCGGCGACGGCTGGCACGACGGGCTGCTGATGGACTTGCTGGCCGAAGACCTCACGTAGCGCGTCAGCGCGACTCCGATCAGCACCACCGCCATCCCGGCGAACACCCGCGGGCCGAGTTCCTCGTCGAGCACGAGCGCGCCCAGCGCGACCGAAACGACCGGGAGCAGGTAGCCGACGGTCGCCGCGGAGGTCGCGCCTTCGTCCTCGATGAGCCGGTAGTTGAGGTAGAACGTGAGGCCGGTGCCGAAGATCCCGAGGACGACGACGGCGACCAGCGCCGTCACGTTCAGCGGTCCGGTCGGGGTCGCGTCGAACGGCAGCGCGAACGCGCTCAGCACGGTGGCGGTCAGCAACTGTGCGGCGGAGATCGCGATCGGCCCGCCCTGACCGACGAGTTTCTTCCCCATGTAAGCGAAAGCGATGGCATAGCTGACGCCGGCGCCGAGCAGGGCCAGTGTCCCCCAGCCGAGCAGTCCGCTCTTCTGCCACGGCGCGAAGATCAGCAGGATGCCGGCGAAACCGAGGATCAGCCCGCCGACCCGGATCGCGGTGATCCGTCGTTCGCTGCCGATCCCGATGCCGATCAGCAACGACCACAACGGGGTCGTCGCGTTCATCACCCCGGCGATACCGGAATCCACGGTGAGTTCGCCGATGCCGAACAACGCGAACGGCAGGGCGTTGCAGAAGAAGGCGGCGACGAGGAGCCTGCCCCAGATCCGGCGCTCACGCGGAAGGCGTTGCCCGGCCCAGCGGCTCAGCACGAGAAGGACGGCCGCGCCGAGGGCGCAGCGGACGACGGTGACCTGGATGGGCGAGAGTCCGGTCAACGCGAGTTTGATCCACAGGAACCCCGATCCCCACGCCGACGCGAGAACGCCCATCCGGACCAAGGTTCCTGGCGCGCCGATGCTCACTTCGTTCCTTTCGCCGGGCCGCTCGATACCTCTCCAAGCTGCCTCGGACGACTCATCAGGACAAGTGAAAAGATCTACACCGACGTTAAGCGGTCCTACATATTCCGGAAGGTCACGGTCGTGGCCGCCGGAAAGGCGACCACGACCGGTTTCCGAGGAGATCACTACTCGCCCGGTTGTTCGCAAGGCGGAACAGGGCCTGCTCACATTTCGCGGTCGCGCATGATCCACCTCCCTTTCTACTGGCGCACCGGTGGGGAACGGGCGCGTTCTCGCACAGTTTGGGGGCTGTCTTCGCACCTCCGCACACCCGGTGGCCGTGTTGTGACCCATGTGATGGGAAGGTTGTCGCACGCCGAGCCGTTCCGCCCGGCGGCGAATCGGCGGATGGCCCTGCCGGCCGGCGCGCCGTTGTGGCACGATCTGCCGCGGAGCAGGGAGAAAGGTGCTTCTGGTGACCGAGAATTCCGGCTCGGCCAGATCCGGGGATACCGGGAGAGCACGGGCGGAACCCAGACCGGTTTCGACGGCCGCGGGTGCTTTCGGACGCGCGCTGCGCCAACGGCGACAGGCCAAAGGACTGGCTCTGCGCGATCTCCAGAAACTCGCCTATGTCGACAAAAGTCTCATCAGCCGGGTCGAACGCGGCCTCACCCCGCCGAGTGCGGAATTCGCCGAATCCTGCGATCGTGCGCTGGAGGCGGGCGGGACGCTGATCGTCCTCGCCGAAGCCGCCCGCGCGGAACCGTATGTTCATCTTCCGCCGCCGCCGAGCCATTTCGTCGGCAGGGAAGCGGACTTCGCCCTACTCGACACGCTGCTCGACGAAAAAGTGCCCTCCGGACCGGCCAAAGTGGTCTTCGTGGCCGGGCCGCCCGGGGTCGGCAAGACCGCGCTCGTGCTGAAATGGGCGAACCGGCGGCAGGAGGAGTTCGACGGCGTCCTCTGGTCGGATCTGCGTGGCTACGCGGCGGGCTCCCCCGCGCAGCCCGCCGACATCCTCGACGATCTCCTCCGCTGCGTCGGTGTCCGTCCCGACCGCATCCCCGCCGAGGAGCACATGCGGCTCGCGCTCCTGCGCGGCCTGCTGCGCGGGCAGCACACCCTCGTCGTGCTGGACAACGCCCTCGACTCGCATCAGGTCCGGCCGGTGCTGCCCGGCACCCCCGGCACCACCGTGCTGATCACCAGCAGGCGACGACTCTCGGGTCTGGTCGTCGGCAGCGGCGCGGTTCAGGTTTCCTTGGACCCGCTGGAAGATTTCGAAGCGACCCGGCTCATGGCCGACCTCATCGGCGACGAACGCGCGGCGAGCGATCCCGAAGGCGTCGGCAGGCTCGTCCGGCTGTGCGCGGCACTGCCGCTGGCGGTGAACATCGCCGCCGAACGGGTCGCCACGCATCCGCATCAGAGTGTCGGCGACCTCGCCCGCGAACTCGTCGCCGAGGGGCGGCGGCTGGAACTGCTCGCGGTCGACGACGACGCCGTCGGGGTCCGGGCCGCCTTCAGCTGGTCCTACCGCGCGCTCGAGGCCGACACCGCCCGCATGTTCCGGCTGCTCGGCCTCCACCCCGGCCCGCGATTCACCGCGGACGCGGCGGCCGCGCTCGCCGGGTTGCCGGGGCACGACGCGCGACGGCTCGTGGACAAACTCGTGCAGGCGCATCTCGTCCAGCAGGTCGGCGCCCAGTACTACCGGTTCCACGACCTGCTCCGCGTCTACGCCGCCGAAGAGGCCGCTTCCGAGCAATGGCGGGAAGAGCGGCAGGCGGCGGTTTCGCGACTGACCCACTGGTACCTCTACGCGGCCAACGCGGCGAGCTGGACGCTGACGCCCGCCCGGGACCACCACGTCGATCTCGGCCCCGCTCCCGAAGGTGTCGAGCCGATCCGGTTCGGCACCTTCGACGAGGCCTACATCTGGTGCGCGTCGGAGATGCCGAGCATCACCGGCATCGCGCGGCTGGCGCTGGATCACGGGCTGTACGAGATCGGCTGGCGGCTGCCGGTGGAGATGTTCGACTACCACCTGCTCGGCAGGCCGTGGCAGACCTGGATCTCCAGCCACGACGTGGCGATCGAGTCCGCGAAGGCGGGCGGCGACCTCGGCGGGCTGGCGTGGTCGGCGATCAACCTCGCCGAGGCGCACCGGCGGCGCGGTGACCTCGACCGCGCGCACGAGCTGTACAGCCAGGCCGTCGACATCTCCGGCGAGATCGGCGAGAACCCGAGCCTCGGCTGGGCGCTGGTCGGGCTCGGCAACATCGCGCACGAACGGGAGGACTACGCCGAAGCCGTGCGGCTGATCGAACAGAGCGTGGCGGTGAACGCCCGGATCGGTTACCAGCTCGGTGAAGCGACCGCACGGGTCCACCTCGGCCGCGCCTACCGCGACCTCGGTGAACGAGACCTCGCCCTCGACCACGGGCTTCGCGCCTTCGACGCCTACGCCAAGGACGCCGACCAGCACGGCATGGGCTTCGCGCTGGTGCCGCTCGCCAGGACCTGCCGCCGCTTCGGCGATCCGGAGCAGGCGCTCGGGTACTGCGAGCAGGCGCTGACCGCCTACCGGAACTGTGGCGACGTCTGGGGCCAGGCCGACGCGCTCGACGAACGGGGCTGCGCGCTGGCCGCGCAGGACCGCACCGAAGAGGCGCTGGCGGTCTGGCGCGACGCGCTCCAGCTCGTCATGGACCTCGACGACCGGAAGGCGAGCGTGCTGCGGGGCCGTCTCGAAGGCGCCGTCTAGACGGTTGATTCCGTGAAGATCGCGCGAGGTGGAGGGTTTTGCCGTTCGTCCGCGCGAAGGATCTCCGCTGGGGCGTTGGCCGTCAGGGAGCCAACCGCTGTAAACGCCCGCAGCCACTGCACCCAATGCCACATTGGACCATCAACCCCGCAGCGCGCCCGTCTCGACCGACCTGAGCCCCAACCGCCACCACCGATACCTCACCAGTCACCCACTCACGCCACCTTCACGGAATCAACCGTCTAGAGCTTCACCGGCAGGTTGTGCAGGCCGCGGGTGATCGCGCTCGGCCACCACACGAGCCGCTCTTCGGGCACGGTCAGCGTCATCGACGGCGCGCGGGCGAACAACGTCTCCAGTGCCGCGGACGCCTGCATCCGCGCGAGCGCGGCGCCGATGCAGATATGCGGGCCGAGTCCGAAGGCCACGTGCCGCACGGGCCGCTCGCCCGGGCGGAAGGCGAGCGGTTCGGGGTGGACCTCCGGGTCGCGATTGGCCGCCAGCAACGACAACAGGATCGGGTCGCCCGCCGCCATCCGCTGCCCGGCGAGTTCCATCGGCTCGGTGACGAAGCGCCAGCTGGTGTTCTGCAACGGCGTGTCGCGGCGCAGGACCTCTTCGATGACGAGCGTCAGATGGGAGCCGTCCTCGCGGGCGCGGGCCGCCTCCTCGGGATGGGTGATGAGGGTCAGCGCGGTGGAGGCGATGAGACTGATCGTCGTCTCGTGCCCGGCGATCAGCGACAGGAACGCCGTCGCCGCGACCTCTTCTTCGGTGAGCTTGCCGTCGGCCACCTGGGTGAGCAGGTCGCTGATCAGATCGGCGCCCGGTTCGGCGCGTTTCCGGGCGACGACGTCGGCGAGCAGGGCGTCCAGCTCGTCGGTCGCCTTGAGCATCGACGGCATGTCCGTGACGTCACCGGCGGCGACCACCAGCGCGGGCGGGCGGACCTCGTCCAGGAGGGTGTCCGGGATGCCGATCAGTTCGCAGATCGACCGGATCCCCAGCGGATACGCGAAATCCTCGACGAGGTCGCCCTCGCCGCGCTCCAGGATCGGGTCGAGCAACTCGTTCGCGAGCTGATGCGTGCGATCGCGCATATGGTGCAGCCGTCGCGGGCCGAACGCGCCGGCGCAGGCCTTGCGCAGCCGCGTGTGTTCGTCGCCCTCGACGTTGTTCATATGCCCGATGAGTGTCGGGCGGTGGTCGGCCGGCAACCCGAGATTGGCCTTGCGCCAGTGTTCCGCGGCCACGGACGGGCATTTGGACAGCCGGGGGTCGGCCATCGCGGAAACGACGTCCGCGTGCCGGGTCAGGAGCCAGGTCCAGGTGTCGCCGGGCAGCGGAAGCCGGAACGCCGGGGCGTTCGCGCGCAACCATTCGTAGGCGGGCGAAGGATCCCTGTCGAAATCCGGGCCGAACATCACAGGGACCGCGTCGGCGTCGTATGCGGCATCGGACATACGAGCCACCCTGCCAGCTTGTGGCGGTATCGCGTCCGGCGAACGCAGGCATTGGGCTGTCTCACGCGATCGTCAACGCGGTCCCCCTGTCACCCTCTTGTGGTGACCAGCAAGATCGAAGCGGGTGCGGTGCGTAACGGATGGAGGTGACCCTCGTCAGCGAGTTGGGCAAGCAGGTCTCCGAGCGGCCGGCCGGTTCGCTCCGGAGTTTCGCCGACACCGTCGGCCTCGCCTCCGCCCGCGTCTGGCGGCTGCGTGGTCGTGCCTGGAACACCCTGCGGCATCCGGCGGGGTGGGAACTGTGGCGCCTTCCGCCCTCGGCGGTCGTCTGGATGCTCGGCACCGAGATCGCGGTCGCGATCTGGGCCCTCTACAGCGCCTTCAAGGTCAGTGTCACGACCACGGACCTCGTCCGCTTCGGCGTGATCGCGGGCTGCGCCAGCTGGTACCTCATCCAGACCCAGCATCCCGAGGAACAGCGCCGCGCCGACGACCGGCGCGGCGAGCACATCGACCAGACGGCCGTCTGGCTGGGCAGCGCGGCCGTCCTGCTGCCGCCCATGTTGTCGCTCACGCTGCTGCTGATGGTGCGCGTGCAGCGGTACTCCATCGCGCACAAGGCGATGACGACGTTCCTGTTCACCACCGCCGCGCACGCCGCGTCCATCCTCGGCGTGCACTCGATCACCGAACTGACGTCGCTGCACACCTGGCTCGCGTCGGGCACGCTCCCCCAGCGAGCGGGCGACATCGTGTTCGCCGCCGCCGCGCTGGTGGGCACCGCGCTCTGGTACTTCGGGTCGCAAACGCTCCTGATCAGCATCGCGCGCGGACTGGCGTGGGGCGGCTGGCGGCGGCAGAAGCTGATCGGCAGCTGGCCCGACAACGCGGACTTCGTCTACGCGCTGCAGCTCGCCGCGTGCACCACGATCCTCGGCGCGGTCAACATCGCGCTGGTGCCGCTGGTGATGATCGGCGTGGCACTGCGGTCGACGCGGCTCTCGCAGACGCTGGCGGACACGATCGCGCGCAGCCAGCGCGACCGGAAGACCGGGCTGCTGACCGAGGACTCGTTCCACGCCCCGGCCGCCCTGCGGCTGCTCGAAGACCAGACCGATCGGCGGCCGACGGCGTTCCTGATGCTGGACCTCGACCACTTCAAACAGTGGAACGACAAGTACGGGCATTCCGGCGGCGACATCGTGCTCGGCTGCGTCAGCGCGGTACTCCGGCAGAACACCCGCACCACCGACGTCGTCGGGCGCTGGGGCGGCGAGGAGTTCGCCGTACTGCTGCCGGACACCCCGCGAGCGGAGGCCATGCGGATCGCCGAGCGGATCCGCGCGGCCGTCGCCGCCACGGCGATCACCGGACTGACGGAACTCGCCAGCGGGCACGCCACCAACGAGCCGCGGGCGGTGGGGCCGACCTACGGATGCACCGTGTCGATCGGCGTCGGGCTCTCGCCGGACAACTCGACGGACTACGGCGAACTCTTCCGCGCGGCGGACTCGGCGATGTACGAGGCGAAGCGAGGCGGGCGGAACCGGGTCGTGCTGGCCCGTTCGGCTTTGGCCGTGGATCCTCCTTCGCCGCGTGAGCCCACGTCGCCGCTGAGCCGGGCCGGGGACTCGCGCCGGGAGTGGTGAAGGCCTCTTCGCAACTCGGTACCTCGCACCCGGCCCGCTTGAAGTACGTGAAGGCCCCCTTCATTGCGTCTAGCGCAATGAAGGGGGCCTTCACGTACTTGGGAAGGCGCGAAGGTCGCATTCAGTTGCGACGGTGGCCCCTGGACATCGTTCCATTCGGGGCACCTCGGGACGACCCGCGTCAGCGGCGGGTCACGAGGCGAGTCTCGAGCAGGTCGTCGACCACCCGGGTCTCCACGAAGGCCCGCCGCTCGAACGCCGAGCCGCTCAGCGGCCACAGCGCGATCAGCACGACACCCACCGCGGCCAGCGCGGCCAGCACGAGCGCGGCGACGAACTGGGCGGCGCCGTCGGTCGCCGTGCTCAGCACCGCGAACCCGACCAGCACCAGCATCGTCGGCAGGACGGCGGCCACCGCCGCGATCCAGGCGGGCGTGCGGCGTAGATCCCGGCGCCGGGTGGTCAGCCAGGCGGCCAGGAGGCAGGCGAACGACGCCCCCAGCAAGCAGGCGCCCGCGGTGTCGCTCAGCCGGTGCCAGCCCAGCGCGATGGTCGAGGACGCGACCCAGGCGACGGCGACGCCGACCGTTCCGCTGATCACCGAACGGAACCGTTGGGGCAGAACGAAAGCGAGCGCCATCAGGATCGCCATGGCGGCGCTGACGTGTCCGCTCGGGAAGCTGTTGTGGCCCGGTCCGTAACCACCGTCGGGCAGTTCTGGCCGGTCGAGGACGTACAGCTTGAGCAGCTGCGCGGTGACGAGCGGGAGCACGAGGACGCTCAGTGCCGGGACGAGAAGGCCGGGTTTGCGGCGAAGAAACGCCAGTGCGACCAGGACGATCCCGGCGGTGCCGAGCACGAGCACCATGTCCTGTTCCCGCAGTGGGCCCGCCCAGTCCATTGTGGACCACTGGCCGGACTGCGCGCTGCGGACGACGCCGTTCTCCGCGAGCTGCCCCGCCGACGTGTGCACGAAGAGCACATAGGTCACGACGAAAGCGACGGCCAGCCCCAGTCCGGTGGCGAGCTGGAACACGGCCCTGGACAGGGTGAGCCTGGTCTCGGCATGCCGTCCAGGCAGCGGACGGTGGGCGGGTGCGGACTTCGCTTCGTGGGTGAGTACGGCCATGCAGCTCACTGTCCCCGCGCCGGTTAGCGGTGAGGTCCGGACAATGTCATGGTTCTGCTACAAGATCGAGCCGAGTCGCATACGCGCGGCGGCATCCGAATAATGGCGGCGTGGCAAGTGTCCTTTTGATCGAAGACGACGCGTCCGTCCGGGAGGGTCTGGAGCTCGCGCTGCGCCGTCAGGCGCACACCGTCCACACCGCCGAAAGCGGTGAGCTCGGCCTGGAGAAGCTGCGGGTGTTCCAGCCCGACATCGTCGTGCTGGACCTCATGCTGCCCGGAATCGACGGCTTCGAGACGTGCCGCCGCATCCGCGCCGCCGGTGAGGTGCCGATCATCATGCTCACCGCCCGCAGCGACGACTTCGACATCGTGGCCGGGCTGGAGGCCGGCGCCGACGACTACGTGACCAAGCCGACCGAGCCCCGCGTGCTCGACGCCCGGATCCGGGCGGTGCTGCGGCGCGCGGTGAGCGAGAAACCCGCGAACGCCGACGACGACACCGCCGAACGGCACGGCCGCCTGGTCATCGACCGGGCCGGGCTGGTGGTCACGAAGAACGGCGAGCCGGTCTCGCTCACTCCGACCGAGCTGAAGCTGCTGCTGGAGCTGTCGCGCACACCCGGGCAGGTCTACAGCCGTCAGCAGATCCTCTCCGCCGTGTGGGATCACGACTATCTCGGCGACTCACGGCTGGTCGACGCCTGTGTCCAGCGGTTGCGCGCGAAGATCGAGGACGTGCCCGCGAAACCCGACCACGTCCAGACCGTCCGCGGCTTCGGGTACCGGTTCGGCCGTTCATGAGGCTGCTCTCCGGACTGCGGCCGCGGCTCATCCTCGCCTTCGCGGTGATGACGATCATCGGGGCGGCGGCCGCGGCGGGGGCCAGTTACGTCTCTGCCCGCAACGCGATCCTCGAAGCGGTCCAGGACGCGGCGATGAACCAGCTCAAGGACCGGGTCGCCGCCTACAGCCGCCCGATGTCCACTCCGCCGACCCAGGAACAGCTCAACGACTTCGCGGGCAGCCTGCGGTTGAACGCCGTCGCGGTTTACCAGGACCTGCGGTCGGTGAACGGCCCGGACCTGAGCACGTTTACACCCGAGCTGCGGCGGACCGTCGCCGACGACGACCGGATCCAGTTCCAGCGCCGGGACCGCGACGCCGTTCCGAAACCCATCCCCGAGCTCCTGGTCGGCATGCCGGTGCTGGCGCGGCAGCCGAACGGGTTGATGCGCCGCAGCGAGCTTCAGGTGTACTCGCTCACCTCGCTCGCCCAGCAGCAACAGGCCATCGAGGAACTCGCGGAATCCGCCTGGCGGATGGCCGCGCTCGCGCTGCCGCTGGCCGCCGCGCTCGCCCTGCTGGCCGCGAGACAGGTGCTGCGGCCGGTCCGGGCGCTCAACACCGCCGCCGCCCAGCTCGGCGAGGGCAGGCTCGACGTCCGGCTGCCCGCGAAGGGGTCCGACGAGCTGGCCGAACTGGTGACGACCTTCAACAACACCGCCGCCGAGCTGGAACGCACGGTCGGCGAGCTGAAGGCCATGGAGGCCGACGCCCGCCGGTTCGTCGCCGACGTCTCGCACGAACTCCGTACCCCGCTCGCGGCGATGAACGCGGTCACCGACGTCCTGGACGAGGACGCGGACGCGCTGCCGCCCGACACCGCGGTCGCCGCGCGGCTGGTCTCCGGCGAGACCCGCAGGCTGACCCGGCTCGTGCGGGATCTGGTCGAGATCTCCCGGTTCGACGCGGGCCGCGCCGAACTCGTACTGGACGAGTGGGATCTCGCGACCGCGATCCGCGACAGCCTCGACGCCCGGGGCTGGCGGGACGGCGAAGAGCTGGTCACCGACCTGCCCGACGGCGTCACCGCGCGGGTCGACCGGCGGCGGCTCGACCTGATCGTGGCCAATCTCGTCGGCAACGCGTTCCGGCACGGCGCCGCCCCGGTCGAGGTCCACCTGCGTGCCGACGGCGACGGCGTCGCCGTCGAGGTCGACGACCACGGCCCCGGCATCGACCCCGAGATCCTGCCGCACGTGTTCGACCGGTTCACCAAGGCGGACAGCTCCCGCGCCCGGTCCGAAGGCAGCGGGCTGGGCCTGGCGATCGCGCTGGAGAACGCCCGCCTGCACGGCGGTGACATCACGGCCGGCAACACCGGCCAGGGCGCCCGGTTCGTCCTGCGCCTGCCCCACCGGGCCGAAGGAGGGACATGACGAGGAAGACCCTTCTGGCCGTCCTCGCCGCGGCGACGCTGGTGGCGGGCTGCGGCGTCCAGCCCACCGGCGTCGTCCCGGCCGGGCCGGGACCGTCGATCCGCGCGACCACGGGGCCGGCGGTGGCCGGCGGGCTGACCTTGTACTTCGTGTCCGAGGGCCGGGTCATCCCGGTGACCCGGCCCAGCGAAGGCTTCATTTCGGCCGAAGGCGCGATCACGTTGCTCATGAAGGGACCGACGGAACGGGAAGCCGCGCAGGGGCTCACCACGTTCATTCCCCCCGAGGTGGGGCGGGTCGAGGTCTACTCGGGCCAACCGGGGACCATGGTGCTGCCGTTCACCGCGCGAAAACTGTCGAGCCAAGCCCTCAACCAGCTGGTGTGCACAGCGATGGCGGCCTCGCCGTCGACAGGACAGGGTCCGGTCGCTCCGGGGATGAACCTGACCTCGCCGGAGGGGGACCTGCACTACCAAGGCTGCAAATCCGGCTGAACCCGTCACTCACAGTGCTCACATAAAAGCACTTCTTGTCTCTGTACGGACGTGAGTCCCTTTTGGTTCAACGATCAAGGTAACTGTGGGCGAGCACACTCGCGCGTGACATTGCCGTGTCCGTTTCGTAATGTTGCCCGGAGCTCGCGGCCCCCGACGCGAGCTCCCGTCCCCGAATTGGTGAGTGATCAGAGAAATGGCCGGCAGACATCGCAAAACCCACGCCCCGAAGTGGAAGCTCCCCGCGGGCATCGCGGCAGCGGTCGCCACGGCGCTCCCGGCGTCGATGTGGCTGACCACCGCGGGTTCCCCCGAGGTCGAAGCGGCCAGTGCCGCGCTCGCGCTGCAGGCTCCCCCGGTCTCCAGCGTGACTCCCCCGCCGTCGACCGGCAGCACCCCGCCCTCCAGCACGACAACCCCGCCCCCCTCGACCACCGCGGCTCCCCCGAAGCCGACGACGTCGACCAAGGCCCCCGCCCCGGTGAAGAAGACCGTTCCCGCCGCGACGGCGTCGTGCTCGACCGACCTCGCCGGCACCAAGCCGCATGTGGCCCAGGTCGGCAACCACGTCAAGGCGAAGTTCGGCGTCAAGACCGTCGGCGGCGTCGCCGGCCGCGCGAACGCCAGTGATCACCCCTCCGGCCTCGCACTGGACTTCATGGTGGACGCCGCCACCGGCAACGCCATCGCCGACTATCTCCTGGCGAACCAGAAGGACTTCGGCGTCAGCTACGTCATCTGGCGTCAGCGCTACAACGACGGCAGCGGCTGGGACACCATGGAGGACCGCGGCGGCGCGACCGCCAACCACATGGACCACGTCCACGTGTCGTTCTCCAAGAGCGCCAAGGTCAGCGTCAGCTGCTAACGACGCCGGGCGGACCGCTCGCCGGGCTGGACCACAGGTCGTCCCATGACCTCTTCCACGCCTTTGACGGCGAGCCGGTCCGCCCGTTCGTTCTCCGGATGCCCGGCGTGGCCCTTGACCCAATGCCATTCGACGTCGTGCTGTGAAGCGGCTTCGTCGAGGCGGCGCCACAGATCAGCGTTCTTCACCGGCGTCTTGGCCGAGGTCATCCAGCCGTTGTTCTTCCAGTTCCGCACCCAGCTGGTGATGCCGTTCCGGACGTACGTGCTGTCGGTGTAGAGGTTCACCGTGACCCGGCGCTTCAGGCTTTCCAGCGCCTCGATGGGCGCCATCAGCTCCATCCGGTTGTTCGTGGTCGGCCCGGCGTCCCCGCCGTAGATCTCCTTCTCGACGTCGCCGTACCGCAGCACCGCTCCCCAGCCGCCGGGGCCGGGATTCCCGCTGCACGCGCCATCGGTGTAGATCTCGACAGATTCCGCCACCGGGACACCCTAGCCACGAGTCTCAGTCCGGCAGCAGTGGCACCCACGGCTCCTCGGCCTGCCCGAGGTGCACCGCCCGGGTGATGGACTTCGAACCGAAGCGGTCCCGGACGGTGTCGAGCGTCGAATCGAGCGCGTCCCTCGGCTTCGCCCCGAACGGCAAGGCCAGCTGGATCGCGTCGTCCTTCGTCAGGTTCGTCAGCGCGAGGCCGATCAGCGTGAGCCCGCGCTCGTCGATCAGCGGCCGCGCCGCGGCGAGCAGGTCACGCGCCGCCGCGACGATCGCGCCGGTCTGTTCGGTCGCTTCCAGCAGGGTGTGCGAGCGCGTGGCCTTGGTGAAGTCGGCGAACCGCATCCGCAGCACGACCGTCCGGCATACGCGATGCGCCGCACGCAGCCGCCGGGCGAGGCGATCGGCCAGCGTCAGCAGCATCGCGTCGAGTTCGGCAGGCGTGCGCGGCCTGCTGCCGAGCGCGCGCTGCGCCCCGATCGACCGGCGACGGCGACCGGTCTGCACCCGCCGGGGATCGTCGTTGTGGGACAAGGCATGCAGGTGGACCCCGACACCGCGGCCGAGCATCCGGACGAGTTCCTTCTCCCCGAACCCCTCCATCTGCCCGACCGTCGTCACGCCGCGCTCCCGCAGCTTCTGCGCGGTCACCTTGCCCACACCCCACAGCCGCTCGACCGGCAGCGGATGCAGGAACTCCAGTTCCCCGTCGTGCGGCACGACGAGCAGCCCGTCGGGTTTGGCGACACCGCTGGCCACCTTCGCGAGGAACTTCGTCCTCGCGACGCCGACCGTGATCGGCAGGCCGACCTGCTCCAGGACGTCCTTCCGCAGTTGCGCCGCGATCTGGCTCGGCGTGCCCGCGATCCTCAGCAGCCCACCGACATCGAGGAACGCCTCGTCGATCGAGATGCCCTCCACCAGCGGTGTCGTGTTGTCGAAGACCTCGAAGACCGCCTTGCTCGCCTCCGAATACGCGTGCATCCGCGGCGGGACCACGATGGCGTGCGGGCACAGCCGCCGCGCCTGGCCGCCGCCCATCGCCGTACGGACGCCGAACGCCTTGGCCTCGTAACTGGCCGCCAGCACGACCCCGCCGCCGACGATGACCGGCCGTCCGCGCAGGGTCGGGTCGTCACGCTGCTCGACCGACGCGTAGAACGAGTCCAGGTCGGCGTGCAGGATGGGACCCTCGGGCGTCATAGAACATATGTTCGCATCGCTCGGCCTACCAGCCAAGACCCACCTCGTCGAACGGCGGACCCAGTAGGAGATCCGGTGTTCGAACACTTCGCCGTCCCGGATTTCGGCGGTGAACGCGCCCGCTTCGCTCGTTTCATCCGACCGAAGAACGCGCGCGACGGGGACCGACACGGGCGCGAAGGAAGTCCGTCACCGAGCGCCCGCCGGTCAGACACCAGATCGCGATGACCGGGTCGCAGATCGCGCAGCCGAACGAGGAGTCGTCCAGGAACGGGATGATCGGGGCGCCCTTGAGATGGTGCACGACGTCCCAGGCGGTGTGCAGCAGCCAGCCGATGCCGATGAACGTCCACGACTCGAGGCCGCGGTACGCCACGTAGGCCAGTACCGCGGTGAAGGCGAATTCCCAGATCCCGAGGCCGCCACCGCCGAGATACGCCGCGCCCGCGCCCGCCACCATGATCGCGTTGAAACGGCGGCGGTGCGGTTCGTGGATGAGCGACATCAGGACGACGTAGGCGAGGCCGACGAGAATCGGCGCGATGATCATCATGGCTCGACGCTAGAACCGGGACACCTTCGCTCCCAGTGGCGTGAACGACGCCTTCCAACGGGATCTCGCCACGCGCGCTAAATTGCGGTCATGCACACCGTCGCCGTGCTCGCGCTGGACAAGGTGATCCCGTTCGACCTGTCGACACCCATCGAGGTCTTCACCAGGACCCGGCTGCCGGACGGGAGCGCGGGTTACCGGGTGCTCGTCTGCGCCGAAATGCCCGACGTCGACGCCGGGCATTTCACCTTGCGCGCGCCGTGGGGCCTGGAGGCGCTGCGCGAGGCCGACACGATCATCGTCCCCGGCACCGCCGAACCGACGCGGCCGATCCCGGAAGCCGTCCGCGAGGCACTCACCACGGCCGCGGCGAAGGGCACCCGGATCGCCTCGATCTGTTCCGGCACCTTCGTCCTCGCCGCCGCAGGACTGCTCGACGGACTCCGCGCCACCACCCACTGGATCGCCGCGGACCTGCTCGCCGGGACCCATCCGGCGATCGACGTCGACCCGGACGTGCTCTACGTCGACAACGGGCAGATCCTGACGTCCGCGGGCGCCGCGGCGGGCCTGGACCTGTGCCTGCACCTGATCCGCCGCGACCACGGCTCCGCGATCGCGGCCGACGCCGCCCGCCTTTCGGTGATGGCACTGGAACGCGAGGGTGGTCAGGCGCAGTTCATCGCGTTGCGGCATCCCCCGGCCCCCCGCGGCGCGGCGCTGGAACCCACTTTGCTCTGGATGCAGGAAAACCTCGCCCGCGATCTCAGTCTCGCCGACATCGCCGCACGCGCCGGCCTGAGCACCCGCACGCTGATCCGGCACTTCCGCGAACAGACCGGGACGACACCGTTGCAGTGGCTGCACCGGACGCGGATCCGGCAGGCGCAGCATCTGCTGGAGACCACCCAGGACGCCGTCGAGCGGATCGGCGCCGAGGTCGGTTTCGGTTCGCCCACCTCGTTCCGTGACCGGTTCAAACGCACAACCGGCGTCAGCCCGGTCACCTATCGACGCGCTTTCCGTTAAGCGGCGAGGGCCAGTGCCGTGCCCGATGCCCGGACCCGGGCCTGTTCGGCGAACCGCCTCCGGGCGGCGACGACTCTGAGCCATCGTTCGGAGCGCTCGGCGTCCAGACCGGAAGTGGCCCTGGCGAGTACCTCGGCGGCGTGCGCGGCGGAGTCGATCTCCGCGGCGGCGCCGAGGTAGTCGCCCGCCTCGATCAGCTTGTAGGCGTGGCGCATCTCGGTCTGCGCGGTCGAGTAGATGGCGTAGGCGGCCAGGTTGTTCGCCAGCGGCCCCAGTGAATGCGACATCGGATTCTCCGTTCCTTCTCTTACCGACACGTCGAACGGGTACCCCGTGGTTCGACACGGCCGTGCATATTTCCGAACTTTTCCGGGGGTTGCGCGAAGTAGCCGCCACACGACAGCCTGAAACGCATGCCAGCCAGGGCGGCGTCGTTCCGCAGCGTGTTCGCGGTCGCCGAGTTCCGCCGGATCTGGCTCGCGCAGTTGCTCTCGGTCGCCGGTGACCAGCTGGCCAGGGTCGCGCTCACGGTGCTGGTGTTCGACCGGACGTCGTCGGCAGGATGGGCTTCGGCGGCGTACGCGCTGACGTTCGTGCCCGATCTCCTCGGCGGCGCGCTGGGCGGGATCGCGGACCGGTTCTCGCGACGCATCGTGATGGTGGTGACCGACGTCGGCCGCGCGGTCCTGATCGCGTTGATGGCGGTCCCCGGGCTGCCGCTGCCCGCCGCGGCCGCGCTGCTGTTCTTCGTGCAGCTCATGGCGGGACCGTTCCACGCGGCACGCCAGGCGATGCTGCCGGACCTGCTCGACCCGGACCGCCTTGTCGTCGGCCAGGCCGTCATTTCCTCGACGTACCAGGCCGGACTCGTGGTCGGCTTCGGCGCGGGCGCCGCCGTCGTCACCGGCCTCGGCGTCCCCGGCGCGCTGCTCATCGACGCGGGAACGTTCGCGCTGTCGGCACTCATGCTCCGCTTCGGACTGAAGCGGTACCCGCCGTCGGCGCCACGTCACCACCGGCGCCCGTCCCTGATCGCGGGGTGCCGCCTCGTCGCCCGCGACCGCAAGCTGCGATGGCTGCTGCTCATCGCGTGCTGCTGCGGCTTCTACGTCGTGCCCGAAGGTCTCGCCGTCCCGGTCGCCGCCGAACTCGGCGGGGCAGGCGCGCTGCCGTGGCTGCTGGCCGCGAACCCGGCCGGCTCGGTGCTCGGCGGGATCCTGCTGAGCCGGATCCCGCGGGAACGGCAGGTCCGGCTGCTGGGCGCGCTGACGGTGGCGAGCAGCCTGGTGCTGATCCCGACCGGCTGGGCGCCCGGTCTGGTCACGATCGTCGTGCTGTGGACGATCTCGGGAGTGTTCTCCGCGCACGACATGATCACTCAGACGCAGTATGGTCTCGCCGCGCCGCCGGACCATCGTGGTCAGGTGATCGGTGTCGCGATCGCGGCGTTGCGGGCGGCGCAGGCGGCGGGCATCGCGGCAGGCGGGCTGCTGGCCCAGGTCGTCGCGCCGACCACCGCGATCACCGTCGCCGCGGTCGCGGGTGCGGTGGTCGCCTGCGTCGCGGGCGCGGGCTGGACACGTGCGGTGTCGTCCCGCCGCGGGCCGGAAGGACTGGGGGACCCCGTCGGTCCGGTCGGCGGGACGACACCCGTTGGTGAGCACCGTTCCTGATCACGTCCAGTTGTTGTCCCGCATGCCGTTCACCTCCCTCGAAATAGCGATCTATCCGGCAAAACACTCACCAGTTGTTGTCCTGCATCGGTGCACCTCCCTCGTTTTGGTTGGGCTGTCCGGGGGAATTCACGGCCGCGCCTCTTATCGTCGGAAACGACGCGTTCGTCGCCGTCCCGGTTCGATTACGGTGTAGATCACCGACGGAAGAGGGTGCGTGGACGGACGACTCGGCGGCACGCGGCGACGGCTCAGGGCCTGGCACCTGTGGAGCCTGCCGCGATCTGTGCGTACCTACGTCCTGGTCGTGAATCTCATCGCAGTCCTCTCGACCGCCGCCACCGCCCGGTTGATCCCGGTCACCGGCGCCGACCTGGCCCGGTTCGGCGTCTTGACGCTGTGCGCGGCCATCGCGATCGAGGGCACCCGGCAGATCGAACGCCAACGGGAGTACGACAGGGCCCCGTCGGTCGCCTACGTCGACACCAAGGCGGTCTGGAGCGTCGCCGCCGTCATCGCGCTGCCGCCGGTGCTCGCCGCCGCGATGGTCGTGGTGACCTACACCATCGCATGGCTGAGGATCTGGCCACACCAACGGCCGGTTCTCCCCCATCGGTGGATCTTTTCCGCCGCGACGGTGCTCTGCGGCACGCAGGCGGCCGTCGTCGTCCTCAGCCTCGGCATGCGCCACTACCCCGGCACGCCCGATTCCGGGCTGCTCTCCGGACTGGGCGATCTCGCCGTCATCATCGTGGCCGCGGGGCTGCGCTGGGCGATCAACACCGTGCTGGTGATGATCGCGATCGCGCTCTCGTCACCGCCGAAGTCGATCGGCGAGCTGTTCTCCGGCTTCGGCGACCAGATCCTCGAGGCCGGCGCGCTCGGCCTCGGCCTGGTGACGGCCGTCGTCCTCGTCCAGGCCAACCCGCTGGTGCTGGTCGGGGTCGTCATCGCACTGGTCGCGCTGCACCGCGGGCTGCTGCTGACGCAGTACCGGCGCGACGCGCACACCGACGCCACCACCGGGCTGGTCACGAAACGCCGGTGGCGCCAGCTGGCCGAAGAACACCTCGGCCGGACGCGTGCGGGCCGCAAACTCGGCGTGCTGTTCCTCGACCTCGACAACTTCAAGACGATCAACGACACCTACGGCCACCCCAACGGCGACGTCGTCCTGCGCGCGGTCGGCGACGCGCTGCGCGCCGAGATCCGGGAGCAGGACGTCTGCGGGCGGTGGGGTGGCGAGGAGTTCGCGATCGTCATCCCGGACGTCCACAGCGAGGAGACACTGCGCCAGGTGGCCGAACGGATCCGGCACCAGGTGGCGGTGGTGTCGGTCGCGCTGCCCGATCGCGACGCCGTGCTGACCGATCTGACGGTGTCGATCGGCGGGGCCCTCTACCCGGCGGCCAACATCACCAGCGTCGACGACCTCCTCGTCGCCACCGACACGGCGCTCTACCGGGCGAAACAAGGCGGCCGCAATCGCGTCGAACTGGCCCCGCCCACGCAGTAGGGTTGCCTCGTCCGGGGAGGCACCATGAGCTTGAATCGGTTCGCTTGGGGTCCCGTAGGGCTGGTCATCGCGGCACAGGCGGTGGTGCTCACACTGTTCTCCGGCCGATACGGCTTCCAGTGGATCGGCCCTCGCTGACGCCGTTGCCGACGAGGCTTACGACCGACGTCTTCGGCGCCACGTGGCGGCCACCTTGGGCGCCATGGGACGGTCGTCCTGCTGGCACTGGTCGCCCGGGAGTTCCGCGGCGCACAGGTCCTGACCGCAACCGCTACCGCGCTGTCGGCGTTCGTCGTGGTCGACATGCTGGTCTGGAGTGCGCTGGACCTGGTGGTCCTGCGCCTGTTCCGCACCGGCGACGGACGGTGGTGGCTCGCGATCGGCGCGGTCATCGGCATCGGCCTGGAGCGCAAGTGGCTCGTCCTGTTGGTGGTCACCTCGATCGGCCTGGCAGTACTCGCCGTCGGCCCGCGTACGGTTTTGCGCAGCGGCTGGATCGCCGCCAGGATCGCGCTCGCGCTGACAGTGGCCGCGCCGGGCTTGATCTGGCAGGCGTCACACGATTTCCCTTTGCTGACGGTACTTCCGGGATCAGCGAGGACGACGGCGCGGAGAACCGGATCCTGTTCGCGCCGATGCGACTGCTCTCCCTCTCCCCGGTGGTCGTACCGGTGTGGATCGCGGGCGCACTCCGGCTTTGGCGCGACCCGGACCTGCGCTGGGCTCGCTCGCCAGCTCTGGCCTACCCGATCCTGTTCGTGATCTTGGTGGTACTGGGCGGAAAGCCGTACTACTCGGCACCTTTTCTGTTGCTGCTCACGGCCGCAGGCGCGGATCCCTGCCTGCGTTGGCTGAACCGGACCTGGTGACGGGCCTTGGCCGCGTTCTTGGCCTTGACGGTCGCCCGCGTTCGATCACAGGTCCCGGACGCGGTGATCTTCACGCGGAACTACGGGCAGGCCGGAGCTTTGGAGCACTACGGGCTTCCGGCGGTGTACTCGGGGCAGATGTCCTATGCGGACTGGGGCCCGCCCCCGGACGACGCCGGCCCGATGGTCGTGGTGGGTCCGTATCTTCCGGAGTGGTTCACGGGATGTCGTGAGATGGCGGTGCACGACAATGGGATCGGGATGGAGAACGAGGAGCAAGGGGTACGGATTTCCTTGCGTGCGGGGACTTCTCGGCCTTGGTCGGAGTTGTGGGCGGGGATGCGGCACTATTACTGAGGTTGGGGTTTTCCGGAAATCGGCGATAGTCGGG
This sequence comes from Amycolatopsis coloradensis, assembly GCF_001953865.1. Taxonomy (GTDB): domain Bacteria; phylum Actinomycetota; class Actinomycetes; order Mycobacteriales; family Pseudonocardiaceae; genus Amycolatopsis; species Amycolatopsis coloradensis. The sequence goes on from NZ_MQUQ01000019.1 coordinate 48,032, forward strand.
TCGTCAGAGCCCCAACTGTCGACGACCGTCATTGCGGTCACCGAGGCACGTACCTGTAGGCCGTTGCCGGAAATCGGCAATGGCCGTCTTTCGTGGTCACTGCAGGCGGAAGGACACCGAGTGACACGCCCAGTGACACAGCAGAGCACCGCTTCATCGGGCCCTGACGACGAAGTCGCCGCGGCGCGGCGGACCTGTCGAGGAAGCCCAAAGACCGTTGCCGGAAATCGGCAATGGCCGACAACGCCGCAAGATCCAAAAGTGTCGGTGGCCGGTTGTAGGTTCTTTGAGTGGACATTCACAACGCCCCTGTGGCGCTACTCGAAGACCTCACCGACCCTCGACTCTTGAAGGAAATCAATACATCACTGAAGTTCTTGGATGACAAGGATTCCGTTGCTGTGGCGGTCGCGGCTTCAGCGGGGATCGCACGCCTGGAAGCGGTCCGGTTCCGCGCCCTGGCGCAACTGAACCGGCATCGCGAGGGCGCGCGGAGCGTGGCGCAGGAAGTCGCCTTCGCACTGTCCCTTGTGGATAGTCATGCTGCCGAGATGGTCGCTGCGGCCGATGCGTTGACCACCCGGCTGCCCCGCACCCTGGGGCTGATGGACAAAGGCGCGGTGAGTGGTTTCGGGGCAATGAAGGTCGCCGCCGCCACCGCCTGGCTATCCGACGAGAACGCCCGCGCCGCCGACGCCCTGCTGGAAGAACGGTTACCGGGGAAGAATTCGGAGCAGATCCGGAAGGCGGCGGGTTATGCGGCGATGACGGTCGACCGCGAGGGCGCCGACAAACGGACCGAGCACCATCGCGACGGCCGCCGACTCAGTTTACGCCACGGTGAGACCGGGGTGGCGTCGATCGAGATCGAAGACGGCCCCGTCGAAAAAGTTACTGCCGCCTACCGCCGGATCGACCGTGAAGCACGGGCACTCAAGACCGAAGGCGAGACCCGCACCCTCGATCAATTACGTGCCGATGTCGCCCTCGACCTCCTCCTCGGCGGACAAGACGGGGTGAGTGAACGCACCGAGGTATTCCTCTATATGGACTTGTTCACCTACCTCGGGCTGAATGACGACCCCGCGGAGCTTGCCGGGCACGGTCACCTTCCGGCGTCACTGGCCCGGCACATCGCGACCGGACCCAACACCGTCCTGCGCCGCATCATCACCGACCCACCATCCGGACAAGTGCTGGACCTCGGCCGGGACCGCTACCGACCCACCGCCGGTCTCGACGAATACGTCCGGGTGCGGGACCGTGAATGCCGAAGACCCGGCTGCCACCGCCCCGCCCAAGCCTGCGACCTCGACCACACCGTGCCCTGGCAGCACGGCGGCCACACCGACGCCGCGGACCTCATCAGCTTCTGCCGCCGCGACCACCGACTCAAAGACGAACCCGGCTGGACCTACCGGCTCGCACCCGACGGCACCCTCACCATCACCACCCCCACCGGACAGACCTACGACAGCACACCTCCACCCCTCCACGAAGCTCGCCCGAAAACACTCCAGACCGACGAGCCACCGTTTTGACGCCGTTGCCGAGAAACGGCAACACCGCCTGAGCAGACCCCGGCACAGGCCCCCAACGGCAGCGGGCCCATCCACCTGAGACCGGCATCCGCGCCCGACTCCGAGCAGGCCTCGGCACAGACCAACGACCGCCGTGCCGGCAACGCGACCTTTGGCGTCCGCCCGCGCCCGCCACCCACAAGACACCACCGCGCCGAGTCGTCGCCGAGAAGCGGCAACACCCGCTCCCAGCCGAGCCGCCGCCGGACCGACGTCCACACACCTTCGCGACCCGGCGACGAAGCCGACGCCACCCAGCGCGCACCCAAGCCGAAAACCCACCCGGCCAACTCCGATGAAACCGGCGTGAACAGCTGGTGACACGACGCGAACCCCGGCTACCGGGCCCAGCCCCCGATTGTCCACTTCATCACGTCATTCGGGCCCTCGACGAGGTGTTCCAGGACACTTTTTGGCGGGTTCCTACAATACCCGGCCCTCGGCATGCGTCACCGGCGACATTCTCGTACCGGCCGGTAAGAGGCAGGCTGTAAGGCAGGTACAGGAGACTGTCCCGCGCGTGATCCGGCGGGACGTCACCTGTTGTGCTGCGTATTTGGGAGGCTCAGTCGGTGTTCAGTCGTGTCGCCATCGTCAACCGCGGAGAAGCCGCGATGCGGCTCATCCATGCCGCCCGCGAGCTTTCGGCGGAGACCGGACAGCGGATCGAGACCGTCGCTCTCTACACGGATGCGGACCGGTCGGCGACGTTCGTGCGGGAAGCCGACATCAGCTACAACCTGGGGCCGGCGTCGGCGCGGCCGTACCTCGACTTCGCCGTGCTGGAGCGGGCGCTGACCGAGACCGGGGCCGACGCGGCCTGGGTCGGCTGGGGCTTCGTGGCCGAGGATCCGGCGTTCGCCGAGCTGTGTGAGCGGCTGGGCATCACCTTCATCGGCCCGAGCGCGGACGCGATGCGCAAGCTCGGCGACAAGATCGGCGCGAAGCTGATCGCCGAGGAGGTCGGCGTTCCGGTCGCGCCGTGGAGCCGTGGCGCGGTCGCGGATCTCGACGCCGCCATCGAGGCCGCCGAGGAGATCGGCTATCCGCTGATGCTCAAGGCGACCGCCGGCGGCGGTGGCCGCGGTATCCGCGTCATCACCTCCGCCGGCGAGCTCAAGGACGCCTACGAGCGCACCAGCCTGGAGGCCGAGCGCGCCTTCGGCAGCGGCGTCGTGTTCCTGGAGCGCCTGGTCACCGGCGCCCGGCACGTCGAGGTCCAGGTCATCGCCGACGGCCAGGGCACCGCGTGGGCGCTCGGCGTCCGCGACTGTTCCGTGCAGCGCCGCAACCAGAAGATCATCGAGGAGTCCGCCTCCCCGGTGCTGAGCCCCGAGCAGGCCGACGAGCTCAAGCGGTCCGCCGAGCGGCTCGCGCTCGCGGTCGACTACTGCGGCGCCGGAACGGTCGAGTTCCTCTACCACCCCGGTGACAAGCTGTTCGCCTTCCTCGAGGTCAACACCCGCTTGCAGGTCGAGCACCCGATCACCGAGTCGACCACCGGCATGGACCTGGTCAAGGCCCAGCTGTACGTCGCTTCCGGCGGCAAGCTCGAAGGCCCCCAGCCCGCCGAGTCCGGTCACGCCATCGAGGCGCGGCTCAACGCCGAGGACCCGGACCGCGACTTCGCGCCGTCGCCCGGCCGCATCGCGCGCCTCGCCCTGCCCGCCGGACCGGGCATCCGCGTCGACACCGGGGTCAGCGAAGGCGACACGATCCCGGCCGACTTCGACTCGATGATCGCAAAGATCATCGCCTACGGCCGCGACCGCGACGAAGCACTTGGCCGTCTGCGCCGCGCGATGGCGCAGACCACGGTCATCATCGAGGGCGGCGCGACCAACAAGAGCTTCGTCCTCGACCTGCTCGATCAGCCCGAGGTGATCGACGGCAGCGCTGACACCGGCTGGATCGACCGGGTCCGCGGCGAAGGCAAGCTGGTCACCCACCGCCATTCCGCGATCGCGCTCGCGGCCGCCGCGATCGAGGCCTACGAGGATGAGGAAGCCGTTGAGCGCCAACGGCTTTTCTCCACCGCGCACGGCGGCCGCCCGCAGGTGCAGCACCAGAGCGGGCGTCCGCTCGACCTCAAGCTGCGCGGCGCCGCGTACCGGGTGAGCGTGGCCAGGATCGGCCACCGCCGGTTCCGCGTCGGCGTTTCCGCGGGCGGCGGCGACATCCACCCCGCCGACGTCGAGGTCGACCGGTTCGACGAGCACACTGGCCAGATCACCGTCAACGGCACCCGGTTCCGCCTGGTCACCGGCACGCACGGGCCGATCCACCTGGTCGAGGTCGACGGCGTCACCCACCGCATCAGCCGCGACGAGGGCGGCGTCGTCCGCTCCCCCGCGCCCGCGCTCGTCGTCGCGACGCCGCTCGAGGTCGGAGCGGAGGTCGAGGCGGGCGCTCCCATCCTGGTGCTGGAGAGCATGAAGATGGAAACGGTGCTGCGCGCGCCGTTCCGCGCGAAGCTGCGTGAGTGTGTCGTCTCGGTCGGCAGCCAGGTCGAGACCGGCGCTCCCCTGCTGCGGCTCGAACCGCTGGCGGAGGAAGGCAACGAGGTCGCCGAGGACACCGGCAGCGTCGAGATCGAGCTCCCCGTGGAGCCCGGTGGCGCGTCGGCGCCGCAGCGGATCGCGCGCGGCCGGCAGGATCTGCGCAGCCTCCTGCTCGGCTTCGACGTCGATCCGCACGACGAGCGCCGCACGCTCAGCTCGTATCTGGCCGCCAGGGCCGAGGTGGAAGCCAACGGCGACCGCCCGCTGGAGGGCGAGATCGAACTGCTGACCGTGTTCGCCGACCTGTCCGAGCTGATGCGCAACAAGCCGATGCGTGAGGACGCGAAAACGAACACCCGGGTGCACAGCGCCCGCGAGTTCTTCCACAGCTACTTGCAAAGCCTCGACGTCGAACGCGCCGGGCTGTCGGAGTCGTTCCAGAACAGGCTCAAGAAGGTTCTGGCGCACTACGGCATCGACGATCTGGAGCGCACGCCGGAGCTGGAGGAGGCGGTGTTCCGCATCTTCCTCGCCCAGCAGCGGACCGCTTCCGACGTCGCAATCGTCACCGCGGTGCTGCGGCAGTGGCTCACCGAACCGCAGCCGTTCGAAGCGATGCGCGAACCGGCGGGCAAGGCGCTGGAGCAGCTCATCGCCGCCACCCAGCTCCGCTTCCCGGTGGTCGGCGACCTGGCCCGCAGCGTGGTGTTCCGCTGGTTCGCTCAGCCGCTGCTCCGCCGCACCCGCGCCGAGGTCTACAGCGAGGTCCGCAAGCATCTGCGTCACCTCGACCTGCACCCGGACTCGCCGGACCGCGCCGACCGGATCGCGAGCATGCTGGCCAGCGCCCAGCCGCTGGTCCGCCTGCTCGGGCAGCGGATCGGGCGCCCCGGAACCGACCACACCCCGCTGCTCGAAGTCTTGAGCCGCCGCTATTACGGCAACCGCACGTTCACCGGCGTCCAGCAGGTCACGGTCGGCGGCTGCACCTTCGTCGCCGGTGACTACGCCGACGAGAACGAGCGGTTCCACATGGCCACCACCGCCGTCGACCGCGCCGGGCTGCCCGGCGCGATCAAGGCGGTCGCCGAACTCGCCTCCGGACTGCCCGCCGACACCGACGTCGAAGCAGACCTCTATCTGACCTGGGACGACGAGACCGCCGACGACGACACGATGGCGGCCGGGCTGCGCGAGGTCGTCACGGCCGCGTCGCTGCCGAGCCGGGTCCGGCGCGTCACCACCACGGTCGCGGGGCACGGTGGCGCGGTGACGCACCACCACTTCACCTTCCGCCCGTCCTCGACCGGCTTCTCCGAGGAGCGGCTGATCCGCGGCCTCCACCCGCTGATCGCGCAGCGGATGCAGTTGCAGCGGCTGGCGAACTTCGACCTCACCCGGTTGCCGTCCGGCGACGAGGACGTCTACCTCTTCAAATGCGTCTCGCCGATGAACCCGTCGGATCAGCGGCTGGTCGCGCTCGCCCAGGTCCGTGACCTGACCCCGTTGCGGGACAACGACGGCAAGCTGCTGGCCCTGCCTGCGGTCGAAGGCACGCTGGCCGGCTGCCTCGACGCGATCCGTGAGGTGCAGGCGAAACTTCCGCCGAAGAAGCGCTTCGACACCAACCGGATCATGCTGTACGTGTGGCCGACCAGTGAGCTCACCGGCGAGGAACTGAACACCGTCGCGCAGCGAGTGCAGCCGTCGACGGCGGGTGCGGGTCTCGAAGAGGTCCAATTCCTCGGCAGGCAGCGCGACCGCGTGACCGGGGAGGTCGCCGAGGTCGCCGTGCGTATCGGCTACGACGTCAGCGGCGGCGTGCAGATGTCGCTGTCCGAGCCCACGACCGAGCCGATCCTGCCGCTCGACGACTACCGCCAGAACGTCCTGCGGGCCCGCCGCCGCGACACGGTGTACCCGTACGAGCTGACCAAGATGCTCGGCTCGTTCACCGAGTACGACCTGGACGACAGCAACACCCTCGTCCCGGTCGACCGGCCGAAGGGACGCAACAAGGCGGCGATCGTCGCCGGTGTGGTCACCACGCCGACCGAGCGTCACCCGGAGGGCGTCAAGCGGGTCGTCCTGCTCGGCGACCCGACGAAGGCGCTCGGCGCGCTGTCGGAGCCGGAGTGCTCGCGGGTGATCGCGGCGCTCGACCTCGCCGAACGGCTGCGGGTCCCGCTGGAGTGGTACGCCCTCTCAGCCGGTGCGCGGATCTCGATGGAGTCCGGCACCGAGAACATGGACTGGGTCGCGGCCGCGCTCAAGCGGATCGTGCACTTCACCCAGGACGGCGGTGAGATCAACATCGTCGTGGCCGGGATCAACGTCGGTGCCCAGCCGTACTGGAACGCCGAAGCGACGATGCTCATGCACACCAAGGGAATCCTGGTGATGACGCCGGATTCCGCGATGGTGCTGACCGGCAAGCAGTCGCTCGACTTCTCCGGTGGCGTCTCGGCCGAAGACAACTTCGGCATCGGCGGCTACGACCGCGTCATGGGCCCGAACGGCCAGGCGCAGTACTGGGCGCCGAACCTCGCCGCGGCGCGCGACGTGCTGATGTCGCACTACGACCACACCTATGTGGCGCCGGAGGAATCCGGTCCGCGCAAGGCGATCACCACCGACCCCGTCGACAGGGACGTGTCGTCGTTCCCGCACGCGGCCGTCGACAGCGACTTCACCACGGTCGGGCAGATCTTCTCCCGTGAGGCCAACCCGGACCGCAAGAAGCCGTTCGACATCCGCACCGTGATGCGCGCGCTGTCGGACCAGGACCACCCGGTGCTGGAACGCTGGCCGGGTATGGCCGACGCGGAGACCGCGGCCGTGCAGGACGTGCACCTCGGCGGGCGGCCGGTGTGCCTGCTGGGCATCGAGTCGCGTTCGGTACCGCGCCGCGGCTTCCCGCCCACCGACGGCCCGGACACCTACACCGCGGGCACCTTGTTCCCGCGGTCGTCGAAGAAGGCGGCGCGAGCGATCAACGCGGCCAGCGGCAACCGGCCGCTGGTGGTGCTGGCGAACCTCTCCGGCTTCGACGGTTCGCCGGAGTCGATGCGGAAACTCCAGCTGGAGTACGGCGCGGAGATCGGCCGGGCGATCGTCAACTTCAAGGGTCCGATCGTGTTCACCGTGATCTCGCGATACCACGGCGGCGCGTTCGTGGTCTTCTCGAAGGCGCTGAACCCGAACATGACCGTGCTGGCCTTGGAAGGCTCGTTCGCCTCCGTGCTCGGCGGCGCGCCCGCCGCGGCGGTCGTGTTCGCCGGCGAGGTCAACGCGCGGACCGCGGCGGACCAGCGGGTGCGTTCGCTGTCGGAGAAGCTCAGCGGGGCGACCGGCGCCGAACGCGCCGCGCTGGCCGCGGAACTGGCCGACGTCCGGGCGTCGGTGCGGGCCGAGAAGCTGGGCGCGGTCGCGACCGAGTTCGACGGCGTGCACAGCATCGAGCGCGCGGTGAAGGTCGGTTCGGTGGACGCGATCATCAGCGCCGCCGAGATGCGGCCGCGCATCATCGAGGCGATCGAGCGAGGCCTCGCGAAGCAGTAGCCCCTGCTCCCCTCGCGTGTTATGAACGGACCTTTCATAACAGATTTTGTTATGAAAGGTCCGTTCATAACACCGATCAGGGCTTCGGATCGTCGGGCGGCGGTTCCCCGAAGTCCTCCGGAGCGATCTTGTCCAAAGCCGCCCGGAACTCCTCGACCTCCCGCTCCTGGTCGACCGGGTCCGACGGCACCGACGGCAGTTCCGCGTCGGGCCCGGAGCCCACGATCTCGACCCGCACCGAAGCGACCTCCAGTACCGAGTCGGCCACCTCGATCCCCACCCCGGCACGCAGCCCGATCGCGACCGCGTCGCTCGGCCGGGCCGAGACGCGGATGCCGGAGTCGAGCACCAGGTCGGCGAAGAAGATGCCGTCCCGCAGCGCGGTGACCTCGACCCCGGTGACCCGGTGCCCGAACGACTCGACCACCTGGCCGATCAGTTCGATCGTGCCCGGCCGGGGCAACCGGATCTTCTCCTGCGCGAGCGCCACGGCGCTCGCCTCGGGGCCGCCGATCGTGATCGCCAGCCAGCGGCGTTCGCCCTGCCGTTCCCGCAGCAGCATCACCGGCGCCGCTTCCGGAGCCAGGACTGCCATCCCCTCCACGTCCATCGGGATCATGCGCGGTACCTCATTCCCTCGGTCGGCCAGCGTGGCCCTCGGCGCGCGGCCGGGGGACCATATGGGGGTAATGGAGTTCGAACGCCGGCCGTTCGGACCGGATCCTCAGCCGAAGTCGGGTGCTCCGCCCGGAGTGACGAACGAGGTGAGCGTCAGCCGCGGGAACGAGAGGTCCGGTGAGCCGATCTGCGACGGCAGGATGTGGTTGGCGAAGGCGAACAGGTTCGGCATCGCGTACAGCAACAGCATGATCGTGCCGTGCGAGGTGAACAGCATCAGGCAGGCCGATCGTCTTGTGATCGAGGGTGCGGACGACGTCGAGGAACACGCTGCCCTTGGGGCCGCGGCTCCTCCCACCGAGCCGGACGGCCCGCGGTTCGTGCGTTGTCCTCACTGCGGTCACGGCGACTCCAACTTTCGTGAAGTTGGTACCCCTCCAGGAGAGTCCCTACACGCGGGCTTTTCAAGGGCTACCCGAGTAGAGACTCCAGGTGATCGGCCGCCGTCGAGGCCCCGCCCGCTTCCCGGAACGAGGCACCCGCCTTTTCGGCCGCCGGCCGGTACGCCGGATCGTCCGGCACGCTGGTCACGGTGGCCGCGATGCGGTCGGGTTTCGCCTTCCCGAACCGCAGGCGGACACCGGCGCCCGCGTCGGCCACCTGCCCGGCGACCACCAGCGGCGCCCCGTGCCACCGGCTTTCGCAGACGGTGTCAGCAGCGCCATCTGGGGCACCCACGGCACTACGAGCACCGTCTATCACCCGGATTTCTCTATTCCGCTTTCGGCAAGACCACAACGGGCCCTTCGGTATCGAGCCGGTCACGGAAACACGTGAAGGGACTCACCGGGCTTTCGCATTCCGGACCGCCAGTGCCAGCAGCGCCGCGGCCGGACCGGCGAGCCGTCTCCCGGCCGGCCACACCGCGCGCAGTACCCGGCCGAAGTCGACCCCCTCGACCGCGACCGGGACGAGCCTGCGGTCGGCGACGTCCCTGGCGACGTCGAGTTCGCTGATCACCGCCGGCCCGGCCCCGGCGATCACGGCGTTGCGGACCGCGGAGGCGGACCCCAGTTCCAGCAACGGTTTCGCCGGGCCGACGCCGGCCTTGCGCAAGGCGGCGTCCACGGTCTCCCTGGTCCCGGAGCCCGGTTCGCGGACCACCAGCGGGGTGATCGCCAGTTCGGCAGCGGTCAGCGGACGGCGCCTGCGCGCCCACGGGTGACTTCCGGCCACAACGAGGGCGAGGCGATCGGTGGCGACCCGTTTCGAAGAAAGACCGGGCAGCGCGCCGGGCGACTCGACGAAGCCGAGGTCGACCTTGCCCTCCCTGGCCAGTTCGGCGGCCTGGTCGGAGTTCGTGACCTCCAATCCGAGGTACAGCCCCGGATTCTCCCGTTTGAGCTCACCGATCCAGCCCGGCACCAGATGTTCGGCCAGCGTCATGCTCGCGGCGACGCGGAGGTGCGCCTCGTGCTGGGTGCGCAGCGCTTCCGCGCCGTCGAGTAGACCGTCCAGTTCGGACAGCACGCGGTGCGCCCAGCCCGCGATGACCCGGCCGTCGGGGGTGAGCGCGGATCCCCGGCGCGTCCGGTCGACCAGCACCAGCCCGAGCCGTCGCTCGACTGTGGACAGTCGTTTGCTCGCCGACGGCTGGGCGATCCCGAGCCTCGCCGCGGCCTGCCCGATACTGCCGAGTTCGTCGACGAGCACCAGCAGGCGCAGGGAGTCCAGATCGGGTGTGGTCATAGCCGAAGTCTATGACCTACCCCTCGCGTTCCCGGCTACCGAGGCCATCCCGTCCAGGCGAAGCTCGAATCATGAGCACCACGCACGCGAGACCGACGAAGCCCTACTTGACCGCGCTGGCCATCACCACCGCCGGAGTGGCCGTCGCCTACTTGGCGGGCACCGCGTTCCCCGTCGTCAGCGCGCTCACCATCGCCGTCGTGCTCGGTATCTTCACCGGCTCGCTGCCCGCGCTGTCGGACGAGACCCGGAAAGCGATCTCCGGCGTCACCAAGAAGCTCCTCCGTGCCGGTGTCGTGCTGCTGGGTCTGCAACTCTCGCTCCCCTCGGTGCTGGCGCTTGGCCCCGGAACACTGCTCGCCGTCGTGCTCACGGTGGGCATCACCTTCCTCGGCACGATCGGCCTCGGCAGGCTCCTCGGCGTGCCGCGCGGCCTGGCGATGCTGGTCGCGACCGGGTTCTCGATCTGCGGCGCGTCGGCCATCGCCGCCATGGAAGGCGTCGTCAAGCGGAAGGACTCGGACGTCGCGACTGCGGTCGCGCTGGTCACCCTCTACGGCGGGCTCGCCATCGCGGCCATCCCGCTGTTCGGCGGCTGGCTCGGCCTCGACGCGGCCCGGATCGGCGAATGGGCCGGGCTCAGCGTGCACGAGGTCGCGCAGGTCGTCGCCGCGGCCACCCCCGCGGGCAGCGCCGCCGTCGCCGTCGCCATCGTGATCAAGCTCAGCCGCGTGGTCCTGCTGGCGCCGATGGTCGCGGCGGTCGGCGTGTGCGAACGCCACCGTCCCGCCGACGGGAAGCGGCCGCCGCTGGTCCCGCTGTTCGTCCTCGGCTTCCTCGCGATGGCCGCCGTGCGCAGCACCGGGATCGTGCCGGGTTTCGCGCTCGACCTCGCCAAGGTCGCCTGCACGCTGCTGCTGGCCGGGGCACTGTTCGGGCTCGGCTTCGCGGTGCGGATCGGCACGCTGATCCGCACCGGCGGGCGAGCCCTGCTTCTCGGCCTGCTCTCCACGCTGCTGGTCGGGACGACCGCGCTGGTCACGCTGACCGTGCTCGGCTGAGGACGCCCACCGCGAGCAACGCGACCACCCCACCGGCGACCATCACGGCCGCTACGGAGACCGCGTCGACGACGATCCCGCCGAGCAGCGCGCCCGCCGAAAGGGTCGCCTGGAACGACGAGGTGAACAGCACCGACGCCGCCTCGGGAGCCTGCGGTGCCGCCTTCGCGAACCATGTTCCCGAACAGACCGGGACCGCTCCGTAGGCGAAACCCCAGACCACCAGCAGCACGAGCGCACCCGCTTGCGAGCCACCGAGAAACGGCAACGCCACCGCCGCGACGCCGATCAGACCGGCGGCGGTGAGGAAGGTCAGCCGGAGGTCGCGGGCGATCGCCGCCCCCGCGACGAAGTTGCCCGCGATCCCGGCGGTGCCGTAGACCAGCAGGAAGACGGTGATCGACTCCGGGCTCACCTGCGTCACCTGGCGCAGGAGCGGCGTGACGTAGGTGTAGGTCCCGAAGTGAGCGAGCACCACCAGCACCGTTACCAGCAGGCCGAGCCGGGTCGCCCGCCCGCGTGTCATCTCGCGCAGGACGTCGAGCCGGGTGGCGCCCGCCGACGGCAGTGGGGGCAGTGAAAGGGCCAGCGCGGCGAGGACGCCGATCGTGAAGACGGCCATCACGGCGAACGCGGCCCGCCAGCCGAACAGTTCGCCGACGAACGTCCCCGCCGGGACGCCCAGCACGGAGCCGAGCGGCACGGCCGAGAAGATCACCGCCGTCGCCGTGCCTGCCTTTTCGGGGCCGACCAGCCGCACGGCCAGCCCGGAGCCGATCGCCCAGAACGCGCCGATCACCAGCCCGACCAGGACGCGCGAGACCAGCACCGCCCCATAGGCCTGCGCGGTCGCCGCGAGGACGTCGGCCAGTGCCAGCACCACCATCAGCGCGCACAGCAGGAGCCGGCGGTCGAGCCGCCCGGCCGCGACGGTGACCGCGGGGGCGGCGAGCGCGGCGAGGAAACCGGGCAGCGTCATGGTCAGGCCCGCCGTCCCCGGCGTGATCCGGAAGTCCTCGCCGATCGGGGTCAGGAGGCCGATCGGCAGGATCTCGGTGGTGACGAGGGAGAAAATCCCGAGCGTCACCGCGAGGACGGCGAGCCATCCCTTCAGCGGGGTCCGCGCGGAGGTGTCGAGGGTCGAAGCGGTCATGTGCTTCAGCCCATCACCGCGCGGGCACCGCGGTCTGGCGGATTCGCGACGTTGATCTAGCTCCGGGACCGTTGGGTGACCACGATGCAGGCGACGACGATCAGCGCTGTCACCGGTGCGGCGGCCGGAAGGTGCTCGCCGAGCAGCAGGACCGCCCACACCAGCGTCAGCAGCGGCTGGGCGAGCTGCAACTGACTCGCCCGCGCGACGCCGATCTCGGCCATTCCCCGGTACCAAGCGAAGAACCCGCCGAACTGCGAAATGAGCGCGACGTACAGCAGGCCGGCGATCCCCTCGCCGGTGACGTGCAGCGGTTCGGTCGCGAGCCCGAAGACGGCGAACGCCCCGGTGACCGGCAACGCGAGGACCAGCGCCCACGCGATCACGTGCCAGCCCGCCATTTCCCTGGCCAGCCTGCCGCCCTCGGCGTATCCGAACGCGCACAGCACGAGCGCGCCGAACAGGAACAGGTCCGCTGTGGACAGTCCGCCACCACTCTGCGCGACGGTGAACACCACGACCGCGCTCGCGCCGACCGCGGCGGCGAGCCAGAACCGGCGGGACGGCCGGTGCCCGGTCAGCCTCGAGGAGATGACGGCGGTGGCCAGCGGCAGCAACCCGACCACCACCGCGGAATGCGCCGTGGACGACGTCGTCAGCGCGAGCGTGGTCAGGATCGGGAACGCGAGGACGCAGCCGAGTGAGACCACGGCCAGGCCGCGCCACTGATCGCGTCTCGGCAACGGGACCCGGAAGACACGGAGACAGGTACCGGCGACCAGCGCGGCCAGGACACTGCGCAGCCCCGTGGCGGTCCACGCGTCGAAGCCCTTGAGCGCCCACACGGTGGCGGGGAACGTGAACGAGAAGGCGAAGACACCCAGCGCTGCCAGCACCGTCCCGGAGCGGACCGTTACTACCCGGTCCGCGATAGCGCTATCATCCAGTCTCATGTCCGATGGTAGCAGCGTCACCAGCCTGGTAACACAGCTGAAGTCAGACCTTGAGCGCTATCCGATCGAAGGAAAGCTCCCGTCCAGCCGTGAACTCGTCCGGCAGCTGAAGGTGAGCCCGGTGACGGTGTCGCGCGCCATCGCCGCACTGGCCGCCGAGGGCCTGGTGATCGCCCGTCCCGGCGCCGGCGTCTTCCGCGCCCCGCCGCCGCGCGAGGTGGTGGCGTCCGGTGACGTGTCGTGGCAGGAAATCGCGCTGAGTTCGCAGACCGGTATCCGCGCGATCGACGCGACCGGGGTGCTCGCCGCGCTGAGCGACCCGCCGTCGGGGGTCATCGACCTCAACGGCGGCTACACCCATCCCAGCCTGCAACCGGAACGCGAACTCGCGGCGGCGTCGGCCCGCGCCGGACGCCGTCCCGGCGCGTGGACCCGGCCGCCGATCTGCGGCCTGCCCGAACTGCGGGCCTGGTTCGCCCGTGACATCGGCAGTCCGGTGAACGTCGAGAACGTGCTGGTCACCGCCGGTGGTCAGAGCGCGCTGACCACGGCGCTACGCGCGCTCGGCGCCCCCGGCGCGCCGGTGCTGGTGGAATCCCCGACGTACCCGGGGATGCTGGCCATCGCGAGGGCTTCGGGACTGCGGCCGGTTCCGGTGCCGATCGACCGCGACGGTGTCCGGCCGGAACTGCTCGCGGACGCCTTCCGTGACACCGGCGCCCGGTTGTTCGTCTGCCAGCCCGCGTTCCAGAACCCGACCGGCGCGGTCCTGTGCGCCGATCGCCGGGCCGAGGTCCTGCGGATCGCCCGTGACGCGGGCGCTTTCGTCATCGAGGACGACTTCGCGCGGCTGATGGCGCATCCCGGCAGCCCCGCTCCCCCGCCGCCGCTGGTGGCCGACGACCTCGACGGTGTCGTGGTGCACATCCGGTCGCTCACGAAACCGGCGTCGCCGAGCCTGCGGATCAGCGCGCTGGCCGCCCGCGGCCCGGCACTGGAACGGCTGCGCGGCCTCCACGCCGTCGAGAGCTTCTTCGTACCCCGGCCACTGCAGGAAACCGCGCTGGAACTGGTGAGTTCTCCCGCCTGGGCCCGCCATCTGCGGACACTCGCCGCCGCACTGCGGGAACGCCGCGACGTCGCTGTCTCCGCACTGCGGGAGTTCGTGCCGTCCTGGCAGGCCGTCCCGGTCCCGACCGGTGGCTACCACCTGTGGCAGCCGTTGCCCGGTTTCGCCGACGAAGTCACGCTGACCAGCGCCGCTTTCCGCGCCGGAGTAGCGGTCACGCCCGGCAGGCTCTACTTCGCGGCCGAGGCGCCGGGACCCTATCTGCGCCTGAGCTACGTCAGCGCGGCGACCGGCACGCAGGTGCGGGACGGCATTCGGCGGCTTTCCCAGGCATATCAAGAGATCTCGGTTTAGGGCTGCCCGCGCGGGCGGGTACTCGTGCTCGTACTATCGCGCACGGAGGCGAAGGACAGGCATGACACAGCCGGCGGCGGCGCCGCACGAATCACCCGGCAGGCTCTGGGAACTCCTCGACGACGGCCAGCGCAAGGCGCTGCGCGCCGAGGCCGAACTGCGCCGGTACCCGGCCGGGACGGTGATCATCCGCGAAGGCGACCGGTCGGACTGGGTCCTGATCCTGATGACCGGCCGGGTCAAGATCACCTCGGTGTCCACCGGCGGTTACGACGCCGTGCTGGCCGTCCGAGACCCCGGCGACATCATCGGTGAGATGGCGTCGATGGACGGCAGCCTGCGTTCGGCGACGGCGGTCGCCGTCGAACCGGTCACCGGACTGTGGCTTTCGGCGCGGGCGTTCAACTCCGTGCTCCGCGAGCAGCCCGGCATCTCCGTGGTCCTGCTCCGGATCATCACCTCGCGCCTGCGCTACGCCAACTCGCGCCGCACCGAATTCGGCGACAGCACCGCCGCCGAACGCATCGCCGCGATCCTGGTCGATCTGGCCGAGCGGTACGGCGTCCCCGTCCCCGACGGGACCCTGATCGCGCTGCGGATCAGCCAGCGCGACCTGGCGGGACTCGCGTCCGCGTCACGGGAAGCCGTCGCGCGGACACTGCGGACCTTGCGCACCGACGGGCTGCTCAGCACCGGGCGGCAACGGCTGGTCGTCCGGAGCCTGAAGGACCTCAGGCAGCTGGCACCCGACGACCACTGAGCCGCCACGGCAGTCCGAAGTGCCGGAGGAAGGCACCCGCCACCGCCCAAGCCACCGGTTCGACCAGGATGGCCGGTGACAGGATCAGCGCCAGGTCACCGAAATCGGTCGCCCGCGTCGCACTCCGCCTCACCGGTGACCGGATCCTGGCACGGATCGCCCGCCGTCATGCGGTGATTCCGGCAGTCCGGCGGCGGAGCAGGGTGCGATGCCGTTCCACCCGCACCCCGAAGCGGATGAGCACCCCACGCACCGCGGGATCACCCGGATCGAACATGATCCGATCGCGGAACAGGCCGCGCAGTTCGGTGGCCAACGGCTCGGCGAGGTCGCCGTGGACCTTCAGGATCGCCAGCGAGACCAGGCCGGTCCGATCCTTGTTCCAGCCGACGACATCGACCCGCTCCGGCGCCTTCCGGAACCACCGGACGGCCTGTGCGACGGACCCCGCGACACCCTGACACAGCATCTCCAGCAGCCGAATCGGCATCAGCGCCAGCCCGAAGAGCAGAGAGAACGGGACCTCGACGAGCGCTTGCAGGGCGGCCGCCACGCCGAACAGTCCGGTGGCCACCTTGTCCACGAGTCCTTCCTCGGCGCCCTCACGACTGTCCTCGCGGTCGTTGGGCAAGTCTTTGAGATACAGCGTCCAGTCCGCGGTGATCTCGTAGTGCCGGTAGCCGCCTTTGAGTATCGCGAACGGCTGTACCCACCGGCGCCACGGCGCGAAACGGCGATTGATCTCCCACTCTCGCCCCTCGGGATCGATCACCTTCATTCGGCCTCCCCTTCCGATGTCGCACCGTGGCCGGCTGAAGACACAGTGACAGGGAACGGTCTCTCGATCTGCGTCACCTGACACAGAACGCGGAACCGGGTTGTACGCGCCTTGTACGGCAAGGAAGGACTCTGATGCCCCGTCATCCGGAAACGAATCCAGGACGGAGTACTCCCGTGAAGATCTCTCGCGTCGCACAGGGCCTGTTCGCGGCCCTCGTCGCCATCGCGGCGGTCGGCGCCTCCCCTGCCACCTCTCTCGCCGCGCCAGCCGCGAGCGCCGCCGTCGGAAACACGGTGGTGTACAAAGAGAAAACAGAAGGTTACGACTGCTTCAGAATTCCCGCCGTCGTCAAGGCGAACAACGGCGAACTGCTCGCGTTCGCCGAGGCCCGCAAGGGTGGCGCGACCTTCTGCAACGACAGCGGCGACATCGACCTCGTCGTGAAACGCTCGGCCGACAACGGGAAGAGCTGGAGCGCTGCAAAGGTCGTCATCGAAGGATTCGGTGACACCAAAGGAAACCCGACACCGATCGTGGTCCCGTCCACCGGGCGGATCGTGCTGCTCTCGGTGATGGAATGCGTCAAGAACCCTGACTGCAACCGGATTCCGCGGGTCTCGCTCAGCGACGACCACGGCAAGACGTGGACCGCGCCCAAGGTGCTCACCACGCAGCTCGGATTCAGCGCCGCGCCGGACTGGCTCGCGACCGGCCCGTCGCACGGCATCGTGCTGACCCGCGGCGCGCACGCCGGCCGGATCGTCGCCGGGATGAGTTACACCGACGGCGGCAAGAACAGCGGCGCGCTGATCTACAGCGACGACCAGGGCGTCACCTGGAAGCGCGGCGCCACCGACAGCACGGCGGCGGCGTTGAACCCGCAGGAGATCAGCGTCACCGAACTGCTCGACGGCCGGGTCTACGCCGCGGCGCGCAACCAGGCGAACAACGGCAACAAGTGCCTCGACGGTGGTGCGAAGAACCGCGCGTACGCCATCAGTTCCGACGGCGGCGCGAGCTTCTCGACGAAGTTCACCTTCGAGGAGGACCTGATCACCCCGGTCGTACAGGCCTCGACCGCGCGGATGACCGCCACCGACAAGGCAGGCAAGTACAACCGGATCCTGTTCGCCGCGCCGTCGGTCTGCGACCGCCGCAAGGAACTCGTCGTGCGGTCGTCGTTCGACGAAGGCGCGAACTGGCAGGGTAATTCCGCCGGAACGCTGGTGTGGAGCGGCGACGCCGCGTACTCCGACATGGTCCAGCTGTCGTCGGGTTCGGTCGGCGTGCTGTACGAAGCGGGCCCGGCGGGGAACGCCAACGAGACCATCCGCTTCTCGACCGTCACCGAGACGACACTCGGCGCCCCGGTGTGCGGCGGCGGATACGGCGTGATCGACTCGGCCCCGCTCGGGACGGCGGGCACGGTTTACCTGTCCTACAACGCTTCCAACGGGCAGAACTGTGTCAGCACGATGAAGAGCGCGTCCGCGGGTACCGCGACGGCGACGTCGGCCTATCTCGAAGTCCAGGGATCGGCCCGGATCACCGACTCCGGCTCGTTCTCGTGGTTCGCCGGGCCGGTGCGGGCGGCCGCGGCGGACAAATGCGTGAAGTGGGGCGGTTCCGCGGGTGGGGTCAAGTACGACAGCCCGTCGGAGCACTGCGGCTGAGCGCCGGGGCTCGTGAGTGCCGTTCCCTGAAGTCCGTGAAGGACTCCTTGAGGATCCAGGGTCCCTCAAGGAGTCCTTCACGGACCCGGCACACTCACGACTTCGGCGGCCGCAAGCGCGGGGAAAGCTTCGTGAGCCCCAACTTCTCCAGCTGCCCCGAAATCTCCGCGAGCCCGGCGTCGAACCGGTCCAGATCCACCCCGCGCCCGGACAGCTCGTCGCGGACGTGCTTCTCGACCTTCGCCCAGTCGTTGCGATACTCGGTCGCGAGTTGCTTCCACGGCACACCGGCCAGTTCCCCGGCGAGGCTCCGGTCGTAACCGAGCACACCGCGCTCCATCAGGTACGCGATCCCCGGGTAGCCGAGGTATCCCTGCCAATACGACCCGTTGTCGTTGGCCGTGATCGAACCCGCGGCCGGATCGTGGCGCACGTCGTAGGTCTTGGCCTTGTCCGACGACGCGACGCGCGCCGTGTCACCGTCGATCTCGACGCGTCCGTCGGCCACCGCACCGAGCGCCTCGTAGATCTTGATGACCGGGGACGGTTTCCATTCCGCGGCCACTCAGCCCTCCAGCCGTTCGAGCAGGACGACGTCCACGGTGTCGCCCTCCTCCTTGCCGATCACCTTGCGCACCTCGGCCTTCACCGGGAGCTTGTGGGTGCCGTCGCCCAGCGCCATGAACGAACTCCGGAACGGATGCCCGTCGATCGTCCCGCGCACTTTGACCAGCCCCTTGGTGCCGAAGAACTCGGCGGAGCCGGGCATGACCACGTACGTCCAGCCGCCCTTCTCCGGGCTCTTGAGCAGCGTCGCAGTGAACCGTTTGTCCATGGAAGCACCCTACGACAGGGCACCGACGAAACCGGTGAGTCAGAGGGTGACGCGGATCCGCACGCGGCGGCCCACGTCGCGTGCCCAGGCCCGGATCGACGGCCAATCGCGGAAATCGCCCGCCCACGGGCCCGCGGCCATGAGCTTCCAGAACAGGCCGCTCGCGGTGGCCGGGGTGAGCCTGCCGCCGAAGGTGGCCGTGCGCTCGGCGTCG
This sequence comes from Amycolatopsis coloradensis, assembly GCF_001953865.1. Taxonomy (GTDB): domain Bacteria; phylum Actinomycetota; class Actinomycetes; order Mycobacteriales; family Pseudonocardiaceae; genus Amycolatopsis; species Amycolatopsis coloradensis. The sequence continues at coordinate 66,894 of NZ_MQUQ01000019.1, forward strand.
ATCCGCGCGGCCAGGACGGCCACTCCCGCGGGCAGGCTGACGTGTTTGCCCGCGGCGAGCGGCCCGCAAGGCCCGCTGTGGAACAGCCAGACCGGGCGGTTCCGGAGCGCCTCCTCGTGCTCGGTGAGCAGGCGCACCGCCTCCGGGCGCCATCGCCGGTGGTGCAGCGCGCTTCCGACGATCACCGCGCCGTACGGTTCGACGTCGTCGACCTCGGCGGCGTCCAGCAGATCGGCCGTCAGGCCGCTTTCCCGCAGTTCGGCGACGATCACCTCGGCGATCTCCCTTGTCCCGCCGGACTTCCCGGCGTGGGCGACGAGCACTGCGGTCATGCCCCCATTGTCCGGGCGGCCGCGACCCGCGCCGCCGTCCGGCCCATCGACACGCCGCATTCGGCTCACCTCTTCACCCGTCGGGGCGTTACCCGGGAGGCAGGAAGGCCGGTCTCGCGGCCGGATCGGGTTCGTCGTAGTAGCGGTGGAACACCGCCGTCTGCCCGCCGGACAGCGGCGGGACGATCCAGCTCCAGTCCGCCTGGCACCGGCGACCCGCACGTTCTTCCTTGGCGATGTGCGTGAGGAACCGCCGCGATTCGGTGTGGTGGTCGGTGACGGTCACACCCGCCGCGTCGAACGAGTGCTGGACCGCCAGCGTCAGTTCGACGAGCGCGCGGTCACGCCACAGGGTGCGCTCCGACGCCGTCGACAGGCCCATCAGGTCCGCGATCACCGGCAGCAGGTCGTAGCGGTCGGCGTCGGCCAGGTTGCGCGCGCCGATCTCGGTGGAGAGATACCAGCCGTTGAAGGGCGCCGCGGGGTAGGTGATCCCGCCGATCACCAGGCGCATGTCGCTGATCGCCGGTACCGCGTGCCAGCGCAGCCCGAGCCCGGCGAACCACCGGTGGTCGGGATGCGACAGCGGGACCTCCAGCACGGCGTCCGGGGGCAGCCGGAACAGGCGCCGCTCCCCCGGCTCGGCCTCGATGAGCAGCGGGAGCACGTCGAAGGAACCCTTGCGCCCGGGCGGGCGCCAACCGTGTTCCTTGACGGTCTCGGTGAAAGCGGCGTGGCGCGGATCGCCCAGCACCGAGCCGTCGCCGAGCCGATATCCGGCATAGCGGATGAGCTGGTCGTTGTGGATCTTCGGACCGGGCCCGGCGGGCCCGTCCGGGGCGAACACGGTGATGGTCGGCCGGATCGGGCCACCCCTGGTCGCCTCCCGCAAATGGGTGACGCATTCCTCGGCGACGGCCGCGGCACCGGTGACGTCACGGCGGTCCCGCACCTTCAGTCCCTGCCAGTACAGCCTGCCGATGCACCGCGCGGAGTTCCGCCAGGCCACCCGGGCGCCGAACTCGATTTCGGCCGTCGTGTGCCGGTAGGTGCCGGTCTCGAGGATCTCTGTGCGGACCCGGTCCAGCCGTCCCTCGCCGCCGCCCGTCTCGTCGTGAAAGAGCCGGAGGAAGTCCTCCGCCTCGGCGACGTCCACGCTCCGTCCCCGCGACCCTGTCCCCGGAGGCGAGCGGGGGATATCCGTCACCCGCATGGAGGCTGTCACCACTTCGGCCTCCCACTCTCCGAATTCGACGCCGGCACCGGCGGCGGGAACGGTCACCATTCCTCCTGCGCTTCGGAAATGCCCGGAGGGTCATACTCGATCGGCGGGATGGCCGGGTCCGGACCAGACGGAAGACGATACCCCACGAAAACCGGGACACTATCCTCCAAATGGCAGAAGTCCCCACAGGACAACGTCTTCCCAGCTCAGCATGCCTACCGGCGACAATGTTTGGAATTGAGTCCGACTTCGCGGAAGATTCACCGAAGCGTCCATGGCGAAACGATCACGCTTATCCATGATCCCGTTGTGATCATTTACCGGCCACACTTTAGAGTGTATTCACCCGCCTGCCCTTCTGTTCTTTCCCGGGACCGGTGTATTGACCCGGATCCGCCGTCGCTAGAGTGCGGGAAACTCCGGCGGAAAGGAAACTCGTGGTCGACAGGCGGATCCCGGTCATCCTGGTCGCGGGCTTTCTCGGTGCCGGGAAGACCACCCTGCTCAACCATCTGCTGGCCAATCGCCAAGGTGCGCGCATCGGTGTCGTCGTCAACGACTTCGGGAGCGTCGCCGTCGACGCGATGGCCGTCTCCGGCCAGGTCGACACGATGATGTCCTTCGGCAACGGCTGCCTGTGCTGCGCCGTCGACGCGAGCGGCCTCGACGCCATGCTCGCGAAGCTGTCCGAGGCCGAGGCAGGCATCGACGTCATCGTGATCGAGGCCAGCGGGCTCGCCGAACCGCGTGACCTCATCCGCCTGATGATCGCCAGCGAGAATCCCGCCATCGCGTACGGCGGCCTGATCGAACTCGTCGACGCCGCCGAGTTCGAGGCGACCAGGCGACGCCACCCGGAGCTGGACGAACACCTCGGGTTCGCCGACCTGGTCGTGCTCAACAAGACCGACCGCGCCGACGAGGACGCCCTGGCCAAGCTGCGCGGCACGATCGACGAGATCGCGCCCGGCACGCCGGTGATCGCGACCTCCCACGGCAGGATCGACCCCACGCTGTTCTTCGACGCCCGGCCGCGTGACCGCGCCGGGCAAATGTCGTTCGACGACCTCCGCGAGGAGGAGCACGACCACGAGCACCACTTCCACACCGCGTACGACAGCGTCGCCTTCACCGCCGAGCGACCGCTGGACCCGCGTCGGCTGATGGATTTCCTCGAACAGCGCCCCGGCGGGCTCTACCGGATCAAGGGTTTCCTCGACTTCGGCCCGAACGGCCCGCGCTCCCGGTTCGGTCTGCACACGGTGGGCTCGTTCATCCAGGTGGAACGGTCGGCGTGGCCTTCGAGCCGGCCTCGCCGAAGCGAACTGGTGCTGATCGGCTCCGGGATCGACACCGACGCCGTCACCGCCCGCCTCGAAGCGTGCGTCGTGGAAGATCCCGAGGTCGTCGACGAACGCGGCATGCTGCGCGTCCTGCGATTCGTCCAGGACTGACACGCCGAAGGCCGAAATACCGGGAATCGCGGCGAGTCTCCTTGAGACTGATTCCCGGAAGGAATCTCGAGCTGGACCACCTGTATCGGGAGGACAGTTCCATGTCGGACACCGCCGGACGCTGGTACCTGGTCGGCGCGCTGCCGGAGGACTCCCCCGCCGCGCATCTGATGACCCGCTCCGAAGATCTCCGCTACCGGCGTTCCGCCTGCGGGGACAAGGAATCCCGGATGTGGACGCCGGTGGATCTCACCGGCACCGACGTCGTCCCGTGCCCGCGCTGCGCCGCGACCCTGCCGAGCCACCGCTCCACCCGCAAGGCCGAACCCGCCCCGAACACGCAACTCGCCTTCGACCTCCCCCTGTGATCGCCCGCGTTTCGTCCTCTGGTTGCGGTACTTGCGCGCGCAAGTACCGCAACCAGAGGACTAATTGCTTTCTTTCTTCGCCCTGCTCGGCGCGACCCGGGGCGGCTCGTTCGGCATCTTCGGGTACACGGGCGGCCAAGGCGCGTCCATGAGCCCGTTCTCCATGTCCTTCTCCGACATTTCCAGCAGCGGCTCGATCGACTGTGGTTTCGTTTCCGCCCAAGGGTCACCGCGTTCGGCGAAGCGAGCGGGCACGGTGGACAGGGTGAGCTTGTCCGGCTCCACGGTCTCCAGTTCGTCCCAGCCGATCGGCGTCGACACCTGCCCGCCGACCCTCGGCCGCACGCACCACGCGCCGAACACCGTCTTGTGCGGCGCGTTCTGGTTGAAGTCGACGAACACCCGGGAGCCGCGTTCTTCCTTCCACCACTGCGCCGTCATCTCCTCCGGGTGGCGGCGCTCCAGTTCACGGGCGAGCGCGACGGCGGCCGCGCGGACCTCGTAGCCATCCCATTTCGGTTCCAGCGGCACGTAAAGATGCAAGCCTCGCGAGCCCGACGTCTTCAGCTGCGCGGTGATGCCCAGCTCTGCCAGCAACGCCTTCGTCAGGACGGCACCGTGCCGCAGCTCCGGAAAACCGATGCCGGGCGACGGATCCAGGTCGACGCGCAGCTGATCGCTGATGTCCGGCGCGTCGGCCCGGTTCGGCCAGACATGGAAACCGAGGCAGCCCTGGTTCACCGCCCAGACGACGTGCGCGAGGTCCTTCGCGACGAGCGCGTCCGAAGTGGTCCCGTTCGGAGTGGACACCACCGTCGTGGTCAGCCACTCGGGCGCGTTCTTCGGGACCCGCTTCTGGAACCACGACTTCCCGCCCGCGCCGTCGGGATAGCGCTCCAGCAGCAAGGGCCGCCCGCCGAGCTGCGCCAGCAAAGGCACCGAAACCGCGCGGTAGTACTCGACGAGGTCCAATTTGGTCTCGCCGTTCTCCGGGAAGTAGACCTTGCCCGGATTGGACACCGTGAACTCGACACCGTCGAGGTCCAGCGTGACCGGTTCCGACTTCATGCTTCCCCCAGCTCGGTGAACAGCGTGGCCAGTTCGGCGGGCGGGACCTCTTCGAGCTGCGCGTAGGTGCAGGACGCCGGTTCGCGGTCGGGACGGAAGCGCACCAGCCTCCCGCCATGGCGGAACCGCCTGCCCTCGACGTGTTCGTAGCGGACCTCGGCGACCCATTCGACGCGGACCGGCTCCCAGCTCAGGTCCTTCTGCGGCGCCCACCGGCTGCTCGCTCCGGGCATCCGGCCGCCCGCCTCCTCGTGGGCCTCGGCCCACTCGCGCCAGGGGTGGTTCTCCAGCGCGTTTTCCCGCAGCGGCGCGAGTTCGTCCACCAGCTCACGGCGCCTCGCGGCGGTGAAGCTGCTGGCCACGCCCACGTGGTGCAGGACGCCTTCGTCGTTGTAGAGCCCGAGCAGCAGCGACCCGACGCCGACACCGTCCTTGTGCCACCGGAACCCGGCGACGACGCAGTCCGCGGTGCGCTGGTGCTTGACCTTCCACATCACCCGCTTGTCCTGTTCGTACGGCGCGTCGGCGGGTTTGGCCATCACCCCGTCGAAACCCGCGCCCTCGAAGCGGGTGAACCAGTCCTGGGCGACGTCGGGATCCTCGGACAACGGGGTGAGGTGCACGCGGGCGAACTTCGTGTCGACGACGCTTTCGAGCAGCTTCCGCCGCTCCGCGAACGGTTCCTGTGTCAGATCCCGGTCTTCGAGGGCGAGCAGGTCGAAGACCACGAAGCTCGACGGCGTCTCCGCGGCCAGTTTGTTCACCCTCGACGCCGCCGGGTGCAGCCGCAGCTGGAGTTTCTCGAAGTCGAGGCCGCCCTCGGTCACCAGCACGATCTCGCCGTCGACGACGCAGCGCCCGGGCAGCGCGTCCTTGAGCAGATCGACCAGCTCGGGGAAGTACCTCGTCAGTGGTCTGTCGTTGCGCGAGCCGAGGACGACCTCGTCGCCGTCGCGGAAGACGACGCAGCGGAAACCGTCCCATTTGGGCTCGTAAAGCAGCCCCGGCGTGCGCGGCAGTTCGTGCACGGCCTTGGCCAGCATCGGCTTCACGGGCGGCATCACGGGCAATTCCACGAGGTGATCCTAGGCCTGACCACCGACAAAAGCGCGACGTCAGAGCTCCGCCAGCAGGAGTCCGCTGCGTGGTTTCGGCGTGAAATACGTGGCCTTCCTCGGCATCCGCAGTCCGGCCGCGTGCACGGCGAGCACTTCCGCGTACGGGACCGGGGCCAGCAGCAACACCGCGTCCACGTCATCGGGCACCGGGGCTCCCGGCAGCAACGGCCGCACGTTCGGCCCCTCCGGATCGACGCCCAGCACCCCGCGGAGGAGCTTCTGTTCGACCACGGCGTGGTCACCACCCGCCTTGCCGAGCACCACCCGGAAGGCTGATTCGCCCGCCAGCACGGTCATCTCGCCCTCCTCGGTGGGCGGGTCCGGCGGTCCGGGGAGGACGTCGAAGCCCGCCTCCGTCCACCGCCGGACCAGCGTGGCCGCGTCGAGACCGGTGCCGGCGAGCACCCGGTGGATCGGTCCGATCCGCAGTCCCGGTCCGCCGGTGACCAGCGCCAGCAACGCGCCGCGTCCCGACGCCGCGGCGGCCGCGACCCGGTGATTGCCGTCCGCGACCAGGAGATCCAGCTCGTCCAGGACGGCCAGCAGCTCGGACTGGCCGTCGCCGGGACCGGTGAGCCACAGTTCGTGCTTGCGGCCCGCGCCGTCCACTGTGGACAGGGTGGGCAGTTGACCCCGGCAGAGCCGTTCGATCAGCGCGGTCAGTTCACGGCCGCCGGTCGCGGGGACGAGCATGGCGGCGCTCGTGGCGACACCGAGTCCGGCGAGCATCGCGGCCCGTTCCGCGACGACGTCCGGATAGACGTCCTCGGTGTGCCGGACCCGGGTCAGCCCGTCGTCGCGGACCGCGGCCGGGTCGACCAGGCACAGCACGCCCAGTGCGACACCGTCCGGCCCGTCGATGCGATACGGCGCGACGACGTCGGCGACCGGGCGATAGTGCCGTTCCCGGATCCGTTCGAATGTCGCCCTTGCCTGTGGCAACGCCTCCTCGATCGCCAGACCGCCCGCCAGCGCGGCCGGGGTCCTCGCCGGATGCTGGACCGCCAGCAGGCTGTCACCGCGTGCCCCGGCGAGCGCGGCCGTCACCCGGTCCCGGTCGGCGAACTCGTCGACGTCGGGACCCGGGACGGTGTCGAGGACAACCCAGCCACGGTCGATCGGGCGGATCCAAGTGCTCATCCGACCCATTTTGCGGGAAACCTCACGGAACAAATCAATCCCATGACCGGGTGTCTCCATGGAATGCTTACCCATGCGAAGCAGTTGACGCCCTTCATGAGCCCGAGGAGATCGCCACAGATGACCACCCCGGCCCCGGTCACCGCGAAGGAAGGGGTCGGTTTCCGCTCCGAACGCGGCCCCGTCCTGATCGCCGTGATGCTGTGTTCCGGCCTGATCGCGCTGGACTCGACCATCATCGCGACGGCGGTGCCGTCGGTGGTCGCCGATCTGGGCGGCTTCTCGCAGTTCCCGTGGTTGTTCTCGATCTACCTGCTGACCCAGGCGGTCACCGTCCCGTTGTACGGCAAGTTCGCCGACGTGCTCGGCAGGCGGCCGGTGATGTTCTTCGGGATCGCGGCGTTCCTGGTGGGCTCGGTGCTCTGCGGCGCGGCCTGGAGCATGCCGGTGCTGATCGCCGCCCGCGCGGTGCAGGGCATCGGCGCGGGCGCCATCCAGCCGATCGCGCTGACCATGGTCGGCGACATGTACACGGTCGAGGAACGCGCCAGGGTGCAGGGCTACCTCGCCAGCGTGTGGGCCATCTCGTCGGTGGTCGGGCCGACACTGGGCGGGGTGTTCGCCGAGTACCTCGACTGGCGCTGGATCTTCTTCATCAACCTGCCGCTCGGCGCGCTGGCGGCGTGGATGCTGTTCCGGAACTTCCGCGAGCGCGTCGAACGCCGCTCCCACCGCATCGACTACCTGGGCGCCACGCTCCTCACGCTCGGCTGTTCGCTGCTGATCCTCGGCCTGCTGGAGGGCGGGGTGGCCTGGGGCTGGGCGTCCGCGCCGAGCCTGGCGATCTTCGCCGGCGCGGTGGCGCTGCTGGCGGCGTTCGTGTTCGTGGAGCGCAAGGCCGAAGAACCGGTGCTGCCGCTGTGGATCTTCACCAAACGGACGCTGATCGGCGGGAACCTGGTCGCCGTCGTCGTCGGCATGCTGCTGATGGGCCTGACCTCGTACCTGCCGACGTTCTCGCAAGGCGTGCTCGGCACCGGCGCGCTCGTCGCCGGATTCGCGCTGGCGGCGCTGACCGTCGGCTGGCCGATCTCGGCGTCGCTGGCCGGCCGGATCTACATGCGGATCGGGTTCCGGGACACCGCGCTCATCGGCAGCGGGATCGTCATCGCGGGCGCGGGGCTCACGGTGTTCCTGGCGGCGGGTTCGTCGATCTGGCTGGCGGCCGCGGCCGCGTTCGTCCTCGGGCTGGGACTGGGCCTGGCGTCGAGCCCGACGCTGATCGCCGTCCAGTCCACCATCGGCTGGGAACGCCGCGGGGTCGTCACCGCGACCAACATGTTCAGCCGTTCGCTGGGCAGCGCGGTCGGCGTGGCGATGTTCGGCGCGATCGCGAACGCCACCCTGGCGAACCGCTTCGCGAACCCGCCCGCCGGGGTGAGCGGCCTGCCGTCCGGCGTCGACGCGACCAGTGTCGTCCTGGAGGGCAACGGACCCGCAACGCCGACGACGACGTTCGTGCGTGACGCCCTCGCGGACGCCACCCACCACGTCTTCCTGGCGATGCTGGTGATCGCCGTGCTCAGCGTCGGCGCGCTGCTGCTGATGCCGCGGCGGACCGAAGAGCTGAAGTTCGACTAGCGCGTGTCTCCCCAAGTACATGAAGGCCCCCTTCCTTGCGCCTAGGTCAGGGTCCCGGCAAAGTCGCAGAGCTGCTGGTCAGCGCTGTTCTTGGGAACCGGGTTTGACCTCGCTGGTGCCCGTGAGGGGTCGAGCGGGGGCATACCGATTGCCTAACCTGCAAGACCTCGACTTTGCCGGGGCCCTGACTGGTTCTGCATCGGGACGGCGTGCTCGACGAAGTTCTCGACGAATCGCTCGATCGGCTCCGGTCCGGCCGGGTAGAGCACGAACTTGCTCAACCCGGCGTCGATGTACTCGGCGACCAGGTCGCGGGCGGCCGCCCAACTTCCCGCGATCAGGCGTGCCGGGTCGGCGTCGGACCTGACGGCGACCGAGGCCGCGAGCGCGTCCGGGATGCCGTCCTCGGCCACGATGAGGCTGATCCCGAAGTGGTCGGCCTCGATCTCCCGGTCCGCCTCGGCGGCGGCCTTCTGGATCGCCTCGCGGCCGGCTCGGGCTTCTTCCGGCGTGAGGAAGCTGGCCAGCCAGCCGTCCGCGAGCTTGCCGATCCGCCGCAGCGCGCCCGGCGCCTTCCCGCCGAGCCACAGGTCGAGCCGGTTGGCCGGGCGGATGCCGAGCCCAGCGCCCTCGACGCGGAAGAACTCGCCGTCGAAGGTCACTTCTTCCTGTTCCAGCAACGCCTTGATCAGCCGCAACGACTCGTCGAAGACGGCCGCGCGGCGGCCCGGCGGCACCGGGAACAGCGGCAGTTCCGCGTCACGCGCGGGCTTCAGGCCGAAGACCGGGAGCACGCATTTCGGCGCGAGCGCGGCCAGTGAGGCGAGTTGTTTGGCCACCAGCACCGGATCACGGCCGGGCAGCACCATCACACCGGTGCCGACCTTCAGTTTCGAGGTGCGGGCGAGCGCGTGGGTCAGCCCGACGACCGGGTCGATCCTGGGCGAGTACACCGCCTCGGGCAGCCAGAGCGAATCGACGCCCGCCTGCTCAAGCAGGTCGACCGCGGCACCGAATTCTTCGGGCGCCGTCCCGGTTCCCAGCCCCGCACCGAGCCTGATCTTCAGGTCCTCCGCCACACTCGTTCCCTTCAACCAGGCCCTGGACGCGGGCCGACGTCCAGTGTTCAACCCCGCACACCCATGGACTCTTCCCGCGAATCCCCCGTACATTTCAGTGTCGTGCGGGCCGTTCCCGCGCGGATTGGGGGATTTTCGATGGCAGGGCAGGATCTCCAAGTCTGGACGCGCTGCTTCCACCAGGCACCGGCCGCCGAGACGCGGCTCGTCGTGTTCCCGCACGCCGGTGGATCGGCGAGCGCGTACCGCACGCTTTCGGGGGCCCTCGCCCCCACCGTCGAGGCGCACACCGTCCAGTACCCGGGACGGCAGGATCGCATGGGCGAGCCGGTCATCGACGATCTGCACACCCTCTCCGAGCAGCTGGTGGACGTCGTCGCCGCGCTCCCGAAGCCGTTCGCCCTCTTCGGCCACAGCATGGGCGCCATCGTCGCGTTCGAGGTCGCCCGGCGGCTCGAGGCGCGTGGCCTCGTTCCGACGGCGCTGTTCCTGTCGGCCCGCCGCGGCCCGGACATCCTCCGGGAGGACTCACACCACCTCTCCGACGACACCGCTTTCCTCGCCGAGGTCAGCCGTCTCGGCGGCACGGCCGCGATGATCCTGGACGACCCGGACATCCGCGCCCTCGCGTTGCCCGCGCTGCGCGGTGACTACAAGGCCGTCGAGACCTATCGCTACCGGCCCGGACCCGACGTGACCTGCCCGATCGTGGCGCTCGCCGGGAACGCGGATCCGGTCGTGAACGTGAGCGACGTGGAGAACTGGGCGGGGTACACCACCGGTTCCTTCGAGAAGGAAGTCTTCGAGGGTGGTCACTTCTTCCTCGAAGACAATCTCGATGCCGTCGTCGCCCGCATCCGCGGCACGCTGACCGTCAGTCCCTGAGACCTGGTTTCGCCGGATGCTCCGGACGTGGATTTCCACCGTGGGCCCGGAAAGCACCACTTCCCGGCGATACGGCAGTCGCGTCCGGCACGGGCCCTGGACCGGTTCTTCCAGGGGCGAGCCGGTGCAGAAGACACGATAGGCCGCGCCGCAACAGGTACTCCGCAATCTCGACGTCACCGAAGGCCCGGCCAGTGTCACGAGGCTGGGCAGCGCACCGTGCCCAAGATGCCTTCGACCGGCTGTCGATCGGTCTCCGCGCGCCGAGGTTCCTGATCGCCATCGAGATCGATGCCGTCCTCGCTCCGCCGGAGTGATCAGGCCCAGGCGGAGAGTTCCTTGGCCAGCGCGGACGGTCCGCCGGCGGTGCGCAACGTCGGCGGGCCGGGCCAGCAGTCCTGGTGATCACCGGTACGCAGCGTCTCGGCGAACCGGGCCACCAGCCGCGGCGGCGACGCGACCGACCGTCCGCCGAGGTAGGCGACGACGACGTGGTGGTCGTCGCCCGATTGGGTCGCGACGGCGGCCGACCAGCCGTGCTCCTCGTGCCACACCAGGTCGGCGTCACGTTCGGGGAAACCGGGAAGACGCCAATTCAGCCTCAGGCTCGCGGTGACCGGGCCGGTGAGGTCGGCCGTGCACGAATCCATCCGTATCCCCAGCGTCGAAGCCACGTCCTCCAGATAGGCGTTCAGCCTGGTCATGAGATCCAGACCTGCTTCCGAGGGGGCGGGGGTCGAGGTGGTCACGGTCCCTCAGCTTCCTGTCATCTTGGGTAGGCGTGACGGGAATTACCCAAGCGGGCGCGGCTTCACACCCTTATTTCGTCACACCCCGGTCTCGGTTCACTCAAGCCGTGGCTTCGATGACGCGCGTGAGGGCCTTGTGCAGCACCTCCAGCTCGGAGACCTCCATTCCGAGCTTTTCGACGACGCGATACGGGATCTCTTCCGCCTCCGCTCGCAACGCGCGGCCCGATTCCGTCAGCTCGACCGTCAGCAGCCGCTCGTCCTCGGCACTGCGCCTGCGAGTGACGTAACCGATCGCCTCCAGCCGCTTGAGCAGCGGGGACAGCGTCGCGGGTTCGGCGCGCAGAGCCGTGCTCAGGTCCTTCACCACCTGTGGTCCCCGCTCCCACAGCGCCAGCATGACGAGGTACTGCGGATGGGTGAGCCCGTGCGGCTCCAGCAGCGGACGGTAGATGGCGATGACGCTGCGCGACGCGACCGACAGCGCGAAACACACTTGACGCTCCAGGGCGAGCGGGTCTTCGCCCAGATCGATCGACTTCATCTCGGGCCCTTCCGAACTCATGCCGCAAAACTAGACAGCCAGGCGGAGCCTGCCCGCCGAGGGTGGCGGCGGGGCGAGGTCCGGGGTGGCCGTGTCCTCGGCAACACTAACATTTAGCGCACTAACCATTAGTGTACTGTGTCGGACGTCGAAGGAAAGGAGTCGCCCGATGCCCCGCAAGCGCCCGGACGTGTTCCGCTGGCTGTGGTACTCACTCGGCGGCAGGCTGCCCGAGCGCTACCACGACTGGATTCTCCACGACGCGACCACCGGAAGCTGGCGCTGGCGGCACGTCGCCCGCAGCACGGTGATGATCGCCCCGCTCTGCGCGGTGTGGCTCCTCCTGCCCGGCCCGCTTGGCCTGCGGCTGGCGATCGTGCTGATGGCCGCGCTCGTGGCGTACTTCTACTCGACGGCCTACATGGAGGAGAGCATCGAACACCGGCTCGCCAAGAACGGCTTCCCGCCGGGCATCGGACGTCGGACCCGCGACGAAGCGGCCGCGGTCGCCGAGGCCGACGCCACCGAGCGGTACCTCGCGCGCTATCGCGATCGACACTGATCGCTCCCGCCGACAAGATCGTCGTCGTGAGCAGCACACCCGAACTCGGTCCCCCGCCCCGACGCGTCACCGTCGAAGTGGAACAGGTGCGGCGGCTCGTCGCCGACCAGTTCCCCCAGTGGGCCCGCCTTCCGATCCGGCCCGTCTCCACCGGGGGCTGGGACAATCGGACCTTCCACCTCGGTGACCGGATGTCGGCGCGACTGCCCAGCGCGGCCGAGTACGCGTTGGCGGTCGACAAGGAACAACGATGGCTTCCGGTACTCGCTCCCCACTTGCCGCTGCCCGTCCCTGTCCCGCTGGCGGCAGGGCGGCCAGGTGCGGGTTATCCCTTCTCGTGGTCGGTTCACTCCTGGCTGGACGGCGAACCCGCGAGCGCCGACAGCATCGCCGACCCCGTCCGTTTCGGCCTCGACCTGGCCGAATTCCTGGCGGCCTTGCGGAACGCCGACACCACCGACGGCCCCCGGCCGGGCAAGCACAACTGGTTCCGGGGCGACACAGTGCGTACCTTCGAAGGGCACGTCCGGCGTGCGCTCGGCACGCTGGACGGCCACCTCGACGTCGACCTGGCACGCGAGATCTGGCAGACCGCCCTGGACGCGCGCTGGGACGGCGTGGAGTACTGGCTCCACGGTGACGTCGCCAAGGGAAATCTCCTGCTGAACGACGGAGAGCTGGGCGCTGTCATCGACTTCGGGACCTGCGGTGTCGGCGACCCGGCCTGTGACCTGGCGATCGCCTGGACACTGCTCACCGCCGACGGCCGGCGGGCGTTCCGCGAACGGCTCTCCGTCGATGACGCGACCTGGGCGCGCGGACGTGGGTGGGCCCTCTGGAAGACCCTCGTCACCTGTGCGCAGACCCTTGGCCGCGCTGACAACGAGGCCGTGGACGCACGGCGTTCCCTCGGCGAGATCTTCTCCGAGTATCCCCGCGGCTAGAGTGCGCGGTGATGAGACGCAAGCTCCGCCCGCCGCTCCCGCCCCGCCACGGGCTCGACCCCGCGAGGCTCAAGATGCCCGCCGAGGGACCGTGGACGACGTTGCGGGAGCACCTCGTCGAGCGGCTTCCCCGAGTCGCGCCCGAGCGGATCGAGGAGATGCTCCGCGAGGAGCGCATCGTCGGCATGGACGGGCCACTGGACGTCGACGCGCCGTTCGTCCCGGACTCGTTCATCTGGTTCCACCGCGATCTTCCCGACGAAGTCGACGTTCCGTTCGAGGTCTCCGTCGTGCACCGCGAAGAGCATTTCCTGGTCGCCGACAAACCCCATTTCCTAGCGACTATCCCGCGCGGGCGGCACATTCTCCAGACCGCCCTGGTCCGCCTCCGCCGCGAACTCGGCCTCCCGATGCTCAGCCCCGCGCACCGGCTCGATCGGGTCACCGCCGGGCTCATCCTGTTCGTGATCACCCCCGAAGCCCGCGGCAAGTACCAGACGATGTTCCGGGACCGGTTGGTACACAAGGAATACGAAGCGATCGCGCGCTACGATCCCGACGTCGCGATGCCACGCGAGATCAGCAGCCGCATCGTCAAGGAACGCGGGGTCATCGCCGCCCAAGAGGTCGACGGGCCGCCCAACGCGGAGACCCGCGTCGAACTCCTCGAACACCGCGACGGCCTCGGCCGCTACCGGCTGCTGCCCGCGACCGGCCGCACCCACCAGCTCAGACTGCACATGAGCGGTCTCGGATTGCCGATTCTCGGCGACGACTTCTACCCGGAGCTGACCGAAACCCCGCTCGACGACTTCACCGAACCCTTGCAACTGCTGGCGAAAGTCCTCGAATTCACCGATCCGGTCACGCACGAACGCCGCCGGTTCGAGAGCGGGCGGACCCTTGAGGCCTGGACGGATCCGGAGGCGTGGCGGCGGAAACCGTCGTAGCGCCACCAGCTACAGCGACGGCGCCTTTCGGTACCCGGTGTCCAGCGGGAACCGCGCACGCGAGTCCGGCGAACGGAACCTCGATCGGCGGACCTCATGGACAACTGTGTCGATCATGCGGCCCATCGTGCCTGGCCTCGCCGGACGACGCAGGTCACGCCACCCCGAGCGACACACTCGAACATGCGTTCGACAAATGTCGGCATTCGGAGTAGATTCGGTTGCCATGACCCCCGCCCTTCAAGCCTCGCTCTTCGACGAGTGCGCCGCCCTCGGGCTCGGCTCGCTCGGCGCGCTCCGGCGCACCGAGCTGACCCGTGGCGCCTGGATCGACGTGCTCCCGGGATGGCTCACCGGCGCGGACGAACTGTTCACCCGACTCGCCGAAGACGTGCCGTGGCAAGCGGAACGGCGGCAGATGTACGACCGCGTCGTCGCCGTGCCCCGCCTGCTGAGCTACTACCGCGAGGGCAGGCCGCTCCCCCATCCGATCCTCACCCAAGCGCGGGAGACGCTGTCGGCGCACTACGCGGACGAACTCGGCGAGCCGTTCGTGACCTCCGGTCTGTGCTTCTACCGGGACGGTCGCGACAGCGTCGCCTGGCACGGCGACGACACCGGCCGCTCCCGCACCGAGGACACCATGGTCGCGATCGTCTCGGTCGGCGCCGCGCGGCAGCTGGCGCTGCGGCCGCGCGGCGGGGGTGAAACGGTCCGGCACGCCCTCGGCCACGGCGATCTGATCGTCATGGGCGGCAGCTGCCAGCGGACCTGGGAACACGCCGTCCCCAAGACCGCCAAACCGGTCGGGCCCAGGATCAGCATCCAGTTCCGGCCGAGAGGAGTCGCCTGAAGCTCAGTCCAGCAGCACGGGCAGCGCGTCGACGCCGTAGACGATCGAGACCTTCCGGAAGTCCACCGCGTCCGGTTCGATCGCCAGCCGCATCTCCGGGAACCGGCGCACCAGCGCGGGATACGCGGTGCGCAGTTCCATCCTGGCCAGTTCGGCACCGATGCATCGGTGGATGCCCCAGCCGAAGGCGAGGTGCGACGTCGGCTCGCGGGTCGCGTCGAACTTCTCCATGTCCTCGCCGAGGACGCCGTCACGGTTCGCGACGCTGAGGGAGACCAGCACGATGTCGCCCTTCGCGATCTGGACACCCGCGATCTCCATGTCCTCCTTGGCGAAGCGCGGGAAGGCCATCTGCACGACGGTCAGGTACCGCAGCAGTTCTTCGACGAACTTGTGGACCGCCTCGTCGTCGCCGCGGACGGTCTCGAACAGCGAACGGTCCTTCAGCAACACGAGGGCGCCGAGCGCGAGCATGCTCGCCGTGGTCTCCAGGCCGCCGGTGAGCACGCCGTCGGCGAGGCCTGCCAGTTCACGGTCGTCGATTTCGTCGCCGTGCTCCTTGATGAGCATGCCGAGCAGGCCGTCGCCCGGGTTCTCGCGCTGCTTCTTGACGATTTCGTCCAGATAGGACAGTGACTCCGTCATCGCACCGAGTGACGCGCCCGCGCCGCCGAAGAGATCGAACCGCGCGGTGCTCAGCCGCTGGAAGTCGTCGCGGTCCTCGTACGGGACGCCGAGCAGCTCGCAGATCGTCAAGGACGGGATCGGCAGCGCGAAGGCCTCCCACAGGTCGACCGGGCCGTCCGCCTTCTCCATCGCGTCGAGCTGGTCGGCGACGATCTCGTCGATCCGCGGCGTCAACCGCGACAGCCGCCGCATGGTGAACTCCGGCGTGAGCAGGCGCCGCAACCTGGTGTGCACCGGCGGATCGGCGAACCCGAGACCGCCGGGGTTCTGGTCCTCGGTCACACCCACGTTCCCGACCAGGTTCGTGAAGTCGTTGCTGAACTCGCTCACCTTGCCGAGTACGGCCTTGGCCTCGTCGTAGCCGGTGACCAGCCAGCCGTTCATCCCGAACGGCAGGTCCAGCTTGCTGATCGGTTCCTCGGCGCGAGTCCTGCCCAGCTCGGCGACCGGGTCGAGACCGTCGCGTTTGAGTGGTGTCAGGAGGTTGTCCGGGATGATGGACATCTTGGCCAGGTCGAAACCGTTCTTCTGCTGCCGCGCCAGGTAGCGGCGGCCGATCCACGCCAGCACGCGCGAGCGAATGCTCCCCATGCCCTGCACCCTACTCCAGCCGCGTAGCACCTGACCTGGCACAACAGGCTGTGTTCGCCTGGCAGAACACGAATTTCGACGGCGGTTCACCCGTCGTCCCACTCGATTCGTCACGTCCAGAAGGTCGGCTTCGGGCCGGGCCCGGTTCCCGGCGGGTGAGAGACGTCGGTCACCGTCGGTCACGACCAACCGGAGGTAACGCCTGACATCCGGCGCGCGTCGTGAAATTGTCGGACCCTACTGGGAGGATTCGGACATGCCAGCCTCGCTCATCGGACGCGACCACCCCGCGGGTGTGCTCCGCGCGGAGATCGCCCGTGCCGCCGAAAGCCACGGCGGGCTGGTGCTGGTCACCGGCGAGGCCGGGATCGGCAAGACCACGCTCGTCACCGGCGCCGCCGACGAGGCGAAGCGCCTCGGCGCGCTCGTGCTCAACGGGTCCTGCTGGGACTCCGCCAGCGCGCCGGGCTACTGGCCGTGGACGCAGGTGATCCGCGGCCTGCGGCGCTCGGTCGAGCCGGGCCGGTGGGCCACGATGGCGGACAGCGAACTGGACGTCCTGCTCGGCGAGGCCCGCGGCGACGGCGCCGCCGACGGATTCCGGCTCTACGACGCGGTGACGAGCGCGCTCGTGGCCTCGTCCCAGGAACGACCGGTCGTGGTGGTGCTCGAAGACCTGCACTGGGCCGACGCCGCGTCGCTGCGGCTCCTCGAGTTCGCCGCGCAGCACACCTGGTTCGAACGGCTGCTGCTGATCGGCACGTACCGGGACGTCGAGGTCGAGACGGCGGGCCACCCGCTCCGCTCGCTGATGCTGCCGCTGCTCGCGAAGGCCACGTCGGTCACGCTCACCGGCCTCGAACCGAACGAGGTCGGCGCGCTCATGGCCAGGACCGCGGGTGCGGAACCGGGCGGCGCCCTGATCACCGAGGTCCATCGCCGCACCGGCGGCAACCCGTTCTTCGTCGAGCAGACCGCGCGGCTGTGGCGCAGCGGCGGGTCGGCCGAGACGATCGCGCCCGGAGTCGCCGATGCGCTGCAGCGACGGCTTTCCCTGCTCCCCCAACCTGTTCTCGATCTGCTGACCACCGCCTCCGTACTCGGCAGGGAATTCCACCGCCGTCTGCTCGCCGGGGTGGCGACGGCGCCCGTGCCGCAAGTGGACAGGCTGCTGGACCAGGCCGTCGCGGCGCGACTGGTCGCGGTGCACGGGCAGGGCAGGTTCGCGTTCGCCCACGACCTCGTCCGCGAAACGCTGTACGCGAGCCTGTCCGAAGCGGAACGGTGGAAACTGCACGCCGCGGTCGTCACGGCGGTCCGCGAGACACCGAAGTCACCGGACCGGATCTTCCCCGCGGACCTGGCCCGGCACGCACTGCTCGCCGGCCGGGAACTCGATCCGGATCAGGCCGTCGAACTGTTGCTGGCCGCGGCGATCGACGCCACCGGCCGGATGGCGGCCGAGGAGGCGGCCACGCACTACCGGCGGGCGATGGAGGTCGCCGAGGATCGGCGGAGGCGGGCGGTCATCGCGCTCGAACTGGGCGCGCATCTGACCCGCCATCACGAAACCGACGAGGGCAGGCAGGTCCTCGACGAGGTCTCCGCGCTCATCCGTGAACTCGACGACGACGATCTCCTCGCCCGGCTCGCGCTGACCCTGATCCGCGCCGATCACAAGGGCCTGCAGGTCGACGAGACCGTCCTTGTGCTCACCGAAGCGCACAACCGGCTCTGTGGCCGCGAGCCCGGTCAGGAACTCACCGTCCAGGAGATGACGCAGGAACTGACCGCGCGCATGATGATGACCGCCCGCGACGATCAGGACGATTCCGCGCTGCTGTTCGGTTTGTGGGCCCGGCACGACGCGATCTGGGGGCCGGGCAGCGCCGCGGAACGGGAGCGGCTCACCGACGAACTGGTCGTCGTCGGCCGCCGGACGTCGAACCCGGAACTGGAGCACTACGCGGCGTCGTTCAAGTGGGTGGCGTTGCTCGAACGGGGCGATCCCCGGTATTTCGAGCAGTTCCAGGAGTTCGTCGCATTGGCGAGCACCGGCCGGGCACCGAGTTCACAGCTGGCCTCCCGGATCGACCAGAGCATCATCGCCACGCTCCAGGGCCGGTTCGCCGAAGCCGAGGCGTTGATCCAGCAGGCGATCTCGAGCCACGAGGGAGACGAACATCCCCATTTCTGCAACCTGAACCAGCTACAGCGGTGGACCCGATGGTGCATGGAAGGCCGCTTCGGCGATCTCGCCGGATTGCACCGCGAAATCTACGGTGACGGGTACGCCTACGGCCGGCTGCTGGAGGCGATCACCGCGGCCCAGCGGGAGGACGCCGCGGAAGCCGTGCGGCTCACCGATCTCGCCGCCGACGCGAAACCGTACCCCCGCGATCTGGAGGCGCTGTGGCTGCGCTGCCAGGCGCATACGGCGGCGGTTTCGCGCGACCCCGAACGGTGTGAAGCGGCCCGCGCTCTTCTCGCTCCCTACAGCGGGGAATGGCTGGTTTCCCTGTACGGTTGCGAGATCTCCGGCCCGGTCGTCCTCTGGCTCGGGAGGCTCGATCTGGCACAGGAACGCTGGAACGACGCGGTGGCCAGGCTGCGTGACGCCGCGCTCTCCGCGGAGCGGTTGAGGGCGACGGTCTGGGCGATCGAGGCCAAGTCCTGGCTGGCGGAAGCCTTGCTCGGCCGCGATCTCGAAGGGGACGCGGCCGCCGCGGCGGCGCTGCTGTCCGAAGTGGACAGAGACGCCGCCGCGATCGGCATGCGGCAGGTCGTGGCCAGGGTCGCCGAACTACGCGACCGCACACGGGCCCCGGCCGTCCCGCTCGCCGAGTTCCGCCGCGACGAAGCCGTGTGGACCCTGCGTTTCGACGGCGTCACCGCACATCTCCCGGACTCGAAAGGCTTGCGGGATCTACATTTCCTGCTCGGCAGGCCGGGTTCGGAGGTGTCAGCCGTCCGGCTGCTCGACCCCGAGGGCGGCGAAGTGGTCGTCGCCGCCAAGAGTCTCGGCGGCGACGCCGTCCTGGATGACAAAGCGAAGGCCCGGTATCGCGCCCGGCTGGACGAACTCGACGAGCTGATCGACACCGCGAGCGGGCTGGGGCAGGACGCCCGCGCCGCGGCTTTGGACCGTGAGCGGGACGCGCTGCTGGCGGAACTGCGGTCCGCCGCCGGGCTCGGCGGCCGGACCCGGCGGCTCGGCGACGAAGCCGAACGCGCCCGCAAGACGGTGACCGCCCGGATCCGGGACACCCTCCGCAAACTCGGCGACCAGCACCCGGCGCTGGCCGCGCACCTGCGTGCGTCGGTCACCACCGGGTCTTCGTGTCGCTACGCGCCGGACGGTCAGGTCCCCTGGCGGCTGTGAGCCGCCAGGGGACCTGAGCACCCCCGGTTACTTGCGGTTGTAGAGGCGCATCGTCAGTGTTCCGAAGATCGCGAGGATGACCCCGCCCGCGATCAGCACCCAGGTGATCTCGCCGCCGTTCCAGTTGCCGTCCATCATCGACCGCACCGCCGCGACCACGTGGGTCACCGGGTTGATGTTCACGAAGGCCTGCAACCAGCCGGGCATCGTCTCCGGGTTGACGTAGATGTTGCTGAGGAAGGTCAGCGGGAACAGCACCATCATGCTGACCCCCATCACCGACTTCTCACTGCGCAGCAGCAGGCCGAACATCGTCCAGATCCACGAGAACGCGAACGAGAACGCCAGCAGCAGGAGGATCGCGGCGGCCACGCCGCCGAACCCGCCGCCGGGCCGGAAGCCCATGATCAGCCCGACACCGAGGATCACCAGCGACGCGATGAGGTAGCGCAGCATGTCGCCGAGCAGGTATCCGACCATCGCCGACGGCCGCCAGATCGGCAGCGTGCGGAACCGGTCGAACACCCCCTTCTCGATGTCGGTGTTGACCGAAAGCCCGGTGTACATGGTGATCATCAGGATGCTGCTCGCCATGATGCCCGGCAACAGGAACTGCAGGTACTCCGTCGGCGAGCCGGACAGCGCGCCGCCGAAGAGGTATGTGAACATCAGCGTCATCATGATCGGGAAGGCCGTGACGTCGAACAGCTGCTCGGGCACGTGCTTGATCTTCAGCATCGCGCGCCACCCGAAGGTGACCGAAGTCGACAACGCACTGGGGCGCTGCGGACGGTTCTTCGCGATCAGGACGGCGGCGAGGTCTTCGGGCTTCGGCGCCGCGAGGACGGGTTCGTTCTCTTTGACGGCTGTGGTGCTCAAGCTGCACTCTCCTCAGGCGTGGCGGTGCGGTCGGTGAGGGCCAGGAAGACCTCGTCGAGGCTCGGCTGGCCAAGGGAGAAGGTGTCGACGACGATGCCCTCGCGGGCGAGTTCGGCCAGTGCTCGCGCGGCGTGCTCGGCGGCGCCCTGCTCGGTGCTGTCGCCCGAAAGGCGGGCGGTCAGGGCGAGGGGGTCCGGTTCGAGCTGGACCTGCGCCTTGAGGACCCGGACGAGCAGCGCCTCGGCTTCGGGGCGCTGATCGGCCTCGCGCAGCCGGACGTGGACCGCGCCCGCGCCGACCGACGCCTTCAGCTGGCCCTTGGTTCCTTCGGCGATGACCTTGCCGTGGTCGATGACCGCGATCCGGGACGCCAGCTGGTCGGCCTCGTCGAGGTACTGCGTGGTCAGCAGGACGGTGGTGCCGTGCTGCACGATCGCGCGCACGATGTCCCAGACCTGGTTGCGGCTGCGGGGATCGAGCCCGGTCGTCGGCTCGTCGAGGAAGAGCACGTCCGGGGTGTTGAGGATGCTCGCGGCGATGTCGATCCGCCGCCGCATGCCGCCGGAGTAGTTCTTCACCTGCCGGCCCGCGGCCTCGGTCAGCCCGAACGCCGACAGCAGTTCCGCCGCCCGCTCCCGTGCGGCCGGTTTGCGGTGCCCGGTCAGCCTGCCGATCAGCACCAGGTTCTCGGTCCCGGTCAGGTCCTCGTCGACCGAGGCGTACTGCCCGGTCAGGCTCACCATGGACCGGACCGCGTCGGCCTCCCGGACCACGTCCTTGCCGAACACGCGAGCCTCGCCGCCGTTGGGGCGGAGCAGGGTCGCGAGCATCTTCACCGCGGTGGTCTTGCCGGCGCCGTTCGGCCCGAGGACACCGTACACGGTGCCCGCGGGGACCTTCAGGTCGATCCCGTCGACCGCCCGGTTCTCCCCGAACACCTTGACCAGCCCCGTGGCTTCGATGGCCAGTTCACTCATTTTCCTTGTTCCTTTCAGAAACTTTCAGCAGACGTAGGGACGGGCGGAGCGCGCGTCGCGCAGGGCGAGGCCCCACCAGACGAGTTCGTCGAGCAAGGTGGTCACGGCCTGTCCTTGCCCCTCGGCGTCGAAGGGGGTGCCGTCGCGGGCGAAGGTGCCGTCGAGGAGGTTGAAGGCGACGGTGTCCCGCATCGTCACGGTGTGCAGCTCGGTGAAGATCGAGCGAAGCTGCTCCACGGCGTAGAGGCCCTGAGACCGGTAGCCGTAGGAGACGAAACCGACCGGCTTCACGCGCCACTCGTCGTAGGCGCAGTCGATCGCCTGCTTGAGTGACGCCGGGAAGCTGCGGTTGTACTCGGGGGTGACGACGACGAACGCCTCCGCGTCGTCGATCCGGGCGGCGAACCGCTTCATGTCCGGGGTCGCCTGCTCCGGCAGCCCGGCGGGCAGGTCGAAGTCGATCAGGTCGAGGACGTCGAGAACGAGGTCGTCCCGCTGTTCCGCGCGGCCGGTGAACCATTGGGCGACCGCGTCCCCCACCCGTCCTTCGCGGGTACTGCCGATGATCACCGCGACTCGCATCTTGGTCATGGCCGTCCTCCTCTCGCCTCACCCCCTGGGCGCGAGAAAGCCGCCGGGCTTTCGCTAGATCGGATCTAGCGAAAGCCCGGCGGCTTCGGTCGGTGACCTCGCTACGCGTCCAGCGCGATCGCGATCGCGCCCAGCAGTGACGCGTCCTGGTCGAACTTCGCCGACACCAGCTCCGGCGGGAACGGCACGGCCTGCGCCAGCCGTTCGCGCAGCGCGGGCAGCAGGACGTCGGCCGAGCGGACCAGTCCCCCGCCGACGGCGATGCGCCGCGGGTCGAGCGCGATGGCGAGGTTCGCGACGTGCATCGACAGTTCGTCGAGCGCCGCGCGGACCAGTTCCTTGGCCTGCGCGTTCTCCCTGGCGAGACCGAACAGCTCACCCGCGGTCACCGGGCGGCCGAGCAACTCGCTCGCCCGGCCGCCCAGCCCACGCCCACCGACGACCTCCTCCAGCGGCGCCGCTCCGCTGGCGAACCCGTCGGTGTCCTGCGGCGAGCGGAGGTTGTACCCGATCTCACCCGCAGCTCCGTTGGCGCCGGCCAGCAGCCGTCCGCCGACCAGGACCGCCGCGGCGATCCCGGTCCCCAGTGACAGGAACACCGCCGGATCGGTGTCCGCCAGCGCTCCCCACCGCCATTCCGCGAGCGCCGCCGCCTTGGCGTCGGTGCCCACTTCGATTCCGACGCCGCCGAACTCGTCGGCGACGAGTTCGCGCAGCCGCAGTTCCTCCCAGCCCGGCACGTTGGGGGCCAGCAGGATGCGGTCCTCCAGCACGATGCCGGGGCTGACCACGCCGATCGCCACCAGGTTGTCCGTGGCGCCTTCGTCGGCCAGCAGTTTCCGCGCCGCGGCGAGCGCACGGGTCACCACCTGCCCGGCGCCCGCGTGCGCGTCGGTGTCGAGCCGCCGGGTGACCAGCAAACTCCCGGCTCTGTCGGCCAGCCCGATCGCGACCTTCGTGCCACCGAAGTCGATCCCCAGGATCAGCTCTTCCCCCGTCACTTCCCGTTCCCCTCTGCCGCCCCCGCGAACGATTCCTGAATTGCCTTCGGCCCGAACGGCCACACGCGCTCCGCCTTCGCGTAGGCGAGGAACGCCGCCACCCCGAGCGCGATCCATCCCACCGAAAGCCCAATCGAGAGCCAGGTGGCCGAGAAGTAGAGGTAGACCCAGCCGAGCAACGCGATGATCGTCGGGATCGGATAGAGCCATTGCCGGTACGGCCGGTCCAGCTCCGGACGCCGTCGCCGCAGCACCACGATCGCCGCGACCTGCGCGAGCGACTGGATGAGGACCAGCACCGTCACCGCCGCGTTGATCACCGCGGTCAGCGTGAACAGCGAGCCGATCGCGGCGATGACGCCCATCGTCAGCACACCGGCGGTCGGCAGGTTCAGTTTCGGGTGCAGCCTGGCGAACACCGGCAGGAACACCTTGTCGCGCGCGGCCTCGAACGGGACCCGCGAGCCGCCGAGCAGACCGGCGAACACCGAACCGATCGCGGCGATCACGATGAACACGGTGATGACCTTGGCCGCGCCCGTCCCCCACGCCTGTTCCAGCACGGTGGAGGCGACCGACGTCGCGCTCTTGAGTTCCTCCAGCGGGATCGAGCCCAGCACGCCGAGCTGGAGCAGGAAGTACAGGCTCATGATGCCGAGGATCGAGAAGATGATCGACCGCGGCAGCGTCCGGCCCGGGTCACGCACCTCGCCGCCGAGGTAGGCGCTGGTGTTGTAGCCGAGGTAGTCGTAGATGGCGATGATCAGGCCCGCGCCGAGCCCGGCCCAGAACGCGCCGCCGCCGAACGAGAACGCCCCCGGCGTGAAGGCGAACGCTTGCGCGCCGTCGAAATGCGTGAAGGCCGCGACGATCACCGAAAGCGCGGCGAACAGCATGATCGCGAACAGGACGGTGGTCAGCTTCCCGATCTCGCCGATCCGCCGGAACAGCGCCAGCACGACCAGCACGATGACGCCGAGCCCGATGATCTTGCCGAGTCCGGTGGTGCCACCCTCGTCCGCCACACCCGGGATCAGGTAGCCGAGATACTGGACGAGCCCGATGATGCCGGTGGACATGATCAGCGGGATGAACAGCACCGCGCTCCAGGCGAACAGGAACGGCATGAGCCTGCCGGTACGGCCGCCGAACGCTTCGCGCAGGTAGACGTAGGTGCCGCCGGCGCCGGGAAGGGCCGCGCCGAGCTCGGCCCAGATCAGGCCGTCGGCCAGCGCGATGAGCGCGCCGATGAGCCAGCCGAACATGGCCTGCGGGCCGCCGAGGGTCGCCACCATCGCGGGAATGGTGACGAACGGGCCGATCCCGCACATCTGGGTCATGTTGATGGCGGTCGCCTGCAGCGGCCCGATCTTCCGCTCGAGCCCCGGCTGCGGGGGTGAACTCAAAACGCGCCTCCTATTAGTTAGTAAAGTTTCTTAACATAATTTGCGGCGTGTCGGAAGGCCGGGCGGCGAAGTTGTCGCGCACTGGCCCACCTCGAATTGCCCGAAAGGGCGGAATCGGCGAACTACCCCCGAACGGACCATGCCCGGACGTATCAGGGAGCGGTCCTACCGCGTCCTTACCCAGAAGGACGTCTTCCAAGGACGGTGAGGTCCATGAAACGACTGTTCAGCGCGATGACGGCGATGGTCGCCCTCGGGTTCACGGCGGGCTGCGACGGCACCTCCGCTCCCCGCGACACCGCTCCGGCCGACCAGACCGGCGGCGGCGTGACCACGGAGGTCGCCCCGACGGCCTCGGCGGGCTCGACGGCGTCGGCCTCGTCCGGCGGGGGTGGCGGCCACACCGACGGCCCGAAGCCGGGAGTACCCGGCAGCCCGATCATCTACGACCACACCCGGCTCGGCGCCGCGCCGGAGACCGCCAAGTCGAACATCCAGGGCGACATCAGGAAGGTTTGCGGCCCGAACCTGTGCGGGGTGAAGGTCGTGATCGTCGGCAAGGGCGACTGCACCGCGAGCATCACCCTCTCCCCGGTCAAACCCGGCGGGACGGTGACGGTCAGGGCCAAGGCGTGCGCGCCCGAGGTCACCGAGGAGGCCACGACCTCGGAAAGCCCGGCGTCCACCAGCGAGCAACCCACCGAGACCACGTCGGGATGAGCACGCGGCGCGGCCTGCGGCGACCGGAGCCCCGGACGATCGAGCCGGACCCCGGGCCGCCGCGGGCGCTCAAGCTGGTCGGCGCGGTAGTGGCCAACACCACCTTGCTCACCGCGCTGCTGTACTTCTTCGGGCTCGTCGAGACGCAGGTGCTCTTCGCGTACTTCCGCGTGCACTACACACTTCTCGCCCAGACCCCGGACGAGATCTTCGCGCGCGGGGTCGACGGGTTGTACCTGCCGCTGGCGGGTGTCGCGGGGGCGGTACTCGGCTTCGTGATCGCCGTCCGGATCCTGCGGCTGCGGCTGACCGAGCGTTCGTGGGCCCGGCTGCTCCGGATCTGCGCCCCGGTCGCGGCCGGGCTCGGTGCCCTGCTGGTCGTCGCGACCGTGTTCGTCACGCTGAACCCGGAGCCGTTCCGCGATCACCCGGGCCTGCCGGGGCTCGGCTTCGCGCTCGGCGTGCTGATGCTGCTGTTCGCTTGGCGGCACTGGGCTTCGGCGCTGCGATCGAGCCTGCTGGAGCTCGTCCTCGGGTACGCGCTGGTCAGCATCGGGCTGTTTTGGGCCGTCAGCGACTATTCGGCCGCCCTCGGCACCCGGCGAGGTTTCGAAACCGCGGCACAGCTCCCCGCGCGCCCCGCCGCGACGCTCTACAGCGCCGAAAGCCTCAACCTCACCTCCGGCGGTGTCCTCCAGGTGAAATGCGCGGATCCCACCGCCGCCTACAAATACCGGTACACCGGGCTGAAACTGCTGCTCCAGTCCGGTGGCCAGTACGTGTTCGTACCGTCGGGCTGGCGGGCGGGCACCGGGGTCGCGTTCGTGATCCCGAAGACCGACAAACTCCGACTGGAATTCGGTCCCGCCCGATCCGCGCCGCCCGCCGCCTGCTAGAGCGTGTCTCCCGAACTGAGATCGCGGCTTGGGTGAGGACACGCGCGCGCTTCGAGCGACACTGCTAAGCCAGGTGACGCACCAGCCATTCGGTGACCGCGTCGTCGACCACCTTCGCGATCGGCAGCTGCGGCGCGGGTTCGATGCCCGGGTCTTCGGCCAGCGGGTGCGCGAGATCGGGCACCCGGGTCAGGTGGACGTCGTCCGGCCGGGTGTACCGCCCGCGCAACGCGGCGGCGAGGTCGCCGGCGTCGGCGCGGAACGACGGGAAGTCGTCCTCGCCACTGACGAGCAACAAGGGAACTTGCGTTTCCCGCGCCGATATTTCACCCGATCGTGCGACGAAGTCGAGCCGATCCGCGGCCTGGTCCGCCTCGTCGTTCCACGGATAAGGCTGCTCCAGCATGCCTTCCACCACGCCGATCACCGATCGCGCCCGCACGGCGGGGTTGATCAGGGCCGCCGCGCGGACCGGGATTTCCCGCGTGGTCAGGATCGTCAGCGCCACGGCGCCGCCGAGCGAACCGCCGACGACGGCCATCCGGGAAGTGTCGAAGCCGAAGCGTTCCCGCAGTTCGGCGAGCGCGGCGGGGAATTCCAGCGCCGCCTGCGCGGCGATGGGATCGACGTAGGCGAGCATCGCGTCACGGAGGGCCCGCTCCACGAGCGCGTCCATGCTGCCGTCGACCATTCTCGCGCCACACAAGGGCATTCCGAGGTACACGCGCCACGCGGGCACCCCCGCCAGCGGCAACGCGGCCGCGAACGCGGCGTCGGAGCGGGGCGCGTCGATCATATGCCAGGCGACGACCACCGGCGCGGGGCCGCTGACCTCGGCCGATGGCGGCAAGACCGTGAACGGTACCCCCGCGGCCGTGCCGGTAATCGGTTCTTCCACCGTTGTCCTTCCTCGTGCGCTGTCGATCTTCACGATATCCAGGACGCAGCGGAAGTGGACCTCGTTCCGCCACAGGCGAAACAGTATGACCGCGAGGTCACCCGACGTGCCGCGGAGGTGGTTGCGGGTGCCCGGCGGCGGCCGAATAGTGTTGCGGCCCGGCCCTTCGGAGGTGAACCGCCCGTGCCCGACGTCGACTACTACGAGGTGCTCGGCGTGGGCAAGGCCGCCTCGGTCAACGAGATCAAGACCGCGTACCGGCGGCTCGCGAAGTCGCATCACCCGGACGCCGGGGGCTCCGCGCTCACGTTCCAGCTGGTCCGCGAGGCCTACGACACCCTCAGCGATCCGATGCTGCGTGCGGGCTACGACGCCGGTGGCCGCTCCGTGCGCGTGCCGGTCCGGCCGCGGCCGAGACGTCGCTTCGGCGACGAGCCGGGCTATGAGCCCGAGCAGGTCGTGATCGATCCGGAAGACCTCGAATGGTGGGAATTCGCCGCACAGGACGAGCGCGTGCGCCACGGACGGCGGCGTGGCCCCGGGCACACCCCGGTCGTGGCGGCGGTCGGCGGGATGGTGCTGGTCCTGCTGCCGGTCCTGACCGGCGTCGGCTTTTCGGCCCCCACCCTGATCGTCTGGCTGATCCTGACCGCGGGCACCGCCCTGCTGGTGCAACGACTCGCGCGCGGCTATCTCGCCGCTTCCCGCGCCAAGAACCGGTTCGCCGCCGAATTCGGCGGGAAGCGCGTGTTCGGCACCCCCGGCACCGAAACCCACGAACTCGCCGAGCGGCTCACCGCCGACCTGCTCGAG
The DNA here is from genome assembly GCF_001953865.1 of Amycolatopsis coloradensis. Lineage (GTDB taxonomy): Bacteria > Actinomycetota > Actinomycetes > Mycobacteriales > Pseudonocardiaceae > Amycolatopsis > Amycolatopsis coloradensis. The sequence continues at coordinate 94,647 of NZ_MQUQ01000019.1, forward strand.
CGCTACCTGACCCGGCTGCCCGGCGCCCGCATCTTCCACGGCCTCTCCTGGCCGGACTCGGTGTTCGCCGACGTCGACCACGCGGTGTTGTGCGGAAAGCGGCTCGTGCTCATCGAATCGAAGCTGTGGCTGCCCGGGCACTACGAAACCGCGGACGACGACCGTCTCCTGCGTAACGGCCGCGCCTTCCGCGGCGGCGGGAGCCGGCTGACCGAAAGTCTCGCCGAGTACCGGCGGATCCTGCCGGGAGTCGCGTTGCGCGGGGCGATGATCGTGTACCCGAGCCGGACCGGCGAAGTGACCACGGACTTCGAGGATCCCTCGCTCGCGCCGCCGATGACGCCGGAACAGTTCCTGCACGAGATCGGCGGCTGGCTGGCGACCGAACCGTCCACTGTGGACTCGGCGACGATGCGGGTGGTGCGGGACCGGGTGGTCGGCACCGGCTGATTCCCGGGTCCCGTGAGTGGTGAGGACGGTTCTCGGCGGACCGGCACTTGCGGCCACCCGGCAAAGTCGCGGAGCTGCTGGTCAGCGCTGCTCTGGGTAACCGGATTCGACATCGCTGGTGCCCGTAAAGGTCGAGCGGGGAGGATTTCGGACGGTGAACGTCCGGAACCCTCCCCGCTCAGGGAACTTCGCAACCGGTATGTCCCCGTGACGACGACTAGCTACCTGACCTGCAAGATCTCGACTTTGCCGAGGCCCTGCGCCTGGGTACAGGAAGGGGTCCTTCACGCGCCATCGCTGTGACTGATGGGGCGGCTGGCGCCAAGGGCACCCGAAGCGTATGAAGGCCCTTTCCCCGCATCGCATGCGGGGAAAGGGCCTTCAGCAAACTGTTCACTACCGGACCGAGCGCTCCTTCGAGGCGCGCGCGGAACGGGTGCAGACCTCACCGACGTCGACCGTCTGGCCGCGGTCGATGTAGACGTCCGCCAGCCCGACGAGCTTGCCCTTCGGCGACGTACAGGTCAGCTGGTACGCCTCCTTGGGGCCGTAGGTCGGCGGGATCGGCGACTGGAACGACACGCCGCCGGTCCAATCGTCCACAGTGGACGGGTTCGCCTGCGAGAAGTTGACCAGCACGGCCCGGTAGTCCCCGGCGGGCGGGTCGTACAGGATCGCGTGCTCTTCCGTGGTCCCGCCGTTCGCCGACGACGAGACCATGTTGCCCGCCGCGTCGAAGACGTACAGGTCCCAGTCGGTGTCCGGGCTGGTCCACTTGACGTCGACGCTGAACTTGCCGTTGTCCACCTTCGGGAGCCCGTCGACGTGGAAGGTGAAGCTCTCCGAAGCCGGGTCCGTCGGGTAGTTCGTGTTGATCGCCGGGACCCCGGCCGGGTTGGTGGCCTGGATCGCGGGCTGCGCCGGGCCCTGCGGCTCGCGACCGTAGCGGCCCGCGACGTAGGGCCGGGTCGACGGGTTGACCGACCACGCGAACCGGCCGCCGGTCGAGCTCAGCGTCGAGTTCAGCTTGTCGGTCACGTAGATCGGCGGCTTCGTCGAGCCGTCCGGCTGGAGCACCGGCGAGGTCGGCGTCTGGAAGGTCTTGTGCAGCTTCAGCTGGTAGCCCTTCGGTGCCGTGCCGATCAGCGTCGAGTGGGCCGCCGGATCGGCGGTGTTGGCCAGCATGTCCACGAAGGCCTGCCGGTTGCCGCCCTTGCCCGCGCCCGCGGCGGGGGCGACGCCGGTGTACTCGGCGACGACACCGTCGGAGAAGGGCGGGTGGAACTCGTTCGGGCCGACCTCGAAGGTGAAGCCCCAGCCACCGGTGGCCCAGTACGACCAGTCCTCGGTCGAGCCGGTCGTGTCGTAGAGCGCCCACGCCGGCTGGCTGGTGTATCCGTTGCGCGAGGCCATCTTGTCGCCGAGCGCCTTGTACGCCGGCTCGTCGAGCGGCGGGCGGACGGCGGCGACACCCGGGACTCGCAGCACCAGGTTGGAGTAGGTGTGCAGCGTGATCAGGTTGGTCACCTGGCGGTTGGACACGATCGAGCGGATGTTCTGCGTCTCGGGCTCGGAGAACGGACCGGAGCCGCGGAACGTGTCGCTGCGCCACAGGGTCGACGCGCCGGCGCCGCCCCAGAAGCCCGCGTAGTTGCGGTTCGGGTCGGTGCCGCGTTCGCGGCCGCCGGGGCTGGCCTTGCAGACGCCGGTCGCGAACTCCTTCGGCGAGTCGTTGACGTTGCAGTTCTTGCGCTTCATCTCGTAGTCGAAGCGCGAGAAGTCGCCCCTGGGCTCGGCCTCGCGGGAGATTTCGAAGCCGTCGGCGTTGACGATCGGCACGATGATGTTGCGCGTCCGGCCGACGAGACCGCGGATTTCGGGGTTGTTGCCGGTGTAGCCCTTGACCAGTTCGATCGCCCACTCCATGGCGTGCTCACCGGCGGGCCACTCTCGGGCGTGGTGCACACCCATGGTGAAGTTGACGGGTTTGCCGTCCGAGAGGTTCTTGACGTCGCTCGCGATCTCGATGCCGATCACGTCGCGGCCTTCCCAGGTCGGCTGCGGCAGCGTGAACGCCGTGACGAGCTTGGGGTTCTTGCGGGCGAGTTCCTTCACCTCGAACTGGTAGTCGTAGAGGTGCCGGTAGCTCGTGCGCCCGGACGGCAGGGTGGACCCCGGCGTCTTCGCGGCGTACTCGCGGTCGGTCTTGGCGTTCTGGATCGACCTGGCCGAAAGGTCGGCGTCGATCACCTTGGCCTTGAAGCCGTTGTCCACCAGCGTTTTGCGGTCGGCGTCGTTGGCGAGGACGACCTGGACGCCGGTGGCGTCGGCCTTCTCGGTGACGTCGAGGCCGAGCCGGAGCAGCTTGTCCTTGTCCTGCTTGCCCGGGGTCTCGACCCGGACCAGTTCGGCGCGCTGCGGCGCGGGCGCGGCGCCGGTGGGCGTGCCCTGCGGCGTGAGCGCGAGGAAGTCGACTCCCAGTACCGCCTCGCGCGTCCGTCCGTCGTACCGGCAGGTCTGCACGACCAGTTTCTGGTCCTTCTTCACGAATCCTTCGGCGAGCTCGTGGCTGCGCAACGCGGCGGACGCGGCGACCACGGCGCCGGTGGCCTTGTCGAAGACCGCGAGGTCCCAGTCGCCCTCGTTCCCGCCACGCGGCGCGAGGCGCGCCTGCAGCAGACCGTCTACTGTGGACGTGAACTCGCGTCGATCGGTGCCGGACGTACCCGGCTTCTGCAACGCGGCGAAACAGGAACGTGGCACGGCCTGGCCGGCCCGCACCACGTTGTCCGCGGCCCCCGCCGTCGTGGCCGACGGAAGTGCCACGAAGGTGCCGGCGAGCACCAGGGTCGCCGCCGTCCATCCCGCTCTTCGCCGGCTTGGTGAATACCCCACAGACTGACCTCCTTGGACAGTCCGGTGACCGGGTGAGGTCACCGGTAGCGAGACCCTAGACCCGCGACCCCACTCGAGGGACCCGCCACAAGTCGGCTGCACCCCTTTCGGCCCAACGATCTCACCGACCGTGCCGGAACGATCACCGCCACGTGCGCCGGGGAAGGGTGCTTTTCTGTCGGTTCCGACAGCTCGGCCTAAGAAAACCTTCAGGTTGGGCGGCTACCTTTCACCCATGACGACGCCTCACGTCACCGCCAGGCCTCCGCTGGCCCTGCTGGCCGCCGTGGTCTCGGTCGCCGGCGGAGCGCTGCTGATCCTGCTGTTGCAGGTCCTCCCCGCCACCAGCGACATCAGCCCGGTCCGCCGCACCATCAGCGAATACGCGCTGAGTGAGCACAAATGGATCTTCGACGTGGCGGTCCTGCTGGTCGCGTTCGGCTCGGCGATCGGCTTCGGCGCGCTGATCCGCCGCAAACACCTCCCCGCACTGTCCGCGGCGTCGATCTTCTGCGCGCTCTGGACGGTGAGCCTGGTGGTGATCGTGGCGTTCCCCAAGAACAACTGGGCGATCGGGCCGAGCACCGGCGGGACCGTGCACCGGATCGCGAGCGTCGTGGCCTTCGTCTGCCTGCCGCTCGCCGTGTATTTCGCCGCGAAGGCCGTCTTCCCCTCCTCCCCCGCGCGCCGCGCCGTGACACGGGTCCTGGCGGTGGTGGCGCTGGCCTGGTTCGGCGTGATCCTCGGGGCGATCGTGGTCTCGATGAACGGCGGCAGGCCATGGTGGCAGGCGATCCCGCTGGGGCTGGTCGAACGCGCGATGGCGTTGACCGGGCTGATCGCGCTGGCGTCACTGCTGATCCCGGCCCGGGTGGTGGTCACGACCGAGACCGAGGCCCTGCAGGTCACGTCCTAACCGAACACGACCTCGTCTTCGTCCTCGTCCTTGCGCAAGCGCGCGGTGCAGACCGACAGGTGCACCACGTTGGCCCGCTTGTGATGGCGGTACACATGGACGTCGGTGGCGAAGCACGCAGCGGCGAGCAGGGCCCGCCGCTGCTCGATGCGCTCGTAGCCGACCCCTGCCGGGCAGAACACCGTGACCTCGACTTCGTCACCCCGTGGTTTGGTCCACAGGATGACCGGCAGCTTGCCGTCGAGCGTGCACACCCGCGCCCGGGCGAATCCGGTCCGCAGCCGGTGCTGCACCACGACCGACCGGAGCCGGTCACGGATGAATCCGCGGGCCGAGCGCCAGTGGAACAACCAGTTGGCGACCCCGAACAGCACGACCGCGGCCCAGATCGGGCCGACGGCCTGGAACAGGGTGAACAACGCGTACGGGACGACGAGCAGCGCGCCGATCTCGTAGCGCCAGTGATACAGGGCGGTGAACGGGTTGGGCCTCCTGACCACCGTGACCTCGCGGGCCAGCTCGGCGATCGCCTGGGGTTCCTGCCAACGGCTCATGACCTTCCTCCTGTCCGTCCGGCGGTTTGCTCGGCGGCCACCGCCGCCGCGGGAATGGAGCGGACGACGCCGGCACCGGCGCAGTCCGGGCATACGGCGTCCTCGTAGGGCCACCACCCCGTGCCCCCGCAGGGTTCGCACGCGTGCACGGTGTCCCAGCGGGGATCGCGGTAGACGCGGCGCCCGCGCTTCGGCACGCGAGTCACCTGCCAGCCGCGCGCGGTGGCCCTCGCGTCTTCGTCCGTCGCGAAAAGCCAGTCGTGGAAGCGTTCGAGAAGCCGATCGAACCAAGATCGAGGTAAGTCCGTGTGGTACTCGTGGTGGGTCATGGAGTTCACCCCCGATGCGGCGAAGCTCGGACTCGGGTCGGCACACACGACGCCTACTACGGCGTTCGTGTGGCCCGCAGACGGCTCGAACCGGCTCGGATGCGCAGCGTCACTCGCACACGGCTGACAGCATCCGCTTTCCGGTCGCGCCCTGGTCGTACCGGCCCCCTCCGGCCAGGTGGGTCACGCACGCCGGGACCAGGGAGAACAGGTCGGCCTGGAGCTTTCGACACGCTGTGACACGAAGTTGACCGACGCGCCAGCGCGGTCCGATTCTCTTGCTGTACTCTCCCCGTTGTGTGCACGTTCAGTCACCGCCCTACATTGCCTACGCGAGGTAGGTAAGCTCGTGTCTAGTGCCTACATAAAGCCTACATCGGCCGGGGACCGGCCGGTAAGCCCTGATGCGGAAACCGTTACCGCATCAGGTGTCGGACGCGAACTGCGGCGGCTGCGCAAGGCCGCGGGCGAAACGCAGGCACAGACCGCCCGGATCATCGGGGTCACGAGGGCGAACCTGACCCAGTGGGAGACCGGCAAATACCTGCCGTCGACGCACAACGCACGTCAGCTCGACGACCACTTCCGCGCCGCGAACGCGCTGTTCAAGCTGGTGGAGACGGCGCGATCGCCCCAGGATCACCCACCGGCCACCGTCGGTGACGCGGGCGTCGTCGAGACTTCCCGTTCCCTGCTGCAGGTGTTCCACACCGTCGGCGCCAAACTCGCCGGGCACCTGATCCGCGGCGACGACGGCAAGCCGCTGGGCTGGCGGCACAACCTGCAGAAGACCACCGGCCCGAAAGCGCTCAGCACCGCATACGGGATCAACGCGATGCTGGTGGTAGGCGATCCCTACATCGACCTACATACGCTGGCCGAAGATCTCTACGAACTGCAATCGGAACACGGCTGGCGGGGCCGCGCGGGCGGCAAGCGGCCGGAGACCACCGCGTCGGTGGTGGACGCGCTCTTCCGCACCAGCACCATGTCCGCTGACGAAGGGCTGGACCTGCTCGAGGAGTCACTCGACTCGTACAGCCGGACCCGCCCGTACCTGTTGTCCGCCGTGTTGCACACGGCGGCCCGGCTGCGGCCGGACGCCCCGCTGACCGATCGGCTGATCGACGCCCTCTTGGCGGCCCGGCTCGACTTCGACGGCTCACAACTGTGGCCGGAGAAGAACGAAGCAGGTCTCGTCGCCCCGGAGGCTTCGGTGGTGCACACCGCGCGGTCGGTCGTCGCGCTGCGGGACGTCCTGCGCAGCCGTGAAGATCGCAACGACGTCCGGGAGGCGGCCGACGAAGCCACACAATGGCTCATCGACCGGTCGCATTCGGACGACGGCGTGGCCGAGGATCTCGAACGGCCCCGCCCCGACGGTGACGGAACGACCCGGATCATCATCCGGCACTTCACCTCCGCCTGGGTCGTCCAAGCACTCGCCACCGCCCCCTTCCTGCCACTCCCCCGGCTCAACCGGGCGCTCGGAACCCTCTGGGAGCGTTATGACGCCGATCAAGGGTTGTGGGCTTGGGGAAGCGGGGACCTACCCATCTGGCAGACGCTGGACGCCGTCACAGCCCTCCGCGCGGCCGCGCTCGCCGTCGCCGCGCCCCCGCTCAGCCCGCCCGGAACCCCAGGTACGACTTGATGATCGACACTCCGCACGCGTTCCTCCGCGGTGTCACCGGCACGCGACCCCGCGACGGCGACGCGGACCTGACCTGGCTGCGCACGGTGGCGCACCGGGTCCAGGACGACCCCGGCACTTTCCTTTCGTGGCTCGAGGAAATCCTCGGCGACGAGGAAGCCGTCCGTGCCGCGGCGAAGCGTTCCTACTGGCACCCCAACGGGTTCGCCAAAATGGTGCTCCACGCCTCCGCCGATTTCCGGATCCGGCTCCACGTCTGGCCGGAATCCGGGGAGCCGTCCCGCGGTGAATCCAATCCGCACAGCCACCGGTGGGAGTTCGCTTCGACCATCGTCGCGGGCGAAGGCATGCACATGGTCGAGTACCGCGAAACGACCGAAGGCGGGAAAGCGCACGACCGGTACCGCTACGGTGCCGATCCGGCGAACCCGGCCGCTCTGCTCGCCGACGGGGAAGCCCGGCTCGCGGTCGAGAAGATCCCGCACGTCCGCCGCGGCGAGGTCTACGCGTGTGACACCGACGTCGTGCACACCGTCCGGCCGATCGACGCGGGTTTGACCGCGACGGTGGTGGTCCAGGGCCCGCATCGCGCCCTCACCACCGTCGTCTACTGCGAGCCGGGCCAGACCGACGACCAGCCGAACGGCGAATTGACCGAGGCCGATTTCCGGATGCTCGTCGGAGCCGTCGCGAAAGCGGTGGCGTCATGCCGCTGACCCTGCGCCGCGGGATCCTGACCGACCGGGCGATCAAACGCGCGCACCGGAACGGGGAACTCGCCATCACCCCGTTCGAACCCGCCCTCGTCCGCCCCGCCGCGATCAGCCTTCGGCTCGGTCATGAGGCGTTCGCGCTGGAATCGACCGGAACCGTCGACATCGCCGACAAGAGCACGTATCCGGAACTCCGGCCGAAGGAACTCGACGCCGACGGCAGGCTGTGCGTCGAACCCGGCGAAGTCGTTCTCGCGCCGACGCTGGAGAAGATCGGGCTTTCGGGGAAACTCGCCGGTCTCGTCGACGGCACGAGCGACTACGCGCGGCTCGGCATCAGCGTCGTCCTGTGCGGTCAGGTCAGCCCCGGTTTCGGCAGCGGGAACGGCGCCGTGCTGACCCTGGAGATCGTGAACCACCTGCGGCATCCGGTGCTGCTGCATCCCGGCACGCGGATCTGCAACCTCATGCTGTTCGCCTCCACCGGCAGCGACCAGCCCTACGGCACCCTGCCGCACAACTACTCCAGCGACCACGCCGTGGCCCCGTCCCGATTGGCGGATCATGTCGGGCGTAACTGACATCTCCCCCGTCGGCGACGACGTCCACCTCGGCGACCTCGGGGAACACGCGATCCTGAAGCACATCCTGCGGCCGCGTTACGGCGGTGTCCGCGGGTTCGGTGACGACTGCGCCGTCCTCGACGCCTCGGAAGGGCTTCGCGGTGAGCTGGTCGCCACCACCGACAGCTGCCCCACCCCGCTGGTCACCATTCTGGGCGAAACCGATCCGTACCACGCGGGCTGGCTGCTGGCGACGATCAACCTGTCCGATCTGGCCGCGGCGGGCGCCACCCCGCTCGGGCTGGTCGTCAACTACACCCTGCCGAAGACGACCACGGCGGGCGAGTTCCGGCGGCTCCTCGACGGGGTGGACGACTGCGCCGAAGTCCATGGAACCAAGGTCGTCGGCGGCGACCTGCGGGACGGCCCGGTCCGGCAGCTCTCCGCGACCGCCATCGGCCGGTGCGTCCCCGGGAGCAGGCTCGGCCGCGCGGGCGCCGAAGCCGGTGATCGCCTGCTGCTGGTCGGTTCTCCCGGTTACCTCTGGGCGTACGCGTTGCTCGTCGAAAAGCAGGCGCGGCTCCCCGGGTCGCTCGTCGCCGAGATCCGCGAGCGCGCCTGCCGTCCGATGGCGCAGGTGACCGCCGGGCGGACGCTCGCCACGGCCGGGCTGGCCCGCGCCGCGATGGACGTGTCCGATGGTCTCTTCCCGACCGTGCGGAGCCTCTGCGGCGCCAACGGCCTCGGCGCGCGGATCACCACGGACCTCCGGCTGGACGACGCGCCCGCCGACGTCTGCGTGCAGTCCGGACTCGGCCGGTTCGAACTCGCGCAGGCCTGGGGCGACTGGACGCTCGTGGTCGCCGTCCGGCCACAGGACGCCGAACTCGCCAAGAAGACCCTTGCCGGGGAAGGGATCGCCGCCCAGGAGATCGGAACCTTCGTTCCCGGCGCGGAAGGCATCTCGCTGGACGACGGCGAGCCTTGGGAGGGAATCGCGCAGGAGCGCTTCTCGCCCAGTTCGTGGCACGGCGGCGAACTGCGGCAGCTGATCACCGAAGTCCTCGGCAGGCACGCCGGCTAGTTCCCCGTGACCAGACGCGTGACTCGTTCCGGGGCTAGAGGATCTCGATGTACCCGTCGGTGCCGTTCACCCGGATCCGCTGCCCGTCCTTGATCGTCTTCGTCGCACGCTCGACCCCGACGACGGCGGGCAGGCCGTACTCGCGCGCGATCACCGCGCCGTGGGTCATCAGGCCCCCGACCTCGGTCACCAGGCCGGTGATCGCGACGAACAGGGGCGACCAGCTGGGGTCCGTGTAGGCCGTGATCAGGATGTCGCCCGGTTCGAGGTCGGCGTCGGCCAGGTCCAGGACGACCCGCGCCCGCCCTTCGACGGTCCCGGCGGAGACCGGCAGGCCGACCACCGCACCGGACGGCAGATCGTCGCGCCGGTAAGTTCCGGCGACGGCCTCACCGTCCGACGTGAACACCCGGGGCGGCGTGAGCGTCTCGTAGGACTTGAACGCTTCCTTGCGCTGTCGGATGAGTTCGTCGTCGGCCCGGCCGGTGCGCACGACTTCCCGGAGTTCCTGGAACCGCAGGAAGAAGATGTCCTCCCGCTCCCCCAGCCGGCCGTCCCGCACCAGGCGCTCGGCCTCGGCCAGCAACGCCTGCTTGTACACGAAGTAGCGGCTGACCATGCCGTACTTGGGATACTCCCGGTACCCGCTGAAAGTCCGGACGCGCTCGATCATCCTCCGGGTTTCTTCGGCCTTCTCCTCCCCGTCCGGCAGGGCCCGCAGGCGTTCCAGCAGTTCCTGTTCCTTCGACAGCGCCTCCTGCCGCCCTTGCTCGAAGCGGCGTTCACCGGCGCCCGGCTCGAAGTTCTTGACGTTGGCGAGGATCAGCGGCAGGAGCGTCGTGGGTCGTTCGCTCCACCGAGGCCGCGTGATGTCGATTTCGCCGACGCAGCGCATGCCGTACTTGCCGAGATAGGCCTCGATGACGTCTCGTGCTTCCTGCCCGCCCGCGAGCCCGGTGAGCTTGTCCAGGAAGTCCTCGTCCTCGACTTCGTGGAGGAAGGCGACGACGTCGGGGTGCGGACGGATCGCGTCCGCGACGTCGAGAAGCGCCAGCCCCATCTCCGACGTGACGTTGTGCGGCACGGACTGGGTGAGCGTGTCGGCCGCGTTCTTCTCCCCCAGCCATTCCCGCAGGTGCTCGTTGAGCCACCACGTCGTCTGCATCCCCGCCATGATCACCTGATGGCTTCGCGGATCGAACAGGATCCGCCGTAGTTCCTGCAGGTCCGCCTGGATGAAGTCGATCAGCTCCGAGCCCGACTTCGTCCGGATTTCGCGTTTCACCGTGGCGATGGAGTCCTCGCTGAGCCCGATCAGCTCGGTGACGACGGCCGGGTCGGTCTCGATCGTGGCGGGCTCGACGCCGGAGATCTGCCGGCCGGGCCCGTCGTCCGGAACCGACGGGAGGAAGCCGTCGCGGTCGAGGACGGTCCGCAGCGCGTCACCCATCAGCGGATCGGATTTCCCCATCATGTCCAGGAAACCGGCGCGGCTCGTCGGCGCGGACAGGATCCGGGTGACGTCGACGAACAGGCGGCCGCCCGCCTCCGACATGGGCCGAGGGGTCGTCATCTGCCAGAAGGAGAGCCCCAGTGGCTTCATGGCGTCGGTCATCATCTGCTGGTGGCCGACGGAGACGTAGACGTGGTTTTCCTCGTCGTCGACCTCCGGGACCGGGAACAGCGTGGTGATCGGACGGCTCTGGACGACCTGGAACTCGTCATCGGCCAGGCACCATTCGATGTCCTGGGGACGGCCGAAATGCGCTTCGATCCGCCGTCCCAGCCGCTCCAGCCGCACGACCTGCGTGTCCGTCAGCGCCGGTTGCTCCTGCTGAGCAGGCCCGATCGGCTGTTCCCGTGTCCCGCCGCCCGGCGAAGCGTGAAGGGCACTCAGCTTCGTCGCGACGGTCTTGGCGACGATCTCGCCGTCCCGCACCTGGTAGCTGTCCGAGTTCACCAGGCCGGAGACCAGCGCCTCGCCGAGGCCGTAGCCGGCTTCCACCGAGGAGACCTTCCGATTGGACGTGACGGGGTCGGCCGTGAAGAGGACGCCTGCCGCCGACGGGAAGACCATCCGCTGCACGACGACGGCCATGTCGACCTTCCGGTGACCGAAGTCGTTGCGCAGGCGGTAGGTCACGGCCCGCTCGGTGAACAGCGACGCCCAGCAGAGGCTGATGTGCCGCAGGATCTCCGCCGTCCCCACGACGTTCAGATACGTGTCCTGCTGGCCCGCGAAGGAGGCCGTCGGCAGGTCTTCCGCCGTCGCGCTCGATCGGACGGCGCAGGCGGCCTGGTCGCCGAGCCCGGCGACCGCACCGGTGATCGCGGCCGCCAGCTCGTCGGGGATGACGATCTCTTCGAGGGTCCGCCGGACCTCCGCGCTGTGCGCGCGAAGGGCCGCCCTGTCGTCCGGGTTCAGGCGGGACAGCCGGTCCAGCTGATCGACGATCGACGGCGCGTCCGCCAGGATCCGCCGGAAGGCGTCCGTCGTCACGCAAAAGCCGTCGGGCACCCGGACGCCTTCGATCCGCGAAAGCTCTCCCAGGTGCGCGCCCTTGCCGCCGACGACCGCGACCTGCGTCCGGTCGATCTCCTGGAACCCGAGTACGTAGCCACCCATGCGTTCACCCTCCGTGTTTTCCGAGTACGGCGGGTGATTCTGCGGCACCACCCGGGTCTTGCCGCAAGCCCCCCAGTGCGTTATAAGTTAAAAGGGGAGAGAGTCCGTCCCGGGACAGACCACGTCCTCGGATGTGATCATTCGGCTGGACAGTCCCCGCACGAGGGTCTTGGTCTCCCCTTCGCGCCGCCCCCTGGACAGGGCACTGCGTCACTGGTCGCGGCACTGAGTCCGCGGGGAACATCGAGGGACACTCCCGCGCCAACGAGATCGAGAGCGGTAACTGGGGCGCCGTGGCGCGCACCGCGGCGTCCTCCCCTGGAAAGCGACCGCTCAGTACGGCAGACTCGGCGGCACTTCCACTCGAAGACGAGGAGTCACCCGTGACCGAACACCCCTCCCGCGTAGCGATCGTCACCGGCGCGGGCCGCGGCATCGGCGCGGCCGTTGCCAAGCGGCTCGCTTCCGACGGGTTCGCCGTCGGCCTGCTGGACCTCGACGAGGCGGGTGTCGAGCAGGGAGCCGAAGCGATCGTCGCCGAGGGCGGCAAGGCCGTCGGCGTCGCGCTGGACGTCAACGACGCCGCGCAGGTCGAGGCCGCGGTGACCAGGGTGGCCGAGGAACTCGGCGCGCCGACCGTGCTGATCAACAACGCCGGCATCACCCGCGACAACCTGCTGTTCAAGATGACGGAACAGGACTGGGACTCGGTGCTGGGAGTGCACCTCAAGGGCTCATTCCTGATGACCCGCGAGGTGCAGAAGTACCAGACGCAGGAGAAGTGGGGCCGCATCGTCAACCTGTCCAGCACCTCGGCGCTGGGCAACCGCGGGCAGGTCAACTACTCCGCGGCCAAGGCCGGCATGCAGGGCTTCACCAAGACCCTCGCGATCGAACTGGGCAAGTTCAACGTCACCGCGAACGCCATCGCCCCCGGTTTCATCGCCACCGACATGACCGCGGCGACCGCCGAGCGGATCGGCATGTCCTTCGAGGACTTCAAGGCGGCGGCCGCGTCGCAGATCCCGGTGCAGCGCGTCGGCACCCCCGACGACATCGCCAACCTCGCGTCGTTCCTGGTGAGCGACGGCGCCGGATTCATCTCCGGCCAGGTCATCTACGTCGCCGGCGGACCGAAGGACTGAGCCGATGCGCGAATTCGCCTCGTTGCAGGAGTTCGAGAACGCCGTCGGCGAGCACTTCGGCCACAGCGAATGGCTGACGCTCACCCAGGAACGGGTGAACCTGTTCGCCGACGCCACCGACGACCACCAGTGGATCCACGTCGACGTCGAGAAGGCGGCCGGGGGCCCGTTCGGGGCGCCGATCGCCCACGGTTTCCTGACGCTGTCGCTCATTTCGGGCTTCGTCGGGAAGCTCTACCGGGTCGACGGGCTCAAGATGGGGATCAATTACGGCCTCAACAAGGTCCGCTTCCCCCAGCCGGTCAAGGTGGGCGCGAGGATCCGGGCGGGCGCCGAACTGGTCGAGGTCACCGACGTCACCGGCGGCAAACAGGCCGTCGTCCGGTGGACGATCGAGATCGACGGCGAGCCCAAACCGGCGTGCGTCGCGGAGATGGTCGTCCGGCTCATCGCCTGAGGAAAGTGACCTCCGGCACCCCGCCGGGCCACCACTATCCGACATACCGACTGGTCGGTACTGTAATCGGAAAGCGAGACGCTGGAGGCATGATGAACCAGTCCGACCTGCCGGGCCTCGACCTGGCCAGGCTCAAGGCCCACCTGGACGAGCACCGGCCGGGGCTCGTCCAGGGCGAGCTGAGCGGCCAGGTCGTGGAAGGGGGCCGGTCCAACCTCACCTACATCGTGGGCGACGGCCGGTCCCGCTGGGTGGTCCGGCGCCCGCCGCTGGGCCACGTCCTGCCGACAGCGCACGACATGGGCCGCGAGTTCCGGGTGATCTCCGGCCTGCACGGCACGGCCGTCCCGGTGCCGGAAACCGTGCTGCTGTGCGAGGACACCGACGTCATCGGCTCGCGGTTCTACGTGATGGAGTTCGTGGAGGGCACCCCCTTCCGCTCCGACACCGAACTGGCCGCGCTGGGCCCCGCCAGGACGAAGGCGATCGCGGACGAACTGGTCGACACCCTGGTCGATCTGCACGCCGTCGACCCGGAATCGGTGGGACTGGGCGATTTCGGCCGCCCGGAAGGCTTCCTCGAACGCCAGTTGCGGCGCTGGAAGAAGCAACTGGACGGCAACCGCAGCCGCGACCTCCCCGGTGCCGACGAACTGCACGACCGCTTGGCGGGTTCGGTGCCGGTTTCGGGCAGGCCGTCGATCATCCACGGGGACTACCGGCTGGACAACGTGCTCGTGAACGGCGACGACCGGATCACCGCGGTGCTGGACTGGGAAATGTCCACCCTCGGCGACCCGCTGACCGACCTCGCGCTGCTGGTGGCCTACGCCGAGCGCGACAAGGTGTCGCTGCAGTTCGTGTCCAACGCCAGTTCCGCGCCGGGCTACCCGCGCGACGACGAGGTGATCGCCCGGTACGCCGAGCGCTCGGGCCGTGACGTCTCCCGGCTCAACTGGTATGTGGGCTTCGCCTTCTTCAAGCTCGCGGTGATCCTGGAAGGCATCCACCTCCGCTACAGCAAGGGGCAGACCGTCGGCGCCGGGTTCGACAACATCGGCTCCGGTGTCGTTCCCCTGATCGCGCACGGCAACGAGACTCTCAAGGAAGAGGGATAGGGATGGACTTCGCCTTCGACGCGAAAACCGAGGAACTGCGGGGGAAACTCCTCGAGTTCATGGATTCGCACATCTACCCGGCCGAGGCCGTCTTCGAGGAGCAACTGGCCGAGCGCGACAGTGAATGGTCGCAGCCGCCGATCGTCGAAGAACTCAAGGCAGCGGCACGCGAACGCGGGCTGTGGAACTTCTTCCTCCCCGGCGACCACGGTGCCGGGCTGACGAACCTGCAATACGCGCCGTTGGCGGAGATCACCGGCCGCAGCCTGCGGCTCGCGCCGACCGCGCTGAACTGCGCGGCGCCGGACACCGGCAACATGGAAGTCCTCACCATGTTCGGCACCGAGCAGCAGAAGAAGCAGTGGCTCCAGCCGTTGCTGGACGGCGAGATCCGGTCCGCGTTCGCGATGACCGAGCCCGACGTCGCTTCCTCCGACGCCCGCAACATCGCCACCGGCATCCGCCGCGACGGCGACGAATACGTCATCAACGGCCGGAAGTGGTACATCTCCGGCGCGATGAACCCGAACTGCAGGATCTTCATCGTGATGGGCAAAACCGATCCGGACGCGCCCGCGCACAAACAGCAGAGCATGATCCTGGTCCCCCGCGACACCCCCGGTATGACCGTGAAACGCGGCATGCGCGTGTTCGGCTACACCGACGGCGACCACGGCGGCCACGCCGAAGTGATCTTCGAGGACGTCCGCGTTCCGGCGGAGAACCTGATCGCGGGCGAGGGCGACGGGTTCGCCGTCGCGCAGGCCCGTCTCGGACCGGGCCGGATCCACCACTGCATGCGCGCCATCGGGATGGCCGAACGCGCGCTGGAACTGATGTGCCGCCGGGCGCTTTCGCGCGAGACCTTCGGCAAGCCGATCGCCGAACAGGGCGTGGTGCAGGACTGGATCGCCGAGGCGCGGGTCAAGATCGAGCAGCAGCGGTTGCTGGTACTCAAGACCGCGTGGCTGATGGACACCGTCGGCAACCAGGGCGCGCACACCGAGATCCAGTCGATCAAGATCTCGACGCCGATCACCGTCGAGTGGATCCTGGACAAGGCCGTGCAGGTGCACGGCGCGGGCGGGGTCAGCCAGGACTTCCCGGTCGCCGAGATGTGGGCGCAGGTCCGGACGCTGCGGCTGGCCGACGGCCCGGACGAAGTGCACAAACGCTCGCTGGCGCACCGTGAACTGAAGAAGTACCGCGAAGAGGTGAAGAAGTGACCACTGTGGACGATCTCCAGCGGCGGGTGGCCGATCTGCTGGCCGCGTATCCGCCGGAAAGCACGCCACGCCAGGACTTCCTCGACGCGCGGTTCGACGCCGGGCTGGCGTGGGTCCACTTCCCCGAAGGCCTTGGCGGCCTGAACGCGCCGCGCTCACTGCAGTCCGTCGTGGACAAGGAACTCGCGGCGGCGGGCGCGCCGGACAACGACAAGCGGCGGATCGGCATCGGCCTCGGCATGGCAGCGCCGACCATCCTCGCCTTCGGCACCCCGGACCAGCACCGGCGCTTCCTACGTCCACTGTGGACCGAACGCGAGGTGTGGTGCCAGCTGTTCAGCGAGCCGGGCGCCGGCTCCGACCTGGCCGCGCTGGGCACCCGCGCGGTACGCGACGGCGACGACTGGGTGGTCACCGGGCAGAAGGTGTGGACTTCGGGCGCGCACAAGTCGCAATGGGCCATCCTGGTCACCCGCACCGATCCCGACGTGCCGAAGCACCGCGGCATGACGTACTTCGTCTGCGACATGACCGCGCCGGGCGTGGAGGTCCGGCCGCTGCGCCAGATCACCGGTGAGGCCGAGTTCAACGAGGTTTTCCTCAGCGAGGTCCGCATCCCCGACGCGCACCGCCTCGGCGCGGTCGGCGAGGGCTGGAAGGTCGCCCAGACCACGCTGATGAACGAGCGTGTCGCCATCGGCGGGGCCGAGTTCCCGCGTGACGGCGGCATGGTCGGCGTCGTCGCGGAAACCTGGCGCGAGCGCCCGGACCTGCGGACGTCGGAACTGCACGACCGGCTGCTGAAACTGTGGGTGGAGGGCGAAAGCCTGCGCCTGGTGAGTTCGCGGCTGCGACAGCAGCTCGCCGCGGGCGCGCCCGGGCCGGAGGGCTCGGCGGTCAAGGTCGCGTTCTCCGAACTGAACCAGGCCGCGTCCGGGCTGGAGATCGAACTACTCGGTGAGGAAGGCCTGCGTTACGACGACTGGACGATGCGGCGTCCCGACGGCGTGAACTTCCTCGGCCGCGAAGCCGGCTACCGCTATCTGCGCGCGAAGGGCAACTCGATCGAGGGCGGCACCTCGGAGGTCCTGCGCAACATCATCGCCGAACGCGTACTGGGACTGCCGTCCGAGCCGCGGATCGACAAGGACGTCGCCTGGAAGGACCTGCCCCGATGAGCGACCTGCTGTACTCCGAGGTCGAAGAGGACCTTCGCGCCAGCGTCCGCGACCTGCTCAAGGACCGGGCGGAACCGGCCGCGCTGATCGCCAGGACCGAGACGGCGGAACCGTACGACCTGAAGTTGTGGCGCACGCTCGCCGCCGACCTCGGCGCGGCGGGCCTCGCCGTGCCGGAGGCGCTGGGCGGGCACGGCGCTTCGGCGCGGGAAGTCGCCGTCGTGATGGAGGAACTCGGGCGCAGCGTCGCCCCCGTCCCCTATCTCGGCAGCGCTGTCCTGGCGACGTCGGCCCTGCTGGCGACCGACACGTCGCAAGCGGAAGTGGCGGAAAGGCTCGGGAAACTGGCCTCGGGCACGCTCGTCGGCGCGCTGGCCGTCCCGCTGTCGACCGGTCCCGGCGCCGAGTTCCCCTCGGCGGTCAGCGTGGCCGCGGACGGCACGCTCAGCGGCCAGATCCGCAGCGTCGTCGACGCTTCGGTGGCGAAACTGCTCGTCGTTCCGGCGGTAGGGCCCGACGGCCCCGGCCTCTACACCGTCGACACGGCTTCAGCGGGAGTGACGGTCATCGAGGCGATCTCGCTGGACCTGACCCGGCGCATCGCCGACGTCACCTTGGAGAACGCGGCGGCGAAGCGCGTCGCCGACTCCTCGGCGGCGGCGACCGCGTTGGACACGGCACTCACGACCGCGGCGGGACTGCTCGCTTCGGAACAACTCGGGATCGCCGAATGGGCGCTGGCCGAAACGGTGCGCTATCTCAAGGAGCGCTACCAGTTCGGCCGTCAGGTCGGCTCGTTCCAGTCACTGAAGCACCGGCTGGCGAACCTGTACACGGATCTGGTCAACGCCAGGGCGACCGCGCGCTACGCCGCCGACTGCCTGGCTTCCGGTGACGACATCGCGATCGCCGTCGCGGTGGCGCAGGCCCGCAACTCCCCCATCGCCGTCCATGCCGCCGAAGAAGCGATCCAGCTGCACGGCGGGATCGGCATGACCTGGGAGCACCCCGCCCACCTGTACCTGAAGCGCGCGAAGAGCGACGAGATCGCTTTAGGCACTCCTGGACGGCATCGCGCGGCCCTCGCGCCACTGATCGGCCTGCCCGCCTGATCCTCCCGGCGGGGTCCGCCCCGGAAAGTGTCGGACCCCGCCGGTATACCTGTTCGAACAGTTGATCGAACAGGGAGTCATCATGAAACTGCTCGTGGCCACCTCGAAGACCCAGGGTGCGCGAGAGAACGACTTCAACCACTGCATCGAGGGCGAACTGATCTGGATCGCCCCGTGCTGCGACGACGGCGAAGACTCACCCGATTCCGAATGCGGATGCAGCCGATCCTTCGCCGGGCTGAACTCGCACCGTGGGACGACGACGGCACTCGTCGCGGAGCTACCCGACTTCACCTACTTCGACTACGCCGAAGCGTTGTGGTCGAGTCTGGCCGCACAGGGCTGGCCCGCCGACGCCGCCGACGAAGTGGCGACAGGACTGCTCGCCTTCACCGCCGGGTGGGACGTGGGAACGGTGCTCGAACGCCGCAGCGAATGGTTCGCGGAACGGCTCGTGCCCGCGCCACCAGGCTGAACTTATTCGGGTCGCAGCGCGGCCAGCAGGAGATCGGCGAAGTGGTCACCGATCTGGCGGGCCGAGAGCGCGCCGCCACGCCGGTACCAGGAACCGAGGTGGTGCACCGAACCGAAGAAGAAGTCGACGATCACGTCGGCCGGTTTGTCCGCGCGGAATTCGCCGGACTCCTGGCCTTCTTCGATCAGCGTACGGAACCGCTCGTGGTACTTGCGGCGTTCCGCGCGGACGGCCTTCTGCTTCTCCACGCCGAGCTGGTGCATGGACTGCATGAAGATCGTGTTGTCGTCGAGGTTGTCGATCGTGCTGACGACGACGTCGGAGCCGGCGGAACGCAGCCTCTCCCGCAGTGGCGCCTCGCTCGAGGCCACCTTTTCCAGTTGCTCGGTCTGCGCGCGCAGCACGCGGGCGTAGATCTCGTAAAGGAGGTCGTCCTTGGAGCCGAAATAGTGATACATCGCGCCCTTGGTGACCCCGGCCGCTTCGACGATCTCCTGCACGGAGGTGCGGTCGAAACCCTTCTTGGCGAAGAGCTTCGTGGCGTGCGACAGCAGACGGCGCGGCACGGCGGCCTGGTCGTCCCCGCTCGCCTCGGCCGTCCCCGCCTTGCGGGTGGTCGCTCGTGTCATTCCGGCTCCTTCTCGTGCGGACACTCAGCATACCGGCCGGTTTGTCGCAGCCCGGACCGGCGCGAATTACCGGCCACTGGGCACTTCATCGAGCACTGAGCACGGTCTTGACCGCCCGGTTCATACGGTTGGGTGACGGTCCACCGGGCTCCGTCGATCGGCAAATCCCGATTCCCCGCCAAAGCGTTCGCTTGGCCGGAACCGATCAGACTGTCTACTGCGGACCTCAAAGAGAGACGGGGCCGCCCCGGGCGTTTCGCACCCGGGGCGACCCCGCGCGGATCAGACGGTTTCGCGCGTGGTCACCGCGTCGTTCTCGGCGGCCAGCGCGGTGCACGTGCGCACCCACAGCTCCCAGCCGCGCAGCGCCTGGTTGCAGTTCCAGCCGGTCCAGCGCATCGCCTGCGCGCCCTCGTTGCCGGCGCGGTTGCAGGCGGTCTTGCTGCTCCAGCCCTCACTCTGCTTGCGGTACGGCGTACACGAAGCCGCCGCGACGTCACCCGACGCCTCGGCGGCACACGGTTCCGCCGTGCTCGCCATCGCCGATCCCGCGGTGAGCACCGAACCCGCGAGGGTGACGGCGAGAACGGCGCCACGAAGCACGAAGCGTTTGCTCATTGAGTTTTCCTTACCGCGAGCAAGACCCCACACCCACAGTGGCCGATCTCCCGGCGAAGATCAACACCTTGCGCGAAAGCACGTGCCACGGACTCATCGGTACCGGGGGTCGCAGGTCTTCGGTACCAGCTGGGAACCCTCACCCGCGCCCGTTCGAAACGCCGGGCCCACCGGCTTGGTCGACCACCTGATCAGCCCATTCCGATCCCAGCTCCTGGGCACGGTTGCGCCCGCGCGCGGGCGAACGGTCCACTCGTCGCCCACGCCGATCGGAAGGGATCACCATGTCGGTCACCGACGAACTCCTGACCAACAACGCGGATTACGCGGCACGTTTCTCCGGACCACTCCCCCTGCCGCCAGCCAAGCACGTCGCCGTACTCGCCTGTATGGACGCCCGTATCAACGTCTACGGCGTCCTCGGCCTCCAGGAAGGCGAAGCCCACGTCATCCGCAACGCGGGCGGCGTCGTCACCGAGGACGAGATCCGCTCCCTCGCGATCAGCCAGCGCCTGCTCGGCACGCGGGAGATCATCCTCATCCACCACACCGACTGCGGAATGCTGACCTTCACCGACGACGGCTTCAAGCAATCCATCCAGGAGGAGGTCGGCGTCAAGCCGACCTGGGCCGCCGAAGCCTTCAGCGACCTCGACGCGGACGTCCGTCAGTCGATCGCGCGCATCAAGAACAGCCCGTTCATCCCCGAGAAGGATTCCGTCCGCGGCTTCGTGTTCGACGTGGCCACCGGAAAGCTGGACGAAGTCGTCTGACCGCGGAAGAGCCGCGCACGGCGAAACCGTGCGCGGCCCCGCAAATCACTCACCGGGGAGTTGCTCCACCTTGCGCTGGAGTTTGTTCATCTTGTCGAGCCAGCGGTCGGGCTGGGCGGCCCGCGCGGCGTAGTAGTCCGCGACCTCGGGGTGCGGCAGCACCAGGAAACGTCCGGCCTCGATGGCCTCGAACAACGCGTCCGCGACCTGCTCCGGCTGGATCGCCGACGCGCCCATGAGCAGTTCGCCCGCGGCGCCGGTGCTCTCCAACATCGCCGTCCGCACCCCTTGCGGGCAGATCGCCTGCACCGTGAGCCCGCGATGCCGGTAGGTCGCCGACAGCCATTCGGCGAAGGCGAGCGCGCCGTGTTTGGTCACCGAGTACGACGCCGAGCCGAGGGTGGTCAGCAGTCCCGCCGCCGACACCGTCGAAATGAAGTGCCCGCGGCCGCGTTCGAGCCACGGCGGCAGCAACAGCCGCGACGCGCGCACGTGCGCCATCACGTTGACGTCCCAGATCCGCGCCCAGTCCTCCTCGGGCGCGTCGACGCCGCCCATCGGCGCGATCCCGGCGTTGGCGCAGAAAACGTCGATCTCACCGAGGGTTTCGCGTGCGGCCTCGATCAGCGACGCGACACCCGCCTCACTGGCGGCGTCACCGGCGACGGCCGTTCCGCCGATCTCCCGCGCGACCTCGGCGGCGGCGTCCCCGTTCAGGTCGCCGACGACGACCTTGGCGCCCTCGGCGGCGAACCGGCGGGCGAGGGCGGCGCCGATACCGGCGCCTCCGCCGGTGATGACGACACCGGATCCGGTGAACGACGCGGTCACAGGCCACCTGCCAGCGTCACGCCGCCGTCGAGGACGATCGTCTGCCCGGTGATCCAGCCCGACTCCTCCGAGAGCAGGAACGACACGGCGCTAGCGATGTCGGCAGGCACGCCGAGGCGCTTCATCGGGTATGACGCCGAGACCTCTTCCTCGCGGCCTTCGTACAGCGCGGTCGCGAACTTGGTCTTGACCACGGCCGGCGCGACGGCGTTCACGCGGATCTTCGGGCCCAGCTCGAAGCCGAGTTCCTTGGTGAGCCGGATCAGCGCGGCCTTGCTGACGCCGTACATGCCGATCCCGGGCGACGCGCCGAGCCCGGCGATGGACGCGACGTTCACCACCGCACCGCCGTGCTCGCCCATCCACGCGTCCCGCGCCCGGCGGGTCCACGAAAGCGGCGCGAGCACGTTGACAGCGAGGATCTTCGCGGCGGCTTCGGGCTCGATGTCCAGCGTCGGCCCGAAGACCGGGTTGATGCCGGTGTTGTTGACCAGCATGTCCAGCCTGCCGAAGGTCTCGATGGTCTTGGCGACCGCCTCGTCCTGATGCGCGGTGTCGTCGGCCTTGCCGGGGACGGCGATCGCGACCGCATCGCCGCCCAGTTCGGCGACGGCCTCGGCCAGCGGCTCCGGCTTACGGGCGGTGATGCACACCTTCGCGCCGCGCTCGACCAGGTTCTTGGCGATCCCGAAGCCGATACCCCGGCTCGCGCCGGTGACGATCGCGACGCGATCTTTGAACGAGTTCACTCTGTCGATCTCCTCTGTGTTCACCAGCGAGCGCAATCACTAAGCGAGCGCTCACTTACAATGGAAAGGTCCGGAGGCGGTGTCAAGCCCACCATCCGGTACGAGGCTCTGGGAGGATCTGCGGATGACCATGTCGCTGTCGGCCGAACTGTGGCCCGACGTCCAGCCGGAGACGGCACGGCGGCTGATGCTGGCCGGAGTCGAATCCTTCGCGCGGCGTGGCTATCACGCGACCACCACCCGGGACATCGCCTCGGCGGCGGGGATGAGCCCCGCGGCGCTGTACGTGCACTTCCCGTCCAAGGCCGCACTGCTGTTCGCGATCTCCAAGTACGGCCACGAGCAGACCCTCTCACTCGTCGAGAGCGTCGTCGCGCGGGAGACCGACCCGGTCGAGCGGATCCGGCTGCTGGTCGAGGACTTCGTGGCCTGGCACGCCCGGCGGCACACCGTGGCGCGCGTCGTGCAGTACGAACTGCACGCGCTCCCGGACGAGGAGTTCGAGATCGTCGCGAAGCTGCGCCGCCGCATCGAGCAGATCGTGCGCGAGGTCATCACCGAAGGCTCGGCGGCCGGGGTGTTCACCGTCGGCGACCCGCACACCGCCGCCCGCGCCGTGCTTTCGCTCGGCGTCGACGTCTCCCGCTGGTACAGCGACCGCGCCCGCCAGACCCCGAAGAAGCTGGGCCAGGAGTACAGCGAGCTGGTGCTCCGCATGCTCGGCACGAAACTCTCCTGACCGGCACTGAAGTCGGCCTCCGTCGGCGATACCGCCACCAGAGTGACATACCAACCGGTCGGTATCGAGAAATACCCGTTGAGACGTTGACCACATACTAAGCGGTTGTTAACTTGCCCGGACCCGCAGCGCCGAGCGAAGGGCACACCGATGGCCGACAGCGCACAGCACGCCCCGGAACCCACGATCACCGTCTCCCAGCGCAGGCGGGCCGCGACCGCCGCGGCGCTCGCCTCCACCGCCGAGTGGTTCGACTATTTCGTCTTCGGAATCGCGGCCGCCCTGGTCTTCGGGAAGATCTTCTTCCCCACCACCAACGCGGCGGCCGGTGTCCTCGCCTCGTTCGCGACCTTCGCGGTCGGCTTCCTCGCCCGGCCGCTCGGCGGGATCATCGCGGGAAGCCTCGGCGACAAACGCGGCCGGAAGCCCGTGCTGGTACTGGCGATCGCGCTGATGGGCACGGCGACCACGCTGATCGGACTGCTCCCGACCTACGACACGATCGGCATCGCCGCGCCGATCCTCCTGGTGCTGCTGCGGCTCGTGCAGGGGGTCGCGGTCGGCGCGCAGTGGGGCGGCGCGATGTTGCTCGCCACCGAGTACGCGCCGCCCGGCAAACGCGGCCTCTACGGCAGCCTGGTCCAGCTCGGCGTCCCGATCGGCGTGGTGCTGGCGAACACGGTGTTCCTGATCGCCGCGCGGGTCGCCCCGCCGTCGGATTTCCTCACCTGGGCGTGGCGCATTCCGTTCCTGGTCGGCGTTCTCGTGCTCGGGCTGGCCTGGTACCTGCACGTCAAGATCGACGAGACCCCGGAATACCGCCGTGCCGAGGCGAAACTCACCGCCGAGCAGCGCGGCCGCGCCCAGTCGCCGCTGCGCGACGTCCTGCGCGACCACAAGGGCACCGTGCTGCTGGCGGGCGGTTCGTTCATGGTCAACACCGCCACCTTCTACATTTTGCTCAACGGCGTCCTCGACTACGCCACCCGCCATCTGGGGATGTCGCGCACCACCGTGCTCGTCGCGACCCTGCTGATCAGCACGGTGCAGCTGGCGATCATCCCACTGTCGGCGAAACTGTCCGACCGCATCGGCAGGCTCAAGATCTACACCTTCGGCGCGGCGGGTGTCGCGCTCTGGGCGATCCCGATGTTCCTGCTGATCGACACGGCTTCGCTGCCGCTGTTCGTGGTCGCCTCGTTCGTCGGGTCGCTGTTCCTCGGCATCATGTACGGCCCGCAGGCGGCGCTGTTCGCCGAACTGTTCACCGCCGAGATGCGCTACACCGGCGCCTCGCTCGGCTACCAGATCAGCGCGGTCGTCGGCGGCGGGCTCGCACCGTTCATCATGGTGCTGCTGCTGGAATCCACCGGGACCTCGATGTCGGTCTCGCTCTACATCATCGTGCTGGCGCTGATCTCACTCGGCTCGATCGCTCTCTTGGCCAAGCGAGCCGCGAAGTCCACTTCGGACTCAAACGACCGCGCGCGCGAAACGGTCGGCGACCAGCCGTAGCCGCTCCTTGACCTCGTCCGGCGCCTCCTCCACGACGAAGTCGACGTCCCAGTGGGCGAGGTAGTACGGCATCACGGAAAGGTCGTTGGAGCCGACCCTGACCCGGCAGGTGTGCTCGTCGATCGCCTCGATCGTCCCGACGGTCGGGGACACGTGTTCGGCGAGCGCGGCCGCCGAGGTGTTCACCCGCAACACCATCTGGTGCGAATACGGCGACGAAGTGATCCCGCGGGAGACGTAGGCCGCGAGGTCCTCGGCGGGCGGTTCCCTCGGCGTGAAGCGGAAACTGGTGGCCGGGACACCGTCGATGCGGTCGACGCGGAAAGTCCGCCAGTCCTCGCGGTCGAGATCGAACGCGACCAGGTACCACCGGCGCCCGGTGTGCACCATCCGCAGTGGCTCGATGCACCGCTCGGTGACGTCACCTTTGTGGCCGCGATACCCGAACCGGAGCCGCTGATGGTCGCGGCACGCGGACGCGATGACCGTCAGCGCTTCCGCGTCGACGACCGGGACGACGCCACCGAGCGGGATCATCGCGGAGTTCAGCGCGGTCACCCGATGCCGCAGCCGGGCGGGCAGCACCTGCTCCAGCTTCGCGAGTGCGCGGACCGAGGTCTCCTCGATGCCCGACACCGTCCCGTTCGCGGCCGTGCGGAGTCCGACGGCGACCGCGACGGCTTCGTCGTCGTCCAGCAGCAGCGGCGGCAGCGCGGCCCCCGCGCCGAGCCGGTAGCCGCCCGCGACCCCCGGCGTGGCGTGCACCGGGTAACCCAGCTCCCGCAACCGCTCGACGTCACGCCGGACCGTGCGCACGTCCACCCGCAGCCGGTCGGCCAGGTCGGGGCCCGGCCAGTCGCGCCGCGCTTGCAGCAGGGACAGCAGTCTCAGCAGCCGTGCCGACGTACCCGTGGTCATCGGTTCGCTCGCTTCATGGGAACGAGTGTGGCAGATATCGAGGACAGGTCCGGTCCGTATTGGGCTCGCGAGCAGCAGGTGCCGTGTCGCGAAAGCCACTCGACCTTCACCCCTATCCCCCAAGTACATGAAGGTCCCCTTCCTGTACCTAGGCGCAAGCAAGGGGGCCTTCATGTACTTCAAGCGGTGCCGGTGCCAAGTGGGCCGAGTGGGTCGTGAGTGGCAAGTCGGGCAACACCGTCCCCTTCACTCACGAAGCCGTAAAGTGGCCGGGTGATCGATCCCGCGCAGCTGCTGTCCGTCGCCCGCGAAGAGGCCGAACTCGGCAAGGCAGAGGGCGGGGTCCCGATCGGCGCCGCGTTGTTCGACAGCGCCGGTGTCCTGCTCGGCCGCGGGCACAACCGCCGGGTCCAGGACGGCGACCCGTCGATGCACGCCGAGACCACCGCCTTCCGGAACGCGGGCAGGCGGCCGCACTACCGCGACACGATCATGGTCACCACCCTCTCCCCCTGCTGGTATTGCAGCGGGCTGGTGCGCCAGTTCGGCATCGGCCGGGTGATCATCGGCGAGGCCGCCACGTTCGAGGGCGGGCACGGCTGGCTCGAGGAGAACGGCGTGGGGATCACCCTTCTCGACGACCCGGCGTGCACCGCACTGATGACCGAGTTCGTCCAGGACCATCCGGAACTGTGGTTCGAGGACATCGGGGTCCCGACCGAGAACTAGTCGAACGTTCGCGGGTCAGGCCCCCGCCTTGTCTTCCCAGGAAGCCGACGGACAACGGGATCGCCGGCATGAAGAGAAACCAGCCGATGTCCGCCGTATTCTGCGGAGAGAGGCCCTCGTTGAGTCGGGCGAACCAGCACGTCGGACGTCATGCGCCGACGATCCCGTACCGTTGATCGCCGACGCCACCTTGACGTCGGCATTCGACCTCATCGGGCGAGCCGCGACCCAGTTCGGCGCTAGCCGAGCGGTTCGTCGGCCTCGAAGACGAAGGTCCGGTTGCGGCCGGCCCCCTTGGCCGCACGCAACGCCTGATCCGCCGCACCGACGAGCCTGTCGAGTGTCTCTCCGCCGGCGGGATGTGACGAGACCCCGATCGACACGGTCGCCCCGGCGAACGTCCCACCGAGTGAGACGAACGTCGACGAAATCCGCAACCGGATGCGTTCGGCGATCGCGTGCGCGTCGAACCGGCTCGTACCGGGCAGCAGGACGACGAACTCCTCGCCGCCGAACCGGCCGACCAGGTCCGCCGCGCGGACCTCCGCGCGCAGAGTGTCCGCGACAGCGCGGAGAACGTCGTCTCCGACGTGCCTGCCGTGCCGGTCGTTGAGCCGGGCGAAATGGTCGAGATCGAGCATCAGCAGCGAAAGATCGGCGCCACGCCCGCGAAGCAGGTCGAATTGGGTGCGGGCACCGTCCAACCAGGACGAAGCGGTCAGCAGACCGGTGCCGGAGTCCGTGCCCGCGTGGCCGCGCAGGGCGCGCATCGTCCCCGCCCGGTGCAGCACCACCAGCGCACCGGCGAGTACCACGGTGACGAGCGGCCAGTCCACCGCCGACCACGCGAGCAACAGGCCGAACGCGACCATCGCCGCGTCGAAGGCGAATCCCGACGGCTCCGCCCCGAATTCGGCGGCGGGGGCGGCCAAGGCGGCGTCGACGGACAGGAATACCAGGCCGGTCGCGAAAACCAGCGCGAAACTTTCGAAATCCCTTGTCGCGTCGGCGAACGGGGGCGCGTGCAGCAACAGCGGAATGAGCGAAGCACCGAGTGCTGACAACATGGTGGCGGAGGCCGCGAACACCTGGCGATGCGGGATTCCGCGCCGGATCCGGAACCAGCGGTACCCCGCCGAAGCGACGACGAGCACGGCGGCCAGCGCGGGTGGCAACAGCAGCGCGCCCGCGAAGATCCAGGCCGCGTCCAGTCCGGCGCCGAGCCGGGTGTCGGCGCGGGACCGCTCGACGGGCCGCGAAAGCTCCGAACTGACGACCATTCCCGCCAGCAGGGCGGAAAACGGGAGCAGCGACGACGACGCGGGCGGCCGTAACACGAAGAGGTAGGTGGTGGCGGCCAAGGCGGCCGCGTCGACGAGGAGCAGGTACCCGATCAGGCCCCGCCTGGGTAGTTCCCACAGGCTCCAGGCCCCCAGTATCCGCCGCGGCGAGCCGAGCCGGTCTCTTCGGCCGCGGCTTCCGGTCGCCATCAGGGAGTCCCCCACCATTTCGGCAAACTAGCCGGAAACCGCGGAGCTGTCGATCCGCTTTCCGGGTAGTGACCCCCTACTAAGGTCGGTCGTTTCGGCCGGTAAATCCGGTGAATTCTTGACAGCCTTCAATGGTCTAGTCCACCGTGAGTCGAGTGCACCCTCCCGGTTGATACGCCGCGTCAAGACGGAGGTGCTCCACACCTGCGCGCCGCGATGCGCGCGTACCAGTTGGAGGACCTATGAAATCCTTACGACGCTGGGCAACACTGGCCACCACCGTCGGCGCCGCTCTCGCCACGGCCGCCGGCCTCGCCCCCGTCGCCTCGGCAGCCCCGGACACGGTGCTCGCCTCGCCTTACCTGTACCAGTGGTCGGGACAGACGGACCCGATCGCCGCGATGAACGCCACCGGGGTCAAGGCTTTCACCCTCGCGTTCATCCTCTCCGACGGCGGCTGCAACCCGAAATGGGACGGCAACCGTTCCCTCACCGGCTCCGACGCCACGATGATCGCCAACATCCGGGCCAAGGGCGGCGACGTCATCCCTTCGTTCGGCGGCTGGTCCGGTACGAAGCTCGGCCCGAAATGCGGCACCCCCGCGGCACTCGCCGGCGCGTACCAGAAGGTCATCGACGCCTACAAACTCAAGGCGATCGACCTCGACATCGAGAACACCGACGAATTCGAGAACCACACCGTCCAGGACCGGATCCTGAACGCCGTCAAGCTCACGAAGCAGAAGAATCCCGGTCTGCGCGTGGTCATCACCATCCCGACCGATGTCGGCGGCCCCAACTCGCACGGAAAGCGGCTGATCAACCAGTCGAAGGCACTCGGCGCGGGCGTCGACGCTTGGTCGGTCATGCCGTTCAATTTCTCCAGCGGTGGTGACATGGCAGGCAAGACCCGCAGTGCCGTCGACGGGCTGAAGAACGTCGTGAAATCCACCTTCGGCCTGAGCGACGACGCGGCCTACCGGCGCAGTGGGCTTTCGTCGATGAACGGGAAGACCGACGTGGCCGGCGAGACGGTCAGCGTCGCCGATTTCCGCGCGATCCGCGACTACGCGGCGAGCAAACATCTCGCCCGGTTGTCGTTCTGGGCGGTGAACCGCGATTGCAACAACTGCGCGGGAATCGCACAGGGCAAGTACGACTACACGAAGATCGTGGCGGGTTACACCGGCTGACTTCCGTTCCCCACCGGCGTCAGCCCGTGAAGGCCTCCTTGCCTGCCTCAAAGCAGAAAAGGAGGCCTTCACCGTACTACCGCTCAGCGGTCTCGTAGGCATGGCCCGTCGGGAGGCTGTCGCGAAAGCCACTTTCGGGACATCGGGTGTCCCGAAAGTGGCTTTCGCGACACCTCCGCACCGGTCCGGGGCGATGGAAAGGATCGGCGGCGACGGTGACGTGCTCGATCATCGCGGCGTCCTCCCACAGTTCCGCCTTGGGGAAACCGTGGGTTCCGGTGAATTCGGCGACGAAGTCGTCGTGATTCTTCTTGTACGTCGAATGCGTCGCGCCGATCGGCGATGCCGGGACAGCTCGGCCACCAGCCCGGCTGTTCTCCGAACCGTGCCGACAGCGGTGACCGCCACGATGCGCTGGGCCACGGCGACGATCTCTTCGGCGGCGACCCGCCGGTGGTCGGCGTTGCTCCCGGAGAACGGCTGGCTTCTTGTTCGACGGTGAGCGATACCGCCGATCACCCGGGCGGCGCTACCCGCCCCAGTGCGGCAGGCGACCGCCACCTCGATACCAGTCGTGGTACCACTCGTGGTCGTGGTGACCGGCGCGCGGATCCTGCCGTTCCGGGGTGGTGACCGGCGGCGGCGTGGGTGACGGCCTCTCCGAGCCGTGCATCGCCGCGGTCAGCGGGGGCGGGGGCGCGACACTGCCCCCCGGCGGCCCCGACGGGACGGGGGAAGGCACCGCGTCGTCCGGGACCTCGACCGCTTGCGGGGCAATCATCAGCGACGGTGGCGGGAGCGGCGTTCCCGGGATGAGGTCGGCCGAGTCGGCCGGGGTGAGCAGCACGGCGAGCAGGCCGCCGACGACGAGACCGCCCGCCGAAAGCGCGGAGATCCGCCGGACCCTCCCGATGCCGGGAGTGGTGGTGCTCGGCGCCCGGTGCCTCGGCCCGCGCGGTCCCCGGCGACGGGGTGCCGCACCCGCCTCCCGCATCAGTGCGCTCAGGGCGTCCCCACCGCCGTGGCGGCGAGCCGTGCGTGCCATCGGCACCTCCCAACCCGGTCCGTCGCGCAGCGCGACGGCCTCGTCCAGGGGTGGATCCTAGGAACGCGGGAGGCGGTTGTAAACGGATCTCGTCCACACCGGACAGTCGGTGCGGTGAAGGGTCAGGCAGCCGCGGTGACCGCGATCGCGGCCTCGCCTGCCTCGGTCAGCTCAGCGGGCACGCGGCCGGTGACGGCGGAGAGGCCGGTGGACTCGGCGGGGCGGATGTAACCACCGTGGGCGAGGGCGTGCGCGGTCATCTGGTCACAACAGGCGAACCCATCGATGAAGAGGTCCGGCTCGCAGCTGCACGACATCTG
Organism: Amycolatopsis coloradensis; assembly: GCF_001953865.1. Taxonomy (GTDB): domain Bacteria; phylum Actinomycetota; class Actinomycetes; order Mycobacteriales; family Pseudonocardiaceae; genus Amycolatopsis; species Amycolatopsis coloradensis. Next base: position 124,691 of record NZ_MQUQ01000019.1, read on the forward strand.
GGCGCGGCGGGCCGCGACCGCTCGCAGCATCGCCATGGCTCGATGGGACAACTCGACCTCTGAACCGGACACCGGACTGACCTCTCTCGATCAGCTACCTGAATCGGCAGCACTTACACCGTGTTATCGGTCGCTGCTCCATCAGTGTTAACAAGATCTCAGACGTTCCCGGGAATCTCTACGTTCCGTTCGATCTTCTTGCTTTTGCCACTGCCAGCGTGGGCTCCAGGACCCTGGCCCACTGCGCGACGATCTGCTTGCGGCGCTTCGTGTCATCGGTCAGCAGATTCGCCAGTCCCAGGCCGCGGGCAAGATCGAGAGTGGCCTGGACCAGCTCACGAACGCCCTGGTGGGACTCGTCGACACCGAAGAGTTCGACCGTCACCCGATGTGCTTCCCTGCCCACTCGCGCTTCCAGCGGCACCAGGGTCGCGCGCAGCCCTTCATCGGTCGAGGCGGCGACCCACAGGTGGAGCGCGGCCCGGAACATCGGCCCGCTGTAGAGGTTGAGCACCATGTCGACGGCCCGCTCGATCCGCGACCGCCCCGACGGCAGTTCCGCCGCGCGGGCGCGCAGTTCCACGATCTGGATCTCGCCGACGTGCTCGACCGCGGCCGCGACCAGGTCCTCCCTGGTCGGGAAGTGGTGCTGCGCGGCACCACGCGAGACCCCGGCGCGTTCGGCGATGATCGCGACCGTGGTCCCGTTCCAGCCCAGCTCGCCGATCGTCTCGACGGCGGCCTCGACCAGCCGCCGCCGGGTCGTGCGGCTGCGCTCCTGCTGCGGTTCGCGGATCATCGCCGGTCTTCGACCCAGAAATCGAGCTGCGGGTCTTCCTCGGACCCGCCGACACGGTACTTCGAGAAGTCGGTGTCGATCCCGCCGAACTGCTCGACCGTCCGCGCGATCGCGGCCTCGACCGACGTGTCGTCCCGGACGTCGCCGACGATCGGCAGCGCCTGCCCACCGGCGTCCTCGATCGCCTTGGCCGCGGTGTAGACGGTGCCCGGCAGTTTCGGATGCGACTCGGCGGTCTTGGCCAGCAGCGCGATGTTCGCCCCGTCGCGGGCGGCGCGGACCGCGATGGCCTCGCCGATGCCGCGGCTGCCGCCGGAGATGATGATCGTCTTGCCGTGGAGCGTGCTCATCGCTCGCCTCTCAGTAGGACCGGGGCAGCCCGAGGCTGTGCTGGCCGACGAAGTTGAGCACCATCTCGCGGCTCACCGGAGCGATACGGCCCAGCCGGACGGCCGTGACCAGCGTGCCCAGCCCGTATTCGCTGGCGAGCCCGTTGCCGCCGTGGGTCTGCACGGCCTGGTCGACCGCGCGGATGGCGACCTCGGCGGCCGCGTACTTCGCCATGTTCGCCGACTCGCCCGCGCCGAAGTCGTCGCCGGAGTCGTAGAGCGAAGCCGCCTTCTGCGTCATCAGCTTGGCCAGTTCCAGCTCGATCTTGATCTCGGCCAGCGGATGCGCGAGCCCCTGGTGGCTGCCGATCGGCGCGCCGCCCCACACCTTGCGCTCGTTGGCGTAGGCGACGGCCTTGGCCAGCGCGTACCGCGCGATGCCGAGCGAGAACGACGCGCCCATGATGCGTTCGGGGTTGAGCCCGGCGAACAGTTGCGCGATCGCCGCGTCCTCCTCGCCGACCAGCGCGTCGGCGGGCAGGTGGACGTCGTCGAGGAACAGGCCGAACTGCTTCTCCGGCGAGATCAGGTCCATCTCGATCTGCTTGTACTCGAAGCCGGGCGCGTCGGTCGGGACGATGAACAGCGCGGGCTTGAGCTTGCCGGTCTTCGAGTCCTCGGTGCGGCCGACGACCAGGACGGCGTCCGCCTCGTCGACGCCGGAGATGTAGACCTTCCGTCCACTGAGGACCCAATCACCGCCGTCGCGTTGGGCGGTGGTGGTGATCTTGTGCGAGTTCGACCCGGCGTCGGGTTCGGTGATCGCGAAGACCATCCGCCTGCTGCCGTCGGCGATACCCGGCAACCAGCGCTTCTTCTGCTCGTCGGTGCCGAAGCGCGAGATGACCGTGCCGCAGATCGCCGGCGAGACGACCATGAGCAGCAGCGGGCTGCCGGCCGCGGCGAGTTCTTCCAGCACCGCGGCGAGATCCGCGATACCCGCTCCCCCGCCGCCGTACTCCTCGGGCAGGTTCACGCCGAGGTAGCCGAGCCGTCCGGCCTCGGCCCACAGTTCCTCGGTCTTGAGTCCGGCGCGGGCCTGCCTGGCGTAGTACTCGTGCCCGTACTTCTTGCCGAGTTCGGCGACAGCCGCCCGCAGCGCGACGCGCTCCTCGGGTTCGGTGAAGTTCATCGCGTTCATTCGTTCTCTCCTACCACCGCGAGGATCGTGCCCACTTCGACCTGTTGTCCGACGACCACCGGGAGTTCGGTCACGACGCCGTCGGCGGGCGCCGCGATCCGGTGTTCCATCTTCATCGCTTCCAGCCACAGCAACGGATCACCGGTCTTGACGGTGTCACCGGCCTCGACCGCGAGCCGGACGACGGTGCCCGGCATCGGCGCCACGAGCGAACCGGCGGCGAGCGCGGCGTCCGGATCGGTGTACCTCGGCACCACGCTCAGTTCGACGGCGCCATCGGGCGAATCGACGTACACCGCGTCGCCGTACCGGGCGACAGCGAACGTCCGCCGCACCCCGGCGGCCTCCAGGACGACACGGTCGCTCGCGGCGGAAACCAGTTCCACGCCGTCGAATCCGTCGGCGCGCAGACCGTCGCGGGTGAGCGTGTAGACGACCTCGATCTCGTCTTCGCGTGCGAGGAAACGTTTGCGCTGCCCCTGGGAGTGGACGTTGCGCCATCCGCTGGGCAGCCGTCCCTGCACCTGGGCGCCCGCACGGTTCCCCGCCGCGCCCGCCAAAGCCGCGGCGAGCGCGGAAATCCGCACGGTGTCCACAGTGGCCAGTGGGCGCGCCAAGGTATCGAGCCCGTGCCGGTCGAAGAACGCCGTGTCGGTCTCACCGGCGAGGAAGGCCTCGTGCCGCAGGACGTTCACCAGGAGGTCGCGGTTGGTCACCACGCCGTGGATCTCCGCACCGGCCAGCGCGCCGGCCAGCGCCCGTGCCGCGCTCCGGCGATCGGGGGCGAAGGCGATCACCTTGGCGAGCATCGGGTCGTAGTGCACGCCGACGGCCTGGCCGCTGACGAAGCCGGAGTCGAGCCGGACACCCGGGCCCACCTCGAATTCCCGCTGCGCGGCGGGGACCTCGAACCGGTGCAGGGTTCCGCTCTGCGGCTGCCAGCCCGCGGCCGGGTCTTCGGCGTAGAGCCGGACCTCGATCGCGTGCCCCCGCGTCTCCGGCTCTTCGATCGGGAGGTGCTCGCCTTCCGCGACCCGCAGTTGCCAGGAGACGAGGTCGAGGCCGGTCGTGGCCTCGGTGACCGGATGCTCGACCTGGAGCCGGGTGTTCATCTCCAGGAAGTAGAACCGCCCGTCCGGACCGGCGAGGAACTCGACCGTCCCGGCACCGACATAGTCGATCGCCTGCGCGGCCTTGCGCGCGGCGTCGAACAGGGCTTCCCGCATGGCGTCGTCGACGAACGGCGACGGGGCCTCTTCGACGACCTTCTGGTGACGGCGCTGGATCGAGCATTCCCGCTCCCCCACCGCCCACACCGTGCCGTGGGTGTCGGCGAGCACCTGGACCTCGATGTGGCGCCCGGTCTCCAGATACCGCTCGCAGAACACCGTCGCGTCACCGAAGGCCGAGGCGGCCTCCGCACTCGCTCCCTCGACCGCTTCGGCGAGTTCGCCGAGCGAGCGCACGACGCGCATCCCGCGCCCGCCACCCCCGGCGGATGCCTTGACCAGCAACGGAAGATCGTCCTCGGTGACCTCGGCCGGGTCCAATTCGGACAGGACCGGGACACCGGCGTCGGCCATCATCCGCTTGGACTGGACCTTGGAGCCCATGCTCTCGATGGCCTCCGGCGGCGGGCCGACCCAGGTGAGCCCGGCGTCGAGCACGGCACGGGCGAACCCGGCGTTCTCGGACAGGAAACCGTAACCGGGGTGGATCGCGTCGGCGCCGGTCTCGGCGGCCGCCTTGATCAGCAGTTCGGCCCGCAGGTAGGTGTCGGACGGCGCGTTGCCCGGCAGCCGGACGGCGACGTCCGCCTCGGCCGTGTGCGGTGCGTCGGCGTCCGCGTCGGAGAACACCGCGACCGTGCCGATCCCGGTGTCGCGGCAGGTGCGGAACACGCGGCGGGCGATTTCACCACGGTTGGCGACCAGAAGTTTCTCGATCACGTTCGGCCCCTACATCCGGAAGACGCCGAAGCCTTCGGCGCCCTTCACTGGTCCATTGTGGATCACGGACAGGCTGAGCCCGAGCACCGTGCGGGTGTCGCGGGGATCGATGATCCCGTCGTCGTAGAGCATCCCGGAGAGGAACATCGGCATCGACTCCGCCTCGATCTGCCCCTCCACCATGGCGCGCATGGCGGCGTCGTGCTCCTCGTTGTAGTCCTGACCCCGCGACGCGGCGGCGGCACGGGCCACGATGGACAGCACGCCAGCCAGCTGCTGCGGCCCCATGACCGCGGATTTCGCGCTGGGCCAGGCGAACAGGAACCGGGGATCGTAGGCACGGCCGCACATGCCGTAATGCCCGGCCCCGTACGAGGCGCCCATGAGCACCGACAGATGCGGGACCTTCGAGTTCGACACGGCGTTGATCATCATCGCGCCGTGTTTGATGATGCCGCCCTGCTCGTATTCCTTGCCAACCATGTAGCCGGTGGTGTTGTGCAGGAAGACCAGCGGCGTGTCGATCTGGTTGGCGAGCTGGATGAACTGCGCGGCCTTCTGCGATTCCTCGCCGAAGAGCACGCCTTGGGCGTTGGCGAGGATGCCGACCGGGTAGCCGTGGATGCTCGCCCAGCCGGTGGCGAGACTGCTTCCGTACAAGGGTTTGAACTCGTCGAAGTCCGAACCGTCGGCGACCCTGGCGATCACCTCGCGCGGGTCGAACGGCACCCTGAGGTCGGTGGGCACGATGCCGAGCAGGTCTTCGGCGGAGTACAGCGGCTCGGCGTAGTCCGGTTTCGGCGTCGGCCCCTGTTTGGTCCAGTTGAGCCGCTTGACGATGCCGCGGCCGAGCCGGATCGCGTCCTCTTCGTCCGCGGCCAGGTAGTCGGCGAGGCCCGACGTGCGGGCGTGCATTTCGGCGCCGCCGAGCGATTCGTCGTCGGACTCCTCACCGGTGGCCATCTTGACCAGCGGCGGCCCGCCGAGGAACACCTTCGCGCGCTCCTTGACCATCACGACGTAGTCCGACATGCCGGGCAGGTACGCACCACCCGCGGTGGAGTTGCCGAACACCAGCGCGATCGTGGGCACCTTCGCCGCCGAAGACCGTGTGAGGTCACGGAAGATCCGGCCGCCGGGGATGAAGATCTCCTTCTGCGTCGGCAGATCCGCGCCGCCGGATTCGACGAGGTTGATCACCGGCAGGCGGTTCTGCGCGGCGATGTCCGCGGCGCGGTAGCTCTTCTTGGCCGTCCACGGGTTGCTCGCCCCGCCTTTGACCGTGGGGTCGCTCGCCGAGATCATGCACTCGACGCCCTCGACCACCCCGATGCCGGTGATCACGCTGGCGCCGACCTGGTAGTCCGAACCCCAGGCCGCCAGCGGGGAAAGCTCCAGGAACGGCGAGTCCTCGTCGAGGAGGAGTTCGATCCGTTCGCGCGCGAGCAGCTTGCCGCGTTTGCGGTGCCGGGTGACGTACTTCTCACCACCACCGGCGATCGCCTTGGCGTGCTCGCCGTCGATCTCGGCGAGTTTGCCGAGCATGGACTCACGGTTGGCGGCGAACTCCTCGCCTCGATTGTCCACGGTGGACCTGATCGTGCTCATGCGGTGTATCCCAATCGCTTCGCGGCCAAGCCGGTGAGGATCTCGTTGGTACCGCCGCCGATGCCGAGGATGCGGACGTCACGGTAGTGGCGCTCCACTTCGGCCTCCCGCATGTAGCCGAGTCCGCCGTGTAGCTGGACGGCTTCGTTGACCACCCATTCGGCGGTCTCGACGGCGGTGTTCTTCGCGAAACAGGCTTCGGCGATGACCTCTTCGCCCGCGACGTGCCGCAGCGCGACCTGGCGGGTGTAGGTCCGGGCGACGTCGATCTTGCGCGCCATCTCGGTGAGCTTGTGCTGTACCAGTTGACGGGAGATCAGCGGACGGCCGAAGGTCTCCCGCAGGCGGCACCAGTCCAGCGTCAGGTCGAGTGCCCGCTGCGCGTGCGCGTAACCCTGCACCGCCAGCGAAACCCGCTCGGTGACGAACTGGGTGGCGACCTGCGCGAACCCGCTGTTCTCGGCACCGATCAGGTTCTCCGCGGGCACCCGGACGTCCACATAGGACAATTCGGCGGTGTCCGAGCAGAGCCAGCCCATCTTCTCCAGTTTGCGGGAGACGGTGAAACCCGGCGTGCCGCGTTCGACCACGATGAGCGAGATGCCGTGGGCGCCGGATTCGCCGGTGCGGACCACGGTGGTCACGAAGTCGGCGCGGCAGCCCGAGGTGATGAACGTCTTGGCACCGTTGATGACGTACTCGTCGCCCTCACGCACCGCAGTGGTGCGGATCCCGGCGACGTCGGAGCCGCCGTCGGGTTCGGTGACCGCGAGTGAGCCGATCTTGGCTCCCTCCAGGGCCGGCCGGACCCAGCGTTCGATCTGCACCGGATCCCCGGCCGCCGCGATGTGCGGAACGGCGATACCGCAGGTGAACAGCGAGGCGAAGAGCCCGCCGGAGCCGCCCGCGTAGTGCAGTTCCTCGGCGATGACGACGGCGTCGAGATAGTCGCCGCCCCCGCCGCCGACCTCCTCGGGGAAGCCGACGCCCAACAGCCCGAGTTCCCCGGCCTTGCGGTGCAGGTCGCGGGGCAGTTCGCCCTCGCGCTCCCAGCCGTCGAGGTGCGGCAGGATCTCGGTTTCGGCGAACCGCCGGACGGTCTCGCGCAGCTCGGCGCGTTCCGGCGTGGCGAAGAGGTCGGTCACAGGAGAGCCTCCGGGATGTCGATCTCGCGGGAGCGCAGCCATTCCCCGAGTGCCTTCGCCTGCGGGTCGAACCGCGCCTGCGACGCGACGCCCTCACCGAGGATGCCTTCGATGACGAAGTTGATCGCCCGCAGGTTCGGCAGCAGTTGCCGCCGGACCTCCAGGCCGACGGTCTCCGGGAGCAGCAGTTTGAACTCGGTGACGGTGAGCCGGTGCGCGAGCCAGCGCCACGCCTCGTCGGAACGCGCCCAGACGCCGACGTTCGCGTTGCCGCCCTTGTCCCCGCTGCGGGCGCCGATCACCTTGCCCAGCGGCGCCCGGCGGACCCGCGCCTGGGTGAACGGGGCAGGCAGCCCGTATTCGTCCACATCGGACAGCGCCAGGGTGTCGGTGGCTTGCGCGATGTCGCGGCGCGTCCCATCCGGTAGGACGGCGACGTGTGGAACCTCCTGCGCGTCCACGAAAGCGGCTCGGTAAACGCCATACGGCGATGCCGACGAGGGCGGCGCGGTGACGTGGAAGCCGGGATAACTCGCCAGCGCGAGTTCGATCGCCGCACCGCTGAACGCGCGCCCGGCGACCTCCGGATCGGCGTCCTTCACCGCGACGTGCAGCAACGCACTCGCCTGCTGTTCGGTTTCGGCGTCCGCCCGATCGGTGCGGGCCAGCGTCCAGCGGACCTCGGCGGGCGGTCGCGCTTCGAGCGCGCCTTCGAGTTGTTCCTTGACCAGCGCGGCTTTCGCTTCGATGTCGAGTCCGGTGAGGACGAACGTCGTCTCGTTGCGGAAACCGCCGAGCCCGTTCAGGCAGACTTTGAGCGTCGGGGGCGGTGGCTCGCCGGTGACGCCGGTGATCCAGACGCGATCCGGGCCGTCGTCGGTCAGGGTCAGCGTGTCGAACCGCGCCGTGACGTCCGGCCCGGCGTAACGGGCGCCGGTGATCTCGTAGAGCAGTTGCGCGGTCACGGTTCCGGCGTTCACCAAGCCGCCGGTTCCGGGATGTTTGGTGATCACGCTGGAGCCGTCGGCGGAGATCTCGGCGATCGGGAAACCCGGGACACCGACCTCGTGTTCGGTGAAGAACGCGTAGTTGCCGCCGGTGGCTTGCGTGCCGCATTCGATCACGTGCCCGGCCGCGACCGCGCCGGCGAGCGCGTCGTAGTCGTCGCGCGCCCAGCCGAAGTGCGCGGCGGCCGGGCCGACGATCACCGACGCGTCGGTGACGCGCCCGGTCACCACCATGTCGGCACCCGCGGTCAAGCATTCCGCGATCCCCCACGCACCGAGATAGGCGTTGGCGGTCAACGTCTTGCCGAAACCGAGTTCCTCGGCGCGCTGGATCAGGTCGTCGCCCTCGACGTGCGCGATGGCGACGTCGACCCCGAGCTTCGCGGCCAGTTCACGGAGCGCGTCGGCGAGACCAGCGGGGTTGAGCCCACCGGCGTTCGCGACGATCTTGACACCCTTTTCCTTGGCCAGCGCGAGATTCTCCTCCATCTGACGGAGGAACGTCTTGGCGTAGCCGCGGTTCGGGTCCTTCATCCGGTCTCGGCCGAGGATGAGCATGGTCAGCTCGGCCAGGTAGTCACCGGTCAGCACGTCGAGCGGGCCGCCGGTGAGCATCTCGCGGACGGCGGAGAACCGGTCGCCGTAGAACCCGGACGCGTTGCCGATCCTGATCGGCGCCGTCATGCGAACTGCCCCGGCTGCCGACCCGCGCCGGGAGGTCCGGCGAAGGCCTGCGCGATCCCGAGCCATTCCTCGACGTCGGCGCCGGTGGCGACGAGGTCGGTGTCGTCAGGATGACGGCGCTGGGTGATGACGAGGCAGAAGTCGACGGCGCTCCCGGTGAGCCGCTGCTCCGCGTCCTCCGGCCCGAAAGCCCAGGTGGAGCCGTCGGGCGCGGTCAACTCGACCCGGAACTCCTCGCCGGGCGGGGCGAGCGAGTTGAGCTTGTAGGCGAAGTCGCGCGTGCGAGTGCCGAACCGGGCGATGTGCCAGAGCCTGCCGGTGTTCTCGCGCGCGACACCGAACGTGTCGAAGATGTCCTGGCCGTGCGCCCAGGTCTCCATGAGGCGCGCGGTCACCATCGACGCGGCACTCATCGGCGGCCCGTACCAGGGGACCTTCTGCCCGTCGGGCACCGCGGCGAGCGCTTCGGCCAGCTCCGCGCGACCGGCACGCCACTCGGCCAGCAACTCCCGGGGCGGCGCCTTCGCACCCTCGGCCGCGCCGTCGTCGACGTAGCTCTCCCCCGTCGCGAGCAGCCCTTCGATCTCGGCCTGCCACTCGGCTTCGGACCCCCGCGCCGCGATCAGCGCCTTCTTGTCCGTCCAGGCCAGATGAGCGATCTGATAGGCGATCGTCCAGCCTTCGGCCGGGGTCTGCCGCGCCCAATCCGACGCGGGCAGCTCCGCCACCACGTCGTCGATGGCCTGCGATTCCGCCGCGAGATCCCCAAGGATCACGCCAAGGTCAGCCATGCCCGCCTCCTCGCGTCTTCACCAGGCTCGCACCCCTCGTCAGAAAAATCAAGCACGCCTGATTGTTTTGTCGGCAGGTCCAGCCGACGGCCTTGAAGCGGGGTTCGTCGGGCTGGTCCGTCCAGCTGTCACCGAATAGTTGGTGAGCGTGGAGTGAGGTCGGTGCGACGGACGGGGGTAACCAAAGAAGTGGGCGCCAATGCAGCTGCGCCAATACTTCCCCAAGGCCGACAACAGCAGACACTGGGACGACTTAAGCCAATCAGAGCGTTCAGCAAAATTCTGCCAAACTAGAGTCAGTGCACTAGCACAGGTGTTCGATCAGGGGTATTGTTGGTGTCGTGGCCAGCGACAACAGTCTCCAGGGAGCGCGTACCGAGTGGTGGCGTGCTGATACTGCGACGCTGCATGCCCGTAAGCAGGAAATCGAAGTCTTGAAACGTCAGTTGGATGCCGAGCAGTATGCGATCCTCGCGGAGTTGAATACGCGCGGAATTCGTGGGTGCAGTGGGCATTCGACGTTGATGGGGTTGATTTTTCAGGATTTCCTGGTGTCGGAGAAGGAAGCGTCGGCCCGTGCTGATCGGGCCCTGGCGTTGCATCCCGGTGTGGCCATCGGCGGGGGCGTGGTGCCGCCGTTGGCGCCGTTGACCGCGGAAGCCGCTGCCGAAGGCGCGATCGGTGGCGGGCAGATCGATGTGATCCTCGGCGCTCTCGCCCAGGTCCCCTCCTTCGTACCCGACGAGGAGGTGCGGGCCGGGGAGAAGATCCTGGTCGATCTCGCTCGCCGGGCTGGGCCGAAGGAGATCGTCATGGCCGGGCGCCGGATGCTGAACACGATGGACCCCGACGGCAAAGAACCCCGCGACAAGGATCCGAAAGACGCCCGGCCGGAGTTGCGGTTCGTCAAACACCGTGACGGCACACTCGGCTTCGCGGGAACCTTGGACCTGGAAACCTATGCCCGGTTGAAGTCCGACCTCGACCCGCTGGCAAAACCACACAAGGCCATCGACGGGGTCCGGGACTCCCGCAGTCAAGGCGAACGCTACGGGGACGCGTTCGCCGACTACGTGCGGTTGAAGACCGCCAGCCCCGATCTCCCCGGCCAGGCCGGGGAGTCCACCCAGATTTTGGTGACCATGGCCTACGAGGATTTGATGAACGAGGTCGGCGACGGCCTCCTCGATCTCGTCGGGCCGATCTCCGCGACCGACGTCCGGATCCTCGCCTGCGATGCCCGGATCCGGCCTGTTGTCCTCTCCGGCGCCGGGCAACCCCTCGACGTCGGACGCTCCAGCCGCTCCGCCACCACCCCGCAGAAACACGCGTTGAAAATCCGGGACGGCGGGTGTACGTTCCCGGGTTGCGATATGCCGGTGCAGCGCTGCACGGCTCATCACCTCGTTTTCTGGCGGCACCGTGGTGAAACGAAAATCGACAATCTGGTGCTGCTCTGCACCAAGCACCATCGGCTGATCCATAAAAGCGAGTGGAAAGTCCAGCTCGCCCAAGACGGACTCCCGGAATTCATCGCCCCCGCCTACCTCGACCCCACCGGGGAACCGAGACGCAACACCATGCACCTACGGGTATAGGCCGAAAGCCTTCCCGCACTGGACGGCGGCCATCACGAACGCGGCCCAGGCAGGCTTACCGTAGGCGAGATGCGCAAACGGGACGGGATCGGCGGCCTCGCCGCGCCGCTCGTCCTGATCGCGATGATCGCGCTGGTGATGGCCCTCCTAGCCTTCGGCGTCATGGCCGCGACGAATTACCTGCCGCGTCACTGATCCATAGTCACGAAACCCGGACGACCAGCTCCCCCGGCCTCGACCAAGTCGACATAGCACTGAAGCGCTTCGGCGGGCAGGTCGCTGCTCTCGCCGTCGTACGCGGTGAGCCGGACGCCGTTCGGGATCACCGCCATCGGGTAGAAGTCCGGGATCGACCAGACGTCGCTGAGCATCTCGGTGAAGCGCCCCAGTTCCAGTGCCGTGTTCACCCCGCCCGGCAAGATCTCGCGCACCGCGTCGGCGATCGAATCGTTGTCCACCAGCGGGTGATCGACGCCGAGCTTCCCCAGAGCATCCAACCGAGCGGGGTTCCGTGGTCGACAGGACGGTCAGGCCCTGTTCCTTCGCCGGCACCGCCGCGGCCACGCCGATCGACGACGTCCCACCGCGGATCAGGATCGTCTGCCCCGCGCGGATGTCGAGCCCGGTGTACAGCGAGCCGTGCGCGGTCTGCAGCATCTTTGGCAGCGCCCCAAGCGTCGCCCAGTCGAGTCTCAAGCGCACGGGGATCACCGAAGACGCGGGCACGACGGTGTATTCCGCGTAGCCGTCGTCGAAGGCGCGCCCCATCCCGCCCATCATCGCGATGACGCTCCGCCCGCGGCCTCGATCCCCGGCACGATCGGGAATGTCGCGTTCGTGGCGACACCGGTGCGCAGGTGGTACTCGGGCCGGTTCAGCCCGAACGCCTCGACCTTGACCAGCACCCATCCCTCACCAGCCCCGCATCGGGACATCCCTGATCCGCAACGCCTCGGGCGGGCCGGGTCCGTCGAGCACGATCGCACGCATGTCCGCGCCCAACCTGACCCGGCTCGCTGTTATCCCTCCGACCGCTCGAACTCCCGGATCAGCACCGGGTACTGCTCCCCGCCATGCCCCGCCGCGATCGCGCGGTCGGCCATCGCCTTGATCAGCTTCGGCAGTTCGGCGTTCACGCCCAGCGCTTCGCTCTCCTCGACCATATGCGCCATCGCCCGTGCGTCGGTCTCCAAGGCCGACACCTCGGCCGGGAACGAGCCCTTGTCGACCTGCTCCGCGTAGCCGGGTAGCCAGCCTGCGACGCCGACGGCGATTTGCTGTGCGAAGGTCGCGTACGTTGCGGCATCGACGCCGGCGGTCCGCAGCATCGCGGTGCCTTGCAGCCACGCGTTCAGAACGCTCCACATCATCGTCAGGCCCGCGACGTCGTACAGGGAAGCCAGGCCGTGATCCTCGCCGAGATACGAAACCGTTCCGAGCGCGTCCAGCGCCGGATCGAGCCGAGGCCCGCTGAGCAGGATCACCGAGTCGGGGGTCCCGATCGACGACGGGATGGCCATGATCGCGCCGTCCAGATAGCGGGCGCCCTGCTTTTCGGCCCAGGCGGCGGTTTCCCGCGCTTGAGCGGAGTCGCCCGAGGTCAGGTTGACCAGCGTCGTGCCCTCCAGCCTGGCGTCGCCGAGCAGTTCACGCACGGCCGGGTAGTCGGTGAGGCATACGATCGTCACGCCGCCCGCCTCGAGCGCGTCGCCGACCGAGGGGGCGAGCCGCGCGCCTTCGGCCACCAGCGAGTCGGCCTTGGCTGCCGTCCGGTTCCATACCGTGGTGGGATGCCCGGCTTTCAGGAACGCGCGGGCGAGCGCCTGGCCCATCAGGCCGAGGCCGAGAACCGTGATCGGGGTATTCGTGGTGTCGGTCATGGCACCATCGTCAACGTTGATACCGGTATGAAGGTCAAGTGGGGAAAGCGATGAAGATCGGGGAACTGAGCCATCGGACGGGCGTCCACGCCCATCAGCTGCGCTATTACGAGGCCCAAGGCCTGCTGGAGGTGGGCCGCGGGACGAACGGCTATCGCGAGTACGACGAGACGGCCTTGCTGCGGGTGAAGCAGATCCGGCATCTGCTCGCCGCCGGCCTGTCGTCCGAGGACATCGCGTATCTGCTGCCCTGCGCGATCGGCGAGAAACCCGAGCTGATCGGCTGCCCCGAGTTGCTGGCCGCGATGCGGGAGCGGCTCGGACGCCTGGACGAGCAGCTGGCCAAACTCGCCCGTTCACGTGACGCGCTCGCCGACTACATCGTCGTGGCCGAGCGAGTCGGCGGCGAGACCTACCCGCCTTTCGACGGCAGCGGCCCCCTTCTGCAAGCGGGCACTCAGCGGTGACGGCCTGTCCACAGAGGACAGACATGCACCGGGACGACGTCGAGTGAGCCTTATTGACACCTTGTCAACGTAGCCTTACTTTCACGTCATGAGCGCGTACGCCGAAGTCACCTACGAGGTTTCCGACCGCATCGCGACGGTCACGCTCAACCGGCCGGAGGCCCGCAACGGCTACACCATCCGCATGGCCGACGAACTCGGCGACGCGATGGACCGGGCCGACCGCGACGAGGACGTCCGAGTGGTGATCCTGACCGGCAGCGGCAAGGACTTCTCGGTGGGCGCAGACCTTTCGCAGGGCGGTTTCGACTTCGATCCGGAGTCCGGCCCGGACGCGGCGTGGCAGGAGCCGGCGGGACGCTGCTCGAAGCGGATCTTCACGATGAACAAACCGGTGATCGCCGCCCTGCGGGGCGCGGCCGTCGGCGGCGGTGTCACGATCACGCTGTCGTGCGATTACCGGCTGGCGTCCACGGATTCGCGCTTCGGCTTCGTGTTCGTCCGCCGGGGGATCTACCCGGAAGGCGCGTCCGCCTGGTTCCTCCCCCGGCTGGTCGGGATGGGCACGGCACTCGACTGGATGATCAGCGGCCGCGTGTTCGGCGCCGAGGAAGCGAAAGCCGCCGGACTGGTCCACAGTGTTCACGACCCCGAAGAAGTCCTCGCCAAGGCACGCGGACTGGCTCTCGAAATCGCCACGACCACCTCGCCGGTTTCGGTCGCGGTGACCCGTCAACTGCTGTACCGGATGGCGAGCGCCGAATCGCCGTTCCCCGTGCACCAACTGGACTCCCGGCTGATCGGCGGACTGGGCAGCAGCCCGGACGCCGTCGAAGGGGTCATGTCCTTCCTGCAGAAACGACCACCGGAGTTCTCCATGCGCGTCGACACCGATCAGCCCGCTTACCTGCCGTGGCGGAACGCGTGACCGCCTATCCCCCGGAGCCGTGGAACCTGGCGGGCCAGGCGTACCTGTCCTTCTGGCGTGTTCCGGTGAGCGAACTGCCCGAGTTGCCCGACGGCGTCGAACCGGCCGTCGCGGGTGGCCGCGCGCAGGTGTTCGCCGCCTGGGTCGACTACCAGGAGCCGGGACAGCTCCAGTATCACGAGCTGCTGGTGACGGTCGCCGTCCGCGGCAAGCGCCTGTCCAGCTCGATCACCGGCATCTGGGTCGACAGCGAGGTCTCGCTCGCCGGCGGGCGCGCGCTGTGGGGCATCCCCAAGGATCTCGCCGCGCTCGACTTCACCCACGGGCGGACCTTCACCGCCTCCGCGGCCACTCAGGAGGACTGGATCGCGACGGCCGCCTTCACCGCTCGCCCGACCCTCCCGGTGACGCTGCCCGCCGCCTTCGACGTCGTCCAGATCCTGGACGGACGTCTCAAAAGGAGCCCCGTCCGGGCGAAGGCGCGCCCTCACCCGGCGGCCGCGGAGTGGCGGATCAACGAGGCCGGACCACTGGGCTTCCTGGCCGGTCAGCGGCCCGTTCTGAGCGCCAGCCTGCGTGATTTCAAGATCGTTTTCGGCGGCTGAGCAGCCGCTGAGCGTGATCGCCTAACCCGCCAGGGTGAGACCGCGACACGCCACCCATTGGGGCACGTGCAGCCTCCAACCCCTACATGTAGTCTCTGGGAACCGGCACCGCCCAGCGACGGGGAGACCGCTCGGGAGCGGTTGCCGGACAGCTTTGTGAACGTGCAGCGCATGGCCTTGTGCGGCCTTGCGGTGCTTCAACGCGCCCATTGGAGACACGCATGTCAGTGGAAACCGGTCAGCGGCCACCTTCGTCTTCGGACACCACGCCCGCGACCGTGCGAGTCATCCGGCGGGACGGCAGCGTGTCCCCCTTCGACGCGAACAAGATCTCGGTCGCCGTGACCAAGGCCTTCCTCGCCGTCGAAGGAGGTGACGCGGCCGCCTCGTCGCGGATCCACCACCTGGTCAACGAACTGACCGAGCAGATCGAAGCCACCCTGCTCCGCCACGCCGGTCCCGAGACCGCGCTGCACATCGAGCAGATCCAGGACATCGTCGAACTCGCGCTGATGCGCGGCGAGCACCACAAGGTCGCCCGCGCGTACGTCCTTTACCGCGATGAGCGCGCGAAGGCCCGCGAGTCCGAGAAGCCCGCCTCGTCCGACGTCGCCATCAGCGTCAAGGCCGCCGACGGCTCGATCCGCCCGCTCGACTGGGCCCGCGTCTCGCACGTGGTCGGCGAGGCCGTCGCCGGACTCGACGACGTCTCCGCGGAGCCGGTGCTGGCCGAGGCCAAGCGCAACCTCTACGACGGCATCAGCGCCGACGAACTCGCCCTCGCCCAGATCATGGCCGCGCGCGTGCTCGTCGAGCAGGAGCCGAACTATTCCTACGTCAGCGCCCGGCTGCTCGCGGACAAGCTCCGCGGCGAAGCGCTCAGCTATCTCGCGGGCTCGCCGCAGCTGGCCAGCCAGGACGAGATGACCGCCCGGTACCCGCAGTACTTCCGGGACTACCTCAAGCGCGCCATCGAGCTGGAACTGGTCAACCCCGAGCTCCAGACGTTCGATCTGGACAAGATCACCGCGGCCATCCACGCCGAACGTGACCTCGACTTCGGCTTCCTCGGCCTGCAGACCCTGTACGACCGGTACTTCCAGCACCACAACGGCGTCCGGTTCGAGCTGCCGCAGGCGTTCTTCATGCGCGTCGCCATGGGTCTCGCGATCCGCGAGGACAATCGGGAATCCCGTGCCATCGAGTTTTATGAGCTGCTGTCGTCGTTCCACTTCATGGCGTCCACCCCGACGCTGTTCAACTCGGGCACCACGCGCCCGCAGCTGTCGTCCTGCTTCCTGACCACGGTCGACGACGACCTGGACTCGATCTTCCAGGCGTACAAGAACAACGCGCTGCTGGCGAAGTACTCGGGCGGTCTCGGCAACGACTGGACCCCGGTCCGCGGCCTCGGCGCGCACATCAAGGGCACCAACGGCCAGTCGCAGGGTGTCGTGCCGTTCCTCAAGATCGCCAACGACACCGCGGTCGCGGTGAACCAGGGCGGCAAGCGCAAGGGCGCGGCCTGCGCGTACCTCGAGACCTGGCACGTCGACATCGAGGAATTCCTCGACCTGCGCAAGAACACCGGTGACGACCGTCGCCGTACGCACGACATGAACACCGCGAACTGGGTGCCGGACGAGTTCCTCCGCCGGGTCGAGGCCGACGCGCAGTGGACGCTGTTCTCGCCGAACGAGACCCCGGATCTGCACGACCTCTACGGCACCGCGTTCGCCGAGCGTTACCGCGAGTACGAGGCCGCCGCCGAACGCGGTGAGCTGAAGGTGTTCCGCAAGATTCGCGCGGTCGACCTGTGGCGCCGCATGCTGACCATGCTGTTCGAGACCGGTCACCCGTGGATCACCTTCAAGGACCCGTGCAACCTGCGTTCGCCGCAGCAGCACGTGGGTGTCGTGCACTCGTCCAACCTGTGCACCGAGATCACCCTGAACACCACCACCGACGAGGTCGCGGTCTGCAACCTCGGTTCGGTCAACCTGCTCAAGCACGTCACCCCCGACGGCCTGGACACTCAGCGCCTCGAGAAGACCGTGCGCACCGCGGTCCGCATGCTCGACAACGTGATCGACATCAACTTCTACACGATCCCGGAGGCGCGCCGCTCCAACCTGCGTCACCGCCCGATCGGGCTGGGCCTGATGGGCTTCCAGGACGCGCTGTTCGAGATCGGCGTGCCGCTGTCCTCGGACGAGGCCGTGCAGTTCGCGGACACCAGCATGGAGCACATCAGCTACTACGCGATCTCGGCTTCGACCGACCTCGCCGAGGAGCGCGGCCAGTACCAGACGTTCGAGGGTTCCTTGTGGAGCAAGGGAATCCTGCCGATCGACTCGCTGCAGCTGCTGATCGACGCCCGGCAGGGCGACGCGCTCGACGTCGACACCTCGTCCACTTTGGACTGGGCGCCGCTGCGTGAGCGGGTCAAGACCGTCGGCATGCGCAACTCCAACGTGATGGCGATCGCGCCGACGGCGACGATCTCCAACATCTGCGGGGTCGGGCAGTCGATCGAGCCGCTGTTCCAGAACCTGTTCGTCAAGTCGAACATGTCCGGCGACTTCACCGTGGTGAACCCGCACCTGGTCCGCTCGCTCAAGGAGCGCGGGCTGTGGGACGAGGTCATGGTGTCGGACCTGAAGTACTTCGACGGCAGCCTCGGCCAGATCGACCGCGTGCCGGACGACCTGAAGGCGCTGTACGCCACCGCGTTCGAGATCGAGTCGAAGTGGCTGGTGGACGCGGGCTCGCGTCGTCAGAAGTGGATCGACCAGGCGCAGTCGCTGAACCTGTACATCGCGGCGCCCAGCGGCCGCAAACTCGACGAGCTGTACCGCTACGCCTGGCACAAGGGCCTCAAGACCACGTACTACCTGCGGGCGCGGTCCGCGACGCACGTGGAGAAGAGCACCCTGCGCGGCACCGACGGCAAGCTGAACGCGGTCTCGGCCACCCCGGCCCCCGCCACCCCCAAGCCCGCCGCCCCGGCTCCGGCTCCCGCCGCGGTTTCGCCTTCGCCCGCCGCCGCGGTTCCGGCCGTTCCGGTGACCGCCCCGGACCCGAAGGAGGTCCCGCAGGTCTCCGACGTCGACTTCGTCGCCACCGACGGCGCCGCCTGCCGCATCGACGACCCCGACTGCGAAGCCTGCCAGTGACCACCCGGTCGTGAGTGGCGATTCGGGTTCCCACCCGAATCGCCACTCACGACCCAAGCTTGAAGTGAGCCTCCATGACCACCTTTGACGCTTCCGCCGACGCCACCGGCCTCGGTGAGATCGAAGTCGGCGCCGCCCGGATCAACGTCGACGACAAGCGGATGATCAACGCCCGCGCCGACGTCAACCAGCTGCTGCCGATGAAGTACACCTGGGCGTGGGAGAAGTACCTCGCCGGCTGCAACAACCACTGGATGCCGACCGAGGTCGCCATGCAGGCCGACATCGCGCTGTGGAAGTCGGCCGACGGCCTCACCGAGGACGAGCGCACCATGCTCAAGCGCAACCTCGGCTTCTTCGCCACCGCGGAATCCCTGGTGGCGAACAACATCGTGCTCGCGGTGTACCGGCAGATCACCAACCCCGAATGCCGCCAGTACCTGCTGCGCCAGGCGTTCGAGGAGGCCGTGCACACGCACACCTTCCAGTACATCTGCGAGAGCCTCGGCCTGGTCGAGGGCGAGCTGTTCAACATGTACCGCGAGGTCCCCTCCATCTCGGAGAAGGACGCGTGGGCGCTGAAGTACACGCAGAACCTGGAGAACCCGGACTTCGAGACCGGCACCCCCGAGGCCGATCAGAACTTCCTGCGTGACCTGGTCGCGTTCTACGTGATCTTCGAGGGTATGTGGTTCTACACCGGCTTCGCGCAGATCCTCTCGCTCGGCCGCCGGAACAAGATGATCGGCATCGCCGAGCAGTACCAGTACATCCTGCGCGACGAGTCGATCCACCTGAACTTCGGCATCGACTGCATCAACCAGATCAAGATCGAGAACCCGCACCTGTGGACCGAGGAGTTCCAGGCCGAGATCCGCGGCATGCTGACCGAGGCGTGCGAACTCGAGGTCGCCTACGCCCGTGACACCATGCCGCGCGGCATGCTCGGGCTGTCGGCCGAGCTGATCGAGCAGTACATGCACTTCATCACCGACCGGCGGGCGCAGCAGATCGGCCTCGCGCCGATCTTCGGCGAGACGGAGAACCCGTTCCCGTGGATGTCGGAGGCGATGGACCTCAAGAAGGAGAAGAACTTCTTCGAGACCCGCGTCATCGAGTACCAGTCCGGCGGAGCCCTCGACTGGGACTGAACCCTGTAGTACATGAAGGCCCCCTTCCTTGCGCCTAGGTACCGGAAGGGGGCCTTCATGTACTTCGGTCCGGTACGCTCCGGGGTGCTACTGGTTCGCCCGGCCTCCCAGGCCGGTCGAGGTAACAGGGAACCCGGTGTGAATCCGGGACTGCCCCGCAGCGGTATGTGGGAACGAAAGCCGTCACCGTGCGAGACACGGTAAAGCACTGGGAATGGCTCCCGGGAAGCGACGGCCGGTAGGAGCGAGCGAGTCGCCCACGAGTCCGAAGACCTGCCCGTGGTACGCGCGCCGACGGCGTGCGTGAGTCCGGGCCTCGTGGGATGGGCACGACCGAAGGGCGGTCACTCCCGCGCGCGCTCCGGGCTCTGCCAACAAGCTCGCGAGGAGAGAGCTAGTGACCGAAATCGGCACCACTGTGCTGGGCTACCCCCGGATCGGACCGGACCGGGAACTCAAGCGTTCACTCGAACGCTACTGGGCGGGCAAGATCGGCGAAGCCGCGCTGCTGGAGACCGGCCGCGCGCTGCGTACCCGGACTTGGCGGGAACTCAAGGACGCCGGACTGGACTCCGTCCCCTCCAACACGTTCTCCCACTACGATCAGGTGCTCGACACCACCGAGCTGTTCGGAGCGCTGCCGGAGCGCTTCACGAGGCTCGGCCTTTCGCCACTCGACACCTACTTCGCCGCCGCGCGCGGGGTGCAGGACGCGGCGGCGATGGAGATGACCAAGTGGTTCGACACCAACTACCACTACCTCGTCCCCGAACTCGGCCCTGACACGACGTTCTCGCTCACCGGCACCAAGCCGCTCGACGAGTACCGCGAGGCCCGCGCGATCGACGTCGAGACCCGGCCGGTGCTGGTGGGCCCGGTGACGTTCCTGCTGCTCGCCAAGGCCACCGAGGGTGCTCCGGAGGGCTTCCGCCCGCTGGACCTGCTCGACAACCTCCTCGACGGCTATGTCGAACTGCTGCGGCGCCTGCACGACGAAGGCGTCGAGTGGGTCCAGTTCGACGAGCCCGCCTTCGCCGCCGACCGCACCGAGCAGGAACTCAACGCGCTCATTCGCGCGTACCACCGGCTCGCGAAGGAGACCGCGCGGCCGAAGATCCTGGTCGCCGGGTACTTCGGCGGCCTCGGCCGCGGGCTGGGTGTGCTCGCCCGCTCCCCGATCGACGCGCTCGCCGTCGACCTCGTCACCGATGAGTCCTTTGTGGACGCTGTCGCGGCCGAGCCCGCCTTGCGTGACAAGGAGGTCCTGGCCGGAGTCGTGGACGGGCGCAACGTCTGGCGCACCGACCCGACCCGCGCGCTCAGCCGGGCGGCGACGCTGCTCGGCACCGCGAAGTCGGTCAGCGTCTCGACGTCGTGCTC
Source organism: Amycolatopsis coloradensis (assembly GCF_001953865.1). Classification (GTDB taxonomy): domain Bacteria; phylum Actinomycetota; class Actinomycetes; order Mycobacteriales; family Pseudonocardiaceae; genus Amycolatopsis; species Amycolatopsis coloradensis. The sequence goes on from NZ_MQUQ01000019.1 coordinate 145,389, forward strand.
GCTGCTGCACGTGCCCTACGACGTCGGGCGGGAGGCCGGACTCCACCCGCGCCTCAAGGGCTGGCTCGCGTTCGCCAAGCAGAAGGTGGACGAGGTCGTCCTGCTCGGCCGGGCACTGAAGGAGGACGGTGTCGACCTTTCCGCCGCCCGTGCCACGGCCGCGGACCGCGCGACGGCGGCCGGCCTCGCCGACGCCGGCGTGCGCGCCCGGCTGGAGGCACTGCGCCCGGAGGACACCGTCCGCTCGCCCTACGAGCGGCGTGCGGCCGCCCAGCAGGCCGCGCTGGACCTGCCGCCGTTGCCGAGCACCACGATCGGCTCGTTTCCGCAGACCACCGACGTCCGTAAGGCCCGCGCCGCGCACAAGGCGGGTTCGCTGGACGACGCCGGGTACGAAGCCGCGATGAAGGCGGAGATCGAGCGCGTCATCCGGCTGCAGGAGGACCTCGGCCTGGACGTGCTGGTGCACGGCGAGCCCGAGCGCAACGACATGGTGCAGTACTTCGCCGAGCGGCTGGCCGGGTTCGCCGCCACCGACTTCGGCTGGGTGCAGTCCTATGGTTCACGCTGCGTCCGGCCGCCGATCCTGTACGGCGACGTCTCGCGCCCGAAGCCGATGACCGTCGCGTGGGCGCGCTACGCGCAGGGCCTGACCGGCAAACCCGTCAAGGGGATGCTGACCGGGCCGGTGACGATCCTGGCGTGGTCGTTCGTCCGCGACGACCAGCCGCTGGGAGAGACCGCCCGCCAGGTGGCGCTGGCCATCCGCGACGAGGTGCACGACCTGCAAGCGGCGGGCATCCGCGTCATCCAGGTCGACGAACCGGCGCTGCGGGAGCTTCTCCCCCTGCGTGCCTCGGCGCATGAGGCGTACTTCGCGTGGGCGGTTTCGTCGTTCCGGCTGGCGACGTCCGGCATCGACGACGCGACGCAGATCCACACGCATATGTGCTACTCGGAGTTCGGTGAGGTGGTCAAGGCGATCGACGCGCTCGACGCCGACGTCACCAGCATCGAGGCCGCGCGGTCGAAGATGGAGGTCGTCACCGACCTCGGCGCGGCGGGCTTCGGCCGCGGTGTCGGGCCGGGTGTGTACGACATCCACTCGCCGCGCGTTCCCGGCGTCGATGAGGTCAGCGGGCTGCTGCGGACCGCCGTCGGCGCCGTGCCCGCCGAGCGGATCTGGGTCAACCCGGACTGCGGCCTGAAGACCCGCGGCTACGCCGAGGTGGAGCCCGCCCTGCGGAACCTGGTCGCGGCCGCGAAGGCGGTCCGGTCCGAGCTGGGCTGATCAGTACATGAAGGCCCCCTTCCTTGCGCCTAGGTACAGGAAGGGGGCCTTCATGTACATCCGCCGGGGTATTGTCAGAACGTCAATAAGGGTGCGAAGGTGGAGCGGTAGCCGATCTCAACACCGGAGATGGTCGCCATGACGAACGCTGTCGAAAAGGTCACCGGGGCACTGCGCGAGCGGGTTCCGCCGCTCACCTCGATCCCCCTGCCGCGTGCGGTCGACCAGCGCTGGCTCGGCGCGACCTGGCCGGTCCGCGAACTCGCGCCCGCCCCACCGGGTCTCAAACCCGTCCTCGGCGACGAGGGCCCGCCGGTCATCGGGCACGCGCTGGACTTCATGCGCTTCGGCATCGAGTTCGGCCTCAAACGCTACGAGACCTACGGCCCGGTCTCGTGGATGGGCGCGTTCGGCCGCCGCATCGTCGCCCTTTCCGGCCCCGAGGCCACCCAGATCGCGTTGGTGAACAAGGACAAGGCCTTCTCCCAGGAGGGCTGGAAGTTCTTCATCGAGCAGTTCTTCGACCGCGGCCTGATGCTGCTCGATTTCGGCGAGCATCACCTGCACCGCCGGATCATGCAGGCGGCGTTCACCCGGCAACGGCTCACCGGCTACGTCGACCAGATGGGACCGGCGCTGCGCGAAGGCGTCGCGGCCTGGGCGGGCAAGCCGAACCCGCGGATCTACTGGTCCCTCAAGCAACTCACGCTCGACGTCGCGACACGCGTGTTCATGGGCATGCGATCCGGCGACGACTCGGCCGCGATCAACCGCGCGTTCGTGAATTCCGTGCGCGCGGGCACGGCCATCGTGCGGTTGCCCGTTCCCGGCGGCCGCTGGGCGGCGGGGTTGCACGGCCGCAAGGTCCTCGAACGCTACTTCTCGGCGAATCTGCCCGCGAAGCGGCGAAGCGACGGCGACGACCTCTTCACCGCCTTGTGCCACGCCACCACCGAAGACGGTGACCGGTTCACCGACTCCGACGTCGTCAACCACATGATCTTCCTGATGATGGCCGCGCACGACACGTCGACCATCACCAGCGCCGCCGCCGTCTACCACCTCGCCAAGAACCCCGAGTGGCAGGAACGCGCGCGCCAGGAGTCCGTCGCGCTCGGCGACGACGTGCCGGACATCGAAGCGCTGGAGACCCTGACGACGCTGGACCTGGTGATCAAGGAGGCCCTGCGGCTGGTGGCCCCGGTTCCTTCCCTGACCAGGAAGACCGTGAAGGACACCGAGGTTCTCGGGCATTTCATTCCCGAAGGGACACTCGTCGGGGTTTCCCCCACCGTCAACCATTTCTCCCCGGAGCACTGGACCGACCCGATGCGGTTCGACCCGGACCGCTTCGGCGAGGCACGCCGCGAGGACAAGTCGCATCGCTACGCGTGGATGCCGTTCGGCGGCGGCGCGCACAAGTGCATCGGCCTGCATTTCGGGACGTTCGAGGTGAAGGCGCTGCTGCACGAGATGCTACGGGCGTACCGGTGGTCGGTCCCGGCGGACTACACCACGCGCTGGGACAACGTCTCGCTGCCCGTCCCGGCGGACGGCCTGCCGATCCGGCTGTCGGCACGCTGAACCCCGCCGGAAGAGCGACCACGATCGAGTACTCTTGGTAACTTCCGGTCACCACTTGTGTAGCGGCGATCACCCTTTCAGCCGGTAGACACCCCGTATCGCGCATGATGCCGTGGCACTACTCCCGGTCGGCTCATGCCTGGTGTGGGCTCTTGGGCTCGGACGCCTGGTCTGAGCTGGCCATCGACCGCGCATGAAGAGGTGAAGTGTGCCTGAGCCTGGTGCCGCGCCAGGGTTGGTGGACGTCGCTCGGAGATGGGCCGCGACGCTCGCTGACACTAAAGGAGTATCGCTTCCCCAAGAGCAACTCGAACAGCTCCTGCTCGGCGTCGCCAAGGACGCCGTGCGGACCGAGCCCGACCACAAACCGGCGCTGCTGCGCTTCTCCAAGCTCTATTCCGCCTCTCCTGTCGGGATCGCGCTCGCGGACTCCGAAGGCAGGATCGTCGAGGCGAACACCGCGCTCGGCAAACTCCTCGGATGCCGCCCCTCGACGCTGCGCGGTCGGACCATTCCCGAACTCGGCTCCACCGGGCACGACGTCACCCGGCTGCGGAACGGGCTCTCCCAGCTGATGACGCTGGGTCAGCCGACGCAGCAGGAGCGCATGCTGCTGGACCACGGCGAGGAAGGGGCGCTCTGGGTCGACGTGACCCTGACCGATCTACCCGGTGACCGGCCGGGCTCGGCCTACCCCGTGCTGATGGTCGCCGACGCCAACGAGATCCACCTGCTGCAGGAGCAGCTGCTGCACCAGAACGTGCACGACCCGCTGACCGGCCTGCCGAACGCCACCGCGTTCGGCAACGCCCTCGAAGCGGCGCTGGCCGGGGACGGCGGCGAGCAGATCGCTCTCGTCTACCTCGATGTCGACGGCTTCAAGGTGATCAACGACGGGCTCGGCGCGGGCGTCGGCGACCAGGTGCTGCGCGGGGTCGCCACCAAGCTCAAATCCGTGTTCGCAGGCAGGCACGACGGTTCCGTCGCCAGGCTGTCCGGCGACGGGTTCGCCGTCCTGCTGCGCGGTGAGTTCACCCCGCCGCAGGTGATCGCGCTGGTCGAGCAGGCACTGGAGGAGCTGGTCGAGCCGATCTACCTCGGCGGGCACGGCATCGGGGTCAGCGCGAGCGCGGGCATCGTCGTCCGCCCGGTCGCCGACGGCGGACCGGAGGACCTCCTCCGGGCCGCGGAGATCGCCCTCCACCGCGCCAAAGAAGCGGGCAAGGCGCAGTGGATGCTGTTCGACCCGGAACTCGACGCGCGCGACCGCGGCCGTTATCAGCTCGGCGCGGTCATCGCGGGCGCGCTGGAGAACGGCGAGTTCTCGCTGATCTACCAGCCGACGGTGAAGCTCGCGAACCCGGACCAGCTGGCCGCGGTCAACGCGGGGCTGCGCTGGAACCACCCGGAACGGGGCGAACTCGATTCCGACGAGTTCTATCCGCTGGCGCAGACCACCGGGATGACCATCCCGCTCGGCCGGTGGCTGCTGGCGGAATCACTCGCCGCCACCGCGCGCTGGCGGAACCGGTTCGGCGAGGCCGCCCCGGACGTCTGTGTGCGGCTGCCGAACCGGCTGGCCATCGACCCCGATCTGGTGCTGCTGATCAAAGAACAGCTCGACCGGCACAATCTCCCCGCACAGGCGCTGCGGCTGTGCACCGACCGCGAGTCCGTGCTCGGCCCGCGGGGCAGTGAGGTACTGGACTCCTTCGCCGTGCTGGCCGATCTGGGCGCCCAGATGGTGCTGACCATCTCCGGTTCGGCCGATCTGGAGCTGATCCCCCGGCATCGGCTGCCGGTCCGGCACGTCGTCCTGTCCGGCGCGGTGGTCGACGCGCTGGCCGACGGCGAGAACGAGTCGGACGTCCGCCACCTGTGCCAGCTGGTCGCCAGGGCCAAGGAACTGAAGCTGCGCATCGGCGCGGAAGGCGTCCGCGGTCACGAACAGGCCGAGCGGCTGCGGCGGCACGGCGTGCTCGCGGCGCGCGGCTCGTTCGTCGCCGATTCCGCGACCGGGGACGAGGTCGACGAGCTCATCGAACGGCACGCCCACTGACGTGACAGGATCCGTCCATGGACCAAGGTGACCTCGCCCCGGACTTCACCCTGCCCGACGACAAGGGCGAAGAGCGCACGCTGTCGGACTTCCTCTCGTCCGGTCCGGTCGTGCTGTTCTTCTACCCCGCCGCGATGACCACTGGCTGCACGGCGGAAAGCTGCCACTTCCGCGATCTCGCCGCGGACTTCGCCGAAGTCGGCGCGCACCGCGTCGGGATCAGCCCGGACGCCGTCGCCAAACAGCAGGAGTTCTCGGCGAAACACGGCTTCGACTACCCGCTGCTGTCCGATGTGGACGGTGTGGTGGCCCGGCGGTTCGGCGTCTGGCGCAAATTCAGCCCGCTGCACGCCAAACGGCACACCTTCGTCATCGACACCGACCGCAAGGTGCTCGAAGTGATCAAGAGCGAACTGAAGTTCACCGTGCACGCCGACAAGGCACTGGCGGCTTTGCGCGAGCGCAAGATCAAGGACGCTTGAGCCGCCAGATCCGGCTGACCCCCGCGCAGGCGGGGGCGAGCGGCGGTTCGGCGGCCTCTTCGCCGATCATCGTGAACCCCAGCCGCGCGGGCACGGCCCCGCTCGCGAGGTTCTTCTCGTCGTGCCGGATCTCGACCTCCGGCGCGCCGAGGCGGAAGGCCTCGGCGGTCAGCAGCCGCGCCGCCCTGGTCACGAAACCGCGCCCGATGTGGTGGCGGCCGAGCCAGTAACCGATCTCGATCCAGCCTGGCCGCGTCATCATGCCCGCGCCGCCGACGACCTCACCGCCGGCGAAGATCGCGAAGTCGTAGTTCGTGCCTTCGGCCCAGTTGCGGGCCGTGTGCTCGAGGAACTCCTTGGCCTCGGGCTCGCCGTAGCCGCCGGTGGCCCAGCTCAGCCAGGCACCGAGGTGCGCCGCGGAGTCTCCCGCGACAGCCGCCAGCGTGCCGAGCTGTTCCGGCTTCCAGCGGCGCAGGACGACGACGTCGTCGGTGAGGGTCTCGGCTGGCGCTTCCATCGGTCCATGGTGACTCACCGGAACTCCGGGCGCCTCCGGTTTTCCGCCGCCCCCGGATCAGGTCAGGATCGCGCTGTCCGGGATCTCCGTGTCGTTCTTCAGCGCGTCGAACAGCAGCTTCGACTTCGTCTTGTCCCAGTTCTCCGCGGACCCGTTCGTCACCGGGACCGTCGTGGTGACGACGCCGCCCGACGAGATCCCGCGCATCGCCAGCGCCAGTCCCACCAGGTTGTGCACGTGGTCACCCGAATCCATCGTCAGCGCGTCGGGCGCGGTCGACAGCAGCGGGAACAGTGAGAACGGGTTCAGCAGCGTGCCGGGGCTGCCGATCTCGCTGACCAGCGCGCCGATGAACTTCCGCTGGTTGGCGACGCGGTCGAGGTCCGAGCGCGGGGTGGCCGCGCTGTGCCGCATGCGGACGAACCCGAGCGCCTGCGGGCCCTGGAGGTCCTGGCAGCCCGGCTCGATCTTGATCCCGGTGAGGGTGTCCTCCATCGGCTTGTCGACGCACATGTGGACGCCGCCGATCGCGTCGACGATCTTGGCGAACCCGCCGAAGCCGATCTCCGCGTAGTGGTCGATCCGCAGGCCGGTGGCGCCTTCGACGGTCTGCGCGAGCAGCGCCGGGCCGCCGATCGAGAACGCGGCGTTGATCTTGTTCGTACCGTGGCCGGGGATCTTCACCTGGGAGTCGCGCGGCAGGCTCAGCAGGGTCGGCTTGGTGCTGTTGTCCGGGACGTGCGCGATCATGATGGTGTCGGTCCGCCTGCCACCGCCCGCCGCCTTGCTGTCGCCGGTGACCAGCTTCTCCTGCTCCTCGGGGGTCAGCCCGTCCCGGCTGTCGGAGCCCACGATCAGCCAGTTGGTGCCTTCGGCCGCGGCGGGGTGGTCGGAGTAGCCCAGCGCGTCGACGCGGTTGATCGAGAACTCCAGGTACACCCACACACCGGCGAGGAACACCACGAACACGGTCAGCAGGGTGAGCAGCACCTTGCCGAAGCCCCAGCGCTTACGCCGCCGCGGCGGGCGCGCACCGTCGGCGGGACGCCCAAGAGGGGGCTGCGGAGGGCCGGGACGGCGCGGTGGCGGGCCCGCGGGGCGTTCGTCGCCCCGCGTGCCCATCGGCCGCGTCCGCTCGTCGTACGGACTGCTACCCCGGCCAGGCAGCGGCATCATCTGCGCCGGCTGGTGCTGCCTGGGGCGGCCGGACGGCGGCCGTTGTGGCGGCATCCGTCGCCCTCGGTCGTCGCCTCCATACGTCATGCCGAATCACCCGTCCCGATATCGCGTGTGGGCCCAGTCAACCGCAGACCCTAGGTGAAGGACGTGCGGCACCCCGCATCGGTTGGGTGGCGTTCACCGCCCGTTGTCGGCGAATCCGAACTGGTGGACCTTGAGATATCCCGACCGGAACCCGGCCTCGGAGTAGGCGAGGTAAAACTCCCACATCCGTTTGAAGACGTCGTCGAAGCCCAATTCGGTGATTTCGTCCCACCGCTGGGTGAACCTTTCCCGCCACAACCGCAACGTGTGGGCGTAGTCCTGGCCGAACTCGCGCACCCCTTGCAGTTTCAGGCGGGTGTGCTCCAGCATGCCCTGTTCGACGGAGGTGGTCGACGGGATGAGGCCGCCGGGGAAGATGTACTTGTGCACCCAGGTGTAGGACCGGGCCGCGGCGAGCATGCGTTCGTGGTCCATGGTGATGGCCTGGAGCCCGAACCGGCCGCCCGGCTTCAGCCGCTTCCCGATGGTCTCGAAGAACGTCGGCCAGTACGACTCGCCGACGGCCTCGATCATCTCGACGCTCACCACGGCGTCGTACTCGCCGGTGGAATCGCGGTAGTCGCACAGCTTCACGTCGACGCGGTCGGCGTGGCCCGCCGCCGCGACGCGCTCGGTCGCCAGCGCCGCCTGCTCCTCGGAAATGGTCAGTGACGTCACCCGCGCCCCGCGCGCGGCCGCGCGGATCGAGAGTTCGCCCCAGCCCGTGCCGATCTCGAGCACCGTGCTGCCCTCGCGGACACCGGCGTAGTCGAGGACGCTGTCGATCTTGCGGTGCTGAGCGGTGGTGAGGTCGTCGTCCGGGCCGAACAACGCCGACGAATACATCATCGACGGGTCGAGGAACGCGCCGAAGAGGTCATTGGACAGGTCGTAGTGGCGGTGGATGTTCGCCCGTGACCCCTCGATGGTGTTCTCCTCCCCCGCCGGGTGGCCGCGGTCGACGAATCGGCGGAACCGTTGCAGCAGCGGCGGAATGAGCGTCGCCATCCGTTCCGCGAACGGGGTCAGCACCTCGGCGAGCGCGTCACTGGTCCAGTCGCCGACCATGTAGGCCTCGCCGAAGCCGATCTTCGCGTCCACGCCGAGGCGATGGAAGAAGGCCGCGGGACGGTTGACGCGCATCTCGGGCGCGTCCGGGCCGCCGGAGCCGAGTTGGGAACCGTCGGGCATCCGCACGCGGACGTTCAACGGGCGCACCGCCTGCCGGAACAACTGCTCGGCGATCCGCGCGCGGAACGGCGAATGCGGCGGGGTGGCCAGGCCTGGCCACCGCGCTTCGTCGGGTGTCGGCAGGCCGGACGGGCCTGCGGTCCGGTCGATACTCGATGTGGACATAAAGGTGCTCCCTCCCGCCCGGTCTAGACCGGGATCCGCAGCCGTTCGGAGCTCGGCCGGTCCCAGGCCGCGCTCAGCGTTTCGTCGTTTCCCCCGGCTTCGATCAACTCGAAGGTGAAAGCCCGCACGAGACGGTTCCAGACGCGAGACCTTCGAAGCATCGCGTGCCCCTCACCACCGATTTCGAAGCGCGCGGACCTCGATGTCACCTTCTCGGCGCGTTCCGCGAAGGCGTGCGAGGCCACCGGATCGGTCATCCGGTCCTTGGTCCCGTGCGCAATCAGCACGGCACGGCCTTCGACGGCGCCGATGGGCTCACCCGGTGGTGTCCACGGCGCCAGTCCGCACACCCCGACGACGGCGGGGTCGTCCGCGACGCGCAACGCGACCCGTCCACCCATCGAATGGCCGACGAGGATCACCGGTACACCCGGATGGTCTTCGTGGATTCGTTCCAGGGCCCAGCGCGCGTCGGCGAGCGCGCCGGTACCGTCGTCGTTCCAGCCGTAGATCCGGTTGCGCAGGAGCCGCACCTCGACCCCGTGCTCCCGGCTCGCCCGGTGGACGTCCTTCGCCAGCGGAACCATCCGCTGATACGCCAGCCGCCACGGCGGCACGCGGGCATGACTGTGCTCCGCGCCGCCGTGCAGCACCAGCACCACGGCGGTTACCCGGCCGCGTGCTCGCCAAGTCCGCACCACGGGATCAGCCTCGCTCACCCTGGCCCCTCCAGTCTCCCGAAACCCGGCCGCAGCGATCGGGTCAACCTCGATCATGACCCGATGCATTCCACTTCCGCCATTGGTCCACGCGATACATTCGTCGCTGATCTCCAGACGGAAGGGCGGATGTGGTGAGCACCACCGAACGTTATGCAGACGTCGCCGAGCGGCTCGTGGAAGCCGAACGGGGCAACGCGGAGCAGATCCGGAAGTCGGCCGAGCTGATCCTGGGGGTCATCCGGGCCGACGCCCTGGTGTTCACCGCCGGAGCCGGGCACTCGCTGGCCGCGGTCGCCGAGACCTTCTACCGCGCGGGCGGACTCGCCTGCGTGTACCCGGTGTACCACCCCGAACTGCTGCCGCTGCACGGCGCGCAGCACAGCACCAAGACCGAGCGCCGCTCCGGGCTGGCCGAAGAGGTGCTGGCCGAGCGCGCACCGGGACCGGACGACCTGCTGGTGGTGTTCTCCACCTCGGGCGTCAACCCGTACCCGGTCGAACTGGCCGCCGGTGCGCGGGCGCGCGGGGCCTCGGTCATCGCGGTGAGCTCGGCGGCGTCCGTGGCCGCGGCGCCGAAGCGCGCGGCGACGACGTTGATCGAAGAAGCCAGCATCGTGCTGGACTCCCATGTCCGCCCCGGCGACTCGAGCTATCCGCCGGACGCGCCGCGGACCGCGCCACTGTCCACGGTGATCAACGCGTTCCTGTGGAACCTCGTGCTCGCGGAGGTCGTGGACCTCGGTGCGGCGCAGGGTGTCGACATCCCGCTGTGGCGCAGTTCCAACGTGGACGGCGGTGACGAGGCCAACGCCGCGCTGCTGGCCAAGTACGGCGCGCGGGTTCCGGCCCTCCGGTAGTCACGGTCCGCGGAAGATGGCGCTGGTGACGGCCGTCTTCACCTCCCGGTGGTCGTGAGTGGCGATTCGGTTTCCCATTCGAATCGCCACGCACGAACCACGCCAGGGTCACGCCGCCGCAGGTTCCTCCGAGAACTGCGTCAGGTACAGAGTCGCGTAGCGCCCGTCGCGCGCGAGAAGCTCTTCGTGCGTCCCTCGCTCGACGATCTCGCCGTGTTCCACGACCAGGATCTGGTCCGCCGCCCGTACCGTCGACAGCCGGTGCGCGATGACCAGCGCGGTCCGCCCCTCCAGTGCGTCGGTGAGCGCCTCGCCGACAGCCGCTTCCGACTGCGAGTCCAGATGCGCCGTCGCCTCGTCGAGGACGACGACCCTCGGCTGCGCCAGCAGGAGCCGGGCGATGGTCAGCCGCTGCCGTTCGCCGCCGGAGAGGCGGTAGCCCCGCTCCCCCACCACGGTCTCCAGCCCGTCCGGCAGCTCCCGGATCAGGTCGGCCAGCCGGGCGCGGTCCAGCGCCGACCAGATCTCGGCGTCGGTGACCCCGGGCCGCGCGTATTCGAGGTTCGCCCGGATCGTCTCGTGGAAGAGGTGCCCGTCCTGCGTCACCACACCGACGGTTTCCCGCAGTGCGGCGAAACTCAGCTCACGAACGTCCACATCGGACAGCCGGACGGAACCGGCGTCGACGTCGTAGAGGCGCGGCAGCAGGGAGGCGATCGTCGACTTGCCCGCGCCGGAAGAGCCGACCAGCGCCACCATCTGCCCGGGTTCGGCACGGAAGCTGATGCCGTGCAGCACCTCTTCGCCACCCCGGTGATCCAAAGTGGACACGTCCTCCAGCGACGCCAGCGAGTACCGGTCCGCCGCGGGGTAACCGAACCGGACTCCCGCGAACTCCACCGCGACCGGGCCTTCCGGCAGTGCACGCGGGGTCGGCTTCTCTTCGATCATCGGTTTCAGATCGAGCACCTCGAAGACCCGCTCGAACGACACCAGCGCGGTCATCACGTCCACCCGGACGTTCGCCAGCGCGGTCAGCGGCGAGTACAGCCTGGTCAGCAGCAACGCCAGCGCCACGACGGTGCCCGGCGCGAGCGCCCCGGTCAGCGCGAGGTAGCCGCCCAGCCCGTAGACCAGGGCCTGCGCGAGCGCGGAGACCGTGGTCAGGCTGGTCAGGAACCAGCGCGTCAGCATCGCCGTCCGCACCCCGATGTCCCGCACTCGCCCGGCCCGCGCGCCGAAGTCGCCCGCTTCCCGCTCCTGGTCGCCGAACAGCTTAACCAGCGTCGCGCCGGGCGCGGAGAACCGTTCGGTCATCTGCGTGGTCATCGACGCGTTGAGCTGCCCGGCTTCCCGTTGCAGCCCGGCCATTTTCCGGCCGAGCCGCCGCGTCGGCAGGATGAACACCGGCAGCAGCACCAGCGCCAGCAGGGTGACCTGCCAGGACAGCGTCATCATGACCACCAGCGACAGCGCCAGCTGGATCACGTTGGTGACCAAACCGGACAGTGTGGCGGTGAACGTGCGCTGCGCGCCGATGACGTCGTTGTTGAGCCTGCTCACCAGCGCACCGGTGCGAGTGCGGGTGAAGAACGCGACCGGCATCCGCTGGACGTGCCGGTACACCGCGACCCTCAGGTCGAGGATGATGCCCTCACCGATCCTCGACGACTGGGCCCGTTCGGCCAGCCCGAGTCCGGCGTCGATCAGCGCCAGCGCGGCGATCACCACGGCCAGCCACACCACCAGCGAGACGTCGTGGCCGCCGATGATCGCGTCGACCACCTTCCCGGCCAGCACCGGCGTGCTCACCGCCAGCACCGCCGAGATGACGGTGAGCGCCAGGAATATCAGCAACCTTCGCCAGTGCGGCCTGGCGAACCTCGCGACGCGGCGGAGCGTCCCCTTGTGCAGCCCTTTCGGAACATCGGCCGACTTCATCGCCGAGTTCATCAGCGTCCAGGTGTTGTCCATGATTCTCTCCTCGCCCCCAGCAAACCTCGATATTGGTCGAGATTTCTTCCGGATACAACCAGCACCAACACCGAAGAACACCGGATGCTTCCCGGTTTCCGCGTCCTCTTTTCAGCGGCCACGGCCACGTCGGTAGCCTGATCCGGTGACCAAGGACTCGCGACAGCTGACCATCGACTTGGTCTTCTACGCCGGCTGCCTGATCTTCGCCGGGCTGAACACGGCCGTCGCGGAGTTCTACGGATATCACGTGTGGGCTAATTTCGCTGTCGCAGGTTACGGCCTCGCGGTGGTCCACACCAGCTGGCTGATGGTGGCCGCCCGCCGCGGCAAGCGACCACCCGGCGCACTCGGCTCTCGGTGGGTGGGTATCGGGGCCATTGGACTGTTCGCGATGATCCTTCCCTTGGGAATGCTCGTCATTCGCCGTCTGACCGGAGTGGACTGGCTCGTCACGCCGAACTCGTGGGCCGCTCAGCCCGAGGTCTGGGTGATCGAGCGGTCGGCGAAACTCCTTCTGGAGCACGGAACCCCGTACGTCGACGTCACCGCGCTCGGTCGCGCGGCGGAAGTAAACGATTACACGCCATACGGTCCGGTGATGACCGTCTTCGGCCTGCCACGCGCGCTCTTCGGCGGCGGACCGGTCGCGAACGCCCTCACCGACGCGCGCTGGATGTTCGCGCTGGCCGCCGTCGCGTGCGTCCTGCTGACACTGCGGCTGCTGAAGTGGCCGAAAATCCCGGTGAGCGCCGCACAACTCGCGCTCGCGTGCCCGCTGACCGCATTGACCTGGGCGGTCGCCGGTCCGGATCTGGCCATCGTCGGCCTGCTGGTGCTTTCCGTCGCGTTGGCCACGACCGGCCGCACGATCCTGTCGGGTCTGGTGCTGGCGCTGGTGATCAGCGCGAAACTCATCGTCGCTCCCGCGGCGGTGGTACTGGGCGTCCTCCTGCTCACGCGGCGTGGCCCTCGCGCACTGGGCGGATACGCCGCGGCACTCCTGGTGACGACAGTGGTCCTGCACGTACCGGTGTATCTCGTGGACCCGAAGGCGTTCGTCGAGCACGTCTTCCGGTTCCCGCTGGGAATGGGCGTGATCAAGTCACCGGCGGCGAGCCCGTTGCCGGGGCACCTCATCGCCTCGCTCGGTCCCGTCGGCACGGCGGTTTCCTTCGCCCTGCTGGGGATCGCGGCCGTCGCGATCCTGGTCTGGCTGGTGCGCCGTCCTCCCACGACCGGTTCGGACGCACTCCTGCGCATCGCCGTCGGGCTCGGCGCGCTGATCCTGCTCACTCCGGCGACCAGGTACGGCTACCTGGTGTATCCGCTGGTCCTGCTCGGCGCCAGGCTGACCTTCGCCTCCAGCGAATCCCGCGAAACAGCGGTCCCTGGAAAGGGAACTGCGCCCCCCGCGCAGCAGTCCGCTACTTCTTCGTGACTACTTCTTCTTGACCCTGGTGGCACCGCCACGGCCACGCAACTGGACGCCGGACTCCGAGAGGACCCGGTGCACGAACCCGTACGAGCGGCCCGTGGACTCCGCGAGGGCGCGGATGCTCGAGCCCTTCTCGTATTTCTTCTTCAGGTCAGCGGCCAGCTTGTCACGCGTGTTGCCGGTGATCCGCGCGCCTTTCTTGAGATCAGCCACGTCGATCGCCTTCCCGCCGAGAGTGTTCTGGGCCACATTGCGGCCCCTGTCGCCGCAATGATCGAACACTGAGCGCCGGAATGCCAGACGACGAGCGCAAAACTGCTGAAACCGCGATCACATTGGGCCAATTCAGTGGCCGGATGGCATCGATCAAGCACCCGAATGGACGCACAGGTCACGCAAGCTGGACAAGTTCCAGATAATCGGCGGACCAATGGTCCTCGGTTCCGTCCGGCAGCAGGATCACGCGTTCCGGCTCCAGTGCCTCGACCGCGCCCGGGTCGTGCGTCACCAGGACGACGGCTCCGGCGAAGCTGCGCAAGGCGTCCAGGACCTGGGCGCGGCTGGCCGGGTCCAGGTTGTTCGTCGGCTCGTCGAGCAGCAAAACGTTGGCAGCGCTGGACACCAGACCGGCCAGGGCGAGCCTGGTCTTCTCGCCACCGGAGAGCGTGCTGGCGGGCTGATCGAGCTGCTCGCCGGTGAAGAGGAACGACCCGAGAAGGTTCCGCAACTCCTGCGCGCCCGTGTCCGGCGCGAGATGCCGGATATTTTCCCACACGGAAGCATCATGGTCGAGCGTTTCATGTTCCTGTGCGTAATAGCCCAAACGCAATCCGTGACCCGGAATGGTCTCGCCGGTATCCGGAGTTTCCATTCCGCCGAGCAGCCGGAGCAAAGTCGTCTTTCCGGCACCGTTCAATCCGAGTACGACGACCTTCGAACCGCGGTCGATGGCGAGGTCGACCCCGGTGAAGATCTCGAGCGAACCGTAGGACTTCGAAAGCCCTTCCGCGGTGAGCGGGGTCCGGCCGCACGGCGCGGGCTCGGGGAACTTGATCCGGGCGACCTTGTCGGCCTGGCGGGTGTCGTCGAGCGCGGAGAGCATCTGCTCGGCGCGGCGGGCCATGTTCTTGGCGGCCACCGCCTTCGTCGCCTTGGCACCGAGTTTCGCGGCCTGCTGCTGCAGTGTGGCCGCCTTCTTCTCGGCGTTCGCACGCTCGCGGCGGCGTCGCTTCTCGTCGGTGGCCCGCGCGTCGAGGTAGCGCTGCCAGCCCATGTTGTACAGGTCCAGTTCACTGCGGGTCGCGTCGAGGAACCACACCTTGTTGACCACGTCGCCGAGCAGTTCGACGTCGTGGCTGATCACCACGAGACCGCCGTCGTGCTGCTTGAGGAACCCGCGCAGCCAGTTGATGGAGTCGGCGTCGAGGTGGTTGGTGGGCTCGTCGAGCAGCAGGATCGTCTCGGATTTGCCGCCGGCACCGGCCTCGGCCGCGGCGAACAGGATCCTGGCCAGCTCCACGCGGCGGCGCTGACCACCTGAGAGGGTCTGCAACGTCTGCGCGAGCACCCGGTCGGCGAGACCGAGGTTGGAGCAGATCCGCGCGGCCTCGCTTTCGGCGGCGTAGCCACCGAGTGAGGCGAACCGCTCTTCGAGACGGCTGTAGCGGTTGATCGCCTTGTCGCGCTCCTTGTCGTCCACCAGCTCCGACATCGCGGTCTGCGCCTTTTCCATGTTGCGCATCAACGAGTCGAGGCCCCGGGCGGAGAGCACGCGGTCCTTCGCGGTGACGGACAGGTCGCCCTCACGCGGATCCTGCGGCAGGTAGCCGAGCTCACTGCTGCGGCGGACCTCGCCGGCGTGCGGCTCGCCCTCCCCCGCCAGCACCTTCAGCGAGGTGGTCTTGCCTGCACCGTTGCGGCCGACCAGGCCGATGCGGTCGCCCTGCTGGATGCGGACGTTGGTTTCGTCGAGCAGAATGCGCGAACCGGCGCGCAACTGCAGGCCAGAGGCCGTGATCACGGGAACTCCCGGTAAAAGGGGGTGGATGAGTGGACAGCTTCGACTCGCCTGCCGACGGGCAGGCGAGGAGCTCACTCCAAGAGGATGTCCACGCGATCAGTGTACGGGCCGCTGTCGAGCGAATTTATCCGACCGTGCCCGACGTCACGGCCCGGACAGGGTGATTTCGACCGCGACCGCGCGTTCGGCGGCGTCGTCGAGCACCGTGCGGCGTGGTTCGGCGATGTCGAGGACGCGGGGTTCCGCACGATCGAACAACGGCGCCAGCCGCCGGTCCTCACGCAGTGTTTCCAAAGCGCGGCGGTCACCGCCGAGCACGACAGCGTCCACTTCGGACAGTTGCGGCACGAGTACTTCGAACGCGTCCTCGGCGGCGGACCGAAGCGCGACGCGCGCCTGCCCCTCCCTGCGCCGCGCGAACCGCTGCTGCGACCAGCCACCCGCCGCGGACCGGCCCTGCACGAGATGCCGGTCGGTCCTGGACTGGACGATCACTCTCCCGCGCGCGATCCCGACGCTGTGCCCACCGCGGCGCACCAGCAGGAGCGCGATCCTCCGCGAGATCAGCGCGTGCTCGACGAGCGGGGCGACGGCGAGTCCGTCCACGGTTCCTTCCCGGCCCAGTGGTCCGAAAGGGACGGTCGCGACGGCGACGACTCCGTTGTGCGCGGTGACCGTGACGGTGTCGGGGCTCAGCTCGGTCTCGCGGACACCTTCGTTACGGACGACGAAGCGGGCGTACCAGCCTTCGAGGCGGTCCGGGGCGACTTCGACCGCCCTGCCGCCTCCGGCTACCTGCCGCTCCCTCGCCATGCGCTCAACCTACGGTGCTGTTTCGCGGCGACACCAGTAACGCGACCGTGTCGCGAAAGCCACTTTCGAGACATGAGGTGTCGCGAACGTGGCTTTCGCGACACACCCTCGCACTGGCAAGGCCCCGCATGCGTGTGAAGGCCCCCTTCCGGTACCTAGGCGCAAGGAAGGGGGCCTTCATGTACTTGTGCGGGCTAGACCGGCTTCACCGGACCGCGCCCGACCGACTTCCCGACGCTCGCGGGCCGCTCAGCCACTCCGGGCTGAACGAAACCGTTGACGTGCAAGGAAATCGAGCGGATCGACCCGGTGTCGCCACCGGCGACGTCCACCGCGGTGAACTTCCAGGTGCCGTCGGCCGCCGTACCGGTGGTCAGGCCGCCGAGCGGCTGCACCGGCTTGTAGGTGCCGCTGAACGGCGCGTCCCCCGCGGGCGCCGAGCTGAACAGCGCCGCCGCGGTGTCGGCGAAGACGACCTGGCACAGGTTGTTGCCCGAGCCGCCGCCGCGCTGGAACACGGTCGCCTTGGCGCCCGAAGGCGAGGTCAGCGTGCCGACCAGGTCACCGGCGTACGAGTGGTTGATGCCCACCGTCGTCGACGTCTGGTCGGTGTTGCACGTGGCCCCGTCCACCGAGAACGTCAGCTTCGACGCGCGCCCGACACCGCTGACCGTGATCGGCACGGTCACGCCGGTCGGGTCGCTGTCCGGGATGGCCACGGCGTCACCGGCGTAGACGAAGTTCCGCGTCACCGGCGACGGGGTGCCGACCGGCAGCGAGAACGTCGACGTGCTCGGCGAGAACGAACCCGCGAAGGTCACGCGAGCGTTCAGCACCACCGGCACACCCGGTTCCTGTGTGGTGGGAACGGTGATGGTGAAGTCGTTCACGCCGGTCTGTCCCGGGCTGATCGCGCCGTACGACTTCGACCGCGGCGCCACCGTGACACCGGGGGTCGGGCTGGTGAGCACGACGCTGGTCGAATTCGCGGTACCGTCGCCCCGGTTGGTCACCGGCAAGGTCACCTTGGCGGTGTCGCCCGGGTCGAGCGCGGAACCGCCGTCGGCCGGGGTGACCGTCGGACGGCCCGCGGTCGCGAGCGGCTGCGGGCTGGCACCGGTGTAGGCGAGCACCTTGTCGGCGAGGATGACTCCGGCGCCGCTGGAGTTGTCGCGGCCGGGGCTCAGGATGTCGACGGCGGTGGTGATCAGCGCCTCGCGCACGTCGGCCGGGGGCAGCCCCGGGTTTCCCGAGAGCACCAGGCCCGCGATCGCGGCGGCGTGCGGCGCGGCGGCCGACGTGCCGTAGAACGTGGTGAAGCCGGTGACGCTGGTGGAGACGCCGTCGGCCGCGGTGATGTCCGGCTTGGCGCGGACCTCACCGCCGGTCCCGGACACGTTCCCCGGGGTGATCGGGGTGCCGTCGGCCTGGTAGAACACCCGCCGCGGACCGTCCGAAGTGAACCGTTCGACCTTCGTGGCCGCGCCGAACGCGCCGGGGAACGGGCCGGCCGGGTTGGCCGGGTCGCCCGGTTCGAGGGCACGCGGGAACGCCTTGGCCGCCGGGGCCGCCGCGACGCTGAACGCGTCCCGCGCGGCCGAGTGGCCCACGGTCACGCCGGGACTGGTGTAGGCCTTGAGACCGTCGGCCGAATCGGTGAACCGGCCGCGCAGCGCGGAAAGCGACAGGTAGCGACCCTCACCGGAGAACTTGACGATCGCCAGCCGGAGCCCGGCGGCACCCGTGGTGTCCACCCGCTCGTAGGCGTCCTGGGTCCCGGTCTGGTTGTCCTGGCTGAAGTCCACGACGTTGCCCGCCGCGTTCAGCAGGTACAGGTCGTAGTCGTTGTTCGACCGGCCCAGCGGGTCCGACCAGAACAGCGTGACCGGCACGGCGCCGGACGAGTTCGAGATCGGCTCGAAGATCTGGTTGCCCGCGGCGCCGGCGAAGTTGTGCGCGGTGCCGGCGAACTTGCCGACGCTCTTGCCGGAGTCGACGAAGTCGCCTTCCCAGTGGCCCGAGGTTCCGTCGGCGACGTTGCCCTCGTTACCGGCCGAGGAGAAGTACAGCGCGCCGTTGGCGGTCACGTCGTTCACGGCCTGGGCGATGATCCAGTCCTGGAACGGCGATTCCTTGAAGTACAGGACATCGTCGACGATGACGTCGCAGTGCGCGTCGAAGCGCAGCTTGCGGATGTTGTCGGCGAAACTGGCGTCGGAGTTGAAGGCGCTGGCGAAACCGAGCGACGCGTTCGGCGCGAGATCGTGGATGATCTCGAGCATCGCGGTGCCTTCGTCACCGTCGCCCTCCTGGCCGGGGATCACGTCGACGCCCGCCGGGAGTTCGCCGCGCGCCTGCGAGGTCGCGAGCGAATCGATGCCGTCGGACAGCGCGCAGATCTTGGTGCCCACCCCGGTGACGCCGAACTGCTGGCGCGCGGTGTCCGCGTTGTGCGCGCGGTCGCCTTCGCTGTTGATCGGCCCGGCGGCGATGCCGGCCTGTCCCTTGGCCTCGACGGCCTTCTTCAGCTCGGCCGCGATCCGGTCGGCCTTCTCCTGCTTGCTCTCCCGTTTGCCCGCGACGGCGGGTTCGGCGAGCTGCCGGGCGGTGAACGCCTCGTTGGCGGCTTCGACCTTCTTGACGTCGGCACGGCCCGCGATCGCCAGGACCGCGTTCAGCGGTACCTCGGCGCGAACACTGCCGTACCGCTGCGAGACCGCGCGAATCCCCGCACCGGATTCACGAAGTCCCTTCAGGAGTTCTTCCGAGACCTGGCCCCGGATGTCCACGAGCACGGTGCCGGCCGCGGAGACATTCGCCCCAGACCCCAGTGCGGGAACCGCGGAGGCCGACATGCGCTGAGCGCGGAGTTTTTGTTCGACGAGCAACCGGCTGTCCACTTTGGACTCACCGCTGTTCTGGCTCTTCTTGATCGATTGCAAGGCCTCGATCTGCCGGACCGTGTTCTCCGACAACGCGTCCGGGGATTGGCCGGTTTCCGCCGCCGCGACAGGCGGGCCGACCAGGCCGAGCGCGGTGACGAGCACCGCGGCGCCCGCGGTCAGGATCGTTCTTCTTCTTCTGTTAGAACGGGTTGGACGCACGTGCGCCTCCGATTCCTGGGCGCGTGCCCCGACTCACGCTGACCAATGCCGGCGATCACCGGCTGGATCAAGCTAAGTACCGCACGTGCACAGTGGGGAGAGGCCGTTCGAGTGACGTCAGCAGGGGAATTTCCGTTTCGGCCGCAAAAGGTAGGCCGATCAGCGTAATCGTGTGGTCACGGCGTGCTCGGGGACCGGCCTCAAAGGACGAATGAGTCCGACCAAGGCTGCGAAGCGCGACCGGACAAGCCGTCCAAAAGGGTCACCGCCTGTTTGTCCGTCAGCGAAGCCACGAAATCGACCACCGCCCGGCCGCGCGCGAGCCCGCGCAGGGCGTCGGCACCGGTGACCGGCTCCCCTGTCGCGCCGACGAGCAGTTCCGGCGCCGTCCGCGCGAGGTCGTTGAACTCCGACCGCGCCAGCTCCATGAGATCGTGCAGCCGCCGCGGGAGCCGGTAGAACTCGTCACGGTCGAGCAGCCACGCGTCGAGCGCGTCGACCAAAGTGGTCACCAGGCTCGCCTGTCCGCGCTGGTGCAGCGCCAGTTCCGGGCGCAGTAGCACGAACCGCCGGTGCACGAATTTCAGCACCTGCACCTCGTGCCACTGCGCGGGCCGCAGCGTGAGATGCCCGGTCCGGGTCGAGGGCGACGGCACCACCTGCACGCCGTCGACGAGCCGCGCGGTCCACTTCGAGGAGAAGGCGGCGGTGGCCTGCTCGGCTTCGATGGAACCGTCGAAACCGGTGGCGAGCAGACCGTCGACGAGTTCGGCGCGGACACGGGCGACAGCGCTGGTGAAGGCGTCGTCGTCGACGATCCAGCCGTCCTTGGCGTGCATCCGGCGGCGCAGGCGTTCCAGCGAACGGCCAGGAAGCCTCCGTTCGGCGGTCAGCGTCGCGTCGTCCAGCCCGGCCAGAACCACCGCGTGATCGACCCAGCCGGTGAACTCGGCCGCGACCGGCGCGTGCTGCAGAACGCCGATCCGGTGGAAGTCCTGGAGGTCGTGAATGGCGTACGCGATGTCGTCGGCAGTGTCCATCACGGACGCTTCGACGGTCTGCTGCCACGGCTCGATACGTCCCTCGAAGGGCGCCCGCGCCTGGGTGAAGTCGTCGAGTTCGGTGCTGTAGGCGGAAAACTTGCTCGCGCCGGTGCCGGGCGCGTCGGCCGGTTCGGCCGCGCCGCGCGGCTGGACGTCCATCGACGTCGGATGCGGGTCGGGAACGTGCAGCCGCGCCCACGGGTACTTCAGCACCGCGGCGCGCACCGCCGTGGTGAGGTCGAGCCCGGACGCGGACGGCCCGCGGACGTCGGTCGTCGTGATGATCCGGAACGACTGCGCGTTGCCTTCGAAACCGTCGGCGAGGCCGAACCGGTGCCGGGCGATCCGGTCGAGGGTCTGCTCCCCCAGGTGCCCGAACGGCGGATGTCCCAGATCGTGCGCGAGTGCGGCGGCCTCGGCGACGTCCGGGTCGCAGCCGCCCAGTTTCGCGGCGAGTTCGGCGGAGTCGCTGCTCGCGTTGATCCGCTCGGCGATCGCGCGGGCGACCTGCGCGACCTTGAGGCTGTGCGTGAGCCGGTTGTGCAGCAGTCCGGCGCCCCCGGCGCTGACCACCTGGGTCACTCCGCCGAGCCGGGCGAAGAACGGCGACGCCGCGATCCGGTCCCGGTCGATCCGGAACGGGCTCGTGGCGAGGTCGCTGAACCCGGCGCTCTCACTCTCCGGGTCTCGCCGCCACGCCCTCGGGTCCGTCTGTTCCATGCGTCACACCGTATCCGTCGCGGTGCCGTGATGAGATGCCCAGGTGGCGGACATGGTGATCGCGGGCGGCGGCCCGGCGGGGCGCGCGCTCGCGCGTGCCTGCGCGCGACGCGGCCTGACGACGGTCCTGGTCGACCCGGCGCCGGGCAGGCGCTGGCGGGCGACCTACGGACTGTGGGCCGACGAGCTGCCGTCGCTGCCCGAGAGCGCCGTCGCCTGCGCGCCGTCGACGACACTCGCTTTCGGGACCGGCCCGCACGTCCTCGACCGGCAGTACCTCGTGGTGGACAACGCCGGTCTGCGCGACTGGCTGACCGGCGGCTACGACGTCGTCGCCGGGACGGTGTCCGGTGTCGATCACGGCCGGCACGGCTCGTCGGTGCGCCTGGAAGACGGACGGGTCCTCGCGGCTGGCCTGTACATCGACGCCACGGGTGCCCGGCCCCGGGGAAACCGGTACGAACAGACGGCGTTCGGCGCCGTCCTCCCCGCCGAGGACGCGCTCCGGCTGGCCGGTGGCCCGGACACCGCCGTGTTCATGGACTGGCGCGGCGGCGAAGGGGGCTTCCTGTACGTGCTGCCGCTCGGCGACGGCACCGTCCTGGTCGAGGAGACCTCGCTGGCCGGCAGGCCCGGTCTGGCCATCGACGTCCTGGCGGCACGGCTGCGAGCCCGCCTGGCGGCCGCCGGACTGACGTTACGCGGGCGCGAAGAACGAGTCCGGATCGTGCTCGACGTGCCGGTGCCCCGGCGCGGCGCGGCGGTGCCGTTCGGGGCGTCCGCCGGGCTGGTGCATCCGGCGACCGGGTACAGCGTGGCGACGTCGGTGCGGCTCGCGGATCCGGTCGCCGACGCCGTCGCCCGGTCCTGGGAGCGAGGGCCCGCGGAAGCCGCGTCAGCCGCTCACCGGGCGCTGTGGCCGTCCTCGGCCCGCATCGTGCACGGGTTGCGGCGGCACGGGCTGCGGGCGTTGTGCGGGATGCCGCCCGAACTGGTCCCGGTGTTCTTCGAGCTGTTTTTCACCTTGCCCACTGGACTCCAACGGGCTTTCACGTCCGGTCACGACGATGTTTCGGGTACCGCCGAAGCGATGTCGGCACTTTTCCGAATAGCGCCATGGCGAGTAAAGAAACACCTGATCGGGTGGCATGCACTACGCCGTTCTAGGTAACCCTGGTGCCTTGACGATGAACATCAGTTGACACGTGTTTCGTTTCCCGACATCTCCAGCGAACATTCGTTTGTGACGTTGCAGATCGCGGTCCGCTTCGCTTACCAGCCGTTGTACAGCCTGCACACCGGTGGCGTCGTCGCGTTCGAAGCCCTGGCACGGCCGGGCCGCGGCACCGCCCACGAACTGCTCGCCGACGCCCGGCGCAGCGGCAGGCTGGCCGAGGTCGACATCGGCCTGGCCGCCGAAGCCGTCCGTCAGCAGAACGAACCGCAGACCACGCTTCCCCTGCACCTGAACCTGTCCGCGCGGACGCTGGCCGCGCCGCCGTCGCGGTTCGAGCCGCTGACCGACGCGCTCGGCCTGTCCGGCCGCCGGACGAGGGACGTCGTGCTGGAGATCGGACCGCCCTTCTCCCAGGTACCCGCCGACCAGCTGCTCAGCGGAATGCGGCGGCTCACCGAGCTCGGCTTCCGGCTCGCCCTCGACGGCCTCGGCCGCGGCGACCTCCCGCTCACGCTGCTCGCCTCGGCGCCGATCGACCTGGTGAAACTGGACCGCAGCGTGCTACGCGGCCTGCCGCACGACCCAGCCGCCGTCGCGGTGGTCGAGTCGGTGCTGCATTTCGCGTCGCGGACGGACAACCGGCTGGTCGCCACCGGGCTCGAAACCACCGAACAGCTGGAGTCCGCGCGCAAACTCGGCGTGCGGATCGCGCAGGGCAACCTGCTCGCGCCGCCGGACGGCAACCACGCGCCACTGCCCGCACCGGACGCGCCCGGCCCGTTCATCCCCGGCACCGCCCGCGCGCGCCGCGTCGGGGACTTCCTCCGGCCCGCGACCACGCTGCCGGAAGACGCGACGTGCGACGACGTGCGCGAGGTGCTGGCCGCCGCCGACGGGCCGAGCGGCATCGTCGGCATCGACGACCGGCACCGTCCACAGTGGTCGATCGACCGGACGCGGTTCCTGGTCGCGGTGACCGGGTTGTACGGGCACGCCCTGCACGCCAAACGGCCCGCGTCGCGGCTCGCCGACCAGCCGCACACGATCCACGTCGACGCGAGCGCGCTGGAGTTCCTCGAACTGGTCACCGACGCGGATTGGAGCCGGACCGGTGACGACGTCGTGGTGGTCGACGACCGCGGCCGCTGCCTCGGCGTGGTGCTGGTAAACGAGGTCGTCCGCGGGGTCGCGGAGGCGAAGGTCGAGGAAGCCGTCTCCCTCAGCCCGCTGACCCGGCTGCCCGGCAGCGACGCCGTCGCCAGGGACGTCGACCGCCGGATCAACGCGCGGGAACCGTTCGTCGCGGCCTGGCTGGACGTCGACTCGTTCAAGACGGTCAACGACACCGCCGGGTTCGCCGCGGGCGACGACCTGATCCGCACGCTCGGCCGGACGCTCACCGACCTGGAGTCCCGGCTGCGCCGGATGCGGGTCAGTCACGTGGGCGGGGACGACTTCCTGATCGCCTGCGACGTCGACGAGATCGGCACGGTCGCCGCCGCGCTGCTGGACACGCCGTGGTCGGCCGACGGGCTGCCGGTGACGGTGTCGCTCGCGACCTTGGTGTGCGGGAACGGCGCGATCCGGTCCTACAAGGACGCTTCACGGCTCTTGGCGCCGTTGAAGAAGCGCGCCAAGGAGGTTCCCGGGTCGAGCTGGGTGCTCGGGCGGCCGGGTTCGGAACGCGTCGAGGTCCTGCGCGGGGTCACGACCCGCGGTGGTCTCCCCGCCCAACGCGCCGCCGCCGGCTTCTGACCCACTCCCCCTCCCGCGTTTCGTCCTCTAGTTGCGGTAGTTGGTAGCGCGAACTACCGCAACTAGAGGACGAA
>NZ_MQUQ01000002.1 GCF_001953865.1 Amycolatopsis coloradensis
CCAGATCGCACCGCACTCACACGGCCTTATCCGAAGCAGTCATTTCTTGGCTTTGTTCGGAGCTCACTTTACACCTGCTTGAAACTGCCGTCTCAGCGGGGTCTAGTTACCTCTCCGATTCGGGACCACCCACTCTACCACCATCCGGTGGGAGCTTGGTTCGTGTTCCCGGCGGCCGCTCGGTTTCCCTGGCGACGAAGAGAACATTACACGGCCCGAAACCGGCGTTTACAGGGGGGTCCCTTTTTTCGCGCCGGCGCTCTGACCTGCGTAGATCTACTCGACAGCCGCCGCGGCGCCCGGAACCGGCTCCCGTGCGTGGCGACGACCGTCAGCACGACGAGAGCGGCGGCGAGCAAAGCGGTGACGTGAATGGGCGCGGGCGTGAACGACGCGGCGAGGACGAGCACCGCGGTCGCCGGGAAAGCCGATCGCGATCGGACGGCATTCGTCGGTGGGTCCGATGTGCATGAGCCAGACGCTCGGCAGGTAGATCGCGACGGGCACGGTCGTCGCCATGGCGGCGGGCAGCGCCGCGACGTGCCCGGTGTGGGTGTCGTAGTCGACCGCGACTTCGAGCGCGGCCGCCGAGGCGAAGATCAGGTAGTGCCCGTAACCCCGGCTCGCGACGGTGAACAGGTTCCTCACCTTTTCGAGGCGGACGTGTCCCGGCTGGTCGAAGTACAGCCACCACAGGGGAAGACCAGCACGAGCCCTCTGGCGGCGAGGGAAGTCAGGCTGCCGGCGTGCTCCCCCTCGTCCAGCCCTTCCTTGATCGCGGTGGTCGCGCCGAGGATGGATTCACCCAGCACGATGATCGTGAACAGGCCGTAGCGTTCGGCGATGTGGTGCGGATGCCAGCCCGTGGGCGGCGGCGTTCGGCGATCACCGGAGGCGGTTCACACACGCGGGGAACGCGCGGCGGGTGGGCCCGGGCCGGGTGCACCTCCCCAGGCGACCCCGCACAGACCCACCCGCGCGATTGCTTCACCGGGACGTGGCTGTCAGTGGTGGTGAGCCGGGTGCCGCCGAACGGTCCCCCGCGGACGCCGACGGCCGTCCACCGGCTCGTGACCGCGGATGCCCATTCCTGAAAACTCCGGACTCACCACGATCGCTCCCGCCGATCGATCCATCCCCGATCGATCGACAGAAATACCACTGTCGGTAGCCATGCCACAGCAGTGAAGGCTCCGTAAGGTCTACCCGGTTGCTCTGAGTAGCACCAGAGGATGACGACCTCCGTCACTCGGATGGAGCATCCGGTCTAGCCGACCGTAGTCATCGGCGCGCGCCGATGACTCAGCCTCGCTGCCTGTCGGCGGCAGTCGTCCCGGCTTCGTCCCGCTCAGTGAGCAAACGCCGGGCCCGGCGCGCCCGAAGCTCGATCACGGCGAGTAAGAGCGCCGAGCAGGTCAATCCGGCGGCGCACAGCATCGCCGCGGTCAACGCCGACGGATAGCCGCCGTTCGCCCCCAGTACCGCGTGGAAGACCGTGGCCAGGACGACCGTGCCGATCGCGGTGCCGATCCGCTGCCCGGTCTGCAACGCGCCCCCAGCCACGCCCGCCATCGACGTCGGCACGCATTCCAAGGTCAGCGTGGTGTTGGGGGAGATGACCATGCCGCCACCAACCCCGGCGACGAGCAACGGCAGCGCGAACCACCAACCCGCCGCGGCACCGGGAGCCCGGCCGGCGAGGAAGGCGACCGTGACCATCCCGGCGATCACCATGACCAGGCCGGTGACGGTGAGCTTGCGGCCCCATTTCGGCACCAGCCGTCCCGCGATCGCCGCCGACACGGCCGAGCCGAGGGCGAAGGAGGTGACGGCGAGCCCGGACTGCAGTGGCGTGTAGCCGAGGCCCTGCTGGAAGAAGATGGCGAAGACCAGCCACATGCCGGTGAATCCACTGAAGTACAGCGCGCCCACGGCGGCGCCCGTCGCGTAGCCCGGAGTGTCGGTGAACAGCCGCGTGTCCAGCAACGGCGGACGGCCGCGCCGCACCATCGACCGCTCCCAGCGCACGAACGCGAACCCGAAGACCACCGCGACGACGAACAGCCACCACAGGCTGCTGAGTCCGCCCTGTTCGGATTCGATCAACGGGAGCAGTACCCCGAGCACGGCGACCCCCAGCAGCATGATGCCGACGAAGTCGATCTCACCCCGCAGGCTTCTCGCCGGATTCGCCGCTTTCGGGAGCCATCTCAGGGCAAGGGCGAACGCCAGGATCCCGATGGGCACGTTCACATAGAAGACCCAGCGCCAGCCTTCCGGGTCGCCGAAGACGGCGAGGATCACGCCGCCGAGCACCGGCCCGACAGCCGTCGAGATCCCGACGGTGGCACCGAACATGCCGAACGCGCGGCCCCGCTCCGCGCCGCGGAACAGGTCCTGGATCATTCCGCTGTTCTGCGGCGTCATCATGCCCGACGCGACGCCTTGCAGAAGCCGCGCGACGATCAGCGTCGTCTCGTTCGGCGCCGCGCCGGCGAACACGCTGGTCAGCACGAACGCGGCGAGCGCGAACAGGAACATCCGGCGGCGGCCGAGCGCGTCGCCGAGTCTGCCGCCGGTCACCAGCACGAGCCCGAAGGCCAGCGCGTACCCCGAGACGACCCACTGGATCCCGCCGCTCGACGCGCCGAGGTCCTGCTGGATCGAGGGCAGCGCCGTGTTGACGATGCTGACGTCGAGCAGGCCCATGAACCCGGCGGCAAGGGAGACGGCGAGCGCCTTCCAGCGCCGTGGATCGGGTTCGTAGGTGCTCATCAGGTGCTGGCGGCGATTCCGGGGATGCCCTTGAGCTCACCGATCAGCATCGACGTCACCTTGACCGGATAGTCGTACAGCGCGAAGACGGTCTGGTTCTTGCCGACCAGCTTGAGGTGCACCGGGGTTTCCCCCTTGTGCGCCAGCAGGGTCTGCTTCAGCTCGCTGACCACCGACTGGTCGAGCTTCTCCGCCGCGGCCAGCAGGACGAGCGGCAGGTCCTCGTCGCCGTTCCCGATCTCGGACAGGTCGAGCGGCACGAGTCCGCCGCCGAAGATGGACATCTTGTCCTCGCGCCAGTTCACCCTGCCCTTGACCAGGACCGCGTTGTCCTCGATGAGGTCGGCGGAGAACATCGCGTACGACTTCGGGAAGTACAGGACCTCCAGCGAGGCGTCCATGTCCTCGACGGTGCAGATCGCCCAGGGCTCGCCCTTCTTGTTGACCCGGCGCTCCAGCGAGGTGATCAGCCCGGAGATGATCAGCTCGCCTTCCTTGGGCGGGTCGGCGATGATCGCGGCGATCGGTCTCGGCGCGTGTTTGCGCAGGATGCGCTCGGCGCCGTCCAGCGGGTGCGCCGAGACGTACAGACCGAGCATCTCCCGTTCATAGGCCAGGAGCTGCTTGCGCGGATACTCGTCCTCGCCGAACTTGAGGTGCGCGAGCGGTGAAGAGGACACGGCGGCTTCGGCGTCGTCGTCCCCGCCGAAACCGAAGAGGTCGAACTGGCCCATCGCCTCCTGGCGCTTGAGCGGGACCACGGCCTCGACCGCGTCCTCGTGCACCTGGACCATCGAAAGCCGGGAGTTGCCGAGCGAGTCGAAACCGCCGGCCTTGATCAGCGATTCGATGACCCGCTTGTTGCAGGCCACCAGTTCGGACTTGTCGAGGAAGTCGGTGAAGGAGGAGTACTTCCCCTTCTCCTCGCGGGTCTTGATGATCGACTCGACGACGTTCGCGCCGACGTTGCGGACGGCACCCATACCGAAGCGGATGTCGTTCCCGACGGCCGCGAACCTCAGCGCCGACTCGTTGACGTCCGGCGGGAGCACCTTGATGCCGAGGCGACGGCACTCGGACAGGTAGACCGCGGACTTGTCCTTGTTGTCACCGACCGACGTGAGCAGCGCGGCCATGTACTCCGGCGTGAAGTTCGCCTTGAGGTACGCGGTCCAGTAGGAGATCAGGCCGTACGCGGCCGCGTGGCTCTTGTTGAACGCGTAGCCGGCGAACGGGAGGATCGTGTCCCAGAGCGCCTTCACCGCTTCCGGCGAGAAACCGCCTTCGATCAGCGGGCTGGCCTTCATCCCGGCCTCGAAGCCCTCGTACTCGAGATCGAGGACTTCCTTCTTCTTCTTGCCCATGGCCCGGCGGAGCACGTCCGCGCGGCCCATCGTGTATCCGGCCACCTTCTGGCCGATGTGCATGATCTGCTCCTGATAGACGATCAGGCCGTAGGTGTCGGCCAGGATCTCCTTCAGGGGCTCCTCGAGCTGCGGGTGGATCGGCTTGACCTTCTGCCGATTGTTCTTCCGGTCGGCGTAGTCGTTGTGCGCGTTCATGCCCATCGGGCCGGGGCGGTACAGCGCGCCCACCGCCACGATGTCGTCGAAGACCGTCGGCTGCATCCGGCGCAGCAGATCCCGCATCGGCCCGCCGTCCAGCTGGAACACGCCGAGCGTGTCTCCCCTGGCGAGCAGCTTGTACGTCTCCGGGTCTTCGACGCCGAGGGTGTCGAGGTCGATGTCGACCCCGCGGTTGGTCTTGATGTTGTCGATCGCGTCACCGATGACGGTGAGGTTCCGCAGGCCCAGGAAGTCCATCTTGAGCAGGCCGATGTTCTCGCACGACGGGTAGTCCCAGCCGGTGATGATCGAGCCGTCGTCACGCTGCCACAGCGGGATCGCGTCGGTCAGCGGGTCGCAGGACATGATGACCGCGCAGGCGTGGACGCCGGCGTTGCGGATCAGGCCTTCGAGGCCGCGGGCGGTCTCGAAGATCGTCTTGCACTCTTCGTCGGTCTCGACGAGCGCGCGGACCTCCGCGGCCTCGCCGTAGCGCTCGTGCTTGGAGTCGACGATGCCCGAGAGCGGGATGTCCTTCGCCATGATCGGCGGCGGCAGCGCCTTCGAGATCCGGTCCGCGATCGCGTAGCCGGGCTGGCCGAAGTGGACGCGGGCGGAGTCCTTGATGGCCGCCTTGGTCTTGATGGTGCCGAAGGTGATGACCTGCGCGACCTTGTCGACGCCGTACTTGTCGGTGGCGTAGCGGATCATCTCGCCGCGACGGCGGTCGTCGAAGTCGATGTCGATATCGGGCATGGACACGCGTTCGGGGTTCAGGAACCGCTCGAACAGCAGCTTCTGCGGGATCGGGTCCAGGTTGGTGATACCGAGCACGTACGCGACCAGCGAGCCGGCGGCCGAACCACGGCCGGGGCCGACGCGGATGCCGACCTTGCGGGCGTAGTTGATGAGGTCGGCGACGATGAGGAAGTAGGCGGGGAAGCCCT
The DNA here is from genome assembly GCF_001953865.1 of Amycolatopsis coloradensis. Lineage (GTDB taxonomy): Bacteria > Actinomycetota > Actinomycetes > Mycobacteriales > Pseudonocardiaceae > Amycolatopsis > Amycolatopsis coloradensis. The sequence continues at coordinate 5,288 of NZ_MQUQ01000002.1, forward strand.
TCCCGATGATGACGTCGAGCTCGATCTCGATGCGCTCGTTGTAGTACTCGTCCGGGACGCCGTCCGGGTACCGCCACTTGAGACCGCGCGCGACCTCTTCCCGCAGCCAGGTGCCCTGGTCGTAGCCCTCGGGGACCTCGAAGAACGGCAGCCGGTCCTTGTGTGTGTAGACGTCTTTGTAGGACTCGACGCGCTCGGCGATCAGCAGCGTCGAGTCGGCGGCGCCGGGAACTTCCTTGTCCCAGTACTCCCGCATGTCGGCGGCCGACTTCAGGTAGTAGCCGTCACCGTCGAACTTGAACCGGTTCGGGTCGTTCAGGGTCTTGCCCGCCTGCACGCACAGCAGCGCGGAGTGGGTGTCGGCCTGGTCCTTGGTGACGTAGTGCGAGTCGTTCGTGGCCAAAGGCTTGAGGTCGAGCAGCTTGCCGACCTCGAGCAGGCCTTCCCGGACCGACCGCTCGATCGGCAGCCCGTGGTCCATCAGTTCGAGGAAGAAGTTGTCGGCGCCGAAAATGTCCTTGTAGTCCGACGCGGCCTGGATCGCCTCGGTGCGCTGCCCCAGCCGCAGTCGCGTCTGCACCTCGCCCGAGGGGCAGCCGGTGGTCGCGATGATGCCCTGGTGGTTCTCCGCGATCAGCTCGCGGTCCATCCGGGGCTTGCGGTAGTAGCCCTGCATGCTCGCCAGCGAGGAGAGCTTGAACAGGTTCCGCAGGCCGGTGGAGTTCTCGGCGAGCATCGTCATGTGCGTGTAGGAACCACTACCGGAGACGTCGCCGCCTTCACCGAACTCGTCGGAGCCACGCTGATTGGCCTGGCCCCAGAACACCGGCTTCTTGTGGAACCGGCTCTCCGGCGCGATGTAGGCCTCGATGCCGATGATCGGCTTGAGGTCGTGCTTGACCGCCTGCTGGTAGAACTCGTCCGCGCCGTACATGTTGCCGTGGTCGGTCATGCCGACCGCGGGCATGCCGAGCCGCGCCGCCTCCTTGAACAAGGGGGCGATCTTCGCCGCACCGTCGAGCATCGAGTACTCGGTGTGCACATGCAGGTGGACGAAGGAATCGTTCGACACCAGCGAAAACCTCCCCTAGGCAGACGGGTCCCTGGCTGCGTGACGCGGGCCGGTCCTCCCACCCTAGGCTTCTCATGATCATCAGCAACTCGCGGGGGGACGCGGCCTTCGGGCAGTGCCGAGTCTGCTAGCCGATCAAGATCAAATCCAGCGGCCTCGCCGTAGTCGCCGCCACCCGAACGGGCAGCGATGCTCAGCCCAGCCGGGCGTTGACCCCCTCCCTGTCGAACCACTCCGGATCGAATCCGTAGCCGCCGAGCTCTTCGAGGAGCCCCTCGTTCTCGTCGTCGCCCGGATCTCTCAGCGCCTCCAGCAACATCTCGTACGCGTGCTCGTCTTCGCATTCCGGCGGAGGCGCCGCACGCTCGCCGTCGAGACAGCTCGGCGTTTCGGGGAGGTCGACCACTCGCTCGACGCGGATCCAGTGCCGCCAGCGCTCCGCCTCGTAAGGGAGCCGGTGACCCGGCGCCGTGACGACCTGGCCGAGGAGCACCTGATCGTCCAGGCGATCGCCTTCTCCGCCCTGGCCATCGGAGCTGAAGACGCCGTACGCGGTCTCGAACCGGTGGTACTGCCGCTCGTCCCGGTCGAACACCGCCGCCAGGATCCGGTGCACTCCGGCGAGCGTGACGTCGGAGCGGACCTCGACCCGTCGCCAGATCGCCCTGTCCGGCCCGGACAGGGCGACCGCCAGGCTGAGCCCGGTGGCAGGCATGGGCGGAGGCAGGACGAGCGGAACAGGATCGACCGCCGGCCGGGGTACCGGTTCGTACTCGGGGAGGCCGAGCCATCGGCGCAGCTGGCCGGCTCGTTCGGGCAGGTCCGACTTCCAGCGCTCGAAGAAATCCGGGACCCTTTCGCAAAGCCAGGCGTCGAAATCGGCACGGACGATCAGCGCCGCCTCGACCTGGCTCCGGAACTCCTCGGGTGTCAGCGAGGCCTTGACCTCGGAGCGGCGGCGCGAGACCAAGGCGTCCGATGGCTCCGCGTGAAGTTCGATCGTGCGGACGCTGTCGCCGTCGACCACCACCCTGACGCCCACCGAGCGTTGGCCCGCGGTCAGGGTGGCGGCGAGGACGACCCTGTCCCGGTCCGATTCGCCCCGCACGACGCGGTCCGACAGCTCGACAGCGCCGTGGAGCAGCTTCGGCCAGCGCTCCACCCTGGTCACGTCGAAGGGACGCGGCGAGCGGGAGCGCTGATTCTTCGGCTTCTTGGGCTTGCGCCCTCGGCTGACGGGGCTCACTCGTGCAGTGTCTCCGGCGGCACCGACAGTTTCCGCGTCGTCGTGAGCAGCCATGATCGAAAAACGCTTGCCGACCTGGGCGCGGATGTGCAGACTGGCCAGCCGCCAAGATCACCGAGCCGCTCGGAGAGTTGATGATCGACCTACAGGCCATGAACGAACGCGTGATCGCGGAGTTCCGCGCGAACGGCCGCCGAGGCGACGGCCTCCCGACGCTGCTGCTCACCACCACCGGCGCCCGCACCGGACGGCGGCACGTGACGCCGATGCTGTTCCTGGCCGACGACGACCGCTACATCGTGTTCGCCGCCAACGGGGGCGCTCCCGGACATCCGGACTGGTACCGCAACCTGATCTCGGAGTCGTCCGTCGACGTCGAAGCGGACGGAGAGGCCTTCACCGCTCACGCTGTCGAGATCACCGGAGCGGCACGGGACCGTCTGTTCGCGAAGCAGGCGAAGGCGTTCCCGCGGCTGGCCGAACACCAGTCGAAGACCAGCCGTCCTTTCCCGGTGATCGCGCTCAAGCGGGTTTGACCCCTCCCGATGGTCGCGCTTGGGCCGAGAGTGTCTTGGGTACCGAGCGCGGGTGGCGGTGTCGCGTGACCAGCGGGACGACACGCGTGATTGGTTGGACGACACGCGTGTCCAGAGGGACATCTCGCCGTGTCGTCCGGCCGATCACCCGAAACGGCCAGCCCGCGTCGGGCCGTTGTGACACTGGCCACCTCCGCGCGGGAAGCCAGTGTCACAACGGAACTCCGGACGTACGAGAGCGCCCAGCACGGCTTCCCCTTCTCGGCCGGTTACCCCATCGACGCCGACCTCGCGGGCCGGATCGGAGCCCTCGGCCGAGCGCTTGACAAAGCGGGGGGCCGACCGCACGATCTCGTCTCATGAACCTGTCTGACAGCCAGACAGCCGGACACGGTGGTCCACGGCGCATCAGCGCGATGGAGGCCGTACTGGCCCACCTTCGCGGTGCCATCGAGCGTGGCGAGTACCCCGTCGGCCAGAAGCTGCCGTCGGAATCGGCGCTCGGCAAGGAGTTCGAGGTCAGCCGATCAGTCGTCCGCGAAGCGCTGCGGGGACTACAGGCACTCGGGCTCACCGTGTCCAAAACGGGCAAGGGGACCTTCGTGACCGCCACCGGGCCGGTCGAGAACCCCACCTTCGGGACCTACTCTGCCCGCGATCTGTTCGAGGTGCGGCGTCACGTCGAGATCCCCGTCGCCGGATACGCGGCCCTGCGCCGCAGCAGCGACGACCTGGACCTGCTCGGCCACCTCGTCGGGCGGATGGACCTCGAAACCGACAACACCGCGTGGGTGGCGTTGGACTCGCTGTTCCACATCACCATCGCCCAGTCCTCGGGCAACCCGGTGTTCGGCAAGGTCATCGAGGAGATCCGGGACGCGCTGGCACGCCAGTCGGCATTTCTCAACCAATTGGGTGGACGTCGGACCCGCTCGAACACCGAGCACCGTGAGATCGTCACCGCCATCGCCGCGGGCTCCGAAGCGGACGCCGTCGCGGCGATGACCTCCCATCTCCACCACGTCGAGGACGCGCTCACCACCATCGTGCGGCCGAGTCACACGACGCACCAGAACAAGGACGACTGACACCGTGACCGAACAGACCCTCAGCGCGGACGACAAGTCCGTGCCGGTGCCGGCCGACGCCGGTGACGCCGGCTACGACAAGGCGCTGAAGCCCCGCCACGTCAACATGATCGCGATCGGCGGCGCCATCGGCACCGGCCTGTTCCTCGGCGCGGGCGGACGGCTCACGCAGGCGGGCCCGGCGCTGGCGATCGTGTACGCGGTCTGCGGCCTTTTCGCGTTCTTCGTGGTGCGTTCGCTCGGCGAACTCATCCTGTACCGCCCCTCCTCCGGCGCCTTCGTCTCCTACGCCCGGGAATTCATGGGTGAGAAAGGTGCTTACGTCGCGGGCTGGATGCACTTCCTGAACTGGTCGACGACCGGTATCGCGGATATCACCGCGATCGCGCTGTACGCGCATTTCTGGTCCTTCTTCACGCCGATCCCGCAGTGGGTGCTGGCACTCGTCGCGCTCGCGGTGGTGCTGGCGCTGAACATGGTTTCGGTGAAGCTGTTCGGCGAGATGGAGTTCTGGTTCGCCATCATCAAGGTCGCCGCGCTGGTCACCTTCATGGGGATCGGGATCTTCCTGCTGGTCACCCAGCAGCCGATCGACGGTCAGGTACCCGGCTTCTCGCTGATCGCCGACAACGGCGGCTTCTTCCCCGCCGGCGTGCTGCCGATGGTGCTGATCGTCCAGGGCGTCGTGTTCGCCTACGCCTCGGTGGAGCTGGTCGGCGTCGCCGCCGGTGAGACCGAGAACCCGCGCAAGATCATGCCCAAGGCGATCAACTCGATCATGTGGCGGATCGGGATCTTCTACGTCGGCTCGGTGGTCCTGCTGGCGATGCTGATGCCGTGGAGCTCGTACTCGAAGAACGAGAGCCCGTTCGTCACCGTGCTCTCGCATGTGGGGGTGCCGCAGGCGGGCAACGTGATGAACCTGGTGGTGCTGACGGCGGCGCTGTCCAGCCTGAACTCGGGCCTGTACTCGACCGGCCGCATCCTGCGGTCGATGTCGCTGGCCGGGTCCGCGCCGAAGTTCACCGGTGTGATGAACAAGAACCACGTGCCCTACGGCGGGATCCTGCTCACCTCGGCGGTCTGTGTGGTCGGCGTCGGCCTGAACGCCGTCGTGCCGAGCCAGGCCTTCGAGATCGTCCTGAATTTCGCGGCCATCGGCATCCTCGGCACCTGGGCGATCATCGTGCTTTCGCATCTGCTGTTCGTGCGCAAGGCGAAGCTCGGCGAGGTCGAGCGCCCGTCGTACCGCCTCCCGTTCTCGCCCTACACCGAGATCGCGACGCTGATCTTCCTCGTCACCGTCGTCGTGCTGATGGGCTTCGACGAGACCGGCCGGATCACCCTGTACTGCCTGCCGGCCATCGGGCTGGCCCTGGTGGCGGGCTGGTTCGGGGTCCGCAAGCGGATCAACATGGACGTCTTCGAGAAGACGAAGCTGTGATCCCCGAAATCCGCGTGCCCGCGCACGAACCGCTGGTGCACCTCCTCCGCGACGGAATGGTCGAGGGGGTGCACCACGGTTCGGCCGTCGTCCTCGCGCCGGACGGCCGCGTGCTGTTCTCCGCAGGCGACGTCGAGGCGGCGTTCTATCCGCGTTCGGCGGCGAAACCCTTGCAGGCCACCGCGATGGCGCGGCTCGGCGTCGACCTGAGCCCGGCCGGGTTCGCCGTCGGCACGGCCAGCCACTCGGGTGAGGAGTTCCATCTGACGGAGGTCCTCCGGACGCTGGACGGCGCCGGACTCTCCGCCGAGGACCTGCGGACGCCCGAAGACCTGCCGTTCGACCCTGTCGAGCGTGACTCCTGGATCGCCTCGGGACGGACGGCTTCGAGGTTGGCGCACAACTGTTCCGGCAAGCACGCCGCGATGCTCGCGACCTGCCGCCGGTCCGAGTGGTCCACAAAGGACTACCTGGATCCGGGGCACCCGTTGCAGCGCGCGATCGCGGAGTCCGTCGAAGAGCTGACGGGACAACGAATCCCGAAGGTCGCCGTCGACGGTTGCGGCGCTCCCCTGTTCGCGGTCTCGCTGCGCGGTCTCGCCGCGGCCGTCGGGAAGATCGCCGCCGCGGCGCCGGGAACCCCGGAAGGTCTCGTGGCCGAAGGGATCCGGAAGCATCCGGAACTGGTCGCCGGCACCCGCCGCGACGTCACCGCGCTGATGCGCGCGGTTCCCGGCCTGATCGCCAAGGACGGTTTCGAAGCCGTCCAGGTCGCCGCCCTGCCGGACGGCACGGCGATCGCGATCAAGATCGCCGACGGCGGTGACCGCGCCCGGCAGCCGGTGCTCGCCGCCGCGCTCGCCCTGTGCGGCGTCGATCCGGAAGTGCTGAAGCCCTTCACCGGGACCCCCGGCCTGCGTGTGGCGGGCACGCTCGCCGAAGTCCGACTGGCAGCCTGAGGAGCCTTGTGATGCACCGCGTGGAACACGATCCGCTGGGAGACAAGACGCTCGCGCGGCTTCGGTGACCGGACCAGCGGGGCGGTACCGGGCGGTCTGCCCCGCGCCATGAAAGCGTCCTTCATTGCGAAATTCGCAATGAAGGACGCTTTCCTTTCAGGCAGCCGCGGGTCCACCCGGGTACGGTCGCAAGCGGAAGGTGATCGTCCGCACGAAAGGCGGCCCAGGCGTGCTCGACCGACTCCTCGACCGGTTCCTCGGCCTCCCTCCGGCCGAAGGCCCCGCTCCCTCGGTGACCAAGGCGATCCCCGTCCCGATGCCCGACGGCGTCCGGCTCCTGGCCGACCGCTACGCCGTTCCCGGCGACGAGCCCCGGCCGGTGGTGCTGATCCGCACTCCGTACGGCCGGAAGGGCCTGATGGGCAAGATCTTCGGGGAGACGTTCGCCCGTCACGGCTTGCAGACGGTCCTCCAGAGCACTCGCGGGACCTTCGGCTCCGGCGGCGAGTTCCGGCCGTTCCACCTGGAGAAGGAGGACGGCCTCGCCACCGTCGCCTGGCTGCGCGAGCAGCCGTGGTGCGACGGCCGGGTCGCGATGGCGGGCGCGAGCTACCTCGGTCACACGCAATGGGCGGTCGCGCCGTATCTCGATGAACCCCTCGAAGCACTGTGTCTCGGCGTCACCGCGTCGGAGTTCGTCTCGACCTTCTATCCCGGCGGCATCCTCGCGGTCGACAACATGGTCTCGTGGTCGGCGCTGATCGGCCGCCAGGAAGGCCGGTTCGCCGGTCTGCCGAACCCGTGGCAAACGAAGAAGACCCGCGCGGCCATGGCGCATCTGCCCGTTTCCGGCGCGGACGTGACGGCCATCGGCAAGCAGGTGCGGTTCCTCCAGGACGTCTCCGGGCACGCCGAACCCGGCGACGACTTCTGGGCGCCGGCGGATCACAGCGCCGAGGTCGCCGCGCTGCGGACCCCGGTGACCATGGTGACCGGCTGGTACGACCTGTTCATCTCCGCCCAGCTGCGTGACTTCAAGGAACTCGCCGCCGCCGGACGTGCACCACGGATCACCATCGGCCCGTGGGCACACGGCGAGCCCGCCAGCCTGAAGACCCTGCTGACCGACCAGATCGGCTTCCTGTCGGCCCATCTCCTCGGCGACACCGCCCCACTGCGCCAAGCCCCGGTGCGGCTGTTCCTCCAGGGTGCCGGACGCTGGCTGGACTTCGAAAGCTGGCCGCCGGAATCCGCCGCCACCCCGTATTTCCTGCGCCCCGGCGGGCTTTCCCCCGCCGAACCGGTCGAGTCGAAACCCGGGACGTTCACCTTCGACCCGGCCGATCCGACCCCGTCCGTCGGCGGTCCGCTGCTCTCGGGCGTGCAGAAACAGCGCGACAACAAGGCCGTCGAGGAGCGTCGGGACGTGCTGCTCTTCACCGGTGACCGGCTGAAGCGCGACCTCGACGTCATCGGAGAGATCTCCGCGCTGGTGCACGTGCGGACCGACCTCGGCCACGGCGACGTCTTCGTCCGGCTGTGCGATGTGGACGGCCGCGGTGTCTCCCGCAACGTCACCGACGGCATCCTCCGCCTGCGCCCCGGCAACCCCGAGTCCGATGTGGACGGTGTGGTCGCGGCCGAGGTCCACCTCGACCCGACGGCGTACCGGTTCCGGCGCGGGCACCGGCTGCGGCTCCAGATCGCGGGCGGCGCGTTCCCCCGCTTCGCCCGCAACCACGGCACCGGCGAGCGGGTTTTCACCGCGGTGGACGGAAAACCCGCGCGGTTCGAGATCTTCCACGACCCCGCGCGGCCTTCCCGGATCACGCTGCCGTGTTGACGGGCGGGATCTGTGTCGCGAAAGCCACTTTCGGGACGTCTGATGTCCCGAAAGTGGCTTTCGCGACACCACTCAAGACCCGGCGAGCACCACGCCACCTCGCCTGACTCCTCGTCAGGCCGGGACCACCCGCTGGTGCGTGGTCAGCCTGCCGTCGTCGTGCAGCACGTGGAACAGCAGCGACGGCGGCAGGTCGTAGTCGACCGGCCCGCCTTCCGCCCACGGCCGGAGACCGTTCTCCTCCCACGGGAACAGGATGCTTGACCCGACCGAGGGCGCCGACCGCAGCGGCACCCCCGCGAACGTGGTCGACGCCCCTGCGTGGACGTGCCCGCAGAGCAGGGCCACCACTCGCGGATGGCGGGCGAGCACGTCGGCGAGCCTGTCCTCGCCGTACTGCCGCATCGCGTCCACCAACGGCAGGCCGAGCGTGACCGGCGGATGGTGGAAGGCGAGGAAGGCGGGACCGTCGCCGTCGGCGAGAACACCGTCCAGCCAGGCCATGGTCTCGTCGTCGAACTGCCCGTCCGGTTTGCCGGGGATGCTCGAGTCGGCCATGACGAAAGTGACGTCGCCGACGGTGCACACCTCGTTGACCGGCCCGTCGTCCGGCCCCTGGCCGAGCAGCCCTTCGCGGAACGGGCCACGTTCGTCGTGGTTTCCGGGGCAGGTGAAGAGCGGGACGTCGGTCTTGAACAGTTCGGCCGCGCGCCGGTATTCCTCGATCGTGCCGTGGTCGGCGATGTCGCCGGTCACGAGGATCGCGTCGACCGGTGTCGCCAGGTTCTCCAGGTACCGCATGACCCGGGCGGTGCGTTCGTCGGCGCGTTCCCCGCCGTCGAGATGGTTGTCGCTCAGATGTGCCGTCACGAACATCGTGTCACTCCGTGTTTTCCAGATATGCCAGCGTTTTCACCCAGTTCCGCACGAGCAGCTCCGCTGCCCTCGCGAGGTCGGAGACGCGGATCGCCTCGGCGATCCCGCGGTGCTCGTCGATACTCTCCAGCGAGCGCTCGGCGCCACCGAAATAGCAGGTGTCGTAGCGCTTCAGGAGCGGTTTGGTCTGCTCGATCAGACGCAGCAGATGCGGATTCGTGCACCGGGAGAGCAACAGCGAGTGCCAGCGATCGTCCAAAGTGGACAACTCGCCGCCCCGTTCGAGCTCCGTGGTCATCTCCGCGGTGATCCGGTCCAGTCCGCCGGTGAGCCCGGCGAGGTCCTGCGGCGCACTCCAGCGCAACGCGAGCGATTCCAGTTCCGCGACGAGCGGATACAGCCGCCGGGCCTCTTCGGGGTCGAACGGCGGCACGAGGAAACCACGACCCGGCGCCGACACCAGCAGGCCGCGATCGGCCAGCCCGATCAGTGCCTCGCGCAGCGGCGTCCGGCTGACGCCCAGCTCGCGGGCGAGATGCACCTCGTTGATCCGGCTGTCCGCGGCGATCCGGCCGTCGAACACACGGGCGGTGATCTCCTCCGTGAGGTCACGCCGGAGCAGGTTCCTCGTCATGCGCTCAGTATTGCATGCACTTCGGTCGTACTGTATTCAGTTAGAAGTGACAAGCATTCAGGACTTCGACGTCAACCGCGCCCGTGCCGAAACGCCGGGTTGCGCGGAAGTGGTCCACCTCAACAACGCCGGATCGTCGCTCCCGCCAGCACGGGTGACCGACACCGTCGTCGACTACCTGCGCGAAGAAGCCCTGATCGGGGGTTATGAGCAGGCCGCGGCGACCGTGGAGCGGCACGAAGGCGTCTACGCTTCGGCCGCGCGGCTCATCGGCGCGGAACCCGACGACATCGCGCTGACCGACAACGCGACCCGGTCGTGGCAGGCGATCTTCTACGCGCTGCCGTTCACCGCGGGAGACCGGATCCTGACGGCGAAGTCCGAGTACGCGAGCAACGTCATCTCCTACCTTCAGCTCGCGAAGCGCACGGGCGCCGTGGTCGAGGTGGTCGAGAACGACGAGTCAGGACAGCTGGACGTCGAGGACTTGAAACGCCGGATCGACGGCGACGTCAAGCTGATCGCCGTCTCCCACGTGCCCACGCAGGGCGGGCTGGTGAATCCCGCCGAGGAGATCGGCGCGGTCGCGCGCGAGGCCGGGATCCCGTTCCTGCTGGACGCCTGCCAGAGTGCCGGCCAGATCGATCTCGACGTCACGCGCCTGAACTGCGACGCGCTCAGCGTGACCGGCCGCAAATATCTGCGCGGGCCACGCGGCACCGGGTTCCTCTACGCGCACCCTCGCCTGCGCGAGCGCCTCGAGCCCGCGATGCTCGACCTGCACTCCGCGGCGTGGACCGCGCCCGAGACCTACCGAGTCGATACGACGGCGAAGATGTTCGAGGTCTGGGAACGTGATCACGCCGCGGTGCACGGACTCGGCGCGGCGATCGACTACGCCCTCGAATGGGGCATGCCCGCCATCGAAGCCCGCGTCGCCGCGCTCGCGGCGAAACTGCGCGACGCGCTCCGCGAAATCCCTGGCGTCCAGATCCACGACCAGGGCGCGCGGCAATGCGGGATCGTCACGTTCAGCGTCGAGAAAACGCCATCGCAAGAAGTGAAACAGCATTTGGCGGCGGCCAAGATCAACGTCAGCGTCGTGGAAGCGACGTCAGCCCAGTTCGACTTCGCCGCACGCGGACTGCCGTCGATGGTCCGGTCGTCGGTGCACTACTTCAACACCGAAGACGAAATCGCGCTCCTCGTGGGCGAAGTCGGGAAACTGGCCTAACGGCGCGAAAGCGCGGACTCGGACGACGGGGCGTACGGCAGCCCCGTCGTCTTCGCCCGCATGCCCAGCACGAGTGCCTCGCCCAGCAGGCTGACGCCGATCGACAGCGTCACCGGCCTCGCGTCGGGATGCGCCCCGGCCATGGTGGCCAGGAAACCGATCCCGAAGTTCACCAGCAGCGACAGCACCCAGACCCCGAACGTCCAGCCGGTGTAGCGCAGCCACAGCACGCCGTCGCGCTCGAACAGCTTCGTGGTGGCGGCACGCACCGCACCGAGACCGCAGCCGACCGCGGAGCCCAGCACGAGCCAGAGACCGTCCGTGAAGGTGAAGGCGTCGAGCTTGGTCAGGCCGTAGACCCCGAATCCGAGCAGGATCACCGGCGCTCCGAAGACATCCCGGGCGACCAGTGGTTCCCCGCGCAGCCTTCGCACGACGATCGCGATCACCACGGCGACAGCCAGCGCGATCAGCAACCAGGTCCTCATGAACTCCCCCTTTGTAGCATGACTATGCCAAATAAAATAGCAAGGTCATGCTATAAAGGCAACGTGCCCAAGATCGTCGATCCCGAGGCCCGCCGCCTGGAGATAGCCGAAGCCGTCTTCCGCGTGATCCAGCGGGACGGCCTGCCGCAGGCGTCGCTCAGGAGCGTGGCCGACGAGGCCGGCCTGGCGATCGGTTCGGTGCGGCACTATTTCAAGGGGCACGACGAGTTGATCGTGTTCGCCATGCGCTCGCTGAGCGACCGGCTCGTGGCGAGGTTGCTGGGGCACCTCCCGGACCTGCTCGACCCCGCGACACCACGCTCGCGACGGCAGGAACTCACCGAAACACTGCTCGGCGAACTGCTGCCGCTCACCGAACAGACCCGGGCCGAAACCGACGTCTGGCTGGCGTTCACGGCCGCCGCGAAGAACCGCCCGGATCTCGCCGAGGAAGCCGCTCGCACGTACGACGGGGTCCGCTCACTCGTCCGAAGGGTGCTTGAGGGCGCGCATGGGGCGGGCGGCCTGCTCGACGGCCTGGACCTGGCCGTCGAGACCGAACGGCTGGCCGCGCTGCTGGACGGTCTCGCCCTGTCGGCGGGCCGGACCACGCCGGAACTGATGCGAACGGTGCTCCGGCGGCATCTGGAGACCCTGCGGGCGACCTGAATCGCGGTACGGTTTCCTCATGCGCCCGCGGTCCGTGACCACGCTGCTCGCCACACTCGTCCTCGCGCTCCCCGTCCCGTCGACGGCCGCGGCCACCCCTGGTTCCGGGGTGACCGGGACGATCTTCAGCCAGAAGACGGTCGGGGACACCGACTACGTCCTGCGCGAGGTCGTCATCCAGCCGGGCGGGTACACCGGCTGGCACTACCACGACGGGAAGCTCTACGCGTACGTCAAGGCGGGCACGCTGACGCACAACTCGGCCGACTGCGGCCTCGACGGGCTGTACCGGCGCGGCGCCACGTTCACCGAGCCGAGTGACACCGTCCACATCGGACGCAACCTCGGGACGACGCCTGTGGTGCTGGAGGTGCTCTACGTGCTGCCGCACGGGAGCCCGCTCTCGGAGGACGCGCCGAACCCGGGTTGCCCCTTCTAGGCCCCGAACCAGCCCGCGACGTCGAGGCGGAAGCCGTCCGCGGGCGCCATCGTGCGAAGGTCGGCTTCGAGGGCGCGGACCCTGTCGGCGCCCAGCGCGTCGGCCCAGTCCTCGCGTAACTCCTCGAAGATCGCCGCGGACCGGCCGAGCGAGTCGATGCCGCGGCCGGTGAGCCGCACGACTTTGCGCCGCGCGTCGGCCGGGTCGTCGGCGCGCTCGACGTAGCCGAGCTGCTCCAGCTTGTCGACGGTCTTGCCCGCCGCCTGTTTGCTGACCCCGAGCCGCCGCCCGATCTCGCTCGCCGTCGCGCCGTCACGGCCGATCGCCTGCATGGCGAAGCCGTACGCCGGACGGACGTCGGGGTGCCCCTGTTCGGCCAGCTCGGCGTGCAGCCGGTCGATGATCGAGCGGAAACCCGCGAACAGCAGGAGCGGCAGTTCGAATCCGGGTACGTCGGGAACTCGCTTGCCATGTTCGACAACCTGGTTTACCTTTTCGTCAACCACGTTGACTACCTTAGGGGCAAGCCTTGTTCACCGAGCACACCCTCGAAACCGCACCCGAAGCCTCGCGTCGCCCGATGGAAGCGACCATCCGGCATCTGGGCCACCTCCCCACCGCCGTCGCCCGGCTGGCGTCGTCACCGGAACTGCTCGACGGATTCCTGAAGCTCAGCGCGAGTTTCGAGCGGACGACGCTCGAACCCCTCGCGCGGGAGACCGTCGTGATGACCGTGGCGACGCGCAACGGCTGCGAAGTCTGCGTCGAGATGCACACCGGCAAACTGAAGGGACTTCACGCGGGCGACGACGTCATCGCGGCACTCCGCTCGGCGGAGCCCGTGCCCGACGAGCGCCTGGAAGCCGTCCGCCAGTTCACGCTGGCGGTGCTCGAGAACGCCGGCGGCGTGGACGACGAGACGCTGCGGACCTTCCTCGGCCATGGCCACACCGAGCGGAATGCCCTCGAAGTCGTCATGGGCATCGGGACCTACACGATGTCGACCCTGGCGAACCGGCTGACTCGCGCGTAGTCGCTCTCCGTGATCGGCGGGATCACTCGTTTGGCCGCCGATCTTGATGTATCTGGGCAGTCCAGTCCGTCTCTTGTCTTGTGCAGCCGAAAGTTCGCCACCCGCGGCGCGGCGCACCGGCGGTCTGGCCTGCCGAGGGGGCAGACCAGACCGCCGAAAAACCGAAGACGTTCCACAGGGGTTGGGGGTGCGTGAAGACCCCTTCACTCGGCCACGGTTTCAAAAACCAGTCGAGTGAAGGGGCCTTCACGTGTCATGCGCAAGTAGTCGACCACATGCGGACGCTCAACGTCTCGACATCCCGGGTCGGATCGCGTCGATCAGCATGTGCACGAGTTGCTCCACGCTGACCTGCCACTTGTCTTTCGCCAGATGACCGCTGAGCTCCATTCCCGCGATGCCGTGCGCACTCGACATCAGCAGCGCGCCGAACCGAGGCGCGTCGGATTCGCCGACCATATCCGCGACCAGGGCCAGGAACACGCCCTCGAGACGCCCTGCGGCCTCCAGCGCGGCAGGCGTATCGGCCGGAGCGCTGAACATCAGCGCGTACCGGTGCGGCCGCCGGCGAGCGACGTCGATCAACGCCAGAATGGCTCGCTCAAGCCGTATGTCCGAAGTGGACTCAAGGTTCGCACGAAGATGCTCGACGTCGTCCGCCAGTGAAGTCCACGCGTTGATGGCGAGCTGACCGAGCAGATGTTCTTTGTTCTCGAAGTGCCCGTAGGGCGCACCTCGTGAGACTCCGGCCCTGGCTCCGACCGCACGCAGGGTCACAGCGTCAGGGCCGCCCTGGTCGAGCAGCTCGGAAGCAGCGCGGACAAGAGCTTGCCGCGTCGCCTCGGCGGTCTCGGTGCGCGTCACATCGGCCATTCTAGTTGACAGTGTCATCCGAACTGGGCAGACTATTTCATATGACAGTGTCACATGAATTACCCGACCTGAAGGGCCGCACCATCGTCGTCACCGGCACGACCTCCGGCCTCGGCCTCGCCCTTTCCGGCGCGTTGGCGTCGGCCGGTGCCCGGGTCCTGATGACCGTTCGCGACGCCGAGCGTGGAGCGGCGGCCGTCGACCAGGTGCGAGCCGGGATCGACGGCACCGGGTCGGCCGAACCCGTGTTGCTCGACCTGGCCGACCTCTCCTCGGTACGGGCCGCCGCCGCGGAGATCCGGAAACGCACCGGCGACCGGGTCGACGTGCTGATCAACAACGCCGCGGTGTCGCTGGGGCCGCACAGCCGGACCCGAGACGGATTCGAGCTGCAGATCGGCACCAATCACCTCGGCCCGGCCGCGCTGACCTGGCTGCTGATGCCCGCGCTGCGAGCGGCCGGAGACCGCGGGCGGCCCGCCCGGGTCGTGACGACATCCAGCCTCGGCCACCGCACCGGCGGACTCGACCTCGCCGACCTGCATTGGGAGCACCGGCGTTACTCGCCAACCCGCGCCTACGGAGCTTCCAAGCTCGCGAACCTTCTGTTCGCCGCGGAGCTGGATCGGCGGCTGCGCGCCGACGGCGACCCGGTGTTGTCGATCGCCGCTCACCCGGGACTGACGAAGTCACAGCTGCTGACCAACGCCCTCGCCCGCGGGAGCACGTGGAGGTCCCGCCTTCTCGTACTGCCGGACCGATACCTCTCGCAGCCGGTCACCGCCGGGATCGCACCCCAGCTCCTCGCCGCCACGGGGCCGGTCGACGGCGGGGACTACCTTGGCCCGGCCGGACCGTTCGAGATCCGCGGCCCGGCCGGTCCGGCACACCGCTCGGCGACCGCCAAGGACCGGGGGCTCGCGAACGAACTTTGGCGGATCACGAGCGCCGCCACCGGGGTCACTCCGGACCCCGGGCAGGACCACGTCTGACTCGGATGCCTGTTCGTCGGTGGGCGCAGTAGGGATCGAACCTACGACCGCTCGGGTGTAAACCGAGTGCTCTCCCGCTGAGCTATGCGCCCGGGAGGTGGCACCCGCGCACGGGTGCCACCGTGAAGACTCAGGCCAGGGAGGCCACGGCCTTCTTCCACGCCTGCTGGTCGCGTGGCTCGCCGGGCTGGTTGACCTCGGCGAACCGCACGACGCCGTTCTTGTCGATCAGGAAGGTGCCGCGGGTGGCCAGGCCGGCCGCCTCGTTGAAGACGCCGTAGGCCTTCGCGACCTCACCGTGCGGCCAGAAGTCCGAAAGCAGCGGGAACTGGTAGCCCTCCTGCTCGGCCCACGCCTTGAGCGAGAACGGGGTGTCCACGGACACACCGATGACCTGGACGCCCTGACCGTCGTAGTCCGCGAACTCGTCGCGAAGCTGGCACAGCTCACCGGTGCAGATGCCGCTGAACGCGAACGGGTAGAACACCAGCAGGACCGGCTTGTCGCCCTGGAAGGACGACAGCTTCACGGCCTGCTTGTTGTAGTCGTTGAGCGTGAAGTCCGGGGCTTGCGATCCGACCTCGACGGCCATACCGGCGGTTTCCTCTCAAAGGGCGAACAGGGGCCTGCGACGACAACCCTATCGTGTCGATCGCGCGGCTCCGGAGGTCACCGCTTGGTCTTGGACGACTTCGGCGATACCAGCCGGGTGCCCGCCCATTTCGGGCCGGCATTGATGTTGGCCGTCTGCGCCAACCCGACCTGCGGCACCGCTTCGGCGATCTCACTCGGCTCGACGTGCCCTGGCTGTCCCGTCTTCGGGGTCAGTACCCAGATCACACCGTTCTCGTTCAAGGGGGTCCGGACCTCGATCAGCGTGTCGCCGAGATCACCGTCGTCCTCGCGCCACCACAGCAGCACCACGTCGATGACCTCGTCGGCGTCCTCGTCGAGGATGTCGCCGCCGATCTGTTCCTCGATCGCCGCTCGGAGGTCGTCGTCGACGTCCTCGTCCCAGCCGATCTCCTGGACCACCATGTCCGGCTTGATCCCAAGCCTTTCGGCGACGCTGCTCTGATCAGCGTCTCCCGCGGCGACCACTGCTGTCACTCCTCCAACTACGACGGAGCGTGGTGTCGCCCGGCCGAATCGACCGGGCGGGCACCACACTCGGGTACACGATGCCCGTTAGCGAACACTGGTGAGGCGCTGCGCGCAACCGTCCACACCGGATCTTGAACAACTCGTGTCGCAGCGTACGGACATTCGGACCACCCGCGCGAGGTCAATTCAGGCGCACTTGGGCGCCTCCGAACGCCCTGCTTTAGGGTGGGAGAGAAAACGCGCGCGCGATACAGGCGCGCGCGAGGCGTGTCGCAATCGGGTCCGCGAACGTTACCGATCAGTAGCGGTGACGCGAACGGAACCGGAGGACGACGATGGAAGGCGAACACGCCCGCGTACGAGCAGAACCAGCTACCACCTTTTGCAAGGAGACCCCTTGGCCCCGCAGAACGACGGCGCCTCCGGTAAGGAGACCCCGGCACGCGTACGCGTCATCCGTGACGGATTGGCGGCGCACCTGCCCGACATCGACCCGGAGGAGACTGCCGAATGGCTGGACTCCTTCGACGAGGCGCTGGCCAGGGGTGGTCAGCAGCGCGCCCGTTACCTGATGCTGCGCATCCTCGAGCGGGCGAGGGAGCGTCACGTCGGCGTTCCGGCGCTGACGTCGACGGACTACGTCAACACCATCCCCACCGAGAACGAACCCTGGTTCCCCGGTGACGAGGAGATCGAGCGCCGCTACCGCGCCTACATCCGGTGGAACGCCGCGATCATGGTGCACCGCGCGCAGCGTCCCGGCGTGGGTGTCGGCGGCCACATCTCGACCTACGGCTCGTCCGCGGCGCTGTACGAGGTGGGCTTCAACCACTTCTTCCGCGGCAAGGACCACTCCGGCGGCGGCGACCAGATCTTCATCCAGGGCCACGCCTCCCCCGGCATCTACGCTCGCGCGTTCCTCGAGGGCAGGCTCACCGAGAACCAGCTGGACGGGTTCCGCCAGGAGTACTCGCACGCGGGTGAGGGCGGCGGCCTGCCGTCGTATCCGCACCCCCGGCTGATGCCGGAGTTCTGGGAGAACCCGACCGTGTCCATGGGCCTCGGCCCGATGAACGCGATCTACCAGGCCCGGTTCAACCGCTACCTGCGCGATCGCGGCATCAAGGACACCAGCGACCAGCACGTCTGGGCGTTCCTCGGCGACGGCGAGATGGACGAGCCGGAATCGCGCGGCCTCATCCACGTGGCCGCCGGCGAAGGCCTCGACAACCTGACCTTCGTGATCAACTGCAACCTGCAGCGGCTCGACGGCCCGGTGCGCGGCAACGGCAAGATCATCCAGGAGCTGGAGTCGTACTTCCGCGGCGCCGGCTGGAACGTCATCAAGGTCATCTGGGGCCGCGAGTGGGACTCGCTGCTGCACGCGGACCGCGACGGCGCGCTGGTCAACCTGATGAACACCACGCCGGACGGCGACTTCCAGACCTACAAGGCCAACGACGGCGCCTTCGTCCGCGAGCACTTCTTCGGCCGCGACCCGCGGACCAAGGAACTGGTCAAGGACCTCACCGACGCCGACGTCTGGAACCTCAAGCGCGGCGGGCACGACTACCGCAAGGTCTACGCGGCCTACAAGTCGTCGCTGGAGCACCACGGCCAGCCGACGGTGATCCTGGCCCACACCATCAAGGGCTACGGCCTCGGCCCGTCCTTCGAGGGCCGCAACGCCACGCACCAGATGAAGAAGCTCACTCTCGACGACCTCAAGCTGTTCCGGGACGCCCAGCGCATCCCGATCAGCGACGAGGAACTCGAGCGCGACCCGAAGCTGCCGCCGTACTACCACCCTGGCAAGGACTCGGCGGAGATCGAGTACATGATCGGCCGCCGCAAGACGCTCGGCGGGTTCCTGCCGGAGCGCCGCCCGAAGGCCTCGAAGGCGCTCGTACTGCCCGGCGACAAGGTCTACGAAAGCATCCGCAAGGGATCGGGCAAGCAGGAGGTCGCCACCACGATGGCGTTCGTCCGGCTCGTGCGCGAGCTGGCGAAGGACGCCGAAATCGGCAAGCGGATCGTCCCGATCATCCCGGACGAGGCACGCACCTTCGGCCTCGACTCGATGTTCCCGACGGCCAAGATCTACAACCCGCACGGCCAGACGTACACGTCGGTCGACGCGAGCCTGATGCTGGCCTACAAGGAGTCCGAAAAGGGCGTCATCCTGCACGAGGGCATCAACGAGGCGGGTTCCACCGCGTCGTTCACCGCCGTCGGCACCTCGTACGCCACGCACGGCGAGCCGATGATCCCGATCTACATCTTCTACTCGATGTTCGGGTTCCAGCGGACCGGTGACGGCCTCTACGCGGCGGCGGACCAGATGGCCCGCGGGTTCGTGCTCGGCGCCACCGCCGGCCGCACCACGCTGACCGGTGAGGGCCTCCAGCACGCCGACGGGCACTCGCTGCTGCTGGCGGCGACCAACCCGGCCGTCGTGGCCTACGACGCGGCGTGGTCGTTCGAGATCGCCCACATCGTGCGGGACGGTCTGCGCCGGATGTACGGCGAGACCGGGCCGGACGGCAACGGCGAGAACATCTTCTACTACATGACGATCTACAACGAGCCCTACCAGCAGCCCGCCGAGCCCGAGAACCTCGACGTGGACGGTCTGCTCAAGGGTCTGTACCGGTACGCCGAAGCCCCGTCGGGCGACGGGCCGGAGGCGCAGATCCTGGTGTCCGGCGTCACCATGCCGGACGCGCTCCGCGCGCAGCAGATGCTCGCCGAGGAGTGGGGCGTCCGCGCGGCCGTGTGGTCGGCGACGTCGTGGACCGAACTGCGGCGCGAGGCCGTCGCGATCGACCACGACAACCTGCTGCACCCGGGCGACTCCCCGCGTGTGCCGTACGTCACGGAGAAGCTGTCCGGCGTGAACGGGCCGGTCGTGGCGGTTTCGGACTGGATGCGTGCCGTGCCGGACCTGATCCGCCCCTGGGTGCCGACCGACATGCTGACGCTGGGCACCGACGGGTTCGGGTTCTCCGACACCCGCCCCGCCGCCCGGCGGAAGTTCCTGGTCGACGCGCAGTCGATCGTGGTCGGCACGCTGAGCGCGCTCGCCAAGCGCGGCGAGGTCGGCCAGGCGAAGGTGGTGGAGGCGGCGCGCAAGTACCGCCTCGACGACGTCGCCGCCGCGGGTCCGCAGTTGTCGGACTCCGGTAGCGCCTAGCCGTGTTATGAACGGACCGTTCATAACAGATTTTGTTATGAACGGTCCGTTCATAACACCCGGTCGCCGATCGTCTAGGGTGAGACATCGGATGTTTCGGGGGCGAACGGAGAGGGTGAGCGAGTGTGACGAAGCGTCGACTGCCGAAGCCGAGTGAGCTGAAGCAGATCCTGCGGCCGAAGCCGATCGTGCTCAATCCGACCGAGCGGCGCCTGGCGGGCGCGCACACGATCGCCGACCTCCGGATGCTTGCCCGCAAGCGGACGCCGAGGGCGGCGTTCGACTACACCGACGGCGCCGCGGAGCTGGAGGACAGCCTCCGCCGCGCCCGGCAGGCCTTCCGCAGCGTGGAATTCCATCCCAACATTCTCCGCGGCGTGTCCGATGTGGACACCGGCAAGGACATCCTCGGCAAGCGTTCGGCGCTGCCGTTCGCGTTCGCGCCGACCGGGTTCACCCGCATGATGAACCACGAGGGCGAGTCCGCGGTGGGCCGCGTCGCGCAGCGCAACGGTATCCCGATGGGGTTGTCGACCATGGCGACGACGTCGATCGAAGACCTCGCGGCCGCCGCACCGGAGGCCCGCAAGTGGTTCCAGCTCTACGTTTGGCGCGACCACAAAGCAGGCGAAGATCTGATGAATCGCGCCTGGGCCGCCGGTTTCGACACCCTCATGCTGACGGTGGACACCCCGGTCGCGGGCGCGCGGCTGCGTGATGTCCGCAACGGACTGACCATCCCGCCGGCGCTCACCCTCAAGACGTTTGTCGACGGCGCGATGCATCCGTCGTGGTGGTTCAACCTGCTGACCACCGAGCCGCTGACCTTCGCGTCGTTGAGCCAGTTCGACGGCACGGTCGCCGAACTGCTCAACCAGCTCTTCGACCCCACCCTGAATTTCGACGACCTCGACTGGGTCCGCCAGACCTGGCCGGGCAAGCTGGTGATCAAAGGCGTCCAGAACGTCGATGACGCGCGTGACGTGGTCAAGCACGGCGCCGACGCGGTGCTGCTGTCCAACCACGGCGGCCGTCAGCTCGACCGCGCGCCGACGCCGATCGAACTACTGCCCGCGGTGCTCGACGAGATCCAGGGCGACGCCGAGGTGTGGGTCGACACCGGCGTTCTCTCCGGTGGCGACATCGTGGCCGCGATCGCGCGTGGCGCCGACGCGGTGCTCATCGGGCGCGCGTTCCTCTACGGCCTGATGGCCGGGGGCGAGCGTGGGGTTCAGCGGTGCGTGGACATCCTGCGCGCCGAGATCGTCCGGACCATGCAGCTGCTCGGCGTCCGTACCCTCGACGACCTCAAGCCCTCGCACGCCACCCTGCGCTGATACCCCACACGCGTTTCGTCCTCTGGTTGCGGTAGTTCGTGATACGAACTACCGCAACCAGAGGACGAAACGCGGGGTCAGCGGGCCGCGGCGGTGACCCCGGACGGCGCGGTGCGGACCTGCTTCGCCGTGCGGTTCCAGCTCCACCAGCCGTGTACGACCAGCCCGGCGAACACGATGTAGACCGCCGCGGAGAAGTACAGGCCCGAAGAAAGCTGGAGCGGGACACCGATCGCGTCGACGACCAGCCACACCAGCCAGAACTCGACGAGCCCGGCACCCTGCGCGGCGAAGGCGACCAGCGTGCCGACGAAGATCGCGGCGTCCGGCCATGGCGCCCACGACGCGTCCAGCGCGTCGAGCACCAGCGCCATCGCGGTGGTGCCGATCGCGAACGCGCCGATCATCGCCAGCCGTTCGGCGGGACGGCCCTTGCGGACGACGACGCCGTAGACCGGGTCGCTGCGGCGGGACCACGCCCACCAGCCGTAGATCGAGATGGCGAGGATCGCGATCTGCCTGGTGGCGAGCCCGCCGAGGTGCGCGGAGAGGTAGACGGAGAACAGCAGCACGGTGGCACCGACCTGGACCGGCCAGGTCCACAGCGTGCGGCGTTGAGCCAGAAAGACCACGGCCAGCGCGAAGATCTGCCCCGCCAGTTCGGCGAAGGAGATCCACTGACCCAGCACCGTGACACCGTTGTGCAGCAGGAAGTCCACGTCCGCGCCCCTCTGTCGTCTACCGCTCCAACATGCTCCGCCGCGACACCATTCCCTAGAGAGTGTGAGCTGCGGAACAGGCAACGGGCTTGAGAGCCGCTGAGGTGGAGTAGCCGCCCGGGCACGACGAAGGGGCCCGCCGCCGCTTGGTCCGCGGCGATGGGCCCCCGTCGACTCCACGCGGGCCCGGTGCCTTCCTCGATCACCGGGCCCGCGGGATGCTCAGGAATCTACGCGACCGATGCCCACGGGCGACGTCGGCGGCTCCGAACGGACTTTCTGATTGCCGCCGCCCGGCTCCAGCCGTCCCTGCGAGTTGGCCGGCCAGCCCTGCCGTCGCTCCTGCGCGGGTTTGATCAGGCCGCCGCCGGAGCCGGCGACGATCACCAGCACCAGCGCGACCAGGATCCGCGGCAGGAACGCGATGATGTCGTCGAGCAGCGCGCTGACCGGATTGCTCTCACCGAATACGCCGGACGCGAACTGCAAGGCGATCAGGAGAATGAAGTAGTACACAAGTTTGACGAAGATCCCGCCAGCGTCGACATTCGTCGACAGAACCAATCCCCATGCCTTTGCCTTTGACACGGCCTTCGCGATCACCCAGCCGATGAGGATGATCAGGAATTCGACCGGTTGGGGCCGCGATGTATGGCGACAAGGTCGCATGCTTGCCCCAGACTGTCTTTCGGCTGCTCGCACACGGTGAAATCCCTCCTCCGCGCATCCGCTCCGAACACCGGCGCGGCTTGCGAGGAATCGTTGATCACGGGCCCGTCACCGGCGACTTGGCGACCCACGATCGAGTGAGTGAGGTAGCGGGAAAAGATCCACAAGTCCCATACTTGTCCTACCGGTGGGGACCGGGGAGACGAGGCCGTCCGGCGCAGCGAAAAACGCTCGCGCCGGGCGGCCTCGAGTTTTATGCGAACACCTTTCACCATTCATCGCCCTTGATCGCGCGACGTCTGTCCACTTCGGACGCGAGGCCGGTCCGGCCGCAGGACGAGGAGCATCTCGCCGGGGCGGACTAGGATCGGCTGACCATGGCTGATGCGACTTCCGGACGGCATGTGCCCAAGCACCACGGGCTGTCCGCCAAGACCCTCCGGCGGCTCGAACACGCCTCCGGCCGTCTCGCGAGTGCGAGCGTGGCGGTGATGGAGGAACGGCTGAGCTGGTTCGCCCGCCTTCCCGCCGACCAGCGCGCGAGCGTTCTGCTGATCACCCAGGCGGGTGCCGCCGGTTTCGTCGACTGGCTCCGCGACGCGAAGGAGGCGCTCTCCCTCACCACCGAGGCGTTCCGTGAAGCGCCGGCCGAACTGTCCCGCTGGGTGAGCCTGCGGCAGGCGGTCGGGATGGTGCGGCTGGCGATCGAGGTGTTCGAAGAGCAGCTGCCGGAGTTCGCCGCGAATGAGGCGGAACGCGCCGCGCTGATCGAAGGGATCCTGCGTTACGGCAGGGAAATCGCGTTCGCCGCCGCCAACTCCTACGCCGCCGCCGCCGAGGCGCGCGGCGCCTGGGACGCGCGATTGGAGGCGTTGGTCGTCGACGGCGTCGTCCGCGGTGACGCCGAGGAGGCCGTGCTCTCCCGTGCGGCCGCGCTCGGCTGGGATCCCGCCGCGCCCGCCACCGCGCTGGTCGGCACCCCGACGTCGGACGACCCGCCTGCCGTCGTGTTCGAAGTGCGCAGCCGCGCCGCGCGGGTGGGGCGCCCCGTCCTGCTTTCGGTGCAGGGGTCCCGGCTGGTCGTGGTCGTGGCCGGCCCCACCGACGGCAGCGTCAAGGACCGCGAGATCCTCACCAAACTGTCCGTCGCCTTCGCCGAGGGGCCGGTGGTCGCCGGGCCGACGGTGCCCACGCTCGCCGAGGCACACCACAGCGCGACAGAGGCGCTCTCCGGCCTGCGCGCCGTCGTCGGCTGGCCCGGTGCGCCGCGGCCCGCGAGATCGATCGACCTGCTGCCGGAGCGCGCGCTGTCCGGCGATCCCGAAGCGGAACGCCTGCTCGTGGAGCAGATCGCCCGGCCACTGGAGGAGGCGGGACCGGCACTGCTGCGGACGGTGGAGACCTATCTCGACAGCGGCGGTGTCCTCGAGATCTGCGCACGGACGTTGTTCGTGCATCCGAACACCGTCCGGTACCGGTTGCGGAAGGCGGCCGAACTCACCGGCCGCCACGCCGCCGAATCGCGCGACGCCTGGGTGCTGAAGGTGGCGCTGACGGTCGGGCGGCTGGCCCGGGCCCGCGGGCTCTGGTAAACCCGGTGGTAACGCTGCGCAGTGATGGACTTCATAGGGAAAGCTGGTTGAACCCGACAAGGCTTTTGGGTTAAGCACAGTGATCAGGAAGGCACTTTTGGAGGGTTCCCACAATTACACTCGCCGGACTTGGTGAGCCTCGGCATCACGACCTCGGTGGCCGAGAGTGTTCCCTAGTGGAGTGACAGCAGCAGTCCTCGCCCCCGGTCAGGGTTCCCAAGCCCCAGGCATGCTCACCCCTTGGCTCGAGCTCGACGGTGCCCGCGCGCGCGTCGAAGCCTGGTCCGAGCGGGCCGGTCTCGATCTCGTCCGCCTCGGCACCGAAGCGGACGCCGAAGAGATCCAGGACACCGCGATCACCCAGCCGCTGATCGTGGCGCTCTCGCTGCTGGCGTTCGAACACCTCCAGCGCGAGGCACTTGTCGCCGCGGACGCGCCGGTCGCTGGGCACTCCGTCGGCGAGCTGGCCGCCGCCGCCATCGCCGGGGTCCTGAGCCCCGACGACGCCGTCGCGCTGGCCGCCATCCGTGGCGCCGAGATGGCGAAGGCGTGCGCGCTGGAGCCCACGAGCATGGCCGCCGTCATGCTCGGTGACCCGGAGCAGGTCGTCGCCTGGCTCGACGGCCACGGCCTCGCCGCCGCGAACCGCAACGGCGCGGGCCAGATCGTCGCCTCGGGCGCCGCCGACGCGATCGAGAGGATCGTGGCCGAGCCACTCGAAGGCACCAAGGTCCGCGCGCTCAAGGTCGCGGGCGCGTTCCACACGGCGTACATGGCCCCCGCGCAGGCGGCGCTCGCCGACCAGGCTGCGAAGATCACCCCGGCGGACCCGACGCGTCCGCTGCTGTCGAACGCCGACGGCCAGGTCGTCACCAGCGGGGCCGAATACCTCGACCGGCTGGTCAAGCAGGTCACGAACCCGGTGCGCTGGGACCTGACCATGGACGGTCTGGTCTCCGCGGGCGTCACCACGACGCTCGAACTCCCGCCGGCGGGCACGCTGACCGGGCTGGTCAAGCGGCAGCTCAAGGGAACCGTGACCACCACCATCGCGCTGAAGACGCCGGCCGAGCTGGCGAAGCTTCACGGGCAGGAGGACGCTTCGTGACCGACCGATCCACCTTGCGGCAGACCACGGGCGCCGCCGGCAGCCGCGTTCTCGGCGTCGGGAGCTTCCAACCCGAGAAGATCGTGACCAACGACGATCTGTCGCAGATCATGGACACCAACGACCAGTGGATCCGCGAACGGGTCGGCATCGTCGAGCGCCGGTTCGCCGAGAAGGACGAGTCGCTGGTCGACATGGCGGTCAAGGCGGGCACGGCGGCACTCGCCGATGCCGGGGTGGATCCGTCCGAAGTGGACACGGTCATCCTGCCCAACTGCACGATGCCCACCCAGATCCCGAACGCCGCCGCCCAGGTCGCCGACCGGATCGGGATCACGCATCCGGCCGCGTTCGACCTCAACGCCGCCTGCGCCGGGTTCTGCTACGGCCTCGGTGTCGCCTCGGACCTGATCCGGGCGGGCAGCACGAAGAAGGCGCTCGTCATCGGCGCCGAGAAACTCACCGACCACGTCGACCCGGTCGACCGCGCGAACGCGATCATCTTCGCCGACGGCGCCGGCGCGGCGGTGGTCGGCGCGGCCGACACCGCGCAGATCGGCCCGGTCGCCTGGGGCAGCGCGGGTGAGCACGTCGACCTCATCTACATGCGCGACGAAAAGTGGATCTACCAGGAGGGCCAGTCGGTCTTCCGCTGGGCGACCACGCAGATCGCGCCGATCGCGCTGCGGGCACTGGAGATCGCCGGACTCGAACCGTCCGATGTGGACGTGCTGATCCCGCACCAGGCCAACCTGCGCATCGTCGAGGCCATCGCCAAGAAGCTGCGCGCCAAGGGCGCCCGCGAGGACATGATCGTGGCCGACGACATCAAGTACTCGGGCAACACCTCGTCCGCGTCCATCCCCCTCGCGCTGGACCACATGCGCAAGGCAGGCACCGCGAAGCAGGGCGACGTCGTACTCGCCGTCGGCTTCGGCGCCGGACTCTCCTACGCGGGCCAGGCCTTCATCTGCCCGTGATGAATACTTCCCCCGCGGGCGCCGTGCCCGCGGGGCAGCCGAAAGCATCACCGAGAAGGGAACAACCAGTGGCAGACAACGCAGAGATCCTCGCCGGCCTCGCCGAGATCGTCGAAGAGGTCGCCGGTGTGGCGCAGGACGACGTGACCGCCGAGAAGTCCTTCGTGGACGACCTCGACATCGACTCGCTGTCCATGGTGGAGATCGCTGTTCAGGCCGAGGACAAGTTCGGCGTCAAGATCCCGGACGACGAGCTGGCGAACCTGAAGACCGTTGGCGACGCGGTGACCTACGTGTCCGCCAACTCCAAGTAAGTCACCAGTACTTGATGGCGCCGACCTTGGGGAGACTCCAATGAGCAACATCGACGTCGTGATCACCGGGCTGGGTGCCACCACGCCGCTCGGCGGGGACGTCACGTCCACGTGGGACGGCCTGCTCGGCGGTGAGAGTGGCATCCGCCGGCTCGAAGCCGACTGGGTCGACGAGCTCGACCTGCCGGTGAAGATCGGCGCCACGCTCGCCGTGGACCCGTCCGAGGTCCTCCCTCGGGTCCAGGCCCGCCGCCTGGACAGGTGCGAGCAGGTGGCGCTCATCGCCGCGCGTCAGGCTTGGGCGGACGCGGGCTTCGAGCAGCCGACCGATGAGCATCAGGATGTGGACCCCGAGCGCCTGGGGGTGACCATCGGCACCGGTGTCGGCGGTCCGGTCACCCTGATCTCGCAGAACGATCTGCTGCACAAGCAGGGCCTCCGCAAGGTGTCCCCGCTGACCGTGCCGATGCTGATGCCGAACGGTCCGGCCGCGCACGTCGGCATCGACCTGAAGGCCCGTGCCGGCGTGCACTCGCCCGCCTCGGCCTGTGCCTCGGGTGCGGAAGGCATCGCCGCCGGCTACGAGATGATCCGGACCGGCCGGGCCGACGTCGTGGTCGCCGGTGGCGCCGAGGCGTGCATCCACCCGATCACCCTCGCCGGGTTCGCCCAGGCGAGGACGGTGTCCACCCGCAACGACGATCCCACGAAGGCTTCGCGGCCGTTCGACGCGAACCGCGACGGTTTCGTGCTCGGCGAGGGCTCCGGCGTCGTGATCCTGGAGCGGGCCGACCGCGCCAGGGCCCGCAACGCGCGGATCTACGCGCAGCTGAGCGGGTTCGGGATCACCTCGGACGCGTACCACATCACGGGTAACCACCCCGAAGGCATCGGCCAGATCGCCGCCATGCGCGCGGCGATGAAGATGGCCGGGGTCTCCCCTTCCGACGTCGGGCACGTCAACGCGCACGCGACCTCCACGGTCGTCGGCGACGTCGGCGAGGCCGCGGCGATCCGCAAGGCCGTCGGCGATCACACCGTGGTGACCGCTCCCAAGGGCGCACTCGGGCACCTGGTCGGCGGCGCGGGCGCGGTCGAGGGCATCGCCACGATCCTGGCGATCTACCACGGCCTGATCCCGGCCACGCTGAACCTCGAGGACCTGGACCCGAAGGTGCAGCTCGACGTCGTGGCGGGCGAGGCCCGCAAGGCGGAGCTGACCGCGGCGATCAGCAACTCGTTCGGTTTCGGCGGGCACAACACGGCGCTGCTGTTCACTCCGGCGGCCTGACGCCGGGGCTCGCTCGCTGCGATGAAGGGGCCTTTCAAAGCGAATTCGCTTTGAAAGGCCCCTTCATCGCGTAAACTGGCCGGTCAGGCCTCGGAGCGCTTCACCAGATGCCGCCCGATCCACCAGGCGGCCTCCACCAGCACGATCCCCACCCCGGCGCAGGTGAACGCCGAGAGCGTGTACGCGCTCACACTCGGGTCCAGCGCGAAGAACTTCTGCGTGAACGGGATCAGGAACAACGCGAGCGTCAGCACGACCATCCCGCCGATCAGCAGGATCTTCCACCACTTGTACGGCCGCGCGACGATCCCGAGCACCCACAGCGCGATCGCGATGAGCGTGATCAGCGCGGTCGTCCCCGCTTGGATCTTGTCCACTTCGGACTGTCCGGATCCCTTGTACACCAGCAGGTAGCTCACGAACGTCGCGGTGGCGATGACCAGCCCGGCCGGGACGGCCATCCGCATCACCCTGCCGACGAAGCCGGTGCGGGCGCGTTCGTTGTTCGGCGCCAGCGAAAGCACGAAGGCGGGCAGGCCGATCGTGAACCAGGCGGTGATCGTGATGTGCCGCGGCAGGAACGGGAACGGCACCTGCGCGATACCGACCATCAGCGCCAGCAGCACCGAGTAGACCGTCTTGGTGAGGAACAGGTTCGAGACGCGCTCGATGTTGCCGATCACCCGGCGGCCCTCGGCGACCACATGCGGCAGGGTGGCGAACTTGTCGTCCAGCAGCACGATCTGCGCG
The DNA here is from genome assembly GCF_001953865.1 of Amycolatopsis coloradensis. Lineage (GTDB taxonomy): Bacteria > Actinomycetota > Actinomycetes > Mycobacteriales > Pseudonocardiaceae > Amycolatopsis > Amycolatopsis coloradensis. Next base: position 33,771 of record NZ_MQUQ01000002.1, read on the forward strand.
ACCGCGCGGGTGGCCGGGCTGCCGGCGCCCATGGCGACGCCGATGTCCGCGTCCTTCAAGGCGAGGACGTCGTTGACGCCGTCGCCGGTCATCGCGACGGTGTGGCCCTTCGACTGGAGCGCCCCGACCATCGCGCGTTTCTGCAACGGGGTGACGCGGCCGAAGACGGCGCGCTCCTCCACGGTGTCGGCCAGCTTTTCGGCGTCGTCCGGCAGTTTGCGCGCGTCGACGGGCTTGTCCGCGCCGGGCAGGTCGAGCGTCCCCGCGACGGCGCCGACGGAGACGGCGTTGTCGCCGGAGATGACCTTGACCGCGACGTCCTGATGCGCGAAGAAGTCCAGAGTGTCTTTCGCGTCCGGACGGACCTTCTGCTCCAGCACCACGAGCGCGACCGGTTCGATGTCACCGGGGCCCTCCGCCGCGTCGACGGCCCGTGCGGCGCGGCCCAGCAGCAGGACCCGCAGACCGCGCGAACCGATCTTCTCGGCCTCCGCCCGGTGCTCTCCCTCGGGCAGCAGGACGTCGGCCGCGCCGAGCACCCAGTCGCCGTCGGCACCGAACGACGCGCCACTCCACTTCCGCGCCGAGGAAAACGGCATCGTCGTGGAAACCCGCCAGCCCGGATCGGTCCCGTGCGCCTCCGCGATGGCCTGGAGGCTCGCGTTCGGCCGCGGGTCGGCGGCGGCGAGCGCGGCCAGCACGGTGTCCACCGGGTGGCCGGGGGTGATCTCCCGGACCTCGGAAAGCCGCATCGCGTTCTCGGTGAGCGTCCCGGTCTTGTCCGCGCACACCACGTCGACCCGGGCCAGCCCCTCGATCGCCGGGAGTTCCTGCACCAGGCACTGACGCTTGCCGAGCCGGATGACGCCGACCGCGAGCGCGACGCTGGTCATCAGCACCAGGCCCTCGGGGACCATCGGCACGAGCGCCGCGACCATGCCGCGCAGCGCGTCCGGCCACGCCTGGTCGCCCGCGAGCTGGTTGTAGATGGTCAGCGCGCCCGCCGGGACGAGCAGGTAGGTGATGAACTTGAGGATCTTGTCGATGCCCTGCCGCAGTTCCGACTTCACCAGGGTGAACTTGCTGGCCTCCGCGGCCAGTTTCGCGGCGTAGGACTCGTCGCCGATGATGTCCGCGCGGTAGGTGCCGCTGCCCGCGACGACGAAGCTGCCGGACAGCACCTTGTCGCCGGGCTGCTTGACCACCGGATCGGATTCGCCGGTCAGCAGCGACTCGTCGACCTCCAGTGCCTCGGCCGTCAGCGTCGGGCCGTCGACGACGATCTTGTCGCCGGGGCCCAGTTCGACGAGGTCGCCGAGGACGACGTCTTCCGGGGCGATCTCGACGCTCTGCCCGTCACGGCGGACGGTCGGTTTCGCCTGTCCCACGATGGCGAGCCGTTCCAGGGTCCGTTTCGCCCGGAGTTCCTGGATGATGCCGACCGCGCTGTTGACGATGATCAGTCCGCCGAACAGCCCGTCGATGAAGTACCCCGTCGACAGGATGAGGACGAACAGCACCCCGTAGATCGCGTTGATCCGGGTGAAGACGTTCGCGCGGATGATCTCGCCGGTGGTCCGGCTGGTCTTCGTGGAGACGGTGTTGGTCCTGCCCGCGGCGACACGCTCGGCGACCTCTTCACCGGAGAGTCCCCTCGAGGCGTCGGTCAGCAGGGCCGGCTGATCAAGTGCCATGCGGCGACTCTATTCGGCACCGGTTTCCGCACGCGTCAGCCTGGGGGACCATGTCGACCCCTACTTCAGCATCTTTCGTGTTCGGGGTTGGTGCCGCCTTCGGTGGTGTCGACCCGCCAGGACCCGCTCTCCAGCCGCAGCGGCAGCACCAGCCGCCAGCGGATGCATCCCTCCGGCAGGTACACCGGCGCGTCGTCGACGTCCTGAGTGCTGGTGAAGGCGACGAGGACCCGGAGCGTGCCCGGCGCGCCCGGCTCGACGCGGTGGACGAGGATGCTGCCGTCCCGAGTGGACTGATAGTCCTTCTTCCACTCCACCGCGGTCTTGGTCTTGGCCCGTTCCCGGGTGACCACCGAAGTCCACTTCGCATAGTCGCGGTCGTTGATGGAGTCGAAATATCCCTGTAGTACCTGCCGGACGCTCTGGTACTGCGGATGCGCGACGACGTCGGGCGTCACCTCGACGGCGGGCGATCCGGGCTGTGCGTCCGGGGCGACCGGCGACGGTGAAGCGCTGACGACCGGTTCGGTGGGCGCGGCCTCCGGGCGGAGGTAGAGATCACGCGCCAGCAGACCGACTCCGACGGTCAGGGAGATCACCACCACGAGGACGGGGATCAGCCACCGCTGGCGAGAGGTGGGGCGAGGCTGGGCGGTCACCCCGAAAGGTTAGCCGCCCGCCTCTTCCGTCTTCACGCCGTCTACCCGACCTGGTGCAGCCAGGTGACGGGAGCACCGTCACCGGCGTGCCGGTACGGTTCGAGCGCTTCGTCCCAATTGGCGGCGAGGAGCTCGTCAAGCTTGTGCGCCAGCGATTCTCCGGTGCGCACCTTGCTCACGAGCGCGCGCAGCTGGTCTTCGCCCACGACGATGTCACCGTTGGCGCTGGTCCTGCCGTGCCACAGGCCGAGACCCGGAGCGAAACAGAACCTCTCTCCGTCGACCCCCGCACTGGGCTCTTCGGTGACTTCGAACCGGATCATCGGCCACGCCTTGAGCGCGGACGCCAGCTTTCCGCCGGTGCCCGAAGGCGCACGCCAACCACATTCGGCGCGGAGCTGTCCTGGACTGGCGGGCTGCGCCGTCCACTTCAACTCGACTCGGGCACCCAGGGTGCCCGAAATGGCCCACTCGACGTGCGGACAGACCGCAGACGGCGACGAGTGGACGTACACCACGCCACGGGTGTTGCCACGGGTGCTCACTGCTGACCTCCGCTACTCGACGAGGGGCGTCTTCCCCTACGACCTCGCGAGCTGCGCTGGTCAGGTGGCTCGTGCCGCCTCCCGGTACGCGTGAGCACATTGTGCACCCCAACTGTGCTGTTTGGCCACATGAACACCACAAGTCGCACCTGATTGGGACGAGGGACTCCGCGTGAAAGCCCCTCGGCCGCGGAAGGGTGGGGCGTGAAGGGGGCCTTCACGCGGGTGATCGCGGGCGTGCCCCGGGCACGGATGCACCCAATGCCACCTTGGGCCATCACTGTCGGGGAGCGATCGCGGGAGCAGTGCCCCGCCAGCAGATCAGCCTTCACGCGGCTCAGCCCTGTGCGCCCAGTGATTGCGCCGCGGCGAAGGTGTCCCCCAGGCCCGCGCCCTTGTCGAAGCTCGACGTGTACGGCCCCGCCGCCACGTACGGCGAGCCGTTCGCGAACTTGCACGCCATGGCCTCGATGTCACCCGGGTGGGACGTGTCTCCCCGCTGGTCCGTTCGGAGGCGCTACTTTGTGCACCGAGACCGACGAGATGGGGAGGGGTTCGTGCGACTCGTTCGCCTCGCTCAACAGCCGTCCCGGGTGGCCGAGGACGTGCGCGCCGCGCTGGCTTCACTCGGCAGGGGCAGCAACGTCGTCGGCGGGGTCGCACTGGTCGGCGCCAGCCCGGTCGAGGGGCGCCCGGTCGAAGCGGTCGTCGTCATGCCCAAGGGCGTCCTCATCGTCATCGGCGTCGACCTGCCGGATCCGGCGCTGAAGCTCGAAGCCCCGCTCGGCGGGCCGTGGAAGGCCGACGGCTGGCCGCTGGTCCACGGTGACACCTCGATCAACCCGGCCACCGACGCGCTTTCGCTGTCCGCCGCGTGCACGCACAAGATCGCGGACGTCGCCCCCGGCGCCGGGCCGATCGGCACGATCATCGCCGTCGGCCCGTATGTCGAGACGGTCGACCAGCCCGCCGCGGATCTCGCGGGCTCGGTCCGCGTCCTGTACCCGACGGCGACGACGATGCTCGCCGCGACGGTCTCGCTGGCCACCGCGTCCCGGCCCCGGTCGGTCCAGCAGGCGCGGGACCTGATCGCCGCGCTCGCCCCGGACGCGCCGCCGATGCCCGAAGAGATGTTGCTCGGCGAGGGGTTCAGCGCCTATTCCGACGACGAGCCGACGGTGATCCGCGAGAATCCCCTCGTCGCGATCGCGCCGACGGTGCCGGTGCGGCATCCGGGCAAAGCGAAAAGACCGGCGAAACCGGCCGCCAAGCCCGCGCAGGCCACCCCGCCCGGTCAGCCCGCTCGGCAGGCCGTCGCCGTGGCGCCCGCTCCCCCGGTTCGACAAGCCCCGTCACCGGCGGCGGCACCTGTTCCTGCCGAGCCCGCACCGAAGGCCCCACACCAGTCCAAGACGGTGAGATGGCTCCCGCTCGCCGCGATCGGCCTGCTCATCGTGCTGCTGGTCGCGGCGATCAGCGTCGCCGCCGGCGGTGACGACGCCGCGTCCACGGCGACTCCCCCGCCGCCGACCCCGGCGACCAGTTCTCCCCCGCCGAGCAGCAGTGCCGTGGAGAACATCCAGTTCACCTCGCGGGCATCGGCCGCGGACCAGAAATGCGCGTCGCACGCGTACGGCGACGTCCAGTCGAGCCTTCAGCGGACGAGTTGCTCGGCGGTGAAACGGGCCAGCTTCGCCAGTTCGATCGACGGCCGGGCCGCCGCGGTGACGATCGCCGTCGTGGAGTTCCCGGATACCGGACAGGCCACCGCGTTCAAGGCGGCCGCCGACACTCCCGGCGGTGGCGGAATCTTCGACGTCGCCACCGAGACCAACCAGTGGCAGGGCGACGTCCCGGTCTTCGAAGGCGCGGCCTACCAGAGCAGCCAGGCCGGGAAGTCGGTCCGGCTGGTCCAGGTGGTGTGGGTGCCGGGACCGTCCACTCCGGACGATCCCGGCCTGGTCCGAGGCGCGAAGGCCGCCCTCGAACTCCCCGTCAACGGCTAAAGGCCGTACGCCTCCAGCAGGCGCAACCACACCTCACTGATCGTGGGGAACGACGGCACCGCGTGCCAGAGCCGCGTGATCGGGACTTCCCCCACGATCGCGATCGTCGCGGCGTGCAGCAGTTCGGCCACGTCCTGCCCGACGAACGTCGCGCCGACCAGGACACCGCGTTCGGTGTCGACGACGATCCGCGCCTTGCCCGTGTAGCCGTCCGCGTGCAGCGACGAACCGGCGACCGCGATGTCGATGTCGACGACGCGGTGTGGCTTGCCCTCCTCCGGCCCGGCGAGCCCGACCGAAGCGACCTCCGGGTCGGTGAACACGACCTGCGGGATGGCGTGGTGATCGGCGGTCGCGCTGTGCGCGCTCCATGCCGTGGCGTCGACCGGCTTGCCCGCGGCCTGCGCGGCCACCGAGTCACCGGTGGCCCGGGCGGCGTACTTGCCCTGGTGGGTCAGCGGCGCCCTGCCGGTGACGTCCCCGACGGCGAACAGCCAGTCACCGTCCACAGCGGACACACGGCCGTTGTCGTCCGTGGTGAGCGGCGTGCCGGCCTCGAGTCCCAGCGTCTCCACGCCGAGTCCGTCGGTCGCCGGGCGGCGGCCGGTGGCGACGAGCAGTTCGTCGACGAGCAACCGCTCGCCGCCTTTCAGGGTCAGTTCCTTACCACCGTCCACAGCGGACACGGAGTCGAGGCCGGAGGCGGTGTGCACGGTGACCCCGGCTTCGCGGAGCCCCGCGATGACGGCGTCGCCGACGAAGTCCGGCAGCCGCGGCAAAGGACGCTCGCCCGAGATGATCAGATGGACTTCGGCGCCGAGCGTGGCGTAGGCCTGCGCCATTTCGACGCCGACGACACCGCCGCCGAGTACGCCGAGGCGGCGCGGAACCTCTTCGGCCGACGTCGCCTCCCGTGAGCCCCAGACGGAAATGGTGTCCAGTCCGGGGATCGACGGCGTTCGCGGCACACTGCCGGTGGCGACGATCACGGCGTGCCGCGCGGTCAGCACGTCACCGCCGTCGACCGTGACTTCCCGCTCACCGGTGATCCGGCCATGCCCTCGGATCGGGGCGATCCCGACGCCCTCGGCCCACTTGACCTGTCCGGTGTCGTCTCCCTTGCCGGTGAACCAGTCCCGGCGCGCGAACACCTTGGCCGGGTCGACCGCGTCGCCGACCGGGACACCCGGCACCCGTTTGGCGGCGGCGAGGAGGAGCCCCGGGCGCAGCAACGCCTTGCTCGGAATGCAGGCCCAGTAAGAACATTCACCGCCGAAGCGTTCGTGTTCGACGAGGGCGACCTTGAGCCCGCCGCGCGCGGCCCGTTCGGCGGCGACCTCGCCGACGGGGCCGCCTCCGATCACGATCACGTCAAAATCCTGTGCTGACATGCATTCAGCGCACACCACCGCGCAGCTTCGCGCAACCTGCCGCTATCCTCGTGTCGCTGCGTGAGTCATCAGCCGCGGGTTCAGGTTTCACCGTGCCGGTTACGCAGTAGAACGATCGAGCGCGGGAGGTTTTTTCATGGCCAGGAACACTGCTGTGCATTTGCTGGACGATTTGACCGGCGAGGCGGCCGAGGAAACGGTCGCTTTCGGTTTGGACGGAATCGCCTACGACATCGACCTTTCGGCCGACAATGCCGCCGCACTCCGGGAAATCCTGCGTGCTTTCGTGGAGAACGGCCGCCGGATCGGCGGACGGAAACTCCGCCCGCGGATCGTGCAGCGTCCCAAGGGCGCACGGGCGGCGAAGTCGACCCCGAAGACCGCGGCGACAGCCGCGAAAGCGGAGGCGAAGACGGCCGCGAAGCCGGGTCGCAAGCCCGCCACGAAGGGTGTCGCGGGCCGCAAGCCCGCCGCCGCCAAGACCGCGGCCGCGCCCAAGGCGGAGGCGAAGACCTCCACCCGGAGCACGGCGAAAGCCACCGCTGCCAAGGCGAAGACGGCCGCCAGCGCGACGAAGCCCACCGCGGCCAAGGCTCCGGCCGGGCGCGCGAAGGCGGCTGCCGCGACCAAGACCGCGGCGAAGACGACGGCCGCGAAGGCCGCTCCGAAGACGACGGCCAAGGCCCCCACCGAGGCGAAGACGACGGCCGCCAAGGCCGCTCCCAAGGCCGCCGCGAAGACTCCGGCGAAGAAGGCCGCGGAGCCGAAGAAGACCAGCCGGGCCGCCCGCAAGGTGCCCGCCGTCACCTTTTCGGCCAAGGAAAAGTAAGTCAACGAGAAAAGCCCTTTTTCGCGATTTCGAGTCTCGCGCAAAAGGGCTTTCTCTATTTCCGGCTATTTGCGCTGAGCGCCTTCGGAATGCCATTCCGGGTAGTGGTACCGCGTGTGCCGGAGCGAGCGGTGACACTCACGCTCCGCCTCCGAGGGCTGCCGGGTGGTGAGTTCACCCAGTTGGGCGGCCGCCGCCGAGCGGACCGCGGCCGTGACTTCGGCAACACCTTTGCGCAGGCCATGATCGGCGAGGGACGCGACCTGGCTCCGGTGCGAGTCGAGCGGACGGGGGTCCGCCGGTGCCGCGGTGAGGTACCGGCCGACCCGTTCGGCCGCGGTCGAAACGAGCAAGGTCGAATGCGCGAGCAAACCCGTTCTCGTGCGGAACACGGCGAAACCGCACAGCTTCGAGTCACCGACGAACAGTCCCCGATCACCGAGCCGCGACGGCAGCCCGAGTTCGGCCACCGTCGCGGTCATCAGTTCCCCGAGTGCTTCGAGCGGTTTGTTCGCCTGACCGGGCAGGACGAGGGTGATGTTGAGATTGCCGGGATCGTGGAACACCGTCCCGCCGCCACTGGCCCGGCGCAGCACCGGGACGCCGTCGCTCGCACAGACGTCGGCCTTGACCTCGCGTTCGATCTTCTGCCCCCGCCCCACGACCACACAGTCGGTGTTGCGCCAGATCCACAGGACCGGCGCATCCGGCGCGGCACGCAGGAGGGCTTCGTCGAACGCGAGGTTGTCGGCCGGGTCGCCGAACGAGGCGACGACTTCCGAGGGACCGGTCACAGTGCTTTGAGTTCCTCCACGATCTCGCCCACCGACGATTTGGCGTCGCCGAAGAGCATGCTGGTCTTCGCATCGTAGAAGAGCTCGTTGTCGATGCCCGCGAAGCCCGAACTCATCGAGCGTTTGAGCACGATCACCGACCGGCTGTGGTTCACCTTGAGGATCGGCATCCCGTAGATGGGCGAGCCCGGATCGGTCTCCGCGGCCGGGTTCGTGACGTCGTTCGCGCCGATCACCAGCGCGACGTCGGTCTGGGCGAACTCGGAGTTGATCTCGTCCATTTCCTTGAGCTGCTCGTACGGGACGTCGGCCTCGGCGAGGAGGACGTTCATGTGTCCCGGCATCCGGCCCGCGACCGGGTGGATCGCGTACTCGACCGTGATCCCCTTGGCCTCCAGCAGCTTCGCCATCTCGCGGACCACGTGCTGCGCCTGCGCGACGGCCATGCCGTAACCGGGCACCACCACGACCTTGTTGGCGTACGCCATCTGGATCGCGGTGTCGGAGGCACTGGTGCTGCGGACCGGCCGGACCTCACCGGACTTCCCGCTCGCGACCGCCGTGCCGCCGCCGAACCCGCCGGCGACGATGGCCGGGATCGACCGGTTCATCGCCTTCGCCATCAGGTTCGTCAGGATCGAACCCGACGCGCCGACGATCATGCCCGCCACGATCAGCGCGGTGTTGTCGAGCGCGAGCCCCATGGCCGCCGCCGACAGACCGGTGAGCGCGTTCAGCAGGGAGATGACGACCGGCATGTCCGCGCCGCCGATCGGCAGCACGACCACCACGCCGAGCACGCCGGCCGCGACCAGCAGGCCGATCATCAGCAGTTCGGCGTCGCCGCCGATGGCGATGACGACCGCGAAGACGATCGCCGCGATCAGCACCAGCGCGTTCACCGGTTGCTGCAACTTGCCCAAGGTGATCGGGCGGCCGGAAATGAGTTCCTGGAGTTTCCCGAACGCGATGTTGGAGCCCCAGAAGGACACCGAACCGACGATCGCGGCGAAGAGCGACGCGATCGCGACGTACGCGGGCTCGTGCGCGTAGCCGTCGGTGGTGCGGAACTCCACCCAGGCGATGAGCGCGACCGCCCCGCCGCCGACGCCGTTGAACAGCGCCACCATCTGCGGCATCGCGGTCATCTTCACCTTGCGAGCGGACGGCACGCCGACGGCGACACCGATCGCGACGCCGAGGGCGATCAGCAGCCAGTTGCTCATGCCGGGCGTCAAAAGCGTCGCGATCACCGCGATGCCCATACCGACGGCGGCGATCCAGTTCCCGCGCACCGCGGTACGCGGACCGGTCAGCCCCATCAGGCCGTAGATGAACAGTGCGAAGGAAATGATGTAGAGGACGGCGATGAAGGTCGTCACTGGTCACCACCGTCTTCCGGCTTCTTCGCCTTGAACATCGAAAGCATCCGGTCGGTGACGAGGAAGCCGCCGACCACGTTGATCGTGCCGAAGGCGATCGCGATCACCAGCAGGATCTTGTTCAGTACGCCGTCCACCCCGAGGCCGAGCACGATCAGCCCGCCGAGCAGGACGATGCCGTGGATGGCGTTGGTCCCCGACATCAGCGGGGTGTGCAGGGTGTTGGGCACCTTCGAGATGACGGTGAAGCCCACGAATCCGGCGAGTACGAGGATCGCCAAACTGCCTACGAGCATCACTCGCCTCCTTCTTCTTTACCGGCCACGCAGGCCCCGGCGACGATCTCGTCGGAGAAGTCGAGCGCGAGCTTGCCTTCGGAGTCGACGAGCAGTTCCAGCAGTTCGGTGACGTTGCGCGCGTACAGTTCGCTGGAATGCGCGGGCATCTCCGCGGCGAGATTGAGCGGCGAGCAGATGGTGACGTCGTGTTCGACGATCTCCTCGCCCGGTTTCGTCAGTTCGCAGTTGCCGCCGGACTCGCCGGCTAGGTCGACCACGACACCCCCGGCGGGCATCCCCTTCACCGCGTCGGCGGTGACGAGGATCGGCGCCTTGCGGCCGGGGACGAGCGCCGTGGTGATCACGACGTCGAACCTCGTGATCGCCTCGGTGAGCCTGCGCTGCTGCTCGACCTTTTCCTCCTCGGTCAGCTCGCGGGCATACCCGCCTTCGCCGACCGCCTCGATGCCGAGGTCGAGGAATTTCGCGCCGATCGACTTGACCTGCTCGCCGACCTCGGGCCGGACGTCGTACCCGGTGGTCTGCGCGCCGAGCCGTTTCGCCGTGGCCAAGGCCTGGAGCCCGGCGACACCCGCGCCGAGCACGAGCACCTTCGCCGGTGGCACGGTGCCTGCCGCGGTGGTGAGCATCGGGAAGAAGCGGGTGAGTTTCTCCGCGGCCAGCAGGACCGCGCGATAGCCCGCGACACTGCTCTGCGACGACAACGCGTCCATGGCCTGCGCGCGCGAGATCCGGGGGATCGCCTCGACAGCGAAGGCGCGGACGCCCGCCGACTCCAGCGCCGCTATCCCGTCCGGATCGGCCCGTGGATTCAGGAAGCCGATGAGGATGGTGCCCTGCTTGAGCTTCGCGACTTCAGCCGCGCTCGGAGGCGCCACCTTCACCACGATGTCGGCATCCCACGCGTCGCCGATCGCCGCGCCCGCCTGCTCGAAGACCTCGTCGGCGAGCAGCGCGCCGGCGCCCGCACCGGGCTCGACCACCACCCGCAGTCCGCGTCCTGAGACGCGCTCGATGAGCTTCGGTACCAGCGCGACGCGGCGTTCACCTAGTCCGGTCTCCCGGACAACACCGACCGTGAGCTGCTCGTTTTCTGCCGCCACAGGCGACCTCCTCGCTGGAGAGGACCACACGAACCCGCACTGTTTACCACGTCCGGCCGACAAGTTTCCTGGCTGAACGTATCCGGGCGGCATCTTTCCGTGACATCGCCCATCACGATCGATCCAGCCATCGATCCAGGTGTGCGACCTCATAAGGGGCCCAGGGCAGCGGTTTCCGCATCATGGAACGCTGCGCCAGTTCGGCACCCCCAAGAAGATCAGCCGCAGCCGCCGTTCGGCCGTGCGCCCGATCTCGTCGTCACGCGAAGGCGCCTCGAGCAACTCCAGCACCGTCGTGAGCATGGTCGTCACGATCAGGTCGGCGAGCAGGTGGAGATCTTCGGTGCTCCATTCGCGGAGATTGTCGAACCGCGCGAGGTCGACGGCGAGTTCGCTGACGAAGAGCTTGAGTTCGAACGCGATCGCCTGCCGGACCGGGCCCGTGCCGCCGTACCGCTCCCTGGTCAGGAAATGGAAGTGGTCCTCGTGCGCCCGGACGTGCTCGCGCAGGATGCGCACCGACATCTTGATCATGTCGTTGTACGCGGCCGGTTTGGTGCGTGCCGAGCGGATCATCGTGCGCAAAGTGCGCATCGACTCTTCCACGAGCGCGACGCCCAGTTCGCCCATCGACGCGAAATGGCGATAGAACGCCGTCGGCACGATCCCGGCCTGTTTCGCCACCTCGCGCAGGCTCAGCCCGGAGAACCCGCGTTCCGCCACCAGGTCCAGGGCCGCGTCCAGGAGCGCCTGGCGCGTGCGCTGTTTGCGCTCCTGCCGGGAAACGGGCTCTGTTGTCACGACGGACAGCGTAATCGCCTCCGCGGTATCACTCACGTCACATCGCCCACCTCTCGCGTTGACAAGGACGACCGTCGCCACTTCACTGTTCAGTGTACAAGCGTTCACTGAATTCGGGAGAAGTGATGACGGCACTGGTACCGCGCAGGGCCAGGCGGCTGGCCTCGCTGGCCGAGGCCCTGCTCACGCCCCACGGAATGGACCGCTACCTCGAACTCGTCGACCCGATGCTGGTCCGCCGCGAGATCCGCGGCCTGGTCACCGGCGTCCGGCGCCAGACGTCCGACACGGTCACGCTGACGATCAAGCCGAGCCGGGCCTGGCGCGGGCACGTCGCAGGCCAGTACGTGCGGGTGACCGTCGAGATCGACGGCGTCCGCCGGACCCGCTGTTACTCCCCCGCCGGTTCGGAGCACGACGGCACACTGGAACTGACCATCAAGGCCGACCCGCAGGGCCTCGTCTCACGGCACCTGAACCGCACGATCACGACCGGTTCCGTGCTCGGACTGTCCACTCCGGACGGTCAGTTCACCCTGCCGTCGCCGAGGCCGCGGCGGATCCTGCTGCTGAGCGGCGGAAGCGGGATCACCCCCGTCTTGTCGATGCTGCGCACCCTGGCGGACGAGAAGTACGAAGGCGACGTCGCCTTCCTGCACTACTCCAACACCGCCGACGACACGCTCTACCGCGCCGAACTCGGCGACCTCGCCCGCCGCCTGCCCGGTCTGCGGGTGGTACACGCGTTCACTCACGCGAAAACCGGCGGCGACCTGCACGGGTTCTTCTCGAAGGAACACCTCGTGGAGGCCGCGTCCTGGTACCCCGACGCCGAGACCTTCCTGTGCGGTCCGAAGCCGCTGATGGATTCGGTCCGCGAGGCGTTCGAGGCCGACGGCCTCGGCGCACATCTGCACACCGAGGAGTTCACGCCGCCGGCGCTCACCTTCGACACCGAGAACGCCGAAGGGCAGGTCCGGTTCGCGCGCAGCGGCCGTGAGTTCGAGAACTCCGGGAAGCCGTTGCTGGAGCAGGCCGAAGACGCGGGACTGAGCCCGGAACACGGCTGCCGGATGGGCATCTGCTTCTCCTGCACCCAGATCAAGACCTCGGGCTGCGTGCGCAACGCCAAGACCGGCGAGACCTCCAGCGAAGAGAACGAAGAGATCCAGCTCTGCATCTCCGTCCCGGTCGGGGACGTCGAGATCAACGCTTAGAAAGGACCCCGGCATGACCGGCTTGCAGGACAAGCTCACCCCGGCTCAGATCGAAAGTTTCGGCCGCGAACTGGACGAGATCCGGCAGCGGCTCGTCGCCGACCTCGGCCAGGTGGACGTCGACTACATCCACAACGTCATCAAGACGCAGCGCGCGCTCGAGGTCGCCGGTCGCGGGCTGCTGTTCGCCGGATTCTTCCCGCCCGCGTGGATCGCCGGGGTGACCGCGCTTTCGGTGGCGAAGATCCTCGACAACATGGAGATCGGCCACAACGTCATGCACGGCCAGTACGACTGGACGCGCGACCCGGCGCTGAGCTCGCAGAAGTTCGAGTGGGACAACGTCGCCCCCGCCGAGAACTGGCGCCATTCGCACAACTACATGCACCACACCTACACCAACATCCTCGACAAGGACCGCGACATCGGTTACGGCGTCCTGCGGATGGACCCGGCCCAGAAATGGCACCCGTACTACCTGGGCAACCCGGTGTACGCGGTGGCGCTGGCGTTCATGTTCCAGTGGGGCGTGATGCTGCACGACCTCGAGTTCGACCGCGTCGTCAAGGGCGAGCGCAAGTGGTCGGACAACAAGGAGGTCGGCCTGAAGATGCTCAAGAAGGCAGGCCGCCAGGTCGGCAAGGACTACGTGCTCTTCCCGCTGCTGACCGGCCCGCTCGCGCCGCTGACCTTCCTCGGCAACGCCACCGCGAACCTGACCCGCAACCTGTGGTCGTTCTCGATCATCTTCTGCGGGCACTTCCCCGCCGACGTCGAGAGCTTCACCGAGGAGGAGACCGAGAACGAGTCGCGGGGCCAGTGGTACCTGCGGCAGATCCTCGGCTCGGCGAACATCACCGGCGGCAAGCTCTTCCACATCATGACCGGGAACCTCTCGCACCAGATCGAGCACCACCTCTTCCCGGACATCCCGGCGCGCCGCTACCCGGAGATCGCGGGCGAGGTGCGGGCGATCTGCGAGAAGTACGGCCTGCCGTACAACACCGGCCCGCTCCACAAGCAGCTGTTCTCGGTGGCCAAGAAGATCGTGAAACTGGCCATGCCCTGGAACGGTGAACCCCGCACTCCCGCTACCGTGGAGAGCGACAAGACCCTCCGAGCGGCTTAAGGTGTCTGACATGGTCGGTCAGTTCGAAAGCACCAAGGACGTGGTCCAAGAGGTCACCGAGTCGGCGGCCACCCACATCGGCAACATCGCGACGATCATCACCGGCGCGATCCGGGACATCGCCCGCGAGACCGGCGACTGGCTGACGGACGTCATCGAGATGCGCGAGGCGTCCCAGCGGGCGCAGGCGGACGAACAGCTCCGCGAAGACTAGGGAAACCTGGATGGGCGTGAGGCAGGTGGTCACGGCAGGCTGAAGCCGTGACCACCCACCTCGCCTTTCCAGGACGCGTCCTCAGCGCACAGCTGAACCGCGCGTACTGGGCGGAGCTGGCGTGGGTGATCATCGGCGCGCCGCTGACGCTGGTGTTCTTCGCGCTCGTCGGCGTCGGGCTGTTCCTCGGGATCGGCCTGAGCATGCTGACCGTCGGCCTGCCGGTGCTCATCGGGGTCGTGGCCGGTGCTCGGTTGATCGGCGCCGCGCATGTCGGCCTGGCCCGTGCCCTGCTCGGAACGACCGTCACGTCGCCGTCGAGGCCCGAGCCGCGGCCGGGTCTGTGGAACGGGATCAAGAGCAAGATCGGCGATCCGATCGGCTGGCGGTCGATCGGCTATCTGGTGATCCGGCTGCCGCTGTCATTGCTCGAGTTCTTCCTGGTCGTGGCCCTGTTCGCGTACGCCGTGAACGCGCTGACCTATCCACTGTCCTGGTTCACCCTCGACGGTGAAGCCATGCCGTCGTTCGATCTCCACGTCGACGCCTGGCCCCTCACCCTGCCGCTCGCCCTCACCGGGCTGGCCGTGCTGCTGGCGATGCCGTGGGTGGTCCATGGCCTGACCGAACTCGACCGCCTGCTGGTGCGCGGGATCCTCGGCGCCGAAGACCTCTCCGAACGCGTGCGTGATCTCGAACGCAGCCGGGCGACCGCCGTCGACGACGCCACGCGGCGGCTGCGGCGGATCGAACGCGATCTGCACGACGGCGCGCAGGCCCAGCTGGTCGCGCTGGCGATGAAGCTCGGCATCGCGAAGGACGAGCTGACCGGCGAGGGCGACATCGAGCAGGTCAACGCCCTGGTCACCGCCGCGCACGCCAACGCGAAACAGGCGCTCGTCGAACTGCGCGACCTCGCCCGCGGCATCCACCCCGCCGCGCTCGACGCCGGCCTCGACATCGCACTGTCCACTTTGGCCGCCGACTCGGGTGTCGACGCGCGGGTCACCGTGGACCTGCCGAGCAGGCCGTCGCCGTCGATCGAGACCATCGCCTACTTCACCGTCGCCGAACTGCTGACGAATGCCGCCAAACACACTTCGTCCGCGATCGAGGTCGACGTGGGTATCGTCGACGACGGCTTGCGGCTCGTGGTGCGGGACGGCGGCGAAGGCGGGGCCCGGCTGGAACGAGGGGGCGGGCTCGCCGGGATCGCCGAACGGCTCGCGACCGTCGACGGCGGGCTCGACATCGACAGCCCTCCAGGAGGGCCTACGGTGATCAGCGCGGAGATTCCACTACGGAAATAGAACATGGGGGGCGGCGTGCGCGTCGTGATCGCGGAGGATTCGGCCATCCTGCGAGCGGGACTGGTCGAACTGCTGAACCTTCGGGGACACGAGGTCGTCGCGGCCGTCGCCGACGGCGACAGCCTGTGCGCGGCGGTCCGCACCCACCGCCCGGACGTGTCCATTGTGGACATCCGGATGCCGCCGACGCACACCGACGAAGGCCTGCGCGCGTCGATCGCGCTGCGCGCCGAACTGCCGGGCTGCGCGATCCTGCTGTTCTCACAGTACGTCGAAACGCAGTACGCGACGGAACTCCTGGCCGACCGCGCGGGCGGCGTCGGCTACCTGCTGAAGGACCGCGTCGCGGAGGTGTCGGACTTCCTCGACGCGCTGCGGCGGGTCTCCGAGGGCGAGACCGTGCTCGACCCGGAGGTCGTCAGCCAGCTCTTCAGCGCCACACGCAAAACGGACGCGCTCGCCGGGCTGACCCCGCGGGAACGAGAAGTGCTGGGGCTGATGGCCGAGGGGCGATCGAACTCGGCCATCGCGGCGGGGCTGTTCCTTTCGGCGGGCTCGGTGGAGAAGTACGTGTCGAGCATCTTCGGGAAGCTGGCGCTGCCTCAGTCCGAAGGGGACAACCGGCGAGTGCTGGCGGTGCTGCGGTACCTGGAGTCTTAGCGCAGGTTTCCGGTCTCGCGACGACATCGGCGAGGGGTTGTCTCGTGTCGATGACGACGGTGGCGGACTCGCGCAACAGCGGTTCGATCTCTTCGGTGTCCGCGATGACGCGGTCGTGTTCTTCCGGGGTTTTGCCGAAGGGGTTGGTGTCGCGGGTCGCGAGGCGTTCGAGGAGGACGTCGATCGGGGCGCTGAGCAGGACGATGTGGTCGAACCCCGAATAGAAGTCCTGCTGGTTCCGGACGGTTCCGGCGATGAAGAGCGGCTCTCCGGTGTGCTCGTGTTCGGCGATGAGGGCGTCGATACGGGCGGGAACCCAAAGGCGTTCCCCGTCTTCGGCTTCGGCGATCCAGTTGCCGGTGTCGGTGTCGACGCTGCGGAAGCCCTTGCGTGCCAGGGCGTTCAGGCGGTGGATTTGCCCGTGCCGGACATGCCGGTCACCAGGATCACTGTCACGTTGGGGAGTCTATGGGTTGGTGGAAACGAGCTTGAGCCCAAGATCGACACGATCTCACGAGAATAAAGGAAAGATCGAATGGGAAAGTTAGGGGCGTGCGGAAACAGAATTGGGCAGGAAGAAAAGTCCGCCCTCACTCTTGATGAGAAGTGTCCCTGGGTAACCGGTTCGCGGTCATCCACCCCTTCCGGGTGAAGCGAGCTGACCGCTGTCGCTACGCTAACCGGGCTAGCACACCTGTTCGAATCGGCGTAACCTGGGTGTCGTGGCCAGCGAAAACACATCCCAGGCATCGGCACCCACCGAGTGGTGGCGTGTCGACACCGCGACGCTGCACGCCCGCAAACAGGAACTCGAAGTCCTGAAGCGTCAATTGGAGGCGGAGCAGTACGCGATCTTCGCCGAATTGAATGCGCGCGGCATTCGTGGATGCTCCGGCCATTCGACGCTGGCGGGGTTGATCCTTCAGGATTTCCACGTGTCCAAGGAAGAAGCCTCCGCTCGCGCCGATCGCGCACTGGCACTGCATCCCGGCGTGTCCATCGGCGGAGACAAGGAACCGCCACTGGCGCCCCTGACGGCCGAGGCCGCCGCGGAGGGCGCGATCGGAGGCGGGCAGATCGACGCGATCATCCGCACCCTCTCCCGCATTCCCTCCTTCGTACCGGACGAAGCCGTCCGCGCCGGAGAAGCCTATCTGGTCGACACAGCCCGCAACGCCGCTCCTCCGGAGATCGCCCGCGCCGGGCGGCGCCTGCTCGACAGACTCGATCCCGACGGGAAAGAACCTCGCGACGAGGATCCGAAGGACGCCCAGTCGGAGTTACGGTTCGTCAAGCACCGCAACGGCACCCTCGGCATCACCGGCACTTTGGACCTCGAAACCTACGCCCGGCTGAAGTCGGACCTGGACCCTCTGGCCAAACCGCACAAGGCCGTGGACGGCGTCCGGGACTCCCGCACCCAAGCCGAACGCTACGGCGATGCCTTCTCCGACTATGTGCGACTGAAGACCGCGAGCCCGGATCTGCCCGGCCAGGCCGGGGAGTCCACCCAGATCCTGATCACCATGTCCTACGAGGACCTCATGCGAGACCTGGGCCAGGCGCACCTGGATCTGGTCGGGCCGATCAACGCCACCGACGCCCGAATCCTGGCCTGCGACGCCCGGATCCGCCCCATCGTCCTCAACGGCGCCGGGCAACCCCTCGATGTGGGGCGGTCCAGCCGTTCCACTACCACGCCTCAGAAGCACGCGTTGAAGATCCGGGATGGCGGATGCGCGTTCCCTGGCTGTGACATGCCCGTTCAGCGATGCACCGCTCACCACATAGTTTTCTGGCGCCATCACGGCGAAACGAAGATCGACAACCTGGTGTTGCTGTGCGCGAAGCATCACCGGCTGATCCACAAGAGCGAGTGGAAGGTCCGGATGGCCCAAGACGGGCTCCCGGAATTCATCGCACCGGCTTACCTCGACCCGACCGGAGCCCCGAGGCGAAACACCATGCACCTGATGACGTAGAAGCTCCGGAGCCAGGCCTTGCACAGAAAGGCCCCCTTCCTGCACTTCAAGCGACGCGGCAGCCGCGGTCGGGCCTCCGGCCTGTGCAAGCTTCCTTTCCTCAACCCAGTCCGGCGGGTCCGCGCCTACCTCGTGCTGGGTCAGGGCGCGGCCGACGGAAGGTCCATGATGCCGGTGGCTTGCGACCAGGCACAACGCCACGTGCCGTCGGCATCGGTGTAGACGTCGGTGTGCCAGGCCTCGTGCCGCGGGATGTCCGNNCGACGATGGCGTCCACGTCGCCGGTCAGCGCCAGTTCCCGGTAGACGACTCGCCCGGTGGTGAGGAGATCCAGGTATTCGGCCTTCGTCCACACGGTGCCGGTCGGGTTGCACAACCGGTACTCCGCGGCATGCAAGCGGTCGTAGGTGCCGCGATCCACGTCGAGGAGACAGTGGATCCGATCCTGTTCGGCCTTGATCACTTGGCCTGCCACATCGTCGGTCATACCCGCTCCTGTTCACTCGTTCGGTTCTGGTCGGCGACACGTGCGCCTACAACCAGGCCAGAAGGCCACACGGTATCGAGGGACCAGGAGTACGTCACGGCTCGCTGCGGCTCCCGGGCCAACCGTGAGTCTCTCCGTCGTCGGGTGTTCGGTGCGACCCAAGATCACCAGCCCCAAAGCCAAGGGCTTACGTGCCTCGGCGACCGCGGTCGGGTCCGCGGCCCGTGAACACTTACGCCTTCTGCCCAGGCGCCGTCGCCAGCGACACCCGGCCTACCGTGGCTCCACCGGAACTTCATCCACCTCGGGCAGGCACAACTGCACCCAAGCGACATCCCGCCAAGCCCCGTGCTTGTACCCGATCCGCCGATAGGTCCCCACCGGCTCGAATCCCATCGCCGCGTGCAGCCCGGCGCTCGCGTCGTTCGGCAGCACCATTCCCGCGCAGAAGTTCCGGATTCCGCGGGACGCCAGCCTGTCCAGCAGCGCCTGATAGAGCGCGCGACCGCCGCCCGTCCGCCGTCGGCCCAGCTCCACGTAGATACTGACCTCGCACGACCAGCGATAGGAAGGACGCCCGCTGAAGGGGCCTCCGTAGGCGTAGCCGGCGACGCGGCCTTCGTCGTCTTCGAGTACGAGCCACGCGTGCGATCGCTGCGCCTTGGCGATGCGCTCGGCCATCTCGTCCGGTTTGGGCGGCTCGGTCTCGAATGAGATCACCGTGTCGGTGACGTACGGCGCGTAGATCTCCACGCACGCCGCCGCGTCGTCTTCCGTCGCTTCCCTGATCACCATGGCAATCATAGTAACCAAGATTGCCACTATAGTGGACAGCATGCCGGATCCCTTGTCCGCGTCGCTCGCCGCGACGCTCCAGTCCGCGAGACTCGACCAGAACCTCTCGGCCAGCGCTCTCGCCGAGCTGTCCGGTGTGTCCAGGGCGATGATCGGCAAGATCGAACGCGGCGAGGCGCAGCCGACGGCCGTCCTGCTCAGCAGGCTTTCGGCCGCCCTCGGGATGACGTTGTCCGAGCTGGTGGCGCGCGCCGAACACGGTGACCGGCGGCTCGTGCGCGTGGCCGACCAGCCGACGTGGACCGACCCGGACACGGGGTACGTGCGCCGCGCCGTCTCCCCGTCGCTCGGCGGGCCGTTGGAACTTGTCGAGGTCGTGCTGCCCGCGGGCGCCGAGGTTTCCTTCCCCGCCCACACCTACGCGCTGACGCACCACCAGATCTGGGTACTGGACGGCCATCTGCGGTTCCGCGAGGGCGACGTCGAGCACGAACTCGGCGCGGGCGACTGCCTCCAGCTCGGCACGCCGCAGCCGTGCGCCTACGTCAACCCGACCGACGAGCCGGTCCGATATCTGGTCGCCCTCGCCCGGCGTCACGCCTGATACTGGGGTGATGGATTCCCGTGCCCTCGCGTACGTCGCGGCGAAAGCGCGCGGCGGGCACGAAACCGGACTGCCGGTGACCCTGCACTTCCATCCTGATCGATCCACAGTGGACGGACGCCCGCTGCTGGCAGTCATGGCCGAGGATGGCTTCTACCGGAGCCAATTCGAAACGGGAACGAGCAACGGCGGACTGACCGCGTACCCCGGCGGAGATCGCTGGCAGTGGGAAAGCCGGATGTTCGGCGGAGCCTACGACGACGCGTCACCCGCCGAACGGCCGAAATACGGGGCACTCGACTTCCGGCGCCGCGCGGTCGGTGGAGCACCGAGGTTCGGCTCCGCTCACTTCCGGATGGCGGCGCACACCGTCGAGCGGACCACCTTCTGCTACCCGGACAGTGTGCTGCAGCCGGCGGATTTCGGCCACGGCACCCGGGTTTCCGCATTGATCGCACTGGCGGATCAGGATGACACGGATCTTCTCGACGACTACATCGAGGCACACGTTCACGGTCCGATCGACCTGAAGACGGACGTCGAAGCCGTCGTACTCGACCCGCAAGCCCTGAAACGTGTCTGGCACTACGTCGCGCGCTTCGGGGTACTACCGTGAAGAGCATGTATTCCACGGAGATCGAGGTGCGCACCGGCAGCGTGGCCGTGGTGCACGACCTGACCAAGGACGCCGAGACCTTCCTGCGCGACGCGGACGCCGAGGACGGGATCCTGCACGTCTTCGTCCCGCACGCGACGTCCGGGCTGGCGATTCTCGAAACCGGCGCGGGCAGCGACGAAGACCTGCTCAAAGCACTCGACTACCTGCTCCCCCGCGACGACCGCTGGGAGCACCGGCACGGCAGTCCCGGTCACGGCCGTGACCACGTCCTGCCCGCGCTGCTGCCCCCGTACGCGACGATCCCGGTACTCGGCGGCGTGATGACGCTGGGCACCTGGCAGTCGGTCTGCCTAGTGGACACCAACGTGGACAACCCGGTCCGCCGTGTCCGTTTCAGTCTCCTGGAGGGCTGACCGGCCCGGCCACAGCGCGAGCAGCAGCCCGGCCGCGAGCAGTCCGGCGAGCACCCAGACCCCGGTCGTGACGTCCGGGGCGCCGGGCACGCCGTGCAGCAGGCTCCGGAGGCCTTCGGCGGAGAACCGGAACGGCGTCCAAGACCACAACACCGCGCGGTATGCGGGGTTCAGCAGCTCCGGCACCTGACCGGCGACGGCGGGCGCGACGAGGTAGAGCGGGCCGAGGATCGCCATCGCGCGGACGCCGAGCAGCCGCAGCAGACCGGTTTGCAGCGCGGCGAATCCGGTCGAGGCCAGAAAAAGGAAGCCGAGGACGTCCCAGCCGAGTGGGAGCGAGGAGTCCCACAGTTTCAGAAATCCGGCCAGGACTCCGGTGACCAGCACGCCTGCCGAAACGATCTGTGTGAAACGTGCGGCGACTCCAGCCTCCCTGCCGATCCGCCGCCCGGCCAGGATCAGCACGGCACCCGCGGCGAGGCAGCCGACCCAGGCCAGGGCGCTCAACGCGAGCGGCGCGACCCGGCCCGCCGCGGTGGCGGGGTGCAGCGTCTCGATCTTCGGCGTCCCGCCCCGCGTCTGCGCGACACCGGTCAGCACCTGCTGCGCGATCTGCGTACCGGACGGGTTCACCGCGCCGGAGACCACGACCGTGGACGGTAGTTCGAGGACGCCGTAGACCTCCTTGTCCGCCAACAGTTTCCGGCCTTCCTCGGGAGAGATCACCCGCCAGGAGACCTGGCCGCCGCCGTGGGACGCGATCCCGTTCGCGGCCGCTTGGAGCGGTCCCGGCGGCGCGGCCACGGCGACGGGGAGACCGTCGGGCGCGACGGTGGCCTGCGCGCCGAAGGTGAGAAAGCCGAGTACGACGGCAACGAGCGCACCGGCCGCCGCGGCGAGTAAGGCGAACGCCCCGGCGGGGCGATGGATCGGGGTCGTCATGACCGTCCTCCATTTATTCGTCACTTGTTGAATTAGCTGCCAAGGTAGGCGTCCGCCCAGCAGAAGTCAACAGACGTTGAATAGGCTTCCCGTTACCTTCGATCACGTGACTACTCCGCACCGGCTCGTGCTGTGGGACATCGACCAGACCCTCGTGGACCTGCGGGGCGTCGGTGCCGCCTGGTACACGGCCGCGCTCGCCGAAGTCGCGGGCGTCGAACTGCGGCGACTGCCGAGTTTCGGCGGCCGCACCGAACGCGCCATCAGCGCGGACATCCTGTCCTCGCACGGCGTCGAGCCCACCGAGGAGAACGTCCGCGAACTCTGGCTCGCGCTGGTCGCGGTCTCCGAAAGCCACGCCCCGACGTTGTCCGCGAACGGACGGGCGCTCCCGGGCGCCAAAGACGCGCTGAACGACTTCGCCACGCACGGCGGCATCGTCCAGACGCTGGTCACCGGAAACCTGCCGGAAATCTCCGTGCACAAGCTGACCGCTTTCGACCTGCACGAGCACGTCGACTTCGAGATCGGCGGCTACGGCTCGCTCTCGGCGCACCGGCCCGACCTGGTGCCCGCCGCCGTCGGCCACGCTTCGGAGAAGCACGGCACCGATTTCGCGCCGACGTCGGTCGTCGTCATCGGCGACACCCCGGACGACGTGCGGGCCGCGCTCGACAACGGCGCCGTCGCGGTGGCCGTGGCGACCGGCCAGTTCAGCGCGGAGGAACTGGCCGACGCGGGCGCCCACACCGTGCTCGGCGACCTCTCCGACCTGGCGGCGGTACGTGCGGCCGTGCTCGGGGACGCCAACTAAGCTCGCTCCATGGCATACCCAGGCGGCAACGGCTGGCCGGAGCAACCGCAGCAGCCCTATCGGCAGCAACCCCCGCAGCAGGAGTATCCGCCGCAGAATCCGCCCCGGTATGGCCAGTACCCGCAGGACCCCCAGCAGCAGTACTTCCAGCAGACCTACCAGGGTTTCGCGCCCGAACCGCCGAACAAGGGCAAGAAGGGCCTTTGGATCGGCCTCGGGGCGCTCGTCGTGGTCATCGCCGTCGGTGCCACGCTTTTCTTCGTCCTGCGTGAAGGCGACGATCCGCGACCTCAGGCCGCCCCGCCCGCTTCCGCCGAACCGGCGCCGCCGTCGTCTTCGGCGGCGAAACCGCCGTCCACGAGCAGTGGAGCCCCCAAGGACAACAAAGTCCCCTCGACGACGCCCGGCTGGCAGGGGATCCTGTCAACCAAGGACAAAGCGGCCTACGACCTGCCCGCGACCGGCTGGGAGACCAAGCCGGGTCAGATCGTCGGCTACAACGAGGGCGAGTTCAAGATGGTCATCCACGAGGCGTCGACGTACAAACTCGGCGCCTGCCCGGATGCCCGTGGCTCGAACCGCGGTGTCGTCGGCTTCGCCACCGCGGACCAGATTCCGGTCGAGAACGCCGCCAGGGGCGCCGTCCGGCTCTGGATCCAGTCCGCGACCGGCAGGTCCGACGTCCCGCTGCCCGAGATCACGCAGGTCCCGATCGCGAGCGGCTCGATCCAGGGGGTCAGTTCGACCGGGACGTTCACCCCGGCCGAGACCGAGGACTGCCGGGCACCGAGCGTGAAGGTCACCTCGGCCGCGTTCAAGTCCGGCGACCAGACCATCTGCTTCGTCATGGCCTTCGACCAGGGCACGCCCGACGCGTTGCCCGAGGCGGACGCCCAAAAGATCCTCGCGAGTTTGAGGCCGCGGCCATGACCGGCCCCGGTGGGCGCCCTGACGAACCGCGACTGTGGTTCGTCGATCCGCTCACCGGGCAGCCGCTGGAAACCAAAACCGAAACCGAACGGACAGGGCCGCTTCCGCCGGTTCGGGACGCGGTCCCGCCGCGCCGTCGCCCTCGCCTCCTGCCCGCGCTGGGTGTCGTCGGGCTGGCCATCGTCCTCGCGGTCGGCACGACGGCCACCTACCAGGCCACGGTCCCGGCGCCGTCCGCCGAGGACCTCGTCCTTCCCGATCCGGTGCTGCCCACCCGGATCAAACCGGTGATCGCGGGCTGGCAAACGGTGCTGTCCGACGATCACCCGCTCGTTTTCGACGTCCCGCCGGACTGGAAGATCGAAGAACCCGACGTCGCCATCGGATTCGAGACACCGGCAGGCGAACTCGTCACCTTGCAGGGCGTCGCCCGGTTCCGCCGCGACTTCTGCCCGGGCTCCGAACTTTCGGCGCGGGCGATGGCGGGGATCACCACCATCGACGAGGGCGAGGTCGGCGGCATCGCCCAGGCCGCGGAGGAAACGACTCTGCGGTGGGCCGAAGCCGCATACGGCTCGCTCGGCGACGGGCAAGGCCCGAAGACCGAACTCGGCACGTCCGGGCCGGTGACCGTCCTCGAAGGCGCCATGATCGCCACCGCCGTGACCACCACCGTCCTTCCCACCGCGAACGGACGATGCCCGGCGCCGTCGGTCGCGGTCACCGCGATCGCCCTCCCCTTGCGCGCCCTGCCCGGCTCCGGCCGCTACCACGTCCTTTTGGTACTGGCGGACCAGGAGATCCCCGGTGCGGTAGCCAGGGACATCGTCCTCAAGATGGGTGAGAGCATCCGTCGGGAGTAGCACTCCCCTAAGGGAAATATGGGTCCCGTGCCGGATGTGTCCGACCGGCTCCGCCGCCTACCTTGATTCCCATGCCAACAGGGGGAAGCGGGACGGCCGCGCCGGGCCGGACACACAAGATCGCCACGGTGCTGAGGCACCGGCTGCCTTTCACGACCCTCGTCACGGTCACCATGCTCGCGCTCGCCTTGGCCACGGGCGCGCTCTGGTCGGCCGCCGAGGATCGCGCGGTGTACCCGTACATCGCCTATGGGCTGCCGTCGCTCGAATCAGGCCGGTGGTGGACCTTGCTGACCGGACCGCTGTTCGCGGTCGTCCCGCTGTGCTACCTGCCGATGGTGCTCAGCTTCGCGTTGTTCGCCGGATTCGCCGAATGGCGGCTCGGTACGCGCCGCGCGATGACCGTCGCGATCGGCGGGCAGTTCGTCAGCGTGCTGGTCGCGGTCCAGTTCCTCGCGCTGAGCCGCAACTCCGGCTGGGAATGGGCGGAACGCGTCGGCGGCAATCTCGACGTCGGGTTCTCCGGGGGCGCGCTCGCCGCGGTCGCGGTCGCCAGCGCCACCCTGCGCCCGCCGTGGCGCCTGCGGTTGCGCGCCGGACTGTGCGTCTACGCCGGGATCGCGATCATCTTCGTCGGCACACTCGCCGATCTCGTGCATTTCTTCGCACTCGCCTTGGCCCTGCCGTTCGGGCGCCGGTTCCTCGGTTCGACGGACTCCGCCCGCGAACGGCGGCCGAGTCTGCGCGAGTGGCGGTTCTACGCCATGGCAGGCCTGCTGGTGCTGACGGTCGCCGAACTGGTGATGTCCTTCGTGCCGGGCAACGGTCCCTTCGGTTCGTCCGAGGAACTTTCGCTGTCCACCTGGGAAGTCGTCCTCCTGTGCCTGATCGTGCTGCCGATCATGAACGGCCTGCGCAAGGGCAGCCAGGTCGCCTGGTGGTGCGCGATGATCCTGACCTCGTTCGTCATCCTCCAGGTGATGGCCTACGGCGGGGTGCTCGCACTGGCCGAGATCCTCGGCGAGGACACCGGGCTTTCGGATCCGCCGCTGTTCTTCGTGGACAATCTCCTGTGGACGGTCGAGTTCGCGCTCCTGATCTCTTCGCGGGGCGCCTTCCGGGTGCCGTCGCGGCGGAAGCGCCGCCGTCTCGGCCGGATGGGCAACCCCGCGCTGGCCCGCACGCTGCTCAGCCGTCACGGCGGAAGCACGCTCTCGTGGATGACGACGTGGCCGCAGAACTCGTACTTCGTCGCCGCGGACGGCAAGTCCTACCTCGCCTACCGACGGCACGCCGGTGTCGCCATCGCCCTCGGCGACCCGATCGCCCCGGACGGCGCCGGTGACCGGACGATCGCCGAGTTCATCGCGATGTGTGAGAACACCGGTCTCGTGCCGTGCCTGTTCTCCGCCACCGGGAGCACCACCGCCAAGACCACGGAACTCGGCTGGAAGCAGGTCCAGGTCGCCGAAGACACCCTGATCGAACTGGAAACGCTGGAGTTCCGCGGCAAGCGCTGGCAGGACGTGCGGACCGCGCTCAACCGCGCCAAGAAGGACGGTATCGAGTTCCGGCTGGTCCGGCTCGCCGATCAGCCTCGTTCGGTCATCTCGCAGGTCCGCGCGATCTCCGAGGAGTGGATCAGCGACAAGGGCATGCCGGAAATGGGCTTCACCCTCGGCGGGGTCGACGAGGCGATGGATCCGGAGACCCGCGTGGGTCTCGCGGTGGACGCCGACGGGGTGGTGCACGGTGTGACGTCGTGGCTGCCGGTCTACACCGGTGCCGGAGCCATCGGCGGCTGGACGCTCGACGTCATGCGCAAGCGCGCCGACGGTTTCCGTCCCTCGATGGAGTTCCTGATCGCGTCGTCGTGCCTCGCCTTCCGCGAGGAGGGCGCGAAGTTCGTGTCGCTGTCCGGCGCTCCGCTGGCGGGCTCGGCCGAACCCGCGCACGCCGTCGAACGTGTCTTGGACGCGCTCGGCACGATGATGGAGCCGTTCTACGGATTCCGTTCGCTGCACGCGTTCAAGGCGAAGTTCCAGCCGAAGCACGTCCCGCTGTACCTGGCGTTCCGCGACGAGGCGGATCTGCCGCGGATCGGGATCGCGCTCGGCCGGGCCTACCTGCCGAACACCGGGCTGCTGCGGCTGGCCAAACTCGCCAGGTCCGGCAAGAAGCCTCAGCCCGGGAAAGATCAGCGCGATGTCGAAGGCGGCGGCGTGATGGTCTTGCGGTCGGCCGCCGGGACGCCCCGGTAGGTCTTGAGGATCTTCAGGATCTGTTCGCGGTCCGCGGTCCCCGGACGGTCCTGATCCGAATAGGCCAGCATGGTGAGCGACTTGTCCCCCGACGCGACGGCGAGCGCGCCGACCACCGCGCGTTGGGAGACGCAGGCGTTGCTCCGCACCGGAACGACGTCGAGAAGCACGATGCTCGCGGAGACCTTCTCGCCGTTGGCGAGAGGGATCTCCGTCTTCTGGGCAGGCGAGACGGTGAACGTCGCGAGCGGGCCTTCGTCCGGGCTGTAGGCACTCAGGGCGAGGTCGGACGCGGCTTTCAGCGCGGCCGCGGCGGGGTCCGCGGTCTTCTCGCTCCGCACACCGCTGCCGGCCAGCCTGCTGGTCCGTTCCTGCGGGCAGAAGCCGTCGCCGAAGAACGCGCTGGTTGTCATGGTGCTGCCGGGTACGGCGGCGGATTTCTCCCAGCCGTGCACGGTGCCGGGTTTCGGCGTCCAGCCGGGCGGGACGTCGTAGGCGTACGTGCCGTCCCCTCCGGTGACCGATTGCCAGCCTTCGATGGACGGCGGGCTCACGACCTGCGGTGACGGCGTGTAGACGCTCGGCTTCCGGCTCGTCGGAGCGCTGCTCTCCGACGAGTTGTCACTGGTGTTCGCCAGCGTGGCGATCGCGATGACGCCGAGCGTGGCGAAGAAGCCGTACATGGCCCTGCGCCCGCTTCGCGACATCGGCTGCTTCGCCGGCTGTTGCGGCTCCGATGTCGGTTCGGCGGCCGGGGCGGGTTCGGGAGCCGGCGGGGAGCCGGGCGAATCCGAGGGCTGGTAGCCCCCGAATCCGTCCAGCGCCGCGTTGTCCTCGTAGCCCGGGGAATCCCCGCGTTTCTTGCCGAACAGGCCCATTACGAGCGGACGAGTTTGACCAGGTGCTCCACGACCGCGTCGACGGCGATCTCTTCGCGGTCACCGGTGCGGCGGTCCTTGACCTCGACGACGCCGTTCGCCAGTCCGCGCCCGACCACCAGGATCGTCGGCACACCGACAAGTTCGGCGTCCGCGAACTTCACACCGGGCGAGGCCTTGCGGTCGTCGAGGACGACCTCGATCCCGGCGGCGTCCAGCTCGGCGGCGAGCTTCTCCGCACCCGTGGCGACCGCCTCGTCCTTGCCCGCGATGACCACGTGCACGTCGAACGGCGCGACCTCGCGCGGCCAGATGATGCCGAGGTCGTCGTGGTTCTGCTCGGCGAGCACGCCGACCAGCCGCGAGACGCCGACACCGTAGGAACCCATGGTGATGCGGATGGGCTTGGAGTCCGGGCCCAGCGCGTCCAGCTCGAACGCGTCCGCGTACTTACGGCCCAGCTGGAAGATGTGCCCGATCTCGATACCGCGCGCGGCGACGAGGGTGCCCTTGCCGTCGGGCGAAGTGTCGCCTTCGCGGACCTCGGCGGCCTCGATCGTGCCGTCACCGGTGAAGTCGCGGCCCGCGACCAGGTCGACCACGTGGTGGTCGCGCTCGTCGGCGCCGGTCACCCAGGCGGTGCCGTCGACGACGCGCGGGTCGAGCAGGTAGCGGACGCCGTTGTCCTTCAGCGCCTTCGGGCCGATGTAGCCCTTGACGAGGAAGGGGTTCTTCGCGAAGTCGGCCTCTTCGAGCAGCTCGAATTCCGCGGGCTCGAGCGAGACTTCGAGCCGCTTCATGTCGACCTCGCGGTCGCCGGGGAGGCCGATGGCCAGCAGCTCCCACTCCTTCGCACCCGGCCGGCGGGTCTTGACCAGGACGTTCTTGAGCGTGTCCGCGGCGGTGAAGGTGCGGCCGAGGCCCGCGTCGTTCAAGAACGTGACCAGTGACTCGATGGTCGGCGTGTTCGGCGTGTGGTGGGTCTTCGCTTCGGGCAGGCCCTCGATCGGCTTGGCCTCGGGAGCGGGCGTGGTGACCGCTTCGACGTTGGCCGCGTAACCCGATTCGGTGCTGCGAACGTAGGTGTCCTCACCCGTCTCGGCCACGGCGAGGAACTCTTCGGAAGCCGAGCCGCCCATCGCACCGGAGGTGGCCTTGACGACGACGTACTCGATGCCGAGGCGGTCGAACAGGCTGGTGTAGGCCTGACGGTGCAGCTCGTACGACTTCGCCAGGCCCTCGTCGTCGAGGTCGAAGGAGTAGGAGTCCTTCATGACGAACTCGCGGCCGCGCAGGATGCCCGCGCGGGGACGTGCCTCGTCGCGGTACTTGGTCTGGATTTGGTACAGGACGACCGGGTAGTCCTTGTACGAGTTGTATTCACCCTTCACGGTGAGCGCGAACAACTCTTCGTGCGTCGGGCCGAGGAGGTAGTCGGCGCCCTTGCGGTCCTTGAGGCGGAACAGGGCGTCGCCGTACTCGGTCCAGCGGCCGGTGGCCTCGTAAGGCTCCCTCGGCAGCAGCGCGGGGAACTGGATCTCCTGCGCGCCGAACGCGTTCATCTCTTCGCGCACGACGTTCTCGATCCGGCGCAGCACCCGCAGGCCCAGCGGCAGCCAGGAGTAGCCGCCCGGGGCGACCCGGCGGACGTAGCCGGCGCGTACCAGGAGCCGGTGGCTCGGTACCTCGGCGTCCGCCGGATCCTCACGCAGAGTGCGAAGGAACAACGACGACATCCTGGTGATCACTTCTGGGCTCCTCGCTGCGATGACGCGCTTAGACGGTCTGCGCAGCGTAGTCAACCCGCCCAGGG
This sequence comes from Amycolatopsis coloradensis, assembly GCF_001953865.1. Classification (GTDB taxonomy): domain Bacteria; phylum Actinomycetota; class Actinomycetes; order Mycobacteriales; family Pseudonocardiaceae; genus Amycolatopsis; species Amycolatopsis coloradensis. The sequence continues at coordinate 63,205 of NZ_MQUQ01000002.1, forward strand.
GGTCTTCAACCGGTTATCGCGGGTGGCCGGTTTTGTCGGTGGGCTCCGCTAGCTTGCCGGTATGGGCATCGAGCTGGGCATGATCACGATCGACTGCGCGGATCCGCGAGGGCTCGCGGAGTTCTGGACGAAGGCACTCGGGGTGGAGGTGGACCAGGACCACGGCGGCGAGGTTCTGATCCTGCACCCCAAGACGGAAAACGGACCCGTACTCGGGTTCCAGCGCGTGCCGGAGCAGCGCGCGGGCAAGAACCGGGTCCACCTGGACTTCGGTACCGACGACATGGAGAAGGAGGTGGAACGTTTGATCGGACTGGGTGCGAAGAAGCTGGACAGGCACGAGATGCCGGGCTTCGCCTGGACGGTGCTGGCCGATCCCGTCGGCAACGAGTTCTGCGTCGCGACCCACGAGGGCTGACACCGGTCGCGATGGTCAGAATGGCGGTATGACGGAGCGAGCCATCCTGCCCTGGTCCGGCCTCGAGCTGCCGGAGGGCCTGACCGCGCGGTTGTACGACGGCACCGGCCCGCTTCCGGACGGCGACCTCGATGATGTCGAGGTCTATGTGCTGCCGTACGACACCGGTATGGAGCCGGTGAAGCTGCTCGACCGGCTTCCGTCGCTGAAGCTCGTGCAGTCGCTTTCGGCCGGGGTGGAGAAGCTGATCCCGCTGGTGCCGGCGGGGGTGAAGCTGGCCAACGGCCGTGGCCTGCACGATCTCAGCGTGGCCGAGCACGCGCTGGCGCTGATCCACGCTTCGCAGCGGGATCTTCCGCGCTGGTTCGCGCAGCAGGCGATCGGTTCGTGGGAGCGCGAGCACACGCGCTCGCTGGCCGACAGCCGTGTCCTGCTGGTCGGTCACGGCTCGATCGGCCAGGCCATCGAGCGGCAACTGGTCGCGGCCGAAGCCGTCGTGACCAGGGTGGCGAGCACGGCCCGTCCCGCGCAGCGGGTACACGGCGTCGGCGAGCTGGCGGCGCTGCTGCCGTCCGCCGACATCGTGGTCCTGATCCTGCCCGAGACGCCCGCGACCACGGGCCTGATCGGCGTCGCGGAACTCGCCGCGCTGCCGGACGGCGCCCTGGTGGTGAACGTCGGGCGAGGCTCGGCGATCGACACCGCGGCGCTCACGGCCGAGACCGTCGCCGGACGGCTGCGCGCGGCATTGGACGTCGTTGATCCCGAGCCGCTGCCTTCGGACCATCCACTGTGGACGGCACCGGGGGTGGTCGTCACGCCGCACATCGCGGGCGGGTCCGCGTCGTTCTACCCGCGCGCGAAGCGACTGGTGGCCGAACAGCTGCGCCGGTACGCGGCCGGGGAAGAGCCGCTGAACGTGGTCGGCTGACTCGCGTTTCGTCCTCTAGTCGCTGTCAGTGCCAGTGCGTGCGGTAGGCGAGCCACTCGCGCATGGCCGAGGCGAGACGGCGCTGCGCGGCGCGAACCCCGGTCGTCGCCGGTGGCTCCGGTAGTCGGCACGCTCGTTCGGCGTGGCCTGCCAAGGCGACGCCGAACGCGGTGACCGCCCAGACCGGGACGCCGGTGAGCACGGGGCGCCGCCGCAGCAGGCGGTCGACGTCGGCGGGCTCGTGCCCGGCGTCGAGCAGATACGGGACGAGCGCGACCAGATCGAGCCAGCCCGCGCCTCGTGCCGGGTAGCGCCAGTTGGTGACGAGCACCCGGCCTGGCCCGGTCCTCACCAGGTACTCGGGCTGGATGTCGTTGTGCAGCAACGTGTCCCCGGCCGACCAGGGATACCAGGACGTCTCCAGCTGGACGAGCCTGTCGAGGTTGCGGACGGCCCAGCCGTCGAGGTCGTCCGGTGGCTCCTTCGCCAGTTCGTGCCAGCCGCGCAGGAGCGGGCCGAGATCGTCGAGCGCGTCCGGGACGTCGGGCAGCGGGCACGGTGTGAGCGTGCGCCCCAGTGCGCCGAAAGTGGCCAGGACCGCGGAAAGGTCCGGCGACCCGGGGCGCAGGTTCGGTCTGGTGCCGTCGAAGTCGGCGAACGCGAGCACCAGCCATTCGCCGTCCACAAAGGACAGCAGCTTCGGCGTCGGCGCCTCCGGGGGCAGCCGCCGGGCGATGGCGGCCTCCGTCCGGTAGCCGCCCGCTCGCGGACTGTGCGCGGGGATCGCCTTCAGGAAGACCCAGCGATGACCGCGTTCGAGTTCGAGCCTCGCGGCGACACCGCCGTCGAATTCCGGGGTCTGCCACAGCGAACGGCGGACGACCGACCCGAGCTCACGCTCCACGGTGTCACGCGTCGCCGAAGGCAGGTCATGCCAGCCGAGGCGTGCGGAAACCGGCAACGCCCTACCACCCCCAGCGATCTGTCCGAGAAGATCGACTGTACCGAAATCCACCCTTTCAGGTGACAACCGGTCAGGTCGGGACGGGCTTCACGTACCCGGCCCAGCGCTGATGTTCGCTGAAGCCGACCCGCTCGTAGACACCGAGGGCGCGGTGGTTGTTGTCTTGGTCGACGTTGAGCGAAGCCCGCTGGAAGCCCTTGGCCTCGGCTTGAATGATCGTGTGCCCGAGCAGCGCGCCCGCGATGCCGCGCCCGCGGAGGGCCGCGTCCGTCGCGACGTGACTGACATACAGGTCCTTCACACCCGTGGCCGCCTCGTCGGAGGCGAAGAACGCGCTCAGCACCATCGCGACCACTCGGTCGCGTTCCGGGCTCAGCAGCAGGAACGACAGGTCCGGCTGGAAGTCTTTCGCGCCGACCACCAGATGCCGCCACGCCTGCGGAGATTGCTCCGTGCTCCCCCAGTGGTCCGCGAAGGTCTCGTTGCGGGACCGAAGGGTGAAGGCCTCGTACTTGTCCTCGTACGTGACGAGCGGGAACTCTTCGGGCAGCGGTTTGACCGGCGGGATTGAGTCGAGGCTGGCCCGCATGTCGACGAACCACCGGGCGTGCTCGAATCCGGAGTCGACAAGGACCTCGGAAAGCCAGCGCTGCTTGGTGTTGGCCGCGGCGTGCAGTTCCAGCGGTACGTCCGGGTGGGACTTCGCGTGGAGCCGCTTTCCCGCCTCCTCGAACCAGCCGGTGAGGTGCGCGGCGATCGCGTCTTCGCGGTACTCGGGGTGAACGAGCGTCTCGACCCTCATCATGTGCACCGGATCCGCCGCGTCACGTCGCCGGAGCAGACCGTAGGCGACGAGCTTGTCGCCGTCCCAGGCACTGGTGGACGCCGTCGGCAGGTCGACGGTCGGCGTGCTGATCTCTTCGGCGAGATCTTCCGCGCTGTAGTGCTCCTCGATCGGCTCGACACGCTCCGCCGCGGCGAAGGTCTCGGCCAGTCGCGGCATGTCGTCCAAGGTCAGCGGGCGCCAGGTCAGGCTCATGCGGTCGAGGCTAAGCCCGCGCCTCGGGGTGACGCACTCCATTTAGTTACGCTTCCGTGGTGCTCGTGCTGCTCCCCCCTTCCGAAACCAAGGCCGCCGGCGGCACCGGCGCGCCGCTGGACCTCGGTGCCCTGTCGTTCCCGGAACTGAACCCGACCAGGGCGAAGCTGGCCGACGCGCTGGCCGAACTGGCGGGCGACGTCCCGGCCAGTGTCGCCGCGCTCGGCATCACGCCGCGGCAGGCCGACGAGGTCACCCGCAACGCCGAGCTGTGGACCTCGCCCACGATGCCGGCGCTGCGCCGCTACACCGGGGTGCTCTACGACGCGCTCGACGTCAAGTCGTTCACCAAGGCGACGCTGGCGAAGGCCGAGAAGCGCCTCGCCGTCGCTTCGGCACTGTTCGGTGTCGTCGCGGCGACCGACCCGATCCCCGCGTACCGGCTGTCGGGCGGGAACGCGCTGCCGTCACTCGGAACCGTCCGCAGCGTGTGGAAGCCGACGCTGGAACCGGTGCTCCAAGGCATCGAGGGGCTCGTCGTCGACCTGCGCTCCGGTACCTACTCGGCGCTCGCGAAGCTCCGTCCGGACGCGGTGACCGTACGCGTCGTGACCGAGGACGCCAAGGGCAATCGGACGACGGTGAGCCACTTCAACAAGGCGTACAAGGGACGACTGGCCTCAGAGCTGGTGAAGTCCCGGAGCGAACCGTCCACTGTGGAACAGCTGCTGCGGGTGCTGTCGAAGGCCGGTCTCGACGTCGAGCGCACCGGCGACCACAGTCTCGAATTACTCACCGGAGACGGCCCGCATTAGTTCCGTACCCCTACGGGCTTCTTCCTCGGTTGTTCCGCCAGGTGCACATGCGGAAAGTGATTTCCAGCCACCTGGAAAGGAACCACCGTGAACAGAAGACAACGGCTACTGGGGATCGCCACCGCCACCCTCGGCTGCCTCTCGGTCCTCCTGCCGTCGCCCGCGGCCGCCGCGAACCTGACCGCCGTCACGCCGACGGATCAAGCGATCGTCCCCGGTGGACCGCACACGAACTCCATCGGCGGCACCCCCGCCTCGGTCAAGGACCACCCGTTCATCATCGCCGGCCTGCGCCAAGGCGGGACGCGACCACAGGGCCAGACCTGCACCGGCTCGGTCGTCGCGCCGCGCAAGATCTTGATCGCCGCGCACTGCAAGGCGGCCGACGGCGAGAAGAGTTTCCTTTACGGGCTGGACGATCTCAACGCGGGCGGTGGGACGCGGATCGGCGTCGTCAGCTATGACATCCACCCGAAGTACGTCAACTTCGACCAGGGTTACGACGTCGCGGTGGTCACCACGGACGCCGACATCCCGGTGCCGGGCGGCCAGTACGCGAAGGTCGCGACGTCGGCCGACACGGAGCTGAACAAGCCGGGCAAGTCCGGGCTCGGGCTGGGCTACGGCAAGAAGAGCCACAACGACAGTCCCGCGAACGTCGAACTGCACAAGTTCACCCTGCCGATCGTGCAGGGCAGCAACTGCAACGGGGTCGGCGCGGGCTTCAAGGAAGCCACGATGGTGTGCAGTGGCTACAGCGACGGTCACGTCACGATCCTGCCGGGTGACAGCGGCGGGCCGCTGATCGTGGACGGCAAGGTCGTCGGCGTCGCGTCGTGGAGCCGCAGCGACTTCAAGTGGTACAGCGTGTACGGCAGGCTCAACAACGACATGGGCGACTGGGTCAAGGAGAAGATCGGTGCGCCGCAGAACCCGGAGACGTTCTCCCTCGGTGTGACGCCTTCGTCGCTCAAGGTCGAGCCGGGCAAGTACGTCTCGGCCACGGTGACCAGCAAGCCGGGCAAGAACGGTGCGGAGAAGGTCGACCTGAGCGCGGCCGGACTCCCGGACGGCGCGAAGGCCACGTTCCAGCCCGCGTCCATCAACTCGGGTGAGTCGGCCAAGGTGACCGTCGAGGTTCCCGCCGGGACGGCCAAAAAGGACTACGTGGTCACGATTTCCGGTAAGGGAACCACCGACACGGCGACCACGAACCTGACGCTGACCGTCGGCAACGGCGGCCCGCAGCCCGGCAACCTCCAGGTGAGCGTAAGTCCCGGCAGCGGCACCGTCCAGCCCGGGTTCTTCAGCAACGTCACCGTTTCCGCCACCGGCGGGACCGGCACGATCACCCTGTCGGCGGCCGGACAGGGCCTGCCGTTCGCCCCGTTCTTCAACCCGAAGACGATCTCGAGCGGCGGTAGCTCGACCATGCAGGTGGTCGCGCCGTTCCAGCGCGGCACCTACCCGGTGACCGTCACCGCGACGGACTCGGCGGGCAAGACCGCCACCGCCACGTACACCCTCACCGTCCAGTAAGCAGCAAGTCCGTGAAGGCCTCCTTGAGGAACTCTAGTTCCTCAAGGAGGCCTTCACGGACTTCAGACACGCGGCGCGACGGTGGCCAGCACGTGGCCGCCACGCACCGCGAGCTCGTCGTCACCGAGCCGATAGCGCACTGAACCGTCCGGGTCGATGGACAGCACTTCGGCTCCGGTCACCAGGCGAGCCCCGGCGTTCCTGGCGGCCGACGCGAGCGCGCCGGTCACCGCGCCCATGCCGCCCACCGGGACGTCCCAGTCGCCGGTCCCCTTGCCGATCACGTGGTACAGCAGGCGAAGGTTCTGCCGGAAATCGCCGGCGCCGGCGCAGCTCCTCCTTCGAGCGCAATGGTTCGGTCAGCGTGGGGAACGTCCGCCGCGCGACCCGGACGTCATCGCGTGGAACCGTTGCCACGCCTCGAAGTCCTTTGTGGACCCGGTGAGCGCGGAGAACGACGCCGCCGTCCGGCCGCTCTCGCCCGTGTCGACAAGGAGACCGCCGCGACCAGGCCGTTGTGCCCGCCACCGACGATCACGGCGTCATAGGACTCCCTGCGAGCCTCCCCAGCGAAACGACAGTGCGCCGCGGTCATCGTGACCGCGGCGCACCGCCGCTCGCAAGGACTCAGAAGGCGATGGAGAAGCCTTCGATCGTCCCGCTGTCGAACCGGTGGACGTCACGGACCCGCAGCTTCCAGGTCCCGTTCGCCGGTTCGGACGAGGCGTTCACCGAGTACGACGTGTGCACGCCGCCCGCCTCGCCGATCCCTCCCGCTGGCTTGAGCGCGAACACCGCGCCGCTCGGCCCGACCAGATCGATCGCCAGGTCACCGGTGTAGGTGTGCGCGATGTCGACCTTGACCGGCAGCGTCGCCGACGCCTTGCCGTCGCAGCCTTCCTGCGTCACCGAACTGGTCACCGCGTCACCCGCGTCCGGAATGGACACCAGTGTGGTGTTGGACTTGGCCCCGCACGTCGGGCCGGGGCCGCCACCGCCGATGAACGACACGTTCAGCAGCTTGTTCACCGTTCCGCCCGGCAGGCCCTTGAGCACACCGTCCGAAGCGTTGTTCACCAGCGCGTCCCGCGTCTGCTGTGCGGTGGCACCGGAGTTGGCGGCCAGGTACAGCGCCGCCGCGCCCGCCACATGCGGCGTGGCCATCGAAGTCCCGCTCATGTTCGCCGAACCACCGTTGGACGTGGACAGCGACGTGATGTTGCTGCCAGGGGCGAAGATGTCCACGCACGAACTGTGGTTGGAGAACGAGGACTTGTTGTCGTTCTCGTCCGAGGCGCCGACCGTGATCGCCTCGGGGATGCGGGCGGGGCTGACGTTGCAGGCGTTCTGGTTCTCGTTGCCCGCCGCCACCGCGTAGACGAAGCCCGCCGCGATGGACTTCTTGATGACGTCGTCGCCGAGCCCGACCTGGTCCATTTTCAGGCTCAGGTTCGCCACCGCCGGTTTGGTGCCGTTCGCGGTCAGCCATTCGGCCGCGTCGACGATGGCGGAGTCGGGACCGTTGCCCGAACAGTCGTTGCCCAGCACCTTCAGCCCGACGAGCTTGACCTTCTTCGCCACGCCGTAGGTCTTGCTGCCGATGGTGCCCGCCGTGTGACTGCCGTGCCCGTTGCAGTCCTTCCCGTTGCCACCCACGAAGTCCTTGCCGATGGACGCGCGCCCCTCGTACTCGGGGTTCTCCGGGTTGATCCCGGTGTCCATGTCGTACGCGGTGACGCCCTCACCCGTGTTCGGGTAGGTGAAGCTCTTGTCCCGCGGCAGGTTCTTCTGGTCGATCCGGTCGAGGCCCCAGGTCGGGTTGGCCTGGGTGCCGACGGCACGCGCGGTGCCGTCCTGGTAGACCGCCTTGACCGCCGGGTCGGCCGCGAGCCGCCTCGCCTGCTGCTCGGACATTCCCTTGACCGAGAAGCCGCGAAGCACGTTCCTGTACGCCGAGCGGACCTCGCCACCGTATCGGCCGGTCAGTGCGGCCGAGGACCGCTCGACCGCCATGGTGCCGACCTCGTGGAGCACCACGATGTACTGGTCCCCGTAGTGCTGATTCGCCTGCACGACAACGCCTTCCGCCGGCGCGGCGACGGCGTTGCCCGCGGCGAGCGCGGCCAGCGCGGTGGCCGCGACGGCCACCACACCGGCCCGCACGCCGCGGCGCATCAGAGACCCGCCACGTTCAGCAGCTTGTTGGTCGAACCGGAGCCGGGGCTCGTCACGACACCGCTGGTGGCGGCACTCGCCAGACCGGAGGCCACGGCGGCGGGGTTCGCCGACGGGTGCGAGGTCAGGTAGATCGCGGCCGCGCCCGCGACGTGCGGGGTCGCCATCGAGGTACCGCTCATCTGCTGGGTGCCGCCACCGTTACGGGTCGAGGTGATGTTGGTGCCGGGCGCGAAGATGTCGGTGCAGCTGCCGTAGTTCGAGAACGTGGACCGGCGGTCGTCGCTCTGGGTGGCGTTGACGGTGATGGCCTCACGCACTCGGGCCGGGCTGGTGGAGCAGGCGTCCGTGTTGGAATTCCCGGAGGCCACCGTGTTGGTGATGCCCGCCGAAACCGCGCGGCGCACGGCGGAGTCCACCCCGGAGTCGGCCGGTCCGCCGAGGCTCATGGTGAGCACCGACGGGCCCTTGGCGTTCTTCACGACCCAGTCGATCCCGCTGATGATCTGCGAGTACTGGCCGCTGCCCTGGCAGTTCAGCACGCGGACCGAGACGATCTTGGCGCCCTTGGCCACACCGTAGGTGGCGCTGCCGACCGTGCCGGCGACGTGCGTGCCGTGACCCTGGCAGTCACGGGCGTCGCTGTCGTTGTCGATGAAGTCGTATCCACTGGTCGCGCGGCCGCCGAACTCGGCCTGGCGGTAGTCGACACCGGTGTCGAGGACGTAGACCGTCGCCCCGGCACCGTCGTTGGGATAGGTGTACTTCCGGTCCAGCGGCAGGTTCTTCTGGTCGATCCGGTCAAGGCCCCAGGTCGGGTTGGTCTGGGTGCCGGTCATCCACGCGACGGCGTCCTGCTGGACGAAGTCGACATGGGGGTCGGCGGCGAGCCGCTTGGCCTGTGCCTCGGTCATCTTCGCCGAGAAGCCGTTCAGCGCGGCGCTGTAGGTCGCCTTCACCTGGCCGCCGTACTTCGCCGCGAGACCGGCGTCGCCGCTCTTCAACGAGACGATGTACCCGTCCGTGACGGCGCCCGGCACACCGGCGCCGCGGATCTGCCCCTCGGCGGCCGTGGCAGATCCGGCGAAGGCCAGCGAGGCCGCTACACAGGCCCCGGTGAGCACCGCGCCCGCGATCCGGTGACGTCGAAGTTCTCCACGCATTTCCTGAGCTCCGTTCACTCGAACAGGTGGTTCGCGCCGGCGGGAATCCCGGCCGACGCCGTGACGAGCAGTCACGCTTGACTCACTTTCGGGTGGCGGGACCTGCCCGAACAAGCGAGGCAACGGTCCGTAGGACTACGTATCTATTAGGGAAAATCACCGTCCCTACGAAAGTTGTGTGACCGTCCGAGCGGGTTCCGTGATCGCCGAACAGGTGCTTAAGCTGCGTTCACTCGAACGGTGTTGTTCGTGAAGCGGGGGTGACCCGGCATGGTGATCGGTGGCTGCCGACGCAGGACGAGTTCGCCCGTGCTCGTCGGCCGTGATGCGGAACTACGCGTGATCCTCGACGGCGCGATGCGCTCGCCGGCGGCGATCATGCTCGAAGGCGAAGCGGGGGTGGGCAAGACCCGGCTCGCCACCGAACTGCTGGCCTGCCCCGAACTGGCCGGACGGCCGGTGCTCACCGGAAGCTGCCAGCCGCTGCGCGAGCCCTTCCCGTACGGCGTGGTCTTCGACGCGCTGAAGGACGCCCGCCCGGCGCGCCAACTCAACCCCGTGACCGGCGTACTCGGTCCCTACCTGCCGGAACTCGCCGCCTTCCTGCCCGATCCGCCACCCCGGCTCGGCGATCCGAGGGCCGAACGGCACCGGCTCTTCCGCGCCGTCCGTGAGCTGCTCGGCTCGCTGGGACCGCACGTCCTCCTCATCGAGGACCTCCACTGGGCGGACGACGGTTCCCGCCGCCTGTTGAGGTTCCTGATGACCGACCCGCCCGCCGGTCTGACCCTTCTGCTCACCTACCGGCGCGAGGAGACGCCGGGCGGCATCCCGCTCGGCAGCGCCTACCGGCCCGCGTCCGGCACCGAGCACGTACTCGTCACCCTCCGCCCGCTGGACCGAGACGGCGTCCAGGCACTGGTGTCGGCCCTGCTCGGCGGGGCGAACGTCTCGGCCGAGTTCGCCGCGCGGCTGCACGAGCGGACCGCGGGGATCCCGTTCGTGGTCGAGGAGATCGTGCACGCGATCGGGGGCATCGAGGGCGCGGTGCACGCCGACGGCGCGACCGCGCGGCGCCTGCTCGACGCCGTCGAGGTCCCGGCGCTGCTGCGTGAGGCGATGGTCGAACGCCTCACCGCGCTGCCGCCTGCCGCCCGGCGGATCACCGAGGCCGCCGCCGTCCTCGGCACACCGTGCACTTCGGACCTGCTGGCCGCCGCGGCGGCGCTGACTCCCGAACGGGCCCACCCCGCCCTGGTCCTGGCACTCGAACGCAACGTCCTGGTGGAGACCGGCGAGGGTGAATACGGCTTCCGGCACGCGCTCGCCCAGCAGGCCGCCTACCGCACCATCCCCGGCCCCGACCGCCAGGAGCTGCACCGGCGTGCCGCGCGGCTGCTGCGCGACCGCCTCCCGCAGTCCCTGGTGCGGCTCGCCGAGCACTGCCGCAAGGCGGGCGACCGGGCCGGTGCGCTGAAGTACGGCGAAGCGGCCGCCGATCAGGCGTCGACGGTCGGCGATCTCGCCACCGCGACGGATCTGCTCCGTACCCTGCTCGACGAACCGGGCCTGCAACCGTCCGATGTGGACAGACTGGCGGTCAAGTTCAGCGCGGTGGCGTGCAACGGTCTCGGCCAGACCGAAGTCATCCCGGCACTGGAGCGGCTGCTCACCGACGGCAGGCTGTCCGGGCGGCTGAGCGGTGAAGTCCGGCTGGGACTGGGGCTCCTGCTGGTCCGCCAGGCCGGCGGCCTCGAAGCGGCCAGGACGGAGATCGAGCTCGCCGTCAACGATCTCCCCGACCGGCCCGACCTCGCCGGACGCGGGATGGGCGTGCTCGCCCAGCCGTGGGTCGGCGCGACCCCGCTGCGGGAACACCGGCGGTGGATGGATCGCGTGGACGGGCTCATCGACCTGGCCACCGACCAGCGACTGAAGATCATCCTGCTGGCCAACAACGTGGCGTCGCGGCTGCACATCGGGGACGCGCGCGGCTGGGACATGCTGGACCGGGCGCCCACCAGCGTCGCTTCGGCCGACGAGCAGCGGCATCTGGCGCGGCTGCACTGCAACGGCGCCGACGCCTGTGCCTGGATCGGTCACCACCGCCGCGCCAGGAGCCTGCTGCGCAGCGGGATGCAGCTGGCCGCCGACTGCGGGGCGCCGTACGTCGTCAGCACCGCCCGCGCGACCGCGGTCCACACCGACTGGCTCACCGGGAACTGGGACGGCCTCGCCGAACGGGCCGGCGCGCTGATCGACGAATACCGCGACCTCCTGCCGGTGACCAGCGAACTGTGCCTGGTGCTCGGCCTGCTCGCCGCCGCCCGCGGTGAATGGGACGAAGCCGCGGCCCGGTTCGCCGGTACCGCGGCGGATCAGCCGGAGAACGCGTTCACGCCGGTCGCGATCGCCGCGCACGCCGGGATGGCGGGCATGCTGCTCGCGCAGGACCTCGGGGAAGCCGCCGTCGCACAGGCCGAGAAAGGACTGGAACTCTTGCGCGCCAAGGGTGTCTGGGCCTGGAGCGCCGACCTGCTCGTGGCCGCCGTCGACGCGTACTGCGCCACCGGTCGCGACGCCGAGGCGCAAGCGCTGACCGACGAGTTCGAACGCGAGATCGGCGACCTCGACGCGCCGTCCACCCATGCCGCGCTGGCCGCGAACCGCGGCCTCATCGCCGCGTCCCGTGGCGACCACGTGGCGGCGATCAAGGCCTTCGAGCAGGCACGGGAACGGTACGACGCCCTCCCGGCGCCGTATCACGCGGCGCTGATCGCCGAACGGGCCACGCGCTGCCGTCTCGCCGGGAACGAGGACGTCGCCGAGACGTTCGCCGCGCTCGCCGAAACATTCGACCACCTCGGCGCCACCCGGGACGCCGCGCGCTGCCGCCACGCCTTCCGGTCCACCGGCGCTGTCGCCCCCTCGCGGCGTGGCCGCCGGGGCTACGGCGACGAACTGTCCCCACGCGAGCGCGACGTCGCCAGGCTGCTCGCCGCCGGGCACACCAACCGGGAGATCGCCGAGGTGCTGTTCCTGTCCCGGCGGACGGTGGAACAGCACGTCGCGAGCGTGTTGCGCAAACTGAAGGTGCGTTCCCGGGGTGAGCTGGCGAGTCTGCGTTCGGCTTAGGGATCAACTCGGTTGCGGGCGCCTGGCGGCGTCGGAGAGCGAGGCCGGCGTCGTCGTGAGTGGCAAAGCGGCCGTGTCGCGAAAACTCGACCTTCACCCCTTCCTCAAGTACATGAAGGGGTCCTTCACTGCGCTGGACGCAAGGAAGGGGGCCATCACGTACTTCAGGTGGGCAGGGCAGCACCGAAGGACGGCTCGAGCAGGCTGCTTCGCCTTACCCAGCCTTAATTCGGTTGCGGGCGCCTGGCGGCGTCCGAGATAATCGTCCGCGATCCGGCAGGGAGCCGGTGGATGCGACCGGGAGGTGCCTCGTGCTGATGACTGTCCGGGGCGTTGTCCGCCCCCATCCACTCGCCCCTCGCGGCTGAGCGCGAATAAACGACGCTCGCCCGGTGGGGCATCCCTGACTAGGAGAACCCACCAGTGCGCAAGCACGATCTCGAAGAGTCCCACGAACAACGTCCACGCCGCACCCGTCGTGCCCGGTTCGACGACGAGCCCGAACCCGCCCGCGGCGGACGGCTCACCGCGGCCGAACGCGTCCGGCTCGCCCGGCTGCGCGAGGACGCCTACACCGAAACCGCCATCCCCGACGGCGCCGACCGTTGGAGTACCTGGGGAGAGTCCGAGCACGGGCCGCAGCCGCGCCCGGACTGGGTGATCACCGAACTGGCGGCGGTCGACACCGAACTCGGCGTCCTCAAAACCGGCAAGGAGGCCGACGTCCACCTCGTCCGGCGCAACCTTCCCGGCACCGAGGGCACGGTGCTCGCGGCCAAGCGGTATCGCAGTGGCGAGCACCGGTTGTTCCACCGCGACGCCGGCTATCTCGAAGGCAGGCGGATGCGGCGTTCGCGGGAGATGCGGGCCATCGAGTCACGCAGCAGCTTCGGCCGCAACCTCATCGCCGAACAGTGGGCGGTGGCCGAATTCAGCGCGCTGAGCAGGCTCTGGACGGTCGGTGCGCCCGTGCCGTACCCGGTGCAGCGCGACGGCACCGAGATCCTGCTGGAATTCCTCGGCGACGGGGAGACCGCCGCGCCGCGGCTGGCACAGGTCCGGCCGGAACCCGGGCAGTTGCGGGAACTGTGGTTCCAGACCTCGGCGATGCTGGAACTGCTGGCGACGCAAGGTCTCGCGCACGGCGACCTCTCGGCGTACAACCTGCTCGTCCACCGCGGGCAGATCATGGTGATCGACCTGCCGCAGGTGGTCGACATCGTGGCCAATCCCGGCGGACTCGAGTTCCTCGCGCGGGACGTGCGGAACATTGCCACGTGGTTCCACGCACGGGAACTGCCGGAGCGGCTGACGGCGGTCCCGGAGCTGATCGGGGAACTGCAAGAGATCGCCGGATTGCGCTGACCGTCCACAGTGTCATGAAAGGGGCTTTCCCTGCCCATCACGCCGGGAAAGCCCCTTTCATGACACGCCAGGAGAAGCCCCGGTGGAGACCCTGCCCACAATCGGTCCCTCCGAGTGGGAGGCCGGGTAACGGTCCGGTACAGTAGGGCTAGACCGCAACCGGCGGCGTGGATGAGTGGTGTCCGTCGCCTCCAAAGCCAACCGAATGGCTCGCGGTATCCGTATCAACCAATTGGCGCGCGGTGTCATGCAGACGCGGTGTGCCGGGTTCGTCCCTGTGAACGCCCATCTGTGCACACCATCTTGCCCTGCCTGCGTGCGGGCAGCCCGGGCCTCCTTGCGACGTGCCACGTCCGAGAGGCATTTGTGACAGTCACGTTCAACTCCGGCCACACCTCACCGTCGGCGCGTCAGCACCGCAAGCCGCGCACCCGCCCCGCGGGTGACGCGATGCTGCACAACGACGCCGTCGAGAGTGTCAAGGCCACGACCTGGGCGGAGCTCGGTCTTCCCGAGCCGCTGCTGCGGGCACTGGCCGAGGGCGGAATCACCACCCCCTTCCCGATCCAGTCGGCGACCATCCCCGACGCGCTCGCCGGCCGCGATGTGCTGGGCCGCGCCCAGACCGGTTCCGGCAAGACCCTGGCCTTCGGCCTCGCGATGCTGACCAGGCTCAACGGCGGCCGCGCCCGTCCGAAGCACCCCCGCGCGCTGATCCTGGTCCCGACCCGCGAACTGGCCATGCAGGTCGCCGACTCGCTGACCCCGCTGGCCAAGTCCCTCGGCCTGTGGTGCCGCACCGCTGTCGGCGGCATGGCCTTCACCCGCCAGGCCGACGCGCTTTCCCGCGGCGTCGACCTGCTGATCGCCACCCCCGGCCGGCTGTCGGACCACGTCCGCCAGGGCACCGCGTCGCTGTCCGAGGTCAACTTCATCGCGCTCGACGAGGCCGACCAGATGGCCGACATGGGCTTCATGCCGCAGGTTCGCGAGATCCTCGACCTGACCCCGCGTGACGGCCAGCGCCTGCTGTTCTCGGCGACCCTCGACGGTGACGTCGACCGCCTGGTCCGGGCGTACCTGACGAACCCGGTCACGCACTCGGTCGCCCCGTCGACCGCGAGCGTCACCACCATGGACCACCACGTGCTCCAGGTGTCGCACCAGGACAAGCAGGACATCATCACCGAGATCGGCGCCCGCGAGGGCCGCACGATCATGTTCGTCCGCACCAAGCACCACGTGGACCGCCTCACCGAGCGCCTGCGCGAGAAGGGCGTCCACGCGGCCGCTCTGCACGGCGGCAAGACCCAGGGTCAGCGCAACCGGGTCCTCTCGGACTTCAAGGAGGGCTTCGCCCCGGTCCTCGTCGCCACGGACGTCGCCGCTCGCGGTATCCACGTCGACGACATCTCGCTGGTGCTGCACGTCGACCCGGCCGCCGACCACAAGGACTACCTGCACCGCGCCGGCCGGACCGCGCGCGCCGGGGCGTCCGGTGTCGTGGTCACGCTGGTCACCCACGACCAGCGCCGCATGGTGCGCCGGATGACCGACCGCGCCGGTGTCCGCGCCGAGCAGACCACGGTCCGCCCGGGCGACGCCGAGCTCGCTCGCATCACCGGTGCGCAGCAGCCCAGCGGTGAGCCGGTCATCGAGCGTCGTCGTGAGTCCCCGCGTCGCGGCGGTGGCCGCGGTTACGGTGGCGGCGACCGCGGTGGCTACCAGGGTTCGCGCGAGGGTCACCGCGAAGGCGGCCGTCCCGGCGGCTTCCGCGGCCGCCCGCGTCGTGGCGAGTCCGGTGGCGGCAGCGGCCGCCCGCAGCGTCCGGGCGCCGGACGCCCGCGTCGCAGCTACGACAGCTGAACTGACTGAACGGAGCCGGTTCACCCCGGCCCCAGCGTGAGCTGAACGGGACTTTCCTTGCGAATTCGCAAGGAAAGTCCCGTTCAGTGCGTTCCAGCGAGTGCACAGCGGGACCACCGCACCGGCAGCCGGGGCGCGAATGGGAGACTGCGGGACGTGACTTCTCCCGGCCCCGCTCCCCAGAACCTCCCGCCCGAGCAGGTTTTCGACTGGCTCGACGTCGAGGCGGAGAAGCGGGCCGAAGCAGGGCTGGTACGCAAGCTGCGTATCCGGCAGGCCCAGGAACCTGAGCTGGATCTCGCGGGCAACGACTACCTCGGGCTCGCCAGGGACAAACGCGTCGCCGGTGCGGCCGCCGCGGCCGCGTTGCGCTGGGGCGCCGGGGCGACCGGCTCCCGCCTCGTCTCCGGCACCACCGAGGTCCACGCGGAACTCGAGCACGAACTCGCCCGCTTCTGCGGCACTCAGGCCGCCCTGGTCTTCTCGTCCGGTTTCACCGCGAATCTCGGCGCCGTCACGGCCCTGTCCGGCGCGGACTCCGCGATCGTCACGGACAAGTACATCCACGCCTCGCTGATCGAAGGCTGCCGCCTGTCCCGCTCGGACATCGCCGCCGTCGCGCACAGCGATCCGAGCGCCTTCAAACACGCGCTCGCGACCCGCCGCAAACCCCGCGCGCTCGTCGTCACCGATTCCGTGTTCTCCGTCGACGGCGACATCGCCCCGCTGGAACAACTCGCCGGTGTCTGCCGGGAGCACGGCGCGTCACTGCTCGTCGACGACGCCCACGGCTTCGGCGTCCTGGGCGAGGGCGGCCGAGGTGCGGTCCACGCGGCGGGACTCTCCAGCGCGCCGGACGTCGTCACCACGATCACGTTGTCGAAATCCCTTGGGGCGCAAGGTGGAGCGGTGCTCGGGCCGCGCCGGGTGATCAAGCATCTCGTGGACACCGCCCGCAGTTTCATCTTCGACACCGGCCTCGCGCCGGCCAGTGCCGCCGCCGCGCTGGCCGCTCTCACCGCGCTGAAGGCCGAGCCGGAGCTGGCCACCAAGGTGACCGACGCGGCCGGAAACCTCGCGATGCAACTGAAAGCGGCGGGGTTCCGGGTCAGTCTCCCGGACGCCGCGGTGATCTCGGTGCAGGCGCCGTCGCCCGAAGCGGCCGTCGCGTGGGCTGCGTCGTGCGCGGATCAGGGCATCCGCGTCGGCTGCTTCCGCCCGCCGTCCGTACCCGACGGCATCTCCCGCCTGCGCCTGACCGCGCGCGCCGATCTCACCGAGGCCGACGTGGACCGCGCGGTCGGGGTGATCACGGCTGCGGCGCCTCCCGGCGCCACATCGTGATGTGCGGGATCCCGTCTTCCATGAACTCGTCGCCTTCGGCCACGAAGCCGTACTTGGCATAGAACTTCGTCGCGTACGTCTGCGCGTCGAGGACGCACGGCGCGTCTCCGATCCCCGCGAGCGCGGTCTCCATCAGCCGTCCCGCGAGGCCCTTGCCGCGTGAGCGGACGGCCGTGCACACCCTGCCGATGCGGAAGGTGCCGCCGGCGTCCTGCAGCACGCGAAGGTACGAGTCGACGGCGACGGAACCGCCGATCCAGAGGTGACGCGTGCCGGGCAGGAGGTCACGCCCGTCGATCTCGTGATAGGCGACGTTCTGCTCGACGACGAACACGTCGACGCGCAGACGGAGGATGCCGTGCAACTGCGCGGCGGTGATCTCGTCACCGGCGACGGACAGCGGGAACGACGAGGTCTCGATGATCGGGGTGTCGGTGCTCACGCCCACTTGTTAGCACATCGGACGTGAAGACGGCATCGATCAGCCGATCAGCCGTCGGCTGCTTTGCTGGGAGATCTCGTTCGCGTAGTGCGAGACGCGGGTGTACACGCCCGGTTTGTTCGCCTTCGCGCAGCCTTCGCCGAACGAAACGATCCCGATCAGCGTGTCGCCCACCACCAACGGGCCACCCGAATCGCCCTGGCAGGCGTCGACCCCGCCTTCGGGGTATCCGGCGCACACCATGTCGCTCGGATCGTAGCCCGAGTACGCGGTGCGGCAGGTCTTGTCGCTGACCACCGGGACGACAGCGCTACGCAGGTAGTCCGAACGCGCCCCACCGTCGGCGACGCGGCCCCAGCCGAGCACCGTCGCTTTCGTCCCCTCGCTGTACAGGTCGGCGTTGCCGTTGTCCGCGACCTTCGCGGACCGGTACGGCAACTGGCCGCTGACCGTCATCACCGCGATGTCGCCGCCCTTGGCGGGGTCCCCTTGGAAGTCGGGGCTGACCCAGACCTTCGAAACGCGCAGTTCCACGCCGTCCCGCGTGCGTTTGTCCTCCCGGCCCGCGATGACCCGGACGTCGTTCTTGTCGACCGCGACCGCGCAGTGCGCCGCCGTCGCGATCGTCGTGGGGCTGACGATCACCGCTCCGCAGTACTGGTTTCCACTGCGATCGGCCAAATAGACCGCGTACGGGTACTGCGAGACCGAAGCCTTGCCACCGCCCACGATCCTCGGTTCGACGGCTTTGTCCGGGCCGCCCACCGCGCTGCCGGCCGCCGACGCGCTGTTGACCGCGACCGGCGCCATCACGGCCGTCGCGAGTACCGCCCCGACCGCGTACAGCAGGGTGCGACGTGACTTCTTGGGCATGTTCGGTCCCTTCACCGGGGCGTACGTACGGTCAAACCCTGGGAAGTCGTTCGACTCCAGCGCGTACACAAGCGATCGCAATACCCTAATCCGAGAAAGCCCGAGGTGCTGTCACTGAAACGGGTGGACCTGTGCTCACCGAACGCATCTGACACGCTGGACCCCGTGCGGGCGACGGCGACGATTCTGGCGGCTACGGCCTTTCTCCTGCTGTCGTGTTCCAGTCCGCCCCCGCCTGTTCCGGCACCGGCGCCGTCCCCGCCGTCCACCTCGGCCGCTGCGGGCAGTCCGGCGAAAACCCCTTCACCGGCACCGATATCGAGCACCCCTGCCCCGCCTCCCGCACCGCTCTGGCAAGTCGGCGCGAAGCCGCTTCCCTTGCGGCGTGACGGTTTCGGGCAGATCCTCCCGACTCCTCCCGTGCTGGCCGATCGTTCGCTGCCGACCGCGGACCTGCTCCCCCCGCCCGCCGGGAACCGGTTCGCGAGCACGGTGAACGCGGCCCCCGCCGGGGTTCTCGCGCGCAGCACCTGGCAAGCGGGCTGTCCGGTCAAAGCAGGCGAACTGCGCTACCTCACGTTGTCGTTCTGGGGTTTCGACGGCCGCGCGCATACCGGCGAAATGCTCGTGAACGCGTCGGTGGCGAGCGCCGTCGTCACCGTGTTCGGGCGGTTGTTCGCCGCGAAGTTCCCGATCGAGGAAATGCGCGTGACCGCTCCCGCCGAACTCACCGCTCCCCCGACGGGCGACGGGAACAACACCAACGCGTTCGTCTGCCGCCCTGCCCGCGGCCGGACGAACTGGTCCGCGCACGCCTACGGACTCGCGATCGACGTCAACCCGTTCTGCAACCCGTACACCAAGGGCGATCTCGTGCTGCCCGAACTCGCATCGGCGTACCTCGACCGGGGGAACCGGCGGCCGGGGATGATCACGCGGGGCGATGCGACCGTGGCCGCCTTCTCCGCGATCGGCTGGACCTGGGGCGGGACCTGGACCACGCCAGTGGACCGGATGCACTTCAGCGCGAACGGGCGTTGACCGGGAACAACCGGTCGCCGTGACAAGTTGGCTAGAGTCGGAACCACCCGCTTCAGCCGCAAAGGAAGTCAGCGTGCCCCACTACGACCTGGTGATCGTCGGTACCGGATCGGGTAACTCGATCCTCGACCCGCGTTTCGCGAACTGGAACACGGCGATCGTGGAGAAGGGCACGTTCGGCGGCACCTGCCTGAACGTGGGCTGCATCCCGACGAAGATGTTCGTGCACGCCGCCAACGTCGCGGCCACCCCCGCGTCGTCGTCGAAATACGGCGTCGACGAGGAGCTGACCGGGGTCCGCTGGCGCGACGTCCGCGACCGGATCTTCGGGCGGATCGACCCGATCGCCGCAGGCGGGCGCGAGTACCGCGTCAAGCACGAGGACAACAAGAACGTCACCGTGTACGAGGGCGAAGGCCGCTTCACCGGGCACAAGGAACTCCAGGTCAGCTACCCCGACGGCCGCCCGGCCGAGACGATCACGGCCGACCGGTTCGTCCTCGCCGCCGGTGGGCGCCCGGTGCTCCCGGACGTCCCCGGCCTCGCCGAAACCGGGTACCACACCTCCGACACGGTGATGCGGCTCGACGAACTGCCCGCGAGCATCGTGATCCTCGGCGGCGGGTACATCGCGGCAGAGTTCGCGCACGTCTTCGCCTCGTTCGGGGTGAACGTGACCGTGGTCAACCGGTCCGGCGCGCTGCTGCGGTCCGAGGACGACGACGTCAGCGCGAGGTTCACCGAACTGGCCGGGCAGCGGTTCGACGTCCGGCTCGACCGGAAGACCGTCCGCGCGCGCAAGACCTCTTCGGGTGTCGCGCTGGACCTCGAAGGCGCGGAGGGTGCCGAGACCGTCGAGGCCGGCGTGCTGCTGGTCGCGACCGGCCGCACGCCGAACTCCGACCTCCTCGACGTCGCCGCCACCGGCGTGACCACGGGCGAGCGCGGGCACGTCGTGGTCGACGAGTACCAGCAGACCGTGGTCGACGGGATCTACGCGCTCGGCGACCTCTCGTCGGTCTTCGAGCTGAAGCACGTCGCGAACCACGAGCAGCGCGTCGTGCAGCACAACCTGCTGCACCCGGACGAGCGGATCGAAGCCGACCACCGGTTCGTCCCGCACGCGGTGTTCACCTCGCCGCAGGTCGCTTCGGTCGGGCTGACCGAACGCGAGGCCCGCGAGCGCGGCGTTTCGTACGTGACTTCGCACCAGGACTACGCCGGTATCGCCTACGGCTGGGCGATGGAGGACACCACCGGCTTCGCGAAGCTGCTCGCCGACCCGGCCACCGGGCAACTGCTGGGCGCGCACATCATCGGCCCGCAGGCGTCGTCGGTGATCCAGCCGCTGATCCAGGCGATGAGCTTCGGGCTCGACGCGAAGAGCATGGCGCGCGGGCAGTACTGGATCCACCCGGCGATGCCGGAACTGGTCGAGAACGCGCTGCTGAACCTGCCGCTGGACTGACCTCCGCCGCAAGTAGTCCTCTAGTTGCGGTTCCCTTGGGGCTCGCCGGACGTCAGACGACGCGTCCGCAGTTGCGGGCCCCGTTCCGCACCGCGAGTTCGCTCACCGCGTTCATCTGGGTGTCCGAGGCACCCATCAAGGTGGCCGAGCGGGCCCCGTCTCCCGAGAACCGCTCGCCCGCCTCGACGTACCGGCGGACTGCCGCCAAGAACTCCTCACGCGCCGATGCCGCCTCTCCCGGCACCGTGCGGACCCCCGTCGCTCCCCTGAGGATGTCCTTGGCGTCGTCCACCCTCGTCGCGACGAAGTGCTGCCACTTGCGCTGCTCCGTCGCGACGTCCCCCTCGGGGTCCGGCCAGTAGCGCTGGAACGCCGTGCTGTCCGCCCCCACCTGTACGCACACCAGGTCCACGGCGCGGTAGAACTCCGACGGCGAAACCGCGGCCGGGGGCCGCGACGGCGCCAAGACGACGCACACCGCGGCGAAGCAGGCCAAAACCGTTCCGTACGCGATTTCTTCCACCACGCCGACCCCCAGAACCAAGTTTTTGAACAGGTTCAACTCGCTTAGGTTATGGCTGCGCCCGGCGTGGGGTCAAGGAGTTTTTTGAACGCGTTCAGACGAAGCGGCGGCGACCGGCGAAGGCGCCGAAGGTCATCTGTGCGGCGAAGACGACGAGCATCATGATCCACGGCACGGTCCAGCCGTCGGTGAGGTCGTGAAGCAGTCCGAAGAGGAACGGCCCGACGGCCGCGAGCAGGTAGCCGATGCCCTGCGCCATCCCCGACAGCCTCGCGGTGTCCGCGCCGGTGCGCGCCCGCAGCGCGATCACCGTCAGCGCGAGCGAGAAGACGCTCATCCCGAGCCCGATGAGGACGCACCAGAGCAGCGGCGAGGCGGCCGGGGCGACCATCATGCCGACCATGCCCGCGAAGCCGAAGACGCCGAGCCCGACGATCCACGGGCTCTGACTGCCGTGCCGAGCGGCCATCGGCGCCACCACGAGACTGATCGGAACGGCGATGAGCGAGATCAGCCCGAGCAGCAGACCGGAATCACCCTTGCTTACTCCGGCGTCGATCATCACTTCCGGCAGCCAGCCCATCACCACGTAGGCCAAAAAGGCCTGAGTGCCGAAGAAAAGGGTGACCATCCACGCAAGGGGGCTCCGCAGGAGCGAACGCCCGCTACCCTGCTTGCCTGCCTCGGCAACGGGCGCACGCCCAGTACCGCGGGCTGCGAGAATCCAGACGAGGAGTGCGAGCACCGCCAGCACCGACCAGGCGCCGAGACCTTGACGCCAGCCGCCGAACGCGTTCTCCAGGGGAGGGGTGAGCGCGGACCCCAGGGCGCCTCCGCCCTGAAGAGCGGCGGTGTAGACGCCGGTCATCATGCCAACACGCGCCGGGAAGGAGTCCTTGATGACGACTGGGATCAGCACGTTCGCCAGTGCGATTCCCGCCGTGGCCACCAGGGTTCCCCCGAGCACGACGTACGGCCCGTCGATCACCCGCAGCACCAGCCCGACGGCCAGCACCGACAGCGCGGAGGCGATGGCCACGCCGACACCGAACCGGCGGGCCAGTGCGGGAGCGGCGAGCCCGGCGGCGGCGAAACAGAGGCCGGGGAGCGTGGTGAGCACGCCGGCCCAGGTCGCCGTGGCGCCGAGGTCGTCGCGCATCTCGCCGAGGATCGGGCCGACGCTGGTGATCGCCGGGCGCAGGTTGAGGGCGACCAGGATGACCGCGACGCCGAGCAGGACACCGCCGGAGATCACTCCCGGCCGCCACTCCGTCTCGATCGAGCCTTCGAATTCAGGACGATCGTCGAACGGGGAAACGGGTTCTCGGGAGTCGACACGCACGTCGGCTAGTATCACATACATAGGATGATTGGATGAAGGGACAACGCTGTGCCATTGGCCACCACGCGCCGTGCCGGCCTGGTCGATCAGGTCATCGAGCAGCTGCGTGACGCCGTCACGCAGGGAGAATGGCCCATCGGGCAGCGGATACCGACCGAGCCGGAGTTGGCAGGACAGCTCGGCGTCGGCCGCAACACCGTCCGGGAAGCCGTTCGCGCGCTCGCGCACACCGGACTGCTCGAGGTCCGGCAAGGCGACGGCACCTACGTGCGGGCGACGAGCGAGGTCTCGGGCGCGATCCGGCGGTTGTGCGGTTCGGAGCTGCGCGAGGTGCTGCAGGTGCGGCGCATCCTCGAGGTCGAGGGTGCCCGGCTCGCGGCCCGGTCGCGGACCGAGGAGGAGGTCACCGAGCTGCGCTCGCTGCTGGAACGCCGCAATCTCGAACTGCGGGAGCGCCACTGGGAGGATTTCGCCCGTCTCGACGCGGAATTCCACTTCGCCGTTGTCCAAAGTGGACATAACACCCTGCTGACCGAGATGTATCGCGGGCTCACCGAGGTGATCACGGCCAGTGTGGCCGCGACGTCGAACGTGACGCCGGGAGGCGAATACCTGCCGGAGATCGGTCACGAGGGTCTCGCCGAGGCCATCGCCGACGGCGACGCCGACCGTGCCGCCTCCGAGGCGTGCGGTTTCCTCGACGAGCTGCTCGCCAGGGTGGAGCGGGACGAGAGCTGAAGGGGCCGGGCTCGTTGATGAAGGAACCGGGACACTCACGTCCCGAGTCCTTCATCAACGCGGCCACGATCCGAAGTTGCCCGCCAGCCAGCCCCTCTCGGTCACTCACGAGTTTCTCAAGGCAGGGTCAAGATCTCGGCGCCGTCTTCGGTCACCACGAGGGTGTGCTCGAACTGGGCGGTCCACTTCTTGTCCTTGGTGGTGACGGTCCAGTCGTCGGCCCAGATGTCGTAGTCGATGGTGCCGAGGGTGATCATCGGCTCGATCGTGAAGGTCATGCCCTGCTCGATGACCGTGTCGACCGACGGCTCCTCGTAGTGCAGGACGGTCGGCGCGGTGTGGAAAGCCGGCCCGACGCCGTGGCCGGTGAAATCCCGCACGACGCCGTAGCCGAACCGCTTCGCGTACGCCTCGATGACGCGGCCGATCACGTTGAGCTGCCTGCCGGGGCGGACGGCCTTGATCGCGCGCATGGTCGCTTCGCGCGTGCGCTCGACCAGCAGCCGCGCCTCCTCGGAGACTTCACCCGCGAGGAACGTGGCGTTGGTGTCGCCGTGCACGCCACCGATGAACGCGGTGACGTCGATGTTGCAGATGTCGCCGTCCTCGATCACCGTCGAGTCCGGGATGCCGTGGCAGATCACCTCGTTGAGCGAGGTGCAGCACGACTTCGGGAAAGCGCGGTAGCCGAGGGTGGACGGATACGCGTGGTTGTCCAGCAGGAACTCGTGGATCACCTTGTCGATGTCGTCGGTGGTCGCGCCGGGTTTGACGGCCTTGCCACCTTCCTCGAGCGCCTGCGCCGCGATCCGGCTCGCGACGCGCATCGCCTCGATCACCTCGGGCGTGCGGACCCCGTTGCCCGTGTCGCGTTTCGGCGCCGGCCGGTCGACGTACTCGGGACGGGCGATGCTGGCGGGGACGACTCGCCTCGGCGTCTGGACGCCGGGCTTCAAGGGGGAACGAACGGACATGAGTCCAGCCTACGACCTGGTCGCTAACCGAGCCCCGTCAGGAAGCGCTGGGCGGCCTCGACCGCGGGTTTGGCCGTCCCCCCGTCGGTGACCAGCACCGCGAAGGCCAGGTCACCGGTGTAACCGACGAACCAGCCGTGCGAACGCGTCCCGTCGCCGAATTGGGCTGTCCCGGTCTTGCCCCGGACGTCGGGCAGTGGCTTGAGCAGGGTCGCCGTGCCGTCGGTGACGACCTCGCGCATCATCCCGCGGACGGCGTCGAGCACCTCCGGCCGGATCGGCTTCCCGAGCCCGGACGACGTCGTGGTCATCCCCCGCACCAGCGTCGGCACCGGGACCTTCCCCGCCTGGACCGTCGCGGCGGCGACCGCCAGCCCGAACGGGCTCGCCACGACGGTCCCCTGGCCGAAGCCGCTCTCCGCCCGCTGCGCGACGGTGTTCGACGGCGGCACCGAGCCGGTGATCGTGGTCAGTCCCGGGATCACGAAGTCGGCGCCGACGCCGAGGTCACGCGCGGCGTCCGTCAGCGCGGCAGGCGGCAGGTCGGTCGAGAGCTTCGCGAACGTCGTGTTGCAGGATCTCGCGAACGCCGTCGACAGCGGGACGACGCCGAGGGCGAATTTGCCCTCGTTCGGCACCGTCCGGTTCTCGAAGGTGGCCGTGCCGGGGCAGTCGACAGGGCTGCTCGCCTGTACGGTGCCCGCGGACAACGCCGCGACGGCGGTGGCCATCTTGAACGTGGAGCCCGGCGGGAACCGGCCGCTGAGCGCGATCGCGCCCTGGGTGTCGGCCGGGGCGTTCTGCCCAACGGCCAGGAGTTCCCCGGTCGACGGCTGGATCGCGACCAGCGCGGAGGCCGTCGGGAGCGAGGCGAGCGCCCGCTCCGCCGAACCCTGAGCCTTCACGCTGAGCGTGCTGACGACCGCCGGAGCCGGTTGGGGATGTTCGGTGTACAGGTCGATGATCTCGCCGCCGCCCGTGTCGAGCGTGACGACGCGCCAGCCCGCCGAGCCCTCCACCTGGTCCTCCACGAGTGAGCGGACGGCGGGCAGCACCTGCTTGCCGAAGTTCTTGTCGTCGGGCAGCAACCGGTCCTGCTGGCCGAACCGGACGCCGGGCAGGTCGTAGATCTCGGGTTTCACCTGCTGGTAGTCGTTCGCGCGCAGGCTGATCACCGGATAGCCGGCACCCGGCTTGAGCGTCTTCACCCCGTCGCGGATCGACTGACCGGTCACCGAGGCGTCGAACCGGCCGAGCACCGCGCCGAGTTTGTCGGAGACCGCCACCAGGTCCCCCGCCTTCGCCGGGTCGAGCACCACGCCGACAACGGTTTGCGGGCGCAGCAACGGCATCCCGTCACGGTCGAGCACCGGCGCGAGGTCCGGCGGTTCGGACTTCAGCGAGATGGTCTGCTGCACGGCCAGTTGCGGATGGAGCGCCGTCGGCAGCCAGCGCACCTTCCAGCCGTCCTGAGTGGAATGGACCTGCGCGTCGGCCTTGTACGTCCAGACGTGGCCGCGCGGGAGATTCCAGGTGAGCTGATAGGTCGCCGTCCCGTTGTCCTCGCCGGACGAGTGCCGGACCTTCGTGTCCGCGACCTTGATCGACTCGGGGGAAAGCGCCTTCCAAGCCATCTCCAAGGACGCACGCGCGGCGTCCGGCGAATCGGTGAAGGAGGCTGCGGCGGCGACGTCGCCGGAGGAGAGCCCGCCGAGGAAACCCGAGACGGCGTCACCGGGACCGGAATCGGCGAAGAGTCCGCAACCGGCGGCCGCAAGGCCGACCACCCCCGCGAGCACGACGACGGCGACACGACGACCTGCTGGCATGCAACGGATCCTGCCAGTCCGGGCGGTTTCCGACCGAACGCGACACGGCCTAGAAGAGAACCGTCGCGTACTGCCCGACCTGCTGGAAGCCGATCTTGCGATAGGCGGCGAGCGCCGGGCTGTTGTAGGCGTTGACGTACAGGCTCGCGGTGCGGCCCATGCCACGGACGAGCCTGGTCACCACGGACGCCGTCCCGGCGGTGCCGAGGCCGCCGCCACGACGTTCCGGATGCACCCACACACCTTGGATCTGGCCGACCGTGGAGGACATCGCGCCGATCTCGGCCTTGAACACGACTTCGCCGTCCTCGAACCGCGCGAACGCGCGTCCGCCCGCGATCAGTTCCGCGACGCGGGCGCGATACCCGGCGCCGCCGTCACCGTTGCGGGGATCGACGCCGACCTCTTCGATGAACATCGCGATCGCGGCCGGAAGGTACCTGTCGAGTTCCTCCGGGCGTACCGCGCGGACCAGCGGATCGGCCGCCACGTGCGGGACCCCGTCCAGCGCCATCAGCGGCTGGTCGTGCCGTACTTCGCGGGCGGGGCCCCATTCGGGCTCGAGTTCGTCCCACAGTCCGATGACCTGCTCCGCGTGGCCGACGAGCGAAGAACAGCTTCGCTGGCGGCGCAGGGCACGATCGGCGAACGAACGCAAGGCGGAGGCGCTGCCGCGCAAGGGAATCAGGTTCGGCCCGGAGAAGCACAGCCCTTGGAGCCTGCCCGCCCGCACGGGACGGGAATCGGCGGCCCAAAGCTCACCACCGAGCCGCCAGGGGTCGAGACCCGCGGTCTCCACTCTGGCACTGACCATGCAGCTGCCGACCGGGTCCGCGGCGAGCGCGGCACGGACCGCCGGATAGTCCCGATCATCGAGCAGCCGTGCACCTGCGAGCCGCAACACCACTCCAGGGTGCCAGATCGACGGCGTAAACGGAACGCACGCTTTACGACACGCTGAGAGAAGTTGGGCTGGCGGGGGCCCAAGTGTTATGAACGGTCCGTTCATTACAGATTTTTGTAATGAACGGACCGTTCATAACGTGGTCTCGACCAGTCAGCCGACCGTGACGGTGGGCTCTCCCTCGCCGATTGTCTGGCCCGACTCCTCGGCGATCCGCATGGCCTCTTCGATCAGCGTCTCGACGATCGCGTGTTCGGGGACGGTCTTGATGACCTCGCCCTTGACGAAGATCTGGCCCTTGCCGTTGCCCGAAGCGACGCCGAGGTCGGCCTCGCGTGCCTCGCCCGGACCGTTGACGACGCAGCCCATGACCGCGACGCGCAGCGGGACCTCCATACCCTCGAGCCCGGCGGTCACCTGCTCGGCGAGGGTGTAGACGTCGACCTGTGCGCGGCCGCAGGACGGGCAGGAGACGATTTCAAGCTTGCGCTCTTTGAGGTTGAGCGACTGCAGGATCTGGATCCCGACCTTGACCTCTTCCACCGGCGGCGCCGACAGCGAAACGCGGATGGTGTCACCGATGCCCTGCCGCAGCAGCGCGCCGAACGCCACGGCCGACTTGATGGTGCCCTGGAACGCCGGTCCCGCCTCGGTGACGCCGAGGTGCAGCGGATAGTCGCACTGCTCGGCGAGGATCTCGTACGCGCGCACCATGACCACCGGGTCGTTGTGCTTCACGGAGATCTTGACGTCGTAGAAGTCGTGCTCGGCGAACAGCGACGCCTCCCACAGCGCGGACTCGGCCAGCGCCTCCGGGGTCGCCTTGCCGTACTTGTCCATGATCCGCTTGTCCAGCGAACCCGCGTTGACGCCGATCCGGATCGGGGTGCCGTGGTCCTTCGCGGCCCGCGCGATCTCCTTGACCTGGTCGTCGAACTTGCGGATGTTGCCCGGGTTCACCCGGACGGCCGCACAGCCCGCCTCGATCGCGGCGAAGACGTACTTGGGCTGGAAGTGGATGTCGGCGATCACCGGGATCTGCGACTTCCTGGCGATCGCGGGCAGCGCTTCGGCGTCGTCCGCGGACGGGCACGCGACCCGCACGATGTCACAGCCCGCAGCGGTCAGTTCGGCGATCTGCTGCAGGGTCGCGTTGACGTCGGAGGTGAGGGTGGTGGTCATCGACTGCACCGAAATCGGGTGCTCGCTCCCGACGCCGACCGGCCCGACCTGCAGCTGTCGGGTCTTGCGACGCTCGGAGAGGACGGGAGGAGGAAGCGCTGGCATACCAAGAGCGACAGTCACGCCTTCAAGCGTACCTACCCCGATCGGCGGACATACACGACGTCAGCCGTCACGGTGAGCAGCATTACCTGGGCAGCCCAACGACGCTGACAGCGCGCTCCGTAATCGGGGCTCCCCGTCACTGGAACAGCTTGACCGGGTTCACGATGTCGGCGGTGACAGTGAGCAGAGTCACCGCGCCGCCGATGAAGACGAGCACCATCGTGATCGCGGAAAGCTTCGTGTAGTCGACCGGGCCACCCGCCGCCTTGCCCCGCATTTTCCGGAACCAGTCCCGGACCCGCTCGTACCAGACGACCGCGATGTGCCCGCCGTCGAGCGGGAGCAGCGGCAGCAGGTTGAACACGCCGATGAAGAAGTTCAGGCTCGCCAGCAGGAGGACGAAGATCTCCCACAGACCACGCTCGGCGGCCTCACCGCCGATGCGGCTGGCGCCGACCACGCTGACCGGGGTGTTCGGGTCGCGCTCGCCGCCGAAGATGGAATCCACCACCGCGGGGATCCGCGACGGGAACTCGATCAGCCGTTTGGCGGTCTCGGAAAACATCGTGCCGGTGAAGGAGAACGTCGCCCCGACCGCGTCGACGGGGCCGTAGCTCAGCATCGGCGGCGCGGTGTTCTGGATCGGCGAGGCGCCGATCATGCCGACGTCCTTGACCGTGGTGTTGTTGGAACCGTCGGCGACCAGCCGTTGCACCCGTGGCACGTCGACGGTCAGGTTCAGCCGTTGCCCGTTCCGCTCGACCACGAACGGCGTCGGGCCGTTGGCGACCTGGACGGCCGCGAGCATCTCGCGCCAGCTCTTGATCGGCTTGCCCGCGACGGAGACGACCTTGTCGCCCGCCTGGAGGCCGGCGGTCTTCGCGGGGGTCGGGGCGTCGGGCGGGCAGGCCGTGTCGTTCAGCTGCTCCACGGTGGTGGCCGCGCGGGCGCACGACGTGGCGCTGATCACGGCCTCGGCGGGGGCGGCCTGCGCGGCGGGGTTCGGCAGGCCCATGGTGACGGCCATCAAATAGAGAATGATGAAACCGAGGATGAAGTGCATCGCCGAGCCCGCCGACATGACGACGGTGCGTTTCCAGGTCTTGAAGCGCCACATCGCGCGCTTCGATTCCTCCGGCGTGACCTCGTCGAGCGCGGTCATCCCCGCGATGTCGCAGAACCCGCCGAGCGGGATCCACTTCAAGCCGTACTCGGTCTCGCCGCGGCGGAAGGAGAAGATCGTCGGCCCGAAGCCGATGAAGTAGCGCCGGACCTTCATGCCGAAGGCCTTGGCCGCCCACATGTGACCGGCCTCGTGCAGTGCGACGGACAGGCAGATGCCCAGCGCGAACAGCACGATCCCGAGAATGAAGACCACGCGCTACTTCCCCTTACCGATCAGCGCACCGGCACGCGCGCGAGCCCAGCGCTCGGCAGCAAGTACGTCGTCAACGTCGCGAGGTTCGCGACGCCACTCGTCGGCGGCTTCCACCACCTGGGCAATAGTGTCCACAATCGAGGTGAAGCCGGTGTTCTGTGCCAGGAAAGCGGCGACCAATTCCTCGTTCGCGGCGTTGTAGACCGCCGGGACGCAGCCGCCCACGGTTCCGGCGTGCCTGGCCAGCTCGACAGCGGGGAAGGCGTCGTTGTCCAGCGGTTCGAAGGTCCAGCTCGCGGGCTTGTCCCAGACGCACGCGGCCGCGGCGCCGGGAACACGGTCCGGCCAGTGCAGGGCCAGCGCGATCGGCAGCCGCATGTCGGGCGGGCTGGCCTGGGCGATCGTCGAGCCGTCCACGAACGTCACCATCGAGTGGATGATCGACTGCGGGTGGACCACCACGTCGATGCGGTCGGTCTCGATGTCGAACAGCAGCTTCGCCTCGATCAGCTCCAGTCCCTTGTTGACCAAGGTGGACGAGTTGATCGTGATGAGCGGGCCCATCGACCAGGTCGGATGCGCCATCGCCTGCTCGACGGTGACGTCGGCCAGTTCTTCGCGCCTGCGACCGCGGAACGGGCCGCCCGACGCCGTCAGGACGAGCCTCGCGACCTCGGTCTCCCGGCCGGCGCGCAGGGCCTGGGCGATCGCGGAGTGTTCGGAGTCGACCGGGACGAGCTGGCCGGGCTTGGCCGCGGCCAGCACGAGCGGCCCGCCCGCGATCAGCGACTCCTTGTTCGCGAGGGCGAGTGTGGCGCCGGTGGCCAGCGCGCGCAGCGTCGGCGGGAGCCCCTGGGAGCCGGGGAGCGCGTTGAGGACGACGTCGACCGGGGTGGTGTCGATCATCTCGACGACCGCGTCGGCCCCGGCGAAGATGCGCGGGAGCTTGAAGTCGCCGCTGGAGTAGCCGCGCTTCTGCGCCTCGGCGTACAGCGCGAGCTGCAGGTCTTCCACGGCCGTCGGCCTGCTGATGGCGACGGCGTCGACCTGGTGCGCCAGGGCCTGCGCGGCCAGCGCCACGGGGTCGGAGCCGCCCGCGGCGATCCCGGCGACCCGGAACAGGTCCGGGTTACGGGCCGCGACGTCGAGGGCCTGGGCGCCGACCGAGCCGGTCGAACCGAGCACGAGCACACTTCGCGAGGTAGTCATCGGGGCTCATTGTCGCTTGGGCCCCATCCGGCGCGTGCAGCCAGGTGTGGGATCATTCGCCGGCAAGTGAACCACCGGGTCTTGAGGAGTTGATCGTGGCGAGCAAGGCGGTCGAAAAGCGTGGCCGGGTGGGCGTCGACACCGTCGATCCCCGTGACGAGCCGTCGGCCGAATGGGGCTGGCACGGCTCCTTCCCGAAGGCGACGCGGATCGCGGGCTGGCTGAGCGCGATCATCCTGCTGGTGATGCTGTACGGCAACCACCACGGCTGGACCGAGAACCTGTGGCTGATCGGCCTGTCGCTCGCGCTGGTGTTCGGTCTCGTGACGGACATCCGCAAACAGCGCACGGCCTGGCGCAAATAGTTCCTGCACGGCTTCAGTGACCCCTGTCCTCTGTCGAGGGCAGGGGTCATTTGCCGCCCTTGGCCCACAGTTCGCTGACGATCTTGACCGCGTCGCCTGCCTCGACCCCGTAGCGATGCCGGTATTTCGCCGCCGGCCGCTGGACCGCCGCGGCGACGTCCCCGATGGCGGCGTTCTTCCACGCGTCCTTCGGATAGAACTGCCGCATGACGGCGAGGAACTTCCCGGTCGCCCAGACCGGGTCGGTCCGCTGCGCGAAGGATCCCCAGCTGGCGCGCTGCTGGAAGAGCCCGACGGAGTCACCGAGTCCGCCGTCGAGGTTGGCGATGCTCGACTCGACGATCACCGTGGCGATCGCGATGGCCGCCGCGCGTTCGTCGAGGCCCGACTTCCTGACGGTTCCGACGACCGCTCTGGCGCACGACGTGTTGTACGGGTTCATGTAGCGGCGCATCTTGGTGGCGAGTCGCTGGTTGAGGACTTTGGCGGATTCCGCGTCGGCGGCCGACGCTCCGGCCTGGACGCAGGGCAGGGCGACGTGGTCGACCTGGTCGGGGCGGATCTCGATGGGCGGGACGAGCAGGAGAGTGATCGCGAGAGTCGTACTCAGCATGTGAATGTTCTAACGGCCCTGGGCACTCACCAGGCGCGACCCGCGTGAACCGCTACCCGACGACCACCCATTTGAGTTAGGTTCCCCCTCATGAAGCCGCGCTGGGGTGTCACCGCCGTCGTCTCCGCTCTCGCCGCCGTCCTGCTGCCGGGGGTCGCCTCGGCCGCACCCGCCACTTCGGCCTCCCTGCCGATCGTGCGCTGCGAGTTCACGCCGACACCGGACAACCCCGCCGCCCGGCCGGTGCTGCGTCCGCTGCCCTTCGCGCTGACCCGCGGCACCATCGACGTCACGTTCCGCTTCAACCACGGCCCCGTGACCGTGCGCCTGAACCGCGCGGGCGCCGCCCCGTGCGCCGCGCACAACCTGGCCAGCCTGGCCCTGCAGCGGTTCTACGACCACAGCCAGTGCTGGCGCCTGACGAACACCTCGCGCCTCGGCGTCCTTCAATGCGGCGACATCTACGAAGCCGAGAAGGGCGGTCCCGGCTACAAGTTCGCGGACGAGGTCGACGGCACCGAGACCTACGAACGCGGCACCATCGCCATGGGCAACCAGGGTCCCGGCACCAACGGCAGCGAGTTCTTCATCGTGCACTCGTTCGCGAACATCCCGAAGAACTATTCGGTGATGGGCAAGGTCGTGCGGGGTATGGAGGTGCTGGACAGGATCGTCGCGAACGGCATCATCCCGACGGATCCGAACGGCCCGGCCGACGGGCTGCCCGCGAAGCCGGTGAAGATCCAGAAGGCGACCGTCGGGTTCTGAGGGCGATCGGAACAGGCCCCCTGCACCGATTCCCCTGCACCGATCCCACAGTGCGGGAGCCCCCACGCGCTCTGGCCAGCGGCTGAGCAATTCAGGCGAAGTCCCCTTGTGTGTGTCCGGTAAGCTCACCGAAGGTCGAGAGGCGCTGCAACGGACCACGGGGTCCGCCACGCTCGGCCCCGTACCTCACCGCAAGGGCGCCTCCCACGA
Source organism: Amycolatopsis coloradensis (assembly GCF_001953865.1). Taxonomy (GTDB): domain Bacteria; phylum Actinomycetota; class Actinomycetes; order Mycobacteriales; family Pseudonocardiaceae; genus Amycolatopsis; species Amycolatopsis coloradensis. The sequence continues at coordinate 95,923 of NZ_MQUQ01000002.1, forward strand.
CATGGGAGGAGCTCTGGATGGAAACGACCACCCTTCGAAAGCTGCTGGATGAGCGCATAGTCGTGCTCGACGGCGCTTGGGGGTCGATGCTCCAGAACGCCGGCCTCAAGCCAGAGGACTACCGCACCGAGCGGTTCCAGGATCACCCCCGCGACATCACCGGCGACCCCGACCTGCTGAACATCACCAGGCCGGACGTCGTGCGTGACATCCACCGCCAGTACCTCGACGCCGGCGCGGACATCACGACGACGAACACCTTCACCGCCACCACCATCGGCCAGGCGGACTACGGGCTCGAGGATCTCGCGTACGAGATGAACCTCCGCGGCGCTCAGATCGCGCGCGAGGCGGCGGACGCCGCCGGCGGGAAGTTCGTCGCCGGGTCGGTCGGGCCGCTGAACGTCACGTTGTCGCTGTCGCCCAAGGTCGATGACCCGGCGTTCCGCGCGGTGACCTTCGACGAGGTCTACGCGGCGTACGCGGACCAGATCAAGGCGCTCGCCGAGGGCGGCGTCGACCTGCTGCTGATCGAGACGATCTTCGACACCCTCAACTGCAAGGCCGCGATCTCCGCCGCCCGCGACGTCGCGCCGCATCTGCCGCTGTGGATCTCGGTCACGATCGTCGACCTGAGCGGCCGGACGCTGTCCGGGCAGACGGTCGAGGCGTTCTGGAGTTCCATCGAGCACGCGGACCCACTGCTGGTCGGGGTCAACTGTTCGCTCGGCGCCGAGGAAATGCGCCCGCACATCGCCGAACTGTCCCGCCTCGCGGGCACTTACACGGCCTGTCACCCCAACGCCGGCCTCCCGAACGCGTTCGGCGGGTACGACCAGACGCCCGAGGAGACCGGCGGACTGCTCGGCGACTTCGCCACCTCCGGGATGGTCAACGTCGTCGGCGGCTGCTGCGGCACGACACCCGCGCACATCAAGGAGATCGCCGACGCCGTCCGCGGGATGGAGCCGCGGCAGGTACCGGCTCCGAAGGCGAGCACCCGGTTCAGCGGGCTCGAGCCGTTCGAGATCGGCAAGGACACCGGGTTCGTCATGATCGGCGAGCGGACCAACGTCACCGGATCCGCCAAGTTCCGCAAGCTGATCGAGGCCGACGACCACCAGGCCGCCGTCGACGTCGCGCTGGAGCAGGTCCGCGGCGGGGCGAACCTGCTGGACGTCAACATGGACGCCGACCTGCTCGACAGCGAAGAGGCGATGACCACCTTCCTCAACCTCATCGCCACCGAACCCGAGGTCGCCCGGCTGCCGATCATGATCGACAGCTCGCGCTGGACGGTCCTCGAAGCCGGGCTGAAGTGCGTGCAGGGCAAGGGAGTCGTCAACTCCATCAGCCTCAAGGAAGGCGAGGAACAGTTCCTCGAGCAGGCCCGGCGCATCCGCGACTACGGCGCGGGCGTGGTCGTGATGGCCTTCGACGAGCAGGGCCAGGCCGACACCGCCGACCGCAAGGTCGCCATCTGTGGCCGCGCCTACGACCTGCTGACGCGGAAGGCCGGTTTCGTCGCCGAGGACATCATCTTCGACCCGAACGTGCTCGCCGTCGCGACCGGTATCTCCGAGCACAACGGGTACGCCAAGGCGTTCATCGACGCGCTGCCGCGGATCAAGGAACGCTGTCCCGGCGTGCGTATCAGCGGCGGTATCTCGAACCTCTCGTTCTCCTTCCGCGGCAACAACGTCGTGCGCGAGGCGATGCACTCGGCCTTCCTGCTGTACGCGGTGCGCGCGGGGCTGGACATGGGCATCGTCAACGCCGGGCAGCTCGCGGTCTACGAGGACATCCCCAAGGATCTGCTGGAACTGGTCGAGGACGTGCTCTTCGACCGCCGCGAGGACGCCACCGACCGGCTGGTCACCTTCGCGGAAACGGTCAACGGCAAGGGAACGCAGCGCGTCATCGACCTGTCCTGGCGTGAAGGGACGGTCGAGGAGCGGCTCAGCCACGCGCTGGTGCACGGCATCGTCGACTACATCGAAGAGGACACCGAGGAAGCCCGGCAGAAACTGCCGAGGCCGCTCGAAGTCATCGAGGGTCCCCTGATGGACGGCATGAAGATCGTCGGCGACCTGTTCGGATCCGGGAAGATGTTCCTGCCGCAGGTGGTCAAGAGCGCGCGGGTGATGAAGCGGTCGGTGGCCTACCTCGAACCGTTCATGGAGGCCGAGAAGGAGAAGGCGCGTCTCGAAGGCCGCGTCGAAACCCGCCAGGGCAACGGAAAGGTCGTCCTGGCGACGGTCAAGGGCGACGTGCATGACATCGGCAAGAACATCGTCGGCGTCGTCCTCGGCTGCAACAACTACGAGGTGATCGACCTCGGCGTGATGGTCCAGGCCTCGGTCATCCTGGACACCGCCGTCTCCGAGGGCGCCGACGTCGTCGGGCTGTCCGGCCTGATCACGCCGTCGCTGGACGAAATGGTCAACGTCGCCACCGAAATGGAGCGGCGCGGGCTGAAACTGCCGCTGCTGATCGGCGGCGCGACCACGTCACGCCAGCACACCGCGGTCCGCATCGCGCCCGCGTACGAGAACACGACCGTGCACGTCCTCGACGCCTCCCGCGTCGTCGGCGTCGTCGGTGATCTGCTCGACGCGGACCGCGCCGACATCCTCGACAAGAACAACCGGGCCGACCAGGAGAAGCTGCGTGAGCAGCACGCCACCAAGCAGCGCACCCCGCTGCTGACGGTCGAGCAGGCCAGGGCGAACCCGGAGAAGGTGTCCTTCGACGACATCCCGACCCCCGAGTTCACCGGCGTCCGGTACCTCTCGCCGACGCTCACCGAACTGCGCGAGATGGTCGACTGGACCTTCCTGTTCCTGGCATGGGAGCTGAAGGGCAAGTACCCGGCGATTCTCTCGAATCCGGTCGCGCAGGAGCTGTTCGACGACGCGAATACCCTGATGGACCAGATCATCGCCGAGGAGCGGTTCCAGGCGAAGGGCGCGTACGCGTTCTGGCCCGCGCACTCCGAGGGCGACGACATCATCCTGGAGTCGGGCGTCAAGTTCCCGATGCTGCGCCAGCAGACCAAGAAACCGCTGGAGCGGCCGAACCGCTGCCTGTCCGACTACATCGCGCCGGCCGGGGCGGGCGACCACCTCGGCGGGTTCGCGGTCACCATCCTCGGTGCCGAGGACTTCGCCGCCGAGTTCGAGGCGAAGCAGGACGACTACCGCGCCATCATGGTGAAGGCGCTCGCGGACAGGCTCGCAGAGGCGTTCGCCGAGTACATCCACCTGAAGGCACGACGGGAATGGTTCGAGCCGGACGCCGACCCGAAGCTGGAAGACCTGCACGCCGAAAGGTTCCGCGGTATCCGCCCGGCGCTCGGCTATCCGGCCAGCCCGGACCACAGCGAGAAGCAGGAGCTGTTCGACCTGCTCGACTCCGACAAGCTCGGTATGACGCTGACGGAGTCGTTCGCGATGTCGCCCGCGGCGAGCGTGTCCGGGCTGATCTTCGCCCACCCCGACTCGAAGTACTTCACCGTCGGACGGCTCGGTAAGGACCAGGTCGAGGACTACGCCGCCCGTCGCGGTCTCGAACTGTCCACTATGGAGCAATGGCTGCGGCCGAACCTCGCCTACGAACCCGAATGACACAATGATCGGGTGACTGCCGAGGGCTCGGACTTCCTGCAGCTGGACATCGGGGACGCACCACCGGGGCGCCGATCGGACTGGCTGGCGTCGCGGTTGCGGCACGCCATCTCCGACGGCCGCCTGCCGGTCGGCAGCAGGCTGCCCGCGACCAGGGCGCTGGCGGCGGATCTCCAGGTCTCCCGCGGCGTGGTCACCGAGGCCTACCAGCGGCTGGTCGAGGACGGCCACGTCGCCGGACGCGGCCGCGCGGGCACGGTGGTCGTCGCAGCACCGGCGAGGACGAAGGAACAGACGGCGCCTGGGCCGCCGTCCGCGGGCACGATCTTCCAGCCCGCACCCGGGATCGGCGTCTTCGACTCGCTGCGGTCGACCCCGGCGAAGATCGACCTGTCCCCCGGCGTGCCGGATCTGACGGCCTTCCCGAGGACGGCGTGGCTCCGCGCCGAGCGCACCGTGCTCAACGACCTTTCGGCGGCGGCGTTCGGCTACGGCGACCCGCGGGGAGCGCCCGCGCTGCGGCTGGCGATCGCGCACTGGATCGCGCGTACTCGCGGCATCACCGCCGACGCGGACGACGTCCTGATCGTCGCCGGGGTCGCGCAGGGCCTCGGGCTGCTGGCCCAGGTGCTGTGCGACAACGGGATCGCCGAGATCGCGGTCGAGGACCCGAGTTCGCTGGGCGCGCGGCAGCATCTGCACGACCGGCGGCTCGCGACCCCGCCGATCCGCGTCGACGACGAAGGCATCGACGTCGACGAGCTGGTTCGCAGCGGCGCGCCCGCCGTCCTGCTGACGCCCGCGCACCAGTTCCCGACCGGCGTCGTCCTCGGCGGGGAACGCCGTCGCGAACTGATGCGCTGGGCCGCGGACGGCGGACTGATCATCGAGGACGACTACGACGCCGAGCACCGCTACGACCGTCCGCCGGTCCCCGCGCTGCGCTCGATGCTCGCCGAACAGGTCTGCTACGCGGGCAGCGTGTCGAAATGGCTCGCGCCCGCGCTGCGGGTGGGCTGGATGCTGGTGCCGCCGCGGTACCGGGACGAGGTGGTCGCGGCCAAACGGTTCGCCGACCTCGGCAACGCCGTCCTCCCGCAGCTGGTGCTCGCGCATCTCATGGAATCCGGCGAGATGGAGCGGCAACTGCGGTTCGTCCGCAAACGGCACCGCCGCCGGCGGGACGCGATGATCGACGCGCTCCGGGCGCATCTCCCGGGCGCCGTGGTGCACGGCGCCGCCGCCGGGCTGCATCTGACGATCACCTTCGACGCCGAGTTCTCCGACCTCGACTTCGCCGCCGCCGCGCTGGAGCAGGGCGTGAAGGTGCAGCCGCTGTCGTGGCACTGCCAGCGGCCGATGAAGCCGGGACTCGTCCTCGGCTATGGAGCCAGCCCGGCGACCGACATCGCCGAAGGCATCGCGACCCTCGGCCGCCTTCGGCCCTGACACCACCCGCGTTTCGTCCTCTAGTTGCGGTGGTTCGGCGTCGAACTACCGCAACTAGAGGACGAATTGCCGGGGGAAGGGCAGGAGCGAGGACGGGTCTTCGACGTGGGCGTTGTGGCCGAGTCCCCGGAGTACGGCCGTGTGCGGGCTGAGGGCGCGAAGCTGTTCGGGGCGGCTCATGGGGTCGTGTTCCCCGGCCGCGAGGACGACGGGGCAGCGCGCGGCACCGAGCAGACCGCGCATGTCGGGCGCGCCGACGCCGAACGCGCGGGGGTCCAGCGCCAGCCGCCAGCCGCCTTCGGTTTCGGCCACGCCGTCGGGATCCGCGTCGGCGATCCCGACCAGACCGGCGATCTTGAGGAAGCCGCGTTCGGCGTCCTCACGGGTCGGGAAGACCCTCGGCGGCTTGGCCGCCATGGCGGCCGCCCTCGCGAGGTCGTCCTCGCTCCATTCGACCTTGACGCCGACCGTGAACAGCCCGGCGACCTTCACCCCGAACCAGCCGCTGGCCAGCGCCAGCCCGACCACGCCGCCCAGGGAATGACCGATCACCAGCACCGGCCCGCGTTCCGGGAGCGCTTCGGCGACCGCCGCCGCCAGACCGCCGAACGAGTAGTGCGGCAACCGGCCCGATCCCCCGTGTCCCGGCAGGTCGGGCGCCAGCCAGCGATATCCCGGCTCCGCCATGAGGCCGTCCCAGACCGCGCCCGTCGCGCCGAGGCCGTGCAGCAGCACCACGACGGGGCCTTCGGTTCCGGCGGTGCGCATCTTCAGTGTTTCCACCGGACGGATCTTTCCCCAGTCCCCCGTCCCCGGGCTAGTGTTCGGAGCCGTGATCACCGATCCGGACACGTTCACCCGGGGAGTGCCGTATGAACGTCTCGCGGCGCTGCGCCGGGAGTCGCCGGTCGTGCGGATGGACGATTTTTGGGCCGTGCTGGGCCATTCGGACGTCAAGCACGTGCTGAAGAACCCGAAGCTGTTCTCGTCGCGCCTCGGCGGGACGCAGATCCGGGACCCGGCCACCGAGCAGGATCTCGGTTACGTCCGCCGGATGATGCTCAACATGGATCCGCCCGAGCACGCCCGGCTGCGCGGCCTGCTCACCAAGGCGTTCACGCCGCGCGCCGTCGGCGGGCTGACCGAGCGGATCCACGGCTGGGCAAGGGATCTGATCACCGAGGTCGCGGCGGACGGCCGATGCGACTTCGCCGCCGTCGCCGCCGATCTCCCGCTGCTGACGCTCGCCGAGGTCTTCGGGATTCCCGAACAGGACCGGCGGCTGATGTACGACTGGAGCAATCGCGTGATCGGCTACCAGGACGCCGACTACGCGGTGAGCGCGACCGTCGAGGCGGACGAGGTCACCGATCTCGCGCGGGCGGCGCTGGCCGTGCGGCCGGTTCCGGGACCGGACGGCGCGATGCCCGATCCGCGCACGCGTGCCGGGATGCCGGATCTCTACGCGTACGCCACCGCGCTCGGCGAGTACAAACGGGAGAATCCCGGGGACGACGTGATGAGCAACCTGATGGGACACGTCGACGACGTGGACGGGCGGGTCTCGATCGTGGAGTTCGAGAACCTGTTCTGGCTGTTTTCCGTGGCGGGCAACGAAACGCTGCGCAACGGCATCCCCGGTGGACTGCTGGCGCTGCTGTCGCATCCGGATCAGTACCGGCGGCTGCTGGCCGACCGATCACTGCTTCGGAGTGCGGTGGAAGAGATGCTGCGCTGGTGGACGCCGGTCATGCACTTTCGCCGGACCGCGACCGAGGACGTCGTTCTGTCCGATGTGGACATCCGGGCTGGCGACAAGGTCGTCGTCTGGTTCTCGGCGGCGAACCGCGACGAGTCCGTGTTCGAGGACCCGGACCGCTTCGACATCGGCCGTACGCCCAACGACCACCTGACTTTTGGGCACGGCCCGCATTTCTGTCTCGGCGCCCAGCTCGCCAGGGTGCAGCTGCGGGCGATGTTCGAAGCGGTCCTCGACCTGCTCGGCGAGGTCGAACTCGCCGGGGAGCCGGTGCGGCTGCGGTCGAACTTCCAGAACGGGCTGAAGTCCCTGCCGATCCACTGGCAGGGATGAGCCCCTTCCCGCCCCCGAGCGCGGGAAGGGGCCCGACACCCCCCTGGTCATTCGGCCGCGGCGAACTCCGGTTCGGCGACGGTGGAGCGGGCTTCGGCCTTGCGCAGGCCGACCACTCCGGACAGCGCCACCAGGACACTGATCACGGCGATGCCGGTGACGACGGTCAGCGCGGGCGCCAAGCCGTTCAGCAGCGCGGCCGGGCCGGTGGCGCCACCCGCGTTGCCGGTCAGGACCGCGGTCACCACGGCGAGGCCGATCGCGCCGCCGACCTGGATCGACGTGTTCAGCAGACCGCCGGCGAGGCCCTGCTCGTCGTCGGAGATGCCGTTGGTCGCCTGGATGTTCAGTGAGGAGAACGCCAGCATGAAGCCGATACCCAGCAGGATCATGCTCGGCAGCACCGAACCCGCGTAGCTGGAACTCTCGTCGATCCGCAGGAACAACGCGTATCCGATGACATGGGCGACGACGCCCGCGAGAATCGTGCGCGGCGTGCCGAGCCGGTCGATCAGCGGCTCGATCCTCGGCGAACCGAAGGCCACGATCAGCGCGGCGGGCAGGAACCCGAGCGCGGTCTGCAACGCGGACCAGCCCAGCACGGTCTGCAGGTACAGCATGACCACGAACTGGAAACCGATGTAGGCACCGAAGAACGTCGCGCCGCCGAGGTTGGCGCGGGCCAGCGGGCCGGAGCGCAGGATGCCGAGCCGCAGCAGCGGGTGCTTGCTGCGCTTCTCGATGAACACGAACGTGACGAGCAGGGCGAGCGCGAGGGCGAACGAGATCAGGGTCCGCGGGGCGGCCCAGCCGATCTCCGGTGCCTCGACCACGGCGAAGACCAGCAGGAGCGAACCGGCGGCACCGGTGATCGCGCCGGGGAAGTCATAGCCGCCACCGGTCTGCGGCTGATAGGACGGGATCAGCTTGACGGCGGCGACCAGCGCGGCGAGCGCGATCGGCACCGGCAGCAGGAACGTCCAGCGCCAGCCCACCTCGGTGAGCAGACCTGAGAAGACGAGGCCAGCGGAGTAACCACTGGCACCGAACACGGCGAAGATGCTGATCGCCCGGTTGCGGGCGGGGCCTTCGTGGAAGGTCGTGGTGATGATGGACAGGGCGGCCGGTGCGGTGAACGCGGCGGCGAGACCCTTGATGAAGCGGGTGGCGATCAGCAGCGCGCCGTCGTCGACGAGGCCGCCGAGCAGGGAAGCGAGCGCGAAGACCGCGACGGCGATGAGGAAGACCCGTCGCCTGCCGAGCAGGTCGGCGGTGCGCCCGCCGAGGAGCAGCAGGCCGCCGTAGCCGAGCACGTAAGCGCTGATGATCCATTGCAGGGCACCGGTGGAGAGGCCGAGTTCGGCCTGGATGGACGGGAGGGCGACGGCGACCATCGACACGTCGAGCGCGTCGAGGCCCACGACGACGGACACAGTGAGCAGGACACCCCAGAGGCGCGCGTCCCACCTGGTCGAGCTGGTGGACAGCTGCACGGAAGAACTCATGATCAGTACAGTACATGCACACGCATCTAATGCAAGAGCATTTAATGACTTTGCATAAAATTCACGTGCATGCTATATTGGGCCGCGTGAGCGACGTCGCCGAGCAAGACCTGCTGCTGGAGTGGCACAACCTGTCCGCCCGCCACGCGGCGGTCTTCGGCAGGCTCGAATGCCGGCTGCAGGAGCGTCACGGCCTCGGTGTCACCGAGTTCGAAGCCCTGGAACGGCTGGTGAACTGCGCCGTCGGCAAATGCCGCGCCGCGGACCTGACCGAGGTCGTCCACCTGAGTCAGAGCGCCACATCACGACTCGTCGCCCGCCTGGAGCGCGAAGGACTCGTCCAGCGCGCGCTCTGCGAGGCGGACCGGCGCGGGATCTTCGTCGTGGTTACCGACGAAGGCCGTCGTCGCTACGAAGAGGCGAAGCCGACGCACCGGGCGACGCTCGAAGAAACTCTCACCGTCAAGGCCTGAAGTTCACTTCTCGCCGATCTTGACGGCGGTCAGCGTGATCACCGCGTCCGCGGCCACTTTCGTCCCCGGCGCGGGATCCTGCCCGGTCTGAACCCAGTTCCGGTCCATGACGAGCATCCGGCCCTTGCCCGTCCCGTCGACCTCGCGCAGGTTGTACAACCCGGCCGCCTGCATCGCGTCCTGCGCGGCCTGATGGTTCATCCCGGAGACATCCGGGACGGTGATAAGCCGGGCAGCCGCCGACGTACTCGGCTCGGCGGATGGCCGCACGCTCACGGAAGTCTCGGTGGCGGTCGCCGGTGCCCCAGGTCGCGGGTTCGGGGTGCCGCACCCGGCGAGGGCGAGCGCGCCGACCGCCAGCGACAGGACGATCCGGCCGGCGGTTCCACTCATCCGGGCACTCCATTCTGAGACGGCGGGACCGAGAAGAGTCGCGGCCGGGCGGCCGAGTGTTAGCACCCGACCGGGCGACACCGCGAGCCATACCCTTGCCCGGCACTGATCGCGGGATCTCCGGTGCTTTCTTTGACGGGCCTCGCCGCCAGGTCCGGTGCGCAGCGGGCGTCGAGCGGGGAGGATTCAGGACGTTCAACGTCCCAGATCCTCCCGGCTCGACCGACCTGACCTTGACCGGCGTCCTCACACTCACCACGTAGGTAAAGAATATTTGACACCATGTCTAGAAGTCTTTACGTTGGACAGCGTGGCACTGGAAGAGAAACGCGCGTGGATCATGCTCGTGGTCACGGTTTGCGCCTACGCGGTCTACCTGCTCGTCGTCCTCGGCCGGGCGAGTTCCGGCGCGCTGGCCGAAGTCCCTTACGTGGCACCGTTGCTGTGGACGGTCGGGGCGGCCATCGTGGCCTCGATCGTGCTGCACGTCGCCGCGGCGCTGATCTCACCGGCGGACGCGGGCCGCAAGGACCAGCGCGACCGCGAGATCGGCCGGTTCGGCGAGCATGTCGGGCAGTCGTTCGTCGTGATCGGCGGCGTCGCGGCGCTGGTCATGGCGATGGCCGAACTGGACCACTTCTGGATCGCCAACACGGTGTACCTCGCCTTCGTCCTCTCGTCCCTGCTCGGTTCGATCGCGAAGATCGCCGCGTACCGCTGGGGATTCCGGACATGGTGAAACCGACCAAGGTCACGAACTCGATCCGCGCCCTGCGCTTCGCCGCCGGCGAGATGACGCAGGCGCAACTCGCGGACCGGATCGGCGTCACGCGCCAGACGGTCATCGCCATCGAACAGGGCCGCTACTCGCCGTCCCTGGAGATGGCCTTCCAGATCGCCAGGGTGTTCGGCGTCGGGCTCGACGACGTTTTCCAGTATCCGGACTAGGAAAGAGGCCGCCGTGAAGGCGATCGTCCAGAACGAATACGGCACGACCGATGTTCTCCGGCTGACGGACCTGCCGGAACCCGAAGCGGGGCCGGACGGCGTGGTCGTCCAGGTGCGCGCGGCGGGCGTCGATCCCGGCGTCCGGCATCTCATGGAGGGGACGCCGTACCTCGTGCGGCTGATGGGGTTCGGAGTCCGCAGACCTAAGGCCCGCGTGCGCGGGCTGGACTTCGCCGGGATCGTGCACGCGGTCGGCGAGAACGTGACGGAATTCCGGCCCGGTGACGAGGTTTTCGGTACCTGCCAGGGTTCCTTCGCCGAGTACGCACTGACCACAGTGGACAAACTCGCGCGGAAGCCCGGGCGGCTCGGCTTCCACGAAGCGGCCGCGGTCCCGATCTCGGCTTTCACGGCGCTCCAGGCACTTCGGGACAAAGGCGGGATCACGCCCCGGCAGAAGGTCCTCGTCATCGGGGCGGGCGGCGGCGTCGGCGGCTACGCGGTGCAGATCGCCAAGGCGTTCGGCGCGGAGGTCGACGGCGTGTGCAGTACGGGCAAGGTGGACCTGGTCCGCTCGCTCGGCGCGGACACCGTCTTCGACTACACCCGCGAGGATTTCACCGGCGGCTACGACGTCATCCTCGACACCGCGGGCACCCGGTCGTTGACCTCGCTACGGAAATGCCTCACCCCGCTAGGAACTCTCGTGATCGTCGGCGGCGAAGGCGACGGGAAGTGGATCGGCCCGGTTGGCCGCAACCTGCGGGCACTGCTCCTCGGGCCGTTCGTCAAGCACAAGCTGCGCGGCCTGTTCTCGACGGAGAACCGCGAAGATCTCGAGACCCTGCGCGCGCTCATCGAGGAAGGGAAACTGGCACCGGTCATCGACCGGACCTACTCGCTGGCCGAGGTCCCCGAAGCCATCCGTTACGCGGGCGAGGGTCATGTGCGCGGCAAGGTCGTCATCACCGTGTGAACTCCTCCGGCAAGAGTTTTCCCGCGCGTTCACCTCCGGCCATCTTGGGCGTGTTCGGTGTCGTGGAGCGACCCACCACAACAGCCAGGGAGACCACCGATGTCCGTCAACCGCCGGGACCTGTTACGAGGCGCCGCCACCGCCGGTGCGCTGGGGCTGGCCTGGCCGTTGAGTTCGCGGATGACCGTCGCCCAGGCGGAAGAGGCCGCGGCGGCGCTGGGGGCGAGCTGGGACGAGGCGCCGTTCACCCTCGGCATCGCGTCCGGCGACCCGGTCCCGCACGGCGTCGTGCTCTGGACCAGGCTCGCGCCGAAGCCGATGGAGTTCGAGCAGCCGCTGCCGGACACCGTCGAGGTCGGCTGGGAGGTCGCCGCCGATCGTGGGTTCCGCCGCCGCGTGGCGCGCGGCACGGTGGCGGCCACCGCCGGGCTCGGGCACAGCTTGCACGTTCCGGTGGCCGGGCTCGAGCCCGGCGAGCAGTACTTCTACCGCTTCCACGCCCTCGGCAAGGTCAGCCGGACCGGGCGCACCCGCACCGCCCCGGTCGGGCCGGTCCGGCGAGTGCGGTTCGCCTCGGCGAACTGCCAGGCGTTCCACGACGGGTTCTACGCGGCGCACGCCGGGATCGCGCGGGAGGACCTCGATTTCGTCGTCCACCTCGGTGACTACGTCTACGAGCACGGCCAGGTCGGCGGCAACCCGCTGCGCGACCACGAAGGCCCCGAGGTGCTGACCCTGCCCGCGTACCGGCGTCGGCACGCGCTCTACAAGTCCGACCCGTCGCTGCGGGACGCGCACGCGGCCCACCCCTGGTTCATCACCTGGGACGACCACGAGGTCGTCAACGACTACAGCGGCACCACGCCATCGCTGCGGGCACGGCGGTCGGCGGCGTATCAGGCCTGGTACGAGCACATGCCCGTGCGGCCGGACCACCCCGAGACGCCGAGGATCCACCGGCGGCGCGGCTGGGGCGACCTGCTTGATCTGTCCATTTTGGACCTCCGCCAGTACCGGTCGGCACAGAACCTGCCCGACGGCACGATCCTCGGCGCGGACCAGAAGGCCTGGCTCAAGGACCAGGTGACCGGCGCGGGCGAGGCGTGGCACTGCTGGGTCAACTCGATCATGCTGAGCCAACTGGCGAAGCCGGGTGGCGGCGGCTACATGTTCACCGACCAGTGGGACGGCTTCCTCGCCGAACGCAAGGAGGTGCTGACCCACGTGGCGAACAGCGGCCTCGAAGACTTCGTGGTGATCACCGGCGACTGGCATTCCGCGTTCGTCGACGACATCCGCCCGGACTTCGCGGACCCGGCGACCCCGGTGATCGGGACGGAGTTCACCGCGCACTCGGTCTCCTCCGGCGCCTACTCCCCCGAATGGAACGCCACGAACGGGCCGAAGATGGGCGCGGCGAACCCGCACCTCCAGTACTTCGAGGGCAACCGGTACGGCTACGACGTCTACGAGGTCACCCCGCGCCGCTGGAGCACGCACATGCGGGTGATCGGGGACCGGCGCGACCCGCGTTCGCCGGTCAGCACCCTGACGACGTTCCACGTCGACCGCGGCAGGCCGGGGTCCTATGAGGACCGGTCGACGATCACGTCACCGGCGCAATACAGGCGCCGCTAGACCAAAAGGGCGAACTCAGAAGGTGGCGGGGGACGCTCTTCCGGAGCAGCGCTTTGATCTTGGCCGCCCTCGGTGGCCGGAAACCTGGCCGGTTCACCGGCCTCCGCTCGGCGAAAGAATTTCCCTGACCTGTTTCTCCCTGCCGAGGCCATCGGAAACCTGTCGAGTGGTCGCCCACCGCGCGTCGGGATCCTCCTAGTGGTACACCGTCGGACATCGGGTCCAGCTCGGTTCGGACCGTCGACGGCGGAAGGTCGCGGCGGACTGCTTTCGAGCGCCTATGTCGCCGGGTATCACGTAGACGATTTCCACTGTTTCAAGAACACGATGGTGATCTTGACCCGGATCCCCACCGGTCCACTTCCGCGGTAAGCCAGCGATGCAGGGAAAAGGCCAGTTCGACCGGCGTGTCGTACTGGATCAGGTGCCCGGCCTCCGGGATGACGTCCAGGAGGGCGCCGGGGATCGCGTTCACGAGTTGTTCCGCCCTGTCCACCGGGATCCACGTGTCGTCCGCGCCCCAGATCACCTTCACCGGCAACGCGAGTTCGGGATAGCGGTCCTGGATCTCGTCGGTGTACCGGACGTCCGCCTCGGCGATCTGCCGGTAGAAGGCGCGTTGCCCCTCCTCGTCCAGCCAAGGCCCGGTCAGCGTGGCCAGCTGGGCGCCGGTGAGACCACGATGGGAGGCCGTCCCGATGTAGGACTCGAGCGCACCCTGGTGCACTGTCGGGGGTTGCGCCTGGAAGACCTCGGCGTTCTCCGCGACGAGCCGGAAGAATTCCGAACCCCACGGCCGCAGCGCGACGACGTCCACCAAGGCGAGCGAGGCGTACTCGGCACCGTGCAGCAGCTTCGCGCGCAGGGCAACAGCCCCGCCGTAGTCATGGGCGATCACATGCGGGGCCGTCAGCCCCCAATGCCCGAGCAGGTCGGCGAAAAGCTCACCCTGCGTCCCGAGATCGACGGCGTGGCCTGGCTCCTTCGACGAACGGCCGTACCCCGGCATGTCCCAGACATGGACGGTGAACTCCTCGCTGAGCGCCCGCGCGAAAGGCGCCCACAGCTGCGCCGACCACGGTGTCCCGTGGCACAGCACCACCGGGGCGCCCTCGCCGAGGCGTTCCCACGCCACCGAACGGCCGCGCCACTCGTACGTCCGCGACAACTCCAGTTCGCCGAAACCCATGATCGCGATCGTAGTGGCGCCGCCCGCTCAGTCGGGCAGATGCAGTTCCGTATGCCGTTTGGACAGCATCTCCGCCAGCTCCCGGAGTTTGATGTTCATATTCTGCGACGTGTGCCGCAGGACCTCGAACGCCTCCGCCGCGTCGATCCCGCGCCGCGCCATCAGGATGCCCTTGGCCTGCCCGATCGCGTCCCTGCTGTCGAGCGCCTGCTGGAGCTGTTCCTCCTGGAGTTGACCGCGCGTGACCGCGTGCGTGGTCGCCAGCGCCAGCGACGCGTGCGTCGCCAGCAGCAACAACACGTCCCTGTCGGTCCTGGCGATGCCGTGCGGACTGCGCGAGTAGACGTTCAGCGCGCCCGAAAGCTGCGAACTCGACGCTTCCGGCAGCAAGGCCGTCGAGACCAGCGAGTGGAAGCCGAGCGCCGCCGCGGCGGGCCCGAACCGCGGCCAGCGGGCGTCTTCGGCGAGATTGTCGCTGAAGGCCGCCGCCGGCCCCGAAGCCCGCGCGGCTTCGACGCAGGCCCCCTCGCTGTACTGGTACTGCAACTGATCCAGTTCGCCGGCGATCTCGTCGGTCCGCACCGGCGTGTGGAACCCGCCGTCCGGATCGAGAAGGGTGACACTCACCAAATCCGCGCCCGGCACCAGGTCACGAGTCGCGAAGACCACTCGTTCGAGTACCGCCGCGACCGAGCCGGAGTCCAGCAGCGCCCTGGTCAGTGCCACGAACTGCGAAACCAGTGGCCCGGCGATCAGCCGGGCGCCGTTTTCCGAGGTCACCGGCAGTTCGCCGTCGCCGACATCCTCGACGAATCGGTTCTTGTCCTGCTGCCAGTCGATTTCATCGGCCAAAGCCCGCCTCTCCCACTTCTGCACATCGGCGTGATGCACCACGGGAGTCACCGGCGAGAACCGGCGCCGAGCGCGCACCATCAACCGCCGCAACCAACCCGGTTACCGGCGGATCGGCGCTAACTTCTCAACGCTCAGAACCGCTTTCGGAAGCCGACCTTAGCCGAATGCGATCACCCCGCCTACCGCGACCCACGTTCGGCCTGTCCCGGTTCTGTCGGTCAGGTCACGCCGTCGACGAACCGTTCCGCCACCTGGCGTAACCCGCTCCTCGCCCAACCGGGCGTGGTTCGGGCGCCGACTCATGTTTCGCACCGGCTTCCGATTGGTATCCGGGTCCAAGGTAGGCGAGTTCGCGGGGGTGATCGTCATGGCTTCGCTCCAGGCAGAGGAGCAGCGCCGCATCGTAGCGGCGTGTTTCGCGCGCACCGGCCTGACCTTGGAGCAGCTGTGGCTGAGATATTTCGCGCTGGGCGGCGATGTCAGCGAAGTCGAGCTGGACGGCTTCCTCCAGGGGCTGGCTCCCCTGCCCAGGATCCAGCGGGACATGGTGGCCCACGCGGTCAACGAGCGGCTTGACGAGGTCGACGGCGCGCACCGGGCGCCATACAGCCGTGAGACCGGTGAGGACACCCGTCCTCGCGGTCCCTTGGCCGCACTGGTGGGGCTGCTCGACGGCGCTCACCGGGCCGCACCCGAACGCCTACCCGGGATCATCGCCTCGGCGGGCCAGGCACTGGGCCTCGAGATCGCCGTCTACCTGGTCGACCATGACCAGCGGCAGCTCGTACCTGTTCCCGGCGGGACGGCGCCCGGCCGTGTACCGCTGGCCATCGAGGCCAGCACCGCGGGCCAGGCGTATCGGCACGCCGGCACCCTGCTGTTCGAGGAACCGGACGGACCACGCCTGTGGGCCACGCTGCTGGACGGCGACGAGCGCATGGGCGTACTCGAGGTCGAAGCGGGCGCGGACGCCGACCTCCACGACCCAGCCTTGCGCATCCAGTGCCGGTGGCTCGCGTCGCTGTCCGGTCATCTCCTCGCCGCCGCGTCGAGGTACGGCGACGGCCTCGACACGCTGAGGCGGCACCGACGGCGCACTCCCGCCGCGGAGCTGGTCTGGCAGAACCTGCCTCCCTTGACCGCCGCGACGCACACCGTCGTGGTGGCCGGCGGTATCGAGCCCACCTACGACGTTCGTGGTGTCACGTTCGACTACTCCCTTTCCGAAACGAAGGCGTGGCTGGCGATCTTCGACGCCGGCCGGGACACCCGCTCCGCGAGCCTGGTGGTCGCGGCGGCGCTCGCGGCCTACCGGTCCGCTCGCCGCCAGGGCCTGGACCTGCGCGGCCAGGAAACCGCTGTCGACAAAGCGCTGTCGACGCAGTTCGGCGACGGTGCCCCCGTCCGCGGCGTACTGGCCGAAATGGACCTCACCGGCGGCGGGCTCCGCTACCTCGACGCGGGGCGCGAACCGCCGTTCGTGCTCGGCGACGAGCCCGAACAGACCACATTGGACAGTGGACGGCGCCCGCCGTTCGGCACCGGACCGCCCGGCCGGATCGCGACCGCCTGGCTACGGCCGGGAGATCTCCTGGTCCTGCACACCGAGGGCCTCTCGGGCGCGCGTGACACCGACGGCGAACGGTTCGCGTTCGCCACCTGCCTGGCCGACAACGCCGGACACGTACCGCCCGAAACCGCCCGGCGGGTGCTTCAGGCGGCGAAAACCCACTGCGGCAACGAGTTCACCGGTGACGCCGGTCTGCTGATCGCGCGCTGGTCCGGCCGGCCGTGAGACGGCTCAGCCGCTGAAATCGACGTCCGTGGTCTCGACCGTCCCTCCCTTCCGGCCCGGCGCGATCTGGTAGCGCCAGTACAGATTCGTATGCGCGATGACCTGCTCCGGCTTCGGCGCGCCCCATGCCGATTTGTCCACGGTCGTATGCGCGTCACCGACCAGCGTCGCGTCGTACCCGCGGACCAGGGCACCGTGCAGTGTCGAGCGGATGCAGGCGTCGGTCTCCGCCCCGACGACCACCAGCCGTCCGACGCCGCGTTCCGCCAGTACCTTCTCCAGATCGGTGTCCTCGAACGAGTCGCCATAGGACTTGTGGACGACCGGCTCGGCGTCGGCGCGGGTCAGCTCACCGACGATGTTCCATTCTTCGCTTCCTCGCACGAGTTCCTCGTCGGAATGCTGCACCCACACGACCGGGACGTCTTCCCGCCGTGCCCTGCCGACGAGAGCGCCGATGTTCGCGACCACCGCGTCGCGCTCGTGGCCCTCGTCGACGACGCCGTTCTGGACGTCGACGACCAAGAGCGCGGTGTTCGGCCGGTTGTCGAGTGTGGTCATGACGGGGTGTCCCTCCTGGTCAGGCTGTCGGGAAGACCCTAGACCGGCCCACCGACAAGAACCGGCGATCAAGCCGCCGGGACGGCCAAGGCCTTCGCGTTCCGCTGGACGTCGGACCACGCCCCGTCCCGGCACAATCCGCAGGACGGACCGAAGAACTCCGCACGGGCTCGCTCGTCACCGGACAACCAGAACCGGAACCACGCCGTGACCGCGCCGCGGAACCCGCCTCCGTCACCGGTGGGCGTGAAATGGGTCGCGCCGGCGAGTTCGCCGTAGATCGCGGGTACCTGGGTCGCGAGGCGGTACCGCGGGATGACCAGCAGCGCGGGAACGACGATGATGTCGAACTGGCCACCGAGGAAGAACGAAGGCCCCTTCAACGCCGTCGCGGAGCCCTGCGGCCCCGGCTCGATCGGGATCGTGGTGGTGACGCGAGGATCCGCACCGGCCGCGATCGCCCCGCCACCGCCCTGGGAATGGCCGGTCGCACCGATGTGCGCGGTGTCGATCTTGCCTTGGTAACGACTGCCGGGGCGCGAGTTCTCGGCGATCAGGGTCGTGGCCCCGGCCAGAATCTCCTTGCCTGAACCCGCGTTCGGCGTGTCGGTGGCCGCGACCACGAAACCGTGTGAGGCCAGATGACGCAACAGGCCGTCGTAGATCCCCGGGTTCGCGCCGGTGCCGTTGCCCCACAGGATCACCGGGTGCTTCTCCAGCCGCGAGGGCCGGTACACCGTGTGCGTATCGTCGAGGGCTTCGACGGTCACCTCGAAGGGCCCCGGTTTGCTCCACTGGTCCGCGATCCCGGTCGTGGCCGTGGCCGTCGCGGTGGGCGTGATGCCCACGGTCGCGAGCACGACCATCCCGGCGATCAGTGTCCGTGCGCGAAGTCTCCCCATGGTGGTCACCGTCCTGGTCCGTCCGGGCCCCGTTGCCCGCGACGTTCCCTTCCCAGGGTGTCGGTCCGGTCACCGTAGGTCCATGGGGCCGATCACAAGAACGGGCGAACGAGTCTTGTGACCGGGCCCAAAAGCAGGTCGGCTGACCTGTTCGGGTCAGGGCGGGCAGGCCAAGATGGCGTAGGGACGTGATCGGGTGGACGACACGCGGCCCCTCAGCAGACGAACGCCGACAGCCCGTCGAGCAACCTGTCGACGTCCTCGGCGCTGGTGTACGGCGCCAGCCCGACCCGGAGCGCCGGGTCCTCCAGCTTCAAGGCCGCGAAGACTTCGTGGGCGTAGAAAGACCCCGCCGGGGCGACGATCCTCCGTTCGGCGAGATGCCGTTGGGCTTCGCGCTCACGTCCGCCGAGGCCCATCAGGACGGTCGGGGTCCGGTCGGCCGCCCTGCAGTGGACGGTGACAGCGTCTCCCAGCCCTTCTTCCAGCCTGGCGCGCAGCGCGCTTTCGTGGTCGTGCAAGGAATTCAGCGAGTTCGTCAGCCGGTCCCGCCGCGATCCGCCCGTTCCCGGGTCGAGGGTGGCGAGGAAGTTCACCGCGGCCGTCGCGCCCGCGAGGATCTCGTAGGGCAGGGTGCCGAATTCGAAGCGTTCGGGCACGGCGTCGGGCGAAGGCAGGAGCTTGTCCGGTTCGACGGTTTCGAGGAGGGCGGGCGACGCGCCGAGCACCCCGCAGTGCGGGCCGAGGAACTTGTACGGCGAGCAGACGAAGAAATCCGCTCCCAGCGCGGGAACGTCCACCAGGTCATGGGCGGCGAAATGCACACCGTCGACGAACACCAGCGCCCCGGCGTCGTGGGCGAGATCGGCGATCCGGCGGATCGGCGGCTTGGTGCCGAGGACGTTCGAGGCCGCCGTGACCGCGACCAGCCTCGTCCGCTCGGTGAGGGCGAGGGAATCGAGGTCGAGTTCGGTGGTTTCGGGGTCGATGTCGATCCAGCGGACGGTCATCCCGGCACGTTCGGCGGCCTGGACCCAGGGCCGGACGTTGGCGTCGTGATCGAGGCGGCTGACGACGATCTCGTCGCCCTCACGCCAGTTTTTGGCCAGGTGCCGGGAAAAGTCGTATGTCAGCTGGGTGGCGCTCCGGCCGTGGACGACGCCTTCGGCAGGCACGCCGAGGAAGTCGGCGTAGGCGGCGCGGAAACCCGCGACGGCGTTCTCGGCGTTGAGTTCGGACGGGCTGCCCGTGCCCCGGTTCGACAGCGGACCGGCCAGCGTGTCGGCGATGGCGTCGGCGACGGGCCGGGGTGTCTGAGTGCCCGCGGGTCCGTCGAAGAAGGCGATTCCGCTGGAGAGGGACGGGAAATGGCGCCGGAGAGCGGCGACGTCGATGGCCATGCCCTCGACTCTTACATCCGGCGAGGGACGGAGTAAACGCTTCGTGACCGGAACTTTCTCCGGCCACGAAGCGCCTTGGACTCAGTACAGCGTCAAGCGGTACGCGCCGGACTGCGCGGTGCCTGCGAACAGGTACCGGCCGTCCGCGCTGATCGCCATCGAGAGCACCCGGGCGTCGGGCAACGCGCCGGGCACCGGCGACCAGGTGCGGCCGAAGTCCGTGCTGCGCAGCACGCCGCCCCCGGTCGCGCTGCTCGCGAACCACACCCTGAAGTCGAACGGATGCGGCAGGATCCGGCTGATCTCGTGGGGACCCTCGCCGTCGCGGACCCGCCGGAACGTCCGGCCGTCGTCCTCGCTGAGCAGCAGACCGGCACCGCCCACCAGGACGCGGCCCCAGCGGCTCACCGAGATCGAACTGACCGGCTCGTCGGAGACGTGGGTCCAGGTCCTGCCGCCGTCGTCCGACCGGGACAGGCCGCGGGAATCCCCGCCCCAGACCCGATTCGCGTTCCACGGGTCACCGGCGAACGCGATGAACCCGTTGTCGGCCGGGAGCTTTTCCCAGGTCTTCCCGGCGTTGTCGCTGCGGTAGAGCACATGGCCGCTGGGCGCGAAGGCCGAGACGAGGAGCCTGTCCGGGTCGGCCGGATGGGCCAAGATCGTCCTGGGGGTACCTTCCTTCGCCTTCCCCATGAGCTGCCAGGTGCGCCCGCCGTCACCGCTGCGGAGCACGTCGAGCGCGAACCCGTTCCGGGTGACCTGCCAGACGACGTGCGGACGGGCGGCCGAGACGGACAACCGCGCGTCCTCGTGCAGCCTGTCGGTGGGGTGCGACTGCCAGACCCTGTCCGCCGAGGCGACCTTGCCGCGCGGAAGCGGGGTGTTGTAGATCTCCTGCACGCCGGCCGCGACGAGGTTCTCGCGCAGCAGGTTCCCGGTGGTCACGAGGTCGCGAATGGATTCGCCGGGTACGCCGATCTGCTGGTAGCCGTGCTTGCCGCCGTCCGCGTACACCCCTCGGTACACCGAGGAGATCAGCGTGGTGGCGGGTTTGCCCGCGGCCGCGGGGAGTTCGATCATGTCGCTGACGCCCTCGCCCGGCGCGGGCACCGGTTTCCGGGTCCAGGTGCGGCCGAAGTCCGCGCTGACGTCTATGTCGTTATACGTCGCGACGTACAGGCGGCCGCCGACGAAGCGCGGTTCGCGCAGCGGCTGTCCGCCGGGTTCGCGGCGCAGCACCGTCCAGGTCTTCCCGCCGTCGGTGGAGCCGTGCAGTTCGGTGCCGACCGTGACCGCGAACCGCTTGCCGTCCGACGCGACCTGCCAGATCTCGCCGTTCGTCCGGTAGACGAGTTCGGCCCGCGGTTCCTTGCCGCTGACCCCGCGGACCACCCACAGGGAGTACTCCGGGTAGACCGTCGTGAAGTAGGCGTCGTCGCCGACCAGAGTGAGTTTGAGCGCGCCGACCGGTGCGGCGATCCCCTCACGCGGCCAGGTCCTCGGCACGTCGTTCCAGTGGTCCCCGCCGTCGGTGCTGACGCTCAGCGAGTCGAGGTTCTGCACCACGACGACCCGGCCGGTGGGGTCCGTCGCCATGCCGAACGCACCGTCGGGATACCACTCGCGCAGGGTCTCCCAGGTCTCACCGCGGTCGGTGGTGCGCAGCAGCAGGCCACGCCACTCACCGACCTTGTTCCCGGGTTTGTTGCCCACCGCGAGCATCCGGTCGGGATTCACCGGATCGGCGAAGAATCCCTGGATGGCGGTGTTCACCGGCAGTCCCCGGCGTGCGGTCCACGAGCCGCCGCGGTCGCCGGAGAGCCACAACGCCGGCGGGCCGGGCTGCATCATCGCGAGCCCGGCAGGCGACACGGCCAGCAGCCCGCCGATGCTGTTCGGGCCGACCGGGTCCCAGCCACCGCGCGGCAGCCCTGTCGCGTTGACGTTCGTTGGCGACGGCAGGGGGCCGGCGGTGGCCACTGACGTCGTCCCGGTGGTCCCGAGAACCGTCAGCAGCCCGAGAACGAGCATGCGTTTGGTGGTCGATCTCAGCTTCATGCGGAAGATCTTGGCGCAAGATCCGGCAAAGGTATAGAGATTCATCGGATCTTTACCCCGACATGCTCTCTTCTCTACCCTCGAAGCACTCACCGACGGTCAACTCATCGGATCACTGTCGGTCAACGGACGACGATCGCGAGCAGCGCGGCGGCGAGCAAGGCGAGGTACGCGATCGCGTGCGCACGGTCCGGGATCCGGCCGGCCACCCGGCGCGTCACGGCGATGGTCGGCAACGACCCGCACAACAGCGCGCCCGCGGCCACCAGGTCGATGTAGCCGAGGTGAGCGGCGCCGGAAGCCGTGCCCGTCGCCGCGAAGGCGTAGACGGCGGTGCCGATCACCGCCACCGGCAGGCTCAGCGGATTCGCCAGCGCGGCCGCGTCGGCCATCGGCAGGCCCTTGCGCCGCATGAGCGGGACGGTGAGCACACTGCCGCCGACTCCGAGAAAGCTCGCCACCGCGCCGATCCCGGTCCCGCCCGCGGTGGTGGTGATCCCGCCGAGCGCGCGGGGACCGCCGTCGTCCCGCCTGCTCACGAACCCTTTCCGGACGACGCTGTCGGCGATGGTCAGCGCGAGATAGGCGACGAAAAGCCAGCGCAGGACACTCTCGTCGGCCACGGTCGCGGCGAAGGAGCCGAGCACCGCTCCGAGACCGATGAAGGCGAGGAGCGGCCACAGATAGTCGCGGCGAAGGCGGCCGGTCCGCAGTTGCGCGAGGGTCGCGCTCCCGGCGTTGACCACCATCACCGCGGTCGAGGTGGCCACCGCCACGTGCATCGCGCCAAGGGCGTGCTCCGGCTCGGCGAGCGCGAAGGCGTAGACGACGGGCACGGTGACGAATCCACCGCCGAATCCGAAAAGGACAGTGGTGACGCCGCTCAGGCAACCGAACCCGAGGAGCACCGAGATCTCGATCAGCACTTCTTCGACGGTAGGTGGTCCCGGCACGGCGGGCATTCGAAAGGACGCCACTTTCTTTCGCGCATCGGACTGGTGAGCGTAGCCTTGATGACGTGCGTGACATCCCCATCGACGAGGTCGACCACCTCGACCGCGCGGTGGTGGCGATCCGCACCGATTACCCACCGGGGCACCGGATTCCCCCGCACCGGCACCGGCGGGCGCAGTTCCTCTACAGCGCGACGGGGTCGATGCGGGTCGAAACGGCGGACGGCACCTGGACCATCCCGACCCGGCGCGCGGTGCTCGTCCCGCCGGAGACCGGGCATCAGGTCTTCACGACGACAGTGAGCACCAGGAGCCTGTACATCGAGCCGAAGGCGGTGCCGTGGTTCCCGCGGCGCTGTCAGGTCGTCGAGGTCTCCGCACTGCTCCGTGAACTGCTGAACGAGGCCGTCGGCGTGCCGGAGCTGTACTCCCCGCGAGGGCGGGACGCCGCGGTCATCGGCCTGATCCTGCACGAGATCCGCCGGTCCGCCCCGGTCCGGCTCGATCTCCCCCTGCCGAAACACGAACGGCTGCGCGCCCTGTGCGAGTCCTTTTTGGACGCTCCGGACATCCACGAGCCGGTGACCGCATGGGCGTCCCGGCTGCACGTGAGCGAGCGGACGCTGAACCGGATCTTCACCGCCGAAACCGGGCTGAGTTTCGCGCGCTGGCGGCAACGGGCCTGTGTCCTGCATTCCCTTTCACTGCTGTCGGACGGTCGACCCATCGCCGGTATCGCCGCTTCGCTCGGCTACGAAAGCCCTGCCGCGTTCTCCACCATGTTCACCCGGCTTCTGGGCAGCTCGCCGAGGGACTACCGCGCGGCGTCCGCGTTGTGAACGCCGGTAACGTCGGGGCGAATCCCCTACTCTCGATCAGAAAGCAGGACGGTCATGATCTTCATTACGGCGAAGTTCCGGGTTCGTCCCGAACACGCGGACCGGTGGCCGGAACTCGCCCGCGACTTCACCGAGGCGACCCGCGCCGAACCCGGTTGCCTCTGGTACGACTGGTCCCGCAGCCTCGACGACCCGAACGAGTACGTTCTCGTCGAAGCCTTCCGTGACGACGACGCGGGCGCGGCCCACGTCGGTTCGGAGCATTTCCGCGCGGCTCAGCGCGATCTGCCCCAGTACCTGGCCGAGACCCCGCGGATCATCAACGCGAAGGTCGATCAGGACGGCTGGTCGGAGCTGGGCGAACTCGCCGTCGATTAGGTGTTGCTTCCCGCCCCGGTTCTCCGTCGGACCGGGGCGGGCTCGGATCGCCGTAACGATACTGGCAAGAGACTTGTCGGAGCTGGTCCGCGACGCGGGTGACCCTTCACGGCCGCCGATGGCCGTCGGATCACCAGCAGCGTCACCGACAGCGGCTACCCGCTGTCGCTGTTCCGGCTCCGTCACGACCGCCAGGCGTGAAACCCGCGCGGTGCGGCACTGTCTCGTCAGCCACGCTGTGCTCGCGCCGCCCCGAAGCAGTACGCGCCGAACGCGGCGACTCCGGCGGCCACCACGATGAGCAGCACCGTGCCGAACGGCTGAGCGGCCAAGGTGCGCAGGGCGGCGTCGAGCCCGCCGGAGCGGGACGCGTCGTGTGCCAGCGCCGCGATTCCGAGGAGCACCGCGACCACGCCGAACACGACACCCCGCGCCACGTAACCGATCCGGCCGAGCCGCTCGACCCACCGCCGGGTCCCCGACGGCAACGACGAGAGGTCGAGATCCCGCACGAAGCTCCGGCGCACCCCGTTCACCACCGATGCCACGGCGACACCGAGCACGATGACGGCCGCCACGATCACCAGGAACGGGCCGGCGGGCAGTTCGAGCAGTCGCGCGGTGAACTCCTGCTGCTTCTGATCACCGCTGCCCTGCTCACCCGCCCCCGCGGCGAGCCTGGCCGCGTACACCCCCAGCGAGATCCCCACCAGGCAGCGCGCCCCGGACTTCACCCGCTTGGCGACACGCTGCCGCTGCTTGTCGATCCAGGTGTACCCGACCGCGGCCAGCAGCGCCTGCCACAGGCCGTACGCCACCAGCCCGGCCGCCAGCACCCACAACAGCACGCCACCCAACGGCGTCGAGCCGACCTCGGTGATCGCACCACGCCCGTCGGCCTCCTGGCCGCCACCGCCGATCGCGATACGCACCGCCAGGTACCCGATGAGCAGGTACACCAGCCCGTAGCACCCCATCCCGACCCGCCCGAGCACCTGCACGGCGGTGCTGTGGCGGACCTGTCTCGCCTTGTTCCCGGACATCCGGCTCACTTCCTCCATCGGCATCTTCCGAGTCTCATGGCCGAGGCCCGGGACCGCCGTGCGACTGCTCCATCCAGCCCAGCGCGACGGAGCTACCCCTCACCAAGCCAGTCGTCCGTGTCGCGGCGCCTGCCGAGACCGACGGCGGCGAATTCGCCGAAGTGGTCACCTTTGAGCACGCCGAGTCGCCGGAGCGCCCGGGAGATCGGACTGCCCGCGGCTGGGTCGGGCTCGTCCTCGGCCAGATGCAACGGGCCGAGAACGCTTTCCCCTGCCTCCCGAACCTGGCCGAGTGGAACGACTTGACAGCTCCCGGGCGAAGCGACCAGTCCACCGCGTGCGGACTCCGTGACGATGACGGCACGCAGTCGATACATCTCCTCATCCTTCCCGATTTTTTCTCGCGGCGATGTCGGATAGCGCCGATCCCGTTCGTAGGCATGGTGAGAGGAGGCCGAAATGACACGGAGCACGCACAGCACGGCCGAGGAGAACGAGAGCGCCACCCTGACCGTCACCGCGTCCGCCACCAGGGTGTTCACGATCCTGGCGGACCCGTCGGCCCATTCCGCGATCGACGGCACCGGCTGGGTCCAGGAACCCGCCGACCCCGCGCCGCTGACCGAGGTCGGGCAGATTTTCCGGATGAACATGTATCACCCCAAACACCCCGACGGTGACTACCGGGTGGCCAACAAAGTCGAGGTGCTCGACTCACCTCGCGCCATCGGCTGGCTGACGGGGACGGAGAAAGCCGACGGACGGCTGGAGTTCGGCGGCTGGATCTGGCGCTACGACCTGACACCGCTCGGCCCGTCCGAAACCGAGGTCACGCTGTCCTACGACTGGTCGGCCGTGCCGCCGTCCGTCCGGGAGTACATCCAGTTCCCGCCGTTCGGTCCCGAACACCTCATCGACTCGCTGCGCCACCTGGCCGAACTCACCGAAGGAACGTCATGACCGCGACCTACAAGGCCCTGAGCTGCTCGAGCGCCGCCTCGCGTCGTATGACGCGGAGCAGCGAATGGTCTTCGGTGCCACCACGTTCCGGGCGAACGTGGAGATGCTTTCGGGCATCGTGGAATCCGAAGGCCTTGATCCCTCGGTCACCCGGATGAAGAACCTTCCGGCGACGGTGGTGTCGTCCACGCTGCGGGAGCCACTCGACTGGCCGGACGCGACCGTCGTGCGCGGCGACGCCGTCGAAATGGCCGCCGGCCACACCCGGGAACTCACCTACCGGCCCGTCCCGCACCTCTGAGCCTTGACTGGATCAGCGGTCGAGCCAAGGGGCCAGCAACGCCTCGAGATCGGCGTCCGACAGCGCATACGGCCCGCCGTGGAACTCGTGCCACCGCGAAGCGTCGCGTGCCGCGTTGTACTCCACCTCGAACGCGCGCATCAGCACATACATGAACGTCACCGAGCTGAACCGCTCACCGAGCAGCGTCCGGGCCTCGCGCGCGACACCTGTGGCGCCATGGCCGATCACGTCCGCGAGCTTCAGCTCCTCCGCAGCCGGATCCAGCAGGCTGGGGGCATACATCACGACAAATTCTCCATCACCGAAAGGAAAAATCAGTTCTCAGCGGCAAGCTGACCGCAAGCCGCGGCGATCTCCTGGCCACGCGTGTCCCGCACCGTGCAGGCGACCCCGCCCGCGTTCACCAGCCGGACGAACTCGCGCTCCACCGGCTTCGGCGACGCGTCCCACTTCGAGCCCGGGGTCGGGTTCAACGGGATCACGTTCACGTGCACCAACTGTCCCAGGTGCTGGCGCAAGCGCTTCGCCAGCAGCTCCGCCCGCCAAGGCTGGTCGTTGATATCGCGGATCAGCGCGTACTCGATGGACACCCGGCGCCCGGAAGTGTCCGCGTAGTACCGGGCGGCCGACAGCACCTCGTCCACCGACCAGCGCTCGTTCACCGGTACCAGCGTGTCCCGCAGCTCGTCGTCCGGCGTGTGCAGCGAAACGGCGAGACGCACCTGCATCTTCTCGTCCGCCAGTTTCCGGATCGCCGGCGCGAGCCCCACCGTCGACACCGTCACCGAACGCTGGCCGATCCCCAGGCCGTCCGGCGAAGGATCGGTGATACGCCGGACCGCGGCGACCACACGCTTGTAATTCGCCAGCGGTTCGCCCATGCCCATGAAGACGATGTTCGACAGACGGCCTGGGCCGCCGGTCATCCCGCCGTCGCGCATCACGGCGGCGGCCGAGCGGACCTGGTCGACGATCTCCGCCGTCGAAAGGTTCCGGTCGAGGCCACCCTGCCCGGTCGCGCAGAACGGGCACGCCATGCCGCAGCCCGCCTGGCTCGAGATGCACAGGGTCGCGCGGTCCGGGTAGCGCATCAGCACGCTCTCCAGCAGTGTCCCGTCGTGCGCGCGCCACAGGGTCTTACGGGTGGTGCCGTCGTCGCAGGCGAGCGCCTTGATCTCGGTGAGCAGCGCCGGCATCAGCTTGCCGACGAGCTTCTCCCGCGACGCCGCCGGGATGTCGGTCATCTCCTCCGGGTTCACCGTGAGCCGCGAGAAGTAGTGGTTCGACAGCTGCTTCGCGCGGAACGGCTTCTCACCCAGCTCGGCGACGGCCTCGGCCCGCTCGGCGGCGGTGAGGTCGGCGAGGTGGCGCGGCGGGAGGCCACGTTTGGGCGCGTCGAAGACGAGAGGGAGGGCAGTCATAGCTCAACCAGTCTCCCATGTCCACTCTCGCCGCGCCCGGGCCGCCCTGGATCACTGTTCCCCAGGTCACGTATGCGTTCTTCCCGCGACGGCGTGCGGATCGCATACGAGGAGACGTCGAACTTCACGCCGCGGCCGAGACTGGAGCAGGAAACCGTTCCGTCGCCTGTACACGATGGGGTTGCCCATGACCTCGGTTCTCCTCACCGGCTCGCCCGCGCTCACCGAGCCGCTGACGGGAATCCTCGCCGACAGCGGCTACGCGAGCGTCGCCGTCTTCCACGATCCGCCCGAAGCGGTTCCCGAGGACACCGTCGTCCTCGCGGTCTTCGATCACGCCGCCCACGCCGAACTGACCGAGTTGGACGCGTGGTGCGCCAGGAGCGGGGCACGCTGGTTACCACTGCGCCGGGAAGACGGCCGGATGATCGCCGGGCCCGCGATCACGCCCGGTGGAATCGACTTCGCCGACGTCGTCGCCCGCCGCCGTTCCGCCGCCCGGGGCCCGTTGCCCGGCGACTCGGCGCCACTGCGTCCCGGCGACCTCCGCTGGGTGCTGGCGAACCTCGCCGTCCACCTCGAACGCTGGCTTTCCGGTGGGCGATCCGCCATCACCGCGGGCGAGATCGAACTGGACCCGGCGGACCTCTCGGAAATCCGCCGCCCGGTCCTTCCCGTCCCCGATCGCGTCCGGCCCGTGCCCGCGGTGACCGATCCGGACCTGCTCGTGGACGACCGGACGGGGATCGTGACCGCCGTACGCGAACTTCCGGCCGCCCCTGGCCTGCCCGCTCGCTTGCGCGTCTGCGCCGTGGACGTCGCGGACATGCGCCGCGTCACGAACTGGCCCAACGAGCGCAGGGCCCTCGGCGTCGCGTGGCACGACTACGACCTCGCCCGGCAGTCAGCCCTTGGCAAAGCCGTCGAACGGTACTGCGGAAGCTGGCTGGTTCCGGAGCGCGAAGTGCGCTTCGGCAGCTACGCTCAACTCGCGCGCTACGGCGTTCCGGCACTCGACCCACGCCGCCTCCATCTCTATTCGGCCGCGCAGTACCAGTCCCCTGGCTTCCCGTTCGCGCCCCTGACCCCGGACACGGAATGCTCGTGGGTGGAAGGCTTTTCCCACAGCACCGGAGAATCCGTCTGGGTGCCGGCGTTCCTGGTCTCGAACGAACGGCAGCCGGGAGAAGCCCGCTTCGCCGACCCGCTGAACTCGGGCTTGGCCAGCGGGACCACCGAGGAACAGGCCATCACCTCCGGCCTCGAAAGCGTCCTCGCACGGGACACCGCCACGCTCTGGTGGGCCAACGCCCCACGGCTGCCCCGGCTCTCGATCCCCGAGGAGATCCGGACGCTCATCGCGGACACCGCGGAGGGCCACGAAATCACCCTCATCCCCCTCGACAACGAATTCGATGTCCCGGTGGTCGCCGCGGCGGTGTTCGATCGCGTGACGCGCTGGCTGTCCATCGGCTTCTCCGCCCGGCCCGACACCCTCGACGCCGCGAAGGCGGCACTCGCCGACGGGTTCGAGTCGCACCACACCTGCCGCGCCCTCGACAACGAGCGCGAACTTCCCGCCCTGCGCCAGGAGTGCGGCGACCTCAAGCCGTACCGGCCGGACCGGCGCTACCTCGACTCCTATCGCGACGACTTCGCCGACGTCACCGATCTCCTTTGCCAGCACCAGATCTACCTCGATCCCCGGGCGGGAAAGCGAGTGACCCCGTGGGTGCGCGACCTGCCGGACCGGTCTTGGGAAGGTCTGCCGTCGCTCGGTGAACGGCGGCTCAAGGCGTATCAGGACCGCGTCGAAGCCCGCGGTTTCGAGGTGGTCGGCGTCGACCTGACGACCTGTGACGTCGCGGCCGCCGGATTCCACGTCGCCCACACGCTGGTTCCGGGTCTCGTGTCACCCTTCCCCGCCGGTCTCCCGTCGTGGGGCGGCGGGAGGATCGCCAACGCCGCCGTGACGCTGGGCTGGCGGGCACGGAGGCTCGCCGAGCGGGACCTCAACGTCATCCCTCTTCCCTGCGTCTGACCTCGTATGAGACCCACTTCACGCGAAGCGGGTTGCCGTACGACCGTTTCCGATATATCGTAAGCGTATCGGAACAGTACGTAGAGAGGATTCACAGCATGCGAGGACGACCTTTACCTCCAGAACACGGCCGACCCGCCTTCGGGCCGTGGGCTCGCGGCGGCTTCGGCGACTTCCCCCCTGGCCCCGGTGGCCCCGGTGGCCCCGGTGGCCCCGGCGGGCCTGGACACCGTCATCGGCACGGCCGCCGCGGTGGTCCCGGCGGACGGCGCGGCAAGCGCGGTGACGTCCGCGCCGCGATCCTGGCGCTGCTTTCCGAGCAGCCGAGGCACGGTTACGAGATCATCCGCGAAATCGGCGAGCGCAGCGGCGGCTTCTGGAAGCCGAGCCCCGGCTCGGTCTACCCGACCCTGCAGATGCTGGCCGACGAAGGCCTGGTGATCAGTAAGGACGAGAGCGGCAAGAAACTGTTCGAACTCACCGAATCCGGCCGCGCCGCGGCCGAACAGCAGGACGCCGTCCCGCCGTGGGAGCAGATCGCCCACGACGTCGACCCGGTCGAGGTGAACCTGCGCAAGGCGGGGGCGACCCTGGCCGCCGCGGTCATGCAGGTCATGCACGCCGGCAGCGAGGCACAGCAGTCCCGCGCCGTCGACGTGCTCAACGAGGCACGCCGGACGATCTACGGCATCCTGGGCGAGGCGGACGACGCCACCGCTCCGGACGAGGCATCCGCCGAGGACACGGAGTGACCTGGCACGACGAGGCCGGTGGGCTTGGTGCGCGTATGCACGCGATAGCCCACCGGCAGCGTCATCCGGTTCTCCCCGGCGCCTGACGAAACCTCGTTGAGGCGCCGGACCTCCGCGATCGCCTTCGCCGCGACCGGAG
Organism: Amycolatopsis coloradensis; assembly: GCF_001953865.1. Classification (GTDB taxonomy): domain Bacteria; phylum Actinomycetota; class Actinomycetes; order Mycobacteriales; family Pseudonocardiaceae; genus Amycolatopsis; species Amycolatopsis coloradensis. Next base: position 126,616 of record NZ_MQUQ01000002.1, read on the forward strand.
CGCTGAACTCGATCTTCAGCACCGCTTCCATCGCGGCGGCGTCCTCGAACAGCCACCGCGTCATCACCTTGCGGCAGTCGAATCCCTGACGGGCGAAGAACTTCTCGACGCCGGGCGGATCGTAATGCGGCAAATCCAGTCGCATCCAGCGTCCGTAGGGTTCGGTCGCCACGTCGAGATCCACGATCATCAACGTCCCGCCGGGCCGCAGCACCCGCTCCGCCTCGCGGAGGCCGGGCTCACAGCCGGGGCCGAAGAAGTACGCGGTGCGCGCGTGGACGACGTCGAAAGCCTCGTCCGGCACGGGAAGTCGCTGCGCACGGCCCTGTCGCACTTCGACGTTCGGCAGTTCCCCGACGCGGCGTCGCGCGTCACGGACGAGGGGCTCATGGGGTTCGATCCCGAGCACCGACCGCGCCGTCTCCGCGAAGCGCGGCAAGTGGAATCCGTCACCACAGCCGAGGTCGAGCACGTCCGCCCCGGACCAGTCGCGGCGCCCGGCGAGCACCCGCCAGATCTCGTCATCGACGTCCTGCGCGCGGTTCTCGACCTCGTAGGCCTTTTGGTAGTACCAAATGTTCGGACTCGGCAGCACTTCCTCGCCACCGCGGCGGAAGGAGGAGACAGCTCGGGGAAACCAGCGCACGGAAACTCCAACGACGCGGAACCTGGCCGGGTTCCTGGCCATCCGGGTCGAAAACTTGACGGAAACAATGCGGATAGCGACTAGACTTTACTCCCACCGGTAAGGGAGAACCGCATGTCGCTTGGCTCGGCCGCTCACACTTCCGTCATCCCGTCAGGAATCCCGTGCTGGATCGAACTCGCGTGCAGAGACGAAGCGGCCGTACAAGCTTTCTACGGCGGACTTTTCGACTGGGAGTACACCGTCCAGCGTGACCCGGCGACGCCGACCGGCCGGTACTCGATCGCGACACTGAACGGTGTCCCGGTCGGTGGTCTGTACCGCTCGGGCGCGGAAGGGCCATCCGGCTGGAGTGTCCACATCTCCGTGCCACAGGTGGCCGCGGCCGCCGAATGGGTGGACAGCCTCGGTGGCCGGGTCACCCTCGGGCCGATGGCGATTCCCCACCGCGGCAACATCATCCACGCCGTCGACGCGTGCGGCGCGCACGTCGTCTTCTGGGAACCGCCGGACACCTGGGAGTTCGCGACCGGTGTGCCCAACACCTTCAGCGGCGCGGATCTCAACACCCACGACGGCGCGGCGGCGGATCACTTCTACTGCCGCCTTTTCGACTACACCAGCCACCAGATCGGTGACGGCACCTCGCTCGACTACGCCGAATGGCTCATCGAGCACGAACCGGTGCTGTACCGGTATGTGATGGGCACGGAATACCGGCCGGACACGCCCCCACACTGGATGGTCTACCTCGAACTGGACCCGGCTCGTGGCGCGGACGCCGCGGCGGGGCAGGCCTTGATGCTCGGCGGTGCCGTCGTGGTCCAGCCCTACGACACCCCGTACGGCCGGATGGCGATCCTCGCCGACCCGGACGGTTCAGTGTTCGCCGTGATCGACCACTCCCGGGCCACCGAGGGCTGGGGCCGCGCCGAAGTCGACGATCCGTACGACGACTGAGCCGAAGAGCCGGGGTGACCGCGTCACCCCGGCTCCCGGTGTCAGAGACCGGCCCAGAACCCGCAGTCGTGCACGGCCGCGAGGTCGACCGGACCGATCCCGCCCGGCGCGAGCGACTGCGTTTTCGGCGCGGGGCGCCACTTCGGCAGTTCTTCGCCGTTCGGATTGCCGGTCCGCGCGAACCGGGTCCAGTACCGAATCATCTGCTCCCCGAGCTTCTTCTGCTCGGGCTTCAATTCCGCCGGGAAACCGGTTAAATCAGACAAATATGCTAATTCGGACCCATGGGAAGCGCCGAGGCGCATTCCCTCCGGAGCAGGTACGAGCGCGGGAGCGTTCCGGTCGGCGAATTCGTATCCGAACGTCCGGGTGCGGGCGCTCAGCAAACGCTCGGTGCCCACCTGAGGACACCCCCAGATCCGGTCGGTCATGGCGTCCGCGTACGCCATCGCCGGGCTGCCGTGCTTCGCCGACGGGTATCGGGCGGCGACGAGCGGCGCCTTGTCCTTGAAGGCGGTGCGCAGCAGTTCTTGGTAATGCGCTTCGGTGAACGGCTGGCCGGGATACAGGGCGACGAACAGCCTCGCCTCGTCCCTGGTGATCCCGGTCAGCACCGGGACGCGGGCGAAATGCCCTTTCTTCAGCGCGGTGGCCGGATGCTCGGGCAGCAGGCCGGTGTCGAACGCGGGCGCCCCGAGCGGCTGGTTCGCCAGCTCCTTCACCGGAAGCCGCCGCAGACAGGCGACGTCGGCACAACCCAGCTCCTTCGCGGCGTCGACTCCCATGGCCTCGACGTCGGCGCGGGGCAGATAGGGCGATCCCGCGGGCACACCGGGGAAGAATCCGCCGTCAGGCCAGGTCAGAGTGCATGGACCGCTCTGGATGATCGCGCGGTGGAACAGCCCGGCGGCCGACGGGGAGGCCAGCTGGGCGCAGGTGCTCATCGCGCCGGCGGACTCACCGAACAGCGTGACGTTCCGGGGATCTCCCCCGAAAGCGCGGGCGTTGCGCTGTACCCAGCGAAGCGCGGCCTGCTGGTCCTGGAGGCCGAAGACACCGGAGTCGTATCCGAGTTCCGGGTGGCCGAAGAAGCCGAACACACCCAAGCGGTAGTTGACGCTCACGACGACAACGTCTCCGCCGAGGGCCATGCGCTGGAAGTCGTAGTCACTGCCGGCACCGGAGGTGAAGCCGCCGCCGTGGACCCAGACCATCACCGGACGCGGTTTGTGCGTCGGTTTGGCCGGGCTGATCACGTTGAGATACAGGCAATCCTCGTTGTCACTGGGTGCCGATCCGAGCCCAGGACCCTGCGCGCATCGAGGCCCGGGTTTGCGCGCGTCCCGCACGGCGGTCCACGGTTCGGGCCTCTTCGGTGGCGCCCAGCGCAGATCGCCGACCGGTGGCGCGGCGAACGGAATGCCTTGGAAACTCCGGTATTCGCCGGTACTCACCCCGCGAACGGGCCCGGAATCCGTACGGACGACCGGGCCTTCGCCCGCCTCCGCCACGGAGGTCGTCAGGGCACCGAGCGTCAGCAGGCTCAGTGCCAGGGTCAGAAGTCGCTTACTCATCCTTTGAGTTCGCATACTCCGACCTTGGCGCAGCGCCCCGAACTTGTCACATGGGTTTCGGCTAAACGGGGACGAACGCCGAGAGCAGCAACCAGGAGACGACGGCCGACGGGAGCAGTGAATCGAGGCGGTCCATCAGGCCGCCGTGCCCGGGCAGCATGTTCCCCATGTCCTTGACCCCGAGGTCCCGCTTGATCAGCGACTCGACGAGATCGCCGAGGGTCGCGGTGCAGACGATCGCCGCGCCGAACAGCACCCCCTGCCAGGCGTGGCCGTCGAGCAGCAGGCTCAGCGTCAGCGCTCCGGCGACCACACCGGCCACGAGCGAACCGGCGAAGCCTTCCCACGTCTTCTTCGGGCTGATGCTGGGCGCCATCGGATGCTTGCCGCCCAGCACGCCGGCGATGTAACCACCGGTGTCCGAAGCGACGACGCCGATCATGAACGCCAGCACGCGGCCGACACCGTCGCCGGGCGGGACGAGCATCGCGGCGAAGGCACCGAAAAGCGGGATGTACGCGGCGGCGAAAACGGACGCGCTGATGTCGCGCAGATAGCCGTCCGCGCCGCCGGGCAACCGCCAGAGCAGGCAGACGAGCACCGTCAGCACGAACGCCGTCAACGCGCCTTCGCGGCCGAACGGCCAGGCCAGCCAGATCATCGCCTGGCCGCCGACGAGCACCGGGACCAGCGCGATCCGGATGCCCGCGGCCCGTTTCAGCGCCCCGGCCAGCTCGATCGTGCCGACCGCGATGGCGATCGCGATGATGCCGATGAACAGAAAGCGCACGGTGAGCAGGGACGTGACGATCGCCGCGCCCAGCAGCAATCCGACCCCGATCGCGGCGGGCAGGTTACGGCCGGCGCGGGAAACCTTCTGTACCGGTTCCGGCTTCTCTGCCGGAACCGGTTCCGGGGCGTCCACCCGGTCCTCGCGTTCCTCGCTCACCTGGCTCATCAGACCTCGAGCAACTCGGCTTCCTTGTGTTTCACCAGCTCGTCGACCTTGTGCGAGTAGGAGTCGGTGAGGTTCTGGAGTTCCTTCTCGGCGTGGACGACCTCGTCCTCGCCCGCCTCGCCGTCCTTCTTGATCCGGTCCAGCTCTTCCTTGGCCTTGCGGCGGACGCTGCGGATCGAGACCCGGGCGTCCTCACCCTTGGCCTTGGCGACCTTCACCATCTCCTTGCGACGCTCTTCGGTGAGCTGCGGGATGACGATACGGATCACGTTGCCGTCGTTGCTCGGGTTGACGCCGAGGTCCGACTCGCGGATCGCCTTCTCGATGGCGTTGAGCGAGGTCTGGTCGTAAGGCTTGATCAACGCCATCCGGGCCTCGGGGATGTTGACACCCGCCAGCTGGTTCAGCGGGGTCGGCGCGCCGTAGTAGTCGACGACAACGCGCGAGAACATCCCGGGGTGGGCCCGGCCGGTGCGCACCGACGACAAGTCCTCCTTGGCGACGGACACCGCTTTTTCCATCTTCTCCTCGGCGTCGAGGAGGGTCTCGTCGATCACGGCAACTCCCGTTGTTGTGTATTCGTACCGGTTGCGAAGAGCAGAGCAGGACTACGCGAGCACCCCGTCGGCCGGGGTGTCGACCAGGGTGCCGATCCTCTCACCACTGACCGCACGAGCGATGTTCCCCTCGGTGAGGAGATTGAACACGATGATCGGCATGTTGTTGTCCATGCACAGGCTGAACGCGGTGGCGTCGGCGACCTTGAGGTCCCGTTCCAGCACTTCGCGGTGGCTGATCTCGTGGAACATCTCGGCGGTCGGGTCGCTCTTCGGGTCCGCGGTGTAGACGCCGTCAACGGCCTTCGCCATCAAGACGGCTTCGCAGCCGAGTTCGAGCGCGCGCTGCGCGGCGGCGGTGTCGGTCGAGAAGTACGGCATGCCGACCCCGGCGCCGAAGATGACGACGCGGCCCTTCTCCAGGTGACGCTCGGCGCGGCGCGGGATGTACGGCTCGGCGACCTGCCCCATGGTGATGGCGGTCTGCACACGGGTCGGCAGGCCTTCCTTCTCGAGGAAGTCCTGCAACGCCAGGCAGTTCATGACGGTGCCGAGCATCGCCATGTAGTCCGCGCGGTCCCGGTCCATGCCGCGCTGTGACAGTTCCGCGCCGCGGAAGTAGTTGCCGCCGCCGATCACGACGGCGATCTGCACGCCCGTGCGCGCGACGTCGGCGATCTGCTGAGCGACCGAGTGCACCACATCCGGATCAACCCCGATGGAACCACCGCCGAACATCTCGCCGCCCAGCTTCAGCAGCACCCGCCGGTATCCGCCTTCGACCCGGACACCCATGTCGCCCTCCCTAATGCTCCGAACCCGACTGTGCCCCGTCCCCGATGGACGGAGACGGGGCACAGTGGTGACTCTTGTGTTCCGCGCCTGGATCAGGCCTGGCCGACCTCGAACCGGGCGAACCGGCTCACGGTCACGCCGGCCTCGTCGAGCAGGGCCTTGACGGTCTTCTTGTTGTCCTTGACCGACGGCTGCTCGAGCAGGACGTTGTCCTTGTAGTAGGAGTTGACCTTGCCCTCGATGATCTTGGGCATGGCCTGCTCCGGCTTGCCCTCTTCACGGGCGGTCGCCTCGGCGACGCGGCGCTCGTTCTCGACGATCTCGACCGGGACCTCTTCGCGGGTGAGGTACTTGGCCTTCAGCGCGGCGACCTGCATGGCGGCGCCCCGAGCGGCCTCGGCGGCGGCTTCGCCCTCACCGGTGTACTCGATGAGCACGCCGACGGCGGGCGGAAGGTCCGCACCGCGACGGTGCAGGTAGGTGGCGGTGGTGCCCTCGTAGGCGGCGACGCGGCGAAGCTCGAGCTTCTCGCCGATGCGGGCGGCCATTTCCTGGACGGTCTCGTCGACGGTCTTGCCGTCGAGCGAGGCGGCCTTCAGCTTCTCGACGTCGTTCGTCTTCTCGGCCTTGGCGACCTCGACGATCTTCGCGGCGAGGGCCTGGAAGTCCTCGTTCTTCGCGACGAAGTCGGTCTCGGAGTCGAGTTCGATCAGCACGCCGTCCTGGCCGGCGACGAGGCCCTCGGCGGTGGCGCGCTCGGCGCGCTTGCCGACGTCCTTGGCACCCTTGATGCGCAGGAACTCGACGGCCTTGTCGAAGTCGCCGTCGGTCTCCTCCAGCGCCTTCTTGCAGTTCATCATGCCGGCGCCGGTCAGTTCGCGGAGGCGCTTCACATCTGCGGCGGTGTAATTCGCCATCGTGCGTTGTCCGTCCTTTTCAGGTACGAGAAGTCTTCGGGAGAGGTACTCGTGGGGCCGCCCGGAGGCGGCCCCACGAGCGAGGTGGATCAGGAGGAGGCGGTGGCCTGCTCGGCCGGGGCTTCGACCGGGGTCTCGGTGGCGGCCTCGGTCGCGGCGACGGCTTCCTTGGCGTCCGCGGCGGCGGTCTCGGAACCGGCGAGCAGCTCCTTCTCCCACTCGGCCAGCGGCTCGTCCGTGGCGACGACACCCGGCTCGGGCTTGGTGTCGGCGGAGGCACCGTTGCGGCTGGAGCGGGCCATCAGACCGGCGGCGGCGGCCTCGGCCACAACCTTGGTCAGCAGCGCGGCCGAACGGATCGCGTCGTCGTTACCCGGAATCGGGTAGTCGACCTCGTCCGGGTCGCAGTTGGTGTCGAGGATCGCGACGACCGGGATGTTCAGCTTGCGAGCCTCGCCGACGGCGATGTGCTCCTTCTTCGTGTCGACGATCCACACGATGCTCGGCACCTTGGCCATGTCGCGGATACCGCCGAGGGTCTTCTCGAGCTTGTCCTTCTCACGGGTGAGCGTGAGGATTTCGCGCTTGGTCAGGCCGGCGAAGCCGCCGGTCTGCTCCTGCGACTCGAGCTCCTTCAGGCGGAGAAGACGCTTGTGCACCGTCTGGAAGTTGGTCAGCATGCCGCCGAGCCAGCGCTGGTTCACGTAGGGCATGCCCACGCGCGAGGCCTCGGAGGCGATCGCTTCCTGCGCCTGCTTCTTGGTGCCGACGAACATGATGGTGCCGCCGTGCGCGACGGTTTCCTTGATGAACTCGAACGCACGGTCGATGTAGGTCAGCGTCTGCTGCAGGTCGATGATGTAGATGCCATTGCGCTCGGTGAAGATGTAGCGCTTCATCTTCGGGTTCCACCGACGAGTCTGGTGCCCGAAGTGCACGCCGCTGTCGAGCAGCTGCTTCATGGTGACGACGGCCATTGCCGGAATCAACCTCTTCTGTGTCGTGCGCGCCCGGCTCCGCCGGGACCGCGCTTGCTCGGTTCGTCGCTCTCGGCCGGGTGGCCGGTCGCCCTGGTGCAGATGCTCGGGCCCGGACCCGGAAGTGAAGTGACTCCTGGGACCGCCGGGCCGTGTGCTCCCGGCTGTCCTGACCCTCCGTGAGGAGATCGGCCATCGGGAGCGCGCACGTGCACGCGAAGTCAGTCCGCTGCCGCGGACCGCGCAAAAGAGTCTACTCCCTGTCGTCACCGTCTACCGCACCGGCAGCCCCTGCTGAGAGCGGTTGTCCACAACCGCCTCGGTTATCCACAGATTCCCTCGGCGCGTCCCGCTCGCCACGCCGGTCCCCCAGGCTGGAACACATGACGTTGACGACCTGTTCCCGCCCTGTCACCAGGCATTCCTTCGCGATCGACCGGATCGGCGGCAGGCACCGCCGTCCCGGGCGGCCGAGGCGCCTGCCGCGCGTCGCGGTCCTCGCGGCCGTGCTCGTGATCCTGACTTCCACCGCCGCCCCGGGAACGGCCAGAGGCTCGCCTTCGCCGCAAGGAAGGCTCTCCTGGCCGCTCTCACCGGCACCCAGCGTCACCAGGTACTTCGAGCCGCCGTCGACGCCGTACGGCCCCGGCCACCGCGGGGTCGACCTCACCGCCGCACCGGGCACGAACGTCCTCGCGGCCGCCGAGGGAGTGGTGATGTTCGCCGGCCAGGTGGCGGGCCACGGCGTGGTTTCGATCGATCACGAAGGAGGCTTGCGCACCACTTACCAACCTCTCGCCCCGACCGTCACCGCGGGTGATCAGGTCCATCGGGGCCAGGTGCTCGGAACGGTCGCCGCCGGCCATCCGGGCTGCCCGGAGACGGCTTGCCTGCATTTCGGTGTCCGGCGGGGAGAGGAGTACGTCGATCCACTCGCGCTGATCGGCGAACCCTCCGAGATCCGCCTCAAACCGTGGGAAGGAGACCAGGCGTAGGTGACGACCTCGGTGACCGGCCCGTTCGCCGGGCTCGCGGTCGTGCCGGAGGGCGTGACTCGCGTGATCAAGCACCGCACTCACGTGCTCGAAGACCGAACTCGCGGGCCCGAACCCCGCACTCACGTGACCGGAAGGCGCACTCGCGTGTGCGGTGCCTGATCACGCGAGTGCGGTCTCCAAGCACGCGAGATCCGCCTCCGGCACGCGAGTGCGGGGTCCGGGCACGCGAGGTCCGCGGCTGATCACGCCTGGGGCGTCGCTCGGTGACGCGGGAGGTCAGGCCGTCTCGACGAGTTTCGCGCGCAGCCGCATGACCGCGCGGGTGTGCAACTGGCTGACCCGCGACTCGGTGACGCCGAGGACCTTGCCGATCTCGGCGAGCGTCAGGCTCTCGAAGTAGTAGAGGCCGACCACGATCCGGTCGCGTTCGGTGAGCTGCGCGATCGCCTGCGCCAGCTGGCGGCGGTTGTCCTGGTCGACCAGGACGGCCACCGGGTCGACGGCGCCGTCGTCGGGCAGGGTGTCGACCAGCGAGCCGCTGTCCTTGCCGGCGGCGACCAGGTCTTCCAGCGCGATGACGCTGGTCAGCTGCAGCTGGCCGTAGAACTCGCGCAGGTCATCGACACTGATTTCGAGTTCGGCCGCCAGTTCGGCGTCGGTCGGCGTGCGGTTCAGCCGGGCGCCGAGGCGTTCCAGCGCGCGTTCGGCCTCGCGGGCCTTGCTGCGCACCGCACGGGGCACCCAGTCCTGGGAGCGAAGATCGTCGAGGATCGCGCCGCGGATGCGCTGCATGGCGTAGGTCTCGAATCGCAGGCCCCTGGCCGGTTCGAACTTCTCGATCGCGTCGACAAGGCCGAAGATCCCGGACTGGATCAGGTCGCCCACGTCGACGTGGGTCGGCAGGCCGGTGCCGACCCGGCCCGCGACGTACTTGACGAGCGGGGCGTAGTGCAGCACCAGCCGGTCGCGCACCATCTGGTCCGGCGACTCGGTGAACTGACGCCACAACGCCTGAATCCCGGCGTCCACCTCGTAGCCCGTCCGCGATTCGGGCGCGACGGCAGGACCGGCACCGCCGGGACGGTGTTTCCCGGCGGTCTCGGTGACATGTGGGTCGGCGGTCATCGGACCGCCGTTCTCACCATGCGACTCAGAGTGGTCTCCGTGCTCGTGCGGATGCGCGTGCGCCGCCGGTTCGGGCCGCCGGGTCACCTGCCGAGTCCTCCCCGGCATCATCGGGCCCGGGGGTGCGCGCGGTCGTGGATCGCCTTCAGCCGATCGACGGTCACATGAGTGTAGAGCTGCGTCGTAGCCAGCGTAGCGTGACCAAGCAGTTCCTGAACGCTCCGAAGATCGGCGCCGCCTTCGAGCAGATGGGTGGCCGCCGAATGCCTCAGTCCGTGCGGGCCCATGTCGTTCGCGCCCGGCACTGAGCCGACGGCGTCATGGACCACCCGGCGGGCGGCCCGCGGATCGAGCCTGCCGCCTCGCGCCCCCAGGAAGAGCGCGGCTTCCGCCGGTCCCTTCGCTTCAACGGCGAGCCTTCCCCTGCCCTCCTCGAGCCACACCCGCAAGGCCGCTTCGGCGGGGACGCCGAACGGCACGACGCGTTCCTTGCCGCCCTTGCCCAGCACGAGCACGACCCGGCGGGAGAAGTCGACGTCGCCCACGTCCAGCCCGCACAGTTCGGACACCCGCACTCCGGTCGCGTAGAGCAGTTCCACGATGGCACTGTCCCGCAAAGCGACCGGGTCCCGCTGTTCGGCACCGGCGGCTGAAAAGCGCATGACCTCGCTCGCCTGCTCCGCCCGGAGGACCCCGGGAAGCTTGCGGTGTGCGCGTGGCGCCACCAGTCGCCCGCCCGGATCGGACGCGAGCGCGCCACCCCGGTGTGCCCACGCGGTGAAGGTGCGGGCCGCCGCCGCCCGCCTGGCCAGGGTCGTCCGGCTGGCCCCTTCCTCGCGTTGACGCGCGAGCCAGCCGCGCAGCGTCCCGATGTCCAGGTCTTCGAGCCTGCCGCCGTTCCCGTCCACGAAGCCGGTCAGCGACACGACATCGCCGAGATAGGCACGCACCGTGTGCGCGGACAGCCCGCGTTCCAGGGAAAGGTGCCGCTCGTAGTCGTCGATCAGCTTCCGGACAGGCTCCGGCAGCGCGGCACGGGCGGCACGCAGATCGGGCCTGCGGGCGCGTTTTCCCGTGCCGTGGGGACCTTCGGTCGACGGCATGCCGATCACGCTGCGCGATGTGCGGCGGATGGTCAAGTATCGCCGCACCCTGTTGCGGTGTCCGTGGTCGGATCGTGCCGGGTTGGCGTCTCAGGGGTAGGCCAGTCAGGTCTTGGCAGTCCGTCTTCGCCACCCTGTGTCACTCCTTTCCGCGAAGTCGTCGAGTTCCAGTTCGGGCAGGAGCGCGCGGACGCGCTCGACCGGGATGCCGGACTCGGCCGCGATCCGTTCCTCGGGTTTCGCCGACCGTTCCGAAAGCGCGTCGTGCACTCGCAGCGCCTCCGGGCCGAGCCGATCGGTGCGACGGCGTGGTTTCGACGGATCCGCGGCCTGCTGACCGAGCCTTCCGGCGGTTTCGAGGATCTCGTCGACGGAGGTCACCAGCGTGGCCTCGCCTTCGCGGATCAGCGCGTGGCAGCCAGCGGACATCCCCGACGACACCGGTCCCGGCATCGCCATCACGACCTTGCCGAGCGCTCCGGCCGTCCCGGCGGTGTTCCGCGCACCGCTGCGCCTGCCGGCCTCGACCACGACGGTTCCCTCGGTGAGCGCCGCGATGAGCCTGTTCCGGACGAGGAAGCGATGCCTCGCGGGCGAGGTGCCCGGCGGGTATTCGCTGACCACGGCACCGGTTTTCGCGATGGTGCGCAACAGGGTCGTGTGCTGCGCCGGGTAACCGGCGTCGATCCCACAGCCGAGCAGGGCGACCGTAGTGCCCTCCGCGCTCAGCGCACCCCGGTGAGCCGCGCCGTCGATGCCGTACGCCGCCCCAGAGAACACCGGGATCCCCCGGCTCGCCAGGTGATAGCCCAGCTCGGCCGCGTGGTGCTCGCCGTACCCGGTCGCCGCCCGGGCGCCGACGATCGCGATCGCCTGGTCCACCGCCGCGTCGAGCTTGGCGGGACCGCGTACCCACAGCGCCTGCGGAGGTGCCATCCCGGAGACGCCCCTGCCCTGGGCGATGGCCAGTGAGAGCAACGGCCAAGCAGGCCATTCGTCGTCTTCCGGGATGACGAGCCTGGTCTCGGCGGCGGCCGCCCGTTCCAGATCCCGCTCGGCGTAGTCGTGGGCCCGTCGCGCGGCCGTCTCGTCCCGCACCTTCGGCGGGCAGTCGGCACGCCGCACTCGTTCCGCGGCGGCCACCGGACCGTGTTCACCGACGAAAACGGCCAAGGCGGGTGCCGGTGGCTCGGCCACGCGGAGCAGGTACGACCGCGCGATTCGTTCAGCCTCTAGTTCACTCATCCGGACGACCTCTCCCGGAAGTTCAGCGCCGCCGCGACCTCGTCCGCTTCCGGCCTCTCGGCACCCTTCAAATCGGAGAGCGTCCAAGCGATGCGAAGGCATCGGTCCGCGCCGCGAGCGGTGATCGAACCCCGTTCCAGCGCGCGATCCAGCAACGCTGTGACCTGCGCGGGAAGCGCGAATTCACGGCGCAGTGCCGGGCCGGGCACCTCCGCGTTCGTCGGCCAGCCATGGTCCGCCCAGCGTTTCCCGGCCCGTTCGCGAGCCTCCAGCACGCGTTCCCGGACGGTCGCCGAAGCTTCGGGCGGCTCGCTCAGGTGCGCGCTGAGCGCGGAAAGCGGCCGTAGCCGGACCCGTAAATCCACCCGATCGAGTAACGGACCGGACAAGCGGCCCCAGTATCGCCTCCGCGCGGTTGCCGAACACGTGCAGTCGGCGTCTTTCGTCGGAGCACAAGGACAAGGATTGGTCGCCAATATCAGCTGGAAACGCGCCGGGTAGCGGACGGCGCCCCTGACCCTCGTGATCCGCACCTCGCCCTCTTCGAGCACCGTGCGCAGCGACTCCAGCCGCTCCGGGCCGAACTCGCAGACCTCGTCGAGGAACAGGATCCCCCGATGCGCCCGGCTGATGGCGCCGGGCACGGCCAGGCCGCTGCCGCCACCGATCAGGGCAGGCACGCTGATCGAATGATGGGGTGCCACGAACGGCGGCACGGTGACCAGCGGCGCGGCCGGGGAGAGCGAACCGTCGATCGAGTGGACCGCGGTGACCTGCAACGACTCTTCGGCCGTCAGTCTCGGGAGGAGTCCGGGAAGGCGTTTCGCGAGCATCGTCTTCCCCACGCCCGGAGGTCCGGTCATGAGCAGGTGATGCCCACCCGCGGCGGCCACCTCCAGCGCCCACCGCGCTTCCGGCTGACCCACGACGTCGGCGAGATCGGGGACCCTCGGGGGATTCTGAACGACGGCCGGTTGCGGCCGGGTGAGTTCGCCTTCGCCTTTGAGCCAGTCCACGAAATCACTCAGCCGGGCTACGCCGCCGACTTCGAGACCGTCCACGAGAGCGGCTTCGAACAACGACTCGGCGGGGACGACCGCCCGCCGACACCCGGCGTTGCGCGCCGCCAGCAGTCCCGGCAGGACCCCGCGCACCGCGCGCACCCTGCCGTCGAGGGCGAGTTCTCCGAGCAGCACCGTGTGGAGCAGCTTCGTGGCCGGAACCGACCCCGTCGCGGCCAAAACCGCCGCCGCGATGCCCAGGTCGTAGCCGGACCCCACCTTCGGCAGGTTCGCCGGGGACAGACCGAGGATCACCCTTTCGTCCGGCCATGTCTGCCGTGAATTGCGGACGGCGGAACGGACCCTGTCCTTGGCCTCCTTCAGCCCGGCGTCGGGCAGCCCGACCATCGTCACCCTCGGCGCACCGCCGCCGATGTCGGCCTCTATCTCGATCATCCTGCCGTCGACGCCAAGCAACGCGACGGACCAGGCCTTCGCCAGCGCCATTCAGAACGCCGCCTTGATATGCCGCACCAGCGGCGGCATTCCGGGCTGGGCGAGGATCGCGATGATGTCGTAGCGGACCGGGCACCAGCGGAGCATGAACGCTCGCTGCCACTGATGCGCGAGACGGCGGATACGGTCCGCCTTGTCCGGGGTCACCGCCTCGGCCGGCGTGCCGAAGCCCAGCCCAGCCCTCGTTTTCACCTCACAGAAGACGAGGCGTTTCCGGTCGGTCGCGACGAGGTCCAGTTCACCGTCGCGGCAACGCCAGTTACGGCTCAGGACGACGTAACCCGTCTTCTCCAGCTGCCGGACCGCGAGTTCTTCTCCCCATCGCCCCAGCTCGATGTGCGGCGCCCCGGCGGACGGCTGTTCGGCCGTGCTCATCATCTCGATCCCCCTCTGCGATCGTCACAGTGCGTATGTGATCAACGCTGCCAGGGTGATCAGGCGCCGAACAGGCTCATTTCCCCGGCCTGTGGACAACTGGGGTGTTGTGGATGGTTCGGGCGCGTCCGGACCCGCCGAGAGGAAAATGTCGGCACCCCGTGCTAGGCGCCCGCAGGTACAAGAAAGCCCCCGTCACCGTGACGGGGGCCTTCCTGTACTCGGGAAGATCAGCCGGAGAACGGACCGTCCTCGGGCAACCGGAGATCCGGCTTGTCGAGTTCCTCGACGTTGACATCCTTGAACGTGATGACCCGGACGTGCTTGACGAACCTGGCGGGCCGGTACATATCCCAGACCCACGCGTCGGACATGCGGACCTCGAAGTACACCTCACCGCCACCGTCACGCACCTGCACGTCGACGGCGTTGGCCAGATAGAACCGCCGCTCGGTCTCCACCACGTACGAGAACTGGCCGACTATGTCGCGATACTCGCGGTAAAGCGAGAGCTCCATCTCGGTCTCGTACTTCTCGAGATCCTCTGCGCTCATGAAATCCGCGCCCCTCCTCGCGATTCTGCTGATACTCCAGCGGCGGAGCGTTCATTGTCACCCACGTACGGGCCGAGGGCACGTATCGGCACGCTTGGGTTTTCCAGCGCCGCGACGGTCAACACCACCGGATGAGGCGGCCGGGCCCGGTGCGCGGCGGCCGCGGTGGCCACATTCGCGTACGACCAGCGATGCACCGGGCTCGGACCGTGTGTCTTCAGCGCCGCGCTGTGCTCGGTGGTGCTGTAGCCCTTGTGCACGTCGAAGCCGTAATGCGGGTGGACGTCGTGCAGGTCGCCCATGATCCGGTCCCGCGTGACCTTGGCCAGCACGGATGCCGCCGCCACGCACGCGACGGCCTTGTCACCCTTGATCACCGGCACGCTCGGGGCGGGCAGCCCGGAGACGCGGAATCCGTCGGTCAGGACGTAGCCCGGTGTGCTTCGCAGCGCCGAGACGGCGCGTCGCATGCCTTCGAGGTTCATGACGTGGATGCCGAACAGATCGACCTCGGCGGCCGGGATGACGATGACCGAGTAGTCCAGCGCACGCTGGACCACCCGGTCGTAGACACGATCACGGGCCTTGGCCGTGAGCACTTTGGAGTCGGTGAGTTCGGGCAACCGGGCGGCGTCACCGGAACGCAGGACGCACGCGGCCACGACGAGCGGGCCGGCGCAAGCGCCGCGCCCTGCCTCGTCGACTCCGGCGACGGGCCCGAGGCCTCGCCGGTCCAGCGCACTCTGCAACCCCCAGAAGAGGTCACCACGCACCACTGCCCGCGGCGGCCGAAGCGGTTCGGCCGGTGTGAGCGGTACAGGAACTCTCAAGGCCTTACCGCCTCCGGTCGACCGCCTTGCGCACTCCGGACGACATCCGCCTGCCGAGGAAGACCACCGGCCACGCCGCGGCGATGCCGGCGCCCAGGGGAAGCCCCTGCTGCCAGGCAGGCGCGCCGAGCGCCAGTGGCTGCGCGTTCGCCTGCGGATTGTGGTCCGAAACCCCACCCCAGCGGCCGGGCGGGAGCACGATGACCCGTGCCTTGCCGATGATGTTGTCGACCGGGACGGCGCCGTTCACTCCGCCGCCACCCTGGAACCGGGAGTCGCTGGAGTTGTTGCGGTTGTCGCCCATCACGTAGACGTATCCGGCGGGCACCTTGATCGGGTCGAAGGTCTTCTGGGTGGTCCCAGTGCCCTCTTCCCAATGGATGTACGGCTCGTCGAGCGCCTTGCCGTCCACGACCACACGGTTGTCGTCACAGCACTGCACCGTCTGGCCACCGACCGCGATGATCCGCTTGACGAAGTCGCGCTCGTCCGGCGGCGCGAACCCGATCAGCGATCCCAGCGCGCGGAAGCCGCTGACGAAGATGTTGCCGGACTCCGGCGTCTCGAACTCGCCGGCCCACGCGGGCGGTCCCTTGAAGACCACCACGTCGCCAGGGCCGGGATCGGTGAAGTCATACGTGATCCGGTCGACCAGGATCCGGTCGCCCGTGCACCCGCTGCAGCCGTGCAAGGTGGTCTCCATGGATCCCGAGGGGATCATGTAGACCTTGGCGAGGAACTGCTGGATCAAGATCGTCAGCACGAGCGCCACGACGATCAGGATCGGCAGTTCCTTCCAGAACGACCGCTTCTTGTTGACCTTGCCGAATTTCTTGGAGCCGGATCGGCCCCGTCGGGAGGCCCTGGTGGGGCGCTCCTCTTCGGGGCGATCGGGCTCGTCTTCGGACGTGTTCTGGGACACGGGTTCGACCACGACGCCAGGTTACCTGTAACCGTGTGGCTACCTACTTGGCGGAGGTCGTCTCGCGGTTTTCGCGGCGTTCCTTGATCTTGGCGGCCTTGCCGCGCAGCTCGCGGAGGTAGTACAGCTTCGCTCGGCGGACGTCGCCGCGCTTGAAGACCTCGACCTCGGCGATGTTCGGCGAGTGCACCGGGAAGGTGCGCTCCACGCCGATGCCGAACGACACCTTGCGGACCGTGAAGGTCTCGCGGATGCCGCCGCCCTGACGACGCAGCACGACGCCCTGGAAGATCTGGTTACGCTCGCGGTTGCCCTCGATGACGCGGACGTGAACCTTGAGCGTGTCGCCCGGTCGGAAGTCCGGGATGTCGGAACGCAGTGACTGCGCGTCCAGCGCGTCCAGGGTGTTCATCGGTGGTCCGTCCTCGTCTTCGTATGGCTTACGTACAGCAGGGCGCGCAGTAATGTCTGCACTGCGACCTACCCGGGGGCTGATGGCGTTCCGGCGAACCTCGCGGCCTTAATTCGTGCTTACCGCACCAATCAAGTTTCGCGCGTCCACTCACGCCAACCTGTCAAGTATTGCAGACCGGGCCTCAGGTGTTCGAACCGGCCTCGTCGGCGCCCTCGTCCAACCGTTCGAGGACCTTGAGATCGTGCTTGTCGAGACTGTCTTCCGGCAGCAGGCCGATCAGTTCCGGCCTGCGCCGCACGGTGCGCTCCAGTGCCTGGTCGCGGCGCCAGCGGTCGATCAGCGCGTGGTTGCCCGAGCGCAGGACGTCCGGCACGGGCAGCTCCCGCCACACCTCGGGCCGCGTGTAGCTGGGGCCTTCGAGGAGGCCGTCGGAGAACGAGTCCTCCTCGGCGGAGCGCGAGTTCCCGAGCACGCCGGGCAGCAGCCGGACGACGGCCTCGACCATCACCAGCACCGCGGCCTCGCCACCGACCAGTACGTAGTCGCCGATCGAGACCTCGTCCACGGGCATCCGCCGCGCGGCGTCGTCGATCACCCGCTGGTCGATGCCCTCGTAGCGGCCGCACGCGAACACCAGGTGCTCCTCGGCGGCGTACTGGTGGGCCATGGCCTGGGTGAAGGGCCGTCCGGCGGGGGTCGGGACCACGAGGCGGGTGTTCTCGCCGCAGACTTCGTCCAGGGCGGGGCCCCAGATCTGCGGTTTCATCACCATGCCGGGCCCGCCACCGTACGGCGCGTCGTCCACCGCGCGGTGGACGTCGTGCGTCCAGTTCCGCAGGTCGTGCACGCCGACCTCGATGAGGCCGCGGTCGATCGCGCGTCCGAGCAGCGCGGCGCGGAGCGGGTCGAGGTATTCGGGGAAGATCGTGACGACGTCGAGGCGCATCAGGCGTCCAGCAAGCCTTCCGGCGGGTCGAGGACCACGCGGCCGCCCGCGACGTCGACCGCCGGGACGATCGCCTTCACGAACGGCACCAGCACCTCACGTCCGTCGTGCTCGATCGACAGCAGCTCTCCCGCCGGCGAGTGCACGATTTCGAGCACCTTGCCGACGAGTGTGCCGTCGGCGAGTTCGGCCCGCAGGCCTTCGAGTTCGTGATCGTAGAACTCGTCGGGGTCTTCGGTCGGCGGCAGCGTCGAGGTGTCCGCGATCAGCAAAGCGCCGCGAAGGGTCTCCGCGACGTCCCTGGTCAGCACCTCTTCGAAACGCACCAGCAGCCGCCCGCTGTGTTCGCGGGCGGCTGCGATGGTGAGGTTTCTGCTGCTGCCGTCACGCAGCTTCGTCGTGACGGCCGAACCGACCGCGAACCGCTGTTCCGGCGAGTCCGTGCGCACGTCCACCGCGAGTTCCCCGCGGATTCCGTGCGCCTTGGCGATCCGGCCTACTACGACATCCATCCCGTTATGGTCCCTGGTCAGCGATCGGTGTCGACGACGTCCACGCGGACGCCGCGGCCACCGATCCCACCCATGACGGTGCGCAGGGCGGTCGCCGTGCGGCCGCCCCGGCCGATCACCTTGCCGAGATCGTCGGGGTGCACGTGCACCTCGAGCGTGCGACCACGGCGAGTGGTCAGCAGCTCGACCCGGACCTCGTCCGGGTTGTCGACGATCCCGCGCACCAGGTGCTCGAGGGAGTCAGCGAGGAAGCTCACGCCTCGGCCTTGTCACCCTCGGCGGCCTCGGCCTTGTCGGCTTCGGCCTTCTTCGGGGCGGACTTCTTCTTCGGCGTGGTGGCCTCGGTCGACGGGGCGTCACCGGCCGCGGCGAGCGCGGCGTTGAACAGGTCCTGCTTCGACGGCTTCGGCTCGGCGACCTTCAGGGTGCCCTCGGCGCCCGGCAGGCCCTTGAACTTCTGCCAGTCACCGGTGATCTCGAGGATGCGCTGGACCGGCTCGGTCGGCTGGGCACCGACGGACAGCCAGTGCTGGGCCCGCTCGGTGTCGACCTCGATGAAGCTGGGCTCTTCCTTCGGGTGGTACTTGCCGATCGTCTCGATGGCCTTGCCATCACGGCGGGTACGCGCGTCGGCGACGATGATGCGGTAGTACGGCGCACGGATCTTGCCGAGACGCTGCAGCTTGATCTTGACGGCCACGGGTGTGGGTACTCCTCAGTTCTCTCTGATGCAGGTGGAAGGCGCACGAAAGCCGAGTGGGGACACGGCTACGCACACCCGAAGGTCCGGAGCTCGGGCGCGGTGAGAGGGTCCGGCCAAAGCAGGCAAGCGTACATTCTGCCAGACGCCGACAGGACGTCAGAACGCGGCTATCCCGAGCGAGGCGAGCAGGATCGTCACGGCCGGGAGGAAGTTGTTCACCTGATGGGCGACCACGCTGCCGAGCAGCCGTCCGGTGAACACCCTGGCCAGCCCGATCGGGATCGCGATCACCAGCAGCAACGTGGTGCGCAGCGGTTCGAGGTGGCTCGCCGCGAAAACGGCCGTGGAGACCAGGAACGCCGCGATCCTCCCCCAGCGTTCGGTGCGCCACTGGAGCCTCTCGACGGCACCCCACAGCAGGCCGCGGTAGATGATCTCCTCGCAGATCGGGCCGACCAGCCACAGGTAGATGAACATCACGACGGCCGCCGAAACCGACATCCGCCGGTCTTCCACGAGGGCGCTGATCGCCGAAGTCGCGTTCTCGTTGCCGACGACCTGCGTCCAGGCCCAGGCGGCGAGCGAGGTGAACCCGAGCCCCAGCACCCCGAGCTTGAGCCCGATCTTGACGTCGGCCCAGCTCCAGCCGATCCGGAGGTCGGCGAAGGGGCCGTTGCCGCGGAGCCGCGTGATCAGCAGGGCGACCCCGGCGGCGACCATCGTCGGCACCATCGTGCCCAGCAGCACCATGCGCATCGGCAGGGGCTGACCGGGCTGGACGTCGCCGAGCAGGACGCTGATGAACGCCGCCGACGCCAGCAGGACGGCCTCCACCAACAGGAAGGCCCCGAATCCCCAGCGATGCGGCGGTGGCGTGTCGGGCGCGGCCACCTCACCTCCGGCAGCGAGTTCGTCCGGCGGCGCGGCCTCGGGGATCGGCTCCCCTGGCTGAGATACGGTCACGCCGATCCTCCGGTGATCGTTCGGTTACTCAAAGACTCTAACCGCCAGGACCGGGGATCACCTCGCCCGCGAAGAGCAATACAGCCGGCGGGAGGTTGTTGGCGGCGTGCGCGATGACGGCCGCGCTCACCCGGCCGGACAGGTAGCGGGCGAGGCCGATGGCGATCCCCTGGCCGAACAGCGCGATCGTCCGTGCCGCCTCGCCGTGCAACTGGGCGAACATCAGCGCGGTGACGAGCAGGATCACCCACGAGGGCAGGCGATGGAAGCCCATCGCGTTCCAGAGCGTGCCACGGAAGAGCAGTTCTTCGGTGACCGGAGCGGCGAAGACGACGATGACCGCGGCCAGTACCAGCCAGACGGTGTCACCTTCGGCGGTCCCCGACAGTTCGGTGATCGGACTGGGTGAGAAGTCGTCGATGGACCTTTCGGCGCTGTCGGTCCCGTAGACGGCGAGCAGGAGCAGGTTGAGGAGGTAGCCGGCGGCGAGCGCGGCCGCTCCGCAGGCGAGCCCGATCCGGACGTCACGCCAGGTGGGTTTCAGCCCGAAGTCGGCGCGGATTCCCTGCCCCCAGACGCGGGAGCCGACCGCGGGGCTGAGGCCGAGTACGAGAGTCGGCAGGAACGCGAGGATCAGCAGCGGGCCGACGTCACGGAGTTCGAGCGGGTCGTAGCCGCCGAAGCGACCCGACATCACGAAGCTCATGACGAGCGTGACGAGGTGATACCCGGCGATACCCGCGAAGAACGCTACGAAGCCCCAGTGCGCTCCGAGCACCAGACGCTCGCGGGCCTGCCCGTCGTCCACCACGCCTCCAAGCTAAGCCGTGTCCCTGTGCCGCTCCGGTCACAGGTGGAGTCGGGGTCAGGCGTAGATCTTGCCACGCAGGACGATATGGCTCGGATGCCGGAGCACCGCGAGATCCTCACGGGGATCGGACGGGTAGACCAGCAGGTCGGCGGAGGCGCCCTCGACGATCCCGGGCACGCCGAGCCACTCGCGAGCCGCCCACGAAGCCGAAGCCAGCGCCTGTTCGGCGGACATGCCCGCCTTGTGCAGCGCCTCGATCTCGTCGACGAGCCTGCCGTGCTCGACCATTCCGCCCGCGTCGCTCCCCGCGTACACCGCGACGCCTGCCTCGATCGCCGTCGAGACCATCTGACCGACGCCGGCGTGCAGCGCCCGCATGTGGTCCGCGTAGACCGGGTACTTGCCTGCCTTGTCGGCGATCCCGGGGAAGTTCTCGATGTTGATCAGGGTCGGCACGAGCGCGATCCCGCGTTCGGCGAGGACGCCCAGCTGGTCCGGGAGGAGTTCGGTGCCGTGTTCGAGGCAGTCGATCCCGGCGGCGATCAACCCGGGCAACGCGGCCTGGCCGAATACGTGCGCCGTCACCTTGGCGCCCTCGGCGTGCGCGACCGCGATGGCCTCGGCGAGGACGTCGTCGGGCCAGAGCGGCGCGAGATCGCCGACGCCGCGGTCGATCCAGTCGCCGACGAGCTTGACCCAGCCGTCGCCGTCGCGAGCCTGCTCGGCGACCGCCTTCGGCAGCTCGGAAGGGTCTTCGAGTTCGATGCCGAGACCAGGGATGTAGCGCTTGCGCAGGGCGAGATGCCGTCCCGCGCGGATGATCCGCGGCAGGTCGGCGCGCGCCTGCAACGGCCGGACGTCGATCGGCAGCCCGCAGTCGCGGATCAGCAGCGTCCCCGCGTCGCGGTCGGTGATCGCCTGCGCGGTGGCCTCTTCGAGAGTGGTCGCGCCGCCGACCCCGATGCCTGGGTGACAGTGCGCGTCGACCAGGCCGGGTACGAGAAACCCTTCCCGGACAACGGTTTCCGCTCCGGCGACCGGTTCGGTGGTGATTCGGCCGCCGGTGATCCACAGCTCGCGGTGCTCGCCGTCCGGCAGGACGACCGCCGCCAGGTGCAGCGCCTCCACGGCTACTTTTCCTTCGGGAACTTGAACTTCTTCGGGTCGAACCCGGGTACGTCGTTCATACCGCCGAGCTGGGAGAGGTCCGGCATCCCGCCGCCAGGTCCGCCGGGCATCCCGCCCGGGGGCAGCATCGGCATACCGCCGGGGAAGCCACCGCGGACCTTGGGCTGCGTCGGGCCGCGCCCCTTGCCCTTCTTCCCCTTCTTGCCCTTGCGGTTCTTGCTGCCGCCGCCTCCGCCGCCGAAACCGAAGCGGCCCGCCATCTGCGCCATCATCTTGCGCGCCTCGAAGAACCGGTTGACCAGTTCGTTGACGTCGCGGACGGCGACACCGGACCCCTTCGCGATGCGCAGACGACGCGAAGCGTTGATCATCTTGGGGTCGTCGCGTTCGGCGGGGGTCATGCCGCGGATGATCGCCTGCAACTTGTCGAGTTGCTTGTCGTCGACCTGCGCGAGCTGGTCCTTCATCTGCCCCGCGCCGGGAAGCATGCCGAGCAGGTTGCCGATCGGGCCCATCTTGCGGACCGCGAGCATTTGCTCGAGGAAGTCCTCCAGGGTGAGCTGGCCGCTGCCGAGCTTGGCCGCGGTCTGCTCGGCCTTCTCCTGGTCGAAGTGCTGCTCGGCCTGCTCGATGAGGCTGAGCACGTCGCCCATGCCGAGGATCCGGCTGGCCATCCGGTCCGGGTGGAAGAGGTCGAAGTCCTCGAGCTTCTCACCGTTCGAGGCGAACAGGATCGGCTGGCCGGTGACCTGGCGGACCGACAGCGCGGCACCACCGCGGGCGTCACCGTCGAGTTTGGTGAGCACGACGCCGGTGAAGCCGACACCGTCGCGGAACGCCTCGGCCGTGGTGACCGCGTCCTGACCGATCATCGCGTCGACGACGAACAGCGTCTCGTCCGGCGAAACGGCGTCACGGATGTCCGCGGCCTGCTTCATCAGCTCTTCGTCGACGCCGAGACGGCCGGCGGTGTCGACGAGGACGATGTCGTGCTGGGCGCGTTTGGCCTCGTCGATGGCGCGGCGGGCGACGTCGACCGGGTCGCCGACACCGTTGCCGGGCTCGGGCGCGAACGTCATGACGCCCGCTCGCTCGCCGACGACCTGCAGCTGCGTGACCGCGTTGGGGCGCTGGAGGTCACAGGCGACCAGCAGCGGCGCGTGGCCCTGCTTCTTCAGCCACAGCGCGAGCTTTCCGGCGAGGGTGGTCTTACCGGCACCCTGCAGACCCGCGAGCATGATGACCGTCGGCGGGTTCTTCGCGAACGTGAGCCGCCTGGTCTCGCCGCCGAGGATGGTGACGAGTTCCTCGTTGACGATCTTGATGACCTGCTGCGCCGGGTTCAGCGCGCCGTGCACCTCGGCGCCCTTGGCGCGTTCCTTGATCCGGGCGATGAAGTCCTTGACCACCGACAGCGCGACATCCGCCTCGAGCAGCGCGATACGGATCTCGCGCGCGGTGGCGTCGATGTCGGCGTCGGAGAGCCTGCCCTTGCGAGACAGGGTCTGCAAGGCGGACGTGAGCCGATCGGAGAGGGTGTCGAACACGGGTGTGCACGCTCCAGCTGGGTCGTTGTGGCGTGCCGGTACGGACCGGCGGCTTCCCAGGGTAGTCGGTGTCCGGGGTCAGCGTTTGACGCGGTTGCGGACGGCCAGCAGCGTCAGGCCGAGCAGCAGCGGGCCGAGAACGCGCATGACCAGCCGCATGACCTCACCGAACGGGGTCAGGTCCTTCGGCAGCGACGTGAGTTTCGTTTCCAGCGAAACGGTGCTCTGGGCGACGTAGACGAGCGTGTCACCGAAGGCGGGCGTGGTCTTGAAGCCGCCTATCCGGAACCCGACGGTGACCAGGGCGATGAGGGCGGCGAGAGTCGCGAGGGCTCGGAGCGCGCGAAGGCCGTAGCCGGAGACGAGCCAGTAGAGGTGGAGGATGACGCGCTCGGACCACGGGGTGGCCGGGCTGTGGCGGCGCATCTCCATCTCGCCGTAGTAGAAGTCGGCGGCGCCCGGTTCGTTCTTGCTGTCCTCTTGTGCTTTGCGGAGCTGGCGGTAGAGGTCGGCGATGCGCCGGGGGCGAATCGCTTCGGGACTCTTACGCCGCCAAGCGGCCTCCTCGGCGAGGATCTGACGCCTTCCCCGTGAACCGAAGGGGCAATCGCCCTCGATCCGCAGTTCGTCCAGGTGATGCGCGCCGGCGAACAGGCACTTCGAGAGGTCGACGTCGGTGAGCACCAGATCCGCGACATCGGTTCCGCGAAGGGAGACGACGCCGGTGGCCGAGTCGGCTCCGGCGACCATCGACGGCTTGCCGAACACGGCACGTTCCAGATCGATCGAGGCGGAACCGGCCCGGAGCGTGACTCCTTCCTCGAACGCGGTCTCGGTACAGTCGAGTTCCTCCGCGTGGATATCGATGACCATCCGCTTGCGGAATTTCGTGTGCCGGAAGGTCATGGGGCCTCCCTCGACCGGGCCGAACCGCTCTTCCACTTCGAAATCGGCATCGTCGAAGCAGGTGTCGTCCGCGAAACTCACCTGCTGGAACCTGGCACTGCCCCCGAATCGGACTCTGTCGAATCTGGCGATCTGATGGAAGCCGCTCCTGCCGAACACCACCGCCTCGGCGAACTTGGCATCCGCGAAACTGGTGTACCCGTGGAAGTCGAGGCCGTCGAATCCGCATATTCCGAGGAATTCGGCATCATCGAACCAGAGATTGCGAGGAAATCCACCTTCCGGAAGAAACCGTACGCTTTTCTCGAAGACCGCGCGGCGAAAGAAGGTCTCGCCGCCGAAGCTCGTCGCATCGAAGCGTGTCTCGCGCTTGAAGACGGCCCAGTCGAACCAGACGGACTTCTCGAATCGCGCGGCGGCGAAGGTGTCACGCGCGTGTTCACTTTCCGTGAAGACCGCACGGTCGAACCTGGTGTTCCCGCGAAATTCCGCGCCCCGGAAGCTGATCTCTTCGCCCGTGAACCCCACGAACGACACGTTCCCGCCGAAGCGAACATCGGAGAAGGACGTTCGCCCGCGCAGGATGGTTTTCTCGAATTTGACCGGCCCTTCGAACTCCGCTTTCGAGAAGTCCGCTCCCGCGAAGCCGGCTTTTTCGAAGTTCGTGAACTCGCGAAACCGGGCCCCGGCGAAGTCGGCGCGGCCGAAGAGGGCACGGCCTTCGTCGTCCCTCACCGCTCGATTGAGCTGCTTCACCAGCTCCGGGGTCATCTCGGTGTTGCGAAGATCGACTCGCGAACCCGGACCGAGACTGTCGAAGTACCGGCGCTGTTGCTCTCGGTTCAGGTGAGCCAGGCAACGATCGTCGCTGATATGGGCGCCTCGGCACCACTCGAGAGCGCAGGTCCGCCAGGACATGTCCATCGCATGGTTCTAGCGCATTCACGCGAACAGGGCTCCGGGACCGGTCGCCCCTCGCAGACCGGTACCGGAGCCCCTACGGAAGACTCGCCTCCCCGCGAGCCGACCGTAAGCACACTTGGCGAGCTTCGCGGGACCTCGTATCGCCGGACCCCCAGTACCAGGCGATTCGCTGCCCGCGCTCTCTCCGCGCGATGACATGACAATGCCCGGTCAGCGCGGGGTCACGGCAGCGTGAAGACCCCCAACTACCCCTGGGTAGAACTACTCAACTGGTCTTGGCTCGCGACTTTGATGACGACGAAGCCTTCTTTGCCCGCGTACGCGCCTCTCGCGCCTTACTCGCGGCCGCCTTGGCCTTCTCGACGGGAACGCGGTCTGCCTCGACGGCGCTCTGCTGCAAAGCCGCCAGCAGCCGTGTCACGCCCTCTGTCTGCTCCGCGGCGGTCGGCTGGAGGACGTCGTCGCCGTCCAGCTTGGCCTGGATGAGCGCTTCGAGCGCTTCCCGGTAGCGATCGGTGTACCGGCCGGGATCGAAATCCCGCGTGAGGTCTTCGATCAGCGAGACCGCGTTCCGCAGTTCCCCGCGCCGCAGCTCGACGTCCTCGTGCAGGAACGGGAAGTCGGGCCGCCGGATCTCGCCGGGCCACAGCATCGTCTCGAGCACGATCACCTGGTCCCGCACGCGCAGCGCGCCCAGCGTCTCACGCTGCCGCAACGTCACCTTCACGATCGCGATCCGCCCGGACTGCTGGAGCGCCTCGCTCAACAGCACGTACGGCTTGGTGCCCGCCGGCTCCGGTTCGAGGTAGTAGCTGCGCGCGAAGTACGTCGAGTCGACCTGCTCGGCCGGGGTGAAGCCGACGACGTCCATCGACTGGGTGGTCGGCGCGAGCAGCGACGCGAAGTCCCCGCCGGTCAGCAGGACGACGTCGCCACCGGGCACGGGATACCCCTTGGCGATCTCGGCGGCGGGCACCTCGGCCCCGTCGACCTCGCAGACCCACTTCACCCGCACCCGGCCGCCGTCCGGCTCGTGCACCTGATGGAGGGGGATGTTGTGCTCTTCGGTCGCGCTGTACGCCTTCACCGGGATGGCGTAGGTCCCGAATCCGATCGTGCCTTTCCACACCGTCCGCATGGCCCACCTCCGCCTGGTCAGCGTATCCACGCGCCCAAGCGGCGGGACAGCTACAAACGGGTGTCAGGGGCGACTGATTCGCTCACACATTCGAATGACGGACGTGATTCGGCGAGTGCTTGGGCCGAACAGTCGACAGCCGTGGCGGCCGCCCGGAGTACTTCCGCGACGACTTCGACGTCGATGCCCCTGGCGGTGGCCAGCACTCCCTCGCCGCCCCCCTCGACCCGGCCCGCCATGCCTTCGAGCGCGATGGCCAGCGCCTGCTGGCCCGCGACGAGATGCCGGACCACCTTGAGCAGTTCGGGCACGGTCGCGGCGGTACCGGACGCGGTCAGGCTGACGGCGAGGTCGTCGGCGCACGCGCGGAGGTGGGAGGCGACCACGGTCGGCGGCAGCGTGAGCCGCTGCGGTCCCGGCGGGTTCTGCTCGTGGCCCAGCACGCGCTCACCGCCCTCCGGATCCTTCGGGTCTCGACGGCGGACATCCTGCCACCATCACCCTCCGCCACTCGCGCGACACCCCGATCGAGGTCAGCCGACGCCGAGCAGAACCACCGCGGCCGCCGCTCCGGCGAGCCCGGCGGCCTGGATCCGTGACGGCCGCTCACGCAACGCCACGATGCCGAGCACCACCGGCACGACCGGGTAGAACGACGCGAGGACTACGGCGATCGTGGTCAGTCCCTCCCGAGTGGCGAACAGATAGAGCATCAGCGAAAGCGCGGCGAAACACCCGTTCAGCGCGGAAAGGACCGCCAGGCGTGGAGGAAGGCGCAGGCCGCTCCCCGACGGCAGTGCCATGGGCACGACCGTCAGCGTCGCGGCGAGCCTGCTCGCCACCAACGGCCAAAGACCGGCTTGCGGCGCCGCCTGCGCGAGTGCGAGGTACTGGACGGCGAAACCCACGCTCGCGATGAGCGCGAGGCGAGCGGCGGGCGTCGTCCCCTGTTCCTCGCTGTGGCCGGAACGCGACACCGCCCACAGCGCGCAGATCGCCAGGCCGATTCCGAACCAGGCCGGCGCCGGGGGGCGTTCGCCGAGTAACGCCACACCGGCGATCACCGGCAGGGTCACGCTCCCCATCGCGCTGACCGGCACCACGATGCTCAACGCGCCACTGGCCATCGCCCGGAACAGGAAGACCATGCCGATGCCCGTGCCCACCCCGGACGCCGCGCCCCAGCCGAGGTCCGGGAGGGACGGGGCCTCCGGCGTCAGCAGCGAAGCCGCGCCGAGCATGAAGACGAAACCGGCCGCCTGCCCCGCGAACGCGACGGCGACGGAGTCCGCCCTCCGCGCGAGCAGGCCGCCCGCGAAGTCGACCAACCCGTAGGACAGCGCGGACCCCAACGCGAACAGGGTGGGATTCGACATGCCACTGACCTACCCGGCGGCCGCGGGTTCAAACGATCAACGGGGTCAGGACGCGGCGGCCAGCAATGCGGCTTCGATCTCCGCCCGCCACGCCTGGTCGACCCGTCCGGTCCGCGGCGCGACGGCGAACGAGTCGACGACCGCGCCACCGAGGGTGGCCACCTTCGCCCAGCGCACCTCGGCCTCACATCGCCGCAGCGCGCCCGCGACCCGGTACAGCAGCCCGATCCGGTTCGCGGCCCGCAGTTCGACCACGACCGTGTCGTGCCCGCTGGTCTCGTCGTCGAACCAGATCACCTTCGCGTTCGCCGTGGGCGTCTCGCCGTAGTCCCGTTCCTTCGCCGCGAGCCGCTGCGTGAGCGGCATCGTCCCGGCCACCGCCCGCGCGAACTGCTCACGCAGCAACGTGACGTCGGGCAGCGAGCCGAACTTCGGCGACGCCGTGAACACACCCGCTCGTCCCCCGTCGTGCCCGCGCAGCACCGCCGCGTGGACCTCCAGTGAGTTCAACGCGAGCACTCCGGCGGCGGGGGCCAGCAGTTCGGCGCGGGCCGGAACCGCGAGCACCACGGTCACGACCTTGCCAACGGCCGAGATCCGCACCTCGCCGCGTCCGGAAGCGACGGCTTCGGCGACGAGTTCCCGTTGTTCGGCGCCCATCGGCTCCGGCGGCACGAAACCCTTGCCGTGCAAAGCCTCTTCACAACCGGACACGAGTTCGGCGAGCAGCCGGGCCTTCCAGTCGGTCCACACACCCGGGCCGGTGGCCAGCGAATCGGCCGTCGTCAGGGCGTGCAGCAACTCCAGCAGGACCGGATTGTCGTCGAGCGTCTTCGTCACCCGCGCGATCGTGGCCGGATCGCTGAGGTCCCGCCGTGTCGCGGTGTGCGGCAGCAGCAGGTGGTGCCGCACCATCGCCGCCACCAGTGCCACGTCGGCCTCCGGCAGTCCGAGCCGGGCCGCCACCTGGGCGCTGATCTTCGCGCCGAGTTCGGAATGGTCCGCGTCGCGGCCCTTGCCGATGTCGTGCAGCAGCGCGCCGATCAGCAGCAGGTCCGGCCGCGAAACGATGGTCGTCAGTTTCGACGCCTCGACAGCGGCGCGCACGAGATGCCGGTCGACGGTCCACGAATGCACCGGTGACCTCGGCGGGAGGTCCCGCACCGCACCCCATTCGGGGAACAGCCGCGCCCACAACCCCGTCCTGTCGAGTGCCTCGACGGCGTCGACCAGGCCGTCTCCCGCGCCGAGCAGTTCCACCAGTGCTTTGAGGGCGTCGGCGGGCCACGGCGCGCGCAGTTCCGGGGCCGTCTCGGCAAGCGCGCGCAGGGTCCCGTGCGCGATGGGCTTCCGGATCCGGGCCGACGCCGCGGCGACCCGCAGCAGCAGCGCCGGATCCTTGGCGGGCACCGCGTCCCGCGCCAGCGCGACCTCGTTCCCGTGCAGGACGACACCTTCGTCGAGCGGCGTCCGCACCGGCCGCCGCCCGAATCGCGCCCTGGGTGGTTCCACAGTGGACCGAAGCGCGACGTCGACCGCGTACGCGATCGTCCGGCCGACACCGGAAAGCTTGCGGGCCAAGGTGAACCGGTCGCCGAACCCGAGTTCGCCCGCGATCGTCTCGGCCTCAGGCGCGCTGAGGATGTCGCGCTCCCGGCGCACTTCACGGCGCAATTCCGTCCGGACGTCGAGCAACAGCGCCTTGGCCGCCAGCAGTTCCTCGCCAGGCCTGGCGGTCAGCTGCGCCGACGCCAACGCCTCCAAGACAGCGAAGTCGCGAAGCCCGCCTCGGCCGTGTTTGAGATCGGGCTCGGCGGACTGCGCGATCTCGCCGCTGCGAGCCCAGCGCTGCCGCACGGCGTCCGAAAGTTCGCCGATCCGCTTCCTTGCCGTCCGCCGCCACTGGTCCCGTGCCGCGTCCGCCAGCCTGGCGGTGATCTCGGCGTTCCCGGCGATAGGGCGGATGTCGAGCAACCCCATCGCGGTCCGCAGGTCCTCGGACGCCACCTTCAGCGCCTCACCCGGCGTGCGGACCGAGTGGTCGAGGCCGATCTTGGCGTCCCACAACGGGTACCAGATCGCGTCGGCGATCTCTCCGACACCGTTGTCGCCGTTGTGCAGCAACAGCAGGTCGAGGTCGGAGAAGGGCACCAGTTCGCGGCGCCCGAGGCCGCCGACCGCGGCCAGCGCGACACCGGGTTCGGCGGTGTCGACGCCGGCCGCCGCGGCGCCCTTGCCCAGCCAGAATTCGTAGAGGTCGACCAGGGCCGCCCGCAACGCGGCCGCCCCCAGCCTCCCGTGCCTGCCCTCGAGCAATCGCTCGGTGGCCTTGACCAGCTCACCCCCGTCGGCCATCCCTGACGCCTATAGCGCGTCCGAGCCGCGTTCGCCGGTTCGTACCCGGATCACCGTCTCGACCGGCGTCACCCAGATCTTGCCGTCGCCGATCTTGCCGGTGTGGGCGGCCGTGGTGATCGCGTCGAGGACCTTCTCGACGCCTGCGTCGTCGGTGACGACCTCCACCTTCAGCTTCGCCACGAAGTCCACGGAGTACTCCGCGCCCCGATAGACCTCGGTGTGGCCCTTCTGCCTGCCGTAGCCCTGCACCTCGCTGACCGTCATGCCGAGCACGCCCAGCTGTTCCAGCGCGGAGCGGACGTCGTCGAGCGTGAACGGCTTGACGATCGCGGTGATCAGCTTCATGCCTTGCTCTCCTCGAGTTTCGTGGCCGCGTTGCCGGTGGGCGCCTTGACCGGGATGCTCGTCGGCTGGCCGAGGCCGCCGCCCGCACCGCTGAAGTCGTAGGCGCTCTCCGCGTGCTGGGCCTCATCGATACCACTGACCTCGTCCTCCGCGCTGACGCGGAATCCTCCGAGCTTCTTGATCACCCAGCCGATGATGAAGGTGAGCACGAACGAGTACACGAGGACGGCGCCCGCCGCCGCGGCCTGCTTGCCGAGCTGGCCGGGACCACCGCCGTAGAAGAGGCCGTCGACGCCGAGTGAGTTGACGCTGGTGGTGCCGAAGAAACCGATGAGCAGCGTACCGACGAGACCACCGACGAGGTGGACACCGACGACGTCGAGGGAGTCGTCGAAACCGAAGCGGAACTTGAGGCTGATCGCCAGTGCGCACAGGGCACCGGCGATGACGCCGATGGCGATGGCGCCCAGCGGACTGACGAAGCCCGCGGCCGGGGTGATCGCGACGAGACCGGCGACCGCGCCGGAAGCGGCGCCGAGCGTGGTCGGCTTGCCGATCTTGATCTGCTCGACGACGAGCCAGCCGAGGATCGCGGCCGCGGTCGCGACGGTGGTGTTGGTGAAGGCCACCGCGGCGAGGTCGTTGGCGGCCAGCGACGAACCGGCGTTGAAGCCGTACCAGCCGAACCACAGCAGCGCGGCGCCCAGGAGCACGAACGGCACGTTGTGCGGGCGTCCGGTGCCCTTCGGCCAGCCCTTGCGCTTGCCGAGCACGATCGCCAGCGCCAGGCCCGCCGCACCGGCGTTGATGTGGACCGCGGTACCGCCGGCGAAGTCGAGCGCCTTGAGCTGGTTGGCGATCCAGCCGCCGACCGAGTCCGCGCCGATGAAGCCGTTGAACGAGAACACCCAGTGCGCCACCGGGAAGTACACGATGGTCACCCACACCGCGACGAACAGCGTCCAGCCCCAGAACTTGGCGCGGTCGGCGATGGCGCCGGAGATCAGCGCGGGCGTGATGATGGCGAACATCAGCTGGAACATCACGAAGGCGAACAGCGGCAGCGCGTCCGCGCCGGGCCAGGCGACCTCGGGCGCGGTGTCGGTCGCGGCGGTCACGAACCCGGCGAATTTGCCGGAGATGTTCGAGAGCCCGGCGAAATCGAAGTCACCGAGCAGCCCGCCGCCCACGTCGTTGCCGAAAGCCATCGTGAAGCCGTACAACGTCCAGAGGACGCCGACGACGGCGAGCGCGATGAAGTTCATCATCAACATGTTCAGAACGCTCTTCGCGCGGACCATGCCGCCGTAGAAGAACGCCAATCCCGGTGTCATGAGCATGACCAGCGCTGCGCTGATCAGTACCCATGCCGTATCTCCTGCGTTCAGCACAATCTTCCTCCCGTGCCTGGGGTGTACTGCGCAGGAATTTTTGGACCGGGGTGTTTCCTCGGGCCGCGATCCAGGTTTCACCCACGTGAACTGTCTGTGCGGCGTTGTTACGTCCAGGTTTCCCCTGACCTGGTGCGTTCTGTCCGGTCGCGAAACGTCGTGGTCGAATATCCCCATGAACACGCGTGTCCACGGCAATGACCCACTGCCACCGGAGATCGTCCGGTCGCTGCGGTGTTCTGTCTGCGGTGACCCGGTCGGGGCAGCCGATCGCACGGTGCGTTGTGGACGGGGTCACTCGTTCGACGTAGCCAAGCAGGGTTACGTCAATCTTCTGCACGCACGCATCCCGGCAGGCACGGCGGACACCGCGCCGATGGTCGCGGCTCGTGTCGACCTCCTCTCTTCGGGCGCCTATGTCCCTCTCGCGGAAGAACTCGCGAAGGTGGCTTCGGAGCACATGAAGGACGGGCTGATCGTCGACGCCGGGGCAGGCACCGGGTACTACCTCGCGCACGTGCTCGACGCCGTCCCCGACGCGTACGGACTGGCACTCGACGTCTCCGCCGTCGCCCTGCGCCGTGCCGCCCGCGCCCACACGCGCGCGGGCGCGGCCGTGTGGAACCTGTGGGAGCCCTGGCCGGTGGCGGACTCGAGCACGTCACTGATCCTCAACGTCTTCGCGCCCCGCAACGCCTCGCAGTTCCACCGCGTCCTGACCGCGGACGGACTGCTGGTCGTCGCGACGCCGAACCCCGGGCACCTCCGCGAACTGGGTGACCTGGTGATCTCCGTCGACGGCGGCAAGGACGCGCGACTGGAGGAAACCCTCGGCGAGCGTTTCGGCCGGGTGGACCGGCGCGAGGTCACCGAACGGGTGACGTTGTCCCCCGCCCGGATCCGCCAGGTCGTCGAGATGGGACCGAGCGCGCATCACCTCCACCGCGACGGTCGCCGCGAACGGCTTGACGCGATCACCGCATCGGTGGACGTCACGACGTCGTTCAGTGTCACGCTGTACCGGCCGGTGCCCTGATGGAGGCACCCGCGACCCTGCTCGCCGACGCCGCCTGGGTCAGCGCCCGCATCGGCGGCGCCGCGAAGCTCTACGGCTGCTCCCGGCCCGAGGTGCTCGGCACGATCTGGTGGTACTCGCTGTCCTCGGTCCTCGTCGCGCCTTCAGTCGAGTCGCTCGCGCGGGGCGAACCGCTGGATCCGTCGCTCGACGCCGTTACCATCGACCTCGTCCCGGACGGCCGGTTCAGGGGCGCCAGTTCGTCCCGGATCCTCCCCGGTGGCTTGCCCGAACTCGGCGAGGCGTTCGCCGGCGCGCTCGGCACCGCGATCGGCACGATCGCGCGGGTCACCGGCGCGAATCCGCGCGCGCTCGGCGCCATCGCCACGGATTCGATCGGCAACCGGCTGCTGTGGACCGGCGACATCGACCGGGCGACCGCCTTGGCCGCGCCGCTCGTGGCCGCGATCGGGCTCGGCATGCCGGAGCCACGGTTCTCGCGGGTCGGGCGGAACACCGTGGTGCGGCGGGCTTCCTGTTGCCTCATCTACGAGGCCGGGAATCCGAAGTGCACCAGTTGCCCGCGACAGACCCCGGAAGAACGGGACCGGCGGCTTCGCGCCGCACTCGGCTAGGGCACCGTGGTCACGGCGACGAGGTGATCGGCCACGGAGTGAGAACGATGGTCACGCCAAGGGAACGGCGGGGAGCGCCGGGCGCGATGAGTGAACGCACCTGGGGTTTCCGCACCCGCGCCCTGTAAAAGCGCTACTCGCTCACCGTGAACGGCAGCCACCGCACGGTGGTCACCGGATTTACGCTGGCCGGGTGGCAGCCGGTGTTGTCCAGCACTGCCCGGAAGGCTTGACGCGGAACCGGTGGTAGCCGTCACCGGTTGCCCGCCGCCCGGGAAATTCCCGGCGCGTGAGAAAGTGGCGGCATGGCCAAACCGACACCGCTGCAAGTCAGGAACATCGTCATGGCGCTGCTCATGGCGGGTGCCCTGGTGTGGAACCTGTCCATCAGCGGCGCTTGGTGGCTCACCGCGATCTTCTCGGTCGGGATCGTCCTCTCGCTCTTCTCCGCGTACCTGAACCGGCCGGGCGCCCGCCCCTGATCCCCCGCGTTTCGTCCTCTGGTTGCGGTAGTTGCACGCGCAAGGACCGCAACCAGAGGACGAATTGCGTCAGGGGCGGGAGACCTCGAAGCGTGAAGTGACGTCGGCGCGGCCTCGATCGGTCAGGGCGCCGAAGAGGCGTAGGCGAGCCATGCCACCGTCGGGGTAGATGTCGAGACGCACTTCGGTCACTTCGGGCCCCGAAGCGAGGGCGAACCGGTGCCGCGTGTCCGGTTGCAGGCGGGTCTTCGGCAGCAACTCGGCCCACTCGCCGTCGCCGTCCCGGCCGCTCAGCGCGGCCCAACCCGGCGCGTTGCCCTTGAGGTTGCTGTTGTCCAGTTCGGCGAACCGGACGACGCCCGCTCCCGCCAGCCGGACGGTCACCCAGTCGTTCCCGCCGTCCCGGCGCCGCGCCGTCTCCCAGCCTTCGGCCTGATGCGCGGCGAGCCCCGGTGAGAACAGGTTGCTTGGCGAGGAATAGAACATGTCGCTGCATCCGGTGACCATCGCGCCGTTCTCCAGCGCCGCGAGGTCGAGCGCGCCGAGGTCCAGCAGGCCCGGATCCGGGATCGGTGTGCCGTGCACCCGCAGCCGCGCGACGCCGCCGTCCGGGTGCATGGTCAGCCGGATGTGCGTGTAACGCTTGCTCCCGCCGATCTCGAAGAAGTTTTCCGTGTGCCCCGCCGCCGCGCCGCGTTTCACCAGCACGTCCCAGTCCATTTCGGACAGTTCGGCGGCGCTGGGGTAACCCTCGACGGCGCACGCCTCGACCGAGACGAAAGGCGGGTAGTTCCCCTTGAAGAACGCGGTGTCCACGACGACGCCCGTGAGCACGCCAGCCAGGCCGAGCCGGACGACGGCCTGGTCGTCGCCGGGCTCGCGGCGCCGCCGGGTCTCCCAGCCGTCGTAGACCTGCCCCTTGGGCCCGAAGGTCTCCGCACGGTGCGCGGGGGCCCACGGGTTGACCAGGTTCTCCTTCTCGGCGAACAACTCGTCCGTCGCCCACATCACGGTCCCGCCGAACTCGCGCGAGGCCAGGTCGGGCAGTGCTGTCCACTCAGGACGGTCGTTCACGGTCTCCTCCATCTCAGCAGTCTCCTCGGCTCAGCAGGACGCCTGCCGGGTCTTCACCGGTGATCTCCTCGCCCTGCAACCACGTGCTCCGGACGACGCCGGCGAGCGGACGTCCGTGGTAGGCGCTGACCGGGTTGCGGTGTTTCAACTTCGCGACGTCGACGACGAAAGCTTCGTCGGGCGCGAACACACTGAAGTCGGCGTCGTAGCCCGGTGCGAGGTGGCCTTTGCGGCGCATTCCCGCCTGCGCGGCCGGATGTCCGGCCATCCAGCGGACGACGTCGGTGAGCCCGAAGCCGCGCTGCCGTGCCTGCGTCCAGACGGCGGGCAGGCCCAGTTGCAGTCCGGCGATCCCGCCCCACGCGAGCCCGAAATCGCCACTGTCGAAGCGTTTCAGCTCCGGAGTGCACGGCGAATGGTCGGTGACGACGCAGTCGATGACGCCGTCCGCGAGGCCCTGCCACAGCAGTTCCCGGTTCCCGGCCTCGCGGATCGGCGGGCAGCACTTGAACTGCGTGGCGCCGTCGCCGATCTCCTCCGCGGTGAAACTCAGGTAGTGCGGGCAGGTCTCGGCGGTCAGCCGGACACCGTCGCGCCGCGCGCTCCCGACCATCGGCAGCGCGTCCGAAGAGGACAGATGCAGGATGTGCGCGCGGACACCGGTCTTCCTCGCGAGCTCGATGACCTGGGCGATCGCCACGTTCTCCGCGCCACGCGGGCGAGAACGCAGGAAGTCGTCGTACTTCTCGCCGTGCGGGTCCGGCGCGTGATCGATCGCGTCGGAGTCCTCCGCGTGCACGATGATCATGCCGTCGAAGGTCCGCAGCTCGGTCATCGCTTCTTCGAGCCCGCGCGCGTCCAGCGGAGGGAATTCGTCGACGCCGGAATGCAGCAGGAACGACTTGAAGCCGAACACCCCGGCCTCGTGCAGCCCGCGCAACTCCGCCAGATTGCCGGGGATCGCGCCACCCCAGAAACCGACGTCGACGTGCACGCGACCTTCGGCGGTCTTGCGCTTCACCTCCAGCGCCGCGACGTCGACCGTCGGCGGCAGGCTGTTCAGCGGCATGTCCACGATCGTCGTGACCCCGCCCGCCGCGGCCGCGCGGGTCGCCGAAGCGAACCCCTCCCATTCGGTGCGGCCGGGATCGTTGACGTGCACATGGGTGTCCACGAGGCCCGGCAACAGGACGACGTCCGTGCCGAGTTCGAGCACCCGATCGCCGTCCAGCGCGGCTCCGGCGGGTTCCACCGCGACGATGCGGCCGCCTTCGACACCGACCGTCGCGGGTACCTCTCCGGCGGCGGTGATTGCCCTGGCAGCCTTGATCACCAAGTCCATAAAAGCCTCCAATTTCCACTGAGTGGAATCGAGGTTTCGCACTCCGACATTAACTCCGGCCACCCTGCTCGTCAACGAACTCCAGCGGCGCTACCTTCGCTGGGTGCAGTTAGAAGCCGAGTTCACCAGCGAACCGTTCCACGGCGAGGGCCCGCCGCCCGAGCACGCCGTCAAAGCCCGCGACACGGCGGAGAACGCGGGCTTGTCGACCGACTTCGGCCCGCTGGGCACCCTCGTCCGCGGCGACGCCGACGCCCTGCTCGACGCGCTCCCCGCCATCGCCAGGGCGGCACTCGACGGCGGCGCGACCCGCGTGACCCTCCAACTCCGGCAGGTCGGCGACAACGCGGGCGACCCCGCTGTCGAACTGCACAGCGCACTCGCCCGTCTCATCGGCGACGTCGAACGCGAACTCGGCGGCAAGCTCGACTCCCTCGATCGCGCCGCCAAGCAGCGCGCGGTGCGGCTGCTGAAGGAACGCGGCGCGTTCGGCCTCCGCAAATCGGTCTCGACCGTCGCCGAGGCGCTGGGGGTCACGAGGTTCACGGTCTACAACTACCTCAACCGCGACCAAGACTGAAGGGTCAATTCAACAAAATGTTGACGGAGGCGGAACCGTCGCCGTACCGTCAGTTCCCGTGCCGCTCACCCTCCGAGAGTTCGACCAGGCACCCGCTCAGGACGTCCGGCCGGTGCTGACAGCCTGTCTCGACGTCCCACGCTGGGTGGAAACCCTGCTGGCCAAACGCCCCTTCGGCGATCTGGCCACCTTGCTCGCCGCGGCCGAGGCGTTGATCCCGCTGCGTCCCGACGAGGTCGAGCAGGCGATGGCCGCCCATCCCCGGATCGGGGAGAAAGCGGGCGGCGAGAGCACCGAAGCCGGCTGGTCGCGCTCGGAACAGTCCGGTGTGGACAGTGACGCGGCGCGCGAGTTCGCGACGGCCAACGCCGAGTACGAAGCGACGTTCGGGCACGTCTTCCTGGTCTGCGCGAGCGGCCGGAGCGGTGCCGAACTACTGGAGAACCTCCGGTCGCGGCTGTCGAACGACGCCGAGACGGAACTCGAAGTGGCCGGTCAAGAGCTGGCCAAGATCGCCGCGCTGCGGCTGGAGAAAGCGGTGACGTCATGAGTCTCGTGACCACGCACATCCTCGACACCGCCGCGGGACGCCCCGCCGCCGATGTCGCGGTCCGGCTCGAAACCGGTGCGGGCGCACCCATCGCCGAAGGGCGGACCGACCCCGACGGCCGGATCCGCGACCTCGGCCCGGACACCCTGGAACCCGGGGTCTACCGGCTGGTCTTCGACACCGGCGCCCACCTCGGCCCGGACTCCTTCTTCCCCGAAGTCACCCTGACCTTCCGCATCGCCGACGCGACCGAGCACCACCACGTGCCGTTGCTGCTGAGCCCGTTCGCGTACTCCACCTACCGAGGGAGCTGATCGCCCGTGGCCATCACCCTGGGCCCCAACCAGTACGGCAAGGCCGAAGTCCGGCTGGTCACCGTGCGGCGCGAAGGCGCCGTCCATCACCTCAAGGACCTCACCGTTTCGACGTCGCTGCGCGGCGACCTCGCGGCCACGCACCTCACCGGCGACAACGCCGACGTCGTCGCGACCGATACCCAGAAGAACACCGTGTACGCCTTCGCCAAGGAGTCCCCGGTCGGCGAGATCGAGGACTTCGCCCTGCGGCTCGGGCGGCACTTCGTTGATGCGTTCGAGCACATCTCCGGCGCCCGGGTGCTGATCGACGAACACGGCTGGAACCGCATCTCCGGCCACGAGCACGCGTTCTCCCTGGCAGGTAGCGAAAAACGCACGACGGCGGTGACCATTCAGGACGGACAGGCCTGGGTGGTGTCCGGTCTGGACGATCTCGTCGTGCTCAAGTCCACCGGTTCCGAGTTTCACGGTTTCCCGCGCGACGAGTACACGACGCTGGCCGAGACGAACGACCGGATCCTCGCGACCGCGGTGACCGCCCGCTGGCGCTACCAGGGCGACGGGATCGACTGGGCCGCGAGCCACGCCGAGGTCCGGCGAATCCTGCTGGAGACCTTCGCGGACAAGCACAGCCTCTCCCTGCAGCAAACGCTGTACGCGATGGGAGAGGCTGTGCTCGAGGAACGCGAAGAGGTCGCCGAAGTCCGGCTCTCACTGCCGAACAAGCACCACTTCCTGGTGGACCTGTCGCCGTTCGGGCTGAAGAACGACAACGAGGTCTTCCACGCCGCCGATCGTCCGTACGGCCTGATCGAGGGTGTGGTCCTCCGCGACGACGCCGAGGACCCCGGCCTGGCTTGGCACACCCTCGCCAGCTTCTGAGAACACGGCCTAGGGAACGGGCAGCGGCATCCCGGGAACGCTCTGGTCGGCGGGGACGACCCCGTCGACCAGGTAGGCGTTCACGATCTTGTCCAAAGCCGGGTTCCCGTCGGCGTAAAGGCCGTGGTCACCCTCACCGGTCACGGTCAGCATGCGCGAGTTCGCGAACCCCGCGTGTGCCCGCCTCGCGCCTTCGATCGCGGTCGCCGGATCGTGTTCGGAATGGACGATCAGCACCGGCGGGACACCCTTGCCGTCCAGCTTCGGCAACGGCCGGGGTTCCCTGTCCCAGAACAGGCAGACCGAGGCGTTGAGCGTGCCACCGCCCGC
Source organism: Amycolatopsis coloradensis (assembly GCF_001953865.1). Classification (GTDB taxonomy): domain Bacteria; phylum Actinomycetota; class Actinomycetes; order Mycobacteriales; family Pseudonocardiaceae; genus Amycolatopsis; species Amycolatopsis coloradensis. Next base: position 165,339 of record NZ_MQUQ01000002.1, read on the forward strand.
CAGGAGCAGACCGCGGTCGAGGTTCCGCCGCGAATCGCGGATCAGCGATTCGCGGGTGCCGGTGAAGCGTCCTTCTCCGCAGACGGTGTTCCAGAACGTGGCGTCCTGCGCGTCGGAGAAGTCACCCGCCGCCTCGACGGCGGCCTGGGCCCCGGCCTGAGCCCGCGGGTTCTCCATCGCGTCCCGAACCTTGACCAGCAGGTCGGCCAGCGCGGGGAAAACCGCCTTCTTGTAGAGCATGTAGATGATGGCGGTGTCGAGTTCCATCGGCCCGTTGCCGTTGATCGGCTCGCGCGACAACGCGTACCGGACCCGCTCGTAGGTCTGCCGGACCTCTTCGCCGCTGGTGCCGAAGTGGTACTTGGCGTCGTACCGCGCCATCCACGGCAGGAAGTCCTGCCGCCAGCGGCGTTCGAAGCCGACCGGCTGCCGGTCGAACGTCTTCTGCCAGTCCGTGGTGAACTCCGTCGAGGAGTCCAGCACGAACCGCCCCGTCCGCTGGGGGAACTGCTGCGCGTAGTGCGCGCCCAGCCAGGTGCCGCCGGAGTAGCCGACCCAGTTGATCTTTGCCCGGCCGAGCAGCCCCCGGAGCAGGTCGAAGTCCCTGATCGTCTGATAGGTGGTGATCAGCGGCCCGAGTTCGCCATTGGCGTTCTGGCAGGACTTGGCCACGTGTTCCGCGTTGGCCAGGATCTGGTTCAGGTTGCGCGGATCGCGATCACGCGGGTCCAGCCCGCGGATGAGGTCGGCGGTCCCGCGGCAGGTGACGTTGGTGCTCTTGCCGGTCCCGCGCACGTCGATGCCGATGATGTCCTGGTGTTCGCGCAGCTTGTCCTGCCCGCGGAACATCGTCGGCTGCCAGCGTCCGGCCCCGCCCGGACCACCCGGGTTGGTGAGCAGTGACGCCGTCGACGGGCCGGTGGCCTTCAGCCTGCTCACCGCGATGGTCAGGTCCTGCCGCTCCCACGGACGATCCCAGTCCCGGGGCGTGCGGTAGGTCGCGCATTCGAGGCCGCTGATGTCGGTGCCCGGCGGCAACGAGACCAGATCCTCCTTCGCGCAGGGACGCCAGTCCAATTTCTGACCGGCGTAGTGAGCCGGAACGCCCGGGCCGCTCGCCGAAGCCGGCACGGCTCCGGCGAGCAGACCGCCCACGACCACCGGGATCACCCCGGCGATCAGTAACCGCTTCATCTGTTGCCCCCTTCTTTCCTTGGATTTCCCACGGCTCCCGACGCTAGGGCGGGGCAACCCGCGCGAACATCGACCGCAGGTAGCGCCAGGGGGTCGACCAAGGTTCAAGGGCGGCTGAACGCGTGCGCCGGGCGGCCACGCCACGTTGCCTTGATAGAACGCTCTACCATGGAGGCGTGACAGGGACAAGGGACCGCATCGTGACCGCCGGCGCCGAGCTGCTCCGGCGGAACGGATACACCGGCACCGGGGTGAAGCAGATCGTCCAGGCCGCGAACGCGCCCTTCGGCTCGCTGTACCACTTCTTCCCCGGCGGCAAGGAGCAGCTCGGCGAGGAGGTCATCCGCACCTCCGGGATGCTGTACCTCGCACTGTTCGAGATCTTCTTCGCCGACGAGCCGGATCTGATCCACGGGATCGAGGCGTGCTTCGCCAGCGCGGCGGAGACCTTGCGTGAGACCGACTATGCCGACGCCTGCCCCATCGCGACGGTCGCGCTCGAGGTCGCGAGCACGAACGAGAAGCTGCGGATCGCGACGGCGGACGTCTTCACCGCGTGGATCGAGGCCGGCACCGAGAAATTCGGCAAATACGGCCTTTCGGCGGAGTCCGCGCGGCTGCTCACCATCGCGCTGGTGAACAGTCTGGAAGGAGCGTTCGTGTTGAGCCGTTCGCTGCGTAACACCGAATCGCTCCAGGTCGCCGGGATCTCGTCGGTCGCCTTGGCCCGCACCCTGCTCCCCTGATCGTGAAGCACCGACGGCCGGATGCTGAACACCGAGGTTTTCCCGCAACACACAACGACTTCCGGCCGACCTAGCGGTGACATGAGCCGAATTTCGTTTGGGGAGCACATGATCATCAGGAAGCTCGTAGCAGGTACCATCGCCGCCGCCGCGCTGCTGACCGCGGGTGCGGTGCCCGCGTCCGCCGTCGAGGCCCAGCCGTCCACCCTCACCACGACCACCGGCAGCACCAAGATCGACGCCGGGAAGACCGTCACGATCTCCGGGAAGCTCACCAAGGCCGACGCCACCCCGATCGCGGGCGCCGCGGTGAGTATCTCGTTCTGCTTCAACGGCTTCTGCGGCGAGGCACAGGCCACGCCGGTCACCGACGCCGCCGGCGTCTACAGCGCGAAGCTGACCCCCATCCGCACCGGCAACTACCACGCCGACTTCTTCTCCACCGACCCGGCGATCGGGAACTCGGGCGCCGACACCCCGAAGATCGTCGTGCTCCACCCGGCGAAGATCACGTCGTTCGCGGCGGGCCGCGGCGCGGACAAGGCCGTGACCGCGTCCGGCACGATCGACTTCCCCGGCCGGTACACCGCGAACCCGATCCCGGTCGAACTCCAGTACTTCTCGTTCAGCACCTACCGCTGGACCTCGGTGTCGACGGTCGACGCCACCTGGAACGGCACCACCTGGGCCTTCGCGACGTCGGCCGACCACAGGAAGCCCGGCGCCTGGCGGGCCTTCTACGCGGGTGCGCCCGAGATGTTCCACCCGGCGGGCAGCGACCTCGTCTTCGTGCTCTGACCCCTGTTCCGTGAAGGCCTCCTTGCGGGGTCATGAGTCCCTCAAGGAGGCCTTCACGGACAATTGACGCGCGTGACACGTGCTTGGAAGCGGAACTCGTGTGTCTCGGGCGACGCGGCGTCAGCGGGACGCGAGATACGCCCGCCAGTCGCCGAGCGAGGTGATGTCGGTCAGCTCGGGCGAGTCCACACAGGACGAACGCAGGACGGTCGCGAGGCAGGCCGCGCCGTCCTCCAGTTCGATGACGCCCAGCTCCAGTTCCGGCGGCTCCGCGGGGACGAGATGATCCCGCAGCACCGACAGAGGCAGATCGTAGACCTCGCCGACGACGGATCCGGAACCGCCGTCGTACATCGCCGGGAACCTGTCACCCACGGAGAAGTAGTGATACTTCGGCGCCGAACGGGCCACGCAGCACAGCGGCGCGCCCTGCAACTGCTCGTGCAGCGGGCCGCCACGCATGCCGCCGCCGTTGAGGAACATCAGAACCACGACATGATCCCTTCGATTCCGAAGTACAGCCCGAACACCGCGGCCAGGACCCCGAGGATCCAGCCGATCTCGCGGATCTTGCCCTTGCAGATCTTGATCAGCACGTAGGCGACCAGACCGGCACCGATGCCGTTGGTGATCGAGTAGGTGAACGGGATCAGCGCGATGGTGAGGAACACCGGGATGGCGAAATCCAGGTCCCGCCAGGGAATCCGCGCGCATTGCGCCATCATCATGCCGCCGATGACCACCAGCGCGGGCGCCGCGGCCTGCGCCGGGACGACTGCCGCGAGCGGGGTCAGGAACAGCGTCGCGGTGAACAGTCCGCCGGTGACGATGCTCGCCAGCCCGGTCCGCGCACCCTCACCGACACCCGCGGCCGACTCCAGGAACACGGTGTTCGGGGCCGATCCGGTGACCCCGCCCGCGAGTGCGCCGGCGCCGTCGACCAGCAGGATCCGGCCCATCCCCTCGACCTTGCCGTCCTTGACCAGCCCCGCTTCTTCGGAGACCGAGGTGATCGTGCCCATCGCGTCGAAGAACCCGGAAAGCACCAGTGTGAACAAGAAGACCGCCGCAGTCACCGCGCCCGCCGACGCGAACCCGCCGAACAGGTCGATGTCCCCCAGCAGGCTGAAATCGGGATGCGCCACGACCTGCTCGGGCACCCGGGGTTCGACCAGCCCCCAGCCTTCGACGTGGAACACGCTGTTGACCAGCACCGCGAGCCCGGTCGCGACCGCGATGCTGATCAGCACCGCGCCGGGAACGCCGCGGCTCACGAGCACGATCATCAGCAGCAGGCCGAGGCAGAAGATCGCGATCGGCCAGCCTTCGAGATGGCCGGCGATGCCCATCCGCACCGGCACGGTCGACTGCGCGGAGTCGGGGGTCCGCGTGACGAAACCGGCGCTGACCAGGCCGACCAGCGCGATGTAGAGCCCGATGCCGACGGTGATCGCGACCTTGAGCGGCATCGGGATCGCGTTGATGATCCGTTCCCGGACCCCGGAAACCGCCATGAACACGATGCAGACACCTTCGAGGACGACGAGCCCGAAAGCCTGCGCCCACGTCATGGTCGGCGCCATCTGGAAGGCGACGACGCCGTTGACGCCGAGCCCCGCCGCGAGCGCCAGCGGCGCGTTCCCCACGAGTCCCATCAGGATCGTGGTGACGCCCGCCGCCAGCGCGGTCGCGGTGGTGATGGCCTCGGTGCTCAGCCGCGCGCCGGTGATGTCGGCCGACGCGCCGAGGATGAGCGGGTTGAGCAGCACGATGTAACACATCGCGACGAAGGTGGTGATCCCGCCGCGCACCTCGCGGCCGACCGTGCTGCCGCGATGGGAGATCTTGAACCACCGGTCGACCCCGGAGACCCGTTCCGGCTCCGGTTGATACTGGGGACGTTCTTCGCGCAACTGGGTCACGCCTGCCTCCACAACGTTGTGGCGCGAGGGATGAAGCCTTGCTAGTAGGCCTTCTTGTCGGGTTTCGACAGCCAGGCCTGGAAAGGCGCGAAAGAGTCCGGAAGGGACAGTTGGCCGACGGGTAGTGACCAGGTCTCGCGCGGGCGGGAAAAGAGGTCGTAGAACTCGCGGTCGTCGAAGCCCGCCTTGGCCGCGTCGTGGCGGTCCGCGGCGTAGACGACCTTGCCGACACGCGCCCAGAGCGCGGCGGAAAGGCAGAGCGGGCAAGGTTCGCAGGACGTCACGAGGACGCAACCGTCGAGTCTGTAGTCACCGATCGCCTGGCAGGCGGCGCGGATCGCGACCACCTCGGCGTGCGCCGTCGGGTCCAGTGCCGGGGTCACCTGGTTGGTCCCGGTGGCGAGCACCGCACCGTCGCGGACGATCATCGCGCCGAACGGTCCACCACCGCCTTCGACGTTCGTGGTGGCCAGCCCGACGGCCTCGGCGAGCCATTTCCGCTCGTCGGACTCCGAAATGGACAGACGGGTACTCACGGATGTGCTCCTAGCTCGGAAAAGTACGGGTTGGTCAGGTGCCGGTGAGGTGCTCGGGGCGCACCGGGACGCGGGGCAGTGCCAGTCCGGTGGCCGCGCGGATGGCCGCGACGATCGCCGGGGTGGACGAGATCGTCGGCGGCTCGCCGACCCCGCGCAGACCATACGGCGCGTTCGGGTCGGGCCGTTCGAGGACGTCGATGTCCATCGGCGGCATGTCCAGCACGGTCGGGATCAGGTAGTCGGTGAACGACGGGTTGCGGATCTTCCCGCCGTCGATCTGGATCTCCTCCATCACCGCGAGCCCGAGGCCCTGCGCGGACCCGCCCTGGATCTGACCGAGCACCGCCTGCGGGTTCAGCGCCTTGCCGACGTCCTGCGCGCAGTCGAGCGCGACGACCTTGATCAACCCCAGTTCGGTGTCGACGTCCACGACGGCGCGGTGGGCCGCGAAGCCGTACTGGACGTGCGCGTTCCCTTGTCCTGTCTCGGGATCGATCGGCACTGTCGGACGGTGACGCCATTCCACGGTCTCGTCGAAGACCTCGTCACCGAGGACGTCGGCGAGGTCCGCGAGCACACTGCCGTCGGCCGAGACGACCTTGTTCCCGACGACGTCCATCTTGCCGTCCGCGGCGAGTTTGCTCCTTAGATGCTTGTGCAGCCCTGATCGAACCGCGACACACGCGGCCTGGACCGCGCCACCGGTGACGTAACTCTGCCGGGACGCCGACGTCGAACCGCCGTTGCCGATGGTGGTGTCCATCGGCAGGATCGTCACCTGCTCGATGCCGAGTTCGGTCCGGACGATCTGCTGCATGATCGTCACCAGCCCCTGGCCGACCTCACAGGCCGCGGTGTGCACGGTCGCCGCGGGCTCACCGCCGACCAGTTGCAGCCGCACGCGAGCCGTCGAATAGTCGTCGAAGCCCTCGGAGAAGCAGATATTCTTGATGCCGACCGCGTACCCGACTCCCCGGACGACGCCCTCGCCGTGAGTGGTGTTGGAGACACCGCCGGGCATCCGGCGCAGGTCGAGTTCCTCGTGCTCGACCGGCAACGGCTTGGCGCGCAGGCGTTCCAGCAGTTCGGCGACCGGGGCGGCGGAGTCGACCACCTGGCCGGTCGGCATGAGACTGCCTTCCTCCATCGCGTTCAGGATCCGGAAGTCGACCGGGTCGATTCCGCAGGCCTCCGCGAGTTTGTCCATCTGGGACTCGTACGCGAAGCCCGCCTGCACCGCGCCGAAGCCGCGCATCGCGCCACACGGCGGGTTGTTGGTGTAGACGCCCCAGCAGTCGACCGAAGCACTGTCCACCTTGTACGGACCGACGCCGAGCGTGGCGGCGTTCGCGACCACGGCGCCGGTGGACGAAGCGTACGCGCCGCCGTCCAGGTACAGCTTCGCCTTCACATAGACGAGTCGGCCGTCCTTGCCGGCGCCGTGCTCGTAGTACATCTTCGCCGGATGACGGTGCACGTGGCCGTAGAAAGATTCCTCGCGGTTGTAGACCATCTTGACCGGCTTGCCGGTGTGCAGCGCCAGCAAACACGCGTGGACCTGGATCGAGAGGTCCTCGCGGCCGCCGAACGCGCCACCGACCCCGCCGAGCGTCAGCCGCACCTTGTCCTTCGGCAGGCCCAGCGCGGCGACGATCTGCTGCTGGTCGACGTGAAGCCATTGCGTGGCGACGTAAAGGTCGACACCACCTTCGGTGTCGGGGATCGCCATCCCGGACTCGGGGCCGAGAAAGGCCTGGTCCTGCATGCCGACCTCGTAGACACCGGACACCACGACGTCGGCCTGCGCCGACTGGTCGCCATGGCGGATCTTGGCGTGCCGCACCACATTCCCGCCGGGGTGCAGCTCGGCGCCCTCGCCGGCCGCGGCCTTCTCGGAGTCCGTCACCGGTTCCAGGACGTCGTAGGCGACCTTGATCCGCTTCATCGCGCGCCGCGCGGTCTCGGGGTGGTCCGCGGCGACGAGCGCGACGGGCTCGCCCTGGTAGCGCACGACGTCGACGGCGAGCACCGGCTGGTCGGAGTGCTCCAGGCCGTACTTGTTCACGCCGGGTACGTCTTCATGGGTCAACACCGCGTAGACCCCCTGTACGGCAAGGGCGTCGGTGATGTCGATGCCGGTGATCCGCGCGTACGGATGCGGGCTGCGAAGCGTCGCGCCCCACACCATGTCCTCGTGCCACAAATCCGAGGAGTAGGCGAATTCGCCGCGTACCTTGACCGTGCCGTCCGGGCGGCGCGGGCTCGTGCCCACGCCGTTGTCGGTGGCGGCCGCGTTCGCGGTCGTCTGCGTGGACGTCATAGCGTCTCCCTCAGCCGGGCACTGGCCACGGCCAGCTCGCGGGCGATCTCGTCTTCGGATTGCTCGCGCGGCGAGCCGCCGGTCACCACGGTCGCGCCGCCGACGAACAGCCGCGCGATCGGCGGGGTCGCGCCGAGCACCAGCGCGGCGACCGGATCGGTGATCCCCGCGTAGTTCAGGCCGTTCAGCTCCCAGACCGCGAGATCGGCGAGCTTGCCGACCTCGATCGAGCCAAGGTCGTTCTCCCGGCCGAGACAGCGCGCGCCGCCCATCGTGCCCATCCACAGCGCCTCACGCGTGGTCAGCGCCCGGGGCCCACCGCGCTGGCGGGCTTGCAACAGCGACTGGTGCAGTTCCTCGCCGAGGCCACCGGATTCGTTGGACGCGGCACCGTCGACGCCGAGCCCGACCGGCACCCCGGCGTCGAGCAGCTGCCGGACCGGGGCGATCCCGGCGCCGAGCCGCCCGTTGGACGTCGGGCAGTGCGCCGCGCCGGTCCCCGTGGCACCCATGCGGCGGATCGCTTCCGGGGCGAGATGGATCGAGTGCGCGAACCAGACGTCGTCACCGAGCCAGCCGAGTTTGTCGGCGTACTCGGCGGGCGTGCAGCCTGCTTCCGCGAGGCACTGCCTTTCCTCGTCAATCGTCTCGGCGAGGTGTGTGTGGAGCCGGACTCCCTTGCGCCGCGCCAACTCCGCCGCGCCGGTCATCAGCCGCTCGCTCACCGAAAACGGCGAGCACGGCCCGGCCGCGATCTGGAGGTGCGCGCCCGCGGAGTCGTCGTGGAACCGGTCGATCGCGGCCTCGGTGCCGAGCAGCGCGGCCTCGGTCTCCTCGACGAGGTTGTCCGGCGGCAGCCCACCTTGGGACTCACCGCGGTCCATCGAGCCGCGGACGACATGCAGCCGCACGCCGACGCGGATGCGGGCGGCGGCGAGGGCTTCGATCTGGTCGCCGCCGTCACGCGGGAAGACGTAGTGGTGGTCGGCGACGGTGGTGCAGCCGGTGGTCGCCAGGCGGGTGAGCCCGGCGGTGGCCGCCGCGTGCGTGATGTCGGCGTCGAGCCTGCCCCAGATCGGGTACAGCGCGACGAGCCATTCGAACAGCGTGTGGTCGGCGGCGAGACCGCGCGTGGCCCACTGGTAGAGGTGGTGGTGGGTGTTGATCAGGCCGGGGGTGACCAGGTGTCCGGACCCGTCGACGCGTTCGTCGTACTCGCCGTCGGGCGCCTTCCCGGCACCGACCGCCGCGATGCGGTCGTTCTCGATGACGACGTGACCCGAGGCGTGCTCGGTGCCCGCGCCGTCGACGGTGGCGATCGCGGCGTTCTCGATGACGGTCTTCACGTGGTCTCTCCCCTGGTCGCGGCCAACCGGACGGCGTCGAGAATCTTCTCGTACCCGGTACACCTGCACAGGTTCCCCGCCAGCGCTTCGCGAATCTCCTCGTCGGCGGGGTTTTCGACCCGGTTGAGCAGATCGTGCGCGGCCACCACGAGGCCGGGGGTGCAGAAACCACATTGGACGGCGCCCGCGTCCACAAAGGACTGCTGGACCCTGTCGAGCTTGTCGCCGTCGGCGAGCCCTTCGACCGTGCGGACCTCGCGGCCCTCGACCTGACCGGCCGCGACCAGGCACGAACACACCGGGACCTCGTCCAGGTACACCGTGCAGGAACCGCATTCGCCCTGTTCACAGGCGTTCTTGGAGCCCGGGAGACCGAGGCGCTCGCGGAGCACGTAGAGCAGGCTCTCGCCTTCCCAGACGTCGTCGGCCTGGCGGGATTCGCCGTTGATCGTCACGTTCACGCGCATTCGCGTTCACCCTTCTGGAAATCGTTCCACGCCCAGGTCAGCGTCCGCCGCGCCAGGACGGACAACGCGTGCTTGCGGTAGTCGGCACTGCCCCGGACGTCATCGATCGGCGACGCCGCCTCCGACACCAGCTCACCGAACCGGCGTTTGACCGAGTCCGTGATCGAAGCCTTGGTGGACCAGGGGAGTTCGGCGGAGAGAAACTCTTCGGCGGCGGTCGCCCGGCGCGGGGTCGGCGCGGCCGAACCGACGGCGGCGCGGACTTCACGGGTGCCGAGGTCCAGGGCCACCGCGAACGAGCAGACCGCGATGACCATCGCGTTGCGCGTCCCGACCTTGGCGAACTGCTGCGGGCCGGCTTCGGCGGGCAGGTACACGGCGGTGATCAGCTCGTCGGGTTCGAGGGCGTGGCGTTTGACGCCGAGATAGAACTCCTCGGCCGGGATCCGCCGCGTTCCGCGCACCGACGCGGCCTCGACCTCGGCGCCGAGCACGAGCAGCACGGGATGCGTGTCACCGGCGGGCGACGCGGCGCCCAGGTTCCCGCCGACGGTGCCGCGGTTGCGGATCTGCGGCGAGCCGACGGTGCGCGACGCCATCGCCAGCGCGGGCAGAACTTCACCCAGCTCAGCGATCACCCGGACGTAGGGCACGGACGCGCCGAGCCGGATCTCGCCGTCGGTCTCGGTCCACTCGGCGAGTTCGGTGACACGGTTGAGATCGAGCAGCGCGCCGGGACGGCGGTGGTCGAAGTTCAGCTCCACCATGACGTCCGTGCCGCCGGCGATGGGCACCGCGTCGGGCCGCTCGGCCTTGACGGCGAGCGCCTCGGTCAGCGAGCTGGGGCGCAGGAAATCCACTCTCGGGCTCCTCGGTTCGGCGGCGGTCTGTGACGGCTGACTCAGTAGACGCCCTGCGCCCGTATGGCGGCAACGGTGCCGAAGCATGAAATCTCCCCTGCGCACACCTGTCGTTTTGTGCTTTCCTACAACCTGATGACGACCGTGAGAACTCTGCTCGCGCTGCCCGGGTTGCGCTTGCGCGTGCGTGCCGGGACGGCTCTGCTCGACCGTCCGGTCTCCCGGATCTATGTCACCGAGCTGCCCGATCCCGGGCGGTACGTGTCGGCGGGCGAACTCGTCCTGAGCGGGTTGCTGTGGTGGCGCGGGCCGGGTGATTCCGAGGCCTTCGTCGCAGCACTGGCGAAGGCCGGGGCCGCGGCGCTGGCGGCATCCGGAGCGGATTCCGACGGAATCCCCGAAGACCTCGTCGAAGCCTGCACACGGCACCGGATTCCGTTGCTGGAAGTGCCGACGGATCTGTCGTTCTCGGTCGTCACCGAACGCGTCGTGCTGGCGTTGGCCGCGGCCGGGGAAGGTGCTCGCAAACGTTTGCTTTCCGCCGCGACCGAAGACGCGTCGGTGGAAACGCTGCTGGACCGGGCCCGCGCGGAGATCGGCCTCCCCTGCTGGGTGGTGCCCGCCGGCACGCCGTCGGATCTGGTGGGGCGATTCGTCGCCGCGGGCGGACGCGTGCTGGAGTCCGGCGACGTCACCGTGCGGCCGGTCGGCGGCAGGCACGCGGTGCCGTGGCTGCTCGCGATCGGCGGCGCGCTGACCGCGGCCCAGGCGGAGATCGCCGAGGAACTCGCCGGGCTGATCGGGCTCGCGCGCACCAGGGCGGACGAGGTCCGCGCGGTCACCGATCGGGTGCTCGAACCGTTGCTGACCGCGCTCGACGAGGGAAGCGACCCGCACGCGGCGCTGACCGCGACCGGCCTGCGCGGCGATCTGCGCGTCGTCGTCGCCCGCACCGAGGGTGCCGAAGCGGCGCGCGGCGTCCTGACCGAACTGCTGCCGCCAGGTGCCCTCGTCGGACCCGCCGGGGAGAAGACCTGGGCACTGGCCGAGGACGACGGCGAGTGGCCGGACGACTGGCCCGCCGCGACGTCGGCCGCACTGTCCACAGTGGAGTCACTGCTGCCGTGCCGCCGCGTGCTGATCGGGATCAGCGACTGTTCCCCGGTTTCGATGCTGCGGGGCGCGAAAGAGGTCGCGCGGTACGCGCTGGCCGTGGCGGCGCGGCGACCGGGCACGATCGAGATCGTTCCCGGCGGCGAGATCGGCATGCACCGGCTGCTGCTGGCGGGTACGCCCGACGAGCTGCGGGCGGCGTTGCGGCGGCGGGTGCTGGGTCCGCTGCTGAGCTACGACGCCGAACAGGGCACCGATCTGGTGCACACCCTGCGGGTCTTCCTCGAATGCTCCGGCTCGCCGACACGGGCGGCGCGGGCGCTGCACGTCCACGTCAACACGTTGCGGTACCGGATCGGGCGGGCGAGCGAACTGCTCGGCGCCGATCTGACCGAGTTCACCGAACAGCTCGACGTCTATTTGGCCTTGTCGGCAGGGAGCTGAAATGGGCATCACCACGGCGAAAGAAGCCGCCTACGACCCGCGCGTGGTCGCGTTCGGCCGGATGATGGGCGCGGCGAACCGGCTCGAATATCTGCTCGGCCGCGCGCTGGAGACCGAATGCGGGATCTCGCACCTGATGTTCGAGGTGCTGCTGATCCTCGGCAGAGCGGGCGAAGCCGGGATGAGCATGCGCGCGATCGCGCAGGAGCAGGTGCTGACCACCGGCGGCGCGACCCGGCTGGTCGACCGGATGACGACGCTCGGCCTGGTCGTGCGCGCTTCCGCTCCGGAAGACCGCCGCGTGCAACTCGTGCGGCTGACCGGCGAGGGCGAGGAGACGGCCGTGCGGGCGGCGCGGATACACGTCGAGAACATCCAGCGGCTCTTCCTCGATCCGCTGCCCACGGATCATCGCGAACAGTTCACGCTGGACCTGCGGACGCTGAGTCATTCCGCACGTGACGCACTCCCCAGGCTCCGCTAGGAATATCTGACTCGTCAGGCATCGTTGGTCCCGGCATGAGGCTCATCTATGTCTTCGACGCGTACTGCGGCTGGTCCTACGGCTTCGCCAGGACCATGGCCGACGTCGCGCACCGGCATCCGGACCTGCCGGTCGAGGTGGTGTCCGGCGGCCTGTTCATCGGCGGGCGCCGGGTGCCGATCCGGCAATTCGGCCACGTCCAAGGAGCCAACGCCGAGATCACCCGCCGAACCGGGGCACCGTTCGGCGAAAGCTACGAACGCCTCATCGCGGACGGCGAGTTCGTCATGGACTCCGAGGCCGCCGCGTGCGGAATGGCGGCGTTGCGCGAAGTCGCGCCGCAGCGGGCGGTCCGGCTCGCGGCCTTGCTGCAAGAGGCTTTCTATCTCGACGGGCTGAGCCTGTCCGAACCGTCGACGTACCGAGTGGTCGCCCGGCGGGCGGGCCTGGACGGGGACGCCGTCGAAGCCGCACTGGACCGGGTGTCGGCCGCGGCCGATTTCCAGCGGGCACGGGAATTGGGCGTCACCGGGTATCCGACCCTGCTCGCCGACGACGGTGAACGGGTCGTGACGCTGGCCGCCGGGAACGCGAGCGCGGACGAGGTGGAGCGGCGGATCGGGGCCTTGGTTTCCTGATCGTTTCGGTGCTTGACTCCCGACATGGCGAACGATGTGACTTTGCGGCCCGCTGTCGCCCAAGACGCTTCGGCGGTGGCGGAGATCTGGTACCACGGCTGGCAAGACGGCCATCTCGGCAACGTTCCCGACGCGCTTCTGCGGATCCGTACCCGGGAATCGTTCCGGGAGCGCGCCTCCGCTCGAGTCGGCGACACGTCGGTCGCCCTGGTGGCCGGCGAGGTGGCGGGATTCGTGATGGTCGTCGGCGACGAGGTCGAGCAGGTGTACGTGTCTTCGACGCATCGCGGAAGCGGTGTGGCGGGAGTGTTGCTCGCGGAAGCCGAACGGCTCGTCGGTGACGGCGGACATTCGCGGGCTTGGCTGGCCGTCGCGCCGGGGAACGCTCGGGCGCGGCGGTTTTACGAGCGGTGCGGATGGGTTGACGAGGGTGAGTTCGAGAATCGGGTGGAGGGGCCGGATGGGCTGGTTTTGGTGCCTTGTCGGCGTTATGTGAGGACGCTTGTCTGAGTGCGCGTTGTCTCTGTGGTGATGATCGGCGCGGTTGAGCAGGTGTACGCGTGTTCGGCGCATCGCGGGGAGTGGTGTGGCTCGCGGAGGCTGAACGACTTGTCGGCGACAGGGAACGCGCGGGGATGGCGGTTCTATGAGCAGTACGGGTAAGTCACCGAGGCGGTGATTACGCGACGACAGTCGATGAGGTCGAGCAAATCACCCTTCAGTGGTAAATGCGCCGTATTGTCGCTACTTAAAATTACGAACACGTGTTCGACAGGAATGCGGTATTATGGGGATGTGTCTGAGACGATCCTTCCCGAGTTGCCGCAGGAGCTGTGGCGCGCTGGCAAGCTGGAGCTTGCCCACGGCGTGCAGCAGTTCCTGCAGGTGATGCGGGTCGCGTCCGCCGGATTGGGACAGTACTTGGCGGAGATCGAATCCCGTGGCGTGAAAGACCTGTACGGATATGGCACGACGATTTCATGGTTCGCCGATATCGCGGGGCTGTCGATGGGTGAAGCGCGACCATATGTGAATCGCGCCATTGACCTGAACCCGACGCGCGCTCTCGACGGCACGGAGATTCCGCCATTCGCGCCCGCGACCGGTGCTGCGGCGGCGGAGGGTGCGATCGGTGCGGAGCGGATCAAGCAGATCCTGGAGATCTTGCGGCAGATCCCGGCCGAGGTGTCGGTGGAGGATCGGGAGCATGCGGAGGCGAAGCTCGCCGGCTTGGCCCGGGACGCAGGGCCTCGGCAGGTGTCGGATCTCGGAGAGCAGGTGCTGGGATGGCTGGACCCGGACGGCAAAGAACCCAAGGATCCCGAACCCGCCCAACCCCGCCGCGAACTGACCCTGCAACGCCGCAAAGACGGGTACTGGAACCTGAAAGGCCTGCTCGACGACGAAGCCGGGGCCCGGACCGCCGCCGCACTGGAGGCCTACGCGAAACCGCGTCCGGTGGATGAGTTCGGCCAGGCGGATCTGCGCACGAAAGCCGAGCGTCAGGGTGACGCCTGGGTCGACCTGGTCGACCTTGCGATTGCCTGTCCTGATCAACCGGGAACCAACGGGTACCGGACTCTGGTGCATGTCACCATCGGCCTGGAGGAACTCAAGACCGGGCTCGGGACCGCCTGCCTCGACTTCGTCGGGACGATGACCGCCCGCGAAGCACGCCTGGCCGCCTGCGACTGCCTGATGCTCCCGGTCGTGCTCAATGCCGCTGGTGAGCCGTTGGATGTGGGGCGCCTCAGGCGCTTCGTCACTCCGGGCCAACGCCGAGCGTTGAACATCCGGGACCGGGGGTGCACGTTCCCGGGCTGCCATCGGCGACCCAAGAACTGTCACGCCCACCACATTCATCACTGGGCAGATGGCGGCCCGACTGATCTGCGGAATCTCACACTGCTTTGTTCTTTTCACCACCGGCTGATCCATCATGGGGATTGGCAAGTCCGCATGGCGGCAGACGGACTACCGGAATTCATTCCACCCCAGTATCTGGACCCGTTACAAAGAACCCGACGCAACACCCTGATCTGACCCGAGGAGCCCGCCAGCCGAACGGCGACGGGCCCCTCGGCATGCCCAAAGGTGGGCTGTGTGGAAATAGAGACTCTCGTCCGCGCAGCCCCTACCCAGGGAACTCAGTGACCGGATGCCCACCGACGGGCAGCACTATTGAGGGTATATCAAATGTGGTGTGACTGAGCTCCTCCGTGGTGCCCGTTCCCGCACAGCCTGGGCCCGTGCTCATGTCGCGAAAGCCGCACCCCACCTTTGCCTAACTCCTCAATAAGTCCCGCGGACCGGAGCGACCTCGCGACGGTAAAGGAACCGGGACAACTCCTTTATCCTCACTAGGTCGCTCCACACTTCCCCGGCAAAGCCAAATAGGCAAGCGCCATCTCAGTCGTTTCGGCAGCCCACTCACTCCAGCTCAGGTCGTCCGGCCAGTAGCGGACGGTCGCGGCCCGGTGCACGCAAGATCCGATGACGGTCCGCGCCACCGCCCGAAGGGCCAGCTCCCGGTCCGGTCCATGAGCCGAAGAACAGGCCTCGACGAAAGCCCGCTGGATCGCAGCCAGCGCTTGGAGGCCACGATCGCGTCCCTCGGCGCGCTGGCCGTCCAGCAGCTCGGGGAAGATCCGGTCGTGGCGGGCGAAGGTGTCCGCCAGGGCTTGGACGAACGCGCCGACGACCCCGCTCAGTCCCGGCTCCGCCGAGCGAAGCGCTTCGCTGACGCCGGTTTCGAGCTGTCCGAGCAGCTGATCCTTCACCGCGTACAGCAGCTGGTTCTTGCCCGCGAACCGGCGATAAATCGCACCCACCGACATTCCCGCCTGCTCGGCGACCGCCCCGACAGTGAACTCTTCGAGGCCTTGGCCTGCCAGTACGTGCTCAGCGGCGGCCAGCACCTTTTGCAGGGACTCCCGGCTGCGAGCTTGCTGCGGCGGGCGAAAGCCCCGATCGACGGATTGCTGACTCACCGACCGCACGTTACCTCACCAGAATGCGAATGATAACTTCTATTCGCATCTGACGACACGAGGAGGCGGCGACATGGTGAGCATCGAGGTGCGGGGCGCCTACGTCGATTTCCCGATCTTCGACGCCAAGACCCGGTCGCTCAAGAAACAGGTGCTCGGCAAGGTCGGCGGCAAGATCGGCACCGACGCGAAAGTCCCGATCATCGAGGCGCTGCGGGACATCACCTTGTCGCTGGACGAAGGTGATCGCGTCGGCCTGGTCGGCCACAACGGCGCCGGGAAGTCCACTCTCCTGCGGTTGCTGTCCGGCATCTACGAGCCGACCCGGGGCAGCACGCGGGTCGTCGGCAGGATCGCGCCGGTGTTCGACCTCGGCGTGGGGCTGGACCCCGAGGTCTCCGGCCACGAGAACATCCTGATCCGCGGCCTTTTCCTCGGCATGTCACGCAGGCAGATGGAGAAACGAGTCAACGACATCGCGGAGTTCACCGAACTCGGCGACTACCTGAGCATGCCCTTGCGCACCTACTCCGCCGGCATGCGGGTGCGGCTCGCGCTCGGCGTGGTGACCACGATCGACCCCGAGATCCTCATCCTCGACGAGGGGCTCGGCGCGATCGACGCCGCGTTCCTCGCCAAGGCACGCGAACGGCTGGTCGAACTCGCCCGTCGCGCCGGCGTGCTGGTGTTCGCCTCGCACGCCGACGAACTCCTGCGGGAGCTGTGCACCACCGCCCTGTGGATGGACGAAGGCCGGATCCGCGCGCACGGCGCGCTGGACGAGGTTCTCGCGGCGTATCACGCTTGACTCAGAGGAAGATCTTGACCAGCTGATCCTGTCCGTCCGGATCGCGCAGCAAGACCTGCTTGCCCGCGCGGAGTTCCGCGTCCACGAACTCGTAGACCAGCAACGCGCGGTTGACCAGATCGACCTTTTTGAGCCCGGTGCGCTCCTGGAGTTTGCCCAGCGCGTCGACCGCCTCGGCGATCAGCGCGACGTTGACGCGATCGACCACCGCAGGGCGGCCGGTCGCGGTCTCCTCGACCGATGGCATACCCGCTCCCTTCCCCTGCGGCCCACGGCCGCGCATCTCATCGTGACATAGACAGCGTGTATTCGCCACACTTTCAGCAGCGAACATGTGTGAAGTGGTTGCGGCCTGAGCGTGATCGGCGCTACAGTTCTCCTGCCAGGTTCGCGGCAGAAGTACAAACCTCACGCAGGCCCGTCTCCATGCGGCGGGTATCACCACCGAAGGTACGACCACGGCCTTCACGTGTGAGGAGCCTGAACAGGGGAAGAGGACCGGACAACCGCGAACTGGGGGCGGTCCGGTCCAGCCAGCCGAGGTCGGCTGTCCCCCAGTGGTCCCCAGCGTGACGCGCCAACCCGGGCTCGCCTGACTGGGCAAGAAAGGGCACGAGCATGGGTGCCGAAATCGACGGCGTGGACAACACGACGTCCGAAGAAACGAGCTGGGAAGGAACCCCGACCCGGCTCGCGCGCGTCAGGATCGAGACGTCGGAGTTGAAGGCGGAAGCGGCGGTGCCCGCGAGCCAGACACACCGGCTGCTCACCACGATCCTCGACACGCTGGTGGTACTCGGAGCCGTTCTCGGCCCGGCGCTGACGCTGCAGGTGGTTCCGGCCGCCTTCCCGGCGGGGGTGACGGCCGGGACGATCGCAGGCCAGCTCGCCATGCTGGCGCTCGTCGCGAGGTCCGTTCGCCGCCGGGAAGAACGCGGCCCGCTGCCGGCAAGCTGAGCCGGGAAGGGCGGAGCAGCTGCTGAGGGAACGCCTGCCACGAGAGGCGCTCGCTCAGCAGCTGCTCATCCGGTCCGCCGCGCGTATCCGTCCAGCTCCGCCCGGGAGAACGAAAGCTCCCCCACGTCCACGGCCCCGCAGTCCAGTCCTCGCAGCAGGAAGCTCGCGAGTGCCTGCGCGGTCGCCGGTTCGTCCAGCACACCGCGCCCGGTCTTGTCCGCATAGTCCCGCAACCGTCCCAGCGCCGCCGGAAAGCCCTCGCGGAAGAACGCGTAGGTCGCGGCGAACCGGGTCGGCAGCTGGTGCGGGTGCAGATCCCAGCCCTGGTAGAAGCCGCGCTCCAGGGAGCGCCGCACCAACCGCAGATGTTCGTGCCAGGCCGGGAGGATCGCGTCGCCGACGGGCAGCTTGTTCGTCGAGCCGTCCGAAAGCCGGACACCGGTTCCCGCGGCCGAAACCTGCATGAGCTGCTTGGCGAAATCGGCGGCCGGGTGTTCCATGCTCTGATACTCGGCGCTGATCCCGAGTCCGGCGCTGTAGTCGTAGGTCCCGTAGTGCAGCCCCGAACACCGGCCGCGCGCGGCTTCGATGATCCGCGGCACCGCCACCGTCCCGTCGACGTCCACAATGGACTGAGCCGTCTCGATCTGGACCTCGAACCGGAGCGCGCCCTCGGGCAGGCCGTACGCGGATTCAAGGCGCTCCAGCACATCCGCCGCCACTTCGACCTGCTCGACGGCGGTCACCTTCGGCAGGGTGACGACGAAACCTTCCGGCAGCGGACCGCTTTCCAGCAGTCCGGTCAGAAAAAGATCGAGGGTGCGGATGCCGCGGCGCCGGGTCGCCTGTTCGAAGCTCTTGAACCGGATACCGACGAACGGCGTGCCACCCGTGATGGCGAGGGTCCGCCCGGCGGCGAGCGCGATGGCGTCTTCGTCGTCGTCGCCCGGCCTGCCGAGACCGTCCTCGAAGTCGATCCGCAGATCCTCGATCGGCTCGGTCAGGAGTTTGGTCCGGACACGGTCGGCGACGTCCGCGTCCAGGCCCAGCTGATCGGCGTGCTCACCGAAGACCCGCAGGGCCTGTTTGCCCCAATCCGCCACGAGCCGTGTCTTGTACCGCGACGCGGGCACGTACACGGTGTGCACGGGCTGGCGGCCGGGCGGCTCGCCGGGATACTTCGCCGCGACGCGCGCGTCCGCCTCGGCGAGGCGCGCGTCAGCGGCGATGTAGACGTCCTCGGTGAGCCGCCCGTTCCCCATCTGGCTACTTGATCCTTTCGTAGGCCGGCAGCGTCAGGAAGTCCGGGAACTCCTCCGCGAGCGCGACCTGCTCGAACAGTTCGACGGCGGGCTCCAGCAGCTCCGGCTTGATCTCGGCGGCCAGTTCGCCACGGACCTCGGCCAGCACGCCACGTACCAGTTCTTCGGTCACCTTGTCACCGGTGTCGAGCCGCGTGCCGTTGCGCACCCACTGCCACACCTGCGAACGCGAGATCTCCGCGGTGGCCGCGTCCTCCATCAGGTTGTGGATCGCGGCCGCGCCGTTTCCGCTCAGCCAGGAGGCGATGTAGCGGATGCCGACGTCGACGGCGGCGCGCAGACCGGCGGCGGTGGCGCCACCGGGCGTGGAAGCCGCGTCGAGCAGCTGGTCGGCGGTGACGGACACCTCATCGCGGGTCCTGTCGAGCTGGTTCGGCTTGTCGCCGAGGACCTTGTCGAACTCTTCGCGGCAAATCTCGACCATGCCCGGGTGCGCGACCCAGGAGCCGTCGAAGCCGTCGCCCGCCTCACGGCTCTTGTCCGCGCGGACCTTGTCGAGCGCCGCGGCGGTGACCTCCGGATCCTTGCGGTTCGGGATGAACGCGGCCATGCCGCCGATCGCGAACGCGCCGCGCTTGTGACAGGTCCGCACCAGCAGTTCGGTGTAGGCGCGCATGAACGGCGCGGTCATGGTGACCGAGTTGCGGTCCGGCAGGACGAACTTCTCACCCGCGTCGCGGAAGTACTTGATGACGCTGAACAGGTAGTCCCAGCGGCCGGCGTTCAGGCCGGAGGCGTGCTCGCGCAGTTCGTAGAGGATCTCCTCCATCTCGAACGCGGCCGGGATGGTCTCGATCAGCACGGTGGCGCGGACGGTGCCGTGGGAGATGCCGAGCGTCTTCTCCGCGTGGGTGAAGACGTCGTTCCAGAGCCGGGCTTCGAGGTGGCTCTCCATCTTCGGCAGGTAGAAGTACGGGCCCTTGCCGCGGTTGAGCAGTTCCTGCGCGTTGTGGAAGAAGTACAGGCCGAAGTCGACCAGCGCGCCGACGGCCTGGCGCCCGCCGAAGGACAGGCCGCGCTCGTCGAGGTGCCAGCCACGCGGGCGGACGACGATGGTCGCGTGCTCGACCTCGTCCTTCAGCGCGTAGCTCTTGCCGCCGCTTTCCAGCGTGATGGTCTCGCGGACGGCGTCGTACAGGTTGACCTGGCCGGAAACGACGTTCGCCCAGTGCGGCGTGTTGGCGTCCTCGAGGTCGGCGAGCCAGACCTTGGCGCCGGAGTTCAGCGCGTTGATGGTCATCTTGCGGTCGGTCGGGCCGGTGATCTCGACGCGGCGGTCGCGCAGCGCGGGCGGGGCCTCGGCGACCTTCCAGTCGCCCTCGCGGATCTCCCTGGTCTCCGGCAAGAAGTCGAGTTTACCGGTGGTCCTGGCCTCCTCGCGGCGCTTGCTCCTGGCCTGCAGCAGCTCGTCGCGGCGGGCGGCGAAGGCCTCGTGCAGGCCGGCGAGGAAGGCGAGCGCCTCCGGCGTGAGGATTTCGTCCCCGCGCTCGACCGGATCGCCGAGCACCTGAGCTTCAGACATGAGAAACACCCCGAGTCCAGATAAATAACGTCCCTACGGTTTTACCTGACGGACTATAGTTTCTGCATAGCGGAACATCAACGCCGACGTAAGGAGTGCCACGGTGGCAGCGGAGAAGAACGGACGCGATGGCGGCGTCCAGTCACTTCAGCGGGCCTTCGAGCTCCTCGAGCACCTCGCGGACACCGGAGGCGAAGCCAGCCTTTCGGAGCTGGCGACCCTGTCCGGGCTGCCGATGCCGACCATCCACCGGCTGATCAGGACGCTGGTGGACCTGGGTTACGTCCGGCAGAACACCAACCGCCGGTACGCGCTGGGTGCCCAGCTCATCCGGCTGGGTGAGAACGCCAGCATGCAGTTCGGCTCGTGGGCACGGCCGCTGCTCGCGGAACTGGTCGACGAGGTCGGCGAGACCGCGAACCTCGCCGTGCTGGAGCGGGACGAGGTCGTCTACGTCGCCCAGGTGCCGTCGAAGCACTCGATGCGGATGTTCACCGAGGTCGGACGGCGTCTTCTGCCGCACGGCACCGGCGTCGGGAAGGCGATGCTCGCGCATCTGCCGTCCGAAGACGTCACGGCCCTGCTCTCGCGGACCGGCATGCCTTCGTACACCGAGCACACCTTCACCGACCAGGACGCGCTCCTGCGGGAGCTGGCGAAGATCGCCCAGCAGGGTTACTCACTCGACGAGGCCGAGCAGGAATTGGGTGTCCGCTGCGTGGCCGTCGCGGTCCCGGGCGCGCCGGTGCCGGCCGCGGTGTCGGTGTCCGGGCCTTCGGGGCGGCTCACGATGGAGGCCGTCGAGCGGATCGCGCCCGCCGTCCAGCGGATCGCGAACGCGCTCGGTTCGACCCTCTCGCGTGACGGAGTCACCGTTTGAGCCTGGTCTCCAAACCGTCGAGCATCCGGTCCAGCCCGTAGCGGAACTTCTCGTCGCGAAGCCGCTCCGGGTCGGCCCCGGCGTCGTCATGGGCGAGGCGTTCCCGCTGGAGCGGATGTTCCCGCGCCGCCTCCTCGACGGCGGGGCGCAGTCGCTCCGCCCATTCACGCTCGCTCCGGCCGCTCTTCGCGACCGTCGTGAGCCATGCCGCCTCGGTCGTCCCCATGCCGATGACGTACGACATCACCGCACTGATCGCCTGATCCGCCTCGTCGGCGGGGAATCCCGCGTTCACGAAGACGGCCAGCAGCCGCTCGTTGAGCCGCATGACGTTCGGCCCGAGGTACGACAGGCCGACCGAGCCGAGCAATGAGGCGACCCAGGGGTGCCGCAGGATCATCGCGCGCACGCTCTGCGCGCCCACGACGGCACCTTCGCGCCACCGCGCCGGGTCGTCGCCGTCCGCCACGGTGATTTCGCCGTAGACCTCGTCGACGACCAGTTCGATCAGCTCGTCCCGGTTGGCCACGTGCCGGTAGAGCGACGTCGCGCCCGCGTTCAGCGCGGTCCCGAGCCTGCGCATGCTCAGCGCGTCGACGCCTTCGACGTCCAGGAGCCGGACGGCTTCGGTGACGATCTGCGCCTGACTCAACGCGGGCTGGTCACGCTTCCGGCGAGGACGGGTCCACACCGACGGGATCGGCTGCTCTTCGACTGACATGCCCTCACTTTAGCGCACGTCGTGCCCCCTTGCGCACAGTGAAAGCTTTTGCGTACAGTGTGCGCAACAACAGAACAACGTACGCAACTACTTCTGGGGGTATCCCGATGAACAAGTCGGCAGGCCGCGATCCGCGGCGCTGGTGGATCCTGATCGTGCTGTGCCTGAGCACACTCGTGCTGGTCGTGGACAACATGGTCCTGACGGTGGCCGTGCCGCCGCTGGCCGAAGACCTCGGGGCGAGCGCCCAGGACACGCAATGGATCCTGGACTCCTACATCCTGGTGTTCGCGGGCCTGCTGCTCACCTCAGGCAGCCTCGGCGACCGGTTCGGCCGCCGGAAGGTAATGATCATCGGCCTCCTCCTGTTCGGGGTGGCCTCACTCGTCGCCGCGTTCGCCGCGAACCCGCTCGAACTGATCGTGTCCCGCGCGGTGATGGGTGTCGGCGGCGCGCTGATCATGCCCAGCACCCTGTCGATCCTGATCACCGTGTTCGACGACGAGGAGCGCCGCAAGGCGATGGCGGCTTGGAGCGCCGTCGCGATGCTCGGCCTGATCGGCGGCCCGGTGCTGGGTGGCGTGCTGATCGCGTGGTTCTGGTGGGGCGCGGTGTTCCTGATCAACGTGCCGATCGTCGTCATCGCCGTGGTCGCCGCGCTCACCCTGATGCCGGAGTCGAAGGGGCCATGGCAGAGGCCCGACCCGCTCGGCGCGATCCTGTCCGCGACCGGCATGGTCGCGCTGGTCTGGACGATCATCGAGCTGCCAAAGCACGGCATCACCGAGGCAGGCACCTACGTCCCGCTGGCGATCGCGGTGGTGAGCCTGGCCGGCTTCGTCTTCTGGGAGCGGCACACGCCGTCGCCGATGGTCCCGCTGAAGCTGTTCCGCAAGCGCAACTTCAGCGGCGGCAGCCTGTCGCTCACGCTGGTGCAGGTCGGCAACGGCGGTCTGCTGCTGCTCCTGACCCAGTACCTGCAGTTCGTCCTCGGCTACACCCCGACCCAGGCGGGCCTCGCGTTCATCCCGATGGCCATCGCTTCGCTGCTCTGCAACACCCTCGGTGCCACGCTGGGCCAGAAGATCGGCAACCGGGCACTGGCCACCGCCGGGATGACCGTGATGGCGGCCGGGTTCGGGATGCTCGCGACGCTGTCGGCGACTTCGGGTTTCCTGCTGCCGGCGATCGCGCTGTTCCTGCTCGGCTCCGGCGGCGGGCTGGCGATGCCGGCGGCGATCGCGGCGCTGATGAACGAGGTCCCCGAGGAGCAGGCCGGTGTCGGCTCCGCGCTCAACGACACCATCCAGCAGCTCGGCGCGGCGCTCGGTATCGCGATCCTGGGCAGCGTCGTGTCGAGCCTGTTCACCGCGCGGATGCCCGAATCCGCCCCGGCGCGGGCGCGGCTCTCGATCGGCGACGCCTTCGCCACCGGTGACGGCGGCCTGATCACCGCGGCCCGCGAGTCGTTCACCTCGGCGATGTCGACGACGTTCCTGGTGAGCGCGGTGGGTGTGCTGGCCGCGGCGGTGGTCGCGTTCCTGGTGATGCGGGACAAGAAGACCGCTGCGGTCGAAACGGGCGAGAACGTCCCTGTCACGACCTGAGCGCGTGCAATGAACGGACCGTTCATAACAGATTTTGTTATGAACGGTCCGTTCATAACATTCGCTAGTTGCCGAGCAGCGCTTCCACGAAGGCGCCCGGCTCGAACGGCGCCAGGTCGTCCGGTCCCTCACCGAGACCGACCAGCTTCACCGGCACCCCGAGTTCGCGCTGCACCTGGAAGACGATGCCGCCCTTCGCGGTGCCATCGAGCTTCGTGAGGACGATGCCGGTGACGTCGATGACCTCCGAGAACACACGGGCCTGCATCAGCCCGTTCTGCCCGGTGGTGGCGTCGAGGACCAGCAGCACCTCGTCGACCTTCGCCTGCTTCTCCACGACTCGCTTGACCTTGCCCAGCTCGTCCATCAGGCCGGTCTTGGTGTGCAGACGGCCGGCGGTGTCGATCAGGACCGCGTCCACGCCCGCCTCGGTGCCGCGTTTGACGGCGTCGAAGGCGACCGCCGCCGGGTCCGCGCCTTCCTTGCCGCGGACGACCTCCGCGCCCACTCGCTCGGCCCAGGTCTGAAGCTGGTCGGCCGCGGCGGCACGGAAGGTGTCGGCCGCGCCGAGCACGACGGTGCTCCCCTGCGCGACGAGGACCCGGGCGAGTTTGCCGGTGGTGGTGGTCTTGCCGGTGCCGTTGACCCCGGCGACCAGGACGACGGCGGGCTGCTTCACGCCGTCGACGAGGTGCGGCAGCGCGCGGACGGCACGGACGGCGTCGGTCGAGAGGGCGGCCGTGAGCACTTCCTGCAACACCGCGCGCGCCTCTTCGGACGTCCGCACGGCGCGGCGCTTCAGCTCGTCACGAAGGCGCTCGACGATCTCGGTGGTCGTCGCGGCACCCAGGTCCGCCATGAGCAGCGTGTCTTCGACGTCCTGCCAGGAGTCCTCGTCCAGGTCACCGGCACCCAACAGGCCCAGCAGGCTCTGCCCGAACACTGAGCGGGACCTGCCGAGCCTGCCGCGCAGCCGTTCGAGGCGTCCCGTCGCCGGGGCGATCTCCTCGGCGGGGGCAGGAGCTTCTTCGATCGGTTCGGGTTCGGGCAGGTCGACGTCGCGCACCGTGCGCTGCGCGGAATCCCTCGGCACCGACGCGTCGTCCCCGACCGCGGGCTGGCCGTCGGTCTCGGGGCGGTCCTCGACCGGATGCTCGGCCTCTTCGGTCTTCTCACCGCCCGGAGCGAGCGCGATCCCGCCGGTCGCGGCGTAGCCGCCACCCTTCGGCTTCTCCCGCTCGACGGCCTCGGCAGCCTTGGACTCGTCCAGGCTGATCCGGCGGCGGCGCGCGATGAACAGCCCGGCCACCAGAACGGCGACCAGTACCACGACGGCAACGACAGCGATCCAGAACCAGGGGGTGTTCGACACGGCGCCATCCTCGCATCCGCACGTCATCCCGCTCAGACGCCCCATGGGAAGCGAGCCGATCTTGTCAGGCACCCACTCGATAGGACTCATTTCGGACAAGAAGAAACAGTGTCGCTTGCGCGGTCTCCGGATCGAGGGCTAGACCACTGCGAATGACGGTTTCCTCCGGCACTGGGGTCCGGGTGATCGGACTCATCTCCGGCACGTCGATCGACGGGATCGACGTGGCGGCCGCCGAATTGCGCGCCGACGGGGACACCGTGGTGTTCTCCCCGCTCGGCCAGCTCGAAGTCCCTTATCCCGAAGCGCTCCGTGAAGCCTTGCTCGACGCCCTCCCGCCGAATCCCTGTAGCGCCGAGCAACTCACGAAACTCGACACCCTCGCGGGCCAGGCCTTCGGTGAGGCCGCCGCGCGCGGCATCGAGGAACTGGCCGGTGGCGAGGCCGACGTCGTCGCCTCACTCGGCCAGACGGTGTTCCACTGGGTCGAAGACGGCGCCGCGCGCGGCACACTGCAACTGGGGAATCCGGCGTGGATCGCCGAGCGCACCGGGTTGCCGGTGGTGGCCGACCTGCGGGTGCGCGACGTCGCCGCCGGTGGCCACGGCGCGCCGCTCGCCAGCACCCTGGACGCGTTGTGGTTGCGGGACATGACGGCGGCCGGCCCGGTCGCGGCGCTGAACATCGGTGGCATCGCGAACATCACCGTGGTCCCGGCGGACGGGGACGTGCTCGCCTACGACACCGGGCCCGGCAACGCCCTGATGGACATCGCCGCGCACCGCGCCACCGGCCGGCGTGCCGACATCGACGGCGCGCTCGCCCTCCGCGGCCAGATCCGGCCCGATCTGCTGGCGAAACTCCTGCTCGACCCGTACTACGCGGCCGCCCCGCCGAAGTCGACCGGCAAGGAACTGTTCCACGGCCCTTACCTCGACGGCGCGCTCGACGGACTCCCGCCTGTCGGCGCCGAAGACCTCTTGACGACGCTGACCGAACTGACCGCGGTGACGATCGCCGCGGAATGCCGTCGCCACGCCGTCACGACGCTGATCGTCTCGGGCGGCGGCGCCGACAACCCGGCGCTGATGGCCACGCTCGCCAAGAACCTGCCGGGTACGGCACTGAAGACCAGCGACGACCACGGGCTGCCGCGCGCGGGCAAAGAGGCATACCTGACCATTCTCCTCGGCTGGCTGACCTGGTCCGGCGTCCCGGGGAACCTCCCGTCGGCGACCGGTGCCCGCGGCGACCGGCTGCTCGGCAGCATCACCCCGGGCGCGGGGCCCCTGCGGCTGCCCGCCCCTCTTACCTCAACCGTGACCCGGCTACGGGTAGCGGCGACGACCGGCGAGCGATAGGAGATACGGATGCGCGCACTGGACCTCGCGATCATCGGGCTTTTTCTGGTCGGCATGCCCCTGCTGGGCGTCTGGATCGGCGGCAAGCAGAAATCCGGTTCCGACTACTTCGTCGGCGAAGGCAAGATCTCCTGGTGGGTGGCCTGTCTCTCGGTCGTCTCCGCGGAGACGTCCACCCTCACCGTGCTTTCCGTGCCGACGGTGGCCTACATCGCCGCCCCCGGCGACGGCGGGATGACGTACCTGGCCTTGGCGATCGGGTACATCGCCGGCCGGATCGTGGTGTCGATGGTGCTGTTGCCGCGCTATGTGGCGGGCAACCTGGTCACCGCGTACGCCTTCCTGGGCAAACGGTTCGGCAGCGGACTGCAAGGCACCGCGTCGGTGACCTTCCTGCTCACTCGCACGCTGGCCGACGGCATCCGGCTGTTCGCCACCGCGATCCCGATCAAGGTGGTGATGGCGGCTTACGGCCTGAGCGTCTCGTACTGGACCATCGTGGCCGGGCTCGGCATCGCGATGGTGCTCTACAGCTTCTTCGGCGGGGTGCGCGCGGTCGTCTGGGTCGACGCGATCCAGATGCTCTGGTACATCCTCGGCGCGGTCGTGGTGATCTGGGCGATCGCCGGGAGGCTGCCGGACGGCTGGTTCGGCAAGGCCGCCGACGCCGACAAGTTCCAGATCTTCGACTTCTCCTCGAACATGCTCACCGGGCAGTACGCGTTCTTCACCGCGGTGATCGGCGGCGCGGTGCTCTCGATGGCGTCGCACGGTTCGGACCAGCTGATCGTGCAGCGCCTCCAGGCCACCAACGACCTGCGTGCCGCGCGGAAGGCCCTGGTCGCGAGTGGTTTCGTGGTGTTCGTCCAGTTCGCGCTGTTCCTGTTCATCGGCGTGCTGCTGTGGGCGCTGTACAACGGCTTGAACCCGACCAAGCCGAAGCCGGAAGGCCTCGGGCTGGCCAACAAGGACGAACTGTTCGCGAACTTCATCGTGAACGAGCTGCCCAGTGGTCTTTCCGGGTTCGTGATCGCCGGAATCCTGGCCGCCGCACTGAGTTCGTCGCTCGGCGCGCTGGCGTCGTCCACGGTGACCGATGTCTACGAACGGGTGATCGGCAGGCAGTTGCCGGAAGCCGACCGGCTGAAGCACGGCCGGATCTGGACGATCGTCTGGGCGGGCGCGCTGATCCTGTGCGCGGGCTTCTTCGCCTCCTCCAACAAGACCTCGGCCGACCCGATCGTGGTGCAGGCGCTCGGCATCACCGGCTACACCTACGGCGCGCTGCTCGGCGCGTTCCTGCTCGGCCTGGTGGTCAAGCGCGCCAGGCAGGCGGACGCGATCGTGGCGTTCGTCTCGACGGTGGTCGTGATGGCGTTCATCATCCTCGGCGTCAAGTTCGACAAACCGGACGGCAGCCTGATCGGGATCGACTTCAGCAAGGCGTCGGGGAACACGGTGGCGCTGGCCTGGCCCTGGTACACGCTGTGCGGCGTGGTGATCACGCTCGTGGTGGGTGGTCTTTTGTCGCTGCGGCACGGGAGCGTGGACCCGCTGGCGAAGCCGGACGTGAAGGAACCTTCGTCGGTTTAGCGCTCGGTCGCCGGTGTTATGAACGGACCGTTTATAACAAATTTTGTTATAAACGGTCCGTTCATAACACGCGCTAAGCCGGAACCGGGGCCTCTTCGGCGGTCCGAAGCCGCTGCGAGATGACCTTGGTGATGCCGTCGCCCTGCATGGAAACGCCGTACAGGGCGTCGGCGATCTCCATGGTCGGCTTCTGGTGGGTGATGATGATCAGCTGCGAAGAATCGCGCAGCTGCTCCAGCAGTCCGATCAGCCGTCGCATGTTGGTGTCGTCGAGCGCGGCCTCGACCTCGTCCATCACGTAGAAGGGCGAAGGCCGGGCACGGAAGATCGCCACGAGCATGCCGACGGCGACGAGCGACTTCTCGCCACCGGAGAGCAGCGAGAGCCGCTTGACCTTCTTGCCCGGCGGGCGCGCTTCGACGTCGACACCGGTCGAGAGCAGGTCGTTGGGCTGAGTGAGCACCATCCGGCCCTCACCGCCCGGGAACAGGACGCTGAACACGGTCTCGAACTCGCGCGCGACGTCCTCGTACGCCGACGCGAAGACCTCGAGGATCTTTTCGTCGACCTGTTTGATGACGGCTTCGAGGTCCTTGCGGGTGTCCTTGAGGTCTTCGAGCTGGGTCGAGAGGAACTTGTAGCGCTCCTCCAGCGCCGCGAACTCCTCCAGCGCCAGCGGGTTGACCTTGCCCAGCAGGCTCAGATCCTTCTCCGCGCGCTTCGCCCGGCGGGCCTGCGTGTCGCGGTCGAACGGCATGGGCGGCGGCGGGGTGACGTCCTCGCCGCGGTCCTTGGCCGCCTCGTACTCGGCCATCTCCCCCGCGCTCGGCGGCACGGGGACGTCCGGGCCGTACTCGGAGACGAGGTCCTCGAGGCCGATGCCGAAGTCCTCGGCGATCTTGGTTTCGAGCTGTTCCAGCCGCAGCCGCTGCTCGGCGCGCAGGACCTCGTCACGGTGGACGGCGTCGGTGAGCTTCTCCAGCTCGCCGGTCAGCTCGCGAACCTTGCTGCGGACCTGGGTCAGCGCGGTCTCCCTCGACTGCCGCCGCGCCTGTGCCTCGTCCCGCTCGTGGGCGGCGCGCTGCACGGAGACCTCGATGCGCTCCAGCGCGATCTCGCCGCCGTTGACCACCGCGGTGGTGATCTCGGCGCCGCGTTTCCGCGCGGTCCTCGCCTTTTCGGCACGTTCGCGGGCCTGCCGCTCGGCGTACGCGGCACGGCGAAGCGATTCGGCCTTGCCCTGGATGCTCCGCGCCCGCTCCTCGGCGGTGCGCAGCGCGAGCCGGGACTCCATCTCCTCCTGGCGGACGGTGCCGAGGTCTTCGGCGGCCTGGTCACGTTCGGCGGTGTCCGGGTCCTCGTCGATCTCCTGGTCGGCGACCGCGGACAGCCGCTCTTCGAGGTCGGCGAGCTGCTGTAGTGCCTGTTCTCGGCTCTGCTCGACCTTGGCGCGCTGGTTGCTCAGCCGCTCCATCTCGGCCTGCGCGGCGCGCGCGGCCTGCTGCATGCGGTTCAGCCGCTCGGACGAGCGGGCCTTGCGGACCTTCGCGTCTCCGAGCGCATCCTTGGCCCTGCTGACCTCTTCGCGCCGGGCCTGCTGTCCGGCGCGGGCGCCTTCGAGTTCCGCGGCGGCGCGTTCCAGCGCGCGCTCGGCGGCGTTCAGCCGGTCGCCCGCCTCGTCCACGGCGGCCTGCACCTCGATGACGCTCTCGCTGCGGGCCGAACCACCGACCGCCCAGCGGGCACCGAAGACGTCTCCCTCGGGCGTGACCGTGCTGACTTCGGGATACACCTCGACCAGACGGCGCGCGGACTCCAGACCGTCCACAATGGCCACTCGGTCGAGCGCGTGCTCGACGGCGGACCGGAGCGCGGACGGCGCCGAAACCACTTCGCGTGCCCAGCGCGCGCCCTGGGGCAGCGACGGCCAGGCACTGGTGTCCACAGTGGACTCCAGTCCGCCGGGCAGGATGCCCGCGCGACCGGAGTCGTTGTCCTTCAAGAACTTCAGCGCGGCGAGCGCGTCGGCGCCGCCGTTGACCGCGACCGCGTCGGCGACCGGGCCGAGCGCCGCGGCCAGCGCGACCTCGTGGCCCGCCTCGACGGTGAGCAGCGCTGCCACCGAGCCGAGCAGACCCGGCAGCTCGTGCTGCGCGCCGAGCAGCGCACCGGCGCCGTCCTTGCGGCGCAGGCCCATCGACAGCGCCTCGACGCGTGCCTTTTCCGACGCGATCTCGCGTTCGACGGTCCGCTCGATTTTGACCAGTTCCTCGACCCGCGCCTTGGCGGCGTTGTTGGCCTCCACCGCGCGGTCGTGGTGGGCTTGCAGGTCGAAGTCGTCGGATTCCTCGACGCCGCCCTCGGCTTTGGCTTCTTCGAGTTCCTCGACGGCGATCTCCGCGCGCTCGGCGGCCTCTTCGAGCGACACGGTGAGCCTGTCGATCTCGTCGGAGGTGGCGCCGTTCTTGCTGCGCAGCGCCTCGACCTGCCCGGCGAGCTTCGCCAGGCCTTCCCGCCGGTCGGCGATCGCGCGGACCGCGGCCATATGCGCGCGTTCGGCGGCCCGCACGAGGTGTTCGAGCTGCTCGCGCCGCTGGACGGTCTCCGAAAGCACCATCCGCGCCTCGGCGACGGCTTCGTTGAGTTCCTGCTCCCGCTCGGCGACCTGCTCGGCCTCGGCCTCCAGCTCGTCGGGATCGCGGCCGTTGCCCGTGTGCTGCACGTCGGACGACAGATGCCGCTGACGCTCCAGCGCGAGGCGCACGGTGCCGCGCAACCGCTCCGTCAGCGCGGAAAGCTTGTACCAGGTGTCCTGGGCGGCGGCCAGCCGCGGCGCGTCCTCGGCGAGCGAAGCCTCGAGTTCGGTCTCCTCGGCGGAGACGATCTCCAGCGCCTGCTCGACCTCGGCACGGCGCTGACGGGCGACCCGCTCGTCAGCCTCTTCCTTGGCGAGGCCCGAGCGCTGGGTGACCAGGTCGTGGGCGAACAGCCGCAGCCGGGCGTCGCGCAGTTCGGACTGCACCCACTGCGCCTTACGGGCGATCTCGGCCTGCTTGCCCAGCGGTTTGAGCTGGCGGCGGAGCTCGGTGGTGAGGTCGCCGAGACGGTCGAGGTTGCCCTGCATGTTCGCGAGCTTGCGCAGGGTCTGTTCCTTGCGCTTGCGGTGCTTGAGGACACCGGCGGCCTCTTCGATGAAGGCGCGGCGCTCCTCTGGCTTGGATTCGAGGATCGCCGAAAGCTGGCCCTGCCCGACGATGACGTGCATCTCGCGGCCGATGCCGGAGTCCGACAACAGTTCCTGCACGTCCATCAGGCGGCAGCGGTCGCCGTTGATCTCGTACTCGCTCGCGCCGTCGCGGAACATGCGGCGGGTGATCGAGACCTCGGAGTACTCGATGGGCAGCGCGCCGTCGGCGTTGTCGATGGTGAGGGTGACCTCGGCGCGTCCGAGCGGGGCGCGGCCGGCGGTCCCGGCGAAGATGACGTCCTCCATCTTGCCGCCGCGCAGGTCCTTGGCGCCCTGGGTGCCCATGACCCAGCGGAGCGCGTCGAGGACGTTCGACTTGCCGGAGCCGTTCGGCCCGACCACGCAGGTGATGCCCGGCTCGAAACGCAACGTCGTCGCCGAGGCGAAGGACTTGAAGCCCTTGAGCGTCAGGCTCTTCAGGTGCACGTCGTGCTGACCCCTCTAGGCTGCGGGAACCGGTCGTTCAATCGGCCCAGGCTACCCGTGCGGCGGGTGCGGGCGTGGGAGGCGGGGGCTGTGGAGCGGGCTCAGCGTTCCACGAACCCGCGGATCCCACCTTTCGCGGGCGACCAGCGCTCGACGACGCGATCCACACTACCGGGTGATTCTCCCGACCGTAGAGCCGTCAAAAGCCGCTCACAGTGTTCGCGAACACCCTCCGCCACCACCTCGACACGTCCGTCGGCCAGATTGCCCGCGCTGCCGACCAACCCCAGCTCGAGCGCCCGACCGCGGGTCCACCAGCGGAAACCGACGCCCTGGACCCGGCCGTGCACCCACGCGGTCAGCCTGATGTGCGTTTCTCCCTCACTCACGACCCCTATCGTGCACCATGTGTATGAACGCGGAGGGTGAACACAACGTTCGCTGTCGTTCGCGGACGGTGAGGCGGCGGTGATAATCTCCGCGCCGGGTCCCCACTTGGGCTACTCGCCCGGGTAGCCGGAGACGGCACGGTGTTGTTCGGCCGCTGTCGCCTCAACTCCCCGAAGTCCCCCATCCGAGGAGCCAGCACATGCCCCGTCCCGACGGGTCTGAATCGAGCGCACGCGTGTCTGTGGCACCCCCGCGCGGTGCCACCGGCAAGCTCAACCGCGCTGGCTACGCCGTACTCGGCGTCGGCGGCCTCGTGGTGGCGACGGCCTTCGCCGCGATCGCCGAACTGGCGGGCCCCGGCGTCTCCACCACCGCGGGCGGCACCGGCTTCCCCGGCGGACAGGGCACCTCCCCCGCCGGTGTCCAGCTGGTCCCGGGCAACGCCGTTCCCGGCGGCCCGATGACCGTCAGCGGCTCGCCGATCCCCGGCGCGCCCTCCGGCTCCACCCCGCCGCCGACCACGGTGACGTCGGTCGGGCCGGACGGCAAGGAGACGACGAGCGTCATCACGCCGCCGCCCCCGCCCCCGGCGCCGAACCCGAACCCCGGCCCGGGTCCCGGCCCAGGGCCGAACCCGGATCCTTCGCCGACGAAGCTGCCGCCCTCCTCTACGAAGACGACGCCGCCGACCACGCCTCCGCCCACCACGACACCGAAGCCCTCGACCGAGAACCCGCCGACGACAACCACCACCGGCGGTGGCGGCTCCAGCTCCAGCGGCGCCCCGGACTCGTCGCCGGGCCGGTTCGGTGTCTCCGGTACCGACACGTCCACGAGCGCGGCTCGGTAGGCCTCACCGCACGAACACCGCGCTCACATCTCGAAGCGGTACCCCATCCCCGGTTCCGTCAGCAGGTGCCGCGGCCGCGAGGGTTCCGGTTCCAGCTTCCGCCGCAGCTGCGCCAGGTACACCCGCAGGTAGTGCGACTCGGTCTCGTAGGACGGACCCCACACCTCGTGCAGCAGCTGTTTCTGCGCCACCAGACGGCCGCGGTTGCGCACCAGCAGTTCCAGCACGCCCCATTCGGTCTTGGTGAGGTGCACTTCCTTGCCGTCGCGGCGTACCTTCTTGGCCGCCAGGTCGATGCGGAACGATCCCGTGTCCACCACCGCTTCCACACCGTCCACACTGGACGCCGCCGAACGCCGCACGGCGGCACGGAGCCGCGCCAGCAGTTCGTCCATGCCGAAGGGTTTGGTGACGTAGTCGTCGGCGCCGGCGTCGAGCGCCTGCACCTTGTCGGCGGAGTCGCCGCGCGCGGACAGCACGATGATCGGCACCGTCGTCCAGCCGCGGAGCCCGGCGATCACCTCGGTGCCGTCGAGATCGGGCAGGCCGAGGTCGAGCACGACGACGTCGGGTTTGGTTTCGGCGACGGCCTTCAGCGCGGCCGTCCCGTCGTGCGCGGTGATCACCTTGTAGCCGCGCGCGGAAAGGTTGATCCGCAGGGCTCGCACGATCTGCGGTTCGTCGTCCACGACCAAGACGGTCGCCGACGCGGTTTCGGCGCTCATCGCACTCGCTCCTCCTCTTCGTTTTCAAGGCCCTCGTCGTCAAAAGCGAGGAGGTTCTTTTCCGGATCCTGACCACCATGAGCGGGCAGCGAGATGACGACGGTGAGTCCGCCGCCGGGCGTGTCCTCCGCCCGGATCCGCCCGCCCATCGCCTCGGTGAACCCCTTGGCGACCGAAAGCCCCAGTCCCACGCCGGGCACGCTGTCCCGGTCTCCCCCGAGCCGCTGGAAGGGCGCGAAAGCCGAGTCCGCGGTGCCCTTCTTCAGGCCTCGCCCGTGGTCGATGATGCGTAGTTCGACGTGCTCCGAATGCGTGCTGGCGCGGGCGGAGACCGGCTCGCCGGACACCCCGTGCCGCAGCGCGTTGTCGATCACGTTCGCCACGACCCGTTCCAGCAGGCCTGGATCGGCGCACACCGACGGCAGCCGCGAGTCGATCGCGACCACGACCGAATCCGAGTTGTCCACATTGGACAGGGCGTGCGAGACGACCTCGTCGTAGCCGACCGGACGCAGGTGCGGGCGGACCGCGCCGGTCGCCAGGCGGGAGGAGTCGAGCAGGTTGTCGATCAGCCCCGCGAGCCGGTCGGCCGACTCCTCGATCGCCTCCAGCAGCTCGTCCGTGTCCTCTTCGGACAGTGAGATGTCGGTCGCGCGCAGGCTGCCGATGGCCGCTTTGATGGACGTCAGCGGCGTGCGGAGGTCGTGTCCGACGGCCGACAGCAACGCGGTGCGCAGTTCGGTCGCCTCGGCCTTGCGTTCGGCGCGGACGGCCGCCTTCGCCGTCCGCTGCTGCCGCAGCGCGAGCAGCGCCTGCCCGGCCACGGCTTCCAGCACTCCCCGGTCGGACGCGGGCAG
Organism: Amycolatopsis coloradensis; assembly: GCF_001953865.1. Taxonomy (GTDB): domain Bacteria; phylum Actinomycetota; class Actinomycetes; order Mycobacteriales; family Pseudonocardiaceae; genus Amycolatopsis; species Amycolatopsis coloradensis. The sequence continues at coordinate 199,838 of NZ_MQUQ01000002.1, forward strand.
CGCGCGGCCGCGCAGCGTCAGATGGACGTCGGCGGTGACCGCGATGTCGGAGTCGGCCTGATCCGGATCGGCACAGGGATCCGAGCCCGCGCTCGCCACGCGCTTCCACTTCCCGTCCCGCTTTTCCAGCAGGGTCGCCGAAGTCATCCCGAAGTTCTCGCGGACCTTCTCCAGCAGCCGCTCGATCGGGTTGGTGTGCGTGAGCACGGTCCGCGCGTAGGAGGCAAGCAGTGCCGCCTCGGTGCGTGCCCGCGCGGCCTGGGTCGCGCGCCGGGCGGCGGTGTCGACGACCGCCGCGACGAGGATCGCCACGAGCACCATCGCGACCAGCGTGATGACGTTCCGCGGTTCGTGGACGGTCAGGTTGTACAGCGGCGGGGTGAAGAAGAAGTTCAGCAACCCGGCGGAGAACACCGCCGCGAGCAGCGCGGGCCCGAGCCCGCCCACGAGCGCGACCAGCACCGTCGCGAGGACGTAGTCGACGACGTCGGTGGAGAAGTCCAGTTGATCCCGCAGCAGGACACCGAGCAGCGTCGCCAGCGCGGGCAGCACCAGCGAGAGCGCCCAGCCGCTCAGGCGGCGTGATGGCGTCAAAGGGCTCCGGCTGAACCGGGCACGCAGCCGTCCGCCCGCTTGGGCGTGCGTGACCATGTGAACGTCGATCGGGCCGGACCGCTGGACCACGGCCGCGCCGATGCCCTCGTCGAACAGCCGCGCGACCCGCGAACGCCGCGAAGTCCCCACGACCAGCTGGGTCGCGTTCACCCCGCGCGCGAAGTCGAGCAGCGCCGTCGGCACGTCGTCGCCGACGACGGTGTGGAAGGTCGCGCCGACCTCTTCGGTCAGCTTCCGGTACTTGCCGACCGCCGTCGGCCCCATCCCGGCCAGTCCGTCCCCGCGCAGGATGTGCAGCACCTGCAGTTCGGCGCCCGCGCGGTTCGCGATCCGGCTCGCGCGGCGGATCAGCGTCTCGCTCTCCGGGCCGCCGGTGATGGACACGACCACCCGTTCGCGGGCTTCCCACGTGTCGGTGATCTTCTGCTCGGCCCGGTACCGCTGGAGTGCGACGTCCACCTGGTCGGCGACCCACAGCAGCGCCAGCTCTCGCAGCGCCGTCAGGTTGCCTGGCCGGAAGTAGTTCCCCAGCGCCGCGTCGATCCGCTCGGCCGGGTAGACGTTGCCGTGCGCCAGTCGCCGCCGCAGTGCCTCTGGCGTGATGTCGACCAGCTCCAGCTGCTCGGCCCGGCGCACGACCTCGTCGGGCACCGTCTCCTGCTGGGTGACCCCGGTGATGCGCTCGACGACGTCGTTGAGGCTCTGGAGATGCTGGACGTTGACCGTGGAGAGGACGTCGATCCCGGCGGCGAGCAGTTCGTCGATGTCCTGCCAGCGCTTCTCGTTGCGCGAGCCCGGCACGTTGGTGTGCGCGAGTTCGTCCACGACGGCGACCTCGGGGGCGCGGGCCAGCAGCGCGTCGAGGTCCATCTCCTCGAATTCGCGGTCCCGGTGGCCGGACCGGCGGCGCGGGACGATCTCGAGGCCTTCGAGGAGTTCCGCGGTCTTCTTGCGGCCGTGCGTCTCGACCAGCCCGACGACCACGTCGGTGCCCCGGTCGAGGCGGCGGCGCGCCTCGCCGAGCATCGCGAAGGTCTTCCCCACCCCGGGGGCCGCGCCGAGGTAGATCCTCAGCTCACCTCGGCGCGGCTTGGTCGTGTTCTCGTCCACGCTTGTCAGTGTGCTCCTCCGGCCGCGTCGCGCACGGCCAAGTTGACCTTCAGCACATCGACGCCCGGCACACCGATCCCGGCGCCGCTCGTGTTCTCCGCCACGAGCTGCCGGACCTTCTCCGCCGGCAGGCCGGTGTTCCTGGCCACACGAGCGGTCTGGAGGTCGGCGTAGGCGACGCTGATCGCCGGATCCATCCCCGATCCCGACGTCGTCACCGCGTCGGCGGGCACCTGCGACTCCTGGACACCTTCACGGGCGGCGATCAGCTTCTTGCGCTCGCCGATGGCCGCGACCAGGTCCTCGTTGTACGGGCCCTTGTTCGACGCGCCGGACGACGACGGGTCGCCGGGGCCGAGCGCGTCCTTCGACCCCGCGGACGGGCGGTTGTGGAACCAGGGGTCCTTGGCCGGATCGGCCGCGACCGGGTCGACCCCGAGCAGCGACGAGCCGACGGCCTGCCCGTCCTGGGTGACGATCGACCCTTCGGCGTTGCCTTCCAGCCCGGGGATCCGCGAGACCGCCCACACGCCGAGCGGGTAGACGACACCCAGCAGGACCGTGAAGACGAGCAGGACACGCAGCCCGGCGAGGGTCTGCTTCAGCAGTGTGTTCATGGCTTTACCCGATTCCAGGGATGAGACGGACGAGCAGGTCGATCAGCCAGATCCCGAGGAACGGGCTGACGATGCCGCCGAGGCCGTAGACCAGCAGGTTCCGGCGAAGCAGCGCCGAAGCCGAGGACGGCTTGTACCGGACGCCGCGCAGGGCGAGCGGGATCAGCCCGACGATGATCAGGGCGTTGAAGATGACCGCCGACAGGATCGCGGACTTCGGCGTCGCCAGCTGCATGATGTTGAGCGCGCCGAGCTGGGCGAAGATGCCGGTGAACATCGCGGGCAGGATGGCGAAGTACTTCGCGAGGTCGTTGGCGACGCTGAACGTGGTCAGCGCGCCGCGGGTGATCAGCAACTGCTTGCCGATCTCCACGATCTCGATCAGTTTCGTCGGGTCGGAGTCGAGGTCCACCATGTTCCCCGCCTCCTTGGCGGCGGAGGTCCCGGTGTTCATCGCGACGCCGACGTCGGACTGCGCCAGCGCGGGGGCGTCGTTGGTGCCGTCGCCGGTCATCGCGACCAGCCGCCCGCCCTCCTGCTCCTTCTTGATCAGCGCCATCTTGTCTTCGGGCTTGGCCTCGGCCAGGTAGTCGTCGACACCCGCGTCCCGCGCGATCGCCTTGGCCGTCAGCGGGTTGTCCCCGGTGATCATGACGGTCTTGATCCCCATCGCGCGGAGCTGGACGAACCGCTCCTTCATCCCGGGTTTGACCACATCGGACAGCCGGATCACACCGCGCACGAAGGCTTTCGCGCCGTCGTACTCCGCGACCACCAGCGGGGTCCCGCCCTGCTGGCTGATCTCGTCCACGACGCGCTCGGTCTCGTCCGGCATGTCGCCGCCGCGTTCGCGGACCCAGGTCCGCACCGACCCGGCCGCGCCTTTACGGACCTGGCGCTCGCCGACGTCGATGCCGCTCATCCGTGTCTGCGCGGTGAACTCCACGAAGTCCGCGAGCTTCTCGGCGTCGGACGCCGTCTCCGCGAGACCGTGCTCACGGGCGACGAGTTCGACGATGCTGCGGCCTTCCGGCGTGCCGTCGGCGAGGCTGGACAGCCGGGCCGCCCTGGCGATGTCGTCCACAGTGGACGTTCCGACCGGGATCAGCCCGGTGGCCTTGCGGTTGCCGAAGGTGATCGTGCCCGTCTTGTCCAGCAAGAGGGTCGAGACGTCGCCCGCGGCTTCCACCGCGCGACCGCTCGTCGCGAGTACGTTGCGCTGCACCAGCCGGTCCATGCCCGCGATACCGATCGCGGACAACAGCGCGCCGATCGTCGTCGGGATCAGGCAGACCAGCAACGCGGTCAGCACGATCACGGACTGCTGGCTGCCGGAGTAACCGGCCATCGGCTGCAGTGCCACGACGGCGAGCATGAAGATGATCGTCAGCGTCGAGAGCAGGATGGTCAGCGCGATCTCGTTCGGCGTCTTCTGCCGGGAAGCGCCTTCCACCAACGCGATCATGCGATCCACGAAGGACTCTCCGGGTTTGGTGGCGATCTTCACGACGACCCGGTCCGAAAGCACCGTCGTCCCGCCGGTCACCGCGCACCGGTCGCCGCCCGATTCGCGGATGACCGGGGCCGACTCGCCGGTGATGGCCGATTCGTCGACGGTCGCGATGCCTTCGACGACGTCGCCGTCGCCGGGGATGACCTGTCCGGCCTCGACGACCACGAGGTCGCCGACGCGCAGGTCGACACCCGGCACGTTCTCCTCGTCGCCGTCCTCGGTGAGGCGGCGCGCGACGGTTTCCTTCTTGCTGCGGCGCAGGGTTTCCGCCTGCGCCTTGCCCCGGCCTTCCGCGACGGCCTCGGCGAGGTTCGCGAACAGGACGGTGAACCACAGCCAGATCGCGATGAGAATGGTGAACACGCTCGGGTCGGTGACGGCGAAGACCGTCGTCAGCGCCGAGCCCACCCACACCACGAACATGACCGGGTTGGCCAGCTGATGCTTGGGGTTCAGCTTGCGCAGCGCCTCCGGGAGGGAGGTCAGGAGCTGCCTGGGGCTGAAGATTCCCGCGCCGACCCGGCCGGTGTTCTCCACATGGTGCTGGGTTGCTTCTTCCGGAGTGCGTTCCTGAGTGACGGTCATGCGAGTGCCTCTGCGATGGGCCCGAGCGCGAGCGCCGGGATGAAGGTGAGGGCCGCGACGAGCACGATCGTGCCCGCCAGCAACGTGGCGAAGAGCGGTCCGGTGGTGGGCAGCGTGCCCGCGGTCTCCGGGACCTTCCGTTGCGAGGCAAGGGATCCGGCCAGGCAGAGCACGGCGATGATCGGGATGAACCGGCCGAGCAGCATCGCCACCGACAGCGAGGACTGGAACCAGTCGTTCGTCGCGGTGAGCCCGCCGAACGCGCTGCCGTTGTTGTTGCCCGCCGACGCGTAGGCGTAGAGGACCTCGGAAAGGCCGTGCGCGCCCGAGTTCGTCATGGCGGCCGGGGTGCCGGCCAGCATGAGCGCGATGCCGGAGCCGAGCAGTACCACCGTCGGCATCGCGAGCATGGAGACCGCCGCGCAGGTGACCTCGCGTTTGCCGAGCTTCTTCCCCAGGTATTCGGGTGTCCGGCCGACCATCAGCCCGGCGAGGAACATCGCGATCACGGCCATCACGAGGATGCCGTAGAGACCGGTTCCGACGCCTCCCGGCGAGATCTCGCCCAGCAGCATGTTGAGCAGGGCTCCGCCGCCACCGAGTCCGCTGTAGCTGTCGTGCATGCTGTTGACCGCGCCGGTCGAGGTGCCGGTGGTCGCGTTGGCGAACAGTGAACTCAGGCCGATACCGAAGCGCTGTTCCTTGCCCTCCAGGTTCGCCCCGGCGGCCAGCGACGCCGGTCCGCTCGCGTGGGCTTCGGACAGCCAGGTCACCGTGAGCATCGCGGTGAAGAGCCCGGCCATCACCGAAAGCAGGACGTGACCCTGCCGCGTGTTGCCGACGAGCTTGCCGAACGTGCGGGTGAGCGAGACCGGGATGACCAGGATCAGGAAGATCTCGATCAGGTTGGTCCAGGCGTTCGGGTTCTCGAACGGATGCGAGGAGTTGGCGTTGAAGATGCCACCACCGTTGGTGCCGAGTTCCTTGATGGCCTCTTGGCTCGCGGCGGGCGCGAGCGCGATCTTGCTCGTGCTGCCGTCCGGGTTGAGGACGTCGACACCGCTCTTGAGGCTCTGCACGACGCCGAGCGCGATCAGCACGATCGCGGCCACGAAGGCGATCGGCAGCAGGATCCGGATCGTGCCGCGCGTCAGGTCCACCCAGAAGTTACCGAGGCGGTCGGTCTTCGAGCGGACGAAGCCGCGGACGACCGCGACGGCGACCGAAAGCCCGACGGCCGCGGACAGGAAGTTCTGCACGGTCAAGCCGGCCATCTGCACGAAGTGACCCATGGTCGCTTCGGGGCTGTAGGACTGCCAGTTCGTGTTGGTCACGAAGCTGACGGCGGTGTTGAAGGCGACCGCCGGTGAGACCGGTTCCTTGCCGAGGCTCCACGGCAGGATCGCCTGGAGCCGCTGAAGCAGGTACAGGAGGACGACGGAGACGAACGAGAAGCCGATCACGGCGGACGCGTAGGTCTTCCAGTGCTGTTCCGATCCGGGGTTCACCCGGAAGAGGCGGTACAGGCCGCGTTCGGCCTTGGTGTGCTTCTCCGTCGAGAAGACGCGCGCCATGTAGTCGCCGAGTGGCCGGTAGACCGCGGCGAGCGCGACGAGCAGGAGGCCGGCCTGCAGGAGACCGGCCGCGGTGTCTGACATCAGAATTTCTCCGGCCTGACCAGTGCGATGAACAAATAGACGAGCAGCCCCAGCGCCAGCAGTCCGCCGACGACGTTGGCAGGAGTTCCCGTGCCGGTCACAGCTTTTCCAGACCGCGAAGGGTCAGGGCGAGAACCACGAATACGCCGATCAGGAGCACGGCGTAGAGCAAGTCGGCCACGAGGCACCTCTCAGGACAGGTCACCCCATCGGTGACCAGGACTCCGCAACAGTGCGCCGCGTGGAGTCGTCCACGACCTCGGCCTGACGGCCTCTTGATGCCCCGATCGGGTGCCTTTACGACTTCTTGATGCCCGGTGACGTGTCCCACAGACGGTGACGCACTGCGGACGGAGCGTGCAATTCGGGCAGACAAGCCGAGCGAAGCGTGTTACACCAGTGTTACAAGTAGTTGTATGTGCTAACTAATCACCGGGAGGTAGCGATGTGCGGAATCGCAGGGTGGGTCTCCTTCGACACGGATCTCACGCAACGCCGGGAGATCGTCGACGCGATGACCGAGACCATGGCGTGCCGCGGTCCTGACGACTCGGGTACCTGGGTCCGGCCCAAGGTGGCGCTGGGCCACCGCCGTCTCGCGATCATCGACCTGCCCGGCGGCAGGCAGCCGATGGCCGAGGCGGGCCTGGCCGCCATGGTCTACAGCGGCGAGGCGTACAACTTCACCGAACTGCGCGCCGAACTTTCCCGGCGGGGCCACGGATTCGAGACCGACAGCGACACGGAGGTCGTGCTCCACGGCTACCTGGAGTGGGGCGACGAGGTCGTCGATCACCTCAACGGGATGTACGCCTTCGCGATCTGGGACGAGCGCGACGAGAAGCTCGTGATGATCCGCGACCGCATGGGCATCAAGCCGTTCTACTACTACCCGACCCCGGACGGCGTCCTCTTCGGCTCCGAACCGAAGGCGATCCTCGCCAACCCCTTGGCGCGCAAGGTTGTCGACACCGACGGCCTGCGCGAGCTGATGTCGATGACCAAGACGCCGGGCTGGTCGCTGTGGAAGGGCATGCACGAGGTCGGGCCGGGCACGATCGTCACCGTCGACCGTTCCGGGATCGGCACCCGGACGTACTGGAAGCTGGACGCGAAGCAGCACACGGACGACCAGGAGACCACGGTCGAACGGGTCCGCGAACTGATGACCGACATCGTGCACCGTCAGCTGATCGCCGACGTGCCCCGCTGCGTCCTGCTGTCGGGCGGGCTCGATTCCAGCGCCGTCACCGGTCTCGCCGCGGCGCGGCTGGCCGAACAGGGTGAGCGGCTGCGCACTTTCTCGGTCGATTTCCTCGGCCAGGAAGAGAACTTCAAACCGGACGAGGTGCGGGACACCCCCGACTCGCCGTTCATCCGCGACGTCGCGGACCTGGTCGGTTCCGAGCACAAGGACGTCATGCTCAACCCGGCCGAACTCAGCGATCCGGAGGTGCGCCGCAAGGTGCTGACCGCGCGGGACATCCCGGCCGGGCTCGGCGACATGGACACCTCGCTGTACCTGCTGTTCAAGGCGATCCGCGCGGAATCCACGGTCGCGTTGTCCGGCGAGTCGGCCGACGAGGTGTTCGGTGGATACCGCTGGTTCCACGACGAGGCCGCGGTGAACTCGGGAACGTTCCCCTGGCTCGCGTTCCGCATGGGGATGACGAGTGAACGGGGCGCCCTGCTGCGCGAGGACGTCCGGAACAGGCTGGACCTGCCCGGCTACATCGCCGACCAGTACAGCACCGCCGTCGCCGGAGTCGAGTACCTCGACGGCGAGAGCGAGCAGGAACGGAAGATGCGGACCGTCTGCAACCTCCACCTGAGCCGCTTCGTGCGGATGCTGCTGGACCGCAAGGACCGGGCGTCGATGGCCGTCGGGCTCGAGGTGCGAGTGCCGTTCTGTGATCACCGACTGGTCGAGTACGTCTACAACACGCCGTGGTCGCTGAAGACGTTCGACGGCAGGGAAAAGAGCCTGCTGCGGCACGCCACGAAGCATGTCCTGCCCGCGTCGGTGCGTGACCGGGTCAAGAGCCCGTATCCGTCCACTCAGGACCCCGGCTACGCGGCGGCGTTGCAGCAGCAGGCCAAGGAGGCCCTGAGCGAACGGGACAACCCGGTGTTCTCACTGGTGGACCGCGACTGGCTGCACCGGGCGTCCGAAGTGGACCCGGCGACGATGCCCTCGGTCCAGCGCACCGGGATCGACCGCGCGCTGGATCTTCACCACTGGTTCGACCTGTACCAGCCCGAACTTCAGCTCGACTGAGTTTTCCCGGTCCGCCGTCGTCTCAGCGACGGCGGCGGACCGTTCCCCCGGCCGCGACACCCCCGAGTACCGCGGTCGCGGCGAGCAGGATGCCCGCCTCGGTCCACTGGAACCGCCAGAACCGGCTGAGAGGCTGATAGACGGTGAAGTCCTGATAGCCCGCCGCCCGCGCGCACGCGCTCTTCCCCAGCCCGAGCGGGCAACCGGGGACGTCGTCCAGCGTGCTCATTTCGCGCCCGTCCGGCGCGACCCTGCCCGTCTCGACGATCAGAGCACCCTTCGCGGCCGGATCCGGGCCGGTCGTGCGCACCGGCTCGGCGTAATGCGGCCGCAGGAACAGCAAGACGATCGAAGCCGCGACGAACACCGCGACCGTGATCGCGATGGCGGGCAAGGTCTTGCGCGTCAGCACCCCGGCCGCCGCACCGAGGGTGAAGGCGAACAGCCACCAGGCGGCGGGCGCGACCCCGACCGCGCCGAAGTAGGACGTCTCGGTGAAGGTCTCCGCCTTGCCGGGGAACATTTCCAGCCAGCTGCCGAACACCTGCCCCCATACGAGCCCGGCCAGCATCGCACATCCGGCGAGGACACCGAATTTGACGGCCAGCCAGTGCCCGCGGCCGACCGACTGCGTCCACGCGAGCTGATGGGTGTTGCGCTCGTACTCCCTGGCGAGCAGCGGCGCGCCCCAGAAGACGCCCGCCGGCAAGGGAACGAACGGCACCATCGCGATCAGCGGGTAGATCTTCTGGTAGAGGTCCTCCAGTCCCGCGTCGTACTCGCGGCACGGGACGCCGCCTCCGTAGCAGTACGAGGAGGTCTTGCCGTTCGAGGCGTCGATGGCGACCTGCCCGGACAAGAACAGGACGCCGCCGAGCACGGCCAGGAACCCCAGGGTGACGAGCAACTGGGTGCGGTGCTGCCGCCAGGTGAGCCAGAGCAAGAACGAGTCCTTCCTAGGAGCGGCGTCGGATGGCGAAGGCCGCGGCCGCGGCGAGCAGGATCGAGACACCCGCCAGGATCGCGGCTTCGGTCCATTGGAAACGCCAGTACCAGTCCGGCGGCAGGATCTTGAGCGCGGTGACCTCGCCCGCGGCGTCCGTGACCATTTCGAGGACCCGGCCACCGGGACCCTGGTCGCCGAAGCCCATGGCAACGAGTTTCGGCTCCGCGTAGAGGTCACGGACATTGGCGATGCCGATCATCAAGCCCACGGTCACCGCGATGGTGACGGCGATGGCCGGGAGGGTTTTGCGGATGAGCGCGCCCGCGGCGGTGCCGAGGACGAAGCCGAAGAGCCACCACGCGCCGGGCGCGACACCGGTCATCGCGAACAGGACGGGATTGTCGAAGCGGCTGGTGAAGGCGGTGTCACCGCGATCGGTGGGGAAGACCTCCACCCAGCGCTGCATCATCGTGCCGAACGCGAGACCGCCCAGTGTGGCGAGAACGGCGAGGAACCCCAGTTTCACGCCGAGCCAGCGGAATCGTGAGATCGACTGGGTCCAGGCGAGTTTCGTGGTGCCACGTTCGTATTCCGCGGCGACCAGCGGGGCACCCCAGAAGACCCCGATCGCCACCGGGACGACCTGCAACCAGGAGAGATAGGTGTACAGATCCGCGAACAGACTCGCCGGGTCCGGACTGTCCGCCGCCGCGTTCCCGTTGACCAGCAACAGGATTCCGACGGCGACGAGCAGCGCCGCCGTGACCAGCAGCTGCATGCGATGCTGACGGTAGGTGAGCCAGAGCATCGTTCCCCCTTATGCCGAAGCCAGTGTCGGACGCGGCAGGCTCGCGGACTCGGGCCGCCGCAGGTAGGCCAGCACCAGTTCCTCCAGGTTCACCGGCCGATCAGTCCACTGTGGACTTAGTGGGACCGGTGGGGTGCGGGCGAAGACGGTCGCCTGCCTGCCCGCGCGAGCCTCGTCGACGACGGCGACGCGTTTGGCCAGCGCGTCGGCCTCCTCCACGGGCCCGGAAAGGATCCGGTGCCCGGCGACGAGTTCGTCGATGTCGCCGCTGACCTGGACGCGGCCACCGTTGAGGACGATCAGCCAGTCGCAGGTGTTCTCCAGATCGGAGACGACGTGCGAGGAGAGCAGGACGGTCATGCCGGTTTCGGCGACCGCTTCCATCAGCCCGCGCATGACCTCGTGGCGGGCCAGTGGGTCGAGGTTGGCGAGCGGCTCGTCGAGTACCAGGAGTTCCGGGCGTTTCGCGAGCGCGAGGGTGAGCGCGACCTGCGCGCGCTGGCCACCGGACAGCTTGCCGACCTTGTGCTTCACCGGAAGTCCGAGCGAATCGATGCGCTTGAGCGCGAACTCGTCGTCCCAGCCGGGGTTGAGGCGCCTGCCGAACTTCAGCATCTCGGCGATGCTGAAGCCGGGGTACAACGGCTTGTCCTGCGCCAGGAACGCGGTGGCGCCCGAAACCGAGACCGAGCCGAGGGTCGCGTCGAGCAGCCCGACGGCCAAGTGCAGGAAGGTCGTCTTGCCGGCGCCGTTCGGCCCGACCAGCGCGACGACGCGTCCTTTCGGGACGGACAGGGAGCAGTCACGCAGCGCCCACTTGCGACGGTAACGCTTGCCGAGGCCGGTCGCCTCGATGGCGGGTTCACCGATCATGCCGTCCGCTCCCCTCGAAAGCCATCGACCACCACTGAGGTGAACAACGCCTCGACGTCTTCCTGATCCAGCCCCGATTCCCGCGCGTCGCGGACCCAGGCCCCCAAGCTCTTCCGCAACCGTGTGTGCTCCGCGAACGAAGCGCCTCCGAGCGTCTTCTGCACGAAGGTGCCGAGGCCCGGCTTTCCTTCGACGAGCCCTTCGCGCTCCAGCTCGCGATAGGCCTTGAGGACGGTGTTGGGGTTGATCGCCAGCTCGGCGACCACCTCCTTCGCCGTCGGCAGCCGGTCCCCCGGCTCCAGCAGTCCCAGCCGGAGCGCGGTTTTGACCTGCTGGACGAGCTGGACGTACGTCGCGACGCCCGAGCCCTTGTCCAGGTGGAAGGTGACCACTTGCAACACCCTTTCACTAATTAAGTAGTGAAAGGGTGCAATGCGGCGGGCGTGCCTGTCAAGGCGACGAACGCAATTAGTCCTCTGAACGCGATGGGTCCTGGCATGGGCGAGCCCATCCCGGCCCGCCCAGCCATCCCCAGGACGTCGCCTTGAGACGGCGACGAGAAGAACCCCAGCCCCAGTCACGAAGAAGTGCCAGTTCGACGACACGGGGGGAAGACGTCGAGCTGGCACTACCCCCAACCCCCACCGCCGTCAGAAGGCGGTGTCTGTGCGAGGTGCAGGTGTCCACCGTCGTACCGGAACCGAATGGGGGGTCCTGCCCGTCTTGTTGGTTGGGCACGGTTCCGGCGACGGGTCCTCGGTGGACACTCCGCAAGGATCACGGCGTCCGGATGCAGGGCGCTTGCACTACGCTTGCAGGCTCTGACGACGTGGGCGGAGGTGGCCGGGTGGAGTTCCGCGTCCTCGGCGCCGTCGAGGCGTGGGCCGACGGCGGCCCGGTCGATCTCGGCTCGCCCAAACAACGGCTCGTACTGGCGGTTCTCCTGCTGGAAGCGGGTAAGCCGGTGCCGCGTGACCGGATCATCGACCTGCTCTGGCCGGAAGCGCCGCCCGCGAGTGCCCGGAACACCGTTCAAGCGCTGGTGTCCCGGCTGCGGGCGGTGTTCCGCGGCGCGGGCGGGCCGGAGATCGTCTCCGAGGGGACCCGCTACCTGCTCAAGGTCGAGCCGCGCCAGGTCGACCTGCACCGCTTCACCGAGCTGACGACGCGAGCCCGCGAAGCCGACGACGAGACCGCCGTGGAACTCCTGGACGAGGCGCTCGGGTTGTGGCGCGGAGAGGCGCTGTCCGATGTCGTGACCGGCGAGGTCGCCCAGCGTCTCCGCGGCGGCATGAACGAGGCACGCTGGACGGCGCTGGAGGATCGCGCCGAGGCCCGGTTGCGACTCGGTCGCGGCCGTCAGGTCATCGCGGAGCTGACCGAACTGGTCGCCGCGCATCCCCTGCGACAGCGGTTCGTCGGGCAGCTCATGGTCGCGCTGCACCGCGAAGGCCGCACCGACGACGCTCTCGAGGCTTTCCGCGCCTTGAGGGACCGGCTCGGTACCGAACTGGGCCTCGACCCCTCCCCCGAGCTGCGGAAACTCGAAATCGCCATCCTCGCCGCCGATCCCGCGCTGGACCCCGCGACGACTTCGGCCAAAGCCGAGCCGGTCCGCCCGGCGCAGCTGCCGCACGACGTCCGCGGCTTCGCCGGGCGGGCGGCCGAGCTGGAACGGCTCGACGAGGCGACCCGTCACGCGGGCGAGGGCACCGACATCTGGGTGATCAGCGGGACCGCCGGCGTCGGCAAGACGGCGCTCGCGGTCCGCTGGGCGCACCGCGTCCGCGACGCGTTCCCCGACGGCCAGCTCTACCTCGACCTGCGCGGTTTCGACCCGGATCACGAACCGCTCACCCCGGCGGTGGCGCTCACGCAGCTTCTCCAGGCGCTCGGCACCGCGCCCAAGGCCATCCCGCCGGACACCGACACCCGCGCGGCGCTGCTCCGTTCCCTCCTCGCCGACAAACGGGTCCTCCTGGTCCTCGACAACGTGCGCGACACCGGCCAGGTGCTGCCGCTGCTGCCGCCGTCGGGCACCGCCCTGGTCACCAGCCGTCAGCGGCTCGGCGACCTCATCGCCCGCACCGGCGCCCGCGCGCTCCCGCTGTCCGTCCTCCCGGCCGAAGACGCGCGGCATCTGCTGGAAGCCGTGCTCGGCAGCGAAACCGTCGCCGCCGAGGCCGTCGCGGCGGCGGAGCTGGCCCGGCTGTGCGGGCATCTCCCGCTCGCCCTCCGGATCGCGGCGGCCAACCTCGGCGCGAGCGGCGAACCCGAGATCGCCGAACTCGCCCGCGAGCTGGCCGGTGGCGACCCACTGGCGGAACTGACCGTCGACGGTGCCGAGGAAAGTGCGGTGACCACGGCGTTCGGCGTCTCCTACCGGGCGCTTCCCGAAGAACACCGCCTGCTGTTCCGGCGGCTCGCGCTGGTCCCCGGCCAGACGTTCACCGCCTCCGCCGCCCAGGCACTGACCGGTGCGAAGCGGGGCAACCAGCTGCTCAAGGCGCTCGCCGCGGCCCATCTGATCGAGCGCTACACGCCGGGGCGCTACCGGTTCCACGACCTGCTCCGCAGTTTCGCGGCGGGCCGCACGCTTTCGGAGGACACGAAGTCCGAACGCGACACCGCGCAGAGGCGGCTCTTCGAGCACTACCTGACCACCTCCGACGCCGCGGGCCGCGTCCTCATCCCGCATTTCCTGCGCCTTCCGCGCGAAGAACCGGAAGACGAGCCCTTCGCCGACACCGAGGAGGCGCTGGCCTGGCTGGACGCCGAGTGGCCGAACCTCGCCGCCGCGGTCGAGCAGAGTGCCGAACACGGCCCGCCCGAGTTCTCCTGGCACCTCGCAGACGCGCTCCGTGCCTTCTTCCACCAGCGCGGCCATCACGCGGAATGGATCGACACCGCGTCGACCGCGCTCAAGGCCGCCCGCCGCAGCGGCGCCGGACAGGCACAAGCGGCGATGCACCTGAGCATCGCGCTCGCCTGCGTCAACAGCGGCCGCTACGACGAAGCGCGCGAACACCTCGCCAGCGCCTTGCGCGGAGACCTCCTCGACGGCTGGGACGCCGGCCGTGCGGCCGTGCTCAACAACCTGAGCGCGGTGCACCAGCGCCTCGGCGACCCGCAGGAGGCGATCCGTTGCGGGCTGGAATCCCTGCGGTTGTGCGAAGAACTGAACATGCCCGCCATCTCGATGGCGTTGGCGAACCTCGGTTTCCCGTACTGGCAGACGGGTCAGCTCGACGAGGCCCTCGCCCACTTCACCCGCGCGCTCACCGTCGCCGAACGGGACGGTGCCCGGTTCAGCGTCGCGGTGCTGCTGGTCGACCTCGGCAACGTGCACCGTGATCTCGGGCTGCTCGACGAGGCCTACGACTTCTACACCCGCGCGCTCGCGGCCAACCGCGAACTCGGCTACACCTACGGCGAGGCGACGGCCCTGTCCGGCAGGGCCGTGCTCGAAAGCAGGCGCGACCCGAGCGAGCAGAACCGCGCGGACGCGCTCGAAGCCGTCGAACTCACCCGCAAGATCGGTGACCGGGGGACCGAGGCCTGGACCGTCGTCGGGCTCGGCGAAGTCTGCCTGCGGCTCGGCCTGCCCGAGGAAGCCGCCGAACACCACCGGCTCGCGTTGTCGATCGCGCGGACGACCAGCTTCTTCTGGTGTGCGGCGGCCGCGCGGACCGGACTCGCGGAAACCCTGCTGGAATTGGAAAAGCTCGAAGAGGCCAGGACACACGGTGAGCTGGCTCAGGAACTCGCCGCGCGCTCTGGTTACCGGCTCGTGGAGGAACGCGCGAAGCTGATCCTGGACAAGCTCTAGCCACGCGCCTTCTCGTACGACCAGACGCTGCCGGCGATCAGTGCCACGCTCGCCGTCAGGACGGCGAAGATGACCGCCAGCGCGATGGCGACACCGTTACTCTTGTCGAAGCTGAAGATCCACTTGAGCTGAGCGCCGAGAGGTGTGCCCCACACCAGCGGTGCCGCGACGACCATCGCCACCGCGGACAGCGCGCACAGCCCGCACAAGGTCCACGCGCCGGAAATTCTCCGGGCGAACGTGAATCCCGCCGCGACCACCAGCGCCCCGGAGCTGATGACGCCGAAGACCACATTCTGCACCTCCACGCCGGACCAGTGACCAGCCCCGCCGGCGTGAACGACGTTGTAGAGCACGAACCAGACGAGCATGGCGGCGGTGAGCAACGCCAGGACGCCGGCGATCATCGCCGCCGCGGCGTTCGCCCTCGGCTTCGGCCTGGGCGTCGGCACCCCCGGCGCGCCACCCCACGGCGCGGGTCCGCCCGGAGGAAACCCGGGCTGCGGTGAATTCGGCTGCATCCGCACTCCTCGCGCGTTCCGGCGGCACGACCCTGCCGCCCGTCATGATCACCGTAGTGACAGGGCGAGCGAAGTGGCCGGCTGTGGCAGGAAGCTGCCTTCGCCCTGTGCCTCGTGAGCGGTAGGGGTGTCTTAGGTGCCTACCGCGTGCGCGGGTGGCGATCTCGCGTGATCAGCGGGACAACTCGCGTGCCTGGATGGACGACACGCGTGTCCAGAGGGACGACACGCCGCGTAGCCCGGCCGCGGCGTGTCGTCCATCCAGTCACACGTGACGTCCATCCAGTCACACGTGTCGTCCGGTATCGGGGTCTCGGGGGTGGCGACTCGGGCTAGGGCCAAGGGTGTCTTAGGTGCCTACTGGATTCCGGGTGGCCAGTTGGCCGTGTCGCGAAAGCCACTTTCGGGACATCAGGTGTCCCGAAAGTGGCTTTCGCGACACCCGGGGGAGGGTGGCGGCCGTGCTTAACGCTCAAGTCACGCTTCGGGCGGGGGACCTCACACGAGAGCGGGTGTTTCAGGCGCGTACGTCGTCCACTCGGACTGGGCGGCGTTCGCGACGGGAGACTTCGCACGCCTCGGCGATGTAGAACGCCTCCAGGGCATCCGCCGCTCCGCAGGGGCTCGGCGCCCGACCGGCGGCGACCTCCAGGAACGTCTTCAACTCGCTGACGTACGCGGGCCGGAAGCGTTCCATGAACCCGGGGTAAGCGGGTCCTGGCAACGGCTGGACGCCGGGTTCCACCGAGGTCAGCGGCGCGCGATCGTCCAGGCCCACCACGGCGTTTCCGGCCGAGCCGAGCACTTCCAGGCGGACGTCGTAGCCCGCGCCGTTGTACCGGGTCAGGGAGACCACCGCCAGGGTCCCGTCGTCCAGGGTCAGTGTCGCGGCGGCGGTGTCGACGTCTCCGGCGTCGACGAAGAACCGTTCGCCCTTGTTCGCTCCGACGGCGTAGACCTCGACGACCTCGCGGCCGCTGACGAACCGGACGACGTCGAAGTCGTGCACACCGCAGTCGCGGAACAGGCCGCCGGAGTGCGCGACGTACTCCGCGGGCGGCGGAGCCGGGTCCAGGGTGGTCGCGCGCAAAGTGTGCAGCCAGCCCAGTTCGCCCGACGCGACAGCGGCCTGAGCGGCCGCGTAGCCCGCGTCGAACCTGCGCTGGAAACCGATCTGCACCGGCACGTCCGAACCGGTGATCTTGTCGATCACGGCGAGCGTGCCGGGGATGTCGGCGGCGACCGGTTTCTCGCAGAACACCGGGATGCCCGCGTCGACGGCCCGGAGGATCAGTTCCGGATGCGCGTCCGTCGCCGCCGCGATCACCAGACCGTCCAAAGAGGACGCGAAGAGCGAGGGGATGTCCACCGCGGCTTCGACGCCGAGTTTCGCCGCGGCCGCCTGGGCCCGCCCGGCGTCGACGTCGCCGACGATCACGGACGAAACCTCGTCGAAGCTCTTCAAGGTCTCGGCGTGCGAAGTACCGATCCGGCCGGTACCAGCGAGTCCCAACCTCATGTGGTCACCTTTCTGGAGCGGCGGTGGTCGAACGGACCACCAGCGACGGGTGCAGCAGATGCCGGACGGATTCGGCGCGTTCACCCCGGACCCGTTCGAGCAGCGCTTCGACGGCCAGCCGTCCCATTTCCGTGCGCGGCTGGTCCACAGTGGTCAGTGAGAGATGCCGCAGCGCGGCCAGCGAAGTGTTGTCGTAGCCGACCACGGAAACGTCCTCCGGAACCCGCAGGCCCGCCTCCTCCAGCGCGGAAATCGCACCGACGGCGTTGAAATCGTTGCCCGCCAGCAAAGCCGTCGGCAGGCCCGTCCGCGGGTGGTCGCCGAGCAGCTCGTGGACGGCCTTCTCCCCCGCGGTGTCGGTGTGTTCGCTGTGCACGATGACCGGGTGCAACCGATGGCGCCGCATGGCCTGCTGGTAGCCGCGGCGCCGGGCGGCCGCACCGGCCGCGAGTCCACCGTCCAGATGGGCGATCTTCCGGTGTCCCAAGGAAACCAAGTGCTCGACGGCGAGCGCGGCACCCGCCTCGCCGTCGTCGTTCACCGTGTCCACGCCCGGCGTACGCGAGGTGCGCGACACCAGGACGACGGGACATCGCGCGGCCGCTTCCTCGATCGCCGATGCCGGCACCACCGGCGACAGCAGGATCACCCCGGCGGGCCGGAAGGACAGCAGACTCCGCAGGGCCGCCCGTTCGCGCGCGGGGCTGCGGCCGCCGGTGTTGAGGATCGAGTGGAATCCGGCCGCTTCGGCCGCCGCGTCGAGACCTTCCACGACATCGGCGAAGAACGCGTTGCGGAGATCGGAGACCATCACGCCGAGGACGGTCGACGTCCGGCTGGCCAGCGACCTGGCCATCGCGTGCGGCTCGTAGCCCAGTTCGTGCGCCGCGCACAGCACCCTTGTCCGGCGCTCGTCGGACACGTTCGGCGCGTTCCGCATCACCAAGGACACGAGCGCGCGGGAAACCCCCGCTTTCGCGGCGACGTCCTCCATCGTCGGTCGTGCCATTTTCCGAGCCTCCCCCTGCCCTTGACTTTGCTGTGACGGACGTTACAAGATTAGAGCGCTCTAATCAATAGAGCGCTCCAACCCCGATCCCTCCCGGAGGCCGCCGATGACAGTGCCGACATCCCGGATCCGCATCGCCGCCGCCCCGATCTCCTGGGGCGTGTGCGAAGTCCCCGACTGGGGTCGCGTGCTCGGCGCGGGAACCGTGCTGGGGGAAATGGCGGAGCTGGGGATGCGCGCGACCGAACTCGGCCCTCCCGGTTACCTGCCGCGCGAACCGGCCGCGCTGCGCGCGCTGCTCGGCGGGTACGGGCTCGGCCTGGTCGGCGGCTTCCTCGCGGTCGTGCTGCACGAGAACCTGGAGGCCGCGCTCGCCGAAGCGGAGGACTCCGCCGCGTTGTTCGCCGCGTGCGGCGGCGACCTGCTCGTTCTGGCCGCCGCGACCGGGCTCGACGGCTACGAAGACCGGCCGAAGCTGAGCGAAGCCGAATGGGCGACTCTGATCGAAACTTCCGGCAGGATCAGGGAAATCGCGGCGCGGCACGGCCTTCGCACCGTGCTACATCCGCACGTCGGGACGCATGTGGAAACCGAGGAAGAGGTCGAGCGTTTCCTCGCCGATTCCGATCTCCCGCTCTGCCTGGACACCGGGCATCTGCTGATCGGCGGCACCGACCCGGTCGCGCTGGCCGAACGCCACCCCGAGCGGATCGGTCACCTGCACCTCAAAGACGTACGCGGCGAACTCGCCGAGGAAGTCCGTGCCGGAAGCCTTCCCTACGCCGAAGCGGTAGGCAAAGGTTTGTATGTCCCGCTCGGCGACGGGGACGTCGACATCGAAGCGATGGTCAGGTTCGTCCACGAAGCGGGCTACGACGGGTGGTACGTGCTGGAACAGGACACCGCGCTGGGCGAGCGGAGCCCGGAAGATCTGCCGAAGCGGGACGTGGCCAGGAGCCTGGCCCATCTCGACGGAATCGTCAGCCGGCTCCCGGCTGCCAGGTAACGGAAGAAGCGAGGAGAGACGACGATGTCCCATCGCTTTAAGGCGGCGTTGGTGGTCGCGGCGGGGCTGGTGCTCCTGTCCGCGTGCACCGGGCCGAAGGCCGAGGAGAAACCGGCCGAGGGCGCGGGCCCGGAGACGGCGCGGCCCAGCGGGCCGCTGCGGGTCGCGGTCATTTCGCACGGCACGGCGGGCGACGCGTTCTGGAACGTGGTCAAGAACGGCGCCGAGGAGGCGGGCAGGCAACTCGGCGTCCAGGTCGAGTACAACTCCGACGGGGATCCCGGCAACCAGGCCAAGCTGGTCGACAACGCGGTCGCCCAGCAGGTCGGCGGCCTGGTGGTGTCCATGGCGAACCCGGAGGCGCTCAAGACGTCGATCGAGAACGCGGTCCGCGCGGGGATCCCGGTCATCACCATCAACTCCGGCGAGGACAAGAGCGCGGGCTACGGCGCGCTCACCCACGTCGGGCAGAACGAGACCATCGCGGGCGAGGAAGCCGGGAAGAAGTTCAAGCAACTCGGCAAGAAGAAGCTGCTCTGCGTGGTGCACGAGGCGGGCAACGTCGGGCAGGCGCAGCGCTGCGACGGCGCCGGAACCGGGTTCTCGGGCGACGTGCGGACCCTGCAGGTCGACATCAGCAACCCCACCGACGCCGAATCCCGGATCAGGGGCGCGGTGCAGACCGACTCCTCCCTCGACGCCGTCCTGACCCTGAACTCGCAGGTCGCCGCGCGAGCGGTGAGCGCGATCAAGGCGGTGGGCTCGGCGGCGCAGGTCGGCACGTTCGACCTCAACACCGACGTGGTCGGCGCCATCAAGTCGGGTGACGTGGTCTTCGCGGTCGATCAGCAGCAGTACGAGCAGGGCTATCTCCCGGTCCAGTTCCTCAAGCTCTACCGGGACAACGCGAACGTCGTCGGCGGCGGGAAACCGGTGCTCACCGGACCCGACCTGGTCGACAAATCCACTGTGGACACCATCGGCCCGTACGTGCGAAGGGGCACGCGATGACAACCACCCTCGACGAACGGATCGCGAAACCGCGGCTGCTCGACCGGATGGTCGCCCGGCCCGAGATCGGCTCGCTCCTGGGCGCCGTCGCCGTCTTCCTCTTCTTCACCGTCGTCACCGACCAGTTCTTCAGCGGCAGCGGCGTGGCGACCTGGCTGGACGACGCCTCGACGCTCGGCATCATGGCGGTCGCCGTGTCCCTGCTGATGATCGGCGGCGAGTTCGACCTCTCGGCCGGGGTGATGACGGCGTCCACCGCGCTCGTCACCGCGACTCTGGCGACGCGGGCGGGCTGGAACGTCTGGCTCGCGCTGCTCGCGTCGCTGGTGTTCGCCCTCGCGGTCGGCGCGTTCAACGGCTGGCTGGTGCTACGCACCGGATTGCCCAGCTTCATCGTCACGCTCGGCACGTTTCTGGCACTGCAAGGGCTCAACCTCGGCGTCACGCGGCTGGTCACCGGCACCGTCCAGGTCTCGGGGATGCGCTCGACCGACGGCTACGAGTCCGCCGGCTTCGTGTTCGCGTCCACAGTGGACATCGGCGGGACGGCGTTCCGGATCTCCATCGTCTGGTGGATCGGGTTCGCCGTGCTGGCGGCCTGGCTGCTGGTGCGGACCCGGCTCGGCAACTGGATCTTCGCCGTCGGAGGCAGCGCGCTCAGCTCGCGCGCGGTCGGCGTCCCGGTGGCACGCACCAAGATCATGCTGTTCATGACCACGGCGCTCGCCGCGTGGCTGGTCGGCTCGATCAACATCCTGCGGTTCGCGAGCGTCCAGGCGAACCAAGGCATCGGGCTGGAGTTCCAGTACATCATCGCGGCGGTGATCGGCGGCTGCCTGCTCACCGGCGGCTTCGGTTCGGCGATCGGTGCCGCGATCGGGGCGCTGATCTTCGGCATGGCGCGGCAGGGCATCGTGTTCGCCCGCTGGGACAGCGACTGGTTCATGCTGTTCCTCGGCGTGATGCTGCTGTCCGCGGTCCTGGTCAACAACGCCTTCCGGCGGCGCGCGGAAAGGGTGCGGCGATGAGCCATCTCCTGGAAGTCAAGGACGTCGGCAAGACCTACGGCAGCGTGATCGCGTTGCGCGACGTGTCCACCGTGGTGAACGCGGGTGAGGTGACCTGCGTGCTCGGCGACAACGGGGCCGGAAAGTCCACCTTGATCAAGATCCTGGCCGGAGTCCACCAGCACGACCGAGGCGAGTTCCTGATCGAGGGTGAGCCGGTCAGGTTCGCCTCGCCGCGGGAAGCGCTCGATCGCGGCATCGCGACGGTGTACCAGGACCTGGCGGTCGTGCCGCTGATGAGTGTGTGGCGGAACTTCTTCCTTGGCTCCGAACCGACGGTCGGCTTCGGTCCCTTTCGGGCGCTGGACCGCAAGAAAGGGCGTGAGACGACCAAGAAGGCGTTGTCCGACATGGGCATCGACCTGCGTGACGTCGAGCAGCCTGTCGGCACGCTGTCCGGTGGCGAACGGCAGTGCGTCGCCATCGCACGGGCGGTGCACTTCGGTGCGAAGGTGCTGATCCTCGACGAGCCGACAGCCGCGTTGGGCGTGAAACAGGCCGGTGTCGTACTCAAGTACGTCGCGCAGGCCCGTGATCGCGGGCTCGGCGTCGTGCTGATCACGCACAACCCGCACCACGCGTATCCGGTGGCCGACAGGTTCCTCCTGCTCAAGCGGGGCGCGCCGCTCGGCACCTACGAGAAGGCCGGGATCGAGCTGGCCGAACTAGCCCGGCAAATGGCGGGCGGTGCGGAACTGGAAGCCCTCGAACACGAGTTGCGACAGGTGGAGTCCCCTTCATGACCGCTCTCGAAGCACTGACCGTCGGCCGGGTCGGGGTGGACCTCTACCCCGAACAGAGCGGCGTGCCGCTGGCCGGGGTCAGCACCTTCGCCAAGTCGCTCGGCGGCACCGCGACCAACGTCGCGGTCGCCGCCGCGCGGCTCGGCCGCTCGACCTCCGTGCTGACAAAGGTCGGCCCGGACGGCTTCGGTGACTACGTGCGGCAGGCGTTGCGGGAGTTCGGCGTCGCCCCCGACCACGTCGGGACCTCGGCGGAATTCCAGACGCCTGTGGTGTTCTGCGCGCTGGACCCGCCCGCGGATCCGCCGTTGCTGTTCTACCGGTCCCCCATCGCCCCGGATCTGACCCTCGGCGAAGCCGACGTGCCCTGGGACGTCGTGGAAACGGTCCCGCTGCTGTGGGTCACCGGAACCGGCGTGTCCGTCGAACCGGCGCGCGGCACCCAGCGCAAGATGCTGGAGCGGCGCGGACGGCGGTCGCATACCGTGCTGGACCTCGACTTCCGGCCGATGTTCTGGCCCGGCACCGACACCGCGCGCGAAGAGATCGGCTGGATGCTCGACCACGTCACGGTCGCCGTCGGCAACCGCACCGAGGCGGAGGTCGCCGTCGGCACCGCGGATCCCGACGAGGCCGCGTCCAGGATGCTGGCCAGAGGCGTCGAACTCGCGGTGATCAAGAAGGGCGCCGATGGCGTCCTGGTGGCCACCGCCGAGGGACGCTGGACCGTGCCGCCGCTGCGGGTCGAGGTCGTCTGCGGGCTCGGCGCCGGGGACGGTTTCGGCGGCGCCCTGATCCACGGCCTGCTCTCCGGCTGGGATCCGGTGCGCATCGCCACCTACGCCAACGCGGCGGGCGCGCTCGTCGCGTCCCGGCTGGCCTGCGCCGACGCCATGCCCACCGCCGACGAGATCGAGGAGTTGCTGTGAGCAAGCTGCATCGTCCACTCGGGACGCTTTCGGACGAGCGCGATCCGATCCGGCTCACCCCGGACTCGGCGGGCTGGACCTACAGCGGCCTGCGGGTGCTTTCCCTGTCCGCCGGTGAGACCAGGATCGTGCGCACCGGGGAGTACGAGGCGTTCGTCCTCCCCTTGTCCGGCGCGTGCACGGTCCGGGTCGACGGTCAGGTCTTCGAGCTGGCGGGACGGGACTCCGTGTTCACCCGCGTCACGGACTTCGCCTACGTGCCGCGCGACGCCGAAGTCGACTTGTCGACAAAGGACGGAATCGAGGTCGCGCTGCCGATGGCGCGCTGCGCCCGCCGTCTCGAACCGCGCTACGGACCGGCGGAGGACGTACCGGTGGAGGTGCGCGGAGCGGGGCAGGCGACGAGGCAGGTCACCAACTTCGGGGTGCCAGGCGTCTGGGACCACGCGGACAAGCTGAACGCCTGCGAGCTGATCACCCCCGGCGGCAACTGGTCGTCGTACCCGCCGCACAAGCACGACGAGGCGTCCGAATGCGAGGTCGTCAACGAGGAGATCTACTACTTCCGCGTCGCCGGACGTGACGGCGTCACACCGTCACGCGAGGGATTCGGTCTACATAGGACATACACTTCGGACGGCGAGCTGGACGAGGACGTCGCGGTCCGGGACGGCGACGTCTTCCTGATCCCGCGCGGCTATCACGGTCCTTGTGTCGCCGCGCCGGGCTACCCGATGTACTACCTGAACGTACTGGCCGGGCCGGCCGACGAGCGGTCGATGGCCTTCTGCGACGACCCGGCGCACGGCTGGGTCCGCGAGACGTGGGACGGCCAGGGACTCGATCCGCGCTGCCCGGTCACCAGCCACGAAGGGCGAGTGTCATGAAGCTGACCACGGCACAGGCCCTGGTGCGCTGGCTGCTGGCGCAGCGGTCGGAAACCCTGGACGGGCGGGAAGTCCCGTTGTTCCCGGGGGTGTTCGCGATCTTCGGGCACGGCAACGTCCTGGGTCTGGGCACCGCGCTGGAGGAGTATCGCGACGAGCTTCCCTTGTGGCGCGGGCAGACCGAGCAGGGCATGGCGCTGGCGGCGGTCGGCTACGCGAAGGCGGCGCATCGGCGCCAGGCCGGGGTGGTGACGTCGTCGATCGGGCCTGGCGCGCTGAACATGGTCACCGCCGCCGGGGTCGCGCACGCCAACCGGCTGCCGGTGCTGCTGCTCCCCGGCGACACCTTCACCAGTCGCGCGCCGGATCCGGTGCTGCAACAGGTGGAGCACTTCGGCGACCCGACGGCCACGGTCAACGACGCCTTCCGCGCGGTGAGCCGGTATTTCGACCGGATCACCCGGCCCGAGCAGCTGCTTTCGACCCTGCCGCAGGTCGCCAGGGTGCTGACCGATCCGGCGGACGCGGGCCCGGTGACGCTCGCGCTGCCGCAGGACGTCCAGGTGGAGACCTACGACTTCCCGGACGCGCTGTTCGCGCCGGTGACCCATCGGCTGCTGCGCCCGCGCCCCGATCGCCGGGCCCTCACCGAGGCGGCGGGAGCACTGCGAGCGGCGAAGAAACCGTTGCTGATCCTCGGCGGCGGTGTCCGGTACTCCGGTGCCGGTGAGCGCGCGCTGGCGTTCGCCGAACGTCACGGCGTCCCGGTTACCGAAACCACGGCCGGGCGCACCTTGGTCCCGCACGGTCATCCACTGCACGCGGGCCCGCTGGGCGTCACCGGCTCGACCTCCGCGAACGTCCTGGCCGCCGAGGCCGACGTCGTGCTGGCCGTGGGCACCCGATTGCAGGACTTCACCACGGCGTCCTGGACGGTGTTCTCCCCCGGTGTCCGGCTGATCACCCTCAACGCCGCCCGGTTCGACGCGGTCAAGCACGGCGCGCTGGCCGTCGTGGGCGACGCCGACGCCGGTCTCACCGATCTGGCGGCGCAGCTGGAAAGCTGGCGCGTCGATCCTTTGTGGACGGAGCGCGCGACGGCGGAACGTCGCCGGTGGGACGCGCATATCGACTCACTGCGCGCCGTTTCCGGCGAGGTGCCGACGTATGCCCAGGTCGTCGGCGTGGTCAACGACCTTTCCGAGCCGCGGGACTACGTGATGACCGCGTCCGGCGGGATGCCCGGCGAGCTGATCGGCGGCTGGCGCGGATCGGGGCCGGTCGGCATGGACGTCGAGTACGGATTCTCGTGCATGGGGTACGAACTCGCGGGCGCGTGGGGTGCGGCGATGGCCCACACCGACGGCCTCGTCACCACGATGCTCGGTGACGGCTCGTACCTGATGCTGAACTCGGAGCTGTTCTCGGCCGCCTTCGCCGGGCATTCCTTCGTGGCGGTGGTCTGCGACAACGACGGCTACGCGGTCATCGCCCGCCTACAGGAGGGGCAGGGCGGCAAACCGTTCAACAACTTCCTCGCCGACTGCCGGAGCGCGCACGCGTCACCGCCTCGGGTCGACTTCGCCCGGCACGCGGAATCGCTGGGATGCGCCGTGTTCACGGCGTCCACTGTGGACGACGTACGCGCGGCTTACGCGAAGGCGCGGGAAGCCTCGGTGGCCGGACGACGACCGGCGGTGGTCGTCGTCCGGACCCTGCCGAACTCGTGGACCGAGGCCGGCGCGTGGTGGGAGGTCGGCGTCCCCGAGCATCTGTCTGGGCGTGAGGGTTTCGAGGACGGGAAAGCGAAGCAGGTGCGCTATGTCAACCGTAACTAGAGGACTATTTGCGGTCGAAGCTGGCGAAGTAGCCGGCCGCCATGTCCTCGTCGCCGTGCCCGGCCTCGGACGCGCGGGCGAACCGGGCCCGCCCGGCCTCGACGGCGTCCATCCGGACACCCGCGCGAGCCGCGGCTTCGAGCACCAGCCGGGCGTCCTTCTCAGCGTTGTCGACCGAGAAGGCGGTGGTGTAGTCGTTCTTGAGGATCGCGGCGGACTTGCCCTGGAAGTAGCCGCTGTCCATCGGGCCGCCGGTGACGACGTCGACGAAGTGCCGCGGATCGACACCGAGCCCTTCCGCCAGCGCCAGTGCCTCGCCGACGCCATGGGTCAGCGCGATCACCCAGGTGTTCAGCACCAGTTTGAGCCTGCTCGCCGCGCCGGAACGGCCGTCTTCGCCGACCCACAGCGTGCGCTTGCCGATCGCGTCGAACAACGGCTGGACGGTCTCGCGAGCCTCGGCCGCGCCCGCCGCCAGCACGATCAGCCGGCCCTGTTCGGCGGGCTGGCGGGTGCCCTGCACCGGGGCATCCACGAAGACCAGGCCTTGCTCGTCGGCGTACGCGACCAGGTCCTCGACAGCGTCGCCGACAGTGCTGAGCTGCACCCAGATCGTGCCCGCGGCCGGGGCGGCCGCGCGGATCGCCTCCAGCACCGCCGGACCGTCCGTGAGGACCGTGACCACGACCGGCACGCCCTCGACCGCTTCCGCGGCGCTCGCCACCGCCTGGACACCGTCCCCGGCCAGAGCTTCTGCCTTGGCGGCGGTGCGATTCCAGGCACGGACGGCGAATCCGGCCTTGCTCAGGTTGCGGGCCACCGGGGCGCCGATGATTCCGGTGCCGAGCACCGCGACGGTTTCCGTCATGACTTGCTTCACTCCTGTGGAATGCTCGTTAAAGAACACGGGCAAAAGAAACCCGTGGCGGGGCGGGGGAGCGGTTACGAAACCTGGAACATCAGAACGCCTGGATGGTGGTTTCGACAACCTGGGCGAGCGCCTGCCGGTCCGCGGTCTTGCCCAGCACGCGCAGGCCGTACATCGCGGCGAGGGTGAACTGCGCCAGCGCCCGCGGATCCCGGTCGGCGCCGATCTCGCCTTCCTGCCGCGCGGCGGCGAACTCGACGTGGAACGCGTTCTCCACGCGTTCGAAGTTGTGGCGGACCCGGGCGGTGACCTCGTCGTCGAGCCCGCCGAGTTCGAGGGCGGCGTTGACGGCGAGGCAGCCGCGATGCTCGGACGCCTCCGCCAGCTCGTCCTCGACGACGTCCATCAGCACCCGCCGGATCCGCCCCCGGATGGTGCCCGGAGCGGCCAGCATCTCCTCCACTCGCGTGGCGGAGGTTTCCTCGTAGCGCCGCAGCGCCTCCTGGAACAGGTGCTGCTTGCTCGAAAACGCGTGGTACAGGCTCCCCCGGCCCAGACCGGTGCCGTCGACGAGGTCCTGGGCGGAGGTGGCCGCGTAGCCCTTGCGCCAGAACGTGCTGACGGCGGCGTCGAGCACCTCGGTGGGATCGAATCCCTTGGGACGGGGCATGACGGCCAGCATGCCACGTTCTGTAACGAGCAGTCAAATACTGGTCAGTACGCGGCCAGGAGGGAGCCGAAGCCGCCCACACGGTCGGCGATGCGGTTCTGGCGCAGGGCGTGCCAGTACAGGACGGCGTTGTTCGAGAGGACCGGCTTGCCCAGCCAGAACTCGGCGGCCGCGGCGAGGCGCGCCATCGCGACGTTGGTGCCGACCTGGACGATGGCTTCGACGTCGGCGCTGTCGATCTCCTTGACCGCGTCCCGGAGTTCGGTCTCGGAGACATGGGAGATCTTGGCCGGGCTCGGCACACCGAGGCCACAGATGCTCAGCAGGTCGTACCCGCTGTCTTCGAAGAAACGGCTCACCGATTCGTCACCGACCGGCAGGTACGGTGTGATGACCGCGATCCGGCGGACTTCGTACGCCGACAGCGCGGCACCGATCGCGTCCGGGCTCATCGTCACCGGCCGCCCGCCCGCGGCCGCCCGCATCGCATGGAGCACGCGGCCGTGCGCTTCCGTTCCCTCCCAATGGCTTTCCGGCGAGACCCCGACGATCACGCAACCGGGGTCACAGCAGGCAACACTCTCGATCGCCGGGAGGGTCGACGTCCGGATGCCGCGCATGACGTGGCCGAAACCGGGTTCGTCGACCATCGGGTCGTCGCCGATGACCATCCGCCCGGTGTGGTTGGTGACGCCGTGGGGGCGCATCGCGTCCAGTTCCGGCTGGGCCGAGGTGTTGGTGGACGGGACGACGACACCGATCTTGAGGCGGGGACCGAGAGAGTCTGTCACCAGGGATTCTCCTTCGCTGGTCAGCCCTCGAGCCTGGCGCGGATCGCCGAAACCAGTTCGGCGACGCCGCTTTCCTTGAGGACGCTGTAATGATCGCCTTCGAGCGTGACCACCACCGGTGGCGTGGCCGAATAACCGGAGCTGTTTTCGACGAACGAGTAGTCGTCGCCGTCGGCCTTGAAGAGGGTCACCGGAGCCGCGATCCGCCGTCGCGCGAGTTCCCGGAAACTGTAGTCGAACTCGTAGGTCTCCTCCACGATCCGGACGATCCGCCGGATCAGCTGCTCGCCGAGAGTGGGCAGCAGATCCGCCACGAAGGCCACGAAACCGTCTTCGTCGCGGACGGTTTCCCGGCAGGCCAGCGGTTCCGGCCCGGAGATCGAGCCGAGGAAGACCGACAGGAGGATCGTCAGGTACGCCGGGTTCGTGTAGCTCGCCACCCGCTCTCCGCCGCCCCCGACCTCGGGATTGCCCGGGCAGATCAACAGGAGGTCGTCCACCCGCTGTCCTTGCTGTTCCAGCTGCCACGCCGATTCGAAGGCGACCCGCGCGCCGAACGAGTAACCCCAGAGCGTGTACGGGCCCTCCGGCTTGATTCGCCGGATCTCGGCGACGTCGGCCTTCGCCATTTCCTCGACGGTGGCATAAGGCGTCTCATCCGCGTTGACGCCATGGGCCTGCACACCGTAGAACGACCGCCCGAGACCGTTTTTCGCGGCCAGCGGCCGCAGGTTCATCGGATAGCCGCCGAGGCCCGGCCAGCAGAACACCGGGCGGCCATCGCCTGCCGCCAAGGGGACCAGCCGCGACGACGGCCCGCCGGAGTCCTCCCCGATACGGGCGGCCAGCTCGGCCAGCTTCGGGCATTCGAACACGACCTGCAAGGGCAACCGGGTGCCGTACTCGCGGTTGATCCGGTTCACCAGGGCGACCGCGGTCAGCGAGTTGCCTCCGGCGGCGAAGAAGTCGTCCCGCACCGAGACATCGTCGTACTTCAGCGCCTTGCCCCACACCTCGGCAAGCCACCGCTCGTGCCTCGTCGACGGTGCGACGTAGGGCGTGTCACCGTTGGCCGTCCGGACGGCGTCGGTCGCCGCCAGCGCCTGCGCGTCGACCTTTCCGTTGGCGGTCAACGGCAGTTCGTCCAGCACCAGCACCCGGTTGGGGATCATGTAGTCGGGCAGGGTGTTCGCGAGTTCGTCGCGGATGATCTCCGCGGGACCCTTCATGTGCACGGCGTCTTCGCGCATCCCCTCGCTGCGCACCTGCTCCGGACTCACCTTGCCGCCGACGAAGAAGTAGGACGGCCCGGGGGCGATCCCCTGCCCGGCGAGGATGTCACCGATCCGCCGGGCGGCAGGCAACGGATTACCACTTCTGGAGCTATAGCCCGACGACATGAACCCTAGTCCCAAGCCGTTGCGCTGCAGGTGATGCAGCTTCACGCCGAGACCGACGTATTCGAGCCACTCGTCGGCCGTCCGGCTGACGGCGGTGATGCCGAAGGCCGCGCGCTCGTACACCTTCTGGTTGATCGCGATGACGTGCTTGGACTCGATCAGAGCGTCGGAAAGCCGCTCGAACTCCCCGTTCCGCCATCGGTAGGTACCGGCGGGCAGGCCCTCGACCCGGCCAGGATGGGTTTGCACGAACAGTTCGGTGTCGTCCCGCCTCGGCGTGCCGTCGTTGGCGTGCAGGGAAAACGTGCCGAGATGGTGATCGCCGGCGGCGGCACGGAAGCGGTCGGCCGGCCGGGGATCGAACGCCGACGGGCTGATCGTGAGGCCGTACTCGGGCAGGATCTCCTCGAACACCCCGATCATGTGCCCGGCCTCGAATTCGAGGACCTCGCGGATGTTGTTCTTGTACACCGGTTCGATGGCCCCGGTGCGGCCGATGAAATGCACCGAATGCCCGTCGCCCATGCTCTCGGCGACCTTGACCAGCGCGTGGTCGATCGGGTGGTAGTAATGGATTCCGGCACCGAGGCCGTCGAGACCGCTGGTCTCCAGGTACAACTGCGTCGCGTACAGCGCGCCCGGTGAGGCGTAGGAGTACTTCGGCAGCAACCGCTCGTCGCTGGAGAAGCAGCCGAACCAGCGCAGCAGCTCACCCAGTTCGGCGAACGAAAGCTCGCCGGGTTCGCGGGAGTACGCACTGACCGGGCCCGGTGTCAGGAGCGCGGCGAGGTCTTCGCGGGTGACCGCGCCGCCTTCGTAGTAGCGGTAGGTCTTGCGGGCGAAGACTTCCCGCCGCTGGTAGGCGGTCTCCTCCTTGCCAGGCAACGCGACGGCCGGACGACCCGCGACGGCACGGATGCCGGGATTCGACAGCTGCGCCTTGACCTGCACCTTGCCGGCCTTGGACTGGTGGTGCCCGCCGTGGTTGCCCTGGTCCATCACCGCGGCTTCGCGCGGATTCAGCTCCACGCAGGCGACGAGCGCTTTCGACCCGGTCCGCGCGTCGTCGGTCACCACCGCCGCGGCCCGGCGAACCCACGGGTGCTCCTCGATCGCCACCGTGATCTCGTCCAGTTCGACGCGGTAGCCGCGCAGTTTGACCTGGTTGTCCGCGCGCCCGACGAACTGGATGGTGCCGTCGGGATTCCAGTAGGCGAGATCGCCGGTGCGGTACAGCCGCTCGGTCGCGGCGATCGGATTCGGCACGAACCGCTCGCGGGTCTGCTCCGGCCGGTTCAGATAGCCACGGGCCAGCTGGACGCCGCCGATGTACAGCTCCCCCGTTTCCCCGATGTCGGCCGGGGCGAGGTCGGCGTCGAGCACGAAGCACTGGGTGTCGTCGACCGGCACGCCGATCGAGATCATCGCGGCGCTCTCGTCGATCCTGTCCGGGTCGACGACGTGGGCGGTCGCGTTGATCGTGCATTCGGTCGGCCCGTAGAGATTGACCAGCCGCGCCCATGGCAGTTCACGGACGAGTTCCTTGGCCAGCTGACGCGAAAGCGCCTCGCCGCCGGAGAACAACTTCCGCAGCGTGGTGCAGGTCGCGAGGCGTTCCGTGTCGAGCAGCGCCTGCAACAGCGTCGGGACACATTGCACGGTGGTGACGCCGTGCTTCACCACCGCGTCGATCAATGCTTCGGGATCCCGGAAACTCCCCGGCGTGCTCATCACCACCCGGGCACCCGCGGCGGGCGCCAAGATCTCCCACTGCGCGGCGTCGAAGCTCATCGGCGTCTTCTGCAGCACCGTGACATCCGGGTCCAGATGGCCGCAAGACCGCAACCAGCGCATCTGGGACACGACACCGCGATGCTCGATCATCACGCCCTTCGGCTTGCCGGTGCTGCCAGAGGTGTAGATGACGTAAGCCAGCGAGTCCGGTCGCGGCCCGGGCGGAACCTCGCCGGGCACGCCGTGGGCGTCGGCGACGGACACGATCCGCGTCCCGGCGGGCACCAGTCCCGCGAGCCGACCGGCGAGATGCGGCTGGGTGACGACGACGCCGGTGCGGCTGTCTTCGAGCATGTACCGCAGCCGCTCTTCCGGGTACTCCGGGGACAACGGCAGATAGGCGGCCCCGGCGGCGAGGATGCCCCACGCGCCGACCATCAGGTCCGCGGAAGGCTCGACGTAGAGGCCGACGGGGTCGTCCGCGCCGATTCCCAGGCCGGCGAGATGCGCGGCGAGTTCCCCGCTCGCTTCTTCGAGCAGGCGAAACGTCAGTTCCCGGTCACCGTCGACGACGGCGACCGCCTCCGGCCGTGTCCTCGACCAGTGTCCGAGCAGATCCGGAAGGCAGGTACCGGAACGGACGCGATCAAGCGAGGTGATGTCGTCGATCGATGACATGGTGATCCCCCAGTGCGAATTTCGTGTTTTCTGCTCCCCGGGTCAAAGGAGTGCCGCGGGCAGCCGGGGATACCGGCCGATTGACGAGAATCCGGAAAGCGCCCAGCCGACCATTCTTCGTCTCCCTTTCGGGCGGCGCTGCTCACCGGCGGCCGGAATCCGCCACAATCGGAAGCATGATTCCCACTTTCGTCTTCGTGCACGGTTCGGGAAGTGCGGCGCACAGCTGGTCGGCCGTCCAGCGGGAGATGGCGTCACACGGGCATCGGACGCTCGCACTCGATCTTCCCGGCCGGGGCGCTGGTCTCAGCCAGGCCTACTACGAACAGGACCTCGAAGCCTTCGCGGCGGAGCCGTCGGTGATGAGCGACCTGACCTTGGACGACTTCATCGGGACGGTCGTCGACGCCGTCGAGCGGGTGCGCCACCACGGCCCGGTCGTCCTGGTCGCGCACAGCTTCGGCGGCCTCCCGGTCACCGCCGCCGCCAACGCGATCCCCGAATTGATCGACCGGATCGTCTACGTCGCCGCTCAATGCCCGGTGAACCGCGCGCCCGGGGAATACGCGGCGCTGCCCGAATGGACGTCGGCCGAGTTCTTTCCCGCGATCGAACCGCTACTCCTCGGGAATCCGTTGGAGCAGGGTTTCATCCGGGTCAACTGGCGTGGCGCCGACCGCGGGCGACGCGCCGCGCTTCGGGACGCCGTCGCGGCCGAACTCACCGAGGACGAGTTCCTCCAAGTGATCGTCACGAGCCAGCCGGACGAGGTGTTCTGGCCGGCCGGCCCCGAGTGGGACGTCCGCGCCGACAAGGATTCCTGGGGCCGGATCCCGCGCACGTTCGTCAAACTGACCAAGGATCACTCGATGCCACTCGCGATCCAGGACCTCTACCTCGCCGAGGGTGACGCGCTCACCCCGGACAACCCGTTCGACGTCCGGGAACTCGAGAGCAGTCACGCCGGCTTCTTCCGGAAGCCCGTCGGGCTGGCCGGGATCCTCGACGACCTCAGCGTCCGAGCAGGCGCCGGATCTCGGTGACGGCCGTACGCCCCGCCCGGTTCGCGCCGACGGTGCTGGCGGAAGGACCGTAGCCGGCCAGGTGCAGACGCGGTTCGGCGAGGACGCGGGTGCCGTCCATCCGGATCCCGCCGCCCGGCCCGCGCAGGCGCAGCGGCGCGAGGTGGTCGATGGCGGCCCGGAAACCGGTGGCCCACAGGATGATGTCGGCGGGTTCGAAGGTGCCGCCGGTCCACACGACGCCGTCCGGGGTGATCCGCTCGAACATCGGGTGCCGGTCGAGGATCCCCGCGTCCAGCCCCGCCCGCACCTCGGGTGTCACCGCCAGATCGGTCACGCTGACGACGCTCTTCGGCGGCAGGCCCTCCCGGACCCGCCGGTCGACCTTGGCGACGGCTTCGCGGCCCCAGTCCTCGCTGAACGGCTCGTCACGCCAGACCGGCGGGCGCCGGGTCACCCACCGCGTCGAGCGCGCGAACGGCGCGATCTCCAGCAGCAGCTGGACGGCCGACGCGCCACCGCCGACCACGACGACGCGCTTGCCGCGGAACTCGCCGGCACCGGTGTAGTCGGCGGTGTGCACCTGGCGGCCGCGGAAGGTCTCCTGCCCCGGGTAGTACGGCCAGAACGGCCGGTCCCAGGTGCCGGTCGCGCTGATCACCGCGCGGGCGGCCCAGGTTTCCGTCGCGCTGGTGACGACCAGCCGGTCTTCCTCGCCGCTCACCGACAGGACGTCGACAGGGCGATGGACCGGGAGGTCGTAGGTGCGCTCGTAGCGGCCGAAGTACTCGGAAACGGCCTCGGCCGCGGGCTGGTGCGGATCCGGGGTGCCGAACGACATCCCGGGGAGGTCGTAGACGCCGTGGACCTTCTCCATCACCAGCGAAGGCCAGCGGTACTGCCACGCGCCTCCTGGCCGTTTGCCGTGGTCGAGCACGACGAAACCCACCTCGTTGGCGAAACCCGCGCGGCGCAGGTGATACGCCGCCGACAGACCGGCCTGGCCCGCCCCGATCACCGCCACGTCGACTTCGTGATCCGCCTTCATACCGGGTTCAACGGCGGAGGACGCGGGCTATTTCGCGTGGTGGGTCACACTCAGCGCCTCAAGGCCCGCACGATCGCGACGACCACGAGCACTCCGGCCAAGGCGACCAGCACCGGCGCCACCCGATTGGCCACCGATTCGCCCGCGTACTCCATCAGGTCGATGGCTTCACCTTCCGCCACCGGCTTCACCGCTTTCAACGGCGGACGCTCCGGCGGTTCGGGCTTCGCGGGTTCGGCCTTGGTGGCGAGCTTGCCGGACAGGCAGTCCGCGAACGCGTCGAGGAGCTTGCCGCCGACCTCGGAGATCATCCCGCGCCCGAACTGCGCCGGTTTGCCGGTGACCGCCAGTTCCGTGGCGACGGCGCCGTGGGTGACGCCGTCCTTCTCGGTCAGGGTGAGCGTCACCGTCGCCGACGCCGTGCCCGCGCCGCGCGCGTCCTTGCCGGCCGCCTTGATCACCACTTTCCCGGCGTCCTCGTCCTTTTCGACGAAATGACCGGCTCCCTTGTAGAGCAGGGAGATCGGCCCGAGCTTGACCTTCACCGTGCCTTCGAAGGCGTCCCCGTCGACCTGGGTGACGGTGGCGCCGGGCAGGCACGGCGCCACCCGTTCCGGATCGACGACGGCCTTCCAGACCTCGTCGACCGGGGCGGGAACGGTGAATTCGTGGTCGAGCCGCACGGGCCGACCTCCCTTCCGATAGCTGTCAGGAGCCCGCGGCGGCGAGGACCGCCCGGCCGGTCAGCACCCTGGCGAGCTGCTGCCGGTACTCGACGTCGGAGTTGCCGTCCGCCGTCGGGTTCGTGCCTTCGGCCGCGTGTTCGGCCGCGCCGCGGATCGCCTCGGCGGTGGCCGCGCAGCCGACCAGCGCCGCCTCGACCCCGGCCGCCCGCACCGGCGTCGAACCCATGTTGGTGAGCGCGACCCGCGCCTCCTCGATGGTGCCCGCCTCGGTGCGGACGCAGGCCGCGACCGCGACCATCGACCACGCCTGCGCGACCCGGTTGAACTTCTCGTAGTGGGCACGCCAGCCGGTGTGTTTCGGCACGCGGACCTCGACCAGGATCTCGTCCGCGGCGAGCGCGGTGGTGAACATGTCCTGGAAGAAGTCCGCCGCGGCGACCGTCCGCCGCCCGCCCGGTCCGGCGACGACGAGTTCGCAGCCGAGCGCGAGCACCGGCGCCGGCAGGTCGCCGGCCGGGTCGGCGTGCGCGATGGCGCCGCCGAACGTGCCGCGATGCCGGATCTGCGGATCGGCGACCGTGTCGGTGGCGGCCTTGAGCAGCGCGGCGTGCGCGGCGACCAGCCCGTCCCGCTGGACGTCGTAGTGCGTGGTCATCGAGCCGATGACCAGCGCGTCGCCGTCCTCGCGGACACCGCGCAACTCGGAGACCTTCCCGAGGTCGATCAGCGTGGTCGGCGTGGCGAGCCGCATCCGCAGCACCGGCAACAGGCTTTGCCCGCCTGCCAGCACCTTGGCGTCCTCGCCCGCTTCGGCCAGCGCGCACACCGCTTCGTCCACTGTGGACGGAGCTACGTAGTCGAACGGGGCCGGGATCACTGGGCACCTCCGGTGGCGTCGATCGAACCGAGACCGTCACCGGCTTCGGAACCCAGCCCGCCCGCGGCGGCCGACCCGTGCTGGATGGCGTGCCAGACCCGCATCGGGGTCAACGGCATTTCGATGTCGTCCACCCCGAAGTGCCGGACCGCGTCGATCACGGCGTTGACCACCGCCGGGGTCGAAGCGATCGTGCCCGCCTCGCCGACTCCCTTGGCGCCCAGCGGGTTCGTCGTGGACGGTGTCTCGGTGCGGTCGGTGGTGAAGTGGGGCAGATCCGCCGCCGACGGCAGGAGGTAGTCGGCGAACGTCCCGGTGGTCAGCGTCCCGCCTTCGTCGTGGACGGCCTCTTCGAACAACGCCTGCGCGATGCCCTGCGCCAGTCCGCCGTGCACCTGGCCTTCCACGATCAGCGGGTTGACCGCCACGCCGACGTCGTCGACGCAGACGTAGGAGCGCAGCTTCACACGCCCTGTCTCGGTGTCGACCTCCGCCGCGCACAGATGCGTGCCGTGCGGGAAGGAGAAGTTCTCCGGATCGAACGTGTCCGACGAATCCAGCGAGGGTTCGACGCCGTCGGGCAGGTCGTGCGCCGAGAACACGGCCCACGCGATGTCCTGAATGGACGTCGAGGAATCCGTGCCCTTGACGGAGAACTTGCCCGCCTCGAACTCGAGGTCGTCCTCGGCGCATTCCATCATATGCGCCGCGATCGGCTTGGCCTTGGCGAGCACCTTGTCCGCCGCCTTGACCACCGCGATCCCGCCGACCACCAGCGACCGGGAACCGTAGGTGTCCATGCCCTTGTGCGAGGACTGGGTGTCGCCGTGGATGACCTCGATGTCCTCGAACGGGACACCGAGTTTGTCGGCGACGATCTGGCTCCACGCCGTCTCGTGGCCCTGGCCGTGCGCGGAGGCGCCGGTGATGACCTCGATCTTGCCGGTCGGCAGCACCCGGATGTCCGCGTGTTCCCAGCCGCCGGCGGCGTAATCCAGCGAGCCGAGCACCCTCGACGGCGCGAGGCCGCACATTTCGGTGAAGGTCGAGATGCCGATACCGAGCTGGACGGAGTCGCCGGATTCCCGACGCTCCTTCTGTTCCCGGCGGAGACCGTCGTAGTCGAACAGTTCCTTGGCCTTGGCGGTGGCGGCCTCGTAATTGCCCGAGTCGTAGGTCAGCCCGGCCACCGTGGTGAACGGGAACTCCTCGTGGGAGATCCAGTTCTTCTCGCGCAGCTCCATCGGGTCCATGCCCAGTTCGACGGCGAGTTCGTCCATGATCCGCTCGATGCCGAAGGTGGCCTCCGGCCGCCCGGCGCCGCGGTAGGCGTCGGTGAGCGTGGTGTTGGTGAACACGTTGGTGCAGGCGAAGTGGTACGCCGGGAACTTGTAGATGGCGTTGAACATGAACGCGCCGAGGATCGGCACGCCGGGGCCGACGAGGCCGAGGTACGCGCCCATGTCGGCGAGCAGTTCGACCTTGAGGCCGGTCACCGTGCCGTCGCGGTTCGCGGTGATGGTGAGATCCTGGATCTGGTCGCGGCCGTGGTGCGCGGCGACCATCGACTCCGACCGGGACTCGGTCCACTTGACCGGTTTGCCGAGCCGCCGCGCGATCAGCGTCGACATCATCTCTTCGGGCAGCACGGCGATCTTGCCGCCGAACCCGCCGCCGACGTCCGGCGCGATCACCCGCACCTTGTGCTCGGGGAGACCGAGTGTGGCCGCCGTCATCGTCTTGAGGATGTGCGGGACCTGGGTGGCCGACCACATGACCAGCTGGCTGCCGGTCGGGTCGACGACGCACGCCCGCGGCTCCATGAAGGCGGGCACGAGCCGCTGCTGACGGAAACGCCGCTTGAGGACGACTTCCGAGTTCGCGATCGCGTCCTCGACGTCGGAACCCGTTCCCGCGCCTGCGGAATCGAAGACCCATACGGCGTTCTGGTTGGTGCCGAGATCTTCGTGCACCAGCGGCGCGCCCTCGGCGAGGGCGTTCTCGAGCCCGAGAACGACCGGCAGTTCGTCGTACTCGACGTCGATCGCTTCGAGCGCGTCATGCGCTTCGGCCGACGTGCGGGCAACGACCACCGCGACGCCTTCACCGGCGAAGTTCACCGTGTCCGAAGCGAGAATGGGCCGCCTCGGCGATTTCATGTCCGGCGTGATCGGCCACGCGCACGGCATCCCGATGGCGCTTTCGGGATCGAGATCCCTCCCCGTGTAGACGGCGACGACACCCGGCGCGGACTTCGCCTCGGTGACGTCGATCGAGACGATCTTGGCGTGCGCGAACGGGCTGCGCAGCACCGCGAGATGCAGCATGCCCGGCAGCGTCAGATTGTCGGTCCAGCGCGTGCGGCCGGTGATGAGCCGCTCGTCCTCCTTGCGGCGACGGGACTTGCCGACCTCCGGTTCGATCGTGGAGGTCATCATTCACCACCCGAGCCGACACGGGAAGCGGTGTCCGAGGCGAGCCGCTCCGCTTCGGGCCCGGCACCGGGCCGCATCCGATGGGCGGCGTCGCGCACCGCGCGGACGATGTTCTGGTAACCCGTGCAGCGGCACAGGTTGCCTTCGAGTCCTTCTCGGACGGCCTTTTCGTCCGGATCGGGATTGTCGGCGAGCAGGTCGATCGACTGCATGATCATGCCGGGCGTGCAGAATCCGCATTGGAGCGCGTGATTCTCGTGGAACGCCTTCTGCACCGGGTGCAGTTCGCCGTCCCGGGCGAGTCCTTCGATCGTGGTGATTTCGCAGCCGTCGGCCTGGACCGCGAGAACCGAACAGGATTTCACGCTGTGCCCGTCGAGGTGGACGGTGCAGGCTCCGCAGTTGCTGGTGTCGCAACCGACCACGGTGCCTACCTTCCCGACCCGTTCGCGCAGATGGTGCACGAGCAGGGTGCGGGGTTCGACGTCGTCTGTGTAACTGGTGCCGTCGACGGTGACGGTGATGCGCATCAGGCCTCCAAAAGCAAGAGAAACCCCGCGCTGGTCCGGGGTCGTTCGGGAGCGGCCGGTCATTCGGTTGTCACGGACCGACCCCGGCGGACCGTGATCGGACTCACAGCCGAGCGTGCTACTTCTGCCTGGCCGGGACAACCCCCACCAGGGGGTCACTCCCGGCTGCGCCCGCAGATGCGTTTGGAGGCATGAAAAAAGGTCGCAGATGCGGAAGCATGGGTGAGTGTCTCCACGCGACTGCTTAGCGGCCCTGTCGCGAAAGCCACTTTCGGGACGTCTGATGTCCCGAAAGTGGCTTTCGCGACGCAAGGGCCGCTGAGAAGCGTCCTTATCCCTCACGGGGCCAGGGGGCGTTCGCCCCGGTGACCACGGTGGTGGCGAACTCGCCAGGCAGGTCGTGCACGGTCAGCGCGGCCAGGCCGGCGGCGCCCGCGGGTTCCGGGACGACGCCGAGGATCTCCTCACCCAGTCGCATGGCCGCGCGCAGATCGTCGTCGCTGACCAGCACGAAGTCGTCGACGAGCGACCGCATCCGCCGGATGGATTCCGGCTCCGGGGTCCGGATCGAGATCCCGCCGGCGAACCAGTTGGCCCGGTCGACGGTGATCGGTTCACCCGCCTGCCAACTCCGCGCCATCGCGGGTGCCGACTCGGTCCCGACGCCGACGATCCGGACGTCCGGCGAGTGCGCCTTGAGCCAGAGCGCGACCCCGGCGATCAGCGCGCCGTCGCCGACCGGGAGCACCACCGTGTCGATCCCGGTCTCCCGCGCCAGTTCCAGGCCGATCGTGCCCGCGCCTTCGGAGATCGCGGGCTCGCGGCCGTCGACCACGAAGACGCGATCCGGCGCTTCGGCGGCGAAGGCGGCAGCGGCGGCTTTCGCTTCGCCGTCGACCCGGCGCACGCGGGCGCCCAGCGCCTCCATCCGCCGGAGTTTGACCGGGGAGATGTCGGCGGGGACGAACACCTCGGCCCGCAGGCCGCGTTTCCTGGCCGCGAAGGCGACGGCCTGCCCGAAGTTGCCGCTCGTGCCACACACCATCGTGGTGCCCGGCTCCAGCCCGGCGGCGAAGTAGTCCGCGCCGCGGCCTTTGAAGCTGCGCAACGGATTCAGGGTCTCGACTTTCACCAGCACCCGACGGCCGAGCCGTTCGTTCAGCTGTTCGTCGCTGTACTGCGGGGAATTCAGGAAAACGGGGTCGATCACCTTCGCCGCCTCGGCGACGTGGTCCAGCTGGAGGTCGATATCGGTCATGACGCCCAAGCTAGGCCGGAAGTCGATCATGCCGATTGTAAATTTTCCCGCCCGCGTGCAAAAATCTTGCGTGCCCCTCGACGAGATCGATCATCTGCTGCTCGACCTCGTCCAGGTCGACGCGGCCCGCCCGCTGCACGAACTGGGGGACGCCGTCGGCCTTTCCCCGAGCGCGGTCCAACGGCGGCTGACCAGGCTGCGTGCCGCGGGCGTGATCCGCGCGCAGGTCGCCGTGCTCGATCCCGAAACACTGGACGCCGGGATGGCGTCGGTCATCCTGATCGCGCTGACCGACGACGACGTGAAGCACCACAACGCGTTCCGCGAGCGCATGCTGGCCGAACCGCGAGTCCAGCACTGCTACAGCATCGTCGGGCAGTGGGACTACGTCGTCGTCCTGCTCACCCCGGATCTCAAGGCGAGCCGCCACCTGGCCAGGAACCTGTTCACCGAGCACGTCAAACGGTTCGAGACCCTGCCGGCCTTCGACGTGGTCAAGTCGAGCCAAGCGATCCCGGTGCCCGGCGTCAGCCGTGGATCCGGCCGGTGAGTTCGGCGAGCCGCGACCCCGAACCGCTCCACCGCAACGCGATGATCTCCGCCGCGATCGACACCGCCGTCTCCTCCGGGGTCCGCGCGCCGAGGTCAAGGCCGATCGGCGAGGACAGCCGTTCGAGTTCCGCCTCGGTGACCCCGGCTTCGCGCAACCGCGCGAACCGGTCGTCGTGGGTCTTTCGCGAGCCCATCGCGCCGACGTAGCCCACGTCGAGCCGCAACGCGACCTCCAGCAACGGCACGTCGAACTTCGGGTCATGGGTAAGCACGGCGATCGCGGTCCGGCCGTCGATCCGGCCCGCCTCGGCTTCGGCGGTCAGATAGCGATGCGGCCAGTCGACGACGACCTCGTGCGCGTCGGGGAACCGGCTCTTCGTCGCGAACACGGGCCGCGCGTCGCAGACCGTGACCTGGTAGCCGAGGTACGCGCCCATTTTCGCCATCGCGGCGGCGAAATCGATCGCGCCGAACACCAGCAGCCGCGCGGGCGGCTCGAAGGAGTTGACGAAGACCGTCATCCCTTCGCCGCGGCGCTGCCCGTCCGGCCCGTAGCGCAGCGTGCCGGTGCGACCGGCCACGAGCATCCCACGCGCGTCGTCGGCGACGGCGTCGTCCATCCGCGAGGAACCGAGCGAACCGGTGACCCGGTCCGGCCAGACGATCAGATGCTCGCCGACCAGCCCTTCCCGTTCGTGCTCGATCACCGTCACCACGGCGACCGGCTGTCCACTGTGGACCGATTCGACGACCTCGCCGAGTTCCGGCATCGAGTCTCGGTCGACGTGCTGGACATAGATGTCGATGATCCCGCCGCAGGTCAGCCCGACCGCGAACGCGTCGTCGTCGGTGACGCCGTAGCGCTGCAACACGGGGGCACGGTCGGCGACCACCTGGTGCGCGAGTTCGTAGACGGCGCCCTCGACGCAGCCGCCGGAGACACTGCCGGTGACCGTGCCGTCCGGCGCGACGAGCATCGCCGCGCCGGGGCTGCGCGGCGCCGACGAGAACGTCGCCACCACCGTGCCGACCGCCACGGTCTCGCCCGCCGCCCAGCGGCGGTGCAGTTCGTCCAGTACGTCACGCATCGGCGATCTCCAGAAGCAGTCGTTCCAACGTGGCCAAGCTGTGCCCGGCGAGCAGCCGATCGAGGTACGGGAGCGCGGCCACGATGCCGGACTGCACGGGAGCGTAACCCGCCCTCCCCGCGTGCGGATTCACCCAGAATACGGCGTGCGCGAGCCGGCGAAGCCTGGCGAGCTGCTCGCCGAGCAGGCCGGGGTCACCTCGTTCCCAGCCGTCGGAGAACACGGTGACCACCGAACGCCTGGCCACGCCGCGTTGTCCCCAGCGATCGAGGAACGCCCGCAGGGTCTCGCCGAGCCGGGTCCCGCCCGCGAAATCGGGGACGGCGGCGGCCGCGGCGAGCATCGCGTGCTCGGGATCGCGCAGGCGCAGCTGGCGGGACACCCGGGTGAGCCGGGTGCCCAGGGTGAACACCTCGACGCGGCCGGGAGCGCGCCGGGTGACGACGTGCGCGAACCGCAGCAGGGCATCGGCGTACGGGCCCATCGAGCCGGAGACGTCGATCAAGAGGACGAGACGGCGGGGTTTCGCACCCTTCCGCCGGTACGCCAGGCGGACGGGCTCGCCGCCTCCGGCCAGCATCGCCCGGAGCGTACGAGACGGATCGAGAGTGCCCCGCCGCGCGGCGCGACGGCGCGGCGAGGACCGCAGCGGGAGGGCCGGGCGCAGCTTCGCGAGCAGTTCCCGCAGGTGGGCCCGTTCCGCGACGGTCAGTTCGGCGAGGTCGCGGTGCCGCAGGACCTCGTCCTCACTCGCCGCCACGCGGAGCCGGTCGGGTTCCGCGCCGGACTCGCCCTGGCCGGCCGCCTGTGCGAGCGCGGCGATCCTGGCGCGCTTCGGCGGCGCCTCCCTGCCTCGCCGCCGGGGGCCGGTTTCGGCCTCGGTGAACCAGCTGTCGAACGCGGTGTCGTAGTGAGGGAGGTCGTCGGGGTCGGCGCACAGCGTCAGCCGTCCTGCCCAGTACAGCTGCTCGGGGTCGGCCAGGTCGACCTCGCCGACCGCCGACAGGTACGCCTGGACTCGGTGCGCGTCGCACGGCAAACCGGCTTCGCGCAAAGCCTCCGCGAAGCCGACGAAACCCGCCAAGGGATCGCTCACCCCTCCATTGTGCCCGCGTTTCGTCCTCTAGTTGCGGTAGTTGCGCGTGCAACTACCGCAACTAGAGGACGAAACGCGGCGTCAGCGGCGGGCGAAGGCCGGGGTCTTCTCGCGGAGGGGGCCGATGCCGCCCATGACCGCGGCTAGGCCGGTGAGCAGCGGAAACCGGTCCGAAAGCCGGAGAGCCAGGGGGATGGTCCGCGCGGTGAGGGTCCCGTCGAGGGCGGGCTCGATGAGCATCTTGTGCTCCCCCAATTGCTGCATCTGGATGAGGCTGACGGCGACGTTCCGGCGGCGCTGCACCCGGCCGAGGTCCCGCGCGGTCAGCGTGCCGCGCCGTAGCGGGGCGGCGAGGATCCGCGCGGCCGCCACGGCGTCCTGCACCGCGACGTTGACGCCCATCCCACCGGCCGGTGACATCGCGTGCGCGGCGTCACCGATGCACAGCACCCGCTCGGAGTACCAATGCGGGAGCTTGGACATCCGGACCTTCAGCAGTTTGACGTCGTCCCAATCGCGGATCGCGGCGAGTTCGCCCTCTCCCCAGCCGAACAGGCCGCCGATCCGTTCGCGGAACTTCTCGATGCCTTCGCCGCGCTGCGCCTCGTCCTGGCCTTTCCTGATCAGGTACGACGTCTGGTAATAGTCGCCGCGGTCCATCGTCATA
The DNA here is from genome assembly GCF_001953865.1 of Amycolatopsis coloradensis. Taxonomy (GTDB): domain Bacteria; phylum Actinomycetota; class Actinomycetes; order Mycobacteriales; family Pseudonocardiaceae; genus Amycolatopsis; species Amycolatopsis coloradensis. The sequence goes on from NZ_MQUQ01000002.1 coordinate 242,600, forward strand.
CCGGCGAGGCCGTTCGCGAAACAGCCGAACACCTCGGCTTCCTTGCCCGTGTCCTGGAGTTTGGGCACGCGGACCCACCACACGTCCATCGGCACGTCGTACTCGTGCGGCACGAGCCCCGCTTCCGCGCGCACCAGGGAATCCCGGCCGTCGCAGCCGACCACGAGCGACGCGGCCAGTTCCCGTTCCACGCCGTCGGAATCGCGGTAGCGCACCCCGCCGCCCCGGCGCAGGCCGGTGACCTCGGCGCCCATCCGCAGGGTGAACGCCGGTTCCCCGGCCGCCGCTTCGGCGAGCAGGTTCAGGAAGTCCCACTGCGGGACCATCGCGATGTACTTGTGCGGCCCGGGAATCCGGCTGAAATCGGCGGCGACGATCGTCGTACCGCCGATCTCCATCCGCATCTTCTCCAGCCGTTTCGACGGGAGTTCCGCGAACCGGTCGCCGAGGCCGAGTTCATCGAGCAGCATCAGCGTCGGGGGATGCACCGTGTCACCGCGGAAGTCGCGGAAGAAGTCCTTGTGCTTCTCGAGAACGGTGACTTCCACCCCGGCTCGTGCCAGCAGCAGGCCGAGCACCATCCCCGCCGGACCGCCCCCCCACCACACAACACCGTGTACGTTCCATGACCGAGTTGTAGCGCGCCCGGCGGGCCGCCGCCAGGGATTCGACGCCGAAGAGGACTTAGGTCCTGCCGGGAATTCTCGCTACGGTGACGCCATGTTCTCGTCCCGTGCCGTGCTCGCCGCCCTCCTCGCCTGCGCCCTCGGCGCGGCCGCCGTCCCGGCCGCCTCCGCTGCCCAGCCGTCCTCACCGGTCCCGGTCGTGTTCGACGGCGACTCCGATTTCGCGGACATCGCGACACTCGCGTACCTGTGCCAGGCCCACAAACAGCGCCGCATCGACCTGCGCGCGGTCACCGTCACCAACAACGGCGCCGGAATCCCCGGGCGCGCGCTGACCCACGTGCGGACGGCGCTCGGGAAATGCGGGCTCTCCGGTGTTCCGGTCGCCGACGGCTCCGACACCGGTGCGAACCCGATGCCCGCCGACAGCCGCGCCTGGACCGAGAGCATCCTCAACGGCGCACTCGGTGACGCGGGGGTTCCGGACCGCCCGTCACGGATCCGGGCGTCGACACTGCTCGCCGCGACGGTGCTCAAGTCGGCGAAACCGGTCGTCGTGATCGCGACCGGCCCGCTCACGAACGTCGCGAAGGCGATGAACGTTCCCGGTGTGGCGCAACGGATTTCGCGGCTTTCGGTGATGGGTGGCGCCTTCGACGTCCCTGGCAACGTGTTCGGCCCGGACGCGGAGAAGTTCGACGGCACCCAAGAAGTCAACATGTGGCTCGATCCCGCCTCGGCCGACAAGGTCTTCGCCGGACTCCGCCGGGTCGACATCGTCCCGCTGGACGCCACGAACGACGTCCCCATCACACCGTCCTATGTGGAGCGCCTGGGCCGCGAAGGCCGGACCGCGGAAGCGAAACTGGTGCACTCCATCGTCACGCAGCCCGATCTCACGCCGTACGTCCATGACGGGACGGCGTTCTGGTGGGACACGCTCGCCTCGTCCGAGGTGTTCGACGCCGTGAGCCCGGTGAAGCTGCGGCAGACGAAGGTCGACGTCCGGCAGAACGGCGCCGCGGCAGGCCGCACTTACGTGACACCGAAGGGAACTTCGCAGAACGTCGGCTACGACGCCGATCCCGCGACGTACGAGAACGGCTTTCTGAAGATGCTGAACGGCTAGGGCGTGAAGCTGTGGCGCCTGGAGCTCCGGTGTCACCGAGTGCGAACGTGGCGTGTTCGAGCGAGTACCGGTCGCGGTCCCGCTACCGCGTGAAGGCCTCCTTCCCCACCCTCAAGGTCAATGCCTGGAACTTAAGGTGGCCATCGCGTGGTGAAAGGAAGAACGCGGCGGCCGGATCTTCGTCGACTACAACCAGGCCGCGCGCGACCGCACCGCGGCCGAGCATGTCGCGAAAGCCACTTTCGGGACATCAGACGTCTCGAAAGTGGCTTTCGCGACACAGCCACCCGCCAGTCGTGAGAAGACCCAGACGCATTCAGAATTCAGCAGTTACCCGCCTCGGTGATGCCCCGAATGAGGCATTGGAGGCGGTGAGCGCCCCGAATGAGGCATTGGGGGCATCAGCCCCGAACTGCGGACGACAGCTAAGCCCGCCTGACGCGGCCCACACGTCGGCTGAGGTCAGTCAAGTACGTGATGGCGCCCTTCCTTGCGTCTAGCGCAAGGAAGGGGGCCATCACGTACTTGAGGATACGGTCAAAATAGACGCAAGCGAACATTTCTCCTTGAAGAGCATCCTCTGTGGACAGTCTGAGGAGCTACCCCAGAGTCGCCTAAGTTCTCGGCATTGACCGTCAAGGCAGGTAAGAAGCCTTCCCAGACTTGACTGACGTGGAAGGCCGTCCCTGTCACGACCGGTTTCGGAGGGGGTGTGTGGAAAAAGGGACACTCAACCTGGATCCACACACCCCTCACTCGACGCCACCGTTGCCTTAGCCCTTGACAACTAGGGCGTGAAGCGGAGTCCGGCGATGAGGACGCCGACCATCCGGCGGGCGTCGTAGCGGGGATCGCTGTCGGCCCCGATGCAGAGGTTCCCGACGCCGCGCATGACCTCGATCGCCTGGAGATCCGCGCGGATCTCGCCGGATTCGGCCGCGGCGTCGAGCAGCGTGGCGCACACGGGCAGGAGCCGGTCGAGGAAGTAGGCGTGCAACGTCTCGAAACCGGTGTTGTCCGCCTGGAAAGCGGCGGCGAGACCGTGTTTGGTGACCAGGAAATCGACGAAGAGGTCGATCCAGCGCCGCAACGCCTCGTATGGGGAATCGCTTGACGCCAGTAGTTCCGGTCCGGCCTCGGCGCAGGCGTCGACCTGGTGCCGGTAGACGGCGATGATCAGGTCGGCCCTGGTCGGGAAGTGCCGGTAGATCGTGCCCATCCCGACACCCGCCTTGGCCGCGATGTCGCGGACCGGCGCCTCGACCCCCGAGGTGACGAAGACGGCGGCCGCCGCGTCGAGCAGGGTCTTCTCGTTGCGCCGGGCGTCCGCGCGTTTGGACCTGGCGCCTTCTTCACTCACCACGCGCATCCTCACCATGGTTGCCAAACGGAACAGTGTTCCGTATTGTTAGCGGAGCAACGTTCCGCTTGCTCATCTTGCCATGGAGGACACCGTCATGCAGTACCGCACCTTGGGCAGGACCGGTGTGCAGGTCAGCACCCTCGCGCTCGGCGCGATGAACTTCGGCGCGATCGGGCGCACCACCCAGGACGAGGCCACCGCCATCGTCGACGCCGCCCTCGAAGGCGGGATCAACCTGGTCGACACCGCTGACATGTACAGCGCGGGTGAGTCGGAGAAGATGGTCGGCAAGGCCATCGCCGGACGCCGCGAGGACATCGTGCTGGCCACGAAGGCGACCATGCCGATGGGCGACGACCGCAACCATCAGGGCGCTTCACGACGCTGGCTGGTCACCGAACTGGACAACAGCCTGCGCCGCCTCGGCGTCGACCACGTCGACCTCTACCAGATCCACCGTTGGGACCCGAAGACCAGCGACGAGGAGACCCTTTCGGCGCTGACCGATCTCCAGCGCGCGGGAAAGATCCGCTACTTCGGTTCGTCGACGTTCCCCGCGTATCGCGTCGTGCAGGCACAGTGGGCCGCCCGCGAACACCGCCTGAGCCGGTACGTCACCGAACAGCCCAGCTACTCGATCCTCCAGCGTGGCATCGAAACGCACGTGCTGCCGGTGACCGAGGAATACGGGCTCGGTGTGCTGGCGTGGAGCCCGCTCGCTTCGGGCTGGCTTTCGGGCGCGGTCCGCGAGGGGCGGGAGATCACCACCAACCGCTCGAAGGTCCGGCCACAGCGCTTCGACCTGGCCGTCCCGGCCAACCGGACCCGGCTCGAAGCCGTCGAGCGGCTGGCCAAGGTCGCCGACGAGGCGGGCCTGACGCTGATCCAGCTCGCGCTCGGCTTCGTGACCGCGCATCCGGCCGTGACCAGCGCGATCATCGGGCCACGCACTTCGGAGCATCTGGAATCCCAGCTCGCCGCCGCGGACACGGTGCTGCCGTCCGACGTCCTCGACGCGATCGATGAGATCGTCGCTCCCGGCGTCGACCTCGCACCGGACGAGAAGATGGACACCCCGCCGTCGCTGCTCGACCCGGCTTTGCGGCGTCGCTGACCCGATCAGGCGAGCAGTTTGTCGAGCTTGGCGCGGACCCTGTCGAGGTCTTCGCTGTACTTGAGCACCGCGCCGAGCGTGCGCGCGGCCGCCGCGGCGTCCAGTTCGGACATTTCCAGCGCGAGGAGCGCCTGAGCCCAGTCCAGGGATTCCGCCACCCCGGGTGGTTTCAGCAGTTCCATCGCCCGGAGCCGGTGCACCGCCGCCGCGACCTGTGCCGCGAGGCCTTCGCCGAGGTTCGGGATCTTGCGGCGCAGGATCTCGATTTCGCGGCCGAGGTCCGGATGTTCGAGCCAGTGGTAGAGACAGCGGCGCTTGAGCGCGTCGTGGACTTCCCGGGTCCGGTTCGAGGTGAGCACCACGAGCGGTGGATGCTCGGCGCGCACCTCGCCGAACTCGGGAATGGTGACGGCGTTCTCGTCGAGGAGCTGCAGCAGAAAGGCCTCGAACTCGTCGTCGGCGCGGTCGATCTCGTCCACCAGCAGTACGCACGGCGCGGTCTGCAACGCCTTCAGCAGCGGCCGGGAGAGCAGGAACCGTTCGGTGTAAAGGGACTGCTCGGCGGCCTCGACGTCGAGGCCGCCGTCACCGGCGGCTTCGAGCGCCCGCAGGTGCAGTAACTGGCGGGGGAAGTCCCATTCGTACAGGGCCTGCGCCGCGTCGATCCCTTCGTGGCACTGAAGCCGGATGAGCGGCATGTCGAGTGCTTCGGCCAGCCCCAAGGCTAGTGAGGTCTTACCGGTGCCCGGTTCGCCTTCGCAGAACAGCGGGCGGCCGAGCCGCAGGGCGAGGTATCCGGCCGTGGCGATGCCGTCGTCGGCGAGGTAGCCGACCGATTCGAGGGCTTCGGCCAGTTTCTCGGGCGATTCGACGGTCACTTCCCGATCGTAGGCTTCGGGGAGCGGGAGGTCAGCCTGGAAGATCCTCGCGGCGGTCCACGTCGTGCCCGGTGCCGAGGTCGCCGCATTCGACGAGCCTCAGGTCCGGACGTCCCTTGAGCCAGTCTCGCGCGCCTTTGTCCCCGGACGCGCCCGCCACGATCTCCGGCCACCAGCGGCGGCCGAGCACGACGGGATGACCTGGGACGCCGTCGTAGGCCGCCCGCGCGACGGTGTTCTCGCCGGCCCCGGCCGCGACCCGGCGCACCACTTCGGCACCGACACCGGGCAAATCCACGAGATGCACGACAGCGGCGACGGCACAGCTGGTTTCCAGTGCGCTCAAACCCGCCCGCAGCGACGCGCCCATGCCGGATTCCCAGTCTTCGGCCACCACGACGGCCTCGGAGCCGGGCAGGAGCGCGCGGACCTCCTCGACCGAGGCGCCCAGCACCACCCGGACCGGTGCGCAGCCGGCGTCGGTGAGCACTCGCAGCGCCCGGACGACGAACGGCTCGCCGTCGAGGACGGCCAGTGCCTTCGGCCCGCCGAAGCGGCGTCCGGCCCCGGCCGCGAGCAGCAACCCGGCGACCTCAGCCATGCCCTGCCTTCGTGTGCCCCGCCCTGATCGGCGGCGCGGAGGCCAAGTCGGTCTCGATGGCCCTCGCCGTGTCGAGCAGCGACGGCAGCAGCTCCTGCTCGACCGACTCGGGCGTCGTCCGGCTGGCGTGGGTGGAGAGGTTGACCGCGGCCACGACCTTGCCGCGCCGGTCCCGGATCGGCGCGGCGATCGACCGCAGTCCCTCTTCGAGTTCCTGGTCGACCATCGCGTAACCCTGCCGGTAGACCCGCTCCAACTCGGCGATGAGGTCCTTTTGCCTGGTCAGCGTGCGCGCGGTCAGTTTCTCGAGTTTGGCCGCGTCCAAGTAGCCGTGCAGGTCGTCGCCTTCGAGGTCGGCCAGCAGGACGTGCCCCATCGACGTCGCGTGCGCCGGGAAGCGAGTGCCGACGTCGATGCTGACGGTCATGATCCGCGAGACGGCCACCCGCGCGACGTAGACGATGTCCGGCCCTTCGAGCACCGAGACCGAACTCGACTCGTGCACCTCGGCGGACAGCCGCTCCAGATGCGGCTGGGCGACCTCGGGCAGCGACAGGCTCGACAGGTACGAGTAACCGAGTTCGAGGACCCGCGCGGTGAGCGAGAAGTACTTGCCGTCCGTGCGCACGTATCCCAGGTCGACCAGGGTGAGCAGGAACCGGCGGGCTGCCGCCCTGGTCAGACCGGTGGAGCGGGCGACGTCACTCAGCGTGAGTTCGGCCGCGTCCGCGTTGAACGCCTTGATCACCGCCAGCCCGCGCTCCAGCGACTGGACATGATGCGCTCCGCGCTCGGTCACCTCGCCTTCGTCCATATGAGAACCCTAACCGGCACCCTCCTCCTGAGCGGCAGGCTCACCGAGTTCGGCCAGCACCCGCTGGGCGACGGCGAACGCCGCGTTGGCGGCCGGGGCACCCGCGTAGACGGCGGTGTGCAGCAGGACCTCGGAGATCTCCCGCGCACTGAGTCCATTGTGGACGGCGGCCCGGACGTGCATGGCGAGTTCGTCGTGGGCGTGCAGTGCGGTGAGCGCGGCCAGGGTCACACAACTGCGGGTCTTGCGGTCGAGTCCGTCGCGCGACCAGACCGAGCCCCACGCGCCCCGGGTGATGTAGTCCTGGAACGGGCGGCTGAACTCGGTGGTGCGGGCCACTGCGCGATCGACGTGCGCGTCACCGAGGACTTCGCGGCGCACCCGCATCCCGGTCTCATAGGGGTCTTCGCTCATCGGGCCACCTCCAGATGTTCGAGGATCAGCGCGGTGAACCGCTCCGGCTGTTCGAAGTTGCCCAGATGCGCGGCGCCTTCGACGACCTCGAGCCGCGCGTCCGGGATGCCACCCGCGATCACTTCGGCGTGCTCGACCGGGGTGGCCGGATCCTCGGCCCCGGCGACGACCAGCGTCCGCGCCACGATCCTGGGGAGGTCGCCGACGAGGTCCATCCGTTCGATGGCCTGGCAGGACGCCGCGTATCCCTCGGCGGGGACACTCGCGATCATCTCCCGCAGGAACCGGGCCCGGCCGGGATGGGCGGCGGCGTAACCGGCGGTGACCCAGCGGCCGGCCCCGGCCTCGGCGACCGCCGCGGTGCCGCTCTCCCGGACGGTCCTCGCCCGGTCCGCCCACATCTCCGGCGGTCCGAGTTTCGCGGACGTGCAGCACACCGTGAGGCTCTCGATCCGGTCCGGCGCGTTCACCCCGAGCCACATCCCGGTCATCCCACCGAGGGAGAGCCCGACGAAATGGGCGCGTTCGAGGCCGTGCTCGTCGAGCAGCGCGAGCACGTCACCGCCGAGATCCGCGAGCGCGTACGGCCCGGCCGGGACCGGGGACGCGCCATGCCCGCGAGTGTCGTAACGGATCACCCGGAAACCCTTGTCCACCAAGGGTTTCACCTGCGGCTCCCACATGCGGTGGTCACTGCCGAGCGATCCACTGAACACCACGACGGGGCCGTCCACGGGCCCTTCCGCGACGCTGTGCACCTTCACCGGCTTGGACATCGAAAAACTAGACATCGAAGAAAACCGTCTCTCCCTCGCCCTGCAACCGGACGTCGAACCGGTAGCCGTCGCCGGCCTTGGTGGCGATCAGCGTGCCCCGGCGGGCTTCCGGAACCGAGGCGAGCACCGGATCTCGGGAGTTGTCGTTGTCCTCGAAGTAGATCCGGGTGACGACGCGGTGCAGGAGACCACGCGCGAGCACCGAGACGTCGATATGCGGCGCCTGCGTGCTGCCGGCCGGACCGGGCAGCGCGCCGGGCATGATCGTCCGGATCCGGTAGTTCCCATCCGGATCGGTCGGGCAGCGCCCGAAACCCCGGAACCCGTTCGCGACCGCTCCGCGCGGGTCGTCGGGATGGTCGAACCGGCCGTCGGCGTCGGCCTGCCAGGTCTCGATCATCGCGTCCGGGACGGGGTTCCCCGCGCCGTCGAGGACCCTGCCGTGGATGCGGATCGCGGCCGGTTCGCCCGCCGGGACGACGTCCGGCCCGTCAGGCCAGGGCAGGCCGATGGACAGGTACGGGCCGACGGTCTGGGAAGGCGTCGTCTCGGGCATCAGTGCTCGTCCTCCTCGTCCTCGAAGACCGACGCCTCGCGGCCGCGCACGACGATGTCGAACTGGAAGGCCAGCGCCCACTCGGCTTCGGTGCGGTCGAGGTCGAAGCGCGCGATCATCCGCTGCCGCGCCTTCTCGTCCGGGATGGAGTTGAAGATCGGGTCCTGCGAGAACAGCGGGTCTTCCGGGAAGTACATCTGCGTGACCAGCCGCTGGGTGAACGCGCTGCCGAAGACGGAGAAGTGGATGTGCGCCGGCCGCCAGGCGTTGTCGTGGTTCTTCCACGGGTACGCGCCCGGTTTGATGGTGGTGAAGGTGTAGCGCCCTTCGCCGTCGGTCAGTGTCCGGCCCGCGCCGTCGAAGTTCGGGTCCACCGGCGACGGCCAGCGGTCCAGGGTGTGCCGGTACCGGCCACCCGCGTTCGCCTGCCAGATCTCCACGAGCGAATCCCGGATCGGCCGTCCGTCGCCGTCGAGCAGCCGTCCCGTGACGATGATCCGCTGTCCCTGCGGCTCACCCGCGTGGCCCTGGGTGAGGTCGTTGTCGAACTCGCCGACCCGCCCCTGCCCCAGTGCCGGGCCGGTGATCTCGGTCAGCAGGTGCGGGAGCACGATCAGCGGCTCCTGGGGGTGGCGCAGCGCCGTCGACCGGTACCCGGCGTAGTCGAGCGGCGGATGCGTTCCCTCCGGATCGCGCCGGTAGCGCGGGAGCCTCAGTTCTGCGGGTGCGGACATGCTGTTCCCTCCAGCGCGGCTCAGTGGGCTTCCAGGACGACGGCCAGCCCCTGGCCGACGCCGATGCAGATGGCCGCCAGCCCCCAGCGGCCGCCGGTGCGGCGCAAGTGGTGGGCGAGGGTGCCGAGGATCCGGCCGCCGGAGGCGCCCAGCGGATGGCCGATCGCGATCGCGCCGCCGTTCACGTTCACGATTTCCGGATCGAGCTTCGACCAGTCGCGCAGACAAGCCAGGGACTGCGCGGCGAAGGCCTCGTTCAGTTCCACCGCCGCCAGGTCGTCCCAGCCGATCCCGGCGCGCTCCAGCGCGATCTCGGCGGCGCGGACCGGGCCGATGCCGAAGACATCGGGGTCGACGCCTGCCGCGCCCCGGCCCGCGATCCTGGCCAGCGGCGCCTTGCCGAGCCGTTTCCCGGCGGCCTCGTCGCCGAGCAGCAACGCGGACGCGCCGTCGTTGAGCGGCGACGCGTTCGCGGCCGTGACCGTCCCTTGTGGACGGAAGACAGGCTTGAGCTTCGCCAGCTTTTCCGGGGTGGAATCGGGGCGGATACCTTCGTCACGGGTGAGTTCGACGCCCTCGACCGGGACGACGTGGTCGTCGTAGAACCCCTCGTCCCAGGCGCGGGCGGCGTTGACGTGGCTGCGGACGGCGAACGCGTCCTGCTCGTCGCGGCCGATGCCGTAGCGTTCGGCGAGCTGTTCGGTGGACTCGCCGAGGGAGACCGTCCACTGCTCGGGCATCTTCGGGTTGACCATGCGCCAGCCCAGCGCGGTGGAGTGCAACGTCTGGTTGCCCGCGGGGAAGGCCTTCTCCGGTTTCCGCATGACCAGCGGCGAACGGCTCATCGACTCGACCCCGCCCGCGACGGCGAGCGAAGCGTCACCGACCTGGACCGACCGGCTCGCCTGCATGACCGCGTCGAGACCGGAACCGCACAGCCGGTTCACGGTCGCGCCGGGGACGCTCGTCGGCCAGCCCGCCAGCAGGGCCGCCATCCGGGCGACGTTGCGGTTGTCCTCGCCGGCGCCGTTGGCGTCGCCGAGGACGACCTCGTCCACGGTGGCCGGGTCGAGATCGTTGCGCTCGCCCAGCGCCCGCAGCACGGTGGCGGCGAGATCGTCCGGCCGGACCCCGGACAGGGCGCCGCCGTACTTGCCGAACGGGGTACGGATGGCGTCGAACAGGAAGACGTCGGTCATGCGCTCGCCCTTTTGAGGTCTCGGAGGATGCGGAGTTCCGCCTCGGTCGGCGCCGGGGTGGTTCCGACGTCGGCCGCCACCTTCAGTTTCCACCCGGTCGCCGCGACGACCTGATCGGCCTCGATCCCGGGATGCAGTTCGGTGAGGGTGAGCTCGGCGGTCTCCGGATCGGGCCGCATCAGGCCGAGGTCGGTGACCACCAGCGTCGGCCCGGCGCCGGGGAGGCCGAGCCGCTCGCGGTCGCCCTTGCCGGTGCCGTGACCGAACGACGTCACGAAGTCGACCTTCTCGACGAACGTGCGGGGACTCTGCCGCAGCACCACGAACACCTCGCGGCAGGACGCGGCGATCTCCGGCGCCCCGCCGGCCCCGGGCAGCCGCACCTTGGGGTTGGCGTAGTCGGGGCCGATGACGGTGGTGTTGATGTTGCCGAACTTGTCGAGCTGGGCGGCGCCGAGGAAACCGACGTCGATCCGGCCGGGCTGGAGCCAGTAGTTGAAGACCTCGGGAACGCTGACCACGGCGTCCGCGGTGTCGGCGAGTTCGCCGTCGCCGATGGACAACGGGAGCCGGGTCGGTTTGGCGCCGAGGCAACCGGATTCGTAGATCAGCGTGAGGTTCGGCGCGTGCCCGCGGCGGGCGAGGTTGGCCGCCGTACTGGGCAGGCCGATGCCCACGAAACAGGACATCCCGTCGCCGAGCGCGCGAGCGGCCGCCACGCTCATCATCTCGTCGGAGGTGTACTCGGTCATGCCTTCACTCCCGTCAGCTCGTCGAGCCAGCGGGTGAAGCTCTCCCTGTCCCGGCCGATCTCGTCCCATGCCTGGTAGGCGTCGTTGTCCCGTTCGTAGTACCCCGCCGCGTACGACGGGCTCGCGCCGCCGGGGACCTCGGCGACGGCGGTGACCGCCCATGACGGCAGCACGATCGCGCCCGGCCGGGGCTCCAGTTCGTCCACGACCTCCTCGACGGTGACCAGCGATCGCTTCGCCGCCAGCACCGCCTCCTTCTGCACGCCCGTGATGCCCCAGATCTGGACGTTGCCGGACCGGTCGGCGCGCTGGGCGTGCACGATCGTCACGTCCGGGTTGAGCGCCGGGACGGCGGCGAGCTGTTCGCCGGTGAACGGGCAGGTGATGGGCTTGATCGTGTCGGTCTGCGCGGGAAGATCGGTGCCGGTGTAGCCGCGCAGGACGGCGAACGGCAGGCCCGACGCACCGGCGACGTACCGATTCGCCATGCCCGCGTGGCTGTGTTCCTCTATCTCCAGTGGCACCGGCCAGGAGTGCTGGACCGCGTCACGGAAGCGGTGCAGCGAGCCGACACCGGGATTTCCGCCCCAGGAAAAGATCAGCTTGCTCGCGCAGCCCGCGCCGATGAGCTGGTCGTAGACGATGTCCGGGGTCATGCGGACCAGCGTCAGGCCGGTGCGGCCCTGACGGATGATCTCCTGGCCCGCGGCCACGGGGATGAGGTGCGTGAAGCCCTCGAGCGCGACGACGTCCCCGTCGTGCACCAGCCGTGCCACGGCCTCCTTCAACGACAGCAGCTCCGCCATCCCCACTCCCGGCTTGTTCGTATCGCGCACATCTGTTCTTCATATGAACATAGCTCAGCCGATGCGGTCGCGCAACCACGCGCGGTAACGGCGAAGCGCGAGCGCCTGGAGCACCGTTTCCACGACGAGGGCCAGCTTCGGGTCGATGTCCGGCTTGGTCCGCCGTCCCGCGCCGAGACGGCGCAACTGCCGCCGGACACGGGCCATGCTCGCGGCGGACGCGACGGCCTTGTCACCGATCCGGACCGGTTCGAGTTCCACCTTGACGTCCGCGTCGTCGCGCCACTTGGCCGGCAGCTTCGGGTCCACGGCCAGCGCACTGCCCATGCCGACGAGTTCGACGCCGCTTGCCAGCACTTCTTCCGCGACCGGCCTGCGGACCACGCCGCCGGTCAGCATCAGCGGCAGCGCACTGGTCCGGACGAGCCGTTCGGCGAAGGTCAGGAAGTAGGCCTCACGCGCACGGGTGCGGTCGTCGCCGGCCTGCCCGGTCATCGCCGGGCTTTCGTAGCTGCCACCCGACAATTCGACCAGGTCGACGCCGAGCGGCGCGAGCATCGCGATGACCGACTCGGCGTCGTCGGCGTCGAAACCGCCACGCTGGAAGTCGGCGGAGTTGAGCTTGACGGCGACGGCGAACCCGGGCGCCACGACTCCGCGGACCGCGCGGACGATGTCGAGCAGAAGCCTGGCCCGGTTCTCCAGGCTTCCTCCCCACTGGTCGTCGCGACGATTGGCCAGCGGCGAAAGGAACTGCGAGAGCAGGTAGCCGTGCGCCGCGTGGATCTCGACGCCGTCGAATCCGGCCTCCTCGGCGCGGCGGGCGGTCTCGGCGAACCGCACCACGGTCTCCCCGATCTGCCGCGCGGACATCTCGACCGGATCGGCGAACCGCTTGCTGTTCTTGCCGACGTCGACGCGGACGGCCGACGGGCCCCAGGCGACACCGGGCATGTCCGCCCGCACCTGACGCCCGGGATGGTTGATCTGCATCCACACCCGCGCGCCACCACTCTTCGCGGCCGACGCCCACCGGCGGAACGGTTCCAGTGGGGACTTCGCGTCGAGGACCACACCGGCCGGACCGGTGAGCGCCTCCGCGTGGACCATGACGTTGCCGGTGACGAGCAGCCCGGCCCCACCCTCGCTCCACCGGCGGTACAGCTCGAACAGGGGCTCGCCGGGCACCTGCCCGCGGCTCGCCATGTTCTCTTCCATCGCGGCCTTCACCAGTCTGTTCGGCACTTGTGAGCCATTGGGAAACGTGAACGGCTCGAACACCGGTGACGAGGTTTTGCCGACTACGGATGACATCGCAGCTCCCGAACGCGTATGTTTACATTGCTCACATGAGCATAGGAAGGGAATGTAAGCAGTGTCAACATCAACGAAGAGTGGCTACCATCACGGCGACCTGAGGGCGTCTTTGCTGACGACGGCGATGCGCATGCTCGAAGCAGGCGAGCCGTTCTCCCTGCGTGCCGTCGCCCGCGAGGCGGGCGTCTCGGCGACAGCGCCGTACCGGCACTTCGCCGACCGGGACGCCCTGGAGTCGGCATTGGCCGCACAGGGCCTGCGCGATCTGAAGACGGATCTCGCGCAGGGGCGCGAACTCCCGGCGTCAGCGGCGGACCTGGCCGAACTCGCGGTCGCCTACGTCGACTTCGCCCAGCGGCGCCCGGCACTGTTCCGGCTGATGTTCGGAAACGCCTGCGACACGGGAAGCGAGGAGCGCGTCCAGGCCGCGGCGGACATCCACGACCTCCTGCGGCTGGCGATGGCACAGGTGTTCCCCGAGACCGGTTCGGAGGCACTCGCCTCGGCGGGCTGGGCGCTCGCCCACGGGCTGGCCTACCTGTTTTTGGACGGCAAACTCCCGGCGAAGTCGAAGGACGAGATCGACGGCCACGTGCGCGCCGCGTTCACCGCGATCCTGGCCGCGCGACCGCGATAGCCGGTGTTGACAGTGCTCACATCGAGTCTTACGCTCATCGATGTAAGCATCGTAAACATTCAGGAGTGCAGGATGGCGCAGGACACGGTCGCCGTCGACCTGGGCGGACGCTCGGTCGACGTCCCGAAAGGCGGCCTCTACGACCGCTACCGCATGGACACCGACCTCGACACCGTCGCCGCCGACCCGCGCGTGAGCGGCGTCGACTTCTTCCGGCGGCTCCCCAAGGCACGAGTCGACTCGCCGATCGGCCCCACGCTGACCCCCAACTTCTACTACCGCATCGCGACGGCCCGGCTGATGATGCTCGCCTCCTCCCGGGCGATCCGGCAGCGTCTCCCCGAAGAGCTGTCGCCGCTGGAGGTCGCGCCCGGTCTCGGCCTGGTGTCGGTGATGGTGTTCCGGTACGACGTCTGCGACATCGACTTCTACACCGAGGCGGCCGTGGGCATCGCGGTCCGGCCCGCCCGGCATGGACGGCTCGGGTTCTTCGATCTCGTGACCGGCCTCAAGAACGAACACCTTCACTCGTACGTGTTGTCTCTTCCGGTCAGCAGTGACATCGCCCAGGTCCGCGGTCGCGACGGCTACGGGTTCCCGAAGTGGGTGACGAGCCTCGACGTCGACATCGACGCCGAGCGCACCGAAGCGCGCGTAACCAACGGCCGCGGCGAGACTGACCTCGCCCTTTCAGCGGCGACACCCGGTCAGACCGCATACAAGTCCGGCGAGAATGTCTCGAGCCTCACCTCGTACACCACCATCGGGGACGCGTGGCATGCGACGCTGAGCCAGACGAACGTCCTCTCGGCCGGGAGCACGCGGCTCCCGCGTGGCGTCGAACTCCGGCTGGGCGAGGGACGCCTCTCCGAGGACGTCCGCTCGCTCAACCCCCTCAAGACCCTTAGGTTCGACGTGATGACCGAAGGGCAGCTGGCTCTCCACATGCCGGTCCCCACGTCCGTCCGAGACCGGGAGAGCTTCCGATGACCAAGCGCGTCCTGAACGTCGTCACCAACGTCGGTCACTACGACGATCCCGCATACCCCACCGGCTTGTGGCTGTCCGAACTCACCCACGCCTTCCACGTCTTCGCGGAGCGCGGTTTCGAGCAGACGATCGTCAGCCCCCAGGGCGGGCGGTCACCCCTCGAACCCCGGTCGCTGAAGTTCCCCAGCTACGACAAGTCGGCCAAGGCCTGGCACGCCGACCCGGAACGAATGGCGCTTCTGGAGCACACCGCCGCTCCCGGCGAGATCGACTCCGCGGACTTCGACGCGATCTTCTTCACCGGCGGCCACGCGGTCATGTACGACTTTCCCGACAGTGAAGGACTTCAGCGGATCACCCGCGAGATCTTCGAACGCGGTGGCATCGTCGCCTCCGTCTGCCACGGCTACTGCGGCCTGCTGAACACGAAGCTGTCCGACGGTTCCCTTCTCGTCGCCGGGCGCAAGGTCACCGGCTTCACCTGGCGCGAGGAAGTCCTCGCGAAAGTGGCCGAACTCGTGCCCTACAACGCCGAAGAGGAGATGAAGAAGCGCGGCGCGCTCTACGAAAAGGCGAAGCTGCCCTTCGTCTCCTACGCGGTGGTGGACGGCAACCTCGTCACCGGCCAGAACCCGGGATCCGCGAAGGAGACCGCGAAGAAGGTCGCCGACCTTCTGTGACAGGAAGGACTTCTCAGCTGTTCCCGTTCCCCGGCGGGAACCACTCGACGGCCTTGAAGTCCCCGGTCTCGACCCTCTCGAACGTCGCGGTGCTCATACAGGGCGGTACGACGAACTCGTGGTCGGGATCGGGCCCCCAGCTGTAACCGACCCTGTCGTGCCTGCCGTGGTCGTAAACCGACATCCCGACCCGGCGGTCCTTGAGATCCGGGACGTTCGTGTCCTTGACGATGCCGGTGACCACGGCGACCGGGCCGCCGACCACCAGGCAGTCGACCGTCCCCTGGAAGTAGGCGGAGATCCCGCCGCCCGCGTGGCTCACCCGGAACGTCCCGCGGCTGTCCGGATAGAGGCCGTGGGCGTCGAAGGTGAACCGGACGTCGTCGCCGCCCTTCCGCAGCATCTTGGCGCTACCGACCAGACTCGGTTCGGCCGGCTTGCCCTTGCCCTCTTCCGCTCCTGACGCCGGGCCAGCGGCGACGAGTGTCGCGGTGAGGACCACCGCGGCACCGACGGCCGCCAGTTCTCGTGATCGTTTCATTTCCACCCCTGAAATCCCCTGCTCGCGGAACTTTTCCGCGCTTACCACCATCCCCGGGCCTCGGAGGGTGACGACTCCCCCGCGCAGGGGAAGCGACTCCCTCATTACGGGGATTCGCATGTTTGGGATACCAAATGCCGCACACTAGGCTGACGGGGTGACCTCGACGATCGCGGTGACCCGGTGGATTCCCGACGAAGCGCTGAAAGTGCTCGCCGAAGCCGGGGAGGTGAAACTGTCGCGCGCCGACCGGCCGCTGACGCCGGACGAACTCCTCGAGTTCGTCCGAGGCGCCTCCGCGATCGTCGGCATGCTGCATGACCGGATCGACGGCGCGGTCGCCGACGCGGCGGGCCCCGAACTGAAGGTCGTGGCGAACGTGGCCGTCGGCCACGACAACGTCGACGTCCCGGCGCTGGCCGGACGCGGGATCACCGTCACCAACACCCCCGGCGTGCTCACCGACGCCACCGCGGATCTGGCGTTCGGGCTGATCCTCGCGGTCACGCGGCGACTCGGTGAAGGCGAACGGCTGATCCGCTCGCGTACGCCGTGGTCGTTCCACCTGGGTTTCCTGCTCGGTGCCGGACTGCAGGACAAGACGCTCGGGATCGTCGGACTCGGCCAGATCGGGCAGGCGGTCGCGCGGCGGGCGCTCGGTTTCGGCATGCGGATCGTCTACACGGGACGGTCGCGAGCGGCGGAAGACGTCGAGCGGACCTTGGGCGCGAAGTACTTGTCCCGCACCGAACTGCTCGAAACCTCCGATGTCGTTTCCCTGCACTGCCCCCTGACACCGGAGACCCGGCACCTCATCGACGCGGACGCGCTGAAGTCGATGAAACCGGGCGCGTACCTGATCAACACCACGCGTGGTCCGGTCGTCCACGAAGCCGCGCTGGCGGACGCGCTCGAAGCAGGCGAGATCGCCGGAGCGGGCCTCGACGTGTTCGAAGCCGAACCCGAGGTCGAGCCTCGCCTGCTCAACCGCGAAAACGTCGTCTTGACGCCGCATCTCGGATCGGCGACGGTCGAGACCCGTACCGCCATGGCCGTGCTCGCGGCCGAAAACGTCGCGTCGGTGCTCACCGGCGGAAACCCGCTGACGGAGGTTCGTCCATGACTCGTGTGGTCATCGCGCCCGACAAGTTCAAGGGAAGCCTGACCGCGGTCGAGGCCGCGCAGGCGATCGCCAACGGCGTCCGCGACGCACTGCCCGAGGCCGAGGTCTCCTCTTGCCCGGTCGCCGACGGCGGCGAGGGAACGCTCGACGTCCTCGTCGCGGCGGGTGGTCGTCTTGTCGAACTTCCGGTCCGGGGACCGCTCGAAGCCACCGTCGACGCGCGCTACGTGATGCTCGACGGAACGGCCTACATCGAGTCGGCCCGCGCGTGCGGGATCGAGTTCGTGGAGCCGAGTCCGGAAGTGGCGCTGACCGCGCACACCTGGGGCGTCGGCGAACTCCTCGCGCACGCGCTCGACAACGGCGCGCGCCGTCTGGTGCTGACCGTCGGCGGGACTGCGAGCACCGACGGCGGCGCCGGGATGCTGGCGGCGCTGGGCGCCGGGGTGTTCGACGCGTTCGGCGCACCCGTCGGACTCGGTGGCGGCACGCTGGGCCGCGTCGCCTCGGCCGAACTCGGCCCGGTGCGCGAACGGCTCGGAGACGTGACGGTCGCCGTCGCCACGGACGTGACAAACCCCTTGCTCGGTGCACGGGGCGCGGCCGCGGTCTTTGGCCCGCAGAAGGGCGCCGGCCCGGGTGAAGTCGAGCGACTGGACGAATCCCTGGCCCGCTGGGCGCAGGCGTTGCGGAACGCCGGGACTCCCGACGTCTCCGGCATCCCCGGGGCGGGAGCGGGCGGCGGGGTCGCCGCCGGTGCGATCGCGGGACTCGGGGCGGCGGTCGAATCCGGCTTCCAGCTCATCGCCGGGCTCACCGGGGTCGCGGACGCCATCGAGCGCGCCGACCTCGTCATCACCGGTGAGGGCTCACTGGACGAGCAGAGTCTCGACGGCAAGGCCCCGGCGGGCATCGCGGCCCGCGCGCGGGAGCACGCGGTGCCGCTGATGGTGCTGGCCGGGCGGATCCAGCTGGACGAGAACCAGCTCGCCGGCCTCGGTGTCGTGGGCAGCGCCGCCCTGATCGACCACGCGCCTTCATTCGACCACGCGCGTGCGCACGCGGCGGAACTCCTGCGCGAGCGGGCCGGCGAGCTGGTTCGTGCCTGGGCCCGGTCTTAACGCCTGAGCCGCCGGGCTCAGCTGCCAGGCTGCGGCTGAGCCTGCGGGAGTACGGCGAAGGCGACTTCGCCGGTCTCGTCCTGCTGGACGTCGAGCACCTTGTCGTCAAGCAATGCGGCTGCTTCGGGTTCCAGGAACACCTTCGAGCCGCCGTCGGCGCGGAGCACCCTGTCACCGCTTTCCGGCTCAGGAGCGACGGAGACCGCCAGCTGGGGACTGTCCCCCTCCTGGGAATGCATCGCGAACCGCAGTCCGCCGCCGTCTTGCCCGTTTTCCTGCTCGGTCAGTGCGGTGATCGCCTCGGCGGCGGCTTCGGTGACTGTCAGCATCTCTGCCCTTCCTTCGTCGCGGTCGTGCACTTGACGGACCACGCTAGGGGGTCGCGGCACGGCCTGCCGTCTGAGCGAAGATCATCTTTCGCCGACGTCGGGCTCCTCTTCGGCCAGCCGCATGGCGTGAGACTCCCCTTCGCGGATCTCGGCGGGCGTAGTCCCGAACCTGTCGGCCCCACTCCAGTGTTCGGGCGGCTCCATGCCTTCCTCAAGCGGATCGACGCGGAGCTCGTCCTCGTCGAGCGCCTCGCTGGGGGGCAAAGTTTCCGGCTCAGCGGTCTCTCGGTCACTCATCGGCCGCTCCCTCCTCATCGGACCTCAGCCGGGGCGTGCTGTACTCGACCCGGTCCCCTGTGGCCTACCCGACGACGTCGACGGCCAAACGACGACGCTGTCGCCGGGATCACAAGTCCCAGCCGGTTTACTGGCTTCACAAGTTTGTGAAACAAGGAGTAGCGTCGTCGGTATGACCACCACCAGGTGGGCGCCAGGGCACCGGATCATCC
Source organism: Amycolatopsis coloradensis (assembly GCF_001953865.1). Classification (GTDB taxonomy): domain Bacteria; phylum Actinomycetota; class Actinomycetes; order Mycobacteriales; family Pseudonocardiaceae; genus Amycolatopsis; species Amycolatopsis coloradensis. The sequence continues at coordinate 261,609 of NZ_MQUQ01000002.1, forward strand.
GGCGCGCGCCGGAACGGCACCACGAGCTCGGCCACCATGCCGCCTGGTACGTCGTCGCCGGTGTCTTCGCCACCGGCTTGCAGGCAGTGCTCTTCCTAGTCCTGCAACCGATCCTCGGCCCTCAGGTGGCCAACCTGGTCGCGCTCGCGGTCACGACCGTCGGGAACACCGAGTTCCACCGCCGGGTCACCTTCGCCACCCGGAAGAGTCATGCGGGCAAGCGGCACTTCCAGGACTTGGCGACGTTCGCCTTCTACGCCGCGTACGGCTCAATCGTGCTCGCGTCCCTCGACGCGGTGATCACCGAGCCGACCGCGCTGGAGCAGACGGGCGCCCTGCTCGCGGCCAGCGTCGTGGGCGGCATCGCACGCTTCGCGGTCCTTCGCTGGTGGGTCTTCGCGCGTCGAAAGGCTTAGTGTTCGTCGGGTGGCAGAGATCAACGGACCGCACGACGGCGGTTCGGAACCCGACTACCGATTCACGCTCGCCAACGAACGGACCTTCCTCGCCTGGCTCCGGACGGCGCTGGGCCTGCTCGCCGGCGGCGTCGCGGTACACCAGCTTGTCCCCGGCCCGACCGCGCTGAGCACCGTCCTCGCCGGCCTCTGCGTCATACTGGCCGCCGTGCTCGCGGCGAGCGCGTATCCGCGCTGGCGGCAGGTGCAGTCCGCCATGCGGGCGGGGCGGCCGCTGCCGAAGAGCGGGATGCCGGTCTTACTGACGGCCGGGATCCTCGCGATCACCCTGACCGCCGCGGCACTGGTGGTCTTCTCGTGAGTTCGGGCGATCACGGAGCGCAAGCGGAGCGGACGGGGCTGGCCTGGCGCCGGACCGCGCTCGCGGCTACTGCCTGCACACTCCTGCTCCTGCACCTGGCCGCCCGGCGAGGCTGGGGGACGGCGGTCGTCCCGGTCGCGTTCGCGGGCGCCATGGTGATCGCTTTGGTCGTCATCGGCTCGCTTCGTGAACGGGCACTGCGCAGGGCGGAAACCCCGAAACCTCTTAACCCCGCCTTTGCCGTCACCGTCTCGGCACTCGTCGTAGCGACGGCGGCGGCTTTGGTCGCGGTGCGCTAAAGGTCGTACACATCCAGCGATCGCGACGGTGGTTTTCCCGACGCGGAGTCTCGGTTGTGTTAAGCCGACTCCGGCGAATGGGCTATCTCTAGTTGAAATCTTTACTGCCGTCCGATCGGCGCCTACGATTACGCTGCGTCGCAACGGCGGCAGATGGATCTGATCTTATGGAGCATCTGCCGCCCTCAATCGTTACGGAGTGTTGACCCCTCGACAGCGACGGTCGCAGGGTCGGCCGGGGAGGACGACCATGCAAGCACTTTCCAGCGCGTCCGGAACCGTCGCCCCCGATGCGGTCCCCGGATACACGACTCCGGAGAACCTGCCTCGACCGGGCGGACGGCTGACGAAGGAGAATCTCGATCCCCTCGTCAAGGACGCGGGCGACGGGAATCCCGCCGCCATCCAATCGCTGCTGCGGATGATCGGGCCCGTCGTGGTCCGGTACTGCCGCGCCAGGATGGGTGGCCGCGACCTGTCCTACCTGTCGGCGGACGACGTCGCGCAGGAAGTGTGCATGGCCGTGCTGAAAGCACTGCCCGGCTACCAGGATCGCGGCGGTTCGTTCCTTTATCTCGTGCACGCGATCGCGGCCAACAAGGTCGCCGACGCCTACCGCGCGGTCTCCCGCGACCGGTCGGAACCGGTACCCGAACTGCCGGAACGGCCCATCGGCGACAACGAGCCCGAAACGCACGCCCTGCACCTCGACCTCGGTGCCCGGCTCAGCCGCCTGCTCTCCACTCTTCCGCGAGTGCAGCAGGAGATCCTCGCCCTCCGCATCGCCGTCGGCCTCTCCGCCGCCGAAACCGCCGAAGCGCTCGGGATCTCCGCCGGCAACGTGCGCGTGACGCAGCACCGCGCACTGGCCCGCCTGCGGACGATGGTCAAGCAGGACGAATTCTGATTTTTCCTCCCCCTGCCGCTGGTCGTTGATCGGCGGTTCGCAGGCGCCCGGACCCCGCGCCGCCCACTTTCCTCCTTTTCCCGGTGAAAATCCGGTGGCCGTGTCGCGAAAGCCACTTTCGGGACATCAGACGTCGCGAAAGTGGCTTTCGCGACACCCTGGACGGTGGCCGCGCTCGACACCGGAGTCACGCTTCGGCCGCGAGACTGACTGGACGACACACGTGATCCGGCGGACGACACGCGAAACCATCATCCGGGCACCGGCAAGAGGCGATAGGCCCGCCGCGCCGTCCCGTCGAAGAACTCCAGCCGCTCCGCGTCGCTCAACGAGCCGGTCAGCGAGAACGCCGTGTCGACGACGACCTCGTACGCGGCCGCGAGTTCGCAGACCGGCCAGTCGGAGCCGAACATCAGCCGCGAAGCCCCGAAGGACTCCAGTACGTGTTCGGCCCAGCGCGCCAGATGTCCGACCTTCCACTGTGCCCAGTCCGCCTCGGTCACCAGCCCCGAAAGCTTGCAGTACACGTTGTCCAGCTTTCCCAGCGCCGCGACCCCGTCCGCCCACGGCTGCCATTCCCCCGAGGAGATCGGCGGCTTCGCGGCGTGGTCGAGTACGAAGACCTGGTCCGGCAGCGCGGAAGCCGTCGCGAGCGCCGCCGGAAGCTGGGGTGGCTTCACCAACAGGTCGTACGCCAGCCCGGCCTCACCGAGAGCGGCCAGTCCCCGCAGAACCTCGGGCCGGCTGAGCCACGACGGGTCCGGTTCGTCCTCCACCTGGTGCCGGATTCCCACCAGGGGACCGGAAAACGCGGCGAGACGCTCGGCGACATCGGACGCGGTGAGATCGACCCAGCCGACGACGCCCGCGATCAGCGGTTCGGCACGGGCGACGGAGAGGAACTCGTGCGTCTCCTCTTCCGACGAGACCGTCTGCACCAGCACGGTCCCCTTCACTCCGGCCGCCTCGGTCACCGCGCGGAGATCGTCCACTGTGTACGGACGGCGGATCGGGTCCAGTGCCGCCCCCGTCATCCACGGGTAGTGCCGCCGTGAGGGATCCCAGAGATGGTGGTGCGCGTCGATCACGACTGTCCTTCCGGCCGCAGCGGGGTGTCCTCTCGCACCAGTCCCGCACGGATCAGGTCCGTCCACAACTCGCGCGGCACCGGGCGGCGGAACCGCTCGGCGTTGAGCCGGACCTGGCCGGGATCGTGCGCGCCGACGACGACCGACACCACCGCCGGATGCGCGGCGGGCAAGGCCAAGGCCGCCTGAGGGAGTTCGACACCGTGCCGCCCGCAGACCTCGGCGATCCGCTGGGCCCGCTCGACCAGTTCGGCCGGGGCCTCGGCGTAGTCGTACATCGTGCCGGGCGACGCCGTGGCGAGGATCCCGGCGTTGAACGCGCCACCGGCCACCACGCCGACCCCGCGTTCCGCGCACAGCGGCAGGAGATCGTCGAGGGCGGGCTGGTTGAGCAAGGTGTACCGGCCCGCCAGCAGGATCACGTCGAGGTCGAACCGCCGGACGAACTCGGTGAGCATCGGCGCCTGGTTCATCCCGGCCCCGATGGCGTCGACGACACCCTGCTCCCGCAATTCGAGCAGCGCGGGGAAAGCGCCGTTGACGGTCTCTTCGAAGTGTTCGTCCGGATCGTGCACGTAGACGACGTCCACCCGGTCGAGCCCGAGCCGCTCCAGACTGTCCTCAAGCGACCGGAGAATCCCGTCGCGGCTGAAATCCCAGCGGCGTTTGTACGCGGCGGGAACGACGAAACCCTGCGAGTCGGTCCGCGAAGCGCCGCCGGGATCGGGTTCCAGCACGCGGCCGACCTTGGTCGACACCACGAAGTCCGCACGGGAGTACGCCGAAAGCGCCGCCCCCAGCCGTCGTTCCGACAGGCCGAGACCGTAGTGCGGGGCGGTGTCGAAATACCGGATGCCTTCGTCCCACGCCTGCCGCACGGTCGCTTCGGCCGTCTCGTCGGTGATGGCGTGGTACAGATTGCCCAGCTGCGCGCAGCCGAGCCCCAGTGGGGACAGGGGGATCTTCACGGAAGCTCCCAAACCAGGCCGAGGCCCGAATCGTCACCCGAGTAGTCGTCTTCGACGTCGAGCAGTTCCGACATCCTGGCCTGCCAGGGAATGTTGGCCGGATGATCGCGCAGTGTCGCGCGCATCTTCGCGTAATCCTCGACCTCCACCAGGTGGAACAGGTCGAGACCGGCACGCCAGATCCGCCACGAGCGCACCCCCGCGGACCTCAGCGCTTCGTCGAGATCGACCGGGATGACGGCGTGGACCGACTCGTATTCGGCCTCCTTACCCGGCTTCAACCGGGTGTGGAGTGCCACTCTTTGTAGTGCGACACCGTGGGTCACCGCGCCTCCTCAGCTCGAAACATGGCACTCTGTCAACTAACACTCAAACATCCGAGGTCTTCGGGGAGGGCGGTGGAACATGCCGGTCACCGATGTCGCGATCGACAAGATCAAGGACATGATCATCTCCGGCGAGCTTGCTCCTGGCGACAGGCTGCCGAAGGAGGCCGAACTGGCCCAGCGGCTCGGCCTGTCCCGCAGTTCGCTGCGCGAAGCGGTGAAGGCCCTGTGCCTGATCCGCGTACTCGACGTCCGGCAGGGCGACGGAACGTACGTCACCAGCCTCGAACCGAATCTCCTCCTCGACGCGATGACGTTCGTGGTGGACTTCCACCGCGACGACACCGTGCTGGACTTCCTCGCCGTCCGCCGGATCCTCGAACCGGCCGCGACGGCGATGGCCGCGATGCACATGAGCGACGAGGACATCGCGGACCTAGGCCGCCTGCTCGACGAACTGGCCGACTCGCCGACCGTGGAGGCGCTGGTCGCGAACGACCTGCAGTTCCACCGCAAAATCGCCGACGGCTCCGGAAATCCGGTGCTGTGCTCGCTGCTGGACAGCCTGTCCGGCCCCACCGCGCGTGCCCGCATCTGGCGCGGGCTCACCCAGGAGGGCGCGGTCGCGAAGACCCGCGAGCAGCACTCGGCGATCTACGAGGCCATCGCCGCCCGTGAACCCGAACTGGCGCGTTCGTGGGCCACCGTGCACGTGGCCGGGGTCGAGCAGTGGCTCCGCAACGCCCTCGGCACCGCCGACGACCCGACCGCGGCCGCCGAAGCTTCCTGACACAGCTACCTCCATTTGGGTCCTCGAACCGCCCTTGGGCGTGTTATGAACGGTCCGTTCATTACAAAATCCTGTAATGAACGGACCGTTCATAACACCCCGCGGGCTAGGTCTGAGCCTTCCCGCCGGCATAGCGGGAAATGATCAACGCGACCAGGATGATCACGCCGTAGATCGCCTTCAGCCACTCAGGCGGCACCTGCGCCACTTGCAGCAGGTTGGTGACCGTCTGCAGGAGCAGGACGCCGGTGAGCGCCCCGACCAGAGTGCCCTTCCCACCGTCGAGGGAGACACCGCCGATCACCGCAGCCGCGAACACCTGAAGGATCAATCCGTCGCCCTGATCCGCACCGAGCGCCCCGACGTAACCGGTGTACGCGAGCCCGCCGAGCGCGGCCAGCACGCCCGCCACGACGAACACGCCCCACGAGATCCGGTCGACGCGGATACCGGCGGCCCGCGCGGCTTCCCGGTTGCCGCCGATGGCGTACAGCGATCGGCCGATCCGGTGATACCGCAGGCCCAGCCCGAAGACGGTGAACAGCGCCGTGGCCAGCCATACCGACATCGGCAGCCCGATGAACGTGGTCGTCGCCAGCGCGGTGAACACGTCCAGCTGGTCGAACAGCGTCTTCCCCTGGGTGGAGCCGATCTGCGTGCCACGCAGCACCGTCAGCATCGCCAGCGTGACGATGAAGGCGTTCAGCTTCAGCTTGACGATCAGGAACCCGTTCACGAAACCGATGGCGGCACCGGCCACCAGCACGGCGAGGATGCCCGCGAAACCGGGGAATTCGGTGCCGAAGCCCGAGGACGCCACCGGGATCACCAGCATCGCGCCCAGCGCGGGCGCCATGCCCATGGTGGATTCCAGTGACAGGTCGAACTTCCCGGTGAGCAGGACCAGCGATTCGCCCAGCACCACCATCGACAGCGCCGCCGAGGCGGACAGGATGCCGACGATGCTGCCGAAGGTCAGGAACGTGTCGCTGATCAGTCCTCCGATGATCAGCACCACGACGAGGGCGGGCACCAGCGCGAGTTCGCGCAGCCAGCGGAACTTCCGGCGTTTCGGCGGAGCCGCGAACGACGCTGCCGGGTCTGTTGTCAAGGCTCGACTCCTTCGATGTCGGCCACCAGATCGCCGTCGGACCAGCCTGCCCGGTGTTCGGCGACCACGGCACCGGCGCGCAGCACCAGTACCCGGTCGCTCAGGCGCAGATCGTCCAGTTCGTCGCTGACGATCAGTACCGCCTTGCCCTCGGCCCGCACCCGGTCGACGACCGCGAGCAGGGCCTCCTTCGATTTCACGTCAACGCCCGCGGTCGGGTTGATCAGCACGACCAGCCGGGGATCCCCGGCCAGCGCGCGGGCAAGGACGACCTTCTGCTGGTTGCCGCCGGAAAGGTCGGACACCGGCTGATCGGCGTCGGCCGCGACGATGTCGTAATCCTTCAGCGCCTTCGAAGCCTTCGAGTACCGGACACGCGGTGGCACGAGACCGCCCTTGCCCATCCGGTCCAAAATAGACAGTGTGGTGTTGTCCATGATGGAGTGGTCGAGCACCAGCCCTTCGTGATGCCGATCTCTCGGCACACAGCCGATTCCGGCGCGGATCGCGGCCGGGATGTCGCCCGGCTTCAGTGCCTTGCCCTCGACCTCGACCGCACCGGAGGACGGCGAGCGCAGTCCGTACACGGTTTCCGCGACCTGGTGCTTGCCGCTGGCGTTGCTGCCCGCGAGACCGATCACCTCACCGCGATGGACCCGGAAGCTGACGTCGTGGAAGCCGTCACCGGAAAGCCCGTCGACGGTCAGGACCTCGTCCGCGTCCGAAGCCAGCGCCTCACGCGCCGAAGCGTCGCGGACGGAAAGGCCGCCCTGTTCGCCGGTCATCGCGTCGATCAACTCGGCCCGGCCGACCTCCGATACCGGCGCGGTGAGGATGTGCTTGGCGTCGCGCAACACGGTGACCGCTTGGCAAACCTCGTACACCTCGTGCAGGTGGTGCGAGATGAACAGGAACGTCACCCCGTTCGCCCGCAGCTGGCGCATCCGGTCGAAGAGCCGCTCGATCGCCTGGCTGTCCAGTTGCGCGGTCGGCTCGTCGAGGACGATGAACCGGGCGCCATGGGAAAGCGCCCGCGCGATCTCCACGAACTGCCGGTCCTCGACCGAAAGCTCACCTGCCGGGGTGTCGACGTCCACGTGGACGTCCCAGGACTCCAGCAGGTCCTTGGCCTGGCGGCGCAGACGCTGCCAGCCGATCGCGAAGCCCTTGCCGGACTGCCGGTTCAGGAACAGGTTCTCCGCGACCGTCAGCTGAGGGACGACCATCGCGTGCTGGTACACACAGGCGACCGCGCGCTTCCAGTCGTCCTGTCTGGACAACGGCGGCGCGGGGACGCCGCCGAACTCGACGTGGCCGGTGTCCGTTTTGGACAGTCCGGTGAGGATGGAGACGAGGGTGGACTTCCCCGCGCCGTTGCGGCCGACGAGCGCGTGCGACTCGCCGGGGTGGACGGTGAGACTGACGTCGGACAGCGCCACGGTCGGGCCGTAGCGTTTACCGACGCCCTGTGCGCTGACCACCGGTACGGCGGCGGAGCCGGCGGGCAGCGCGCTCACAGGTTGTTCCCCCACAGGGCCTTGTCGTCCACGTTGTCCTTGGTGACCACGGGGGCGGGAAGCTGGTCCTCCAGAATTCCGGGCCGGACCTCGACGATCGTGCTGCCGTGGTCGGTCGGCCCTGCCTTGAAGGTCTCCCCCGCCATCGCCTTCTTGATCCAGTACATGCCGTACTTGGCGTAGTCGTCGGCGGGCTGGGAGACGGTCGCGTCGAGTTCACCCGCGCGGATCGCGGCCAGTTCCTGCGGGATGCCGTCGTTGCTGACCAGCACGACGTGCTTGGGGTCGCCGACCGGGAAGTAGAGGTTCTTGCGCTTGAGCGCCTGCTGCGTCGGTGCCAGGTAGACGCCGCCCGCCTGCATGTACACGGCCTTGATGTCCGGGTTTGCGGTCAGCAGACTGTCCAAACCGGACGACGCCTTGTCCGCCTTCCACTCGGCGGCGACCTCCAGCACTCCGACGTCCGGGAACTTCGCCTTCATGCATTGCCGGAACGCTTCGGAGCGGTCACGGCCGTTGATCGAGGCGAGGTCGCCCAGCACCTGCACGACCTTGCCCGAAGTGACCTTCGCGCCGATCGCCTCGCAGGCCTTGGTGCCGTACGCCTTGTTGTCCGCGCGCACCACCATCGCGACCTTGCCACTCTCCGGTGCGACGTCGACGGCCACCACCGGAACGCCCTTGTTCTCCGCGGCCTTGAGGCCGGCCACGACGGCGGCGGAGTCGAGCGGCGTCACGACGAGACCCTTGATCCCTTCCCTGAGCAGGGTGTTGATGTCGGTGATCTGCTTCGCCGAGTCGCTGTCCGCGTTGACCGTCGGCAGCGCTTCGACACCCTGTTCCTTCGCCTTCAGCGGTACGTAGTTGTTGTAGGCCTGCCAGAACGGCGAGGTCAGCAACGGGATTGTGGCACCGACCTTGCCACCGTGGGCCCCACCGGCACCCGGTGCCGGCGCGTTGTCCTTCGTGGACCCACAGGCCGACAGGGCCAGGCCGAGCGCGGTGGCCGCGGCGGCCACCTTGATCACCCTCGTACGCACCGCATCCTCCTTGACGACAGCGGGAACCTACTGCTGGACCGGGCCGCGCGGACGCAGCCCGTACATACCTCCGTCGACGGCGAGAGCCGTTCCGGTGGTCGACGCGGACAGCGGACTGGCGAGGTACGCGATCGAGTGCGCGACCTCGTCCGCGGTCACCAGCCTGCCCATCGGCTGGCGGGCGGCCAGCGCCGCCCGTTCGGCTTCCGGGTCACCGGCGGAGTCGAGCAGCCTGCCGACCCACGGGGTGTCCGCGGTGCCGGGGCAGACGCAGTTGACCCGGATCCGGTCGGCGAGGTGATCGGTCGCCATCGCCAGGGTCAGTGAGAGCACCGCGCCCTTGCTGGCCGAGTACAGCGCGCGGTGGGGCAGGCCCGCCCACGCGGCGATCGAGCAGGTGTTGACGATCGCGGCCGACGGCGACTTCTTCAGATGCGGCAACGCCGCCCGCGCCAGTCGCACCATGCCGACGACGTTGATGTCGAGCACCCGGTGCCATTCGTCGTCGTCGTTGGCGGTGACGTCGCCCTGAGCACCGATCCCGGCGTTGTTGGCCAGGATATCGAGCCTGCCGAACCGCTCCGCGACCGCGTCGATCGCCGAACACACCTCGTCGTCCGAACCGACGTCGCACCGGAATCCGGTGAGGCCTTCGGGGAGGTCATCCGGCTTCAGATCGAGCACCGCGACCGTCGCCCCGCGGGCGGCGAGCAGATCCGCGGTGGCCCTGCCGATCCCGGACGCGCCACCGGTGACGGCGGCGACGAGGCCTTCGAACTCACTCACTGGCAGTCTCCGTCCATTCTGGACCGTCGGGGAAGGTGAACCGGCGCAGCGTCGCGTCGTGCATCCGCGCGGAGAAGCCCGGCGAGGACGGCGCGAGGTAGCGACCACCGGCCACGACGGCCGGATCGGTGAAGTGCTCGTGGAGGCCCTCGACCCATTCGATGGACCGGTCGGCGTCGGAACCGGACACCGCCACGAAGTCGAACATCGACAGGTGCCGCACGAGTTCGCACAGCCCGACCCCGCCGGCGTGCGGGCACACCGGGACGTCGAACTTGGCCGCCAGCAACAGGATCGCCAGGTTCTCGTTGAACCCGCCGACCCTGGCGGCGTCCAGTTGCAGCACCGAGATCGCGCCGGCCTGGAGCAGTTGCTTGAACATCACGCGGTTCTGGACGTGCTCGCCGGTGGCCACCCGGATCGGGGCGAGCGCCTTGGCGATCGCGGCGTGCCCGAGCACGTCGTCCGGCGAAGTGGGCTCCTCGATCCAGTACGGGTCGTACGGCGCCAGCTCGGTCATCCAGGTGATCGCGGCCGAGACGTCCCAGCGCTGGTTCGCGTCCACGGCGACATGGATGGCCGCGCCGACGGTCTCGCGGGCGAGCTTCATCCGGCGGACGTCGTCCTCGAGGTTGCCGCCGACCTTCAGCTTGATCATCTCGAAGCCGTCCGCGACCGCCTGTTCGGCGAGCCGGACGAGTTTCGCGTCCGAGTAACCGAGCCAACCGGGAGACGTGCTGTACGCGCGGTATCCGTCGCGTTCGATCCGGGCGATCCGCTCGGCGCGGCCGGGCTCGGCGGCGCGAAGGATGTCGAGCGCTTCCTGTTCGGTCAGCGCGTCGGAGAGATAGCGGAAGTCGACGAGCGACACCAGGTCCTCAGGCGACATCTCGGCGGCGAAACGCCAGACCGGCAGCCCGGCGATGCGCGCGGCGAGATCCCAGGCGGCGTTGACCACCGCGCCGATCGCCATGTGCGCGACACCCTTTTCCGGGCCGAGCCAGCGCAGTTGCGAGTCGCCGACCAGCGCCCTGGACAGGTCGCCGAGCGCGGCCGCCCCGGTGGGGACGTCCCGGCCGACGACATGCGTTTCGAGCGCGCGGATGGCGGCGGCCTGGACGTCGTTGCCGCGGCCGATGGTGAAGGCGAGCCCGTAGCCGTCCGGGCCGCCGTCGGTGTGCAGCACGACGTACGCGGCCGAGTAGTCCGGGTCCGGGTTCATGGCGTCCGAACCGTCCAGCTCCCGCGAGGTGGGGAAGCGGACGTCGAGCACGTCCATGCCCACGATCTTCGCCATCACGCCTGCCTGACGGTCTGGCGCTGGCGGCCGAGGCCGTCGATCTCGAGCTCGATGACGTCACCTTCCCGCAGGTACGGCTTGGGATCGGGCTGACCGAGCGCGACGCCCTGCGGGGTTCCGGTGTTGATGAGGTCACCCGGACGCAGCACCATGAACTGGCTCAGATAATGCACGATCTCGGCGACCGTGAAAATCATGTCCTTGGTGGAGGAGTCCTGTTTCTTCTCGCCGTTGACCCACAGTCGCAGGCCGAGGTCCTGCGGGTCGGGCACCTCGTCGGCGGTGACCAGCCACGGGCCGAGCGGGTTGAAGTTCTCGCACGACTTGCCCTTGTCCCACTGGCCGCCGCGTTCGAGCTGGAACTCGCGTTCGGATACGTCATTCGAAACGGTGTACCCGGCGACGTACTCGAGGGCTTCTTCGACGCTGTCGAGATAGCGAGCGGTCTTGCCGATGACGACGCCGAGCTCGACCTCCCAGTCGGTCTTCGTCGAGTTCCGCGGCACGAGCACGTCGTCCTCCGGGCCGACGACGACGTCGGAGGCCTTCATGAAGACGACCGGCTCGGCCGGGACGGCGGCGCCGGACTCCTCGGCGTGCCGCCGGTAGTTGAGGCCGATGCAAACGACCTTGCCCGGCCGGGCGATCGGCGCGCCGACCCTGGCCCCCGCGGCTTCGGCACCGGCTTCGGGCAGCTCACCGGCGGCCAGCGCGGCCGCGACCCTGGCGACGCCGTCGCTCGCGAAGAAGCTGCCATCGATGTCGGCGGTCAGCCCCGCGAGGTCGCGCACCGTGCCATCTCCGGCACGCACGAACGGACGCTCACTTCCCGGCTCCCCGAGACGCACCAGTTGCACGGATTTTCCCTTCCAACCAAACCATCGGCAACGAACAGACATCCGATGTATACCCGACGAGTTCCGCAAGATCCAGGGGTGGTCTCGATCCGTCTGGAAAATTGATCGGATCAGTCGCCGAAAGTCGGCGTGCCCTACCTCACAGCGGGAATAGTTACCTACTCTAAGCAAGTTGTTCTCTGCGGAACCATCACTGGGGAGAGGAAGAGCATGACCATCGCGCCCGAGCGAGTGGCTGAACCCGTCGCGCGCCCGATCACGACCGGACGCGCCCGGTTCGTCCTGATCCTCGGCGGCCTGTCCGCCTTCGGGCCCCTGTCCATCGACATGTACCTGCCCGCGCTGCCGCAGATGGCGGGGGAACTGCGCGCGGCGGACGCGACCGTCCAGCTCACGCTGAGCGCGTTCATCATCGGGCTCGCCATCGGCCAGCTCATCCTCGGCCCGCTGTCCGACGCGATCGGCCGCCGCAAACCGCTCGTGGCCGGACTCGCCCTGTACATGGTCGGCTCGATCCTGTGCGCCATCGCGCCGAGCGCCGAACTGCTCATCGCCGCCCGCGGCGTCCAGGCCTTCGGTGCCGCGGCGGGCATCGTGATCGCCAGGGCGACCGTGCGCGACCTCTATTCCGGCACCGCGATGACGAAGTTCTTCTCGCTGCTCATGCTGGTCAACGGGCTCGCCCCGATCCTGGCGCCGATCATCGGCGGCCAGATCCTGAACTGGACCTCGTGGCGCGGCGTGTTCGTCTGCCTGACCGTGTTCGGCGCGATCCTGCTCGCCGTCGTCTTCTTCCTGCTGCCGGAACCGCTGCCCGAGGAACGCCGCACACCCGCGCGCTTCGGCTCGGTGATGCGGACCTACGCCGGTCTGTTCCGCGACCGCGGTTTCCTCGGCTACGCGCTGGCTTCCGGGTTCATGTTCGGCAGCCTGTTCGCCTACATCTCCGGATCGTCCTTCGCGCTCCAGGGTGTCTACGGGCTCAGCCCGCAGGAGTACAGCCTGGTGTTCGGGCTCAACGGCATCGGCATCGTGGCCGTCGGGCAGTTGAACGGGCGCATCGTCGGACGCTTCCCGGAGCGGACGCTGCTGACCGTCGGCCTGACCGTCGCGGCGGTCGCCGGATTCGGCGTGCTGGCCGCGGCGGTGCTGGACCTGGGTTTGATCGGACTGCTGATCCCGCTGTTCATCCTGGTGTCGAGCATCGGCATGGTCGCGCCGAACGCGAGTTCGCTGGCGCTGGCCGAGCAGGCCCGGTCGGCCGGTTCGGCGTCGGCGTTGCTGGGGGTGCTGCAGTTCGTCGTCGGCGGGCTGGCGACGCCGCTGGTCGGGCTGGGCGGCGCGGGGACCGCGGTGCCGATGGGGATCACCATGGCGGCGTTCGGCGTACTCGCGCTGTTGGCCTTCGGGACCATGACGCGCCCTTCGCGGGCCTTGGTCGTTCCGGCGGCCTAAGCCTCCCCAGGGCGCGATGAAGGACGCTTTCATGGCAAATTTCGCGCCGTCACCGCTGCGTGGCCCTCGACGAGAGCCTTCAGCGCGTCCCCGTCGTCCCACTGGTTGACGTTCATCGCGGCGGTCACCTGCCCGTCCCGCATCCAGAACGCCGTGAAGTCCCGCGCCGCGAGGTCGCCCCGCACGACGAGTTCGTCGAAGAAATACGGGCTCTTGAGGTACGGCTCGTTCTCCTCCAGCAGGTTCCCCGCGACGTGCTCGCCTTGCCACTTCGCGCATCCCCAGTGCTCGACGCGGACGCGTTTTCCGTAGCGGGGATGGAAATACGCGACCCGCGGCGTGGCGCCGACGGCCACCAGCACGACGTCCGCCGGAAGCTCGTCACCACTCTGGAGACGTACGCGGCGGCCGTCGCTCCGGCGAGACCGGCCCCGACGATGACGACCCTGGGTTCGGACACGAAGACCTCCCAAGCAGGCTTCCCTCGGACGCTACTCCGGTCCACCCTCGTCCGGCCTGGCCAATTCAGCTGTCGATCACCCGGTGTTTCGATCACGGAGTGAAGGCTCGGTTAACCCATCAGTAGGAATATGGGGGCAACCCGCGTCACGGCCCCGAAACCGCCTCGTCCCAGCCATGGACGAGAAAGGGAGACCATGGGATACGGGAGGATGAGGACGTTGGCACCGCGGGACGAATGGTCGGTCGGCTGCCGGGATCTCGCGGGCAGGCGCAGTGACGTGACGGTGTTCGTGAGCAGCGACAAGATCGTGCTCGTGGCGCCGCCCGGCGAAGCCGCCGTACTCGGGCCGCTGGACGTGGGGCGCCTGCGCGCCGCGCTCCGCGACGCCGTGGTCGCGGTGGCCGAGCATCCGGATCACAGTGAATGACAACTACCGTTCCTACTTCTGAGTAGGTAGAGTCGGCCCCGTTCGGAAGGAGCCGGCCATGACCACCTATTTCGTGACGGGCGCGACGGGTTTTCTGGGTAAACGCCTGGTTGCGCGCCTACTACGGCGACCTGAGACCGTAGCCGTCCATGTTCTCGTGAGGGAGACCTCACGCGGGAAGCTCCCGAGCCACGAGAAGCTCGTCCCCGTCACCGGCGATCTGACCGAACCCACGCTGGGCATCGACCCGGCCAAAGTGGGCTCACTCGACCACGTTGACCACGTCGTGCACCTCGGCGCGATCTACGACCTCACCGCGGACGAAGCGGCCAACCGCGCGGCCAACGTCGATGGCACCCGCAACGTCCTGGAGTTCGCCGCCGCCGCGAACGCCGGGCTCTTCCACCACGTCTCTTCGATCGCGGTCGCCGGGCAGTACGCCGGGCGCTTCACCGAGGCGGACTTCGACCTCGGCCAGAGCTTCGCGTCGCCGTATCACGCGACGAAGTTCGAGGCCGAGAAACTCGTGCGACGGCACGGGAAAACGCCGTTTCGCGTGTACCGGCCGTCCGCCGTGGCCGGCGATTCGCGTACCGGCGAGATGGACAAGATCGACGGCCCGTACTACTTCCTCCCCGCGATCTCGCGGCTCGCCACACTGCCCCGCCGCCTTCCGCTGGCCGCCCCGGATCTCGGCGCCACGAACATCGTGCCGGTCGACTACGTCGTCGAAGCGCTCGAGCACCTCATGCACGTCGACGCGCCGAGCGGCAGCACGTACCACCTCGCGTCACCGCGGCCGCAACCACTGCACGAGGTCTACAACGCCTTCGCTCGGGCAGCGGGTGGGCCGAGGATCTCCGCCGTCCTTCCCGCACGTGCGTCCGGAGCGCTGAAGCGGGCCGGAACCCGCGTGGCGAGGTCCGCGGCGGCCGGATTCGACCGCGTCCCGGGCGGGCGTTCGGCCCGCGCCTCGGTACTGGCGGAACTCGGCATCCCGCTCGAAGTCCTGCCGCATTTGAGCATGGAGGTCGACTTCGACACGAGCGTGACCACCGCGGCACTCGACGGCAGCGGAATCACCTTGCCCCCGTTGAAGGAGTACGCCGGGCCGCTCTACCGGTACTGGCTCGCACACCTGGACCCCGATCGCGGACGCCGCCGCCGCGGGCCGGAACCGCTCGACGGCCGCAAGGTCCTGATCACCGGTGCCTCGTCGGGCATCGGGCGCGCGTCCGCGCTGGCCGTCGCCGCGAAGGGCGCCGAGGTGATCCTCGTGGCGAGGCGGGCCGATGAACTCGAAGAGGTCCGCGAACAGATCGTCGCGGCGGGCGGGAAGGCGTCCGCGTACCCGTGCGACCTCACCGACGGCGACGCGGTCGACGCTCT
The DNA here is from genome assembly GCF_001953865.1 of Amycolatopsis coloradensis. Classification (GTDB taxonomy): domain Bacteria; phylum Actinomycetota; class Actinomycetes; order Mycobacteriales; family Pseudonocardiaceae; genus Amycolatopsis; species Amycolatopsis coloradensis. The sequence goes on from NZ_MQUQ01000002.1 coordinate 277,109, forward strand.
GGTCAAGGACGTGCTCGCCGCGCACGGCGCGGTCGACATGCTGGTCAACAACGCGGGCCGCTCGATCCGGCGGTCGCTTTCGCTGTCCACCGAACGGTTCCACGACTTCGAGCGCACGATGGCGATCAACTACTTCGGCCCGGTACGGCTGACCCTCGGCCTGCTGCCGTCCATGACCGCGCGCGGATTCGGCCACGTCGTCAACGTGACCACCCAAGGACTGCAGACCGACACACCGCGGTTTTCCGCTTACCTGGCATCGAAGGCCGCGCTGGAGGAGTTCGGGCTGACCGCCGGACGGGAAACGCTTTCCGACGGCGTCACCTTCACCTCGGTCCGGATGCCACTGGTGCGCACCGACATGATCACGCCAACCGGGTCCTACCGCGGGATGCCGTCGAGTTCTCCCGAACGCGCCGCCGCGCTCGTGGTGAAGGCCTTGGAAAAACGGCCGGAGATCCTGAACCTGCCCGAAGGCACGGCCGCCGAGTTGGTGACGCTCGTCGCACCCAAGACGACGCGGTTCTTCGCACACCTCGTCTACCGCGCGATGCCAGAGTCCGCGCCGGAAACCCGTGGCCTGCCCCGGAAGGCCCCGCTCGCCTCGGTGGCGGGCGCGGTCACCAGGCTGGTCTGGCGCCGCCGTCCCTGACGTCCTCGCCGCCGGGCTCGATCGGGCGACGCCACCGGCCGCTACCATCGGTTTCCGATACGCCGGGGGGTCGGCGGACTCGGGCCGAGGCAGGACGAGGAGGGAAGGGGCAGTGTGGACGTCGCCAGTCCCCCGCTGACGACCGGACCGGACGCCACCGGGATGTCAGCGGTACGTCCGTCCAGGACGGTGCTGCGACTTTCCCTGCACGTGACCTGGGTCCTCGCGCTCGCCGTCGCCACCGAACTCCGGGTGGGGCGCTTCGGTTTCCACCCGTCGGACCAGGGTTTCATCCTCGCCCAGGCGTGGCGCGTGCTGCACGGCGAGGTCCCGCACTCCGGCATCATCTCCGCGCGGCCGCTGGGTTCGGCGTATCTGCACGTCGTCGACTTCGTCCTGCCAGGACCGCTGTTCTTCGTCTCCAGCGTGCTCAGCATGCTGGAGATCATCCTGGCGACCATCGCGTTCGCCGTACTGGTCACCCGTCGCCGCGTCCGCGACTGGGGGCCGGGGCTCACCGGGCTGACGGCGGCCGCGTCGCTGCTGAACCTCAACGGGTTCCCGCTGATGGCGTGGCACACCATCGACGGGATCTTCCTGACCGCCTGCGGCGCTTGGGCGCTGGATTCCGGGCTGCGCCGCGAGCTGGCGTGGCCGCGGCGGCTCGGTCTCGTGCTGCTGGGCACCGCGGTGTTCGTCAAGCAGAGTTTCGCGCCGGTGCCGGTGATCGCGTTGTGCTGGTTGCTGCTGCACCCGTCGCTGCGGGAAGGAGCGTTCCGCACCGGCCGCTGGTGGGCACGCCTGGCATGGGACCTGCTGGCACTGGGCGCCTTTCTGCTTTTCTACCTCGGAATCGTCACCCTCGACGGCGGGCTCGGCGCGATGGCCGAGCAGCTCACCGGCGGTCTCCCCGCGTACGGCGAACGACTTCTCGGGCTGTGGCTGGAAAATCCCGAAACCCTGTTGCGGCCACCAGTGCGGGGCTTGACCTTTTTCGCGATCGCGGGCGTGCTTCTGGCCCTGCTCGGGATCTTCCGCGACCGCGCCGGATTCGCCGGCGCGATCGCCGCGCGGCTGCTGGTGCTGGCCGGGGTGGCGGTGGTGGTCGGCACCGTCGTGGATGGACACTTCACCGGCGCGTCGCGCTGGGCGGACGTTCTGTGGTGGATCCTCGGTGTCGCGCTGCTGGTGAACTGGGTGGCGGCCCGGCGGTTCCCGCGAATGGGCGCGCTGGTCTTCGCGACCGGTTTCATGACCAGCCTGTCCTGGGGAAACGACACCCCGACGCTGTTCACCGGAACGCTGGCGCTGACGGCGATCCTGCTGTTGTCGGACGCGCTGCCGCCGATGACCGAGCCGCCTCGCGCGGTCGCCATGGCCGGCGCCACGGCGATGGGCCTGGTCGCGGTGCTGGCGTCGGGCTGGGCCGTGGTCGCGCATCACGACGAGGCCGCGTACCTCGACATGGCGCACGAGAAGCTGACCGGTGACCTGGGCGCGGTGACGCCGTCGATGCGCGGGATCCGGACGAACCCTGGCACCTTCACCTACATCTCCCAGATCCAGGACTGTGTCACGCGGTTCCCCGCGGGGCGGACCGCGGTCCTGCCCGACAACCCGTTCGCCTACCCCGCCTTCGGCCTGCGCAACCCGTTCCCGCTGGAATGGCCGCTGCCGCTGGAGATCGTCGCCGACGCACCCCAGCGGACGCTGTCGACCGCCGACGACCTCAACCGCGACGGCGACTACCTGGTGCTGTTCCAGACGGTGAGCATGGCGACCCTGACCAAGGGCGGGCCCGTGCCGGCCGAGGTCGCGGGAAACGCGCCGATCTTCGACTACCTCGGGATGGAGAACGCGCTGCGGTCGCGGCTCACCGGGCAGACCGTCACCTGCGGCAGCTTCATCGGGAAGTGGGCACCGCGCCCCTGACCTCCCGCGTTTCGTCCTCTAGTTGCGGTAGTTGGGAGTGCGAACTACCGCAACTAGAGGACGAAACGCGGAGACTAGTCGGCGCCCGCGTCTTCGGGGCGTCCGGCGGCGAGTCCCGCGAGAACGTCAAGAGCGGCCGATAGCGTCTCGATGGGCGGAGAGGACACCGCCAGGCGCACCGCGTTCGGGGCGTGGCCGGGGACGACGGCGAACGCGGCCGCCGGGGTGACCGCGATCCCGCGGCGCGCGGCCGCGGCGACGAAGGTTTCGGCGCGCCAGTGCTCGGGCAGTTCCCACCAGCAGTGATACGCGTGCGGATCGGCGCGCACCGTGAACCCGGTCAGCCGCTCCGCCGTCACCCGCTGGCGTTCCGCCGCGTCGAGGCGTTTCGCCCGTTCGACGGTTTCCAGGGTGCCGCCGGTGATCCACCGGGTGGCGGCTTCGAGGGCGAACCGGGGTGCGACCCAACCGCCCGAGCGCACCGCGGCCGCCAGTCGCTCCGTCCATTCCGGCGGCACGGCGAGGAATCCGGTGGTCAGCCCGGGGGCGAGCCGTTTGGACATGCTGTCGGCGAACACCGTGCGTTCCGGCGCGTACGTCGCGAACGGCCGGATCTCGGGCCGGAGGAAGGTGTAGATCCCGTCCTCGATCACCGGGATGTCCATCCGGCGCACGGTTTCCGCCAGCTCGACCCGGCGCGCTTCGTCCATTGTGGACCCGAGCGGGTTGTGCAACGTCGGCTGGACGTACAGCGCGCGGACCGGCGCGGCGGCGTGCGCGGCTTCGAGCGCTTCGGGCATGAGACCCCAGTCGTCGGTCTCGATGGGCACCAACTGGACGCCGAGCCGCCCGGCGAGCGCCTTGACCACGGGATAGGTGATGGCCTCGACGGCGAGCCGTTCCCCCATCGGCACGAAAGCGGCGATGGCGGCCGCGATGGCCTGGCGCCCACTTCCGGCGAAGAGGACTTCCGGCGTCCAGCCGTCTTTCACGAACAGCCCGGCCGCGGCGTCACGAGCCTGCTTCGAGCCGGTGACGCTCCCCGGCCGCAGTGCCGCGGTGAGGACGTCGTCACGCAGGAGCGGCTCCAGTGCCTTCCCGACCAGCGCGGATTGCTCCGGGAGGACGGCGAAATTGAGTTCGAGGTCGACCGTCGCGCCAGCCGGCTCGGCGAGCGCGGTCTCCAGCGGCGGCTTCGCGGCGCGGACGAACGTGCCGCGGCCGACCTCGCCGACCACGACGCCTCGCCGTACGAGTTCGCCGTAGACCCTGGCGGCGGTGGAGTTCGCGATCCCGCGTTCGCGGGCGAATCGCCGCTGCGGGGGCAGCCGGTCACCAGGACGAAGCCTGCCCGCCTCGACATCGGCGGAGATCTCGTCCGCGACTATCCGGTAGTCCTCCACGCCTCATGATGTCATCGGAGGACGTGGTGAGCCGACTGCGACCTGCGGAACACCGCAACGGCGGTCTCCTAGGTTAGCCTCCCCTGCGTGGACATCCTCACCGAGCAGAGCACGACCTCGCGCCTGCACGCGGACGCGCTGACGCTCGCCTACGACGGCCGGACCGTGGCCGAAGACCTCGGGGTGGTCATCCCCGACCGGTCGTTCACCGTCATCGTCGGACCGAACGCCTGCGGCAAGACGACCCTGCTGCGCGCGCTCGCGCGGATGCTGAAACCCCGCCAGGGTTCGGTGTTCCTCGACGGCCAGGTGATCAGTTCCTTCCCGGCCAAGGAGGTCGCGCGACGGCTCGGCCTGCTGCCGCAGAGTTCGATCGCGCCCGACGGCATCACCGTCGCCGACCTCGTCGCGCGCGGCCGGTACCCGCACCAGCGCCTGCTGCGCCAGTGGTCCCGTGAGGACGCCACCGTGGTCGCGGAGTCCATGCGCGCCACGGGGGTCGGCGACCTCGCCGAGCGGCTGGTCGACGAACTGTCCGGCGGCCAGCGGCAGCGCGTGTGGATGGCGATGGCGCTCGCGCAGGAGACCGACCTCCTGCTCCTCGACGAGCCGACGACCTATCTGGACATCGCGCATCAGATGGACATCCTCGACCTGTGCGCGGAGCTGCACCAGGAGCAGGGCCGGACGCTGGTCGCGGTGCTGCACGACCTCAACCACGCCGCCCGCTACGCGACGCACATGATCGCGATGCGGGACGGGGAGGTACTGGCGACCGGCGCACCCGAAGAGGTCGTCACCGCCGACAACGTCGAGAAGATCTTCGAGCTGCCGTGCCGGGTCATGCCGTGCCCCGAAACCGGGACCCCGCTGGTGATCCCGAAGGCCGGTCGCCGCGCCGCCTGATCGGAGTAGGTTGGCGGCGGAGGTGCCATGTCACAGCAACTGTGGTCCGAAGTGGACGACTACCTGTCCGGGGTGCTCGTCCCGTCCGATCCCGCCCTCGAAGCCGCGCTGCTGGCGTCGGAGAAGGCCGGGCTGCCCTCGATCGCCGTCGCCCCGAACCAGGGGAAGCTGCTCAACCTGCTGGCCAGGATGATCGGCGCGCGTTCGATCCTGGAGATCGGCACGCTCGGCGGGTACAGCACGATCTGGCTCGCGCGCGCCCTGCCGCCGCAGGGCAGGCTCGTCACGCTCGAATTCGACCCGAAGCACGCCGAGGTCGCGCGCGGCAACCTCGACGCGGCCGGGCTCGGCGGGCTGGTCGAGGTCCGCGTCGGCAAGGCACTGGACCTCCTGCCGTCGGTCGAGGGACCGATCGACTTGGCGTTCATCGACGCGGACAAGGTCAACAACCCCGGCTATTTCGAAGCGGCGCTGAAGCTCGTCCGGCCCGGCGGCGTGATCGTGGTCGACAACGTCGTCCGAGGCGGCGCGGTGGCCAACGCCGCCAGCGAGGACCCGAACATCCAGGGGATCCGGCGGCTGCACGAGATGATCTCCGCCGAACCACGCGTCGACGCGACGGCTGTCCAGACCGTCGGCGCGAAGGGCTACGACGGCCTGACCATCGCGCTCGTGAAGTCCTGATGGCCAGGTTCGATCCGGCGGCGCTGCGGCGCGCGCATCGCGTCCTGTCCGGCTACGTCGCCCGCGGCGAGGTTCCCGGGCTCGTGTCCCTCGTCGCGGCCGGCGACGAAGTCCACGTGAACGTCTTGGGCGACAAGGCGTTCGGCGGCCCGCCGATGGAACGCGGCAGTCTCTTCCGGATCAGTTCGATGACCAAACCCGTCACCGCGGTCGCGGCGATGATGCTGGTCGAGGAATGCCGTCTCCGGCTCGACGAACCGGTCGACAGGCTGCTTCCCGAACTCGCGGACCGCCGGGTGCTGACCCGGATCGACGGTCCGCTGGACGACACCGTCCCGGCGGACCGGCCGATCACCCTGCGGGACTTGCTCACCTTCCGGCTGGGGTTCGGCATCGTCCTCGCACCGCCGGGCTCGACCCCGATCCAGCGCGCGATCGACGAACTCGAACTGGCCATCGGCCCGCCGAAACCGGCGACACCGCTCCAGCCGGACGAGTGGCTGCGCCGCCTTGGCTCGCTGCCGCTGCTGCACCAGCCCGGCGAGCGGTGGATGTACCAAGTCGGTTCGGAAGTGCTGGCCATCCTGATCGCGCGCGCCGCGGACATGTCGTTCGAACGGTTTCTCACCGAACGGATCTTCGAGCCGCTGGGCATGGCCGACACCGGTTTCGTGGTCCCCTCCGAGCAGGCGCACCGGTTCACGACGTCGTATCAAGCGGACGAGGTCACCGGTGAACTGCGCGTGTTCGACGGCCCCGACGGCCAGTGGAGCGCGCCGGTGCCGTTCCCGTCCGGCGGCGCGGGACTCGTCTCCACGGCGGACGACTACCTCGCGTTCAGCCGGATGCTGCTGAACGGCGGCGAGCGGCTGCTGTCCCCGAGGTCGGTCGCGCTGCTCACGTCCGACCATCTCACCGCCGAGCAGGCGGCAGGCGGCGCGCCGCTCCTGGATCACGGCCTCGGCTGGGGTTTCGGACTCGCCGTCGTCAACCGGGAAGACGGCCTCGCCACGAAGGGCCGCTACGGCTGGGACGGCGGGCTCGGCACTTCCTGGGCGGCGGATCCGGCCACGGGGCTGACCGGGATCCTCCTCACCCAGCGCGCCGACTGGCCCGCCCCGTGGCACGCGCGCGAAGACTTCTGGACGACGGCGCAGACCTCGCTCACCTGAGTCACCGAGGCGAGTGGACGCCGTTCATGAAGCGCTGCCACATGTCGGCCGGGATCGTCTTGCCGGTCAGCTTCTCCCCGGCGGCGTCCCGCATCCGGCGCGGCTGGTCGGAGCCGACCCACACCGCCGTCGAAAGCCGCGGCGTGTAGCCGACCGCCCAGCCACCGGCGTTGTCGTCGGTCTCGTTGTACTGGAAGTCGCCGGTCTTCATCGCCGCCGGGCGGTCCTTCATCCCGGTGGTCAGCACGCTGCTGACCGTGCCGGCGATCCGGCGGCTCAGCGTCTCGTCGTCACCGAAGGCGGGCGCCTTGTCCGAAGGGCGTTCCCACACGATTTCGCCGTGTTCGTCCCGGATCTTCGACACCAGATGCGGGGTGGCGCGCATGCCGTCGGCGGCGAAGGTGGCGTAGGCGCCCGCCATGTCGCTGGGCCGCAGAGGATACCGGCCGACCGCGATCCCAGGGCCGATCAGGAACCCGTCCTTCTCGCGCAGGGTCACCTCGCCGTCGATGGTCTCGGGGATTCCGGCCGCACGGGCGCCGCTCCGGACCGCTTCCGCGCCGAGTTTCTTCGCCAGGTCGACGAACGGCCCCTGAGCGCCCCGCCCGATCGCTTCGCGCAGCGTGCACTTCCCGGCCTCGCCGCACTGCTCCTGGAACTTGAAGGTCTCGCCGAGGAAATCGACCTGCGCCGGTGGCTTCAGCGGCTCGTCCACGTCGATGCCCCGTTCGAGGCCTGCGGCGAGGGTGAACGGCTGGAAGGCCGCGCCGGTGCCGTACGGGGTACCGGCGTAGTCGTGCACGCTCCAGCCGCCGCCGTTGTAGGCACGGATGGCGCCGGTCCCGGGTTCGACGGCGACCAGTGAGGCCCGGAAGTGCTCGGGCTGGCCTTTCAGCCGTTCCTTGACCACCTTCTCGGCTTCGGCCTGGGCACGCGGATCGATGGTCGTCTCGATCTTCATCGCGCCGCCGCGGAGCCGGTCCAGCGGATAGCCGACCTGTTCCAGCTCGGCGAGGACCCGCTGCTTGATGTGGTACTCCTCGTAGGTGACGCGGCCGGCGCGGGTCTCCGACGGCGCCTGGATCGCGTCCTCCGGATAGGTCATCGTGGCCGCTTCGGCCTGGCTGACGTAACCCCGCGCGACCAGCTTGTTCACCACGTAGGACCAGCGCTTCATGGCGTGCTGGTGGCTGGAGGCGTACGGGTCGTGCACCGAAGGCGACTGGATCATCCCGGCGAGGAAAGCCGCCTCACTCCAGGTGATCGAATCGTCGAGCTTGCGGCCGAAGTAGGCGCTCATCGCCGACGCCGGGCCGTAGGTGCCGCGGCCGAACGAAATGATGTTGATGTAGCTCTCGAAGATCTCCTTCTTGGTCTGCTGCTGGGTGATCTTCGTGGCGAGCACCAGTTCGGAGAACTTGCGGGTGAGGGTGGCGTCCTCGTTGCCGGTGGACTTCTTGATGTACTGCTGGGTGATCCCCGAGCCACCGCCGACGCCGGTCACCAGCGCGCGGCCGAGTCCGGTGAGGTCGAAGCCCTCGTTGTCCCAGAAGGTCGGGTCCTCGGTCGCGACGATCGCGTCCCGCAGCTTCGGGGGGATGGCGCCGTAGGGCACGAACAGCCGGTCGCCGCCGGTCGGGATCACCTTGAGCAGTTCGGAACCGTCGGCGTTCTGCAGGACGACGGTCTTGTCGAGGTCGGCGAGCACCTCTTGCGGGCTGCGGACGTCGAGCAGGACGTACGCGATGCCGAACGCGACTACCGGGATGCCGATCAGGAGGCCCAGTGCCCAGGCAGCGATGCGGCGCCACCTGCGTTTCTTTCCCTTCGGCTCCGGGGTGGCCGTGGTATCCGACTCGGGTGCGGTCTCGTCATCCGGGTTCTCCACGCCAGGTAAGACGCCCGAACGAGTGAAAAGGTTGTGGGAAAATCACCGATTCGTGTCCTGCCCTCTCCTTCCGCGTTTCGTCCTCTAGTTGCGGTAGTTGGCGGCACGAACTACCGCAACCAGAGGACGAAACGCGGGGAGAGCTTCGCCGCAGGCCACGTACTGAAGGTCCGCGAAAGGGCTCGATGGTCACATTGACCCCAGCTGCCCCACGAGTGTCCCTCAGGCGAGGAAGGCGCGAAGCAGCGAAGCGGTGCCTTCGACGTGCTCGGTCATCGCCCGGCGGGCCGCCTCGGGGTCACCGGCGAGGATCGCGTCGACGATGGCCTCGTGCTGGGCGTTCGAGTGCTCCAGATTCGGTTCGAGCAGCGGGATCATGTCGAGCAGCTGGTTGACCCGCATCCGTGCGTCGGCCATCGCCGTGGTCAGCGAGCCGGACGCGGTGACCTCGGCGATCGCCAGGTGCAGCCGCGAATCCTTACGCCGGTAATCGCCGACGTCGGCCGCGGCGGCTTCGGCGAGCGTGCTGGTCAGGTGCTGCCGGTCGGCCGGGGTGAGGGAACGCGACGCCGCCATCTCGGCGGCGCCGGTTTCCAGGACGTGCCGCAGGCCCAGCGCGTCCTCCAGCGTGGCGTTGTCGACCTTCCGCCCGTCGGCGGCGGGCGGATCGGGCAGGGCGTCGTTGACGAACGTGCCGCCGTAGCGCCCACGCCGCGACTCGACGTATCCGGCGTCGGCCAGCGCGCGGATCGCTTCCCGCAGCGTCACCCGGCTGATGCCGAGCCGCTCCGCGAGTTCCCGCTCCGAAGGCAGCCGCTCCCCCGCGCCCACCACGCCGAGCCGGATCGCCTGAAGCAGCCTTTCGACGGTCTCCTCGAAGGCGTTGCCCGCGCGCACCGGGCGGAACAGCGCGTCACCCGCTTTCGACTCCACCACCCGAGTTTAGGCCGCCCGCAAGTCGTCCTCTTGTTGCGGTACTTGCACACGCATGTACCGCGAGCCGGGTGTCTGTCGATCACATGCGGCAGGAGAGCGGATATGGTCTCCAGGAGAGGAGGATGACGTGGACAAAGATGTGAGGTTTACCCGAGCCCTGATGAGCATGACAGATGCTGCTCGCCATCTGGGTGTTCCTCAACAGACCTTCCACCGCTGGGCGCGAGGCTACCCTCGCGGCGGCCCGCTGCTGCACATTTCCGCAACCGACAATATTCGCCAGGCGAGTGTTCCCTTCATCGCGCTCGCCGAGGCATGGGTTCTCGAAGGGCTCCGTCAAGCCGGAGTTCGACCCCAGCGGATCCGCCCAGCGCTGGAAAAGCTCCAACGCGAGTTCGGACGAGAGTACGTACTCGTATCGCCTGCCCTCGTGACCGATGGAATCTCAGTGCTGTGGGATTTCTCCAAAACCGAGGCTGGTGCCGGCCTGATCGAGGGCCGTTCGGGTCAGACCGTGATTCGCGAGATCGTGCAAGACTACCTCACGTATGTCGGATTCGGTTCCGACAACCTCCCCAACCACCTCAAGCTCAAGGTCTTCGAGCCCTCCGCTGTAGCCATTGATCCTTATCGATCCTCAGGGCAACCTGTTTTCGTTGGCTCCGGCGCACGGGTCTCGAACGTAGCCGCGATGCTGAGAGCAGGTGAAGAACCTGCCATCGTCGCCGAAGAGCACGGAATCGGCATCGAAGCCGTCCGGGCCGCCGCACGCGTCCTCCTGGGCCGCGCCGCCTGAGTTCTACCTCGACGAGAACGCCGTGACTCGATCAGTCCGGCGTTTTCTCGTCGGACTCGGCTATCCATGTCACACGCCACCAGAGGTCTTCGGCACCAGAGCTGAATCGCTTGGGGCGGCAGATACCGAATGGCTCGGGAAGATCGCCAACACTGGCTGGGTTGTACTTAATCGTGATGCCAAGATCATGGAGCGACCTCACGAGCTAAGCGCGTACCGCGCCGCGAAGGTCCACATGTTCTACCTGCCCGGGGAAGCCACCCGAGATCATCTTCTCCACTTGGTAGAGGTCAATCTCCAAGATGTGATCACGTATGCCGCCAATCGAAATCCCGATGTCTGGAAAATAACAGAGCGCGGCGTCGAGCGATTCCCCATTAAGAAGCGGCGTGCCTGAAGGGCCTTTCACCACATCCCATGCGGTGAAAGGCCCCTGCAGCCGGGGGTGTCAGCACTCGATGACGTTGACGGCCAGGCCGCCGCGTGCGGTCTCCTTGTACTTCACACTCATGTCGGCACCGGTCTCGCGCATGGTCTTGATCGCCTTGTCCAGCGTGACGACGTGCGAGCCGTCACCGCGCATCGCCATCCGCGCGGCATGGATCGCCTTGGACGCGCCGACGGCGTTGCGCTCGATGCACGGAATCTGCACCAGCCCGCCGACCGGGTCACAAGTGAGCCCCAGGTGGTGTTCGACGCCGATCTCGGCGGCGTTCTCCACCTGCGCGGGCGAGCCGCCCAGGACCTCGGTGAGCCCGGCGGCGGCCATCGCGCTGGCCGAACCGACCTCGCCCTGACAGCCGACCTCGGCACCGGAGATCGAGCCCGTCTGCTTCAGGATCGAGCCGATCGCGCCCGCGGTGAGCATGAACGTCACGATGCCGTCGTCCGACGAACCCCGGATGAACCGCTGGTAGTAGTGCAGGACCGCCGGGATGATCCCGGCGGCGCCGTTGGTCGGCGCGGTGACGACGCGGCCACCCGCGGCGTTCTCCTCGTTGACCGCCAGCGCGTACAGGCTCACCCAGTCCATGGCGTACAGCGGGTCACCGACGCCGTCTTCGGCGAGCAGCTTCTCGTGCAACGCCTTCGCGCGGCGCGGCACCTTCAGTCCGCCAGGCAAAACACCTTCGTGCTCGCAGCCGTTGTGCACGCATTCCACCATGACCTGCCAGATCTCCAGCAGGCCTTCGCGGACCTCCTCGCGTGTACGCCAGGAGAGTTCGTTGCGCAGCATGATCTCGCTGATCGGCAGCCCGGTGTCCTCGCAGTGCTTCAGCAGATCCGCGCCGGTGCGGAAGGGGAACTCCAGCCGCGTCGAGTCCTCGACGACGACAGTGTCGGTCTCGTAGGACTCGTCGCGCACGAAGCCGCCGCCGACGGAGTAGTAGGTCCGCTCGCGCAGTACCTTCCCGTCGGCGTCGAACGCGCGGAAGATCATCCCGTTCGGGTGCGCGGGCAACGACTTCCGCCGGTGCATGGTCAAGTCGGTGTCCTCGGTAAACACGATCTCGTGCTCTCCGCGCACCTTCAGCAGACACGATTCCCGGATCTCGGCGATCTTGCCGGGCACCGTTTCGGTGTCGATCTCCTCCGGACGCTCCCCGGACAACCCGAGCAGCACGGCCTTGTCGCTGCCGTGCCCGAACCCGGTCGCGCCCAGTGACCCGAAGAGTTCGGACTGGACACGCGCCGTGGCGGACAGGTCGCCGTCCTCGGCGAGACCGTCCACAAAGGTCAGTGCGGCCCTCATCGGACCGACCGTATGGGAGCTGGAGGGGCCGATCCCGATCGAAAACAGGTCGAAGACGCTGATCGCCATTGATCTGCCCTCCTTCCTATCTGGCCAGCAGTGAGCTGGCTTCTTGGGCCGCGGGGCCTTCGGCGGCAAGGTGGGCCAGGTTCTCCGACAGTGCTTCGCCGCGGTGGGCCTTCGTCTGCGCGAAAAGACGACCGGCCCGATAAGACGAGCGTACGAGCGGCCCGGCCATCACACCAGCGAAACCCATCGCCTCGGCAGCCTTCGAATGCTCGACGAACTCCTCCGGCTTGACCCACCGGTCCACCGGATGATGCCGCGGCGAAGGACGCAGATACTGAGTGATCGTCAAGATCTCACAACCCGCGTCGACCAGATCCCGCATCGCCGGAGCCACCTCCTCCGGAGTCTCACCCATGCCCAGAATCAAGTTCGACTTCGTCACCAAACCGGCCTCACGAGCCCGCGTGATGACCTCCAGCGACCGCGCGTACCGAAAACCGGGGCGGATCCGCTTGAAAATCCGCGGCACCGTCTCAACGTTGTGCGCCAACACCTCCGGCCGCGAACCGAACACCTCGGCCAGCTGATCCGGATCCGCGTTGAAGTCCGGGATCAACAACTCGACACCGGTACCCGGATTCAGCGCATGAATCTGACGCACGGTCTCCGCGTACAACCACGCGCCGCCGTCCTCCAGATCGTCCCGCGCCACACCGGTCACCGTCGAGTAGCGCAACCCCATGGCCTGCACCGACTCCGCCACCTTGCGCGGCTCGGTCGTGTCCAGCGCCTCGGGCTTCCCAGTGTCAATCTGACAGAAGTCACAACGCCGCGTGCACTGATCCCCACCGATCAGGAACGTCGCCTCACGGTCCTCCCAGCACTCGTAGATGTTGGGGCAACCGGCCTCCTCGCACACGGTGTGCAGGCCTTCACGCTTGACCAGGCCCTTGAGCTCGGTGAACTCGGGCCCCATCCGCGCGCGGGTCTTGATCCACGGCGGCTTTTTCTCGATCGGCGTCTGCGCGTTGCGGACCTCGAGCCGGAGAAGTTTGCGCCCCTCGGGGACCGCGCTCATCGGTTGAGGTCCGCGTACAGCGGGTGCTTCTTGGCCAGCAGCTCGACCCTGGCGGACAGCGACTGGCGCAGGTCCTCGTCGAAGTCCGGGCGCAGCGCCTCGGCGATGATGTCGCCGACCTCGGCGAAGTCCTCGGCGTCGAAGCCGCGAGTCGCCAGGGCCGGAGTGCCGATCCGCAGGCCCGAGGTGATCATCGGCGGGCGCGGGTCGAACGGGACGGCGTTGCGGTTGACCGTGATGCCGACCGAGTGCAGCCGGTCTTCGGCCTGCTGACCGTCCAAAGTGGAGTTGACCAGATCGACGAGCACCAGGTGCACGTCGGTCCCGCCGGTCAGCACGCGGACGCCCGCCTCGGCGCAGTCGGTGCGCGAAAGGCGGTCGGCGAGGATCTTCGCGCCTTCGAGGACCCGCTGCTGACGCTCGCGGAACTCCTCGCTCGCGGCGACCTTCAGCGCGACGGCCTTGGCGGCGATGACGTGCTCCAGCGGACCACCCTGCTGGCCGGGGAACACCGCCGAGTTGATCTTCTTGGCGAGTTCCTGGCGGCACAGGATGATGCCGCCGCGCGGGCCGCCGAGGGTCTTGTGCGTGGTCGTGGTGACGATGTCCGCGTACGGCACGGGGCTCGGGTGCAGCCCGGCGGCGACGAGACCGGCGAAGTGCGCCATGTCGACCATGACCTTCGCGCCGACCTCGTCGGCGATACGGCGGAACTCGGCGAAGTCGAGCTGACGCGGGTACGCCGACCAGCCGGCGATGATCAGCTTCGGCTTGTGCTCCTTGGCGAGGCGCTCGATCTCCTCGACGTCGACGATCCCGGTCTCCTTGTCGACATGGTAGGCGACGACGTTGTAGAGCTTGCCAGAGAAATTGATCTTCATCCCATGGGTCAGGTGACCGCCGTGGGCGAGGTCGAGGCCGAGGATGGTGTCGCCGGGGTTGAGCACCGCGACCATGGCGGCGGCGTTGGCCTGCGCGCCCGAATGCGGCTGGACGTTGGCGTGCTCGGCACCGAAGAGGGCCTTCGCGCGGTCGATCGCCAGCTGCTCGATGACGTCGACGTGTTCGCAACCGCCGTAGTAGCGGCGGCCGGGGTAACCCTCGGCGTACTTGTTGGTCAGCACCGAACCCTGCGCTTCGAGCACGCCCACCGGGGCGAAGTTCTCCGACGCGATCATTTCCAGGGTCGACTGCTGCCGGCCGAGTTCGGCGGCGACGGCCGCGGCGACCTCGGGGTCCACTTCGGACAGGCTTGCGTTGAACATCTCAGCTCTCCTGGGTGAGCACGGCGTACGCCTGGGCGTCGAGCAGGGCGGGCACGTCACCGGACAGACGCACCTTCAGGAGCCATCCTTCGGCGTACGGGTCCGAGTTGATCAGCTCGGGGGTGTCCGTTGTGGCCCCGTTCACCTCGACGACCTCGCCGTCCACGGGTGCGTACAGCTCGCTGACCGACTTGGTGGACTCGACCTCGCCGAACACCTCGCCCGCGGTGACCGTGTCGCCGACCGAGGGAAGCTGGACGAACACGATGTCACCGAGCGACTCGGCGGCGAAGGCGGTGATGCCCACGGTGGCGACGCCGTCGGCGACGTTCAGCCACTCGTGTTCCTTCGTGTACTTCAGGTCCTGGGGGATGCTCATGGTTGCGAAAGGGCCTTTCAGGCGCGGGAGTAGAAGGGCAGGGCGACGACCTCGACGGGCTCGATACGGCCCCGGATGTCGACGGAAAGCTCGGTGCCGGGCTCGGCGTGCTCCCGGTCCACGTACGCCATGGCGATCGGGTAACCGAGGGTCGGCGACAGGGCACCGCTGGTGACCTCACCGATCTCGGTCTCGCCTGCCAGGACGGTGTAGCCGTGGCGCGGGGCGCGGCGGCCGGAGCCCTTGAGCCCGACGCGAACCCGGGGAACGTCCTTCTTGGACAGTTCCTCGAGCGCGGCCTTGCCGACGAAGTCGCCCGGCTTCTCGAACTTGACGACGCGGCCGAGACCGGCTTCGAACGGGCTCAGCTGGAGGCTGAGTTCGTTGCCGTACAACGGCATCCCGGCTTCGAGGCGCAGCGTGTCGCGGCAGGCGAGACCCGCCGGGAGCAGGCCGTGCGGCTCGCCGGCCTCGGTGAGGATGCGCCAGACGGCGGGAGCCTCACCTGCCGGGACGTACAGCTCGAAGCCGTCCTCGCCGGTGTAGCCGGTGCGGGCCAGCAGGACGTCGTGCCCCTTCACGACGGCTGGGACGCTCGCGTAATACTTGAGCGCGCCGAGGTCGGCGTCGGTGACGGCGCCGAGGATCTCGACGGCCTTCGGTCCCTGGACGGCGATCAGCGCGACGTCCTCGGACTTGTTGTCGACGACCGCGTCGAATCCGGAGACCCGCTCGGCCAGCGCCTCCGCGACCACGGCGGCGTTGCCCGCGTTCGCCACGACCAGGAACTTCTCGTCGGCGAGGCGGTAGACGACCAGGTCGTCCAGCACGCCGCCGGTCTCGTCGCAGATCATCGTGTAGCGCGCCCGGCCCGGCTTGACGCCGGACAGGTTGCCGACCAGCGCGAAATCGAGGACGTCGGCGGCCTGCAGGCCGGTCACCTCGATCTCGGCCATGTGGGAGAGGTCGAACAGGCCAGCGGCCTCGCGGACCGCCTTGTGCTCCGCCAGTTCGCTGGAATAGCGGATCGGCATCGACCAGCCCGCGAAGTCGGTGAACAGCGCACCCAGTCCTTTGTGGACTCCGTGCAGGGACGTCTCTTTCGACATCAAGTGCCTCAGTTCTCGTAGGCGTTGAGCGGCGGGCAGGAGCAGACGAGGTTACGGTCCCCGCGCGCACCGTCGATGCGGCGCACCGGAGGCCAGTACTTGGCCTTGCGGTTCACTCCGGCGGGGTACACCGCCAGTTCACGGTCGTAGGGCAGGTCCCAGTCGCCGACCAGGGTTTCCGCGGTGTGCGGCGCGTTCCGCAGCGGGCTGTTGTCCGCGCTCCAGCGGCCCTGCGCGACGGCGTCGATCTCGCCGCGGATGGCGATCATCGCCTCGATGAAGCGATCGATCTCGCCGAGGTCCTCGGATTCCGTCGGCTCGACCATCAGCGTGCCCGCGACCGGGAACGACATGGTCGGGGCGTGGAAGCCGTAGTCGATCAGGCGCTTCGCGACGTCGTCGACGCTGACGCCGGTCTCCTTGGTGAGCCCGCGCAGGTCGAGGATGCACTCGTGCGCGACCAGGCCGTCCTGGCCGGTGTAGAGCACCGGGTAGTGCTGGTTGAGGCGCTTGGCCACGTAGTTCGCCGCGAGGACCGCGACCTGCGTCGCTGCGGTGAGCCCGCCGGCGCCCATCATGCGGACGTAGGCCCAGGAGATCGGCAGGATCGAGGCCGAGCCGAACGGGGCCGCGCTGATCGGGCCGACACCGGTTTCGGGGCCCGCCTTCTCCAGCATGGGGTGGTTCGGCAGGTACGGCGCGAGGTGCGCGCGCACCGCGACCGGGCCGACGCCGGGGCCGCCGCCACCGTGCGGGATGCAGAAGGTCTTGTGCAGGTTCAGGTGCGAGACGTCGCCGCCGAACTCGCCCGGCTTCGCCAGGCCCAGCAGGGCGTTGAGGTTCGCGCCGTCGACGTAGACCTGGCCGCCCGCGTCGTGGACGATCTTGGCCAGCTCGTCGATGCCGTGCTCGTACACGCCGTGCGTGGACGGGTACGTGACCATGATCGCGGACAGCGTGTCGCGGTTGGCCTCGACCTTGGCACGCAGGTCATCGAGGTCGACGTTGCCCTCGTCGGTGCACTTGACCACGACGACGCGCATCCCGGCCATCACCGCGGAGGCGGCGTTCGTGCCGTGCGCGGACGACGGGATCAGGCAGACCTCGCGCTCCTGCTGCCCGTTGGCGTGGTGGTACGCGCGGATCGCGAGCAGACCGGCGAGCTCGCCCTGGCTGCCCGCGTTCGGCTGCAGCGACACCTTGTCGTAGCCGGTGACCTCGGCGAGCCAGGTCGACAACTGCTCGACCAGCACGTGATAGCCCTCGGCCTGGTCAGCGGGGGCGAACGGGTGGATGCCCGCGAACTCGCGCCAGCTGATCGGCTCCATCTCGGTGGTGGCGTTGAGCTTCATCGTGCAGGAGCCGAGCGGGATCATGCCGCGGTCGAGCGCGTAGTCCAGGTCGGACAGGCTGCGCAGGTAACGCAGCATCGCGGTCTCGGAGCGGTGCGAGTGGAAGACCTCGTGGGTGAGGTACTCGCTCTCCCGGTGCAAGCCGACGGGCAGCGCCGGTGCCTCGGCGGCCGGGCCTTCGATCCCGAAGGCGTTGAGCACCTTGGCGATGATCGCGGGCGTGGTGACCTCGTCGACGGCGATGCGGACGTGGTCGGCGTCGACGAGGCCGAGGTTGATCCCGTGCTCGCGGGCCACGGCGACGACCGCTTCGGCCTGGCCGGGCAGACGGGCGAGGACGGTGTCGAAGAAGCCCTCGTGGACGACCTCGACGCCGCCCGCGCGGAGGGCGTCCGCCAGGCCGCCGGCGAGTTCGTGGACGCGGGTGGCGATGCGCTTGAGGCCGTCCGGACCGTGGTAGACCGCGTACATCGCGGCGAGCACGGCGGGCAGGACCTGCGCGGTGCAGATGTTGGAGGTCGCCTTCTCGCGGCGGATGTGCTGCTCGCGGGTCTGGAGGGCGAGGCGGTACGCGGGGTTGCCGTCGGCGTCGACCGAGACCCCGACGAGACGGCCCGGCAGCGAGCGCTCAAGCCCGGCGCGCACGGCCATGTACCCGGCGTGCGGGCCGCCGTAACCGAGCGGGACGCCGAAGCGCTGGGTCGAACCGGCGGCGATGTCCGCGCCGAACTCACCCGGCGCGGTGATCAGCGTGAGGGCGAGCAGGTCGGCGGCGACGGTGTACAGCGCTCCGGCGGCCTTCGCGGTCTCGGAAATGGCGGAGTAGAAGCCCGCGCCACGCAGCACGCCGGAGGCACCCGGGTACTGGACGACGACACCGAAGAACTCCTCCGGCAGGCCGGTGAGCAGGTCGCGGACCTCGACCTCGACGCCCATCGCCTCGGCGCGGGTGCGCACGACCGCGATGGTCTGCGGCAGACACTCGGCGTCGAGGACGACCTTGTTCGACTTCGCCTTCGACGCGCGGCGCATCAGCATGACGGCCTCGGCGACAGCGGTGGACTCGTCGAGCAGGGAGGCGTTCGCGGTGGCGAGGCCGGCCAGTTCGGAGACCATGGTCTGGAAGTTGAGGAGGGCTTCGAGACGGCCCTGCGAGATCTCCGGCTGATACGGCGTGTACGCCGTGTACCAGGCCGGGTTCTCCAGCACGTTGCGGCGGATGACCGCCGGGGTGACCGTGTCGTGGAAGCCGAGACCGATCATCTGCGTCATCGGCTTGTTGAGCGCGGCGAGCGCGCGAAGCTCGGCGATGGCGTCCTCTTCGGACGCGGCGGGGGGAAGTTCGAGGTCACGGGTGACCCGGATCGCGGACGGCACCGCGGCCTGCACCAGGGCATCGAGACTGCCGTAGCCGACCTCGGCGAGCATCTTGGCCTGCTCGGACTCCGAGGGGCCGATGTGCCGGTCGTCGAAGGACGTACTGGTCAAGGGAGCTCCTTGGGTCAGGCGCCGGATAGACCGGTGCGCTGGGAACTCCCCCTCTGTCATGGCACCTGAGAGTTTCACCACCCTGTCGAAGGGTGGCTTTCACCTTGGGTGAGGCGCACTTGCGCGCCTGCTTTCCAGAGTGGCCTCGCGGAAGCGGTAGTGGGTACCTGAGAGATTCCGGGGAGTTTGCTCCTTCGGTGCCCCACCACGTTCGTGGGGGCTCTCCCGCTCCAGCTCAACGGCCCTGTCTGTAGTTGTGCGCACACCGTACCTGGCGTGTTCGGCATGCGTCTACTTCAGGCCGGGCACGTCACTTCCCCGCACACGCGCTTGTCGGCCGCCTCGGCCACCTCACCAAGGCCACGGCGTTGGCGCGAACGGTCACCCGTCGTGCCCGGCCGCCGGGTCGTCGTCACCGACCCTGGGACCCGAGTACATGAAGGCCCCCTTCCCATACCTAGGCGCAAGGAAGGGGGCCTTCATGTACTTCAGGGCGACGCGGAGTCACAGCGGGGTGACATAGGCGCCCGAGATACCGCCGTCCACCAGGAACTGCGAAGCGGTGATGAACGAAGCGTCGTCGCTCGCCAGGAACGCGACCGCGCCCGCGATCTCCTCCGGCTCCGCGAACCGCCCGACCGGCACATGCACCAGCCGCCGCGCGGCCCGCTCGGGGTCCTTCGCGAACAGTTCCTTCAGCAGCGGCGTGTTCACCGGTCCCGGGCACAGCGCGTTGACCCGGATGTTCTCCCGCGCGAACTGCACGCCCAGTTCCCGGCTCATCGCCAGCACCCCGCCCTTGGACGCGGTGTAGGAGATCTGCGACGTCGCCGCGCCCAGCACCGCGACGAACGACGCGGTGTTGATGATCGAGCCCTTCCCCTGCCGCCGCATCTGCGGCAGCACCGCCTTGCAGCACAGGTACACCGAGGTAAGGTTGACCTTCTGCACCTTCTCCCACGCGTCGATGCCGGTGGTGAGGATCGAGTCGTCCTCCGGCGGGGAGATGCCGGCGTTGTTGAACGCGACGTCGACCGAGCCAAAAGTGTCCACGGTAGTCTGGAACAAGGTCTCGACCTGCTCGGCGTCGGTGACGTCGGCCCGCACGAACAGGCCCCCGACCTCGTCGGCCGCGGCCTTGCCCGCCTCGGCGGAGATGTCGCCGATGACGACCTTCGCGCCCTCGCTCGCCAGCCGCCGAGCGGTGGCGAGACCGATGCCGCTGCTGCCGCCGGTGATGACCGCGACGCGGCCTTCGAAACGCTGAACCATTTAATCCTCCGTGCTGATGAAGACGTTTTTGGTGTCGGTGAAGGCGTCGACGGCGTCCGGGCCGAGTTCGCGGCCCAGCCCGGACTGCTTGAACCCGCCGAACGGCGTCCAGTACCGGACGGACGAATGCGAGTTCACCGAAAGGTTCCCGGCTTCGACACCGCGCGCGACACGGAAGGCGCGGCCGACGTCGCGCGTCCAGATCGAGCCGGACAGGCCGTACTCGGTGTCGTTGGCCATGGTCACCGCGTCCGCCTCCTCGGCGAACGGGACCACCGCGACGACCGGGCCGAAGATCTCGTCCGAGGCCAGCGGATGCCGCAGGTCGGGCGGGGTGACGACGGTCGGCGGGAACCAGTAGCCCGGCCCCAGGGGCGCGTTGCCCCGGAAGGCGACCGGCGCGGAATCGTCCACATAGGACGACACCTTCGCGTGATGCCCGGCCGAGATCAGCGGCCCCATCTCGGTCACCTCCAGGCGGGGGTCCCCGACGACGACGCCCTTCACGGCGGGTTCCAGCGACTCCATGAATTTCTCGTACACGCTCGCCTGCACCAGGATCAGCGACCGCGCGCAGCAGTCCTGCCCGGCGTTGTCGAACACGCCGTACGGCGCCGTGGCCGCGGCCTTCTCCAGGTCGGCGTCGGCGAACACGATGTTCGCGTTCTTGCCGCCGAGTTCCAGCGTCACCCGTTTCACCCGCGCGGCGCAGCCCGCCATGATCTGCTTGCCGACCTCGGTGGAGCCGGTGAACACCACCTTCCGCACCGCCGGGTGGTCCACGAACCGTTGTCCCACCACGGATCCCTTACCGGGGAGCACCTGGAAGACGTCCTCGGGGATCCCCGCCTCGCGGGCGAGTTCGCCGAGCCTGATCGCGGTCAGCGGGGTGAGTTCGGCGGGTTTGAGCACGACGGTGTTCCCGGCGGCGAGCGCGGGTGCGAACCCCCAGCCGGCGATCGGCATCGGGAAGTTCCACGGCACGATCACCCCGACCACGCCGAGCGGCTCGTGGAACGTCATGTTCACCCCGCCGGGTACCGGGATCTGCTTGCCGCTCAACCGTTCCGGTGACGCCGAGTAGTACGTCAGCACGTCACGGACGTTGCCCGCCTCCCAGCGCGCGTTGCCGATGGTGTGGCCCGCGTTGACGACCTCCAGCTGGGCGAGGTTCTCGATGTCGGCGTCGACGGCGTCGGCGAAGCGGCGCAGCAGCCGCGCCCGGTCACCGGGGGCCACCGCACGCCAGGCGGGGAACGCCGCGTGCGCGCGGGCGATCGCCGCGTCGGTCTCCTCGGCCGAGGTCGGCTCGACCGACCTCACCACCTCTTCGGTGGCGGGGTTGATCACCTCGAACGTGGTCATGCGTGCTCCTTCGCTGCTTCTACGAGTGCCTCGAAAAGCCTGATGTCGTCGGGGTTCTGTTCGGGATGCCATTGGACGCCGAGTACGAAGTCGTCGCCGGGCAGTTCCGCCGCCTCGATGGTCCCGTCCGCGGCCCAGCCGACCGGCACCAGCCCGTCACCGAGCCTGTCGATCGCCTGATGGTGATAACACGGCACCTTGGTCTCGGTGCCGAGGATCGACGCGGCCCGGCTGCCCTCGGCAAGGGTCACCGTCGTGGCGCCGAAGGTCGCCGGAGCGGGCTGGTGATCCGCGCTGTCCAAAGTGTCCGGCAGATGCTGGGCGAGCGTTCCGCCCAGCGCGACACTGAGCATCTGCAACCCGCGGCACACACCCAGCACCGGTTTTCGACTGTCCAAAGCGGACCGCAACAGCCCGAACTCGAACGCGTCCCGGTTCGGCCGGATGTAGGTCGCCGCGTGCTGCTCCTGGCCGTAGCGCGCCGGGTCGACGTCGGCGCCGCCCACCAGCACGAGACCGTCCACGGCGGACACCAGCCTGTCGTGCGCGTCGCTCACCGGCGGCAACAGGACCGGGATCCCGCCCGCCGCGACGATCCCGTCGACGTAGACCCGGTGCAGCAGCGCGGCTTCGGTCTCCCAGACGAGAAACTTCGCGGGCTCCAGATAGGAGGTGAGGCCGATGAGGGGGTCAGAGCCTTTCGAACCCACGGATCCTCTCCCAATCGGTGACGGCGGCGTCGTACGCGGTGAGTTCGACCATCGCCGCGTTCAGGTAGTGGTCGACGACCTCGTCCCCGAACGCGGACCTGGCGAGTTCGCTCCGGTCGAGCAGCGCCATGGCCTCCCGCAGCGTCGTCGGCACGGTCGGCTTGTCGGAGCCATAGGCGTTGCCATGGAACTCCGGCTCCAGCTCGAGTTCGTTCTCGATACCGTGCAACCCGGCCGCGATCAGCGCGGACACCGCGAGGTACGGGTTCACGTCGCCGCCGGGTACCCGGTTCTCGGTGCGGAGCGAGTCCCCGTGCCCGACGACGCGGAGCGCGCAGGTGCGGTTGTCGGTGCCCCACGCCACCGCGGTCGGCGCGAAACTGCCCGGGACGAACCGCTTGTAGGAGTTGATGTTCGGTGCGAGGAAGTAGGTCAGCTCCCGCAGGCCGGCGAGCTGCCCGGCGAGGAAGTGCTCCATCAGCGGCGAGAACCCGCCGGGGCCGTCGCCTGCCAGCACGGCCTGACCCGAAGTGGAGCGCAGGCTGATGTGGATGTGGCAGGAGTTGCCCTCGCGTTCGTCGTACTTCGCCATGAACGTGAGACTCTTGCCCTCTTGCGCGGCGATCTCCTTGGACCCGGTCTTGTACACGCTGTGGTTGTCGCAGGTGGTCAGCGCGTCGGCGTAGCGGAACGCGATCTCGTGCTGGCCGGGGTTGCACTCGCCCTTGGCCGACTCGACATACAGCCCGGCGCCGCCCATGTCGTTGCGGATCCGGCGCAGCAGCGGTTCGATCCGCGAGGTGCCGAGCATCGAGTAGTCGACGTTGTACTGGTTGGCCGGGCGAAGGCCCTGGTACCGCTTGTCCCATGCCGACTCGAAAGTGTCGTCGAAGACGATGAACTCCAGTTCGGTGCCGACGTAGGCGGCGAGGCCGAGCGCGGCCAGCCGGTCGAGTTGCCCGCGCAGGATCTGGCGCGGCGACGGGGCGACGGCGCCGCCTTGTACCCGTTCGAGGTCGGCGAGGACGAGTGCGGTGCCCTCCTGCCACGGGAGCAGGCGAAGCGTGTCGAAGTCCGGGCGCAAGACGAAGTCGCCGTAGCCGGTCTCCCAGGAAGACATCTCGTAGCCGTCGACGGTGTTCATGTCGACGTCGACCGCGAGCAGGTAGTTGCACGCTTCGGTGGCGTGCTCGACCACCTCGTTGAGGAAGTACTCGGCGGCGCAGCGTTTGCCCTGCAGCCTGCCCTGCATGTCGGTGATGGCCACCAGCACCGTGTCGATGGCGCCGTCCTCGACCAGTTCCCGGAGCCGATCCAGTGTGAGCATGCCGCGCCTGTTCGCCATCAGCCTCACCTAAAGGTTCGAAGCGGTACCTTTACGGCTTCTTCCTACCGGGTCAGCTTGACCCGGTCAACTTGGTCAATGGTCTAATTGGTTATCCATTTCGGACTGTAGTTGATCCCTGGGCGGATTGTCTGCGATGCCCGGCTGAGAAGATGCTGTGAATCCCGCCGGACGGGAGGAGATCCGTACCTCCGGAACGTTGTACGGATCAAGAGAGGTGAGAAGGAATGACACAGGCATTCACGCAGCAGACCACGTTCACCGAGCCCCAGGGGCGGGCTCAGCTCCCGACGCTGCCCAGCGGGTGGCCGATCGGCTCTTACGAGTCGTACTCCGAAGCGCAGCGTGCGGTCGACCACCTCGCGGGAACCGACTTCCCGATCACGGACGTCACCATCGTCGGTGTGGAACCGATCCTGGTCGAGCGGATCGCCGGGCGGATGGGCTGGAGCAAGGTGCTGACCAGCTCGGCGCTGTCGGGCGCGATGTTCGGTATGTTCCTCGGCCTCGTGCTGAGCCTGCTGAACCCGGGCGCCGGACTGGTGCCGATCCTCGTCGGTCTCGTCGGTGGTATCGGGTTCAACCTGCTGTTCGGCGCGCTGGGGTACGCGGCATCGAAGAACAAGCGCGGATTCATCTCGCAGAGCCAGCTGGTCGCCCGGCGTTATGACGTCCTGGCCCAGCCGCGCAACGCCGAGAAGGGCCGCGCCCTGCTGGCCGACCTGGCCGCCAGGAGCGCTTTCCTCCACTGAGCCTGATCCCCACGCGACTCGGCACCTCCCCCGCGGTGGTGCCGAGTCGCGGCGTTTTTACGGGGCCAGGCGGTGCAGGTCACGCGGGAAGAGCGTCGCCTGGCGCACGTTGGGCAATCCGAGCAGCCGGGCCGTCCAGCGTTCGAGACCGAGCGCGAACCCGCCGTGTGGCGGCATGCCGTGCGCGAAGACGTCCAGATAGTCCCGGTACGGCTCGGCGGACTCACCCCGCACCGCCAGCGCGGTGACGTAGTCGGCATACCGATGCAAGCGCTGGCCACCGGTCACCAGTTCCAGCCCGCGGAAGAGCAGGTCGAAACTGTTCGAGTACGCGGGCCGCTCCGGGTCCGGGTGCGTGTAGAACGGCCGCTTCGCCATCGGATACCCGGTGACGAAAAGGAACTCCGAGCCGTGCGTGCGCAGCGCCCAGTCCGAAAGCAACCGTTCGTGCGCGGGCGCGAGGTCCGGTTCGCCGCGCGGGTCCTCGCCGGAGAGCCGGGCGATCAGGTCCTGGGCGTCCGCGAAGTGGATCTCCGGAATCTCTTCCGGCACCACGACTCCGCTCGCCGGGACGGCCGCGGCCATCCCCGCGACGGCCTCACGCAGCACCGTCATCACGTCGTGGTGGTCTTCTACGAAGCCGAGTTCGGCGTCGAGACTCGTGTACTGCGCGAGATGCCGGGCCGTGTCGTGCGGTTCGGCGCGGAAGACCGGTCCGACCTCGTAGACCCGCTCGAACACCCCGACCAGCGCCTGCTTGTAGAACTGCGGGGACTGCGCCAGGAACGCCCGCTCGCCGAAGTAGTCGATGCCGAAGACGTTCACTCCGGATTCGGTGGCCGACGAAACGATCTTGGGCGTCTGCGTTTCGGTGAACCCGAGCCCGTCCAGTGCCGACCGGAACCCGGCGACGCTCGCCGCCGCGATCGTGAACACCTCCTTCAGCCGCGGATGCCGCAGCGCGAGCGCGGCGTTGTCCAGCACCGTCGGCAACGACGCCCGCAAGGAAGGGCGGTAGAGGTCGAACGGCGGCGGTTCGGCGGGTTCGGAGAGCAACCCGACCGACGGCTCGGTCACTTCGAATCCGCCTGGCGCCCGCGGGTTCGCGGTGACGAGGCCTTCGACCTCGATCACGGTCTCCTCCGGCGGGCCACCGGATCCGGCCACGACGACCTGCCCGAGCCCGGAACGGTCCCGGACCACGACGAAGGTGACGGATTTCAGCTGACGCCGCCGGTGCACCCAGCCTGCTATTCGCACCCGTTCGCCGACGTGCCGGGGGAGGTCGGCGACGAGAACACGCGAGATCATCACAACTCCTGTACGGATGTGCGCGACCCCTTGGGAGTGCGGGCGAGAAGGGAACTCGCGGTACCACCGCACTTTCGCCGCCGCCCTGGACGAGCCGCGGCCTCGAAGGCCCGGTGACGGGGGCCGGACGGCGGGGCATGGGGCGCCGGACGCCGTTCCTCCCCGCACTCGGGAGGGTCTTCACCACGGGCGCGAGGCCGCCTTCCCAGCTACCGGCGGCTCTCTTGGTCTCGCGTGCTCCCCTGGCTACTCGTCTCCGTCAGCGCGTTGCCTCAAAGGTTAGGCCTCCCAGTGCGACGCTCGCATCCGCATTTCGTCCTCTAGTTGCGGTAGTTGGCCACACGAACTACCGCAACCAGAGGACGAAACGCCGCGAGATCGGGTGGAGGCGCCCCCGACAGCCGCCTCCACCCGGACCACCTAGCGCGGCGGCTGAGTGGGGCTTGACGGCGGCGGGACGGACGAAGAAGGCGGCACAGGCGCGCCCTTCGGGATCGCCGCGCTGAACGGGACCTCGGTCTCCTCCTGGCAGTAGGAGCGATATCCGTTGTAGCCGTCGCGGTTTCCGTCGCCGTCCTGGACGCCCCGCTCGATCTGCGGACGCGGGTAGCGGTTGTCGTCGCCGATCTTCCGCTTCTCGCCCGTGCTCTTCTCACAGGCGTACCGGGTCGTGCTGAGTGGACGGCCGTCCTCGTCGTAGAGGTAGATCCCGGTCAGCGGCTTGCCCTCGCCGTCGAACGCGTAGATGTTCTCCACGTCCTGACTGCCGTACATCAGCAGTGGATTGCCGCCGTAGCCGTAGTTGCTGTGGTTGTTCGGCGTGTTGTACGAGTTGTCGCCGTAGGACCGCTTCGCGATCAGATCGACCGCCGCGCCCGCCCCGCCGAGCATGCCGCCGATGACGAACGCCGAGATCGGCACGGCCAGCCACAGCAGTCGCCGGTCGCCCTTCAGCTTCGGGCCTGCCCAGACCACCGCGACGGCCGCCAGCAACATCAGCGGCAGCAGGAGCACGGCCTCGGTTTCGCGGAGCACAAGCAGCAGGCCGAACACGACCAGCACCGCCGCGCACAGCACCCACCACGCCGGCTTGAGCGTGCGGAAGTAGTTCAGCCCCTTGCTGTTCCGGTCTTTATGGAACGAGCCCACGATCTCGCGGAGCTTGACCACCTCGGGCAGTTCCGCGATCGGGGCGACACCCCGCCGGACCACGTGGACGACGCTGATCGCGAGCACGGGTGCGACGAAAAGCAGACCCAGCAACGGTTCCACCCGGATCAGCACCGCGGCCGCGAAGCCGAACAACGCGAACCCGCCGACGGCGAAGACCAGCCCCCACAACGCGAACCGCGCTCCGCCGATCCCGGTCTTCACCTTCAGCACGGTGGTCTTGTCGCCCGCTTCGGCCGGACGCGGCGGATAACCGCCCGACGCCCTCAGTTCGGCGGCGTAGCTCTCAGGGCTGCCCAGACGCTCGATCAAGGCATCGACCTTGGGGTGCTCCCCCAATTCCGCCTCCATCTCGGCGAGATGGGGCCGGACGTCTTCGAGGATCTCCTCGACTTCGCTCTCCGGAAGGTCGGCGAGCGCGCTCCTGACCCTCGCCAGATACACCCGCACGGCGGTCGGATTCTGCGTGCTCATACTGCCTCTCCCAACAGGCTGTTCATTGTCGTGGCGAAAGTCCGCCAGGTCTGCCCCGACTCTTCGAGCCGCCGGCGGCCCGGCTCGTTGAGGCTGTAGTACTTCCGGTGCGGGCCTTCTTCGCTCGGCACCACGTACGACGTCAGCAGGCCCGCCTTGTACAGCCGCCGGAGCGTTCCGTACACCGAGGCGTCACCGACTTCCTGCAATCCCGCGACCCGAAGTCTTCGGAGCACGTCGTAGCCATAGCCGTCCTCTCCGCGAAGCACCGCGAGAACGGCGAGGTCCAGCACGCCTTTGAGTAGCTGACTGATCTCCACAATCGCGTCCCTCCCAGTCTTACGCAACAGAAGGTACCACGCATTGCACAGTAGTGCGCACGGCACAGGCGGCTTGCGCTCGACCGAGGTTCATGGGTTACTTAGTCCAGTAATGAACCACCGCACCTGACGCAGGTGCACGAAGACTGGGAACGGAGGTGTCGTGCTCGACGAAGGAACACCGCTGTTCGTGCAGATCGCCGAACAGATCGCCGACGACATCGCCGAGGGAAGCCTGGCCGAGGGGGAACGCGTGCCGTCAACCAACGAACTCGCCGCCTTCTACCGGATCAATCCGGCGACGGCGGCCAAGGGCATCAACGTGCTCGCCGACAACGGCCTGCTCGAGAAACGGCGCGGTATCGGCATGTTCGTCGCCGGCGGAGCGCGGGAGAAGCTGCTCACCGACCGGCGGAAACGATTCGCCGAGCAGTACCTCGAGCCGATGCTGGTCGAAGCGAGGCGCCTCGGTATCGACGACGAAACCCTGATCTCGCTCATCCGCGGGAACGGACACCAGAACGGAGGACCCGCCGCATGACGCCGACCATTTCGACCACCGGCCTGACCCGGCGCTACGGCGACCACCTGGCACTCGGCGATGTCTCGGTCGACATCGAAGAAGGCAAGATCACCGGCTTGCTCGGCCGCAACGGCGCGGGCAAGAGCACCTTCCTGCGCATCGTCACCGCGCAGGAGTTCGCCAGCGCGGGCTCGGTCCGCGTGTTCGGCGAAAACCCGATGGAGAACGAGCGGGTGCTCCGGCGCATGGTGCTCGTCCGCGAGGACCAGCAGTTCCCGGACTTCAAGGTGCGGCACGCCCTCGCAGCGGCGTCCTGGTTCTACCCGAACTGGGACGCCGAACTGGCCGAAACCCTGCTCCGCGACTTCGACCTGCCGCTGAAGCGGCCGATCAAGAAGCTCTCGCGCGGGATGCGCTCGGCGTTGTCGATCACGCTCGGGCTGGCGGCGCGAGCGGAACTCACGCTGCTCGACGAGCCATACGCGGGCCTCGACGCCGTCGCGCGGCAACTGTTCTACGACCGGTTGCTCGACGACTATTCGAGAAACCCCCGCACGGTCCTGCTCTCGACGCACCTGATCGACGAAGTGGCCGATCTGCTGGAGCACGTCGTGATGATCGACAAGGGCCGCGTCGTCCTCGACGCGCCCGCCGACGAACTGCGCGGCACCGCCGCGACGGTCAGCGGACCGGCCACGGCGGTGGAAACCTTCGTCGCCGGACGCCGGGTACTGCACCGCCGCAAGATCGGTTCGCGGGCTTCGGTCACCGTCGCCGACGCGCTCGACGCGGCGGCGAAAGCACGGGCACAGACCTTGCACTTGAAGCTGGAACCGTTGTCCCTGCAGCAATTGATGGTGCACACCTCCAACGGACAGACCGCAGAGGAGGCGTCCGCATGAACACCCTGGTCACTGTCGCGCGTTATCACCTGGTGGACCGGCTCCAATACCTCGTCCTCCCGGTCGGCGTCACGCTCTTCGCGTTCCTGGTGAACGTCACCATTTTCGCGACCCTGCAAGAAGAGCACGAGAACTACTCCGGCGGCTTGTTCACCCTTTTCGTGTTCATGCTCGTCTGCGGGGCCTTGAGCATGACGAAGTCGCTGCCGTTCGGGCTCGCGCTCGGCGTGTCGAGGAGGTCGTACTACCTGGGCACGATCCTGCTCGTCGCCGGGTTGTCCGCGCTGTACGCGGTGGGGATCGTGGTGTTCCAAGCGATCGAGGACGCGACCGGCGGCTGGGGGCTGAGTCTCAACTACTTCCGGGTGCCCTGGCTGCTCGACGGCCCCTGGTACCTGACCCTGCTCACGGCGTTCGTGTTCCTGACGCTGATGTTCGTCTACGGCATGTGGTACGGCCTGATCTACCGGCGTGCCGCGGTGCTGGGCGTCGTCCTGTTCGGCGCCGCGCAGGTCTTGGTGCTGCTGGGCATCGTGCTGGTGCTCACCTGGACCGCCTCCTGGCCGAAGATCGGCACCTTCTTCAGCACGCTGACCGTGGGCGGGCTGACCGGGGTGCTCGCGGTGCTGGTGGCCATCGCCGCCGTCGGCGGGTTCGCCACGATGCGGCGCGTCACAGTCTGAAGTCCTTCCACACCAAGGAGTTCTGTGATGACGGTGGCTCATGTGGTGCTGTCGGCACTGCTGGTCGCGATCTTCGCCCCGCTGGGGGTGGCGAAGATCCTGCGGCGGCCGTCGCTGATTTCCCGGACCGAGCGGCTCGGCTTCTCGGTCCGGCGGATCCAGGGGATCGGCGCGTGGGAGGTCGCGGGCGCCGCCGGACTGGTCGCAGGGCTGTTCTGGCGGCCGTTCGGCGCCGCCGCGGCGATCGGGCTGGTGGCGCTGCTGATCGGCGCGGCGATCTCGCACCGGCGGGCGGGCGACGGGATCAAGGAAGTCGTCCCGTCGGTCTGGTTCGCGCTGGTCTCGGCGGCCGCAGCCGTCCTCGCGATCGCGTGATCAGACGACGGACACCCGTGATCACGCGAGTACCGCCTCGCGGGCCCTGTCCCGGATGCGTCCGACCACAGTGGACCGTCGCCAGGCGTGCGTGACCTCGACCAGCCACGCCGCTTCGGTGGCGATGTCGGGTTCGTCGAGGTAGGTCGCCGGAACGTCGTCGGGGACGTACCGGCGGCCTGCCTCGGAGGCGACGAGGGCGGCGGCCAGCGCGGCGGCCTCGATCGTCGCGGGAACGCGGGCTTCGGGGATTTTCGCCCTGCGTGCCTCGGCTTCCGCGACCGGCGGGATGTCCGGATCGAAGTACGGGCGCAGCGCGAGATGGCCGTCCCGGATCTCGATGACCCGGCGGTACAAGGCGAACTCGACACCGCCCGGCATACCGGGGCCCGGGTCCAGCGCGATTCCCGGGACGGCTTCGCGCATCGCGGTCCACAACGGCTCGATGCGGCGGTAGGTCCGGTAGGTGCCGAGCAGGCGAAAGGGGGTCGCCAGCGCCGGGCCCCACACGCTGAGCGTCGCGCCAGCCCCGGCGAGGCCGACACTCAGCGCCGCCAGGATCGACGAGAGCGTGTCCTCACCGGCGTCGACCTCGCCGGTGGTGGCGAGGATGTAGATGTCGTCGACGTCCCAGAAGGTCCAGCCCAGCGCGGCGACCCCGCCGCCGACGAGCAGCCAGAGCCCGGTGCGAAGCGGACCGGGATCGGCATGGCGCGCGAAACGGGCGAAGACGATCGAAAAGGTCAACAGACTGACCAGACCGTACGCGAGGAACACGACGTTGTACGCGACGAACCAGCCGAGCCCGCCGGGACCGGCGGCGGTGTGTTCGCCGACGCGGTAGCTGCCGGAGAGCAGGAAGAGCGCGATCTCGGCGGCCACCACGGTCCAGGAAAGCACCACGTGCCAGCCGATCCGCTTGCCCTCCCCCAGCTTCAGCGAATGTGAGAACGCGACCGCGAAGGCCATCGCGCCGATCTTGAGCAAGTCGGCCGCGAGGTTCAGGAGACTGCCGATGGGCTCTTCGATGCCGACGGCGTTCTCCATGGCCGGGGTGAGCAGCATGATGCCGCCCGCGATGCACATCCCGAACGCGCTGAGCAACCACATCCGCCGCAACGGCTGGGTATGGCGGGCCTGGATCAGCTTGTACCCGAAGCCCGCGAAGGCCACCACGCAGCAGAAGTACGCGATGGTCTCCGTCACGGCAGGCGCCGCTTCCGGCTGCCGAACAGGTTGTCGACCCTGGCCATCCCCCCGGCGAGGTCGCTCCCGCTCTCGTCGGTGTGCGCCGCTCCGCGCACCGACGTCCTGGCGACGCGCTGCGCGAGGAGGCTGGCGAGCAGTTCGGCCTCCTGCTCCTCGACGGCGCTGTAGCCAGTGCGGCCGAGAACACGGCGGACGAGTTCGGGCGACAGGTTCGGCATGAGGGTCTTGCTGGCGGCGGCGTCGAGCGCGATGCCGTCGGCGCCCGCGTCCGAACCGACGTGGCCGCACAGCAGATGGCCGACCTCGTGCAGGAGGATGTGCCGCCGGTGCAGGGCGGTCGTGTTGGCCGGGTAGAGGATGTAGTCCGCGCGTTCGGTGCTCATCAAGAGCCCGCACGGACCGCTGGCGGGGACGTCGACCCGCATCAGCTCGATCGGACGGCCGCGTCCGGCCGCGAGTTCGGCGGTGAAGGCCTCGGCGTCGAAGGGCTCGGGCAGGGACACGCCGTCGGCGAGATTCCGGCAGCGTCGCCACAACTCCTTACGGCCGCGGTCCACCTCACGCCTCCCTCTTCGGGCCGCCCCGTCCGGATTCCCTGCGGGCGATCGCGTCGATCATGTCGCTGATGGTGTCGAGTCCGTCGGGCGAAAGCGTTACAGCGCGCAGTGCCACATCGCGGACGCCGGCGTCGCGGAGTGCGCCGAGGAGCGCCAGTTCCTCGCCGATCTTGGCGCTCTGCTCGTCGTCGAAGAAGTACGCCGGCGAAACGCCGAAGAACTGGGCGAGCGCCTCGAGATGGCGTTTCGTCGGGTTGTCGCGGCGCCCCGTGCGCAGCTGCCAGAGGTAGGTCGTCGAGAAACTCTCGCCGGTGGCCTCACGGCAGGCCTTGGCGACCTCCTCGTGGCTGTACGGCTCACGATCGGGTCTCAGCACGATCTGGAACAGCTTGTCGATCTTTTCGGCGAGCGTCGTCTTGCCGGGCTCGGTCGCGGCCACCATCCCACTCCCTACATGTCGTGCCCGTTCATGCTAGTTGACGCGGTACCCGCATTCATACACGACAGTTTTCACCTCACGCGAGGGCGAGGCTGGCATCGCGGACAGGAGAACGACGAACGGTTCATGAAGGGATCACGACGGATGGCCGTCCCGCATCGGCCGCAGGGCAGGCCCTCCTGGCCGTAGGCGTCGAGTGACCGGTCGAAGTACCCGGACTCGCCGTTGATGTTGACGTAGAGCGCGTCGAACGACGTCCCGCCCGCGACGAGCGCGGCGGCCATCACCTCGGTGGCGGCGGTGAGCACGGCCCGGCCCTGGGCCGCGGTGAGTTTGTCGGTCGGGCGGGCCCAATGGAGCTTGGACCGCCAAAGGGCCTCGTCGGCGTAGATGTTGCCGATGCCGGAGACGAGGGTCTGGTCGAGCAGGGCACGTTTGATCTCGGTCCGCCTCGATCGCAGCGCGCGGACGGCCTGGCCGAGGTCGAAGCGCGGGTCCATCGGATCACGGGCGATATGCGCGATGGTGCTGGGCAGCGCCGTCCCGTCGACCTCGGTGAGTTCCGCGAGCGCGAGACCTCCGAAGGTCCGCTGGTCCACGAAGCGCAGCTCCGGCCCGTTGTCAGCGAAGCGGAATCGCACGCGAAGGTGCTTCTCGTCGGGCGTCTCTTGGGGCTGGACGAGCATCTGGCCGCTCATGCCGAGGTGGGCCAGCATGGCCTGACCGTCCGACAGATCCAGCCACAGATACTTGCCGCGACGGCGCGCGGCGGTGATCTTGGTGCCGGAGAGCCGTCCGCCGAAGTCCTCCGCCCCGAGTTCGTGGCGGCGGATCGCACGGGCGTGGCGGACTTCGACCTCGGAGATCGTGCGGCCGGAGACATGCGCCTCCAGCCCGGCACGGACCACCTCGACCTCGGGGAGTTCGGGCATGAAACCGATTCTCCCACTGGCCTCGGTCAGGTCGTTTTCGGCGGCTGTTCGACGTCGAGTTCGGCGGAAAGCTGTCGCCAGGCCGTCTCGGCGGCCTTCTGCTCGGCTTCCTTCTTGGTCGTCCCCGAGCCGTAGCCGAGTTCACGCCCGCCGACGAGCACGGTGGCGCTGAACTCCTTGCGGTGATCGGGGCCGGTGTCCTCGACCTTGTACTCGGGCACGCCGAGCCCTGCCGACGCGGTCAGCTCCTGGAGACTGGTCTTCCAGTCAAGACCGGCACCGCGCAGCGGCGCTTCGGCGAGCAGGTCGTCGAACAGGTGGTGCACGAGCTTGCGCGCGATGTCGATGCCGTGCTGCTGATACGCGGCGCCGATGACGGCTTCGAGCCCGTCGGCGAGGATGCTCGCCTTGTCCCGACCGCCGGTGAGCTCTTCGCCCTTGCCCAGCAACAGGTGCGTACCCAGCCCGCCTTCGCCGAGGCCGCGGGCGACCCTGGCCAGCGCGTGCATGTTGACCACGCTGGCACGGAGCTTCGCGAGCTGACCTTCGGCCAGGTCGGGATGCGTGTTGTAGAGGTGGTCGGTGACGACCAGACCCAGCACCGCGTCCCCGAGGAACTCCAAACGCTCGTTCGGCGGCAACCCACCGTTCTCATAGGCATAAGAACGGTGGGTCAGCGACAGCGTCAGCAGCTCGGGTTCGATGGTGATCCCGAGCGCTTCGAGCAGTGGTGCGGGGTCAGCGGGTGGTCCACCGGCCGACTTACCCCCCATGTCGTCAGCTGCCGATCAGGCGGGCTCGACGACCTGGCGACCGTTGTGCTGGCCGCAGGCCGGGCACGCGATGTGCTGGAGCTTCGGCTGCTTGCAGGCGCGGTTGGAGCAGGGCACCAGCTGAACCGGAGCCGCCTTCCACTGGCTGCGGCGCGCGCGGGTGTTGGATCGCGACATCTTCCGCTTCGGGACGGCCACGAGTAGATCTCCTTCAGACGGTCTGCCCGCGGTCGCGAGCGAACTTGCTTCTCCGGAACGAGCTGGTGCTCGTCAGGCTTGCTTTCCGGGGCCATCAGCCTGGTCATCGGCCGTTTCGTCACCGAAACGATCGACCAGTGCGGCCCACCGAGGATCTATCTTCTCATGCCCGTGCCCGGGCTCGAGATCGGCCCACTTGACGCCGCATTCGATGCACAGACCCTGGCAGTCCTCGGTGCACAACGGGGCCAGTGGCAGCGCGAGCACCACCGCGTCCCGGACCATCGGCTCGAGGTCGATCCGGTCGTCCACCAGACGGGGGATCTCGTCCTCGTCGGTGGTCTCCTCGGTCGCGGAGCCGGGGTAGGCGAAAAGCTCGGTCAGGTCGACCTCGACGTCCTCGGTGATCGGGTCGAGGCACCGCGAACAGTGCCCCGTCGCGACCGCGGACGCCGTGCCGCTGACGAGGACGCCCTCGACGACGGACTCGAGGATCAGGTCGAGTTCCAGGCTGGAACCGGCGTCGATGGTGATGACGTCGGGCACACCGAGCGCGGACTCGACGGGGATGGCACGTTGGACGGCCTTGCTCAGGCCGGCGTGACGGCCGAGCTCGCGGGTGTCGAGCACCCAGGGGCTTCGGTCGTCCAGTTGCGCAGGCCTGGCCTGCGGCGACTTGTTCTCAGACATCGGATACCAGGGTACGCAGGTGCCGCCAGCGGTTTACGGCTGGTAGGAGGCAAGGCCCTCGTTGGTGGTGAGGGCGGTCAGGCGAGGTCCGTGAAGGACTCCTCGATGGACCTAGAGTCCTGCGCCGGAGGTTCATACGTCCAGCGGGAGCCCGGATCAAACCCCGAACTCGCGTGCTCAGAGCCGTATCTCACGTGCTCAGGGGCGTATCTCGCGTGTTTGGAGACCGCACACGCGAGTTACGTCTCCAAGCACGCGAGTTACGTCTCCAAGCACGTGAGTTCGGCGAACGAGGTCGCCGTGCGGTGCCCAGGTGGCATGACCTTGATCAACGGAGGATCGGGGACGTTGAGCGTCCTCACCCGTCGTCAACGGACCGGGTCAGGCTTGGTAGTCGTACAGCGACGTCCGGCTGTTGCCCGGCAGGTTGACCGGGGACCGCAGATGGTTGCGCCCGGAGTCGACCGTCCGCAGCGTGGTCGCCAGCAGTTCGGAGAACTCGGCCAGCTTGCCGTCGACGTAGGCGTCGCAGTCACTTCGCTGCTTGTCGGCCTCGACGTGCGCCTCGTCGACGATGCGGGCCGCCTCGCCGTGGGCGGCCTGGACGACTTCGGTCTGCGAGACGAGCCGGGCCTGTTCGACGCGGCCGTCCTCGATGGCGCGTTCGTAGGCGTCGCGGCCCGCCTGGATCATCCGTTCCGACTCGGCCCGCGAGCGGTCGGTGAGGTTCTGGAACTCGGCCTGGCCGGAGGCGACCATCCGCTCGGCCTCGCCGTGCGCGTCGCTCATCATCTGCTCGGCGCGGGCGCGGGCGTCGGCGAGGATGCGCTCGGCCTCGGCCTGCGCGTCGGCGACCGTGCGGTCCGCCTCGGCGTTGGCCGTCGAGACGGTCTCCGCCGCCTCGGTGCGCGCGGTCTGGATCAGCTGATCGCGCTTGTCGAGGACGTCCTGTGCGTCGTCCACCTCGCCCGGCAGGGCGTCGCGGATGTCGTCGAGCAGCTCGAGGGTGTCCCCGCGCGGTACGACGCAACTGGAGGTCATCGGCACGCCGCGGGCTTCCTCCACGATGGTGACGAGCTCGTCGAGCGCCTCGAAAACCCGGTACACGGCCCACTCCCTACCTACAGCGATCCCCACATTCCCTGGGCTCAGTTTGCCCTCATCACCGGCGGAAGGGGTGAAAGCGCGCGGTGCCGGGCGTGTCCCGCACGGTACCGCGCGCCATGATCACCGGAACGTGAAGGCCGGGTCGGTGACGAGCTTGACCAGCTGTTCGTCGGTCAGCGAGGGCCCGGAGTCCGTGGAGCCGAAGTTACCGACGTCACCGAGGTCCCCGACGTTGACCGAACCGCCGTCCGGCTGCCAGGCGATCGCGTGGCGGCCGACCACCTTGCCGATCGAAACGCCTTGGCCGGTCACGATCGGCTCGCCGACCTGGTCCGGGTTCTTCGGCGTGGTCTCGGAGATCACCACCGGTATCCCCGCCGGGGTGACCAGCTCGACGCACCGCATCGGCTTCCTGTCGGGTCCGATGCCGTCGGCCATGTGCTCAGGATCGCAGCGTCCCTCCCGGACATAGTCTTCCTTCGTGGTCACCGGGCCGCTGATCGTGAGGGTGATCTTCCGTGTGATCCCGGCGGCGTCGGTGTACTTGACCTCCGAGGTCATCAGGTCCCAGTCGTTCACCTGGACGAAGTCCCGGACCGAGATGTCCTTGGCGCCGACGAGGATGCCCGGCAGCACGTCCTTCAGATGCCGGAGATCGCGCGCCTTCTGCTCGGCCCGGCTCGGGGGCGCGGCAGGCGCCACCTCCGCCGTCCTCTCCCCTGGTGTCACGACCACCACGGCCGCGACGATCACCGCCAGCGTGGCGGCCCCCGTCAACGCGATCGCGCGCCGGCTCCGGGCCCGCTTCACCGCCGTCACGGCGATTTCGTCCGGGTCGAAGCCGAGCGGGGGCTCCGCCAGCTTGATCCCGCGCAGCCTGTTTTCGAGTTCATCCATCACGCGCTCCTCCCGGAGACAGCCTCGTCGTGCTGTCTCTGCAGGGCCGCGCGGAGGACGTCGAGTCCTCGCGCGGCCTGGCTCCTGACCGTCCCTTCCGAACAGCGCAGCGCGACGGCGACTTCCGTGACCGGGAGATCGGCGCAGTAGCGCAGCACGACGGCGGCGCGCTGTTTCGGCGGAACTTCGGCGAGGGCGCGAAGCAGCGAATCCGAGATTCCGGCGGTGGCCGGGGCCGCGGGCTCGTCGGGGACGACGCCGTCGCGGTTCTCCTTGCGCCGCCACGGTCGCCGCCGCTCATCGAGCCAGCAGCGCAGCAGGATCTGCCTCGTGTAGTTGTCGACGGGCCCCTTCCGGCTGACCTTCGGCCAGACCCGGTGGAGTTTGATGAGCGCGACTTGGACCAGGTCTTCCGCGAGATGCCAGTCGCCGCAGAGCAAGTACGCCGTCCGTCTGAGCGGTAGCGCCTTGTCCCTGGCGAACTCCCTGAAGCTCGCATCGTCCCCAGACCGCATCGTGCCTCCTCGTCCGTGTTCCGGTGTATCTCACGGACGGGGAGGCACGTGGCGTTGCACGGGAAGATCAGGCGCTGGGATTCACCAGCTTGAAGGTCGCGTAGCGGTCCGGGGTGTAGACGATCTCGCCGCCCTTGCCGGAGATCACGCGGTCGCTCGTGCCGACGGGGAACAACTGGTAGTAGCCGGCGGCGCACGACGGCAGCACGCCTTCGCGGTTCTCGTAGACGGTGCCGGTCGCGCCGCCGCGGGCGGAGTCCACCACGGACTTCGCCGCGGAGGACAGCGTCGAGTAGCCGACCTTCGTCAGCTTCGAGGTGTCACCGCACTTCGGAGCCGGCGTGCCGTTGACGTCGATCACGGAGAAGGTCTTGTAGTGGTCAGCGGTGTAGAAGTGCTCCCCGGCGTTGCCGGTGACGATGCGGCGCGCCCCGCGATCGGGTGAGCCCGGGGTCGGGACCGTGTACTCGTGGTAATAGCCCGAAGCGCACTTCGGAAGGATGTTCTCGCGATTGGAGAAGACCGTGCCGTCCTTGTCCGGGTACGGGAACGGGCCGCCCTTCTGGATGAGGTTGTACGTCGTCGTCGCCTCGGCGGGCAGCGACGAGAGCGACACGTGCTTGAAACCGGTGAGATCCCCGCAAGGGTTCTGCTGGATCGAGACGGGGGCGGCCGTGGCCTGCGCGGCGCTCAGCCCGCCGAAGAACGTGACAAGCAGAACGAGCAGCGCGGCGGCGATCCGCGATCGTTTGTCGGTCATTTTCGGACCGTAACCCGATCGTGTATTCGCCAGAAGGCGCCGAGATGAACTCTTCACCGCCGTCCACCGTTGACCGACCTACGGCTTCGGCCGTTCGGGTCAACCTCGTTCAGAGTGCTTCTCCCCGAGGCGCTTGAACACCACCGGCGGCACCAGGTGCTCGATGTCGCCACCGAGCGCGGAGATCTCCTTGACCAGCGAACTCGACACGAACCCGTACTCCGGGTTGTTCGCCATCAGCAGCGTTTCGAGCCCGGTCAGCTCCCGGTTCATCTGCGCCATCTGGAGCTCGTAGTCGAAGTCGCTGACCGAACGCAGCCCCTTCGCGACCGCGATGATGTCGTTCTCACGGCAGTAGTCGACCAGAAGTCCCTGCCAGGAGTCGACGCGCACGTTCGGCAGCTTCGCGGTGATCTCGCGGAGCATGTCCAGCCGCTCTTCGGTGGTGAACAGGCCCTTCTTGCTCTTGTTCACCCCCACCGCGACGACCACCTCGTCGAACAGCCTGGCCGCCCGCTCGATGATGTCGAGATGTCCATTGGTGGCCGGGTCGTAGGACCCGGGACAGACCGCACGCCGCATGGCGCGGACGCTACCAAGGAGAAGGCACCCCTGCGCGTTCATCCGTGCGCCGTCTCACACTTGGAATTCAGCCCAGTGGAGCGCGGTGTCGCCGTACCGTTTCGTCCGCATCGGTTCGAAGCCCGGCGGCCAGTCCGGTTCGCCGTCCCGCGCGGCCCGTTCGATCACCAGCAGCGACCCGTCCGCGACCCACCGGCCCGCCGCGAGCGCGGCCATGACTTCTCCCAGGCGGGCGGAATCCACAGCGTACGGCGGGTCCGCGAGGACGATGTCGAACGTTTCCGGTGCCGGAGCGGCGACGACGGACTCGACGGTCCCGGCCCGGACCGTGCCGCCGAGCCCCAGCGCGGCGACGTTCCCCTTGAGCACTTCGACCGCGCGCCGGTCGTGTTCGACGAACAGCGCGCCCGCCGCGCCCCGCGACAGCGCCTCCAGTCCGAGCGCGCCCGAACCGGCGTAGAGGTCGAGGACCTGGGTCCCCCGCAGTTCGCCGGCGACCTCCAACGCGTTGAACAGCGCTTCACGCACGCGTTCCGACGTCGGCCGCGTGCCCTTCGGCGGGACCTTCAGCCGCCTGCCACCCGCGGTCCCCGCCACGATCCTGGTCATTGGAACATCGTGCCTCAGCGGCTTCCGCCGTGACGTTCGACGGGACTTGGTGAAGCCGCGGCCCAGCTCGCGTAGAGTCGTCCTTCGCCCTCGGAGGCGATAGAAGCGTTTAGGAGCGTTGCGTGTCCGAACCTCGGGTCAGACGGGCCGAGATCGCCATCGAGCAAGCCCATGTGGACACGGTCTACACCAGGCTGGCCGAACTGCGAGCCCAGGCTGAGGCCATGCGTGCCAAGGGCTATGAGATCGGCCATGGCGCCGGGCGTGAAGCGATCTTCGAGCAGGCGTCGATGCTGTTCGAGCGCGACATGATGGTCTTCCACGCCAACCAGACCCTCCAGACCCTCGACGCGGAGTACGAGGGCCTGGTGTTCGGCAGGCTCGACCATCTCGACAACGACCACATCTACGTCGGCCGTCTCGGCATCCGCGACGCCGAGTTCGACAACCTCGTCACCGACTGGCGCGCGCCCGCGGCGGCGGCGTTCTACCAGGCGACCGCCGAGGAGCCGATGGACGTGGTCCGGCGCCGGGTGATCCGGTGCTCCGGCCAGAACGTGCTCGACGTCGACGACGACGTCCTGATCGCCGACGCGGTCCCGGACAACATGCGGATCGTCGGCGAAGGCGCGCTGATGGCCGCGCTCGGACGGTCGCGTGGCGAGAAGATGCGGGACATCGTCGCCACCATCCAGAAGGAGCAGGACGAGGTCATCCGGGCGCCGTGGCGCGGTGTCACGGAGATCACCGGCGGCCCCGGCACCGGCAAGACCGCGGTCGCGCTGCACCGCGCGGCGTATCTGCTCTACCGCTACCGCCGCCAACTCGGCGGTGCGGGCGTGCTGGTGATCGGCCCGTCCGGGGTGTTCACCAGCTACATCTCGCGAGTGCTGCCGTCGATGG
Source organism: Amycolatopsis coloradensis (assembly GCF_001953865.1). Lineage (GTDB taxonomy): Bacteria > Actinomycetota > Actinomycetes > Mycobacteriales > Pseudonocardiaceae > Amycolatopsis > Amycolatopsis coloradensis. The sequence goes on from NZ_MQUQ01000002.1 coordinate 317,284, forward strand.
GCGAGACGAACGTCGAACTTCGCGCGCTCGGCGAGGTCCTCGACGGCCTCGAAGCGACCCGTCAGGACCCGGCCCCGCTGGCAGCGATCAAGGGATCGCTGCGGATGCGCAAGATCCTGTTGCGCGCGTTGCGGGACACGCCGGAGGACGCGCCCGAGGACATGAAGATCGTCTACCGCGGCGAGGTGCTGCGGCTGAACGCTCGCGAACTCGACAAGGTGCGCCGCAAGGTGCACACCGCGGGTGGTCCGCCGAACCGGTCGCGGATCCGCGCCGCGGAAATGCTGCTCGACGCGCTCGCCTCGAAGGCCGAGCAGCACGCGAAGGACGACGGCCGTCAGATCGACAAGGCCGAGCTGGTCAGCGAACTCGGCGAGCGCATCGAGTTCCACCGGTTCCTGGTGGTCTGGTGGCCGATCCTGTACCCGGCGCAGATCCTGCGCTGGCTCGGCACCGAGAAGCGGCTCGCCATCGCGGCGAAGGGCCTGCTCAACCGCGGCGAGATCAGCCTGCTCGCCGCCGACTTCGCCGACCGCTCGCGTGGCTGGACGATCGCGGACATCGCGCTGCTCGACGAGCTGCGCGTCCTGATCGGCCCGCCGCCGAAGCGGCGCAAGGGCAGGCAGAGCATCGAGGTCAACCCGGAGCGCGGCGGCGCCCCGACCCGGCCCGAGCACTACGACGAGTACTCGCACGTCGTCATCGACGAATCGCAGGACCTGTCGCCGATGCAGTGGCGGATGGTCGGGCGGCGCGGCAAGTACGCGAGCTGGACCGTGGTCGGCGACCCGGTGCAGAGCTCGTGGCCGGATCCGGCCGAGGCCGCGATGGCGCGGGACCAGGCCTTCGGGCTCAAGACGACGCGGCGCCGGTTCACCCTGCGCACCAACTACCGGAACTCGGCGGAGATCTTCGACCTGGCCGCGAAGGTCGTCGCCGGGCACGCCGAGGCCGACGAGCTTCCGCGCGCGGTGCGGCAGACCGGCATCACGCCGGAGGTCCGTCCCGTCGAGGCCTCCGGGCTGGAGGCCGCGACGCAGGCCGCGGTGAAGGAACTGATGGGTGCCGTCGAAGGCACCGTCGGCGTCATCACCGCGATGGACCGGGTGCCCGAGGTCGAAGGCTGGCTCGCGGAACTGTCGGACGAGCGGCTCAAGGTCGTCGGCAGCCTCGACTCCAAGGGCCTGGAGTACGACGCCGTCGTCCTGGTGGAGCCGAACGACCTCATCACGGAGTCCACCACCGGACGCCGGGTGCTGTACGTCGCCCTCACGCGGGCGACCCAGCAGCTGACCGTCCTGGCCTCCAACCCGGACTGGATCCCGGCCGCCTGAGCACGCGAGTTCTCCGCCCAATCACGTGAGTTGTCCATCTGATCACGTGAGTTGGCCGTCTGATCACGTGCGCCGTCCGTCCAGTCACGCGAGTTGTCCACCTGATCACGTGAGTCCACCTGTTCAGCACAGGACGGCTCGCGTGCTCGAACGGCCAACACGCGTGACTGGACGGACATCACACGTGACTGGACGGACGACACACGTGGCAGCGGGTAGATAAGCTGAAGGGCTCCTTCAGGGCACTGGTGTATGCCTTGAAGGAGCCCTTCAGACCCCCGGTGAGTGAACGACGTCGGGACGCATCGCACGTCCAGGGGTATTTCTAGCGCCTAATCGTTGTTCGGTGTCACGGCACTTCCGCCGAACAACAACGCCGAACAACGATCCGGCCGTGGTCAGGGGCACGGAGGCCGGTAATCGAGCCCCGGCAGGTGTTGTTCCCACTCGGCCGCCTTGATTCGCGGATGGACGGTCGCGCAGATGCGTTCGGCAGCCCGTTCGGGGCTGGTCTCCCACAACCGCACGCTGCCGTCCGCGACGGAGCCCGCGAGGGTGTGCCCATCGGGAGCGAACGCCACCGCGTTGACCCGGTCGACATCGTCGGTCAGGGTCGCCGCTTCGCGGACCGCTCCAGGATCGGCGACATCCCATAGTCGCACGGACCGGTCGTAGCTGCCGGTCGCGAAGGTCTTCCCGTCCCCGCTGAACGTCACCGAGATGACGTTGTCGGTGTGCCCGGTGAGGACCGCGGCCTCGCGAGGGGCCGCCGGGTTCGTCACGTCCCACAGCCGCGCGGTGCGATCGGCGCTGCCGGTGGCGGCGAATTTGCCGTCCGGGCTGTAGGCCACCGAGAACACCGTGTCGGAGTGTCCTTTCAGTACCGAAAGCTGCTTCGGCGTCTTCGCCAGGGAGATGTCCCACAGCCGCGCGGTGTGGTCCCAGCCGCCGGTCAGCAGGGTGCGGCCGTCCGGGCCGAACGCGATCGAATGGACGTCGTCGCCGTGCCCGGTGAGGGTCGCGAGTTCGACGGGACGCCGGAGGTCGGCCACGTCCCACAGCTTCACCGTATGCCCGCTGCCCGCGGTCGCGAGCGTCCGGCCGTCCGGGCTGAACGCGACCGGGTCGACCTCTTCCTCCGGCCGGGTGAAGACGCCGGTGTCGACCGGCTCGCGCGGATCACTGACGTCGATGAGCCGCATCGTGTGGTCCCACGAGCCCGCCGCGAGTGCCCGGCCGTCCGGGCTGAACGCGAGTCCGCAGACACCCTGGCCGAATCCCGTGACCTTGCTCAGCTCGCGCGGGTTCCGGGTGTCGGCGACGTCGACCAGGCGCACCACGCCGTCCTGGCTGCCGGTGGCCAGCAGCTTCCCGTCGGAGCTGAACACCGCCCGGCACGCCGACCTCGCCGGTCCGCTGATCGCGGGCCCCGGCAGATCCCACAGCCGCACCGTCTGGTCGTCGCTCGCGGTCACCAGTGTGCGGCCGTCGCGGGAGAACACCGCCCAGACCACCGCCGCCGTGTGCCCGGTGAGCAAGGGTTTCTCACGTGGGGCCTTCGGATCGGTGACGTCCCACAGCCGCGCGTTGCGGTCGAAACCGGTCGTGACCAGCGTCGTCCCGTCGGGGCTGAACGCCACGGACCGCACGATGGTCCGGTGCGTGGCCATCGTCCCCAGCGGTGACGGCGCCAGCGGGTCGGCGACGTTCCACAGGCGCGCGGTCAGGTCCGCGCTCGCGGTCGCCAGTGTGCGGCCGTCCGGGCTGAACGCCGCGGCGTGGACGAGACCGGTGTGCCCGGTCACGACGCCGAGCGGCTTCGCCTCCACCGGGTCGGCGACGTCCCACAACCGCGCGGTCTTGTCGGCGCCGGTCGAGACGAGCGCCCGGCCGCCGGGGGCGTAGGCCAGGCCGTTGACGTTGCCGGTGTGCCCGGTGAGGGTGGCCACGAGCACCGGCTTCGCGAGATCGCGGACGTCGAACAGCCGCACCACGCCCTCGCCGTCCGCGGTGGCGAGCACCGCCGCCTTCGGGCTGAACGCCACCGCGTTGACCCGTTTCGGGTGCGTCCCGATCACCACACCTGGCCCGGGTCTCGCCGGATCGGTGACGTTCCACAGGCGCGCGGTGCCGTCCCAGCCCGCCGTCGCGACCGCGCCGCCGTCGGCGCTGAACGCCACCGAGTTGACGTTGGCCGTGTGCCCGGACAGCGTGGCCAGTTCGACCGGCCGGTGGGGATCCTTGACGTCCCACAGCTTGGCCGTCTGGTCCCAGCTCCCGGTCACCAGCACCTGGCCGTCGCCGCGCAAGGCGGTCGAGTTGACCCGGTTCGCGTGCCCGGAGAGGCGGGTCGAATACGGTGACTCGAACATCCCGAGCACACTGCTGCGGGTCTCCGCCCCCGGATCGATGCGGTACGCCGCCAGCGCGAGCTGCGCGGCCAGCGCCGGGTTCGTCGCCCGCATCTCGATGGCCTGCCCGGCGACCTTCTGCGCGAGCGCGCTGTTGCGCTGGCTGGTCGCGGTCTGCTCGGCACGGACGGCGTACACCATCGCGGCCGTCGCCAGCACCAGAAGCACGGCCAGCAGCGCGACCAGCTGGCGCAGCCGACGGGTGCGGCGCCGCGCGATGGCCTGCTCGTGGTTCTCGATGGCCACGCTCGCGTCGAGGAACCGGCGTTCGCGCTGGGAGAGGGCGCTGTCGTGCCGCCCCGCCCACTCCACGGCGATGGCCAGCCGCGCGCCGCGGTGGAGCCAGCCGTCGTCGCGGCCGACCGATTCCCACGCGTCGGTCGCCTCGGTGAGCTGGCGGTGCACGCGCAGGCCCTCGCGGTCCTCGGCGAGCCATTCGCGCAGACGCGGCCAGCCGCGGATCAGCGCCTCGTGGGCGATCTCGATGCCGTTGTCGTCGAGGGTGACCAGCCGTGACGAAGCCAGCCTGTCCAGCACGACGGCGACGTCCGGGTCGTCGGCGTCGACCTCGTCGCGGGTGATGCGGCGTTTGGTGTCCTCGGTGCCTTCGCCGAGCGCGGTCATCCGCAGGAAGATCTGGTTCGCGAGCCGCTGCTGACGTTCGCTCAGCGCGGTGAAGGTGTGCTCGGAGGTCTGCGCGACCGACCGTTCTATCCCACCGGTGGACTCGTAGCCGCTGAGGGTGAGGGTGTTGCCGTGGCGGCGGCGCCAGGTCTCCAGCAGCGCGTGCGAGAGCAGCGGCAGCACACCGGGCTGCCCGGTCGCGTCGGCGACGAGCCGGGAAACCAGGGCGTTCTCGACGCGGTATCCGGCGTCGATCGCCGGCCGCGAGATGGCCTGCCGCAGTTCCTCGGTGCTCATCGGGCCGACGAGGATCTGCGCGTCCTGCATGGCCTCGACCAGCTCGGGATGCCGCGCGCAGTGCGTGTAGAAGTCGGTGCGGATGCCGAGGACGACCCGGGTCCGGCTCTCCGGCTCGGTCGTCGCGGTGATCAGCGCGGACAGGAACGCCGCCCGCTCGCCGGCGTCCTGGCAGAGCGTGAAGACCTCTTCGAACTGGTCGACGACCAGCACGACGTCGCCCTCGCGGTCGGTGACCAGCTGACGGGCGGCGAGGCCGAGGTTGCGCGGGTGTTCGGTGAACTCGGCGAGCAGCCCGCCGGGCGCGAGGCCGAGCGCGGCGCCGAACTGGACGGCACACTCCTGCAACGGCCGGGAGCCGGGGGTCATCAGCAAGGTGACGGACTTTTCGCCGACGGCGGGCATCAGACCCGCTCGGAGCAACGACGACTTACCCGAACCGGACGCTCCCAGAACGGCGAGAAATCGCTGCCCCGAAAGCCTGGTGACGAGTTTCCCGACTAGTCGCTCGCGCCCGAAGAATCGGCCCGCGTCATCCGGTCCGAATGCGGTCAAACCGATATAAGGGGCCGATTCCCCATTCGACGGGACAAGCGGTGAATCGCTGACTCCGGCGCGCGTGCGCTCGGTCACGTCGTGCCATCGGGCCTCCCACTCCGCCTCGGGCCCGTCGCACGCTCGGACGTAGGCCAAGGCCACCGCCAAGCTGGGCATCTTCTTCCCACCGGCGGCTTCGGACAGGGTGCCCGCGGAGTAGTGGGCGCGCCTGCCCAGCTCGCGGTACGTCGGGTTTCCGGCCTTCTCCCGCAAGCGCCGGAGATCGGCGGCGAACTCCAGCAACGGATCGTCCCCGGGGTCCAAAGGTCGCTCCGGACGCGGCACCCTCAATCCTTTCTTTTCAGTGGTTTCCCACGGTCGCATTCGGGGGCAACCGTACCGTGAAAAGGGATGAAGTCCGCCGAGTACCGGGCATATCACGTCGGTTAATTTCGATCGACCGACAGGGTGCCCGAAGTCACGGGAAGGGATCGGGCGCCCGCCGCGTTGTACCGGTGCGTGACCTCTTTGCCTGACATCCCGCTGTCCGTGCTCGACCTCTCGCCCGTCGTGGCCGGGGGCGGTGTGGGCGATTCGCTGCGCAACACCCTCGACCTCGCCCGCCGGACCGAAGAACTCGGCTATCACCGGTACTGGCTCGCCGAGCACCACAACATGCCCGGCATCGCGAGTTCCGCGACGGCCGTGATGATCGGCCAGGTCGCGGCGGCCACCGAACGCATCAGGGTCGGTTCCGGCGGGGTCATGCTGCCGAACCACGCGCCGCTGGTGGTGGCCGAACAGTTCGGCACCCTGGAGGCGTTCCACCCCGGCCGGATCGACCTCGGCATCGGCCGCGCCCCCGGCACCGACCAGCGGACGGCGCTGGCGCTGCGCGGTCCCGGCGGGCTCACCGCCGAGAACTTCCCGCAGCAGTTCGCGGAACTGCTGGCCTACTTCGAGCACTCCGACCAGCGCGCGGTCAACGCCGTGACCGCCGAAGGCAACAAGCCGCCGGTGTGGCTGCTCGGGTCGAGCGGCTTCAGCGCGCGGATGGCGGGCGAACTGGGCCTGCCGTTCTCGTTCGCGCACCACTTCAGCGCCGAGAACACCCTGCCCGCCGTGGCGCTCTACCGCGACTCGTTCAAACCGTCCGACGTCCTGGACGAGCCGTACGTGATGCTCGGCGTGTCCGTGGTGGCCGCCGAGACCGACGAGCGAGCCCAGTACCTGGCCGCCCCCAGCGGGCTGACGTTCCTCAGCCTGCGCAAGGGCCGCCCCATCCCGCTGCCGACGCCGGAAGAGGCCGCGGCCTACCCGTACACCGACATCGAGCGCGTGTTCATCGAGGACCGGGCTTCGAGCAGCATCATCGGGTCGCCCGAGACCGTCCACAAGGGACTCGAGACGCTGCTGACCGACACGGGCGCGGACGAGCTGATGATCACGACCATGGTGCACGACCAGGCGGACCGGGTGCGCTCGTACGAACTGGTGTCCGACCTGGCGCGCTGACGCCTGCTTGCGCCTTCACGCGCTTGGGTGCGGCGGCGACCGCCCACCCGAGCGACCCGGCCCGCCGAACACGAAAGAACCGACAAGACCCCCATCCGCCTTTGTCACAAAGGAACAAGAATTCACCGGTTACCAGGACGTGATGTCTTGATCACACCGAAGTTCTTGTCACCAAGCAGGCACGTGATTAGCGTACCGACCAGTAGGAAACCGCACGGTAACACCCCGTTGACCCGTTTCAACGATTCCGCTCCACCATTCGGAGCAAAGGAATAGCTCAACCTGGGGTTTATTCGCCGTGCCCGGAAAACTGGAGGGTCGGCGTGGGCGTCCGGACTAACGCACCCTCATTTCCCGGCGCGGGCGCGCTCCGGGAGACCGGCAGGCTCTACTCACTCGGCCTCGACGTCGTCCGCCTGACTTTCCGGCGGCCGTTCCAGGCCCGCGAACTGATCCAGCAGTTCTGGTTCATCGCGAGTGTGTCGATCCTGCCGACGGCGCTGGTCGCGATCCCGTTCGGCGCGGTGATCGCGCTGCACATCGGCTCGCTGACCGCGCAGATCGGGGCGCAGTCCTTCACCGGCGCGGCCAGTGTGCTGGCGATCATCCAGCAGGCCAGCCCGATCGTGACGGCGCTGCTGATCGCGGGCGCCGGCGGATCGGCGATGTGCGCGGACCTCGGGTCCCGCACGATCCGCGAGGAGATCGACGCGATGGAGGTGCTCGGGGTCTCCCCGATCCAGCGCCTGATCGTGCCGAGGGTGCTCGCCGCGATGGGGGTGTCCGCATTCCTCAACGGAATGGTCAGCGTGGTCGGCGTCCTCGGTGGTTATTTTTTCAACGTCATCATGCAGAACGGGACACCGGGTGCGTATCTGGCGAGTTTCTCCGCTCTCGCCCAACTGCCCGACCTCTGGATCAGTGAGATCAAAGCGGTCATCTTCGGTTTCGTCGCGGCGATCGTCGCGTCTTATCGCGGGCTCAATCCCAAAGGTGGCCCGAAAGGCGTCGGTGACGCGGTGAACCAGTCCGTGGTGATCACGTTCCTGCTCCTGTTCCTGTTGAACCTCGTGCTGACGACGCTTTACCTGCAGCTCGTCCCGGCGAAGGGCAGCTGATGACCACGACGACACCTCCCCCCACAAGCACCCGGGCGACGCGGGTCCGCGAGGCGGTGGACCGCCGGTTCGGTTTCCTGGACACGCTCGGCGACCAGATCCTCTTCTTCCTCAAGGCGCTCGCCTGGGTCCCGCGCGCGGTGCGCCGCTACCTCCGCGAGATCACCCGCCTGCTGGCCGAAGTGAGCTTCGGCAGCGGCGCGCTGGCGGTCATCGGCGGCACGATCGGCGTGATGATCGGGATGACCGTGTTCACCGGCACGGTCGTCGGGCTCCAGGGGTACTCGGCGCTCAACCAGGTCGGCACGTCCGCGTTCGCCGGATTCGTCTCGGCGTACTTCAACACGCGGGAGATCGCGCCGCTCGTCGCGGGTCTTGCCCTGTCGGCGACCGTCGGCTGCGGGTTCACCGCGCAACTGGGCGCGATGCGGATCTCCGAGGAGATCGACGCGCTCGAGGTGATGGGCATCCCCAGCGTCCCGTACCTGGTGACCACCCGGATCATCGCGGGCTTCCTCGCGGTCATCCCGTTGTACGCGATCGGCCTGCTGACCTCGTATCTCGCGTCGCGGCAGATCACCGTCTGGTTCTACGGCCAGTCCGCGGGCACCTACGACCACTACTTCCTGTTGTTCCTGCCACCGGGTGACGTGCTCTGGTCGTTCGGCAAGGTGCTGGTGTTCAGTGTCGTGATCGTGCTCGCCCACTGCTACTACGGTTTCCGCGCGAGCGGCGGACCGGCGGGGGTCGGCGTGGCGGTCGGCCGCGGCGTGCGGACCGCGATCGTGGCGGTCAGCGTGCTGGACTTCTTCCTCAGCCTCGCGATCTGGGGCGCGACCACGACGGTGCAGGTGGCCGGATGAGCCGGCGCGGGCTGCGCAAAGCCGGGGTCAGGACGGCCGGGGTGGTGTTCCTCGTGGTGATGTCCGCCCTCGTGCTGCTGTCGATCAAGATCTACCAGAAGGACTTCGTCGAGTCGGTCCCCGTGACGCTTCAGGCGGACCGGGTCGGCAACCAGTTGCGCGTCGGCGGGCAGGTCAAGGCACGGGGCGTGGTGGTCGGCGAGATCCGCGACGTCCACGCGACGACGGCGGGTGCGGAGATCGACCTGGCCATGGAGCCCGGCAAGGTCTCACAGCTGCCGAAGAACGTGTCCGCGCTGCTCGTGCCGAAGACCCTGTTCGGCGAGAGGTACGTGCAACTGTCCATTCCGGACGGATCGACCGGGTCGTCGCTGGCCTCGGGCGACGTGATCACCCAGGACCGCTCGGCCAACGCGATCGAACTCGAACGGGTCTTCGACAACCTGCTGCCGCTGCTCAAGGCGGTGCAGCCGCAGAAACTCGCCACCACGCTGACCACCGTCGCCACCGCGCTGGAAGGCCGCGGCGACCAGATCGGCGACACCCTGGCCACCGCGGCGGACTATCTCAAGCAGTTCAACCCGAACCTCCCGGCGCTGAACGACAACATCCGGGACCTGGCTACGGTTTCGAAGCTGTACGGCGACATCGCACCGGATCTCCTCGACGCGTTGAGCGCCTCCGCGGTCACCCTCGACACCGTCAAGGAGAAGCGGGCGGAACTGGCGACGGTGTACCAGCAGGTGACGGCGTCTTCCCAGCACGTCACCACGTTCCTCGTCAACAACCGCGCCACCATGATCGCGCTCGCCGCCGACAGCCGGGCACCGCTGGAACTCGGGGCGAAGTACTCCCCGAGTTTCGCCTGCACGCTCGACGCGCTGGCCAAACTGAAGCCGCAGATGGACAAGGTGCTGGGCAAGGGCACCGACGAACCCGGCCTGCACGCGGAGATCACCGTCACCCAGCCTCGCGGAAAGTACGTGCCCGGCAAGGACGACCCGGTCTACAACGCCACCGGTGAACCGCGCTGCTATCCGTCGAACGGCCTGATGAGCCAGGGAATCGCGGCCGTCGGCGGCGATTCGATGCCCGGTACGGAAGGTGACCTCGGCTTGGCGAACTCGCCGCAGGAACGCGAAGTGATCTCCACCCTGGTCGCGCCGTCGGCGGGCGTCCCGGTCAACCAGGTCCCCGCCTGGGGCAGCGTGCTCGTCGGCCCGCTCTACCGCGGCACGGAGGTGACCCTGCGATGAGGAACTTCGTGAGCCCCTTGATCAAGGGGCTGATCTTCGTCGTCGTCACGACACTGGCCACGGTGCTGCTGGCGGTGTCCATCACGAACACCGGCCTCGGCGACACCAAGGCCTACAGCGCCAAATTCCTCGACGCGACCTCGCTGAACGTCGGCGACGACGTCCGGATCTCCGGGGTGCGGGTCGGCCAGATCGAGGAACTCGAGATCGCCGACCACAGCCTGGCCCGGATCAAGTTCACCCTCGACTCGCAGCGCAGGCTGCCCGCCGACGTGACCGCGGTGATCAAGTACCGCAACATGGTCGGCCAGCGCTACATCGCACTCGAACGCGGCAAGGGCACCACGGAATTCCTCGAGCCCGGAGCGGAGATCCCGCTGGAGCGCACGACTCCCGCGCTCGACCTCACGGAGCTGTTCAACGGCTTCAAACCACTGTTCCAGGCGTTGTCCCCCAAGGACGTCAACCAGCTCTCCGGCGAGATCGTCCAGGTGCTGCAAGGCGAAGGTGGCACGGTGGAAAGCCTGCTGGCGCACACGGGTTCGCTGACCACCACGCTCGCCGGCCGCGACAAGGTGATCGGGGACGTGATCACGAATCTGGACACGGTACTGAAGACCATCAACGGCAAGGGCGACGCACTGTACACTTTGGTCTCGACGCTGCGGGAACTGGTGTCCGGCCTCGCCGGTGACCGTACCCAGATCGGGGAAGCGGTCTCGGGGATCGCGGACCTCACCACCGCGACGGCCGGTCTGCTCGAACAGGGCAGGAAGCCGCTCAAGGACAGCATCGAAGGTCTCGGCCTGCTCTCCGGGCAGCTCGTGAAGGGCAAGGCGGACGTCGAGCAGTCCCTCACCGTCCTCCCGCGGAAGCTGAACGAACTGGGGCGGATCAGCTCCTACGGCTCGTGGATGAACTTCTACCTGTGCTCGGCCGTCCTCCGGAGCACCCCTCCCCGCGGGACTCCGGCGACGGCGGAGAGGTGCACGTCGTGAAACCCTTCAAGGAACGGAATCCGATCGTCATCGGGCTCGTCGGCAGCGTCGTCGCGGCCGGGCTGCTGGCCGCGACGCTCAATTACCAGGAGCTTCCGATCATCGGCTCCGGAACCACCTACCAGGCCGAGTTCTCCGAAGCGGCCGGGTTGCAGGAAGACGACGAAGTCCGCATCGCCGGGATCAAGGTCGGCGAAGTGAGCGACGTCGCGCTGGCCGAAGACCATGTGGTGGTCAGCTTCCGGGTCAAGGACGCGTGGGTCGGCGACAAGACCGCCGCCGAGATCAAGATCAAGACCTTGCTGGGCCGGAAGTTCCTCTCGCTGCGCCCGACCGGCGAGACGGTGCAGAACCCGAAGCAGGTCATCCCGCGCACCCGGACCGTGACGCCCTACGACGTCACCGAGGCGTTCAACGGGCTGGCCGACACCGCGGGCGCGATCGACACCGAGCAGCTCGCGGAGAGCTTCACCACGCTCAGCGACACGTTCAAGAACTCGCCGGAGCACATCCGGAAGGCGCTGGAAGGGCTGACGTCGCTGTCGAAGACCGTGTCCACCAGGGACAACGAACTCGCCAGTCTGCTGTCGAACGCGCACGGTCTCACCACGACACTCGCGAACTCGAACGACGACTTCGCCAAGCTTCTCTCGGACGGCAACCTCCTGCTCACCGAACTGGACAACCGGCGGCAGGCGATCCACGACCTGCTCACCGGCGCGCAAGACCTCGCCACCCAGCTTTCGGGCCTGGTGAAGGACAACGAGGACCAGCTCGGCGGCGCGCTCAGCCAGCTCGGAGAGGTGACCGACATCCTGCGGCGGCAGAACGACAATCTCGCCAAGAGCCTCGAACTCGCCGCGCCGTACTTCCGCGTGGTGAACAACTCGCTCGGCAACGGGCGCTGGGTGGACGGCTACCTGTGCGGGCTCATCCCGGAGAACCGGGACCCCTGTACGCCGAAGATTCCCGGAGGTGGCCGATGACCAGCAGGTTCGTCACCCTCGCCCTCGTACTCGCGCTGGCCGTCGTCGGCGGCCTCTGGTGGATCTTCTCCGGCAGCGGACTCGACCGCGTCACGGTGTACTTCTCGCGCGCCGTCGGTGTCTACAGTGGATCGGACGTACGGGTGCTCGGCGTCCGGGTCGGCCAGGTCGAATCGGTGGCCCCGGAAGGGGAACAGGTCAAGGTCGTGCTGACCGTCGACGGTTCGACGCCGATCGCCGTCGACTCGGGCGTCCTGGTCGTGGCGCCGAGTGTGGTGGCCGACCGGTACGTCCAGTTCACCAAGCTCACCCGCTCGGGGAACCGGCTGGACGACGGCGCGGTGATCCCTGTCGAACGCACCGGCACGCCGGTGGAACTCGACCAGCTCTACTCCAGCCTCGACACCCTCGCCAAGGCACTCGGGCCGAAGGGGGCGAACGCCGACGGCGCGCTCTCGGAACTGCTGCGCACCGGTGCGAAGAACCTGCAAGGCAACGGCAAGCCGTTCAACGAGTCGGTGCGCAATTTCGCCGACCTCGCCAGGACCCTCTCCGGGAACTCGGAGAGCCTGTTCGCCACCGTCGACGAGTTGCAGCGGTTCACCTCGATGCTGGCGACCAACGACCGGAACGTCAGCGAGGTCAACAAGCAGCTCGCCTCGGTCACCGGGACCCTCGCACAGAACAAGGACGAACTCGCCCGCGCCCTCAACGGGCTCGGCGGCGCGCTGGCCGAGATCCAGAAGTTCATCCGTGACAACCGCGCGCTGATCAAGTCCAATGTGGACAAGCTCGCGGTGACCACCGGGACGTTGGTCGACAAACGCGCAGCGCTGGCCGAAACCCTCGACACGATCCCGCTGGCGGTGACGAACGTGCTCGAAGCCCTCGACCCGGAGACCGGGAAGCTCCAGAGCCGCGGCAACATGCTCGAATACGCCCCGCTCCCGCTTCCCCCCACCGGCGACACCTACGTCGGGGGGCGCTGATGACCGGGAAACGCGTCATCGCCGTACTCGCCGCCTGCTGCGTCGCGCTCACCGGCTGCTCCAGCGACTTCAAGGGCGTCTACGACCTGCCGCTTCCCGGCGGCGCGGACATCGGCGACCATCCGTACCGGGTGACCGTGCAGTTCGCCGACGTGCTCGACTTGGTACCGCAGGCCGCGGTGAAGGTGGGCGACGTCCCGGTCGGCCGCGTCGAGACCATCCGGCTCGGCGATGACGGCTGGACGGCCGAAACCGTCCTGGTGGTCAACGGCGACGTCCTCCTGCCCGCCAACGCCCTCGCACGGCTGCGGCAATCCAGCCTGCTCGGCGAGAAGTTCATCGAACTCGCGCCGAGCGCGGCGAAGGCCGAGGGCAGGCTGGGCGACGGCGCGACCATCCCCGTCGCGAGCACGAACCGCAACCCCGAGTTCGAGGAGATCTTCGGCGCGCTGTCCCTGCTGCTCAACGGCGGTGGCATCGGCCAGTTGCAGACCATCAACCGCGAACTGTCGAAGGTGATGGACGGCAACGAGGAGGAGATCCGCTCGTTCCTGTCCACCGTGGAACAACTGGTGTCCAATCTGGACACGCACCGCACCGACATCACCTCGGCGCTCGACGGGCTCAACCAGCTCTCGACGACGCTGGCAAACCGGAAAAAGCAGGTCGAAAGCGCGCTCACCGACCTCACCCCCGGTCTCAAGAGCCTTTCCGACCAGCGCACCCAGCTGGTCTCGATGCTGCAAGCGCTCGACCAGCTCTCCGGCGTCGGTGTCGACGTGATCAAGAAGAGCCGGGACGACCTCGTCGCCGATCTGACCGCGCTCGCGCCGATCCTCAAGCGGCTGGCCGACGCCGGCCAGAGCCTGCCCCGGTCGCTGGAGATCCTGCCGACGTTCCCCTTCACCGACGCCGTGCTGGACGGGATCAAGGGCGACTACCTGAACGCCTACATCACGATGCTCCCCGCACCGGGCGTCGAACTCCCGCCGCCGGGCGAAGGTGTCCCGCCGGGACTCCCGACACTGCCGCTGCCGTCCTCCGGAGGTAGCTGATGCTCACCGCCCGTATCCGGATCCAGGTGATCGCGTTCGTCGTCATCGCGTTGGCCACGACGGCGTTCGTCGGGGCCAACTACGCGGGGCTCGACCGGCTTTTCGGGGCGAGCGGATACACCGTGAAGCTCGCGCTGACCGACGGCGGCGGCCTGTTCACCAACGGCGAGGTGACCTACCGCGGCGTCGCCGTCGGCCGGGTCGGCGAACTGCGGCTCACCGCCGGTGGCATGGAAGCGGACCTGCTGATCGACGACGACGCGCCGCCGATCCCCGCGAACTCGCGGGCGGTCGTGGCGAACCGGTCCGCGGTCGGCGAGCAATACGTCGACCTGCAGCCGCGGACCGGTTACGGCCCGTTCCTCGCCGAAGGTTCGGTCATCCCGCGTGAGGCGACGAGCGTTCCGCTGCCGGTGCAGCATCTGCTGACCGACCTGGACTCGCTGACCGCGTCCGTGCCGACCGAAGATCTTCGGACCGTCGTCGACGAACTCGACAACGCTCTGCGTGGTTCCGGCGCGAACCTCCAGGTACTGCTCGATTCCACCACCGACTTCACCAAGCAGGCCGCGAACCACCTGCCGCAGACGGAGAAACTGCTCACCGACGGCTCGACCGTGCTGAAGACCCAGGTCGACTCGTCGCAGGCGTGGCGGCAGTTCAGCCACAACGCCAAACAGTTCGCCGAACAGCTGTCCCGTTCGGACGGTGACCTCCGCACCCTGATCGCGACCGCGCCCGGCGCGGCGACCCAGCTCTCCGGGCTGCTGCGGGACAACGAGCCGGGGTTGCCGATCCTGCTGGCGAACCTGCTCACCACGTCGCAGGTGTTCTCCGCGCGCACCGACGGCCTGCGGCAGCTGCTGATCAACACCCCGAAGGCGGTGTCGGCGGTCGACGCGTCGGTCGACGACCAGTCCGCGAAGATCGGCCTGGTCCTGACCTTTTTCGACCCGATGCCGTGCACGAAGGGCTACGGGGGCACGAAGATCCGCGACAGCAGGGATCTTTCGACGCTGCCGTTCAACACCGGTGCCGCGTGCACGCTCGAAAAGGGCAACCCGAGTTCGGTCCGCGGTTCGCAGAACGCGCCGAAGGGCGGCGTCCCGCCCGCCGCCGTGCCCGGCGGGTTCGGCGCCGACGGCCAGCCGACGTCCACCAGCCTCGAGGAGATGTTGTGGCTGCGCAACTGAAGATCGCGATCGCCGTGTTCACCGCGGCCTGCGCGTTCGCGGGATGGGCCGGGTACACCTGGTTCACCGCGACCGGCTCCGAGGCCGTGTCCTACGGGAACTCGCGCGACGACGCGCTGAAGACCGGACGTGAACTCGTCGCCCGCCTGACCAGTCTCGACCACCACCGGATCGACCAGGGCGTCGCCGACTGGCTCGCCGCGTCGACCGGCCCGCTGCGCGATCAGCTCGGCAAGACCGACGACGCGACGAAGCAGACGCTGACCAAGAACGCGACGGTCTCGACGGGCAAGGTGCTCGACGCGGCGATCAGCGAACTGGACGACCACGCGGGAACGGCCAAGATGCTGGCTTCGGTGGAGATCACGATGGCGAGGGAAGGCGCGGCGCCGACGACGAAACGCAACCGGTTCGCCGCCGGGCTGACCCGGACCGGCGAAGGCTGGAAGCTCAGCGCGCTCGACCAGCTCCCGGTGGGTGCGCGATGACCGCCACGGCCGACACCGACGCGGACGCCGTCACCGAGCCCGAAGTCGTCGCCGACGAGGTCGCCGAGAAGCCGTCCCGCCGGCTGAAAGTCTCGCTGATCCTGCTGGTCGCGGCCGCCGTGCTGGTGGCGGCGGGCGTCTGGTTCACGCTGGAGGCGCGGTCGATCTCGGCGGCGCCGTCGGCGGCCAACACCGCGCTCACCGATGCCGGCACGACAGCCGAGGTGAACTCCGCGGTGACGGTGGCGCTCGACAAGGTCTTTTCCTATTCCTACGACCGGACCGACGTCACCGAAAAGGCGGCCGCTTCGGCGCTGAGAGGTAAGGCGCTGGAGTCGTACAACCTGTTGTTCGCCCAAGTCAGGGAAAAGGCTCCGGCACAGAAACTCATCCTCACCACTCGCGTCTCCTCATCTGCCGTCCAGGAACTCGGCGGCGGTAAAGCGCGACTGCTGGTATTCCTCGATCAAGCGGCGACCCGGGCCGACAACAATTCTTCGACGACGGCAGCGGCCCAGCTTTCGGTCACTGCCGAACGCGAAGGTGAATCCTGGGTCATCACCGACCTCATCCCCCGGTGACAAACCGGGCATTCCCCCTTTCGTCCGCGTTATAAAACAGGAGAGAAAACGAGGAGAATCCCATGTTCGGTCGAACGCGCCCGAAAACCGCTCGTCGCCGTCTCGGCACGGTCGTCGCGCTGACCTCCGCGATCGCCGTGGCGGGCAGTCTCGCCGCCAGTCCCGCCCTGGCGGACGACCCGGTGGAGATCCCGGTGTCCTACACCGTCACCGGGAAGACCGTGGTCAAGAAGACCGGCGGCTCCCTCGACCTCGGCCCCGGTCAGCTCAACGGCGCCCTCGTCATCGACGGTGACAACGTCGGGATCAGAGGCGACCTGTCCCTGCCGCCCTCGACGGCGAACATCTCGCTGGTCTCGGGCGTCTTCAAGATCAAGGCCCGGGTGCGGATCGAGCCGACCGGCCCGGTCACCGGCACGCTGGCCAACGGCGATCTGACCACCCACTCGCAGGCGAACATGCTGATCGACAACATCGTGGTCGGCCTGTTCTGGCCGGTCGTCCCGCTCCCGACGGTGCCGAACGCCTGCAAGACCGTCAAACCGCTCGACCTCACCCTGGTGTCGAAGAACGTGGACCTGTTCGCCGAGACGATCCCCTCGTCGGGTGTGTTCACCATCCCCGAGTTCAAGGACTGCTTCATCAACGACCTCGCGCTGGGCGCGTTGATCTCCGGTCCGGGCAACACGATCAACCTGAGCATGAAGTCGAACCTGTCCTGACGCTCGTGAGCGGTAAGGACGGTTAGAGCCGACCGTGTCTTAGGTACGTACTGGTGCTCGGATGGCGGTTTCGCGTGATCCGACGGACATCACCCGTGCTTGGATGGACAGGTTCGGTCTCAAGCTTTGATCAACGGAGGATTGAGGACACTCGACGTCCCCGATCCTCCGTTGGTCGAAGCAAACCTTCCTCACGAGAGGGTCAGCAGAAGTACGGCGCGGCAGGGTCCACCAGGGCAATCCCGGTGCTGTCACCCGCGGAAATGGCGTAGACCGGGGCGCAGACGCCGGAGAACTTCCAGAAGTCCGTCGGTGGTTCCGAGCTGGTGTCCCTGCTTTCCTGCTTCACGTTGCTGCCCCAGGCGAAGACGCTCCCGTCGGACTTCAGCGCGACGTTGTGGTTGAAACCCGCGTCGATGGCGACGACGCCGGACTGCGCCTCCGGCGGAACCGTGGCCTGGCCGGCGGAGTTGTCTCCCCACGCGATGACGCCGCCGTTCTTCAGCGCGATGCTGTGCCGGAGTCCTGCCGAAACAGAGCTGACTCCGGACGTCGCCGCCGCGGGTACCGTGATCTGACCCTTTCCGTTGCTTCCCCAGCCGATCACCCCGCCGTTCTTCAGCGCGAGCCCGTGATCGCCACCGGCGGAAATCGCCGTGACGCCCGAGGAAACCGTCGCGGGGACCACGGTTCGCGAACCCCAGCTCAGCACGCCGCCGTTCTTGAGCGCCAGATTGAAGTAAGCGCTGGTGGAGATCGCGGTGACACCGGCGGTGGCGGCGGCAGGCACGACGTTCTGGCCGTAGAAACCGTTGCCCCAGGCGATGACGCCGCCGTTCTTGAGCGCCAGCTCGTGCGCCCAGCCCGCCGCGATCGCCGAGACTCCCGACGTGGCCGCGGCCGGGACATCGGTCTGCTGGTAGCTGTTGTTGCCCCAGGCGATCACACCACCGTTCTTGAGGGCGAGATGGGTGAGCGCCCCCGCGGACACCGCGCTGGCGCCGAGCGCCGACGCGGGCACAGAGCCCTGCCCCTGCGCGTAGTCGTTGCTGCCCCACGGCCGCGGTTCGCCGATGGACACGGCGTGGGCGACGCCGGAAAGGGAAACCGTGGCGATCATTACGGTTATCGCACTACTCGTCACGCGCCGTGTCATGGATCGTCGATTGTCTGAAGGCATGCGCGAAATGTTAACCCGGCTCCGCCGACCGGCCCCGTCTTTGTCATCCTCGGACAAACTTCATAATCGTATTCAGCGACAGCTGACAAGAAAGAACAGGCTCCTCACCCACCCCGAAACCTGTCGACATGAATCCTTGTTACGTTCATAACTCGCGGGTAACCTCGGTTTACCCCACCACTCGAGAAAGCCGCTCAAGTCGAGCATATTTGATCAGAATAATCCGCCGAAAGGCGCATGGGGAAAGCCGCCCGAGACGTAAACTGGATCAAAGGAGATGACAGGTATGTCCCGCAGACTCGGCAAGTTGTCAGCAGGCGTCGCCACCACCGGCATCGTGATGGGAGCGGTCGCCGTGCTCACCGCCGGCACGGCCGCCGCCGCGACCACCTATGCCACCGGCACGGTCGCGTACATGTGCAACTTCCCCGGCATCGGCCAGCAGCAGCTGGACGTGAAGGCCCAGTTCGACGGCCCGACGTCGATCGCCTCGGGCGCCACCGCCACGCCCACGAACATCTCGGGCAGCGCGACCATCAACGCCACCATCAACGCCCTGCTCAACGCCGCCAACTACGACGGCGTCCGAGGCAAGGCCAACATGCCGATCACCATCACCAACGCCACCCCGACTTCGGCGACGGTGACGAACCTGAACGTCCCGACGCAGGTCAACCCGTACGTGCCCGGCCCCCGGACGTTCAACATCGTCCAGGACGCGGGCACCGGCGTCCCGACATTCACCGCCGGTGCCCCCGGCTCGGCGACCGCGTCGCTCGGCACCACGATCAACGCGCCGCTGGACTTCCACAAGAAGGACGGCACCTGGACCGCTTGGAACTTCAACTGCACCGTGAAGAACACCAACCCGGCGCAGAACCGCGCGTTCAGCCCGTCGATCACCATCACCTGATGAACCATCCGTGCGGGGCGGGGACGCCCGCCCCGCACGGGCTCCATCGCATGACACGAAAGGACCCCCATGGGACAGCAGGTTCGCCGAGCACTCGGGAGGTTTCCCGTTCTGGCGGGCGTCATTCTGCTGGTGGGGGTGAACGGCGCCCTGGCCTCCTCGGCCGCGACCGATCCGTCGGCTCCGCCCGTAGCGCCGTCGCAGGGCGCCGATTCCACGCACAAGAGCCTGGCGAACACCTGTGTCTTCCCGGATCCGGTCGGTGCGCGACCGGTCACAGTGGACACCAAAGCCACTCTGCCGAAGATCGTCGCCACCGGAAAGCCCGTACAGCTCAAGGACTTCTCTCTCACGTTCACCATCCCCGCGGGGGCGCTCGGCGAGGGGACCGAGATCGAGGGCGCCGCCGCCGTCGAACTCACGGCGACGCGTGCGGACAAGAAGACCCCGGTCCCGGTGACCCTCACGATCCCGGCGACCAAGGTGCCCGTCACCGGTGACCTGAGCCTGGTCGCGACAGGCAAGGTCCCCGACATCGTGATGACCGTCGAAGGCGAACTTCAGCTGTCGACGGGCGCGCCGTCCCTGGCGCTGACCGTCCCCGCCGCCCCGGCCCCGTTCAAGCCGATCACCTGCACGCAGGCTCCCGGCCAGGACGCGACACTCGGCAGCGTCGCACTGCTGCCGCTGAAGGGGACCGAACCGGGGACCAGGAAACCGGGTGAACAGAAGCGGCAAGGCGATCCCCGCGCCGCGGGCGACCCGCCGGACCCGAACATCATCGTCATCCCGCTGCTGCCGTTCGAACTGGTCAACACGGCCACGATCAGCAAGGTCGGCGCGGTCGCCCGGCTGAAGCCCGGGTTCATGTTTAACGCGATCTGGACCGTCTACCTCGACCGGACGACGAGCGAGATCAGCGGCACCGCGCTCCAGCCGCCGAGCAAGCTGAACCTGCTCGGCTTCGGCTTCTTGCCGATCAGCGGGACGATGGAGTTGCTGCCGACCGACTACCGCACCGGCAACACCCTCATCGACGCCGCCGGGACCGTGATCTCCGAACCCGACGGCAGCTCGACCGCGACCGTCAGGGTCCTGGGCTACGGCAGGCTGAGCAACATCACCGTCAACGGCGTCGACCTCGGTGTCGGGGACAACTGCGTGACGGCCGAACCGCTCGAACTGAATCTGCGGGGAACGAAGTACGACACGGCATACGGCGGTGTCCTGCGGACCGACCCCGACTCGCCCGACCCGCTGTACCGGGGCTTCACGCTGCCCAGGTTCGTCGGCTGCGGCGTCAAGGAGAACCTCGACTCGTTGCTGAGCGGCATGTCCTCGGGCCCGGGCAACCAGGTCTGCTTCGGTGTCAACCAGGTCGGCCTGCCCCGGACGCCGGAACGGGAGTGTCCCAACGCGACACCGCCCGCCGGATGACGTCCGCACCTGCGGCGCACTGAGGCAATCGTCCATTCAGCGGCATATTCGCCGTGCTCACAATTCGACAAATCCGATCCCGGAAGTACTCAAACAACGGTGATCGCAGTATGCCTTGTGCCGGATAAACCGAACTGGGTATCCTCCGGTGAGGATCTTTTCCGGGGGGAACACAATGAATCCGGTATTCAACCGGCGCACCGCTCTGCGCGGCGCCGTCGTGCTGGCCGGCCTGACGGGCCTGCGGGGAACGGTTGCCGAAACGGCTTCGGCAGACGGTTTCAAGGAACTCACCTGGAAGCTGATCCGGCCGAGCAGCAACTTCCCGTTGATGCCGGTCCGGGTGATCTCCGGGATCCCCGCGACGATCGGCTATGGAAAACCGGTCGCGATCGGTCCCGTCATCGTGCAGGCGACCTGCGACAAAAACGTCGGCCCGGTGGTCAGGAGCACCGGATGCGACATGGTCTCCGCGGTGTTCGACCTGACGGTCGTGGTGACGGACGCGCGTGGCCTGTCCGGTCGTTTCCCGGTCACCGTCCAGTTCCCGCGGACCGAGGTCCCGTCCACCCAGGTCGAATTCGTGTTCACCGGGACGGCCACTCTCACCGGCCCTGGAACCCCTCCGGCGGCAAGGAATCCCGGCCTGATGCGGATCACCGTTGATCGGCGCGTCACCGGGGTGACCACCCTCTACGACGTCAAGACGGGCGTCCCTCATCAGCTGGCCAGCCAGGCCGACCTGATACCCCCTGACCAGGACCCCCTGATCGCGACCATCGAGGTGCGCTGACGTGTTCATGACCGCCCGGACCTCGAAGGCGCTGGATGTCGCGAAAACGCGGTTCGCGGACGACCACCTGGCCGACCCGAACGTGGTCGGGGTGACCAAGGGTTTTCGCACGCGCGACGGCGTCCTGACCTCTGAACCGGTAGTGATCGCGCTGGTGGCCAAGAAACGGCGAGCCGTGCTGATCTCCCGTTCCCGGTTGCTGCCGAGCACGGTGGAGGTGGACGGTTCTCGCTACGGCGTCGACGTCGTGGAGACCGGCGAGTTCCATTTTTCCGGCGGCGGCGCGGCTTTCCCTGGGCCGATCACGGACAGACTTCGCCCGCCGTTGCAGGGCGCGAGCCTGGGGTCACTCGCCGACGGCACCCTCGGCACCCTCGGCTGCCTCGTGCGGGACAAGACGGACGGCACCCTTTGCGTCCTTTCCGCGGGCCACGTGCTCGCCGGCACCGAAGGCCCGCCCGACTCGGCGATCATCCAGCCCGCACCGTCGGACGGCGGCGACGCCGGGAGCACGATCGCGCGGCTCAAACGCTTCATCCCGCTGACGAAAGGCGAACCGAACACCGCGGACGCCGCGATCGCCGAGCTTTCGCCCGGTATCGGCGTGAGTTCCACGGTGGTGCGCAATCTGATGGCGCCGATCTCGGCGACCCATCCGGCGATCGGTCTCGCGTTCCTCGCCAGCGCGCACGGAGGCACGTTCCTGGCCAAGATCGACACCGTTCTGTCGCGCTTGAACGTCGAGCTGCTCAGCCCGGCCGCCACCGCCATCGCCACCGAAGGACGCCGCATCGAGAAGGTCGGCCGTACCTCTGGCTACACCTCCAGCGTCGTGCTCGACACGACCGCGAGAGTCTCCGTCGACGGCTACTACTTCACGGATCTCATCTACGCGCAAAGGTTTTCCCTCGCCGGAGACTCGGGCGCGATCGCTTGTGAAGGCGGGAACGGAAGGACGTTCACCCCGTTGCCTTCGATCGCCTGCCGGTTGCTCGGTTCCGCCGGGGCGTACTACGACCTGCCGTTGGCGGGCGACAATGCACTGGCCGACAAGGCACGAGATGAGTTCTTCGGTGAGAGTCTCGTCGGAAACGTCGTCGTGCAGCTGGTCTACAAGAATCTCGACCTGGCTGTGCACCGGGCGGAAACGGCGGGCGCCACCCCGGAGGAGATCGAGGAAGCCCGCCGTTACTACGGCAAGTACCGCGCGCTCGCCGAGTCGGTGCTGACCGATCCGGCCTCGACGGTCTCGCTCACCCAGGAGTACATCGACGACATCAAGGCGATGTTCGCGGGCCTGGCGCCCGACCTCGTCACCGCGGCGGAAAAGCAGGCGCTGTGGGTGTTGTTCGACGACGTCATCCAGCCCGCGGCCGGGAAGAACCGGCAGCAGTTGCTGGACTACATGAACGATCTGGCCGTGTACCGGCGGGTGATGACGAATCTGAGGACCGTTCCGGGACTGGACATCGACGGCACCTACCGGTTCTCCTCCGGATGAGCGATCCCGTGCAGACCCGGCTGGAACGACTCACCTCCGGGCTCGTCGCTCCACTGCGCGAAGCCGTCAGCGGGTTGATCAGCCGCCCCGGTAAGTCCTTGAGGTCACGCATGCTGACGGTCTCCGCCGGGTTCGGCCGTTTCGACCCGCTCAGGGTCGCCCGGCTCGGCGCGGTGGTCGAACTGGTCCACCTCGCTTCGCTGGTACACGACGACGTGGTCGACCGGGCCGCCATCCGCCGGGGCGGGCCCGCCGCGCACGAGGTCGCCGGGCCGGAGATCGCGGTCCTCGCCGGACTCGCCTGTCTCGGCGCCGCGGGGACCGAGGCCGCCGAAATCGGCGAGGACGTCGCTGTAGCGGTCAGCCGGACCGTCTCCGAGCTCGCGTACGGAGAACTGCTCGACGTCGAGCGTGCCTTCGACACCGAGTTGTCGTTGCCGGACTATGTCGAACTGGTCAGCCGCAAGACCGGAGTGCTCTTCCAGCTGTGCTGCCGCCTGGGCGGACTGGAATCCGTCGCGGACGGGGAAGAAGCCCACGAGCTGATCGCCGCCCTCGGCGCATTCGGCCTCAACTGGGGAATCGCCTTCCAAATCCTGGACGACTGCCTCGATCTCGAGAACACCGGGAACGACAAACCGGCGGGAACCGATCATCAGCTCGGGCTCTTCGGGGCGCCGACACTGGCCGCGTTACGCACGAACACCTCCGGTGAACTGAGCGAGTTGCTGCTTTCACCCTCGTTCGACTCCGGAGACCTTCCGAGAGTGTGCGCGCTGGTCGCGGCGCACGGCGGCTTCGACTCGGCCCGCGATCTCGCGAAGGTCCATCTCGGCCGGGCGTCCGCGGCGCTGGACCGGACACCTGACGTACCGGCCCGGTGGGAACTGGCCGGGATGGCGGGCGTGGCGTGAGTCAGGTCCTTGTCGTCGGTGCGGGGCCTGCCGGGTCGGTGGCGGCCGCCGTCCTGGCACGTGGCGGGATGCGGGTTCTGGTGGCCTGCCGTCGAAGCCATCCGATCCCGAACCACGACCTGTTGCTGGGCAAGCCCGCGCGTGAGGTCCTCCGGTCGATCGGCATCGCCGTGGACCGCTGGCCGGTGCTCCCGGTTTCCCTCGCCGTCTCCGGTCAAACCGCCCGGCCGGTGCCTGACGCCGGATACTCCCTTGTGGACAGAGACGAACTGTGTGGCACCTTACGAGAACACGCCGCCGGCCTCGGAGCGGAGTACGTGCCGGGTAAAACGGACAGACCGGGCGGGCATGTCATCCTGGCGGGCGGAGGCGGCCATCTCCGCGGGCGGACACCGCACAGCACCGGCTTGACCTCCGTCCAGCGGTTCATCGGCGCCGAACCGGACGGCAGGGTGCTTCTCCGGATGCTCGCCCCGCCCGCCGACGAGCCGCGTGGCCATCCACGCTGCGCCTGGCTGGCGCCGGCTCCCGGTGGCTGTGCCGTGGGGGCGACGGCATTCGGCGATGTGACACCGGATGCTTTGCTGGACGAGGCTTTCGCCGCCCTCAGCGAATTCGAACCGGCCTTGGCGAATCTCCGAGCGGCCGGACCCGCCGCGACCGGGCCACTGTACGCCGGGTTCGGTCCGGGCGGGGCCGTCGACGAGGCGGGGCTGCGGGTGGGCGACGCGGCCGGGCTGGTCAATCCCTTCACCGGGGAGGGGCTCAGTCACGCCATGCAGTCAGGGCAGCTCGCCGCACGCGCGATCTTGGCCCATCCGGATGATCCCGAAGGCGCCGCACGCGAATACAGCCGGCTGCTGGATTCGACCTACGTCGGCTACTTCGAAACGGCACGGCACGTCTCCAGCAGGTATCACCTCGCGTGGCGGGTCCTCAATGCCGGCGCGAGCAGCGAAAGTCCGTTCTTCGCCAAAAGCCGGCGGGCGATCGTGCTCTCGGAAGCCGTGCCGACTCTGACCACGCCGGAATCGATGACGGTTCCGGTGGGCCTGAGACCGGCGCTCCTTCCGTTCCTCGCCGCTTGCGATGAGGTCAGCGTGGCGACCGTCCGCCGCGAATGGCCGTTTCTGGCAAGGATGTTCACAGCTTCCGTCGACGACCTGCGCCCTCGGCCGGCACTCGGCTTCTTCGGCGCGATGCTGGCGGGAGGCCAGGTCCCCGCTCGCGGGCACGCCACGGTAACCGCCGCGATCGAAATCGCCACCCTCGGCGTCCTCGCCTTTCTCGGCCCGGCCGCCGCCCCTCGTGAAGTCCGGGGCGTGGACTGGGAATCGGCGACGACGGTGCTGGCCGGGGACTATCTCGTCGGGCGGGCGTCACGGCTGATCGCACAAGCGAAGCCCGGGATTCTCTGGACGTTCTCGGACTGGATCACCGAACTCGCCGCGCTCCGGGCCACCGCCACGACCTCGGGTTCGGGCGCGGGCACCGTGTTCTCCTCTCTCTTCGAATTCCCGCTGCGCGTCGGTGCCCATCTCGGCGACGCACCTTCGGAACCCCTCCGGGCCTACGGCGAAGCATTGGGGCGAGTCTTCCTTCACGCCGAGGACGTACTGGCGCTCCGCGGCACCCGCACCCGCTTGGACGTGACCTTGCCGGGTTTGCTCGCCGGCCGGATCTCCGCACTGCCCGAACTGCTGTCCATTCCGGATCTGACGGCCTCGTCGCTGACCGGTGCCAGGCTGGCGACCGCCTTGGCAGCCGCCGCGGAGGAAGGCGATCGCGCCCGCAAGACCGCGACGGACGCACTGACACGGGTCGAGAACCCATCGGCACGGAGGCTTCTGGGCTGTCTCCTGGACTCGGTCGCCGCACCACTCGGCTTGGAGTCCACAGTGGACTCGTGGTGACGTCGGCGCCTTTCATCGCGGCACGCAGACAGGAGCCGGATTCCCCCGAGAACCGCCTCACCGATCTTCGGCTGAGAGCAGCCACGGAACCGGTTCCTCATAAGGTTATCGGCTATTCCCGGCAGACTTCATCCGATCATGACAACTTTCCCGTTCTGAAGACGACCACGGCCGAACGGACGATTGATCACCACATCGCGCGGTGTTACGTTGCTCCTCAGCGGGCCTTCACGGCATGATCGTCCGTCGACTGGGGGGCGGTCGAATGATTCAGCGCAGGACAATTCTGCTCGGTGTCCTCCTCGCCGGTACACCACTGGTCGGGCTTTCGCGTGCCACACCGGCGTTTGCGGAGTCTACAGTGGACACTTCGAATTCTTCCGGAGCGGCGCGGAAACTCGTCCGCCGGATCGCGGGCAGGGATCCGCGGGCGGCGGTGCGCGCGGACGCCTGGGTGGCCTGGGCGGCGGACGACGATGGGATGATCGAAGAATTCCTGGAGAATGGCCTGCCCGCCGCGGAACGCCGCGCCGCGGAGACGAATTCGGTCAATTCAGACTTCTGTCGTCGTATTCTGTCGACCTACACCGCCGAATTCGCCCCCGAAGTCCACGCCGCCGCGCAGCGCGCACTACTGGGCTCGGACACTGATCGCGCCGAGTTCGTCGCGGAAGGGTTCGCCGCGGCCGAAGCGCGTGACCGGCGCGTGCGCGAAGACGACGGCGCCCAGGAGCGAGCCATCGTCGAAGAGGATCGCCGCTACATCAGGGAACTCGGTGCCGCGGACCCCGGCCCGCATGTCCGTGCTGCCGCGGCATGGGCGCTGAGGCCCGGCTCGACCGACGCCGACCTTGTCGAGTTCTTCGCCTACGGCTGGGCCACCGCCGCCAGGCTGGATCTGGAAGCCCATCGTCTCCGCGACGCCGAACAGGAAGCCCGCCGCCAGACGGCCATCCGCCGTCTGATCTCCGACGCTCGTGAAGCCGAACAGGCGGCGCTGGAAGCGGCGGACGAGATCGCGGAACAGGCGAGGGCGACGGCCGCGAACGCGTGGCGCAGGGCGTCGGGGCAGGCAGCGCCTGCCAAGACCGCGTGGACGGACGCCGAGGAGGTCGCTCGGGCACAGGCCGCGAACTGGCGCGCGGTGGCCGAGGCGGCGGCGAACGCGACCGGCCCCAACTGGAAGGCCATCGCCGCGACGGCGGGTGACACCGCCACCGAATGGTCCGCGGAGCAGGACTGGGCCGACGGCCAGACCCGCTTCTGGGCGGACTTGCTCCAGCAGGCACTCGAAGGCGAGACGCGGATGACGTCCCCTCGCGCCTGAACCACCGCACCGATCCGTTCCTCTCCCGCACTCCGACTTTTCCGGAGGTTCCGCATGCTGCGGACGTTCGCGTACCGGACGCTCCTGTTCCTGCTCGTCCTCACCGTCACCGTGGCGGGGACGTCGACCCCAGCCCTCGCCGCGGCGGCCGGGGATCCGCCGCCCACCGGCCGTCCCATCCCGGCGAAGGACTATCCGGGCTGGGACGGCGAAAGCGGGCTCGGCGAGCCCGTCGATCCCCGTTACTGGAAGCTCGTCTCCGACATCGCGCAGTACTCCGAAGAGCCCGAGGTTCGCGAGGCCGCGGAGGCCGCACTGGCGCTCGGCACGGACGACGCGCTCTTCGAGTTCTTCGACGTCGGTGAACCGGACGCGCAGGCACGCGCACAGGCGCGGCGGAACGAGACCGCGAGGGTGAACCGCGAGGCGGTCCTCGACCTGCGGGGCACCGGCGGGCCGGTCTTCAACGCCGAGGTGGAACGAGTCCTCGCCGGTTCGGACTCGGACCGTGCGGCCTTCCTCGACTACGGCAAGACGATCGCCGCCGACCGGGATGAGCGGGCCAGGCAGGCCACGCGAGCCCGGGCCGACGAACTCCGCACCAGGGTGACGGTTCTGGTCCGATCGGCCGGACCCGAGGTGCGGCGTGCCGCCCAGGCCGCGCTCGACGCCGGAGACGCGGCGATCGCGGCCTTCCTCGACGGCGGTTATCTCGAGGCGGCGAAACGGGACGCGGCCGCGAACGAGCAGCACCTGAAGGACCTCGAGGAGCGGGCCAAGGCCGCCGAGCAGGCCAGTGATCTGGCGAAGCGCGCGGCCCGGGCGTCACAGGCGAGACGGAATCTCGTCGTCGCGCACGGCAGGGGCGTCCGTTCCCTGCAGCGGGCGGCCAACGCGATGACGTCGGCGGCGACGGCGGGCCGTCAGGCCGCGCAGATCCTCGCGGCCAACAACGCGAGCGGTAACCACTCCCCCGGATCGTTCAGCCTGGTGAAGCAGGAGGCGACCCGGCAGTTCGACTTCGCGCGGCAGGCCACTAGTGAAGCGCAGTCCGCTTCCGCCGCGGCGACCGCGGAAGCGAACATCCTGGTCGAGACCGGCCTCCCCGATGGCGCCGACTGGGCGAAAATGGCCAAGGGCATGGCTTCCGCGGCCCAAGCCGCGGTGTCGGCGATCGAGACCGTGCGGCACACGATCGACGCGACCATGGCGACCGACGCCGCGATCGGCGATCAAGCCAAGGCCGCGGCCCGCGCCGAAGAGGCCCGGCGCTGGCGTCTGCTCGCCGAGGAGAACGCTCGCGCCGCCGCGTCGCTCTCGTCCGCGGCGAAGGACCAGGTGAAGGCGGCCGAAGATGCCGCCGCCCGGGCGAAGGCGGCCCTCGACGAATCCATCCGGGCGGTCGAGGCCGCGTGGGCGGGCGAATGGCAGACCCAGACCACCCTCGAAACCGCCAAACGCGAACGGGACAAGGCCAAGACGTCCAGACAGACGGCCGAGCTGGAACGGGACAAAGCCGCGGGCTACCGCCGGGAAGCGGACGAGGCGGCCGCCGAGGCACGGGAACAGCGAGGGCATGCGGAAGCCTTCCAGCGAGCCGCCGCCGACGCGCGGCACCGAGCCGAGATCCAAGAAGGAATCGCCCTCGATCGCAGGAGGACCGCCGAAGGAGAAGAGCAGAAGGCGATCGACCGGGCCTGGGCGGCCAAGCGCGACGCCAACACGGCCGAGGCGAGGGCACAGGCGCTGGAAGCCTCCGCCGCGGCCGCGCGCGGCACGGCTCAGGAAGCACCGGCCTGGGCCGCGGCCCAGGAAGCAAGGCGGGCCGCCGACGACGCGGCCAGCGCGGCTGACGCGGCCCAAGGCGCGGCGAACTTGGCAACGGCCGCCGCCGCACGTGCCAGGGAGGCCGCGACCAAGGCGACCTACGCGGCGGCCGCGTCGCGCGCTGCGGCGGACGAAGCGGCCGCACACGCCGCCAACGCCGATCTCGCGGCTTCGCAGACCGAGGCGACTGCCGCGGGCGTGCACGACTCGGCGATGCGGGCGAACGCCGCGGCCGCGACCGCGACCTCGGCCGAGGTACAGGCGGCGGAGAACGCACGGACAGCGGGCGCGCAGGCGGCGGAAGCGGTGGAACGGGCCAGGGTCGCGGCCGTCAGCGCGGTGAACGCACGGAAGAACGCCGACGAGGCCCAAGGCGAAGCCGATTCGGCGGCGACACAGGCAGGTCTGGCGAGCCGGGCCTCGGCGGCCGCCCGGGCTTCGGCCGCGGCGATCACCGATCCGGCGAACACCGCGATCGTCGTGGTCGCCCCGTTCACCGGCACCGATCTGGACGCCGACTTCGTGACCGAGGTGGCCCGGCAGGCCCAGGCTGTCGGGGAGGAACAGTCGCTGGCCGCGGAAGCAAGGGCGGCCGAAGCACAGACCGCGGCCGCTCAGGCACAGCAGGCGGCCGATCAGGCGGACGCCGACGCGAAGGCGGCGTTCCAGGCATCGGCCAACGCCGCGAAGTCGGCCCACGAGACGGCGGTCTCGGCGGCGAGGGCGCAACGCGCGGCCCAGGCGGCGCACAGTTCGGCGAGCAGCGCGCGGACGAACGCCGACATGGCGAATTCCGCCGACTCCCGCGCGCACGCCAACGCCGTCGAGGCCAGGAACGCGGCGAACGAAGCCGCGCAGGACGCGGCGATCGCCGGGTTGGCCGCCGACACGGCGGAAGGACACGCCGTGGCGGCCCGGAGTGCCGCCACCAAGGCCGAAGCGGACGCCGCCGCGGCCAGGGACGCGGCGGCAAAGGCGCGCATCGACGCCGAGGCCGCGGCGGACGCCGCGGAACGCGCCAGGATCCACGCTCAAAACACCTCGGCCGCGGCGGCCAGGGCCCGCGACGCGGCGACGGAGGCACAACGCGCCGCGGAAGAGGCCGAAACGGCCGAACGCCGGCGTGAGGCGGAGCGCAGGCAGACCGAAGCAATGGTGCTCGCGGGCTGCCTGCCAGGGCTGACGGTCGAAGACATCGACGATCTGATGGGCGACGACGAAAGCGCGGCGTCCCTCAATGAGTACCGCGCCGCGCAACAGGGCTGCATGAACGGTGACGACGTCACCAGCTTCCTGTTCGAGGTCGGCGGCGAAGTCCTGCTCGAATTCATCGGGATCCCCGACCTCAAGCGCTGCTTCGGTTCGGGCAACATCGAAGCCTGCCTCTGGACCGTCGTGAACGTCGTCGGCCTGGTACTGCCCTTCATCAAGGGCAAGGCGATCGTCAAGGCCATCGGCGCGGTGGTCGTGAACATCGGCAAGTACCTCGCCAAGGCCGAACTGATCCGCAAGATCGGCGCCAAGGTGCTGAGCGTGCTCGACAAGATCCGCCGGGTCTGCCGGGCGACCAGCAGAGTCGCGCAACGGGCCGGCACCGTCGCCGGTTTCGTCTCCGCTTCGGACAGTTCGACTGCCGCGGAGAGCATGCTCTGCTTCCCCTTGTCGAACACCCTTCCCGAACGGCTGGCGGACGAACTCCTGATCGCCAGGATGCTCAACGTGGCGCCGGTCGCGGTCGGTACGCCCGAGTTCCTGGCGCTGGTCAGGAAACACCGTGAGCTGAAGTGGGCAGTCCTGACCGACGGCAGACTCGTCGTGATCCCGAAATACGTCCAGGGCGAAGAAATCAAGCACACTGTGCTCAGCGGCGGCAATCCCGTCCGTTCGGTTGGCGAGATCACCGTCGACTACAACGGGACGATCCTGATAGCCACCGACTTCAACCTCCACAGCGGGCACTACCGTCCACCGAGGAGCGGTTCGCGTTACCGCGGCTACTACCAGATCGGCAAGAACGCCTTCGAAGCGTTGGGGTACTTCATCTCATGAACGAAAACCAGACGGTTATGCCCACGTTCTCGGAGGTCAGGTGGATGAACTTCGAGGAGCTGACCGACAGGCTGGCGGCCGTCGATCCCACGCGGCTGGCGAAGGCGAATCCGATCGACCTGCTGGAGGCCCCCTGGGCGTTGATCGACGAGGACTTCCGGGGCGGGTTCATCAAGCACTGCCGGGAACTCACCGACGATCGGTTGCGGCACTGCGCGGGGATCGCCGAGACGTTCTTTTCCTGGCTGATGCCCTACGGCGGTTACAGCAGGCGGTCCGCGACAGCGAACAGGTTCCATCTGTCCACGACACTGATCCTCGCCATCGGCCCCAGGACGGACATCGCTCTCCTCGACCCGATACGACTCCTCCACGAGTTCCTGCACGACTCGCCGCCGGTCGAAACGGCACGCGAACTCCTGGCGGGTCCGTCGCCAGGACCTGAAGCCCGCGCGGTCGTCGGACGGCTGAGCCTGCTCAGGCAGCTCAGGCGGATCGACCACCTCTTGCCCCCTTCCGCGGAAAAGGAGCGCTACGAGCAATGGAAAACGCTGTGAGAGCCCGGACCCGGAGATCCGCCGGCGCACGGACGGCCTTCGTCGTCGCGGTCCTCAGCGTGGCCGCCGTCCTGACGGTCCCGGCCGGGATCGCCGAGGCCGCACCGGTGACGGCGGCGGCGGGACAGGCGGTCACGCCGCCGGTCTCCTCCGAATCGGAGAAGCTGCGTGCGGCCCGGACACTCGGGATCGTGCCGACCGACGCGATGATGGCCCTCGGCGAACGCGAGTTCGTGATCGCGCTCTGGCGCGCCTCCACCGGCACCGAAGTGCGCGCGTCGGCGGAACTCGCCTTCGCCGGGACCGTTCTGGCCTGTACCGAGTGGATCAAGAACGGCGTGCTCGCGGCGAACACCAGGGACCAGGAGCAGCGGTTGCGGGACACCGACGCGGCACGGATCGCCAGGGAGGCCAAGGAAGCCGCCGCCCTCGTCCTCGGCATCGCGTCTGATGAGGACCTCTTCGTGTTGAGCGATCGCGACTTCATCCACGTGATCACCCAGCGGGCCACCGGCCCGAAGGTGAAGGCCGCCGCACTGGTGGCCTTCGGCGCGCCCGCACCGGCTCAGAAGGAGTTCATCGCCAACGGGATCCGGGTCGCGCACGCGCGGGATCAGCAGGACACCATCGACGCCGACGCGCAGGCGGATGAGGCGAAACGGATCCGGCTGGCCGCCGAAGCCGCGCGAGGCCGGGCGGTCTCCGTGGTGAAGGTGCCGCCGGCGCCCGCCATCGTGACCCTGCCGGACGACGACGTCCTCCGGGTGATCGCCGACAACGCGCGTCCAGGCAGCCAGGTGGAGACCGCGGCCGTCAAGGCCTTGCGCAGCCGGGACCGGGCGGACTGGAAGCAGTTCATCGACGTCGGTGTCTACGACGCGAACCGGCGCGACATCGACGCCGTCCTCGCACAGAAGGCCCAAGCCGACCGCGCGCTCGTCGAGCAGATCCGGACGGAGGCCGTCCGGGCGGGTATCCAGCCGAGACTCGCCCATGCCGCGGCGAAGGCGCTGGCGGGCGGGGTCGAAGACGTCCTCGCCTTCCTCGACCAGGGCCGGTTCGACGCGTCGACGCAGTCGTTCAGCCGGTCCGCGCTCAACGGGAACATCGCGGGCCAGTACCTGCGGGACACCACCTCCGGCGTGGTGATCAGCCCCGGTGCCGCGGAACCCACGGCGGGTGACGGGATCGACGCCACCTGGCGGATCGTCCCCGGGCTGGCCGACCCGGAATGCCGGTCGCTCGAATCGGTGACCAAGCCCAACCACTACCTGGCGCGCTACTACGACGGGACCAAGACCCAGGTCGGCGTGCGGCCGGCGAGCGGGACCGTCGAGTACGACTGGAACGCCACCTGGTGCGTCGACAACATCCTCCCCGGCGCCGGGGTGACCCTCCACGGTGGCGCGGACTTCCTGACCAGGCAGGCGGACGGCAAGGCCGGGGTGGGGAACGAATTCTACTGGTGGGTCACCGATCCGGAACCCGACTCCACCGAGATCACGGTGAACTGGCTCAACAAGTACCTGCCGGACTACGACCCCTACACCGAACTCATGGTCTCGCCCGTCCGGGAAGAACAGGTCGACGCCGGGGTGCGGTACCGCGATTTCCAGCGCCGGGGAGCGCCGTCGTACTGGGCGTTCCGGTCCTACTGGACCCGGGCGTCCGGCGTGCGCACCCTCACCGTCGGACGCGGGACCGCTTGTCCCGCACCGGAGATCCTCGCGGCCTATCTCCGGCTCGGCGGCCACGCCGCGCTGGGCGTCCCGGCCACCGACGACGCCTGCACCGCGGACAAGCTCGGGCGGTTCGCCCATTTCGCGGGCGGGGCTTCGATCTACTCGATCGACCGGGCGGGCACCCACGTCGTCCGCGGCGCGATCCGGGCGAAGTGGCAGTCGATCGGTTCGGAGAAGTCGGCTCTCGGTTACCCGACCGGTGACGAGACGGCCATTCCCGGCGGACGGCGGAGCACGTTCGAACACGGCCACATCGACTACGACGCGGCCACGCAGGTCGCCACCGTCCATCTCGCGACGAATTGACAGGGGAATCCACCATGGACGAAAGAAGAAGACGCACCGTGGTGCCCGGCCTGATCGGGGCCGCCGTGCTGACACTGCTCACCGGGATCACCCCGGCGATGGCCGAGCCAGCCCCGGCGGCCGTGACGGCCGCGATCACGGCCGATCCGGTCCGTCCCGCCACTCAGGACGACAAGATCCGCGCCGCGCAGGAGATCGGCGTCGTCGCTTCCCCGGAACTGCTCATCCTGACCGACCGAAACTTCGTCTTCGCGCTGTGGCAACGCGCGTCCGGGACCGAAGTCCGGGCATCGGCCGAACTCGCCTACGCGGGCTCGGAAGCGGAATGGACACAGTGGATCAAAACCGGCGTCCGCGAGGCGAACGCCAGGGACCAGGCGCACAAACTGCAAAGCGATGCCGCGGCGAGGGCGGCGCGGGAGAGCAAGGAGCGCGCCGCGCTGGTCAACAAGATCGTCGCCACCCCCGACCTGCTCATCCAGAGTGACAAGGACTTCGTCTTCGTCATGTGGGAGCGGGCGTCGGGACCGCTGCTCAAGGAGGCGGCGCTGGCGGCGTACAACGGTTCGCCCGCCGACCTGAAGGCCTTCATCCTCACCGGGATCTTCACCGCTCGCGAGGCGGACCAGAAAGCGATCGTCGAAGCCGACGAACACGCCGACGCCGAGGAGAAGGCCAGGCGCACCGCGCGGGACGCCCGGATCCGGGCAGCGGCGGTGGTGCGGCTCGACGCCACCGAAGGCCATCTGATCGAACCGGACATCAACTTCGTCATGGACCTGTGGGACAAGGCCAAACCGAACAGCGAGGTCCGTGCCGCGGCGGAACGGGCGCTGCGCAGCCCGAATCCGGCCGACCTGACCGCCTACATCGGCACCGGGATCCATCAGGCGAACCTCAAGGACTGGCTGGCTTGGCTCAAGAAGAAGGGAGACGCCGACCGGCGTCTCGCCTTCGAACTCAGGACGAGGGCGGACCAGAGCCGGGTACATCCGGCGCTGGTGACGGCGGCGACCGCGGCGCTCGCGGGGACCGATGACGACGTCGAACTGTTCCTTCGCCTTGGGCAGTACGAGGACTCCGTGCTGACGCAGTCCCTGCGGTTTTCCGGTGACCGTTATCTGCGCGGATCCGGTGACGCCGTAGTGGCCGCGGGGGTACCCGGCGGCGACGGCGCCGACGCGACATGGCGGGTCGTGCCCGGCAAGGCCGACGTGAACTGCCATTCGTTCGAAGCGGTCCGGTTCCCGGAGCACTATCTGCGCCAGTCCGGGCAGCGAGTGGTCATCGCGCCCTCCGACGGGACCGACCAGTTCCGCTCGGACGCGACCTGGTGCACGAAGGCGGGCACGACCGGGACCACCGCGACACTGGAGTCGTTCAGCCTGCGAGGGAGGTTCCTGCGGCAGTTCCAGAACCAGGTGTGGGCGGCGAACACCAGCGGGCAGCATCCGCACGACACGGCGACCGGGTACGCCACCGACACCGTGTGGCAGGCGAGTGCTCCTCATCCCGTCGCCGGCTGAGGTGACACCGTCCACCGCGTGCCATGAACGGCCCGTTACTCGCGCAATCCGCAAGTGACGGGCCGTTCACGGCATTCGGGGTCTGGCGGCGCCGGAAGGATCAAGACCCGCTCGGAGTCCATTGTGGACTCTTGCGCGGCACCGGAAGCACCTCCGGCAACGCGTAACCCGCTGGAGCCGCCGAAGGAGCGACCCCCGCCCGCAGCGCGAGTTCCATTTCGAACCGTGCCCCCGGGTCACGCAGGTGCTTGCCGAAGGTCGCCTGCAGCTGCCGCATGCGGTACCGCACGGTCTGCGGGTGGACTTGGAGTCGCTCGGCGATGTCGACGACGTTGCCCTGGCTGTCGAGCCAGGCGCGGAGGGTTTCGAGCAGCCGTTCCTGTTGTTTCCCGGTCATCTCGGCGAGCGGGGCGAACAGGCGGTCGCGCAACTGGCAGGTCAGCGCGGAGTCGGCGTTCACGAGCAGGGTCGCGAGGTGTTCTTCGGCGCGGATCACCCGGCGCGCCTGGATGATCCCTCGTTCGGAGAGGTGCAGGGCGTCGCGTGCCCAGCGCAGCGAATCGGCGACGGAGTCCAGCGGACGGCACGGGCCGATCGACAGCCGGTAGTCCGGCAGCGCGGCCTGCAAGGTGGTCAGGCGGGCGCCGGAGATCTCACCGGGGATGAGCAGACGCGGCTCGGCGCAGTCGAGTTCGGCGAGGACGTCGGAATCGACCGTGTTGTGCCGCCGGGGCCTGACGGTGTCGTTGACCGGATGCAGCACGACGGGGGTCGCGCGTTCGGGCACCGTCCAACCGGTCAGTTGCGCGAGTTCCGCGATCGCCTTCGCCGGCGCGGGCGGGGTTTCCAGCACCAGGTGCAGTAGTTTCCGGCGCCAGGTGTCCAACGCGCCCGCCGTGCGCGCCTTCGCTTCGAGGTACCCGTCCAGTGCGACGGACGCGAGTTCGTCCATGAACGCGAGCATGGCGTCGGCGAGTTGCGACATCACCGCGGACGACAGGCCGCTGCGACGGCCGACGCGCATGATGCGCCGCCACGAGACGCGCGCGCCGACGCGATAGGCGGACTGCAAGGTGTCGAGGCTGCGGCCTTCGCGCATCTCGTTCTGCCCGAGCCGATGGTGGACCTCGTGGGACTGTTCCTTCGAGACGGTGGGATCCGCGATCTGGGCGACGAACAGCGTGATCGCGTATTCGACGCCCGCGCGGATCGACTTGCCGTAGGGCCCGTCGAGCGGGCGCGCGTACGCGGGGATGGTCGCCCGGATCTCGTCGACGATCTCGTTGGCGAGACTGCCCAATTCCGGTCTCAGGATGTCGGCGAGTTTGCGCGGCAGCGCGGCCGGAGACGGAGTGTGTTCGATTCCGCGCTCCAACGACATCGCAGCTCCTTTGCTCCGCCCAGCGTCCGCGCACCGCACAATCGTCGTGAGGTGACAACGAACACATCGCGCACTAGCTCGTGAATGTGTCACCTTCCGCAGAAGAAACCGATTTCTTGTCACCATCGTGACAAAATCACCGGTCGTCCCTGAATTTTGATGACAAGTGCCCGGCAAACGCCTCGCGCGATACGTACGAACGGCCGAAGCGAAGCTGTCCGTGACGGAGTGTCACTGCTTCCCGGTGAGCAATTCCCCGAGTGCTTCGAGCACGGGCTCCAGCGCGCGTACCTCGATGCCCGCGCATTCGGTGAGGCCCGCGCCGACGACCTCGAAGCCGCTCAGCCCGCGAAGCATCGCCACCAGACGCTCGATCGTCAAGCCACCGGGCTCCGGGTAGTTCAGGCCGTCGAACTCCGCCGGATCGAGTACGTCGAGGTCGAGATGGACGTAGATCTTGTCCGCCCCGGCCAGGCCGGAAGCGGGATCGGCCTCGAGGACGAGCCCGCGGTCGACCACGGCCCGCTCGGCGTCGTCGAAGGCCCTTGTCCCGGCGAGGACGACGCGTCCGGGTTCGATCGGCGGGTTCGCGGCGAACTCCGGATCGCCCTCGCCGAGCAGCGACCGCAGCACCATGCCGTGGAACGCCCCCGACGGCGACGTCTCCGCGGTGTTCAGATCCGCGTGCGCGTCGAACCAGGCGACCCCGAGGCCAGGCCCGAAGCGGTAGCGCGCGACGCCGATCGGGATCAGCTCGACCCCGCAGTCCCCGCCGATGGTGAGCACCGGCCCGCCCGGCGCCTCCAGCGCGGCGAGCTGCGCCGCCCGGTTGCCGCCGGTGAGGACGGCACGGTTGGCGACACCGTCGACCGCGGGCGAGGTCTCACGGGTCTGGCGAATGTGGTGCACCGGCACGCCCAGGACGTGCCCCGCCAGCTCGGCGAGCGCGACACAACCTTCGGGCAGCCGCGGCGCGCGCTCGGTCAAGGCGCCTTGGAACTGGGGTACGGCGTTGATCAGCACCCGGTCCAGGCTAGCGGCCGCCGCAAGTACATGAAGGCCCCCTTCCTGTACCTAGGCGCAAGGAAGGGGGCCTTCATGTACTTCCGCAGTGCTACTCCAGGACCAGCAGCAGGTCTCCGCCTTCCACCTGCTGGACGGCGTTGATCGCGCGCCGCGACACCTTGCCGCCGGCCGACGCGGTGATCGACGCCTCCATCTTCATCGCCTCGATGGTCGCGACCGTCGCACCCGCCTCGACCACGTCGCCCTCGGACACCTGGAGCGTGACCACGCCCGCGAACGGCGCGGCGATCTGCTTCGGGTCCGACTTGTCGGCCTTCTCCGTCGCCGGGATGTCCGACGCGATCGAGGTGTCGCGGACCTGGATCGGGCGCAGCTGGCCGTTGAGGGTGGACATCACCGTGCGCAGGCCGCGCTCGTCGGCCTCGCCGATGGCCTCCAGCTCGATCAGCAGCCGGACACCCTGTTCCAGGTCGACCGAGTACTCCTCGCCCGGGCGCAGCCCGTAGAAGAAGTCCTTCGACGGCAGCACCGACGTGTCGCCGTACTGCTCGCGGTGCGCTTCGAAGTCCTTCGTGGGCCCGGGGAACAGCAGCCGGTTCAGCGTCTGGCGCCGGTTCCCGGCCAGTCCCTTGCGGTCCTCTTCGGACAGTTCCTGCACCGGCTTCGGCTTCGCCCGGCCTTCGAGAGCCTTGGTGCGGAACGGCTCCGGCCAGCCGCCGGGCGGGTCGCCCAGCTCGCCGCGCAGGAAGCCGATCACCGAGTCGGGGATGTCGAACTTGTTCGGCTCAGCCTCGAAATCCGACGGCGAGACGCCCGCGCCGACGAGGTGCAGCGCCAGGTCACCGACCACTTTGGACGAAGGGGTGACCTTCACCAGATGCCCGAGGATCTTGTCCGCGGCCGCGTACATCGCCTCGATGTCCTCGAACCGCTCGCCGAGACCGAGCGAGATCGCCTGCGTGCGCAGGTTCGAAAGCTGCCCGCCCGGGATCTCATGGTGGTACACCCGGCCGGTCGGCGACGAGAGCCCCGCCTCGAACGGCGCGTAGATCTTGCGCACGCTCTCCCAGTACGGCTCCAGGTCACCGATGGCCTGCAGGTCCAGCCCGGTCGGCCGGTCCGAGTGGTCGGTGGCGGCGACCAGCGCCGACAGCGACGGCTGCGAGGTCGTGCCCGCCATGGACGCGACGGCACCGTCGACGGCGTCCGCACCGGCCTGGATCGCGGCCAGGTAGGTGGCCAGCTGGCCCCCCGCCGTGTCATGCGTGTGGATATGCACCGGGAGGTCGAATTCCTTGCGCAGCGCGGAAACCAGCCGCGCCGCCGCCGGTGCCCGCAGCAGGCCCGCCATGTCCTTGATGGCCAGCACGTGCGCCCCCGCGCCGACGATCTGCTCCGCCAGCTTGAGGTAGTAGTCCAAGGTGTACAGCTTCTCGGCCGGGTCCGAGAGGTCCGAGGTGTAGCAGAGCGCGACCTCGGCGACCGCGGAACCGGTCTCGCGGACGGCCTCGATCGCCGGGCGCATCTGCTCGACGTCGTTGAGCGCGTCGAAGACCCGGAAGATGTCGATCCCGGTCGCCGTCGCCTCCTCGACGAAGGCGTGGGTCACCTCGGTGGGGTACGGCGTGTAGCCCACGGTGTTGCGGCCGCGCAGCAGCATCTGCAAGCAGATGTTCGGCACCGCTTCCCGCAGCTTCGCCAGCCGCTCCCACGGGTCTTCGGCCAGGAACCTCAACGCGACGTCGTAGGTCGCGCCGCCCCAGCATTCCAGCGAGAGCAGCTGCGGCGTGGTCCGCGCGACGACCGGCGCGACGGCGAGCAGATCCTTCGTCCGCACGCGGGTGGCGAGCAGCGACTGGTGCGCGTCACGGAAGGTCGTGTCGGTGACGCCGATGGTCGGCGACTCCCGCAGCCAGCGGGCGAAGCCCTCCGGGCCGAGTTCGGTGAGCTTCTGCTTCGAACCGGGCGCCGGTTCGAGGTCCTTGGGCAGCTTCGGCAGTTTGACCTGCGGGTCGAGGGTGCGCGGACGCTCGCCGTGCGGCTTGTTGACCGTTCTGTCGGCGAGGTAGGTCAGCAGCCTGGTCCCGCGGTCGGCCGAATGGCGCGCGGTGAGCAGATGCGGGCGCTCCTCGATGAACGACGTCGTGACGCGGCCTTCGCGGAAGTCCGGATCGTCGAGGACGGCTTGCAGGAACGGGATGTTCGTGGCCACACCGCGGATCCGGAACTCGGCGACGGCCCGGCGGGCGCGGCCGACGGCGGTCTTGAAGTCGCGGCCGCGGCAGCTGAGCTTCACCAGCAGCGAGTCGAAGTGCGCGCTGATCTCGGTGCCGGCGAACGCCGTCCCGCCGTCGAGGCGGATACCGGAACCGCCGGGCGAGCGGTACGCGCTGATCATCCCGGTGTCCGGGCGGAAACCGTTGGCGGGATCCTCGGTGGTGATGCGGCACTGCAGGGCGGCGCCGCGCAGGTACACCTTGTCCTGCGACAGCCCGAGGTCCTCCAGCGTCTCGCCGGAGGCGATGCGCAGCTGCGACTGGACGAGGTCGACGTCGGTGACCTCCTCGGTCACCGTGTGCTCGACCTGGATCCGCGGGTTCATCTCGATGAAGACGTGGTTGCCGTCCTTGTCGAGCAGGAACTCGACGGTACCGGCGTTGCGATAGCCGATCTGGCGGGCGAACTTCACCGCGTCGGCGCAGATCCGGTCCCGCAGTTCGGACGGCAGGTTCGGCGCCGGGGCCAGCTCGATGACCTTCTGGTGCCGCCGCTGGACCGAGCAGTCGCGTTCGTAGAGGTGGATCACGTTGCCCTCGCCGTCGGCGAGGATCTGGACCTCGATGTGGCGCGGCTCGACGACGGCCTTCTCGATGAACACCGTCGGGTCGCCGAACGCCGACTCGGCCTCGCGCGCGGCGGCCTCGATGGACTCGCGCAGCTGCGCGGGGTCCTGGACGCGGCGCATCCCGCGTCCGCCACCACCGGCGACGGCCTTCACGAAGACCGGGAAGCCGATCTCTTCGGCCGCGGCGATCAGCGCGTCGATGTCGGAGGACGGTTCGGAGGAGCCCAGCACCGGCACCCCGGCCTCGCGTGCGGCCTTGACCGCTCGGGCCTTGTTCCCGGTCAGCTCGAGGATGTCCGCGCTCGGCCCGACGAAGGTGATGCCTTCTTCCTCGCACGCGCGCGCGAGGTCCGGGTTCTCGGAGAGGAAGCCGTAGCCGGGGTAAACGGCGTCCGCGCCCGCCTTCTTGGCGGCCGCGACGATCTCCTCGACCGACAGATAGGCCCGCACCGGGTGACCGGGTTCGCCGATCTCGTAGGCCTCGTCGGCCTTCAGCCGGTGGAGCGAATTGCGGTCTTCGTGCGGGAACACAGCCACCGTGCCCGCGCCGAGCTCGAATCCGGCGCGGAACGCGCGGATGGCGATCTCACCCCGGTTGGCGACCAGTACCTTGCGGAACATGCCGGTCCTTCCCATCTTCGGATCGGTAGGTGAGGCACGTTACCTGTTCGGTCCCGCGGGGCGGGAGTTGTTGCCCAGGTGATGGACGTCATCCCTGCCTGAGTTGCGCGCCCGGGCTCCGGAGCAACCGGTTCGCGGTGCCCGCGTGGACGCCGGTCAGCACATCGGCCGAAGCGGTGTCCACGAGCGCCTTCGCGACGTCCGCCGCCGAGACCGCGGGATGCAGGGCGCGGTACAGCGCGGCCACCCCGGCGACCTGGGCGGCGGCCGACGACGTCCCGCTGAGCACCCGGCCGCCGCTGCCCCCGGCGTTGGGTCCCGGCACGTCCACGCCCGGGGCGAACAGGTCGAGGACCTCGCCGTGGTTCGAGGTGGACCCCACCCGGTCGCCGGCGTCCGCCGAGCCGACGGTGAGCGCTTCTCTCACCCGGCCGGGTGAGAACTGCCCCGCGTCGGTGGCCTCGCCGCCCGCCGGAAGGGCGACCGGGACGACCGCCGCGAGCGCGCGGACGGCGGTGTCGAGCTGGTCGTTGGGCGCGCCGCCGATGCCGAGCACGGCGACCGCGGGCTGCTGTGCGTTCTGCGTCACCCAGTCGATACCCGCGATGATCTTGTCCGTCGACCCGCCGCCCTGCGCGTCGATCACCCGGACCGGGACGATCTGCGCGGCCTTCGCGACGCCGTACGTCCTCGACGCGGCGACCCCGGCCAGGTAGGTGCCATGGCCATTGGCGTCGGAGGTGTCCGTGCCGCCGTTGAGGAAGTCCTTGCCGGGTTTCACCCGGCCGCCGAAGTCCGGATGCGCCGCGTCGACGCCGCTGTCGATCACGTAGACCGTGACGTCCTTGGCGTCGGTCTCGTAGTGATAGAGCTGGTCGAGGCCCGTTCGCTGGTCGATCCGGTCCAGTCCCCAGTTCGGCGGGTTCTGCTGGACTTCCGTCGCGGAGGCGGGCTGCGCCAGGAGTACCAAGAGGGGCAGCGCCGCCATGATCCGTACCAGTCGAATGATCATGCCTCGGGCCTACGCCTGTCAGTCACGAGGGGCAAGTTCAACCACTCGATCGGCTGGGATTGGTCGGAGGTGCCCGCTGACCGTCGATTCCGGGAAACAGACCAGTGCGTCGAAGGCTTCGACGACGTCGACGGCGTTGAACAGGTGCGCGTGACGGATGCTCTGTGGCCCTTCGGTTCCGCGTCGCGCGCGGAGATCCACCAGCCCAGGGCCCTCGGCTTCGACGCTGCCGTCCGCGGGCGCGTCGAGTTCTTGGCGATACACGGTGAAGCCGAGCCGCGCGGCGGGATCCGGTTTGAGGCCGGTGGTCTCGCCCTCGACCGCGGTGAGCGCCAGCGCGAAGTAGTCGTCGCCGAACTCGGCCGCCAGATGTGTCCCGGCCGAGGGCGAGGTGAGTCCGGGGAACGGCGAGAACGGCACGCGCTGCGAGTGTCCGTTGTGGAGCATCACGACGATCTTTGTGTCGTCGCCGTGCAGGCGCCTGATCAGCCGCACGGTTTCGGCCAGATACAGGTCGCGCGAACCGCTCTGCAGGGCCGGAGCCTCGCCGGACATCATCGCGGCCACCTCGGCGAGGTAGGTGTCGAGACGCAGCGCTCCTTGGGCGTGGTGTTCCGCGACGGCCGTGTTCCCGTAGACGGAACGCAACGAGGTGAGGTGCGTCTTGAGCCTGGTGAGCGCCGCGGTCGCCCGGTCCCTCGCGGCCGTGTCGAGGGCGGCGTACTTGGCCGGTGATTCCGCGCTGCTGACCGACGCGTAACCCCCGGTCGCCTCGATCGCCTCGTCCACCAGCCGTTTCGCCGACTCGTCCACAGTGGACAGGTAGGCGCGGACGGCTTCCAGTGACGGCACGGGCGACCCCGCGGAACTCGGCACGTCGAGGCCGAAGTACCGGACGTCGCCGCGTTCGCGAAGCCAGGTCAGCATTTCGTGCGCCTCGGGCGACTCGCCGAGCGAGAAGGTGAAGCCGTCGCGGCCGACGTCGGCGACGTCGCCGGGAGCGCCCTTCAGCCAGTCGTCGACGAGCTTTCCCTCGGCGAAACCGGACTCGAATCCGACCACGCGGAAGCCGTGGTGCTCCACGAGGTGGCGGAGCAAACGATTGCGCAGGTCCCCGAACTCGTGGAGGTGATGGTTGTTCTCGCCGATGGCGACGATCTTGGCGTCCCCGATGAGTTCGGCGATCTTCGCTGGGTCTGACATACTGAGCACACTAACGCAACAGGAGTAGCAATTGGCAACCTCCGGTACCCGGCGCCCGGGCGGGCGGACCGAACGCACGCGGCTGGCCGTCCTGCACGCCACCCTCGACCTGCTGGCCGAACGCGGCTTCAGCGAACTGACCGTGGACGCGGTCGCCGAGCGGTCCGGCGTGCACAAGACGACGGTGTACCGGCGGTGGTCGTCAGCGGACGGCCTCGTCGCCGCCGCGCTGCAAATGGGCGCGGAGGACGACTGGAAGGCGCCCGACACCGGCTCTCTCGAGAACGACCTGTACGAGGTGGCGGCCGAGGTGGTGCGGTACTTCACCGAGCCGGCACTGAAGGAACTGCCGACGGCGTCGGTACTGGCGGCCTTCCAGTCGCCACCGGCGGCCGAGGCACTCCACGAGTTCTATCAGGACCGGCATGTGCGGATGGCGCCGATCACGGAGCGGGCCGTCGCGCGGGGCGAGGTTCCCGCCGGCACGGATGGCGACGAGCTGGTGCGGGCGGTGTGCGGGCCGATGTTCTACCGGCTGTTCCTGTCGCGCGAGGGTGTCACGGTGGCGGACGCCCGGGTGACGGCTCGGGCGGTGGCCCTTGCCGCGCGGGAGGCCGCCTTCGTCCGGGACGCGCGCGATTAGCCGGCTACTTGCGAAGGTGATCGGCCCGGTGTCGGGCCACAGTTGGTGATCTGGGTGTCGCGAAAGCCACTTTCGGGACATCTGATGTCC
>NZ_MQUQ01000020.1:0-142097 GCF_001953865.1 Amycolatopsis coloradensis
CCCGCACCCAAACGGCGAACACCCGTGCTCAACCGGACAACACCCGTGCTTGGCCGGACAACACCATGTCCTCCACCCGATCACACGAGATCGCCGCCTGATAACGCGAGTTCGCCAACCAATCACGCGAGTTCGCCATTCACGCACGCGAGATACGGGCCCAATCACGTGAGTTACGCGTTCAAGCACGCGAGTTGCGGATCCGGGCACAGGCTCGACGGGGGTGGTTGGGACGAGTTCGCCGCCTGATCACGCGAGATCGCCAGCCAATCACGCGAGTTCCCGTCTGATCACGCGAGATCGCCACCCGATCACGCGAGTTACGCGCTCAAGCACGCGAGTTGCGGATCGGGGCACGGGTGTGACGGGGCGGTTGGGAGCTGGCGGGGCGGGAGCGAAGCAGGGCACTCGGGTGCCTGTCGTTCCGCGCACCCGACACCACCGGGACAGGACTGGGCCGGTCGGAACTGTGTGGATTTTGGGACATCTGACGTCCTGAAATCCACACGGTCACGCACCAGCGGTCCGGTCACGCACTTGATGCGCGAGCCCGCCCCGCGAACTCGGGATCAGCCCTGGGAGCCGACGGGGCGGCGCAGGTGGTAGATGTCCATGATCCAGCCCTTCCGTGACCGCGCCGCGGCGCGCACGGAGCGGATTTCCGAAGCGAGAGCGGCGGTGAGCGGGCCGGACAGCAGGAGCTCATCGGGCGTGCCGAGGTAGGCGCCCCAGTAGATCTCCAGTCCTGTGTCCGCGAAGCGAGAGAACGTGCAGCCCGCGTCCAGCATCACGAACACGTCGTCCGCGTCCGCGGGCCAGCCCGCTTCGAGACGCCGTCCGGTCGTGATCAGCACCGGCCGCCCGATCTGGTTCATCGTGGTCCGATGCCGGGACGTCAGCGCGGCCACGCTGCTGACGCCGGGGACGACCTCGTACTCGAACTCCACGTTTCCCCGCGAGAGCACCGCGTCCAGCAGAGTCAGGGTCGAGTCGTAGAGCGCCGGGTCACCCCACACCAGAAAAGCGCCCCGCTCATCGGGACCCAGCGAGCCGATCATGGTCTCGTAGACGTCGGTGCGGAGCCGGTGCCAGTCGGCGACGGCCTTCCGGTAGTCGTCCGGAGTACGGT
This sequence comes from Amycolatopsis coloradensis, assembly GCF_001953865.1. GTDB lineage: Bacteria > Actinomycetota > Actinomycetes > Mycobacteriales > Pseudonocardiaceae > Amycolatopsis > Amycolatopsis coloradensis. The sequence goes on from NZ_MQUQ01000020.1 coordinate 1,130, forward strand.
CGCGTTCGGGGTCCTGCGCCCGCACGACGCGGTAGCCGGGCCGCTCGACGAACCGGTCGAGGATCTCCTGGCGCAGACCCACCAGGTCTTGCTTCTCTGAACCTTTGTCGAGAACGAAGAAGACATCGGTCTCGTTCAGCCGCCGGACGGCCTGGACGGTCAGGTGTTCCGGGTCGCCGGCGCCGATGCCGATGGCGGAGATCTTCCTCATCGCCGCAGTGTGCCCGCACCCTCAATGCACACCCCTACCCCCATGGGGTATAAATGAAGTGATCGCTTCGTCTGTCCTGTAGAGGAGTTCGTACCGATGGCCGAAACCACCTACACCGTCAAGGGCATGTCCTGCGGGCACTGCGCCTCCTCCGTCACCGAGGAGGTCAGCGGCATCGCGGGCGTCAGTGCCGTGAACGTGGACGTGGCCAGTGGCAAGGTAACCATCACCAGCGACGCCGCGCTCGATGTCCAGATCGTGGACGCGGCCGTCACCGAGGCCGGTTACCAGCTCGTCTCGTGAGCACCGCCGTCAAGGTGTCGGCGTTCGCCGCGGCCCTGGTCGCGGTGTTCGTCGTCGCCTGGGCGATCGGCTCCGCCGTCGGGCCGCCGGACGAGACACCGGCGCCATCCTCGCCCGCGCCGACCAGTGAGCACGAAGGACATCACGAGGGCCACACGGGAGGTACGCCGTGAGCGTCGAGACGTCCCAGCGCGTCGAACTCGCCATCGGCGGGATGACCTGCGCCTCGTGCGCCGCACGGGTCGAACGCAAGTTGAACAAGGTCGACGGCGTCTCAGCCACGGTCAATTACGCCACCGAGAAGGCGCAGGTCGATTTCCCGGCCGCGCTGTCGGTGGACGACCTCGTCGGTGTCGTCGAATCGGCCGGTTATACGGCCGAGCCGCCCAAGCCTGACGAAGTGGACGACCAGGCAGCCGGGCTCCGGCGACGGCTTCTGATCTCCGCCGTGCTCGCTGTCCCGGTGATCGTGCTGGCGATGGTCCCGGCCTGGCAGTTCACCTACTGGCAGTGGGTCTCGCTGGCCTTGACCGCCCCCGTCGTCACCTGGGGCGCGTGGCCGTTCCATCGCCCCGCCTGGACGAACTTCCGCCATGGCGCCGCCACCATGGACACCCTGATCTCGCTCGGGGTCGCCGCCGCCACCCTCTGGTCGCTGTACGCGCTGCTGTTCGGCACCGCCGGAGTACCCGGCATGCGGCACGGCTTCGCACTGACCATGGAACGCGGCTCCGGCGCGGGCAACCTCTATCTCGAGGTCGCCGCCGGGGTGACCACGTTCCTCTTGGCCGGTCGCTATTTCGAGGCCCGCTCCAAGCGTCGCTCCGGCGCCGCTCTGCGGGCACTGCTCGAACTCGGGGCGAAGGACGTCGCCGTCCTCAAAGACGGTGTCGAGACCCGCGTCCCGATCGGGGAGCTGAAGTCCGGCGACGAGTTCGTCGTGCGGCCGGGGGAGAAGATCGCCACCGATGGCGTCGTGACCGACGGCGGATCGGCGGTCGACCTGAGCATGCTGACGGGTGAAGCCGTCCCGGTCGAGGTGAGCGTCGGCGACACCGTTGTCGGCGGGACGGTCAACGCGGGGGGCAGGCTCGTCGTCCGCGCCACCCGGGTCGGAGCCGACACCCGGCTCGCGCAGATGGCGAGGCTGGTCGAGGACGCGCAGAACGGCAAGGCCCGGGTCCAGCGGCTCGCGGACCGCGTTTCGGCCGTGTTCGTCCCAGTGGTGATCGCGCTCGCGGTCGGCACGCTCGGGTTCTGGCTCGGCGCGGGCAGCGGGGCGGACGCCGCCTTCACCGCCGCCGTCGCGGTCCTGATCATCGCTTGCCCGTGCGCCCTCGGCTTGGCCACGCCGACGGCGTTGCTCGTCGGCACCGGCCGGGGCGCGCAGCTGGGCATCCTCATCAAGGGCCCCGAAGTGCTCGAGTCCACTCGTCAGGTCGACACCATCGTCCTGGACAAAACCGGCACGGTGACCGCAGGGAGAATGAGCCTCACTGACCTTCACGGGGCCGACGAGACCGAGGTGCTCCGGCTCGCCGCGGCGGTCGAGCACGCGTCGGAGCATCCGATCGCCCGCGCGATCGTCACGGCCGCGGAAGAGCGGCTCGGTCAGCTACCGCCGGTCGATGGGTTCCGCAACATCGAGGGCCTAGGTGTCGTCGGTGAGGTCGGGGGGAAGACCGTCCTGGCCGGCCGCACTGCTCTCCTCGAACAGCACGACATCACCGTCGGAGACGACTTCGCCCAGGTCAAGGCGGCCGCCGAGGAGCGTGGCGCGACCGCGGTCGTGGTCGCGTGGGACGGCGAGGCACGCGGTGTGGTCGTCGTCGCCGACACGGTCAAGCCGACCTCGAAGCAGGCCGTGCGGGAACTGCGGGCCCTCGGGCTCCGGCCGGTCCTGCTGACCGGTGACAACACCGGTTCCGCGAAGGCGATCGCCGCCGAAGTGGGGATCGATGAGTTCATCGCCGAAGTGCTCCCCGCCGGCAAGGTCGACGTCGTCAAGCGCCTGCAGTCCGAAGGCCGCGTGGTCGCCATGGTCGGTGACGGCGTCAACGACGCGGCCGCGCTCGCGCAGGCCGACCTCGGCTTGTCGATGGGCACCGGGACGGACGCCGCGATCGAGGCGGGTGACCTGACGCTCGTCCGCGGCGACCTGCGTGCCGCCGTCGACGCGATCCGGCTTTCGCGCCGCACGCTCGGCACGATCAAGGGCAACCTGTTCTGGGCGTTCGCCTACAACGTCGCCGCGCTGCCACTGGCCGCGCTCGGCCTGCTCAACCCCATGATCGCCGGGGCCGCGATGGCGTTCTCCTCGGTTTTCGTGGTCTCCAACAGCCTGCGGCTGCGCGGGTTCCGAGGAGTGGCTTAGGAGCGGACCAGCCGCGCGATCGCGTCGGAGGCCTCCCGGACCTTGAGGTCGGCCTCTTCACCGCCCGCGGCGGCGGCCTGGACCACGCAGGTGGCGAGGTGCTCGTCCAGCAGTTCGAGCGAGAACGACTGCAGTGCCTTGGTGGCGGCGGACACCTGGGTCAGGATGTCGATGCAGTACTTGTCCTCTTCGACCATCCGCTGCAATCCGCGGATCTGCCCCTCGATCCGGCGCAGGCGCTTGAGATAGGCCTCCCGCTCGCTGCCGTAGCCCGTCATTCCGCACCCGTTCTCTCGTCGTTCCCCAGCCGTCGCCGAGTATACCCTCCCCACGTATCCACCCCGGGTGGGCGGAATCCGCGGGTGCCAGGATGTCGAGGATGGTCCGGCGGCTCCGACTCAAGCGTGAACGGCCGGGCACCCGGCCGGACGACCAGGAGGAACACCGATGAAATACATGATCATGATCACGATGAACCCCACCGCGTGGGACGCCCTCCCCGAGGAGGAGCGCAACGAGGTGGTCGCCCGCATCGACCCTTTCATGAAGAAGCTGACCGAGAGCGGCGAGCTGCTCGGGACGCAGGCGCTGGGGGAGCCGAAGGACAGCACGGTGGTCCGGGTGCGTGACGGCGTCCCGGTGGTCACCGACGGCCCGTTCGCGGAGTCGAAGGAATACCTCGCGGGGTTCTACCTGGTCGAATGTGACAGCAAGGAGCGCGCGATCGAGATCGCGGGCGAGATCCCGGACGCGCACGTCAACGCGATGGAGATCAGGCCGGTGGTCTTTTCCTCAGGTGACAACGCCTGAGGCGGTCGCTTCAGCGCCGGTGCGGGTCTCTGGCCTGCTCCGGCGCTGAACGGGCACTTCCGGCTTCGGTTCTTCAGTCATGGTCAGGACCGTACCGGCCTCGGCGAGCAGTTCACGGCAGCCGACCAGCTGTTTCAGGACGTCATCGCGCAGGTGGAGGGCCACATCGGCCTTCTGCCGCGCTTCGGCGAGCAGGCGCTCGCCCTCTTCGGCGGCGTTGTCGAGCAGTTTTCGCGCCCGTGCTTGCGCGGCTTCGTCCCGTGCGGCGAGCGCTCGCATCGCCTCCGCCCGGCGCAGCGTCATGGCGCGCTCGAAGTCTTCGGTGATCCGCTTCCGTTCCGCCTCGGCCTTGGCGGCCTCCTCGGTGGCGCGCGCGATGATGTCGTCACCCTCTTCGCGGGTGAGTTCGAGCATCCGGCGCGATCGCTCCTGCAACGCGTCCGGTGCGATCGGCACGCGGCTGATCCGATCGATGCTGGCTTTCAGTTCGCGGTTCTCCTCGCACGCGGCGGTGAGTTCCGCGGCGAGCGCCTCCGCGCGCCGGATCGCTTCGTCGCGTTCGGCGGCGGCTCGTCGTAGCTCGGTTTCCACCTCGCGAACGAATTCCCGGACCTGAGCGCGATTGAAACCACGCCACGCCAGATCGAAGCCGGGCATCTCCATTGGTCACCTCCACAGTGGGCGATCCGTCACCGGTGCGCGACAGTTGTTGGGACGACAGAGTCCTTGCGGCACGGGGCTTTCCCCGTCCAGTGTGCCTGAAGCCGCAAGGACACGCGCCAGGGGTGGGTGATCTTTGCGCCGAGCGGTCCGCGCAAGCGGGGAGAAGGGTGATCCTCGAACCGGTGGGAGAATGGACGACCATCGTTTACCCCTACTGGAGGTGGCCGCGTGACGAGCAGCCGAATTCGGGTCCCTGGCTGGAATACGGCGACCGCGGCCGAAGGGTATCGGCAGGTCAGAGAGAACATCTCGATCTTGCTCGCCGAGCACGCGAGCGCGGGCGAGCGGGCCGTCCCGGCTTGTCCACAGTGGACAGTCCGGGATCTGCTCGCGCATGTGACCGAAATCTGCGATCGGGTCATCACCCGCTTCGGGGGAGAGCCGTGCCCGGTCCCGGAGACGGCGTCGGTCGCCGGATTGCTGAGGCTCTGGAACGAGCGCGGTCCCGAGGCCGACACCATCCTCGCCGCGGACGGCGACGGGAAGAGCCGCGGCGACATCATGGTGATGGACGCCTTCACCCACGAACTCGATCTCCGGTACGCGCTCGGCGCCCCGCTGCCCGAGGCGCACGGGGCCTGGCTGCGGGGTTTCGAAGTGCTCGTCAGCGGCCTCGGCGCCTCGCTGAAAGAGCACGGGCTGCCCGGGATGCGGATCGAGACCGAAGGCGCCAGCTGGATCGCCGGCACCGAGCCGGTCGCCGCGGTGCTCTCGGGCCCGCCCGCCGAGCTGTACCGGTCCCTCTCCGGGCGCCGGAGCCCGGCCCAGATCGCCGCCTTGGACTGGCTGGGCGATCCCGAGCCGTGGCTCCGGGCCTTCACCTGGGGCCCGTTCACCCCGCCGACGGAAGCGACCGAGCGCTGATCAGCCGGTCGGGGACATCGAGGACAGTGTCGCGGCCAGCGCGAGCACCACGGCGACGATCAGTACCTCGACCCCGACGCTGACCCGCAGTTTCCGCAGGTCGGCGGTCACGACGCCGGTGCCGCCGCGGCCGGAGACCCCGCGGCGCACCGCGTTGCGGCTCAGGTTCGCGACCAGCAGCAACGTGGCGAACCCGGACAGCTTCAGCAGGAAGACGATGCCGTAGGCCGACGTCCAGAGCGCTTCCACCGACGGGACGAGCCGGAAGCCCAGGTAGGCGCCGCTGACCACCATGATCACGATCGACCAGGTGGCGATCGGATGGAACCGCGCCAGCGCCGGTTCGGCCTCCGAGGCCGAGTACTCGCCGCGCAGCAGCACGGCCAGCTGGATCAGCCCGCCGATCCAGACGGCCATCGCGCCGAAGTGGGCGAGGTCGGCGCTGACCGAGAGGAACATGATCTTGTCGGCCACCGCGTGCCCGGTCGCGGAGAAGCTCAGCATCACGATGAACCCGGCCGCGATACCGAGGTTCTCGTAGCGCGACCGCTGCCTGTCCGGCAGGCCGTCCGCCAGCAGCCGTCGCACGATCACGGCGAGCGCGACGATCGCGGCGAGGCGCAGGAGCAGGAGCTTCCCGTACGCCACCCGCAGGGTCGCCTCGATGAGTGCCGGGTCGAAGACGGAGCCCACGCCACGGCCCGCGACGTACGGGCCTTGCAGCAGGAACCCGGCCACGGCCGTCACGGCCGAGAGCCACACCCCGGCGGTGATCAGCCTCCGCGCCGCCGGGTCGGTCCGGCCACCCGGACGGCAGACCAGCACGAACACCAGCCCGCCGAGCAGCGCGACCCCGCCGAACGAGCCCCAGCGGAAAGTGGTGAACAGCGCGTCGGTCACCGGATCCGTGCCGGTGGAGGCGGACACCGCGCCCGCCGAGGTGATCAGGGGGCCGGTGCCGATCACGAAGGCGATCGTGCCGCGCACCGGATGTGAGTCAGTCGAGACGAAGGCGTACTCGACAAGATAACTGCCGTCGGGAAGATCGGGTTCGAGCTTGACGGCGACCTGTTCGGCGATGTCGCCCGGCTGGAACACCGGTCCGGCGACGACGTCCGTGCCCTGCTGATCGACGACCTTGATCGAGTTCGGCTGGATACCGATGTTCTCCGACAGGGTGATCGAGACCTGAGCGGGCGCCGAGGTGAGCCGGGCGCCGTCGGCGGGATCCGAAGCGAGGAGTTCGACGTGGGCCGAGGCGGGGGCCGCGGCGAGCACCGCGACCCCGAACCACGCCGCCACAAGAGCCAGTAGCGCGAAGAGTCTCCTGGTCACGACGCCGTTGTCGCCAGCTCACGCCGGCTTTCGGGCGAGCACGTGCAGCCGGTGAGCTCCCGCTCGGCGGCGGAGGCCTTCCGGTGCACGAGCATCGCGATGATCATCGGGATGGTGACGATCGTGTTGTAGAACAGGTGCAGTTCCACCCGGGGGATGAACAGCTGGATGATGCTGCTCGGCGCGGTTCCGCCGCCGAGGCGCCAGCCGGTCTGCGCCTGGACCAGCAGCAGCAGATGCTCGATGTGATGCCAGAACTGCAGGCCGAGCGCCAGGTTCCACCACTGCCGCGAGCGGCCCGCGAAACCCTTGCGCAGGGCGAACAGCGCGATCAGCATGACGATGGCGTAGCCGTAGTGCAGCCATTCGGAGCTGATCAGCTCGGGGAACGGGATGCCGAGCACACCGCGGGCGTCCGGGGTCTTCCAGCCGAGGACGTAGATCTGGAACGCCTGCACGAGGTGTTCCGCCCAGTGCGCCAGCACGATCAGCGCGAAGACGGTGAGCGCCGCGCGGTGGTATTTCCCGTTGAGCGAAGCGAGCAGGCCTGGACGTGGCGAATCGAGTGAGGCCATGAAAGTGCTCCTAGGGCGAAAAGACCGGCCGGTGACGGATGTCGACGATATCTCGCGCACCGGCCGTTTCCGTTACTCCGAATTGCTCATCTGACCGCGGTACCGCGCCGGATGGTTCAGTGAACGACGATTCCGTGGGACACCTGGGGCGCGGCGGGGATGTGGAACAGCTCGGTGAACAGTTCCAGGTACTCGAAGGCGCCGTCGATCCGGACCTTGCCGGTACGGGTGGCGTCGGTGGCGCTGAGTTCCCCGCTCAGCAGTTCCTTGATGAACGGGCCCAGCGGTTCGATCGTCGCGTCGGCGCCGGGATGCGCGCCGCCCGCGACCTTGAGCGCGCCGTCCTCGACGATCGCGTGCAGGACCATGCCACCCGGGTAGTGCAGTTCGTAGGTGGCGTGGACGCCCTTGGCCCGCTCGCTCTGGAACGTCGTGTACAGCGAGAGGATCGCCGCGTCCGTGGTGAGCACGTCCTCGGGAGCGGGCCTGCCGAGCGACCGCGCGCCCCACAGCCCGAGGTCCAGCACGATCTGGTCGAGTTCGCCGCCGTACTCGGTGAGTTCGTAGACCACCGCGGCGTCGAGCTGGGGGAGCAGCCGGCGGCGGATCACCCCGGACTGTTCGAGTTCGTTGAGCCTCGCGGACAGGGTGCTCGCCGGGATCTTGGGCAGGCCCGCCCGCAACTCGGTGAACCGCTTCGGGCCGAGGACGAGGTCACGGACGATCAGCAGCGACCAGCGTTCGCCGATGATCTCCAGCGCGCGGGCGAGACCGCAGAACTGTCCATAGGTACGACTGGTCATCCGCCGATCCTCACTTTCGTTTTCCGTGGCAGGAGCAGGTCTTCACGCGGGTTCACCCTCGGAGAGCAGGTCGTGGTGCAGGATCTGCAACTCGTCGCAGGGCTCGACGCCCAGTTCATTGTTGAGCCTGGCGCGCACCTGGCGGTAGGTCGCGAGGGCGTCGGATCGCCGCCCGCTGCGCCCGAGGACGCGGATCAGCTGGCCGTGCAGTGCCTCGTCCAGCGGGTTCGCGGTGACCAGTGAGCGCAGTTCGCCGATCAGTTCGTGCCGCATCCCGGCCGAGATGTCCGCCTCGATCCGCAGGTGCAGGGTGCTGCGCCGCTGTTCGACGAGGTCGACCGCGTACGCCGACAGCACCGACCCACAGTGGACATTCGCCAGCGGCGGTCCGGACCACAGGTCGAGCGCCGACCGGAAGGTCTTCGCGGCTTCGGCGTGCTCGCCCCGTAGTTGCAGCTCCCGGCCCTGTTTCTGCAGCGTCTGGAACTCGAAGACGTCCACCTGCTCCGGGGCGATCCGGAACACGTACCCCGGCGGTTTCGTGGCCAGCATGGTCTCGCCGTACGGGGCGAGGTCGTTCTCGTCGATGCACCGGCGCAGCTGATAGACGTAGGTGTGCATCGTGGTGCGGACGCTGCGCGGCGGGTCGTTGGCCCACAGCTCCTGCACGATCGTGTCGATGTGCACGATCTTTCCCGGGCTCATCACCAGCATGGCGAGCACCTGCAGCAGCTTCGGCGTCGTCGGCGCGTAGTCGATCCCGTCCCGCACGAGTTCGAGCGGGCCGAGCAAGGTGAAGCGGACAGGGCTTGCGGACAGGTCCGGATTCGGGTTGGGTGCCGAGCCGTGGTGCGTGTCCGATACTCGTGATCCGGCATACATCGCAAGCGCCCTCCAGCTCGATACGCGTCGTGTCCCGCTTTCCCAGTGCGTCGACAGTGACAGAGCGGCGGGGTGCCGGGCCAGTGAGCCGTCCACCAGGTCCCGCGTGCGTGTGTCCCGGAAGAACATGGGTTTTTCACGTCCGACCCGTGAATCTCGCACTGGCCGGTACGCGGCCCGGCGCAGCAGGATTCGGGGACCGCACCGACCTACGGGGGTTCCCATGCGCGAGGCAGTGTCGAACGGGTCAGGCTCCAGCACCGGCGGTCTGGGATTCAAACGGCATCTGCGGGCGGAGATCAGTGAGGGCAACGGCGCCTATCTGTTCTCGGAACAGGGGGTCATCGCGATGCGCGGCGCGCAGGTCGCCTCGGTCGCGGCGTTGCTCGACGGCACCCGTGACTTCGACGGACTCCTCTCCGCCTGCCCGGAGGGGATGAGTGCCGAGCAGGTCACCGGGGTGCTGGCCCGGCTCGTGGAAGCGGGACTGGTCACCATCCGCGTCCCGGACGAACTCAGCGGTGACGAACGCGCGCTCGCGTACTGGGACGCGTGCGGTCTCGACGCGTCCGCGGTGGCCTGCCGTCAGAAGCCGGCGACGGCGAGCCTGACCGCGATCGGCCGCGGCGTCGACACCTCGCAGGTGGAGAACGCGCTCGTCGCGAGCGGGATCGAGGTGGTCGGGACGGCTTCCGAACTGGCCATCGTGCTGTGCGACGACTACCTCGACCCGAAGCTGGCCGAGATCGACGCCGAACACCGGCGCACCGGCAGGCCCTGGTTGCTGGCCCGGCCGTCGGGGTCGCAGGTGTGGATCGGCCCGATCATGCGGCCCGGCCGGTCCGGCTGCTGGCACTGCCTGACCAACCGGCTGTGGGGGCACCGGCACGCGGAGGCCTGCGTGCAGGAGGTCCTCGGGCACGACGGCCCGGCCTCGTTCCCGATGCCCGCCGTGCCGCCGCTGACCGCGGCCGCGTCGCACCTGATCTCCCTCGAAGCGTCCAAATGGCTGGCGGGACACCGGTATCCGGGTCAGCAGGCCGTGTGGATCCTCGACACCCTCGACCTGCAGGGGCGGCTGCACGAACTGCGGCGGCGTCCGCAGTGCCCGGAATGCGGTGACGAAGGAATCGTCGCCGCGCGGACGGCCGAACCGGTCGTGTTGCGGGAGGCCAAGAAGGCGACGTCGGGTGGTGGCGGGCACCGGACGCTCACCCCGGTCGAGGTGCTCGACCGCTACGGCCACCTGGTCAGCCCCGTCACCGGCATCATCAAGGAGATCGCCCGTGACCCGAGGGCGCCCGCGTTCGTGAACGCCTACCGGTCCGGGCTCAACGTCGCGCGCCGGGTGCGGGGTGAAGCCGGGCTGCAAGCCGGGCTGCGGGGGGACAACGGCGGCAAGGGCGCCAGCCCGCTCGACGCCGAGGTCGGCGCCCTGTGCGAGGCGATCGAACGGTTCTCCGCGAACTACCAGGGCGACGAACTGCGGATCCGCGACACCTTCCGCGCGCTCGGTGAGGACGCCGTCCACCCGAACTCGTGCATGCTCTTCGACGAACGCCAGTACGACGGCCGCGACGAGTGGAACGCCAAACACGCGATCTTCCAGCACGTTCCCGAACGGTTCGATGAGAAGGCGGCCGTCGACTGGACGCCGTTGTGGTCGCTTTCGCGGCAGCGGCGGAAGCTGATGCCGACGGCGTACCTCTATTACGGCGTGCCGCTGGAGTGCGGGATCACCGGGATGCGCGCCGACTCCAACGGCTGCGCGGCCGGCAGCAGCATCGAAGACGCCGTCCTGCAAGGACTGCTCGAACTCGTCGAACGGGACGCCGTCGCGATGTGGTGGTACAACCGGCTTCCGGTGCCGGGCGTCGACATCGCCTCGTTCGACGACCCGTGGGCCGTGGAGATGGTCGGCCAGTACGCGCGGGCGGGCAGGGAACTGTGGGTCCTCGACCTGACCGCGGATCTCGGTGTCCCGGTGATGGTCGCGCTGTCCAGGAGTATCGCCGGGCCCCGCGAGAACGTCATGATGGGTTTCGGCGCCCACCTGGACCCCAGGACGGCGCTGCGGAGGGCGGTCAGCGAGCTCAACCAGATGATCCCGGCGGTGCTCGCGAACGACGTCGAACTCGACGATCCCGACGCGGCGCGGTGGCTCCGGCACGCTACGGTCGCGAATCAGCCGTATCTGCTGCCGGCGCCTGGACGGTCGGCGAAACGGGCCGCGGACTTCAAGTTCGTCCGGCGGGCCGACGTACGGGACGACGTGGAATCGCTGGTACGCAAGCTTTCCGCGCTGGGGATGGAGACGCTGGTGCTGGATCAGACCAGGCCCGACATCGACCTTCCGGTGGTCAGGGTGGTCGTTCCGGGGTTGCGGCCCTTCTGGAGCCGCTTCGCCCCCGGACGGCTGTTCGACGTGCCGGTGCGGCTGGGCTGGCTCACCGAACCGACCCCGTACGACCGGCTGAATCCCTTCCCCATGTTCTTGTAGATCCGGCTGGAGCGACAGTTGAGGACAGATCCCCCCGGCGGTGTGGCCGAGACGATCCCCCTGTGGTCGCTCACCGACGACAGCCTTGTCGAGATCGGTGAGGACGGCTCATTGGTGGTCGTCACGCGCTGGGGGGAGCACGACTTCGACCGCGCCGAGCCACTGGTCCGGGAATCGTTGCGGCGGATGGCCTTGGGGCCGATCTCGCTGGCGAACGTGACGTCCTCTTGGGAGCCTGACGAGCGGGAGCCCGACCTCGAAGGCGAGCTGAGCTGGACCGCGGAGGGGGCCGACGCGCTGCGGCGGGCACTCAAGGAACTCGGCGGTTCCGTGGTGCGTTCACTCGGTCTCGCCGACGGGAGAGGGCCGCTGCTGTCGGTGATCCCGGTGGCGCTCGCCCCGGTGTTCGCGCCGGTCGAGATCCCTGCCGCGCGCCCGATCCGGTTGTCCCGCTTCTGTTCCCTGCGCTCCGACGCCTACGGCATGGGGCTGGAGTCGCCGTCCGCGCGCTACCGCGTCGTGCTGTACCAGCCGTGGGCGGTGCACGTCGCGGCGACGCTGGCGACGGCGAAGTCGGTGGGCGAGATCGTGTCCACGACCGGGATCGAGCCGGGGGTGGTCGGCGCGATCGTGTCCTATCTGGTCGCCGCGGGCGTCGCCGGGGTCGCGGGGGAGCACGGCCGGTTCGCCGAGGACGAGGATCCGGAACTCGGCCTGTGGTCCCCGGACGAACTGTTGTTCCACACCACGAGCCGGACCTGGCGGCCCGGTGGCCCGGCCGAGCTGCCGGGGCTCGGGAAACCGCCGGTGGTCAAGGCCGCCACCGGCGAGGGGCCGGTCTACTCGCTCTACCGGCCGGATCTGGCCGACCGCGCGGAGACCGATCCGACGCTGACGGCGTTGCTGGAGAACGATCACACCTGTCCCGAGTTCACCGAGGGGGAGCTGTCCGCCGAGCAGATCGGCGAGTTCCTGTTCCGTGGCGCGCGGATCCGGTCGATCGGGCCCGCGCACTTCCCCGATGGACACGGCCCGAACGGCCCCAGCCACAACGCTTCGCAGCGGCCGTATTTCAGTGTCGCGTGCCTGTACGAACTCGAGCTGTACGTCTCGGTCAACCGTTGTTCGGGGCTGGCGCGCGGGATCTACCATTACGACCCGCTCGATCACCGCCTCGGCTTGGTCAACGACGACGAGGCCGACCTGGACGCGATGCTCGACATGGCGATGATCGGCGGCGGCAACCATCGGCGGCCCTCGGCGCTGATCACGGTGACCGCGCGGATGCCGAGGATGGCGTCGGTGCTCGGCGGCGGCGCGTACGCCACGACCCTGGCGCACGTCGGCGCGTTGCAGCAGACGCTCTACCTCGTCGCCCGCGCCATGGGACTGGCCGCACACGCCGTCCCGGTCGACGCCGGCGACCGCGTCGACCGCGCCCTGAAGCTCGAATGGCCCGCCGAGGTGGGCGTCGGGGAGTGCGTGCTCGACCTCCTCGCGTGATCGAACGGCGAACTCGCGTGATCAGGCGGCGATCACGCATGCTTGGACGGCGGACGCGCGGAGCTGGACCACCCCTGCGCAGACCCCTTCTCGATCGCGCGTCGAGTGCTTCGAAATCGGTGCGGCGTTTGCTGGCGTGCAGAGGAAAAGCGACAGCGAATCCGAGGTTGGTCTGATGCAGCTACGAACAGTCGCCACGGCGGCGAACGAGAAAGGCGTCACCGAACCCCGTCGGCTCCCCGAGCCGGCGTCTCCCTTGCAACCCGCGGTGCTGCAGGCCATCTCCGCGATGCACGCGAGGTACTTCGACCCGATCACACTGGGGGATCTGGCCTCCGAAGTCTTCGTCAGCCCGTTCCACTTCTCGCGGATCTTCACCAAGGCGACCGGGGTGACCCCCGGCCGGTACCTCACCGCGATCCGGCTCTTCGAAGCGAAACGACTGCTGCTCACGACGTCGTTGACGGTGTCGGACATCGTCTGCAGTGTCGGCTACAGCAGTGTCGGCACGTTCACCAGCCGCTTCACCCGTGCGGTCGGGATGACCCCGACCCAGTACCGTGACCCGGAGGTCGGCGAGCTGCTCGTGGCGCTGGCCCCGCATTTCCAGCGGCTGCCGTCGCTGGAAGCCCTGCACAGCGCCGGAATGGGCTGTGCGTCGATGCGCAGCGGCACCGGGACGATCAGTGTGCGCGTCGAGACCCCGCGCGGAGCGGGCCCGGCGAGTGTCCTCATCGGACTGTTCGCCGAGTCGATCCCGCAGTGCGGCCCGGTCGCGTTCGGCGGACGGGCGAACGTCCTTTCCGCGGACATCGAAATCCAGAACGTCCCCGAGGGCAGGTGGACCGTGATCGCGGTCGCGGAGCACGCCGCCGGGACCGCGGCGTCGTCGTTCTCCGTCGGTACCCTGCCCGGCCGCGTCGACATCACCCGGTACGGCCGGGTCCACCTGCGGATGCCGATGCGCACCCCGCAGCCGACCGACGCGCCGATGGCGATCACCCTCGCCGGGAACCCGACGTCGACCGGGAACCGCATGACCATGCCCGCTCCCGACTATCTCCGCGCGGTGGCCTGAATCAGGTCTATTCCCGGTTCTCCCGGTTCACGCAAACCGGGAGAACCGCGGGCGCAACCGTGGAGTAGCTGCCGTGTCAGCACGCATGTGAGCCTTTAACCAGTCCGCAGAATTCGAATCCACCCGATAGGGGGAGAGTGCGTTGGGCAATGGTTGGCGCACGTTAAGACGTCGCATGATCACACCGGACGTCTCCGAGACGTCGCTGGACAAGCGGGGTTTCCACAAGAAGAGCCCAGCCGCTCAAGAATTGCTGGAGACCGTCGGGGAGAAATTCCTGCTCGGCTACGCGCACGCGGTCGAAGCGCGTTCCGTCGAACAGGCGGAAGAATGGCTCGAGCGAATTCCGGTCAAATTCCGTGGCTTCGCCTACGAAGGCGCGGGAATGGGTTACGGAATGCTGGACGGCCTGCCGGGGGGAGGCCGCGGGCATATCGCGGACCTCCTCGACGGTCCCGGTGAGAAGCACGACTACATCATCTACGTCGGCGTCGGCTGGGCGATGGCGCGGCTGCCGCGCTTCCGCTGGCCCTCCGCCGAGGACTTCGACCCGTTGCTGCGCTGGCTGGTGCTCGACGGGTACGGCTTCCACCAGGCCTACTTCAAGACCGCCAAGTACGTCGACGGTCAGTTCCAGGACCCGGACTTCGCCTGGCCCGCCGGCAACAACGGCTACTCGTTGCGGGCGATCGACCAGGGCATCGGCCGGGCGCTGTGGTTCATCTGCGGCACCGACGTCGATCTCGTCACCGACACCGTCGCGAGGTTCCCCAAGCAGCGGCACGGAGATCTCTACGCCGGGATCGGGCTCGCCTCGACCTACGCGTGCGGTGTCACCTCCGACGAACTGCTGAAGCTGGCCGAGTTCGCCGGTGAACACCGCGGGAACCTGGCCCAGGGCAGCGCTTTCGCCGCCGAGGCCCGGGTTCGCGCCGGATTGCTGATCCCCGAGACCGAGGTCGCCACCCAGGCGATCTGCGGGCTGCCGGCCGAGCGCGCCGCGGCCATCACCCAGGAAGTTCGCCCCGCCGTGGTCGTCGACGGTGAACTCCCGCATTTCGAAACCTGGCGACAGCGCATCGCCGAAGCGATCCTTTCGGCCGGGAAGCGGAGCTGACGATGCAGACATCGCTTGCCCCCCTCTGCGCGCCCCTGGCCGGAGGCCCCGCGATCGCGGCGGCAAGGTGCCCGACGACGCGATCGCACGTTCACCGAAAAGTAGCGCCCTGGCGACGTGATCGCGGTAGCGCGCTGACCGATAAACACGGAGGTGCAGGTAAATGACCGCGACCTTGGGCTGGCTCCGCAAGCAGCTGGCGGGCATCGTGGCGCTGTTGCTGATGGCGGGACTGTTCGTGGTGGCCCAGCTGCCGACGGCCTCGACCGCCGACGCGGACACCATGGCGTCGAAGTACGCGTTCGAGCCGTTGACGATCGCCTTGCCGGAGGCGGCGAAGAGCCAGTCGATCCGGACGGTGAACAAGGAGTACGAGCACATCCGCGCCTGGATCTCGTCGGTCGGCGCCGCGATCGCGGTCAACGACCTCGACGGTGACAAGCTCGCCAACGACCTGTGCTTCGTCGACCCGCGCAGCGACCAGGTGGTCGTCACCCCGACGCCGGGCAAGGGCGGCGACCGGTACGCGCCGTTCGCGCTCGACGCCGCGCCGCTGCCGATGGGCAAGTACATCGCCCCCATGGGCTGCGTGCCCGCCGACCTGAACGAAGACGGCCGGGTCGACCTGCTGGCCTACTACTGGGGCCGCACGCCGATCGCCTTCCTGGCGAAGCCGGGCGCCACGAAGCTCGACCCGAAGGCCTACGAGCCGGTGGAACTGGTGCCGGGCAACAACTCCAAGAACGGCGAATACTCCGGTCCACTGTGGAACACCAACGCCGCGACCGTCGGTGACTTCGACGGCGACGGCCACCAGGACATCTTCATCGGCAACTACTTCCCCGACAGCGCGGTGCTGGACGACCGCGTCCAGGGCGGGGTCGAGATGAACAAGTCGATGTCGCACGCGGACAACGCGGGCGGCAAGTACATCCTGCGGTTCACCGGCGCCACCCAGGGCGCGAAGCCGACCGCGTCGTTCGCCCTCGACGACAAGGCCATCCCGGCCGACGCCCAGGGCGGCTGGTCGCTCGCGGCCAGCGCGACCGACGTCGACGGGGACAACCTGCCGGAGCTCTACATCGGCAACGACTTCGGTCACGACCGCCTGCTGTACAACAAGTCCCGCCCCGGACACGTCGAATTCGCCGAGGTGAAGGGGATCCGCGGGCCGAACGAGCCGAAGTCCAAGGTGCTCGGCAACGACTCCTTCAAGGGCATGGGCGTCGACTTCGCCGACCTCGACCACGACGGCCTCTACGACCTGTACGTCAGCAACATCACGACGTCCTGGGGTATCGAGGAAAGCCACTTCCAGTTCATGAACACCGCCCAGGACACCGCGGATCTGCGTGGTCGTCTCCAGGGCGGCGAGGCACCGTGGGTCGACCGCAGCGCACAGGCCGGCACCGCGTGGTCCGGCTGGGGCTGGGACGTCAAGATCGCCGACTACAACAACAGCGGCGAATCGGTGATCACCCAGGCGACCGGCTTCGTCAAGGGCGACGTCAACCGCTGGCCGCAGCTGCAAGAACTGGCGACGTCCAACGACGAACTGCTGAAGCACCCCTACTTCTGGCCGAACATGGTCGCCGGTGACGACGTCGGTGGCGACCACACCCTGCACTTCTGGGCCAAGGGCCCCGACGGCCGCTACACCGACCTGGCCCCGCGCCTCGGGCTCGCGGTCCCGGTGCCCACCCGCGGAATCGCCACCGGCGACGCCGACGGTGACGGCAAGCTCGACTTCGCCGTGGCCCGCCAGTGGGAGCAGCCGATCTTCTACCGCAACGTCAGCGCCGACACCGGTTCGTACCTGAACCTGAAGCTGGTGCACGACAAGGCTCCGGCGGAGGGTCCGCTGAAGGCGGCGGGCACCGCGGCGATCGGCGCGCAGGTCACCGTCATCACCCCCGACGGCAAGAAGTACATGGACCGCGTCGACGGTGGCAGCGGCCACTCCGGCAAGCGCAGCCACGAGATCCAGATCGGACTCGGCAAGGTCACCGGGCCGGTGAAGGTGTGCCTGCAGTGGCGCGACCTGACCGGGACGATCCGCACCCAGGAAGTCCAGCTGACCCCGGGCAACCACACGTTCCAGCTCGGCGCTCAGGCTAAGGAGAAGTGACCCGTCATGGCTGAGCAGACACTGACCGCACCGAAGAGCAACAAGACGATCACGGCCCTTCGCCGGTTCGCGATCTCGATCACCATCTTCAACATCATCGGCTACACCGTGCTCGGGTTCGAGCAGCCGTACACCTATCCGTTCATCGCGCTGGCGACGGCGTACACCACGGAAATCCTGCTGGAGATCATCGGCGCCCGGGCGCAGGGCCGTCCCGTCCGGTTCCGCGGCAACGGTTTCAAGGGACTCGTGGAGTTCCTGTTCCCGGCGCACATCACCGGTCTCGCGCTCAACATGCTGACCTACGTCAACGACCAGGTCCTCGTGATGATCTTCGGCGTGGTGGTCGCCGTCGGCGCCAAATGGGTCCTCCAGGCCCCGGTGCGCGGCAGGCTCCGGCACTACATGAACCCGTCGAACTTCGGCATCACGATCATCCTGCTGGTGTTCCCCTGGGCGAGCATCGCTCCGCCGTACCACTTCACCGAGCAGGTCGACTCGTGGGTCGGCTGGCTGATCGTCGGCATCATCATGGTGTCGGGCACGGTGCTCAACGCGCTGCTGACCCAGCGGATGTGGCTGATCGGCGCGTGGCTCATCACCTTCGCGCTCCAGGCGATCATCCGAGGTCTGGTGTTCGACACCGCGATCCCCGGCGCGCTCGGGATGATGACCGGGGTGGCGTTCGTGCTCTACACGAACTACATGGTCACCGACCCGGGCACGACCCCGTCGAAGCCGGCGTCGCAGATCCTGTTCGGTTCGGGGGTGGCGATCGCCTACGGGTTCTTCATGGTGGTCCATGTGGCGTACGGCTTGTTCCTGGCCACCGCCCTCGTCTGCCTGATCCGCGGGATGTTCCTGTGGGGCCTGCACTTCTCGCAGAAGGCCACCGCTAAGTGGGAAGCGGAGCAGGCGAAGTCGGCCGAGATCACGACCCTGCCCAAGCCCGCCGGGAAGACGGGGACCGAAGAAGCCGGGGCCGTGGCGGCATGAGTCAGAGTGCGGAAGTCACCCGGGGGGCGCGTCTCGCGCCCCCCGGGCCGCCGCGCCGAGCGACCTTCGGTCTGCTGAAGAAGCTTTTCACCGACCGGCTGGCGCTCATGTCGGGCTCGGCGGAGGCCTACGGGGACGTCGTCCGGATCGCGATCGGCCCGAAGACGATGTACCTGGTCAACCACCCCGAGCTGGCGAAACACGTGCTCGCGGACAACGCGGCCAACTACCACAAGGGAATCGGCCTCCAGGAGGCCAGGCGGGCGCTCGGCGACGGGCTGCTCACCAGTGACGGCGAGGTCTGGAAGAAGCAGCGCCGCACGATCCAGCCGGTGTTCCAGCCCAAGCGGATCGCGCGGCAGGCCTCGGTCGTCGCGAACGAGGTCGAAGGCCTCGTGAAACGTTTGCGTGACGCGGGCGGGCCGATCGAGATCCTGCACGAGATGACCGGGCTGACCCTCGGCGTGCTCGGCAAGACGTTGCTCGACGCGGACCTCGGCGGGTTCACCTCGCTGGGCCACTCCTTCGAGGCCGTGCAGGACCAGGCGATGTTCGAAGCGGTGACGCTGAGCATGGTCCCGCAATGGGCTCCGCTGAAGAAACAACTGCGGTTCCGGGAATCGCGGGACGACCTCCGCCGCATCGCCGAGCAACTCGTCGAGGAGCGGTTCGCGAACCCGGTCGAGAACGGGGAAGACGTCCTGTCCCGGCTGATCGCGACCGACGGGACCCGCGAACAGATGCGGGACGAGCTGATCACCCTGCTGCTGGCCGGGCACGAGACGACGGCGAGCACGCTGGGCTGGGCGTTCCACCTGCTCGACGAACACCCCGAGGTCGCGGCGAAACTGCGTGCCGAGGCCGATTCGGTACTGGGCGACCAGTTGCCCACCCACGAGGATCTGCACCGGTTGCCGTACACGGCGCGGGTCGTCGAGGAGGTCATGCGGCTGTACCCGCCGGTGTGGCTGCTGCCGCGGGTGGCGCAGGCCGACGACGAGATCGGCGGCTACCACATCCCGGCCGGGTCCGACGTCGTCGTCGTGCCCTACACGCTGCACCGGCACCCGGACTTCTGGCCGGAGCCGGAGAAGTTCGACCCGGACCGGTTCGACCCGGACCGGCCGAGCGGGCGGCCCCGGTACGCCTACATCCCGTTCGGCGCCGGGCCGCGGTTCTGCATCGGCAACAGCCTCGGCGTGATGGAGGCCGTTTTCGTGCTGACGATGGTCCTGCGCGACCTGGATCTCAGGAAACTCCCGGGCTACGACGTGGTTCCCGAGGCGATGCTGTCGCTCCGGGTGCGCGGCGGGCTGCCGATGACCGTGCACACCAGGAACAGGAGGTAGGCGCCGTGGATTCGGACGAACAGGTCAAGGTGTCCACTTTGGAGGCTTACGCGGACACGATCCTGCCGGGGGAGAAGCGGTTCCCCGGCGATCACGCGATCGCCGGCGCCGCGGCGGGGCCGGGCGCTGTCGTGGCGGGCGCGCTCGAACTACTGCACACCGAGGCGACCGGGGTGACCGTCGGACTTCCCTATCTGGCACAGTCCCTCAACGAACACGCGAAGGTCTACGCCAAGGAACAGGACCTCACGCTGGACGAGTCGCTGCCGTCGTTCGTCGCACTGTCCTTCGAGGACAGGACGGCGCTGGTGAAGTCCCTGACCGCGCCGGGACATCCGGAGAAGGACGGCTGGGTCAGCCTCGCCTTGTTCTGCAACATGTCCTTCGACAGCGCGGCGCACAAGCACACCGCCGAAGCCATCGCCGAGGGCCACCCCGGCCTGCTGGCGATGGGGTACACCGCGCCGGACGAAGACGGCCTGTGGCGGTTCCCGAAGTTCTCCTACCGCCGCGAGTTGGCGCGACTCCACCCTGACACCACGCCTTCCGGGAGCCCGGCATGAACGCCTACGACAAGACCGACGTCGTCATCGTCGGCAGCGGATTCGGCGGCTCGATCCCCGCGTACCACTTGGCCGCGGGCGGGGCGAAGGTCACCGTGCTGGAACGCGGGCCGTGGCTGGAGGCCCAGGAGTTCGAGCACGACTACCTGCTCGGTTCCTCCTACACCCGGGCGTTCGACTTCGTCGTCGGCGACGGGATGAGCGTGCTGGGCGGCAACTGCGTCGGCGGCGGCAGCGTCGTGTACTTCGCCGCGATGCCGAGGGCGCCGAAGTTCGTCTTCGAGCGGCACGGCAGCATCGGCCGTCGCATGTGGCCTTCGGTGATCACGCGTGACACGCTGGAGCCCTGGTACGACCGGGTTTCGGATTCGCTGCCGGTGTCCAAACAGGACTGGAACGACGTCTCGTACGCGGGCGGGCTGTGGGCGGCGTTCTGCGACCACTCCGGGCGCACCGCCAACCCGGCGCCGGTCGCGGTGGACAACGACCGGTGCGTGAACTGCAACTTCATGATGGCGGGCTGCCGGTTCGACGCGAAACGCTCGTTGCTGACCAATTACCTGCCCGCCGCGCTCGCGCACGGCGCGCAGATCCGGCCCCTGCACGAGGTCCAGCGGATCGAGCGGATCGACGACGGCGACTACCGCGTGCACTTCACCACCGTCGACGACTCGGATTACCGCGTGCAGACCGGGAGCGGGACGATCGACGCGAAGGTCGTCATCATCGCGGCGGGCGCCGGTGCGACACCGGTGATCCTGCAGCGTTCGGAGTCGGCGCTGGGCACCATGCCGCACGCGGTCGGCCGGTACTTCTCGGGTAACGGTGAGCGGCTCAACACCGCGATCATCAACGAGGAGCGGGTCCGCGAGGTGCTCGGACTGTCCCGTGAGGACGGCAAGGTCTACGAGGCCAACCACATCGGCAAGGGCCCGACCGTGGCGAACTGGGACAAGCTCGACGGTTCGCTGCCGGAGTACGAACGGTATTCGCTGGAACAGCTGTACTTCCCGCCCGGGCTCGGCACGATCCTCGCTCAGGTGCCGGACGGCGACGAACCGCGCTGGTTCGGGGCGCAGAAGAAGGAGATCCTCAAGAAGTGGTCGTCCTGGCTGACCATCTTCCTGATGACCGAGGATGACAACGAGGGCGTCTTCGGCGCGCCGCCGCCCACCGGCAACGCCTACCGCATCTCGCAGCAGATGCTCGGCCGCGGCCCGCTGAAGTACGACCCGACGCCGAACACCCTGCACGGCTGGTCGCTGGCCGACGCGGAGTGCAAGGAGATCCTGGAGAAGGACGGCCTGGCGAAGGTGGCGCCGTGGACCAACGACGTCGTCGGCGCGTACACCGTGCACCCGCTGGCGTCGTGCCGGATCGGTGACGACCCGGAAACCTCGGCGCTGCACCCGAATCACGAACTTCGCAACCACCCGGGGATCTTCGTGACCGACAGCGCTTCCGTGCCGGGCGCGCTGACGGTGAACCCGGCGATGACGATCGCGGCGCTGGCCGAACGTTCGGTGCCGGGTATCGTGCGGGCGCTCCAGGCTCGCGGCGTCGACGTCTCCTATGGCGCGCCGGCTCCGGACGGTTCCATCACCGGGCGTCGGGCGGTCAGCCGTCTTCCCGTGGTGACCGGCTGATCATGGCGCCGGCGCTAATTCGACTCGCGCTGCGGCGGGTGTCGCGCGAAGTCCGGTACGTCCGGCCGGTTCCCTTCGGCCGGGCGACCGGGCTCGTGCGCGACGTCTACCGCGGGCTCGAACGGGACTTCGGCATGCTGGCCCCGCCGGTCGCCCTGCATTCGCCGTCGCCGGCGGTTCTCGCGGCGAGCTGGGTGATGCTGCGGGAATCGCTGGTGGCGGCGGGGGATACTGGCCGAGCGGACCGGGAGGTCGTCGCTTCGCTGGTGTCGCGGGCGAACTCGTGTCCATACTGTGTCGAAGTGCACGGGATGGCACTGGATTCGCTCGGGCGTTCCTCGGTGGCTTCGGCGATCGCGGCGGGTGAGACGGTGCCGGATCCGCTCGCCGGGGCCTTGTCGGCGACGGCGCGGGCGGAGCTGACCGCGGTCGCGTTCACGTTTCACTACCTGAACCGGGTGGTGAGCGTGTTCCTCGGGCCGTCACCGCTGCCTTCTTCCGTGCCGGATTCCGCGCGTGCTCGGGCCAAGGCCGTGCTGGGGCGGTTTCTTCGTCCCGTGGAGGACGCGTCGCCGGGGGTCTCCGTGGATCTCTTGCCGCCTGGATCGCGCGACTTCTCGTGGGCGTCGGGAAATCCGGTCGTCGCGGATGCCTTCTCGCGTGCGTCGCTGGTATTCGATTCGGTGGGGATCTCTCCTGTCGTGCGGGATGTCGTGTTCCGGCATCTGTCCACTTGGGACGGTTCGCCGCCCGGACTGAGCCGGGCTTGGGTGGACGGCGTCGATGATCCCGTGGCTCGATTGGCTTTGGTGGTCGCGAAGGCGCCTTATCAGGTCGATGACGCTTTGGTCGCCGGTGCGGGTTTGGGCGATCGAGAGCTGGTCGAACTGGTGGGGTGGGCGAGTTTCACCGCCGCCGCACACCGCGTGTCGCGCACTTCGATCCGCAAGGCGGCCTGATACCGCAACCACTCGACTACTGGCGGGGACTCACGCGTCGGGATCGCGCGTGAAGGCCCCCTTCCCTTCGCTGAGCCGAGGGAAGGGGGCCTTCACGCGCGAAGTTGTGACGTGTGGTGATGTCGCGACGGGGCGTCCGAAGTGCACGGTCGCCAAATTCGTTGCCCGCCTTCAACAACATGAGAGAAGACTCCGCGACCTGCTCCGGTTCATGCTTGACCGGACCGCAGATGCGGACGGCGACCGTGCCTCTGAGGACAGAGCGCCGGAACCGGATTCCATGACTTGAGTGGTTGAGAGCTAGGGGAGTGCGGTGGCATGAGCGTTGAGCGGATTTCGATTGTCGGTATCGGTCTCCGATACCCGGACGCCGGTTCCCCGGATGAACTGTGGGAGAACGTCCTCGCCGGCCGCCGGGCGTTCCGGAGACTGCCCGACGAGCGGATGAACCGCGAGGACTACTACTCGCCCGACCCAGCGGCTCCGGACCGTTTCTACGCCCAGAAGGCCGCGGTCCTCCGCGACTACGAATTCGACCGGATCAAGTACAAGGTCGCGGGCAGCACGTTCCGGTCGACCGACACCACGCACTGGCTCGCCCTCGACGTCGCCGCGCAGGCCTTGGCGGACGCGGGTTTCCCGGAAGGTGAAGGGCTGCCGAGGCCCGCCACCGGCGTGGTCATCGGCAACAGCCTCACCGGCGAGTTCTCGCGGGCCAACATCATGCGGCTGCGCTGGCCGTACGTGCGCCGCACGGTCGCGGCGGCGCTCGCCGAGCGCGGCTGGGCCGAGGGCGACACCGTCGAGTTCCTGCACGATCTCGAGGCGCAGTACAAGGCGCCGTTCCCCGAGATCGACGAGGATTCGCTCGCGGGCGGGCTGGCGAACACGATCGCCGGCCGCGTCTGCAACTTCTTCGACTTCGGGGGCGGCGGGTTCACCGTGGACGGTGCCTGCTCGTCGTCGCTGCTTTCCGTTGTCACCGCGGCGAACGCGTTGTGCGAGGGTGATCTCGACGTCGCCGTCGCGGGTGGTGTCGACTTGTCGATCGACCCGTTCGAGGTGATCGGGTTCGCCAAGACCGGCGCACTCGCCAAACGCGAGATGAAGGTCTACGACGCCGACTCCAACGGTTTCTGGCCCGGCGAGGGTTCCGGCATGCTCGTGCTGATGCGCGAGGACGACGCCATCGCGCAGGGTAAGCGGATCTACGCCTCCATCGGTGGCTGGGGTGTCTCGTCCGACGGCAAGGGCGGCATCACGCGGCCTGAGGCGTCGGGGCACCGCCTTGCGCTCAAACGGGCCTACGACAAGGCGGGATACGGCGTCGAGACCGTCTCCTACTTCGAGGGGCACGGCACCGGCACCGCGCTGGGCGACGCCACCGAGATCGAGGCGCTCTCCACCGCCCGCCGCGACGCCGACCCGCTCGCCGAACGTGCCGCGCTGAGCACGATCAAGGGCAATATCGGGCACACCAAGGCCGCCGCCGGGGTCGCCGGGCTGATCAAGGCGACCTTGGCGGTCTACCACCAGGTCATCCCGCCCGCGACCGGCCACTTCGAACCACACGAGTCGCTGGTCGGTGACTCCGCGCGGATGTACGTCCCGGCCGAGGCCGGGCTGTGGCCTTCGGATCACCCCGTGCGCGCGGGTGTTTCGGCGATGGGCTTCGGCGGCATCAACTCCCACGTCACCGTCACCGAAGCGCCGGGTGCGGCCCGGCGCAAGGAACTCGACGAGAAGACCCGGACGCTGGTCGCCGGACGGCAGGACACCGAACTGCTGCTGCTCGACGCCGACGACGCCGCGTCGCTGCGCGGCCGGGTGACCGGGCTGCTGGAGGTCGTCCCGAAGCTTTCGCTCGCCGAGCTGGCGGACCTCGCCGGCACGCTTTCCGTGGAACTGTCCGGAAAACCGGTGCGGGCGGCGATCGTCGCGACCAGCCCGGAGGACGCCGAGCGCAAACTGTCCAAGCTGCTCGACCTCCTCGGCGAAGGCGAACCGGAAGTCTTCTCCGCCGGTGAAGGCCTCTTCGTCACCTCGCGTACCAAGGGACCGAAGATCGGCTTCCTGTTCCCTGGCCAGGGTTCCGGGCAGGGCACGGTCGGCGCGGTGCGGAAACGCTTCGCCCACGCCGACGACATCTACCGCGCCGCGGGCCTGTCCACCGGCGCCGACCAGGTCGCCACCGACGTCGCGCAGCCGCGCATCGTCACCGGCTCGCTGGCCGGGCTCCGAGTCCTGAAGAGTCTCGGGATCGAGGCGCAGACGGCGGCCGGGCACAGCCTCGGCGAGCTGACCGCACTGCACTGGGGCGGCGCGCTCACCGAACGCGAAGTGCTCAAGCTGGCCAAGGTCCGCGGCAAGGTGATGGCGGGCGCCAGCGCCGGAAACGGCGCCATGGCGGGAATCGCGGCCGCGCCGAACGTCGTCGAGCGGATCGCGGACGGCGAGGACGTCGTCATCGCCGGCTACAACGCGCCCGAGCAGACCGTCCTTTCCGGACCGGCGGACGCCATCGAGCGGGTGGTCGCGCTGGCCCGCGCCGAGGGCGTCACGGCGACCAGGATCAACGTCTCCCACGCGTTCCACTCGCCCGCGGTCGAACCGGCCGCCGAGGCGATGACCGAGGAACTCGCCGCGTTCGCCTTCACCCGGCTCGACCGGCCCGTGGTGTCCACTGTGACCGGTGACGTCCTGCACGCCGCCGAGGACCTGCGTGATCTGCTGCGCGACCAGGTGGTCCTGCCGGTGCGTTTCCGTGAGGCGGCCGCGAAGGTCGCCGAGCGCAGCGACCTGGTGATCGAGGTCGGCCCCGGCCGGGTGCTCACCGGCCTGTTCGGCGAGATCGCGCCCGGCACCCCGGTGCTCGCGATCGACACCGACAGCCCGACGCTGGCCGCGGTGCTGAAGGTCGCCGGTGCCGCGTTCGCGTTCGGTGTCCCGCTGGACACCTCGGCGCTGTTCGCCGGCCGGGTCGTCCGGTCCCTGCCTGCCGACGGTGTGTTCAACTTCCTGGCGAGCCCGTGTGAGGCCGCGCCGTCCATCGGCGCGGAACTGGCTCGCGACCGCGTTGCCGACACCACCGAAGCCACCGCGGGGGAGGCGTCGGAAAACGGCGGCAGCAGCACGCTCGACCTGCTGCGCAAACTCGCTTCCGAGCGGGTCGAACTGCCGCTCGAAGCGGTCACCGCCGACACGCATCCGCTCGACGACCTGCACCTTTCGTCGATCACCGTCGGCCAGCTTGTCAACGACGTGACCCGCGCGCTCGGCCGTCCGGCGCTGGAGGGCATGCCGAACTTCGCGACCGTCTGCCTCGGCGAACTCGCCGAGATGATCGACGAACTCGCGCAGACGGCCAAGCCCGCCGACAGCAACCAGGCCGAGGTCGCCGGTGTCGGACCGTGGGTCCGGCCGTTCGCGGTCGAATACGTCGTCGCACCGAGGCCCGCGCCCGATCTGACCCCCGGCGTCTCCACCGCTGGTCTCTCGAAAGCGGAGTGGACGGCGTTCGCGGCCGAAGGCCACCCGCTGGCCGAGCCGCTGCGTGCGGCCCTGGCCAACGCGGGTGTCGGCGACGGTGTCCTCCTGTGCCTGAACGAGGACAGCGACGCCGATGACGTCGGATTGTTCCTGGACGCGGGCCGCGCGGTGCTGGCCGCGCCCAACGGCACGCGGTTCGTCGTGGTGCAGCACGGCCTCGGCGCTTCCGGTCTGGCGAAGACGCTGCGACTGGAAGACCCGTCGGCCCGCACCACGATCGTCGATCTCGCCGACGTCAACCCGGTCGACCCCGAAGCGATCGGCGCGGCGGTGTCCACTGTGGTCACCGAGGTCGCGGCGACGAACGACTTCAGCGAAGTCCGCTACGACCCGGCGGGTGTCCGTTCGGTGCCGAAGCTCGCCGCCCTCGCACCTTCGGAAACGGAGGGGACTCCGCTGGGCACGGACGACGTCCTCCTCGTCACCGGTGGCGGCAAGGGCATCACCGCGGAAAGCGCGCTGGCGCTGGCCAAGGACTCCGGTGCGAAACTGGCGCTGCTGGGCCGGAGCGATCCGGCCGACGACGCCGAACTTTCGGAGAACCTCGGGCGGATGGCGGCGGCGGGTATCACCTACCGCTACGAACGCGCCGACGTCACCGCCGCACAGCAGGTGGCGGACGCCATCGGCCGGATCCAGGCCGAGTTCGGCCCGGTCACCGCGGTCCTGCACGGCGCGGGCCGCAACGAGCCCGCGGCGCTGTTCTCCTTGACCGAGGAGACCTTCCGCAAGACGCTGGCGCCGAAGATCGGCGGCCTCAACGCCGTCCTCGACGCCGTCGACCAGGACAGGATCAAACTGCTGGTCACCTTCGGCAGCATCATCGGACGGGCGGGCCTGCGCGGTGAGGCGCACTACGCCACGGCCAACGACTGGATGACCGAACTGACCGTGCGCTTCGGCCGCGAGCATCCTCATGCGCGGGCGATCGCGCTCGAATGGTCGGTCTGGTCCGGGACCGGGATGGGCGAAAAGCTCGGTGTCGTCAGCGCTTTGATGCGCGACGGCATCACCCCCATCCCGACCGAGGAGGGCATCGAGATCCTCCGCCAGGTCGTCGGCGATCCGGCCGCCCCGTCGGTACTGGTCGTCTGCGGCCGTACCGCGGGGCTGGCCACCCTGCCGGTGGAAAAGCGCGAACTGCCGCTGACCCGCTTCGTGGACCGGGCGGTCGTGCACTACCCGGGGGTCGAGCTGATCACCGAGGCCGACCTGTCGGCGGGCAGCGACCCGTATCTGGCCGACCACCTGCTCGACGGCCAGCTGCTGTTCCCGGCGGTGATCGGCATGGAGGCGATGACCCAGGTCGCCAAGGCCACGCTGGCCGTGGAATCCCTGCCGGCACCGGTGTTCTCGGACGTGGAGTTCCTGCGCCCGATCATCGTCTCGCCGGGCGGTTCGACCACGATCCGGCTCGCCGCGCTGGCCAGGGACGCCGAAACGGTGGACGTGGTGCTGCGCAGCGGGGAAACCGGGTTCAGCGCCGACCACTTCCGTGCCCGGTTGCGGTTCAGCAGGCCGGATCCGCTCGGTGAGACCGTCGTCCGCGACGTCGCGCTGCCGCCGGTCCCCGTCGACCCGACGACCGAGCTGTACGGCACGGTTTTGTTCCAGGGCAAGCGATTCCAGCGGGTCATCGGTTACCGGCGGGCCAGCGCGCGGCACGCGGTCGCGGAGATCGCGACCGGCGCCGAGGTCGACTGGTTCGCGCCGTTCCTCCCGCAGGAACAGCTACTGGCCGACCCGGGCACCCGTGACGCGATGATGCACGCGATCCAGTGCTGTGTCCCGGACGCGACCCTGCTGCCGCAAGGGATCGAGCGGCTGTATCTCGCCGAGCCCGGCGAGCAGGATCCGGAGTTCGTGCTCCTCGACGCTCGCGAGCGTTCGCAGGACGGTGACAGCTACGTCTACGACCTCGACGTCCGTAACCCGGACGGGAAGCTCGTCGAACGCTGGGAAGGCCTGAAACTGCGCGCGGTCCGCAAGCGTGACGGTGAAGGGCCATGGGTCCCGTCGATGCTCGGGTCCTATTTGGAGCGTGCGGCCGAACGACTGCTCGGCTCGTCCCGCGCGATCGTCGTCGAACCGGACCCGATCGGCGTCCCGGTCGAGACCACACCGGAACGGCGGGCGCGGACGGCGCTGGCGGCGGGGCGCGCCGTCGACGCCCCGCTCGAGATCCGCTACCGCCCGGACGGGAAACCGGAGGCCGACGGGGTCGAGGTGAGCGCGTCCCACAGCGCCGACCTGACCCTGGCGATCGCCGGTACCGGCCGGATCGCGTGCGACGTCGAGACGGCGATCGAACGGACGCCGGAGGACTGGGCGGGTCTGCTCGGCGAGGATCTGCTCGCGGTGGGCGAACTGCTCGCCGCCGACGCCCGCGAGCCGCTTTCGGTCGCGCACACCAGGGTCTGGAGCGCGCTGGAATGCGTGCGCAAGACCGGCGACATGACACAGGCGCTCACCGTGCACCGGGTCGACCCGGACGGCTGGGCGGTGCTTTCCCACGGCAACGCCCGCATCGCCACCTGGGCCACGACCGTCAACGACAGGACCGATCCCGTCGTCTTCGCGGTGCTCCAGGGAGAGGAAGACTGACATGGCCGACTACTACGAGATCCTCCATACGGTCGGATTCGAAGAGACCAACCTGGTGGGCAACGTCTACTACGTGAACTACGTGCGCTGGCAGGGCCGATGCCGCGAGATGTTCCTGAAGGACAAGGCACCCGCGGTCCTCGAAGAGGTCCGCCACGACCTCAAGCTGTTCACGCTCAAGGTCGACTGCGAGTTCTACGCGGAGATCACCGCGTTCGACGAGCTGTCCATCCGGCTGCGGCTGGAAGAGCTGACCCAGACCCAGATCCAGTTCACCTTCGACTACGTCCACCTCACCGACGGAGGTGAGCGGCTGGTCGCACGGGGACGGCAGCGGATCGCGTGCATGCGCGGCCCCAACACGGCGACGGTGCCCAGCCGGGTCCCGGAGCAGTTGCGTGAGGCGCTGGCCCCGTACGCGGTCAACGGCAAGGGAGAGTGACCGGTGGGATCTCAGGAGCCTTCGCGGCCGGTGCTGAAACGCCTGCCGACGCCGGCCACACGGCGCCGGTTGTCCGCGCAGGCCGGGCTGCGGGAGGTGATGGGCCAGTTCGCCACCGGGGTCACCGTGCTGACCGCCGGGGGCGAACGGGCCCACGGGATGACCGCCAACGCCGTCACCTCCGTGTCACTCGAACCGCCGATGGTGCTGTGCTGCGTTTCCCGCGCGGCCCGGATGCACGAAGCGATCGTGACGGCAGGCTCGTACGCGGTGACGGTGCTGGCGTCGGACCAGAAGGACCTCGCGAAGTACTTCGCCGACTGGCGCCGCCCGGCGGGGCTCGCGCAGTTCGACTCGGTGGACTGGACGGCCGGGCCGCGGACCGGCGCCCCACTGCTCGACGGCGCGCTGGCGTGGCTGGAATGCGAACTGGCCGAGGTCTACGAAGGCGGTGACCACTCGATCTTCCTCGGCAAGGTGGTCGCCTCCAGCCGCGGCACCGCGCAGGACTCGCTGGTCTTCTACGGCGGCGGCTACCACCAGATCGACGGCCGCGTGCGAGCGTCGGCCTGAGCGAAAGGAACTGTCATGACCATCAACGAATCCGCCACGCCCGCTCCGGTTCTTTCGCCAGAGCGGCCGCCGGTGGTGACCACGATGCCTCGGCTCGGGCGGGGGGTGTGCTGGCGCGACATCGTGCGCGAGATCGAACTGGACGAGCTCGAGCGCGAGGCGCGGATGAAGGAGGCGGCGTGACCCTGCAAGGCGATCCGGGCGCTCAGCGCACGGAGGATTCCGAGGTGGTGCCGCTGCCGGAAGACCGGCTGCGGCGCCCCCGGATCCCGAGGGCGACCGACGGGCAGGTGATCCCGCTCGCCCGCGGCGCCGAACCGGTGCACCCGCCCGAACCGACGATGCCGTTGCTGCGCACCCAGCGCGACGAACTGCGCGAGCACATCGTCGACGGACGGCTCGACGGCGTCCGGCGGCAGCACTCGCTCGGCAAGCACACCGCGCGGGAACGGCTGGATCTGTTGCTGGACCCCGATTCCTTCACCGAGGTCGAGCTGTACCGGCGGCATCAGGCGAGCGGGCTCGGGCTGGCGGAGAACCGGCCGTACACCGACGGCGTCGTCGCGGGTTCGGGCACCATCGACGGCAGGCGCGTGTTCGTCTACGCGCAGGACTTCACCGTCTTCGGCGGTTCGCTCGGCGAGGCGCACGCGGCGAAGATCCACAAGGTGATGGACCTGGCGATCTCCACCGGTTCGCCGCTGATCGGGCTCAACGACAGCGGGGGAGCGCGGATCCAGGAAGGCGTCATGGCGCTCAACGGCTACGGCGGCATCTTCCGCCGTCAGGTCGAGGCGTCCGGGGTCATCCCGCAGATCAGCGTGGTGCTGGGACCGTGCGCGGGCGGGGCGGCGTATTCGCCCGCGCTCGCGGACTTCGTCTTCATGGTGCGCGACACCGCCCGCATGTACCTGACCGGGCCGGACGTCGTCGAAACCGTGACGGGGGAACGCGTCAGCCACGACGAACTGGGCGGCGCGGACGTGCACGGCGCGTCGTCCGGCGTGGCGACCGTGGTGCACGACGACGAGGAGACCTGCCTCGCCGACGTCCGCTACCTGGTCTCGCTGCTGCCGTCGAACTACCTGGACCCCGCGCCCCGCGAACCGTCGCAGGACGCGGGCAAGGACCGGCGGCCGCGGTTCGCCGAACTCGTCCCCGTGGAGCCGAACAAGCCCTATGACATGCGGGACGTCTTCGCGGAGCTGGCCGACGACGGCGAGTTCTTCGAGTTGCACGAACGATGGGCGCAGAACGTGCTGTGCGCGCTCGCGCGGGTCGACGGACGTGTGGTCGGCCTGGTCGGCAACCAGCCGGTGGTGTTCGCCGGCGTGCTCGACGGCCCGGCGTCGCAGAAGGCGGCGCGGTTCGTGCGGTTCTGCGACGCGTTCAGCATCCCGCTGGTGACGCTCGTGGACGTTCCGGGCTTCCTGCCCGGCGTCGAGCAGGAGCACTCCGGGATCATCCGGCACGGCGCGCAGCTGCTGCACGCCTACTGCGAGGCGACCGTGCCGAGGATCCAGGTCATCCTGCGCAAGGCCTACGGTGGTGCGTACATCGTGATGGACTCGCGGTCCATCGGGACCGATCTTTCCCTGGCCTGGCCGACCAACCAGATCGCCGTGATGGGCGCCGAGGGCGCGGTGAACGTGCTGTTCCGCAAGGATCTCGCCGCCGCGCCGGACCCGGACGCGCTGCGCGCCCACCTGGTCGGGGAGTACACCGAGGAGTTCATGAACCCGCACTACGCCGCCGAACGGGGCCTCGTGGACGATATCATCGACCCGGCGGACACGCGGTCCGCCGTCGCCAGGGCGCTGGACATGCTGCAGGACAAGCGAAAGGCGGCGCCTCAGCGCAAGCACGGCAACCACCCGATCTGAGGGGAGCGCCATGTCACCGTCCGAAAAGGACACAGCGCCGGCCTTCCGGGTCCTGCGGGGGGACCCGGAAGACGCCGAACTCGCGGCACTCGTCGCCGTCTTCACCGCGCTCGCGGCGACGGCGCCCCCACCGGTCGCGCCCGCGCGTTCGGCCTGGTCCCCGCGGACTCCGGCGATCTGGCGTACCTCCGCCCTGCGGTGAAACCCGCACCTCGCGTGATCAGACGGACAACTGGTGAGTTGTCCGTCTGATCACGCGAGTTCGCCGTCTGATCACGCGTGTCGTCC
This sequence comes from Amycolatopsis coloradensis, assembly GCF_001953865.1. Lineage (GTDB taxonomy): Bacteria > Actinomycetota > Actinomycetes > Mycobacteriales > Pseudonocardiaceae > Amycolatopsis > Amycolatopsis coloradensis. The sequence goes on from NZ_MQUQ01000020.1 coordinate 33,188, forward strand.
TTTTTGTGCCGGGTCTCGTTGCTCGGGGACGGCCGGGTCGGGCCACGACAGGCCCAGCAGGTCGATGTCCAGCTCGTCGTCGGCGTAGATCTCGTACGGGTCGAGGCGCTCGGTCATGGCGTGCTCCTTGGTTTTCCGGGTAGGACAAGAGGACTACCGGGACCCCCTCCCCGGCGACTCGTTATTTGCTCATCGGGATCTCCAGCCGTCCTCGAGCACGCCACGATCGGCTTCCGATCGGACGGGTCCATCCTTGGTTGTCAAGTGAGCTCTTCATCCAAGGCCGGGAGGAACGTCATGACGGCACAGGTGCGAATTTGGGTCGTGACCGATGATTTCGACCCGCGCGGGATCACCGAGACCGAGCAGGCGGCCATCGTCCCGGAACCGAGGTGGAGCGCGGAAAACGAGGCCACGGCCGAGCACATCGTCCTCGGCTACAACTAGCGCCATGAGCCACGACCGGCATGGACGGCAAGATCAAAGAAGACCACCGGGTATCACGCGCGGGAGAATGAACATCCCCCGTGACCCGGCGACACCTCGAGGAGGCCTTCGGATGGCTATGCGCCTCCAGCTCACGTCGGGTTTGCAGGTGCTGGAAGAATGGGCGATCAACGCCCCGCAGGCTGATCGCAATGTTATCTACGAAGCCCTCTTCGCGGTAGCCGATGGATCCGCTTTTCTCATCTACGACATTTTCGGAGATGGCCGGGATCCGCATCAGTTCATCATTCTGGTGAAACACGACCTCGTCATCAGGATAGGGCTGCGGCGCACCGACTCCTCGTTCGAGATCGGCTATATCGGCGCGCTGGAGCAGGGCTCGCCCGCCGCGGTATGGGCCGAGGACTCCGACGGATCCTGACCGGTACCGCCGAACGGCCCAGTCCTCGGCGCCGGTGCCGGCGGTCTTTCGCGGTAGTGGATCATGTGTTCCTCATCTTGACACCGTCCACTTCGGCGTGAAATTCTTCCGGTGTTTGCGAATATGGTAATTCTGCCGGTCGAAAATTGCTTTTATCGAGGTCTGGAGGCTGGAAAAATGTCGTCACCCGAATTCCCTGGACTCGACGTTTCCACGCGGGTACGCGCGCGTGACATTCAGATGGCCGGGGTCGCCGACGTCCGTCGCCGGGTGCTGATGATCTCCGGCGCGATCGACACCACCGACCACGACGTCTCCGTCAGCGTCAACCTGCCGGAGCCGGGCCGTTGGCAGGTGATCAAGTCCGAGACCAATCTGACCGACAAGACCTGGGTCGCGATGCAGGTCGTCACCGACGAGGACTCGACCTTCGTCAACGACGCCGAGACCCTGGTGCTTTCCCGCCAGTTCTCGAAGTCCTTCATGACGCCGGACCTTCGCCGCCTCACCTTCTACGACGGCGAGGTCCGCCCCGGCGAGGCCGTGCTGAAGGTGTACTCGCTGGACGCGGGCGGCCGGAAGCCGACCTATTCCTACTCCCGCTACAGCCCGATCGCGACCGACACGGTCGAGCAGTCCCAGCAGACACTGGACGAGATGATCGTCAACGGGATGAGGCAGCGTCCCGTGATCGAGCTGATCGTCCCGGTGACCGTGATCGGCTGAGCACGCCGGTGATCACCTTCGTTCCGGAACCCCGTCTGCTCGAATCGCCGCGCGGCCGGGAGTGGCCGGTCCTGCCAGCCACCCGCCCGGCCACCACCCCCGAACCGCCACCCGGCGCCGACGTCGTCATCGTCGGCGCCGGCCCCGCCGGGCTCGCCGTCGCTTCCGCGCTGTGGCACCACGGCGTGCGCGACATCGTCGTCGTCGACCGCGACGGCCGCCCCTGCGGCCGCTTCTTCGACCGCGTCGACCTGCTCGGCCAGCGCGTACTGCGGTCGCCGTACGAACACCACCCCGGTGTCGAGGGCTACCGCGACTGCGAACTGCTGGACTTCGCCCGGCTGCACTGGTCGGTGCTGACCCCGGTGGAACGCCGGGAGGTCCGGATGGCGCAGGCCGGGCACCGCTCGGTCGTCCCCGTCGACGTCTTCGAGGCCTACTGCACGCATCTGGCCGCGAGTCATCACGTCACGGAACGGACCTGGCGCGGTTCGGTCCGTGAGGTGCTGCCGACGACGCAAGCCGTCACCGTGCGCGCCGACCGGTTCTCCGTCACCGCCCGCCACGCGGTGCTGTGCCTCGGCGAGGAGCGCCGGTCCGCACCGGACACCTGGTGGGGTGGCGGCTATCCGCCGCGTGGCGTGAGCTACTGGGACGAACCCGTTCCCAGCGGCGGGAAACGGCTCGCTGTCGTCGGCGCCGGCCTGACCGCCGCGCATCTGATCGCCACCGGGCTCGCCCAAGGCCGCGAGGTGCGTTGGATCGTCCGTGAAGCGGGCGAGCGGTACCAATGCGCCGACGTCAACTCGTCGTTCTTCCGCCCCGAAGGCCGTGCCCGCTTCGACGGCGTGAGCTGGTCCGACCGGCTCGCGCTGATGGGCCGGTTCCGCCGCGCGTCGATCATGTTCGAGTTCCGGCCGATGCTCGAAGCGGCCGAAGCCGAAGGGCGGCTGGTCGTGCATCGCGGCAAGGCGATCGCGAAGGTGACGCCGGGCGTCGGCCTCCACCTCGAAGACGGCACGACCGTCACGGCCGACCACGCCGTCCTGGCGCTGGGCACGACGCCGTCCATCGGCCACGGCCTGATGCCCGACGAGGCCGTCCTGGATCGTGGCGGCTGGCCCCGGCTGGACGAGCGCACGTTCGCCTACGTCGGCGCGCCGCGGGTCTTCGCCGTCGGCGCGGCCGCGGGGATGGCCCTGGGCCCGGCCGCGCGCAACATCGACGGTCACCGCGTCGCCACCGCGCGGGTCGCGGCCGCCGTCGCCGAAAACCTGCGGCGGGACGCCCCGCTGCGGTCCGCGGGGAAGGACGTCGCCCGTGTCTGAGCCCTACGATTCCCGGTTCACCCTGCCCTCGATCGACGACGACCCGTCGACCGAGGCAGGCGTGATCCTGATGGGCTTGGACGCCGAGCGCCTGCTCGCCGGTGTCGGGCTCGCGCGGATCGCCGACGAGCCCGCACTGGTCGCGCTGGCCGTGGACCAGGCCAGGCACGAAGCGCTCGCCCTGGACACCGACGCGCTGATCGAAGCCGGGATCACCCGCTGGCGCGCGGTGCGCCCGCTGATCGCGGCAGTTCCGGAGGTGACCGTGGCCGGTGCCCTGCGTAAAGAATGGGAACAGACCACCGCGAGGGTCATCGCCACGGTGACCGGGCTGGGGCCGGCTTCGGTCGCCTGCCTCGCGGCCTGCTGGCTGCGCCGCGACGACGTCGACAGGTTCGCCGAACACGGGCGGCCGCCGGAAAAGGGGAGTGTTTCACGCGATGTCCTATCTCGGGTCTTTGCCGACTGACGCCACGTTGCTGCAGGTCTTCCAGAAGTTCCCCGCGCATGCGTCGAAACTGCTGGACTTCCACGAACTGATCATGCGGGCGCCGTCGGCGTTCGGCGCGGGGGAACGGGAACTGATCGCCGCGTACGTCTCCGGCGTCAACGATTGCCGGTACTGCCACGGGGTCCACACCGTCACCGCGGAGACTTTCGGTGTGCCGGAAGGACTTCTGGCCGCCGCACTGGCCGATCTGGACTCCTCGCCCGTGGACGTCCGGATGAAGCCCGTGCTGGCCTACGTGGGCAAGCTGACGCGGACGCCGTCGAAAGTGACCGACGCCGACGCCGAAGCCGTGTTCGCGGCGGGCTGGGACGAGGCCGCGCTGCACGACGCCGTCCTCGTCTGCGCTCTGTTCAACTTCATGAACCGGATGGTCGAGGGGCTCGGGATCCGCGCCGACGCCGCGTACGCGAAGACCTCGGGCGTGCGGCTGAAGGAGGGCGGGTACGCGGGTCTGGCGAGGCTGCTGGCCTCCTGATCGGGCGCGGGCATGACTAAGCCATTCGTGTCTGTGTTCGTCCATTTGGGCACTGTCGGTCACCGTCGCCCGTTAGGTGGGTTCAGTCACTTTCCGTGACTGGATTGCCTGCCTGTTACTCCACCCGATGGTCATGATCGCGGAAGTGGAGCAGTCCAGGAGAACCTTCTGGTGTAGGCGAAAAGCCCACTTTCGCGATGATTCCTGGCACTGGCCGCTCCCGGCCCCGGGAAGCACGCTTTCCTCATCGAAGGAAATCCACCGGAACGCCTGGGAGCCACTCGATGAAGAACGCTGTGACCGACAACGTCCGCTCGCTCTTCGCCATCCGAGGAATCGACACCGACTCCGCCGGGAGCCGGGTCGACCTGGTGATCGATCATTTCGACAACGGGACGAACCGGCCGGGCGGGCAGGTCTTCGACTGCTTCACCGGCGCCTGTTGCACCGCTCCGCCCCTGGCTGAGGCGAGCTGAGAACACCCCCGCCTGCCGCCACTCGCACCCCGAACGCGAGTGGCGGCGGCCGCGCGCGCCGGGCTGGCGACGGAAAGTCACCGACCGACTGCTGAATTCGTAGCCAGATGACACTTTTGCCCTAGCGCCGCCGAAGTGGACCAAGCGAACTCACCACCCGAACGGTGGAACGCGTTTCGCCCGAGCGTGTTTATCTTGGGGCCACGGGGGCGTGCATGGAGGGGCGGCGCGATGGTGATCCGAGTTCTCGTGGCCGAAGACATGCACATCGTCAGGGGCGCGCTCGTGGCGCTCCTGCGGTTGGAGCCGGACATCGAAGTGGTGTCCGAAGTGGCGTCCGGTGACGAGATCCTCGCCGCCGCGCGGACTTCGCGTACCCAGGTCGCGGTCATCGACATCGATCTCCCCGGCAAGGACGGGCTCACCGCGGCCACCGAACTCCACGAGCAGCTGCCCGAGGTCAGAACGCTGATCTTGACCAGTCTCGGCAGGCCCGGCACGCTCCGCCGGGCCTTGGCGGCCAAAGTGAACGGGTTCCTGTTGAAGGACGCCCCCGCGGAGAAGCTCGCCAACGCCGTACGCGGCGTCGCGGCCGGACGGCGGATGGTCGACGGCGACCTGGCGCTCGCCGCCTGGGACACCGTGGAATGCCCGCTGACCCCGCGCGAGATCGACGTCCTGCGGTTGACCGCGGAAGGCCGCGACACCCTGGAGGTCGCGGCGAAGGCCTTTCTCTCCACCGGAACCGTGCGCAACTACCTGACCACGATCGTTTCGAAGCTCAACGCGCGCAACCGGGTCGACGCGATCCGCATCGCCAAAGAGTCCGGCTGGATCTAGACCCGCGGTCCTTCACGGACTTGGGAAGGGTCTAGACCGGCACCACCGCGCGCAGCCGGAACCGCCCGTCGGCCTCGACGCCGGCGGTCAGCTCACCGCCGAGTCCGGCGACGCGGTCGGACATGTTCGTGATGCCACTGCCCGCGGCCTCGACCCGCACCGGCTTCTCCGTCTTCGGCCGCCCGTTTTCGACACCGTCGTTGACGATGTCCAGTGAGACGCCGTCGCCGATCCGCCGCACGGCGATCTCACAGCGTTCGACCTTGCTGTGCCGCAACACATTCGTGACGCCCTCGCGCAGCACCACGGCCAGCACCGTGCGCACCGTCGACGGCAGGTCCTCGTGCTCGATCTCCAGCCGCACCTGGACGTCGGCGGCCACCAGCACCGCCTGCGCGGACCGGGACTCCTGGTCCAGCGACAGTTCCCGGTAGCCGCTCGCCACCGAGCGGACGTCGGTCAGTGCCTGCCGCGTCAGGCCGAGGATCTCCAGCAGCTCGTCGGAGGCCCGCTTCGTGTCGATGTCCATGATCCGGCTGGTCAGCTCGCTCTTCAGCGCGATCGCCGAAAGGCTCATCCCCAGCAGGTCGTGCAGGTCGCGGGCGAAGCGCAGCCGCTCCTCCGCGACCGCGACCTCGGCGAGCCGCTTCCTGGTCTCGCCCAGTTCGGTCACCAGCCGGATCAGCCAGATCAGCCCGAAGACCATCAGCCCGGTGTTCAGGATGGACGCGAAACTGTAGAAGCCGCCGAGGAAGTCGGTGCCGTACTCGATCCGGATCAGCACCACGCCGACGGCGGTCGCGGCGAACGCCGTCCATCCCGCCAGTGGCGGCAGCACCAGCAGCGCGGTGCCGGCGAACAGGCTGGGCAGGCTCACCCAGGTGCTCCCGAGCGGGATCAGCGGCAGGAAGATCAGGCAGGCCTGGACGAACAGCAGCGCGTAGCTCTGCCGTGAGCGCAGCCGGACGTTCGGCCTGGCGAAATAGGACAGTTGTAGCGTGATCAGCGCGGTGAGGTAGCCGACGGTGAACACGACGTACCAGGTGTCCTCGGTCAGCGCGGTCCAGAAGTCGTGCCCGGTCAGCATGAAGGCCCGGGTCAGCGCGGAGAGACCGAAGAGGATGAAGACCACCGTCAGCGTCCACTGGACGTTCCTGGCCTCGATCCGGGACCAGTGGCCGGGTTCCTGGGCCAGCGCCGTCTCGGTGGGCTCGACCTGGTCGGGCACCGGGAGTTCGGCGCGCAGCCGCCACCGGCCCGCCGCGTCGGGGCCGGCGCCGAGCGTTCCGCCGTGCCCGGAGACCTCTCCGGTCACCGCCCGCAGGCTCTCGGCCGTTTCCTCCGGGACGTCTTCGTGTGCCGTCCCGTCGTGGACGATCTCCAGCGTGACCCGGCCCTCGCTCTCGCGCACGGTGATCTCGCAGTGCTCGACGCCGGTGTAGCGGAGCACGTTCGTGACGCCCTCCCGCAGCACCTTCGCCAGCAGCGTCCGCAGCTTCACCGGCAGTTCGACCTGTTCCAGGTCGACCCGCACCGCGACGTTCGACGCCGAGAGCAGCGAGATCGCGGTCCGTGATTCCTTGTCGAGCGACAGCTCCCGGTAACCCCTGGCCACCGAGCGCACGTCGGACAGCGTCCGCTGGGCGATCCCGGTGATCTCGGCGAGTTCTTCGCGGGCCCGGTCCAGCGACTTGCGCAGCAGCCGGTGCACCAGCTCACCCTTGAGCGCGATCGCGGAAAGGCTGAGGCCGAGCAGATCGTGCAGGTCCCGCGCGAACGCCAGCCGCTGCTCGGCCACGGCGCGCCTCGCCAGTTCGGTCCTGGCCTGGTGCAGTTCGGTCACCAGCCGCGCGAGCCAGGTCAGCAGGTACACGACCAGCGCGTAGAAGAACGCGCTGATGCTGTCGAACACCGCGCCGAGCCAAGTGTCGTCGTAGGTCCACAGGATCCACGTCGTGCTCGCCATGAACACGGTGAACACCGTCCAGCCCGTCCGCGGCCGGAAGATCAGCAGCGCACTGCCTGCCGCGAGGGTGGTCAGTGAGCTCAGCGCCGCCTCGAAGTGCAGGGTCGGCAGGTAGGCCAGGCAGGCCTGGACCACCAGCATGCCCTTCGCGAGCTTCGTGTCCAGCCGGACCGCCGGACGGCTGAAGAACAGCAGCTGGATCGCCAGCACGGGCCCGACGTACAGCACCGCCAGCAGCCCGTGCCAGAAGTCCACCCCCGGCCGCAGCAGCACCGCGAGGAGTCCGAACAGACAGGAGTTGACGAAGACGACGGTGATGATCAGCCCGGCGAGGAACAGTGCGCGCCGGGGGCGCCGATCGATCCCGGCGGTCCCCAGAGGTTCGGCGGTCACCGCGAGCTGTTCCGGCACAGGCACCCCAGTGGTAACAGGAGACGTCTTACTCTTCGTCGTGCTTCGCCCTCACGACGGCCGAGGGCGGGCGCCGCACGACCTTCCATCGCGGTGTATTCGGATCCTAACCCATGCCCGTTACCCCGGTTGATCGTTCAGGGTAAGGGAGAACGACAAACAGGAAGACGTTTTCCCGGCCGAGGCCAGGGAAAGTCCCGCCGGTCACCCGGCCGGGTGTGGGACGTTCGCACCCTGCGAACGGTCGCGGAACACGCCACGATGGAAGAGATGAGGATCCACTGTGTACCGAACAGCGTGAACGGGTCCCCGGGTACGCCACGCCGGGCGGCCTGTCGCGGCGGGAGCGGGCCGGTGGCCTTAAGCTCGGCGCATGGCCAGGTATTTCGACGTACATCCGGAAAATCCGCAACGGCGCGCGATCGGACAGGTCGTCGACATCCTGCGCGAGGACGGACTGATCGCGTACCCGACGGACTCCTGCTTCGCGCTGGGCTGCCAGCTGGGGAACAAGGACGGCATCGACCGCATCCGGAGCATCCGCAAGCTCGACGACCGCCACCACTTCACCCTGGTGTGCCAGGACTTCGCCCAGCTGGGCCAGTTCGTGCACATCGACAACACGGTGTTCCGGGCGATCAAGGCGTCCACGCCGGGCAGTTACACGTTCATCCTCCCGGCGACCAAGGAGGTTCCGCGCCGCCTGCTGCACGCCAAGAAGAAGACCGTCGGCGTGCGCATCCCGGACCACGTGGTCACCCAGGCACTGCTGGGGGAACTCGGCGAACCGCTGCTGTCGAGCACGCTGCTGCTGCCCGACCAGGAGGAGCCGATGACCCAGGGCTGGGACATCAAGGAGCGGCTGGAGCACGTGGTGGACGCGGTGATCGACTCCGGCGAGTGCGGGGTCGAACCCACCACGGTCATCGATTTCTCGGCGGGGGAACCGGAGATCGTGCGGCGCGGCGCCGGCGACACCGTACGCTTCGAATAGCGCGATTCGGCACCTGCTCGCGATCGTCGCGTGCGCATCCATCGCAAGCAGGTGCCTAATGGCGGGCTGCTTCTCAGTGCGTGACGAGCCCTTCGGCCTTCGACGGCGCCGAGGGGATGTGGAACAGCCGCGTGAACAGCTCCAGATGCGCCGGGTCGCCCTTGATGGCCACCGCGCCGCAGGTGAGCGCGCTCGTGGCGTCCAGCTCGCCGTTCAGCAGCTTGAGCATGAGCGGGCCGCGCGGCTCGATGACGATGTCCGGGTCGGGGTGCGGGCCCTCACCCGCGGTCACCGCGCCGTCCTCGACCACCGCGTGGACGATCATCTGGTCGCCGTAACGCAGTTCGAACGAGCCATGGACGCCGTGGGCCTCGTCCGGCTGGAACGTCGTGTACAGCGACAGGATGGCCGCGTCGAGGGTGAACAGGTCGTCCACCGCGGGGTCGGTGAGCGAACGGGCACCCCACAGGCCGAGCTGCAGCAGGATCTGGTCGAGGTCGTTGCCGTACTCGGTCAGCTCGTAGACCACCCCGGCGTCGAGCTGGGAAAGCACCCGGCGCTGGACGACGCCGTGCCGTTCGAGTTCGTTCAGCCGGGTCGACAGGATGCTCGTCGGGATCTTCGGCAGGCCATGCCGCAGTTCGTCGAAACGCTTCGGGCCGAGCACCAGGTCGCGGATCACGAGCAGGGACCAGCGTTCCCCGATGATCTCGAGCGCGCGGGCGAGGCCGCAGAACTGGCCGTAGGTGCGAGCGGTCATGCTTGACTCCTCAACTTCCTGGATCTGGTGGCGGGGTGGTGTTCGTTCGCCGGTCCGGTGATCAGCGGACCGGATGTCCCTCGGAGAGCAGTTCGCGGTGCAGCTCTCGCAGTTCGGCGCAGGGTTCCACCCCCAGTTCGTCGTCGAGCCTCGCCCGCAGCCACTCGTAGGAGGCCAGCGCGTCGCTACGCCGCCCGCTGAGCCCCAGTGCGCGGATCAGCTGGGCGTGCAGGGTTTCGTCGAACGGGTTCGCGGTGGCCAGCGACCGCAGCACCCCGAGCATCTCCCGATGCCGCCCGGCGCGGATCTCGGCCTCGATCCACAGGTCACGGGCGTTGCGCCGGTGCTCCAGCAGATAGACTGTGTAGGCGGCCAGCGTGGGTCCACAGTGGATGTTGGCCAGCGGTGGACCGGACCACAGGTCCAGCGCGGTGCGGAACGCGTGCGCGGCCGCCGCGTTGTCGCCGTCGCTCAGCAGGTCGCGGCCCAGGTGGTGCAGACGCTGGAACTCCGCCACGTCGACAACGGCCGGGTCGACGTCCAGCCGGTACCCGGGCGGGCTGGTGACCAGCAGGCCGTCACCGCCGGGATCGAGGTGGCGGCGGAGGTGGTGGACGTAGGTGTGCAGGGTCCGGCGGACACTGCGCGGGGGAGTGTCGTTCCACAGCTCGTGGACGAGGGAGTCGACGTGGACCGTCTTGCCTGGCCGGATGAGCAGCATCGCCAGCAGTTGCAGGAGTTTCGGTGTGGTCGGCGCGCGATCGGCCCCGCCGGCGTGCAGTTCGAGCGGGCCGAGAAGCCGCGCGCGCACCGCGATGTTCGCGACGTCTCCCGGTTCGGTACTCATCCCGTGCATCCCCTGCCCCTCCGGTGGACTCCCCCTCTGTGACGGTGACAGAGGGAGAACCTTCGGAACAGTGCCGGAAACACCCGGTGAACCGTGATTTCTTCGGTGCGCCGTATGTGATCGTCACGACCTGGTGCACGGAACCGATTGTGGCGAAGGAGAAGGCGCGCGGGTGGTCAGAGCCAGTCGGAATCGGTGGCGATGCGGATGGCGTCGACCCGGTTGCGGGCGTTGAGTTTCGTGACCACGGTGGCGAGATAGTTCCGCACGGTCCCCGGTGACAGGAACAGTTCGGCCGCGATGTCGGCGACCGTGCGGCCGTTCGCCGCGAGGCGGAGGATCTCGGCTTCCCGCGGTGTCAGCGGGCAATCCTCCGTTTCCCATGCGGAAAGCGCGAGTTCACTGTCGATGACCCGGCGGCCGATGGCGACCGAGCGGACGGCGTTCGCGAGTTTGTCGGCGGGCGCGTCCTTGAGCAGGAAGCCGTTGACCTTCGCGTCGAGCGCGCGGCGCACGGTGCCCGGACGGCCGAGCGAGGTGAGGATCAGCGTGCGGACGTCGGGAAGTTGCTGGTAGAGCTCGGAAGCGGCGGCGAGCCCGTCCTTGGCCGGCAGGTCGATGTCGATGATCGCGACGTCCGGCAGGTACTCCGCTGCCATCGGGAGGATCTTGTCGCCCGAGCAGACCTCCGCGACGACCTCGATGTCCTTCTCGAGGTTCAGCAGAGCGACCAAGGCGCCGCGGACCATGTGCATATCCTCGGCCAATAGGACTCGGATCACTCCGACCTCCTCTTCCCCATAACGCGCTAACTCTCAGTGTACATAGCAAACCCGGAAGAGTGAATCTGAATCGCACGATTCAAGGTTGCGCTTTTTTCGGAGCCCTGCTCGGGCGATCAAGACCCTGGTGAGCTGCGACGATGTTGGAGCTTCGAGTATGGTGAAATTGCGATCGGTCGATTACTCAGTGTCAGGCCAGAAGACGGTAAAATTGCCGCCATAAGTGCTTTCCATTCCCTGTCGCGTACATCCCACTCCGGTGAATTCGGTTGGCGAACGGGTGAATTCACCATTGTCATGGCCGCGAATGGACTGTTCGGCGGTACCGGCGCCGACCTCGATCGGCCGTCGAGCGGGCAGCGAGCACGGCGTGGTCTCCTCGGCAAGAGCCGAGTTCGCGCGCGAACCGACACTATCCACAAAGGACGTATGTGATGAGCTCATTGCTGGGTGCCCTGCGCAAGGTCTTGTTCGCGCCCTCGCTGGCCTCGGTCGGTTTCGAGGGGCGGGGCTTCGGGGTGCCGCCGACACCGGCGACCGCCCGGCTGGAGTCGATCCCGCAGTCGGTGGTGTGCGGGTTCGAGTGGGGGATCGAGGCGCCGCCGCTGTGGGAGGCCGAGCGGCGCCTGGACATGGTCGAGCCGGAGATGCGCGGGTTCGCCTACGAGGGCGCGGCGATGGCGTTCACCATCCTCGACGTCATGCCCGGCGGCCGGAAGGACCGCACCGCCGAACTGATGAGCGGCCCCGGCGTCGGCCACGTGTTCCTGACCTACATCGGCATCGGATTCGCGATGGCCAGGCTGCCGCGGCCGCTGTGGAAGAAGGTGCTGCCGGACCTGGACGGCGTCCCGTTCCATCCGACGATGAGCTGGCTGGCCGTCGACGGCTACGCCTTCGATCGCGCCTACTTCGACACGCGCAAGTGGGTCGGCGAGCAGTTCGTCCCCAAGCCGTATCCGTGGGCGGGCGCTCCCGCGTACTTCCCTCGCGCCTGTGACCAGGGCATCGGGCGGGCGCTGTGGTTCATCAACGGCGCCGACCCGGTGAAGGTCGCCGCGGCGGTGAACCGCTTCCCGGCCGAACGCCGTGGGGACCTGTGGAGCGGGGTCGGGCTGGCCTCGACCTTCGCGGGCGGCTGTGACCAGCCGGGGCTGACCCGGCTGCGCGAGTCGGCGGGGGAGCACCAGGACGAACTCGGCCTCGGCGTCGTGTTCGCGGTGAAGGCGAGGACGTTCTCGTCGTTCGTCCCGCCGCACACCCGCCGCGCCGCGCGGACGCTGGCCGGGCTGAGCATCGAGGAGGCCGTCGACCTCGCCGACTCGACCGAGGTCACCGCGAACGCCGCGGACGGCACGCCTGCCTACGAACTCTGGCGGCAGAACATCCGCGAGGGTTTCGCTTCCCCGGCGGGCCGCCTGTCGGCCTAGCGGTCGGAACGAGGGCGTGACTCGCGTGCTTGAACTCCGCACTCAGGAGTGCGGAGTTCAAGCACGCGAGTCACGTCTCCGAGCACGCGGGCACTCGGGTCAGGCGGCGTGCTTGACCGGCTCCGGCCGTCGCCGCAGGTCGGGCAGGGCGAGCAGGACCGGCGGGTCGAACAGGCATTTGGGGCGCATCCGCAGGTCCGCCAGCCGCGCGGTGACGCCCGGCTCGACGGTGATCGGGCCGTGGTGGCCGCTGTATCCGCTGCCGCGGCGCGTGAGCGGCCCGGTCACACAGTGCGCGACGAGGTGCCAGGTGCCTTCCGGGACCTCGGTGAGCTGATAGGGGCCGGGGGCGTCGATGACCGTGTGGCGCACAGGCGCGCCCTCGGGGATACGCGTCGGGAAGAGACCGACGAAGACGAGGCCGGGCGAGATCTCCGGCGGCACCGACACGAAACCGCGGACGATCGCGGGCTTCACACCGGGAAGGGATTCGCCTGCCAGCCGTCGCTGGAAACCGCCCTGCTGGCGGTACGCGGAGGGGGAGAGGCCGACGCGGCTGCTGAACCGCGTGCTGAAGGTGCCGACGCTGTTGTAGCCCACGCGGTGGCTGATGTCGGCGACCGTGAGTGAGGTCACCAGCAGCAGGCGTTTGGCCTCGTCGAGCCGCAGCGCGGACAGGAACCGGCCCGGCGAGACGCCGGTGGCCTGCTGGAACACCCTGGTGAAATGGAATTTGCTGAACGTCGCGGCGCGGGCGATCTCGTCGATAGTGAGCTCTTCGCCCAGTTTCTCGTTCATGGCCCCAATGGCTCGCTCCACGGCTCGCCGGACAGTCTCATCCATTGTACCGTCCTTTCGCTCGAGGAATTCTGGTTTGCTTTGCGGTTTCGACAGTAGTGTTCGCCGCCGCTTCTCCTGAAGTGCTTGAATCACCGCCGGATATGGATTCCTGTGTGCGGCGACGTGAAAATCTCACGGGGTCCGGCGGAGCGGGGCGTCACGGGAACGCCATGTGAAAACCACAGGTCGGCGATGGTGTGCGCACTGGATCTCCACGGCGGGCGGCCGCAAAATCACTGGTAGCGCATTCACGCCGGAACTACCCCGGCCGTGTTGGCGCGGTTCGAAGAACGTATTCCCGCGGCAACACAGAACCGGCCCTTGACCGCGTCCCCCTGCGGCGGTCAAGGGCCGGTTTCCATTTCGCGGTACGGGTGTGTGAGGATAGTATTGTCGGCTCGTGGGGCGCAGGCGCAGGCGAAAGGCAGATGGGGTCGATGATCAAGGTCCTGGTGGCGGAGGACATGCACATTGTCCGAGGGGCCCTCGTCGCGCTGCTCGGGCTGGAAGCCGACATCGAGGTCGTCGCCGAATGCGCCAGCGGTGACGAGATCCTTCCGCTCGCCCGGTCTTCGCGCCCCGACATCGCGCTCATCGACATCGACCTGCCCGGCAAGGACGGGCTCACCGCCGCCGCCGAACTGCACGAACAACTGCCCGGCGTCCGCACGCTGATCCTCACCTCGCTCGGCAGCCCCGGAACCCTCCGGCGGGCGCTGGCCGCGAAGGTCAACGGCTTCCTGCGCAAGGACGCGCCCGCCGACAGGCTGGCCAACGCCGTCCGCGGGGTCGCGGCCGGGCGGCGCGTCGTCGACGGTGACTTGGCGCTCGCGGCCTGGGACAGCGAGGAATGCCCGCTCACGGCCCGGGAGATCGAGGTGCTCCGGCTGGCGTCGGTCGGTTCCGATCCGACCGAGATCGCGGCCGAACTGTTCCTCTCCGCCGGGACCGTGCGGAACTATCTGACGACGATCGTGTCGAAGCTCAGCGCCCGCAACCGGGTCGACGCGGTGCGGATCGCGCGGGAGTCCGGCTGGCTGTGACGCTGGTTCACCCGGCCGGGACGTTCATCGTCGCGAAGGCGAGGTCCGCGGCGAATTCGCCGGGGGAGGCCGCCTCCGCGAACAGCCGGCGTTGCCGGGTCGCGCCGGTCCCGCGCTCGAAAAGCGAGTGCAACCCCTGCTCGACGTCGTCGAGATCGCCGGCCGCCCTGAGCGCGGGCCGGATGAAATCGACGAGCCTGCCGAGAAGAGCGCGCTGATCGGCCTCCCGGCCGGTGAAGACGTCGATGCCCGGCCCGTCGAGGCCGCGGCGCGCGGCGGCCGTGAGTGCCGCGCCGATCCGGGCGCCACGAACCCGCGGAAGTCCGGTCGCCCCGGCGCAGGTCGCCACCAGTCCGCGTACCAGCGCCGCGAGCAGGACGGCGTCGTCGACAGCGAGGCAGACATCGGCGATCCGGACCTCCACCGTGGGATGGCGAGAGGAAAGCCGGGCGTAGAAGTACACCCCGGCCGGGTCGAGGGCGGCCCCGTGACGCAAGGCGTCCCCGACGCTGCTGTCGTAGGCGGCCGCACCAGGCCATTCGTCGGGCGGCCTCGCCGTCGGCCATCGGTCCCAGATCGGGAAGCGCCTGCTGGACCACCCGGAATCGGCGCCGTTCTCGATCGGGGAGTTGACACTGAGCGCCAGCAACGGGGCGAGCCACGGCCGCAGTCCGGCGAGGACCCGCGCGCCGAGATCCCGCGACGGCAACCCGACATGCACGTGGCAGGCACAGGTTCCCGCGTCGTCGATCAGATCGGGGAAGGCCCTGGCCATCCGCCGGTACCGCGGTTCGGGCGTGATCGTGTCCCCTCGCGGGCCGGCAGGCGGTATCCCCGCCGCCACCATCAGGCAGCCGTCGGCCTCCGCCGCGCTCGCGACGATCTGCCGCAGGCGGGTCAGTTCCGAGCGGACCTCGTCCAAGCCGTGGCAGATCCCGGTCGCGGTCTCGATCTGGAACCGCATCAGCTCACCGGTGACGTCCGGTTCGGCGGCGAGGTGTTCGAGAAGCTCGGGCGCGCGCAACGCGACTGACCCGTCCAGCGGATCGAGGAGAAGGAACTCTTCTTCCACGCCAAGGGTGAACATCGTGCCGTCAACCGCCATGGGTTCCCCGTCTCTGGTGGTTTCGCCGGTACCGATGAATCTGCCCCTCCCGGCGCCGCGAAGAAAGGGCCGGTGTGCTGAACTTCGTTGCGGCGAAGGTGTTTCGCGATCTCACTGACGGTTCCGGCCGGTATTCATGATCGACCTGTGACAAAGGATTGCTCGATGTAGGTGACGGCGTCTTCGTCTCTTGGGAGACCTGCGGGAACCCGGAGGTCATGCCGCACGGTGGCCCCGGCCAGGGTTGCACGCCGGTATGCGGCGGATGTTCGCCCGGCCCGCTACCGCGCGGTGCTGTTCGACCAGCGCGGCCGCGGCCGCAGCACCCCGCACGCGAGCGACCCGGTGACCGGCCTGCGGCACACCACGACCGACCAGCTCGTCACCGACCTGGAACGGTTACTGGAACCAGGCAAGAGAGTCCACATTGGACCGATCGGCGAGTGGGAACTGACTTTCGCCCGCGTCGTCCATCCAGTCACGCGCGTCGTCCGTTCGGTCCAGATGATCGTGAGTAGCGCTTGGGGCTCTACGTCTTGGCGATCGAGGCTGCACTGACAGGCGAACGCCCTCAGGCGGCCGCGCGGTGGATGACGATGTCGTCGAGCCGCGTGCGGGCGTACACCTTGACCCCGCCCTCGCCGCTCTCCGCGGCGACGGAGTTGCGCACCGAACCCTTGGTACTCTTGGCATCCACTGACGCGGCGTCCCCGTCGACGCCGATGTCGATACCCCCGGAAGCGTTCACCAGCTCGGCACCGCGCGACAGCTTGCCGACCCGGATCGGGCAGTTGGCCGCCTTAGCGACGACGTCGCCGTCGGCACGGTCGATGTCGAAACTTCCGCTAGAGCCGGAGAAATCCAAATCGGCGTGGGCGTGCCCGATCCAGACCTTCCCGGTCGACCCCGCGTACCGGACCGTGCCCTCGGCCTCGCCGATTCGCAGGCAGGCCGTGCCACCGTCGACGTCCGCGGTCCCGGCGACGTGCCCGAGTGTGACCTCGCCCGCCGCCAGGTTGCCCCGCACCGTCGCGACGCGGTCGACCTGGACCTGGCCCGACGCCACCTCCAGCACGCAGTCGCCGAACCGGCCGTCGGCGCGCACGTCCGACCACGCCGTGTTCAGGACGAGCCGGGAGTCGGCGGGCACCTCGATCGTGATCGCGACCGAGCCCGCCTTGCCGCCCGCCTTCTTCGTCTCGATCGACAGCTCTCCGTCCGCGAAGCCGACCTTGGTGTTCTCAGCGACCTTCACATCCGACTTGCTCGTGCTGTCGATCGGCTCGACCAGCACCACCGCGTCCGAACGCTCGCTCGCGGCGACGCGCACCCGGGCACCCGCGGTGGTCAGGGTGGCGGTGATCGGCTTCGGGGTGGGGAAGACAGACATGGTGGGAACTCCTTCGTGGTGGTGATCTCTCGTTGTCGAGAGCAACGATCACCGACCGGACTGACACCGGACCGCCACGGCACTGACACGCCGCGGACACGCGCTAGGAAGGAAGCACGACGTCCTCGGGTGCCTTGTCCGCGCGCAGTCCCCGCCAGGTCGTATGCCGCAGCCGTCCGTCCAGGGTCCAGTTCCGGTACATGACCTCCCCGACCAGTTCCGGCGCCACCCAGTGCGCCCGCCGCGCCCGATCACGCGGGACCTTCGAAGCGAAGGGCGGCGTCTTCCGTTCCAGCGGGGTGAGCCGGGCGTACAGGTCTTCGAGGACCTTGTCGCTGAACCCGGTCCCGACGTCGCCGACGTACCGCAGCTCACCGGCCTCGTCGTGCGCGCCCAGCAACAGCGCGCCGAGCGTCCCCGAGCGCCGTCCGTCGCCGGGTCGCCAGCCACCGACCACGACCTCTTGGGTGTGCCACAGTGCCCGTTTGATCCACTGCCGCGTCCGCTTGCCGGGGTGGTACCGGCTGTCGAGCTTCTTCGCGATCAGCCCTTCGAGCCCGTGCTGCCGGACGACTTCCAGCAGTTGATCGGGCGAGATGTCGTCGTCGGTGTAGCCCGGTGGGATGACGACACGGCCACCGCCACCCAGCGAAGTCACGAGTTCACGACGAGCGGCGTAGGGCTCGTCGAGCAGGAGGGTGCCGTCGAGAAACAGCACGTCGAAGGCGAAGAAGTGCACCGGGCTGCGCTCCAGCAGCGACGCGTCCGGTGTGCGCAGGTGCCGCGTCTGCAACAGCGGGAAACTCGGCCGTCCCCGGTCGTCCAGGACGACGATCTCACCGTCGAGGACGGCTTCGTGGCCGTCGAAGGCCTCGGCGGTCACGTCCGGGTACGTCGCCGTGATGTCGAGGCCGCGCCGGCTGGTGAGGCGGGTCTCGCCGTCGCGGGCGACCCGCAGGCAGCAGCGGTAGCCATCCCACTTGTACTCGTACCCCCAACCGCCGGTGGGCAGGTCACCGTCGGTCGCCAGCATCGGGGCGATCGCGTCCGGCACGGTACTCATGCCTCACGGTACCCGGAATCCCCGCCGGTGATCTATCGTCGAAGGGTGCCTGATGAGCGGATAACGGTCGAGGTCGAGGGGCGGCGGCTGGGATTGTCCAATCTGGACAAGGTGCTCTACCCGGCGCACGGTTTCACCAAACGCGAGGTCCTCGACTACTACCGCCGCGTCGCCCCCGCGATGCTCCCGCATCTGCGCGACCGCGCCGTCACGTTCCGCCGGTTCCCGGACGGCGTCGACGGCGAACCGTTCTACGAGAAGAACGTTTCCCGGCACGCGCCCGAGTGGGTGCGCACCGCGCGGCTCACCAACCGCGGCCGTCGGGGCGGGGAGGAAACGCTCGACTACCCGGTGGTCGGCGACCTCCCGACGTTGATGTGGGCGGCCAATCTCGCCGCGCTGGAACTGCACGTTCCACAGTGGACGGTGGGCCCGCGTGGCGCGCGCAAATCACCCGATCTGCTGGTGTTCGACCTCGATCCCGGGTTGCCCGCGGACGTCGTCGACTGCTGCCGGGTAGCCGAGACGCTCAGCGAGCTGCTCACCGAAGACGGCTTGACCGTGTACGCGAAGACCAGCGGCAACAAGGGAATGCAGTTGTACTGCCCGGTGCGCACCCGTTCCGACGAGCGCACCTCCGAATACGCCAAGGCGGTCGCGGAGGAGCTCGCGCACCGGTCGCCGGAAACCGTGGTCGCCAGGATGACGAAGGCGATCCGCCCCGGCCGCGTGTTCATCGACTGGAGCCAGAACAACACCGCCAAGACCACCATCGCGCCCTACTCCCTGCGCGGCCGTGCCATCCCGACCGTGTCCACCCCGGTGACCTGGGAGGAGGTCGAGGCCTGCCGCCAGGCCGCCGACCTGCTGTTCACCGCCGAGCAGGTGATCGAACGCGTCGAGGAGATGGGCGACCTGTTCGGTGACATCGCCGAACACCGGGCGGCCGTTCCCGCTCGTTGACCCGGATAGACCACTGTGGACTCCCGCTCGTTCCGCATACCATCGGCGGATCGGGCGCGCGGGGGTGCGCGTCCACCGGGCTGGTACCTCCGGGGCCGGTGAGGAGGTGGCTGTTGACCGGGTATCACACACTGGCCGAGACCGAGACCGCCGTGCGGGCCAAGCTGGGCGGAATCCCGCTGCTGTGGGAGCGGATGGAGGCGGTGGCCAACCTCCACCGCGCCGCCACGGCCGTGCGGCTGCACTTCGAGAACTCGGTCCTGCGCGCCGCGGGGCTCACCTGGACCGCGTTCGTGGTGCTCTGGGTGGTGTGGATCTTCGGCGAGAAGGAGACCAGACACGTCGCCGCCGAGTCCGGGATCACCAAGGGAACGCTGACCGGGGTGATGAAGACGCTGGAAACGCACGGCCTGGTCACCCGGCGCAAGCACCCCGTCGACGGACGGCTGGTGCTGCTCGCGCTGACAGCGGAGGGCGAACGGCTGATGCGGGAGCTCTTCCCGGAGTTCAACCAGGAAGAAGCGTTCGTCACCGACCGGCTCAGCCCGGCGGAGTGCGCCGACCTGGCCGTTTCGCTGCGGGAGATCGTCAGGCAGCTGGAGGACAAGGGCGAGGCGCGGCGTCAGGCGGCGGTGACCCGGGGGAGCTGACCCCTACCGAAGACGGTTGCGCGAGGCCTCCGGCGACTTCTACGTTTTTTGGAGCCGAACGAAGCGAAGGGCGCCCTTGATGGACTTCCGGTACTGGCTCGGTCAGGCGTTGACGTCGAACGAGGCGTGGGCGGAGACGTTCACCCCCATGCGGCCACATCCGTCGCTGGAGATCCCCGATGGGCGGTTCGAGAACGCGTTCGAGGAGCTCACCGAGCGGCTGAAGGACAACTACCCGTTCTTCCACCCGTCCTACGCGGGCCAGATGCTCAAACCGCCGCATCCGGCCGCGGTGGTCGGCTATCTGGCCGCGATGCTGGTCAACCCCAACAACCACGCGCTCGACGGCGGGCCGGCGACGGCCGAAATGGAACGCGAGGTCGTCGGCCGGCTGGCCACGATGTTCGGCTATGCGGAGCATCTCGGGCATCTGACCACCAGCGGTACCGTGGCGAACCTCGAGGCGCTGTTCGTCGCGCGGGAGACGCGGCCGGGCAAGGGGATCGCCTACAGCGCCGAGGCGCACTACACACACGGCAGGATGTGCGGCGTACTCGGTGTCGAGGGGCACACGGTGCCTGTCGACGCTCGCGGCGCGATGGACCTCGACGCGCTCGAAGACCTGCTGCGTACCGGGAAGATCGGCACCGTGGTGCTCACCGCGGGCACGACAGGGCTCGGCACGGTGGAACCGGTCCACGAGGCGCTGGCGCTGCGCGAACGGTACGGCGTCCGGGTGCACGTCGACGCCGCCTACGGTGGGTTCTTCCGGCTTCTGTCCGGTTTGGACGGTCCGGAGGGGCTGCCAGAGGCCCCGTGGCTCGCCATCGCCGAGGCCGATTCGATCGTCATCGACCCGCACAAGCACGGACTCCAGCCCTACGGCTGCGGCGCGGTGCTGTTCAAGGATCCCGGGACGGCCCGGTTCTTCCTGCACGATTCGCCGTACACCTATTTCACCTCGGAAGACCTGCACCTCGGCGAGATCAGTCTCGAATGCTCCCGGGCTGGTGCGGCGGCCGCCGCGTTGTGGCTCACCTTCCGGGTGCTGCCGCCCACCCCCGACGGGCTGGGCCGGGTGCTCGCGGCCGGGCGCCGCGCGGCGTTGCGGTGGGCGAAACTGCTGGAGGACTCCGAGCGGTTCGACCTGTACCAGTCACCGGAACTCGACATCGTCACCTACTTCCCGCGCACGGAGCCGCCTTCCCTGTCGAAGATCGACCAGGTGAGCGCGCGGATCCTTCGCAACGGCATGGCCGCGGCGAAGGATCCGGTGTACCTCAGCACGCTGCGGGTGAGCGGGCCCCAGTTCGGCCTGCGTCACACCGGGGTCGACGCGGATGCGGACGGCGCGCGGATCCTGCGTAGCGTGCTGATGAAGCCCGAAAGCGAGGACCACGTCGACCGGCTCCACGAACGGCTGGAAGAGTTGTCCCGCGGTTGAGCACCGCGTACCGCCGCAGACGAATGGATCCACCATGCCCGCACCAGGCCCCGCCGAATCCGTGACCGAGATCGAGACCCGGACACTCGGCACCGGCTTCCGGCGGCGGCACGTCACCATGCTGGCCATCAGCGGGGCGATCGGCGCCGGGCTGTTCGTCGGCACCGGCGCGGGCATCAACACCGCGGGCCCCGGCATCCTGCTGTCCTACGTGGTCGCCGGGCTGCTCATGGTGCTCGTCATGCGCATGCTGGGCGAGATGGCCGCCGCCGAGCCGAGCAGCGGTTCGTTCTCGGTGTACGCGGAGAAGGCGCTCGGGCGCTGGGCCGGGTTCACCGTCGGCTGGCTGTACTGGTCGCTGCTGGTGGTCGTGGTGGCCGCCGAGGCGACCGCGGCGGCGGGGCTCGCGAACGGGCTCCTGCCTGCGATTCCACAGTGGACCTGGGTGCTGCTGTTCATGGCGGTGCTGACCGTGGTGAACCTGTTCGCCGTGCGCTCGTTCGGGGAGTTCGAGTTCTGGTTCGGCGCGATCAAGGTGACCGCCGTCGTCGGGTTCCTCGTCCTCGGCACGCTGGCGGTGTTCGGGATCCTGCCGGGTACGTCGCCGGTCGGCTTGAGCAATCTCACCGGGCACGGCGGGTTCCTGCCCAACGGCCCGCAAGGCGTGCTGACCGGCCTGCTCGCGGTCGCGTTCTCCTTCGGTGGCATGGAACTGGTCACCATCGCCGCGGCGGAGTCCGACGACCCGGCGGATTCGATCCGCCGCACCACGCGCACGGTCATCGTGCGCCTGCTGCTGTTCTACGTCGGTTCCGTGGCGCTGATGGTGTTGTTGCTGCCGTGGGAATCCGCGTCGGCCAACGCCAGCCCGTTCGTGACCATCCTGGAGCAGATCGGGGTGCCGTCGGCCGCGCTCTTGATGAGTTTCGTCGTGCTGACGTCTTTGCTGTCGGCGCTGAACGCGAACCTCTACGGCGCGTCGCGGATGGTGTTTTCCTTGGCCTCGCGAGGTGAAGCGCCGCGCGCGATGCTGCGGTTGTCCGGCGCCGGGGTTCCGCGGACGGCGGTGCTGGCGTCGGTCGCCTTCGGTTTCGTGGCCGTGCTGCTGAACTTCCTCGCCCCGGAACACGTACTTCCGTTCCTGCTCAACGCCATCGGGGCGAACATCCTGCTGGTCTGGATCTTCGTCGCCATCTCCCAGCTGAAGCTGCGGAAAGCGGCGGAACGGGACGGCACCGCCGCGGATCTCCCGGTGCGGATGTGGGGCTTCCCGTGGCTCAGCTGGGTCGCGCTGCTCGCGATGGCCGGCGTCCTCATCCTCATGTGGACGGACGCGAGCGCGCGGGCGCAGCTGTTCACCAGTGGTGCGGTGGCCGTGCTGATCGTGGTGATCAGCCTGGTCAGGCGACGTCCGCGACGCTGAACAACTCGCGCTCCACGCGGCTGAGGGCCAGCCGCACCGCGCCGAGCGCCACCGAGTCGTCGCCGAGCATCGACGTCTCGACGCGCACCGGGAACAGGCACAGGCGGGTCAGTTCGGTCCGCAGCGGTGTCGTCAGCAGGTCCCCGGCCTGCGCGAGCCCGCCGCCGATCACCACCAGTTGCGGGTCGACGGTGAGCACGGCCGCGGCGACGCCGACGCACAGATCCGTCACGAAGGCGGCCACGATCGCCTCGGCTTCGGGATCGCCACCGCGCAGGGCGTCGAAGACCCGCCTGGTGGCCTCGGCGGATCCGGAGCCGTCGCCGAAGGCGAGGAACCGGTCGAGCGCCGCGTACCAGCCGACCCGCCGCAGGGCGCCGATCTCGCCCGCCGCGCCGTTGTGCCCGGCGTGCAGTTTCCCGTCGAGCAGCAGGCCCAGCGACACGGTCCGCCCGGCCTGCACGTAGACGATGTCGTCGACGCCGTTCGCGGCCCCGCGCCAGTGCTCGGCCAGCGTCGCGAGCTTGGTGTCGTTGCCCGCCAGCACCGGGCATCCGCCGCCGAACTCCGCAGGCAGGTCGAGCCCGGTCCAGCCGGGCAGGCGTTCGCCGCGGACCACCTTGCCGCCGGACACCACGCCGGTGGTGCCGACGCCGAGCACCCGGACGTTCGGACGGCCTCCGACGGCGGCACCGAGCACCCGGCGCGCGACGCCGAGGCGGTCGGGCGCGTCCATCTCCGGGGTGACCTCGGCCCTCGCCCGTCCGACGACGACGCCGCGCAGATCGGCGACCAGGCACAACGCCTGGTGCGGGCCGATCTCGAGTCCGGCGACGTGCCCGGACTCGGGACGGAAGCGATACCGCTTGGCGGGCCTGCCGACCGGTCTCGGCGCGTCGGGGGAGAGCTGCACCTCTTCGATCAGCCCCTGCTCGCCGAGGTCGGTGGCGATCTCCTCGACCGTCGGCCGGGAGACCTCGCTCGCCTTGACCAGTTCCGTGAGGGTGAGTTCTTCGGCCGCGTACAGCGCCCGCAGGACCGCTATGGCGTTGAGTCGCCGCAGCAGTGACGGATCCCCGCCGGAAAGTCTGGCCATGCGGCTCCTCAGGTGTTGACGCGCTGGTCGTATCGGGCCCGCGCGACGGCGATCTCGCTCTGGTGGTCCTCGGTCCAGGCGACCAGCGACTGGATCGTCTTGTGCAGCGTGATTCCCAGCGGTGTCAGCGCGTACTCGACCCTGGGCGGCACGACCGGATAGACGGTCCGGTTCACGAGCCCGTCGCGTTCGAGGTGACGCAGCGTGGTGGTGAGCATGCGCTGGCTGATGCCGTCGATCTTGTACTTCAGCTCGGTGAACCGGAGGGTGTTCACGTCGAGCAGCGCGATCACCAGGAGTGACCACTTGTCCGCCACCCGGTCCAGGATCTGGCGGACCTCGCAGTCCTCGCGGGTGTCCCACTGGAAGGCCGCGTAGTCCGCCTCGGTGAGTTCACAACGACTGGGTGAGTTCAAAGTGCCTTCTTCCATGGTCATCGATGGTGACGGAAGATCCCCTTGGTTACAAGAGGGAACCGACCGGCAGCTGGGTAACCGTCGGTCCCTTGTCCACTGAGGGAGTTTCGATCTTGAGCACAACGCGAACGCCGCCGCACGCCGCCGACCGGATGAGCGGGCGGGCCTGGGGCGTGCTCCTGGTGCTGTGCGGCGCCATCTTCCTGGAGGGCATCGACGTCGCGATGCTGAACGTGGCGTTGCCGTCCATCCGCGCCGAACTCGGCCTGTCGACCGCGATGCTGAGCGGCGTGGTGAGCGCCTACGTGCTCGGCTACGGCGGATTGATGCTGCTGGGCGGGCGCGCCGCCGACCTCTACGGCCGTCGCCGCATGTTCCTCGTCTGGCTGGTGGTGTTCCTTGTCTTCTCCGGGCTCGGCGGGTTCGCCACCGAGGGCTGGATGCTGCTGATCGCCCGGTTCGTCACCGGTGTCGCCGCCGCCTTCATGACCCCGGCCGGCCTGTCGATCATCACCACGAGCTTCGAGGAAGGCCCCAAACGCACCAAGGCACTGCTGTTCTACGCCGGTACCGCGGCGGGCGGCTTCTCGCTGGGCCTGGTCATCGGTGGGCTGCTGACCAGGATCGACTGGCGCTGGGTGTTCTTCACGCCGGTGATCCTGGCCGCCGTCATCCTGACCGCCGCGCTCTGGCTCATCAAGGAACCGGCGGGGCGGGACCAAGGCCCACGGCGTCTGGACCTCGGCGGCGCCGTCACCGTGACCGTGGCGATGTTGCTGATCGCCTACGCGGTGGTCCGGCTGGAACACCCCGCGCGGGGCTGGGGCTGGACGGTCGCGTCCTTCGCCGGGGGAGTGGCCGCGCTGGCGGCCTTCGTGGCCATCGAACGCCGTTCACCCGCGCCACTGGTGCGACTGGGCATCCTGAGGTCGGGTCCGCTGGTGCGGGCCAACGTCAGCGCGTTGCTCTACGCGGGCTCGTTCTTCGGGTTCCAGTTCCTCGTCACCCTGTACCTCCAGGAACTCCGGGGCTGGTCGACGCTCGAGACGAGCCTGGCGCTGCTGGCGACCGGGATCGACGCGATCCTCGCGCCGACGCTGACCCCGCGTCTGGTGGCGAAGTTCGGCAACGCGCGGGTGATCTTCGGCGGTCTCGTGCTCGCCGTCGTGGCGTACGCGCTCTTCCTGCCGCTGGGCATGGACTGGACGTACGCGGCGATGTTCCCGTCGATGATCCTCCTCGGCCTCGGGTTCGCCCTCGCTTACGGCCCGCTGACGATCGTCGCCACCGACGGGATCGCCGAAGACGAACAGGGACTGGCGGGTGGCCTGCTGTACACGTCCTTCCAGTTCGGCGCGGCGCTCGGGCTGTCGGCGGTGACGGCCGTCAGCGTCGCGGCGCTCGGGGACGGTTCGCGGGAAGCCGCGCTCGGCGGATTCCGGGCGGCCTTCGTGGTGCCGCTGGTGATGGCCGTCCTCGCCGCGATCGTCACCGCGTCCGGACGTCAGCTCGCTTCGACGAAGGACGCCAGGTTGGCCAAGGAGGAGGCGATCCCGGCCTCGTGATCGGCCTGGCCGATGCCGGAAGGCACACCTGTCGCGGTGACGGTCACTTCGGTGCCGTCACCCGCGACGGTGAGCTGCCAGGTCATCGTCATGGTGCCCGCGAAGGACGGGTCGCCGGCCTCGAAGACGGCCTTCTGCACCACGCGTTCCGGCGGCAGAAGTTCGGCGAACCCGACTTCGACGACGTCCGTCGCGTCCGAACTCTTGCCGGGGGCATCGGAGGCGTCGAGATAGGTGAGGGTCATCCGGAAGCCGCCGCCGGGCCGGGGATCCCAGTGTTCGACGCGGCCGCGCATGCCCTCGGGCGGCAGCCACGCTTCGAGGGCCGTGCGGTCGAGAAGTGCGTTGTAGACGGTCGCGGGCGGTGCGGCGATCACCCGGCTGCCGCTGTCGATCCTGTCCATCCCCCCGATCCTAGGGCCGATACGCTGCCGTCGAGGGATCACGGCGAGCGGTGGTCCAGGGAGGGGTGATCCACATCGAGTACGTCATCGCCTGGTCCGCCTTCCTCGGTGGCTGGCTTCTCGTCGCCGGGCCCATGTACCAGGGCGCGCTCGAACTCCGCGAGGAAAGTGAACGGTTCGAGGACCTGCGCTCGGTCCAGACCCGCCGTCCTGCCGGCGGCACCCCCAGGTCGCGCTGGTGGTGGCTGGTGCCGCCGGTGGCCGTCATCAAGGAACGCCGTCGCCGGAAGAAGATCCAGCGCGAGTTCATGAAGACGCTCACGGCAGGCCAGCGGCGCACCATGACCACCTTCGCCAACAAGGCCAAGGGCTGGTTCATCGTGTGCGCGGGCGCCTTCTTCATCGCCCTCAAGGAGACGTGGCACTTGAACCACCTGTACCACTGGCCCTTGTGGACTTACCTCGCGCTCGTGCTCGTCCCGCTGGTGCTGAGCTTCGCCCACACGTCACGGGGCGTCCGGCTGACGGTGCTCATCATGGGTGCCGAGGAGTGATGGTGTCGCGGGTGATCGCCTCGACGTTCTCCTGCGCCTTCTTGGCATCGGTGACCCACAGCTTGTAGAAGTCGAACGGGCAGTCCGCCACGCCCTTGTCTCCCTCGTCCGCGTCCCGCACGCCGGTGTACCCGCGGTGCAGCAGCTTGAAGATGTGGTTCTGCGACTGGTCGTAGGTACGCGCGTCACGGATCGCCGACACCGACAATTGCGCGTACTGGATCCCGTATTCCTCCTCGCCGGTCTCGCCGAGCGTGCGGCCGTCGAAACCGATGAGCGCGGAATGGCCGAAGTACGAGTACACGCCGTCGAATCCGGCGGCGTTCGCCACGGCCACGTAACAGTTGTTGGCCCACGCCATCGCCTTGGCCATCAGTACCTGCTGTTCCTTGGCCGGGTACATGTAACCCTGGCAGCGCACGATCAGTTCGGCGCCCTTCATCGCGCAGTCGCGCCAGATCTCCGGGTAGTTCCCGTCGTCGCAGATGATCAGCGAGATCTTCATTCCCTTGGGGCCGTCGCTGACGTAGGTCTCGTCACCCGGGTACCAGCCCTCGATCGGGCACCACGGAAGGATCTTGCGGTACTTCTGGACGATCTCGCCCCGGTCGTTGATGAGCACGAGGGTGTTGTACGGAGGCTTGTTCGGGTGGTCCTCGTGCCGCTCCCCGGTGATGGAGAAGACGCCCCAGGTCTGGGCTTCCCGGCAGGCGGCGGCGAAAATCTCGGTTTCCTCGCCGGGAATGGTCGCCGCGGTCTCGTACATCTCGCCCGCGTCGTACATGATGCCCTGCGTCGAGTACTCCGGGAACACCACGAGGTCCATACCCGGCAGCCCGGATTTCATGCCCACCACCATTTCGGCGATCTTGCGGGCGTTGGCGAGGACCTCGGCCTTGGTGTGCAGCCGCGGCATCTTGTAGTTGACCACCGCGACGCCGACCGTGTCCGGGCTGGCGGCAATGTCACCGTGTCGCATGGGGACTCCTTTTCTCCGGGTGGGTTTTCTGGAGGAACAGGGCCGCCGCGACCAGCGCGACGGCGATCGCGGCCGCCAGCAGTGCCGTCCCGCCGTCGCTGCGGTAGGCGCCGGTCAGGCCGAGGAAGGCGGGCACCGTGCAGGTCGGCTGGCTGAGCAGGAGGACGGTCCAGCCGGTGAACCGCGTCAGCCGGTCCATGCCGAGGCCGAGCACCAGGAAGAACAACGTCCACAGCAGTGCCCAGGACAGCCAGATGACGCCGAACACCGGATCGCCGTCGCGCCGGAACGCGATTCCCGCGAACACCACGGCGGCGCCCGCCACGAAGAGCGAGAACCAGCCGATGCCTTCGGGTTCCAGGCCGGCGAGGTTCGCGATCCCGACGTACAAGTAGGTGAAACCGAACAGATAGAGACCGGACGCGGCGAGGATCGCGTCCGGATTCCCGCCGGCCTGGATGATCAGCACGGTCGGGGTGACGCACTGCAGCGCGCCCACGAACAGGTTCAGCACCGCCGCCGACCGCGGCGGTATCCGGCCGAGCAGCATCAGGCCGTTGATCATCAAGGCGGCGCCGACGTAGAGCAGGCCAACGTTGCCCATGCCCACCTCCGCGTAACGTGCATCACGTGGAATATTTCCAGATGAAACTATGTGGTGTGCCGGACCGAGTCAAGGGGAGTGGGATTCAGAGCCTGGTGAGGACTTCGAAGTCGTAGCCGTCGGCGATCGCGAGATGGACGTCCTGGTCGGCCTGCTGCCCGCGGAACTCGATCGTGCCGCGCGGGCCGTGATAGGCGACGCCGTCGATCGCCGCGTTGAGCGCGGGCAGTTCCGGCGTACCCGCGCGGCGGACGAGTTCCGCCAGCGTGTGCAGTCCCTCGTAACAGGATTCGGCGGCGTTGTTCAAGGCTGGGGCGCCGGGACCGTTGCGGTCGACGTAGCGGCCGAGCAGGTCCATCGCGTCGGCGGTCACCATGGACCGGAAATACGCGGCGGAGACGTAGAGATTCCCGGTGGCGTCCGCGCCGCTCGCGAGAAGCATGTTCTCTTCCATCAGCGGGCTGAACCGGGTCAGCCGGTCGCTGAGCCCGCGCGCGGCGAAGGCGCGGTTGAAGCGCACCGCGTCCTGCCCGACCAGCAACATGAGCACACCGTCGCTTGTGGACTGTTCGATTGAACGGACCACTGTGGACATATCGCCCGTGCCGAGCCCGACGAACGCCTCGCCGGTGATGCGCAGACCGAGATCCTTGGCGTAGTACCGGATCGCCCGCGCCGACCGGTGCGGCCAGACGTAGTCGTCACCGACGACGAACCAGCGCCGGGCGCCGAGGTGATCGCGCAGCCAGCGCAAGGCCGGTTCGATCTGGCAGCGCGGCGTCTCGCCCGTGCAGAAGATGCCCGAGCGGCGCTCGCCGCCTTCGTAAAGCGACGTGTACACGTACGGCACCCTGTCGGCCACGACCGGCGCGAGCGCGTGCCGGATCGACGAGATGTGCCAGCCGCTCACCGCGTCGACCCGCCCCGCGTCGACCAGGCGTCGCAAGTCTTCGGCCACCCGCGCGGAGGAGCCGCCGCCGTCGACCACTTCGGCCTCGACCTGCCTGCCGAGGATGCCGCCGGATTCGTTGAGTTCATGGACGGCCAGGTCGGTGATCGCCTCGCAGGACGGGCCGAACAGCCCGGCGGGCCCCTGCAAGGGGACGACCATGGCGACGCGCCAGGTGTCGTCGCGGGGCCGCGTGGCGAGGCGAAGGGGCATGGCGCTCCATGCGGTGGCCCGGTAAGGTCAAAGTGCTTTCACCTGGAAGTATCACGAGGGTGTCCGGTTTTGGCAAGGGACGGGATATGGGGACACGCGGCGTCACGACCGCCGGACCGTCGCTCATCGGCTCGCTCACCCGTGCCGCGAGGGCCGTCGCCGCCGACGTGGAGCAGGTGCTCGCCAAAGAGGGACTCACCCTGGACCAGTGGCTGGTGCTGGACGCGCTGAGCGGCAAAGGCGGTCTCGCCATGGCCGGACTCGCCGACCGGACGCTGGCCACCGCCCCGACGCTGACCAGGGTCGTCGACAAACTGGTGACCACCGCGCAGGCCTACCGCGAGGTCGACGCCGCCGACCGGCGCCGGGTGCTCGTCCACCTCAGCGCCCGCGGCCGCACGACGCACCGTCGCGTGGCCGCGAAGGTGTCCGAGGTGGAAGCCCGGCTCGACGTGACGGAGGAAGTGCTCACGGCGTTGCGGGGTCTCGGCGGCTGAGGTCAGGCGTGCGGCGGACCCTGCGGCGGGTACGGCGCGCCGTACGGCATCGGCCGTGCCGCCGGCTTCGCCTTCGCCAGCGTGACGATGCCGAGGATTCCGGCCACGACGAGCGCGACGAACACGAACACCGCGGCTACCACGTACACCACGCGGAAGCCGAGGGCGTCCGAGACCAGCCCGCCGAGCAACGGTGCGGTCGCCAAGGCGACGACACCGAGGCCTGCCGTCACCCCCGCCGCCGCGCCGCGACCGGTGCGGAGCCGCCGGATCAGCGCGACGGTCACGCCGATGGCCGCCCCCGCGCCGAGTCCGTTGAGCGCCCGCCCGACCAGGAACAGGACGCTGTCGGGAGTGAAGGCGACCAGCACCACACCGAGGAGCATCAAACAGAGCGCGGGCACGGTCAGCGCCGTCGGGAAGCGCGCGCCGAGCACCAGACCGGCCGGGAAAGCGATCGCGGCCGCTATGAGGTACGCGACGAGGCCACTCAGCAGCATGGCCTGGTTGGACATGCCCAGCTCGATTTGCAGGGTCGCTCGCCCATCGAAACGGTAGACCACGGTGAGCAGGAACAGACCGATGAGCGCGGCGAACCCGGGCCCGATGAGCAGCCACCAGGGCGGCCCGGCGTCCGGTCGCGGATCGTGCTGTGTCGGCGTCGGCACGTACATGCGCACAACCTATAGCGACCGGCGACGCGGATGAACCACTTCTCGGGGGAAGCCCGTCGGTGCAACAGTGACTGACTACCGGGAGTCTTCGACATCTTTTTCCGTCAGGAGTGCGCTGTCTCTCCAGCGACCCCGCAGTCGCCGCCAGGGCATCGCGCGATGCCCCGGCGGCGTCCCCGCTCGGACCAAGTCCCGGATCCAAAGTGATCCATTCTTGGCCCCCCGGACGCTTCCGTGTCCGAGGTGGCTGGTCACAAAGTGCTTGTGACCAGCCGCGACGTGCCCCCGGCAGGACTTGAACCTGCGACCTAGAGATTAGAGCGCGATGTTTGTCCTCGTCTATTGTGGATGGTCGTTACCTGCCCCTACCTGCCCTATTCGCAAAAGTGAACGTCTGTTATTAGTTGTCGCTTGTGGTTGCTGCTGAGTGATAGAGGTGGGTAAGCGGTGGGAGCTACGCCAACTTGATGTTCTTGAGGTCCACTTCGTAGACCTGGTGATCGGCTGCGTCTTCAACTTCGACCAGGTTCCCTGTCCGAGAAAGGATCATCCCAAAGATCTGACCACCTGCAATGGTGGCATAGCAATTTTCGCCCGTCTTGACCTCGGGTCGCTGTTTTGTCATAGGGGGACCTCCCGTGAGGGGACTTGTGAAGCTGCTCATCTTATCCACCTGCAAGTGGGGGCCTCTTCGGCATCTCGTCGACCTGGCGCAAGCCCAATCGCGCCGTGTCAAGGGGGCACCTGGAGCTTGTCCGGCGCGTGCCTGCGGTACTGCCCCCTTGACACGGTGTGATGCCCTCTGGGAGGTCGTCGGGATGCCGAATGGCCACACACGTACGCGACGTGCGCTCACTCCCGGACATCTCGGAGACCTGCCCGTCCGGCGAGGACATCTCTTCTTCTTCAACGGTCCGAGGACCCCACGGCCTGCCTCGCCACGGCCGACCGCCCGGGGGACCGGCGTCAGCCGCACGCCCCCGGGCGGTCGGCCGTGGCAAAGGGCATGAGGCCGTGCGGCCCCGCAGGGGCCGCCTTGAACAAGAAAAGAAACTCTGAACACACTGAGCCTGGCGACCTTGGCGAGTAGGTCTACAAGGGACACGGGGAGTCCAAAGAGGAACGCCCCGTAGCGAGGGTTGGTTGGCCCATTTCAAAAGCTACGAGGCGTTCAAGTCGGAAAGCAGTAGATCACTCACTGCGAGGCGAAAGCTGGTATGCGGCCGTGAACGAAGACCCGCACCGATAGCACTTAGTGGCGGAGCACGTGATATCCGGGTCGCCACATTCAGGGCAGCCACGGCGCCGAACGGGGAGCACTTCGCCGAAGTCTATAAGGGTGAACTGCGTCGCCTCGCCGTACGGTCGCTCATGGTCGATGGTGCCGACCGAGTCGACCGTACGGGGCGCGTCGTCCTCCTCGGGGTGGTGCTTGCCCATCTGATCTCTGCCCTTACTGTGGTCGGTCCATCATGTAGACGAATTCGTAGCGGTCGCTGGGGAAGATGATGTCTGCCGCCTCGACAGGGATCAAGTCGTCTGAGTCCTGCTGTGTCGCCAGGACAGTCTGTCGGACCTCGACGACGTGAACATCGGCGGGGATGGCCAGTTCGGACGTCTCGAACGCTGTTGGCGGGCGAACGATGAGCCGTTCCTGGATGTGTGCGACTGTCCAACCGATCGCAGCGAAGCGAGCGTTCAGCCCGTGCGTACCGTGCGGTCCTTCGTGTGGATGCTCGATGACTGTTCCGCCTGTGATACTCCTGGGTTCCCAGGACGTCGACATGCTCATCGGGTGGCTATCGGCAAACACTCGGTAGGTCGTCTCGGTGACGTCGTCCCCTGGCGAGATTTCCAGTCGCTGAGCGACCCACTCGGAGGCTGCTGCTGCTTGTGTGCGGTGCTCGGCGGTGGGCGTGCGCCCTGCCCGTCCTGCTTCGCGAACGTATGTGCGCTCCACCTGCTCGAAGTGGCGGTAGGGCATAGTCCGGATCATCCGATCCAGCTTCGCCACGTAGGTGCCCTTGCCAGGGACGCTGTAGACGAGCCCTTCGCTCTGGAGCACTTGAAGGGCTTTCTTACTGGTGATCATGCTGACGTCATGTTGCTTGCAGAGCGTGGCAGCGCTGGGAACGAGTGCATCGACCTGAAGGAGGCCAGCACGGATCTGCTGGCGTAGCTCGTCGGCGATCTGCATGTACTGGGGTACGGCCTTGCTCGGGCCTCGTTCGCTACTGGTCATTGTTGGTCATCCTTGGTCCATTCGAGTGACAGGGTGGGTATGGTTTGACATACCAGCCAGGTAATCGCATACTGGGTATGTAACACGATACCAGGTGTTCGATCCTCTGGAGGCAGACATGCAGGACATCCCGTTCGTCAGCACTGGCTACAAGTTCATGGTCACCGAGACTCCCACCATGAAGATGCGGGAGAACAAGAAGACCAAGGAGCTTGAGCCCGCCGTCACGGACGGTGTTGCCGAGTTCGTGGTGATGCTGTTCGCGAAGGCGAAAGCCCCCGGGCGCAACGGCCGAATGGCTAAGGGTGAAGAGATCAAGGTGACTCTGGCGACGGACCCGGGGGATGGGTTCGACGAGGGCACCTATGTGGAGCTGATCGCCCCGATGTTGAACACCTGGCAGACCACGAACGATGAGGGGCGGATCACGGGGTCGGGCCTGTGGTTCAAGGCTGAGGGGTTGAAGCCTGCCGGGTTGGGCGCTGTTCGCGACGCTGCCTGATTTCGGTCGCATGACCGGCGGGTGACCGGTTCGCGGAACCTCCCCAGTGTTCGCGGCACAACACCCTGGAGCGCTGCCCTGTAGGCAGGCCGCCCGTTTCGAGTCGGGCCAGCGCGCTTTCCGTTCATTGACAAATACATAGTGGGCCGATCCATGCCTAAATCCGCGCTGTTTGTGGTGGCGCGCATTGGTTCCCGGGGTCATTTTTCCGGGGGTCTTTGGGCTTTACCAGACTTCGGGACTTTGACACTTAAGCGTCAAAAAGGGAGGCGGGCGAGAATGGTGGACACGGCAGAGTGCATCACTGCTCGGTTGGTAACGGCGTTCGACGCGACATGGGCCACGATCCGTGAGCGCCACCCGGAGGTTCCGGAAGTGGTGCTGACCATCGGGTCTGGAACGCTGGGAAGCAAGCCCGGACAGACGAAACTGGGGCACTTCGCGGCGGGCCGCTGGCAGGTAGGGGAGAACGACCCGATCCCGGAGCTTTTCGTGTCAGGGGAAGGACTTCGCCGCACGGCTGAGGAAGTCCTCGGGACGCTGCTTCACGAGGCCGCTCACGGACTGGCGCATGTGCGGGACATCAAGGACACGTCGCGTCAAGGTCGTTACCACAACAAGCGTTTCAAGGCGCTGGGCGAGGAACTGGGCCTGATCCTGGAAGAGGACCCGGCCATCGGCTGGAGCCGCACCACGGTCCCGACGAAAACGTCGAACCAGTACCGGCGCGAAGTCGACCTGATCAAGGCCGCGCTTGTCGCACATCGACACGACGAGGTCGCGAAGCCGACGAAAGCACGCAGCAACAACCTGGCCGTCGCGACCTGCGGATGCGAACGCAAGATCCGGGTTGCCAAAACCACGCTCGTGGATGCTCCGATCCTCTGTGGACGCTGCGGAATCGAGTTCACCGCTGAAGACGACGACGAGTAAATCCAACGCACGAAAGGAGAAGGACGATGGTGGGAGTTTTGGCGGGCAGGGGCGGGCTGTCCTCGTATGACCCGTCCGGCCCGAAGCGAGGTTCCTAAGACCAACCACGCTTGCACCGCCAAGTTCTACGTGGTGTGCGGGATCGCGACATGCGAAGTGTGTGGCGCGCAGTGGAATTATCCCTGAGGAGGAGAAAGACATGATCGTGAACGGTTTGCCGTATGTGGTCTGGCTGGTCCTGGTGGTCTGCCTGATTGTCGCGTCCCCGCTGTTCGGTGTGCTTGCCTTGGCTTCGGGGCTGGCGCTGGCCACGAGGGTGGGGCACTGATGAGTGTCCGGATCACGGAAACGGAAATGATGAGCACGGTGACCGAACATCGGGCCATCGCAACGTCGGACGGCTGGACGGTGACGCTGATTCCGTTTGTCTACTTCGACCGGAACTCGGCTATTACAGCAATGTCGCTTGCGGAAATCTACGCGACGAACCCGCCTGCTGATTCGGCACTGTGGGTCCATGCCCGTGACTGGGAACGGGAGTTGGGGATTGACGGGGGTGATCACTGATGAGCCGCCCGGTTCGTGTCGGCACGGTGATCCGCATGCTCGCGGCTCGCCTGGAGCGGGAACGCAACGAAGCACTCGCCGAACAGACCACCGATCTCGGTTGGCAGGCCGGTTTCTGCGAGGGCTTGAAGCACGCACAGCACGTGATTCGGAACGGAGACTGAACACCATGCCGGAAATCCTGGAAATCATCACCGCGGCCACTGAGGCATACCACAAGTTCGAGGCCGCACACCCTGACCGGGACATCCGGCAGGCGGTCGGGAACGCAGTCAGATTCCTCGCCGCTGACCTGAAAACGGCCGCTGAACTGACGGCCTCGACGAGGAAGGGTTAAACGAAATGCGGGAGATTCAAGACATCATCGATGGCGTCAACAAGTCCTATCAGAACTTGCGGCACAGCGACGTTCCGGACGACGTCAAGGTCACAGCAGGTCGCGCCGTGCGGCTCCTGATCGCCGACATGAGCGGCCTCCAGTGGTCGGTGGAGAACTGCCCGGAGAGGTGGTCCTGAGATGCAGCTCGCAGTACTCAACCGGCGCGCACAGGAACGCTACGCCACGTTCACCGCGACGCTTGATCTTCTCGGGGAGATCCTGGGCGACGTCGACAAGCTCATCGCCAAGGTTGACGACGGCGCGGCCGGTGCCGACTCGTGGAGCATCGCCACGCAGGACGAACTGAAGCAGTACCGCACGAACGCTTTCGCCGCGCTGGATCATCTGCGGACGTTGGGTAAGAAGCACGAGGCCGAACTGATCTCACGCGAGTGGAGGTTCTGACATGAGCCATCAGGTAGACCGAGTGGTCGACGACCTGAGTTCCGCGCTTCTCCAGCTCAAGGCAGCGATGCGCGGAATGCCGCTGAACCAAAGTGGTTTCCGCGCCGCACACGACAAGGCCGCCCGCGCGATGGGCACGCTCACGACCGAGCTGCTCGACGCCCGACCGGCCATGACCTGACACAGTCCCCGCACGAGATCGGCCCCGCACCTCCTGACCGAGGACGCGGGGCCGGTTTCGTCCTACACAAGGAGAAACACTCTTATGCGGCACAAGAAGAAGTTTGAATCCGTGAAGTCCTTCCGGCGTGTGGGCGGCGAGTTCCGCGCCCTGAAGTGGACCGTCCGCCACCCCGGTTCGGTTCTCACTCCGGGCGCGCTCACCGCCTCCGGAATCGAACTCGGCTGGAGCACCACTGGCGGCATCGTCGGCGGGACGGCGGTCGGACTGTGCACCTGGTACCGGGCGCACCCGGACACCTTCGACCACTACGCCGCTCCCCGCATGCGGGCCTGGCGGCGGCGCTGGTCGGTCTACTTCGGACCGAAGTTCAACAAGGCGCTCCGGGCCTGCGACCTCTACACCACGGACCGTAAGACCGGACAGGAACGGTTCCCGAGGGTCATCCGGGTGCGTTCCTACTCGCCTTCGGTCGACACGATCACGTTGGCGCTGGCTCCCGGGCAGGGACGTCGCTCCTTTGACGACAAGTTGGAAATCCTGGCCGACACGCTGAAGGTGGAGCGTATCGCGATCGAGCGGCCGAAGCCGGGCTACGTCGCCCTGATCCTCGAACGTTCGGAGCCGTTCACCGAGACCATTCCGGCTCCGGAGATGCCTGAGGAGTCCGACGCCGTGGACCCCGGCGACATCTACATCGGCGAGACCGAATACGGCTCGGAGTGGCGGCAGGGCATCGGAAGTCGGCACATCTTCATCGCCGGTGCGACCGGGGCGGGCAAGAACTCGGTCGTTCTCGCGATCCTGCGGGGTCTGGCACCACTGATCCGGGACGGGCTCGTGCGCTTGTGGATCTGCGACCCGAAGCAACTGGAGTTCGCCAAGCTGGCGGGCATCGCTCACCGGTACGCTGACGATGAGGGCAAGTGCGCTGAGTTGGTCGACGCGTACCTGGAGGACCTGCGGGCCGTTCAGCGGATGTTCGCCTCGACCGGCACGCGGAAGATCACGATGTCGCGGGAAACGCCGCTGAACGTCCTGATCCTCGACGAGATCGGCGCGCTGCTGGCCTACGGCGACGGCTCGATCGGGCGGGTACTGCGGAAGAACCTCGCGATCGTCGGGTCGCAGGGCCGCGCTACCGGTCATTCGATGATCGCGGCGGTGCAGGAGCCAACCAAGGACACGGTTCCGATTCGTGAGCTGTTCCCGGTCCGGATCTGCATGCGCGTCACCGCCCTGTCTCATGTGGACATGGTCCTTGGTGACGGTGCCCGCCTTCGCGGTGCCCTGGCCGACGAGATCCCGGACATGCCCGAGACGGCCGGTATCGGCTACGTGATCCGACAGAAGACCCGCACCCCGATCCGGGTCCGTGCCGCCTACACCGATGACGGCGACCTTGACGACCTGGTCGCTTTCGTCCGCTCGGGATGGATGGGCGAATCGCGGCTGACGGTGGTGGCTTGATGCTCACTCCGACGAACTACGCAGTGATCGCCCTTGGGCCGTACTTCGCGGTGAAGGCCTGGAATCGACAGGATCGCACCTGGGATATCACCAACGAGCGGCTGTACAAGTCGCGAGCAGAGTGTCGGCCGATTTATGAGTGGCTGACCTCGCAGGACTCGGACACCTACGAGATCATCGAGTACTCGCATGTGTACCGCTGCCACTGCGTGATCTGCGGAATCCCGCCGGACTACGACGAGGTCTGCTCATATCCCGACTGGTACGAACTCGTCGCCTACGTGGCCAACTATCCCGGCTGGGTGACCACTTCCGAAGTGCTCATTTTCTGCCCCGATCACCGATTACTGACGGAGGAATGACGATGTGGCGCATCGGTTTCTACGTGTGGCGCGTGTGGCTGGTCGCCAAGTACGGCGTTCCGGCGGTGGGCCTGCTGGCGCTGATCTTCTGGGCACAGGGCGGCTCGCCGCTGTTCTGGACGACGTTCGGGGTGCTCGGCTGCGTCGGGCTCGGGATGTCTCTTGGGGTGATCGAGTTCCGTAACCAGGAGTTCGGCAAGCCAAGGGAGCGTATCCGATGACCAGGCGCGCGAACCGTGATCAGCTCGGATTGTTCGGCACAGTCGACCCGTCGCCGCCACCGACGCCGGGCCGACAGTGCCCACCAGTCCGCGACCGTAAGAAGGCCAACGGCGGTAGCGGGAATCCGTTGGTGGCAAAGGATGTGCTGGCCGAAGTTCAGGAAGGTCACTACGGCCTGCTTGATGACACGGAGAAGGTCGTGGTGATCGAGGACGGCGAACGCGCCCGCCCGGCGCTCGACGAGGACATCGTCCATCACCTCGTCGCCAACGGCTACCTCACCCGCTGCGCGCCCGGACACACCATGACGTGCGTCTACGGGATCAAACGACGCCCCGTCCTGCCGCTCCAGCTCACCAGGCGCGGCAGGGACATGCTCCAACGCTGGTCCAACCTTCATCCCTTGGGAGACACGAAATGACCGGAAACGACGAATTCGACGACCGCAACGTGACCGCTCTGTACGAGGAATATGACGAACTGCTCCGCGAGGTCGTCCACTCGCGACAGATCGAGGACCCCACGTTCCGGCACCCGCGCCTGGCGGAAGTCGGGCAGAAACTCGGCGACATGCTCATCGAGCAGGCCGAGTACTACCACCGCCGTGCCGCTCGCTGGCGCGATGGTGCCTGAGCAGGGCTGATCACCAACTGACAGGAAGGAGGAATCACGGTGTTCGGTAGATCCAAGTCCGATCGCGAGGACACCCCCGGCCCATCGCGTCGGGTACGCGCTCTGTCCGATCAGCTCGACGAAGCCCGCGATGTGCACAGGCTGTCCACGGACCCGATGCTGGGCGCGGTGACCGCAGACCGGTTCCGAGTCTCGATCACCCGCACCATGTGGCTTTTCCTCGCGATTGGGCTCGGGTTTACCACCGCCGGTGTTCACGACTTCCTCGCCGGAGACCGGCAACCGTCCGATCCGCTCTGGTGGGGTGCCTGGCTGGCCGAACCCGCGCTAGCGGGCATCTTGGTGACCCTGCTCCGCTGGGAAGCCGCAATGCTGTCCTACGGGGTCACCACGAACGTGAAACCGGTGCGCTACCTCAAACGCGTACTCCTTGGTGCCACGCTGGTCGCCAACGTCTGGGCAGGGCTCGCCCCCGCCCATGGTCCGGTATCGAAAGGCATGGTGTTCTTTCACCTGGTCATCCCGCTGGTGGTGTTCCTTCTCGCCGAGGTTATGCCGGTCATCCAGCAGACCTGCACCCAAGTCCGTGAACAAGCTCTCGCCGCCACCCCGCCGACCAAACCGGCATCCAACCCGATGCTGGTTGAACCACCCGCGACGATCGCGCCGTCACCGCGGCTTCGCCTCCCACCCGAGATCTCCAGTCGCGTCGACGCCGCTGTGACTGCCGCTCGCAACGAAGGGCGGGAGGTCACCACCGAGGACATCCGCCGCGCCGCTCGTATCCCCGAGCAGATGGCCGCACAGGTCCTCGCGCAACTCACCACGCACAACGGGTACAAGCTCGACGCCTGACGCATCACGCACGACCTCGACGGGGCACGGCCACCAAGCACCACGGCCGTGCCCCGTTTCTCGTCTCCACGAACCGAAGGGCTCCGACATGCTGACGTTGGAACATCGCCTCACCGCCCGTGTCCGGGCCGCTGACTACCAGGAATGGCGCGCCAAGGTCCACGCCGTCAACGGCTGCTCCCGGCCCATCCGGCTCGCCGGAGCGCACCAGCTCCAGGACGCCAACACCGGGCAGGTGCTGCACCACCACGGCGGCGACATCTTCGCTCCCTGCGGCAACCGACGCTCCGCTGTCTGCCCCTCCTGCTCCGACCGCTACGCCGCAGACGCCTTCCACCTCATGCGCGCCGGACTCGTCGGCGGCCACAAGGGCGTCCCCACCACGGTCACCGACCGGCCGCGCTCCTTCGCCACCCTCACCGCACCCAGCTTCGGCCCCGTCCACCACGCCCGCACCACCGCACGCGGCAAGCGCATCCCCTGCGGCTGCGGCGAGGTCCACCACGAGGCCGACACCCGCATCGGAACCCCGCTCGATCCTGACACCTACGACTACGTCGCCTCGGTTCTCTGGCAAGCACACGCGGGCGTCCTGTGGCAGCGCTTCATCACCCGCGTCCGCCGCGAGATCGCCAAACGCGCCGGACTCACCGCCCGCGAGTTCCGCGACCACGCCCGCCTGTCCTACGGCAAAGTCGCCGAATACCAGCGGCGCGGCCTCGTCCACTTCCACGCCGTCGTCCGCCTCGACGGCCCCGGCGGCGCTATCGATGACGCCCCGGCCTGGGCCACCCCGGACCTGCTCGACGACGCCGTCGCAGCCGCCGCCCGACACGTGAAGGTCACCACCCACCGCCCCGAAGGGGAAGTCCTCATCCTCGCCTGGGGTACTCAGGTCGACGTCCGGCGCATCGAAAGCGCCGTCTCGGCGGAGATCGAGGACGAGAACGGTCAGATCAGCGAAGGCCGACTCGCCGCCTACATCGCGAAGTACGCCACCAAGGGCACAGGCAAGACCGAAGCAGCCGACCGTCCTATCCGGTCACAGCAGGACATCGACTACCTCAAGGTCTCCCCACACCACCGCCGCATCATCCAAACCGCGTGGGACCTGGGTGACCTTCTGTCCTATGAGGACCTGAAACTCCGGCGCTGGGCGCACATGCTCGCCTTCCGTGGGCACTTCCTCACCAAGTCGCTGGCCTACTCCACGACGTTCAAGACCATCCGCGAGGACCGGCGCGCGTTCCGGCTCACCGAAACCCTCGAACGCCTCGGCCTCGACGACCGCGCCGACACCGTCCTCGTCGTCAACGACTGGACCTTCGACGGCGCTGGATACACCGACGACGCAGAACGCGAACTCGCCGCAGGCATCGCCGAACGCATCCGAGACGACCGCAAACGCAAATACGACAAGGAGAACTACGGTGGACCCACTTCTCACGCTCGATGAAGTCGCGCAGGCTCTCAAGGTTTCGAAGAACACGATCTACCAGTGGCGCAAGACAGGTAGGGGACCGGTGGGCATCCGGGTCGGCAAGTACGTCCGCTATCGGCCCGAGGCAGTCTCGGCCTGGCTCGACGAACAAGCGGGCATCTGATGCCCCGGCCGCCGATGCCCCTCGGAACTTGGGGCAAGATCTGGGCAAACAGAGTGCCGCACGGCGGCTGGGTCGCGAGAACGAACTACAAGGACTACGACGGCGTCCTTCGACGGGTGGAGCGCAACGGAGCCACTAAAACCAAGGCTGAAAACAACCTGGCTGAAGCCTTGCGCGACCGCTCCCGCGCGTTCCTAGACGGCGAGATCACCCCGGACACCAAGGTTTCCGCAGTCGCCGAGATCTACTTCGCTGAGCTGGACCGCTCAGACAAGGCGATACGGACTAAACAGGACTACAAAGGCGCGTGGAAACGGTACCTGAAAAAGCCTCTCGGGAATCTTCAGGTCCGGGAAATGCGACGAGTGTCCATTGTGAACAAGGTTTTGACGTCCATTCGGGACAACAACGGAAGCGGTGCCGCGAAGCTGGCTCGTGCTGTCCTCACGGCGATGTGTGCGCTGATGGTTCGTCACGACGCGCTCGACGACAACCCGGTCCGCGAGATCGAGTCACTGAGCGCGAAGCGGGACAAGAGCGGCAAGAAGGCGCGACTGATCACCCCGGCTACCGCCTCGGACGCCCTCCAGCTCTTCCATGACTCGGAGGATGCCGCACGGTGGGATCTCGTCGACGTCCAAGATGTCCTTTCCGGCCTCGGCTGCCGAATTGGTGAATTGCTGGCGCTGGACTGGGACACCTCGGTGGACTTTGACCAGGGAACCATCTGGATCCATGGGACCGTGATCCGGGTCACCGGAGTTGGGTTGATCGTTCAGGACTACACCAAAAGTCCGGCCGGAATGCGCCGCATCCGCCCGCCCGCGTGGGTGGTGGACATCCTGAAGCAGCGGCACGAGTCCCTGACGTCGGAGTGGTGCTTCCCGTCCTCCACGGGCACGCTGAGAGACCCAGACAACACCCGGAAGTACATCCGTCGGGTCGTCGCCGGAACGTCCTTCGAGGGGCTTCACCCGCACGACTGGCGCCACTACGTCGTCGACGTGCTCGACGCCGCTGGCCTGTCTGCGCGCGAGATCGCCGACTACGTCGGCCACGACGACCCGAGCACCACGCAAGACCTGTACATGAGTCGCGGCGTCGTGGGCGAGGCAGCCAGTGCCGCTCTGGCCACTCGTCCGGCGCTGGCAGCCTGAATCAGGTGGGTTTGTGGTGGGTCGTGCAGATGAGAAAACCCCTGGCCACTTGCGTGACCAGGGGTTTTCCTGTTGCGACGTGCCCCCGGCAGGACTTGAACCTGCGACCTAGAGATTAGAAGGCTCTTGCTCTATCCAGCTGAGCTACGAGGGCCGACGTCGGCGACGTTGGGTGTCGCCCAGCACCGGCAGCTTAGCCGTCGCCAACCTGTCGATCGTTCGACACCGCCAGATCGTTTCAGGTCGAGCCCACCGTTTTTCGGAACGCCCGTGAGCGCGTCACGACGCGGGGTGACGCGCCCACGGGTCAGGGCCGCTTCGGGGGAGCGGCCCCTGGGTTCGTGCAGGTCGCGAGTCGACTCGTCCGCGAGCGACCGGCACGAACCGCCGGGGTGGTCAGTCCCAGATCTTGAGGGCGCGGATCACGAACGGTCCCTGGGGTACGTAGGTGCCGCCACCCGGATAGGTGATGAAATCTCCCTCCGTCGTGCATTCCTCGCTCTGGTAAATCGTGACGTCCCTGCTTAACCGGTTCACGAACGAATGGCCGTTGAACCCTTCTGGTAGCGGAATGCATTCCTCGGGATTGGAGGTGCGCAGGTCGAATTTGCGCACCGCGCCGCCGTACGATTCTTCGCCCCAGACGCAGAACTCGCCCTTCTGACAGTCGGGTGCGGGCGGCGCGGTGGTGGCGCTCGCGATTCCGGTGCTGGTCAGCAGGCCGAGCATGGCCAGCAGGAGTGCCTGCGGGAGGCGTGCGCGCAGGTTCGTCAAACGTCGTTGCATGGCTGGGTTCTCCCCCGTGGATCGGCGGCTCGATCGCCGTCGGTGAATGTGTGATTCCACGATGACCCGCCGGGAAGGCTTTGTCAGCCCGTATTTCTACTGCTGTGGATAAGTAGTGGTGCGCCGCTCGATCGGGGTGAGTTGTCCACAGATCACCGGAACCGCATTGCGTCCGTCGAAATCGACTGCTAAGCGGGCGCGGTGGACTCGCGGACGACCAGTTCGGTGGGGATCTCGGTGGGCGCGGGCGTCTTTTCCCCGCGCAGCAGGGTCAGCGCCAGATCACCGGCCGTGCGCCCCTTGGCGGCGAGGTCCTGCCGGACCGTCGTCAGCGGTGGTTCGGACCACCGTGCGGGCGGGACGTCGTCGAAGCCCACGACGGAAAGATCGCCGGGAACGGACAGCCCGAGCTGTCTCGCCGCGGAGATCGCCGCCAGTGCCAGCAGATCCGACATGCACAACAACGCGGTCGGCCGCGGATGCCGGTCGAGCAGCCCGAAAGCGCTCGGGAGGGCACTGTCGACCGAGAGTCCGGACGCCTCCCAGATCGGCACGTCCGCCACCGGGACGCCCGCTTCGGCCAGCGTCTCCAGGTAGCCGGCCATGCGCTCGCGGTTGTCGTGGAACCGGCTGTTCCCGGCCTCCGCCGCGCTCAGTTCGCCGCCACGCGGCGCCGAGAGGCACTGCGCCGAGAAGATCCCGATCCGCCGGTGCCCGAGGTCGAGCAGATGCCGGGCCGCCGCGGCCGCCCCCGCCCGGTCCGCCACCCCGACCCTGGCCGAACCGCGGACGTGCGGCTGATCGATCACCACCAGCGGCATCCCCCGATCGCGGACCGCGTTCAGCGCCGGCGCGCCGTCGGCCAGCGAATACGCCACCGCGATGTCGGCTTGCGCGGTCAGGATCCGCTCCGCGCGCGGGCCGCCGCTCTCGCCGTCGCCGGGGAGGAGCAGGAGGGCGTGCCCCTCGGGGTCGACGACGGTCGAGAGCGCGTCGAGGGTGAGAGAGAGCGCGGGATCGGAGAAGGCCGTCGAGAGATTCGTGTCGAGCAGGACGGCGATCGCGCCGGTGCGGCTGGTGGCCAGGCTGCGCGCCGTCGGGTTCGGCCCGGTGTACCCGATCTTCTTGGCCGCGCGCAGCACCTCTTCGCGCAGCTGGGCGGACAGCTGATCGGGCCGGTTGTAGGCATTGGAGACGGTCGCCCGTGACACCCCGACGGCGTCGGCGACATCGTCCAACGTCGGCCTTCGCCGTCGGGTGCTGGTCACGGCGGCAGTCTAGCCCTGACCTCGGCAGGTGGACTTTCTGAAGCGCTTAAGTCATTCTGAAGGAACAGGAATCGGAAGGGGACTGGGGTTTATGCGTGACCGTACGGCCGTTTTCGTCGTGTTCGCGCTCAACGGGGCCGCGCTCGGCTCCTGGGCGCCGCGGACTCCGGCGTTGTCGGAAAGGGTGAACGCCTCACCGGGTGTTTTCGGGCTGGCCCTGCTGGGTGCCAGCGTCGGCATGCTGATCGCGGCCTCGGTTTCGGGGCGGCTGATCGAGCGGCACGGTGCCCGCGCGGTGGTCGCGGGCAGCACGGTCATCGCTTGCGCGGCGCTGCCGATGATCGGCTTCTCGACGTCGGTCGTCCTGCTCGCCGGGGCCTTGTTCGTCCTCGGTGCGAGCGTCGGCGCGCTGGACGTCGCCATGAATGTCGCGGGCGTCGAGGTGGAGCGCAGTTCCGGACGAGCGATCATGCCGATCCTGCACGCCGGGTTCAGCTTCGGCGCATTGGTCGGCTCCGTCGCCGCCGGTTTCGCGGCTTCGCATCAGTGGTCGCCGGGCCGCCATCTCACCGTCGCCGCGTTGGCAGCGCTGGTCGTGCTCGCCTTCGTCGTCGTGGCCGTGCCCGGCGCACGGCCCGCGCACACCGGACCCGTCGAGAAGCCACGGGTGCCGCCGATCAAACGTCCCGTCCTCTGGTTGCTCGCCGCCATCGCGCTGTTCTCGGCGATCGCGGAAGGCGCGAGTTCGGACTGGTCCGCTCTGCTGATGACGTCCGTGCACGGGGTTGGCGACGGCGCCGCCGCCTTCGCCTACTCCGGGTTCGCCCTGGCCATGGCGCTCGCCAGGCTCGCGGGCGCCTGGCTTCAGAACCGCTTCGGCGCGACCCGCGCGCTGGCGGTGGGCGCCGGTGTCGCCGCGGCCGGACTCGTGCTCGCCGCGCTGGCCCGTCTGCCTGTGTTCGGCTTCGTCGGTTTCGCGCTGGCGGGTGCCGGACTGGCCGCGGCCTTCCCGATCGCGCTGAGCCTCGCGGGGGCGTCCGGCAAACGCGCCGACGGCACCGGAGGCGAGCGGGAACTGGCCTTCGTCACCGCGATCGCCTACACCGGCTTCCTCGCCGGGCCGCCGCTGATCGG
Organism: Amycolatopsis coloradensis; assembly: GCF_001953865.1. Classification (GTDB taxonomy): domain Bacteria; phylum Actinomycetota; class Actinomycetes; order Mycobacteriales; family Pseudonocardiaceae; genus Amycolatopsis; species Amycolatopsis coloradensis. Next base: position 78,174 of record NZ_MQUQ01000020.1, read on the forward strand.
CGGAATCGCGCAGGTGACGTCGCTTTCGGTGTCGTTCCTGTTCGTCGGCTTGACCGCCGCGCTGATCGTGCCGTCCGCGCTGGCCGCGGCGCGGGCGGCGAAACGGGAGGAGATGTCCGAACCCGTCGCCCGTTGACATCCTCGCCGCGACCCGGGCAAGCTGATTGCTCGTAAACTGAAATGAATGCGAGTCGTTCGCTGTTTCAGGGTGGCTGATCCGGGGAGGAGCGGCGTGAGGGTGCTGATGCTCGGTGGCGGCGTAGGGATCCCGGCGCGGCTGGTGCAGACCACGTTGCCCCGGCTCGTGCTGGTCCCGGTGGTGTTCCGGCTGGTGATGCTGGCGCAGGCGCTGTGGGTGGCCGGCTCCGGCGGTTCGGCGGCGCTGTGGACGTTCGCGGTGCTGTACCTGGTGCCGAACGTCGCCGAAGCCGCCTGGATCTTCCGCTGGTCCGCTCGTGACCCCGCCGGCGCGCGGCTGGTGCCGGTGGCCGACGCCGGGGCCGCCGTGCTCCTGACCTCGGGCGCCGCGCTGATCACACAGGACATCGCGATCAAGTCGATCACCTGGACCCATCTGATGGGCACGGTGATGATCTGGACCCTGCTGCGCGGCGCGCTGGCGGGGTCGCTGGTCATCGGCGGCGGGGTGGTGCTGCACGCCGTGCTGGACCCGGCCTCCTCGCTCGCCCTCTTCCTCACTCTCGCGACCGCGCTGGTGGCGTCCCTCGCGGTCGTCGGCCTGGTCGGCGCGTCGATGCGGTTCGCGCTCGGATTCGGGGAGCAGCAGGGCAGGGCGGCGGAACGCGAACGGCACCGCCGCGACGTCCACGACACCGTCCTCCAGGTGATGGAGTCGTTCGCGCTTCCCGCGCCCGCCGACGAACTCGACCCGGCGGCCAGCCTCGACCGGGTCCGCCGCACCGCCCGCGCCCAGGCGATGCGCCTCCGGATCAGCATCGAGCACGAACCGGCGGAACCGGTCGGATTGCACCAGCGGCTACGGCTGCTCGCCGCCGAAATGGCCGTCGAGGGCCTGCGGGCCGAGGTCGTCATCCAGGACGACTGTGGTCCGGATCTCGCGGAGGAATCCGCCATGGCACTGCACGACGCGGCGAGGGAGGCCTTGCGCAACACGCTGAAGCACTCCGGGACCAGACGGGCCGTCGTCAGCGTCGAGGGGATCGGCGGCGGGGTTTCCCTGACGGTGCGCGATCACGGCGCCGGTTTCGACGTCGGCGATCGGCGCCGCGGGTTCGGCCTGGAGAATTCGATCATCGCGCGGATGGCGGAAATTGGCGGTTTCGCGCGGATCGAGTCCAGCCCCGGACTGGGGACGAGGGTGGTGCTCTTAGCTCCTCCATCCATGCCCCCGCCGCCACCCTCAAAGGGGGCGCTGCGCGCCGCTGCTCCGTCAGTCCTGCGTGTCCCCGTCGGGTGAGTCCCGCCATTGGCGGAACGGACGGTCCAGCGTCCACTCGTCGTTCTTGCGCTCGGCGACACGGTATTCGCAGGTCGACGGGTTGGACAGGGACTCGAACAGCTCGATGCTCCAGCCGAAGAGACGGCGGCACAGCAACCGGATCGTCAGGCCGTGCGAGACGACCAGCACGGTCTTGGGGTGATCTTCGCCGCAGGCCGCCAGTTCGCTGAGGAAGGCCGCGACCCGGTCGTCCACGTCCGCGCCGGACTCGCCGAACGGGAGCCGGTAGAAGAAGTGCCCGAACTCGTGACGGCGTTGCTTCTGGACCTCCTGCTCCAGCGGGTCCTGGAGGTTGCCCCAGTCCTGTTCCCGCAGCCTCGGCTCCGGCACGATCCGCTCGCATACTTCGCGGATGTCCAGTAACCGCAACGTTTCCCGCGTCCGCAGATACGGGCTGACGTAGACCGCCGGCCGTTCGCCGTCGAGGAGTTCCCTGAGTTCCGGGCCCACCTGCCGGGCCTGCTCGCGGCCGGCCTCGGTCAGCGGGAGGGAATGGTCGGGAATCCGCGTATAAGCGAGTTCGTCGACGTTGCCGAGCGACTCGGCGTGCCTCAGCAGGATGATCCGCACGCCGCCATCTTGCCCCTTTCGCGTCCGGCTTACCCTCGTGACGTGCCTTCAGACCCCGAGACGAAACCGGCCCCACCCGCGCGGAAGGCCGGTGTCCTGCCGCTGGTGTCGATCGGGGCGCTCCTGGCCGCGGTGGTGGCCGTCGGGCTGGTCGCGTTGACCGGTGGCGCCGGTTACGTCATCGCGGGCCTGCCGGATCCGGGGCTGGTGACGCGTTACGGCATCACCGTCGTCCGGGTGGTGGCCGAGGCGGCTTCGGTGCTGTGCGTGGGTTCGCTGCTGCTCGCCGCGTTCCTCGTCCCGCCGCAGAAGTCCGGCACGCTCGCGGCGGACGGCTACTCGGCCATCCGCGTCGCGGGCGTCGCCGCCTGGGTCTGGTTCTCCGCCGCCGCCGCGTCGGTCTTCTTCTCCGCGGCCGACGGCGCGGGGCGCCCGTTCACCGAGGTGCTCTCGCCGCAGGTGCTGGTCGACCTCGTGGACGCCATCGAGCAGCCCAAAGCCTGGCTGTTCACCGCGTTGATCGCGCTGCTGGTGGCGCTCGGCTGCCGTCTCGCGCTGACCTGGGGCTGGACGACGGTGGTGTTCTTCCTGTCCGTCGGCGGCCTGGTCCCGGTCGCGGTCACCGGGCATTCCGCGAGCGGCGGCTCGCACGACCTGGCGACCAACAGCCTGCTGTACCACCTGGTCGCCGCCGCGTTGTGGGTCGGCGGCCTGGTGGCGCTGCTCGCGCTCGGCTGGCGCCGCGGCGAGAACCTCAAGCTCGCCGCGACCCGGTTCTCCAAGCTGGCGCTGGTCTGCTGGATCGTGATGGCCGTCTCCGGCCTCGTCAACGCGCTGGTGCGGATCAGGATCGACGACCTGTTCACCACCGACTACGGCCTCCTCGTGATCGCGAAGATCGTGGCGTTGCTGCTGCTCGGCGTCTTCGGGCATCAGCAACGGCAGAAGGGCGTCGCCAGGCTGGTGAACGGCGCGGGCGGCGGGCAACTGCTGCGGCTCGCCGCGGTCGAGGTGCTGATCATGTTCATCACGATCGGCATCGCCACCGGGCTCGCGAAAACCCCGCCGCCGCAGGAATCGTTCACCCAGCCGTCGACGACGGAACTGTTGATCGGCTACGACCTCTCCGGCCCGCCGACCGTCTTCAGGCTGCTCACGGACTGGCGGTTCGACCTCGTCTACGGCACCCTCGCGATCGTTCTCGCCGGGCTGTACCTCGCCGGCGTCCGGCGGCTGCGGAGCCGCGGCGACACTTGGGCCACCGGCCGGACCGTCTCGTGGCTCGCGGGCTGTTTCGTGCTGCTGATCGCGACGTCGTCCGGCATCGGGCGATACGCGCCCGCGATGTTCAGCGTGCACATGGGCAACCACATGCTGCTGTCCATGGTGGCGCCGGTGCTGTTCGTGCTCGGCGGACCGGTGACGCTCGCGCTGCGCGCACTGCCCGCGGCGGGCAAGGACGCCCCGCCCGGACCGCGTGAATGGCTGCTCGCCTTCGTGCACTCGCCGCTTTCGCGGTTCTTGACGCATCCGATCGTCGCGCTGCTGCTGTTCGTCGGTTCCTTCTACGGCCTGTACTTCTCGGGCCTGTTCGACTCCGCGCTGAACTACCACTGGGCGCATCTCGCGATGAACGCGCATTTCCTGCTCGCCGGATACGTCTTCTACTGGCCGCTGATCGGGGTCGATCCCGCGCCGCGACGGCTCCCGCCGCTGGGACGGCTGGGGATGATGTTCGCCGCCATGCCGTTCCACGCGTTCTTCGGGATCACGCTGATGAGCATGCAGACCGTGCTCGGCCAGGACTTCTACCGGTCGCTGAAGCTGCCGTGGGTCACCGATCTGCTGACCGACCAGCGACTCGGGGGCGGGATCGCGTGGGCGTCCGGTGAGCTGCCGGTCCTACTGGTGCTCGTCGCGCTGCTGGTGCAGTGGGCACGTCAGGACGAGCGGGAGGCCCGGCGCCGGGATCGCCGCGAGGACGCCTCGGGCGACGCGGATCTGAACGCCTACAACGCGATGCTGAAGAACCTCGCTGATCAGGGTCAGGGGCGGGACGGCACCCCGTGAGACCGGCTGCCCCCAATGCGGCATTGGGGGCAGCCACCGTGAGCCGCGCCCCCGACCGTCGGCCGAGCGCCAGCAGCCCGCAGTACAGGAAGGGGCCTTCATGTACTGCAGGCGCGACTGGTCCCAATACCACCGGTTCCCGCTCGCTCCCCGGCTTTCACCCGAGTTGTCCACAGGAAGCCCACATAGCCCGGAGTTGTCCACAGATCCGGTTCTCGTCCCTTTTCGCCCCTTGATCCAGGGCAGTCTGTGAGCAAGGGAAACACCGAAGAGAAAGGCGAGTGTGATGGCGATGGGCGAAACATGGGTGACCATGATCGGCAACCTGACCAGCGAACCGGTCCACCATCCGGAACGGATTCACGGGCACGACGTCGTGTCGTTCGGTCTGCGGAGTGTCGAACGACGGTACGACAAGGAACGAGGGGAGTGGGGCGAGGGACGGCAGCTCGCGGTCAAGGTCACCTGCTGGCGGAAGCTCGCGATGGCGGCCTTTTCCTGCCTGAGCAAAGGCGATCCGGTGATCGTGGCCGGGAGGCTGCGCGGTGCCGAGACCGCGGAGGAGATCCCGGCACCTCTCGGTCTACCTGAGCTTGAGGCCTTCTCCATCGGCCCCAACCTGGCGCGCTGCTCGGCCGAGATCCGGCGGATCGGGCGTGACCGGCCAAGGGCGATCCCGCTACCGCCGCCGCCCGCCGGGAATCCCATGGTCACCGCACTGGAGGAGGCGCCCGTGGCCTGAGGATTCCGATGCTCCTCAGTGATATCAGGCTGACTGTCGGTAGTTCGATGGTGACCGCCGTCAAGGCCGCGATCGGCTCGCTCTACGATCGCTTGTATGGCCGAGTTCATCTACACCATGAAGAAGGTGCGCAAGACCGTCGGGGACAAGGTCATCCTCGACGACGTCAGCACCGCGTTCTACCCCGGCGCCAAGATCGGCGTGGTGGGGCCGAACGGCGCGGGTAAGTCCACCGTTCTGAAGATCATGGCGGGGATCGAGCAGGCCAGCAACGGCGAAGCCTTCCTCCAGCCTGGCGCCAGCGTCGGCATCCTCATGCAGGAGCCGGAGCTCAACGAGGAAAAGACCGTCCGCGAGAACGTCGAAGAGGGCCTTGGTGACATCAAGGTCAAGCTCAACCGCTTCAACGAGGTCGCCGAGCTGATGGCGACCGACTACAGCGACGAGCTGATGGAGGAGATGGGCAAGCTCCAGGAGGACCTCGACCACGCCGACGCGTGGGAGATCGACTCCGCGGTGGAGCAGGCGATGGACGCCCTGCGCTGCCCGCCGCCGGAAGAGCCGGTCACGCACCTCTCCGGTGGTGAGCGCCGCCGGGTCGCGCTGTGCAAGCTGCTCCTGTCCGCGCCCGACCTGCTGCTCCTCGACGAGCCCACCAACCATCTGGACGCCGAAAGCGTGCTGTGGCTGGAACAGTTCCTCGCGAACTACGCCGGCGCCGTCCTCGCCGTCACCCACGACCGGTACTTCCTGGACAACGTCGCCGAGTGGATCATGGAGCTCGACCGTGGCCGCGTCGTCGGCTACGAGGGCAACTACTCCACGTACCTGGAGAAGAAGCGCGAGCGCCTCGAGGTCCAGGGCAAGAAGGACGCCAAGCTCGCGAAGCGGCTGAAGTCCGAGCTCGAATGGGTCCGGTCCAACGCCAAGGCGCGTCAGACCAAGTCCCGGTCCCGGCTCGACCGCTACGAGGAGATGGCCGCGGAGGCGGACAAGCACCGCAAGCTCGACTTCGAAGAGATCCAGATCCCGCCGGGGCCCCGGCTGGGCAGCGTGGTCGTCGAGGTCGAGAAGCTGCGCAAGGGCTTCGACGACCGTGTGCTGATCGACGGACTGTCGTTCGACCTGCCGCGCAACGGCATCGTCGGCGTGATCGGGCCGAACGGCGTCGGCAAGACGACCCTGTTCAAGACGATCGTCGGGCTCGAAGAGCCGGACGGCGGCCAGGTCAAGATCGGCGAGACGGTCAAACTGTCCTATGTGGACCAGAATCGTGGCGGGATCGACCCGAAGAAGACGGTATGGGAGGTGGTTTCGGACAAGCTGGACTACATCCACGTCGGGCAGACCGAAATGCCCTCGCGTGCCTACGTCAGCGCGTTCGGTTTCAAGGGACCGGACCAGCAGAAGCCGGCGGGCGTGCTCTCCGGTGGCGAGCGCAACCGGCTGAACCTGGCGCTGACCCTCAAACAGGGCGGGAACCTGATCCTGCTCGACGAGCCGACGAACGACCTGGACGTCGAGACCCTTGGCTCGCTGGAGAACGCCCTCGAGCAGTTCCCCGGCTGCGCCGTGGTGATCTCGCACGACCGGTGGTTCCTCGACCGGGTCGCGACGCACATCCTCGCCTGGGAAGGCACCGACGAGAACCCCTCGCAATGGTTCTGGTTCGAAGGTAACTTCGAGGGCTACGAGAAGAACAAGGTCGAGCGTCTCGGTGCCGAGGCGGCTCGTCCGCACCGCGTCACCCATCGCAAGCTGACCCGCGACTGAGGGCCGGGGGTTCCCCGTGGAAGCCAGCAAGCGCCAACGGCCGGGCTCGCCCACCACCATGGTGGGTGGGCGGACGGCTGCCACCGGGGGAACCCTGTCCGCTGTCGGCAGGCTGATCGAACGAGCGGACGCCCTGCACCTGAGGGCGCCCGAACTCGCTCTCGTCCTCGGGGAGCGCGCGGCCGCGCTCGCCGAGGCGGCCGGTGCCGACGAGCAGTGGATCCGCGCCGAGAGCCTCGTCGTGACCGCCCGGGTGCGGCTCGGTGGCCGTCCCAGGACGGTCGGCCGGGCGGTCGCCGCCCTGCGTGCCGCCGAGCACGCGGGGTACGGCGACATCGCGGCTCGGCTGAGGATCGACCTCGCGGTCTGCGCGCGCAGTGTCGGCATCCCGCTGACCGGGCTGGCCGCACTGCGTCCGCTGCTGGCGGATCCGTCGGTCTCACCGGCGCACCGGGCCGAGGCGATGTGTCACCTCGTCGGCTGCCTGGCGCAGTTCGGTCGCAAGACGGAGCTGGACCGGGTGCTCGCCGAGGCGGACAAGCTCGTGCTCGGCGACGGCTCGATGACGGCGGATTCACAGCTGCTGATCCGTGCGTTGCTGCGGGTCGGGGTGTCGGCGCACCGTCGTCGCCACGGCGACCTGACGTCGGCGGCCGATGCCGCGCGGACCGGGCTTGGCATGCTCGAAAAGCTCGGAAACCCCGACGACGACGGAGGTCTCGTCCGGATCCGGCTGATCCTGCAACTCGTCTGCACGTTGCTGGACCGGGGTGACACGGCGATGGCGATGGAGGTCGCGCAGCCGATCCTCGACGCGCCCGTGCGGGCCGCCGGGATCTCGCCTGCCGCGTGGCTGCGGCTGGCGGTGGCCAGCCGCGTCCTGCTGCCCGCGGGATCCGGGGAAGCCGCGGGCATGCTCGTGCGCGAAGCGGTCGCCGGGACCGAGGGGCACAACCTGCACGCCGTCACGGCAAGGCTGTGGCTGGAACTCGCGCAGATCGAGGAACGGCTCGGCCGGGCAGAGGAGGCCATCGGCTGCCTGCACCGGTCCCGTGCCGCCGAGCACCTGCACGCCCGCGCGCGCAGGCAGGCCTGCAACGTCCTCCTCGGGGAGTTCGGCGCGGCCGAGAACACCGCGGTCGACCTCGACGACGTCCTGCGGGTCGTCGCCGCGCGGTCGTCCGCTCCCGCGGCACCCGCGCCGGCTCCGGCGGAAGTGACCGCGGTGATGGCGCCGATCGACGAGGTGCCCCCGAAACGGGCCGCCGCCGAGTCTCCGGTTCGCCGTGAACCGCCGCAGCCCGTACGGCACAGCAGGCGGGCGGAGCCCGCGCCGGTGCGGCCCACCCCGGCCGAGCCTCCACGCCCCGCCGTGCCTCCGCTTCCGGCTGCACCTTCCGTGGCACCCGCGGTGGAAAAGACGGAAGCTCCGGTGCTCAAGCCGCCGTCGCGGCCGGAGCCGTCTCGTGAAGTCGCGGCGTCCGACAGCGATTGGCGTCGCCGGGTGCCGAAGAAACCTCGGCAACTCAAGCCGACGATCAGGTTCGAACCCAAGATCGAGCCCGCCGCGCCGAAACTGATGCCGCCGCCTCCGAAACCGGAGCCTGCGCCGCGCCCTGCGCCGGTAGCGCGTCCCGAGCCGGAGCCCGGGCGACGCAGCCGCCCGGAGGTGCCCGCCGCTCGCGAGACCGCTCCGCGCGAGTCCACCCTTCGTGAGACCGCTCCTCGCGAGACGACCCTTCGTGAGACCGTTGGCCGCGAGCCCGTCGCTCCCGGCCCCTCGGTCTCCTGGCCCGAAACACCGATCCCGGCCGAGCGGCGGCGTCGACCCGAGGTACCCGTGCGTCACGAGGAGCCCGCACCCGTGCCCGCTCCGGAACCGGTTGTCCCGGAACTGCTTCTGGCTCCCGAACCCGCCGCCGAACCCCGGCCGCGGATCGCGGCGGAGGCCGAAGCGCCGCGTCCGCCGGGGACCGCCGCCCCGTTGTGGGAGAGCGACGAGTGGGCGGCCGAGGAGCGTGTCCGCCGGTCCGCCGCGCCCGTTTCGCGCACGACCAGGCACGACGCGGAACACGGTTCCGTGGCGGCGAAATCGGTGCTGGACCGGCTCGGGATCTCGAGCACCGGCGGACAGGGCGGTGGCCGTCGCCGGGCGGACAGCACCGGGGATTCTGTGCACCCCGAGCCCGTCGCCGAGGAACCCGCCGATACCGGACGTGCGGCCCGCCGGGAGCAGCCTCCGGTGGAGTACGCCGAACCCGCTGTCCCGCTCGCACCGCCGCCTCGGGAAGACCCGGCACCGTCGTTCGGGATCCAGCCCCCGGAAAGCACCCAGGAAAGCCCGCGGAAGGTCGCCAAGGAAGAGGTCCCGGAGCCGTGGCTGCCGCGCCTGCGGATGCCGCCGGCGCTGGACCCGTTGACCGACACCGGCTCTTGGCGGCCCATCACGCCGTTCCCGGAGAGCTACGCCCGCGCGATCGCGGAGGACGAGCCGCCGCCGGACGCCGGTCTCGCCGACCTGCTCGCCCGCGCGCTCGCCGAGCACCAGGCGGGGACCGCGAGTGCCGCCGCGCTCGTGAAACAACTCGGCTCCCCGGACTCGGGGAAGCGTCCGGTCAACGGCCGCGACCGGCATCGCACCAACGGAAGCGACTGACCGCGAGAGCAAAGGTCCCTTGCTTCGGAGTCGGAGCAAGCCCAAGCCTGACTTGAACGATTCAGTCGGCCCGGTGAGGCAGCCCTTCGTTCGTCCGATCGGCGAGGGGTGCTGGTCACCCCCGTGCGGCAGGGGCTGGAGAGGGCCGGACAGACCGGCTATGTGACCCGTCAGTAGCTGAACCGATCACGGCGATTCCGGTATCTGAGCAGGGAAATCTTCGACGGGTGGGAAGGACCCGGCCTTGTGGAGCCGACTGTCAGGAGCTGTAGGTTGGGTCTGGGCCGGTACAGAGTCGTGCCGGTCGCGGTGTCAATCTCGCTACAGTGGAGAGTTGCCTCAATGAGCTCGACGGGAGTCTCGTCCCCGCCCGGAAAAGATGTCGGCACCGAAGAGGGCGCCCGGCGCCGGTCGGCGAACCCGGAGCAGATCCGGGACGACCTGATCGACGCCGCCGCGGCGTACGCCCCGGAGATCGGCGACCTGATCCGCCTGTACTACCGGCACATCCCCGCTGAAGAGATCCTCGGTGACGACCCGGTCGACCTCGTCGGCGCCGTCCGTTCGCACCTCCAGCTGGCCAAGGACCGGATGCCCGGCCGTCCCGCCGTGCGCCTGCTGAACCCGACGGGTCCGGAAGACGGCTGGACGCGTGAGGCCACCGTCGTGCAGGTCGTCACGGACGACATGCCCTACCTCGTGGATTCCGTCGCGGCCGAGTTCGCCCGTGACGGGGTGCAGGTGCAGCGCATCGTGCACCCGATCGTCGTGGTCAGCCGCGATCTGACCGGCGAGTTGCTGGCGGTCCACCCGGACGCCGACCCGGCCGAGCCGCCCTCGAATTCGGCGGCCGAATCTTGGATGTACATCGAGATCGACCTGGTGACCGACCCGCACCGCGCTCGCGAGCTGGACAACCGGCTCTCGTCGGTGCTGGGTGACGTGCGCGAGGTCGTCGAAGACACCGACAAGATGGCGGAGACGGCGCGTCGTCTCGCCGACGAGCTGGACGCGAACCCGCCGAAGCTGTCCTCGCGCGAGGTCGCCGAAGGCGCCCGGCTGTTGCGCTGGCTCGCCGACGGTCACTTCACCTTCCTCGGCTACCGCCGCTACGAGCTGATCGACAATCCGCATCCCGACAGCGACGAGCCGGCCTTGCGTGCGGTGCTCGCGACCGGGCTGGGTGTGCTGCGGCAGGACAGCCTGGCCGCGCGCAGCCTCACCGCCGGTCCCGACACGGCGGCGTCCGCGCTCGCGCCGACGCTGCTGGTGCTGACCCAGGCCAGCGCGCCGTCCACGGTGCACCGGCCGGTCTACCCGTACTACGTCGGCGTGAAGACGTTCGACGACAAGGGAGACGTCACCGGCGAACACCGTTTCCTCGGCATGTTCACCACCACCGCCCTGCACGAGAACGTGCTGGACATCCCGGTGGTGTGCAACCGGGTCCGCGAGGTCATCCACCGCGCCGGCTTCCCGATGGAGTCCTTCTCCGGCCAGCGGATGCTCGAAGTGCTGCAGAACTGGCCGCGTGCGGACCTGTTCTCGGCCGACACCGACTCGCTGTACTCCACGACGACCGGCGCGATCACACTGTCGGATCGCAGACGCCTGCGGCTGTTCCTGCGCCGTGACCCGTACGGCCGCTTCTACTCGTGCCTCGTGTACCTCCCGCGCGACCGCTACACGACCCGTTCGCGGCTCGCGATGCAGGAGGTCCTGCTCGAAGAGCTCGAAGGCACGCAACTGGAATACAGCGCGCGCATCGGGGAGACCGTGCTCGCGCAGGTGCATTTCATCGTGCACACCGATCCCTCGCAGTGGTCGGAGCCGGACACCCTGCGCATCCAGGAACGGCTCAACGAAGCCGTGCGTGGCTGGGACGACCGGATGGTCGAGGCGATCCTCGCCGAGCGCCGCGAGCGCGCCGGCGACAGCGGCGTCGCGATCGGCCTGCTGGGCGAGGAGTCCGCGGGCGAACAAGGTCAGCGGTTCGCCGCCGTGTTCCCCGAGGGCTACAAGGAGGACTTCAGCGCGCTCGAAGCGCTCGCCGATCTCCGTGCCTTGGAGTCGCTGACCGACGAGGGCGACCTCTCGATGTCGTTCTACCTGCCCGCCGACGCCGAGCCGGGGGACCGGCGCTTCAAGCTGTACCTGCGCGGCGAGGGCGTCACCCTCTCCCAGGTGCTCCCGGTCCTGCAGCGGATGGGCGTGGAGGTCGTCGACGAGCGGCCGTACGAACTGCGCCGCGAGGACGGCGGCCGGTCGTGGATCTACGACTTCGGCCTGCGGATCGACCCGCAGGTGCTCGACCACGCCGATCACGACCTCCGCACCCGCTTCCAGGACGCGTTCCACGCCGCCTGGCGCGGCGACTGCGAGGTCGACGGCTTCAACGGTCTCGTCCTGCGCGCCGGGCTCACCTGGCGCCAGGCGGCCATCCTGCGGGCGTACTCGCGGTACCTGCGCCAGACCAAGATCCCGTTCTCGCAGGAGTACATCGAGAACACCGTCCTCGCGCACACGGACATCGCCACCGCGCTGGTGCGGCTGTTCGAGACCCGCTTCGACCTCTCGCTCGGCACCGAGGTCCGCGCGTCGCAGACCGATCAGCTCACCGCCGAGATCGGCAGGCTGGTCGACGAGGTGACCAGCCTCGACGAGGACCGGATCCTGCGACGGCTGATGGCGGTCATCCTCGCCACGCTGCGCACGAATTACCACGTGACCGACGAGGAGGGAAACTCCCGGCAATACCTGGCGCTCAAGCTCGACCCGAGCGCGGTGCCCGAGCTGCCCGAGCCGCGGCCGAAGTACGAGATCTTCGTGTACGCGCCCCGGATCGAGGGTGTGCACCTGCGTTTCGGTGACGTCGCGCGTGGTGGCCTGCGGTGGTCCGACCGCCGGGAGGATTTCCGCACGGAGATCCTCGGCCTGGTCAAAGCACAGGCGGTCAAGAACGCGGTCATCGTGCCGGTGGGCGCGAAGGGCGGCTTCGTCGTGAAGCGCCCGCCGACGGCGACCGGTGACCCGGGCCTGGACCGTGACGCCCAGCTGAACGAGGGCATCGCCTGCTACCGGATGTTCATCTCGGGCCTGCTGGACGTCACCGACAACCGCGTCGAGGGCAAGACCGTGCCTGCCCCGGGTGTGGTCCGCCACGACGGTGACGACAGCTACCTCGTGGTCGCGGCGGACAAGGGCACCGCGAAGTTCTCCGACATCGCGAACGAGGTCTCGGCGCACTACAACTTCTGGCTCGGCGACGCCTTCGCTTCCGGTGGCTCGGTCGGCTACGACCACAAGGCCATGGGCATCACCGCGAAGGGTGCTTGGGAGAGCGTCAAGCGCAACTTCCGCGAGCTGGGCAAGGACACCCAGACCGAGGACTTCACCGTCGTCGGCATCGGCGACATGATGGGTGACGTCTTCGGCAACGGCATGCTGCTCTCGGAGCACATCCGGCTCGTGGCCGCCTTCAACCACCTGCACATCTTCCTCGACCCGAACCCGGATTCGGCGACCTCGTTCACCGAGCGCCGACGGCTGTTCGACCTGCCGCGTTCGTCGTGGGAGGACTACGACCGCTCCCTGATCAGCGAGGGCGGCGGAATCTACTCGCGGTCGGCGAAGACGATCCCGATCAGCCCGCAGGTCCGCGAAGCACTCGGACTCGGCGAGGACGTCACCGCGCTGGCCCCGAGCGACCTCATGCAGGCGATCCTGCTGGCCCCGGTCGAACTGCTGTGGAACGGTGGCATCGGCACCTACGTCAAGGCCGAGAACGAGACCCACGCGGACGCGGGCGACAAGGCCAACGACGCCCTGCGCGTCAACGGGAACCAGCTCCGCGTCAAGGTCGTCGGCGAGGGCGGGAACCTCGGGCTGACGCAGCTCGGCCGGATCGAGTTCGCCCGCAACGGCGGCAAGATCAACACTGACGCGCTGGACAACTCGGCGGGCGTCGACTGCTCCGACCACGAGGTCAACATCAAGATCCTGCTGGACCACCTGGTCTCGTCCGGATCGCTGGGTGCCGAGCAGCGCAACGAACTGCTGGAGCAGATGACCGACGAGGTCGGCGAGCTGGTGCTCGCCGACAACTACCGGCAGAACGCCGTGCTCGGCGTCAGCCGGGCGCACGCCGGGCCGATGGTCTCGGTGCATCAGCGGCTCGTCGCGGCACTGGTCGCCAAGGGCGCCTTCGACCGCAAGCTCGAGGCGCTGCCGAGTTCGGCGGAGTTCCGCGCGCTGGAGAAGGCGGGCGAGGGCCTCACCTCGCCGGAACTGGCGACGCTGCTCGCGCACGTCAAGCTGGACCTCAAGGACGAGTTGCTGGCGAGCGAGCTGCCGGACTCGGAGGTGTTCTCGCGTCGTCTGCCCGAGTACTTCCCGAAGCCGCTTCGGGAGCGCTTCGGCGACGCGATCTTCCAGCACCCGCTGAAGCGCGAAATCATCACGACGATGGTGGCCAACGAGGTCGTCGACGGCGCCGGGATTTCCTACGTCTTCCGCCTGATGGAGGAGATGAACGCGACCGCGACCGACGCCGTCCGCGCGTACGCCGTGGTCACCCACGTGTACGACCTGCCCTCGCTGTGGGCGCAGATCGACGCGCTGGACAACGTCGTGCCGACCGAGGTCGCGGACGAGATGATGCTGGAGACCCGCAGGCTGCTCGACCGGGCCGCCCGCTGGTTCCTCACCAACCGGCCGCAGCCCCTCGCCCCGCTCGCGGAGATCAACCGGTTCGGCCGGGTCGTCGGCGAGCTGGCCCCCAGGGCGCACGAGCTGCTTCGCGGTGTCGAGTGCGCTTCGGTGGACGCGAACACCGCGCGACTGGTGGGGAAGGGCGTCCCGGCGGAACTGGCGGAGCGCGTGGCACTCCTGCTGCACACCTTCGGCCTGCTCGACATCACAGACGTCGCGGAGATGGCCGAGCAGCAGGCGGGGATCGACGCGGTGCACACGCCGTGGGAGACCGCGGGCCTGTACTACGCGCTGTCGGACCACCTCGGCATCGACAAGATGCTGACGTCGATCAGCGGCCTCGAACGCGGCAACCGCTGGCACGCGCTCGCGCGGCTGGCGCTGCGGGACGACGTGTACGGCTCGCTGCGGGCGATCACCCTGGACGCGTTGAAGTACAGCGATTCGGGCACCGGCCCGGACGAGAAGATCGCGCACTGGGAAAAGGCGAACGCTTCACGGTTGCAGCGGGCCCGCGTCGCGCTGGACGAGATCAGCCAGTTCGGCAAACTCGACCTGGCGACGCTGTCGGTGGCGGCGAGGCAGATCCGGAGCACGGTGAGGTAGTGAGCTACATTTCCCTGATCCGGCCGCGCTGGTCGGATATGGACGTCTACGGGCACGTCAACCACGCGAACCTGGTGACCCTGCTCGAAGAGGCACGGATTCCCCTCTTGTTCGGGGACGCCGTCCGGGCCGGGCTCACCGAACTGCCCAAGGGCATCGTGGTGGTGAAGCTGGCCGTTCATTACCGTTCGCCGATCGTGGTGTCCGATCAGGACATCCGGGTGGAGATCTCGTTGAAGGACTTGAAGCACGCCAGCTTCACCCTCGGCTACCGAGTGCACAGCGGGCCCGCCGAGGCCGACAAGGTCGCGGTCACCGCGGAGACGGTGCTCGCGCCGTTCGACACCGGGTCGGAGCGGCCCCGCCGGCTGACCGAGGACGAACGCGCCTTCCTGGAGAAGGGGTTCGCGGATGCCTGAGCTCGTCATCCCGGACGCGGGCGACCGCGAAACGCTCGGCGCGTTCGTGGCCAGGGCGGTCCGGCTCGACCAGAACACGCTGGTGCGGTTGCGGCAGCGTGGTGACGGCGTCGTCGAGGCGTGGAGCGCGACCCCGTTCGAGGTCCTCGCCACCAGGGCGGTCGCCGGCGACGTCACGCCGTCGGACGTCACGGTGTCCGGGAACGAGCTGCTCGCCGCGCTGACCATCGCGGGCGGCGAACGGATGGATCCGGGCCCGGCCCGCGACCTGATGTGGCACTCCGAACTGCCCGCCTCCGGACGCTGGCAGCTGGTGGACGAACTGCCGGCGACGGTGATCTCCGAACTGGCCGATCGCGGTGTCACGCTGGCCAGGGACAACGTCGGCCCGCACGGCAATCCGCCCGCTTCGCTGATGGACCAGGCGGTGCTCACCGTTTCGGGCAACGAGCTGGAGATCAAGGTCCAGATGCGGTGCCTGTTCGCGTTGTCCGGGATGGGTTTCGTGGACTCGTCGATCGACGGCGACGTCGTCCGCGTCACCGCGACGGATTCGTGGATGCGCATCGACGCCCGGTACGGCGCCGTCCTCAAACGCCGTCACGCGCTCCTGCCACTGCTGTTCTGACAGGTTCCTTACGCTTCGGGCCGCGGGTGGTTTCCGGCCGCCCGCGGTGTCAGGCTGTCCCCATGAGCGACAGTGTCCCTCGCGACGCCGGTAAGGACGAGGAAGACCCGACCGCGGACTTCCTCGCCGAGGTCCGGCCGGAGGAGACGCCGTGGCGGACCGAGCGCCCGCCGGGTGAGGAGGCGCCGGAACGCGCCGAACGCCCGGAGAAGTGGAGCCGGGCGAAATCGGCCGGACGGGCCGCGGCGAAAGCGGCGCCCTACGTCCAGGCCGCCGCGCTGGCGACCTGGATCGTCTCGGGCACCCTCGACGACTCCGGCGACGGCGACCTGGGCTCCTCCGGTGACGCCTGACCCCGCGTTTCGTCCTCTGGTTGCGGTAGTTGGCGACGCGAACTACCGCAACCAGAGGACGAAACGCGGAGGAGGCCTAGAGCTTCGAGCGCATGGTTTTCATGCGTTCGATCTCGGCGGACTGGCCGGTGATGACCTCCTGCGCCATCTGCTGCGCCTTGGTCTCCACTCCCTTGCCGAGCTGGGTCTCGGCCATGGTCAGCGCGCCCGTGTGATGCGCGATCATCAGGTCCAGGAACAGCTTCTCGAACGCCACACCGCTCGCCGCGCGCAGTTCCGCCAGCTGGGCGTCGGTCGCCATTCCCGGCATGAGCGCGTGCTCGTGATGGCCGCCGTGGCCTTCGTGGCCATCGCCGGGGACGGGCTTGCCGCGGTCGGCCAGCCACGTCTTCATCATCGTGACCTCACCGTCCTGCGCGACCGAGATCCGGCCCGCGATCGCCCGGATCTGCTCGTTCGCCGTCTTGCCCGGCACCAGGTCGGTCATCACCTTCGCCTGCTGGTGGTGGGGAATCATCATCGTCATGTACTCGACGTCGGCCTCGTTGGGCTGATCGCGGTTCACGGGGCCGGGGGAGCCGGTGCCCGCCTGCTCTCCGGGCTTCCCGGGCACGATCACCGGAGCACTTTGGGCCGATTGCGGCGGAGTTTCGTCACCAGTGCAGCCCGAGACTACGAAAGCAGCGGCGACCAGGGCCGATGTCAAACTTTTTCTCATCCCGGGAGTTCCTCCGTTGGTCGGTATCTGGTGAGCCTAAATAAGGAATAAGGTGCGCGTAAAGCTGGGTGGAAGGAGAGCCATATGGTGCTGCAGCCTGGGCTGAAACGCCGCTTGACCAGGGTCTTCGTGTCGGCGGCCGCGGTCGCCGCCCTCGGGGCCTCCAGTGCGCTGGCCGCGCCGGCCGTCGTCGCGGAGCCGTCGGCGACCACGATCCCGGGGGTGGACGAGATCGTCCACAGTCCCAATCTCCGGTCGATCGCGAACGTCCCGCAGCAGGGACCCTTCACCAAGGACTCGACCGGCACCGACATCGCGTTCACCAAGGGGCACGCGATCATCGGCACGTACGACGGCTTCAACGTCTTCGATGTCCGCAACCCCTACCGCCCCAAGATCGTCAGTCAGGTCCTCTGCCCCGGCGGGCAGAACGACGTGTCGGTCTCCGGCGACCTTCTCTTCCTGTCGACGGACTACGCACGCAGCGACAACTCGTGCAACAGCGCCGCGAAGCCCGCGTCGGACAAGACGGCGTGGGAGGGCATCAAGATCTTCGACATCTCGAACCTCGCGGCGCCGAAGTACGTCGCCGCGGTCGAGACCGACTGCGGTTCGCACACCAACACCCTGGTGCCGGACAAGCGCGGCAAGGACGTCTACATCTACGTCTCGTCGTACGCGCCGGCGGCCAACCTGCCCGACTGCCAGCCGCCGCACGACAAGCTCTCCATCGTCAAGGTCCCGGTGAAGGACCCGGCGAAGGCTTCGCTGGTCGCGACGCCGGTCCTGTTCCCGGACGACGGCGGCAACCCCGGTGGCACCAACCCCGACGGCACCCGCCGGTCCGCGACCACCGGTTGCCACGACCTGACGGCGCTGCCGGAGAAGGACCTCATGGCCGGTGCCTGCATGGGTGACGGCGTCCTGCTCGACATCTCCGACCGGCTCAAGCCGCGGGTGATCAACCGGGTCCAGGACAACGTGAACTTCGCGTTCTGGCACAGCGCCACCTTCAACAACGACGCCACCAAGATCGTCTTCACCGACGAGCTCGGCGGCGGCGGGATGGCGACCTGCCTGGAGAAGTTCGGTCCCACCCGCGGCGCCAACGGCATCTACGAGATCACCGGCCGCGGCGACAACCGCAAGCTGGAGTTCCGCAGCTACTACAAGATCCCGCGCTTGCAGTCCGAGACCGAGAACTGTGTGGCCCACAACGGCTCGCTGATTCCGGTGCCGGGCAAGGACATCATGGTCCAGTCCTGGTACCAGGGCGGCATCTCGGTGTGGGACTTCACCGACTCGGCGAAGCCGAAGGAGATCGCGTACTGGGAGCGGGGCCCGCTCTCGAACGAGAAGCTCGTCGTCGGTGGCACCTGGTCGGCGTACTGGTACAACGGCCACATCTTCTCGTCCGACATCGTGAAGGGCCTGGACGTCCTGGACCTCAACGACTGGCGGACCTTCCCGGCGAAGCTCGTCCGGCAGAACGAGTTCAACGCCCAGACGCAGTACAAGCTGCACCCGGGCTTCAACAAGTGATCCGGTGAACCAGGTGTGAAATGAACGGACCTTTCATAACAAATCCTGTTATAAAAGGTCCGTTCATAACATTCCAGGACGCTCAGACCAGCCAGGCGGCCGCGTCCGGCGGCAGTTTCCCGTCCACCAGCGGCACACTCGACAGCAGCACCTCACCCCGCGGCAGCGCGATCGGGCTCGCCGACGTGTTCAGCGCGCAGACCAGCCCGCCACCCCGCCGCCGGAACGCGAAACATCCGGCCGGCGCGCCGTACCAGTCCAGGTCTTCGCCGCTGAAAGCCTTGTGCGACTTACGGATCTCGATCGCCCGCCGGTACAGCGACAGCGTCGACGCCGGATCCTCCAGCTGAGCTTCCACGGTCACCGGCGCCCACGAGGCCGGCATCGGCAGCCACGTCCGCGGATTCCGCGAGAAACCGAACGGCGGCCGGTCGCCTTCCCACGGCAGCGGCACGCGCGACGCGTCCCGGCCGAATTCGGCGCCGGAAATCTTGGCTCGCGGGTCCGCGAGCGCGTCGGGCGGGAGGTCGACGTTGCCGAGCCCCAGTTCCTCGCCGTTGTACAGGTAGATCGTCCCGGGCAGCGCGAGTTCCACGAGCGCCATCGCCCGCGCCCGCCACACCCCTCGGTCACCGTCGCCGTACCGGCTGACCTGCCGCCAGACGTCGTGGTTGCTCAGCGTCCAGGTGGCCGGGGCCCCGGTCGACTTCGGCACCGCCAAGGACCGCTCGATGGCCGTCCGCAGCGCGTCGGCGTCGAAATGTGTGAGCACGAGCCGGAAGTTGAACGCCAGGTGCAGTTCGTCCGGCCGCAGATAGCGGGCGAGGCGTTCCTCGTCGGTCACCCAGATCTCGCCGACGGCCATCGTGCCCGGGTACTCGTCGAGCACCCCGCGGATCATCTGGTGGATCTCGTGGACGCGATCGTTGTCGAACCGCGGGTCGTAGAACTCGCTCGGCCCGATCGCGTCCACCCTCGGGTCCATGTCCGGCAGGCCGGGCGGTTTCGCCATGCCGTGCGCGACGTCGATGCGGAAGCCGTCCACCCCGTGGTCCAGCCAGAACCGCAGGGTGCGCTCCAGATCGGCGGCGACCTCGTGGTTGGCCCAGTTCAGGTCCGGTTGCTGCGGCGAGAACAGGTGCAGGTACCACTGGCCGTCCGGGATCCGGGTCCACGCCGGGCCGCCGAACGCGCTGACCCAGTTGTTCGGCGGCAGGTCGCCGCGCGGGCCGAGCCCGTCGCGGAAGATGTAGCGATCCCGTTCCGGGCTGCCCGGCGGCGCCGCCATCGCCGACCTGAACCAGGCGTGGGTGTTGCTGGTGTGGTTGGGGACGACGTCGATGGTGACCTTGATGCCGCGTTTGTGCGCCTCGGTCAGCAGTACGTCGAAGTCGCCGAGGGTGCCGAACATCGGGTCGACGTCGCGTGGATCGGCGATGTCGTAACCGTGGTCGGCCATGGGCGAGCGGTAGAACGGCGTCAGCCACAGCGCGTCCACCCCGAGCAGCTCCAGGTACCCGAGCTTGCCGCGGATGCCTTCGAGGTCGCCGACGCCGTCCCCGTCGGAATCGGCGAACGAGCGCACGTAGACCTGGTAGAAGACCGCCTGGTCCCACCACGCCGCGCTCGTCGCCATCACACGAAGCTGTTCATCATGCTGTTGGCGGCCATCTCCAGGTACGCCCACAGCTGCGTGCGGTACGGCTCTTCGATGTGCTCCTCGTCGACCGCGATCTTGATGCAGCGCAGCCAGGCGTCGCGTTCGATCGGGCCGACCTTGAACGGCGCGTGCCGCATCCGCAGCCGGGGGTGGCCGCGCTGGTCCGAGTAGGTGTGCGGGCCGCCCCAGTACTGCATGAGGAACAGCCGGAAGCGCTCCTCGGCCGGGCCGAGGTCCTCCTCGGGGTACAGCGGGCGAAGCACCTCGTCGACCGCCACTTCGGCGTAGAACCGCGCGACGATCCGGGTGAACACCGGTTCACCGCCGATCGCCTCGTACAGGGTCGTGGGGTCTGGCTCGCTCACGGACACAGCTCCATTCTGCCCTTGTCCTACTGGCTCGCGGTGCCGGACGACATAAAGCGCCCCAGAGGAGGTTCGAAGCCCGCTTCGTCGAGCGCGGCGAGCAGATGCGCCCGCAGCGCGCGCTGCACCGCCCACTGCTTGCCAGGCCGGACCTTCACGGTCAGGCGGACCTTGATGCCCTCCGGCGTCACGGTCTCCACACCGAGCATCTCGGGCGGTTCCAGCACGTTGGGTGACAGCGCCTCGTTCTCCAGCAGCGTCTTCGACTTCGCGGCCATCAGCTCGGTGGCTTTCTCGACGTCGACGGAGTAGCTGAGCGGGACGTCGACAACGGCGACCGCGAAGCCCTGGCTCGAGTTGCCGACCCGCAGCACCTCGCCGTTGCGGACGTACCAGACGGTGCCATTGATGTCACGCAGGGTGGTGATCCGGAGGCCGACCGCCTCGACGGTTCCCGACGCCTCGCCGACGTCGACGACGTCACCGACGCCGTACTGGTCCTCGATCATCATGAAGATGCCGGAGAGGAAGTCCTTCACCAGGTTCTGCGCGCCGAAACCGAGGGCGACACCGACGATGCCGGCGGAGGCGATGATCGGCGCCAGGTCGATGCCCAGTTCGCCCAGCACGAGGATGAACGCCAGGCCGTAGATGAACAGTGTCGCCATCGACTTGAGCACCGAGCCGATGGTGGCGGCGCGCTGACGGCGTCGTTCCATCACCGCCGACCCGAGCACCTCGGGAGCCTTCTCCCGCAACGGTCTCAACAGGGCGGGCAGCTTCCTGGAACCGCTCGGCATCCGCGTCACGCGGTTGATCAGGCGCCGCACCAGGTACCGCAGCAGAAACGCCACGGCGACGATCATCAGTATCTTGATCGGCTTCGTCAGCAGCCAGCCCGCCGACGCGGAGAGCCATTCGTTCTTTGTGACCTCGAACACCTGGCCGCACAGGGTGCTGGCGTCCTTCGTGCAGGCTGGGGGTTCGGTGGGCAGCAGGTTCACTGAGAAGAAATGTCCTTTCGTGCTCGGCGGGGTTTCGTTCGCGCCGCTCGGCGCGGCAGGCGCACCGGCGGATCCGAAAACCCGGCTTCAGGTGGCCGCGGGGTCGCGGGCGTGTGACACGTCCAGTAACACACGTGCGCTTTGGGGCTGATCTGTGGTCGACTATGCCTGCACCGGTGGAGGTGGTCGAGTGCCAGACCGACAACCCATCCCCCTCGGCGTCCCGAGCCAAGCCTTGGCCGGACAGGCGCCGGAGGTCGTGTTGCGCGCTCATCCGGGAGGTGCCCCCTCGCACGGGGCCCCACCGGGCGGGCCGGGAACGCGGCCAGGGGGTGTTGCCCGCCCGCCCGGACAGCGTAGAGGGCGGGATCCGTCGACTTCGGCGGCACCCACCACGACGACAGCGTCGTCATGGGGCCGCAGACGGGTATTGCTGTTGAACGCCACGTTCGAGCCGCTCACGGCGCTGCCGTTGCGGCGCGCGGTGGTCCTCGTGATGTGCGGCAAGGCGGAAGTGGTGCACGGCGACCCCGCGGGGCTCGAACTGCACGCCGCTTCGGTCTCGCTGCCGGTGCCCTCGGTGATCCGGCTGAGTACCTACGTGCGCGTGCCCTACCGCGCGCAGGTACCGCTGACCCGGGCCGGGCTCATGCATCGCGACCGGTACCGCTGCGCCTACTGCGGAGGGCGGGCCGAGACGATCGACCACGTCGTCCCGCGCAGCCGTGGTGGTCCCCACAGCTGGACGAACTGCGTGGCCTGCTGCGCCAAGTGCAACCATCGGAAGGCGGACAAGCTGCTCTCCGAGATCGGCTGGCGGCTGCGCGTCGTGCCGCGGGCCCCGCACGGGCCGCACTGGCGGCTGCTCGCCCATTCCAAGGAGGCCGACCCGTTGTGGCGGCCGTACCTCGGAACCGCGGCCTGATCCCGTTCCTCACACGTCGGCGCCCCGGCTGCCTTTCGGCGGCCGGGGCGAGCCGATGATGCCGTGGTGAAGCTCTGCACCGCTACAGGTACGCCGGTCTCGCTGCTGCTCAGGCGGCCAGGGAGAAGTCGCTCCGGCAGGTGACGCGAGTACCACGGGTGACGCGGGTGCCACGGGTGACCCGGGTTCCGCAGGTGACGCGAGTGCCGGCGGTCACGCGGGTGCCGCGAGTGACGCGCGTGCCACGGGTGACGCGAGTTCCCGCCGTGACGCGCGTGCCTCGGGTCACGCGGGTGCCACGGGTGACCCGGGTTCCGGCGGTGACCCGCGTACCGCGAGTGACACGAGTACCGCGAGTAACCCGTGTGCCCGCCGTCACACGCGTTCCGGGGGTGAATTCAGTTTCGAAGAGTGACGAAATGTCGTCGATGATCGCCTGGCCGGGTGTCTGGGTGCTCTGCATGACATGTCCTCCTGCGACCGGTGCGTTACCTGCTGGGGTGAGAGAGCTGGGCGCAAGGCCCGTACAGGTGAAAAAGTTACGAGGATTTCAAGGCCGCGACAAGACGACAGCACCGGGTGCGGCCGCCCGTACGTTGAGTTGCAACCTTTCGGCCTTGAGGGCTTCGCCCCAACGTGGGAGCGCTTTCGCGGCAAGCGGCGGACGGACCCGTTCGGACGACGAGCGGCAGATGTCCGGCCGCACGTCCGTGCGACCGGGTGCGGCCCGTCGGCATCGGATACGCTCACGCGCGTGAACCTTGTCGAGACGATCCTGGTCTTCGCGGTGATCCCCTTGGCCATCTACGCGCTTTGCGGGGTGGCCACGCTGCGGTCGAAGGGCGCGGGCGTCGCCCGGTACCGGCCGGGGCAGCCGTGGGAGTACCCGGCCATGTGGTGGAGCGCCAACCCCGACGGTGTCGGCGCCAAGCATTCGCACGTGAACGTCGGCGGCGCGACCGCCCTCGGCGCGGCGGACGGAACTTCGGTGACGGGAGGCGCTCGTGGCAACTGGTGAACTGACCCATTCGTCCACCGCTGTTGACGAAGAGCCCGGTTACGGCACCGCCGTTACCTCGAGCGGCCGGGTTTCCGCCGCCAGGATGTACGAACCGGCTGGGCCGATCAGCCCATTCTCGACCCAGCAGCTTGCCCGGCTGGACGAGGCGCTGACGCTGGCCAGCCGCGAGACCGGCCTCGACTTCAGCGTGTACCTCGGCGACCTCGGCGAAGACACCCGCGTGACCGCCGAGGGCCTGCTGGCCTCGACCGACGACCCGGCCGACTCCGTGGTCGTCGCCGTGTCGCCCGGCCAGCGCGTCATCGAGATCGTGACGGGCTCGCAGGCCAAGCACCGCCTGCCCGACCGCGGCGCGAAGCTCGCCGTGGCCAGCATGGTGGCCTCCTTCAAGGAAGGCGACCTCGTCGGCGGGCTCGTGAACGCACTTCGCATGCTGAGCGACCAGGCGGGCAGCCCCCGCTGAAGGGGACTTTTCCCGCATAAGACATGAGGAAGGGGCCCTTCACCGCATCACATGCGGTGAAGGGCCCCTTCAGCTCTTTCTAGAGTCCGGCCTGCGAGTCGAACTCACGGGCGGCCAGCGCCCGCACGATCCCGGCCCGGCCTTCCGACACGAGACGGCGCAGCGCCGCCGGGTGCTCCCCGGTCAGCCACTCGTCCGACGCCGTCACGGTCGCCGGCTCGACGGCCCACGACGGGTACAGCCCGACCACGGTCGGCTGGGCCCGCTCGCTGGAGCGCCGCTGCCACACCTCGTCGATGACGTCGAAGTAGCGCGTCACGTAGTCGCCGAGCAGGTGCTTCTGGCCAGGGTGGGAGAAGCCGGTGATGAGCGAGTCGCTGACCGCGTTGGGCAGCTCGTCGTCGTACACCGCCCGCTGCCACGCGTCGGCCTTCGCCTCGCTGGTCGGCCGCAGCGCCCGCGAGCGCTCCGCCTGACGCCGTCCGGCGGCGGTGTCGTCCTTGGCGAGTTCCGCGCCGATCTCGGGGTTCTCCGCCTTGCCGTGCGCGACGAGCGCCTGCAAGAGGCGCCAGCGCAGGTCGGTGTCGACGGTCAGGCCCTCTAGAGGCGCCGTGCCGTCGAGCCAGCCCGCGATGATCTGAAGCGTCTTCTCGTCGAGCACACACCCCGCGAGCGAGTTCACGAAGGCGAGCTGGTGGTCTGAACCGGCCTCCGCGCCCTGCGCCAGCTCCAGCAGCCGCGAGCTGAACTCCGGCCAGCCCTTGTCCGCCGCCCACGCCTTGTTCGCGTACGAGTTCAGCGCCGTCTGCGCCTGCAACAGCAGCCGCTGCACCACGCCGACCTCGGTCTCGGTGTGCACGCCGCGCTGGACCAGCGTGACGAAGTCGCGGGCCTTGAGCTCGGCCTCCCGCGTCATCTCCCACGCCGCCGACCAGCACAGCGTGCGGGGGAGCGGGTCGGTGATGTCGGCGATGCGGTCGATCAGCGTGGTCAGCGACGCCGGGTCGAGCCGCATCGTGCAGTAGGTCAGGTCGTCGTCGTTGACCAGCACGAGCTTGCAGGCGGGGAGGCCGACCAGTTCCGGCACCTCGGTGCGCTCGCCGTCGACGTCGAGTTCGACGCGGTGCTTGCGGACGATCTTGCCGTTCTCGTCCTCGTCGTAGACACCGACCGCGACGCGATGCGTGCGCAGCTCACCGGCACCTGGCTTGGCACCGGTCTGCGTAACGGCGAAGGCGGTGTACGCGCCGTCGGCGCCGATCTCGTAGCGCGGGCTCAGCGAGTTGAGACCGGTGGTCTCCAGCCACTGCGCGCTCCACCACGACAGGTCGCGGCCGGAGGCCTCTTCCAGTGCGCCCAGCAGGTCCGCCAGGGTCGCGTTGCTCCAGGCGTGCTTGCCGAAGTAGACCTTCAGGCCTTCGAGGAAGTGATCGAGCCCGACGTACGCAACGAGCTGCTTCAGGACACTCGCGCCCTTGGCGTAGGTGATGCCGTCGAAGTTCACCTCGACCGCGTGCAGGTCGACGATGTCCGCGGCGATCGGGTGCGTCGAAGGCAGCTGGTCCTGCCGGTACGCCCACGACTTCTCGATGTTCGCGAAGCTGGTCCACGCGTTCTTGTACTCGGTGGCCTCGGCCTGGGCCAGCACACTCGCGAAGGTCGCGAACGACTCGTTCAGCCACAGGTCGTCCCACCAGCGCATGGTGACCAGGTCGCCGAACCACATGTGCGCCATCTCGTGCAGCAGCGTCTCGGCGCGGCGCTCGTAGGAGTAGCGCGTGACGCGGCTCCGGAAGACGTAGTCCTCCAGGAAGGTGACGGCGCCGGCGTTCTCCATCGCGCCCGCGTTGAACTCGGGCACGAACAGCTGGTCGTACTTGGAAAACGGGTACGGGGTCGCGAACTTCTCGTGATAGAAGGCGAAACCCTGCTTGGTCTCGGTGAACAGCTTGTCCGCGTCCATGTGCTCGGCGAGCGAGGAGCGGCAGTAGATGCCGAGCGGGATCGTGCGCAGCTCGTCGGAGTACTCGTCGCGCCACTCGCTGTACGGGCCCGCGATCAGCGCGACCAGGTACGTCGAGATCCGCTCGGACACGGCGAAGACCGTGCGGACGGCCCCTTCCGGGGTCTCTTCGGCCGACTCGACCAGCGCGTTCGAAATGATCTTCCAGTCCTTCGGCGCGATCACGGTGAGCCGATAGACCGACTTGAGGTCGGGCTGGTCGAAGCAGGCGAACATGCGCTTGGCGTCGGCGGTCTCGAACTGCGTGTAGAGGTAGACCCCGTCGTCGACCGGGTCGACGAACCGGTGCAGGCCTTCGCCGGTGTTCATGTACCGGCAGACCGCGTCCACCACGAGTTCGTTCGACTCGGCGAGGCCCGGCAGCTCGACGCCCTTGTCCTCGACGTACCCGCTGACGTCGAGTTCCGTCCCGTTGAGGACGGCCGACTCGATCCCCTCGGCGACGATGTCGATCCACGACGCTTCGCCGCTTCTGGCGCTCGCGAACTTGATCGTCGTCTTCGACGTGAAGGTCTTCTCACCGGGACCACCGCGGCCGTCGGTCAGATCGAGCTCGATGTCGTAGGACTCGACGTCGAGCAGCTCCGCGCGCAGCTTCGCTTGGTCTCGGGTCAGGTTGGGGGCGGGCACTGGCACCTCTGGTCATCGGTATCGGTTTTGGTTTCCAACTACAGGCATCCAATCATGTCCAGGCCGGTGCTGACGACGGGAACAACGCCGATGGCCCCGATGTTGGCCGCTGTGTAGCACTCCGTGTGTACCGGCCCACCCCGCAGACGATGGCACTGGGAGAACTTGATGACCGCCCCGTCCGAGACGACCAAGGTCGACTTCTACTTCGACCCGATCTGCCCCTTCGCCTGGATCAGCTCGCGCTGGATCCTCGAAGTGGCGAAGCACCGCGACCTCGACCTGAGGTTCCGGATCATGAGCCTGTCCGAGCTCAACAGTGGCCGTGAGGACCTTCCTGAGCAGTACAAGGAGCTTCTCGACCGCGGCTGGGGCCCGGTCCGCGTCGCGACCGCGCTGGCGCAGAAGAACGGCGAGGAGGCCCTGCGCGACTTCTACACGGAGTTCGGCACCCGCCACCACAACCAGGGCGACAAGGACATCCCGAAGGTCATCAAGGAGACCCTCGAGGCCATCGGCGCCCCGGCCGAGCTGGCCGACGCCGCGGAGTCGGCCGAGTACGACGAAGCGCTGAAAAAGAGTCACTACGAAGGTATGAATCCGGTCGGAATGGATGTCGGCACCCCGACCATCCACATCGACGGCGTCGCCTTCTTCGGCCCGGTGCTCAGCTCGATCCCGCGCGGCGAAGACGCCGTCAAGGTCTTCGACGGCGCCCGCGCGCTGGCGAGCTACCCGGACTTCTTCGAGCTGAAGCGCACCCGGACCGGGGATCTCAACTTCGACTAAGAGGTCGCGAGTGCGGCCTTGGTGACATCGCCGGGGTAGGAAGACCTCGCGACGGCTTCGTCCGTCGTGAGGTCACCCGCGGCGACCTGTGCCTTGAGCGCGATGAGTTCCCGCAGCCCTTCGCGGTGTTTCTCGATGAAGGCGGTGTCGACCGGGTCTCCGTGCCCGGCGACGACGGTCTTCGGCTCCAGCGCGAGGATCTCGTCCATCACGCGGACCCACTCCGCGAGTGAGCTGTCCTCGTTGAAGGAGAAAGCGCTGAAGCCCGCTTCGGCGTTCTCGACGGCGTCACCCGCGTAGATGATCCCGACGTCGGGGACTTGCACGAACAGGTCGTGATCGGTGTGGGCGCGGCCGAGGAACCGCAGCACGACCACGCGGCCACCGAGGTGGATCTCGGCCGTGTCGGCAACCGGACGGTTCGGCACGGTGATCTCGGTGCGTTCCAGCGCCTTCGCCATCTCGGGACGGTTTTCGGCCAGGTAGTGCTCGATCCACTTACGCCGCGCACCCTCGCCATAGGTGGTCAGTTCGGCCAGGCAGCCTTCGTGCGCCCAGACGTCGCAGGGCAGGAAAGCCGTCGTGCCGAAGGCGTGGTCGAAATGCGCGTGGGTGTAGACGACCGACCACGGCAGCGGCGTGATCTCCCGGACCGCCGCGGCGAGTTCGGCGCCTTGCTCGACGTCACCGCGGACATCGACGACCAGGCAGCGGTCAGTGCCGACGACCAGGCCGACGGTCAGGTCCAGCTCCTCGTAGCGGCGGGCGTACACGCCGTCCGCGAGTTCGAGCCAAGTCACAGGTCCTCCAGTATTCCGTTGCGCAGCACCGGAACCATGCTGCTCATGTCGAGCTGTGCGGCGAGGGTGACGTCGTTTCCGTGCCCGGCCGCGGCGAGTTCGCGTCCTGAGGAGCACTCTGCCAGTGCTTCGGGGATGTCGGTCGCTTTCGCCGCGACGGCGGCGAGACGGGCTTCGGCGGACAGGCGGCCGTAGCCGCTCAGTGCGGCCACGATCGCGCCCGCGCCGAGCTGGTCCTCGACGCACGGCCTGAGCGGTCCGAACGTCTTGACTTCGGTGCGGATGTCGATACCCCAGCGTTCCCCGGCCGGGATGACGCCGATCGGACTGCCGTCCGCGAGTTCGGCCGCGCGGGCGGCGACGGCGGTCGCGTTGCGCAGGCATCCCGCCAGGACGACGGCACCGGCCGTGGCGGCGGCGTCGCACAGCGTGGCGCCGTTGGGCGAAGGGAGCGCCAGAAGCGTGCCGGAAGGGATTTCCGTCACAGACGAAGGTCGCAAGGTCCAGTGCTTTTCACCCGCGAGGGTGGCGCCTCGCGCTTTTGCGGCCTCCTCACCGCGCTGATCGTGCCAGCGAACGGGCAGCACTCGGCCGCCGTTGCCGAGCACGAGATCCGTTGTGGTGCAAAAGGAAAGCACGTCGACGACGACGAGAACGGCGCAGTCCGCGCCCAAGGCGGCGACGCCCTCGCTTCCCCATTCGAGTCTGATGTCCACCCCCACAGCATGCTCGCCCCGGAACGTGATGGCAGACTCCGCGCTGTGCGTGTTTACCTTGGCTCCGACCATGCCGGTTTCGAACTGAAGAACCACCTCGTGGCCCACCTCAAGGAGCAGGGCCACGACGTCGAGGACGTCGGCCCCTTCGTCTACGACGCGGTGGACGACTACCCCGCGTTCTGCATCGAGACGGCCCGCCGGGTCGTCTCGGACGAGGGCAGCCTCGGCATCGTCGTCGGCGGTTCCGGCAACGGCGAGCAGATCGCGGCCAACAAGGTCAAGGGCGCTCGCGCTGGCCTCGCGTGGAGCGTCGAGACCGCGAAGCTCACCCGCGAGCACAACCACGCCCAGCTGATCGGTGTCGGCGCGCGGATGCACACCACCGAAGAGGCCACCGAGATCGTCGAGGCGTTCCTCGCGACCCCGCCGAGCCCGGACGAGCGCCACGGCCGCCGCGTCCAGCAGATCCTGGACTACGAGAACACCGGCTGGCCGCCGCCGCTGCCCGAGCACTGACATGCCCGAGGGGCATACGCTCCATCGCCTGGCACGTCTGCACAAACGCCGTTTCGCCGGTCACCCGGTCGAAGTGAGCAGTCCGCAGGGACGCTTCGGCACCGAAGCGTCCCGTTTGGACGGCAGGGTGCTGGTGAAGGCCGAGGCGTACGGGAAACACCTGTTCCACGACTACGGTCCACACGGGACGGTGCACATCCATCTCGGCCTGTACGGAACGTTCTCCGACGAGCCGCTGCCGGTGGGCGAACCGATCGGGCAGGTCCGGATGCGGCTGGTCGGCCCGACGCATTCCGCCGACCTGCGCGGACCGAACCAGTGCGAACTCTTGGACGCGCCGCGCGTCGACGCGATCAAGGCCCGCCTGGGGCCGGACCCGCTGCGCCGGGACGCGAAGCCGGACAAGGCGTGGGAACGGATCTCCCGCTCCAAGACGTCGATCGCGGCGTTGCTGATGGACCAGTCGGTACTGGCGGGCGTCGGCAACGTGTACCGCGCCGAGGTGCTGTTCCGGCACGGTGTCGCCCCGCTCGTTCCCGGCCGCGCGCTCGATCGCGAGTTGTGGGGCGACATGTGGGCGGATCTCGTGACGCTCATGCGGCACGGTGTCCGGGTGGGACGGATCGACACGGTCGCGCCGGAGCATCTGCCCGAGGCGACCGGCCGCGCGCCGCGGCAGGACCGGCACGGGGGCGAGGTCTACGTCTACCGTCGCGAGGGGATGCCTTGTCTCGTTTGCGGGACTCCGGTGCTGCGGAGCGACCTGGCGGCTCGGAACCTCTTCTGGTGCCCCACCTGCCAGCCCGCTTGATCCCCAGCGGCACCTTTGCTGTGGGGTGCGCTCGGACCGGCCGACGCTGAACGCCACAGGATGAAAAGCCCCTGTTATGAACGGACCTTTCATAACAAGATTTGTTATGAAAGGTCCGTTCATAACATCTCTCAGGGCTAGAAGTCGAAGCCGCCGCCGTCGAACCCGCCACCATCGAACCCGCCACCGTCGAAGCCACCGGCGTCACCGCCACCGTCGGCGGCCCCTGCGTCCTCCTGGCCCGCGTCGTAGCCCGACTCCCAGGCCGACGCGCTCGCGATCCCGGCCATCCCGGAGAACATCGCGCTGAACAGCAGCATCGAACCGAGACCCCAGGCGCCGGCGACGAGCGCGGGCTTCCACCACGGCTCGCTGTACCAGCCCTGCGGCACCGGGCGGCCCGCCACGCGGCCACCGGGGTAGTAGTGCGGCGTCCGCTGGCTCGGGTCCGGCGAAGCCTCGTAGTGCTCGCCCTCGACGTCGACGGAGCGGTGCTCGGTGACCTTGCCCGCGCGGTCGCGCTCTTCGCTGCCGGGCAGTTCCGGACCGGGGTCCATGCCCATCGCGAGCCGGGCGGCGCGGACGTAGTAGAGGCCCTCGATGGCCGTTTCGCGCACCAGCCGGGCCTGCTCGATGCTCTGCGCCTGCTCCATCTGGGAGCCCGCCGCGGTGAAGCGTTCGGACGCGTCCGCCATCGCCTGCTGGGAGGCGGTGTCCGTGCCGGTGATGTTCATGACCTGACCGCCGAGTCGCTCGACGAGGCGCCGTGCGTCGGCTTTCGCGTCGTCCAGCCGGCGTTTCTTGGCCGCCGCCTGGGATTTCGCGAAGTAGATGCCGCCGCCGACCACGACGACGAGGAGCACGATCAGGAAGATCGCGGTGCCCATGGGTTCACTCCAGGAATCGTTCGGCCTTTGCCCGGATCAACGCGGCCGGTGTGCCGGGGGTTCCCGCAGGTGCTCCCGGTCACCGCGCACACTGGCGTGGCAAACTAGAACACGTTATAGTTCGTCCCCATGAAGTTCACCCTGTCGATCGCGATGAATCCGCTCGATCAACTGGGCGAGCTCGCCCGCGCCGCCGAAGAGGCGGGGTTCTCCTCGATCGCGCTCCCGGATTCCCTGTTCTATTCCGAAACGGTTTCGGCCGACTATCCGTACACCCCCGACGGCAGCCGGTTCTGGACCGAGGAGACGCCGTGGGCCGATCCGCTGGTCGCGGCCGCCTCGATGGGCGCGGTCACCGAACGGCTCACCTTCTACACCTCCGTGCTCAAACTCGGCTCCCGCAACCCGGTCCTGCTCGCCCGCCAGGTCAACTCGGTCGCGGCGCTGACCGGCGGCCGCTTCGGCCTCGGGCTCGGCGTCGGCTGGTCGCCGGAGGAATTCCGCTGGTGCGGCGCCCCGTACGAGAAGCGCGGCAAGCGCGTGGACGAGGCCATCGATGTCCTGCGGCTGATCCTCGACGGCGGGATGGTCGAGTTCCACGGCGAGTTCTTCGACTTCGACAAGCTCCGCATGAGCCCGGCACCGCCGTCGCGCGTGCCGTTCTACATCGGCGGCCACACCGACGTCGCGCTGCGCCGGGCCGCACGCGTCGCCGACGGCTGGTCGTCGGCGATGATGAAGTTCGACGACCTCCGCGACACCATCGCCAAAGTGCGCGGGCTGCTGGCCGAGCAGGGCCGCGCCGAAGACCCGTTCGAGTACCAGGCCGTCTGCATCGACAAGTTCGGTCTCGACGGTTACCGCGAGCAGGGCGACATCGGCGTCACCGACATCATCACCATGCCGTGGGTGTTCGACGGCCTCGGTTTCGACGCGGAAGTCGGACCGAAGCTGGATTCCATCAAGAAGTTCGGCGACGAGATCATCGCGAAGATCGGAGACTGAGCCATGGGTGTCGACGTCTGCTGGGATCCGGCCGCCGCGCAGCCGCCCGCGCGCCAGGCCGCGTTCCGCTCGATGACCGCCGTCACCGCCGGGGACAAGGCCGCGTGGCTCGAACTCTTCGCCGGGGACGCCGTCGTCGAGGACCCGATCGGCCCGTCCATGTTCGACGAGGAGGGCAAAGGCCACCACGGGCAAGACGGGATCAGTGCCTTCTGGGACAAGACGATCGCGAACGTCGAGCGTTTCCAGTTCACCGTTCGTGATTCGCACGCGGCCGGTGACGAGGTCGCGAACGTCGGGACGATCACGACGTACCTGCCCGGCGGCTACCGCGTCGACACCGACGGCGTGTTCGTCTACCGGGTGCGCGAGGACGGGCTGATCGTGTCGATGCGGGCGTTCTGGGAGACCGAGCGCGCCATGGCCACCGCCAGGAAAGCCGAAGACCAGGACAAGCTCAGCGAGGCGCTATGACTGTCTACAAAGGACGCTACGGATCGAATCGTCCGATTGAACGGCCGTACGTCCTTCACGGATCACTCATCTAGGACCCGAGCCGCTCCGCGCGCCCGGTCAGGTATCGCTTTTCGGGTTCGCTCGCGGTCTTCCCGGCGGCACGGAGGTAGGCCTCGCGCGCGGCGCCGGTGTCCCCGGCCAGTTCCAGCAGATGCCCGCGGACGGAATCGAGGCGGTGGGTCTGGCTCATCCTGCCGTCGTCGTCGAGTGTGGCGAGCAGGTCGAGGCCCGCCGCCGGGCCGTTGACCTCGGCGACCGCGACGGCCCGGTTGAGCGTGACGATCGGCCCGGGCGAGACCTTCTCGAGGACGTCGTAGAGCGCAAGGATCTGTGCCCAGTCGGTGCCGGCCGCGGTGGCCGCCTCGCTGTGGACGGCGGCGATCGCGGCCTGCACCTGGTACGGCCCGACCGGGCCCGCTTCCAGCGCCGCGCTCACCAGCGAGACCCCTTCGGCGATGACGTCGGCGTTCCAGAGCGAGCGGTCCTGATCGGCGAGGGGGATGAGCGAGCCGTCGTCGCCGGCGCGGGCGGCGCGGCGGGCGTCGGTCAGCAACATGAGCGCGAGCAGGCCGGTGACCTCGTCCTCGCCGGGCATGAGCCGCCGGAGCAACCGGGTCAACCGGATCGCCTCGGCGGTCAGGTCGGCGCGGTGCAGGTCGGGGCCGCCGCTGGTGGTGTAGCCCTCGTTGAAGATCAGGTACAGCACGTGAAGGACGACGCGGAGCCGTTCGGCGAGTTCGGCGGACGGCGGCAGGACGAACTCCGCGCCCGCCTTCTTGATCGTCTGTTTCGCACGGCTGATCCGCTGGGCCAGCGTCGATTCCGGGACCAGGAAAGCGGTCGCGATCTCGCCGGTGGTCAGGCCGCCGACCGCGCGCAGGGTGAGCGCGAGTTGCGACGGCGCGGACAGGGAAGGGTGACAGCACAGGAAAAGCACGGTGAGCGTGTCGTCCGATTCGGACACCGTCGACGGGGCCAGGTCCATCACCGCGGCGTTCTCTTCGCGACGGCGGCGGGCGCTTTCGCTGCGCCACTCGTCGACCAGACGCCGTGAAGCGACTGTCGTGAGCCAGGACTTCGGGCTGTCCGGGACGCCCTGCTCCGGCCATTGCCGCGCGGCCGAGAGCAGGGCCTCCTGGACGGCGTCCTCGCAGGCGTCGAACTGCCCGTGCTTGCGCACCATCGACCCGATGACCTGCGGGGCCAGCTCCCTCAGGAGCGCTTCCACCTGACGATCGTCCTTCACGACGCCAGTCTTACCGCACCGCGGTCGTCAGGCGACGGGGGAGTAGTGCGAAGCGTCGCCTTCGAGGGATTCGCTCGCCACGCCGTCGATGCCCACCGGGACGTCGCCCGCCACGGTCACCCGGTTCAGGCGCCGGGGCAGGTCGTCGTAGTTGTCGACGGCGTAGTGCTGGGTGATGCGGTTGTCGAACAACACCAGCTGGTCCGGCTCCCAGGTCACCCGGACGACGTTCTCCGGCCGCGTCACGTAGGACTGGAGCAGCCGCAGGACGTCCCGCGACTCGCCCTTGGACAGCCCGATGATCCGCTGCGCGAACCCACCGATGTACAGCCCGCGTTCCCCGGTCACCGGATGCACCCGCACCACGGGGTGGACCGTGCGGAACTTCCGCGAGACGAACACCTTCCGGCGCTCCTGCTCCGCCTCGTCGAGGGTTTCCGGCGCCTTCGCGTAGTCGTAGTCGTTGGTGTGCTCGGCGCGCAGCGTGTCCGCGAACGCCCGCAGTGGCTCCGGCAGATCGCGGTAGGCGGCGGCCGAGTTGGCAATCAGCGTTTCGCCACCGTAGGGCGGCACGATCAGGCTGCGCAGCGTGCTGGCCTTCGGCGGGTTGTGCACGAAGGTGACGTCGGTGTGCCACTGGTTCGCGCGGCCCTGCTCGCTGTCGACCGGCAGGATGGCGGGCTCGCCGTCGACCGAGGGCACGGTCGGATGCGCTTTCGTCAGCTCGCCGAAGTTCCCGGCGAAGCGCTGTTGGCTCGCGTCGTCGAGGTCGACGTCACGGAAGACGAGTGCCTTGTGCTCGTGCAGGGCGTCGGTCAGGAACGCGACGGTCGTGGTGTCGAGGTCCTTGGCCGGGTCGACGCCGATGACCTGGGCGCCGATCCTGCCGGTGATCTTGCGGACCTCGACCTGGGTGTTGAGGGCGGTCATGCGGCGTGCTCCTTCACTGGGATCCGGTTGACTGGACGGGCGAGGCCGTAGTGGCCGCGCAAAGTCGTGGCGGTGTACTCGGTGCGGAACAGGCCGCGTCGCCGGAGTTCCGGCACCACGAGGTCGACGAAGTCCTCGAGACCACCGGGCAGCGTCGGCGGCATGACGTTGAAGCCGTCCGCGGCGCCTTCGGTGAACCAGTGCTCCAGCTGGTCCGCGACCTGCGTGGCGGTGCCGGCGAAAACGCGGTGCCCGCGCCCGCCCGCGAGCCGTTCGATGAGCTGGCGGATGGTCAGGTTCTCGCGCCTCGCCAGCCCGGTGACCAGCTCGAACCGGCTCTGCGCGCCTTCGGTGAACGTGCCGACGTCCGGCAGCGGACCGTCGAGCGGATACGGCGTGAGGTCGTGGTCGAGCATGTTCGACAGCTGCCGCACGCCGTACGCGGGTGTGATGAGGGCGTTGAGTTCGGCCTCGCGTTCCTTCGCCTCGGCCTCGGTGCGGCCGAGGATCGGGCTGATCCCGGGCAGGATCTTGATCTCGTCCGGCGAACGGCCGTACTTCGCGAGCCTGCCCTTGACGTCGTCGTAGAAAGCCTTGCCCTCGGCGAAAGTCTGCTGCGCGGTGAACACCGCCTCGGCGAAGCGCGCCGCGTACTCCTTGCCGGTTTCCGAAGAACCCGCCTGGACCAGCAAAGGGTGGCCCTGCACCGGACGCGGGATGTTCAGCGGGCCGCGCACCTGGAAATGCGGGCCGTCGTGGTCGATCGGGCGGATGCGGCCGGTGTCGGCGTAGACCCCGCTCGCCTTGTCGATCACGGCCGCGTCGTCGTCCCAGCTGTCCCAGAGTTTCCTTGCCACCTCGACGAATTCGGTGGCGCGCTCGTAACGCAGCGCGTGCGCCGGCCGGGCGTCGAGATTGAAGTTGCGGGCTTCGTCCTCGCCTGCCGACGTCACGATGTTCCAGCCCGCGCGCCCGCCGCTGAGATGGTCGAGCGACGCGAACTTCCTGGCCAGGTGGTACGGCTCGTTGTAGGTGGTCGACGCGGTGGCGATCAGGCCGATGCGCTCGGTGGCGCCCGCCAGTGCCGAAAGCAGCGTCAGCGGCTCGAACAGGGTGTGCGAGTTGTAGCGGACGTTGCCCCACAACGCGACACCGTCGGCGAGGAACAGCGAATCCAGCTTGCCGCGCTCCGCCGTGCGCGCGATGTCGACATAGTGCTTCAGCGTCGCGGCCCGGTGCGGATCCGTGCTCGGATGCCGCCAGGCGGCCTCGTGATGGCCGTTCGGCATCACGAAAGCGTTGAGGTGCAACTCTTTCTTCGGCGAGTTCATGCCTTCTCCTTGACACGCCAGGTGGAGAACCGCCGCTCCAGTGCGACGAAGCCCGCGTTGATGGCCAGCCCGAGCACGGACACCGTGATGATCGCGGCGTACATCTGCTGGATCTGGAAGTTGACCTGGGAGTTGTTGATCAGATAGCCGAGCCCGGCCTTGGCGCCGACCATTTCGGCGGCGATCAGGATGAGGATCGAATACGCCGCCGCCATCCGGATCCCGGTGAAGATGGTCGGCACCGCAGACGGCAGGATCACCTTCCGGAACAGGCTCGGATTCGACAGTCCGAGT
The DNA here is from genome assembly GCF_001953865.1 of Amycolatopsis coloradensis. Taxonomy (GTDB): domain Bacteria; phylum Actinomycetota; class Actinomycetes; order Mycobacteriales; family Pseudonocardiaceae; genus Amycolatopsis; species Amycolatopsis coloradensis. The sequence continues at coordinate 114,376 of NZ_MQUQ01000020.1, forward strand.
GAGCGCGCGGCCTTGACCAGCAAGGGATCCACGGTGTTGACCCCGGCGATCGTGTTGAGCAGCACCGGCCAGACGCAGGCGTAGCCGATCAGCGCGATCTTGGACACCTCGCCGATGCCGAGCAGGAGCGTGAACACCGGCAGCAGTGCGAGCGCGGCGGTGTTGCGGGCCAGTTCCAGCAACGGGTTCAGGAACTCCGCGAGCGGCCGGTACCAGGCGATCAGCAACCCGAGCGGGACCGAGACGGCGACCGCGATCACGAACCCGGCGGCGGACCGGCCGAGGCTCGCCAGCAGATGGTCGGCGAGCTGGCCGTTGAGGATCAGCTCCCAGAGTGCGACGAGATCCTCCGACAGCGGCGGAAGGAAGGTCTTCGTGCCTTCGTCGAGTACGAAGCGGGGAGCGAATTCCCAGACGGCGAGGAACAGCAGGATCGCGGCGGAACCGCGGAAGCCTTTGCTCAGCCAGTTCGTCTTCTTGCGTCGTTGCCCGGCCGCCTTTGGTCCAGTGTGGACTGTCGGCGCTTCGAGTGTCGCGGTCATCAAGCGGCCCTCCGGATCTCGTCGTGCAGGAGTTCCCACAACCGGTGCCGGTGCGCCACGAACGCGGGAGCCGAGCGCAGGTCGTCGTTCGAGCGGTCGCCGAGGTCGATGTCGACGACGTCCTTGAGCCTGCCCGGCCGCGACGTCAGCACCGCGACCCTCTGTCCTAAATAGACGGCTTCTTCGATGCTGTGGGTGATGAACACGATGGTCTTGCCGGTGCGCGTCCAGATCCGCCGCAGTTCTTCCTGCAGCAGCTCGCGGGTCTGCGAGTCCAAAGCGGCGAACGGCTCGTCCATCAGCAGGACGTCGGGGTCGTAGGCGAGGCTCCTCGCGATCGCGACGCGTTGCTTCATGCCACCGGAAAGCTGGTGGGGGAGATGGTCCTCGAAACCGGAAAGCCCGACCAGGTCGAGGAATTCCCGCGCCCGTTCGGCGCGGCGGCGTTTGTTCAGCGTGCCGCCTTCGAGCCCGAATTCGACGTTGGCGCGGGCGGTGCGCCACGGGAACAGCGCGTACTGCTGGAACACCACACCGCGGTCCAGCCCCGGCCCGGTGACGGGCTTCCCGTCGATCAGGACCTCGCCGGAGGTGGGGGAGGCGAGGCCGCCGAGCAGGTCGAGCAGCGTCGATTTGCCGGAACCGCTGGGCCCGACGAGGGACAGGAACGTGCCGTCCTCGATGTCGAGGGAGACGTCGTCGAGCGCGGTCAGGGCGCCGAAGGTCTTGGTGACCGAACGGAGGGCGATCTTGGCGGTCATACGCCACCGCCTTCGCGGAAGGGGTTGAATTCGTTGGTGTAGAGCTTCTTCAGGTCGACCTGGTCGTTCTTGATGAACCCGGACCGCTTGAGCCAGTCCGTCCAGAGCGTGTAGTCGTTGTCGGAAATCAGCCCGCCCTTGGTGACGCCCGGGCTCTTCCAGTACTTGAGCGTTTCGGTGTTCTCGTTGCGGCCGCGGTCCTGGATGATCTTGGTGAACCGGGCGATCACCTCGTCGCGGGACGTGGTGCGCGCCCATTCGATCGCCTTGGCCACCCCGGTGACGAAGGTCTTCGTGGTCTCCGGGTACTTCTTGATGAAGTCGTTCCGCAGCACGTACGGCCCGCCGTTGTAGGGGCCGAAGGCTTCGACGTCCTTGACGACAGGGCGCAGACCGCCGACGGCGACCGCGCGGTCCTGGAGCACGCCGTTGAGCGCGGCGACGTCGATCTGGCCGTTGCGCAGGGCCTGTTCGGTGTTGATCGGCGGCAGGACGACCAGTTGGACCTGGTCGATCTCGGCGTCGGAGAGGCCGTTGCGCTTGAGCCAGGTGTCGAGCGCGGCCTCGAGGTTCGCGCCGACGGTGTTGACGCCGACCTTCTTGCCGATCAGGTCACGCGGGGTGCGGATCGGGCTGTCTTCCTTGACGTAGAAGCCCAAGAAGGTCTTCTCGTCGGAGCCGTAGTAGTTGACGACGGCCTTGATCGGGGCGCCGGCGTCGACGAGTTTGACGACCGCGCCGGTGAAGGCGCCGCCGAAATCGGTCTGGTCGGTCGCGGCGGACTGGATGTCCTGCGGCCCGCTGATCGTGTTGCCGACCCACTTGAGCTTGACCGGGCCGAAGTACCCGAGGGCTTCGGCGAGTTCGGGGAAGGTGACGTTGTTCGCCGATCCCTGGTAACGGAGTTCGAGCTTCTCCGGCTGTCCGGCGGCGCCCGCCGGGGTCGCGGAGGCGCCGCAGCCCGACAGCGCCAATCCGGCGAGGAGCGCGGCGATCAAGGGCACTGGTTTCTTCACGGTGGGCTCTTTCGTTCGGGTTCGCGTCGTTGAAGAAGATTCTTCGCGGTCCCCGCGGAAAGCGTCAATTTTGCGATTTTGTGAAGTAACCCCGGCTCACGATGCGTTGGCGAGCCTCGTGAAAAGCGGATCTTCGTACAGTGCGTTCAGCATGACGGCGCCACCCGCCGTCGCCAGCTCGGTACCCGGAAAGCTCGATGCCACAACGTTTTTCGCCGCGTCCTGGCAGATCCAGGACCGTTGGGAGACCTCGTCCCGTATGGTGGAAAGGCAACCGTCGACGTCACGTACACTCTGGTCGAGAACGATGAGGATCTCCGGATTGAGGACGTCGAAAAGCAAGGCGGCGGCCTGTCCGATTATGCGTGCGCGTTCATGGAAAATCGTGACCGCGCGCTGATTTCCCGATTTCGCCAAGTGGAGCACATCGGCGAAGTTCGGTTCTTCGACGAGGTGTGCTTCGGCGGCTTTGCGCGCGACCGTGCGCTCGGACACCGTGGCCTCCAGGCAGCCGGACCGCCCGCAGCGGCAAGGCTCATCACTGTCGTCGACCCGCAGATGCGCGACAGCGCCCGCCGCCGAGCGGGGACCATGATGGACGGTGCCGCCGGTGGCGAAGGCGGCGTCGACCACGTTGCCGGTGAACAACTGCACGACACTGCTACGCGCCCTCGGTTGCCCCAGAAGACGTTCGGCGTGGATGAGCGCCCGTGAATGCCCGTCGACCCGGACGTCGAGACCGGTGACCTCCGTGAGCAGATCGCGCAACGGGACCCCGCTCCAGCCGAGCAGACCGTGCTCCACCACCGTCCCGGAAGCCTCGTCGACCCACCCGCCGGTCGCCACCCCCAGCCCGAGCGGCGTCCGCTCCGGCGCGTGCCCGATCAAGAGGTCGTCGAGCAACTCCGCGATCTGCGCGACCTGCACCGCGGGCTCCGCGCCATGATGCGGTACTTCCTGCTGTGCCAGCACTTTCCCGCGCAGGTCGAGCAACCCGACGGTGAGATTCTCGACCGCGACATGCGCGCCGCACACCACGAACCGCCCGGTGTCGAGGTCCACCGGCACATGCGGCCTCCCGACCGCGCCTGCCACCTCGGGCAGCTCGGTGAGGAAACCGCGGTGCATCAGCTCCGCCACATGCCCCGTGACGGCCGCCGCGGACAGCCCGGTGCGGCGCGCGATGGTGCTGCGCGCTATCGCCCCTTCGTCCAGCACCACGCGGAGCACCGCGCTGGCACTGGCGCTTCGCCTGCCGGTCACGGTGCCGATGTTCGCAAGCGGGTGTCGGCGGGCCTAGGGCTCTCAGCATCCGGGAGCAGGTCAGGCGTCCAGGTAGCGGACGAACCGGGCGCTGCGTTCACAGCGGTCTTCGTATCCCCGTGCCCGGTAGAAGGCGTGCGCGCCGGTCCGGTGGCGGGAACTGGTGACCTCCATGGCGGTGCAGCCCCATCGCAGCGCCTCCGTCTCGGCCGCGGCGACCAGCTCGCGTCCGACCCCCGTACCGCGCTGGGTTTCGTTCACCACCAAGGCCACGATCCGTCCGGCGGCGCCTTCCTTCTCGAAAAGCGGGATCACCACCACCGCGACGACGCCGACCACGGTGCCGTCCGATTCGGCGACGAGCGCGGCACCCTCGGGATGACAGGACCAGCGTTCGAGCCGGCGGCGCACGTCGGCCTCGCTGTTGTCCGGATAGCCCAGCTCGGCGAGCAGCGCGGTCACGGCGGGAGCGTCGGCGGTGAGCGCGGGACGGATCTTCATGGTCTTCATCCTGCCCGACGGGCCGGTTGCCGAATCGAAGAAGGCCGGACCCGCGGGTCCGGCCTCATCGAGTCGGGATGACAGGATTTGAACCTGCGACCCTTCGCTCCCAAAGCGAATGCGCTACCAAGCTGCGCCACATCCCGTGACTTCCCCGATCTTGCCGGGGGGTGTGCACACAGCCTAGCGGGTCACGCTAAGCTGTTTTCGCACCCGGGTCCTCCGGGGGCACGCGGGTGTAGCTCAATGGTAGAGCCCTAGTCTTCCAAACTAGCTACGCGGGTTCGATTCCCGTCACCCGCTCCACCGCTTCGAACGAGACCCGCAGGCACTCTGGCCTGCGGGTTCTTTCATGTTCGGGATCGAAGTCCGGGTGTCTTGAAGGCCACCTTTGAGACGCTCAACGTCTCAAAGGGGGCCTTCAAGACAGACCTGGCCGACGCCGTCGTGGGGCGAGTGGCCGCGGTGCCCGTGAAGGACTTCTTGAGGGACCCAGGGTCCCTCAAAGTTCCCCTCACTCGCCCAGAACAGCACTCTTAGCCTCAGCACCCTCACGAGCCCCGGCGACGACTACGTGAAGGCCCCCTTCCTGTACCTAGGCGCAAGCAAGGGGACCTTCACGTACCTCGGGCGACCAGGGTGCCGAACCGCAGCGGGTCTCGTGAGTGGTAGCGACGGTTAAAACCGTCCTTACCACTCACGGGGCGAGACCGCGCGCGGCCTCAGTCCGAAGTGTCCGCAGGGACAACGGCCTGCGCGAGGCCGCTGGAGGCGGCATCCGCTTCCAGGTGCACCGCGATCAGGTCCAGCAGCTTGTCGGTGTCGACAGGCTTGGTCACGTAGTCGTCCGCTCCCGAAGCCAGTGTCCGCGCCTTGTCCTCCGCGGTCGCCTTCGCGGTGACGGCGATCACGGGCAGGTCTTCGTGCGCGGCTTCGGCGCGGATCGCGGTGATCGTGGCGTTGCCGTCCAGTTCGGGCATCATCACGTCCATCAGGACCAGCGCGGTGTCCTCGTGCCGTTCCAGAGCCCGGATGCCCCCGACGCCGGTCTCGGCGTAGATCACGTCCAGGCCGTTGCGTTCCAGGACGGCGGCCAGTGCGAAGACGTTGCGGAGGTCGTCGTCGACGATCAGGATCTTCTCACCGTGGAACCGCAGTGCCGGGGTCACCGGGATCACCTGCGGGACGGCCATGATCAGCGGGACACCACTCGCCTGGGTGGTCGGGACGATCAGGTTCGACGCGCTCACCGGCAGGAACAGGGTGAACGTGCTGCCCTTGCCGGGTTCGCTGCGGACCCGGAGTTCGCCGCCGAGCAGTTCCGTCAGCTGCTGGCTGATCGACAGGCCCAGCCCGGTGCCGCCGTACTTGCGGCTGGTGGTGCCGTCGGCCTGGCGGAACGCGTCGAAGATGATCGCGAGCTTGTCCGGCGCGATGCCGATTCCGGTGTCTTCGACGGCGAACGCGAGGACGCCGGGGGCTTGGCGGAGCGATTCGGCTTCCACTTCGCCCGCGTCGGCCATCCGGATGTGCAGGCGGACGCCGCCCTCGTCGGTGAACTTCGCCGCGTTGGACAGCAGGTTCCGGAGCACCTGCTGCACACGGTGTTCGTCGGTGTGGATCGACGACGGCACCGGCGGGTCGATCAGGACGGCGAACTCCAGGCCCTTGTCCGAGGTCAGCGGCCTGCAGATCGATTCGACGTACTCGACCAGCTCCGGCAGCGTGACGTCGGACATCTGCAGATCGAGATGCCCGGCCTCGACCTTGGCCATGTCGAGGATGTCGTTGATCAGCTGTTGGAGGTCGCTGCCCGCCGAGTAGATCGTCCGCGCGAACTGGATCTGCTTCTCCGACAGGTTCCCGTCCGGGTTCTCCGAAAGCAGTTTCGCCAGGATCAGCGCGCTGTTGAGCGGGGTCCGCAGCTCGTGCGACATGTTAGCCATGAACTCGGATTTGTACTGCGACGCCATGGTCAGCTGCCCGGCGCGCTCTTCGAGTTCCTGCCGTGCCTGCTCGATCTCGCTGTTCTTGACCTCGATGTCGCGGTTCTGCTGCGCCAGCAGTGCCGCCTTCTCCGCCAGATCCGTGTTGGACCGGCGCAGTTCCCGTTGCTGCGCCTGCAACTGCTCGGATCGCGCGCGCAGTTCCTGTGCCAGGCGCTGGGATTCGGTCAGCAGCGCCTCGGTGCGCGAGTTGGACTGGATGGTGCTGACGTTGACCGCGATGGTCTCCTTCAGCTGCTCCAGCAGGTCGATGTGAACGGTGCTGAACGCGTTGATCGTCGCCAGTTCCAGCACGCCGAGCACCTCGCCCTGGAACAGCACCGGCAGCACGATCACGTTCACCGGCGCGGCCGAGCCGAGGCCCGACGAGATGAGCGCGTACTCCGGCGGGGCCTCGTGGACCAGGATCGTGCGGCGGTCGACGGCGGCCTGGCCGATGAGCGACTCACCGGGGGAGAACCGAAGGCCCGCTTGGGATTTCGCCAGCCCGTAGGTGGCGATGCTCTCCAGGACGGTCTCTTCCCGCTCGTCCTCGCGGGCGAGGAAGAACGCGCCCTGCTGCGCGGACACCAGCGGCGTCAGCTCGGACAGGATCAGCGAAGCCACCGAAGCGAGATCGCGATGGCCTTGCATGAGCGCGGACAGCCGGGCCAGGTTGGTCTTGAGCCAGTCCTGTTCGCGGTTGGCGCGGGTGGTCTCCTTCAGGTTCGCGATCATCTGGTTGATGTTGTCCTTGAGTTCGGCTACCTCCCCGGACGCGTCGACGGTGATGTGCCGGGTCAGATCGCCCGCGGTCACCGCGGTGGCCACCTGCGCGATCGCCCGCACCTGGGTGGTCAGGTTCCCGGCCAGCTGGTTCACGCTCTCGGTCAGCCGCGACCACGTGCCGGCGACGCCGGGGACCTCCGCCTGGCCGCCGAGCGTGCCGTCCGTGCCCACCTCGCGCGCAACCCGGGTGACCTCGGAGGCGAACGACGACAGCTGGTCGACCATCGTGTTGATGGTCGTCTTGAGTTCCAGGATCTCGCCGCGCGCGTCGATGTCGATCTTCTTCGACAGATCGCCTTGCGCCACCGCGGTGGTCACGGTCGCGATGCTGCGGACCTGGCCGGTCAGGTTGTCGGCCATGACGTTCACGTTGTCCGTCAAGGCTTTCCACGTGCCCGCCACGTTCGGGACGCGGGCTTGGCCGCCGAGGATGCCCTCGGTGCCGACCTCGCGCGCCACTCGCGTGACCTCGTCGGCGAACGCGCGCAGCGTCTCGACCATGCTGTTGATCGTCTCGGCGAGGACGGCGACCTCACCCTGCGCGTCGATCGCGATCTTCTTCGACAGGTCGCCGTTCGCCACCGCCGTCGTCACCGTGGCGATGCTGCGCACCTGGTCGGTGAGGTTGTCGGCCATGACGTTGACGTTGTCGGTGAGGTCCTTCCAGGTCCCGGCGACGCCGCGCACCTGTGCCTGGCCGCCGAGTTTGCCTTCGGTACCGACCTCGCGGGAGACCCGGGTGACTTCGTCGGCGAAGGCCGAGAGCTGGTCGACCATGATGTTGACGGTGTTCTTGAGCTCCAGGATCTCGCCGCGCGCGTCGACGATGATCTTCTGGGTCAGGTCGCCCTTCGCGACGGCGGTGGTGACCTGGGCGATGTTGCGGACCTGGTCGGTCAGGTTGTTCGCCATGAAGTTGACGTTGTCGGTCAAGTCCTTCCACGTCCCGGCCACGCCGGGGACCTGCGCCTGGCCGCCGAGCCGCCCGTCGCTGCCGACCTCGCGGGCGACCCGGGTGACCTCGTCGGCGAACGACGACAGCTGGTCCACCATGGTGTTCAGCGTGTTCTTGAGTTCGAGGATCTCGCCCTTGGCGTCGACGGCGATCTTCTGCGACAGGTCGCCCTTGGCCACCGCCGTCGCCACCTGGGCGATGTTGCGGACCTGCGCGGTGAGGTTGTTCGCCATGAAGTTGACCGACCCGGTGAGGTCGCGCCAGGTCCCGGCGACCCCGGGCACCTGCGCCTGCCCGCCGAGCTGACCTTCCGTGCCGACCTCGCGAGCCACCCGCGTGACCTCGTCGGCGAACGACGAGAGCTGGTCGACCATCGTGTTGACGGTCGTCTTCAGTTCGAGGATCTCGCCACGCGCGTCGACCGTGATCTTCTGCGTCAGGTCGCCCTTCGCGACGGCGGTGGTGACCTGGGCGATGTTGCGGACCTGGTCGGTCAGGTTGTCCGCCATCTGGTTCACCGAGTCGGTGAGCCCGCGCCACGTCCCGGCGACGCCCGGCACGGTCGCCTGGCCGCCGAGACGGCCTTCGCTGCCGACCTCGCGGGCGACGCGGGTGACTTCGTCGGCGAACGACGACAGCTGGTCCACCATGGTGTTCAGCGTGTTCTTGAGTTCGAGGATCTCGCCCTTGGCGTCGACGTTGATCTTCTGTGACAGGTCGCCCTTGGCCACCGCCGTCGCCACCTGGGCGATGTTGCGGACCTGGTCGGTCAGGTTGTCCGCCATCAGGTTCACCGAGTCGGTGAGGTCGCGCCACGTGCCCGCCGCGCCGGGGACCTGCGCCTGGCCGCCGAGACGGCCTTCGCTACCCACCTCACGCGAGACCCGCGTGACTTCGTCGGCGAAGGCCGAGAGCTGGTCGACCATGATGTTGACGGTGTTCTTGAGTTCCAGGATCTCGCCGCGCGCGTCGACGTTGATCTTCTGGGTCAGGTCACCCCGTGCCACCGCGGTGGTCACCTGGGCGATGTTGCGGACCTGGTCGGTCAGGTTGCTGGCCATGACGTTGACGTTGTCGGTCAGATCACGCCAGGTGCCCGCCACACCAGGGACCTCGGCCTGGCCGCCGAGACGGCCTTCGGTGGCGATCTCGCGGGCCACTCTGGTGACCTCGGTCGCGAACCGGGAAAGCTGCTTGATCAGGCCGTTGACCGTCTTCGCCACTTCGGCGAACTGACCCTGCAACGGCCGCCCGCCGACCTCCAGGGGCATCGGCTCGGACAGATCGCCCTCGGCGACCGCGCCGAGGACCCGGTTGAGCTCGGCTGTGGGCCTGCTCACGTCCTCGATCAGCCCGTTGACCACGTCGACCGCGGTGGCCCAGCCGCCGGGGCCGATCTCGGCCGCGACGCGCTCGGTCAGCCTGCCTTCCTTGCCGACCGCCTCGCGGACGCGCAGGAGTTCGGCCACCAGCCGCTGGTTGCGTTCGGCGATGTCGTTGAAGGCGACGGCGAGCTGGGCGGTGAGCCCGTCGCCGTGCGCCACGAACCGCCGCCGGAAGTTGCCGTCCCCGAGGTCACGGGCCGCCGAGAGCAGGCGTTCCAGGGTCGCTTCGTCCACCTGGCCGCCACCACCTTCCACGGGGATCCGGTCCCTTCGGGAGTGCTGTGTCATCTGTGTCGACCCTCTCCACCACGCATGCCCAAGCCATGGTCGTCGCATCAGCGTGCCATGATTCGACCTACACTTCGAGCCAGTCCGCCCGCTCACACTGCGCTACCCGCCAGGCAGGAGGAGGTCCGGGAATGGTGTCACGGCCGGCCCCGGCCTCGACGGCGCTCCCCTCGGAGTCGTCGCCCACGACGAGCGAGGGGGCGCTACCGGAATCCGGGAGGTTCTGGCGCGAGCTGCTCGAAGACGTGCGTGACGCGGTGCTCGTGCAGGACGTCGACGGCGCGCTGCGCTGGTCGAACCCGGCCGCCCGTGCGCTGTTCGGCGGTGGCCGCCCGGTGCTGACCGCCGAAGGACCCGACGTCGGCCATGTCGAGCACACCGGCCGCCGGTTCCCCGCGCGGATCCGGACGCTGCCCGGCGGCTGGCACGCGTGGACGGTGATCTCCCCGGTCGCGGCCGACGGCCCGCGCGTGGACGGCTTCCTCGCCGCTTCGGCGCCGCGGCTGGCCTCCGCACGGGGGCGGCACGGGACGGCGAAGGTGATCGCCGAGGTCGCCGCGGCCGAACTCGCCGACTGCGTGTTCGTCCTGCTGCCGACCACTCGCGGCCGGTGGGAGTGGTGGAGTTGCGACCACCGCACCAACCACGGGCACGGCCGCATCCGCCGGGTACCGGCCCAGCTGGCGCCGGTGCTCGCCGGAACTTTCGCCGCCACCGGGGAACCCGAGGCCAAGGTGGTCCCGGAGGAGGAGATCGCGACGCTGCCCACGGTCGTCGCGGGGCGGCTCGCGGTCCATTCGTCGGTCACCGTGGTCTCGCTGGGACTCGACGGCGGCGCCGGGGTCACCGGCGCCGTCGTGCTCGGCAGGCGTGGCGGGCCCGCCTTCGGCGACGACCACCCGCGCGCGGTGGCCGAGTTCGCCCGCGCGGCCGGGACCGCGCTGGCGAACGCGCACCGCTACGCCCGCCAGGAAGAGGCCACCCGCGGCCTGGAGACCACGCTGCGCCCGACCCCGCCGCCGGAGGTCCCCGGCGTCAAGTTCGACGTCTGGTACGAGCCGTCCGCCGGGCTGCTCGACGTCGGCGGCGACTTCTACGACGTCCTGCCGCGTGAGGAAGGCGGCGCGATGTTCGTCCTCGGTGACGTCTGCGGCAAGGGCGCCGAGGCGGCCGCGCTCACCGGCAGGGTCCGGCAGACCCTGGCCGCGCTCAACCTCGTCGAACGCGACAACACGACGTTGCTGAGCAGGCTCAACTCCCTGCTCATCACCGGCGGCAGCGGCCGGTTCGCCACGCTGGTGCTCGGTTCGGTGCAGGCGGCCGAAGACGGTCTCGGCGTCACCTTGGCTTCCGGCGGGCATCCCGCGCCGCTGGTGGTGCGCCGCCACGGCGGGGTCGACGAGATCACCTTGCCCGGCACCCTGGTCGGGATCTCCCCGCAGGCCCGCTTCGCCGAGACGGCCGTCCGGCTGGCCGAAGGGGACGTCTGCCTGCTCTACACCGACGGGATCACCGAGGCACGCCACCACGAGCGGCCGTCGGACCTCTTCGGCGACGAGCGGCTGCGCGAACTGCTGACCGGCTGCCGGGGACTGTCCGGACGTGAGATCGTCGGCCGGGTCCGGTCCGCGGTGCGGGACTGGCTCGGCAGCGGGACGCACGACGACATCGCCGTCCTCGCCATCGAGGCGTCAAGACCCGCCCAGTAAACGCACCACCGCCCGTTCCACGATGTCGCGGGCCTCGGTGGGATCGGCCGTCTTCTCCGCTCGTCGCGCCGCGCGCTCGATGGTCCGATCCTCGTGGTACGCCGTGATCACACGAGGGTCCACATAGGAATTCCGCGCGACGGCGGGCGTGTTGCCGAGGCCCTCGGCGACTTGGGTCATCACGCTCTTCTCGACCCGTTTCATGCCGCGTTGACTGGACGGCTTCTCCAGGCCGGCGAAGGCGGACGCGGCGAGTACGGTGGCGTTCCACGTCCGCAGATCCTTCGCGGTGAAGCCCTCGCCCACGAGTTCCTTGAGCCGTTCGTTGATGTCGTCCGCCCTGACCTCGTGCCAGCCGTCGCCGTTGCGATAGGCGAGCAGGCGCACCTCGCCACCCCGTGCCCGGCGCAGTGACCGGACGAGCCGCACCAGGCTCTCGTCCCGCAACCGGATCTTGCGCTGGATCCCGTGCTTCGCCGGATAGTCGCAGACCAGGCATTCGCCGCGGAGTTCGACGTGTTCGCACAGCAACGTCGCCACTCCATGAGTGCCGTGCTCCTCGGCGTAGCTCTCCCCGCCGGTGCGGAAGACACCCAGGTCGATCATGCGCAACGCGCCGGCGAGCACCCGTTCGCGGCGGAGGCCGCGCGTGTCGAGGTCTCCCCGGACCGCCTCGCGCAGTTTGGGCAGTTTCCGTGCCAGCGCGAGGACGCGCTCGTGTTTCTCCTCGTCCCGGGCTCGTCGCCATTCGGGGTGATAGAGGTACTGCTTCCGCCCGGCGTCGTCCACGCCGACCGCCTGGATGTGCGCGTTGTCGTACGGCGAGATCCACACGTGCCGCCACGCCGGCGGGATCGCCAGCTGGTTGATCCGCTCGATCGCTTCCTTGTCCCGCAGCGGCTCGCCGTCCGGGGTCAGGTAACCGATGCCCCGACCTCTGCGCCGCCTCCGGATGCCGGGGGACCCCAGATCCGCTCGCCGAAGTCTCATGAGGACTGATACCCGCTGTGACGCCGGTTCATACCCCATGGTTCGGCGAATGCGCGCTGGGGTAATCCGGGGACGGAAGACGAGTCACAGGAGGGAAATCCGATGACGACATCGCTGAACGGGCGCCGCGTGGCCATTCTCGCCGCGGACGGCGTGGAACAGGTCGAACTGGTCGAACCGCGCAAAGCGGTCACCGACGCCGGGGCGACGGCCGAGGTCGTCTCGCTGGAATCCGGCGAGATCCAGGCCATGAACGGCGACATCGACAAGGCGGACAAGTTCACCGTGGACCGGGTCGTCAAGGATGTCACGGTCGACGACTTCGACGCGCTCGTACTCCCCGGCGGCACGATGAACCCGGACAATCTGCGAGCCGACGAGAACGCGGTCCGCTTCGTCCGCGACTTCGTGAACAGCGGCAAACCGGTCGGGGTCATCTGCCACGGGCCATGGACGCTGGTCGAGGCCGACGTCGTCCGCGGCCGCACGCTCACGTCGTATCCCAGTATCCGCACCGACATCCGCAACGCCGGCGGCACGGTCGTCGACCAGGAGGTCGTCAACGACAACGGCCTGATCTCCAGCCGCGACCCCGGCGACCTGCCCGCGTTCTGTGCCGCGATCGTGACGGAATTCGGCAAATGAGCCGGGGGAAACAAGTGGCGCGCGTCACATGATTGAGGGATCGTGGTGGGGGAGAGGGAGGTGCCACGATGACCGTGCATTCGAGACGCTACGGCCGCTGGTGCCGTGAGCATTTCGACACCGAGCCGGAGTCCGGGCGGCCCGCCGCGCAGGCGGTGGAGGTCGCGGTGGAGGACACCGGCGCCCCGGCCGAGCAGGCCGAGGGCGCCGGTGAAGTCCCGCCGGGGAACCCGGGCTCGCTCAACTGAGTGTTCGCCGGTACCAGACCCGTCGCGGGCCGGGAAGGCCGATCCGCGAGACCAGGTCGGTCACCACGCCGCCGATGATCAGCCACAGCAAGGCGGCGAGGCCGTCGTTGAGCAGGGTGCGCAGTTTGGGACCGTCCGGGGTGAACAGGTTGCGCAGGCCGAGCGAAACCCCACGCGACCACTGGTCGATCAGCTGCGCGAAACCGTTGCCGGGATTGGCCTCGCCGAACACGAGCAGGATGTGCAGGATCAGTACCAGCGCGAAGATCCAGCAGACCGCGTGGACGAGGGCGTTGATGATCCGTACGGCTCGGATCCTGGCAGGTGTCCGCTCGACGATCTCTTCCTGCGGCTCACGCGGGTCGTTGAGGTAACTCATCGCCGTCTCCCATCATCGTCCACAGTGGACATCCCGGCCGCGGTCGCTCAGCCGGGATGACCGGGCCTGCTGCTCTTCGTCGGTGGTTTGGGTTTGCTTTTGCCCGGTTTCGCGGAGCTGTTCGGCTGCTCGCCCGAAGCGGTCGTGCCGGCCGGTGTCGGGGTGGCACCGGCGTTCCCGGTGGTGCCCGGCGGAGTGACGGAGACCGGGACGGCCTCGGTCACCACGACCGTGCCGCGCGGTGCCACCGTGCCGCGGGTGGGCACTTCGACGGCCTCCGAGGATGGCGGTCCTTGGCCCGCCACGGGAGCGGACGAACCCGTCGCCGCCGGGGGAACCACCTCGCCAGGCCACGCCGGTGGAAGCGCCCCGGTTTGGTTGGCCGCCAGCAGGACGCCGATGGTGATCGCGGCGGCCGGCGCGCTGATGGCGGCGACCACGGCCGCCCGCTTGCGGGTGGCGGGCGCGAGATGGACCACCTTCGTCCCGGTCGAGTCCTCCAGCAGGATCCGTGAGATCGCCGCGGCGGTCGGCCGCTGGGACGGCTTGCGCGCGGTCATCCCGCGCAGCAGCGTCGTCATGGTCACCGACAGGCCTGCCGGGATCCGGGGCTGCCGGTGCAGTCGCCCGACCGCGGCCTCGACCGGGGTGCCGGTGTACTCCCGTTCCCCGGACAGGCATTCGAGCAGCACCAGCCCGAGCGCGTAGACGTCGGCGGGCGGGCCGACGTTCTCGCCGCGGACCTGTTCGGGCGCCATGTACGCGGCCGTGCCGACCACGCCGCCGGTCTCGGTCACCCTGGTCGCGTCGAAGGCGTGCGCGACCCCGAAATCGCCGATCAGCGGACCCTCGTCGGCCAGCAGGATGTTCGCCGGTTTCAGGTCGCGGTGGGTGATGCCGTGCGCGTGGACGTGCGCGAGCGCGTCGGACAGCAGGGCCGCCAGGTCGACGACCTCGTCCGGGGAGAGCGGGCCGGAACGCAGGCGCTGGGCCAGATTCGGCCCCTCGACCAACCGCATCGTGAGGTAGGTGTAGCCGTCGTCGGAGCCCGCGTCGTACAACGGGACGAGCCCGGGATGACGGACCACGCTGAGGGTCTGGATCTCCTGATCACGGCGGCGCTCGTCACGGATCATCGTGTCCGCGTGGAACAGTTTCAGCGCGACCTCGCGCTGTTCGAGCAGGTCTCGGGCGCGGAAGACGCGAGCGGTCGCGCCGCGGCCGAGCAAATCCCCGACCTCGTACCGGCCGTCGAGTTTGCGCGGCAGGTGATCCGGGTCGTGGACGTTCAGGCTGAACCGGCGTTGGGTGGTCCCGGCATCGAGGTCTTCGTCACCGCCAGCGCGCGAATCCGCGTCGTCCATCGGTGCTACCTCCGTCTCACCGGCCGAACGCCGTATACCCGGTCCGGCTCCGGGTGAAACAAGGTTCGTGAGCGTACCGGACGTGAGCCGCAGGTTCACCCCGAACGGCGGGCAACCCCCGAGGGGGCCGGACGTCTCGTGACCATGAAGCCGAACCGGTGGGCCGCGCTCACCGCCATCGCCTTGACCGCCCTGGCCGTCATCACTCCGCCCGCCGCCGCCGATTCGTTGGTACCCCGGGGTTTCGGCCCCGCGTCGACGAGCTGGACCGGTCCGCTGCGCGGATTCGTCCTGGGGTTCTCGCCGTGCGGGAAACCGGGATGGTGTGCGTCCCTGTTGTCGACGGCCGACGGCGGGAAGCGGTGGCGGCGGGTCGGCACCCCGCCGATCTCGTTGCCGGACAACCACAACCAGGTCAAGCTCACCGTGATCGACGAACGCGACGCCTTCCTCTCCGACGGCACCCGGCTGCTCGCCAGCCACGACGGCGGCGGCACCTGGTCCCGCGTCCGGCTCGCCGGGGTCCGGGAACCCTTCCATATTTCGAAAATCACCGAATCCGGACCGCGTGTGTTCGCCATGGTCACCGGTTTCGGTGAGCCGTCGACGACGACGCTGTACGCCGGGCTCGCGGGCACCCGGATCCTCCTGCCCGTCCCGGGGTTCACCGTCACCGGCTCCACGACCTACGGCGACATCGCCACCAGCGGCGGGATCCAGGTCTCGATGGGATCGGACCACCGGGTCCAGAAGTACTGGACGTCGTCCGACGGCCTGACCTTCGCGGCCGCGCCGCCACCCTGCCCGGCGGACAGCTCGGCTTTGTTGAGCGGGGTCCGGCAGGGGCGTGTGCCCGCCCTGTGCAGTGGGGGGCCGGGATCGCCGCAGCCGGGGGCGACCGTCCGGCGGTTGTGGTGGGCGCCGAAGCTCGGCGAGCGGTTCACCGGAACGGCGCAAGGGCCCACGCTCGGGATCAACCAGAGTTTCAGTGCCGCGTCGCCCGCGGTGGCGACCGTCGCGGCGGAGGGTGGCGGCACCGGATTCCTCCACCGCACGGGTGACGGCGGGGCGACCTGGACGACGACGGTCCTCAGCAGCCGCGGGGTCTGCCTCAACGACCTCGACTTCCCGGACGAACGCGTCGGGGTGGTGGTCGACGGGCTGCCCGACGCCGAGGGCGGATCGGCCGTCTACCGCACCACCGACGGCGGTCTCACCTGGCGTGAACTCACTTTCGGGTGACGCGACGCTACTCGCACACCTGATCACCGCAGGTGGGCAAGGCCCTTGGGGAGGTTCACTTTGCTACACGCCATGTCGTAACCTGTGTACTGTCCGTCGATGTCGAGGGAGCCGTGGAACGCGTTCGCGCGGGCCGTGCACGGCTGAAGGGTGGAACGTGTCCATGGCTTCGGACGAGGTCCGGTCTGTTCCGAGGCGCCCGCTTCCCCTCGACTACAGCAAGCCCAATCTCGCCCGGATGAAGGACGCGCTTCTCGGCGGACACGACTACTACGAGGTCGACAGGCGGGCGGTCGCGGATCTGCTCGCGCTCGCCCCCGACTCCGCCGCGATGGCGAAGGAGTTCCGATCCTGGGCCAACCGGGTCGTCCGGTTCCTCGCCGGTGCCCGCGGTATCGACCAGTTCCTCGACCTCGGCTCGGGTCTGCCCACGGCGGAGAACACGCACCAGTCGGCGCAGCGGTACAACCCGGACGCGCTGGTCGTCTACGTCGACCACGACCCGGTCGTCCAGGCGCACGGGCTGGCGCTGCTGGAGGACCACCTCGTCCACGTCAGCGGCGCGGACCTGACCGACCCCGAACAGACCCTCGGCGATCCGGTGGTCACCGAGCACCTCGAACTCGACCGTCCGGTCGCGGTGATCCTGAACTCGGTGCTGCACCACATCGAAGACCTCGGCGAGGCACGGGCGATCGTCCGCGCGTACACCGACGCGATCGCACCGGGGTCGTACGTGCTGATCACCCACGACTTCACCCCCGGTGACGGCGCGGGCGGCGCGCTCGCGCAGAAACTCGACGACCTGATGGCCGAGACCGGGCACCGCACCGTGCACCGCGGCCGCGAGGAGATCGTGTCCCTGTTCGACGGACTGGAGATCCTCGAGCCCGGCGTCGTCCACCTGCACGAATGGTGGCCGGAGGGCCCGCGTCTCGCTCCGCTGACCGACCTGAACCACCTGAGCCTCGGTGGCGTGGGGGTCAAGCCTTCAGCGAGCTGAAGAACGCCTTCAGTTCGTCGTGGGCGGTCCCGAAGTCCTCGGTGTTGCCGGTGATCGCCAGGTCCAGCGTCTCGCCGTCGGAGAGTTCCATCGTCAGGTAGGCGGTGAGCTTCCGGCGGGGGAAACCGCCCGCGACGATGTCCGTGAACGGGATCCGTCGCGCGCCCGGCTCGGCGCGGAGGTCGTCGAGGCCGCGTTCCCGCAGCTTCCGGATCCGTTTGCGGTCCGACACCCCGCGTGCTCCGATGAGCCCGGCGACGCCGCGGCGGAGCAGCACTGAACGCGCCATCGGCAGCAAGACCACTTCGGTGTCGCAGACGATCAGGTCGTAGAGCTTCCGGTTGGCCTTCAAGGCGGTGAACATCCCGAGCATCCGGGCTTCGGCGGGATCCGCCTCCCGTTCGGGCTCCTGCTTGCAGAAGTAGCCTGCGGGCACGTTCAGCAGTTGCAGGTCGCGGACCAGTTCGTCGACCGCGCGCGGGCTCGCCACGGCCGGGCCGACCAGTTCGGCGACGTCGAACGGCTCGCCGTCGCCGAGGCACAGCTCCCAGCCGCCGCCCCAGTTCAGGCGATGCGCGGCGACGCCGTTGTCGATCATCGCGGCGGTGACGGTGTCGGCGAACAGCTCGGTCAGCAGGTGACGGCCCTCTTCGCGGGACGGGGCGCGCAGGGGTTTGGCGAGCGCGTCGGCGTCGCCGTCACGCAGGACCCGGACGACCTCGCCGACCGTGCCTCGCGGCGCCAGCCTGCTCTCGATCCCGGCCGAGGTCAGCAGCCTCGCTCCCGCCGCCACCGATGCCCGGCCGGCGCGTTTGACGACCTCGTCCCAGTCCGCGCGCGGCCCGACGTCGCGGATCAGCACGTCCAGTTCCGCCTCGGGGACGTCGACCTTCGGCGCCCCCAGCAGCGACCAGCCCGGCCGCGCGTCCGGCTTCACCGGGTTGTCCGGCACCCCGGCCAGCGCGGCGATCCGCCGCTTCGTGGGCGGATGACTGTCGAACTTCGACAGCTCTTCGCCGTCGAGGATGTCTTCGGCGTACTCGGTCACCCAGGCGCGCTGGACCGGGTGGTTGAGGTACGAGCGGAAGCCCAGCAGCACCGCGGGAGTGCGCCGCGCCGCCACGCCGAGCGAGACGTAACGCTCGGAGTAGTCCTTCCAGAGCGGGGCCAGCGTCGCGACCTTCCGCAGTGCCGCGGCCGCCGTCCGGCTTCCCGCCGCGAGCACCGACGCCTCGTCGGCCTGCAGTTCCTGCCGCCGGTTCGCCGACCGCGCGACCAGGAGGTACAGCTTCGAATACGCGGAGAGCAGGGCCCTGGCGGGGCCGCCGTCCAGCCTGTCGACGGTGAAGGCGAGCGTCTGGGTGCCGCGGTAGGTCAGCGCGAGCAGACGGGTGTGGCCGCCGCTGTAGTGGCCGAGTTCGTGCGCGAGCACCGAACGCAGTTCGCTGACGCTCAGCGCCGCCAGCAACGGCAACCCGATCAGCAGCGTGCGGCGGCCCGGCCGCAGGCCGAGGAACCGGGCGTCCTCGGTGACCGCCGCGTTGATCTCGCCGATCAGCACGACCTCGTCCGGCGGACGGGTCTTCACCTGGGCGGCGAGGTCGTCGATCATCTCCCACAGCGCCGGATGGGCGTCGCGGTCCAGCCGCGGGCCCTCGATCGGGGGACGCCGCGCGCGCAGCGCGCTCACCAGCCCGAAACCGAGCGCGATCATCATCGCGAGGCCGGCGAACATGACGTACAAGCCGGTCTTGCCCGGGATCCGCAGGCCCGCCAGCACACTGGCGACACCCACCGCGACGACCACCACTGGGAACGCCACGAGCAGAAGTGTCGCGAGGACGGCGCGTCCTCGGGCCTGCATCGTCCGGTTACCTCTTTTCGCACAAGTGCCGTCTGTGCGGCCGAATAGTAACCGGCTACGCGGACGGCTCGTACGAGAACGAAGAGCTACGCCCGCCACCTGCGCACAGGTGTCGCACGCTTGCGGCCGGGGTCGGGCGTGGACATCGGTCTTCCGCGGGCTCTGCGTGAAGGGCACCGTTGAGACGATCAACGGTGCCCTTCAGGACAGCTAAAGCCGCCGGCCGCGAAACGCCTACGCGACGTTGAAGGTGTCGGGATCCGGCCCGGTCCGCTGTCCCCGGTCCAGCACGGACAGCGACGCGACGTCCTCATCCGACAGCGTGAATCCGAAGACGTCCAGGTTCTCCTTGATCCGCGACGGCGTCACGGACTTCGGGATCACGACGTTGCCCAGTTGCAGGTGCCAGCGCAGGACGACCTGCGCCGGAGTGCGGCCGTGCTTCGACGCCAGCGCCTTGACCGCTTCTTCGCCGAGCAGGTCGCCGCCCTTGGCCAGCGGGCTCCACGCCTCGGTCGCGATGCCGTGCTTCGCGTCGAACTCACGCACCCCGGCCTGCTGCAGGTACGGGTGCACTTCGACCTGGTTCACCGCCGGGACGACGGAACCGGCGCCGAGCACCCGTTCGAGGTGGGCGGGCTGGAAGTTGGACACGCCGATCGCGCGCACCCGGCCGTCGGCGTAGAGCTTCTCGAAGGCCTTCCACGTGTCGGCGTAGAGGTCGCGCTCCGGCGTCGGCCAGTGGATGAGGTAGAGGTCCAGTTTCTCCAGGCCGAGTTTGGCCAGGCTGGCGTCGAACGCCTTCAGCGTGGCGTCGTAGCCCTGTTCGCTGTTCCACAGCTTGGTGGTGATGAACAGGTCGTCGCGGGCGATCCCGGACTCGGCGATGGCCTTGCCGACGCCGGCTTCGTTGCCGTAGATGGCGGCGGTGTCGATGCTGCGGTACCCGGCGTCCAGCGCGGCCTTGACCGCGGCGGTGGTCTCCTCGTCCGGTACCTGGAAGACGCCGAATCCGAGCTGCGGCATCTCCACCCCGTTGTTGAGTTCGACGGTGGGAATGTCGGTCACTTGCTTTCCTTTCGTGGATGTTCGCGGTCAGGCGACGGGGGCCGGTTCGGCGCGACGGGCCTTCCGCCGCCCGTGGTCGAGCATGCCTGAGATGACCGCGATCAGCAGCCCGGCGAGCGCGAGCGCGGCGCCGATCCAGTTGGGCGCGGTGTAGCCGAGACCGGCGTCGATGGCCTGGCCGCCGAGCCACGCGCCCGCGGCGTTGCCGAGATTGAACGCGGCGATGTTGGCGGCCGACGCCAGCGCGGGCGCGCCTTCGGCCTTGTCCATCACGCGGGCCTGCAACGGCGCGACGGTCGCGAAACCGGCGGCGCCGAAGACGGCGATGGTGATCGCGGCGGGAAGCTGGGCGTGCGCGGTGAAGACGAACACGACCAGCACGGCCGCGAGCGCGGCGAGGATGACGTACAGGCTGGGCATCAGCGCCCGGTCGGCCGCCTTGCCGCCGAGCAGGTTGCCGACGAAGAGGCCGCCGCCGAACAGCACCAGCAGCCAGGTCACCGCTCCCGGCGAGAACCCGGCGACCTCGGTCATCATCGGCGCGATGTAGGTGAAGGACGCGAACACTCCGGCGAACCCGAGTGCGGTCATCGCCAGCGCGAGCCATACCTGCGGGCGTTTGAAGACGGCGAGTTCGCTGCGCAGGCCGGCGCTCTGCGTCGTCGTCTGGACCGGCACCAGCGCGAGGATCCCGATCAGGCCGATCACGCCGAGGACGCTGACCGCCCAGAACGCCGAGCGCCAGCCGAGCGCCTGCCCGAGCGCGGTCCCGGCGGGGACGCCGAGGACGTTGGCGACGGTCAGCCCGGTGAACATCATCGCGATGGCGCTGGCCTGTTTGGCCGGTGCGACCAGCGAGGCGGCGACCACCGCGCCGACACCGAAGAACGCGCCGTGCGAGAGCGCGGCGACCACGCGGCCGGTCAGCAGCAGGCCGTAGGTGGGGGCCACCGCGGAAACCACGTTGCCGGCGATGAACAGGACCATGAGGCCGAGCAGGACCGTCTTGCGCGGCACCCGGGACGCGAGCGCGGTCAGCGCCGGGGCGCCGACGACGACGCCGAGCGCGTAACCGGAGATCAGCAGCCCCGCGGAGGGGATCGAGACGCCGAAGTCACCCGCGACCTCGGGCAACAGGCCCATGATCACGAACTCGGTGGTGCCGATACCGAAGGCGCTGATCGCCAATGCGAGCAGAGCGGCGGGCATGGGTGCCTCACTTCTTCCCGTAGAGTGTTGGTAGCTGGCGTTGGCAACTACAAGCGTCTGAAATAGTTGCACGCGCCGCATATTGCACACGCTTGATGATGCACGACGCAACGAAGCTCGGGCAACCGGGGAAGAGGTGAACCGTGTCACTGGCCGACGACGCCGTGGAGGCACGCGCGCAGGGCTGGCGGACCCTGGCCGCACTGCACGCGCGGATCGAGGACGCGCTGGAGCGCGCGCTGGCGCAGCAGCACGAACTGTCTGTCAGCGAGTACACCGTGCTGGACGTCCTCGCCCGGCAGGATGGCTTCCACCTGCGGATGAACCAGCTGTCGAACGCCGTCGTGCTCAGCCAGTCGGCGACGACGAGGCTGGTCTCGCGACTGGAGGACAGGGGACTGTTGCAGCGGTACCTGTGCCCGGACGACAGGCGGGGGATCTACACGGAGGTCACGCCGCCGGGGCAGGAACTGCTCGCGGCCGCGCGGCCGACGCACGACACCGTCCTCACCGAGGCACTGGCCGCCGCCGGGGAACTCCCCGAACTCGCGCCCTTGGTCGCCGCGCTCGGAAAACTCACCTTCGCCCGCTCCTGACCTCCCCCGCGTTTCGTCCTCTAGTTGCGGTAGTTGCGCACGCATGGACCGCAACTAGAGGACGAAACGCGGCGGGGCTGGCAAGGTGAGGGCGTGGACGATCTTCTGTTGCGCCGGGTCCGGGTCGGCTTGGCGGGTTCCCTGTCGGACGTGCGGATCGAGACCGGCCGGATCGCGGCCATCGCGGGCCCTGGGCAAGCGGGTGAAGCGTCGGAGATCCTGGACGGGCACGGCGGCACGCTGCTGCCAGGGCTCGTCGACGCGCACGCGCACACCGCGCAATGGTCGGCGGCGCGGCGCCGGATCCCGCTGGGGGAGGCGAGGTCCGCCGCGCATACGGTCGACCTCGTGCTCGCCCACCTGCTGGCGAATCCCGTGCCACCCGGCGATCTCGTGCTCGGCGCGGGTTTCCGCGACGGCCTCTGGCCCGACGCGCCGCACAAGGACCTGTTGCAGAAGGCGCTGCCGGGGCACCCCGTCGCCTTGTTCAGCGCCGACCTCCACACGCTGTGGCTCAGCCCCGCCGCGCTGAAGCTCATCGGCCGCGAACACCCGACAGGGGTACTGCTGGAGAACGACTGCATGAGCGCGACCGCCGAACTCCCGGTCGCCCCCGACGACGTCATCGACGGCTGGGTCGCCGACGCGCTCGACGCGGCGGCCGCCCGCGGCGTCACCAAGATCGTCGACTACGAGTACACCGACACCGTCACCGACTGGCGACGGCGGCTGGCACGGAAACCTTTGCCGGTCAAAGTTTCCTGTGTGATCGCGAAGTACCTGCTCGACACCGCCGTCGACCGCGGCCACCGCACCGGCGACGTCCTCGACGGCACCGGCGGGCTGCTCACGGTCGGCCCGTTCAAGCTGTTCGTCGACGGTTCGCTGAACACACGCACCGCGTACTGCGTGGGCCAGTACGCCGGAACCGAGTCCCACGGGCTGCTCGAACTCCCGCCCGAGGAGCTGGAACCGTTGATGCGCAAGGCTTCCGAGCACGGGCTCTCGCCGGCGGTGCACGCGATCGGCGACCACGCCAACAAGATCGCGCTCGACGCCTTCGCGGCCGTCGGCTGCGCGGGCCGCATCGAGCACGCGCAATTGCTGCGTGCCGAGGACGTCGCGCGGTTCGCCGAACTGGGGGTCGTGGCGAGTGTGCAGCCCGCCCATCAACCGGACGACCGCGACGTCGCAGACCGGCACTGGCACGACTGGACCGATCGGGCTTTCCCTTACGGCGCCTTGTATCGCGCCGGGGTGACCCTCGAGTTCGGCTCGGACGCCCCGGTCGCGCCGCTGGACCCGTGGGACGCGATCGCGTCGGCGATCAGCCGCACCGACGACGACCGTCCGCCGTGGCACCCCGAGCAGTCGATGCCGCTGGAGGCCGCACTCGCGGCGGCGTCCGGCGGCCGGTCCTCGATCGCCGTCGGGGACGTCGCCGATCTGGTCGTCACCGCGGTGGATCCGGTGCGGCTGTCCCCGGCCGGACTGCGTGACATCCCCATCACCGCCACCGTGCTCGACGGCAAGGTCACTTACGTGTCCTGAGGTCTTCCTTTGCCGGGCCGCAACGCCCTAATGGAAGGGCATGGATCACCGCCTGCTGGAACGGCTCCGAGACCTCCACGGCTCCCTCGGCAGCGACATCACCTTCGTCACCCGGATGGTTGAGGAGGACACGCCGCGCGCGGACCTCCTCCGTGACCTCGGGGAACGGCTCACCGACCTCGGCGCGGCACTGCTCCGCCGCTCGGACGACGTCGACGCCGACGTGCTCGCGAAACTGCCCGACGACGGCTGGCTGCCCGAGGCGGGCGTGCGCCATCAGGCGCTGGCTGTGGCGCATCACGTCGGCGCGCGGCCGTTGCGGTGCGGGCGCATCTACCTCGGCGTCTGCGGCGCGCCGTGTTTTCCCTTCTACGGCAGGGACCCCTCCGGCCGGACCGCGCGGCACGAACGGTGCCGGACCTGCCAAGACCGCCTGTTCCGGTGACGGTGGCTGCGGGCGGTGACCGCGTGCGGCAGGGTGAGGTGATCGCGGAGGGAGCGCCCATGGGCACCGAGAAACTGTTCCGGATCGCCATCGCCCTGAAGGGGCTCGACGGCGCTTTGCAGCTGGTGGGCGGGCTCGTCCTGACGATCGTCCCGGGGTCGGTCATCACCGGTTTCGCGCACGCCGTGGTCACCCGCGACCTGCTCGGCGACCCGGAAGGGACACTGGCCCGGCATCTCGAACTCGCCGCGGGGCACTTCGCCGAAGGCCGGACGTTCGCCGTCGTGTACCTCGTCGCGCACGGGCTCGTCAAACTCGGCCTGGTCTGGGCGCTGGCCCGCAAGGTGACGCGCGCCTATCCCGTGGCCGCGGTGGTGCTTTCGGCGTTCGTGGTCTACGAGATCTTCCGCGCGATCCACACGCACTCGCTCGCGCTGCCGTTCTTCGCCGCCCTCGACGTCGTCATCGTCGTGCTGGTGCTGCGCGAGTACCGGCAGCTGAAACGGGATCGCGTCGCGGCCTGACCGCCCGGTTCAGGCCGCGACGCGAAATTTCTCCGTGGTGCGATCCGCGCGAGGCGGATCCACCACGAGCGCGGTGGCGTTGTCGGAGCCACCGAGCGAGATCGCCGTCCGCACCAGCTCCGTCGCCGCCCTGTCCGGCATCCCGAGGATGTCGAGCATGGTCGGCCCGCTGAGCGTCTTGTGCACACCGTCGCTGGTGAGCAGAAGTCCACCGGTCTTGATGGTGGCCGCGCCGATCTCGTGCGCACCGGCCGTGCGGACGCTGGTGGTGACGACGTGTTCCATCCGCGGTGTCACGGGTTGATCGTGGTCGCGGAAGTACTGTGCGAGCGTATGGTCCTTCGTCACCTGCCGCACGGTGTAACCGTCCCAAGCGTACGCCCGGGCATCCCCGAGCCATGCGATGCCATAGCCTTCGCCGCTCTGGACCGCCACGACGAGGACGCAGTCACCGGCCCCGCCGAGCTGGAGCACAGCGCGCTGAGCAGCCAGAACAGCCTCGACCGCGCCCTTCTCGGCCGGTGCCCTCGCCGCCGCCGAGGCCGCCGTCCTCGCCGCGTGTGCCGCTTTCGGGTGATCTCCGACTCCATCGGCCAGCGCGAACACGATTCCTGTCCCGCCCGAGGCCGCGTACGCCCCGACGGCGTCCGCGTTGTGCTTGCGCGGCCCTTGCGCGCTCGCCGTGTGCCAGTGTGGAAGCTCCCTCATGGTCTTCTCCTCACCCCTGGGTGATTCTTTCCCCACTTCCAGGATCCGCTCGTTCCCTGTGTTCCGCCTGAGGGTTCGGTGTCAGACAGCTGTGGGTGCGAGCCTGAATGTCCGTGAAGGCCCCCTTCATGTACTTCAGGCGACCAGGGTGCCGGTACCGAGTGGGCCACCGGGGTCGTGAGTGCGGTTTCGGGTTGGGGCAAACCTGCCTGCCGTCGGGCTGTTCGCGTGCTTGGATGGACGACACACGTGATCGGATGGACGACACGCGTGTCCAGCCGGACAACTCGCGGCAGGACGGTTGCGTCCGCGTGTCGTCCATCCAGTCACGCGTGTCGTCCGTCTGATCACACGTGTCGTGCCTTCAATCACGCGAAATCACCGACTCGGCCGAGTGGTTTCGGGTTGGCATCCGACCCACGGCCCCGACCTGCGGACCGGTCCGCGAAGTCAGAGCAGGTTGTACACCGTCTGCTCGCCGACCGTCGTGGCCGCGAAGTTCGCCGCGACCCAGTCGCCGATCTCGGTCGACCCCCCGCCGGGACCGCCGCCGCGGCCGCCCTCGACGTAGTAGGTGATCTCGCCCTTGGCCACGCACCGCTGGAACTCCGCCAGCGTCGGGGCGGGGTCCCGGCCGCTCCAGCCGCCGATGCCGATCACCGACTTGCCGCTCGCGAGTTCCAGGTTCGCCGCCGACTGCGAACTCGCCGTCGCCGCCGCCCATTTCGTCGTGGTCGCGGCGAGAAGGGTCCCCATCTCCGCCGACGAGCCCTCTTCCATGCCGGGACCGCCGCCCATGCCGCGCTCACCACCGGTGACGGGTCCGGAGAGCGGGATCGACCCGGAATGCGCCCGCGCGGCGGTTTCCACCGCGAAGGCGGTGGTGCCGAGGCCGACGGTCAGCACGGCCGCCGTCGCGATCACGGCGACGAGTTTGCGCATCGGCGGGAGGCCCACCAGCACGACGGTCGCGGTCACCAGGCCGAGCCCGGCGACGATCCAGCGCAGGGCGGGCAGCCAGTCGGCGTTCCGGTCGAGCAGGATGTACGCCCAGACCGCGCTGGCGGCGATCATCAACGACAGGAAAACCCGCGGCGCGAGATGTGCCCGGCCGCGCCACAGCGAGGTCCCGGAGATCGCGACCACGGCGGCGATCGACGGCGCCAGCGCGACGGCGTAGTACGGGTGCACGATGCCGCTCATGTAGCTGAACACCAGCGACGTGACGAGCATCCAGCCGCCCCAGACGAGCAGCGCGGCCCTGGTCTTGTCGGTCCCGGCGGCCCGCCGGGTGAACCACAGACCCGCGACCAGGCCGATCAGCGCGGCGGGCAGCAGCCACGACACCTCGCCGCCGAAGCTGGCGCCGAACATGCGGGTCAGGCCGCTCTCGCCGCCGAAGCCGACGTTCCCGCCGCCCGTACCCCCGCTCGGCCCGCCGACCATCACGCCGCCGCCCCTGCCGAAGATCCGGCCGAGCCCGTTGTAGCCGAGCGCCAGTTCGAGCAGGCTGTTGTCGGTCGAACCGCCGATGTACGGACGTGAATCCGCCGGCCACAGGTCGACCAGCGCGATGAACCAGCCTGCGGAGACGACCACCGCGACGAGGGCGCCGAACAGGTGGAGCGAACGTCTGCCCAGCGAGGTCGGCGCGGCGATCAGGTAGGCGAGCCCGAACGCGGGCAGCACCAGGAACGCCTGCATCATTTTGGTCAGGAAGCCGAATCCGATGGCGGCCCCGGCGAACGCCAGCCAGCGCGGGCTCGCCTTTTCGATCGCCCGGATCGTGCAGTACGCGCCCGCGATCAGCAGCAGGGTCAGCAGCGCGTCGGGGTTGTTGAACTTGAACATCAGCGCGGCGACCGGGGTGACGGCGAGCGCTGCCCCGGCGAACAGGGCGGCGACCGGTCCGGAGGTCCGCTTCACCGTCAGGTACAGCAACCCGACGGAGGCGACACCCATCAGCGCCTGCGGGGCCAGCACGGTGAAACTCGAGAAGCCGAAGAGCCGCGCGAACGCGGTCGTGACCCACAGCGCGGCCGGAGGTTTGTCGACGGTCAGGATGTTCCCGGAGTCGAGGGAGCCGAACAGCCACGCCTTCCAGTCCTGCGTGCCGGCCTGCACCGCGGCGGCGTAGAAGGAGTTGCCGTAGCCGGACGCGGTCAGGTTCCAGAAGTACAGCAGCGCCGTGGCGGCGAGCAGTCCGAAGACGGCGGGGCGGACCCAGCGGCCCGGCGGCTTCTCGACGTTCTCCTCGACCTGGCCGGGGGCCACCCGGGAAGCGAGTGCGGTGGTCATGGGTTCAGCTCTCCATCTCGGTGGTGGGCCGGCGGCGGGAGCGGAAGACCCAGCCGCGCAGCAACAGGAAACGCACGACGGTGGCCGCGAGGTTCGCGAGCACGAGCGCGGTGATCTCGAGCGGCAACCCCGGCGCCGTCACCGTGTGCAGCAAAGCCAGCGTGCCGCTGGTGAGCCCGAGTCCGATGCAGAACACGATGAGACCTTGGAATTGGTGCAGTCCGGAGCCTCTCCGGCCGCGGATGCCGAAGGTCAGGCGCCGGTTGAGCGTGGTGTTGCCGATCGCCGTCACCAGCAGCGCCACGAGGTTCGCGGCCTGTGCGCCGGTGAACGTCCGCAGCAGCAGGAAGAGCACGAGGTAGGCGATGGTGCTGGCGACGCCGACGGCGGCGAA
>NZ_MQUQ01000020.1:142125-431893 GCF_001953865.1 Amycolatopsis coloradensis
AGTTCCCGTTTCGGTCCGCGCACCACCCGCGCGCCGCGGGCGAGCCTGCTGCCGATGGCGAGGTCGGAATGCCCGGACAGCAGCGGTGCGACAAGGGGACCGAGGGCGGCCAGATCGGTCGAGAGGTCGACGTCCATGTAGGCCAGCACCGGAGCGTCCGAAGTGGACCAAACGGCGCGAAGCGCGCGGCCGCGCCCCTTTTCGTCCAGGTGGCGGACTTCGACGTCGTCGAACTCGCGGCTCAGCCGTTCGGCGACGCGCAGGGTGCCGTCGGTGCTGGCGTTGTCGGCGACGGTGATCCGGAACGGGTACGGGAACTGCTCCACGAGGTGGTCGTGCAGTCGCCGGACGCACGGTTCGAGGTCGGTTTCCTCGTTGTAGACCGGGATGACGACGTCGAGAACGGGGGAGCCGGTCGGGGCGATGGCGGGGCGGCGGCCGGTGTCGGCGCCGGGGAGGATCGCGGCTGTCATACCGTCAATCTCGGCCATCGCGCTGAGTCCGCCTTGTGCCCCGCCTGTGCCGTCGCTGTGTTCCGTCACGGGATTCACCGGCTCAGGTCGTAGACGGTGACACCGTCCACAGTGGTCGGTGAGTAGGTCTCCACGACCCAGGCGGCGATGCGTTCGGCGGCATCGCTACCGGTCTCACCGCGCATCATCATGCCCTCGCCGAGGAAGTAGTGTATCTGTCCACTTCGGACATACTCCTGGAACCGTTCCAGCGTGGGAGCCGGATCCGTGCCGTTGAACCCACCGACGGCCATCACCGGCGCCCCGCCGCCGAGCTGATGGCCCGCCGCGTTGTTGGAGCCCACCGTCGCGGCCGTCCACCTGTAGTTCGCGCTGTCCTGCCGCAAGAGTGCGGCGAGGTTCTCACCGGGCGGGCTCGTCCCCAGCAGGCCGCCCGGGCCGCCCATGCGTACTCCCCGGCCCGTCTCGGGGCCCGCCGACGGGAGCGCGCCGGTATGCGGGGTGGCCGCGGTCGCGACCGTGTACGCGCCGGTGCCGGTGAGAACGGTGATCAGCGCGCCGACGGCGACCGGACGCCGCACGGCACCAGGTAGCCGTGCGGCGAAGAAGACCAGGATCGCGCACAGGAGACCGGCCACGAGGATCGCGATCGACAGTCCCGGCAGCCAGTCGGATTGCCGTGACAGCAGGAGATACGCGGTCAGGGCGGTCAGGCCGATCCCCGCGCTCAAGGTGCCCGCGGCGGCCGGATTCCCCCTGGCACGCCACAACTGGGTACCCGCGATCCCGACGAGTGCGGCGATCGCCGGGGCCAGCGCGATCAGGTAGTAGGCGTGGATGATGCCGCCCATGTAGCTGAACACCACGGCGGTCACGAGGAACCAGCCGCCCCAGACGATCAGTGCCGCACGGCCGCGATCGGTGCGCGGGGC
Source organism: Amycolatopsis coloradensis (assembly GCF_001953865.1). GTDB lineage: Bacteria > Actinomycetota > Actinomycetes > Mycobacteriales > Pseudonocardiaceae > Amycolatopsis > Amycolatopsis coloradensis. The sequence goes on from NZ_MQUQ01000020.1 coordinate 143,531, forward strand.
ACGGCGGGTGAACCACAGCCCGGCGGCCAGCGCGACGACGGCGGCCGGGAGCAGCCAGGCGATCCCGCCCGCCATTTCGCCGCCGAACAACCGGTCCCAGCCCGTGCCGCCCCAGCCACCGTTGGGGCTTCCGCCGACACTGCCGACCTCGTCGCCGGTGAGGCGGCCGAAACCGTTGTAGCCGAAGGCGAGTTCCCACAGGCTGTTCTCCTGCGAGCCGCCGATGTACGGCCGGTCGGCGGCGGGCCACCAGGCGACGACGGCGAGGTACCAGCCCGCCGCGACGATCGTCGCGATCAAAGCGCCGCACAGGTGCGACAGGCGTTTGCCCAGCGACGTCGGCGCGGCGATCAGGTAGGCGAGCCCGAACGCGGGCAGCACCAGGAACGCTTGCAGCATCTTGGCGAGGAAGCCGAACCCGACGGCGACCCCGGCCAGTGCCAGCCAGCGCGGACTCGCCTTCTCCAGCGCGCGGACGACGCAGTACGCGCCCGCGACCAGGAGGAGGACGAGCAGGGAGTCGGGGTTGTTGAACCGGAACATCAGCGCGGCGGCGGGGGTGAGCGCGAGGACGGCGCCCGCCAGCAGGCCCGCGGCCGGGCCGGACGTCCGGCGCACCGCGGCGTACAGCAGGGCCACCGAGCCGACGCCCATCAGCGCCTGTGGAACGAGGATGCTCCAGGCGTTGACGCCGAACAGGCGCGCGGAAAGACTCATCACCCACAACGCGGCCGGTGTCTTGTCGACGGTGATCGCGTTCGCGGCGTCGCTCGATCCGAAGAACAACGCCTTCCAGCTCAGCGATCCGGCCTGCGCCGCCGCCGAGTAGAAAGCGTTGGCCCAGCCGGATTCGCCGAGGTTCCAGAGATACAGGACGGCGGTCGCGAGCAGGAGCGCGGCGACGGAAGGCCGGACCCAGCGTGGGTCGGACGGCTGTTTCGCCGTCGCGGCGTCTTCGGTGTCTTCGGTGTCTGCTGTGTATTCGGCGCCATCGCGAGAGGCGAGGAGGATCATGGGTTCAGGGTCGAGTGCCGACCTGGGGGGTGGTTGTGCCGAAGCTGTGCACCCGCTGTGAGGACTCGATCACCGGCAGGGATACGGCGAATTCGGTGCGCCCCGGACGGCTGTGCGCCTCGATGGTGCCGCGGTGGGCCACCACGATCGCCGACGCGATGGCCATCCCGAGACCGGTGCTGCCCGCGGTGCGGGACCGCGAGGAGTCGCCGCGGGCGAAGCGTTCGAAGACGCTCGGCAGGAGTTCCGGCGCGATGCCGGGGCCGTTGTCGGTCACGGTCAGCACCGCGGCCCCGGTGTGGGAGCGGCTCAGCGCGGTGATCACCGTGGTGCCCGGCGGGGTGTGCGTGCGCGCGTTGGACAGCAGGTTCGCCAGGACCTGGTGCAGGCGCCGGACGTCGCCGGGGACGGTCAGCGGCCCGTCCGGGAGCCGCAGTTCCCAGCGGTGGTCCGGACCCGCGACATGCGCGTCGCCGACGGCGTCCGCGGTCAGCCGGGTGAGGTCGGCGACACCCGCTTCGAGCGGCCATCCGGCGTCGAGCCTCGCCAGCAGCAGGAGATCCTCGACCAGCGTCGTCATCCGGGCGGCCTCGGACTGGATGCGGTACATCGAACGCGCGACGTCCGGCGGCACCAGCGCGCTGCCGCGGCCGGCGAGTTCGGCGTACCCGCGGATCGCCGCGAGCGGGGTGCGGAGTTCGTGGCTGGCGTCCGCGACGAACCGGCGGACGCGGGTTTCACTGGTGTGCCGGGCTTCCAGCGCCTGCGCGATATGGCCGAGCATGAGGTTCAGCGCCGAACCGACCTGGCCGACCTCGGTGCGCGGATCGGTGTCGGCCTCGGGCACCCGCACGGAAAGCGCGACGTGCCCGCGGTCAAGCCGCATCGCCGACACCCGCCCCGCGGTCGCCGCGACCCGGTCGAGCGGCCGCAAGGTGCGCCGGACCGCGAACGCGCCGAGGAACCCCGCGCCCGCGACGCCTGCCGCCGCGACCCCGAAAAGGATCCACCCGACCGTCGTCAGCGTGTCCTGCACCGGCTCGAGAGGGAGACCCGTGACGACGACCCCGCCGGGGATCGAGACGGCCTGCACCCGGTAGTCGCCAAGACCGCCCAGCTTCATCGTCATCGGCCGCCGGTCCGCCGGGATGGCGAGCAGGCCGGACTCCTGTTCGGACGACAGCTCCTGGGGAAGACCTTGAACCGTGAGGACTCCCGCGTAGAGCACTCGTTCCCCGGAGAAGCGCATGCTCAACGTCCCCGACGCCTGGCCCGGCGCGTTGAGCGGATCGGGACCGAAGCCGGGCGAGTCGTCCGGCGGCCGGTTCGCGAAATCGTGGGCGCGGTCCGACGCGGCCGAGAGCTGGCCGTCGATCCGGTCGGTGAGGAACGACCGCAGCGCGCTCTCGCTGGCGACGCCGATCACCAGGCAGACGAAAGCGAGCAACAGCACCATCGAGCCGGTCAGCCTGGTGCGCAGGGAAAGCCGCCCGGGCCGGTACCACCGGCGCGGGCCGGTGGTCGGGACCGATCCGGATGCCATGCCGTCGAGCGTGCGCCGCGGTCGTAGGCGCGCGTTGTGTCCCGCCTGTGAGCCCGCTGTGCACGTGGGTCACAGAAACGTCTGACGCGCGGCACAGGCGGGATGCCGACGGTGGGGTCAACGACGAACCGGCAAGGTCTACACGATCGACTCGTCGAGACCCATTGGCCGCGCGAAGGGCTTCAGCGGTCGTAATCCACCGAAAGTTCGGGCGAGGTCGCCACCGCCCGGCACGTCAGGATCTGCCCCGCCGAGACCTCCTCGTCCCCGAGCGCGTAGTGCACGTCCATCCGCGCGCTGCCTCGCACCACCGTCGCCCGGCACGTCCCGCAAGCCCCGCCGACGCACGCGTACGGCGCGTCGACGCCATGCCGCAGCGCGGCGCTGAGCACCGTTTCGCCCACTGTCGCGGGGATTTGGGCGGTCTTGCCACCGGCGGTCACCGTCAGCACCGGGCCCGGTCGCCTCGAGGGGCGGACGGGAAGCGCGCCCTGGAACAGTTCGAAGTGGACGTTCTCCTCGGGGACGTCCTTGTCCGCCAGCGTCCGGCGGGCCATGTCGACCAGTTCACGCGGGCCGCACAGGAACCAGTCGTTCACCTTCGCCGGGTGCAGCCGCGCCTGGAGCAGCGCGCGGAGGCGGGTGCCGTCGAGGCGGCCGCGCTGGTAGCGCTCGTGCGAGATCGCCAGCGCTTCGCCGACGGTGTCGAACGGCTTCTCGGTCCGTTGCGGGCGCAGGTCCGGGTCGCGTTCGTCGGTGCGGTAGTGCACGACGTGCAACCGTCCGCCCAGTTTCGCGGCGAGCGCGCCGAGTTCGGTGGCGAACATCGTGCCGGCGCCGGAGGTGTTGACGTACAGCAAGGTCGCCTTGCTGTTCGGCTCGTTCAGCAGCGTCGTGGTCAGGATCGACAGGATCGGCGTGATCCCGCTGCCCGCGGCGAGCGCGACGTACCGGCCGCCGCGGCCTCGCGCCGGGGCCAGGGTGAACGCGCCGTCGGGCGGCAGTACCTCCAGTACGTCGCCCGCCGCCAGTTCGGTGGTCGCGAACGTCGAGAACGCGCCGCCGATCTGGTGCTTGATCGCGATCCGCAGCTGCCCGGAGTCCGGCGTCGAGCAGATCGAGTAGGCCCGCCGCACCTCTTCACCGTCGACTTCGGCGCGGATCACGAGGTGCTGGCCGGGAGTGAACCGGAAGGTCTCCCGCAGCCGCTCCGGCACGTCGAACGTCACGGTGACGGCGCCCTCGCACAACGGCCGGACCTCGGCGACCCGCAGCGAGTGGAACAGGCTCGGCTGCCGGGGAAGGGGAGCGGGCGGCTCCTCGTCGAACGCGCCGGTGAGCTGACGCCATTCGCGGTACTCCGAAGATGTCAGTTCACGGCCCCACGCGGTCGCGATCGGGACGTCCCTGGCGAGATAGGCGTCGCGATTGTCCTTCCAAGCACGCAAGTACCGGTAGAACGGGATCGCCGGGTGGAGATGGTGCACCAGATGATAGTTCTGGCACAGCATGATCGGCGTCATCAGCCATTCGAGCCCGACGCGGACGCGGGTGGCGCCGAACCGGTTCTGCCGCCGCGCGCCGAGGTCGTGATGCGGGAGCCAGTCGAACCACCAGGCCAGCACGGCAAGGCCGAGGCGCTGCGGGATCAGGTAGACCACCAGCGGTTCCCAGCCGTGACCGGACGCGATCAGCCAGGCGAACGCGGCGAGGGTCAGCGCGACCACGGCCGCGGTCTCGATCCGTTCCGACGGCGGCCGCGTGCGCTGCCGAGCCACGTAGAACCGGGCGTACCAGAAGTCGATGGTCAGCCACCGCAGCGGCAGTTGCCACCACGGGCCGTGCGCGGTCCAGGCGTCGGGATCGGTGTAGGCGTCCTCGTTGGTGTTGCGGTGGTGCTCCAGATGGATGTAGCGCACCAGGGGAAAGGAGCCGTAGGCGGCCACGAACGGCATCGCGAGCCTGCCGAGCAGTTCGTTGACCCAGGTGAGCTGTCCGGCCGCGTGATGCGTCGACTCGTGCAGCACGGTGAACATCGTGAAGGTGACCAGCGCGTGCAGCGGGATGGTCAGCCACAGCGGCCCCGCGTCGTCGACGACCAGCCAGGTGGCGCCCACCCAGACCATGACCCCGCCGAGGAACAGCAGGATCGCCGGCACCGAGACCACCGGAAGCGGGATCCTCGGATTGGGCAGACCACGTCCCGCCGGTCTTCCGGCCAGATCCCCCGTGCCCTCGGACCGGGTGGCGGCGACGGTCATCGATCGGTCCCCTCCGGCGATGGCTACCGGGACAAGCTGTCACACCGTAGACAACTGGTACTGGTTTGTAAACTTCAACGACCTGCTGAAAGGCCTCGTCACGGCGCCCGATGGTGAAGCGTGGCACGCATCCGTGTCCAGGACTGGGCGGCTTCGTGACAGAGAAGCACCGAAAACTGGTCCGATCGGGTGACCCGCGTGCTGTTCACCGGACGGCTCCCGAAACCGGTCTGCGAGCCTGTTCGCGGTCTGCGCGTCCAGGCGGTCCTTGACGGCACGGGCGGACGCGCCCGAGTGCGACCCCGGCCGGACGGCGATCCGCCCGCACCGCCAGGAACCACCTGGATCACGAACCCCATCGAACAGACCCACAGGACACGGCCTAGACTCGGACGGCCCGGTCTGCAAGCTGGCCAGGGCACATCCGCTGTCGACCGCATGCGGATGCTCAATCACATCGTTTACCGCTCGAGGAGAATACGTTGAAGAGCACCGTCGAGCAGCTCAGCCCGACGCGAGTCAAGATCAATGTCGAGGTGCCGTTCGACGAGCTCAAGCCGAACTTCGACCGCGCCTACCGCAAGATCGCCCAGCAGGTGCGCATCCCCGGCTTCCGTCCGGGCAAGGCGCCGGCTCGCGTGCTGGAAAGCCGGATCGGGCGAGCCCCGGTGCTCGACGAGGTCGTCAACGAGGTCATTCCGGCCAAGTACATGGAGGCCGTGCGCGCGGGCGAGGTCCGCACGCTGGGCCAGCCCGAGTTCGAGGTGACCAAGCTCGAGGACCGTGAGATCCTGGAGTTCACCGCCGAAGTCGACATCCGCCCGGAGATCTCGCTGCCCGACCTCGAGGGCTTCGCGGTCAGCGTCGACGACGTCGACCTGACCGACGCCGAGATCGACGAGCAGCTCGACGAGCTGCGTGCCCGCTTCGGCACCCTGACCGGTGTCGAGCGCGCGGCCGAGAACGGCGACTTCGTCTCGATCGACCTCGCGGCCACCGTCGACGGCCAGGAGGTCGAGGACGCCTCGACCACCGGCCTGTCCTACGAGATCGGCTCCGGCCAGCTCGTCGACGGAATCGACGAGGCGATCATCGGCGCGAACGCGGGCGAGACCAAGACCTTCACCACGAAGCTGGTCGCCGGCGAGCACGCGGGCAAGGACGCCGACGTCACCGTCACCGTGCAGACCATCAAGCAGCGTGAGCTGCCCGAGGCGGACGACGAGTTCGCCCAGATGGCGAGCGAGTTCGACACGATCGACGAGCTGAAGGGCGACCTTCGCGAGCGCCTCGGCCGCGTCAAGAAGATGCAGCAGGGCGTCCAGGCCCGCGACAAGGTCCTCGAGGAGCTGCTCGAGCGCACCGAGGTCGCGATCCCGGAGAAGGTCCTCGAAGCCGAGATCGAGAACCGCAAGCACGACGCGATCCACCCGTTCGACCACGACGAGGCGCAGTTCGCCAAGGCGCTCGAGGCCGAGGGCAAGTCTCTCGAAGAGTTCGACACCGAGGTCCGCGAGGAAGCGGAGAAGGCGGTCCGCACCCAGCTGCTGCTGGACAGCATCGCCGACGCCGAGCAGACGTCGGTCAACGACGGCGAGCTCACCGAGCGGATCATCTACCAGGCGCAGCGCTTCGGCGTCAGCCCGGACGAGTACGTCCAGCGGGCGCAGCAGTCCGGTCAGCTGACCGCGATCTACGCCGACGTCCGCCGCGGCAAGGCGCTGGCCACCGTGGTCCGCAAGACCACCGTGACCGACGCGTCCGGCACCGCCGTCGACCTCGAGGAGCTTTTCGGCCCCGCACCCGAGGAGACGCAGGTCACCGAGGAGACCGCGAAGACTGCGGCCGAGTAGGGAATACGCGGCCCGCTCGAAGCGGACCGTAAAGCTGTAAGCGAACTTGGGCGGTGTCAGGCATTCTGCACCGCCCAAGTTCGTTAGGGTCGGTTGCAAGATCTTCAGCATCTGGACACAGCACAGCATCTGGACATAGAGCGGCGGCCGAGGTACGGCAGGCCGTCGTCGGCGGAAAAGGCAGGCAGACGTGACGCAGCACACGCCCGAGGCGCGGACCGGTACCGCAGGGCTCAACCTCACCGACTCGGTCTTCGAGCGGTTGCTCCAGGAGCGCATCGTCGTCCTCGGCTCCGAGGTCAACGACGAGGTCGCGAACCGGATCACCGCCCAGTTGTTGCTGCTCGACGCAGACGACTCCGAGTCGGACATCCGCTTCTACATCAACTCGCCGGGTGGCTCGGTCACCGCGGGCTTCGCCATCTACGACACCATGCAGCTGATCCGCCCGGACGTCGCGACCTACGCGATGGGCCTGGCGGCGTCGATGGGGCAGTTCCTGCTGTCTTCCGGCACGCCCGGCAAGCGGTACGCGCTGCAGCACGCGCGCATCCTCATGCACCAGCCCTCGGCGGGTGTCGGCGGCACGGCCTCCGACATCGCGATCCAGGCCGAGGTGTTCGGCAAGTGGAAGCAGGAGCTGGCCAAGATCACGGCCGAGCAGACCGGCCAGACCGTCGAGCAGATCGTCAAGGACGGCGACCGTGACCGCTGGTTCACCGCGCAGGAGGCGAAGGACTACGGCTTCGTGGACCAGGTCCTCACGCGCGAGAACCCGCTTCCCAACAGCTGATCCGCGCCGGCACACAGGAGAATTCCCATGAGCAACTTCCAGCTTCCGATCGGGTCGCAGGCGCCGGGGACGCAGTCGCGGCTCCAGCTGCCGCAGTCGCGGTACGTCCTGCCCTCCTATGTCGAGCGCACGAGCTACGGCATCAAGGAATCGAACCCGTACAACAAGCTCTACGAAGAGCGTCAGATCATGCTCGGCGTGCAGATCGACGACGCGTCGGCGAACGACGTGATGGTCCAGCTGCTGCACCTCGAGCACGAGGACCCGGACCGCGACATCATGATCCTGATCAACTCGCCCGGTGGCTCGTTCACCGCGCTGATGGCGATCTACGACACGATGCAGTACGTCCGCCCCGACATCGTCACCATGTGCATCGGCCAGGCCGCTTCGGCCGCCGCGGTACTGCTGGCGGCCGGTACCCCCGGCAAGCGGTTCACCCTGCCGAACTCGCGTGTGCTGATCCACCAGCCCGCCACCGAGGGCACCTACGGCCAGGTGTCGGACCTGGAGATCCAGGCCAACGAGATCCAGCGGGTGCGGCGCCAGATGGAGGTCATCCTGGCGAAGCACACGAACAAGGACGCCGACGAGGTCAAGAAGGACATCGAGCGCGACAAGATCCTGACGGCCGACGAGGCCAAGGCGTACGGGATCGTCGACGAGGTCCTCGAGTACCGCAAGGCGTCGAGTAGCTGATCGTGGCCGGACCGGTGCGTGTCGGGAGACGACACGCACCGGACCCCTGGTCTATGGTCAGCTTCTGGCGTGCTCAGATGTGACGTTGGTTCTCCCGTCGGCGGCATCGGGCGGGTACCGTCAGTGGCAGTGTGTGAGGCTCCGAGCGGTCATCCGTGACCGGGGCGGTAAGACAGTCAGGCGCGACATCGCGCCGGAGGGGACGAGGTCAACGGCCATGGCACGGATCGGTGACGGCGGCGACCTGCTGAAATGTTCTTTCTGCGGCAAGAGCCAAAAGCAGGTGAAGAAGCTCATTGCCGGCCCCGGGGTCTACATCTGCGATGAGTGCATCGATCTCTGCAACGAGATCATCGAGGAAGAACTGGCCGAAGCCGGTGAGGTCAAGCTCGACGAGCTGCCCAAACCCGCCGAGATCCACGAATTCCTCGAGCAGTACATCATCGGTCAGGACGACGCGAAGCGTTCGCTGGCCGTGGCGGTGTACAACCACTACAAGCGTGTGCAGTCCGACGACAAGGCCGGGCCGAAGGACTCCAAGGACGAAACCGTCGAACTGGCGAAGTCCAACATCCTGATGCTGGGCCCGACGGGCTGCGGCAAGACCTACCTCGCGCAGACCCTGGCGAAGATGCTGAACGTCCCGTTCGCGATCGCGGACGCCACGGCGCTCACCGAGGCCGGGTACGTCGGCGAGGACGTCGAGAACATCCTGCTCAAGCTGATCCAGGCGGCGGACTACGACGTCAAGCGGGCCGAGACGGGCATCATCTACATCGACGAGGTCGACAAGATCGCCCGGAAGTCGGAAAACCCGTCGATCACCCGTGACGTGTCCGGCGAGGGTGTGCAGCAGGCGCTGCTGAAGATCCTCGAGGGCACCACGGCGTCGGTGCCGCCGCAGGGCGGCCGCAAGCATCCGCACCAGGAGTTCATCCAGATCGACACGACGAACGTGCTGTTCATCGTGGCCGGCGCGTTCGCCGGGCTGGAGAAGATCATCAACGAGCGGGTCGGCAAGCGCGGCCTCGGTTTCGGCGCGGAGATCCGCACCAAGGCCGAGATCGACGAGAGCGACATCTTCTCCGACACCATGCCGGAGGACCTGATCAAGTTCGGGTTGATCCCCGAGTTCATCGGCCGCCTCCCGGTCGTGGCGACGGTGACCCACCTGGACAAGGACTCGCTGGTCAGCATCCTCACCACGCCGCGCAACGCGCTGGTGAAGCAGTACAAGAAGCTCTTCGAGATGGACAACGTCGAGCTGGAGTTCACCAAGACCGCGCTCGAGGCCATCGCCGACCAGGCCGTGCTCCGCGGCACCGGCGCCCGTGGCCTGCGCGCGATCATGGAAGAGGTCCTGCAGCCGGTCATGTACGACATCCCCAGCCGCGACGACGTCGCGAAGGTCGTCATCACCGAGCAGACCGTCCGCGAGAACGTGAACCCGACGATCGTGGCGCGTCAGCCGTCACGCCGTCGCAGCAGCGAGCGAGGCGAGAAGTCCGCCTGAGCGGCTCATGCGAAAAGCGATGCCCCGGCCGGAAGTTTCCGGCCGGGGCATCGCTTTCTCCGGTCCGCGGCGTGTCTCTCGACCGGAGGTCGACCGGTGGGCGAGACCGGTTGATGCCGCGGCGCGGCTGCGGAAATCCGATAGCGCGCTTTGAGAAACACAGTCCGGTCCGGCCGGGGACCGGACCGAGATAGGATGTGACGGTGCCGCTGACTCCCACGAAGGACGAGAACGAGGCTCCCGAACTGGCGGCCGCGAGTCCACGCGAGGTCAGGGGACTCGTCGAACTCACCGAGCGCATCGTCATCGGGGCCTATCGCCGTCATGCGTGGCTTCCGCGCGCGCTGACGATCGCGCTGGGCGTGCTGGTGGCGACCTGCCTGGTGGCCGGGGTGGTCCGGTTGTCGCCGCTGCCGCTGATCCCGCTGCCGTTGTTCGCCGTTTCGGCGTACGCGCTCATCCGGATCAAGGCGGCGCGAGGCGCGGACGCGAACAACGCGCTCGTCAGGTGGACCGGGTTGTTCACCGGTGCGACGCTTGTCGGCTTCTGGTTGATCTCGATGGCGGGACGCTGGCTCAGCTGATCGGCCCGGGACCGTTTTCGGATTTTCCTCCGTTAGCAGGGTTTCAGAATCGCCAAGACGGGGTAAGACGAGTCCGTGACAGTCACCCCTGGGCTCTTCTCCCATGTGGGCCTGCTCTACTCCGGTGACTCCGAGTACCTGGACGGTACGATTCCGTACATCCTGGAGGGCCTGAAGCTCGACGAGTCCGTCGCGGTGGCCGTGCCGGGCCGGAACCTGACGCTCATCGAAGAAGCCCTGGGCGATTCGGCCGCCGAGGTCGAACTCATCGACATGTCCGAAGCGGGCCGCAACCCGGGCCGCATCCTTCCCTGCGTGCTTCTCGCGTTCGCGGACAGCCGTCCCGGACCGGCCCGGATCATCGGCGAGCCGATCTGGGCGGAGCGCTCGGCCATCGAGTACCCGGCGTGCGCGCAGCACGAGGCATTGATCAACTTCGCTTTCGGTGACCGCGACCTCGGCATCCTGTGCCCATACGACCGGGCCCGGCTCGAAGACGACGTCCTCGCCGACGCCGAGCGGACCCACCCGACCCTCTCCGGCGCCGGCGGCGACCACCGAAGCGAGGACTACGCACCCGACGCCGTGGTCGAGAAGTACAACCTGCCGCTACCTGAACCGCGGGCGGCCGACGCGTTCCGTTTCGATCTCTCCAGGCTCGCCGCGGTGCGCCAGTTCGCGCAGGAACGGGCCGAGGAGTGCGGGCTCGTCCCGGACCGCGTCGAAGATCTCGTGCTCGCCGTGGCGGAACTGTCCGCCAACAGCGTGCTGCACGGTTCGGGCCACGGTGTCGTCCGTGTCTGGCGCGACGAGGACCACGTGCTCTGCGAAGTCATCGACGAAGGGACGCTGAGCGATCCGCTCGCGGGCCGCCGTCCCGCGTCGCCAGGGCAGATCGGCGGCCGTGGCCTGGTGCTGGTGAACCAGGTCGCCGACCTGGTCCGTCAGTACCGGAGGCCGGGCTCGACCGTCACCAGGATCTACTTCCGCGTCTGACCCCGGGCGTGCGGCCTCGGGACTTGCGCCGGACCGGCCCGAGAGTCGCGAAATCGTGCGGTCTCGGATCTTGATCAACGGAGGATCGGGGACACTCGACGTCCCGAATCTCCCCGCCGGACCGAGGATACTCACGAGACCGGACCGACCCGGGGTCAGGCGTTCTTCGGGACGTGCTTGCCGAGAAAAGCGATCAGGCTCGGCACCACCGTGCGGTTGAAGGTGTCGCCGTGTTTGCCGCGCGCGGTGTGCGCGACCATCGGCCGCGCTTCGGAGATGAATTTCCGCACCCCGCCGATGAACGGGTCTTCGGTCCCGCACCAGACCCCGGTCGGCACGCTCTTGGTGACATCTATGTGGCGCAGCGGGTCCAGTGCGCCCCAGTCGGCGGCGTCGCGGAACGCGCGCCGCTTGCTCATCTCCGTCCACGACGTGATCAGCGCCGGCGCGAGCGCCGCGACCGCGGCGGGCGGGCGGCGGCGTTCCAGGCGTCGCCGGGTGTAGAGCAGCGCGCCGAAGCCGCCCATCGAAAGCCCGGTGGCGGCGAACGGCAGTCCGTCCCGGCCGCCGAGGCCGCGGGCGGCCAGCCAGCGGGGGACCTCTTCGAGGAGCATCGCCATCGGGTTGTCGCCGGGCTGGTTCTCGTGCCAGTAGTGGTCGCCGCCGTCGACCGCGACGAACCCGAACGGGGGCACCGCCTTGCGGGCGACGTCGCTGCCGAGTTGCTTGAGCAGTCCGCTGGGGGCCGCGTGCCGCGCGGTGCCGTGGAGGCCGTGCAGCATCAACGACATCGGCAGGCCCTTGGGCGGCGCCTTGGTCGGCAGCATCAGCACGAGGTCGACCTCGCGGCCGCGGGCTTCGGAGTAGACGCGTTCGACACGCGGGCTGCCCAGTTGAGTGGCCGGAGTCGGCGACGCGACGCCGAGTGCCCGCTGGAGGGCTTCGCTGAACGGCAGGGCACCGGAGGCCGTTCCGGCGGCGAGTCCCGCGACGCCGAGACCGGAGGCGCCGGCGATCAGCACGGAACGACGGCTCAGCCAGCGGCGGGCGCCATGCACCCCCGGCAGCGTCGACTGCCCCTGGTCGTCGTCGTTCACCCGTCCCCGTTCCCCCGGTCGATCTTCTACCAGGTCAGACGTGCGCTCCCGCCCGAAGGTTGCACGATTCACCGACCTGTGACCGGGGTATCGCCGGATCAGGTGCCGATGTTTCCCTCTTTCGCGCGCCATGCCTCGATCGAGACCTGGGCAGACCTGGTCGCGGCCTCGAGAGCGTCGCCGAGGCCGACCCCGAGGGCGGTGGCCAAGGGAACCAAGATGTGGTCCACACCATTCTCGCCGTCGCCGAAGTGGCCGGCGACCTCCAGCGTGATGTAGCCGTGCACGGCGCTCCAGAGCTGGGCGGCGACGGAGAACTCCGGGGCCGGGCGGAACCGGCCCGCTTCGATCACCCGCTTCGCGCCGCGGACGAGGTAATCGAAGGCCTCGATGCCCTCATCGCTGAGGTTCTGGCGGGTCTCCTCGTTGGTCATGTCGCCCAGCGCGGCCTTCTGCCCGTCGGGCTGGCTCTGGCCGAAGGTCACCGCGTAGAGATTCGGGTTGTCCACCACGGTCCGCCGGTACGCCAGCGCCAGGGTGAGGATGTCGGCCGCCGGGTCGTCGGTCTCCTCGACCTCGCCCAGATTCGCCGACAGGCGCCGGAATCCCTCGCGCGCGACCTCGTCCACCAGCGCGCTCATCCCGCCGAAATGGGTGTAGACGGCCATGGTCGACGCGCCGATCTCGGCCGCCAGCTTGCGGGCCTGGAGCGCCTCCGGGCCGCCGTCGGAGAGCAGCCGGATCGCCGCCTCGATCAGGTTGGCCTTGACCTCGGCGGCGGTGGGTTTCGGTGTCATGCTTGCCAGTATTCCATAACCCTGTTATAAATGTAGTCATAACCACGTTATGGTCACTGTAGTCATCAGATCCAGGGGGCCTGTGATGGGCAACAAGTTCCTCGAAGGCAACTTCGCTCCGGTCCGCCGTGAGCACACGAGCACCGAACTGGAGGTCACCGGGCACGTCCCGGAGTACCTGGACGGGCGCTATCTCCGGAACGGGCCGAACCCGCTGTCCGAAGTGGACCCCGCGACCTTCCACTGGTTCATGGGCGACGGCATGGTGCACGGCGTCCGGCTGCGCGACGGCCGCGCCGAGTGGTACCGCAACCGCTGGGTGCGCAACCCCGGGTTGTCGCGAAAGCTCGGAGAGCGCTGGGAAGGCGGATCGGCCGGGACCGCGTCCATGGGCGCCAACACGAACGTGATCGGCCACGCCGGCAAGACGCTCGCCCTGATCGAGGGTGGCTCCTCGAGTTTCGAACTGACCGACGAACTCGACACCGTCGGCGCCTGCGATTTCGACGGCACCCTGCCCGGCGGCTACACCGCGCACCCGAAACGCGACCCGGAGACCGGCGAACTGCACGCCGTGTCGTACTTCTTCGGCTGGGGCAACAAGGTCCAGTACTCGGTGATCGACGCGCGGGGCCACGCGCGGCGCAAGGTCGACATCGAGGTCACCGGTTCGCCGATGATGCACGACTTCTCCCTGACCGAGAAGCACGTCGTCTTCTACGACCTCCCGGTCACCTTCGACGCCGGACAGGCCGTCTCCGCGTCCGTGCCGCCATTCCTGCGCACACCCGCCCGGCTGGTGTTGTCCGCGCTGGTGGGCAAGGTGAGGGTGCCGGATCCGTTCAGCGCGAAGCTGCGCGAGCGGATGTCGGGCAACGCGGGCCTGCCGTACCGCTGGAACCCGAAGTACCCGGCGCGGATCGGCGTCATGCCGCGGGAGGGCGGCAACGGCGACGTCCGGTGGTTCGAGGTCGAGCCGTGCTACGTGTTCCACCCGATGAACGCCTACGACGACGGCGACGGCATCGTGCTGGACGTCGTCCGGCATCCGAAGATGTTCGACAGCGAACTGCGCGGCCCGGCCGAGGGACCGGCGACCCTGGACCGCTGGACCGTCGACCTCTCCGCGGGCAAGGTCATCGAGGAACGCCTCGACGACCAGGGCCAGGAGTTCCCGCGCGTCGACGAGCGGCTGGTCGGGCGACGGCACCGCTTCGGCTACTCGATATCCACCAGGGACGGAGCGGCGTCCTCGGGCGCTCTGTACAAGCACGACCTGGGGAAGGGGACCGTCGCGTCGAGAGAATTCGGTCAGGGCGGTCAAGTCGGGGAGTTCGTGTTCGTCCCGTCCTCTGTGGACGCGGCCGAGGACGAGGGCGTGCTGATGGGGTTCGTCTACGACGCCGCTACGCAGAAGAGCGATCTGACCATTTTGGACGCCGAGACGCTGGAGACCGTCGGTGCCGTGCACCTGCCGGACCGAGTCCCGAACGGCTTCCACGGGAACTGGGTGGCGAGCTGAGGGGATTTTCCCCGCCTAGGACGCAGCGTCCCGGCGAAGTCGAGGTCTTGCAGGTCAGGCAGCTATTCGTCACGGGGACATACCGGTTGCGGAGCCCCTCGAGCGGGGAGGATTTCGGACGTTCACCGTCCGGAATCCTCCCCGCTCGACCGTTGCGGGCAGCTTTGCCGGGACCCGGCATAAGACGCGGGGAAAGCCCCTTCAGCTCCCGAGCCCCAGGACTCGCTGCTCGCCGGTGTAGAGGTTCATGCTGTCGCCCCGCAGGAAGCCGATGAGGGTCATGCCGTTCTCCTCGGCCAGTTCCGCGGCCAGCGACGACGGCGCGGAAACAGCGGCCAGCAGGCCGATCCCGGCCATGGCGGCCTTCTGCACCAGTTCGAACGAGGCGCGGCCGGACACCAGCAGACCGGCGTCCGCCGCGGGGATCCGGCCCTCCTGCAACGCCCAGCCGAGGACCTTGTCGACGGCGTTGTGCCTGCCGACGTCCTCCCGGACGACGGCGAGGCCCCCCTCGGCGTCGAACAGGGCGGCCGCGTGCAGCCCGCCGGTGCTGGCGAAGACCTTCTGGTGGGCGCGCAGCGTGTCCGGGAGCTTCGCCAGCACGTCGGTGTGCACCGCGAACTCGGACTTCTCCGGTGAAAACCGGCTTTTCAGCTTGACCGCGTCGAGCGCGGCCTTGCCGCAGACACCGCACGAGGACGTCGTGTAGAAGTTCCGCTCGACGCCCGTCTCCGGCGGCGCGACGCCCTCGGCCAGCGCGATGTCCAGCACGTTGTAGGTGTTGCGGCCCTGGTCGTCGACGCCGTCGCAGTACCGGGCGACCGCGACGTCCTCGCGGGAGGCGAGCACGCCTTCGGACAACAAGAACCCGTGCGCCAGTTCGACGTCGTTGCCGGGTGTCCGCATGGTGACCGCGAGCGCCTTGCCGCCGACGCGGATCTCCAGCGGCTCTTCGGCCGCCAGCGCGTCGGGCCGTCGCACGTCCCGGGTCGCGGAGATCTTCCGCACCGGACGGCGCACTGTCACCCTGCCCACTTGTCCACCCTTCTGACCCGTCCTTCGACAGGCGAATACTGCAACGCCGGGTATTAAGTAATACATTCCCAGTGCCCACCCCCAGAGTACGGAGGCGCCGGATGGCCATCGGCTTCCTGGACCGTTCACGCATTGTCGCCCCGCCGGGCTGGAGCCGCTGGCTGGTGCCGCCCGCCGCGCTGGCGGTCCACCTGTCGATCGGGCAGGCGTACGCGTGGAGTGTCTTCAAACTCCCGCTGGAGAAGACCCTCGGGCTC
The DNA here is from genome assembly GCF_001953865.1 of Amycolatopsis coloradensis. GTDB lineage: Bacteria > Actinomycetota > Actinomycetes > Mycobacteriales > Pseudonocardiaceae > Amycolatopsis > Amycolatopsis coloradensis. The sequence continues at coordinate 159,495 of NZ_MQUQ01000020.1, forward strand.
ACCGGCACGCAGAGCGCGCTCCCGTTCCAGCTCGGCATCGTGATGCTCGGGCTGTCGGCGGCGTTCGGCGGCACGCTGGTCGAGCGCAACGGGCCACGCTGGGCGATGTTCGTCTCGATGGTCTGCTTCAGCTCCGGCTTCCTGCTCTCCGCGCTCGGCGTGGCGACGTCGCAGTATTGGCTCGTCGTCCTCGGCTGGGGCGGGATCGGCGGCATCGGGCTCGGGATCGGCTACATCTCGCCGGTGTCGACGCTGATCAAATGGTTCCCGGACCGGCCGGGGATGGCCACCGGTATCGCGATCATGGGCTTCGGCGGCGGCGCGCTGATCGCCTCGCCGTGGTCGACGCAGATGCTGGGCGCGTCGCCGTGGACGATCGGGACGGTCGCCACGGCGTTCCTCGTGCACGGCCTGGTCTACGCGGTCTTCATGACACTCGGCATCCTGCTGATCCGGGTGCCCGCCGACGGCTGGAAGCCGAAGGGCTGGGAACCGAAGACCGACCACGGCAACGCGATGATCACCACCGCGAACGTGTCGGCGCGCAACGCCATCAGGACACCGCAGTTCTGGTGTCTCTGGGTGGTCCTGTGCTTCAACGTGACCGCGGGCATCGGCATCCTGGAGAAGGCGTCGCCGATGATCGCGGACTTCTTCCGCGAGACCTCGACCCCGGTCGGCACCGCCGCCGCGGCCGGGTTCGTCGCGCTGCTCTCGCTCACCAACATGCTCGGCCGATTCGTCTGGTCGTCCACTTCGGACCTGGTGGGGCGCAAGAACATCTACCGGCTCTACCTTGGCGCCGGCGCACTGCTGTACCTCGTGATCGCGCTGACCACCAACGCCTCGAAGCTCGTGTTCGTCCTGTGCGCCATGCTGATCCTGTCCTTCTACGGCGGCGGCTTCGCGACGATCCCGGCCTATCTGAAGGACCTCTTCGGCACCTACCAGGTGGGCGCGATCCACGGCAGGCTGCTGACCGCGTGGTCGATGGCGGGAGTGCTCGGGCCGCTGATCGTCAACGCCATCGCCGACAGCCAGAAGTCGGCGGGCAAGGTCGGCCCCGACCTCTACACGACGTCGCTGTTCATCATGATCGGCCTGCTGGTCGTCGGCTTCGTGGCCAACGAACTGGTACGGCCGGTCAACCCGAAGTTCCACGAGCCGGCGTCGTCCGGCGAGCCCGCGAGGAGTGAGGCCCGATGACCGAACAGGCTCCCGAACGCCGTCGCACCGGGCTGATGGTCTTCGCGTGGCTGTGGGTCGCGCTCCCGTTCGCGTACGGCGTCTACGAACTGTTCCGGAAGGTGGTTCAGCTCTTCGGTGGCTGACCCGCGTAGGGTCGGGCCGTGGGTGTCTTGGTGACCGGGGCGTCGCGCGGTATCGGCCGCGCGATCGCCCGCGCTTTCGCGGAAAAGGGCGACCGAGTCGCCGTCCACTACGCCTCGAACCAGGAGGACGCCGAGCGGACGTTCGGCGGGCTTCCGGGTTCCGGCCACGGTCTCGTCCGGGGCGATCTCTCCGATCCCGAAGTGGCACAACGGATCGCGGAGGAGGCCGAGGACCTGGTCGGCGGGGTCGACGTCCTGGTGAACAACGCCGCCTTCGCGCCGTCGCCCGCGTCGGCACATCCCGTCGCCGAAGTGTCCTATGCGGACTGGCAGCGGCTCTGGCGGCGGATGGTCGACGTCAACGTGCTCGGCACGGCGAACGTGACCTACTGCGTGGCACGGCACATGATCGACCGCGGCGTGCCCGGCCGCGTGGTCAACATCGGCTCGCGGGGCGCCTTCAAGGGCGAGCCCGAGTTCCCGGCGTACGGTGCGAGCAAGGCCGCGCTGCACTCGTTCGGGCAGTCGCTCGCCGTCGCTCTTGCCCCGCACGGGATCGCGGTGACCTCGGTCGCGCCCGGTTTCACCGCCACGGACCGGGTCGCGATCAAGCTCGAAGGCGAGAGCGGCGAGGCCCTGCGCGGGCAGAGCCCGTTCGGCCGGGTCGGCACGCCGGAAGAGGTCGCGGCGGCGGTGCTCTACCTCGCCTCGGCCGAGGCCGCGTGGGCGTCCGGCGCGATCCTCGACCTGAACGGGGCCTCGCATCTGCGGATGTGAAGTGGATCACTCATGCAGCAATGACGGTCTCCCGTGCGTCACAGGAGCGTGCACAAGCTGGGGAAGGTCCTCGTCGCCGCGCTCGCGGTGGCCGTGTTCAGCGGGACCGCGTATGGGTACTCGACGGTGAGTTCGCTGGACGGCATCACCCGCGAGGACGTGATCGAGTCGCCGGATCCGGGAGAACGGCCCGCCGACGGTTCGCTGGACATCCTGCTGGTCGGGCGCGATTCGCGGACCGACGACAACGGCAACCCGCTGTCCCCGGAGATGCTGCGTGAGCTGCGCGTCGGCGCGAACGGCGACGACTTGACCGACACGCTCATCGTGCTTCGCATCCCCAATGGCCAGAAGGCGGTGAAGGCCTTCTCGATTCCGCGCGACTCCTGGGTCGCGGAGCCGGGGACAAAGGACAAGACCAAGATCAACGGGATCTTCGGGCACGCCAAGTTCGCTTCGGCGAGTGCGCAGCGCGAGGCGGGCAAGACCGACAAGGCGGAGATCGACAAGGTGGCGATCACGGCCGCGCGGAAGGCGACCTTGAAGGCGGTCGAGGACCTCACCGGCGTCAAGATCGACCACTTCGCCGAGGTCAACCTGCAGAGTTTCTACGACATCAGCAAGGCCGTCGGCGGGGTCGAGGTGTGCTTGAACAGGGCGACCAAGGACCGCAAGTCCGGGGCGGACTTCCCGGCGGGCAAGCAGACGATCCAGGGCGCCGACGCGCTGGCCTTCGTCCGCCAGCGGGAGGATCTGCCTCGCAGCGACCTCGACCGGGTGCGCCGTCAGCAGGTGTTCCTCGCGGGGCTGGCGAAGCAGGTGCTCTCCGCCGGGACGCTCGCCAACCCGGCTCGCGTCTCCGAACTGATCGACGCGGTGAAACGTTCTGTCGTGCTCGACGGTTCGTGGGACCTGTTCGACTTCGTCCGGCAGATGCAGGGTGTCAGCGGCGGCGGCATCGCCTTCGACACGATCCCGGTGGTCAACCCCGACTACCGCTACAACCCCAAGCAGCCGACCGCGACCGCCGTGCAGGTCGATCCCGCGCAGGTGCGCGCCTTCGCCGCGTCGCTGATCGGCGCCCAGCCCACGACACCGCAGGCGCCGCCCGCCGGGCCGAAGGTCGACGTCGTCAACGCGAGCGGCAAGGACGGTCTCGCCGCTCGCGTCTCGGATGTCTTGGCGGAGAAGGGATTCGGCAAGGGCGAGATGACGGCCGAGGCCGGACGGCGGACCTCCGTCGTCCGGTTCAGCGACGCGTCCGGGCCCGCCACGGAGATCGCGAAACTGCTCGGCGGGCTGGAAACCCAGAAGGCCGATTCCGTCGCGGCGGGCCATGTCCAGGTCGTCCTCGGACAGGTCTACAAGGGACCGGGTGTCTCCGCGGGTGGCGGGGCGGCCGGGGTCCGGACCGACCAGCCCATCACCTCCGACGACACCGGGTGCATCAACTGACAGCTATTCCCCCGGCGGCATCTTGCCGTTCTTGGCGACAGGAAGACCGAGCTGGGTCGGCTCGGTGATGACGACCTCCTCGCGGATCAGCACGGTCCGAAACCGCCAAGCGGGCAGCCTAAGGTGCGGTCAACCTTCCTGACGCTTCGACGACTTCGGGCGCGGGGCCGTCCGGGCGAAGCTTTCGGCGCAACCGCACTATTTCCGCGATCGGGGCGCCGCCGGTGATCTCGATCGCGGCCAGCGACGGCAACGTGACCCCGGCGTCCAGCAGGCGCCGCACCTGTCCGTCGTCCAGCGTGAGCACGCGCAACGACGTCAGTTCGCCGACGCGTTCCAAATCCGGCACATCGAGACCGGCCAAATTCAGTCTGGTCAACGCGGGGAGTTCGGTCAGCGGCCCGAAATCGATCGGATGTGTCACCTTGGCGAGCGAAAGGCTCCACAGGGCCGGATGCCCGGCGAGCCCGGTGAGGTCCACCTTCGAGGCTTCGATGCTCGCCGCTTCGAGCACCGGGAACCCGGCGAGGTTCGTGACGACGGAATCGGCGCGGTTGACGCGAAGATGACGCAGCGAAGACAGCGGGTTCAGGACCGCCAGATCCACCGACCCGGGGTCGTTGAGATACAGCTCCTGGACGAGTCCGGGATCGGCGACGTCGCCGAGGTCCGTCGTCTCGGTCAGCACCTGGTCGTGCTCGCGGGCGGACTCGCGGTGGAAGGCGGCGTCGGCGACGAGATAGGGCGAGTCGGGCTTGTCGTCGTACTCGCCCGCTCGCAGCGCGCGGAGGACCTCTTCGATCATCTCGGTGATCGAGGCCGCGACGTACCGGATCGGGCCCCAGACGTTCCGTCCGTACTCCAGAACCTGGCCGCTCTGGCCGCTTTCCGCCGGATCGAGATCCACGGCGACGTAGTCACCGGCGTGATCACTGCCGAAGGTGATCCACCAGTCGTCGCGGGACAACCGTTTCACCCGGCCCGCGGGCGGGGTCTCGAAGACGACGCCTTCGTCGAGAACACGGTCTTGCCAGCCACCGGAACCGGGATCGCCGCCGAAGTACTGTTCGACGAGCCGGTGCAGCGGATCGTGGGAGTACCGGCCCAGCAGTCCGGATTCGTTGTCCCAGCCCGTCACGCGGTACAGCGCGCGAAGATCTTCGGGCAGCCGCGCGCCGATCCGTTCCTCGGCTTCGGCGAGTTCGGCTTCCGTGCGGCCGGGCTCCCACTTCGGCGCGTGCCCCTTGATCTCCTTGTACAGCCCGGAGAATTCGTCGGCGAGCGCGGTGACCCGCGCGAGCACGGCCGGGTCGGTCGGCGCGCCGGTCGGCCGTGACCGCTCCGGCAGCGGGAGACCGGGCAGCGGATGCCCCGGATAGCGGAAGTCCTGATCGAAGACGAGCCACGCGGGCGACATGCGGCCCACGTCGGGCGTCGCGATGAAGGTGTAGTCGCCGGTGCGGCTCAGCCGGAGTTCGTAGACCGACGCAGGCAACGGACGGACCAGGTCCGACAGCGCCATCATGTCGGGATTCAGGTACCGGCCGCTCCCCGTCTCCGCCTGCAGCGAGAACCCGCCGCCGGTGTGGTCGATCCGCAGTACCGCGGTGGTCCAGTCCGATTTGATGCACGCGTACAGCACTCTCGCCATTTCGCGGGCGACGTCCCCAGGAATCATGGGGTGGAATGTAGCGGCTCCAGCCGGACCACGATCGCCTTCGACACCGGGGTGTTCGACTTGTCGGCCACCGAATCCAGCGGCACCAAGGCGTTCGCCTCGGGGAAGTACGCCGCGGCGCAGCCTCGTGCCGTGGGATACGAGACCACGCGGAAGCCCGGGGCCCGGCGGTCGCCGTCCCGCCACTCCGAGACGAGGTCGACCATCGCGCCGTCGGCCAGTCCGAGCGAGACCAGGTCGTCGGGGCTGACCAGCACCACGCGCCGGGCGTCCTCGATCCCGCGGTAGCGGTCGGAAAGGCCGTAGATCGTGGTGTTGTACTGGTCGTGGCTGCGTATCGTCTGCAGCAGCAGCCTGCCCTCGGGCACCTTGGGGTACTCGAGTTCGGAGACGGTGAAGTTCGCCTTGCCGTTGGCGGTTCCGTTGAACTGCCGGGAGTCGCGCGGCGCGTTCGGGAGGACGAATCCGTCGGGCTCGCGGACACGGGCGTTGTAGTCGTGGCAGCCGGGGACCACGCGCGCGATCCGGTCGCGGACGAGGTCGTAGTCGGCGTGGAAATCCCGCCACGGCACGGCGTGCCCGGGACCGAAGAGCGCTTCCGCGAGGTGGCAGATGATCGCGACCTCCGAAAGCAGGTGCTCACTGGCGGGGGTCAGCCTGCCGCGTGAGGTGTGGACCTGCGACATGGAGTCCTCGACGGTGACGAACTGCTCGCCGCCGGCCTGGGTGTCGCGTTCGGTGCGGCCGAGGGTCGGCAGGATCAGCGCGGTCTCGCCGGGGACGACGTGCGAACGGTTCAGCTTGGTCGACACGTGCGCTGTCAGCGAGCACGACTTGAGCGCCTTCTCGGTCAGCTCGGTGTCCGGTGTGGCGGAGGCGAAGTTGCCGCCGACGGCGAAGAAGACCTTGCCCTTGCCGTCCCGCATCGCGCGGATCGCGGCGACGGTGTCGTAGCCGTGCTCGCGCGGGACCTCGATGCCGAACTCTTCGTCGAGGCTGTCCATGAACGACTCCGGCATCTTCTCCCAGATGCCCATCGTCCGGTCGCCCTGGACGTTGGAGTGCCCGCGCACCGGGCACAGGCCAGCGCCCGGCTCGCCGATCATGCCGCGCACCAGCGCCAGGTTCGCGACCTCGGAGATGGTCTGCACCGCGTGCTTGTGCTGGGTCAGGCCCATCGCCCAGCAGTAGATGGTCCGCCGCGACGTCGCGATCATCCGCGCCAGCCGCTCGATCTGCGCACGCGGCAGCCCGGTCGCGGTACCGACCTCGGTCCAGTCGATCTCCCGCAGATGCTCCGCGTAGTCCTCGAACCCTTCGGTGGACGACTCGACGAACGCGCGGTCGACGATCGTGCCGGGCGTCTCCTGCTCCCATTTCAGCAGAAGATGTCCGATCGCCTGGAACAGCGCGAGATCGCCGCCGAGCCGGATCTGCGCGAACTCGTCGGCCAGCGGGGTGCCCTTGCCGATCACGCCCCGGACGTTCTGCGGGTTCTTGAACCGCATCAGACCGGCTTCGGGCAGCGGGTTGACCGCCATGATCTTCGCGCCGTTGCCCTTGGCCTCTTCCAGGGCGGACAGCATGCGCGGATGGTTGGTGCCCGGATTCTGGCCGACCACCACGATCAGGTCCGCCTTGTGGATGTCGGCGAGCGTGACCGAGCCCTTGCCGATCCCGGTCGTGGCCGCGAGCGCGGCGCCGGAGGACTCATGGCACATGTTGGAGCAGTCGGGGAGGTTGTTCGTGCCGTAGGAGCGCACGAGCAACTGGTAGAGGAACGCGGCCTCGTTGCTGGTGCGGCCGGAGGTGTAGAAGATCGCCTCGTTCGGGTCCTGGAGCGCGCGGAGTTCGTCCGCGACCAGGGTGAAGGCGTCGTCCCAGGAGATCGGTTCGTAGTGCGAAGCCCCTTCGCGCAGCACGAACGGCTCGGTGATCCGGCCCTGCTGGCCGAGCCAGAAGTCGGTCTTCTCCGCCAGGTCCTGGATGGAGTGCTCGGCGAAGAACTCGCGGCCGACCCGGCGTTTGGTCGCCTCCTCGGCGACCGCCTTGGCGCCGTTCTCGCAGAACTCCGCGAGCTTGCGGTGCTCGCCGTCGACCTCGCGCGGCTCCGGCCAGGCACAGCCCGGACAGTCGAAGCCGTCGCGCTGGTTCAGCAGGCGCAGCGTCTTGACCGTGCGCGCGGCGCCCATCTGCTCCACGCCGCGCTTCAGGGAGACGGCGACCCCAGGTATCCCGGCCGCCCAGCCCTTCGGTTTCCCGACTTCGAGCTGGGTCTCGTCAACGTCGTTCGCGGGTGCTTCGCGGGTCATGCCCCCATCGTGCGCCTTACCGCTCCCGCGCGCGACCGAGGGGTGTCGTCCGTCCAAGCACGCGTGTTTGCCATTCAGGCACGCGTGATCGCCGTCCAAGCACGGGTGATCGCCGCTAGGCGTCCGTGACGCTCCGTGTGATCTGCGATTCGTCCAGCGGGAACCAAGGCGTGTCGTTGACGCCGCGCTCCTGCACCGCGTTCACCGTCACCGCGGCCGCGACCAGCACGACGAGGCCGACGATCGCGGCGATCCCCGGCCACCGGTTCGAACCCGGCTCCCGGTAACCGCCACCGGATACCCCGGCCACCTTGCGCTGCTTACGGCGCTTCTTCTTGAGTTCCTTCTTCGCGCCGAGCCAGGCGTCCAGTTCGGCGTGCTTCTGCCAATTCGGGTCGACCAGGTCCGGATGGGTCTCGATGCGCCGGTCTTCTTCGTCCATCTCGGTCCTCTTCCCCCGGTTCGGCTACTCGCAGTCGCCCGTCGACGGGTTTGCTCTTGTCAGCGTACTGGGGCGCGAGGATGCCGGCCTTGATCGCGTCACACGCCATGTTCGAGGCCCTGTTCGTCGCGAAGGAACGGGACGATGTCCGACGGCGTCCGGGCTTCGCTCGGAAGGGCGTCGAAGGCGTAGGCGCGGTCGTGTAGCTGGCGTGGACGATCAGCTCGCCCTCCCCTCATCGGCTGGGAAGGGCGAGCGTTACGGCCGGTGAGGAACTCGCCAGTGAGGGTTCGTAGACTTGACAATGTGACCGAGAACGCCCAGCCGCAGCAGACCGACCTACCGGGTGCCTGGAACCCGGCCGACGAAGAAGCCTCGCTCTACCAGCGTTGGGTGGACGCCGGGTACTTCACGGCCGACCCCACGTCGGACAAGCCGCCGTTCACGGTAGTCATCCCGCCCCCGAACGTGACCGGCTCGCTGCACATCGGGCACGCGTTCGAGCACACGCTCATCGACGCCATCACCCGCTACCACCGCATGCTCGGGGACGAGACGCTCTACCTGCCGGGCATGGACCACGCGAGCATCGCGGTCCACGCGCTGGTCGAGAAGCAGCTCCGCGCCGAAGGCACCAGCCGCCGCGAGCTCGGCCGCGAGGCCTTCGTCAAGCGCGTCTGGCAGTGGAAGCAGGAGCACGGCGGCCGGATCCTCGCCCAGATGAAACGCCTCGGCGAGGGCGTCGACTGGACCCGCGAGCGGTTCACCATGGACGACGGCCTGTCCAAGGCCGTCAACACGATTTTCAAGAAGCTCTTCGACGACGGCCTGATCTACCGCGCCGAGCGGCTGGTCAACTGGTCGCCGGAGCTGCGGTCGGTGCTGTCCGACGCCGAGGTGAAGCACGAGGAGGTCGAGGGCGAACTCGTCTCCATGCGCTACGGCGACGGGGACGACGCGATCGTCGTGGCCACCACCCGGATAGAGACGATGCTCGGCGACACCGCCGTCGCGGTCCACCCGGACGACGAGCGCTACACGCGTCTCGTCGGCACCGAGGTCGAGCTGCCGCTGACGGGGCGCAAGATCCCGATCGTCGCGGACAAGCACGTCGACCCGGAGTTCGGCACCGGCGCGGTCAAGGTGACCCCCGCGCACGACCCGAACGACTTCGAGATCGGCCAGCGCCACGACCTGCCGATGATCACGATCATGGACGAGCAGGGCCGCATCGACGGCACCGGCACCGAGTTCGACGGCATGGACCGCTTCGAGGCCCGTGTCGCGGTGCGGGAGAAGCTGCGCGAGCAGGGCCGCATCGTCGCCGAAAAGCGTCCGTACCTGCACAGTGTCGGGCACTCGGAGCGGTCGAAGGAACCGATCGAGCCGCGGCTTTCGCTCCAGTGGTTCGTCAAGGTCGGCCCGCTCGCGAAGGCCGCCGGCGACGCGGTGCGCGACGGCCGGGTGAACGTCCACCCGCCGGAGATGGAGAAGCGTTACTTCGACTGGGTCGACAACCTGCACGACTGGTGCATCTCGCGCCAGCTCTGGTGGGGCCACCGCATCCCGGTCTGGTACGGCCCGAACGACGAGGTCGTCTGCGTCGGACCGGACGAGGAGCCGCCCTCGGGCGAGGGCTGGATCCAGGACCCCGACGTCCTCGACACCTGGTTCTCGTCGGGCCTGTGGCCGTTCTCCACCCTCGGCTGGCCGGAGAAGACCCCGGATCTGAACAAGTTCTATCCGACGTCCGTGCTGGTCACCGGCTACGACATCCTGTTCTTCTGGGTCGTGCGGATGATGATGTTCGGTCTCTACGCCACCGGCGAGGCGCCGTTCAAGACCATCGCGCTGCACGGCATGGTCCGCGACCAATTCGGCAAGAAGATGTCGAAGACCGCGGGCAACGGCGTCGACCCCATCGAGTGGATGGACCGCTACGGCACCGACGCCCTGCGCTTCACCCTGACGCGTGGCGCCAACCCGGGCACCGACGTGCCGATCGGCGAGGAATGGGTCGCCGGTTCCCGGAACTTCACCACGAAGCTCTGGAACGCCACCAAGTTCGCCATGATGAACGGCGCCGACGCGAACGCCCCGCTGCCCGCGCCCGCCGAGCTCACCGAGGCCGACCGCTGGATCCTCGGCAGGCTCGGCAGCGTGGTCGAGGACGTCACCGGCTACCTGGCGGACTACCAGTTCGCGAAGGCCACCGACACGCTCTACCAGTTCACCTGGACGGAGCTGTGCGACTGGTACCTGGAGCTGTCGAAGGTCCAGGTCTTCCAGGGTGACGAGGCCCGCGTGACGGCGACGCGCGCGGTGCTGGGGCACGTGTTCGACACGGTGCTGAAGCTGCTGCACCCGTTCATCCCGTTCATCACCGAGAAGCTGTGGACGGCGCTGACCGGCCGCGAGTCGCTGGTCGTCGCCCCGTGGCCGGTGGCGGACGGCTCCTACGCCGACGAGGTGGCCGGCAAGCGGATCGCGGACGTCCAGAAGCTGGTCACCGAGGTCCGCCGGTTCCGCGCGGACCAGGGGCTCAAGCCCAGCCAGAAGGTGGCCGCGCGGCTGTCCGGCGACGGCTTCGCCGAGATCACCGGGCACGACGAGCCGATCCGCGCGCTCGTGCGGCTCACCCAGCCGGAGGACGGCTTCGCGCCGAGCGCGTCGCTGGAGGTCGGGCTGTCGGCCGGCGTCGTCACCGTCGAACTGGACCTGTCCGGCACGATCGACGTCGCCGCGGAGCGCAAGCGTTTGCGGAAGGATCTCGGCGCGGCGGAGAAGGAATTGGCGCAGGCCGAGGCCAAACTCGGCAACCAGGCCTTCATCGACAAGGCGCCGGAGCCGGTGATCGGCAAGATCCGGGCCCGCAAGGAGACCGCGGTCGCCGACATCGAGCGCATCAACGCCCGGTTGGCGACGCTGTCCGCCTCCTGACCCGTGTTATGAACGGACCTTTCATAACAGAATTTGTTATGAAAGGTCCGTTCATAACATTCAGCGAAGGTGGCGAAGGATCACCGTGGCCACGCCCGCCATCCCGGTCCGATACGGATGATACGCCGCCGCGGCGAGCAGCTTCGTGTGCTGCCCGTTGATCCACGCGGCCCCGTTGGGCGCACAGGCGTCATGTCCGGCCGACGGGCCGAAAGTGTCCACGAAGGAAGCCTTGCCGTCGGCCGCGACGGCCTTCTCGATCGCCGAGTTCAACGCCTTTTCGACGTCGTTGAGCCACGCGTAGTCGCCCTCGGCGAAGGGCAGGATCTTCGGGCAGTAGCCGGATTGCGGCGCGATCCGCGGGTAACCGATGACGAGCACGTCGGCGCGCGGCGAACGGGCGTGGATCCCGGCCAGCACCTTCTCGACGTTCTTGCCGGTGTCGGCGATCTTGGCCTTCACGGTGTCGACGCCGCCGACGGTGAACTTGTCCTGGCAGGGGTTCCCGGTGGGGTCGCTCGCCCGCAGCGACGGGCAGGTGCCGACCAGGGTGCCGAAGACGCCGTAGTCGTTGCCGCCGATGCCGACGGTGATCAGGTCGGTGTTCGCGCGCAGGGCGCTGAACTGCGGTAAATTGCCGCCGAGGAACACGCTCTGCGGTTGCGTCATGTTGGTGGTGTCCGCGCCACCGCAGCTGATGTCGGTGTAGGAGCGGACCCGCAGCGCCGCGGCGAGGATCGACGGATAGTTCTGCGTCGATTTCCCGCAGAAGAGTGGATCGAGCCGGGGGAGCGGGATGAGCGGTCCGGACGTGTAGGAATCACCCAGCGCGACGTAATTCCGGTAGGACCGCTCGGCGGCGGTGGCCGCCGTGGTGGAGGCGATCAGCAGGACGATGGTCGAGACGGCCGCGAACAGGACGCGTCTGAAGCGCATGAGGACCCCGATCTCCGGACTGGATGACCCTTCCAAAATGAACCGGATCCAGCCGGGCGGGTGCCTCCGATCGGGTAGTCGCACGTGAGCTTCACCCGCTTGGGGTGTGTCACATCGAGAGCTCATCTTCCGGTCGGCGGTAGACCAGCAGATAGCGATAAAAGAGCAGGTTCCGGATCCTGCTCCCCGGCAGCAGCCTGGCCGCGTCGCGCCGGATCCGGTGCATCGGCGGGAACGTCTCCACGACCGGCGCCGTCGGCAGCGGATCGATCCCGCCGTTGAGCCGCTCGCCCGCGTACACGATCACCCTGGCCAGCGCGTTGATCGGCGAGGCGATGAGAGCGCGGGCGTAGTCGGCGGGAGAGCTGGGTTTGCCGAGCCCCAGCACGACCAGGACACCGCCGGGGACCAGTGCGTCCCGCAGCTTCGTGACCGTGTCGAACGGCACATGATGCAGGGAAGCGAGGCAGGAAACGTAGTCGTAGGCCTCCGTCGGCAGTTTCTCGGTGAGGACGTCGGCCTGCCGGTAGGAGATCGTGCCGGGACCCGGCGAGCCCGCCGCTCGGGCGACGTCGATCATCGGGCCGGACCGGTCGATGGCCTCGACGTGCATCCCCGTCGCGGCGAGCCGCCGGGCGAACCGGCCACCGCCGCAGCCGACGTCCAGCGCCACGCCGGGACCGGGAGGGAGCTGGTCGAGCAGCAGCGGGTGGTAGTGGTCGTTGTGGTTGAACCCCATGCGTCGAGAGTGCCAGCAAAAGCCGCACGTAGACTCGGAACGACAAGCAAGGGTTAGAGGAGAGTTCGTGCCGCGAGGTGACGGCCGGGATTCCGAAGAATTCGCAGAATCCCCGGACCTGGCAGATCTGGACAGTTTCGCCGGTGTGGACGAATTGGGGGCGCGTGCCCACGATCCGTCCGACGACACCGACCCGGATCTGGACGCACCCGACGCCGCCTATCAGGCGGGCGGCGGTGCGGGCGGTGGCATCGGCGGGATCGGGCAGCTGGGGGACAACCTCGCGCTCGGCCCGGTGCCGGACCTCGTCGCCCCCGAGGACCTGGAACTGCACGAACTGGACGACCAGGGCGCCGAGTTCGCCCCGGCCGACCCGGACGGGCAGCAGGCACGCCGCGAACTGCTCGCGGTGGAGGCCGAGCTGAACCTGCGCTGGCCCGAGACCAAGATCGAGCCCTCCCTCGCCCGGATCGCGGCACTGGTCAACCTCATGGGTGAACCGCACCGCGGCTACCCGGTGGTGCACGTCGCCGGGACCAACGGCAAGGGCTCGACCACGCGGATGATCGACGCGCTGCTGACCCGGATGGGTCTCCGCGTCGGCCGGTACACGAGTCCTCACCTGCAGTTGGTCACCGAGCGGATCGCGCTCGACGGCGTCCCGATCTCCGCCGCCGCGTACGTCGACCTGTACCGCGACGTCGCGCCGTACGTGACCATGGTGGACAACGCGGGCGGGCCCGACGCGGTGCCGATGAGCAAGTTCGAGGTGCTCACCGGGATGGCGTTCGCGGCGTTCGCCGACGCGCCCGTCGAGGCCGCGGTCGTCGAAACCGGGCTCGGTGGCTCGTGGGACGCCACCAACGTCGTGGACGGCGACGTCGCCGTCATCACGCCGATCGGCGTCGACCACGTCGAGTACTTCGGCGGCGATCCGGCCAAGGCCGCGGTGGAGAAGTCCGGGATCATCAAGCCCGGCAGTGTCGCGGTCATCGCCGAGCAGGACCCCGAAGTGCAGAAGATCCTGCTGGAACGCGCCGTCGAGGTCGACGCCAGCGTCGCCCGCGCGGGCAGCGAGTTCGGCGTGCTGGAACGGGAGGTCGCCGTCGGCGGGCAGATGCTGAAGCTGCAAGGCCTCGGCGGCGTCTACGACGATATCTTCCTGCCGCTGCACGGCGCGCACCAGGCGGCCAACGCCGCGCTCGCGCTGGCCGCCGTCGAAGCGTTCTTCGGCGCTGGCAAAGACCGGAAGCTGGTCGTCGAAGCCGTCCGCGAGGCCTTCGCCGAGGTCGAGACCCCCGGCAGGCTGGAGCGGGTCCGCGCCGCACCGACCGTACTGCTGGACGCGGCCCACAACCCGCACGGCGCCAAGGCGCTCGCCGCCACCGTCGCCGAGGAGTTCGCCTTCCGCCGCCTCGTCGCCGTGGTCGGCGTCATGGCCGAGAAGGACGCGCGAGGCATCCTGGACGCCCTCGAACCCGTCGTCTCCGAGATCGTCGTCACCAAGAACTCGTCACCGCGCGCGATGCCGCTCGACGAACTGAACGACATCGCCATCTCGATCTTCGGCGAGGACAGGGTGGTCGCTGAAGGCAGCCTGGACACCGCGCTCGAAACCGCCATCGGCCTCGTCGAGCAGAGCGACGACCCCGAAGAACCACTGGCGGGCGGAGGCGTGCTGGTCACCGGCTCGGTCGTCACCGCGGGCGAGGCGAGGACCCTGTTCGGTAAGGAGCCGGCGTGACCGACGAGGCCCCGAAGCCGCCCGCGAAGGACCCGATGAAGTCCTTCCGCGGGGTGATGGCAGGCTCGCTGATCATGGAGGGCATCACCGTCGCGCTCGCGCTGCCGGTGGTGGCGAAACTCGGCGGCGGTGTCGGTTCGTTCACCGGCTGGTCGGTGATCGTGCTCGCGGTCGCGCTGATCGCGCTGTGCGGTTTCCTGAAGAAGCCTTGGGCGGTGCCCGCGGTGCTCGTCCTCCAGGTCGCGCTGATCGCGTTCTTCGTCGCGCTGCCCGCCGTGGCGATCCTCGGGGCGGTCTTCCTCGCGTTCTGGCTGTGGCTGCTGTGGCTGCGGCGGGACGTGGCGCGGCGGATGGCGGCCGGAACACTCCCGAGTCAGCAACAGCAACCGCAGCCGTAGGACAGCGAACTCCTCAGCCAGTCAGCCGTTCCATCTCCTCGTGGCTGATCGCGAGGTAGCGACTGTTGTCGAAGCCGGTCAGCGTCCGCTCCGCCGGTATCCAGCCGACGGACCGGACGAACTTCTCCTCGACATCGCCCCTGCGCCGCAGCACCAGTTGTGCCTTGGCGAGGTCGAAGGCGGCCGACTGGGTCGGGAAGATCGCGAAGTACTGGATCTCGTCGTTCCGGTGTGCGACGCCTCGCGTGAGCCTGGCGGACCAGAACCTGCGGGCGACCATGCCGATCTCGTCCACTTCGCCGACGTACCATGTCAGCTCGTTGGGCAGCCGGGCGAGCTGGTCGGACGGCTCCCAGCCGAGATCGCGGGCGGATTCTTCGGTGGTCGCGGTGAGCCGGACCAACGCGACAGGTCCCCGCTCGCGGCAGCGGAACTCGAGGTAGCGGGGCTCGACGGCGGCGAGTCGTCCGGTGATCCGGTCCAGGTCGGCCTCGCCGATCGCCAGCGTGTGCTTGTCCCGAGGGCCCCCCGACGGCAACCATTCCCCAGAGCGCAGGAACATCTCCCACCGCTCCGGCTCGTCCGCCGTCCGGCGGATCACCATGTACGCGTTGTTCACGTCCGTCGTGGCTCCGATGTTCTCGAAGACCGCGAAATAGTGGTGTTCACCTACAGCGGCGGCGTGTCGCTTCGCATCCCTGACGTGGAGGCGGGACGCGAGACGTGCTGACTCCATCGAGGACAGCGGCAGGACCACCTCGTGCTCGGGCCCCGGCTCCCGGACGATCGCGTACGCCGAGTCGGGATCGAGCACGTCGGTCGGGTGGTGGAACACCGCGTAGCCGCCTGGCGCCTCCCGGTCGACCCTCCGCCGCCGGACCAACTCCGCCATGATCCGCAGGGCGGTGCCGAAGTCGGTTTCCTGGAAGCTCGACGCCGATAGCTTGCCCAGCAGCTCGGTCTGCCGGAACAGTCCCTCACCGGTGAACTCTCGCGGCTGCGCCCGCGACTCCGGGTTCTTCGCCACCACAACCACGGCGTACGGCGTGCCGTCGGCGAAGGAGACGACGTGATGGCGCCACAGATTCGCCCACCCCGCGTCGATCTTCCGCCTGAGGAGCCGTGTCCCGGCCTCGCTGATCGCGATGTACTCCTCGGTCCAGTCCCGGCCGCTGTCGAGCCGGTAGAGCTTGTCGGTGTACTCCCACAGGTTGTGCCCGGCGTACGCCTCCTCGCGGTGGGCCTCCGGTCGCCGGACAAGCATGTAGGCCTTGTCGAGGTCGACCACGTCCGCGGCGTTCTTGAAGACCGCGTAGTACTTGTAGACGCTCAGTTCCGACTCGTGCCTGGCCGCGCCGACTTCACGCACCATCTGGACCAGGAAACCGTTGGCGTACCCGGTGTTGGCTTCACGGGCGGTCCACCGTGGTTCGCCCGGCAGGCGGCTCAGGAGGTCGGACGGTTCCCACGTCAGGTTGTGGGTGAAGGCTTCTTCGGTGGTACCGGTCAGCCTGACCACGGCGTGCGGTAGCCGTTCTCCTTCAACGAGAATCACGAGGTAGCGGACGTTCGGATCTTCGTCGCCCGCGTAGTAGTCGCGCAGGCCCCAATCGGTACTACTCATGCGATCGCCCCCAGTTGATCTTTTCGCGAGCCTACTTCAACCGGGCTCTCACGAGACGCGCCTCACTCGTTCACCACCGCGCAAGCCGCAGTTGGCCCACCGGCCGTGGCCGCGGGATAGAACCACGCCATGACCGCAACCCACCACAACCGCCGCACGCTGCTCAAAGCCGGTCTCACCGGTGCCGGGGCCGTCGCGGGCGGACTGCTCCTCCCCGGAACCGCGACCGCGGCGCCGGGCGCTGTCCCGCTGCTCCGCGGCGACCGCCCGGTGCTCACCCACGGTGTCCAGTCCGGCGACGTCACCACCGGCTCCGGCATCGTCTGGTCGCGCGCCGACCGGCCTTCGCGGCTGATCGTGGAGGTCTCCAGGGACCCTTCGTTCCGCCACGCGCGCCGCGTGCGCGGACCGGTGATGAGCCCGGAGACCGGCGGCACCGGCAAGGTCCGCGTCGCGGGTCTCCTGCCGGGGACCGAGATCCACTACCGCGTGACCGCCGAATCCCTCGACGGCCGTGTCCGCGGCGAGCCCGTCACCGGCCGGTTCGCCACCGCCCCGTTCGGCCGCTCGGACGTCCGCCTGGTGTGGTCCGGTGACGTCGCCGGGCAGAACTGGGGCATCAACCCCGAACGCGGCGGGATGACGATCTACCGCGCGATGGCCGACCGCCGCCCGGATCTGTTCCTCCACTGTGGAGACACGGTCTACGCCGACGCGCCGCTCACCGAGACCGTCGCGCTGCCCGGCGGGCGGGTGTGGCGCAACATCGTCACCCCGGAGAAGTCGAAGGTCGCCGAGACGCTCGACGAGTACCGCGGCCAGTTCGCGTACAACCTCCTCGACGACAACCTCAAGCGCTTCACCGCGAACGTGCCGTCCTACGTGCAGTGGGACGACCACGAAGTCGTGAACAACTGGTACCCGGGCGAGATCCTCGACGATCGCCCCGAATACACCGAAAAGCGCGTCGACGTGCTCGCCGCCCGCGCGTTCCAGGCGTTCCACGAATGGCACCCGATCGACCGTCGCCAGGCCGTCGACGGCCGCGTGTACCGCAACTTCCGGCACGGCTCGCGCGCCGAGGTCTTCGTGCTGGACATGCGGACCTACAAGGACGCCAACACCGCGGACCAGAGCAAACCGGGCCGGATCCTCGGCGACCGCCAGGCGCGCTGGCTCGTCGACGCGCTCGACCGCAGCACCGCCACCTGGAAGATCGTCCAGGCCGACCTCCCGATCGGGCTCACTGTCCCGGACGGCAAGAACATCGAGGGCGTCGCGAACGGCCTGCCCGGCGCGCCCGGCGGCCGTGAGACCGAACTCGCCTGGGTGCTGCGGGAGATCTCGCGGCGCCGCGTGCGCAACGTCGTCTGGCTGACCGCGGACGTGCACTACACCGCGGCACACCACTACTCGCCGGATCGCGCGTCGTTCACCGACTTCGACCCGTTCTGGGAGTTCGTCTCCGGCCCGCTCAACGCCGGCGCGTTCGGGCCGAACACGCTCGACCCGACCTTCGGGCCGGAAGCGGTGTTCGTGCACGCCCCGCCCGCCGCGAACACCTCGCCCGCGGACGGGTTCCAGCACTTCGGAGAGGTGAACATCGACGGACGGAGCGGTGCGCTCACGGTCGATCTGCGCGACGCGACGGGTGCTTCGCTGTGGTCGAAGACCCTGTGGCCCCAACGCTGAGCAGTTCGGTCAGGACCGCGATGCTGCGGTCGCCGTGCCCGGCCTCGGCGGCCCGCCGCACGAGGTCGTGCATCGGCAGCTGCCACCCGACGTCGACGCCTTCCCCGGCCAGTTCGAGGTCGGCGGCGGCGCCGGCGTGGAAGATGTCCACCGAGGCGGCGGGACCGGAGTAGTCGCCGCTGTCGATTTCCTTGGTGTACATCGGAAGCACCGAGATGATCATCTCGAACCACTTGGTGGCGTAGGGCAGCAGCGTTTCCGCTTCGAGCCCGCGTGACCGGAGCAGGGCGGCACCCTGGAAGAACCCGATCAGCGCGGGCAGCAGGGTGCCGCCGACGGCCGTTTCGTACAGCGCCGCCAAATCGGTGTCCTCGCCGAGGTGGACGGTGTCGCCGCCCAAGACCCGCAACGTGTCCAGGTGCTCGTCGAAGACGGTCTTGTCGCCGCCGTAGTACAGCAACGTGTCCGGTGCGCCGACGGCCGACGGCACGTTCTTGATCGCGCCGTCGAGGAACCTCGCGCCGCGCTCATCCGCCCAGGCGGCCATCCGGCGCGCTCCCGCCGGTGAGCCGCTGTTCAAGGTGACCAAGGCGCGTCCGGTCAGCGCGGCCGGTGCCAAGGCCGCGACCGTGTCCTCATAAGTCGTCAGGCAGGCGATGATCAGCGGGCTCGCCCGCACAGCGTCTTCGACCGTTCCGGCTCGGCGGGCTCCCTGTGCGACAAGGGGATCGGCCTTCGAGGCCGTCCTGTTCCACACCGTCGTCGGATGCCCGGCGGTGAGGAACGCGCTCGCCAGGGCCGAGCCCATCGAGCCGAGTCCGACGACGGTCACCGGCGGTTTCGTCATTTTCGCTCCAGTCAAAGGAATCCGGGGGATGACTCCATGCTGGGGCGTCACGTACATTTGCTCAAGTACCTACTATTTTGCCGGGTACCGACAAAGAGGTAAGTGTGACGATGACCAGGAACCGCACGTTCACCTGCGGGCTCGACGCCGCGATCGCCGTCATGGGCGGAAAATGGAAAGGGCTCATCCTGTTCGCGCTCCAGGACGGGGCGCTGCGCTTCGGGGAGCTGCGGCGCGCGGTGCCCGGTATCAGCGAACGGGTCCTGATCCTGCAACTGCGTGGGATGGAGGCCACCGGACTGCTGCGTCGCGAGGTGTACCACCAGGTTCCGCCGAAGGTGGAGTATTCGCTGACCGCGTTCGGGGATTCGCTCAACACCGCGATGGCCGCACTCGGGGAGTGGGGCGAGGAACACATCGAGCGTATCGAAGCCATTCCCTGGTCCGACGTGAAGTGACCGGCGATGCACCCAGTAGGCTCCGGGCGAATAGCACGAAACCCACCCAAGGAGAAACACCGTCGTGACTGAACGCACGCTGGTCCTCGTCAAGCCCGATGGCGTCGCGCGCGGCCTCGTCGGCGAGGTCATCTCGCGCATCGAGCGCAAGGGCCTGAAGCTCGTCGCCCTCGAACTGCGCACCGTCGAGCGCTCGGTCGCCGAGGAGCACTACGCCGAGCACAAGGAGCGCCCGTTCTTCGGTGACCTCCTCGAGTTCATCACCTCGGGCCCGCTGGTCGCGCTCGCCGTCGAGGGCCCCCGCGCCATCGCCGCCTTCCGCCAGCTCGCCGGCGGCACCGACCCGGTCGAGAAGGCCACCCCTGGCACCCTGCGCGGCGACTTCGCCCTGGAGACCCAGTACAACCTGGTGCACGGTTCGGACTCCCCGGAGTCGGCCGAGCGCGAGCTCAAGCTCTGGTTCCCCGAGGTCTGACACACTCGTGGACGGCGCGCGATCTCCGCGCCGTCCACGAACCTGGGGGTTTGTCGATGACACCGGACGAGTACCTGGCACGGCTGCGGGAGCTGACGGCCGGTTTCGCGCAGGTGGCGCGCACCGGGGACCACACCGCGCCGGTGCCGTGCTGCGGCGCTTGGCTCCTGCGTGATCTGGTCGTCCACCTCGGGAACGTGCATCGCTGGGCGGCCGGGATCGTGCGCACCGGCGACCCCGGTCCGCAGCTTTCCGAAGTCGAACCGGACGCGGATCTCGCCGCCTGGTACGGCGATCGCGCGGACGGCCTCATCGGGGCGTTGCGCGAGGCCTCGCCGGACGACGGCGCCTGGAACTTCACCGCCATCGCCAAGACCAAGGCCTTCTGGTTCCGCCGCCAGGTCCACGAGACCGCGGTGCACCTGCTCGACGCGCACCGCGCGGCCGGGACCGAGTACATCCTCGACCCGTCCATCGCCGCCGACGGCGTGGACGAGGTCCTCATCGGCATGCTGCCGAAGGTGAGGCGCTGGCACACCCCGCCGGTGGTCACCGTTCCGCTGCTGCTGAAGACATCCGACACCGGACACGCCTGGTTGATCACACCACCGGGCGAAGACGGGATCCCCGGTTCGCGGCGGGCCGAGCCCGCCGAAACCGCGGAAGCCGTCGTCGAAGGGCCCGCGGAAGGCCTGGATCTGCTGCTGTGGCAACGGGTCGGGCTCGCCGGATCGGGTCTCGGGATCACCGGTGACCTCGCGGCGGCCGAGACCTTCCTCGCCGGGCCTTTGACCCCCTGATCTTCGGCGCCCTACGCCGTTCGGTTCACGTTCACCTCGGGGTCTTCTCCTGGCGGCTCGCGTCCGCTGTGCTGACCTGAGCCGCCTGTCACTCGATCGTGGGGTATTTCGTGAGAAGATCACGCCTGGTATTGCTCGCTGCCCTGCTGCCCGGATTGGTCGTCGCCGCACCGGCGGCCGCCGATCCGCTGGCCGCCCCGCTCGGTCCCGCGCCCGTCGAAGCCGCCCCTGCGGCATCCTCGGCGAAGGAGGGCCCCTCCGCGTACGCCGTGGCCGCACCCGACGACGGTCTCGTCACCACCAGCGCGACTTCGCGCGTGGCGCCAGGCCTGAGCCTCACCGAGTTCGACCGCTACGACCCGGCGGGCTGGATCCGCGGCGACACCCTCGCCGTCGATCTCACCAGCAAGACGCTCAAGCCGACGTATCTCAGCCCCGGCACGGTTTCCGCGCGGACGCCGCTCTCGCAGCAGGTCGCCGAGACCGGGGCGGTCGCCGGGGTCAATGGCGACTTCTTCGACATCAACGCGACCGGAGCGCCGATCGGGGTCGGCGTCGACGCCGGGAAACTCCAGACGGCGCCCGCCCGCGGCCACAACCTGACCGCCTCGATCACCGAGGAGGGCAAGGCGCGGCTCGCGGAGGTGTTCCTCGAAGCGTCGGTCACCTTGCCCGACGGCAAGATCGTGCCCGCGTCGAACTTCAACAGCCCGGTCCTGAGCGGGAACGCGATCGGCGTCTACACGCCGCTGTGGGGGGCGGCGTCGCGGCGGACTTCGGTGGCGGGCGCCCAGCACGTCGTCGAGATCGAGCTCCGGGACGGTGTCGTCACGCAGGTGCGGCCGCGGCCCGCGGACGGCCCGATCGCCGCCGGTGCGACGGTCCTGCTCGCCCGTGACGGCGGTGTGGATTCTTTGTCCGGCTTGAAGTCCGGCGACCGGGTGGGCGTCGCGTACGCGCCGAAGAGCGACGCGGGCAAGCTGTCGGTCTCGATCGGCGGGAACAAGATCCTGCTGCGCGACGGCGCTGTCCAGCCGGTCGACAACGTCGCCATGCACCCCCGGACCGCGGTCGGGTTCTCCGCCGACGGCACGAAGATGTGGCTGGCCACGGTCGACGGCCGCCAGGCCGACAGCCGCGGCATGACGGAACTGGAACTCGCCCGGCACCTGAAGTCGCTCGGCGCGGACGACGCCATCAACCTCGACGGCGGCGGCTCCTCGACCATGCTCGCCCGCGAGGAAGGCGAGAGGGCGCCGCTGGTGCGCAACTCGCCGTCGGACGGCGGGGAACGCCTGGTACCCAACGGGATCGGTGTCACCACCGTGCCAGGCAGCGGACGCCTCACCGGGTTCTCGCCGCGTCCCGCACAGGACACCGCCGACGCGACGCGGGTGCTTTCCGGGCTGACACGGAAACTCACCGCCGGCGCGCACGACGAAACCGGTGCCGCCGTCGAGGCTTCAGCGCGATGGATCAGCACGAATCCCTTCCGCGGCACCGTGACCGACGGCGTCTTCACCGCGCACGCCGACCGGTTCCGGCCGGACGCGCCCGCGAACGTCGACGTTCTCGCGAAGCGTGGCGGTGTCCTGGGCAAGACGACGCTGAACGTACTCGGCTCGCCGGTCCGGCTGGGTACCAGCACCGAACAGGTCGCGCTGTCCGGCGAAGGCGCGAAGAGCACGTTCAAGGTGTTCGGTTACGACGCCGACGGCTACGGCACGTGGATCGAGCCCGACGACGTCAAACTCGACTACGACCCCGCGGTGGTGCGGATCGAGCCGACCGGCGACGGGTTCGCGGTCACCGCGCTGAAGGCGTCGGGTGCCTCGGCGATCACCGCGACCGCCGGCGGGAAGGCGACACACCTCGCGGCGTCCGTCGGCACGGAATCCCGGGTGGCGGCGTCTTTGGACGGCCCGGCGGGCTGGTCCGCCAGTGTCTTCCCCGCCGTCGTCGGAGCCGCGCTTTCCGAGGCCCCCGGCCGTGAAGGCGGACGTGGGCTGGCGCTGGACTACCGGCTGAACGGGACCAACGCCACGCGCGCGGCCTACCTCAACTCGGCGGCGCCGATCGCGGTGCCGCCCGGCACCCAGCGGGTCGGCCTGTGGGTCAACGGTGACGCGAAGGGTGCTTGGCTGCGGGCGGAACTCCGCGACGCCGCCAACGTTCCGTCCATTGTGGACTTGGCGCTGAGTGTCGACTGGACGGGCTGGCGTCACGTCCGCGCGGCGATCCCGGCCGGACTCCCCGACGGGCAGCGGCTCACGAAGTTCTACGCCGTCGAGAACGTCCCGGATCAGCAGTACGAGGGGCGGCTGGTCTTCGACGACCTCACCTTCGAGGTCGCGCCCGCGGCCGCTGTCCCGGCCGATCCGGCGCCGCGCGACCCGGCCCTGATCACCGACGGCACGGCGACCGGCGGACCGCGGATCGCCGTGGTCAGCGACGCGCAGTTCACCGCCGACGACCCGAACGGCCCGCTGGTCGCCCAGGCACGGCGGGCGCTGCGCGAGGCGGTGGCGGCGAAACCGGATCTCGTGCTGATCAACGGTGACTTCGTCGACCGCGGCACGACCGCCGATTTCGTACTGGCCCGGTCGATCATCGATCAGGAACTCGTCGGCAAGGCACCCTGGTACTACGTGCCGGGCAACCACGAAGCCGATGGCGGGCACGGGATCACCGAGTTCAAGGCGGCGTTCGGGGAGACCCACCGCGTCGTCGACGTCGCCGGGATCCGCCTGGTACTGATGGACTCCTCGCGCGGATCACTGCGCGCGGGCGGGTTCGACCAGATCCGGATGCTGCGCGAGGCGCTCGACGGCGCGAAGACCGACAGGCGTGTCCGCGGCGTGGTCGTCGCGATGCACCACCCGGTCAAGGACCCCAGCCCCACCGGGAACTCGCAACTGGCCGACCGCAAGGAAGCCGCGATGCTGACCGGCTGGCTGACCGCCTTCGAACGCGAATCGGGGAAGCAGGCGGCCGCGATCGCTTCGCACGCGGGCGTCTTCAATCTGTCGCGTGTGGACGGTGTGCCGTATCTGGTGAACGGCAACTCGGGGAAGTCGCCCGCGGCGGCCCCCGGTGACGGCGGTTTCGTCGGCTGGACGATGGTCCGGTTCGAGCCGGGCGACAAGGCGCAGCCGGTGCGGTTCGAGACACGGCCGAACGTCGACGCGCTGACGCTGTCCGGGCCCTCGTCGCTGGCGCGCGGGGAGAAGGCGGACATCCGGGCCGTGGTCGCGCAGGGAGCGCGTCAGGTTCCGGTGTCGTACCCGGTCAGCGCGGACTGGAAGGGCGGCCGGGGCACGCACGTCGCCGACGGTTTCCTGCCCGCGATGCCGTGGGACGTCGCGTCCTTCGACCCGGGGACCGGAGTGCTGACCGCGCTGCGGCCGGGAGTGGCGAGCCTCTCGGTCACCGTCAACGGGGTGACGCGGGCCCTCTCGGTCACCGTCCGCTGATGTTATGAACGGACCTTTCATAACAAAATTTGTTATGAAAGGTCCGTTCATAACAACCGTCAGGCGGCTTCGTACGCCTCTTCCACCGTACCCGGCAGCGCCGGACCACGCGGCGGGATCGCGTCGGCCTTCGCCGGGTCCACCTTCCGCACCGAACCGTCGGCCGCGGTCTTCGCGATCGCGAGCATCGAGGCCAGCGCGTCCTGGATCTGCTGCTGCTCCCGCTCCGGGATGAGGCTCAGTTCGATCAGCACACTGCCGTTGCCGAGCAGCCCGTACCCGTTGCGCGCGATGCCCTGGTAGTCACCACCGGGGTATTGCGAGACGTAGCCGCCGTTACCGTCGATCGACCGCTGCACCACGACCGCGATCTGCTTCGCGAAGTCCACATCGGACGGTTTCACGCCCGGATGCGTCGGCCACAGCGTCGAAGCGGTGATCTCCTTGCCGTCAGCGTCCCGGTACCGGCCCTGCATGTGGTAGTCGACCATGATGTCCGGGTTGAACGACGCGTTCCGCCGCTGGATCAGGCCCGCCTCGGTGGCCGGGTTGTCCTTGGGCGCGACGGCCGGGTCGTGGTACCGGTTGATGTCGTAACCCTTGCCCTTCTCGCCGTACTCGGGAGTGGCGTCGGGGTCGTGGTTGTAGCGCCAGTCGCGCTCGTGTCCGTCCGGATTGGCGCGCACGACGATGTCGACGGTCACCTTCGAGAGCAGATCCCGCTGCCATGCGCCGTGTTCGACGCCGACCTTGCGCAGGAACTCCAGCGCGGCGGGCGTGCCGAGCGGCTCGTCGCCATGCTGCTGGGTGACGTACTGGATACGCGTCTTGCCGTGGCCGACCCTGGCCGCCCACACCGGACGGCCCTCGTTGCTGCGGCCGATGCCGCTCACCCGGATCTTGCCGTGGCTGAGCAACGCCAGCTTGTGCAGTTCGAAGGCGAGCTTGCCGGTGGACGGACGCGGGTCGACGGTCCGGCCGTCCACAGTGGTCTCGGCCGCCTGGGAAGCGGGAGCCACCAGCAGCCCGGCACTGACAAAAACGGACAACAAGGCGATTCGGGACTTGAGACTCATGGTCGGTGAGTATCGACCAGCCGCGACCGTCCAACAAGGGTCGGTTAAACCGGTCGAATTTTGTCGGTGGCAGGTCCTAGGGTGCCTACCGTGGGTGACTCAGAGCACGAACCGGCGATGGTGCAGGCGAAGGCGTTGGTCAAGCGTTTCGGCGACTTCGAGGCCGTACGCGGGATCGACGTCGAGGTCCGCCCGGGGGAGGCGTTCGGCTTCCTCGGGCCGAACGGCGCGGGCAAGTCCTCCACCATGCGGATGATCGCGAGCGTGTCCCCTCGCAGCGACGGTGACCTGCGGGTCCTCGGCATGGATCCGGACGTCGAGGGGCCGAAGATCCGGGCCCGGCTCGGGGTCGTGCCACAGCAGGACAACCTGGACACCGAACTCACCGTCCGCCAGAACCTGCAGATCTACGGCCGCTACTTCGGGCTGTCCCGCTCGCACGTGCGGAGCAAGGCCGAGGAGCTGATGGAGTTCGCCCAGCTCACCGACCGGGCGGAGGCGGAGGTCGATTCGCTCTCCGGCGGGATGAAGCGGCGGCTGACCATCGCCCGCTCCCTGGTCAACGACCCGGAACTGCTCCTGCTCGACGAGCCGACGACGGGGCTGGACCCCCAGGCCCGGCACCTGTTGTGGGACAGGCTGTTCCGGCTCAAGGCAGGCGGGACCACCCTGATCATCACCACGCACTACATGGACGAAGCAGAGCAGCTGTGCGACAGGCTGGTCGTGATGGACAACGGCCGCATCGCCGCCGAAGGCTCGCCCGCCGACCTGATCAGCCGGTACTCCACTCGCGAGGTCGTCGAACTGCGCTTCCCGAACGGCGAGCAGGAGGCGGCGGCGAAGCAGATCGAGGGCCTCGCCGAACGCGTCGAGGTCCTGCCGGATCGCGTCCTGCTCTACACGATGACCGGCGAAGCCACCCTCGAACAGGCGCACACGCGCGGGCTGCGTCCGCTGTCGAGCCTGGTCCGCCGCAGCTCGCTGGAGGACGTCTTCCTCCGCCTCACCGGCCGGACGCTGGTGGACTGATGACCACGACGAAGACGAAGGCGTCCACGGGCCGCGTGGTCTCGTCCTGGGCGGGCGCGTGGCTGCGGGTCGAGGGCCACTGGATGTGGTACCGCCGGTATTGGCTGTCCACGTTGTATTCGACAGGCCTGCAACCGGTGCTGTTCCTGGCCGCGATGGGCCTCGGATTCGGCTCGCAGGTCCAGGCGGGTGCCGCGACAGGCGGGTTCTCGTACCTGGAATACGTCGCCCCCGCGCTGCTCGTCGCCGGCGCGGCGCAGCTGGCGGTGGGGGAGTCCAGCTATCCGGTGCTGTCGGGGTTCAAGTGGCAGCAGGACTACGTGGCCGTCACCGCCACCCCGATCACCCCGGGGCAGGTGCTCGGCAGCCAGATCATGTGGGTGAGTCTCCGGCTGACCCTCGCCGGGTCGATCTACGCCGTCATAGCGGCGCTTTTCGGCTCCTGGACGAGTTTCGGCGTGCTCGTGGTCATCCTGATCGGCGTGCTCACCGGCATCGCCTGCGGCACCCCGGTGATGGCGCTGGCCGCCACCACCTACGACGAGGGCACCCGGTTCGGCCTGGTGTTCCGGTTCGTCCTGATCCCGATGACGTTGTTCTCCGGTACCTTCTTCCCGATCTCGCAGCTGCCGGACCCGCTGATGTGGATCGCCTGGATCTCCCCGCTGTGGCATGGGAACGAGGCCGCGAGGGCGATCAGCCTCGGCACCGTCGGCCCACTCGCCACCCTGGGGCACCTCGCCTTCCTGGTCGTGCTGGCCGGAGTCGGCTGGGCGCTGGCGCACAAGTACTTCTACCGACGGCTGGTGGTCTGAAGTGGCTGTTCTCACCGAGCCGCCGAGGCGCGGGGTGCTGCTGCGCATCCTGCCGTCGGCGCTGTACAGCGGCCGGTCCACGGCGGTGCTGGAGCGGACTTTCCTGACCTATTCGCACGCCTGGATGCTGTTCGTGTCCGGCGTCTTCGAGCCGCTGTTCTACCTGATGGCCTTCCAGCTCGGCTTCGGCAAACTCGTCGGCGAGGTCGTCGGCCCCGGCGGCCAGGTCATGAGCTACGTCGCCTTCGTCGCGCCCGGGCTGCTCGCGGCGTCGGCGATGAACGGCGCGATCCTCGACTCCACGTACAACCTGTTCTTCAAACTGAAGTACGCGAAGCTGTACGACGCCATGCTCGCCACCCCGATCGGGCCGCTGGACATCGCGCTCGGCGAGGTCGGCTGGTCGGTGTTGCGCGGCGGGATCTACTCGGTCACCTTCCTCGGCGTGATGACCGCGATGGGGCTCAGCGGATCCTGGTGGGCCGTGCTGATGATCCCGGCGGCACTGCTGATCGCGATGGCGTTCTCGGCCATCGGGATCGTGCTGGTGACCTTCCTGCGGTCGGTGTCGCAATTCGACTACATCAACCTCGTGCTGATGCCGCTGTTCCTGTTCTCCACGACGTTCTACCCGCTTTCGGTCTACCCCGAGGCTGTCCAGTGGATCGTGAAGATCTTCCCGCTCTACCACGGGATCGAGCTGATGCGCGGGCTCTCGGTCGGCGTGCTGTCGTGGGGGATGCTCGGGCACGTGGCGTACCTGCTGGCACTGGCGGCCGTCGGGATCTACGCGTCGTCGAAGCGATTCGGCAAGCTCCTCCTGCGCTGATCCGTCGCGCAGGGCAGAGGTGGCGTCGGTGAGGGGTGTGTGGATTTCGGGTCATCCAACGCCCCGAAACCCACACAGTGAAGGACACGGTCCGGCACCCCGCCCGGACACGACACTTCGCTTGCCGCCGAAGTCCCCCGCTCGGCCCTTGCGGCGTCGCGAAGGTCCAAAGCGGCCGCAAGTAGAGGACTACTCGCGACGGCGCACTCACCGGGCCGGGTTCGGCCCCGTCACCCTCGGCGCCACCGCGGCCAGCGCGTCGACCATCCCGTGCCCGTAGAAGCCGTTGAACCCCGCGTACCCGGTGCAGTACGCGTCCTGCGAGCCGTCGCCGGTCAGGTCGTAGTCGGCGGGACACGCGATCGGCGTCGCCTGCGCGTCCAGCGTCCGCTTCAGCTGGCGGGCGCCGTAGCCGGGATGCGCCGAAGCGAGCAGCGCCGCGACACCGGCGACGTGGGGCGCGGCCATCGACGTCCCGCACAGCGGCGCGTACCCGCCGGGAACGGTCGAAAGCACACACCGCCCGGCCTCGCCGCCGGGTGCGGTCACGTCGATCACGCTCAGCCCGTACGAGCTGTAACCGGCCTTGACCCGCTCCGCGCTCACAGACGACACCGCGACGACGTCACGCAGGCCGGCGGGCAGCGCTTGGCAGCCGTCGGCTCGGACCCTGACCCCCGAGCGTGGCGACGGCACCAGCCCGACGGCTTCGTTGGTCGCCGCCGCGACGTTGAGCGTGCCCGCCGAGGTCGCGTACTCGACGGCACGCGCCATCACCTCGTTCACCACACCCCGTTCGTCGGCGTGGGCGCACGAGAGCGACGACGGGTCGACGAAGTAGCTGCTGTTCGTCACGGCCATACCCTGTGAGGCTGCCCACATCAACCCGCAGACGGCGGCCTCGGGGTCGGCGTACCCGCGGTCGTCGATCACCTTCACCGAGGCGATCCGCACGCCGGGCGCCACCCCGGTGACGCCCTTGCCGTCGTCGGCCGCGGCGATGATCCCGGCGACATGGGTGCCGTGCGCCGACGTCGTCGCGGCCCAGTTCCGGTCGGGTGCGCCGGTCAGGCAGCCCGCGGACTTGTCGGGGTCGAGCGCGGTCGTCAGGTCGGGATGGGCCTCGTCGACGCCGGAGTCGAGGACGCCGACGACGACGTCCCGGCTGCCCCGTTCGATCGGGTGGGCCTTGTCGGCGCCGATCGCGCGCATGTCCCACTGCTCGCCGGTGCGGTCGGCGGAGGGCACCTTCGCCGGATCCGTCGGTTCGAGTTCGGCGCGGGAGGGGGCGGATCTGGCCGACGGGGTGCCGTTGGCCCGGTGCACCGCCAGCCGCTCCGCCTGCGCGCTGAAGGCGACGGCGGGCCGGACCAGGTCGGCGAAGTCGCGGTCCGCCGAGGTCGCCACGGCCACCGCGATCTGCGGATAGTAGATCGTGGTGCTCCCGCAGCCGCCGGTGATGGCCGCCCTGGCCTCGGCTTCGGAGGTGCCCCGGTCGAAGGCGACGACGTACCGCAGCGCCCGGCTCTCGGGATGGCACGATGGCACCGCCTCGGCCGTCGCGACAGCGGCGACCGAACCGCAGAGCACCGTGAAGGCGCACACGGCCGCTCGCAGGGACCGCCCCAGCAGGGACACCGGACCTCCCACCGGAGAACAGAGGGACCACGAGGGGCGCCGCGGCCTGGGCATCGGCACCCCCCGAGCGGCACGCTAGCCACCCTCGGCCGGGTCGACAAGCTCTCGCGCGAAGTTCGCTCGGCCGGTGGTCGCGGCGCGCCCGGGAGTCAGGCCTGTGGCACCGAGTACACCGGAGTGGGGCCGGGGTGTGGGATACTCGCGTTGGCCGCTGGCCGACGGGCACACGTGAGAGGTGGCGCTCGCGGTCTCGTGGCCCGGTGGTGTGCTGCACATCCTCCACACGCGTCGCTGCTTCACGCGGCTCGACGACGTGGCGGGCGGCCCGATGTCGCGAACGTGGCCAGCGCTCCGCCGAGCAGACCTTCAGCCGTATGCGGCGCCCGGGCAACCCCGGCGCCGTCGCGGTGCCGGGCAAGGATTCCCGCTGCTGGTGACCACCACGGCGGAACGAACAGAAAGGGGCCCCTGCGCGGCCGCGTCGAGCCGGTGTGAGCCAGCCGACGCGCCCGGGGGCGGAGGAGATATATGTCGAACGCGGACACACCCGCCGTCACCGGCGGGAATACCGCCACACCCATCGCAGGTCAGCTGGCCGAGCTGCCGCCCCGGATCCGGGTGCACGCACTGGCGAAGCTCCTGGGTTCCAACAGCCGTGAACTGATGACCAAGCTCGGTGAGCTCGGCGAGACCGTCCGCAGCGCGCAGTCCAGCGTCACCCGCGATGTGGCCGTCAAGCTCGCCGAAGCCCTCTCCGGCGGAGACGAGCCCGAGACCACCGAAGCGGCTCCCGCCGCTGAGGCGCCTGTCGAAGAGACTCCGAAGGCTCCTGAGCCCGAGGTCAAGTCCGAGGCCGAGCCGGAGCCCGCTCCGCAGGTGGAGGCGCCTTCGCGGCGTGTTCCGCCCGCGCTGGCCGCCCCGGTGACCCCGGAGCCGCCGCAGCGGACGACCCGCCCGTCGAGGGCGGCCGTGCACGTCCCGGTGTTCGCGGCGCCGTCGCCGGTGTTCCTGCCGCCGGAGCCGGTCGCGGCGAGGCCCGCGCGCAAGTCGGAGCCTGCCTTCACGCAGACCGAAGAGCCCGCCTCCGACGAGGACGAGACGCAGACCGACCAGTCCGATCGCCAGGACGGTGACGACGACGGTGACGACGCCAACGGCCGTCGCCGTCGCCGCCGCGGCCGTCGCGGCCGTGGCCGGGGCAAGGGTGGCGACGAGAACTCGGCCGAGTCCGAGAACGACGACGAGCAGCCCGAGCCCCCGCGCGGCCGTCAGCCGCGCGGCAAGGACCGGAACGACAAGAACGAAAAGGACACCGACGCCGAAGAGGCCGAGTCCGAGACCGCCGAAGAGGCGTCAGCCGCGGCTGATTCAGCCGAGGCCGATTCGGACAACGACGGCGATTCCG
This sequence comes from Amycolatopsis coloradensis, assembly GCF_001953865.1. Classification (GTDB taxonomy): domain Bacteria; phylum Actinomycetota; class Actinomycetes; order Mycobacteriales; family Pseudonocardiaceae; genus Amycolatopsis; species Amycolatopsis coloradensis. The sequence goes on from NZ_MQUQ01000020.1 coordinate 190,411, forward strand.
ACAACGGCAGCAAGCGCCGCCGTCGCCGCCGCCGTCGCAAGGGCGGGGACGACGACAACGCCGAGGCCACCACCGACGACCCACCCAACACGGTCGTCCACGTGCGCCAGGCCAAGGCCGCCGAGGCCGAGCGTCCCGCCAGGGACGAGGTCCGCAGCGTGCGCGGCTCGACCCGGCTCGAGGCCAAGCGCCAGCGCCGCCGGGACGGTCGTGAGGCGGGCCGCCGCCGCGCGCCGATCCTGTCCGAGGCCGAGTTCCTCGCCCGCCGCGAGTCGGTCGAGCGCACCATGGTCGTCGCCGAGAAGGGTGAGTCCACCCAGATCGGCGTGCTCGAGGACGGTGTCCTGTGCGAGCACTTCGTGACCTCGTCGGGCACCGGCTCGATCGTCGGCAACGTCTACCTCGGCCGCGTGCAGAACGTGCTGCCGTCGATGGAGGCCGCCTTCATCGACATCGGCCGCGGCCGCAACGCCGTGCTCTACGCCGGTGAGGTCGACTGGGACGCCGCCGGTCTCGAGGGCAAGGCCCGCAAGATCGAGCAGGCGCTCTCCACCGGCGACTCCGTGCTGGTCCAGGTCACCAAGGACCCGGTCGGGCACAAGGGCGCCCGGCTGACCACGCAGATCTCGCTGCCGGGCCGCTTCCTGGTCTACGTGCCCGCGGGCGGCGCCACCGGCATCTCCCGGAAGCTCCCGGAGAACGAGCGCCGTCGCCTGAAGGACATCCTCAAGCGCATCGTCCCCGAGGACGCCGGTGTGATCATCCGCACCGCCTCCGAGGGCATCAGCGAGGAAGAGCTGGACCGTGACGTCCGCCGCCTCAAGGCGCAGTGGGACGTCATCAAGGAGAAGGCCGGAACGGGCAACGGCGGCAAGAAGAACAGCGCCCCCGTCATGCTCTACGAAGAGCCGGACCTGCTGGTCAAGGTCGTGCGCGACCTGTTCACCGAGGACTTCGCCAAGTTGGAGATCCAGGGCGACAAGGCCTGGGACACCATCTACAACTATGTGCAGCACGTGGCGCCGGACCTGGCCGACCGGGTCAAGCGGTACACGGGTACCGGTTCGGCCTTCGCCGACCACCGGATCGACGAGCAGATCACCAAGGCACTGGACCGCAAGGTCTGGCTGCCCTCGGGTGGGTACCTGGTCATCGACCGCACCGAAGCGATGACGGTCATCGACGTCAACACCGGCAAGTTCACCGGATCGGGTGGCAACCTCGAGGAGACGGTGACCAGGAACAACCTGGAGTCGGCGGAGGAGATCGTCCGCCAGCTCCGGCTCCGGGACATCGGCGGCATCATCGTCATCGACTTCATCGACATGGTGCTCGAATCCAACCGCGAGCTGGTGCTGCGCCGCCTGACCGAATGCCTCGGCCGGGACCGCACCCGGCACCAGGTGGCCGAGGTCACCTCGCTGGGCCTGGTCCAGATGACCCGCAAGAAGATCGGCACCGGGCTGCTCGAGGCGTTCTCGACGCCGTGTGAGCACTGCAAGGGCCGCGGTGTGGTCGTCTCGACCGAGCCGCAGCGCACCGCCGGCGGCGGCAACGGCCACAGCCACGGTGGTGGCAGTGGCAGTGGCAGTGGCAGTGGCAGTGGCAGTGGCGGCGGTAAGGAGCAGCAGGGCGGCTCCCGCCGGTCCCGTGGCCGCGGCAAGAGCGAAGACCAGGGCCAGAACGAGCCCGCGGCGGCGAAGACCGAGGCCCCGCCGGCTTCCGGTCAGCGTGAGTCGGTGGTTTCGGCGGTCCACGCCGTGGCCAACGCCGCCGCCAAGGCGGCCAAGGGTGAGCACCCGCACGAGGTCACGGAGAACGTCGAGAGCGCCGCGCTCAACGGCCACGCGCCACAGGCGGCTGAACAGCCCGCAGAGCCGGCGAAGGAAATTTCGGAGCCCATTTCCGAGGCGACCGTCGAGCAGGCGGCCGAGGCGGCGGCTGAGCCGGTTTCCGAGCCGGTCGCCTCGGCGCCCGCGACCGAACTCGCCGGTGAACCGGTGACGACTTCGGACGACGAGGCCCCGGCCGTGCGCGAAGAAGAGATCTCGGTCGTCGGGGAATCGGGCCCGAAGCCCGAAGCTCCCGAGGTGCCGGTGACGCCTGAGGTTGTTGCGGCAGAAGAGGTTTCCGAGCCCGAGGTGGACGTTCCGGCCCCGGCCGTGCGCTCCACCACCCGCCGCCGTCCGCGACGGGCGGCTTCGCGCCCGGCGGGTCCGCCGGTCGAGGCGTCGGAAAAGAGCTAGTGAACACCGTGAGGCACCCCGGTGTGATCGCACCGGGGAGCCCCACGTAACCTGTAGAACGGCCCGCCACCTAAGGCGGGCACCTTGCGCAGACCCTGGACCGCCGAGAGAGATCCGGTGGGCCGGTCACGCAAGCCCCACCCGTTGTCGAGTAAGCAGGAGCTTCCGTGTCGGCGTACGCGATCGTCAAGACTGGCGGCAAGCAGTACAAGGTGGCCGTCGGCGACGTCGTCGAGGTCGAGAAGCTCGAAGGCGAGCCGGGCACCGAGCACACCTTCCCCGCGGTCCTTTTTGTGGACGGTGGCGACGTCACCACGGACGCCGACGCGCTGGCGAAGGTCTCGGTCACCGGCAAGGTCGTCGAGCAGACCAAGGGTCCGAAGATCCGGATCCACAAGTTCAAGAACAAGACCGGCTACCACAAGCGCCAGGGTCACCGGCAGAAGCTGACCCGCGTCGAGGTCACCGGCATCTCCAAGTAGGACTTTCTCCGGATCTTCGTCAGAAAGAGGATTGAGCCATGGCTCACAAGAAGGGTGCGTCCAGCTCCCGCAACGGTCGCGATTCGAACGCGCAGCGACTGGGCGTCAAGCGCTACGGCGGCCAGGAAGTCAACGCGGGCGAGATCTTGATCCGCCAGCGTGGCACCAAGTTCCACCCCGGCGTCAACGTCGGCCGTGGCGGCGACGACACGCTGTTCGCGCTGGCCGCCGGTGCGGTCCAGTTCGGCGAGAAGCGTGGCCGCAAGACGGTCAACATCGTGCCGTCCGAAGCCTGAATTTCGGCTTCGAGTTAGAACCTCTGACGAGGGGTGGGGCCGGAATATCCGGGCCCACCCCTCGTTTGTTTTATGTATCCCTTTTCGCGAGTGAATAGAGGCAAGTCATGGCGTCCCGTTTCGTGGACCGTGCGGTGATCCACCTGACCGCCGGTGACGGTGGGAACGGCTGCGCCTCGGTGCACCGCGAGAAGTTCAAGCCCCTCGGTGGCCCGGACGGCGGCAACGGCGGCAACGGCGGCGACGTCCTGCTGATCGTCGACGGAGGCGTGCACACCCTGCTCGACTTCCACTTCCGCCCGCACGCCCGCGCCGGCAACGGCAAGATGGGCCAGGGCGGCAACCGCTCCGGAGCGGCGGGCGACACGCTGGAGATGCGCGTCCCGTCGGGCACCGTCGTGATGACCGAGGACGGCGAGATCCTGGCCGACCTGGTCGGCTCCGGAGCCACCTTCGTCGCCGCTCAGGGCGGTCGTGGCGGCCTCGGCAACGCGTCGCTGGCCTCCAGCACGCGCAAGGCGCCCGGATTCGCGCTGCTGGGCGAGCCGGGGGAGAGCCGGAACCTCGTCCTGGAGCTGCGTTCGGTCGCCGACGTCGGCCTGCTCGGCTTCCCGTCCGCGGGCAAGTCTTCGCTGATCTCGGTGCTGTCCGCGGCCAAGCCGAAGATCGCCGACTACCCGTTCACCACCCTGGTGCCGAACCTGGGCGTGATCACCGCTGGCTCGACCGTGTTCACCATGGCCGACGTCCCGGGCCTGATCCCCGGCGCGAGCGAGGGCAAGGGCCTCGGCCTCGACTTCCTGCGGCATATCGAGCGGTGCGCGGTGCTGGTGCACGTCATCGACTGCGCCACCTTCGAACCCGGGCGCGATCCACTGTCCGATATGGACGCTCTCGAAGCGGAACTCGCCCGCTACACCCCGAGCCTCGGCGGCGACCTCGCCGACCGGCCGCGGGTGGTGGTGCTCAACAAGATCGACGTCCCGGACGCCGCCGAACTCGCCGAGTTCGTGCGCCCGGAACTGGAGGCCCGCGGGCTCAGTGTGTTCGAGATCTCCACGGCTTCCCGCCAGGGGCTGAAGGAATTGACCTACGCGCTCGCCGCCGTGGTCGAGAAGTACCGTGCCGAGCAGCCGGAACCGGAGCCGGAGAAGGTCGTGCTGCGGCCGATGGCCGTCAACGACGCGGGCTTCACCGTCGAGGTCGATCCCGAGGAGGAGGGCGCTTTCATCGTGCGCGGTGTCCGCCCGGAGCGGTGGATCCGCCAGACGACCTTCGGCAACGACGAGGCCGTCGGCTACCTAGCGGACCGGTTGCAGCGTCTCGGCGTCGAAGAGGCACTGGCCCGCAAGGGCGCCGTGCCGGGGAGCCCGGTCACCATCGGCGACGTCCAGTTCGAATGGGAGCCGTCGACCCCGGCCGGGGTCGCGGTGCACATGTCGGGCCGGGGCACCGACGTCCGGCTGGAGAACAACAGCCGGATCGGTGCTTCCGAGCGCAAGGAAGCCCGCCGGATCCGCCGCGACGGCCCGGACGGTGTCGAAGACGGAACGGACGACGAGTGAGCTCGACTCGGACGGCGATCGCCGACGCGAAGCGGGTGGTCGTCAAGGTCGGTTCCTCCGCGCTGACCACCGCCGGCGACGGTCTCGACGTGACCAGGCTGGACGCGCTGGTCGACGCGATCGCCGACCGGGTCGCCCGCGGCACGCAGATCGTGCTGGTGTCCTCGGGGGCGATCGGCGCGGGTCTGGCGCCGCTCGCCCTCGGCAAGCGACCGCGTGACCTCGCCACCCAGCAGGCCGCGGCCAGCGTCGGGCAGCTCGCGCTCGCCCACGCCTACGCCGAGTCGTTCGGCCGGTTTTCCCTGACCGTCGGCCAGGTGCTGCTGACGTCGGACGACGTCGTGCGCCGCGCGCACTACCGCAACGCGCAGAACACGTTCACCCGTCTGCTGGCCCTCGGCGCGGTTCCCGTGGTCAACGAGAACGACACCGTGGCCACCGAAGAGATCCGCTTCGGCGACAACGACCGGCTCGCCGCATTGGTCGCCCATCTGATCGGCGCCGACGCGCTCGTCCTTCTGTCCGATGTGGACGGTCTGTACGACGGGGATCCCCGTGACGGCGCGACTCACAAGATCGCCGAGGTCGCCGATGAGTCCGATGTGGACGGGATCACCGTTGGCATGTCGAGCTCCGGGCTCGGTACCGGCGGCATGGTCTCGAAGCTCGCCGCGGCCCGTACCGCCGCCAGCGCCGGTATTCCGGTCCTCCTCGCCGCCGCTTCCGAGGCCGCCCGCGCCCTGACCACGGCCGAGGTCGGCACGGCTTTCGTCGCCGCGGACTCCCGCCTGTCGGCCCGCCGGTTCTGGCTGGGTTACGCCGCGGGCGCGTCCGGGAAGCTGCATCTCGACGACGGTGCCGTCACGGCCGTCGTCCGCCGCCGCCGTTCCCTGCTCGCCGCCGGGATCACCGGCGTCGACGGTGACTTCCATGCGGGCGACGTCGTCGACCTGGTGGATCTCCGGCAGCGCACCGTGGCTCGGGGCGTCGTCGCCTTCGATGCTGGGGAACTGCCCGACCTCATCGGCCGTTCCAGCCACGACCTGCCCGCCGATCAGCGGCGCGAGGTCGTCCACGCCGACGACCTCGTCCCCCTCCGCCGTTAGGGCACCAGCCCCGGGGTCAGGGCGATTTCACGAAGCTGGGCTTCGCTCAGCGGGGGAAGTTCCCGCTGCGCCGGTGGGTCCGGCCGTTCGTCTGTGCTCGCTTCGGTGCTGTTGGATGAGGTGATGCTGACGATGGCCTGCTCGGTCCGGTAGGCGGCCTGGTAGAAGACGAAACCCGGGCTGCCGGGCTTCTTGGTCGTCGACTCCACCAGGGTCCCGCCGCGGATCAGGCTCGCCGAGCAGGTGGTCGGAGCCGGGACCTGGACTTCGCAGGCGGTTCCTGCCGAAAGCAGTGTGCCGTCGTTGGTCACCAGTTCGACGAAGACCGAACCCGTCCGATCGCCCACGTCGGACGACAACAGGTAGAGCATTTTTCCGGGCGTCGGGTAGGCCTCCAGCCTGAGGGGGTCGGCCGGAGTGACATAGGCGCGGATCGCTCGTTCGAGCAGGCAGGACAAGCGCACCTTGGCCGCCTCGGGGCTTTCCTCGGGTGACTTTTCGCCGCAGGGCGAAGTCGCCGCAGGCTCGCTCCGGTCGGGATACGCGACGGAAACGATCCCCATCGGAATCCCCGCCGCGGCCACCGCGGCCACCGCGACTGCCGTCGTCAGGCGGCGCCGCCGTGAGCGTCGGCCCGCGGCGAGCACACCTTTCCCGGTGAGCCCGATCGGCGGCTCGGCTTCGGACACATGCTCCTGCAGCGCGGAGCGGACATCCTGGTCTTCCATGGCTACTCCTTGCTCGTCGGGGAGGGCAGGACGGCGCGCAGAGCCTCGACCCCGCGGGCGGTCTGGCTTTTGACGGTGCCTTCGGCGACACCGAGCAGCGAAGCCACTTCAGCGACCGAAAGGTCCTCAAGGAAACGAAGAACGACCATCGCGCGTTGGCGCGGTGTCAGGCCGCTCAGTACCCGCTCGAGGTCGATCCGCTCATGACTGTCGTGACCCGGTGGCGCTGCCCGCTCGGGCGGCGACGAGGTCACCAGCTCCTTGCCGCGTTTGCGCCGTCCGGTGAGGAAGGCGTTCAGCAGGATCCGGCGCGCGTAGGCGTCGACGGTGTCCGGCCGGACGCGCCGCCAGCGCCGGTACAACTGGATGAACATGGCCTGCACCAGGTCTTCGGCGCCGTGCCAGTCGCCGCACATACCGAACGCGAGTCGCCGGAACCGCTGTACGCGGGCCTCGAAGTACTCGCTGAAGTCGTTGTCTCTCGCCTGTCCCATCGGCCGCCTCCCCCTCTACGTCCTGTCCTCTCTAGGCAGGAAGGTGCTCGGAAGGTTCAAGCGACAGCAGGGGACCTTTGCTATCGCTTCCCCGGTTCGGTGAGGTGCCCGACGAGCCGCGCCAGCTGTTCGCCGTAGGCGTCGGCGAATTCGGCCGAGTTCGGGTCCTGGCCCGTGACCGCCCGCACGACGCGAGGGAGTGCCAGCGCGGCACTCGACGCGGCCATGAAAATCACCAGCAGGAACGCGGGATCGAGATCGGCGGGGAAGTCGCCCGCCGCCTGCCGTGCCTGGACGTACTCCACCTGGCGCTGAAGGAATCCGCGCTGGCCTTCGACACCGATCGCGTCGGGCGCGCCGTCGGTCAGGTTCTCCCAGAGGAACAGTTTGGCGAGATCGTGGTCCCGCACCCCGGACTGGGCGAAGAAGCGCACGACGTCGGCGAAGGGCATGTCGTGCTCGGAGGCCGCGACGTAGTCGTCGTACATCGTCGCGGTCAGCGCGTTGTACAGCCCTTCCTTGCCTCCGAAGTAGTACGAGATCAACTGCTTGTTCACACCAGCTTTCGCGGCGATCTCGCTGACGCGTGCCGCGGCGTAGCCCTTCGCGCCGAATTCGACCTTCGCCGCCTCCAGAAGTTGCGCCTTGGTGCGCTCGGGATCGCGCTGGCGTTCGGCGGGGGCGCGGCGAGGGCTGCGCGGGGTGGCTTCGGACATGGGTTCACCTTAACCACTGACTCTATCAAACGTACGGTTGACTTTATTACCCGTTCGGTTGATAGTGGGCGTCAGAAGAAGGAGGTCCCATGACCACGAGAATCGCGATCATCGGCGGCGGCACGGGCGGGCTCTGCCTGGCGCAAGGGCTGCGCAAGGCGGGCGTCGACGTGTCCGTCCACGAGCGCAGCCGTACCCGGACCGAGCGGCTGCAGGGCTATCGCGTGCACATCAACCCGCACGGCTCGGCTGCGCTGCACGAATGTCTGCCGCCCGAGTTGTGGGAACGGTTTTTGGCCACGACCGGTACGACGAGCGGGGCCTTCACCTTCGTGACGGAGCGGTTGAAGGAGCTGATGGTGATCGACAGTGAATTGACGTGGAGCCCGGATCCCGCGTCGAACCATCATTCGGTCAGCCGGATCAGCCTGCATCAGGTGCTGTCCGCCGGTCTCGACGGAGTTCTCCACCATGGCAAGGAATTCGCCGGCTATCGCCGCGAGGGGGAAGTGGTCGTCTGCGAGTTCGCCGACGGGAGCACCGTCGAGGCCGACCTGGTCATCGGCGCCGACGGGGCCAATTCCCGGGTACGTGAACAGTTTCTGCCCGGCGCCGTCCGGGTGGACACCGAAATCGTCGCGATCGCGGGCAAGCATCCGCTGACCGAAGAGGCGCGCAAACGCTTGCCCGCCCGGCTTACCGACGGCCCGAGCATGGTGATCCCGCGTACCGGCGCCGGATTGTTCAGCGCACCGCACGAGCTGAACGGCGCCTTGTCGGTCAACGACGAGACCGCCGACTACGACCCCGTCCTGTTCGACAACACCGCGAGCTACCTCATGTGGGCGTTCGCGGCGGACAACCGGCGCTATCCCGATCATTTGTCCTCATTGGACGGTGAAGCTCTCCGCACTCTTGTGCTGGACCTGATCGACGGCTGGGATCCCGCGTTCAAGGAACTGGTCGCCGGCTCGCCCGCCGGTTCGGTGTCCCGGCTGCCGATCTTCACGTCGAAGCCCGTCGAGCCGTGGCCGACGGGCAACATCACCCTGCTCGGCGACGCGATCCACAGCATGACGCCCTTCCGCGGCATCGGCGCGAACACCGCGCTCCGGGACGCGCAACTGTTGTGCCGCAACCTCGTCGCCGCCCGGGAGACCGGCGCGGTGCGCCCGGCGATCGCCGACTACGAGCAGCGAATGCGGGACTACGGCTTCGCGGCGGTCCGCGACTCGGAGCGCAGTGCACGCCGGTTCGTGTCGCGAAACCGGGCGGCCCGCACGATGGCACGGGGAATGTTCCGCTTCTTCCAGGCCGTCCCTCCGTTGAAGCGCAAGGTCTTCAGCGACCTCGGCGACTCATAGCCTGTCAGGGGTCGAGATGCCGAGCAGGGACAAGCCCAGCGTCAGCGTCTTCGACGTGAGTTCGGCCAGCAGCAGCCGTGAGTCGCGGACGCCGGGACTCTCCGCGTCCAGCACCGGGCACTGTTCGTAGAACCGCGAGAACACGACCGCCGTTTCGTAGAGGTACGTGCACAGCTTGTGAGGGAGATACCCGGCGGTCGCCGCGCCGACCGCCTCGGGGAAGCGGATCAGCGCGAGCGCCAGTGCCCGTTCGGCTGGATGGCCGAGCAGAACCCGCACACCGGCGAGATCCTGATCCGCCCTCGCCAGCACGGAACGGATCCGCGCGTTGGCGTACTGCAGATAGACCGACGTGTTCCCGTTCTTGGCGAGCATCCGTTCCCAGGAGAAGACGTAATCACGCCCGCGATCGCCGGAAAGGTCGGCGTATTTGAGCGCGCCGATCCCGATCGCCTCGGCGACCTCTTCCCTGACCTCGGGGGAGAGGTCGTCCCGGCCGTCGATCACTTCGGCGGCTTGGGAAACCGCTTCGGCAAGCAGATCGGAAAGGCGGACCAATTCGCCCGCCCGGGTCTTCATGGCGTGACCGTCTTCGCCGAGCACCGAGCCGAACCCGATGTGCTCGGCCCGTTGCCCCTCCCGGAGCCAGCCTGCCGCCCGGCACACGGCGAACACCATCGCGAAATGCTGCGCTTGGGGCGCTCCGACGACGTAAAGCAGGTCGGTGACCTCGCGCTGTTCCGTCCAGTAGCGCAGGGTCGCGAGATCGGTGGCCGCGTAGCCGTAGCCGCCGTCCCGTTTGCGCACGATGAGCGGCAGCGGCTCGCCTTCCCGGTTGAGGAAGCCGTCAGGGAAGACACAGACGGCGCCGTCGCTGATCGCGGTCAGTCCGGCGTTGGTCAGATCGTCCACGACCGCGGCGAGAAACGGGTTGTAGAAACTCTCGCCGTAGACGTCCCCGCTCGACAGGCCGATCCCGAGGAGTTCGTAGACCTGGGTGAAGTGCCGTGTCGACTCGTCGACCAGCTGCCGCCACAACGACAAGGTCTCTTGGTCGCCACTTTGAAGGAGCACCACACGCGCGCGTGAGCGGGTCGCGAAGTCCTCGTCGTTCTCGAACCTCGACCGGGCGGCCTGATAGAAGCCGTTGAGATCCCTGATCGTGTGAGGAGCCGACGGGCGCTCGTCGAGCAGACGCTCGATCAGCATGCCGAACGGGGTACCCCAGTCGCCGAGATGGTTGTGCGGGATGACGTCGTGCCCGGCGAACCGCAGCAGCCGCGCGATCGCGTCACCGATGACTGTGGGCCGGAGATGCCCGACATGCATTTCCTTCGCCGCGTTCGGGCCGCTGTAGTCGATGGCGATCCGCCGCGGCCACGGCGTCACCGCGGCGCCGAGCCGCGGGTCACCGTCGAGCGCGGTCGCCCGGTCTTCCAGCCAGGACGAACGCAGCGTGAAGTTGAGGAAGCCCGGCCCCGCGACCTCCGGCGGCTCGGCGAGATCGGCGACGTCGAGCCGTGCCGCGATGCCGGCGGCGATCTCCCTCGGCGCCCTCCCGAGCTGCTTGCCCAGATTCATCGCGAGGTCGCACTGATAGTCAACACCGGCCCGCGACGAGACCCGCACCACGGCGGACGGCGGCTCGATGTCGATGACGTGGCGAAGGGCGGCCATCACGCGTCGCGCCAATTCCTCGCTTACATCGCCGAACAACACGGTGTCCCTCCTTCTCACTCGTCGTAGGAGCGCGAGGGTAGCCACCTCGGGACGTCGTCAGCGACGGAGTTTTCAGCGCAGGTCGCTGCCCTTGGTCTCCGGCAGGGTCCGGATGACGAAGAACGCGATCACCGCGCCGGCGGCCACGTACCAGAAGAACAACGTTGACAAGCCGGCGTCGGACAGCGCGGTGAGCACCAGGGGAGCGGTGCCGCCGAACAGCGCGACGGTCAGGTTGTACCAGGCGCCGATGCCCACGCCGCGCAGTTCCGTGGGGAACAGTTCGCTCATGATCGCGGGCGCGATCGACGTCAGCGCCGTGTACAGACAGAGTCCGACGCAGAACACGACGAGCAGCCCCGGCAGTCCCGGACGGACCAAAGTGGACAACGGGACGATGAGGATCGCGGTCGCCGCCGACCAGACGAGCAGCTGCGGTTTGCGGCCGAAGCGATCGGACAGCGCGCCCATCGGGTACTGCAGAGCGATGAACAACGCGGTCGCGATCGACAACGCCAGGAACACGTCAACGTCGTCGGCCTTGCGGGTTTTGACCGCGAAGGACGTCAGTGCGCTGAAGAACGTGTAGTAGCAAAGGGTCGACAGCATCGAGAAGCCCACGAGCTGCCCGACGGCGCGCGGGTGCTCGCGCAGAGTGGTGCGCAGCGGTCGCTCGACCCGGCGCGCGGTCGACTTCTTCTCCTCGAAGATTTCGGTTTCGGCGAGACTGCGCCGGAGCCACAGGCCGATGATGCCGAGGACACCGCCGAGCAGGAACGGAATCCGCCAGCCGTACGCGGTCAGATCCGCTTTGGACATCGTCCGCGCGAGCACGAATCCGAGAATCGAGGCGATCAAGACGGCGGAACCGGTCGAGATGTAGAAGAACGCGGAGTACCGGCCGCGGCGCGCGGGCGGCGCGATCTCACCCAAGTACGCCGAGGCGTTGGAGATCTCGCCGCCCAGCGACAGACCCTGTGCCACCCTTGCCAGCAGCAACAGGATCGGGGCCAGCCAGCCGACCTGATCGAACGTCGGCAGGAGACCGATGGCCACCGAACCACCTGCCATCAGCACGATGGTCAGGAGCATCGCCGGCTTCCGCCCCCTGACGTCGGCGAAACGGCCGAGCAACATCCCGCCGAGCGGCCGGAAGAAGAACGCCAGCGCGTACGTGGCGAAAGTGTTGATCAGCGCCAGGGCTTCGTTGCCCTTCGGGAAGAACTCACTGGCGAAGTAGATGCTGAAGGTCGCGTAGATGGTCCAGTCGAACCACTCCAGCGCGTTCCCCACACTGGCGGCGAACAGTTTCTTCACCGGGAGCCGATGCCCCAGCCGCTCCGTCGTTGAGTCCACCATCGGCAACCTCCGTACTCGCGCGTCGACGGAACCTTGCCAGAAAGTTCCCGTGCGGGAAAGAACCTGTCGAATGCCGGGATCGGTCCGAGGTGACCGGGATGTGGTCGACGGCCCATGCCAGCGCCTTGTCCGCGACCTCATCCCAGCCGTCCTGGCCGACGATGTAGTGCGTGCGGCCGGGGAACTCGAGGTACCCGGCGACCGACGGTGACTTGCGGTACCGCTCGACGTTCTCCTTGGTCATCGAAGGCGGGACGATGTGGTCCGCGGTGCCGGCGATCATCAGCAGTGGCGCCCGGTCAGGCTTCGCAAGGTCGACCTTCGTCACCGCTTTGGGGTTGAAGTTGGCGAAGGCGCCTTGGAACAGCACGCGTGCGGCGGCCGGGATGTGACACCGGTCGTAGACCTTCCGCGACTCTTCTTCCGTCAGGCTGTTGGTGAAGGCGCAGTGGAACTGCTTCGGCGTGAGCGGCGCGGGCCTTTCTGAGGTTGAACGGGTTTCCCAGTACCGGCCGCGCCGTGCGGAGCGAGGACAGCGGAAGCCGGAGCACGCCCTTCACCGGCCCCGAGTCGATCGCGACTCCGGCGGCGCCAACCCCTCGGTCGAGCAGTAACCGGACGAACACCCCGCCGAACGAGTGGCCTGTGATGATCGGTGGCTTGTCCAGCGCGCGGATGATCCGTTCGTAGTGGTCGACGATTTCCTCGATGCCAGGTTCTCGAGTGGCCGGGGGTCGCGCCGCAGCGCCTCCGCGCCGGCTTCGAGCCCGGGTCAGGCCGGGGTGAGCACCTTAAAGCCGAGGTTCTCGTAACGCTCCATCTAACATTTCCAGCTCAAGGTGCCATCCAGGGTCCGTAGGACGATCGTGTCGGCGGCCGCCGGGCGGATCTCGTGCTCATCTTTTACTCCAGCTTGCAGCGAAACAGAACGTTCTGTTTTGACGGGAGGCCAAACGCGAGCCAGGAAGGTTGGGGGGTCGGCAAACGAGACAGAGCCTTCTGTCGCGCTCGCCTAATTCGGCTTACGGCTCCTGAGTCATGAGGTACTGGCGAGTGCGAACGGCAGAACGGCGCGAGCCCCAGCCCGGCGGAGCAGACGCGCGGCCAGCGTGACCGTCCACCCGGTGTCGATCAGATCGTCGACCAGCAAGACCGGCCCCTCGGCCGCGGCGACCCTGGCGGCGAGGTCGTCGGGAAGACTGAGCCGCTTCCACAGATCGGCCAGCCGCTGGGCGCTGTTCGCCTGCCGCGGAGGCGGCCCCGCCGAGGCGATGGCGCCCAGGTATTCCAGCCGTCCGATCGAGGCCAGCTTCGTCGCCAGACCGTGGACCAGCTGAGGCCGAGTGGCGGACGGTACCTCCACCACCGCGACCGGACGCTCCGCCCACTGCCAGCCCTTGAGTACCTCGATACAGGCTTGGAAGACCGGATCGGGAAGCTCGGCGTCCGCCGTCGACGGCCCGACGAGTTCGCGCAGTCGCGTGCCCCAGCCGACGTCGGTCACCCGGCCGACGACCTGACCGGTTTCGGCCTGCTCGCCCGCCGGCAACCGCCCGGAGAGGGGGACGTCCAGCCCTGCCATCCCGGTCGGCCACATCTTCCGTGGCGCGACCTCGACTCCCGGCCGGCGCAGGCGTTGCCGGGTGGCGTCGACGACGTCATCGGAAATCGTGGTGTCCCAATACTTTCCGGTGCAGTTGTCGCATCGGCCGCACGGTGTCGCCTCGGGATCGTCCAGCTGCTTTCGCAGGTATTCCATCCGGCAGCCGGTGGTTTCGAGGTAGGCGAGCATGGCGTTCTGTTCGTTGGTCCGCGCCGCGCTCACGCGCGCGTAGCGTTCCTTGTCGTACTGCCACTCTTCGCCGGTGCCCTCCCAGCCGCCCTTCACCCGGCGGACGGCGCCGTCGACGTCCAGCACCTTGAGGACCATCTCCAGCCGTGACCGGGACAGCTCGACGAACGGTTCGAGCGCGGGAGTCGACAGTGGACGGTCCGCGTACGCCAGTGCCTTGAGCACCTGGGTCACCCGCAGTTCGTCCGGGAAGGCCAGTGAACCGAAGTATGCCCAGATGTCCTTGTCCTCGTGGCCCGGCAACAGGATCACTTCGGCACGATCGACACCACGTCCGGCACGGCCGACCTGCTGGTAGTACGCGATCGGCGAGGACGGGGCGCCGAGGTGGACGACGAATCCCAGGTCCGGCTTGTCGAATCCCATGCCCAGCGCCGAAGTGGCCACCAGCGCCTTGACGTTGTTGTTCAGCAGATCGTCTTCGGCCGCTTGCCGGTCCGCCGGATCCGTCTTCCCGGTGTACGCGGCGACCGGATAGCCGCGCTCGGTCAGCAGGCCTGCCACGTCGTGCGCGGCCGCGACGGTGAGCGTGTAGATGATCCCGGAGCCCGGCAGTTCCTCCAGGTGTTCGGCCAGCCAGGCGAGCCGGGCCTGCGACGTCGGCAGCTTGGCCACCGACAGATGGAGACTTTCGCGGTCCAAGGTCCCGCGCAGGACGAGGGTGCCGCCGCCGTTGCCGATGCCGAGTTGTTCGGCGACGTCGGTCGCCACCCGGTCGTTCGCGGTCGCGGTGGTGGCGAGGACCGGGACCCCCTCGGGCAAATCCTTCAGCAGTGTTCGCAGCCGCCGGTAGTCCGGCCGGAAGTCGTGGCCCCAGTCCGAGATGCAGTGCGCCTCGTCGACCACGAGCAGTCCGGCGCTCGCGGTCAGCTTCGGCAGGACGGTGTCGCGGAAGTCCGGGTTGTTCAGCCGCTCCGGGCTGACCAGCAGGACGTCGACCTCGCCCGCCGCGATCGCGGCCTGGACCTGATCCCATTCCTGCGGGTTCGCGGAGTTCATCGTCACCGCGTGGATCCCCGCCCTCGCGGCCGCGGAGATCTGGTTGCGCATCAGTGCCAGCAGCGGCGAGATGATCACGGTGGGGCCTTCACCGCGTTCTCGCAGCAGCGCGGTCGCCAGGAAGTACACCGCCGACTTCCCCCAGCCGGTGCGCTGGACGACGAGCGCGCGACGGCGGTGCGCGACCAGCGCCTCGATGGCCGTCCACTGGTCTTCGCGCAGCCGGGCGCCGTCGCCCGCCAGCGCCCGGAGGAGGGTCTCGGCGCGGTCCCGGAGAGTTGAGGTGTCCACGTCCCCACCTCTACCCCATGCCACCGACGAAGTCGCGAGCGGCATGTCGTGAACGGACCGTTCATCCATGGAACCGACGGTAATGTGACCCAGATCACTCACTGCTGGTGGGTCCGGCGACCCGAGCGGGACCGCTCCGCCGGTGTATAGGCTCACGACCCATGTCACCACGCAGGATCGGGGTCATGGGTGGCACCTTCGACCCCGTGCACCACGGACACCTCGTCGCGGCCAGTGAGGTCCAGTCCCGGTTCGCGCTCGACGAGGTCATCTTCGTGCCTACCGGGCAGCCGTGGCAGAAGTCAGACAGGGTGGTCACCCGGGCCGAGGACCGCTACCTGATGACGGTGATCGCGACCGCGTCCAACCCCGTCTTCTCGGTCAGCCGCGTCGACATCGACCGCGTCGGGCAGACCTACACCGTCGACACCCTGCGCGACCTGCGTGCGGAGTATCCGGACGACCAGCTGTTCTTCATCACCGGCGCCGACGCGCTCGAACAGATCCTCACCTGGCGCAACGCCGACGAGCTGTTCGACCTGGCGCATTTCATCGGGGTCACCAGGCCGGGTTATCGCCTCAATTCGCAGCATCTGCCGAGTGGGAAGGTGAGCCTGGTCGAGGTGACCGCGATGGCGATCTCGTCCACCGCCTGCCGCGAGCGGGTCGAAGGCGGGGAGCCCGTCTGGTACCTCGTCCCCGACGGTGTGGTGCGCTACATCGCCAAAAAGGACCTCTATCGCAAAGACCGCCGTGGCTGACCGGGTACTCTCGTCGGGCGCACCTGCGAGTTAAAGCCATCTTTGAGGAGAACTGTGACAGCCACGTCCGAGGCACGGGAGCTGGCCGTAGCGGCCGCGCATGCGGCGGCGGACAAGAAGGCGAGCGACGTGGTCGTGCTGGACGTGTCCGACCAGCTGGTGATCACCGACGCCTTCGTGATCGCGTCCGCGCCCAACGAGCGCCAGGTCGGCGCGATCGTCGACAACGTCGAAGAGCAGCTGCGGCTCGGCGGGCACAAGCCCGTTCGCCGTGAAGGCGCCCGCGAGGGCCGCTGGGTGCTGCTGGACTACGTCGACGTCGTGATCCACGTCCAGCACCAGGAGGAACGCTCGTTCTACGGTCTCGAGCGGCTCTGGAAGGACTGCCCGCGGATCGAGGTCGCCGGTTTGGAGACACCCGCCGAGGAGGACCCCGCCGACGCGCAAGGTGCTTCGTGAGTCCGCGGCGGCTGGTGCTCTGGCGTCACGGCGAGACCGACTACAACGCGGCGGGCCGGATGCAGGGGCATCTGGACTCCGCGCTGACACCGGTCGGCTGGAACCAGGCCCGGTTCGCCGTGCCCGCGCTCGCCAGGTTCTCACCGGATCTGGTGATCGCCTCGGATCTGCGCCGCGCGACCGACACGGCCACCGTGCTCACGGAGGCCATCGGCGTCCCGCTGCGGATCGACAAGCGCCTTCGGGAAACCCATCTGGGTGAATGGCAGGGCTTCACCGGCCAGCAGGTCGACGAGGCCTACCCGGGCGAGCGCGCCCGCTGGCGGGTCGACGCGACCTGGGCGCCGCCCGGTGGCGAGTCGCGGGTGGACGTCGCCGAACGCGCCCTGGAAGTCGTCGCCGACCTGGATCAGCCCAACGCCGACGCCGGCGACGCCGTGCTGTTGGCCACGCACGGCGGCCTGATCATCGCGCTGACCGCGAAGCTGCTCGGCCTGCCGGTCTCGTCCTGGCCGTCGCTGGGCGGGATCGCGAACTGCCACTGGGTCGAGCTGGCCCGGCGTGACGGCGCCTGGCGCCTGGCCGCCTACAACGCGGGAATCACCGGCTGATCCATGGCCCCGCGCCTGCTGGTGTTCGGCGATTCCCTCAGCTTCCACGGCCCGGACGGCCCGCTCGCCGCCGACGACGCGCGTCTGTGGCCCAACATCGCCGCCGAAGCGCTCGGTGGCGACGCGGACCTCGTCGCCGGGTTCGGCTGGACCGCCCGTGACGCCTGGTGGTCGCTGATCGGCGACCCGCGGGTCTGGGCCGATCTGCACCACGTCGACGCCGTCGTGCTGGCCGTCGGGAGCATGGACACCTTGCCCTCGCCGTTGCCCACCTATCTGCGCACAGGCCTGCGCTACCTGCGTCCCGACCCGCTGCGGAGGGTGGTCCGCAAGACCTACCTGGCCGCTCAACCGCGGCTCGCGATCGCCCTTCGGGGACGTCCGGTGGTCTTGCCGTCGAAGCTGACCGTCCACTACCTCGACACCGCTGTCGGCGCACTGCGGGTGCTGCGACCGGAACTGCCGATCTTCGGCATCCTGCCGTCCGTGCACCGGTCCGACGCCTACGGCCGGGTGCACACGGCCCGTGCCGGTGCCGCCGCCGCCATCGCCGGCTGGGGGCGTCGGGCGGACGTGCCACTGCTGGATCTGGGAGCCGTCGTCGGCGACCACGTGCTGAGCGGCCGGGGCAATCCGGACGGGATGCACTGGGGCTGGGAAGGACATGCCGCCGTCGGCGCGGAAATGGCCCGACTGATGGCTCCGGTGTTGCGCCCGGCGGCAACGTAGGCTGGCTGCCGTGTCGGTCGCCGTAGTCACGGATTCCACCGCCCACCTGCCGGAAGGCTTCGCCGAACGGAACGGGATCCGGGTGGTCCCGCTGCACGTCCTCGTGGACGGCGTCGTCTTCCTCGACGGCGTCGAAATGGGGCCCGCGGCCCTGGCCGAAGCGCTCGGCAGACGCAGCATGGTGACGACCTCCCGGCCGACACCCGCCGAATTCGTCAAGGAGTTCCGGGCGGCGCTGGCCGGCGGCGCGGACGCCGTCGTGTCGGTCCACCTGTCCCGGGAGCTGTCCGGGACCTGGGAGGCGGCGGTGCTCGCGGCCCAGGAGGTCGGGCCGGACAAGGTACGCGTGGTCGATTCGCGCAGCACCGCGATGGGACTCGGTTTCGCCGCCTTGCGTGCGGCGAGTGCCGCCGCGGACGGGGCAGGACCGGCCGAGGTGGAGGCGGCGGCGGTCGACGCGGTGAGCCGTTCGGAGACCTTGTTCGCCGTCGAGACCCTCGAATACCTGCGCCGGGGCGGTCGGATCGGCCCGGCGGCCGCCCTGCTCGGCACGGCGCTCGCGGTGAAACCGGTGCTCCACATGTCCGAAGGCAGGATCCAGCCGCTGGAGAAGGTGCGGACGATGAACCGCGCGGTGGCGCGGCTGGTCGAACTCGCCGTGAAGGCGGCCGACGGAGGACTCGCCGACATCGCCGTCCACCACCTGGCTTCACCGGAGCGTGCCGTCGAACTGGCCAACCGGCTGGAGGAGTCCATCAGTTGCCCGGACGGCTGTGTGGTGTCGGAGATCGGTGCCGTCATCGGGGCCCACACCGGTCCCGGTGTGCTCGGTGTCGTGATCCAGCGAATGGGCTGAGGGAAACCCGCGAGCGTCGCACACGGCACCGACAGAACCCGGTGACGCGGCTCCGGTCGGGGCCGAGTTGTCCACAACACCCCACTTGTCCACAGCCCCGGGATTCACCACTGCCGCCCGCCGCCCCGGCTCCGTAGCGTCGTTCACGTGTTCGACCAAACCGCCCGTTCACCGGGTTCCTCCGTCAACGCCAGGCTGGCGTGGCTGACCGCGCAGCTGTCGTCACCCACCCAGGGCCCGCCCGCGGGCAGGCTCGCACGCCGCTGGGTACCCGCCCGGTTCACAGCGGACGGGATACCGGTGAAGAGGCGGTGGTTCGCCGTGATGGCCGTGGTCATCGCGGTGGCCGTGATCGTGGCAGGCGCGATCACTTTGTTCGGACACCGGCCAGGGGCGGAGCCCCTTCCGCCCCTGCCGTCGGCCAAGGCCGCCGGAGACGTCCCCGCCGCGGCGGCCAAGGCGTCTTTGGTGGTCAGCGTCGTCGGCAGGGTGGTCAAACCCGGCCTGGTCACGATCCCTTCGGGCGCACGGGTCGCCGATGCCCTCACGGCGGCCGGTGGGGCACAGCCCGGAACGGATCTGACGGGGCTGAACCTGGCGAGGCGGCTCACCGACGGCGAGCAGGTGGCCGTCGGCGTTCCCGTTCCGGCCGCGGCCGGAACGGGAACGCCACCCGGGAAGCTCGACCTGAACACGGCCACGGCCGAACAACTAGACACCCTGCCCGGGGTCGGCGAAGTGATGGCCAAACGCATCGTCGACTGGCGGTCCGGGCACGGTGGGTTCACCTCGGTCGAGCAACTCCGTGACGTAGAAGGGATCGGCGAAAGTAAATTCAAGAAAGTCCGGGAATTGGTGTCCGTCGGATGAACCCGTCCGCCGATCCGTCCGAAGTGGACACCACGTCGTGGCGAGGTCAAGACCTGCGGTTGATACCGGCCGCGGCGACGGCCTGGCTCGGCACTCTTTCCGGGCTGCTCGGCGGCTGGTGGATCACGATGCTCTGCGGTGCGGCCGCCGTGGTGCTCGCGATCGCCGCCGGAGTCCGCGCCCACCGGAAGGCGTCCCGGTGGGTGGCGGGCCTGGGCGCGCTGGCGGTCCTCGGCGCGCTCACGGCGGGCCCGGTGGCGCTGCGGATCCGGGCCGCCGAACACGACGACCTCCGTGCCGCCGCCGCACGGGGGAGTGACGCCACCATGAGGGTGGTGGTCACCGAGCGGCCACGTCCGGTCCGCGGCGCCGGATACGCCGATCGCCAGGCAGGCACCCGCCTGGTGGTCATCGCCGCGACGGTGGACGCCGTGGTGGCCGATGAGCGGGCAGTGGATTCGACCGGCCGGATCCTCCTGCTCGCTCCTGCCGAGGGGTGGACGGGCCTGCTGCCCGGGCAGCAGGTCACCGCTTCCGGGCGGCTCGCGCCGGCCAAGGGGGCCGAATTGACGGTCGCGGTCCTCTCGGTGCGTGGCCCGCCGTCAGCCCTCGGACCGGCGCCCTGGTGGCAGCGAGCCGCGGAATCGCTGCGCACCGGGCTCCGGGAGCTGTGCGCCGTCCTCCCGGAGGAGCAGGCCGGTCTCGTGCCCGGACTGGTCGTGGGGGACACGAGCACGCTGTCCCCGAGGGTCGAACGCGAGTTCACGGACTCCGGCATGTCCCACCTGATGGCCGTGAGCGGTGGGAACGTGGCGATCGTCTGCGGCTCGATCCTTCTTCTGTTGAGGGTGCTCCGGGTCGGGCCGCGGACGTCCGCCGCCGCGGCCGCCGCGGGGCTCGCCGGGTTCGTGGTCCTCGCCGGGCCCGCGCCCAGCGTGCTCCGCGCCGGGGTGATGGGTGCGGTCGGGTTGCTGGCACTCGCCCTGGGGCGCCGGGGTTCGGCGCTGCCCGCGATGGCGTTCGCGGTGGCGGGGCTCGTCGTGGCTGATCCCGCGATGGCCGCCGACTTCGGCTTCGCCCTTTCGGTGCTGGCCACGGCAGGGCTGGTCCTGCTGGCTCCGAGGTGGGCCGAGTGGCTGGTCGGCCGCGGTGTGCCGTCCGGCTACGCCGAGGGACTGGCCGTCCCGCTGGCCGCGTTCGTGATGACGGCACCGGTCATCGCGGGCATGGCAGGATCGGTCAGTCTCGTCTCGGTGGCGACCAATGTGCTCGCCGCCCCGGTGGTCGCCCCGGCAACCGTGTTCGGCGTGCTCGCCACCGTCGTCGGACCGTGGTGGCCGTCGGCGGGCAGGTTGCTGGTCCGCCTGACCGAGCCCGAGGCGAGCTGGCTCATCACCGTGGCCCGTCACGGCGCCCGCGCGCCGGGAGCGGTCGTGGACTGGCCGGATGGCTGGTGGGGCGGGCTTTTGGCGGCCGGTCTGCTCGTCGTGCTGCTCGTCGCCATCCGGCTGCGCCACGCCAGGATCCTGCTGGCGGTCGCCTTGGCAGGCGGACTCCTCGTCTTCGTGCCGGTGCGGGTGCTGGCCCCGGCGTGGCCACCGGCTTCCTGGAGTGCCGTCGCCTGCGACGTCGGACAGGGTGACGCCGTCGCTCTCGCCACGACCGAGCCGGGGAGGGCGGTCCTGGTCGACACCGGCCCGGAACCGGGGCCGGTCGACGAATGCCTGAGCAGGCTCGGGGTGAACCGTGTTCCGCTGATCGTGCTGAGCCATCTGCACGCCGACCACATCGGCGGTCTCGAATCCGTCTTCGAGGGCCGGTCGGTCGGCGCGGTCGCCGTCGGCCCTGGCCGGGCACCCGCGTGGGCGTGGCAGCAGGTCGCCGACGAGACCGCGCGCCGCGGGATTCCCTTACTGGAGCTGGGGATCGGGCAACGGCTGGACTGGCCGGGACTGTCACTGGAGGTACTGGGGCCGCGTTATGTCACTCGGCGATCGGTCCTCGAACAGGACGGTACGGTGATCAACAACGGTTCCGTCGTCCTGCGGGCAGGGACGCCCGCGGGCCGGATGCTGCTGACCGGCGACGTCGAACTCGCCGCGCAGGCGGACCTGATGGCCGAGGGAGCCGACCTGCGTGCCGAGGTCCTGAAGGTTCCGCACCACGGAAGTCGTTACACGGCACCGGATTTCCTCAACACCGTCGCACCACGCGCCGCGTTGGTGAGTGTCGGTGCCGGAAACACCTATGGTCACCCGAACAAGTCCACTTTGGACAATCTGACGGCTGTCGGCGCTTCGATCGCCAGAACCGACACGGATGGCGACACCGCGGTCGTCACCGACGCACGAGGGCTCGCACTGGTGCGCCGGGGTGAGCCCCGCGGCCCGCCTCATTCCTGAGGCGGGCCGGCGGGAACTCAGATGCCGAGTGCCTCGCGGACCGCGTCGGCCGAGGCGCTGACGGTTGCCTTCGGGCCGACCCTGTCCTCGATGGCGTCGAGCGTTTTGAGGCCGTCACCGGTGATCAGCAGGACGATTTCCTCGTCCGGGTCGAGTTTGCCGGTCTCGATGAGCTTCTTGGCCGTCGCGACGGTGACCCCGCCGGCAGTCTCGGTGAAGATGCCCTCGGTGCGGGCGAGCAGCCGGATGCCTTCGACGACCTCTTCATCGGTGACGTCTTCGATCGCACCGCCGGTACGTTTGACCACGTCGAGGACGTAGGGGCCGTCGGCCGGGTTGCCGATCGCGAGCGATCGGGCGATCGTGTCCGGCTTGACCGGTTGCACCACGTCGTGACCCGCGCGGAAGGCCGCCGAGACGGGGGAGCAGCCGGTGGCCTGCGCGCCGAACACCTTGTACGGCGTCTCGTCGACGAGGCCGAGCTGCCCGAACTCACGGAAGCCCTTGTCCACCTTGGTGAGCTGGGAACCGGAGGCGATCGGCACCACGATCTGAGAGGGAAGCCGCCAGCCGAGCTGCTCGGCGACCTCGAAGGCCAGCGTCTTGGAGCCTTCGGAGTAGTAGGGCCGGACGTTCACGTTGACGAACGCCCAGCTCTCCTGCTCGGCGGCTAGCTGGGTGGCGAGCCGGTTCACGTCGTCGTAGTTGCCGTCGACCGCGATCAGGTCGCCGTCGTACACGGCGGTGGTGAGGATCTTCGCGCGCTCGAGGGTCTTCGGGATCAGCACGACCGACCGCCAGCCGGCGCGGGCCGCCGCGGCGGCGACGGCGTTGGCCAGGTTGCCGGTCGACGGACACGCGAGTACATCGAAGCCGAATTCGCGTGCTGCGGCCAGCGCGACGGCGACCACGCGGTCCTTGAACGAGTGCGTCGGGTTGCCGGTGTCGTCCTTGACCCAGACCTTCTTGACACCCAAGGCTTTCGCGAGCCTGTCGGCCCGGACGAGCCGGGTGGCGCCGGGTTCGGTGTTGGGGATTTCTTCCACGTTCGACGGAACGGGAAGGAGTTTCTTGTAGCGCCAGATGTTTTTCGGTCCGGCTTCGATGTCCTCGCGGCGCACGCGGCCGAAGTCGTAGGCGACCTCGAGCGGCGAGAAGTCCTCGGCGGAAACGAATTCGGGGGCGAGTGGCTGCCGGTGTCCCTCTTCCTTCGACACCAGTTCGACGGCCGGTCCGAGATCCGGGGTCTTGGTGGTGGAGGTCGTGCCGAGGGTTGCGGTCATCGCGAGGTCCTTTCCTCATCTGCCCCGCCGTGGCGGGCCGGAATTGGCACCGTGTTCGTCAGCTATCCCGCGATCGCGGGATGACAGGCTGACGCCGGTTGCCGGGGCTTCATCGGGCCGTTCCCTCTGCCCCTCTGGATGAGCGGTATTCGATTGTCGGCACGCGTGTCATCGCGTCGCCTCGCCAACACCGTACGACATAGGGCTGGCGTGGGGCCACCGTGCCCGCAACACATCACCGGACAAAGCACACGAGAGGAGGAGTGGCAGGATCGTCACCGTGACGACGCAAGCTTCCGCCCCATCGCCGCTGGTCCTGGTTCTCGGTGAGGAAGAGCTGCTGATCGAACGCGCCATCCGCGCCGCTTCGGACGCGGCCAAAGCGGCCGATCCGACGGCGGACCTCAGCCGGATCAGGGTGTCGGACCTCACAGTCCCCGCACTCGCGGAGATGGTCAGCCCCTCGCTGTTCGCCGAGGGCAGGGTGATCGTCCTCGAATCCGCGCACGACATCTCGCAGGAGCTCGCCGACGGGGTGATGGCCTACGTCAAGGCGCCCGCCGACGGCATCGTGCTCGTCGTCGTGCACAGCGGAGGCGGCCGGAGCAAGGCCGCGAAGGCGCTTCCCGCGGCCTTGAAGAAGGCCGGGGCGGAGGTCGTCGAGTGCCCGAAACTGACCAAGCCCGCCGAGCGGGAATCCTTTGTCCGCAACGAGGTCCGCCGGGTCGGCGGGAAGATCGACGGCGCCGCCGTGCTCGCCCTGATCGACGCCGTCGGCTCGGATCTGCGCGAGTTGTCGTCGGCCGCGACACAGCTTGTCGCGGACGCCGGTGGAACGGTCGATGAACAGGCGGTCCGCCGCTACCACCGGGGCCGCGCGGACGTGAACGGATTCGCCGTCGCCGAGAAGGCCGTCGCCGGGGACATGGCGGCGGCGCTGGAGTCGCTGCGCTGGGCGATGCAGCTGGGTGTTCCGTACGTGCTGGTCGCGGACGCTCTCGCCGACGCCGTCCGGACGATCGCGCGGGTGTCCGGCGCCGGCCGCGGCAATCCGAACCAGATGGCGGGCGAGCTGGGGATGCCGCCGTGGAAGGTGCGCAAGGCGCAGGGGCAGGCCCGCGGTTGGGGACAGGACGGCCTCGCCACCGCGATGCGGGTCGTCGCCCGGCTCAACGCCGAGGTCAAGGGTGCCGCGGCCGACCCGGAGTACGCGCTGGAACGCGCCGTCCTGGAAGTCGTCGTCGCCCACGGCACAAGCCGCTGAACATGGCGAAGGGCCCCGGCGACACGAGTCGCCGGGGCCCTTCGAAAGCCGATCAGAGAGAGTTCGCGCGCTTCGCGATCGCGGACTTCTTGTTGGCGGCCTGGTTGGCGTGGAGAACGCCCTTGGTCACGGCCTTGTCCAGCTTCTTGGCCGCGTCCTTCTGCAGCTCCAGCGCCTTGGCCTTGTCGCCGGAGTCGGCGGCCTCGCGGAACTTGCGGATCGCGGTCTTCACCGAGGACCGGATCGCCTGGTTGCGCTGACGCGCCTTCTCGTTGGTGGTGATGCGCTTGATCTGCGACTTGATGTTGGCCACGGGGGCGCTCCTCTTGAATCTCTCGGTGGTTTCACCGCCGCGCTGTGACCGGCCCTGCGTGCTCGTGAAAGCGGCGCGGGTTTCCTCCATGACGGAATGCCACACAGCGGTGAAGGGCAAGCTTAACAGTCGTCCTGGGGCCGATCGCGGCCACCTCCGGACGAGTACCTGCGGTACGGTGATGATCGTAGTGCCTAGGGTTCCGTCGCCTGCCCGTTCAGCGAAACACACAATCAGGGCGGGCGGGACAGGTCCGAGCGGCACCATCGGCGGGGCTGGAAGCGCCACCGTTCATCTGACGGGACAAAAGCCTGGAGGACCGGTGTTTTCCGTGTGCGCGGAAAACGTGGAAGGTCCGTAATGAACGCCACCGCCCTGTCCTTCGTCATCATCGCCGCCGTCATCCACACGGGCTGGAACCTGGCCGCCAAGCGGATCCGTCGCGGCGGAGCCCGGTTCGTCTGGGCCTATTACAGCCTGTCCGCTGTTCTGCTCGCTCCCGTCATGGCGATCTCACTGGCCGTGGAACCACAACGTCCACAATGGACGTGGCTGCTCGCCGCCGCGGTCACCGCTGTGTTCCACGTCACCTACGGGGTCGTCCTCCAGCGGGGTTACGCCGTCGGAGACCTGTCCGTCGTGTATCCCGTCGCTCGCGGTACCGGACCGTTGATCTCGGTGCTCGCGGCCGTCGTGCTGCTGGGTGAGCGGCCGGGGCCGATCGGACTGGTGGGCGCGTTCCTCGTGGTCGCCGGGGTGCTGGTCATCGGGACCGGGCGGGCACCTGTCCACGCCGGCGCGGCGGACCGCGCCGCTCGCCGCAAAGGGGTGGGATACGGGCTTCTGACCGGGCTCACGATCGCCGCCTACACGCTGTGGGACGCGCATTCGGTCACCGGCCTCGGTGTCCCGCCGATCATCTACTTCGGGACCGGCGCGATCGTGCAGAGCCTGTTCATGACGCCGTACGCGCTGAAGGACCGCGAAGAGGTCTCGTGGCTCTGGCGTGAGCACAAGCGCGAAGTCCTCATCGTCGGTT
Organism: Amycolatopsis coloradensis; assembly: GCF_001953865.1. Classification (GTDB taxonomy): domain Bacteria; phylum Actinomycetota; class Actinomycetes; order Mycobacteriales; family Pseudonocardiaceae; genus Amycolatopsis; species Amycolatopsis coloradensis. The sequence continues at coordinate 216,215 of NZ_MQUQ01000020.1, forward strand.
TGCTCTCGCCGGCCGCCTACCTGCTGGTCCTTTACGCTCTCCAGATCGCCCCAGTGAGCCTCGTCGCACCCGCGCGGGAGCTGAGCATCGTCTTGGGTGGCCTCGCCGCCTGGCTGGTCCTGGGGGAGTCCAACGCCTTCCGCAGGCTGGTCGGGTCGGCGGTGGTGCTGGCGGGTATCACCGCGATTGCGATGGCCTGAACCCATCCGGTAGGGATTGAGCATGGACGTGCTGAGCAGCAGGGTGCTGATCCACCCGAAGGACCTCGACGTGTCGACGGCGTTCTATCGGGACACCCTGGGCCTGGCGATCGACAAGGAGTTCCCCGGCGGGACGGTGTTCTTCGCCGGGAACGGGTCGATCGAGATCGTCGGTACCGGGGAGACCGGCCCGACCCCCGACGTCGCCTTGTGGCTCCAGGTCCGGGACCTGCCCGCGGCGCTCGGGGAACTCGCCGCGAAGGGGTTGGAACCGGTTCGCGGAGCGCGTCGTGAACCCTGGGGCTTGGACGAAGCGTGGATCGCGGATCCGGACGGCACCAGGATCGTGCTGGTCGAGGTGCCGCGTGAGCATCCGTTGCGCACCGACCCGCGCTAGGCGGCGGGTTTGACCGCGCGCAGTTGAGCGGCGAGGGAGGCGCCGAAGCCCGGCGGTTCCCAGGTCCAGGTCTGCAAGTCGGTGAAGCCGGCGGCGGCCGCTTCGTCGGCCAGCTCGTGCCGGGACACCGGCAGCCACTTCTCGTGCGCCGACAGCAGCAGCCTGCCGCCCGGCCGCAGTACGCGGAACAGTTCGGCGAACCCGGCCGCCCGGTCCTCCCACAACTGCACGTTGTTGACGGTCAGGACCACGTCGACGCCGTCGTCCGGCTCGCCCGTGGAGTCCGCGGTGCCGCGCCGTAGCTCGACTTTGTCGCCGCAGCGGCGGCGGGAGCGGGCGAGCATCTCGGGGGACGGGTCGACACCGATCACGCGGCCCGCGTGCCCGGCCGCGGCCTCCAGGCCGACACCCGGGCCGGGACCCACGACCAGTGCGGTTTCGGCGGACTCGATCGACGCCAGTTCGACGACGCGAAGTTCGGTGGCGGCGTTGCCGTACGCCATCGCCAGGCCACCGAACCGGCCGAGCAGTCCCCTGGGATGGCCGAACGTCTTCTCGAGCATTTGGGTCAGTGAATTACTCATACTTCGAGGGCACCACAGCGCGACAAAGGCCGCATCGGGGATGACCCCCACTCGCACCCGGAGCGGCATGGGACCATAGAGCTGGCACACCCCGACCTTCGCGAGGAAACCCGTTGACGACGTTCGCCGACACGACCTTCACGCCCCCGGAGCTCATCCGGAACTTCTGCATCATCGCGCACATCGACCACGGCAAGTCGACCCTGGCCGACCGCATGCTGCAGCTCACCGGCGTGGTCGAGGAACGGGCCATGCGGGCTCAGTACCTCGACCGGATGGACATCGAGCGGGAACGCGGGATCACCATCAAGGCGCAGAACGTGCGCCTGCCCTGGAAGGTCGGCGGTCAGGACCACGTCCTGCACATGATCGACACTCCCGGCCACGTCGACTTCACCTACGAGGTCTCCCGCGCGCTCGAAGCGTGTGAAGGGGCGGTCCTGCTGGTCGACGCCGCGCAGGGGATCGAGGCGCAGACGCTCGCGAACCTGTACCTCGCGCTGGAGAACAACCTCCAGATCATCCCGGTCCTCAACAAGATCGACCTGCCGTCCGCCGACCCGGACAAGTACGCCGCCGAGATCGCGCACATCATCGGCTGCGAGCCGTCGGACGTGCTGCGGGTGTCCGCGAAGACCGGCGTCGGCGTGGGGGAACTCCTCGACGCGGTCGTGAAGCAGGTGCCCGCCCCGCAGGGCGACGCGGACGCTCCGGCTCGGGCGATGATCTTCGACTCGGTGTACGACACCTACCGGGGCGTCGTGACCTACATCAGGGTCGTCGACGGCAAGATCACCCCTCGTGAGCGCATCAAGATGATGTCCACCGGCGCCACCCACGAACTCCTCGAGGTCGGGATCATCTCGCCCGAGCCCAAGGCCAGCAAGGGGCTCGGCGTCGGCGAGGTCGGCTACCTGATCACCGGCGTGAAGGACGTCCGCCAGTCCAAGGTCGGTGACACCGTGACTTCCGAGCGCAACGGTGCGAAGGAAGCCCTCGCGGGCTATCGCGAGCCGAAGCCGATGGTCTACTCCGGCCTGTACCCGGTGGACGGTTCGGACTACCCCGAACTGCGCGAGGCGCTGGACAAGCTCCAGCTCAACGACGCCGCGCTGGACTACGAGCCGGAGACGTCCGTCGCGCTCGGCTTCGGTTTCCGCTGCGGTTTCCTCGGCCTGCTGCACCTGGAGATCACGCGAGATCGGCTGGAGCGCGAGTTCGGCCTCGACCTGATCTCCACCGCCCCGAACGTGGTCTACGACGTCGTGCTCGACGACGGCAAGGAAATCCACGTGACCAACCCGTCGGACTGGCCGACCGGGAACAAGATCGACAAGGTGCTCGAGCCGGTCAGCAAGGTGAGCATCCTGGCGCCGTCCGAGTTCATCGGCACGATCATGGAACTGTGCCAGAACAAGCGCGGCTCCCTGCTCGGCATGGACTACCTGTCCGAGGACCGGGTCGAACTGCGGTACAACCTGCCGCTGGGTGAGATCATTTTCGACTTCTTCGACACGCTGAAGTCGCGTACGCGCGGCTACGCGTCGCTGGACTACGAAGAGGCGGGCTCGCAGGCGGCGGACCTGGTCAAGGTGGACATCCTGCTTCAGGGCGAGGGCGTCGACGCGTTCTCCGCGATCGTGCACAAGGACGACGCCTACAACTACGGCAACCGCATGGTGAACCGGCTTCGTGAGCTGATCCCGCGGCAGAACTTCGAGGTGCCGATCCAGGCCGCCATCGGGGCCCGCATCATCGCCCGCGAGACCATTCGCGCGATCCGCAAGGACGTGCTCGCGAAGTGCTACGGCGGTGACATCTCGCGTAAGCGCAAGCTGCTGGAAAAGCAGAAGGAAGGCAAGAAGCGGATGAAGACCGTCGGCCGGGTCGAGGTCCCGCAGGAGGCCTTCGTCGCCGCACTGTCCACTGAGGACAGCGGCAAGAAGAAGTAGACGATACTCGCGAAAAGGCCGCCCAAAGCGTTACCGGGCGGCCTTTTCCGTGTCAGCGATTCCCGCTGACACGGTTCGCGGTGATGAAGACGGCCACCCGGCGTTCGGCGGCCATCACGCGGTCGTACTCTTCCCAGTCGTCATGGGTCCCGGTCGCCGCGACGAAGACGTCGCGCAGCAGCTTGGGGAGTCCGGCGGGGTCGAAGTCCGGGTCCGGGTCGTCCGGGCCGACGAGGTGGACGCGACCCTGGACCGCCGCCCATTCCCAGCCTCGGCGGAAGGTGATCGTGGCGTGGCCCGCCTGGCGGAACAGGTCCAGCTTCTTCGCTCCGCCCACCGCGACGAAACCGATTCCCGGCGCCTTCGTGACCGGGTCTTCGATCACCCCGGCGTTGACCACCGACGAGTGCACGGTGCCGTCCGCGCGAACCGTGGCAACGGTCGCGAGTCCGTTTTCACGTGAGGAAAGAGTGCGGACGAGTTCGAGATCAGCGGCCATGGACCCACCGTAGCCCGCTCGGCCCGGGGAAGGGGCCGAACGAGCGTACGTGGGATCTCAGCAGGTGCCGTTGTCGCGCCAGACACCCCATTGACCGGTGGTTCCGGGTTCCTCGCCTTGCGTCCACCATTGGGCCGCCCACTTGTGCCCGTTGTGGGAGACGGTCGCACCGCCGGTATAGGTGGACGCCCGGTCCCAAACGGGAAGCGAACAGGTGCCGGGGTTGGTGGATCCGGTCTCCCAGGGGACCTGGCTCGACGCGTAGTAGCCGATGCCCTGCGCCTGCCAGCGCGGGGCCTGTGCGCCGAGGCGCACCCGGAAGACGTTCCAGTCGTGCGTCGACCACGGGGACCAGCCGAGTTCCGCGTGCGCCGGGAGCCTCGGGAAGGCCAGGTAGTCGATATTCGCCGGGGTCACCACGGTTTCGGTCCACAGTGGGGATTCGACGCCGCGGACGGCCGATTCCGGCACACCGGAGAGGTAGGCGCCCGGGTTCCAGTTGTAGGCGTCCTGCACCTCGATGTAGCCCGCCCACGAGAGCCCGATCGGCGTGCTGGAGTTGTACTTCATGTCCAGATACGCCTTGTTCGCCGGCGACAGGATCACCTTGCTGCCGCGGGCGACGGCGTTCGAGACCTCCGTGCTGGACGTCGTCGTACCCCAGAACTGCGGGGTCGCCGTGGCCGGCAGGGTGGCCTTGCCGATCTCGTGCCAGCCGACGACCTGCTTGCCGTTGGCGGCCACCAGCGGCAGCACGCGGTTCATGAAGGAGCGGTAGTCCGCGTCGGTGGTGGCCTGGGCCTCGTCACCACCGAGGTGGAAGTACGGCCCTGGCGTCAGCGCCGCGACCTCCCGGATGACGTCGGCGACGAAGGTGTACGTGATCTCCTTGGAGATGCACAGCGAGCTGTAGCCGACCGCGGTGTCGGTGCGCAGCGGGGGAGCGGTGTTGTTGCAGTTCAGCTCGGCGTACGACGCCTGAGCGGCGTTGGTGTGCCCGGGCATGTCGATCTCGGGGATGACCGTGATGAACCGCGAAGCCGCGTAGTTCACGATCTCGGTGTACTGCGCCTTGGTGTAGTAGCCGCCGGCGCCGCCGCCGACCTGGGTGCTGCCGCCGTAGGTGGTCAGGCGTGGCCAGCTGTCGATCTGGATCCGCCAGCCCTGGTCGTCGGCCAGGTGCAGGTGCAGATTGTTGATCTTGTACTGCGCCAGCTGGTCGATGTACCGCTTGACGCTCGCGACCGGGTGGAAGTGCCGCGCGACGTCGAGCATCGCGCCGCGGTAGCCGAACCGCGGGTAGTCCAGGATGTCCGCGCCAGGGATCGTCCAGGGACCCTGCTGCGCGGTGGAACTCTCGATCTTGCCGGGCAGCAGCTGTCGCAGCGTCTGGACGCCGCCGAAGAGGCCTTGTGCCGTCGTCGCGCGGAGGATGACCGAAGCGGACCTCGAGTTCAGCTGGTAACCCTGTTCGCCGACCCGGGCGTCGGCGCCGGACAGCAGGAGTGAGATGCCGTCAGCGGGTGTGCCCGACGGCGCGTCCGAAACAGGCAGGGCGAAGCCGGTGGACTTGCGCAAAACTTCGGCGAGGTAGTCGCCGACCGCCTTGGCGGGCGCCGAACCGGCCTGGGTGTAGATCTTGGTGTTCGCGGTCAGGGAGTGGTCCGAGCCGGTGACGGCTTGGGCCGAGACCGGCACGGGGACGACCGCCTGAAGTGGCGGGGTGGCCGCGTCGGCGACAGGGGCGGCTGCGGTGGTGACGCCGACGAGCAGCGCCACCCCGACGAAAGCGCGGCCCAGCCGCGTTCTCAAGGTCTTCACCGGGGCCTCCAGGGGACAGGAGACGTGACCCACGTCACGCATGGACCAATCGTCGCATTTTCGCCTTCAAAGGTCTAGACCACCGGAGTGAAACCTTGGAGTGACTTGAAGGTCACATTCCGTGCCGTCGGGAGGGGACTATCGTCGGAATCGTGTTCGACGACCTGCGTTTCCCGGTGATAGCGGCTCCGATGGCCGGCGGGCCGACCACTCCCGAGCTGGTGGCCGCGGTGAGCGCGGCGGGCGGCTTCGGCTTCCTGGCAGGCGGTTATCTGAGTGCCGATGCCCTCGCGGACCGGGTGGCGAAGACGGCCGAGCTGACCGGTGAACCTTTCGGGGTGAACCTGTTCGTCCCCGGTGGCGCCGCGTCGGCGGATCTCAGTGAGCACATCGAGCGCTGGCGCACGGAGGCCGCACACTACGGCGTCGAGCCCGGCGAGCCTCAGTGGGACGACGACGCCTACGCCGCGAAACTCGGGCTAGTTCTGGAACGGAAGGTGCCGGTGGTGTCTTTCACCTTCGGCACACCTTCACCCGAGGATGTCGAACGCCTGCACGCCAACGGGAGCAAGGTGGCCGTCACCGTCACCACGCCGACCGAGGCCGATCAGGCCGTCGCCGTCGGCGCGGACGCCCTCGTGGTCCAGGGATTCGAAGCCGGAGCACATCGAGGGCTCTTCGCTGACGAGGCCGGGGCCGAGGGCGGGGGAGCGCAGTACGGAGTGCTCAGCTTGCTTCGGCTGGTGTCGGCGCGGACGGACTTGCCGCTCGTCGCGACCGGCGGGCTCGTGCACGGCGCCGACATCGCCGCGGTGCTGGCGGCCGGCGCTGTCGCGGCCCAGCTGGGTACCGCGTTCCTGCGGGCGGACGAGGCCGGCACGCAGCCCGCGCACCGGAAGGCGCTGGCGGACGGCGGCAGGCCGACCGCGTTCACCAGGGCGTTCAGCGGACGACCCGCGCGCTCGCTGGTCAACCGTGCGGTCACGGACTTCTCGGCCACGGCACCGTCGGCGTATCCGGAGGTCAACAACCTGACCAAGCCGATCCGCGCGGCCGCGGGAAAGGCGGGAGACCCCGAAGTGATGTCTCTCTACGCGGGGCAGACCTACGAACTCGCGGGCTCCGGCCCGGCGGCGTCGATCGTCGAACGCCTCCAGACCGAAGCCCGCGAAGCCGCTACGCGTTTGAGTCGTCTCCGCTGACCTGCTTCGCGTCGCCGCTGTTCGCGTTCAACGCGGAATGACGGCGGCTGTAAACGAAGTAAATGAACAGGCCGAGGGCGAACCAGCCCGCGAACCGCAGCCAGGTGTGGTAGTTCAGGAACGTGATCAGCCAGATCGAGAAGACGATGCCGACGATCGGCACGACCGGCATGCCCGGGGTTTTGAACGACCGCGGCAGGTCCGGCTGCTTGTAGCGCAACACGATCACCGCGACGCAGACGACGACGAACGCGAGCAGGATGCCGATGTTCGTCAGTTCCGCGGCCTCACCGATGGGCAGCAGCCCGGCGATGATCGCCGACGCGATGCCGAGCACCCAGGTCATCCGGCTCGGCACCTTGCGCACCGGGTGGGTCTTGCCGAACCACTTGGGCAGCAGTCCGTCGCGGCTCATCGAGTAGCCGACCCGGCTCGCGCCCATGAGAAAGGTGAACAGCACCGTGGTGATACCGATGATCGCGCCGACCGCGATGATCAGGCCGAGCCACTTCATCCCGAGACCGGCGAAGGCACTGGAGAAGGCGGCTTCGCTGTCGATGTCCTTGTAGTTGACCATCCCGGTCAGGACCAGGCAAGCCAGCACGTAGAGCACCATCGAGATGGCAAGCGAGTAGATGATCGCCTTCGGCATGTGCTTCTGGGAGTCGGTCGACTCCTCGGCCGCGGTGGACATCGCGTCGTAGCCGAACACCGCGAAGAACACCGTCGCCGCACCGGTGAACGCACCACTGAGGCCGAACGGGAAGAAGTTCGAGTAGTTGTCGGTGTTGATGTGGAAGACGCCGACGACGACCACCAGCAGGACCAGGCCGACCTTCAAGTAGACCAGCAGCGTCTCGAACCGGGCCGCGTTCTTCATGCCCTGGTTGAGGATGAAGGCGATCAGCAGGCACAGCAGCACGGCGAACAGGTTGACCTTGTAGGACCCTGGCTCGACGCCGGCTTTCTCGGTGCCTGGAGCGCCGAGCATCCACGTCGGCAGGTCGATGTTGAGATATCCGAGTAGCTCGTTGAAGTAGCCGGAGATGCCGATCGCGACCACCGCCACGATCGCGGTGTACTCCAGCAGCAGGTCCCAGCCGATGAACCAGCCGACGATCTCGCCCAGCACGGTGTACCCGTAGGTGTAGGCGGATCCGGCGCGGGGGATCAGCCCGGCGAATTCGGCGTAGGAGAACGCGGCGGCCGCGCTGGCGATACCCGCGATGAGGAACGAGATGAGCACCGCTGGTCCGGCCGTCTTGTTCGCGACCGCGCCGGCCAGGGAGAAGATTCCCGCGCCGATGATGCCGCCGACCCCGATCGCGGTCAGCTGGCGCAGGCCGAGCGTGCGCTGGAGCCCACCACCACCGTCACTCAGTTCTTGGATCTGGTCGATCGGTTTGCGGCGGAATACCCCGGATCCCGAGCCCAGGCTGCGCGGTGCGGACATCGTCGTCTCCCAACAGAGTGTGCCTTCGGACTGGGTCACAGTCCGAAAGGGAGACTAAGCCGTGCCCAGCGAATGGGTGAGCTGAGTGTCCTGTGAGGTGAATTACTTGACCACACGGACCTGGGAAGACCGCGCCGTACGGTGGTCCGTCGGTTCGGATCGCGGTCGGGGCGAGGGGATTCGAACCCGACACCTCAGCGATTTGACGGCTGAGGAGCACCGACCGCTACGCCCCGGTGGGTTGCTTCGGCTTTTGAACGTGAGTTTCTTTCGCACGCTGGGTCAGGGCGACGGCCAGTGAGACGAGGACGACGCCCGCGATCTCCCAAGCGGTCAGGAACCGGCCGAAGAACGCCCAGTCCAGCAACGCGGTGACCGGTGGGACGCAGTAGAACAAGCTGGTCACCTTGGTGGCTTCACCTTTGCCGATCATCAAGTACAGCAGCGCGGTCGCTCCGACGGACACGACGAGGACCATCCACCCCACCGCGGCGACGAGCTCGGGATTCACCTGCGCGCGCAGGTGTCCCGTGGTGAGGGCGAGGAGGGCGTAAACGATGGCGCTGATGGTGCTCTGCAGAGCCAGTGAGGCCCACACCCCGACGCCGACCGTGCGTCCCTGCACCAGCGTTCCCGCGGTGATGCCGATCAGTGCCGCGAGGGAGAACACCATACCCAGCACGCTGCCGACATCGCTCAGGTCGATTCCCGACCCGGAGGTGACCACGACCCCGGCGAAACCCGATGCCAGACCCGCGTACAGGGTGGGGTTGCGGCCGGGGCGGGTCAGGATCGCGGTCAGGACCGGCTGGAACCCGACCAGCACCGCGACCACTCCCGCCGGCGCTCCTGTCCCCAACGCCAGGAAGAAGAACCCCTGGTAGAACACCTGCAGCAGGAGCGCGACAGTGATCAGGCGGGCCCACTGGCCCCGGCGGGCAGGCAGTGGATCACGAACGACCAGCCACACCAGCCACGAGACCGCGGCCGCGCCGGTGGCGCGTAACAGCAGGAACGTCACCACCGACGAATGTTCGAGGCCGTACAGCACGGCGATGGCGCCACTGGCCCACATGAGCACGAACGCGATCGGCGCGCCGACCTTGAGTGAGCTGTCACTCGAATGAGATGCGACTTCGGGCATCGGTGGCCGTGTTTCTTCCGGCTCGGGTGGGGGGATCCGAGCGGTCGGATTCCCCCACTGGTCGAGGGGGGGTCAGGCGGCGGCGAGCCGTTCACCGAGGGCGCGCTGACCGATCATGTAGTCGCGTACCCCCTCCGCCCTCGCTGTCAACGACGCGTCGTCAGCCAGACGACAGGCTTCGATGAACCACGTGTAGGTTTCGGCGGCGGCACGTCGTACCGGTAATGCACCCGGGACATCAGGAACAAGATGTCTTTGAAGTTGTCCTCGTCGATGACCTCACCGAGGCGGACAAGCTTGTCGCGATGCTCGTCGGTAAAGGCTTCCCCGCTACGATTTCCGGCTTCAGGGCAGGCCGGTAGAACGATTTGTCGGCGAAGATCCGATCTTCTGTGAAAGCACCTTCGAAGCGAAGTCGACACACAGTGATTGCCTGCTGTTCGAGGAGAAATTGACCGCCGAATGAGGGGCGGCGGCGTCGAGATACCAGATTTCGCCTGGGCGCATGTGGATAACGGTGTCATCATCGGAATGGAAGGCGGATTCGTTGTCTTCGAGGACCATGAACGTACGGAAGTACTGGTCGTTGTCCTTGTTCAGCTCGATGAAGTCCCGGTGCGGGATGACCATGGCGTCCACCAGGTTGCGGGCTCGGGCCATCTTGACGATCTTCGGGTCGAACACCGTCTGGATCAATTCGTGCAGGTAGGGGGCTTTTGCGGCATGTGCTGTCGGCTTCGCCGCTCCCTGGATGTCCCGATACATGGTGTCGTCCGCCTCGCCGCTGGAGTTCCAGAGGGAAAGGTTCTTCCAGTATCCGGAGCTGACTTCGTCGCACTCTTCCTCGACTCGTGGAATCGAGGCCAGCGCTTCGAGGTCATACTGGAGCCTGGCCCTGTCCAATTCGACTTTGCCCACGATGTGAGAGCGCACCGATTCCCCCCCCGTAAGTTCGTACTTTCCGGACTTGCGCCGACAGCTCCATGACGCGGCCGTCGGAACGCGATTCTCTCTTGGTGGGTGCAGTTCTTTATATCACCGTTCGAAACCCTCGCGACAATGCTCATTTCGAATGACGGTATGCTTGGAGGTTATGGGGGTTGAGTTCCGGCACCTGGAGGCGTTTCTCGCGGCAGCCGAGGAAGGCAGCATCAGTCGTGCGGCGCGACTGCTGAGAGTGACTCAGCCTGCCCTGTCCCGGACGTTGTCCCAGCTGGAACAACAGGTAGGGACCACGTTGCTGCGCCGGTCGGCGAAAGGCGTGGAACTCACCGTCGCGGGAATGGCGTTCCGGACAAAAGCGATACAGGCTGTCAAAGCGTTCACCGAAGCCCTGTCCAGTCCATTCGACGCGCCGAGGCCGTTACGTGTGGGACATGCCTGGGCCGCGCTGGGGCGATTCACCACGAATCTGATCCAGCGGTGGCGGAGCGAATACCGGGAATACCAACTGCACCTGCGGCAGGTCGATGACGTCTACGCCAAGCTGGACGAGGCCGCCATCGACATCGCCGTGGTGAGGGGCAGGCGCCCCGGGCCGGGATACCGGCACGAGTTGCTCTATCAGGAGGCCCGCTTGGTGGCCGTCCCCCTTCAGCACGAGCTGGCGAACCGCCGGTCGGTGACTCTCGGGGAAGTGGCTCGATACGACCTTGTCGTGAACACCGCTTCCGGAACAACCGAACCCGATCTGTGGAAAGAGAATCGGCGGCCCGCCGTCACGGTCGAAGTGGGCACTGTCGATGACTGGTTGAGCAACATCGCCGCGGGGGCGGGGCTCGGCATCACCCCGGATCCCAGTAGCCAGCTGTATCAGCGCCCCGAGATCGTCTACGTTCCCCTCAGCGACGCTCCCCCTGTCGCCGTGTACCTGGCGTGGCCGCCACACTCCCCGCATCCCGCGCTCCGCGACTTCCTCGCCGTCGCCAAAGCGCTGGTCGGGTAAGCGGGAGAGCGCACCTATCCGGCGACGGTGTCCTCGCTCACTTCAGCCGCCACGCGAGAGGCGATCTTCGACGGCCTTGACGCGCTGGCGGAGAAGTAGGTCAGCAGCTCCGAGATCTCGACGGGGTCGTCCAGCTGCGGGCAGTGGCCCCAGTCTTCGCGCACCATCAGCCTGCTGTGCGGGACCAGCGCGTGCAGCCGCCGTCCGGAGGCGGCGCTGACCAGCTTGTCCTTGCCGCAGACGACTACCACGAGCGGAACACGGACCTCTTCGAGCCGGTACGCGTTCGTCAGCTCTTCGACGAGTTGCCTTGCCTGCTCGAGCCGGGTGGTGGTGGAACGGTAGTCGGGGAACAGGGAGGTGAACCGGCGTACCTGGTCGGCGTCCGCGGCCGTGGCGTTGGCGTACAGCAGCCGGGGCACGACCTGCTCGGCCACGGCGCGGACGACGAAACCGGGGATCGGCAGCGGCAGCGCCGAGTACATCCGCAGCGGCAGTGGGTAGCGCGCCATGGTCCGGATCAGCCAGCTGTCCACGAAACCGGGAGCGGCGATCGACACCACGCCCGCGACCGGCAGCCGGTGGTTCTCCGCGGCGCGCAGGCTCATCGTGCCGCCGAGCGAGTTGCCCGCGAGCACCACCGTGCCGAGAACGGCCTGCTCCTTGATCACGGCGGCGGTGAACGCGTCCAGCTGCGGCAGCATCGGGCCCGGTCGCAGTGGCTGTGCGTCACCGAAACCCGGTAGATCGACCGCGACCGCCGGGATCCCGGCGGTCGCGAGCAGTTCCAGAACCGGGCGCCAGGTGTCGGCGCTGTCGCAGTAACCGTGGAGCAGCACCAGTCTCGGTGCGGTCGGCTTGGCGTGCCCGCGCGTGGCCGTCCGCCTGCCGAGTACCCGGCGAGGCGCGCGATCGGCGGATTCCACCGGCGGCGGCCCGACTTCGAGCACTCTGGTGCGGACACCGGCATAGCGCCGGAAAGAGACACGGATCGGGTCGGCTTCGGTGGTTGTCCGGCCCCCGGGGTCCGCCGGTTCGGGCCGCTGCGATGCGGTCATGATTCCAGGTTAACCGCGAGAGATCGGATTTTGGTCGAACTTTGGTCGTGAAAAGCTCGCTGAGTCATAACGTTCTTGACACTTGACAAGGCCAGGAAATGGCTGTTTGACCTGCGTGGACCGCGCGGACGTGCGCTCATGTGCGTGCTTGATCTTGAGCGAGGGGGAGAATCCACCCCTCCGATCAATGCGTGAAGACCACCTTGCCGGAGGTTTCCCCGTCAAGCATGTTTTCAAACCCGGTTTTCGCTTCCGAGAACGGCAATCGCGCGCCGATCTGCGGTCGAACCCCGGTGAGCTCCAGATAAGCGAGGAGATCGGTCAATTCGTCCCTGGTTCCCATCGTCGAACCCGCGATCCGCAGCTGCAGAAAGAACACGCGTTGCAACTCCGCGTGAGCGTCGGGTCCGCTGGTCGAGCCCGAAACGACGATGATCCCGCCCGGTTTGAGCGACTTCACCGAATGGGACCAGGTCGCCTTCCCGACGGTCTCGAAGACCGCGTCGACTCGTTCCGGCAGTCGCGCGCCGGACTCGAAGGTCTGATGTGCGCCCAGATTTTCGGCCAGCGCACGCTTTTCTTCGCTACGCCCTGTCACCCAAACCCGGAATCCGGCAGCTCGCCCGAGCTGCACGAGGGCGGTCGAGACGCCGCCGGAGGCGCCCTGGACGAGCATCGTCTGCCCTGGTCGCAGCCCGGACTTCACGAACAGCATCCGGTAGGCGGTCAACCAGGCCGTGCCCATGGTCGAGGCCTCCGCGAAGGTCAGGCCCGACGGCTTCGGCACGACGTTGCGCGCTGGGACGACGACCTGCTCGGCGAAGCTGCCCTGGTATTTCTCGGTCAGCAGGCTGCGCTTCGGGTCGAGGGTGTCGTCGCCCTGCCAGCCGGGGGCGTTGATCACGGAGTGGAGGACGACCTCGGTGCCATCGTCGAGCGTGCCCGCTCCGTCGCAGCCCAGGATCATCGGGAACTGCTCGGGTTTGATGCCGACACCGCGCAGCGTCCACAGATCGTGCATGTTGAGGCTGGCGGCCTTGACGTGGACCCGCACCCAGCCCTCGGGTACCTCGGGTTCGGGTCGCTCGCCGATCACGAGCGAGTCCAGCGGCTTTTCGGCGTTGGGTTCGGAAGCGTAAACGGCGAACATGTCAGCAACCTACCTGGCCTGAGCGGCGGTGGCAGCAGGCGCGCGCGTAGGCTCACACTGTGTTCAACGGGCTTGCTGACTGGTGGGACGGCGTCGAGCTGTGGCTCGCGCAGGCCTCGTTTCCCGTGCAGTTCGTGCTGGTCATGGCGGTCGTGGTGCCGCTGTGCCTGGTCGCGGCCTGGTTGCTCGACACGGTCTTCGGCAGGGTCGCCCGGATCTTCGGCGCGGCCCGCGATGCGAACGACTCCGACCGGCCCTCCTAAGCTGGCGAACCATGTTCAACCGTAGGCGGATCACCGCCGCCCTGATCGGACTGATCGTGCTGGTGCTCGCCGGCTGGTTCGTCAAGGACGGCATCAGCGGTGACGACACGAAGAGCACTTCGCCTCCGGCGAGCTCGTCCAGCGCGGCGGGGAAGCCGGGTGAGACCGGGGCGAGCCAGGCCAAGGGCAAGGTCGCGGGCGCGGAGTCCGGGCTTCCGGTCAAACCGCTCACAGGGCTTCCCCCGCAGGCCGCCGACACCTGGAAGCTCATCAAGGCGGGCGGGCCGTACCCGTATCCGCGCAACGACGACGTCACCTTTCAGAACCGGGAGAAGGTCCTCCCCGCCAAGGATTCCGGCTACTACCGGGAATACACGGTCAAGACGCCGGGCAGCCCGGATCGCGGGGCCAGGCGGCTGGTGACCGGCACCGGCAAGGAGCTGTACTACACCGAGGACCACTACAAGTCCTTCGTCGTAGTGGACGCCGGCCGATGAGCACGGCGGGGAAGGGCGAAGCGAAAAAGGCCTTCGCGCGGGGCGCGCATCCGCATCCGATCGATGGCGGCAAGGCGACCGACAAGGCTTCGGCGCTGGACGCGATCGCGGAAGCGCTGTCCTTCCCCGATTACTTCGGGAAGACCCTCGACGCGCTCTACGACTGCCTCACCGACCTGTCCTGGCTGCCGCCGGGTGAGCACGTGCTGATCTGGTCCGATTCCTCGGTGCTCAAGGCGCGTGATCCGAAGGCGTACCTGGCTGTCCGGAGCGTGCTTTCCGACGCGCAGCGGGCGCTGGGGCCGGCCGGTGACCGATCGGACTCCCGGCGCCTCACCGTCGTCCTGCCTGACTAAGCCTCCGGAACCCAATTCGGCTTGCGCTTCTGGGTGAAGGCCGTGATGCCTTCCTGTCCTTCTTCGCTCGCGAAGAACCCGGCGGACAGCTTGTTCATGGCCTCGAAGCCTTCGCCCGGCGTGACTGGGCGAGGCTTGCTGAGTAGTTCCTTCGTCGCCGCGAGCGCCTTCGGCCCGCCGAGGGCGAGCGCCTTGACGTAGCGGGCGACCTCGCCGTCGAGTTCGTCGGCGGTGACGGCCGAGTTCAGCAGGCCGATCTCGACGGCCCGTTTCGCGTCAAAGGTGTCGCCGGTCAGGAACAGTTCGTGCGCGGCACGGGCGTTGAGCCGCGGCAGCACGGTCAGCGAAATGACGGCGGGTACGACACCGATCCGCACCTCGGAAAAGGCGAAGGTCGCTTCGTGCACCGCGACGGCGATGTCGGTCGCGGCCACCATGCCGATGCCACCCGCCCGCGCGGGGCCTGCCAGCTTCGCCACCACCGGCTTGGGGCTGGTCCACAGCTGGTCGAGGATCTTCGGGAACTCGTTGACGCCCTGGTTGCCCGCCCCGGCGCCGCGGGCCTCTTTGAGATCCATCCCGGCGCAGAACACCGGGCCGGTGTGGGTGAGCACGATGACCCGTACCGCGTCGTCCGCCCGCGCCTTGTCCAGCGATTCGCTCAGTTCGCGCCGCAGCTGGGCGGAGAGCGCGTTGCGGTTGTGCGGGGAGTCCAAGGTGATCGTGGCGGTGCCGCCCACCACGTCGTAGTGCACCAGTTCGTCAGCCATGCCACACCTTCGCACAGCGCGGTCCGGTCGGGCAGTGGCCTGCGCCACCCCGCGGGAGGGTGGCGCAGGCGCGGTTCAGTCGATCGTCGTCGCGGTGAAGGTCAGGCCCGGGTTGCCGTAGCCACTGCCCGCCAGCTTCGTCTCGATGGTGCCGGACGAGCCCGCGGTGGTGTGCGCGGTCACGGTCGGCAGTTCGAACGTCGAGCCGATGCCGGAGCCGCCGGTGAGGTCGGCCGGGGCGGTGACGTCGGCGTCCTGGTTCAGCTTGAGGTACTGGTAACCGACGAGCGGCGGTTTCGCTTCGCAGTCGAAGACGACTGTGGTCGCGCCCGATGCCGGAGCGGCCAGACCGACGAGTGGGACGATCGCGGCCGAAGCGCAGACGAGGGCACGGATGGCAGCCTTCAGGTTCCACCTACCTGAGGGTTCGATGGGGAGCGAAAGCGAGCTGCGCAGCGCTTAGAGAGTTACCGGCAAGTTCGGTATCAAGCACCCGAACGGGACAAAGCCGGTCTACTCAGGCGGCTAGCCGGGCGGCGGCGAGGTCGTAGCGCTCCAGGACGAGTCCGGCGATGCGCGGATCCGGGCCCAGCGGTCCGGCGACGATGATCGACGGGTCGGCTTCGCGCGCCAGCCGGGCGATCCGGTCCGGCAGCAATCCCGGCGCGAGGAACCAGCCCGCGACCGCGAGCCGCCGTGCGCCGTTGAGCCGCAACCGCTCGATCGCGGCGGGCACGTCCGGCTGGGCCGCGGTGGCGAAGGCGGGGGTCGCGAGCAATCCGCGCCGCAGGTGCCAGTGGGTGGTGATCCCGGCGACCGCGTCGTTCGCGGCGACATTCGACGAGCCGACGCCGGCGAGGAGGACGCCCAGTGCCGGATCGCCGAGGTCGGCGCCCGCCTCGGTGAGCCGGTCCAGCGCGACCGTCTCGATGACCGGGTCGATGCCCAGCACCCCGGAAACGCGCACGTCGAGGCCAGGGCAGTCCGCGGTAACCTCGGCGACGAGCGCGGGCAGGTCGACCCGGGCGTGGTAGGCCACACCGAGCAGCAGTGGCACCACGACGACCTCGCGATGCCCTTCGGCGTACAACTCGCGCAGGACGTCGGTCAGCAGCGGCTCCGAGAGGTCCAAAAAGGACTCTCGGATGTCGAGGCCCGGCGCCAGGCCGCGGGCGACGTCGAGCAGGGCTCGGATGGTCGCGGCGGATCTCGGGTCACGGCTGCCGTGTGCGACGGCGACGAGCGCCCGCGTCATGCGAACCTTTCGCCGACGAGTCCGGCGGCGAGGGTGTCGCCGTCCTTCGGGTCGATGACCAGGAACGCGCCCGTCCGCGGGCTGACACCGTAGTCGTCCACGCCGATCGCCTCGGCCAGCCGCAGGGTGACCCGGCCGATGTCGTTGAGCTCCAGTGACTCCGGTCCGTCCACACTGGACAGCGTCTGCTCGTCGAAACGGGCGTGGAGTTCGCCGACGATGGCCTGCACCGTTCGTGTGCCGTGCTTCACCAGCACCCGGGCGCCCGGTTTGAGCGCCTTGGCCGAGAGCCAGCACAGGGTCGCGGTGATCTCGTCGGTCACCTCCGGCTGCCGGTCCGCGGCGGCGATCAGATCCCCGCGCGAGATGTCGAGGTCGTCCGCCAGCAACAGGGTCACCGAGGTGCCCGACCCGGCTTCGGCGAGCGGCCCGTCGGCGGTGTCGATGCCCTCCACCCGGCTGCGGAGGCCTTGGGGGAGTACGACGATCTCGTCACCCGGCCGGACGGTGCCCGCCGCGATCTGCCCGGCGTACCCGCGATAGTCGGGGTGCTCGGCCGTACGCGGCCGGATCACGTACTGCACCGGGAAGCGGAAGGCCGAATCGTGTGGATCCGGTGCCACCGGCACGGTTTCCAGGTGCTCCAGCAGGGTCGGCCCGGAGTACCACGGGGTCTTGTCCGACTTCTCCGCGACGTTGTCGCCCTCCAGCGCCGAAACCGGCACCGCGAGCACGGAACCGCGTTCGTAGCCCAAGGAAGCGGCGTGCTCGGCGAATTCCTCGGCGATCACGGTGAACGTCGCTTCGTCGTAGCCGACGAGATCGATCTTGTTCACCGCCAGCACCAGATGCGGCACACCCAGCAGCGCGAGCACCGCTGCGTGGCGGCGGGTCTGCTCGATGACGCCCTTGCGCGCGTCGACCAGCAGCACGGCCAGTTGCGCGGTGGACGCCCCGGTCACCGTGTTCCGCGTGTACTGCACGTGGCCCGGCGTGTCCGCGAGCACGAAGCTGCGCCTCGGTGTCGCGAAATACCGGTACGCCACATCGATCGTGATGCCCTGCTCGCGTTCCGAGCGCAGGCCGTCCACGAGCAGCGAGAGGTCCGGTGTGGACAGTCCTTTGTCGACACTGGCGCGGGTGACGGCGTCCAACTGGTCGGCGAGGACGGACTTGGTGTCGTAGAGGAGCCGCCCGACCAGGGTCGACTTCCCGTCGTCCACACTGCCCGCGGTCGCGAGCCTCAACAGACTGGACATCAGAAGTACCCCTCACGCTTGCGGTCTTCCATCGCCGCCTCCGACATCCGGTCGTCCGCGCGGGTGGCGCCGCGTTCGGTGAGCCGGGAGGCCGAGACCTCGGCGATGACCTCGTCCACCGTGGCGGCGGTCGATTCGATGGCGCCCGTGCACGAACCGTCGCCGACGGTCCGGTAGCGCACGGTCAGTTCCTTCACGTCCTCGCCCGGTCGTGGCCCACCCCAAGGGCCCTCGGTGAGCCACATCCCGTCGCGCTGGTAGACCTCGCGCCGGTGCGCGTAGTAGATCGACGGCAGTTCGACCTTCTCCCGCGCGATGTAGTTCCAGACGTCCGCCTCGGTCCAGTTGGACAGCGGGAAGACGCGGACCTGCTCGCCGGGGCGGTGCCGCCCGTTGTAGAGATTCCACAGTTCGGGGCGCTGCCGACGCGGCTCCCACTGGCCGAAAGCGTTGCGCAGGCTGAAGATCCGTTCCTTGGCGCGGGCGCGTTCCTCGTCGCGGCGCCCGCCGCCGAAGACGGCGTCGAACTTGTTCTCGGAGATCGTGTCGAGCAGCGGCGTGGTCTGCAACGGGTTGCGCATCCCGTCGGCGCGCTCTTCGAGCCTGCCGTCATCGATCCAGTCCTGCACCTTCGCCACGTGCAGCCGCAGCCCGTGCTGCTCGACCACGCGGTCGCGGAAGTCGATGACCTCCTCGAGGTTGTGCCCGGTGTCCACGTGCAGCAACGGGAACGGCACCGGCGCCGGCCAGAAGGCCTTGATCGCCAGGTGCAGCAGGAGCGTCGAGTCCTTGCCACCGGAGAACAGGATGACCGGCCGGTCGAATTCGCCAGCCACCTCGCGGAAGATGTGAATGGCCTCGGATTCCAGCGCCGCCAGGTTGTCCGTGGCGGCGTCAGCGGCCGGTTCGAGCGTGGTCATGTCGTCCCTTCTCACCCGTGCAGGCCGCACTCGGTCTTGCCCTGACCGGCCCACCGGCCGCTGCGCGGGTCCTGGCCCGGAGCGACCTTCGCGGTGCACGGCGCGCAGCCGATCGACAGATAACCGATGGACACCAGCGGGTTCTCGAGGATCCCGTGTTCGTCGATGTAGTCCCTGAACTCGTCGTCGGACCACGGCGCGATCGGGTTGATCTTCACCAGCCCGTTGCGGTCGTCCCAGGTGACGATGGGGGTGTTCGCGCGGGTCGGCGCGTCGACGCGGCGGACGCCGGTCACCCACGCCGAGTACTTCGCCAGCGTGTTCCGAAGCGGTACGACCTTGCGCAACTGGCAGCACAGGTTCGGGTCGCGCTCGTGCAGTTTCGGGCCGTACTCCGCGTCCTGCTCGGCGACGCTCTGCCCGGCCTCGGCGTTGACGATCCGCACGCCGGGGTAGACCGCCTGCACCGCGTCGCGGGTGCCGATGGTCTCCGGGAAGTGGTAGCCGGTCTGCAGGAACAGCACGTCGACTTCGGCTTTGACCTGGGTGGCCAGATCGATCAGGACGGCGTCCTGCATGTTCGACGCGACGATGAAGTCGTCACCGAAGGTCTCCGCCGTCCAGCGCAAGGCCTCGGTCGCGGTCGCCTCCGCGAGCTCTTTCGAGGCGCGTTCGGCGAGTGTCTTGTAGTCGGCAGTGGCGGTCATCCTGGTGACACCTCCGGAAAGGACAGTCCGAGGAACTTCACGGTGAAGACCCGGCGGCAGCCCGAGCACAGCCAGGAGCCGCCCTCTTCCGGCCGCAGGTCTTCATCGCCACAGAAAGGGCAGTAGTACGGGGTCGCTCGTTCGGTCACTGCAGGACGCCTTCTTCGGCCCGCGTGACCCATTGGGCGAATCGCTCGCCGGGATCGCGGCCGGCGAGGTACGCCCGCACGACCCGCTCGACGTACGCGGTCAGCTCCGAAGCGGTCACCTTGTGGCCACGCAGCTTCCGGCCGAACCCGGCGTCCAGGCCGAGCCCGCCGCCGAGGTGCACCTGGAAGCCTTCGACCTGCTTGCCGTCCTCGTCGGTGACGATCTGGCCCTTGAGCCCGATGTCGGCGGTCTGGATCCGCGCGCAGGAGTTGGGGCAGCCGTTGAGGTGCACGGTCACCGGGTTGTCGAACTCGGCCTGGATGTCGGCGAGGCGCTTCTCCAGTTCGTCGACCAGCTGGATGGCGCGGGCCTTGGTCTCGACGATGGCGAGCTTGCAGTATTCCAGCCCGGTGCAGGCCATGATCCCGCGCCGCCACGGCGAGGGCTCGACTTGCAGGCCCAGGTCGGCCAGTTCGGTCTTCAGTCCGCCGATTTCGGCCTCGGGGACGTCGAGGACCACGAGTTTCTGTTGCGGGGTCAGCCTGACGCGGTTCGAGCCGGCGCGTTCGGCGGCCTTCGCGACCGCCAGCAGGGTGGCGCCGGAGACGCGGCCCGCGATCGGTGCGGCGCCGACGTAGAACCTGCCGTCGGTCTGCGGGTGCACGCCGACGTGATCGATCTGCGTGGCGGGCACCTCGGGCGCCGGGCCGTCGGTCAGCTTGCGCTTGAGGTACTCGTCTTCCAGTACCTGACGGAACTTCGCGGCACCCCAGTCCTTCACCAGGAACTTGATCCTGGCGCGGGCACGCAGGCGCCGGTAGCCGTAGTCGCGGAAGACGCTGATCACGCCTTCCCAGACGTCGGGGACCTCGTCCAGGGGGACCCAGGCGCCCAGCCGCTGCCCGATCATCGGGTTGGTGGACAGGCCGCCGCCGACCCAGAGGTCGAAGCCGGGCCCGTGCTCGGGATGGTTCACCCCGACGAAGGCGATGTCGTGGATTTCGTGGGCGACGTCCTGCTGGCCCGAGATCGCGGTCTTGAACTTGCGTGGCAGGTTCGAGTAACGCGGGTCGCCGATGTAGCGGCGCTTGATCTCGTCGATCGCGGGCGTGCCGTCGATGATCTCGTCCGCGGCGATGCCGGCGACAGGGGAGCCGAGGATGACACGCGGGCTGTCGCCGCAGGCCTCCATCGTGGTCATCCCGGCGTTCTCCAGCTTGGCCCAGATCGTCGGGACGTCCTCGACCTGGATCCAGTGGTACTGGATGTTCTGCCGGTCGGTGATGTCGGCGGTGTCGCGCGCGTGGGTCTGCGAGATCTCGGCGAGTACGGCCAGCTGGCCGGTGGTCAGCGCGCCGCCGTCGAGCCGGACCCGCAGCATGAAGTAGCGGTCGTCGAGCTCCTCGGGCTCCAGCGTCGCGGTGCGGCCGCCGTCGATCCCCGGTTTGCGCTGGGTGTAGAGGCCGAACCAGCGGAACCGGCCGCGGAGGTCACCGGGGTCGATCGAGTCGAACCCGCGGTGGGCGTAGATGTTCTCGATCCGGGCCCGGACGTTGAGCGGGTTGTCGTCCTTCTTGGACCGCTCGTTGGGGTTCAGCGGTTCGCGATACCCCAACGCCCACTGTCCTTCGCCCCGTTTCTGTTTCACCCGGGGCGTGCGGGCAGGGGTCTCGCGCGTGGGCGACGACATGGGAGTCCTCCGGCAGATCGTGGTGGTGGCGGGGAGTCAGCGGTTCGTCGCACAGAGCGCGCTCGCCACGCGACGAAGATCCACGTGGCGGCGTGCCACGAGGGTGATTCCGGCGCGGGTCATTCGTTCAGCGTGCCACGCGCCCACTATGTGGTCTAGGCCGGTCCGAATGCTGGGAACAACGTCCGCATGTGGACGTTTCCGCTGGTCGGAGGCCTGCTTTGACGGTCAAGTCCGAGCTCGCGGACCGACACTGTGACGCAGAACGCGCACGGCTCAAGAAGGGAGGACGCGGTCCACGATGGTCCGGATGACGTCTTCGTCGGTGACGTCCGCCAGCACCTCCGGCAGGGTCAGTCGTTCGACGGTGAGCCCGGTCAGCGCGAGATACATCAGCAGCACTTCGGCCCGTCCGCCCGGCATCCCGGCCGCGACGTGCCAGTCGACGCTCAGGTCGATTCCTTCGCGGATCGTCTTGGTCAGCTCGGCCGCCAGATCCGGGCGGCGGGTGGCTTCGAGCCGGAGTTCGAGCAGGGCGAGATAGGGCTCGCGGTGGGCGGTCAGCCGCCCCATGAGCTCGCCGAGCAGCACGCCCACCCGGTCGTGGGACGGCGTCTCCGCCTGCGGGTTCGCCATCACGTCCGCCGGTGCCGACAGCCGTTCGTGCACGCGGACGCCGACCTCGCCGAGCAGCTGATCCCGGTTGCGGAAGTAGTTGGACGTCGTTCCCGGCGGGACGTCCGCTTCGACGTCCACGGCGCGATAGGTGAGCCCGCGCGCGCCCTCGCGGGCGAGGACGGTGATGGCGGCGTCGGTGAGGGCGGTCCGGCGCTCCGGATTCTGTCGCATCGGAACATTCTCCTTGCTTCGCTCAAACCACTATGTCTATAGTACTACGTATCAAGTGGTTCGACTGGGAGGAAACACCAGATGCAACTCAGCGGTTTCGGTGCCTGTGTGCTCGTCGACGACATCGCCGAGACCACCGCCTGGTGGAAGCGGCACCTGCGGTTGACGGTGACGATCGAGCTCGACTGGTTCTCCAGCCTCAACACCGGCGTCCCCGGCTATGAGATGAGCTTCGCGAAGCGCGGCCACAAGGCCACGCCGGAGCCTTGGCGGTCGCAGGAGGCCGCCGGCTCGATGGTCGGGTTCATGGTCGCCGACGCGGCGGCCGAATACGAGCGGCTGCGCGGGGAAGGGGTCAAGATCGTCACGGAACTCGTGGACGAGGAATTCGGCCAGCGGCACTTCTACATCGAGGACCTCAACGGCTTCCTGATCGACATCATCGAGGTGATTCCGCCGTCCCCGGAATGGTTGGCCGCGAACGGGCTGGCCTAGTACCGCTTCGGGTGAGTGAGGCCGCCGTCGCCGCCGGCTTCGGTCTCCGATCCACAGAGGACGGAGAAGTTGCGCATGCGCCGATGGGTGGTCGCCGCGGTTTCGCCCGATGAAGGGGCGGTGCCGCGCACGGGCGGCTCGTACCGCTTCGAGGCGGTCGGCTGCGCGCCGAACGCCAGAGGGCATCTCGCCAACGTGGTCGACGACTGCTCGATCTCCATGGAACCCTCGTCTGGGTGCGGTTCGAGGACGGCATCCGCTCGACGTCGGTCGAGGTGCGTATCGCCGACCGGTAGCGCGTTCTCGTGAAGGCCTCCTTCCCCGGGGAGGGAGGCCTTCAGGGAGTGGGGGACACTGGGGTGTGCCCGCGTTGCTGCCCGAAACCACCACGCCCGTCGAGTCCGCGCTCCCCGAGAGCGCGCTGGAAGGGCTCGGCACCCGGCCGTTCGGCGTCTACGTGCACGTCCCGTTCTGCGCGACCCGGTGCGGCTACTGCGACTTCAACACCTACACCGCCGGTGAGCTGGACAGCGATTCGTCGCCGCAGTCCTGGCTCGAAGGCCTCAAGCGCGAGTTCGACCTGGCCTCGCGCGTGCTCGGGAAGCCGCCCGCGGTCGACACCGTCTTCGTCGGCGGTGGCACTCCGTCCCTGCTCGGGGCGGATGGCCTGCGCGGCGTTCTCGACGCTGTCCGCGACACGTTCGGCCTCGCGCCGGACGCCGAGGTGACGACGGAGTCCAATCCGGAGTCCACCTCGCCGGAGTTCTTCGCGGGGATCCGTGACGCCGGGTACAACCGGATCTCACTCGGGATGCAGTCGGCCGCGAAGCACGTCCTGAAGATCCTCGACCGCGTGCACACCGCGGGCCGTCCGGTCGCGGCCGCCGAAGAAGCGCGGGCCGCCGGGTTCGAGCACGTCAACCTCGACGTCATCTACGGCACGCCGGGGGAGCGGGTCGAAGACCTCCAAGCCTCGCTGGACGCGGTGCTCGCCGCGGGCGTCGACCACGTCTCGGCGTACGCGCTGATCGTCGAGGAGGGCACCGCGCTCGCCCGCCGCATCCGCCGCGGCGAACTGCCCGCACCGGACGACGACGTACTCGCCGCCGACTACGAGATGATCGACCGCGTCCTCGCTTCGGCGGGTCTGCGCTGGTACGAGGTGTCCAACTGGGCGACGTCGGAGGAAGCCCGCTGCCGGCACAACGTCGGCTACTGGCGTGGCGGTGACTGGTGGGGCGCGGGGCCCGGCGCGCACAGCCACGTCGGTGGCGTCCGCTGGTGGAACGTCAAACACCCGGCCCGCTATGCCGCTTCCCTCGCCGCAGGGGAGTCGCCTGCCGCCGGTCGCGAACTGCTGACCGGCGAAGACCGGCATCTGGAACGCGTGATGCTGGAACTCCGGCTGTCGGAAGGACTTCCGCTCGACGCCCTCGACGACGACGGGCGGGCCGAAGCTCGCGTCGCCGCCGCCGAGGGTTTGCTCGATCAGTTCGCTTTGGATGGTCAGGGGCGGGCGGTGCTGACCGACCGGGGACGGTTGCTGGCGGACGGGTTGGTGCGGAGGCTCACCTGAGCAGGGCACCACACAGTGAGGACACGGTCCGGCATCGGGTCACGAGGCCCTGGACGCGAGGCCGGTGAGGAACAGATCGATGGCGAGCTCGAACCGTTCCCGCGCGGTCTCCGCGGTGAGGTATTCGCCCGACCCCAGCAGATTCGGGAACGTGCCGGGCGGGAACGACGTCATGTACTCGACCATCCGTTTGCCGCGTTCCTCCTGCTCGGCCAGGTTGATGTCGCCGTGCTGCCATCCAGCGCCTTCGTAGGCGAAAGCCTTGGCGTAGAGCCATAACGCGTCGGCGGCGAACAGCGCTCGCTTGAGGTCGAGGCCGCCCGCGCGCAGTACCGCGAGCATGGCTTCGGCCTGCTGCAAGGCGTTCGCGCCCACGGGTACGGTGATGGCCCACGCGATCTTGGCGATCCCGGGGAACGACGTCAGCGCGCGCACGTTCTCGCGCAGCAGATCCTTCGCCTGCTCGACCCATCGCCGCGGATCGGGCTCGGGGAACGGGCCGAAGTCGAGGACGTGGTCGACCATCAGCTCGTGGAGTTCGTCCTTGTTCGCGACGTGGGCGTAGAGCGAGGCAGGGCCGGTGTCCAGCGCCTGGGCCACGCGCCGCATGCTCACCGCCTCCAGCCCCTCGGCGGCGAGGAGGTCCAGTGCCGTCTTCACCACGAGCTCCTGGGACAGCACGGGTTTCTCGGCGCGACGCCGGGGCCTGCTCACTTCGTTCGCCTCCTGATCCGGGGTTCGCCGGGAACTCTACTTGACGCGAACGCCGTTCGTCTGTAGAACGGTGTTCGTAAAACGAACGCTGTTCGTCCCGTTGGAGGAGCCATGTCCGAACGAAAGACCGAAGTCCTGGCCGTGCTGAGCCGTCTCGCCGACGCGTGGAACGACGGTGACGCGGCCGCGTACGCGCGGTGGTTCACCGAAGACGCCGACTACGTGACGTTCTTCGGGATGAACATGCCGGGGCGCGCGCTCATCGAAAGCTCGCACCGGGCCCTGTTCGAGGGGCCGCTGAAGGGGTCGAAGCTGGTGGCCGGCAGCGGTGAGCCCAAGGCCCGGTTCGTCCGGCCGGACGTCGCGATCGTCGTGTCCGGCGGCGGGTCTTCACCGGCGGGCGGCAAACCCGAACCGGGCCGGGAATCGACGCTGACGTACGTGCTGGTGGAGGAGCCCGAAGGCTGGCGCGTCGCGTCGTTCCAGAACACCAGGGTGAGTGATCCGGCCGCGAGCGTGGCGTGAAGCCGCTGGCCGAGGTGGCGGGCGTGGTGCCCGCGCCCGCCGATGAGGTCTTCGCCCGGATCGCGGGGACTCTGCGAGAGCAGCCGTACAACCCGCGCTTCGAGGTCGACGCCGAACGGCGCTTCGTCGCCCAGCAGGGCGGTTGGTGGTACCGCGGCGAGTACACCGTCGAGGAGGATCCGGCCGGTGCGCGGGTGACTCATCGCGTGTACAACGTCGCTTCCCATGGCCGGTGGGCGGTTCCGCTGGCGAACCGGTTCTTCGTCGGGTTCGCCGAGCGAACCAGGGAGGACTTTGTCCGGATGATGGAAGACCTCGCCCTGGCGGTAGGGGAAGGGCGTACGCTCGGTTAGGTTCACCTAACCCAGGAAAGGAATCGTGGATGGCCGAGGCGCGTAAGCCGGCGTCGGCGACCCGGTTGCGGGTGCTGCGCACCGAGCGGATCACCCCGCATATGGTCCGGATCGTCGCTGGGGGAGAAGAAATCGCCTCCTTCCGCACCAACGAATTCACCGACGCCTACGTCAAGGTGCACTTCCGGGTGCCCGGCGTGACCTATCCAGAACCGTTCGACCTGGCGCGGGTCCGCGAAGAACTGCCGCGCGAGCAGTGGCCGCGGATGCGTTCCTACACCGTCCGGTCCTTCGACCGGGATCTCGGCGAACTGGTGCTCGACTTCGTCCACCACGGTGACGAGGGCGTCGCCGGACCGTGGGCCGCGGCCGCGAAACCCGGTGATGAGCTGCTGATCTCCGGTCCCGGCGGTGCGTACGCGCCGGGCGAGGAGGCCGACTGGCATCTGCTCGCCGGGGACGAGAGCGCCCTGCCGGCGATCGCCGCGTCCCTCGAGGCGATGCCGGTGGGCGTTCCCGTGCACGCGGTCATCCTCGTGGAGGACGCCGGCGAAGAGCAGTCGCTGGCCACCAAGGCCGAGGCGCGGATCACCTGGCTGCACCGGGGCAAGGGCGACGATCTCGCCGCCGCCGTCCGCGCGCTCGACTGGCACGACGGGGTCGTGCAGGCGTTCGTCCACGGCGAGGCGGGGTTCGTCCGGGACCTGCGGCGTCACCTGCTGGACGACCGCGGGATGCGGCGCGACCTGCTGTCGATCTCCGGATACTGGCGGATCGGGAAGACCGACGAGGCGTGGCGACTGGAGAAACAGGCCGAGCGGAACGCGTAGCCTCGGTCGCATGATCGAGCTGAAGGTAGACGTCGACCCGGCCGAGGTGGGTTTCGACGCGGAGCGGCTTCGACGGATCGACAGGCATTTCGACGGATACCTGGAGCGGAATCTGCTCCCCGGATATCTGGCCGTGGTGACCAGGAACGGGAAGGTCGCGCATCTCGCGTCGAACGGGCTGCGTGACATCGAGGCCGGGCTCCCGGTGGAGACCGACACGGTCTGGCGCGTCTTCTCGATGACGAAGCCGATCACCTCGGTCGCCGCGATGATGCTTGTCGAAGAGGGACTCATCGACCTTCGGGATCCGATTTCCCGTTGGCTGCCGGAATTCGCGCAACCGCGGGTCTTCACGACGGGCTCGTTCGTCCGGATGGCGACCGAGCCCGCGACGGAGCCGATCCGGCTCTGGCACCTGCTCACCCACACCGCGGGCCTGACCTACGGGTTCCACCGCACGCATCCGGTCGACGCGCTCTACCGCGAGGCCGGATTCGACTGGGGTGCCGCGCCGGGACTCGACCTCGCCGGGGTCTCCGAGGCGATCGCCCGGCAGCCGTTGCAGTTCCAGCCCGGTTCGGAATGGAACTACTCGGTCGCGACGGACGTCCTCGGCAGGCTCGTCGAGGTCGTCTCCGGTCAGTCTCTCGACACCTTCTTCACCGAGCGGATCTTCACCCCGCTCGGCATGCACGAGACGGCGTTCCAGACCGATCCCGGCGCTCTGGACCGGCTCGCCGCCCTCTACGTGCCCCACCCGAAGACCAAGGTGCCGTTGCGCCACGACGAGATGGGCACGGTCGGCCGGGTCACGCCCACGTGCCTCTCGGGCGGCGGGGGCCTGGTCTCGACGGCGGGTGACTACCACCGGTTCACCCAGATGCTGCTGCGTGGCGGCGAACTCGACGGCGTCCGGCTGCTCGGTTCGCGCACGGTGCGGGTCATGACGAGCAACCACCTGCCGGGAGGGGTGGATCTGGAGACCTACGGCCGCGCCGGGTTCTCCGAAGCGCCGTACCACGGTTTCGGCTTCGGACTGGGCTTTTCCGTGCTCGAAGACCCGGTGAAGGCCAAAACCCTCGCCAGCGCCGGGGAGTTCGCCTGGGGTGGGGCGGCGAGCACCGCCTTCTGGGTCGATCCCGACGAGGACGTCACGGTGCTGTTCTTCACCCAATTGTTGCCGTCGTCCTCCTATCCGATCCGCGCCGAATTGCGCAGTCTGGTGTATCAGGCCCTCGTCGGCTAGGGGCAACCGTGGTCGGACAGGCACGGAGGAGGACAGCGACAGAACCTGGACGGGCCACCCGCGGCCAGCGGGCGCCCGCTCGGTCGCCTGAAACCTTCACACGCTGGAGAACTCGGGCAAACAATGAAAAACCGGATAAATCTGCTCCCGAGGTGTACTTTGTGGACAGCTCGAGACCAAAGGCGCTGTCCCTTACGTTCCCGGCATCGGCCCTGAGCGTGGGCAGCGAGGCCCGGACATCCGGCCATCAACAGGATGATCTGAGCTTCACGTGATTTTCACGGAATCAACCGTCTAGGGGAATCCATGCGGCGGATCGCGGTGGTCGGGGCCGGGCAAGCCGGTCTGGTCCTGGCGTTGGGCCTGCGGAAGCACGGATACGCCGTCACCGTGGTCACCGACCGCGACGCCGAAACAATCCGCGCGGGCGGGCTCATCTCGAACCAGTGCGTGTTCCACCCCGCGCTGACGCGGGAACGCGCGCTGGGCATCAACTTCTGGGACGGCCGGGCCCCGGAGATCCTCGGCGCGTCGTTCGGGCTCGCCGGGGACGGCCCGGAGCCCGCGGTCTCGTGGCAGGCCCGGTTCGATCATCCCGCGCAGTCGGTCGACCAGCGGGTCAAGGTGTCCGCCTGGCTGACTGCCTTCGCCGAAGCAGGCGGCGAGGTGCGGCTCGCCAAGGTCACTCCCGACGGGCTGGACGAGTACGCGCGCGAGTTCGATCTCGTACTGGTCGCGGCCGGGCGGGGTCCGCGATTCGACAGTCTCTTCCCGCGCGACGACGCGCGTTGCCCGTATCGGGAGCCGCGGCGGA
Source organism: Amycolatopsis coloradensis (assembly GCF_001953865.1). GTDB lineage: Bacteria > Actinomycetota > Actinomycetes > Mycobacteriales > Pseudonocardiaceae > Amycolatopsis > Amycolatopsis coloradensis. The sequence goes on from NZ_MQUQ01000020.1 coordinate 244,889, forward strand.
CCATCGGGATCACGTATCTGGTCTCCGGGAGTGACGAACCGCTCCCGGTCTATCCGGGGCTGACCTTCGGCCTTTCCCCGGCAGGGGAACTGTTCGGGTTGCCGATCCTGTCCGTGCGCGGCCCTGTCTTCGGTCTCGGGTTCTTCGGTGTGCCCGGCGGGCCCTTGGACGTCTGGGACGACGTCACCGATCCCGACGAGCACTTCGACACCGCGATGACGGTGCTGCGCGAGCAGTTCCCGTGGGTGGCCGGGTCACTCGCCGGTGCCCGGCCGAGCGGACCGCTGGACGTCCTGCGCGGCCGGGTGCTGCCGATCGTGCGCCAACCGGTCGGGACGCTGCCCTCGGGGGCGAAAGTGCTCGCGATGGGCGACGCCGCGGTGACGAACGACCCGGTCGCCGGACAGGGCGCGAACATGGCGGCCCATGCCGCCGCCGTCTACGAACGGCGCATCCTCGACCACGGCGACCGGCCGTTCGACGAGGCTTTCCTGCACGGTACTTTCGCCGAATACTGGGAAAAGGCGCAGTACGCGACCCGGCTGAGCAACGATCTGCTCGCGCCACCGCCGGATCACGTGCTGGCCACCTTGACCGCCGCGCAAACGGTGCCCGAGGTGGCACACCGGTTCGCGCGGATCTTCGAGAACCCCGCCGACTACGCCGCCTGGCTCACCGACGAGCGGATCGCGAGGGACTACCTGGCGTCGAAAGGCGCGTGATCCGGGGCGCAGACAGTGCCGCGTGCCGGAAGGCGGCCGTGGGTCAGATAAGCGTCGAGGGCCGCGTCGACACAGGCACTGCGGTTGGCGGCGCCGTGCCCCCAGGCGTCCAGTGTCAGGAGCCGGGCATTGCCGAGGATGCGTTCGGTCCGCTTCGCCCCCGCGTACGGCGTTTCGGGGTCACCCTTTCCGTTGGCCAGCAACAGGATTGGCGCGGTCGGCCGGTTCCACGGCCCGGTGTAGCGGGCCGGGTCGGCGGCGGGCCAGAAGGCACACGGCAGCGAGAGATACGTGTCGTAGGAACCGAAACCACGGCTTTCGCGGTCGGCTTCGCGGGCCGCGCGAGGCCAGGCCGCCGGGTCACGAGGGTTCGTCGTGTCGGCACAGATCGTCCCGCCACCGCCCAGTGCGGAGTCGAACGGCGTCGCGATGGCCTTCGCCGACGCTGTTTTCGTCGCCGCCTGAAGGAATTCCGCCAACGCGGGCGAGTTCGCTTCGTCGGTCAGCGCGTTGTGGGTACGCCGGATGACGTCCTGGTAGGTGATCGCGCCCGGCGCGGCCTCGAGCCGGTCGAGGATGCCGTCGTACTTCGCCCGCAGGTCCGTTCCGGGTTCGCGGAACGCGCACCGGACATCGGCCGCGCACGCGTCGAGGAACGCCTGCAACGCGCGGTCCGCGTCCCGGAAGCTGCCGAGCCTGGTGCTGAACGGGATGTTCGCGTCCTCCGGCCGGTACCCGGTGGACCAGGCGATCGGATCGTCGACGGCGTCGAGCGCCAAGGCCCCGGCGCGGTGCGGGAACAGGTTGGCGTACACCTCGCCGAGGTAGGTGCCGTACGAGAGACCGTAGTAGCGCAGACGAGGCTCGCCTGCCGCTTGACGAAGCCTGTCGAGGTCCCGGGCGACGTTCGTGGTCGACAAATGACCCAGCAGCGGCCCGGCGTTGCGGCCGCAGGAGGCGGCGACCGCGCGGACGTCGGCGAAATGCCGCGTCTCCTGCTCGGAAGTGATCGGGAACTGCCCGAGAATGCGTTTCAACGGCTCGGTTTCGGCGTCGCTCGCGAAGCAGCGGACCGGGGTGCTGGCGCCGACGCCGCGCGGGTCGAAGCCGACGATGTCGAACTGCCGGTGCAGTGACGGGGTCTGGAACTTGGTGAAACGGCCGGGGTTCCCCGGACCGCCCGGGTTGGTGAAGATCGTGCCGCGTTTGTGCTTCTGGTCCGTGGCCGGGAGCCTGCCGAGCGCGATGGTGAGCTGCGGGCCGCCCGGGTCCTGGTAGGACAACGGGACTTCGACTTCGGCGCAGTCGTAACCGGACGGCGAGCCCGCGGGACAGGGACCCCAGTCGAAGCCCTTCGGCGCGGCCGAAGCCGCGGGCGCGATCGTGACGGCGGTGAGTGCGGTGAGGGTGATCAAAGCGGCGATGCGGAATCTGGTCACCCGGCCAGCGTCTCGTCTCGCGGACGCGCGGGCCCTGGTGCCTGTACCCGGAAAGAAGGTGGGGCTGCCCCCTCCATGGTCAACATATAGCGCACCGGGGGGCTTGCGGCAAGACCCCGGAGATACCGCAGAATCATCGGCCGTAGCCAGAACAGGCCGAACAGGAGTGAAGATTTGACGGACGTCGAAGTGATCATCGTGGGGGCCGGCCCGACCGGTCTGATGCTGGCCGCGGAACTGCGGCTGGCCGGGGCGTCCCCGCTGGTCCTGGAACGGCGGCCGGAACAGGGGAAGACACCGAAGGCCCATGGCCTCAGCGGGCAGATCCTGGACCTGCTGAAGTACCGCGGCCTGCTGGACCGCGTGCACGAAGCCCTGACCGAACACGTTCCCGCCCACCGGTTCCCGTTCGGCGGGGTGCACGTGGACCTCACCCGGTTCGAGGAGCCGCCGCTGAAGGCGGTGCCGCTGCGTCAGCAGACGCTGGAGCGGCTGCTGGAGGACCACGCCACCGGCCTCGGCGCGGAGGTGCGCCGCGGACACGAAGTCACTGGGGTGAGCCAGGACGGCGAGTCGGTGACCGCGGAGGTGCGCGGTCCGGACGGGCCGTACCAGGTCACCGCCCGGTACCTCGTGGGCTGCGACGGTGGGCGAAGCCCGATCCGCGCACTCGCCGGGATCCCGTTCCCCGGCACCACCTATCCCGAGGTCAACTGGATCGGCCAGGTCAGCATCCCCGAGGGACTGACCGTGCACGACGACGGCGACATCGAGACGCCGGAACTGGGCCGGATCAAGGCGGGGTTCACCCGCACCGACGCGGGGGTGTTCGCGCTCGGCTCGCTCACACCGGGGATCCTGTTCATCCAGACGACGGAGGACGACGCCGGCGAGGTCGACGACGACATGCCGATGACGCTGACCGAACTCGGGGACAGCATCCGCCGCGTGCTCGGCGCGGACGTCCCGCTGGGCGACCCGGTCCGGCTCTCGCGCTACCAGTTCTCGGCCCGCCAGGCCGAGCGCTACCGCGAGGGACGGATCCTGCTGGCGGGGGACGCGGCCCATCTGCTGCCGTCCACCGGTACGGCGATCAACGTCGGCATGTCCGACTCGGTCAACCTCGCCTGGAAATTGGCCGCCGAACTCCAGGGCCGAGCCCCGGAAGGGCTGCTGGACACCTATCACGCGGAACGGCACGCCGCCGGTGCGCGTGCGCTGGTGCAGTCCCAGGCGCAGGTCGCATTGCGGCGCGGGCACGACGAGGCCGCCGAAGCGCTCAGGACGGTCTTCCAGGAACTGCTGGACGACGAGCAGGCCGCACGACGGCTGTCCGCCCACGTCGCCGGGACCGACCTGCGTTATCCGGCGCCCGGGTCCGGGCACGCGCTCGCCGGCACCTTCGTCCCGGATTTCGCGCTGGAGACCGACGAGGGCACGACGAGCGTCGGCGAACTGCTGCGCTCGGCGCGTCCGGTCCTGCTCGACCTCGCCGGACGCCCGGAGCTGCGTGACCTCGCCGAAGGAGCGGGTGTCGACGTCCGCACCGCCAAGGCCGACGACCGGCCCGCCGACGTCCTCCTGATCCGTCCCGACGGCTACGTCGCCTGGGCCGGGGACACCGACGCCGACGCCGACGGCCTGCGCGAGGCCCTCTCCGCCTGGTTCGGCGGCTGACCTCACGCAATTAGTCCTCTACTTGCGGTAGTTGCACGCGCAAGGACCGCAAGTAGAGGACTAAACGCGGGGGGTGTCAGCGGCCGATGATCTCCGAGCCGTAGCGCTTCAGGGTTTCCTCGCGCTGATCGTGCATGAGGTAGAGCGCGAACTGGTCCACCCCGAGCGAAGCCAGTTCCTCCAACCGCTCCACATGCGCCGACGACGGGCCCATGAGACAGAACCGGTCCACGATCTCGTCCGGCACGAAGTCGGTCGACGGATTCCCGGCCCGCCCGTGGTGCGAGTAGTCGTACCCTTCCCGCTCACGGATGTAGTCGGTCAATTCCCGGGGCACCGGCCCGGAATCGCCGTACCGCGCCACGAGATCCGCGACGTGGTTGCCGACCATCCCGCCGAACCACCGCAGCTGTTCCCGCTGGTGTGCCAGGTCGTCGCCGACGTACGCCGGTGCCGCGAGGCAGATCGTGATCCCGCCGGGATCCCGCCCCGCCGCGCGGGCCGCCTCGCGGACCGAACCGATGGTCCACCGGGCGATCGCCGGATCCGCGCACTGGAGGATGAAACCGTCGGCGTGCTCGCCGACCGTCTTCAGTGCCTTCGGCCCGTACCCGGCCATCCACATTTCGAGCCTGCCGTTGCGGATCCAGGGGATCTGCACCGGCTTGTCCCGCAACAGGACCTCCCGTCCTTCGGCCAGTTCCTTGACCACGTGCATGCAGTCACGCACGGTGGCCAAAGTGGACGGTGCCATGCCGACCACCCGGTGCGCCGAGTCGCCGCGGCCGATCCCGCACACCGTCCGGTTTCCGTACATGTCGTTGAGCGTGGCGAACGTCGACGCCATCACCGACCAGTCCCGGGTGGCCGGGCTGGTCACCATCGGGCCCACGATCATCGAGGACGTCGCCGCGAGGATCTGCGAGTAGATGACGAACGGTTCCTGCCACAGCACGCACGAGTCGAACGTCCAGCCGTAGCGGAAACCCTGGTCCTCGGCCGCTTTCATCAGCCGCACCAGGTCGCGCGCGGGTGGATCGGTCTGGAGAACTATTCCGAAGTCCACAGCCACCACCTCAGTTCAGGTACTGGTTCAGGCCGCGCGAGAGGAATTTCCCGTGCGTCGTACTGCCCGTGAAGCCCGACGGGGACACCACCACGCGGCCACGCGAGAGCACGGTCTCGACCTTGCCGGTGATCTCCATGCCTTCGTAAGCCGAGTAGTCCACGTTCATGTGGTGCGTCTCGACCGACAGGGTCTGCTTCGCCGCGGGGTCGTAGACGACGATGTCCGCGTCCGAACCCGCCGCGATGACACCCTTGCGCGGATACAGCCCGAACATCCGCGCCGGGGTGGTCGAACAGGTCTCGACCCAGCGGCCGAGGGTGAGTTCGCCCGCCACGACACCCTGGTGCAGCAGGTCCATCCGGTGCTCGACGCCGGGGATCCCGTTCGGGATCGCGCGGAAGTCGCCGCGGCCGAGTTCCTTCTGGTCCTTGAAACAGAACGGACAGTGATCCGTCGACACCACCGAGAGGTCGTTGGTGCGCAGCCCCCGCCACAAGTCCGCTTGATGCGACTTCTCGCGCAGCGGGGGAGAGGCGACGTACTTCGAGCCTTCGAAATCGGGCTTCGCCAAGTCCTCAATGGACAGATAGAGATACTGCGGACACGTCTCCGCGAAGACGTTCTGCCCGTCGTCGCGCGCTTTTGCGACCGCCGCCAGCGCCTGCGACGCCGAGAGGTGCACGATGTACAGCGGCGCCCCGGTCACCTTGGCCAGCTGGATCGCGCGCGACGTCGCCTCGCCCTCCAGCTCCGGCGGCCGGGTGAGGCCGTGCTGCACCGGGTCGATCTTCCCGGCGGCGAACGCCTGCGCGGCCAGCTGGTCGATCGCGATGCCGTTCTCCGCGTGCATCATGATCGTGGCGCCGATCTCGCGCGCCTTCTGCATGGCCAGCAGGATCTCGCCGTCCGTGGAGTAGAACACCCCGGGATACGCCATGAACATCTTGAAACTGCCGACACCGCCGTCGACGCAGGCCTGCATCTCCTTCAGTGACGAATCGTCGACGTCGGAGACGATCATGTGGAAGCCATAGTCGATGGCGCAGTTGCCGTCGGCCTTCTCGTGCCACTTGTCCATGGTGGACAGCAGTGAGGTTCCCTTGGCCTGTACGGCGAAGTCGATGATCGTGGTCGTGCCGCCCCACGCCGCCGCAGTCGTCCCGGTGCCGAAGGAATCGACGGAACGCGTGCCGCCGAACGGCATCTCCATATGGGTGTGCGCGTCGATCCCGCCGGGCAGCACGTACTTCCCGGTGGCGTCGATGACCGAATCGGCGGGCCCCAAGGTGCCTGGCGCGCCGACGGCCACGATCGTCTCACCGTCGACGAGGACGTCCGCGGCCGACGCTCCCGCCGTCGACAGCACCTGCCCACCGCTGATGAGGGTGGTCATCACGCCTCCGCGAGGGATCCGTAGCTGTCGGGGCGGCGGTCTCGATAGAAGGCCCACAGGTCACGGACTTCGGCGAGCTGACCCATGTCGAGGTCGCGGATGACGATCTCCTCTTCGGTGTCGGAAGCAGCCTCGCCGATCAGCTGACCGCGTGGGTCCGCGAAGTAAGACTGGCCGTAGAAGTCGTTGTCGCCCAGCGGTTCCACGCCGACCCGGTTGATCGTGCCGACGAAGTACTCGTTCGCGACGGCGGCCGCGGGCTGCTCCAGCCGCCAGAGGTATTCCGACAGCCCCCGACTGGTCGCCGACGGGTTGAACACGATCTTCGCCCCGGCGAGGCCCAGCGCGCGCCAGCCCTCCGGAAAGTGCCGCTCGTAACAGATGTAGACGCCGATGCGGCCGACGGCGGTGTCGAACACCGGGTAGCCCAGGTTCCCGGGCCGGAAGTAGAACTTCTCCCAGAAGCCCTTGACCTGCGGGATGTGGTTCTTGCGGTGCTTGCCGAGGTAGGTCCCGTCGGCGTCGATCACCGCGGCGGTGTTGTAGTACACGCCGGGCTGCTCGACCTCGTACATCGGGACGACCAGCACGACGCCGTGGCGTTCGGCGACTTCCTGCATGAGCTTCGTCGTCGGCCCGTCGGGGATGCCCTCGGTGTAGGAGTAGTAGTCGGCGTCCTGCACCTGGCAGAAATAGGGGCCGTAGAACAACTCCTGCAGGCAGATCACCTGCGCGCCCTGCGAAGCGGCCTTGCCGATGGCTTCGACCGCGCCTCTGATCATCGACTCCTTGTCACCCGTCCACCGCTGCTGGATCAATCCGGCTCGGACCAGGTCGCTCACTTGCTTCCTCCTCTGGATAGGCGGTGCGGTTGCGCTCGGGCAGGGCCAGGAGCAGGTAGACGACGAAGGCGCCCGCCAGTCCGACGACCCAGTTGTAGTCGTAGAGCGGTTTCAGGACCGGGATCAGCCCGTCGGCGGGGAACGGCCCGCCGTACGCGCCGCCGACCGAAAGCACGGCGCCGACCAGTGTCGCAACGAGCGCGCGCCAGTTCCAGCCGCCCTTGAACCAGTAGGCGCCGCGTTCGGTGTAGAGGTCCCGCAGGTGCAGCTTGGTGCGGTTGACGACCCAGTAGCCGGCGACGAGCACCCCGGCGACCGCGCCGAGCAGGCCGCCGTAGAAGCCGAGCCACGCGAAGATGTAGATGTTCGGGTCGGAGTAGAGCCGCCACGGCTGGATGACGATGCCGATGATCCCGGTGATCAGCCCTCCGACAGCGAAGGTGATCTTCTTCGGGAAGGCGTTGGAGAAGTCGTAGGACGGGCTGACCACGTTGGCCGCGAGGTTCGCCGACACGGTCGCCAGCACCAGCGCGATCAGGGCGACCACGACCACCACGGGGGAGTCGAAGCGGTCGGCCAGTTTCGCCGGGTCCCAGATCTGCTCGCCGTAGAGGACACTGCCGCCCGACGTGGTCAGGATCGCTACGATCGCGATGAACGTCATCGTGGTCGGCAGGCCGAAGATCTGGCCGCGGACCTGCTTGCCCTGGCTGCCGCCGAAACGGGTGAAGTCCGGCATGTTGAGCGAAAGCGTCGACCAGAACGCGATCATCGCCATCAGCGACGGCGCGAACACCTTCCAGAAGTCGGGCCCCCAGCCGAGTCTTCCGGGTTCGGACAGGATCGGGCCGAGTCCGCCCGCCTTGACCAGCACGTAGCCGAGCAGGATCAGGAAGCCGACCGAGACCAGCGGCGCCGTCCAGTTCTCGAACTTCCGCACCGCCTCCATCCCGCGCCAGATGACGATCATCTGGAACAGCCAGAACAATCCGAACGACAGCCACAGCGTCCAGTGCTGGCCGAGGACGACGGTGGAGTCCTTCCAGCCGGAGCCCGCCAACCGCCCGACGATGATGTAGACGGCCTCGCCGCCGACCCAGGTCTGGATGCCGAACCAGCCGCACGCGATGAACGCCCGCAGCAAAGCGGCCAGATTCGCGCCGCGCATCCCGAAGAAGGCGCGGGCGAACACCGGGAACGGGATGCCGTACTTCGTCCCGGCGTGGCTGTTGAGCAGCATCGGGGCGAGCACGATCAGGTTGCCGATGGTGATCGTCATCAACGCCTGGACCCAGTCCATGCCGAGCGCGATCAAGGAGGCGGCGAGCGCGTACGAGGGGATGTTGTGCGCCATCCCCATCCACAACGCGAAGTAGTTGTAGGTCGTCCAGGTCCGTTTCCCGACCGGGACCGGGGCGAGTTCTTCGTTGTAGAAGCGGCTGTCCCGCAAGGACTCGACCTCGCCGAGTTCCACCCGGCCGTCAGGATGCACGAGCTGGGTTCCGCGTGCCGTCGGCTCCATTGCGGAATCGTGCTCGCCCGCCCCGCGCGGTGGGACTGGCAGACTGTTCACTGTTGATGGCGTCGGAACGCAGACTGTCGATTGCGTTCGAAGGCCCCTGGTGCATGACCTGCGTCACACACACGGACGTAGTAATCAGGCAAACGGGCTGAAACATCTCCACAGGATCTCCACAGCTCACCCGAACGGTCTCCACGGTCGCTGCTTACAGTCATCCCCATGGAACTGGGAGGGCGCCGGGTGCTGGTCGTCGAGGACGACGTGACCATCGCTGAAAGCATCGCCGCGCGCTTGCGGGCCGAGGGTTTCACCGTGGACCTGGCGCACGACGGCCCGTCCGGTGTCGAGGTGGACACGGCGCGGGAGCCGGATCTGGTGGTGCTGGACGTGATGCTGCCGGGGTTCGACGGGCTGGAAGTCTGCCGCCGGATCCAGGGCCGCCGTCCGGTCCCGGTGCTGATGCTGACCGCCCGTTCCGATGAGACCGACATGCTGATCGGCCTTGGCGTCGGCGCGGACGACTACCTCACCAAACCGTTCTCCATGCGGGTGCTCTCGGCCAGGGTGCACGCCTTGCTGCGCCGCGTCGACCGGTCCGCCCGCGCCGACGTGAGCGAAGCGGGCGCGACGATCGTGCTCGGCGACCTCGAAATCGACGTCGAACAGCGAAGGGTCACCCGGGCGGGCACACCGGCCCAGCTGACGCCGATCGAGTTCGACCTCCTCGTCCACTTCGCGAAACGGCCGAGGGCGGTGCAACCGAGGGAACGGCTGCTCAGCGAGGTCTGGGACTGGGACGTCGCGGGCACGGGGTCGGGCACCCGCGCGGTCGACAGTCACATCAAGGCGCTGCGCCGCAAACTGGGCGCGGACCTCATCCGCACCGTGCACGGTGTCGGGTACGCCCTGGAGGTGGGATCGTGAAGCTGCGCCCGCTGTTCGGCCGGATCGTCGACGCGCTTCCGAGGCCGCTCGACCCGGTCCGGTCCATCAAGCTCAAGCTCGCGATCCTGCTGGTGTCCTCGGGCGGGATCGCGTTCGCCTTCTTCAACTGGCAGATCGGCTGGCTGCCGCCGCGCACCACGATCGCCGCGATGGTGCTCGCCGTGGTCACCTCGCAGATCCTGGCGCACGGGATGACCAGGCCGCTGCGCGAGATGACCGCGGCCGCCAGGGCGATGGCCAAGGGCGACTACACCCGGCGTGTCCGGGCGACCGCCCGCGACGAGGTCGGCGAGCTGTCGCACGCCTTCAACCAGATGGCGGCCGATCTCGACGCCTCGGACCAGCGCCGCCGTGAACTGATCGCGAACGTCTCCCACGAACTCCGCACCCCGATCACCGCGCTGAACGGCGTACTGGAGAACCTGGTCGACGGGGTCGCCAAACCCGATCCGGCGACACTGAAGACCGCGTTGCAGCAGACCGAACGACTCGGCAGGCTCGTCTCGGAACTCCTCGATCTTTCCCGGATCGACGCGGGGGCGTTCCCGTTGCAACTCGAGGAGTTCGACCTCGAACTGCTCCTGGACGAGGTCGCCGCCGAAGCGGGGATCACCGCCGCCGCGACCGGCCGTGGCGTGCGGTTCGCCGTCGACGTCCAGCCACCCGGCGCGATGGCCGTCGCCGACCGCGGCAGGCTCTACCAGGTCGTGGTGAACCTGCTCGACAACGCCGTCCGGCACGGGCCGTCCGGGGGAGCGGTCCGGGTGCGGGCGGAGGCCCGCGAGGCCGACGTCGTCATCGAGGTCGAGGACGAAGGCCCCGGGATACCGCCAGGGGAGCGGGACAGCGTCTTCGAACGGTTCACCCGCGGCGAGCGCGCGGGCGGCGGGGGCACCGGACTCGGCCTCGCGATCGCGCGGTGGGTGGTCGATCTCCACGACGGCAGCATCGCCGTCGTCAGCCCCGAACAGCGGCCGGGCTGTGTCATCCGCGTCGTGATCCCGGTTCCCTGAAACCCTCTCCGAATTCTCGATGGTTTCTCATACGCAAGGGGATGTGCTTTCGCAAATGGAGGAGTCGATGAGCGAAGAACAAGAGGAGACGCAAGCGCACGCGTCGCCCCCTTGGGTGACGGACACCTTGCCGCCCGCGCCCCCGGTCCCGGTCCCGGTGCCGGTACTGATGCGGCCGCGGGTGCCGCCGAAGTCGGCGATCGTCCCGCTGCCCGGCTCGGTCGTGCCCGCCGCTGTCGCCACCGGGCTGGTCTCCGCCGTCGCCATGCCGGACGATCCCGGAGCCGGGTGGTTCCTGGCCGGTTTGGCGTTCGCGGTGGCCGTCTACTTCGCCGACAAGCGGGCCCGCGGCGACGCCGCACCGCGTTTCCGCCTGGCCGACGCGTGGTGGGCGGCGGCCGCGCTCGGCCTGCTCGCGGTCGGTATGTTCCGCGCGTCGGTGTGGCTGAACGTGCTGTGCGTGATGGCCGCCTGCGTCGCGGGATCCCTCGCGGTGGTGGGGAAACGCACGGTGAACACGATCATCTACGACGTCTTCGCGGTCCCGATCGAAGCGCTGCTTTCGGTCCCGTGGATCGGCCGAGGGCTCATGAAGTTCAGCAAGAAAACGGAAGGCCGCACGAGGCCGAAGCTCCTGGTGCCGGTGCTGGCGAGCGCCGGACTGCTGCTGGTGTTCGTCCCGCTGCTGCGCGGCGCGGACGCCGTGTTCGCGAGCGTCGTGGACGCGGTGATCCCCGAACTGAGCCCGGGCACCTTCGTACGCTGGGGTTTCCTGTTCGTCGTGGCCGCGTTCGCCGTCGCCGGGGCCTGCTACCTGCTGGCGGCGCCGCCGTTGCCCGCCGAGGACGACGCGCCACGCAAACGGCTGGCGCACCGGCTCGAATGGACCTTGCCGCTGAGCGTACTGGTGCTGCTGTTCGCGAGTTTCGTCGTGGTCCGCCTGGTCGTGCTGTTCGGCGGCACCGACTATGTCCTGGCCACGAGTGGCCTGACCGCGGCCGAATACGCCAGGAGCGGGTTCTGGCAGCTGTCCGCCATCACCGTGCTGACCCTCCTGCTGGTCGCCGCGGCGCTGCGATGGGCGCCGAAGTCCTCGGCGGCCGACCGGGGCTGGCAGCGTGGACTGCTCGGGGTGCTGAGTGTGCTCAGCCTGGTGCTGGTCGCGTCGGCGTTGAGTCGCATGTGGACATATCAGCAGGCCTACGGGTTCACCGTGTTGCGGCTGCTGGTCGAGGTCTGCGAACTCTGGATCGGCCTGATCTTCCTGCTGGTCCTTCTATCCCTGATCCCGTTGCGCTCGGCGTGGCTGCCCCGCGCGGCCATCGGTGCCGCCGTCGTGGCCCTGCTGGGACTGGCGGTGCTGGACCCGGAGCGTTTCATCGCCGATCGCAACATCGACCGGATCACGCACGGCAAGACGCTCGACACCCGCTACCTGTCAGGGTTTTCCACCGACGTCGTCCCCGCGGCGGAACGGCTCCCGGAGCCGCTGCGGTCCTGTGTGCTCGGACCGGTCATGACGGATTTTCCACAAGATGATTGGCGTGAATGGAACCTGAGCCGGTCCCTCGCGCGTCAGACCTCCGTTGCCGCGGTGGACGGGGCGAAATGCGCTTATCGGGCCCGTCCCTGAGCCGTGGCACCACGGCCTTGATCGCCCTCCTGGGGGTGAGGGCGATCAAGGCGGTGGTCGGGCGGCGACCGCCGGGCCGTCGAGGGGGAGGCCCGGCGGTCACCTGGTCAGTTCCGGTCAGAACCGGTCAGAAGGTGAAGACACCGTCGGAGTCGGCATCGGCGACGCAGGGGTTGGCGTACGAGGTGCGGAAGATGACCGGGTCGCCACGCCACTTGCCGACCGCGGAGACGTCGATCGGGGCGTATTCCAAGGTGCAGGAACGCGGTTCCCCGCGTAGCCTGCCGAACTTTCCGTCCACTTTGGACAGGCTGGCGCAGGCGTCACCGCGGTCGGGGTGTGAACCACCGGTGGGCTGGCAGGTGAGTGAAACGGTGCCGATCCGGCCATTCGAGTGGTGGCTGGTCAGCTGGAACGTGGATTCGGCCGGCTGCGCGGGGGCCATGCAGGCCAACGCGAGAACGCAGGCGCCGATCGGTTCGAAGAAAGCCATATCATCTCTATCGGCTTATGGGACCCGGTGACTGTGTTCCACGCTTGGGTGAGATTTGCTCACCCGGTCGTGTGTTCGTCGTCTTCTCGAATGTCGTGGGCGAGCAAGGCGACGTAGAGGGAGAGCATCGATTCCGGGTCTTCCAGCCGCACCCCGAGTACCTGCTCGATCCGGGCCAGCTGCTGGTAGTAGGCGGTGCGGGAGGTGTGCGCGGCCGCCGCGGCCGCCGATTTGTTGCCGCCGTGCTCGCAGTAATGTCTCAACGCCTGGACGAGTCTGCTGCCCTGCGCGGCGTCGCGGCTCAGCAGCGGGCCGAGTTCCCGCGCGGCGAACGCGGTGATCCGTTCGTCGCCAGCCAGCAGGTGCAGCAAACCGCGCAAGCGGACGTCGTCGAGGCGGTGGACCACGCGTTCGGCGTTTTCGGTCAGTGCCGCGGCGGCGACCTGGGCGGCTTCGACGAGCGTCCGGCGGGCCTCGGCGGGTCCGGCGCCCGTGGTCCCCACCGCGACCACGGCCGGCGCGCTGGAACGAGCCTCGTGGACGTCGGTGGCCAGCCGGTGCAACACCGCGTCGACCCCCGCCTCCGGCGAAAGCGCGATCAGCGCGCGCACCAGGGTGTCGTCCGTGGCCACCAGGGCGGACACCCTGGCCCGCCGGGCGGCGAGCGCGGTCGCTTCGGCGAGTTCCCTCAGCAGCACCGGAGTCGACTGCGTCGTCCTGGTGGTCGCGGTGATCCGGGGCCGCACGGCGACCCCGACCAGCAGCCGTCCCGTCAGCGGGACGCCCAGCGCGGAGGCCCGCGCGGTCAGTTCGGCGGGCGGCACCGGGTTCGCCAGCAGTTCGGTCAGGATCGCGCGGTGCGCCTGCCGTTCGAGGCTGTCGGTGTCCTTGGCTACCAGCCGGTGGACCGCGAGCGCGGACGCGGCGCGTTCGGCGACCACCACGTGCCGCCGCGACGGCGGATCCCCGCAGACGACGACCAGCCGTCCCCAGTCGTGCCCCCGCGCGCCGATCACGGTGACCAGCCAGCCCGCGCCGGCGTGGAAACCGGTCCGCTCGCCGACCTGCACCGGCCGCGACCGCGACGGCCAGCCCGGCAGCAGTTCGCCGGGGTCGGCACCCGCGGTGTCGTAGGCGAGGACCTCGTGCGACAGCGTCTCCAGCACGACGGGATGTTCGGTGAGTCTCGCGACCTCGCGCAGGATGTCGCCCGGCTCGGCACCGGCGACCGTCAGCGCGGTGAATGTCTCGTGCACCCGTTCCGCCGCCCGGAGTTCGTCGACCTGGGCGTCCACGATCAGCCCGTTCACCGCCTCGGTGACCGACACGAAGCGCGTCTCCCGCGAGAGGGTGACCAGGGGGACGCCGTGCTGGTCCGCGGCCTCGACCAGCGCGGACGGCAGCTTGTCACTCCAATGACGGACCAGTTCGACGACGACCCCGGCCACTCCGACCCCGGCCAGCTCGGCGACGTACCTGGCGAGCGCGGGGCCGTCGTCGGGTAGCGCGACCCCGGTGGTGAGCACCAGTTCCCCGCCCCGCAGCAGCGGGGCGATGTCCGCGACCTCGGCGACGTGCGCCCAGCGGACCGGCGCGTCCAGCCCCGCCGCCCCCGCCACCACATGGGGCCTGCCCTGACGCAGCACCGGCAGCGCGAGCACTTCGGCGACGGTCGGGTACATCGGCCTCCCACCTGGTCGGAACGCAGGAGACAGACTGTACGGCCGGGACCGGGAGTCCGTACACGTTGCCGATGGTGTCGGTGTGGCGCGCGCGCCCAGACTCGACCGGGAGCAGACACCCCGGACCAGGAGGGCGGACCCCGTGACCGACCGCACCACCGACCACATCAACCACTGGATAGACGGCAAACCGTTCGAAGGCGTGAGCGAACGATCCGGTGACGTCTTCGATCCGGCCACCGGTCAGGTGCGGGCGAAGGTCCCCTTCGCGGCGCAGGACGACGTCGACGCCGCTGTCGCGGCCGCCTCACGGGCGCTGCCGGGCTGGCGCGGGACCTCGCTGGCGGGCCGGACGCGCGTGCTGTTCGCCTTCCGCGAGTTGCTTTCGGCGCGACGTCACGAGCTGGCGAAGATCGTCACGAGCGAGCACGGCAAGGTCGAGTCCGACGCGGCGGGCGAAGTCGCGCGAGCCATCGAGAACGTCGAGTTCGCTTGTGGCGCGGCGCAAATGCTCAAGGGCGGGTTCAGCGAGAACGCCTCCACCGGCGTCGACGTCTACTCGATTTCGCAGCCGCTGGGCGTGGTCGGGGTGATCTCGCCGTTCAACTTCCCGGCCATGGTCCCGCTGTGGTTCGTGCCGAACGCGCTCGCCTGCGGCAACACCGTCGTGCTCAAACCGAGCGAGAAGGACCCGTCCGCGGCCGTGTTCATCGCGGAACTGTTCGCCGAGGCCGGCCTGCCCGACGGTGCTCTCAACGTGCTGCACGGCGACAAGGCCGCCGTCGACGGACTGCTGGAACACCGCGACGTCAAGGCGATCTCGTTCGTCGGGTCGACGCCGATCGCGAAGTACGTCTACGAAACCGGGACCAGGAACGGGAAACGCGTGCAGGCGCTCGGCGGCGCGAAGAACCACATGGTCGTCCTCCCGGACGCCGACCTCGACCTCGCCGCCGACGCGGCCGTCTCCGCGGGCTTCGGCTCGGCGGGGGAGCGGTGCATGGCGGTGTCGGTCGTGGTCGCGGTCGACCCGGTCGGCGACGAACTGGTCGCGAAGATCGCCGAGCGCATCACCCGCCTGCGTGTCGGCGACGGCATGCGTCCCACCTCGGAAATGGGACCGCTCGTCACCGCCGCGCACCACGAACGCGTCGAGTCCTATGTGGAGGCGGGCGTCGAAGCGGGCGCCCGGCTCGTCGTCGACGGGCGCGGCATCGAGGTCGACGGCGAGGACGGCGGGTTCTGGCTCGGCCCGACCCTGTTCGACCACGTCACGCCGGAGATGTCGATCTACACCGACGAGATCTTCGGACCGGTCCTCACGGTCGCGCGGGCCGAGGGGTACGACGCGGCGCTGGACCTGATCAACGCCAACCCCTACGGCAACGGCACCGCGATCTTCACCAACGACGGACGGGCCGCGCGGCGGTTCCAGAACGAGGTCGAGGTCGGGATGGTCGGCGTGAACGTGCCGATCCCGGTGCCGGTCGGCTACTACTCGTTCGGCGGGTGGAAGGACTCGCTGTTCGGGGACAGCCACGCCTACGGGCCGGAGGGGTTCCACTTCTTCACGCGGACGAAGGTCGTCACCTCGCGGTGGCCGGATCCGTCGCAGGGCGGGGTGAACCTCGGGTTCCCGCGCAACAGCTGACGCCTTCGGCACCCTTCACTCGTCCCGGAACGGCGCCTTGGTCGCAGGAGCCGCACCTGAGTACGCGGGCGAGCACGGGGCCCCGCTCGCCGAACTCGCGTGCTCAGAGACGTGACTCGCGTGCTTGGCGGCGGATGCGGGGGCGGGGGCCTTCAGGTGCTTCGAGCCGATCGGACCAAGCGCTTTCCCCGCGATCCATGCGGGGAAAGCGTCCTATGGCTCCCCGGGCACCAAGCCTTCCGTAAACTCGTTGTGAGGACGAGCCGAGGGAGGTGCAGGTGGCCAACGCGGAAGAGCGCCGCTTCGAAGTGCTGCGCGCGATCGTCGCCGACTACGTGTCCAACCAGGAGCCCGTCGGCTCCAAGGCGATCGTCGACCGGCACAACCTCGGTGTGTCCAGCGCCACCGTGCGCAACGACATGGCGGCACTGGAAGAAGAGGGCTACATCACACAACCCCACACCAGCGCGGGCCGCATCCCCACCGACAAGGGGTACCGGCTGTTCGTCGACCGGATCGCCGAGGTCAAACCGCTCAGCGCGGCCGAACGCCGGGCCATCACGGCCTTCCTCGACAGCGGCACCGACGTCGACGACGTCCTGCGCCGCTCCGTCCGGCTGCTCGCCCAGCTGACCAGGCAGGTCGCGGTCATCCAGTACCCGATGATGACCAACTCCGCCGTCCGTCACCTGGAGGTGGTGCCCCTCACCCCGGCCCGGCTGATGCTGGTCCTGATCACCGATTCCGGCCGTGTCGACCAGCGCACGGTCGACCTCGGGGACGTCATCACCGAGGAGAACGTCGGCAGGCTGCGCTCGGTGCTGAACGGGGCACTGGCGGGCCGCCGCCTTTCCGAAGCCGCGGCGGCGGTCGCCGAACTGCCCGAAAAGTCGCCGGGCGAGCTGCGCGACAACCTCACCCGCGTCTGTACCGTGCTGGTGGAATCGCTGGTGGAGCACCCCGAAGAACGGCTGGTACTCGGCGGCACGGCGAACCTCACCCGCAACGTCGCGGACTTCCCCGGATCGCTGCGGCAGGTGCTGGAGGCGCTCGAGGAGCAGGTCATCGTCCTCAAGCTGCTCGCGGCCGCCCGCAACCCCGGTGCG
The DNA here is from genome assembly GCF_001953865.1 of Amycolatopsis coloradensis. Lineage (GTDB taxonomy): Bacteria > Actinomycetota > Actinomycetes > Mycobacteriales > Pseudonocardiaceae > Amycolatopsis > Amycolatopsis coloradensis. The sequence continues at coordinate 262,076 of NZ_MQUQ01000020.1, forward strand.
ATCACCGTGCGCATCGGTGAGGAAAATGAAGACGAGCAGATGCGCAGCACCTCGGTGGTGTCCATCGGCTACGGCATGGACGATCTGCTGCTGGGCGGAATGGGCGTCGTCGGGCCGACCAGGATGGACTACCCGAACACCATCGCCGCGGTGCGCGCGGTGGCGAACTACGTGGGGCAGATCCTCTCCGGCCGCTGAGCCGTGGTGAGGTCGAAGTCAGAAGGAGAAGGCGAAGACGGTGGCGAGGGACTATTACGGCATTCTCGGGGTTGCGAAGAACGCGACGGATCAGGAAATCAAGCGCGCGTACCGCAAACTGGCCCGTGAACTGCACCCCGACGTCAACCCGTCGGAGGACGCCCAGCATCGCTTCGGCGAGGTGACCACCGCCTACGAGGTGCTGTCGGACCCGCAGAAGCGCAAGGTCGTAGACCTCGGCGGCGACCCGATGGACGGCGGGGCACGGGGCGGAGGCGGCGACCCGTTCTCCGGCTTCGGCGGCCTCGGCGACATCATGGACGCCTTCTTCGGCGGCGCCGGGGGTGGCGGCGGCGGCCGCGGCCGAGGCCCGCGCAGCCGCGTGCAGCCCGGTTCCGACGCGCTCATCCGCCTCGGCCTCACCCTCGAGGACTGCGCCACCGGCGTCGACCGCGAGATCACCGTCGACACCGCCATCGTCTGCGACCTGTGCCGCGGCGCCGGCTCGACCGAAGGCTCCGGCACCCAGACCTGCGACACCTGCGGTGGCGCCGGCGAGGTCCAGTCCGTGCAGCGGTCGTTCCTCGGCCAGGTCGTCACCGCCCGCCCCTGCCCGGTCTGCCGCGGCTTCGGCGAGGTCATCACCGACCCCTGCCGCCAGTGCGGTGGCGACGGCCGCGTCCGCGCCCGCCGTAACGTCACCGCCAAGATCCCGCCCGGCGTCGGCGACGGCATGCGCATCCGGCTCTCCGGCCAGGGCGAGGTCGGCCCCGGCGGCGGCCCGGCGGGCGACCTGTACGTCGAGATCGACGAGGCGCCGCACGAGGTGTTCGTCCGGCAGGGCAACGACCTGCACTGCAACTTCCGCATCCCGATGACCACCGCCGCCCTCGGCGCCACGGTGCCCATCGAGACCCTCATCGACGGCGACTACGAACTCGACATCGAGCCGGGCACCCAGCCCGCCACCGAACTCGTGCTCACCGCCAAGGGCATGCCTCGACTGCGGTCCTCCGGCCGCGTCGACGGCCGAGGCGACCTGCACGTCCACATCGACGTCGTCGTCCCGACCAAACTCGACGAGGCCCAGCGCGACCTCCTCGTCGAACTGGCCCAGCAACGCGGCGAAGACGTCCCTTCGCTCTCCTCGAACGGGTCCAAGCCCGGCGGGCTGTTCTCCAAGCTGCGCACCAAGAACCACCGGTAACCCGTGCCCGAGACGACACTGCCGGTCTTCCTCACCGCCGCGCTGCCCGGCTCCGGGCGCACCACGCTCGACGGCGAGGAAGCCCGGCACGCCGCCACCGTCCGGCGGCTGCGCGTCGGCGAACGTCTCGTGCTTTCCGACGGCGGAGGCGGCATGGCGCGCTGTGTCGTCGAAGCCGTCCAAGCGGGCCGCGACGCGGCACTCACCCTCACCATCGAAGAACACTGGACCGAGGACCCGCCCGCACTCCGCGTCATCGTCGCCCAAGCACTCGCCAAAGGCGACCGCGGCGAACTGGCCGTCGAACTCGCCACCGAAGCGGGCGCCGACGCGATCGTCCCCTGGCGCGCCGCCCGCAGCGTCGCCCGCTGGGAAGAAGGAACCCGTGGCGACAAAGCCCTCGCCCGCTGGCGCACCACCGCCCGCGCCGCCGCCAAACAAGCCCGCCGCGCCCACCTCCCCGAAGTCGCCGAGCCCGTCGGCACCCGCGAACTCGCCGAACTCGCCCAGACCGTTTCCCGCGCACTGGTCCTCGAATCCGGCATGACCGCGAAGCTCACCGAGATCGAACTCCCGCCACAAGGCGACATCCTCCTCATCGTCGGCCCCGAAGGCGGCATCACCGACGAAGAACTCGCCACCCTCACCGACGCGGGCGCGACCGCCATCCGGTTGGGCCCCACCGTTTTACGCACCTCCACCGCCGCCGCCGTCGCACTCGGCGCACTAGGGGTTCTCACCGACCGCTGGACGTGAAAAAACACCCCACTAATTTGCGGCGAGTTATGGCGCGATCACGCAAACAGCCGTTACTCTCGTTAACTGACGCGCAACACACGGTTTCGGCGCGCCACTGGGGATGAAGCCCAGTCGCGCGCGTGAATCCCCGCCGGGCACCTCCCCCCTCGGTCCGGCGGAGCCGCGGCGACGGTGGAGCGACCCCCAGGCTCCACCGCGCCGCGGCGTCTTCATTTGGGGGCTTCGCAAGCTACGCCCCAAATTCGACGCCGCGGCGCGGTTCCGCGTGTCTGCCCGGGGGGCCGAGCCCCCCGGACCCCCCACGGTCCGTGAGGTGGCGGTTGGCAGCCCTGAAGCGGAGCGAAGGGGTGGAGCCTGGGGTGGCGGTTGGCAGCCCTGAAGCGGAGTGAAGGGGCGGAGCCTGGGGTGGCGGTTGGCAGCCCGAGGGAGCTTTAGGGTGGCGGCTGGTCTTCGGTATCGGCGTAGGGCCTGGCGGCCCTCGCCTGGTGAGGGCGACGTTCGCAAGTAGTCCTCTAGTTGCGGTCTTTCTTGTGGTCTGTGAAGGCTCCTTGGGGGACTCTGGGTCCTTATCCTTTAAGAGGGCTTCACGGACTTGGGGCGGGTGTGGCGGGTGGGGATAGGGTGGGGGAATGAGTGACGCGGAGACGTTGTTCGAGCGGATCATCGCGGGGGAGATCCCGTCCGACAAGGTGTACGAGGACGCGACGACGTATGCGTTCCGGGACATAGCGCCACAGGCGCGGGTCCACGTGCTCGTGGTGCCGAAGAAGCGGTACAGGAATGTGGCCGAGGTGGCCGCGGCGGATCCGCGGGTGCTGGCCGACATCGCTTTGGCGGCCAAGAAGGTGGCGGAGATCGAGGGGATCGCCGAATCCGGCTACCGGGTGGTGTTCAACACAGACGGTGACGCCGGGCAGACGGTGTTTCACGTGCACGCGCATGTGCTCGGTGGCGAGCAGTTGGGGCATTTCGGCCGCTGAAGGTCACGAGCCGGAGAAACCGGACTGCGTGCCGGCATCCGCAACCAGTAGCATCGACCTGTCACTGTCGTTGAAAATCGCAGCGTAAGCGCAGGAAGTAGGCCCGAGGCCACGTGGCCGGAACCGTACCGGGTGAAGCCGCCCGACCCGACGTTCCCACGGACGTCACCGCGACGAAGGCCGACGAGGCCACCGTCACCGAAGCGGCCCAGTCCCGTTTCCCCATCCCCGACGCCGCCGCGCTCAGCCTGCTCGGCTCGAGGGACGAAAACCTCCGCGTCGCCGAAGAACTCCTCGCCGCCGACGTCCACGTCCGCGGCAACGAGGTCACCCTGACCGGCGCTCCCGCCGACGTCGCCTTCGCCGAGCGTGTCTTCGCCGAACTCGTGACACTCGCCGGCCGCGGCCAGCAGGTCGACCCCGCCACCGTCCGCCGCACCGTCGGCATGCTCTCCACCGGTGACCACGAGTCACCGGCCGAAGTGCTGAGCATGAACATCATCTCCCGGCGCGGCAAGACGATCCGGCCCAAGACGCTCAACCAGAAGCGCTACGTCGACGCCATCGACAAGCACACCATCGTCTTCGGCATCGGCCCCGCCGGTACCGGCAAGACGTACCTCGCCATGGCCAAGGCCGTCCAGGCGTTGCAGGCGAAGCAGGTCAGCCGCATCGTGCTGACCCGGCCCGCGGTCGAGGCGGGCGAGCGCCTCGGGTATCTGCCGGGCACGCTCAACGAGAAGATCGACCCGTACCTGCGCCCGCTCTACGACGCGCTGCACGACATGGTCGAGCCCGAGTCGATCCCCCGGCTGATGCAGGCGGGCACCATCGAGATCGCGCCGCTCGCGTACATGCGCGGCCGCACCCTCAACGACGCCTTCATCATCCTCGACGAGGCGCAGAACACCACGCCGGAACAAATGAAGATGTTCCTCACCCGGCTCGGGTTCGGCGCCAAGATCGTCGTCACCGGTGACGTCACCCAGATCGACCTCCCCAACGGCCAGAAGAGCGGCCTCCGGGTGGTCCGGGACATCCTCGAAGGCGTCGAGGACGTCCACTTCGCCCAGCTCACCAGCCAGGACGTGGTGCGGCACAAACTCGTCGGCGACATCGTCGACGCGTACGAGAAGTGGCAGGCGCTGCAGGACAGTCAGGACCAGGGCAGTGGTTGGAAAGGGCAGCGGCGCTCATGAGCATCGAGATCGCCAATGAATCGGGCGTGAACGTCGACGAGACCTCGATCGTGTCGGCCGCCCGGTTCGCGCTCGACAAGATGGAGGTCAGCCCGCTCGCCGAGCTGTCCATCCTGCTCGTCACCCTCGAGGTGATGGAGGACCTGCACGAACGGTGGATGGACCTGCCCGGCCCCACCGACGTGATGGCCTTCCCGATGGACGAGCTCGACTCGTCGCGCCGTCCTGACGCGCCCGACGCCTCACCCGCGCTGCTCGGCGACATCGTGCTCTGCCCGGCGTTCGCGAAGGACCAGGCCAAGACGGCCGGGCACGCGCTGATCGACGAACTGCACCTGCTCACCACGCACGGGGTGCTGCACCTGCTCGGCTACGACCACGCCGAACCCGCCGAGGAACGTGAGATGTTCGGTCTGCAGAAGCGGATCCTCGGCGAGTTCCAGGCGGCCGTCGCCGCGGTGAACCGCCGCGACGCGCAGCGCACCGCGGACGACAGGCTCCTCGGCACCGCCGGACTCGACACCGTGCCCGCCGACGAACCCCCCGCCTAGCCATGGGCAGTCCGACGGCACTGCTGGTCATCGCCATCTTGCTGATCCTGCTCGCCGGGGTGTTCGCGGCCGCCGACGCGGCGGTCAGCACGGTCTCCAAGGCCCGTGCCGACGGCCTCGTCCGGCTCGGCCGCCCCGGCGCGCGCCAGCTCGCGCTGGTCATCGCCGAACGCCGCCGCCACATCAACCTGATCCTGCTGCTGCGGATGACCTGCGAACTGACCGCCACCGTGCTGGTCACCGTCGACATCCTCGGCTGGATCCAGCCGCTGTGGCTCGCCGTCGTCGTCGCCGCCGGCGTGATGGTCGTGGTGAGTTACGTGCTCATCGGCGTCGGCCCGCGCACCCTCGGCCGCCAGCACCCGTACCGGATCGGTCTCGTCGTCGCGGGCCCCGTCCGCGTCCTCGGCTCGATCCTCGGCCCGCTCAGCAGGCTGCTGATCGTCCTCGGTAACGCCATCACCCCCGGCCGCGGCTTCCGCGAGGGCCCGTTCACCTCCGAAGTCGAGCTGCGTGAACTGGTCGACCTCGCCCAGGAACGCGGCGTCGTCGAGGAATCCGAACGCGAGATGATCCACTCGGTGTTCGAACTCGGCGACACCGTCGCGCGCGAGGTCATGGTGCCGCGGACGGAGATCGTCTGGATCGAGCACGACAAGACGGTGCGCCAGGCGCTCGCGCTGGCCCTGCGCACCGGGTTCACCAGGCTGCCGGTGATCGGCGAATCGGTCGACGACGTCACGGGCGTGGTCAACATCAAGGACCTCATGCCCGCGTACATGGCCGAGGGCGGTTCGCAGCGGCAGGTCGGGGAGCTGATGAATCCGGCGAGCTTCGTGCCGGACTCGAAGCGGCTCGACGAACTGCTCAAGGAGATGCAGGTCTCGCACAACCACATGGCGATCGCGGTCGACGAGTACGGCGGCACCGCGGGCCTGCTCACCATCGAGGACATCCTCGAGGAGATCGTCGGCGAGATCACCGACGAATCCGACACCGACGAACGCCCCGAGGTCGAAGAACTCGAAAGCGGCGCGGTCCGCGTCTCGTCCCGGCTTTCGATCGACGACCTCGGCGAGCTGTTCGGGATCGACCTCGAAGACCACGATGTGGAGACCGTGGGCGGGCTGCTCGCGGAGCGACTGGGTAGGGTCCCGCTGCCGGGGGCCGAAGCCGAGGTCGCCGGACTTCGGCTGTTCGCCGAAGGCGGTAAGGACCGGCGCGGGCGGATGCGGATCACCTCGGTGGTCGTCCACCCCGCCGACGCGGACGCGGTGAACGACGCGGCACAGGGCAGGCGTCGTACCCGGGTCCCGCAGCCCGATGAAAGTGACAGGAGTGTCGAACATGCCTGAGCTGGACGCCGAGGACGAGAAGCTGGTGACGCTGGCCAGGTCCGCGCGAGCCCGCACCCAGGCCGAGGAAGGCGCCGCGCTCCGCGACACCGACGGCCGCACCTACGCGGCGGGCACGGTCGACCAGCCGTCGTTCAAGCTCACCGCGTTGCAGGCCGCCGTCGCCGCCGCCGTTTCGAGTGGAGCCGAAGGAATCGAGGCGGCCGTCGTGGTCACCGCCGAAGGCATCCTCAAGGAGGCGTCCGTGCACGCGGTACGCGACATCGCCGAAAAGGCACCCATTTATCTCGCCGATCCCAGTGGCAAGGTGCTGAACTGATGGCCGAACCGCATCGCTCGGGCTTCGCCTGTTTCGTCGGACGGCCGAACGCGGGCAAGTCCACGCTGACCAACGCGCTCGTCGGCAGCAAGGTGGCGATCACCTCCAGCAAACCGCAGACCACCCGGCACGCCATCCGCGGCATCGTCCACCGCGACGACGCCCAGCTGGTGATCATCGACACGCCGGGGCTGCACCGGCCGAGGACACTGCTCGGCGAGCGGCTCAACGACATCGTCCACTCGACATGGTCCGAAGTGGACGTCGTCGGGCTTTGCGTGCCCGCCAACGAAAAGGTCGGTCCCGGTGACCGGTTCATCGCCGCCGAACTCAAGAAGATCGCCAAGCGCACGCCGGTGATCGGGGTCGTCACCAAGACGGATCTCGTGAAACCCGAACAGGTCGCCGAGCAACTGCTCGCCCTGCAAGAGGTCATGGAGTTCACCGATCTCATCCCGGTGTCCGCTGTGGACGGTTTCCAGGTCGGTGCGCTCGCGGACCTGCTGGTGCGGCACCTTCCGGAAGGCCCGCAGCTGTATCCGGGCGGGGAACTCACCGACGAGCCCGAGCAGACCCTGGTCGCCGAGCTGATCCGCGAGGCCGCGCTGGAGGGCGTCCGGGACGAACTCCCGCACTCGATCGCCGTCACCGTCGAGGAAATGCTGCCGCACGAGGGCAGGGACGACATGATCGACGTGCACGCGTTTCTTTATGTGGAACGACCGAGCCAGAAGGGCATCATCCTCGGGCACAAGGGTGAGCGCCTCAAGGACGTCGGCGCGCGCGCCCGGCAGCAGATCGAGGGACTTCTCGGTTCGAAGGTCTACCTCGCCCTGCACATCAAGGTCGCCAAAGAGTGGCAGCGCGACCCCCGTCAGTTGCGACGGCTGGGCTTCTGACAGCTTTTGCCTGAACGGAATGTCTCGATTCGGTCGCGGACACCGGTTGATGATGTGGAACCGGACGGGTGACCTTAGAGTCTCACTCCTCGACTCCGGGTGATCGCCGATCGGGCGGTGGCGTCCGGGTCCAGTTCGACATTCATTCGTGAAGGGAAAGCGGTAAATGACCGACAACCAGGGCCTGCCCAACTACTCCGGCGACCCTCAGGGCGGTGGCGGCTTCAACAACCCGGGCCCGCCGCCCAACAACAACCTGGTGTGGGCGATCCTCACCACGATCCTGTGCTGCCTGCCCTTCGGTATCGTCTCGATCGTCAAAGCGAACCAGGTCAACACCCTCTGGGCGCAGGGCCAGCCCGCTGCCGCGCAGGAAGCGGCCAACGCCGCCAAGAAGTGGGCCATCATCGCCGCGATCGTCGGTGTCGTGGTCGGCATCCTGTACTTCGTCCTGGTGGTGGCTCTCGGCGTCTTCTCGGCCGATATGAACAACTACCGCTGATAGCGGCAACCAAGGGGGAGACCTCATGACCGACCAATACCCGAACTACCCGCCTCCTGGCGGGCCTCCGCCGCAGCAGCCGTATTACGGTGGCATGCCGAACTACGGCCCGCCGCCGGACAACAACCTGGTGTGGGCCATTCTCTGCACGGTGTTGTGCTGCTTGCCGCTGGGTATCGTGGCGATCGTGAAGTCGAGCCAGGTGCAGACGTTGTGGTCACAGGGTTTCCACGCCGAAGCCCAGAAGGCCGCCGACGACGCGAAGAAGTGGTCGATGTGGGGCGCGATCGCCACCGGCGGTCTCTTCCTCCTGTACATCATCTTCATCGTGGTCATGGTCATCATCGGCGCGTCGGCGGGAAGCTTCACGCCGTGACGACGTCCGTATACACGGGATTCCCGGCGCGCGGGTTCAAAGCACGGGCCCGCGCGCTGGGGCCGTCCCTTGCCATCGCCGCCGGCGCCGGTCTCGGCTGCGTCGTCCTTTGGCTCGGCGATCCCACCACTCCCGGCGGACCGCTTCCGGTCTGTCCCACCAAGTCACTGCTGGGCATCGCCTGCCCGGGCTGCGGCGGCATGCGCATGGTCTACAGCGCGCTGCACGGGGACATCCCCGCCGCGCTGCACTACAACGCGGTGTCCTTTGTGGTCGTTCTCCTGTTGATCTGGAGCACCGTGGCCTGGACTGTCGGCAGGCTCCGCGGCCGGGCGGTCGACAGCTGGCTGCACTGGCGCTGGACGCCGCTCGCGTTCGGTGTCGTGTTCGTCGTCTGGTTCGTCATCCGTAACCTGCCTTTCGCCCCGTTCACCTCGCTGTACGTCTGAGTGCCGGGCCGAACCCCGGATCGTCGGTGGTACCGAGTACGCTCCCGCGCACCGGTCTGCTCGGCGTGTACCCATGCCGTACATTCAGCCCGGGTCGCCGCACGAGGCCCGTGCGGGCAGGGGCGAGGAAGCAGCGAGGGGATTTCGATGACCACTCCCTACGGTCAGCGGCCGCCGGGACAGCAGCCGCCGGGGGACCAGCCCTCGCCGTTCGGTCAGCCGCCGCAGTCTTCTCATGGTGATCAGTCGTCGCCGTTCGGTCAGCAAGTGTCTGGTGAGCAGCAGTCTTCGCCGTTCGGTCAGCAGCCACCGGCCCCGCAGCAGTCGCCCTTCGGCCAGCCTTTCGGCGCGCAGCAGCAGCAGTCACCGTTCGGTCAGCAGCCGCAGTCGTCGCCGTTCGGGCAGCCGCAGCACGGCCAGCCTTCCCCCTTCGGTCAGCAATCCGGCCGGCAGGCGCCGTTCGGCCAGGCGACCCCGTTCGATCCGCGGCAGGTTCACGCCCACTGGGGTCTGCGAGCGGGCGCTGCCCTCATCGACTTCGGGCCGATCGTCGTCCTCCCGATCATCGGCTCCATCATCTCCGCGACGGGGTCGTACACCGTCGGCATGATCATCGCCGGTCTCGGGTATCTCGCGGGACTCGGCTGGACCATCTACAACCGATGGATGCAGATGGGGACCACGGGTCAGTCCCTCGGCAAGAAAGTCCTGAAGATCAAGCTCGTCCGCGAGGCCGACGGGCAGCCGATCGGTCCGCTGATGGCCTTCGTCCGGGACCTGTGCCACAACCTGGACGGCTGGGTCTGCGGTCTCGGTTACCTCTGGCCGCTGTGGGACCAGAAGAAGCAGACGTTCGCCGACAAGATCCTCAGTACCGTCGTCGTTCCGGCGGCCGCGGCCGCGCCCGCGTCGGAGCCCTTCGGTCAGCCCTCGGGGTTCCCCGCGCCGCCTTCGCCGTTCGGCCAGCCGCAGCAACAGCAACAGCAGCCGTTCGGCGCGCCGCAGCAGCCTTCGCCGTTCGGCCAGCCGCCCCGGCAACCTCAGCAGTCGCAGCCGTTTGGGCAGCAGCCGCAGGGAACCTCGGCGCCGTCTTCGGAGTCCCAGACCGAATCGGGCTTCGGCGAGGCCGAGCCGACACAGGTGCTCCGCCCTGGCCAGCCGTCCCAGCAGGCGCCGTCCGGGTTCGACGAAGCCGAGCCGACGCAGAAGATCACGCCGGAACAGCTGAGGCAGCAGCTGCCCGGCGCGGACGGGCCGAACGGGCCCGGAACACCGCAACAGTAAGGAATTACCGGCGGGATCCACCCGCCGGGAAGCACGACAAAAGTGGGGAACCCGATGACGAACCCGTACGGCCAGCAGCCCGGCTACGGCCAGCAGCAGCCCTATGGCCAGCAGCCTCAGCCCGGATACGGACCGCCGTCCGGCGCGATGCCCGCGCCGTACGGCCAGCCGTCGGGCGCCACGCCCGCACCGTACGGTCAGCCTTCGGGGGCGAACCCGATGCCGTATGGCCAGCCCGCGCCGTACGGTCAGCCTTCGCCGTATGGCCAGCCCGCGCCCTACGGCGCTCCGGGCGGCATGCCCGGTGGCGGGGACATCAACTCGATCCCCGACTACAAGGGCTGGGCGATCGGCTGCATCTTCCTCTTCTGGATCATCGCGATCTTCGCGATCATGAAATCCAACGAAGTCAACACGTACAAGATGCAGGGCAACTACGCTGCCGCCGCGGACGCGTCGAAGTCGACGAAGACCATGTGCATGATCGCTTCGATCATCGGTGGCGTCGGCTGCCTCTTCTCCCTGCTGTGGATCATCGTGGTCGCTGCGTCGTTCTAAACCGGAAAACAAACGAGGAACACTTCACATGACCAACCCTTACGGCCAGCAGCAGCCCTACGGCCAGCAGCAGCCCGGCTACGGACCCCCGTCCGGTGGCATGCCCGCTCCCTACGGCCAGCCGGCCCCCTACGGCCAGCCCGCTCCTTACGGCGCTCCGGGCGGCATGCCCGGTGGCGGTGACATCAACGCCATCAAGGACTACAAGGGCTGGGCGATCGGCTGCATCTTCCTCTTCTGGATCATCGCGATCTTCGCGATCATGAAATCCAACGAAGTCAACACCTACAAGATGCAGGGCAACTACGCCGCCGCCGCGGACGCGTCGAAGTCGACGAAGACGCTCTGCCTGATCGCCACCATCATCGGTGGTGTCGGCTGCCTGCTTTCGATCGTGTGGATCATCTTCGCCGTCGTCCTGGCGACGAGCGCGTCGACCTACAGCTGCTACGGCAGCTACTGCTGATTCCGGGGCGCGCCACCCCGATGTCGGTCCCAGGTGGGACGATGTCGGGGTGGTGAACCTTTATCGCGACACCGGAGTGGTGTTGCGGACGCACAAGCTGGGTGAGGCCGACCGGATCATCACCCTGCTCACGCGGCGGCACGGCAAAGTCCGTGCGGTCGCGAAAGGCGTGCGTCGGACGTCGTCGCGCTTCGGTGCGCGCCTGGAGCCGTTCGGGCATGTCGACGTTCAGTTCTACACCGGCCGGTCCCTTGACGTGATCACCCAGGTCGAGACGGTCGACGCCTTCGCGCTGCCGCTGGTGGCCGACTACCAGCGCTACACCGCCGCGAGCGCCATCGCCGAGACAGCGGACCGGCTGTCGGCCGAAGAGGGCGAGCCGGTGCTCAAGCTCTACATGCTCGTCGTCGGGGCCCTGCGCGCGCTGGCGGGCGGCGAACGCGACAGTTCCCTCATCCTCGACGCCTTCTTCCTGCGGGCCATGGCTTACGCGGGGTGGGCGCCCGCGATCACCGAATGCGCCCGGTGCGGTCTGCCGGGGCCGCACAAGGCGTTCAGCGTGTCGGCGGGCGGCTCGATGTGCCCGGATTGCCGGGTTCCCGGCTGTGTCCACCCCTCCCATGAGGTGCTGACCCTGCTCGCGGCGCTCCTGCACGGGGAGTGGCCGGTGGCCGAAGCGGCGCAGCCGGTGCCGAGGCGGGACGCGTCCGGCCTGGTCGCGGCGCATCTCCAGTGGCATCTGGAGCGTCAGCTGCGATCACTGCCGCTGGTGGAGAGGCGTGCGCGGGAGGGCGTCACTCCGGCGCAGTAGGGTCGCAGGCACAGGTTCACTCGATCAGGAGGCTCGAAGGTGCTGCGCAGGGGACGCGAGAACAAGGCGTCACAATTCGAACTTCGCGCGCCGGAGCCGCATCCGTCCGGTGCCCGGCCGCCGGAGATCCCCAAGGAACTCCTCCCGAAGCACGTGGCGCTGGTGATGGACGGCAACGGCCGCTGGGCCAACCAGCGGGGACTGCCCCGGATCGAGGGCCACAAACGCGGTGAAGCGGTGATGATCGACGTCGCCAGCGGTGCCGTGGAACTGGGCGTCAAATGGCTGTCGGTGTACGCGTTCTCCACCGAGAACTGGAAGCGGAGCCCGGAAGAGGTCCGCTTCCTGATGGGCTTCAACCGCGACACCATCCGCCGCCAGGTCGACTACCTCGGCTCGATCGGCGTCCGCATCCGCTGGGCGGGCCGCCGCCCGAAGCTGTGGGCGAGCGTCATCAAGGAACTGCAGGTCGCCGAAGAGAAGACCAAGAACAACACGGCGCTGAACATGACGATGTGCGTCAACTACGGCGGCCGTGCCGAACTCGGTGACGCGATGCGCCGGATCGCGCAGGACGTGGCCGACGGGAAGCTGAACCCGGACAAGGTCACCGAGAAGACCATCGGGAAGTACCTGTACCAGCCCGACATGCCGGACGTGGACCTGTTCCTGCGGCCGTCGGGGGAGCAGCGGACGTCGAACTTCCTGCTCTGGCAGTCGGCCTACGCCGAGATGGTCTACCAGGACACGCTCTTCCCCGACTTCGACCGCACCCACCTGTGGCGGGCGTGCCTCGAGTTCGCGAAACGGGACAGGCGCTTCGGCGGCGCCATCGACAAGGCTTCCGAAGGGACCGAATGAATTCCGTCGACGTACTTTTTCCCGCGGAGGCGGCATGAACACCGAGGCGGCGGACACGGCGGCTCTACTCACCTCCGCGCGGGAAGCCCTCGAGCGCTACCTCGAAGTCCGTGTCGACGACGACGGCGCGCTGACCTTCTCGCATGCCGACGTCCCCTGCGTCATCCAGGCGACCCGGCTGGCCGAAGGGCTGACCGTGCTGAGCCTGACCTGCGTCGTCGCCTGGGATCTGCCGGACGACCCGGCGATCGCGGCTTCGGCGGCGGAACGCGCCGGGCAGGGGCTGTTCGGGACGCTCGGCGTGGTGCGCTCGGAGAAGGGCATCGACATCACGCTGAGGTACGCGTTCCCGGCCGAGGGCATGAGCGCGTCGCCGCTCGGGACGCTGCTCATGCTGGTCGTGTCGACCGCTTCGCAGCTGCGCACCGATCTGCTGGGCTCGGTCGCCGGGGACTGACCTCCTCCACACAGGGTCACCTGGCATCATCTCGCGCATGGAAACCATTTCCAGGAGCGCCCCGGAGAAGAAGCCGGCCCGGCGGTTCAAGATCACCTCGATCGAGGTGCTCTGCGCGATCCTGCTGATCGCGATCCTCGGGCAGAGCTGGCTCCAGCAGGTGTTCGACGTGCCCGCGCTGCGGACCGGCTCGACGGTGTTCGTCGCCGTCTGCGTGCAGGCCCTCCCGTTCCTGGTGCTCGGGGTGCTGATCAGCGGCGCGATCGCGGCGTTCGTCCCCGGGCGGGTGCTGGAAAAGGTCCTCCCTCGCCGGGCCGGTGCGGCGGTCGGCGTCGCGGGGCTGGCCGGTGTCGCCCTGCCGGGCTGTGAATGCGCTTCGGTGCCGGTGGCCCGGCGGCTGATCGGCCAGGGTGTCGCACCCGCGGCCGCGCTGACGTTCCTGCTCGCCGCACCCGCGGTGAACCCGGTGGTACTGGTCGCCACGGCGGTGGCGTTCCCCGGGAACCCGGAGATGGTCTTCGCCCGGTTCGCCGGCTCGCTCGCCACCGCGATGGTGATGGGCTGGCTGTGGGCGAAGTGGGGCAAGCTCGACTGGATCGCGGAGCGCGCACGGCGGCGGCTTCCCGAAGTCCAGCACGGTTCACGCTGGAGGACTTTCGCCGAGACGGCGCGCGGGGACCTGGTCGAGGCGGGTGGGTTCCTCGTGCTCGGCGCGATGATCGCCGCCGCGATGAACGTCCTGGTGCCCGCCAAGTGGTTCGGCGTGCTGGGGGAGCAGCTCGTGCTCGGGGTGCTGGTGATGGCCGTGCTCGCCGTCGTACTGGCCCTGTGCAGTGAGGCCGACGCCTTCGTCGCCGCGTCGCTGACCGCGATGCCGCTGCTGCCGAAACTGGTCTTCCTCGTGGTCGGGCCCGCGATCGACGTGAAGCTGTTCGCCTTGCAGACCGGCACCTTCGGCAAGTCGTTCGCGCTGCGGTTCGCGCCCGTGACGTTCGTCGTCGCGCTCAGTTGCGCGGTCGTCTCGGGCACGCTGATCCTCGGAGGTGGCGCGTGAAACGCGAGACCCAGAACATCCTGCTGATCCTGCTCGGCGGTGCGCTGCTCAAGATCACGATCAACGGCGACTACCTGCGGTACGTCAAACCCGCGCAGCAGCCGTGGATCATCGCGGGCGGCGCGGTGATGGTCGCGCTGGGCGCGGTCGCGATCGTCCGTGACCTGCTGGCCGCGCGGGCCGCCGCCGTCGCCTCCGGCGATGTCCACGCGCACGACCACAACACGCGTTCGGCGTGGCTGCTGATGGTGCCGGTGCTGGCCGTCTTCCTGGTCGCGCCGCCCGCGCTGGGTGCCGACTCGGTGACCCGGACCGAGGCCAGAGCGCCACAAAGCGCCTCGGCGAGCAACGCGGCCGCCTTCCCGCCCCTGCCCGCCGGGGACGTGATACCGCTGGAGGTCAACGACTTCGTCAGCCGTGCCGGCTGGGACAAGAGCGGGACCCTGAACGGGCGCACGGTGCGGCTGTCCGGGTTCGTCGTGCACAACGAGGGCAACACGATGCTGGCCAGGATGGTCATCGGCTGCTGTGCCGCCGACGCCTTCCCGATCACCGTGCGGCTGGTGGGCGAGGGCGCGTCGGGCTTCAGTGACGACACCTGGCTGGAGGTGACCGGGACGGTCGTGCCGGGGACGGCGGTGCGGGAGAACAGCTACATGCCGGACCTGACGCTCGCTTCGGTGCGGCAGGTGCCGGCGCTTAAGGACCCTTACGAGTACTGAGTGCGTGTTATGAACGGACCTTTCATAACAAGTTCTGTTATGAAAGGTCCGTTCATAACACGACTCGTCAGTGGTTCGAGCAGGTCCCGACGATCTCCACGGTGTGGCTGATGTCGGAGAAGCCGTGCTCCGAAGCGATCTTCTCGGCCCAGCGCTCGACGGCCGGTCCCTCGACCTCGACCGTACTGCCGCAGATGCGGCACACCAGGTGATGGTGGTGGTGCGAGGAGCAGCGCCGGTAGATGGCTTCGCCGGTATCGGTGCGCAGGACGTCGATCTCGCCGGCCTCCGACAGTGACTGCAACGTCCGGTACACCGTGGTGAGCCCGATGCCGTCACCGCGTTTGCGCAGCTCGTCATGCAGTTCCTGGGCGGAACGGAAGTCGTCGATCTCTTTGAGCAGCTCGACAACGGCGGCCCGCTGTTTCGTCGACCGGCGTCCGGGCACCGGCGCGGAACCGTTGGCCGTCGTGGGACTCATGCTCACTTCCCCTCCTGAACGTGGGCTACGGCGTCCACCACGATATGCGCAAGGTGATCGTCGACCAGCCGGTACACCACCTCACGGCCGCGTCGCTCACCCTGTACGACACCCGCGGTCTTCAGCACTCGCAGGTGCTGGCTGATCAGCGGCTGCGCGACATCGAGGGTGTCCACCAGTTCGTGCACGCACCGGTCCGCGTCACGCAACTGCAGGACGATGGCGATACGCACCGGCGCCGCGAGCGCCCTGAGCAGGTCGCCGGCGTCCGCGAGCACGGCGGCCGAGGCCGACACGGCGGGTTCGGCGGGGGGACGGGCCGTCGAATGCGGTCCGGGGTCCTCCGTGAAGCCCGGGGCGGCCGAGTCCGGGGTCACCGTAGCCATCGCCGCCTCCATCAATCATGATTTCCGAAGTCATTGCCAGTAACAGTCCAGCCCATCTTAGTGTTCCCGCCCCCGGTGGGCTGTTCGCCGACCGGGCGACCGGTCGGCGGCGCCGTTACTGCTCCGTTCGGGTGACTTCGCAAAGAAATGACCATTCCACTTCGCATGTGGTCGCTGACGGTGCAAGGTTGTCGCGGAGCGTTTTGTCGCTTCTCGTACGCTGGCGACCGCGCTCGGAGGGCCCGGAGAGGCAGTGGGGAGACATGACTCGTTTCGTGACGAAGCTGGCCGCCGCGACGGCGGCTTTCGTTCTGGCGTCCGTTCCGGGGCTCGCCTCGGCGCAGACGACGCAGGCCGTCGATGAGAAGACCGGCCCCGTGTCGTTCGCGAACGTGGCTTCGGTGCGCATCGGGAACCCGGGGTCGCTGATCACCGAGACCCAGCGTTCGCCGCTCACGCCCGGCCGGTCGAAACTCTCCCCGGATCGCACTGTCGTCCCCCTCAACGAGGGTGAGCGGAACACCTTCGGCAAGAAATGGGACATCAACCTCGGCCGCTACGGGGCGCAGAGCCCGTACCCGGCCGGTATCGCCAGCCGCGACCACAACGTGCTCGCCGCGCTCCAGCAGACCACGGTCCCGACAGCGGTCGCGGAGAGCAACTACGCCCTGATCGACAACGGGCAAGGCGGCGCGAAACCCGCCGACAACACCGTGCTGGTGCTCGAAGGCGCGAAGAGTGCCGTCGACTGCTCCGCGCCGAGCAAGGCGGTGTCGTCGACGAGCGTGGCCAAGATCTGGGTGCGGGACGGAACCGGCGCGCTGAAGCCGTCCGGCGCTTCGGGCGTCGACGTCAAGGGGCTCAAGCTCGGACCGCCCTCGACCGGCGAGATCGACAAGACGGCCAGCAAGAAAGAGACCACCTCCGACCTGACCGTGTCCCGGGTGACCGCCTTCGACCAGCTCATCCGGCAGGACGGCTGGCGCAGCGGTGACGTGACCAAGGCGGCGGGCTGGAAACTGGACATCGTCACGCACGTGCGCGACGCGGCGGGCAAGGACCTGCGCGAGGCTCGCACGTCGATCGTGCTCGGCGGCGTGAGCTGCGCGATCCCGAGGAACTTCGTGGCGAGGCCCGCCGGTGGCACGGGACCGGGGGCGGCGCCCGAACAGCCGTCGGTGCCGGGAACGGTGCCCGCGGGCGGTATCCCGCCGCAGACGGCCGACTCGACACGGACCGTCGTCGGGCTCGGACTGCTGGGCGGCGGCATCGTGATCGGCGCCGCGGCCATGCTGCTCTACCGCGGTCGTAAGCCCGTCCCGGTGCCGGAGAAGTAGCGGTCGCGTGCGGACCTGGCTGGCGGGGCTCTCCGCCGTCGTCTCCGCGCTCGCCATCTCGGCGGGCGTGATCGTGCTGACCTGGATCCCGCCGGAACCGGCGGTCTCGCTCGCGGAACCCGCGGTCGTGCCGGGCGAAGACGGCGCTCCGTTGGCGCTGCCCGCGGACAGTTCGACGCGCGGGCAGCGGCCCGGCACCCTCCGCCTGCCCGAAGGCGGATCGGCGAAGCTCGTCCGGTCCGAGGTCAATTCCGACGGCGTCCTCCCGATCCCGCGTGGTCTCGGTGACGCGGCGTGGTGGGGCGCGCGGCTTGGCGCCGAAGCAGGCACGGCTTTGATCTCCGGGCATGTCAACTGGGGTGGGGTCAAGGGGCCGTTCGACGAGCTGTGGCGGATGCGGGACGGCCAGGAGGTGGCCGTCAGCGACGCGGTGGGCGGGATCTGGGTCTATCGCGTGCGCGAGGTCGTCACGGTGCACAAGGACGACCTGCCCGCGCAGGCGGCGAAGCTGTTCGCGCAGAGCGGGCCGCATCGGCTGGTCCTGGTCACCTGCGGCGGCGACTACCTCGGCGGGACCGATGGTTATCGGGACAACCGGGTCATCGTCGCGACCCCCGTCTCCGGCCCGCCCGCCTGACCCGCGCCCGACCCGCGCGCCCGACCCCTGCCGCAATTCGTCCTCTAGTTGCGGTACTTGCACGCGCAACTACCGCAACTAGAGGACGAATTGCGGGGAAGTCGATGCAACCCGCGTCAGTGCGCGTCGCGTGTCTAGCGACACCGGCCGCTTCGGCGGCTTGACGCGAGCAAGGAGTAATACCCGATGGTGGGACAGTTCGACGACGGAGCGGCGAGCGAGGAGCAGCCGAAAAAGCGCTCAGCGCTGGGATGGATCCTCGCCTGCGCGGCGATCTTCGTGGTGACGGCCGTGGTCGCGGTGTTCGTGTTCACCGGAAAGAATGAACCGGTCGTCGCGGCGGCCCAGGACCGGGCGACCACGTCGGCGGTCCAGCGGTCCGAAGTCGCGGCGGACACGGGCCAGGCGCCCGGAACGGTCAAACTGCCCGGCGGCGGCACGGCGAAACTGATCCGCAAGGAACTGACCGCCGACGGGACCCTTCCCATCCCCGAGGGTCTCGACGAAGCCACCTGGTGGGGCTCGAAACTGGGCGCTGACCAGGGCGCTTCCCTGCTTTCCGGGCATGTGAACTGGAAAGGTGAGAAGGGCCCGTTCGACGAACTGTGGCGGCTCAAGACCGGCCAGGAGGTCAACGTCGTCGACACCGACGGCGGCAAGTGGGTCTACAAGATCGGCGAGGTCGTCACCGTGCACAAGACGAAGCTGGCCGAGCAGGCGGAGAAACTGTTCGGGCCGGACGGCCCGCACCGGCTGGTGCTGGTCACCTGTGGTGGCGAGTACGTCGGCGGCACCGACGGCTACGAGGACAACCGCATCGTCACCGCCTCCTTGGTCAGCCGCCCCTGACCCGTTCCAACCTCGCCGGAGGTCATGCGGGGACGGGCGGTTAGTCTTGTCGTTCTAGTCCGATACCCGTCCCCGCATGCTTCGGAGCGTGGAGTGCCCGCCAACACCATTGAGACCGTCGTCAGCCTGTGTAAGCGTCGAGGCTTCGTTTTCCCGTGTGGAGAGATCTACGGCGGTACCAAGTCGGCGTGGGACTACGGGCCCCTCGGTGTCGAACTCAAGGACAACATCAAGCGCCAGTGGTGGAGGACCGTCGTGCAGAGCCGGGACGACGTCGTCGGCCTCGACTCCTCGGTGATTCTCCCGCGCCAGGTCTGGGTCGCGTCGGGTCACCTCGACGTCTTCACCGACCCGCTGATCGAATGTCTTTCCTGCCACAAGCGTTTCCGCGCCGACCAGCTCGCCGAGGACTTCTCCGCGCGTACGGGCAAGGAGGTGACCGAGGACGACCTGTCCGAGGTCCCGTGCCCGAACTGCGGCACCCGGGGCGAGTACACCGCGCCGCGTGACTTCAACATGATGCTGAAGACCTATCTCGGCCCGGTCGAGTCCGAGGAGGGCGTGCACTACCTCCGTCCGGAGACCGCGCAGGGCATCTTCATCAACTTCCTCAACGTGCAGACCACCGCGCGGAAGAAGCCGCCGTTCGGCATCGGCCAGATCGGCAAGTCGTTCCGCAACGAGATCACGCCGGGCAACTTCATCTTCCGCACGCGCGAGTTCGAGCAGATGGAGATGGAGTTCTTCGTCGAGCCTGGCGAGGACGAGACCTGGCACCAGTACTGGATCGACGCGCGCACCGACTGGTACAAGGACCTCGGCATCAAGCCGGAGAACCTGCGCCTTTACGAGCACCCGAAGGAAAAGCTCTCCCACTACTCGAAGCGCACCGTCGACATCGAGTACCGGTTCGCGTTCAACGCCGGCCAGGAGTGGGGCGAGCTCGAGGGCATCGCGAACCGCACCGACTACGACCTGACGACGCACTCGAACCACTCCGGTGTCGACCTGTCGTTCTTCGACCAGGCTTCGAAGCAGCGCTTCCGCCCGTTCGTCATCGAACCCGCGGCCGGTGTCGGCCGCTCGATGATGGCGTTCCTGGTCGACGCGTACCACGAGGACGAGGTCCCCAACGCCAAGGGCGGCGTCGACAAACGCGCCGTGCTGAAGCTGGACTACCGTCTCGCGCCCTACAAGGTCGCCGTGCTTCCGTTGTCCCGCAACGCCGATCTCACGCCGAAGGCGCGCGACGTCGCGGCGACCCTGCGGAAGCACTGGAACGTCGACTTCGACGACGCGGGCTCGATCGGCAAGCGCTACCGGCGCCAGGAAGAGATCGGGACGCCGTTCTGCGTCACCGTCGACTTCGACACGCTCGACGACCTCGCGGTGACCGTGCGGGAGCGCGACACCATGGCGCAGGAGCGGGTCGCGATCGACAAGCTCGAGGCTTATCTGGCCGCGCGCCTGATCGGCTGCTGACCCCGCTCGCAGATGTAGGAGCGCATCCGCTGGTCCGTGAAGGACTCTTCCCTGCCTGACGATGGAGGAATGGGGCCATACCGGTTGCGGAGCCCCTGAGCGGGGAGGATTTCGGACGTTCAGCGTCCGAAATCCTCCCCGCTCGACCCCTTACGGGCGCCAGCGGTGTCACATCCGGTTACCCAGAGCAGCGCTGACCAGCAGCTCTGCGACTTGCCGGGACCCTGCGGCTCAACCGAGTGAAGGAGTCCTTCACGGACTTGCCCCCGGCCCACCCCTGACAACTGTCACCCCCAGGTCGTGACGCGCGGCCCACGTCCGGGACGTTCCCGCGCGACAAGCTCGTGGCATGGGAGAACAAGACATCACCGCGGGGGCGGCGGTACGACTTTCCGGCCTGTGTAAGCATTACGGCGACGTCCACGCCGTCGACGGCCTCGACCTCACGATCGCGCCGGGTGAGGTGGTCGCGCTGCTCGGCCCCAACGGCGCGGGCAAATCCACCACGGTCGACATGGTCCTGGGCCTCACCGTGCCCGACAGCGGCACTGTGACGGTCTTCGGGCGCGAGCCGGGGGACGCGGTCGGCGACGGGATGATCGGCGCGATGCTCCAGGGTGGGGCGCTCGTCGAGGATCTCACGGTCGCCGAGACCGTCGGCATGGTCGCGGCGTTGCACCGCGAGCCGATGCCGGTGCGGGAGGCGTTGCGCCGTGCCGGGGTGGAGGATATCGCGAATCGGCGCTCCACCAAGCTTTCCGGCGGCCAGAAGCAGCGCGTGCGATTCGCGGTCGCGTTGGTGAGCGACCCCGATCTGCTGATCCTCGACGAGCCGACGGCCGCGATGGACGTCGGCACGCGCCGCGAGTTCTGGAAGTCCATGTACGAGTTCACGAACTCCGGCCGCACGGTCGTGTTCGCGACCCACTATCTCGAAGAGGCCGAAGAGTTCGCCGACCGGGTGGTGCTGATGCGGTCGGGGCGGATCGTCGCGGACGGTTCGGTCGCGCAGGTCCGTGCGCTGGCAGGAGGACGCACGGTCCGCGCGGCGGTGCCCGCGACGGCGGAACCGGTGATCGCGGGGCTGCCCGCGGTCACCGGTTTCGAACTCCGCGGCGGCCGCGTCACCCTCTCCAGTTCCGATTCCGACGCCACGCTGCGGGCCTTGCTGACCCACGTGCCCGAAGCGCACGACATCGAGATCAGCGCCGTCGGCCTCGAAGGCGCCTTCCTTTCCTTGACCACCGAGAGCATCGAAGACACCGAGGAATCTGTCCGATGAATCCGACCTTTCTCAAGACCGAGATCGTCCGCACCTTCCGTTCGACGCGGTTCGTGCTCTTCGCGGTCGCTTTCCCGGTGCTGATGTTCCTGTTGCAGGCCAACGTTTTCGCCGGAGGGGACGTGAACGTCGCCGGAGTGATCATGGTCAACATGATGGCCTTCGGCAGCTTCTCCGCCGCGATGACGAGCGGCGCGAAACTGGCGATCGAACGGTCCACGGGCTGGCAGCGCCAGCTGCGGCTGACCCCGCTGACCGGCGCCGGTTATCTCGGCGGCAAGGCGCTCTCGGCGATGCTCGTCGCGCTTCCGTCGCTGCTCGTCGTCCCGCTGATCGGCGTCCTGTTCCAGGGCGTCCACCTCGACTCCGCCGGCTGGCTGAGGCTGGTGCTCGGTATCTGGCTCGGCGCGATCCCGCTGGTGCTGCTCGGCCTGCTGCTCGGCCAGTTCGGCACGCCGGAGTCGATGCAGCCGATGAACATGATCGTCATGATGGGCATGGGCTTTCTCGGCGGCCTGTGGATCCCGATCGACGGTATGCCGTCGTGGATGGCCGACCTCGCCAAGGCGACGCCGACGTACTGGCTGATCCAGCTGGTCCGCCCGGTCGTCACCGACCATCTCACGGTGAGTCTCCCCGCCACGCTCGGTGTGCTGGCGGCGTGGACGGCGGTCCTCGGGGTCCTGGTGATCAGGCGTTACCGTAAAGACAGTGCGCGGGTCTGAGAAAAGGGTGACCAGGTGAACGACTACCCGGGCAGGGTCAAGACGGGCTTGAACAGCCGGGAGAACTGGTGGTCGGACATACCGCCACGCACCGGCCGGGGACTCCGGCCGGTGGCGTGGATCGTGCTCGGCACCGCCTTCGTCCTGCCGAGCCTCGTCCCCGCGGGGATCGACCTCGTCAACGGCGGGGCGACCGGTAAAGAGCTGCTGATCGCGGTCCTCCTGATCTTCTACGGCGCCTGTTACGTGCTCTTCCCGCTGTTCCTCCGGCCGCACCGGCGCCGGATGACCTACGGCTTTTCGGGGACGATGCTGCTGCTCGGCCTCGCCCTGGTGTTCCTGCACGGCGGCAGCCCGTACGTCCTGATCTACGCGACGGCGGTGCTGGCCTTCACCCTGCCGCCGGCGTGGGCGCTGATCCTGGACGGCGGGGCGCTGCTGCTGGTCCTGGGCGTCCACCTGGTCCTCGGGAAAGACGATTTCGGCGACCTCGTCGCGGTCACCTCGATCACGGCGGCG
This sequence comes from Amycolatopsis coloradensis, assembly GCF_001953865.1. Classification (GTDB taxonomy): domain Bacteria; phylum Actinomycetota; class Actinomycetes; order Mycobacteriales; family Pseudonocardiaceae; genus Amycolatopsis; species Amycolatopsis coloradensis. The sequence continues at coordinate 284,781 of NZ_MQUQ01000020.1, forward strand.
ATGTTCTTCATGGCGAACCTGGTCCGCGCGGTGCGGAAACTGGAGGCGGCGAACCAGGAGATCGCGACGCTCGCGGTGGCGGGCGAACGCGAACGGCTGGCGCGCGACCTGCACGACATCCTCGGCCACAGTCTCACCACCATCACGGTCAAGGCAGGACTCGCCCGCCGGATCCTGGAGAGCGGAACGGACGACAGCCGTGCGCTGCGGGAGATCGGCGAGGTCGAGAGCCTGACCCGCAGCGCCCTGTCGGACATCCGCGCCACGGTCTCCGAGTATCGCGAGGTGTCGCTCTCGGCGGAGGTCGCCGGGGCGCGGGCGGCGCTGCGGGCGGCCGAGATCGAGGCGGATCTGCCGCACGCGGTGGACAACGTCGACCCCGCCCTCCAGCGGACCTTCGGCTATGTCCTGCGGGAGGCGGTCACCAACGTGCTCCGGCATTCCGAGGCGAAGCGGGTCAAAGTCCGCTTCGGCAAGACCTGGCTCGAAATCGAGGACGACGGCGAAGGCGGTGAGGTGACGGCGGGGAACGGCCTGCGAGGGCTCGCCGAACGGCTGGACGCGGTCGGCGGGACCTTGACCGCCACGGCGCCTTCTGCGGGAGGATGGCTCGTCCGCGCGGAGGTACCGGAATCCGCCGTGCGGAGTGGCGCGCGTGCGCCGCTCACCGAACCCGCTGGAGGCCGCGCGTGATCCGGGTCCTGCTCGCCGACGACCAGGCCATGGTGCGTGGGGCGTTGGCCACCGTGCTCGGCCTCGAAACCGACATCGAGGTGGTCGCCCAGGTCGGTTCGGGCGACGAAGTGCTCCACCGGGCGCGGGAAACCACCCCGGACGTCGCACTGCTCGACGTCCAGATGCCGGGCAAGGACGGCCTCGAAGCCGCCGCCGAGCTGCACGGCGCGCTGCCTTCGTGCCGGATCATCATCTGCACCACCTTCGGCAGACCCGGTTACCTCGCGCGGGCGATGGCGGCGGGCGCCGCGGGTTTCGTGGTCAAGGACGCTCCGCCGGAGCAACTCGTGGACGCCGTCCGCCGGGTCCACAGTGGACTCCGGGTGGTCGATCCCGCCCTCGCCGCCGAATCGCTCGCCACCGGCGCGAGCCCGCTCACCGGACGCGAGCGCGACGTCCTCAAGGCGGCCGAGGACGGCAGCACGGTGGCCGACATCGCCCGTGCCCTGCACCTTTCCGAAGGCACCGTCCGCAACCATCTTTCGGCCGCGATGGGCAAGACCGGCGCGAGGACGCGGGCCGAGGCGGTGCGGCTCGCGGAAGAACGCGGCTGGCTCTGAGACCCGGGCGCCGCTCTGCGAGAATCATTCCCGTGAGTACCGCCGAACGGACCAAACCCACTCGCGCGAACTGGGTACGCCGGATCGCGGCGGGTGCCCTGCTGATCGTCGTCGCGGTGATCGGCGGCACGGCGTTCCGGGTCTGGCAGGTCGCGAGGGAAGACGTCCGCGATCAGGCCGACGTCATCGTGGTGCTCGGCGCGGCCCAGTACAACGGCAGGCCGTCGGAGATCTTCCAGGCCCGGCTGGCCAAGGCGAAGGCGCTTTACGACCAGGGCGTCGCCAAGACGATCGTCACCGCGGGCGGCAAGAAGGCGGACGACAACTACACCGAGGCACACGCGGGCGCGCAATGGCTGCGCAAACGCGGCGTGCCCGCGTCGGCGACGCTGCCGGTCGGGGAGGGCAGCGACACCCTGCGCAGCCTGCGCGCGGTCGCCGAGCAGGTGCAGAAGCGGGGCTGGAAGACCGCGGTGCTGGTCAGCGACCCGTGGCACTCCTTCCGCGCCAGGGTCATGGCCGGCGACCTCGGCCTGGAGTCCTGGACCTCGCCCACCCATCACGGCCCGGTCGTGCAGACCCGCGAGACGCAGGCGCGCTACATCGTCCGCGAGACCGGCGCGCTGCTGTATTACCGCCTCACGAAGTCCCCTGTCGACGCCCTGTAGCTGTCGGTGCCCGCGTTTAAGCTGGGCTGGTGAGCGACACCTACACCGCGGCCGACACGGCGCGCCTGCTGCCCGAGCGGCCCAAGGGCGCGGCGCTGCCAGGCGCCGAGGACGGGCGGACAGCCTTCGCCCGTGATCGGGCGCGCGTGCTGCACTCGGCGGCCCTGCGGCGGCTGGCCGGGAAGACCCAGGTGGTCGGCCCCGGCGAAGGCGCCGAGGTCAGCGGTGTGCCACGCACCCGGCTGACGCATTCGCTGGAGGTCGCGCAGATCGGCAGGGGAATCGCGGATGAACTGGGCGCCGATCCGGATCTGGTGGACACCGCCGGGCTCGCCCATGACATCGGCCATCCGCCGTTCGGGCACAACGGCGAGCGCGCGCTGAACGAGGTCTCACAGCCGTGCGGCGGTTTCGAGGGCAACGCGCAGACGTTGCGGATCCTGACCAGGCTGGAGCCCAAGGTCCTGCTCGAAGACGGATCCGTCGGCGGGCTGAACCTCACTCGCGCCTGCCTCGACGCCTCGACGAAGTACCCGTGGCAGCGTGAAGAGGGCAATCCGAAGTACGGCGTCTACGCCGACGACGCCGAGGTGTTCGGGTGGATCCGCGCGGGGGCGCCGGACCGCCGCACCTGCCTGGAAGCGCAGATCATGGACTGGTCCGACGACGTCGCGTACTCCGTGCACGACGTCGAAGACGGCGTCCTCGCGGGCCGGATCTCCTTGCGGGTACTGGCCGACGCCGAGGAACGCGCGGCGGTGGCCGAGGCGGCACGGCGGTTCTCCGACCAGTCGCAGTCCACTTTGGAGAGTGCGGCGAAGGAACTGCTCGATTTGCCCGTGGTCGCGGAACTCACCGGGGAGGGGCTCGACGGATCACTCAAGGCGCAGGTCGCTTTGAAACGGCTGACGAGCGAACTGGTCGGCCGGTTCGCGACGGTGGTCGTCGGCGCGACGCGGGCGGTGTACGGAGAGGGCCCGCTGAGCCGCTACACCGCGCAACTGGTCGTCCCTGAGCAGGTCGCGGCCGAGGTCGCGTTGTTCAAGGCGCTCGCGCTGCGGTACGTGATGAGCGACAGGCGGCGCCTCGCGATGCAGGACGGCCAGCGCCAGACGCTCGCCGAACTGGTCGAGGCGCTGTGCCGCCGCGCGCCGGACGCGCTGGACGGGCTGTTCCTGCCCGCGTGGGAGGCCGCCCCGGACGACGCGGCCCGCCTGCGCGTGGTCGTCGACCAGGTGGCGTCACTCACGGACGCGCAGGCCTACGCGTGGCATGCCTGGCACACCGGCCGCCACGGCTGAGTGCCTCGACTGGTGTCGCGAAAGCCGCTTTCGGGACATCTGAGGTCGCGAAAGTGGCTTTCGCGACACCGCCACCCTTGCCCCACCGCTCGGACAAGGCGGAACTTTCGGACAGGAGACGGACGGGCCCGTCCACGGTACGGTCTGCGGCATGGGCGCCGTCGAAAGCCACCTCCGGTTTGGTCTGGACCTCTACCGGGTATTGGCGAGCCGCGCGGAGAACGCGTGCTTCTCGCCGTACTCGATCGCGAGCGCGCTCGGCCTGGTGACCCAGGCCGCCAAGGGGAAGACCAGAGAAGAGCTGGTCGCGCTGCTCGGTGACCCGGACGAACTCGCCGACCTGCTGGGCAAGGCCTCGTCGCTGCTCGACGACGGCCCCGAACTCGCGGTCGCGAACACGCTTTGGGCGTGGGACGGGCTCCCGCTCGAGGACTCCTTCCGCGAGGAACTGGCGACGTGGCCCGGCGGCAAGGTCGCCAGTGCCCCGTTCCGCGCCGATCCCGAGGCCGCGCGTCAGCTGATCAACGCCGACGTCGCCGAGGCCACCCGGGACCTGATCCCCGAACTGCTGAAGCCCGGGACCGTCGCGCCGGACACCGTCGCCGCGATCGTCAACGCGCTGTATCTCAAAACCGCGTGGACCAACCCGTTCTCGCGTGACAACACCGCGCCCGCGGACTTCCACGCGCCGTCCGGTACCCGTACGGTGCCGACGATGTGGCTCGAAAAACAGCTCGACCACACCCACGAGGACGGCTGGCAGGTCGTCCGCCTCGGCGCCGAGGGCGGGGTGGAGGCGATCGTCCTGCTGCCCGACGGGGACCTCGACGACGCCGAACTCGACCCCGGCGAGTTGGCGCGCCTGCTGGAGAACACCCGCTCGAAGACGCTCAGCCTGTCGCTGCCCAAGCTGAAGCTCGACGTCGCCAGCCCGCTGACGGAGAAGCTCCAGGAACTCGGCGTGCGGACGATGTTCACCGCGCGCGCCGATCTCACCGGGCTCGCCGACGACGACCGGCTCGAAGTGTCGGAGGTCGTCCACCAGTCCGTGCTCCGCATCGACGAACAGGGTCTCGAAGGCGCCGCCGCGACAGCGGTGCTGATGCGGCTGACGTCGCTCATCGTCGACGAACCCCTCGAGGTCGCCATCGATCGCCCGTTCCTTCTACTCGTAAGGCACGCCTCGACGGGTGTGATCTACTTTCTCGCCCGCGTTGTCGAGCCGTGAGGATGGTCAGTGAGTCTTTTCCAGGCTGAGGCGGCGGCGGTGGAGGCCGAGGAGACTCCCACGAGACCCCGCCGGTTCGCCGCCGCCGACGCCGCCATCATGGGCGGCTTCCTGCTGTTCGCTTTCCTGCTCTACAACGGGCTGTGGCTCGACCTGAAAGAGGGCTACCTCTGGAACAGCGCGTCGGACCAGAACCTGTGGGAGTGGTTCTTCTCCGTCACCGCGGACAACGTGCTGCACCTGAGGAACCCGCTCACCTCGCACTTCCAGAACCACCCGCTCGGGGTGAACCTGATGGCCAACACGGCCATGCTCGGCATCGGCATCCCGCTGGCGCCGGTCACCCTCACCTTCGGCCCGACGGTCACCTGGGCCATCGCGCTCACCGGCGGCCTCGCCGGCACGGCCGCGGCCTGGTACTGGGTCTTCTCGCGGCATCTGGTCACCAACCGGGTCGGCGCGGCCATCGGCGGCGCGTTCGTCGGGTTCGCCCCGCCGATAATCTCGCACGGCAACGCGCACCCGAACTTCGTCGCGTGGTTCGTCCTGCCGTTCATCGCGCTGCTGGTCTTCAAAATCGCGCGCGGCGAGCGGCCGGTCCGCAACGGGATCTTCCTCGGCCTGCTCGCGGCGTACCAGGTCTTCCTCGGTGAAGAGCCGCTGCTGATCTTCGCGATGGCGTTCGCGATCTTCGCCATCGCCTACTTCGCGACGAACTACCGCGAGTTCCCGGCGATGGCGAAGCCGCTGGGGATCGGCGTCGGCATCGGCGTCCTCGTGGCGCTGGTGCTGTGCGCTTTCCCGTTGTGGTGGCAGTTCTTCGGCCCGCAGAGCTATCAGGCGATCGAACACGGCCCCGTCGGCAACGACACGGCCGCGTTCACCCGGTTCGCCACGCAGTCGGTCGCCGGGCAGCCGCAGGCCGCGGCGGACGTGTCGATGAACCGCACCGAAGAGAACGCCTTCTTCGGCTGGCCGCTGATCGTGCTGATGGTGGTCATCACCGTGTGGCTGTGGCGTGAGGTGTTCGCGCGGGCGCTGGCGATCTCGATGTTCGTGATGGCGTGGCTTTCCCTTGGTGTGCAACTCGTCGTGGTGCACGAGGAGACCGGCATCCCGGGGCCGTGGAAGCTGTTGTCGGAACTGCCGCTGTTCGAATCGCTGCTGGAATCGCGGCTCGCGATGGGCTGCATCCCGCTCATCGGCGCCCTCCTGGCGCTGGCGACCGAGCGCGTCTGCACGGTCGCGTCGGAACTGCCCGAAGTGCCGGGGGAGCGGCGATTCCCGTTGCGGCTGGTATGGATCGGCGTCGTCATCGCGGTCCTGCTGCCGATCGCGCCGACGCAACTGATCGTGAAGGACCGGCCGCCGACCCCGAGGTTCCTCGCCGACGGCACCTGGCGGAGCTACGTCGCGCCCGGCGGGACCGTGGTGCCCGTGCCGTTGCCGAGTTCCGGCGAATCCGAGCCGCTGCACTGGCAGATCGACGCCGGACTCGGCTACTCGATGCCGGAGGGCTACTTCGTCGGCCCGAGCGGCCCGGACGACAAACGTGGCCGCTACGGCGCCATCCAGCGGCCGACGTCGATCATCTTCGACCAGATCAAGCAGACCGGCATCCCGGCGACCGTCACCGAGGCGCAGCGGGTGCAGGCGCTGGAGGATCTGCGGTACTGGAACGCCGACGTGCTCGTGCTGATCCCGCGTGAACACCAGGACGCGTTCCGGGCCACGGTGGACCTGCTGCTGCGGAAGCCCGCCGAGTTCGTCAACGGCGTCTGGGTATGGGACGTGCGGACGATCACCCCCTGACCCCTTCTCGCGTTTCGTCCTCTGGTTGCGGTAGTTGCGCGTGCAAGTACCGCAACCAGAGGACGAAACGCGGGGGACGGCGGTCTCGGACCTTGAGCAAGCTCATGGCACCCCGGCACAGCCGAGCGGGGAAGATTCAGGGCGTTCAACGTCCTGAAACTTCCCCGCTCGTCCCTTCCTGCAGGCAGTAGCCGCCAGGTGGTGTCCCTTGTGGACAGTGAAGAAGCCCGGTCGCGCCACCTTTGACACCACCCTCTCCGGCTCTGGTCGTGACAGGACGGTCTCGGATTTCGGGTCACCTAACGCCCAAATCCGTTCGGCTGCTCGTCCACTTGGCGGGCAAGGGCGGGTTTCCGGCGGCATGTCCCACGTCACCCTGGGTGCTGTCACGTTCGCGCGGGCCGCCTCGTCCACCTTCTGATCGCAACCCCACGAGGAGGACGTCATGCCGCGCATTCCCGCCGTCAAAACCGCCGAAGCCGGCTTCCTGCTGAAGCTGGCTTACAAATTCGTCGGGAAGCGCTTCGGTGCCGTGCCCGAGCCGATGGCGGTCTCCGCGCACCACCCGGCGTTGTTCCGGGCCAGCGGACTGCACGAGGTGCTGGTCGAGAAGGCCAGCAAGGTGCTGCCGCCGAACGTGCGCGAGCTGGCCGTGTACCGGGTCGCGACCCAGCTGGGCTGCGCGTGGTGCATCGATTTCGGGACCATGCTGCAGGTGCACGAGGGGCTCGACATCGAACGGCTGAAGAAGATCGACGACTACGCGACGTCGCCCGCCTTCACCGACCAGGAGCGGCTCGGGCTCGCGTACGCCGACGCGATGACCGCGAGCCCGGTGACCGTCACCGACGAGCAGGTCGCCGAACTGGAACGCGAGTTCGGCCGCAAGGGCGTCATCGAGCTGACCTACCAGATCGCGCTCGAGAACATGCGTGCCCGGATGAACAGCGCGCTCGACATCACCGCGCAGGGCTTCACCTCAGGCGACGCCTGCCGGATCCCGCTTCCCTGACCCCCGCGTTTCGTCCTCTAGTCGCGGTAGTTGGTAGTGAGAACTACCGCAACTAGAGGACGAAACGCGTCAGGCGCCGACGCGAGAGCGAGCGGAGGTGAGCTTGTCCGGGTTCGCCATGTCGTAGATCGCGACGATCTTCCCATCGCGGATGACGAACGCGTCGACGTGCTCGTCGAGCGCCCGGTATCCCTCCGAGGCGGCCTGCGGCGGGATGTAGACCCCGAGATCGCCGTTGACCAGCGCGGGCCTGGCCTTCTCCATCCCGGCCGGGTCGTACATCCGCATGAGACCCTGGAACAGGCGGGTGACCTTGTCGAACCCGCTGACCGTGTGCACCGCCGTACGCGCCTTGCCGCCGCCGTCGCCGACGAGGACGACGTCCGGGTGCAGGACCTCGGCCACCGCCTTGATGTCGCCGGTGAGCATCGCGGTCATGAACTTCTCGATGATCCGCTGCTGCTCGGCCAGTGCCGTCCTCGGTGGCGGGTCGGCGTCGGCGAGCGCGCGGCGGCCGCGGGAACCGTGCTGGCGCGCGGCCTCCGTGGTGCAGCCCAGGATCTCGGCGATCTCGCCGAACGGCACCGAAAACGCGTCGTGCAGGACGAACGCGACACGCTGCTCGGGCGTCAGCCGGTCGAGGACGACCATGGCCGCCATCCGCATCCCGTCGTCGCGGACGGCGACGGCCAGCGGGTCCTCCGACGACGGCGTGCCCAGCGGGCCGAGGACCGGCTCGGGCAGCCATTCCCCGACGTACCGCTCGCGGCGCACCACCGCCGACCGCAGCCGGTCAAGACAGATCCGGCTGACGACGGTGGTCAGCCAGCCCTTGTGGTCTTCGATGGCCGCCCGGCGGCTCTCGTCCAGCCCGCTCAGCCGCAGCCAGGACTCCTGGACCGCGTCCTCGGCGTCGGACAGCGCGCCGGTGAGCCGGTAGGCCACCGACACCAGATGGGGGCGTAGCGCGGCGAACTTCCCGGCGAGTTCATCCAGGGCGGTGCTCATTCCCCGAGTGTGCCGCACGGCGCCGCGTGAGCGGGAACTAGACTGGGGAGGTGGCAGGACGGATTCGGGACAGCGACATCGCGGAAGTACGCGACCGCAACCGGATCGACGAGGTCATCGGCGATTACGTGGCCCTCCGCAGTGCCGGCGGCGGCAGCCTGAAGGGGCTTTGCCCGTTCCACAATGAGAAGACCCCGTCGTTCAACGTGCGCCCCAGCCACGGCACCTTCCACTGCTTCGGCTGTGGCGAGGGCGGCGACGTGATCAAGTTCATCCAGAAGATGGACCTGATCTCCTTCGTGGAGGCCGTCGAGCGGCTCGCGGATCGCGCGGGGTTCCGGCTGACCTACGAAGGCGGCGGCGGGAGCGTCCAGCGTGATCGCGGCACCCGCGCCCGGCTGATCGAAGCGCATCGCGCGGCTCAGGAGTTCTACGCCGAGCAGCTGCTCACCCCGGACGCGCGTGCGGCGCGGGACTTCCTGTCCGAGCGAGGCTTCGACGCCGCCGCCGCGCAGACGTTCGGCTGCGGGTACGCACCGGCCGGCTGGGACAAGCTCACCAAGCACCTGCTCACCCGCGGGTTCGAGGTCAAGGAATTGCTCACGGCCGGTTTAGCCAAGGAAGGGCAGCGCGGGCCGATGGACCGGTTCAACCGGCGGCTGCTCTGGCCCATCCGCGACGTCGGCAACGAGGTGGTCGGGTTCGGCGCGCGGCGCCTGTACGACGACGACCGCGTTTCGGCGAAGTACCTGAACACCGCGGAATCGCCGATCTACAAGAAGTCTCAGGTGATGTTCGGCCTCGATCTGGCCAAACGCGAGATCGCGAAACGGCACCAGGTCGTCGTCGTCGAGGGCTACACCGACGTGATGGCGATGCACGCCGCCGGGGTGCCGACAGCCGTCGCGTCGTCGGGGACGGCGTTCGGCGAGGACCACATGAAGGTCCTTCGGCGGCTGATGATGGACGACGACGCCTTCCGTGGCGAAGTGATCTTCACCTTCGACGGTGACGAAGCCGGGCAGAAGGCGGCACTGAAGGCCTTCGAGGGCGACCAGACCTTCGCCGGGCAGACGTACATCGCGGTCGCCCCGGACGGCATGGACCCTTGCGAGCTGCGGCTCGCGAAGGGCGACACCGCGGTGCGCGATCTGGTCGCCCGGCGGATCCCGCTGTTCGAATTCGCGATCAAGAGCATGCTCAAGGCCTTCGACCTCGACTCCGTCGACGGTCAGGTCGCGGCACTGCAGAAGACCGTCCCGATGGTCGCGGGCATCAAGGACCGCGCCAGCCGTGACGGCTACGCGTCGAAACTCGCCTGGTGGGTCGGCTGGCAGGACGCGGCGCAGGTGGTGAACCGGGTTCGCGGCAGCGCGGGTGCCTCGGCGAAACGCTCCGCCACCGTCGAAGTCCGGCGGCTTGCCGGGACGGCCACCGCCACCGTGGAGGACGACCTGCCGAGGCCCGCGCCCGGCGATCAGCGATTCATGGCGCAACGGGAAGCGCTCAAGGCGGCGCTGCAACAGCCCATGCTCGCCGGGGCGGAGTACGACGCGCTCCCCGAGGACGCGTTCACTCATCCGGTATACATCGCCATCCACAAGGCACTGCTGTCCGCCGGCGGAGCGGGTTCCGGGCTGACCGGGCCGTCCCTGCTCGATGCCGCCGCCCCGCACTGTCCACAGGGGACGGTACGGCGAGTGCTCAGCGAACTTTCGGTGGAACCGTTGCGCGCCAAGGGTGAGGTCGACTCGCGCTACATCTCCGCGCAGCTCGCGGCGGTGCAGGAGAGCCTGGTCGGCCGCCAGATCAACGAGATCAAGTCGAAGCTCCAGCGGCTTTCGCCGGTCGAGGCGCCGGACGACTACCGCGCGTTGTTCGGCGACCTCGTCGCGCTCGAGCAGTACCGGAAAGCGCTGAAGGAACAGGCCATCGGCGGAATGGACTGAGCATGGGCTGGCTGAGCCACCTGCTGGGTGACCGTGTCCCGGCGGATTTCGCAGGCACTCTGGACGACGGCGAGCACGTCGTCGGGAGCGCTCCGGTCGAGGGCGGCGGGTATCTGCTCGTCACGCAGCTCGGCCTGTGGATCCCCGCCGAAGGAGGGCCGCGCCGGGTCGGCTGGCATCTGGTCGGCAAGGCGGCGTGGTCAGAGGGGGTGATCACCCTGACCGAGTCCGAGGAGGCCGGGACCGCGGGAAAGGCCGTGCTGCTGGCCGACAAGGCCCCGGTCCGGTTCAAGCTCGCGCGGCCGGGCAAGGTGCCGATCCTGCTGCGGCAGCGGGTCGACGATTCGGTGCGGGAACGGCACCGCAAGGACCTCGGGACCGGGGGAGCGTGGTTCGTCGAGCGCAAGATCCCCGGCCAGGACGGCACGGTGCTGCAGGTGCGGCCCGATCCGGGCACCGACGTCGAGGTGGTCAAGGCGATCGCCGAGGAAGCGGCGGAGAAACTGGCCAAGCCCCACGGCTAGCAGTACGCTCGTACTGTATCGCTGGGAGGCGCCATGTGGGATCCGGTCAAGTACCTCGACTACGCCGACCTGCGGGCCCGGCCGTTCCACGATCTCGTCGGGCGGATACCGGCCGCGAAGCCCCGCCGGGTCGCCGACCTCGGCTGCGGCCCCGGGAACCTGACCGCCGGTCTGGCGGAACGCTGGCCGGACGCGATCATCGAGGCGAGCGACAGCTCCCCGGAGATGGTCGAGGCCGCTCGCTCGCGAGGCGTCGACGCGCGCGTCCTGGACGTCAACGACTGGGTGCCCGGGCCGGACACCGACGTGGTCATCTCCAACGCCGTGCTCCAGTGGGTCCCGGAGCACCGCGTCCTGCTCCGGCGCTGGGTGGACCGCCTGCCGTCCGGGGCGACACTCGCGTTCCAGGTGCCCGGCAACTTCGACGCGCCGTCGCACGCCCTGGTCCGCGCCCTCGCGCGCACCGAGGAGTGGGCTCCGCGCCTCGCCGACGTCGTCCTGCGGGAGAACCAGGCCGTCGACAGCCCGCTCGGCTACGGAAGCCTGCTCGCCGACGCGGGATGCGCCGTCGACGCCTGGGAGACGACGTATCTCCAGCGGCTGCGCGGGGAGGACGCCGTGCTCGAATGGATTACTGGCACCTCGCTGCGGCCGGTCAAGGAAGCGCTGCCGGGCGCCGACTGGGACCACTTCCGGGCCCAGATCGCCCGGAAACTGGACGAGGCCTACCCGCCGCGGCCCGATGGGACCACCTGGTTCGAGTTCCGGCGCGTCTTCGTGGTCGCCGTCGTGCCGTGATGAGCTGAAGAGGCCCTTCGCCGCATGAGATGCGGCGAAGGCCCTTCAGCTCATCACGGCGTCAGCGCTGGGGCCGCCCGAATCGCTCACCGACCTTGGCGCGAGCGACCCCGGCGGCGCCCTGCACCATGGGGTGGTCAGCGATCTTGCGGTAGGTCCGCACGATCTGCTCGTACCGTCCCCGGCCGGCCTTCGCGCCCAATACATAGCCCGCGGCCGCACCCAGCAGGAACATCTTCATCCGAGTCCACGCCTCCCGTTCGATCTTGCTCCGGCTGTCATTGTCCCTCAAAACGCGAGCTTGACGAGGTGACGGCCGAAAGTGGGGGGTGGGTGAGCGGCCGCCGGATGCCGTGGGCTAAAGTTCTCTCATCGGTCGGAGCGATCCGGCCGGTGCGGAGCACAATCCCCTGTAGCTCAACTGGCAGAGCATTCGGCTGTTAACCGGAGGGTTCTTGGTTCGAGTCCAAGCGGGGGAGCACAAAGCCCAGGCCGATGGCCTGGGCTTCTTCGTGTCTGAGCCCTAGGTGCTATTGAGCGTCGATTTTGACGCCCGTCCAGTGTTTGCCCTGGTGCGCTGCTTACATGGCGACATCATCGGGATCCGGCCGGTCAACTGGGCGCAGGGTTTCCAACGGGGTGTGCGAAGCGCGGGGAAGATCGCGGTTGGGGCAGCGCTCAGCGTGGTGCTCCGGGGTAGTCGGCCTGATTTACGGGTGTCGAGAACCCCTGATCGGCTGGAGCAGTTGTTGTCTGACCGATGCGGTTCTACGCCGTTGCGTGCAGCTGTAACCGACGGCGTGCTCCGGATCTGCTCCAGGAAAAGTGGTGTGAGAGTCCGGGGCTGATCAACGGATTGTTCCGGACCTCGCGGACAGAGATCGCGGGGTTGGATTTCGACGCGTGGGTCAAGGAACCGATGGAGGCCGGTCCGGCCGTGCGGGGCGCTCGGTATGGCCGCGCTCATCGTGTCGTGGGCTCGAGTTCGCCCCCTGCTCGTCGTGACCTGGCCCGGTAGTGAAGGCCGATGCCAAGGCCGGTGGTCAGCATGATGAGTCCGAGGCAGATCATGGCGGTGACCGCGGGCCACTGGAGATGCTGGGGCAGGTGCAGCGCCAGAAACCAGGATGGCGTGATCTGGCCGGTGGTCAGCATGAGCGCCGGCACGATGCCCTGGGCGGCCAGGGGCACCCAGCACAGGACCAGGCTCGCGACGACGTAGACACGCCGGCCGTTCGGAGCCAGGTGGAGGCCGAGTTTCTCCAGGTGCGGTTCGGGCTTGGGCAGGGAAGACTTGTGCGGTTTCCAGGCCGGGGCCGGTCGCTTCCGCTGGGGCGAGACGCCGATACGCAGATACAGGAGCAACTCCGGCGCGCTCGATTCGAGCTTGGCCGCGGCCCACCGTCCCAGTAACCAGGCCAGGAAAGCGCCGCCGGCAAAGCCCACGACCGGCCCCGCCCAGACCGGCCCCAGCCGTGCCGCGAAACAGGCGGGGGCGACGGTCGCCGCGCTGAGGATCAGCACCATCAGGACCTGCGCGAAGTCGGTACCGTTCTCCAGCAGGTTGCCGCCCCGGAGCTGCGGATCGGTCATGGGTACCGGCCTCAGCACCGACACCAGCACGGTCACGCCCGCACCGCCGCCCAGCAGCGCGGGCAGCACCGTGGCCAGCCAGGGCCAAAAGCTGTATTCGCCGGTGAAGACGACCATCGCGATGGTCAGGATGAGTGTCGCCGGCGCGGTGACCAGCAACCAGGCGAGCTGGCGGCCGCGCACATCGTGGCGGGCGGAACCGGGGATCATCAGTTTGCCCCACAGCTCGGTGCCGTCCTCGCCGTAGAGGTTCGCGGAGATCGCCGCGACCCACAGCGCGAACACCAGGCCGGTCCACGGCAGGAAGGTCGACGCGCCGACGGCCAGTGGCAGCAGGCAGAACACCAGGGCGTAGCACAGGGCGAAAGCCAGGTAATGAAAGCGAAGCAGGTCCCGGGACCAGGTGCGCAGCTCCCGGGCGACGACCGCGGTCACCGGGCCCCTGGCCCAGTCGCCGGAGAACATCCGGGCCGGATGTCCGCTCGCGCGACGAGTGGCCAGTCGTCGCTTCACCAGGCCTGCCCAGGCATACCAGCAAAGCAATCCGAGCGCCGCCAGCCCCGCCAGGACGGCGGCCACGGTCGGCCAATTCCCCTGCGCGGCGGCGCGCACGGCCAGCAGTCCCCAGCTTGAAGGCAATGCCGTCAGCCACGCGGAGAAAGAATCCGGAAAGCCGATGCGCAAAGCGGTCTGTGCCAGCGGCGAGAGCACCCAGCTCGAATGCAGCCCGGCCAAGATCGCGGCGCTGACGAGAGCGGCGAGCGCCGCACCCACCTTGGAGCGCATGACCTGGCCGAGCACCGCGGTGATCAATCGGGAGGCCAGCACGCACACCGACAGCTGGAGGACGACCGCGAGCACGCCGACCACCGTGGCCGCGGTACCAAGCCCTGTCTTGACCGACGCAACCACCAGCGCGGAAAAGGCGACGAGCGTGACCAGCGGGCCCACGCCGACGAACGACGCCGCCGCCAGCCCGACCGCCAGACGGCGTGGTGTCAACGGCAGCAGCGAGAACTGTTCGGGCCGCAACGTCTCGTCACCGCCGCCGAAAAGCGCCGGGCCCAGCAGCCACCCGGCCGTCCAGAGTGCGAATCCCGCTCCCAGCACATCGAAGTGCAGCGACGCGACCGGGTAGTCGCGTCCGGCGAGCAAGATCAGGCCCGCCGCGAGCGTCAGCCCGGCCGCGGCGCCCGTGACCAGCCGCCCGGCGCGCTGGCCGTTCATGGAATTCCGCAGCACGGCCAATTTCATCCGGATCAGGAGGACAGCCATGCCAGCTCTCCCATCTCAGGAACCTGGCCGCCGACCAGGTCCATGAACCGCTCTTCCAGGCTTCGGCCCGAGCGCACGGTCTCCAGCGAGCCCGAGGCCACGACCCGGCCGGAGGCGATCACCGCCACGTGGTCACACACCTGCTCGATGACGGCCATCACGTGGCTGGAGAACACCACGGAACCGCCATCCCGGACGAACCGCCGCAAGATGACCTTGATGGTGGCGGCCGAGGCCGGATCGACGGCCTCCAGCGGTTCGTCCAGCACCAGCAGCTTCGGCGCGTGCAGCAGTGCGGTGGCCAGGCCGATCTTCTTGCGCATGCCCGTCGAATACTCCATCACCAGGGTGCGCCCGGTATCGGCCAGCTCCAGGACCTCCAGCAGCTCACCCGATCGCCGCTCGACCTCGCGCACCTCCATACCGCGCAGCAGACCGGTGAAACGCAGCAGTTCGCGGCCGGTCAGCCGCTCGGGCATGGACAGCCCGTCGGGCAGCACGCCGATGAGTTCCTTGGCCCGTGCGGGGTCGGCCCAGACGTCGACGCCGAAGATCTGGGAGCGCCCGCTGTCGGGACGCAGCAATCCCACCGCCATCGACAACGACGTCGTCTTGCCTGCGCCGTTGGGGCCGATCAGGCCGAAGAAGGACCCCTGGGGCACTTCCAGATCGATGTGGTCGACCGCCGGTCTGTCGTCGAAGGTCTTGGTCAGCCCGGCGAGGCGAAGCGCCGGAGCTGTACCCGATGACTCCATGAGGTTCCTCCAGTTGCGGAACGGCACGTGTCGTGCCACTTCTGAAGCGAGCATCCTGGAGTGTTCGAGTAAAGTCAATACGGCACGTGCCGTTCCGCTATGCTGACAAAATGGCCGACAAACGCGGCAGCCGTGTCGCCGACCGGACTGATGCCATCATGCGGACCACGCTGGAGCTCGGGCAGGAGGTGGGATACGCCAAACTCAGCATCGAGGCGGTCGCGGCACGCGCCGGAGCCGGCAAACACACGATCTATCGCCGATGGCCGTCCAAGGGCGCTCTGTTCCTCGACTCCCTGCTGTCGCTGAACGAGCCCGAACTGAACTATCCGGACACCGGCGACATCGAAGCCGACTTGCGCGAGCAGATCCACGCGGCCGTCGATCTGCTGAGCAAACCGCCGCTCGGGCCGCTGTATCAAGCTGTGCTGGTCGAGGCCCAGCAAGATCCTCAAGTCGCGGAGGCGTTGAACGAACGTTTCATCGGCCCGCAAGAGGAGAAGACGATCGCTCGCTTGCGAAAGGCTCGCGACCAGGGGCAGCTGTCCAGCGACTTCGACCTGAGCCTGGCGATGGCCCTTCTGTCCGGCCCCTTCTATTTCCAGGTGTTGATCGCCCGGCAGCCGCTCACGCGCGAGTACGTCGACCGCGTGATCGAGGCAGTCTTCGCCGGGATTGGACCGAAGGCCCCGCCGACTGCTGGTGGCTAGGACCGCGGCCGTCGTCGCCGGTGGACGTTCAACGCCAAGCGCGCCGCGATCACCGAGGCACCGGGCACTGCCCCGATCGCGGCTGGATCACCGGCGAGCCGCTCGCCGGTGGCCGTGGCCTGCCGCTCATCCGGGCCCTGGCCTGCGAGACCACCGTCACCGCCGGTTCCGGCACGTGCGTCCGGATGCTTGGGGGAACTCGCCCTCGTTCGTGTTCGTCGCCGGTGACAGGATGGGCCGCGTGGATGCGCGCAGCAGGAACAATGTGGTCGTGACCGGTCGCGATGAGGGGCCGACGGTGCTGCTCGCACATGGGTTCGGGTGTGACCAGAACCTCTGGCGTCTCGTCGCTCCGGCCTTGGCTGACCGTTTCCGGGTGGTGTTGTTCGATTACGTCGGGTCGGGGAAGTCGGACCTGTCGGCCTGGTCGGCGGAGCGGTACAGCACGCTCGACGGGTACGCCCAGGATGTCTTGGACATTTGCGCGGAATTGGACCTGCGCGACGTGGTGCTGGTGGGGCACTCGGTGTCGTCGATGATCGCGGTGCTGGCCGCCAACCGCGAGCCGGGCCGGTTCTCGAGACTGGTGTTGCTGTCCCCGTCGCCGTGTTACGTCGATGAAGGCGACTACCGGGGTGGGTTCAGCCGTGGCGACATCGACGAGCTGCTGGACTCCCTTGATTCCAACTACCTGGGCTGGTCGGCGGCCATGGCCCCGGTGATCATGGGCAATCCCGACCGTCCTGAACTCGGCGCCGAGCTGGCGGACAGTTTCTGCCGGACCGACCCCGCGATCGCGCGGGTGTTCGCTCAAACCACGTTCCTGTCCGACAACCGTGCTGACCTGCCGAAGGTCACGGTCCCGACGCTGGTGATCCAAAGCGCGCAGGACGCCATCGCCCCGCCCGAGGTCGGCCGGTTCGTCCACGAGCAGGTTCGTGGCAGCACGATGGTGACACTGGACACGATCGGGCACTGCCCGCAGCTGAGCGCACCCGAGGCCACGACGGACGCGATCGCGGTGTTCGCTGGTGCCCGGTGATGTGCGAGACCGGTGACAGCGCCGGCGGTGCCCACGACGACCAATCCGGGAGCGACGACGACAACGGGGCGTTGGACAACACGTTCTCGGCGTTGCTGGAGGACAGCGCCGAGGACCTCTATGAGCACGCGCCGTGCGGGTATCTTTCGACGCTGATGGACGGCACCATCGCCAAAATCAACACCACCCTGCTCGACTGGCTCGGCTACCACCGCGACGACCTGATCGGCAGGCGGCGCTTCAGCGATCTGCTGACCGTCGGCGGGCGGATGTACAACGAGACACACATCGCGCCGATCTTGAGCATGCACGGCGAGGTCGGTGGGCTCGCGCTGGAACTGAAGACAGCGGACGGGGTCCGACTGCCGGTCCTGGTCACCTCCGTGGTGAAGACCGGCACCGACGGCACCGCGCAGCTGATCCGCACCACCATCTTCGACGCGCGCGAGCGCCGCGCCTACGAACAGGAACTGCTGCGCGCCCGTCGCGAAGCGGACGCCGAACGTGACAAGGCCCGGGCGTTCGCCGCCATTCTCCAGCGCACGCTGCTGCCACCTGTCCTGTCGGCGGTGGACGGTATGGAGGTCGCCGCGTACTACCATCCCGCGTCGGCAGATCAGGTCGGTGGCGACTTCTATGACCTGTTCCCGCTCGCCGATGACACGTGGGGATTCTTCCTCGGTGACGTGTCCGGCAAGGGTGCCGCAGCGGCCGCGGTCACCTCCCTCGCCCGATACACCCTGCGCGCCGCCGCCGTGCGCGACCCGAGCCCGGTCGCTGTGCTGGGCACCCTGAACGCGGTGCTCAACCACGAGTACCACGGCACCGATCCGCGGTACTGCACCGTCGCCTACGGCTCGCTCGTCCCCGACACCCGCGGCGCCACCATCACACTGGCCACCGGCGGGCACCTGCCGCCCGTGCTGATCCGGGCCGACGGCACCGCCGAACTCGTGGAAACACCGGGCGGAATGCTCGTCGGAGCACTGCCCGACGCGCGCTTCGCCAGTACGGAGATCCACCTGGCGCCCGGGGACACCCTGCTGCTCTACAGCGACGGGCTCACCGAGGCCCGCACCCACCGCCGCACCCGCTACAGCGAAGAACAGTTACGCGACTTCGCCGCCACCCTCGCCCCCACCACAGCGCCCGCGCTGGTGGCCGCGGTGCAGGATTTGCTCGCCGGGTTCGAAGACGGGGTGGACGACGACACCGCCCTGCTCGCGCTCAGCATTCCCGCGTCGGGAGACGACCAGCCGTGACCACCGCCTTCACCGTCACCACCCGCGTCACCCCCACCGGCCCGGTACTCGAGTACTCCGGGGAACTCGACGTCGCCGGCGCCCCCGCCGCGCTCGCGGCGATCGAGAAACTCACGGTACTGCCGGGCCAGCAGCTGGTCATGGACATGACCGGTTTGCTGTTCTGTGACTCCAGCGGGATCTCCACGCTGATCGCGGCCCGTAATGTCACCCTCGCCGCCGACGCCGGGATCGCCCTGGCCGCGGTGCCCCACCAGCTCAGTCGCAGCCTCGATCTCATCGGACTCGCCGACTTCTTCACCACCTATCCCACCACCGCCGACGCCCACGCCGCCTGGGGGACGGGCCCGCCCGCTGGTGCGTGACAGTGCTCGCGCCTTGTCCGGCGATCGCAGAACGTCCGATTCGGCGTCGGCCTGCGGAAATTCTTCACAAACCCTTGGAATCGAAGACGCAGGTTATTGCGCGGTCAGCTTGTGGGCCAGGGTAGTTCGTGGTTGAAAACGTGTGGCCCGTGAATGATTTTGTCCTTGCCCGGAAGTGCGAACGCGATAGCGACGCGCGGTTCGGTGGAGATCATGATAATGTCCGTGTCCGCCGGTGCGTAAGAACGCAAAACTATACGACTGGTGGCCTGGAGGTTGTCCATGAATGACCCCGCTAGCTTGTTGCGTACGTTCGATAGCCAGCCGCTGCTTCGCGACGCACCCTTTCCCGGCTCCCAGTAACGCATTTCCTTCTCGTTCTTGAGATACGAGTCGAAAATACTGCTCGATGAGGTGGCGGTGAAATGGGGGATCAAGTTGTCGGCAGTCAATGATCCACCGATGCTGTTCTCGGACACCGAACCAGTTTCACCGGCCCTGGCGGTCACATACTTGTCGCCTCGCAGGAAATACGCGGATTCTTCGCTTGAGCCCCTGTTCGGCATGAACCCTCGTTGGACGCCGTCGGCGTAACCGCTGTCTTTCAGCTTCGGATACACCTCGCTGAGAAGTTTGGCATCACCGGTGCTGACCGGTGGTCTACTCCAATGCATTTGGTCTCGGGTGAGTTCGAAGCACCATCTTCCCCAGACGATCCGGAAGACTTGTTCGTTGCCGCGCCAGGTGCGGAGTATGGCGTCGGGGGTCGGGTAGAGGTAGGGGACGCCGTGCCAGTAGCTTCGGATGAGTTTCTCGCCACCGACGACGTTGCCGGTGTCGGTGTTCACCTCGACGTACTTGTCACCACGGAAGAGGTATCCCGTGTTGGTCCCGGGTATGCGTACCGCCGCGTCGATTCCGTCCTTGATCAGAGGAACCTGCTCATTGCCCTTTTTCCACCCCTCGGCGATGGTCTTGGGATCGGAGAAGCTGATCGTGCTGCCGTCCTGGATGAGTGCGGTGAACTTATCGCCGTTGAACAGCCAGACCTTGTTCTTACTGCACGTCAAGGCGGCGTTCCAGCCGTTGGCGAATCCACTGGGGATGCTGGTGAACTTCGACTTCACATCTTGTGCGTCGCCGTACTTCTTGTTCGTCTTGAAGTTATAGGAGACGATTTTGCCGCCGTTGGTGACCCAGCACCGGCCATCACCGACGTCGTAGTCAGGGAAGACCGTGTCGATGCCTTGCGTGAACGGATTGGGCAGGTTGGAGTGCGGCTTGAGAACTGCGGTGGCTTTGGGGAAGCCATAGGGCGTGTACGCCGGTTGCCAGCGGGAGATCTTGCGGTCCTTGACCTCGGCGACACTGGCGGTGCCGTTCTGCACGAGAACGATGACGTCGTCGCGTATCTCGTATCCTCCTCGCTCGTTGATCACCTCGGCCTTGGTGAGTGCGTAGGCTGCGTTGATCTTGTGAAATTTCGAGTCCGGCATGGGCATGGTGGTGGCCTCCTTCAGGGTGATTTCCGTTCGCCGATGGGGATCCATCGCAGTGCGCAGCTTCGCTCCCCGGAGCTCTTGGTGGCTTTCTTGATGGTCAGCGTGGCCCCTTTGGGAATCGGCACGAAGAAGTTGTCCGGCACGACCGCGGGCTTTTCCTGCTCCCACGACGGGGGCAGCGTGCCGGTGGACGCGGTGGCTGTATGGGTGGTCTGGTCGCTGTGGCGGACTTCGGCGGTGACTCGGCTGCCAGGGGCAGCGGAATCCAGGACCCAGCCCACCAGAAATCCGTCGGTGCTCGCGGTGAACGAGTAGTCCGCGGTGAATTCGTAGTCGAGGTGTTTCGGCGGGCCGAACGCCGTGGTACCGCCGTCGACCGCGAGGGTGCGGTAGGTGGCGGTCGGGTTCATCACGGTGACGGTGGTGGTCACTGCGCCGAGAACGTCGCCGTCGCCGCTGGGCAGTGTGCTGGCGAGCAGGGTGAACGCGGTGGTGCTGTGGATGCCTTCCACCACCTGCTCCGTTTTGCCGGTGACAGGGGTCCGTTGGATTATGTTTTTCGAGTCCGGGTACAGCAGCGTCAGGTGTTTGTCCGTGGCCGAGCGCCAGGTCAGCTTCACCGGTTTTCCGTTGGGCACCGTCAGTTTGTCCGGCCGGAAATCGGTCAGCGGCGGGGGGCCGTAGCCTGCCCGGCCCGGCTGTGCGTCGTCCTCGGAAGCGGAAACGAACGTGGACTCGTCGCTCATTCCGAAGAGTCCGGTGAGCGGCCCGGAGCCGATGGGCAGCCAAGTGATTTCGCCGCCGTCGCGCAGGTCGCCTCCGGATTCCTTCTTGAGTGTTACCGACGCGCCGGACGGGACCGGCAACGCGAAGCCGGCTTGGAGGGTGTCCAGGCCGGTCGCGGCCAGCGTCCGGGCGCCGTATGCCTGGCCCTCGCGGGGAGTGACTTCGGCGGAGACCAGCGCGGCGGCCTTGGTTCGGGGCTGGTGCAGCGCCGAGACGACGAGTATGCCGTCAGTGGCCGCGGTGGCGGTGACCGGCTGGGCGAGAGTCGTCTTGTTCGACGACTGGGTAGGCCCGAACAGGTCGAGCCCGTCGGTGACGGTCAGGTCCTGGACGGTGATGTCGGGGTGGGCCACGTCGATGGTGGTGGTGAGCACCTTGAGGTCCCGATTGTCGCTGAGCCGACGGGCGGTCAGCTGCACCGCGGTGGTGCGATGCAGCGGGCCGACGTCGTAGTTCTGATAGGCGTCGACCGGAATCTCCTGGGCGTCACCCCATTTCAGGAAGAAGCCGACTCCGGCCATCTTCTGCGATTTCCAGCTCACCCGCATCTTGCCCGGCTTGGGAATCGACGGCTTGTCCGGCGCGAGGTCGGACATTTCCAAGTCGGGTGGTGACTTGTAGACGGGAAGCAGTCGTGCCGGGCTCTCCTGCCCGTTGCGGGTTTCGGTGACCGAGATGCAGGCCGGGCCCTCTTTGGCGCTGATTACGACGTCGGTGACGGACAGGCGCTCGGGCGTCTTGGCGAACACATTGGCCGGCGGCTTCGCCACGAACGGAATCTTTCCGTTGGCGACCGGATCCCGGACAAACGAGGTCCACTGTTTCTTGCTGGTGTTTCCACTCGGTTCGGCGGCGAGGTCGTCGGCCTTGTCACCCGCGGGGAAGGAGAAGGTGACCTTGTCACAGGCGGCCTTGGGGTCGCCGGTGTCCACGATGAACTCGAAGACCGTCTCGCTGGTCGAGATCACGGCGACGTTCGGCTGATATCGGTAGTCGAAGAGGATGCCGCTCGGCGACGCCTCGGCCTGCCTGCCGGAACGTGTCGGTGTGGTCACTGTGGCCAGGGGCTGCTTTCCGCCGGGGATCCAGAGAAGCTCCTCCGTGTTGCAGGCCGAGCCGGTGCGGGTCACCACCACCTTGGCACCGCGGGGAAGCGGAACACACATGGCGGACGGGAGGGAGAACTCGCCCTCGGCGCGTTCGTCCACGGTACGCCGGACTACATGGCTCTTCGCCGCTTTCCGGTAAACGGTCGCGATCACCTTCGCCACGTGTGATCCGTCGCTGACCCGGCTGGGCCATAAAAGCAGGAATCCGTCGGTCGGCGCGTAGGCCACGAAGTCCTTCTCGTAGTTGTGGCGATATTTGTGCGGGGCCGTGCCCAGCACGGCTGCCGTCTTTTCCACCTCCAGGGCGCCGACACTTTGTTCGGGGTTTTGCACCGGGACGGTCAGTGACTGGTAATAGTAGTGCTTCTCGTGGTTGACGCTCTCCGCGATCAGCAGGAATGTCGTGGTGTGCCGAATGTTCTCGATGGTCTTTTCCAGCATGCCGGCAGCGACGGGTTCCGTCTTGTCGTCGTACCGGACTTCGTACTTGGTGGTGGTCTTCCCGGACCAGGACAGCTTGACGCCTGCCCCGCAGGGGATACTCGGCTTGTCCGGTTTGAAGTCACTGAAGTAGACCTCCGGGGACACTTTCTGCATCCTTGGCAGGTCGGCGGTCCGCTCCGCCGGCTTCTCGCTGCCGCGGCCGGCGGTCTCGGCCACCGCGATGGTGAAGTAGCCGGGTTTTCCATTGAGCTTGATGGTCTTCCAGCCGAAAGTCACCGCCTGGCCGGCGTTGTCCCCCCGGACCGCTTCGAATTCCCCGGCCTTCCCCGTGGATTCCAGGGTCCATCCGGCAGGACGGATGGGGCTGATCTTCGCGGCGTCGGCGGCCGTGATCAAGGCGTTCGCGGTCGCACCCACCGGAAAACGGAAGACGATCCTCTCGCATTTGCTGTTCAGGTGGCGTTTCTTGATGGTGACATCGATTCGGACACCTTCGTCGGTGCTTTTGATGATGGCAGGCTCGGATGACGCCTGGTAGTGCAGCAGTAGCTCATCGAGTTCGCCTTCCGGTGTGCGCTGGGAAGGCACGCCGGCTTCGCGGCGCTGGGCGGATTCACTGGAGGCGGGGGCGCGGGTCATGCTGGTTCCTCACTGATCGGGGCGTTGGGCGGTCGTGGCTTACTCAGCCGGAGGTAGCCGTCGCGCGCGGTGACCCGGCCGCCGTCGGGGTCGGTGTCGGCGAAGTGGGCGTCGGTGTCGGCGGGTTTGACGCCGTAGTGCGCCCAGCCGCCGGGCCGTGGTTCGGACCAATTCCAGTCGCCGTGCCAGGCGGCCGGCCGGGGCAGCACCACCTGAGGCACGGCGCCGGCTGTTTCCGAGCCAAGCAGCGGCCCGGACTGGAACGACGCCCGCAGCGTGCGCAGGAACGGTTCGGTGTGCCGCGTCTGCAGGCTCAGGTCCACGACCGGCACCACATCGCAGGTGGCGTGCGTGGTGGCGATGGGGTCCATCAGCAGCGTCACTCGCTGATCGCGGGACCAGTCCTCGGGTTGATCAGATCGGATCGCCGGGCGGAAGTCGACGTCGAGGGTGTCGTCGGTGTCGCGGCTGTGCAGGTAGCCGTCGGACGCCGGTGGCGCGTCGTGAACCACATACAGCTTGTCGTAGCGGTTTTTCCGGGCGTAGCCGATCAGGCCGTCGCTGAGCAGGTTCACCGAGCCGAGCCGGACGGTGAACCGGGCCTTGGTGAACTCTGGCACGGCAGGAGGGTCGATTCCGGTGAACCGCGGGTCGCCGATGGCCGGGCCGGCGAGTTCGCCGCGCAGGCGCGCCCGGACCACGGCGATCGGGCGGCCCAGCAACAGCGCGATCTCCGACGCGTCCGGCTCGCGTCCCGGTGCGATGGTCAGCGAGGCCAGGTCAATGGTTTCGAGCAGCGCGCTGAACGCCTTCGCGGTGCGGGTGCGTAATGCCTCCACGAAGGGGAACAGGTGCGGGAAGCCGTCCGCGGTCCAGGCAGGGGCCTCCGGCAGCGGACGCCAGCGGATCGTGCGCTCGCCGTCGCCGCCGACGGCGAGCAGGCACTCACCGAGCCCCCGCCCGGCACTGTCGTAGACGAGTAGCGAGTTGCCGAGCCTGTTGACCATCAGCCAGCCGGCGATCGGGCCGGGGACGTCGTCGTCATCGGTGTGCGGTTCGAGCACTCGTTCGTCCTCGAACACGCTGAGCTGGTCGAACCGCAGCCGGGCGTCCTGCAGCACGCGCGGCGGGAACTGGACGTAGTGGTCGACATGCTCGGTCTTCAGTGTCTGGCTGGGCGTGATCGACTGAGCGCGGGCGAGCCAGCAACTGCCCAGGTTGTCGCTGGTGACCACGTCCAGGCTCCGGCCGAACCGGTCGACGACGTGCAGTCCGGCCACGATGGCCTGAGCGGCTCTCAGCGGCTGGAACCCGGCGTTCGCGTCGTCCAGATCGGGAAGGGCCCGGTGGGCGTCGCCGACCAGGTCCTTGACGCCGCCGTGCACGGCATGGGCATCGGTGGCGGTCGGGTCGGCGCTGGCGCCTGGCCGCAACGACCGCAGCCAGTCGTGGAAGCCGTGCAGCGCCTGGGACAGCAGTTCCCGGCCCTCGGTCGCTGCGATGTCCTCGGTCCCGTAGTGCTCGAGCTGGCCGCGCAGCACCTGTTCGACCTTCGGCACCAGGAAGGAGCGCCCCTGGAAGGTATGCGGATTCCGGGACGGCGGTGACCCTGCCTTGGACCAGTCGAAGGTACCGTCCTTGGTGGTGCGCCACGATCCCGCGGGGTCCGAGGGATACCCGAGAAGATAGGCCCGCATTTTCCACAAGACATACATCGGCGTCCACGGCTGGCGGGTCCAGCGGCTGGTGTACCCGGGCAGCACGCCCTCGCACAGTTTGGGGCCGATCTTCGGATCGCACAGGTCTTCGAGCAAGGTCGGGTTTCCGGCCGTGGACTTCTCCTTGGTGGCGCGGTGCAGCAGGAGCATTTCGTCCCGGAAACCGGCCGCTGCCACGTCGGTGCCGAAGGTGGGCATCCGTTCGGCAAGCACGCCTTTCACTTCCTCCGGACCGACGTAGCTGTCACCCACCTTGATCTTCGTGAGGAACTGGGTGCCGTTGCGGCAGGCCAAGGGCTCGTGCTGGGTGGCAGGCGGGCTCGGGTCGTACCCTGCCGGGAAGCGCATCAGCACGACCGGGTCCATCGGGCGGTGCTGGTCGCCGGTCGGTATCAGCCGGAAGCGCCGGTGTGGCCGTAAGTCCCACTTCTCGCCGACGTGGGGATCGGTGAGGTCAGGCAGGCCGGCGGCCAGCGCGGTTTCCTCCCTGAACAGGTCCCGGACTTCCCCGGCGAGGCTTCCGCTCGCTTCGACGTCGAGCTGTTTGTCGGCCTTGGCGTCGAAACCGTCGGGATGGTCGCCGGGGAGGTTCCGCAGCCACCACAGGTGATAGAGCCGATTCCGGAGTTCGGCGAGCCGGAACCGCGAATGGTCCAAACGGGACTGGAAGTCCTTGAAAGTGTTCAGCAATGCCTTCTCATACGCGCGCTCCTCCGGAGTTAACGGCGGCCACGGCTTTCCCTGCCGGGCGGGTGCGTCGGCGATCTGCCAGGCGAAACCGGCCGGGGTCCGGGAGAACCACTCGCGGTGCAGCTCCTTGCGGAGGCCATCGGCACCGTCCGGGCTGGTGAGCTCGTCGAACAAGCCGTGTTGCAGCGCCGACAAAACCTGTGAGCGTCTCTGGTTGCCGTTTTCCTTCTTCCGCATGGCTTCCAGCGCGTCGCTGGCGGAGTTGCCGAGCGCGATCTTGATATCACGGCCCGCCGGCAGGGGGTCGTCGGGCCGTCCGTCGCGTTTCCAGGTCAGGCCGGGCACGGTGCCGCTGAACATGGATCGGGTGTAGGTGGTGGAATCCGGTGGTTTCCAGCCCAGGCTCCGCGGTGTCCGGGTGGTCAGGATCTCGTCGTGGGAGTACCAGCCGACGACCGAATAGCTCACCTTCGCCTCGTCGATGCCGGTGAGTGGATCGTGGAGTGAGAACACATTTTTGTTGTAAGGCTGGAAAACCGCGAACGCGGGCAGCCCCGGGCCGAGTGCGGTCAGCGTCTGGGGCACGCCGGGCCGGGGTTCTTTCCAGCCGTCGTCGGAGTCGGTCAGCGAGATGGCCTTGCCGATGTAGCGCGGCAGCAGCAGCCCGGAGGGGCCTGCCACCGCGTACCGGGATGCTTCGCCCTCGTCGTCGACTTTCTCGCGCAGGCAGTCGCTTTCCACCACCCAGCCTTCGTCCTGCTCGTCCTTGACCCGCCGCATGATCAACCATCGGTTGGGTACCAAGGGGAACGACAGGGCGCCGGTCTTCGGATCGGGCGCACCGTGGCGTAGCCCCTCGGGCAGCATCCAGTGCAGCCACACGCCGTCCGCCGGGCCGCTGTCCTCGTCGGAGAAGGGCGCGGGTTCGGCGGGCTTCTTCTTCGTGATCATCGTGTCGAAGTTCGGCCGCCAGCGACGGAAGCCGGCCACCTGCGGGGTGACCACGAGGGCCTGCACGGAAATGGGGACGACAAGGGTGGATGTCGCGCTCATTTCGTACCTCCCGCGTGGAACACGAAACGTTGGGGCGAGTTGACGAGCTGGACGGCGAGCTTGGCTGCGCTCAAGGTTTTCCCGAGGGCGGTGTCCAAGGTCTTCTGGAGGGAAGTGCCGCCGGTGCCGCCGACGTCGAGCACGCCCGTGGCCGCGTTCGGGCGGAAACAATCGGCGATCGATGCGGTCTTGCCCTTCAGCGGGGTGCCACAGGTTTCTTTGTCCAGGCTGCGCAGACGGAGGGTGTTGCCGGGATCGACGCCGAAGTTCAAGCCCTGCTTCGGCTCATCCACACACAGTTCGTCGGGCACCTCGTCGTAGAGGCACAGCAGCACGTCCGGGGCGAGCCGATCGTGACGTAGCGGACGAACCTCGTGGAACGACTTGCCGGTGTCCTTGGCGACGGCGGTGAGCACGAGATCCGGCCAACCGGAGACCAGCGCCGAGCGGATCAGGAAACCGGCCACCGGGGCCGGGAACTTTCCCCTGCTCGCCGCGGTGTTGGCGACCACATCCGTGCTGAGACAACTGCCGAGGCTGAGCGCGCCGGACACCAGGGCCCCGATCCAGTCCGGGTCGATGTGGAAGAACCGGAGGCTCTCCGGCGGGAGCATGCGGGCGTCCGGGACGAGATAGTGGAACGGGACCGGCTCAAGCAGGCAGAGGCGGCTCAGCCAGTCGCCCAGCACGGGTTCGTCCCGTCCGATCCCGGCCAGGTCCGCCCCGAGTTCGCCGCTGTCACGGGTGGATTCCCAGTGCGCGGCGATCTCGGCCAACCCGGCGGGTGCTGGGCTGAGCGAAGCCTCGGCTGGTGCGGCGGACGCGTCGAGCGTGGTGCCGAGGTCTTGTGCGAGGAGCTGGTTGAGTTCGTCGCGCCAAATCTGCGGGGCCTGGCCGACGAGATGCCGGGCGATGTGGTGGCGGCTGCGGTGGCGCCAGCGCAGCAGCCCGGCCACGTAGTCGGCGTCGGCCATCGCGGCGGACCGGCCGAGCGCCCACGCGGCGGCGTAGCTGAGGTCGAACATTCCGGTGTCCGGCAGGTAGCTCAACGCGTGATCACTGGTGACCGCGGTGCCGTCCGGGTCCAGGGCGGGCGGCGGCTGAGCGACCACTGGGCCGCCTGGTCCGCGATACCAGGCGAAAGTGTGTTCGCCTGATCGCACCCGGGTGGGCACCGGCACGTATCCCTGCTTGAGCCGGGTGTCCACGCCGGTGTTGCCGCTGGCCTTGGCCGGCAGCCGGAGGGTCAGCCGTTGCTGATCGGCGGCCAGGCCACGGACCAGCGCCGGAAACTGCCGGGCGGCATCGGTTTTCACCGCCCGGAAAGACCACGACCACAGCGAGGCCAGCCGGATTCGTCGTGCGGAGCCGAGGCCGGCCAGGTGCTTGCCGTGCCCCTCCAGCGACACGAGGTGTGCCACCCAGGGGCCGGGTTCCCTCGGTAGCCGGTGGGCGAGGACCACGCCGAAATATCCGGGTTTCAGCTCCTCGCCGCGTGCGGTCCGCGGCTGCGTCACCTTCCGGCAGTGCGCCAGGAAGGGGAGGTCGGCGGCGCGCGGCGCGAGCTTGGCGAACGTGTCGGCGGCGACTTCGATGGTCCGGCACGGTTCGGCGGCATCGGCGAGCGAGGTGTCCTTGATGTCCGGCGTCGCCACGTCGGCTGAGGTGGTGATCAGCTCCTTCGCGGTGCGTGGCGTGGTGAGTCCCCGTGCGTCCGGGTCGTCCAGGATCTCGTCGGCGCGAAACAGCAGCAACGCGACCCAGGGGCCGGTGACACCGTCGCCGATATTCCGTTCCCACGGCAGCTGGGGGTGGGACAGCGTGACGTGTGGCAGCAGGTCGTCGTAGCCGCCCTGCGTTCCCGGTGGCGGGTTGACCGCGTGCACCAGCGTGCCGTCCACGCTGAAGCGGGGCGCGAAGACGGTGAATTCCTGCTTCAGCGGCAGGAAGTACTTGCCGCTGTCGACGAGGTTGTTCTCCCTGTCCCGTAACTCCTGGTTGATCGTGAGACAGTATTTCCCGCCCGGCAGCCCAGGGGTGAAGGAGTCATGCAGGGCGACGGTGAGGGACTGGGCGGTGGTGGCGGTCATCGGAACCCCTTCAGGTGGCCGGGATCATCGGCGCGGCGGTGAACGCCGAACCGGCCAGCGCGGTCAGCGCGTCGTTGGTGGTCTTCGGAGCGGTCCCGGCCGTCGTCAAGGCGCCGAGTACGGCGGTGCGTGCGGTCGCCTTCGTGCTGATCTGCGCCACCAGGCCGACAGATGTTTCGCTGCGGCAGAGCTTTTGGCCGGTCTGGGCGCGGTCGGCCAACGGCACGTACGCCTTCTTGCCGGGATCGCCAGGATCCAGATCGACGGCTTCGAGCGCCAGCGCGGCTTCGGTCATCGTGCCCGGCGATTCGCCCTCGGTGGGCAGCGGCGCCTGCGCGCGCAAGCCGACGATCCGGCCGGTCAGCAGGCTTTCCGAGCTCGAGTCCGGATCGCCCCACAACGCGGCCGGCACGCTGCCCTTGACCGCGGACAACCTCCACGTCCGATTCTCGTCGCACAAGTCCACTTCGACACCGTCGAGGGTGACGCTCACCTGGTGCGTGCAGGTGAGGTCCTTGCACCGCATCGGCCGGATACAGCCCTTGGCGACCTCCGGTGTCACTTTGTTCTTCTTGCTGCCCACCACCAGCAGCGTGATCGGGGCGACGCCACCGGTGACGAAGGAGAAACCGTCGCTCGACACCAGCCACGGTGCCGGCCCCTTGCCGTCGCCCTGGCGGACGGTGGGTGCCGCCGGGCTGGGCAGCAGGCCGCTGACCGGCTGCGTCTGCGCCGGGGGAGGAAGTTGTTTCTGGAACAGCGGCCAGTCGGTCTTGAGTTGCTTGTCCGGTCCGGAGGAACCGAACGGCACCGAGAACGAGACCGGGCCGTACTTCACCGAGGCGCGCCCGCCGAATGGGTCGCCCCAGATATGACAGTCCGCGCCGACCTCGGCCTCGATCGTCGTGTGGATGGGCCAGATGTCGATCCGGGCCCGGAATCCGATGCGCACACCGATGCGGAAGTCGTACCGCGGCGGGTTCGTCCACTCCAGATAGCCGCTGAAACCGGCGATGAACCAGGCGCGGATCGTGCCGGTGTCGAAAACCACCGACGTGCCGGACCCGAGCTGAAGCGAACCGGGGGTGATCGCGAGGAACGCCTCCGCCTTGATCGTCACGGTGTTCGACACCGCCCAGTGCGCGCCTAGCCGTGGGACGTCCGGATAGTGCGAAGGCTTGCTGTACAGCGGGTGATAGCCGCCCAGCGAGATGACGAAATCGCCGCTGCGGTCCACGGCCTTGCCCGGCTCCGGCGGCACCCAGACACAGACCGCCAGCCCACCGGTCAGCTTGAACGAGGGATGCAGCAGGTAACTGTTCGACGTGAGCTGGGCGGTGAACGACAGCAGCCCTGGCGACCGCTGGTACAGCGCCCGCATCGCGATCTCGATCTGCGCATAGACCCCGGTACCTGTCGCCTTGGTGGGGAACGACGCGTTGAGCAGCGCGAACAGCCCGACGGTCAGGTCGTTGCCGAACTCGACCAGCGCCAAGGCCTTGCCACTGAGGAATTCGAACGAGGTGAACCGCAACCCGGCGGCGACCCAGTTCTGCCCGACCTTGGTCGCCAGCCAGGCCTGGTCGCCGCCATTGCCGAAGAGCACCTTGATGATCTGACCAGGGGTCGGGTTCTCACCGAACAGATCCGGGTTGTCCAGACCAGCTACCAGTGGGAACCGCTCGACCTCGTGGGGCTCGGGAACGCGCACCGCGGCGTTGTAGCCGCCGCCGAGCATGGCGCCGGTGACGCGGAACGGGGGCGGCCCGAAACCACCGCCTGCCTTCGCGGTGATCTCCCCGAACACGCTGAACGCCCACGGGCCGCCTTTGGTGTACGCGAGCTGCCCGGCCAGTCTGCCTGCCATGTTCGGCAGCACCAACACCAGCACGCCGTCGTACTCGTCCTCGAAACCGCTGGTGGTGCCGGTGCGATGCAGCATCGCACCGCCCACCTCGACCGCGCCTGCCCGCACGTCCACGCCGAGACCGCGCAACGCGAACGCGATGTCCGCAGGGTTCTTCAACGAGGTCGACACGCCGAGGCCGTCCATGTCCACGGTGATCCCGGCGATGGTGAAGGCGGCGTCGAGCCCCACGGTCAGCCGGTCCTTGACCAGGTCCACCCGGATCGTCCGCACGTGCAACGGGCCGAACGAACGCTCGACGGTCAGCGTGCCACCGAGCCCGGCGGCCGCGCCCCGATCTTCTCCGTCGTATCGCACCATCCGCTTCTGCCTACGGCGGACCGGGACGGTCACTGGTTGCTTCCGGCCACCGAGGGTGACCAGCAGGCCGAGCTGGATGCCCGCGGGGACCACTCCGTCGGGCAGCTGAAGCTGTGCTCCGCCCGGCAACTGTTTGAGCAGCGTGTTCGCGCGTTCTGTGTCCTCTTTGGATAGTTGCTTCGGGGCGGCGAGCACCCCTGCGCCGGCCAGGCCGGCATCGGCGGCGGCCGGAATGTGTCCTTTGAGGATGGGCAGCTGGGAGAGTTTCGCGTCCAGATCGGCCGCCACGGTGACCACGCACGATTTGTCGCGGAGCACCACGCCGGTCAGCCTGCCCTTGTCGGCGGTGGCGGAGAACGCGATGCCGCCGTCCGGGGAATAGCAGAGGGATACGCCAGTCAGCTTCGGCAGGAGGTCGACCGGGAAGTCGGCATGCAACTCCACCCCGAAGGCGTCGGTGAGGTCCTTGAGACCCACTCCGGCGGAGTCCGACCAGGAGGCGACCACGGATTTGCCGCCGTCACCGGACTCGGCATCGATCTTGAACTCCATCGGCCCGGTGCGGTTGGGCACCGCGAGGTGCAGGAGACCGCCCAGCTTCCATCCGTGATCGCGCTGCTGCTTGGTGACGGTGAGGGCCAGTTCCAGCGTGCTCTTCGCCGCTCCGAGGGACAGTGTGGACACCGCCGTCACCGTGGCCGCGGTGAACGGGTGGTCGAAGTCGACATACAGGCTCGTGGTGGCGCGCTTACCGATCTCCGGCACTTTCGTGATGCCGAAGACCGCGAGAATGTCGGGCACCGTGAGGCTGGCCGCCTGCCCGAGGAACTTCCATTTCTTGTCGGCGTACTGGCCGGTCAGCAGCACTGTTCCGCCGCCGACCTGCCATGACGCCTCGACCCCGCCGCTGACCGCGCTGCCGGCCTTGGCAAGCCGCAGCCGGACTTCGGTGAGCTTCAGTCCTGGCAGGATCTCCCAGTCCGACGCGAGCGCGCAGTCGAAACCGAGGCTTTTCGCGGCGATGTCGCCGTGTACCTCGAGTTCGTCGATCCGCACCGAGGGCAGCCCCTCGAAGGTGCCCACCCTGGCCGCCACATCGTTCAGCGCGATCGGCGTGGTCAACACGCCGCCGAAGGACAGGCCCGGGTACTCGATCGTCACGGTCATCGACTTGCCGCCGAGGGTGAGCGTCCCGCACACCAGGCAAGTCAGCCCGCTCGCGGTGAACGGCGCGGCCACCCCGCATTCGACGTAGAGATCGGAGATGGTGAATCCGGACACCGGTTCCCAGCTCGCCGCTGAGAGGTCGCCGCGGAACCGGACTGACGGGATGGCGGCTGGTGGTCGCACCACCACCGAGAGCCCGGTGAGCTTGACCGAGGGTTCGGGAGAGATGCCTGAGGGCGGCCCGAAGCGGACCTTCTCCGCGAGGGCATATTGGAGCCGGTCCCAGGTAATGGCCGCCGGAGCGAACTCCCCGCCCAGCGACCAGGGGGCGCCCGCGTCGCGCGGCCGGAAGCCCCACAGATACACAGTCGGCAGCTCGCCGGTGTCTTCCGGCTTCTTCCGTAGCGTGAGGGCGGCGCCGAGCCCGATGCGGGAATCCTCCGCGGCGCCGTCCACCGGTTCGGCGACAAGCAGCAGATGCGCCGCGCACTCACCGAGCTTGGCCAGCACCTCGGTCACCGGCCGTACCGTGGCGGGTAACTGGGACGAGTTCTCCAGCGTCACATCGAGCAGAATCCCGGTGACCACGTCCTTCGGCGCGGCGAAGCGCACCAGCACCGGACGCGTGCCAAGACCGGAAAGCTCGGCCTTGCCGATGACCACCAAATGCTTGGTGTCCGCTCGGACGACGTCCTCGATGCCCAGCGAGCCGCCACCGAGATTCTTGACGAAACCGGAGATCGCCTCGCTGGAGCCCAAGGTGCTCAGCGCGAGGTCGAACTTCTTGCTGCCCTGGGCCGCGGTGAGCTTGTCTCGCAGGTCCTTCAGGCTCAATGCCATGACGTCGCCCTTCTCACTCGTACCAGAAGGCGTAGTCGCCCGGTTTTGGATCGTCGAACACCAGATGCCAGTCGACACCCACCGGCACCGATGTCGCGGCACGCTTCGCCTTCGGCGGGTTCCCGGCGGGAGTCGCGGGCGCCCCACTGTCCTCCCACAAACTGGTGAACACGGTTTCCTTCGTGTATTCGGCGTGAAAGGTGCCTTTCACGCGACCTGAGCCGAGGTTGTCCGCGTCCACGAAGTTGTAGTAGTTGTGCCAGGACGTCAGTGGTTTGGCCTGGTCCTTGCCGAGCACGATCGGGGTGCGGCCGTTGTTGACCAGCCGCCACGCGGGCAGCACTTTCTTGTTGAGATGGGTGTACGGCGGAATGCCGGACGCATTGGCGCCAGGCCCGAACTTCTTCGTCCCGGAACTCATCAGCAACACGTCCGGTTTGAGCAGGTTGAGCCAGGACGGGAAGGTCGAGGTGAAACTTCCGTGATGTCCCATCTTGAGCCAGGTTCGGCGTTCCCGTGCCACCAATTCGCGATCTTGCTGGTAGATGCCCTGCATGAAGTCCTCGTTGAACCGGAGCGCGTCGGCCATCAGGAAGAGCTTTTGCCGCTCGCCACCCGCCGCCGGCTGCCCGATCAGCACCAGGACCAGGCTGCTGATGTTGGCCCAGATGTCTTTCTGGTCGAAGTCCTGGTACTTGCTCAGTTGCGGGTTGCCGTACGGGTCAAGCGTCTGTTCGCTGTCCTTGAGTGGTCCGTACATTTCACCGGCCATCAGGAACAGGTTCGGCGCATCCGGCGTCGGCATGACACCACCCCAAAGTGGGACGAGCTCGTCCACCATCCGACGTCTCGGCCGTTTGGCGACCATGAAGTTGTTCACCGGATCGGCCAGACTGCCATGGTCGGTCAGCAGCGCCTCGATGAACTTCCAGCCGCGGCCCTCCCGGTAGTCTTGGAAACCGCCGGTGTAATGCACCCGGCCGATGTTCATCCGCACCTTTTTCGTCGCCGAATCGGCGACAACGTCCTTCAGGATGTTGAAGTGGTCCTCGTCGGGATGGCTGATGAGGAGATCATCCAATTTCTTCCCCGCTTTTTGTAAGTACGGTTCGAGCTTGTCGCGGATACGCTTCGCGGTCGCGGCGCGATCGACCGTCCCGGTTCCACCGAGGTGCCGGGTCGACAAGGTGCTTCCACAGTCCAGCAATGCGGTATGCCGTGGGTTTCGCTCGTTCAACGGGGCGACACCGGTACCGGCCTTGGTCCGGTCGTAGTGGAAGAGAAAAGTCGAATCCCCCTGCCCGACATTGAAAAAGATCACTTCGACTGGCATGACCGAACTCCCGGGTAGATCACGTGTGACCGCCTTCCCCTGTGGTCAGTCCGGTTGAAAGGCTGAAAGGCCACCATCTCGTACGGGACGGCAGTGAGCCAGAGGACTCAGCCGACAGTGTCGCGGTGGCGGGAAAGTGAACTGACACTACGTGACTCCGAATTGAGACATCCTGATGACCCGAACGGCACACCGTCGGCTCACTGACCACAACGGAACTCACGCATTGTTCGCGAATGCGTTTTCAAGTGCACGTGCACTCACCGGGGAGTGACCCTTGTCCCTCACATCGTGCCATTTGGACTTCACCAGCCCCGTCATCCGGCCGATCGAAATCACCGGCCTAGAGGTCATACTTCGCCTCTGCCACGCCATCGCCGAAATCCCCGATGCCGCAAATCTGCCGCCGAAGCGCTGAACACGAGCGCGGCGGTATCGGACGTACGCCGGGTTGACAGCGTCTCGCACGTCAGCCACCTGCAGGTGATCGGCGAAGGGGCGTACCGACGCCACTCCGCGCCAGCGCTCTACCTGGTCGACGTCCGCGTGATGTCGAGCAGGGGGAGTGGTGGCCCCGAGATGGTCGCCGCCGCGAGGCCCGCATCCCGAGCAAGTGTGTTCTCAGTCACAGATGGAGCCTCTGCTTGTGCGATTCCCAGCCTGCCTGCTTCAGGTAACTGTCCCGATCAGGCTCCTCACCTTCCGGCGCCGCGCGGTCGCTGTGGAGTACGAGCCGCATTGGGTCGCCGTCGGGGGGTCGAACCTCGACTCGACCGGGAACATGGCCATGAGCTTGACCTGGCTAGCTGGTTCGGCAGGAACCAAGGGCGATTCAAGGGCGAAATCGCAGGCCGCACGAGGTCAACTCGAGGCATGAGCGTTTGCAAACGTCCCAGCTAGACCGACTGAGAACGGCTCGAAAGGACCCGAACCAGTTAACCGGAGGCCCTGGGGAATCTGGCACGAGCAAGGCGTCGTGGTCCGGTGAAAGGCAGGCGAGGACAGCACGTCGGTGAGTCGCGTCTAACTTCGACGGCACGTCCGCCTCTCTATCACCTCAGGCCAGGACGTGCCACAGTGGACAAGCAGGCCGACACGGTTCGACGGCGGGCGGTCATGGCCACGTCCTTCGTCGGTGCTTGCGGGCGTCGCTTGGTCGACGTCTTGCCGTCCTTCTCGCAGCCACTCGCACGTCACAGCCGGTTCTGGCCGGTCCGACTCACTCCACAGGAGACTCTCCATCAGTGTTCCAGTCGTTCTGCCGCATGCCGTCTGCGCTCCTCGTTCTCTAGCCGATGTGTACGGTCCGGGTATCGCCGTCTGCGCGCGGCCCGAACTCGCCGCCGCCGAATCGGCGAACAGGCACCGCCACAGCCGTGACGTGGTCTCCGCGCGACCGATCGCTGTCGCGGCCGACACGCCGGTGATCTGCAGTTCCGGCGGCACGGATCCGGATTTGCTGGCACACCTGCGTGACAGCGGCCTGCCGGTCGGCACCGACCTGCGTGAGTTCCGAAGCGAAAGGGAATTCGCCGTCCGCGTGGCCGAAGCGCTGTCCGACGGGCTGCTGATGTCGATGGAGTACCCGCAGCCGACCACGCTGTGCCCGGACGAACGCGCGCTCAAAAGCGCGCAACTCGTCGGTTACCTGAACAACAAGGCCAGCATCACCACGTTGGTCGATCCACGGTTCCAGGCGCACCGCAGCGTCGTGACCCGAGGGCAACTCGCGGAGGCGGCGCCGGCGGAGAAGTCGTGGGTGCTCAAGGCCGCGACCAACGAAGCGCACGGTGGCAGCCTCGATGTCTATCTGCACCGGGCCGACGAGCAGATCACGCTACCGGCGTTCACCGAGGTGCTCACCGAGTTCGTCGTCGAGGAGTACCTGCAGATCCTGCGTAACTGGGGCCTGCAGTTCTACGTGGGAGCGGACGCGCAAGCCCGCCTGCTGGCCGTGACCGAACAGCGCGTCGACACGATCGGGGTCTATGCCGGCGGCAGATTCGGTACGGTCACCACTCCTCCCGCCGAACTGCTCGCCGAATGCCTGGCGATCACCCAGCGCGCGGCCGACGTCGGCTACCGCGGCCTGTGCAGCCTCGACTGCGCCCAGACCCGGGACGGCCAGCAGGTCGTGCTCGACCTGAACTTCCGGATCACCAGCGGCTCGATCCCGTTGCTGGCGATGCGGTCGGTCCACCCCGACGCCCTTGACCGCACCGCCGAGTCCGTGACGCTCACCGTCGCCGGCGCGCTCACCGACCTCCTCGCCGAGATACGCCCCGCCTTGGCCGCCGGTGGCCTGCTCATCGTGGCCGGTCACGACAGCGGCCACACGGACAATCCGATCAGGCGAAGCACCTTGCAACTGCTGGTCTTCGGGGACGACCCCGACGAGGTGACCAGTCGACGCCGCGCGCTGGAAGAGAAAACCGGCCACTGACGTCCGTCATGCCTTCCCGGCGGCCCGTTTCAGGTAGTGGGTGAGTCTTGGGCGGCCAGCTCTTCGGCCAGTTCCCTACAGCGCAGGCGGGCCGGGGAGAAGTCGTAGGGCATCTTGCCGGCGGCTTCGAGCACGCTCATGGAGTCAGCCTCCCGCCCGCCGGAGCCGAGGTCGTCCCAGTCATCGAAGAGGGCATCGTCGTGCTTGCCCAGGCCGGACTCCTCGATGACGGCCTGCAAGGCGCTTTCGAAGGCGTGCCGCTCGACGGCCACCTGAGCCACCCGTGGATCGTCGACGGCGACGCTGTCGTCGAGTGCCTCCTCGGCGCCGTCGACGCGGTCGGAATCCTCCCGCAGAGCGGGATGCGTGGTCAGGGCTACGAAGCGGGTGGCCTGGATGGCCGCGCCGAGCGGACCGAAGATCCGCTCGGTGACCAGCAGACTGTCCAGGTCCGCCTGACGCAGGGAGCCCTCGGGCAGGCTCTCGAGGCGTTCGGTGACGAAGTCGGAGAGCAGGCCCATCCGGCTGCCTTCGGCGCGCATCCGCCGCACGGCGGCGCGTTGCCGCCGCGACTCCGTCTCCCGCGCGGTGAGGGCTTCCTCCAACCGCTCCAGGATGTCCACGATCTCGTCTCCGCTGTCCGCTCCGGCGGAAGCCATGCTGATGGCGAAGGCATCACGGATGTCGCCGAGGGCGATCCCGGCGTCGGCCATCTTGCGAATCCACAGCAGGCGGATCATGTCTTCGTACCCGTAGCGGCGGCGGCCGTCGCCGCCACGCTCAGGCTCGGGGAGCAGGCCGATCTCGTGGTAATGACGAATCGCCCGTGGGGTGCTGCCGGAGAAGGCCGCCGCGTCACCGATCTTGACCTGGCGAGGTGGCACGAAGGACGAAGGCATGAGCGGAACCTTTCCTCATGGGCCGGGACGTAGGTCCACCAGACCACATGCCGCTACGGAAGGTGCAACCCGTGCACATCGACTCGCGCCGATGCCAAAGACGCGCCCTTCCGCCTGGGGTTGTGGGGGCTCGTCTTGGGGTTGTCGGTGTGGCTCGCGGGAGCGGCTGCACCACGGGATCGGCATGGCCACCTGGGCGGTGTGTGCCGCCGTGCGGGCCACGGCATCTCAAAAGGAATCATCCTTGCCACTCGCGGACCGAAAGTTGTCCGAATGGGGCACCTTCACTCGAATGTCCCTTGTGGACAGTCAACCGGGAATCAAAACGGCCCGGCGGCCAGTTGCGACGTTCGTAGGTGGCGATGATGACGCTGCCGACCGTGTGGGACGAAGCCAGCTCGAAGCCGGCCGTTCCGCGTCACCGTCGAGGACGGTGGTGTTCACCCGAACAGCGGACTTCACGTTGCGCGAAGCGACGTATTTGTCCATCGTCTCCAGGCGCTTAACAGTGCGTCGTCCAGCCGTCACCCTGGAAATCGCCTTCGCGGTTTTCGTCCGGCGTTCCCCGTCTCTGGACCACGCCATCCAACGACACGAACCGCAGTACGATCACTTTCCGCACGATGTCTCCCTCCCTGCGGACACGGGATGGTAGTGCCGGCGCCAAGACTCGGATCTGCTCGACCGCGCTCGCCGCGAGGCTTCCCGTCCGGCCACCGTCACCGGACCGGCAGAACCGTGCGCGACCGCGACGCCAGACGCGTCCTCGCCGCAGGGGCCGCCGTCGGGGAATTCGGTCGACGAGCCGTAAACGCACTTCCCCGGCGAGCACGGCGACGGCCGGTAGAGCGGTGCGGAAGCCAGAAATCGTATCGTCGGGATAACGTGGCAGCGATAGTCGTATCTGGATGGCGCCCAGGGTGCGAAGAAGCGAAGAAGTGCTGTTGAGCCGCGGTGCGTGCCCGTGCTACGTCTTCTTCAGAAGAAGTCACGGAGGGCAGCGGGAAACGTATTTGCTTTCACCCGTTTGGACGCAGTAAGCCGTGAACTCGACATGGCAGACTCGGCACCGCGGGGAAGGATCACGAACGAATATATCCGCCTTCTGGCCGCATATTGATCGCATTATATCGTCACCTGCCGGAAAGGTGGACATCTCGAATTCACGGTTGAAGAACGGGTGAACATCAACTGGGGCTATGGGGTCTGGGAATAGAGTGAACGGCGTCGAGCGACGAGTACGCGCGAAGCTTGAGCCGTAGTTTCCGCGGCGGGTGAGAACCTGTCTGTGGAGTTCGGTCGGGCCGACGAATGTCCCGGCAAGAGCGCATGATGAAATATTCCGGGCAGCGGGGCGCGGAAAGCCGATCGATCGGTCATGGTTTCGCCGCGCCGGTCCTCGTGTTTTTCCTCAATCGGCCGATTCCCAGTCCGTGGATGAGGCCACCTGCCGCCAGTAGTGTCGCATTGCCTGGCCGGTGGGTCTGAAACGCCGCCGGGTACGGAATGAAACGTTTACCCAGTCGTCCAGGGGGATACGGCAAGTGGCCGAGGTTTCGTATGCTGCGTCTTTGCTTCCGATCGCCGTTCGCGCACGGGCGAAGGTGCTCGTCGTGGGCGGCCCCGACGACCTCGCGGCGACTCTGGACGGCGTCCAGTCGGTCGGCGGCTTGGAGGTCGCCGGCGCGGTGCTCCCCGGTGACGGTATCTCCGGCGTGGTCGACGCCCTGAGCCCGGACCTGGCGATCATGCACTGCGACTCCGACGGGGTGGAGGCACTCCACGCGCTGAAACGGATGCGCGGACGGCATCAGTGCGACGTCCTGATGGTCGTGGACCGGCCCGGGGCGGACGTCGTGCTGGACGCGGTCCGGCTCGGGGTGTTCGCCTGCCTGGTCGCACCGGTCGAGCCGCACGCGTTGCGCGTTCTGCTGGAGAGCTGGACGTACCGGTGGCATCTTGCCGAGCCCAAGGACCCGCGCGAACCGCCGGACGAGCGCGAGGCGGACGTGCTGCCCGGCCCCGCGGCCCGCGCCGCCGGCAGAAAGGCCGTCGGCACGACGTTGGACCTGGTCGCGAAGGCGTTGCGGGAGCGGCGGGTGCCGCTGTCGGCGTCCGAGGTCGGCACCCTGTGCAACCTGTCGGCGGTCGCGACCCGGCGTTACCTCAATCAGCTGGTCGACCGGGGCGAGGCCGTGATGTCCGTGGAGTACGGCAAAACCGGCCGCCCCCGGCACCTCTATCGCTGGACGCTCCTCATGCCTGGCTGAACGCCAGGCCGACACCGAAGCTCACCAGCACGCCACCCATCGTCCCGTCGACCGTGCGCCGCACGGCCGGCCGCCGCAGCACGTCGCCGAGCTTGGCGAACACCAGCGCGTACGCGGCCATGCAGGAGAAGCTGACGACGGCCGTCACCGCGACCAGCACCCCCGGCGTCCACCAGGGTTCGCCGGGGCCGGTGAACTGCGGCAGCAGCGCGGACATGAACAAAGCCGTTTTCGGGTTGAGCGCGTTGGTGAACAGGCCGTCGCGGTAGGACGAGGCGACGCTCGCGGGTGCGGCGACGTCCTGCTCGGCCGCGGTCTGCTTCGAACGCAGCGCGCTGATCAGCGAGCGGACGCCGATATAGCACAGGTAGATCGCGCCGATCCATTTCAGCACGGTGAACGCGATGACCGAGGTCGCGAGCAGCGCGGCTATTCCGGCGATCGACGCGATACCCCAGCCGACCTGGCCGGTACTGCAGCCGGCGGCGGTGGCCAGCGCCGCCCGGCGCCCGCGCCCCATCGAGTTCTTGATGACCACCGCCGTGTCCGGACCGGGAATCAGAGTCGCCAGCAATGCCACGCCGGCGAATGCCGCAATCGTCGTGAACATGCGTCAACGATAGCCTAACCCGCGCCGGCGCGTCCGGCGGCGGTTGGGAAACTTGGGAAACTTTCCCAAGTGCGCCACCCCGGTGATTCGCACCGGGTGGCGTTGACGATAAATGTAAGCGGCACATACGTTTGCCGGGTCCTCGATTTCCGGGAACCTGCTCCGCGAATTCCGGCCGACTCGTGTGTCCGGGTTCCCCCGAGTGAAAACACCGGGTTGTGAAAAATGGATGATCCCGCCCTGTACGCGCCGATGACCTATGACGAGTCGGGATACCCGCGTTACGCGTTCCCGGCCGGCCACCCGGCCCACGGCGACGAGGATTACACGCGCCGGCGCAACCGTATCGCCTTCCTCGGTGCGGAACACGTTCTCGGCACGCCCGCTCCGCATGTCGATTATCACGAACACGACGACGAGACGTGGCGCACCATCCAGCGGTCGCTCGCCGAGCGGCACAAGGAGTACGCGGCGTCCGACGTCGTCGAGTGGGCCGCCGCGCTGGACCTGCCCACCGACCACGTCCCGCAGCTGGAGGAGGTCAACGACCGGTTGCGCCGCCTGACCGGGTACTCGCTGACCCCCGCCGTCGGGTTCGTGCCGATCGAGCAGTTCTACGGAGTGCTCGCCGACGAGAAGTTCTATGCCGCGCAGTTCATCCGGCATCACTCGCAGCCGTTCTTCTCGCCGGAGGCGGACGTGGTGCACGAGCTGATCGGCCACTCGCCCGCGCTGGGCAACGCCAAGGTCGCCGAGCTCTACCGGTTGACGGGTGAGGCGGTGCGACGGGTCGAAAGCCCCCGCACGATCGAGGTGATCTCGCGGGTCTTCTGGTTCACGCTGGAGTACGGCGTGGTCGAGCAGGACGGCCGCCCCCGCGCGTACGGCGCCGGGCTGCTGTCCTCGTTCGGGGAACTGGAGAACTTCCGCAAGGCCGACATCCGCCCGCTCGACCTGACCGGGATGGTGACCACCGAATACGACATCACCGCCTACCAGCAGGTGCTGTTCGCGGCACGGTCCATCGACCACGTGCACGACTTCTTCGGCGATTTCCTGCTGACCGTGGACGACGAGACCCCCGATCGCCTCGGGGTGTCGTTCTGACCGCTCTACCGTGACTGGGGTTCGGATATGACCACACAGCAGGACCACGCGCCCGTGACACCGGCGCGCAGCCGAATAGACGATCTCGACGCGAAGCTCATCGCGCTGATCGCCGAGCGCAAGCGGATCTCGGCCGGGATCCAGCGGGACCGGATCGCGACCGGTGGCGTGCGCACGGACACCGCGCGGGAACTGGAGATCTTCCGCCGCTACCGCACCGCGTTCGGCACCGCCGGATCGGCGCTGGGCTCGACGGTGCTGGAGATCTGCCGGGGCAGGCTCGGCGCGGAGCGCGAGCAGGCCACCCTCGAGCAGGCGAAGGAATCGGACACCCGGCCGTTGCGGCTGGGGGCGTTCACATTCGCCAACTGCGGCGCGGTGCGCTGGGGACTCGGGGAGCGGCCGGTGGAGACCGGCTCACCGGAAGCGATGGCGGCGGCGCTGCTGGCCGGCGAGGTGGACGTCGCGCCGATCAGCCTCGTCGAGTACCTGCGCAACCACGACCGGCTGCTGGCGCTGCCGGATCTGGCGATCGGCAGCGACGGCGAAGTGCTGTCGTGTCAGCTCTTCACCCGCGGACCGCTCGAGGACCTGGACGGCGGACGCGTCGCGCTCGGCTCGACCAGCCGCACGGCGGCGCTGCTCGCGACGATCCTGCTCACCGAGTGGGCCGGGGTGACCGCCGAATACCGCGTGGAGCCGCCCGTGCTGGCGGACATGCTGCGCGGTGCCGACGCCGCGGTGCTGATCGGCGACGCGGCGCTGGTCGAGACGCTGCACCCGCGTCCGGGGCTGCGCGTGCACGATCTTGGCACGCTGTGGCGGGACTGGACGGGCTTGCCGATGGTGTTCGCGGTGTGGGCGGTTCGCCGTTCCACGGCCGCACGCCGTCCGGCGGACGTGTCCGCCGCCCACGCCACGCTGCTGGAGGCCGCGCGCCAGGGCGTGCGTCAGCTCGACGAGGTGGCGGAATCGCTGGCGGGCAGCGGTTTGTTCACCCGCGAGGAAATGTCCCGCTACCTCGCGACCCTCGACCACACGCTGGGCGAACGGCATCTCGCCGGTATCCGGCATTTCGCGAAACTCGCGGCGCGGCACGGAGCCGTGCCCGAGGGCGCCGACCTCACTTTCTTCGGAGGAGCCGCATGATCCGGCACATCGTGCTGTTCAAGCTCAAGGACGGGGTGACCCGGGACGACCCGCGAGTGCCCCTCGCCGAGTCCATGGCGCGCCGGGTCGGCGACGAGGTGCCCGACCTGCGCTACTGGTACGCGGGGCAGAACTTCTCGGACCGGCCGGTCGCCTACGACTTCGTGGTGATCGGGCTGGTGGAGGACGAGGCCGCGCTGGACAGGTACATGACGCACCCGTTCCACCAGGAAGCCATCGCGGTCTGGCGGGAGATCAGTGACTGGGTGATCGCCGACGTGGTCGAGCGGGACGCGACGGTCGTGTCCCACGCCGCCGACGACGCCGCCGACGCCGCCGCCGTGCGCTGACCACGAGGGAGAGGCATGTTCACGATCTTCAACGAGGAACTGGCCGAGGTGGCCCGGCGGTTGCGTGACGACCACCGCGACTTCGCCGCCGGCCGGTGGGACGCGGCCAGGCTGGAGGCGCACCGCGTCACCGAACTCAAGTCCACTGTGGACTATGTGCGGGCGAATTCGCCGTTCTACGGCAGGCAGTTGGCGGACGTGCGCACCGCGGACATCACGTCGTCGACCGGTGCGGCGTGGCGTGCGGTGCCGTTCACGACGAAAGACGACCTGCGCGCGGCCCAGCACGACATCCTGTCCCGGCCGTTGTCCAAGGCGTGGATCTTCTACGAGACGACGGGCACCACCGGGGCGGCCACGCCGTGTCCGCGCGACAACGTGGACAGTCTGG
Source organism: Amycolatopsis coloradensis (assembly GCF_001953865.1). Lineage (GTDB taxonomy): Bacteria > Actinomycetota > Actinomycetes > Mycobacteriales > Pseudonocardiaceae > Amycolatopsis > Amycolatopsis coloradensis. The sequence continues at coordinate 328,195 of NZ_MQUQ01000020.1, forward strand.
CCAACAACACGGCGCTGACCGTCCACTACGACACGATCTTCCGGCGGTACGGCGACGATCAGGTGATCGGCGTGTCCGGGCCGACCGAGTTGCACGCGTTCGGTGACACGTTCGGCGACGTGTGCCGGAATCTGGGCCTCGCCGTGGCGAAGATGTGGCCGCATTCGCCGATGGTCGGCTTCGACCGGGCGGTGGCGGTGCTGCGCGACCTGGGGATCACGGGGCTGTTCTGCACACCGGGCATGGCGTTGTCGCTGGCGAAGCGGCTGCACGCGGCCGGGCTCGACCCGCGCCGGGATCTGCGGGTGCGGGTGCTGATGCTGACCGGCGAGCTGGCGTCGCCGGAACTGCTGGCCAACATAGGTGAGTTGTGGGGCGCGCGGGCGTACAACGCGCTGTACGCCTCGCAGGAGGCGTCGGTGCTGGGCGCGGCGGGTGAGGACGGCGGGCTGTACACGGCACCGCTGATCAACCACTACGAGGTCGTCGACCCGGCCACGGGCGAGCCTGCCACCGGAACCGGGGACGTGACACTCGGGGAACTCGTCGTCACCTCGCTGTACCAGGGCGCGAAGCCACTGGTGCGTTACCGCACGGGCGACCTGGTGCGCCTCACCCGCGGCGACGCCGGTGCGACGCTGCCCGCCGACCGGCTGGAGGTGCTGGGCCGCACGCGGGACGAACTGGTCATCGGCGGACGGCGGATCAGTGGCTACGACCTGGAGAACCTGCTGCTCGGCCACGTGCGGGGCTACCTGGACTACCAGGTGGTGCTCGACCGCGACGAGTCCGGCGCGGACCGGCTGTCGCTGCGCCTGGAGGCGGCCGCGGACGAGCCGCCGCGCGTCGATCCGGAGATCGCCGACCACTGCCGGGACGTACTGGGCGTCGAGGTGAGCGTGGGCCACGACAGGTTCGGCAGCATCACCGGCACGGGCGCGATGGTGAGCTGGAAGGCCGCCCGCGTGGTGGACAACCGGTCCGGCGCGGACACCGACGGGGAGACGGCCGCCGCGGCGTCCCTCGCCTCCGCGAGGACCTGACGTGACCGCGGAGGTGTCGGACGGATCGCGGACCGAGGCGCGGCCCGCGACGACGGCGTGGGCGTACCACCTGGACGGTTTCGTACCGATCGCCGAGGCCACGGTGCCGGTCACCACCCAGGGCCTGCACTACGGCACGGGCGTGTTCGAAGGCATCAGGGCGCATGTGGTGCCAGGACGGCCGGAGCTGGCGGTGTTCCGCCTGCGTGACCACCTGGAGCGGTTCGCGCGCTCGTGCCGGTTGCTGCGCATCGACCTGCCGCACGACGTGGACGAGCTGATGGCACTGGTCGTCGAACTGTTGTCCCGCAACGGGTCGGCGAGTGACACCTACATCAGGCCGTTGGCGTACAAGTACCGCCTGCTGCCAGGGACGCGGCCGGGGGTGTCGTTGCGCGGCAACTCCGACGCGTTGTCGGTGATCGCGTTCGCGCTGGGCGACTACTCGCCGACGGCGGGCGTGCGCTGCTCGATCAGCTCGTGGACCCGGCCGACCGGCCGGTCGCTTCCGGTGCGTGCCAAGGCGACCGGGGCCTACTTGAACAACGCGCTGGCCGTGGACGAAGCGCGGGCGGCGGGTTACGACGACGCGATCCTGCTCAACGAGCGCGGTGGCGTGGCGGAGGCGAGCACGGCCAACGTGTTCGCCGTGCGCGGCGAAGAGCTGCTCACCCCACCGCCCGACGCCGACATCCTCGAAGGCATCACCCGCGACACCGTGCGGGTGCTCGCGGCGGAACTCGGCCTCGGCTACGCGGAACGGCCGCTGCAACCGGCCGACCTCCTGCTGGCGGACGAGGTCTTCCTCACCGGCACGGGCCTGGGGGTCACGCCCGTCGTCGAGATCGCGGGCCGGGATGTCGGCGACGGCGAACCCGGCCCCGTCACCACCGGACTTCGGCGCCGCTACCACGACCTGGTGCGGGGCTCGGACGATCGGCACGAGCACTGGATCACCCGCGTGCGCGTGCCCTGAACTGAATTGGGAGAGCGACATGTCTGTGGCAGAACCGGTGTTGTTGGCCGAACCTCGCCTGGCTGTCCTGTCGGGCGGCGACGTGCCCGTGAAGGCCGTCGGCACGCTGGGCCCGGCGGGGACGAGCAGCGAACAGGCGGCGCGCCACGTGTGGCGCACCTTCGGCGCCGACGGCCCGCCCGAGATCAGGCTTTTCGGCACCTACGAGGAAGCCGCGGACGCGTTGCGGGCCGGCGACGTGAGCCATGTCGTCGTGGCCAGCGCGTATTCCGGCGTCAACGACTACTACATGGACACCAGGCTGGCGCTGGCCAGCGCGTTCATCCGGGACACGCCGCTGTACGGCCTGGCGCGCCGCCGGGACCGGGAGGTGCTGACGGACCGGCCGCGCGTCGCCACGCACCCCGCGCCACTGGCGCTGATCACCCAGCTGCTGCCGGAGCGGTTCTCCGGCCACGAGGCGGTCAAGGTGCACTCCACCAGCGCCGCCGCGATCGCCGTCCGCGACGGTTTGGTGGATCTGGCCCTCACGACGCAGCCGGCGGTGGCGGCGCACGACCTGGAGTTCGTCTCGCGCACCCGCACGATCCGGATGCTGTGGTCGGTGTTCGTCGCCGCCCGGGACTGAACGGAGACACATGCTCTTCCTCGACGAACACGACGTCCACCGGCTGTACCCGGTCGACGCGGCGATCGACCTGATGGCGGAGGCGATGCGCCGCTACAGCGCGGGGCAGGTGAGCCAGCCGCTGCGCACGATCCTGCGCCCACCGACCGAAACGGGGCTGCTGGGCACCATGCCGTGCCACGTGGCCGGCGACGGCCACGCCGGGTTCGGCCTCAAGGCGATGGTTCTCAAACCGGAGAACCCCGCGCGTGGCCTGGATCTGCACATCGGGGTGGTGATGGTGTTCGACCCGGACACCGGACGACCGCTGGCCGTGATGGACGCGGGCGCGATCACCGCCACCCGCACGGCCGCCGTGTCGGCGGTGGCCACCGACGTGCTGGCACCGCCCGACGCGGGCGACCTCGCCGTACTCGGCTCGGGTGTGCAAGGGCGCAGCCATCTGCGGGCGCTGGCCGTGGTGCGCAAGCTGCGGCGGGTCCGGGTGTGGTCGCGGACCCGCGCGCACGCCGAGGACTACCGCACGTGGGCCGAGGGCCTCGGCATCGACGTGGAGGTCGCGCCGGACGTGCGGTCGGCGCTCGCCGGGGCGGATCTGGTGTGCACGACCACCGCGGCCCGCGAACCGATCGTCGAGGCGGACTGGGTGGCGCCCGGCGCGCACCTCAATGTGGTGGGCGGCTCGTTCGCCGACGCGCGCGAGCTGTCGTCGGAGACCGTGGCCGGTGCGGCGGTGTTCGTGGACAGCCGGGAATCGGCGGCGGCCGAGTCCGGTGACCTGCGCGCCCCGCTGGCCGAGGGCCTGATCGGGCCGGAGCACGTGCGGGCCGAACTCGGCGAAGTGCTGCTCGGGCGGCATCCCGGCCGGGGCGGTCCGGACGAGACCACGCTCTACAAGTCGCTCGGTTTGGCCGTCCAGGACACCATGTCGGGCTTCTACGTGGCCCGCGCCGCGCTGGAGGAGACGTCGTGACCCCGGTTCCCCGCGCGGCACTGGACGAGGTGCCGCTGTACGTGCCGAAACCACCGGTGGCCAGGGCGGAGGGCGTGTCGCATCGGTTGTTCCTCAACGAGAACCCTTACGCGCCACTGCCTTCGGTGCTGGCGGAGATCTCGCGGGCGGCGCTGACCGCGCACCACTATCCGGAGATCGTGCCGGGCGAACTGGTGGCGGCACTCGCCGCGCGGCTGGGCGTGCCGGAGAGCGACGTGGTGACCGGTCCGGGTTCGGTGGGGATCTACCAGCAGGTGGCGCAGGCGATTTTGGAGCCGGGCGACGAGGTCGTGTACGCGTGGCCGTCGTTCGAGGCGTTCCCGATCGTGGCCCGGATCGCCGGGGCGCGGCCGGTACCGGTGCCGCTGCGGGACGGAGTGCACGACCTGGCGGCGATCGCGGACCGCGTCACGCCGCGCACGCGGGCCGTGTTCCTCTGCGATCCCAACAATCCGACCGGTACGTCCGTCGACGCGGACGGGTTGTCGGCGTTCCTGTCCGCCGTGCCCGAGTCGGTGCTGGTGGTGCTGGACGAGGCGTACCGCGAGTACAGCACGTCGGCGGTGGACGGCGTCGAGCTGTACCGCGAGTACCCGAACGTGGTGGCGCTGCGGACATTCTCGAAGGCGTACGGCTTGGCGGGGCTGCGCGTGGGTTACGGAGTGGCGCGACCGGCGATCAGCGCGGCCCTGCGCAAATGCGCCGTTCCGTGCGGCGTCGGCGGGATCGGGGTCCGCGCGGCACTGGCCTCTCTCGCGGCGGAGCCGGAGTTGTCGGAACGGGTGGCCACGCTCAAGGCGGACCGGGACGCTTTGCGCGCGGCACTGGTGGAACGCGGTGTGCCGGTGCCGCCCAGCGACACGAACTTCCTTTGGCTGCCACTGGAATCCCGGGCGGACGAGGTGGCCGCGGTACTGGAGCGGGCCGGTCTGCTGACCCGCCTGTACCCCGGCGTCGGCATCCGCCTGACGGTCGGGACGGCGGAGGCCAACGCCGCCGTCGTCGGCGTGCTGGAGACGGTTTTCGCCGCGGCATGAGGGACAGCCGAGCGGGGAAGATTCCGGACGTCGAACGCCCGGAATCTTCCCCGCTCGAGCTTTCCCGCATCGACTGAAACTCCTGTTCAGCCCGGCGCAGTCTCGATACTCAGCGATACAGCGCGAAACTGCCCACGAGTTTGTCCACCGCTTTGCGTGGCCCCGCGACGGCAACGCCCACGTAGGGCAGTTCGGCCGTGCCGCTTTCGGACATGCGTGAGGTGTACTCGTCGTAGGTGCGTGAAGTCTGCGCCGTGCGCGTGAAATCGACGACGAACACCGACGGCACCGCCGCCGCCCGCACCACGAGCGAGGCCAGCGTTTCCGTGTCGCCCTTGAGGATCGGCACGGGGATGCTGGTGATACCCCGGTGCACGAACCCGTCCGCGTCCTTGACGTCGTCGCCGAGCACGCCGTCCACGTGCCTGCCGACGGTGAGGGAGAGGATGGCCGCCGTGTTGAGCGCCAAGCCGACGGGCAACTCCCCATCGACAACGATCACACATTTTTCCGGTGCGTCAATCGCCATGATTCCACCTTACCAATGGTGATCCCGGCCGATTTCGAGGCGTCCTCGAACCGAACCGGCGGGGGAGCGCGGGTACGTGGTCGCGCCGTGGCGTTCGGCGACCTGCCGGGCCGCCTCCACGATCGCCAGGTTCGCCGCGCCGGCACATCGCGTTCAGGGCTTCGCGCGCGGCGGCTCTCTTCGATACCGGTGCCGTCGACTATCCCGTCCTCACTCGCTTTCACGAAGACCGCACCGGTGAATTCACGGCGGCCAAAAGGCGCCGGACGCGAAAAACCGGCGGCCGGATGAAGTCCCGGCTGCCAAATATCGATGAAATACCAGACCCGCCGAATGCGTGGGGCGAGGTTTCTCGATCGGGTGGCGGACGGCTGTTTACGGTGGGCGCACCAGTTGATCAACGCCTCGGAGGTCCGAATCTTGCCGGAGAGGTCTGACACGGCGGCCACCCTCACCCATCAGGCGATCGAGCTGGGTGAGTCGGATCCGGTGCGTGCCCGCGAACTGCTGGGCGCCGCCCTCGCGCAGGACTACGACTACGAGCCCGCGTGGCGCTGGCTCGCCGAGCTGGTCACCGACGACGGCGAGCGGCGGTTCTGTCTCGACCGGGCCTACGCGATCAAGGTCGATTCGGCGACCGCCCGCGCCCGCAGGGCGGTGGCGGCCGTTCCGGCGACGCCGCCCGCCGAGGTCGCCGATCTGATCGACCCGTCGCCGCCCGCCACGGCCACGGTCGTACCCGGCCGCGGTCGCACGACACGGTGGGTCGCCGTCGGCGCGGTCGTGGTCGTCCTGCTCTCGGTACTCGGGGTGTGGGCGGCGTCGGGGGACGATCGGGTCGAGCCGGTCCAGGTGGCGCTGGTGGCGGGAATGACCGGGGACAACGCCGTGGCGGCGTCGCATATGGAGCGCGCGGTGCGGATGCACCTCGACACCGTCAACGCCGAGGGCGGCGTCGACGGGCGTCCGGTGGAACTGCTCGTCTACGACGACGAGGACACCGTGGCCACGGCTGTCGGCATCGCGCGGCGGATCGTCCGCGAGAACAAGGTGATGTACGTGATCGGGCACGCCGGCAGCGACACCTCGCTCGCGGCGGCACCGATCTACCGGGAGGCCGGGATCCCGGCCGTCACCCCGTCGGCGGGCGCGTCGAAGATCACCGACGACAGCGACTGGTATTTCCGCAGCATGTTCGGCAACCGGACGCAGAGCGACTTCCTCTCCGTCTACATCTCGCGTGTCCTCGGTGCGGCCACCGCGGCCGTCGTGCACGAGGAGGACGAGGACGGCCGGTCCGGCCGGGAGACCTTCCTGGAGTCGTTCGGCGAATTCGGCCGCGTGACCGCCGATCTGCCGATCGCCATGGGCCCGGAAGCGCGCGCGGCGTCGGTCCGGGCCGCGATCACCGAACTCAGGACACACGACCCGCGTGAACCGATTCTGCTCGCCGTCAAGGAGAAGAGCGGCCTGGAGCTGATCGAGGGGCTGCGTTCGGCAGGCGTCACGGCGCCCGTCGTCGGTGTCTCGGCGCTCAGCTCGCGGGCCTTCCACGCCTCCCTGGTCGACGCGGAACGGAAGCGGGGCCTGCCGGGCTCGCTCACCGGGAACCTGTTCATGGGGACACCGCTGGCCCACGATTCGCTGTCCGGGCCCGCCCAGGTCTGGGCCGACAGTTACGAGCGGCGCTACGGGGAACGTCCGCAGTGGCAGGCCGCGACGGCCCGGCAAGCCGTCAACGTCGGCTTGCACGCGATGCGCGTCGGAAACCTCGACTTCGGCGAGGAACACCGCGAGCAGGACCGCAAACGGGTGCGCGACACGATGGCGTCGTTGAAGGACAAGAAGAACTCCTTCCCGGCGCTGCTGGGACCGTTGTACTTCACCGCGAGCGGGTCGGCACAGATGGCGGTGTCCGTGGTGACCAGCGACGGGGCGCGGTTCGTCTCGGCGCCGACCCAGTTCACGATCCACGAGCCGCCGACCGAGGACTCCCTGAGGGCCGATGTGGCGGAGGGCACCGTCATCGCGGTCAAGAACCGGTACCTCAGCCGCCGTCAGGTCGTGGCCACCGGGATCAACATCAACGAGATCCGCGAACTGGACACCGCGGCTGGCACCTACTTCGTCGACTTCTTCGTCTGGCTGAAGTACACCGGCGGCCACGTCGCGGCCGACGTGCAGTTCGTGAACGCGGTCCGCCCCGATCTGACGCTCGGGGAGCCGCTGCGCGACGTCACCGAGAACGGGCGCACCTACCGCCTCTACCGGGTGGCCGACCGCTTCAAGAGCGCACTGGAGTTCCGGGACTTCCCGTTCGACCGGCAGCGGCTCACCGTCCTGATGCAGAACCGGACCCAGACCGCCGACCAGGTTTCGTACGTGACCGACAAGGAGATCCTCGACCAAGACCCGGAGGTCTACCTGCGCAGCGGCGCCGATGCGACCGCCGACATCAACCAGGTGCCGAACTGGGTCGCCTCGTCGGTCCGGTTCTACCGGCAGACCGTCGGCAGCAGTGACGCGCTGGGTGACGGCCAGGCCACCGGGACCACGGCCGGCATCTACTACAGCCAGTACGCGGGTGAGATCGTGCTCAAGCGGGACACCGTGCCGTTCCTGATCAAGAACCTGCTGCCGCTGGTGCTGCTGATCAGCGTCACGTTCCTGTGCCTGTTCTTCAAACCGGCCGACGACCGGGCCGCCGTGTCGATGGGCGTCACCGCGATACTGAGCACCGCGGTCCTGCTCAACAACGTGACCTCCCAGCTCCCTTCGGTCAGTTACATCGTGGCCTTGGAATGGGGCTACTACTCGTTCATCCTGCTCGCCGGGATCTGCGTCCTGATCACCATGGTGCGCAAACGCCTCGCCGTGACGAAACGCGACGACGCCGAACAAGCCCTGAGCAGAGCCGCCCGTATCGGTTACCCCGTCTACCTTCTGGCGGTCGTGGCCTGCTTCGCGGTCATCTACGCGTGAGGTCGTGAGTGGTAGAAAGCGGCCCGAGGGTCGACGGTGGAGGAATCAGGACGTTCAGCGTCCCGGATCTTTCCCACTCGCCCCCTTACTGCATCAACATCACGAAGCCGGACTCCCCAGAGCCACCCGCCCACGGACACGACATTGCCGCTCACGAGACTCCGTAGGTGGTGGCGACCGCGGCGGCGCGGTCGCGCAGGGAGGTGCGCAACCAGGGCGGGGCAAGGGCTTCCGCGTTGGTGGCGAGCTGCCACAGCGCCCACTCGGCGTGCCTCGAGTCCTGGAAAGTCAGCTCCAGCCGCAACCAGCCGTCGGTGTCGGTTTCTTCGGAGAGGACGGCCAGCGCGGTGCCCACCAGGTCCTCCCGCCGCGCCGGGTTCAGCCGCACCCGCACGGTGACCTGGTCGCCGCCCGCCCGGAACCGTGTGCCGCGTTCCTGCCAGGCCCGGTCCAGGTTGACCAGGTCGGCTCGTTCGGCGGGTTCGGGGAGTTCCTCGGCGGCCGAAACCCGGGACAGCCGGTAGGTGCGGTCCTCACCGGACCTCGTGGCCAGCAGGTAACCCTGTTCGCGGACGGTGACCAGGCCGATCGGATCCACCGTGCGCCAGTGTGGTTTCCCGCCCGCGGCCGCGTAGCGGATCCGCAGCTTGCGCCCGGCGAACACCGCGCGCCGGATCTCGGCCACGATCGCGTCGGGTACCTCTTCGGCGGCCACGCGGCGGGCGAGGAGGTCGGTCTCCGGGTCGATGAGCAGGCGCTGGGCCGCGCCCGCGGCGGTGTCCCGATGGCCTTCGGGCAGCGCGTCGACCACCTTGAGCATGGCGGAAGCGAGCGCCGAGCCGAGGCCGAACACCTGCGCGCCACGCCGTGATCCGGCGACCAGCAGGGCGAGCGCCTCGTCGTGGTTCAGCCCGGTGAGTTCGGTCTGGAAACCGGGCAGCAACGCGAAACCGCCGTGCCTGCCGCGTTCGGCGTAGACCGGGACCCCGGCCGCGGACAGCGCCTCGATGTCCCGCAGCACGGTGCGGGTGGACACCTCCAGTTCGCGGGCCAGCGTGGCCGCGGACAGCCTGCCGCGGTGGCGCAGCAGCAGCACCAGCGAGACCAACCGGTCGGCGCGCATGCGAAAACTCTAGCGGAATACACGACACAGGATGTCGTGATTCGCTGAGAGGCTCCTCCCATGACAAGCAAGACCGTGGCCACCGAGCCGAACGACCTTGGCAAGTACTTCATCGAGCACGGCAACGCGGGTGACGTCGAGGGGCTGGTGGCGTTGTACGAGCCGGACGCCGTGCTGGCGTTCCCGCCGGGCTCCCTCGCCACCGGACACGCGGAGATCCGCAAAGTGTACGAGCAGTTCATGGCGGCCGCGCCGGTGCTCGAGCCGGGCAGGCAGCATCCGGCGCTGGTGAGCGGCGACCTGGCGCTCACGGTGGTCACGCTGACCACCGGCGAGCTGACCGTCGAGATCGCCCGCCGCCAGCCGGACGGGTCGTGGCTCTGGGTACTGGACCAGCCGATGCTCGTGCCGTAGTGGACCGGCGGTTCGCGACGATCGGCGTCTACGGCTTCACGGCCGGGGCCTTCGTGGAGAGGCTCACCGGCGAGGGCGTGGGGTTGCTGCTCGACCTCCGCCAGCGCCGCGGCGTCCGCGGTCCTGACTACGCCTGGGCGAACTCGGTGCGGCTCCGGAGCGCGCTCGCCGCGGCGGACATCGGCTACCGGCACGTGAAGGAACTCGCGCCGACGACCGAGTTGCGACGGCTCCAGTATCGCGAGGACGACCGTCAGGGCGTGGGCAAGCGCGACCGTGTCGCGCTCGCGCCCGAGTACGCCGAGCGCTACACCCGGGAGATTCTCGACCCGTTCGACCTCGGCGCGCTCGTGGCGGAGCTTCCCGGCGACTCGGTGACCGTGCTTTTCTGTGTCGAACGCGATCCGGAGGCGTGCCACCGTTCACTTGTGGCCGCTCGCGTCCGTACCGGGCACGGTTCGCCGGTCGTGGATCTCCGCCCCTGCTGAATCCGGACCGCACCCGCCCGTTCTTCCGGGCGGGTGCGGTCCTCGGGCATTCCCGTCAGGTCGAGCAGTTCTTGGCCGAACCCGTGTTCACCTTGGCGCCGGTGAACTCCTCGAGTATCGCGATGTTTTCCGGGGCATAGTTCTTGGCGACGATCTTGTCCACGTCCGGGCTGCCGAGTTTGCTCGCGTAGGGCGCGGATTGATCGAGCCAATACGCCGCGCGGAGGAACTCGACGAGTACCAGTTCGCGTAGTTCGGGCTGGGCTTTGGCCTTGGCCCAATAGTCGGGGTGCTTGGCTTTGGCGACGCGCAGATAGAGCAGGAGGTAGCGAATGTTCGTGGCGGCGATGTCCCTGGCGTTGCTGGCTCCCACGCCTTGGATGTACTCGGCGACGACCGTCGCCGCCGGCAGTCCCATGAGCCCGGCGTTGAGTTCCGCCATGACCCCCTGCATGCGATACGACCCTTGCTGCTGGTCGCGCAGGTAGATGCCGTCCATCGAGTCGGTGAGCTTGTCCGTGATCAGCGGCAGGATCTCGCGCCGGGGGAATCCGCCGTGGAGCGGTACCTTCATCGCCTTGCGGGAATTGTCGATCCACGCGGACATGTAAACGTCCCAAGAGGTTCTCGACGGATCCAGGTCCCACATGTGGGTTTCTTCGTGGATCGCCACCATCAGGGATTCGGCGAGCGCGTTGAAGCTGGTCTTGGTGACGAACTGACTGAAGTACTTGTCCTTCGCCTGGGCGATCGCGAGGCCTTCGCCGCTGGGCCATCGTCGCTTGTACACGGCCTGGATCGTCTGCAACCACTTCGAAGACTGGAAACCGGCTTTGATGTCACTGACATCGGCCTTCGGCTGCACGGGCTCTTCGTAGCAGAAGGGCGCGCGTACGCCGGTCGGACCGGCGTCTTGGGCCGCGGCGGTCGCCGGAATCGAGGTGAGGGACAGAGCGAGGCATACGGTCAGCACGGAGATGGGATATTTTCGACGCATAAGGACCTCGGTTCACGGTAGGGATTTTCCGTGGGTCAGGACGGCAGTGTCCCCCACTCCTCACCGCCACTTCAATGATCTCGGTCCGACTGCGGCTGTACAGGCTAGGAATTATGGCGGCGAACGGGCGAGCCGGTGATCCTCAGGTCCGCGCCAACCGGGACCTGCGCATGCCGTAAGCGAAGTAGATCAGCAGACCGAGCGCCATCCAGCCGCCGAAGACGACCCAGGTGGCGCCGTCGAGACTGAGCATCATGTAGCCGCAGCACAGCACGCCGAGAATCGGTGTGACGGGGGAGAACGGCACGCGGAACGAGCGCGGTGCCTCCGGTTGCCGCCGCCGCAACAGCAGGACGGCGACGTTCACCAGCCCGAACGCGAAGAGCGTGCCGATGCTGGTGGCGTCGGCCAGCTTCCCGAGCGGGATGAACGCGGCCAGCGTCGCGACGAAACCGGAGACGACCAGGGTGTTGATCCTCGGTGAGCCGGTCTTGGGGTCCACTTTGGACAGCGAGGCCGGAACGAGGCCGTCGCGGGACATCGAGAACAGGATGCGCGTCTGTCCGTAGAGGACGGTCAGCACGACGCTGGAGATCGCCACGATCGCGCCGACGGCGAGCAGCGCGGCCCACAGCGGGTTGCCGGAGACGGCACCGAGCACGTGCGAGAGCGCGGCTTCCTTTCCGTCGAACTGCTGCCACGGCAGCGCGCCGACCGCGGCCACGGCGACCAGGCAGTACAGCACGGTGACGATGGCCAGCGAGAGCAGGATCGCCCTCGGCAGGTCGCGCTGCGGGTTCTTCGCCTCTTCGCCCGCCGTCGACGCCGCGTCGAAGCCGATGTAGGAGAAGAACAGTTTGGCACCGCCTGCGCTGAGCCCGGCCAGGCCGAGTGGCAGGAACGGCGTGAAGTTCGCGGCCCGGACGGCGGTGAACGCGATCGCGCAGAACAGCACCAGCGTGCCGATCTTGATCACGACCATGATCGTGTTGACCCGCGCGCTCTCCTTCGCGCCGGACAGCAACAGCACCATCGCGAGCAGCACGACGACGATGGCCGGGACGTTGACGATCCCGCCCGAGCCCGGTGGCTGGCTCAGCGCGTCCGGGATGGCGACCCCGAGGGTCAGCCGCAGCAGTTCGTTGACGTACTGCCCCCAGCCGACCGCCACCGACGCCACGGAGACGCCGTATTCGAGCACCAGGCACCAGCCGCAGACCCACGCGACCAGCTCGCCGAGAGTGGCGTAGGTGTACGAATAGGACGAACCAGACAACGGGATCATGCCGGCGAGTTCGGCGTAGGAGAGCGCCGAGAACAGCGCGGTGACACCCGCGAGCACGAACGACAGCACGACCGCGGGACCCGCGACGGGCACCGCCTCGCCGAGTACGACGAAGATCCCGCTGCCCAGCGTCGCGCCGATGCTCAGCGTGGTCAGCTGCCCGAGGGTGAGGGAGCGCTTCAGCGTGCCGTGCTCACTCTCGGCGATCAGATCGGCGACCGGTTTCCGCCGCACCGCCGCGGCTCGCAGATTCATGCCGACGACCGTATCTGCCGCCTCCGGCGCGCCCGACAGGCCCGGCGGGACGAGGACCGGAAGAACACCCGGTGACCAGTTCTGCCGGTCCTTCCGCATGGTCGCCACCGGCCCCGGACGGTGGAATAAGCGCCAGAGAGTCGTCAAGGCATGGAGGTCAGCAGCGTGGCACGCCACCGCAGCACTCAGGTGACCGCGTTGGCCGACCGGGCGCCATCGTCGGCCGACGGCAACGCGTTCCTCGCGGCGTTGCACGCCGAGCACCGGGAGCCGTTGCTGCGCTTCACCCGCCGTCTGCTCCCCGTCGACCCGCACCGGGCCGAGGACGTGGTGCAGGAATGCCTGTTCCGTGCCTGGCGGAACAGCGAGACCCTGTCCGCCAAAGGGACTTCGGTGCGCGGGTGGCTGTTCACCGTCGCCCGCAACCTCATCGTCGACTGGGCCCGCCGGGACAACGCCAGGCCGGTGCTGTTCGGCGACGACGACTTCGACCTGCTGCCGGGGCGGGTCGACTTCGCCGACGAGGTCGTCGAACGGTGTGTCATCGAGGAGGGGCTGGCCCGGCTCACTCCGATGCAGCGCGAAGCACTCGAACACGTCTACCGGCTGGACCGCACCCGCCAGCGCGCGGCGGTGAGCATCGGCGTGCCGGTCGGCACGGTCAAGTCGCGGGTGCACCACGCGAAGATCGCCATGACCGAGGTGCTGGCCTGCCACGGGGTCACCGCGGCGGGGTGGTGATCGGCGGGATCAGGCCGATCGGGGAACGGCGACCCCGAGCAGGGTGGCGAGCTTGCCGGCCGTGCTCCTCGCGACCGGGGTCTCGTACCGGGCGCATTCGGCCAGCGCGCGGACCCGGTACTGGCGGGCTTCCTCCGGCCGGTCGCCGAGGTCGGACAGCTCCGCCAGCCGGACCATGATCGCGATCTTGTCCTCCGACCAGCGCGACTCGGCCAGCGCGGACAACAGTTGTTCCTCGGCCTCCCGATGCCTGCCCGCCTGTGACAGCACCCGTCCGCGCAGTTCCTGCGCCCGCGCGACCGCGAAGATCGCGCCGTGCCTGCGGACCAGCGACTCGGCCTCGTCCAGCAGGTCCAGCGCGGTCGCCACGTCGCCTGCCGCCGCCACACTGCCGGCGAGCCGGATCAGCACCATCGACAGCAGTTCGTCGTTGCCCGGCGCGGTGGCCGAACCCCGGTAGTAGGCCTCGCTCAGCCGTTGCGCGGCCACGGCTTCGTCGAATTCGCCGAGAGAGTGCAGCATGCTGCCCAGCAGGGACTGCGCCAGGTAGCGGCCGTTCGGGTAGTCGGCCCGCTCGAACAACTCCACGGCCTGCCGGATGCGCCGCGTGGCCTCTTCCGGCGAGCCGAGCCTGCGGGTGATGGCAGCCCCGTAGTACAACGACCAGGCTTCCACGACGCTGTCACCGGCCTCGCGCGCCGCCGCCAGCGCGCGTTCCTGCGCTTCCAGTGCTTCACGAGGCTGACCGCAGAGCGCGTAATGCGCCCAGGCCACGTAGTTCAGCTGTTCGGCCGTCGACCGGGCGTCGCCGAGCGCCTGAGCCGCCGCCGCGCCCGCCCCGAACACTTCGCGCCACAGGTCGCCGGTGCCACGCAGATCCGAGTACCAGTGCATCGCCTGCGCCAGGTCGAGTACCTGACGGTGGTCGCCGCGTGCCACGGCGGCCCGCAGCGCGCCACGCCAATGGTGCTGCTCCCGTACCAGCCACCGCGCCGCGGCTTCCCGGTCGCGCACCGGATCGGGGCCGTCGATCTCAACCGTCACCGCCGGCCGGTCGTGGTCGAAGAACTGGGCCGCCTTCGTCGCCACCGTGAGCAGCCAGTGCCGCACCCGGAGCCCGGCTTCCCGCACCTGCTCGGCCCGTTCGGCGGTCTCGAGCCGCTCCATGGCGTAAACCCGCAGCAGGTCGTGGGTGGTGTAGCGGCCGGGTGTGCCGCTGTAGCCGAGAAGACTGCCCTCGGCCAGTTTCTCCAGCGCCGCTTCGACTTCGTCCACCGGCTGCCCGGAGGCGACCGCGGCGAGTTCGACGGAGGTGTCCGTACCGGGCACCAGCGCCAGCCGCCGGAAGATCCCGGCGACCGAAGGTGTCAGGTGCCGGTAGGAGATTTCGAACGCGGCGCGCACCTGGAGGTCGCCCGCGGTGAGCACGGACAGCCGCCGCCGCTCGTTCTCCAGCTGGTCGGCGAGATGCGCGATCGTCCACTGGACCCGGCTGGCCAGGCGGTTGCCTGCGATCAGCAGGGCGAGCGGCACCCCGCCGCAGAGCTTCGCCAGCCGCCGCGCCGCCTCCGGTTCCGCCTCCAGCCGCCGCCTGCCGACGACGAGGGCGAGCAACTCCACCGCGTCGTCGTCGGGCAGCAGGCCCAGCGGGATCCGGTGCCTCGCGTCCAGCCCGGTCAAGGTGTTCCGGCTCGTCACCAGCACCATGGAACCGGGGCTGGCGGCCAGCAGCGGCCGGACCTGGGCTTCGTTGGCGGCGTTGTCGAGGACCAGCAGGACCTCGCGGTCGTGCAGGAGCGAGCGATAGAGGGCGAGCCGGTCTTCGGGATCGTTCGGGAGCTGGCGTTCGTCCACCCCGAACCCGCGCAGCAGCCGGTGCACGGCCCGCTCCGGGGTGAGCGGTTCGAGATCCATGCCGCGCAGGTCGAGGAACAGGCAGCCGTTGCCGAACCGGTGGGCGAGCCGGTGCCCGGCGTCCACGGCGAGCGCGGTCTTGCCCGCACCCGGCAGCCCGTGGATCACCGCGATCTGCAACCGGGACGACGAAGCGGAGGTGTCCGCGACGCCGTCCAGCACGCGTTGCTCGGCGTCGCGCCCGGTCAGCTCGGTGAGGCTGGGTGGAAGCGCGGCGACGGCGAGCTTGGGCAGCTCGGCGGGGACGACCCTGTCCTGGACGGGTTTGCCCTTGCCGTCGGCGGTTCCCGTCGCCCGGCGGCCCGCGAAGTCTTCGGCCTCCGTGCCGGTCAGGCCGAGCCCGCCGACCAGCAGCTCCGCGGTGCGCCGCTGCGGGTTGCGGACCCGCCCGCGTTCCATGTCGCTGATGCTGCGGACACTGATGCCGGTCCGCTCGGCGAGTTCTTCCTGGGTCATCGGGATACGCAGCCGGTAGAAGCGGAGGAAGTCACCGAACGCGGTCGTACCCACGCGGCCATCCTGCCACGGTGGACCGTCATCGCGGAGAGTGGACGGGCGGCACGGATCAGAGGAGATCCGCCGGGGTCAGCAACCGCAGATCCGCGACGGTGGGGGTCCCCGTCGTGCTGAGCCGTCCGGCCTGGCGGGTCATCATGTTCTCCATCACCTGACGGGCGTAGCGCGCGTTGCCGAACGCCTCACCGCGCACCACGCCCGCGAAATGCTTGCGCAGCGCGATGACGGTCTCCGGGGCGCACTCGTAGCCGTTCGTGGTTGCCATCCGGTGCACGATGGTGACCAGGTCGTCGGTGGTGTAGTTCTCGAACTCGATGTGCCGGGAGAACCGGGAGGCGAGGCCGGTGTTCGAGGAGAGGAACGCCCGCATCTCCGCGGAGTAGCCCGCGACGATCACCACCGTGTCGTCCCGGTGGTCTTCCATCAGTTTCACCAGGGTGTCGACGGCCTCCTGCCCGAAGTCACCGCCCGTGGCGCCTTCGGGAGTCAGCGCGTACGCCTCGTCGATGAACAGCACACCACCACGCGCGGAGTCGAACGCCTCCCTGGTGAGATGCGCGGTGTGCCCGACGTACCGCCCGACCAGGTCGGCGCGCGCGACCTCGACGAGATGGCCTTTGCGCAGCACCCCCAGCGCGGCGAGCAGTTCGCCGTAGAGCCTCGCCACCGTGGTCTTACCGGTACCCGGCGCGCCGGCGAACACCAGATGGTTGCTGATCGCGGGGACCGGCAGCCCGGCCTGCCGCCGGGCCCGCGCGGTGGAGATCAGGTTCACCAGGTCGTTGATCGCGTCCTTGACCCCTGCCAGGCCGATCATCGACTCCAGCTTCGTCCGCAACGTGGTCAGCGCGCCGTCGTCGCCGCCCTGCGCGCTGCTCGCCGCTCCACCGGGTACGTCGGCGGGAAGCAGGAGTGACAGGTTCTGGTCGTCGGCCTCCGGTTCGCTCGCGAGACGGAACGCCTGCCGGTCCACCATCTCCTCGAACACCTTGCGCGCGGTCCGCCCGTTGCCGAAGTCGTCGCCGCGGTCCATCTGTCCGAAGTGGACGGACAGGGTGTTCCTGGTGTCCTCGGGCACCTGGTACTGGTGCGCGGTGCACATCCGCTCGGTGATGGTCACCAGTTCGTCGGTGCTGTAGTTCTCGAACTCGATGGTGCGGGTGAACCGGGACGCCAGCCCGGGGTTGGACTGCAGGAACGAACTCATCTCCTGCGAGTAGCCCGCGGCGACCACCACGAGGTCGTCGCGGTGGTCTTCCATCAGTTTGACGAGGGTGTCGACCGCCTCGCGGCCGAAATCAGGTCCGCTTCCCTTGCTCTGCGCGGACAGCGTGTACGCCTCGTCGATGAACAGCACGCCGCCCAGCGCCTTGGTGAAGGTTTCGGTCGTCTTGATCGCCGTGCCGCCGACGATCTGGGCGACCAGATCGGCCCTGGCCACTTCGACCAGGTGACCGTCGCGCAGTACCCCCAGTTCGGCGAGGATGCTGCCGTAGAGCCGGGCGACCGTGGTCTTGCCGGTACCCGGCGGCCCGGCGAAGATCAGATGCCTGCTGGTCGGCGGCGCGACCAGACCGGCCTGTACCCGCCTCCTGGCCATCTTGTTCAGGTTCACCAGCGTCTTCACCTGGTGCTTGACGCCGCTGAGGCCGACGAGTGCCTCCAGTTTCGCCAGCGGGGCACCTTCGTCCTCAGTGGACTGCCGGACCGGGTCGCCCGCCGCGCCGGTCTCGGCGATCTCCACCGTGCTCGCCGTGCTGCCGTCGACGTCCGGGGCGCCGTTGGCGTTGCTGGTCAGGTTCTCCACCGACAGCCGGGAGTTGGGCACGGTGACGCGCAGGCCGCCGCCGGTGTTGTCCGAAGTGGTGCAGTCCACCAGGCTCACCGCGTCGGAGGACTCGATCCGCACGCCGTCACGGCGATTCCCGCTGACCTCGTCGGCGGTCAGTTTCGCCCGTGCGCCGGAGCCGACCCAGACACCGTGTCCCTTCGAACGCCGGACCATGGACCGGGACAGCATCAGCTCCCCGCCATCACGCACCGAGACACCGTCTTCGCCCGCTTCGACGATCTCGCAGTCCCGCAAGGATCCGACGCCGCCCGGTCCGATCAGGACACCGGACTGGCCGGGATTGAACACCCGGAGTGTGCTGACGGAAGGGCTTCCCCCTTCGGAGACACTGAGCCCGGACTGACCGGCGTCCCGGACCTCGGCGTCCTCCAGCCGGCCGCGGCCGTTGCCGGTGACCTCGAAACCGTTGCCACGACAGCCGTTCAGCGTCGCCCGGCGCAGCAGCGGGTTGGCCGCCGCCTCCACCAGGACGCCGTGGCCGGTGACGTCATGGATCTCCAGCCGGTCGAACTCGGCGGTCGCGCCGTCGGTGACCAGCAGGCCCACCGACGAACCACCGCGCACGGCCGTCCGGTTGAACGACGGGCCGCTCGCCTCGTCGACGTGGATGCCCGCGCCGGTCGCGTCGGCGACCTCGCAGTCTTCGAAGGTGCCGCGAGATCGTCCGGTGACGCGCATCCCGACGCCGCCGGTCTTGGCCGTGCGGCATCGGCGCAGCACCGGGTCGGCGCCGTCGGCGACGGTGATTCCGTCGCCGGTGGTGTTCGTGACCCGGCACTCTTCGAGCACCGGTGACGAGTGGGTGCTGACGAAGACGCCGCTCGCGGTGTCCCGGATGGTCGTGTCGAGCACCTTCGTCGCACTGTCCTCTTCGAGCGCGATCCCCGGCCTGCCGGTGGCGGAGATGTCGCAATGCTGGACGGTGCCCTGTGCCTGTCCGTTTGCGCAGACGCCGTTGCCCTTGGCGTGCCTCAGGGTGCAGTCCCGCACCACCGGATTGCCGCGTTCGGCGATCACCACGGCGGAGGTCTGCACGTGCTCGACGACGCAGTCTTCGATCGTGCTGGGGGCGGGGGAGGTGACCACGATCCCCGCGCCGCCGGGATTGGTCACCCGGCAGCCGCGCATCGCGAGCGAGCCCGAATTGCGGGCCAGCACGGCGGTCCAGGCGGCTCCGATGATCTCGCAGTCCTCCACCGCCGCCTGACCGCGCGCCACGTCGACCGCGGGCAGTTCCTCGTTCAGCCCGCGCAGCACCAGACCGGTGAGTTTCACCGCCTCGGCCGAGAGCTGGACCGCGCTGCCCTGCCGCGACACGACCTCCACGCTGCCGCGCGCGTCGCTGGCCGCGATGGTGACCACCTTCGTCACCACCAGCGATTCGTCGTAGCGGCCGGGAAGCACGGAGATCACCGTGCCGTTGCGCGCGTCTCGCAGCGCGGCCGAAATGGTGCGATATCCCTGATCGCGGTCCACCGTGAGCACGTGCCGTGACACGAGCGCTCCCCTCGTCGTTCGGTGAGTCTCCACCCAGGACAACGCAGTGGGTGCCGCATGGGGTTCACTCCTCCGCCGGAACTGCTGGTCCTTCTTCATGGCCGTGCCCGGCGGCGGATGATGGACTCAGGCGATGAGGCGACAGCTGGCGGTGGCGTGCGCGACACTCACCCTTCTGGCGAACGGTGGCCTCGCGGCCGCGCAGGACACCGAGCTACCCCAGATCCCGCAGGTGTTGAAGCCAGGCCAGGCCTGTACCGCCTCGTCGGGCAAGAAGGTCCCTTCACCGCCGTGGCAGCTTCCTTATCTCGGCGTGGACCGGCTCTGGCCGCTCACCACCGGCGAGGGCGTTACGGTCGCCGTGGTGGACACCGGGGTCGACCCGGCGGCGCTGCGGGCCGAGGTCGCCGGTGACGGGGGAACGGACTGCGTCGGGCACGGCACGGTCGTCGCGAGCCTGATCGCCGCTCCCGCCGGAGAAGAGGGCAAGATCGCCGGCCTCGCGCCCGGCGCCCGCGTGCTCGCGGTGCGCGGTACGGACAAACCCGGTGCCGCGACGGCGGCGAGTATCGCGGCCGCGCTCGACAAGGCGGTCGAGGCCGGCGTCCGGATCATCTGCGTGGCGGTGGCCGTCACCGAGGCCGACCCGGCGCTGCGCCAAGCCGTCGATCGCGCGGTGGCGGCGGGCGCGCTCGTCGTGGCCGCGGCGGGCCTCGACCTCACGTCGGCGCGCGACGTCCCGCCGGGCCCCTACTACCCGGCGGCGTTCCCCGGCGTGCTCCCGGTGACCGCCGTCGGACCGGACGGGAAACCCGGCGGAAAAGCCGCACCGGTACCTGGAGCCGTTGCCGCACCGGGAAACCTGGTCGTGGGAACCGGGCCCGGCGGTGGCCAGGTCGTCGGCACCGGACCCGGGTTCGCCGCGGCACATGTCGCGGCCGCCGCGGCGCTGATCCGGTCCTACCGGCCGGAGACGACGGCGGCCGACCTCGCCCGGCGCCTGCGGGACACCGCGTATCCCCAGGCGGGGGTCAACGTGATCGATCCGCTCGCGGCGATGACGTCGGTCGCCGCACCGGGTGGCGGCCCCGCGACCGCACGACGCGAACCGGTCGCGGTGGCGCCGATCCCGGATCTCGAGCCCACCCGTCAAGCCGCTCTGCTGGTGGCGGCCGGTGTCGCGCTGGTGGCCGCCCTGCTGGGCGCGGCCGCGGTCGTCGTGCCGAGGGGACGGCGGCGAGGGTGGCGGGCCGGCTCTCGTGAATCTTGAGCCTGGAGTGGACTGACCGTTGCCGCGAAACGGCGACGGAATCGTTCCTCGCGTGATCAGACGGCGATCTCGCGTGATTAGGCGGCGGTTACACGTGATTGGGCGGCGATCTCGCGTGATTGAGGACGGATGACACCCGGCGGAATCCGGCTGCGGGTGTGTCGTTCCGCCAGTCACGCGAGATCGCCGTCCAGTCACAGGTAAGACCTGCATGATCGCGACACTAGGCGCACGGAAAGAGGCCTTCACGGACAAGGCAAGGCGCCACCGGGCGGTCACCACGCCTGCCACGACCGAGCCGGGCGGGGCCCGGCCGTCCGTCGCCACGAGGGCGGCGGCGGGCGGAGTCAGACCGGCAGTCGCAGGCGCCAGCCGACGTAGTCACGCGCGATATATGCCAGCCTGGCGGTGGTCGCGGCCTTGTAGCTCCAGAGCCCTGCTACGTACACGGCGAACGCGGTGATCTCCTCCTCCGTCGCCTCCCGCCAGCGCGTGTTCTTCCGCGCCCAGGTCTCGGCCTCTGCTGCTCGGTGGCCTGCACCGACGAGGCGGATGACCATGAAGGCGGGGTCGACCCAGGGAGCACCTTGGGCGGGCCAGCCCCAGTCGATGACGCGGATGTCGCCGGTGACGGGGATGAGGAACTGGTCCGCGTGGAGGTCAGTGTGGAGAAGGCAGTCTCCCGCCACGAGCGCCGGTGCTTTCCGCTCCCATGCGGCGAGTTCGTCGAGGTCCCAGCGACCGACGATCTCCGGCCGCTCTTCGCCGAGTTTGGGCCACCATGCGGACTTCCAGCGCTGCTCCAGCGGTCGAAGGCCTGGAGACTCGATCTCGCCGATGCGGTTGACCGTCTCGGCGACTCGCGTCAGGTCCGACGAGCCGGGTTGAAGCCGGGCCCGTCGACCAGCCACGTACTCGAAGCCGACGACCAGCCAATCCTCGATGTCGGCGGCGAAGTGCACAGCCGGGGCGATGCCGGAGGCGATGCGGCCGAGTTCGGCCTCATTCCGAAGCCAGCGCATCGGAGGAGAGACGCCCTCGACCCCTTTGACGAACAAGGGCGCCGCTCCGTCGCGGTGCAGAACAGCGGCGAAGTTGCTGCTCTCGCCGACCTCGATCTCTTCGCATCCGGTGATGTCGCCGACCCGTTGCCGAATGCCTTCGAGAACGGGTTGCGGCAACTCACCCCAGCCGTACTTCTTCACCATGTCGTCCTATTCCCGGAGCTACTTGCCGTTGCTGTCGGTGTTCTCGTTGCCGTCTTTGCCCGATGCCCGGCAGCCGTCGTCGCCGTCGTTGCACTTGACTTCGAAAGTTAACCAAAGGTCGTCGTCCACCGCGAAACCGAGCGAGCGAATGGCCTCGGCGGTCCGGGCGATCACCTTTTTCGAGTCGCCCTCACCCTGGCCGTCGTCGTTGGGGACGTGGTGGATGAAGCCACCTGCGGCACGTTCACAAAACGATGCGTACTCGCGGGTGTAGAGGAGGAAAGTGTGCCACCCGATGTCCACGAGATCCGACGGTCCGAGCGGCGCGCGGTGGTTCTCGCCGCATGCGCGGAGGAACGCCAGCGCTTGGTCCATGATTCGTGCCGCGAACTCGCGCGGCATGTCGTGTTCCTTGGCGATGCGGTTCACGAGCCGCCCGAAAAGCTCGCCGGGGATAAGGCCCTGGCCCGTAAGATCTTCAACGGCGATTGTCATGCTTTCTCCCTTTCGGTTCTGTTTCGGTGCCACCTAGACCACGCTCATGCGTGGGGCGTTGGACGAGTCCAGCCGGGCAGCTCGTGACCGGCTGCCGGATCTCGTTTGGAATTCGGCATAGTAGGTCTGGCTGGCGGACCTCGAATAGTGCGTCGGCCTGGCCGGATGCGCCGATGGTCAGGACAGCGCGGAGTGGTGGCGTGCAGGTCCGGGCGCTCGTTCGGTCCGAGCATCCACGTCCGTCCCCGCAGTTCGCCCAGGAGGTCATCGAGGGCAGGGACTTCATCACCTCGTCACCCGCTCGATGATCTCGCGGGCGGGGTGCGGCGCTGCGGGTGAAGGTGACCGTCCGTGTCGCCAGTCCGATACCCATCGCAGAACCACTCCGATCACAAACGCGGCGTACGGCGGCGAGCAGCACGCCAAGTAGGCGAAAGTCCGCGTCCATCGCGTCTCTCCAGTCGGTGGACAGATTGCCGCAAGCAGAGGGCGCGGTGGTCGCTCGAAGAGGAACTCCACCGGAGTGGCCCTGTCAGGTAGCCTTGTCGTTACAAGGCGTAATGTGAACGGGCCAGCCATTCGCAAGGTTTTGCACCATGGCGGGAGCGCATGGGCCGTTGCCGCGAAAAGGCGACGGAATCGAGGCGGCCAACTCACTAGTCACTAGTCGGCGGCCCCTGAGACCGTCGGTCGTCCATAAGGACGATCTTGGCAAGGCGCCGCCGGGCGGTCGCCACGCTTGCCACGACCACGTAGGACGGAGGAGGCGCCCTTCGCCGCGTGAGACGAGGTAAGAGTCCCCTTTGTGTCAGAGGCCTGCAGCTCTTTGGTGCCGGAGCCCCGCGCCTCGACGAGACCCGGGGCTGGCGACTCGGCGGCCGCGGTAGCCGCCGCGAGCCTTTCGCCACCGTGGGGGGCCGATGGCGAAAGGCGGGATCATCGCGTGGTGAGAGCCGTTTCGTGCTGTGACAGGGCGGTCTGCACAACGGTTGTCCCGCGCCGGGTGACGTACTGTGCCCGGCCGGGGATCAGCACCCGCGGCCTGACTTCGCCGAACACCATGCCTTCCGAAAGCGGGCAGGACAGCAGCATCACCGGGGTGTTGACCTCCACGAGACGCCGTATCAAGGGGTCGTTGGCGCCGCGCCCGATCCCGTTGGCGCCGCGGGCCACGATCAGGTGCAGGCCCAGCGCGTTGCCTTGGGCGAGTGGATCGAACAGCTGCTGGAACAGCGCGTTCGACGACGACGCCACCATGTCGTAGTCGTCGATCACCACGAACACCTGCGGTCCGGTCCACCAGTCACGCAGACGCAGGCGGGCAGGTGTGATGTCGGGGCCGGGGACGCGGGTCTGCACGGCCCGCGCGACGCCGTCGATCATTTCGTGCACCGAGTCGCCGGACACCGCGTAGCCCAGCTGGTAGTCCTGCGGCACGGCGTCGTACAGGCCGCGGCGGTAGTCCACCGTGATGATCCGGGCCTCCTGCGGGCTGTACCGCCGGGTGATGCCGTCGATCACGAGCCGGAGCAGGTTCGTCTTCCCGGACTCCACGTCCCCGACGACCATCAGGTGCGGGTTGTCCTCGAAGTCGTGCCACAGCGGTTCGAGCCGCTGGTCGTCCAGTCCGAGTGCCAGCCGCACGTCCGCGTCCGGCGCGGGCAGTTCGGCGTGGTCCAGTACCGGGGGCAGCATCCTGACCGGGGGAGCCACCGGGCCGGACCAGGCCGCGGAAACCCGCTCCACCAGCGTTTCGACGTGCTCGGCGACGTCGCCCTCCGCGCCGTCGATCGACGGCAGGGAGGTGAGGAAGTGCAGTTCCTTGTCGGTGAGGCCGCGGCCGGGGATCTTCGGGACGGTCGCCGCGGCGCGCATGGTGATCACCGAATCGACCGGGTCGCCGAGCCGCAGTTCGAGCTGGGTGCCGACCAGGTCGCGGACGGCGCTGATGATCTCGCTCCAGCGGCTCGACGCCAGCATCAGGTGGATGCCGTAGTTGAGGCCGCGTGAGGCCAGTTCGACGAAGGTCGGGAGCAGGTCCATGAAGTCCTGCCGGACGGTGGACCAGCCGTCCACCACGAGGAAGACGTCACCGTGCCGTTGGTCGGCGAACTCCCCGGCCGCCCGTTTACGCCGGTAGGTGGCCATCGAGTCGATGTCGTTGTCGGTGAAGAACCGCTCCCGGCGCGTCAGCAGCGAGGTGACTTCGCCGATGGTGCGCTGGATGCGTTCGACGTCCAGCCGTCCGGTCACGCCACCGACGTGCGGCAGTTTCCGCAGGCTCGCCAGCGTTCCGCCGCCGAAGTCGAGACAGTAGAACTGGACTTCGGCCGGCGTGTGGGTGATTGCCAGCGCGGTGATCAGCGTGCGCAGGGCCGTGCTCTTGCCGCTCTGCGGCGCGCCGACGATGGCGATGTGCCCGTCGCTGCCCGCCAGGTCCACCAGCAGCGGATCCCTCGCCTGTTCGAACGGTTTGTCGATCAGGCCGATCGGCACGGTCAAGGTGCCGCGACCGGGCCAGCCCTCGGCGCTGAGGCCACGCTCAGCGGTTTCCACCAGCGGCGGCAGCAGCTCGTCCAGTGAGCCGGGCGCGTCCAGCGGCGGAAGCCAGACCTGGTGCGCGGCAGGGCCTTTGTCACGAAGCCGGTCGACGGCCAGCTCCAGCAGGCTCGGCACCGAACCTTCGGGCTCGGGTTCGGGCACCGGCTCCGGTTCGGGCACCGGTTCGGCGCGGACGGCGACCTTCGACGTGAACGGCACGACCTGCTGTGCCACCACCGCCTGCTCCACGTTCCGGCGCACCACCCGGTGCGGGCCGGACACGTAGGCCGCCTTGAACCGGTCCAGCGCCGCGGTGCCGCTCTTGAGGAAGCCGTTGCCCGGATCGGACGGCAATTGGTAGGCGTCCGGAACGCCGAGCACGCCACGGCTTTCCATCGCCGAAAAGGTACGCAGGCCGATCCGGTAGGACAGATGCGATTCCAGCTGATGGATCCGGCTTTCGTCCAAGCGCTGCGAGGCGAGCAGCAGATGCACGCCCAGCGACCTGCCGAGCCTGCCGATCATGATGAACAGGTCCATGAAGTCGCGGTGTGCCGAAAGCAGCTCACTGAACTCGTCGACCACCAGGAAGAGCGTGGGCAGCGGAGCGAGGGGAGTCCCGTTCGCCCGTGCCCGTTCGTAGTCCAGCGCGGAGCTGTAGTTGCCCGCCTTGCGCAGAAGTTCCTGGCGGCGCACCAGTTCCCCGTTGAGCGCCTCGCGCATCCGGCCGACCAGCGCGGCCTCGTCGGCGAGGTTGGTGATCACCGCGGAGGTGTGCGGCAGCCCGTCGAGACCGAGGAAGGTCGCGCCACCCTTGAAGTCCACCAGGACGAAGTTCAGGACCTCCGAGGAATGGGTGAGCGCGAGCGCCAGCACCAGCGTGCGCAGCAGCTCCGACTTCCCGGAACCGGTCGCGCCGATCAGCATGCCGTGCGGGCCCATCCCCGACTGGGCGGATTCCTTGATGTCGAGATCGACCGGCGACCCGGTCGGGCCGATGCCGAGCGGCACCCGGAGCCTGCCGCCGGGCCGTTTCGCCGCCCAGCCCGCCACCACGTCGTGGGTCTGGATGTCGTGGATGCCCAGCATGGTCGTCAGGTCGAAGTTGGCGGTCATCGGTTCGGCCGACCGCTGCCGGGCGCCGACCCGGTACGGCGCCAGCCGCATCGCCAGCGCGGTCGCGGTGTTGACGCCGATCCCGTCGGGCTCCCCGAGGTCGCCGGTGACCTCCTTGTTCTGCTGATCGACCGTGATCAGCTTCAGCATCCCGTCTTCGAGCCGCAGCCGCAGTGTCTCCGGATCGTTCCCTTCCGGCAGCCCCGAGGACAGGTCCACGACCGTCGTGTTGCGGTAGCCGTCACCGGCCAGCCGCGACGTGGGCGGCACCTTGGCGCCGTCCACGAACACCATCACGCACGGTTCGTGGCTGTCCGGCAACGCGTCCGGGTCGAATCCCGGCCTGGTCGCGAATTCGTCGCTCAGCGCGTTTTCCAGCTCCGCCGTGGATTCCACCACCAGCCGGATCTCGCCCGCGCCGTCGGTCTCGCCGGGGTGGAGGTTGTGCGGCAGCCATTTCACCCAGTCCCACGCCGCCCGCCGTTCGGGCGAAGTGAGGACGACGATCCGCAGTTCCGCGGGGGAGTGGAACACCGCGAGGTGGGCGATCATCGAGCGGGCCAGTGCCCGGATGCGCTCGATGTCCGTGTCGTCCGCCACCCGCAGCAGGATCCGGGCGAACGACGGCAGGAACACCGCGACAGGCTGACCCGACACGGTTCCGTACGCGTGGATGAAGCGGCGCAGCGCGTGCGCGGACAGCGGCTCCAGATCGTCCACCGGTTTGGTGGACAGCGGATTCAGCCGCCACGCGAGGCGTTGCGGGCCCCGTCCGATGCGGATCTCGCCGAAGTCCTCGTCCTGGGCGTCCCGTTCCCACATCCTCGACGTGCCGGGCAGGGACCACAGCGAATGCGGGTCGGGATGCCGCCAGATCAGGGCTTCCCGTTGGCTCGTGACCACTTCCCGGACCTTGCGGCGGGACTGCGCCAGGTAGCGGAGGTAGTCGCGGCGGGAATCGTTGAGCTTCTGTTTGCGTTCGCCCGCGCTGCGGCCGAGCTGACCGACCAGCATGGCCATCGACGACACCGTCATCAGCCCGGCGGCCAGGTAGCTGAACGCGCCGTTCTCACCCGGCCGGACGAACAGCAGCACGGTCGCCGTCGATGACAGCGCCATCGGCAGGTACATCATGACCGCGCCGGCACTGCGCTGGACTTCGGGCAGGGTCGGCGGTTCTTGGATACTCAGCTCGCCTTCGGGCATTTCCGGCCCTGGCCGTCGCGGCCCCTTGCGGAATGTGATTACACTCAAGCCCGGATTCCTTCCCTCTCGGACGCGCTGTGGTGGCAGCTCCACTAGAGGTGACGAAATCCGACCACGCGACGGTTCACTCACGACGCCGCGCGTTGGTCGCCGAAACGAAGGCTTGTGCCATGGCGACCGCTTCAGGGCTGTGCAAACTCCGTGTCCGTGCTCCAGCCGCCTGCTTCGAGCTGGCGGTGCCCATGGACATCCCCTTGATCGACCTGATGCCGACGATCCTCGGACACGCGGGCAAGGATCTGGCCGAAGAGGGCGTCGACCACGACGGCTGGGGTCTCCAGCGGCTCGGGGATCCCCCGCTGGATCAGGAATCCACCATCGATTCGCTGAACTTGCGCGACGGCGAGACGCTGCACCTGCGGCCACGTCGCGAACAACTCCCGACCGTCCACTTCGACGACATCATCGACGGCCTGTCCACCGAGGCGCGGGCCCGTTCGGACTCCTGGAGCGCGGGGGCGACGCGCTGGACGATGCTCGGCTCGGCACTGACGGTCGTCGCGCTGGGGTTCGCGCTGCTGGTGTCCGCCCCGGCGGCCTGGCCGACCCTGGTGGCCGCCGGTGCCGCGGCGCTCTTCCTGCTGGTCTGCTCGGCCACCGCGGCCCGGGCGCTCGGCGACGCCACGTCGGCGCTCGCACTGGCGCTGGCCGCGATCCCGTTCGTCGGGCTGGCCGGCTCGATCGTCCCCAGTGGACCGGAGGGCACCGTGCTGACCGGTGCCCGGCTGCTGGCCGCGTGCGTGGCGGGCGCGGGGGCGGCCGCGCTCGGTCTCGCCGCCGTCGCGGGCGCCGCGCCGGTGTTCATCTCGGTCGCGACACTGGGCTTGTTGTGCGCCACCGGCGGGCTGGTGCTGATGCTCGGCGGGGCCGGCGCGGCCGTTTCGGCGACGCTCATCGCCGTGATCGCGGTGCTGCTCGGCGCGTTCGTGCCGAGGATCGCCTTCCGGCTGTCCGGGCTCCGGCTGCCGGGATTGCCCACCACGGCACAGGAATTGCAGGAGGAGCTCGACCCGCACCCCGGTGACGAGGTCGTCGTCAAGGGCCGGATCGCGGACTCCTTCGTCACGGCGTTGTTCGCCGCGATCGGCCTTGCCTGTCTCGTCTCGCTCGAATTCGTGGTGCACGACCGGTCGTGGCAGGCCACCACGTTCGTCATCGTGCTCAGTGTGCTGCTGCTGGTGCACGGCCGCGCGCTGGGCAGCGTGTGGCAGCGTCTCTCGGTGATCGTGCCGGGGGTGTACGGCCTGCTGCGCCTGCTGCTCGTGATCCGGCAGGACACGGCCAATCCGCTGCCGATGGTGGCCGGGTTGTTCGTGGTGGCCGCCGTGCTGATCGTGGCGCGATGGACGCTGCCAGGGCGCAGGCTGCTGCCGCAGTGGGGCAGGCTCGCGGACATCGTGGAGAGCCTCGCGGCGCTGTCGCTGCTGCCGCTGGCGTTGTGGCTGATCGGCGTGTTCGCCTTCATGCGCGGTCTCGGAGGCTGAGGCGTGAACGCGAAGACCGATCAGGTACAGGCACACAAGTTCATGCTGGGCCGGCTGTCGTCGGCGTTGCTGCGCGTCGATCCGGACGCGCCGGAAAGCCCACTGCACCGGACCTATCGTGGCAGCGTCATCGGCGTGCTGATCGCCGTCCTCGCCTGCCTCGGCCTGCTGGTGTTCGGCCTCGTCTCACCGGGCGGGAACAAGTCGTGGCGGGTGGAAGGCGCGCTGGTCGTCGCTGATTCCTCCGGGGCGCGGTTCCTCTACGCGGGCGGCAAGCTGCTGCCGGTGCTGAACTTCGCGTCGGCCAAACTGGTCGCCGGGAACCAGCTCGTGGTGAAGCACGTCTCCGAGGCTTCGCTGCGGGACGTGCCCCGTGGTGACCCGCTGGGCATCATCGGCGCACCCGACGGCCTGCCCTCGCTCGCCTCCGACCCGTGGGAGGTGTGCGCCCTCACCGGCCGCGACCAGTCCGGGCCGACCATGGTGCGCGTCGGCGGTGGGACCTCGAAACCCCTCGGCGACGACGCGGCGGTCGTGGTCGTCGCCCCGGACGGCGCGACCTTCCTGCTGTGGCGCGGTAAACGCCATCGGGTGACGTCGGACCGGAACGCGCTCGACGCGCTCGACGGCGTGCTCCAGCCGGTGAAGGCGCCTGCCTCGTTGCTGGACGCGTTGCCCGCCGGGCCGGATTTCGGGCCGCCGTCGATTCCCGGCATCGGTACCGAGGGGCCTGGTCTCGGCGCGACGGGTTCACGTGTCGGCAGGGTGTACAAGGTGTCCGGCGAGCCATCGCAGCATTACGTGCTCACGAAGTCCGGGTTCACGCCGGTCTCCGAACTCGACGCGCGGCTGCTGCTCGTCGACCCGGAGGTCCGCCGCGCCGCCTACGACGGCGGCGATGTCGCGGTGGGGCAGCTACCCGGCCGCGTGGTCAGCGAGCATCTGTCCTCGGCGGAGCCACCGCCGCCGAGGAAACCGCCGCGGGCCATGACACTCCACAGTGGACAGGGCTTGTGCGCCCTCGTCACCCCGGACGGCGACACGCCGCGTACTCAGGTGGCGGTGGCCGACGGGCTGACCACGGCCGGGCGGCCACCGTTCGTCCAACCGGGTGTTTCGGCGCCGTGCGTGCGGGTCGACCGGATCGCGGTCCGGCCCGGTTCCGGCGCGCTGGTCAAGGCGACCGCCGCGTCGGGAAGGGCGGGGGACGCGCTCTTCCTGGTGACCGATGCGGGGGTGAAGTACCCCGTGCCGCCCGCCGGGGCCAAAGCACTGGACCTGGGGGGATCCGGGGCGAACGGGCTCCCGGTGGCCCTGCTGAACCTCTTGCCGACCGGCTCCGCGCTGGACCCGGGGCTGCTCCGTGACGGGGGCGCGGTGCTGCCCGCGGCCACCGCTTGCGGTTCCTGACCGGAGAAACCGCGCGACGACTTCTGCCGGTGGTTCCGCATGGTCTCCGGCACCCGGTGTTGGTGTCCTTGTCCTGGAGCGTCATCACGAGGAAGGAGCCGGACATGTCGAATTTCCAGAAGAGCGACAGCGGGATGAAGGGCGGTATCACCGCCATCGAGGCCTGCGAAACCGAGTGCAAGACGATCCACGGTGGGGTCGCGGCGGTCCGCGCCGATCTGCAGAAGGACTGGCAGGGCGCGGCGTCCCAGACCTTCCTGACCCAGCTCGACACCTGGGAAGGGGAGTACCTCCAGGTTCTCCGTCTGCTGACGGAGATCAAGGAGCTGGTCAACGCGAGCGACATCCAGATGAACAACTCCGAAGAGGAGATCAATCTCGGTGCCCTGACGTCGTTCGGCGACGGCGGTGGCGTCGGCGGCGGCATCTACAAAGCACTGACCTGATCGCACCGATCCCATTCTCGGAGAGGAAACAACCATGAGCACATCCCACGACGGTTTCGCGGTCAGCGGAAACCTTCCGCACCTGGCCGAGCGGATGGTCGGGCTGAGCAAGGCGATCGACAACGCGCTGATCGATCTGGAGAAGTCCATCAAGCCGATGACCGACAGTTGGATCGGCCAAGGTGCCACCAACTACACGGAACTGCAGCGCAAGTGGCACGCCACGACCAGCGCCATGGAAGGCCGCTTCACCAAGGGCCACCAGACGCTGTCCCTGTCCTATGACAACTACCAGCGCACGGACAAGAACATCGGCGCGAAGTTCCAGCTCTGATTCCGGTCCGCTCTTGGTGAAAGGAGAAGCGGCGTGGCGGAGAAGCCGGAAAGCGGCGACATCAAGATCACGGTCAGCTTCCTGCAGGACTTCCAGAAGAACGTTCTCGGGCCGATGGTCACCAGTCTCGAAACGAATTCGCATGTCGCGGAGCTGGCCCTCACTGCGGGTGGTGGCGCCGGGAAACGACGGCTGATGGCCGGCGTCGAGACGTGGGAGCCCGCCAAGTTGCTGATGGACGCCTACGAACTCGCCGGCAAGGGCACCGGGCCCACGCTTTACGCCCAGGTCAAGCTGATCCAGGATCAGCTCATCGCGCTGAACAGGAACATCACCTACGTGGTGGGGGTGGCGGTGCGGGGCGAAGACGAGAACATCAAGTTGTCCACCGAACTGGACATGAGTCAGCTCGGTGAGATCCTCGCGTTCACTCCCGGTGGCAACAACACCGGCGGTGGCAACAACACCGGTACCGGCGGGAGTTGAGTCGAGATGACCGCGTTCGTTCCCGGCGGAACGAACAGGACGTGGGAAGATGTCCTCAACATCTTCGACTGCACATCCGGTTCGGCCCAGTCCATGAAGATTCCTCCCCGCGACGACATCCTGAAGCTTCAGTGGCTCAAGTGGGATGTCTGGGCGAGCCTTTACGGTGTCGGCCACAACCTGCCCAAGGGCTGGAAGTTCGAGGCTGTCACCTATACGAGCACGATGCAGTACTTCGCGGTGGCCAGCCCCAACGACGAAGCGCTCGCGAAACCCGTCGAGACCTTCTACGGCAACATGGAAGCCCTCTTCACGTCCATGGTGGGTACTCCCAACAACAACCCGGTGGCGCAGCCGTGGACGTTCACCAGGGCGTACGACGCGTTGAACGGGACGAAGAACCTGCTCACCGAGCAGGCGACGGCGCTGGGCAAAGTGCGCGACAAGGTGGGGAAGAAGGGCGACGACTTCCAGGGGACCGGTGCCGGGGCCTTCTGGGAGGTGCTGGACAATCTGATGTTCCGGTGCACCGACCTCGGAAACCAGCTGGGGGACCGTCCCGCGGGACTGAAGAAATTGAGGGCACCGACGGACGACGCCGCCACCGTCGGCATCAACGAAGCGGAACTCGTTCTGCGGTGGGCGTTCGACAATCTCACGCAAGCCTACAAAAAATGGCAGTCCACCACCGAAACGGCCACCTATGACATCAGCCTTTTCGGTCCGGTGTCGGCGGCCGGTTACCATTTTTCCACGCCGGCGGGCGCGTTGGCGGCGATCTGGACCAGCGACCGGTTCACCCAGGACCTGAAGGACAACAAGGCCGAGGACGACAAGGTAACCGTATTCGAGCATTACCCGCGGTGTGACTTCCTCGACGCGGACGCCAGGAATCCGGTGTTCTGGGAGAAAATCGTGACCGCGGCCAAGGAGTTGTGGACGAAGCACATCACGACGGTCCTGGATTCCGCGGCTTCGTCCGTTCTCACCGAGCTTCCCCGGGTCTACGGTGAAACGAAGCTGCTCCTGCCGACGATCCTCGAACCGCATCGGCCCAATCTCCACAAGAAGCCGCCACCCACCGGTGGACAGGACGGGTCGAAACCGCCGCCAACGCCGCCTCCTCCGCCGCCCCCGCCCGGGCCACCGAAGACGAAGGTACCGCCGCCTCCCGGCGGTAAGGACGGGCCTCCGAACACCAAGGACACCAAGGGGAACGGCGGAAAGGTCCCGCCGTTCGACAAGAACAACCCGCCCGGTCCGAACAATCCCCACAACCCGGACAAGCCGCCGCCCAAGCCGCCGCCCGGCCTGCCGAGCCCGGAGACGCAGCTGAAGGTGCCGATCGGTTCTTCGGTCGGCCTCGACGGTGTGGTCCGGGGCCCGGACAAGAAACCGGTCCTCGACCCCTTCGGGCGGCAGATCGTCGTGCCTCGTGGGTCCACGGTGAGCCCGAACGGCGAAATCCTCGGCCCGAAGGGTGAGAAGCTCGCCGAGAAGGACCGGCTGTCCCGGCCGGAGCCGACCAATCAGGACACCAAGAAGCAGAGCGAGCTGGATCAGTATCTGAAGACGTTGCGGGGCACCAACGCACCGTCGATGCCGACCTTGCTGAACAACACCCACTCGCCGCCACTGTCGCTGTCCTCCAGTGGTCCGCAGACCCTCCACAGTGGATCTTCGGGCCCGGCGCCGCATCCGGGGCCGACCGGGTTGAACGGTGGTGGCAGGCCCGAGACCACCGCCACGCCGCCGCCGGGAAAACCGGTGACGACCGAGGGTGGTCCTTCGCTGATCAAGAACCAGCAAGGGAACGGGGCCTCGCAGAACGGGATGGGCGGCGTGCCGTTCTATCCCCCCACCGCCGGCGGCCCCGGCGGCGGGGCCGGCGGAGACCAGAACAAGGGCGAGCGCGACCGGACCACCTGGCTGGCCGAAGACGAGGAGACCTGGGGCACCGACCCGAAGCTCCCACCGTCGGTGCTGGGTGCCCGCAGACGCGGCAGACGGGTCGCGGGAAGCGGCGCCGGTGGTTCACGCAACTACGGACAGGGAGGAAACGATGGCCGACTGGCTGGAGGATCAACTTCACCAGGCTATGGTCACGCTGAAGGATCAGCGTGACCGGATCGAGTCGGCGAAGGCCGACCTCGCCTCGCGGACGACTTCGGCGACCTCCGCGGACCATCTGGTCACCGTGACCGTGGATTCTCAGAACTCTTTGGTGGGCTTGAAGTTCCACACCACGAAGTACCGTTCCATGCCGCCCGGACAACTGTCCGAGATTCTGATCGAGACGTTCGAGCGCGCCCGGCGGGAAATGGCGGACACGGTCGTCGAGGTCTTCGGCCCGCTCATGGATCAGCGTGCCGATCTCCGTGCGGCCATGACCGGCACCACCGAGGTCGACAAGGCGTTCGCGCCGCTCTGGAACGAGGCGCCATCGGACGTCTTCGGCGGGCGACGTGACTAGCTCCCTGATCCTGGGCGGACCGGACACGACGACCTGGCTCTGGGAACAGGCACTCAACATCTTCAGTGTCGAGCCCCATTGCCCGATCGTGCCGTCGCGCGAGGAGGTCATCAAGCAGACCTGGCTGAAGTGGGAAACCCGTACCCATCTTCGGGGGCCGAGCAATCACGTGCCGACGAATTTGATCCACGCCGAGGGAATGACGTTCTTCACGTCGTGGTACGGCGTCGCCGACGCGACCAAAGAGCTCGACGACGTGGCGGCGAAGTACTTCGGCAACGCCAACAGCATCGTGGATTCCCTGTACAACGACCTCAATGCCGTCGGCAATCAGCACAGCTTCGAAACGGCGGCGACCACGCTGGAGGGGGTCGCGACCTGGCTGACCGCGCAGATCGCCCCGCTCGAGACCGAGCGGAACAAGACCGGCCATCGCGGCGACGACTTCCAAGGTGCCGGCGCGAGTGCTTTTTGGACAGTGCTGGACAAGCTCGCCTTCACCTGCCGGGACCTCGTGGAACAGATGAGCCACGAACGCACTTCGTGGACCGCGCTCCGCGACGCGAAGGGGCTGCTGAAGTACGGCGTGACCATGCTGTACGACGGTCGCGCGTTCTGGCAGGGGGACGACAATTTCACCTATGACACCGGGCTGGGGTTCGCGGTCACCGGGCCAGGATCGCAGCTCAGCTCGCCGACCGGTGTGGTGCGCGCGATCTGGCAGTCGCCCGAGCTGGTGGCGGATTTCGGCAGCCACTTTCCCCCCAAGTACACCAGGGAGGAGGACGGATGGCCGGTGAGCGACCTCCTCGGTGGCTCGGTGACCGAAACCGCTCCGCGTGAAAAGCTGGAGACAGCGGCCAAGAGGGTCTGGCGTGAACACCTGACCTTCTTGGACAGCTGGGGAGCCAGCACGGTGGGGTTGCTGGCGGCGACTTACCAGCTGGCCACCGCGAAGCTGCCGCCGATCAAGGATCCCGCCTACTTCACCCTCACTCCCGGCGGCTCCGGAGGCGACGGTTCCGGAGGCGACGGGACCGGCGGCGACGGGACCGGTCCGGGCGGAGGAAACGGTTCGGGCGGCGACAAAGGGCCGATCACCACCACCACGTCCGCGCCACCGCCGCCACCCCCGCCTCCTCGGATCATCAGGACCGACACGAACGTCAAGAACGGCCCTGGCGGACTCTTCCCGCCGCCGATCACCCGGATCGGTGGCGGTGGGCCGAACACCACCCTCAAAGTGCCCACCGGTTCGTACGTCGGCCGGGACGGTATCGTCATCGGTCCCAACGGGAAGCCCGTGCTGGGTTCCGACGGCAGGCCGATCATCGTCCCGCCCGGCTCGCGGGTGAACGCGAACGGTGAGATCGTCGGCCCGAGGAACGGCGGGAACCTCGAGCAGAAGGATCGCCTGCGCAAGGCTTACCCGCCTCCGGAGACGCGGACCGGCGTCACCGAGACGGCGCTGGAACGGCACCTCAATTCGTTGCGGCGCAGCACACCTCCGCCGCTCCCGGCACTCCGCGCTCCCGACGCGCCGCCCTTGACGATGTCGAAGTTCGACCCGCAGGCGAACTTCCACAGTGGACCGGGATCCCTCGGCGGCGGCCGGGTGGGTGTTTCACCGCCCACCATGTCCATGGGCGGGAACTCGGTGACTCCTCCCAGTGTGGGCCCGAATCCCGTCGAGAGTCCTAAAGGGACTTTGGGAGGTCCTAAAGGGACAAATAGCAACGGTGTGCCGTTCTACCCGCCGTCGGCGAGTGGTGCCGGTGCCGGTGGAGCGGGACAGGACAAGGGCGAACGCGAGCGGGCGACCTGGCTCGCCGAGGACGAGGAGACCTGGGGCACCGATCCCACGGTCGCTCCCGGCGTGCTGGGCAGGCGAAGGCGCCGGACCCGGCGGCCGGGTGGCGCCCAGGTGCGCGTCAACCAGGACGGCGAACCCGCGACGAGACACAGCATCAACCAGGGCACGGGCACCACGACAGGATGAGAACGGGAGACCATGTCGAACTTCAGCGCCGACCCGAGGGCCATGGAGATCATCGGCGAGGGGTACCAGTCGATCGCCGCCAAAATGGACTTGATCTGCGAACTCGGCGCGGATCGGCTCGCCCTGCTGCTCGAAGCCTGCGGTGACGACGACATGGGCGCCGAGATCAAGGAAAATCTCTTCGGCCCGGCGCAGAAGGTCGAAGAAGCCTTCACTTCGATCAAAGAGGTCGTCCGGAACCAGACCAACGTGACGAAGGGCATGGCGCTCCACCTTCGCAACGTGGAGACCGAGAACATCGCGAACGTGCGCGGCGGCACCAAGCGCCCGTGATCGACCCCGGTGGGCGAACGGGTCCTGCCGGTAAGAACCTGAGTCAGTGAAGAAAGCGGGAACACCATGTCCACGGACGCAGAACAGTCCACCGGAGTCGCGGTCGCCGCCGCGGCGGAGGTCACGCCTGCCACCCCGGAAGCGAAGGCGGACAACGAAACCACCCCGCCCGCCGCCAAGACCGCCGCGGCGGGCGCCACGGCGCCGGTCGTGGACGCGGGCGCCGCCGTCGCATCGTCGGCACCGGGCCGCTTGCCCAAACCGGTGATCGTCGCGGCGGCGATCGCCGGTGTCGTGCTGGTCGCCTTGCCGTTGGCGCTCAGCGGTTTGCTTGGCGACGACCAGCCCGGCGAGGGACCGAACGCCGCGGGCTACGCGCGGGATCTGCCGCCGGGTGGCGGGTTCGTGCCGGGGCTCGCCGCCCCGCCCGCGGACAACAACGCCGGAGGCCTGCCCGTCGGCGTGCTGCCCGGCCAGCCGGTCGAAGGCCTGCCGGTGGGCCAGGGCGGCGTACCGGCGGGAGTTCCCGTGGCCCCGCCCGCGGCCGGGAACCCGGCGGGCCCGGGACCGCAGGGCGGTGGCGGCCCGGCGCCGGTACAGCAGCAGCAGAACAAACCCCAGCCACAAGGTCCGCCCGCCCCGCCACCCGCCGCCAAGTCGGTGGTCTACGAGGGTATGGCTGGCAAGGGCTGCGGTGGGGGCACCCAGTTCGTCGGTGCCGGGGCGTACAGCGACGGCAAGTCAGGCTGGGTGAACCACGGCAGCGGCGGCTGCGGCAGCTCGTTCGTCTCCATCCCGATGTCCGGCGACGCGAACAAGGACGACCCCAGCGCGTACGGCGTGTGGACGTTCAACACCGGCCCGGTGACCACCGGATCGTGCGCGGTCTCGGTGTTCATCCCGAGCGGCGACGTCACCGTGGCGGGCGGTAGGCCGTCGGTCTACCGCGTCTTCGACCGGTTCGCGGTGGAGAAGGCCACGCCGGTCGGAACGTTCCAGATCGACCAGGTCGGCAACCGCGGCCGGTGGGTGAACGTCGGCACCTTCCGGGCGAACGGCGCGAAACTCGCCGTGCAGCTGCTCAACCGGGGTCGCGACTGGTCGGGCTCGACCAAGACCTACGCGCACCACGCCGCGGCGATGGTGAAAGCCAAGTGCCAGGCCTGACCTCGGCCTCCGCGCTGGCGCCAAGGAGATCTTCACGACGTCACCCCGCCGGAGGTGCCGCAAGCGCGACTGAAGTACATGAAGGACCCCTTCCTTGCGCTAGGCGCAAGGAAGGGGTCCTTCATGTACTTGTACAAAGCCTCAGTGACCACAATCGTCACAGTGCCACCAGGGATCACATCGGCGAGGTCCGTGAAGGACTCTTTGAGAGTCCAGGGGCCGTCGAGTTCCCTTCACTCGCTCCGGAACCACACTGAGGCCTCAGAAGCGTCATAAGCCACGACGACTTCCCCCACCTCAGCCGAGAAAACTCGCCCCCAGTACGGGAAGGGGGCCTTCATGTACTTCAGGCGAAACGTGAACCGTCCGGTGGTCGGCGTGCGTTAGCTCCGGTGAAACGGTTGGAGGTTGTCCGTGCCCATCAAGGTCGATCGCAGCGACTTCGGCGACGTGCCGGAGTGGGCGCGAACGCTCCTTGAAGTGCTCGGCGTCTCGTGGCCCGCCGCCAACCAGCACAAGTTCCGCAAGTCGGCGGAGCTGTACGACGATCTCACCGGCAAGCTGACCGACCTGCCGAATTCGATCCACCGGGTCAAGCGGGGGATCGACGAGAGGTTGTCGATGCCTCAGGCCGGTGAGGCGTTCGACGCCAGTATGAAGCCGCTCACCAACGGTTCGCCGAACCTGATGGACGAGCTGGCGACCGGCACGAAAGGGATCGCCGACGGCTGCCGCAAGATCGCGTTGGACGTCGAGTACGCCAAGTATTCCGCGATCGGCCAGCTTTTCCTGCTCGCCTACGAGATCGCGATGGAGTACGCCCTCGCGTCCGTCACCGCCGGGGCGTCGCTCGCGAATCTCACCTGGCATTACGCCCTCACCCGCGGCTATCTGCTCACCCTGTTCAAGATGCTCGTGCGGGCGATCGTGTTCGAGACGTTCATCGGGATCACCGGCGGGCTGCTCATCGACGCCGCCGTCCAGCGGCTCCAGAAGGAACGCACCGAGTGGGACGACGATTCCACCACGCAGACGCTGATCTCGGGCGCGGTCGGCGGGGTGCTCGGCGGCGCCGTCGGCGAACTCGGCGAGAAACTGGGCCGCAAGATCGCCGGGTTGCTGGGCCGGGATTTCGGCAAGATCGCCACCGACGACCTGATGAAGCTGGTCAAGGATCTCAAGCTGCCGGGTGGCGGAGACCTTCCCGACAACTGGCTGCGCGACGTCGGCCGGACCCTGACCGACCGGGCCGGCAGGCAGCTCAGCGATCCGGCGTCGGCGTTCACGAAGCGGTCGGTCAACGGTTTCGGCGATCAGATGGCCGACCGGTTCGGCACCGCGTTCGGCAAGACCCTCGGCGACGACGCGGCCCGGCAGCTCGGCCGCGATTACGCGCGCACGTTCGTGGACAACTGGAGCAAACACGGCCTCGACGGAACGGGGGCGTTCAACGGCAGTCTGCACCGGGTGCTCGATCCGTTCAGCGACAAACTCGGCAAGGACGTCGTGCGCACGTTCGCCGACGACGTGCCGGATGTGCTGTCGCGCAACGTGGGTGACCGTCTCGGCGGCAACCTGGCGGCGAAGGCCTTCGAGTTCAGCACCATTTTCCTTTTCGAGGGCGTCTCCGGGGTGATGACCCAGGCGGCGATGGCGGGGATCACCGGTGATTCCGTGTCCGCGGAAGAGTTCGGGATGGGGTTCGTCGGGGGCGTGGTCGGCGGTGCCGTCAGCCACAAGATCGAAGGGATCGGGGAGAAAGGGCTCGACGCGGCGGTCACCTCCATCAAGGAGAAGTTCGGGAGCATGTTCGACGGCGGGAGCCCGGCCGGGCTCTCCCTGGACACCAAGAGCGGGTCGGACGCCGTCACGGTGCCGACGGGAACCAGTACTCCCGAAACCAAAGCCGCTCCCGACAACAAGTCCGCCACGGAGACGAAGTCCGCTTCGGACAGTAAAGCGGACGTCAAGCCGAATTCGGCGGCCAAAACGACCGCGGACGTCAAGCCGACGGAGTCGAAGACCGGGCCCGCGACCGTGCGGACCACCTCCGATACCAAGTCCGCAGACACCAGGTCCGCCCAGCCCGACGAGGAACGCCCGCGCACTCGTCCGTCCCCGCTGCGCACCACTTCCACGGAAAGCCAGGCCGCGCCCGTCCAGGTCGAGTCGACCACCACCGAAACAATCATCACCGAGTCGACCACGATCGAGCCGGAGCAGGTCGCCGTCACCACCGAATCGGTCGCCGAAATCGCGGCGAACGACGCACCCGCCGAAACACGGACGGCACCGCTCGTCACCGAGCAGGCCGAGATCGTCACCGAACTCACCGAGACCGAGCAAATCACCGAGACCGAGCAGACCAACGAGACCACCGAGAGCACCGAGACCGAGGAGGTCCTGAAACTCGCGGACCTCCCGCCGTTCCTCGCGGACGGCCAGGCCATCGGTTCCGCGCCGGTGCTCGACGTCGAAGGGGCGGGCGAACTCGGCGACGAGCTGGCCCGGCTGGTGCCCGGCGCCACCCCGGATCAGCTCGACGCGATCGGGAACGCCGTTCGTGACGACTTCGAATCCGCGTTGAGTGGCCTGTACTTCCCCGTCCGCACGGCCAAGGGCTGGCGCGAGATCCGGGTGGGGGCCGCCCTTCGCGGCGACCCGGTGAGCGAGCCGCGGGAGAAGACCAAGGCGGATCTCACGGTCCAGGGCGGCACGTCGACCGCGGAGAACCTCGCCGTCCTCCACGCCGGTGACCTCGGGATGACCGGCACGGTGCAGGCGCCGGTGGGTCCGTATCTCACCGTCGGTGGCAAGGCCGCGCTGGCCGCCCCCGGTTCGGCGCAGGCCGTCGCGATGTCCACTGTGGACCAACGGGCGATCCGGTCCGGTGAGGGCTCCCGGCAGGTGGCCATGGCCGTCGAGTTCACCGTCAGCGTCCACGACCGGGCAGGCGCCGAGATCGGCGGGCCCAGACAGGTTCCGGGCCGGGTCACCCTGCGCGTCCCGGACGATCTGGTCCGGCTCACCCCGCCGCCAGGGTTGACCGCGAAGAGTCTGGCCGCCGACGTCGGGGGCAAACTCCAGAATCCGGTGCCCGAGGCGGTCACCGATCTGGGGGAGGTGTTCTCCGCGGCCGCCGGTCTGCTGCACGGGTCGGTCACCGAGTTCGGTGCCCCGGGCCGTGACACGTTGCGCGCGTTCCTCGGGACCGCGAGCCTGCGCGAGAACTTCGGCGCCATGCTGGAAGGCTGGGTCGGTTCGGCCGCGTTGCTCAGCGCGGACGGCGGACGGGTGGCCGCGGTCCGGATGAAGGCCGTGCTGACCAAGGCCGAACTCGTCGGGCCCACGACCGAGACACAGTTGCGGCTGCACGAGTCCGCGACCACCGGTTCCTCCGTTTCGGCCTCCACCAGGCGCGGGTTCGACGCCTCGGTCGCGTTCGGCTACGGGGCCGGTGTCGCGGGGGTGCGCGTCGCGGGCGGGCTCGGTGCCGGCTTCTCCTCGCGGAAGGTGGACACGGCCGTGTCCGGCCGGTCCTCGACCGCGAAGTCGGGGATCCAGCTCAAGGGGGACATCGGGCTCTACCGGTTCGATGCCACGATCGTGGTGCAAGGCCTGGACGGCAGGGAAGTCACGACCACGGCGGCGGTCTACGCCAGGATGGGGATGGCGGAGGCCGCGGCGCGGGGACTGCCTGTGCCGGAGGGCACCGGTTCCGGGCTCACGCGGGCGTCGGAGAAGAAGTTCCCGCCCGCGCATCTGGCGGCGGGGCTCGCGGCGGGCAATGTGCGGGTGGGCGAGTTCGACGGCGCCGAGCGCGTTCTGACGGAAATCCGCGGCAAGCTTCGGAAAGCGGGCCGGTACGCGGATCTGCTGCCCGGCTGGGGCGGTAAAGAGGACGGTGAGAAACCCGCGAACGCGGCGCGGACGCTGGAGATGCTGGCCAACGAGCACCGGTTGCAGGCCGCGTTGTCCCCGTTGGCCTTGCGCAACCGGATGGACGCCTTGCTGGGCGCCGGGGTGTCGGTGACCCTCAAACGCCAAGGCGCTTTCCGGCAGGACCACGTCACCGTCACGGTCCGGCTGGAGTCGAAGTCGGCCGAGCATGTCGGACGGACGAAGGGCCGGGTGGTCCGCAACGCCACCACGTCCGGTCCGGCGCTGGGCGCGTCCTCCGCGTCGAACAAGGGCTGGACCGCCGGACCGGAGGGCAGGGTGACCTTCGGGGCGGTGGGGACGGCCGCGGTGAAGTACGGCCGTGGCGGCGGTACCCGCACCGGAGCGGGACCGGTGGTCGAATCGACCTATCTGAACATCGGCAGCCCGGACTCGGAGGTGTTCGAGCACCAGGGCCGGTTCGTCGTCTCCATCACCGGTTTCTCCCGTTCGCAGGCGATGGTCCGGCAACTGCTGCCGGGTCTGCCGGGCACCCAGGTGCCGGACGTCCGGTCGATCTGGACGACCCCCGATGAAGCGGACGAGTACCTGCTCCCGGCGACCTTCACCCTGTCGATGTCGGACAGCGTGACACTGCCCGCCGACCCGGCACGTTTCGCGCCCGGTGCCCCGAAGGTGCGAACGCTCGACCCACCGCGGTCGATCACCGGTCACCTCCAGGCATTCGCGAAGCCCGAGGTGAGCGAATGGGTCGGCGTGGAGACCATCGTGTACACCGAGCACGTCGGCGCGGCGGCGATGGACGCGCTGGTGGAGGCCTCGGACGGCGACCGCGCGCTCACCCTTCCCGGCAGTGACGCGTGGACCAGCGTCCAGGCGATGCTGAGCAACCAGAACATCAAGGCGGCGTTGCGGTCGTTCACGCGCGGCGCGCTGAGCACCGACCTCGTCTATTCGCGGCGGCTGGCCGACCGCGTCGGCAGGCTGGGCGTCGTCGCGCGGCTGAGCAATCCCACCTTCGTCCGGGTGGCCGACGACGCGGGCGCGGAACGTTCCACCTCGGGTGGCTACCGGTTCGAGAGCGGCGAGAGCAAGAGCAGCGGCCCCGCGGTCACCGTCGGCGTGGCGGGGACCGGCGCGGCGAGCGACGATCCCGACAGCTCCGGCACCGGTGGCGTGTCCGGTAAACCGTGGGCGAAGACGACCACCACGGGCGACGGTCTCGACATCTCCGCGACCGTCGACCGCAACGTGACCACGGCGGCCGGTACGCCGCGCGTGCTGGCGCGGTTCGACATCGCCTTCACGGTGCTCGCGGAGTCACGGCAGCAGACCGCCGTGGTGCGCCCCGCCGCCAGGGGCGCCGCCCGGTTCGTGGACCTTCCCGGCGCGGCCTTCGTGTGGCTCACCGAAGAACAGGCCCGCGAATACGGCCTGCTGCCCGCCAAGCCGACTGGTGCCCGCGTGCGGGAAGAGCGGCTCGCGGCGCCCTTGACGCTGCCGTCGGGGAAGCCGGGCGCGCTGGGGCTCGGCGCGGTCGAGCGGCTGCCCGACCTGTCCGGTCTGGTGCCGGAGCTGTCCGCGCGGCTGGCCGAGGCCAAGGTACCGCTGCTGCCCGGCGTCTTCTTGGACGACGCGATGAACAACTGG
Organism: Amycolatopsis coloradensis; assembly: GCF_001953865.1. Lineage (GTDB taxonomy): Bacteria > Actinomycetota > Actinomycetes > Mycobacteriales > Pseudonocardiaceae > Amycolatopsis > Amycolatopsis coloradensis. The sequence continues at coordinate 371,044 of NZ_MQUQ01000020.1, forward strand.
GCGAGGCTGACCGACCTCGTCTCGCCGGACGGGGTGCAGGGGCTGGTGGACAGCGCGCTGGACGGTGGCATCCCACTGCACGCGCATCTGCCGAAACTGTTCACCGACAGCGGTTACCAGGTGCTGCTGACCGCGCGCACGCTGGGCGAGCCGAGGTTCCGCGAGGTCGTCAACGACGGCCGGACCGTCGAGCACAGCACCGCGCGCGCGATCCGGACCACCCGGACGGACGGGACGGCCACGTCGTGGTCGGTCGCGTTCCGCGCGGGCGGGCAGGAGAAGTTCCGTGCTCCTGGTGGCGCGACGGTGACTTCGGTGGGTGGCGCGATCACCGGCGGCGTCGGCGCCATCAAGACGACCAGCACCAGTGAGGTCACCTCCAAACAGGAAACGCTGCTGCGGACCGGTACCGGGCCCGCCGCGCGGTTCGACGTCCCGATCGAGTTCACGCTCGAGATCCGGCGTGACGGCGGGACCGTGGCGTCCGCCACGACCGGCGAGCGGACACTCGGCATCCGGCTGCTGGCCGACAACCTGACCGCGGACACGGCGGCCGAGAAGAAGCCGTTACCTGACAACGATTCCGGGCCGTCCCGGCGGTCGCCGGACGATGCCGCCCCTGCCGCGCTGCGGAAATGGCGGCAGGACAGCGTGGCGAAGCTACCGGAAATGGCGTCGGTCGAATCCGTGCGCGCCGCCGCGCGGCTGCGCGAACTCGTGCGGGACACCCTCACCTCGGCGGGCGCGGACGGCGGGATCACCGGCTATGGCACGGGCACGATGAACGCCCTCTGGTCGACGCTGAGTCCTCAGGTGCTGCAAGCGTTCCTGCCGTCGATGACAACGGCGAGCCTGCCCGTGCCGACCTTGCGCGAAGCGGCCGTGCTGCGGGGCAAACGCGCGAACGTCGAGGTGCACGCCCGGCTCACCACACCCCGCCTGGTCGCGCTGAGCGACGGCGTCAACCTGGAGAACCCGAAGAACGCGACGGTGGCGCGGTCGGCGGAGCGGAAGGTGGTCGAGGTCGGCGAGCTGGCCGTCGCCAGCCCCTCGGCCGTGCCCGTCAACGAACAGGCCAACATCGGGGGTCTCGTCAGCGGCGTGGAGACACGCTGGACGGGTGAGCCCGCCGACGCCACCGTCGACGGCACGACCGTGTCCGCCATCGCGAACCTCAAACCGGTCGGCCGCACCGCGCTGGTGCGGTTCGACGTGGACTACCGGATCGTGGTCGAGGTCGGCGGCCGCACCGAAGTCGTGGACCTGTCGGTGCCCGCTTCGGCGGACGTGCGGATGCCGATCGCCGATCTGACCGACCTCCCCGGGCAGAAGGTGGCGCGCGCGCTCAAGTCACGTCAGGCGAGGGTCGCCAGGACGGCGAAGGCCTGGCGGGACGCCGAGGTCGGCGCGGAACGCCACCGCTACCAGGCCGAACAGCTGGTCAAGCGACTCGGTGTCGGCATCGACTGGCGCGGCACGGTCGACGCGGCACGGGTCCGGCGTCCCGGCACGCTGGAGGAACAGCACCACGGTTTCGCCCGCGAGACCGAGAAAGCCTTGCGGGAGGCCGAAACCGTCGCCGAAGCGGCGCGACTTCAGCTTGACAGGGTGGCCGCGGCCGACGACGCCGCCGAGGCGCTACGGGCCGGTCTGGAGACCGATCTCGACGACCTCGCCCGAGGCGTGCGGGACGCGGCCCGGACGTTCCAGGTGCTCTCGTCCGAACTCGCCGCGGCCAAGCAGCGTCTCGGCCTCGCCGAAGGTTTGGACGCCAGGCTCACGGCGCACGACGAGGTACAGCGGCTCACCCGGGACCGCGCCGAGGCGAAGCTGCGCCGGAACCTGTACCGGGACGTCCTCCAGGAGCAGCGGCGGACGCTGGCCGACGCGGACGCCGCCGTCACCGAGGCCCGGGAGCAGCGCGCCGCCGCGACCGACGAGGTGGCCGCGTCCCAGGCGGTCCTGCAAGCGGCGTGGCTCGATTTCGCCGACACGAAACAAGACGCGTGGTGGCTGGCAAAAGGCGCGCTCGACGCCGAGTTCACCAGGCTGGCGGCACTGCCGCGGTCTCCCGAGGACGAGGCGTGGCGGCACAGCCGGGCCACCGACGCACCCTGGTTCACCGTGGCGAAGCCGCTCGACCCGGCGCAGTGGGAGCCGAAGCGGGCGACGACGCCGAGGCGGGCGGTGTCGACCGAGACCGCCGACGTGCTGACCACGCTGCTCACCGAGGACGGCAAACGGTACGACGGGGTGATCCGGTACGGCGTCAGCCGGTTCGAGGTCGGCGGACGCGGCGTCACCGAGTTCACCGTGCCGATCAACCTCGTGCCCGGCCCAGGCGTCACCGGCGAGCAGCTCACGCGGATGCGCGAGCGGGCTCGCGCCGGCGTCGAGGCCTTGATCAACAAGCGCTACGGCCTGCCGAACGGCGACCAGCTGCACGTCCGCGTCGAGTTCACCGACGACCGGCTCACCGACGACGACGGCGCGGCCCGGTACCGCGCGTACGACGTGGTCGTCCGTGACGATGAACGCACGACCCAGACCACCTGGCGCTCCGACGCCACCCAGGAGGAACTGGCCCACGAACTGCTGCACTACCTCGGAGCCGCCGACGAGGAACACGACCGGGACCGGGTCTTCCTGAGCCGCGAGGACGACGGCACCTCCGGTGTCGTCACCGGCGACGGCAGCGTCATGGGCGCCGACGTCGTCAAACCCGGTGTGACACCGAAGCTGCTGCCTCGCCATGCCTGGATGATCCAGCACGTCCTGCGGAGCCAGCTGGGGCCGGGGGCCCGCCTCGCCGACCCGGGGCAGGACGCGCTCCCCGGCGTCCCGCGGCCCGTCGAGACCGAGCAGGGCCCCGGCCTCACCGATGTCCAGCGGGAGACCCTGACCCGGGAGCGCCGTGAGGTCGTCCAGGTCGGTGGTGACACCGTCGCGTCGAATCTGGTCGAGGCGATCGTCCGGACGTCGGCGCCCGATTCCCCTTCGCGCCAAAAGGAATTGCGGGACGTCGGAGCGGCTCTGCGCCACGCCACGCCGAAGGAGGTGGCCTTCGCGCTGGACGTCCGGTTGCGGGTGCTGACCGAACGCGGGACGACGATCCGCCTCGGCCCCGCCTACGGCGATCCGGTGCGTGTGGTCCTGTCGTCGTCGGCCGACTTCCTGGCGACCCGCCGCGTCGCCACGCCGGTGCGCACCGGTCTCACGGTCGAGCAGCGGGATGCCTTGACCCGGCTGGGGAAAGCGGTCGTGCCGGTCGGCGGCGAGCCGGTCACCGGGAATCTGGTGGCGGCCATCGCCGTCACCGTCGCGCCGGGTTCGCCGACCCGGCAAGCGGAGCTGAGGGCGCTCGGCGCGACCTTGCGGAACGCGACCGCCGAGGAGGTCGCCGAAGCGCTGGACGTCCGGCTGCATGTGCTGGGCGAGGACGGCGAGGACACCGATTTCGGTCCCGCCGGTAGCCGTCCGGTCCGTGTCGTCCTGACGCGGACGAGTGATTTCCTGGCGACTCGCGACGCCGAGACGAGGCCGTCGACCAGGCCCGTCCCGGTTGTCGAAAGCGTCGTCGGCTTCGCGAAGGGCTCGCGCGCACTGGACGACGCGTCCCGCGCGGCTGTCGAGCGATTCGCCGCGTGGGCCCCGGCGGCGGCCGACGCGATCGTGGCGCGCGATCCGCGAGCACAGCCCTCCATCCGGCTCACGGGCTACGGCAACGCGGCCGTCGGCGGTGCCGACACGGCACTCGCCAGGGCGAACGCGGTGGCGGAGATCCTCCGGCTGCTGCTGACCCGTTCGCCGGGCGGCCGCGCCCCCTTGACCGTCGTCCCCGTCGCCGCCGAGCGCAACAGTGTCCCGCCACTGGTCTCGGCCGACCCGGCGGCGCGGCGGCGCACGGTGACCATGGCACTCGTCCAGACCGCCGACGACCTCGGCCCGCAACTCGGGTTCCGGCCGGGGGAGACGGTGACGTCCTGGCTTTCCCGGACGGCGACGCTGGCCGGTGGACCGGCGGACCTCTGGGCGTCGTCCCCGCTGGTCGCCTGTATCGAGGAGCACCGACGGCTCGGCACCTCCCGGATACGGACGATCCTGATGCGGTTGTCGGTGGATCCCGGTGCCCCGGTTCCGAGGCTCGCCCAGCTCGTCGGTGCCCGTGGCCACGCCTGGGTCGAGTTCGTGTTGCCGGGCCACGAAAACGAAGCGATCGGCTTCCACCGGACGGGAGTGCGGTTCCAGGACGTCGGCCACACCGCCGCCGCGAGCTACGAGGTGTGGATCTCGGCCGAAGACGCGGTGCTGGCCTTGGATCATTCGCTGCGCCATCTCTCGGTCGAGCACCGGACACTCTCGTTCAACGCGATGCATTTCGCCCGCGGGCTGGTCGAACGCGTCTCCGGCGAGCCCGCCCCGTCGGCGGGCTGGCTGGCGACCGGGCCCGACGACCTCGGCAAGCGGCTGCGCGAGATGATCGGAGCCGCCGGGCCGACGGCCGACATCGGCCCGCTGGAGCCGTACGCGGACGTTCTCTTCACCTCCGGCGCGGATGCCGTCGAGGGTGTCGCCCTCGGTGAGCTGCGGAGGTTCGCGCGCAGGGTCGTGGACGAGCTGGGCACTCCGCCGCCCGTCGGCGCGCGGATCGAGATCGTCGTGAAGCGCGGGCAGGACACCGCTCTGACCGAGCGCCGGGAGCGGAACCTGGTGGCCGCGCTGAACACCGTCCTGCGGTCGGCCGAGGCCGACCACGGCGTCGACCTCGGTCAGCTGCGCATCGTGACCCGGTCCCGGCAGGACGACACGAGAGCCGAGTCGGCGACCCTCGGTTTCGTGCGGACACCACCGGTGGACGGCACGATCCCGGCCGGGATGACGGTCAAGAGCTGGCTGAACGGCCGCGTGCCGAGCACGCAGGTGCGGCAACGTACGGTCACGCAGTACCTCATGACGTCCGATCTTCTCGACGCACTCGACCGGATGCGGCTCTTGAACGCGGACCGGCCGGTCTTCCGGTTCCTGGTGAAAACCCGGCACCGAGACCTGAGCGTTCAGTACACGGGCCACGCGTGGATCGAGATCCACGACCCCTTCGGCGGCGAAACACTCATCGACTTCGCGCCCGAGAATCGTCCCTCGCCGCCGTGGGCGACGGTGCCGGGCACGGTCTACGCGGGCCGTGCGCGGGACAACCCCACCACCTTCAGCGCCGAATACCTGGCGAGCGCGAACGACATCATCCGGGGGCTGGAGCGGGTGATCGCTCACTCGGACCGGCAGTACAGGCTGATGAGCGACAACTGCACGACTTTCGTGCAGGACGTGTACTCGGCCGTCTTCGGGGCACCCGCTCCCAACGCGGGCCGATGGGTACAGGGGCCGACCGATCTCGAGCGCACGCTCCGCCGCCACTCGGCGCACATCACGGCCCGGCCGTCCGACGTGCCGTTCCCCACCGCGCCGTCCGCGGCCGCCCCGCCGCGTCGCGCCGACCCGGTGCCCGCCGCGAGCATCGTGGCGGCTTACCACGCGAGCACCGCCGGCCTGTCGCATTTCCGCTTGTCCGGCAACGACTTCGACACCGCGCTGGCCGAGTTCTCCAGGCTGGCGGGCACGGGTGACCTCTCGCTGGGTTCCGGACCGCGGTTCGGTGACTCGTTGATCCGGCTGAACGACGCGCTCGCGGCGGTGGACGCGCAGGTCGAGGAGGCGGCGTCGGCCGCGGAGAAGTCGCTGCTGAAGCTGCGCGCACGCCGGGCGCGGGCGCTGGCGAACGACGCCGTACTGCTGTCCGCGACCGTGCCGACCCGCGACACGGCCCTGGAACCGCTTTCACCACAACGAGTCCAGCGGATGCTGACCGAGGTCGCGGCGACCCTCCACAGTGGACAGGACCCGTTCACCGATGCGACCTCCCCGTGGCACGGTCTCGACTACGACCGAAACGCCCCGTTGCCGCGCAGGCTGGTCGAACTCGTCCTGATGGACACCCCGCCTGCCGTGGCCGGGGCCCTGCGCGACGATCCGCTGTTCCAGGATCTGCTGACCGACCCGGAGGCGCTGGCCGACGCGCTGTTCACCGCGGCGGGCGGTCTTCCGTCGGCGTTCGCGGCGGCGGCGCTGGACGAGAACGGTGTCCCGCCGTCGGCGACCCTGACCAGGGTGCGCCGTGCGGTCGTCCGGCGGCTGGAGACGACCGACCTGGACGTGGTGATCGAACTGGCGGCTGCCGAAAACGCGGCACAAGCGCTGGACAACACCAATGCCTCGCACGACGAGCTGGCGGCGCTCGGTGGCCGGTGGGGTACCGCCATGCGGGCGCTCACCGGCTCCGGCGACGGGTCGGGAGCGGTCGCGCTGCTGCTCGCCGCGCCGGTACCCGCCGATCCGGAACTGCGGATCGCGGTCGGCGGGGCGCCGCGGCGTCCGGTGGCCCGTCCGGCGGGCAGGTCGTGGTCGCGGGAAGACGCGCGACGGATCTGGTGGCAGACGGCGGATCCGGCCGTGACCGTCGATCACGTCGTCACGAACCCGGTGTCGCGCCACGACATCCTCGAATCCGTCCGGCAGACCCCGGCCGTCCGTGTCCGGTCCGAAGACGGTGGGCTGAGCCGGGAGAAACGGCCGTGGCAGGCGACGATCGGCTACGACCTGCGCCGGTTCGAGGTCGACCGCGAGGGCGAGCCGCCGACGCGGGCACGGCTGCACACCGTCCGGCTGAGGCTGGACGACCCCGGCCGGTCCGAAGTGGACACCACGGCTTTCAAGACCAGGGTCGAGTCCGCTGTGGACACTTACTTCAACCAGGGCTACCGGCTCCCTGACGGCGAGCAACTGCTGGTGGAGGTGGAGTTCACCGACCGCGAGGACGCGCACGGCGAGGTCTTCGTCACCGGACCGGGCACTCCCGCCGATCAGCGGCACTGGCCGTCGGACGGGACCGAGGTCCAGTTCGCGCACGAGATCGGGCACTTCCTCGGCCTCTACGACGAATACTTCGTCGCTTCACTGGGCGGTACCAGGGACGCTCCCGTCTTCCAGCACGCAGACGGCGCGGGCCGGGTCGCCACCGGGCCGGGGCTGATGACCGCGGCGCCGGTCACGACCCCCGACGTCGTCCTCGCACCACGCAACCTCCACCTGCTCTGGGACCGCACCCGTTCCCTCGTCGGCGACGATCCCCGGCCGTCGCCGACGCCTCCGCGAAGCACCGAGCGAGAGCCGGGTTTCCTCGCCACGGCCGAAGACGAGCGGGAGTTCCGTGCCCGGCCGGAGCTGGCCGAATACCTGAAGCAGGTTCCCGGTGTCCTGAAGGAACATCCGCACCTGGCATCGACGGGCGTGGCGGAACTGGCCGCCATCCGCGCCTACTCGCACACGCATCACGGCGCCATCGACAACTACCTGGCGAACGCGGAAAACGCGGAAAGCCCGGAGTACGCGGCGTCGCTGACCCGGCTGCTGTCGTCCGCGGTGACCCGGTTCCCCGCTCGCCACACCGGACCGGTGACGCGGGTGATGAACCTGCCGGTGGCGGCCGCCAAGGAGCTGTTCAAGGTCGGTGAGCGGTACGCCGACCCGAGCTTCTTCCGGGCCAGGCAAGGCGAGAAAAGGCTGTTCCCGGAACGGAAGGTCGTCGTCAGCGCGCTCGTCCACGATGGCGCCTCCATCGCGTCGGCGTCCGACCGCTCCAGCGAACGCGAGGTGCTGCTCCCACCGGGGACGGCGTTCGAGGTGCTCGAAGTGGCGGAGGCCGGCGACGAGCTGCACGTGAAGTTGCGTCAGGTCGAGGCCACGCCCACCCGTATCGCCCCGCCTTTCGCGGGGTCCACCGGGCCGGGACCGGACCGGGACGGCATCGAAGACCGGCTCGCGCTGGCCAAGATGATCAGGGAGGCGCCGGAACTGGCGTCGGACCTCGCGACCCGCGACACCCGGGCGCACCGTGGCCGGGTCGTGCGAGCACGGCGACGGGCCGGGGAAGACGCCACGGGGCGGAGCGAGATCACGGTGACCACCTGGCGGTCGGCCGCCGAGCTGGCCGCGTACCGGCCGGGCGGGACGATCGTCGAGCCGACGATGCTGGTCACCGGGGGCCGGTCGGGCAACGTCACGTTCGTCATCGACGGCCCGGCCGTGACGGGGCACGACGGCGGCGGCGCCGAGGTGAGCGTCCTGCCGCCCGGCTTGACCTACCTGGTCACCGAGGTCACCAAGGCCGCCGAATGGCACGGTCAGACGACGATCCACCTCCGTGAGGTCGAGCCGGTCGCGGAACTCACCCCGACGGCGCCCGCCTTCCCGGCGGTGCCCGATGACGACTACACCACGGCGGACGAGCTGGTGGCCGTCCTGCTCGCCGATCCGTCCTTTCCGGACGGTCAAGCCACGCCGTCCGCCGCCGCGCCGGGGCCTCCGCCGCGGTGCCCGAAGGATCCGGAGGTGTTGCTCGCGGCGGCGGCGGACAAGGACGTGTTCATCGACGTCGGCTATCTCGAGATGTGCTACGCCCTGTGGCGGACCTCGGACGAGCCGCTGTACCGGTACGCTCCCCAGCCTCCGGAGCAGATCTGGGAAACGGGCTTCCCGCCCTCGCATCCGCGGGACAACGACCTGGTCGGCCGGGTACTGGCGGACAAACCGACGATCTACGTGTCCACGACCAGGTTGGCGAACCTGCACGACGCTCCCGACGCCCCTTCCGGGCGCTATCGGTACCGGTATGAGATCGCGGCTCCCGGCGGGGTCGACGTCAACCAGAGCGACGCGCGCAGCGACCTGTACGAGCACGAGGAGGAAATCGCCTTCCCCGGCGGGATCGACCGGCGGTTCATCCGGGGTGTGCACCCCATCGAAGACGGTGTCCTCGGCGAATTCGTCCCGAATCCTCATTTCACGGGGGCGGCCGGGAACGCGGGCGGGCGGGAGCGGACCGCCGAGCTGACCAAGAACGTCGTCCGTGCCCTCGTCGACGGCCTGCGTGAGCGAGACGGCGACCTGCACCTCAACGCCGTCGAAGCGGTCGTGAACGAGCACCCGGACCCGGGCCTCGTATGGCACGCGGCGCTGAAGTTCATCGCCGGCAGCCCGGACCTGGCGGACCAGGTCCGGTCGATCACGTTCCAGCGGCGGGACGGCGCCGGGTCGCGGGCGGTCACGCTGCCGGACGCCGCCTGGGAGCTGCTGAACTTCCCGGGACACTCGGTGGAGTCCTCCGGTGCCGAGTACACCGAACCGGTGACGGTGGCGCCCGCGCCCGACCTGACCCCGGAGCCGTCCGTCCACGGTGAGCCGGGCCCCGATCCCCGGGCCGGCGTGGAATTCGCCGCCGAGACCGCCGAGCTGACCGCGGAAATGGACGCCCGCCTGGTCGAGCTGGTGGACGAGGTGGCCGGAAGTCTCCGACCCGGCCGGACGGTGGAGGTCCGGGTCGAGGGACGGGCCGGCAACAACCCCGTGCGGACGTCGGCGCTGCGACGCGGGAACGAGCGGGTGGCCGCGGTCGCGGGCCGGATCGGCCGATTGCTGACCGAGCACGCCGTCGGCGACCGCGTGACGATCGTCGAGAAGGTCACCGACGGGCCAGGACGTGGTTTGCTCGACCGGAGCGGGACCCCCGCGTTCCGGGCCCGCCGGACCGTGGACGTGTCGGCGGCCTCGATCGGCGGCACCCTCACCGAGGCCTGGCAGCGGGACGCCGCCCAGTGGCGGCAGATCCTCGATGATGACGCGAACGGGCAGCCCGGCCCGAACGCCGCGCGGACAGCGGTTCCCGGCTTCCCGGGGACGAGGGCCGAGGCGTGGGCGAACCTCCTCGCCGCCCGCCAGGAACTCGGCCGGACGGAAGTCGCGCACGCGGAGTTGACGGCCCGGCTCGCGGAGGACGGAGGGGGAAGCTCCCGTGACGGCGAGCGTCTCCCGGCGTCCGAGAGCACGCTCCGCGCGGCACAGGGCCGGGTCGAGCGGGCGACCGCCGATCTCCGTGCCTGGGGCAACGACCCGCGGCGGCTGGACCGGGCGTACCGAAGCTGGCACGCGTCCTCGGCGAAGGAACGTCCCCGGGTGTTCGGCGGAGCAGACGACCAAGAGACGGCCGGACGGGAAACCGTTGCCAGGCACCGTGTCGAGTTCGCTCCCGAGTCGGCGGCCCTGACCGCGACGACGGAGGGCGACCTCGGCGGGCTGGTCGACAGCGTCGTGGGCCGCGCCTTGCTCGGCGGGACGCTGGAGATCCAGGTCATGGGCCGGACCGGGAACAATCCGGTCCCGTCGGCGGCGAGCCGTCGTGGCCGGGAACGGGCCGCCGCGGTCGCCGGCCGGATCACGGAACTGCTGGCGGCACACCCGGTCGGCGACCGCGTGACGGTGGTACAGGAGATGACCGGCGGGCCGCGGCGTGGACTGCTCGAACGCCGTGGCACACCGGCGTTCCGGACCCGCCGGTCCGTCGACGTGACCGCGCTCGCCGCCGCCATCGCGGACACGGCGGACACGGCGGACGACGACATCGACGTCGTGGCGTTCGATTTCGCCGTCCCGGTGCACCACACGTTCGCCGGGGTGGACGACGGCGGACTGCCCGGGACGACCGGCGTCGAGGAGGAGAACACCGACTACGAGTCGGCTGACGAACTCGCCGCGGACCTGGCCGCTTCGGCGCTGCCGGGTCCGGACCTCTTCGGTCTGCTGGCGCCGTCACCGCCGCCGGATTTCCTGGCGGGGCACGACTTTTCGACCTTGGCGGCGGGGAAGTCGTTCGCGTTCTTCGATCGGCTGGACATGGCCGCTGGTCTTTCACCGACGGCCGGGTCCATGGATCCGGTGGGGCTGCCGGACGATCCGGCCGGGGTCAGCCGGACCGAGCGCCCTGACGACGAACTCGGCGAATGGGCTCCGGGTACGGTCGCGCCGCTGCCGAAGGTGACCGAGCTGCCGTCGATCCTGCACGCGGTGTGGCTGGGCGGTCCGCCGCGTGAGGCAGGACCGACAAAGGACTTCTTGGCCGAATTCGGCAAGGCAGGCCGGGTTCACGGAAGCGAGCGGCGGGTGGTGTTGTGGACCGACGTACCTCGCGGCCGGTTCGACGCGGCCCGCGCGACACCCGCGCCCGCGAACGGTGGCCACGACCCGCTCGCCGACGTGCGCGCGATGCTGGAATGGGCCGAGGGCAACGACATTCGTCTGGTCAATGTGGACGAGGTGTTCACCACCGAGTCGCCGATGCACCTGCACGACCTTTACCGGGCGGAGTTCGTCAAGCAGGCCGCCGCCGGCTACACCGCCGCCAGCGACATCCTGCGGATGGAGGTTCTCCACCGGTTCGGTGGCGTCTACACCGAGGGCGGCAACCGGATCAGCGACGAATGGGGCTTCGGTGAACAGGCCGCGTCGAAACCGGCATTCGGTGTCATCACCGGCGATGCCGGCGGGAATTCGGCGTTCGTGGTGCCGAAGGGGCACCCGTTCGCGCGGCTCTACCTGGACGAGATCCGCGAAAACCACGGCAAGCCGCCCCGAGAACAGTTCTCGTCCGCGCTCTCGGCCGCACTCGGCAGCGCGGCGGGCGACTCGGTCGACCTTCGCGCCGGTTCCGGCGCGCTCGCCGGTCTGAGCACGAAACTGGGCTACCAGAACGGGATCACGGATTATCCGGGAATTCCCGGGATCACGAAGAGCGACGCCGGTCTGCCGGAGCCGGTCACCGGTGAGCCCGTCGCGACGCCGCATGATCGGGCCGCCACCGCGGCGCTGACCAAGAAGATCGTGCAGACCCTGGTGCGCGGACTGCGTGACCGTGCCGGTGACCTGCATCTGACGTTGGTCGAGGAAGCCGTCGGGAAACATCCCCGGCCGGAGCTGATCTGGACCGCCGCGCTGGGTTTCCTCGCCGCCCGGCCCGAATTGGCGTCTCTCGTCCGGACACTCACCGATGGCAGGCAGGCCTCCGGGGCACGGCACGACGTCGTTCTTCCCGCCGCCGCCCGCGCACTGCTCACGGTCACCGCCGGCACCGAGCGTTCGTCGCTGGGGGAGTACCGGCGTGAAGCCACGCTCTCCACCGCCACGACGGCGTTCCGCGCCGCCGCGGTGTCCGGTGGCGACGGCCGGTACCTGACCAGGGTCGACCTGAACGTGGCCATCACCGACACGGAGATCAAGCTCGCCAGGGTGTCGCGCACGCTGGCCGGGTGGACGTTCGAGCACCCGGTCCCGGCGGCGCCCACGGCCGAGACGGTCGAGGCCGTGCGGGACGACATCGCCCGGCTCACCACCGAGATCACGGCAGGCCGCGCGGAACTCGGGAACGCGTACCAGGACCTGCACCGGCTCATGGCCGGGTCGCGGCAGGCAGCGCAGTCACAGGTCGTGGCTTCCGAGACCGAACGGCTTTCCCCCGATCCTCGCTTCAGCCGCGTGCGGCTGAAAAGCGAATGGGACCGCGGTGACGCGGTCGACGCCCGTAAAGTGGCGGCTGATCTGGTCGCACGGGCGGAGGAACGGCTGAGCGCCACGCTCCGGAGCCGGATCGAACGCAGGGCAAGGCTTTTCGAGCTCGAAACCACGCTGTGGCGGGCCGCGGTCGCCGCGGAGGAGCAGCAGCTGGCCGCCCTTCCGGCCACCGCCGGGCCGGTGGCGCCGTCTGCTCCAAACGCGCGAGCGGTGGCGCTCGCCGACGAGCTCGTGCGGCTGCGAGGCAGGCTCGCCGCGCTGCGGGCCGAGCTCGCCGACCACACCACGTGGTGGGGCCAGAACGTGGATCACCGGCCGGATCCGCGGTTCTGGGCCGAAGTTCCCGATCCGTGGCTGCGGGCCAACGCTCAGGTCGAGACCGTGCGCGTCGCCGGCCCGGGGAGCCCGTCGCGGGTGCGGGCGCACCGACGATGGCTGGCCACCCGCGACGAACTGATCGCCCAGGGGCATCCGCTCGATCATGCCGAGCGGTTCGCGACCGAACTGCGCACCCTCACCCTCGGCGAACCGTCGTCCTCCGGGCCGGATGTGCTGGGCCCGGCGATCGAGGTCCGGCGGATCCAGGTTCCGTTGTACGAAGTGGTCCCCGGCCCGCCCCCGGCCTCCGTGCACATCGGCGGTCAGTGGATCACCGAGTTCACCGCGAAGCTCACCGTGATGCCGCTGCTCGGGGTGCGGCCGTCCGAGGTCCACGACGCCTGGGACCGGATCACGGCGGCGCAGGATGTGCTCAACGCGGGCTACCTGTTGCCGGACGGGTCGCAGTTCCGCTTCGAGATCGACGACGTCTCTCCGGCGCCGGAATTCACCTTCACCGTTGGCGACGTCGGCGGCCCGTGGCAGGCGGACCGGCATCTCACCGGTCAGCTGACCGGTGACGACGTCGCCAGGCGGCTGCTGGAACTGCTCGGGGTGACGGTCCGGGGGCAGGGGCCGCTTTCGCTGGAGGCCGAGCACATCGGCCTGCTCGACCGGCTGCTGCCGTTGCGGCTGAAATCCGCCTCGCCGACGCTGTTCTCCGGGACACCGCGGCGGACCGAACGCAGGCCGGAACTCGTGTACCACCTGGCGCCGGGCCCGAACGCGGCACAGCAACAAAGCGACACCGCGGAGTTCGCGAGGGAGCTGGCTCGTCAGGTCACGAGGTCACGCGCGCGGAACGCCGCGATGCCCGTCGTGCGGGTCGTGGTGGACGACGGGGACGCGGACGCGCGTGACCTGATCGCGAACATGCTGGCGGGTGAGGTCCGCCGGATCCTCGCGGGTACTCAGCCGGGCCCCGTCACCGATCCGCTGACCTTCGAGCGGCCCGACGACCCCGCGATGCGCCCGCTGGCGGGCAGCGTCCAGTTCTTCGTCGACTGGGATCCGGACGGCGCACCCGCGCCGAGCGAACGGATTCCGCCCGGCAGACCGGACGAGGACTCCGACGAGTCGCTGACGACGCCTGCCGTCCAGCCCGCCTTTCGGGTGCTGGACGACGAGAAGACCTGGCCGCACAGCACCACCACCCCGGCGGACGAGGCCGCCGCGTGGTCCAAGCTGACCGATCCGGTACACCCGTGGGATTGGGAAAACCTCCGGACGAGCGCCCACGTCGTGACGGTGAACCGGCTCGGCGCCCACCTGCCGATGCGGTCGTACGAAAACGACGGCGGGCCGCTGACTCCGGTCCGGAGCCTCATCACCTATGACCTGCGGCGGATGAAGGTGCGGGGCCGATGGGTGCAGGAGTACACCATCCGGTTCTTCCTGGCGGGTGGCTCGCCCGAAGAGCAGGACGGGCTCCGCCGTGGCACCCGGCGCGGTGTGGAAGCGTTGTTCAACCACCGTCACCGGTTGCCGAGCGGTGACCAGCTCCATGTGCGGGTCGAGTTCACCGCGGCCGAAGAGGACGCGCATTCCACCATCAAGGTGATCCCGGCGGGCAGGGCGCGCCAGAACACCTGGCCACTGGACGCCTCCCAGCGCGCGCTCGCGCACGAGGTCGGCCATTTCCTCGGAATCGAAGACCAGTACGAGATGGTCCAGACCGAGCCGACCGCCTACGCCTTCCAGGATCGCGACCCCGCCAAGAGGCCGCATCGCCTGATCCGCCCGGCGGGGCCGGGAGCGACGAAAACGCGGGAGACCGTTCCGCTGCTCAACCAGATCCACGACGACCACGGCCTGTACACCGCCAGGTCGGGCGAGCCGGGTGTGCTGCTCCCGCCGCGGGATCTCTGGCGGATCGAACGAGTGGCACGTGGCTACGCCGCTGTGCGTGACTCCGGTGAACTCGGCGAAGCACAGCCCGCCGCCGAAGCGGCCGCCGAACCGCTGTCCCCGGAGCGGCTGACCCGGTTCGTCGACTCGATGCTGGACGTCGCGGTCCACCTTGACGGCGATTCGGGGATCTGGCTCGCCGACCCCTCGGCGGACGTGACCACGCTGGAGCAGCAGGAAACCGTGGTCCGCGGTCTTTCGGCGAACGACCACTTCTTCACCGTGGTCGCCCATGTCGGCCCCGGCGGGACACCGGAATTCCTCGGCAGGCCCATCACCCCGGCGGTGCTGTCCGCGCTGCTGGCCCGTCTGCACGACGAGGGCAGGTGGCCGCCGGACACCGCACTCCGGTTCGTGTCCTGCGGACTGGCCGCGCCCAACCCCGACGACTACGTGCCCGCTGTGCTGCGCGGTGTCAACCTGGCGACGGGACGGGCGCCCGCCGTGTTCGCGGCGGGCACGCTGGTGTGGGGGACCCCGAACCTGAGCGGGTATGGCGGCTCCCACGACCTCGTGGTGGCGAGCGGCGTCGGCTACGACCTCAACGGCACGCCACTCGTCACGGGCGACGGCCGATGGACGCGCTTCGAACTCGACGAGGAGACGGGAGACGTCAACGAGACGGGCGAATTCCGGGGCTACCTGGGCGTCGACCGGAGCGGTGTGGTGACCGACGACGCGGCGCCCGCCGGATATCGCGTCGTGGACGTGGCGACCGCCGCGCGCTCGATCAAGCGGTTCATCCCCGACTCCATGCCTTTCGGTACCTCGGCACCGCCCGACACCCGGCCGGCGGACGAGTTCGCGGAGCGGTACGGCGACGTCTTCGGCGAACTCCCGAACTTGGCGATCGGCGATCCGGGTACCCGGCTGGAGGAGTTGTCGCGGATCGCCGAGGGAGGACGGCTGGAGAACCACACCGGCGCGGTGCTCGGCTCGGCCGAGATCGCCGGGTCGCTGAGCGTGATCGACCGGGATCTGCACCGGGTCACCGATCCGGGGACGCGGGCGATGGTGTGGTCGTTGGTGAACGACGCGGTGATGGCGGCGTCGCTGGTGCCGACCCGCGAACGGGACGTCCCGGACAACTCCCGGTTCCGCCTGTCGACGGTGCGCGACCGCCGGGTCGTCCAGCCGCTGTCGATCGACCGGCTCCAGCAAGTGCTCGCCGACCTCGCGGTGAACCTCAAGCACGGCCGCGATCCGTTCACCGCCGACAAGTCGACAGTGCGGGGGATCGACTACCGGCCAGGACAAGGGCTGCCGCAGCGGCTGGCCCGGCTGGGACTGGCGAACCTCACCGCGCAAGCCCGCGTCACGGTGCAGAACACCCCGCTGTTCCGCGCGCTGCTCGACAACCCCGTCGCGTTGACCGACGCGTTGTTCATGGGCACCGGTCACGACGAGCAGCACTTCATGAACACCTGCGCGGCGGCGGCCACGAACACCTACGTGCGCGGCGCCGTCCCGACCATCGCCTGCCTGTTGCTGGTCGGGCACGGCGTCATCGCCGCCGTCGAACAGGAGCTGGACAACGCTCCGGAACACCAGCTGGCCAAGAAGGATCGCCCGCTGGGCAGGACGATCCGCGATGTGGCGCTCAAACGCGTCGCCGAGGCGACGGAGCGGTTCGCCGGTATCGAGGCACGCGCGCGGGAACTCGCGGTGGCGAACCGGACGAGCCCCGCCATCCGGGCGGACTGGGCCCGGCTCGCCACCGAGTGGGGACGTGCCACGCAGAAACTGGCCGGGGTGATCTGGCTCGATCCCGGCACCGACGCCGCCGTGCCGGTGCTCACCAGGAAAGTGGTCCCTGGCGCGTGGGAACCGAACTATCCGTTCGTGCTCCCGCTCGCGCTCGACCGGCGTGCCCGGCGTGAGACGGGGATCGAAGACATCCCGTTCCGTACCGCCGTGTCACGGCATCTGGCGCTGGAGCCACGCGAAGAGACCCGAGGCGAGCTGTGGTCCGATCGGGAAGTGCCGGTTTCGGCGCGGCTGCGGTCCGCCGAGCAGATCGCCGGTTTCTGGGCGCGGATCCGGTCCGGCCAGGGTGTCCGGGTCTCCACCCCGGATCACCAGATGTTCCTCAAAGCCGGTGAAGTCGACGGCGAGCCGGTCTTCGTGCTGAGCGACCCGATCAAGTCGCACTTCGACTATCTGTCGCTGGGCGACTTCGCGAGCTGGGCAGCGAAGAACGGCATCACGGCCGAGCGGACCACGTTCGACAACTACGCCATCGTGGTGCCATCGCCTCCCGGTCCCGTGCCGCACGAGGCGGTGATCACCGAAGCCGACGACGTGCCCGCCGACCGGATCCCGCCGCCTGCCGACACCGTGCTGGCCGCGGCGGAGCGGTTCGGGAACGACTCGGGGATCTGGCTCGTCGACCCCTCGGCCGACGCGGCCGCGCTGAATCGGCAACGGCACGCGATCCGGAGCCTCCGCGATGATCATCGGTTCTTCACGGTGGTCGCGCACACCGGAGACGGTGGCGTGCCGGAATTCCAGGGACAGCCCATCACGCCGGCGGTGATGGTCGCGCTGCTGGCCCGCCTCGCCGGTGAGCGGGTCTGGACCGGCGGCAAGCCCTTGCGGTTCGTCGCCTGCGGATCGGGTTCGCCGGATATCGAGGGCTATGTGTCCACCGTGCTGCACGGACTCGCCGACAAGGGCATCGACGCCGCCGCATACGCGGGGAACACAGCCGTCTGGTCCATCCCCGGGGCCGGGCAGGCCGAACTGGTGGTGGCGAGCCGGATCGGGTTCCAGCCAGACGGCAGGCCCGCGGTCACCGGCGACGGCCGGTGGCCGCACTTCCGGTTCGCCGACGGCGGCCGTACCGAGATCGAGGTGACCGAGCACGGCTCGTACCTGGTCGCCGGGGACGACGATCCGCCGGTCTTCCGGCGGGCATCTGACGGCTTCGACGTCGTGCCGACGGCCGAGGGGCACCTGGTCGACCTGCACATCCCCGACTCCATGCCGTTCGGGCCGGAGCGGGTGGACGGCGTCGGCCTGCCGGAAACCGTCAAGGCGAACCTGGCCGAATTCGCCGGGATGATCGCCGGTCCGCCGACGCCGCCGCAGGTCCAGGTGCGAGGCCGGACCGGGGATTCGCGGTTGCCGATGATCAGCCGGGAGTTGCGGTCGGCGTTCTCCGAACACGGCGCGAGCGACGATCTCCGGGTACGGGTGATCGCCTCCGGCACGGAGCCGGGAGTCCTCGTGTCCACGATCATCCCGGCGACGGACGACGAGCTTCCCGAGTCCACTGTGGACGCGCCGGTGAACCAGCCTGAGTCCACTGTGGACGACAGCATCGGCCAGTCGGTGTTCGAGGCGCTGATGGGGAAACCGAGCCCCGTCGTTCCGGGTGGCACCGTTCCGCTCGACGGGAACCGTGGCATCCGGCCGGACGACCCGCGGCTGGCCGGTGTGGCGGACGGATTCCCGATGGACGACCGGTTCTTCACCTTCCTGGCGCACGGCGACACGAACGGTGTCCCGGTCCGTCACGATTCCGGGGCGGGAAGCGCACGGCTGAGCCCGGCCGACGTGGCCACGATGCTGACGCGTGCCAAGGACGAGGGCCGGTGGGACGGCGCGAAGCCGTTGATGTTCGCGTCGTGCGGTGCCGGGAGCGGCTTGACGTCGTTCGCGGCCAAGGTGCTCGCCGAGTTGCGGGCGCACGGCATCGACGTGGCGGCGGTCGCTCCCGACGGGCCGGTGTACTTCGTTCCCGGCCAGGTCGCGTCGGGGCCGGGGGAGCTCGTGGTCACCGGCCGCGCCGGGGTGGACGCGACGGGGCGGCCGGTGGTGGAGCCGGGCGGGGCCTGGGTGCACCTGCCCGCCGGTGGCGGGGCCGCGACGCCGGTCGGCGCGCACGTCGTGGTCGAGGAAGACGCGGCCTGGCGAACCGACGACCTTCCCGCCGGTTATGAGACCGGGGTGCCCGAAGTGGACCTGCCAGGCGCGGTGCGTCTGGCCGACGGCGACGCTTCCGGGGGCGAAATCTTCTTCGAAGAAGGCGGCAAGGAACTTTCCGCGACCGCTCTGTCCACTGTGGACCGTATCGCGAGATCGGTGGCGGAGGCGGCGATTCATCGGCGGGGCCGCCGCCTGCCGGTGCCGACGGTGAAGGTCGTCGGATTCGGCAACGGTGGCAGGATGGGCGCCCGGCAGGCGCTGCGGACCGGGCAGGCCCGCGCGAACATGACCGCGACGGCCCTGCGCACGGCCCTCGACCGCGAGCTGGCGGCGGCACCGGGTGCCGCCGCCGAGATCGAGATCGTCCCGGAGTCCCACGGCCGCGCACTGGGAACCGAACCGCTGCCGGAAAACCTCACCCCGGAGCTGGCTCGTCGTCGCGCGGTGATCACGGTCGATCTCGCCCCGGCGTGGAATTCGCCGGAAGCGCCGAGGCACGACCAGGCACCGGTGGACGAGGGAGGCTTCGCGATCGGGAGCGAGCTCGCGGCCGAGCGGCCGGACCTGTTCGGGGTCACCGAAACCCACGACGACGGCCCCGGGCCTGACGCGACGACACAGTGGTACGACGGCCTTTTCGTCCCGGTGCCGGTCGATTTCGCCGCGGGATCGGCGGACCTGACCGACCCGCAACGGGCTGAGCTGAGCCGGATCGCGCGGCAGGTGGTCGAGGTCGTCCATCAGCATCGTCAGCAGCCGCGCCTGTTCTCACCGGCGCCTTCCGTCGAGATCTCCGGCATCCGGACGGTCGAAGAGGACCTCGACCAGCTTCGTCACGGAGCTTTGGAGGACGCGATGAAGGAAATGATCGTGGAAGAGATCTTCGGCAGAACGGATCTGACGTACGACGAGCAGAGCGAACTCGCCGGCGAAATCGTCGTCTCCACCGAGTCGGCGGCGTCGGGGGAGCCGGGGCGATACCAGGTCCGGATCGAGGGTGACGACATCTCTCTCGCGTACCTTCGCGCACCCTTGCCGCATCTCGTGGTGACGGACACGTTCCGGATCGAAAAGGGAGCGGGCGACGAACCGGTCTTCACCTATCCGTCCGAGTACACGTCGGAGGTGACTCCCCAGTCGGCGCCCTTCTCAGCCCCGGCCCAGGAACTCGTGAGCACGGACCACCTCTCCTTGACGATCGCCGAGGACGCTTCGATCGCGATCGGCGCCACGAAGGGCAAGGAATTCTTCGCCGTGCCCGACGTGGTCGCGAACGCGCGCGCCGCGCTTCTCAAGGCCGACAGCAACATCGAACTCGTCGTGCACGACGTCGTCCTGGTCGTCGAGCGCGAGGGCGTCGAGCACCGGCTGGACCGGGTGACCGTCAAGTTCCGGGACAAGCCGTCCGAAATCTGCCGCGACCTCGCGCAGGAGATCCTGGGCGGACTGCCGGATGCCGCCGTCTTCCGGGACGAGGAGGGGCGGGCGGCCATCGCGAACATCAGTTCCACCAACGGTATCGAGGTGACGGGTACCCGGATGCTGGCCGAGGCGCTCGCGGCGGCGGCGGACGGCGAGCCGGGCGACCTCGGCCCGGTCGACCCGCGGTGGGCCGTCGGGCAGGTGGCCAAGGACACCAGGCCCACCGGCGGGGGACCCGGCGCACCGCGGCCGGGCCGCGAGTACGGCGGCGCGATGAGCTACCGGCCCTCGAACGCGGCACGCAGGGCGACCGTGGACGGGCTGGCGCGGAAGATCGGCGTCAACGAGTTCGTGTGGCCGTCGATCGGCGAAGCCTACTGCGCCAACTCGATGCCGTACGACGACGATGAGGGGGTCGTCTCGATGGACCTCGACCACGCGAAGGGAATCGCGGTCAACGGGAATCCCTGGGGCTACCACTTCGCCGCGGTCGTCGCCACGAGCCTGGACGGCCGGTTCAACATGGTGCTGGAGAACTCGCCGCACACCGCGACCCGGACCCCCGCGGTCGAACAGGCGCTCATCGACGCCCTGCGTGACCACCAGGGCAGGTGGGACAGGATCGAAGCGGAGCTGACCGACGCGCTGGAAAGGGCGAAGCGGAGCAAGGACCCCGGTGTCGGCAAACTGGAGTTGCGGCTGCACGCGGTCAGGAAGTTCGAGACCCTCGCCGACCTCCTGCGCACCCACGGGCACGAACACCCGCTCGTCCTGCCGGCGTGGAAAGCGGCACAGGGCGCCATGTACAACCTGGCGAGCTGGCCGAAAGAGCGCGACAACTGGAAATTCTCCCTGTACGGGAAGGACCAGGGGAACACGTTCCACGAACGGCTGGCGGCGTATCACCACCCGCACGCGGCCGGCCTCGTGAACATGCTGTCCGTCGCGGTCTCGGCAGGCCAGGGCCCGGCCACCGACTGGTCCGTCCACACCTCGTTCGACGAGGGATCGGCCGAGCCGCGTGAGGCCGACGCGCAGACCTTGCGATCGGCCGCGACCCGCGTGGCGAGGGCGGCGATCTGGCGCAGCGACAACCGGCTGCCGATGCCGCTCGTGACGGTCACCGGATACGGGAACGGCACTTGGGGCTCGTCCGGTCAGGCAATCAAGAAGGGGAAGGACCGAGCGGACACCATCCGGGACCAGCTGGTGCACGAGATCGGCGAAGAACTCGCCCGCCTCCAGAAGGACCACCAAGTCGTCCAGGTCGCCTCCGACACCGACCCGGTACCCGACGGCACACCGACGATCCGTGTGTCGGCGCTGTCGAAGGGACGCGACCTCACCGAAGCCCCGGAAGACCCGCGAGCGACACCGGAGGAACGCCGCCGCCGCGCGGTCATCACCGTGCGGCCGAACCCGCCCCAGCCGTCCGACGAGCCGGAACCGGACGGCGCCTGACGAGAGCCGCTGGACGTTTCCCGTGTCCTGAAGGCCACCGTTGGGACACTGATCGTCTCAACGGTGGCGTTCAGGACAGCTCGGCGGCGGTCACCCGGCCCTCGGAAACCGGAACTGCCGGACGTTTCTGCCGCCGCTCCTGCATGGTGTCCGCCGCCTGGATGAGATGTGCTGATCAGGCAAAGCACACCCCTCACCAGGAGGAAACCGGTGACCACAGCGGAGGAGTTCACCCTGGCGAGGGTGTTCGACATCGTCGACCCCGAGACCGGCCCGGGCTTCGCGCCCGACCACCCGCGCGTCGAGGACCGGGAGGAACTCCAGGCACTGGTCGCGTACCTGGCCGGGGGCACCCCCATCCTGGTCACGCCGTCGTTGCTGGACGACGTGGTCGACCCGGACCGCACCGCGGTCGTGCCGACGAACTTCGTCACCGACGGCGAATGGATCTGGACCGACACCGTGACCTACTACCTGGAGCGCCACGGGCTGGCGCCGGAACCGCGGCTCCTCGGCCACATCCGGGAGCGTGGCCAGGTGGCGGGACCGGTGGCGGCGGACGTCGTCCAGCGCGCGGTCGGTTTCGTGCTGGAGCCGCCGTCCACCGGCCGTCGCCCGGTGTGGAGCGCGGGCTGACCCGGAGCCCCGGCACCGGAAGAGACTTCCTCCGGTCGTTCTGCTGGTCGTTACGCGTGGTCGCGGAAGCACCGGCCCCGTTTACTGGAACAAGAGTCGCAGATCCGCTCAACCAAAGGAGTTGACGTGTCGCTACGAATCCAAGGTCTCACCGGTCGTCCCGCCCGGTCGGAAGAGGACATGGTGGCCGTGTACGTGTCCCGCGACGACCTTCGCGAGATGGACGCGACCGAACTGGGCGGCCGGATCGCGGCCGCTGCCGCCGCCGGTCGGCCGCAGGCCAGGCAGGCCACCATCGCCGAGTTCGAGCCCACGCCCCGCTACACCGTCCAGGACGTCCTCCTCGGCCACATCACCTGGGAGGAACTCACCCGCACTTCCGCTTGAGCGGCTTACGAAGCGTTGAGGCGCTCGGTGGTCAACCTCTCCCGCAACTTCGTGGCCTCGGCGCTGCCCAGGCTGTCGCAAAGGGACAGCGCGCGTTCTCGCTCACCACGCGCCGACACCGGGTCGCCCGCCTCGTCGGACAAGGACGCCAATTCGCACAGAGTGTCCACTTGAGACTGTGGATGCCCGATCCGTTCGAACAACGCGAGCGCCTCCGACAGTCTGTCGCGCGCGTTCGCGTGATCTCCCCGCCGTCGCAGGAACCTGCCGCCGGCTTGGAGCGCACGGGCCTGGCCCATCGTCGCGCCATGTGCCCGGAACAGGTCGAGCGCCTCTTCGCCTTGGCCGAGCGCGTCGTCGAGTTCGCCGAGCGCGGCCAGGTTCTGCGCCGAGCGCAGCAGCAGGTACGCGTAGTTGGTGTCGTCCACCAGGGTGCGAGGGCCATCGCACGGTCGCCGGAAGTAGTGGACACAGGTCTCGAACTCGGCCGCCGCCTCGGCGAACCGGCCGTTCGCGGACCAGTGGGTGGCCCGGCTCGCCCGCGCCAGATGAAGCCCGAGCGGATAGCCTGCCGCGTCGAACAACGCCACCAGATCATCGAACAGGTCGGGGGGATCCGGCAGGTCGCCGCCACGGAGCCGGGCACTCAGGAGGTAGATCTTCGCCCAGCCCTGTTCACGCAGATCGCCCACCTCCAGCGCGACCGCCAAGGCCTGCTCGGCCATCCGCACGGCGTCGTCCACCCGGCCGATGAGCGTGGACAGCACCCAGGACAGGAAGTTGCGCTGGACGGCCTCGTCCCGCTTGCTGCCGATCGCGAGCGCCGACTTCAGCGCGAGATCGAAGACGCCGTGCCAGGTGGCCGCGGCCCCACCGATCTCCGAGTACCAGTGCATGGCCTCGGCCAGGTCGATGACCTGCCGGTGATCGCCACGGGCGGCGACCCGCTTCAAGGCGGCGAACCAGTTCTTCGTCTCCACCTCGAGCCACCGGCCCGCACCGGCGGGACCATCGAACGACCACGTCGGCACCGGGGGAGCGGTCAGCTCGCCGGAGGGCTGGAAGTAGCGTCCCGCGGCCGTCGCCGTCCGGACGAGCCACCGATCGAGACGGCCCTCCGCCGCCTCGATCGCCTCGGGCGGTTCCTCCTGGGCGAGCCGTTCCGTGGCGAACACCCTGAGCAGGTCGTGGAACTGGTACCTGCCGACGTCCTGTGACGTCTGCAGCAGGCTCGCGTCGACCAGTTCCTCCAGGTAGACGGCCACGTCCTCCTCCGGCGCCTCGATGAGGGTCATCGCGGCGGCGTCGGAGAAATCGGCCGCCGGTACGAGTGAAAGCCGCCGAAAGGCCGCGGCGGCCGTGGGGGAGAGCTGACGGTAGGACAAGTCGAAGACGCTGCGGACGTCGAGGTCACCGGCGGTGAGCGTCGTCAGGCGCCTGTCGCGATCCCGGAGCTGGTCGGTGAGACGCGACAACGGCCAGCTCGGGCGACTCGCGAGCCGGTTCCCGGCGATGCGGAGCGCGAGCGGCAACCGCCCGCACAGCTCGACCAGCTCGATCGCCGCCGCGCGTTCCTGCGCGACCCGCGACGGCCCGACGATGCTGGCCAGGAGCGCGACGGCGTCATGCTGTTCGAGCACGTCGAGGGTGAGCCTGCCCGCCCGTTCGAGCCCCACCAGCATCTGACGGCTGGTGACCACGGTGAGGCAGCGTTGCCCGCCGACCAGCAGCGGGCGCACCTGCGCCTCGTTGGCCGCGTCGTCGAGGACGATCAGGGTGGCGCGATCCTTCAGCAAGGACCGGCACAGGCTCGCGCGGTGCTCCAGCTCGGCGGGGACCTGGACGGCGTCGACGCCCAGCGACCTCAGGATCAGATGCAGCACGTCCGCCGGATCGTTCGGTTCGGACGACATCCCGCGCAGCTTCAGGAAAAGCTGCCCGTCGGGGAAGTCGTCGGCGAGATCATGGGCGGTTCTCACCGCGAGACTCGTCTTGCCGGTGCCGGGTGGCCCACTCAGGACCGCGACGTGCCCCGACCGCCGGTGGCTACCCCTCAGATCGTCGGTGAGCGCGCGCAACGCGTCGAGGTCACGCTCGCGTCCGGTGAGATCGTCGAGGTCAGGGGGCAACGCGCCGACGAGAGGCGGGTCGTAGATCCCGGCGGGCGCGGCCGAGACGGTGATCGCCGGCTGGACGCGACCCTGCTTCGCGATCTTTTGCAGCTGGGTCAGCTCTTCGTCGGTCAAGGCCAAAGGGGTGGCGAGCGCCTCGATCGTCCGGCGCTGCGGGCTCTTCGCGACGCCCCGTTCCATGTCGCTGATGGCCCGGACACTGACGCCTGACCCTTCAGCGAGCTCTTCCTGCGTGAGATCGGCGCGAACGCGGTAGGTCTTCAAGAACGCCTTGAACGTCGCGGAAGCCTCATCCGAAGGCGCGTTCGTCATGGGGCGAATTATCCACACCGACCCCCTTCACTCAACTCGACCTTGGCGCCGACCTGGGGTTTTCCGAACTCCGCCGGGACGCCCGCCCGCGACGCGAGGACCCGCTCGGGCGCTTGCCAGCGGAAACGGATCCTGCGAGTCACCGTCATGAAACACATCACAGGACGGCTCGGCGGGCACTGGCGGACCGGAGGCGACGCCTTCCGAAATTACGTCAAGGTGTCGTACGCGTGAATGGCGGATCCGGTTCGGAAGTCAGCTGACCCGAAATCCACCGGTCCCACACCCGGAGTTACCTTCGCCGCACCCCTCAATAGCCCGAACCCATTGGCAGCGCTGGGAAAACGGCCGAAAACCGCGGTCACGAGCGGGTGGTTCCATCCACCGCGCTGACCGGCGCGCCGCCGTTCGTCACCGCCAGCACCGTGTCGCCGCAGCGGACGAGGTCGCCGGGGACGAGCGGGACCGGTCCGGTGATCCGCTCGCCGTTGTGGAAGGTTCCGTTGCGGGAACCGAGATCCGTCAGGACGGGATCGCCCGCCTCGACGGTGATTCCGGCGTGCTCGCGGGATACGGCGCCGTCGTGACGCAGCGCGATGTCGGCACTCGCGTCGCGGCCGATGACCAGCCGCCCCAGCGTGGGCAGTTCACGGAGGCGGGCCCGGCCCACGCCGTCGACCCAGGTCAGTGCCGGTTGCCCGGATCCGGCGGCGCCGGGGGCGGCGACCCGCAGCAGCGTCGCCGTCCCGGCGTGGGCGAGGACGGCGCGTTCCAGTTCCCGCAACGCCGGACCCGGATCGACACCCGCTTCCTCGGCCAGCACCCGCCGGGCCTGCCGGAACCGGTCCAGCGCCTCGGCTTGACGGCCGTCCTGGTAGAGCGCGACCATCAGCTGTCCCCAGAACCGTTCCCGCAGCGGATGATCCGCGACCAGTTCCTCGAGTTCGCGAACCAGCCCTGGCACGTCGCCCGCGCGCAGGTCCGCGGCGATCCGCGCTTCCAGCGCCTCCCAGCGCATTCCCTCGTAGAGCGTGCGCGCGGGGTCGAGAGCGGTGTGGTCGGGCAGGTCGGCGCAGAACGGGCCCCGCCACACTTCGAGAGCCCGCCGGTATCCGGCCGCCGCGCCTCCGGTGTCGCGGGCCTGTTCGGCGGCCCTCGCCCGGCCGATCCGGTCTTCCGCCTCGCGGAGATCGGCGCGGACGCCCAGAAGCTGATACCCCGCCGTCCCGTGCCGCAGGGATTCTCCGTACGGCCCCAGGGTTTGCCGCAGATTGTGCACGTGGACCTGGACGGTCGAGCGAGACGCGGGTTTGCCGGTGTCGGAGTAGATCGCCTCCGCCAGTTTGCCCGCGCTGACCGGCGCTCCCCCGGAGGCGGCCAGTACGGCGAGCACCGCGCGGGGCCGCAGCCCACCAGGGGTGGCGGGCACGCCGTCGACGGCCAGCTCCACCGGCCCCAGCAACCGCACCTCCACCGTCACGGCACGATCATCCCAGTACTAAAGCGATCTTGAAGCGGCATGGGCTTAACTGGCCCTCATGACCACCTTGACCGCACTCGAGAACGTGGTGGACCGGCACGGGCGCGACGCGTTGTCCGACCCGATCGTGCTCACCGGCGCGCTGCGCAGCCTTCCCGACCCGCCACCGGACGCCGAGATCAGCGCGCTCGCCGCGGCGGCGGGGGCGGCCGCGCCCGCGCGGATGCGTGCCGTGCTCGAAAACGGGGGTGGCCCGGCCGAAGCGCTCCGGGTCGCGACAGCGGCCTGCGGCGGCGATGCCGGGGCGGAATGGGCTTGCGGGCAACTCGGCGCGGCACTCGGCTATCTCCCCCGGGACACCGGGGCCGACGAGCCGACCACCGCGTTGACCACCGTCCTGACCGGGGAAAAGCCGAAGCGCGGCAAGCGGATCGCCGTGATCGCCGGTGTCGTCGTGGTGGTGGCGGCCCTCGCCGCGACGGGTGTGACGCTCGCGCTCCGCAGTGGCGGCGAGCCGGGTGCCGCCGACAAGCCACCGGTCGCGCCGCCGTCTTCGTCCGTGCCCTCTTCGGGGCCGTTGGGGTCGGCGCCTCAGGCGGAACCCTCTCCGTCCCCGGTGCCCGAGGAGGCGGCCGCGGCCTTCGAGGATCCGGAGTTGCTCGCCGCCGCGAAGCCGTACCTCGATCGGCCCGACGTCCGCTGCAAGCGGGCCGAATCCATCGTGAGTGTCCGGGAAACCGTCAACTGCGACCTGGGTTCCGGCATCATCGCGAGCTTCCGCGTGCTGTTCTTCCCCAAACAGCTCACCGCGCTGCGCAAGGTCCTGCAGACCGACAACGACGGCGCGCGGCCCGGCTCGATCCGCACCCTGCGGTGGGAGTACGTGCCGGGTCAGCCGGGAATCCGCGCGGGTATCCCGGTCGGCACCCCGCGCGAAGGGCACGGTACCCGGATCCGGTTCCTGGAGCCGGAAAACGGCTACGCCCGGCTCTACTTCGACGAGGACTCCACCGGCGTCGCGGTCTACATGCAGGCAGGCACCGACGATCAGCAGGTGCTCCGCGAGTTCTGGGCGGATCCGGACGCGTGATGGACGACCACGACCCCCGCCTCGCCGAAGTCGCACGCCGCTTCGGACGCCACGCCCTGACCGATCCGGTGGCGCTCCGGTCCGCGCTGGAGCAGTCCGGAAACGCCTTCAGCCCGGCGGAAATCGACTCGCTCGTGGCCGCGATGCGCGGTTCGGGAACGCAGGAAGCGCCGTTGCCGCACGATCCCGACCCGACCGGGCCGCCGCTGAACCCGACGCTCGCGGAGAACCGGCTCACCTGGGACGGCCCGCCGAACCGGCCGACACGGCAGCTTCCCCCTCGCGGCCGCGCGAAGTGGTTCATCGGCGGCGCCGTACTGCTGGTGGCCGCGATCGCGACCGGAGTGGTGTTCTTCGTCCAGGGCAAGGAAGGGCCCGCGGCACCACCGCCGGATCGGTACGCGCTCGACCAGGTCGCCGGCCGGTACCGCGCGCTCGGCGCCCGTCTGCTCGACGGCGCTGTCCGGTGCGCGCAACAGCCCGCGAAACCCGGCGAGACGGAACGAGTCGGCTGCGACGCCGGGCTGTACGCGCTCACTCTGGTCACCTACGACGTGCCGGGCAGGCTCACCGAGTCACGGAAACTCGCCGACACCGCGGGCGCGGTGCGCTCGGCGAGCACCGGGGGCGCGGGTGCGGCGTTCGCGATGCGGGAACTGGCCTCCGGTGAATCGACGATCTATTGGGACGTCGACAGTCCCCGCGCGGTCAGCGCGACACTGACCGCGGCCAAGACCGGGCTCCCGGCGTTGGCGGAGTTCTACGACGCGCGGAAGTTCGGGGTGCTCAACCGCCCGGAGGTGCCGGGGGCCGCGTTCTCCTCCGGCACGCTTTGGGAGCTCGCGCAGGCGCACGTCCTCAACGAGCGGTCGGCGGACTGCAAGGCGGTGCCCGCCACCACCGGCACGGCCGAGACGGTCAAATGCCCGCTGGCCGACGGCGCGATGCTGGTGTTCAGCACCGCCTCCGACCACGACGCCCTGATCAAGCTGCGCACGGAGAACTCCTCCAACGGTGGCGTGGTGCCCGGCACCGTCGACGTGCGCACCTGGAACCGGCACGGCGGCCCGGCCGTCGGCCAGTTCATCCGGTTCGTCACGGCGGACGACCGCAGCCCCACCCTCTATTTCGACGACGACGCGAAACTCGTCTACGGCTACTACTTCGGCGCACCTGGATCTTCACCGGAGGCGCTGCTGGAGCGCTGGCAGCGCGGCTCGCGCTGAATCAGCCCTCGCGGTTACTGAGGCAAGCGGAGCGCCGCGAAAAAGTCCTCGACGGCGCGGAGGTCGGCGGGATAGGGCGTGCCGACCTTGCCGTCGAGCACCGACACGGTCGCGTGTTCGTCGTCGGTCCAGGCGTATCGCGTGGTCGTGCCGAGCACCGTGCACACGAGCGTGCCCTGATGCCCGTCGCGCGACCAGGACTGCTTGGCGGGCAGGTCACCGGGGCATTCGCCCGCGGTGAGCCCGGCCGGGTCCGTTCCCGCGCCGGTGCGCAGGTAGGCGGTGGCCGCGTCGGCGTCGTCGAGCGCGGAGATCCGGAGTTCGCCGGTTTCGCCGCCGGTCCGGCAGACGGCCTGCGCGCGGACACCCTCGTCGGCCGCCGTCACCGGCGCGCAGGTGAGCCCGGTCGGCGTACTGCGGCCGACGCGGTCGGCGGCGGGTGCTCCCGGCGACATCAAAAAGACCGCCGCGAGGACGATCGCGACGATCAGCGCGGCCCCGGCCACGAGGCCCGCCACCAAACCGGTCCGGCGGCGGCGAGGCGGCTCGACGGCAGCGGCGATGGCGGCGAGTGGCGCGTCGGCGCGGATGGCCCGGATGCGGTCGCGTACTTCGCGCACCGTCGGGCGGTTGCGAGAATCCTTGGCCAGCAACGACTTCAGCAGATCATTGACCGCCGCGGTGCGCGGATCGCCCACCGTGAGCTGCGGGATCGGTGCCCGGTCGTGCGCGACGATCACCTCGGGCTGGCTGCCGCGATAGGGCAGCTCGCCGGTCAGCGCCACCCACAGCAGGCAGCCCACCGCGTAGACGTCCGAAGCGGCGGTGGCGGGTTCGCCGCGAAGACGTTCCGGCGCCATGTAGCCGACGGTGCCGATCACCCCGCTGGTCTCCGCGCCCTGGTCGATCTCGGCCGACCGCGCGATGCCGAAGTCGCACAGATAGGCGAAATCCTCGTCGTGGTGCTCGGCACGGGGCCGCAGCAGGACGTTGCCGGATTTGACGTCCCGGTGCACGACACCGATGGCGTGCGCGTCGCCGAGCGCGGAGACGATCTGGTCCACCACCGACAACGCCCGATCCGGGCTCATCGGCCCGGCTTCGAGCACCCTGGCCAGATCGGGCCCGTCGACCAGCTGCATCGCCAGGTACAGGCAGCCGTCCACCTCGCCGTGGTCGTGGACCGCGACGACATGCGGCGAATCGAGCCGCGCCAGCGCCGCCGCCTCGCGGCCGAAACGCTCGCGGTAGACCGGGTCTTCGGCGTAGTGGGGCGGCAGGACCTTCAGCGCCACCGGCCGCCGCATGCGATGCTGCCACGCGCGATAGACCACGCCCATTCCGCCGCGGCCGATGATCCCGTCGATCCGGAAACCGCCGAAGTCCTCACCGACCCGCGGCGTCATACGGTTCCCCCTTCTTACGCGGGCCACTGTAACCCGCGCCGAGTTGCCGATCGTGGACCCGGCGCCAGATCAGCAGGGAAAGCACCGCACCGCACAGACAGAGGACCATGTCCCACTGCGTGTCCCAGACATCTCCTTGGGTGGCGAGGAAATCGTCCGCGCCCGACCCGGCGGCCAGCGCGCTGAACCATTCCACGAACTCGAAACAGGCGGCGATCGCCAGGCAGACGCATACGGTCAGGAACGCCACCCAGCCGCCGGGCCGCAGCGGTGTGCGGCGCAGCAGCACTTCGCGCACGGCGATGGCGGGGACGAAGCCCTGGACGACGTGGGCGAACCGGTCGTAGTTGTTCCGTCGAGTGCCCAGCCAGTGCTGCACCCATTCCCCGGCCGGTGTTTCCGCGTAGGTGTACTGGCCGCCGTAACACAGCACGATCGCGTGCAGCACCAGCAGCCAGCAGAGCAAACGGGTCAGGCGAAAACGTTTGCGCAGCGCCACCACCAGCGGCAGCCCGATCAGCACCCAGACGACTTCCAGCAACCACGTGCCGGGCGACCTGGCCTGGATCCCGGTCGCCACGAGCACCGCGAGCACCACGCCTGCCAGCAAGATCCCTTCGGTCCGGCCGACTCCGCGCACCATGGGAAAACCCTACAGCGGGGTGAAGATCGCCGCCGGTCCGTGACGGCGGGGAGCTCAGTCCGACCAGCCGACCAGCCCGCTGTACTGGAAGTTCCGGTACCCGCATCCGGTCCACGTGACCAGGAAGCCTTCGGCCCGCTTCTGCTGGGCGAGCTGGGAACCGGCGGTTTCGCACTCGGCCTTGGTCGATCCGGTGACCGTTTGCTGGTAGTACCTGGTCTCGGCGTTCGCGGGAGCGGCGAAGGCGAGCGACATCACGGCGACGGCGACCGCGGTGGTCAACTTGTTCGGCATGGGAGCAGCCAAGCAGGTCTCCTGTGGACTTCTGTGGGTATTTTCCGCAGTAATCCTTCGCGGACAGGGGCCGCACGCCGCGGTGCCTCGCCTGTCAACAGAACCGTTCTCACCACTCACGACCAGACTGGTCCGGCATCGGCCGGCCCGGTGGCTCGCCGCGGACGGCAATCGTCCCTTGTGGATCGTCCCGGTAGGGGTGCCGACCGTCACACAATATCACTAACCTAATTAGTGACTTATCTAGTAAGCTTTCTGGCATGACTTCAGCAGGCTCGTGGCAGGTCGACTCCCCAGGCGTGGGCAACTCCGTGATGGAGCGGCTGCAGGAAGTCGGGACGCTCACGCGGGTGATCGAGAAGCGCCTGAGCGGAGCGCTGGGGATCAACTCCACCGACCTGTCGGCGATGGAGCACCTCACCAGCGAAGGACCCCTGACGGCGAAGGAACTCGCGGATCGGCTGCGGGTCTCGACGGCGGCGAGCACCCACATCGTCGACAGGCTCGAGAAAGCCGGGCACATCGTCCGGAAGCCACACGCGACCGACCGCCGCAAAGTGCTGGTCGAGCCGGTGCGAGAGTCGATGGCCAAGATCTTCGAGCGACTTCATCCGCTGCTCAGCGGCGTGGAGAGCCTTGTCGAGGCGCTGAGCCCCGACGACCGTGACGTCGTCGAAAACTTCCTGACCGGCGTCGTGCGGATCTACACCGACACCGCGGATTCCCTGCCAGAGAGCTGATCATTCCCCGCACCAGAATTCGGAGTGAACGAACCATGTCGGTACCCGAGGAGAAGACGTCTCCGCGAGCGGTCTGGTGGCTGCTGGCCACGGTGCTCGTCGTCGAACTGATGGACCTGCTCGACTCGACGATCGTCAACGTGGCTGGCCCGTCGCTGGAAAAATCGCTGGGCACGACCCCGGTCGGCCTGCAGTGGGTGATCGGCGGCTACGCCCTGAGCCTCGGCGCGGGCCTCGTGCTGGGCGGACGGCTCGGCGACCGCTACGGCCGCCGCCCGATGTTCCTGTTCGGGCTCGTGGCTTTCACCGTCGCCTCCCTGCTGTGCGCGATCGCGCCGAGTGTCGGCCTGCTGATCACCTTCCGCCTGATCCAGGGCGTGGCGGGGGCGATGATGCTGCCGCAGGGGCTCGGCATCCTGCGGGACAACCTCTCGCCGCGCGACCTCACCAAGGCACTCGCCGTTTTCGGGCCGGTGCTGGGACTCGGCGGAGTGCTGGGTCCGGTGCTGGGCGGCGCGCTGGTCGACTGGGATCTGTCCGGCCTCGGCTGGCGGCTGGTGTTCCTGGTCAACGTCCCGGTCGGGCTCGCCGCGCTGGTGCTGGCCTGGCGGCTGGTTCCCCGCGCCGCCGGAACGCCGGGTCTGCGGGTGGACATCGCCGGAGCGGTCCTCGTCGCGGCCGCTTCCGCGCTGCTGGTCCTCCCGCTCAACGAGGGACAGGCGGCGGGATGGCCCTGGTGGACTTGGCTGTCCTTGGGAGCCGCGGCGCTCGGCTATATCGCTTTCGCGTTGTGGCAACGGCGGATCGTGCGCCTCGACCGGGCACCGCTGGTCACCCCGGCCCTGTTCGGCAAACCAGCGTTCACCGTCGGGCTGGCCGCGGTCGCGTTGTTCTTCGGCGGCCTGATCGGTACCCAGCTGGTGCTGACGTTCTTCCTGCAGATCGGCCAGGGTTTCACCGCGGGGGAGGCCGGGCTGGGCAACCTGCCGGTCGCGCTGGGCACCGCCGTCGGCGGCGGTGTCAGCGGGGGACTGCTCGCCGCCAAACTCGGCAGGGCCGTCCTGCAGGCGGGCGCCGTCGTCCAGTTCGCCGGTGTGGCCTGGCTGTGGCTCGCCCTGTCCGGAACCGGTGAGTTCACCATCTGGCTGATCGTGCCCGGCGGCGTGGTCGCCGGGATCGGCGCGGGCATCGTGATCGCGGCGGTGTTCAACACCGTGCTCGGCGCCGTCGCCGACGACGAGGTCGGCTCCGCGTCCGGAGTGCTCACCGCCGTCCAGGCGATCGGGGGCTCGGTCGGGGTCGCGGTGTTCAGCACGGTGTTCTTCGCCGACGTCACCCAGCCCACCGAAAGCTTCCGCGACGCGCTCGTGGTCCAAGCGGTGGTCATCGGACTGTTCCTGCTGATCTCACCGCTGTTCCCGCGCCGGGCCCGGCCCGACGAAACCGAAGCGGTCGTCGCGGCGGCACCGGCAGGCGCCCGATGAGCGACGTCCTGATCTCCGGCGCGGGTATCGCCGGACCGGCGCTCGCTTTCTGGCTCCGCCGCCACGGCATGACCACGACCGTGGTCGAACGCGCGCCGGGGCCGCGGCTCGGCGGGCAGACCGTCGACCTGCGCGGCGCCGGCCGCACCGTCGTCGAACGCATGGGACTGGAACAAGCCGCGCGCGACCGCGTCACCCACGAGGAGGGACTGCGGTTCATCGACCGGCGCGGCCGCGTCCGGGCGTCGTTCGGCACCGACGCCCTCGACGGCGACGGGTTCGTCACCGAACTGGAAATCCTGCGCGGCGAACTCGCCGGCCTGCTCTACCGGAGCACCCGCGAGGACACCGAGTACGTCTTCGGCGACGAGATCACCGGCCTGACCGACACCGGTGACGGCGTGGACGTCACCTTCCGCTCCGGTCCCGGACGGCGTTTCGCTCTCGTCGTCCTCGCCGACGGCCTGCGCTCGCGCACCCGCGACCTCGTGTTCGCCGACATCGCCCGAACCAGGTCGTTCGGCCTCTACACCGCCTACTTCACCATCCCGCGGGAGGAATCCGACGGCCGCTGGGCCCGCTGGTACAACGCACCCGGCCGCCGGGTCGTCCTCCTGCGCCCCGACAACCAGGGCACCACACGCGCCTCGCTGTCGTTCCTGCTCCGGCGGCCGGGGCTCGAACGGCTGGACTTTCCCGCACAGCAAGAGTTCCTGCGCCGTCACTACGCCGACGCGGGCTGGGAGACCCCGCGCGTGCTCGGCGAACTGGGCGGCACACCCGACTACTTCTTCGAATCGGTCGGCCAGATGCGCCTCGGCCAGTGGTCACGCGGCCGGATCGCCGTCGTCGGGGACGCCGCCTATTGCGCCTCGCCGCTCAGCGGCATGGGAACCAGCCTCGCCCTCGTCGGCGCCTACGTGCTCGCCGGGGAACTCAGCCGTCACCCCGGCCACCGTGCCGCTTTCCAGTCCTATGAGACGATCATGCGGCCGTATGTCGGTCAGGCACAGAAGGTCCCATGGATCGCGCCGCGGCTGGCGGCTCCGAGGAGCCGCGCCGGTATCGGCCTGCTTCACGCCCTCGCGGGACTCGCGGCCGGTCCGAGGGCGGGCCGTATCGCGGCTCGCTTCACCAACCCACCCTCGGACGCCATCGCTCTTCCCGGTTACGTCAGTTGAGTTTGCGCATGTCGGCGGGCAGGCCGCCGCCGGCGTAGACGTCCTCGGCGAGCTTGGCCAGCGCGGTGAGCGCGACGTTCTGGGCGAACGGCCCGTAGGACACCCGGGAGACGCCGAGTTCCCGCGCGGTCGCCAGCGAGATCGAGCCCGGGACGCCGATCAGGTTCACCTTGCGCTCGCCCAGCGCCTCGACCAGCCTGCCGACCTGGGTCTCGTCGAGCTTGCCTGGCACGAAGACGTTCGACGCGCCCGCGTCCAGATACGCGCGGCCCCGGGTGATCGCCTCGGCCAGCACCTCCTCGGGGTCACGGTCGCCCGCCCTGAGGAAGGCGTCGGTGCGGGCGTTGAGCACGAAGTCGATGCCCGCGGACTGAGCGGCGGCGACGGCGGCCTCGACGGCCTTCACCGACTCGTCCAGCGGCTTCATCTGGTCTTCGAGGTTGCAGCCGACCGCGCCGGCCTCGATCGCGCGGGCGACCGTGCCGCCCGGGTCGCCGTAACCCGCCTCCAGGTCCGCGGTGACCGGCAGGTCGCCCGCCGTCCGGACGATGAGGGCGACCTCGGCGATCATCAGGTCGCGGGGGATCTTCTCGCCGTCGGGATAGCCGCGGGAGGCGGCGATGCCGTGGCTCGGGGTGGCGAGCGCCTGCGTGCCCGGGGTTTCGGCGACGACCTTCGCGGTGATCGCGTCCCAGACGTTGACGACGAGCAGTAGTTCGGGGGCGGCGTGCAGCTCCTGCAGCCGGGTGGCCTTCTCAGCGGTGGAAACCATGTGCTCAATCTAGAGGTTGTGGGCGGCCGGCGGGGGAGGCGGCGGCCGGTCGTCAGGTCGCGTGGGTCGTGAGTGGCGGTTCGGGTTGTCGAGGGGTGACGCAAAGGTGTCGGCCTACCCCGGACCGGTCCGGGGTTTGACGATGCAGGAATCGTTCAGTGTCTCGATTCCGGCATCGTCAGGAGGCCAATCCACGCTGCTGCGACCGACCCACTCGGTTCCAGCGCGCCGGTTCGGTGAGTCGCGATCGGACGTCCAGAGCGAGTCCGCCTGCCGCCGCGCGAAGTCCCGGTACGCGGCCGAATTCGTCGCGTTCGCCAGATCGGCGAGGAAGCGTGGAAGTTACCTTTGAACTGCTTCTGGTTGTCGTCACAGTAGTTTTGGCCGATATCACCGGATTCGGTGAGTACCCCTTTTCTGGTCAGGACCGGACCGGTCACCGCCGGGCGGCGTCGAGTCAGCGGGTTTCCCCGGTGGCACACCAGACTTCGACGAGACCGCCGATGCCGAGGCCCTGATTGCAGGTCCAGACCTGCTGGCCGTCGTTGACCAGACCGGAGCCGGTGATCATCCCACTGCCGAGGCGCCACTCAGCGACGGCCCGGGACCGTTGCAGCCAAACGGAATCACCCGGTACAGACCATTGGTGACGGCCGCGGCGGCCACCGGTTTCGCCGCCGGTACGGGAATCGCTGCCAGGGTCAGGGAAAAGACGAAAAGGATCAGCGATGACATCGTTGCCCGCCCTCGGGATCGGCCCTGCGCCGGATCCGGGATGTCTTTCATGCTCCGGGTTTCATCACCGGCCGGTCAACGGGAACCACCGGTCAGGTCTCGGGACGGATTTCCTGTTACGCCCTGAGCCCAGGCCGCGACATCTAGGGAAGTCACTTTCGAGTGGAGGTCCCGTGGAGCTGACGATCAACGCCGCCGGCGACGAACAAGGGCTGAAAGAGTTCTATAACTGGCTTCGCGACGACGCCGACGTGGCCCGGTCCGCGACGATCAGCTCGGCAGGATCGTCGGATTCGGGTCATCTTGGGCCCTTCGAGGTCATCTGCATGTCCATCGGCTCGCTGACCGGGCTGGCCAACCTCGGCATCGCGTGGGGCAATTTCCTCCATTCCCGCAAGGAAACACCCCCGTTCACCATCACGATCGAGAGCACGTTGAACGCCGAACAACGCGCCATGCTGCGGAACCTGGACCTCCCGCTGGCTCATCCGGAGGACGTCGAGTAGCCGGGCGAAATCCCGGTGCCGTAACGCATTCCCCCGTCGTCACGACTCCTGTGCGGTGAGGAGAGTAGGTGAAGCGTTTCGTGGTGGCAGTGGCGGCTCTGGTCCTGGCGGTGAGTGGTTGCACGAGCGCGCCCGCGGCGGACGCGCCAGTCCGGTGAGAACGGGGTGCGCTGCGCCGATGACCGGACGGGACACGGCTTCCGGATCTCGTCCTCCTCCGACGAGCAGTTCCGACGGCGTGCGTCACGCGCCACTTCCCAGCCACCGCAACGTCTCCAGCGCGACGGCCACGTTCACCGCGTTCTCCGCCAACGGCCGGGGGAGCAGCTCGTCGGCCCGCGCCAGCCGCCGGACGACGGTGTTCCGGTGGGTGTAGAGCCGTTCCGCGGTCCGCGTCGTGTTGCCCAGTTCGTGCACGTAGGTCCGGACGGTCTCCCGGGTCTCGGCGTCCGCGTGCCGCAGTTCGCCGAGGGTGTCGGCGACGAATTCGTCGGCCTGGGCCGGGTCGACGGTGAGCAGTGCGAGCAACTGGATGTCCTGGTACCGCGCGATCTGCTGCGGTGAGGTGAGCCGGGCGAGCATCCGCTGGGTGGCGGCGGCGTCCAGATGGCTGCGGCGGAAGCCGTCGATGCCGCTGCCGGGCCGCCCCAGCGCCACCCGGACGTCGGGATGCGGCGCGAGGTCTCCGGCGAGCTGGTCGGCTCGCGGCGGGGTCCGGCCGGGCAGCCAGACCCAGAGGGCGGCGGCGCTGGCGACGACGGTCAGCCGGTGTGAGGCGCCACTCGCCCGCATGAGCGTTTCCGCGGCGGTTTCGAGCTGCTGGGACGACGGCGTGG
Organism: Amycolatopsis coloradensis; assembly: GCF_001953865.1. Lineage (GTDB taxonomy): Bacteria > Actinomycetota > Actinomycetes > Mycobacteriales > Pseudonocardiaceae > Amycolatopsis > Amycolatopsis coloradensis. Next base: position 408,456 of record NZ_MQUQ01000020.1, read on the forward strand.
CCGACCCGCTCCACACGATCGCGGCCGTATGCGGGCCCGCGAGCGGGTAGCCCAGCTGGGCTTCGGCGCGGAGGCGGCTGATGGGCGCGCCCTCCAGCAGCAGCGTGACCGCGGCGCGCCGTTCGGCGTGGGCGCCGCGGGTCAGTTCGGTGCGTTCGGCGGCCATCCGCTCGGACACCGCCGCCACGGTGTCCTCGATGAACGTGGTGATCGACAGTGCGGAGACGTCCAGCAGTTCGCGGAGAAGGACGGGGTCGGCGGTGAGCTCGAAGCAGATCTCGATCCACCGGCGCCAGGCCACGCCCTGCGCCCGCCGGTAGGCGTCGAGGCCGCCGGAATCGAAGCCCCGGCGCACCATGTCGCGGGCGCCGTCCAGCACCTCCTGGTTGAGGTTGGCCGAGACCCGCCTGCCGGGATGCTGCACGTTGGCGGCCGCCCAATGCAGCAGATTCGCCAGGTTCGCGCGTTTGGTGCCCTCGGTGAGCACGGGGTCCTCGGCGACCGCGCGCATGCTGTCCCCGCCCAGCGAGGCCTCGTGCAGTTCCTCGATCCACTCGGCGCGCGGATGCAGGACGATCTCCGCGCCGCGCCGGAAGAGATCTCGCGCCTCGGGGGACAGGGTCGGCCACGGCGCTGCGGCACTTTGCACCATGGGTCCATGATGATGGTGCAGATAGTGCTAGCGCAATCCCCCGGTGGCCCCGCATCGTGGGGGTAACCGAGACGAGGCTGGAGTACCGCATGACGACGAGCACACCCGTCGAGCACCTCGACGTGGTCATCATCGGTGCCGGGATTTCCGGGATCGGGGCCGCGCGTTACCTGAAGACCGGGCTCCCCGGCAAGAAGTTCGCCATCCTGGAGGCCCGTGGCGCGTCCGGCGGCACCTGGGACCTGTTCCGCTATCCCGGCATCCGCTCGGACTCCGACCTCCACACTTTCGGCTACGAGTTCAAGCCGTGGCGGGACAGGCAGTCCATCGCCGACGCGCCCCGCATCCTGTCGTATCTGCGTGAGACGGTCACCGAAAACGGCCTCGAACCCAGCATCCGCTACCACCACAAGCTGCTTTCGGCGGCTTGGTCGAGTGACGAGAGGCGCTGGCTGCTCGAGATCGAGCGGACCGACACCGGCGAGCGCACCCAGCTGAGCGCGGGCTGGGTGTTCAACGCCGGCGGCTACTACCGCTACGACGAGGGCTTCACCCCGGACTTCGAAGGCCGCGAGCGTTTCACCGGCACGATCGTGCACCCGCAGCACTGGCCGGAGGACCTTGATTACGCGGGCAAGCGGGTCGTCGTGATCGGCAGTGGCGCCACCGCGGTCACCCTAGTCCCGGCGATGGCGCCGACAGCGGCGCACGTGACGATGTTGCAGCGCACCCCGACCTACGTCATGCCGGTGCCGCGCGAGGACAAGATCGCCAACGGCCTCCGCAAGATCCTTGGCGACGAGCGGGCCTACTCGCTCACCCGCCGCAAGAACATCCGCAAGGGCCTCGCGGTCTGGCAGTTCTGCCAGAAGTTCCCCAAGACCGCCCGGTCGCTCATCCGCTACGTCAACAAGAAGCAGCTTCCCCAGGGCTATCCGGTCGACGAGCACTTCAACCCGCCGTACGACCCGTGGGACCAGCGGCTGTGCGCGGTGCCCGGAGGCGACCTGTTCGCCGCCATCCGCAAGGGCAAGGCCGACGTCGTCACCGACAAGATCTCGACCTTCACCGAGAAGGGCGTCCTGCTCGAATCGGGCCGCGAACTGGAGGCGGACATCATCGTCACCGCCACCGGACTGAACCTCCAGGTGTTCGGCGGCGCGACCTTCAGCGTCGACGGCAAACCGGTCAGCATGCCGGAAACCGTCGCATACAAGGGGATGATGCTTTCGGACGTGCCGAACGCCGCCTTCGCGATCGGCTACACGAACTCGTCGTGGACGCTCAAGATCGGCCTGCTGTGCGAGCACTTCTGCCGTCTACTCGCGCATATGGACAACCACGGCTACGACGTCTGCCGTCCCGTCCTCGCCGATCCGGACATGCCGACGAAGCCGTTCCTGGACTTCGCCGCCGGGTACGTCCAGCGTGCGCTCGACCAGCTGCCGCGCCAGGGCGACCGGATGCCGTGGCTGACCTCGATGAGCTATCACTCCGACATCAAACTGCTGCGCGCGGACGACATCACCGACCCTGAGCTGCACTTCTCCCGCGCCGCGGTCAGGGAACCGGTGAGCTCATGACCGACCACTTCGCCGACCTGCCCGGCGGCCCGCGGATCTGCTACCGCGAGGACGGACCCGCCGACGGCACGCCCTTGGTGCTGATCGCCGGGCTGGGCCTCGACCTCACGTCGTGGCCGCGGGAAATGACCGAGGGTTTCGCCCGCCGCGGCTTCCGCGTCATCCGGTTCGACAACCGGGACGCGGGCCGCTCGGATCGCGTCAAGGCGCCGAATCCGGGCAAACTCCGGCAGCTGCTGGCCCGGCCGCTGCCGGACGCCTACGACCTCGGGGACATGGCGACGGACACCGTCGGCCTGCTCGACCACCTCGGTGTCGGGGAAGCGCATCTGGTCGGCATGTCGATGGGTGGCATGATCGCCCAGACCGTCGCCGCCCGGAATCCCGGCCGCGTCCTGTCGCTGACGTCGATCTTCTCCACCACCGGCCACCGCCGGGTCGGGCAGCCGGCGCGGTCGACGTTGCTGCGCATGGCGAGGCGGCCCGCCCGGACTGTCGAGGAGTCCGTGACCGGGCATCTGGCGATGACGGGCCACCTCGGCTCGGCCACTTTCCCCCTGGACAAGGACGTCGAAACGGCCTGGGCCACCGGCCTGTGGGAACGGGCGGGCGGGAGGCGGGCACGCAGCGGCATCGCCCGCCAGATCGGCGCGATCCAGGCCAGCGGTGACCGCACCGCCGAACTCGGCCGCATCACCTGCCCGACCATCGTGGTCCACGGCGACACCGACCGGATGGTCCACCACACCGGCGGACGGGCCACCGCGAAGGCCGTGAAGGGCGCCCGCTACGTCGAAATCGCCGGGATGGGTCACCACATCGCCCCGGACCTCGTCGACCGGCTCGTCGAACTCACCGCCGGACTGGCGCTGGACCCCACCGGAGAGCAGCGATGAGCGGCGTTCGCGGCAAGGTCGCCGTCGTCACCGGCGCCGGTTCCGGCATCGGCCGTCAGCTGGCCCTCGAACTGGGCAGGCGCGGAGCCCGGCTCGCGGTGTCCGATGTGGACGAAGCGGGTTTGGCCGGGGCCGTCGCCGAGGTCAAGGCCCTTGGCGTGGAAGTGCGGGGAGCCGCACTGGACGTCAGCGACCGGGCGGCCGTCCAGGAGTACGCGGCCACGGTCGCCGGGCAGTTCGGTGTGGTGCACCAGATCTACAACAACGCCGGGGTCGCCGGTGGCGGGCAGACCGTCCTCGACGCCGAATGGGAACTCTACGACCGGACGCTCGCGGTCAACCTCTTCGGCGTCATCAACGGCACCAAGGCTTTCCTGCCGCATTTGATCGACTCCGGTGACGGCCAGGTCGTCAACGTCTCCAGCCTCAACGGCTTCATGGCCCAGCCGACGCTCAGTGCCTACTGCGCCAGCAAGTTCGGCGTCCGCGGGTTCACCGAAGCACTGCGTACCGAGATGATCGCGGGCAGGCATCCGGTGCGGGTGACGGTCGTCCACCCCGGCGGGGTCAAGACCGGGATCGCCTCGTCGGCGTTGAAGGAAGCTCAGGCCCGCGGCATCGAGCCCACCGCCGAGCAGGTGGAACGTGTCCGGCTGTACAACGAAAAGCTGTTGAAGATGCCCGCCGATCAGGCCGCCCGCGTCATCGTCGACGGCGTCGAAGCCGGGAAACCGCGCGTGCTCGTCGGAAACGACGCGAAACTGGTCGACAGGCTCGTCCGGCTGCTCCCGCGCCGCTACCCGAAACTGATCGTCCACTTCGAACGGCGGCTCGCCCGCGGGTGATCAGGCGTCGACGCTCCGGTGCCCGAACAAGCCGAGCAGCCAGGTGTAGCGGACGGCTTCGCGCGCTTGGCCGTAGGCGTCTTCGGTGCCGTTCCAGATGGCCTGGGTGATCAGCTCGATCGTGGCGGCGACGACCGTCCGCGCGGTGAACGGCGGCGGTGGCGGCAGCGCGGGATCGGTGGTACGCACCCATTTCGCCGTCCGGACGAACACGGCTTCCCCGGCGCGCAAGGTGTTCTCCCGCGCTTCGAGCCCCGCGTCGCCGAGCGCGTAGATCTCCAGCAGGACGGCGCGGACGGCTGTCGGACGGCGGTGCACGTAGTCGACGAGGAAGTCACAGCACGCGGCGACGGCGTCCAGCGGAGTCGCGGCCTCGGCGCCCGCGGCGGCGCCCTGCGCGATGAACTCGGTGGTGATCTCGCGATAGGCGGCGAGGAACGCGTCCTGCTTGCCGTCGAACTGTTCGTAGAACGACGTCCGCGAAACGCCCGCGGTGGCGGTGATGTGACCGATGGTGGTGGCGACGTAGCCGCGTTCGCCGGTGTTCTCCAGGACGGCGTCGATCAGCCTCGCCCGCTGGGTGCCGGCGACCTCGTCACGGCTGAGGTTGTGCGGGCCCTTCGGCAGTTTGCGGGTGGCGCGGTCCTGCTCGGTCACGTGCGGCACGGTACCGCTTCAGGTGGTGCAGACCAATGGGCGTCATCAGCCACAGCGCTGCCGCGTGAAGGCCCCCTTCCCTCGGCTCAGCCGAGGGAAGGGGGCTTTCACGCGGGCACGGTGCGGTGGAACACGGTGCGGTGGAACGTGGTGGGCACGGCATAGGTGGCGTGTTGGCCTCCCACCCGCGACTGTGCCCGGCCATGGGGCACGGCCGGGCACAGTGGACGAGCGCGGTCAGCCGACCGGCACCTCCGGGGCCAGCGAATTGCCGGGCGCGATCTTCCCGCAGGTGGACGGCGCGGATTTGCCCGCGAACCGGTCGTTGATCCAGAGGATCGCCTGCGGCGCCCAGGCGACGGCCGCCCCGACGTGGCTCAGCGTGTTGTACTGGTCGTACTTGATCGACTTGTTGCCGGTCTCGCAGTACTGCCGCGCCAAGGACCGCACGTCACCCGCGACCATCACGCCGTCACCGGTGCCGATACCCGGCGGATTGCCGAAAGTGCCTTCCAGGACGCCGTTGTTCCCCTGCGCGATGAAACCTGGGACGGTGGGCGTCGGCGCCGAACCGAGATTGACCTTGTTCACGGCCTCGACGTACGGCAGCACCGTATTCGGATTGGTGTACTCGGGTTTGACGAACTTTTCCCAGGTGAGCCCGGGATAACGGCCGAGCGCGTCGACGATCGACGCCTTCTCCATGTCCTTGAGCACCTGGAGGCCGTAGGAATTCGCGTACGGCGTGAGATCGATGTCGAAAGACCGGGTGACACCGATGAGAGCCATCGGGATGACCCCCGTCCACGCGACGCTTCCGTTGACGTACTTCAGGTTGTGCGACGGCTTGACGAGCACGCCGCCTTCGGTGAACCCGACGAGGTTCTTGTTGACGTCGGGCGCGTAATCCGGCGCGAGCGCGGCCGCCCAGCCGGTCGCGATGGCGCCACCCGAATAGCCGAGGAGGCCGAACCGGGTCTTGTCGTTCATCCCCGTTTCCGGCGCCCGCGTCGCGGCGCGGATCGAGTCCAGGGTGTTCGTCCCGTATTCGGGCCCTGCCGCGAAGTTCGCGTCCTGGCCTTCGGTGTCGGGAATGACGACGTTGTAGCCCTGCAACAGGGACGGAGCGATGAGCAGGGATTCCGCGTTCGCGATCAGGCCACCGAGCGAGACGCCACCGGCGATCGCCCGTGACGGGCCGTGCTCGGGATTGAGCGAATCATAGAACGATTGGTACGAAACGGCTTTGGTGCTGTCGCCGGTGAGGCTGCGCACCACGGAAGTGACGTTGGCGGACGGCTTCCCGAGTGCGTCGGTGGTCCGGTAGAGCAGCTGGGTCACCTTGAGCGGCGTGGAAATACCGATGACATGGTAATTCAGCGTCCGGGTTTTCAGCACGGTTCCCGGGCTGTACGACGACAGCGGTTCGGCGCCGTCATAGCTGTAGAAGGGATCTGTCCTGGGGGCGGCTGTGGCGGCGGGCGCGGCGGCGAAAGTGAAGACGAGCGCGAGCACGACGGTCAGCAGGCGAGCGGGCTTTCGGATCATGACTCCCCTTTGAATCATGAAGTGGAGCACGTTTGGACGCTCGGAACCTACCAGCCGGTAACCGGTGATGTACAGACGCGTACATGATTTGTCGACGCGATTTCGACAGTTTTTCTTCGCGACGAGTTCCGATTTGGACGGAGCACGACTCCGGCGGCTCGGTGTTGTGATCCAGCACAAAAGCGGGCAATGCGATCAGGGTCGGCGACTGCGGCCGGTCGACGAAAACGGGGCCGGTCCACAGTGGACCGGCCCCGTTCTGGGAATCGCTTGTTACGCCTGGCTACGGCGACGGCGCACCAGCAGCACCATCAGCACGCCCGCGCCGAGGAGCGAGCCGCCGATGATCAGCGGCAGGGTCGCGGAAGCACCGGTGTTGGCCAGCTCGTTGCCGCCACCCGATTCGGCGCCACCGGGTGTGGTGGGGGCCGGGGTCTCGGTCGCGGGGGCGCCGCCCTGCTTCCAGTTCACGGTCGCGTTGGCGACGACCGAGGTCTTCTCGGACTCCGCGACGATCAGCGACTGCGCGGGGACCTTGGCGTAGTTCTCGCCCACGAACAGGCGGCCGGTGTCGAGGTGGCCGCTGACCTTCAGCGTGAACGAGCCGTTGCCGTCCTTGGCGTCCTTGGGGACGTCGATGTAGACCTTGGTGCCGTCCTTGATGGCGGCGGCCTTGATCTCCTTGCCGTCGGCGTCGGTGACCTTGGCGCCCTCGGGCAGCTTGCTGGTCAGCTCGGTGATGTCACCGGTGGTGGCCACGCTGAAGGGGCCGATCCGGGTACCGGGCGCGCCGTTGGCCTTGGCCGGGCCGATGTCGAGGGTCGGCTTCGGCTGCTGGCCGATGCCGACGTTGTCCTTGCCGGTGAGGTAGTCGTAGAGCGCCAGCACGTCGGCGGACTCTTCGGCGTTTTCGTAGGGCAGGGGCTTCTTGCGGTCCAGGTCCTTGCCGTCACTGAAGTGCCAGACCGCGGTCTGCGTCGCGGTCACGGCCTCGTCGACGGACAGGCCGTCGGTCAGCTTGACGCCTTCCTTGCCGAGCACGCCCTCGATCGACTTCACGTCGATCGCCGGGTAGCCGTGGTGCAGGACCCAGTTGATCTTCGCGTTGTTCTTGTTGAACGGCGACGCGGCGTCCGGGTACTTGTTCCACGGGCGCTCGATCATGTCCTGGTCGGTACGCATGTCGACCTCGACCTGAACGCAGTACATCTTGAGCTTGCTGCCGTCCGAGAGCTTCAGCCCGAACAGCTTCGCGACATAGTTTTTGCTGTCCCCGAAGTTGACGCTGAAACCCACGGTGCCGGCGCTTTCGACGACCCGGCCCCGCGCCGCGCCGTCGTCGGCGAGGGCGGCCGGAGCGGCCATCGTCAGCGCGACGGCCGCGGAAGCGACCGCGATCCCACCGCGAACCAGAACTGACCTGCCGTGCATGTGTCTCCCATCCGATACGGACCACGAATGCCAGTGCCGCTCGCGACCACAGGCCCCGACCGCAACGGCTCGCCCAGACGGGGGATCGGTACTCCCATCGAGCGAGAGCGGAGCATACAGAGGTCACACATGTGGCTACTCCGGGGTATGGCCCATGTCCGAATTGCCCCGAAAGAAGGATGAACGCCGCGCGAATGATCTTGGGCGAGTAGATGACGCGATGTGGACGACGCGTGTGGCTGGACGTCTCGTCCGGCGCCAGGCCTCGCGGGGGTCGGCGGCCGGGTATTTCGACGGGAAGATCACTCGAAAAGGAAACCGTCATGCATGTTCCTGGTGCGTTTTCCGAATCGATTCCGGTAACGTTCTTCGCCGGGCGATATCGGTCTCGTGTGTCCGCTGATTCGGGGTATTCGCGAGCGTGGGCGAGGGGAAAGTGTGGCAGATCACAGTATTTCACTGTTATACCTGCGTTCAGGTGTACCACGGGGCTTCACTGTGGTTCTTTCGGGTGGATATGCCGTCCCTGCGGGAAGACCGTCGGCCCGGCGAGGTAGACAGGGAGGTTCGGGTATTTGTCTGGAGTTCTCGGATGAGACGTGGCAGCGCGACGCGATGCGGAATTGTGCGCGAGAGTTGCGTGGACAAAAGAATGTGGCCGTGTGGGGGGAGCACGAGCATGCGATCTGCGCTGGATGAACCAGGTGGCGAATCGCGACTGTGCCGGGCGCCGAATCATGTCCTCGTTCGTGGAGAATTACCGCGAGGCAATTCGGGCCCGGATCGTCATCGGCCGGGGTGCGGTCATGGCAGATGACATCGGCACGGTGTCGCCCTCCGTAACACCCGTTCCGCGGCAGCTACCTCCCGTTCCCGCGCATTTCACCAGCCGGACCACCGAGCTCGAGGCACTCGACTCGGCCGCCGACGGCCAGGGGAACGACTCGGTCGACCGGTCGCCCGCGGTGACCGTCGTGGTCGGTCCCGGCGGGGTGGGCAAGACCGCGCTCGCCGTCACCTGGGCGGTCCGGAACGCCGACCGCTTCCCCGAGGGGCAGCTGTACGCGGATCTGCGCGGGTTCTCACCGGAGACGGCCGTCCCGCCCGAGGACGCGCTCGGAGCCTTCCTGCGTGCCCTGGGTGTCCCTCCGGAGCGGGTGCCGGTCGAATTGGCCGAGCAGGCGGCGCTGTTCCGGACCACCACCGCGGGGAGGCGGCTGTTGCTGGTGGTGGACAACGCGATCTCGGCCGCCCAGGTGCGGCCGCTGATCCCCGCTTCGTCGGGCTGCGTCGTGGTGGTCACCAGCAGGCTGAGGCTGGATGGCCTGCACGCGGAGGGCGCGCGATTCGTCGACATGGCGCCGCTGCCCCAGGAACACGCCGTCGAGCTGCTGACGCGATCGGTCGGGAAGTCGAGAGTGGCGGGCGAACTGTCCGACGTGAAGAAGCTGGCGACCTTGTGCGGCCGGTTGCCGATCGCTCTCCGGGTGGCCGGCGCGAGGTTGGCGTCGCGGCCGAAGTGGCCGGTGGCCAGGATGGTCGCGGAGCTCCGCGACGAACGAGTGCGGTTGACGAAGCTCTCGCCGGTGGGCGAGGCCTCGTTGACGGCCACCTTCGACTCGTCGTACTCCGCTCTGCCGCCGCACGCCGCCCGGCTTTACCGGCTGGTCAGCGAACATCCGGGGCCGGCCGTCGAAGTGGGAGCGGCGGCCGCGGCGGTACGGGTCTCCGACGACGGCGCCGAGGAAGGGTTGCAGGTTTTGGCGGACGCCAGCCTTCTCGAGGAGACCGGAGAGGGCAGTTACCGCTTCCACGACTTGGTGAGGCTGCACGCGCGGGCGTTGCCCGACGACGAACGGTTCGACGTCGTTCCCCGGATCGCGGACTGGTATCTGCACCGGATGACCCGGGCGAACATGGTGGTGATCCCGACGAGGTGGCGGGTCAGCACCGTTTCCGCCCGCTACGAGAATTCGCCGTCGCTGTTCGCCACGGGCGCCGAAGCCCTTCAGTGGCTGGACGACCGGCTTCCGGACATCGTCGCGGTGCTCGAAGAGACACTCGCGTTGCGGCACGACGAGGTGACCTGGCAGCTGTCCGAAGCTCTCTGGGAACTGTTCCTCTATCGCAAGCACTATCAGCGGTGGATCCGGACGCAGGAAATCGGTGTCATCGCGGCACGCCGGTGTGCCGACGCGGTGGCCGAGTCGCGGTTGCGCTGCCAGCTGGCCAGCGCCTATCTGAATCTGGGATGGTTCGAAGCCGCGGAACGCGAATGCTCGAAAGCGGTGGAGCTGGCACGAGGCGCCGGGAGCCGTCACAACGAGTCCGTGGCGCTGGACCAGCTGGGCATGGCGGCCCAGGGACGCGGCGAGTTCGACCGCGCGGTCGGGTTCTTCGGCGAAAGCCTGGTGATCGAACAGGAACTCGGAATCGACCGGGGCGTCGCGTTGCGTCATCGCCGGATCGGTGAAGCCTTGCTCCAAGCGGGCCGCACCACTGATGCCGCACGGCATCTGAACCTCGCGCAAAGGATGTTCGCGGAGATCGGCGATGTGAAGGCCGGGGCCAGGGGCGCCATCGCACTGGCTCGCATCGACGCGCGGGCAGGCGAGATCACCGCGGCGAAGCGCAGGCTCGAGCACGCCGCCGCGGTGTTCGCCGAGTCAGGCTCGGCCGTCTATCAAGCCGATGTTCTGCTGGCCTTCGCCGAGGTCGCCGAAGGTGAGGGTGATCTCGACGCGGCCCGCGGTCAGCTGACAGAGGCGCTGGAGCTGGTGCGCACGGTGGGCGGTCCGCAGCTGGAGCTGGTCCGGACCCGGCTGGCCGCCTTGGCCGCGGATCGCGACCGTTCTCAGCCGCCGGAGCCTCTGGCGAGTGAGTAGCCAGAGGTAGGCGGCCGCCGCCACGAGATCGGCGGACTCCGCCAAGACGACCACATCGCCGTCACGATCACCGACGACGCAGAGTCCGCCGTGACACGCGACGGCCAGCACGGTGAGACCGGGCAGCCGGTCGAAGGTGTCCGCGATCAACGCCCTGGCGTTCGCGACACCGTGCCCGGCACGGTGGATCAGCACATCGGCGACGGAAGGGCGGAGGCACTGGCCGTCGACGGCCATGAGGAACGAACTCCCGCCCGCGTCGACCCGATAGACCGCGGAACGAGGCGAGCCGACAACGCGGATCCGGGTCGCCATGGTGGTCATCGCAGCACCCCCGCCACCGGAACCGGGGACAGCGGGACCGCACGGGCTGGTTCGGTCAAACCGAGGAGCCGGTACATCTCGGTCCGCAAGATCGCTCCGGCGCGTCCAGGCCGGGACGAAAGCAGTGCGCGGACCCGGTCGGCCACGTCGACGGATTCGGCGTCGCGCAGCCGGGGGAGAAGAGGACGGCCAGGCGTCCAGCGTGGCGCGTGTTCGGCGACGACCGCGCTGGGCGTACCGGGCAGCAACGGCTCGCTGCCGTCCACGGCCAGGAGTACCGGCTTGCCGATGCCTGCCGCGTAGCCGGTCACGGAGCCGTAGTCACCGATGACGTGGTCGGCGGCGATCAAGGCGGCCCGCCAACTCCCTTCCTGTGGCACGAGGGCGAGGCCGGACCGCAGGCTGTCGGCCAGCCAGGAGCGAACCTGCCAAGGGCCGTGGTGTGACCAGATTTGCGGGTGAAGGAGGCCGACGACGCGGAACCGCTCGGGCGGGAGTTCGCTCAGAACCCGCTCGAACAGGTCGGGATGACGCCCGTAGGCCGAGCGGTCGGACCAGGTCGAGGTGACCACCACCAGACGCCGGTCGTCGGGGACGCCGAGGGTTTTCCGGTACTGAGCGCGGAAAGGAAGGCTGGCGGTGAGGCGATCCAGCGCGATGTCACCCGCGACGACGGCGGCGGGCACCGCGCTGGGGCAGGTCTCGGCGAGGACGTCCATCTCGCGGTCGTGAACGAGCACGATCGAGTCGGCGCGCACCTGTCCCTCTCGCATCAGCCGGCCCGCGTCGAGCCCGGTCTGGGGAGTCCAGCCGTGTCCGGTGCCGGGCGGCCGCCACGGTTGGTACTGGGCGAAACCGCCGCCGTGCGGGATCAGCAGCACCGGCCCGGTGACTTCGTCGATGCCTCGCCTGCTGGCGGCGAGGACGAGGTCGTATCCACCGCGGCGGGCTTGTGCCCACGGCAGGACCACACCGTCTTGGCGGTCGACGAACTCCTGGGTCGCACGCCAAGACTCCCACGGCTCCGGCACCGTGAAGACCACTTGGAGGCGATGATCGGCTTCAAGCAAGGGAAGGAGATCGAGAAGCCGGTTTCCGGCGACGATGTACGGAATCATCACCAGTACGGACTTGACACCCTTGCGTGTCGCGAAGTGCCGGTCGGGACTTCCCACCGGACTGCGTACCCATGCTGACTCGGTCATGGCATTTCCCCCTCGCTGGAACTCCGGTATCCGTAGCCAGCATGGGAGTGCACGTGAAGAAAGCGGCTTCACGCCGTAGTCGGTTCCTTGACAATCGATCAACGGTGATCGTCGTAGTTTGACAATAATGGTGATGACCTGGCCTTATCCGCCGCCGGGTGGAAAAATGATCCGGCGGAACAGGGGTGGCGAACCCGGGTTCGCCATGGGGAAGGGGCGCACTCGTGGAAATCGCATTCGGAATTCTCGGGCAGACGGCCATGCTTCTGCACGGGAATGTGGACGTGAACTGGGCGAGCCCGCGGCCGAGACAGGTGCTGACCGCGTTGCTGACCGCGCCGAACCGGCGGATGCCGCTCGACGTCGTCGTGGACTGGGTGTGGGAAGAGCACGAAGGAGACCCCTTGGACGCTCGTTCGACGCTGCACCAGAACGCGGCGAAGTTACGTCAGGCGTTCAACGAAAAATCCGTGCCCGCGCAGGTGAGTGTAGGCAAAGGGGGCTGCCTTCTCGAGGTCGAGCCGGGGCTGATCGATCATTTCCGGTTCCAGGCCATGATGGACAAGGCCCGCCGATTTCGTGAACTCGAGCAACATGATCGCGCGCTGATCGAAGCGCTGTCGGCCGTGCGGTTGTGGCGGGACGACGCCTTGGCCGATCTGCGGACCGAACGTGCCGACGGATGGCGTACCCGATGGGTCCGCGGCGAGTGGATTCCGGCCAACGCGTTCGTCGTCGCGGAACAAGTGGCGACCGGACAGGCCGACGCCGCGGTGCGGAAACTGACGGAACTCGAACAGGCCCACCCGATGGAGCTGAGCTTCGCCAAATTGAGAATTCGCGCACTGGCCGAGGCAGATCAACCCGCCGAAGCCGCCGACTTCTTCCGGGCGATGTATGCCCGTTACCGGGAGGAGGGTGAGACAAGGGCGGCGCAGGAACTGCGAACCGTCAACGAGGAAGTGCTCATCCGGCCGGATCGGATGATTCCGCGGCGGAGTCCGGCCGTTCCTGAATCCGCTTCCGTCGATCAGGCGGAGCCCGTGATCCGGCATTTGCCCCCGGATATCGACGACATCGCGGGAAGGGGTGACCTCGTCGCCCTGCTCGACGCGTACACGACCGATTCGGCGGGGGCGCCGCGGCGTGGGGTCGTGGTGGTAAACGGAGGTCCTGGGGTCGGGAAGACGACGTTGGCGGCCAAATGGGCGCATAGCGCCGAACGACGCTATCGGCACGGCGCGGTCATGCTCGATCTTCGCGGTGACAGCCAGGCCGCACGAGCGGGTTCGGGCGAAATAGTCGACACACTCCTGTCGCTGCTGGACTTTCCGGTCGATCAAGTGGTCAATCCGATCGCCCGCGCGGCGAAACTGTCCGCGCTGCTCGCCCGGCGTTCGATGCTCGTGATCCTCGACAACGTGCGCAGTTCCGATCAGGTCGCACCAGTGCTGGGTGTCCTGTCGTCGTGCACGGTGCTGATCGTTTCGCGCTGGCGGCTGAAGTCCTTGTCGGCGAAACTGACCCCGTTGGTGATCACGGTCTTTCCCCTCGGTGACCGCTACTCGTCGTCCTTCCTGACCCGGCGGATCGGCCCTCGCGCGCGCGACGACGCGGAGGGGATCGAAGAACTGGTGCGGCTGTGCCGGGGCAACCCGCTGGCGCTGACCCTGGTCGCCGAACGCGCCGTCTCGCGGGCGGGCACGCGGATGCGGACCCTGGCTGGTCAACTGCGGGATGCCGACCTGCTGCTGGACCTCGGCGACGAGGGGGACTGGCCGGGGACGAGCCTGCGTTCCGCCTTCGCTCTTTCGTATCAGGATCTCGAACCCGCCGAGCAGCGGGTGTTCGCCCTGATCGGCCTGCATCCGAGCGCCGAGATGACCAGTGAGGCGATCGCCGCGGCGGACGGGCGTCCGGTGCCGGAGGTGCGACGTTCGCTCGACGTGCTGGTCGCCGCGCATCTGATCGAGCACCCCGCCGATCTCGATCGCTATCGTGTGCACGATCTTCTGCATCTGTACGCCGCGTCTCTCGCCGCTAGACTGTCCGATGTGGACATCGCACGGCGGAGGATGTTCGAGTTCTACCTGCGCATGGTCGTCGACGCGTACCGGCTCCAATTCCCGCACAAGGAGCTGCTGGACATGCCGCCGATGGTGTCGGCGGCGCCGACACCCGGATTCCGCACCGTCGCCGAAGCGCGGCAATGGGTACTGCGCGAGAGAACGTCACTGATGGCGATCATCGCGGCGTCGGAAGGTGTCCTGAACGGCATCTCCTGTGTTCTTCCCGCGATGACAACGGAATTCTTCATGTTGCAGGGGCGGTTCCCGGACGCGGTCGAGGGGTTGACCATCGCGGTCCGTGCGGCGACCGCGGAAGGCGACGCGGGCTCACTGGCCTCGTGCCTGAACGATCTGGCGGTCGTGCACATGCTCATCGGCGCCGACGACGCGGCCGAACGGTGCCTGCTGCGCGCGCTCGAACTGGTCGACACGCACGGGATCGTGATCGGCAGCCTGACGGTCAGGCTGAACCTGGCCCGCGTGCACCTCCACGCCGGCCGCGCGGCCGAAGCGGTCGAAAGGTACCGGAAGGTCTTTCCGTCCGTTCGTGAACTGGGCGACCCGATGTTGTGCGCCAGCGCGGCACACCGGTTCGCCGACGCGCTGGTCGAGCTGGGCGGCCACGACGAGGAGGCACTCGGCCTGTACCGGGAGGCGCTGCGTCGTCGCCGTGAGGCCGACGACGTCACCGAGCTGATGCTGACGCACGTCGCGCTAGGGGAGTTGCTGATCCGGCTCGGCAGGCTCGCCGAAGCATCGGCGGAATGCCGTGCCGGGTCGGCGTTGGTCGAGGTGAGCGTCCTCCCTTCGGTCATGAAGCTCAACACGGTCCTCGCGTTGCTTCGGCATGCCGAAGATGACGACAAGGCGGCGCTGGTGCACGCGAACCGGGCGGTGGACCTGGCGAACAGATCGCAGACCGCGACAGGACAGGCGCGGGCCCTTTCGGTCTTGGCCAGAATCGTCTGCGATCACGGCAACCCCGATGCCGCGCGGGAGCTGTGGCGAGAGGCCGCGGAGCTCTACCGCGGCCGGGCCCGGACGGCGAAGGCCGAGGCGATCGAGGTACTGCTGGCCGAACTGGACGCGCGCGGTCCCCTGGTCCCGGCGGCCCGTGAGGGCGCGGGGGACACGGTGGCGATGCCCTCGCCGCACCTCCGGATCCTCCGGGGGCACCGTGCCTGAGGCCTCACGTGATGAGCACAAAGTAACCGGCGAGTAGTCACCGAAAGTGTGAGCCCGCTCGGTCGGAATCTACTCAGAGTTGTTCCGCGAGCTGGTTGACTCACGCGTTGGGTATGAATCTTTTTCGCAAATTAGGCCGGTTCCGTGATTACCGATCAGTAAGTTACGAGGCCGGTTCTCGCGGGGTCGGCGGCCGGTCGTTCGCGGCTCGGTCCGACTGTGTCCGGCGAGGGGAAGACTTGCGCGAGCGCGGGGAGGAAGCACAAGTCAGGCCATCGTGTAGCGTGTCGCTGAACAGGGCGGCACAGAAGTGTGGTGGGCCGGTTTCTCGGGTCATTTGAGTATCTGTACGCTTCGCCGCACAGTCACCCACAAGGTGGCTGGATGTACGGCCTGCTCAAAATGCGCAAGGGCATTTCATGAAGTCAAAGATTCGGGTGTATCCAGTTTCTACGCCCAGTATCGCAGGAAGGAAAAGCAAGATCGTGATCAATCGCTACATATGGATCGTCTACTCTGTGTGACGATCGAAGTCATGCGCTGTGAGTAGGGCCTCGGTTCTCCGGGCGTGGTGATGCCCGGAGAACCGGCTCCGGACGGGCGTCGGGTCTAGCCTACTGTCGCCCCCGGGGGCGAAGGGCGACGCCTTCCGCGAGCAGGATCCGGCGGGTCTGGTTGTAGCTCATGCCGTGGATGTGCGCCAGCTGCCGGATGCTCCTGCCCGACAAATAGGCGTTGACGAGTCCTGGTGGCGTGGGGGGAAGCTGGACTTTCGCTGGCCGCAGGGTGATACCGGCGGCCAGCAAGGTGGTTCGCACCTTTCGATAGCTCAGCGCGTAGCGCTCCGCCAAGTTCTCGATCGTCTCGCCGTTGTTGTAGAGACGGGCGAGTTCGGCAGGTTCGCCTGCCCCGTCATCGTTCTCGGTCACCGGATCATCGCCGCCCCGACAGCTGATCGATCGTCGCCGACATTAGGAACTCGATCCTCCAGACAAAGGCATGAACGCTCGGTCGCACACCGCTGACCGGGTGCATGGTGTCCATTTCGCGAGTGCTTTGGCGCAATGCGATAGCCCTGAGTGGACCCGCCGGGGGAAAGAAACCGACGAAAAGCTCGCAGATGGAGGTACCGCCGCTGCTCCGACCGCTGTTGAATTGGACCAGACCATTCAACGGTGATTGGAGTCCACATGACGCGACGGCATCTTCGCCGGGGGTTGTCCCTGGTGGCCGGGCTCGCCTTGGCGGGAGTCCTCCTCCCGGCGGCGAGCAGCGCCGAACCGCGGGAAGCGCGGGGTGTTCCACTCGGAGAGCTGACCGCCACCGCGACCAAAGTCGCTTCCGGACTGGTGAACCCGACCGCCATCACGGCGCTCAACGACGGGAGCGGCCGGATCCTGGTCGTGGAGAAGAGGGGCGTCGTCCGGGCTTACCATCCCCGTACTGGCCTCGCCACCAGGCCCTTCCTGGACATCAGCGACAAGGTGAACGGCGCGGACGTCGAACGCGGGCTGCTCGGGTTGGCCATCGCGAAGGACAGGCGCGTTTACGTCGCCTACACCCGCAAGTCCGACAGCGCGGTCACGTTGTCGCGGGTCCGGCCGGACACCGGCGCGGTCACCGAATTGCTGACGCAGCCGCATTCCGAGTTCCCCAACCACAACGGCGGTCAGCTGGCGTTCGGCCCGGACGGGTTCCTGTACTGGGGGATCGGCGACGGTGGCGGCGGGGGCGACCCGCTGGCCAGCGGGCAGCGGCTGGACACGCTGCTGGGCAAGATCCTGCGCGTCGACGTCAACCGCGCGTGCCGTCCGCTGGGGTACTGCGTCCCGGCGGGCAACCCGTTCGTCGGTGTCGCGGGCGCGCGTCCGGAGATCTGGTCGTACGGGCTGCGCAACCCGTGGCGGTTCTCCTTCGACCAGGCCGACGGCTCACTGTGGATCGGCGACGTCGGCCAGGGCCGGTTCGAGGAGGTCGACCACATCGCGAAGGGCAAGGGAGGCGCGAACTTCGGCTGGTCCTGCAAGGAAGGCCCGGTCGTGTTCGACCAGACGCGGTGCAAGGACGGCGTGACCTACACCGAGCCGGTCTTCCACTACATCTCCGGCGCGGAGGGCTGCGCGGTGATCGGCGGACACGTCTACCGCGGCAGGAAGTACGCCTCGCTCGCCGGTGGGGTCTACCTCGCCACCGACTTCTGCCAGGGCACTGCCTGGGCCGTCCGCAAGAAGGCCGACGGGACTTACGAAAGCGCCCGGATCGGGGAGTTCCCGCTCGACGCCACCACGTTCGGCACCGACCAGAACGGTGAGCTGTACCTCGCCGACGAAACACCCGGTGGGCTGCACCGGATCTCGTTCCAGCGCAAGGGTCGGTGAGCGGACGGGCAAGGTCGCGACAGACCAGGGTCCCCGGCCGCGTCCGCCCGGCGCGGCCGGGACTCACTCCGTCCAGGGGCAGGCGGACCTCGACCGTCCGCCCGCCTTCGCCGAGCCGCCCAGCGCGGCGGTCCGTTCCCGCACCGCGACCAGGCTCATCTCGCCGCCGGTGTCCGGCGCCGGACGCCTTTCGGCGGCGCCGCTCGTGCCACTCCCGCGCCGAAGCCGTCCGGTACGCGCTGAGCACATCGGCTCCCGCGCCCTACCGATTCACCTGATCGCGTTTCATCAAGTTTTCATCCTTCGTCCCTAGCGTGACGTCGTCCGGTGATTTCAGTGATGGAGGCGACGTGGAGCAGACATTCCCACCCCAAGGCGCGCAGTGGCCGCCGCCGCAGGGCTGGGTTCCCCAGCCGGTACCGGCGCCGCCCGCCGGGAAACCCCGGCGGTGGCTGCTGTTCGGTGGTATCGCCGGGCTGGTGGTGGTGCTCCTCGCCGGACTGACGACCTGGCTGCTGTGGCCCTCGAAAGCGGGCCGCGAACCCTTCGAGCAGGCGCTGGCCGGGCTCGCCTCGGCGCCGGCGGTCCGGAACAGCACCTCCGCCGTCGGCGGGATGATCAAAACCGACGTCAAGACCACCGCGTTCGGTGAGACGTCGGGCACGATGTCGTTCCAGGGCAAAAAGATCGAGATCCTCGTCGTCGGAGGCAAGGTCTATTTCAAGGCGCCCGACGGCATGCTGCCGGGGTCGCGAGCGGACTCCTCGGCCGCCGATGATCTCAAGGACCGGTGGATCACCGGCGAGGACGCGCTGTTCGGCCCGGTCCTGCAACAGTTCGAGGCCCCGGAGAAGCTCGCCAAACGCCTGCGTGAGGCGCTGGATCGGGCGGACGAGATCCCCGGCGACCAGAACGAGACCGTCCGGGACGTCCCGGCGCTCAAGGCCGGCACGTCCGCCGGTGACCTGTACGTCTCGAAGCAGGCGCCGCACCGGCTCCTCCGGTTCTCCGTGAAGGTGCCCGGCGGGCTGCCGTCCGTCCCGCGGCTGCCGACGATGCCCGGCCCGGAGTCGCGGCCCCAGCTGCCGACGGGCGGCAGCCTCGGTGAGTCCGATGTGGACGCTCTGTCGCCGCAGGAGACCGACGCCGTCTACGAAGACCTGGTGTCGAACACCAAGAAGCTGTCCGGCGCGGTCGACACCGGCGTGCGGTTCGACATGGACGGCGCGGCCACGGTCGCGTGCGGTGCCTCGGGCTGCACGGTGACCGCGAACGTGTCCAACTCCGCGTCGGCGAACGGTGGCGGAAAGGTCACCGGCCAGGTCAACGCCACGATGACCGCGAACGTGACCATCGGCGGCCGCTCGGCGGGCAGCTGCCGGAACACGGCGAGCCTGCCGCTGAACGGCTCGGGCTCGATCAGCTGCGTCAACGGCGGGGCGGGCAGTGTGTTCTCGTCCGTCGAGGCGGAGAAGAAGGCGGACGCCGAAGCACAGTCACGGGCCTCGGGCGGGGTGCCGGTCCAGTACCGGATCGAGAGCATCGCGGCGGTTTCCGTGCTGGCCGAAGCGATCGGTCAGGTCGAGATCACCCGGCTGGTCGACGAACTGGGGCGGAGGCGGGCCGAGGTCGGCGGCCGCTGAGACCGAGTCACCAGGGGAGCGGCCTCGAGACGTCGAAGTGCCCCGACCGTCTATTGAGGTCGGTCGCGGTACACCCCGGCTCGACCGCGTTGATCGGCTGCTCACCGTCCTCCGCACCCAGTCTTTGACCGGAAGAAAGAACAACGCCGGGCGAACGGCTTCGATGCCGCGCGCCCGGCGCTTTCGCGTCCCGTTGGTCCGGGTCAGTCTGTGCCGGATTCGATGGCGGCGTGGTCGAGCAGCTCGTCCTCGCCGGAAGCCTTGCCACGCGAGGCGATCGCCTGCGCGCCGCCCGCGTCCATCGCTCCGATCAGGCCGGTCGACGCGGCCTGCGCGGCGCCGATCAGCGTCGGGTGCCCGCCGCCGACCATGCCGAGCCCGGCGTACTGCTCGAGCTTGGCGCGCGAGTCGGCGATGTCGAGGTTCCGCATGGTGAGCTGGCCGATCCGGTCCACCGGGCCGAACGCCGAGTCCTCGGTGCGCTCCATCGACAGCTTGTCCGGGTGGTAGCTGAAGAACGGGCCGGTGGTGTCGAGGATCGAGTAGTCCTCGCCGCGCCGCAGCCGCAGGGTGACCTCGCCCGTGACGGCCGCGCCGACCCACCGCTGAAGCGATTCGCGCAGCATCATCGCCTGCGGGTCCAGCCAGCGGCCTTCGTACATGAGCCTGCCGAGACGACGGCCCTCGTTGTGGTAGCTGGCGAGGGTGTCCTCGTTGTGGATCGCGTTGACGAGCCGCTCGTACGCCGCGTGCAGCAGCGCCATGCCCGGCGCCTCGTAGATACCGCGGCTCTTGGCCTCGATGATCCGGTTCTCGATCTGGTCGGACATGCCGAGCCCGTGCCGCCCGCCGATGGAGTTGGCCTCCAGGACCAGGTCGACCGCGGTGGCGAACTCCTTGCCGTTGATCGTCACCGGGCGGCCCTGCTCGAAGCCGATCGTGACGTCTTCCGGCGCGATCTCGACGTCGGCGTCCCAGAACCGCACACCCATGATCGGGTTGACGATCTCGATGCCGGTGTCGAGGTGCTCCAGCGACTTGGCCTCGTGGGTCGCGCCCCAGATGTTCGCGTCCGTGGAGTAGGCCTTTTCGGTGCTGTCCCGGTAGGGGAGGCCGTGGCCCTGCAGCCACTCGGACATCTCCTTGCGGCCGCCGAGTTCGCTGACGAACGCGGCGTCCAGCCACGGCTTGTAGATCCGCAGGGACGGGTTCGCGAGCAGGCCGTAGCGGTAGAACCGCTCGATGTCGTTGCCCTTGAAGGTGGAGCCGTCGCCCCAGATCTGGACGTCGTCCTCGAGCATCGCGCGCACCAGCAGCGTGCCGGTGACCGCGCGGCCGAGCGGGGTGGTGTTGAAGTAGGTGCGGCCGCCGTTGCGAATGTGGAAGGCGCCGCAGGCCAGCGCCGCGAGCCCTTCCTCGACCAGCGCGGCCTTGCAGTCGACAGCGCGCGCGATCTCGGCGCCGTAGGCCTTCGCCCGGCCCGGGACCGACTCGATGTCGGGTTCGTCGTACTGGCCGATGTCAGCGGTGTAGGTGCACGGCACTGCACCCTTCTCGCGCATCCACGCGACCGCTACCGAGGTGTCGAGGCCGCCGGAGAAGGCGATCCCGACGCGTTCGCCGACAGGCAGAGAGGTGAGTACCTTGGACATGATGGAAGTATATGCATAGTTGTGTATGACCATGCAAGCCGGGGTGAGCAACTCGGGTAGGTGGTCCTGCGGTCTGGTGAAGTACGTGAAGCTGGTGCCCGTAAGCGGCGAGCGGGAGGATTCCGGACGGTGAACGTCCGAAGTCCTCCCCGCTCGAAGGGCTCCGCAACCGGTATGTTCCCATTCCTCCGTCGTCGGCCTCACGCAGCGACAAAGAGCTGCCTGACCTGCAAGACCCCGACATAGCCGGGGCCCTGGCTCCAGGCGCAAGCAAGGAGGCCTTCATGTACTTGGGGAAGGGGGCCTTCACGCGCCGCGTCGGGGCACCGACCCCGTGTCCAAGTAGTCGACTGGTTGCGGGAGCCCTCCACTGTGGACAAAGAGGACCGTGTCCCGATTGTGACCTGTCCGTGAGGGTGTCCGCCACGAGTACCTGGTGCGGCCCGCCGCGTATTCAGATTTTTCTCTCTGTGAAAAGAAAACCAGTCCGCGGGCCGATCGGCCGCGAATACCTGGCATGAAGACTTCGCGAGCCGATCAGGAACCCCGTCTCCCGCTGTTCGGGGCGGCGGCGATCGGTGTCGTGGCGCTCGCCGCGGCGCTGGCTGCCGGTCATCTGGTGGCCGGGTTCATCGGCGCCAACGCTTCGCCGTACCTGGCGGTCGGCAACGGGGCGATCGACCTGACCCCGGTGGAACTGAAGGACTTCGCGGTCCGGACGTTCGGCGTCTACGACAAACTCGTGCTGCTCGGCGGGATGGCCGTGGTGATGGTGCTCGCCGCCGCCGTGGCGGGAGTCGCCTCGCGGCGTTCACCCGTTCCGGGGGTCGTGCTGATCGCCGCTTTCGGCCTGCTGGGTGGCTTCGCCGTGTCGCAGCGCCCGGACCTCACCTCGGTCGCGTTGCTGGCACCACTGACCAGCCTGATCGCCGGAGTCGGCGTCTTCCTCTGGCTGCACCGCCTGGCCACGGCCAGGGCGCACGCCAAAGTGGAAGCCACCGGCGATGCCGCGTCGCCGTCGCGACGGTCGGTGTTGCTGGCCGGAGCGGGTGCCGTGGTCGCCGCTGGTGCGGCCGGCGCCGGGGGGCAACTCCTCGCCGGTACCAGGGACGCGGAGTCTTCACGGGCGGCGATCGGCAGGCTCGTCCCCGCCGAGCCCGCACCGCCGATCCCGGCCGACGCGGATTTCGCCAAACTGGGCACGCCGACCTTCCTCACCTCGAACCGAGACTTCTACCGTGTCGACACCGCGTTGTCGGTGCCGCAGGTCCGGGCCGAGGACTGGAGTCTCCGGCTGCACGGCATGGTGCGCGATGAAAAACGGTACAGCTACGCCGACATCCGGGACCGGCCGCTGATCGAGCGCACGATCACCATGACGTGCGTGTCCAACGAGGTCGGCGGGACCTACGTGTCCACGGCGAACTTCATCGGCGTCGACCTGGGGGATCTCCTGCGGGAGGCCGGAGTGCTGCCCGGGGCCGAGCAGCTCTTCTCCACCAGTGTCGACGGCTGGACCTCCGGCAGCCCGGCCGTCGCCGCGCTCGATCCGGAGCGGGGCGCGATGCTGGCGATCGGCATGAACGGGGAACCGCTGCCGGTCGAACACGGTTTCCCCGCCCGGCTGGTCATTCCCGGTCTTTACGGATATGTGTCGGCGACGAAATGGGTCAAGGATCTCGAGGTCACGACCTGGAAGGCGCGTCGAGCGTACTGGCTCGACCGTGGCTGGGGCGAACAGGCCCCGATCAAAACGCAGTCCAGGATCGACAGTCCGAAAGGATTCGAAACGGTACCCGCGGGCAAAGTCCGGATCTCGGGTATCGCGTGGGCACAGCGCACCGGGATCGAGCGGGTCGAAGTCCGGCTCGGCGCGAACGGGAACTGGCTGCCCGCGACGCTTTCCCGCGATGTCGGCCTCAACACCTGGCGTATGTGGTGGACCGAATTCGACGTCCCGGCCGGCACTCATCAGGTCACCGTCCGGGCGGTCGACAAATCCGGCTACACGCAGACCGACGCCCGCGCCGGAACCGTTCCCGACGGCGCGACGGGCTGGCACGTCATCAGTTTCACCGCACGGTGATCGGTGTCACTCGAACGAGTGGCAATCCGATTCGGTGGCGGTTCCGAATACCCGGTAAGAGTCCGCAAAACAAATGGAGTGATTTTCCGTGAGCAAGCTTCGTGTCGCAGGAATCGGTTTCACCGCGGTCGCCGCGCTGGCCCTGACCGCCTGCAGTGGTAGTGACAGCGCTTCGTCCGGCAGCTCCAGCAGCGCCCCCGCGCCGTCCCCGTCGATGTCCGCCCCGATGTCCAGCGCCGCTTCCGGTGAGGGCGTCACCACCAACGCCGACGTGTTCGGCCCGGCCTGTTCGCAGCTTCCGCAGGGCAGCTCACCCGGTTCGCTGGACTCGATGGGCCCGCAGCCGGTCGCCAGCGCCGCCTCGACCAACCCGCTGCTGACCAAGCTGGTCGCCGCGGT
>NZ_MQUQ01000021.1 GCF_001953865.1 Amycolatopsis coloradensis
GCCATCCCGGGTGTCGCGAAAGCCACTTTCGGGACGTCTGATGTCCTGAAAGTGGCTTTCGCGACACCCGGCCACCAGGCAGTCGCGAGGAGACCTTCACGGACCCAACCTGCGATCAAACGCACCGGGAATCCAGTAGGTGCCTAAGGCACCGTTGGCTCTAACCCGAATCGCCCCTCGCGATCCCCACGACCTGACGAGAGCCGCTGTTCCCAATGGCGCATTGGAGGCACTGGCCGCGGGGCATTTTCCGTATCCTGGGAGCTGGCGTGACGTCCGTCCCAAAGTCACCAAGGAACCACCGCGGCGGGTGTGAAGGACCCTTTCACTACCTTCAGGGTTGGCAGGAGGCCTTCACGGCCAAGTGAACGCGTGCACAGGGCGGCCCCTCGCTCAGTTCACACACGACGTCCTGAGTAGGTGAAGGCCCCCTTCACCGCGCTAGGCGCAATGAAGGGGGCCTTCATGTACTTGATGCGTGAGTGTCCGGGTCCTCAGCGCGACCTGGAACAGTCACGGCTCAGCCTCAGGCGGGGGTGTCGCCCCACCACTGGCTGCGGCCACCGGCGATGAAGCTCCACAGCTGGAGCCGCGTGCCGTTGGAGGCCGAGTTGCCCTCGGCGGTCAGGTACCGGCCGCTGCTCGGGTTCTGGAACCGGACGTAGCCCTCGGGGTTGACGGTGCCGCCCCACCACTGGTTCTTGGCACCGGCGATGAAGTCCCACAGCTGGACGATGGTGCCGTTCTTGTTAATGGTGTTGAGGTCCGCGTCCAGGTAGCGGCCGCTGGCCACGTTCTGGAAACGGGAGTAACCCTCGGGGTTGTCGGTGATGTAGAACGCCTGGTGGTCCGCGTCCAGGTTGCAGTCCCAAAGCTGCATCCTGGTGCCGTTGCGGTTGATGCTGTTGAGGTCCGCGTCCCAGCACTTGTTCGCGTCCAGCCCGGACGGGATCAGGTACATGTCCGCGTCGGCCACGCCGGCGGCCTGCGTGCGCGCGCCGGTCGAGGTGCGCTTGACCGGGATGAGCTTGATGCCGTGCACGGAGACCGTCTTGAACCCGTCGCCGGTGGGCTGCGGGGCCGCGGTGGCGGCGGGTGCGGTGACCAGGGTCAGCACACCGGCCGCGGCGGCGATGATTCCCGCCAGACGCTTCATTTTAGTCATTTCTTCCCCTTTTATGGAAAGCGTTTTCTCCCAGTGAGGTGAGGGAGAACGGCAGGAATCGTCAGACCACGACGAAGCGCGGCCCTTTGGGTCCTGCCGGTGAATCCCCCTCGTGGAAGGCTCCGCGTAAACCCCCGAGAAGCGGACCTTCTTCGAACATCATTCAGGTCTGAACCACGGCCGTCGAGGAGATTTCCGGGAGCGGCAATGAGGCAGCTCAGCCATGTAACGGAACGGCGTGGCTCGCGATCACACGGCGAAGACTCCGATCAAGGCGAGGACATCCGTGCGCATCGAGCTGACGTTGCAGGACCTGACGCGCGTCCGGCTCGCGCCCGAAGCCGATCCCTTGGCCGAGCTGGTTTCCAGCTTGCAGATCCTGCAACGGCGCGACGCGGGCTCGGCGTTGTTCAACCGGTGGCGGCACCGGGTCCGGCTGGGACTGACAGAGTCGGCCTCGGTGCTGCTGTGGCTGTGCCGCCCGTACACACCGATCCCGGCGTTTCTCGTGCCGGACGTCGACGAAAGCGGTTTGGAGGCGGGGCTCGCGGAGATCGCCCGGACCGACTCGGTGTGCTTGAAGGCGGCGTTGCGGGACGCCCCGGTCAACCGGGAACTGCCCGGTTGGGCGGCGGGACTGCCGGATGGGGACACCGCCGGGCTCCCGAGGCTCGTCCAGGCGATGCAGGACTACTTCGAACTGTCGTTGGCGCCGGGATGGGAACCGGCGCGGGCGCAGGTCGACGCGGATCGCGGGATGCGGGCGCAGCTTCTCCTGCACGACGGAGTGGGCGCGGTCCTGACGAGTCTGCGGCCGCTGGTGCGCTGGTCGTCTCCGGTGCTGGAGATCGCCGGTGGGATGATCGGTTCCCGCGGCGCGGGCGGGACCGGGCTCGTGCTCTCGCCGACCTACTTCGCGGTGTGCCCGGTAGTCGTCCCGGCGGCGGGTGAGGCGCCGGTCCGGCTGCTGTATCCGTCGGTGCGGCAAGCGGCCCCGTCGACCGGGTACGGCCGTGACGTGCGGAGGTCGCCGGACAACGCTCTGGCCGACCTGCTGGGACCGACGCGGGCGGCGGCGCTGGCGGTCCTCGCCGTCGGGTGCAGCACGTCCGAGCTGGCCGCCAGGCTGGGAGTGACGCCGTCGGCGATCAGCAAGCACACCACCGTGCTGCGGCGCGCGGGGCTGATCACCACCGAACGCGACCGCAACGCCGTGCTGCACTCGCTGACGCCGTTGGGCAGCGCCCTCCTGGGTGCTTAGGGCGTGTTTCATGAGCCTGTTCGATGGGCTTCGTGATCCTGCTGGGCGCGAAGACCACGAACTTGGCTTGTGAAACGCGCCCTAGTTCCGGTAGATGGTCAGCGCACTGGGCCGCGACCGGAAGCGGAAGTCGTTGCCGAGCGGCCCGACCTCGCCGTCGGTGGCGACGCGGCGGTTGCCGTTGAGTAGCCGGACATGCAGTTCCGGGACGTCGAGTTCCTGGTAGACGTGGCTCGCGTTGAGGCTGTTCGTGATCGTGGCCAGGATGAACCGCGCCCGGGAGTAGGGAAGGTCGGCTCGCAGGTAGCGGACGTCGAGGAGGCCGGTGTCGAGCGCCGGGCGGTGCGAGGGCGCGAACCCCTTCGGCGCGTAGGTGCCGTTGCCGACGAACAGCAGCCAGATGCTGGTCGTCTTCCCGTTGAGGGTCACTTCCAGCGGCTTGGCGCGCCGGAGCGCGCGGGCGAGCGCGATCGCCGCGGACGGCCATTTCGGGTGCCGCTTCTGCAGCCTTTCCCGCACCCGCACCATTTCCGGGTAGCCGCCGAGGCTGGCGGTGTTGACGAAGTAGCGGTGGTCATCGGCGTCGTTGATCTCGACCTCGCCGAGGTCGACGCCCACGGCGTTGCCCGCCTCGGTGGCGGCGTCCGCGTCGGGCATGGAGCGCATGCCGACGTCGCGGGCGAAGTGGTTGAGGGTGCCGGCCGGGATGAGCGCGAGCGGCAGGTCGTGGTCGGCCGCGACGGAGGCCACCGCGGCGACCGTCCCGTCCCCGCCGGCGACGCCGAGCGCACGCACGGTGCCGTCACGGGAGGTGATCTCGTCGACGAGCTGTTCGTGCAGGTTCCGCTTCGAGTCCGGGTACAGGATGGTCGCCTTGGGCCACGCGAAGCGGGCCTCCTCGGTCGGGTCCTGCCCGTCGATTCCGGAGCGCGGGTTGACCAGGACGAGCATGTCCTCGCCGTCGCGCATCTCGGGTGCTTCCGCGGTGTGCGCGGTGCGGCCGGGGATATCGGGGTTCAGCGGCCACCAGTGCCTGGTGAGCAGGCCGGCGCCGATGCCGATGCTGATCCCGACGCCGACGTCACTCGGCCAGTGGACGCCGGTGTGGACCCGGGAGTAGGCCACGGCGGCGGCCAGCGGCACGAGGGCCGCGCCTGCCCTTGGCGATTCCATCGCGACGGCCGTGACGAAGGCGGCCGCGGACGCCGAGTGCCCGGAGGGGAACGACGACGAGGTCGGACGCCGGACGAGGCGCCGGTGCATCGGCACCTCCTCGGCCGCGGGACGGCGGCGGGGGAACAGCGGTTTGCCGATGAGGTTCGCCGCGGCGCTCGCTCCGGCGATGGCCGCCACACCGCGGAGCGCGCCCCGGCGTGTCGGGCCCTTCTTCGCCGCGAGCAGGACCGCGACACACCACCAGAGCTTGGATTTGTCCGCACTTTTGGAGAGCGAGGTGATCACGTCGTCGGCCCGGGTCCTCGGCAGCGCCGCACTTCGTGCCATCAGCCGCCTGTCGGTCCGCCCGACCTTGCGGAAAGGGCGCTTGAGCTGCTTCAACACGGTTCCACCGCTTCCGGGTCGGGATGTCATGCGCGTGATACCCGATCGGGCCTTCCCGCACACCTTTCACCGAATGCAACGTACCGACCGCGTGTCGCCGCCCGAACGGCGCACCGTCAGTGGGTCCTCACCGCCTACTCTGGTGGGATGCAGCGGCGGATCTTTGGCATCGAGACCGAGTTCGGGGTCACGTGCACCTTTCACGGGCAACGCAGGCTCTCCCCGGACGAAGTGGCGCGTTACCTGTTTCGGCGTGTCGTGTCGTGGGGGCGTTCATCGAACGTCTTCCTGTCCAACGGCTCGCGGCTCTACCTCGACGTGGGCTCCCACCCGGAATACGCCACGGCCGAATGCGACGACCTCGTCCAGCTCGTCACGCACGACAAGGCGGGGGAGCGGATCCTCGAGGATC
This sequence comes from Amycolatopsis coloradensis, assembly GCF_001953865.1. Taxonomy (GTDB): domain Bacteria; phylum Actinomycetota; class Actinomycetes; order Mycobacteriales; family Pseudonocardiaceae; genus Amycolatopsis; species Amycolatopsis coloradensis. Next base: position 4,399 of record NZ_MQUQ01000021.1, read on the forward strand.
TGCTGGTCGACGCCGAGCGCCGGCTGGCGGACGAGGGCATCGGCGGCGACATCTTCCTGTTCAAGAACAACACCGACTCGGCGGGCAACTCCTACGGCTGTCACGAGAACTACCTGGTGACCCGAGCCGGTGAGTTCTCCCGGATCGCCGACGTGCTGCTGCCGTTCCTGGTGACCCGGCAGCTGATCTGCGGCGCGGGGAAGGTCCTGCAGACGCCGCGTGGCGCGGTGTACTGCCTGTCCCAGCGAGCGGAACACATCTGGGAAGGCGTCTCCAGCGCCACCACCCGTTCGCGGCCGATCATCAACACCCGCGACGAACCGCACGCCGACGCCGAGCGGTACCGGCGCCTGCACGTGATCGTCGGCGACTCGAACATGGCCGAACCGACCACGATGCTCAAGGTGGGGTCGGCGAACCTGGTGCTGGAGATGATCGAAGCGGGTGTCCAGTTCCGCGACTTCACCCTGGACAATCCGATAAGGGCGATCCGCGAGATCAGCCACGACCTCACCGGCCGCCGCCAGGTGCGGCTCGCCGGCGGCCGCGAGGCGTCCGCGCTGGACATCCAGCGCGAATACCACGCCCGCGCCGTCCAGCATGTCAAGGAGACCGGTTCGTCGCCGCAGTCCGAGCGCGTCGTCGAGCTGTGGGGCCGGGCGCTGGAGGCGGTGGAGCAGCAGGACTTCAGCAAGATCGACACCGAGATCGACTGGGCGATCAAGCACCGGCTGGTCGAGCGCTACCGCGCCAAGCACGACCTCGATCTGTCGAGCCCGCGGATCGCGCAGCTCGACCTCGCCTACCACGACATCCGGCGTGGCCGCGGCATCTTCGACTTGCTCCAGCGCAAGGGGCTCGTGCGCCGGGTCACCGACGACGGCGAGATCGAACTCGCCAAGGACACCCCGCCGCAAACCACGCGGGCGAAACTGCGCGGTGACTTCATCGCCGCCGCGCAAGCCGCCGGACGTGACTTCACCGTGGACTGGGTGCACCTGAAGCTGAACGACCAGGCGCAGCGGACCGTGCTGTGCAAGGACCCGTTCCGCTCGGTGGACGAACGCGTCGAGAGGCTGATCAGCTCACTTTGATTGGTCCGTGAAGGCCACCTTAGGGGACTCTGGGTCCCCTAAGGTGGCCTTCACGGTTCCTCGACCGAGAAGGGTGCGCCCATGCGTGCGTTGCTGGTCCTGCTGGGAGCGGTCGTCCCGCTGGCGTTCACCGGCGTCGCGCACGCCGCGCCGGAACGCCCCGATCCCGCGTGGACGGAGACCCCGACCGGCACGAGCGCGCAGTTGCGCGGGCTGTCCGCGGTGGACGCGAGGACGGCGTGGGTCAGCGGTAGCGGGGGCACCATCCTGCGTACCACCGACCGCGGCCGCACCTGGAAGCCCGTCGCCCCTCCCGAGACGGCGGCGCTCGACTTCCGTGACATCGAGGCCTTCGACGCCGACCACGCCGTCGCCCTGTCCATCGGACCCGGCGACGCGTCGCGGATCTACCGCACCGACAACGGCGGCAGGAGCTGGCGACTGTCCTTCCGGAACAGTGACCCGGCCGCCTTCTACGACTGCATCGCGTTCTTCGACGAGCGGCGGGGCCTCGCGATGAGCGATCCGGTGGACGGCAAGTTCCGATTGCGGTCCACTTCGGACGGCGGCCGCACCTGGAAACCCGTGCCCGCCGAAGGCATGGTGCCCGCGCTGGACGGCGAGTTCGGGTTCGCCGCCAGTGGCCAGTGCCTCACCACGTCGGGCCCGCGCGACGCCTGGATCGCCACCGGTGGCGGTGCCCGCGCCCGCGTCCTGCACTCCGGTGACGGCGGACGGACGTGGGAGGCCGCCGACACCCCGTTGCCCAGCGCCGCCTCGGCCGGGGTCTTCTCGGTGACGTTCCGGGACCCGCGGCACGGCGTGGCCATCGGCGGTGACTACGCGGCCCCGAACGCGCCCGGCCCCGCCGTCGCGTTGAGCGCCGACAAGGGGCGAACCTGGCGGACGCCGTCGGAGGCACCCGTCGGCTACCGATCCGGCCTGGCGTGGCTGGGGAACACGGTCATCGCCGTCGGCCCCGGCGGAAGCGATCTGAGTCCGGACGGCGGTCGGCATTGGAAGTCGTTCGACACCGGTTCGCTGGACTCCGTCGACTGCGCCCGCGGCGCGTGCTGGGCGAGCGGGGCGAAGGGGCGAGCCGCCCGGCTCGGCGGGGTTTAAGCTCGAAGGACCATGACCGCACACGCCGAACCCGTCCAGGACACCGCCGAGCACCTGGTCGAGGTGCTCAAGGCACTCGCCAACCCGGTCCGGCTCCAGGTGCTGGGGTGGCTGCGCGAGCCGGACCGGCATTTCCCGCCGGAGAAGGCGATAGCCGACCAGCACGAGGTCGGCGTCTGCGTGAGCCATCTCCAGGAGAAGCTGGGGCTGGCGCAATCCACGGTGTCGGCGTACATGGCGCTGCTGCAACGAGCCGGGCTCGTGAAGTCCACGCGCGTGGGGAAGTGGACCCACTACCGCCGTGACGAGCGGCGGATCGCACAGCTCGTCGACCTGCTCGGACGGTCCATCTGAACCTCGCCGGGAATAACATATCGAGAATCTGCGATAATTCGATATGTTAGGGACTCGAGCTGAGGAGAGACAGATGGAACTGGGGCGTTTCGGGATCTGGACGTTCGACTTCGAGGATCAACCCGCGAGCATGCTGCGGGATTCGGTGCGGGAACTGGACGAACTCGGCTGGCCCGCGATCTGGATCCCGGAACGGGACGGCCGTGAGGCGCTGACCCACGCCGGATTTCTGCTCTCGGCCAGTGAACGGATCGCCGTGGTCAACGGGATCGCGCGGATCGGATCCCGCGGGGCGCGCTGGGCCCACGGTGCGGCACTTCTGCTGGCCGACGCCTATCCGGGCAGGCACGTACTGGGGCTCGGCTTCGGCGGCGCGCGTCCCGGGGCCAAGCCGCTGGAGGCGATGAGCGAGTACCTCGACGAACTCGACACCGTCACCAGCGCGAACCCGCTGCCCGCGGCGCCGATCCGGCGACTGCTCGCCGCGTACGGGCCGAAGATGCTCGGGCTCGCCCGCGACCGGTCCGAGGGCGCGCACACCTATCACGTGACGGTGCCGCATACCGCCGAGGCGAGGGAAGTGCTGGGGGACAAGGTTTTTCTCGGCGTCGAGCACGCGGTCCTGTTCGAGACTGACCCCGGCAAGGCCCGTGAGATCGCCCGCGAGCACCTCCACCCGTATCTCACATCGGAGTACAACGTCGCCAAGTTCCTTCGGCTCGGCTACACCGAAGCCGACATCGACGGTGGCCGCGGCAGCGACAGGCTCGTCGACGACCTCGTGTTCTGGGGCGACCTCGACACCGTCGTCGCGAAGCTGCACGGACATCTCGACGCCGGTGCCGACCACGTCGGGATCCAGGTCATCGGTGCCGAACCCGGCGAATCGGCGATGCCGCACTGGCGGCGGCTGGCCGAGGCGCTGCTGCCGCGCTAGCGGACCTGGCCGGTCGGGCGCACCACGATCTCGTTGACGTCGACCGAGGGCGGCTGCTCCAGCGCGTAGAGCACCGCCCTCGCGATGTCGTCGGGTTCCAGTTTCGGCTTGGACTTCGAATCCTCGGGGATCATGGCGGTGTCGACCAGTCCGGGTTGCACCACGGTGACCCGGACGCCGGTGCCGACGGCCTCCTCGCGGATGGACCCGGCGAGCCCGGTCACCGCCCATTTCGTCGCCGAATAGAGGTTGCCGGGCCGGTGATAGCGGCCGGCGACCGAGCCGGTGAGTACGAGATGTCCCTTCGAATCCGCCAGCGACGGGAGGGTCGCCCGTGCCGTGAGGGCCGTTCCGTAGACATTGGTCAGCACCATGTCCCGCCATTGCTCGGGTTCGGCGCCGCCGTCACCGAAGAAGGAGACGACGACGCTCTGGCCCGCGTTGGCGAACACCGCGTCCAGTCGGCCGAAGGTCTTCTTCACCGTCTCCACGGCGGAGGACAGCGAGGTCCAGTCGGTGACGTCCACCGCGAGCGCGAGGGCGCGATCCTCGCCGAACTCGGCGACGAGGGGGAGCAGGGCCTCGCGGTCGCGGGAGAGCAGCGCCAGGCGGAACCCGGCCGCCGCGGCCCGGCGTGCGGTGGCCTCGCCGAGGCCGCGGGAGGCGCCGGTGATCAGCAGTACTCGATCGTTCATACGTCCAAACTAGGCGGCGTGTAGGTGTCCCACTCGGGCACCGGTTCGCCGACGAGCGAGGCGCCGAGCCGGTCGAGATAGAAGTGCCAGCCCTTGGCGATGTCGGAGGTGTCCCACTCGGGCTTGGGCATCCGGTGCACGAACTCGAGCACCGTTCCCGTGCCGTGCGAGGTCAACGTCAGCTCCACCCGCCAGGTCGGCTCCTCGGTGTTGTGCAGATCCACCACCAGCCGTTTCGGCGGATCGCATTCGCGGATGACGGCAGGCCCCGGTTCGGACCCCTCCTCCGCGGTCATCAGCAGCATGATCGTGTTGCCGACCCCGGCCTCGCCCGTCCAGGTGCCGATCCAGCGGGCCGTGCGCTCGGATTCCGTGAGTGCCGACCAGACGTCTTCGATCGTGTCCGGGTACTCGCGCCGGAGTTCGAGCCGGGTTTCATCCTTGTCCATGACGCGAAGATAACCATAGGCTTAATTAAGCGTCAACTTATTCGTTGGTCGGAATCCGTCGGCCGGGGAGTCCGCCCGGCAAGGCGCTCGTGCGCCGGCGCGGCGCCGTCCGCGCGGATCCAGACGTGCTCGACCTTGACGCCACGCGAGAGAATCGGCGCCACTCCGGCCGCGGTCGGTCACTGCGTCGAGGACCTCGAGTCCGAACAGGGCCGCGTCGACGCCACCGCGGATCTCCGTCCGCACACGGTCGGCCAGGAAGTCTCCACGAGGCACGAAAACCTCCGCCTCCGCGTGCGTGCCGGGCGCGGTCGCGGGCCGATCCCGCAAGCCGATCACGGCGCCGACCGGGTGACCCCGGCCGCCGCCACCTTCACCCGCACCTGGCCGGTTCCCGGGACGGGCACCGGGATCTCGGCGAACGTATGGGGAGTTACTCTCCATCGGGAAGTACGCACTTCGAGGTGCCCAACCCACGCGGAGGTACGCGAACCGTGGTCACGCGCACGGCACAGGAACGCCGGAACGAGGAGAAGCGGGCCTATGACGCCTACCTCGCGGCCTGCCCGGCCCGGAAGCTGCTCGACGAGGTCTCGGGCAAATGGGTCAGTCTCGTCCTCGTCGCCCTCGGCGACGGGCCCGAGCGCTACAGCGATCTCTCCCGCCGGATCGCCGGCGTCAGCCAGAAGATGCTCACGCAGACACTGCGGACCTTGGAGCGGGACGGCCTGCTGACCCGCACCGTCACGCCGTGCGTGCCGGTCCGCGTGGACTACGAACTGACCGAACTCGGCCGGAGCCTGCTGCGGCTGGTGGCCGGGCTCAAGGACTGGGCGGAGACACGGTTCGACGAGGTCGAGTCCGCCAGGGATCGTTACGACGCGCGATCGGCGGCTGTCACCATCGGGTCGGACGGCGCGGGCTAGGGTAGCCGGGTGTCCACCGCACGCGCCGAACGATTGGTCAACCTGGTTCTGGCCCTCCTGTCCACCCGGCAGTACCTCACCGCCGAGCGGATCCGGGGCATCGTGCCCGGGTACGCCGACGCGGCCAGCGACGAGGCCTACTTCCGCATGTTCGAGCGCGACAAGACGGAACTGCGTGAACTCGGCATCCCGCTGGAGACCGGCCGCAACTCCGCGTTCGACGCGATCGACGGCTACCGCATCGCGCGCCGCGACTACGAACTCGGCGAAATCGACCTCGCGCCCGACGAGGCGACCGCGGTGGGTCTCGCCGTCCGGCTGTGGGACTCGCCGGAACTGACCGGAGAAGCGCAGGGCGCGCTGGTGAAACTCCGCGCCGCCGGGGTCGAGGTCGACGACCACGCACCCACCGTCGTCGAACCCCGCGTCCGCGCGGAGCCCGCGTTCGGCCCGCTGCTCGCCGCCGTCCAGGCCGGGCAGGCGGTGCGCTTCGAGTACCGGCGCAGCGGTTCGGCCGAACGCAGGATCCGCACCCTCGAACCGTGGGGCGTGGTGTCCTGGCGAGGCCGCTGGTACGTCGTCGGACATGACAGGGACCGTGGCGCGTCCCGGTGTTTCCGGCTCTCCCGCGTGACCGGGAAGGTCGACGCCTTCGGGGAATTCGGCGTCGTCGAACGCCCGGAAGGGGTCAACCTGCTGCGGATGGTCTCGGCCAGCAGCAGCGAGGACCCGTCCGCGCCGACCACCGCCAGCGTGTGGGTCGCCGACGGCCGGGCCGCCGGTGTCCGCCGTCGTGGCCGGGTCGTCGGCCGCAGCGACGCCGGGGGAGAAGAAGGCGACCTCGTGGAGATCGAGCTGTACTACCCCGAATCCGCCGCCGACTGGCTCACCGCCCACGGCCCGGACGTCCTGGTCCTCGAACCCGAGGTGCTCGCGAAGTCGGTCTTCAGCCGCCTCGAAGCCATCGCTCACGCCGGTGGTGCCCGATGAGCACCACCGGACGGATGCCGCGCCTGCTCGCGCTCGTGCCGTATCTGCTCGCCCGGCCGGGTATCAAGATCACCGACGCCGCCCACGATTTCGACGTCACGCCCAAGCAGCTGCGCAAGGACCTCGAACTGCTCTGGATGTGCGGGCTGCCCGGCTACGGCCCCGGCGACCTGATCGACCTCTCCTTCGAGGGCGACACGATCGTCGTCACCCACGACGCCGGCATGAACCGCCCGCTGCGGCTCACCGGCGGCGAGGCGACCGCCATGCTCGTCGCGTTGCGGGCGCTGGCCGAGACGCCCGGCGTGCTCGACGCCGACGCCGTCCGCCGCGCCATCGCGAAGATCGAAGCCGCCGCGGGCCAGGCCCAGCCGTCGGGAATCGTCGTCGGTGGGGGAGTCCGCGAAGGCAAGAAGACCGCTAGTACCCGCGAAGCCGTCCGGGCCGCGCTCACCGCGAAGCGCGCGTTGCGGATCCGGTACTACACCGCGTCCAAGGATCAGATCACCGAACGCACCGTCGACCCGATGCGGCTGCTCATCGTCCAGGCGGTCGGCTACCTCGAAGCGTGGTGCCGCCGCGCGGAGGACGTCCGGCTGTTCCGGCTCGACCGCATCGACGAACTCACCGTGCTCGACGAACCCGCCGTCCCGCCAGCGCACGCGCGGCCGACCGACATCTCCGACGGAGTTTTCCGCCCTCGTCCCGATCAGCAGGAAGCCGTCATCCTCCTCGATCCCGACGCACGCTGGGTAGCCGAGTACTACCCTTGCGACGAACTCGACGAGCTCGACGGTGGACGCCTGCGGATCCGGATGCGGTACGCCGACGAGTCGTGGATGGTCCGGCTGATCCTCGGCTTGGGCGGAGACGCGCAGGTCGAGAGCCCGGTCACGCTCGGAGAGGCAGTTCGTCAGCGGGCGGCCGACGCGCTGGCGCGGGCTTGTCACCTTGCGTCAACCTACGAGCAGTAGGGTGACGCCGTGTCGTACCTGCCGAGCATCGCGCTCGCCGTCGCCGGGCTGCTCGCTCTCTTTGTTCTGCTCATCAAAGTACGCAGAGTCTTGCGCGTGCTCACCCATACGATGAGCATGGTGGCTACGAACACCCAAAAACGGACAGGGCTCCTTCGCGCCCGGTCGGCCGCGCTCCGCGTGGCGATCGCGCAACGACGTGGGCCCGAAGACCGGTAACATCTCACTCAGAGACTCGAGAAGGAGGCCGCAAACGATGAACGCGCTGCAGCCGTGGCACATCATCATCCTGGTGCTCGTCGTTGTTCTGCTGTTCGGCGCCAAGAGGCTTCCGGACGCCGCGCGGTCCATCGGCAAGTCCATGAAGATCTTCAAGGCCGAGACCAAGGACATGGCCGGAGACAAGGACAAGGCCGCCGAGACCGAAGAGGTCGAAACCAAGCAGCTACCGCAGGCCACCACGCCCGCGCCCGCCGCCTCGGCCGCGCAGGACAAGCAGGTCGCCGACCTCCAGCGCCAGCTCGACGAACTCAAGAAGCAGCAGGCCACCGCGCCCGCTCCGGCCGAGCAGGCGCAGAAGAACGTCAGCTGAGCGGTCTGGCAAGCAGCTTCTAACCAGCTCAGCGGAGCCTGTTCGCGGATGAGCGCGCCGAAGCCACGGCGCGCTCACGGTGGACCCTGACTAGAACGGACTGTCCAGTGGCGGATTCCGCCTCCGGTGAGGAACGTCGCGGGTCGAAGCGGCGTAAGCGCAGCCGTCGGACCAATCCCGACGGCACGATGACGCTCATCGAGCACATCTACGAATTCCGGCGCCGTCTGGGCTTCGCGCTGCTCGCCATCCTGGCGGGCGGGATCATCGGCTTCCTCTGGTTCCAGACCAGGGTGGGGGCGCTCCCGTCGTTGGGCGACATCATGACCGGCCCGTACTGCGGCATCCCGTGGGAGCGCAGGCTCGGAGCCAAACCGGACGGCCCCTGTCAGCTGCTCCAGACGGTCCCGTTCGAAGCCTTCATGATCCAGCTGAAAGTCGGTATCGCCGCGGGCGCGGTGCTGCTGGCGCCGCTGTGGCTCTACCAGGTCTGGGCGTTCATCGCGCCCGGTCTCTACTCGAAGGAGCGCAAGTACGCGCTCACCTTCGTCTTCTTCGCGTCGATCCTCTTCGCCACCGGCGCCGTGCTCGCGTACCTGCTCATCCCGCACGCTCTCGAACTGCTGATGAACTTCGGTGGCGACCAGTTCATCACCGCCCTCACCGGTGACAAGTACATCTCGTTCATCCTGTCACTGCTGCTGATCTTCGGCGTCAGCTTCGAACTCCCGCTGTTCGTGGTGATGCTGAACCGCGTCGGCGTCCTGAAGTACCAGACGCTGAAGAAGTGGCGCCGCGGCCTGATCATGGTCGTGTTTGTCTTCGCCGCGTTCGCCACACCCGGCTCCGACCCGTTCTCGATGATCGCGCTGGCCGGCGCACTCGTGGTGCTCCTGGAGCTGTCCATCCAGATCGCGCGCTTCCACGATCGCAAGCTCGACAAGGACCGCGGCACCGAGGGCTGGGACAAGCTCGACGACGACGAGGCCGCGCCGTTCGACTACACGCCGAGCACGATCGACGACGAGCCCTCGGCCACCACCGGTGGCAAGCGGACCAGCACCGACGACGTCACCTGAGCCCGGGATGCACGCGGCACTGGCCGTCCACCCCGCGTCCGGTAACGGGGCCGCGGGACGGCTGATGGAGTCGGTCGCGGCGCGGCTGCGGCCCGTCGTGGACCGGCTCGACGTCCTCGCCGCCAACACGGTCGAGGAATCCCGAGCACTGATGACCGACTCGCGCGCGGCCGGGCTGGACGTCCTCGTCGTCCTCGGCGGTGACGGCGCGGCACACCAAGGCGTCCAGTTCTGCGCCGAATCGGGGGTCGCCCTCGGCCTCGTCCCGGCGGGCACCGGCAACGACTTCGCCAGGGCTCTCGGCATTCCGGAGAGCCCGCACGCGGCCGTCGACCTCGTCGCCAGGCAGCTCGCGAAGGGGAAAAGGCGGAGGATCGACCTCGGCCGGGCCGGTGGCGAATGGTTCGCCACCGTTCTGTGCTCCGGCTTCGACGCCCTGGTCACCGAACGCGCCAACCGGCTGACTTGGCCTCGCGGACCGCGCCGCTACGACGTCGCGATCCTGGCCGAACTCGCCGCTTTCCGGCCCCGGCCGGTGGTGCTTCGCACCGACGTCGAGACGCTCGAACTCGACGCCACCATGATCGCCGTGGGCAACACCCCGTGCTACGGCGGCGGCATGCGGATCTGCCCGGGAGCCGACCCGGAAGACGGTTTGTTCGACGTCACCGTCGTGGGGAACGCGACCCGGCGTGACCTCCTCCGGATGCTGCCCGGCGTCCGCTCCGGCGGTCACCTCGCGCATCCGGCGGTGCGGACCCTCAAAGCCGCCCGGATCCACCTCGCGGGCAGCGACCTGCCCGTCTACGCCGACGGCGAACCGCTGGGCAGGCCGCCGGTCGACATCACCTGCGTCCCCGGAGCGCTCACCGTCCTCGGCTGAGCCCGGCGTAGCCGCCCGCGCGCCATACCTGGCCCCGGAACGTCGCGGCCGCCATCAAAGCGCCGCGCGGAAAGAAAGTGCCGTCGCGGCGATGACAGAACCAGCCCTGCCGCCAGTACGCGAGCGCGTCCGGGATGCCGCGGCGGATCCTGGCGTTGCGCCGCAACCGGAGCACGAACAACACGGCGAAGAGCGCGACCAGCGCGAACGCGCCGAACGGGAAGATCGCCGCCTCGGCGCACCCGCCCGCGGTCACCGACACGCCGCGATGCGCCGTCACGGCGTAGACCACGCCGTCACCCGCGGGGACGGCCGTCATCGACCGTTCCCGGGATCGTCACACCGAGTGCGAACTGTCGGTGGGGTATGGAACCCTGACGAAGTGGTCAACAGCCCTTCTCAGACCCCGGCCGAGGCGTACGCAGCCTCCCAGCGCCGCGCTCGCTACCCCCAGCTGACCCGGTTCGCCGCGGAATCGTCGTTCGAGTTCGACGACTTCCAGATCCGCGGCTGCGAGGCGCTCGAAGACGGCCACGGTGTGCTCGTCTGCGCGCCCACCGGCGCCGGGAAGACCGTGGTCGGCGAGTTCGCGGTGCACCTCGCCCTCGCCGAGGGCCGCAAATGCTTCTACACGACACCCATCAAGGCGCTGTCGAACCAGAAGTACGCAGACCTCGTCGCCCGCCACGGCGCCGACGCCGTCGGCCTGCTGACCGGTGACACCTCGATCAACGGCAACGCGCAGGTCGTGGTCATGACCACCGAGGTCCTGCGCAACATGCTCTACGCCGGGTCCTCGACCATCGGCGAGCTCGCGTACGTGGTGATGGACGAGGTCCATTACCTCGCCGACCGGTTCCGCGGCGCCGTCTGGGAAGAGGTCATCCTCCATCTGCCGGAGCACGTCCGGGTCGTCGGCCTGTCGGCCACGGTGAGCAACGCCGAGGAGTTCGGTGAATGGCTGGTCGAGGTCCGCGGCGACACCACCGTCGTCGTCGACGAGCACCGTCCCGTCCCGCTGTGGCAGCACATGCTCGTCGGCAACCGGTTGCTGGATCTGTTCGCCGGCCAGGAGGAGCACGCGCCAGGCGCCGAACTGCGGATCAACCCCGGCCTGCTGCGCCGCACCGAGGAGATCGGCGGACGTTTCGCCCCGGCCGGATTGCGCGGGCCGAGAGGACGGCGGGGGGTGCCCTCGCGGATGCCGAGGTACCGGCCGCCGTCCCGCACCGACACCGTCGAGCGGCTGGACAGCGCCGGTCTGCTCCCGGCCATCGTGTTCATCTTCTCCCGCGCCGGCTGCGACGCCGCCGTCGGTCAGTGTGTCCGGTCCGGCCTGCGGCTCAACGGCCCCGAAGAGGTCGAGAAGGTCCGGCGCATCGTCGCCGAGCGCACCAAGGACCTGCCCGAAGGCGACCTCGGCGTCCTCGGTTACTGGGAATGGCGTGAGGCGCTCGAACGCGGGATCGCCGGGCACCACGCCGGGTTGCTCCCGGCGTTCAAGGAGACCGTCGAGGAATTGTTCGTCCAGGGCCTGGTGAAGGTCGTCTTCGCCACCGAGACGCTCGCGCTGGGCATCAACATGCCCGCGCGCACCGTCGTCCTGGAACGGCTGGTGAAGTACAACGGCGAGGCACACGTCGACCTGACACCGGGGGAGTACACGCAGCTCACCGGGCGGGCCGGGCGGCGCGGGATCGACGTCGAAGGTCACGCCGTCGTCGCCTGGCAGCCGGGGATCGATCCGAAGCAGGTCGGCGGTCTCGCCTCGACCCGGACGTACCCGCTGCGGTCGTCGTTCCGGCCCGGCTACAACATGGCGGTGAACCTGGTTGCCCAGGTCGGCGCCGAGGCGGCCCGCGATCTGCTGGAGCAGTCCTTCGCCCAGTTCCAGGCCGACCGGTCGGTGGTCGGGACGGCGCGGCGGATCGAGCGGAACAAGGAGGCCCTGCGGGGTTACACCGCCGCCATCACCGGCGAGTTCGACGAGATGCTCGAGTACGTCGAGCTGCGCGCGAAGATCTCGGCCAGGGAGAAGGCGCTCTCGCGGCAGAACACCTCCGCGCGCCGGGCGGGCACGGCCGAGTCGCTGGAGAAGCTCCGCAAGGGCGACGTCATCGCCGTGCCCGCGGGCAGGCGCGCGGGGCTCGCGGTCGTCGTCGACCCGGGCCTCGACCCGATCCGCGAACCGCGCCCCGTCGTGGTCACCGAGGACCGCTGGTCCGGCCCGCTCTCGGTCTCCGACTTCCCGGCGCCGGTGGAGGCGCTGGGGAACATCAAGCTGCCGAAGCACATCGAGTTGCGTTCACCCAAGACTCGTCGTGACATCGCGTCGAGCCTGCGCAACGCGGGAATCTCCTTGCCTGGCAGGCAAAAACGCCGCGCCGGGGCGAATGAGGACGGTGAACTGGCCGCACTGCGGCGAGCCTTGCGAGCGCACCCTTGCCACGGGCTCGCCGAGCGCGAGGCGAACCTGCGCTGGGTCGAGCGGCACCAGCGTCTCTCGGCGGAGACCGAGCAACTGGAACGCAAGGTCGCCGCGACCACGCATTCGCTCGCGCGTGCCTTCGACCGCATCCTGCGGCTGCTCGGCGAGCGCGGCTACCTGGGCCCCGAGTCCAAAGGCGACGGTGAGGACCGCGTCACCGAACACGGCCAGCGCCTCACCCGCCTCTACAGCGAGTCCGACCTGCTCGCCGCCGAATGCATCCGGCACGACGTCTGGAAGGGCCTGGCCCCCGCCGAACTCGCGGCCGTCGTCTCGACGCTGGTCTTCGAGGCACGCCGCGACACCGCGGGCGAGCCGCGCCTGCCCGCGGGCAAGGTGCCGGACGCCTGGCAGGCGACCACACGTCTGTGGATGGAACTCACCGAAGACGAGCGCCGGCACAAACTGGACCGCACCCGCGAGCCCGACGCCGGCTTCGCCTGGCCCATCTACCGCTGGGCGCGCGGCGAATCACTGGAGAAGGTCCTCACCGCCGCCGAGGCTAACGGGCAGGAGCTGTCCGCCGGTGACTTCGTGCGGTGGTCACGGCAGGTCATCGACCTACTGGACCAGATCCGCGACGTCCTCGGGCGGGCCGATCCGGTGGGCGCGGCGGCCTCGGACGCGGTGAAGGCCTTGCGGCGCGGCGTCGTGGCGGCGGGCGGCGCGTAACGGTCTCGTCCTCTGGCGCCTTGGCCTACGAAGTCACTTCAAGCGACCACGGCGCCGGGCCTGGAGGGTCGGGGTGGTCGTGAGTGGTGTTTCGGGTTAGGGCCAAGAGTGTTCTTGGTACCTGCGGCAGGCGACTTGGAGCACTCGCGGGGAGCCTCACTAGCCCCACTGGTCACGATGAGGGCGCGTGAAGGCCCCCTTCCCTCGGCTGAGCCGAAGAAACGCGACCTTCACACCTTCCTGTACTCCAAGCGACCAGGGTGCCGGTACCGGGAGGCTCCGGGTGGTCGTGAGTGGCGATTCGAGTTGGAACACGAATCGCCATTCACGAGGGACCGGTCGCGGTGCCTGTCGCAGGCGTCCTGAAGGCCACCTTCGAGACGTTGAGCGTCCTGAAGGTGGCCTTCAGAGCACCGGCCGGGTAGCCGTGAGGACAATGCGGAACACTCACCGCCCGGTCTGAAGACCGTCAGCCGCTACGGAACGTGCCTGAGTCGCGCTTCGGCCGGAATGCTCGTGGATGGCGACGACGGTCAGAACCGCCTCACCACTCACGAGACGTTGGGCTGACCGGCGGATTCGACGCCCCGCCGGTGTGAGCACGGTCGCGTCGAGTTGCCCCGACACCACCCGGGAACAGTGGGCAGGGGCGCCGACCTGTGGTTGGATCGCCCACGACGGCCAGGTGACACCGGCCGGTGACGATGGCGGAACAGGCGGAGGCGAACGATGAGCACGCCGTATGGCGGCAACGACCCGCAGCAGCAGCCCCCATGGGGGCAGCAGCCGGGCTACGGGCAACAGCCGGGAGGCGCTCAACCGCCGAGCGGGCCGCAACAGCAACCGCAATGGGGGCAGCAGCCGCAGCACGACCCGTCGCAGACGCAGCAACAGCCCCAGTGGGGCCAGCAGCCCGCGCCCTACGATCCGTCCCAGCAGCAGCCCGGGTATCCGCAGACCGGTCAGCAGCCCGGCTACGACCCCTCTCAGACGCAGCAACAGCAGCCGCAGTGGGGCCAGCAGCCGCCGCAGTACGGCCAGCAGCCGGGCTACCCGCAGAGCGGACCCCAGCAGCAGCCCGGTTACCCGCAGAGCGGCCCGCAGCAGCAGCCGCAGTACGGGCAGCCGCAGCAGCAGGGCCAGTTCGCGGGCGCCCAGGGCGAGGCGCAGGACAAGCCGAAGTCCAAGAAGGGCCTGTTCATCGGGATCGGCGCGCTCGTGGTGATCATCGCCGCGGTCGGCATTCTCGGGTTCGTCACGCCGGGCTGGTTCAACACCCAGGTCTTCAACAACACCCAGATGCAGACCGACGTGCAGAAGCTGCTCACCGAGACCTACGGGATCAAGGAGATCAGCGCGGTCACCTGCCCCGCGGGCCAGGAGGTCAAGGACGGTGTGAAGTTCACGTGCACCGCCACGATCGAGGGCAAGCCGCAGGAGGTGCCGATCACCGTGAAGGGTGACACCGGCAACTACGAGGTCTCGCCGCCGGCCACCACCAAGTAAACGGCGGGCGTCCGGGGCGGTCGATCCTGCATGATCGTCTCATGAGCGACTTCTCAGTACGGCCGCTCCGGTCCGACGAAGACCGGGCGGCGTTGGATCTGTTCAGGCGGGCCTTGCACGTCAAGGAGATGACCGACGAGGAATGGTCGGCCGCCGCCATGTCGTTCCAGCCGGACCGGGGTTTGGGCGCGTTCGATCCGGAACTGATCGGTACAGTGCGGTCGTTCGACTCGGAAGTGACGCTGCCCGGTGGCGGCACCACCCCGCTCGCCGCGGTCAGCCTCGTCGGCGTCCGAGCCGACCGCATCCGCCGCGGTGTGCTGACGGCGTTGATGCGTGCCCAGTTCGAGGATTTCGCCGCCCGCGGCTTTCCCGCGGCGATGCTGCACGCGTCCGAAGGCGCGATCTACGGCCGGTTCGGCTACGGCGTCGCCGCGCGGGGCAAGTCGATCGAGGTCGACAGGCACCGTGCCCGGTTCCGTCCCGAGGTCCCGTCCGGTGGGCAGATCTCCTTGCTGGATCTGGAAGGCACCATCGAGCAGTGGCCGTCGCTCTTCGACGCCCTCCCGCGGACCCGCCCCGGCATGATCGCGCGGAGCCCGAATCTGTGGCCGGGCTACGTCCGGGAGGTGCGCCGGTCGACCACCCCGATCGCGACCGCTGTGCATCAGGGCCCGGACGGGACCGACGGCTATGTCACCTACACCGTCGAGAGGTCCCATTTCGGCGCACCGGCGCAGCTGAAGATCCAGTCCTTCCATTACGCGAGCCCTGACGCGTTCGCCGGGCTGTGGCGGTACTTGCTGTCCGTGGACCTGGTCGACCGCATCACCGCCGAGAAACGGCCGCTCGACGAACCTGTCGAGTTGCTGTTCACCGACCCGCGCCACGCGGCGGTGCAGAAGACCCTGGACGAAGGCTGGCTCCGGTTGGTCGATGTCCCCGCGATGCTCGACGCCCGGACGTACCACGGTGAACCGGTCGTCATCGAGGTGAACGATCCCTTCCTGGAGCACAACTCCGGCCGCTATCGCCTTTCCGAGGAAGGCGCGGCCCGCACGACGGACCCGGCGGACCTCGGACTGGACGCCGACACGCTGTCGATGCTGTACCTGGGTGGCTGGCGCGCGTCGGATCTCGCGACCGCGGGACGGGTCCGCGCGACCGGTGAGTCCGCGTTGGAGCGAGCGGACCTGCTGTTCGGCACGCGGGTGAACCCCTGGTGCGGTACCTTCTTCTGACGTGGGGAGATCACGTTTCCGGGGGTGGAGAAGCTTGAGCAGGCGAGCCGTCGCGACGGTCGGTCTGTGCTGTGCCGCTTTCGTGGTGCTGGCGGCGTGTTCGGACACGCCGCCAGCACCGCCGGCGACGAAGACCGTCACAGTTCCGCCGTCGACGAGCACGCAGGTCACCGCCAGCACGTCGGGCGGCTCGTCCTCCTCCAGCGCTCCGGGCAGGGTCTTCGACCCCAGGACCATGCAAGCGGACGTGAAGAAGGTCCTCACCGAGACCTACCAGCTCCGCAACGTCGGTGACGTGCTTTGCCCGGCGAACCAGGCGGTCAAGGACGGCAGCACGTTCAGCTGCACCGTCCAGGTCGGCGGGGAGGGCAAGACCGTCACGATCACCGTCACCGGTGAGGACGGCCGCTACGAAGTCGGCGCACCCGGCTGAAAACCGGTTGGGATTCTCCGGTTTCGGGCGGCAGGATCGCTGCCATGAGCGAATTCCACGTACGTGCCGTGGCCGAAGGTGAACAGCGAGCCTGTCTCGAACTGCTCGAACAGGCCTTGCACGCCAAGCCGATCTCGGACGAAGCCTGGGCCAAGATGGCCCGGACCTGGCCCGCGGCCGGGAAGTTCGCCGCGTTCGACGACCATGGCACCCCGGTGGGGATCGCCAGTTCCTTCGGCACCGAACTCACCGTCCCAGGTGGACGGAAGCTCGCGACCGCCGCCGTCGACGGGATCGCCGTCCGCGCCGACTGGACCCGCCGCGGAATCCTCACCGCGATGATGGCCACCCAGCTGGAGGACATCGCCGCGCGCGGCGTCCCGCTCGCCGCGTTGCACGCCTCGGAAGGCGTCATTTACGGCCGCTTCGGCTACGGCGTGGCCACCTATGGCAAGGGCGTTCTCGTCGAGCGTCCCCGGGCCAGGCTCCGTGACGGCCTGGGACGGGACGGCGTGGTCCGCTTCCTCACCCCGGCCGAGGCGGTCGAGCGGGTTCCCGCCCTGTATCGCCGATTCACCGGCGAACGGCCGGGTTTCGCCGCCCGCCCGGAAATGTGGTGGCCGGGCTTCTTCGAGCGGGTCGTCACCGGGAACGACGGCTACCGTGTCGCCGTCCACAGTGGACCGGACGGCGAGGACGGTTTCGTCGTCTACCAGACCGTCGACATGCGCGACCGGCAGGCGCCGGAGCGCGGTGCGCTGCTCGACATCCGTGAACTGCATGCCGCGACACCGCGGGCGTGGGCGGGACTGTGGCGTTTCCTGCTGTCGATCGACCTGGTCTCGGCCGTCGCCGGACGAGGCCGCCCGATGGACGAGCCGATCGCCGAAATGCTCACCGACCCGCGTGCGGTCACCACCACCGAGGTCATCGACGATCTGTGGCTGCGACTCGTCGACGTACTCGCCGCGCTTCAGGCGCGCACCTACGGAACCGCCGAAGCCGTGGTGCTGGAAGTGTTCGACAGGCAGCTTCCGGACAACAACGGCCGCTATGCCGTCGGCCAGGACGGCGTGGATCGCACCACCGCCGAAGCCGACCTGAGGTTGGACGTCGACACCTTGGCGTCGCTGTACCTCGGCCACGGCCTTTTCAGCGACCTGGTGACGGCAGGCCGCGTCGAGGTACTGAACGAGGCGGCGGTCGCCCGTGCCGACGCGTTGTTCCACACCGTGCGCGCCCCGTGGTGCGGGACGTTCTTCTAGGCCGGGTTGTGACGCGGTTTGATCCGCACCCGCGGCAGCGTGGGTGCGGGCAACCACGCCGTGGCACCCTGATAGCCCTCCACTCGGCCGAATCGATCCGCTTGTGCTTGCCACGCCTCGCGGTACTCGGCGATCTCGTCGTGGCTGCGGCCGACGAAGTTCCACCACAGGACGAGTTCCTCGGTGAACGGGGTCCCGCCGAGGAGGAGCACACGGGCCGCTTCGCCGCCGTGGTTGGCCAGGTCCAGCCGCCCGGGGCCGGGGGCGAGGTAGGCGAGTTCCCCGTTGCCCAGCGCGGTTCCGGCGACGGTGACGGAGCCGATGTCCTGAAGGACACCATGTTCGAAGGCCGGGTCGACGTCGAGACGCACTGTCGACTCAGGCTCCACGGTGAGTTCGGCGCCCAGCAGGGGAGTGAACGCCGGGACCGGTGACGTGGTCCCGGCGAGGCTGCCGAGGAAGACCCGTGCGGTGGCGCCGTCCAGCCGGAGCAGCGGCGGCGCGTAGTGCCGGAAATCCCGTAAGGTGTCGCGGTGTTCGTCCGGCAGCGCGATCCACAGCTGGACGCCGTGCAGCGTCGAAGTGTCCGGTGTGGACACTTCCGAATGCGCTATGCCGTGCCCCGCGGTCATCAGGTTGAGTTCACCGGGCCGGACCATGGCACGCGTGCCGATGCTGTCGCGGTGCTCGATCTCGCCGCTGAACAGCCAGCTCGCGGTCTGGAGCCCGGTGTGCGGATGCGGCGCGACGTCCATCCCGCCGGATTCCGACACGTCTTGCGGCCCGTAGTGGTCGGCGAAACACCACGCGCCGATCAGGGACCGCTGCCGTTGCGGAAGCGTCCGGCGGACGCGGATGGCCCTCGGCCCGCCGAGTGGGACCTCGCGCGGGGTCAGCACGGTGACGCCGTCACCCGGCCGGTCCCGGCACAGCAGTTCGGCCGGGTCGGTCTCGGTGTTGCTCACGACTGGGGGAGCGCTGCCAGCAGACGCTCCACCGAACGGCCGAGATTCCAGCGTTCCGCCAGTTCCGCGACCTTGTCCGGGTCGGCTGGCTCGGACGGCACGGTGTCCGGCCGGGACTGCTCTACCGGCGCGTCGGCGGCGACCCGGACGACGGTCGGCGCGACCGCGAGATAGTCGGCGGCGTCGGTCAAGCGAAGCCTGGTCTTGAGCGGCACGCGCGAGTCGCCGGCATTGGACGCCTCGATGAGTTCCTGCAGTGAGCCGAACTGCGTGATCAGTTTCGCCGCGGTCTTCTCGCCGATCCCGGCCACGCCGGGCAACCCGTCCGACGGGTCCCCGCGCAGCGCGGCCATGTCGGCGTACCCGGGGCCGGCGTTCCCCGCCGGGATCCCGTACTTCTCGGCGAGCTCGTCCGGGCCGAGGATCTCGGCCTTGTTCCAGCCCTTGCCGACGTAGATGACGACCGTGGACGTCGGCTCGTGACGGACCAGCTGGAACAGGTCACGGTCGCCGGTGATGACCTCGACCGGTGCCTTCTCCTCGCGGATCGCGAGCGCACCGATGACGTCGTCGGCCTCGTATCCGGCCGCCTCGGCCGTCGCGAGCCCGAAGGCCTCCAGCAGTTCCAGGATGATCGGGACCTGCGGGGTGAGCGTGTCCGGTACTTCTTCGACGTCGCCGCCCTCCGGAACCTCTTCGGCCACGCGGTGCGCTTTGTAGCTGGGCAGCAGATCGGTGCGGAACTTCGGCCGCCAGTCCGCGTCCAGGCACGCCACGAGCCGGGCGGGCCGCCGGTCGACGAGGATCCGTGCGACGGTGTCGGTGAACCCGCGTACGGCGTTGACCGGCGTCCCGTCCGGGGCGGTCATCGACTCGGGCAGTGCGTAGAACGAGCGGAAGTAGAGGCTCGCGGAATCAAGGAGGGCGAGAGGTCCGGTCACGCGGACAGCCTGCCATGTTCCGGCCCGGATGTCCGTGGAGGACCCGACCCCCAGCCGAGTCCTCCACGGACACCTGTCAGGCGGCCGGTGCCGGGCCCCGCGCCTGACGGACTCAGATCTCGACCATGGACTCCTGGACCCGGTTCAGGTCGTCCTCGCTCAGCGGGATCCCCGCTACCAGCGTGAACCGCAGGCCGTCGGCGTTCCAGGTGTAAACGTGGCCCGATCCTTCCCCGGGCTGGAAGGGAGCACCGTCTTCCGGACGCTGGTCCACGACGACCTGGTACCGGCCGGCGGGGACCATGAGCGAGGTTTGGTAGGCGCCGGTGATCCAGTTGCCACTGCTGGACCTCGTCCCCACGCCACCCGGCCAGTAACGCGGGATCCGCGCCTGCCGCGCCGCGGCGGCCCGGACCGAATAGGGCTGCTCCAGGAGTTCCCGAGACCGTGCGGTGCTCGGGATCGGGCGCTCCGGCCCGTCCCAGGTGAACAACTCGTCGCCGAGATCCATGTCCGTCGTGAACTCGGTGAACTCCACGACGTGCGTGAACTCCGGCGAGCCGATACGCCGGAAGAGCCGGACCCCGGTGGCGGCGTCGACCGCCACCAGTTCGCCGTCTTCCGTCTCGTACTCCCACGTCGGGCGGCCGAGCCGGGTGCCGGCGGAGATCCCGGACGGCGTGGTTTCCCACCAGTGGTCGTCCAGCACTACGCGACCGACGAGGTGGTGGCAGACCGCGGTGATCGAGTGATGTGTCGAAGAGACGGCCCGCCGACGGGGACCACTTCGTAGGACGGCGGCTCACCCGGCTGATCGAAGATCCAGTGCGCCCGCTCGTCGCTGATGTAGAGCGGTTCGCCGTCCGCGTCGGCGAACCGGCGTTCGTCGACGGAGCGGTGCCACAGCTTGATCGTGCGTGGCTCCGCTCCCGGGCTGGTCACCCTTATGGTGCCCGCCACGGCGACCCGGTACGCGGCGGCCAGCAGGCCGCTCAGTTCGGGCCAGCTCGGCACGCGCGAAGCCGCGTGAACATCCCCGGTCATTTCTCCTCCTTGGTACTCGAGGGGAAGCTAGCGGTGGGCACCGACAGTTCCGTCGTCCCCTCGTCAGGCGGAGTAAGGCCGGGCCTGACGCGCGTCACGCAGGGCGTGAGCCCACCAGCCCAGCTGGTTCAGCTGGGTGGTGGCCGCGAGATCGGCGCCGTCGGCGTCCAGGTGTTCACCGTCGGACCCGAAGTTGTTCCAGGCGTAGGGGAAGCTCACGGTCTCGCGGATCGTCATGGCGTGGAGTTCGGCGAAGACCGGGCGCAGGTGCTCGACCGCGCGCAGGCCGCCGGAGATCCCACCATAGGAGACGAAGGCGACTGGCTTCCCGTGCCATTCGCTGCCGGTGTTGTCGAGAGCGGTCTTGAACGGGCCGGGGTAGCTGTGGTTGTACTCGGGGACGATCACGACGACGGCGTCCGCGGCGGCGACGCCGGAGGAGAGTCCGTCGGGGGATTCGGCCAGGTCGATGACGGACAGGTTGACGTCTTCGCGTTGTTTGGCGCGGTCTAGGAACCAGTTCGCGACTACCGGAGCGAAGCGTCCTTCACGGACGCTTCCGATCACGACGGCGAGGTTGTAAGGCGTCTCAGTTGTCATGTCGCAAACCGTAAAACCTGAACCTTGCTAGAGGTCAAACTCCGGATTCGCCAATGCCTGAACCGATAACCGCAGAGAACTCTTTGCAGAGAAGTCTCTGCGGTTGTAGGGTCGGCGGCGTGGGGAAGAGCGAGAGGTATCTCGCGCGGATCGACGGCCGCCTTCTGCGAGCGTTGTCGCATCCGCTGCGAGTCCGGATCCTGGAACTGCTGCGAGAGGACGGCCCGGCGACGGCGTCCGGGCTGGCGAAGCGGGTGGGGGAGAGTTCGGGGACCACGAGCTGGCATCTGCGGCAGCTGGCCGAGTGCGGCCTGATCACGGACGACGCCGAACGCGGCAGCAGGCGCGACCGGTGGTGGAAGGCCGTGCACGAGGGCGACCGAATGCAGGCAAGGGACTTCATCGACGATCCCGACCTCGCCGGTCCTTTCAACGCGTACGCCCACACGATGATCGAGCGGCGCCACGCCGCCGAAGCGCAGTTCGTCGCCGAGGTGCGGGACTGGGCCGACGAGTGGATCGACAAGGTCAACTTTCACGACTCGCCGCTCCCGCTGACACCCGACGAGGCAGCCGCGCTGAGCGACGAGATCCTCGACGTGATCGACCGTTACCGCCGTCCGGAGCGGGACGGCGACACCCAGGTCCGCGTCCACTGGGCGGCCTTCCCGAGACGATCGCGGCCGGAACGGTCATGAGCAGGCTGCCGCTGGGGGCCCTGGTCGCGGCTTCGGGGATCTCCTCGGCCGGGGTGATGATGACGCTGATCGCGATTCCCTGGTATGTCCTGCAAAGCACCGGCAGCGGGACGAAGACCGGCCTCGTGACCGCGGCCGAAGTGCTCGGCCTGACGGTCGCCGCGCTGCTGGGCGGGCCGATCGTGGACCGGGTCGGCACGCGCCGGGCCAGCGTCGGCGCGGACCTGCTGACCACCGTCACGGTCCTGCTGGTCCCGCTCGCCGTGAGCACGACGGGGCTCAGTCTGCCGGGGCTGATCGTGCTGTCGTTCGTTATGGGCGTGTCGCGAGGCCCCGCCGACACCGCGAAACAGGTCCTGCTCGCGGGCGTCGTCGAACTCGGCGGAATCCGGCCCAGCCGGGGCGCCAGCGCCGTCGAGGCCGCGATGAGGACCGGCCGGATGGTGGGCGGCCCCGCGGCGGGCGCGCTCATCGCCCTGATCGGGCCCGTGACGGTGCTGTTCGTCGACGCCGGCGCGCTCCTGGTGTCCGCCGCGCTGGTGTCCAGCCTGATCCCCGCCGCGGCCGGTCCGCCGCGGGCGTCCTCGGACGGTTATCTCGACCAACTGCGCGAGGGGCTCGGGTACGTCAAACGCGATCGGGTACTGCGGGCGATGGTCGGCATGTTGATGCTCACCAACAGCCTCGATTTCGGCCTGCTCGGTGTCCTGTACCCGGCATATGGCGATCAGGTCCTGCA
The DNA here is from genome assembly GCF_001953865.1 of Amycolatopsis coloradensis. Classification (GTDB taxonomy): domain Bacteria; phylum Actinomycetota; class Actinomycetes; order Mycobacteriales; family Pseudonocardiaceae; genus Amycolatopsis; species Amycolatopsis coloradensis. The sequence goes on from NZ_MQUQ01000021.1 coordinate 27,086, forward strand.
CAGCACCGCCCTCATCGGCGCGATGATCACCGCCGTCGCCGTCGGGGGCCTGATGGGGTCGGCGCTCTACGGCTGGATCGGTCACCGGTTCTCGCGCCGCTCGGCGCTCCTGGCCGCCGTCGCCATCGAAGGCGCGCCGAGGTTCGCCCTGCTGGCGCTGGAACCCACGCCGGTCGTCCTGCTCGCGGGACTGGTGGTCGCCGGGATCGGGGCGGGCGCGCTCAACCCGATCGTGCTGCCGGTGGTCTACGAACGGGTACCCGAAGCCGTCCGCGGCCGCGTGTTCAGTCTCCTCGTCGGCGGAGTGCTGGCCGCGATGCCGCTCGGCTCGATGGCGGCAGGGCTGTTGCTGGACGGAGCCGGACTCGTCGGCGCGCTCGCGACGTTCGGTGGCCTGTACCTGATCGCCACCACCTTCCCGGCGATCTTCCCGGTCTGGCGGGGGCTCGACGACCCTGCCCCGATCGGGGGTGACCGGCTGGTGAGCCAAGGGGCGCGGACCGACTAGGCTCGGCGTCATGTCGCGCCGTTCCCTTCACCACCCAGCTCCCGATGTCGCCAGCCTCCGCGCCCGCCTCGACCGGGCCCGTGCCGCGGCGGCCGCCGCGGACACCGACGCCCTGCTGATCGCGCCCGGCTCGGACCTGCGCTACCTGATCGGACAGGCCGGGGGCTCCTTCGAGCGGCTGACCACTCTCGTGATCCCGGCCGACGGCGTCCCGGCGCTGGTGCTGCCGAAGCTCGAGGCTCCCGGCTACGCCGACGTCCCGGCCGAGGAACTCGGCATCGAGGTCGTCACCTGGGTCGACGGGGACAACGCCTACGAACTGGTCGCCGGCAGGCTGGGCAAACCAGGCCGGGTCGCGGTCAGCGACTTCACCCCGGCACTGCACGTGCTCGCCTTCCGCGGCGCGCTCGGCGACGCCGACCAGACGCTCGCCGGTCCGATCGTGCGCGAACTGCGGATGCGCAAGGACGCGGCCGAAATCCAGGCGCTGCGCGACGCGGGGGCGGCCATCGACCGCGTCCACGCCCGGGTCCACGAGTGGCTGCGGCCGGGCCGGACCGAGGCCGAGGTCGGCGCGGACATCACCGCCGCGATCGTCGAAGAGGGCCACACCCACGCGGACTTCGTGATCGTCGGCTCGGGCCCCAACGGCGCCAGCCCGCACCACGACGTCTCCGAGCGGGTCATCGAACGCGGCGACGTCGTCGTGGTCGACATCGGCGGCCCGATCGCCGAGGGCTACAACTCCGACTCCACCCGCACCTACGCGGTCGGCGAACCGCGTGACGCCGACGTCGCCGAGACGTACGCGGTCCTGCAGCGCGCCCAGCGCGCCGCGGTCGAGGCCGTCCGCCCCGGCGTCACCGCCGAGCAGATCGACGCCGCCGCGCGCGACATCATCGACGGCGCGGGCTACGGCGAGTTCTTCATCCACCGCACCGGCCACGGCATCGGCCTCGACGTGCACGAGGAGCCCTACATCATCAAGGGCAACGCGCTGCCGCTGGAGCCGGGCATGGCCTTCAGCGTCGAACCCGGCATCTACCAGCCGGGTCGCTGGGGCGCCCGCATCGAGGACATCGTCGTGGTCACCGAGGACGGCGTCGAATCGGTCAACCAGCGTCCGCACGACCTGATCGTGCTCGACGCATGACCGGTTCTCTGGAGCCGCTGGACCAGGCGATCGTGGGTGAACTGGCGGCTGACGGGCGGCGTAGTTTCACCGATCTCGCCGAGCGGGTCGGACTCTCGGTGTCGGCGGTGCACCAGCGGGTGCGGCGGCTGGAGCAGCGCGGCGTGATCCTCGGGTACACCGCGCGGCTCGACGGCGAGCAGATCGGCCTCCCGCTCACGGCGCTGATCTCGCTGACCCCGAACGACCCCGCCGCCCCGGACGACTATCCGCAGCGTCTCGAGCACATCAAGGAGATCGAGTCCTGCTACTCGGTCGCCGGGGACGAGTCGTACATCCTCCTGGTCCGGGTGGCTTCGCCGCTCGGACTGGAGGATCTGCTCCGCCGGATCCGCGAGTCCGCCAAGGTCTCGACCCGGACCACGGTGGTGCTGTCGACGCCGTTCGAAGGGCGCTCGCCGACGCTGTGACCGGGCCCTTCCCGGTAAATGGGTGGACTTGCGCGACGCTGGTACGATAAAAGGTATGGCAACACGTAAGGTCACTCTTTCACTCGACAGCGGTGCGCTCGAGTTCGCCGAGCGGGCCGCCAAGGCACACGGGATCTCGGTCTCGTCGTGGTTGTCCAAGGCAGCCCGCAGGGAAGCCGTCCGCACCGGGTACACCCCGCAGCGCGCTCCGGTCGCACCGTCCGCCGAATCGGACGAGGCCGAGCTGACCGCCGCGGAGAAGGATCTGCGTGCACAGGGGTGAAGTCTGGACGTACCACCCCCCGACCGAACCGGCACGGCAGCGCACCGTCGTGCTGCTGTCCTCGGACGGGGTGAACGAATCCGAGCGGCCGTGGCTGCTCGGCACCGAACTGCTCGACCGTGATCCACAGGACATCCTCGGTGTCGCCGTCGACGCGCGCTACTGGGTCTCCACGCTGAACCTCACACGTCTGTACCGGCCGTGGTTCGACGAAAAGATCGCGGAGATCGACCAAGAGGTCCAGGAGCGCATCGACATCGCGCTACGCGCCGCACTCGACCTTTAGCGGGCGATCACTTCGGGCGCGGCGTGCAGTTTGCGGTCGGGCCCGGCGAGGCACGACGCGTTACCGCCGCGTGCGGCGAGGAACTCGTTGAGGCAGTTCGCGATCTGAGCGTGCCCGTTCGCGTTGGGGTGGAACGACTCCTGGAGCGCGTGGCTCGCACGGTCCACCTGGCCGAGGTCGCGCAGTTGCAGCGTCAGCCTGCTGAACCACTCGTTCGCCGGGTCGCTGCTGCACGCCTCGCGGCCGGCGCCCGCCCGCGAAAGGTCGAGGAACCGCGCGCTGGTCGCCCTCGACGCCTGCTTGAGCCCGTCCGACAGGACGGAGACGCCGTCGCGCCGCATCCACTCCAGATCCTCGGTGCGGAACGGGCAGCCGTTGAGGCTGCGCAGCGCTTCCGGGATCTGAGGGCCGACAGGCGAGGCGTACGACATCAGCACGAGCTGGTAGTCCGCCGGGACGTAACCGGCCTGTGCCAGCACCTTCTTGACGTCAGCGACGGCGTTGGTCACCTTCGGCACCATCGCGTCCACTTTGGACTTCCAGGTGGTGCGAAGTGCTTCGCTGCACGGCGGATTCTGGGGCGAGAACCACGCCTTGAAACACTCGTTGACCTGGGCGGAAAACTTCGGCTCGTCGTTCGCGCCGATCGCGATCACCACCGCCGCGACCCGGTGATCCTTGACCAGGTTCGCGAGCTGCTGAGCCTGCGAGGGCTCGGTCCACTGCTTCGCCTCGCCAAGCGCGACCTGCTCCGAAGGCGCCCCGGAACACGCGAGGTTCACGCGCGCGGTGACGCCGGGGATCTTGATCTGCTCCACGAAGGCGTTGGGGGAGCGGTGGCACCAGTTGCCGCCCTGCCCGTTGGTCGTGGGCGTGTAGTCGCCCGCGCCTTCACCGGAAACGGTGCTGTCGCCGATGGAGACGACCGTCAGCGGCCCCGTCCCCGGTGGGCCCTGGCGCGGGGACGGCTGCCCTGGGCGGCTTTCCGACCCGCTAAAGGCAATGAACCCGACGAGAACCACCACGAACGTGAGCGCGAGAGCACCCCACCACCACCGGAAACGTCGCATCGTCATCGGAGTCTACGGACACCTGACCCGACCGGGTGATCATGGCGGATGTGACGGTGGCGATGCCGGGTCCCGACGCAGGTCTGGAGGGGGTCTTGAGTGGCGTTCGGGTTGGAGCCGAGGGTGGCTTAGGTACCTATCGCGGTGCGCCGGTGGCGGTTTCGCGTGATCAGCCGGACGACACACGTGACGGGATGGACGACACACGTGACGGGATGGACGACACACGTGATCGGATGGACGACGCGCGTGTCCAGCCGGACGACACGCGACGGGACCGGCTGCGTCCGTGTGTCGTCCGTCCGATCACACGTGTCGTCCGTCGGGTCACACGTGTCGTCCATCCGATCACGCGTGCCGTCCCATCAGCCACGCGAAACCGGCCCGGTCCGATCACGACCTGAGGAACCTCAGGCGCCTACCCAACGCCGGACCGCGGTATCGAGCAACTTCCGCGCGTTCTCGTCGGACGCCTCTTCGGCGTCGGCCCAGACGATGGTCCCGTCCGGGCGCACGAACAGGCTCGGCAGCGAGGCGACCGCGGCGATCGCCATCAGGAGTGCCTCGCCGGGAGCGTGGACCTCCAGCCCGGATCCGGCCGACCAGTCGAGGTCCGTCGCGACGAGCCGGAGCCCGCGCGGGCTCGAGACCGGAAGCGGCCGACGAGGTCGGCGCCGGGGGTGTCACGGTCTGGGCCGGGGGAGCGGAGTACGACGTGGGCGGAGGGTCGGCTTGCGGTATCGGGAGGCTGCCTCGGCACGCCGACACTGCCGTGCCGAGGCCGATCAAGAGCACGCCCGCCCGGGCACGCGAAGTCAGAGGTCTCACGTGGCCGACGCCAAGGCGCTTTCATGAAATTTGGATGAAACGGCCTAGCGCCTTGCCCAGTGGTACCGGAGCAGGCTCTCCAGCGGACGGAAACGCTTCCCCCGTACAGCCACCACTCGCTCAGCAGTTCGCCAGGAAGTGCCGCAACACCCGCGTGCCGAACCGCAGGCCCTCGACCGGGACGCGTTCGTCGACACCGTGCGCCATCGCGCGGTAGGGAAAGCCTTCCGGCAACCACAGCGGCGCGAAGCCGTAGCAGTCGATCCCGAGCGGACTGAACGCCTTCGCGTCCGTGCCGCCACCCATGCAGTAGGGCACCACGACGGCTTCGGGGTCTTCCGAGCGCAGCGCGCCCGCCATCGCGTCGAACCACGGCGAATCCACCGGAGCCTGGACCGGCGGCTGGTGCGCGACGAACTCGCGGGTGACGCCTTCGCCGAGCATCGCGTCGAGCTCCGCGAACAGGTCCGGCTCGGTACCGGGGAGGACGCGGACGTCCACCTGGGCCTCCGCCGAACTGGGGATCACGTTCACCTTGTACCCGGCGTCGAGCATGGTCGGTGTCGTGCTGTTGCGGACGGTGGGCACCACCAGTGCCCCGGCGGGGCCCAGCCGCGCGATCGTCCCGTCCACATCGGACAGATCGACCGGGACGCCGAGCGCCTCCCCGGTGCGCTCGAGGAAAGCCTGGACGGTCGGGGTCAGCTGGATCGGCCAGCGGTGCGCGGAGATCTTGCCGAGCGCGGTGACCAGCCGGGTGACCGCGTTCTCGTCGTTGGGCCGCGACCCGTGCCCGGCGCGGCCGTTGGCGGTTAGCCGCAGGTGGGCGGTGCCGCGTTCGGCGGTCGCCACCGGGTAGAGCCGCACGGTCCGGCCGTCGGCGTCGGGCACGTGGTAGCTGTAGGCGCCCGACTCGCTGATCGCGGCCGCGCACCCCTCGAACAGGTGCCGGTGCTCCGCGGCGAGCCAGTGCGCGCCGAACTCACCCTTGTCCTCCTCGTCGGCCACGAACGCCAGGACGATGTCCCGCCGCGGCCGGACGCCGGTGGCGAGGGCGGCGAGGACCATCGCGATGAAGTCCTTCATGTCGACCGCGCCGCGGCCCCACAGGAACCCGTCACGGACCTCGCCCGAGAACGGGTCCACCGACCAGTCGGCGGCGTCGGCCGGGACAACGTCGAGATGCCCCTGCACCAGCAGCGCGGGCAGGCTCGGGTCGGTGCCGGGGACACGCGCGATCACGTTCGCGCGGCGGTGCGCGGACTCGATGATCTTCGCGCCGATCCCGAGCCCGGACAGCAGCGACGCGACGTACTCGGCCGCTTCGCGCTCGCCTTCGGAATCCCCGTTGCCCCGGTTCGTGGTGTCGAACCGGATCAACCGCGAACAAACGTCGACGACATCCATCTCAGCGTTGTTTCGGGGACCCGCGCCCGCGATCGCGTCGCCGGGGCGTACCTTTTCGCCGCCTGACATGCCCTCGCTCAGGGCGCCCTGCCGCCGCGATAGCGGGGACTGCGGCCGAGCGGGTTCCGTGTCGGTGGCCCGGTCGGGAAGCTCGCCCTGTGTTTCCATTTCAGCCATAGATACCTTGCACCGCCCCAGCCGCGATCGCCGTGACGATCTTGAACGCCTTCATCGCTTCGGTCATGTCCGGCGCGTCGAAGCCGACCCGCCGCACGCCGATCTGTTCCACCGTCGGGATCACCGCCGCGGCCTGCGCGAGATGACTCGCGTCGAACTCGACCTCGATCCGGTGCGGGGTGGTGAACCGCTCGACCCGGCCCGCCCGGTTCATCGAGTCCGCCGCGGCCGAGGACAGCAGTTCGGCGGTCCTGGCGGGCGGCAGGCAGATCGCGGCGTAGCGGCTGACGCACTCCTTCACCGTGACCAATTCGGCCTCCGGCGCGTAGTCCTGGGCGTCGTCACAAGCCTTGTCGTCACCGGAGACGACCAGCACCGGGACGCCGTATTCGGCGGCCATCGCGGCGTTGAGCCTGCCTTCGCTGGCGGGGACGTCGTCGAGCCACACCCCGGTGATCTGGTTCTCCAGGTACGTGTGGGACAGGACGCCGTCGAACCCGGCGCCGGCGTGATAGCCGAGGAAGACGACGCCGTCGACGCCGGTGTCGATGCCCTGCATCATCGAGAGTGGCTTGTGTCTGCCGGTGAGCATGCGTGCCCGGCCGTCGAGGTCTTCGAGCAGGAGGTTCCGCTGGGACGAATGCGCCTCGTTGACCAATACGTCGGTGGCGCCGGAGTCGAACAGGCCGGCGATGGTGGCGTTGACGTCGCCGGTGAACAGGCGCCGGAATCGCTGCCACTGCTCGGTGCCGGGGATGACGTCTTCGGTCCAGGTGACGCCGGTGGCGCCCTCCATGTCCGCCGAGATCATGATGCGCATCCGGGCACCCTAACCGAGGCGCTTTGCCCTCGCCGCCGGATTCAGGGCCACGAACCGGAACGGGGGTAGACCGCCCAAGCGCGCTCCCAGGCCGCGGCCCGGTGCCGGTCCAGCACCAGCCGGACGATCCGGTGGAGCAGGACGAGCCCGGCGACCACCGCGAACCACAGCCAGAGGCCGACGAGCACGGAATCGAAGACGGCCGTGGACGTGGTCCTCGGGGCGGCGGCCAGCTCACCGCGGGCGTCGATCCAGATCGGCACGGGCGATCCGGCGGGGCTGCCGGGCGTCGCGAGCACACCGCCGGTGTGCCGGGCGCCGCGTGAGTCGGTCCACGTCGCCTCGGTGGTGGAGTTTTCGGTCCCGACGCTCTCGCTGTCGACGATGCGGACGGGCGCGGACTTCAGCAGGTACGCGGTGGTGGCCTGACGTCCGATCGCGTCGGCGGCGGCCGCGGCGACCTGCCTGCCGTGGTTGGCCGAGCCCGCGGCGGCCGCGACCGGGACGGCGAGGAGCGCGGCGAGGATGACGAGCTTCAGGAGGAGGGCTTCGAAGCGGTCCGAGCCGCGCGCGAGCGAGTTGTGACCGGGAAAGAGCCGTCGCCGGAACCGGGCGATCGGACCGCTGGACCCGTGCACGAGGAACCCCATTCCCTCAGACCGCGAAAAACCTCCGGCTTTGATTCTCGGTCACCGGGGCGCCCCTGTCGCGATAGGGGGACAGAGACCACTCTGTGAACCCGTACACAACCTTTAATTCGTTTTGCCCGCCCGCGTTCTCCCGCTACCGTCTTCGTCATGGGGATTTTCTACTTCTACCTGTGATTCTCGTCTTCGACGCGGCCCTGGCGTAGAGCCTTCGCTCCGCCGGGCCGCGTCCTTCCGCGTGCGCTCTTCTTCCTTCGCCGTGCGCGGAACCTCCCCTGCCCGATCGCGATCGGCCGTGCCGAGAATCAGGAGGACGCCCCTATGCGTACCCCGCATCGGAATCCCGGAACACAACTCGTGCTCTCCGGTGTCACCAAACGTTTCGACGACCACGTTGTGTTCGACCAGGTCGGCTTCACCGTCAAACCGGGGGAGCGGGCGGGTGTCATCGGCGACAACGGCTCAGGCAAGTCCACCCTGCTGAGGCTGATCGCCGGCCGCGAAGAGGCGGACAACGGCACGGTGACCGTCACCGCGCCCGGCGGCGTCGGCTATCTCCCGCAGACGCTGGAGTTGCCCGAAACCGCCACGGTCGGCGATGCGATCGACTTCGCGCTCGCCGACATCCGGGAACTGGAATCCCGGCTGCGGGCGGCCGAGGCGGCGTTGGAATCCGCCGAAGAGCTGGCCGTGTACGGCGACCTCACGGCCGCCTACGAAGCCCGCGGCGGTTACGAGGCCGACGCCAGGGTGGAGGTCGCCCTGCACGGGCTTGGTCAGCCGGGTCTCGACCGCGCGCGAGCGCTGGGCAGTCTGTCCGGCGGGCAGCGGTCCCGGCTCGCCCTCGCCGCCACCTTGGCCGCGTCGCCGGAATTGCTGTTGCTGGACGAGCCGACCAACGATCTGGACGACGAAGCCGTCGCCTGGCTGGAGAACCACCTTCGCGGGCATCGCGGAAGGCTCGTCGCGATCACCCACGACCGGACGTTCCTCAGCCGAGTGACCACCACGATCCTCGAGGTCGACGCGGACCGCCGGACCGTGCATCGGCATGGCAACGGCTACGCGGGCTACCTCGCGGCGAAGGAGGCCGCCCGGGCCCGGCGGGTCCGGGAGTACGAGGAATGGAAACAGCAGAAGGCCCGGAACGAAGCACTGGCGGACGTCAATATCGACCGGTTCTCGGCGATCCCGCGCAAGGCCCCGGCGGCTTTCAGCGGGGCAGGCGCGTTCCGGGCCCGGTCTCGGGCGCACGGGGCGATGAGCCGCATCCGGTCGGCTCGTGAGCGGATCCAGCGGCTGGAGGCCGACCCGGTTCCGCCGCCGCCTGAGCCACTCCGGTTCTCCGCGCGGATCGCCGCCGGTGAGGCGGGAGCCGATCAGCACGTGGTGAAGGTGGACAACGTGTCGGTGGCCGGACGACTGCTGCCGACGTCGCTCAGTGTGCTGCCGGGGGAGCGAGTACTCGTGACCGGTCCCAATGGAGCGGGCAAGACGACCCTCATGCGGGTGCTCGCCGGTGAACTGGCCCCGTCGGCGGGTTCGGCGGACCGGTCGGGCCGGATCGGGTTCCTGCACCAGAACGGCGGCCTCGTCGGCGACGCTCGAAGCGTCTTGGCGGTGTTCGCGGGGGAAGGTGATCAGGAGGAGGCCGCCGGGAAGCTGTTGTCGCTGGGCCTGTTCCGCGCCGCTGATCTGCGCAAACCGGTCCGGGAGTTGTCCGTCGGACAGCGCCGCAGGCTGGAGCTGGCCAGGCTCGTGACCGCCAGGACCGACCTGTTGCTGCTCGACGAGCCGACGAACCATCTCGCCCCCGATCTGGTGGAGGAGATGGAGCAGGCACTCGCGGAGTACCCCGGCGCGCTGGTGGTCGTCACCCACGACCGGCGGATGCGGCGGACGTTCGAGGGCAGGCGCCTCGAACTGGCGCCCGAACCGGTCGCCGTCTGACGTGTCTCTTGTGGACGGTCAGGTCAAGGGTGCGAGCGGTCCGTCCACGAGTGAAGTCCCGGGACCAGTCGTCATCCTGCGATGCGGACGCGTGCACAGCCGAAAGTGTCGCGCATAGTGAGACGGCGACCGCCAAAGCCACCGCCCGGCGTAACCTTTCCCGATGCTCCGGCCACTTCGTCGATCGTTCACCGCTGCCCGCCATCTTCCGGACGCCAACGCGGGTGAACGGCGTAAACAAGCGGCCGTCCGGGGACCACGACGATGACGTTGGGGAGATGATCGACTTGACCGGCAGCACGGTCCGGCACGCTGTCTATCTGCCGCCTTTCGGCCCGTTCGGTGAGCCCGCTGTGCTCGTCGACCTCGCCGTACGGGCCGAAGCGGCGGGCTGGGACGGGTTTTTCCTGTGGGACCACGTCGTCGCGGACACGATGCCCATCGCCGATCCGTGGACGACGCTCGGCGCCATCGCGCACGCCACCAGCGGCCTGCTGTTCGGGCCGATGATCACGCCGCCCGCCCGGCGCCGTCCCTGGGTGGTCGCGCGGCACGCGTCGACGGTCAGCCGGCTCTCCGGTGGGCGGCTGATCCTCGGCACCGGCCTCGGTTCGGACGAATCCGGTGACTTCAGCCGGTTCGGTGAACAGACCGACTTGCTGACCCGGTCGGCGATGTTCGACGAAGGCCTCGACGTCATCCGCGCGATCTGGTCCGGGCGGCGGTTCGACCACGACGGCGCGCACTATCAGGTCGCGCTGGCCGAGGCGCCGCCCGAGCCGTTCCGGATCCCGATCTGGGTGGCGAGCTCCACCGACAACCCGCGCGTGGTCCGGCGAGCGGCGTTGTGCGACGGGATCTTCCCGAATCCGGAGGACCACACGCCGACCGCCGAAGAGATCGCCGACACCCACCGCGCGCTCGGCCTCGCCGGACTGGAACCGGGGCGCTCCTTCGACGTCGCGGTCGCCGGGAACGCCAGCCCCGCGTGGGAGGAGCCGATCAAGGTGGACCTGCCCGCGCTGGGGGAGGCCGGGATGACGTGGTGGATGGAGTCGCTGATGCACCACGATCCGCTGGAGCTTTCGCAGAAGATCGTGGACGACGGGCCGCCGCGGTGGTGAGGCGGTCACGGGGTAGTGAGCGCCGTTTCAGGTTCTGACTGTCGCCACTCGCTGGTGGGACCAGTGGGCTGGCCGTGTCGCGTGAGTGGTTGGACGGCACATGTGATCAGATGGACGACACGCGTGAGGGAATGGACGACACACGCGCGGCGGCGGCTGCACGCGAGACCGCCACTCGCGCACCGCAGTAGGCACCTAAGACACCCCGGACCCCGCCCGGCGCCGCGGTGCGATCAGGTCCACCTCGACGCGAGCCCGCGCGCTCGGGTTCAGGGCCGTGGGCGGGATGGTGTCGCGTCGATGTACCACTCACGGTTGAACACGAGGCCGAAGAGTGGCGCGGGAAGCCGGGTCAGGACGCGCATCAGCGGCGCGAGCCTGCCGTTTCCCCTCACCTGCGAGGAATGGGCGGCGATCGCGGCCTGCTTCTGACGCGCGAAGCGCCGGACGGCGAAGGTGTGCGTGATTTCGGACCGGGCACTGTAGGCGCGGAGCAGCGCGTCGACGTCGTAGCGGAACGGGATCCGCGCGAGCCGCACCAGCCGTACCAGGCGTGCGACGGCGTCGCGGGGAATGGTCGCTTCCAGCAGCCGGACGTTGACGGCGAGCTCCGCCGCCCGTCTGCCGACCTCATGCACTTTGACGTGGTCGGGGTGGCCGTAGCCACCGTTCCGGTCGTAGCTCAGCAGGACGGACGCCTTCTCTTCACGCAGGATCGCCACGAGACGCGCTGCCGCGTCCTCAGTGCTCGCGCGGACGAACCGGACCCAACCCGGCGGATCCGGGTGGAGGATCGGGCCATGGCCGCTACCGGCGTATCCGAGGTGGACGACCCGTTCGACGCCCAGCACCTTCGCGCTCGCCTCGAGTTCTGACAGCCGTGCCGGGTCCTCGCCTCGCATGCCGATGGTGGCGACCACCAGGACGACGCGATGCCCGTCCGCCGCGGCGCGGGCGAGGGTGCCCCCGGTCAGCAGCGCTTCGTCATCTGGGTGCGCGTGGAAGGCCACGATGGTCGTCACGCTCCGAGCATGCCCGAGGACGCCGAAACAGTCGGTGGTCAAGTCTTGACCGTCCGTCGAGCCCGTGGGTAATCTCTCCTTTACTTTCCGATAGTAAGGAAAGTTTCCTTTTTAACTCCGCCGCCCTGACCGTCGGCCCACCAACGCCGGTGCCGCCGACGCGAGAGGAGAAGCCGAATGCGCTGGGACAAGATCCGTCTCCGGGTGACGGCCGCACTGGCCGCCGGACTGCTGGCCCCGATCGCCACCGCGAGCACCTCGACGGCGGCCGAGACCGCGACAGAACCCGCGACGCAGGCCGCCGCCGCGCTGCCGCCCGGCACCCCGGCCGCGGTCAACGGGCAGCTGAAGGTCTGCGGCCTCCAGCTCTGCAACTCCGCGGGCAAGCCGATCCAGCTCCGTGGCATGAGCACCCACGGAATCCAGTGGTACAGCCAATGTGTCAAGACCGCTTCGCTCGACGCGCTGGCCAACGACTGGAAGGCCGACGTCCTCCGGATCTCGATGTACATCCAGGAAGGCGGCTACGAGACCAACCCGCGCAAGTTCACCGACATGGTGCACGGGTACATCGAAGAAGCCACCAAACGCGGCCTGTACGCCCTGGTCGACTGGCATCAGCTCACCCCAGGCGACCCGAACGCGAACCTCAGCCGCGCCAAGACGTTCTTCACCGAGATCGCCCAGCGGCACAAGGACAAGACCAACATCATCTACGACATCGCCAACGAGCCCAACAACGTCGGCTGGGACCGTGTCCGCAGCTACGCGGAGCAGATGATCCCGGTCATCCGCGCCCAGGACTCCGACGGTGTCGTGCTCGTCGGCACCCACGGATGGGGCTCGCTCGGCATCTCCGACGGTCGCGACGAGACCGACATCGTCAACAACCCGGTGCGCGCCACCAACTTCATGTACACGTTCCACTTCTACGCGGCGTCGCACAAAACCGAGTACTTCAACGCCCTGACCAGGGCCGCGAGCAAGATCCCGCTGTTCGTGACCGAGTTCGGCACCCAGACCGCCAGCGGTGACGGCGGGAACGATTTCACCAACTCCCAGAAGTACCTCGACTTCCTGGCATCGAAGAAGATCAGCTGGACCAACTGGAACTTCTCCGACGACAGCCGTTCGGGCGCGGTGTTCAAGCCGGGCACCTGCTCGGGCAGTTCCTTCACCGGCACGGCTCCGCTGAAGCCCGCCGGTGTCTGGATCCGGGACCGGATCCGCACCGCGGACAACTTCCCGACCTCCTGATCCGGGGAGCGCGCACGTCATAAAAGGGTCTTTCCTGACGAGATTCGCCGGGAAAGACCCTTTCATGACATTTGCTCAGCCCAGCGTCTCGAAGTCGAGCGCGGCGAGGCGGTCCGGGTCGGCGAGGATGTCGATCGCCGCGATCTTGCCGTCCACGACGGTGAAAGCGAAGACCGTCTGCGGCACGCCGTCCTTGGTGACGACCATCCCGGCCGCGCCGTTGACCAGCGCGGGGAGCAGCTCTCCGCCCGCGCCTGCCTGCCGGAACACGAGCGCCTGACCGGCGACCGTCGCCGCCCCCCGCACGGAGCGCGAGGTTCCCGCCGGAGCCGCGCCGCCCTCGGCACGGAGCACCACGTCCGGGTCGAGCACCGAAACCAGCGCGTCGAAGTCGCCGCCCCGTGCGGCGGCGAAGAAGGCGTCGACGACTTCCCGCTGACGGCCCAGGTCCGCGTCGGGCACGATCGGCGAGCCTTGAAGGCGGCGGCGGGCGCGGCTGGCGAGCTGCCTGGTCGCCCCCGGCGTCCGGCCCACGATCGGCGCGATCTCGTCGAACGGCAGGGCGAACATGTCGTGCAGCACGAACGCGAGCCGCTCGGCGGGGTCCAAGGTGCCGAGTACGACCAGGAGCGCGAGCCCGACCGAATCCGCCAGCAGGACCTCGTGTTCCGGATCGATCCCGCCCTCCCGGCCGATGATCGGGTCGGGAAGCTGCGCGCCGACCGGGTCCTCGTGCCGTGACTTGCGCGAACGCAGCATGTCGAGACAGATCCGGCCGACGACGGTGGTCAGCCAGCCGCCGAGGTTGTCCACGTCCTCGGAGCCTGCCCGGCTGAGCCGCAGCCAGGACTCCTGTACGGCGTCGTCCGCTTCGCTCAGCGAACCGAGCATCCGGTAGGCCACCGCCCTCAGGTGTGTCCGGTGCCCCTCGAAGCGCCGCGCCAGCCAATCGTGTTCGTCCACGGTCCCCATCCTTCATCACTGTCCGTCGCAACCCTGACGGATGGCGGACGGCAGATGTGACAGCGAGGCCCCCTTCGCGCGCCCACCGTGTCGGAAACCGGGTACGCCGTTCGACGTGTAGGCAGAACCGACCGAAGGCGCGAACCCATGTCCTCGACCGTGCTGTACATGTCGATGTCCCTCGACGGCTTCATCGCCGGACGCGGGACCTTCGAACCGGCCGAAGGTGCGCTACTCGAACGACGTCGAGGCCGCGGTGCGCGCCACCAAACGGGCCGCCGGTGACAAGGATGTGCTGATGCACGGCGCGAGTACAGCTCAGCGGATGCTGCGCGGGCCTGCTCGACGAACTCGGAATCCACCTGATCCCCGTGTTGCTGGGGGACGGGGTCCGGCTGTTCGAGCACCTCGGCATCGCACACCGAGAGCTGGAGCGAGTGCGGGTTCTCGAAGGCGAAGACGGCGTCATCCACCTCCACTACCGCGTTGTCGGATAGCCGCCGTCGACCTCCTTCACCGGCTTGTGCGGAAACCGGCGTTCGGCGTGGTCCTTCGCCGCCGAACCCGGTTGCACGTAGAGCGTCTCCACCTTGTCCTGCAAGGGTTTCACCACGGTTCCGAGAAAGCCGCGGCGGTCGTCGAGGTAGGGCCCGAGCACGTCCTCGCCCGCTGGGCAGACGGCCATGCAATACGCGGCCTTGTAGTTCGGCTTGAACGCGAGGCTCTGCCACATCGACACGTTCTCCGAGTCGGTCACCCTTGACCGGAAGTCGGCGGCGTCCTCGCTGTCGGCCACGGTCTGCGCCCATTCGGTGAAGCCGCTCATGAACTCGCGGTAGTTGTGCGTCGAGCAGGCGAGGAAGTCGAACTCGCCGGTCTTCGAGATCGCCCCGATCGGACAGGCCGCGACGCACAACTTGCACTCCAGACACAGGTTGTAGTCGAGGGGCTCGCCGTGGGCGGAGACCTCGGCGTCGACCAGAAGCGTCGCCAGGAGCACGAAGTTGCCGAACTTCGGGTGGATCACGTTGCGGTGCAGCCCCATGGCGCCGAGTCCGGCCGCGACGGCGACCGTCTTGTGCGCGACCACCCAGATCCGGCCGGGGTAGTTCTCCATCTCCATCGGAAACGTCGCCGACGGGTTGATCGCGCGGTACCCGGCGTCCTGCAACGCCCGGACGATCGTGTGCCCCGCCTCGTTGATGATCTCCCCGCTGCGGTGGAACTCCTGGTTGGCGACGCTCCGGGCGGGGGAGCGGACGTCGTCGCGGTTCATCCGCACCACGAGCGAGACCAGGGTTTTGGTGCCGGGCAGCGCCCGCAGGACGTGTGCACGTTCGCCGGCCAGATCCGGGTGGTCGAGCGAGACAGCCGCCGCGTCGTCGGCGCCCGCGGCGAGGCAGATCTCCTTGAGCCAGGCGGCGTCGATCACCGGTGCCGGGGTGCCGCGCGGTTTGGCGAGTACCGCTTGGACTGACGGATGTCCGGCGAGTTTCTTGGGGAGCCTGCCGGTCACAGGGCCTCCACGATGGTCGCGTTCGCCTGGCCGCCGCCCTCGCACATGGCTTGCAGGCCGTAGCGGGCGCCGTGGTGGTGCAGCGCGTTGACCAGGGTGCCCATCAGCCGGGTCCCGCTCGCGCCGAGGGGATGGCCGAGCGCGATCGCGCCGCCGTGGACGTTCACCTTGGCCGGATCGGCGCCGGTCTCCTGCTGCCACGCCAGTACGACACTGGCGAAAGCCTCGTTGATCTCGAACAGGTCGATGTCCCCCAGCCGCAGGCCCGCGCGTCGCAGCACCTTCTCCGTCGCCGGGATGACGCCGGTGAGCATGAGCAGCGGGTCGGATCCGGTGACGGCGAAACTGTGCAGGCGGGCGCGAGGCCGGAGGCCCAGCCGGGCCGCGGTCGCGCTGGAGGTGATGAGGACGGCGGAGGCCCCGTCGTTGATCGGGCTGCTGTTGCCCGCGGTCACCGACCAATCGATCTGGGGGAAACGCCTGGAGATCGCCGGATCCTGGAACGCCGGACGGAGTTTAGCCAGCGTCTCGAGGTTCGTGCCGGGGCGCACTGATTCGTCGGTGGACACCAGACCGGACGGCGTTTCGATCGGTACGATCTGGCTCGCGAACCGCCCGAGTTCGTGCGCCCGCGCCGCCTTCCGGTGCGACGACACCGCGAACTCGTCCATCGCCTCGCGGCTGAGCGACCACTTCGCGGCGATGAGTTCGGCGCTGATCCCCTGCGGTATCAGGCCTTCCGGATAGCGCTCGGCCACGCCTGGGCCGAGGGGATCGGTACCGGGCAGCACGTTCGACCACATCGGGACGCGGCTCATGGACTCGACGCCACAGGCGATGACGACGTCGTAGGCGCCGGCCAGCACGCCTTGCGCGGCGAAGTGCACGGCCTGCTGACTGCTTCCGCACTGCCGGTCGACGGTGGTCGCGGGCACGCTTTCCGGCAGTCCCGCCGCGAGCGCCGCCCACCGCGTGACGTTCTGGGCCTGCTCACCGACCTGGTCGACCGCGCCGCCGATGACGTCGTCGATCAGCGCCGGGTCGAGGCCGTTGCGTTCGACGAGTGACCGCAGAGTGTGGGCCAGCAACTGGACCGGGTGAATCTCGTGCAGGGCGCCGCCGGGCTTCCCCTTGCCGATCGGTGTACGGACGGCGTCCACGATGACCGCGTCGAGCACGGCTGCCTCCAGCAGAGTGAGTTGGGATCTCCAACTCACTGTGGCATCGAGTGGGTTGGAAATCAAGACTCAGTGGGTTTACGCTGGTCGTATGACCGAAGGACCGAGGGACTGCTCGATCGCCAACGCGATGGAGGTGATCGGGGAGCGCTGGAGCCTCCTCGCGCTGCGCGAGGTGTTCTTCGGGGCGCGGCGGTTCGACCAGATCGTCCGGAACACCGGGGCGAGCCGGGACATCCTGACCGCGCGGCTACGCAAACTCGTGGAGACGGGGATCCTCGAAAAGCGGCTTTACGAGGAGCATCCGCCCCGGTACGAATACGTGCTCACCGCGGCGGGGCACGCACTCAACCACGTGCTGCTGAACTTGATGGCGTGGGGCGACAAGTACGTCACCGAGGGGCCGCCGCCGACGGTCTGGCGGCACTCCTGCGGGCAGGATCTCGCGCCGGAGACGGTGTGCGCGCACTGCCACGAACCAGTGCGGGAGAAGGACATGACGTTGGTGCGGAGCACGCGCCGCGTGGTCGGATCGTGAGTGGTGAGACCTTCGCGCGAAGTACATGAAGGCCCCCTTCATGTACATAGGCGCAATGAAGGGGGCCTTCATGTACATAGGCGCAAGGGTCGAGCGGGGAGGATTTCGGACGGTGAACGTCCGAAATCCTCCCCGCTCGGGGGTTCCGCACCGGTATGTCCCCATACCTCCATCGCCAGCCTCACACAGCGACAAATAGCAGCCTGAACTGCAAGATCCCGACGGTGGCCGGGCGAAGGCCTCAGGAACCGGCAGCCCACTTCCGCTCGATCAGCCGCATCAGCGCCGGATAGACGAACAGGTACCGGAACGGCTTGATGAACCCCATGTACGCCCGTCCGAACCGGCCGTTGGGCCGGACCAGCACCGCCATCTGGCCGCGATAGTGCCCAGGCTCATCTTCGACCCACGCGAGATGCAGGATCCCGTGCATGGTGCTGTTCGCCATCTCCGCGGCGAATTCCTCGTCCAGCCGGTAGATCGGCGTGAACGGCAGCCAGTCCTCGTCCGGGCCGGTGAGAGTTTCGCGGAGGTCGTCCGGCAGCCTGTCCCGGACTGATTCGACCCGTGAGTCGAGGCCGGAATCCCGTCCGTCCAGCCGGAACAGCGCGCCGAGTTTCCAGCGCAGCGCCCACAGTGCGCGGACGATCAGGGGCGCGCCCGCCGGGAAGTCGCCCGACGAGAACTGCTTGACCAGTCTGGCGAAGTCGTCCGGCCCGCCCGGTGTTTCCAGCGCCCAGACGTCTTCGACGTCGAAGTCTCCGGCGATCTCGTGGATCCGCCAGGACCGCGTGGTGTGCGCGGTGTTCGCGAGTTTCATGTCGACACCAGCCGCACGATCTCGCGAGGCCGGACTTCGCAGTCGTCGAAGGCGACGTCCACGTCCGCCGATCCCAGTGCCCGCATCGAGGCGGCCTGCGCGGTTTCCGATTCCCAGCGCACGATCGAGACGACCGCGTCGCCCGCCGCGGTGACCCAGCATTCGGCGGCGAGGCAACCCGGAGTGGCTCGCAAGGCGTCGGCGACTCGCTGGACTCGCGTGACGAAGTCGTCGTGGTGGTCGGGACGAGGATAGTGCGTCGCCACGAATCCGACAGTCATGTTTGGTGCCTCCCAGTGTGTTCCGCCATCTATACGGTAGCGTATATATCGCCGTCGTGGTGGCGGGGTGACGCGAGATACGGTGATCGTCATGGCCGCGGGAATCCGGACACCGCCGAGTGCGTGGATCGACGCCGGGCTGCGCGCGCTGTCGACAGGCGGTCCCGACGCGGTCCGCGTCGAGGCGCTCGCGAAGACGTTGGGCGTCACCAAAGGCGGGTTCTACGGGCATTTCGCCGATCGTGGCGCGCTGATCGAGGAAATGCTCGCCACCTGGGAGCGGATGAGCACCGGGGAGCTGTTCGAAAGCGTCGAGCGCGGAGGTGGGGACGCCAGGGCGAAGATCCGGCGCGCCGGAATGCTCGCGGGCGACCGTCTCCTGCCGATCGACCTCGCGATTCGCGACTGGTCGCGGCGCGATCCGGCGGTCGCCGAGCGGCTCCGGCGGGTGGACAACCAGCGGATGGACTACCTGCGGTCCCTCATGCGCGAGATCTTCACCGACGAGGACGAGATCGAGGCCCGGTGCCTGCTCGCGTTCTCACTGCTCGTCGGGAAGCACTTCATGGCCGCCGATCACGGTGGCCGCAGCCGCGACGAAGTCACCGAACTGGCCGGGAAACTGCTGCTCGGCGGTGGTCAGGCCGAGTCGTCATCCTCTTCGGGCGTCGTCGGGACCTGCTTGCGCGCGACGTAGATGAGCAGCCCGATGATGACCACGGGACCGACGAAGATGAGGATCTCGTCCCAGCCGCCCTGGTGCATCATCATCACCCGCGCCGCGATGGTCATGAGCCGGAGACCAGCGCGATCCCGAGTGCGGTGTAGCCGATCATCAGCGCCAGCATGGGGTACTGGCCCACCTTGACGTAGTTCGCGCGCAGCACGCCGACGGAGCGATCGTGGGCGGAGGTCACGGCCAGCACGTGCCCGGCGACGATCCCGGCGATCTGCACCAGCGCGATCACCCCGGCCGAGACCACCGTGTAGTCGATCGCGCGACCGAAGCCCTGCTGCCCGGAGAACACGGCGAACGAGAAGTAATGCGCGACGGTGTAGCCGACCATGATCGGGATCAGGGACGGCGCGAACGCGGGATACGGGTCGAACCCGCGGCGCAGATACGGCCTGGTCAGGCTGATGGCACCCGCGTAGGCGCCGTAGGTGAGCGCGATACAGACCGCGAGCCCCGCGGTGCCGCCGAGGACACCGGCGTCCAGCGACCTCCAGAACGGAAGGCGGGTCAGGCCGTCGAACGCCGTCGAGCCGAGCACCACCAGCACCAGCGCGGTCAGCCACGGCGCTGGGGAGAGGGTGAGCAGTCCGTCGAGCGGATTCCTGACCACGAGACGCCCGTCGCCGCGCCTGCCGAAAGGGGAGAGGGCCGCGATCAGGCGCGCGTAGACCTCGAAAGCGTCGCCGCGGTCGAACCAGCGCGGACCGAAGACCACACCGAAAGCAATGTGTATAACGGCATACATGGCGCAGAAAAGAGCGATCGCGCGTGGTGAGTCCGAATGCGGGAAGACCAGTTCCAGCCAAAGAAACGCGAGGAGGCCGATGATCGCGGGCAGGTAGCCCAGCCGGTCCGGGAGTTCGCGGTGCCGGGCGGGAATCAGCGACGCGACCGTCCTCAGTGGATTCAGCCGTCGCCAGACCGGGCCGAACAGCAGCGAAAGCGGGACCAGGCCGACCCAGAACCAGGCGTAGAACCACGCCGGAGCCGGGTTGCCTGCCGAACTGTCGGGACCGGCCGTCGCCATCACGAGGAACCCCGCGAACAACGCCACGCCGAGCACGCGCAAAGCGATCCGGGTGAAGGCGCTGTCGACGAACCGTTGCAGTGGCAGGGGAAGCTCGCGGCCGGCTTCAGCGCCGCGGAGCTTCGGTTCCTTCCAGAAGATCGTGAGCGCGAAGAAGGAGACCACCACGGCCGCCGCTCCCGCGTAGAGCGCGAGCCACAACGGGACCGGCAGATCGGACCGGCCGCCGAGACCGTGCGCCAGGATCATCCGCCCACCCGGAGCTTGGTCACCGCCGCGCCGCTCTTGTGCAGTTCCACCTCGAAGATGCCGTCGATGTTCGCGGTGAAGGAGACGGTCCCCGGCACGCCGGGCGCCAGCCGGGCGGCCTTGTCGTAGCCGTGGACGTGCAGTTCGTCCGCCTGGTCGGAAGTGACCTCCAGTGCGACGTTCTCGCCGGTGCGCACCGCGACTTCTTCCGGGCCCGCCGTGCGCTTGCCCTCGGCGATCGAGAACTTCACGGTGCGGGTTCCGGTGTCCGGCGGCTGTGCGGAACCGGTCGATCCCGAACAGCCGGTCACGGCCAGCAGCGCGGCCACGGTGATTCCGCCGATCCTCCGCATCGAGGTTCCTCCAAGTCGTCCCCCCGGCTTGCCTGGCCGGGACCATGCCCCTATCGTGTTACCCCAAGGTAACAGTTACTTAGGTTAGCAGGAAGGCGAGATCGGTGTTCTTGGCTCAGGAGAGCCCGCCTGCCGGCGGCGCGCAATTCGGGCAGATCGTCATCGCGGGCCTGATGTTCACCGCGGTCTTCCTGCCCTTGGCTGTTTTCGTCCTTCGCGAGCGCGCGGGGAAGCGGACCGTCTTCGGTCGCGTAGCCGATTGGATGGGCGACTTCAGTGGCCTGCCCCGCTGGGCGGCGCTGCCGATGTTCGTCGCCTTCCTCTCCGGGATGTCGGCACTGATCGGCGTCTACTGGGACGTGCCGATCCACATGGAACTCGGCCGTGACGAAGGACCGCTCGCGAACCCGTCGCACTATCCGATCTACTTCGGACTGATGGGCATCTTCGCCAGCGGCGTGCTCAGCGCGACACTGGCGACCAAGGACCTGCCGAAGCGCACGTTCAAGATCGGCCCGCACTGGCGGGCGCCGATGGGCTCCATCCAGATGATGGCCACCGGTCTCGTCGGCATCGCCGGATTCCCGCTCGACGACGTCTGGCATCGGCTGTTCGGTCAGGACGTCACCGAATGGGGACCGACGCACGTCCTGATGATCGGCGGCGGCGTATGTGTCGTGCTCGGTTTGCAGCTGCTGCTCGGCGAGGCACGCCAGGTCGGCGCGACCGGGCCGATCGTGCGCCTGCTCGGCCCGGTGCTCGCCGGTGCCTGGATGATGGGGGCTTCGGCGTTCCTCATGGAGTTCGACCTCGGCGTCCCGCAGTTCCCGATGCTGTCCCAGGTCGTGCTCGTCGGCCTGATCGGTGCCTGGACGCTGACCTACGGGCGGCTGTCCTGGGGTCCCGGCGGCGCGTTGATCGTCGTCGCGGTCTTCCTCGCCACCCGTGCTTCTTTCACGATCATCCCGCTGTTCGCGGACCTGCACGTCGCGTCGCTGCTGCCCTATGTCGCCGAAGCGGTGATCATCGAGGTCGTCGCGCTGGCGATGCGCAACCGTCAGGGTTACTCGTTCGCCGCTGTCGCCGGTCTGCTCGTGGGGACGGCCGGGATGCTCGCCGAGGCCGCGCTCACCCACTGGCTGATGCCGAACCCCTGGCCGGCGGCGCATCTGCCGTTGTTCGTCCTGTTCGGGACCGGCGCGGCACTCACGGGCGCGTTCATCGGCGTCTGGCAGTTCCACCGGGTCGAGGAGACGGCGACGCTGGAGCCCGCGGCCGGTCCCCGGCACCGGGTCGGGCTGGTCGGCGCGCTGGGCGCGGTCGCCCTGATGTCGGCGGTCGCCGTCCCGCAGGACCCGGAGGCGGGGTTCGCCGCCGACATCCGGCTGACCGAGGCCGCCGCCGGGCTGCCGATCTCGAACCCGCACGGCGGTGGCACTCCCCGATGGGTCGATGCGACCGTCACGATCTCCCGGCCCGATCTCGCGGACGACGCCGTATGGCTGACCGGCTTCGCTTGGCAGGGTGGCGACTTCTTCACCGCTCCGCTGGAGAAGATCGGCGAAGGCATCTATCGCACGGCGCAGCCCCTGCCGGTGTTCGGGCAGTGGAAGACCGGGATCCGCGTGCACGTCCCGAACCGGATGATGGGGCTCGCCCCGATCTACGCGCCCGCCGACCCGGCCGCGAACGCCCCGGCGATCGACGCGGCATCGGGTTCGCGCGCGTTCATGTCCGAGATCGAGTTCCTGCAACGGGAGCGGAAGTCGGAGACGCCCGCCGTGCTGTGGACGATCGCGTACGCCACCGTCGGGATCATCTTCGCCGGCATGTGGGCGCTGTTCGCGTGGCTCTACGCCGCCGCCGCCACCGCGCGGCGTCGTGAGGTCCCCGTCGGCTGACTCCTCACGTTTCGTCCTCTGGTTGCGGTACTTGCGTGCGCAACGACCGCAACCAGAGGACGAAACGCTTTGCTCGCCCTTTGTCGTACGTATCGATTGAGCATCATCACGCGCAAGCCTTTTGCAAGCTCGCTTCCCTTGAATACCCAGGACAGTGCACGTGTTCCCAGCTCGCGCGCCGGAAGGGTGACTTAAAGCTACTGCCGTCGAACATAAAGTAGCTGTCGACCACGCGACGGCATCCGTCGTGCACGATCGGTATTGGCGAGTCATTGCGCGGTTACCGCGACATGTGGTTACTTTTCCGCTTCGGGGGTTGGGCACAGCGAGTTTCGATGGGGTGGTCTTCGTGCGCACAGAGCGTTTTCCCAGGCGACGGCGCGGTCTTCGCGTGGTCGCGGTCCTCGCCGCTTCGGCGGTCGCGACGGTACCTTTCGTACCGGCCGCGACGGCGCAGCAGCAGGGGAAGGTGCTGCGGGTGGCGCTCACGACCGGCATCGACCACCTGAACCCCTTCACCGCCCAGCTGGCGGCGTCGACACAGGTCGGCCGGTTCACCTATGAGTTTTTGACCCTGCCCTCGGCCGAAGACACCCAGCCCACCGGCGGTGTCGCGGAATCGTGGAAGGCCTCGGACGACAAGCTCACCTGGACCTTCACCATCCGCCAGGGGATGAAGTGGTCGGACGGCAAGCCGGTGACCGCGCAGGACCCCGCGTACACCTTCCAGCGGATGCTCGACGACGAGAACGCCCGCACCGCGAACGGCAGCTACGTCACCAACTTCGCTTCGGTGTCGGCGACGGACGACAAGACGCTCGTCATCAAGACCAAGACGCCGCAGGCGAGTATGACCGCGCTCGACGTCCCGATCGTGCCCAAGCACATCTGGGAGCCGATCAAGGATCTCAACGCCCCCTCGACCGACGAGATGGCCGTCGTCGGCGTCGGCAGCGGGCCGTACCTGCTGACCGAGTACAAGAAGAACGAGTTCGTGAAGTTCAAGGCGAACAAGGACTACTGGCGCGGCGCCCCCAAGGTCGACGAACTGCAGCTGCTGCAGTTCAAGGACGCCGAGGCGGCGGTGAACGCGCTCAAACAGGGCGAGGTCGACGTCATCAACCGGCTCACGCCGACGCAGTTCGACGCGCTCAAGGGCGAGAAGAACATCACCACGAACAAGGCTCCCGGGCGCCGGTACAACGAGCTCATCATCAACTTCGGCGTGAAGAACGTGGCGGACCAGCCGATCGGTGACGGCAACCCGCTGCTGAAGGACATCCGCGTCCGCAAGGCGATCGCGCAGGCCATCGACACCAAGTCGATCGTCGAAAAGGTGATGAGCGGCTACGGCCAGCCCGGGACCGGTGTCGTCCCGGCTATCTACAAGGCCTACACCTGGACCCCGTCCGACGCGGAGAAGACCAAGTTCGACATCGGCGCCGCGAACGCCACGCTCGACCAGGCAGGCTTCGCCAAGGGGCCCGACGGCATCCGCGTCGGCCCTGGCGGCGCGAAGCTGGAGTTCCGGCTCACCGGCCACGCGAACCGTCCGTTCGACCAGCGCACCGCGCAGTTCGTCAGCGGCTGGCTCAAGGACGTCGGCATCGGCATCAAGCAGGATCTCGTCTCCGACGACGAAATGGACGACCGCACCACCGCGGGCAACTACGATCTCGCGATCTCCGGTTACGGCACTTCGCCCGACCCGGATTACGCGCTGTCGCTCAACACCTGCGCCGCCCGCCCGAACGCCGAGGGCAACGGCGGCAGCAGCGCGACCTTCTTCTGCGACCCGCAGTTCGAAGAGCTGTACAAGAAGCAGCTGACCGAGTTCGACCCGGCCAAGCGCGCCGAAATCGTCAAGCAGGCCCAGGCCGTGCTCGCGAACCAGTACGTCGACGTCGTCCTGGACTACGACAACGTGCTCGAGGCCTACCGTTCGGACAAGTTCGCCTCGTTCACCAAGCAGCCCCAGCCCGACGGCGCGATCCTCGAGCAGTCCGGCTACTGGGGCGTGTACGGCGCCACCCCGGCCGACGCGGCCGCGGCGAACGCTGAGGACAGTGGCGGTAACACCGGACTGTGGATCGGCATCGGCGCGGTCGTGCTCGTGGTGCTCGTCGGCGGCGGCGTGCTGCTCGGGCGACGCGGCAAGTCGGCCGACGACCGGGAGTAAGGACCGCGTTGACCGAAGCACTCAGTTCCCTCGACAAGACCCCGGCGCTCATAGACCCCGACGAGCGCCGGGGCGGGATCGGTACCACCCGGTTCGTCCTCTCCAAGATCGGTGGCGCGCTGGCGAGTCTCGCGCTCGTCATCGTGCTCGGGTTCTTCCTGTTCCGGACACTGCCCGGCGATCCCGTGCGGTTCATGGTCCGCGACCGGCCGACGGATCCGAAGATGATGGCGGAGCTGCGAGAGCAGATGGGCGTGGACAAGCCGCTGTTGCAGCAGTTCTGGGATTACGTCGTCGGTCTGTTCCAAGGCACCATGGGCGACTCGTATCTGCAGAAGCGTCCGGTCTTCGACATGATCGGCGAGAGGTTGTGGCCGACCATCCTGCTCGTCGGCAGCGCGACCGTACTCGCGATCGCGCTCGGCCTGTGGCTCGGCATCCGCGCGGGCTGGCACCGGGGGAGCAGGTTCGACAAGGTCCAAACAGGACTGGCGCTGACCCTCTGGTCGGTGCCGCAGTTCTGGCTCGGACTCATGCTGCTGGTGGCGAGCAACGGGCTCTTCCCCAGCCGGGGCATGCATTCCCCGGATGCCGCGCCGGGCTTCTTCAGCGAAGGTCTCGACGTCCTCCACCATCTCGTGCTGCCGTGCGTGACCCTTCTGGTGGTGTTCTACGCCCAGTACATGCTGGTCATGCGATCTTCGCTGATCGGTGAGATGAACGCGGACTACCTCACCACCGCGCGGGCCAAGGGGCTGCGGGACGACCTCGTGCGCAAGCGGCACGCCGTGCCCAACGCCCTGCTCCCGACGGTGACGCTGGTCTTCATGCAGTTCGGCATGGTGGTCTCGGGTGCGGTCTCCGTCGAGGCCGTGTTCAGCTGGCCGGGTCTCGGGCAGTTGCTCTACGAAGCGCTCCGCGGCCCTGATCTGCCTGTGCTGCAAGGCGTCTTCGTCACGCTCGCCGGCGCGGTGGTGCTGATGAACCTGCTCGCGGAGTTGCTCTACCGCGTGCTCGACCCCAGGGTGCGGACGGCATGACCACAGCGGAGAAACCCGGTTCGATCGTCTGGCGGCGCCGTCGCGCGGCCGTGGCGAAACACTGGCACGAGTTCACCACGAACAAGGCGGGTGTCTTCGGGCTCGCGTTCCTCGGCGTCATCACGGTGCTGGCGATTCTCGCACCGGTGATCTCGGACGAGTCCGGCCTCGACGTCACCAAGGCCACCGGCGGTTCGCTGAACCCGCCCAGCGGGGAGTTCTGGCTGGGCACCGAAATCGACGGCCGCTCGGTGCTGCTCATGACGTTCTGGGGCGCGCGTATCTCCCTGCTCGTCGGCTTCTCGGCGGCGTTCCTGTCGGTGCTGATCGGTACGATCGTCGGGATCGCGGCCGCGCATTTCGGTGGCTGGTTGTCCGGGCTGTTGCTGCGGTTCACGGACTTCTTCCTGGTGCTGCCGTCGCTCGTGCTCGCCGTGGCGCTGGCCTCGGTGCTGGAGCAGGGCACGATGACGGTGATCGTCGCGATCGGCGTCACCGCCTGGCCGAGCACCGCGCGCCTGGTCCGGGCGCAGACACTGACGATCGAGGGCCGCCCGTACATCGAGCGCGCGAAAGCGCTCGGAGGCGGCCACCTGCACGTCATCGGCAAGCACGTCCTGCCCGGTGTCATGCCGCTCGTGCTGGCCAACACCACCCTCGTCGTCGGCAACGCGGTCATCGCGGACGCGACGCTGGCTTTCCTCGGCGTCGGCAACCCGAACAGCATCTCGTGGGGCGCCATGCTGCAAGCCGCGCTGAACAACGGCGCGATCAGCAAGGGCGCCTGGTGGAACCTGCTGCCGCCGGGCCTGGCGATCGTCGTGGTCGTCCTCGCCTTCACCCTCGTCGGTCGCGCGCTGGAAACCGTGCTGAACCCGCGCCTGAAGGGACAGCACTCATGAGCCTCTTGCTGGAACTGAAGAATCTCGGCGTCACCTACACCACGGGAAGCGGTGAAATCGCCGCCGTCCGTGGTGTCGACCTGGTCCTCGAACCCGGCGACACCCTCGGGGTGGCGGGGGAGTCGGGCTCGGGGAAGTCGACCGTCGCGATGAGCGTCCTGCGGCTGCTCCCGCGTTCGGCGTCGGTCAGCGGAGAGATCCTGCTGGACGGTGAAGACGTCACGGCCATGAAATGGGGACGGCTGCGCGCGGTGCGCTGGGCCGAAGCCTCGGTCGTGTTCCAGGGCGCGATGCACGCGCTCAACCCGGTCCGGAAGATCGGCGAACAGATCGCCGAGCCGATCCGCCTGCACCCGCCCGAGGGCAAGGCCCTGTCGGACGCCGCCGTCCAGGCCAAGGTCGCGGAACTGCTCGAACAGGTCGACCTGCCGCCCGGTCGGGCCGGGGCGTATCCGCATGAACTGTCCGGCGGCCAGAAGCAGCGCGTCATGATCGCGATGGCGCTGGCCTGCTCGCCGCGGCTGATCATCGCGGACGAGCCGACCACCGCGCTCGACGTCGTCGTCCAGGCGCAGGTACTGGACCTGCTGGGCAGGCTGGTCGCCGAGCAGGGGATCGGGCTGATCATGATCAGTCACGACCTGTCGGTGCTCGCCGCGACCTGCCGCCGGATCGCGGTGATGTACGACGGCGAGATCGTCGAGGAGCGGCCCAGCGCGGAGCTGATGAGCGCGCCGCACCACGAGCACAGCAAGGCGCTGGCGGCCGCGTTCCCGACCGTCGGCGATCCGGTGTCCCGGTTCGCGCCCGCCACCAGCACTCCGTTGCCGCCGGAACCGGAACGCGTCGGCGAACAGCCCGCGTTGCTGGAGGCCGAAGACCTGCGCGTGAGTTTCCGTGACCGCATCGGAAAACGGATCAACGCCGTCGCCGGGGTGAACCTCCAGGTGCGGAAGGACGAGATCGTCGCACTCGTCGGCCAGTCCGGCTCCGGCAAGACGACGTTGGCCAGGACACTGCTCGGGCTGCAGAAACCCGACTCCGGCGCGGTGCGCTACGACGGCAAATCCGTTCCGCTCGGTGGCGCCGGGCTCAAGGCGTACCGGCGGCAGGTCCAGCTGGTCCTGCAAGACCCGACCAGCGCGCTGAACCCGAACCACACCGTCTACGAGGCCGTCGCGGAGGGCCCCCGCATCCACGGCATGGGCGCGAACGAGCACGAGATCGTCACCAAGGCACTCGAAGCGGCCGAACTGCGGCCCGCCGAGAAGTTCCTCGACCGGCTCCCGCATGAGCTGTCCGGGGGACAGCGGCAGCGGGTGGTCATCGCCGGTGCGCTCGCGCTGCACCCCAGCGTGATCGTGGCCGACGAACCGGTGGCGTCGCTCGACGCGTCCGTGCGAGGGGAGATCCTCGCGCTGCTGCTGCGCCTGCGGCGTGAACTGGGTCTCGCCGGGCTGGTGATCACCCACGACCTCGGGCTGGCGTGGAACATCGCCGACCGCGTCGCGGTGATGTACCGCGGCGAACTGGTGGAGGTCGGTACCGTGGAAGAGGTCCTGCTGGACCCGAAACACGACTACACGAAATCGCTGCTCGCCGCGTTGCCCGGCGGCGTCGCCCAGCGCACGGCGGTCGACCGCTGAGCGACGGAATCCCCGTGCCCGAAGCGGGAGACACCCATTGCCGCGCACACGCACAGGCGCGGTGTGTAACCTCCAATCTCGAAATGGCGACCACGACAGACTCCCCGCAGATGCCCTCGGCCGGTTCGCTCGGCGAGCGGCTCCGGGTGCCATCCCGGTTCCCGTACCGCACGATCGCGATGGGAACCGTGGGCAGCACGCTGCTGATGCTGGCCGCGCTCGGCGCGGGCGGCATCCTCATCCGTGACCCCATCCTCGGCCACGGGCCGTTGTCGTGGATCCGCTACGGTCACGGCCGCATCCTGGCCGACGTGATGCTCTACACGGGCTTCGCGCTGATCATCTGGGCGTGGGTGCGGCTGGGCCGCTACGCGCTCGCCGGCCGGATCGGCAGCCGTCCGATCGTGATCGCCGCGGGCTGCTGGATGGCTCCGCTGCTGGTGTCGCCGCCGCTGTTCACCCGCGACGTCTTCTCCTACCTCGCACAGGGCGCGCAGCTGCTGAACGGACTCGACCCGTACGCCAACGGCCCGGCCGAGCTGGACGTGCTGCCGGACGTCGTGCAGAACGTCCACCCGCTGTGGCAGACCACCCCCGCGCCGTACGGCCCGCTGTTCCTGTTGGTGGCGAAGGGGATCGTCGCGGTCACCGGCAACGACATGATCTCCGGGGTCATCGCGACCCGCCTGGTGCTGATGATCGGCCTCGTCGGGATGCTGTGGTCGCTGCCGCGGCTGGTGAAACACCTCGGCGGCAAGCTGCCGATCACGCTGTGGCTCGCCATCGCCAGCCCGATGACGGTGATCCACCTCGTCGGCGGTCCGCACAACGACCTGCTGATGCTGGGCTTCCTCACCGTCGGTGTACTGGCCGCGTTGGAGCGCAAGCACGTCGTCGCGATCGTCCTGGTCACCATCGGCATGCTGATCAAGCCCACCGCGGCCTGGGCGCTGCCGTTCCTGGTCTGGGTGTGGGCGAACCACCTGCCCGGCGACCGCAAAGTGGCCAACTTCTTCCGCGCGGGCGCCGCGTCGGTCGGGATCTTCCTGCCGGTGTTCGTCGCGGGCACCTGGCTCTCGCTCGGCTCGGTCAACCTCGGCTGGCTGACCGGCCTCAAGGCGCCGACGCTGATCGCGAACTGGATGAACTTCCCGACCGGCATCGGTGAGGTCTTCTACTCGCTGGTGAACCTGGTGATCGACGTCGAGGTCTCGCCGTTCGTCACCGTGTTCCGGGCGATCGCGATGGTCGGCCTGTTCGTCTTCGCCGGCCGTCAGTGGTGGCTGGCCCGCGACGGCGGCAACCCCGCTATCCATCGGATGGCGATCGTCCTGCTGGCTGGTGCGATCGTCCCGCCGCCTTCGCTGCCGTGGTACCTGACCTGGGGTTTCGTGGTCCTGTCCGCCTTCGAATGGCGGCGCCGGAACCTCGCGGTCGTCGTCGCGGTCTCGGTGTTCGTGACGCTGGTGTACTACCCGACCGGCGAACAGGCACTGTACGACTGGTGGTTCATGGCCGGTGTCGTCGCCGCGAGCGT
The DNA here is from genome assembly GCF_001953865.1 of Amycolatopsis coloradensis. Classification (GTDB taxonomy): domain Bacteria; phylum Actinomycetota; class Actinomycetes; order Mycobacteriales; family Pseudonocardiaceae; genus Amycolatopsis; species Amycolatopsis coloradensis. The sequence continues at coordinate 56,933 of NZ_MQUQ01000021.1, forward strand.
GTACGCGGCGGCTTCGCTGCTGCGGCCGGACCCGTTGGGTGTCATCGCGGCTTGGCGGGGGAAGCCGGTGGAGCAGTTCCTGCCCGCCGAGGCTCCGCGCCCCTGACTTGGGGGAGGGTGGTCGTTTCGCGTGTCCGGTCGGACGACACGCGTGTGCAGACGGACGACACGCGTGACGGGGTGGACGACACGCAGCGCAGCCGGGATCACGCGAGATGTCCATCTGGACACGCGTGTCGTCCACCTGATCACGTGTGTCGTCCCGCTGATCACGCGAAATCGCCACCCGCGCACCGCAGCAGGACTTCAAACTGTATAACGACCTATACGGCACGGCGAAGGCGCTGTTGCCGTAAAACGGCAATAGCGCAAAACCGCTAGGAAGCCCGCCACCCACTCCAAGAGTGAACCCACACGCTGACCACGGCATGCGGAGGAGGCTGCGCCTCGTACTGCGGATACTTCTCCCGCAGCAGCCGCATCAGTGGCGCCTGCTCCTCAGGATCGGCCAGCACCCGGGCGACCCCGTCGGCTCGCGCCCACCAGAGCCCGGCCCAGTCCTCGTCGTAACGGTCGGCCAGGAAGCTGACCGCGGGGTTCTCGGCGATGTTCTTCAGCCGCCGCAACGCCGTCGTGCTCTTCGGCTTGTGATCGATCGCGAACGCGACCGAATCACCCTCGACGACGAACGTCACCGGCACCAGGTGGGGCACGCCGTCCGAACCCGCCGACGCCAGTCTCGCGATCCGCTCTCCCTCGAACCGGGCGCGGGCTTCCGTCGGCGTCAACCGCATGCCCGCAACGGTACCTAGACCGAACGCCGGACGCGGAGCACGTTGTCCGAACGTGTTCCCCGCTGTCCTTCCGGGCCGGGGAAGTCGCGGGTGATCACTTCCTGGACGTCGACGGTCCATTCGCCGTCGGCCAGTGCCAGTGCTTCGAGTACCTCGGCGGGGGTCGGGAAGTGGACGTGCTCGTGTGGCGGCTCGTCCATCCACGTCGGCCAGCCCGCGTGGCCCGCGACCACCAGGGTGCCGCCAGGCGCCACGGCTTCGGTGGCGCGGCGGAGTGCCTTGTCCCGTTCGCCGTCCTCGGCGACGGGGGAGTGGAAGAACTGCGCGGAGACGAGGTCGAAGCGCCCCTCCGGGAACGACTTCGCCAGGTCGTGACGCTCCCAGACGATGCCGTCGACACCGGCTTCGGCCGCGTGGCCCGCGGCACGCTTCAGCGCGGTGTCGGAGATGTCGACGGCGGTGACGCGCCAGCCCTGCTGGGCGAGCCAGATCGCGTCGCCGCCCTCGCCGCATCCGAGGTCGAGTGCGGTCCCCGGCGCCAGCTCGGCGACTTCGCGCACGAGGAGCGGGTTCGCGTTCCCGCTCCAGACCTGGTCCTTGTCCCGATAGAAGTCTTCCCAGAACTGCTGTGTGGAATCCATGACCGTAAGATGCCTTCGATGCGGCCGAATCCGCCAGTTCCGTTGCCGTTATGGCAAAATCAGGAGCGTGCCCGCGTCCGCGTCGAGGGTGGCCCGCGCGCCGAGGGGGATGGTCGGCGACGCCGGAACATGACCGAAACCGAAGTCCCACACCATCGGTACCCCGAGCGGGCCCAGCCGGTCGAGCATCAGGTCACGGATCGCCTCGGGGGCACCGCAGTGGTTCCACGAGCCCAGCGCGACCCCTCGGACGCCGTCCAGCCAGCCGGAACGCAGCAGCTGGGTGAGCATCCGGTCGATCCGGTACGGACTTTCGGTGACGTCCTCCAGCAGGAGGATCGCCTCACGCGCCGAGCCCTGCTCCGGAGTGCCGAGACCGGAGGCCAGCAGAGCGAGGTTGCCGCCGATGAGGGTGCCGGTCGCGGTGCCCGGAACCAGCGTCGACGCCGTCGGCGAGGCGATCGTCCGTATCCCGTCCGGCTCGAACAACGACAGTCGCAGGTGCTCGGCGGCCACCTCGTCGAACAGTGTGGTCATGGGCAAGGGGGAGAACAGCGTCTCCAGTCCCAAGTGGACGTTCACGGCCCGGTGCAACGCGGTCACATCGCTCGACCCGGCGAACACCTTGGGACCGGCCGCGCGCAACTCCGCCCAGTCGACCAGGTCGAGCATTCTCTGCGAGCCGTAGCCGCCGCGGGCGGTGAGGACGCAGGTCACCCCCGGATCCAGCCAGGCTTGGGTGAACTCGGCGGCCCGCGCCTCGTCGGGTGCCGACAGATAGCCCGTGGACGCCGCCCGGACACACTCGCCGACGCGGATCTCGACACCCCAGCCGTGCAGCACCGGCAGCGTCTTCTCGAGGAGGTCCGCGGGGACCGGACTCGCCGGAGCGACCAGGGCGATCGTGTCGCCCGGACGTACTTTCGGTGGCCTCACCGGCTCAGCCGGAGCTTCGGAACGCCGGGCGTCTCGAACTCGAAAACCTGGCCATAGAACGAAAGTTCCGCTTCGAGTGCCGCCACGATCGTCTCCGCTTTCCGGAAGCCGTGCTGCTCGCCCTCGAACCTCAGGTAGGCGTGGTCGATGCCGCGCCCCGCCAGCCCGGCAACGAACCGGTCCGCCTGCTCCGGAGGGCAGATCTCGTCCTCCAGGCCTTGCAGGAACAACAGCGGGCCGGCGAGGGTGCCCGCGTTGTTGATCGGCGAGCGGTCCCGGTACCGCTGCTCGGTCTCCGGCAGCTGCCCGATCAGCCCGTCGAGGTAGCGGGACTCGAAGTCGTGCGTCTCGCCGCCGTCGCCGGTCCACTGGGAAAGATCGAGGATCGGGTACATCACGGTGCCCGCGCGGTAGGTCGTCGTGGTGGTCAGCGACGCGGCGGAGGTGTACCCGCCCGCGCTGCCGCCGCGGATCGCCAGCCGGTCACCGTCGACGGTGCCTTCGGCGGCGAGCGCTTCGGCGACGGCGACGCAGTCCGCGACGTCGACGACGCCCCACTGCTCTCGCAGCCGTTCGCGGTAGGCGCGGCCATAGCCGGTCGAGCCGCCGTAGTTCACCGTGACGACGGCGATGCCGCGGCTGGTGAAGTAGGCGATCTCGAAGTCGAGGACCGCGCTGTCCCGGCCGGTGGGCCCGCCGTGCGGGTACACGAACAGCGGCGGAAGTTCTCCGTCCGGCGCGGTGAAGTCCGCGTTCGCGGGCAGGTAGAGGAAGGCCGGGACCTGGTCGCCGTCGTCGGTCTTGAAGATCCGCTCCACGGGCGTCGACAGGTAGGCGGGCGACGGCGGTTCGGGCGTCGTCGCGAGTTCGGTCACCGTCCCGGCTTCGAGATCGACCTTCACGACAGCGCCTTCACGTTTCGGGCCTGCCGCGACGCCGACCACCTCGCCTTCGTGGATGGCGAAACCGTTGGTGGACCACGCGGTCAGGTCGGCGGCGGCCGTCACCGGGACCACTTCCCGGCTCGTTTCGTCGAGGATGGCGAGCTTGCCCGACGCGAGGACGGCGAACCGGCCGTCCCCGAGCGGCGTGAACCAGCGTGCGCCGAGTTTCCACTGTGCGCCGCCGATTTCCTGCTCCGTCGGCGCCAGATTCGTGATGCCGCCGTCGAGTCCGACGCGGTGCAGATTCCACCAGCCGTCGGGGTCGAGCAGCGCCAGCAGGCTGTCCGCCGACTCCCATGCGAACTGGCAGACGGCGACGTCCGCCGCACCCGCGAGCACGCGGTGGGGTCCGAACGTCCCGTCCTCGCGGAGGTCCGCGACGCACAGTTCCGTGCCGTCCCACGGCATCGCGGGGTGATTCCAGCCGACCCACGCCGCTCGCGCGCCATCGGGCGACAGCCGCGGCGCGGTGAGGAAGTGGTGGCTGGCGGTCAGCACCCGTTCCGGGCCGCCGTCGAGGGGAACCGCGATGAGGTCGCGGGCGATGTCGACGCGCCTGGCGCCGGTGCTGCGTTCGCGCACCAGCCACACTTCGCCGTCGCGGCCGGGTGTGAGGTCGCTGTAGCGGACGCCGTGCCGGGTCGCCGGTTCGGGGGTCAGGGGTGTCGTTTCGCCGGTGGTCAGATCGCGGAGGTAGACGCGCTGATCGGCCCAGTGGGTGAAGACGAGGACGTCGCCGAGCACGAGCCAGGGGCGGCCGCCGTACTCGTGGACGCGGTTCCGGACGTTCCAGGGAGCGGGAAGCACGTCTTCGACAGTGCCGTCGGCGCGTGACCTCACGAGGGTGACGCGGCCGCCTTCACCGGTTCTCGCTTCGGCCCACCAGACCTCGTCTCCCACCGTGTCGAGCCATTGCGCGCTGACTCCCGATGCCGCGACGTCAGCGGCCGACAGGGGAGACGTCCAGGTGCCGTAAGGGGCGATCTCAACCACGGTTGAAGACTAGGATCGGCTCTTTGCCCGTGGTGGCCCGGGGCACACCTGGCCCCGGCGGAGTTTCGCCCTTGGCGGAACCGTGGGGCAGTGGATGCCGATCAAGGGGCGGTGGCCTAGGGTCAAAGGTGCCATGTCTCGCGTAATCCACGTCTTCCGCCAGCCCGACCGGTTCGTTGCCGGGACCGTCGGTGAGCCCGGCGACCGCACGTTCTACCTCCAGGCGTCCGAGGACGTCCGCACGATCAGTGTGACGATCGAAAAACAGCAGGTCGTGGTCTTGGCCGAAAGGCTCGGCTCGCTGTTGGAAGAGGTCGCCAACCGGTTCGGCGCGGACGTACCGGACGACGCGCCCGACGAGCTGCTCGACGTCGACCCCCTGACCGTTCCGGTCGAGGAGGAGTTCCGCGTCGGCACGATGGGCCTCGGCTGGGATGCCGACAGCAGCGCCGTCGTGATCGAACTGCTCGCGATGACCGAGGGCGAGGTGGACGAAACGGTCGTTCTGGACGACACCGAGGAAGGGCCGGACGCCGTCCGTGTGTTCCTGACCCCTGGCGCGGCGCGCGCGTTCGCCGAGCGCGCCGACAGGGTGGTCAACGCCGGCCGCAAGCCGTGCCCGCTGTGTGCCGAGCCGCTCGATCCGGCGGGCCACATCTGCCCGCGGCAGAACGGGTACCGGCGCGACGTCGACGTCCTCGAGGACTGATCAGGTGGCGGAGACTTCGCTGGAGCTGGTGACGCGCGGCAAGATCGACGTCGAAGGCAGGCTCGTCGACGCCTCCAACGTCACGCTCTTCTGCAAGATCGAACTCGACGGAGTGACCGGCGACGTCGTATACAAGCCGGTGTCGGGCGAGCGGCCGCTGTGGGACTTCCCGGACGGGACGCTCGCCGGACGCGAGGTCGCGACGGCGATGGTCGCCGAAGCGTCCGGGCTCGGCGCGATCCCGCCGACTGTGCTGCGCGACGGGCCGTTCGGTCCCGGCATGGTGCAGCTGTGGATCGAGACCACCGAAGAGGAACTGGTCGACGTCCGATCCCCGGAGAGCCTGCCGGACGACTGGCGCGTCGTGCTGCACGCGCACGATCGTGACGGCGAGCCCGCGGTGCTCGCGCACGCGGACCGCCAGGGCATGCGGGAACTGGCCGTGCTCGACATCGTCGTCAACAACACCGATCGCAAGGGCGGGCATCTGCTCGCCGGCGTCGACGGCCGGATCTACGGCGTGGACCACGGGATCTGCCTGCACACCGACCCGAAGCTGCGGACGGTGCTGTGGGGCTGGATCGGCGAGCGGCTCACCGAGGCCGAGGTCGGCAAGCTGCGCGGCCTGCGTGAACGGCTGGACGGTGAGTTCGGTGAGGCGCTGAGCGAGCACCTCACCGGATTCGAGATCCGCGCGCTCGCCGAGCGCACCGACGCTCTTCTGACCGAAGGTGTCTTCCCCGCACCTGGTGACGACTGGCGCGCGATTCCGTGGCCGTTGTTCTGATCGACGATCAGGCGCGTGCACGCCTGATCACGCGATTCGGTGACGACGTCGCGAACTGGTGCGACGCTCTGCCCGCACTCGTGGCGCGGCTGGCGAAGCGATGGGGTCTCACCGTCATCGACGTGAAACCGGGCAACACCGGGCGCACCCTGGTCTGCGTCGGTGACGACGGTGCCAAAAAGGTCCTCAAGCTGACCCCCGAGCACGCGATCGCGGAATCCGAGGCCGCGGCGTTGCGGGCGTGGGACGGCTGCTCTCGCGTCGTCCAGGTACTCGCCACGGAACTCGCCGATGGGGCGATCCTGTTGGAAGGCATCGATCCGGGTACGCAGCTGCGGGAGTCCGGGGCGAAGGTCCCATGGGCCGAGGTCGGCGACCTGCTGACCCAGATTCATTCGGTGACCCCGCCCGCCGGCTTCTCGACGCTCGAGGACCGCGTCACCTTCATGTACGGGCTCGCGGAGCGGGGGCTGCGCGGCTCGGTGGCCGAAGCCACCCTCTCGCTGGAGACCCTCGACCGTGCCCGCCTGCGTGCGCTCGACCTCGCGACCAGCGGGGAAGGGAACTCGATCGTGCACGGCGATCTGCATCCGGGCAACGTCCTCGACGGCGGACCAGCCAGGGGAGCGGTCGCGATCGACCCGCGCCCCAGCGTGGGCGACCCGTCCTTCGACCTTCCCGACTGGGTCACGTTGCCGATGCGTGAGGGTGGCACGCTCGAAGACGGCTTCGACGCGATCGCACCGCATTTGCCGGGCTTCGACGCCGAGCGTGTCCGCGCGTGGTGCGTCGCGCTCTCTCCGCTGTTCGTGATGCCCCCGCTCGAACGCGGTGAGCGGACTCCGTTCGTCGAAGCGATGCTGTCTTTCTGTTGGCGAACCTGAGTCCGCGATCGACGTCGGCAGGGCGGTGGATGGCCGCTTGACCGGCGTGGCGGGGAGACGCTGACCCCCGGCCACCGCTAGCGTCGTCCGCCGTGCGCTCCCATTCGTACGACGACGTGCTGTCCGGCCCGCGTAAGCGGAAGATCCCCGAGGTGCCTGCCGAACCGGGCCTCGTGGTAGAAGACCCTGCCAGCGGGTACTGCGGCGCCGTGGTGAAGATCGAGTACGGCAACGTGGTGCTCGAGGACCGGCACGGCAAGCACCGGGTGTTCCCGCTGAACCCCGCGGGCTTCCTGCTCGAAGGGAAACCGGTCACGCTGGTGCCCGCGAAGGCGGCCCCGAAGACCCCTGCCCGGCGAATCTCCGCGTCCGGGTCGGTGCAGGTCCAGGGACTCAAGGCCCGGGTCGCGCGCGATTCGCGCATCTGGGTGGAAGGCAAGCACGACGCCGAACTCGTCGAGCGGGTTTGGGGCCACGACCTGCGCGTCGAAGGCGTGGTGGTCGAACCACTCGATGGGGTGGACGTGCTGTCCGATCGCATCGGCGAGTTCGGCACCGGACCCGGTCGCCGCCTCGGTGTGCTGGTCGACCACCTGGTCGCGGGCAGCAAGGAGTCCCGGATCGTCGACGGGATCCGCGACGAGAACGTGCTGATCACCGGGCATCCGTACATCGACATCTGGGAGGCGGTGAAGCCGTCGGTCGTCGGCATCCGCGCCTGGCCGAAGATCCCGCGTGGCACGGAGTGGAAACAGGGCATCTGCGCCGCTCTCGGCTGGGGCGAGCCGTACGAGGGCTGGCAGCGCGTCCTGGCGGCGGTCGGCAGCTACCGGGATCTGGAAACGCCGCTGATCGGAGCCGTGGAACGGCTCATCGACTTCGTCTCCGACCCGGGCGATGAGTCCTGAATGACCGGTTCGCGCGAGGTCACTCAAGGTCACGCGTCGGTCACGTCGGTTTCGCTTCTTCGGTATGAATCGGCGCGATCTGGGAGCATGAACGCATGACAGGCGCTCTCATCTGGCTGATCGCCGGCATCCTCTTGATCATCGCCGAGCTGCTCTCGGGTGACTTGTTCCTGCTCATGGTCGGAGCCGGAGCCCTGTTCGGGGCGGGCTCCGCCGCGCTGACCGGGAACCCGTTCATCGACGTCGCGGTGTTCGCCGTCGCCTCGGTCGGGATGCTCGCCCTCGTCCGTCCGGCCCTCAAGCGCCGGTTCCTCTCGGGACCGGACATCAAGACCAACACCGACGCGCTGATCGGCGCGCGAGCGGTAGTAGTGTCCACTGTGGACGTCGAAAGCGGCCGGGTGAAGCTGGCAGGCGACGTCTGGTCGGCACGATGCATGATCGATGGGGAACCGATCGCGCCGGGGACATCGGTGACGGTCGTCGAGATTTCGGGCGCCACGGCGGTCGTTTCGGCTGCGCTGTGAGCCGGACGGCCGTACAGCAAAGGGTTTCTACGTAAGGGGAAGGTAGTTGTCAGAGACAGTGGTGTTCATCGTCGTCGGACTGCTCGCGTTGTTCGTGGTCGTCGTCGTGGTCAAGGCGATCATGGTGGTGCCACAGGCGCAGTCCGCCGTGATCGAACGGCTGGGCCGGTTCCGGACGGTGGCTTCTCCCGGCCTGACGTTTCTGGTGCCCTTCCTGGACAAGGTGCGGGCGCGGATCGACCTTCGTGAGCAGGTCGTCTCCTTCCCGCCCCAGCCGGTGATCACCGAGGACAACCTGACCGTGTCCATCGACACGGTCGTATACTTCCAGGTCACCGACTCGCGGGCAGCGGTCTACGAGATCTCGAACTACATCGTCGGTGTCGAGCAGCTGACCACCACGACACTGCGAAACGTCGTCGGTGGCATGAGCCTCGAGCAGACGCTGACCTCGCGTGACTCGATCAACAGCCAGCTGCGCGGCGTGCTCGACGAGGCCACCGGCCGCTGGGGCATCCGTGTCGCGCGAGTCGAGCTGAAGGCGATCGACCCGCCGCCCTCCATCCAGGACTCGATGGAGAAGCAGATGCGCGCCGACCGTGAGAAGCGCGCGATGATCCTGACCGCCGAAGGTCAGCGCGAATCGGCGATCAAGACCGCGGAAGGTCAGAAGCAGAGCCAGATCCTCGCGGCCGAAGGGGCCAAGCAGGCCGCGATCCTGAGCGCCGAGGCCGAGCGGCAGTCGCGGATCCTGCGGGCGCAGGGTGAACGTGCCGCCCGGTACCTTCAGGCACAGGGGCAGGCGAAGGCGATCGAGAAGGTCTTCGCGGCGATCAAGGCGGGGCGTCCCACCCCCGAAGTCCTGGCTTATCAGTACTTGCAGACTCTGCCGCAGCTGGCGCAGGGCGACGCGAACAAGGTCTGGATGATCCCGAGCGACTACGGCAAGGCCCTGGAAGGCTTCGCCCGCGCGCTCGGCGCCCCCGGCGACGACGGTGTGTTCCGCTACGAGCCGCCGAAGGAAGACCCGGTGGAGAAGCCGGACCTGGAGGACGAAGAGGTCCAGGGCTGGTTCGACACCTCCAGCGACCCCAAGGTCGCCGAGGCCGTCGCGGCCGCGGAAGCCGTGGCGCGCAAGGAGGTTCCGGCGCTGGGTGTCGCGACACCGCGGCAGGAGCCGCCCGCTCCGCGACAGGTGCCCAAGGTCGCACCGGCTCCCGAGCCGGAGGCTGCCCCGGAGCCCCCGCAGCAGCAGGCGCCGCCGCCTTCCCAGCTGCCGCAGCCCCAGCCGCCCGCGGGTCCGCAGGGAGGCCCGTACCAGGGGCCGCCGTCGCAGGGGCCGCGCAATGGCCCGTTCCCGCAGCAGGGTCCATTCGGCGGGCCGCAGGGTGGACCGCCGCCGCAGCGCTGATCCGGAATCCGAAAGAGGGCCGCCCCGCGAAGGGACGGCCCTCTTTCGTTTCCGGCGCCCAGTGCACCGCCGCGATCAGTCACCTGGTCGCAGTGGCGCTTGCGCCCTTCCGACGTCACCGAGTGGCACCCCGGCGTGTTCAGACACGTAACTCACGTGTCTGAACACGTGAGTTACGGGCGAACGGGCTCGCCGCCGACGTCTGACGGTTTCGCCGGCTGAGCGTCACCGCCGAACGCTTCGGCGGCGGCCTGGGCACGGAACTCTTCGATTTCGTCGATCTGCCGCCGGGCCCGCTTGATCAGATTGTCGAGCCGGCCGGCGTCGATGCGTGGGTCCGAATCGGCGCGCACCCGCAGGGTTCGCCACCCGGCGGCCTTGCCCTCGACGCCCAGCCGCAAGGCCTCGAACTCCACGACCCGGCTCAGCGGGGATCTGGACACGAGCCGTCCGTTCGGCTTGAGTCGCGCCGCCTTCTCCACCGCCCAAGCCGCGATCGCCTTGTACCGGCGGACCGGGACGCCCAAAGCCGCCATCACCGTCAGCAACGCGGCGCGATCGTCCGCGATCTCCTGAGCCAGCTTGTCGAGTACGCCGCTGGGATCCCGGTCGCGTTCGGCGCCGGCGACGCGTTTGGCGAGTTCGGTTTCGGCGATCGCGCCCGCCAGGTGGTCGTTGAGGTAGATGCCCAGCAGGGCCGAGTCCGGGGGCGAAGTGTGCATATCCGACGCGTACCCGATCCCCGTACTCCGAAACCGGCCGCCACTGGACCTCGACAGGAGTCGAAGTTGCAGGGTGACGACATGGACTGCTCGCTTTCGCCGTGCAGGACTTCCGGGACGAGCAGTGCCTGCCAGTGTCGTCACCACCACCGGCCGCGGGGAACCCGGCCTTGGCGATGATGTGGTTCGTGGCCGCGGAGGGCAGGTTGTGGTCCACACTCCGGCGGAACCGTTCCTCGACGCGGCCCGGGACAACCGTGAGGTCGCTGTCATGGTTGCCACGGTCAACCCGCCCGACGACGTCCGGCAGGTGCGGATGACCGGTCCCGCGAAGCTGGAGACCAAGGACGTGGCGCGGGGCCGGGGGCTGGCCGTCACCTACCCCGGCCTGGCGAACGGTCCGTTCAACTTTTGAGGAGACCGGCCTATTCGGGACGTTCGGCGGCGTTCCACAGAATGGCGATGGGTGCCTGGCCGGGCTTCTCGCGTCCGGCGAATTCATCGAGGAGTGCGTCGACCCTGCTGTTCAGTTCCGCCTGGTCGCCGGGATCCAGCCGCAGAACCGCCCGGCGCGTGTGCTGGGAGGCCGACGGGTCGTTCTCGCTGATCTCCGCGCGGTGCGCGTCGAGGATGGCGAGGTCGACCTTGGCCGTGAGGTGACGGTCGTTCGGCGGCTCGAGGTTGAGCCGCCAGGTCTTCTTGGTCGCCCGATAGGGATGTTCCCAGGCCCCTTTGTCTCCTCGCCGTGGCGTCTCGGCCACGAGAAAACCGGTCGCGGTCAGTGCCCGCAGCCTGCGTAGCAGCGTGGCCGGCGCGACGTCGAGACGTTCGGCGAGTTGCTGGTTGGTCCAGGCTGTGTCGAGGCACAGCCGCAGGATGCGCCAGCTCAACGGGTGGGAGAGCGCACGCAACTCTTCAGGCGTCGCGGCGGGTTGCTCGATCTGTCCGGCCATTGACAGCACGGTAATCGATTTGCATACTCAAAATCAATTTCATCCAGTGAAATCGATGGGAGTCGGCGTGGACTCGGTCAAGGAATACGTGCAACGGCACCGGTTGAGACATGAGCGGGAACTCGCCGACTGGATCGCGGTGCCCAGCGTGAGTGCCACGGGGGAGGGCATGGAACGCGCGACGCCGTACGCGCTGGAGTTGCTGGAACGCGGCGGGCTGAGCGCGCGGGTCGTGGAAACCGGAGGCTGGCCGCTGGTCGTCGGGCACACGGCAGGTCCGGCGGACAGCCCGCATGTGGTGATCTACGGGCACTACGACGTTCAGCCGGCGGGACCGCTGGAGGAATGGCACAGCCCGCCGTTCGAGGCGAGCGTGCGCGACGGCCGGATGTACGGACGCGGCACTGGAGACAACAAAGGGCAGCACCTCGCCCAGCTCCTCGCCCTCCGCGCGCTGCGTGACACCCAAGGGGGACTGCCGTGTTCGGTGACCGTCGTGCTCGACGGCGAAGAGGAGATCGGCAGCCCTCATCTGACCGGCACCCTCGCGGCGATGCGGGAAGAGCTGGCCGCCGACCTCGCGCTGTGGAGCGACGGGCCGGTCCACGACAGCTACGAGCCGACGGTCATGCTCGGAGTGCGCGGTGTGGTGGCCTTCGAGATCACCGTGCGCGGCGCGGACAGCGCGTTGCATTCCGGGAACTGGGGGAACGTCGCGCCGAACCCGGCCTGGGAGCTGACCTGGCTGCTGTCCACCATGCGCGCACCCGACGGCCAGGTGACCATCGACGGCTATGACGCGGGCGTGACTCCCTTGACCGACGCCGAAATCGACGCGGTCCGGGCCTTGCCGGTCGACCCGGCCGCGATGCTGGCGGGAGCGGGGCTGGACCGGATGGACGCCGGCCACGGTGGGGACGTCAACGAACGCCTCGCGATGCCGACGTTCAGCATCAACTCGCTGACCTGTGCGGACAACAACGAGCACCGGACGGTCATCCCGTCGGTCGCGATCGCCCGGTGCGATATGCGGCTGGCCTGCGGGCAGCGGGCGGAGACGGTCATCGACGCGGTCCGCGCACACGTCCGGAAGCACCTGCCGCACGCCGAGGTGCGGTTCGGGGCGACCATGGAGGCGTCCCGAACCCTGCCGGACGCGCCGTACGCCGATCTCGTACTGCGTGGCGTGACCGAAGCACACGGGAAGCAGGCGCTGGCCGTCCCGGCACTGGGCGGCAGCCTGCCGATCGCGGCGCTCACCGACGGGCTGGCCCTGCCCTGCTACGGCATCGCGCTGGCGAATGTCGACGAGCGCAACCACGCGCCCAACGAGAACTTCGAGCTCCATCGGTTTCACCAGGGCATCGTGACCGCGGCCAGTGTCCTCTCCAGCATCGGCCGCCGATGAACGCCACGGTGCGGATCGTCGCGGCCGCCTCGACCGGGAACATGCTGGAATGGCTGAGTTTCACGGCCTACGCGCTGGTCGCCGACGTCATCGCGCGGCAGTTCTTTCCCTCGGCCGATCCGGTGACATCGCTGATGTTGGCGCTGGGAACGGCCGTCGCCGCCTACCTGGTCCGGCCGCTCGGCGCGGTGCTGCTCGGTGTCTACGCCGACCGGGCCGGACGGCTGGCGGCACTGACCGTTGCCATCCGGCTGATGACCCTCGGCTCGTTCCTGATCGTGGTCCTGCCCGGCTATCACCAGATCGGCGTGCTCGCCCCGATCGGGATGCTCGTCGCGCTGGTGATCCAGGGCTTTTCCGCGGGCGGAGAGTTCGGCTCCGCCACCGCGTTGCTCGTCGAGAGCCACACCAGGCGACGTGGCTTCATGGGCAGCTGGCAGACCGCGAGCCAGGCGTTCGCGGTCCTGCTCGCGACAGGCCTCCTCGCGACCACGAGCAGTCTCCTGAGTCCCGCGCAGTTCGACGCGTGGGGCTGGCGGATACCGTTCGTGGTCGCGTTGCTCCTCGGCCCGGCCGGTTACTACATCCGCACCAGGCTTCGGGACTCGCCCGAGTTCACCGCCGCGCGTGCCGCGTCCGACTCCGCACCGCCTCGCCCGCTGGCCACCCTGTTGCGCAACGACAAGGCGCGGGTTCTGCTGGTGATGGGCATGATCGCGATCTCGACGGGATTCTCGTACCTGATCACCTATATGCCGACGTTCGCCATCCGGCAGCTCGGCATGTCCCCGTCGACGAGTTTCACCGCGACCTTCGTGACCGGTGTCGTCCTCACCGTGCTCACCCCCGTGGCCGGACATCTCTCCGACACCTTCGGGAGAACCCGGATGCTCACCGCGGCCGCCGCCGTCATCGCGCTCATCAGCATCCCGTTGTTCCTGCTCATCCGCGCCGTACCGGATCTGGTGGCCCTCGTCCCGGCCCTGGCGCTGATGGGCCTGGTCAAAGCCTGGTACGCGGGCCCACTGCCCGCGTCCATGGCCGAGATGTTCCCGGTCGGCAACCGGGGCACCGGGCTGTCGATCAGCTACAACCTCGGCGTCATCCTCTTCGGCGGCCTCACCCCGCTGGCCATCACCCTGCTGATCGCGGCCACCGGATCGACGCTCGCACCCAGCTATTGGATCACCGCGCTCGCCCTGCTCAGCGGTGCCTGTGTGCTGCTCGCCCGTCGATACCGGCAACCCGATCCCGTCGCCGACCAGCCCGTGGTCACGCCGGGAGCCGAGGCTCCGTTCGGCTCGTGAGGAAATCGAGCGTCCGGTACTCGTCGACCACCGCGGCGAGTTCGGCGATGCGGGCCTGCCCGGCCTCGATGAGCCGTTGCCCGGCGGCCGTCCACTGTTCGAGGTCGGGGGCCATCGGCGGGATCCGGGCCAGGATCTCCGCGCTTTCGGCGAGGCTGAGCCCGACCCGCTGGGCGGCGACCGCGAGCCGGATCCGGCAGATGGCGTCGATCGTGAACCGGCGTGCGTTGCCCGCGGTGCGCTCGGCGGTGATGACGCGGTAGCGCTCGTAGTACCGGACGGCGTTGGCCGACACTCCCGCCTTGCTCGCGACCTCGCCGATGGTCAGCGTGGCGTCGGCCTTCGCCGTCATACCGCACTCCGTACCGTGGCAGGTTCCGCCACCGGGACGGCCGGAGCGGGCCGGGTCCTCAGCCGGACCACCAGTGCGAGCACCATGACCGCGAGGACCCCGACGAGGGTCACACGATACGCGGAGACGACCTCGGCGATGAGCGTCGTGCCTGCCCCCGGCTCGCTCAGCGCCGCGAGACCCCGCCCTCCGGTGGCCGACGCGGTGAGCCCGGTGAACACCGCGCTCACCGCCGCGGTGCCGACCGCGGTCGCGATGGTGCTGGCCAAGGGGAGGATCGCGGAACCGGACGCGAGATCCGGACCGTGCAGGTTCCGGCCGGCGCTCACGATGGTGGGCATCATGATCGCGCCGGTGCCCGCTCCCTGGAGCACGCCCAGGATCGCCAGCACCGTGTACGACGTGTCCGGCGTGAGGACGAGCATGGTCAGTCCAGTCGAAGCGATCGCCAGGCTCAGCCCGGTCCCGACGACGATCCGCGGGCCGAAGCGTTCCAGGACACGGGCGGCGAGTTGGATGCTCAGGCCCATCCCGATCGTGGCAGGCACCATCATCAACGCGCTGACCAGGGTCGAATCGCCGCGCATGAGCTGGATGTAGGCGGGCATCAGCAGCATCGAGCCGAAGTACGGCGCGGCGTACAGGACGAGGACGACGGTGTTGCGCCCGAATGTCCGGTCACTCAGCAGACGGACGTTCAGCAGCGGCGCGTGATGGCGCCACGAACGGCGCGCGAACACGGCCATGAGCGCCAGCCCGGCGACGACGATCGCCACCCGGGCCACCACGCCGGTCGTCTCCTCGGTGAGGCCGTAGGCCACCGCGACGACACCGGGGACGAGCAGCAGGCCGCCCACGAAGTCCATCGGCGTCCGCTCGGCCGACGGTGCCCCGGCCGGCACCCAGCGCAGCACGCCCACGACGGCGAGCAGGGCGGGCGGGACGGTGATGAAGAACAGCGCCCGCCACGACAGGCTTTCCAGCAGGACGCCGCCGAGCAACGGGCCGAGGATCGGCCCGATCAGCAAGGGGAGCCCGGTGATCGTGGTCATCCGGCCCCGGCGTTCCGGGGCCACCGCGCCGAAACCGATGGTCATCCCGAGCGGATTGAGCAGGCCGCCGGCGAGGCCCTGTACCGCCCGTGCGGCGATCAGCCATCCGAGATCGCCTGCCGCTCCGGCGCCCGCCGACGCCGCCGCGAACACGAGCAGCGCGACCAGGTACACCCGGCGCGCTCCCCAGCGTTGCGCGAGAGTCGCCGCGAGCGGCATCGCCGCGATCATGCCGAGTGCGTAGGCGGTCACGATCCACTGGATAGTGGTGAGTGACGCGGAGAAGGTCGTCATGAACTGGGGCAGTGCGACGGCGACGATCGTGGTGTCGAGAACGGCCATCAACCCGCCGAGCGCGATCACCGCGGCGATGCGCAGTTCCTGTCCGGTCAGCCGGTTCATGCCGCACTCGCCTGTTCCGCGACGCGGCCGGCGCGCAGAGTGCGGGCCCACCAGCCCAGCTCGGTCATCGTGGCGGACAGCGCGCCGCGCTCGCCTTCGGTGGCTTCGTACCCGTTCGGGCCGAGGCGGGTCCACGGGGCGTTCAACAGCACCGCGTCGCGGGTGGTGGTGGCCCTCAGTTCGGGGAAGATCAACCGCAGCTGCTCGATCGCGCGGATGCCGCCCGAACCGGCGCCATAGCCGACGAACGCGACGGGTTTGTACGCCCATTCCTCGTAGTGCCAGTCGATCGCGTTCTTCAGCGCGGCCGGGAAGCTGTGGTTGTACTCCGGGGTGACGACGAGGTAGGCGTCGGCGGCGTGCAGCCTGTCGCTGATCACGGTCGCGGTGCCGCCGGGCTGTGTCCCTTGCAGCGGGAGATCGACGTCGGCGAGGTCGATCGGGTCGACCTCCAGACCGTCGATCGCGGCGAGTTCGGTCAGCAGCCAGCCCGTGATGGCGTCGGCGAATCGCTCGTGCCGGACGCTGCCGATGATCACGGCGAGGCGAAGTGGGGACTGTGCGGTGGTTTCTGTGTTCATGCCGATGACGCTAAAAGCTCGCCTATAGGTGAACTCAAGCCGTTGCGGGCCTGGTCACGATCCCTGGACCTCCATTTTGATGGAGGTTGTACGGGTTGACATGTAGGTAAATTCCTACGTATTGTGGCGGGATGAACATCGACCGGATCCAGTTCCTCACCGTGCCCGTCTCCGATCAAGCCAAGGCGCGGGACTTCTACGTCGGCAAGCTCGGTTTCGCCCTGCTCGTCGAGGTCAGCGGGCCGCACGGGCCGTTCGTCATGGTCGGCCCGAAGGGTGGCGAGACCGGGATCGTCCTGGCCGACCGGCCCGTCGGCGATCTCGATCACGACGCGCGAGTGCATCTCCAGCTGACCACCACCGACGTCGACGCCGACATCGGGAAGCTGCGCGCGCAGGGTGTCGAAGTGGACGACTCCGAGGAGATGCCTTGGGGGCGGGTGACCTCCCTGAAGGATCCGGACGGCAACGGAATCGGGTTGCTCGAACCGTCGGGCTACGGCAACTGGCCACGCTGATGCCGGTCAACGACGACGTCTTCGCCGCGCTCGCCCATCCGGCCCGGCGCGAGGTGCTGGGCATCCTCCTCGACGGCCCGCGGGCCGCGGGGGAGATCGCCGAACGCTTCGACATGCGGCGCCCGAGCCTGTCGGAACACCTTCGGGTGTTACGGGAGGCAGGCCTCGTGCAAGAACGGAGACAGGGCCGCAATCGCGTCTACTCGCTGGAAGCCGCGCCGCTGCGAGAGGTTTCCGACTGGCTTTCGCCATACGAGCGATACTGGCGCGGCAAACTCGGCAACCTGCGTGACCTGCTCGACGAGGAGGACTTCTGAACGGCGAAGATCCGACGGCCATCCACGTCGACCAGTTCCTGGCGCATCCGCCCCGCAAGGTGTGGCGCGCCTTGACCGAACCGGACCTGCTCGAACGCTGGCTGCGGATGCCGAACGACATCGAACCCGTGGTGGGTCACCGGTTCGAACTGCTCGCGGATCCGGTGCCCGCCGCGGGATTCTCGGGCGGCCCGGTGGCTTGCGAAGTGCTGGTCGTCGAGCCGGAACGGCTGCTCAGCATCAGCTGGGGTCCGGAATGGACGGTCACCTGGCGGCTCGAACCGGAAGGGCGGGGCACCCGGCTGGTCCTCAGTCACGAAGGTTTCGATCCCGACGACGAGTTCCAGCGGATGTCACGCCGGATCATGGGCGGCGGCTGGCGCACCGGAGTCCCGAAGGCACTGGCGCGCGTGCTGGACGAGATGCCGGACTAGGGGAGTGGCGATTCGGGTTGGGGTCAGCGGCGTGTCGTCCATTCCATCACGCGTGTCGTCCGTCTGATCACACGTGTCGTCCCACTAATCACGCGAAACGGCCGCCGGTGCGCGCGTCCACCGGAACCGTCTGCCGTTCACGACCCGGCTGCCTGACCGGGCGTAGACCTCGGGTCTAGGATCCCCGCTGTGACGGACGAGAAACCGCTCCGAGCCGATGCCCGCCGTAACCGGACCAGGGTGTTGGAGGCTGCGGAGCGCGTCTTCACAGCCAAGGGCACCAGTGCGCCCACCGAGGAAGTCGCCCGCGAAGCAGGCGTCGGGGTCGGCACGGTGTTCCGGCACTTCCCGACGAAAGAAGCTCTGTTGGAGGCGGTTCTCTACGCGCGCCTGCATCGCTTCGTCGACGAAGCGGAAGCTACCGTCGCAGCCGAATCTGCGGATCCGGGTGCGACGTTCTTCGGGTTCCTGACCGGCTGGATCGAGATGGCGGGTGCCAAGAACGCCTACTTCGAAGCCCTGTCGGCGGCCGGAGTCAGCGTCCCGTCGCCAGGATCGGTCATCGGCGTCCGACTGAAGGACGCGCTGGGCGTTCTCCTCGGCCGCGCACAGGACACCGGCGATGTCCGCAAGGACCTCGCCGTCGACGAACTGATCCCGGTGATCATCGGGACGGCGAAGGCGGCGGAGCACGCCGGGCCCGAGTTCCGGACCCGGACGATCTGCATCCTCTTCGACGGCCTCCGGCCGCGTCAGGCGTAAGGGTCCATCGTCGGCCACTTCGGCGCGAGCGCGTCACCAGAGGACTCGCCGCGTAGCCGGCGCTTGATCCACGGCACGGCGTGTTCCTTGCCCCACTGAAGGTTTTCGGTGCGCCGCGTCCGCGGGCTGAGCCGCGGTCGCGGCCCGAGTTCGGCGGGCGTCAGCTTGTGCGGTTCACCGAGTGCGTCGAGGACGGCGATGGCGACTTCGTTGTGCCCCGCGGAGTTCAGGTGCAGCCGGTCGGGAGCCCAGAGGCGCCGGTCCCGGAGCTGCCGCATCGCCCACATGTCCACGAGCAGCGCCCCGTGCCGCGCGGCGATGCCGCGGACGTGCTCGTTGTAGATCGCGACGCGGCCCCGGATCCTGCGGAACAGCGCGTCTTCGACCCCGTCGACACCGGTGAAGAGGACGACGCGCGCTCCGACGGCGACGATCGTGGCGACCGCGGAGTCGTAGTCGTCGAGGAGCGCGTCGATGTCGACCTTGGGGCGCATCAGGTCGTTGCCACCGGCGTACAGCGTCACGAGGTCCGGGTTCAGCGCGAGCGCGGGGGAGAGCTGCTCCGCGAGGACCTGCCCGAGGACCTTGCCGCGGATCGCGAGGTTGGCGTAGCGGAAGTCCTGGTGGTTGCCCGCGAGCTGGCCCGCGACCCGGTCGGCCCAGCCGCGGACGCCGTTGGGCGACGAGGGGTCGTCGTCACCGACCCCTTCCGTGAAGGAATCTCCGAGACTGACTAAGCGCTTAGTCATCGCGATGCACACAGGTGGTGTCCGTCAAAGGGCGAAGGCATAGCCGGATGCTACCCAGACGGATGGGCGCGGCCGGTGCTGGGTTCGCCGACGACCTGCCGGCGGACGAGTCCTACCGCGAGCGCGGGACCCAGACGTCACCAAAGCACGCATCACGTCCCCCTCGTGTCGGCTCGCGGAACTCAAGTCGTGACGAGCCGGGAACGTTACGGACAGGGCCGGAGGGGTGACAGCGGGTTGGCCTCCAGTATTCTGGAGGTTCTACCGTTTTCTCATGACAATGCAGCTGAATCACACGATCGTCAACGCCACCGACCGGGCCGCCACGGCGGGCTTTCTGGTCTCGATCCTCGGGTTGCCCGAGCCGGCCGAGTTCGGCCCGTTCCTGGTGGTCCAGACCGCCAACGGGGTCTCGCTCGACGTCATGCACACCACCGAGGAGTTCTCCCGGCAGCATTACGCGTTCCTGGTCGAGGAGCACGAGTTCGACACGATCTTCGAGCGTATCCGTGAAGGAGGCCTGTCCTACTGGGCGGGGCCAGGGCATCGCGGCGCCGGCGCGATCAACACCAATGACGGCGGCCGGGGCGTGTACTTCGACGACCCCGACGGTCATGTGCTGGAGATCCTGACCCGCCCGTACGGCTCCGGAGTTTCTTAAGCCGAACTGGGTTTTTTGCGCTGGTTGGCGGTGAAGCGCGCCTTCTTCTGGCGATTCCCGCACGTGTTCATGTCGCACCATCTGCGGGTGCGGCTCTGGCTGGTGTCGAAGAAGGCCGCTTGGCAGGTCGGCGAGGCGCACAGAGCCAATTTTCCGTCGCGTTCGCCTGAGATGACGTCGATCGCGTCGGCCGCGATCACGCCGAGGGCGTCTTCCACGCAGGAACCCGAGCCGAGCCGCCATCGCCGGGTGCCCTCGGGCGTCAGGACGGCCGCGGCCCGGCCCTGGACGCTGCACTCGTTGATGACTTCGACAGCAGACGCCGGGAGAGCGTCCTGGTTCGCGGCCGCGGTCGCGGCGGCGTGAATCGACTCCCTCAGTTCCCGGGCGAGGTCGAGCTGGGCGGTGGTGCAGGAGTCCACGGCGAGGCCGTTCACCGTCAGCCAGTCAACGAGTCGGTGTGGCACGGGAATGCGCTCCACGGCGTTGCCATGACGCTCCGAAAGCGTCCCCGTGAAGCTGGTCGCGAGCACGGTACCGAGGCGGAAGTCGGGGAACCCAGCAGACATGGAACCACCTTAGCCGGTTGCCTGGCGGCAGGAAGGTCTGATAGAACCGTCTTAGCCGGTTCCGCGATGGCCAGGAGGTCTCATGCCCCGTTCGACCAGCGACGTGCGAGCGTTCGAAGCCCACGCGACTGACGCCGACCTCGAAGATCTGCGCGCACGTTTGGCCGCCGCGCGGCTACCGGAGGCCGAGACGGTCCAGCGCGCCGCGCCCGATCCTCGCCGATGGCACCAGGGCGTTCCTCTCGCAGACCTCGTCGATGTCGTGGACTACTGGCGCACCGGGTACGGCTGGCGGTCGTTCGAAGAGCGCCTCGATCGGATCGGCCAGTTCCGCACGACCATCGATGGTCTCGGAATCCACTTCCTGCACCGCCGATCTCCGCGCGCGGAGGCCACTCCGCTGGTCTTGACGCACGGCTGGCCGGGCAGCGTCGCCGAGTTCGTCGACGTAGTGGACGAGCTGGCGGAGCCGGAAGACCCGGACGCGCCGGCTTTCCACGTCGTGGTCCCGTCGCTGCCGGGCTTCGGTTACAGCGACAAGCCGGCCACCACCGGGTGGGGGACCGAGAAGATCGCGGCCGCGTGGGTGGAGCTGATGGGAAGGCTCGGCTACGGGAAATTCCTCGCACACGGTGGCGACTGGGGAGGCAATATCACCACGGTTCTCGGTGGCAGGTTCCCGGCGCACGTTCTCGGTATCCACACGACGTTCGCGGAGGCGCCAACCGGGTTGACCACGGACGGGCTGACGGCGGCCGAGCGCGAGTGGACCGTGGAAACCCGCGATTTCTGGCGTCATCGCGCGGCGTACGCGAAGCAGCAGGCGACCCGCCCGCAGACCATCGGCTACTCGCTCGTCGACTCACCGGTCGGGCTTCTCGCCTGGATCCTCGACAAGTTCGCCGAATGGTCGGACACCGAAGACAGCCCGTTCGAGAGGATCTCCAGGGACCGGATCCTCGACGACGTCACCCTGTACTGGCTGACGCGGACCGGCGCCTCGTCGGCCCGCATCTACTACGAGAGTCACAACTCGCTCGATCCCGGGCTCCGGGTCGACGTCCCGTCGGCGATCACCATGTATCCCCGCGACATCGAGAAGTCCCCGCGCCCCTGGGCGCAGGAGCGATACCGGCGGATCGTCCGCTGGCGGTCACCCGAGGCCGGGGGACATTTCCCGTCACTGGAGGTCCCCGAGTATTTCGTCAAAGATCTCCAAGAAGGCCTCGCGGCGGTGCTGGCCGCAGCTTCCCCGCGCTAAGCCGGTGGCTGCTGAGTCGGTGGGTTCGGCTGCTGGGGACCAGGCTGGGGGTAGCCGGGCTGCGGACTCGGGAAACCCGGCTGCGCGGTCGGCGGGTAGTTGACCGGGCCAGGGTAGGGTGCCGGACCGGTTTGCCGAGGCGGACGGCCTGCCTTGTAGACCGCGAACGCGACCAGGAGCCAGGAAAGCATCGCGGCGAGGTCGAGCGGAATGCCGACCGCCATGAAGATCCAGCGGATCTCGTCGGCAGTGATGTCGCCGCCCCAGGACAGATTCGCCAGCACGAATTGCCAGATCATGCCTGCCACCGTCGTGACGAGCATGACGACGAAGGCGCCCACCATTAGGCCGGAGACTCCCCTGGAGCGCCCTTTGATGGAGAAGATCAGGCCCAGCAGGCCTACCACGAGCTGCAACAACCGTGGGATGGCCTCGATGCTCGTGAACCCTAGTTGTGACATGCCTGCCTTCCACAGTTCTCCGCCGGAGATCGAGACGCCCGGCCACGTGCGGTCGATCCTAGACGGTCGATCCCGTGAAAATCACGGGAAGCTCAGTGAGGTGCCGTGACTGTCCACAGAGGACGCTTTACGAGTCGAATCGTCTGATTGGATGCCATATGTCCGTATGGCCAAGGTTCGTGCCGACAGGGCGTCCTTCCTCGGTGTCGCGCTTCATGCGATCTTCACGAATCGCTCATGTAGGCGGTGACAACGTCCGCGTGGTGGGTTCAGCGAGGAACACGAATTCCGTGGACCTGAGAACGTGGTGTGTAAAGGCGATGCATGAACAGTTCGAGCGGGCCGCGGTCGAAGCGCCGAAGCCACAGGACGGCGAAGGCGACGTTCACCAGTCCGCCGAACGCCCAGAGGCCGACGATCCACCACGGACGGGCATCCGCGAAACGCTCGGCGAGTCCGAGACCCCAGCCGTAGCACACGGCACCGGCCAGCAAATTTTGGAGTACGTAACAGGAGAGCGCGGTACGACCGACCGCCCCCGTGAACGACTGCTGCTGGGAATAGGGCAGGCGAAATCGATGGGGAGCCGTTCCGAATACCTGGACGTGTCGTCGCGTTGTTCCTCGCCGGACTCCGCGGCTCGCGCTGACCACCGGCCATCCCGACGTATAACGACATATACGTCGGGGTGGTGATCATCATTCTTCGGTATCCGGCGCGTTCTCTCGTCCTTCCTTCGTATAGAGCAAAAGAAATGCAAGGATGCCCGCGACCCCGGCGATGACACAGACGTTGTCGGCGACGTCGGTGCCGAATGTCGTCACGATCGGCCCGGAACCGGCGACGATGCCGATCGTCTGCCCGGTGACGACCACGAAGCCGCCGATGAGGAAAGCGAACAGGCAGACGCGGGTCGCGGCCAGCAAGATCCGATACACGGTGATCACGCTCCAGGCAGCCACAGCACGCCGACGGCCATGAGCACGCCGAACAGCAGTGTGGGCAACAGGTAGTAGAGGACGACCGGGACGAAGATCCGCACCGGGTTGATCTCGGCGATACCGGCCGCGACGTACAGCGGTGCCGCGCCGGGTGGAGAACATCCCTCCGACGACGCCCATACGAGGATGGCGGCGAAGGCGACGTGTGGAGGGATGCCGGCGGCGGTCAGCGCGGCGAACGCGACCGGGCCGACCGCGGCGATAGTTGACGTCGTGTTGAGCGGCCCCGCGACGAGCACGATGACGACACCGACCACGATGGCCGCCACCAGCGGGGAGACGCCGGTGAGTCCTTCCAGGTACGGCTTGAGCTGATCGTCCAAGCCGAGGGTCTTCAGCACGTTCGACGCGGCGAACGCGGAGATCATCGTGACTCCGACCAGGCCGAGTTTGGGCCCGACCGCGCCGAACAGGTCCCACCACCGCGCCCGGCCCTTCGGCAGCAGCTTCCGCTCGACGAGCAAGCCGACCAGCAGCATGACGATCGGCAGCCAGATGAGCAGCGGGATCGCGTCGGGGGCGTCGATGCCGATGCGGGCCGAGACGAAGTCCGCCGTCGGCGGGGCGGTGAGCAGGATCGGGACGGCGATCGAGCCGAGGACGACCAGTGAGGGCCAGCCCACCTTGAACGACGCGCGCAGCGGGTGGATGTCCTGCGGTTCCATCGCCTGTACGCCACGGCGTTTCACGATGACGTAGGCCATGATCAGCCGCATTCCCACCATCCACGCGCCGGTGACGAAGATCGTCTCGACGATGTCGCCCGCGCTGAGCACCGGCAGCACGGTCGGCGCGGCCAGGAGGATGAAGAACGCGCCACTGAAAGGGAAGGTCGCGCCGACACCGGCGTTCCCGGACAGCACGAGCGCCGCGGTCTCGCCGCTGGCTTTGGACCGCTTCATCCAGGGGATGGTGATCGAACCGACCGTGGCGACGATCGCGGCGCCGTTGTGGGCGACCGCGCCGAACAGACCGGAGGCGACGGTCGCCGCGTAGGCCGATCCGCCTCGGCGGCGGCCGAGGAACGAACTGAGGATGTCGACCATTCGCTGCACCAGTCCGGTCCTGGTGAGCAGTTCGCTGACGAAGACGAACGCCAGCGCGGCGAAGGTGATCTCGGACTTGAGCCCGTCGACCAGGCTTTCCCAGGCGACGGCGAAGAAATCCGTGCCCGCGAACGCGGCGGTGACGAGGAAGCCGACCACCATCGCTTCGCCGATGTTGCGTTTGAAAACCGCGTTCCACACGACGATGGCGGCGATGAACGCGACCAGCGCCAGTATCGCGTTCATCTGCGAGTCCGTGGGGAGAAGTGCATGACGGGGAACCTCCGGTGACGTCGTTGGCAGAGGGGGAGATCAGTCGGTGACGAGGCCGGCGTCGCGGTAGGCGGCCTTCGCCTCCGGCCCGGAGAGGAACCGCAGCAAGTCCGCGGCCTCGGGCGGGGCCGAGCGGCCGAGCGCGGCGGACATTTCGCTGTAGTGCTGGGCGCCGTCGGGGAGCGGGCCGATGATCTTGGCCTGCGGGACGAACTTCAGTTCGCTGAGCTGCTGGACGGCGAGGTCGGCCCGGCCGTCGGTGACGGCGAGCGCGGTGAATCCTTTCTCGACGATGGTGGCCCGCGAATGCACCTCGTCGGCGATGCCCAGTTCCCGGACCAGGTCGGCGAAGTAGATGCCGCTCGCGCCGCTGCGTGAGTAGGCGACCGATCGCGCGGACGTGAGGGCTGTGCGCAGGGCGTCGACGGTGCTGATGTCCGGGCTGTCGAGTTCCGGCGCGGTGGCGATACCGATGCCGCTTTTCGCCAGCACCACCCGGGATCCGGGGGTGATCGCGCCGGCGGCCGCGAGGCCGGTGAAGGCACTGGACACGGCGATCACGACGTCGGGCTCGGCGCCTTCGCCGATCTTCTCGACCAAGATGGTGGTGGGGTCGTACGTGACGTCCACATCGACGCCGTGCTTCTTGGTGAACGCGTGCAGCAGCACGTCTTCGAGTGCCTTCTTGACGGAGAGGGCGGTGAAGAGGCTGATCATGGGGTGTTCCTTCGAGTGGGTGGGGAGCCGACGGCGTCGCGCTGGCGATCGGTCAGCGGACGAGGGGAGAGGCCTCGCAGGAGCAGGAAGATCTCCGCGGTGTGCTCGAGTTCTTCGAGTGTGTCCATGGCGGTGTCGAGATTCGTCCCGGCGGCAACCGGGCCGTGGTTGGCGAGCAACAGCGCCGGGTGGCCGACGGCGGCGCGAGCGATCGGCTCGGCGATGCCGGGGTCGCCCGGCGGGTGGTAGGGGAGCAGGGGGAGGCGGCCGACCCGCATCGCGAAGTACGCGGTCAGCGGCGGGATGGCGTCGTCCGGGTCGAGACCGTCCAAACAGGACACTGCCGCGGAATGGGCCGAGTGGGTGTGCACGACCGCGTTGTCGGACGGACGCTCCCGCAGCACGATCGCGTGGAAGAAGGCTTCCTTCGACGGCGGCGGCCCGGCGAGGTGGTTTCCGTCGGCGTCGACGACAGACAGATCCCCGGGCCGCACGGTGCCGAGGCAGGCTCCGGTGGGCGTGACGAGAATCTGCTCGCCGTAGCGCACGGAGATGTTGCCGGTGCGGCCGTGGGTGAGTCCGCGATCGTAGAGGGATCGCGCCGCGGCGATGACGCGTTCACGGTGGAGCCGGTCGGTGCTCATGAGCCGGACGCCGTCGCGAGAAGGTCCGGATCGCCGAAGTTGCCCGACTTGAGCAACAGGGCGGGATGACCGTCGCCGAGGGGGTGGATCCACGGCACCCCGGGTGCGGCCTCGGCCCCGATGACACCGCCGCGGACACCGAGCGCGGTGACGATCGCGCCGGAGGTCTCGCCGCCCGCGGCGACGAGTCGTCCGACCCCGCGTTCGGCGAGGCCGATCGCGATGAGACCGGTCGCCTTCTCCAGGATCCCGGCCGACCTCGCGACGCCCAGTTCTTCCTGGGTGCGCTTGAGATCCGACGGACTCGACGACGAGTAGACCAAAGGCGCGCCGACATCGGTCAAGGAGTCGTACCAGACGAGCGCTCCCGCCGCGAGGGTGTCCGGATCCGGCGTCGCCACCGGGTCGAGCCGGTATGCGGGACGGCCGAGTCGTGTCATGACGGCGACCTGCTCGAGTGTTCGCGCCGAGCAACTTCCGGACAGCACCGCCGCCGGGCCGGTCGGCATGCGTGCTTCGGTCACCAGGGAAGTGGCAGAGGCTCGCGCGGCGGCGAGTCCGGCCGCTAGACCCGCCGCACCCGCGACGAGCGGCGAGTCCACCACGACCCGGCCGAGCAGGCGCAGGTCGTCTTCGGTGAGCGCGTCGACCAGGACGTAGCCGGTCTTGCCGTCGACCGCTTCGCGCACGGCGGTCTCACCGCGGCGGACGACGTCGTGCGTGATCAGGGCGACCGGGGTGTCGGTCTGCGCCCGCAGCAACCGGGGCAGCTGCGAGTCCGTCATCGGGGTCGCGGGATGGTCGCGCATGGGCGATTCCGCCAGCAGGGTTTCGCCGACGAAGAGGTGGCCCTGGTACTGCGTGCGTCCGTGCTCCGGTGAACTCGGTGTCATCACGACACCGCGGTGCGGCAGAGCCCGCGACAGCGCGTCGAGGACGGGGCCGATGTTGCCGCGCGGCGTCGAGTCGAAAGTGGAGCAGTACTTGAAGTAGATCTGCTCCGTTTGCCGGTTTCGCAGCCACCGCAACGCGTCCAAGGACGACGAGACCGCGTCCGCGACCGGGATCGCGCGGCTCTTGAGGGCGATGACGATCACGTCGTGTGGTGGAAGTACCTCGGTTTCGGGCGGGACTCCGAAGAAAAGCAGGGTGCGTTGTCCGCCCCGGCGAAAGGCGATCGCGACGTCGGTCGCGCCGGTGAAGTCGTCGGCGATCGCGCCGAGCACGCCGGTCATCCCCCGATCACCGCCTTCAACCTCGCGGCGGCGCTGCGCGGTCCGGACACGACGGGCAGACCGAGTGCGGAAGACAGTTCCTCGGCGGCCGGGGCGAGCGAGTATTGGGCCAGCAGCACGAGATCCCAGCCGTCCGAGTGCGCCCGGCAGGTTTCGACGAGCTTGTCCGGCGCGAACACCCCGCCGACCTCGACGGTGATCCCCTTGTCGCGGGCCGCCTGCGCGAAACGCGCCGTCGAGTCGCTCAGCGCCGAGGCCAGCGAGGCGACCACGAGGATCCTGGTGTAACCGCTGGACAGCGCGTCGTCGAAGGCCGCTTCGTCCGGCGCCAGGAGCGGGACCGGTGCGTCGACCTGCCGGGTGACCTCGCCGTAGAGCGAGCACGTGAGCAGGACGCCATCGGCGCCGCCGGTGACGGCGTAGTCGATGAGACGGCGGATCCGGTCGTCCAGCGCGGGGGTGCGGCCGTCCTCGCCGACGTCGGCCAGCAGCCGATCGTCAAGGAGGTTCCACGGCTGGGCCTGCGGGAATCCGGTCGCCAGCGCGTTCACCGCGGGCGGGATCGCGGCCGGGGTGGCGCTGATCAGCGCGATGCGCGGGCTCATCGGATCTGCTCCTCGATCCAGTTCAGACCCGCTTCGGTGGTGGCGGCGGGCTCGTACTCGCAACCGATCCAGCCCTCGTACCCCTCGGCTTTCAGGGTGCCGAAGACGTCGGCCCAGTGGATGCCGCCGGTGCCGGGTTCGGCCCGGCCCGGCGAGTCGGCGACCTGGACGTGAGCGGTGCGGGGCAGGAACTCCCGCAGCGCGGCGACGACGTCGGTCTCGTCGATGGAGGCGTGGTAGACGTCGAAAAGCAGACTCATGTGGTCCTCGCCGATGGCGTCGGCGACCGCGGCCGCGTGTGCTTGGCCGTCGAGGACGAAGCCCGGCGCGTCCTGCTTGTTCTGTGCCTCCAGTAGGAGCCGGACACCGCTGCCACGCGCCTGATCCGCCGCCCACGCGAGGTTCGCGACGTACTGCGCGAAGGCACGGTCACGGGAGACCTCGGCGGGACGGATGCCGGCGGGCAGGTGCAGAAAGGTACTGCCCAGGGCCACGGCGTACTCCAGGCCAAGCCTTACTCCGTCGCGGAATTCAGCCGCGCGGGCGGGCAGGCACGCGTAGCCGAGCCGTTCGGGGGAGCCGGGTTCGCCGGTGGGGGAGTTGATGAGGACCTGGGTCAGGCCGGCGTCGGCGAGGCGCCGGACGAGCGTGGCGGTGGGGAAAGGATACGGCGAGGCGTACTCGACGCCGGTGAAACCGGCCGCCGCCGCCGCGTCGAAGCGCTGTTCGAAGGGGAGTTCCGTGAACAGCCACTTGAGGTTGGCGTCCAGGCGAAGTCCATTGTGGAGGATCATCGGCGGGATCCGGGGTTGACGAGGTTGCCGGGGACGCGCCCTTGCAGGGCGTCGATCACCTGCTGGGCGGCCATCAGGCTGGAACGGGACCGGGCCTGTTCCGTCGCGGCGCCGATATGCGCGGTGACCAGGACGTTGTCGAGCCGCCGCAGCCTGCTGTCGAGTGGCAAGGGCTCCTCCGTGAGCACGTCCAGGGCCGCGCCCGCCAGCGCGCCGTTCTCCAGCGCGTCGGCGAGGGCGTCCTCGTCCACCACTTCTCCGCGCGCCGTGTTGATCAGGAAAGCCCCGTGCTTGACCTTCCGCAGTGCGGAGGCGTCGATCAGGTGACGAGTGGAGTCGTCGAGGAAGAGGTGCAGGCTGAGGAAGTCGGCCTCCGCCAGGACCTCGTCGAAGGTGCGCCCTTCGACGCCTGTTTCAGACAGGAAGTCCTCGTCCGGGTACGGATCGTGAGCGACGACCCGCATCCCGAGGGCCAGCCCGAGCCGTGCCACGGTCTTGCCGATCGAACCCAGGCCGATCAGGCCGAGCACCGCGCCGTCGAGTTCCCGTCCGCTGCGCTGCTCCCAGCGACCAGCCTGGATGCTCGCGATGTTCTGCGGGATCAGGCGAGCGCAGTTGAGCATGAGCGCCAGGACGTGCTCGGCGACCGACCGGCGGTTGGCGCCGGGGGTGTAGGTGACGGCCACGCCACCCCGGGTCGCCGCGTCGAGATCGATGTTGTCGTAGCCGACTCCGCAGCGGCCGAACACCTTGAGCCGGGTCGCGGCCTCGATGACGCCGGCCGGGAAGGCGTCGGTCCCCGCGACGATCCCGTCGGCGTCACGGACGAGGTCGGCCAGGGGAGTGCCGGTGGCCTCGCGCTGTGCGGGGGTGGTGAAGACGGTGTCGAATCCCGCGTCCGACAGGAGCTTGTCGACCTCGCCGCCGGGTTTCAGATACGGGGTCGTCACGAGTACGTGCATGGTCATCCGGGTCGTTTCTCCTGTTCGAAGCTGCCTGATGGAAATACTATAGGATTCATGTCAATACTATAGCGAGGCAAGATCAAGGCGGCCGGGAGCGCGGGATATCGTGATGCGACTAAGGAGGGATCTATGACTTCCCCGCGGGGGTCCGGACGACGACAGCCGCTCGCCGACCGGATGTACGAGGTGCTGCTGGGGCAGTTCACCGACGGCCGATGGTCCGCGGGCGAACCGGTCAACATCGGCGCGTTGTCACGGGAACTCGACGTCAGCCAGACACCGCTGCGGGAAGCGCTGGCGCGGCTGGAACACACCGGGCTCGTCCGCCGCGAGGCGCTCAAGGGCTACCGGGTCGCCCCGCTGCTGACCGAGTTCGAACTGGTGAAACTGATGGACGCGCGCCTGGTCCTCGAACCCGCGCTCGCCTACGAAGCCGCCCGCCGGACGACGCCCGAGTTCCTCGGGGAGCTTTTGGAGAGCGTCGACGACCTCGCGCGCGCGGCCACCTCGCCGGACACCGCGGCCTTCAGCGCGTACTGGACCATCGACGAACGGTTCCACCTGCTCATCGCCGCCCAGGCGGACAATCCGTTCCTGGAGAAGGCATACCGGTCACTCGGGGGACAGGTGCAGCGGTTCAGGTTCTTCGCGAAGCTCGGGTCCGCCAGGGGAGCGCCCGGACTCGCGGCGGAGGAGCATCGCGCCGTCTACGACGCTCTGGTGGCGGGGGAGCCCGACGAGACGGCCGCTCGGATGCGCCGGCATATCGAGAACGCCAAACAGCGCGTCCTGGAAGACCGGAAGTCGGTCGAAGCGGCCGGTCGCTGACCCTTTTTAAGTGTATAACGACTTATGCACCGGGGCAAAGTTCAAGAAACCTGGATTTTTAGAGAAAAACTCGCTAAGACCGACACAGATCAAGCCATCCTCCGACAGGTAGGACATGGGCACGCCGTCCGGCATGCTCGCGGAACTCGCTTTCCGGGTCGGCGACTTCGACGTAGCCCGCGCTCTTGTCCGACTGCTCCTGCTCGTAGTGCGTCGGCACCGCGTACCTGGCGTCGAGGATCTCCGCGGCCGCGGCGGACTGCCTCGGGTCCATCGCGGCGGGCAGCGGGCTCGGCGGCTGGAGGTGCGGCGCGTCGACCACCGCGCCGTTGGCGGGCAGGAACGCCGCGTCGAACGGGCCGAACCGGCGCGCGATGAGCCACCAGTAGCCGTGGAACATCGTGTCGCCGCCGTGGAAGACCCGGTGCCCGTCGGCTTGTACCACCCAGTTCAGCTGGGGGTCGCCCAAACCGTCGACAGCGGGGACCGCGGTGACGAGGAACGGCCCGATTTCGCGAGCGGACCAGGGATCCACGGTCTCGGCGGTCAGTCTGTGCAGGACCAGCTCGCGCTCGGCCGTCAGCGTCGTCAGGTTGTCCACGTCGTCACCGTGGCCGGGTGCCGGCCGGAGCACCGGCGCTCCCGGTGCCAGCACGTCGGCGAGCGCGGCCGCGTCGGTGTGGTCCCGGTGCAGATGGGTGACCAGCGCGGCGGTGGCCGTCCCGCTCGGAGCTGTCAGTCCGTCGCCGGGCTTCCATTCGGTGAACAGCGGCGAGAGGTCTCGCACGTAGTCGATCACCAGTCGTTCGCCGCCCGCCTCGATCTCCAGTCCGGCCCAGCCCAGTCGTCGCGTTCGCATCCTGTACTCCTTCTTCACGGTGGATGCGGCGAAATTTAGCGTACGGACGTTCTCTAAAGCAATAGCGAACGGCCGTACGCTATCCTGGCTACATGTCACCCCGACGCTCAGCGGCCGAAGCGCAGGCCACCAGGGGTCGGATCCTCGGCCGTGCCGCCGAGATCGCCTCCGAGGAAGGGCTGGACGGCATCACCATCGGTCGGCTCGCGGAGGAACTGGAGATGAGCAAGTCCGGAGTGCACAAGCACTTCGGCACCAAGGAGACCTTGCAGATCTCCACGATGGACAAGGCGTTCGTGGATTTCTGGCACCGGGTGGTCGAGCCCGCGCTGGCCGAGCCGCCGGGTCTGCGGCGGTTGCGCGCGGTGTGCGCGAACTCCGTGGGCTACCTGGAAGCGCCGCTGCTGCCCGGCGGCTGCCTGATGACCGCCGCGCTCAGCGAGTACGACGGCCGCCCCGGACGGGTCCGTGACGCGGTGGCCGAGGTGTGGTCGCGTTGGCAGGACCAGTTGCGGGCGGATCTCGCCGCGGCGGTGGAGAACGGCGAGCTGCCCGCCGGGTTCGATATCGAACAGGCGTTGTTCGAGATCGTCGCTGCCGGCCTGGCACTGAACGCGGCCATGCAGCTCCAGCACGACCGGGCGGCGGCGGGCCGGGCCCGGCGGGCGATCGAACGGGCGTTGGATCAGGCCTGATCCACGGTCCGAGCCGGCAAGGGGCAACTCGCCCAGAACGTCGCCGCCCTGGAGCGACGACGCACGTGGTGATCACGCACGGCCGAGATCACGGCGAACATGCGTCGTCAGCCCGGACAGTCCCTATCCCGCGGCGAGAAGCTTGAGGAAGAAGACGCGGATGTCCTCGGCGAGCAGGTTCGGTACCTCCATCGCGGCGAAGTGGCCGCCGCGCTCGAACTCGGACCAGTGTCTGATGTCGTAGAGCCGCTCGGCCAGCGGCCGCACCGACTGCGTGATGTCGTACGGAAGGACGGCCACGCCGAGTGGAACCGGACACGGCGCGATCCCGCTCAGCGTGGCGTCATGATGCAGTCGCGCCGAGGAGGCCGCGGTCGCGGTGAGCCAGTACAGGGAGATGTCGGTGAGGATCCGGTCGTCGCTGACCGGTGAGCGGGGATCCGTCCACTGCGCGAAGCGCTCGGCGATCCAGGCCAGCTGGCCGACCGGTGAGTCGGTCAGCGCGTAGCCGATGGTCTGCGGGGTGGCGACTTGCAGGGCCTGGTACGGCGGGCGATTCGCCATGAGCTGACGGATCTTGTCGAGCCGTGCTTCGTCCTTTTCGGACAATTCGAGGCCGGCGTCCGGATCCGGCCGGGTCGGCAGGTAGTTGACGTGCACGCCGACGACCTGTTCGGGAGCGACCGCGCCGAGTGCGGTCGAGATGCCCGAGCCGAAGTCGCCGCCCTGTGCGCCGTAGCGCTCGTATCCGAGTCTGTGCATCAGTTCTGCCCAGGCTCGTGCGATGCGGAGGACGTCCCAGCCGCGTTCGTGGGTCGGACCGGAGAACCCGTAGCCCGGGATGGACGGGATCACCAGGTGGAAGTCGCGTGCCAGCGGCTCGATCACGTCGAGGAACTCCAGGAACGAACCGGGCCAGCCGTGGGTGAGGACCAGTGCGAGCGCGTCCGGGTTCGCGGACCGGACGTGGACGAAGTGGATGTTCTGGCCTTCGATTTCGGTGGTGAAGTGTGGAAGCTCGTTGAGCTCGGCTTCGTGTGCGCGCCAGTCGTAGCCGGTGCGCCAGTGTTCGGCCAGTTCCTTGAGGCGTGCCAGCGGGAAGCCGTAGTCCCAGCCGGCGTCGGTGACCTCGTTGGGCCAGCGGGTGCGGGACAAACGGTCGTGGAGATCGTCGAGGTCGGTCTGGGGGATGTCGATGCGGAAGGGCTTGATCACGGCCTTGGCTCCCAGCTGCTCATTCGGCGCCTAAATGTTCGGGCGACTAACGTTTGGTACCCGAACGATACCGCAATCGTTCGGGCTCCCAACGATTGGTTAGACTCGTCACATGGAGAACTCGTCCCAGGAGAGGGCCGCCCGGTGGCAGGGCCTGCCCAGCTGGCTGCTCACCCAGACCGCGAACCACGCGCATCGCCTGGTTACCGACGGGTTTTCCGCCGTCAACGCCCGGGGTTACCACTACCGCGTGCTGGCGACACTGGAGGAGTTCGGGCCCGCCAGTCAGGCGACGCTGGGCCGCCGCAGCGGAATCCACGTCAGCGAGATGGTCGCGACGATCAACGAACTCGCCGAACGTGAACTGGTCGAGCGCGCGCCGGATCCCGCCGATCGGCGGCGCAACGTCATCTCGCTGACCACCGCGGGCAAGCGGCAGCTGCGACGGCTGGAGAAGCAGCTGGCCGAGCGCCAGGACGAGCTGCTGGAACCGCTGTCACCCGGCGAGCGGGAGCGGTTCACCGAACTGTTGTCGAAGCTGCTGGGTCACCACGATCGGCGAACCGGCGAGGCCTGGGCCGACCAATCACAAGCCTAGACGATGGATTCCGTGGAAATCATGTGAAGCTCAGTGAGGCGCCCCGGACGAGGAGAAGAGGCCTGGCCCCGTTCCTCGTCGAGGTGGTCGCTTATCAGGCTGGCAGGGCGATCACAGGACGAGCATGAGTTTGCCGCCGGGCCGGCGTGATCGGCTGAGCTTGGCCGCTTCCTGGATCTGGTCGAGTGTGTAGGTGTGGGCGACCGGTACGACCAGGATGCCTTCGCCGGCGAGCCTGGCGAACTCATTCATCTGGTCGTAGCGGATCTCGGTGGTGATCCGGACGCCCAGTTCGGCCGCGGCGGCGAAGTCCGAGACGGTGAGGACACGGTCGGGATCCCCGGTCAGCTCGATCAAGGTCGGTAGCGAGCCGCCGACCGGACTGGGCTGGTCGGCGCGGTCGATCCGGCCCCCGGTCGGCGCGGTGTCCAGGGCGCGGTCCACGGGGCCCGGGGTCAATGCGCTGACGCGTTCGGCCATGCCCTCGCCGTAGGCGGTCACCTGGGCGCCGATTTCCTCCAGGGCGGCGGCCCGAGTCGGCCCGGCTGTGGCGATCACCCGAATACCCCGGTGCAGCGCGAAGCGCACCGCCGCTTCGCCCACGGTAGTGCCCGCACCGTGGACGAGCAGCAGTTCGCCCGGCTGGACGCCGAGGTCGTCGAGTGCGCGCCACGCCGTCTCGGCCGCCATCGGCAGCGCGGCGGCCTGCTCGGCGGTGACGCCCTCGGGAATGCGTGCCCAGGCCGGCATCAGCGCGTACTCGGCGGCGCCGGCGGTCGGTCCGTCGAAGGTGGCCGGGCCGAACACGCGGTCGCCGACCTGGACGCCGGTGACGCCCTCGCCGAGCGCCTCGACGGTGCCGGCGACCTCGAGGCCGAGCCCGCGCGGCAGCGGTGGCAGCTGGTCTGCGAGGAGACCGTCGACGACGTGCCAGTCGGCCGGTGTCAGGCCGCACGCCCGCACGGCGATGCGGATCTGGCCGGGCCCCGGCTCCGGCTGTGGGACGTCGCGGAGCACGATCACGTCCGGGGAGCCGAACCGGTCGAATTGCAGAGCCTTCATGACGATCTCCTACCTGATGACAGCATCTGTTGTCATTGGACCGTACCAGCTGATAACAGCTCCTGTTGTCGTATCCTGGTGGGTATGCCGCGATGGGAATCCGACGCACAGGGCCGACTCGAACGCGCGGCGCTCGAGCTGTTCGAGACGCAGGGGTTCGAGCGCACCTCGGTCGCGCAGATCGCAGGCGCCGCCGGTCTGAAGGAGCGCTCCTTCTATCGATATTTCCCCGACAAGCGGGAAGTCCTCTTCGCCGGCAACGAACTCGAGGCCCACCTTGTCGCCCAGGTCGAGGCGGCCGACCCGGGCCTCACCCCGATTGAGGCGCTGCTGACCGCGCTGGGAACCGCCGAGGAGATCTTCCGCCCACGCGAGTTCCTGCTGCGCCGGGGAAGAGTGATCGCCGCCAACCCGGCACTGGCCGAGCGCGATCTGATCAAGCTCGCCGACATCGCCGACGCGCTGGCACCGGCGCTCGAGCGCCGCGGCGTCGAGCGCGGCAAAGCACGCTTCATCATCGACGTGGTGCTGGCAATCCACCGGCGCGCCATGCCCCGCTGGCTGGCCGAGCCGGACACCACCCTCGCTCAGCTCATGGCCCAAGCCGCCGCCGAGCTGCGTGAGGCGGTCACACTGCCGGCTCCGAGAGTCCGCTGAGCCGACTGTTGCCTGCAGGTCAGGACCCCGGGTAGCGCTGGTTGACGTCGATGATCAGTCCGGGGTCGGCTGGTGTTCACGCAGCAGCGCGGTGACTTCGTCGCCGGTGACGGCGGGATGTGGCCGATGTGCCGGGCGCGCTGGACGGCGGCCTCGGAGCCCGCGCCGCGAACGGCTTCGACGGTCTTCTCGGCGTCGGCCGCGGAGCGCCGGCCTCGGCGAGGGTGGTGGAAGTTTCGACCGCAGGAGCGGGGGCGGTCGCTGGGAAACACAAGACCAGGTGGGGTCACAAACCTGGTTTGTGGTCTTCCCCACGTGCGTTGAACTGCGATTATCCACGATCGAACAGCGAAATAACTTCACATTGTGGACACTCTGAGCGTGCTCCGAGAAGTCGACGATCTTGATCAGCCCGCCGGTCCCGGGACGGCGCCCCGGCAGGGGCGTCCGGCGCGTGTGTTCGAGAGAGTTCTCGACCGGCTGGCCTGGTCGCCGTATCCGCGGGCGATCCTGCTGTATCTCGTGATCCGCACGGCCAGTGTCCAGTTGCTCGCCCTGCTGGCCGCCCGGCGCGGCGGGACGCTGACCGATCGGCTGACCGCGTGGGACGGGCAGTGGTATCTACGGTTGGCGGTGCACGGATACGCCGATCTGCCGGGGACGCTGGACGCGGCGAGGCAGCCGTATTCGGATGCGCCGATGGCGTTCTTCCCGCTGTATCCGAGGCTCGTCGAGGCGGTGATGTGGATCGGGCTCGACGTCGTGACGGCGGCGCTGGCGGTGTCGGTGCTGGCCGGTCTGGTGCTGGCGTGCGGGCTGATCCGGATCGGGCGGGCGGTGTCGGCGGATCGGGGTGACCGGACCGGTCTGCTGCTGGTGGCGTTGTGGGCCGGGGCGCCGATGGCGATCGTGTTCTCGATGGCTTACACGGAGGCTGTCTTCTGCGCGCTGGCGGTGTGGGCGCTGGTGTGTGTGCTGGAGCGGCGCTGGTTGTGGGCCGGGGCGTGCGCGTTCGCGGCCGGGTTGTCGAGGTCGACGGCGGTGGTGCTGGTCGCGGTGGTCGTCGTCGCGGCGCTGATCACGGCCTTCCGGCGTCCTGAGGAGCGGGTTCGAGCGCTGGCGGGCGCGGTGATCGCGCCGCTGGGGGTGGCGAGCTATCTGGGGTTCGTGGCCTACCGGACGGGGAGCTGGACCGGGTGGCAGGACATCGAGCTGCGGGGCTGGGACACCGAGTTCGATTTCGGGGCGGAGACCTGGGATTCGGTGCTGACGCGGTTGACCGCGGACGAGTCGGTGTTCTCCACGCTGACGGTGTTGTTCCTGCTCGGGGCGGTGGCACTGGCCGTGGTGGCGGTGTGCCTGCGGGTGCCGTGGCCGTTGACGCTCTACGGCGTCGGTGTGCTGTTGCTGGCCATCGGGACGCGGGGGCTGCCGGACGCGAAGATCCGGTTCATCCTGCCCGCGTTCCCGGTGCTGATCCCGATCGCGATCGGGCTGTCGAAGCGGCGGACGGCGACGGCGGTGGTGGCCGGGGCGGTGTGGGTGGTCTTGGGCGCGTGGTTCTCGGCTCACGCGCTGACGGCATGGCGCTACGCGATCTAGGCGGATTTCGGGGCTTCTTGGCCGGCAGGGCTCTGCCCGAAGAAGCAGTCCTCGATCCGATGCCCGTCGGCGATCTGGACGATGTCCGGGGTGTGGAAGAAGCGACGGAGGCACTCCACATCAGCATGTTCGGCGTGCCGGTCTAGCTCGCCTGCCTGGTCCGATGGTCGGCGACGTGGACCCGGGTCGCGCAGCGGGTGGAGCAAAACCGGCGGCGTCCGTTGCGGGAGACGTCGACGTAGACCGTTTCGCAGCCTTCGCGGGAGCAGACGCCGAAGCGGTCCGGGGCGTCGCAGACCAGATGCGCGAGCCCGCCCGCGGTGTAGGCGTGGACCCGGGGGACGGTTCCGGCGTGGGCGTCGACGTAGTGCAGGTGGGGAGCTTTGCCGTCGTGAGTGGAGATGTACGGCTTGGACGCGGAGTCGAACAGCAGGGCGTTGACGAGGTCGACACGCTCGGCCGCGTTCGCTTCGAAGACATGGCGGAGACGGCGGGTCCAGGCGAAGATTTCGGTCGCTTCGTGCTCCTGGACCGCGGCGACCGTCATGCGGTCCTTGAAGATCGCGGTCAGCTCGGCGGGGCCGGCGGCGTCGCCGAGGTTCACCAGTTCGGCGGCGATCTGCGCCGCCGCCCCGCCGTAAGGGTTGAAGTGCATTAACTCATTACAGCACGATGGGGGCATGGAAGCGAACAAATGCCCGCGGTGTGGGTGGCCGCTGGCCGAACTGCCCAGGAACGCGACGAATTCCCAGCGGGTCTCCCAGGGGAGCCTCGACTACATCCGGTGTCTGTGCGGGAGCTGGCTCGCTCGCGTCGACGGTGTCGTGCTCGGCGCGACGAAGTCCCAGCTGGGGCAGCCTCAGCTCTGACGGTGGCGCGCGTCGGCGAGCAGTTGCGCGAGCGCGTGCACGGGAGAGGTCTCCAGTTTGTGCCGGTGTGCGTCGTAGCGGTCGCGGGTGGTGCGGATGTCGGCGTGCCCCAGCAGGTCCTGGACCTTCTGGACCGGGACGTCGTTGGCCAGCAACAGGGTTCCGGTGGTCCGCCGCGCGGTGTGCGGGGAGATGGTGTTCGCTTCGCTGAGTCCGGCGGCGCGGGCCTGCGCGCGGAGGAGGAACCAGACATCGCGCTGTGCCAACGGTTTTCCGCCGGGTTTGGTGCTGTCGTAGCGGTGCGGCATGGTCGCGAGCAGTGGGCCGGTCAGCTCGTCGGGGCGGACACCGGTCCGGGCGGCACGCAGGTCGAGGTAGCGGCGCAGCGGATGCTGGGCGGCGGGGACGAGCGGGACGAAGTCGCGGTGGCCGCCTTTGGCGGTGTAACGCAGGATCGTGTGCCCGGCGTCGGTGTCGAGATCGCGCACGGTGGCGGTGGTCAGGCCGGAGACGCGCAAGCCGGTGTAGAACAGGATCGCGACGACGGCGGCGTCGCGCCAGGACGGTTCGGTGTCGTTGGCGCGGGCCCGGTTCTCCATGTGGTTGAGCAGTTTCGCCGTCGACTCGCCGCCCAGCGCCGGCAGCGGCGGGGTCTTGCCGGTCTTGGGCCGGTTGACCGCGGACACCGGATTGCGGTCGGCGATGTCGTTGGACTGCAGGTACCGGTACCAGCTGGAGATGCCGGCGAGGGTGCGCGCGACGGTCGAATCGGCCGCGGGCCGGGGCAGGCCATCCCTTCCGGTCACGGTGAGGGTGTTCTTCCAGGCGTCGACGTCGGCACGCCGGGCCGTCAGCGGGTCGAGCCCGGTGCGGGCGCACCAGCCGAGCCAGGCGGAGAGGTCGGCGTAGTAGGCGCGGCGGGTGTGGTCGGTCTTGTCGGTTTCGAGCCAGAGCGCGGTGATGTGCCGGATCGCGTACCGGTCGAGCGGGTCGGCAGGGGGGAGCGCGGGCAGCAGCGCGACGGCTTCGGCGAGGACCTGCCGCCGGTTCTCGGCCCTGGTCTCCGGCAGCCCCCGCGAGGTGGGCACGAGTTCGGCGGACATCGTGATCATCCTAGTCGCGGGGCGATCCCAGGCCCCGGCTCGTGACCGGCGTTTCGTCCTCTGGTTGCGGTCGTCGCGCGTGCGAGTACCGCAACTAGAGGACGAAACGCGGGAGGGGTCAGGTGTAGTACCCGGCTACGGGGACGCGGGCCTCGTCGAACAGCGCCGGTCCTTCCAGGCGCACCGACGGCGCGGTGGACGGCGGCTTGAGCGCGGTGATCTGCTCGGCCGACAGCGCGAACACGACTCGTCCCAGACCGGAGCGTTCGATGGCGCCCTGGCACATCCCGCACGGCTGGCAGCTGGTGTACATCGTCGTCCCCGCCGCGACGGCCGGTTCCAGCTCCCGCGCGGCCCAGACGGCGAGCTTCAGCTCCGGGTGCAGGCTGATGTCCGATTGCGACACCGTCGTGTTGTGGTCCTCGGCCAGCACCGTGCCTTCGGGGCCGACGAGGAGCGAACCGAACGGCGGGTCGCCGTCCACACGGGACTTGGCGGCCAGTTCGATGGCGCGGCGGAGGAATTTCTCGTCTTCTTCGGTCATCATCGGTCCTGTTCGGTTCGGTATCGGCCCAGTTCCCAGTGTGCGGCCACGGTCGCCAAAGCCTGCCAGGCGGCTTCCGGACGGAGGGTCTCTTCGGGGTCGCCGGAGAACGGGTCGAGCACGACCGTCTCGGCGCCGAGGTGGCGAAGCCGGTCGAGGTCGTCGACGATCTGCTCGATCGTGCCCTCCCCGGCGAGGCGGTCCGGCCCGGTGACCGGACGTCCGGTGATGTTCAGCAGGATCCGCGGGGTGAACGCGGGGACCGGCCGGTCGTGGGCGTCGGCGATGGCCTTGACCCTGGTGAGCGCTTCGGTGAGCCAGGGGAGCGTGGCCCGCAGCGGATGCCACGCATCACCGACCCGGACGGCGCGGCGGATCCCCGCGTCACTGTTTCCGCCGACCCAGATCGGGATGTCACCCGCCCGGTAGTCGGCGTCGTTCGCCCACGCCTTCCGCACGGTGTCGAGATGGCCGTCGGTCAGCCGTCCCCGCTGCTCGAACGGGACGTCGAGCGCTTCGAACTCCTGGCGGGCCCAGCCGGACGCGACGCCGAGCACGAGCCGTCCGCCGCTGAGCTGGTTCAGGTTCGCGGCCATCCGGGCGATCAGCAGCGGATGCCGGTACGGGACGATGAGCACGGTCGTGCCCAGCCGGATCCGGCTCGTCACGCCGGCGAGCCACGACAGCGTCGTGAACGGCTCGTAGAACGGCGCCGGGTACTGCTCGGCGACGTCGGGAGTGATGGCGACGTGGTCGGACACCATGAGCAGGTCGTAGCCGAGACCTTCGACCGTGGCGGCCCAGCCGCGGAGGATTCCGGGGTCGGCCCCCGGTCCGAAATTCGGGACGTTGACACCTATTCGCACAGGTCAAGGCTATCGGCGCGGCGGAAGTCCGGGAAGAGATCTTTCCCGGCGTAACGGGCTTCGCGCCGTGGATCTGCCGGTATTCTGGCCCGATGGCCGAGACTCTCGACGCGACGGACTGGGCGATCCTGGTCGAACTCCAGAAGGACGGGCGCCTCCCGCTCACCGAGCTGGGCAAGCGGGTCAGCCTGAGCGCGTCGGCGACGACGGACCGGGTCAAGCGACTGGAGTCGGCCGGGGTGATCACCGGCTATCGCGCCGACGTCGACCTCGAAAAGGCCGGGTACGTGGTGCTCGCGGTGGTGCGGCTGAAGTACCCGGGCAGTAAGCACGCGCCGCTGCACAAACTCCTGGCTGAACGGACCGAGATCCTCGAATGCCTCCGTACGACCGGTGACGACTGCTATTCGCTGAAGATCGCGGCGCCGTCGATGGGAAGGCTGGAGGAGATCGTCAACGAGCTGGCGCTGTTCGGGAGCACGAACACGAACATCGTCTACAACCAGACGCTGCCCTACCGGGGGCCGCAGGGCCCGTGACCACGACGGCCACGGGCCCCCGGATGTCAGCCTTGGGCGGATGAATTCCTTCGCCACCCGAACCATCGGCGCAGCGCCACGAGCAGCTCCTGCTGGTCTTCGCCCGCCCACGCCACGTGACCGTCCGGGCGCAGCAGCACGGCGGGCACCTCCAAGTCCCCACCGGCGTCGACGACATGGTCGACCCGATCTCCCCAGTCCTGTACCGAAAGCCGGCCGGTCCGGTCGAGCAGCAGGCCGCGGCCGCCGCGCATGAGCCCGTAGAGCCGCCCCAGGCCGAGTTCGAGGTCCCGCATCCGGCGGCCGAGCAGTTCGTGCCCGTCGCCGAAGTCGTAGCGGATCCCGGTCGCGGTGATCTTCTCGGTCAGGTACCGATTCACCTCTTCGAAGTCCATCAGTTCCGACAGCAGCCGCCGCACCGCCCGGGCGCCCGGATCGAGCGACATCAGCAGCATCTGCGCGCGAGTGTTGTTCAGGACGCCGTCGGCCACCGGATGCCGTTCGGAGTGGTAAGTGTCCAGCAAGTCCTCCGGCGCCCAGCCATCGATCGCCGCGGCCAGCTTCCAGCCGAGGTTGAAGGCGTCCTGAATACCGAGGTTGAGTCCTTGCCCGCCGACGGGCGGGTGGACGTGCGCGGCGTCGCCCGCCAGGAACACGCGGCCGACCCGGTAGCGCTCGGCCAGCCGGGTCGCGTCACCGAACCGGGACAGCCAACGTGGGGAACGCACGCCGAAGTCGGTCCCCGCGGTGGCGACGAGTTGCCGTTTGAACTCGTCGAACGACGGCGGGACCCGGGGATCCTCGCTCACTCCGTCGGCGGGAACGACGACCCGGTACACCCCGTCCCCGATCGGGCCCGCGCCGAAACGCAACTGGGTCTTGCGGACCTCGGTCATCACCGCGAGCACGGTCTCCTGGTCCGCGGTCAGCTCCATCTCGCCGAGCAGTGTCTCGACCGTGGTCGGCTCGCCGGGGAACTCGACGCCGAGGAGCTTGCGCATCGTGCTGCGGCCGCCGTCGCAGCCGACGAGGTAACGCGAGCGCAGCCGCGTCCCATCGGCCAGTTCGACGTCCACCCCGTCTTCGTCCTGGCTCAGCCCGGTCACCTCGCGCCCGCGCCGGATCTCGACGCCCACCTCGGTGGCGTGTTCGAGCAGCAGCCGGTCGGTGACGGGCTGGGGAATACCGAGGACGTAGGCGTGCGTGCTGTCCAACGACGACGACGGTTTGACGATGCCCGCGAAGTACCCCCTGATCGGCGCCTGCTTGCCGTGCTCCAGAAATCGCTCCAGCAGACCCCGCTGGTCCATCACCTCGATGCTGCGCGCGTGCAGGCCCAGCGAGCGGACGACCTTGGTCGGCTCCGGATCCCGCTCCAGGACGACCACCCGGACACCGTGCAGCCGCAGTTCGGCGCCCAGCATCATGCCGGTCGGCCCGCCACCGGCGATGATCACGTCGATCAAAGTTTCCCCCTGTGTTCTCGTTGCCACGGCGGGAGATTCTGCGGTATGCCAGGGGGCTTGCCGCAAGCCCCGGGGTGCGCTATACGTTGGAAGTGGCAGGGAGAGGCCCTTCCAAGCAGTCTCCTTACGCAGGCCGCGCACTCGTCATCGGGACAAAAGCCGACCGCCTCGATGTCGGCGTCCACGCCAAAGCAGTCGGGATCCAACTCGATCATCATCGTCGTTCCGCGGCGACGGGACGCGGTGACTGCCTCGGGCGGGCTGATCGGGCGCAGTCCTGCCAGTTCCTGGCGCAGGCAGCGCCCGCCACACCTCCATGACGGTTCGGCGACTCAAGGCCGCGGCGGCCATCAGTTCGCCCCAGCAGCGCTCCGCCCGGCAGACTTGGTCGTCGGTGATCGAGAAGGAGAGATCACCGAGGATCTCGACTA
The DNA here is from genome assembly GCF_001953865.1 of Amycolatopsis coloradensis. Classification (GTDB taxonomy): domain Bacteria; phylum Actinomycetota; class Actinomycetes; order Mycobacteriales; family Pseudonocardiaceae; genus Amycolatopsis; species Amycolatopsis coloradensis. The sequence goes on from NZ_MQUQ01000021.1 coordinate 99,590, forward strand.
CCACCTCGGCTCGACGAGGGAGACACCGAACGAAGTACATTCCCGGTCAGCGGTGAACAGACTCGTCTAATCCGACGACCGTGATGTCGGCACCGCGGTACCCGCCCTGTCGCACAACACAATTCCACGTCGTCCGACCGTACGGCAGGTCGAGAAGAACGCGTCGAAAGGCGGCGTGAAGCGCATACGGGTTGGTTTCACAACCTGAGGGCGATGGTGGCGACCGACACCGAACGGCACATCCCCGCAGTCATCACGAACTTGTTCGTAACGAACATGTTCGTTACAGTGGTCGTATGGCACCAGACAAGAGCCGCCGGGAGCGACCGGCCAAACCCGCGCTGAGCCGCGACGGCATCGTGGCCGCCGCTGTCGGGATCCTGCGTGAGGAAGGCCTGCGGAAGGTCACGATGCGCCGCCTGGCACAGGAACTCGACACCGGCGCGGCCTCCCTCTACGTCTACGTCCGCAACACCGCCGAACTGCACGCGGCGATCCTGGACGAACTCCTCGGCACGATTCCCGAACCGTCCTCCGAAGGCGGCTGGCGAGACCGGCTCGAGCGACTCCTCGCGGCCTACACCTCGACACTGCTCGAATACCCCGGGCTCGCCCTGTCCGCATTGGTGGCCCGCCCGAGCGGCGAGAACTATCTCGCCCTGGTCGAGAACCTGCTCGCGCTCCTCGCCGAGGGTGGCGTGCCGCCCGAACGCCGCGCCTGGGGCATCGACATCCTCTTGCAGCACGCCACGGCGACCGCGGCCGAGCACGCCGACCAGGAATCCCACGACGACTGGGACGCACTCGCCCGCGCCGTGCGGGACGCCGACGAGACGACCCATCCACAGATCGCCGCCCACGCGGCCGACCTGCTCGCCGGACATCCCGCGCAGCGGTCGTCCTGGGGCTTCCAGGTGCTGATCACCGGAATCACCCGGACCGCCGTGCCACCCGAAAGGAACCCGGAATGACCACACGTCACCCCATCGCGATCATCGGCGCGGGACTCGGCGGGCTCACCCTGGCCCGCGTCCTGCACGTCAACGGCATCGAAGCCGCCGTGTTCGACCTGGACGCCTCACCGTCCGCCCGGACGCAAGGCGGCATGCTCGACATCCACGAGGAATCCGGTCAGGAAGCACTCCGGGCCGCCGGTCTCCACGAGGAATTCCGCGCGCTCGTGCACCCCGGTGGCGAGGCCATGCGCATCCTCGACCAGCACGCCGTCGTGCATCTCGACGAGGCCGACGACGATGACGGCGGCCGTCCCGAAATCGCCCGTGGAGACCTGCGTGACCTCCTGCTCGGCTCACTGCCCGAAGGCACGGTGCGCTGGGGCGCCAAGATCACCGGTGCCCGCCCGCTCGGCGGCGGCGAGCACGAGGTCACCCTGGCCGACGGGACGACCTTCACCACGGGCCTGCTGATCGGCGCCGACGGCGCGTGGTCCAAGGTCCGGCCCCTGGTCTCCGACGCGGAACCGGCCTACGAGGGCGTTTCCTTTGTGGAGGTCCACCTCCACGACGCCGAGAACCACCACCCCGCGAACACCGCGCTCGTCGGAGGCGGCATGTTCTTCGCACTCGGTGCGGGCAAAGGTTTCCTGGCCCACTACGACTCCACGGGCAGCCTGCACGTCTACATCGCGCTGAAGACCGCCGAAGACTGGATCTCCACGATCGACTTCAGCGACACCGCCGCCGCGAAGACCGCGGTGCTGGAGCACTTCGGCGACTGGGACGCGCGACTGCGGGCGCTGATCACCGACGCGGACGGCGCCCTCACCCCGCGGCCGATCCACGCGCTGCCGACCGGCCACCGCTGGGACCGCGTCCCCGGCGTCACCCTCCTCGGTGACGCCGCCCATCTGATGTCGCCGTTCGCCGGTGAGGGCGCCAACCTCGCCATGCAAGACGGCGCCGAACTCGGCCTTGCCCTCGCCACTCATCCCGGTGACGCCGAAGCCGCGCTCGGCACGTACGAGCAGGCGTTGTTCCCGCGCAGCGAGGCCTCGGCGACCGAGTCCGCCCAAAGCCTGCTCGTCTGCTTCGCCGAAGACTCCCCGAAGCCCCTGCTGGAATTGTTCGCGTCGTACCGCTGAGGGGGAGCCAGTGATGGACACTGGGTGGCCGGAAGAATGCCGGCGGGCTCCTCACCGACGGCGAGGCGGACCGATCGGAGTTCCTGGCAGGCATCGCGGCGCAGTGGTCACGGCTCGATCTTGGCGAATACCCGTTCGTGCACAAGGTGGCGACACAGCTCCGCGAGCAATCTTCGCTAAACCGGATCGAGCCTCATGCCGGTTCGTGCTGGGAGCGCCGGGCGTAGGCGCGGGCGGCGCGAGCCCGGTCCCCACAGCGGACCGAGCACCACTGACGCCGTCCGTTGCGCAGGAAGAACCGGGTACAGGGAGCCGATCCGCAGGCGGCGATCCGCTCGGCGTCGGGCCCGGTGAGCAGGTCCGCGGCGTTGGCGGCGAGCGTTGCCAGCGCGTGTTCGACGATCTGCGTGATCGGATGCGACGCGGTGCGGTACAGCCCCCGGGCCGGGTCCCAGTGCAGGAGTTCCGCCGTGGGGGCTTTGCTCAGCGCGTCGTTGACGGCGTTGAGCGCGCTCTGCGGAGCCGGTTCCGAGCAGGACCGCGCGGCGAGCAGCACCCGCACCTGCTCGCGCAGCGAACGGACCAGCGACGCGCACATTTCCCGCAGCCCGGCGTCGATCGGCGCGAGTCCCCTGTCGGCGAGCCAGCCCGTCGCGGCGGACGGGCTGCCGAGGAGATCGACGAACTGCCCGCCGGGTAGCGCGATCGCGGTGTTGGCGAGGGCGAGCGCGGCGTACTGTTCCGCGCCCGGCGCGGGCGGCGGGACAGCGGCGTCGAGATCGGTACCGGCGGTGTCGTCCACGGCCTCATGGTAGGCGTCCGCCATGTCCTCACGGAAACAGTTGCACTCTTCCGTGAGAACAGGCTAGCGTCGCTCACGGAAAGCACCCAGTCTATCCGTGAGGTGAAAGATGGCAGCCAGCGAGCAGTTCTCCGTCCGGGTCTTCGGCGGACCGACCGCGCTGATCGAGTACGGCGGCCTGCGGTTCCTGACCGACCCGACCTTCGACGAGCCCGGCCACTACGAGGGACCCGATGGAAGACCCGGCCTGACCAAGACGGCCCCGCCTTCGGCGAAACCCGCCGACCTCGGCCGCGTCGACGCCGTCCTGCTGTCCCATGACGAGCACCCCGACAACCTCGACCACTCCGGCCGGGCGCTGCTGGCCGACGTGCCGTTGACGCTCACCACGCCCAGTGGCGCGGGACGGCTGGGCGGCACGGCGAAAGGGCTGGAGACCTGGGAGGCGGTCGACCTGCCCCGGCCGGACGGGGCAGTGGTGACCGTGACCGCCGCGCCGGCGCTCCACGGACCGGAAGGCGCGGAGAAGGCCACCGGCGAGGTCGTCGGCTTCGTGCTCACCGCGCGGGACCTGCCGACCGTCTACGTCAGCGGCGACAACGCCTCGCTCGACGCCGTCCGGCAGGTCGCCGACCGGTTCGGCCCGGTCGACGCCACCGTGCTCTTCGCCGGGGCCCCGAGGCTGAAGCCGGTTTTCGACGGCGCCCTGCTCGTGCTCGACAGCGCTCTGGCCGTCGAGGCGACGAAAATCCTCGGCGCCCGCACGGTCTTCCCCGTGCACATCGACAGTTGGGGCCACTTCACCGAAAGCCGCGACGACGTGGTGGCCGCGTTCACCGCCGCCGGTCTGGCGGATCGGCTGCGGTTCGGCTGACAGGGGAGACGACGACGCCGAGCCGGACCTGCGCACCCACGAGGGATACGACTGGGTCTACGTTCTCAACGGCACGCTCCGCCCGGTCCTCGGCGAGCACGGCCTCCTCCTCGAAAGGAAGTACCGTCATTCCCACCACGACAGTGCAGATCCCCACCCCGGACGGTCAGGCCGACGCCATCGCCGCCTCCCCGGACGGCGACGGGCCGCACCCGGGCGTCCTCCTCTACCCGGACGCCTTCGGGCCGCGACCCGTCCTCCGGGAGATGGCCACCGAACTGGCCGGGCACGGCTACTACGTCCTCGTCCCCAACGTCTTCTACCGCCACCGCCCGGCACCGGTATTCGACCTCCCCGAGCACATCACCGCCGAAAACCGGTCCGGGCTCTTCGGCGAGATCATGCCCTTGGTCGACGCGCACACCGCCGAACGCACCCTGCGCGACGCCGAGGCCTTCCTCCGCTTTCTCACCACCCGGCCCGACGTCGGTGCCGGACCTGTCGCCGCGATCGGCTACTGCATGGGCGCCGTCCTCGCGATGCGCACCGCGACCGCCCACCCCGGCCAGGTGGCCGCCGTCGCCGGATTCCACCCCGGAGCACTGGTCACCGACGCACCCGACAGCCCGCACCGCCAGATCCCGAACCTCACCGCCCAAGTCCACCTCGGCCTCGCCGAGAACGACATGACGCCCGAAGCCATCGCCGAGATCAGCCAGGCGTTCGACACCGCAGGCGTCGGCTACACCTGCGAGATCTACCCCGGCACCGTCCACGGCTTCACCATGTCCGACACCGAAGCCTTCGACCCCGAGGGATCCCGGCGCCACTGGGACCGGCTGCTCGACCTCCTCAGCCGCACTCTGACCTAGAGCCGTTCGATCCAGACATCGCGGAACCCGGGTTCTCCGTTCCTGGAGGTAGACGCCGCCGGTCACGGAAGCCGCCTCGCTGCGGTCTCGCGTTCACCACGAGTCCGGGCACCGACGCTCGCGTTTTCGTGGCGCGGAACCAACCCGATCGAGCGACCCGGACCGCGGCTACCGGCCGACGGACACTTCGCGAGCGGGGCTTTCCTCGAAGGGGAACCGGTCACCGAAGGCGGGTTTGAGATCACTCAGCCAGACCGCGGCAGGGTCGTATTCGGCGTAGAAGGGCTTGCCGACCAGGTCGGGATCGCGAGCCTGGATCAAATGCAAGGCGAACACCTTACGGCCCGCCAGTTCGGCCACCCCGTCCACGCAGACCTTGCCCGCCGTGGTCGACATGGAGGGTCCCCGCACGGTCCGCGCCAGGCCGGAGACCGCGGCATAGGCACCGCGGAATATCTCGTGCGCGCGCACCAGCGGCACCGCGAAGTAGTCCGCAGGACCGGTGTCGCGCTCCACGAACATGTAGTACGGGACCATGCCCAGGCGCACCTGCCTGCGCCACATCGATTCCCACACCTCCGGCGAATCGTTGATGGACCGGATCAGCGGTGCCTGGGTGCGGACGACGGCCCCGGTGCTCCGGATCCTGGCGATCGCCTGCTCCACGATCGGGGTTTCGAGCTCTCGCGGATGAGAGAAGTGGGCCATCAGGGCCAGGTTCTTGCCCGAGCGGACGACCTGCTCGAAAAGCGCGAGCAGGTCCGCGGCGTCCGGGTCGGTCACGAACTTGCGCGGCCAGAACGCCAGAGCCTTGGTACCGACCCGGACAGACTCGATCTGCCCGAGCGCGAGCAAAGGTTCCACATACTGCCGCAGCACCGACGCGCTCATGATCATCGCGTCGCCACCCGTGATCAGCACGTTGGTGACCTCGGGGTGGGCGAGCAGGTAGTCGACGAGTGCCTGGACGCCACCGTCGGCCGCGATCCGCAAGCCAGGTTCACCGACGAACTGCGGCCAACGAAAGCAGTACGTGCAATAGGCGTGGCAGGTCTGCCCCTGGCGGGGGAAGAACAGCACCGTCTCGCGGTACTTGTGTTGCATGCCCTCCAGCACGTGCCCGTCCATGACCGGGCTGTTGAGCTGCACCTGACCCGCCGGATGCGGGTTGAGCCGCATCCGCACCCGATGGGCGGCCTGCTGGACCTCGTGTTGCGGTGCGGCGCGTCGCAGCAGGCCGGCGATATGGGCGACGTCCTCCTCCGGCAGCATGTCCTTCTGCGGGAACATCAGCCGGTATATCGGGTCGTCGGGGGCCGACGACCAGTCGATCAGCTCATCGACCACGTAGTTGTTGGTCCGGAACGGCAAGACTTCCGCCACGGCTCGCACCGCCAGCCGCTCGTCGGGCGGCAGCCCCGCCCGGGCGGTCAGCTGGTCCAGGTGTCTCGCGGTGAAGGCACGGAATCCGCGCTTCATGGAGGTTGTCTGGGTGGTATCCATCAGGGTCACGTGCGCACCTTCACTCCGCTGACGAAGGCCGCGAAGCCCTCTTCAATCCTGGACGGCTCCCGCGCCACGTGGGGCAGGGTCGGCGAGTCGGCGCAGTGAGAGCGTCTTCGCTGCTCAGCGTTCATGGTCGTCGTGTTCCTCCTCGAGAAAAGAGCGTCAAGAAAGCCATCGCGATAGCCGCCGCGCGGCGACCCGCCGGAAAGGCCTTGCTGGTCAGTCGACTGACAACGACACCAGCGGTATCAGCGATGCTTGAATTGTGGAGTGCGTTTGGCGAGGAAGGCGTCCATACCTTCGTGCTGGTCTTCCGTGCCGAACAACGCATGGAACATGCGCCGCTCGTAGGTCAGCCCCTCGGACAGCGCGCCTTCGAACGCCCTGTTCACGCATTCTTTGGCGAGCATCACACTGGGCATGCCCAGGCCGCAAATGGTGTCGGCCGCGCTCAACACCTCCTGCATCAGCTCGTCGGCGGCCACCACACGCGACACGAGCCCGGCGCGCTCGGCCTCGGCGGCATCCATCATCCGGCCGGTCAACACCATGTCCATCGCCTTGGCCTTGCCGACTGCCCGCGGAAGCCGCTGCGTCCCGCCGGCGCCAGGCACGAGGCCTACCGTGAGCTCGGGCTGCCCGAACCTGGCTGTATCGGCGGCGATGATGAAGTCCGCCATCATCGCCACCTCACAGCCGCCGCCGAGTGCGTAGCCGGCCACCGCGGCGATGACGGGCTTCCTTACTCGGCCCAGCGTTTCCCAGTTGCGCGAGATGAAGTTGGCTTTGTAGACCTTAATGAAGTCGTAGTCCGCCATCTCCGCGATATCGGCTCCAGCGGCGAATACTTTGTCGGTACCCGTCAGCACAATGCAGCCGATGCTCTCGTCCTGGTCGAAGGCCAGCAGCGCCGCCCCCAGCTCGTCCATGACCCGGTCGTTCAGGGCATTCATCTGCTTCGGCCGGTTGAGCTGGACCAGGCCGGTCTTCAGCGGACCTTCGCCGTGCACACTGACGAGTAGGTGTTCGTAGGGCATGCCGTTCCTCCTGGGCTCCGGGGTCAGGCGGGCCGACCGCTATATCCGTCGTACGATCGGCTCACGATCAGCGGCCGGACGCTGCATCAGGTTCACTCCCGCGGCGGCCGCCAGCAATACCGGCGACACCCAGAAGCCGGCAGAGATGTTCCCGGTGGCGTCGGAAATCGCCCCCGCCAACATCGGGGAGACGGCCTGCCCGAACGCGAACGCGACAGTCAGCAACGCGATGGCCGCCGTCCACGACGAGACCGGCAGCTGCCGCTGTGCCACGATGGTGATCGCGGTCGGACCTGCCAAGAAGCTGCCCCCGAAAAGAATCGCGGACAGGAACATCGCCGCCGGACTCGTGGGAAAGACAAGAACAGGCAACGTGCCCAGCATGACCGTCGCGAACACCATGGACGGCCCCCGGGACTCCCGAATGGCCCCGAGCAACTTTCCCCACAGCAGGGTCGCCACGGCCGACACAAGCCCCAGCACGGACCAGAACCAGATCACCTGTCCGCTGCTGCGGCCCTGCTCCTGCAACAGCGCGATGATGAACGTCATGTAGCCGACATAGCCGGCTCCGAACAGCCCGTACCCGATGAACGTGGGCGCGATCCGGCGGAATTCCCGGCCTCCCAGCAAGGCGATGCGGCCGCCCGCAGGTTCTCGCACACTACGGGCGGCCCACCAAGCTGCCGGCAGGCACGCGGCGCCGATGAGGCCGAGAACAATCCACCCCTCTGGCCACTGCTGCACGCCGCTGCCCAGAACGATGGGAATGGCCACGCCGGCCAGGAGAATGCCGACACCAACGCCCGCGACATAGAGACCGACAAGGGTGCCGCGTCGGCGCGGATCCTGCGCCGGGCAGATCGCGGACGCCAATCCGGCACCCAGGATGAAGGTGAGAGCCGTCGAACCGCCTCCGATGGTCCGCAAGGCTATGAGGGCGAACACATCTGTGGTGGTCGCGGTCACCAGCAGAATCACGACACTCACGGCGAAACCCAGGAGAAACGCACGCGCCATGCCCCAGCGATAAGCGATCCATGCCGCTACGAGTGCACCCACGATGTACCCCGCGCCGTTCGCGGTGTTCATCGCGCCGGCTTCGACGTACGTCCATCCCAGATCCGCACGCATCGGCGGCAGCAGCAAGCCGTAAGAGAACCGGGAGAGCCCTAAAGCGACCGCCGCACCCCCGGACAACCCCAGCGCTGTGATGACCTCCCTCCGCATTCGCTTTCGACTGTCGTCGGCTTTCGGGGGTGAATCTGCTGCCACTGCCCATTACCTCAAGACACGGTTCGAAGAAATATCACCAGGCTTGACGAAATATTACCGCTCGCCGTTACGGAGCGGTCTTTTCCACTGTGGCGAGGGGCTTGGTGTCGTTCACGACGAAGAAGCACAGCACCTTCAACGGATCAGGGCCGGGCACCTTCGCGTAATGCACGGCGTCGGCGGGAATCGTATAAGAACTGCCGAGTACTTGATGCTGGTCAGGCTGGCCTTCGATGCACAAGTAGAACTCGCCACCGATCACGTAGCCGGTCTCGATACCGGGATGGGTGTGCGGAGACGCGCTCGTGCCGGCCGGGACCTCGATGATGCTCGTGTTGAGAACGTAGCCATCGGGGAATTCGGTCTTCTCCAAAAGCGTCCGCTTGATGTTTCCCTGGACATGTACAGCGTCTGTCGTTGTCCCGACGTTCGGTACGTTGGATGCTTTGACGTCTGGCATGCTTCTCCTCCTGGGGCGGTTGCCTGCATTCTCTTGTCAGTCACTACGTCGTCACTACTTCTTGACGCCGGTTGCCACCAGCGCGGTGCGCGGGACTTCCGCGATGTAGTGCTCTTGCTCGCGTCGAACCGAGATCGGTCCGAGCGTCTCCTCGACGAGAGCTTCGAGCTTCGCCTCGACGTCTTGCTGTGAGCCCGAGATCTTGCAGAGGTCGTATGCGCTATACAGATGCATGAGTGCGTTGCGTCGTGCCTCCCCAGCCGTCGGCGCCTCCACTATAAACGGATCATGCATATCACACATTCGCATATCGCGAAAGCCGGCGTCGGCGAAGAGACCGTCGATCTCCGCGCGAGTGAGGTGTTCGTGGGGGTGACCTGTGCGCGAATACGGATGCACGACATCGTCGAAGAACCGCGCGGCGGGCTGACCGGCCTCGAACGCGTGCAGCACGAGCAGGGATCCGGGCTTGAGTGTGCGGTATGCTTCCAAAACGGCCAACTGCCGGGCCTGCGGACTCAGAAGTTGCGTGCCGTAGCCGATGAGAACGCCATCCAAGGAGTCGTCTCGGAACAGGCTTCTGGTCGCGGACTGGCGGATGTAGGGCAGATCATGTGCGCGACAAGAGCTTATCATCAGGTTCGAGATATCGGCCGTGAACACGGTGGGGGCATTGTTTCCGAGGGTCGCGGACAACCGTGCGACGGTGCCGCTGCCGCCCAGGACGTCAAGCACCCGAAGGGCCGGTCCGGGAGTTTCGCCAGACGCAGTTTCGCCAGAATCAGGAGAGAACCACTTCATGAGGCTCGTCATGCCGACTCGTCGGCTGTTCGAGCTGTTCTGCGCTTGACTCCAAGCCAGCCCGCGGCCTCCTGTGTCCTGGTCTTCGAACTCCCAGGACAACGCGTTCAGTTCCTTGAGGTAGTCCTCGATCGCATCGGCCTCGATGCGATCTGGGTCGAGCAACTCGTACAGACTGGGGTGTTTTTCTTGAATCTCCTGCAGATACTCCTGAAAGGTAAGATCGGATATGTAGTTGTTGCTGGTCATCGGACTGCCTCCGAGCGAATGTCAGGCGTCGCCGTCGAGCGCGTGGTGTCAACTGTGGCGATATCGTCAAAAATCCCGAGCACGATCCGTTCGGCATCGACAGTCTGCCTCGACGCAATTCCCGGACGAGGCAAGGCATGCGTATAGAAGTGCGGCCCTTCGACCACGAACCCGACGGCCCACAACCTGGAGTGGACTCGCCCGTCAGCCTTCTTCACGCGCAGGTTCTCGTCGATGTCGATCCCGGAAGGATGGTACTCCCCGTTCATGAACGGTCTGACCAGACGACGCCGCAAAAGGTTCGCCGACAGGGGAGAAGAGTCGGTGCGGGGCGAGTACTTGTCGAGTCTCGCGGAAATCACCACGTCGGCGGCGGTATATTCTGGCCCATCGGGGTAGTCCAGTGAAATCCGGTAGTTGGGCTCGTTTTCGGGTGTATCGATCCTGCTGGCGGCGCCACCGGCGACATCGAGGATTCCGGCTTCGAACAGAGCCAGCCATTCTTCATTGCGGCGCAGGGGAGGGCCAAAGGCAACCCGGTTCACGATCGGGTCGAACTGCTCGACGAAATAGCGATGTGAGGCTGGTGTCAAGCCGCCGTACTCCACTGCTGCGCGGAACGCCTCGCGGGCATCCCGCAAGACATCGGTCGCGGCCTTGACGCCGCTTGTGCGGTTACCGCGATACGCTTCGCCGAGATCGTTTGTCATGAATGCCAAGAACCATCGGCGAAACTCCGCCCGCGATCTGAAGTGCTCGTCCTCCAGCGGCCACAGGATCTGCCGGATCAAACGAATTTCTTCTGGAGTCGTTGTGAAGCCGGTTACGTCGACGTGCTCATTGCCTTCCGCGGTCCGATAGGCATAGGCCATCTCAGTAATGAGCAGCGGTAGAAGATCAGTACCGAAATCGATCCGCGCATCACCCAGCGTCATGGCGCGGGCGCGAAGTCGAGCGACGGCCTGCGGCGTGAAAAACTGGCAAATGTGGCGTCCGGTCCGCCCCTTCTGGTTGACGCCGCGGGCTGCGAAAGGCAGTGCCTGACGAGAGCAGAGCCAGAGCCGTGGCTCACGTCCAGAAGCTTTGTACACCAACTTGCTCTTCTCGGTCCGGTACGTGCCACCACGGCCCAGAGTGAGCGCCGATACCACATCGTGAGCAGTGAGACCGAGGCCCTGGATCGCCACCCGCGCGTCGCTTGCGATCGCGTCCAGCTTGCCGATCGGATAGGGAGACGCGAAGTAGGCGAGATGCGGGTTCGCGGCTCCTTTGTCGTGCGCGAAGGCGGCTAGCCGCCGATCCTCAGCTGTCTGCACACGTTGCCCATGTCCCATGGCCAGCACGGAATACCGCGCGAAGACTGTCTGCCCATTGTCGAGACCAATCGCGTACACATCGTTCTCGAACCGCATATCGATTGCCCGTGCGCGCACGTGCTGGACACGGATATTGAGAGGCAGCGCGGAGACGACCTGACGGCCGAAGGCGGCCAGGTACTCGCCAAGGAGGACGCGAGGGAGGTGGCTTCGCTCCGCCACTGGTTGCTCTTCATGTCCATCAGGAGCACGGGCTCCACCCAGATGCCGGCGATAGCGCTGCTCAGCGGCCCAGTCGAGCACCGATGGCGTGCTGTCATCTCCGACGGAGCTCAGCGGTGGGCGCATCGTGACCTGTGACGCGAGGGTGTTGATCAGAAGATGACTGGGCTGATCCGTGGGATGACTGCCCTCACCGAGGTTTCCGGGGTCGATCACCACCACGTGAAGGCTTACGTGCTGGGGTAGCTGTTTTCTGTGCTCCACAAGCCGCTCGAGGATGGTCAGCGCCCGGGGGCCGCCACCGATGATGGCGAGCCGGAAGCTAGACATTGGCCGCGTCCGCACGCGAATCCGCGAAAGCCAGACTTGCGACCGGGGCGGAGTGCACCATCGCGATGTCAGGACCGAACTGAGAGGGGGGAAACGCGGTCAAGACCAACGGATCGTGCCCCGGGATGATGCGATCAAGGTCTTTGGCCCGCGCCGCGAGACGCTCGTAACCGTCGAGATACTCCGCGAAGTCGACAAAGCTCGGGAAGGGAAGGCGCCGACGAATATTTTCGTAATAGTGCACGGCATCGCTGGCGAGTATGATCTCCCCGCGTGCTGTGGCAACGGTGACGAACTGCAGACCTTTGGTATGACCACCACACAGGTGCACGGAGATGCCTGGAGCGATCTCCTCGTCTCCGTCGACGAAGTGTAGCCGACCCTCGTAAAGACTCTGCACGGCGGCAGCCACGTCGACGGCCTCGTAGGTCCTTCGCAATTGCGGATGCCGCATGCTGCGCCCCGTGCAGTACTGCATCTCGGCGGTTTGCATATGAATTCGCGCGCCAGGAAATTCGGAGATGTTTCCAGCGTGGTCGTAATGCATGTGGGTCACGATCACGTCGCTGACATCGTTGGCGGTGACACCCAAACGCCCCAGCAGGTCGAGCGGATGCGAGTGGTAGTGCCGACCACGACGGATAGCGGTTTCGGGCGTGAAGCCGGTATCGACCAGCACGGTGCGCCCTTGTCCGCGAATCAGCCAGACGAAGAAGTCGAGCGGCATTTCCGCCCCATGGAGCGGATCCTCGCCGAGAAAGTTGTCGGCGCTACTGCGGCCGTAGTGCGAGGCGTATCGCAGGGCGAAAACCTCGTAAACGGGCGGGTCGGAAACACTCGGGGTCATCGCTGGGCCGCCAAGGGAGAAGGGTCGACGTTCGTGCACCACAGGATTCCGCCGGTGCGTGTGCTGCCCGCCGGAAAACGACCGCCGATGGTTGTACCGAATCGCGCAAGCGAGGAACTGAGTATGACTGTGACTGTCGGTAGACCTAGGGAGATCATAGCTATATAACATAGCGGGCATCAAACGCCTGCGGCAACAGGTCACATTGACTCATCGAAAACGCGCCAACTGCTTACGGCTGCACGACCTCGATCGGAGTCGCCCGTAGGTGCGGCGTGATTCGGCGTGCATGGCTTGGACGTGTTTCAACGGCACGCCATTCGTACTAACCCGAGCACGACACATTCAAAGCCCGGCATGCCTTTTGGGTGATTTTCGTTGCAGGCGGCCGGTCCGCTGAAAGAAGGGTGCATTTACGGTAAAGCGCGCACACTGTCGATCAGAACAGAATGCGGCTGCCCAATTGTTGAACGTGTTGTCTATTCACGGTACTGAAGCGTCCGCTATCCGGTATTACGGTTCGGCTGCCTCAGTTCGTTGGCAAGATTTTTCCATCGTTCGGCGCACACCAAGGCAAGCTCGGCGAAGTTGTCGCGGCGGTATTCAGGGACACCCTGAATGAGATTATGTCGCTGGTCGTCATTGATGTCACAGATGCTGAGCCAGTGCAGCAAGGTCCGCGCGACGGCATTGAACCGCAATGAAGGATCCTTGCGCAGGCCCTGCAAGTCCGGGCTGACCGAGCCCGGCCGTGGCGGCTCCGGGAGCACCTTCTCTTTCGAATACTTCATCGGCACAGGATCGTCACCGCGTCGCAGCCGGTCGCGGACATCGCGGGCCGTTCCGGTCGAGATTCCGGCCGTGCTCGCGATCTCGCGTAACGGGGCATCCGGTCGTTCGGCGATGATCTTGGCGGCTGCCCGTCGCCCTTCCGCGGTGGTCAGCGGCCGTATCCTGCCGTCTCTGCCGATCCGTGCGTGCGACTGACTGGAATTGTCGGTTGCACGGCTTCGGATGGCCCCTACCGTCGGCGCGCTCAACCCCGTCACCTCGGCAATGGCCCGATCGGACCATGCCGCTTGCGACTCCAGTATCCGCAAGACCGCCGCCTCGCGATCTGCTCGGGTAAGCGGGAGCCCATGCCGCACATTCGACCGGACGGACTGCACGAATGCTTCGAAATCCGTACCGTCGAAGTACGTGATTGTGATTTCCGAGTCTCCACGCAAGCGGGCAGCGAGGATTCGATGTTTCCCATCGATCACCCGCATGGTAGACCGCTGCACGAGAACCGGCGGCAGATCTGCGTCCGCCTCGGCGAGCAATTCGACGTGCTTCGGGTCCTCACCGTCAAGCCGCAGTGAGTCGGCAAGCATCAACGCATCAAGCGACACTGAATCTGACACTGTTTCCCCCACCCCAAGATGCCCGAGTCGTCCACCTCCGACAGAGTTACCACTGTCGCAGACAGGATCCCCGGTTGGCAATAATCGTTCATCCAGGCCAGCTGGTGGACCATCTGCTTGGACTCCCGCGAATCCAGTGCCTTCTTCGCGGCAGTGTGCACCCTGGGCCTCGACCATCACAGCTCCATGGTCCCGATGGCCGGACGGGCATATTCGCCCTGCTGAGAGCACCTTCGGTACTTGACTGCGAATGGTGTCGGATGTGTCCTTATCTCGCGTCCGACGGCTACCGTCCACCACGCCGCTGACAAACAGGACGAAAGTCCGCACGGACTCTGACTCCGGTAGTCCAGGTTCGAGCCCCGGGCCGGGATCCGGCGAGTTCTGCCATATTGGTCCATATGCCTACCGTTCCCGAAAACGTTGCCGTGCCCGTGGAGAACGACTACGACTCCTTCGCCGAGGCGTACGCGGCCGAGAACGAGACCAGTCTCAACAACGCTTACTACACGCAGCCCGCGATCGTGGACCTGGCAGGGGATGTGGCGGGCAGGCGGATCCTCGACGCGGGCTGCGGGGCCGGCCCGATATTCGCGGAACTGCGCGACCGGGGCGCCATCATGACCGGTTTCGACTCCAGCGCCAAGATGGTGGAGCTGGCCAGGAAACGACTCGGTGACGACGCCGCACTGCGGGTCGCCGACATCGGCGACCCGCTGCCGTTTCCCGACGGCGAGTTCGACGACGTCATCTCGGCTCTCGTTCTGCACTACCTCGAAGACTGGTCCGCGCCACTGGCCGAGATCAGGCGTGTGCTGAAGCCCGGCGGCCGGCTGATCATGGCCGTCAACCATCCCGTCATCTTCAAGCTGCTGTATCCCGACGCCGACTACTTCGCGACCGTCAAGTGGTCCGACGAGTACAACTTCAACGGTCGGCAAGCCGTGCTCACCTTCTGGCATCGGCCGCTGCACGCGATGACCGACGCCTTCACCGCGGCCGGTTTTCGCACGGCCGTCGTCAGCGAGCCCTATCCCGCGCCGGGCGCTCGCGAGCGGTTCCCCGACGAGCTGGCGGGGAAGACGGCTTTCCTGAGCTTCCTGTTCTTCGTCCTCGAGGCCGTCTAGCTCCGGCGGCGCTCTCTTCCCCAGTACAGGAAGGCCTCCTTCCTTGCGTTAGGCGCAAGGAAGGAGGCCTTCCTGTACTTCAGGCCGGGGCCGCGAAGGTGCAGCCCTCTGACCAGGCAAAACGCTCTCAGATCGCCGCTGAGCGCCGAAATCCGTCGCCCGGGTGTCCTCACCCCGGCGACTTCCGATTCGCGCGGGCGCGTTTGCCGTCCCCTCGTGCCCACTTTTTGAGCGAGCGCACCGGTCGATCGAGCCCCGGCGATTTGATACTTCTCGATGCTCAGTCATAAGAGGCATTATCACTTTGCATCATCCTGCCTTGAGTTACGCGTCAAGCTGGCGCGTAACTAGTTTCACGTATCGCGTATCACGCGAAAATGGGGGTGTACCCCGGGAAAACGGCCCGGATTTCGCCGGTGGCGATACCGGCGCCCCGCAGGCGATCGCCGCCCTACCGTGACCCCATGAACTCACCGATCACGGGCACCGCCGCCGGAGTCCCGTTCACCGCGTTGCCACCGGACGGCGACGGCGGCGAAAACGCGCCGCTGATCGTCACCTGGCACATGCTCGACGCGCCGAGGTCCGATGCCGCGTTCGCCGCGGCGCTGCCGATGCGCGGGCTGCCCGCGTGGCGGGTGCACCTCGGGATGCCGATGTGCGGGGCGCGCATGATCGACGGCACCATGGACGCGGGCTTGGCGCTGATCCGCGAGGACGTCCTGATGTCCTTCCTGCACCCGTTCGTCGTGCAGGCGACCGAGGAATTCCCGGACGCGCTGTCCTCGATCCGGGCACAGCTGCCGGTCGGCGACGGCCCGATCGGAGTGCTCGGCGGGTCACTGGGCGGGGCCGTCGCGTTGCGCGTTCTCGCCGACACCCAGATCCCGGTCTTCGCCGGAGCCCTCGTGAACGCCGCCATCCGGATGCGGTCGGTCGTCGACCTGTTCCCCGGTGACTACCCGTACGGCGCCGAGTCCGAAAAGGCCGTCGACAACTTGGACTTCCTTCCCCAGGCGGCCGTCATCGCCGAGCGGGCACCGCTGCTGATCGTCAGCGGCGAGCAGGATCATCCGGATCTCCGCGCCGACGCGATCCGGCTCGCCGATGCGCTGGGGGAGAGGTCCGAGCTGCTGTCGATCCCCGGGCTGGCGCATCCGCTCGCCGAGGAGCCCGGCATCGAGCCCGCGCCGCAGTTGCCGGTGGCGCGCGAGGTGGACGCCGGTCTCATCGCGTGGTTTCGGCACCACCTCGCGCGAAGGGGCTAGCTCACCATGCCGCCGTCGAGAGGAGCGGTCACTCAGCAGCCATGCGGCGGCTTCCGCGACCACCCCGGGTTCGGCCACGCGTCCCAGCGGGGTCCGGGCGTTGAGCTGCTCCAGGGTGTCCGGCGAGGCCTCGACCCACTCGGTGAACATCTCGGTCAAGGTCGTGCCCGGGGCCACGGCGTTGATGCGGATCCCTTCCGGGCCATAGGTGACGGCGACCGCGACCAGCAGGTCTTGATCTACACCGCCGAGCCCGGCAGCCGGTCGGAGGAGGCGTTGCGGCTGCTATCGGTCGTCGGGACGCAGCGGATGGGCATCCCGCTCTGAACCCTTTGTAGGTTCCCTCGATACCAGTGGATCGACGCGCAGCGCGATCGCCAGCGCGAACCGGCCCGCCGGATCGTCGATCGTGCCGCCGAACAGCGTCCGCAGCTGCCGGATCCGGTAGCGGACGGTCTGGACGTGGATGTGCAGTTCGCCGCCGATCGCCTGTGGCTGGTCAGGGCGCGCGAGCCACGCCGAGAGGGTCGCGGTGAGCCGTTGCCGCGCCAGCTCGGGCAGACCGGCCAGTGGCGCGAGGACGTCCTGCGCGAACTCGGTGGCGAGTTCGGGATCGGCGGTCAGCAGCAGGTCGATGCGGTGATCGGTGGTGTGGACGAGGGCGCTGTCGCCGAGTGCGCCGGTGCGGGTCAGCCGCCACAGCGCACTCGCCCTGCGGGCGCTGAGCGCGGCCGAGCGCAATGGCACCACCGGGCCGACCCCGGCCTGTTCTCGGCCGAGCAGGTCACGCAGCCTGCCGAGGTACCACTCGAACCGGTCGGCGGGCATGACGACGGCCGTGAGGTCGTGGTGGCGGCCGATCAGCACCCGTCCCGGCATCCGGTCCAGCAACGGTGGTGCTACATCGGCGCTGGTGACGGCGATGACGAGACGAGTGGGCAGCACCCACGCGGCCTGGCTCGCGGCGTCGTCGAGCACGTCGCGCGGGACTGCCGTTTCGGTGAGCAGGAGGCCGAGGAGGCGGTCCCGCCGCGCCTGCCCGGCCCTCGCCGCCTGTGACCGCGCTTCGGCGTAGCCGTCGGCGGCCGCGGCCGAAAGTTCTGCGATGAAGGCGAACAGTGCCTCGCCGAGCTCGACTATCGCCTGGGTCGGCAGATCCACGGCGGGCGCAGCCGAAGTGAGCTGCCGCCAGACCCCCAGCGCGGCCGACTGGTAGAAGCCGAGCATCTCCTCCAGGCTGCGGCCCGCGGTGTGCTGAGCCCGGCCCTGTGCGCGGTAGACCTCGCGGTCGGTAGTGACGTCAGGATGGCCGATCTCGCTGAAGAAGGCGTCCAGTGCGACGTCGAGGGTGACGTGGAGGTTCGCCGCCGTCCGGCCGTCCAGCGGGATCCGGAGCCCGGCGCGGACCTGGTCCATCGCGGCGGACGCGATCGCGGCGATGTCCGGCTCCAGCCGGGTCAGCACCGAGGCGTCCAACCGGCGCCACGGCTGTGCCGACGGCGTAGTCATAGAGGAAACCTACAAAACTCCGGACAAGAACGCGCGGCTGGAATCTAGTGAAGCACCCACCGCCCGGCGGACGCTGTCCCCGGCATTCGACGACGCATGCAGGAGGCGGCAGTGACACGTTCTCGCTGGGGAAGATTCGCTCGTATCGCCGCGGTGGCAGGCACCGCGCTGACCCTCGTCGGACTCGGGACGCCCGCCCTCGCGGCGGAGCGCGAGGTGTACGTCGCCATGGGGGACTCGTTCTCCGCCGGCTCCGTCGTCCTGCCGCAGTCCGACCTGCTCACCTGCGCGCGGTCCACGATCAACTACGCGGGACTGCTGGCTAAGCAGCTGAAGGTGGACGAACTGCGCGACGTCACCTGTGGCGCCGCGACCACGACGAACTTCCCCCATCCGCAGAAGGGCATCATCTCCGGCACCAACCCGCCGCAGTACGACGCGCTCTCGGCCGACACGACACTGGTGACCGTGGGGATCGGTGGCAACGACGTCGGGCTGGTCGGGCTCGCCACGTCGTGCGTGAACCTCCTGCCGGTGGGCACGTCCTGCAAAGCGGCCAACACCGCGGGCGGGGTGGACAAGTACGCGAACAAGATCGACGCCTTCGCCGCGACCTACGGCACGGTCATCGAGACCATCCGGCAGCGCGCCCCGCAGGCGAAGATCGTCATGGTCGGCTACCCGACCGGGATCAAACCCGGTGGCTGCTGGCCGGTCGTCCCGGTGCTGCCGCAGGACGCGGACTACATCCAGGCCAACATCGACCGGCTCAACGCGCGGATGGCCGAGCAGTCCGCGGCGCACGGCGCCGAGTACGTCGACATCCGGACGCCGAGCATCGGCCACGACGCCTGTCAGCCGATCGGCGTCAAGTGGATCGAAGGGCTGATCCCGTCGGTGGTGAACAACAGCTTCGCGCCGCTGCACCCGAACGCCGCCGGTCTCGCGGCCGTGGTGCCGAGCATCCGCAAGGTGCTGTAGCGAACGGTCTCGTGAACCGCCGGAGCCCCACCAGTCACAACTTTGGCGCGTGAAGGCCCCCTTCACGCGGCTCAGCCGAGGAAACGCGACCTTCACACCTTCCCCAAGTACGTGAAGGACCCCTTCACTGCGCCCAGCGCAAGGAAGGGGTCCTTCACGTACTTCAGGTGACCGGTGACCGTCTGGTCAGGCGGTCGGTGCCCAGTACAGGAGCCGGTTCGGGGAGCCGGAGCCCGGGTTGGTCACCTTGTTCGGGGTGGCCGCGTTGATCAGCGCGGTGGCCACCTGCGCGGGCGTGGCGGTCTTGTTGTTCTGGAGGAAGCGGGCCGCGACGCCGACCACGTGCGGGGTCGCCATCGAGGTGCCGCTGATCGTGTTCGTCGCGGTGTCGCTGGTGTGCCACGACGACGTGATGTTCGAGCCCGGGGCGAAGATGTCCACCAGGCTGCCGTAGTTGGAGAAGCTGGACCGCGCGTCGGTGTTGGTGGTCGAGCCGACGGTGATCGCCTGGGACACGCGGGCGGGGGAGAAGCCGGACGCGTTCGCGTTGGAATTCCCGGCGGCCACGCCGTAGGTGACGCCCGCGGCGATCGACCGGCGGACGGCGTCGTCGAGGGTGGTGGAGGCGCCGCCGCCGAGGCTCATGTTGGCCGCGGCGGGCTTGACGTGGTTCTTGGTGACCCAGTCGATGCCGCCGATGACCCCGGCGGTGGTGCCGCTGCCGGAGTTGTTGAGCACGCGGACGCCGTAGATCGTCGCGCCCTTGGCGATGCCGTACTGCGAACCGGCGATGGTGCCGGCGACGTGGGTGCCGTGGCCGTTGCCGTCCTGGGCGACGGCGTCGTTGTCGACGAAGTCGTAGCCGTTGCGGGCGCGGCCGCCGAAGGTCTGGTGGCTGATCCGCACACCGGTGTCGATGACGTAGACGTTCACGCCGGCGCCTGTCGAGGTGTAGCTGTAGCTCTGGTCCAGCGGGAGATTGCGCTGGTCGACGCGGTCGAGACCCCAGGACGGCGGGTTGACCTGCGTCGCGTCCGCGTGGACGACCTGGTTCTGCTCGACGGAGGCCACCGACGGGTCGGCGGCGAGACGCTTGGCCTGCCTCTCCGACAGCGTCGCGGAAAAGCCCTTGAGCGAGCTGCTGTAGACCTGCTCCACCTTCGCGCCGAAGCGGCTGGCCAGCGTGTCCACGACGCCGGAGTCCTTCAGCGTGACGATGTAGCTGTTCGGGATCGCTTCGGCGGATCCCGCGGCGAGGATCTGTCCCTCGGCGGCCTGCGCGGGAGCGGCGGTCACGCTGATCGCCACTGCGACCGCGCTCGCCATTCCGGCACGGGACAGCCAACGTGCTTGTCTCATCTCTCGCATGTGTTCGTCCTGTCGTTAGCAGGGGGACCGGCCGGGTCAAGACCTCAGCGGCGGAAAGCGGTCCAGCTCGACCGCATGGGACGGCACCTGCCGAAGCCCACGGAAATCGAGGTTATTGAGCGTTTGACATGTCCGATATCGACTGAATGGGGCAGGACCTGACCTTCGTCTGGCGGCCATTGGCGGCGGGTGCCCTGCACGGAAAGTGCACGTCGGCCCCGCCGTACGCTGTGGGCGGAACACTTGCCGAGTATCTGGAGTACGAACCACCGTGCCTGTCACTTCGAGCCTGCGAGCCGACTGCGAGAACTGCTTCGGTCTGTGCTGTGTCGTCCCGGCCTTCGCGGCCTCGGCCGATTTCGCGATCACCAAACCGGCCGGACAGGCATGCCCGAATCTGCGCGAGGACTCCCGGTGCGGCATCCACGACAAGCTCCGCAAGACGGGCTTCACCGGCTGCACGGTTTACGATTGTTTCGGCGCGGGCCAGAAGGTCTCCCAGATCACCTTCGACGGCGAGGACTGGCGAAAGACGCCGAAGACGGCGAAGTCGATGTTCGCGGTCTTCCCGGTCATGCGGGACCTGCAGGAACTGCTCTACTACCTCACCGAGGCGGCTGCGCTCCCGACGTCCGCGGCGATCCGCGACGACCTGGCCGCGGCCATCGACCAGACCGAGGCGATGACGCTCGAAACGCCCGGTGTGCTGCGGAAGCTGGACGTCCACACGCACCGGGGCGCGGTGAACGGCCTGCTGCTGCGCGCGAGCGACCTCGCCCGCGCCGAGGTGCCGGGCAAGAAGAAGGACCGGCGCGGCGCCGACCTCATCGGCGCGAAGCTCAAGGGCTCGAATCTGCGCGGCGCGCTGCTTCGCGGGGCTTACCTGATCGGCGCGGACCTGCGGGGCGCGGATCTGCGGCGGGCCGACGTCATCGGGGCGGATCTGCGCGACGCCGACCTCCGGGGCGCGGACTTGCGCGACGCGTTGTTCCTCATCCAGTCGCAACTGGACGCCGCGAAGGGTGACGCGACGACGACACTGCCGCAGTCGCTCTCACACCCCGCTCACTGGTAGTCCTGTGTGGACGATTTCCTGCTCCCAGTCTTACGGTCACCGTGGCCACGTGCGCCCTTGACGGGCGAAATTCCGTGTCCAGCAAGGAAACCACGGCCCTCACACCGGCCTGCCCGAGTGAGAGGCTCGTGTAGGCCGGTACAGCGTCGGGCATCCCACCGGTGACGATGATCGTGCCCCACCCCCGTTCGGCCATCCCCGGCGCGGTCCCGCGCCGACGATCACCGCGCCTGCCATGTCTGCTCCTTCGAGGTCGGTCGCGGCTGCCCCCAAGGCCTGACACCAGCGTGAGGGTCAAGCGCGATTCGTCCTCTGGATGCGGAAAGTGCGCATCGGATGAGCGGTTTGGCTGCGACACTGGGCCTATGCGTGCCGATCGCCTGGTGGCCACCCTCCTGCTCATGCAGGCCCGTGGCCGTGTCACGGCTTCTGAGCTGGCCGACGAACTCGAGATCTCGGTCGCCACGGCCCGGCGTGACCTCGAAGCGCTCTCCGCGGCGGGTGTGCCGGTCTACCCGCAACCGGGACGGGGCGGCGGATGGTCGCTGATCGGCGGTGCGCGGACCGACCTCAGTGGACTGTCGGCGCCGGAGGCACAGGCGTTGTTCCTGCTCGCCGGGCCCGCCGCCTCGGTCTCACCCGAGGTCAAATCCGCGCTGCGGAAGCTGGTCCGTGCCTTGCCGGACACGTTCCGGGCCGATGCCCAGGCCGCTGCGGACGCGGTCGTCATCGACCAGTCGCGATGGGGTGACCGAGAGAAGGAACGGCCGGAACTGCTCACCGTGCTTCAGGCGGGCATCGTCCGGCGCCGCAAAATCCGCTTCGGTTACGCGAAGAGGGGCGCGGAACCGGTCGAGCGGGTCGTGGATCCGTGGGGCCTCGTGGACAAGGACGACGTCTGGTACCTCATCGCGGGTACCGAGAAGGGTCAGCGCACCTTTCGCGTCGATCGGATGTCCGGCGCCGAGGTGAGTGACCTGCCCGCCGGGCGCCCGGACGACTTCGAGTTGTCGCGGGCGTGGGAGCAAGTGGTCGATCGGGTCGAGCAACGCCGGTCGGGCCTGGACGCGACCGTGCTCATCGCCGAGCGGCACCTGCCGATTCTCCAGGACCACTTCGGACGGCAGTCCACTGTGGAGGAGACGCTCGACGACGGGCGCGTGCGGGTGACGGTTTCGGCGCCGGTGGCGTGGATGATCGCCCAGCAACTCGCGGGCTGGGGCTCGACGATCGAGGTGCTCGGCCCGCCGTCGGTGCAGGAGGAACTCGCGCGGATCGGCGCGGAGCTGGTCGAGCGTTACGCGGCGCCGGTGCGGTAACCCTGCGGACTGACACCGTGCTCACGTTTGAACGCGGTGCTGAGCGCGAACGAACTGCCGTAGCCGACCTGCCGCGCGACCGCGCCGATCGTGACGTCGGGGTGCTGGCGCAGCAGGTCCGCGGCGAGCGCGATGCGCCAGCTCGCGAGGTAGGCCATCGGCGGTTCGCCAACGGCGGCGGTGAACCGCCGGGCGAACGCGGCACGGGAGACTCCGGTGTCGGCCGCGAGGCTCGCCACCGTCCACGGCTCGGAAGGCTTGTGCTGCAACAGTTTCAGCGCCCGCCCGACGACGGGGTCGCTGTGCGCGCGGTACCAGGCGGGTGCCGCGGCGCCGGGCCGGTCGAACCAGGTCCGCAGCGCGGCGACCAGGAGCAGGTCGAGCACCCGGTCCAGGACGGCTTCCTGGCCCGGCGTGTCCTTGACGATCTCCCCGGCGAGCAGCGGCACGAGCGGGTTCTCCCAGTCCTCGTCGCGCACGACCAGCAGCGACGGCAGCGCGTTGAGGAGCCGTTTGCTGATCTCGCCCTCGAGCGGGTACGTGCCGGTGAGCAGCACGACGGGACCGTCCGGATCGGTGCCCCAGGTACGCACGCCGAGGTCGGACAGTTCGGTGAGGTGCCGCCCGTCCGGGGTGAGGCATTCCTGTCCCGGCAGGATCATCGCCTGCGGCGGCGTGGCCGGATCGTCGGCGACGAGATACGGGTCCGGGCCGCGGGCTATGGCGATGTCGCCGGTGCCGAGCCGGACGGCGTCCCCGTGGTCGGGCACGACCCAGGACTCGCCACGCACCTGGGCCAGCACCGTCAGCGGTGCCTCGTCCTCGACACGCAGCGACCACGGCGGTGTCATGACCGACTTCAGCAGGAACGCGCCACGCGCGCGGGGGCCGTCGAGTAGTCCGGCGAGAGGATCCATGCCCGAAGTGTAGACGATGAAACATGGAACAGAGCCTTTGAACTATGTCGCGTCTCGATTCGAGGCGCTTGACTAGTGCCATGACAAACACGAAGAACACCGAAACGGTCCTGGTCCTCGGCGCGACGGGCAAGACCGGGCGCCGGGTGGCCCAGCGGCTGACCGAGCAGGGTATCGAGGTCCGGAAGGCCTCGCGGCCCGCGTTCGACTGGGACGACCGATCGACCTGGACGGCCGCGGTCACCGGTGTCGGCGCCGCCTACCTGACCTACTACCCCGACCTCGCCTTCCTCGGCGCGGCCGAAGCGATCCGTGACTTCTCGAAACTGGCCGTGGAACACGGCGTCCGGCGGCTGGTCCTGCTCTCCGGCCGAGGCGAAGAGGAAGCCGTGGTCAGCGAACAGGGTGTGCGTGACTCGGGTGCCGAGTGGACGGTCGTGCGGGCCAGCTGGTTCGCGCAGAACTTCAGTGAGCACTTCCTGCTGGAGCCGGTGCTCGCCGGTGAGATCGTGCTGCCCGCCGGGCAGGTGACCGAGCCGTTCATCGACGTCGAGGACATCGTCGACGTCGTGGTGACGGCACTGACCACCGACGGGCACAGCGGTGAGATCTACGAGCTGACGGGCCCCCGGTTGCTGAGTTTCGCGGACGCGGCGGTGGAAATCAGCAAGGCTTCGGGGCGGGATGTCCGGTACGTTCCGGTTTCCGCTGCGGAGTTCGCGGCGGGCGCGGCCGAGCAGGGCGTGCCCGAGGAGGAGATCGAGGGCCTGACCGACCTGTTCAGCCGGGTCCTCGACGGCCGGAACGCATCACTCACCGGTGACGTCGAGAAGGTGCTGGGCAGGCCCGCGAGGGACTTCTCCGACTATGCCGCGAAGGCCGCGGCCACTGGGGTCTGGAATCGATGAACCAAGCTGTACTCGGAAGAAAGGCGACAGGGATGTCAACGCTGAGCGAGATCGTCCTGATCGCGGCCGTCATCGCGGCGGGATTGATCGCGGGCTTGTTCTACGCCTACACGTGCTCGGTGATGCCGGGACTGGCGCGGGCCGACGCCCGGACGTACGTGACGGGGATGCGGGAGATCAACATCGCGATCCTCAACGGCTGGTTCGCGCTGAGTTTCGGCGGCGCGCCACTGCTCGCCGCGGTGGCGGCGGGGCTGCACTTCCGGTCGGAGCTACGGTCGGCGCTGCCGTGGCTCATCGCGGGTTTCGTTCTGCTGCTGGTGATGCTGATCGTGACCATGGCGATCAACGTGCCGCTGAACAACGCGCTCGAAGCCGGTTTCGACGGCGACAACACGGACTTCGAGGCGCTGCGGGCGAAGTTCGAGGGCGTCTGGGAACGGTGGAACCTGGTCCGGACCCTGGCCGCGATCGGCGGCTTCGGCGCTCTGGTGGGCGGGTTGATCGTGCACGCCCGCGCTTGATCCGCTGCCGCGCGTGTTATGAACGGACCTTTCATAACAAATTCTGTTATGAAAGGTCCGTTCATAACACCGGGTCAGGCGTCGAGAGCCTCCCGAAGCCGCGGAGCGAAAGAAGCGGCGTCGGCGGCGAAGCCGCCGTGGTCACCGGGGAAGTAGGTCGGCTTCACCCCGAGGAGACCGGCGGCGAGGACAGCGGCCTCGTGCGCGGGCTGCCCGGCCGAAGTCTCCCCGACACCGACGACGATCCGCGTCCCGGACGCCTTCAGCGCCGAGTAGTCCGGCGTGAAACTCCCGATCGTCTTCATCAGGCGCACGATGAAGAACTCGAAGTTTTTCGCCATCTCCGGCGGGAAACCGCCCTCCGGCGCCTCGAAACCGGCGTCGGCCATGAACTTTCCCATCGCCGCGTCGATACCGTGCTCCTGGTGGATGTGCAGCAGTTCGTCGGGATCGATGTCGGGCTGCCCGTCCAGCAGGGTCGTCAGCGGCGGTTCGTGCGCGACGAGGGTCCGAACCCGGCCGGGATGGCGGGTGACGAGGTCGAAAGCCTGCATGCAGCCGCCACTGGACGCGAAGACGGCCGCCGGTTCATCGCTCACGCTGTCGAGCAGGCGTAGCGCGTCGTCGGCGTGGACCTCGATCCGTTGCTCCTCGTCGGGATCGTCGAGAGCGCTGCGGGAGATCCCGCGCGGGTCGTAGGTGATCACCGTGTAGTGCTCCGCGAGCGGTCCCGCGATCGGGGCGAACATGCCGGAATCGGCGGCACCGCCGGGAACGCACAGCAGCACCGGGCCGCTGCCGGTGACGGTGTGGTGGAGCCGGGCGCCGGGGACGTCGAGAATGGCCATGAGCTGACCCCTTCCTCTTGCGGGACTTGTCGCCCACCGACGAACGGCGTCACCGGGGCCCGACATCCCCGCGTCAGGAGATTTCGGCGAGTTTTCCCGACAGGTAGGCGCGTTCGGCGTCGGTGCCGGTGAGCGCGAGCGCCTCGCGGTAGGCGTCGGCGGCGTCGGCGAACCGGTCGAGGCGCCGGAGGAAGTCCGCGCGGGTCGCGGGAAGCAGGTGGTAGCCGGGGAGGCTGCCGTCCGCGGTGAGCTTGTCGACCAGTTCCAGCCCGGCCTCGGGGCCTTCGGCCATGGCGACGGCGACCGCGCGGTTCAGCTCGACGACCGGCGAGGGCACGAAACGCAGCAGCTCCCCGTACAGGGCGGCGATCTGGGCCCAGTCGGTGTCGGCGGCCTGGGCCGCCGTCGCGTGACAGGCGGCGATGGCGGCCTGGATCTGGTATTGCCCCGGCACTCCGCGGCGGAGCGCGGTCTCCAGCAGTTCGGTGCCCTCGCTGATCTCGGCGGCGTTCCAGCCGTCGCGGTCCTGGTCTTCGAGCGAGACGAGGGTGCCCTCGCCGTCGACCCGGGTGGCCCGGCGGGCGTCGTGCAGGAGCAGCAGCGCCAGCAGTCCGAGGACCTCCGGTTCGCCGGGCATGAGTTCGGCGAGGACCCTGGCGAGGCGGATGGCCTCCGCGGACAGGTCGGGCCGCAGCAGATCGGTGCCCGCGCTGGCCGAATAGCCTTCGTTGAACAGCAGGTACAGCATCCCCAGCACGGCGGACGTGCGTTCGGGCAGCAGCTCCGCCGGAGGAACGCGGTACGGGATGCCCGCGGTACGGATCTTCCGTTTCACCCGGACCAGGCGCTGCGACATCGTCGCCTCGGACACCAGGAACGCGCGGGCGATCTCGGCGGTGGTGAGCCCGGCCAGGGTCCGCAGCGCGAGCGCGACCTGCCCTTCCATTTGCAGGGCGGGGTGGCAGCAGGTGAAGATCAGGCGGAGCCTGTCGTCGTGGACGCCGCTTTCGTCCCATTCCGGCTCGGCGGCCGCGGTCAGCTCGGCCGCTTGCCTCAGCTTCTCCGCGCCGACGGCCTCCCGCCGGATCCGGTCGGTGGCGCGATTGCGGGCGGTGGTGGTCAGCCAGGCGCCGGGTTTCGCCGGGATGCCGTCGCGGGGCCAGGTGCGCAGCGCGAGCGCGAACGCCTCCTGGACGCATTCCTCGGCCAGGTCCCAGTCGCCGGTGACCCGGATCAGGGTGGCGATCACCTGGCCCGACTCCTCACGGAACGCCTGGGTGATCGAGGCGTCGAGTTCGGCCGTCACCGAACAAGCGCTTCGAGCAGCGGAACGGTCTTCTCCGGCGGCGGGTAGGCGGCGACCTCGTCCCGCAGCCGCCTGGCCGTCTCCCGGTAGGCCGGTTCCCGCAGCACCGAGGACACGGCGTCACGGATGTCGTCCGGTGTCGCCTCGATGACGTCGAGGACGGTGCCGAGCCCGAGTTCGGTGACCCGGTCGCCGTTGTGGGGCTGGTCGGCGCCCATCGGCAGCAGCGCCATCGGCAGTCCGTGCGCGATCGCGCCGAGCAGGCTGCCCGAGCCGCCGTGGGTGAGGACGGCGTCGCAGTACGGGAGGATGTCGTCCTGCGGCAGGTACTTCGCGAGGTGGATGTGGTCCGGCTGAGGGCCGAATTCCGTGGGGTCGATGAGGTTCCCGACGGTCACCACACAGGTCGCGTCGACCTCCCGCAGTCCTGCCAGCACTCGGGCGAACAGATCACCGGACTCGGTGTTGAAGATCGTGCCGAGGGTGAAGTAGAGCGTCGGCCGTCCTTCGACGTACCAGTCCGGCGCCGGGCCGCGGCCGGGAACGGGGATGTGGAAGGACTCCGCGGTCGGCGGCAGCGGGAAACGGGGATCGCGGAAGCTCGCGGGGAACGGGGAGAGCACGAGATGGCGGTAGGCCATCTCCAGGTTCCGCTGCGGTGGAAGCCCGTGTGCGGCACGGACCTCGTTGAGCGCGTCTTCCACCAGATCAGGTCGAATGAGGGCGCCGGCGGCGGTGACCAGCACGGTCGCGTGGGGGAGACCGAGCTTCTCGGCGACGATCATCGCGCCGTGATCGGCCTCGTCGCACACGAGGAGATCCGGTGCCCAGTCCTCGCACAGTGCCAGGACGTCTTCCGCGCGCCGGGGTGCGGTGCGGCGGACGAAGCCGTCGCGGAGGTCGGCGTCCTCGCGGTCCCGGTCGACGGGGAGCAACGGGTGGCGTTCACCCTCGCTGCCGAGGTTGGGGCCCGACGGGAACACGGCGAATCCGGCCGCCTCGACGATCGGGACCATCAGTGGCTCACCGGTGAACGCGATCGTGTGACCCGCGTCGGCGAGCGCGCGGGCGATCGGGAGGAGCGGCCGGAAATGGCCGTTGCCACCCGCGAAGGTGAACAGGACACGCATGTGGCTGACTCTATCGGGGGGATCGGGCAGCGCTAACCTGCTGCGGTGATCGATACGGACGCCGACGAGGTCCGGCTGTGCGCGCTGGAAGGCTGCGAGAATCCCCTGCCCCCGCCCGCGGTGGACGCCGACGGGAAACGCAAGGGCGGGCGCCCCTCGGCCTATTGCGGCAAGACGCACGCCGACGCGGCATCGCGGGCCCGGCGGGCGGCCGCGGTGGCGAGCGTGGCCGACCCGCTGCTCGAGGTCCGCCGGATCGCCGACGAGTTCACCCCGGCGTCGGCGTCGCTCGTGGAGTTGCTGGACGCGATGCGCGCCCGGTTCGACGACGCCGCCGACGCGGCGCTGGGCCGGGTCACCGAAGCCGAGACCGAGGCGGCCACGGCCCGGCGCGAGGCCGAGGACGCCCAGCAGGCGGCGGCGAAGGCCGACGCGGCCCGGGCGACGGCGCTGGCCGCGTCCCGGGACGATAAGATGGCCAAGGCCAAAGCGGAACGCACCGCCGAACAGGCCTTGAAGGACGCTGAGGAAACCCGGCAGCGTTCGTGGACCGAAGTCGCCGCGCACGAACGAGCCCGAGGTGCCGCGGAAGCCGCGACCGTCGCGGCCGAACGCGCCCGCGACGCGCTGGTCTCCGATCTCCGGGCGCTGCGGGAGGACTTCGCGGCCGTACGCGAGGAAAAGACGCGGCTGACCGCGGATCTGGGCGAGCGGGACACGGCGCTGGCGCGCGCGGTGGCCGAACTCGAAGCCTTGCTGGACCGGCTCGACGAGGCGAAGGCCAGGGTGACGGTGTCCGAAAAGGACTGTGCCGCCGCACGGGAGGAATCCGCCGGCCTCCGGGGCGAGCTGGACCGCGTCCGGGCATCACTCGCGGAAGAACACACGGCCAGAAGCCTCGCCGAGGCGCGGGCGACGGCCCTCGGCGAGGAACTGGAGCGCGCGCAGGCGCGGGCGGTCGCGGACCAGGCACGATACGACGACGTCGTCCGGAAGCTGGCCGAACTCGCCCGCCCTCCGGCGGTGACAGAAGGGCCTGTTCTCCCGCCCGAATCGGGTGGGGAGGCTTCCGAGCCCCAGTAGAGTCCCGCTGACCTATCCAGGGTTGGGGGTCGCGGCGGTGAGCGGGTACGAGGTCGAGATCGGACAGCTGCGGAACGTGGCCAAGGCCGCGGGATCCGCCACGGGCGTGGACCCCGTGCCGGCTCGGACGCGATAGCGCGGAGCCGAATATGGACAGGCCGGAAGACACTACCCGCACGAGCGCGCCGCGGACAGCGCTCCGACGCGTCGTTCTCGGCTCGTTCGCCTGCGTCGCCGCGGTGATCGTGCTGCTGGTCGGCACGGCAGTGCTCAGCGCCATCGGAGTGTCCTCCGATCCTCACGGCTACGGAATGTTCGCGGGAATCCTGTTCGCGGCGGTTTTGTCACCGGTCGCGCTCGCACTGTGGCTGCTGTACCGCTCGCTGCGACGACGCGGCAATCGGACGTAGACGCTCACGAAGGCAGTTCCTGGTCCGCCCCGGTCACCAGCTGCTCGACCCCGTCCAGGATCCGTGCCAGCCCGAACCGGAGAGTGGGCAGCGGCGCGCTCGCCGCACCGTGTGCCTCTCCGGCCGCCTGGCCGATCCGCGCCGCCAGCGGGAACAGGCCCGCGTCGGCCTCCGGGATCTCCGCGAGCACGGGAGCGCTGGCCGTCCACCACTCCATGTCCGTCATCCCGGACCGCTTCACGAGACTCGCCGATTCGACCGATCCGCGTGCGATGCCCTGAACGAAACCGTTGACCATCGCCACCACGGCGTCCATCTCCAGATCGGTGAGCCCGATCGCGTCGACGGCACGGAGTTCGCGTTCGTGTTTGGCGAAGGTGTTGGGGCCGAGGGGGAGCCGGCTGCTGATGAGCTGGAGCAGCCACGGGTGCCGGTGGTACATCTCCCAGGCGTCCTCGGCGAGAATCGTCACGGTGACCCGCCAGTCGTGGCTCGGCGGCGGGTCGGTCAGCTCGCCGTGCACCCGGTCCATCATCAGATCGAGCAGTTCGGCGCGGCTGGGGATGTAGGTGTAGAGGGACATGGGGGAGACGCCGAGCCTTTCCGCGCCCCGGCGCACCGACAGCGCGGCGATCCCCTCCTCGTCCGCGAGGTCGATCGCGGCGGTGACGATTCCGTCGACGGTGAGCTTCGGCTTGGGGCCGCGGCGAGGTTTCTCGCGCACGCCCCAGAGCAGTTCGATGGTCCGCCGTGGATCGCCGGTTCCGGTGTGGTCCGCGTAACTCATCCGCTTCTCTCTACGCCGTACGGAGTTATGTTATCCTGAACTGTACACCGTAAAGAGATTGGGGCTGAGTGACGTCTCACGACGGTTTCGACAGTGTCGTGTTCGAACCGAAAAATCCAGCTCGGACCAGCGGATTCGTCTTCTGGAACGCCGGCGGGGGCACACCGGGCACCGGGGAGGTGACGGTCGCTCTGCCGGAGATCCGGACAGTGCCGTGTGTCCGGCTCCCGATAGCCGAGGCGCTCCCCGTCCTCCTGCGGCTGCGCACGAGTGACGATCCCTCCGCGCGCTTCTGGAGCACAGCGGCCACGGCGGCGTTGAGGCTCGCCGAGGCGGGCCGCCTGCTTCCCGGTATCACGGAGTCCGATGTGGACGCCTGGCGCGCGGGGCCGCTGGAACCCGCCGATGCCTCGTGGCTGCGCGAGCTGTCCGAGGCGATGCCGCCGGAGGCACGGGCGATCCCGGGCGAGGGCAACCTGCTGCCCGCACGGTATCCGCTGTTGCGCGCGTTTCTCGACGCGGTGGCCGACACCCTTCCCCGGACACCCGCGGCCGCGCAGGCGGCAGGCGTCAAGGCCTTCGCCGCCCCACCGGCGCACCGCGTCCCGCAGCTGCGGGACTGGGCGGCCGAGGTCGCGGCCGGACTGGACTCCGGTGTCCGGGTCTCGGTGCGGATCGAGGCGTCAGGGGACGACTTCACCAGCGGCCGGTTCACCGGGATCGTCCAGGTGCACAGCCTCGCCGATCCGGGTGTCCTGGTCGACGCGGCCGCGCTGTGGTCGGGTGACGACCGGTTCGGCCCGCGTGCCCGGATCGACGTGATGCTGGCCCTGCGCCGCGCCGCCCAGCTCTGGCCACCGCTGGAACCCCTGCTCGGCGCGGCGGTGCCCGACGAGGTCGGACTCCGCGACAGCGACGTCACCGAACTGCTCACCACCGCCGCGCCCCTGCTGGCGACGGCGGGCATCGACGTCCACTGGCCCGCCGATCTCGCCCGTGATCTGAGTGCGAAAGCCGTCATCGGCGGCGGTGACGCGCCACCGGACGACCTTCCGTCGTTCTTCGCCGGCGGGAAACTACTGCAATTCGACTGGCAGCTGGCCCTCGGTGGCGCCCCGCTCACCGCCGCCGAGATGGACACGCTGGCCGAGGCTCACCGTCCCGTCGTGCGGTTGCGTGATCAGTGGGTGCTCGTCGACCCCGCGCTGGCGGCGAAGGCACGGGACCGTGCCCTGAAACCGCTGACCCCGATCGACGCGCTCGGCGCCGCCCTGAGCGGCACGGCCGAGGTCGACGGCGAACGCGTCGACGTCCTCACCGACGGCTGGCTCACCGCCCTGCGGGAACGGCTGCTCGCACCACCCGAACCGCAGGCCCCGCCGGCGGGCCTGGCCGCGACCCTGCGCGACTACCAGATGCGTGGCCTGCAATGGCTCACCGCGATGACGTCGATCGGGCTCGGTGGCTGTCTCGCCGACGACATGGGGCTCGGCAAGACGATCACGCTGATCTCGCTCCACCTGCATCGCGCGGACGGCCCGACCCTGGTCGTCTGCCCCGCCTCGCTGCTGGGCAACTGGGAACGCGAGATCACCCGGTTCGCCCCCGGCGTCCCGGTCCGGCGGTTCCACGGCACCGAACGCTCCCTCGAGGATCTCGGCGGCGGTTTCGTGCTGACGACCTACGGCACCTTGCGTGTCGACCCGGAACCGCTGGGAGGAGTCCACTGGGGACTGCTGGTCGCCGACGAGGCCCAGCACGTCAAGAACCACCGGTCCGGCACGGCGAAGGCGTTGCGGACGCTGACGTCGTCGGCCCGGGTGGCGCTGACGGGCACACCGGTGGAGAACAACCTCGCCGAACTGTGGGCGATCCTCGACTGGACCACCCCCGGCCTCCTCGGCACGATGGCCGACTTCCGCCGGGTGTGGGCGAAACCTGTCGAGTCCGGGAAGGACCCGGCCGCCGCGGAGCAACTCTCCCGGCTGGTCCGTCCCTTCCTGTTGCGGCGCCGCAAGTCCGATCCGGGGATCGCGCCGGAACTGCCGGCGAAGACCGAGACGGACCGGCCGGTCACGCTCACCACCGAGCAGGCGGCTCTGTACGAGGCGACGGTGCGGGAAATGATGGCCGAGATCGCCGGCAGTGAAGGCATCGCGCGCCGCGGCCGGATCGTCAAGCTGCTCACCGGGCTCAAACAGATCTGCAACCACCCCGCGCAATACCTCAAGGAACCGTCGGACGCGGTGCTGGACGGCCGGTCCGGCAAACTCGAACTGCTCGACGAACTCCTCGGCACGATCATCGCCGAGGACGGCGCGGTGCTGGTGTTCACGCAGTACGTCGCCATGGCGCGGCTGCTGGAACGCCATCTCGCGCAGCGCGGGATCGCCACGCTGCTGCTGCACGGTGGCACCCCGGTGCCCAAACGCGAGGACCTCGTGCGGCGGTTCCAGGCCGGTGAGGCGCCGGTGTTCCTGTTGTCGCTCAAGGCGGCCGGGACCGGGCTCAACCTGACCCGCGCCGATCACGTCGTGCACTACGACCGCTGGTGGAATCCCGCGGTGGAGGACCAGGCGACCGACCGCGCGTACCGGATCGGGCAGACCCGCCCGGTGCAGGTGCACCGGCTCATCGCCGAGGGCTCGGTCGAGGATCGGATCGCGGCGATGCTGCGGGAGAAACGCGCGCTCGCGGACGCGGTGCTCGCCGGCGGCGAGGCCGCCCTGACCGAACTGACCGACGCGGAACTGGCCGATCTGGTCGAGTTGAGGAGCCGCCGATGAGTACCCCCGACGATCGCGTCCGCGGCTTCCCCGCCTTCGGCAGGCAGGGTGGTCACGGCCAGTTCGCCCGCTCGTGGTGGGGCCGCGCGTGGATCAGCGCTATGGAGGACACCGCGCTGGACCTGCGGCAGCTCAAACAGGGCCGCAAGTACGCCGCGGCGGGCCGGGTGGGGCCGATCACGGTCAGCCCCG
Organism: Amycolatopsis coloradensis; assembly: GCF_001953865.1. Lineage (GTDB taxonomy): Bacteria > Actinomycetota > Actinomycetes > Mycobacteriales > Pseudonocardiaceae > Amycolatopsis > Amycolatopsis coloradensis. The sequence goes on from NZ_MQUQ01000021.1 coordinate 133,226, forward strand.
GCCGCATCGCCGCCGTGGTCGACGACGAGGAGGGCCAGTACCGCACCGAGGTCCGGCTCGCGGAGCTGACCGGCACCGAATGGGACCGGTTCCTCGACCGGGTCGCCTCCCGCGCCGGGCATCTGGCCGCGCTGCTGGACCGGGACATGCCGCACGACCTCGTCGAGGCCGCCGACGACGCCGGGGTGCACCTGCTGCCCGGGATCGGTGACCTCGACCCGGACTGCGACTGTCCCGGCTGGGAACTGCCGTGCCGTCATGCCGCGGCGCTGTCGTTCCAGGCCTCGTGGCTGCTCGACGCGGATCCGTTCGTGCTGCTGCTGATGCGCGGCAAAGGCGAGCGGGAGCTCCTCGACGAGTTGCAGCGGCGCAACGCGCCACGGTTCGTGCGCACCGGGGACGACGACACCCCGGCCGAGCGGGCCTACGCCGACGAGCCGGGCCCGTTGCCGGATCTCGCCGCGTTCGTGCCCGCCGGGGGACCGACCGTGCCGGAAGCACCCGGCATCCCGGCGGAGACCTTCGCCCTGCTGGCCGCCAACGCGAGTCAGGCGGCCGTCGCGCTGCTGGCGTCGCAGCCGAAGCTCACCCGCAAGCAGGACGCCGTCCGCCTCGCCGCGACCCGTCCGGAGACCGCCGGCAGGCTGCGCCCGGCGGAGAACGGTGAGAACTTCGACCGCGCGGTGCTGGCCTGGCGGCACGGTGGCCGAGCCGGTCTCGAAGTCCTGGAGACCGCGTGGACACCGCCGTCGCAGGCGATGGGCCGGGCGCGGGCGGCCTTCACCGAGGTGATGGACGATCCCGGCGAGGGCCTGGACGTCGAACGCAACCACTGCACCGTCCACGGAACGGGTGTGCAGGTGCGGCTGGGCAAGGACGGGCTCTGGTACCCGTACCGCGATCAGTGGCCCGCCGGCCCGCCCGAAACCGATCCCGGAGCGCTGTTCGCCGCGTTGCTCGGCTGATCCCACTGCCGTCCTCGCCGCAGCTCAGGCAGCTGTGGCGAGGACAGGTGGAGGATCCGGTACCGGACCTCGTCCGACTCCGGCGCCTGGTCACGCCACAGGCTGTAGCGCACCACCTCCCACGTACGCGGATCGACGGCCAGCGCGCCGGAATGCGCGCCGTCCCGCCGCAGGTGCTCGCGAAGCCCGTCGAGCGCCTCACTCAGGAACGCGACCGGGTCGGTCTCGGCGGGGATCCGCTCGACGTGCTTTCCCGCCGCCACGGGGGCAGTGCCGAACGCCGGTCCCTCCTCGAACCCGAGCACGGTCCAGTGCTGCACGGCGGGACGCCCGAACGAGTCGACGATGCCGCTGAACGGGCCGCCGAACAGGAAGGCGTTCATCCCGGCCTGGTCGTGCCACAGGTAGAAGGGCGAGTACTGGTTGAGCGTCGAGCCGTCAATGCCGCGCTCGCGGATCCCGTACACCTTCAGCCCCAGGCCGCCGAAGTCGTCGAGCAGATGTCCGCGAGTGGCGACGCGTTCGCGGATGACGCCCATGTCGTAGTCAGCGGGGAGAGTGATCTCGTACTGCATCGCATGCATGCAGTACATACTAGTAGGTACAGAACGTGGGCAGGGGACTCCGACCCGAAACTCCCGGTGGGAACTTCACCGCTCCCAGCGTAGTCCGTTACTTCCTGCTGAGCCGGACGATCCCTTCACCGTCCTGCACCGCGACGACGACGATCACCTGCCGGTTGATCTGGTGCGTCATCCCCGGTGGACCGGACACCGCCCCGCCCATCCCGCCGGACGAGGGAGCGAGACCCACCTTCCCCGCCTGGACCGTGACCGACAGCGGCCCGGCACCGCCGTCGTTGGGAACCTGATCGCCGGTCCGCACCAGCACCTCACACTCCCCGTCGGAGCAGGCTCTCAGATTCCGCCCGTCCACCGCGACGAACGGCGCACCGGACGGGGCCGCGACCCCGGCCAACGGCGCATTCTCCGCCGGCGGAGTCGAACTCGCCGCGGCGAAGATCGGTGTCGGCTGAGCCGTCGAGCAACCGGCGGCCAACAGCGCCAGGGGAACCAGGACCAGGCATCTTCGGCGATCGACCATGACCGACGAACGTAGCCGACGCAGACGTCCCTGGATGCACCCGAATTCCGCAATCCTGCCGCCGTTCGCCCTGATCAGCGGCCGTCCCGCCGGGGAAGCCGGCCGAACCGGAGCACCACGTGGTCAGGCGAGTACGGAGTGTCCGTGGACGTCTCTATTTCCCCACGCCCCTACTTCTCTCCACCGGTCCGGCCGACTTGACCTTGCTCCGTCGTCGACCCCAGACTCAGACCTCCGCACGGGCAAGGATCGCCCGCGTGTCCACACCGGACGGAAGCGTCCCGAACGCGACACCCCAGTCACCACCCAGCCGCGACGCGCAGAACGCGTCCGCCACCGCCGTCGTCCCGTGCCGCACCAGCAACGAGCCCTGCAACACCAACGCCATCGACTCGACCAGCCGCCGCGCCCGGTACTCGACGTCCGACAGATCGGACAACTCCTTGCGCAGCCTGCCCACCGCGTCGTCCAGCCGCGCGTCGGCCCCGGACGCCTGCTCGACCTCCGCGAAGTACGCCGCCACCGACTCCGGCTGCTTCGCCATCGCCCGCAACGCGTCCAGCGCCGCGACGTTGCCCGAACCTTCCCAGATCGACATCAGCGGAGCCTCACGGTAGAGCCGCGGCATCCCCGACTCCTCCACGTACCCGTTGCCGCCCAGGCACTCCAGCGCCTCCACCGCATGCGACGGACCACGTTTACACACCCAGTACTTCGTCACCGCCAGCCCCAGCCGACGGAACGCCTGCTCCTGCTCGTCATCCGGCCGGTCGGTCGCCGCCGCCAGCCGCATCCCGACCGTCGTCGCCGCCTCGGACTCCACGACGAGGTCCGCCAGCACGTTGCCCATCAGCGGCTGATCCACCAGGTTCGCCCCGAACGCGTGACGATGCCGCGCGTGGTGGAGGGCACGCACGGCGCCGTACCGCATCCCCGACGCGCTCCCGACCGCGCAGTCCAGCCGGGTGTTGTTCACCATCTCGATGATGGTGCGGACGCCGCGGCCTTCCTCGCCGACCAGCCAGCCGATCGCGTCGTCGTACTCGATCTCCGACGACGCGTTGGACCGGTTGCCCAGCTTGTCCTTCAGCCGCTGCAACCGGATCCCGTTGCGCGACCCGTCCGGCAGGACACGGGGGAGAAGGAAACACGACAGCCCGCCCGGTGCCTGGGCCAGCGTCAGGAACATGTCCGACATCGGCGCCGAGGTGAACCACTTGTGCCCGACGATCACGTAACCGCCGTCACCCAGCGGCCGCGCCGTCGTCGTGTTCACCCGGACGTCCGAACCGCCCTGCTTCTCCGTCATCGACATCCCGGCGATCAGCCCGCGTTTCGTACTCGGCTCACGCAGCCCGAAGTCGTACTCCGTCGACGCCAGCAACGGCTCGTACCGCTCGGACAGCTCAGGAGTGAACCGCAACGCCGGAACCGCCGCGTACGTCATCGAAATCGGGCACGTATGCCCCGCGTCGACCTGACCCCAGACGTACATCTTCGCCGCCCGCGCCGCGTGCGCGCCCGGCCGGGAATCCCGCCACGGAGCCGCGTGCAGCCCGTAGGACACCGCGACGTCCATCAACTCGTGCCAGTACGGATGGAACTCGACCTCGTCGATCCGGTTCCCGACCCGGTCATGCGTCCGCAGCACCGGCTCGTTCTCGTTGACCAGCCTGCCCCATTCCTGGGCCTGCTCACTCCCGGCCAGCCTGCCGAGGGCGTGCACCTCCGCCACCGCCCAGCCGGCGCCCGCCCGCTCCAGACCCTCCAGCAGAGCCGGATCCGCGGCGACGTCGTATTCCGCCAGCGGCGGCACCTGGTTGGTGACCTCATGAGTGACCGGCATCGGAACCTCCCAAAGAACGCAGGACGAAAGTGCGCAGCCCGGACACCTCGTCCGCACTGCCGGTGGTCAACGGGCCGATCAGCACTTCGGCCGCCGCCCCGACGAGCGCCGCCGCGGTGACCTCCGCGTCCTGAGCCGGGAGCACCCCGGAACGGACGCCGTCGGCCACGTGCTGGGCCACCACGTCACGGAACGCGCGCCGGAACACCAGCCGCTCGGCCTCGATCGGCGCGTCGACGGGCTCGGCCAGCAGCGCGTACGCCATCCGCGGCGTCTTCAGCGCACGGCTCGCGAAGGTGTCGAAAACCGCCACGACCCGCTCCGCCGGCGTGCCGGGCCGCTCCGACACCGCGCGCACGGCCTCGACCTCACGCGTGACGACCTTCCGGAACAGCTCCACGACCAGCGCGGCCTTGGTGGGGAAGTGGCGGTACACGCTCCCGACCGCCACCCCGGCCCGCTCCGCGACCGCCGACACCGAGCAACCCGCGTACCCACGCTCGGCCAGCTGCTCCATGGCGGCGGCGAGGACGGCGTCGCGCTGGGCGTCCAGTCGCTCCTGGACCTTCGGGGTTCGGCGGTACGGCACTCAAGAAGTGAAGCACCGATTCACACCTTCAGTCAACGCATCCGCACGAGTTCGTCCAGCGCGACGGCGATGCCCTTCCTGTCGTACGCGCTGGTGGGCATGGTCGCGGAATGAGCGTGCCGGACCACCCCCTCCCGATCGATCAGCAAGCTGCCGGACTGCTGCAAGGCACCGAACACCTTTTTCACCAGCCCGACAGCCTCATGCGGGGTACCGCGCCGACCGGTCACCACCTGAAGCGACAACCCACGCTTCGCCCGCCAAGCCGCGGCCTCCTCCCGGCCTTCGGGAACAGCGACCAGCACCCGCACACCGGCGAGCTTCGCGAGGTCCCTCACGTGGCTGTTGCAGACAGGACACGTGGTCGAACGCAGGAAATACAGCAGCACATCGTCCGTACCGCGACAGTCCGAGAGGCGGACGACCTGCCCGGCCGTGTCCTCCAGCGCGAGGTCGGGGACCGTGGAACCGATTTCGAACATGACGACTCCTCGAGAGAAATCAGGGAATGGGGTTACCGAGAAGGACACGAACCGTCGCCCGCGCCCGATGCAGCCGGGACTTCATCGCGGCCGTACTCAAACCGAGCGCGTCGGCGACCGCACGGCCCGAATACCCCTGGACGTCACGCATGATCAGCACGCGACGCTGATCAGCGGGCAACTCGGCGATCGCCGCCGCCACCCGCCGCGCCTCCAGCCGCTGCAGGACGTCGTCCTCCGCCGAGACCACCGCGTCCGACCACACCAGGTCGTCCCCGCGCAACTCCCGCCGAGCCCGCCGCAGGCACTCGTTACGTACGATCCGGAACATCCACGACGCCAGCGCACCGGAAGCCCGCAACGTGCCGATCTTGCGGTACAGGATGATCAGCGCCTCCTGCGCGGAATCCTCCGCGTCCTCCGGCGAAGCACAGAGCGACCGCGCGAAACGCTGCACATGCGGATGGGAACCCGAGACCAGGGTGGCGATGGCGGTCTCATCCCCGCCCGGCGCGGCCACGATCAACGACTCCCTCGGCCACTCGGCCTTCACGACGACCTCCTCCAGCACCGGGCTCGTCCCGGCCCCTACAAGAGCAGCCATCCAGGCCGAAGGATTCAGCCGTCCTCACGTGACCCCGCTCACCACCCCATCGCGCGGTTCACCAGCCGGCCCCACACCACCCGATGGCATGATCGCCACTATGACGTGGACCGCCCCCGAGGTGACCCGCCCGTCCGGCGACACCGCCGCCGACGAGCGCATTCTCCTGCCCGCCCTGCTGGCCTGGCACCGCAGCACCTTCCTCGGCAAACTCACCGGCCTCACCGGAGAACAACTCGCCCAGGCCTCGGTCCCGCCCTCCAACCTCACCCTCCTCGGCCTCATCCGCCACCTCGCCAAGGTCGAACGCATCTGGTTCCGCCTGCGCTACGCCGCACAGGACCTCGAACCGCTCTACGACCTCGCCCTCGGCAAGGACCACGACTTCGAAGTCCTCGACGCCACCAAAGCCGAAGAGGCCTACCACACCCTCCTCGAGGAAATCCGCCTCGCCGACGAAGCCGCCGCCGACGGATCCCTCGACGACACCTTCGACCTCGGCGGAAACCCGTTCTCACTCCGCATGCTCTACGTCCACATGATCGGCGAATACGCCCGCCACAACGGCCACGCCGACCTCATCCGCGAACGCGTCGACGGCACCACCGGCGCCTAGGGGAGTGACCATGGAATACGGATTCATCGGCGCGGGCGAGATCACCGCCGCCATCGCCGAAGGCCTCAGCAACGACATCGCCGACCCACCCACGATCTACCTCTCGCCCCGCAGCCGCAGCGTCGGACAAGAACTCTCGGCACGCTTCGCCAACGTCAAAGTCTGCGACAGCAACCAAGCCGTCCTCGACAGCGCCACGACGATCATCCTCGCCGTCCGCGCCCCGATCGCCCGAGAAGTCCTCCAGGACCTCACCTTCCGGCCCGAGCACGTCCTGATCAGCGCCCTCGCAGGCGTCCGCCTCGACCAGCTTCGCGACTGGGCCGCACCGGCACGCGAAGTCGTCCGGAGCATCCCGCTGCCCCCGGCCGCCCGCCGCCAAAGCCTCACCGCCATCCACCCCGACAACACCGAAGCCCGAGCCCTCTTCGACAGCATCGGCGGCACCGTCGTCCCCGACGCCGAGAAAGACCTCGAAATCTTCAGCGCCGCCACGGCCACCTTCGCCGCCCACCTCGACTACCTCGGCACCATCGCCGCCTGGATGACCGACCAGGGCATCGAAGACACCACCGCGACCACCTTCACCAGCCACATCTTCGGACAACTCGGCCAATCCCTGCTCCAGCAGACCGGCTCCCTCGAAACCCTCACCGGCAAGCACATGACCCCCGGCGGACTCAACGAACACTTCCTCACCGACCTGCGCACCAACGGCGTCCCCGACACCGTCCGGCACGCCCTCGACGAAATCCTCACCAGACTGCGCGACGAGTGACCATCATCGAGAAACTCCGGGCAGCCGGGTGCGTCTTCGCCGAAGACGAAGCCCGGCTCCTCGGCATCGAAGCCCGCACACCCGCCGAACTCGACACCATGGTCCAACGCCGCATCGACGGCGAACCCCTGGAAGTCATCCTCGGCTGGGCCGAATTCCACGGACTCCACATTACCGTCGAACCCGGCGTCTTCGTGCCACGCCAAAGATCCGAACTCCTCGTCCGTCACGCCGTCACCCTCGCCGGCCCCGGAGCGATCGTCCTCGACCTCTGCTGCGGCACCGGCGCACTCGGCGCCGCCATCGCCGCCGAACTCGGCGACATCCGGCTCTACGCGGCCGACATCGAACCCGCCGCCGTCCGCTGTGCCCGCGTCAACGTCGCCAAAGCCGGGGGAGAGGTCTTCGAAGGCGACCTCTACGAACCTCTTCCCGCGTCGCTACGAGGTCACGTCGACCTCCTCGTCGTCAACGCCCCGTACGTCCCCACCGACGCCATCGCGATGATGCCGCCCGAAGCACGCGACCACGAACCCCGCATCGCCCTCGACGGCGGACAAGACGGCGTCGACGTCCACCGCCGCGTCGCCGCTGAAGCTCCACAATGGCTCGCACCGGGCGGGCACCTGCTGATCGAAACCGGCGAAAGCCAGGCCGCGAACACCGCGGAAGCCATGGCACACAACGGTTTGACCCCTGAAGTGATCACCGACGACGAGCTGTACGCGACGATTGTTGTCGGTGCCGGGGGATAGGGTCTCCGCCGTGACCGACTACCTCCACAAGACCCGCACCGCCTACGACACGGTCGCGGCAGACTACGCCGAACTCCTCCACGGCCACCTCGCCGGAGCCGTCTGGGACCGCGCCGTCCTCGGCGCGTACACGGAACTCGTCCAAACAGCAGGCGGCGGCCGCGTCGCCGAGATTGGCTGCGGACCCGGCCGCATCACCGAACACCTCCACGGACTGGGACTCGACATCCACGGCGTCGACCTCTCACCGGAGATGATCGCCGTCGCCCGGAAGTCGTACCCACACCTGGACTTCCAGATCGGGCAGATGCCCGGTTTGTCCATTGAGGACGGTACACTGGCCGGCGTCGTCGCGTGGTACTCGATCATCCACACCCCACGAGAGCGGCTGCCGGAGATCTTCGCCGACTTTCACCGGATCCTCGCGCCGGGAGGTCATCTGCTGCTGGCGTTCCAGGTCGGCGACGAAGTCCGTCACATCGAGCACGCTTACGGACACGACATCTCGTGCGACGCCTACCGGCTGGTGCCGGAGAAGATCGCCGGACAGCTGGGGGAGTCGGGGTTCACCATGATCTCCCAGCTCGTCCGCGAACCGTCCGAAGAGTTCGAGAGCACACAGCAGGCGTACCTCATCGCCCGCAAGCCGTAAGTCAAGGACGCCGAGCCTCGACAAGCCAGGCCGCCGAGTCGTAAAAGACGCCTCGGCCGGTCTGGTGCTCGGCGAGATCGGCACGCAAGTCCTCGATGACCTTCGCACGCGTGGCCTCGGCCAGATCACCCAGCCGCCCGCCATGCTGCTCGACGATGAATTCGGCCGCGTCATCGACGTCCCGGCCGAAGTACATCGGCTTGTTCACCGCGGTCAGCTCGACATCGGTGTACCCGGCCGAGGTCAGCAGCTGCTCGGTTTCGAGTGGGTCGCTGAGCGCCAGATTCGAAGACGGCACCTCACGACCGGCGGCGAAGATTGTCCGGAAAGTGGTGATCCATTCGTTGAGCCGCAACGGTTGCCACGTCAACAGCACGAGACGGCCACCGGGCCGGGTCGCACGGGCCAGGTTGGTGAAAGCGGTCAGGGGAGTACCGAAGAACATCGACCCATGCCTGCTGATCACCACATCGAAGTCCGCCTCGGGGAACGGATGGACCTGTGCGTCCACCTGTTTGAAGGCGACGTTGGGAACACGTTCCTCGTCGGCAAGCCGACGAGCGAGGCCCAGCATCGCACTGGAGAGGTCAACACCGAGCGCCGAACCGTCAGTAGCTTGCCGAGCCGCGTCCCGCGTCGTCTGCCCGGCGCCACAGCCGACGTCGAGCACCCTGTCTGTCGACTGGATCCCGGCCGCGGCGAAGAAGGCTTCGCGGTACGCGGCGACGCCGTCGTTGATTCGCTGTGCGCGCTTCGCCCAGAGCGCGCCGTCCTCACCGTCCCACGCCTTCAGCATTTGCTCGTTGGACGGATCGACGCACACAGCGATGCTCTCGGACATTTTCCGCCACCCCCAGGTTCGATTCCAGGGAAGACCATAGCCGCTCGTCCTACGATGGAGATCGTGACCACAGCCGCTCAAGAAGCCTTCCTGCGCGAATTCCATGCCCGGCATCCGGCAGCGACATCGAGCATGATGAGCCACGGCCGCGCGCCCGATGGCCGGTCGAGCTACGAGATCCTCCGAGATCACGTCACAGGACACCTTCGGGTCCTCGACCTCGGCTGCGGTGACGGCTTTCTCCTCGACCTGCTCGCCGAGGCCGGCCACCAGGTCACCGGAGTGGATCTCTCAAGCGCCGACCTGGCACTCGCGCGGCAGCGACCCGCCCTCCACGGCGTGCCGCTGGCGACAGGGCGGGCACAGGAACTGCCTTTCCCCGACGGCGGCTTCGACGCGTGCGTCTCCCACATGGCCTTCATGCTGATGCCCGACATCGACCAGGTCACCGCGGAAGTGGCTCGGGTCCTGGTTCCCGGTGGACGCCTGGCGCTGATTCTCAGCGGCGGAGGAGCGGGCGGAAGTGGAAGCTACGAGCTGTTCCAGAAACTGATCCGCCCAGCACTCGACGGCGCCCCACCCGAACAGCGGATTCCCCCTTTGGGCGACAACCGCACCCTGCACCGGGACGGCATCGACGAGATTCTCGTCCCCGCCGGATTCTCACCCGTCGCGTGGACCACCGAACCCATCGACCTCGGCGGCACCGCGGAACAGGTGTGGGCACGCCTCTCGGCGATCTACAACTTCATGCCACTCGACCAGGCAGTCGTACGGTCGATCGAAGAGGAATTCCTGGCACAAGCAACGCAACTGGCCGATGCCGACGGCAGGATTCCCTGCACGATGAACGTCCACCTCGCCGTCACTGGTCGCTCCTGATTTCGCCACAGGGGAGGGGCGAGCGTCCTGACATCTGCGCGAGCCTCGCCGACACCGTCTCCATCGCTCGCGGTCGAAGATCGAACTCCGCGTCGGACGCGTCGTCTTCGGCGATGTCGAACACCGCCGACCGGGCGGCGAACAGCTCTCGGGCCGACTTCAGGTACTGCTCACCCAGAATCGAAAACGGTGAATCGGCGCAGGAGTAGCGGACCTCGTCGGCGTCCGGTCGCTGCGCCAGCGTCTCGTGCGACCAGGCCGACACCGGCGGGGAGCACTGACCTCTCGGTTACTTGACATAATGTACATTATCGGCACTTGGTCGACCTTGGGTCACGAGGCTCAAGAGAGGTCTCTGGCGCAGTGCTTAAGGGGTCTTTCGTTGCATGTAGCGGGTAAGTTCCCTTCGCCGCGTGCAATGCGGGCATGGTTCCCTTCGACCCTCCTGGACGCGGTCTGCTCCAAGTCGCCCGAAACGGCCAAGTGTGCCCCCGGGAGCGCAAAACGGATGACCGATCACCCACCCTTAAAACGTCACAGTGACGAATCAATCCCAGTGTCTCGGTCGCCGAGTGCGAACAGAAGCATTTGCGGCGACTGACCTGGTGATCCGCCGCCGAGATCATCGCCCCTTGAGGCTCCAGTTGGCCATGGTGGCTCGGATGTCATGAAGAGAAATCGTCAGGAAAGACCCATCAGGACACGCCGAGAACCGACAAGCGGACCAGGATCCCCCGCGAGGAGCTTCCGGATCCATCACTCCGCTTCATGCATAATCGCTATTATGCATGAAATGGAATATAACCCAGTGTAAGACTGTCGGTGCCATGCGGTACAAGATCTCCATGAGGGTTTCCGAGGCACAGCAAGCCTTTTTCGCCGCACGTCGTCCCCGTAAGGATTCTCCTCACACCACCGACGCCTACCGCCGGGACCTCGCTGGCATCACCGCTCTCCTGCTTCGTGAGTCGAACCTCTCCCCTGACGATCTCACCGTCGAGATGCTCACGGCTCAGTCGCTCCGGAACGCCTTCGGTGCCTTCGCGGACACTCACGCCAAGAGTTCGGTCCTGCGCGCGTGGTCGACCTGGAACCAGTTCCTGACCTTCTGCGTGTCCGACGGGCTGCTCGCAGGCAACCCGATGGGTGCGGTCGCCCGGCCGAAGGCGCCTCCGTTGACGCCGAAACCGTTGCGGGGTGAGGAAACCCCGGAGCAGTTGCTCGCGGCCGCCGCGGATGGGTCGCGCCGGACGCGGGATCCGTGGCCGGAGCGGGACGTGCTGGTGATCGCGCTCGGCCTGGTCGCCGGACTGCGTGCGGCGGAGATGCGTGCGCTGACAGCGCGGTCGCTGGTCGGTCGCCAGGGTGAGATGCGGTTGCACGTCCACGGCAAGGGAAGCCGCGATCGCTCGATTCCGGTGCAGCCGATCATGGAGAAGATCATCGAGGAGTACCTGGCCTCCTGTCGCCGTCGCTTCCCTCAGCAGAGGTTCGGGCCCTCCACTCCCCTCCTCCGGGATCGTGCCGGCGAGCCGATCGGCCGCGGCGCGCTGGAGTACCTCGTCAAGTCCTGCTATCGGTGGGCGGGCCTGCACGACCGCGTGCCGGTCGGGGCGAATCTCCACGCGTTGCGGCACACTTTCGCGACGCGGCTGGCCGAGGACGGCGCGACGGCATCGGAGATCATGGCGCTGCTGGGGCACGCGAGCCTGGCGACCAGCCAGAACTACATCGAGGCGACGGGACGGGAGCAGCGGGCGGCAGCCGCGAGCAACCGGACGTATCGGGCGCTCGACGGGATCGTGTAGGTCAGCGGAGCTGTTCAAGATCCTTGGCCGCTTGCGCGATTTCGTCGGCGAGGCCGCGGAGTTCGGTCAAGGAGGCTCCGTCGTCGGCGGCGGTGACGATGTCTTCGGCGGCGCAGCGGAGTTGGAAGAGCCGGTCTTGCAGAGTGGCGATCTCGGTGTCGGAGAGGACGACGGCGTCTTCGGGGAGGCCGCTGCGCTGGAGCGCGGTGCGGCGTTCATAGGCCCGCTGGCGGCAGGATTGCCCACAGTAACGTCGGCGCCTGCCGACGTTACCGCCCTGTTCGAGCCTGCGGCCGCACCATCCGCAGTGCTTGGGTGCCCCCGCGCGGCGTAGCTCGGACACCTCTTCGGCAGACGTCTTCGGGTGCTCGGCCACTTCCCTCACGGTTCAGACCCTAGCTGGCCACCGGACGATCATGCCGGGGCTACGACCGAAGTGCACACTAGTGGGGTGCCGACACTGTTCCCGTACCTCGCCGACCCGCTCCCTCGTGCCTTCGCCCATCGAGGCTGGCACCTCGGTGACCTGGACGGACTGGAGAACTCGCTGCCTGCCTTCCAGCAGGCGGTGACGGAGGGCTATCGCTATCTCGAGACGGACGTGCACGCGACGTCGGACGGCGTGGTCGTGGTGCATCACGACGAGTCGTTGGACCGGACGACCGATGGTTCGGGATTGATCTCCCGGCAGACGTGGGCGCAGCTGCGGAACGTCAAGGTGGGTGGCCGTGTGCCGTTGTCGCGGTTGGAGGACGTCCTCGAGGAGTTGCCGGAGGCGCGGTTCAACATCGACGTGAAGTCGGATCAGGCGGTGGCGCCTTTCGTGCGGACGATCGAGCGGATCGGGGCGCACGATCGGGTCGCGGCGGCGTCGTTCTCCGACGCGCGGTTGACGCGGATCCGGCGGCTGGCGGGTCCGAAGCTGGTGACGGCGATGGGGCCGCGTTCGGTGGCGGTGATGTGGGCGAACGGGTTTCTGCCGCTGGTGTCGTTGCGGGCGTTGGCGCGGGGTGCGATGGCGCAGGTGCCGGTGCGGCAGGGGCGGTTGAAGGTGGTGGACCGGGCTTTTCTGCGGCAGGCGACGCGGGCGGGTTTCGAGGTGCACACGTGGACGGTGGACGATCCGGCGGAGATGCGGTTGCTGCTGGATCTGGGGGTCCACGGGATCGTGACGGATCGGCCGGATCTGCTGCGTGAGGTCCTTCGGGAGCGGGGTGCCTGGCCGACCTGAACCTGCGTTTGGTCCTCTGGTCGCGAGTCAAACCGCAACCAGAGGACTAAACGCGGCGGGTTACCGGGGTGGTTTGCCATTCCAGGCGGCGTCCCAGGTCTTGGGGCCGAGGCGGCCGGAGTCCTTGATGCCGTTGGCCCGTTGGAGGGCGAGGACGGCTTCGCGGGTTTTGTCGTAGTAGCAGCCGGTGCCGGTGAAGCCGTAGCCGTAGGCGTTCATCCTCAGTTGGAACACCTTGAGCGCAGGCGCGCAGTCGCCATAGGCGTAGACGACGCCGGGCCAGTCGGGTTTGGGGCCGCCGGGCGGGGCGGGCGGGGTCGGCTTCGGTTTGGGCGGGGGCGGCGGGGCGGGCTGTCCTCCCCCGCCGATGTAGGCGGAGTCCTCATAGGACGGGACGCGTTTGCTGCGGCCGTCGCCGTCGTTGCGGAAGCCGAGTTTGCCGGCGCATTCCCAGGGTTGCCAGCCGCGCATGCGGTAGAGGTAGAGGGCCCGGTAATCCTGTTCGCGGGGGCTGGCCTGGTCGGGCCTCCCCTGGCCGCCGACGCTGCGCCAGGTGGGCAGGTCGAACTGGTAGGCGCCGTAGTAGCCGTTGCCGGTGTTGATGTTGTAGCGCCCGCTCGATTCACACATGCGGAGCTTGGCCCAGTGGGAGCCATGGGGATCCGCGGCGGCGGATCCGGTGGTGGCGACCTGCAGGCCCGTCACGGCGAGGGCGAGCAGGAGCGTTCTCGCCACTACGCGGTGTGCTGTGCGAAGGCGATGGGTCCTCATGAGCGGAACAGTAAATACCGGACACTTGCTTCACAAGAGTCACAGCTCGCACACCAGCCTCACATGAAACATACGTGGTTCGTGTCATCGACACGCCGACGATGGTCGGGGAGGTTGCCGGGAAGGGTTCGTCTCGCGTCGAAACGAACACGGTCCGCACTTGTGCCGGACAGCTGGGCGCGATCACCAGTAGTCTCCCGCTGACCTCGACATTCTCGACTTCAGGAGCAGTGCATGACGGTGGCCGTGACCCGTGAACGCAGGCGGGTGTGGCGGGCTTGGTACCTCTACGACTGGGCCAATTCGCCGTTCTATTCGTCGGTTATCACGGTGTTCGGAGCGCTCTATTTGAGCGAGATCGCGTCCGCGGATGCCAAGGCGAATTTCACCCTTAACGGGGACAGAGCGTGCACCGATTCGAGTGGAGCTTCGAGCACCCTTCAGAACTGTGACGTCTTGTTGTTCGGGCTGCACTTCCCGGCGGGGTCGCTGTGGGGGTATCTGCTGTCCATCGCGACGGTGACGCAGGTGCTGGTGCTGCCGATCGCCGGCGCGATCGCGGACCGGAGCAGGCACAAGCGGCGGATCCTCGGCGGGTTCGCGTTCCTGGGCGCGGTGGCGTCGGCGCTGATGTTCTTCGTCTCGGGGACGAACTGGGAGGTCGGGGTCTGGACGTTCATCCTGGCCAACATCGGTTACGGCGGTGCGCTGGTCGTCTACTACTCGTTCCTGGTGGACATCGCGGAGCCTGACGAGCGGGACGCGGTGTCGTCGAAGGGGTGGGCGTTCGGGTATCTCGGCGGTGGTTTGGCGCTCGCGCTCCAGCTGGGGTTCTTCATGGGGCACGAGGACTTCGGGGTGAGCGAGGGGCTGGCCGTCCAGATCTGTTTCCTGACGTCGGGGATCTGGTGGGCGGTGTTCACGTTCCCGGCGGTGCGGGCTCTCCCCCAGACTCATGTGCCGAAGTCGGCGGAGCGGGGGCTGTCGGTGTTGACGGCCGGGTTCAAGGAGTTGAAGCGGACGATCGGTGAGGCGAGGGCCTATCCGCTGACGTTGGCGTTCCTGGGGAGTTACCTGGT
Source organism: Amycolatopsis coloradensis (assembly GCF_001953865.1). Lineage (GTDB taxonomy): Bacteria > Actinomycetota > Actinomycetes > Mycobacteriales > Pseudonocardiaceae > Amycolatopsis > Amycolatopsis coloradensis. Next base: position 148,229 of record NZ_MQUQ01000021.1, read on the forward strand.
CTTCACCGACGGGATCACGACGGTGGTGGCGGTGTCGGCGCAGTACGGCAAGGACGAGTTGAAGTACAGCACTCAGGTGTTGATCGTCACGATTCTGGTGATCCAGTTCCTGGCGTACGCCGGGGCGATGATCCACGGGGCGATCGCGGCCCGGTTCGGGGCGAAGAAGACGATCCTGGGGAGTCTGGTGGCCTGGGTGGCGGTGTTGTGCTTCGCGTTCTTCATCCAGGCGGGGCAGCCGTTGCAGTTCTACGCGGTGGCGGTCGGGATCGGGTTGGTGCTCGGTGGAACGAACGCGTTGTCGCGGTCGTTGTTCGGGCAGATGATCCCCGAGGGGAAGGACGCGCAGTACTTCTCGCTGTACGTGGTCGGCGAGCGGGGGACGTCGTGGCTCGGTCCGCTGTTGTTCGCCGCGGTCGGGCAGATCACCGGTTCGTTCCGGTACGCGATCATCGCGCTGGTGATCTTCTTCGTGCTCGGTTTCGTGTTCGTATGGCTGGTGCCGGTGCGCCGGGCGATCGAGGCGGCGGGCAACCGACCACCGGCGGTGCTGTGAGGGCCTGTTGGCGGAGCTGATGATGTGCCTAAGGGCGACCAAACGCGTGAAACCGCCCGGCCGAAGGCCCCGCTATCGCGGTGGCAGGGCGCCCTGACAGACAATGAGGCGGGAGCGTGCCGATAGGGTCGAGCGTCGTGACCGTACTGAAGGAGAGTGGCCCGGACCCCACGGACGCGTTGTCGTCGGTGCCGGTGGCGGGTTCACGGCGGGGTGTGCCGGTCGTCGGGAAGTTGAAGTTCTGTTACGGGCCGATGGACTGCGGGAAATCGACGCTGGCGTTGCAGATCGACCACAACCACGCGCGGCAGGGTCGTCGCGGGATGGTGCTGGTGCGGCACGACCGGTCCGGTGAGCCGCAGATCACCAGCCGGATCGGGCTGACGCGCAAGGCGATCGAGGTGGGGAACGAGACCGATCTGCGGTTGCTGGTGCGGGAGCAGTGGGCGTCGGGGCGGCACGTGGACTACTTGATCGTCGACGAGGCGCAGTTCTTGTCGCCCGATCAGGTGGATCAGCTGGCTGAACTGGCCGATGACGTCCAGATCGACGTGTACTGCTTCGGGATCGCGACGGATTTCCGGAGCGTGTTGTTCCCGGGTGCGGCGCGGTTGTTCGAGTTGGCGGACGAGTTGCAGCCGGTTCAGGTCGAGGTGTTGTGCTGGTGCGGGCAGACGGGGCGGTTCAACGCGAGAGTGTCCGACGGCGAGGTGTTGCGGGCCGGGGACACCGTTGTGGTGGCGGATACCGAGCAGTTGCTAGTTGAATCTTCACCGATATCACGTTCCGAGGGTGAAATGAACACTGTCCGTTATCAGGTATTGTGCCGTCGACACTTTCGACTGGGCGACCTGGGGCCGACCTCGGCCCAACACGGTCAGTTACGGTTGACGTGACAGGCGTACTACTAGCCCATCTGGGGGATATCCGCACCAAGATGGCCGTATTGACGTCACGCCAGAGCGCGAAACCACTCCTACTAGGAGAAGCTGTTGCCACCGGGTGACGCAGCTCATCGTGAGCAAGGACATGGTGTCCAGGGAATCTCCTGGCCCCCTTCGTCGTTGCATAGGGTGAGCATCACCCTGGCTCCACCCGGAGCTGACTGAAAGGACCCCCATCATGGCCGACCGTGTTCTCCGTGGAAGCCGGCTGGGAGCGGTCAGCTACGAGACCGACCGCAACCACGACCTCGCGCCTCGGCGCACCGTGCGCTACGCCTGCCCCAAGAACCACGAGTTCGAGGTGCCCTTCTCCGACGACGCCGAGATCCCCTCGGTGTGGGAGTGCAGGCTGCACGGCAGCGAGTCCGAGATCGTGGACGGCGGACAGCCGGAGCAGAAGAAGGTCAAGCCCCCGAGGACGCACTGGGACATGCTCCTGGAGCGCCGCTCGATTCCGGAGCTCGAAGATCTGCTCAACGAACGTCTCGCCGAGCTGAAGGGACGCAGGACCACCCGGTCCGCCTGACGCACGGCCAAGTAGCTAGCCCCACCACGAACACGGCGAAGCCCCCGCGACCTCCCTTCGCGGGGGCTTCGTCATGTCTCGGCTGTGCCGGGGCGGCTTGAGACCGGCGCGACCACGGCGCGTGTGCGCAGACGGACGACCCGCGCCCGGCCGGGCGGGCTACGCGGCATGGCGCCAAGGCCAGCCCCGCGATCCGGGCGGTGCTGGCCTTGGCGCCAGGCTGCTTGGTCAGCTCGGGTACATGCTGGTCACGTTGACGAACGTGCCGGTGATCCCCATGGCGTCGTCGGAAGCGAGGAACGCCAGCGTGGCGGCGACCTCGGCGAGGCGCGGTGAACGCTTGGTCATCCGGGCCTCCGTGAGACCGGCGAGGATGTTCTCCATCATCTCCGGGCTCGCCGGCAGCTGGTTGTTGACGGCGGAGAGCTTTTCGGGGGTGAAGGTCTCCGGGATGCCCGCGACCCAGATGCCGAGCGCGCGGACGCCGTGCGGTCCGATCTCGACGGCGAGATTGCGGATGTAGGTGTCCAGCGCGGCGTCGATCGAGCCGGTCGCGCCCATCATCGGACTGCCCTGTGCGGAGCCGCTGTCGAGGGCGAGGATGACGCCGGAGCCCTGGGTGATCATGTGCCGGGCGGCCGCGCGGGCGGTGATGAAGTTGGTCGTGATGCCGGTGGTGATCGGGCGGACGAAGTCCTCGACCGACATCTCCGCGAGCGGGATGCCCTGGATGTCGCCACGCGGGACGAGGTTGAGGGAGATGTCGAGGCTGCCGGCCTCAGCCACGACGGACGCCGCGTGCGCGTCGACCGCGGTCTCGTCCAAGCCGTCGACGACGGCGACTTCGGCCAGTCCCCCGGTCTCCTTGATCTCGTCGGCGAGTTTCGTCAGCGCCGGTTCGTGGCGCCCGGTGAGGAAGACACGGGCGCCCCGCGCGGCGAATTCCCTGGCGACACCGCCGCCGATCGATCCACCGGCGCCGTAGATGACCGCGTTCTTGTCCTGGAGGCTCATGAGGGTGTTCCTTCCGTTTGGTTGGGTTCGATCGTTGAGACGCGGAAGGAGCGTGGATCTCATCGGTCCTCAGGTGATCGTGAGTGGCAGGCCGAACGCGGGGAATAGATGCGGTTCGAACGCGGTGATCTCCGCGACTTTCCCGTCCTCGATCCGCAGCACGTCGAGGACCTGTGCCCGGTAGATCCGGGTGCCCGGCCGCCGGACGTAGCCCGCCGCGGCGGGGAGCCGGTTGGCGATGGCCGGGAGGTGTTTCCATTCGCCGAAGTACGCCGGTGACGCGGGGTCGAAGGACTCGGCGACGAAGTTGAGGAAGACGTCGCGGCCGGAGAACCACAGCGGGTTCGGCGGCATCGTGACCAGTACGTCTTCCCTGAGCAGCTCGGCCATCACCCGGCTGTCGCCGCTGCCGGTGGCGGCGGCCATGTAGCGCCGCAGGATCACCTGCTCCTCCTCGGTCGGCTGGGCCGTCCGTGCCCAGTCGGTGCGGCGTTCCGGCAGGCGTTGGCGCAGGGTGGGCCGGGCCCGCTGGAGTGCGCTGGTGACCGACGCGACGGTGGTTTCCAGCAGTTCGGCGGTCTCCGCGGCCTTCCAGCCGAGGACGTCGTTGAGGATCACCACGGCCCGCTGTCTCGGCGGGAGGTGCTGGATGGCGGCGAGGAAGACCAGCTCCATCGTTTCCCTGGTCTCCGCGATCTCACCGGGTTCGGCTTCCGCCGAGGCGAGCTGGCTGTCCGGGAAGGGTTGCAGCCAGGGCATGAACTGGGGTGGTTCGCCCTGCTGGTCGACGCCGGGCAGCTGGTCGTAGGGGCGCGGGCTTCGCTTGGTGCGCCGCAGGAAATCGAGACAGGTGTTGGTGGCGATCCGGTAGAGCCAGGCACGGAAACTCGACCGGCCTTCGAAGCCTTCGCGGCCACGCCAGGCCCGGAGGAAGGTCTCCTGAACCAGGTCTTCCGCGTCGTCGTACGAGCCGACCATGCGGTAGCAGTGGACGCGCAGCTCTCGCTGGTGCTGCTCGATCTTCCCGGCGAAGGCGACCTCGTCCAGCGTTTCCGTCACGGGGGCAGGCGTGACGTTTTCCTCCTTGCCCCGCAGAGCGAGCTGGGCGATCCGCCGCAACCTGCCGACGTCCGAAGTGAGTGCGGTGAGGTCGGCGAAGAAGGTGTCCGACGGTCGAGGTGTCAGGCGGTTCGCGACGCGGCCGACTTCGGCGATGAGGGTTTCCACGTCCGGGGTGGGGTCGTGCCGTGACCGGTAGGCCCGCTGGCGGCACGCGGCCGAGCAATAGAGGGCCGCACGTCCGCGCGAACCCGCCTTCGACGGCAGCGGCCCGCCGCACATTCCGCAGACCTTTCCGGTCACGGCTCACCTTCCCCCAGAAACGTCACACGCGATCGAGTTACGCATTATGCGGCTTGGTAGCCCGGGATGTCCTCGACACGGTGGTATACGGCGAGTCCTCGGGAGAGTGCGATGGCGACGTCCTGGTCGGCGCCGGTGGAGTCCCCCGGCAGGCGCAGGACGGCGTCGCAGTGGTGCAGCAACCTGTCGGCTGTCGGGTACATGACCTCCTTGGCGACCGGGTCGGCCACGGTCTTCCCGCCGGCTCCGCGCAGCACCGGGAGCGCGACCCATTCGCCGATCATCGGCACGTGGCCGCTGCGGAAGATCGGCCAGGCGGCCTCTTCGAGCCGGGCGAGGTTGCGGGCGAGAAGTTCGGGGTCGTCGCCGGTGCCGGAGCGGAACGGGCCGGCGATGAGGATCATCAGAGGTTTGGTCATGCGGCGGAGCCTAATGTGCAACAATCGGCAAGAACAAGGAGGATCGTGCAAATGTTGGCTGCGCAACGTCGAGACCTGTTGCTCGAACGTCTGAAGACCGAAGGCCGGATCGTGGCCAAAGACCTCGCCGTCGAACTCGGCGTGTCTGAGGACAGTATTCGCCGTGACCTGCGAGAACTCGCGGAGGCCGGGCTCTGTCAGCGGGTATACGGCGGAGCGCTGCCGATCTCCCCCGCCACCGCGGACTACGCGACCCGCATGGCGGTCAGCGTCGCGGGCAAGGAACGGATCGCGAAACGTGCAGCAGCGTTGATCCGGCTGGGGTCGACCGCCATCCTCGACGGCGGCACGACCGCGCTCGCCCTGGCGAAGGCGCTTCCGGTCGACCTCGAAGCGACGATCGTCACACACAGCCCCACGGTGGCGGCCGCGCTCGTCACGCATCCGAAGGTCGAGGTGTTCCTGATCGGCGGACGGCTCTTCAAGCACTCCGCCGTCACCTGTGGCGCGGCCGCGGCGGAGGCGGCCGAGGGAATCAACGCCGACCTGTTCTTCCTCGGCGTCACCGGCGTGCATCCCGAGACCGGGCTCACGACCGGCGACTCGGACGAGGCCGCGATGAAACGCACGCTCGCCAAACGGGCCGCCGACACCTACGTGCTGGCGAGTTCGGAGAAGATCGGCGCGGCCTCGCCGTTCACCGTGCTCCCCCTGTCCGACATCGCCGGCGTGATCACCGACGCGGCGCCGGACGAACCGACGGTGAAGGAACTGGGGAAGCTGGGGGTGAGTGTGCTGGGGGTCAGCCCTTCTTGGCCAGCCCGCGAAGCTGCTGCCAGCGACGCTTGATGCCCCACATCCCGACCATGACGATCGCCTCGCGCACGACCGAACCGCTCATCTTCGACTGACCGACCTCGCGTTCGGTGAAGGTGATCGGCACTTCGACGACCTCGAATCCGGCGAGCTTCGTCCGGAACGCCAGGTCGATCTGGAAGCAGTAGCCGCGCGAGGCGATCTCGTCGAGCGCGAGCTTCTCCAGCACGGTCCGCCGGTACGCGCGGAAGCCTGCGGTGATGTCGTTGATCTTCATGCCGAGTGCGACCTTCGCGTAGAAGTTCGCCACCCAGGACAGCGCCTTGCGCCGGAACGGCCAGTTCACCGTGCTGCCGCCGGGAACGTAGCGGGAGCCGATGGACAGGTCCGCGTCCTCGAGGGCCGCCAGTACCCGGGGCAGATCCTCCGGCGCGTGCGAGCCGTCGGCGTCCATCTCGACGATGGTGGCGTAATCACGGGCGAGACCCCAGCGGAATCCGGCGACGTACGCGGCGCCGAGGCCGGCCTTCTCGGTCCGGTGCATGACCTGGATCCGCTCGTCAGCCTTCGCGAGCTCGTCGGCGACGTCGCCGGTCCCGTCCGGGCTGCCGTCGTCGACGACGAGGGCGTGCACGTCCGGGAGTGCCTTGAGCAGGCGTTCCAGGATCGGGCCGATGTTCTCCCGCTCGTTGTACGTCGGGACCACCACCAGCACCGGGTCGATTTCCTGGGCCCCCCGTGGCGCCTGCGCCATCCGCTTTTCCTCCGTGTTCCGGCGGGTCAGCCCGCCGCTTCCCTCGTTGCCTTGGCGGCGCTCGCGCGCCGGGTGCGAAAACGGAGTACGTACCCGCCGGTAACCCCGGCGACCGCCAGGGCCAGCAGTCCGTACTCCGTCGTCACACCGAGTAGATCCGACAGCGTAGTCTGCTGCCTCAGCGGTACACGCCCCACCAGGGAATCTGCGGTGAAAAGGCTGGTGGAAGCCGTGATCGAACCGTCGGGAGCGACGATCGCGCTGACCCCGCTGGTAGCGGAAACGACCACGGCCCGGCCGTGTTCGATCGCTCGCAACCGTGACATCGCCAGCTGCTGGTAGCTCATCTCCCCCGGCCCGTACCAGGCGTTGTTGGTCGGCACGACGAGCAGTTCCGCGCCATCGGCGACCGATTCGCGGGCCGGGTAGTCGAACGCGGTCTCGTAGCAGATGAAGACGCCGACCTTGGTCCCCGCGACCGACAGCGCGGCGTTGTCGCCGTTACCCGGTGTCATGTTCGCCACGCTGTCGACGAACGGCGTCACCAGCTTCGCGACCTCACGGGCGGGGACGTACTCGCCGAACGGGACGAGCTGCTGCTTGGCGTAGCGCTGGCCCGGACCGGTGACCGGATCCCAGACGAGCGCGGAGTTCTGCGCCGAGCCGTCCGGCAGACGGACCAGCGCGCCGACGATCGCCTGCGTGCCGTAGTCGCGGACCATCTGGTCGACGCCGGCGTCACCGGCGCGCATGGCCATCGCGGTCTCGGGCCAGATCAGCAGATCGACCTTGGTGTTGTCGGCTTTGAGCTTTTCGAGCAGCCGGGCGCTCTCGGCGAGGTGGTTGCTCCGGAGTTCGTCCCGGCGCCCTTCCAGCGCCAGGCCGATGTCGGGCGCATTGCCCTGCACCGTGGCGACGGTGAGTTCGCCGTCCTGGGCCTCCGTCCCGATCGTCGGCCACACGGCGAGTCCCGCCACCACCGGCACCAGCGTCAGTGCGGACGCGGCCACGACCGAACGCCGGGCGTCGGAACCCTTGAGCCGCAAGCAAAGGGCCGCGATCCCGAATCCGGTCAGCACGACGGCGAGACCGACCAGTGGAGCACCGCCGACCGACGCCAGCGAGACGAACGCGCCCTCGGGCTGACTGAACGCCACGCGGCCCCACGGGAAACCGCCGAAGGGGAACCAGGCACGCGGCGTCTCCAGCGCGATGATCACCAGCGCCGCCCAGAGCGGCCCGAGCGGCAGGTTCCACACGACGGTGGCGAAAGCCCCGCCGAAGCCGAGATACACCGACAGCGCCATCGCCAGCCCGAGCCACGGCCAGGGCCCGAAGCCCGGTCCGAGGAAATCCAGCAGCCAGGTCAGCAGCGGCAGGAAGAACCCCATCCCGAACACGAACGCGTAACCGAACGCGCCGCGGAACCGGCGTCCGTGCACCACCAGCGCGAAACCGGTGAACGCCAGCGGCGCGAGCCACCACAGCGGACGCGGCGCGAAACTCAGGTACAGCGTGAAACCCGACGCCGCGGCGACGAGGAAACGCACGAGCCAGGCGCGGGAGAAGCGCTTTCGCGGCCCAGCTTCAGGGTCCGGGCTGGTCACGGTCGAGGACACCCCTGAACCCTAGGCCGTCAGGGTGAACACATCGTGGATGACCTGCCCGTCGCGGACCGTGCGCAGGCAGCGGGGCAGTGTCGCCCCTTCCGCCAGGTTCGGCAGCGGAGGCACACCCGCCCGCGGGTCGGTCGACCAGCGCTGCACCCGCGAGTCCGGTGTCGCGACGACCAGGTCCGTCGCGTCCCAGATCGCGTAGTGCGCGGGAGCGCCCGGGACCAGGCTGCCGGTGACGCCGTCGTTGACCCCGGCAGCACGGTGACCCGCGCGCGTGTGGGCGGTGAAGGACGCGCGAGCGGACAGCCCCGCGCCCGGGGTGCGGTGGTAGGTGCCGGCGCGGACGGTGGCCCACGGGTCGACCGGCGTGACCGGGGCGTCGGAACCGAAGGCGAGCAGGAGTCCTTCGGCGGCCATGGTGGCGAAAGGGTTGAGCTTCGCGGCCCGCTCGGCGCCGAGGCGGTCGACGTACATCCCGTGCTCGCCACCCCATTCCGCGTCGAACTGCGGCTGGACCGACGCGACCACCCCCCAGCCCGCGAGCGCCCGCGCCTGCTCGACGTCGATCATCTCGACGTGTTCGAGCCGGTGGTGCCGGGCGGCAAGGGCACGCCGGCCGACGGTCTTCTCCGAAAGACGGAATCCTTCGACGACCTCGGCGACCGCGGCATCGCCGATGACGTGGAAACCGGCCTGCAACCCCGCTTCGGTGCAGGCGGAGATGTGCTCGCCGATGCCGGCGGCGTCGAGGTAGAGCGTCCCGGAGGTGCCCTGCGCGTCGGAGTACGGCTCGTGGAGGGCGGCGGTGCGGGAGCCGAGGGCGCCGTCGACGAACAGGTCGCCCGCCACTCCCCTGGCGCCCAGCGCGCGGGCGGCGTCGACTCCGCCGCGTTCGCCCCAGTAGCCGACGACTTCCGGCAGTCCGGGTCCCGCGGCGAGCGTGAGCAGGTCGGTGAGGTCGTCGGCGCCGGAGATGTCGGGACCCGCGCACTCGTGGACGCTGACGACCCCCCTCGCGGCGGCTTCGGCGAGGAACGCGCGCTGGGCCTCGCGTCGCTGACCGGGCGTGATCGCCTCGCGCATGGCCGCGCGGACGCGGTGATGGGCGTCGCGGGTCAGTGGCCCGTCGGCCGACCAGCCCGCCGCGTCGCGCACACCCGGCGCCAGGGCGGCGAGGGCGCTGGAGACGAGGGCGGAGTGGACGTCGACCCGGCTCAGGTACACCGGGGTCCCGTTCGCCGCCTCGTCGAGTTCGGCGCGGCTGGGCAGCCTGCCGTCGGTCCAGCGGGACTCGTCCCAGCCGTGTGCGACCAGCACCTGCCCTGGCCGGACGGCGTCGCGGACCGCGGCCAGCAGTTCTCCGGCGCCGCGGATGTTCGCGAGGTTCACTCCGGTGAGGTGCAGACCGGTCGCGGTGGCGTGGACGTGCGCGTCGACGAACGCGGGGGCGACGAAGGCGCCCTCGAGGTCGATCACCTCGGCGCCGGGATGCAGTGCCTTGGCCGGGCCGTCCTGTCCCACCCAGACGACGGTGCCGTCCGTGATCGCCATGGCGGTGGCGTCCGGGGCCGAGGGGCTGTAGATGCGCCCGCCGAGCAGGAGCGTGGTTCGCGCGTTCGTCACCCTTCCGAGTTTGCAGCGTGCGGATGACCACGTGACCGGCGGGTCGGTGTGCTCCCGATACACCCGCAAGACAGGAATATTTACGTCTTCCGAACGATGTGACAGGATATTTTCACGCGTGTCCGACGACGAGGAGTACAAATGACTGCGATCCAGGAGCCGACCTCGCCGATAGCCGCCTACGATCAGCCCTACGACTACACCCGAGTCGAGCTGATCGAACCCGATTGGCGCCGCTTCCCCGGCTGGCATGACGTGACCGAGGCGGAGTGGCGCGACGCGCAGTGGCAGCGAGTGCACTGCATCCGCAACGCCAAGCAGCTACGTGCCCTGATGGGCGATCAGCTCGAGGAGCGCTTCTACGAGGACATGCTCGCCGACCAGCGCGAGATGGCCACCATGTCGATGCTGCTGCCGCCGCAGATGATCAACACGATGGCGCCCAACGCGGGCACCGACCAGGCGAAGGTGACCGAGGCCTGGTACGCCGACCCCATCCGCCGCTACATGCTCCCGGTGCGCAGCGACCGCGACACCGAGTGGCCGAGCCACCCGCACTCGGAACGAGACTCACTGCACGAGGCCGAGATGTGGGTCGTGGAGGGGCTGACGCACCGTTATCCCACCAAGGTCCTCGCCGAGATGATCTCCACCTGTCCCCAGTACTGCGGGCACTGCACCCGGATGGACCTGGTCGGCAACTCGACCGAGCTGATCGAGAAGCACAAGCTCTCGCTCAAGCCCGTCGATCGCCAGGACGCGATGATCGAGTACCTGAAGAAGACCCCCGGCGTGCGCGACGTGGTGGTTTCGGGCGGCGACGTCGCCAACGTGCCGTGGCCGCAACTGGAGTCGTTCCTCATGCGGCTGATGGACATCGACACCGTCCGCGACATCCGGCTCGCGACCAAGGCGCTCGCCGCCCTGCCACAGCACTGGATCCAGCCCAAGGTCGTCGAAGGACTCGAGCGCGTCGCCGGCACCGCCCAGCGCCGCGGCATCAACCTCGCGATCCACACCCACGTCAACCACGCGCAATCGGTCACCCCACTGGTCGCCGAAGCCGCCCGGACCGCGCTCGACGTCGGCGTCCGCGACGTGCGCAACCAGGGCGTGCTGATGAAGGGCGTCAACGCGACCCCGGCCGAACTGCTGGACCTGTGCTTCGCGTTGCAGGGCGAGGCGAACATCCTGCCGTACTACTTCTACATGTGCGACATGATCCCGAACGCCGAGCACTGGCGCGTTTCTGTGCACGAAGCACAGGAACTCCAGCACGCGATCATGGGCTACCTGCCGGGCTATGCGACTCCGCGGATCGTCTGCGACGTGCCCTATGTCGGGAAGCGCTGGGTCCACCAGCTGGCCGAGTACGACCGCGAGCTGGGGATCTCGTACTGGACCAAGAACTATCGGACCGGGATCGAACACGAGGATCCTGAGGCCTTGCAGCGCCGCTACCCCTACTACGACCCGATCTCCACCCTGCCCGAAGCCGGCCAGCGCTGGTGGCGCGAGCAACCCCCGATGGCCTGACCGGCCAGACCGCCAGGTAGGTCCCGGAGGGGGCGTTCAGGCTCATAGAGGAGCTTTGAACGCCCCCTCCGCTGTACGGGCTGTTTGTGCTGGTCAGAACTCGCGATCCGACAGTCCTATTGGTAACCACCGGAGTCAGAACTTGCTGAATTCCGAAGGGTCAGCACCGGTGCCTATGCCCGGCTGGCGTCTCCGAGCGCGGACTCGGGTCTCGTTCCATACGCCTGATGCACGGCGCGCTCAGCTGTGTCCGAGCAGGGTGTGCATGGCGGAGCGGATTGTGTCGTTCGGGTCGGTGGGGAGGCTGCGCGACCGCCAGGCGACGAACCCGTCGGGGCGAACCAGGAGTGCGCCATCCGGCTCGGTGCCGGCCATCTCGGTGAATGCAGCGGGATCGCCCTCGACCATGGCCGCGGTGATCTGCCGCACCTGCAGGTCGTTGGTGCTCGCGGTGAGCCAGCCGGTGCCGTTCGGGCCGGTCAGCAGCGTCCACTGCGCACCGACGAGGTCGAGTGTGGACAGTCGGCGGTTGCCGTCGGTGAGCCATCGATGTGGCAGGCGGCAGCCAGGCGTCGCCTGGTTGTCGAGGATGTCGGGCGATGCGGCGTCGTCGGTGAGCACGGCGTCGGAGTCGTAGCGGTAGAGCATCATCCCGCGTAGGTAGTCGGCGGCCGCCTGCACGTACAGCTGGTTGGTGTCCTGCTGGGCCTGGTATCCGCGGAGCAAGCGGCGGGACGGCGCCAGGGATGCCTCGGCGGCCGCTCGGCGTTCGGGCTCGTAGCTGTCGAGAAGGGTCTCGCCGGCTTGTCCGCGTAGCACGGCGGCGAGTTTCCAGGCGAGGTTGTGCCCGTCCTGGATGCCGGTGTTCATGCCCAGCCCGCCGGCGGAGCTCTGCACGTGGGCGGCGTCCCCGACTAGGAATACCCGGCCGCGGCGCAGCGCCGCGGCGATGCCGATCGCGGCCTCCCACGCATTGCACTCGATGAGGTCGATCGGCACGGTGTCGTCGCCGATTGCCGCGTGCAGCAGTCGCAGGGTCTGCTGCGCCGGCAGCTGGGCGAGTTCGGCGAGTTTGCCAGGGTAATCCATGATGTGCGAGGACCAACGGTCACCGCCCGCGCTCTTCGCGAACAGCGTGCAGTAGACCTGTTCGTTGCGGATGAAACAAACGTGTGTGGCTGACTCCGGCAGTAGGCTCCGCAGGTCGGCGCGGAAGAAGGCCGTGTTGAGCCTGGCGTCGACTTCCCGGTCGGGCATGTCGACGCCGAGTAGCTCCCGCACCCGGCTGCGGGCACCGTCGGCCCCGACCAGGTAGCTGGCGACCACCTCGTATTCGCGACCGGTGCCCGCCTCGGTCACCCGAGCGCACACGACCTCGGCGTCGCCGGTGAACTCGACCAGCTCGGCGCCGAACCGGACCTGCCCACCGCGGCGCTCCAACTCCGTCAAGGCGAGTCGCTGCAGCTCGTACTGCGTCATCGCGCGCCGGGAATCCACCGGGCTGCAGGTGTCCAGCCGTTCCGCGTAGTCCGGCGGAGGGGCCGCCTGATGCAATACGGCTCCGACCGCGCTGGCTTTGAACATCGATCGCATCGGCAGCGGCCCGTCCCAGCCGACGCGATCCAGCGCCGGCCCCAGCCCGATGGACCGGAACAGCTCCAGCGTCCGCACAGTCGTACTGGCGCGCGGTGGACCATCGAGCGGGTCACGCTTGTCCACCACCAGCACCCGCACTCCCCGGTCCGCCAGGAACAACGCTGTCGACAGCCCCACCGGCCCGGCGCCAGCCACTACTACCTCGTATCGCTCCACGGTGTTCTCCTCACTGATCACCCTGGGTCCACCGTGCTCGCTCAAGTGGACTTGAGCGCAACGTGCGATCATGGTGATGTGCACTACTCGATCAGCGAGGTAGCGCGGTACTTCGGTATCGCCGTCTCCGCGCTGCGCTACTACGACCAGGTTGGTCTGCTACACCCGGCTGGGCGACGTGGGACCGTCCGCGTCTACGGCCGTGACGAGCTACGCCGCCTCGCACTCGTTCAACTGCTTCACCACGACGGGATGATGAGCCTGGCGGACACCACCGCCACACTCACCGACAATCCGCCCAGCGGCAGGGCCAGGCACGTCGTGGCCGAGTCCATCCGCGTCATGCAACACCAGATAGAGCGGCTCCGCGCGGCACAACACGTCCTCGAGCACCTGCTCACCTGTCCCCGCGACGACCCCATTCGAGACTGCCCCGTCCTGCGGACACAGCTGGAGGACACCGTCGACACCGCGCTCGGCGCCAACCGGATGGCCGAGCCCGACAGTGGATCGCCGCCGCGCTCGGCGGGACGGCTGTGATGCTGAGCCGACAGGCCGACATTCAGGTCGGCGGCGTTGTGGTCGTTGTCGCGGGGGCGTTCCTCGTCGCGTTCATAATCGTCATCCTCGCTGAACTGATGGCCTTGTTCCGGCCGAGCGTGACGGCCTGACTCGTGGTGGCAGTCCTGTGCGTCACCTTGACGATTCTCATCGTGAGTGTCAGACACCTGTTCGTGGTGGTCACCGTGGCCGGGGCGAGTATGGAGCCGACGCTTCACACCGGAGATCGCTTACTCTCCCGGCGCCGATGGCCACCTCGTCGGTGGAGCGGCGGGAATCGGCGGAGTTCGGTGGTCCCTCGATGACGTAGGTCAACCGCGCGCGTTGTCAGGTCCGCGGTTCCCCACTCGACGGACGGTCGCACCGGTCCAGGCGCCTGCCGATGCCAGCAATGCCGCGTACACGGCAGTGATGACGAGCACCAGCCAGCCGAGGTCGCGGTTCGCCAGCACCATGGCGGACAGGACACGCGCGGTGTCCGGCGCGCCTCCGGTCCAGAGGATCGCGGTCGCCCACGCGGTCATCGCCGCGACGACGGGAAGCCACACCTTGCCCACCGCGAAGCCCGCGAACGCGGCGACGAGGACGGTGGCCCACCACCAGCCGAGCAGCAAGGCCGCCGACAGCACCACCGTGGTCGCGGCGAACACCACCACATTCCGTTTGCTCATCGCGGCTTCAACCTCCACTTGACCGTGCTGACCGGTTCGGCGGCCGGGCCTTCCGCGACCTGCCAGTATTCGCCCCGGCGCCACGGCTCGACGCCGTTGGCCCACCACGGCGAAGACGGGTTTTCGCTCTGTCCGCACGGGCAAATCGCCCGTGCCGCACCCTGGGGAGCGCTCCAGTCGACGACGAAGCGCCAGCTCGGGCCCGCCGTGCCTGCCTCCGCCGTCTCGCCGGACAACGCGTTCACCGTGCGGCTGTTGCCGCCCGCGGGGAACGGGCCCTCGTCCAGTGCGGGCACGCCCAGCAGTGAAGGGAACCGCACCGTGTGCTGCCCCGCCGGTTGCCCCACCGCTTCGTCGAACGCTTCCCGCAGCACGGCCGTGGCGTCGCGCCGGGTGCCGTCCGGCAGTGAGAAGAACCTGTTGCCCGGATCGCTGACGACCCATCGTGCCACCGTGGCACGCAGGACGTCCTTCACCGGTGACGACTTGCCGCTCGACAGCGGCAGCCAGCCGTCCGGGTCCTGCGGCACGTGGTACTGGTCCCACCACGGCTGGAAGGTCCTGCGCACTAACGCGGTGGCGAACCGTTCGAAGAACTCCGCCTGCGCCGAACCCGTGGACGCGCGCAGGTCCCAGCCTGCCAGAGCGGCGCGCAGGTCACTCCCCGCCCCGGCGAGTTCCTTGCCTTGCAACGCCTTCAGCAGCTGCGGCACCAGCATCACCGCCAGCTCGTCGCGTTCGTCCAGTTGCAACGCCGCCATGTCGTCGGCGGTGCGCCCGGTCGCGCCGGAGAGCGCCGCGGTGAGGGTCGCCGCGCGCCAGCCCTGGTCCGGGAAGCCGTAAGACGTCGAGTACCGGTACGGGTAGTCGCCGGTGACCTCGCGCTGGTTCGCCGACACCACCACTCCGTCCGCCGGGTCGTGCACCGCCGGAAGCGCCGCCACCGGGATGGCGCCCGCCACGTCCGCCGAGCCGTCGCCGGGCAGCGGCAGCGCCACGTCGTGTCCTTCGACCTGTGGCGTGACGCCGACGGTGAACGCCCCGATGTCCTCCGGTGAGGCGTACACGAAGTTCAGCGCGGGGGCGCTCCAGGAACTCAGGCTCGCGCGGAAGGCGGTCGTGTCCTTGGCGCGCAGTCCGTTCAACAGCGCGGAGAGGTTGTCGCTCGGCAGCGCGCCGGACCACCACAACGAAGTGGCGACGCCCTGGGTCTGCAACACCGGCCCGTGCGCGGTCAACCGGGTCACGTGCTCGCGCGGCTCCTCACCGCGGACGCCGATCCGGTTGCGTACCAGCGTCATCGGCCGCCACTCGCCCTGCCAGTGGTACTGATCCGGGCGGGCGGGGTCCGTGGCTTCCAGGTAGAACAACGATGTCGGCCGCTGGGCGTTGGTCACACCCCAGGCGAACCGGTCGGTCTTGCCCAGCACCGGCGCGGGGAAGCCCGGCACGGTGACCCCGGTGAAGTGGTAGCCGGGGCTGGTTCCCTCGACCTGGTACCAGATGGCGGGCAACGAGAACCCGAGGTGCGGATCGGCCGCGAGCATTGGCCTGCCGGTGCTGGTGTGCGCGCCGGAAACCGCCCACGCGTTGCTGTTGCCGATCCGGTTGACCGTGCCCGGCGGCAGATCGGCGAGGCGCTCGCGCAAGGGTGCCAGTCCGCCGACGGCCGGTACGCCGCCGCCCCCGCCGCCGCCCGGAACCGGATCCGCCCCGTGCGCGGCGGGATCCGCGCCGACCGGCGCCGGGGTGAGCGGCAACTTCCGGTACGGCCCCTTGTCGTAGGGGTGCTGCGCGATGGCGGGAACCTCGGGGAACCACGCCCCGAAGACATCGGCGGGCAGCGACTTCGCCAGGAACGAGAACGTCACCGGCAGGTCCGTGAAGCCGATCGACTGGGCGAACATGCGCTGCACCACCAGACTGTCGACCGGGGTCCACCGGCGCGGCGCGTAGCCGAGCAACACGAAGTTCTCCGGCAGCAGATCCCGCGCGATGAGCTCGTCGATCGCCGCGTTCACGCCGTCGCTGTAGGCCAGCAGCACCTGCCGGGCGGGCGCGTCCCGCGGCAGCTCCCGCCAGTCGCGTTCGGCGGACCTCGCGAGGCCGAGATCGAGTTGGAACATGTCGGACTCGACGGCGGACGCGCCGAGCACCTCGGCGAGCTGTCCCGCCGCGCGGCGGCGCAGCAGGTCCATCTGGAACAGCCGCTGCCTGGCGTGCGTGTAGCCGATGCCGAGGAAGAGGTCGTCGTCGCTGCCCGCGCTGACATGCGCGAGTCCGTTGGCCTCGAAGGAGATGACCGCGGGCACGGCCAGTCCCGGCACGACCGGGGCCTCGTCGGAGACCGGGGCCGAGCGTCCCCACACGCCGTCACCGGGGTTGAGCACGGGTCCCAGCGCGGGCAGCCCGCCGACCGGGAACGCGCTCGGTACGAGTACCACGAGCAGCAACGCCACGCAGCCGGTAAGTCTCAGGGCACGACGCCGACTCCGGCCACTCGGACGTTCCACAGTGGACGGTTCGGTTCGATTGGTCAAAGTTTCGCTCCCCCAAGGGTTCCGGACGTGGTAAGCATTGACGGGTGATCGCTGGGGATGAGAAGTTTCCGATGTCGCGCCAACAGGAGATCGAGTGGCGGCAAGAGCTGGTACGCCGCAACCCGGTCTTCAACATGGCCTTCGCGCGCCGCATCACCGGGCCGCTCGACGTGGCCGCGCTGACCGCGGCACTGCAGGGAATCGTGACGAGACACGCGGCGCTGCGCACGTCCTACGCGGACGTCGACGGCCGCGGCGTGCAGGTCGTCGCTCCGCACGTTGACATCGTGGTGCCACAGGAGGACCTGTCGCACGTCGCGGACGAGGCGGAGCGGATGAAGCTGCTCGACGACCTCGTGCTGCGCGACTGGGGCGCGCTCTTCGACCTGACGACCGCGCCGCTGCTGCGCGCACGGCTGGTCAAACTCGCCGAAGCCGACCACGTGCTGGTTTTGGTGCTGCACCACGGCATCGCCGACGGCTGGTCCACCACCGTGTTCTTCCCCGAGTTCGCCGAGAACTACACGGCGCACCTGATGGGGACCACGCCGGACCGTGAGCCGCTGCCGATCCAGTTCACCGACTTCGCGCTGCACGAGCGCGCCTGGACGGCGAGCGAGGAGGGACAGCGGCAGGCGGCGTGGTGGCGCGAGCGACTCGCGGGGCTCGCCGAGCCCGCCGAGCTGCCGTACTTCCGGCCGCGCGACGAGGTCGACAGCTACGAGCAGGGCAGCCACGTCCTCGTCCTGTCCGCCGAGCTGGTCGACCAGGTCACGGAGCTGGGCCGCGGGCACGACGCGACGCTGTTCATGACGATGCTGGCGGCGTTCCAGCTCGTGCTGGCCGGTGACCGGGAGGAGGCGGACATCGTGGTCACGTCGTCGTACGCCGGCCGCAACCGCCTCGAGTACGAGCCGGTGATCGGCAACTTCTCCAACTCCGTCGTGCTGCGGGGCACCGTGCGCGCCGACTGGTCGTTCGCCGAGCTGCTGCAGGAGGCCCGCCGGGTCACTCAAGACTCCATCGCGCACCAGGAAGTGCCGCACGCGGTGGTGCGCGACCTCCTCGGGTGGAAGAAGCCGCACTCCGAGGTGTTGTTCATCATGCAGCCGATGCTGCCGCAGGGGCCGCCCGCCGAGACGCCGGACGGGGCGCCGTGGATCGCCGAGTACCAGCCGTCGGTGGCGAAGACGATCGAGCAGTTCGGCGACTCGTGGGACGGTGAGAACCTGGTGGTGGATTTGGACAACCGGGGAGCCGGCGGGCTGGTGGTCACCCTTGACTACAACAGCCTGCTGCTCGACCACGCCACGGTCACCGGGCTCGCCTCGGCCTTCGAGCGGGTGCTGAAACGAGCGGTGCGCGCCCCGCAGGCGCCGGTGCGGCGCCTGCGGGTGCCGCCCGGCTGAGCGGCGGCGCGGCAGGCTCACCGGTCCTCCGGCGAGCCTGCCGCCCGCCGGTCGACCACGGCCGCCAGCTGCGCGACCGTGGCGACGTCGAACATGTCCTTCGGCTCCAGGCGCACACCGAGCCGCACCCGGATCCGGGACACGATCATGGTCGCGGTGAGTGAGTGCCCGCCCAGTTCGAAGAAGTCGTCGTGGACGCCGATGCCGTCGACGTTCAGCAGTTCCTCCCAGATGACGGTGATCGTCTGCTCGGTCCCGGTGCGCGGCTCGACGTGCTCCACCGCCGTCACCACCTCGACGTCGCGCAGCGCCACCCGGTCGACCTTGCCGTTCGGGGTACGCGGCAGACCCTCCGGAACCACGATGATGGGCGCGGGCACCGCGTAGGTGGGCAGAATCCGGGACAGGTGCTCACTCAGCCGCGCGGGATCCGCTCCCTCCGCACCGGTTTCGACGAACGCGACCAGCGCCTGGTCCCCCGACGCCGCGGCCCGCAGCACGACGACGGCGTCGGTGACCTCCGCGCGGTCGCGCAGCGCGCTTTCGATCTCGCCGAGGTCGATGCGCCTGCCGCGCACCTTCACCTGGTGGTCCACCCGTCCGGTGAGGTGCAGGTCGCCGTCGTCCGACCAGCGGCCGAGGTCACCGGTGCGGTACCGCCGGACGCCGTCCGGGCCGGACACGAACCGTGCCGCGGTCTCCTCGGGCAGGCCCGCGTACCCCGACGCCAGACCCGCGCCGCCGACGTGCACCTCGCCGGTCATCCCGGCGGGCACCGGCCGGAAATGCCGGTCCAGCACCAGGATGGTGGTGTTGTCGATCGGCTTGCCCGTGCTCACCCGGCCGTCCCGGACGACGTGGCACGTGACGTCGGCCGAGACCTCGGTCGAGCCGTAGAGGTTGAGCAGCCGGGCGTGCGGCAGGCGGCGCACGGCCTCGATCGCCGTCGCGGGATCCAGCGGCTCGCCGCTGGACACGCACCACCTCAAGTGGGGCAACAGCGTCTCGTCGTCGAACGTGCCGTCGAGCAGCGCACGCAGCAACGTCGGTACCAGCACCACGCGGGTGACCTCGTGCTCGTCCAGGAAGGAGGCCAGCCGGAACGGGTCGGTCTCCAGCCCCACCGGCACCTGGACCAGCGGCACGCCCGCCAGCAACGGCCCGAAGATCTCCCACACCGCGTCGACGAAGCTGACCGACGTCTTTTGCGCGGACCGTTCGCCCTCACCCCACGGGTGCGCGCGTTCCATCCACGCCACGCGGTTCAGCACACCGCGATGCGTTCCGAGCACGCCCTTGGGCCTGCCGGTCGACCCTGACGTGTAGATCACGTACGCGACGGCGTCACTGTCCACAGTGGTCACCGCGACCTCGGCAGGCTCGGTGGGCTCGATCGTGTCCGCGCGGACCAGCCGGGGATGGCTTTCCGGCAACCGGCCCAGCGCGGCGGCATCGGTCACCACCGCGACGGTTCCGCTGTCCCGCAGCATGTACGCGATCCGTTCGGCGGGGTATCCGGGATCGATCGGGACGAACGCCGCACCGGTGCGCAGCACCGCGAGCAACGCCACCACCAGCTCCGGCGACCGGTCGAGCAGCACCGCCACCCGGTCACCCGGCTTCGTGCCGAGCGCCACGGCCAGTGCGGCGACGGCGGCGTCCAGCTCGCCGAAGGTCCACGTGCGCGACTCGGTGACCAACGCGGGCGCGTCCGGCCGGGCGGCGACCCGTGCGGCGAACCGCGCCTGGATCGACGTGTCCGGCAGAGGCGTGCTCGTGCCGTGGGCGAACGCGAGGACCTCCGCGCGTTCCCGCTCCCCCATTAGTTCCAGCTGCCCCACCGGGCGTTCGGTGTCCACGACGAGTTCCGCCAGCACGTCGGCGTAGCGGGACGGCAGCCGCCGGGCGGCGGAGTCGGGCACCTGCTCGCGGCGCCAGCCGATTTTCACCGTGGCGCGTTCGCCCGGCATCACCGTGACGTTGAGCGGATAGTGCGAGTTCTCCCGCACGACCGCGTCGCCCGCGACGAGCTCGCCGTCGCCGATCTGCTTGCCTGCCATGGGGAAGTTCTCGAACACGAAGATGGTGTCGAAGAGCGACTGGCCGGCCGCGAGACCCGCCTGCGCCTGCAGCGTCACCAGCGGCGTGTGCTCGAAGCGCAGCAACCGGAACACCGAGCGCTGCACCGTGGCGAGCCACTGGCCCACCGGCTGGGCGGCGTCGACCGTCACCCGCAGCGGCAACGTGTTGATGAAGAGCCCGACCATGGACTCGATGTCGTCGACCGGTGCGCCGCGGCCCGCGCTGGTCATGCCGAACACGACGTCGTCGCTGTCCAGGAGCTGCGTGACCAGCAACCCCCACGCGGCCGCGTAGACCGTGCTCGCGGTGACCCTGGCGGCCGCGGCGAACTCCGCCACCCGCGCGGTGAGCTCCGCAGGGAGCCGCAGCACCTCCTCCGCGTAGCCCGGCACGCCCTCACCCGGCCCGCATGCGACGCCCAGCGACCGGACGTCGGGCAGGTCGCGCAGCGTCTCCCGCCAGTACGCCGCCGCCCGGTCGTCGGCGTCCTGCGTCGCCAGCCAATCGGCGTAGCGCGCATACGGGGGTGGCTCCGGCAGGTCTGCGGACTCGCCCGCGTACCCGCGCCAGAGCTCGTCCCAGATCCGCGCCATGCTCCAGCCGTCGAGCACGATGTGGTGGCTGCGCCACACCACGTGGTGCGCGGTGGGGCCGTGCCGCAGCACGGTGAGCGTGGCCAGCGGGGCGGTGTCCAGGTCGAATCCCTTGCCCAACAGCGTGTCCACCGCGGACTCCGCGCACTCCAGCACCTCGGCGCCGGAGTCGATCCCGCGCAGCACGGCGCGGACCGGCTGGTCGAGGCCGTCCCAGACGACGGCGCTGCGCAACGCCTCGTGCCGCGCGACGGTCCGCTCCCACGCCGCCCGCAACCGGTCGACGTCGAGCGGGCCGACGCAGCGGACCGGGACCTCGACGAGGTAGAGACCGTTGTCTTCGTGCGACAACGACTCGAACAGCAGGCCCTGTTGCAGCGGCGACAACGGGTACACGGCCTCGACGCGGTCCGGCTCGCAGCCGAGCCTCGCGGCGACGGTGTGGACGGCGGGCACTGGCATGGGATCGACCTCTCGTCGGACGAACATTCAGTCGGCCAGCCGCCTGGCCAGGCCGCGCACCGAGAGCGGCCACAGGAGCGCGGCGAAAGCGAGCAACACCAGCGCGTGCCCCACATCCGCGGCACCGAGCACGCCGAACGACGCGTGCCGCACCAGCTGGACACAGTGCTGGATGGGGTTGAACTGGGCGATCACGGTCAGCCAGGACGGCATGCCGGTCAGCGGGAAGAACACGCCCCCGACCATGACGAGCGGCGTGAGCAGGCCGGAGGTGACCAGCCGCAGACCGTCCACAGCGGACACCAGGACGGAGATCCACATGCCGAACAACGCGAATCCCAGTCCCGCCACCAGTCCCACCACGGGCACCAGCAGCATCTCCCAGCGCGGCGCGAGCCCGAAGAACAGGCTCACCACCAGTGGCGCGCAACCGAACCCGGCGGACTTGACCGCGGTCCAGCTCGCCTCGGCGCCGACGACGGCGGACACCCGCACCGGCTGGGTGAGCATCACCTCATAGATCCGCTGCTGGGTGCGGCGGTAGAACGTCTCGAACATGCCGGCGAACGCCGACGCGAACAGCACCGACGTGACGACCGTCCCGGTGCCGATGAAGTCCAGGTAGGGATGTCCGTCGACGCGGTCGACCAGCAGCCCGAACCCGAGCCCGAACCCCGCCAGGTAGATCAGCGGCTCGACGAGCGCGCCGAAGGTGGTCGCGAGCCAGTACCGGCGGAACATGATGCCTTCACGGCGCCACACGGCGCACAACACCGGCCAGCTCACGTCAGCGACTCCCCGGTCAGCACCACGAACACGTCCTCCAGGCTGGTGGGCCGCCGCACGTCCGCGGGCCCCAGCTCGTCCGCGACACCGGGCGGGACCTCCTCGGCGCGCAGCACGGACACGGCCATCCCGGTCTGCCGGTGCGGCAGCCCCGCCCGCCCGGCGATCTCCACCACCTCGGCGCGGCGCCGCGCGTCACCGAGGTACTCGACGGCCTGTGCGCCGGCGTGTTCGACGAGCAGCTCGGCGGGGGTGCCGGTGGCGACGATCTCCCCGCGCCGCAACACCACGACGTCGTCGGCGAGGCGCGCGGCCTCCTCGATGTAGTGGGTGGTCATGACGACCGATGTGCCGCGAGAGCGCAGGTCGTCGACCAGCTCCCACAACTCCTGGCGCACCTGGGGATCGAGGCCGACGGTCGGCTCGTCGAGCAACAGCAGCTCCGGGTCGCCGAGCACCGCCCGCGCGAGTTGCAGCCTGCGCCGCATGCCTCCGGAAAGCTTCTCGACCCGGTCGCCCGCCCGGTCGCGCAACCGGGTCAGCGCCAGCGCGTGGTCGACCACGCCGGTGAGCCGTTTCCTCGGCACACCACCGAGTCTGGCGAAGAACTCGAGGTTCTGCCGCGCGCTCAGCTCGCCGTCCAGGTCGTCGTGCTGCGGCACCACACCGAGTCTCGCCTTCACCTGCCGGGCCCGCTCGGGCACCGGATGGCCGAGCACCTCGATCTCGCCGCTGTCCGCGGTGGTCTGCCCGGTCAGCATCCGCAGCAACGTCGATTTGCCCGCGCCGTTGGGTCCGAGCAACCCCAGGCAGGTCCCCGCCCGGACCTCCAGGTCGAGACCGCGCACCACGGCGCGCTCCCCGTAGGTCTTCACGACCGCACGCAACCGCACCGCGGGCGTCACGGGTTCTCCGTCCGGTCGGCCACGAGCCGCGCGACGCCTTCGACGTCCGGGTGGTCCAGCAGCAGTTCGACGTCGAAGTCGACGTCGAACTCCGCCTGCACCCGTGCGATCAACCGCATCGCCCGCAACGAGTCGCCGCCGAGCGCGAAGAAGTCGTCGGCCCGGCCGATCCGCGTCACCCCGAGCACGTCCCGGAAGAGCTTCGCCACCACGGCTTCCAGCCCGTCGAGCTCGTCGGGCGCCGGTGGCACCGACGGTGCCGGGTCGGGCAGCGCCCGGATGTCGGTCTTGCCCGCCGACGACAACGGCAGCTCGGGCAGCGCGACGATCGTGTCCGGAACCATGTACGACGGCACGAAAGCGAGCAGGTGGGCACGCAGCTCGTCGGTGTCCGCGCCGTCGGCGACCACATACCCGACGAGCCGGTCGTCCCGCACCGTGACCGCGGCGTCGCGCACGGCCGGGTGGGCGAGCAGGACCTTCTCGATCTCGGCGGGCTCGATGCGGTGGCCGTGCAGCTTGAGCTGCCGGTCGATCCGGCCGAGCACCTCGACCCTGCCGTCCGCGAGCGGGCGGGCGAGGTCGCCGGTGCGGTACATCCGCCCGCCGGCCGCGATGCCGAACGGGTCGGTGACGAACCGTTCGGCGGTCAGCTCGGGGCGGCGCCAGTACCCGTCGGCGACGCCGAGACCGGCGATGTGCAGCTCGCCGACGACACCGGCAGGCACGGGTTCGCCGCGCCGGTCGAGCACGTGCAGGGCGGTGTTCGCGACGGGCAGGCCGACGGTCACCCGCGTGGTGTCCGCGTGGATCCGCTCGACGCTCGAGTACACGGTGGTCTCGGTGGGGCCGTAGAGGTTCCACACCGACTCGCCGCGCTCGGCAAGCGGCGCGGCGAGGTCCGGCGGGAACGCCTCGCCACAGCTCCACAGCTTCGGCCTGCCCACCCCTCGCCACCCGCTGCCGAGCAGCACCCGGTACCGCGACGGCGTCGCCTGGAACGCGGTGACCCGGCGCTCGGCCGCGTAGCGGTCGAGTTCGCGGCCGTCGAGGCCGAGCACACCGGTGCCGACGAGCACGGTCGCGCCGACCGCGAGCGGCACGAGCAGCTCGGCCAGCGAGGTGTCGAAGGTGAGCGTGGTCAGCGCGAGGAGCCGGTCGTCCGGGGTGAGTCCCGGATGCGCGGCCAGTGTCCACACCAGGTTCGCGAGTGCGCCGTGGCTGATCGCGACACCCTTCGGCGTGCCGGTCGAACCCGAGGTGTACATCAGGTAGGCCAGCCCTCCGGCATCCACTGTGGACTGACCGGGGAACGGAATGGCGTCGTCGGTCGTGCGGACCTGACGGGTGCCCCGCGGCAGCCTGGGCGCGCTCTCCTCGTCGGTGAGCACGACAACGGGCTCGGCGTCGGCGAGCACGGAAGCGATCCGCGCCACCGGGTGGCCGGGGTCGATCGGCACGAACGCCGCGCCGACCCGGTGCACCGCGAGCAGCGCGGCGACGAGATCGGCCGATCGCGCGAGGCACAGGCCCACCCGGTCGTTTTCGGACACCCCGGCGGCCACCAGCACCCCCGCGAGTTCCCGCACCCTTTCGTCGAGCTGCCGGTAGGTCAGCACGGTCTCACCGCACTCGACGGCGGGGTGGCCGGGGCGCGTCGTGAGATGCCTTGCCGTCAGTGCGGGCGTCAGCGTACGGACCGTGCCGGGATCGGTGGTCTCGTTGTGCCCGCGCAGCAACAGAAAGCGTTCCCGCGCGGGGGGCGCGACGATGTCGGCGGCGCCGGAGACGAGCCGGTCCAGCACGACGTCGAAGAACGCCAGCATCGCCTCGGCTTCCCCCACAGCGAACAGCGTGTCGTCGACGACGGCCAGTACCCTCAGCGCCGCCCCGGCCCGCACGACCAGCGTGAGCGGGTAGTTGGTGCGGGTCTCGTAACGCATGTCGCGCACACGTAGGCCGCCGACCGCGTCGTCGGGGTAGTTCTCGAACACGACGACCGTGTCGAACAACGACGGCAGCCCCGTCCAGCGGCGCACGTCAGGCAACGGGGTGTGCTGGTGGTCGAGCACTCGCAGGCGCCCCGCCGAGAACTCGGTGAGCCAGTCGTCACCGCCGAGCGACAGGCGCAGCGGCACGGTCGTGATGAACATGCCGACCATCGCCGTCGCGCCGGGGACCTCGTGTGGCCTGCCCGCGGTCGTCACACCGAAAACGACATCGTCGCGCCCGCTGAAACGAGCCAGCGTGACGCCCCACGCCGCGTCCACCAGGCAGCCAAGGGTGGTGCGCCGCGCGGTCGCGGTTTCCCGCAGCCGCCGGACCCGGTCCTCGGCCACGTGCAACGCGACGTCGCGATACCGGCCGGACGCCGTGGCGCCGGGCTTCGTGCCCGCGAAGCCGAGCTGCGTCGGTTCGGCGCCCGCCAGGTACTCGCACCAGAACGCGCGTGCGCGCTCGGGATCCCGCCCGCGCAGCCACGCCACGTGGTCACGGAACGAGGGCACGGGACCGGTCGGCTGGTCGCCCGCCATCGCACGGGCGATCTCCCCGAGCAGCAACGCCGACGACCAGCCGTCGATCAGCAGGTGGTGGTAGCACCACACGATCACGTGCTCGCCGGGCACCCGGACGACGAGCAGCCGCATCAACGGCGGCTTCTTCAGGTCGAACGGGCGTCCGCGCAGGTCGGCGACCAGTTCGGCCAGCTCCGCTTCCCGGCCTGCTTCGGACGCCCCGGTGAGGTCGGCGTGCTCGATCGGCAACGTGGCCTCGTGCAGCACCACCTGGTGCGGCGAGCTGAGGCGTTCCCAGGCGAACCCGGTCCTCAGCACGGCGTGCCTCGCGACCGCGCCGGCCCACGCCGCTTCGAACGCGCCGAGGTCGAGATCCTCACCGACGCGGAAGGTGACCAGCTCCACGTAGAGGCCCTCGGACGTCCTGCTGTGGAACAGCATTCCCTCCTGTGTCGGCGTCAACGGATAGGCGTCCGCGATCGGATTCACTGTTCCCGCTCCCCCTGTGCCGTGAACATGCCGACCAGCACGTCCATCTCCCTCGCGTCGAGCTCGGCGACCGAGAATTCTTTTCGGGGCACCTCAGGGGGCGCCTCCTCCGTCTCGCGCAACACCGCCGCCAGCTCGGCGACCGTCGGATGCGCGAACACGTCGCCGGGCGACACGGCGAGTCCCAGCTGCCGCGCCTGCGCCGCGATCTCGACGATCAGCAGCGAGTCGCCGCCGAGCTCGAAGATCGTCTGGTTCCGGCCGACCTCGACGCCCAGCATTCGTTGCCACATCTGGGCGAGGACGTCTTCCACGTCGCCGTCCGGCCGCACCACCGTGCCGGTGTTCTCTGCCGCCTTATTCCCCGGCGAGACGACCAGGTGCGGCAGGTGCCGATGTTCGAGTACCCGCCACAACGCGGCGACGCCCTCCACCGTGGCGATCCCCGTGCGAACGCCCGGCCTGCGCAGGGTGAAACCTTCCAGCTCCGCCAGGACCATGCCGTCGGCATCGGCGACCGTCACGTCCACTACCAGCGTGTCGCCGTCCCCGTGCCGCAGCCTTGACCACGAGTGCACCTCGGCGGGCAGCGCGTGCCGCACGACCAGCCTGGCGCAGGCGACCGGCACGTGGCCCGCGGCCAGCGTCGAGGTCGCCACGTCCAGCAGCGCCGGGTGCAGCGGATGGACGGTGAGGTCGTCTTGGTACCGCTCGGCGAGTTCCAGCCGTACCAGCGTTTCCCCGTCACCCGCCCAGGCGTCGGTGACACAGTCCCAGCGCGGGCCCCACTTCACCGGCCCGCTCTGCTCCACCGGGCCCGCCACCGCCGGTGCGCACCGGCCTCGCACCCCGGCGAGGTCGACGCGCGCGGGGTCCGATCCGGACACCGTGGACGCCGTGGACGCGATGGCCCGGCCGGTCACGCACACCTGACCGGCCGCCCTGATCTCCCACGCGTCCTGCCGCAGCACTACGTCGAGCTCCGGGGTGTCCGTCGCCGGAGCCTTGAAGACCACGTCCCGCAGTTCGACCACCGGTTCCGCGCGTGCGGCGATCACCAGCTCCAGCATCGCCATGCCCGGCACCACCGGCGTGCCCGCCACCTGATGCTCGTCGAGGAACCAACGGGTGTCCGCGGTCCACGCCACGCGATGCGCCACCGCGTCCGTCCCCCGCCTGCGCGAGGAGAACAGTGGATGCGCCGACGGCTCCGGCTCGCCGTCCGGCGCGGGCAGCACCTCGCCGCGCACCGCCATCCCGGCCTCGGCCCACCGGTCCCACGCGATCGCGACCGCACCCGGCACGACGTGCGCCAGGCTGTCCAGAACCGCGTTCGCCCCGGTGTAGGCGACCTGGCCGGGCCGTCCGGTCAGCGCCAGCACCGACGAGCAGTAGAGCACGAAGTCGGGCGGCGAATCCTTGGTCAACTCGTGCAACAACAACGCCCCCAGCACCTTCGGCGCCAGCACCCGCCCGACCTCCGCCCCGGTCGTGCCGTGCACCAGCCCGCCACCGGCGACACCGGCCGCTTGCACCATGCCGTCGATCCGCCCCACCGACGCCACGAGCGCCGCCAGCGCCCGCCTGTCCGTGACGTCGACGGCCTCGACCCGCACGGTGGCCCCCTTGCGTCGCAACGCTTCCACCTCGGGTCCCGCAACGGCGTTCCGCGAGACGAGCACCAGCGTGCAACGGCACCGCGCCGCGAACGCGGATGCCGCGGCGAGCCCGATGGCGCCGAGCCCACCGGTGATCAGATAGGTGCCGCCGTCACGCACCGCGGGCATGTCCTGCGCCTCGCCCGCGGGCAGCCGACTCGTCTCCGGCACCCACCGCCCGTTGGCCCGCACCACGACGACCGGCTCGGCCGGGTCGGCCAGCACCTCGGCGCACAACGGTTCCGGCGCGACGCCGAGCGCGTCCACCAACCGGCACCGCAGCGACATGTACTCGGCGGGCAGCACCCGCACTGGCCCGAGCGCGGCCGCCGTCTGCGGGCGAACCGGTGACTCACCGAGCGCCCCCGCGGTGAGGACGACCATCGTGATCGGCGCGCCGGGAAACGCCGACGCGAGCTCCCTGCCGAGGAACGCGGGCTCGGCCACGGCCTGTTCCGCTTGCGCCGCCAGGGTTTCCGCCGACGCCACACCGAGCTCCGCGGCCCGCGTGAGCGCGCCGTGCACCACCAGATCCGGCGCGGCGTCCAGATCACCGATCGCGCCCTGGCGCACGTCGTAGCCTTCCTCACGCAGCGACCGCACGAGGTCTTCGCCGACCCCGCTCACGAACGCGATGCCGGGCGCGAGCCGTCCGCGCGGGCGGGCCGTGCGCCGCCACGAGCGCTGGTGCAGCAGCTCCGGCGAGCCGGACCCGCGCCGCTCCCGCGAGTCGATCCAGTGCCGGTCCCGCGCGAACGGATACGTCGGCAACGCGACCTTGCGGCGTTCCCGCTCCTCCCCGACCCGTGCCCAATCGACCTCGTGCCCGGCCGCCCACAGCTCACCGAGCCCGGTGAGCCACGTCGGCGGCCGATCGTCCGGCCCGAGACCGGGCAGGAACGACCGCGCTCCCTCGATCGTGCGACGCGCGAAGACCGACAGCGCCCGGCCGGGCCCGGCCTCCAGTAGCTGACCGGGGTGCGCGCTCGCCGCGGTCCGGACGGCGTCGGCGAACCGCACGGTGCGCCGGGCCTGCGCCAGCCAGTAGGCGGGTGTCGGCGTGGTGAGCCAGTCGCCGGTGAGCGTGGACGCGATCGGGATCACCGGGGCGCGGCAAGGCGTCGCGGCGATCAGTTCCGTGAAGCCGGACAGCACGGCTTCCACCTGCCGGGTGTGGAAGGCGTGCGCGGTGTCGAGCAACCGCGTGGGCACGTCCAAGCGGGCCCGGACCGCCTCGATGGCCTCCCTCGGGCCCGCGAGCACGACGCGGTCGGGCGCGTTCACCGAGGCGATTTCGACGTCGTGGGACAGCAGCCCGGCGACCTCATCCTCGCGCAACGGCACCGAAAGCATCGCTCCCGGCGGCATCGCCGCCATCAGCCTGCCGCGCGCGGTGACCAGCCGGGCGGCGTCCGGCAGCGAGAAGACGCCGGCGAGGCAAGCGGCGGCGTACTCGCCGACGCTGTGGCCGACCAGCGCGGCGGGCCGCACTCCCAGCCCGGTCCACCACCTGGCCAGCGCGAGTTCCACGGCGAACAGGGCAGGCTGCACGACCTCGGTGCCGCCTGGTCCACCGTGCAGCGTCAACTCCCGCACCTCGGGGCCGAACACCTCCAGGCACGCGTCCAACTCGGCGCGGAACACCGGTTCCGAGCGGTACATCCGCGCGACCGTCCCACCGATCGCCGTGCCCTGACCGGGGAAAAGGAACACCGGGCCCGTCGGTGCCGAAGCGTTGCGCGCGATACCCGGCTCACTCAGCGCGGCACGGGCCTCCGGCATCGACCGGGCGACGACGAATCGGCGCTCGGCGTGTGCGGTCCGGCCGGTCTGCAGCGTATGTGCCACGTCCGCGATGTCGGCGGTGTCCAGGTCCGTGGCGGCGAAGGAACGGGTGAGGGTGTTCAGCGCCGTCGTGGTGCGCGCGGACAACGGCAGCACCTGCCATCCCACGGCCGGGAGCGGCCCGCGTCCTGGCGCCTCGGCCAGCACGAGGTGGGCGTTGGTGCCGCCGATGCCGAACGAGCTGACCCCGGCGAGTCTCCTGCCCTGCCTCGGTTCCCACGGCCGCGCGTCGGGGGACACGCGGAACGGGCCGTCGTGCCGTGTGCTGCCCACGGTCGGCGCCAGGGTCCGGTGCCGCAGGCACAGCACCGTCTTGATCAGGCCCGCCATCCCGGCGGCGGTGTCGAGGTGCCCGACGTTCGACTTGACCGAGCCGAGCCCGCACTCACCGCCTGACCAGTCGGCGAACACCCGGCGCAACGCGGCCAGCTCGATCCGGTCGCCGAGCACCGTGCCGGTGCCGTGTCCCTCCACATAGGACACCTCGTCGGCGGTGACACCGGCGACGGCGTGGGCGGCGCCGATGACCCGCACCTGGCCTTCAAGACCGGGCGCGGTGTAGCCGACCTTGTGGCCGCCGTCGTTGTTGATCGCCGAGCCGAGCAGCACCGCCCTGATGTCGTCGCCGTCGGCACGGGCGTCCGCGAGCCGCTTCAGCACGACCGCGCCGACGCCACCGCCGAACACGGTGCCCGTCGCCGACTCGTCGAATGGACGGCAGTGGCCGTCGGCGGACAGGATCCCGCCTTCGTGGTGGAGGTAGCCCTCGCCGGTGAGCACGCCGATCGACACCGCGCCCGCCACCGCCGCCGAGCACTCGCCCGAAAGCAGGCTCTCGACCGCGAGGTGCACGGCGACGAGCGCCGACGAGCACGCCGTCTGCACGCTCATGCTCGGGCCGGTGAGGCCGAGCTTGTAGGACGCCCTGGTGGCCAGGTAGTCCTTCTCGCCACCGGCGAGCCACTGCACGTCGGCCACGTCGCCGAGCCGGTCGGCGGCGGGCAGCAGCCGATGGGTCAGGTAGGAGTTGAACCCCGCCGCGGCGTACACCCCGATGTCGCCGCCCGGTCGCGTGCCCGCGTCCTCCAGCGCCGTCACCACGCACTGCAGAAACAGCCGGTGCTGGGGATCCATCAGCTCCGCCTCGCGGGGTGGCACGCCGAAGTACGCGGCGTCGAACTCGTCGATGTCGTCGACCACACCGCCCGCCGCGACGAACGCCGGATCGGCGACGCGGGCCGCGGGCACCCCGCTGGCGAGCAGTTCGTCGCGGCCGAACCGGCTGATGGTCTCCTTTCCGGACAGCAGGTTGCGCCAGAACTCGCCGGCGTTCGCCGCGCCGGGGAACCGGCAGGCGAGGCCGATGATCGCGACCGCTTCGTCTTCGTCGCTCATGCGGTTCCTCGCGCGTCCCTGCGCCTGGCCCGGTGGCCGCGCCTGAGGTCCGCCCGTGCGGCCACGTCCGCCGTCTCCACCGGCGCGGGCGCGTGGTCGAGTGCCGAGGCCAAGGCCTGGATCGTCGGCAGTTCGAACAGCTCGACCAGGCTCAGTTCACGCCCGAACGCCTCGGTGATCCGCCGCTGCACCCGCACGAGGTGCACGGAGTTCGCGCCGAGGTCGAAGAAGTTTTCGGACGGCCCGACCTCCTCGATCCCGAGCACGTCACGCCACATCCGGACGAGCCGGTCCGTCGTCGTGCCCGCGACCGGTGCGGTGACGACGACCGGCTCGGGCGCCGCCGCACGCGCCGGGTCCGCCAGCGCCTGGCGATCCACCTTCCCGTTGGCAGTCAAGCGAAGCGCTTCAAGCACGTGGATACGCTGCGGCACCATGTAATCGGGCAACCGCTCGGCCAGCGCGGCCCTCAGCTCCTCCTCCAGCGTCCGCACGCCCACCGGCGTCCCGCCGAGCAGGCTGTGCAGCAGCACCTGGTCCTCCTCCAGTCTCAGCGCCGTTCGCAGCGGCGCGTACCCGACGTCGCCGACCGGACAGAGGGCGACTCCGGCCGCCTTCGCCCGTGTGCGCAGCACTTGCGCCATCGCACCCGCTTCGAGCAGGCAGAAACGTTCGGCGTGCCCGGCGTACACCGGGGCGATCGCCGACGGCCGCGACACCAGGAAGACGGCGAAACCGGCGCCGTCGTACAGCGTGTGGTTGTTCTCCGCCAACGAGGTCCGGTCGGGCCAGCCGTCCGGGGCGAGGTCGATCAGCCGGTGCGACACGGGATCGTGGTAGTAAGCCCCCGCACGGAGGCCGCGCACACCGTCCGGCCGCACCACGACGTACGCCTGTACCGGGTACAGCCCACCGGCGGACGGGTAGCCGTACTTGGGCGCGCCCGTGCCCTCGTGTTCGGCCAGCGCGGCCAGCAGTTCACCGAGCTCGCGCACGTCGACCGCGCCGCCGCCGAACGCGGTGGCGCTGTCCCCGGCCGCGTGAGCCGTACCGCCGACGAGTGGCGTCGACGGCGACGCCGTCAGATCACGTCGCACGCCGGGACGGCGCAGCCGCGCTTCCAGTCCGCTCAGGTCGGACCGCGTGGGGGTCACCCGCGCGACCTCGGCCGCGACCACGTACCCGGCCAGCCGCGCGGTGTCGCCCTCGCCCTGCACGATCACGGCCGCCTCGGCGACCCGCGGATCACCCGCGAGGACCGACTCGATCTCCCCCAGCTCGATGCGCATTCCGCGCACCTTCACCTGGGAGTCCTCGCGGCCAAGGAACTCCAGTGTGCCGTCCGGCCGATGCCGGGCGAGGTCACCGGTGCGGTAGAGCCGCTCACCGGTGACGGGATGCGTGACGAACGCGGCGGCGGTCAGCTCGGGCGCGTCGCGGTAGCCCAGCGCCACGCCGATACCCCCGATGTACAGATCGCCGGGCACCCAGAACGGCTTGGCGCGCAACGACTCGTCGAGGACGTGCATGCTCTGGTTGCGCATCGGGCGGCCGTACGGGATGGACGTCCACGACGAGTCGACCTCCCCGATCGGGTGCAGCACCGACCAGATCGACGCCTCGGTGGCTCCGCCGAGGCCGACGATTTCCACCTCACCCGCGTGCGCCCGGATCTGGCCGGGCAGGCCGACCGGGATCCAGTCGCCGCTGAGCAGGACCAGCCGCAACGACTCGACCCGCGAACCGTGGGCGAGCAGCAGTTCCATCAGCGCGGGCACCGAGTTCCACACGGTGACCCGGTGCTCGCGCACCGCGGCTGCCCAGGCGGCCGGGTCACGCTGCTGCCCCGGTCCCGGCAGCACCAGCGTCGCGCCCGCCGCCAGCGTGCCGAACACGTCGTAGACCGACAGGTCGAAGCTGAGCGCGGAGCTGCCGAAGATCCGGTCGTCGGGACGGATGCCGAACCGTTCGTTGATGTCCACCACGGTGTTGAGCGCGCCCCGGTGGTCGATCAGCACACCCTTGGGCTCGCCGGTGGACCCCGAGGTGTAGATGATGTAGGCGAGGTCGCCCGGCTCGGCCGAGCTCTCCGGCACCGGGTCCACCGCGTCGGGAACCGTTGCCGGGCAGGTGATCCGCGAAACATTGCCGACGGCGACGTCCCGCTCGGACACGATCACCGCGGTCGCGCCCGCCCGCCGCACGATCAGCTCGATCCGCGCGGGCGGCAGCCCGATGTCGAGCGGCAGGTACGCCGCGCCCGCCCGCAGCACGCCGAGCACCGCGGCGACCTGCCGCCAGCCGCGCTCGAGCAGCACGCCGACCACCTCCGCGCCGGTGGCCAGCACCTGGTGCGCGACGGCCGCCGACACGCGGTCGAGCTCGGCGTAGGTGAGACCACCGGTCGGCGTGATCACCGCCTGCCGGTCGGGCCGCAGCGCCGCCTGAGCCAGAAACGGCTGGTGTAGCAGGCCTTCCGGGATCGGCCCCGCGGTCGCGTTCAGCTCCGCGTAACAGGCGGGCTGCGCGGCGGGCAACAGCGAGCGGCGTTCGTCCGTCCACGCCGCTTCCTCCGTGGCGAGCCCGCCGAGCAGGGCGAGGTAGGCCGCGAACATGTCGTCCAGCACGCCGGGCGGGAACAACGCGTCCACCGCGTCCCAGGTCAGCGCCAGCGCTCCGGCGATCTCGCCGACCTGGTGGTCGAGCCACACCTGCGGGGTCTGCGTGATCGTGTGCACGACCGTGCCGCCCAGTTCGGTGAGCAGCCCGGTCTCCCCGGCGTCGCCGATGCCCAGCTCGCTCGTGAACACCACCGGCAGCGTCGCTTCGGCCATACCGCCCCGGTGCCGCGCCAGCTCACGCGACACCTGGACACCGGTCACCGCGCGGTGGTCGAGGTCATCCCACAATCGCCGCTGCGCGCGCTGGGCACGGGTGCCGAAGTCACCGGTGGTCGCCCCGTCGACCTCGAACAGGCTCAGCATCGTGAAGTCGCCGACGAGCGACGGCAGGTCCCGGTGGTCGCCGTGCCGGTTGAACAGCGTCAGGTTCAGGGTGAACCGGTCGCGCACCGACCAGGTGCCGAGCACCTGTGCGTACGCGGTGAGCAGCAACGCCGACGGGGTCACCCGCAGCCGCGCCGCGCGGGCCTTGAGCGTCGTCCACGTCGCCGCGTCGAGCTCCGCCGCCCGGCGCACGAACCGGGTCGGCCCGGCGACCTCACGGCGCACCGGCAGCTCCGGGGCGGCGGGCAAGGTGTCCAGCCGGTCGCGCCAGTACGCCAGCGCGCGGTCACGCGACTCGTCGTCCACCCGCTGGGCCAGCAGGTAGTCGCGGAAGGTGAGGCCGAGCGGCACCGGGTCCAGGTCGCCGCGGTAGACCGCCACCAGCTCGCGCAGGAGCACCCGCAGGCTCTCGCCGTCGGCGATGAGGGTGTCCACCGACAGGTGCAGCCGGGTGCGGCCCTCGGCGAGGAGACTCGCCCGCAACTCGAACAACGGCCACCGGTCCGACGGCAGCACCTGGTGCGACATCCGTTCCCGCACCTCGGCCAGCCGCTCCGCACCGTCGGGTCCGGACAGCTCAGCGCGCTCGATCCGGTAGTCCGGCACAGCGGGAAGCACGACCTGCTCGCCGTCCGGCGTGACGATCGCGCGCAGCATGTCGTGCCGCCGGACGAGCCCGTGCCACGCCGATTCCAGCCGGTCGACGTCCATGCCGGGCAGCTCGATCTCCAGGTACTGGTGGCACGACACGTCGCCACCGGAGCGCCCGATCCAGTACGCCCGCTGCACATCGGTCAGCGGGAACGGCACGTGGCGGCCGGCGCTGTCCGCGACGGGTCCCGGCCGGGCCGGGACGGCGGGCCCGTCCACGGTCAGCTCGCGCGCGAGCGCCGAAATCGTCGGGGAGTCGAACAACGTGCGCAGTGCCAGGTCCGCGCCGAGCTCACGCCGGACACGGGCGACGAGCTGGGTCGCGAGCAGGGAATGCCCGCCCAGCGCGAAGAAGTCGTCGTGCGTGCCGACCCGGTCCACACCGAGCAGTTCGGACCAGATGGCGGCGAGCACGGTCTCCGTGCCCGCCGCCGGTGCGACGTAGGCGTTGTCCAGTTCGGGGCGCGCGCCGCCTGCCGCGGGCAGCGCGTTTCGATCGAGCTTCCCGTTGGGGGTCGAGGGAAGCGCGTCCAGCCGGACGACCCGTGACGGGACGAGATGCGCGGGCAGCACGGCCGCCAGCGCCGCCCGGACGTCGCCCACCGGCTCACCGACGACGTACGCGGTGAGCGCGGCGGCCTGCGTGCCGAGACCGTGTGCGGCGACCGCGGCCCGCCGGATCCCCGGCAGCGCGGCCAGCGCCGCCTCGACCTCGCCCGGCTCCACCCGGAATCCGCGCAGCTTGACCTGGTGATCGGCGCGGCCCAGATAGTCGAGCCTGCCGTCGGGCGACCTGCGGACGATGTCGCCGGTGCGGTACATCCGGCCTGGCGCGAAGGGATCCGCCGGGAAGCGCTCGGCGTCGAGCTCCGGCCGGTTCAGGTAGCCGGCGGCCACGCCGTCACCGGCGATGTGCAGCTCGCCGGGGACGCCCACCGGCACGGAACGGCCGTGCGGGTCGAGCACGTGCAGCCGGGTGTTGGCGATCGGCCGTCCGATGCTGACCCGCGGCGCACGAGCGTCCACGACGTCGCAGGACGACCAGACGGTGGTCTCGGTGGGGCCGTACATGTTGCGCACCACGGCGTCGGTGCGCGCCGCGATCCGCCGTACCAGATCGAGGTCGAGCGCCTCGCCGCCGAGCAACCACTGCCGCAGCCCGGCCAGCGCATCCGCGTCGGGCTCGTCGAGCAACGCCCGTGCCCGCGAGGGCGTGCACTGCAAGTGCGTGATCCCGTTCTCGCGGATCGTCCTGGTCAACGGCCGCGGCCCGGAGCCGCCGGAACGGCGCAGCCGGTCGAGCACGGGCAGGTGCGCGAGCACCTCGTCGGTCTCGACCCCGAAGTCGATCAGGCACGCGATCTCGTCGACGCCGACCGCGCCGAGCCTGTCGACCAGCGCGCGGCACTGATCGATCCCGCCGATCAGCGCGCCGTCGTCGAGATACCTGGCGCAGGCGTGGTCCAGCAACGCCTCCAGGTCGTCGTCGGTGAAGTCGGCCGAGCGGACGTCCATGCCCAGCGCGCGGCCGAGGTTCTCGATCAGGCCGAGCGACGAGCGCAGGTAGTCGCGGAACGGTTGCCACGCCGTCGCCCGCGTCCGCTCGGCGTCCTCGCCGACGAACGTGTGCAGCATCAGCGTCACGTGCGGCTCGCCCGCGTGTCCCTCGGCACGCCACGCCTCGCGGTAGGCGACGATCTTCGTGGCCAGCTCCTCGACGCTCTGCCCGAGCAGGTGCGTGAGCAGCCGCGCGCCGATCCGGCCCGCCGTGCGGCAGGTCTCGATATTGCCCGAGGACGTGAGCCACACCGGCAGCTCGGACCGCACTGGCCGGGGCAGCATGGCGACCTCGACCTGCCGCCCGCGCGGTCCTTCGAACTTCTGTGGCTCGCCGCGCCACAGCGCGCGCACCTGTTCGATCCTGGTGAGCAGCACTTCGTGGCGGCGCTCGTAGGAGTCCTTGTCCAGCACGAAGTCGTCCGTCTGCCAGCCGGAAGCAAACGAGACACCGACCCGCCCGTCCGACAGGTTGTCCACCACGGACCACTCCTCGGCGACCCGCACCGGGTGGTTGAGCGGCAGCACCACGCTGCCCGCCCTGATCTCCAGCCGCTCGGTCACCGACGCCACCGCGGCGCCCAGCACCGACGGCGCGGGGAACGACCCGCCGAACGCGTGGAAGTGCCGTTCGGGCAGCCACACCGCGCTGAACCCGTGCTCGTCGGCGAACTTCGCGCCGTCCAGCAGCAGCCGATACTGCTGCGAGCCGGGCGTGGACTGCGTGCCGGAGAAGTAGAAGAGGCTGAACTCGGGGCCCTCGCGGCCGGCGTCGAGGGTGACCCGGTGCCCCCGGCTGAGCGTCCACAGCAGTTCGAGCACCGAGATGTCGAACGACGGGCTGGTCACCGCCAGCCAGTCGGCCGCCTCCGGCGTGCCGATCTCCCGGTCCATGGCGACCAGGAAGTTCGCCAGGTTCGCGTGGGTGACGACGACGCCCTTGGGCGCTCCGGTCGAGCCGGAGGTGTAGATCACGTACGCGGGGGCGTCCGGGTCGGCCGGACTCGACGGGAGTGGCTCGGCCGAAGGCACGTCGTCCAGGTCGAACAGCGGTACGTCCTCCGGTGCCCGGTCGCGGGAGAACCGGTCCACCACCACGAATTCGAGGCCCGCGTCGGTCGCGATGTAAGCGAGCCTGCTCGCCGGGTATTCCGGGTCGAGTGGCACGTAGGCCGCTCCGGAGCGCAGCACGGCGAACATCGCCACCACCAGGTCGGCGCCACGGCCGAGACACAGCCCGATGCGCGTGCCCGGTCCGGCGCCCGCCCCCCGCAGCCCGGCCGCGAGCCGCTCGACCCGCCTGCCGAGCTCGGCGTAGGTGATCCCGTCCACCGCCACGGCGTCCGGGGTGGCCGCGCACTGCCCGCGCAGAGCCTCCACCGCACCGTCCGCCGGGGTGACGGGCACCGCGGTGTCGTTCCACTCGTCGAGTCGCGCCTGCTCGGCGTCCGTCGGGCGCAGGTGCCACGACAAGGAGGCGTCCGGTTCCGCGACGACACGGCCGAGCACGACCGCGAAGACGTCGCACAGCCGCCGCACGGTCGGCTCGTCGAACAGGTCGCGGCTGAAGCCGCAGACACCGCGCACTCCCGCGCTGTCTCCGGTCAGGTCGAGATCGAGATCGAAGCGCGCCGTGCCGTTGTCCAGTTCCGCCTGCTCCACGGACACGCCGGGCAGCTCGATCGCGGCCGAGTCGTCCGGCCGGTAGCCGAACTGCACCTGGAACAACGGGTGGTGGTCCGCGCCGCGTTCCGGCCGCAGCTCACGCACCAGCCGTTCGAACGGAACGGTGTCGTGCCCGAGCGCGCCCAGCACGGTTTCCCTGGTGCGGGCCATCAACTCCGCGAAGTCCGGGTCGCCGGACAGGTCGGTGCGCAGCACGAGGCTGTTGACGAACATGCCGACCACGCCCTCGACCTCAGGCAGATTCCGACCGGCGACGGGCGAGCCGACCACGACGTCCTGCTGCCCGGAGTGCCGCATCAGCACGGCCTGCCACGCGGCGAGCAGCACCATGAACGAGGTCGCGCGATGAGCCCGTGCCAGTGCGGTCACCTGTTCGGCGAGCTCCGCGCCGAGCCGGAAGTGCACCCGCCCGCCGCGCTCACCCGGCTGGGCGGGCCTCGGCCGGTCGGCGGCCAGTTCCAGGACCGGCGGTGCGCCGTCGAGCCGGTCCCGCCAGTACGCCAGCGCGGGCGCGA
This sequence comes from Amycolatopsis coloradensis, assembly GCF_001953865.1. Classification (GTDB taxonomy): domain Bacteria; phylum Actinomycetota; class Actinomycetes; order Mycobacteriales; family Pseudonocardiaceae; genus Amycolatopsis; species Amycolatopsis coloradensis. The sequence continues at coordinate 186,533 of NZ_MQUQ01000021.1, forward strand.
TGGCCTCCTCGGTCACCGTACGCCGTTGCCACGCCGCCCAGTCCGCGTACTGCACCGGAGGCGCCGCGATCGGCGTGCCGTCGTATCCGGCGGCCAGCTCACCGATGAGCACCCGGCGCGACCACCCGTCCCCGACGAGGTGGTGGTTGGTGACGACGAGCAACGCGCGGGTGGCGCCACCGCGCACCAGCAGCGCGCGGAACAGCGGGCCACGCTCGAGGTCGAACGGCAGCGACGCCTCCCGCCCGGCCAGCTCCCGCAGTCGTTCGTCCGGCGCCGCGGGTTCGTCGAGCACCCGCAGCTCGAACGCGGACCGCGCGGCGATGCGCTGGACGGGTACGCCGTCCACAACGGACACCGTGGTACGCAGCGCCTCGTGCCGGTCGATCACCCCGCGCAGCGCGGCCTCCAGCGCGGGCACGTCGAGCTCTCCGCGCAGCCACAGCCCGGCGTACTCGTTGGCCGCGGCCGATCCCGGCCGCAGCTGGTCGACGAACCACAGCCGCTCCTGTCCGAACGACAGCGGCGGCGGCACGTCGCCGTCGCGACGGATCGTGGGCGCACCCGCGGTTTCACGGCCACGCAGTCGTCGTTCGTACTGCTCGCGTTGCGCCGGTGTCAGCCGGGAAAGGCGGTCCCGCCTCGGCCCGCTCACTGCTGCACCTGGGCGAGGATCATGTCCTCGATCCGCTCGGCCACGTCGGCGACACTGCCGCCCTCGAAGAACACCAGCACCGGGATCTCCACGTCGTAGCTCGCCCGCAGCCGCGCCACCACCTGCGCGGCGAGCAGCGAATGTCCGCCCAGCTCGACGAAACCGTCGTGCAGGCCGACCCGGTCGATGCCGAGCAGCTCCTGCCACAGTTCGGTGAGGCGCTGCTCCAGCTCCGTTTCCGGCGCGGTGTACGCGGTCCGCAGTTCGGGACGCGCGTGCCTCGTGGTGGCGGGCGCCGACGGGGTCCGCGCGGTCAGCGCCCGCACCCCGGCCGCGCGCGCCACGACCACCTGTCCTGGCGGCGTACCGAGGCTCGCCTCGAAGGCGCGCACCCCCTGGTCCGTGGTGAGTCCTCCGGCCACCAACGTGCCGTGCAGGGCGCGCAAGCTCTCCGGAACGACCGCGCCGGCGGCCATACCGACTTCCGACCACATGTCCCAGTCGAGCGACCACGTGCGCCGCTTGCCGCGCACGGCCTCGGCCGCGGCGACGCCGTCGAGATAGGCGTTGGCTGCGGTGTAATCGATCTGGCCGTAGGTCGGCACGATCGACGACAGCGACGAGCACAGCACGAGGAAGTCGGCCTCGTCGTCGCGTAGTGCGGCGAGCAGGTGGCGCGTGCCGTCGACCTTCGGCGCGAGGACCGACCGCATGAGCTCGTCCGGCCGCAGTTCGGCGGCGCCACCACCGGGCACTCCCGCGGCGTGCACGACGCCGTCGATCCGGCCGAGTTCGGTGCGCGCGACCGCCAGCGCGGCCTTCAGCGCGGACGCGTCGGTGACGTCGGCCCGCACCACATGCAGCGCCGGGCTCACCTCGGCCAGCTTTCGCAACGCGCGCACGACCTCCGTGGCCTCGGTCGAGGGGTCACGCCAGTCCGGTACCTCGCGCCGGGTCAGCAGCACCAACCGGGCCGAACGGGTGCGGGCGAGATGGTCGGCGAGCGCGAGGCCGATGCCGCCGAGGCCACCGGTGATCACGTAGCCGCCGCCGTCCCGCAGCACGTCCGCCGTCGCGGGTGCGGGCAGTTCCTCGAAGCTCCGCAGCCATTCCCGTCCACCGCGCAGCGCGACAAGCGGTGCCGTCGGCACCAGGGCGGCCCGCACCACGTCGGCGGGCACCCAGTCCCCGGCGAGGTCGATCTGCGTGCAGGTCAGGTTCGGGTACTCCGCAGGCAGCACCGAGCAGACGCCGCCGAGCAGTGCCGCGTCCGGGTCCACCTGGTCACCGTCGGCGACAGCGTGGCCTGCGGTGGTGACGACGCCGAGACGCACGTCGTGGACGACGCTCTCCGCGGTGAGCGCCCGCGCCAACCGGACCAGGCTGAAGAAGCCCCGGTCGGCGTCGGCGGGCGCCCAGCAGTGCAGCACCGCGGTGGGCGTGCGCACGAGTGCCCGCAGTTCACGCAGCAGCGCCGCGTAGTCCTCGCCGCGCACCGGGTTCAGCTCGTACTGGCCGCGTTTGACGCGCTTGAACTCCGCGCCGGGCCGTAGGCAGGTGACGATCTGGCCGCGGGCGGTCAGCAGGTCGGCCAGCCGCTGTCCCGGCCCGTCGTCGTCGACGAACACCAGCCAGGTGGATCGCTTCGCCTGCAGTGGATCCTGCTCGCGTATCGGCTGGACCCGCCATCGCGGCCCGCTCAGCACGGCTGGAGGCTCGGCAAGCACGGCGGAGTCGGCGGGAGCAGCCGGGGTGACCCAGTGCTCGCGGCGCTCGAACGGGTAGCCGGGCAGGGTCGCCCGGCGTCCGCCCTGAGGCCAGCGCACCGGCAGACCTCGCGCCCACATGCCCGCGAGTGCGCCCGCGACACCGTTTTCCTTTTTGGACAGTGGGGCGGGAACGAGCGCGGCGTGCGGCAGTCGCGCGGCACGCACGAGATCAGTGAGCACACCGCCCGGACCGGTCTCCACGAACACCGGGCGTTCGACGAGATCCGCCACCGCGCGCACGGCGGCGTGGAACCGCACGGGTTCGCGTAGCTGCCGCACCCAGTGCGCCGGATCCGTCGCCTGCTCCGCGCTCAGCCGTGCGCCGGTCACGCCGCTCATCAACGGGATGCTCGGCGCGGACAACGTCACGCTCACCACCACGTCGGCGAACCGGGCCGTGATCGACTCGACAGCGCGGCTGTGGAACGCCCGCGCGCCGGGCAACCGGACACCACGGACGCCTTGCGCGGCCAACGCTTCCAGCGCGGACCGCACGGCTTCGGCGGTACCGGACAGCACACTGGACCGCGGCCCGTTGACCGCGGCGAGGTCGAGGTCGTGTTCCCGCGCGAGTTCGGCGGCGCGTTCGCCGTCGACCGGCAGCGCGGCCATCGCGCCCGGCGGCAGTCCGGCCATCAACGCGCCACGGGCGGACACCAGCCGCAGCGCGTCCGGCAGGGTGAAAACACCGGCCACGCAGGCCGCGGTGTACTCGCCGAGACTGTGACCGAGCACCGCGGCCGGGCGCACGCCGCGGTCCAGCCACAGCTGCGCCATCGCGTAGCCGATCGTGAACACGACGGGCTGGGTGACCTCGGTACGGGTGAGCTCCTCGGTGGATCCGTCGCGCAGCAACGTGGCGAGGTCGAGCCCGAGCAGGACGGCGCACTCGTCGACGGCGGCACGGAACACGGGCTCGGCGTCGTACAGCTCGCCTGCGACACCCGCGAGGTCGAGACCCTGGCCGGGCACCAAGAACACCGCGCCGGTGGCGTCGGCGTGTACCGGCTTGAGTTCGCCCCGCAACGCCTCGACGGCCCGCGCGGTGTCACCAGCCACGACGGTGAGCCGGTGCTCCAGCTCGCGCCTGCCGTGCTGCAGCGTCGCGGCCACAGTGGCCAGTTCGCGCTCGGGATGCGCTCGCAGGTCGGCGGCGAGCCGCTCGGCCAGCGTCGTCAGCGCCGTCGGGGTGCGTGCGGACAGGGTGAGTACGTGCGGTCCCGGCGGGGCTGGCATCCTGTGTTGTTCCGGCGCCTGTTCCAGCACGACGTGCGCGTTGGTGCCGCCGACGCCGAACGAGCTGACCGCGGCGCGGCGCGGACCGCCGGCGACCGCCCAGCCGGTGGTCTCGTCCGGCAGGAAGAACGGCCCGAGGTCGAGCTCGGGGTTGGGTGCGCCGCGATGCGGCCCGGCGGGAACCTTGCCGTTGCGCAGCACCAGGATCGTCTTGATCAGCCCGGCGATGCCCGCCGCCGTGTCGAGGTGGCCGATCGTGGCCTTGAGCGAGCCGAGCGCGCACTTGCCCGGATGCCCGGCGTAGGCGGCGGACAACGCGGCCGCCTCGATGGGGTCGCCGATGGGCGTGCCGGTGCCGTGCGCCTCGACGTAGCCGATGGTGCCGGGGTGCACGCCCGCCATGTCCAGCGCCTCGCGGATCACCGCGGTCTGCCCGCTCACGCTGGGCGCGGTGAACCCGGCCTTGTGCGCGCCGTCGTTGTTGACGGCGGAGCCCAGGATCACCGCGTGCACGCGGTCGCCGTCCTCGATCGCGTCGGCCAGCCGCTTGAGCACGACGACACCCGCGCCGTTGCCGAAGACGGTCCCATCGGCGTCCGCGGCGAACGGACGGCAGTGCCCGTCGCGCGACTCGATGCCGCCCTCGGCGTGCAGGTAGCCGGCACGGTGCGGCACGGTTACCGAGACACCGCCCGCGAGCGCGAGGTCGCTCTCGTGGCTGAGCAAACTCTGCACCGCGAGATGCACCGCCACCAGTGAGGTCGAGCACGCGGTCTGCACGGTGACGGCGGCTCCGCGCAGGTTGAGCTTGTAGGCCACCCGCGCCGCCAGCTGATCGGTCTGGTTCGCCTGATACAGCAAGGGAATGCCGAGCTTTTCCTGCAGATCCGGGCGGCCGAGGAGGTGCTGGATCAGGTAAGTGCTGAGCATCGCGCCCGCGTATACCGCGACGGGGCCGTCGACCCGTTCGGGGTCGCGGCCCGCGTCCTCGAACGCCGTCCACGCGCACTCCAGCAGCAGCCGGTGCTGGGGGTCCAGCACGTCCGCCTCCAGCCCGGTGAAGCCGAACAACACCGAGTCGAAGCCGGCGACGTCGTCGAGCACACCCTTGGCGGGAACGTACTTGTGGTTGCGCCACAGGGACTCCGGCACACCGGCGGCGCGCAGGTCCGGCTCGGTGAACCGGGTGATCGCCTCGCGGCCGTCCATCAGCAGCGGCCACAGTTCGTCCACCGAGCCCGCGCCGGGGAACCGTCCGGCCATTCCGATGACAGCGATCCGCTGGGTGTCGTCGACGTCGTTCATCTCTCGCTTCGCCTTTGCCTCGGTTAGTGGATTCGGCCGGCTCAGGCAGCCATCAGGAAGCTTTGGAAGCGGGGTAGCAGGAACTCCAGAGCCCGCACCTCCGGCGGCGTCAGCTCGGGGTGCCACACGTCCCAGAGCAGCACCGCGCGCTGCTCGGTGCCCTTGTTCCAGGCCTCGTGCAGGAAGCTGTCGTCGAAGAGCAGGCACTCGCCCTCGGTCCAGGTGCGCTCGTCGTCCGCGACCTTGATCGAGCAGCCGGGCGGCACCACCAACGCGAGGTGGCAGGTGAGCAACAGGTTGATGCCGCCGGTGTGCGGGGTGATGTGCACGCCGGGGTTGAGAATCGTGAACATGCCGTCACGCGGGCCGTGCGGCGTGGCGGCGAGCACGTCCGAGGTGACCGGGCACCGGCGCACGGCCTCCTCGCGGCGCTCGCCGTTCTTGTACAGGGTGAACGTGTCCCAGCCCTGCCAGCCGAGCTCCTTGGTGTAGGCGTCCTCGTACGGCGCGAACGGCACATCCTCCTGGCGCAGCGCGAGGAACTCCGCGCGGACCTCGGGAAACGCCGACTCGACGTCACGCACCCAGGCGAGATCCGCCGTGTCGTGCCACGGCAGCGCGCTGATGCCGGGGAAGAACAGCCGGGTCGGCTCCTGCTCGTCGTGCAGGTACCGCGGCACACTCTCGCCGGTGAGGATGCGCAGGCACTCCTCGACGCGTTCCAGCCCGTCCGGGCCGAACCGCTCCACGAGCTCTTCCAGCACGGAGTTGATGTCCATTGCGGTCCCCCTAGTTTTTCCGTCGTGTGATGACCCGTGCCCGCAACGCCGCGCGGCGCCGGGAGCCCCGCTCGGCCACGGAGCCGCCACTGTCCTCTTCGGACAGTCGAGCGGCGAGGTCCGCGATCGTCGGATGGGCGAAGATGTCCACCAGCCGCACCTGTCGCTCCAGTACGGCGCTGAGTTCGATTTGCAACCGGGCCGCCAGCAGCGAGTGCCCGCCCGCCTCGAAGAAATTGGTGTGGCGGCCGACCTGCTCGACCCCGAGCAGCTTCCGCCACGCCGCGGCCACCGTCTGCTCGACACCGGGCCTGACGTCATCGGCGACCCGCGGCCGTGCGGGTTCCGGCAGCCGGGCCCGGTCCCGTTTGCCGGTGCGGGTGCGGGGGATCGCGTCGAGCAGCTCGACCGAGGACGGCACCGCGTATGTGGGGAGCCGCTCGGCCAGATACGTCCGCAGTTGTGCGGCCGTGGTCGCGTCACCGACCACCGCGTAACCCGCGAGCACGCGATCATGCGGCCCGCGCTCGTGCGCGGCGACGGCCGCTTCCCGCACCGAGGGGTGCCCTTCGAGTACGGCCTCGATCTCCTCCAGCTCGACCCGGTTGCCCCGGATCTTCAGCTGGGAGCCCAGCCTGCCGAGGAACTCGAGCTCACCGCCCGCCGTCCACCGGCCGAGATCACCGGTGCGGTAGAAGGTGCGCCCCGGTCGCCACGGGTCGGCCGGGTAGGCCAGCCGGGATTCCTCCGGCCGCCGGTGGTACTCCCCCGCGAGCAGGTCACCGCGCAGGTGGATCTCGCCCTTCACGCCGATCGGGCACGCGCGGCCCGCGCGGTCGAGCACGAGCGCCTCCCTGCCGGGGATCGGCGACCCGATGGGCACCGAGCCGGAGAACCGTTCGCCTTGCCGCAGCTCGCGATGCGTGGCCAGAATGCACTCGGTCGGCCCGTACAGGTTGTGCAGCCGCGGCCGATCGGCCCGCCCCGCCCAGTCGTGCGCCAGCTCGACCGGCAGCACCTCACCCGCGAGCAGTACGTGCCGCAGTCCCGGCAATCCGGCGTCCGGGCCGAGCGCGTCGGTGACTAGGCGGAAGAAACCCGGCACCGTCTGGATCTGGGTGATGCCCGACCCGGTCAGCCACCGCGTCATCGCCACCGGGTCCGCGCGCACCTCGTCGGGCGGCAGGTGCAGCTCGGCGCCCGCGCACAGCGCCGCGAACACCTCGGTGTAGGCGGCGTCGTAGGTGAACGGCGCCCACTGCGCGATCCGGCCATCCGGCCCGATGCCGAACCGTTCCCGCTGCCACGCGGCGAACTGGGCGAACGCCGCGTGCGCGAGCACGATGCCCTTCGGGCTGCCGCTGGAGCCCGAGGTGTAAACGAGGCACAGCGGATCGCCGCCCGAAGCGGCACTCACCGGTGGCGGCCGGTCGCCACGCAGCTCGGCGAGGTCAACCTGGGGCACCGCACCGAGTTCCGGCCTCTCGCCGTCGGTCAACAGGCACACCGGCCGCGCGTCGTCGAGCACACCGGTCAGCCGCAGCACCGGATCACGCGCATCGAGGCAGGCGAACGCGGCCCCGGTCTTGAGCACGCCCAGCAGCGCCGCGACCTGGCCGATGCCGGTCGGCAGGAGCACCGCCACGAACGTGCCCTTTCCGGCGCCGAGGGCCGCGAGGTCACCGGCGATCCGGTCGCTCCACGCGTCGAGTTCGCGGTAGCGCACGCTGTTGTCGGCGCCATGCCGGACCGCGACCGCGTCAGGGGTCGCGCCCGCCTGGCGCCGGAACAGCTCGTGCACCGGTACGCCGTGCCGTCCGGCCCACTCCCCCGGCACGAGCCGCGGCCGCGCGTCGTGCAGCTCCACCTCGTCCAGCGGTGTGCCTGCCGGGTGGGCCAGCAGCCGCGTCAGGTGCTCGACGAATCGTCCGGCGCTCTCCGCTCCGAACACGTCGGTCGCATGCTCGAGGTCGCCGCGCAACTCTCCGTCACCGTCGTACAGGGTCAGGCAGAGGTCGTACTTCGCGCGTCCGGAGGAGGTCGGCCGGAGCTCGGCGGTCGCACCGGGCAGCCGCAGCGCGCCGGACGGCGTGTTCTGGTAGACGAACATGGCCTGCGCCAAGGGAGGCCGCGCCGGATCGCGCGGTAGACCCAGCTCCCCGACGAGCACGTCGAACGGCACCCGCGGCCGCGCGAGGTCCGCGAGTACGGCCGGCGCGAGCCTGCCTGCCAGCTCCTCGAACGTCGGCCGCCCGGACAGGTCCACCCGCATCGGCACGGTCGAGGCGAAGCTGCCGATCGCGCCTTCCAGCTCGGGGCTGTCGCGGTTCGCCACCGGCACCGCGACCACCACGTCGTCGCTGTCGGCGTACCGGCCGAGCACCGCCGCGAACCCCGCGAGCAGCACCGTGAACGGCGTCGTGCGCAGGCGCGCCGCCAACGCGCGCACCGCCTGGTTCAGCGCACGCGGCAGCACCACCGGCAGCGTCGCGCCGTTCGCCGACCACACCGCGGGTCTGCCGTGATCCGCGGGCAGGTCGAGGATGCCGTCGTGGCCGCGCAGCCGTTCCGCCCACGCCTTCACCGCATCCGGGTCAGGCCGCCCGTCGGCCGCCTGACCGGGCGCGGGACCCGGCATCGCCCCACCTTTGATCCGGCGGATGTAGTGCGCACCGACCTCGTTCAGCGCCACGCCGACCGACCACCCGTCGGCCGCGATGTGGTGCGACGTCACCAGCAGCACCCATTCCCGCGCCGACAACCGCAGCAACGTCGCGCGCAGGAACGGCGGCTCGGTCAGGTCGAACGGCCTGCTCGCTTCGGCCCTCGCCAGCCGGTCGGCGACCGCATCGTCCACATCGGACAGATCCACCACGGGGAGCGCCCGCTCGACATGCGGGACCAGCCGCGGCACCGGTCCGGCAGCCGTCGGGTCACAGGCCAGCCGCAGCGCGTCGTGCCGCGCGACGACGTCGTCCAACGCTCCAGCGAGCACGCCGGGATCGACCACCCCGGTGAGCCGCACCGACGCGGCGAGGTTCCCGGTCCCCGGCGCGACCTGCTCCAGCAACCAGAACTGCCGCTGCTGGAAGGTGAGCGCCGACGCGTCGAGCACCGGCCGCGCGGCAGGCACCGCCCGCGGCGCGGCACGCACGTGCGCGGCCGCCGCGGCGATCGTCGGCGAAGCGTGGAACTCGGCGAGCCCCGGCGCCGTGCCGAACACCCGCCGCATTCGTGCGAGCAACCTGCCCGCCGAGAGCGAGTCACCACCGGCGGTGAGGAAGTCGTCCTCGACGCCGGGCTCGTCCCCGAGCACCTCCGCCCACAACGCCGCGATGGCACGTTCGGTGTCGTCGCGGGGCGCGACGCCGGCCGTCTTCCGCCCCATCTCACGGGCCAGGGCACGCAACCGGACACGATCGGCCTTACCGTTCGGGGTCAACGGCATAGCGGGCAGCACCACCAATGCCGACGGCACCATCACCTCGGGCAGCCTGGCCCGCAGCGCCCGCCGCAGCGCGTCCGGGTCGATCTCGCCGGGCCCGCTGACGAACCCGGCCAGGCGGGCGCCGTCCACCAGCACGACGGCCTGACCGACGGACGGGTCCGCGGTCAGCGCGGCCTCGATCTCGCCGAGCTCGACCCGGTGGCCGCGAATCTTGACCTGCTGGTCGGCCCGGCCGAGCAGGACGATCCGCCCGTCCGGCAGGTACCGCGCCAGGTCACCGGTCCGGTACCGCGCCTCGCCGGACCCGGCATCGATCTCGAACACCCGCGCGGTCGGCCCCGGACGGCCCCAGTACCCGTCCGTGACACCGGCGCCGCCGATGACGAGTTCACCGACAGCGCCGATGGGCGCCTGCCGGTTCGCGGCGTCGAGCACGTGGCACGTGGTGTTGGCCAGCGGTCTGCCGACCGTGATCACCTCGTCCGCCCGGACCCGGTCCATGGTGGACCAGATCGTGGTTTCGGTGGGACCGTAGAAGTTCCACAGTTCCCCGACGGCCGCGAGCAGCTCGTCCGCGGTGGCCCGGTCGAGCGCCTCGCCGCCGCTGAACGCGCGCAAGCCCGGCAGGCCGGTCCAGCCCGCGTCGAGCACCATCCGCCACGTCGACGGCGTGGCCTGGACGAGCGTCGCCCCGGCGGCGGCCATACCCGCCGCGAGTGCACGGCCGTCCCGCACGACCTCGTCGGGCGCGATCTCCACGCGGGCGCCCGCGAGCAACGGCGCGAACACCTCCAGCACGGAGATGTCGAACGCGAACGACGTCACCGCGTACAGCACGTCATCGGGACCGAGACCCGGATCGTTCACCACGGACTCGAGCAGGTTGGTCAGACACCGGTGCGGCACGGCGACGCCCTTGGGCTCACCGGTGGAACCGGACGTGTACATGAGGTAGGCGAGCTCGCCCTCCTCCGCTTGCCAAACCTCTGCCTGCCGGACCTTTGCCTGCCCGACCTTTGCCTGCCGGGCCAGCAGCGCGGCCACGTCGTCGACGACCAGCACGGCCCCGCTGTCGGCGACGAGGTACCGCGCACGTTCCGCGGGCAGCGCCGGGTCGACCGGCACATAAGCCGCGCCCGCACGCCAGATTCCCAGCAGCACGGCCACTGCCTCGGCGGAACGCCCGAGCGACACGGCGACCCGGTCACCGGTCCGCACACCGAGCCGCGCGGCGACGTCGTCTGCCAGCCGGTCGAGCTCGGCATAGGTGAGCGTCGCACCGCCGCATCCCACCGCCACCGCGTCACCCCGTGACACGGCAAGCGAACGCACCACCCCGGACACGGTCCGGGGCGGAAACACCCGCGCGGTGTCGTTGGCGGACGACAGCACCGCGTGCTCCGCCGGCTCGATCAGGTCGAGATCGGCGACGGCGGTGGACGGCGAACCTTCCAGCACGCGCCGCAACGCCCCGGCGAACCGCCGCACGGTTTCCTCGCGGAAGAGTCCGGTGCGGTACTCGAAGGTGAGCCGCAGGTCCCCGTCGCGACCGGGCCGGACGGACAACGACAGGTCGTACTTGGCGGTGCCGCTGTGCACCTCGACGCGGTCGGCCGCGACCCCGCGCAGCATCAGGTCCTGCGGAAGACCGGTGTGGTGGGCAAACATGAGCCGGACGACCGGGCGCGGCTCGATCGGTGCGGACCGATGGGCGACCGCGGCACTGAGCACCTGATGCACGCGGCCCAGCGCGGTGCCCAACGACGGGGCCCCGGACAGATCCACCCGGCATACGACGGTGTTGAGCAGCGGCCCGACCACGGTCGCCAGTTCGGCCCGGTCACGCAGCGCCACCGGCGTGTCCACCAACACGTCGGAGTGGCCGCCGAAACGGTGTGCCAGCAGGCACAACGCGGTCAGCAACACGCCGGACATCGTGCACCCGGCCGCGTCCGCGAGGCCGCGCACCAGCGACTCGGGCACGTCGGTGTGCAGTACCGCGCCCGCCACGCCGGTCGGCGAGACGAAGTCGCCGGGCAGCGAGACGACCGGCAGGTCACCGGCGAGCCGAGCGTTCCACCAGGACGGAGCCGACGCGGAAGACGCCTCCCAGTAAGCGAAGTCGCCGATACCGAGTGACGGCGCGGCCACCACGCCACCCGCGTAACGCTGCGCCACCCGGCTCAGGAAGACACCGAGCGACCACGCGTCGACCACGAGGTGCGACGCGGTCAGCAGCAAGACGTGCTTCTCCGCCGACACCCGCAGCAGGTGCACGCGCAGCAGCGGCGCACGGCCGAGATCGAACGGCACAGCGGCCAGCATCGGGAGCACCTGCTCCACCGCTGTCTCGGCCACCTCGACGACGTGCACGCGGACCGCGACGTCCTGCACGACCTGGGCGCTCTCGGTGATCGTCACACGAAGCGCCTGGTGCGCACCGGCTTCCTCGGACACCGCTGCCGCCAGCGCGACCACGTCGAGCGGGCCGGTGAGCCGGAACGCCGCGGACTCGGTGTGCAGCGCGGAGTTCCCGGCCAGCTGCTCAGCCAGCCACAACCCCCGCTGCGCCGACGACAACGGCGCCGTCGAACGGTCCGGCCCTGGCGGGATGCTTTCCACCGCCCGGTTTCCAGCCGTCCAGCGGGACAGCAGCTGACGCTTCGCGTCGGACAAGGTCATGACGCCGCCGCCCGGATCCGGTCGGCGAGCGCCGCCACGGTGGGCGCGGCGAGAAAATCGCGCAGCGACACGTCGACCCGGTGGTCGAGGCGCAGGCGGTCCAGCAGCCGGGCAGCCGCGAGCGAATCCCCGCCGAGCAGGGCGAATTCGTCGGTCCGGCCCACCGCGGGCAGGCCGAGCAGACCCGCCCACACCGCGGCGATCGCGTTCTCCAGCTCGTCACGCGGTGGTTCGCCCGCACCGGCGACGAGCACCACCGTATGCGCGGGCAGCCTCCTGCGGTCGACCTTGCCGCTGAGCGTGCGCGGGAGTTCCGCGAGCCGCACGAACACGCCGGGCACCATCGCGGCGGGCAGTTCGGCCGCCACGTGCGCCGCGAGGTCCCGGTCCGCGGCTTCGCCGACCACGTAGGCGCACAGCAGCCCGTCCGCCTCCACCGCGCATACATCGCGAACGCCGGAGTGCCTGCGCAGCACGGCTTCCACTGCGCCCAGCTCCACCCGGACCCCGTTGATCTTGACCTGGTGGTCGCGCCTGCCGAGCAACTCCAGCGCGCCGTCGGGTCGGATCCGGCCGACGTCCCCGGTGCGGTAGCGGTGCGGGTCGGCGGCGTCGAACCCGCCCTTGTCTCCACCGAGGTACCCGAGCAGCGGGAACGGCACGCCCAGCTCGACTTCGCCGAGCGAGCCCGCCGGCACCTCGCGCCCCAGAGGATCGAGCACGCGCGCCGTCACACCGGGCATCGGCAGTCCCACCGGCACGGTCGCGGTGTCGGCCGCACCGGTGCGGTGGAACAGCTTTGTCATGGTGGTCTCGGACGGGCCGTAAAGGTTGACGAGGCTCTTGCCGTCGCCGAACAACGACCGCCACCACGCGACGTCCGCGGCGCGCAGCGGTTCACCCGCGAGCAACACGACCCGCAACGCGGGCAGCCGCCCCACCGACAGGTCCGTCCGCAAAGTGCGGAACACCGTCGGCACGCAGTGCACGACCTCGACTCCGGCCTCCTCCAGCCAGTCGGCGAGCCGGGCCCCGGCGAGGACCTCGCCCGGCGGCGGCACGCACAGCACTCCGCCCGCGCACAACGGCACGAACACGTCCCGCAGGAACGCGTCGAAACCGGGTGAGGTGAGCTGGGAGACGGCGGTGCCCGCCCCGATCCCGAACTCGGTGATCTCCCAGCCGACGAAGTGGGCGACGGCCCGCAGCGAACCTCGGATCCCCTTGGCCCGGCCGGTGCTTCCCGAGGTGAAGTACACGTACCCGTTGTCCGCCGGCGACTCCGCCGCCGCGAGCGCCAGGAAGGCGTCGCCATCGCCGGGTTCGGCGCGCCCGGTCACGACAGTCGCCGTGCCCAGCTCCGTCAGCACTTCGCGCACGCGGGGCTCGGGCAGGCGGGCGTCGAGCGGGACGAACGTCCGGCCCGCCGCCTGACAGGCGAGCAGCGCGGCGACGACGTCGACCGGGTCGGCGCAGCGGATGACCACGGGCCCGGAACCGGTCAACCCGGCCAGCCTGCCCGCGGCGAGCGCCGCGAGCGCGTGATGCGACAGGACTTCCCCCGCGGCGCGCACGGCGGCACCACTCGGATTCGCCAGCGCTTGGTCGGCCCAGCGCCGCAGCACGGTGCTCACAGCACGCCCTCCCGGATCCGTTCGGCCACCACGGTCAGCGGGTCGAGTCCGGACAGGACGGTCGCCCGCCGCTCGACCTCCGCGGTCACCAGGTGAAGTTCGGTGCAGCCCGCGACGAACGCGTCGGCCCCGTACCTCGGCAGCGCCGCGCGCAGGAACTCGATCGCCTCGTCGACCCCGCGGTTCTGCTTGAGCAGATAGATGAGCTCGTGCACGCGTTTCTGGTCCGTCTCGTCCGGCAGCACGACGTGGCAGGCGATGTCCGGCCACCGCTCGTGCCCGGTGAAGAGCTCGGTGAGCAACGCGCCCTTGGTGCACACCAGCAGGTGGCGCGTGCGGCGGTGGGCGAGTTCGTCGCAGATGACGTCGATCAGCGACACGCACCGCCGCGCGAGGTGCGCGGGCAGCCGGTCGAGCAGGTGATGCGCGGTCACGCAGGCAATCACGATCCGTTCGGCCCCGGCCTCGACCAGCGCGCAGATCGAGCCGGTGAGCGCGGCCAGCACGGGCTCGACCGCACCCCGCTCGATCGCCTCGGTCCGGTCCACCACCGCGGGGTCCGACCACAGGAGCACCCGCGGCGCCGCCTGTTCACGGCGCGGCGGGTCCTGCCGGTAGATCGTGCGCAGCAGCTCGGCGGACGCGAGCGGGCCCATGCCCCCGACGATGCCGGTCAGCGCTGTCATCCCAGGCACGGCAGATCAAACTCCTCGATGAGCAGGGCGAAGGTGGCCACGACGAGCAGATGGTCGACGTCGAGGTGCGGGTGCGGGTCAGTTCCCGCGCGCTGCCGGTCGGCGAGCGCGGTGACCACTTCGGGATTGAAGTAGCCCTGCTTGCGCACGGTCGCCGGGGAGATCAGGTCCCCGAACCACTCGGCGCCCAGCAGATGCGAGCTGGTATGGCCGCGGAACCCGAACTTGGGCCGGGCGAGGATGCCCGGCGGCACGAGTCCCGCCGCCGCCCGGCGCAGCACCGCCTTCTCCTCGTTGTCGCGCAGCATGAGCTCGGCGGGGATGCCGCGGGCGTGGTCGATGACGTCCCTGGCGAGGAACGGGTACCGCGCCTCGACGGCGCTCGCCAGCGCCATCCGGTCCCCGTGGTCGCCGAGGAGGTGGTCGGCCAGGCGCAGGTGGAAGTCCAGATACGACCGCTGGTGCAACGGATGCCTGCCGACGAGCTTGTCCGCGTCGACCAGGCGGTGCTCGGTCACCGCGAACTCGGCCAGCCCGGCCGCGAGGTCCTCCTGGTACAGCTCACGGCGGAAGTCCAGCGCGGGCAGCTGGTCCTGCTCGTAGGCGAGGTCCGCACCCCACATCCGGTCGCGGATCTCGCGCTCGAAGTGCTCGTCGAGTGCCGAGCCACGCCGGGCCAGCGCCGCGGCGCTGTCGAAGCGGTACCCCGGATAGCCGCCGAACAGCTCGTCCGCGCCCTCGCCCGAGAGCACGACGACGGTGCCCTCGCTGCGGGCTCGCCTCGCGAGCAGCAGGGAACACACGTTGTAGGACTCGCGCACGGGAGTCTCGGCGTGCCGCACCATCGCGCGCAGCCACGTGCCGACGTCGTCGCCGGAGACGTCGACCTCGTGGTGGCGCGTGCCCAGTTCCCGTGCGGCGAGCCGTTGGTAGCCGCGTTCGTCCAGGTGGCCGTCGGCGAAGGACACCGAGTAGCTCGGCCAGGCGCGGTCCGGCTCCGCCTCGCGCATCAGCGCGCCGATCAGCGTCGAGTCGAGGCCGCCACTGAGGTAGACGCCGACCGGCACGTCGGCCATCAGCCGTTCCCGAACCGCGCGGGACAGCCGCTCCCGCACCTCCTCGGCGTGGTCCTCCACGCGAGTGGTGACGGGTGCCTCGCCGTCGGGCGGGTAGTCCAGGTCCCAGTACCGCTCCAGCCGGATACCGCCAGGGCCCGCGATCAGCCGTTCACCGGGGCGCAGGCTGTGCACGCCCGCGAACATCGTGGTGGGGCTGACGAGTCCGGGCAGGGTGAGCACCTGGTCGAGTCCGCGCAGGTCGACCGCCCTCGGCACGTCGGGGTGCGCGAGGATCGCCTTGATCTCCGAGCCGAACACGAGCCGGCCCGCGACGACCGCGTAGAACAGCGGGATGACGCCCGCGTGATCACGCGCGAGCACCAGAGTCCGCTTCCGCGTGTCGTACAACGCGAACGCGAACTGACCGTCCAGGTGGTTCGTCAGCTCGGCCCCGTACTCGTGATAAAGGGGAATCAGAACCTCGGTGTCGCATTCCGACCGGAATACGTGACCCAATGCCCGTAGCCTTTTCCGGAGAGCACGATGGTTGTATACCTCCCCGTTGCACACGGAGACCACCGCACCGTCCGGCGAACGGTACGGCTGATGTCCGTTCGCGAGGTCCACAATCCCCAGGCGACGGAAGCCGATGGCCACGCCGTCGGCGACGAACTCCCCTTCCGAGTCCGGACCCCGGTGTGCCAGCGCGCTCGTCATCCGGCGCAGCACGGCACGATCGGCGGCCGGTCCCCCATCCAGTCGAACGACACCGGTCAACCCGCACACGGGTTCATGACCTTCACCCCGAACTGATCGTCAGTGGCCGACGGCTCACCGGAAACAGCTGTACAGACAGCCGAACGCACGTGCGCGGACTCGGTTGCCCAGTCCGGCTCGGCGAACGCGAGCCGGTCACGGCAGAACCGCGCCCATCCCGGCGAACGACCGTCGAACAGCACGGGCGCGTCCGCGAACGGAAGCTCCCGCACGCTCAGATCGGCGCACAGGAACACCACGTCGTCGTCCCCCGCGGCGAGCGCGGGCAACTCTTCGAACGCCCTCAACTCGCCGAGTCGATAGGCGCGTAAATAGGTCAACATAGAGCCCCCATGTTTACCTAATTCATCTTTGGAATTTGGACGCACATCAGCCATGCCCCAGTCAATGCGGCCACCGTACCACAAAGCCCAGAGCAGGCAACCGAGTTCGAAAGACCGGTTCTGCGGTTCGCTGGACAGCGCTATCTGACGATGCTAACTTCGCGACGAGTAACAACTGTTATGTCCGCGAAATCGATGGGGCGAAATTGAACGGACAGACTCCGGAGCATTCTCCGCATGAGCGCTGGACGCCTTGGCAGCCGCGCGCGAACGGACGAAAACTCCGGCTTTACTGCCTGCCCCACGCGGGCGGGAGCGCGTCCGCCTATCTGGGCTGGATGCGGTCACCGCTGGCGGACACCGTGGAGATCTGCCCGGTGGAACTGCCCGGCCACGGGACGCGGATACGCGAGCGGCTGGTCACCGACCTTCCCGCCCTGGTCGCCCGGTTGCGCGCCGGGCTCTTCGCCGACGAGCCGCCGGGCGGCGAGCAGCCCCCGTTCGCGGTGTTCGGCCACAGCATGGGCGCGTCGATCGCCTACGAACTGGTCCGGCAGCTGATCACCGACGGCGGGCCGCGGCCGGTCCGGCTGATCGTCTCGGGTGCCCGGCCACCCGGCAGCCCGATCGACCGGGTGCTGCACACCCTGACCGACGAGCGACTGCTCGGCTGGCTGGCCGACCTGGAGGGCACCCCGCGCGAGGCGCTCGCCCATCCCGAGCTGATGCGGCTGACGCTCGACCGCCTGCGCGGCGACCTCGCTCTGACCGAGATGTGGCGGCCACCGCCGTCCGCGGTGGACTGTCCGGTCACCGCGCTCGGCGGCGTCGGCGACCCCATCGCCGGACCCGAGTGGATCAGCCGGTGGTCCGCCGCGGCCGCCGGGGGCTTCGGCAGCCACCTCTTCCCCGGCAAGCACTTCTACCTGCACGAAGCGCCCGACGAGGTGCTCGCCCAGATCATCGGCGTCCTGTCGGACGTGACCGACACCTCCGGAGCGACCCCGTGAGCGGCACGTTCACCGACGTCCTGCGCGGGCACGCCGACCATCGCGGCGACCAGGACGCGCTGGTGTTCCTCGCCGACGACGCGGAGACCGCCCGGCTGACCTACGCCCAGCTCGACCGGCACGCGCGGCACACCGCGGCGCTGCTGCGAGAGCACGTGCGCGTGGGTGACACCGCGCTGTTGCTGTGCCCGCCGGGCCCGGAGTTCGTGCTCGGCTACCTCGGTTGCCTCTACGCCGGGATCATCGCGGTCCCCGCCTACCTCCCCGACCCCGGCAGGCTCGCCAGGGGCGTCGAACGGCTGCGCGCGGTGGTGGCCGACAGCGCGGCGGGCGTCGTGCTGAGCACCGAGTCCGTCGCACCGTTCCGCGCCGGCCTCGGCGAGGTGGCACCCGATCTGCTGGCTCGCCCCTGGCTCACCCTGAACCCGTTGTCAGGCAACGAGCCTGACGTAGGCCGGTCACCGGTACACGGGTCGGCCGACGACCTCGCGATGATCCAGTACACCTCGGGATCGACCGCGACCCCGAAGGGTGTGGTGCTCACCCACGCGAACCTGATCGCCAACTCCCACGTCATCAGCGAACTGAGCCGTCCGGTGCCCGGCGAGTCGGTCATGGTCTCCTGGCTGCCGCCGTTTCACGACATGGGCCTGATCGCCGGTATCCTGCAGCCCCTGTTCGCCGGATACCTCGGCGTGCTCATGTCCCCCCTGGAGTTCATGACGCACCCGGTCCGCTGGCTGGAGGCGATCAGCCGCTACCGCGGCACGTTCAGCGGCGGTCCCAACTTCTCCTACGACCTGTGCGTGCGCCGCGCCGCCGCGGTCGATCTGTCCACTGTGGACCTGAGCAGCTGGCGAACTGCCTTCGTCGGTGCCGAACCGGTCCGGATCTCCACCATGGGCAATTTCGCGCGGGCTTTCGCGGCCAACGGCTTCCGGGCCACCTCGCTGCTGCCGTGCTACGGCATGGCCGAGACCACGCTGCTGGTCTCCGGCGGCCCCGGCGAGGCCGCGCCGTTCACCGGGCCCCAGGATCTGGTGGCGTGCGGCGAGATCCGGCCGGGCTTCACCGCACGCGTCGTCGACCCGGAAACCCGGCGGCCGCGCCCCGACGGTGAGACCGGCGAACTCTGGGTGCGCGGCCCCAGCGTCGCGGCCGGCTACTGGCGACTGCCCGCGGCGACCGAGGAGACCTTCCACGCCACCCTCGACGGCGACCCTGGCACCCACTACCTCCGCACCGGCGACCTGGCCCTGCTGCACGACGGCCAGCTCTATCTGGCCGCCCGGCTCAAGGATCTGCTCATCCTGCGCGGCCGGAACCTGCATCCGCAGGACATCGAGCACACCGTCGAGCAGGCCCATCCGGCACTGCGCAAGGGTGGTTCGGCCGCGTTCTCGATCGACGGCGAGCACACCGAGCAACTGGTGGTGGTCGCCGAAGTCGACCAGGACAAGTGTGCGGTGTCCAGCGACGCCGTCGACGCCGTGCGCCGCGCCGTCGCCGTCCAGCACGACGTGGCGCCGGGCCTCGTCGTGCTCATCGCACCGCGCACGCTTCCCAAGACCTCGAGCGGCAAGGTCCGGCGGTCCGGTTGCCGCGCCGAACTCCTGGCCGACGAGCTCACCGTCGTCGCGCGCTGGCCGTCCGAAGCGGACAAAGCCGTTCGCGCCGAGGCGACGGAGTCGGTCGAGTCGGTGCTGCTGTCCGTATGCGCGGAGCTGCTGGCGACCGAGCACGTGCCGAACGACCGCCCGCTGGCGGAGCTCGGCTTCGACTCGCTCGCCACCACCCAGCTGCTCGGCCGGGCCGCGGACACGTTCGGCGTGCGGGTCGAGCTCACCGCGACCACGGGGCAGTGCACGATCGCGGACCTGGCCGCCGACATCACCGAGCTGCTCCTCGCCGAACTCGGCGAGCTCAGCGACGACCAGACCCAGGCGCTACTCGAGGACCAAGGAGCACCACATGGGCATCGCTGACGTCACGACCCGCCCCGCCACACCAAAGGACGCCGAGGCTGTCACCGAGGTCTTCCTGACGTCGAGGCAAACCACGATGCCGTACCTGCCGCGCGTGCACAGCGACGACGAGACCCGGTGGTGGGTCACGAACATCATGCTGCCGGAAAGCACCGTGTGGGTGGCGGCCGCGGATGCGCGGATCGTGGGTTTCTGCGCGCTCAACGGCACCGAGCTGGAGCACCTGTACCTGCGTCCCGAGTGGCTGCGTCAGGGCATCGGCACCACACTGCTCAAGCTCGCGACCGAGCAGAGCCCGCGGCTCCTCGAACTGAAGGTGTTCCAGCGCAATGAGAACGCCCGCGCCTTCTACGAACGACACGGTTTCGTCGCCATCGACAGCAACGACGGCAGCCGCAACGAAGAAAACGAACCGGACATGACCTACCGCTGGGCTCCGCTTGTCGAATTCGGGGCCTAAACTTTTTCGGGAGCCGCACAATGGCACTGCGAGCACGCGCCGGCCGGGGCGATCCCGACCCGTTCGGAAACTACGCGTTCCTGCGCGCGCACGAACCCGTGTGCCCGATCGTCACCGCCGCCGAGGAAGCCACCACGTGGCTCGTCACCCGGCACGACGACGTCCGGACATGCCTCGCCGACCCCCGCCTGAGCAACGACCGTCGCCACTCCTCGGCCCCGCCGCCACCCACCGACGGCACCGGCCTGGCTCCGGGCATGTCCGATCTGGACCTGCCCGACCACGCCCGCCTGCGCAGGCTCGTCACGGGTTTCTTCAGCCCCGGCACCGTGAATCAGGCGCGCGCCCGCATCGAGCGCCTATGCCACGACACGATCGACTCGTTCGCCCACGCGGGCGAAGCCGACCTCGTCGAGGCCTACACCCGCCCGGTCCCGGTCGCCGTCATCCACCAGTTCCTCGGCATCCCGCCTGCCGAACGAGCAGCGCCGAACCGCATTTTCGAACTCAGCTACCAGGCCGGTTTCGTCTCGCCGCCGAACGAGCGGATGTTCGCCGAACTGCTCGACTACGTGCGCCATCTGCTCGCGTACAAACGCGCGCACCCCGGCGACGACGTGACCACGGCGTTGCTCTCGGCACTGGACCGCGGCGAACTGCACAGCGAGAACGAGCTGTGGAGCGTGCTGGTGGCCCTCATCGGCGCCGGCCACGTCTCCACCGTGCAGTTCCTCGGCACGTCGATAATCCGCCTGACCCAGCACCGGGACCGGTGGGCGAACGCCCCCTGGCGTGACGTGCTCAACGAACTGCTTCGCCGCGACCCACCCGTGCACGCCGCGGAGTACCGCTACGCCCTCGAAGACCTCACTATCGCCGGTACCGCCATCGCGAAGGGCGACCGGCTCCTCATCTCGCTGGCTTCCGCGAACCACGACAACGACAGGTTCGCCGACGCCTCCGACTTCCGCCCGGACCGCGACGCCCGCTCACACCTGTCGTTCGGTCACGGTGTGCACCTGTGCCTCGGCAGTCACCTGGCGCGGCTGGAGGGCGAGGTGGCGCTGAAGGTGCTCTTCGACCGGCTGCCGGACCTCGAGCTCACCACCCCGGTCGCGGACGTCGTATGGGGCTACGGCCCGATGCTGCGCGGCCCGAAGGCACTGCCCGCGACGTTCGGCCCGGCTCAAGGCTGAACGCCGGGGACCATGAGCGGCCCGGCCATCGGACAGGGCCGCGTGACACAGCGCTTCATCCCTCGCACGCAAACGGCACAGCTCCTCCTTGTGGAGGACTCGCCGAAGACGGCGGGTCCGGTTAACCCTCGGGAGCACCCACCACCCGTTCGCCCAGCACATGCGGTTCGAACCGGCGGAAATCGTAGCCAACCGCTTCCCATGCCATCTCACTTGTCTCAAGGCGCCACTCACGCCCAGTGGCACGCTCCCGCAACCGGCATGCCTGGGTCGACCGGCTCGTCACACACCCAGCATCGCCAACCGTCGCGCTCGGCCACATCATGCCTCCGAGCGCACATTCGGCTGGTCCACCGGCGTGCCGATGATCGAGCGCATGCGAGGATCCACGCCTGTGGAGGCAGGGATCGTTTCACGTGCGATGGCTGCGGCGGCGGCGCTGGCCAGAGAGCTGCATCTGGGGGTCGATGACGCCGTCGTGCTTCATAATTCGAACAGGCTCGCCCTACATCTGTTGCCGTGTGGCGTCCTCGCCCGAGTAGCACCGGTGGGACAGGAGGTAGCCGCGCTTGAGGTCGAATTCGCTCTGCGACTCGGTGAAACCGCGAGCCCCGTCGCAGCGCTGGAGCCCGGGGTTGAGCCGCGGGTCTACGAGCGAGACGGCTTCGCCGTGACCTTGTGGACTTACTACGAGGTCGTGCGTCCTGAACTGGGCTTCCCAGGCGCATACGCGGGCGTGCTCCGACGTCTGCACGCCGGCATGCGCAGCGTCGAGATCGCAACCCCGCATTTCCTGGACCGAGCCGCAGAGGCTGAACGGCTGGTCATGCACCGAGACGAAACCCCGGCGCTCGCCGAGACCGACCGGCATCTCCTGCTCAGCACGCTGCAGAGCGCTCGTGACCAGATCCGCAGCCGCGGTGCTGCCGAGCAGCTGCTGCACGGCGAACCGCATCCAGGCAACCTTCTCAGCACCCGTGACGGCCTGCTGTTCATCGACTTCGAAACCTGCTGCCGCGGACCCATCGAGTTCGATGTGGCCCACGTACCGGAGGAAGTCAGCACGCGTTACCCGGGCATCGACCAGGTTCTGCTCGCGGAGTGTCGGCGGCTCGTGCTCGCGATGGTCGCCGCCTGGCGTTGGGACATCCGCGATGAATTCCCGGATGGGCATCAGCACGGCCGAGACATCCTGTCCTTGCTCCGCCAGGGGCCGCCGTGGCCCGCACTCGGCGCTCTCACCGCCGAGTAGCGAACGCACTCTCATGCCGCAGGGCGGTCGACAGACGACTGGGGCACGCTCATGCCGATGTGCGCGAGTCGGCTCGGTCAGATAACTGTGTGCCGTAACGCATACCGGCTACCCGCCCCGGCGTACCAACCTGCCTATGTATGCGTCGGCCCGGTTATCCTGCGATGATCGATCGCGTGACCGAGGCCGACCCGTACCCGCTGAAATTCCCTGTCGTGGCCTTGGTCGCTTCCGCCGGTGGCTTGGATGCCCTGACCGAGGTCCTGGCCCCGTTGCCCGCCGATCTACCCGCCGCGGTGATCGTGTCCCAGCATGTGAGTCCCGACCGGGCCACCCTGCTGGCGGAGATCCTGCGGGAGCGCACCGCGCTGCGGGTACACGCGGCCGACGACGGCGACGAACTCGCCCCAGGAACGGTGCTGGTCGTGCCCGCGGCCCGCCACCTGATCGTCACCTCCGCCACCCGCATCGGGCTGCTCGACACCGGCGCCCTGCCCCCTGCCCGGCCCTCAGCCGACCTGCTGCTGGCCACCCTCGCGGTCACCTGCGGGACCCGCGTGCTGGCCGTCGTGCTCACCGGCCGGGGAGCCGACGCGCAGGCCGGGGTCCGCGCCGTCGTGCACTGTGGCGGCACCGTCTTCGCCCAGGACGAGGTCACGTCCGCCTACTTCGGCATGCCCGGCGCCGCGATCGACACCGGCCTGGTCCGGGACGTGTTGGGTCTGCCCGACATCGCCACCGCCATCCACGCCCATGCTCACGCCCACCATTGACCATCAGCTAACCGAATCCGCGAAGTAGGTCCGGACAACCGGCTTACCCAGCGTCCGCCCGAACACTTCGGATTCCGAGCCTACTTTTCGGACACGCTCCGGATGTTCGGACCGGGACCACATGGTCATCCACGAGCACGTCTCGTGCAGACGAGAGGGTGTCCAGTTCTTTGCTCACACATTGATCTTGGCAAGCCCGCACAGCGGCGCCACTTCACGTGATCTTCACGGAATCGACACCCCTCCTGCCTGGCGCAGCACGCCGCGACGGTGCGCGTCGGCCAGAAACGTCATGACCGACCACGGCAGGCGGCCGGTCACCGGAAGCCACAGCCGTGCGATGAGCCACGGCCCCCAAACGGTGGCGCAAAGCATCCAGACAAGCGCTGCCCCAGCGGTGGAGAACAACGCGCCGAGGAACCACAGGCCCTGCCCGTACACCTGCGTGAACGGTATTCCGAACGCAGGTTCAAAAGCGAATCGAATCATCACCCATACCACTACCGAGCCTGCCGCGCCGATCATGAAACCTTGGCGTAGAGCGGTGCTCCGGTCGGTGCGCAGAAGTTCGGCCGGGTTGATCGTCGCCGCCGGATCGACCGGCGCGCGGATCACGGTGACCACCACCCAGGTGCCGAACCCGGCGAAGAGTCCGACGAGAATGACCACTTGTCGCTGGCTGACCAGGCACGACATAAGTCCGAACAGCGTTCCGCCGATCGCCCAGATCCCTACGAAAGTACCGTCAGTTGACGCAACCACCCGCCCATGCGCGACCGTGACGCCCCGGTCACCCTCGCCCCGCGGGTGCTCCCGAGAAGGTCCGGCGACTGCGAGTTTCGTTCACGGGCTTTCCCCATAACATTTCCCCCATAACCGTTTCTCATAAATTCACGATGATGATCGTTCGCATGGACACGCCCCATTGTGCCGACCCTGCCAATTCACCGATACCATTCCGCCATTTCGCCCGTCTGGCGGTGTCGACCGCGAGGTTCCCTTGAGTAGCTTCGGGGTTTATGCGAGTCATTCTGCCTGCTTCCAGTGCCCGCTGTCGGCGGGTCCGGGCAATACTTCTCGCGTTCGTCGCTTTGGTCTCCTTGTTCCTGACGGTGTGCTCCGAGGAGCACGGGCCGCACGTCCTGTATCCGGAAGTTCACGCCACTTCCGCCAGCACACCCGGTGATTCGGTTCCCGCTGGTGTCCACGCGGAAGACGGCGGCACCCCTGGAATGTCGGCGCACAGTCCCGACAGTGTGGATGTCCTGTCCCGGGCCGGGAACGACTCGGGCGCCGCCTTGCTTGTGCTGCTTCTGTTCGTGCTCTCGCTGCCGATATCCGGTGATCGCGAGAACGGTGACCATCGGCGGTCGGTGCGGCGAAGGCATTCCCAGCCAAGGAAGACAGCGCACGGGCGTGCGCTCCTGCTCGAGGTCTGCGTCGCGCGGACCTGACGGCGCCGCCGCGGCGGCGAGGCCCATATGGCACTTCGAGCCGCACTGGCGACGGTTGCGCGTTTCCCTTCGCGATTCCGTGCATGGCTCCTGCCCTGATCCGGGTAGTAGCTCTCGAATCGACATTGTAGGTAAAAACACGCCCATTGCCCTAAGGCGCCCGCGTTTGCGCGTGCCCTGCTCACGCATGCCCAATCAACTGCGCGGTGGGCGGTAATTCGTGTGTGCCGAGACGAATTTCCAGTCGACCGGCTCGTCATCGTGACCCTGCTTTCCGATGGCGGCGATTCAGAGAAAGGGTGTCAATTCCATGAATTCCCCTACCCTGCACATCCTTACCCGCAAGGACCTACGCGACCTGGAACTCACCCCGCATGAGGCGATCACGATGGTCGAGGATGGCTACTTGGCTTTCGCGTCCGGAAGGTCACAGAACCCTGCCAAGCTGATGGTGCCGATGCCCGACCCCGCACGGGACTCGGTCGCGTACTCGATGCTCGGCTACGACGGCTCACTCGAGCAGGCGGCGTTCAAAACAAGCTACCGGCAGGGCAGTACCTCCGCCGAGAAGTACTACACGACCATCACCCTGTACGACGACATCACCGGTGCGCCGTTAGCGCTCCTGGACTGCCACCGCGTCGGCGCCACGCGCACGCCCGCCAGCACCGCGCTGCTCGCGCGGACCTGTGCCAGGACCGGTGCGCGCTCGGCGCTGATGGTCGGCACCGGCGCACAAGGAATCCGCACGCTGCCCTACCTGCTCACCGCGTTGCCGGGCTTGGAGCGCCTACGGCTGTTCGGTACCCATCCCGACGGAATTCGCGACAGCGTCGCGGCGCTGACCGGCCGATTCCCGGACCGCCAGGTCGAACTGGTCGACGACGTGGAGGCTGCGGCAGGCGAGTCCGACATCGTCGTCGCGGCGTCCGGTCGCGCCGCGCACCCGAAGATCCGCCTGGGCTGGTTGCCGCCGGGCGGGCTGCTGATCTCGGTCGCCAGCAAAGGTGTTCAGGAAGGCACTCTCACCGAGGCCGACTACACGGTGGCCACCAGCGCCGCCCAGGTCGAAGTCACGGGACGACGGATGGCGGGTACGGATGGCGTGTTCCGCATCGACGCCGAACTTCCCGACATCCTCGCGGCCCGTGCCCCGGGGCGCCGCACGGATGAGGACCGGGTGTTCGCCTTCAGCAGCGGCATGATCATCACCGACATCCCGGTGGCGCACGCGCTCGCCACGCGTGCCATCGCGGCGGGTCGTGGACGCGAGGTGACCCTGTGGTCGTGACCACGGCGCTGTCACCGCCACTGCGCGCGCTCGAACGCCCCTGGGCACCTTGGCTGCGCGGCACACCGATGTTGTGGGAGATCGCCCGCGCTGTCGGTGGCGGCCCGTTCCACGTGATCCACCCGGCGACCTTCGCCGAGAACCTCGCTGGTTTCCTCGACGCGCTGGCCGCCGAGAACATCCCCGGCGTCGTGTACTACGGGAAGAAGGCCAACAAGGCGGGGGCGTGGCTGCGCGAGTGCACCCGCCCCGGCACCGGAGTCGACGTGGCGAGCGTGCCCGAATTGGTGCACGCCCTGGGCAACGGTGTGCGGGGTGAGGCGATCGCGGTGACCGGCGCCGCCAAGTCCGGGGGCCTGCTGTGGCTGGCGCTGCGGCACCACTGCCTGCTGGCGGTGGACGCCGCAGACGAGCTGGAGCGTTTGGCCGACCAGGCCCGCGACCTCGGGACGACAGCCGAGGTGCTGTTGCGGGTTCGGCCGCCGACGGCGCCGACGAGCCGGTTCGGCTTCGCCCCCGACGACCTCACGGCCGCGGTCGGCCGGTGTGCCGAACTCGGCGCGACGGTCGCCCTGCGCGGTTTCTCCTTCCACCTTGACGGATACGACCCGGTTGCGCGTGCCGAGCTCGCCGCGCAGTTGATCGAGCTGTGTCGGCGTGCCCGCGCGCTGGGCCATCCCGCCTCGAAGATCAGCATCGGCGGTGGGATCGCCGTGGCTTACGTGACCCGTGAGGACTGGCGCCGGTTCACGGCGGGCAAGGACGACAGTTGGTTCCACGGCGGCCGCAATCCGCAGCGCACCTACCCGTACCACCAAACCCCTGCCGGCGCGGCGATGGTGACCGCGATCCTGCGGCACGACGTCGACGGAGCGTCGCTGGCAGCTCGGCTGCGTGAAGCCGGGATCGAACTGCTGCTCGAACCGGGCAGGGCGCTTGTCGACGGCGCCGGGTTCTCGGTGTTTCCGGTACAGGGCTGCAAGGCCAGTGGCGACCACCTGGTCACCACTGTCGCCGGTCTCAGCATGAGCCTGTCCGAACAGTGGAAGGGAAGTGAGTTCCTGCCCGACCCGATTCTGGTGCGGGCAGGTGGACCGCGGGACGGCGACGCGCCGGTCCGGACCGCCGTCGCGGGCTCCAGTTGTCTGGAATACGACGTGCTGACCTGGCGCGCGGTCGAGTTGCCCGCCCGGCCGCGGGCGGGCGACCTGCTCGTCTATCCCAACACCGCCGGGTACCAGATGGACAAGAACGAGAGCTGTTTCCACCAACTTCCGTTGCCGCCGAAGGTGGTCGTCGACGGTGACCGCTGGCATATCGACGCCGACCACCTGATCCAGGAGATCCCATGACCATCGTCCAGCGCGCCTCGGACCTGATCGGGGACACACCGCTGCTCGAACTCGCGCACACCGGGACCGGGTCCCGCCTGCTGCTCAAGCTCGAGCAGATGAACCCCACCGGCTCGTGCAAGGTGCGAATGGCCCGGCAGATGATCATCGAGGCCGAGCGCGACGGCAGGCTGCGGCCGGGAGGCCACATCGTGGAACCGACGTCCGGCAACACCGGATGCGGTCTGGCACTGGTCGCGCTGGAACGCGGCTACCGGTTCACCGCTGTCGTCGACCGGCACGCGGCTCGTGAGAAGCTGCGCATGCTGTCCGCCATGGGTGCGCAACTCTTGTTCGTCGACTGCCCTTCGGACGGCGGACCCAGCTCCGTGCGGAGACGGCAGGTCGCCGCGCGGCTCGCGGCCGAACTGGACGCCTACCACCCAGATCAGCACAACAACCCTGGCAACGGGAACGGCTACGGCGGGCTGGCGGTGGAACTGCTACGGCAGTTGGGCACCGTCGACGTACTGGTCGCGGCGGTCGGTACCGGCGGCTCACTGTGTGGCACGATCCGCGGGTTGCGCGCGGCGGGCTCGTGGACCCGCTCGGTGGCGGTCGAGCCGGTCGGTTCGATCATCTTCGGCGGCCCGCCCGGTGTCTATCACCAGACCGGGGCAGGCAGCCCGGCCGGCTTTCCGGTCGGCTCCAATGTGGACCGTTCACTGATCGATGACGCCCACCGGATTTCCGATGCCGACGCGTTCGCGGGAGCCCGTGTCGTGGCGCGCCGCACCGGCATGTTGGTGGGTGGGACCACCGGCGGCGCGATCCACGTCGCCTTGCGTCGGTTGTTCGCGTACCCGCCCGGGAGCACCGTTGTGGTGCTGTGCAACGACGCAGGAGAGAAGTACCTGGACTCGGTGTACGACGATGGCTGGCTGCGCGATCGGGAGGTGCTCGACGAACTCGCACAGCGCCGGGTGGAACGGTGGTTCACCACCTATGCCGCGTCGGTCCGGATCGCGGCCCGCAGGAAGCCCGCGCCCGACCCGGCAGCGGTGGCGGTGAGTGCGTGAGGCGGCCGGTGACGGCACCGGCGGGCGGATACCCTGCGCTCGTCGCGCTGGCCGCGCCGATCGCGGGGATTCAACTCGCGCAGGTGGCACTCACCAGCGTCGACCTGGCCATGTTGGGACTGCTGGGAGTGTCCGCGGTGGCGGCGGGCGGTCTGGCGCTCCTGCTCTACAACCAGGTTCGCACCATGTGCGTTGGCATGGTCACTGGCGTCGGGAACCTGGTGGCCACTGCCGCGGGCGCGGGCGAACTGCGCACCGGCACGGACGCGCTCGACGACCGGGCGCGGGACGAGATCCGGTCACTGCTGCGGTCGGCGCTCCTGGTGGCCACGCTGGCGGCGACGGTGGGCGCGGCGGTCCTGTGCGGCATCGCCCTGGCCCTGCCGCTGCTGGGCCAGCGACCCGAGATCGTCTTACTCGCCCGCGCGATGATGTTCGCCCTCGCGGGTGGGCTGTTCCCCATGGTGTGGCTCAACGTGCTGAGACAGTTCGCGGTCGGGATGCGCCGTCCCGGCTCGTTGCTGGCGGTGACGCTGGTGTCGATCGCGGTGAACGCGGGCTGCAACGCCGCGTTCATCTACGGCTGGGCAGGCCTGCCCCGGCTGGGCGTCGCCGGTGTGGGACTGTCGACGACAGTGGTCCAGTTCTTCACGCTCGCGGTGTTCGCCTCCACCATCCGCCGGGACCCACGGCTGCGGACGATGGTGTCGCTCGCCGCGTGGCGAGCCGACCCGGCGGTGGTCCGACGCATCGCCCGGCACGGGACACCGATCTGCCTCACCTACGGGTCGGAAGCCGCGATCACGTCGATCGCGACACTCCTGATGGGCGCGTTCGGGCCCGCGATGCTCGCGGCCTCCAACGTCGCCAACCAACTCGCGTACATCGTGTACCAGTGCAACATCGGCCTGTCGCAAGGCTCGTCGATACTGGTCAGCCGCGCGGTCGGACAGTCAGAACCCCAACTGGCACCGACAATCGCGCGGCGTGCACTGACACTGTCGTGGACCTTCATGGCGGTGGTGAGCCTGGGCTACGCGCTGGCGCCACTAGCCATGTTGTGGCCGTTCCTGCGCGACGAGACCGACGCGGCGGTGCTCGGCACTGCCTCCACGCTGCTGCTGTTCGCCATCGCGCAGCAGTACTGCAAAGGCACCCAGAACGTCTTGGTCGGCCTGCTGCGGGGGCTCGGGGACACCGTCTCAGGCCTGCGGTGCACGCTTGTCGGGTACTGGGCTGTCGGCGTCCCGGCCATGGGGATGTGCGCCTACGTGCTCGGCTGGGGCGGTAAGGGCGTATGGACGGGACTGTGCGCGGGTTTCGCCGTAACCGCGGTCCTGCTCGCGCGCCGCTTCCGGTCCAGCCTCCAGTTACCGAAGCTGCCCTCTGGCGCCGCCCGCTAACGTCGCGCCTGGCTGATCACCTGGGTACGGCCGCGTCCAGGTGATCAGACCGGAAGGGCGTCTGCGGCGAGACGGTGATCACCAAGGCTCGCCCCGGTCGCTGCCCTCGAAGACCTCGCCACGTACCCGCTCGACCTCCGTGGTGCTGTACTCATCGACGTGGACCTGCGGGGGCGCCGTCTCGGTTCCGCTCGGTTCGATGACGCACGCTTCATTGGGCCAGCGCTCTTCTCCAAGGCATGCTTCTCGGAGAAGGTGGTCTTCGTGCACGCGGGGTTTCACAGTATCGCCCGGTTCACCGACACCTGCTTCGCCGACGACGCGAAGTTCACGTCGACGCTGTTCGCCAAGACGAGTTCGTTCGCCCGCGCCCGGTTCGAAGGTGTGGCGGAGTTCGGCGGGGCGATGTTCACCGGCGATCCTGCGCTCGGGCATGCGGAGTTCGCGCGGCCGCACAAGCTCAACCTCAAGAACGCCAAGATCGAGTTTGATCTACAGGCCTCCGGGCAACAGTGGGTTCCCGTCGATCCGCCGTACCCGCCGGGATGGACCGAAGTGACAGAGGAGCTGGTCGACAAGACCCAGTCGCGAGTCGTCACCCTAGGGAAAGAACACTCCAATTCGGCAGCGATCGACGACGCTCCGGCATGACCAGGCCTAGCCGAGGACTGCTCCGAGATCCAGGCCGGTCCAGCGAGCGCTGGGTGGCGGTGCTGCTTCGATACCGCCACCCAGCTGGGTACCCACCCAGCCCAAGCGAGTCTCGGGCGCGCGGATCATCGCATCCAGCACCGACAATTCACGCAGGCCGCCGCCGACATGCTCCGGTGGAGGTCGCACTCCGGCACCTTCGTCATGGTCACTCTGGCGACCTGCTCATTCAGGCGCGCCGCGGCCACCTGGATCGGCGCTGGGGGGCGGTGTTCATACGTACAAAAGAAATCTGCAGTACTCGACAGGGCGTCCATGCCGCCGATCGGCCATGGCTTTGAACCTCGAGATGCACTTCGGTTCCTGCGTCGCTGAGCCGTTCTCGCTGGCGGGGTCCGCCCGATCCCGCACGTATCGGTCTACGGCAGCTCGCCCAGCTCCACGTGGCCGAACGGGGCTGTCGTTTGAGTCAAGGAAGCACCGTACGGGTGCCCTTTCGACAGACACCGTGCCCCTCGCCCTCGTAGAGCAAAGGCCCTGATTGACCGCACCCACCACGACCACCTACGAAGCGATCCACGTCGCGAAGCTCGCACCCGAAGACGACAGTCGCCGGCACGAGCGATCAGAGACGGTCCGATGGCGATACGTCAGTCGTGAGTGACGAGGTTCCCCACCGGGAGGGACCAAGCTCATTCCCGCGATGGATCTGCCGGTTTCGCGAAGCGGCCATGCTGGCGCCACAAGCATTCCGAGTGAGGGGGACCGGATGAGCAAGCGGACCTGGTCGGGGTTGGCGGCAGTGATCATGATGGCGGTCGCGTCACCGCCAACCGCGACGGCGGTGGACGCCAATGTGGGGTTACAGCGGGACGTCGGTGCCGTTCATGCCGCCGGGGTCACCGGCGTGGCGGCGGCAATAACCGTCGGCGGTCGTGCTGTCCAGGCCCGCGCGGGCGTGGGCGACGTGCGGTCCGGCAGACCGGTTCCGTTCGAGGGCCGGTTCCGCGCGGGGAGCGTGACGAAAACATTCGTGTCAGTCGTACTTCTGCAACTGGTCGGCGAAGGCAGGCTGACCCTCGAAGACACCGTGGACCAGTGGTTGCCCGGAGTTGTCAGCGCCAACGGCAATGACGGCAGGAAAATCACGATTCGCCGGCTGCTTCAGCACACGAGCGGGTTGTCCGACTACCTGGGGCCGGGCGTCGCCCCGTCCACCGTCGCCGAATTCGACGAGCGGCGTTTCGACACTCACCGGCCGCGTGACCTGGTGGCCAAGGCGATCACTCGGCCGCCAAAGTTTCCGCCCGGGCGAGGCTGGGCATACAGCAACACCAACTACGTTCTCGCCGGGATGGTGATCCACAGCATCACCGGGCGCACGTGGGCGACCGAGGTACGCGACCGGCTGGTGCGCAGGCTGAGCCTGACCGGCACTAGCGTTCCGGGAACATCGCCGTTGCTCTTGGGCCCGCATTCCCGGGGCTACGAACACCACCCGGACGGTTCCCACTTCGACGTCACGATCGTGAATCCGTCGTTGTTCGATGCCGCGGGTGCTCTGATCACCACCGCAAACGACCTCAACCGGTTCGCCGCCGCGCTGGCCGGTGGAAGACTCCTGCGCCAGGCGCAACAAGCCGAACTGGTCCGGCTCGATCCGCACAGCGGAGGTTACGCTCTCGGCATCGGCATACTGACGGCTTCATGCGGTATCGAGTACTTGTCCCACAACGGTGTCGTCTACGGCTATTACACCCTTTTCGGGGTCACTACCGATGGCGAGCGCAGCGTCACGGTCAGCGCGACCACTCTGGGGTTGCTTCCTTCCCTATGGAACCCGGAGCCGGCGCTGAGAGCCGTGAGCAGGCTCGTCGACAACGCCATCTGCGCGCGTCGCTAAGGGTTCCGTTCGAAGCAGCCTAGGTGTGATGTCCGGAGAAGCTCGCCTCCGAAAGGCCGTTTGGGTTCGTGATACTTCCAGCGGCCAATCGGCTACGCGAACTCACCACCCGCCGACGCGGGTACGCGACCCGATTTGCCGTCCTCTCCCCCACGGCACGCCGCCTGTCCTGCCGTCGGTGACTTGCGAGTGCCATCGGAGCCCGCTCTACGTGGCGTTCTCCCAGGCGCGGATCACCGACGCCGCTGAGGTCGCCGCGGCGCTTACCGCCCCGCTCGGCTCGGACCGTCCTCGGACGTAGGACGCCGTTCCCCTCCTCTAGCTCCGACGGCGCGCCACCGAATGCCTAGGCCGATGTCCTGAACTGTGTGAGTCAACAGTGGGCGGGACGGCTGTGGGTACTGAGCCAGTCGGCGATGACAGTGACGACTTCGGGGTCCACGTCGTGCGGATGTGTGTAGTCCTCGGGCATTGGCCAGCTGGTAATCCCGCTCTCTTCGCATGAAAAGCATGAGCAGATCCAGCGGCGGGCGAAAGATCCGGGCTGTCCACCAGTTTTCGCGTGTTCGGTGGCTGCTTCGACGGTGGGCAGCAGCCAACGCATCACGCGTTTCCGGCGGCAACACGCGAGCGAGCACTCTCGCTGCCGTAGGGTCGGTCTCCCTCAAGTGCGGCCACCGCGAGCTTCTCGGCGGAAGCGCAGCACCGCGCGGCTGATCCTCACCGTGTCCGGCGATCTCGTCTCCGCGGCCTCTGCGCCGCGGGTGCGGCAACCTCACTCCGCGCGTGCCCGCAACCACGTGGTCGTCCTCCCCCAAGTGGTCTACCTCGGGGTGGTCTGGTCGCGGATGCTGGAGACCGCCGGGGACGGGCTGCGCATCGCCCCTGCATCTGCGCCTGCCGATGTGCACACTGCTGATCCCGGTCCGGCTCGTGGTCATGCACGCACAGCGGCGATCGCCGGGCCACAGCAGGGAAACGACGGGTAGATCTCCGCGTGCGGGCGCGCGATGTCGTGCGTTCCAGCGAGGTAGACGACGCGGTCGCAACCGGCCCGCGTCGGTCAAGATCCGGCAGTGGGCGATCGCGTCCAAGGAGCGGCTTGGCGCGGCGGCCAGAACCGCGCGAACCTCCGCGCGGCGGAACCCGGTGCGGGTACGTCAGCCCATGCGGTCAGCATTGCCGGGTGCACTCGCGCAGCATCGCCACGTTTCCTTCGTCGCTATCGATTTTCGCGGTTGACAGGCGGGTGCGGTAGCGGGCGGTCATCGACGAATGGATCGGGTGCACCGGCTGGTCGGCAGGAGACGCCTTCCACCAGCAGACCAGACAAGGACTCAAGCCTGTGCTCGCGGTACCTACGGCACAGGTCTTCGCGGTGCGACTCAGCCGGTCACGGTCACCCCTTCCGGCTGCTGGCCGACGGGCACCAGTGCGATTTGCTTCGCTGTGGCGGTGTCGATCACCGACATCGTGTTCGAAGCGGTGTTGGTGATGTAGACGAAGCTGTTGTCAGGGGCCGCGGCGGCTCCCTCCGGCCGTCGGTTCACCGGGGAGGTGGAAGTGGTGCCCGCGTTCGGGAAGTTGATGACCGAAATGGTGTCGGCGCCCGCGTTGGCGACGTAGACGACATCGCGTGGCGTCACCGACAAGCCCATGGGCGCGTCGCCGACCGGGATCGTGGCGTTGGGGCGGCCGGACGTGGCACCGGCGACGGTGACCGTGTCATCGCCGGTGTTGGCGACGTAGATCCGGTCGCCGCGTGCCCCGATGGTGATGCCTGCCGGGAAGCGGCCGACCGGGATCGTGCCGACGGGCTTGTTGATCCTCGTGTCGATCACCGTCACACTCGCCGCGCCGTTGTTCGTGACGTAGACGCGGCTGCCG
This sequence comes from Amycolatopsis coloradensis, assembly GCF_001953865.1. Taxonomy (GTDB): domain Bacteria; phylum Actinomycetota; class Actinomycetes; order Mycobacteriales; family Pseudonocardiaceae; genus Amycolatopsis; species Amycolatopsis coloradensis. The sequence goes on from NZ_MQUQ01000021.1 coordinate 220,569, forward strand.
TCCGGACTGGCGATCGGCGTGTGCGGGAAGCGACCGACCGGGATTTCGGCGACCGGCTTCTGCGTGGCGATGTCGATCACCGTGACCGAGTCGGAGCCGAAGTTGGAAACGTAGGCGTACGCGCCCGTGGCCGCCACGCCGAACGGTTGGTCGCCGACCGGGATCGTGGCGGCGACGATCTGCGTGCGGGTGTCCAGAACAGACACGGAGTCGGACTGCTCGTTGGTGACGTAGACCAGATCACCGTTCGGCGTCGCGCCCACTCCCACCGGGCCGTCACCGACGCCAACGGTCGCGATCACCTCGCCGAGCCGGGTGTCGTAGACGGTGACGTTGTCCGATCCGGTATTGGCCACGAATACGAGAACCTGCGGCGGGTAGGCGGCAGCCGGAACCTGGACCATCAAGGCGACGGCGACCACCATAATGGTGACGAGGGAACGGGCGGGTGACCGCAGGACCCACCCAGAGTTGGATGTACGCCTTCTCCAAAGAGCAGGCATGAACGGCTCCTCTATGACGGTAAACGGGTGCGAAAAGCGAAAAGAGCAGATAGCGACCGGATGGTGCCGAGGCGGTGGCCAGTGCACCCACGGCGCGGATGCTGGTGAGCGTCCGAACGTGCCGTCGCTCGTCACCCTAACGACCCAGGCTTTGACTTCGCTGCGTGAAAGTCACAGGTCCCACACGTTGAGTGACAGAGGTACCACCTGTGCGTGACGATTCGGACTTTCCGTTACCGCCGACAACGTTTCATTTATGCATGTACGCGAATAGGCCAAGGAGGCGATCACACGTACAGGCAGGATCCGACGGATCCACAAGGGACAGTGGTCCAAAGGGAAAGCAATGTTCGCGCACGATGGTGGCCTGACTTTCGCGCGCCTCCGTCACCGACTGTCAGCGTGGCTGTTTCGGCTCACCCATTGAGCTACGGGCCTTCCCGCCGCTTTGACCGCCGAAGGCGGCGTCGTCCTGCCTGACACCGAACGCCCCGGCCTGCTCAGCAACCCCGAGCAGGTCCAGGACTTCGTCAAGGCCTACGGCCTGACTCCCATACAAGTCGATCTGGTGATAGACCTGTGGAACACGCTGCAACAGGCAGCCGAGGGGCACTCGCTCCGCTAGCGCTGTGAGCGAGGCCAGGAGCGCACCAATCCCGGAAGGGTGGAAGTCCTGCGAGTTCTTTGTTTTATGCCGCAAGACACTGTCGAGATCGGCAACGAGAACGTGTGTTTCTACGAACCGGACGAGCACATCGCCGCCCGCCCGACAATCCTTGGCCGAACTGCTCGCCGCAACACCAGCTAAACCTGGTTGTCGCACTACGTCCTGAGTGATCCGGCTCGCGGTCATGCTGCTGATCCAGTTCACGGTGCTGGTGTTCGGTGTGCTGTACGCGCTGGTTTTCCTGGCCGCCAAGATCCCCGCCGCGACACCCCTGGTCGTGGCTGGGCTGCTCTCGCCGCTGCTAAATGTGATCCGCGCGGCTTGATGATCACTCGCTGCCGATTTCCTTACGGAGCGACGTGGTGAACGCGCGCAGTGCCGCGATGGTCTTGTCTTTGTGCTCCCGGTCACCGGTCTTCGCGCGCCAACATGACTTGACGAAAGCGTCCGCGTGATCACGAGTCTCCTGAGCGCACAGCAAGTGAATGGCCGCGCGGTTCTTCTGCAACTGGGTCTGCCACTCACGCAGCTCGCCTGGTTCGAATGATTCGAGCAAGACTTTGTTGCCGTGGCGGAGCTCGAAGATGTTGGTGCCCGCGCTGACCAACTCGGCGGCACCGGTCAGTTTCTGATCGCGCAGCCATCGCTGCTGCTCACCCCTGCTCTTGATCCAAGCCCCGAGCAGGGCACCCGAGAAACCGAACAGCGCACCGATGACTCCAGCCAAGACAGCGATCACACACAAAAGGCTAGGTGACCGGCGCGCTGGCGGCTCGCGCTTTCGGAGTAATGACGCAGACGCCAGTACCGGCCTCGGGTCGTTACACCGAGGAGCGGGCGTCACGACCCGGATCGGCGAGCCGTGATCGCGTGGGGCCGGATCATCCCGGACCTCCCGCTACCTGATGGGCCGCACGGCGGGTTGCCAGCGGGCGAGGACGTCGACTCCGGTTGATCATCGACGCGGCATAGCGTTTGCCCAACACGAGTGATCTCCTTCCCGTCCCGCCGTCATACGACAGACCGGGTGTGTCCCGTGTGTCGTGAACGCGCACGAAACACTGGCCACGCGCCGGTTCTGGGGGTGTCGGGTGACCCGTTTGGACCGGGACGCTCGCGGAAAGGGGCACTGGGATCGCTGTCCCTGTGCCCCTTCACCTGGTCACGCCTGGGTCACTCGGAGACGTGCACGTCGTTTCCGGAGCCGATGGTGAGGTGGCTCAGGTCGGCCGCGATGCCACCGCCGAGCGCGCCGTTGCCGATGTTGCTGACGACGTCGTGGACGTCGTTGACCGAGGCGGCGTGCGAGCCGATGTCGCCGACATGGCTGGTGACATCGCCGATGTGGTTGGTCACGTTGCCGACGGCCGATTCGTTCGCGATGTCGTTGAGGTGCGTCGTGACGTTCCCGGCGACATCGCCGACGCCGTGCGTGGTGACGCCTCCGATGGTGTTCCCCAGGCCGGTGTCGAGGCCCAGCGTGCCGGTGAGGTCGCCGACTGTCGAGCCGACGCCCTGGGTGCCCTCGATCGCCGAGTTCAGGCCGGAGACATCCTGCAGGCCGGCCGTGAGGTCGCCGCCGTCAAGCGCTCCGGTGACGTCTCCACCGGCGACGTCTCCGACTGCACCGGTGACCGCGCCGACGGGGGCGATCTCACCGCCGCCGACGTTGTCGATGTCGCCGGCGAGGTCGCCCGCCGTGGTGAACGGGGCCGCGGCGTTCTGGGTGATGGCGGTCATCCCGCCGACCGCGCCGAGCACGTTGTTCTCGGTGGTGTTGTCACCGAGCGCGAGGTTCTGGGTGAGCGCCTGGAGCTGCTCGATCGCGCCGGCCTGACCGGAGGTGATCGAGTCGAGGTCCAGGCCGTTCTGCCCGCCGAGGGAGTTCACCGGCGCGTAGTCGAGGACCAGCGGCAGGACGTCGTGCAGATCCGCGCCGGAGATGTCACCGAGGCCGGCGTCGGTCAACATCTGCTGCGGGTTGTTCCCGAAGGACTCACGGGCGGACGGGTCGTTGAGCAGGTTGAGGGTGAAGTCGTACAGCGACTGCGTGGGGTTCATCGACCGGGCTCTCTGTGGGGAACGGTGAAGCCGATGGCAACCGGGCTATCGGCCGGATCGACGTTAGGTCCCGACCGGGGTGCCGGACATCGGGTGTGACGCCTGATGGTGATCTCGAGAACCCCTGAGGGGAGTCGATCACCCGATAGGGGATCTCTCGGGGGTGTGACCCGGCTCTCATTCGACAACAGGGAGTCATCGCGCCCATCCGGCGGGAAGCGCGGCTCGAAACTCCACCGTGTGGTCTTTGGGGGCCGCCTGACGCGGGAGGGGGCATCACGGTGGAGGAGCCGCTGCCGCCGGAGTTGCGCGAGTTGCTGGCCGGGATCGACGCCACACCGGCCGGTCCCGTCCGCGCGGTCCTTTCCGGTCCGCCCGGCCACGGGAAGACGACGGCGCTGGCCGCCGTCGCCCGGCACTATCGTGACGCCGGTGTCACCGTGATCACTCGGGAGGACCTGCTCCCGTCCACCGTCGCTTCCGCCGTAGCGATCCTGCTCGATGACGTCGACTCCCTGCCGCCGCGCACCGGACAGGTTCTGGCCGGCCTGGCGGGCGCGGCCACCCGGATGGTCTTGACCCACACTCCCGGCGCGGCCGGGGCGATGGCCACCGGCCTCGTGACGGCGACGACCCGGCACATCCGGCTGCCCGCCTGGAACGCCGCGGACGTGGCCAGGTTCGCCGGTGGCCGGATCCCGGCCGAACGCGCGCAATCGATCCGGCGCCTGACCGCGGGCGTGCCCAGACTGGTGACCCGGTGCCTCCAGGTGCCCACGGTCGAAGAACTGATCGACGAACTGCGCGCGGAATTGGACATGCTCGGCGAACCGGGGCTGACCTACCTGGTCGTGGCGGCCGTCGGTGGCGCCCGCGACGTAGAGCTGCTCGGGACGGCACTGGGCCGATCCCGTGACCACGTCCCCGGCATTGTGGACCAGGTCCGTGCCGCCGGTCTGCTCGCCGCGAACGACTCGGTGCCTCCCTTGGTGGCGCGTGCGGTACGCGACCATGTCGGCATCGACCGCGTGCTCACCGTGCTCGTGCGGCTGCTGGAGGACCTGCTGCGCACCGGGCAACCGGTGCTGCCGATCGCCCGGGAGCTCGAGCGGCTCGGCGCGGGCGGCGCGATCGTGCGGGCCGGGCTCGAAGCGGCCGCGGCGGAGGCGGTCCACGACGAGCCCGCTGTCGCCGCCGAGCTCTACGCCGCCGCCGCACGCGGCGGCAGCCCCCGGTCCCGGCTGGCACCCGGCTGGGCTCATGCCGCTGTCCTCGCCGGACACCACGACGTGGCCTTGCGGCTCGCCGATGAGCTGCTGAGCGCCGCCGAGCCGGCCCATCGCAGCCGCGGCGCGCTGGTCGCGGGCACGATCATGACCCGGCGAGGTGATCTGGCCCGCGGCGCGGAACTGCTGCGCTGGTCGAAGGAACCAGGCGCGGTGCCGCTGGTGGACCTCGCCGGGATCGCGCTCGGAGAGACCACCACAACCGAGAGGAGCGTCCTCACCGAACCCGTTCCGGCGTACGGTGATGTCGCCGGACGGCTGCTCGACGGAATCCGCGACTCGGTCGGCGGGCACACTGAAGTCGCGTTGACGACCTTGCTGGCCGCGGCCGACGCCGCGGAGGCCACCGATACCGGGCACCTCCTCCCGGATTCACCCGCCGCGCTCACCGCGCTCGTCGCCTTGCACGCGGCGGAATTCGACCTCGCCCACGGCGTGCTGAGCCGGGCGGCTCCCGGGATCCGGCACACCCTGCTCCTCGGCTGGACCGAGCTGCTCCGCGGTGACCTCGCCGCGGCGGAAACGCACCGCTCAGCCGCGGCGGGCCACGACGGCTCCCTCACGCCCCGCGACGTGTTGTTCCTCCACGCGCTGGAACTCGGGCTCGTGAGGAGAGGTGATACGCCGGGCGCGTTCCGCACGAAGTGGGCCTCCGCGTACGAGGCGATGATGAGACAGCCCGTCGACCTCTTCACCTTGCTGCCGCTGGGGGAACTGCTTGTCGCGGCAGCACGGATGAAGGAGGGCTTCCGTGTCGAGGCACACCGCGGTCACGCCTTCGCCCTGCTCGCGCGGCACGGTCGTCCGGCATTGTGGTCCGCGTGGCTCGACTGGTCGGTCTTCCACGCGGCCATCGTGGCCGGTGACCGGGAAGGCGCGCGCGTCGCTCTTCGTCAGCTCGCCGATCAGCCGGCACCCGGCCACCTGGCCTCCGCGTTCGCAGCAGCGGGAACGAAATGGTTGTCGGTGCTGGGAGGTTCGGTCCAGGTCGACACCGTGCTCGCGGCGGCGGGAGGTCTGCACCGCGCCGGGTTGCGCTGGGACGCCGCCCGGCTCGCCGGTCACGCCGCCGTCCGCGCCACCGACCGCGCCGTCATGGTGACCCTGCTGCGCGCGGCCAAACACTTTCCGCTCGGCAGTGGCCCGAGCGCGGACCAGCAACCGCCGCCACCCACCGAGGCGCCCTCGCTCACCCCGCGAGAAACCGACATCGGCCGCCTTGTCATCGACGGGTACACCTACCGGGAAATCGGTGAACGCCTGCACATCTCCAGCAAGACCGTCGAACACCACATGGCCCGCATCCGCGGCAAACTGGGTGCCACCGACCGCCGTACGATCACCGCACTTCTGGGGAACCTGCTGGGAAAGTCCGGCTGAACCCCATCAAGCTGGTAGCCGTTTCCGGATGACATAGGCCGAGACAGCTGCTCACCGTTACAGCGGGTGGCCGGCAGGGCGGCACGGTAGCCGAAATCAGGATCGATCCCCGCGAACCACAGCGCCACCACGGTCAGCGCTTGCGGCACGTCATGTACTCGACCTCAAGCCGCATCCCGGACCTGGCACGCAGCTGCGTGATGTCGATCTGCCGCGAGTGTAGGAGCAGTAACCTAAGCTGCCAGTCGCGCTCGGGCCGTGTTACGGAGTAGGGCGGCGCCTGTGGCGAGTGCCCCGGATTCCGCGACAGTGGTCACGCGCTCGATCAACGGGGGCGCACCGGTGTCCGGTGATTCGGGCAGTCCGATGCCGCATCCGACGAACAGCAGCACGATGCCGTGTTGTGTCGCCTCTGGAATCCAGTCGTGGGGCAGGTCGACGGGCACGTGGTCGAGTAGCGGCCAGTGGTGTGGCCAGTCCAGGGTCACCGCGCCGGTGTGGTCGATGAGGGCACGCCATCCAGGTGTCGGGACGGCGGCGAAGTGCCGGAGGTCGGTGGTCAGCTTCAAGCCGCGGGCGAGGACGACTCGGAACAACGCGTCGCGCATCATGACGTCACCATGTCGCCGATCGGGTGCTTCGCCTTCGAGGAACAATGCCGCGAAGCGTCCGTCGCGGCATGTCCAGAAGCCGGCCTGTAAGTGCAGCTCGGTGGAGACCATGATGTCGTGCCTGCTTCCGTTCGATCGGGCAGTCGCTCCACCCGTCAGGTGGCCAGCTGAGCTCCTTGTTCTCGACGATGCCGCCGAGGATCGGTCCGGAGTGTCGCGTCACCGCACCCCTTCGCTGAAGAACCACCGCCCCGCCCCTTCGATGATCGAGGTCACACCAGGTATTCGACGCCACCATGGGCAACGGCTTGCCCCCGTAACACAGCTGCAATCGACTCGGGGACTGTGCTCCCGGGACCGCGAAGACGTGGGACATCTCACGCCGAGCAAGCCGTCGGCGGGCTCACGACCGAATACAGGGCGATCACCAGTGGATCAGTGACGGACTGACGAAGATCGTCACACATACGAAGGAATGGATTCCTCATGAATTTCATGCAGTCGATCGTGAACCTGATCATCTCGGTCGGAAACATCAGCATCTTCTGATCGATCGGCGCGAAAACGCGCAAGGACAACTTCGGGCCGTGACCCGCCTTTCGGGCAGGTCACGGCTTTTGCTGTCCGGCAATGAGTTTCGTATCCATTACAGGAAGATCGATCTTCGGTCACCCATTGGTGCTACATGTCACCCGGACCAGTCCACCCGGTCGGATGGCCACGAATTTCCCGTGCACTCAGAGAGATGATCACCGGCACCCGATGCCGCCGGAAGTCATCGTCTAACGGAAGCGGGGTCTCGTGGTAGTCAGGCGCGAAAGCACACTGGAATTGTCCGCCGCACAGCGGGGAATCTGGTTCGCTCAACGACTTTCCCCGGGTAACCCGATGTTCACCATCGCGCAATATCTCGATATCGACGGCGCGGTCGATCACACCGCTCTGACCGCGGCGATCCGCCATGTCCTGCGGGAAACCGAGGCCTTGCGGCTCAGATTCACCGAAGTGGACGGAGAGCCGCGGCAGTTCGTCGCGCCACTGGGCGAATGGTCGCTTCCCGTCGTCGATCTGAGCGCCGAAGCGGATCCCGAGGGCGCCGCTCAGGAGTGGCTGCGCACGGACCTCGCGGCACCGCCGGAGGTGATCGGCGAGCGACTCTTCGCCGCGACGCTGCTGCGCCTTGGCCCCGCACGTTATTTCCTGTACCAGCGGGTCCACCATCTCCTCGTGGACGGCTACGGAGCGGCGCTCGTGCTCACCCGGGTCGCCGGCGGTTACCGCGCGCAGCAGCGCGGGGAGCCACTCGAACCAGCCGGTTTCGGTTCTCTGAAAGATCTTCTGGCCGAAGACAGCGCCTACTCGGAATCCGAGCGAAGCCGTGAGGACGCGCGGTACTGGCTGGACCGGTTCGCCGATCGTCCGGAAGCCACTGTGCTCACCGACTCGACCGCCCCGATGGACAGCGGCTTCCTTCAACACCGCGGCCGGCTCGACGTCGCGGAGGCGGAGGATCTGCGCGCCGCCGCGCGCGTGTCCCGCACCGACTGGGCACCGTTCGTCATCGCGGCCGCGGCCGCGTTCCTGCACCGGACCACCGGTGAGCGCGATGTGGTGCTGGGTCTGCCGGTGACCGCCCGGCGTACGCCGCTGCTGCGCGCGACCCCCGCAATGGTGTCCAATGTGGTCCCGTTGCGCCTGCGCGTGACCCCGTCGACCACGATGGCCGACCTGGTCAGGCAGACTTCACGCGAAGTGCGAAACGCGCTCAAGCACCAGCGCCATCGCGCCGAAGACCTGCGTCGTAACCTCGGATTGCCTCGTGCCCGGCGGCTGCACGGCCCGACGGTCAACATCCTCCCGTTCGATCCGCGGATCGAGTTCGGCTCGCACGGTGCGGCGATGCACAACCTCTCGGTCGGCCCGGTCGACGACCTGTCGATCGTGTTCCAGGGCATTTCGCCCGAGCACGGTATCCAGGTCACCTTCGACGCGAACCCTCGCCGTTATGACCAGGCCACCCTCGCCGGTCACCATGAGCGGTTCCTCCGGCTGCTACGAGCGGCCATCGCGGACCCCACGACGCCGCTGGCGCGAATCGATCTGCTCACCGTCGACGAACGCGACCTCGTGCTGAACCGGTGGAACGCCACCTCGACCGGAACAGCACCGGCGACCCTGCCCGAGTTGTTCGCCCGGCAGGCCGCGCGGTCCCCCGTCCGGATCGCCGTGAGCGATGGCACGAGCACCTACACTTTCGCCGAACTCGAGGCCCGGGTCGAGCAACTCGCCCGCGTCCTCGCTCATCGCGGCGTTGGGACCGGCCGGATCGTCGCCGTGGCCCTGCCCCGGTCCGCAGACACGATCACCGCCTTGCTGGCGGTTGCCCGGGCGAGCGGGGTCTATTTGCCCTTGGACGTGACACATCCGCCCGAGCGGCTCGCCGCCCTGCTGGCGGATACGAGCCCGGCTCTCGTCATCGCTCACAGCGAGACCGAAGCCCTGCTCCCCCAGGCTGATCTGGTCCTCGATCGCCTCGACCTGCCAAACGAATTCGGTACTGATCCGCAATCTCCCCAGCCCGCCGATCTCGCGTACCTGATCCATACGTCCGGTTCGACCGGCAGGCCGAAAGGCGTCGCCGTCGAGCATCAGGCGCTGGGCAACCTCTTCGAAAGCCACCGGCGTCGACTGTTCCCGGCAGGCCGCGCCGCCGCCGGCAAGGATGTCCTGCGCGTGGCCCATCTGTCCGGAGTGGCCTTCGACGCCGCCTGGGACCCCGTGCTCTGGCTGCTCGATGGCCACGAACTGCGGATGATGCCCGACTCCGTCCGCCGCGACTCCGAAGCGTGCGTCCGCTACCTGGCCGACGAAGCCATCGACTCCATCGAAACGACGCCGTCCTATGTACGGCAATTGCTCGCTTCCGGCCTGCTGGCCCTGCCCGGCCGCCATCCGAAGCTGGTCGCCCTCGGCGGGGAACCCGTCGACCCGGCACTGTGGACCGAACTGTCCGCGGGATCCCGGTTGCTGGCCGTCAACCTGTACGGACCGACAGAATCCACTGTGGACAGTGTGATGGTGGCGGTACAGTCCCATCGGGAACCGGTGATCGGAACCCCGGTGGACAACGTGCGCGCCTACGTTCTCGACTCGGCGCTGCAGCCCGTGGCACCCGGCGTGCCCGGCGAGCTGTACCTCGCCGGAGCCGGGCTCGCCCGCGGCTACCACGAGCGGACCGCACTGACCGCCGAACGCTTCGTGGCCAACCCCTTCGACGGCCCTGGCGAGCGGCTGTACCGAACCGGCGACCTGGTCCGTTGGTCTCACCACGGCGCGCTGGAGTTCCTCGGCCGCACCGACGACCAGGTCAAGATCCGCGGTTTCCGGATCGAGCCCGGCGAAGTCCAAGCCGCACTCACCGGGTACCCCGACGTCACGCAGGCGGCCGTGGTCGTCCACGGTTCCGGGGACACCGCCCGGTTGATCGCCTACGTCGTCTCCGACACCGACCCCGCGAGACTGCGGTTCCGGCTGGCTGAGGAGTTACCGAGTCACCTTGTCCCCCAGACCGTCGTCACGGTCCCGGCACTGCCGTTGACACCCAACGGAAAGCTCGACAAGGCACAGCTTCCCGAGCCGTCGGCGGTGACCTCCGGCCGCGCACCGGCCACCATCGCCGAGAAACGACTCTGCGCGGTCTTCGCCGAAAGCCTGGATGTCGCCGAAGTCGGCGTGGACGACGATTTCTTCGACCTCGGCGGGCACTCGCTTCTCGCCACCCGCGCGGTCGGCCGGATCCGCGCCGAACTCGGCGTCGAAGTGGCGATCCGGGACCTGTTCGAGGCGAGCACACCGGCACGGCTGGCCGATCGGCTGAGCGCGCGGGACGTCGCGCACCGACCCGTTCTGGCCCTGGCGACACGTGCCGCACGCGAGCCGCTTTCCTATGCCCAGCAACGACTCTGGTTCCTCGATCGGCTGAATCCGGGCGCGGCCGACTACCTCATGCCCATCGCCCTGCGGCTCGCCGGCACCGTCGACGTCGCCGCGCTGCGGCTCGCACTGGGCGACGTCGTCGCCCGGCACGAGAGCCTTCGGACGACTTTCGCCGAGCATGATGGTGAGCCGTACCAACGGATCCTGCCCATCGAGGCGGCCGGAATCGTCCTGGGCATCGAGGATGTCCCGGCTGGGCGGCTTGACGACAGGCTCAGCGAAGAGGCTGCCCGGGGATTCGACCTCGCCATCGAAGCCCCTCTGCGTGCGACGTTGCTGCGTCAGTCGGCCACCGAGCACGTGCTGCTTCTCGTGTTGCACCACATCGCCGGCGACGGCTGGTCGTTCGGGCCGCTGGCTCGCGACCTCGCCGTCTCCTACCAGCGGAGGTCCGCGGGTGAAGGCGCCGGGCTGCCGCCGCTCGCCGTGCAGTACGCCGACTATGCCCGCTGGCAGCGGGAACTCCTCGGTGACGAGAAGCTGGTGGAAAAGCAGCTCGCCCACTGGACCACCACGCTGGGCGACCTGCCCGCGGAGCTGCCTTTGCCCGCCGACCGGGCACGTCCCACCACGCCGTCCGGTGCCGGCGCGACGGTGCCGGTCCGGCTGCCCCGGCGCGTGCACACCGCGCTCACCAAGCTCGCGGCCCGGCACGGTGCGAGCCTGTTCATGGCCCTGCACGCCGGTTTCGCCGCGACGCTCGCGAAGTTCGGCGCGGGCGACGACATCGCCATCGGGACCCCGATCGCGGGCCGCGCCGAACCCGCTCTCGAAGACCTGATCGGGTTCTTCGTCAACACCCTTGTGCTGAGGACCGACCTCACCGGCGACCCCACCTTCACCGAGCTGATGTGGCGGGTGCGTGACGTCGACCTGGCCGCCTTCGAGCACCAGGACCTTCCCTTCGAGCGCGTCGTGGAGCAGCTGGCGCCCGAGCGGCTCCCTGGCCGGAACCCGCTGTTCCAAGTCCTGTTCACCCTCCAGAACAACCCGGCCCCGGTGATCGAGCTGGACGGGCTCCGGATCGCGGCGGGGCAGGCGGCGATCACGACGACCGCGAAGTTCGACCTCTCGCTGACCCTCACCGAGAACCACGACGCCGACGGCTGCCCGGCAGGGATCAGCGGTGACCTCGAGTTCAGCACCGATCTGTTCGACCGCGCGACCGCCGAGCGCCTGACGCGCGGACTGGTGACCTTGCTGGAGAACGTGCTGAACCGGCCGGACGCCCCGCTGCGCACCGCACCGGTGCTCGCCGACGACGAGCAGGCCCGGTTGCTCGCCCGATCGGCCGGGCATCGACGTCCGGTGCCCGTCACCACGCTGCCCGAACTGCTCGGGGCCACCGCCGCGCGGCATCCGGAGCGGACCGCGGTGGTCACCCCCGGCCGGCGGCTGACCTTCGCCCAACTCGACGAGCGCGCGACCCGGCTCGCCGGGGTGCTGACCGCCCACGGCGCCGGCGCCGGTCAGGTCGTCGCGGTGGCTCTTCCCCGCTCGGCCGACACCGTCGTGGCGCTGCTGGCCGTGCTGCGTGCCGGCGCCGTCTATCTCCCGGTCGACATCGAATACCCGGCCGACCGGATCGCCTACCTGCTCGACGACGCCCAGCCTGTCCTCCTGATCAGCACCTCCGACACGGCGGCCAGGCTCCCCTGCGCCGCGACCACAGTGCTGCTCGACGAGGAGGACGTGCTGGACGGTGAGAAGCGGCCGCCGAGCACGCCCGCGCCGGAGGACCCCGCCTACCTGCTCTACACCTCGGGTTCCACCGGGCTGCCCAAGGGCGTCGAGGTGGAGCACCGCAGCCTGGTCAACCTGCTGGAGAGCCACCGCACCGAGGTGTTCGGTCCGGCCACCGCCGCGGCAGGCCGCGGCGTCCTGCGGGTCGCGCACACCGCCGGGGTGGCCTTCGACGCTTCCTGGGACCCCATCCTCTGGCTCGCCGACGGGCACGAACTCCACGTGCTCGACGACGACACCCGCCGCGACCCCGAAGCCCTTCTCGGCTACCTCGGCCGGGAGCGGATCGACGCGATGGAGACCACGCCGTCCTACGTGCGGCAGTTGCTGGCGATGGGGCTGCTGACCGGCGAGCACCGGCCGGCCGTGCTGGCCCTCGGTGGCGAGGCCGTCGACGCGGCACTGTGGCGGGACCTCGCCGGCCATCCGGAGGTGCTGGCGTTCAACTTCTACGGTCCTACCGAGTCCACTGTGGACTCGGTGATCGCGCGGATGGCCGGGCAGCAGGTCCCGGTGATCGGTACCGGGATCGCCAACATCGGCACCTATGTGCTCGACGCCGCACTCCGGCCGGTGCCGACCGGTGTCACCGGCGAGCTGTACCTCGACGGCGCGGGCCTGGCCCGCGGCTACCGAGGCCGTCCCGCGCTCACCGCGGAACGGTTCGTCGCCAACCCGTTCTCCGGTAACGGCGCCCGGATGTACCGGACGGGTGATCGTGTCCGGTGGACCGCCGACGGCGACCTGGAATTCGCCGGCCGCGCCGACGACCAAGTCAAGATCCGCGGCTTCCGGGTCGAACCCGGCGAGATCGAAGCGGTCCTGACCGGGACCGGCGCGGCCTCGGCCGCCGCGGTGGTCGTCGACCGGACTCCGGCGGGCGCCGATCGCCTGGTCGGCTATGTGACACCCGGTACCGCCGACGTCGCCGAACTGCGCCGTCGGGCGGCCGACGCGCTGCCCGGCTACATGGTTCCGCAGGTGATCGTCGCGATGCCCGAGCTTCCGTTGACTCCCAACGGAAAGCTCGACAAGGCGAAACTTCCCGACCCCGGGTTCGGCACCGGTGTCCCCACGCGGCGCACCAGCACTGGGCTCGAGGCCGAACTGTGTGAGGTGTTCGCCGACGTGCTCGGAGTGGCCGAGGTCGGCCCCGACGACGACTTCTTCGCGCTGGGCGGGCATTCGCTGCTGGTGACCCGGCTGGTCAGCCGGTTGCGTTCGCGGTTCGGCGCGGAGGTGGCCATCCGGACCGTGTTCGAGGCCGCCACTCCCGCCACTCTCGCCACCCGGGTCGGCGACGGCCCCACTCCCCGTGCCCGGCTTCGGCGCCGGGAACGCCCGGACCGTGTCCCGCTGTCGTTCGCGCAGCGTCGGATGTGGTTCCTCAACAGCTTCGAAGGCACCGGAGCCGGCTACCACATCCCCATGGTGCTGCGCTTGCGCGGCGCTCTCGACCGGACGGCGCTGACCGCCGCGCTGCGTGACGTCGTCGAGCGGCACGAGAGCCTGCGGACCGTCTTCCCCGTGGCGGACGGTGTCCCGCACCAGCGGCTCGTGCCGATGGCGGAGATCCCCGCGGATCTGCCACTGCTTGGGCCCGATGCCGCCGCGCTCGGCGAAACGATCGCCGCGTACGCCGCGACGCCGTTCGCTCTGGAAACCGACCTGCCGCTCCGCGCGGCGCTGGTACCGGTCGCGGAGGACGAGCACCTGCTCGTGCTCGTCGCGCACCACATCGCCAGCGACGGCTGGTCGACCGCTCCGCTGGCCAGGGACCTGGCCGCCGCCTACACCGCGCGGCTGGAGGGCCGGAGCGCCGAGGTGGTCCCGTTGCCGGTCCAGTATCCGGATTACGCGCTGTGGCAACAGGAACTGCTCGGCTCCGAGGAGGACACGGAAAGCCCGTTGCGACGACAGCTCGCTTACTGGCGCGACGCGTTGGCCGGTCTGCCCGAGGAACTGACGCTGCCCCATGACCGGCCTCGTCCGGCCGAGTCGAGCTATACCGGTGGCATCGTCCGGCTCGACCTGCCCGCCGAGATCCACGGTCGGCTAGCGAGGTTCGCGGCCGCCGAGGGCGCGAGCCTGTTCATGGTGCTGCACGCGGGCCTGGCGACGCTGCTGTCGAGGCTGGGCGGCGGAACCGATGTCCCGATCGGCACGCCGGTGGCGGGCCGGACGGACGAACAACTGGACGACCTCGTCGGCTTCTTCGTCAACACCCTGGTGTTGCGGACCGACCTGTCCGGCACGCCCGGCTTCGCCGAGTTGGTGCGCCGGGTCCGCGCGGTGGACCTCGCCGCTTTCGACCATCAGGACATCCCGTTCGAGCGAGTCGTCGAAGAGGTCGCGCCTGTCCGCACCCTCAACCGCCACCCGCTGTTCCAGGTGATGCTCACGCTGCAGAACACCGCGCCGGTGCGGCTCGAACTACCGGGTCTCGAGGTGTCGGTCGCCGAGCACGCCGAAGTCGCGGCGGCGAAGTTCGACCTCTCGTTGTCACTGGCTGAGCGGCGAGACGACGCCGGAAATCCGGCCGGGCTCTCGGGGACGATCGAGTACAGCGCCGATCTGTTCGACCGCGCGACCGCGGATCGTCTCGGCGGATGGCTGCGGAAGTTGCTCGAAGCCGCCCTCGACGATCCGGCCAGGCCGGTCGCCGAACTGGACCTGTTGAGCACGGGCGAGGTCGAGGCCGTCCTCGAAACGTGGAACGACACCCGGCGCGCACTTCCGCCGGAGACCATCACCACGGCCTTCGAACGCCGAGCCGGAGAGCCCACCGCGGTGGTCGCGGCCGACGGCGCACTGACGACGTCCGAGCTCAACGCCGGTGCGAACCGGCTCGCCCGGTTACTGCGGCAGCGCGGCATCGGCGCCGGGCACACCGTCGCCGTCGCGGTGCCGCGCTCGGTCGGCACCATGGTCGCCCTGCTGGGTGTCCTCAAGTCCGGCGCCGCGTACCTGCCGATCGACCTGAGTTACCCGGCCGACCGGATCGCCTACATGCTCGCCGACTCCGCCCCCGCCGTCGTGCTCACGACGTCCGATGTGGACGGTCTGCCGTCCGTCGGCGAACGCCTGGTGCTCGACGCGCCCGAGATCAGGGCGGCACTGGCCGGGTTCCGGTACGAGAACCTCTCCGACGCCGAACGCCTGCGCCCACTCTCTGCCCGGCAACCGGCTTATGTCATCTACACGTCGGGCTCGACCGGACGGCCGAAGGGCGTCGTCGTCGAGCACCGGTCGCTGACCAACCTTCTACGCCACCACGAAGAGACGGTGTTCGCCCCCGCCGCGAAACGACTCGGGGACCGGCGGCTGCGAGTCGCGCTGACCGCGGCGGTCGCCTTCGACGCGTCCTGGGATCCGGTGCTGTGGATGATCGCCGGCCATGAACTCCACATCGTCGACGACGACACCCGCCGTGACGCCGGGGCCCTTGTCGAGTACCTGCGTGACGAGCGGATCGACGCCATCGAGACGACACCGTCCTACCTCCGGCAACTGATGGCCGCCGGGCTGTTCGGCTCCGGCCACCGGCCGTCGGTCGTGGCCCTCGGCGGGGAAGCGGTCGACGACGGGCTGTGGACCCGGCTACGCGCCGAACCCGGTCTCACCGCTTACAACTTCTACGGCCCCACCGAGTCCACTGTGGACTCCATCGTCGCGGCCATGGACGAGCGGAACCGGCCGGGGATCGGCAAACCGGTGCACAACACCCGCGCCTACGTCCTCGATGCCCGGCTCCGGCCGGTGCCCGCCGGGGTGCCGGGCGAGCTGTACCTGTCCGGAACCGGTGTCGCCCGCGGCTACCTCAACCAGACCCGGCTGACCGCGGAGCGGTTCGTCGCCGACCCCTACGGCGACACCGGCGATCGGATGTACCGCACCGGCGACCTCGCCCGTTGGACCGATGACGCGAACCTGGAGTTCCTGGGCCGCGCCGACGACCAGGTCAAGCTCCGCGGTTTCCGGATCGAGCCGGGTGAGATCGCCGCGCTGCTGGAAGCGGATCCGGCGGTCGACGAAGCGGCCGTCGTGATCAAGGGCGCCGAACCGGCCACCCGGCGGCTGGTCGCCTACCTCGTCCCGGCCACCACGGTGCCGAGCCCGGACCGGCTGCGCGCCCGTCTCGCCGGACAGGTGCCGGAGTACATGGTGCCCTCGGCGTTCGTCCCGCTCGACCGGCTCCCACTCACCCCGAACGGGAAACTGGACCACCGGGCCCTGCCCGAGCCTTCGGACCCCGGTACCGGCTCACGCGGGCCGAGGTCACCCCGCGAAGACCTGCTCTGCAAACTCTTCGCCGAGACGCTCGAACTGCCGCGGGTCGGCATCGACGACGGCTTCTTCGAACTCGGCGGGCACTCGCTGCTGGCCAGCGGGCTGATCACCCGCGTCCGCGCGGCCTTCGGGGTCGACCTGCCGATCCGGCGGCTGTTCGAGCATCCGACCGTGGCGGGACTCGCGACCGTGCTGGACGAGAGGACCGACGGCAGCGACCTCGACATCCTCCTTCCGTTGCGTACCACCGGAAACCGTCCGCCGCTGTTCTGCGTGCACCCCGCCAGCGGGTTGTCGTGGAGCTACTCGGGACTCCTCAAACACCTCGCCCCGGAACAGCCGTTGTACGGCCTACAGTCCCGCAAGCTCACCGATCCCGGTCACGACCCGGCGAGCATCTCGGAGATCGCGGCCGACTACGTCGGACACATCCGCTCGATCCAGCCCCACGGGCCGTACCACGTCCTCGGCTGGTCCTTCGGCGGCAATCTCGCTCACGAAGTCGTCGCGCAACTGGAGGCCGCCGGTGCGGAGATCGGGCTGCTGACCGTGCTGGACGCCTACCCGCAGGCGCCACAGGACGGGCTGGACACGGCGAGCGAAGCGGAGATGTTCGCCGCGCTCCTGCACAACCAGGGCCATCCGGTGCCCGCCGGCGTGTCGCTCGACCGGGCAAGCGTTCTCGAGCATTACCGCGAGATCGGCAACCCGATCGGCAGCCTGACCGAAGACGCCCTCGGCGGCATGATCGGCGCCTTCGTCAGCCAAGCCCGGCTGATGGGCGACTTCGTGCCGAGCCCGGTGGAGGCGGACGTGCTGTTCTTCACCGCCACCCGCGACCGCGACCCGCACGGCCCGGTCCTCGCGGACTGGATGCCCTATCTCAGCGGCGACGTCGAGAACCACGACGTCGATGTCGCCCACGCCCAGCTCACCCAGCCGGACGCCCTGGCCCGGATCGGGCCGATCCTCGCCGAGCGCCTCGCCGACCGGCAACCCCGCCCCGACCAGCCACGAGCCAAGACAGGGAATTGAACGATGACCAACCCCTTCGAATCCACCGACGAGCAGTACCTCGTGTTGACCAACCACGAGAACCAGCACTCGCTGTGGCCCGATTTCGCCGACATCCCGTCAGGCTGGACGACGGCCTTCGGCCCCGACGAACGCCAGGCGTGCCTCGACTTCGTCGAACGGAACTGGACCGACATCACCCCGCGAAGTCTGCTGCGCGAGGAGAAGCCCTGATGGCCGCGGAACCCGCGATCCGGCTCGAAGGACTGCGGAAGACCTTCGGCCCCAAGACCGCACTCGACGGAATCGACCTGGACATGCCGGCCGGTGCGGTGTTCGGTCTCCTGGGTCCCAACGGTGCCGGGAAGACCACCGCCGTCCGGATCATCACCACCCTGCTGCGCCCGGACAGCGGCCGCGCCCTCGTGGCCGGGGCCGACGTCGTCCGTGAACCGGACCGGGTCCGCCGGTCCATCGGGGTGTCCGGGCAGTACGCCGCCGTCGACGACAAGCTCACCGGCTTCGAGAACCTCTACCTCGTCGCGAAGCTCTACGGCATGCGGCGGCGAACGGCCTCCACGACCGCACGCGACCTGCTGAGCCGATTCCACCTCGACGACGCCGCCGACCGCCTCGCCGCCACCTACTCCGGCGGGATGCGCAGACGCCTCGACCTGGCGGGCGCGCTAGTCGCCGCTCCCCCGGTCGTCGTGCTCGACGAACCCACGACCGGCCTGGACCCGCAAAGCCGCCTCGACACCTGGGACATCGTGGGCGAACTCGTCCGGGAAGGCACCACCGTCCTGCTCACCACGCAGTACCTGGAAGAGGCCGACCAGCTGGCCGACCGGATCGCGGTCATCGCCGAAGGCAGGGTCGTCGCCGAAGGCACCAGCGACGAACTCAAGAGCGCCACCGGCGGGGAACGGATCGAACTGGTCACCGCCGACGCTCGCGATCTGGCCGCGGCACACCGTGTCCTGGCCGCCGTCAGCGGTACTCCACCGGCCCTGGACCGCCGCGCCCGGAGGCTCGAAGTCACCGTCGGCGCCGGGCAGAACGGCCAGCACGCCCTCGCCACCGTGGCCGCCAGGCTCACCAGCGAAGGAATCCACGTACTCGACCTCGGACTGCGCCGCGCCACGCTCGACGATGTCTTCCTGGCGCTGACCCGGCGTGCGCCGGACGGTGACACCGCCGTGCTGCCGCGGATCACCGACTGGCCGCCGAACTCGGGCGACCTCGACCGGAAAGAGGTACGCGCGTGACCGTCCTGACCCGGGTCGCCCGCGACAGCGGCTCCCTCGCCTGGCGCAACCTGCTCACCATCCGGCGCACACCCGGCTCGATCTTCGCCAGCATCCTGCAGCCGATCATGTTCGTACTGCTGCTGGGCTACGTCTTCGGCGGCAGCCTCGGGGGCGACGCCTACCGCGAATTCATCATGGGCGGCATCTTCGCCCAAACCGTCACCTTCAACGCCTCCTTCACCACCATCGGCCTCGCCAACGACCTCCAGAAGGGCATCGTCGACCGGTTCCGCTCCCTGCCGATGTCCCGCGTCGCGGTGATGCTCGGCCGGACCACCTCCGACCTGACCACCAGCGTCGTCAGCCTGCTCGTCACCAGCCTCTGCGGACTCGCGATCGGCTGGCGCATCCGCGGCAGCATCCTCGACGCCGTCCTGGCCTACCTGCTGATCCTGCTGTTCGCCTTCGCGATGTCCTGGGTCGGCGCCTTCATCGGCCTGGTCGCCCGCAGCGTCGAAGTCGCCCAAAGCCTCGGCCTCATCTGGCTCTTCCCCGCCACGTTCATCTCCTCCGGCTTCGTCTCCGTGGCCGCCATGCCCGAACCGCTGGCGACGATCGCGGAATGGAACCCCATCACCGCACTGGCCAACGCGACCAGAACCCTGTTCGCCAACCCGACCCCGGCCGCGCTCCCCCAGCCCGACGCCTGGCCCGCCCAGCACGCGGCCCTCTACACCACGCTCTGGGCGGTAGGCCTCATCGCGCTGTTCATGGCGCTGTCGGTCCACCGGTACCGGCGCGTCACCACCCGATGAGCTCAGTCGTCGCAGTGTGGGCGAGCCGAACAGGTCGGCGATGTCTTCGCCGTCGAACCTGGCAATCTTCGCCCGTGGACTTCGTCCCGCGTCGTAGGCGTTCGAGGGCGTAGAGACCACCGAGGCGGAACGGAGCTTTGTCGGAGCCGAGCTGCTCGACGGCCTTCGTGTACAGCTCGGGGTTATCCGACGCTCGAGTGCGTCGACGCGGGCTTCGTCGGCGACGGGTTCCTGGTGTTCCTGGGTGGCCAAGGCGACGGCCTGCTGGTGGGCGAGGGTGCGTTCGCGGTTGTCGAGGTCGGCTTCGGTGGTGCCGCCGCTGCCCAAGCCGATTTTCAGAGCGTCCAGTCGTGCCTTCACCAGGGTCTGCGCCGGTGAGTCCAGCCACCACAGCACGATCACCGCGCCCGCGGTGACGATCGTGATCACGAGGGCGGTCGTCCACATCGCGGCCGGAGTCAGCTCCCGCAGCCGTCTTCCCGTCGCGGATACCGGGGTGCTGGTGCTGGGCGCGGACCGCGCATCGTCGGTCATGACCTTCGGCGTCGCGGACACCAGCGAAGGCGTTGCGGAAATCGGCAGGGATGTTGCAGAGCCCGGGCACGCCCGACCGCTCACACGGCGGGGAAAGCATCAGCGTGCCATGGGCCCGCTGAGGCTAGCTGGACACGAACTTCGGCACAGCAGAACAAACGGAGACGAAACGGAACCCAATCGCGGTCAACGCCGAGGTGACCATGCCACAGAGATATCGTCATCCTCGCTGGTCAGCAGGGATGTTGGTGTGGTGGGCCGCCTGGGGCTCGAACTCAAAACCTACGGATTAAAAGTCCGCAGCTCTACCATGTCAGCCCGTGTCATTAGGCACCAAATTCTGCTGTTTTGTGCAGTCAGCGCCTATTTTCCCAGCGCTGGGTGCCACCTCGTGTCGGCCAGTGTCAGGCTCTACGTCGGCAACGGAGCCCAATCGGAGACGACGCGCGTGTTTCGTCGGCCCTCGCTCCACTCGTGATACCGAGCCCTGCGCAAGTGCGTGGGCGCGGTTCTCGGTCAAGAGCTGGCGGTGGTGAGTGTCGTGCTGACTGGCGCTGCCGCGCAGAGTCCTGATCTCGCTCACCACTATCCTGAGAACGCTTGGCATGGTGAACCTTCGACTGGCACGTCTGTCCTCAGCGCGCAGTCGAAAGATGTGAACAGGTGAGTGGGACCCCACACCTGGCGACGCTCCATCCCTTCTGGGTGGTGGGTGTCCACTGGGCTCGACACGCCGGGACCAGGCCTCCCGTGGCGTGAGTTTCTATACAGATAAGTGCCCGCTGACCAAGTGTCTCCGCAGGCAGACGCCTCTTATGAGCCCTTGCCGCTGGCGTCAAGCGTGCGATACTGCGTTGCAGTGCCGCACTGCAACGCAGTGGCGGGCACGAGAGAGGGGCCGCTTCCGCGTTTGCCACTGCGCAAACGTTCAATCCGCTTACGAAACGCGTTTAGCTTCAGTGAACCGGTACCGGGGCGCGCATGCAGATCATGACTGCGATGGTCGAACAACAGTCCCCCGGCGGGGACCATGCGCTCCAGAACACGGATGGCGCGGACAACCGAGGCGATGGCGACCCAGGGAACGTCGCGCTCAACACCGGCGGATTGGTGATTCCCCTGTCCGTCGGTGGCGCTCTTGTACTCGTGGCTGCGGATCAGGTGTCGTGAGACCTTGCCGCCGGCGGCGGGTTCGGGGCCGGGCAGCACCCGGCCGTAAACCCAGGACTACTGGTGGAAGGTACTTATTCCAGCCATGCACTACTCCTCACCGGAGACGAGGACTTGACCGGCGTTGGCATCGTGGTCGAGGATGGCAGCGCCGGCTGCTGCGCACACCGTCGTGCGTCGTCGGCTCCTGCCGTCGCTCGAACGTCCTCTTCTGCCGAGTTGAGGACGTCCTCTGAGACAATGCCGGTATGCCGCTACCGCCTGTTCTGGACACCTTGGAGACAGATCGCCTCATCCTTCGGCATCGCAGAGTGGGCGAGGCCACCATCTATCACAGTTGTGGACTGAGCGGGATATGCGGGTGCCGCCGCATCGGCGGATAAATCCCGAGGGCCGACCGACCGTGGCGGACATCGCGGCGCAGGTGCGCGCAGAGCGTGAGAATTCGGGGCCAGGGCTTCTGGCGGTGGAGCGGAAGGGCACAGCCGACGTCATCGGGTATTGCGGGCTGATCTTTCAGGGGAACGGGTCGCCCGACGAGCCGGAGTTGGCCTACGAGTTGCTGCGCGCGGCTCACGGTTGCGGTTACGCAACTGAAGCAAGTCGGGCCGTGGTCACATGGGCCAGCGAGGCGCGCTACCAACGGTTGTGGGCAACAGTCTGGCACTGGAATGTCGCGTCGCGGCGGGTCCTGAAGAAGCTCGGGTTCCGCGAAACGGGACGGGTGGAGCCCGACTCCGTCCACGGCCACAGTCTGCTGACCGTACGAGAGTTTTGAACGGTGCCGATGGTGGATCCGCATCCGCACGTCATCGCGGCCGCGTCCATCCCCGGCGACACATTGCGATCCCTTCAACGCACTCTTCTGCCGCAGGTCGTGCGTCTCGGCAAATGTCCGCTCGTGCCGATGTGCGCATGGTCCTCGTCGCCGACTACGTGATGCAATACCTGCTCCGCCTCCCGACGAACTCGAGCGACGTGACCGTCGGCTACGTCGAGACGATCGCGGTCTGCTCGACGATCAGCGCGGACCTCACGCTCGTTGCCGCTGTGCTGCTGATCCGGGTGGTCCGCCAGATCACCGAGTGTCTGCTCATTCCCTCGGTGGCCAGCAATGTGTCCCTGGGCGGGAGACCGCGCTCGGTGGCGGCAAATTCGCTCTGCTATCCATCGGTTCACTACGGGAGTCGAGCGGTCAGCGGCATCAACCACCGACCGTGCGGGTGGCCGTGAAACGTTGCCGGACGAACGGTGTCCCGTTCGGCAACGTTTCTTCCGCCCGCCAGGAGAAGCTCTCGGTGGTGAGATCCGTGAAGATCCAACGCCGCTGAACGCCGTCCGTGTCGGCCTCGATTTCGAAGCCGTTCTCGGTCTGCTTCCCCACGAAGGGGATCACCCAGCCCCTGCCCGGTCCGAGCCAAGTCGAACGAAACGCGTCGATCCCCGGATCGTAGAACCGTAAACTCATCCCCCACTCGCCATCGGTATCACTGTCACCCTCGACGCGGCTCGCCCTCGACGGGCTGATCCAGATGTCGGTCACCGCGCGACCGTCCAGTGCCCAACCGAAATGCCACTCCGCGTCAGTGGTCCGAACGCCGCCGTTCTCGTCGTAGTCGCGCACCACCAGGTCCCAGCTTCCGATCAGCGGCTCGAACACGGCAAGGCGTGCGGCGAGTTCCGGCCGCGGCCTTGCCGAGGTGAAGACGGCGGCGACCCGTTCAGTGACGTCCATACCACCAGAATGAGCAATTGACCGTATGCTGTCAACCATGTCCGAGCTGGTGCACGAGTACCGACTACTGATCGCCGACGTCTATGAACTGGCCGGGGTGAGCCGCCGAAGCAGTGAACGGGAAGCCGCCGACCAGGGCACAACGGTCGCACGCTGGCACGTGCTGAGCACAGTGTCGGAACAGCCCCTCCCTGTTCCAGCGATAGCGCGCCGCCTCGGGCAGGTCCGCCAAGGGGTGCAGCGAGTTGTGGACGAACTCACCGAAGTCGGCCAGCTGCGCACGGAGCCGAATCCCGCGCACCGCCGCTCGCCCCTCTACGCCCTCACACCGGACGGAGCACGCCTGCTGGAACAACTGTGGACGGCCAGCGAATCACCCCGGCTCACCTTGCTTGAGGACAGCGGTGTCAACGCCGAAGACCTACGCCGAGCACGCGACACATTGCGCCGTCTGTCCAACGCGCCAAACCCGTGATGGCGATACGTCAGCCAGTTCGCCGTCCTGCCGATCCTGGTCCGCGACTTCCTTCATGGTCTACAGTGGATCGCCGGAGCCGCGATCACGATCGGGGTGGCCTTTCACTCCCGATCTGATTCCTCCGCTGACGATGTTGGTTCGACAGGTCGGCAGACAACATCCAGTTGGCTTGCCGGAACCACTGCGTCGGAGTCGAGCGGCACACCCGGCTCGTCAACTGAAGCTGGGAGCAGGGGCATTGAGATCACCAGGGAGGTACGGCGCCCAGACCGCGCCGGTAGTGTCGCGCTTGTAATTGGCGATCTTCTTGATCTCGCGGCGTTCCGGGATGGTGAATATCTTGGGCCGGCCGCCCTTGTGCTTCTAGTGCCTCATCAAGAAACGTTGACGTCGTAACCGTGTCGCGT
>NZ_MQUQ01000022.1 GCF_001953865.1 Amycolatopsis coloradensis
CGCCGACCGGATTACCTACCCAACGTTGCTTGATACGGCACTAGACGGTTGATTCCGTGAAAATCATGTGAAGCTCAGTGAGCCGAATCGTCCTGTCAGCGTCAGCGGCTGCCTGATTTTTCAAGCGTGTGAGACGGATTCCCCTTCAGCTCAGCGTTCAAGTCGCCGCCGATCGAAGCGGGGTGACAAATCCCGCCCCTTCCTTTGACAACGGCAGTGCGCCGGGTCATCGTCCTGCGCATGAGCGCGTACACCCGGCAGGCGATGGCGCTGCTGTTCGACCGGACGGCGAACACCTACGACGCCCTCGGCGTCGACTTCTTCGGCGTGTTCGCCCGCGAACTGCTCGATCGTGCCGGGGTCGCCCCCGGCGAGCGGGTGCTGGACGTCGGCTGCGGACGTGGCGCGGTGCTGTTCCCCGCGGCCGCGCGGGTCGGCGCGGGCGGATCGGTGCTGGGAATCGACCTCTCCTCCGCGATGATCGAGCGCACCGCGAAGGACATCGAGGACCGCGGACTGGCCAATGTCTCGGTTTCCCTTATGGACGCCCAAGAACCGACGCTGCCCGACGCCGGCTTCGACGTGCTCCTCGCGTCCTTCGTGGTGTTCTTCCTGCCGGATCCGGTCGCCGGTCTGCGGTCGTGGCACCGCCTGGTCACCCCGGGCGGCCGGGCGGGTGTGACCACGTTCGGCGCGGACGATCCCCGGTGGGCGGCCGTGCGTGAGGTGTTCAAACCGTTCGTGCCGCCGGAGCTGGCCTGGACCCTCGCCGTCAGATCCGGTCTGTTCGCCACCGTCGAAGGCTTCGGCCAGGCCGTGGAGTCGGCGGGCTTCACCGGTGTCACGTCCGTGGAACGCGTCTATCCGGTGAAGTTCGCCGACCCCGGGCATTGGATCACCTGGTCGTGGTCGCACGGCCAGCGGCTGTTCTGGGAGCTGGTCCCGGAAGACCGCCTCGACGCCGTACGCCAGGCCGTGCTCGCGGAACTCGAGCCGCTGCGCGAGCCCGACGGGAGCGTGGTGCTGGCGCAGACCGTGCGCTACACCATCGCCCACCGCGGGTGACGGCTCACAACGCGAGCCTCGGCCAGGACGCCGTGTCCCGCGACAGCTGCCGGTCGTGCGTGGCGATCACCACCGCGGCCGGGGTGGTCCCGAGTGCGGCGGTCAGCTCGTCGACGAGCGTGGCGGACAGGTGGTTGGTCGGCTCGTCCAGCAGCACCACGTGTGGACGACGGGCCAGCATCAGTGCCAAGTCCAGCCGCCGCCGGGCGCCGACCGACAGTTCGGCCACCGGCCGTCGCCGGTCGTATCCGGCGAGCAGGCCGAGTTCACCCAGCCCCGGTCCCGAAGTCCCGGCCCTGGCGAGCTGTTCGTCGTAAAGCTCCGTCGCCGTACGCCTGCCCGGCAGGTCCGACTCCTGCCCCAGCCGCCCGATGCGTGCCGCTCGCGAGTGTGTGACGGTGCCCGTACTCGGCTCCAGATCACCGGCCAGCACGGCAAGGAGAGTCGACTTGCCCGCGCCGTTGGGCCCGGTGACCACCAGTCGGTCGCCACTTTCCAGTGCCAGCTCGACCGGACGCGCGAGCCGCCCGGTCACCGTGACCCCGGCGGCGCGGAGCAGGTTCGCCCCGCGACGCCCCGGTAGCTCGGGCATGGCGAACCGGGCGGGCGGCGGCGGGACGGCCACCACGTGCCCGGCCAGTTCCTCCTGCCGACGGTGGACCGCCCGGACCAGCCCCGGCGCGCGGGTCGCGCGGACGTGCCTGCCAGTGCCCTTGGGCGGCCGCCAGTTGTCCCGCAGCCGGTTCTGCGCCGACGAGAGGTCAACGGCGAGCCGCTGCCGCTCGGCGATCTGCTCGGCGTGCAGCGACTCCCAGCGAGCGCGTTCGGCTCGGCGAGCCTCGACGTAGGCGGCGTAGCCACCGCCGTAGACCCGCGGCCGGTCGTCGCTCGACGGATCGAGGTCGATCACCGTGGTGGCCACGTCCTTGAGCAACGCCCGGTCGTGACTGACCAGGACGACCACGCCCGGGTGAGCGCGCAGCCGTTCGGTCAGGTGATCGAGCCCGGCGGTGTCGAGATGGTTGGTCGGCTCGTCGAGCAGCAGGACGGCATGTCCGGCACCCAGCAGACAGGCCAGCCGGACCCGGTGACGCTGCCCGACCGACAGTGTCCCCAGTGGACGGTCACGGTCGTCGACGGCGTTCAACGCGGCCAGCGAGACCTCGACCCGCCTGTCGGCGTCCCACGCGTCGAGGGCCTCGGCCTCCGCGAGCGCGGCGGCGAAGACGTCGTCCGCGCCGGGACAACCATCGCTGAGCGCGACCGTTGCCGCCTCCAGACGAGCCAGCGCACCGCGTACGGCGGCCAGTTCGAGATCGATCAGCGCGCCGACGGTGTCGGTCGCCCCGAGCGGGATCCGCTGGTCGGCGACACCGGCCGAGCCCGCGCGATGCACCTCGCCGCGGTCTGCGGCCAGCTCACCGGCGAGTACCCGGAGCAAGGTGGTCTTGCCGCGGCCGTTCTCCCCGACGATGGCGACCCGATCACCGCAGGCGGCGGCGAGGTCGACCCCGGAGAGCACCGGCCGTCTCCCGAAGGACAGGTGGACGTCGGACAGGCGGACGTGCGCCGCGCGCAGTGGCGCGGGCGAAAGAGAGGATGACACGAACTGCCTCCAGCGAAAGTGATGAGCAGGAAGAACGAACTCCGGTACCGCGGCTCGCGGTACCGGTGGAGGCGTCGTTCCTCAGAGGAACAGCAGTTGCTGCATCACGATCACGAGGGTAGGGCAGGGCGCCGGCTCCACGCATCCGGTTTTCCGGCGAGCGGGAGATCCACACCTTCGCACCAACCCATGACCACCCCTCACCCCTAGTACCCCCCTTTCACCTGCGACGACACCCCGGACGTAGCCCGTCAACGCTGCTTCAAACCCTCACTTTCGGGGGTCACCCACAGGTACACCGCGACGGTTGCCATGATCACCGGCCCGGCCGACGGTGGGCTTCTCAGCAGCAACATCGTTCGGGAGGAGCAGAGCCGATGGCGAAGACCATGCAGCCGCAGGAACTCATCGACAGTGCCGTGGTCGATCCGACGGGCAACAAGCTCGGAAAGGTCGGCAACGTCTACCTCGCCGATGCGACGCACCAACCGGAATGGATCACCGTCAAGACGGGCCTGTTCGGCACCAAGGAGAGTTTCGTCCCGCTTTCGGGCGCGCACACGGACAACGACGGCGTGCACGTCCGCGTCGACAAGGAGGCCGTCTCCGACGCGCCCCGCATCGACGCCGACGGGCATCTGTCCATGGAGGAGAGCGCGCAGCTGTACAAGCACTACGGGCTGCCGATGCCGCGAACGTCGCCGGACGGCCGGATGGACGACGCGGCCGTGAGCAGGGGCGGCACCGGCCGCGGTAAGCCCGGCATGGACGCGGACGCCGGCCGGAAGGACCGGGACGCCGAGCGCAGCATGACGCGTTCCGAGGAGCGGCTGAAGGTCGGCACCGAACAGGTCGAGACCGGCCACGTCCGGTTGCGCAAGTACGTCGTCACCGAGGAGCAGCAGGTGACCGTCCCCGTCAGCCACGAAGAGGTGCGCATCGAACGGGAACCGATCACGAAGGGATCCGGCGGGAAGGCCGAGATCGCCGAGGACGAGACCGAGGTCGTGCTGCACGCCGAGAAACCGGTGGTGGGCAAGGAAACCGTCGAGGTGGAGCGGGCGAGGCTCAAGACGGAGACCGTCACCGAGGACCAGACGATCTCCGGCAAGGTCCGCAAGGAGCAGTTCGAGGTCACGGACGACGACGAGCGCAAGCACCGCAAGTCCTGATCCCGCGACAGGGGGCGGCCCGCGTGACGGGCCGCCCCTGAGTTGTCAGCGCGAACGTCGCTCGTGGGCGGCCGCGACGTCGAGTTCATCCGGATCGAGGCGGGTAAGCACACCGTCGTCGCCGACTGCGGTGTGCGGTTGACCGGCGTCGTCGAGCAGTTCGTCCGGCGAGCACAGCGGTACCTTGGTGGTGCTGTTCTTCGTGCCGGCCGGGATCACCGTGCTGCGCTTTCCCTGAGGTCAGCGGGGCAGTTTCACCACGGTCACGAAGAAGTTGTCGATCTGGCGTACCACTTCGATGAACCGATCGAAGTCGACAGGCTTGGTGACATAGGCGTTGGCGTGCAAGTCGTAGCTGCGGAGGATGTCCTCCTCGGCTTCGGACGTGGTGAGCACGACGACGGGAATGGTGCGCAGCTCCGGTGACGCCTTGACCTCGCTGAGCACCTGGCGGCCGTCCTTGCGGGGCAGGTTCAGGTCGAGCAGGATCAGCCCGGGACGCCGCGCGTCCTCGTACGGCGCCTCGCGGCGCAGGAACTGAAGCGCCTGTTCCCCGTCCGAGACGACCGACAGGGTGTTGCGGATCTTGTGGTGCTCGAACGCCTCCTGCGTCATGAGGACGTCGCCCGGGTCGTCCTCGACCAGCAGGATGTGGATCGGCTCCAAGGACTCGGTCATGCTTGTTCGTTTCCTTCGCTGGAGTTCTCGGCCGTCGCCGGTTCCGGCGCCGGTGGTGCGGGCAGGGTGAAGCAAAACCGGGTCCCGGCCGTGCCGGTGGTGTCCAGCCAGATCCGCCCGCCGTGGTGTTCGACGATCTTGCGGCACAGGGCCAGCCCGATCCCGGTGCCCGGGTAGTCGCCGCGGCCGTGCAGGCGCTGGAAGATCACGAAGATCCGCTCGGCGTACTCGGTGCTGATGCCGATCCCGTTGTCGGTGACGCGGAAACGCCACTCGTCGCCGTCACGCTCGGCGGCGATTTCGATCTCCGGCGGATCCTCCCCGCGGAACTTGAGGGCGTTGCCGACGAGGTTCTGGAAGACCGCCGTCAGCAAGGACTTCTCCCCCCGCACGGCGGGGAGTTCACCGCGGGTGATCCGGGCGCCGGACTCGGTGACGGCGTCGTCCAGATTGGCCAGTGCGGTGTCCAGCAGGTCCCCGGTCTCGAGTACCGCGTTCTCGTTCTCCTTGCGCCCGACCCGGGAGAACGCGAGCAGATCGTTGATCAGCGCCTGCATCCGTTTCGCGCCGTCGACGGCGAACCCGATGTACTGATCACCGCGCTCGTCCAGTTTCCCTTGGTAGCGCTTCTGGAGCAGCTGGCAGAAGCTGGCCACCTTGCGCAGTGGCTCCTGGAGATCGTGCGAGGCGACGTAGGCGAACTGCTCGAGATCCGAGTTCGACCGCTCCAGCTCGCGGGTCCGGACGGCGATCGTCTCCTGCGCGCGCTCCAGAAGGGTGACCTCGTCGAGGATCCGTGACCGCAGTGATTCCACATCGGACGCCAGCACCCGCATTTCCCGCGGGCCGGAGCCGCGGACCGGGCGGTGGATGTCGTTCTGCGCGACGTCGCTCACCTCGGCGGCCAGCTGCCGGATCGGTTTGATCAGTTTCCGGTGCAGCAGGAAGAACACCAGCGCCACCGCCGCGCAGAGCAGGACCGCGATCACGATGAGCATGGCCCGCAGGACATCGGCGGAGGACGACAGGTCCTCCCGCGCGTCCAGCCGTTCGGCTTCCAGCCGGCTTTGCAGCACACTCAAGGAACCGCGGACGTCGTCGAACAGCGGCTTGCTCGCGTCCATCTGCGCGCCGGTGATGGGAGCGCCTGCCAGTACCGGCTCGATGATCTTCTGCCGCCAGTTCGTGGCGGCGCCGAGCACGCGGTCCAGATCGTCACCGGCGGGAGTGCCGGGGGTGGCGCCAAGGTGTCGCAACTGGCCGACCGCCGCGTCCTGTGCCCGCAATCCGTCCCGGTAGGGCTCGAGGAATTCGGCACGCCCGGCCAGGATGTAGCCGCGGACACCGGTCTCCTGGTTCAGCAGCGCCGTCGAGAGCGAGGTGGCCTGCAGTACCTGCGGTCCGGTC
Organism: Amycolatopsis coloradensis; assembly: GCF_001953865.1. Lineage (GTDB taxonomy): Bacteria > Actinomycetota > Actinomycetes > Mycobacteriales > Pseudonocardiaceae > Amycolatopsis > Amycolatopsis coloradensis. The sequence goes on from NZ_MQUQ01000022.1 coordinate 5,929, forward strand.
ACGTCCAGCAACCTGGCCCGGGAGTCGGTGAGGCTCGCCAGCGCCAGTGAGCCCGCCACGATCGCGACGCCGAGCAGCAGCGACGCGATCACGCCGGACAGCACCGACCAGCGGCTGATCGACCAGACGCCGGGTGCGGGATCGAATTTCATCGAGGCGTCTCCTCGGCGTCGAACGTGAGCAGGGCCAGCGCGACGTCGTCGTCCAGCGGTCCGCCGTGGAGGACGTCCATCTCGCTGATCAGGTTGTCCAGCGCCGCGGCGGAACCCCCCTCGATGGTCAGGCTGTTCAGCGCGGCCGCGGCCATCCGTTCGAGCCCGACCCGTTCCCCGCTGCCCTCGACGCGGCCTTCGAACAGGCCGTCGGTGTAGAGCAGCAGCGACCATCGCGGCCCCATCGGCACCGTCAGCTCCCGCCACCCGGCGCCGGGCGCGACGCCCAGCGGCGGGCCGAGCGCCTCCCTGGACAGCAGCCTGCCGCCGGACTCGTCGACCAGCAGCGGCTGCGGATGACCGGCGAGGGTCATCCGCAGGGACCGGCGGTCCGGGGCGACCGTGATCATGCAGACGGTGGCGAACAGCGGTCCCAGCGCCTCGTGCTGGAGCATCTTTTCCACCATCGCCAGCGTTTCCGCCATCGGCAGCCCGGCGAGCACGACCGAACGCCAGGCGATCCGCAGCGCGACACCGAGCGCCGCCTCGTCCGGGCCGTGCCCGCAGACGTCACCGATGACCAGCTGGAGGGTGCCGTCGGGAAGTTCGACGGCGTCGTAGAAGTCCCCGCCCAGCAGCGCGCCGTTCCGGCCGGGCCGGTACCGGACGGCGAGGCCGAGCCGGGGGTCGGTCACCAGCGGGGTCGGCAGCAGCCCGCGTTCGAGGCGCGCGTTCTCCCTGGCCAGTAACTGGTGCTGCAGCAGTTGCTGCTCGACACGTTCGGCGCGGCTGCGTTCCCAGGAGTACCGCAGTGTCCGCGCCAGTAACTGACCGTCCACCTGGTTCTTGACCAGATAGTCCTGAGCGCCCGCGCCCAGCGCGGACACCCCGAGCGCCTCGTCCTCGCGGCCGGTCAGCACGATCACGGCGGTGGACGGCGCGTGCTGCCGCAACCGCGTCAGGCCGGCCAGCCCGGTCGCGTCCGGCAGCTGGAGGTCGAGGAGCACACAGTCGGCGGTGATCGGCCGCGCGAGAACCTGTTCGAGCGTCGTGGCCCTGTCGAGAATGACCCGTTCGAGGCTTTCGGCCGCGTCCGCGAGCATCTCTTCGACCAGGAGCGCGTCGCCGTCGTCGTCCTCGACGAGCAGGACGTGCAACCGGTCCAGCTGCGGCGAAGGTCTACGAGGTGGGACCTGCTCGCCGTGACGCACGGCGTTGGACACGGACAGCCACCTTTCCTCACCGGTATTTCCGGCGTGCGGACAGAAGACGGCTGTCTTCTCAACCACCGGGAGCGTAGCGGCCGTACCGGAGCTGCCGCCGGTTCGGCCGCCCGACACGCCACCATGCGATCACGGTCACGGTCCGCGTGGCGGACGGCGCGGCCGCATCGCCGCGAAGACCAGGAGCAACGCGGCGAGGAAGAGTGCGGCGGCCGCCAGATCGATCAGGACGCCGACGACGAGTCCGGTGATCATGCTCACTCCTGGGTCACCCGCGCGGCTTCGCGACGGCGCGCGTACAGGCTGGTGAACGAAACCGTGACGAGGACGGCGATGATCACCCCCAGTGAGACGGGCGTCGGCACCTGCGGCACTCCCGGCCAGATCCCGTGTGCCCAGTGCAGCACCAGTTTCACCCCGATGAAGGCGAGAATGATCGCGAGGCCGTGGTTCAGGTGGACCAGTTTCGCCAGCGCCGAACGAAGCACGAAGTAGAGGGCACGCAGGCCAAGCAAGGCGAAGGCGTTGGTCGCGAACACGAGATAGGGCTCCTCGGTGATGTCCCTCGCAGCACCAGCGTGCCAACGATGCCGTACAGCAGCACGCGTTGCTGCACGGTGGACGGGACCGCGAAGGTGGCGCGGCCGCCCCCACCAACGTTGCGAGTGAGCTGTCGGGCATGTCGCGAAAGCCACTTTCGCGACGTCTGATGTCCCGAAAGTGGCTTTCGCGACACGAGCACGGGGCCCGGCTGACTTAGCCCACCAGTCAGACCGGCGGCGACTCCGCAACCAGCCGACTACTTGCGCCTTGACACCACCCCCCAACCCACTACAGTTCAACCCCTTGGTTGAATACCCTCGTCGTGGAAGAGAATCGATGACCGACCTGACGATCACCCGCCTTCTCGACGCGCCCCGCGAGCTCACCTTCCGGGTGTGGACCGATCCGGACCATCTCGCCCGCTGGTGGGGCCCGGCCGGGTTCAGCACCAAGTCCTGCACGGTCAACCTCGCCGAGGGCGGCCGCTGGCGGCTCTGCGTCAGCGACGGCGAGACCGACCTGTGGGCCTCGGGGGTCTACCACGAGATCGTCCCGCCGGAGCGGCTCGTCTTCAGCTTCGCCTGGGAAGAGCCGGAAGGCGCGCGGGGCCACGACACCCTCGTCACGATCGTCCTCTCCGACCGGGGCGGCAAAACCGAAATGGCCTTCCACCAAGCGATCTTCGAAACCGTGACGGAGCGCGACGAGCACGTCGACGGCTGGCAGTCCTGTTTCGACTGCCTCACCACCTACCTCGCGGAGACACGCTGACCGACGTCCCGCAGCACCTCGCGGGCCCGCGCCACCCCGTCCTCCTCGCGCAGCCGCGCGGCGACGTACTGCGCCCCGCGGCGGAACAGGAGGTTGCCGGACAGTTCCAGCAGTCGCGTGGTCAAGGCGTCCGCGGTGACGTCCCGTAACGGCAGTGGGCGCGGGCCCGCACCGAGACGGGACACCCGGTCTCCCCAGTAGGGCTGGTCGGAGAAGACCGGGCAGACCAGCGCCGGGACACCCGCCCGCAACGCCGCCGCGGTCGTGCCCGCGCCGCCGTGATGCACCACCGCCGCGGTGCGCGGGAACAGCCACGCGTGCGGGACGTCCTGGACCGTCAGCAGATCGTCGTCGGCGTACTCGGCGTCGGTACCGAGAAGACCTCGGAGCCCGACTCGGCGCAACGCCGTGCGGACGGCGGCGAAGGTCCGCTCCGCCTCCGACGGCCGCATGCTGCCGAAACCGACGTATACCGGCGGCGGCCCCGAAGCGAGGAAGTCGCGCAGGCGCGGGTCCGGCCTCCACGCGGCGGGAGTCTCGAGGAACCAGTATCCGGTGACGTGGACCCTGGTGGGCCAATCTTTCGGCCGGGGCACGACGGCGTCGGAAAAGCCGCACAGCACCGGCGTTTCCTTCCGCCGTGGTCCGCGCACCCCGGCCGCGGGCAGTCCGAGTGAGTGCTCGCGCCAGCGGTCCACTTCGGGACGCAGCACTTGCCAGGCGACGCTGTCGACGGCGTGGAAACTCAGCCGCCTGCCGCACGGGCCGAGCTTGGCAGACCACGGCAGCAACGGATGCGCGAACGCCCGGGTCGGCGCGCTCGGCTGGTAGTGCAGTTCGACATCGGGCACGCCGAGCGAGGCACCCAGGTGCGCGCCGAGGAAACCCAGCGTCGGGGCGAGCACGAGATCCGCCCCGCACGCTCCTTTGTGGACATCCGCCAGCAGGCGCTCCATCACGGGGGCCAACGCGCCCCGCAGCCCGCGCAGGAACGTCGCGGGATTACGCCCGCCTTCGGTCCATTCGCGTCCGCCGTCCGAACCGAGGACTTCACCGGGGTCGGCCGAAAGCGGCGCGAAGTCCAGGCCGTGGCCGGTCACCAGCGGCCGGAACCGCTCCGCCGCCAGCACCCGCACACGATCGCCGTCGGCGGCCAGACCACGGCCCAAGGCGACACACGGCTGGACGTCGCCGCGCGAACCGGGTGCGACGATCACGACGAGCCTGCTCATCGCTTCGCCGCGGTCAGCCGATAACGGAGCCGGAACGGCAGGTTCGCCAGCACCGCCGCGATCCGCGCGTCCCGGCCCAGAAGATACCGCGGTGCCGGACGACGGGCGGTCAGCGCGTGGACGACGACCCGCGCGGCCCGTTCCGGCGGGACACCGTCGCGCGCGGAACGCTCCGCACTGCGCTCCGCCTCGTCCAATTGCGCCGCGTACCTTTCCCTCGCGACCTCCGGCAACGCGGCGCGAACCTCCTCGGCGGCGGCGCGGGCGCGTGGCCAGATCGAAGTGGCGACCGCGCCGGGCTCGACCAGGACGACGCCGATCCCGGACGGCGCCAGCTCGGCGCGCAGGCTGTCGGTCAAGCCGACCAGGGCGAACTTCGACGTGTGATACGGCCCGACCATCGGCCCGGCGATACGCCCGCCCATCGACCCGACCGTCACCACGCGGGCGGCCGGCGCGGCGCGCAACGCGGGCAACATCGCCTGCGTGACGGCGAGCTGACCGGTGACGTTGACCTCCAGCTGCTGCCGGAAGTCCTCGAGCGGGACATGTTCCAGCGGTCCCGGGCGCGCCATCCCCGCGTTGTTCACCAAGCCCCGCAACGGTCCCGCCGCCGCGACCTTCTCCCCGCACGCCGCGACGGACGCCGCGTCCCGGAGGTCCATCCGCAACACGGAGACCGCTTCGCCGTACACGCGGGCGAGTTCGGTCTCGTCCGCGTCGGTGCGCACACTGGCCCAGACATGGGCGCCCCGCCGGACGAGTTCGGTCACGCAGGCCCGGCCGATCCCGCTCGATGCCCCGGTGACCACAAAGGACGGACGAGTCACGACGCCTCCCCCGTCTTCACCGGCGCCGACAGCGCGCGCAGCATCCGCGGCCACGTCTTGTGCAACTGGTCCTGCCAGTAGGCCCAGTGGTGCGTGCCCGGCCCGTAGAAGTCGGTCATGACCGGGACACCGAGGCGGTTCAGCCGGTCCGCCATCGCGGTGGTCTGGCCGGAGCACAGGAACTCGAGCAGCATCGCGCCGGGGAGCACGTCGATCGGGAGCTTGCCGTCGTATGGTCCCGGCAGGCCGTTGCCCGTCGACAGGTACAGCTCGGTGCCGCGCAGGCGCTCGGCGTTCACCAGCGGATCATGCGCGTCCCAGCGGGACGCCTGGCGCCTCCGGTCGCCCCAGAGCGCCTCGGGATCCTGCCGGGCCGAGGCGACGATCGCGCTGGTCAGCAACTCGCCGAACGGGCCGGTGGGGTTGAGGTTGCCGCTGAACGACCCGGCGAACCGGAACACCCCCGGCCGCCGGGCGGCGAGTTCCACCGCGCCGTATCCGCCGAGCGAGAGCCCCGCCGCCACCCGCCTGCCGTCTCCGCGATAGCCACGGTCGATCAGCTGAGGGATCTCGACCGCGGTGAACGTCTCCCACTGATTGAGGACGACGTCCTTGCCGTGATTCCACCAGTCGGAGAAGAACCCCGCGGAACCGGAACCCGGCATCACCACCAGCGCGCCGGAATCGTCGGCGAGCTTCCGGATGTCGGTGTTGGCCGTCCAGCCGCGGTAGTCCTGTAAGCGTGTCTCCCCGGCGAGCAGGTACACCGACGGCCACTTCCGCTCCGGTTCGGCGTCCCATCCCGACGGCAGGATCACCCGGACCATCGCGTAGCTCCCGACACCGACCGAGCGCACGGTGAGGTCCAGCATCCGCGGATCACCGTCCACAGTGGTCTGGGCCACGACGTGTGAGCCGTCGTCGGCTCGGGCGTCCGGGACACCGCTTCCGGCCAGTGCCGGGGCGGCGGCGACGCTCGGCAGCGAGCACGTCACGGCCGCCAGCAGCGCGACGGCCCGCAGCCGCCTCGAAGTATTGCGCATACGTAATCCTTTGTCCCGGTCGTTCGACAGAATCCGAAAATGTGACGGCGATTACCCGCAAAAGCAATCCGGAGGTGCCGACACGTTAAACGGAAGCGTCCCCTCCGAGCAATTGTCCTGCCCACATTCCGGGAGGACAATGTGAATGCCAGGGAAACAAGAAATGTGTCCACCTCCCCCATCAGGGTGACCCGGCGCTCACGCACGGTGAGCAACACTGGCACAGGGGTACCAAACAGGCTCGCGCACCTGCGAGAAGCTCGGAAGACGCAGGTCACACCCAGTACACGAAGGACATTTACGTTCTCTTGACACCTTCCGGTATTCGATTTCCCGCCGTAGCCTTCGTCGTGCCGCCCAGGTTCGGCGTCCACTGACGCGACCCTGGCGCCTGCGTCCCACCGAAGGGACCCGCGACCCCATCAGGACCCTTCCGAAAGGGCTATTCATGGCTGCCCGAATTCGCGCGCTCGTCGTCTCCGCCGCTGCGGCGGCGACCATTTCCAGCCTGCCGGGAGAATCGATTCAGGCGGCCGCGGCGCCGCCTCCTCCGGCTGTTCCGGCTGTTCCGGCTGTTCCGCCCGCCGCCCTTCTGCCGCCGGAGACCGTGCCGAAGGCGTCCGCGCGCGACGGTTTCGACCTGGGCACGGCACTGTCCACCGCGGACCGCGCGGAGAGCCGGATCGACGTCGGCGGCTGCGAAGACGTCGTCCACGGCAGGCTGATCGGTTCCACCGCCACCGGTCAGGGTTTCCAGTCCGCCGTACCCGGCGGGCAGGTCTCCGAACTCGTGACGCGTACGACGAACCCGCCCGACCTGACGGCGTGGGCCGCGCAGGCCGCGCGGTGCTCGAAGGTGACGGTCGACGACGCGGCCGGTACCACGGTGTCGACCGTCACCGTCCAACCCGCGCCCGCCATTCCGAGCGCGAAGACCCTTTCGTACCAACAACTCCTGACGCTACCCGGGCAGCCCCCCGAGCTGCCGGGGCTGCGCCTGCGCACCGTCGCCATCGCCGCCGACGACGTACTGGTCGTACTTCGTGACGCCGGAACCACCGGCCTCGATCTCGACGCCCTCGCCGTCGCCGCCTGGCAGCACGCCGCCGGACCGCTCGGCCGCTGAACCCCGAATCGACCCCGCCGAACCCGGGTTCACCACCAGACACTGAGGAGACCGCCATGTCCCTGGCCCCCGAAAACCTGCCCGCCACGGCCGGCACCACCCTCCCCGCCTGCCTCCGGCATTGGGCGGACGTCGACGGCGATCGGCCCGCGCTGACCTTCGCCGACTTCGCGACCGATCGTGCCGGGCGGCGGAAGACCCTGACCTGGCGGCAACTCCAGGAGCGCGTCGACGGCGTCGCGGGGGCACTCCCCGTCCGGCCGGGTGACCGGGTGGCCGTGCTGTGCCCGCAGAGCGCGGACTACGTCGTCGGTTTCCTCGGCGCGATCACCGCGGGCGCGATCGCCGTGCCGCTGTTCGACCCCGGACTGCCGGGGCACGCCGGACGGCTCGCCGCGGTGCTGACCGACTGCTCCCCCGCCGCCGTGGTCACCACCGCCGCGGCCGAAGACGCGGTCCGCGAGTTCCTCGCCGGACTGCCCGGCGGCGAACACGTCGCCGTCGTCGCGGTCGACCAGCCCGCCGAAGGCCCGGTCCGCGCGTGGCCCGCCCCGGCCACGGCGCCGGACGACGTGGCCTATCTCCAGTACACCTCCGGTTCGACCCGCACCCCGGCCGGCGTGGTGCTGACCCACGAGAACGTGCTGGCCAACGTCAGGCAGGCCGTGCAGGGGCTCGGCATCGACCCGGCGGGAAGCACCGTGTCGTGGCTGCCGCTGTTCCACGACATGGGTCTCGTGCTCGGCCTGATCACCCCGCTGGCGATGGGCATGCGGTCGGTGCTGATGGATCCGCTGGCCTTCATCGAACGGCCGGTCCGCTGGCTGGAATTGCTGAGCGACCACAAGGGAAGCTGGAGTGCCGCGCCGAACTTCGCCTTCCACTACAGCGCGACCCGGGTGCGCGAGGAAGACCGGGCCCGGCTCCGCCTCGACCGCGTCGCCGCGATCGTCAACGGCGCCGAACCGATCAACCCCGGGGTGCTGGACCGGTTCCACGCCGCGTTCGCCGAGTCCGGGTACACGCCGGACAAGACCCGGCCCGCCTACGGTCTCGCCGAGGCGACCGTCTTCGTCACGACCGGCCCCGGCGTGCCCCCGCGGGTCACCACCTTCGACCGCGCCGCCCTCGGGGCGGGCGTCGCGCGGCAGGCCGACGACGGCCTCAAGCTCGTCGCCTGCGGTGTCCCCGTCGGCCAGCACGTCGCGCTGGTCGACCCGGAAACCGGGGTCGCGCTGGAAGACGGTGCGGTCGGCGAGATCTGGGTCCACGGCCCCAACGTCGGCACCGGATACTGGCAGAAACCCTTGGAGAGCACCGAGACCTTCGGCGCCCGGCTGACCGGCGACCACCCGGGGATCCCCGAGTGGCCCTGGCTCCGCACCGGCGACCTCGGCGTCCGGTACGACGGCGAGGTCTACATCGCCGGCCGGATCAAGGACCTGCTCATCGTCGACGGCCGCAACCACTACCCGCAGGACGTCGAAGCGACCGCCGCCTCGGCCGACCGCGACATCCGCCCCGGCAGTGTCGCCTCGTTCGCCGTCGAAGGCACCGACACCGAAGCCGCGGTCATCGTCGCCGAACACCGCGGCCACAGTGCACTGACCACCGACGACGAACGAGCCCTCGCCGCCTCGATCCGGCGGCTCGTCTCCGACGCGCACGGCCTTTCCCTGCGTGACGTCGTGCTCGTCCCGGCGGGACTGGTCCCGCGCACCTCCAGCGGCAAGATCGCGCGCGGCGCCTGCCGCGACCGTTACCTCGCAGGCGACTACGGAAAGGCCCTGGTGCGATGAGAAACCCGACGCTCGACACCCCCGCACTGCGCCGCTGGCTGCTCGACACCGTCGCCGAGCACATCGGCGTGGACCCCGCCCGGCTCGAACCCGACCGTCCGCTCAGCGACTACGGCCTGTCCTCCCGTCAGGCCGTCGGCATCGCCGCGGATCTCGAAGACCTGCTCGGCACGCCCCTCCCGGCCACCCTGCTGTGGGAGAGCCCGACCCTCGACCACCTCGCCCGCTCCCTCACCGGCGGCGCCGAACCGGAACCGGAGGTGACCGGCACGGACCGTCGCCGGACCGATCCGATCGCCGTCGTCGGCCTCGGCTGCCGCTGGCCGGGCGCGAACGGTCTCGAAGAGTTCTGGGACCTGCTGAGCAGCGGACGGGACGCCGTCCGGACCGCGCCACCCGGACGGTGGACCGCGGCCGCGGCGCCGATCGTCGGCGGATTCCTCGACGACGTCGCCGGTTTCGACGCCGACCACTTCGGCATCACCCCGCGCGAGGCGTCCACAATGGACCCACAGCAGCGGATGCTCCTGGAGGTCGCCTGGGCGGCACTGGAACACGCCGGGATCGCCCCGGTTTCCCTGCGCGGCAGCCGGACCGGCGTGTTCACCGGGATCTCCACCCACGACTACGGGCACCTCACGATGGCGGGTGGCGGGGTGGACCTGTGGACGGCCACCGGCGCGGCCGGGAGCATCTCGGCCAACCGGCTGTCCTACATCTACGACCTGCGCGGGCCGAGCATGGCGGTGGACACCGCCTGCTCCTCGTCGCTGGTCGCGGTGCACCACGCGGTACGCGCGCTGCGCGACGGCGAGGCCGATCTCGCACTGGCGGGCGGGGTGAACCTCATGCTGCTGCCCGGACCGACGGCCGCGTTCGCGGCGGCGGGACTGCTCGCCGAGGACGGTCGCTGCAAGACGTTCGCCGCGGGCGCCGACGGCATCGCGCGTGCGGAAGGCTGCGGCGTCGTCGTGCTCAAGCGGCTGGCGGACGCCGAGTACGACGGCGACCGGGTGCTCGCGGTGATCCGTGCCACCGCGGTCAACTCCGACGGCCGGTCCCAGGGCCTGGCGGCCCCGAATCCCGTCGCCCAGCAGGACATGCTGCGCACGGCCTACCACGGCGCCCGGCTCGATCCGTCCACTGTGGACTACGTCGAGGCGCACGGCACCGGCACCTTGCTCGGCGACCCGATCGAGGCCCGTTCGCTCGGCGCCGTCCTCGGCAAGGACCGCCCGGCCGACGCGCCGTTGCTGATCGGTTCGGTGAAGACGAACATCGCGCACGCGGAGGCGGCCGCCGGGATCGCCGGGCTGATCAAGGTCGTGCTCGCGATGACCCACGACGAACTACCGCCCCAGTTGCATTTCGCCGCGCCGAACCCGCACATCCCGTTCGACGACCTGCGACTGAAGGTGGTGACCGAACCGACGTCTTGGCCGCGCCGGTCCGGCCGCGCCACGGCCGGAGTGTCCGCTTTCGGGTTCGGCGGGACCAACGCGCACGTCGTCCTCGAACAGGCCCCGGTACCGGAACCGGCGCCGGACCGCGCGGACGTCCGGATCGGGCTGCTGTCGGCCCGCACCCGCGACCGCCTCACCGAACGGGCGACGCAACTCGCGAACTGGCTTGAATCCACGTCACCGCTTTCTCTCGCCGACGTCACCCACACCCTGTTCCGGCGGGACAACGGCGGACCGCATCGCGCCGCCGTCGTCGCCGGGGACGCCGCGGAACTGGCGGTGCTGCTGCGCGCCGTCGGCTCCGGTGCCGATCCGCTGCCCGCCGGCGCGGCCGTCGGAACCACCCGGACCACCGACGGCCCGGTGTTCGTGTTCTCCGGCCACGGCTCCCAGTGGCCTGGCATGGGCCTCGGCTTGCTGGCCGCCGAGCCCGCCTTCGCCGCACAGGTCGACAAACTCGGTGACCTGTTCACCGAGCACACCGGCCGTTCGCTGCGTTCCCTGCTCACCACCGGGGACCCGTTGCCCTTGCCCGAAACCCAGGCGGCGATCTTCGGGACGCAGATCGCGCTGGCCGCGCAGTGGGAGGCGCTCGGGGTACGGCCGTCGGCCGTCATCGGGCATTCACTCGGCTCCGCGGCCGCCGCCGTGGTGAGCGGCGTGCTCACCCCCGACGAGGCCGTCCACCTGGTCGCGACCCGTGCCCGGCTCCTCGGTACGATCGGTCCGGGAGGCGCGATGGCGGCGGTGGAACTGGCGCCGGAGGAACTCGAGCTGTACCCCGACATCGAACTCGCCGTCGAATCCGCACCGGGTCAGCTGACCGTGGCAGGCGACGCCACCGTCCTCGACCTGCTCGTCGCGGAACTCGAGGCGGCCGGGCTGACCGCGCGACGGCTGCCGGTCGAGGTCGCCGGGCATTCCGCTCGTGTCGATCCCGTCCTGCCCGCGCTCCGGGAGGCGCTCGCCGAACTGGGCGGACGGCGTCCGGCGGTGCCTTGGTACGACACGGTTTCGGCTGATCCGACGGATCCGCCGGACTTCGACGCCGGATACTGGGCAGCGCATCTGCGCCGTCCGGTGCGGTTCCGGCAGGCCGTGGCGGCCGCCGCCGCGGACGGGCACCGCGTCTTCGTCGAGGTGTCGCCGCATCCGATCCTGCGCGGATCGGTGGCGCGAACCCTCGAAGCCGAAGGGATCCACGACGCGATCGTCACCGGAACCCTGCGCCGGGGCCAGGACGAGGTCCGCGCGCTGGGCGCCGCGGCGGCCGAACTCTACTGCGCGGGAACGCGGATCACCCCCGCCGATCCGGACGACGGTGCCCGCCTGGTCGACGTCCCGCCGATGCCGTGGCGGCACGAGCGGCACTGGTACACCTCCGCCGAGGAACCGCCGTCGTTCGCCGCGCGTACGACCGAGCCCGAGCCGGCTCGGAGCACCGGCGGGAACCGGCTGACCGAGATCGTCGCCGCGGTCATGGGCCTGCGTGCCGACCGCATCGACGCCGACGTCCCCCTCGTCGAACTCGGACTCGATTCCCTGATGGCGAACCGGATCCGGGAGGCCGTCCGCCGGGAGTTCGGCACCGAACCCGACGCCGCCAGCGTGCTCCGGGGCGCCACGCTGGCCGACCTCAGCCGTGATCTCGCGCCGCGCGGAGACGAGGACCCGCTTCCGCCCCGGGGTCGTGCCTGGGACGCGGCCGACCGCCTGGTGCTGCGGCTGTGGCACGAGCACACCGGGGCCGACGCGGGTGGCACGCACGTCCGGCTGACCGAGACCGGCACCCCGGATCGGCTGGCCGAACTGCTCGCCGAAGGGCTCAGCACCGAACTCGCCACGCCGGTCGACGCCGTCGAACTCCGGCGTCACGACTCGCTCGCGGCCATCGCCGACGTCGCCCGCGCCATCCTGGACACGCGGGAGGAACAGGGACCGGTACACGTCCTGACGTCCGGTGAGGACGGGGTCGCGCCGCTGCTGCTGTTCCATCCCGGCGGCAGCACGTGCACCGTCTACCGGCCGCTGCTGGACCGGCTGCCCGCGTCGGTGCCGTGCATCGGCTTCGAACGCGTTCCCGGTATCGGCATCGAGGAACGTGTCGAACACCTGCTGCCGCTGGTGCGGGCGCACCGTCGTGACCGGCCGTACCGGCTGGCGGGCTGGTCGTTCGGCGGGGCGCTGGCCTACGGCGTCGCCGCACGGCTCGCGGAGGAAGGTGAGGAGGTCGAGTTCGTCGCTCTGATCGACACCATGCTTCCACTGCCGGAGCCGGACCTCGATCCGCGGGCGTCGTCCGCCCGGCGATTCCTGCGGTTCACCGGCTACGTCGAAGGGACCTATGGCCGCGAAGTCCGATTAGGACATGAGGAACTCGCACCGCTGCCCGAAGAGGAACAGATCGAGCTGACCATGCGGCGGGTCGCCGAAGCGGGGTTGCTCAGTCCCGGTGTGCTCCGGCACCAGCGTCAGTCCTTTTTGGACACTTTGGCGGCCGAACGCGGCACTCCCCGCCGCTACGACGGCCGGGTCGTGCTGTACCGGGCTGTCGAGCAGTACGCGGCCGGACTGGCGATGGAACCGCGTTATTCCCGCACGGATCTCGCGGCGGGCTGGGCGGACCTGTGCCCCGGTCTGGAGATCGTGCCGGTCGAGGCCCATCACCTGTCGGTCGTCGACCCGCCGCACGTCGACGTCGTGGCGAGGCATCTGGCGGGACTCCTGTGACCACGGCCCGGGCCGAGCGAGCGGTCGACCGCGCCTGGCCGCTCTTGGCGGTACTCGGCGCCGGGCTCTTCCTCGTGGCTGTCGACGCGACCGTGCTGCATGTCGCGTTGCCCGACCTCGTCCGCGATCTGCGGCCCGGCGCGGTGGCGCAGGTGTGGATCGTGGCGATCTACCCGCTGACCGCCGCGCCGCTGCTGCTGCCGTTCGGCACCCTCGGCGACCGGTACGGACGGCGACGGGTGCTGGTCACCGGATACGTCGTGTTCGGGATCGCGTCACTCGGCTGCGCGTTCGCGCCGAACGCCCCGATGCTGCTGGGCTTCCGCGCGGTGCTCGGGGCGGGTGGCGCGATGATCATGCCGGTGACGATGTCGCTGCTCCGGGAGCTGTTCCCGGAGCAGCGGCGCCGCCGCACGGCGATCGCGGTGTGCAGTGGGATCGCGGGCACCGGCTCGGTCTTCGGGCCGATCCTCGGCGGGGTGCTCGTCGAAACATGGGGCTGGCGTGCCACGTTCCTGCTGAATCCGCCGGTGATCCTGGCCGCGGTGGTGCTCGCGCTGCGGTGGCTGCCCAGGAATCCGCCGGGGCGGCGGCCGTGGGACGCGCTCAGCGCGGGTCTCGCGGCGGGCGGTGTCCTCGGCATCGCGTTCGCCGTCGGCCAGCCGGGCTCCTGGCTTCCGGCCGTCGCTTCGGGCGTGACGGGCGGTGTCCTCATCGGACTCTTCCTGCGCCGCCAGCGCCGGACCGATCCGCCGTTGCTCGATCTCACGCTGTTCCGGTTGCCTGGCGTGCGGGCCGCTGTCGGCGGGGTGCTGCTGGTGATGAGCACTCTGGTCGGCCTCGGCCTGCTGTTCGCCCAGTACCTGCAAGTGGTCCTCGGCCTCTCCCCGACAGCGGCCGCCGCCCGGCTGCTCCTGGTGCTCGGCGCGTCGGCCGTCGGCAGCGTCGTGACGCCTTCGCTGCTGGAGCGGTTCGGCAACGCTCGCGTCCGGACGGCCGGATTCGCCGTCGCGGCGGTGTCGCTGCTGGTCCCGGCGTCGGGTTCGGCCGCGCTGACGTCACCGGTGGTGCTCGGGCTGGGGCTGGCGGGATTGGGACTGGGCATGGCGCTCGCGCTCACTTCGAGCACCGACACCCTGCTTTCGGCGACGTCCGCGGACCAGGCCGGAGGCGCCGCGGCGGTGGAAAAGACCGGCTACGAACTGGGTGCGGGTTTCGGGACGACCGTGTTCGGATCACTGGCGGCCGCCGTGTACGCGGGCCACCTGGCCGTTCCGTCCGGCGTTTCCGAACCGGCACGGCGACTCGCCGTGTCCGGGCCGGCGCAAGCGGAAACCGCCGCCTCGGGCCTCACACCGCGATTGGCCGAGGAGTTACTCGAAGCCGCGCGGGCCGCGTGCACCACCGGACTCCAGGTGTCCGCGGCCGTCGCTTGTGGACTGTTCGTCCTGGCCGTGCTCGTCAGCGCGGGCGTGCCTCGTCGGTGAACTGCTCGGCGTACTCGCCGGTCGGCGGGATCTGCTGGATCACGTCGATCAGCACGCCGCTGGGGTCGGCGACGATGAAATGCCGCTGCCCGAACTCCTCGCTGCGCAAGGAAAGCGTCTCGGGCAGGCCCGCATCGACGACCAGCCGCCGGTGCTCGGCGTCGACGTCGTCGACCTCGAAGTTCAGCAGCAGCCCCTGCACCGGTTTGCCGAACCCGGCGGGGATGGTGCCGTGGCCCGGGGCGAGGATCGCCAGCTCCCACTCGCCGCGCTTGAGGCTGACGTACCAGTCGGCCTCGAAGGTGAGCTCGAAGCCGAAGTGATCGCGGTAGAAGTCGCGCGTCTCGGTGAGGCGCTCGGTCATCAGGACGGGATAAAAGCTGGTCAGTCGCATGGTGCCACCTCTGTTTACTAAAAATACCGACCGTCGGTTTGTTTCATGAAGTTAGCCAACCGACGGTCGGTATGTCAAGATTCGGGTATGGCCCGCACGAAACAGCAACAGCGCGAAGAGACGATGGAAGCGTTGACCGCCACCGCACGCCGTCTGTTCGCCGAGCACGGCTACGGCAACGTCGGCCTGGAGACCATCGCCCAGTCCGCAGGCGTGAGCAAAGGCGCGCTGTACCACCACTTCAGCAGCAAAGCGGACCTGTTCCGGTACGTCCTCTCCACCGTGCAACACGACGTCGGCGAGCAGGTCGCGCGGGCCGCGGATTCCGCACCGGACTCGTGGGCGGGACTACTGGCCGGCTGTCGTGCCTTCCTCGCCGCGGCGACCGATCCGGAGATCCAGCAGATCATGCTGCTGGACGGCCCGTCCGTCCTCGGCTGGGAGGACTGGCGCGAACTCGACGACGAGTCCTCCGCCCGGCACCTCGCCGAAGCCCTGACCGGGCTGATGACCGACGGCCTCCTGGCGACGCGACCGGTGGAACCGTTGGTACGCCTGCTTTCCGGCGCGATGAACGAGGCCGCCGTCTGGCTCGCCCACTCCCCCGACCCGAAGTCCGACCTCGCCGCGACGATGGACACGCTCACGCCGATGATCGAGTCCCTGCGCCAACCCACCTCGTGAGCGGAACGACGGTTCTGGCGGACTCGAATCTGCCTGCGGCGGGGCCGAGCGGGGAGTTTCGCGTGATTGACGGGACGACACCCGTGATCCGGCGGACGACACGCGTGACTGGATGGACAACACACGCGTTGTCCATCCAGTCACGCGACGCAAAAGGCCCCGTCTCAAAAGACGGGGCCTTGCTGTGGGCGATACTGGGATCGAACCAGTGACCTCTTCGGTGTGAACGAAGCGCTCTCCCCCTGAGCTAATCGCCCGCGGTACGAACTCCGGTTCACCGGGGAAGTGAACCTGGTGCGCGATACTGGGATTGAACCAGTGACCTCTTCCGTGTCAGGGAAGCGCTCTCCCGCTGAGCTAAACGCGCGTGGTGAAGTTGTTCGTACGGGAGCTAGTTTAGCGGACCGGTTTCCGGGCCCGCACAGGGGTTCCCCTTCTCGAGCGAAGCCCAGGCGGGTCAGGGTTTCGGCAGCCGTGAAGCGACCGAGCCCGCGATCGCCTTGGCCCGGTCGCAGGGGCTCCCGCTCTCTTGCCGGGCGAGCAGCCGGACGGCGACGTGTTCGGCCTCGCGGTCGGTCAGTGGGCGGTGCTGCCAGGTCACGACGCAGTTCGAGTCCCCGAACTCCCGGATGTCGCCGGTGACGCCGTTGCCGAGGTCGACCGGTGACCCTTCGGGCGCGTAGGCGCCCCGTTGCAACTCGACGGTCAGCATGTCCCCGCCGCCCTGCCACTCGCAGATCCGCAGCGTCCGCGAAAGGGGCTGCGTGTTGGGCATGTTCTCGCCGAGCACCGCCGGATCGGCGACCGCGCACGGGTCGAGCGGGAGCAGGCTCGCCGGGTCACCGGCGCGGTCGACCTCGTGCGTGCGCAGCCGGGTGAGAGCGGCGGTCAGCAGGTCGTCGGCGGCCTTGCAGGGGTCACCGTCCCGGCTCGGATGGGAGATGATCACGCCGAGCCGCCGATCCGCCGGAAGCTGGACCACGGAGTCGCATCCACCGCTGATCGTGCTGCGCAGCAACGGAAGCCCTTCGGCGGTCCGGTCGGTCCGCTCAAGACTGCTGGTGGTCACGCCTTCGCCGAGTTGGACTTCGAAGGAGACGTCGTCGAGACCGGTGTACTTGCACCGCGCCGGGTAGACCGGATCCGTTTCCGGTTTCAGGGTGCCGAATTCCGGCACGAACCGGCCGGCGAGCACCTTGCACGGGTCGGCGAGGCGCAACCGGTCCGGGCTGAGCGCCTCGGCGGCCGCCAGAGACGTCACGCCGGGATCCTGGGGTTTGGCGTGCTCGGCGATGGAGAGGCTGAGCGCGACGATTCCCGAGACGACGAGCAGGACGACCCCGGCGAGTGCACCGAAGAGGATCTTCTTCGTCCGCGGCGCCATCCTCTTCGGCGGCGGCCGCCAGATCGGCAGCGGCAGCGCCAGCACTGAGCGCACCTCGGCGTCCTGCTGCTGGATCCGGGCGTGCACGGCGGGCGGCCAGGGAGCCGCTGCCGGTGGCACCGAGCCGATGAAGTCGAGAATCTGTTCCGGGCTCGGCCTCCGGGCGGGGTCTTTGGTCAGGCACGGCTCAGCGAATTGCCGGATCCCTGCTGGGACATCGGCGAAGTCCGCGGCGGCGTGAACGACGTTATACAGCGTTTGAGGTGCGGTCGGGCCGGTGAAGGGGCCGCGTCCGGTCGCGGCCATGACCAGGATCGCGCCGAGGGAGAACACGTCACTCGCCCCGGTGACCTGCCCGCTGCCCGCCTGTTCCGGCGACATGAACGCGGGCGACCCGATGATCGCACCCGTTCCGGTGAGGTCCTGCGCCTCCTCCGCCACCCGTGCGATGCCGAAGTCGATCACCCTGGGTCCGTCACTCGTCAGGATGATGTTGCTGGGCTTGAGATCCCGGTGGATCAGCCCGGCGCGGTGGATCTCGGTCAGCGCGGCGGCGAGCCCGGACGCCAGCACGCGCACCGACTCGACGGGCAGCGGTCCGATGGCGTCCACCGCCTCCTTCAAGGACGGTCCGGTGACGAAGACCGACGCGAGCCACGGGGTTTCCGCCTCTGCGTCGGCGTCCATGACCGCGGCGGTGTACGCGCCGGACACCAGGCGTGAGGTGGCGACCTCGCGCCGGAACCGTTCGCGGAAACGCGGATCGTGCGCGAACCGGGCGTGCAGCTGTTTGACCGCGACGAGCCTGCCGTCCGGTGCGAGCCCCAGTACGACCCGGCCCATGCCGCCTTCGCCGATCTCGGCGATGATCCGGTACGGGCCGATCTGCCGGGGTTCGCCGGGGTTCAACGGTTTCACTGGTCTGCCCTAGGGTTTCGGAAGTTTCGGCAGCAGTGCCCCGGCGAAGCCCTTGGCCTTCTCACACGCTTCGTCGGCGGTCATCTTCGTCCCGCTGGTGCCGACGGTCAGCTCGACGTTCTCCCCGTCACGGTCGCTGACGGACCGGTGCTGCCAGGTCAGCGAGCAGCTGGAGCGAGCGATGCCGTCGTCCTTCTTCGCCAGGTACACCTTGGTACCGCCGAGATCCAGGGTGGCGGAACCCGTGTAGTACGAGTCCTTCGTCTGCACCGGCGGGTAGGCGCGCACGAAGCTCACCCGGACGCTGCCCGCCGCGTCGTACCGGCATTGGCGCAGATGCTCGCGGATCGTTTCGATCACCGGTCCGATCAGCCGGTCCGCGGTCGCCGGGCCGACCAGCGCGCACGGGTCCAGCGGCGCGAGGGTGCCGGCCGGAAGCTCGCGATCGTGGCCACCGGCCCGGATCCGCTGCACAGCGTCGGTGAGGGCGGCCTTCACGACCGAGCATGCCTCGTCCTTTGTGGACATCGAGTTCACGTCGACGCCGAGTTTCGTGTTCGGCAGCCCGGCGACCGGGACAGCGACCGCGCACGAGTCACTGGATCCCTTGATGCGCAACGGAAGTCCCTCCAGCTCCCCGCCCTCTTCGCCGCCGACAAGGTCGCCGCCGACCCCCAGCTCCAGCCACTTGCCCGCGGGCGAGGAGTACGTGCACGAATCGAAATGGATGTCGATCTCCGTGCTCAGCTTGCCGAACCCGGGCACGTCCCGCCCTTCGAGCACCTCGCACAGATTCACCCGGCGCAGGTTGTCCGGGCCGAGCGGATCCTGGTTGACCGGGGTGGCGACCGGTTCGTCCGGCGGCTGCGGCGAACTCGGCGCGGCGACGGCCGGAGGCGGATCCTCCTTGTTCAGCGAGACCGCGGTGACGACGCCACCGGCCAGCAGCACGACGGCGGCCGCGGCGAGACCCGCGTACAGGCCACGCCGGGACCGCTTCGGCGGAGGCGGGTTCAGCAGCCGCCGGACCTCGGCCTGCTGTGCCTCGATGAGGTGCGGCACCACCGGTGGCCACGGGCTGGTCGTCGGCGGGATCGGGCCCAGCCGCTCCAGCACCCAGGCCGGGGACGGCCGGTCCGCCGGGTTCTTCGCCAGGCACGGCTCGACGATCTGCCGGAGTTCCGGAGCCAGGTGCCGCAGGTCAGGCTGGATGTGCACGACGTTGTACAGCGTGTGCGGAGTGGACGTCCCGGTGAACGGATTCGTCCCGGTCGCGGCCATCACCAAGAGCGCGCCGAAGGAGAACATGTCGCTCGCCGGGGTCAACGGCTTGCCCTCGGCCTGCTCCGGCGACATGAACCCGGGCGAGCCGATGATCGCGCCGGTGTGCGTGAGCTCCGAGTCGCCTTCGACGGCGCGGGCGATCCCGAAGTCGATCACCCGGGGGCCGTCGCCGGTGAGGATGACGTTGCCCGGCTTCAGGTCCCGGTGGATCAGCCCGGCGCGGTGGATGTCACCCAGCGCCAGCGCGAGCCCCGCGGCGAGATACCGGACCGCCATCGGCGGCAGCGGCCCGCCCGCGGTGACAGCCTCGGACAGCGACGGGCCCGGCACGAACACCGAAGCCAGCCATGGAGTCGGCGCGTTCGGATCCGCGTCCATGACCGGGGCGGTGTACGCGCCGGACACCAGGCGCGACGTCTCGACCTCGCGGCGGAACCGCTCGCGGAAGCCGGGGTCGTGCGCGAATCCCGGGTGGACCTGCTTGATCGCGACCAGGCGCCCGTCGGCGGAGATCCCGAGCAGCACCCGGCCCATCCCGCCCTCTCCGAGCGCGGCGAACACCCGGTAGCGCCCCACGCCGGTGGGTTCGCCGGTGTTCAACGGCTTCACGAAGGCCCCCTTGTCCGGGGTGATGGTACAAAACCACCCGGAAGTGTCACGCAGCGCGTCGGTCGGCCCCGCCGAAGTCCTTGAGCCGGAGACTGTTGGACACGACGAGCACGGACGACAGCGACATCGCCGCCCCGGCGATCAGCGGGTTCAGCAGTCCCAGCGCGGCCAGCGGGATCGCGGCGACGTTGTAGCCGAACGCCCAGGCCAGGTTCCCCCTGATGATGCGCAGGGTGCGATCGGCGAGCCGGATGGCGTCGGGGACCACCCGCAGGTCTTCGCGGACCAGCACGAGGTCGGCCGAGCGCAGCGCGATGTCGCTGCCCCGTGCCATCGCCATCCCGAGATCCGCGGTGGCCAGCGCCGGGCCCTCGTTGATCCCGTCGCCGACCATCGCGACCCGCGCTCCCCCTGCCCGCAGTTCCTCGATGACCGCGGCTTTCTCCGCGGGCAGGACGCCGGCGCGGACGTCGGAGACGCCGATCTCGTCCGCGACCAGCCGGGCGGCGGCCTCGTTGTCGCCGGTCAGGAGCACGGTCCGAAGTCCGAGCGCGTGGAGAGCTTCCACCGCGGCCCTCGCCGACGGCTTCACGACGTCCCGGACCACCAGATGCCCGGCGACCCGGCCGTCCACCGCGACGAGGATCGCCGTCGCACCGTCTCGTTCGGCATCGGCGAAGTCGGCCGGGACGTCGATGTCCCGATCGCCGAACAGCCGCGCGTTGCCGACGAGGACCTCTTGTCCCTCGACCTCGCCCCTCGCGCCGAGCCCTGGCAGCGCGCCGAATCCCTCGACCGGGGGCAGATCCGGCAGTTCGGCGTGTGCCGCGGTCACTACGGCGGCCGCGATGGCGTGTTCCGAACCGGCCTCGACGGCCCCGGCGAACCGCAAGACTTCCGGAACGGTGAAGCCGTCGGCGGGACGGCATGCGGTGACGGTCATCTTCCCCGTCGTGACGGTGCCGGTCTTGTCCAGCACGACGGTGTCCACCGTGCGGCTCGCCTCGAGCGCGTCCGGTCCCTTGATGAGAATGCCCAGCTGAGCGCCGCGGCCGACGCCTGCCATGAGCGCGGTCGGCGTCGCCAGCCCGAGCGCGCACGGGCAAGCGATGATGAGGACGGCGACGGCCGCCGCGAAACCCTCGCGAGCGGGCGCGCCGCTGAGCAGCCATACCGACAGCGTCAGCACGGCCACACCGAGCACGGCAGGGACGAACACCGCGCAGATCCGGTCCACCAGGCGTTGCACCGCGGCCTTGCGGGCCTGCGCGCGTTCCGCCAGCGCGGTCATCTGGGCCAGCTGGGTGTGCGCGCCGACCGCGGTCGCCCGCACGACCAGCCTGCCGTCCTGGTTCACCGAGGCGCCGATGACCCGGTCACCTTCGCCGACCTCCACGGGAACCGGCTCACCGGTCACCGCGCTGACATCCACAGTGGACAGTCCACTTTCGACGACGCCGTCCGCGGCGATCGACTCCCCCGGTTTGACCACGAACAGGCCACCGGCGGCCAGTTCGCCGATCGGGACCATTCGCTCGGCTCCGTCGCGCAACACCCGGACGTCCTTGGCCGCCAAGGCGTCCAGCGCCGAGAGCAACCCGGCGGCGCTACGCCGGGACCGGCTTTCGAAGTACCGGCCCGCCAGCAGGAAGGTGGTCACGCCCGCGGCGACATCGAGGTAGATCGCGTCCGCCCCGGCCGCCGTCGGGCCGAACCCGACCCAGTACCCGGGTTCGGCGCCACCGGCGAAGGTGGACCACGCCGACCACACGAACGACGAGAGCACCCCCAGCGACACCAGCGTGTCCATACTGGACGAACGATGCCGGAGATTCCGTAACGTGGCGCGATGGAACGGCAACGCGGACCAGAACACCACGGGAACGGCCAGTACGAGGCACAGCAGTTCCCAGCCGGGGAACCGCAGTCGCGGCACCAGGGCGAGGGTGATCGAGAGATTTCCCAACGGGATCGCCAGCAGAGCGGCGACGACCAGCCGCCGCCGGAGATCGCGGACCCGCGCGAAGCCGGTGTCCGGATCCTCTTCCCCGCGGATCTCCGCCGTGTAGCCGGATCTGCGGACCCGCTCGAGGAGGACGTCGTCGGCCAGCGCTTCGGGCACCTGCACGGTGGCGCGCTCGGTCGCGTAGTTCACCGACGCGCGGACACCGTCCACTTTGTTCAGCGCGCGTTCCACCCGCGCCGAACAAGCGGCGCAGGTCATCCCCGACACGGTCAGTTCCACCGTGCGGACGGCGGCCTCCGGCGCGGAAATCGTCATTTCGTGGCACTCCCAGGGATTCACCAGTGGTTCCTTGGTGGTGGAACAGGTGTCCCGAGGTGTCGCGAGGCAGATTACCGCCGCCGGGAACCAGGCCCGCCTCCGGCCCGACTACTGCGATGGTGGTGAGAACAGGTGTCCGCAACAGCGATCTCGCGTGATTGGAGACGCATCTCGCGTGTTTGGAGATGTATCTCGCGTGACCAGATGGCGCACTCGCGTGTGCGCCATCTGATCACGCGAGATACATCTCCAATCACGTGAGTGCGCCGTCCAATCACGCGAGTGCGCCTAGCGTGGTGTCAGCACGAGATCGAACGTGTTGCCCTCGCCCTGCACGAACGTGCCCAGGGCCGAGGTGAACGCGCCGCAGCCGGTCAGCGGCGCCAGCGCATAGGTGCCGGTGAGTTCGCCGCCCGCGGCCAGGGTGAAACCGTCCCCGGTCCGCAGTTCCGCCGTGGACGGGGCCGACGTCTTGCAGCCCGGCCCGCTGCTGACCGGCATGCCGATCAGCGTGACGAGCGGGAGGACGGTGGTGAACCGCGGACGGGCGACGAAACCCGTCCCGGCGAAGTCGCCGCCTTGTGGTCCGTCGGCGACGAACTCGAGATCGGCCGTGCCCGGCAGGAAGCCGAACAGCCGGAAGTCGGTGTGTGCCTTGTCGAACACCGGGCCACCGGTGAAGACCGTGGCCGACGTGGCGCTCAGGTCGAACCCGCCGGTCAGCGGCGCGGTCGCGCCCAGTGCCTTGACGCCGGTCTTCCCGGCGACCGAGTACTGGCGCCCGGTCGGCGTCGAACCGAGGTCGAAGGAGAGCAGGACCGCGTCCTGGCCGGGGTCGAGCACGCAGTCCGAGGTGAACGCACCGATCCCGGTGAACGTCCCGTCGGCCTTCTTCGGGGTCAGACGGGTGGTGAAGTCACCGACGGTCAGAGTCGTTTTGCCCGGCTTCGCCAGGGTCACCGTTGGCACGGAGCCGGTCGCCACCGTGCTGAACGAGCCGGACGGCGGAAGGTCGGTTTTCGCGACGGTCAACGGAATGCGGACCGGGAAGGGTTTCGCGTCGCCGTTGACCAGCGTCACGCCCGCCGCCGCGGTGCCTTCGATGGTGCCGGCGCCGACGAGGTTGAGCCCGCGTGCCGCTTTGTCCGGCACGGTCACGGTGATCGTCAGCCCGGACGTGCTGAGCGTGCCGCCGGGCGCTGTCGGCACCTCGAAGTCGGCCTTGATGTGCACGTCGAGCTTCTGCAACCCGATCAGCGGGAAGGGGCAGGTGAACGACAGTTTCTTGTCGACGGGGGTGTTCGCCGCCGCGCCTCGGACGGCGACGAACAGCAGGCCGCCGGCGGTGAGCAGGACGATGAGGCCCGCCGCGAGCAGCATCCGGACGTTGATGCGTAGGGGCATGGTCGCCTTCCCGGAAACGGCACCGGCCCCCGTCGCGGGAGGCGACGGGGACCGGCTACCTGACTACTTCTTGGTGAGGTCCAGATCGAGGGTGTTGCCCTCGCTCTTGGTGAACATGCTGATCATGTCGTTGAACGAGCCACAGTTCTGCAGACCCGCCAGCGAGTAGGTACCGGTCAGCTTCCCGCCCTTGAGCAGGTTGAAGTCCGGTGCCGTGGTCATCTCGCTCGTCGACGGGCTGACCGTCCCGCACTTCGGGTCGTTGCTGATCGGGAACCCGAACACCTGCACCTTCGGCAGGAACACGTTGAACTTGACGTTCGCCTTGAACCCGGTGCCGATGAGCTCACCGGACTGCTTGCCGACCTGCTCGACGACGATGTCCGAGCTGCCCTGCACGAACCCGAAGAGCTTGAAGTCGGTCTTCGACGGGTCGAGCTTGAGGTCACCGGTGAACTTCTTCGACGCGAGGTCCACGTCCGCGTCGAAACCACCGCTGATCGGCGCGGTGCTGCCGAGTGCCTTCAGCTCGGTTTTCCCCTTGATGCCGAACGCGTACTTGATCCCGCCACCACCAGGGGTGGTCGTGGTGGTCGGCGGGGTCGTGGTGGAACTCGGCGGGGTGGTGGTGGAGCTCGGCGGCGTGGTGGTGGTCGTCCCGGTGGGGGTGGGACCATCGCCGATCTTGATCGTGGCCAGGACGTTGTTCTGCCCCGGGTCCTGCTTGCACGGAGCGTCGATCGTGCCGTCCGGGGTGATCTCCGTGACGGAGCCGTCGGCCTTGCGTGGGGTGACCTTCAGCTGCAGGTCGCCCACGGTGATCTTGGCTTCGCCGGGCGTGTTGAAGGTCAGCGACGGCGTCTTGCCCGCCGCGTTGACGACCATCTCGCCCGAGGGCGGGATGTTCGTCTTGGTCAGCTCGTTCGGCACCTTGACCGGGAGGTTCATCCCGGGGGCGGCCACGGTCGCCGAGGCGACCGCCTGGCCTTCCAGCGTCGTCGCGCTGATCAGGTTGAGCCCGCTGACCGTCTCCGCGTTGATCGTCGAGATCGCCTTGATGTCGAACGCGCCGGTCGGCTGACCGGTCTTGACCGACAGCGGGAGATCGGTGTTGATCACCACCTTCAGCGCTTGGGAGCCCACGAGTGGGTAGTCGCAGTGGTAGTTGAGCGAGAGCGAAATCGGTTCGGCGACACTGGCCTGTGCCCCGACCACGAGTACCGCGGTGGCAAGCCCCACGGCACCGGCAGCGGCGATGGCGACCGCCTTCTTGGTTCCTCTACGGTGACTCACGATCGTCCTTCCGTGGTATCAACGATGATACGAAACGGCGTACAATTCCCCAGAGCAATGAAAATCGGCCCGAGAGAATTCTCCGGGTAGCGACGATGTCTGACGGATCGCAACCGAACAGTAAACTAACGAGGCGGCGGCACTGCTATCAAGGGCCAGTCGGGAAAAGTTGACGAACCACCGGTAAATTGTCACGCTGGCACGGTGCGACTGTCCGTTTCCTAGTAACGGCACATGGGTTTCCCCAGCACAGAGCCACCAGCGGCGACCTGCGGAACCACTGACGCGGGTGACAACCACACCATGCGGAATTATCTCGTACGTGCCAATCTCCTTTTTCTCACTTTCCTGCCGCACCGATCCGCTTGCCCGGGGGAATCTTTCGTGAGTAACCTCGCGGTTCAGCAAGCCGGTCAGCGCCGACCACCGCGGATTCCCGCGCGTCGTGCCGAGACCGGCCCTCTTTCGCCGAATTCGACGGGGAAACCATGAAGAGAATGCGCCGCACGGCAGCGCGAATCGCGTTCGCCACCCTCGCCGCGTCCGCCGCGACGGTCCTGCTGACCGCCTGCGGGTCCGACGAACCCGCCGACTCCGGCAGGCACGCCGACCCCGCCGCGCTCGCCTGGGTGGACAAGGTGTGCTCCGGGGTGGCGGCCGGTTCGGCGAAACTGGCCCAGCCGCCCGCGTTCGACCCCGGCGATCCGCAGGGCGCGAAGTCCGCGATGGTGGGCTTCCTGAATTCGCTCACCGTGGCGCTCGACGACATGGCCGGCGGGATTCGCAACGCCGGCGTGCCGCCGGTCCCGGATGGACAGTCCGCTGTGGACAAGGCGACCACCACGCTTGACGAGACCAAGTCGAAGGTGACCGCCACCCTGACGAAGATGCAGGACGCGAAGGTCACCGACAAGACGAGTCTCGACAAGGTGATCGCCGACGCCGACAGCACGATGAGCGGGCTGAGCGAGCCGGAGGGGCCGATCAAACCCCTCCGCGCCAACCCGGAACTGGACCTCGCCTTCACCGAATCCCAGACCTGCCGTCAGGTCTACGGCAACGTCTGAACCGGCGCCGGTTCGCGCGATGTCGCGAAAGCCACTTTCGGGACATCAGGTGTCCTGAAAGTGGCTTTCGCGACGCTCGACGCCGCTTTCTCAGCTAGCCCATCCCTACTCTGGAGGCCCGGCCGTGCCGAACTCGTTCCCCCGCCCGTCCCGCCGGACACTCGCCGCCGCGCTGGCGATCGTCCTGTCCGCCGGTGTGCTGAGCGCGCTGAGCGTGAGCCCGGCGAGTTCCGCCGCTCCCGCGTCCGACGACTCGTTCTACACCCCGCCGTCCCCGCTCCCCGCGGGCAAGCCGGGTGACATCATCCGCTCGCGTGTCTCGAAAGCCGGTCCACGTAAGGATTCCGTCAACGCGTGGCAGGTCATGTACCTGTCGACCGACGCCCTTGGGCGGCCGGACGCGGTGACCGGGACGGTGCTGGTGCCGAAGAACGCCGACCCGGTGAAAGCACCGATCGTCTCCTTCGGCGCCGGTACGCACGGTCCGGCCTTCGACTGCACGCCGTCGAAGATGATCGACATCGGCGCGTTCTACGAGCAGTCCGCTCTCGACGACCTGCTCGACGCCGGATACGCCGTCGCGCTCACCGATTACGAGGGCTACCGCCAGGATCCGAAGACGACGTACGTGGTCGGGCGTTCGGAAGGCCCGGCGATGATCGACGCGGTCCGGGCCGCGCAACGCCTGCCGGAGGCGAAACTGTCCACCGACGCCAAGGTGCTCTTCCGCGGATACTCACAGGGCGGCGGGGCGGCGGCCTGGGCCGGTGAACTGCAGCCCTCGTACGCCCCGGAACTGAACCTCGTCGGCGTCGCGGCGGGCGGCGTGCCCGCCGACCTCGTCCGGGTCACCCTGCAACTCGATGGGAAGCAGGGCTTCGGCGTCTTCGCCTACGCCCTCGTCGGTCTGGACAACGCCTACCCCGAGCTGAAACTGGACTCTTTCCTCAGTGACAACGGCCGCGCGAAGCTGGCGGAGATGCAGAAGAGCGCGTGCACGTTCGAACTGCTGACCACCTACGCGAACCAGAGGATCGCCGACTACACGACCAGCGCCGGCTACGTGCGGCCGGAATGGGTGAAGCGGCTCAACGAGAACAAGCTCGGTGGCACACCCCCGAAGGTCCCGGTGCTGCTCTATCACGCCACCAAGGACCAGCTCGTGCAGTTCGCCCAGGCCGACACGTTGCACAAGGCCTACTGCGCCGCCGGGGTCAAGACGACATGGAAGACCTTCGAGACCGATCACATCACGGCGGTCTACACCGGCAACGCCGACGTGCTCGCCTTCCTCAAGGACCGGGTCGCGGGCACCCCGGCGACGCCGAACTGCTGAGCCCGCTGTGCTCAGAACCGCCCCGGCGTCCTTTGTGGACAAAGCGGCGCCCGGCGGTGCGCGGACCGGCAAGCGGCGTGAGCTGCTTCGGTTCGCCACCGTCGGCCTCGCCGCGTTCGTCCTCACCCTCGGGACCAACTACGGGCTCAAACTCACCGTCCTGCAAGCCAAACCGGTCACGGCGCTGGCGATCGCGACCGTCGTGGCGACGGCTTTCGCGTACCTGCTTTCCCGGCGCTGGGCGTTCCACACCCGCGGCGGCAGGCGCCGTCTCCACGAAGCGGCGTTGTTCTTCACCGTCAACGCGATCGCCGTGACGATCAACCTGTGCCCGCCGCTGATCTCGCGTTACGTCCTGCGTCTCGAGGTCCCCGAGGTCAGCTTTCCGGCACAGGAGATCGCCGACTTCGTCAGCGGGATGCTGCTCGGCACCGCGGCGGGTTCGGCGTTCCGCTGGTGGGGCTACCGCCGCTGGGTGTTCCCGGTGGCAGGCGCCCGTCAGACGTCGGCGGGCCGCAGCCGTGCCGCCCGCAGCGCCAGTTCGATCCGCAGCCGCTGATCCGGATCCTCCAGCTGCTCGCCGAACAACTCCGCGAGCCGCCGCAGGCGGGCCCGCACCGTCTGCGGATGCACGGCGAGCTGCCGCGCGATCTCGGGCGCGCTCCCCCTCGTCTGCACCTGCGTGAGCAGAGTCGCCGCCAGTTCGTCGTGCTGTCGCGGCGCCAGCCCCGACAAGGGTTCCAGCGCCTCCCCGGCCAGCCGGTCCAGCAGGAATTCGTCCGCGAGCAACAGCAACGTGGTGATGTGCTCCTCGCACCACAGCACCGGGCCGACCGTGGTGATCATCCCCCGCCGTGCCAGCTCGGACGCGCGGCGAGCGATCCGGAACGACTCGGCGGCCTGTGCCACCGGGACGGACACCCCGACCGTCGCCGACCAGCCGGAAGGCAGTTCCCGCAGGCCGCCGAGGTCGGTTTCGGGGCAGGCCACCAGCACACCTGGCGCGTCGGAGACCAGATCCACCGGCACCGCCGAGGGCAACAGGCCCGCCGGGAAAGCGGGCGCCCCGGGCGCCGAGCCGAAGACGACAGCGGTGATCCGCCGCGGGATCCGCCAGCCGATCGCGACGGCGAGCGCGCCGGCGTCGGCCTGGGAGTACCCCGTGCCACCGGTCAGCAGGCGGAACAACCTGGCCCGCTGCGCCGCGGGCCCGGTGGCCTCGGCCTGTGCCGCGTTGTAGCCCTCGCTCAACGCCATCGTCACCTCGACGACGTCGCCGAACAGGCATTCCGCCGCGCCGTAGAGGACGTCACCCGACAGCTGGAGCTGGCGGCCGGCGGCGGCGATCGAACGCCACAGCACCCGGCTCGAGACCCGGAACGCCGCCTGCGCGGCCTCACGGCTGAGTCCTTGGTGGAACGCGATCCGGCCCTGCGCGCGGAAGTCCGCCAGCAGGTCGTTCTGCAACAGTTCGGGGACGCCGACCCTGTCGATGGCGCGTTCGATGCCGCGCCTGGTCAGCTCGACGGCCGCGGCACGGGCGTCACTGTCACTGAACACTTCGGCGCATTCGCCGATTTCGGACACCACGCCTTCGACGCAGTGCCGGGCGATCGCCGGGATCCGCGGCCGGACGGCGTCACCGAGCTCCCTCGGCAGGCGTGCCCACAGCGAACCAACGGGCTGCCAGCTCACGTGTGGGATCCCCCGATGTGAAGTAGGCCGACGATTACGGGCACCAATTCCCTTTCGTCCGCGCGCCATCGACGCACTCGAATGCACGGAGCGTAGAACCGGCGCCACATCCGTGTCAAAAGCCGCCACACCGAAACGCCCGTCCGTGTCACCGGCACGGAGCATCGCGACTTTCCGTCGCCAATTCAACGTCACATTCGTGGTACACGCCGTCGGCCGATCCAGTAGAAACACTCCCGGCGCCCGATCCGACGCGGTTGCGCAAAGGGATTCACGTTTCCCGTCCCGGTTCGAGAAAAATCAAAGGGTGGTCTTCGTGGTCGAGTACCGCAGTTTCCGCATGCTGGCGACGTTGCCGCGTTCGCTCGGCGAAGAACTGCGTCCGCATACCGGCCACGCCGCGGCGGCCATGATCAGGCAGGTGCAGCGATCGGTCGCCGCGTACTCGCTGCCGTTGCGCGGCGTCTTCGGCCGCGCCCTCGTCGTCTCCTGCGAACGGGCGGTGCGCCACTACGTCGACTGCATCGGCGATCCGGACGTGTCCCACGCGCGCTGGATCGACTTCTACCGCCTGCGCGGGCGGACCGAGTTCACCGAGGGACGCAACCTGGAACCGTTGCACGACAGCGTGACGATCGGCGCGCGGACGGCATGGCGCTCGATGCGGCCCATCGTGCGCGGCCTCGGCGTCGGACCCGGCATCGTCGCGCTCGCCGCGGAATCGGTCTTCGTCTACGTCGACGAACTGTGCGCCACGACGATCGAGGGATACCAGGAGGCGGAGGCCAGAGCGGCGGGCGCGATCCCGCTGCGGCGCCGTCGCCTGCTCGAACTGATCTCACAGGCTCCGGAGGGGTCCGCGTGCAGCATCGCGAGCCTGGCCGACGGCGCCGGATGGCGGGTTCCGGGGGCCGCGGCCATGGTCGCGCTTCAGCGCGCCCCTGGCGCGCCCGAGTTCCCCGCCCATCTCTTGGACGACACCGTGCTGCTCGATCTCGACACGGCCGAGCCGTATCTGCTCACCGCGGACCCCGACGCCGATCTCGCGCCGTTGAAGGACGCGCTGGACGGCTGGCGCGCGGCGGTCTCCCCCGTCGTGCCACTCGCCGACGCCCCGGCCGCACTCCGCACCGCCCGCCGTGCGTTACTGCTGACCAGCGAAGACGCGCCCGGCCCCGTCATCTGGTGCCGGGATCACCTCGCCACGCTGTGGCTGCTCGCCGAGGACTTCCTCGGCGCCGAGCTGGCGAAGCAGAGCCTCGACCCGTTCAGTTCGCTGGGCGGGAAGCAACAGGAGCGGCTCAGCGAAACCCTGCTGGCGTGGCTGGAATCCCGCGGCGGGGCACCGGAGATCGCACAACGGCTGGGAGTGCATCCCCAGACCGTGCGGAACCGCCTGCGGCAGCTGGAAGAACTGTTCGGTGACCGCCTCAAGGACGCCGACGACCGGCTGGACATGCACCTCGCGTTGCGCGCCCAGCGGCTCATGCGGGCCCACCACCGCGACGACGGGACATCAGGGAACTGACGCGCCGCACCCGTCGTTCCGGCGGCCGCACGGTGGGCAGCACCCAGCGCAAGCCGCGGCGGGCACGCTCCGCCCTCGGCTGATCGACGTGGAAGTCCGCCCGGCAGGCCATCGCATTTCTCCCCGTGGTGACGGGTGTTTACCGACGCTTTCCTGAATACCGGGACGGCGGGGAAAAGTCGATGCGAAACCGCCTCGCCCTCACGGTTTTAGCATCCCGATCGGGGTCCGCCCCGGAATTCTTGTCACCCGGGTCGCCATTACCGGACGTGTCCGGCGACACGCTGACAGAGCAAGCGTTCTACCCGTTATTTTGACGCCTGACAACGGAAAGGCGGGACATGGTCCTCCAAACGCGCACACTGACCCTGCACGGGCAGGAAATCCGGTTGCGGGAACACCTTCCGTCCACAAAGGACGCCACAGGCGAGCCGCTCGTGCTGCTGCACGGGATCTCCGGCAGCGGCGAGACCTGGGTACCGTTGCTCGACCACTTCGAGCGGACCGGGTTCGACCGCCGCGTTCTCGTCCCTGACCTTCCCGGGCACGGCGATTCGGGCTCGCCGCGGGCCGACTACGGCCTCGGCGCGATGGCCAGCGTGGTCCGTGACGTCCTCGCGCTCACCGGGAACCGGCACGCGACCGTCGCCGGGCACTCCCTCGGCGGCGGGATCGCGATGCAGTTCGCGTACCAGTTCCCGGAGATGTGTGCCCGGCTGATCCTCGTGGGCAGCGCGGGACTCGGGCCGCAGGTGACCCCCGTCCTGCGGGCGACGGCGCTGCCAGGGGCCAACGCGACGCTCTGGGCCGTGGTCAACCCGGCCACCGTCGCGATCGCCCGCGGCATCGCCGCCGCCTGCCGCGGTCTCGGCGGAAAGCTCTCGCCCGAGACGCGTGAGCTGACACGGCATCTGTCGTCGCTCGCCGACCCCGGGCGGCGGCGGGCGTTCCTGTTCATCGCGCGCAGCCTGATCGACCTCCGCGGCCAGCGCGCGAGCGCTGTCGACAAGCTTTACCTCGCCAGGGAGGTGCCGACACTCGTCGTCTGGGGCGCGCACGACCCGCTCATCCCGGTCGACCACGGCCGGAAGACCGCCGAACTGCTGCCGGACAGCCGCTTGACGGTGTTCGAAAATGCGAAACACTTTCCACATGTGGCCGATCCGGCCCGGTTCGGCGGCGAGATCGAACGCTTCCTCGCCGAGACCGCGCCCGCCCGGCTGAGCCTGGACGAGGTCGTCGCGGTCCTCGTTCGAGCGAGCGAGGCCGCGGACCGGCCGGAGGCGCCTCGAAAGGCCCCGGAAAAGTTGTCACCCGGACCCCATCTCAGGCGTGCCTAAATGTCACTTGCCGCCGGATCGGACCACCCGTTCGGGTGTAGTCCATCCAGGTGGCCGATCAAGGCCCCGCCAGCCGTTGACAGTCCTCTCGGCCGGATTTTATGTTGCGTGAGCCACAAAATCTGGATCGGCTTCACCGTTGAAGAGGCTGATTTTGTTGCTAACAAGGATAAAAACATGACCGACTTGGATACCGGGTTCTCGCGGCACGATCTGCGGACCGCACGGCCTGACCCCGACGTGCGTCATCCCGCCACCCCGCACCGCCAGCCACCGGGTCCGGTCCAGCGACCGCGCGCCTTCACGCCGGCACCGAGAACCCCAGTGGAGAACCGACCCGTGCGCAGCACCGGCGCGAATGGACTGTGGGCGTCACTGCCCCGGGAGCTGGGCGAAAGGTTCCGGCCCCGGGCCGACCCGTTGGCGCGAGCCATCCTTCAGGAGGTGCAACGAGCTGTCCCCGCGTACGCGCAGCCCTTGGAAGGCGCGTTCGGGCAGATCATCACGCAGGGTATCCGACAGGCCATCCTGCATTGCCTCGATACCATCGGTCAGGGGACGGCTCCCCTCGACAAATGGACCGCGGTCTTCCGCAATCTCGGGAAGGTCGAGTTCAGTGAGGGGCGCAGTCTCGACTGCTTGCAGACGGCCTACCGCGTCGGCGGTCGCGTCGCTTGGCGGCACGTCTCGGAATTCGGGCAGGCGATCGGAGCGGACGCCGATCTCCTGTGCACCGCGGCCGAGGCGATCTTCGCCTACGTGGACGAGATTTCCGCGTTGTCCATCGAGGGCTACACGGCCGCGCAGGAACGGGCCGCGGGCACCAGAGCGAGACGCAGGCGCAGACTGCTCGAACTGATGCTTTCCGATCCGCCGCCCTCACCGCAGTCGATCGCGTCCCACGCCGCCAACGCCCAGTGGGCGCTGCCCGCCGAGGTCACGGTCGTCGCGCTGGAACGACGGCTCGGCCCGCTGGACCCCGACAGCGCCGACCTGGACTCCGACGTCCTGGTCGACTTCGAGGGGCCCAAACCCTGCCTGGTCACCGGCGACCCCGACAAGCACCTGAAGGACCTCGCCGAACGGCTTCCCGGCTGGCGGGCGGTGATCGGCCCGGCCGTGCGGCTCACCGAAGCGCCGCGCTCCCTGCTGTGGGCCCGCCGCACACTGCGGCTCGTCCAGCGCGGGGTGCTGCCGGACAATCCGGTCACGAGGTACAGCGACCACCTGTCCACCCTGTGGTTGCTCGCCGACGAGTTCCTGGTCCGCGAACTGTGCACACGCAGCCTCGCCCCGTTCAACGACCTCACCCCCAAGCAGCGGACGCGGCTCGGGGAGACGTTGCTGATCTGGTTGCAGTCGCGGGGCAGCGCTCCGGAGATCGCGAAGAAACTCAAGGTCCACCCCCAGACCGTCCGGTACCGCATGCACCAGCTCATCGATCTCTTCGGCGACCGGTTGAACAACGCCGACGACCGGCTCGACATGGAGATCGCCCTGCGCGCGGAGGCCTTGCTCGCCGAGGACTGATCAGCGTTTCCCACTCACAACGAGGTGACGAGGTGACCCGACCGCAGGATGGCCGCAGCGGGGTCGAAGCGACGTACGGCCCGCTCCTCACGCCCGCTCGACCGGGCGGGACGAGCGGGCGCCCCGTCCAGCTCTGGGCGCTGCTGCCGAGAGAGCTGGCGACCGTGTTCCGGCCGGTGCTGGCCGACGTGGCCGGGGAGGTGGTCCGCGAGATCCAGCGGACCATCCCCGACTACGCGCGGCCACTGGACGGCGCGTTCGGGAAGTCGCTCAAAACCGGCGTCCAGATGGCGTTCCTGCAATTCCTGGAGCGGATCGGGAACCCGGAGGCGCCTTCGGAAGACCGCCGGAACGTATTCCTGAGCCTGGGTGTCCAGGAGTTCCACCAGGGCCGCAACGTCGACGTCCTTCAGGCCGCGTACCGCGTCGGGGCCAGGGTGACCTGGCGCCGGGTGGCCGACGCCGGCCGACGCGCGGGCGTACCTTCGGCGACGCTGTGCCTGCTCGCGGAAGCCATCTTCGCCTACATCGACGAGCTGTCGGCGCTGTCGGTCGAGGGCCACGCGGAGGCGCGGGAAAAGGCCGCGGGCGCGCTGGAACGCCGTCGGCACCGGCTCATGGAACTCCTGCTCGCCGACCCGCCATCCCCACCCGAACTGGTCAAGAACGCCGCCGATCTCGCCCGATGGCAGTTGCCGGACCTCTTGGTGGCCGTCGCACTCGACCAGCCGTCGGACGAAGTTCCAGCGGCTGCTTCGAACGCGCTGGCCGACTTCGAGAGCACCTCCCCTTGTCTGCTGCTGCCCGCTCCGGAACCGGACAAGCGAGAACAATTCGCCGAAGACCTGGCAGGCTGGCGGGCCGCGATCGGCCCCGCCGTCCCACCCGCCTTCGCGGCCCGTTCCCTGCGGGCCGCGCGAGAGGCCCTGCGACTCGTCGAGTCCGGCGGACTCGCCGACGAACCCGTGACATGGTGCGTCGACCATCTTTCGCGCCTCTGGCTGCTCAAGGAACCCTTCTTGGCCACCGAGCTGGTCCGGGAACGCCTCGGGCCGCTGGCCGCGCTGACCGGGAAGCAGCATTCGAGGCTGGCCGGGACCCTGCTGGCGTGGCTGGAGACGTGTGGGAACGTCCGCGAGGTGGCGGAACGCCTCGCGGTGCACCCGCAGACGGTGCGGTCCCGCGCTCAGGAACTGGAGGCGCTGTTCTCGGACGGACTCCGGGATCCCGAGCGGCGGTTCGAGATGATCCTGGCTTTGCGGGCCGCCCCCTCTTGAGGACCGCTTTCGTGCGTGGGCTTCCCTCGGCTCAGCCGCCGGGGGGTTGGCGCAAGTAGGCGACTACTTGCGTGAGCCGGGGCCGGTCACCCGAGCACGCCAGGTTTCCCCAATGTCGCATTGGGGTCGCTCAGTGCCTCCAATGTGGCATTGGGGACACTCGGCTCAGGGCTGGGAGTGTCTTGGGGAACAAGGCACAACGGCGCCGCGTGAAGGTCCCCTTCACGCGGCTCAGCCGCGGAAACTCGACCTTCACACCTTCGCCAGCCTGACGTCCTGAAGGGACCCTTTGAGACGTTGAGCATCTAAAGGTGGCCTTCAGAACGCTTAGCGAGCGGCCCAAGCGGCGAAGGCCTCCTTCCCTACCTTGAGAGCAGGAAGGAGGCCTTCACGGAACGACAGCACCAGCAAGTAGGCGACTACTTGCGGAAGCGCTAAGCGGCGGCCAGGGTGGTCACCCGCCACCGTCCCTCGGCCCGCTCCGCGGTCACGCTCAGCTGGGCCGCACCGGTGCTCCGCTGCCCGTCCCCTCGCACCCCGGTCTGGTCAAGGAACACCAGCAGCGACGCCCGATCCCCGTCGAGGATCTTGACACCCGACACCACCGGAGTCGAGGTCACCACCAGCTTCTGTTCCGCGGCCAGGCTCCGGACCTGCGCGAACAGCTGGTCGTACTGCCCCAGTGCCTGCCCGGTCAGCACCTCTTTCGCGGCCTGTTCGCTCTTGGCGGGATCGTCGTGGCGGTAGGAGAAGACCGTGCCGAGCGCCTTGCCGACCTGGTCGCTCACCTCGGCGGTCGTGGCGACGTCGGTCAGGGCGGTGTTGTGCGTCAGTACCGCCGTGGCATCCCGCGCCTCGATCGCGAACCACCCCGCCAGGCCCGCCATCACCACCGCGACCGCGCCGAACACCAAGAGCGCCCGCCGACGCACAGGCTCGACAGCTTCGTCGGCAGCCTCTTCAGCGGGCTCCGCGACCTCTTCCTCGGCTTCAGGAGACGGCTCGAGGACACGGACGCTCCCGCCCATTTTCCCGGCCACCTTCACACCGCGCCGTACGGGTTTGACGGCTCGTTTCGTGGTCATTCCGTCCTCCGTCAGGGCTTTCCGGTGTCGGTCACCGGCACCTGGCCGAGCGACGTCACGCGCCACCCGTCCGGCGTCCGGTTCAGGCCGGCGCGGAACCGGTTGTGCTTGGTCACGGCTTCCCCGCCGTCGGGCCGGACCTCGAGTTCGACCGAGGCGATCACCTCGGCGGTCCCGCCGCCGCTGTCCACTTCGGTCACCGCGGCATCGACGACCCGGCCGGTGGTGACGGTTTTCGCCTGGCCGATCCGGCCGAGGCCGCCGTCCCGGTCTCGTGCCAGCTCGTCGTGGAGCGCGCCGCCGGTGAGGTTCAGCCAGTTCTGGTAGCCCTGTTCGGCCTGTCGATAGTCCAAAGTGGTCAGAGCGGCGACCGCTTGCCTGCCCACCTGCAACGCGTCTTCGCGGACCGTGGCCCGCGCGACGGCGTCGTCTCTCCCGGCGTCCCACCAGGAGTAGCCGAACCAGGCCGCCAGGGCCGTGGCCACCGCCGCGAGCAGGGCAGCGATACGAGTCATGACCTTCACCTTCCCGGCACGTTCTGCGAGCCGCGCACGTTCGTCGGGTTGCCCTTCGGCAAGGCGCAGCGCGCCGCGGTGTTCAACGGACGTGCCGAAGTGTCGAGGCCGTCGCGATATCCGGTTCCGTAGCCGGTGACGCACGGCGGCGGGTCGAAGAACGTCAGCGACAGGCCGACGTGCGCGCCGTCCGGGCCCATGATCGCGTGGCCGGCGGCGACCGCCTTCGGCGCGGTGACCAGCAGTTGTTCGAGGCCGTCCTGCCGTGCTTCCAGGACGTCCGCGGTGGTCAGCAGGTTCGCCAGCAGGATGCCGAGGCTCGGGCCGGTCTCCCGCAGCAGTGTGCTGACCTCGTTCGCCGCCGCCGGCACGGCCGGGATCAGCCGTCGCAGATCCCCGTCCGAACTCTTCAGTGTCGCGGCGAGCAGTTTCGCGTTCGCGCCGAACGAGCGGATCGCGTCCGCCTGTGAGACCTGGGTGTCGAGCACGGTCTGGGCGTCGGTCACGAACCTGGTCAGCGGGCCGACGTGCGCGCTGGCCTCCCGCACGAATTCGATCCCCCGCCCGACGAGCTGGTCCAGCGCCGGGCCCGCGTCGGACGTCGCGTTGTACAGCTCGTCGACCACGGTTCGCAGGGCGGGTTTCGGCACCGAGTTGGCGAACGAGTCCACACTGGACAGCACGACGTCCACCGGCAGCGGGATCTTCGTGTCCGCCTGGCTGATCACCGAACCGTCCCGCAACATGGCGCCGTCGCCGCGACGCGGCCGCAGATCCACGAACTGCTCGCCCACGGCGGACCGGTTGGCGACGACCGCTTCGGTGTCCGCGGGCACTTGCGGGCTGTCCGGCTCGATGTCGAGATCCACCTCCATCCCGGAGGCGGTGAGCCGCAGTTCACCGACCCGGCCGATCGGCACGCCGCGATAGGTGACCTCGGCGTTGCTGAAGATGCCGCCACCGGTCGCGAGCCGCACTTTGACGGTGTAACCGCGGTCGAGTACCAGCTTGTCCAGCCCCGCGTACGTCGCGCCGACGTACGCGACACCGAGGACGGCGATGACCACGAAGACCACCAACTGGCCGCGGACGAACTTGGTCAGCATCAGCGACCACCACTGTTCTTGAAGGTCAGGAAAGTGTTCAGGTAGTCGCCGCGGATGGCCTCCAGCGCGGCGTCGGGGAATGGGAAGGTGAAGATCATCTCCATCGCCTTCGGCAGCTTGTCCCCGGAGTCGGCCAGCTTGCGCAAGAAGGGTTCGAGCGCTTTCAGATCCGCGACGAGGTCGTCCTTGCTGCGGTTCACCGTGTCGACCGCGACCGAGGTGAGCCCGTCCAACGACTTCAGCATCCCGACGAGCGCCTGACGCTGCTGGTTCAGTACCTCGATGCCGGGCGTGAGCCCGTTCAGCGTCGCCTTGATCTCCTCGGTGTTCGCGTTCAGCGTCGCCGCGAGCTTGTTGACGCTCTCGATGGCCCGGGTGATCTCGGCCTTGTGCTCGTCGAGCCCTCGTACGAATGTGTCCAAATTGGACAAGAGACTGCGTGCCGCGCTTTCCTTGCCGCCGAGCGCGTCGTTGAGTTCGCGGGTGATGTTCTGCACCTGCGCGACGCCTCCACCGTTGAGCAGCAGGGAAAGCGCGCCGAAGACCTCCTCTATCTCCGGGGTCAGCGACGAACTGGCCAGCGGGATGACCGCGCCGTCGGTGAGCCGCCCGCTCGGGGTCCCGTCGTCCGGCGGTGCGAGTTCGACGAACTTCTCGCCGAGGATGCTCGCCTGCCGCAGTCGCGCGACCGCGTTGGCTGGCAGGTCCACGTCCCCGTTGAGCAGCAGCCCGACCACCGCGCTGCGCCCGTCCGGCGCCAGGTCGACCGTCCGTACCTGGCCGACCGGGACGTCGTTGACCTTCACCCCGGACTGCGGCACGAGGTCCAGCACGTTGGTGAAACTCGCCGTGACGTGGATCGGCCGGTCGCCCAGCGCGGCGCCACCCGGCAACGGGATGTCGTAGACGTCGACGCCGCCGCTACAGCCGGTGGCCGCCAGCGTCAGGGCCAGCATCGCCGCGCATTTGTGCCGGGACTTCATTTCGCCCCCGAGAATTCGGTGAGGTTTCCTCGGCCGTCCAACGTTCCCGCGTCCTGGTTGTACGCGCCGAGCACGTTCGCCAGCGCGTTCGGCGCGGCGTCGAGTGCCTCGCTCAGAGACGCCTTCTGCTGGCTCAGCACCTTGGTGATCTCCGCGAGTTTGTCCACATCGGACTTCACCTTGCCCCGGTTGTCCTTGATGAAGCCCTGCACGACGCTGAGCGCCTCGGTGAGTTCGGTCATCGCGCCGGAGAACTGGTCGCGCTGATCGGCCAGGATCTTGCTGATCGAGGAAATCTGCTGGATCGCCTCCTTCACCCGGCCGTCGTTCGACGCGAGCATCGCGGTGAACTTGCTGATGTTGTCGACGGAGTTGAACAGATCGTCCTTGGAATCGCTGGCCGTCCTGGCGAACTCGCCGAGGTTCTTGATCGCCTCGCCGAGTTTGCCGCCGTTGCCGTCGAGGTAGGTCGCGGCCTTGGTCAGCACGTCGCTGACGGCGCCGTCCTTGTTGGCGCCCTTCGGACCCAGCGCGGTCATCAGCTGGTTGAGGCTGCCCAGGAGTTCGTCGACCTCGACCGGGGTCACCGTGCGCTCGGGCGGGATCCGGGCGTCGCCGCCCAGCTCCGGCCCGCCGACGTACACCGGCGTGAGCTGCACGTACCGGTCGGCGACCAGGCTCGGCGTGATCACGACGGCGCCGACGTCGGCGGGCAGCTTGACGTCCGGCCGGACCGTCATGGTCACCTCGACGTTCGTACCCCGCGGCTCGACCTTGGTCACCGAACCGATCGGGACACCGAGCACGCGCACCTCGGTGTTCGGGTAGACCCCGACGGTCGCGGTGAAGTAGCCGGTCAGGAGGCGGTCGGCCTGCCGGGTCAGCAGTGGCCAGGCCGCCGTCACGAGCAGCCCCGCGACGACGGCGACCGCGAGCCGCCGCACCCAGGCCCGGCGCCGGGCGTGCGCCCCGAGATCGGACAACGTGAAGTGGCGCCCCATCAGCGTCCCCCGTTCCTCGAAGGCATACAGCTACCCGGAGTGCTTCCGGTCGGGACGAGCCCGCAGATATAGGTGTCGATCCAGCGGCCGTTGCCGACCGCGTTGCCGAGCAGCCGGTAGAAGGGTCCGGCGAGCCGCAGGCTTTCGCTGAGCTTGTCCTGGTTGCGTTGCAGCACGGTGGCGACGCGGTCGAGCTGGTCGAGCGCGGGACCGAGCGTCTTCTGGTTGTCCGCCACGAGTCCCTTGAGTTGCACCGACAGGTTCTTCACGCCGCTGAACAGCTTCGCGATGGCGTCCTTGCGGGCGTTCAGCTCCGTGAGCAGGGTGTTGCCGTCGCGGATCAGCGCCTCGATCTGCTGCGACCGGTCGCCGAGCGTCTGGGACACCTTGTTCGTGTTCTCGAACAGTTTCACCAGCTCCTGGTCGCGGGACGCGAGCGTCTTGGACAGGGCGGTGATGCCGTCGAAGGCGGTCCGGACGTCCTGTGGTGTGGAGGCGCCGAGCGTTTCCGACATCGTCCCGAAAGCCTTCGCCAGCTGATCTGTGTCGATCGCGCCGACGGTGTTCGCGAGGTCGTTGAACACCGTGGTGACGTCGTACGGGGAACTCGTGCGCTGCACCGGGATCGGCTCGTCCGGGTCAAGTTCCGCGTTGCCGACCGGGTCGATGACCAGGTTCTTCTGCCCCAGCAACGTCTTGATCTTGATCGCGGCGGTGGTGCGGTTGCCGACCCAGGTGTCCTTGACCCGGAACAGGACCTTGACGCGGCCGCCGTCCAGCAGGACCTCGGAGACCTCGCCGACTTTCACCCCGGCGACCCGGACTTCGTCGTTGCGCTTGAGCCCGGCGGCTTCGGTGAACTCGGCCGCATACGTGACACCGCCGCCGACCAGCGGGAGATCGTCGGAGAAGAACACCGCCGAGCCGGCCGCGGCCATCAGCACCGCCGTGACGGTGCCGACGACGATCGGGTTGCGGCTGCGGAAGGGCTTGATCCTTGGCGCTTTCACCGGCACCGTCCTTGGGTCAGCGGGATGCCGACCGGCGGGCCGCCGGGGGCGGGCCGCGCGTCCGATTTCACCGAGCACAGGTAGAAGTTGAACCACGAGCCGTACGAGACCATCGCGCCCATGCGGTCCAGCTTCTTCGGCAGGTTCGTCAGGAACTGTTCGAACACCGGGGTGTTGTCGGCGAGGTTCTTGGACAGGTCGCCGAGGGTGGTGATGCTGGTCTTCAGCGGCGCCCGGCCGTCCTGGAGCAGATCCGCGGTGGCGGTGGTCAATTCGCCGAGGCCGCCGATCGCCTGCCCGATGGGTTTCGCGTCCCCGGCGAGCCCGGAGACCAGTTGCGCGGTGACGTCGACGAGTTTGTCGAACTGGTCGCCCTGGGAGTTGAGCGTGTCGAGCACCGTGTTGAGGTTCCCGACCACCTCGCCGATCACCTTGTCCTTGCCCGCCAACGTGCTCGTCAGTGACGCGGTGTGCCCGAGCAGGCTGTCGATGGTGCTCCCTTCCCCCTGCAGCACCTGGACGATCTCGAAGGACAACTGGTTGACGTCGTTCGGCGACAGCGCCTGGAACAGCGGTTTGAACCCGTTGAACAACGCCGTGAGATCCAGTGCGGGCCGTGTCCGCTCGGGCGGGATCAGCGCGCCCTCGCCGAGGACGGCCGGGCCGTCCGGGCCGGGGTCGATCGAGAGATACCGCTGGCCGACGAGGTTGCGGTACCGGATGGTGACCGTGGCTCCCGAGGTGAGACGGCGCTTGTTCTCGATCGAGAACCGCACGTCCGCCCATCGCCGTTCGACCACCCCGATCGAGTCCACCTGGCCGATCCGGACACCGGACATCCGGACCTCGTCGCCGGGGTTCACCGACGTCGCGTCGGTGAACCTGGCCGTGTAGCCGACCGTCGTGCCGACCCCGGAGTTGGCGATGGTGATGGCCAGGATCCCGGTCGCCACCGCGGTGATCACGAAGAAGATCAGGCCCTTGATCGCCGGGCTCGCGACACCCCTCATCGGACGGTCACCTCCGTTCCACGCAACGCCGGGCCCACGAGCACGCTGCTCCAGTCCGGGACCTCGGCCGGTTTCATTCCGAGCGACGGCGCCATGATCTCGGCGACCAGCCCTCGCTCCCCCTTCGAATTGGCCGGGCCGAGGTCCCCATCGGCGGCGAAAGCGACCGTCGCCGAAGTCGTGCCCCCGCCGTAGCAGCGCGGCCCGCCCTTCTGGTCGAACCGCGGATCGTCCCGGCCCGGCACGTACTTGTCCCGGGGATCGTGGACCGACAGCGTCACATGCAGCCCCGGTTCACCGGTTCCCTTGCCCAAGGCCTTCTCCATCACCGGTTTGAGCCGGTTCACCGCGTCGAAGAGGCACGGGAACTCGGGCGAATAGCGAGACAGCAGTTCCAGTGTCGGCCTGCTCTTCACGCTGACGCCGATGATGTTGTCCTTGTTCTGCACCAGGAACTTGTTCAGGTCGCCACTCGCGGCGGTGACACTGGAGTACAGCTTGTCGAGATCCGCACGAGTGTCCACAATGGTCTTCGCGGTGGTGGAGAGATCCGAGAGGGCCTTGAGGATGTCCGGCGCGGCACCGGTGTAGAGGTCGGCCACGTCGGCGAGACCACTGATGTCCGCCTTGAACTGCGGCATCAGCGGGTTCACCTGACCGAGGAGGTCGTTCAGCTGGACGATGCTGTCCCCCAAGGACTTCCCGCGATTGTCGAGCGCGAGCGAGATCGCGCCGAGCGAACTGTTGAGCTTCTGCGGCTGCACCGCCCGCAGCAGCGGCAGCAGATCGCCGAGGACCCGTTCCAGTTCGATCGCGTTGGCCGATCGGTCCTGGGTGATGACGTCGCCGTCCCGCAGCGAGCCGCCCTCGGGCCGCTCCGGGAGCACGAGGTTGACGTAGCGCTCGCCGAACACCGTCTTCGGCAGCAGCCGGGCCGAGATGTTGCGCGGTAACTGATCGATCTTCGCCGGGTCGATGGCGAGATCGACCTCGACGCCTTCCGCGCTCCCCCGCACCGCCCTGACCTCGCCGAACGGGACGCCGCGGACCTTGACCTCGGCGGGCGGGGCCAGCTGGTTGCCGACGCGGTCGGTCTTGAGCGTGACCAGTTCCGCGCGGTCGAAGTCCTTGTTGAAGATGGCGACGGCGAGCCAGCCCAGCAGCACCAGGATGACGAGGAAGATCACCCCGGCCGCCTGCGTCCGTGCCCGCGCGGTCATCCGGAGACCTTCACCGTCGTGGTGGCGCCCCAGATCGCGAGGCTGAGGAACAGGTCGAGCACGCTGATCAGCACGATCGACGTCCGCACGGCGCGGCCGACCGCGACCCCGACGCCCGCCGGGCCGCCCGCGGCGCGATAGCCGTAGAAGCAGTGCGTGAGGATGACGCCGACGCTGAACACCAGGACCTTGCCGAACGACCACAGGACGTCTTCAGGCGGTAAGAACAAGGAGAAGTAGTGGTCGTAGGTTCCGCCGGATTGTCCGAAGAAGACCACCGTCGTCACCCGCGAGCCGAGGTAGGAGATCAGCAGTCCGATCACGTAGAGCGGGATGATCGCGATGAACCCGGCCACGATCCGGGTGGTGACGAGGTACGGCATGCTGCGCACGGCCATCACTTCGAGCGCGTCGATCTCTTCGGAGATCCGCATGGCGCCCAGTTGCGCGGTGAATCCGGCGCCGACAGTCGCGGACAGCGCGAGACCCGCCGAGAGCGGCGCGATCTCGCGGGTGTTGAAGTACGCGGTGAGGAAGCCGGTCATCGCGGAGATGTTGATCTGGTTGAGCGCGCTGAAACCCTGTAGTCCCACCGTGATCCCGGTGAACACGCACAGACCGACCATCACGCCGACGGTGCCGCCGATCACCGCCAGCGCCCCGCTGCCGAAGGTCACCTCGGCGAGCAGGCGCACCACTTCGCGGAAATAGCGGGTGACGGCCATCGGGATCGCCGCGAGCGCGCGGATGTAGAACAGCAACTGGTCGCCCAGCTCGAAAAGACTGTTGCCGGGGCGTTTGAACGCTTCGCGGGCCCGTTCGGGGACGCTGGTCACGGGATCAGGTTCCCTTCGCCGGGACGAGTTGCAGGTACAGCGCGGTCAGGATGGTGTTGACGAAGAACAGGAGCAGGAACGTGATCACCACCGACTGGTTGACGACATCGCCGACGCCCTTGGGGCCACCTCTCGGGTTCAGCCCCCGGTAGGCCGCGACGACACCGGCGAGAAAACCGAAGATGAAC
Organism: Amycolatopsis coloradensis; assembly: GCF_001953865.1. Taxonomy (GTDB): domain Bacteria; phylum Actinomycetota; class Actinomycetes; order Mycobacteriales; family Pseudonocardiaceae; genus Amycolatopsis; species Amycolatopsis coloradensis. The sequence continues at coordinate 49,309 of NZ_MQUQ01000022.1, forward strand.
GCCTTGATCGAGCTGACGACGAGGTCGGGAAGCTGGGCCAGCGCGTTGAAGCTCGCGAGGTACGCACCCGGCGTGCCGCCCTGCACGATGACGTTGAAGAAGTAGCCGCCGAGAACACCGACGACACTGACCAAACCGTTGAGCAGCACCGAAACCCCGATGGCGGCCTGCACCCGCGGCACGATCAGCCGATGAATCGGCGACACGCCGAGCACCTCCATCGCGTCGATCTCCTCGCGGATGGTGCGGGCGCCGAGATCCGCGCAGATCGCCGAACCACCCGCGCCCGCGATGATCAGCGTCGTCACGATCGGGCTGGCCTGTTGCACGACGGCGAGGACACTCGCGGCGCCGTTGAACTGCTGCGCGCCGATCTGGCTCGTGAGCGAACCGAGTTGCAGCGAGATGACCGCGCCGAACGGGATCGACACGAGGATCGCCGGCGTGATCGACACACTGGCGATGAACCAGAACTGCTGGATGAACTCGCGGACCTGCACCGGGCGGCGGAACATCGCGAGGACGACGTCGAGCCCCATGGCGCACATGCGCCCGAATTCGCGCAACCCCGCGGCGGCCTTCTCCGGGGCGCGGACGAGCAAGGTGACGGGATTGGCCATCGTCAGGCTCCGCATCCGTTGGGAGGCCCGCCCGAGCCGACACACCGCAGCTTGAGGTTGGTGACCAGGGTGTTGCCCGGTCCGGCCACCAGACCGGTGAGCAGCGGGCTCAGCTCCTCACGGACCCCGCAACCGGTGAATCCAGGAGTGGAGAAGGTGCTGGTGACCTTCACCGGCGGGGCGGGGAACGCGAGCGGCACCAGCGCCTTGATGTTCACCGCGGCCGACTGCGCGGTGCGGCAGTTCGGGCCGACGTCGAGCACCTTGCCGTCCACTTTGACGTTGGAAAGCTTGATGAACACCTTGTTCGTGACGTCGGTGTCCGCGCAGATGGAGGTACCGACCGCTTTGCAGTCGCCCTTGGCGCCGGTCTTCACGAGGACGGTCCCGGTGGCGTCGCCGTCCGGGATGAGTTCGACGTCGCCGGTGGCGGGCATGAACCGGAACGACACGAAATAGCTCGACGTCGGCGGGATGGCGAGCTTACCGGTGATCGGCACCCTGCCGGTGAAGCCGAGGATCGTGCCGTCGAACCGGCCCTGCGGGAACGTGATGTCCGAACCGAGTTTCGCGACCCGGCTCGTCGTGGGCTGTTGTTCGTCGCCGACGTAGAACCCGAACTTCAGCCCGGCTTGCGCGGCGGACGGCGACTGTTCGGGTTCGGCCTGCCGTGCCGGCGCGGGAGCGGCCGAGGCGGAAGCCAGCGAAAGCGCCCCCAGCCCCAGCATCGCCGGGAGCAGGAAGGCGCGTAGAACGCGCCCGGTCATCACTGACATTCGGGCTTCCTCACTTCGACTTCTCCGGCCGAACGGCCAACTCGTGCAGCACGCTACTGGCGGAAGATCGGGGAAACAAGCAATGGGGGATTTTAGGTTTCAGGGGGCGTAATTCTTGTTACGGGCGTAACTGTTCCGATGTACTGAGGAGGGGCGGCAAGTGATAGTTTTCTTCGCCACTCGCGGGCCGTGAGTGGCGATTCGGGTTAAAGCCGACCGTGCCTTAGGTACCTACTGGATTTTGGACGCGGTTGATCGCAGGCTCGGCCCGTGATGCCCAGCGGCTGTGTCGCGAAAGCCACTTTCGGGACATCTGATGTCCCGAAAGTGGCTTTCGCGACACCCGGAAGGGCTGGTGCGGCCCTCGCGACGGCCCGGACCAGTGGGGCCCGAGTGGCGATTCGGGCCGTAACCCGAATCGCCACTCACGATCTTGGTGGGCCTACTTCTTGGTGAGGTTCACTTCCAGGCTGTTCCCGTCACCCGACGCCAGCGCGCTGATCATCGGGGTGAGCAGGCCGCAGCCGCGGAACTGCGGCAGCCTGTACTCCGCCGTCAGCTTGCCGCCCTTCATCGGGTTGAACCCGTGCGACGAAACCAGCGGGATGTCGGCGGGCTGAGCCGTCTTGCACGTCGAACTCGCCAGGATCGGGAATCCGAACAGCCGCACCGTGAGCAGTTTGACGTCAGCCATCGCGGCGGCCTTGACCGCGCCGGCGTTGACGATGCCCGTCACGTCGCCGACCTGGTTGATCTTCACCGTCGCCGAGGCGGGGAAGAAGCCGAGGAAGCGGAACTGCACCGAAGACGGCGGCAGCGACAGCTGACCGGTGAACTTGCCCGACTGGGCGTTCAGTTTCGCGGTGAACTCACCCGGTCCCAGCGGCAGCTTGGCGTTCAGCCCCGCGATGGTGGTCTTGCCCTTGACACCGTAGACGATGGTGGTGTCACCCGGCGGCTGCGTCGTGGTCGGCGCGGTGGTCGGGCTCGTCGGCTGGGTCGTCGGGGTCGGTTCCGTGGTGGGTGTCGTCGGCGTGGTCGTCGGCGTCGGCTCCGTGGTCGGAGTGGTCGGCGTCGTTGTCGGCGTCGGCTCCGTTGTGGGCGTGGTGGGCGTTGTGGGCGTCGTCGTCGGAGTCGGCTCGGTCGTCGGGGTGGTCGGCGTGGTCGTCGGCGTCGGCTCCGTGGTCGGCGTCGTGGGAGTGGTCGGCGTCGTCGGAGTTGGCTCAGTGGTCGGCGTGGTGGGCGTCGTCGGGGTGGTCGGAGTCGGCTCCGTGGTCGGAGTGGTCGGAGTGGTCGGAGTGGTCGGAGTGGTCGGCGTCGTTGTCGGCGTCGGCTCCGTGGTGGGCGTCGTCGGCGTGGTGGGGGTGGTCGGCGTAGTGGGTGTGGTCGGAGTCGTGGGCGTGGTCGGGGTGGTCGGCGTCGTCGTGCCACCGCCGGCGGGCTTGATCTCGAACGTCCCCAGCTGCTGATTCTGTCCCGGCTGGACGACGCAGTCCGACGTGAACGTGCCGAGGTCGGTCGGCTGCCCCTGCGCGTTCTTCGGGGTCATCGTGGTGCTGAAGTTCCCCACCGTCACCGAAGCGGTGCCAGGGCTCGGGAACGTGACGGCGGGCGCCTTACCGCTGGTCTTGACATGGAAGTCGCCCGACTCCGGTACCGGCGTGACCGGGATGACCAGCGGCAGCCCGAGGTTCAGCGTCTTGTCGACCGGATACTTCAGCACCGCGGCGGCCTTCGCGCTGCCCTCGATGGTGGTGGCGCCGACGAGGGTGAGTCCCGCGGTCGCGTCCGCCGGAACGGTGACGTCGACGTCGAACGTGATCGGGGTGGAGGTCTTCCCGGCCACGGCGTCGTCCGGCAGGACGGTGTCGATCTTCACGACCAGGGTCTGGTCGCCGATCAGCGGGAACGGGCAGGTGTACTTCAACGTCAGCGACGCCGGCGCCGCCTCGCTCATACCCGCGCCGGCGATACCCAGGGTGGCCGCGACGGCGGCCACCGTACCGGCGGCCAAGGCCTGCACGGATCTCTTCGACTTCAGTTTCTGTGGGAACTTCACAACGGTCACTCCCGGGGAATCGGAGAAATTGCGTGACACGGCCGAAACGGCGCCGTCACGAAAGCGGTAAATTACCTCTGCCCACCCGCACCGGCAAGGACACCGAATCCGTCACCTTTTCTTTGTCATCCGCATGCGGTCACGGGTGGAATTCACTGGCATCGGGGCCCGCGCGAAACCACTTCTGTCACCTTCGTCAGCGAAAGGGAACGACAAACTGTCACCTGCGCGTTCTTGTGACGCGTATGAGGAGGACGGCGCCCGGAATTGTCACGCGCGTCCGAAGTCCGTGCCCGTTCATTGCGGCCGTGCCGAAATCCCCGCTACGTTCGGCCAATGGAGCAGGCTGCCATCGAGGTGACCGGCCTCGCCAAGCACTACGGTGAGGTGACCGCACTCGCCGGCGTCAGTCTCCGTGTCGGCCGTGGCACCGTGCTCGCGGTGCTCGGCCACAACGGCGCCGGGAAGACGACGCTCATCGACATCCTCAGCACGCGGGTGAAACCGAGCGGCGGCAGCGCCAAGGTCTGCGGTTTCGACGTCGTCCGCGCCGGGCATCACGTCCGGCGGCGGATCGGGGTCACCGGCCAGTTCGCGGCGGTCGACGACGCGCTCTCCGGCCGCGGCAACCTCGAACTCGTCGCACGGCTGCTGGGCGCGAACCGCCGCCAGGCCAGGGCCCGCGCGGCCGAACTGCTCGCCATGTTCGGCCTCGACGACGCGGCGGACCGGCCCGCGCGCACGTACTCCGGCGGGATGCGGCGGCGGCTCGATCTCGCCGCCGGTCTCGTCGGCTCCCCCGACGTCCTTTTCCTGGACGAGCCGACGACCGGCCTCGACCCGGTCAGCCGCGCGGGGCTCTGGGACGGCGTCGAACGGCTCGCCGCCCAGGGCACCACGGTCGTGCTCACCACGCAGTACCTCGAGGAGGCGGACAGGCTGGCCGATCACGTCATCGTGCTGGGACTGGGGCACGTCACGGTTTCCGGGCGGCCGTCGGAACTGAAGGCCCGGCTCGGGGAACGGACCGCCACGCTGACCTTCGGCACCGACCTCGCCGCCCACCGGGCACTGGCCGCACTGCACCGGCTCGGCATGACCTGCACGACGTCGGCCTCCGGGCTGGTGCTCGGTGTCGCGCTGTCCGGGCCCTCCGACATCACGGTGCTGGTCCGCGCACTCGACACGGCGGGCGCGCCGGTGAAGGACCTCACCGTCGCCGAGCCGACGCTCGACGACGTCTACCTTTCCCTGCACCGGAATCCGGTGGTCTCATCATGACCGAAGCACGGCACCGCGCGCCTTCACCGGTTCTCCTGACCGATCCGGCTTCGTGGCCGCCGAGTACTTTCGCCACCCAGGTCCGCGTCCTCGCCGGGCGCTCGCTGAAAACCGCGTTCGGCGACCGGCGGCTGGTGTTCTTCGGTCTCCTGCAACCGATCGTGCTGCTTCTGTTGTTCAGCCAGGTCTTCAACGGCGTCAGCACGCTGCCCGGTGTCGCGGCCTACCAGGGATACGTGAACTTCCTCGTCCCGGCGACACTGGTGAACATCGCGATGACCACGGCGATGAGTTCGGGCGCCGGTCTGCTCGCGGAGATCTACAGTGGCTTCACCGGCCGCCTTCGCTGCATGCCCATCAGCCTTTCGGCCGTCCTGGTGGCCCGCACCATCTCCGACTCCGCCCGGCTCGCGGTGCAACTGCTGGTGACGGCGCTCGCCAGCGTGCTGCTGCTCGGTTTCCGGCCGACCGGCGGGATTTTCGGTGTCACCGCGGCACTTCTGCTCACTCTCGTCGTGGGCTGGTGCCTGAGCTGGATCTTCGTCGCCATCACGACCTGGCTGCGCAAGGCCGAGACCTTGCAGATGGCGTCCTTCGTGGTCATGTTCCCGCTGATGTTCTCCTCCAGCGCCTACATGCCGCTCGAGACCATGCCGACCTGGCTGCGGGTGGTCTCGGCGATCAACCCGCTGACCTACGCGATCGACGCGACCAGGGCGCTCGCGCTGGGACGGCCGTCGGGCTGGTCGATCCCCGTGTCGCTCGGGATCGCGGCCGTGGCGGCGCTGGCGGGCGGGTGGATCTCGGCGAGGACGTTCCGGTCGCCGCGGGAAGCCCCGCCACGGTGAGATGCCGCACGCATCCAGGCAGCGATCACATCGACGATGTGCGCCTTTAGTCGTGGGGCAGCGCGTGAAGGCCTCCTTCCCTCGGCTGAGCCGAGGGAAGGAGGCCTTCACGCGCTGCCCGGGACGGTCCTAGCGTGGCAGGGACTCCAGGTGGTCCGCGGCGGCCACCACTCCCCCGGCCGCCTCGAACGAAGCCCGCACCCGCGCGGCCGCCGCGGCGTAGGCGGGCTCGGTGAGGACTTCGGTGACCGTGCCGCGGATGTCCGCCGCCTTCACTCGGTCGAAGCGCAGCCGCAATCCGGCCCCGGCGGCCTCGACCTGCTGAGCCAGCATCGACTGGTCGTCCCGGATCGGCGCGATCACCAGCGGCAGCCCGGACGCGAGGGTCTCGCTGACGGTGTTGTGCCCGCCGTGGCAGATCACCGCCGCCGCCTTCCGCACCACTTCCACCTGCGGGATCCGCCTGACAATGAGCACTTCCTCGCTGAGCAGTTCGCCGCATGCGTCGACGACCAGGCCTTGGACCTCGGGCATCCCGGCGAGGGCGTCGACGCATTCGGCCAGGAAGCGGCGGCCGAGAGCGGCGTTGGCGGTGCCGAGGGTGGCGAGGACGAGCGGGCGGCCGTCGAGCCGGTCCCACGAGAAACCCACCGGGGGCGCGGGAGCCAGCGCCGGGCCGACGAACCGGACAGCACCGGCGTCGGCGATCGGTCCGGTCAGCGACACGGTGGTGAAAGCGAGGACGAGGTCCGGGGAAAACCGCAGGTCGCCGCAGGACACCTTGTGCCGTGTCCGGAGGTCTTCCTGCAGCCGGCCGACCCAGGCGGCGATCTTCGGCATGGCGCCGAGCGGATCGCCGAGTTCGGTCGACGTCGACGCCGAGGTCGCCCACGGCAGACCGCGGCGGCTCGCCACCAGGGCGCCCGCGAAGGCCTGTTGGTCGGCGACGACGACGTCGGGCCGGAAGGCGGCCGCCGCTCTCTCGACCCCGGGGACCATCGCGTCCGCGAGTGGCACCAGATACCGTTCCCACAGGAACTTCAGCGCCGCGAAGCCGCGCAGGCCCTCGGGGCGACGCTCCACGGCGAACTCCAGCGCGTCTCCCGCCGCGTACACCCGGCCCGCCCTCGTCAGCTCCGACGTCGTGGGTTCCGGACCGCACCAGGCGACGTCGTGACCGCGGCGCAGGAGTTCGGCGGCCACCGCGCGCAGCGGCGCCACATGCCCGGTGAGCGGCGGGACGACCAGCAGGAACCGGCTCATCCGCGCGGCCTCCCGTGCCGGGAGATCCAGTTCAGCAGCAGCTCCCGCACTTCCCGGTGCTGCTCGACGAGCACCGAATGCCCCTGGCCTTCGAACACGTGCAACTCGCCGCGCGGCAACAAGGAAGTCAGCGCGTCGAGATCGTCGGCCTGGTAGCCGTGACTGCCCAAAATGGACAATACGGGGCAGTCGATCCCCGCCACCTGGTCCAGGGTCAGCAACGGGCCGAGCGGGACCTCCTCGGCCATCGTCGTGGACATGATCCGCTCGGCCGCCATTCTCGCCAGCCGCCGGTGATGGGCGCTGTAGTTGGCCTCGATCCAGTCGAAGCTCTCCTCGACCTTCAAAAACCGCACGGTGTGCTCGAGGATCTGCGCCATCTTGTCCGCCCACAGTTCGGTGGCGGGCTCCGACTCGATGCACACGATGCTGCGCACGCGCTCCGGTTTCGCCACCGCGTAGCTGTACGCGAGGGTGCCGCCGAAACTGTTGCCCACCAGGTGCACCGGCCGATCGAGGTCGAGCTGGGCCAGCAGGTCGTCAAGGTCGGCGATGAAGTCCGCGATCGTGTACCCGCGCTCGGGACGTTCGGTCTTGCCGTGCCCGCGCAGGTCGTAGCTGACCACGTCCACGCCGGCGGCGGCGACCGGCGGGGCCAGCGTGAGGTAGAAGCTCGCCAGGCTGTCCGTGCCCATGCCGTGCAGGAACACCACGGTCTCGGTACCCCCGCCGGGCACGAGGTGCACGTTCGTGCGCAGCCCGTTGACGGTCATCGTCGGCACCGCCTCAGCCCCGTTCGCCGAGGCGGGCGGCCACGTAGTCGGCGATGTCGCCGACCCGCAGTTCGATCACGTCGTCGAGATCCTTCTCCGCCAGGAACTCCGCGAGGTTGACGTGCGCGCCGAAGAACTCGGCGAGGATGCTCGCGAACGTCACCAGGTCGATGCTCTCCAGCTGGAGATCCTCGTGGAAGGTGGTCCGCGGGGTGATCTCGATGCCGAGGACGTCGACGTCCCCCACCAGTTCTCTCAGCAATTCGGCCACGGTGCCGAAGACCGACGCCGGGCTCTGCTGTTCGATCGTCATGCCTGCTCCTTTTCCTACCCGCGGTTCCAGGCCACCACGTGCCCCGGTATCCCGGCGAACTCCACCCCGGTGCCGACCTCCTCGGTCAGCCCCGCCAAATCGCCCTCGGCCCGGACCGCGATCCGAGGCGGCGTCGCGCCCTGTTCCCGGACGAGGGACACAGCCACCTCTCCGGTGGACGCGACGGCCACCGCCAGCGGCGGCAGTTCCCGGCCGTGGACCCCGGTCACCGTCGTACCGTCGGCGCTGACCCGGATCTCCGCCGGGTAAACGCCATCCAGCCCGAGTCGCGCGCGCACGGCGTCCTTGATCGCGATCCGTTCCAGCAGCCAGCCGCGTTGCCGCCGGGGCGCGCAGGCGGCGAATTCGGCGCGTTCCGCCGAACCGAGGTGGACGCCGGCGTAGATGTCACGCGCGGCCGGGCTCGGCCACCGGTCGGTCACCAGCGTCCAACCACCGGGATGGTCCTCGGAAAGCCGGTGCCGGTCGGGAAAGGCATAGACCCGGTGAGCGGGGCGGTCGCACGGGAACCTGATGTCCCGCCACTGCTCGATCCGGGCCAGCACGGCGCCGTCCCGCACCAGTTCGGCGTCCATCTCCAGCACGTCCGGACGCGGCAGCCGGACCCTGACCACACAGTGGAGCGCCGTGCCCGGCGCCGGTTCCGGGCCGTACCAGGTGATCCGGCCCATCGACGTCGGGAACGCCAGCAGCGCGTCCGCCTTGGTGGCCATCAGCCAGCAGCCCAGCAGTTGTCCGACGTTGTCCAGCAGCGCACCGGGCGCGGTCGGCACGACGAGGTCGCCGCGGATGTGCCGTTCGCCGAGCCCGGTGAGCCTGGCGAGCCCCTGGTACGCGGGGCCGTGGAACATCTCGCGGCGCGAGTAGATCTCGGCGGCGCTCAGCGGGGGCGCGGTTTCCGGTCCCGGCAGCGGGGACGGCCGGGGTGCCGTGGGATACCGCGGCGCCAGCTGGACGTCCATACTGGCGTGTGGTCCGATTTGGACACTGATCCGGTCACCCTCACGGGTCATCGAAAGCGGCACGCGTCGCGCCGGGGCGGCGATCAGCCACCGGGAGAACGCCGCGTTGCTCACGCCGGTCGCGATCATTCCCGGCCGGGCCCGTTCCGCCGCCCGGCAGGCAAGGTCGACCAGCGTCGTCGCGGGAACGGTGGGACGGAAGTCCGCATCGTCGGGCCAGTCCTGGCGCTGGCGGAAGAACCGGTGATCCACCAGATACGGCATCGCGGTGAGCGAGACGTCCACAGTGGACTTGTCGGTGCGCCGGGCGGCCGCGTTGGCGACGCTCGCGGCGGCCTGCCTGGTCTCGGCGAGCAGCGCGGTGAACTCCGCGACGATCGCGTCCGGCACGCCGTCGACCAGCTCGGGAACCGTGCCGTCGAACATGCCCTTGGCGTCGCCGTCGACAGCGAGCAGCGTGCCGGTCGTGTCGATCCGGGTCCGGCGTGGCTCCAGCGCGTCGAACGCGGGCGAACCACCCTCCACCCAGACCGCGGTGGCCACCCGGCGCAACTGGGCGAGGCCTGGCCTCGTACCGGACGACGCCGCGATGACCAGATGCGGCCGGTCCCCCAGGGTGTCGGCCACGAACGAACCGACCTGACCGGCGCCAGCCTGCACGAAAACACGGGCGCCGTCGGCGTGGAGCGCGTCGACGAGTTCCCGGAACCGGACCTTGCGCACCAGGTGGGCAAGGTACAGCTCACGGACCTCCACCGGATCCGCCGGATACGGCCGGGCCGTGGTCGCCGACCAGACCGGGATCCGCGGCGCCTTCAGGTCCAGTTCCGCCGCGAGCCGGGTGAACGGGCCGAGGCGGGAGCGCATCAGCGGGGTGTGGAACCCGGACCGGAACGGCAGTGTCCGCGCGACGACACCGTGCTGGACGCACAGGCGGGCGAGCCGGGCCGCGGCCGCCGGGTCACCGCAGACGATCGTCTGGCGGGGCGCGTTCTCGTGGGAGATCATCAGCTCCGGCTCGGCTGCGAGCAGCGCGGACGCCCGTTCCGCCGAACATCCGAGTACCAGGAACTCGGCGTCGGGCAGGGTGAATCCCCGCGGCCAGTAGCGGCTCAACATGTCCTCTGTGGACTGTCCTGGGTACATCCCGGCCGCCTGCATCGCGGTCCATTCGCCGACGCTGTGCCCGGCGAGCAGATCCGGGGTGATGGCGAGCCGCCGTAGCGCGGTGTCGAGCAGTAATCCGACCTGGGACACACTCGACGCGCGGGACAGGACACTCGTCGTCGACCACTCTGGCCGCTCCAGCCCGAAGTGCCGGGCGACGTCGGCACAGCGCGGTTCCGCGTCCGCCTCCAGCCCCGGGTAGACGAACGCGGTCTTCGCGCCTTCCTGCTCCAGCAAAGGCGCCGTACTGCACCAGATGTCGTTGGGCCCGTGCCAGGACTTGCCTTCCGCGGCGACCTTGGCGAGTACCCTCCGCGCGACTTCGAGCCGTTTCCCGGTCGGTCCGACGATCCCGATCCGGCACGGGCCTCGTCCGCCGGATTCCGGGTCCGGGCGGTCGAGCAGGACGCGCAATCCGTCCGGAGTGGACGCCGCGAGCAGCAGAACCTGCTCGGGCTCCTCGGACACCTTGGCCCGGCGCGGCCGCGTGGGTGCCGGGTCGGCCTCCTCCAGCACCACGTGCGCGTTGACACCGCCGAAACCGAAGGCGTTGACCGCCGCCCGGCGTGGCACGTCACCGGCGAACCAGCGCTCGGCAGTGGCCAAGGTCCGGAACCGGGTCTTGTCCAGGAGCGGGTTCGGATCGGCGCAGTTCAGGGTCGGCGGCAGGACGGCGTGATGCAACGCGAGCGCGGCCTTGACCAGTCCGGCGGCACCGGCGGTGGGCATGGTGTGCCCGATCATCGCCTTGACCGCGCCGATCGCGGCCCGGGGTCCCTCCGGCGGGCCGAACACCTCGGCGAGCGTCGCGAGTTCGGCCGCGTCCCCGGTCGGCGTGGCGGTCCCGTGCGCTTCCAGCAGGCCGAGTGCGCCAGGCACGGTGGGGTCGAGGCCGGCCGACGCCCACGCGCGGCGCAGCGCCAGGGTCTGGCCCGCCACGGCCGGGCTGAGCAGGCTCGCGCCCTTGCCGTCACTGGACGTCCCGGACCCGCGCAGTACCGCGTAGACCCGGTCGCCGTCGCGGCGCGCGTCGTAAAACCGCTTCAGCACGACGATCGCGGTGCCCTCGCCGATCAGCAGGCCGTCCGCTTCCCGCGAGAACGGGCTGATCCGCTGGCTCGGCGACAGGGCGCCGAGCTGGGTGAACATCGACCAGAGGGTGTCGTCGTGGCAGTGGTGCACCCCGCCGGCCAGTACGACGTCGCAGCGGCGCCGGGTGAGTTCGCCGATCGCCTGGTCCACGGCGAGCAACGAGGACGCGCAGGCGGCGTCCACCGTGTACGCGGGGCCGCCGAGGTCCAAGCGGTTGGCCACCCGTGACGCGGCGAGGTTCGGCACCAGCCCGATCGCGGTGTCGGGGCGGAACTCGCCGAGCGGTTCCAGCAGCGCGTCCCGCAGCTTGTCGAGCAGCTCCGGCCGGGCCGACGGGAGCAGTTCCCGGACGGCGCCGGTGATCTGCCGGACCGACCGGACGCGCTGATCGAACCGCTGGAGCCCGGGCGACAGATAGCCGCCCCTGCCGAGGATCACGCCCACACGTTCGAGATCGCCCAGCCGTCGCAGGCCACCCGCGTCGTCGACCGCGGCCGCGGCGACGGCCAGCGCCACCAGCTGGTCGGGCTCCATCCCGGCGACGGAACTGGGAGCGATGCCGAGCCCCGTCGCGTCGAAGTCCAGGCTGTCGGCGACGAACCCGCCGCGCCGCCCGTAAGTGCGGTCGGGTGTTCGGCCGTCACCGTCGTGGAAACTCGGATCCCAGCGGTGCGGCGGGATCTCGGTGATCGCGTCGGTACCGGAAACGATGTTGTGCCAATATTCGTCCACAGTGGACGAGCCGGGGAGGAACACGCCCATCCCGACGATCGCGACCGGCTCTTGGTTCACCACAGCGATGCCGTGTACAGCACTGAGCGGACGTCGGCCGGGCCGTAGGCGAGTTCACGCAAGAGGGCGGCGGTGCCTTCGTCCGGGTCGATCAGGGCGACCTCCCGGCGTTCGTATTCACGCGCCAGTTCCGGTGACACCATCCCGGCGTGATCGCCCGAAGGCGCCCATGGTCCCCAATGGACGGTCAGTGCCCGGCAGCCGGTGCGGTCCGCCCACTGTTCGCCGAGGGTCTCCAGCGCGTCGTTCGCCGCCGCGTAGTCGGTCTGACCACGGTTGCCCAGGACGGCGGCGATGCTGCCGAAGAAGGTCACGAACCCGGGCCGGACGCCGAAATGTTCCAAGGCGTCGAGTAGAGCCCGCGCACCGTCCACTTTGGTCCCGTAGACCGTGCGGAACGAGTGCTCGTCCTTGTCCGCCATCAGCTTGTCGTCGATCACCCCGGCCGCGTGGACGACACCGTCGATCCGGCCGTAGCGGGTGTGCAGGTCCTTGACCACCTGCCGGACGGCGGTGCCGTCACGCACGTCGAGCGACCGGTAGGCCGCCGTACCACCGGCCACGGTGATCTGGTCGAGTGTCCTGGCGATCTCCCGCTGGGCCAGCACGGTACGCACCCGGTGTTCGATGTCCACCAGCGAACCGCCGCGCGCGGCCAAGGCCGACCGCATCCCCGGCGCGTCACCGGGAAGGTCCTCGTCTCCGGGTTCGGCGGGCCACGGGGTGCGCCCGGCCAGTTCGATCCGGCAGCCGCTCGCCGCCAGCGCGACGGCCGCCCGCGCGGTGATCCCGCGGGCGCCGCCGATCAGCAGCAGCACCGAGTCCGTCCCGAGCCCGAGTGCGGTGGTCTCGCCGCCACCGGGACCCGCGCCCGCGTAAGCGATCGAGCCGAGAGAACCCGCGGACGGCTCGTAAGCGGCGCGACCCGCGGTGTCGTACCGCACGGCGGCAGGCCCTTCGGCGATCACCTCCTCCAGTGCTATCCGCGCGAGGTCCACTGTGGACTCGAGTTCGACCAGTCTGGTCGGCTCGTTCCGTTCCCGCGCCGCGGCACGGACGAGGCCGCGCAGCCCGGCGGTGTGGCCGGACCCCGGCCTCGCGACCACGACCACGGCGCCCTTGGCGCCCTTGAGCAGGGAGAAGACCTGCGCCGCGACCGGTTCTTCGGCGTCCGACAACGGATCCAGCACGAGCAGGATGTCCGCGTCGTCCAGCGCTCCCGGCACGGCGCCCGCCTCGGCGAACACCGCGTGGACCGACTCGGCCAACTCCTCCTGACCCGGTTCGAAACTCACCGCGATCGTCTTACCGCCCACCTTGGTGAGGTCGGGCGTCCCGAGCGGCGCGGCTACCCGGCTGAGCAAGTACCGTCCGGGCGCGCGGCCTGCCGGAGCCTCGACGGGACCCGGTGTCACGGCGACCGGAGCCGCCGGTTCGAGCCATTTCCGCAGCCGTGCGGCGAGCGCGCTCGCTGTCCGGTCGCGGCTGAGCTGGTCTTGGGCGTCGTCGTGCACCCGTCCGGCGAGACCGAGCTTCGCCAGCAGCGAGCCCGCGATTTCGGTGCGCTTGATCGAGTCGATGGAAAGATCCGCTTCCAGGTCGAGATCGTCGTCGATCATCTCGGCCGGATAGCCGGTGCGTTCGCTGATCGCGCCGATGACGGTGGCCAGGACGTCGGTGACGGCGGCTTCGGTGACGGGCTCCGTCTCGACGGGTTCCGGAGCGGCGGCGGGCACGATCACGGTCGGGGCTTCGACCGGCGGAAGCAGCACCGGCGGAACCGGAGCGGCGGCGGGGGGCGCGGTGCCGAGGTACCCCAGCATCACGTCCCGTTGCGCCGCCAGCAGTTCGCGGCTGGTGCGGAGGAATTCGACGACGGCCTGGTCACGACCGGGCGCGGGCTGCTTCATGGTCGTCCTCGGGATTCGTCGGGCGGGCACGAGCCCATGGGCGGGGACCTCGCCGCCGGGCGCGCGGACGGTCTGGCCGTCCACGGTCCAAGCCGGCGTGGCAAGCGGGCCGACGCGGACGCGGCCACGGAAGAGCCGTTCGGTGCGCACATCGACGCCCGTGAGCGCCAGGCGTGCGAGCGCGGTGAGGAATCCCCGCAGGCCGGGGCCGCCGGGATCGCAGGCGATGACGGTATGCGGCCGGTCGCCGAGGATGTCCTTGGCCAGCCGGGAAAGCACCTGCCCGGGGCCTGCCTCGACGAACGTGCGCGCGCCCGCCGCGTACATGTCCTCGATGAGATCCACGAAACGCACCGGCGCTCCGATCTGATCGGCCAGTTCGGCGCGCACCTTCCCGGGCTCGTACGGCCGGGCGGTGCGGTTCGACCACACCGGCGAGCCCGGCTCGCCGATCTCGGCGTTGTCGAGGTCGACGGCGAACACGTCGCTCGCCCCGGCCACCAGCGGACTGTGGAAAGCGCAGGCGACGGGAATCCGCTTGGCACCGATGCCCTGTCCCCGCAGCGCGCGGACGGCGTCCTCGACGGCCGCCGTCGGTCCGGAAAGGACGGTTTGCGCGGGTGCGTTGTGGTTGGCCAGTACGACGTCGGACCGGTCGAGTGCGGCGGCCAGTTCCGCACGGGAAGCCCTCACCGCGGCCATCGTTCCCGGGTCGCCGCCCGCGACCTCGGCGATCGAGCGGGCCCTGGCCCGGCTGAGCGCCACCAGGGTCGGGGTGTCGAAGGCACCGGCGACCGACAGCGCGGCCAGTTCGCCGTAGCTGTGCCCCGCCAGCAGATCCGGCCGGACGCCGAGGTCGGCGAGCAACCGGCACACGGCCGACTCGACAAGGCCGAGCGCGGGCTGCGCGACCCGGGTGTCCTTGAGGGCTTCGTCCTGCGCCGCGCGGGTCTCTTCGGTGAAGGCGCGCGGCGGGAACGTGGTTGCGGCGACATCGGGGGCGAGCCGCAGGACCTCGGCGAGTTCCGGGAAGTGCACGAACAGGTCCGCCAGCATGCCGGTCCGCTGGCTGCCCTGTCCGGGGAACAGGAACGCGACCGCACCGGCTTCGACGTTCTCCGAGGTGAGCCCGCCCCCGTTCTCGACGGCCTCGCGCAGTTCCGCGAGATCACTCGCGACGACCGCGAGCCGCACCGGCTCAGGCCCGCCGCGCCCGGCGGCGAGGGCGGCGATTTCCCGCAGCGGACGACTTTTGTTCTCCGACAGTAGATCGCGCAGCGCGGCCCGCGCACTGTCCACATCGGAACCGCGGAGCAGGACGAGTTCGGCGTCCCAGTCGCGAGGCCCGTGCCGCCGGGCGGGCGGGACTCCCGGGGCCGCGAGCACCGCGTGGAAATTGGTCCCACCGAACCCGAACGCGCTGACACCCGCGAACGCACGTCCACGGGGAAGTGGCGACGGCCGGGCACCGGTGGAGAAGGTGAAAGGACTGCCCTGGGCGTCCCAGGCGGGGTTCGGCCTGCTCAGATGCAGCGTGGGCGGCACGACCTCGTGCCACAGCGCCAGCGCCGCCTTCATCAGGCCCGCCAGTCCCGCGGCGCATTTCGTGTGCCCGATCTGGCTCTTCACCGAACCCAGCGCGCAGGTGCCCGGTTCGGCGCCCGCGTCGAGGAAGAACTCGGTGAGCGTGGTGAGTTCGGTGGCGTCACCGACGACCGTGCCGGTGCCGTGCGCCTCCACCAGCGAGACGTCCGCCGGGGAGACCCGCGCGTCGCGGTAGGCCCGTTCGAGCGCTCGCCGTTGCCCTTCGGGCCGGGGCGCGGTGAGGCCGAGCGCCTTGCCGTCGCTCGCGGCGCCGACCCCCTTGACCACGGCGTAGATCCGGTCACCGGCACGTTCGGCGTCGGACCGCCGCTTGAGCACGAGGCACGCGACGCCCTCGCCGAGCGCGATCCCGTCCGCCGTCGCGTCGAACGGGCGGCACCGGCCGGTCGGCGACAACGCGCCCGCGGAGGTGAACATGAGGTAGTCGTTGACGCCGTTGTGCAGGTCGACCGCACCGCACAAAACCATCGCGCTCGTGCCCGCCCGCAGTTCCTTCACCGCGAGGTCCAGCGCCGCCAGTGAGGAACCGCACGCGGCGTCCACGGTGTAGTTGGTGCCGCCGAGGTCGAGCCGGTTGGCGATCCGGCCCGAGATGACGTTGGCGAGCGTGCCGGGGAACGAGTCCTCGGTCAGCTCCGGCAACTGCGCGAGCAGTTCTTCCGGGACGTCTTCGAGATAACCGGGCAGCAAAGCGCGCAGGACTCCGGCGTTCGCCAGGTCTCCCCCGGCTTCGGCGCCGAAGATGACGCTGGTGCGCTCACGGTCGAAACCGCCGTCGCCGTAACCCGCGTCTTCAAGGGCACGCCGGGCCGTCTGCAACGACACGAGCTGCGCCGGGTCGATGCTGCCCATCGACTTCGGCGGGATGCCGTACGCGAGCGGGTCGAAGTCCACCGGCGGCAGGAACCCGCCCCACTTGGACGTCGACTGCTCGGCGTAGATCTTCGTGTCCCAGCGCTGCTCGGGCACCTCGGTGACGGCGTCCGCACCGCGCAGGACGTTGGACCAGAAGGCCGGGAGGTCGGGGGCGCCGGGGAAGACACAAGCCATGCCGACAATGGCGACGTCACCGTCCACAACGGATTCTTCTCGCGGCGCACGCGCGGCGAGCAGTTCCGCCGCGCCCTCGGTGACCTCGCGGTGCAACGTGGCGATATCGGTGCGCCGCTCCCGCAGAACCGTCACCTGGCCTGCCATGTACATCCCCTCGGCGAGCTGACCGTCGGCGTCGACGTCGACGAGGGCGGCTCCTTCGCGCCGGATCCCCTTGCTCGCGATCCGCAGCCGCCCGGTGTTCAGCTCCTCCAGTCGCTGCCAGCTCTCCTGCGGCGGGACGCCGTCCGCGCGGAGCCCGGCCTTCAGCGCGGCGAACTCGTCGGTGTACGGGCTGGGCAGGCAGCGGGTGAGATGGCCGGGCGCGGTCTCCAGGGTGACCGTGGCCCCGGCGTCGAGCACCCGGTCCTGGAAGACCTCGGTGATGGCGCCGTGGGTCACGGCCTCCTCGGTGAACAGGTACGCGGTGCCCATCAGGACACCGATCCCGGTGAGCGGCTCCGCCATGGCGGCGACCATCGCGGCGGACCGGGCGTCGTGGATCCCGCCCGCGAACAGCACTTCGACGTCCTTGGCGGCGTGTTCGCGCAGGACGTCCAGCTGTTGCTCCCACAGCACGAAACTCGACCGCGGGCCGACGTGCCCGCCGCATTCGGCGCCCTCGAAGACGAACCGGCGGATCCCGGCGTCGAGGAACTGCCGCAGGAGGATGGGCGACGGGACATGCAGGAAGGTCGCGATCCCGTCTGCTTCGAGTGCCTTGGCCTGCGCGGGTTTCCCGCCCGCGATCAGCACGCACCGCGGGCGGGCGGCGCGGACCGCCGCGAGTTGTTCGGTGCGCAAGGCCTCCGGGACGAAGCCGAGGATGCCCGCGCCCCACGGCCGTTCGCCGAGCGCTTCGGCGGTGCGGCCGAGCAGTTCGGCGGTTTTGGCGCCGTTCGCGGTGGCCACCGCGACGAACGGGAACCCGTCGTGCGCGGCGACGGCGGCGGCGAAACCGGGTTGGTCGCTCACGCGCGTCATCGGTCCCTGCACCACCGGCAGGCCGGTCCCCAACGTCCGGCACAGCCGGGCGCCTTGGTCCGAGGGGTTCACCGACGGCGGCGTGGCGAGTGACCGGACGACCGACCGGACAGCGCTTTCCGCGTCCTCGAAGCGCTTCGCGAACAACGTCGCGAGTCCGTCGTCGGCCCTGGCGAGTTCGTTCCGCGCCGCCGCGGGCACGTCAGCCTCCGGAAACAGGCCGAGTCCGTCGAGCACCACGCCCGTCGCGCCGCCGGCGATCGCGGCCACCGCCGTCCGCGGTCCGATGCCGCCGTACGCCCACACCGGCACGTCCTCGCCGAATCGCTCCAGCAACCGCTGCACCAGGACGAACGTGGTGAGATCCGAGCCGCCTGCTTCGGAGCCCTTCGCGACCAGACCGGAGGCGCCGGTGCCGAGCATCCGGACGGCCTGCTCGACACCGGTCACCTCGGCCAGCACGGGGAGATCGTCCTTGCCCTGCCAAACTGCCCCTTCGGCCAGCAGGACGAGCCCCGCACCGCTCTCCCGCACCTCTTCGTACCGCACGTGACGGCCCGCCGCGATCCGGACCCCGAACGGGAACCCTCCGTCCACTGTGGATCCGACGTCCAGGATTCCGAGGCCGCCTCCCCTGGCGACGGCGGCCGCCAGCCCGGGATCCGGACGTCCGAGCGGGTTGACGCCGAGTACCCGCGTGCGCGCCGTCGCAAGACTCACCGGCGGACCTCCTGTTCGGCTGGGGCTGGTCGAACCTCGCCGGGTTCGGCGATCTTCAGCGGGATTCCCAAGAAATAACCTACTTGCCGCAGAGAGCGCAATACTCTCGCGTGAAAACTCGGAAAACAAGGGAACTCGTGCTAAAGTCCGGCGCCGGAAACAAATATGTCGACACGCTCAGAACAAGCGTCTGACCTGCACTTTTATCACTCGCATCCCAGATTTCGGCATCGCATTGCTCACCGGCGTGACAAAACAGAAGAATTGTCATCGTAAGCAGAATCAATAACCATGGAGCGCATGTGGAAGTGACAGGACGAGTCGTCGTGCTGACCGGCGCGGCACACGGTATCGGCGCCGCCATGGCCCGGCGATTCGCCGCCGAGGGCGCCGCCGGAGTGGTGGTCTCCGACCTCGATCTCGACGCGGCCGAAAAGGTCGTCGCCGGGATCACGGCCTCAGGCGGTGCCGCGATCGCCCGCCACGCCGACGCATCGTCCAAAGAGGACTTGAAGATGCTGGTGACCGAGGCGCGAGCGGAGTTCGGGCCGGTCGACCTGTTCTGCTCCAACGCCGGCGCCGCGTTCGGGACGGGCGTGCACGCGGCCGACGAGCAATGGTCACGGTCGTGGGCGATCAACGTCATGCAGCATGTGCACGCCGCGCAAGTCGCGCTCCCGGCGATGTTGAGCCGTGGTCAGGGATACCTGCTGATCACGGCCTCGGGAGCGGGCCTGCTCGGCACGCCCGGCGACGCGCCGTACTCGGTGACCAAGCACGCCGCCGTCGGACTCGCCGAATGGCTGGCCATCACCTACCGGCCGCGCGGGGTCCGGGTCAGCGCGCTGTGCCCGCTCGGCGTGCGGACCGCGTTGCTGGAACCGGGGATCGCCGCCGGGCACCCCGCCGCGCTCGCGATCGCCGCCGCGGCACCGCTGCTGGAACCGGAGGACGTCGCGGAGTCCGTCGTGCACGGCCTGGCGTCGGAGGAGTTCCTGATCCTGCCGCACGAATCGGTGCGCGAGACCTACGCGCGCAAGGCGGCGGGTATCGACGAATGGATCGACCGCACCATCCTCGAAACCGGCGCGCGGAAGAGGTGAGCATGGACTACCGCAGGCTCGGCGCGAGCGGGCTGTCCGTCAGCGAGATCTCCTACGGCAACTGGCTCACGCACCCGGACGGCGCGGACTGCGTCCAAGCCGCCCTCGACGCGGGCGTCACGACCTTCCACACCGCCGCGGCCTGGGACGGGGGCGCCGCCGAAGAAAACCTCGCCGCGGCACTGGCGCACGCGCGCCGCGACGATCTCGTGCTGTGCACCGGCGTGTTCTGGCCGGAAGGCCCGGGGGTCAACGACGCGGGCCTCAGCCGGAAGCACCTGGTCACGTCGCTGCACGGCTCGCTGCGGCGCCTGCGCACCGACTACGTCGACGTCTACCAGTTGCTGCGGTTCGACTACCGCACCCCGCTGGAAGAAACGTTCCTCGCGCTGTCGGATCTGGTGCGGCAGGGGAAGATCCTCTACGCCGGCACCGCCGAATGGACGGCGGAACAGCTTCTGGAGGCGCGGCCGATCGCCGAGCGGCACGGTGTCCCGCTCATCGCCAACCAGCCGCATTACTCGATGCTGTGGCGGGTCGCCGAGGCGCAGGTGATGCCGGTGTGCGAACGCGCCGGGATCGGCCAATTCGCGTCGGTCGCCCTCGCGCAGGGCGTGCTGACGGGCAAATACCGGCCAGGCGAGATTCCGCCGGACTCGCGGGCCGCCAAGTCTGTCGAGGCACGGCCACTGCTCCTGCCGGACCTCCTCGAACGCGTCGGCATGCTGCGCGGCGTCGCCGACGAGGCCGGACTGACCATGGCGCAGCTGGCGCTCGCGTGGACGTTGCAGCACAACACCGTCGCCTCGGTGGTGACCGGCGCGAGCAGCGCTGCACAGGTGACTGAGAACGCGAAGGCGTCCGGAGTGGCACTGGACCTCGACGCGCTGACCCGGATCGATCAGCTGCTGGGCAGCTTCGTGCAGACGGACCCACGGCTGACCTGGTCACCACCCGCGACCGGGTGAGGCCAGGTGCCGGGGCCCAGTGGCCGTGTCGCGAAAGCCACTTTCGGGACGTCAGGTGTCCCGAAAGTGGCTTTCGCGACACCCTCGATGACAGCCATCCCGACCCACTCGGTACCGGCGCCCCACGATGTGACCGCTGGGGCCAGCGGTGCTGCCGGGGCACGCTCCGAGTTTGTGAAGGACTCCTTGAAAGACCCAAAGTCCCTCAAGGAGTCCTTCACGGACCGCGTCCGCGGCCTGAGCCCAGTGCGGTCCGCAGGACGGCCTCGAACCGTGCCGCGGTCGGTGGTTCGTCCCGCAGCAAGGCTTGCAGCAGCAACCCGTCCACCAGCCCGACCAGCATCTCGACCCGCACCGGATCGTCGGTGTGCTGCCGCGCGAAGTCCGCCAAGGCCGCCATCCAGCGATCGGTCGGCGCACGGAGCTTCGGCTCCCGCGCGGCCAGCAGGTACAGCTCGTACTCCGCCAGCAGATGCCCGGGTTCCGTCACCACCCAGGCCAACAGGGCGGCGAACTTCGGCAAGGCGTCTTCGCCGGTTTCCGCGGCGAGGACACGCATCCGCTCGGTGTCTTCGTCCATGCACCGGGTCAGCGCGGCGGTCAACAGGTCGTCGATCCCCTTGAAGTGGTACGCGGCCGCCGTCGCGGGGAGGCCCGCCTCGCGGGCGACCGTGCGATGGCTGACCCCGGACAACCCGTCCCGCGCGACGACCCGCAGGGTGGCCTCGATCAACTCCTGCTTCCGTTGCTCGCCTTTGGCAAGGCGGCCGTCGGTGATCGGTTCGTTCAGCGTGCCGCCTCCGCTCTCTCCCGCACCATGGTGCTCAGCAGAGGATACGAGAGCAGGGCGATCAGGATGATCGAACCGCCCGCCACGACCGCGACGGTGAACCCGCCGTCCGGCCCGAAACGGTCGACGGCCTCGCCCGACACGGCGGCGCCGAGCGCGACACCGATGCTGAGGCCGGTGATCGCCCACGTCATCCCCTCGGTCAGTTTCTCGGCCGGGACGACCTTCTCGATCATCCCCATCACGACGATCATCGTGGGAGAGAAGAACAATCCGGCGACGAAGACCACGACGCACAGGCTCGCGATCCCGTCCACGATCAGCAGCGGAACCGCGCTCGCGGCCGTGCCCGCGGTGCCGATCAGGAGCAGGCGAGGCGGCGTCATGGTCGTCTTGAGCGTTCCGAAGGCCAGTCCGGAGATCGCGGAGCCCACCGCGTAGACCGACACGACGAGGCCCGCGGCCGACGGCGACCCGACGTGCTGGGCGAAAGCCACACTGACGACGTCGACCGTGCCGACGATGACACCGCCCGCCACCAGCGTCAGCACCAGCACCCGTACCGCGCCCAGCCGGATCGCCGACCGGCCCGCCGGCCCGCTCGCCGGCAGCACTGACGGTTCCGTCTCGCGCTGTGCGACGAACAGCAGCACGCCGACGACGAGGAACACTACGGCGACCAGCGGACCCGCCTCGGGGAAAACGGTGGTGCACAACGCCACCGACAGCGCGGGCCCGATGACGAAGGTCAGTTCGTCGACCACCGATTCCAGCGCGAACGCCGTGTGCAGCCGGGGCGAGTCGCGGTACAGCTGTGACCAGCGGGCCCGGACCATCGCCGCCATGCTGGGCATGAACCCGGCCAGGATCGCGCACACGTACAGCGCCCAGGCTGGCGCCCCGAACCGGGCACAGAGCAGCAGCGCGCCGAGCGCCATCACGCTGATTCCGGTCACCGGCAGGAGAATCCGGCTCTGCCCCCGCCGGTCCACCAGCCGCGAGACCTGTGGTCCGAGCAGCGCCATGGACAGCGTGAACGCCGCCGAGACCAGCCCGGCGAGGCCGTAGTCGCCGCGTGCCTGCGCCAGCATGGTGATGATCCCGATCCCCATCATGGGAACCGGGATCCGGGCGACCAAGCCCGCCGCGGAGAAGGCGATCGAGCCCTTCGCGGAGAACAACTCACGGTACGGGTTGGCCACGGCACGCTCCCAAATTTGAACACTCGTTACATTTTGAACACTCGTTCCACTTTATACACTCGCCCAGTCGGAGCCCGCAACGAGCCGGAGCGCTTCGGTCAGCCCGGCCGGATCCTCGTCCGAGGCAGCCCACGCGACATACCCGTCCGGACGCATCAGGAAGGACGGCCCGGAGTCCGCCTCGACGGTCCGGACCCGGCCGTTCACGACGTCTCGGACCTCTTCGGAGCAGGCCACCAGGATCGGGCGGCCGTCTTCGGACACCAGCGGCAGCGGGGCGAACCGGCCGACGAGCGGATGGGCGGCGTCCGGTGCGTAGTCGATGTCGGCCCCGTTGCCCATCGCGATGAAATGCCGTTTGGCCGCCGGGATCTCCAGCGTCTCTTTCAGCACTTCGCGGAGCGCGGCGACCTGCGGACCGGGACGCATCAGGGCGACCTGTGCCCGGGTGTTGCGCAGGACGCGCTCGCCGACCGGATGGCGTTCCGTGCCGTAAGTGTCCAATAAGGACTCCGGCGCCACACCCCGCGTGGCCGTGTCGCGAAAGCCACTTTCGGGACATCAGACGTCCCGAAAGTGGCTTTCGCG